>NZ_CADFEI010000001.1 GCF_902833225.1 Burkholderia sp. BCC1644
CTCGGCGCATCGCGCGCGGCAGTCGACGCCGGCTACGTGCCGAACGACTACCAGGTCGGCCAGACCGGCAAGATCGTCGCACCGCAGCTGTACATCGCGGTCGGCATCTCGGGTGCGATCCAGCACTTGGCCGGCATGAAGGATTCGAAGGTGATCGTCGCGATCAACAAGGATCCGGAAGCACCGATCTTCAGCGTGGCCGACTACGGCCTCGTCGGCGATCTGTTCTCGACGATCCCCGAACTCTGCGCCGAGCTGGGCTGACGACGAACGACGGCCGCCCATGCCATTGCGCCGCTTATCCACCCGACCGCATCCGAGTGCGAACGATGACCCTGACGTCGAGCGACGTGCTGCTGTTCCTGACGGGCCTGCTGACGCTGTTCTGTCCGCCCGTCGCGATCCCGATGTACGCGGCGGTCACCGGGCATTTCCCGGACGCGACGCAGCGACAGATCGCATTCAGGCTCTTCGCATGGATCGCGACGCTGATGATCGGTGCCGTGTGGAGCGGGCAGTTCCTGCTGCGCATGCTCGGCCTGACGCTCGGCGCACTGACGTTGACCGGCGGTCTCGTGCTGTGCCTGTGGTCGATCCCGATGATGCGCGGGACGGCGAACGACGAGCGCAGCGGCGGCGATACGCGGCTCGAGTACGCGCAATGGCGCAACTACATCGCGGTGCCGCTGATCTTCCCGCTGTCGATCGGCAGCGCGGTGATGTCGCTCGTGATCACGACCGCGACGCGCTTCCATACGCCGGCCGACCTGCTGGCATTGAGCGCCGCCTGCGTGCTGCATGCCGGCGTGATCGGGCTCACGTATGCGTGCTCGGCGTCGTGGTGCCGCCGGCTCGGCGAGATCGGCAGGACGCTGGTCGAGCGGCTGTCCGGCATCGTGCTGACCGCGATCGCGTTCCAGATGCTCGCGCAGGGCGTGCGCGAACTGCTGCCGGGGCTCGCGCATTGACGGCAGCGGCCGGCGGTCGATCTTCAAACCTGTCCTGAAGGATGTAAACCATATGAAAACAGTAGGCATGTACCTCGTCGACCTGCTTGCCGCCTACGGCGTCGACACGGTGTTCGGCATTCCCGGCGTGCATACGATCGAGCTGTACCGCGGCCTGGCCGGCAGCGCGCTGCGTCATGTGAGCGCGCGCCACGAGCAGGGCCTCGGTTTCATGGCGGACGGCTATGCGCGCGCGACCGGCAAGCCCGGCGTGTGTTTCGTGATCACCGGGCCCGGCATGACGAACATCGCGACGTCGATGGCGCAGGCGTATGCGGATTCGATTCCGATGCTGGTGATCTCGAGCGTCAATGCCTCCGGCGACCTCGGTTCGGGCAACGGCCATCTGCACGAATTGCCGGACCAGCATGCGTTCGCCGAGAACGTCGCCGCGTTCAGCTACACGGTGCCGCGCGCCGACGCGCTGCCGCAGGCGATCGCGCGGGCATTCGCGGTGTTTTCGGGCGGACGCCCGCGTCCCGTGCACATCCAGATTCCGCTCGACGTGCTCGCGGCGCCTGCCGATGCATTGCCGCCCGTGCCGGCCGCACCGCCGCGCATCGCGCCGGGGCCCGCGTCGGCCCAGGGCATCGACGCATTCCGTGCAAAGGCGGCCGCCGCGCGCGCGCCGCTGATCCTCGCGGGCGGCGGTGCGCTCGACGCGGCCGACGACGTGCGCTGGCTCGCGGAAACGCTCGACGCACCGGTCGTGATGACGATCAACGGGCGCGGCGTGCTGCCGCCCGCGCATTCGCTCGGCATCGCGTGGTCGGCGTCGAGCGACGCGGTGCGCGCGCTGATGCGCGACAGCGACCTGATCATCGCGCTCGGCACCGAGCTGGGGCCGACCGACTACGATCTGTACGCGACCCGCAGCTTCGCGATGCCCGCGCCGCTCGTGCGGATCGACATCGATCCGCAGCAGCTGTGCCGCAACGCGGTGCCCGCGTTGCCGCTGCTTGGCGACGTCGGCGAAACCGTGCGCGCATTCCGGCGCATCTGGCCCGCCGACGCGCATCCGCGCAGGGACGGCGTCGGCAGCGAACGCGCGGCGACGTGCCGCGCGGCGGCACGACAGGAGCTGAACGACGAGATGCGGCGCGACCTCGCGCTGCTCGACAGCGTGCGCGACGCGTTGCCCGACGCGGCGATCGTCGGCGATTCGACGCGCATCGTCTACGCGGGCAACGTCGGTTTCGCGGCGCCGCGCCCGCGTAGCTGGTTCAACGCATCGGTGGGATTCGGCTCGCTCGGCTATGGGCTGCCGGCCGCCGTCGGTGCGAGCCTCGGCGACGCGTCGCGGCCGGTCGTCTGCGTGGCCGGTGACGGTGGGCTCCAGTACACGCTCGCGGAGCTCGGCACCGCGGTGCAGCATCGCGCGCGCGTGATCGTCGTGCTGCTGAACAACGGCGGGTACGGGGAGATCAAGCGCGCGATGGTCGACGTCGGCGTCGAGCCGGTCGGCGTGGATCTGCACACGCCGGATTTCGTCGCGATCGCGCGTGCGTACGGATGGGGGGCGCAGCGGGTCGAAGAGGGCACCTCGCTGGCCGGTGCGCTGAGCGAAGCGGCCGCCCACGACGCGCCGTACCTGATCGAAGTCCGCACGGCCTGAAAACGCGAACGGCCTCGTGTTGTACGAGGCCGTCGTTGCTGCCGCCGGTGACCCGGCGGCGCGTGCGCGCGTGATGCGTTACGCCCGCTTGCGGGCCGTCTTCGTCGGCGGGAGGAACGTATCGACGACGCGCAGGCAGCTCGTCAGCGCGTCTTCCGCGGTGAACGACGTCGGGTCGCGCGCCAGCTCCAGCCAGAAGCCGTCGATCACGGCCGTCAGCGTCAGCGCGGCGAGATCGCTGTCGACGGTGCCGCCGCGCACTTCCGCGATCTGGTCGAACAGCTTCTTCAACGCCTGGCGGTAGCCGCTGTACAGCTCCTTGTGCGCCTTGCGGATCACCGGGTCGCTGTGCGCGACGCTCCAGAAGCCGAGCCACACCTTCACGTTCTTCGGCGCGAACACCGGCGCGGCGAAACAGACCTTGATGATCGCATCGAGCTTTTCCTCGGGGCCCGTCGCGTTCGCGGCCGCCGCGCGCGACACGTCGAGCAGGTCGGTCGCGAGCCGCTTGTAGGTCTGCGCCATCAGTTCGTCTTTCGACTGGAAATGATGATTGATCAGCCCGCGCGAAACCTTCGCTTCCGCGCAGATGCGGTCGATCGTGGTCTCGGAATAGCTGTAGCGCGCGATGCAGCGCATCGTCGCGTCGATGATCGATTGCTGACGCACCGCGGGTGTTTCTCGGATGCCGCGGCTGCGTGTCTGAACCGGTGCCGTGCCAGGAGTCTTTTTCACGTGGTGACCTTACGGAATCGTTATGGTGCCGATTATAGGGGAGTGCCGGACGATTGTTCAATTGCGGTGATGGAAGCGTCGCGAAACCCGCGAAAACCCTTGCTCCGGATTATTTTGAAACTGTTGAACCATTGTTCAACAGAGCCTATACTCGACTCCGCATGAGGTTGGTCGGCCATTCAACAAGACGCTGCGATCCCGTGTGGGACAAGCGTGAGAATTCGACACAGGAGACAACATGTTGGCGCGGGTGGAGAGCGTGAAAGCGGACGTCGAGGAGCGTGTGCAGGTGGAGGATCTGCACAAGCGGTTCGGCGACCTGGAGGTGTTGAAGGGCGTGTCGCTGAGCGCGCGCGAAGGCGAGGTGATCTCGCTGATCGGCGCGAGCGGATCGGGCAAGAGCACGCTGCTACGCTGCATCAACCTGCTCGAGACGCCGACCCGGGGGCGCATCGTCGTCGACGGCGAGGAGATCGGGCTGAAAGTCGACCGCAAGGGGCGCACCGTGCCGACCGATGCGCGTCAGGTCGAGCGGGTCCGCACACGGCTCGGCATGGTGTTCCAGAGCTTCAACCTGTGGGCGCACCGCACGGTGCTCGAGAATGTGATCGAGATGCCCGTGCATGTACTGCGCGAACCGCGCGCCGAAGCGATCGCGCGCGCCGAGCAACTGCTCGAACGCGTCGGCCTGGCCGACAAGCGCAACGTCTATCCGGCCTTCCTGTCCGGTGGCCAGCAGCAGCGCGTCGCGATCGCGCGCGCGCTGGCGATGCGGCCGAAAGTCATGCTGTTCGACGAACCGACTTCCGCGCTCGACCCCGAGCGCGTCGGCGAAGTGCTGAAGGTGATCCGCGATCTCGCGTGCGAAGGCCGCACGATGATTCTCGTCACGCACGAGATGGCGTTCGCGCGCGACGTGTCGAGCAAGGTGCTGTTCCTGCACCAGGGGCGCGTCGAGGAGAGCGGCACGCCGGCGGAAATCTTCGACGCGCCGCAGAGCGAACGCTGCCGTCAATTCGTCAACGCGCACCGGCAGCATCACTGAATCACGGGAGCCGCCCGCGAGCGCGCGGGCCGGCTCGCCTGATCCCTATCTTTCCTGCAAGGAGTCCGACCATGAAACGTGTCGTACGCAGTCTGCTGTGTCTGTTCAGTCTCGTCGTCGCGGTGCTCGCGCCGCTTGGTTCCGCGCATGCGTCGTCGGGCGTGCTGCGCTTCGGTGTCGCCGCCGAACCGTATCCGCCGTTCCTGATGAAGAGTCCGACCGGGCAGTGGAGCGGCTTCGAGGCCGACCTGATCCGCGCACTGTGCGACCAGATGAAGGCGAAATGCGAGATCAAGGAAGTCGCGTGGGACGGCATCATCCCGGCGCTGCTCAGCGACAAGATCGACGTGATCTTCAACTCGATGTCGATCACGCCTGAACGCCAGAAGGTGATCGCCTTCTCGCGGCCGTACTACGAGACGCCGGGCACCTTCGTCGGCGCGAAGAACGCGAAGCTTGCGCTGACGCCCGACGGGCTGAAGGGCAAGGTGATCGGCGTGCAGGGTTCCACCGCGAACGCCGAGTTCATCAAGACGGCGTATGGCAAGAGCGCGACGGTGCGCCTGTACAACACGCAGGACGACTGTAACGCGGATCTCGTCGCGGGCCGGATCGACACGATGTATCTCGACCAGCTCGGCATCCTCGATTTCCTGAAGTCGAAGGACGGTTCGACGTTCGAGCTGAAGGGCCCCGGCAGCGTGAAGATGGATCCGGCAATCTTCGGCTACGGCGTCGGCGCGGGAATGCGCAAGGCCGATGCGCCGCTGAAGCAGCAGATGGACCAGGCGCTCGAACAGCTGCATGCGTCGGGCAAGTACGCGCAGATCGCGAAGAAGTATTTCCCGATCGACCTCTGGCCGCACTGATCACGCCGCTACCGGCACACGGACACACTGGCGCACGCACGGACGAGGAGGCGGCATGGACGGTTGGGGATGGGTGAGCTACCTGGGCATGGACCCGGACGGCTGGGGCGTCGCACTGCTGCAAGGCGCGACCGTGACGCTCGAGATTTCGCTCGGCGCGTTCGTCGTCGGCATCGTGCTCGGGTTGCTGGGCGCGGCCGCGAAGCTGTCCGGCGTGCGCGTGCTCGAGCGGATCGCACAGGGTTACACGACGCTGTGCCGCGCGGTGCCCGAACTGCTGCTGATCCTGCTGCTCTATTACGCCGGCACCGACGCGATCAACCTGCTGATGACGGCGATCGGCGTCGGGCCGGTCGCGGTCAACGGTTTCGCGGCGGCGGTGATCGTGCTCGGCATCGTGCAGGGCGCGTACGCGGCGGAGATCATCCGCGGCGCGATCCTCGCGATCCCGTACGGGCAGATCGAGGCCGGCCGCGCGTTCGGCGCGCCGCCGGGGCTCGTGTTCCGGCGCGTGACGCTGCCGGCGATGGCGCCCTACGCGCTGGCGGGCTTCGCGAACCTGTGGCTGATCCTCGTGAAGGACAGCGCGCTGATCAGCGTGGTCGGCTACAGCGAGCTGCTCTACACCGCGAAGCAGGCGGCCGGCTCGACGCGCGAGTACATGCACTACTACCTGATGGTGGCGGCCGTGTATTTCGCGATCACGTCGCTGTCCGGTGTGCTGTTCCGCGAAATCGAGCGCCGCTTCGGCCGCTGGATGCCGGCATCGTGAGCCGCGCCGCAATTTCCCATCGAACCGGATCAACGTCATGGATCTGAGCGTACTGTCTTCCTACGGGTCGCTGCTGTTGCTCGGCGTGCTGACCACCGTCAAGCTGCTCGTCATCTCGGCCGTATTCGGCTTCGGGCTGGCGATTGCCGTCGCGTTCGCGCGACTGTCGCCGAATCCGGTCATCGCGCGCGTGAGCAAGGGTTTCACCGAGGTGATACGCGGCACGCCGCTGCTCGTGCAGATCTACCTGATTTACTACGGCGTCGGTTCGCTGTTCTCGGGGTGGCCCGCGCTGCGCGACAGCGTGTTCTGGCCGTTCCTGCGCGACGGCTTCTGGTATGTCGCGTTCGCGCTCGTGATCAGCGTCGGTGCGTATGTCGGCGAGGTGCTGCGTGCAGGCCTGCGCGGCGTGCCGAAGGGCGAGATCGAGGCCGCGCGCGCGATGGGGATGCGTCCGTCGATGATCGCGCGCCGCGTATGGCTGCCGCGCGCGATCCAGATCCTGCTGCCGACGCTGGCCGGCGAGACCGTGATGCTGCTGAAATCGACGGCGCTCGCATCGACGGTCGCGGTGATGGACGTGCTCGGCGCCGCGAACTACATCCGCGCGCAGACGCTGCGGACCTACGAGCCGCTGCTGGCGATCGCGGTGATCTATGTCGCGCTCGCGTTCGTGATCGAGCGCGCGTTCGGCCGCCTCGAGCGGCGTGTGCCCGTGCGCATGCCGCGCTGATTGAACCCGTTGACGGCGCGGCAGCCGGACACAAGCCGCGCGATGGAGGACGCATGAACTATTCGAAGCTGGTCGATCGCCTGCAGGGCAAGCGCACGAGCGCATGGGACATTCACTACGCGGCGCAGCAGGCGGTCGCCGCCGGCGAGCCGGCGATCATCCTGAGCGTCGGCGATCCCGATTTCGCGACGCCCGACGTGATCGTCGAGCGTGCGGTCGCCGCGCTGCGCGGCGGCGATACACACTACAGCGAAGTGCGCGGCCGCGCCGAACTGCGCGCGGCGATCGCGCGCGAGCACACGAAAGCGTCGGGGCAGGCAGTCGGCGCCGAGCATGTGATCGTGACGGCCGGCGCGCAGAACGCGCTGTTCGCGATGGCGATGTGCCTGTGCGAGGCCGGCGACGAAGTGCTTGTGCCGGAGCCGATGTACCTCACCTACGAGGCGAGCGTACGTGCGTCGGGCGCGACGCTCGTACCGGTGCCCGTCGATGCATCGCGTGGCTTTCATCTCGACTTCGACGCGCTCGAAGCGGCCGTGACGCCGCGCACGAAAGCGATCTTCTTCGCGACGCCATGCAACCCGACCGGCGTCGTGATGCCGCGCGCCGACCTCGAACGGATCGCACGGCTCGCGTGCGAGCGCGATCTGTGGGTCGTGTCCGACGAGGTGTATGCGGCGCTGACGTTCGAGCGCGACATGGTCAGCATCGCGTCGCTGCCGGGGATGGCCGAGCGCACGGTGACGATCGGCAGTCTGTCGAAATCGCATGCGATGCCGGGCTGGCGGGTCGGCTGGGCGATCGGCCCGACCGAGCTGATCGAGCATGCGGAGCGGCTCGCGCTGTGCATGCTGTACGGGCTGCCGGGTTTCATCCAGCAGGCGGCCGTCACCGCGCTCGACAACCGCGCCGCGATCGTCGCGGACATGCGCGAACTCTACCGGCGCCGCCGCGATCTTGCCTACGCGCGCCTGCGCGACGTGCCGGGGTTGCGCTGCCTGCTGCCGGAGGCCGGGATGTTCATGATGGTCGATGTGCGCGGCACCGGGCTGGACGCGCATGCGTTCACGTGGGGGCTGTTCCGCGCGAAACAGGTCGCGCTGCTCGACGCGAGTGCGTTCGGCGACACCGCGTCGGGCTTCGTGCGCTTCGGCTTCGTCGTCGACGACGCGCGGCTGGGCGACGCGTGCGAGCGCATTGCCGCGTTCGTCGCAAGCCTCGACGCCGGTTCGCGTGCGTCGTCGTGAATCGTCTTGAATGACACGCCGGTCCTGAAGGAGAAAAGGCGATGATCGAAACGCTGACCTGGCAGGTGCCGGGCGACAATGGGCAGCCGCTTGCGATCCGCGCGTGGCGGCTGTCGGCCGGCGACGGGCCGCGCGTGCACCTGCAGGCCGGCGTGCATGCGGACGAGATCGCGGGCATGCTCGTGCTGCACCGGCTGCTGCCGCAACTGTCCGCGGCGCACGATCGCGGCGCGCTGCGCGGCACGGTGACGGTCGTGCCGCAGGCCAACCCGCTCGGGCTCGCACAGTTCCGGCAGGGGCGGCTGCTGGGCCGCTTCCACGAAACGACGCACCGCAATTTCAACCGGCATTTCCACGAATCGGCGGCCACGCGCCGGCCCGCGACGACGTTCGCCGCGTGGCAGCGCACGCTGCTGGCCGCCGCGTGCGACGCCGATATCGTGCTCGACTTCCATACCGATTCCGAGGCGCTGCCGTACGTGTACCTGCATCGCGACCTGTGGCCGGCCGGACGCGACCTCGTCGCGGCGCTCGGCGCCGATGTCGCGATCCTGTGGGACGAGGACGAAGACGGCGCATTCGAAGGCGCCGTGGCCGCACACTGGATGCGCGACGGCGGGCTGCGCGACCGGCTCGTCGCGACCGTCGAGCTGCGCGGGCAGTCCGACGTGTCGGATGCATTCGCCGAGCGCGACGCCGACGGCGTGCTCGCGTTCCTGCGCGGCCGCGGCGTGATCGCGGAATCGCCCGGCGTGCCCGACTGGCATGGCGAGGCCGTACCGATCGCGCACATGGAAACGATCATCGCGCCGGCATCGGGCGTGCTCGTCTACGAACGCGAACTCGGTGCAACGGTCGAGGCCGGCGAGCGCGTCGCACGAATCGTCGCGCATCCTGGCGTGCCTGGCAGCGAGCATGTGCTGGTGGCGCCGCAGGCCGGGCGCATCGTCACGCGCAACCGGGAGCGGCTGGTCGCGCAGGGCGACGTCACGTTGAAGCTGACGGGTTCGCGGCCGTCGGCCGGCTGGTCGGGCGGCGCGCTCGATCCATGAACGGTGCGCGGGCCGGCCACGCATGCCGCCACGCCACGGCCCGCTAGGGAAAACCATAGTGCCCGGAAGGCTGCCCGCGAAAGATCGAGTAAGCGCGCAGTCAGCTTCGCTGTTCAGAATCGCCTGACTCATACAAGAGCAAACCAGGAGACAGGCGATGCATGATGGGTTGGTCAAAAAAATCGAAGCGCATCCGAAGTACGCGCTGCTCAAGCGGCGGCGCAACACGCTCGGCATCTGCCTGACCGTGCTGATGCTGATCGTGTACTACGGCTACATCGCATTGATCGCATTCGACAAGTCGTTTCTCGCGAAGCCCGTGAGCACCGGCGTGACGAGTGTCGGCGTGCCGATCGGCATGGCGGTGATCGTGTTCACCGTCGTCATCACCGGCATCTACGTGCGCCGCGCGAACAACGAATACGATCAACTGACGCAGGACATCCTGCAGGACGTCGCCCAATGAAGAAGACACTTTCGACGATGCTGGTCGCGCTGCTGGCCGCGAGCGCGTGCGGCGTGGCCGTCGCGGGCGGCGGCGATGTCGGGCAGACCGCCAAGCAGGCGACCAACACCACGGCCATCGTCCTGTTCGCGCTGTTCGTGGCAGGGACGTTGTGGATCACCAAGTGGGCGGCATCCCGCACGCGTTCCGCCGCGGATTTCTACACGGCCGGCGGCGGTATTACCGGGTTTCAGAACGGGCTGGCGATCTCGGGCGACTACATGTCGGCGGCATCCTTCCTCGGCATTTCCGCCGCGGTGATGACCTCGGGGTACGACGGCCTGATCTACTCGATCGGCTTCCTGGTCGGCTGGCCGATCATCACGTTCCTGATGGCCGAGCGGCTGCGCAACCTGGGCAAGTTCACCTTCGCCGACGTCGCGGGCTACCGCTTCGAGCAGGGGCCGATCCGCAGTTTCGCCGCGGTCGGCACGCTGGTGGTGGTGGCGTTCTACCTGATCGCGCAGATGGTCGGCGCGGGGCAGCTCATCAAGCTGCTGTTCGGTCTCG
Organism: Burkholderia sp. BCC1644; assembly: GCF_902833225.1. Lineage (GTDB taxonomy): Bacteria > Pseudomonadota > Gammaproteobacteria > Burkholderiales > Burkholderiaceae > Burkholderia. The sequence continues at coordinate 10,091 of NZ_CADFEI010000001.1, forward strand.
ACTACTGGGTGGCCGTCGTCATCGTCGGTGCGCTGATGATGGTCTACGTGCTGTTCGGCGGCATGACGGCCACCACCTGGGTGCAAATCATCAAGGCGTGCATGTTGCTTGCGGGCGTGACGTTCATGGCGATCATGGTGCTCGCGCAGTACGGCTTCAGCCCGGAGGCGCTGTTCTCCCATGCCGTGGAGGTCAAGACCGCGATTGCCGCGAACGCGGGCAAGTCGTCGGACGACGCCACGCGTATCGGGCTGTCGGTCATGTCGCCGGGCGGGTTCATCAAGGATCCGATCTCGGCCATCTCGTTCGGCATGGCGCTGATGTTCGGCACCGCCGGCCTGCCGCACATCCTGATGCGCTTCTTCACGGTGCCGGATGCAAAGGAAGCGCGTAAATCCGTGTTCTGGGCCACCACCTGGATCGGCTATTTCTATGTGCTGATCTTCATCATCGGTTTCGGCGCGATCACGCTCGTGCTGACCAATCCGGAACTGTCCGACGTGGCCAAGGGCGTGATCAAGGGCGGTGCGGGCACGGCCAACATGGCCGCGGTGCTGGTGGCCAAGACGGTGGGCGGCGACGTGTTCTACGGCTTCATCTCGGCCGTGGCCTTCGCGACGATTCTGGCGGTGGTGGCCGGGCTCACGCTGTCCGGCGCGTCCGCGGTGTCGCACGATCTTTATGCCACCGTCTTCAAGAACGGCAAGGCCGACAGTGCCGACGAACTGAAGGTGTCGCGCATCACGACGCTGGTGCTCGGCGTGATCGCCGTGCTGCTGGGCATCGCGTTCGAGAAGCAGAACGTCGCGTTCATGGTGTCGCTGGCCTTTGCCGTCGCGGCGTCGGCCAATTTCCCGGTGCTGTTCCTGTCGATGATGTGGAAGGGCTGCACCACGCGCGGCGCGGTCATCGGCGGGTTCCTGGGGCTGGTCTCGTCGGTGGGGCTGACCATCGTGTCGCCGTCGGTGTGGGAGGCGACGCTCGGTTATCCGAAGGGTTCGGCATGGTTCCCGTACACGTCGCCCGCGCTGTTCTCGATGACCATCGGCTTCGTGGGCGTGTGGCTGTTCTCGGTGCTCGACTCGAGCGCGCGTGCGAACGCGGAGAAGGGTGCGTTCGCCGCGCAGCAGGTGCGTTCTGAAACGGGGCTGGGGGCGACCCGCGCCAGCAGCCACTGATCGGCCGCCGGCCACGCCCGCCCCGGGGCCGACGATGCAGCGCATCGCATCGTCGGCCGCGAGGCGGGCGGTATCGTTTCATCCGTCCGTCGAATGACTCGCCAGCAATAAAAAATCGCGAATTCGACTGGATTCGCTGATAATGCGCAAACGTTTTACAAAAGCCCGATTGCAGTTGAATCGCGGATCAAATAAATAAAATAAAAATATCCGAATACCGGATTTTCCGGCCGCGCAGCAGCGCCGCACGAAGCCTTGAGGCAGAAGGTTAACGGCAGATCCCGGCAATACTTTAGGGTTCTTTCGCCACAATTATTCATTGCATTTTTATCAATGAACGATTGATTTCCGGTCATCGGAGCGTCATACACCATCCCCGATAATTCGGCGCTCACATTCTTTCAATAGACCAAAGGGCGATCGAAGCCGGATCGCTGCGGGGAGCTGTACTCATGACCATCCGTCATCGCATTACGCTGCTAGTCGTCCTGACGTTCTTCGCGCTGTCCGCGATCGGCATCTATGCCGTGTACCAGACCCGCAAGAGCGCGTCCGAGGTGCGTCAGGTCACCCAGGGCATCGTGCCGAGCGCGCTCGCGTCGGCCGATCTCGTTGCCGATGTAAAGAACATCCAGATCGCGACGATGACGCTCGTCTACGCGCCCGACGCGAACACCGCCGCGCAGGCGCGCGACGAACTGAAGGCAAAGCAGGCCGCGCTGCGCGCCGCACTCGACGTGCAGGCGAAATCGGCGGTCGGCCGCGCGCAGGAAGGCCTCGTCACGCAGGCGAAGGACAGCGTCGCGAACTATTTCGCGGCGATCGACGACACCGTGAAGATGAAGGCGGACGGCAAGGCCGAGATGGCGCAGGCCTACCTGTTCGCGAACGTCGCGCAATATCGCGACGAACTCGAAAGCATCGTGGACACGCTGCGCGTCGAGAAGAACCGCCAGAAGGACGATGCGATCAGTGCGCTGAACGGGATGCTCGCGACGACGGCGACCGCGATCGCGGGTGTCGCCGGCACGGTGATCGTGCTGCTGACCGCGCTCGGCTTCGTGCTGTATCGCCAGATCACGCGCCCGCTGATCGGGATGCAGACGGCGATGAGCGAGATCGCGACGAGCCAGGATTTCACGCGCCGCGTGCCGGTGGGCAGGATGGACGAAATCGGCCATTCGATCGTCGCGTTCAACGGGATGATCGAGAAGATCCAGGAGAACGCCGCGCAACTGAAGCAGAAGACGGCCGACATCCAGGCGATGCTGCAGAACATGCAGCAGGGGATCCTGACCGTCGTCGAAGGCGGCGTCGTGCATGCCGAGTATTCGGCGTACCTCGAAACCATCTTCGAGACGAACGACATCGCCGGCCGCGACCTGATGGCGCTCGTGTTCGACGATTCGGCGATCGGCGCCGACGCGCGGTCGCAGGTCGACGCGGCGGTGCACGCGTGCCTCGGCGAAGACAGCATGAACTTCGAATTCAACGAGCACCTGCTCGTCAATGAAGTCGCGAAGCGGATGCCGGACGGCCGCGAGAAGTGGCTCGACCTGAGCTGGTCGGCGATCACCGACGAGACCGACACGGTCGTGCGCCTGATGCTGTGCGTGCGCGACGTGACCGAGATCCGCGAGCTGACCGCGCAGGCCGGCGAGCAGCAGCGCCGCCTCGAGATGATCGGCGAGATCCTGTCGATCAGCCAGGACAAGTTCCACGACTTCGTGCACAGCGCGAAGGGCTTCCTCAGCGAGAACGAGCGGATGATCCGCCAGCACGAGCGCGCCGATCATTCGATCGTCGCGGCGCTGTTCCGCAACATGCACACGATCAAGGGCAATGCGCGCACGTACAGCCTCCAGCACCTGACGAACATCGTCCACGAAGCCGAGCAGGCGTACGACTCGCTGCGCCGCGCGGACGGCGGCCCCGAGTGGAACCGCGACGCGCTGATGGACGATCTGGCGCGCGTGCGCGACGCCGTCGAACACTACGCGACGATCAACGCGGTCACGCTCGGCCGCAACGGTGATCCGGCGCAGGGCGGCGACGATTTCCTGATGGTCGAACGCGCGCATATCAGCGAAAGCCTGCGCGTGCTCGACGGCGCCGATCCGGCGAACGGTTCCGACTGGCACGCGGCACGCGATGCCGTGCGCCGCATGCTGAGCCAGCTCGGTACGCAGGGCATCGGCGATGCGCTCGGCGGCGTGATCGAGTCGCTGCCGTCGCTCGCGGCCGAACTCGGCAAGCCGGCGCCCGTCGTGCATATCGACAGCCACGGCCATCGCGTGCGCAGCGAGATCGCCGCGACGCTGAAGAACGTGTTCATGCACCTGCTGCGCAATTCGATCGACCACGGCATCGAATCGTCCGACGAGCGGCGTGCGGCCGGCAAGGCGGCGTCCGGCACGATCGACATCGCGGTCGGCGTGGGCGGCGGCGAGCTGTGGTTCGTGCTCGGCGACGACGGCCGTGGCCTCGCGCTCGACCGGATTCGCGGCATTGCGCGCGAGCGCGGCTGGATCGACGCCGGCAACGAAGCGGCGCTGTCCGACGAGGATGTCGCCGAGCTGATCTTCCGGCCGGGATTCTCGACCGCGCAAACGGTGACGGAAGTGTCGGGGCGCGGCGTCGGCATGGACGCGGTGCGCAACTTCCTGAAGCGCGACGGCGGTGACATCGCGCTGCGCTTCACCGACGATCGCGCCGGCGCACCGTATCGTGCGTTCGAGACGATCGTGTCGCTGCCGGCGCGCTTCGCGGCGGACGGCGCCGCGCACGAGCAGCGTGCGCCCATCGCGGATATCGGCGCAGCGGAGTGACGAAGTGATCGTGCAGGCGTGGATGATTCAGGTAGCCGCTGCATTGGCGGGCGGTGTGGTCGTCGCGGTGGTGGCGGCGGTCGTGTTTCGCGTGACGCGCGGGCGGCTCGTCGCGGCAATGGCGCACGACGTGGACACGTTGCGCGGTGCGCTCGACGCCGCCGACGCACGCGCGGAAGAAGCGGCGTCCGCGCACGCGGAGGCGGCCGACGCATGGGCGCAACGCGAGGCGCAGCTCGAGGATGCGCTGGCGAGCGAGGCGACCGCGGCGGGCACGCAGCGTGACGCACTGCAGGCGCTGTCGGCGGATCGCGTCGCGCTCGCGCAGCACGCGCAGAAGATCGCCGACGAAGCCGCGCGCCTGCGCGGGCTTGCCGGCACGTTCGAGCGCTGGCACGAGCAGATGATCTCGCTGACCACGCAGAACCAGGACATGCGCACGAAGAACCAGGAGCTGTCGGCGATCGTCGCGCACGTGTCGATCGTGTCGCTGAACGCGTCGATCGAGGCCGCGCGCGCGGGGTCGGCCGGACGCGGCTTCTCGATCGTCGCGAGCGAGGTGCGCGGGTTGGCCGCGCGCTCGCAGCAATTGTCGAACAGCTATCGCGACAGCCTGAACCGCAACGATCTCGTGACGGCCGCGACGTTCCAGGACATCCAGGCCGGCGGCAAGATGATCACGGCCGCGCTCGCGACCGTCGAGACGCTGGCCGGGCAACTGCACGCGCGCATCGAAGGAGAGGCGGCGTGATCAGCGCGCAGGCCAGGGCCGGCTTCGAGCGGATCTTCTTCGATGCGGCGCGCACGCGGCTCGCGTCCGGCGGCGCGTGCGACATCCGGCCGTCCGCCGGCCACGAACACGACGGGCATGATCGCGCGCAGGCGAGGTCGCGGTCGCAGCCGAAGGTGCCCGAGCATGTCGCGGTGCTGACGATCTCGGCACTGCATTTCCGCCTGCTGCTCGCGCTGCGCTTCAGCGACGACGACGCGACGCGTCGCCATTTCGCCGGCGCGAGCGCGGGTACGAGCAGCCAGCGGCCGCTGCCCGAAGCATTCATGGAAGTCGCGAACCTGTGTTGCGGCGCGATCAACCAGGCGCTGACCGCGCCGTTCCCCGATCTCGGGATGTCGACGCCGTACCTGCTGAGCGGCGCGAGCATCGACTACCTGCCCGCGCTCGCACCCGACCACGTGGCCGCGTACGACCTGACGCTCGACGGCGACGTGCGGGTCGGCGCGACGCTGTGCGTGTGCGCGAACGCGCCGGTCGATTTCCATCTGCCGGAAACTGCTGCCGTGGATACCGGCGGCGAGCTCGAACTGTTCTGACCGACCCTGACCGACCATTAGGAATCCGCGAGATGACCGAAGACCAACCCGTCAGCAAGGTGCTCGTCCTCGACGACAGCCGTGCACACGCCGATGCGATCAAGCGCTTCTGCGACGAGCACAACCTGGTCGGCCTGACCGTGCGGCGCAGCCGGCTGCTGAAGGTGCTGCGCTCGAACATCGACCTCGGCGCGATCCTGCTGGCCGAGGATTACGGCGGTTCGCCGGCCGAGAGCGCGATCATCGCAACCCAGATCGATGCGCTGCGCCCCGAGCTGCCGATCATCCTGCGCCGCGAATCGCTCGCGTCGCGCGACGGGCTGCCCGATGCACTCGCGCGCGTGGCATGCGCGGCCTACGTCGCGGACGACATGACGCCGCTCAAGCGCGCGATCGACGAATACCTGTTCGGCCGCGATTACCCGAACGCGCTCGTGCGCGGCATCTCGGAGATCACCGAGGCGCGCCTCGACAGCCTGTTCCCGGGCCTGACGATCGAGCACGAAACGCCGTGCATCGTCCGCGACCAGATCATCTTCGGCGAAGTGTTCAGCCTGATCGCGCTCGAAAGCGCGTGGTGCCGCGGCTACATGCTGCTGCAGACGAGCGAGCAGCCGCTGCTCGACATGATCGGCGGCACGCGCGACGACGGCCGCGCGCCGGATTTCCGCGACGTGAACAGCGTGCTCGGCGAACTGACGAACCTCGTGTGGGGCGCGTTCAAGAACCGCTATCTCGGCGACGCCGAGGCACTGGCGCGCCATCCGGTGCAGGTGCCGCTCGTCGTCAATCACAAGCAGAAGTTCATCTCGTTCGGCGGCGACTGTCCGCAGCTCTGCTTCAAGTACCGGATGACCGATCCGGCATCGGGCCGCTCCGTCTGTCTCGACCAGCGCTTCGTGTTCAGCCTCAGCTGGTCGCCGGAGGATTTCCGCGAATCGGTGCAGGACGTCGGGCCGATGGTCGAATCGGGTGAACTCGAACTGTTTTGAATGTTGAAGTCGCAACAAGGAAAGGGGAATACAGCATGGCAAAGATTCTGGTGGTCGACGATTCGGGCACGGTGCGCGACGAGGTCGCGGGTTTCCTGCGCAATCACGGGCTCGACGTCGCGACGGCCGTCGACGGCAAGGACGGGCTCGCGAAGCTCAAGGCGACGCCCGGCGTGCGCCTCGTGATCAGCGACGTGAACATGCCGAACATGGACGGCCTGACGATGGTCGAGAAGATCCGCGGCGAACTGGCGAACACGTCGGTCAACGTCGTGATGCTGACGACCGAAAGCAGCCCGGCGATGAAGGAGCGCGGCAAGGCGGCCGGCGTGAAGGGCTGGATCGTGAAGCCGTTCAAGGGCGACGCGGTGCTCGACGCGCTGAAGAAGCTCGCAGGCTGACGCGCATCGGGCCGCCGCGGGCCCGCCAGCTTCGCCGTCAAGGCTGCGGTTCGGGTTGCGCGGCCGCCGCGTTGCCCGCCGCAACCGGCGCGGGCGTCTGCCACTGCACGACGATCATCCCCGCGAAGATCAGCGCGACGCCCGCGATGCGGCCGGGTGTCGCGAGCCGCTGCGCGAGCCCCATCAACCCGTAGTGGTCGATCAGCAGCGACGCGAGCACCTGCCCGGCGACGACGCAGACGATGAAGGTCGTCGCGCCGAGCCGCGGCGTCAGGATCAGTGCGAGCGTGATGTAGATCACGCCCGCGAGGCCGCCGAGCCACATCCACAGCGGGCGCTGCAGCGCGTCGCCGATCAGCGGCGCGTTCGCACGCGTCGCCAGCAGCACCGGCAGCACCGCGAGCAGGCTGACCGTCAGCGACGCGACGCTGGCCCATAGCGGGTGGCCGAGCGCGCGCCCGAGCGCGGCATTGCTGCCGCCTTGCAGCGGCACGAGCGCGCCGGCGACGAACGCCGCGACGGCGAGCGGAAGGGTGGCGAAGGAAAGCGGAGTCGTCATCTTGGTCGGTCTTGAAAGGGTGTCGAAAAGATTGTCATCCATTAAGATGGCGAATGGAAATTCGTCTTTCGGATGCTTCATATTCGTGCCATGAATAATCTCGCCCGCATTGACCTGAACCTGCTCGTCACGCTGCATGTGTTGCTGAGCGAACATCACATCTCGCGCGCGGCGCTCCGGCTGCACCGGAGCCAACCGGCCGTGAGCCATGCGCTCGCGCGGCTGCGCGAGATCTTCGGCGATCCGCTGCTCGTGCGGCGCGCGGGCCGGCTCGAGCTGACCGCGCGCGCGAACGAACTGGTCGAGCCGCTGAACGACGTCCTCGGGCGGCTCGGCGCGCTGATCGAGCCGCCGGCTTTCGATCCATCGGCGGCCACACGGGTCTTTCGGATCGCGATGTCCGACTACGGTGCGCGGATCGTGCTGCCCGCGCTCGTGAAGACGCTGCGCGCCGACGCGCCGGGCATCGAGTTGATCGTGTCGCAGGCCACGCGCGAGGCGATGCGGATGCAACTGATGGACGGCGAGGTCGATCTCGCGCTCGGCGTGCTGCCTGCATTGCAGCGCGACCTGCATGCCCAGCCGCTGTTCGTCGAGTCGTTCGCGTGCGTGGCCGACGCGAGCCGCCTGCCGCGCCGCGGCGAACTCGCGCTCGACGCGTGGCTCGCGCGGCCGCACGCACTCGTCGCGATGCGCGACGGGATGGACAACGAGGTCGATCGCGCGCTCGCGCGGCTGCGGCACGAGCGGCACATCGCGGTGATCCTGCCGTTCTGGGGTGTCGCGAACGACCTGATCGCGGGCACCGATCTCGTGCTGACCGTCGCGCGCCGCAATCTCGATCGCGTGCGCGACGACGCGCGGCTGCGCGTGTTCGACCCGCCGTTCCCGATCGATTCGTTCGAGTTCGCGCAACACTGGCATGAACGCCGGCACGGCGACGCCGCACACATCTGGCTGCGCCAGACGATCGCGCGCGTCGCAAGCGGCGGGTAGTGGCGGGTAGCGGCGGGTAGCGGCGTCGCATGGCCGGCGGCGCTCGCAATTTACAGCGCACGATGATGTCCGTATCCTGCCGGATGCCGAGGGCGGCGTGCCTGCGCGTCATACGCAGCACGCCCGGCATCCACAACAATCAGGAACGGGATACCTTCCAATGAAAATCAAGATCGATCGGGCGACGCTCGTGCGCGGCGCATGCGTGACGCTGGCGGCTGCGCTGATGGGCGGATGTGCAGACACCGGACAGCAGAATGCACCGCAGGCTGCCGCCGGCAGCGGTTCGTCCTATACGTGCAACCCTACGCAGGTCGACGGGCAGGCAACGGCCGGAAAGGGCGTCAACGGGTGCTATTTCGTGCTGCACGATCCCGCGACGAAACAGGCGCTGCCGAACACGCACTATGCGTTTGCGCTTTACACGAGCGCGGCCCAGGACAGCCGGGAGCTCGAAGTCGAAGGCACGACCGACGCACAGGGGCGCACGGTCTACATGCGTTCCGCCGCGCCGATCGATGCGGCGCGCATGATACTCGTGCGCATGATCGGCGATGGCCCGACCGGGCGTATCCCGGTGCTGGTCCGGCCGACCGACGGCAAGCGCATTCCGTTCGCGCAATACAAGATCACGGGCTGCAACGGCCCGTACGAAGGCATGACCGACGAAACGGGGCGCGGCGTGATGTACCGCTGCAAGGCGCAATCGAAGATCGACGTGTCGTTCTATCAGTCGCGTCCGTGAGGCGAGCGAGATGGCGTCCGAATCCGGCCGCACCGCGGCGCAGCGCATGGAGACGCTGTTCGCGAAAGGCGTCCTCTTTACCTTGGTCGGCGCGGGCTTGCTGACCGGTGTCGCGCTGTATGCGCAGTCGACGCGCGAATTTCTGCGGACGTCGGTCGTCGTGCCGGGCCGCGTCGTCAAGCTGAACGCAGGCCCGCATCACCCGGAGATCGCGTTCACGACGCTCGCGGGCGAGCACGTCGAGTATCCGCAGGGCGGTGAGGTCAGCGAGCAGGACGGCGCGACGGTCGAGGTCCGCTACGCGCCCGACGCGCCCGCGATGACCGCTCGGCTGAATACGTTCGGCGCGATCTGGGGCGACGTGCTGACCTTCGGTGTGATGGGTGCGGTGTTTTTCGGCGCGGGCGCCGGGCACCTGTGGTCGGGCGTGCGCATGTGGCGCAGCGCGCGCCAGCCGGCCGCGCGCTGACGCGGCGGCCCGCTATAGGGCGGCGGGCCCGGCGGTCGCGAATTCGTCGACCACGGCTTCGATCACGGCCTGCACGCGCGCGGTCTTGTAGAGATCGGCGTGGGCGACGAGCCACACGTCGAAATGATTGCAGCGCCGCGCCATCAGACGCACCAGTTCCGGTTCGGCATCGGCGCGAAAGCACGGCAGCTCCGCAATGCCGAGCCCCGCCAGCGCGGCTTCCACCAGCATCATCGTCGACGATGTCTGGAACATCACGCGGCCGCGCGAAGTCGGTTCGCCGCACAGCGCGTCCCACATCGTCGGCACCACCGGCTGCTGGTACATCACCAGATCGTGTCCGTCGAACGCGCTACCCGCGACCGGTTCGCCGCGCTCGGCCAGGTAGCGGCGCGATGCGTAGATGCCCGTTTCGAGATGCCCGAGCCGCCTGACGATCAGGTCCGGCGATTCCGGCCGCAACGTGCGGATCGCGAGGTCGGCTTCGCGGCGCGTGAGGTTGGCGATTTCCGCCGACGTCACGCACACGACGTCGATGCCCGCATGCCTGCGCCGCAGGCGGGCGATCGCCGGCACCACGAAGCGCTTGCCGAGCGAGTCGGTCGTGGCGATGCGCACGGACCCGGCCAATTGCTCGTCGAGCCCCATCACGCGGCGCTCGATCGTGAGCGACGCCCGTTCCATCGTTTCGGCCGGCTCGAGCAGCGCTTCGCCGGCGGTCGTCAGCACATAGAGGGCCGGCGTGCGCAGAAACAGGCGGGCCGAGAGCTCGTCCTCGAGCGCGGCGATCCGGCGTCCCACCGTCGCCTGATCGACATTCAGCTGCGCCGCGGCGCCGCGCAGCGTGCCGGTGCGCGCCAGGGCGAGGAAGAAGCGGGCGTTGTCCCAGTTCATGCGGATCGATTGTGTCATCGGGCAAGCGGCGGCGGACGGGCAGGGGGATGCAGATCTGCATCAGGCAAATGCGAAATTATCACTTTTCTGCATCGCGCACCGTTCCTAGACTCCCGGCATCTGCCTGGAGGTGTCATGTCCGATTGCAATCCCGTTCCCGTTTCCGTTCCCCTGACGGCCGCGAGCCGCCCGACGGCGCGTGAGCAGCGCTTCACGCTGGCGCTGGTCGCGATCGGCATGTTCATGGCGGTCCTCGATTCGACGATCGTCAACGTGGCGCTGCCCGCGATGCGCACGAGCCTCGGCGCGACGGTCGCCGAACTCGCGTGGATCGTCGACGCCTATACGCTCAGCTTCGCCGCGCTGATCCTCGCGGGCGGCGCGCTGTCCGACCGGTTCGGCGCGAAGCATGTGTATCTCGCGGGGCTGGCGCTGTTCGTCGCCGCATCGGCGGCGTGCGGCGTCGCGTCGTCCGTGGCGATCCTCGTGGCCGCGCGCTTCGTGCAGGGCATGGGCGCCGCGCTCTTTTTGCCCGCGTCGCTCGCGGTCGTGCGCAGCACCTTCGACGTGCCGGCCGAGCGGGCACGGGCGATCGCGGTCTGGGCCGGCATCGCGTCGGTTGCGGTCGCGGTGGGGCCGGTGCTGGGCGGCATCCTCGTCGACGATTTCGGCTGGCGCAGCGCGTTCCTGATCAATGTGCCGACCGGCGCGGTCGCTTTTGCCGGGGCGGCCGTGCTCGTCGCGGCGTCGACCGCGCGGCATGCGCACCCGTTCGACTGGGCCGGCCAGGGTGTCGGTGCGGCGGCGCTCGGCGCGCTGTGTTTTGCGGTGATCGAATTGCCGACGCGCGGGCCGGGGGCGGCGGAAGTCCGCTGCGCGCTGCTGGCCGCCGCGTGCGCGGCAGCCGTGCTGGTCGTGGTCGAGCGGCGTGCGCGTCATCCGATGGTGCCGCTGGCGTGGTTTCGCAATCGCGTCTTCGTCGCGATGAACCTGATGGGCAGCCTCGTCTACGTCGGCTACTTCGGGTTGCTGTTCGTGCTGAGCCTGTACCTGCACGGGCGCTTCGGCATGAGTGCGCGGCAGACCGGGATGACGCTGTTGCCGTTCGCGCTGAGCCTGTCGCTCGGCAACCTGCTGTCGGGAAAGCTGCATGACCGGGTGCGCCCGGTCACGCTGATGGCAAACGGTCTCGGGATGGCGGCGCTGGCCATTCCGGCGATCGCCGTCGCGCTCACGCTGCGTGCGCCGTGGCCGGTGGTCTGGGCGGCCATGGCCGCGTTCGGCACCGGCACCGCGTTGTCGGTGGCGCCGATGATCGCGACCGTGCTCGAACAGGTGCCCGCGGATGCGGCCGGCGTGGCATCCGGTTTCCTCAATGCGGCGAGACAGGCCGGAAGCCTGTTCGGCGTGGCCATCGCCGGCGCCGCGACGATACTGTTGCCGGATCTGACCGACGCGCTGTGGGCGGTCGCGGCGCTCGGATGCGTCGCCTATGCGAGCGCCGCTTTTGCCGCACGGACGGCATGACGCAACGCGCGTGACTGGACGCGACACGGAATGTGGAGGACCATTTCTTCGACCGGCCGCGAACGCGCGTCTGTGCCGGCCGCGCGTTTGTGCCGAAACGAATCCTGCCGCATTCGACGAGCGAAACACCATGGAACCCGATCAAGAGACTGCCGAGCCGATCCTGCTGCGTGAAGATCACGACGGCGTCGTCACGCTGCGGTTGAATCGCCCGCAGCAATTCAATGCGTTGTCCGAGGCGATGCTCGCGAGCCTGCACGATGCGTTCGATACGCTGGCGGCCGATCCGCACGTGCGCTGCGTGGTGCTGGCCGCCGAGGGCAAGGCATTCTGCGCGGGCCACGACCTGCGGCAGATGCGCGGCAAGCCCGACCTCGGCTACTACCGCACGCTGTTCGCGCAGTGCAGCCGCGTGATGCTCGCGATGCGCGCATTGCCGGTGCCGGTGATCGCGCGCGTGCAAGGCATCGCGACGGCGGCCGGCTGCCAGCTCGTTGCCGCATCCGACCTCGCGATCGCCGCCGATACCGCACGCTTCGCGGTATCGGGCATCAACGTCGGGCTGTTCTGCTCGACGCCGGCCGTTGCGCTGAGCCGCAACGTCACCGTGAAGCGCGCGTTCGACATGCTCGTGACCGGGCGCTTCGTCGATGCGGCGACGGCTGCCGCGTGGGGGCTCGTCAACGAGGCCGTGCCCGAGGACGCGCTCGACGCGGCCATCGCGCGCAAGGTGGCGGAGATCGTCGCGAAGAGCCCGGCCGCGGTGCGGTACGGCAAGCAGATGTTCTATCGCCAGCGCGAGTTGCCGCTCGATGAAGCCTATGCGTATGCGGGCGACGTGATGGCGCGCAACATGATGGAAGAGGATGCCGGCGAGGGGATCGACGCGTTCCTCGAAAAGCGGAAGCCGACATGGCGTTCGTAACGCGTTCCCGGTGAATTACGCACCGGCACGCCCGAATGCCGGAACGCCGGAATGCCGGAATGCCGGAATGCCGGAATGCCGGAATGCCGGAATGCCGGAATGCCGGAATGCCGAAACGCCGAAACGCCGAAACGCCGAAACGCCGGCACGCAAACGGGCCGCCCGAGGCGGCCCGCAGTCAACGCGGCAGGTGCATCGACGCCGATCAGCGCCCGTAGCTCCCCGTGCGCAGCGCCGGCTGCACGGTCGACGCACCGGGCGGCACGATCACGACCGGCACGCGGGGCGCGAGCGCGCACATCAGCTCGTAGCCGATCGTGCCGCTGGCTTCCGCGACATCGTCCACCTTCACCTGGTCACCCCACAGCTCGACGCTCGACCCGATGCCCGCGTTCGGGCACGGCGTCAGGTCGACGGTCAGCATGTCCATCGACACGCGGCCGACGATGCGCGTCATCACGCCGTCCACCGCGATCGGCGTGCCGGTCGGCGCGTGGCGCGGATAGCCGTCCGCGTAACCGCACGCGACGACGCCGATCCGCATCGGCTGGTCGGCCGTGAAGCGGCGGCCGTAGCCGACGGTTTCTTCCGGCGACAGCGTCTGCACGCCGATGAGCTTGCTCGTCAGCGTCATCGCGGCCATCAGCGGCGTGTCGGCAATATGCCGTGACGCGCCCGTCGGCGATGCGCCGTACAGGATCGTGCCGGGCCGCACCCAGTCGCGGTGCGCGCGCGGATGCCACAGCACGGCCGCCGAATTCGACACCGAGCGCTCGCCCGGAATGCCGGCCGTGGTCGCGTCGAACTGGTCGAGCTGCCAGTCGACTTCGCCTTCGTCGGCGTTCGCGAAATGCATCATCAGCGTGATCTTGCCGATCGACGGTGCGCTCGCCGCTCGCTCCCACGCCGCACGGAAAACGCCGGGGCGATAGCCGAGCCGGTTCATCCCGGAGTTCATCTTGAGCTGGATGTCGATCGGCTGTTGCGGCTTCGCGGCGATCAGCAGGTCGAGCTGCTCGTCGCAGTGCACGGTCACCGTCAGCCGGTGGCGATCGGCCAGTTCGACGTCGGCCGGCTCGAAGATGCCCTCGAGCAACAGCACGGGCTTGTCCCAGCCGAGTTCGCGCACGCGCACGGCTTCGTCGAGATCGAGCAGCCCGATGCCGTCGGCGGCCGCGAGGCCCGGGTAGATGCGCTCGATGCCGTGGCCGTACGCGTTGGCCTTGATCACGGCCCACACGCGCGATTGCGCGGCGGTGCGGCGGATGAAGTCGAGGTTGTGGCGGATGGCGTCAGGGCGGATGTGGGCGACGATGGGACGGGGCATGGGATGGCTCGGGTCGGATGTCGTTCGGCGCGCGGCGGCGCGGATTGAAACGGCGGTCTGGCGCGATAGTGCGTCAGGGTAGTGTTGAGCGCTATCTTATTGGTGTTCGACCAGTTTTAATTAACGTATTTGTCGACGATTTGGTGGAAATTTTGGCGGTCACGCTGATCGGTCGCGGCCGCCCGCACCCGGTGCGGCCGAGTCTCCCGTCTAGAAAACCGGTGCGCGAACAGCGTGCTGCAATGCTAAGCTCTCGGCGATCTTGTCATTGATCAATGTAATCATAACGGAGGAGACTTTGATGACGACGTCCCAGCTGTGCCTGTTCATCGTGGCGGTGTTGCCGTTCCCGATGACGTTCCTGGCCAAGGCCCGCAAGGGCTACGACAATCGCGCGCCGCGCGATTACCTGGCGAAGCTCGAAGGCTGGCGCGCCCGGGCCCAGGCTGTGCATCAGAATTCATGGGAAGCGCTTGCGCTGTTCACGGCCGCGCTGGTGGTGGCATGGCACAACGGCGCGAACGTGCATCGCGTCGATCAGCTTGCGATGGCGTTCGTCGCGATCCGCATCGTCTATGCGCTGATGTACCTGCTGAACTGGGCGTCGTTGCGTTCGCTGGTGTGGTTTGGCGGGATGGCGTGCGTCGTCGCGCTGTTCTTCGCTACGCCGTAAGCAGCCGGCAAGCGATGCGAGGCCGGCTTCACGTGCCGGCCCGTCAGGCGCCGCCCGCGCCCCGTGCGTGACTGTCGTTGGATGCGGGCGCAACCATCTTCGCGACGAACGGCGGCGCTTCCGCTTCGCTGCGCAGGAACGCGATCAACGGGTCGAGCAGCCGGTGCCGCGTCGACGGATGGCGGCGCAGCACGAAACACCACGACGCATCGCGTGCGAGGCCCGGCACCAGCGGCACCAGGCGCCCGCTGCGCAGTTCGGGTTCGATCAGCGGCACGCGGCCGAGCGCGATGCCCGCACCGCCGACCGCCGCGCCGATCACCTGGCTGAAGCTGCTGTATCGGACGATCTTCGTTTCGAAATCGCCCGGCAAACCGAATTCCGACGTCCAGTTGCGCCAGTCGATCTCGGGGCTGTCCTCGTGCATTTCCTGCAGCAGCCGCGAGCGGCACACATGCCCCGATGCGTACGGAAACAGTTCGGGGCTGCAGACCGGAAACACGGTTTCCCGCAGCAGCACGTCGTCGTCGGCTCGCAGCCGGTGCGCGGGCACGTGCACGATCGCCAGATCGACGCCGCTTCGCGCGAAATCCGGTTCTTCGTCGAGGACGACGGCATGCAGCGGTGTTTCGGGATGAAGCGACGAGAATTCCGCGAGACGGCGCGCGAGCCACATCGACGAAAACGGCGCGTTGGCAGACACGGTCAGCCGTTGCGCGGTGCCGCGAATCTCGGCACACGCGTCGGTGAGACGCGACAGCGCATCGCTGACGGCCGGCAGCAGGCGCGCGCCGGCCGGCGTGAGGCCGATGCCGCCGAGCCCCGTGCTGCGTTCGAGCAGCCGCGCACCCAGCGATTCCTCGAGCGAGCGGATCTGGTGACTGACCGCGCTGGTCGACACGTTCAGCTCGACCGCTGCGCGCGCGAACCCGCCGAGGCGGACGGCCGCTTCGAAAGCACGCAGTGCGCTGAGGGGAGGAAGGTGCGACATGGCGGGTATTGTAGTTGACTCAACACCCGTTGAAAAATCATCTTTTGCCGCGCGTGGACGGCGCGGGTAGCCTCGATCCGGTCAAGAAAAAAGCAACGAATTACTGACTGGAGGGCAACATGTATTTCGACCGACGACTATGGGCAATGATGGCGGGACTGCGCTGGCGCGTAGCCGCGGCCGTCGCGCTCGGGCTGCTCGCGATGGGTGTCGGCATCCTGCGTTTCGTATTTCTCGGGCGCGTGCTGGCGCTGGTTTTTTCCGGGGCGCCGGTACGCAGCATCGGCGAGGCCGTCGTTGCAACGGCGGCCTGCGTGCTGTTGCGCGCGTGGCTCGACCATCGCCGCACGGTGCTCGCGCAGCATACGGCCGGACGCGTACAGGCCACGCTGCGCGCGCGGCTGTTCGACCGGATCGCCGCGCTCGGCCCCGCGTGGTTCAGCGGCGAACGCACGGGCGGCGTGATGCTGGCCGTCGTCGACGGCGTCGAGCAGCTGCAAACCTTCTTCGGCGTCTACCTGCCGCAGCTCGTGATCGCCGCGTGCGCGCCGGTCATGATCTTCGCGGTGCTCGCATGGTGGGACGTGCCGACGGCCGCGATCCTGCTGGTCGCGGCGCTCGTGACGCTCGCGTTGCCGCAGCTCGTGCATCGTGCCGACAAGCGTGCGGCGCTCGCGCGCTCGGCCGCGTTCAAGGCGTTCGGCGAGGAGTTTCTCGACGCGGTGCAGGGCCTGCCGACGCTGAAGGCGTTCGGGCAGAGCACGGCATTCGGCGCGAAGCTGGCCGCGAAGGCGCGTGCGCTGTCCGACAGCACGTTCTGGGTGCTCGCGCTCGGCCTGCTGACGCGGTTCTTCACCGATCTCGGCACGGGCCTGGGCGCGGCCGCAGCGATCGCGGTGGGCGCATGGCGCGTGCGGCACGGCGACATGAGTCTCGAGGCATTGCTGATCGTGCTGATGGCCGGCAGCGAAATCTTCCGGCCGCTGCGCGACCTGCGTTCCGTGTTGCACCAGGGGATGATCGGCCAGTCGGCCGCGAACGCGATCCATGCGCTGCTCGACGCGGGCAGCCAGGCACCGGCCGCCGACGCGCCGCGCGTGACGGGCTTGCGGCCGGAGATCGCGTTCGACGACGTCAGCTTCGCGTATCCGGGGCGCCGCGCGGATGCGCATGCGGCGCTGAGCTTCACGGTGCGCGAAGGCGAGACGGTCGCCATCGTCGGGCCGAGCGGCGCGGGCAAGTCCACGATCGTGCGCCTGTTGCTGCGCCAGCACGATGCACAGGGCGGTGCAGTGCGGATCGGCGGCCACGACGTGCGCACGCTCGACGCCGGCCAGGTGCGCGAAATGATCGCGGTGGTCGCGCAGGACGCGACACTGTTCGATGGCAGCGTGGCCGACAACCTGCGGCTCGGCCGTCCCGATGCAAGCGATGCCGACATGATCGCGGCCGCGCGCGCCGCCAACGCGCACGATTTCATTTCGGCGCTGCCCGACGGCTACGCGACGCGCATCGGCGAACGCGGGCTCATGCTGTCCGGCGGCCAGCGCCAGCGCATCGCGATTGCCCGCGCGCTGCTGCGCGATGCGCCGATCCTGCTGCTCGACGAGGCGCTGTCGTCGGTCGACGCGGAAAATGAAGCACTGATCCAGCAGGCGCTCGACCGGCTCACGCGCGGCCGGACGACGCTCGTGCTCGCGCACCGGTTGTCCAGCGTGATCGGCGCAGACCGCATTCTCGTGCTCGACCAGGGGCAGGTGGTCGACGAAGGCACGCACGCGGCGCTGATCGCGCGCGACGGCCCGTATCGCCGGCTGATGGGGCCGCAACTGGAGGCGGTCGCCGAATCCATCGGCGCGGCGGCGACGGCAGGCGCCACGGCGCGTGCGTCGTCGGGTCCGCAGGTGCGGCCGCTGAACGACGACGCGGCGACGATCGGCTGGCCGGAAACATTGCAGACGCTGCTGCGCTTCGTGCAGCCGTGGAAGGGCAAGGTGGCGCTGACCGTGCTGTTCGGGATCGGCCGCGTGCTCGCGTTCATCGGCGTCGGCGTGATCGGCGCACGGGTGGTCGGTGCGGTGTCGTCCGGCCACGTGAGCACCACGCTCGTCGTCGCGCTGCTCGTGATCGCGCCGGTGGCGGCCGTGCTGCACTGGCTCGAATCGTGGCTCGCGCACGACATGGCGTACCGGCTGCTCGCGGAAATGCGCATCGCGCTGTTCGCGACGCTCGAACGCCTCGCGCCGGCCGGACTGCTGCGCCGCCGTTCCGGCGATCTCGTGTCGCTCGCGACGCAGGACGTCGAGACCGTCGAATATTTCTATGCGCACACACTCGCGCCCGCGTTCGTCGCGGTGTTGGTGCCGGCCGGCGTGCTGGTGCTGCTCGCGTCGATTGCGTGGCCGCTCGCGCTCGTGCTGCTGCCGTTCCTGCTGTGGGCCGGGCTGGCGCCCGTGCTCGCGCGGCGCGACGTCGACCGGCTCGGCACCGGCGCGCGCGAAGCGCTCGGCCAGCTCGGCGCGCACCTGACCGAAACGATCCAGGGGCTCGCGGAACTGACCGCGTTCCAGGCGATCGTGCGCCGCCGGGAAGCGTTCCTGGCCGAGGTCGATGCGTATCGCCGGCAGCGCGCGAAGCTGCTCGACGACCTGTCGACGCAAAGCGCCGCGCTGGAAGTCGCGAGCGGCCTCGGCGGGCTGGCCGTCGCGGCGCTTGGTGCGCTGCTGTGCGCGCGCGGCTGGTTTCCGCACGAGTCGTTGCCGCTACTGGTGCTGGTCGCCGTGGCCGCGTTCATGCCGGTGGCCGAAATCGGCCAGGTTGCGCGCCAGCTGGCGGACACGATCGCGTCGACGCGCCGCTTGCGCGCGCTGGAGAAGGAGCCCGTGACCGTGACGGACGGCACGCACGCGATGCCCGGCAATCCGGCCGTGCGTTTCGAGGCGGCGTCGTTCACCTATCCGGGCCGCGGCGTACCCGCGATCGATCGCGTGAGCTTCGAGGTGCCGCCGGGCAGCACGGTCGCGCTGGTCGGCGCGTCGGGCGCCGGCAAGTCGACGGTCGCGAGCCTGCTGCTGCGCTTCTGGGATCCGCAGCAGGGCCGCGTGACGCTCGGCGGCGTCGACCTGCGCGACCTGCGGCTCGACGACCTGCGGCAGCACATCGCGCTGGTTGCGCAGGATACCTACCTGTTCAACGACACACTGGAGACGAACATCCGGCTCGCCGCGAACGACGCGTCCGGCGCGGACGTGCAGCGCGCGATCGACCATGCGGCGCTCGGCGATTTCGTTGCGCGGCTGCCGGACGGGCTCGCGACGCGCGTCGGCGAGCGCGGCGTGCAGCTGTCGGGCGGCCAGCGCCAGCGCGTCGCGATCGCGCGTGCATTCCTGAAGGATGCGCCCGTGCTGATCCTCGACGAGGCGACGTCCCATCTGGACACGATCAGCGAGCAGCAGATCCGCGCGGCGCTGGAAGACCTGATGACGCAGCGCACGTCGATCATCATCGCGCACCGGTTGTCGACCGTGCGCAATGCCGACCTGATCCTCGTGATGGAGCAGGGCAGCGTGATCGAAGCGGGAAGCCACGTGGACCTGCTGGCGCGGCAGGGCGCGTACGCGCGGCTCGTGTCGCATCAGGCGAGCGGGGTGGCCGCGTGATCGACGCGGCATCGGCGCGTCGCCGTCCGGCAATGTCCCGGGAATCCCGCAACCCACGTTGAGCTGCGCCGGCGGTTGCCGGTTTCGCGCGCACGGCCACCCGGCACGGCGCCGCCATCTTCTCCCCACGCGCGGCCATTCGCGGCAGCGCGATCCGGCGGGACGTCCTGTCCCGCCTTCTTCCCGTTTCCTCCGATCAATCCTCCCCGCGCGGCCCGGGTTTGTCTCGATGCATTTATCCGTTGCGGATTTTTTTGTTGTCGTAGTATCGCGTTTGACAACACATGTTGCACTAAGGTCTAATTCGACATCGCATGTTGCGGTGCGGCCTGATGTCGTCGTTACCGCCGGCCGGCTGGCCGGTTACATCGCTCAATCATGCGGAGAGAAACCATGAGTCGCCGTTCCTTCCTGAAAGCCGTCGCGGTCGCCGCCGCGCTCGGCGCAAGCATCGCCCACGCGGATACCAAGACGCTCGTCGTCGGGACCGATACGTCGTTCATGCCGTTCGAGTTCAAGCAGGGCGACAAGTACGTCGGCTTCGATCTCGACCTGTGGGCCGAGATCGCGAAGGACCAGGGCTGGAAGTACACGATCCAGCCGATGGATTTCGCGGGCCTGATCCCGGCGCTGCAGACGCAGAACATCGACGTCGCGCTGTCGGGGATGACGATCAAGGAAGAGCGCAAGAAGGCGATCGACTTCTCCGCGCCGTACTACGACAGCGGCCTGGCCGCGATGGTGCAGACCGGCAACACGTCGATCAAGTCGATCGACGACCTGAACGGCAAGGTGATCGCCGCGAAGACGGGCACCGCGACGATCGACTGGATCAAGGCGCATCTGAAACCGAAGGAGATCCGCCAGTTCCCGAACATCGACCAGGCCTACCTCGCGCTCGAAGCCGGCCGCGTCGACGCGGCGATGCACGACACGCCGAACGTGCTGTTCTTCGTGAACAACGAAGGCAAGGGCAAGGTGAAGGTCGCGGGCCAGCCGGTCAGCGGCGACAAGTACGGGATGGGTTTCCCGAAGGGCAGCCCGCTCGTGCCGAAGGTCAATGCGTCGCTCGTGAAGATCAAGGCCGACGGCCGTTACGCGCAGATCTACAAGAAGTGGTTCGGCGCCGAGCCGCCGAAGATGTAAGCGCGACGGCGCGCCATGGCGCGGCCGGGTGGCCGCGCCGGTCTTGAATCGAACGGGGAGCGACAAGTGAATTTCGATTGGTCGGCGATCTGGGCGGCGTTGCCGGACCTGATGGATGGGGTCCGGTTGACGGTGTTCATCGCATTTTTCGGGCTGGTGGGCGGCTTCGTCGTCGGGATGATCGCGGGGATGTTCCGCGCATACGGACCGAAGGCGATGAACGTGCTCGCACAGGTCTATATTGAGTTGATTCGCGGCACGCCGATCGTCGTGCAGGTGATGTTCCTGTACTTCGCGCTGCCGCTGCTCGCGCACATCCGCATCGACGGCCTGACGGCCGCGATCATCGCGATCACGGTGAATTCCGGCGCGTATCTCGCGGAAGTGGTGCGCGGCGCGCTGCTGTCGATCCCGAAGGGGCTGACGGAAGCTGGGCTCGCGATGGGCTTGTCGATGCCGCGCGTGCTGCTCAAGGTGGTCGGGCCGCTCGCGTTCCGGCGGCTGATTCCGCCGCTCGGCAACCAGTGCATCGTGAGCCTGAAGGACACGTCGCTGTTCATCGTGATCGGCGTCGGCGAACTGACGCGCAAGGGGCAGGAAATCATCGCGGGCAATTTCCAGGCGGTCGAGATCTGGAGCGCCGTGGCCGTCATCTACCTGTTGCTGACCGGCGCCATGACGTTGACGCTGCGGCTCGTCGAGAAGAGGATGAGAATCCTATGAGCATGATCGAATTCCAGAACGTGTCGAAGAGCTTCGGCCACGTGCCGGTGCTGAAGCACATCGACCTGAAGATCGACGCGGGCGAGGTGGTCGTCGTGATCGGCCCGTCCGGCTCGGGCAAGTCGACGATGCTGCGCTGTATCAACGCGCTCGAGAAAATCACCGGCGGCGAACTGCTCGTCGACGGCCAGAGCGTGCGCGGCAACGCGACGACGATCCGCAACATCCGGCTCGAAGCCGGGATGGTGTTCCAGCAGTTCAACCTGTTTCCGCAAATGACGGCGCTCGAGAACGTGATGTTCGGGCCGATCCAGGTGCGCGGCGCGTCGCGCGCCGACGCACGCGACCAGGCGATGGCGCTGCTCGACAAGGTCGGCCTCGAATCGCGCGCGAATCATTATCCGTCGGAGCTGTCGGGCGGCCAGCAGCAGCGCGTCGCGATCGCGCGTGCGCTCGCGATCCGGCCGCGGCTGATGCTGTTCGACGAGCCGACGTCGGCGCTCGATCCGGAATTGCGCCACGAAGTGCTGAAAGTGATGCAGGATCTCGCGACCGAAGGGATGACGATGATCGTCGTCACGCACGAAATCGGCTTTGCGAAGCGGGTCGGCACGCGGCTGCTGTTCATGGATCAGGGCGGCATTGCCGAGGACGGCCATCCGGTCGACCTGATCGACCGGCCGCCGACGCCGCGCCTGAAGGAATTCCTGAAACACGTGTCCTGAACGAAACCGAAATAGCCGACATGCCGCTTTCCCTTTCCCCCGTCATCGCCGGTGCGCCGTTCGACATCGGCGTGCGCCTCGGCGAGCTTGCCCGCCCCGTATTCGACACGTACATGCAGCAGAGCAGCGCATGGCAGGCCGTGCGCCGCTGGCGCGGCCATCCATTCGTCGATGCGCTGCGGCAGGCTGCGCTGGCCGCGTACCCCGACCTCGTCGCGGAGCTGGACGGGATCGCGGCCG
This sequence comes from Burkholderia sp. BCC1644, assembly GCF_902833225.1. Lineage (GTDB taxonomy): Bacteria > Pseudomonadota > Gammaproteobacteria > Burkholderiales > Burkholderiaceae > Burkholderia. The sequence continues at coordinate 32,418 of NZ_CADFEI010000001.1, forward strand.
GCGTCGGCTGGCCGGCCGAGGACATCTTCCTGTGGAACTGCCGCGGCGAGCTGATCCACAACGCGCCGGACGGCTGCACGACGCTCGCCGCGCGCGGCGCCAACGGCACGCGCTGGATCGCGCACAACGAGGACGGCGATCCGTTCCTGCGCGAGCGTTGCCTGCTCGTCGACGTGCAGCCGGCGGGCAAGCCGGGGTTCATCAGTTTCTATTACCCCGGTTCACTGCCGGGTCATACGTTTGCCGCGAACCGCGCGGGCATAGCGCAAGCGATCAACAATCTGCGGATCCGCACGCCTCAGCCGGGCGTGCCGCGCATGATCCTCGCGCGTGCGGTGCTCGACGCGACGTCGCTCGACGCGGCCGTCGACGTGTTGCGCGCGCATGCGCGCGCGAGCGGTTTTCATCACACGCTCGGGGCGACCGGCGATGAACGCTTGCTGAGCATCGAAGCGAGCGTCGCGCGCTGTTCGGTGATCGACGTCGCGCGGCTCGCGGGTCACGCGAACCATCTCGTGCATCCCGGTTGCGACGCACAAGCGCAGATCGTCACGCAATCGTCGGCCGACCGCCAGCGCCGCGTCGACGCACTGACGCCCGGCATCGACGCGATCGACGAAGCCGCGCTGCTCGACGTGCTCGGCGATCGCGCGCCGGAAGGGCTGCCGATCTACCGCGACGATCCGGCCGATCCCGACGACGAGAACACGCTGGCCACCGCCGTGTTCGCGATCGGTGCGGCATCGATCGACTTCACCATTCACCAACACGGCACGCAGCGTTTCGCGACGCGCATCGTGCCGTCCGGACGCGCGCACGACGCGTCCTGATCCATGAGGCAACGCATGACGACCGTTTTCCATCGCGCTCCGCGCGCCACCTTGCCCGTTGCCGTCGCCGGCGACGGCATCGAGATCATCGATTCGACCGGCAAACGCTATATCGACGCCTGCGGCGGCGCGGCCGTGTCGTGTCTCGGCCACAGCAACCAGCGCGTGATCGACGCGATCAAGCGGCAGGTGCAGCAACTGGCATACGCGCATACGTCGTTCTTCACGACCGACGTGGCCGAGGAACTCGCCGACCGGCTCGTCGATGCCGCGCCGGCCGGTCTCGAACACGTGTACTTCGTGTCGGGTGGCTCCGAAGCGATCGAGGCCGCGCTGAAGCTCGCACGCCAGTACTTCGTCGAGAAGGGCGAGCCGCAGCGCCGGCATTTCATCGCACGGCGGCAGAGCTATCACGGCAACACGCTCGGCGCACTCGCGATCGGCGGCAACGCCTGGCGGCGCGAGCCGTTCCTGCCCCTGCTGATCGAAGCGCACCACGTAAGCCCGTGTTATGCGTACCGCGACCAGCAGTCGGGCGAAACCGACGAAGCGTATGCACAGCGTCTCGCGGACGAGCTCGAACGGAAGATCGTCGAACTCGGCGCGGAAAACGTTGCGGCGTTCGTCGCGGAAACGGTGGTCGGCGCAACGGCCGGCGCGGTGCCGCCGGTGCGCACGTATCTGAAGAAGATTCGCGCGGTGTGCGACAAGTACGGCGTGCTGCTGATTCTCGACGAGATCATGTCGGGGATGGGGCGTACGGGATATCTGTACGCCTGCGAAGAAGACGGCGTCGCGCCCGACCTGCTGACGATCGCGAAAGGGCTCGGCGCCGGCTACCAGCCGATCGGCGCGACGCTGGTGAGCGACCGCATCTACCGGACGATCGTCGACGGCTCGGGTTTCTTCCAGCACGGTCACACGTACCTCGGCCACGCGACCGCCTGTGCGGCCGCGCTCGAAGTACAGCGCGTGATCGCCGAAGAGAAGCTGCTCGACAACGTGAAGGCGCGTGGCGAGCAACTGCGTGCATCGTTGCGCGAGCACTACGGCGCGCATCCGCATGTCGGTGACGTGCGCGGCCGCGGGCTGTTCGTCGGTATCGAACTCGTGCGCGATCGCGACACCAAGGCGACGTTCGATCCCGCGCTGAAGCTGCATGCGGCGGTCAAGCGCGAAGCGATGCAGCGCGGGTTGATGGTGTATCCGATGGGCGGCACGATCGATGGCGTCCACGGCGATCACATCCTGGTGGCGCCGCCGTTCATCACCACCGCGCAGCAGATCGATACGATCGTCGAGCGACTGTCCGGCGCGATCGGCGCGGCGCTCGCGTCGGCCGGCGCGTGACGGCCTCCGAACCTCACCGGAACATCGACATGACAAACAGATTGCCTCCGTTCGATCCCGCATCGGCCACCGATGAGCAGAAGGCCGTGCTGGCCGACATCCTCAGCGGCCCGCGCGGCAACCTGAACGGGCCGTTCCTCGGCTGGATCGCGAGCCCCGAGCTGGCCCAGCACGCGCAGAAGCTCGGCGCGTTCTGCCGCTATCGCACGGGCCTGCCGCTGCGGCTGTCGGAGCTCGCGATTCTCGTGACGGCCGCACGCTGGCGCTCGCAGGCGGAGTGGCACATCCATCATCCGATCGCACTCGATGCGGGCGTACCGGCGGCGACGGCCGACGCCATTCGGCTCGGCGTCGCGCCCGCCTTCGAATCGGACGACGATGCGCTGATTCATGCATTCGCGAGCGAGCTGTACGACACGCGGCGGGTGAGCGACGCGACGTTCGCACGGGCGCAGGCGCGTTTCGGTCACGAAACCGTTGTGAATCTGGTGGCATTGCTCGGCTATTACGCGCTCGTTGCGATGACGCTGAATACATTCGGCATGCGCGCGGACGGGCAGACGGAATTGCCGTTTCCGGAATAAGGGCGGCGCTTCGATCGTGCCGGAGCAGGGCAGCAATACGTCTGACGAACGTCGCGCCGACCGGCTCCGGGCACAATGCAACCAAATGTATTCATGCGGGATCGACGGCCAATGGCCGCGTATGATGGCTTGTTCACGTCGACATGATCGGTGAGCAAGCATGACGAGTACCCGCAAGACCTTGATGATCGCCGGTGGGCTCCTGGTAGCCGCGGCCGGCACTGCCTACGTGATGCTTCTGCGCGCGGACCACCGTGCGATCGAAGACTCGGGCATCGGCGATTCGGCCGCGCCGGCGGCCGTCGCACCCGCGAACAACGATCACGCGGTGCAGGGCGCCATTGCGCCGTCGGCACCCGCCGCCGCGCCGCCGCAGCAACAGGCCGCTGTTCCGCCGCCTCCATCCGCACCCGCGCGCGTCAGCGCCGCGCCTCCTTCTGCCCCCGCCGTACCGGTCGTCAGCGATAAAGCCGAGCCGGTGACGAAGCCGAGTGCGCCGCCGCCGAAGGTGAATGTCGTGACGGTCGATGCGCAGGATTCGACCCCGCCAGCGCCGCCACCGGCCGCCAAACCGGCCCAGCCGAGCGCACCCGCGCAGGTTACGCAACGCGCGCCGCGCAAGCGCGATGGCCTCGAACGCCATGAGGCCACGACGAAATCCGAAACGCCGGAGACGGCAGCGCTCGTCAGGGAATCGGCGAAGCTCGACCCGTCCTTGCCGCCGCCGCCGATGTCGTCGACGTCATCGATGTCGGCAAGCGCCGGTTCGTACCGGCAGGGCGGTTCTTCGTCGGGTGCGAACCCGGTTGCCGCTGCGATGACCGAGCAACTGGTCAGGCAGTCGAGCAGTTTCAAGGCGTCGCCCTCGGCAAATGGCGATTCGACTGCGACCAAGTAAGCCGCGCGACCCAAACGCGATTTTTGCGAAGACGATCGAGCATCCGGCATTGGGCTGACGTGCTCGTTGCCCGGTGGTCGCAGGCGGTTCGACCTGTTCCGCGGAGGTATCCATCCTTGCGATTTCCGATTCCTTACCTTAAAGTAAGGAAATCTGAATTGGAGGCGCTATGGCATCGGCAACCGTGACATCGAAGGGGCAGGTCACCATACCCGTGGACGTGAGAACCCGCCTGGGTCTTGCGACCGGGGATCGAATCGAGTTCATTCTCAACGAAAAGACCGGGCGGTACGAAGTCGTTCCCGCTACGGATTCGATTACCTCGCTCAAAGGCATCATTCGCAAGCCGGCAAAACCCGTGTCGATCGAGGACATGAATGCCGCGATCGCGGAGCGGGGAGCGTCTGCGCGATGATCGGGCTCGACACGAATGTGCTGGTGAGATATCTCGTGCAGGATGACCCGGTGCAATCGAAGAAAGCGACCCGGCTGGTCGAATCGCTGACTGCCGAGCACCCCGGCTATGTCACGCAGGTTGCGTTGGTTGAAGTTGTTTGGGTGCTTGCGCGGGCCTACGATTCAGATCGCGACGAGATCGCGCAGGTAATCGAGGGGTTATTGCGAACGAAGGAACTGGTCGTCGAAGCTGCGGAGACGGTCTGGAAGGCATTGCGTGTGTATTCCGGTTCGTCCGCCGATTTCTCCGATTGTCTGATCGAACGGACGTGCCATGAGGCGCAATGCCAATACACGATGACGTTTGACGCGAAAGCCGCGAAGGTTGCAGGAATGCGACTCGTCAGTTGAGGGCAATTCGCTATTCGTCTGCGCCTCCAGGCGTCGACACAAAAAAAGGACCCCGCACGCCGACCAAGGCATGCGGGGCCAAGAGAGACAAACTGTTGTGCCGATGTGCGGCGCGCGTTATGCGGCGACCGCTTCCTCGGCTTGCGGCTGCGTAGCGGCCACCGGCGCCACGTCCTGACGGATCAGGTGGTCGAACGCGCCGAGCGATGCCTTCGCGCCTTCACCCACCGCGATCACGATCTGCTTGAACGGCACCGTCGTCACGTCGCCGGCCGCGAACACGCCCGGCACCGACGTCGCGCCGCGCGCATCGACGACGATCTCGCCGTGCTTCGACAGTTCGACCGTGCCTTTCAGCCATTCGGTATTCGGCACGAGGCCGATCTGCACGAACACGCCTTCGAGATCGATGCGCTGCGTGTCGCCCGAGCGCAGGTCCTTGTAGACGAGCCCGTTCAGCTTGCTGCCGTCGCCGGTCAGCTCGATCGTTTGCGCCTGCGTGACGATCGTGACGTTCGGCAGGCTGCGCAGCTTGCGCTGCAGGACTTCATCCGCGCGCAGTTGCGCGCCGTATTCGATCAGCGTGACGGCCTTCACGATGCCGGCCAGGTCGATCGCGGCCTCGACGCCCGAGTTGCCGCCGCCGACCACCGCGACACGCTTGCCCTTGAACAGCGGGCCGTCGCAGTGCGGGCAGTACGCGACACCGCGGTTGCGGTATTCGCGCTCGCCCGGCACGTTGATTTCGCGCCAGCGCGCGCCGGTCGCGAGGACGATCGTCTTCGCCTTCAGCACCGCGCCGTTCGCGAGGCGGATCTGGTGCACGTCGCCGGGAATCAGCGCGTCAGCGCGCTGCACGTCCATGATGTCGACGTCGTACTGCTTCACGTGCTGCTCGAGTGCCGTTGCGAACTTCGGCCCTTCGGTTTCCTGCACCGACACGAAGTTCTCGATCGCCATCGTGTCGAGTACCTGGCCGCCGAAACGCTCGGCGACGACGCCCGTCGCGATGCCCTTGCGGGCCGAGTAGATGGCGGCTGCCGCGCCTGCCGGGCCGCCGCCGACGATCAGCGTGTCGAACACCGGCTTGTTTTCGAGCGACTTCGCGGCGCGTTCGCCGGCACCCGTGTCGAGCTTCGCGAGGATTTCCTTCACGCTGCTGCGGCCCTGGCCGAACGAGGCGCCGTTCAGGAACATCGTCGGCACGGCCATGATCTGGCGCGCCTCGACTTCATCCTGGAACAGCGCGCCGTCGATCGCGACGTGGCGGATGCGCGGGTTGATCAGCGACATCACGTTCAGCGCCTGCACGACTTCCGGGCAGTTCTGGCACGACAGCGAGAAAAACGTTTCGAACGCGTAGTCGCCGTCGAGCGCGCGGATCTGTTCGATCACGTCGTCGTCGAGCTTGATCGGGTGGCCGCCCGTCTGCAGCAGTGCGAGCACGAGCGACGTGAATTCATGGCCCATCGGGATGCCGGCGAAGCGGATGCCGGCCGGCTTGCCGGGCTCGCCGATCGAGAACGACGGCTTGCGCTCGGCGTCGTCGCGGCGTTCGGTCACGGTCACGCGATCCGTCAGCGACGCAATCTCGTTCAGCAGCGCCAGCAGTTCCTGCGATTTCGCGCTGTCGTCGAGCGAGGCGACGAGTTCGATCGGGCGCGTGATTTTTTCGAGGTACGCTTTGAGTTGGTTCTTGAGATTGGCGTCGAGCATGGCGTTTCGGATTCCGTATTGATTATGCTGGTCGGGCACGTCGTGCCGAAGGAGGGCGCGGGCCGCGCGCTGCGGCGGCCCGTCTTCGCGTGTCTCGCGCGCCTCGTGCGAGGCGCGCGGAGCGATCGTCAGATCTTGCCGATCAGGTCGAGCGACGGGGTCAGCGTTTCCGCACCCGGCGTCCACTTGGCCGGGCACACTTCACCCGGGTGCGCCGCGATGTATTGCGCAGCCTGCACCTTGCGCAGCAGTTCGCCTGCGTCGCGGCCGATGCCGTTGTCGTGGATTTCGCACAGCTTGATCTCGCCTTCCGGGTTGATCACGAACGTGCCGCGCAGGGCCATCCCTTCTTCCTCGATCAGCACGTCGAAGTTGCGCGACAGCGTGAGCGTCGGGTCGCCGATCATCGGATACTTGATCTTGCCGATCGTGTCCGACGTGTCGTGCCATGCCTTGTGCGTGAAGTGCGTGTCGGTCGACACGCCGTAGATTTCGACACCCAGCTTCTGGAATTCCGCGTAACGGTCGGCGAGGTCGCCCAGCTCGGTCGGGCAAACGAACGTGAAGTCGGCCGGGTAGAACACGACGACGGACCACTTGCCCTTGAAGTTCTCTTCCGAGACGGGCACGAAATCGCCGTTGTGGTAAGCGGTTGCCTTGAACGGCTTGATTTGGGTGTTGATGATCGGCATCTGGAGAATTCCTTGTCTTCAGTGGTGAGTGGAGTGTTGCCAGTATCCGGGTTCACCCTGAGTTTGTGAAATTGCTTGTTTCAATCCGGGGCATCGGGATTTTCTATCTGCTTCCGGCCCTTGATTGTGCGGGGGCGCCGGGCGGCGGGCATCCAATCGAAGCAAGCGTGAAGGGAGAGGGTGTGCAGCTGCGTGGATCGATACCTTCACAATCCCGATGCAAAGCAGGGTGACGAGCGATTCGGCTGCGCCGTGCTCGGCGAACGGGTCGATTTTCCGTCGACGTACACGCGATACTTCTTGCAGAAGCGCTTGAGCGCAAATGCGTCACGCTGACGCATCTGCATGACCACCGCGCGTATCGGTTCAGATCTGATACGGCATTCGAACGCCGGGTTCGGTGGCGGGGAAGTCCTTCGTGTTGCGCGACACAAGCAGCAGCCCGTTCACTTGCGCCGATGCCCAGACGATCGCGTCGGGCAGGCGGATGCGACGCTCCTGGCGAATGGTCACGGCGCGATTCGCAATCGTGCTGTCGAGCGCGATGACATCGAATGACGAGAGCCAGGCGCGAGTCGTGGCTTCGTGATGTGCGGACGTGCCGACAAGAACCTCCATCCACGAGATCATGCTGATCGCACGATAGTGGTAGCGGGCCAGTTCGACGCGGGCCGATTCCACGCCGCCCAGATAGTCGATCAGGATATTGGTGTCGAACAGGGCTTTTACCATTCCGAGCGCATTTCCTCCTGATACGCCAGGCCGTCGACCGTGCGATCTTTCCAGAGACCGAATGCGTCGTCGGCGAGCGGACGTTTGTGCAGGGCAATGTAGGCATCAATCGCGTCGCGAATGATCGCGGCGCGGGGACGATGTTCAGTCTCGACGATAGCGGCCAACTCGTCGAGTTGGCCATCCGACAGATCCACCAGAATCCGGCTCATGACAGCCTCCGATATATGATATGCATATCATATATACTCGATCCGGCGCTTGCAAGACTCGGGCGGGTGCGGTGGGTGCTGCGTTCGCGTAAACCGCTGTCCGGCAACGCGAGAAGGAGCGTCGCTCAAATCCCCGCCATCTTCCTCAACCACGCCGCCAGCCGCCGTGCGCCGTCCGGCATGTCCGCGTCCTCGCGCGTGCACAGGTAGTAGTCGCGCCCGTCGTCGAGTACGTGATCGAACAGCTTCACGAGCTCGCCGTTCGCCAGCTCGCGCTCGACCAGCGGCGCGCGCAGCAGCGCCGCGCCGAGATCCGCGCGCGCCGCGCTCAGCGTGAGTTGCCCATCCTCGAACATCGGCCCTACCGCGTGCGACACATGCCGCACGCCGGCGCCCTGCAGCCAGTTGACCCACGTGCTGCGATCCTCGTCGTGCACGAGCGGTGCGCGCGCGAGATCGGCGGGCGTGCGGAACGGCCCATGGCGCTTCAGGAACGACGGGCTGCACATCGGCACCATCGCGCCCGGCAGCAGCCGCTCGCAGCGGTAGTCGGGCCAGTCTCCGGTGCCGAAGCGGATCGACAGGTCCGACGCGTCGCTCCGGTAATTGCGGTGATGCGCGTACAGCACCGTGACGTCGACGTCCGTGTTGTCGGCGAGGAACGCGTGCAGCCGTGGAATGAACCAGCCGATGCCGAGCAGCGGGATCAGGCTGACGGTGATCTGCCGCAGCGACGAGCGGTCGCGCACGAAGCGCGTCGCGCTGCGCAGCACCGAGAACGCGGCGCTGATCGAGCGGTAGTAATCGCGGCCTTCGTCGGTGAGCGCGAGCAGCCGGCCCTCGCGCACCGTCAGCGGCGTCTGGATGAACGCTTCGAGCAGTTGCAGCTGATGGCTGACGGCCGACGGCGTGATGTCGAGCTCGCCTGCCGCCGCGGTGACCGACCCGAGACGCGCAAACGCTTCGAATGCACGCACCGCACGCAGCGGTGGATCGTGCGGCAATTGTTCGATATTTTTCATGTATCGAATTTTATCGAAAAGTCAGGGTAAGCGACAACATGAAAATATCCTTTGTTTACGGGGATATACGTTAATGTGTCGGGAACGGCATAAGCATCCAACAATTGGGTATTTGGGGTTTGGGTGTTGAATATTTAATATTTTTCATGTTTTGATCCGATTCACCGATCCCCGCACATGAAAATCGCATTTCTCCCTGCCAGCCTCGCATTCTCGGCCGCCGCCCTGGTCGCCTCCGTTCCCGCGTTCGCACAATCCGCGCCGCAGACGATCCTGATCGGTCTTGCCGCGCCGCTCACCGGCCCGTCCGCGCGGATCGGCAAGGATCTGCAGAACGGCGCACAACTCGCGATCGACGACGCGAACGCGAAGCATCCCACCATCGGCGGCAAGCCGGTCGTCTACAAGCTCGTCGCCGCCGACGACCAGTCCGATCCGCGCACGGCCGTCGCGGTTGCGCAGCAGCTCGTCGACCAGCACGTGATCGGCGTCGTCGGCCACTGGAACACGGGCTGCAGCGTGCCGGCAGCGCGCGTGTACCGCGATGCGGGCATCCCGCAGATCGCGCCGGCATCCACCGGCCATCAATACACGCAGCAGGGCTACGCGACGGCGTTCCGCATCATGGGTCACGACGACGCGGGCGGCAATTTCACCGGCGCGTATGCGGTGAAGACGCTGAAGGCGAAGCGCATCGCGGTGATCGACGATCGCACGTCGTTCGGCGCAGGGCTCGCCGACCAGTTCATCAAGGGCGTGCAGGCGAACGGCGGCGCGATCGTCGATCGCCAGTACGTGAACGACAAGACGACCGACTTCAGCGGCGTGCTGACGGCGATCAAGGGCAAGCGCGCTGATCTCGTGTTCTTCGGCGGCCTCGATGCGCAGGCCGCGCCGATCTCCCGCCGGATGCGCCAGCTCGGCGTGAACGCGCCGCTGCTCGGCGCGGGCGGTTTCGTGAGCCAGACCTTCCTGTCGCTCGCGGGCAAGGACGGCGACGGCGTGACCGCGCTCGAACCGGGCCTGCCGCTTGACCGGATGCCGGGCGGCAAGGCGTTCGACACGCAATACCAGGCGCGCTTCCATGCACCGATCGAACTGCATGCGCCGTTCGCGTACGACGCGGCCGCCACGCTGATCGCGGCCGCGCAGAAGGCCGGCACGACGCAGCCGGCGAAGCTCGTCGCGGCGGTGCGCGCGATCGACCGGCCGGGCGTGACGGGGCGCGTCGCGTTCGACGCCGAAGGCAACCTGAAGGACCCGGCCTTCACGATCTACCAGGTGCGCGGCGGCAAGTGGACCGTCGTCGACGTGCTCGGCGGCGCGCGCACCGCAGCCAAGTAAGCAACCAGACAACCAAGACGATCCCCATGACAGAAGCGAACCCGACATCCGCCGCCGCACCCGAGGACACGCGCCTCGGGATCCTCGCGCGGCGCCGCATCGAAGCGGAAATCATCAAGCCGATCTACGAGATCATGAAGCGCGAGTTCGGCACCGAGCGTGCGCAGGCCGTGATCGCGGAAGCCGTGCGCGGCGCGGCCGTCGACGCGGGCCGCACGTTCGCCGCGCAGGAGCCCGACGGCGCGAGCGTGAAGTCGTTCATCGCGCTGCAGGTGCTGTGGGAGAAGGACGATGCGCTCGACGTCGAGGTGCGGCGCGCGGACGACGCGCACTACGACTACGACGTGCATCGCTGCAGTTACGCGGAGATGTATCACGCGATGGGGCTCGGCGAGATCGGGCACCTGCTGAGCTGCGCACGCGACAGCTACTTCATCCAGGGTTATGCGCCGGACGTCGCGCTCACGCGCACGAGCACGATCATGCAGGGCGGCACACGCTGCGATTTCCGCTACGCGCTGCAGCGCGCACCGGAGAACGGCGATGCGTGACGATGCCGTGAACGTGCCGCGCGTCGACGGCGACCGCCTGTGGGCGTCGCTCGAGCGGATGGCGCAGATCGGCGCGACGCCGAAGGGTGGTGTCTGCCGCCTTGCGCTGACCGATCTCGATCGCGAGTCGCGCGACCTGTTCGTGCAGTGGGCGCGCGACGCCGGCTGTACGGTGCGCGTGGACCAGATGGGCAACGTGTTCGCACGCCGCGCGGGCCGCAATCCCGACGCCGCGCCGGTGATGACGGGCTCGCACGCCGATTCGCAGCCGACCGGCGGCCGCTACGACGGCATCTACGGCGTGCTTGGCGGGCTCGAGGTCGTGCGCGCGCTGAACGACGCGGGCATCGAGACCGAGCGTCCGGTCGATGTCGTGATCTGGACCAACGAGGAAGGCTCGCGCTTCGCGCCGGCGATGGTGTCGGCCGGCGTGTTCTCGGGCGTCTATACGCTCGAATACGGGCTGTCGCGTACCGACAGCGCGGGCAGGACGATCGGAGCGGAACTGGAGCGGATTGGCTACGCGGGCGCCGAACCCGTCGGCGGCTATCCGGTGCACGCGGCGTATGAACTGCATATCGAGCAGGGCCCGATTCTCGAACGCGCCGGCAAGACGATCGGCGTCGTGACGGCCGGGCAGGGGCAGCGCTGGTACGAAGTGACGCTCACCGGCGTCGACGCGCACGCGGGCACGACACCGATGGAGGTCCGCCGCGATGCGCTGGTCGGCGCCGCGCGGATGATCTCGTTCATCGAAGTGCTTGGCCGACGTTACGCGCCGGACGCGCGCGCGACGGTCGGGATGATCGAGGCGCGGCCGAACTCGCGCAACACGGTGCCGGGCGGCTGTTTCTTCACGGTCGAATTCCGTCACCCCGACGATGCGGTGCTCGACGAGCTGGACGCGGTGCTGCGCGCGGAACTCGCGCGCGTGGCGGACGAGTCCGGCCTCGGTGCGCAGATCGAGCAGATCTTCACGTATGCGCCGATTCCGTTCGCGCCACGCTGTATCGACACAGTGCGCGACGCGGCCGCGGCGCTCGGGTTGTCGCACATGGATATCGTGTCCGGGGCCGGCCACGACGCGTGTTATGTCGCGCGTGTCGCGCCGACCGGGATGATCTTCGTGCCGTGCGTCGACGGGCTGAGCCACAACGAGGCCGAAGCGATTACGCCCGAATGGGCGGCGGCGGGCGCCGACGTGTTGTTACACGCGGTGCTGCGGAGCGCTCAGGAGGCCTGAGCGCGATGCGCCCGGCCCGGCGGCAAGGTGCTCGCCGGGCCGGGTTTGCTTTCCTCTGCCGCAGCGCGTGCGATGCGCGTCAGGCCGGCGGTGAATGCCGATCGATGTATCGGCGCATCACGTAGAACGCCGTATCGGTGCGCCCGGGCATCGTCATCGGCGCGCCATCGGCCACAAACCCGAGTTTTTCATAGAACCGGTACGCTGCTTCACGCGCCGTACACCACACGAGCGCAGCCCCGCGCGCTTCCGCGTGCCGCACGCAGACCTGCACCAGCACGCGCCCGAATCCCATGCCGCGCACGGCAGGGTGGACGGCCATTCCGCGAAGCCGCCACGCCGGCCGGGCAGGGTCGTCGTCGCGCGGCTCCTCGCAGAGCGATGCGATCGCCACGAGGCTCGACCGGCCGTCGCGCACGCCGACGTGCAGCGTCGTCGGCGCATGGTCGCCGGCCAGTTCGCACGCATTCAGATCGCCGTTCAGCAGGATCGTCGCCCTGAGCGGGTGCGTCTGCACGGCGTCGATCGGCGCGACGGTGAACAGCGTGTCGTGTGGCGTCATCAACGTTCCCTGGATGGTCCGGCTGCCCGTTACTTGCCGGCCTTGCGCTTTGCCATGTACGCGAGATACGCGACGATCTGGTCGAGTTCGCGGTCGCTCAACTGGTCGGGCGGAAACGCCGGCATGCTGCGGCCCGGCCAGTCGCGCACCGACGCCGGGTTGCGGATATAGCGGCGCAGCGCGGCCGGCTGGAAGTAGTCGACCGGATTCATCGGCGTGTTCAGGTCGGGGCCGGCATGGCTGCTGCCCGCACCGTCGAGCCGGTGGCAGGCGAGGCATTGCGTGACGAACAGCCGCTGGCCCGCGCGGGCCGGATCGTCGGCGGGCAACGCCGCATCGACGGCGAGCGAAGGCCAGCGCGCGAGCGGCGACGATTCGATCGTGACGCGCACGATCTGGTACGGCCACTGCTCGCCGCGCACCGACGACGCGTCCGGACCGAGCCAGACGAGGTAAAACGGCCCGGCGCTGACCTGCTTGCCGGGCAGCTTCGGCCACGGATGGGCCGGGTCCTCGATCGCGAGCCACGGGACGGCGCGGGCCGGTGCGTGGCGGCGCACGAGCCCCATCGGCAGTTGCGCGGCGAAGCCGTCGGCCGCGCGCGTTTCGAGCACGCCGTCGGCCGGCAGCGAGGCGTCGCCGAGCAGGGCGGTGAACGGTACCGCGCGGAACGTCATCGGCCGGCCGTATGCGATGTCGCGCGGCACGTGGATGTCCGTCGCATCGGGGCGCGCGAGCAGCGTCTGCCGGGTGAGGGCGCGGGCCGTGCCGTCGGTGTCGAGTTCGAGTGTGGACTGCGCCGACGCGCGTTGCCCGAGCAGGCACACCGTCAGCAGCACGAGCGAAAACCACTGGCGCTTCAGCATTCGTTCTCCGGGAAAGGGCGTTCCGGCGGCGGCAGGAGGCGGGCACCGCGGCCGATGGAAGGAATCGGGCGACAGTCTATCCGGTACGCGCGGCGCTGGCGAATCCGGCGAGGGCGGTGCGATCGGAGCAGGCGCACGGTAGTATCGTGCATCGACACATGCCCGGTGCGGCCAGCCACATCCGGTGCCGGGCCGCGCACGCCACGATACCGTCGCCAACGGTCGACGCTACCGGACAACACGCATGGACACTGCCGCAGACCGGGCGCTCGCCCATATCCGACGATCCTGGCCGCCGCCTGAGCGGCAAGGCGTCGCCTTCCCCGTTACGCTCAATTTTCATCCCGACACGCTGACTGCGGGTATCGGCACGCTCGAGCGGATCGTCGGCGACGGCCTGTATCGGTCCCAGTTCGAAACGGCGACGAGCAATGGCGGCATGACCGCGTACCCCGGTGGCGACCGCTGGCGGTGGGAAAGCAGGATGTTCGGACAGGCGTACGACGATGCCGATCCCGCACTGCGGCCGAAGTACGGTGCGCTGAATCACCGGCTCGATCCCGTTGGCGGATCGAGACGCTTTGGATCATGTCATTTGCGCCTGCGTAACGATGTGCATCGGCGCACGACCTTCTGCTATCCGGATAGCTATTACCAGCCCGCGCATTTCGCGATTCAGGACTGCACGGCACTGATCTCGCTCGCGGCTGAAAACCGCGACGGGCTCGATGCGCTGCTCGACAACTACATCGAGGCGCAGGTTCACGGTGTGGTGAGTCTCGGCGACGATGTCGACGCGATCGTGCTCGATCCGAGCTATCGCGATACGCCGGTCGAGGCGGCGGCGGGGCGCTCGGGCTGCCGGGTCGAGTGGCACGCCGGATTCCGGCTGTCGCTGGATCGGCTGGTCGAGTGCGAGCAATTCCGTGGGCCGGCGGCGGCCGATGCCATTGCGCGGATTGCCGTCGACCGCGTCGTGACGCCGGCCGTGCTCGGCCGTGCGCGCGACGACGTGCTCGATTATCAGACGGCCAAGTGGGTGTGGCATTGCGTGGCACGGTTCGGCCAGGGGAACGGGACCGTCGGCTGAACGGGTTCAACCGGGCGGGCCATGCGACGTCGCACGCGCCGCGCCGCGGCGTCAATGACTCGAACAGGGCACCTCACGCTTCGGCATCGGCGTGTCGCGCTCCGGTTCAAAATCGGCTTCGCGCGTGCCCGACGGCGTCAGCGACACGAAATGCATCGCCGTGCCGAGGGCCGGGAATCCGGCGATACCGGTCGAGCCCCATGGAATCGGCGAACGCTGCGCGCCGCTCACGGAAATGTCCGATGCCCCGAGCGCAAGCGTCAGCAGCCGCCCGTCGCGGGTCGGGACGTACGCGTGCGTACCGGACACCCCGATGCCCGATTCGCGTACCGACGCGGGCAGGCAGTCGAGCGTCGCCGTGCGGCGGCCGTCCGGGGCGATCAGCATCGCGACGCCGCGATCGTCCGAGGTCGTCGTGACGACGATGAAACGGTCGATCTCCGGCACATAGGCCGACGCGTACACGTAGTACCGGATCCTGTCGTTCAGCGTCCCGAGCAAGTCCAGCTTCGCCGTGACGGGATCGAACGTTGCGTATTCGAGCGTCGCGTCGGTGCTGCCTTCGATGAATTTCTGCCAGACGAGCAGTGCGGTGCGCGGCGAGCCCGCGATCACGGGCCACCACTCGCGGCGGTGCGGCGCGACCGCGACGTGGTTCAGCACGCGTCCGGTCGCGTCGTAGGTTTTCAGGTAGACACCGTTGCCGGTGCCGAGATTGTCGACGCCGCCGCCGTCGACCCAGTCGGCCGAATAGAACACGACGAAGTGTTCGCCGACCGTCGCGACGTGCCCGGAGTGGCCGCCCGACTCGACGTCGTTCGGGTAGGGCTTGACCGGCTTCAGGTCGCGGCGGTAGACGCCGTAGCGCTGGCTGACTTCCTGCGGCGCGTTCCAGCCGTCCTCGAAGGTGACGAAGATGTCGCCGCGCGCGTTCTGTGCAATCGATACCGGTTCCTGCGCTTCGGGACGGCTGATGAACGTACGAACGTGCAGCAGGCGTGGCTTGCCGGGCAGCCATTCGCCGACGTACACGTCATGCGGCCAGTTGCCGTTGCGCAGCGCGCCGCGCGGCACGATGCCCGAGCTGCTGAAGAACACCCAGCGTTTGCCGTTGCCGGCGTCGGCCACGCCGATGCCGTGCATGAAGCGTCGCGGGTCGCCGGTGTCCTGCGGCGATGCCGAAGCCGGCACGGCGACCGTATGCACGGCCGGCACGACGGCGAGCGCGTACGGCGGCACGGCGCCGACGCAGCACGCGCCGCAGAGCACGGCCGAGGCTGCGACGCGCCATGCGGCAGCCTGCGCCGGGCACGTTCGCCGCTTCATTCGACGGTCACCGATTTCGCGAGGTTGCGCGGCTTGTCGACGTCGGCGCCGCGCGCGCAGCCGACGTGATACGCGAGCAGTTGCAGCGGGATCACGTTGACGATCGGCGACAGCAGGTCGCCCGACTCGCGCACCCGGATCAGGTGCGTGTCGCGGTCGGCGTCGATTTCAAGCTGGCTGCCGGCGAGCACGTAGAGCCGGCCGCCACGCGCGCGCACCTCGGCCATGTTGGACTTCAGCTTCTGGAACAGACGGTCGTCCGGCGCGATCGTGACGACCGGCATCGCGCTTGTGACGAGTGCGAGCGGGCCGTGTTTCAGTTCGCCGGCAGCATAGCCTTCCGCATGGATGTACGACACTTCCTTGAGCTTCAGCGCGCCTTCCATCGCGATCGGGAAGTGGATGCCGCGCCCGAGAAACAGCGCGTTCTCGGTACGCGCGAATTTCGTGGCCCAGCCCATGATCTGCGTTTCCAGTGCAAGCGCGTGACTGATGCGGCCGGACAGCGCGCGCAATTGTTTCAGGTGCATCGCGACCTGCGCCGCATCGAGCCGGCCGCGCAGTTGCGCGAGCGTCAGCGTCAGCACGAACAGCGCGACGAGCTGCGTCGTGAACGCCTTGGTCGACGCGACGCCGAGCTCGATGCCGGCCCGCGTGAGGAACCGCAGCGGCGCGTTGCGCGCGATCGTGCTGGTCGCGACGTTGCAGATCGCCATCGACAGTTCCTGGCCCATTGCGCGCGCCTGCTCGATTGCGCCGATCGTGTCGGCCGTTTCGCCCGACTGCGAGATGCCGACGACGAGCGTGCGCGGATCGGCCACCGTGTCGCGGTAGCGGAATTCGCTGGCGATCTCGACCTGCGCGGGAATGCCGGCGATGCCCTCCAGCCAGTATTTCGCGGTCAGGCCCGCGTAGTAGCTGGTGCCGCAGCCGAGCAGCAGTACGCTCCTGACTCTCGACAGCAGCGCGCGCGTGCCGTCGGTCGCATCGAACAGCGCCGGCGAGATCGTGTCGATGCCGTCGAGCGTGCTGTCGATCGCCTTCGGCTGCTCGAAGATCTCCTTCTGCATGAAGTGCTGGTACGGGCCGAGCGCGGCGTCGCCTTCGCGCGCCTTCACTTCGCACAGCGGGCGCTGCGCCTCGTGTCCGCCCGAGTCGACCACGGCGATGCGCTCCGGCGTGATCAGCGCGACGTCGCCGTCTTCCAGGTAGACGAAGCGGTCGGTGAGGTCACCGAGCGCCGCGCAGTCCGACGCAAGGTAGTTCTGCTCGGCGCCGATCCCGATCACGAGCGGCGAGCCGGCGCGCGCGGCGACGAGCCGCTGCGGCTCGCGCGCGCTCAGCACCGCGATCGCATACGCGCCGTGCAGCCGCTTGACGGCGCGCACGACCGCGTCGAACAGGTCGTCGCGATAGACGCTGTGGATCAGGTGCGCGATCACCTCGGTGTCGGTCTGGCCACGAAACGTGTAGCCGCGCTCGCGCAGCTCCACGCGCAGCGCGTCGTGGTTCTCGATGATCCCGTTGTGTACGACCGCGATCGTATCGCCGGACATGATCGGATGCGCGTTCATTTCCGACGGCGCGCCGTGCGTCGCCCAGCGTGTATGCGCGATGCAGGTCTGCGCTTCCAGGCCGAGCGTCAGCACGCGCGCCTGCAGGTCCGTCACGCGCCGCAACGTGCGTTCGCTGCGCAGGCGGCCGTCGTCCTGCACGGCGATGCCGCACGAATCGTAGCCGCGATACTCGAGCCGGCTCAACGCATTGACCAGTTGCGGCACCTGATTGTCCAGGCCGCTTGCTCCGACGATTCCGCACATGATTCACCTCGTCCAGAAGAAGTTGCCGGCCTGCCGGCGATGCCTGGCGGCGCGGCGTCGGGAGCGGCGCCGCGCGGCACGGATGGCGGCCGTGCACGGCGGCGCGGCTCCGCTGGCTTACTCGCGGGGCTGCGGCCCCGCGTGGGCTACCCATTCGATGCCGGAAATCGAACCGTTCGCGTCGTGCGACGCGACGAGAATGCGCGTCGTGCGCTGCGCGCCGCGCCGGCGGGCGCCGGCCAGCGCGGTGGTCGGCACCGAGCGGACCTTCGCGCTGGCAGAGCGCCGCAGCATCTTCGAGACGCGCAGCCGGTAGGCGAGCGGATGCACGACGCGCCCCGCGATCAGCCACGTGACGATCGTGCCGGCGATGGTCACGATCGAGGTCGCGTAGAACACCATCTGCTCGATCGGCATCTCGGCCTGGTTGAACGGCAGCAGGTAGCGGTACGTATAGATGCAGATCGATGCCCACACGGCGCCGACCAGCGCGGGCCGCACGAGGCGGAACCAGACGACCAGCACGGAGCCGACGATGCGGCCGTGTTCGGCGATCATTTCGCGCGGGGTGCGCAGGGAAAGGTCAATAATCGGCGCGTTCTTCATGTTGAATGCCTCGGTCGGGGCTGACCCATACGGCCCGCTTGCCGCGGCCCCGCAGCACGACGGCCGGCAGGGCGACGACGGTGGTGATCATGCTGATCAGCCAGAAAGCAACGGGGTACCAGATGGTGTCCAGGAAATACATCAGGAGTTTTTCGTCATACTGACGATCGATCATGCTGCCGATGATCAGCTGCAGGATGCAGGTCGCAACCAGCAGCATCCCGTGCCAGTGCGGCACGACCGATACGTGCCAGCTCGGCGGCAGCGGATGGACGACGTCCACCAGCGCGAGCAGCAGGATGAACGACATCGAATAGGCCCACGCGATGCCGATCAGGTATTCGACGAACAGCGGCCACATCATCATCTGTGTCGGCCGCGCGAGCGTGCCCGCATATTTCATCAGTACCTGGATGCCGCCTTTCGACCAGCGCAGCCGCTGCCGGTAGAGCCCCTTCAGCGTCTCGGGCATCAGGATCCAGCTCAGCGCATGCGGCTCGTACACGACGCGCCAGTCGCGGCACTGCAGCTTCCAGCTGATGTCGATGTCCTCGGTGAGCATGTCCGAGCTCCAGTAGCCGACGTCGGCGAGCGCGGTCTTGCGGAACATCGTGACGACGCCCGACACGGTGAAGATGCGGCCGTACACCTGCTGCGTGCGCTTGATCAGCCCGACGATCGACGAGAATTCGCCGACCTGCATGCGGCCGAGCAGCGACGTGCGCGTGCGGATGCGCGGGTTGCCGGTTACAGCGCCGACACCCGGATCGGTCAGGAAGTGCTCGAGCATCCAGCCGATCGCGTCGTGCGCGAGCAGCGAATCGCCGTCGATGCACAGCAGGTATTCCGCGTTCGACACGGCTGCGGCCGTCGTCAGTCCGACCGCCTTGCCTTCGTTGCGCGCGTGATGGATCACGAGCAGCCGCGGGATCTCGACGGCGAGCGCGTTGAGGATCTCGCCGGTGCGATCCTGGCTGCCGTCGTTGACCGCGATGATGTCGTAGTTCGGATACTGCATCGCGTTCAGGTGGCCGATCACGCTGCGCGCGTTCGCGGCCTCGTTGAAGCAGGGCACGACGATCGAGATCTTCGGGATGCCGCTCGACGCGATCGTCCGTGTCGACAGCTCGCGGCCTTCTTCGAGCAGGAAGTAGTGCACGACGCCGCCGATCATCCACAGATACGACATGAAGAACGGGTAGTAGAAGACGAAATCCTGCAGGCGCGTGATGATGCCGTGGGTGGTCATGGCGTCTTCGCTCCCTTCGATTGTTTCATTTGCATCAGCGCGTCGATCGAGGTGGGGTCGAGGCGCGACTTCAGCGACATCACGTCACGCATCGCGTCGAGCTCCGGCTGGCCGTTCAGGAAGTTGTCCGGGTAGTAGCCGAAATTCACGGCGCCTTCGCTGCGTAGCCGCCGCATCTGGGCGAGCAGCGTGCTGGCCGGCACGTCCTTGTGCGCGCGCCAGTCGTACGACTGCAGTTCGAACACGGTGCGCTGCAGCCCGCGCTGCTTCGCGCGCACGGCCCGCACGAGCTGGTCCAGCCAGCCTTCGGGGTCCTTCGCCTGCTCCATGTACGGCATCGCCATCAGTGCGACGTAGTCGTAGGCGGCGAGGAAATCGTCGTAGTTCTGCGCATACCACGCTTCCGATTCGGGCTTGAGCACCGGCAACGCGAAGATGTTGCGCACGGTCAGCACATCGCCGACGTTCTGGTGGGCCAGCACGATCTGTTCGAGCTGGCGGGTCAGGTCGATCAGGTAGCGCGACTTCTGGCGCGTCCAGCGCTTCATCAGGTCGGGGTTCTCGCGGATCTTGCCGATGTCGGCCGGCAGCCCCCATTGCGAATAGATGCGCAGCGCATGCCGGCCCGCATCCTCGTAGTCGTCGAGCACGGCGTCGTCGCTGAACAGGATGCCGCTGAACGAAGCGTGCTTGCTGAGGTCCTCGTAGATCTGCTGGATCATCAGCCGCGCATCCGGATCGAACGGGCTCAGCCGGAACAGGCGTGTGCCGTTCTCGCGGGCCGGCGCGCCGCCGTATGCGCTGACGGCCTCGAGCCCGCGCTGCTTGTCGGCCGGCGGCCGGAACGCGAGCACCGGCATCCATGCGTACACCTGCACGTTGGAGCGCGTATTGAGCTGCCACGCGGCGCGCGAGAACAGGTCGGCGCGCATCGGCAGGTGCCGGTTCGGGAAATACACCGATTCGGCCACGCCGGTGCCTTTCGGGTCCGCAAAGGCCTGCAGGTAGACCGATTTCGGCTGCATCCGGTAGATGCGCTCGATCAGCTTGCCGAGATTCGCTTCCTGTCGCGCGGGATCGGGATCGTAGACCTGGTCGAGATCGACCTGCACAGTACGCTCCGGCACGTCGACGTCGCCGCGGTTGGACGCCGGCTCGCGCATCGAGCGCTCGAACCCGCCGATATCGACGTCGTACATCATCAGGATCCGTCTCAGCCGGTCCAGCGGCACTTCCGGCGTATTCGGGCCGGCGTCGAGGCTGAACTGGATGTCCATGCCGAGCGACGTCGATATCTGGCGCACAGGCTGGTTTTCCGCGCCGTATGGCCACACCATCGAGCGTGCGACGATGCCGGTGTGTTCGCGGATCTGCCGCACGCATGTCTGCAGGTCGTCGTGCACGCGCGCCTCGAATTCTGCGTCGGTTTCATAGCGTTTCTGGTCCTGCAGGTAGAGGTGCGACGTGGTCGCCGGCAACTCGTTGCCTTGCGGATTCGCGACCGCGCCATGATGAAGGTTGTGGGTGTGGCAGCCGAGCTCGACGAGATGAGACTGGCCGACCTGCTTCACCTCGTCCCACGACATGAAGTAGTCGCGCGGCACCTGGATCTTGTCGCTGATGCGGATCGGCGCATCCAGCGGCGCATCGATCCACGCGGTGACGATGCCCATCACGGCCGGATACTTGAAGCGCTCGAGCAGCGGCAGCACTTTCGTGTAGTGGCTGCGGTAGCCGTCGTCGAACGTGAGCAGCACCGCGCGCGGCGGCAGCGGCTTGCCGCCGTGCCGCGACTCCTCGATCTGCTTGACCGTGATGGTGTGGTAGTTGTTGGTCTGCAGCCACGAGAAGATCGCGGTCAGCGTACCGGTATCGACCGCGAACGGATCGATCATTGCCGACGGCGACGCAAACGACGCCATCAGGTTGTCGCGCACGTCGTGCATGCAGATCACGCGGAACGTCTTGCCGTCGGCCGGATCGGACGGCGGCAGCAGGTCGATCATCTTGGCGTTCGTCACACCCGGAAACAACGAGCAGGCGGCGAACGTGCCGAGGCATCCGCACATGAAGGTCCGTCTGGTTTGCATGGCGCGATCTCCTTGCTAGAACGGCAGGTTGACCGACAGGAAGCCGGTTTCGGAGCGCTCGCGCTGGCCGTCGTACGCATGGCTGCTGACTTCGACGCCGTAGGTCAGCGTGATGTCGTGCTTGAACGTCCACGCGTGTTCGAGGCGCGCGCTCCACAGCGGGCTGGTGCCGAAGCCGCGCTCGTTGTACACGCCGCCGGACGCCGACAGGCGCTGCTGCAGCGACATGTCGCCCTTCTTCCATAACGTCAGCTGGTGCATGACGGTCGCCGCGGCCGCATAGTCGCGACCCGGGCTGAAGTAGGGCGCGTCCTGGCGTGTGTTGCTGTCGGTGCCGAGATCCAGCGATACGTTGACGAGCTGGTTGGCCGACGTGTACACGCGCTGCGTGGCGCTCGCCGCGATCTCCTGGTGCAGGTTCGAATCGCTGTAGCGGCTCACGCCGTAGCTCAGCTTGACCTCGCGGCGATCGTTCTGGCGATACACGATCGCGACGTTCGCGGAACGTCCCCAGACGTGAGCGGCATAGGCCTTCCACGGCAGCGAGTTGTCGTTGGTGTCGAGCCCGGCGCTGACCGTCCAGTAGTCGTTCAGCGCATAAGCGATCGACCCGCGCCCGCCGGTTCGGCCATCCGTGCCGAACGAGCGCGTGACTTCACCCTGCACGGTGAGCGGGCCGTGCCGGTAGTCGCCGCCGACGCCCGTGCGCGTGCGGCTGACGTTGCCGCCGTCGGTTTGCGCATAGCCGAAGAACGTATGCGAGAAGACTCGCCAGTTGTCGCCGAACGGTTGCGAATACACATAACTGTCGGATGAGAAGCTGTTGTCCGCCAGCGCGCTGTTGCCGTGCTCGAAGCTCAGGTCGGTCGTGAACACGGGGCTGCGGTACGCGTTGTAGTCGCGCTTGAAGCCGCGCACGGCGCCGCTGTCCGGGAACGTGTTGTCGAGGGTCTGGTCGACGGTCTTCGCGGACGCGTAGTCGTCCGCCGTGAGCGACGCGCGGCCGAGGCCCGCGAGCATTTCGACGCTGTCCGGATGATCGGTCAGCGACGCGCGATACATCGCGATGGCCTGGCGCGGATGCGACTGGCCCGATACCGCGTCGGCGTGCGCGGCGCGGATCTCCGCGTTGAACGGCACCTGTTTCTCGAGCTGTTCGAGCGCGGCGATCCCTTCGTCGACACGACCCGTGAAGATCAGGTATTGCGCGCGCAGCCGGTAGTAGCGCAGGTAGTCGCTTTCTTCCGGACCGACGCTGGTCACCTGTTTGGCGGGCGGGAGCGACTTGCCCATCTCGTCGAGCGCCTGTTTCGCGTCCGCCGCGCGCCCCTGGTCGACGTACGACCAGAACAGCCCCTCGCGCAGTTCGATCGGCCGCGTGCGGGCGCCGTACTGGAAGCCTCGGGTCGCGCGGTCGGTCGGCGACGCGGTGGCCTGTTGCAGCGCGCGCTGGTACACGGCGTTTGCCTTCGCCGGTTCGCTGAGGTACAGGTAGGCGTCGCCGACGGCCGCGAGCGCGTCGATCGAGATTTCCGCGTTGGAGGGAATCGTCTCGAATGTCGTGACGGCCGTCTTCATGTCGCCGCGCGCCGCGTAGGCGACCGTGCGGTCGCCCGCGAGCGCCGTCCTGACCGGCGTGTACTCCGGCGTGGCCGGCATCCGCTTGTCGAGGTCGTCGGCCGCGCGTAGCGCGGTGTCGAGACCGTCGAAGCGGTCCGAACTCGTCATTGATCGCGACTTGTCGCGGCCGCCGCGCACTTGCTGGCGAATCGACAGTTCTTCCAGTTGCGCGATGTCGACCGCGGAGAATGCATCGGGCCGGGCCTTCGCTTCGTCGAGCGCCTTGATGGCGCCGCCGCTCGCCGCGAGGCCGAACACGTCGTTGCGCACCGTCGCGACATCGGCGGTACGGAGATTCGGCGCTTGCGGATTCAGCGTTTCGACGTCCGGTCCTTGCGATCGCTGGATCGGTTCGCCGGGGAGCTGGGCGCCGGGCGTCTCCGAATTTGGCGCCTGGGGCGACGGCGGTTGCGAGCCGGGCGTTTGCGCGACGGCGGCCGGCGAGTTCGGCATCGGGGTGCCGGATGCCTGCGCGGTCAGCGTCGCTGTGGCGGGCGGTGCGGCTTGCGGCGGGGTGCCCGACGTGTGCGCGACCGGTGCTGGCGTATTCGGCTGCGCAGTACCGGATGCTTGCGCAAGCTGCATCGGGGCATTCGACGTGCGCGCGTGCGATGCCGACGGATTCAGAGGCGCGGTGTCGAATGCCTGGGCAAGCTGCATCGTGGCATTCGAAGTGCGCGCGTGCGATGCCGACGGATTCGGAGGCGCGGTGTCGAATGCCTGGGCAAGCTGTATCGGCGCGTTCGACGCCTGCGCGACCGGGGCCGGCGTAGTCGGCGATGTCGCGCTGGGCCCCGGATCACCCGGCGGCGGGGCGTCCGGGTCCACCACGACCGTGGTCGGCATGGCCGGGTTCGGTGCCTGCGCGATCTGCATCGACGCATCCGATGCCTGTGCGATCGGCGTCGGCGCATGAGGCGGCAGCGTGCCCGAATCCTCGGCGATCTGTATCGACGTCACGCTCGCTTGCCGGGCGGGCGCAAGCGCATCCGGTGCGGATCCGGCGATTTCGCTCGCGCCACGCGGTTTCGCGTCGCCTTCGGCGGAGAAGCAGGGGCCCGACGCGACGAGCAGCAACACCAGCGGCGCATGCAGGAGGATCCGCCGGTTGGACGGAGCGACGGTCGTGCATGGTTGTTTCCGATTGTTGTCCACGGTGACTCCTCACTCTGAAGCAATCACATCGGTTGCACGCCCAACGACGCGCGTCGCCGGCCGCCGCGCCACCGGGCGGCGAGGCCCGGCGGCGTCCGACCGGTTCACAGGTGATTGCGGATCGCTTGCCCGAGCAGCGCACGCGATTCACGGTTCGTCGGGTCGATCGCGAGCGCGCGGCTCGCGTTTTGCTCCACACAGTTCCATTCGTCGATCACCGCGCACGAGCGCGCCTTCGCCAGCGCACGTGCGCCTTCCAGTTCCGCATGCGTGACGCTTGCCGTCTGCATGCGCGCCGTGTCGGTGCCGTACGAGCGCGGCTTCGGCGCGTAGTCCAGGCGTTTTCTCGTACCCGCCAGCGTTTCGGTTCGCGGCGGGTGATGCACGACGCCGTGCCGTGCGACGGCGCGACCGGAGGCCGGCGCGACATGTGTATTGGCTGCCAGTGCCATGGGCGCTGCATGGGACGGTGGCCGGCGTTTTGCAACGGCGCCTGATGTCGTTTGCGGGGCGGCTTCCGGGTCGACCGCGGCCGTGACGGACGGCACCGTCGACACCTGGCGTGCCGTCGTAGCCGGCGGCTGCGGAATCGGTGCGGACGGCGTGACTTGTCGTGCAATCGTCGATGCGGGTGCGGTCACGGCGGCGACCGCGACCGTCGTGCCGGAAGCCCCGGTTGCGCGGGAAGTCGCGGCGACGATCGCCTTGCGGTATTTCCCGACGGCGGTGGTGATCACGCGGGAGATGTCGTGCGCGATGCTCGCGTGGCCGACCACCGAGTCCCGTTCGGCATACGCGAAGAGGCCGAAGATCGCGGCGAACGCGACGAAGCTGAGTGCCGCGTTCTTTCCAGGGCCCCACGAGGGCTTCGGCTGGCTGGCGGGTGAGTCGTCCGGTCGTTCTGCACGAGTCATTCAATGCTCCTCGATTCGATACGCTGCGGTGAATGTCGCGGTCGGGGCGGATTCAGGCGGCGTTCACCATCGCAACTGCGTGGTGAGCGCGCCCGTTTCGACGATCGCGAACTGTGTGGCGCCTTGATAGGTCCCTTCGACCCGGTAGCTGGCATCCGGCACGCTGAACAGGCAGCGCGACCCCGATGCGTTGAATTCGACGAGCACGCGGCCATGTCGCCGCAGGCGCACCTGCACGTTGGCCAGCGGCTGCCCGGTACTGGCGGAGGCAAACGACACGCCCAGGTTGTAGGGCCGGCCGTCCGGGGGAAGCGGTGCGGTCCCGTCGATCCGTGCGTCGCCGCAGATATACGAAATCACGTAGCGATTCGCGCCGAGACCGGACGCGGGGGCCTGGGCCATCGCATTCATGCAGAGCGCGGAGATGAAGGCGCTCAGGAAAGGGCGAGCATGCTGTCGAAACGAGGAAGACATTGCAACCTCCCGTCCGGAATCAATGACAGGCATTTATTCCGAGTCAGATTTGCCAGCGTTCTTTTTGCGACACGCTATTGATACACGATGGTTTTTGAACCAACAACCGCATGTGGGCGGAATCTGACGGGGCGAAATATCTTATTTAAATAGGATAACGACGGATTCGTCTGACTCACTTGGCGCTGAAGAAAGTCGATATTGCCGAATATGATTATTGCTCGTCGGTAGCGATGATCGAGCACGCATTGAATCACGTCGGAGGTATCGACGTTCGTGCCGAACAGTAACGACTGATAAAAGAAGTTTTTGCGGCTGTGTTCGAGACGAATCAATGAAGGTTCGGATACAGGTTGCGCATCATGAAAAGAGGGTGCGACGTTTTTGTTATTTTGGATTGTTACAGGTAAACAGAAACTTTTAATTTGTTCTGTAACAGGGTATTTCTGCCCGAAAAATCAGGCTGAATATTCGGACGTAATACCGCAACCGTAAAAAATGCGATATCGAAACGCAAACGTTTGCGTTTCGTCTGATGTCGATTGCGGGCCCGGCACAGGGATTTCACGGACTGCGGCGGGATTGCAGATTGCTGTTTCGAGAAAGGGCATTCACGCCGTGAACCTGCACGACGCGAATGCAAGGATCAGCGGCTGCCGCCGGCGATTCGCCGCGTGGTGCGTATCGGCGGCGCGGCGGCCTGCTCCGCAGCGGCCGAACCTTCGACCGCCGTGCGCGGCCGGTTCATGATGTAGGTCCACAGCTGCTCGGCCGCGAGCCCGCGCTTGCGTGCCGATCGATACAGGCGGATTTCGAGTTCGGTGATCCAGTCCCCGGTGCCCGCGCACACGAGCGTGCCGTCCGCGAGCTCCTTCGCGACGCAGCTCTCCGGCAGCCAGCCGATCCCGTGCCCGGCCACGACCATGCCTTTCAATGCCTCGGACATGTGCGTCTCGAAGCAGCGGTGCAGTACATACGGCTCCGTCGCATTCAGCAGCAGCATCTCGACGATGTTGCCGAGGAACGCGCCCGACGAATACGCGAGCAGCGGCAGCGGGGCGTCGGGCGTGCCCGGCAGCTGGAACACCGGCTTGCCGCGCGCATCGGGTGTCGACACAGGCAGGATCCGCTCGACGCCGAGGCTGACGAACGGGAAGTGATTCGGGTCGAGCACGATCGGCAGTTGCGGATGGTGATAGCCGAGCAGCAGGTCGCATTCGCCTTCGACGAGCTGCTGCACGCCTTCCGGCACGTTCACCGCGTTCACGCGCGCGGTCACGTGGCCGACCTCGCCGTTGAGCTGCTTGAGCCATTCGGGAAACAGCGTGAAGACGAGCGTATGCGCGACGGCGAAACGCACGACCTGGTCGCTGGCCGCGAACTGGTCGTAGCCGTTCACGAGATTGCGCGCCGCATACATGCTGCGCAGGATGTCCGCGGCGAGCCCGCGGAACATCTGGCCGGCGGGCGTCAGCGTGATCGGGTTGATGCTCCGGTCGACCAGCTTCGCATCCATCCAGGTTTCGAGCGCGGCAATTCGTCTGCTGAATGCCGACTGCGTGAGGTGCCGGTTACGTGCTGCCCGGGAGAAGCTCTTGGTATCCGCAAGGCTCAGGAAATCTTCCAGCCACTTTGCTTCCATTTCGATCGTCGCTTTTTATAGTCGGGCGCCTGAGGGCGGCGGCACCGTGTGCTGCACCAATTTTCTAGCGTACCGCGCCTCGCGTGGATCGGCCCGATGTTTTTTTTCGATCGGTGTCAGTCGAAATATGCATGGGCGTTGTCGGCGGGATTACGGCTACATAGCGTTGAGGTGCCGGACCCGGCTAACCGGACAGTTCACAGCGTCGAACTGCCGGCGCGCCGCAGACGGTACTTCCCCCAGGGCCGGTTGCGCCGTGCGCGTGCCGGCCCGCCTCCATTGCGGCTGCCCGGTGCCCGGTCGCGCCGCTTTTTTTGTGCAGTGCAGATTGCACAATCGTGACACGCGGGGGAACTATGTTCGAAAGACGCGGCGCAGCATCGACCGTGCGCACTCGCGGCGCACGCGGACGCACGTTGCGTCGGGCGCTGCACCGTTGTGGTGCGCAATGCCGCGCGGGCGTGCCTGGCGTGGCGCAAAAACGGGGGGATATCGAGGAGATTGCACAAGGCACGTTCCTTGCACAGCATTGATTACGCCGGTCCGGCATGCGCAATGCCGGGGAAAACGATCGATGGAGAAAAGATCGATGAAGCCATTCGATGAAATGCTGCAATCCGGCGACATGGTAAGGGCGCCTTACGCGCGCCTGAAGCGGTGGCTCGACACGCAGAATCCCGCGAGCCTCGCCCAGAAAGCCCACGACGCGGAAGGTGTGTTCCGCAAGACGGGCATCACGTTCGCCGTTTACGGCGACGCAGAGGCCGCCGAGCGGTTGATCCCGTTCGATATCGTCCCGCGCATCATCTCGGGCGCGGAATGGAGCCGGCTATCGCTCGGGATCGAGCAGCGCGTGATGGCGCTCAATGCGTTCCTCGACGACATTTATCACCGGCAGGAGATCGTGCGCGCGGGCATCGTGCCGAAGCACCTGATCGCGCACAACGAAGCATTCGTGCCGGAGATGATCGACTTCCGGCCGCCCGGAAACGTTTACACGCACATCATCGGCGTCGACATCGTCCGTACCGGCGAGAACGAGTTCTACGTGCTGGAGGACAACGCGCGTACGCCGTCCGGCGTGTCGTACATGCTGGAAAACCGCGAGACGATGATGCAGCTCTTCCCCGAGCTGTTCCAGCAGGTGAAGGTGCGCCCGGTCGAAACCTATCCGCAGTTGCTGCGCCAGTCGCTCGCGGCCGTGTGCCCGCCGGGCGGCAACGCCGACAACCCGACCATCGCCGTGCTCACGCCCGGCATCCACAATTCCGCGTACTACGAACATTCGTTCCTCGCCGACCAGATGGGCGTGCACCTCGTCGAGGGCAGCGACCTGCAGGTGATCGACGGTCGCGTCGCGATGCGCACGACCGAAGGGTTCCGCCCGATCGACGTGCTGTACCGCCGCGTCGACGACGCGTTCCTCGACCCGCTCACGTTCCGCCCCGATTCGGTGCTCGGCGTCGCGGGGATCATGGACGTGTACCGCGCCGGCAACATCACGATCGCGAATGCGCCCGGCACGGGCATCGCCGACGACAAGGCGATCTACTCGTACATGCCGGAGATCGTCGAGTTCTACACGGGCCGCAAGGCGCTGCTGGAGAACGTGCCGACCTGGCGCTGCGGCGAGGCCGACAGCCTGAAGTACGTGCTCGAGCATCTCGACGAACTGGTCGTGAAGGAGGTGCACGGCTCGGGCGGCTACGGGATGCTGGTCGGGCCGTGCGCGTCGAAGGCCGAGCTGGAGGCGTTTTCCGCGAAGCTGCGCGCGCGCCCCGCGAACTACATCGCGCAACCGACGCTCGCGCTGTCCACGACGCCGATCCTGACCGACGCCGGCCTCGCGCCGCGCCACGTCGACCTGCGGCCGTTCGTGCTGGTGTCGGACCGGATCCGCATCACGCCGGGCGGGCTCACGCGCGTCGCGCTGAAGGAGGGATCGCTCGTCGTCAACTCGAGCCAGGGCGGCGGCACCAAGGACACCTGGGTGCTGGCCGACTGAGCCGGACGCGACCGCGCGCGCCGCGACCGGCGCGCCAACCGAATGAAGACGGAGTGGACACGAGATGCTTCTGGGACGTACTGCAAGCGGTCTCTACTGGATGTACCGCTATATCGAGCGCGCGGAGAACATCGCGCGCATCGTCGATGCCGGGCTGCGGATGGCGCTCACGCGCACGTCCGACGCGCCGGCCGAATGGTCGTCGGTGCTCGTCAGCTCGGGCACGGACGACGGCTACCGGCAGAAATACGATGCGTATGCGGCCGATACCGTGACCGACTACCTGCTGCGCGACCGCGACAACCCGTCGAGCGTGCTGGCGTGCATCGAGGCCGCGCGCTCGAACGCGCGGATGGTGCGCACGGCGCTGACGCGCGAAGCGTGGGAGAGCGTGAACGGCGCGTGGCTCTCGTTGCGCCGCGCGCTTGCGGAGCCGGTGCCGGAGAGCGAGCTGCCGGCCGTGCTCGACCAGGTGAAGCGCGAAACCGCGCTGATCCTCGGCAGCTTCTACAGCACGATGCTGCGCAACGAGATCTTCGATTTCGCGCAAATCGGCGCATTCATCGAGCGCGCGGACAACACCGCACGGATCATCGACGTGAAGTACCACCTGCTGCTGCCGTCCGTGTCGCACGTCGGCACGATCCTCGACAACTACCAGTGGGAGACGATCCTGCGCTGCGTCGCCGCGCACCGTTCGTACCGCTGGGTGTACGACGTGCAGTACAAGCCGATGAACATCGCCGACTACCTGATCCTGAACGGCCGCATGCCGCGTTCGCTGCGTTATTGCTACGGGCGCGTCGTGTCGAGCCTGAACCTGCTCGCGAAGGATTACGGCGTGACACACCCGTGTCACGACACGGCCACGAAGATTCTGCAGATGCTGTCCGATACCTCGGTCGAGCGGATCTTCAAGAGCGGCCTGCACGAGTTCCTGACCGACTTCATCGGCCGCAACAACAGCCTCGGGATCGAAATCGCCCAGGCTTACAACTTCGACTGAGACTTGCCATGCGACTCGCCATTCGACACATCTCGCGTTATCGGTTCGACGATCAAGCCACCCATGCGTTGCAACGGCTGCGGCTGCGCCCGCAGTCGGGCCCCGGGCAGACGGTGCGCGCGTGGCAGGTCACGATCGACGGCGTCGAGCCGTCGCTGTCGTACGCCGACGGCCTCGGCAACCGGATCGACCTCGTGCGTCACGACCGCGGCGCGAAGGCCGAGATCGTCGTCATCGCGGCCGGCGTCGTCGAGACGCAGGACCGCGCGGGCATTCTCGGGAATCCCGAGGGTTATGCGCCGCCGTGGATCTTCGAGCGCGAGACCGCGCTCACGAAGGCCGGCGACACCGTGCGCGAGCTCACGGAAGCGCTGCCCATCGATCCGCGCGGCCTCGACGCATTGCACTGGCTGATGACGGAAGTGCACGGCCGCATCGCGTATGCGCCGAACCTGGCCGCCGACGCGCCCGTCGACGCGGAAACCGCGCTGCAAAGCGGCGAGGGCACGAGCCGCGACCATGCGCATGCGTTCATCGCGGCCGCGCGCGTCCTGAAGATTCCCGCGCGCTATATCTCGGGCTACGTGCTCGCCGACAGCGCGATGCAACGCATCGCCGATGCGAAGCAGAACGCCGGCGACGCCGAAGAGGAGGAAGCGCTCGCGCTGCAGAGCGGCGAGGGCATGCAGCAGGTGCTCGGCGCGTCGCACGCCGCGCAATCGCAGGGGCTGCCGCAACCGGCGCTCGGCGCACAGCCGCTGGCCGCCGCGTTGATGCAGCAGCCGGCCGGCCATGCATGGGCCGAAGCCTATGTGGAAGGGCTCGGCTGGGTCGGGTTCGATCCGTTCATGAACCGCTGCCCGGACGAGCGCTACGTGCGCATCGCGGTCGGCCTCGACTATCGCGACGCGCAGCCGGTGACGGGGCTCGGCGCGACGGCCGTCGGCGTCGAGATCAGCGTCGTGCAGACGCCCGAGCTCGTCTGAGCCGACGCACGCTTTCGCCGAATCCGCCATGCCGGGCCGCCGCGTCGAGTGCGACGCGGCGTGCGCGGCCGGCCCAACCCGAACCGAGCTCCCATGTCCATCCACGTCGCGCTGCATCACACCACCCGCTATCGCTACGACCAGCTCGTCAACCTCGGCCCGCAGGTCGTGCGGCTGCGTCCCGCGCCGCATTGCCGGACGCCGATCCTCGCGTATTCGATGACGGTCGAGCCCGCGCAGCACTTCATCAACTGGCAGCAGGATCCGTTCTCGAACTATCTCGCGCGGCTCGTGTTTCCGGAGCGCACCGAGCATTTCGAGATCACGATCGATCTCGTCGCCGAGATGTCGGTGTACAACCCGTTCGACTTCTTCCTCGAAGCGAGCGCCGAACAATACCCGTTCAGCTACGACGACGCGCTGAAGACCGAGCTTGCACCGTACCTCGTGTGCGACCCGCGGACGAGCGCTTCGCCGCTGTTCCGCACGTATCTCGACGGCGTCGATCTCACGCCGGCCGGCACCGTGAACTTCCTCGTCGCGCTGAACCAGCAGCTTCAGCGCGACATCGGCTATCTCGTGCGGATGGAGCCCGGTGTGCAGACGCCCGAGCAGACGCTCGAACTCGCGTCCGGCTCGTGCCGCGACAGCGCGTGGCTGCTCGTGCAGCTGTGCCGTCATCTCGGCATCGCCGCGCGTTTCGTATCGGGCTACCTGATCCAGCTCACACCCGACGTGAAATCGCTCGACGGCCCGAGCGGCACGTCGGTCGACTTCACCGACCTGCACGCGTGGTGCGAGGTCTACCTGCCGGGCGCCGGGTGGATCGGCTTCGACCCGACGTCGGGCCTGCTCGCCGGCGAAGGGCATATCCCGCTCGCATGCACGCCGCAGCCGACGAGCGCCGCGCCGGTCGAAGGGCTGATCGACGAGTGCGAGGTGTCGTTCGAGCACGAGATGACCGTGACGCGCGTGTACGAATCGCCGCGCGTGACGAAACCGTATACGGAATCGCAATGGGACGCCGTGCTGGCGCTCGGTACGCAGGTCGACGGCGCGCTGGCGGCCGGCGACGTGCGGCTCACGCAGGGCGGCGAGCCGACTTTCGTGTCGATCGACGATCGCGACGGCGCCGAATGGAACACCGACGCGCTCGGCCCGACCAAGCGCGGCTATGCGACCGAACTCGTGCAGCGGCTGCGCGCCGAATATGGCGACGGCGGCTTCCTGCACTTCGGGCAGGGCAAGTGGTATCCGGGCGAGCAATTGCCGCGCTGGGCGCTGTCGATCTTCTGGCGTGCCGACGGCCAGCCCGTGTGGCACGATCCGTCGCTGTTCGCCGACGAGCGCGAGCCGTCCGCGTATACGACCGACGACGCGAAGCGCTTCATCGATGCGCTCGCCGCGCGGCTGAACCTGACCGACGAATTCATCCGGCCCGGTTATGAGGACGTCTGGTACTACCTGTGGCGCGAGCGCCGGCTGCCGGTCAACGTCGATCCGTTCGACTCGCGACTCGACGACGAGCTCGAGCGTGCGCGGCTGCGCAAGGTGTTCGATCAGCAGCTCGACAGCGTGGTCGGCTACGTGCTGCCGGTCAAGCGCACGGACGATCAGCCGGGCCGCGATCGGTCGGGCCTCGACGGGCCGCGCTGGCAGACGGGCCCGTGGTTCTTCCGCGACGAGCGGATGTACCTCGTGCCCGGCGATTCGCCGATGGGTTATCGGCTGCCGCTCGATTCGCTGCCGTGGGCCAGCCGCGCCGACCATCCGTATCTCGTCGAGCGCGATCCGTTCGCGCCGCGCGCCGCGCTGCCGGAAGCCGCCGCGATCCGCGCGCGCTACGCGGGCCCGGCCGATGCGCCGCGCTACCTGTCCGGCGTGCATCGCGAAGCGTCCGCGCAGACGGTCATGCAGTGGCGCAACGACGGCACGGCCGCGGACGGACGCACCGCGGCGCACGATCCGCAGCGCCGGCCCGAGCGCTTCGAATCGGCCGCGTGGATCACGCGCACCGCGCTGTGCGTCGAAGTGCGCAAAGGCATCCTGTACCTGTTCATGCCGCCGCTCGCCGCGCTCGAGGATTATCTCGAACTGCTCGGCGCGATCGAGCTGACCGCGCACGCGCTTGGTGTAAAGCTCGTGCTCGAGGGCTACCCGCCGCCGCGCGATGCGCGGCTGAAGATGCTGCAAGTGACGCCCGATCCCGGCGTGATCGAAGTGAACATCCATCCGGCCGCGAGCTTCGACGAGCTCGTCGACCACACCGAATTCCTGTACGACGCCGCATGGCAGTCGCGGATGTGCAGCGAGAAGTTCATGGTCGACGGCCGCCACGTCGGCACGGGCGGCGGCAACCACTTCGTGCTCGGCGGCGCGACGCCGGCCGACAGCCCGTTCCTGCGCCGTCCGGACCTGCTCGCGAGCCTGATTGCGTACTGGCACAACCACCCGTCGCTGTCGTACCTGTTCTCCGGGCTCTTCATCGGGCCGACGAGCCAGGCGCCGCGTGTCGACGAGGCGCGCAACGACCAGCTCTACGAACTCGACATCGCGTTCGCCGAGATCCAGCGCAACAAGCTGTTGTTCGGGCAGGACATGCCGCCGTGGCTCGTCGACCGCGTGCTGCGCAACCTGCTGATCGACGTGACGGGCAATACGCACCGCAGCGAGTTCTGTATCGACAAGCTGTATTCGCCCGATTCGTCGACCGGCCGGCTCGGCCTGCTCGAACTGCGCGCGTTCGAGATGCCGCCGCATGCGCGGATGAGCATCGTGCAGCAACTGCTGCTGCGCGCGCTGGTCGCGCGTTTCTGGGCCGCGCCGTACACGACGCCGCTCACGCGCTGGGGCACCGCGCTGCACGACCGCTTCATGCTGCCCGGGTTTCTTCAGATGGATTTCGACGATGTGCTGGCCGAACTTCGCGATGCCGGTTTCGCGTTCGATCCGGCGTGGTTCGCGCCGCACTTCGAATTCCGCTTCCCGCTGTTCGGCCAGATCGCGGTGAATGGCATGCAGCTGTCGCTGCGCGGCGCGCTGGAGCCGTGGCACGTGATGGGCGAGGAGGGGGCGCCCGGCGGCACGGTGCGCTACGTCGATTCGTCGGTCGAGCGGCTCGAAGTGCGCGTGACGGGGCTGAACGACAACCGGCACGTCGTAACCGTCAACGGCCGCGCGTTGCCGCTGCAGCCGACCGGCACCGTCGGCGAGTACGTCGCGGGCGTCCGGTACAAGGCATGGGCGCCGCCGTCCGCGCTGCATCCGACCATCGGCGTGCACGCGCCGCTCACGTTCGACATCGTCGATACGTGGCTGCACCGCTCGCTGGGCGGCTGCCGCTATCACGTCGCGCATCCGGGCGGCCGAAACTACGCGACGTTCCCGGTCAATGCATACGAAGCCGAGAGCCGCCGGCTCGCACGCTTCGTCGAGATGGGGCATACGCCGGGGCGGATGGAGGTCGCGGCTGCCGCGCCGAGCCGCGAATTCCCGTTCACGCTCGACTTGCGGCGGCCGTGATCCAGCGATGACGGGGCGGATGACGATACGCGGCTCGCGACCTCCCGGCGGGCTCGCCGGAATGCTAGGATGCGGGCAGATTGCGGCCGCGCGCCGCCGCAGCTTGCCGCTGGTGCGGCGGCGCGCACGCGCGGTTGCACCCTGAAGACGGAACGACATCGTGCCGCCCATTGACACCGATCATCTCGCCGCCCCCGACGCGATGCCCACGCTTTTTGATTCCGGCGCGCAGCCGGATGCCGCCGAACTGGCCGCCGCGCTCGCGGCGCCCGCGGCGGCCGGCCGTTACGACGAACTGCGCGGCAGCGCGGCCGGCCTGAACGCGCCTGCGCTCGCGCCCGCGTGGCGCAGTTTCTTCACATCGATCGGCAGCGACGGCGTGGCCGACCTCGATCGTCGCGCCGACGCACTGCACCGGCGCATGTGCGAGAACGGCCTGTTCTACCAACTGCACGAGCAGCGCGCCGGCGACGGCGCGGTCGGCCCGTGGTCGCTCGACCTGCTGCCGCTGATCGTCACGCCCGAGGACTGGGTCGCGATCGAGCGCGGCGTGCTGCAGCGCGTGCGGCTGCTCAACGCGACGCTGGCCGACCTGTACGGCCCTCAGATGATCCTGCAGCGCGGGTTGCTGCCGCCGGCGCTCGTCACCGGCCATCCCGGCTATCTGCGCGCGATGCGCGGCGCACGCGTGCCGGGCGACACCTGGCTGCATGTCGTCGCGTTCGATCTCGCGCGCGGCCCCGACGGGCAGTGGCGGATCGTCGCGCAGCACACGCAGGGCGCGGCCGGACTCGGCTACCTGCTCGAAAACCGCCTGATCGTGTCGCGGCTCTTTCCGCGCGGGTTTCGCGGGCTGCGCGTGCAGCGGCTCGCGTCCGCGTACCGCGCATTGCTGCAGAGCATGCAGTCGCTCAGCCCGGCCCGCAAGAACTCGCGGATCGTGTTGCTGACGCCGGGGCCGCACAGCGCGACATATTTCGAGCACGCGTATCTTGCGCGCTACCTCGGCCTCACGCTCGTCGAAGGCGGCGACCTGACCGCCCGCGACAACCGCGTATTCCTGAAGACGCTACGCGGGCTCGAGCCGGTGCACGGCATCCTGCGCCGCGTCGACGACGCGTGGCTCGATCCGCTCGAACTGCGCCCCGATTCGATGCTCGGCGTGCCGGGGCTGTTGCAGGCCGTGCGCGCGGGCAACGTGCTGCTCGCGAACGCGCCGGGCTCGGGCTTCCTCGAATCGCCGGCGATGCTCGGCTTCATGCCGCGCCTCGCCGAAGGGCTGCTCGGCGAAACGCTGACGCTGCCGGCCGTGCATTCGTGGTGGTGCGGCGAGGAGGCTGCCTGTGCCGACGCGCTGCCGCATCTCGCGCGCAGTATCGTCAAGGCATCCTATCCACCCGAGGGGCAGGCCGGCGGCGCGTTCGAACCGGTGATCGGCGCGCGGCTCACGCAGGCGCAGCTGGCCGAATGGCGCGCACGAATCCTCGCGCAGCCCGAACACTACACGGTGCAGGCCGACCTGCCGCTGTCGCAGGCGCCGACCTGGCCGCGGCCCGACGCGCCCGACGGCAACGGCAGCGCACGCATCGTGCCGAAGCCGCTGCTGATGCGCGTCTTCGCGCTCGCCGACGGCGCGCAGCGCTGGCGGCTCCTGCCGGGCGGGTTGTCGCGGGTCGGCACGCGCGACACGCTGTTCAATGCGCCGATGCCGCGCGGCGGCAGCACCGTCGATACGTGGGTGATGACCGAAGGCATCGTCGATTCGACGACGCTGCTGCAGACGCACCTCGGTCCTGACGACCTCGTCGAACGGCCGCGCGCGATCGCGAGCCGGGCGGCCGAGAACCTGTTCTGGCTCGGCCGTTACACCGAGCGGGCGACCAACCTGATGCGACTGGCGCGCGCCGCGCTCGAAAGGCTGCGCGGCGAAGACGACGTCGACAGTCCCGCGCATCTGGAGCTGATCGACACGCTGTGCCGCGATACGGGCCTGATCGCGGCCGACGCGCCGAATGCCGTCGATGCGCCGCGCGCGTTCCAGCATGCGCTCGCGACCTCGCTGACGCGCGGCGCGGATCGCACGTCGGGCATCGCGTCGTGCCTGTTCGGGATGCGCGGCGCGGCCGCCGCGATCCGCGAACGGCTGTCGAGCGATCAATGGCGCCTGATCGACGACGCGACACAATTGTTCGCGGACAGTGCCGGCCTGCCCGAGGCCGAAGAACAGATCGGCAACGAAGCGCTGCTGCTGCTGGAGCGCCTCGGCCTGCTGCTCGGCGCGATCACCGGCGCGCAGACCGACAACATGACGCGCGACGACGGCTGGCGCCTGCTGTCGATCGGCCGGCAGATCGACCGGCTGGACTTCCTGTGCAGCGTGCTGAAGTTCGCGTTCGACGAAGGCGCGGTGCATCGGCAGGACGGTTTCGAACTCGTGCTGGAGCTGTTCGACAGCACGATCACGTTCCGCTCGCGGTTCCAGCGCGGCTTTGATGTCGCGCCGCTGCTGTCGCTCGTGCTGCTCGATACCGACAACCCGCGCTCGCTCGGCTGGGTCGTGCAGGCGCTGCGCGGCCGGTTGACGAAAGTCGAGCGCAGCGAAGGTTATGCACTGTCCGAGCTGGCCGAGACGATTCCGGACGTGCCCGCGTGGTCGCTGCACGAGCTTTGCGAAACCGCCGAGGGCGGCCGGCACGACAAGCTGCTCGCCGCGCTCGACACGACGGTGAAGGCGGTGTGGGAACTGTCGAACCGGATCGGCGAACGCTATTTCAGCCACGTGCGCGAGGCGGGCAGGACGCTATGGTGACGACGAAAGGCGCGGTAAAGGCGCCGTCTGGCGCGGGCAATGCACGACCCGCAGCGACACCGAGCGCACCGGTCGCACCGGCCGCCGTTGCACCGGGCCGGTTGCTGCGCGTCACGCACGATACCGAATACCGGTATGCGGCGCGTGTCGAATCCGCGCAGCACCAGGCGCGCCTGCAACCGCTCGTGACGCCGCGCCAGCAAGTGCTGTCGTTCTCGCTCGACATCGAGCCCGCTCCGGAATCCGTCGGCACGGAGATCGACGCATTCGGCAATGCGCGCGCGTCGTTCGCGCTGAACCAGCCGCACGACGCGCTGCTCGTGCGCAGCCGCAGCACGGTGCGCGTGACGCCGCCCGTGTGGTCGCTCGGCGCGCGCGGCGAGCCGCCGCCTGCGATCGCAAAT
Source organism: Burkholderia sp. BCC1644 (assembly GCF_902833225.1). Taxonomy (GTDB): domain Bacteria; phylum Pseudomonadota; class Gammaproteobacteria; order Burkholderiales; family Burkholderiaceae; genus Burkholderia. Next base: position 70,545 of record NZ_CADFEI010000001.1, read on the forward strand.
CCCGATGCAAAACGTGCGACCGCGTGGGAAGCCGTGCGTGACCGCTTGCGGTTCCGCGCGGGGCAGCCGTACGACGCGGCGAGCGAATTCGTGTTCGCGTCGCCGCACGTCGCGTGCGATCCCGAACTCGCCGCGTATGCGGCCGCGAGCTTCACGCCGCAACGTCCGCTCGTGCAGGCCGCCTGGGACCTGATGCGGCGCGTGCACGCCGATTTCGCGTACACGCCGAACAGCACCGACATCACGACGTCGGCGCTCGATGCGCTGCGGTTGCGCAAGGGTGTCTGCCAGGATTTCGCGCACGTGATGATCGGCGCGTTGCGCTCGCTCGGGCTGGCCGCGCGTTACGTGAGCGGCTATCTGCTCACGCAGCCGCCGCCCGGTCAGCCGCGGCTGATCGGCGCCGATGCGTCGCATGCGTGGGTCGAGGTGTACGACCCGGCATGGCCCGAGGACAACGGCTGGCTGCAGCTCGATCCGACCAACGATCGCGCGCCGGGCGACGACTACGTGATGCTGTCGATCGGCCGCGACTATGCCGATGTGACGCCGCTGCGCGGCGTGATCCGCGGCGGCGGCGCGGATCAGGAGCTGAAGGTCGGGGTGACGGTCGAGCCGCTCGACGTGCCGTAACGCGTGACGCCCATGCGGGCGATTTCCCGTTTAAGTCTTCGTTAATACTGCACGCCTAGCATGGTGATGCCGGCGAATGGTCCGGACCATTGTCCGGCGCCGGCGGCACGCGCGGGTGCGTCGACGTTACGGCGCCGCGCCGTCACGCGTCGCCATTCCCCTGCAACGGCGACAGATCATGATCAAGAACTTCGACTACACGCTCGGCAGCGAGACGATTGCGCTCTGCGCGAGCTTCGGCGCGGGGCCGGCGTGGCGCCGTGTGCTCGTGAGCCGCGCGGATTCGATGGAGACGCTGGTGGTGCTCGACGCGCGCGGGCTGTCGGGCTTGCTGAAGGTGGCGACCGAAGAGCCGGAAGGGCTGCTCGACGACGCGATCCGCAAGGTCGGCGACGAGCAGCTCGTCGAGCGGGCGATCAGCGGCAGGACGATCGTCGAAACCGCGCTTTGATCGGGCGGCGCGTGTGCGTGCCGGCAGCACGCGCCGCGTTGCATTGCACTGCGTGGACTACGCAGCGAACCGGTCCGTCGCCGCGATCAACGCTTCCAGGATCCCCGGCTCGTTATAAGCGTGCCCGGCGCCGGGCGCGATCTCGAACGTCGCCTCCGGCCACGCCTTCGACAGTTCCCACGCGGTGCGTGCGGGCGTCGCGACGTCATAGCGGCCTTGCACGATCACGCCCGGAATGCCGGCGAGGCGATGGGCGTCGCGCAGCAGCTGGCCTTCCTCGACGAAACCCTTGTTTACGAAGTAGTGGTTCTCGATCCGCGCGAACGCGAGCGCGTAGTGGCCGTCGGCGAAATGCGCGGCGAGCGCGGGATCGGGCAGCAGCGTGATCGTGCGGCCTTCCCAGATGCTCCATGCGCGCGCGGCTTCGAGCCTCGCGGCTTCGTCGTTGCCGGTCAGCCGGCGATGGTAGGCGGCCATCAGGTCACCGCGCTCGGCTTCCGGAATCGGCGCGAGGAAGTCTTCCCACAGGTCGGGGAACAGCCACGAAGCACCTTCCTGGTAGTACCACAGCAGTTCCGCGCGGCGCATCGTGAAGATGCCGCGCACGATCAACGCGCTCACGCGTTCGGGGTGGGTCTCCGCATAGGCAATCGACAGCGCGCTGCCCCACGATCCGCCGAATACGAGCCATTGCTCGGCGCCGACCATCTCGCGCAGGCGTTCGATATCGGCGACCAGATGCCAGGTCGTGTTGTTCTCGAGGCTCGCATGCGGCGTCGAGCGCCCGCAGCCGCGCTGGTCGAACAGCAGGATGTCGTAGCGCTCCGGGTCGAACAGGCGACGATGGTCGGGGCTGCAGCCGGCACCGGGGCCGCCGTGCAGGAACACGGCGGGTTTGCCGGCCGGGTTGCCGCAGCGCTCCCAGTAGATGCGATGGCCGTCGCCGGTGTCGAGGTGGCCGTGGGCGTAGGGTTCGATCGGTGGGTACACAGACAGGCTCCGGGTGAAGGTCGACAGGAGGCGGACGAGGCGCGGGCCGGTGTGCGGGCGGGGTACTCGGGTGTTGCTGCGCCGCAAAAATCGTTGCGTGGGCATCGGACCGGCCGCCGCCGGACAAGGCTTGTCATTATGCCCATTCGCCGCGCTCGACGTCGGCTCGCTGGGGCGTGTGCGACCGCCACTGTCGGCCCGGGGATTTTTGAAGCAATTTCATTCCGATATTTTTCATACAAAATCCCGGCGGCATATCGGCGTGCCAGTCGGGGCGCCGGCCATCTCCTGCTCCTTTACCGTGCCAACGGGAACCAGCCGATGAACCAACGCGTCACGCAGTTGACCGGGTTGCGCGCCGTCGCGGTCGCGATGGTGGTGGTCGGACACGCCGAACATGTGCTGCCGGGCGGCTACACGGGCTGGTACGCGCCGTTGCGGCTGATCGCCGACGGCCGGCTCGGCGTGCTGATCTTCTTCGTCCTGAGCGGCTTCCTGATCACCAACGTGCTGCGCGCCGAGTTCGCGCGCACCGGCGGCATCGCGCTGACGTCGTTCTACGTGCGCCGCGCGCTGCGGATCTGGCCGGCCTGCTATGTCTATCTCGCGGCCGTTGCGATCGCCGCGTTCGCCGGCTGGTTCGACGTCGACCGCCGGCAGTGGCTGTATGCCGCGCTGCATCTGTGGAATTACTCGGCGTGGTTCGGGCTGACCGCCGACAACACGCTGCATCCGGACGGCGCGTGGTACCTCGGCCATTTCTGGTCGCTCGCGCTCGAGGAACAGTTCTACTGGTTCTGGCCGCTGCTGTTCGTATTCGGCATGCGGCGCGCCGGTACGCGCTGGCTGGCCGCGCTGATCCTGATCGTGCCGCTGGTGCGCGCCGTCACGTATTTCGTCGCGCCAGCGCTGCGCGGACAGCTCGGGATGATGCTACACACCGGTGTCGACCCGATCCTGATCGGCTGCTATGCATCGCTCAACCGTGAACGGCTCGAAGCGTGGATCGGTTCGTGGCGCGGTGAGGCGCGTATCGTGACGGCAATCGTCTTCGTCGTGCTGCTCGGCATGCCGCTCGCCGAACACCGGCTCGGCGGCTTCTGGAATGCGACGTACGGCGTGACGCTCGAAGCCGCGCTGATCGCGATCGTGATCGTCGTGCTGAATTTCCGCGACGAGTTCTGGTGCGCGCGCTGGCTGCGCGCGCGGCCGGTCGTGTTCATCGGCACGATCTCGTTCAGCCTGTATCTGTGGCAGCAGCCGTTCGCGAACCCGGATCTGCCGGTTGCGCACGCGTTTCCGCTTGGGATCGTGTGGGCGCTGATGGCCGCGACGGCCAGTTACTTCCTCGTCGAGAAACCGTTCCTGAGATTGAAGGATCGGTATACGGCGCGTGAGGCGCGACGCATGCGGGACGATGCGTTGCGGATGCCCGCGTCGAGCGATGCGATCGGGGCGAAGGTGGTGGAGTAGGGGCGTTACGCCCCGGCCTTACTTGAAGCGCTTCATCGAAGCGGGGGAATACCAGAAGTTTCGGAACATATCGATGCCGTATGACTTGCCGTCGTAGCGGACGATCATGCGTGCGGTGCGCTTGCCCGTATCCGAGTATTCGTTGTCCTTGCGTTGGTTTTTCGTGATGCGTGCAGTGATCGACAGGTCTGCGAAGCCGTGGCTGGAGGTCTTTTCGACGGCGATCGTCATGTGGGCGTCTTCGCTGGTCGCGTCACCCAAGCTGGCGCCGCAGGCCTCACCTTCAACACTGACCCAGCCGTAGAGATTGGTGCCGAACACCGGACGGATACGGTTGCCTTCGCGCACCCACAGCGTCAATTCTTCGCTTGCGTCGGCATCGGGACAACTCGGTCCCCGCGCGCTGCTCGTGAACACGACGCCGAATGCGCGCACTTCGGGCGACAGCCGGTAGGGTGCGGTGTCGATCCGGTAACTGTTCTCGCCGATCTCCGTCGCCGCATCTTCCTGAATCACCGACCGGTCGGCGGCCACGACCTTGCCGCCTTCGACGAGCGCGACGACCTGCAGCTTTTTGCTTTCGTCCGGGTTCTTGCTTTTCGGCAGCGAATCGAACGCGACAGCCGCGATCGTCGTTGCTGGCGCGTTCGGCATGATCTTGCATGACGATGCGACGACGAGCCGGTCCGCATCGCGCGTGGCGATGCGTGCGCTGGCGATGCCGGCCCAGCGGGCGACGGCGGTGACGGTTTCTTCGCCGCAAGGCTGGCTGTCTGCGGCGTGCACGGCGGGAGCAGCGGCAAGCGCCAGTAAAGGAACGAAGCGACGGGTTTTCATGGTCTCGATGGGAAAAGGGAGGGCTTTGCAGATTTGCTGCGAACGCGGGGTAGAGCGTCGGCGTTTGGCTGCGGACTCACTCCATCGATGCAACACACTTGACGCTGCGTGAGCAGTGGAGGTGTTGCAAATGAAACAAAGACGGCAGATTTACTACACAGACTGCCAGAAGGCGTTGATGTGGGAAGGGTGGCGCTAAGCGGCCTCGCCACCAGGTCAGGAGCAGTAGCCTAAGGCGATCGACTCTCTGGCGAAGCCACACTGAGTCCGCCAACGCTGTCGCGAACTACGTACACATGGTGCGGGTCAGGTAAATCGGGAAGTAAGACGGGATTGTCGTTCCAGTAATCGTCTTTCGAAAATGTCGGAGACGAGAAGTCAAAGCGAAAATTTCTGGAAATATCAAATCTTGCTTCTCCAAGGCCCGGGGTTATGGATATGCCCCACACATCCAGGCGCGCCCCTTCTCGTTGAGACATATCATGCTTGCTCCAGAACTCGGGGATCTTGGTTCGAGAGTAATCCTCGGCAATCGCGACAGCGCGGGGCATGGCGACCCATATGCCGGACAACATCTTATCGACCTGGCCAACGCACGCCAGGCATCCGCGACAATGCCGGCATCTTACCCAGACCAGTCTGGTGCCGATTTGATATTCAGACCTGAAAGAGCCGTCACGGTCGGCATAGATGCCCAGTGGCTTGTCTTCGTTTAGCGATGGGTACATGTGCCGGTCGATCGCGTGGAGTCTTTAAGGCCATACTACCAGCGACGATAGCCGTGCTCACTGTTGGGTGATGGTCTTTGACAATTCCGAAGGTTGGTTCAGGGGCCGGTGGAGTCCATCGCTGATGGTCTCCACGCGACCAGGAGGGGGACTCGACATGCGGGACGGGATTGCTGACAATTCCACCAAGCTCGAGGGAACCACCAATCTGGAGATCATGAGTGTCTTTGCATCACGTTGTGTCGCTTCCATTCACGTTAATGAGTCACGGTCAGCTTGGCGCCGCGTGCGTGCTTTTCTTCTTCTCCGCGGTCATCCGCATCTGTATCGCCAGAGCATTGTTCGAGATTGCCAACTTTGCCGGAGTGAAGACACAGACCGGGAGTGCTCAGATCATAGCAAAGCGATTTGTGCCCGCTCATTGGGAGTGGCAAACCCGTGGACGCTATTTTTACGCGCGCATATGTGGAGGAGTACGAGGTACTGGAATTAATTATCAATGGCCGAGAGATGACGTATCGACCGATTCCGTGGATTATGGGGCGAACGACAGCAAATACGACGGAACCAGTCCAGTTCAAAGCTGCACGATTTAACAGCAAAGTACAGATCACAAAGTTCAAGTACCTTTAGCTGGGTAGAACATCCCATCAAGATGGCGGCCGCCCCGCATACTTACTTACTTACTTACTTACTTACGAGTTTAGACACATCTCCCAACGAGCGCCCTCGAGAACACTGAAGTTCGGCTCCGGGGCGATCGGCGCCGGTCGCGCGTCACAGGGCGGTGGCCGGCTGCGTTCGGCCACGAAGGGACCTTCGCCCATCTCGTCACTCGGACACTCAAAAGGCCACTTCATCTTGCAAACGGTCAATCGATCGCTAGGAGCCGGTGTCGTGTCGTCGTTAGCACTATCGAGTGCAACGAGACACGCCCAAGCTCTAGCTCAACGTGCATGGAGGATCCCACTCTAGATTAATCGTTAGTGGTTTGCATGCTGACCGTAATGCCATCACGCTGCATTGAGTCATTGGCCCCTCGTTCATTAGACCGCTCCAAATACGAGTCCTCAAGCTCTCTCGACAAGGCGTGTACGCGGACCATATCGATCGAATCGACCGCATATGTTTTCTGTACCAGTCCCAAAAGATCCAAGGTCGCAGCTTCTACGGTGACGGTCGCATTTGTTACTCCTCGTCGGTCGCGGCGTTCAGGTAATTTAACTCTCATTGGGGGGCGTTGGTTTTGGTAATCTGGACGCCGCGTATAGATCTCCATTCTCGAATAAAGCTCTTCGGCTGCTTCGTCGCGTAGTATCGTAAAAATGTCGGCCGCTGTCGTTTGACTCGGGCCAGTTCTCAGGCGTGTAGCAAGTGCTATGGCGTCCGCGTTCTTATAGAGGCCAAGGTTCTGGCAGAAGCCATGCAAATGTGCTGCAATAACTTCGAACTCCACCGTGTTCGTGTCTCGATTAAGAACTGTCTTCTCGGAATTCCATGCGCGAATCTGCAGACGCCGCGTTGTGTCACGAGATGCATTCGGCGAAACCCGTGTTGCGATAACGATGTGGCGTGATATATGGACTGGAGTCGCTGCAGTAGCGCCGGACGTTACCATCGAGACTTTCGCGTTACGCACTTGATCGGACCACGGACGCGGTGCGGTAGTCATTGATTTTAAAGATCGGTTGGTACCCTTGGCTTCGGCCAATGCCCAATTGAAGCTACCACCTGAGGTCGCTGGGCGCAGTGCAATATAGTCAGGCCGCAATTTTGATGTATTTCTCGGGTCAGTCGCGACACGTAGGCGGCTCGAAGGATAGCTGGGATGCCAGCCATGGGTACTCACCGGCACAACTTTGTTCGGGTAAAAGGCGCTCACGGGCGCGATCCACTGGTATCCCTCTTCGTCAAGAATTTTTCTAGCCGAAGCCACGCCTAGCATCCATGATACGAATCCTTTCCACTGTCGCTCACAATTGCGCAGCTCGGGAACCAAGGTCAGTTCGTTGGTCAATCCTGCTACGGTTAGCAGGTACTGTGGCCACCCCATTAAGTCTGTGGCGGTAACAGATGGAATATTGGACACCCAATCTGACACAAGGTATCCCGCGAGTTCAGATGCCGTCAAAGCAAGTGGGGATGATGTGGACTGTCCTACAGCCCAGTATTGACCGACTGTGGTCATGTTCTTTCCTTTCCTTGGGAAATTCGTGATCCAAAAGGGGATATTGCTGTATTTTTTATCTTGTCAGTTACTTTGACGAAAGTATTTAGGTAGCGAACAACTGTTTCCGTTGTCATTCCGGTAATTCATCGTCATCACATCGACTATTCGTATAGGCCGATGAATTACCATTCGTTGTCGAGAATCAAATGGCCACTGCACCTTGGAAACTGCCGCCCACGCCGCGCCGAGCCGACGGGCCCAAATGGGTCGACAAGCGACACCCACAGAAATCCGCGAAGAACAAAAAAGGCCCTTGCGGGCCTTAGGTCGACGAGAGAGGGCAGCCGCTTACCGCGTCAACGCCGTAAACCCTTCCAGCAACCGCTCAACATCAGCCGCCTGAATCGCGCCCATCGTCGAAATCCGGAACAGTTCCTTCGACAACCCGCCTTGCCCCGCGTAGATCACAAAGCCGCGGGCCTTCAGCCCGTCGTGCAGCGTTTCGTACGTAACGCCTTGCGGCAACCGATACGCACGCAGCACGACCGACGATTCACCTTCCGGCAGCACCAGCGGCATCCCACGCGCCGCAAGCCCCGCCTGCGCCTGATCCGCGAGCGCCTTGTAATGCGCATGCCGCGCACGCCAGCCGCCAGCCTCATCAAACTCGCGCAGCGCTTCGACGAGCGCATAGTACGCATGCACAGAAGGCGTAAACGGCGTATTCCGCTGATCCTGCAGCTTCGCGAGACGACCGAGATCGAGGTAGTAAGTACGGCTCGCAGCCTTCACGAGTGCGCTGCGACGCACGATCACGAACGCCGCGCCCGGCACGCCATGCAGGCACTTGTTCGCCGTCGCGGCCACCGCATCGATATCACCGCCAGCAAAATCGATCGCTTCCGCGCCGAAGCTGCTGACACCGTCGACGAGCATCTTCACGCCACGCGAACGGCAGACTTCGGCGATCGCGCCGAGATCATTCAGCCGGCCCGTCGTCGTTTCGTGATGAATCACCGCGACGTGCGTGTACCCACCCGCATCAAGACGCGCAGCGATCTGCGCGAGATCGGGCGCCTGCATCCACTCATGCTTGAGCACATCATGCGCGATTCCGTACTGCGTCGCGATCTGCGTGATCCGCTCGCCGTACACGCCGTTCTCGATCACGAGCAGCTTGCCGTCCTGCGGCACGAGCGCGGCGATCATGCTTTCAACGGCAGCGGTACCCGAGCCCGTCATCAGCACGGCCGTCCACTCAGCCGGATCGAGCTCGTACGCGGCGACGAGGCGCGCACGCGCCTCATCCTGCAGGTCGAAGAATTCGCTTTCGCGATGGCACAGATCAGGTTGCAGCAGGCTGCGGCGCACGCGTTCCGTGAGCGTGACCGGGCCGGGGTTCAGCAGCAGCATCAATGGGCTCCTTCAACGTAGGCTTCGGTCTGCGCGGCGCCGATGTGCCGCATCAGACGGGTCTTGACCTCGACCGGCGTGACGGTCGGGCGGGGCAGGCCATCGGGCACGCCCGTGCGGATCGCGATGCGCACGAACTGCGCACCATCGCCCGGCGCGGCAAGCGTCGCATCGAGCACGTCGAGCGTATCGCCTTCGACGGCCGACGCGTACCCGCACGCGGCAGCGACACCCGCGAACGACACATGCTGCGACACCGTTGCCTGGCCGCCGGTCGATTCGTGCGCGCCGTTGTCGAGCAGCACGTGCGTGAGGTTGGCCGGGCCGTAGGTGCCGAGCGTCGCGAACACGCCCATGCGCATCAGCGCGGCGCCGTCGCCGTCGACGGCCACCACGCGCAGGTCGGGCCGCGCGAGCGCGAGGCCGAGCGCGAGCGGCGTCACGCAGCCCATCGAGCCGACCATGTACAGCTGGTTCGGGCGATCGTCGAGCGCGTAGAGTTCGCGGCCGCAGAAGCCGGTCGACGCGAGCACGACGGTCGAGTCGACCGGCGTGTGCGCGATCACGCGCTGCAGCGCGTCATGGCGGGTCGGCCACGCATCGGCCGATGCGGCACGCGACGACGCTTGCGCGGCGACGTGCGCGCGCGGCTGCGCGGCCGGGTTGGCCTTCAGCTCATACGGTGCGACGCTGCCTTTCTGCATCACGAGCGCATACGGGCGGCCCGTCGCGTCCATGTGCGCGATCGCGCGGTCGAGTGCCGGGCCGACCTGTTCGGGGTCGGTCGGGAACGTCTCCCACGGGATCTCCATCGTGTCGAGCATCGCGGGCGTGATCGGGCCCATCAGCGCGTGCTGCGGCTCGTCGGATACGCCCGGCTGGCCGCGCCACGTGACGATCAGCAGTTGCGGCAGGCGGAACGTCCAAGTCAGCGACGTGAGCGGGCTCACCGCGTTGCCGAGCCCCGAGTTCTGCATCATCGCGATCCCGCGCTTGCCGCCGAGCGTTGCGCCCGCGATCAGCGCGACCGCGTCGCCTTCGTTCGCGGCCGACACGTAGTTCAGCGTCGGGTCCTGCAGCACGTAGTTGATGAACGGCGTCAGGTACGAGCAGGGCACGCCCGCGTACCAGTCGAAGCCGCGTTCGCGCGCGGCCTCGACGAACTGGGCCGCTTCGATCATTGCGCGCCCCCGTTGCCGGCGCCCGGTTCGGACAGCGGCGTCTGGCCGTGCGCGAAGTCGCCCGCGCGGCGGAAGTCCTCGAGATCGTTCACACCGCGCCAGTGGCCGTGCACGTACTGCACCTCGATCTTCTCGCCGGCGGCGATCAGTTCGTTGAGGAGCATGGGGATGTCGAGCGTGTCGAAATCGTCACGTGCCTGCAGCGTCGCGAGCATCGCCTTCAGGCGCTCGACACCGGCGCCGCGCACGTTCAGCAGGCCGATCCAGCGGCCGTGCGGCGTGCCTGCGGCGACGTCGCTCGACACGCGTTGCAGGTAGGTCTTCTGGCCGAACAGGCCGCGATCGTCGGCAGCCGAGCAGAGCGCGAAATCGCGCACGCTCTGGTTGGTTTCCGTCAGCGACGAATCGACCACCACGCTGAACTCGGCCTCGCTCTCCGCGAGGTCGCGCACGATGTAGCTGCGGAACAGCAGGTCGCCGTACGAGATCACGGTGTCGCCGGTCAGGCGTTCGGCCGCGCAAGCGAGCGACGCGAGTTCGCCCGTCTGCGCATGGCGTTCGTTGACCACGAGCTTGATGCCCGACGTGTCGATCGCGTCGGCGCGATAGCCGCCGACCACGGTGATGTCGTTCACGCCGTGCGTCTTGAAGCCGTCGACGAGCCAGCGCAGCAGCGGCTTGCCGGCGACCGGCAGCATGACCTTGGGCTTGTCTTCGGTGACGGCTTCGAGGCCCTTGCCGCGGCTCGCGGCGAGCACGATCGCGGCGTTCGACGCGCGCGACGACGACGACAGGTAGATACGCTCGGCGGCCGAGTACTCGTCGGCATCCTGCAGGCGGAAGATCTCGTTGACCGATGCAACGCGGTCCTCGACGTTGATCAGCGTTTCGCTCTCGTGGATCTCGCGCGCGGTCGCCTGCATCGCGGAGGCCGACGCACGGATCAGGTGGTTCGCCCAGATCACGGTGCTGATGCCGGCCTGGCGGAACACGTCGGTCGGCGTGCTGTAGTACTTGGTCGGCACGATCACGAGCGGCGCCTTGCCGCTCCATTCGCGCGCGAACTGCAGGATCTCGTCCGGGCGCGACAGCTTGCTGTGGATCAGGATCGCATCGGCGCCGGCTTCCGCATACGCGTTCGCGCGGCGCAGCGCCTCGTCCATCCCCCAGCCCGCGATCAGCGCTTCGACGCGCGCGACGATCGAGAAGTCGGGATCCGTCTGCGAATCCTTGCCGGCCTTGATTTTGCCGCAGAACTCGTCGATTTCCGCGAGCGGCTGGCGCTCGCCGCCGATGAAGCTGTTGGTCTTCGGAAACTGCTTGTCCTCGATACAGACGCCCGCGATGCCGCGCTGTTCGAGCTTCTTCACGAGGCGGCGCACGTTGTTGAAGTTGCCGTAGCCGGTGTCGCCGTCGAGCAGGATCGGCAGGTCGCTCGCGTCGGCCATGAATTCGAGCACGTCGACGACCTGCGTCCAGCTCGCTTCGTTGTTGTCGCGCACGCCGAACTGCGCGGAGATCGCGAGGCCCGATGCCCAGATGCCCTTGAAGCCGGCTTCGCGGACGATCCGTGCGGACAGGCCGTTGTGCGCTTCCATCAGGAATTCGAGGTCGCTGCTGACGAGCATGCGGCGCAGGCGTGCGCTGCGCGATTCGGTGAAGTTGGGTTCGCGTGCGTTCATCGTGCGGCTCCTGCGGTGGTGCGTTGAATCAGGGGGAGGATCTCTTGCGTGGCGCGAGCGACGTCGTTCGGGAAGTCGATCTCGATCCACGGCGAGCCGGTGACGTCGGCCACGTCGAACGAGTGACCGCCTTCGAGCAGCAGGTCGCGCACGGCTTCCTCGTGCGGCATGTTCGCGCGGCCGCTGTCGACGTAACCCGCGACGATCGTCGCGAGGCGGCGCGCGGTGCCTTCGGTGAAGCGGAAGAAGCCGACCGATTCGCCGATCGTGTCGTAGTCGAGATCGACCGCGAGCTGCTTGCGCAGTTCGACCGGTACGCCGTTCTTCAGGCACAGCTTGACGGGCTCGTCGCCGGCCTCGAAGTCGCGGTCGATCAGCAGGCGGTCGACTGCCTTGTCGGAATCGGCCACCAGCGCGTGCAGGATGTTCTCGTCGTACAGCACGTCCGCGTCCATCAGCAGCACGTCGCCGCCGCGCGTCATCGCATCGGCGACGGTATGCACGGTCAGCACGCTGCCGAGGTCGTAGCGGTCGTTGATCACGATCTCGGCCTGGCGGCCGAGGCGCTTCAGTTCCTGCTCGACCGTCTCGTGCTGAAAGCCGAGCCCGAGCACGATCTCGTCGACGCCGGCGGCGTCGAGTACGCGCAGATGGCGCTCGAGCAGCGAAACGTCGTCAAAGCGCAGCAGGCACTTCGGGAACTGCGCTTCGGGCGGTTGTTGCAGGCGCAAGCCGAGGCCTGCCGCAAGAATGATGGCTCGCATGGGTTCTCCAACCAAAAAGCCGGCGATCTGAACGATCAGTCGGCGAGCGGCTGCGGCGCACGGCGCCGCTGCCAGTTTCTTTCACTGAAATGCAGATAGAGCAGGCCGGGCAGGCCGAGCGCGAGTTCGCGCGCACGCTTCGCGAGCGACAGCGCGAGCGCCGCGTCGGGCGGCAGTCCGACCAGCGGGGCGAGCAGCAGGTAGCCGCCTTCCTGCGCGCCGAGCGAGCCCGGAATCGCGAAGGCCGCGCCGCGGATCGCTTGACCGACGCTTTCCAGCAGGAGCGCATCGAGCCAGCTCACCGGGTGCCCGAGGAAGTGCAGCGCGAGCCACACTTCCGCGGTGCCGACGATCCAGCCGACGAGGCTCAACGCGAATGTTTTCGCGACCTTCGCGCGATCGCGGTACAGCGCGCCGACCGCGTCGTCGATCGCATCGGCACGCGTCGCCAGCGACGACCAGTCGCGCGGGCCGAGCAGCTTCGACGCGAGGCGCAGGCCGCGGCCGAACAGCCCGCGCCGCTGCGCGGCATAGAACAGCAACGCAAGCGCGCCGAGCACGCCGGTCGCGATCAGCGCGGGCGTGCGCAGGTGCGCGACCGACTCGTGCGTCGCGTACAGGCTGAATGCGGCGATGCCGATCAACGCGAACGCCATCTGCGCGAGCGCCTGCATCGTCGTGCTGACGGTCACGGCGGCGGCCGCGTCGGCCATCCGCGTGCCGCGCTGCGCGAGGTGGCGCACCATCAGCACGGGGCCGCCGATCTGCCCGGCGGGCAGCAGGCTGTTCACCGATTCGCCGACCCAGCGCGCGCGCAGCGCGTTGCCGAGCTCGGCGCCCGGCTGGCCGCGGCGGAACATCACGGAGATCGCGATGGCGTCGATCACGAGCGGCACGACGTGGAACGCCGCGACGAGCGCGAGGCCCCAGCCGGCCGCGAGGAACGTGGACGCGACCGCGCCGACGCCCTGCCAGGCAAGGAGTGCGATGAAGAGTGCCGTCCCGAGGGACAGCAGGATGAGGCCCGCGCGCGTCATGACCCGGTCGTGCGCCGCGTGGCCAGTTGCTTGAACACCTGGCGGAAACCGAAATACGCGATCGCGTCCTTCATGTTCGAGATGAAGCGCTTCCACGGCCGCATGCCGGGGTTCGTCACGTATTCGAAAGTGAGCGACACGCGCATCTCGTTCTGGCCGAGCGGCGTGATGCGGTGACGCAGCTTGTCGCCGTCGAACAGCACGATGCCGCCGTCGGCGATCTGCACCGAGCCCGGTTCGTCGGCCACGTCCGGGTTGCGCGTGTGCAGCTCGTAGTCGAGCCGGCACGACGATTCGTCGATCACGCCGATCAGCAGCGTATAGCGGCGGCCGTCGTAGTAGGACGTGTCGTAATGCCAGCCGATGTGGTCGCCGGGCTTCGTGTAGTAATACAGCGCGTAGGCGTGCGGATCGTCGTCCGGCGACAGCATCAGCTTGTCGCCCGTGACTTTCTCGAGGAAGGAGATGAGTGCCTTCGAGCGATACAGTTCGGCGATGTACGGCGCCTGCTCGTCGATCGTATGGCGGCTCACGCTGCCGCCCTGCTTGTGGCCGGGCAGGTAATTGCGGTTCAGGCCGGCCTGCATCGCGCGGGCCGCCGCCGCGAGCTTCGCGTGCGCGTCGGCCGGCAGGAATGCGTCGAGGTACAGGAACGAGCCCTGGCGCGTGTAGTCGCCGCGCAGGCGGTCGAGGTCGAGCTGGCCGACGCTGTCGGCCACGGTGCGATCGGGGTCGGCCGCGGCCGCGCGCACGGGCGCGGGGCGTGCCGGGCTCAGCACGGAGTCGTCGCGCGTGCTAGGAGTCATTTGGAAGCCTGGATTTCAGTAGGGTTCTGCGGGGTGTTGCCACGGCGGACGATACGCCACCAGTCGATCACGACCCATGCGGCGAACAGCGGGGCGCCGATGGACGCCGCGAGCAGGAACGGCTCGACGCCGTCGACGAGCGTCACGATCGGCAGCAGGTACAGCACGTCTTCGGTTTCGAAGCCGCCGGCGAACGCCTGCTTGGTGCCGGCCTTGCCGGCGATCGATTCGATCCGCATGCGCAGGAAGAAGATCAGCGCGACGGCCGCGCCGGCCACCGCGCCGAGCAGCACCGGCGACGCGGCCATCTGGCCGCCCTGGGCGACGATGCCGAGGCCCATGCTGACGAACAGCGCGACCGTCACGAGCGCATCGGCCGCGAGGTCGTAAAAATGCCCGATCTTGCTGGACTTGCCGCTGATGCGCGCGAGTTCGCCGTCGGTGTGGTCGACGAAGTTCGACAGCACGATCAGGAACGCGCCCGCATTGCTCCAGCCGAAGCCGCCGTGCGCAAGGCACCAGGCGCCGGCGAGGCCGATCAGCAGACGAAGGGTGGTGAGGTGATTCGGGGTGACCGGCGTATCGACGAGCGGTCGGACAAGCGAGCGCGCGAGCCGCGCATCCCAGGTGCGTGGCAGGGGGGGCTCGGCGCGTGTGGCGGTTTTTCTTTGGTCCATCGGCGAAATATATACGGAATTGTAATTTGTTGCTTTTTATTCGATCAATGTCCTGACATACGGGAGTGTTACCGCGTCTTGCGCATATCGGCCGGTCGAAACCGGATGCGCGAAAAGGCGGGCGATCGGGACGGCAAACGGCGCGGCCGGGCCCGTCTTCCAGTGTGGTTCGCGTCACGCGGCTGTCAAGGACGGACGGGCCTCGCAGGCCGATGCGGCGAAGATTTTCGAGCGACGCGGCGGGCCGTGCGCAGCGCATGCGACGTTGATGTCGGTCAGGTCCGGCAAAGCCGCATCGGGCGACAATTGGCCGCGTCGCACCGTGATCGACCATTGCCGATCGCCGAGCGGCAAATTTCAATGAAAATCCGCCGATTGATTCGCGAGGGTTGGCGATCCGGGGCCGGTCAATCGTTCCGATGCTTTCGTGCACCTTTCGTGTGCAACCGGGCGCGTGCGGATCGCCTGTCACAGAACGGTCGTTCGATACCCGGCATATTCGGTAAGGATCTTTTGCATCCAGCGGACATTTCGCGGCGATGGCCTCTGCGATACTCCGACCATGCCTGTGGTGCCGGCCGCCCCGCGCGGCCCCAAGGGCTTCATGTCGCTCAGGAGACACCCCCCGCGACGTCAACGACCGACCCAAGCGTCAGAAACCAGCCATGTCTTCATCACGCATCCTCGCTCCCGCCCTGCGTTCGCTCGTCCGCACCGCCGACGAAGCCGCCGCGCTGATCCGTCCCGGCATGACCGTCGCCATGAGCGGCTTCACCGGTTCGGGCTATCCGAAGGCCGTACCGGCCGCGCTTGCCACCCATATCGACGCGGCGCACGCGCGCGGCGAGGACTTCCGGATCAACGTGCTGACCGGCGCGTCGACCGCGCCGGAACTCGACGGCGCGCTCGCCCGCACCAACGGCATCTCGATGCGGCTGCCGTACCAGTCCGACCCGACGCTGCGCGACAAGATCAACAGCGGCGAAGTCGATTACCAGGACGTCCACCTGAGCCACGTCGCGCAGTACGCGTGGTTCGGGCTGTACGGCGATCTCGACGTCGCGATCGTCGAAGTCGCGGGCATCCGCGAGGACGGGCTGCTGATCCCGTCCGCGTCGATCGGCAACAACAAGACCTGGCTCGAACGCGCGAAGCACGTGATCCTCGAAGTGAATGCGCGCCAGCCGCTCGGCCTCGACGGGATGCACGACATCTATTACGGCACCGCGCTGCCGCCGCACCGCAAGCCGATTCCGCTGACGAAGAGCGACGACCGGATCGGCGAGCCGTACCTGCGCTGCCCGGCCGACAAGATCGTCGCGATCGTCGAGACCGACGCGCCGGACCGCAGCAACGCGTTCTCCGCGCCGGACGAGACGTCGAAGCAGATCGCGCTGCAGCTGATCGACTTCCTGCGCCACGAAGTGAAGCGCGGCCGCCTGCCGGAAAACCTGCTGCCGTTGCAGTCGGGCGTCGGCAACATCACGAACGCGGTGCTCGCGGAACTCAGCTCGGCCGGCTTCTCGAACCTGACGGCCTACACCGAAGTGATCCAGGACGCCATGCTCGACCTGCTCGACGACGGCACGCTGAGCTTCGCGTCGGCCACCGCGCTGTCGCTGAGCCCGGCCGCCGTGCAGCGCTTCGCCGACGAAATCGCGACGTTCCGCGAGAAGATCGTGCTGCGCCCGCAGGAGATCAGTAACCATCCGGAGCTCGTGCGCCGCCTCGGCTGCATCGCGATGAACGGCATGATCGAGGCCGACATCTACGGCAACGTGAACTCGACGCACGTGATGGGCACGAAGATCCAGAACGGCATCGGCGGCTCGGGCGACTTCGCGCGCAACGGCTACCTGTCGTGCTTCATGTCGGCGAGCACCGCGAAGGGCGGCGCGATCTCGCGGATCGTGCCGATGGCGAGCCACGTCGACCATACCGAGCACGACGTCGCGGTCGTCGTCACCGAGCAGGGCCTGGCCGACCTGCGCGGCCTGTCGCCGAAGCAGCGCGCACGCAAGGTCATCGCGACCTGCGCGCATCCCGACTACCGGCCGATGCTCGAGGACTACTTCGAGCGCGCGTCGCACGAGAGCTTCGGCAAGCACACGCCGCACCTGCTCGCCGAAGCGCTGTCGTGGCACGAGCGCTACGTGCGGACCGGCACGATGAAGGTCTGACGTTTCGGCTTGCGACGGGCGTGCGCCCGTCGCGTCGTCAATCCATCGCCGCGTGCGCGACGTCGACGCTCGCCGCTTTCTGCGGCGGGCGGATCAGCAGCAACAGCGGAATCATCAGCAGCGTCGCGACGAACATCAGCTTGAAGTCGTTCAGGTACGCGATCATCGTCGCCTGCTGGTTGATCGTGCGGTCGAGCAGCGCGATGTCGAGGCGGCTGCCGGCCATCGCCTGCACGGCCGGGTTGAACGGCGTGATGTGGGTCGCTAGATCGGCGTGCGCGACCTGCGTATTGCGCGTCATCAGCGTCTGCACGATCGAGATGCCGATACTGCTGCCGATGTTGCGCATCAGGCTGTAGGTGGCCGTGCCGTCCGCGCGCAGGTCGGGCGGCAGCGTCGAGAACGACAGTGCGCTCAACGGCACGAACACGAGCCCCAGCCCGAAGCCCTGGACCACGCCCGGCCACACGATGTCCGATTCCGACAGCACGACCGTGTACTGCATCATCTGCCACAGCGCCAGCGCGGAAATCGACAGCCCGGCGAGCAGCAGCATCCGCGCATCGACGTATTTCAGCAGCCTGCCGACGAACAGCATCGCGATCATCGTGCCGGCGCCGCTCGGCGCGGTGACGAGGCCCGTCGTCGCGACCGGGTAGCCCATCAGGTTCTGCAGCATCGGCGGCAGCAGCGCGCGTGTCGCGTACAGCACCGCGCCGACGACGAAGATGAACAGCGTGCCCGTCGCGAAGTTCGGGTCGCGCAGCAGTTCCGACTTGAAGAACGACGCCTTGCCGACGGTCGCCGTATGCACGAGGAAGAACGCGAAGCTGAGCGCTGCGAGAAGCGCTTCGATACGGATTTCGTACGACCCGAACCAGTCGAGCTGTTCGCCGCGGTCGAGCATCGCCTGGAACGCGCCGATCGCGAGCGCCAGCGTCGCGAAGCCGAACGCATCGAATTTCACGTGCGGGCGCGGCGCGCGCGCCGGCAGGAAGGTCATCACGCCCGCGAGCGCGAACGCGCCGATCGGCACGTTGATGAAGAACACCCAGCGCCAGTTGTAGCTGTCGGTGAGCCAGCCGCCGAGCGTCGGGCCGAGGATCGGGCCGACCATCACGCCCATCCCCCAGATCGCCATCGCCTGGCCTTGTTTCTCGCGCGGGTTGATGTCGAGCAGGATCGACTGCGACAGCGGCACCAGCGCGGCGCCGAATACGCCCTGCAGCAGCCGCGCGCCGACGATCTGCACGAGCGTCTCGGACAGCCCGCACAGCGCCGACGCGACCGTGAAGCCCGCGATCGACACGATCAGCAGCCGCTTGACGCTCAGCCGGTCGGACAGCCAGCCGGTGAGCGGCGTCGCGATCGCCGCGGCGACGATATAGGAGGTCAGCACCCACGTGATTTCGTCCTGCGACGCGGACAGCGTGCCCTGCATGTGGGGCAGTGCGACGTTCGCGATCGTGCTGTCGAGGGTCTGGATCAGCGTGGCGAGCATGATCGACAGGGTCAGCATCGGCCGGTTCAGGGCGGGCGAGGCGGGGGCGTCGGCGGCGGGGTTCAAGCAGGTGTCTCCGTGGGGCGGTCGCCGTGGGCGGCGATCCGGTATGGCTCAAATTATAAGCACGCTTATTATATAGCCGCTTATCGCCGGGGCGCGAGCCGCGGCCCGCTGGCGGCTTGACCCTATAATCGGCTGATGGACAAGACCTACGAGAACCGGATCGGCTACCTGATCGCCGACGTGGCCCGCCTGAACGGACGCCTGTTCGACCGGCGCGCGAAGCGCATCGGGCTGACGCGGGCGCAAAGCCGCGTGCTCGCGTACCTGACGTGGAAGGGCGAGATGAACCAGGCGCGCCTGGCCGAATGGCTCGAGATCACGCCGATCTCGCTGACGCGCCTGCTCGACCGGATGGAAGGCTATGGCTGGATCGAACGCATCGCGAACGACGACGACCGGCGCGCGTTCGTGATCCGCCTGACCGACAAGGCGCGCGAGATCTTTCCGCAGATGCTGGAAGTGGGCGATACCGTCGCCGACGACGGGCTGCGCGGCTTCACGCCCGACGAGCGCGATACGCTGGTGCGGCTGCTCGGGCGGGTGCGCCACAACCTGATCGACTGCGGCGGCGAGTGACGCGGGCGACCGTTCGGGCGCACCGTTTGCAACCATAAAAAAGAGAACGCTGAGAGATGACCCAGGCACGACGAATCGGCCGGAAGACCCGCATTGCGATCCTCATCGCGCTCGCACTGATACTGATCCTCGGGAGCGGCGTTGTCTGGCTCGCGCACGACGATGCACCCGAGACGTTCGACGCAGCGATGGCAAAGGCGCAGCGCGGCGACGTGGACGGCGAATTCAACGTGGGGCTCAGGTACGAGCACGGCGACGGCGTCGAGCGGAATCCCGTCGAAGCCGCGAAGTGGTACAGGCGGGCCGCCGATCACGGCGATGCATCTTCGCAGAACAATCTCGGCACGCTTTACGAAACCGGCGTCGGCGTGACGCAAAGCCGTTCGGAGGCCTTGAACTGGTACCGGCGCGCGGCCGCGCAAGGCAATGCGAATGCATGGTGCAATCTCGGCCGCGCGTACGAGGACGGCGAAGGCGTGCCGCGGGATCGTACGGAAGCGGTGCGGCTCTACCGGCTTGCGGCCGACCAGGGGCTGGCCAGGGGGCAGCTGTACCTGGCGATGATGTACGACGCCGGCACCGGCGTGCCGCAGGATTTCGCGGAAGCCGCCAAATGGTACCGGCGCTCGGCGGACCAGGGCGATCCGCAGGCGCAGAACAGCCTCGGCTACCTGTACGACACCGGGCATGGCGTGAAGCAGAGCGACACCGAGGCGTTCAAGTGGTATCGGCTCGCCGCGGAACAGGGCAACGCGAACGCGCAGAACAATCTCGGCCTGATGTATGAAAACGGGCAGGGTGTGCACGAGGACGACGCCGAAGCGGCGAGCTGGTACCGGCTCGCGGCGGCGGGGGGCGTCGGGAGCTCGCTGTTCCGGCTGGGCATGCTGTACTACGTGGGCAGCGGCGTCGACCGCGATCCGATCGCCGCGAATGCGCTTTTCGGTCTGGCTGTCGCAGCCGGCAACACGCGCGCACAGGCCTATCTCGATCAGGGCGCGAAGCTTACGGCGCCGGCCGATATCGAGAAAGCCGCGCGGCTGCGGGCCGCGATGAGCCAGCCGGGCAAACTGCTCGACGCGCTCGACCATTACGAGGCAACCGCGCAACGAAGCGATGACGGCTGATGCCCGTCAACGGCCCAGCGCCGCAAGCGTGAACGCGGCGAGATAGAGCCCCACGCCATACGACAGATGCGTGACGAGACTGCGCCGGCGCGCGACGCCCGGATGCGGCGTGCGCGACGCGGCGATGCCGAAGCCGAACGCCGGCTGCATCACGAAGAACGGGGCGACCACGCTGGCAAGGCCGGCGACGAGGGCAGGAAGCGGCGTCGGCGTGGCGATCCATGCGGTGCCCGCGATCATGACCGGCAGCGCCGCGAACGCGATGCCGATTGCGTAGTGTGCGATCCAGCCGACAGGACGCTCGCCCGGCACGGGCGGCGCGGCGACGATCGACGCGTGCCGGAACCGGCCTTGCAGCATGTGGCCGAGCCAGCGGCCGACCAGTGCGTAGTCGAGCGACGGCGTGCCGAACGCACGCCGCCGGAACAGCGTCCACAGGTCCAGCAAGAGCGTGGCGCCCGTGCCGATCAGCAGCACGTCGAGCACGATAGCGGGCATGTTCATCGCACACCTCCGAAGCGGACGGCGGCTGCGCGGTGCGGCGCAATACGGGATGGTTTCAGCGGTTTCATGGCGTTTCAGGCTTGTGTTCGTGAAGTCGAGCGACTATCTTGCAACTTCAAGTTCACTTGAGGTCAAGCATGAGCCGTCTGGACATTGCGGACGTGGCGCGGCGCTCGGGATTGCCCGCGTCGACGCTGCGCTACTACGAGGAAAAGGGGCTGATCGTCGCGAATGGCCGGCACGGGTTGCGGCGGCAATACGACGAGTCGGTGCTGGAGCGGCTGGCGCTGATCGCGCTTGGCCGCGAGGCCGGTTTTTCGCTCGACGACATCCTCGCGATGGTCGGCGCGGACGGCCAGCCCGCGATCGATCGCGCGAAGCTCGACGGCAAGGCCGACGAACTCGACCGCACGATCCGCCGGCTCGGCGCCGTGCGCGATATGCTGCGGCACGCGGCCGTGTGCCCGGCGCCAAGCCATCTCGAATGTCCGTCGTTCCAGAAGCTGCTGCGCATCGCCGCGCATCGTCGTCCGGCGCGTCGCACGAAGGCGGACGGTGCGTAGGCCACCCGCGCGATGCGCGTGCGGCACGGTGGCGGTGCGGCCGGCCCCGGCCGGAAGTCGAAAACGAAAACGGAAAACAACGGGGTTGCCGCGTGTCGATATTGCTTGCGCCATTGCTGGTGCTTTATGTGCTTCCGGCCGCGTATGCGGCATCGAAGGTCGGGCCGCATTACGGGTTTCTCGCGGGGTGCGCGACGATGGCCGCCGTGCTGGCGGCGCAGACCACCCTGCTGACGTGGGGAACCGCATGGGTAAAGCGGCGGCGTGGCGGCGCCGGGCAGGCCGGTACGGCCGCGCCGGCCGTACCGGCAGATAGTCCGGACGACGAACCGGATGACGACGCCGGCGACGCGCCCGATGTGCCGCTTCGATACGGCGAGCATGCAAGATTCAAGCAACTGGTTCTGATTGCCGATAACGCGCAGCCCGACGTCGCACGCTATTTCTACGACAACGCGAAGCGGACGATCGAAGCGTTCGTGGACGTCGAAACCGGGCGCGACGATTCGGGCGCGTTGATGGTGTCGATGGCCGAACTTGCCGCCGAAGGTGGGGTGCCGGCCGCGCCACCTGACCAAACGCTGACCGTGTTCGTGTCGAACGACGGCGCATGGTCGGGGTTCCGCGTCGGCGGCGACAGCTTCCGGTTTCGCCACGGCGCGATCACGAAATTGCGGCTCACGCAGGTGATACCGATACGCTGGAAGGGCGGCTACACGGTGTCGTTGTGGTTCGACGTGCCGAAACGGAAAAGCGCCGCCGATTATGTGTCGTATTCGACCTGGTTCGATCTCGCGGTGGAATATTCAGGTCGCCGCTCACGCGCGCTCACCCATGCATGTCGCGAAATCGCGTCCGTGCTCGATGTGGCGTTCGATGTCGACGAAACCTCCGACGACTGACTCATCCCGCGTAATACACGCGGCATTCCATCTCGCGTCCGCGCACGATGCGCTTGCCGACGAGCGAGCCGTACGTTTCGGTGAAAACGGTGCGCTGGTTTTCGCACTGTACGGCGTCGTAGAAATAGAGCGAGACCCAGTCCGTCGGACGGCCGGCTTCCGGCGTGCGCATCGCGGCATGCAGGCTCAGTGCCGTGAAATGCCAGCCGCCTTTGGTCATGTGCATCACCACGGGCGGCGGCACATAGCCGTCCGCGTTCAGGCGCCGTTGCGCGAGCGTCGGCAGCACGCCGGCGGCCGCCTTGTTGCGGTACTGGCGGTCGATGTAGAGCAGCAGCTCGACGGGCGGCTCCGTGCCGGGCCCGGCGTGTTGCACGTGACCCTGCCAGCGCCGGCGGCGGCTCAGCACGTCGTCGAGCGCGGTGCGGATGCCCGCGGCGCGGCGCGGGCCGACGCCCGAGATCGTTTCGAGCTGGCCGTTGCGGGCCGCGCGTTCGAGTTCCTCGAGCGAATCGATGTGCAGCAGGTCGTGAATGCGCAGCGCGAGCGCGTGGCCGATGCCCGGCACGGCTTCGAACGCGGACGTGCGTTGGGCGTCGCCGCACAGCCGGTCGAGCTGGCGCCAGCGGCCCGTCACCAGCAACTCGGCAATCGCCTGCGCGACGCCCGTGCCGATCTCGGGCAGCGCACCGAGCGCGTCGATGCCGCCGGATTCGAACACGGTGCGGAGATCACGGTCGAGCGCATCGACCGTCTCGGCCGACGCGCGGTAGGCGGCGACCCGGTAAGGATTCGCGCCCTGGTCGGCCAGCCGCTGCGCGGCCTCGCGCAGGCAGGTCGCGATGTGCCGGTTTTCCTCGAACGTTTGGCTGGCGGTCGTCTGCATGGCGAGGGACCTGGGGAAGCTCAAACGGAATGGACACGGCGAACGATGCGCCGGTCGGCGTTTCACCATTGTCGCGACACGCGACGAAGAAAACTTGATGCACGTCAATGGCAAACGTAGCACATGCGCGAAGCGCACGGTCGTGCCGGTTGGCGGCACGACCGTGCGTCGCGTGTGCGCTTACGCGTCGAGGAACGACTGGGCGTTCTCGGCCTCGGCAGCCGTGCGCAGTGCGGCGAGCGCCCGTTTCTCGATCTGCCGCACGCGTTCGCGTGACATGCCCGCGTCCAGTGCGATGGCGTCGTACGTATCGGGCTCGGCGCCGCCAAGGCCGAACCGCCGGCTCAGCACGTCGGCCTCGGCCGGCGTGACCGACCGGAGCAGTGACCGCACACAGTCGCGCATGCGCGTGTCGGCCAGTTGCTCGAACGGACTGGCCGAGGCGTGATCCTCGATCAGTTCCACGAGCCCGGTGTCCGCATCGGGCAGCGGCGTGTCGAGCGAGAGGGGCTCGGCCGGCAGCGCGAGCACCGCGCGCACCTTGTCCTCGGCGAGGCCGGTTTCGGCCGCGAGCTCGGCCGGCGTCGCCCGGCGGCCCGTGCGCTGGCGAAAGCGCAGCGCATGCCGCTGTACGCGCTGGTACTGGTCGCCGACGTGCACGGGCACGCGGATCGTGCGAGCGCGATCGGCGACCGCACGCGTGATCGCCTGACGGATCCACCAGGTCGCATAGGTCGAGAACTTGAACCCGCGCCGGTATTCGAACTTCTCGATCGCGCGCATCAGGCCGAGGCAACCGTCCTGCACGAGATCGGACAGGTCGACGCCGCGGTTCATGTACTTGCGCGCGATCGACAGCACGAGCCGCAGGTTCGCCTCGAGCATCGCGCGCGTCGCGTCGCGCACTTTCTGCTGGCCATCACTCAGCGCAGCCGCGAGAGCCCGCCGCGCGACCGCGTCGAAACGGGCGGCTTCGCCCGTCGCAGCGTCATGCGGTGCGGTTGCGAGCGCGCGCACGATGCGGCTGGCGTCGTCGACGGCCGGTGCAACCCACGCAAGCGAACCGAGCAGGGCGGCCACGGCGTTGCGCGCGTCGCGGTATGCGTCCGAGCGGACGCCGTGCGCATGCAATGCGTCGCGCAGCGTCGACACAGCGGCCTGCAGATCGTCGTAGCGGGCGGGGGCGCGCGTGTCGCCTTGGTCTTCATCGGCCGTGCCGGTTGCGCCGGTCGCACCCGTTGCACCGTGACGCGCAAGCAGCGCGTCGACGGCCGCCGGATACCCGGCGAGCGCGTGCAGCACCTGATGGCGACCCGTCTCGATTTCGCGGGCGAGCACGATTTCGCCTTCGCGCGTAAGCAGTGGCACGGCCTGGATGCGGCGCATGTAGAGCGCGAGCGGATCGGTCGATGCACTCGTGCCGCGTGCGAGGTCGCCGAGCATGGCCCGGCCCTCGTCGAGCGTGTCGCGATCGACGTCGACCGGCGCCGCGCCGGCGAACGGCGCAGGCACGGCCGGCTCGTCGAGCACGGCAATGCCGATGTCGGCGAGCGCGGCGCGTACGACGTCGAGCGCATCGGGGCTGTCGCTTTCGGGCGGCAGCGCGTCGACGAGGTCGGCGTGTGTCAGATAACCCTGTTCGCCGGCAAGCGCCAGCAACTGGATGATCGGATCGAGCGGTGTGTCCGCCCGGGGAGTGGGGCGTGGCGTAGTCATGTCGATGGCGGCGCGAGCCGCGTTCCTGTCTGGGCGGGCCGAAGTCCGCCGGTGGGCGGCCGCCGGTCGTTCGCGAACACCTGTCCGCGCCGGTCAGCCTGACATCGTTCAAGTTGAGGGCATTTGCGCCAACTTCAACGCGGGCGCCGCGGACGGGCGAGCACACCGCATGCCCGCCTGCACCGTCAGGGGCAGGAAACAAAAAGTAACCGATCATACGCGCGGAAATCTGCAGGGGACGTAAGCTAGAGTCAGGCGCGCGCCCGGCGGCGGCGCGCGGATTCTGCCGGAGCACGAGATGAACCCGATTTCCGCCGCGAGGCCCGCCGTCATCGCGCTGGCCGCGCTGACGCTCGGCGGCTGCTACTACACGAGCCCGTATGGTTATGCACCTTATTACGCACCGGTGCCCGCCACGGTGACGCAGCGCGAAGTTCCGGTTGCACCGGCCACGCGCGGTCCGGCCCCTTCCACGGCGCCTGCCACGCCGGACTACGTCGATGCGCCGGCGCCGGTGTATGTCGCACCGGCCTATGTGCCGCCGCCGTATCCGTACTACTACCCCGCGTATTACTCGGGCTGGTACGGGCCGCCCGTCACGATCGGCTTCTGGGGCCGTTGGGGCGGCGGATACTGGGGCGGGCGAGGCGGCTACTGGCATCGTCCGTGGGGCGGCGGGCATTGGGGTGGCGGCCACTGGGGCGGCGGCCATCGGCACTGATAGGCACTGATCGGCATTGACCGGCGCGCGGCGGCACCGCGCGGGAGAGCATCATGAGCAACACGTTTGTCCGAAGTCTGTGCGTCGTCCTGGCCGGCCTCGCGGCCGCGCCGGGCATTGCCGACGCGCAGAGCAGCGCTTACACGAACTCGCCGGCCGAGCTGTTTGCCGGGCCGGCGCCCGATTATCCGGTGGTGGCGCAGATCCCGCCCGATACCGCGCTGGACGTATTCGGCTGCCTGAGCGACTACTCGTGGTGCGACGTCGCGCTGCCGGGCGTGCGCGGCTGGATTGACGCGCAGTTGCTCGAGTATCCGTACCAGGGCAGCTACGTGCCGTTGCTCGAATACGGCGCGATCATCGGGGTCCCGGTGACGGGATTCGCGATCGCCGCGTACTGGGATCGTTATTACCGGCACCGCCCGTGGTACCACGACCGCGATCGCTGGGCGCATCGCCCGGAACCGAGGCTCGGCCCCGGAGGCATGCCGCCGGGACAAGGCCGTCCGCAACCGGGCGGGCCGATGCAGGTTGCACCGGGCGGCCCGCCCGTGCACGACGCGCGGCCGTCGGCTGCACGCGGCGGCTGGAACGGCGCGATCCGCACACCGCCGCCGGCAGCACCGGCGCCTTCACCGATGCCGGGCGGGGCGGGCAACGCGCGTCCGGCAGGCCCGCCGCCGGCCGTGATGCGCCCGGCGCCCGCGCAAGGCGGCGAAGCGCGTCCGATGCCACCGCCGGTGCGCCAGGGCGGCGGGGGCGGTTATGCGCGGCCGCAAGGTGGCGGAAATGGTGGCGGCAACCACGGAGGTGGTGGAGGCGGGGGAGGTGGAGGCCCCGAAGATTTCCGTCACTGATGCCGCCGGCGCCGTGGATTCCCCTGGCGCCGGACGAAAAAAAGCCGCTCCGGAGAGCGGCTTTTGAATCGGGCGAGCGGTCGGCTGCGTGGCCCGCAACTGACCGCCGGCAGTAGCCCGTTGCGTCAGTCGTCCAGCAGCGACAGGTCGCGCACGGCGCCCTTGTCGGCCGACATGACCAGCTTCGCGTAGGCCTTCAGCGCGGCCGACACCTTGCGCGGACGCGGCAGCGCCGGCTTCCAGCCCTTCGCGTTCTGCTCTTCGCGGCGGCGCGCCAGTTCCTCGTCCGACACCAGCACGTCGATCGTGCGGTTCGGGATGTCGATGCGGATCTTGTCGCCGTCGCGCACGAGGCCGATCGCGCCGCCTGCTGCCGCTTCCGGCGAGCAGTGACCGATCGACAGGCCCGACGTACCGCCCGAGAAGCGGCCGTCCGTCAGCAGCGCGCAGGCCTTGCCGAGCCCCTTCGACTTGATGTAGCTGGTCGGGTAGAGCATTTCCTGCATGCCGGGGCCGCCCTTCGGGCCTTCGTAGCGAACGATCACCACGTCGCCGGCCTTGACCTTGTCGTTCAGGATGTTTTCAACGGCTTCATCCTGCGATTCGGTCACATGCGCCGAGCCTTCGAACACGAGGATGCTTTCGTCGACGCCGGCCGTCTTCACCACGCAGCCGTCGAGCGCGATGTTGCCCGTCAGCACCGCGAGGCCGCCTTCCTTCGAGAACGCATGCTCGTACGAGCGGATGCAGCCTTCGGCGCGATCGAGGTCGAGGCTCGGCCAGCGCGTGTCCTGGCTGAACGCAACCTGCGTCGGGATGCCGGCCGGGCCGGCCATGTAGAACGTGCGGACCGCTTCGTCCTGCGTGCGGACGATGTCCCACTGGTCCAGCGCATCCTTCAGCGTCGGTGCGTGGATGGTCGGCACGTCGGTATGCAGCTTGCCGGCGCGCTCGAGCTCACCGAGGATCGCCATGATGCCGCCTGCGCGGTGTACGTCCTCGATGTGGTACTTGTTCGTGTTCGGCGCGACCTTGCACAGCTGCGGCACCGAGCGCGACAGGCGGTCGATGTCCTTCATCGTGAAGTCGATGCCGGCTTCCTGCGCGATCGCCAGCAGGTGCAGGATCGTGTTGGTCGAGCCACCCATCGCGATGTCGAGCGTTATCGCGTTCTCGAACGCGGCGAAGCCGACCGAGCGCGGCAGCACGCGTTCGTCGTCCTGCTCGTAGTGCTGGCGCGTCAGTTCGACGATGCGGCGGCCGGCGCGCTTGAACAGCTGTTCGCGATCGGCGTGCGTGGCGACCACCGTGCCGTTGCCGGGCAGCGACAGGCCGAGCGCTTCGGTCAGGCAGTTCATCGAGTTCGCGGTGAACATGCCCGAGCACGAACCGCAGGTCGGGCAGGCCGAGCGTTCGACTTCGGCGACTTCGGCGTCCGAATACGACGGATCGACCGCGATCACCATCGCGTCGACGAGGTCGAGCTTCTTCACTTCGATGGCCTTGGTGACCGGGTTCGCGAGGCGCGTCTTGCCGGCCTCCATCGGGCCGCCCGACACGAAGATCACCGGGATGTTGAGGCGCATCGCGGCCATCAGCATCCCCGGCGTGATCTTGTCGCAGTTCGAGATGCAGACCATCGCGTCCGCGCAGTGCGCGTTCACCATGTATTCGACCGAGTCGGCGATGATGTCGCGGCTCGGCAGCGAATACAGCATGCCGTCATGGCCCATCGCGATGCCGTCGTCGACCGCGATCGTGTTGAATTCCTTCGCGACGCCGCCGGCGGCTTCGATCTCGCGCGCGACGAGCTGGCCGAGATCCTTCAGGTGCACGTGCCCGGGCACGAACTGCGTGAACGAGTTGACGACCGCGATGATCGGCTTCGAGAAATCGTCGTCTTTCATGCCGGTGGCGCGCCACAGCGAGCGCGCACCTGCCATGTTGCGGCCGGCGGTGGAGGTTTTGGAACGGTAAGTGGGCATTGTGATTGCTGAAGAAAGATCGCGGAAAAGGGTGGAGGCACGGGGAATAAAGGCCTCTCTCGCGCCCGTGCGAACAACCTCTTGAGCTGCGCCCAGGGCAAACCGGGCGATTATCCCACAGCCGCCGCGGGCGTGGCGCCCATGGGGCCGGCGACGGGCATGGGCCGCGTGACGGGCGTGGCGGCTGCGAGCTGCCGGCCCGGCCGGTTCGGGCGGCGGCGGAGTCGCCTTCTCGTCGATGACGAAGGCGCGCCGCCCCCGCGCCCGGGCGTCAGTCGAGCAGCGTCAGGATTTCGTCGTACAGCGCCTTCGGAACCCGCACGCCGTTCGCGATGCTGCGCGCGCGGGCGTCGAAGCGCCGTTGCGACGGCAGCCGCGCACCCTGCGCGACGATCGATTCGAACATCCGTTCGCCGCGCGCGAGGCCCGCGTCGAGATCGTCGCCGAGGAACACCTTCGGATCGAACGCGATCACGAGCTCGCCGTGGCACGGCGTCGCGCCGACGCCTTCGTCGAAGTCCATCGATTCGCGGCTCGTCATGTCGCCGATCAGCGCGCCGCCGAGCAATTCGACCATCGCCGCGAGCGCCGAGCCCTTGTGGCCGCCGAACGTACGCATTGCGCCCTGCAGCGCGGCCTTCGGGTCGGTGGTCGGCTGGCCGTGGGCATCGATCGCCCAGTGCGATGGAATCGCCTTGCCTTGCTTCGCGTGCAGCTCGATGTCGCCGCGCGCGATCGCGCTCGTCGCGAAATCGAACACGAACGGCTCGCCGCCGGGGCGCGGCCATGCGAACGCGATCGGGTTCGTGCCGAACACGGGCTCGCGGCCGCCTTCCGGTGCGACCCAGCTATGGCTCGGGTTCATCGCGATGCCGACCAGCCCTTCGGCGGCAATCGCCTCGACCTCGGGCCACAGCGCCGAGAAGTGGTAGCAGTGATTGATCGTCATCGCGGCGATGCCGTGCTGCTTCGCCATCTCGACGAGCACGGGCAGCCCGGTTTCGAAGCTCAGCAGCGAAAAGCCGCGATGCGCATCGACCGCGACGATCGACGACGACAGCTTGCGTAGCGTCGGCACTGCTTGCGGATCGACCTTGCCCTTCTTCAGCGAACGCACGCAGACGAGCAGCCGGTACACGCCGTGCGAATGGCATTCATCGCGCTGGCCCTGCGTGATCACGTGGGCGATGGCCCGTGCATGCGCGTCGGACATCCCGTGGTGCGTCAGCACGCGCAGCGCGAGCGCGTGGACTTCATCGAGCGACAGGACGACTTCGGCGGTTTGCTCAGTCATGATTCACCTCGCGCGGCGCGGGCACGCCGTCGATGCGTTGCGGCACGTGCAGCGGATTGCCGTTGCGGATCGCGTCCGGCAGCAGCGCATCCGGCAGGTCCTGATATGACACGGGGCGCAGGAAGCGCTCGATCGCGCGTGCGCCGACGGACGTCGTGCGCGTGTCGGAAGTCGCCGGGAACGGGCCGCCGTGCACCATCGCGTGACCGACCTCGACACCCGTGCCGAAGCCGTTGACGAGAATGCGGCCGGCCTTGCGTTCGAGCGTCGGGCGCAGCGCGGCGAACAGCGCCGCGTCGCCGTCGGCGAGATGCGCGGCGATCGTCAACTGGCCTTCGAGCGATTTCAGCACGCGATGCAGCGTATCGGTATCCGGGCAGCGGACGATCAGCGATGCGGGGCCGAATACTTCGTCGCGCAGCTCCGGGCGCGCGATGAACGCGTCGGCCGAGGTCGCGAACAGCGCCGCGCGGGCCTGATGGCGGCCGCCTTCCGCGCCTTGCGCCAGCAGCTCGACCGCATCGTGACCGCGCAGTGCCGCGACGCCTTGCGCATAGCTCGCGTGGATATGCGGCGTCAGCATCGTCTGCGCGGCCGCCGCGCGCACCGCATCGGCCGACGCGGCTTCGAACGCGCGCAGCGCCGGGCCGTCGACGGCGAGCACCAGGCCGGGGTTCGTGCAGAACTGGCCGGCGCCGAGCGTGAGCGACGCGACGAACTGCGGCGCGATGGTGTCGTGGCGGGAATCGAGCGCGGCGGGAAACAGCAGCACGGGATTGATCGAGCTCATTTCCGCATAGACGGGAATCGGCTCGGGGCGCGCGGCCGCAATATGCATCAGCGCGACGCCGCCGCGACGCGACCCGGTGAAGCCGACGGCCTTGATGCGCGGATCGGCGACGAGCGCCTGGCCGATCTCGCGCGACGCGTCGAACAGCAGCGAGAACACGCCGGCCGGCATCCCGCATTCGCGCGCGGCCTGCTGGATCGCGCGGCCGACGAGTTCCGACGTGCCCGGGTGCGCGGAATGCGCCTTGACGATCACCGGGCAGCCGGCTGCCAGCGCCGATGCCGTGTCGCCGCCGGCGACCGAGAACGCGAGCGGGAAATTCGACGCGCCGAACACGGCGACGGGCCCGACCGCGACGTTGCGCAGGCGCAGGTCGACGCGCGGCAGCGGCTTGCGCTCGGGGCGCGCCGGATCGATCCGTGCGTCGAGAAAGCCGCCGTCGCGCACGAGCGAAGCGAACAGCGCGAGCTGGCCGACCGTGCGGCCGCGTTCGCCTTCGATGCGTGCGCGCGGCAGCCCCGTTTCGATCACGCAGCGCTCGATCAGGTCGTCGCCGAGCGCCATGATGTGGCGGCCGATCGCGTCGAGAAACGCGGCGCGCGCTTCGAGCGGCGTTTCGCGATAGAGGTCGAACGCGTCGTCGGCGAGCGCGCAGGCCGTCTCCAGGTCGTGCAGGCTCGCGCCGCCGAAAGCGGGTTCGATCGGTTCGCCGGTGGCGGCGGCGATCGCGTGGAGGGTGCCGTTCTGTCCGGCGACGGCGGACTGGCCGATCAGCAGTTGACCTGTGAGTTGCATGGTTTTCCTCGGAAAAAAGCAGGGGCCGGGCGTGGTGCGCCCGGCCGCAGGGATCATGGGAAATGGCGGGAGGGCGTCAGTCCTCGTCGTCGTCGAGCTGCAGCTTGTCGGCGCGCACGCCGGTGTTGGCGCCCCAGTAGTAGATGGCGAGTGCGACGGCCGCGACGACGACCGTGTCGTACGGATGCGCGAGCTGGCCCGTGCCGCCGAAGCCGCCGAGATACGACAGCACGATCATCGCGGCATAGAACGCGATCAGCCACGCGGACGAGCGCACCTGTTCGGCGAGGCTCAGGTGCGCGGTCGGCACCCAGCGGCGGCATGCGAGATAGATGACGAACATCACGATCTGCAGGCCCAGCAGCCAGGACACGGTGCTCCAGCCCGACCAGTAGACGATCAGCGCGGCGATCACGAACGATGCAGGGCCGGTGATGCCGAATGCCACCGCACGGAACGGCCGCGGCAGGTCGGGAGCGGTGCGGCGCAGCGCGGCGACCGAGACCGGCGCGACCGCATAGCTCAGCACGAGCGCGGCCGACACGATGTTGATCAGCGCTTCCCACGACGGGAACGGCAGCGTCCAGAAGATTGCGAGGCCGAACGTGAGCCACAGGCCCGCGCGCGGGATGCCCGATGCTTCGTCGACACGCGTGAACACCTTGAAGAACGTGCCCGTCTTCGCCCAGCCGTAGACGACGCGCGGCGTCGCGTTCATGTAGATGTTGCCGCAGCCGCTCGGCGAGATCATCGCGTCGGCGACGACCATCACCGCGAGCCAGCCGACGCCGAGCGCGAGCGCGATGTCGCGGTACGGCAGCGAGAACGCCTTGCTGACGTCGTGCCAGCCGGCGGCGAGCATGGCGGTCGGGATGCTGCCGATGAACGCGAGCTGCAGCAGCACGTAGATCAGCGTCGACAGCAGGATCGACAGGATTAGCGCGATCGGGATCGTGCGCTGCGGATTGCGCACTTCGCTCGCGACCGACACGATCGGCGTGAGCCCGAGATACGCGAAGATGATGCCGCCCGCGGACACGGCCATCTCGATGCCCGGCATGCCGAACGGTGCGAAGCCGTGGACGGTCAGGTTCGCGGGCTTGAAGAACGTGAACAGCACGCCGATCACGGCGAGCGGCACGATGAACTTGAAGATGCTGATGATGTTGTTCGCTTTCGCGAACGTCTTCACGCTCGAATAGTTCAGGTAAAAGAAGAAGCAAAGCAACGCGGCCTGCACGAGCCAGCCGAGCGTCGTCGGGTCGCTCGATCCTTCGGCCGTCAGGCCAGGAAACCACGCGGCCGCGTACTGGCGCGCGGCGACGACTTCGATCGCGATCAGGCTCGAAAAGGCGATCAGCGTGATGAAGCCCATCAGGTAGCCGAGCAGCGGGCCGTGCGAGAACACCGGATAGCGCACGACGCCACCGGCACGCGGCAGCGCGGCGCCGAGTTCGCAGTAGACGATGCCGAGCAGCAGCACCGCGAAGCCGCCGAGCAGCCACGAGAAGATGCCGGCCGGGCCCGCGATCGTCGACACGTGACTCGCGGCGAACAGCCACCCCGAACCGAAGATGGCACCGAGACCGATGAACGTGAGATCGGTCAGCGACAGCTGTTTCTTGAACTTGCCGTGACCCGCGTCGGGGTGCGCGGAACGGGAAAGCGGGACAGACGGTTGAGCGTTGCCTTGGCCTGGCATGGGCTTGTCTCCTGGGGAATGGCGGTACAGGCGTGAGCTGCGCGCGCTCCGACGGAGCAGCGCGCGCGCCTGCCGGCCGGCGTCGCCCGGTTCGAACGACCGGGGCGGGACGCGGCCCGTTCACGCGCGGCGCGGGCTGGCGCCGGTGGAAACGGGCCCGCGGGCCAATGCCGGACCGGAGACGGCGGCGAGCAGGGGAAGCCTGCGCGCCGCCGCAGGGGAGTCGATCAGAGACCGACGTCGGGCAGTGCCGGGCGCGTTTCGAGCGCCTTCGCGACGATCGCCTTCACTTCCGCGAGCGTGTCGCCCTGCAGCGCGAGGCGCGGCGGACGCGTGATCGCGCTGCCGCGGCCGACCAGCTCTTCGCACAGCTTGATGCACTGCACGAGGTCGGGGCGGGCATCGAGGTGCAGCAGCGGCATGAACCAGCGGTACAGCGCGAGCGCTTCGTCGAAGCGCTTCTGCTTCGCGAGGCGGAACAGCGTCTCGCCTTCCTTCGGGAACGCGTTCGACATGCCCGACACCCAGCCTTCGGCGCCGACCGCGATGCTCTCGACCACGACGTCGTCGAGGCCCGCGAACAGCACGAAACGATCGCCGACCGCGTTGCGCAGGTCGATGAAGCGGCGCGTATCGCCCGACGAATCCTTGAAGCAGACGATGTTCTCGCAATCCTGCAGCGCGATCAGCACGTCGGGCGTCACGTCGTTCTTGTAGATCGGCGGGTTGTTGTAGACCATCACCGGCAGGTCGGTGCTCGTCGCGACCGCGCGGAAGTGCGCAGCGGTTTCATGCGGCTTCGCCGAGTACACGAGCGCGGGCATCACCATCACGCCGTCGACACCGACGCGCTGCGCTTCACGCACCGTGTTGCGCGCGAATTCGGTCGTGAATTCGGCGATGCCGGCGATCACCGGAATCTTGCCGCCGGCCGCGTCGCGCGCGGCTTCGATCACCTGGAGTTTCTCGCTCGTCGACAGCGACGTGTTTTCGCCGACCGTGCCGCAGACCACGAGGCCCGACACGCCGTCGTTCACCAGGTTCTTCACTACGCGGTGCGTGGCGTCGATGTCGAGGGAAAAGTCCGGCTTGAACTGGGTGCTGACGGCCGGGAAAACCCCGGTCCATTGAATGGCTTTGCGGCTCACTGAAATCTCCTACGTTCGTATCGGTCGGCCGACAGGTGTGTCGGTGTGGCAACCAGTATCGCCGCGCAAATGCCCATCACGCTTGAGTCGTATCGCGGAGCAAAATGACGAAATCGGCACAGCGGCCGGCAGGGGCGCGACGGGCGCGTCGCACTATGCCGATTTCGTCGTCGTCCTCATCGAAAAGCCACAAGCGGACGGACGCGCGACGGAGGAAGCTATGCTCCTTTCCCCACTTCGGACGGCTCATGATGAAGCGCATCCAGATCATCGATTCGCACACGGGCGGCGAACCCACTCGGCTCGTCGTGTCCGGATTTCCGTCGCTCGGCAGCGGCACGATGGCCGAGCGCCGCGACGTGCTCGCGCGCGAGCACGACCGTTACCGCACCGCGTGCATCCTCGAGCCGCGCGGCAGCGACGTGCTGGTCGGCGCGCTGCTGTGCGAACCCGTATCGCCCGACGCGGCGGCCGGCGTGATCTTCTTCAACAATAGCGGTTATCTCGGGATGTGCGGGCACGGCACGATCGGCGTCGTGCGCACGCTGCATCACATGGGCCGCATCGCACCCGGCGTGCACCGGATCGAAACGCCCGTCGGCACCGTCGAGGCGACGCTGCACGACGACCTGTCGGTCAGCGTGCGCAACGTGCCCGCGTATCGCCATGCGCAGGGCGTCGCCGTCGACGTGCCGGGATACGGCCCCGTGAAGGGCGACATCGCGTGGGGCGGCAACTGGTTCTTCCTGATCAGCGACCACGGGCAGCGCGTGACCGGCGACAACGT
The DNA here is from genome assembly GCF_902833225.1 of Burkholderia sp. BCC1644. Classification (GTDB taxonomy): domain Bacteria; phylum Pseudomonadota; class Gammaproteobacteria; order Burkholderiales; family Burkholderiaceae; genus Burkholderia. The sequence goes on from NZ_CADFEI010000001.1 coordinate 105,487, forward strand.
CGCGGCGCTCACCGCGTATGCGTCGGCCGTGCGCGAAGGGCTCGAACGCGCGGGCATCACCGGCGCGAACGGCGGCGAGATCGACCACATCGAGCTGTTCGCCGACGACACCGAACACGACAGCCGCAGCTTCGTGCTGTGCCCGGGCCTCGCGTACGACCGTTCGCCGTGCGGCACCGGCACGAGCGCGAAGCTCGCGTGTCTCGCGGCCGACGGCAAGCTTGCACCGGGCGTCGTGTGGCGGCAGGCGAGCGTGATCGGCAGCGTGTTCCAGGCGAGCTACGAGCAGGCCGACGGCGGCATCGTGCCGACGATCCGCGGCAGCGCGCACCTGAGCGCGGAAGCGACGCTGCTGATCGAGGAAGACGATCCCTTCGGCTGGGGCATCGGGTCGTGAGCGAAACGAAGACCGACGTCGTCGTGATCGGCGCCGGCATCGTCGGCGCGGCGTGCGCGCACGAACTCGCGCAGCGCGGGCTGCGTGTGCTCGTCGTCGACGACGCGAGCGGCGGCGCGACCGGCGCGGGGATGGGCCACCTCGTCGCGATGGACGACAACGCGGCCGAGCTGGCACTCAGCCATTACTCGATTGAACTGTGGCGCGCGCTGAGCGGCGAAATGCCGGAAGGCTGCGCGTACCGCAACTGCGGCACGCTGTGGCTCGCGGCCGATGCGCACGAGATGGATCTGGCGCGCGCCAAGCAGGCGACGCTTGCCGCGCACGGCGTGGCCGGCGAGCTGATCGACGCGGCGGCGCTTGCACGACTGGAGCCGATGCTGCGAACGGGGCTCGGCGGGGCGCTGAAGATTCCCGGCGACGCGATTCTCTATGCGCCCGTCACCGCGAACTGGCTGCTGCAGCGCGTACCGCGCATCACGTTGCGCCGCGACCGGGCCGTCGCTGTCGATGGACCGGGCGTGACGCTCGCAAGCGGCGACACGCTGCGCGCGGAGCGCGTCGTCGTCGCGAATGGCGTTGCAGCGCGCACGCTGCTGCCCGAATTGCCGCTGCGCCCGAAAAAGGGTCACCTGCTGATCACGGATCGTTATCCGGGTCAGGTGTCGCACCAGCTCGTCGAGCTGGGGTATGCGGCGAGCGCGCATGCGAGCGACGGCACGTCGGTCGCGTTCAACGTGCAGCCGCGGCCGACCGGCCAGTTGCTGATCGGCTCGTCGCGCCAGTTCGACACCGAGGATGCGCGTGTCGAGCCGCCCGTGCTGGCCCGCATGCTGCGCCGCGCGGTGGGCTACCTGCCGGATCTGGCCGACCTGAACGGCATCCGCTCATGGACCGGATTCCGCTCCGCGAGCCCCGACGGCCTGCCGCTGCTCGGCGAGCACCCGGCGCGGCCGGGCGTGTGGCTCGCGGTCGGGCACGAAGGGCTCGGCGTGACGACGGCGCCGGGCAGCGCGCGGCTCGTCGCCGCACTGATGGCCGGCGAGCGCCCGCCGATCGATATCGAACCGTATTTGCCGGGACGCTTCCTGACCGCGTCCCCCGTAGCCGGAGCGCTGACATGATCATTCATCTGGACGGCCGCGCGCTGACGGTGGCCGACGGCGCGACCGTCGCGGCCGCCATTGCGGCGAGCGGCGACGACACGACGCGGGTGTCGTGCACGGGCGCGGCGCGTGCGCCGTTTTGCGGGATGGGCGTCTGCCAGGAATGCCGGATGACGATCGACGGCCGGCGCCGGCTGGCGTGCCAGACGCTGTGCCGCGACGGGATGCAGGTGGAGCGTACGCGATGAAACAGGAACGATTGAGCGTCGACGTCGCGATCGTCGGCGCGGGTCCGGCCGGGCTGTCGGCCGCGCGGGCAGCAGTGAAGGGCGGCGCGACGGTCGCGATCATTGACGACAACCCGCGTGCGGGCGGGCAGATCTGGCGGCAAGGCGCGGCGGCCAAGCCCGCGCCGGTCGCCGCCGAACGCCTCGCCGTGCTGCGTCAGCCGAACGTCACGCATCTCGCGGCGACGCGCATCGTCGCCGAAACGCAGCCGGGTACGCTGCTGCTCGAGGATGACGAACGCGGGCTGCTGCTCGATTTCCGGACGCTGATTCTCTGCTGCGGCGCCCGTGAGTTGCTGCTGCCGTTTCCGGGCTGGACGCTGCCGGGCGTCACCGGGGCGGGCGGCCTGCAGGCGCTGATCAAGTATGGCCTCGACGTGCACGGGCAACGCACGGTGATCGCCGGCAGCGGGCCGCTGCTGCTGGCGAGCGCAGCGACGGCCCGTCAGGCCGGCGCGCGCGTGTCGCATGTGCTCGAACAGGCCGCATGGGGCGACGTCGCCGGTTTCGGCGCGGGATTGTGGCGCTGGCCGTCGAAGCTCGCGCAGGCCGCGAAGCTCGCCACGGCCGCTTACCGGCCCGATGCGCATGTCGTCGAGGCATTCGGTGACAAGCGACTCGAACGCGTTCGGATCCGCCAGGGCGATCGCGAGTTCGATGTCGATTGCGACCGGCTCGCGTGCGGCTTCGGCCTCGTGCCGAACACCGTGCTGCCGAGCCATCTCGGCTGCCGGATCGAGAACGGCGCGGTGGCGGTCGACGCGCACCAGCGTACGAGCCGCGAAGGGGTGTTGGCGGCCGGCGAGTGTACGGGCGTCGGCGGCAGCGAGCTGGCGATGGTCGAAGGCGAGATCGCCGGTCATGTGGCGACCGGGCAGACGGCGCAGTTGGCCGCGCTGATTGCGCAGCGCGCGCACTGGCAGGCGTTTGCGGATGCCGTGCGTGGGCGTTTCGCGATCCGCGAGCCGATCCGCCGGCTTGCGCGGCCCGATACGCTGCTATGCCGCTGCGAAGACGTGCGTTTCGATGCAGTCGCGCAAGCGCCGGGCTGGACGGCCGCGAAACTGCAGTCTCGTTGCGGGATGGGCGCATGCCAGGGCCGCGTATGCGGCGCGGCCGCGCAGGCATTGTTCGGCTGGACGCCGCCGGTGCCGCGCACACCGCTCGTGCCCGCGCGGGTCGGCACGCTGATGCTGGACGGCGCGGCATCCTGCGACGGCGCGTGACGCGTCGCGTCCAAGCGGCCCGGTTGACGCCGGGCCGCGCCATTCATTCCACCTTCACTTTCTCCCATCCGCCGACCTGCGGCGCCGCGCAGGCGCGCAGGCACTCGATCGTCGCGGCCACCGCCGCGCGGTTCGCGCTGTCGGGGTGCCAGTACATCGACACCGCGCCCTGGCCTTCGAGCTGCATCGGCAGGATCCGGATCGCGTTCAACTGCGCAAAGCGCTGCGCAGCACGATGCGACGCGACGCCGAGCAGGTCGGTGTTGTTCAGCAGCGTGAGGTTGAGGATCGACGAATTCGATTCGACGCAGTGCGGCGGCCGCACGCGGCCGGCGGCCGTCAGCGCGGCCTCCAGCGCGTTGTGCACGGGCGTGCCCGACGGCCACACGATCCACGAATAGGCGAGCACGTCGTCCCAGCCGACCGACGCCGCACCGGCCAGCGCGTGGCCGGGCCGCGCGACGAACACGACCGGATCGACATACAACGCTTCGGCGCGCAGCAGCGGATCGACGGAGGTCGAGCCCGAACGGCCGACGACGATATCGAGTTCGCTGCGTGCGAGCTGCGGCATCAGCTGGTTCATCGTGCTTTCGGTGAGCCGTACCTGCGCGCGCGGCATCTGCTTCAGCAGCTGCGACACCGCGAGCGGCACCGTATCGGCCGCCGCGACGCCCGATGTGCCGATCGTCACGAGGCCGCTGCCGCCTTCGCGCAGCGCGGCCATGTCGTCGCGCGCGACGTCGAGCTGCGCTTCCACGCGGCGCGCGTGCTCGATCAGCGCTTCGCCGTAGGGCGTCGGCCGCAGGCCGCGCGCATGCCGTTCGAACAGCGGCAGCCCGACATCTTCTTCCAGCTCCTTCAGCCATTTCGACAGCGCGGGCTGCGTGGTCGCGAGCGCGACCGCCGACTGGCTCAGGTTGCCGGTGCCGGCGAGGCTCAGCAGTACCTGCAGATGCCGCAGTCGCAGCCGGTGGGTCCAGTCCATCGCATGCCTCGTCGCAAGAAGGTATATCCAGAAATACATGGATCAGATGTTTTGATCATTTTACCGGGTATGGCTGCGTCGAATATAAATCCACTCACGGACTGCTGCACGGTCCCCGACCAGACAGACCTGGCGCCGACGCCGATCGGCCGCCTTCAAGGAGACATCATGACGACCCAACCGGACGCGTCGCGCGCCGCCTACTACGCACGGATCGCCGAGCAGCGCCTGGCGCCGCTGTGGGAATCGCTGCACAACCTCGTGCCGAAATCCCCGCAGCCGGCCGCGCAAGCCGCGATCTGGAAATATGCGCAGGTGCGCGACCTCGTGATGCAGGCCGGCAGCGTGATCAGCGCGGAAGAAGCCGTGCGCCGTGTGCTGGTGCTGGAGAACCCGGGGCTGCCCGGCAAGTCGAGCATGACGCCGAGCCTGTATGCGGGGCTGCAGTTGATCCTGCCGGGCGAGATCGCGCCGAGCCATCGGCATACGCAGTCGGCGCTGCGCTTCATCGTCGAAGGGCGCGGCGCATGGACGGCCGTGAACGGCGAGCGCACGACGATGCATCCGGGTGACTTCATCATCACGCCGTCGTGGGCGTGGCATGACCACGGCAATCCGTCGGTGGACGAGGGCGGCGAGCCGGTCGTATGGCTCGACGGGCTCGACATTCCGCTCGTCGCGAACCTCGACGCGGGCTTCGCGGAGAACTACCCGGAAGCCGTGCAGCCCGTGAATCGCGCGGAAGGCGACAGCCTCGCGCGCTTCGGTCACAACATGGTGCCGGTGCGGCATCGCGTGAGCGATCCGACGTCGCCGGTGTTCAGCTATCCGTATGCCCGCACCCGCGAGGCGCTCGACGCGCTGTACCGGAACGGCGAGCTCGATGCGTGGGACGGCGTGAAGCTGCGCTACGTGAACCCCGCGACGGGCGGCTGGCCGATGCCCACCATCGCGACCTTCATGCAGTTCCTGCCTGCCGGCTTCGACGGCCGCACGTATCGCAGCACCGACGCGACGATCTACTGCGTCGTCGAAGGTTCCGGCACCGCATTTGTCGGCGGCAACGCATTCGCGTTCGAGCCGCACGACATCTTCGTCGCGCCGTCGTGGGCGCCGGTGCGGCTGTCGGCGTCGTCCGACAGCGTGCTGTTCAGCTATTCCGACCGGCCCGTGCTGTCCGCGCTGAACCTGCTGCGCGAAGCGCGCGACTGACGCCGGCGCGTTCAACGATCCGTTTTCCGTGCGCCGCCGTGGCGGCGCACCCCTTCATTCATGCCTACGCTGGAGCCGTTCATGACTTTCGTTTTCCTGCCCGAAGCGCCCGTGGCGCTGCCCGTCGCCGGCAGCGACGCCCGATTTGCAGTCCGCCGCGTCTATTGCGTCGGCCGCAACTACGCGGCCCATGCACGCGAAATGGGCTTCGATCCCGATCGCGAGCCGCCGTTCTTCTTCTGTAAGCCGGCCGATTCGATCGTGCCGGTCGCGTACGGCGAAACGCTCGATCTCGCGTATCCGTCGCAGACGCAGAACTATCACTACGAAGCCGAACTCGTCGCGGTGATCGGCAAGGGTGGGTCGGACATTCCGCTCGAGCACGCACTCGACCATGTGTGGGGCTATGCAGTCGGCCTCGACATGACGCGCCGCGACCTGCAGATGAAGATGCGCGAAATGGGCCGGCCGTGGGAGATCGGCAAGGCGTTCGACCGCTCGGCGCCGATCGGGCCCGTGCATCCGGCAAGCGACGCCGGTCATTTCGAGCAGGGCGGCCTGTGGCTGACCGTCAACGGCGCGACGAAGCAGAAGAGCGACGTGTCGCACCTGATCTGGTCGGTTGCGGAAACGGTGGCCGACCTGTCGAAGTTCTTCCGCCTCGAACCGGGCGACGTGATCTTCACGGGTACGCCGGAGGGCGTTGGCGCGGTGGTGGCGGGCGACGTGATGAAGGTCGGCGTCGAGCGTCTCGGCGAACTGACCGTGCGCGTGGTCTGACGCATTTTCCCGAAAGGTTACATCGTGCAACTGCATAGCTTCTTCAACAGTTCGACATCCTACCGGGTGCGTATCGCGCTCGCGCTGAAAGGGCTGCCGTACGACACGCTGCCCGTGAACATCCGCACCGGCGAGCATCGCGACGCCGCTTACGTCGCGCAGGTGAACCCGTCGGCGGCGGTGCCGGCGCTGGTCGACGGCGATTTCCGTCTCGGCCAGTCGCTCGCGATCCTCGATTACCTCGACCAGATTCATCCGGAACCGCGGCTGATTCCGCTCGAGCCGCGCCGTCGGGCGCGCGTACTGGAACTGGCCGCGTTGGTCGCGTGCGACATCCATCCGGTCAACAACCTGCGCGTGCTGCGCTATCTCGACAGCGAGCTGAAGGTCACGCCGCAGCAGAAGACCGCGTGGTACCGGCACTGGATCGCGGAAGGGATGGCCGGCGTCGAGCGGCTGCTCGCCCGTGCGGACGCGGGCCCGTGGTGCTTCGGCGACACGCCGACGCTCGCCGACGTGTGCCTCGTGCCGCAGGTCGCGAACGCGTTGCGGATGGGGTGTGACCTGAGCGCGTATCCGCGCAGCCTCGCGGTGGCCGAACACGCACGGCACGAGCCGGCTTTCGAGACCGCGCAACCGCATCGGCAACCGGATTACGTCGCGTAACACGAAGCAGGAGACAGAGAGATGAGCGAGACACACAACAACGGCCGACGCGTACTCGTGATCGGCGGCGGTATCGGCGGGCTCGCGGCGGCGCTGGCGCTCGCGCGCCAGGGCATCCGCGTGAAGCTGCTCGAACAGGCCGAGCAGATCGGCGAGATCGGTGCGGGAATCCAGCTCGCGGCGAACGCATTCAACGCGCTCGACGCGCTGGGTGTCGGCGAGGCGGCACGCGGCCGCGCAGTATTCACCGACTGGCTGCAACTGATGGATGCGATCGATGCGCGTGCGGTTGCGCGCATCGATACGGGTGCCGCGTACCGCGAGCGCTTCGGCAATCCGTATGCGGTGATCCATCGCGCGGACATCCATCTTTCGATCTACGAGGCGGTCAAGGATCATCCGCTGATCGAGTTCCGGACGAGCACGCAGGTGTGCGGTTTCGAGCAGGACGGCAACGGCGTAACCGTGATCGACCAGCATGGCGAACGCTATCGCGCCGATGCGGTGATCGGCTGCGACGGCGTGAAGTCCGCGATCCGTCACGCGCTGATCGGCGATGCGCATCGCGTGACAGGCCACGTCGTGTATCGCGCGGTGGTCGACGTCGACAACATGCCGAAGGATCTGCAGATCAATGCGCCCGTCGTGTGGGCCGGCCCGCATTGCCATCTCGTTCACTATCCGCTGCGCGGCGGGCGGCAGTACAACCTCGTCGTCACGTTCCACAGCCGCGAGCAGGAGACGTGGGGCGTGCGCGAGGGCAGCAAGGAAGAAGTGCTGTCGTACTTCGACGGCATTCATCCGCTGCCGAAGCAGATGCTCGACCGGCCGACGTCGTGGAAGCGCTGGGCGACCGCCGACCGCGATCCGGTCGAACGCTGGAGCGCGGGTCGTGCGACGGTGCTCGGCGACGCCGCGCATCCGATGACGCAATACATCGCGCAGGGCGCATGCCAGGCGCTCGAGGACGCGGTGACGCTCGGCGCTGCCGTCGCACAGGCCGACGGCGATTTCGAGGCCGCGTTCGCGCTCTACGAGCGCGTGCGGATTCCGCGTACTGCGCGGGTGCTGTATTCGGCGCGGGAAATGGGGCGGATCTATCACGCGAAAGGCGTCGAGCGGCAGGTGCGCAACGGGCTCTGGGTCGGCCGCACGCAGGCGCAGTTCTACGACGCGCTCGACTGGCTGCACGGCTGGCGCGCGGAGGATTGCCTGAAGACGGTCGCATAACGCATCCGTTCAGCCCGAATCCGGCGGCGCGCATTTCAACGACAGACGACGCGCGACCGCCTTCCTGGAGGAGACACCATCATGGCCGATACGCTGTCCATCGACGTCAGCGAATGGATCGACCGGCATTGCGTGGCGCCGTTTCAGGCCGCGATCGTCGTTCTGTGCTTTCTGATCGTCGCGATCGACGGGTTCGATACCGCATCGATCGGTTTCGTCGCACCCGTCATCCGCGCGGAATGGGGCTTGTCACCGGTGCAGCTGGCGCCGGTGTTCGGCGCGGGGCTTGCCGGGCTGATGGCCGGCGCGCTCGTGTTCGGGCCGTTCGGCGACCGGTTCGGCCGCAAGCGCCTGCTGCTCGCGTGCGTGGCGTGCTTCGGCATCGCGAGCGCCGCGTCGGCGAGCGCGGGCGGCCCGACCGCGCTGATCGTGTGGCGCTTCGTGACCGGGCTCGGGCTCGGCGGCGCGATGCCGAACGCGATCACGCTGACGTCCGAGTACTGTCCGGCGCGCCGCCGCTCGCTGCTGGTGACGACGATGTTCTGCGGCTTCACGATCGGTTCCGCGCTCGGCGGGCTCGCCGCCGCGTCGCTGATCGAGCATCACGGCTGGCGCTCGGTGCTCGTGGTCGGCGGCGCCGCGCCGCTGCTGCTCCTGCCGGTGCTCGCGTGGCGGCTGCCGGAATCGGTGCGCTATCTCGTCAGCCGGAACGCGCCTTCCGCGCGGATCGCGGCGATGCTCGGCCGCATTGCACCGGATCCGCACCTCGCGCACGCGTCGTTCGTCGCGCAGGGCGGCAAACCGGCCGGGTCGCCGCTCGGCCGGCTGTTCGATGCCGACCTGCTGCGCGGCACGCTGCTGCTGTGGCTGACGTTCTTCATGAGCCTGCTCGTCATCTACCTGCTGTCGAGCTGGCTGCCGACGCTGTTGCGCACGACCGGCGCGACGCTGCAGACGGCCGCGCGCGTGACCGCGATGTTCCAGGTCGGCGGCACGCTCGGCGCGATTGTCCTCGGCTGGCTGATGGACCGCTTCGACCCGCATCGCGTACTGGCCTGCAGCTACGCGGCGGCCGGCATCTTCGTCGCGGCGATCGGCGTGTTGGCCACGTCGCCGTGGGGCGCCGCGCTTGCCGTGTTCGCGGCCGGTTTCTGCGTATCGGGTTCGCAGGTTGGCGCGAATGCGCTGTCGGCCGCGTTCTATCCGACCGCATGCCGGACCACGGGCGTGAGTTGGGCGAACGGGATCGGCCGTGGCGGTTCGGTCGTCGGATCGATGGCAGGCGGCGCGATGCTGGCGATGGGCGTGCCGCTGTCGACCGCGTTTGCCGTCGTGGCGGCGCCATGCGTGATTGCGGCGATCGCGGTGCTGGTGCTCGGCATGGTGCGCGCCGAAGCGGCGCGGGTGTCGGGCGTCGACGGGGTTGCGGGCGAGCAGGCCTGAGCGAAGGCGGGCGGCAAGGGCGTCGGTGCGCGCGCGACGGGATGCAACATTATATTCATTGATATAATATTGTTTCTTTAATCGAAGCCATGCCCTGATGAACGACGCTCTTCCCGCCGGGCTACCCGAGCCCGATCAGATGCGCGCCGCCGTCGAATCGGCTTGCGCGCTCCTCAAGGTGTTGTCGAATCCCGACCGGCTGCTGCTGCTGTGCGAACTGTCGCAGGGCGAGCGCTGCGTCAGCGATCTCGAAACACGGCTGGACATCCGCCAGCCGACACTGTCGCAGCAGCTCGGCGTGTTGCGGGACAACGCGCTGGTCCGCACGCGTCGCGACGGCAAGAACATCCACTATTCGCTCGACAGCCCGGCCGCGATCGCGGTGATGGGTGTGCTGTATGAACAGTTCTGCGGCCCGGCCGCGAAGGGGAAGCGCGATGCAGCTTGATGCGCTTCATTTCACGCCGTGGCTGTCGCTGGCCGGCGGCGTGCTGATCGGGCTCGCGGCCGCGTGGCTCGTCGCGTTCAACGGCCGGATTGCCGGCATCAGCGGCATCGTCGGCGGGCTGTTGACGGCAGGGGCGGGCGAGCGCGACTGGCGCATCGCGTTCGTCGGCGGAATGATCGCTGCGCCGGTCGTGATGCGCGTCGCCGGAACCGGTCTGACGCCGCAGGTCGACGCGAGCTGGCTCGAATTGCTGGCGGCCGGCCTGCTGGTCGGGATCGGCACGCGGTACGCGGGCGGCTGCACAAGCGGCCACGGCGTGTGCGGGATGTCGCGCGGTGCGCTGCGTTCGGTGGTCGCGACGGCGACCTTCATGGTCGCGGGCTTCGTGACCGTCTTCGTCCGGTTGCACGTGCTGGGAGGCTGACATGCAGGCAGGATTCGCGTTTCTGGCCGGGCTGCTGTTCGGCGTCGGCCTCATCGTGTCCGGCATGGCCGATCCGCAGAAGGTGCTCGGCTTTCTCGACCTGGCCGGCCGCTGGGATCCGTCGCTCGCATTCGTGATGGCCGGCGCGACGGGCGTGGCCGCGTTCGCGTTCGCGTGGGCGAAGCGCCGGACGCGGTCGTGGCTCGGCCTGCCGATCCGGTTGCCGGCGTTGCGGGCGATCACCGTGCGCCTGGTCGCAGGCAGTGCGGTGTTCGGCATCGGCTGGGGGATTGCCGGGTTCTGTCCGGGGCCCGCGATCGTGTCGATCGGCTTCGGGTCGGTCAAGGGGATCGCGTTCGTCGTCGCGATGCTGGCCGGGATGGCGATTTTCGAATGGGTCGAGCGTCGCCGGAACGCGCCGTGATGTGGCGGCCGCCGCATGCCCGGCAGGTTGCGGCGGTCGTAAGGATGCCCGGAGCCGAGCGCGTCCGTCAGCCGGCTGCGATGATGGGCGGCCTGCCAGGCGCGTGTCGCGACGTGGCAAGTTGCGATATCAGGAGTGCTCGCGCACGTGACGGCCACCGCGCACCCGCCCGGACAGCCGGCGCAGGATTCCACGCCACGCCGCGAGCAGACCTCGCCGGCTCGAAGGCTCCACGACCGTCGTACTGACCGCGCCAGCCCCGTCGGCCGACAACGCCACGTGGCCGGCCGTGTCGAACGTCAGACACTCGCCTTCGTCGAGCACGCGACGAATGTATTGCGGTGCATCGGGCAGCCAGTCGAGCCCGCCGTGACGCAACGTGACCGCGAGCGCACCGTCCAGCACGATCACCTGGCAGCCCTTGTCGAACCACGCAAAGTGACTTTGCCCGGCGTCGAGCCGGATGTGTTGCGTCCGCATGGCGATTCCTTTTCCCGGTTGCGCGGCCTCGCGATGGCGAGGCGATTACGTGCAGTCAGGTTAGGGAAACAGGTGCGGGCACGACAGATTCAGGGGACGGGAATCTGTTGCGATGCAGGCGACGATTTCGGATTGCTGTATCGGTGGGTTTTCCCCGGATCTGTATCTGGCGTGCGCTGGGCCGCGCGGGCACGATCGTCCGATGACGCCTTTCATCGACGGACCCCGCACGCCATTGCCGCTGGACGGCGAGCCGCTTTACGAGCGGCTCGCCGAGCATTACCGCCGCATCATCGCGGCCGGCACGCTGTCGCCCGGCGACCGGATGCCGTCGGTGCGTGCGTTCATGGCGCAGCACGGTGTGAGCCTGTCGACCGCAACGCAGACGTTCCGGCGGCTCGAGGATACGGGCTGGTGCGAGGCGAAGCCGCGTTCGGGCTACTTCGTGCGGCGCCGTGCGGCGGCCGCGCTCGCCACGCTGCCGGAAAGCGACGGGCCGCCGTTGCGCGTCGAGCCGCCGTTCGCGGGCCTGCATGAACGCGTGTCGCGCGTGATCGATCGCGCGAACGCAGTGATTGACGCGTTGAATCTCGGCGGCGCGTCTGCACTCGCCACGCTGTACCCGGCCGAGCGCCTGCAGGCGCTGGCGATCCGGCTGCTGCGGCGCAAGCCCACTTTGCTGACCGATGCGGGGCCTGTCGGCGGTTCGCCTGAATTCCGGCAGACGATGGCCAAACGCGCGCTGTCATATGGCGTGACGGTGACGCCGGACGACGTGATGTCGACGAGCGGCGGCGTCGATGCCGTGAATCTCGCATTGCGCGCGGTGGCGCGCCCCGGCGACACGATCGCGATCGAATCGCCGGCTTTCTTCGGCCTGATCCAGTTGCTCGAAAGCCTTGGCCTGCGTGCGCTCGAAATCCCGGCGAGCCCGACGACCGGGCTATCGATCGAGGCGCTCGAAGTGGCGCTGACCGCGTATCCGGACATTCGGGCCGTGGTCGTCGTGCCGAACCTGCAGAACCCGCTCGGCTGCGTGATGCCCGACGATCGCAAGGCCGCGCTCGTCGCGCTGTGCTCGCGCCACGGCGTGGCCGTGATCGAGGACGAGCCGTATCGCGAGCTCGTCGAAGGGCCGCTGACGGTCAAGCCGGTCAAGGCGTGGGACCGCGACGGCACGGTGATCTACTGTCCGTCGTTCAACAAGGTGCTGGCTCCCGGAATGCGGCTCGGCTGGATGAGTGCGGGGCGCTGGCATGCGCGCGTGAGGATGCTGAAGTTCGCGCACAGCCGACACAACGCCGCGCTGTTGCAGGCCGTGGCGGCCGAATTCGTCGGCTCGGGTGCGTTCGACCGTCATCTGCATCGGTTTCGTGAGCAATTGCGCGTGCAGCGTGACGTGACGATCGACGCGATCGCGCGACATTTCCCGGCCGGCACGCGGATGAACCAGCCATCGGGCGGAATGCTGCTGTGGATCGCGTTGCCGGATGGCGTGCGCTCCGAAGCGCTGTTCGATGCCGCGCTGGCGCAGCGGATCAGGATCGCGCCCGGTTCGATCTTCTCGAATACCGACCGCTTCGACGGCTATATCCGGCTGGCCTGCACGCGCGTGTTCGATGCGGCGCACGAAGCGGCGTTCGAAACGCTCGGCCGCCTCGTACGGGAAGCCACGGCGGCAGCGTAAGCGCAGCGGCAGCTGGCCGGACTGGCGAATACGCGAGCGCGCCGGCTTGCCCAGACGCCGCAGTGGCAAGCCGCCGCCATTTCATCGGCTGGCCGAGCACGTGGCGAGGTGCTGGCGGATCAGCGACAGGTAACGATCACCCACCGAGAAATCGCGTGCGGCGCGCGGCCGGTCGGCCTGGCGCAGCGTGGCCGGTGCGCTCATGCCCAGGTACCGGCATACGGCGGACGGGAAGGGCTTGCGCGTATGCCCGAGCTGGCGAGCCGCACGCTCGACGCGGGCATCGCCGACCTGGGCGCGAAGCCACGCCAGCACTTGGCGATCGGCTTCGTTGACGATACGGACCAGATGTTCCATCGCGCACCTCACTGTTCATAAATACAGTACTGTAAATATAACCAGTGTTTGCGGCGACCGCAAGCGGGTGCGCGTGCGATTGGCCATCCGGCCAGGGTCAAGGCGCCGGCGCGGCGGTTCGCGTGATCCGGGCAGCGGGGGCAACGGGCGCCGCGGGCGCTGCGACCCCCGTATAGCGCGCGTCGGTCAGCGTGCCGAGGAACGCGACGATGTCGTCGATTTCCGCGTCGGTCAGCGCGGGCGGCGTACCGGGCCGGCGATTCATCGGCGTCGAGTTGACGTTGATGTTGCCGCGGTAGGCGGCCGGCACGTCGTCGAACGTCTTCGCGCCGTGATACCAGAAGCCGGGATCGGTCGAGCGCGTGTTGTAGAACGCGACCGCGTCGCGCAGCGTCGAGAACACGCCGTTGTGCATGAACGTCTGCTTGAGCGCGACGTTGCGCAGCCCCGGCGTGCGCAGGTAGCCGCACCATTGCGTCGGCTCGGGCCAGCGCAGCCGACGCGCGGTGTCGCACAACCCGTTGTCGAAATGGCGCGGATCGCGGTTCGCCGGCAGCGCGCGGTTGCGCGGCACCGCGATCGCGTCGTAGCCGAAATCGGTGAACAGCGAGCGCTCCGGACGGCTCGATGTGTCCGACAGCGTATGGCAGGTCATGCAGTTGCCCTTGTCCGGATTCCGGAACAGCGCGAGGCCGCGCATCTCGGCCGGCGCCAGCGGCTTGCGTGTACGCAGGAACGCGTCGAAGCGCGACGTGAACGGCGCCATCTCGTCGCTTTGCAGATAGGCCTCGACGGCCGAACCCAGCGCGCGCACCAGTTGCTCCGGATCGCGCCGCACCGGCGCGCCGAAGCGCGCGGCGAGATCGGGCGCGAGTTCGGTCGCGTTGACCTTGCGCAGCAGTGCGGCCGGCGACCGGTTGTTCATCTCGTTCGGATCGAACAGCGGCCCGCGAATCTGCTCTGCGAGCGTATCCGCGCGGCCGTCGCTGAACAGACCGCCGAACGGCGACGGCGCCGGCGCGTCGTCGTCCTGGTAGAAATGGCGGCGAGGCACGTAGCGCACATAGAGCAGCGACGGTGCGTTGCGCTGGCTGAAGCGCCCGGGCCGGCTGCCCTCCGGCACGCCGGGGCCGGCGAGCGAGGCGGCCGACAACGTCGGCGCGAATGCGCGGCCCGGATCGTGGCAGCCCGCGCACGACATGCCGCGCGGCTCGGACAGCCGCGGGTCGAAGAAGATCCGGCGGCCGAGCGCGACGAGCGTCGGATCGGGCGCGAAGCGTGCGGTGGCCGCATCGATCTTGCCCGTCACTTGCGGCGTGCCGTTGCCGATCGAGTCGACGACGCGCGACGGCGGCGCACCGGGGAGCAGCACCGTTTCGGCCGGCGCGGCGTGGGCCGCGAGCGTCACGCCGGCAAGCAGGGTGACGGCAAGCGTGTGCAGCGTTTGCCGGCCGCGCAACCCGCGGCCGTCACATCGGACTTCTTCACTCACGGCGCGATGAACCCCGTCTTGTCGCAGGCGAGCGTCGTGCCCGACTGGTCACACGACGCGAGCAGCTTGCCTGCCGCCGAATACGCATGGAACACCCAGCCCGTCGCGGGTGCTGCGCGGCGCTCCATGATCAGGAAACCGAAGCTGTTGTTGTGCGACAGCCGCTCGATCACGGCGCCCGGCGCGGGCGTCAGGCCGGCCGGGAACGGGTCGGGCAGCGCGACGTCGAGGTTGTCGCCGCCGTTGCCGGACACGATCGTCGCCGGGTGTCCGGACGAGAAGTTGATCGCCTGGAAGTCGTGGACGTGGCCGTGCAGCGCGACGTGCACGCCCGGCGGGTAGTACGCCTGCGCGTTGAGGCTCGACATCACCGACTGCAGCGCGAGGTTGCCGGGCGCGGGCGTGCTGCCGGCGATCGGCGCGAACGCGAGGATCGGGTGGTGGTTCGTGAAGATCGTCGTCGTCATGCCGGCCTTCGACGCGAGCGATGCGACCGTCTGGAACTGCTTCTGGTAGATGCCGAATTGCGCGTCGGTCGTCTTGAGCGGCGTACGGCCGACCTTCGCGGTATCGAACACGATCACCTGCGAGCCGCCGCCGAGCGACACCGCATAGGGTTCCGAATAGTTCGCGTTGTTGTCGTTGGCCGGATCGTCGCACGAGCGCGCCGCCGAATACGGACGCGGATCGAGGAAGCGGAACCAGCCCTGGCCCGCGCGCGCGCATTCCTCGTGGTTGCCGCGCACGACGACCCACGGCGCCTTCGCGAGCAACGGCGCGGCCGGGCGGAACAGGTCGGCCTGCCACGTGTCCCAGCCGTAGCCCCACGGGCTGTCCTTGCAGCCGGCGATGTCGGGCGGGCACGCGTTCTCGCGATAGTGGTAGTCGCCGATGTGCAGCACCAGATCGGGCGACAGTTTCGCGACGCTGGCCGCGATCGTGTCGAGCGGCCAGACCGTCGCGTCGTTGCACGCCTGCCACGCGTTGTCGGCCTTTTTCATCCGGCAACCGGTGTCGGCGATGATCGCGATGCGCTGCGGCTGCGCTTTCGGCAGCGGCAGCGTGCGGCCTGCGACGCTCGCGGCCTGCGCGCCCGCCGGCAGCGTCGTTTCGCAGACGGAGACCGGAAAGCTCGACGGTTTCGAATCGGCCGGATCGCTGGCGGTCGGCCGCTGGGCCAGCGTCGCGGCGCCCGCGCGCAGCGCCATGCGCGACACCTTGCCGTCGACGGTCAGCTGCGGGCACAGCGGGTCGCTGGCCGACGCGGGCGTGTAGTTCGTGATCACGCGCGCGATCGCCTGGTTCGTATCGCCGATCTCGACCCATGCGGCCTGGACGTTGACCGACGCGCTGGCCGGATCGTCCGGCGTATCGATGTGATTCGAGCACGCGGACAACGCGGCGAGGGCAAGCAAGGGGGCGCAGCGTACGAGCAGGGCGCGCGTGAGGAGTCGTCGCATGGGAGGCACCGTAGGAAAGTCGTCAACGATACGCAGCGCGAATGTAAGAAATGTGAAAAAAACGGGGCGCGACGAGGTGCTCGCTTGTCGGCGGGCGCCGGAGGGCTTGACCTCAAGCCGGCTTGAAGCGGCACAGTCCGGTTCATCATCCATGAATCAGAAGGGGATCGCCAATGGAAACCAACCGGCCCAACGAAGCGCAGTCCGCGCTGTGGAATGGTCCGTCGGGGCGCGCGTGGGTCGATGCGCAGGCGCCGATGGACCGGATGTTCGAACCGTTCGAGACGCTGCTCGCCGACGCGGCGGCCGAGTCGTCCGCGCGCAGCGTGCTCGACGTCGGCTGCGGCACCGGCGCGGTCACGCTCGCGATCGCGCGGCGGCTCGGCGCGAACGGGCACTGCACGGGCATCGATATTTCGGCGCGCATGATCGACGCCGCGCGGGCACGTGCCGAACGCAGTGGCGTGCAGGCCGGATTCGTGCGCGCGGACGTACAGACGCATGCGTTCGAGCCCGCGAGCGTCGACCTGATCGTGTCGCGTCTCGGCGTGATGTTTTTCGACGATCCGGTCCGGGCGTTCACGAACCTGCGGCGTGCGGCGCGGCCGGACGCGCAGATGCGGTTCGTCGCGTGGCGCAGTGCGGCCGACAACCCGTTCATGACGACGGCCGAGCGGGCTGTCGCGCCATTGCTGCCGAACTTGCCCGCCCGGCAGCCCGGCGCGCCGGGCCAGTTCGCGTTCGGCGACCGGCAGCGGATCGTGTCGGTGTTGTCTGGCAGCGGCTGGGCCGACATTGCGATCGAGCCGGTCGACAAACCGTGCGTGCTGCCCGAGCCCGCGCTGGAGGACTACATCGCGCGGCTGGGCCCGGTCGGGCTTGCGCTGCTGGAGACGGATGACGCGACGCGGCGGCGCGTGGTCGACACGGCGCGTGCCGCGTTCGAGCGTTACGTGCACGGCGCCGAGGTGCGCTTCGATGCAGCGTGCTGGCTCGTGACGGCGCGCGCGCCGTCCGTGTAATAGGGTGACGATAAAACGGCGCATCGGCGCCGGCGTGGTCCGCTTGCGCGGCGTTGTTCACACCCGGGGAAACCGCGCCGCGTGATGCAAGCGCGTCAGTGTTTCCTCGCGCGCAGCATCAGCCACGCGCAACCGCCGGCCACCAGGGCGAGGCCGAGCAGGACGGCCTCGACGCCAAGCGCGAAACCGGGCGGCATTTCACCGGTGTCCGGCACGGGCGACAGGTTGCCGCCCATTGCGATTGCGCCGCCCGACAGCAGCGCCATGCAGACGATCCAGTAGATCTTGCCGCGCGGCGCCGCGGCGCGGATCCGCCACAGCGCGATGCCGGCGCCGCCGAGATACAGCAGCGCGAGTGTGCCGAGCGCGACGAGATCGGCGGAGCGGCTTTGCAGGAGCGCATTCATCGCGACGCTCCGTCAGGCGTGGCGGACGGGTGTGGTGCAACGACGCGTGCCGCGTACGTGCTCATTCGGCCTCCGTTGCATGTCCCGGTGCGCGGCTCAGCAGATGGGTCCGTTTGTCGGCCGCGAGCGACACGTAGCGTTCGTACTGGCGCAGCACGTCGGCGATTACCTCGTCGCCGCGCAGGTATTCGACGTCGTAGCCGAGCCGGCCGTCTTCGAAGAACGTGACGATCCCGTACACGTGCTCGCGCGCCGCATCGGGCTCGGCCGCCTCGCGCACGAGGAACGCAGCCGCGGATTTCGCCGTCACGCGCACGCCGTACACGAAATCGCGATGCTCGGCGGTCGGCACGGTGAGCCGCACCGCATCGTCGCTGTCGCGCTGCACGAGCGCATCGACACCGCTCGCGCGCAATTCGCCGCTAACCTTGCGCAGCGCCGGCTCGACGGTCTCCGCAACGAACTGGCGCGCCTCGGCCTCGGTCGTCTGCCGCAGGATGTGCGTCAGGCGGTGGCGCCAGTGCTGGCCGGTCCAGAAGCTCGTCGCGGGTGCGACGTCCTGCGAATAGTGCGCGCGGTCGGCCGCCAGTCCGCGCCATAGCCCGTAGCACAGCGCGAGCATGATGATCGCGACCGGCAGCGCGGCGATCAGCGTCATCGCCTGCAGCGCGCCGAGCCCGCCTGCGACGAGCAGCACCGCGGCCGTCACGCCGAGCAGCGCGGCCCAGAACAGCCGCTGCCACACGGGCGAGTGCGCGTTGCCGCGCGTCGCGATCTGGTCGATCACGAACGCGCCCGAATCGGCGGACGTGACGAAGAACACCGCGATCAGCACGATCGCGACGATCGACAGCAGTTGCGAAAACGGCAGGAAATCGAAGAAGCGGAACAGCAGCGCGTCGACATTGGTGGCGGTCTGCGCGAGCGCGCCGGCCGCGCCATGCGTATCGAGCCAGATCGCGCTGTTGCCGAATACGGTCATCCACACGAGGTTGAACGCGGTCGGCACGAGCAGCACGCCGATCACGAACTGTCGGATCGTGCGGCCGCGCGAAATGCGCGCGATGAACATGCCGACGAACGGCGACCACGATACCCACCACGCCCAGTAAAGGATCGTCCAGCCGCCGAACCAGCCTTCCTCGCGCGGCGGCGCATACGCATAGGTGCGGAACGACAGCTCGACGAGATGCGACAGATACTGGCCGATGTTGTCGCCGAGCGCGCGGAACAGGAACAGCGTCGGGCCGGCGACGACCACGAAGGCGAGCAGCAGGAACGCGAGCAGCAGGTTCAGCTCGGACAGCCGGCGCACGCCCTTGTCGAGGCCGGTCGCGGCCGACACGCCCGCGAGGATCACGACGACCGCGACGAGCCCGATGCGGAACACGTTGCTGCCGGTGTCCCAGCCGCCGACCGTATGCAGGCCCGCGCTCAGCTGCATCACGCCGTAGCCGAGCGTCGTCGCGATGCCGGCGACCGTGCCGACCAGCGCGAACGCGTCGACGGTGTGGCCGATCCAGCCGTTGATGCGCTCGCGCAGCACCGGATACAGCCCCGAGCGCAGTGTCAGCGGCAGGTTGTAGCGAAAGCCGAAGTACGCGAGCACGAGCCCCATCAGCCCGTAGATCGCCCACGCATGGAAGCCCCAGTGGAAGAAGGTCATCAGCATCGCTTCGCGCGCGGCGGCGGGCGTGCCGGGGTCGACGGTCGGCGGCTTCAGGAAATGCTGCATCGGCTCGCCGACGCCGAAGTACATGAGGCCGATGCCCATGCCGGCCGCGAACAGCATGGCCGTCCACGATACGAAGCTGAATTCGGGTTCGGCGTCGTCGGGGCCGAGGCGGATGTTGCCGAAGTCGCTGGCGGCGATCAGCACGAGAAACACGAGGAAGCCGGTGACGGCGAGCACGTAGAACCAGTCGAAGCGTGCGATGACCCATTGCTGGCCGGCGGAGAACAGCGCGCCGGCTTCGCTCGGGCGCAGCGCGCACACGACGAGCAGCGCGCCGATCACGGCGAGCGCCGGCAGGACGACCTGCGGCTTGAACGTCGTGCGGGGCGAGGGACGGGAATCTGGCATGGCGGGCATCCAGTTGTGGGCGCAACGAGGCGCAACGCCGCCCGGCGCGCACGTCGCGCGTCGGACCCTGATACGGCGTGCGTCGAGTGTACCGCGGTGTCAGGACTGCAAGAAGGGGCATGCAGAAGGGATGAACCTGACGAATTGTAAGGTATCGGAGCGATCGGGCAAACCCGCGCGGTTCGCGCGGCAGGCGGACGGGACAGAGAGAACGGCGCGGCGACAGCCCATCGGGCGCCCGGACGGCGCATGCGGAACGCGCATCGTCCGGGGCGGCGGCAGCGCGCCGAAGGCGCTGCCGGGGAGGTTCAGAACGTGACGGCGATGCCGGCCATGCCGACGAACTGGCCGTGCGTGGTCGACGGCGTGAGCTGCTGCGAATCGCCGACGATCGGCGCCGCGTCGACGATGTGGCCGGCGCCTTGCGCGCCGAGCGTCTGGCCGCTCGAATGCGTGTAGGCCTGCAGCGCATAGAGCGTCGTCCGTTTCGACAGGCTGTACGACTCTTTCAGCGAGTACTGCTGGTAGCGGGCCGCGTTCGCGACGCCGTTCGCCTTCGACGCGAGCGTGTACGCGAACGCGCCGGCCACCGAGAACGTCGGCGTGAAGCGGTACGCGGCGAGTGCGCCGTAGGTATTGAACACGGCCGTATCGGTGAACGCGGAGCCGTTGCCGGGCAGGTACTTCACGTTCGAGTAGTTGACGCCCATCGTCAGGTCGCCGAGCGTGTAGTTGCCGGCCGCCGCGACCTGCTCGACGGCCTTCGCGGTCAGGTAGCCCTGGTTCAGCACGGACACCGCGAAGCTGCCCGACGATGCGGTGGCCGGGTTCAGGAAGCCGGCGGACGAACCCGAGCTGTTGATCCGCAGGTAGCCGGCCGCGATCCCGATCGGCCCGTTCGCGTAGCGCAGCGCGGCGCTGAACGTGTTGCCCTTGCCGGTCGCGCCGGCGATGCCGCCGAATGCGTACATCGCGCTCGCGGTCAGCCCCGCGAAGGTCGGCGACGTATAGGTGACCGAGTTGTTCACGCGGATCGTCGTGTCGAGGCCGTCGATGTCGCCCGGATGCGCGCCGGTCGCGCCGGTCAGCCAACTGCTCGATGCATACGGGCCGACGAACAGGAAGTAGGGCGTGTACTGGCGGCCGGCCGTCAACGTGCCGTAGTGATCGTTGCGCAGGCCGACGAACGCCTGGCGGTTGAAGATCGTGCCGGCGGCGGCCTGCGCGCCGGTATTCAGGTTGAAGCCGGACTGCAGGTCGAAGATCGCGTGCGTGCCGCCGCCGAGATCCTCGTCGCCGCGCAGCCCGAATTTCGACGCATACAGGTTGCCGTCGCGCATGTAGATGTTCGAGTGACCCTGCTGGTTGTTCACGTACGCGATCGAATCGTCGACGACGCCGTACAGCGTCACGCTGCTCTGCGCGTGGGCGGCGGTCGAGCCGAGCGAGGCGGCCGATAAAATCAGGATTGCATAACGGTTGACGGGTGCTTTCATTGTCGATCTCCAGATCTCTTCATCTTTTCAACGGGGGCGGGAGGCTGGGGCGCCTCCTCTGTGGCGGGCGGCGGGCCGCGCGAACGGCCCGCCCGATCGGGCTTGCTTCAGTGGTCGAGCGCGACGACGATGCGGCGCCATGCACCGTCCGGCGCGTCCTGCTCGATGCGCGCGCCGCGCACGGCGACCGCGCCTTGCAGCGATGCGGGCAGCAGGATCTCGACGCGCTCGGCCGGGCGGCCCGGGCGGCCGTCCCAGCGGACCGACACGCCGAGCACGCCCGACGCCTCGCGGCTGGTTTCGATGCGCCACAGTCCGTATTCGCCGTCGCGCCACGCTTCCGTTTCGCCGTCGTCCTCGACGCATTCGCCGTACGCGACGCCGTCCTCGATGCGCGGCGCGACGAGGAAGCCGCGCGTGTCGGCGCGCGCGCCGAAATGCTGTGCCGCGACGTTCAGCGGCAGCACGCGACCTTCGCGCAGCAGCATCACCGGCGTGTCGAGCGGTGCGGGCAGCGTCACGCTTGCGCCGCCGGCGAACGCCTGCGCGCTCGCGCAGCACATCCAGCGCGCGCCCGCGGGCAGATAGACCGGGCGCTCCGTCTGGCCGGGATCGACGACCGGCGCGACCAGCAGCGCGTCGCCGAGCATCATGTCGTCGCATGCGTCGTAGCAGCGCGCATCGCCGGGGAAATCGGCGAAGGTCGGCCGCAGCACGGGCTCGTAGCGCGTCGTCGACAGCCACAGCAGGTGGTAGAGGTAAGGCAGCAGCCGGTAGCGCTGCTTGATCAGCGACGCGATCTGCGCGGTGATCTCCGGATACATCCACGGCTCGTTGACGGTGCCGTCGTCGTTCCACGAATGGATGCTGAAGCGCGGCATGAAGATGCCGAACTGCACCCAGCGCAGCAGCAGCTCGGGCGACGGCGCGGGGCCGGAGAAGCCGCCGATGTCGTGGCCGATGTTCGACACGCCCGACAGCGCGAGCCCGAGCCCCATCTTCAGGTTGTAGCGCAGCGTTTCCCACGACGTATAGTTGTCGCCGGACCAGGTCTGCACGTAACGCTGCATGCCGGCGCCGCCGGAGCGCGACACGAGGAACGGCCGCTGCGCCGGCGCATGCGCGCGCTGCGCTTCGCGCGACGCGCGCATCATTAGCATCGTCTGCAGCACCTTCGCCTCGCGCGCCGGGAACGGCTGGCCGAAGCCGTGTGCGATCGCGTCGGGCGACCAGATCTCGTATTCGTTGTTGTCGTTCCAGGTCGATTCGATTCCGTAGTCGAGCAGCGCCGACGTGACCTGCTCGCGCCACCAGCGGTACGCGTCCGGCTGCGTGAAGTCGAGGTACGCGCCGACCTCGTCCCAGAACTGTACCCACGCGGGTTCGCCGGACGCCGAGCGGATCAGCAGGCCGCGCTGCGCGGCATCGTCGAACGCGGGATGATCGCGCAGCAGGCACGGCTTGATGTTCGCGCACAGGCGGATGCCGTGATCGCGGTAGTGCCGCGCGAAGCCCTTCGCGTCGGGGAACTTGTCGCGGTTCCAGTTGAACACGTAGCGCTTCGCGCCGATCGACGTATAGCCCGACGACAGGTGGAACGAATCGCACAGGATGTCGTGCGCGTCGCACTGCTCGACGAACCGGTTCATCTGCTGCTGTGCGTCCGGCGCGTCGGTATAGCTCATCGTCGAGCCCGAATAGCCGAGCCCCCATTTCGGCGTGCGCGCGGGGCGCCCGGTGAGCCACGTGAAGCGCCGCGCGGCCGCGAGCGGCGTGTCGGGCGATGCGATGAAGTAGTAGTCGAGATCGCCGTGCTCGGCGACGAAATAGCGATACGGGCCGTGATAGTTGTCGAGTTCGCGGCCCATGTCGAACGAGCAGTCCGACAGCGTGTCGTAGAACAGCCCGAAGCCCTGGCACGTGTCGGGCGACCACGTGATGTAGAACGGGATGTGCTTGTACAGCGGGTCGGTATGTTTCGCGCTGTAGCCCATCGCGTCGATATTGCGCATCTCGAAGCGCGCGCCCGTGCGGTCGAGTTCGCCCGCGCGTTCGCCGAGGCCGAACACCTTGTCGCCGCGCTCGCGGGCAACGTAGTGATAGGCGCGGTCATCCCACCAGCCGAAGTTGTATGCCTGCGTCGAGCGGTCGGCGAGCGCGACGCGCCACGCACCGTTCGCGCCGCGCATCGACCACGTGCAATGGCCGCCTTGCCAGCGCACGGCGAGCCGGATCTGCCCGGTTTCGATGTGCAGGCCGTCGTCGTCTTCGGCGAGTGAAAAGGCGGGCAGCGCGAAGCCGTCGAGGTCGAGGCGGTCGCGCCCGTCGAGCGGCACGTCGTCGAGGCCCGGCGCGATCGTCCACGTGCGCGGGTTGCGCGCCGTCGCGTCGGGCAGCACGCGAACGCGCACGATGTCGTCCTCGAGCACGAAGATCTCGATGGTGGCGCCGGCATCGGACGCGAGCAGCACGCGGTTCGCGTGCTTGCCGGCAACGTGGAACACGGGCGGATGAAGAAGCGAAGTCATGGATGCGATTCCTGGTGAAGGCAGTTGTCAGGCGTGCCGTGCGAGCAGGCGTTCCTGCTTCGACTGCCCGCGGATCAGCACCGCGAGCAGCGTGACGCCGATGATGTCGAACAGGCCGAGGCACGCGAACAGCGGCGCATAGCCGATCTTGTCGGCGAGTGCGCCGACCAGCAGCGAGAAACCGAGGCCGCCGATCCACGCGGCCATCCCGGCGAAGCCGCTCGCCGTGCCGACTTCCTCGGGATCGAACACGTCGGCCGACAGCGTGTTGACGAGCGCGGAGATCATCTGGTGCGCGAAGCCGCCGACGCAGAACAGCGCGATGGCCGTGTACGGCGACGACACGAGGCCGATCATCGCGGGCCCGAGCATCAGCACCGCGCCGAGCGCGACGCCGGCGACGCGCGACCACACCAGCGGCAGCTTGTAGCGTTTCGCGAGATACGGCGACAGGTAGCCGCCCGCGATGCCGCCGGCATCGGCCGCCAGAAACGGCATCCACGCGAAGATCGCGATCTGCGTGAGCGGCATGTGCCGCTCGGTCGCGAGGTACAGCGGAATCCAGAAGCTGAAGGTTTGCCACGCGGGCTCCGCGAAGAAGCGCGGCAGCGCGATGGCCCAGAAGCGCCGCGCGGTGACGACGTCGCGGATGCGGCGCTTCGACACGGGCGGCATCGTGGCCTGGCCGTCGCGGATCAGCGCGCGCTCCTGCGGCGTGATGCGCGGATGATCGGCCGGCGACCGGTATTGCGTGTACCAGAGCGCGGCCCACACGAAGCCGAGTGCGCCGGTGGCCATGAACGCGGCCTGCCAGCCGAACCGCATCGACAGGAACACGACGAGCGGCGGCGCGATTGCGGCACCGAGCGACGTGCCTGCGTTGAAGTAGCCGACCGCGACGGACTTCTCGCGATCGGGGAACCATTCGGCGACGGCCTTCATCCCCGACGGAATCGCGGCGGCCTCGAACAGCCCGAGAAAACCGCGCAGGACGCCGAGCGACAGCCAGCCCGACGCGAAGCCGTGCGCGACGCCGACCACCGACCACAGCATCGCGAACAGCGCGAACCCGAGCCGCAGCCCGATCAGGTCGACGACGAACCCGCACACCGGCTGCATGATCGTGTAGCCGATCTGGAACGCGCCGACGATGTACGAATACTGCTGCGTCGAGATCGAGAACACCTGCTTCAGCTCGGGCGCGAGCACCGCGAGGGAATTCCGTGCGAGGTAGTTGAGGATCGTGCCGAGACACACGAGCACGATGATCCACCAGCGCAACGCCTTGACTGTCTTCACTGCTGTCTCCTGTCAGGCAGGGCAGGCGTGCGGCGCCTGCCCGATCCATGAGGGCCATCCGTCGGGATGGCTCGTTTGGTTGTATTCGTACGATGTCCGATCTTGATGTGCGCCGGTTTTCCCGGTTTATATCGAAATCACGGCGTTCGAGCGAACATTCCGTCGTCATTAAATCGCTATGTTATCTGACGACTGATCATTTTCGAACATCCTATGTTCGAATTCGAATCCGGTCAACGTGAATCTGCATTCGAACGAACTTGCTCGGGGTTTTCCCGATGGGCGGGTGATGGGGTATCGGCGGCGAGCGCCGGCGGTCGCGTGCCAAAGGCCCGTGCGGCGGGCCTGAGCGATCGTTGCGCGGCGCCCGGACCCGGAAGAGGGCGTGACAACCCTGATGAAAATTTATTTCTTTCCGGGATACAGATTGTGTAAATTGATTTTCATCATCCTTGCAACGACCCTTCGCATGACGCCTCTCGTTCCGTACGACGCCAGTCACGACGAACCCGCGATCGCCGAGCGGATTGCGTCGGCGATGCCGTTGATGACGCCGATCCACCGGCGCATGGGCGAATTCGTGCTCGCCAATCCGTTTCGCGCGGCGACGATGCGGATCGACGAACTCGCGCAGGCCGTGAATGCGTCGATCGCGACCGCGAACCGCTTCGCGAAGGCGCTCGGCTTCGACGGCTATCCGGCGATGCGCGCGGCGCTCGTGCGCGGCTTCGAGGCGACGCTCGGGCCGGTCGAACGGCTGCGCTCCGCGCAGGAGCTGGAGCCCGGCGTGCGCGGCGCGGCCTGGATCGACGCGGTATTCGACCAGGCTGCCGCCAACATCGCGAGCACGCGCGCGCAACTGGATGCGGCCGATGTCGAGGCCGCGGTCGAGGCGATCGTCGGCGCGCGGCGCGTGCTGATCCTCGGCGCGGGATCGAGCGCGTTTCTGACCGGACTGATGGAGCACGGGCTGTCGGTGTGCCACGACAACGTGCAGTCGCTCGCGCTGCTCGGCGGCCCGTCGCATGCGGCGCGGCGCCTGTATACGGCCGATTCGCGCGATCTCGTGATCGCGCTCGCGTTTCCGCGCTACGTGAAGGACACGATCGAGCTGGCCCGCCGGGCGGCGGCGCGCGGCGCGCGTGTGCTCGGCATCTCCGACGGCCCGCAGTCGCCGCTGGCGCCGATCGCGTCGCTGAACCTGTACGTCAAGGCCGAACGGCGTTTCGCGGCCACCTCGGAAGCCGCCGTGCTCACGATGATCGAGGCGCTGATCGACGCGGTCGCGCTGCGCACGCACCGGTCCGCGAAGTCCGCGGCCGAGATGACCGAATTCCTGTTGCCGTGGCTCGTGCAGCCGCAGGCGGCGTTGCCGGCCACCAACCCTTCTTCCTCACGTCCGAAAAAATCATGACTTCAACCGCGATCGTTGCGATTCACGGCGGCGCAGGCACGATCCTGCGCGATGCGATGGATACCGACACCGAACATCGGTACCGTGCCGAACTGACCGCGATCCTGCAGGCCGCGCAGCAGGTGCTGGCCGATGGCGGCAGCGCGCTCGACGCCGTTACCGTCGCGGTGCGGATGCTCGAGGACTGTCCGCTGTTCAACGCCGGGCGCGGCGCGGTCTACACGGCCGAGGGCAAGCACGAACTCGACGCGGCGGTCATGGACGGCGCGACGCTCGGCGCCGGCGCGATCTGCTGCGCGACGCGTGTGCGCAATCCCGTGCTCGCCGCGCGGCGCGTGATGGAGGCGAGCGAACACGTGCTGTTCGCCGGCGCGGGCGCCGATGCGTTCGCGGCCGCACAGGGGCTCGAGCTCGCGGAACCCGGCTACTTCGACACCGACGCGCGGCATGCGCAGTGGCTCAAGGCGCGCGCGGCGGCCGGCACGATGCTCGATCACGATGCGGCGGCGTTCGCGTTCGGCAAGTCGCAGCCGGCCGAGCCGCTCGATCCGGACCGCAAGCTCGGCACGGTCGGCGCGGTCGCGTGCGACCTGCACGGTCACATCGCGGCGGCGACGTCGACGGGCGGCATCACGAACAAGCAGCCGGGGCGGGTGGGCGATTCGCCGATCATCGGCGCGGGCTGCTACGCGGACGACGCGACCTGCGCGGTCTCGACGACGGGCACCGGCGAAATGTTCATCCGCCTCGCGACCGCGCATGACCTCGCCGCGCAGATCGCGTATCGCGGCGCGTCGCTCGCCGACGCCGCGCACGACGTCGTGATGAACAAGCTGGCGCGCCTCGCCGGCCGCGGCGGGCTCGTCGCGGTCGATGCGCACGGCAACGTCGCGATGCCGTTCAACACCGAAGGGATGTACCGCGGCTACGCGCGCGTCGGTGAAGCGCCGGTCGTCGGCATCTACCGCGACGATGCGGCCTGAATCCGGATCGCACGAGGAGAACCCCGCATGACTTCGAGCCGAACCCCATCCGGCCTCGTGCTGCCCGAACAGCGCGTGGTGGCCGTCGACGACCTGTCGGTCACGTTCCGCCGCGAAGGCGCGACGTTCGACGCGGTGCGCAACGTGTCGTTTCACGTCGACCGCGGCGAGACGCTCGCGATCGTCGGCGAATCGGGCTCCGGCAAGTCGGTCACGTCGCTCGCGCTGATGCGGCTCGTCGAGCACGGCGGCGGCGCGATCACGGGCGGCCGGATCGCGTTCCGGCGCCGCGGCGGCGCGCTGGTCGATCTGGCGCAGGCGAGCGCCGCGACGATGCGCGGCATCCGCGGCGCGGACATCGCGATGATCTTCCAGGAACCGATGACGTCGCTGAACCCGGTGTTCACGGTCGGCGACCAGATCAGCGAGGCGATCGCGCTGCACCAGTCGAAGGGCGCGGTCGAGGCGCGCGCGGAAACGCTGCGGCTGCTCGATCTCGTGCGGATCCCGGAAGCGCGCCGCGTGTTCGCGCGCTATCCGCATCAGCTGTCGGGCGGGATGCGGCAGCGCGTGATGATCGCGATGGCGCTGTCGTGCCGGCCCGCGCTGCTGATCGCCGACGAGCCGACGACCGCGCTCGACGTGACGATCCAGGCGCAGATCCTGCAACTCGTGCGCGGGCTGCAGGACGATATGAACATGGGCGTGATCTTCATCACGCACGACATGGGCGTGGTGGCCGAGGTGGCCGACCGCGTGCTCGTGATGTATCGCGGCGAGAAGGTCGAGGAGGGCGAGTCGGACCGCATCTTCGCGGCGCCCGCGCATCGCTACACGCGCGCGCTGCTTGCGGCCGTGCCGCGGCTCGGCTCGATGGAAGGCACCGACACGCCCGAGAAATTCCCGCTGCTGAAAGTGGACGACGCGACGGCGCCGAACGCGGCTCCGGCCGCCGCGTCTGCCGCGCACGACGAGGGTCAGCCGCCCGTCGATCACGCTGCGCCGCCGA
This sequence comes from Burkholderia sp. BCC1644, assembly GCF_902833225.1. GTDB lineage: Bacteria > Pseudomonadota > Gammaproteobacteria > Burkholderiales > Burkholderiaceae > Burkholderia. The sequence goes on from NZ_CADFEI010000001.1 coordinate 133,835, forward strand.
TCCTGCGCGTGAGCGATCTCGTCACGCGCTTTCCGGTGAAAAGCGGCGTGTTCGGCCGCGTGTCGCAGTACGTGCATGCGGTCGAGCGCGTGAGCTTCGAGCTGCGCGCGGGCGAGACGCTTGCGCTCGTCGGCGAATCGGGCTGCGGCAAGTCGACCACCGGCCGTTCGCTGCTGCGCCTCGTCGAATCGCAGAGCGGGTCGATCGAGTTCGACGGCCGCGACATCAGCGCGATGAAGGGGCATGACCTGCAGGCGCTGCGCCGCAACATCCAGTTCATCTTCCAGGATCCGTTCGCGTCGCTGAATCCGCGCCTGACCGTCGGCTTCTCGATCATGGAGCCGCTGCTCGTGCACGGCGTCGCGAGCGGCAGCGCGGCGCAGGCGCGCGTCGACTGGCTGCTCGACAAGGTCGGCCTGCCGCCCGAGGCCGCGCGACGCTATCCGCACGAATTCTCGGGCGGCCAGCGCCAGCGGATCGCGATCGCGCGTGCGCTCGCACTGAACCCGAAGGTCGTGATCGCCGACGAATCGGTGTCGGCGCTCGATGTGTCGGTGCAGGCGCAGATCGTCAACCTGATGCTCGACCTGCAGCGCGAGCTCGGCGTCGCGTACCTGTTCATCTCGCACGACATGGCCGTGGTCGAGCGCATCAGCCATCGCGTCGCGGTGATGTATCTCGGCCAGATCGTCGAGATCGGCCCGCGCCGCGCGGTGTTCGAGGCGCCGCAGCATCCGTACACGAAGAAGCTGATGAGCGCGGTGCCGGTGGCCGACCCCGCGCGCCGGCACGCGCCGCGCCAGCTCGCCGCGGACGAAATCCCGAGCCCGATCCGCGCGATCGGCGACGAGCCGGTCGTCGCGCCGCTCGTCGCGGTCGGCCCCGATCATTACGTCGCGACGCATCGCGTCGGCGGCGCGTATTGAGTGCGTGACGGTGCGCATATGGACCGCAGCTGCGCACGCGCCAGGCAACGGCGTCTTTATCCCGAGCGGGGGCAGTCACGCCGCGATTTCCACCACGCGTTACCGAATCATCCACAGGAGCCCAACAAGATGAACAAGCCGTATTCGTTCCCGATGTTCCGTCCGCGCGCGCTGTTCGCGGCGGGGGCAGGCGCGCTCGCGCTGTCGGTCGCGGCGCCCGCGTTCGCGCAGCAGAACGTCGTGGTCGCCGTGTACTCGACGTTCACGACGATGGACCCGTACGACGCGAACGACACGGTGTCGCAGGCCGTCGTCAAGTCGTTCTACGAGGGGCTGTTCGGTTTCGACAAGAACATGAAGCTCGTCAACGTCCTGGCGACCAGCTACACGGCGTCGCCGGACGCGAAGGTGTACACGGTCAAGCTGCGTGAGGGCGTGAAATTCCACGACGGCACCGATTTCAACGCGGCTGCGGTGAAGGCGAACTTCGACCGCGTGACCGATCCCGCGAACAAGCTGAAGCGTTACGGCCTGTTCCGCGTGATCGAGAAGACCGAAGTGGTCGATCCGAACACGGTGCGGTTCACGTTGCGCGAGCCGTTCTCGGCGTTCATCAATACGCTCGCGCACCCGTCGGCGGTGATGATCTCGCCGGCCTCGCTGAAGAAGTGGGGGCGTGACGTGTCGCTGCATCCGGTCGGCACCGGGCCGTTCGAATTCGTCGAATGGAAGCAGACCGACGACATGAAGGTGAAGAAGTTCGCCGGCTACTGGAAGAAGGGTTATCCGAAGGTCGACACCATCGACTGGAAACCGGTGGTCGACAACAACACGCGCGCGGCGCTGATCAAGACGGGCGAGGCGGATTTCGCGTTCACGATTCCGTTCGAGCAGGCGAACGACCTCAAGAGCAACCCGAAGGTCGAACTGATCGAGTCGCCGTCGATCATCCAGCGCTACATTTCGCTGAACACGCAGCAAAAGCCGTTCGACAACCCGAAGGTGCGTGAAGCGCTGAACTACGCGGTCAACAAGGAAGCGCTCGCGAAGGTCGTGTTCGCCGGTTACGCGACACCCCAGACCGGGGTTGCGCCGATGGGCGTCGACTATGCGACGAAGCTCGGGCCCTGGCCGTACGACCCGGCGAAGGCGCGTGCGCTGCTGAAGGAAGCCGGCTATCCGAACGGATTCGAATCGACGCTCTGGTCCGCGTACAACCATTCGACGGCGCAGAAGCTGATCCAGTTCGTCCAGCAGCAGCTCGCGCAGGTCGGCGTGAAGGTGAAGGTGCAGGCGCTCGAGGCCGGCGAGCGGGTCGCGAAGGTCGAGAGCGCCCAGGATCCGGCAACGGCGCCGGTGCGGATGTACTACAGCGGCTGGTCGGCCTCGACGGGCGAAGCGAACTGGGCGCTGACGCCGCTGCTCGCGTCGGCTTCGGCGCCGCCGAAGCTCTACAACACGGCGTACTACAAGAGCGCTGCCGTCGACGACGATCTCGCGAAGGCGCTCGAGACGACCGATCGTGCGAAGAAGGCCACGCTTTACGCCGACGCGCAGAAGCAGGTGTGGACCGACGCGCCGTGGATTTTCCTGGTGCAGGAGAAGATCGTCTACGCGCGCAACAAGCGACTGCACGGCATGTACGTGATGCCGGACGGCTCGTTCAACTTCGACGAAATCTCGGTGAAATGACGGCGGCTTGCCTGCCTCGCGGTGCCGGCGGTGCAGGCCGCCGGCACGCTGATTCGATCGGTGCCCCATGCTGAATTTTCTCGTCAAACGCCTGTTCGGCCTGCTGCCCACGCTCGCGATCGTCGCAGTGCTGGTGTTCCTGTTCGTGCACCTGCTGCCGGGCGACCCGGCGCGGCTCGCGGCAGGGCCCGAAGCCGACGATGCGACGGTCGCGCTCGTGCGTGCCGATCTCGGGCTCGACCGGCCGCTGCCCGCGCAGTTCGTGAATTTCTTCACGAAGATCGCGCACGGCGATTTCGGCATGTCGACGCGCAGCAAGCGGCCGGTTTCGACCGAAATCGGCGAGCGATTCATGCCGACGCTGCTGCTGACGCTCGTCAGCATGGTGTGGGCGACGGCCTTCGGCATGGCGATCGGGATCGCGTCGGCGGTGTGGCGCAATCGCTGGCCCGACCGTCTCGGCATGACGATCGCGGTGTCGGGCATCTCGTTTCCCGCGTTCGCGCTCGGCATGCTGCTGATGGAGATTTTCTCGGTGAAGCTCGGCTGGCTGCCGGTCGTGCCGGACGGTTCGTGGCGGAGCTACGTGCTGCCGTCGCTGACGCTGGGCGCCGCGGTCGCGGCCGTGATGGCGCGCTTCACGCGAGCGTCGTTCGTCGAGGTGCTGAACGAGGATTTCGTGCGCACCGCGCGTGCAAAGGGCGTGCACGAGCCGATGGTCGTGCTCAAGCATTGCCTGCGCAACGCGATGATCCCGGTCGTCACGATGATGGGGCTGCAGTTCGGCTTCCTGCTCGGCGGCTCGATCGTCGTCGAGGTCGTGTTCAACTGGCCGGGGCTCGGGCGCCTGCTGGTCGACGCGGTGACGATGCGCGACTACCCCGTGATCCAGGCGATCGTGCTGCTGTTCTCGCTCGAATTCATCCTGATCAACCTGACCGTCGACGTGCTGTACGCGGTCATCAACCCGACCATCCGGTTCAAGTGAGGTGCGCATGAACGCGACTGTCCAGCCCGCGGCGCCGGCCGCACCGACCGCGATCCGCACGCCGTGGCGCGAATTCTGGCGCAAGTTCCGCAAGCAGACCGTCGCGCTCGTCGCGGGCGGCTTCGTGCTGGCGCTCGTCGTGCTGGCCTTCGTCGGCCCGCACATCGTGCCGTTCGATCCGGAGAACTACTTCGACTACGATGCGCTGAACGCGGGGCCGTCGGCCGTGCACTGGTTCGGCGTCGATTCGCTCGGCCGCGACATCTTCAGCCGGATCGTCGTCGGCACGCGCATCTCGCTCGCGGCCGGTTTCTTCTCGGTCGCGCTCGGCGCGGTGATCGGCACGTTCTTCGGGCTGCTCGCCGGCTACTACGAAGGCTGGTGGGACCGCATCACGATGCGCATCGCCGACGTGCTGTTCGCGTTTCCCGGCATCCTGCTCGCGATCGGCGTGGTCGCGATCCTCGGCAACGGGATGATCAACGTGATCTGCGCGGTCGCGATCTTCAGCATCCCGGCGTTCGCGCGGCTCGTGCGCGGCAACACGCTGATGCTCAAGCACATGACCTACGTCGAGGCTGCGCGCAGCATCGGCGCGTCGGACTGGACGATCATCATGCGGCACATCCTGCCGGGCACCGTGTCGTCGGTCGTCGTCTACTTCACGATGCGGATCGGCACGTCGATCATCACGGCCGCGAGCCTGTCGTTCCTCGGGCTCGGCGCGCAGCCGCCCACGCCGGAGTGGGGCGCGATGCTCAACGAGGCGCGCGCGGACATGGTGACGGCGCCGCACATCGCCATCTTCCCGAGCCTTGCGATCTTCCTGACCGTGCTCGCGTTCAACCTGCTCGGCGACGGGCTGCGCGACGCGCTCGATCCGAAGCTGGAGCGCCGCTGATGGGGGGTGCACCGATGTGGGCCGCGACGCTGCCGGCCGGAGCGCGCGGCACGATCGCCGACGTGCCGGGCGTGACGGTCGGTCATTGCACGCTCGATGCCGGCGGCGTGCAGACGGGGGTGACCGTCGTGAAGCCGCACGCGGGCGACGTGTACCGCAGCAAGGTGCCGGCGGGCGTCGCCGTGATCAACGGCTTCGGCAAGAGCGTCGGGCTCGTGCAGGTCGACGAGCTCGGCATGCTCGACACGCCGATCGCGCTGACCAATACGTTCGGCGTCGGCGCGGTCGCCCAGGCGCAGATTCGCGCGGCGATCGCGGCGAATCCGCAGATCGGCCGCGACTGGCCGACCGTCAACCCGCTCGTATTCGAGTGCAACGACGGTTATCTGAACGATATCCAGGCGTTCGCGGTCACGGCCGCGCATTACGACGAAGCGTGCCGCATCGCGTCGCGCGACATCGAACGCGGCGCGGTGGGCGCCGGGCGCGGGATGTCGTGTTTCGACCTGAAGGGCGGGATCGGCTCCGCATCGCGCGTCGCCGTCGCGGCCGGCCGGCCTTATACGGTCGGCGCGCTCGTGCTCGCGAATTTCGGCCGGCTGCCGATGCTGACGCTCGGCGGCGTGCCGCTCGGGCGCATCGTCGCGCAGCGGCGCGCGGCCGAAGCCGCGCATGCGGCACCGCCCGAGCAGGGCTCGATCATCCTGTTGCTCGCCACCGATGCACCGCTCGACGCGCGGCAGTTGTCGCGGCTCGCGCGCCGCGCGGGCGCGGGGCTGGCGCGCACGGGGTCCGTCTACGGGCACGGCAGCGGCGACATCGCGCTTGCGTTCTCGACCGCCTACACGATCGCGCACGATGCATCGACGATCGCGCTGCCGGCTCTCGTGGCCGATGCGGCGCTCGATCCGCTGTTCATGGCCGCGGCCGAAAGCGTCGAGCACGCGATCGCCGACGCGTTGCTGCGGGCCGTGACGGTCGCCGGGCGCGACGGCCACGTGCGGCAATCGCTGCGCGACGCGGTGCCCGATCTCGACCGGTTGTTCAACGAAGATAACGAAGGGCATTCGACCCAGTCATGAAGATCCTGATCTCGACCGACATCGAGGGTGTCGCCGGCGTATTCGCCACCGAGCAGACGCGCGCCGGCAATCCGGAGTACGAACGGGCGCGCCGCTGGATGACCGCCGAGGCGAACGCGGCGATCGAAGGTGCGTTCGCGGGCGGCGCGCAGGCCGTGTGGGTCAACGATTCGCACGGCGGCTTTCGCAACCTGTTGCCCGACGGGCTCGATGCGCGCGCGCGCGTCGTGCTCGGCAAGCCGCGCATGCTCGGGATGATGGCGGGCCTTGAACAGCAGCCCGATCTCGTGTTCATGATCGGCTATCACGCGAAATCGCAGACGCGCGGCGTGCTCGCGCACACGATCAACAGCTTCGCGTTCACGCAGGTGTGGCTGAACGGCGTCGAGCTGGGCGAAGCCGGACTGTACGGCGCGCTGGCGCACGAATATGGCGCGCAAGTCGCGCTTGCCACGGGCGACGACGTGTTCGCCGAGGAAACGCAGCCGCTGTTTCCGGACGCACGTTTCGAGACGATCAAGACCGCCGGTGGCACATCGAGCGGCGACACGCTCACGCCAGCCGCGTCGTGTGCGCGAATCGCAACCGCCGCGCGCGATACGGTGGCGCAGGCGCTGTCGGCTGGCGTGCGTGCCGGTGCTCACCGGCCCGCGCCGGCGGCCTGCACGCTACGCGTGCAGACGGCCGCGCTGGCCGACTTGTTCTGCGTGCTGCCGTCGCTCGAGCGTGTCGATGCGGTGACGCTGCGCTTCGACGGGCCGTCGGTCGAGCACGTGGTGCGCACGCTGAACAGCCTGTCGGCGATGTCGTTCATGCTGCGGTGATGCGCGCCGCAACGAAGTCGCAGGCGTGCGACCGGTCAATTCGCGGCGGCAGGGCGCGCCGTCACGGCGAGCAGGAACGCTTCCATCGCCGCGACCAGCGCGAGCGGCGTCTCGTTCATCGGGTAGTGGCCCGCATTGCGCAGCACGTCGACGGTGGCGAACGGATAGCGCCGCAGGTAGGTTCGGGCCATCAGCGCCGCGTCGAATGCAGGATCGTGTTCGCCGATCAGCACTTTGACCGGGTGCGTACCGGCGATCTCGTCACTGAAATCCGTATCGGCCCACGCGCGGAAGTACGCGCCGAATGCCTGCGCCGACGAACAGGCTGCCGAATACGCGGCTTTCCACTCGATCCAGGCGGCCGGCAGTCGGCCGCCGGTGCTGCGGTCGATGATGGTCCGGCGATCGGCGGGATGGTCGGCGGCGCGTTCGAATAGCGTGCGTCGCGCGGCGTCGAACGGCAGGCCGCCGCATGGTACGGGCGCGATCGGCACCAGCGCGCGCACGCGGTCGGGCGCGAGGGCGGCGACCTTCTCGATCGCCATGCCGCCCATTGAATGGCCGACGAGGCTGAAGGTCGGGAAGCCGAGCGCGTCGGCGAGCGCGAGCGTGTCGGCGGCGATCTCGTCGATCGTGTAGTCGCCGCGTGCGTCGCGCATGCGGCCGTAACCGCGGTAGTCCATGAATACATAGCTGAAGCGCTCGCGCGACAGCCACGCTTCGACGGGTTCGAACGCGCGGGCGTCGCCGAACCAGCCGTGCAGCACGAGAACAGGGTGGGGGCCGTCCCCCACGCGATGAAACGTATTCGGCATGTCCGCTCCGATGAGGTTGCAATCCGGCCGATCAGGCCGGCGGGTCTTGCGACCGTGAGGTCGCGCAACGGTGGAGCGGATCGTAGATCGATCGAGGGCGACCCGCCTTCGATATCGGGTCATTAATGATGGAATTCGGGCCGTGAGAAATACGCTGCTAGATCCCTACGAACACATTCCGCGGAACGTGGTCGTGACCGCCAACGACTATTCGGCCGGCACGACGTTTCCGGAGCACGCGCACGGGCGCGGGCAATTCGCGTTCGCGTCGCGCGGTACGATCAGCGTGTCGACGCCGCACGGGCGCTGGCTGGTGCCGCCGCAGCGCGCGTGCTGGGTGCCGGCCGGCGTGCGGCACGAAATGACGATGACCGGGCCGGTCACGATGCTCAATACGTTCGTGTCCGGCGACGCCGCGCAGGCGGCCGGCCTGCCCGGGCAGTGCGGCGTGTATGGCGTGTCGCCGCTGCTGCGGCAACTGATCGACGATGCGATCGGCCTGCCGGCCATGTACGACGTCGACGGGCGTGCGGGCAAGCTGATGGATCTGCTGGTCGCGGAAATCGCGACGATGCCGCGCCTCTCGCTGCATGCGCCGCTGCCGGCCGATGCACGGCTGGCGAAGGTGTGCCGGCACCTGTTCGCGTCGCCGTCGATCGCGGCCGATCTCGACCAGGTCGCGGCCGATGCGGGCGTGAGCCGGCGGACGTTCACGCGGCAGTTCCGCGCGCAGACGGGCGTGAGTTTTGCCGCGTGGCGCCAGCAGGTGTGCATGCTCGCGGCGATTGCCCGCCTGACCGACGGGCAGCCGGTGACGCGCGTCGCGCTCGATCTCGGGTACGCGAGCGCAAGCGCGTTCACGTCGGCGTTTCGCCGAATCCTGGGCGACACGCCGAGCCGGTATCTGGAGATCCGGCGCTAGCCGGCCGCAGCTGCAAAAAAATACGCGCCCGCCAAATTCGGTCGGACGCGTTTAAAGGCACTCGGTCAGAAAAAATGCGCGAACAGCCTGCCGGGCGGTGTCGCGCATTACATGCGTAATTATTTTCGATGCTGATTTAATCTCGCTTGGGCGTTGCGGATAACGAAGGATACGCCGCATAACGCGCAAACGATATCCCGCTGGCCCGACGTTTCATGTGCGCTCGCAGCATGCGTTTCAATCGAACGTTTGATATCTGGGCGGGAAGCCTCGGATAACAGGCATCAGCAGCCTCAACTCGCCACGATGCGACGCATCATCGAATGATGGCGACGGCCCACGAAAAACGCCGCGTGGTGCGATGCCTGTCGGTATCGCGCCACGCGGCGTGCGGTTGCGTGCGAAGCCGGCGTGCGCCGGCGCATGCGTCAAACGTCGAAGAACACCGTTTCGTCCGGCCCCTGCATGCGGATGTCGAAGCGGTAGACGACCGGGCGGCCCGGCTGCGCGTCGCGTTTCGCGACGAGCGTCGCGCGGCGCTCGGCCGGTACCGCATTCAGCACGGGGTCGGTCGCGTTCGCCGCGGCTTCGTCGTCGAAGTACACGCGCGTGAACGCATGGGTGAGGATCCCGCGCATCATCACGGTCACGTTGATGTGCGGCGCCTCGTCGGCGGCGATGCGGCCGGGCTTCACCGTCTCGACGACGAAGCGCTGCTGCGCGTCGGTGCCCGTGCCGACCCGTGCGAAGCCCGTGAAGCCGGATTTCGCGATGTCGTCGCGCGAGGCCGGGTAGCGGCCCGCGCCGTCCACCTGCGTGAATTCGAGCACCGCGTCGCCGACCACGTTGCCGTCGCCGTCGAACACCTGGCCGACCAGCAGCACGTGCTCGCCTTCGGCGTGCGCTGCGGCGATCGTCGGCGTGAACAGGCTTTTCAGGTCGTAGTCGTATTGCTGCGGGCAGAGGCCGTACGCGAAGTACGGGCCGACCGTCTGCGAAGGGGTTTGCTTCAGCGTCGTCATGATTCAGCGCTCCATCGGGGTAGCGTCGCGGCCGCGCAGCACGATGTCGAATTCGTAGCCGAGCGCATAGCCTTCTTCGGTGATGTCCATCGAGAAGCGCGAGATCAGGCGATCGCGCGCGGCTTCGGGCGTGCCCTGGAAGATCGGGTCGTACGCGAGCAGCGGGTCGCCGGGGAAGTACATCTGCGTGACGAGACGCGAGCCGAAGTAATCGCCGAACAGCGAGAAGTGGATGTGATTCGGGCGCCACGCGTTCGGATGGTTGCCCCACGGATACGCGCCGGGCTTGATCGTCAGGAAGCGGTAGCGGCCTTCGTCGTCGGTCAGGCAGCGGCCCGCGCCGAGGAAGTTCGGGTCGAGCGGCGCGTCGTGCTGGTCGATCTTGTGCACGTAGCGGCCGGCCGCGTTCGCCTGCCACACCTCGACCAGCGTGTTGCGCACGGGCTTGCCGCCTTCGTCGAGCACGCGGCCCGTGACGACCATGCGCTCGCCGAGCGGCTCGCCGTTCTTCACGGCGTTCTTCGTCAGGTCGTGGTCGAGCGCGCCGAGATCTTCCGCGCCGTAGACGGGCGCGTACTGGTCGCGCAGCTTCTCTTTCAGCGGGATCAGCGGGCGGGTCGGGCCGCGCTTCACGGACGAGCGGTACTCGGGGTGGACATAGGCCGGATGCGACGGCCAGTCGCGCGGCGTGAGGATCGTGGGGGAATCCATCGGGCGTCTCCTGATAGGTATTTCGCGTAGGGGATGGCAGGACTTTAGCCAATCCGGAAAGTTATGCAAAATGACCTTTTTTCGCGAGACGCATAACCGTTCGTTATGTTCGGTGCGCCAATGAAAAATCCGCCGGACAGGATGCCTGTCCGGCGGATGAAAGCGATCGGGCTTCGCGTCGTCGGTGACGACCCCGTGCACGGCCCTCCAGCCAGCCCGTCGCTATTTTTTGTCTTTTGTTCTTGTTGTTATCCGGCCTCCCTGGGCGCGCCCGTTGTCATTGGCAGCCGGGATCGAACACGATCCCGTCGAATTCGACCGACAGCGTGCTGCTGCGCAGCAGTGCGGCCGGCGTCGGCGCCTGGTCGGCACCGATCACGTCGCTCACGTACTGCGCGCAGAACCCGCGCCGCACCCGCAGGTTGAAGCGGTTGCCGAGCAATGCGTCGATCCGCTGTTCGGCCGTTGCATGCAACCGGCGCTGTTCGTTGGCGGTCGATGCCGCAATGCGGCGTGCCAGCGCGATGCGTCCGCCGTCGGTATGGGCGACGAAGCGCGACAGCGGCGTGAGCTTCGTCCATGCCAGCGCGGCGGATTCGGCGATCACCGGTTCGTCGCCCGACGTATCGACCACGATGCCGAAGCGGTTGGCCCATGCGCCCGTCGTGCCTGCCGCGTCGCGCGGCGAGCCGGCCGGCACGCGGATGAACACGAGATCGCCGACATGCGCGCTGGCGGCCAGCGTGCGGACCGTGGCGAGCGGCATCGTGCGATCCGTGTCGCGTGCATCGCGCGGTGCGGTGTGCTGCGGTTCGTAAGCGGCGGTTTCGGTGCGAGTGGCCATTTCGGCTCCGTCGTTGAGTGACAGGACGGAGCCGATTATGCAGACAAGTATCCAAAAGTGTTCATCTGTACGCGCAGGTAGCCTAATATCCGACCTGGAGCATCATTTTTCGATACTAAAATGACCGAAACCGCCCAACTCATCGAAACGCTGAAGCGCCAGTTGAAGGCGCAGGGAATGACCTACCGCGATGTCGCGCGCGCACTCGACGTCTCCGAGACGAGCGTGAAGCGGCTGTTCGCGAGCGGCCGCTTCACGCTGGAGCGCGTTGCGGAGATCGCGCAGTTGCTCGGCTATACGCTGGCCGAGCTCGTGCAGGAGGCATCGGCGTCGGCGCCGAGGCTGCACATGCTGACCGAGCAGCAGGAGGCGCTGCTCGTGTCGGACGAGAAACTGCTGCTCGTCGCCGTGTGCGCGATCAATTACTGGACCGTGGAGGACATCGTGTCGGCCTATCGCGTAACGAAGGCCGAATGCGTGAAATACCTGTTGATGCTCGACCGGATGAACGTCGTCGCGCTGTTGCCGGGCGACCGGATTCGCGTGCGCGTCGCGCGCGATTTCGACTGGCTGCCGGGCGGGCCGATCCGCCGTTATTTCCATGCACACGCCCTTGGCGATTTCCTCGACAGCCGCTTCGACGGCGCGGGCGAGACGATGACGTTTTCGCAAGGGATGCTGACGGAGGCGGCCGCCGCGGAGCTCGAACTGGAATTGCGCCGGCTGCGCAGCAAGGCGGCCGCGCTGCATGCGGAGTCGGCGTCCGCGCCGCTCGGGCAGAAGCACGGCACGGGCCTGCTGATCGCGACGCGGATCTGGGAGCCGACCGGCTTCCACGCGCTGCGGCGTGACGCGTGACGTTTCACCTAGCGCTTGGGCTTATCCGGAAAGTTATGCAAAATGGCATTTCATTGCCATTCGCATAACCACCCGTTATGAATAACCGTATCGCCGACGGCCGCGTCAAGTTCCGGCACCTGCAGTGTTTTCTTGCGGTCGCGCAGTTGGGCGGCGTGCAGAAGGCGGCCGAAAGCCTGTCGATCACGCAGCCTGCCGTGTCGAAGACGATCGCTGAACTGGAGGCGATCCTCGGTGTGAAGCTGTTCGAGCGCGGCCGGCAGGGTGCGCAGCCGACCCGCGAAGCGCAGTTGTTCATGCCGCATGCGAACGCGTGCGTGCTGGCGCTGCGGCAGGGCGTCGGACTGCTCGCGCGCGAGGGCGGGGCCGCCGCCGCGACGCTGGAAATCGGCATGCTGCCGACCGTCGCGGCATCGCTTGCGCCCGCGTTGATGAAGGCGCTGGCCGAGCGCTGGCCGCGCATCGTCGTGCGGATCGCGACGGCCGCGAACGCCGATCTGTTGGAGCGGCTGAAGTCCGGTGCGATCGAATGCGCGATTGGGCGACTGTCGGAGCCGGAGCGGATGATCGGGCTCGCGTTCGAGCAGTTGTACAACGAGCCGCTCGTCGCGGTCGTGCGCGCCGGGCATCCGCTGCTGTCGAGCGGGGCGCCCGCCACCGAGCTCGCGCGCTATCCGGTCGTGCTGCCGCCGTTCGGCACGCTGATTCGCCAGTCGGCCGAACAACTGCTTGGCGCATGCGGCGCGCCGCCGCTGGATTCGTTCATCGAGGTGCTGTCGGTATCGGTCGCTCGCGCGCTGGCGCTCGAGAACGACGCGGTCTGGTTCGTGCCGCTCTATGCGGCCGAATACGATCTGTCGGCCGGTGCGCTGGCGCGCCTGCCGCTACCGTCCGCGGGTACCGACGAGCCGGTCGGGCTCATTTTGCGCACCGATGCGCAGCCGACGCCGGTCGCACGGACGCTGATCGATGCCGTGCGCGACATCGCACGGTCGCGGTTCGGCGACAAGCATTCGCACCGGCCGCCACGCGCCACGCGCAAGCCGGCTCGCGGCGATCGCTGATCCTTCGGGCCGCGCGGCAAGCGCGGCTCAGTCCCTTTCTCCGTTGCCGGATTGGCTATCCGGCCAGTAGCCGTCGTCGTGGCGCTTGGCATATCGTATCGTTTTTGATACGATTGGTGACAAGACGATGGCGAGACAGCAGATCCAGGTCACGCTCGGCGTGCGGTTCTTTTGCACGGCCCGAGGCAACGAGCCGGTGCGCGAATGGCTCAAGGCGCTCGGGCAAGAGGAGCGAAGGGCGATCGGCGAAGAGATCAAGACCGTTCAACTCGGCTGGCCGCTCGGCATGCCGCTGGTCCGGAAGATGGCGAAGGATCTGTGGGAGATCCGCGTGATGCTGCCGGGGCGGAACGCCCGCGTGCTGTTCACGGTCGTCGGCGACACGATGGTCTTGCTGCACGGCTTCTTCAAGCAATCACGGGCCACGCCGTCGGACGAGCCAGACGTCACCGTCGCGCGCCTGAAGGCGCTGACGCACGCCATCTGAATTCCCGGTTGCGCCGGAACCCGCCGTCTCCGACGGCCGGGCAGCCGGCAATGCCATGCATTGGAGTACGACATGACGACCACGAACAACCCGCATATCGGCAGCGACTTCGATACCTTCCTCGAAGAGGACGGTAATCTCGAAGCGGCCACCGCCACCGCGATCAAGCGCGTGATCGCGTGGCAGATCGGGCAGGAAATGAAGGCGCAGCACATCACGAAAACCGCGATGGCCGCGCGGATGAAAACCAGCCGTGCCGCGCTCAACCGGCTGCTCGACGAAACCGACACGAGCCTCACGCTGGCGACGCTCGCGAGCGCGGCCGCCGCGCTCGGCAAGCGGCTCAGCTTCGAGCTGGTATCGGCCTGACAGGCGCGATGCGCGCGGCAATCCGGCCGACGATCCGGGTGGCGGTCCGGGTGGCGGTCCGGGTGGCGGTCCGGCTGGCGATTCGCCGGCGCGCCGCCTCAGGCGGGCGGGCGTCAGCGCGCGCACCGCGCATCATTTGCGCGATCCGGTCACCTGCAGATAAAGCAGCGCGCCGCCCGCGAGCAGCAGCGGGCACAGGAAATACCAGCCGGTCGTCAGGAACAGCCCGGCAACCGCAACCAGCGATATCCACGCGCAGCGGTAAGCGATGCCGCCGCGCGGCAGCAACTTCAGCGCGGCGGCCGCACCGAGTCCGTACACCATGACGAAACACCCGGACGTCACGAGTACGAGCGGTTTCGGCCCGACGTCCGAGATCGTCGTCGCGGCCAGCGCCACGGCCGCGAGCACAGCGATCACACCGAGGCTGCGGCGCGGGACGCCGCCGACCTGGCTGCCTTGCGCGAGCCACGCGGGTAACGCGCCGTCACGCCCGAGCGCCGCGCCGAGCTTGGCCGCGCCCGCGAAATACGCGTTCATCGTGCCGAGCGTGAGCAGCAGCGCGGCCGCGGCCGCGAGCACCTGCGCATGGCCGCCGATGCCGCCCGCGATGAGTTCTGCGAGCGGCGCGCCCGATGCGCCGGCCGATGGCCCGAGCACCATCACGCTCGCGGCGGCGACCGACAGATACAGGAACCCGACGACCACGACCGCGATGCCGGCCGAGCGCGGCATGTCGTGCGCGGGCCGGCGGAATTCGGCCGCGAGATGCGTGATCGCTTCCCAGCCGGCGAAGCTCCACACGAGAAGCGCGGCGGCCTGGCCGACCGCGAGCCAGCCGTGAGGTGCGAACGGCTGCAGGTTCGCGGTGCGCGCATGTGGCGCGGACGCCAGCACCGCGGCGAGCAGCAGCGTGACGAGCAGCGCCGACAACACGAGCTGCATGCGGCCCGATACGGTGACGCCGAATGCATTTGCGGCCGACACGGTCGCGATCAGCGCGGCAGCCGTGACGATGACGGTCGTGTGCCCGCCGCCCGTGACGGCCGCGACGTACGCGCCGCCGAACATCGCGGCGGCCGGTGCGCCGGCCGGCACGGCAAAGTAAAAGCACCAGCCGACGATGGCTGCGGCCTTCGGTCCGAATGCACGCCGTGCGTAGGTCGAGACACCGCCCGAGTCGGGATAGCGTGCGCCGAGTGCGGCGAAGGTGGCCGCGAGCGGCCCGGACAGCACGACGAGCGCAGCCCACGCGAGCAGCGACGCCGGGCCGGCGACCTCGGCGGCCAGCGCAGGCAACGCGATCACGCCGGTGCCGAGCACCGCGCCGATATACAACGCGGCACCCTGGAAAATCGTCAACGAGCCCGCGTGATGAGCGGCGGGCGAGTCGGCATGCGAAGTCATGAGCGGCAGTCTCCGGAAGTCTTGTTTTGTCTGGGCGACGCGCGGGAGCCCGCGCGGGCAATCGTTCGATGCTACCCGAACGATTGCGGCAGCGCGGCCCGGCGATCAGTAGTCCGTGCCGCGCGCGGGTCAGCCGATGTCAGCAGTAACGCGCGAGGCGCAGACGCGCATCCTCGCGTGCGGCAGGCGACAGTTCAGGCGCGTAGTGGAATGTGCCCGACACCAGCGACGCGACGGGTACACCGTCACGGAACAGCACGCGATTGCCGGCAAGCGCCGGCACCTTGTCGCCGGGCAGCAGCGTGCCGGCGAGGTTCAGCGGGTCGGCGCCCGTCACGCACACATACTGTCCGTCGCCCGGTTGCCGCCGGAGTTCGCGCAGGATCGGGATGGCCTCGGGCAGCGCGAACTGCTCGCCCGCGAGCCCGGCAACGAAGCGTCCGCCGCGAATCTCTCCACGTGCTTCGAGCCGTTGCAGCACGCGCACGAGTTCACGCCAGCTTGGCAGCCAGTCGGCCTCGCGTTCGAGCAGCCGCCAGAACACGACGCCGTAGCGGCGCAGCAGCGTCCAAACGATGTGTTCGAGCGCGTCGGGATCGGTCGCGGCCAGGCCGCGTTTCGGCGCGGCCGCATCGCCTGGCGGCGCGTGACGCTGCACGAGCGCCCAGCGGCCCGCGTCGTCCATTCCGCCGATCAACGCGCCGCCGCGTCGCGTGCGCGGCGCATAGGTCGCGCTGCGCTTGACGACCGGTTTCAGCAGCGCGCGCAGGCCAGCGTAGCTGTCCGCGTTCACGAGGCCGGCCGACACGAGTTCGCCAAGCGCCTGCTCGAGTTCGACGGGCAACATGTGCAGGTCGTCGAGCAGCGCATCGAAGAACATCGCGCCGTGCGCGGCGAGCGCATCGCGTACCTGCGTGGCGCGCGCGGAAAGCGCCGGTTGCGCATCGGGATCGCGCAGCGCCTGCCATGCGGAAAGATGGCGGCGCGGCAGCAGCACGATCGGCGTCGTTTTCACGGGCGTGCCGGCCGCACGCGCGGGCGCGCCGATGCGCGCCCAGACCAGCTTGCCCGAGCGGCACAGCTCGTCGAGGCCGCCGGCCATGTAGTCGGTGAGCCGCGCG
The DNA here is from genome assembly GCF_902833225.1 of Burkholderia sp. BCC1644. Taxonomy (GTDB): domain Bacteria; phylum Pseudomonadota; class Gammaproteobacteria; order Burkholderiales; family Burkholderiaceae; genus Burkholderia. The sequence goes on from NZ_CADFEI010000001.1 coordinate 149,868, forward strand.
GGCAGCAGCGCGTCTTCCCATGCACTCGCCGCGGCCTCGTAGCCTTCGAGCTGTTCGACCACGGCCGCGAGTGCGTCGCGGCCGGTGCCGCGCGTGTCGGGTGTCAGGTGCTGCCAGTGGAACAGGAAGCGCATGAAATCGGCGCGCTCGACCGGTTCGATCTCGCGGCGCAGCCGCTTCACCGTATAGCGATGAATGCGCGCGAGCAGGTGGCGTTCGCACCATTCGTCGGTCGCCGCGCCCGGTGTGAAGCGGCCGCGCATCACGTAGCCTTCGCGCTCCAGTGCCGCGAGGGCCGTCGCGATCGACGTCGGCGGCAGGCCGAGCGGTGTCGCGATCGCGTCGAGCGTGAGCGGCCCGAAGCCGGTGAGCCGCGCGCGGATCACGTCGACGAGCGCGGCATCCGCCTCCCACGGCTGAGCGCACGCGGCCGGCACCTTGAGCGCGGGTGTCACGCGTGCGTCGGGGTGGAGGGCGCGTAGGCAAACGAGCCGTTCGACCGGCACCCACAGCGCGGCGCCGCCCGGCGCGACGAGTTTCGTGGCGCGGCGGCGGTCCGCGAGTTCCGCGAGCTGCTCGGGCCAACCTGCGTGCGCCCGGGCTTCGCTGTCGGCGATGCAGGCGAGCGTGAGCAGCGCGTCGTGCATTTCGTCGGCGTCGCGCACGAGCGGCCAGGCTTCGTCGCGCACGGCGTCGATCGCATCGGCGTCGAGCGCGCCGAGATCGTCGGCCGATTCGGGGTCGCTCCAGCGGCGCGACTGCACGGCCTGCGTGCGACGCTCTTCAAGCGGCGCATCGTCGAGGAACGCGTAGGGTTTCGCGTTCAGGATCTCGGCCGCGAGCGGCGATGGCGCGGGCAGGTCGCGCGCGACGAGTTCGATCGCGCCGCTTTCGATCCGGCGCAGCAGCGCGAGCCAGCCGTCGGTATCCATCGCGTCGTGCAGGCAATCGTCGAGCGTCTGGTCGACGAGCGGATGGTGCGGGATCTCGCGTTCGCCGACGATGTTCTCGAGGCACGCGACCTGATCCGGAAACACGGTCGCGAGCAGATCCTCGCTCTTCATCCGCTGCAGTTGCGGCGCGGTGCGCTTGCCGCCGGTGAAGCGCGGCAGCGCGAGCGCGGTCGTCGCGTTCCAGCGCCAGCGCACGCCGAACATCGGTGCGTCGAGCAGTGCCTGGACCAGCACGTGCTCGGCGCTGGCCGAACGCAGGTAGCGCCACACTTCGTCGAGCGCGAAGCTGTGCGCGAGCGACAGCGACAGGATGATCGCGTCGTCGGTCGCGGCGGCCTGCAGCTCGAAGTTGAAATTGCGGCAGAAGCGCTTGCGCAGCGCGAGCCCCCATGCGCGATTGATGCGGCTGCCGAACGGCGAATGGATCACGAGCTGCGTGCCGCCCGATTCGTCGAAGAACCGCTCCATCACGAGCGTGTCCTGCGTCGGCAGCGCACCGAGCGCGGCGCGCGTGCGGGCGAGGTAGTCGGCGATCTGGCGCGCGGCGTCCGGCGACAGGCGGAGCTCGTCGACGAGCCAGCGCAATGCGGGCGCGAGGCGGCTTTCGGCGGTGCCGGCGGCAACGGTATCGTGTCGCAAGTCGATCGACGCGTCGGTATCGCCGTTGGTCCCGGTCCTTGATTTCGCATTCGCGCGGGCTTTGACGTCGGTCCGGCGCGTGGACTTCCCGCCAGTCCCTTCATCTATGCGCTCGCGGCTCCCGCCCTGTGCCGCCTGCCGGTCGCCGTCGGCGAACAGCCCGTCGAGCCGCGCGCGCAGCCGGCCGACCGCCGCCGACAGCTCGTCGCTGCGCCCCGGTGCCTCGCCGAGCCAGAACGGGATGTTCGGCGACTGGCCTTGCGCATCCTCGACGCGCACGCGGCCCGTTTCCACGCGAATGATCCGGTATGACTGGTTGCCGAGCTGGAACACGTCGCCGGCCAGGCTCTCGATCGCGAAATCCTCGTTGACGGTACCGACCTGGATGCCCTGCGGTTCGAGCAGCACCGCGTAGTCGGCCATGTCGGGGATCGTGCCGCCCGAGGTGGTCGCGGTCATCATCGCGTTGCGGCGCCCGCGCACGGTGCCGCCGACCACGTCGCGATGCAGGTATGCGCCGCGCACGCCGCGCCGGCTCGTGAAGCCATCGGCGAGCATCTTCATCACTTCGTCGAAGCGTTCGCGTGTGAGCCGCGCGTACGGCGCCGCGTGCGTGAAGCGCGCATACAGCGCGTCTTCCTGCCATTCCGTGCACGCGACTTCGGCGACGATCTGCTGCGCGAGCACGTCGAGCGGCGCTTCGGGAATCCGCAGCGCGTCGAGCTCGCCGCGTTGCACGCAATCGAGCAGCGCCGCGCATTCGACGAGTTCGTCGCGCGACAGCGGGAAGAGGCGCCCCTTCGGCACGCCGCCGACATGGTGCCCCGAGCGGCCGACGCGCTGCAGGAACGGCGCGATGCCGCGCGGCGAGCCGACCTGGCAGACGAGATCGACATCGCCGATGTCGATGCCGAGTTCGAGCGATGCGGTGGCGACGAGCAGCTTCAGTTCGCCGCGCTTCAGGCGCTGCTCGGCGTCGAAGCGGTGTTCTTTCGCGAGACTGCCGTGATGCGCGGCGATCGCTTCCTTGCCGAGCCGGTCGGCGAGATGGCGCGCCATGCGCTCGGCGGTGCGCCGCGTGTTGACGAACACGAGCGTCGTGCGATGCGCGGCCGCGAGCCCCGCGATGCGGTCGTACACCTGTTCCCACACGTCGGTGGCCATCACGGGTTCGAGCGGCACGTTCGGCAGTTCGAGCGCAAGGTCGCGCTCGCGAGTGTGGCCGGTGTCGACGATCGTGCAGTCGCGCGGCGCATCGGCCGGGCCGCCGACCAGGAAGCGCGCGACCGCGTCGATCGGCTTTTGCGTGGCCGACAGCCCGATGCGCGGCAATGCGTGGCCGGCCAGCGCGTCGAGGCGTTCGAGCGACAGCGCGAGATGACTGCCGCGCTTGGACGACGCGAGCGCATGGATTTCGTCGACGATGACCGAGCGCACGTTCGACAGCATCTGCCGCCCCGACGTGGACGACAGCAGCACGTACAGCGACTCGGGCGTCGTGACGAGGATGTGCGGCGCGCGTTTGCGCAGCGCGGCGCGCTCCGCTTGCGTGGTGTCGCCGGTGCGCACGGCCGTGCGGATCGCCGGTACCGGCAGGCCGAGTTGCGCGAGCGATTCGGCGATGCCGGCGAGCGGCGCGTCGAGGTTCACGTGGATGTCGTTCGACAGCGCCTTCAGCGGCGACACGTAGACGACCAGCGTCGCGTCGGGCAGCGTGCCGTCGTGCGCCAGCGCATCGCGCACCAGATCGTCGAGCGCGCACAGGAACGCGGTGAGCGTCTTGCCGGAGCCGGTCGGCGCGGCGACGAGCGTCGACCGGCCGGCCTTGATGTGCGGCCACGCGAGCGCCTGCGCGCCGGTCGGCGCGGCGAACGTGCGGCGGAACCACGCGGCGACGGCCGGGTGGAACACGTCGAGCGCACTGGCTGCAGGGCGGGTAGCGGTGACGTCCATCGGAGCGTTGAAATGGGGTGCGAGTGCGCGGATGAACCGCGCATGAATCGAAGCGTCAGTGTGCCAGACGTCGCGTGTGCGTGCCGGGCAGGGATGTCGACGAATCCGATTCAGATGGGGGTTCGCGCCGCACTTTCAATGAACCGAAAGTTGCGTGCAATTCGGCGTGACGACATCGCGCCAAATTGCGCCGAATTGCAACTAGACGCGATGCAGCCAGCCGAGCCAGTGTTCGAGCAGCGGCGCGCGCGACCACAGCGACTGCGCGAGCCACAGCGTGCCGCCCCATGCGGCCGCCACGACGATCAGGTCGCAATGCCCGCTGTTCCACAGGTTGAGCGAATGGCGCCGCCAGATCCACGGCACGCCGAGCGGGTTCGGCCAGTCGGCCAGCAGGTGCATCACGCCGCCGCAGGCGAAGCCGAACAGCGGCGCGGCCCATAGCGGATGCGGATGATGGATGAGCCCGTGCCACCCGAGCGCGAGCAAGGCGATCCAGCCGATGCCCCAGTGCGTGACGGTGCGATGCGTGATCCACAGGCGGCGCTTGCGGCTCCACCAGGCGACTTCGAGCCAGTCGGGCGCGGTGCCGCCCGCGACGCCTGCCGCGAACGCGGCGAGCATGCCGATGTGCCACGGGCCGGTTGCACCGGTTTGAGCGACGAGGACGGCGGCGGCGACGCCGGCTGCGAAGCCGGACGCGTGATGCGCATTGTGTGATGCCATACGGAGCGAGACGAAGAAACGTGAAGCGGCACGTGAACGAAACAGCGATGCCGTGCGAAAGCGGGGCGCTATCTTCTCAGATCGACCTGCGCAGCGGGAGGGGCGTTTGCAGATTTTTTTGCGCGTGCTGCGCGGCATGCCGCGAGGTTCGCAACTTTCGGTTTTTGTGCGTTGCGTGATGACGCGCATCGCATGCCATTTCGGTCGATTCGCTTGCACGTCGCGGCGCTGCAACGTGACCGGGCGCACACAATCGATATGCTTTCGTTGCATGCCACGTGTTCGACCCTTTTTGTCCCCCTATACTACGAAGCCGGCATATGGCCGTCGGCGCGCCAGCGGCCATCCACGGATCAGGTGCTTGTCGTGCCTGAAGGAGATCCACATGGGGGACATGCAATGACTACGCTGAATCGCTTCAAATCATCCGCTGTCGTGCTTGCGACGGTGGCCGGCATCGGGTTCCTGCCAAATGCGCCCGCGTATGCGAAAGGGCCGCAACCGGCGGTCCTGACGAGCTCGGCAGTGGCGGTGGCCGACAAGTACAGCGCGGATGCCGCGGAGCGGATCTTCAAGGAAGGCGGCAACGCGATCGACGCGGCCGTCGCGATCGCGTTCACGCTTGCCGTCACGTATCCGGAAGCCGGCAACATCGGCGGCGGCGGCTTCATGACGATCTACAAGGACGGCAAGCCGTACTTCATCGACTACCGCGAGCGCGCGCCGCTCGCCGCGACGAAGGACATGTACCTCGACAAGGACGGCAACGTCGTCAAGGGCATGAGCCTGTACGGCCCGCGCGCGGTCGGCGTGCCGGGCACGGTCGCGGGCATGTGGGAAGCGCAGAAGCGCTTCGGCAAGCTGAAGTGGAAGCAGGTGCTGGCGCCGGCGATCCACTATGCGCGCGACGGCTTCGTCGTCGACGAACAGCTCGCGCAGCGCGGCGTCGACGCATCGAAGGAGTTCGGCGGCAAGACCAATTTCGACAAGTACTTCTCCGGGCTGAAGGCCGGCGCGAACTTCAAGCAGCCGGATCTCGCCGACGTGCTCACGCGGATCGCGAACGACGGCGCGGAGGGGTTCTACAAGGGCAAGACGGCCGAGCTGATCGCCGCGTCGATGAAGACCGGCGACGGCAACGGGTTGATTACGACCGAGGATCTCGCGCAGTACCGTGCGGTGTGGCGCCAGCCGGTGCAGGCGAAGTGGAACGGCTATGACGTGATCACCGCGCCGCCTCCGAGCTCGGGCGGCATCGGCCTCGTGCAACTGCTGAAGATGAAGGCCGACCTCAAGCAGGACTTCGAGGGCGTGAAGCTCAATTCGCCGCAGTACGTCCACCTCGTCGCGGAGATCGAGAAGCGCGTGTTTGCGGACCGTGCGCAGTATCTCGGCGACCCGGACTTCTACAAGGTGCCGATCGCGCAGTTGACCAACGACGCGTACATCGCGAAGCGCGCGGCCGAGGTCAACCCGAAGGAGCCGTCGGACACGAAGAGCGTGCAGCCGGGTCTCGGCACGACGATGCCGGAGAAGGCCGAAACGACGCACTTCTCGGTGGTCGACAAGTGGGGCAACGCGGTGTCGAACACGTACACGATCAACGGCTATTTCGGCTCGGGCGTGATCGCCGACGGCACGGGCATCGTGCTGAACGACGAGATGGACGACTTCTCCGCGAAGCCGGGCGTCGCGAACATGTTCGGCGTGGTCGGCAGCGACGCGAACGCGATCGAACCGAAGAAGCGCCCGCTGTCGTCGATGTCGCCGACGATCATGACGAAGGACGGCAAGGTGTCGCTCGTGATCGGCACGCCGGGCGGCTCGCGCATCTTCACGTCGATCTTCCAGGTGATCAACAACATCTACGACTTCAAGATGCCGTTGAAGGAAGCCGTCGGCGCGATGCGCTTCCATCACCAGCTGCTGCCGCCGAACACGATCTTCTGGGAGCCGTACCACCCGATCGAAGGCGAACTCGCGAAGCAGATCGAGGCGCGCGGCTACACGCTGAAGGGGCAGGATTTCAGCGGCGACATCCAGGTCATCAAGATCGACGGCAAGACGCCGGAAGCGATGGCCGATCCGCGCGGGCGCGGCGTGACGCGGGTGATTCACTGACGTGAAGCGATGCGTGCGCGCTTGCGAAAGCGGTGCGCACGTCGGTCGGCAGCCGGGAGTATCGATCCGGCTGCCGATTTTTTTTAGCCGGTCGTCCGGATGAAGCCGGCGATCCGTTCCGCGATGACATCGGGCGCATCCTCGAAGCAGTAGTGCCCGACGCCCGCCAGCCGCTCGACGGGCGCGGACGGGAACAGCGCGGTAAAGAGCGGCAGGAGGTGTTCGGCGCCGAGCGTTCGGTCGGCGTCTCCCCAGAGCGCGAGCGCGGGTGTGTCGCGGATCGCGCGCAGTGCCGCCGCATCGGGTGCCTCGAACCGATGCGCATCGGCCGCAAAGCCGCGTGCCCATCCGATCGCGCCGAGACAGTCGGCCGGTTGCGCGAACGGCGCGCCATACGCGTCGATCCACGTGTCGGTGATGACTGCGTGGTTCTCGAAACCGTTCAGCTTCAGCGTGCTCAGGATGTTGAAGCCGAGCTGGCCGAGTACCGTTTCGAGCGTGCCGTCGGCCGCTGCGCGCATGATCCACTGGAACCAGGGCGAATCGCGGCCGTTCGCGGTCAGCCGCTCGACCAGGTCGGGCTGGCCGAATGCCGTCGGCCCGTTCGCCGATACGATGCGCCGGATCCGGTCCGGATGCCGTGCGGCGAGCCCCATGCCGACCGGGCCGCCGAAATCGTGCATCACGAGCGTGATGCGATCGAGGCCGCGCGCGAGCACGAAACGCTCGAGGTTGTCGATGTGATCCTGCAGCCAGTAGCTGCGGTCCTGCGGCGTCGCGCTTTTGCCGAATCCCATGTGATCGGGCACGACGACGCGGTGCATCGGACTCAGCGCCGTCACCAGGTGGCGGAACAGGTAACCCCAGGTGGGCTCGCCGTGCAGGCACAGGACGGTTTCGCCGTCGCGCGGACCTTCGTCCACGTAGTGCATCCGGAAGCCGGATGCGTCGTCGAAATGCGGGGCGAAGGGAAAGGTGCCGTCGAACGTGGCATCGGACCGGATCATCGAACGCTCCTTCAGGTAGTCGGATAGTTTGGTTTCAAGTTGAAACCGAATGGAAGCGTAGGACATGAGGTTTCAAGTTGCAACCGGAAAATTGATCCGGCCGATTGCGAGCGGGCGGCGTGACTCATGCGTGCGAAGCGGTTGAAAGGACTGATGGCGCAATTTATCGTCAAAACTGGACGAATGAAAGGCTAATCCGGGCTGAAACATCCGCGCAGTTCGTCGACCGCGAACAGTCGGGCGCTCATCATTGATCTTTTGTCAGTCAGGTTTTATATTGCAACCATTCATTTCAACGGAAACGACGGCCGTTCAGCCTGCGCACCGGGCACGGGGAACGGCATCGCCGTATGCATCGATGAACCGACGAACCACGCACGAAGATTCCCCCTGCGGCGTCGCCCGCCCGCTGGACGCGATCGGCGACTGGTGGTCGCTGCTGATCGTGCGCGACGCGTTCGACGGGCTGCGCCGCTTCGGCGAATTCCAGAAGAGCCTCGGCCTCGCGAAGAACATCCTGGCCGCCCGCCTGCGCAACCTGGTCGCGCACGGGATCATGGACATCGTGCCGGCCGCCGACGGCGGCGCGCATCACGAATACGTGCTGACCGAGAAGGGGCGCGGGCTGTTTCCGCTGCTGGTCGCGCTGCGGCAGTGGGGCGAGGATTTCTTCTTCGAACCGGAAGAGGCGCACGTGCTGCTCGTCGACCGGAAGACCGGGTTGCCGGTCAGGAAGCTCGAGCTGCGTTCGCAGGACGGGCGCGTGCTCGGGCCGGAAGACACGGTCGTGCTGCCGCCGCCCGACTGACGCGCGGCGGGCGGGCCGGCGTCACCGCTTCAGCAGCGCATGCGCCTGCACGATCTGCTCGGCGAGCTGGTTGATCGAGATGCGCCGCTCCATCGCCTGCGAACGGATCTGCTGGTAGGCCTCTTCCTCGCTGATTGCGTTGTGCTGCATCAGCAGCGCCTTCGCTTCCTGCAGCGTGCGCACGGACATCGCGCGCTGTTCGAGCTGCGCGATGCGGCGCCGGTATTCGTCGTGCCGGCGGCTCTGGTGGCACGCGAGCGCCATCGCGCTCAGCAAGCCGAACGAGCGCACGGGTGTCGTCACTGCGCTCTGCGCATCGATGCGCAGCATCAGTTCGAGAATGGTCGGGCTTTCGTAGGTCGTGACGGCGATCAGCGGCGGCCGCGCGTCGTCCTCGAGCCACGGGATCGACAGGTGCAGCAGGTCGGGCCGGACCGCGAGAATCACGAGATCGACGCTCTCCGGCAACGCAGCAGGCGGCGGCCAGCGCTGTTCGGTCGGGCAGCCGATGCGCGACAGCTGCTCGACGAGCAGCAGGCCGTTGTCGTCGTCCGGGTAGTACACCATCACGCGGAGCGAACGCAGTTCGGCGAGCAGGCGCGGCGTCGAGCGGATCGGGGTGCGGGCGCGCATCGTCGGTTACGCCTTCAGCTCGTCGGGCGTGTGCACGCGGTCGCCGAGCGAGTGCGTGACGAGGTACGGATCGGGATGCACGCGGCGCGTCGCTTCGCGCACGATCGTGAAATTGCCGTCGGCCGTCGCGCAGCCGATGCGCGGATACAGGCACGTATGCTGCGTGAGCCGGTCGATCTTCACGCGTCCCTGCGGCGCGTCGAATTCCGCATCCGCGAGATGTTCGACGAGCCGGTCGCGCTGGTCGGTGCCGGCGCGCGCGAGCGCATTGGCGAACAGGTGGACCTGGAAATACGCGGCTTCCCACGGCGCGGACGCGCTTGCGTCGTCGCCGAAGCGCGCCTTGAGCTGCGCGATGCAGCGCCGGTTCACGTCGGAATCGATGGTCTGGAAATAGGGCGACGACGTGTAGTGGCCGGCCGCGGCTGCACCCATCTGGCCGAGTTCGATCTCGGACGTCGTCAGGCTCGCGATCGGCATCTTGCGCGCATCGAGGCCGGCTTGCGCGTAGGCGCGGTAGAACGCGGCCGTGCTGTCGCCGACCAGCGTGCTGAACACGAAGTCGGGCGCCTTCGCGCGGATATCCTCGACGACCGCCGCGAAATCCTGCTCGGACGCGACGAGCGGCATGTACACCTCGCCGAGGATCTGGCCGTCCGGATGCTGCGTGACGAGGTCGATCATGATGCGGTTCGACTCGTACGGATAAATGTAGTCGGACCCGACCAGGTACACGCGCGCGCCGAACTGCGCGGTCATGAACGCGGCGAGCTGCACGCTGTTCTGGTTCGGCGCGGCGCCCGTGTAGATCACGTTCGGCGAGAACTCGAAGCCTTCGTAGAGGGTCGGGTAGAACAGCAGCTTGTCCCACTTCTCGACGATCGGAATCAGCGCCTTGCGGCTGCTCGACATGTATCCGCCGAACAGCACGTTCACGCGCTCGGTGGCGATCAGCTCCTCGGCGAGCCGCGCGTAGACGGCCGGGTCCGAGCACGCGTCGCGCACGACGGGCACGATCTCAGAGCCGTTCGCGCCGCCCGCTTCGTTGATTTCGGCGATCGCCTGCAGCGTGCCGCGCAACTGGCTTTGGCCGAGGTGCGACGTGCATCCGCTCTGCGAGAACAACACGCCAACCTTCACACTGTTCATTCGTCCGTCCTGATTCTTGCGGGTAGGACCGTCACGCGGTCAGCCGCCCGGCCGCGTGCGCGACGACGGCGGGCAGGGCGTCGCCGTTCGCCGCATGCAGGCAGCTCGGGCCGACGCCAAGTATTGTAGACAACCCGGGCGGCGCGCCGAACGACAAGCCGGCGATCGCGACGCCGCGCTGCCGGCCCTGGCGTGCCGCGTGACGGGCATCCTCGACGAGGTAGCGCGGGTCGAACACGTCGATGTCGGCGGCTTCGCCGTCGCCGATCATCAGCACGGCGGCGCGCGTGCAGGACGCTTCGCGCCGCAGCAACGTCAGCGCATGGCGCAGCGCCGCACCGGTGCGCGTGCTCATCCCGGCGTCGGCCGCGAGTAGCGCCGCGCGGCGGCCGGGGTCGAACGCCTCGCCGAAATTCTTGAAGCGCGCGTAGTACACGCGATGGCGGCCGTCCGACGTGTAGCCGTGAACGGCCCAGCGCCGTCGCTGCCGGTCGAACAGGTCGCCGAGCACGAAGGCGGCGCGTTTCTCGAGTGCGGCGACTTGCGCGGCCGTCGACGCCGACAGGTCGAGCAGGATCAGCACGGGCCCGCGCGCATCGTGGGGCACGCGGCGGCGGAACACGCGCGGATCGGGCGCATGCCCGGTGCGGCGCGAGATTCGTGCGGCGATCGCCGCATCGAGGTCGAGCGCATCGCCGTCGAGCTGGCGGCCGATGCGACGCATCGGTTCCGTCGCACGCGCGGATGGCATCCGCTTCGCCGCGCGCCGATCGGCGTCGATCAGTGCGGCAAGCGCTGGCGACGGCGCCGACGTGACGGGCGCGCGTTCGATGACGGTCGTCCAGTCGCGGCGCTCGCGCTGGGTGTGGCAATTCCATTCGGGGTAGCGCGGCGCATCGGGTGCCGGTGGCGGTTCGTCGTCGGGCTCGTCGCTTTGGCCGCCGGTCGCGGCCGACGTCTCGACGCCTTCGTTGCCGGCCTGTTCCGACGCAGCGGCGGGGTGCGCCCACAGCCACGCGTTGTCATCGCGATAAGGCAGCCATGCGCCGTCGTCGGGTGCGAAGCGCACGCGCATCTGGCCGAGATCGTTCGCGAGCCGCGACGCGATCGTGCGGAACGCGCGGTAGTCGTCGAGCGTGTCGCGTTTTTCGTTGAACAGCTGCGCGCCCTTGTCGACCCACGGGTTGCCGTCGCGATACGTCGGATCGAACAGCGCCTTCGCGAGCCGTGCGCACAGGTGGCCGAACGCAAGCCCTTCGCGGTCGATCGGTGCGAACGCCGGTGCCCAGAAGGTCGCCAGCCCGGGCCAGGCGCGTGCGAGCAGCGTTTCGACGCGCGCATCCTCGATCAGGCCGGCAACGGCGATGCCGATCGGCGTCAGTGTGTCGGCCGGTTCGCCGGACGGCGAATGCAGCCAGTGCGCGAGTGCGTGCGCGGCCGCCGCGACGCGCGCGGCGGGCGACAATGCGCCCGGCACGCGCAACGCGGCGTGACCGAGCGTCGCGCGCAGCGCCGCATCGTCGAGCCGCACGTCGGTCTCGTGCGCGGTCATCCCTTGCAGGAAGCGGGCGAGGTGCAGTGCACTCATGTCGCGAAGTGCGCGGCGGCCATCGTCTGCAACGCGGCGCGCGTGTCGTCGTCGTCGGTCGCCGCGTCGCTGATCGCGATCCGGCACGCGTCGAGCGGCGCGAGACCCGCGACGATCAGCCGGGCCGCATGCACGAGCAGGCGCGTCGACGCACCTTCGTCGAGCCCGTTGCCGGCCTGTGCGAGCGCACGCGTGCGCTGTGCGAGATCGACGAGCCGGCGCGCCATGTCGCGGTCGGCGCCGCTTTCGCGCACGACGACGTCGGCTTCGTGCGCGGCATCCGGATAGCCGAAGTCGATCGCGACGAAGCGCTGCCGCGTCGACGGCTTCAGCCGCCGGTGTTCGCCGTGATAGCCGGGGTTGTACGAGATCACCAGATGGAAATCCGGATGCGCATGCACGACCTCGCCGAGCCGGTCGAGCGGCAGCACGCGCCGCGAGTCGGTCAGCGGGTGGATCACGACCGTTGCGTCGGGGCGCGCTTCGACGATCTCGTCGAGATAGCAGATCGCGCCATGCCGCGCCGCGAGCGTGAGCGGCCCGTCGGCCCAATAGGTGCCGTCGGCGTCGAGCAGGTGGCGGCCCGTCAGGTCGGCCGCCGACGTGTCGTCGTTGCACGCGACCTGGATCAGCGGCAGGCCCATGCGCCACGCCATGTATTCGACGAAGCGCGTCTTGCCGCAGCCGGTCGGCCCTTTCAGCAGGACCGGCAGGTGATGGCGGCAGGCCGTCTCGAACCAGTCGGCCTCGGCGCCGGCCGGCTGGTAGAACGGCGCATCGGCGATGCGGTGCCCGGCGAGCGGATCGGTGGCCAGCGGCGTATCGCGTGCGCTCATTACCACCTCCCCGTCATCATCAGCATGCCGGGCAACCAGCAGGTGCCGACGCCGATCGCGATCGTGTAGCCGGGCAGGAAGCGCACGGTCCGCTTCAGCCCGAGCGCGACGAAGAACAGGAACCACAGGCTCGACCACAGCAGCCACATCGCTCCGAAACGCACGTCGTTCGACGTACCGGCATAGACGAGCGCGCTGATCGCGACGAACAGGCAGTACCAGCCGAGGCCGGCGCCTTGCAGCCCGCGCCACTGGACGGCGGCGAGGTAGAGGTACGTGAACGCGAACAGCAGCCCGCCCGCGCTCGAAAAAAACTGCGGCGGCGCCGATGCCTGCACGAGGCCGGCGAGGTTGATCAGCAGTGCGAGCAGCCCGACGAGCAGGTTCAGGCCGGCCGCGTCGCGCGGTTCGATGCGGCCGGTGAGCGCGACGCCGTTGACGACCAGCACCGCGCCGATGAAGAAGAGAGCGACACCGAGCATGATGAAGGCTCCAGAGTGAGACGGCGCCGTTCGCGCGGGCAGCGCGAACGGCCGGGCGGGGCGCGGGTTCAGCGATGCGCGGGCGCTTCGGACGGAATGCCTTCGATCGGGCATTCGGGCGTGCCGGGTGTCGCGCGCGTCAGGCGCTCGACGGCCTGGCGCGTGCCGTCCGGATCGTTTACCCAGTTCGCGTAGAACTCGAACGGGCATTGCGCGACGCCGTTCGGCGATTCGCCGGAACCGATCTTGCCCGTGTAGCCGCGGTGCAGCAGCTTGTACAGGTGGTTCTGCGACTGCATGTTGCGTCGCGCGTCGCGGATCAGGCTCACCGACAGCTCCGCATACTGCACGCCGTTTTCTTCCTCGCCGCATTCTCCGAGCGTGCGGCCGTCGAAGCCGACGATCGCCGAGTGGCCGAAATACGAATACACGCCGTCGAACCCGGCCGCGTTCGCGACCGCGACGTAGCAGTTGTTCATGAACGCCATCGCCTTCGACACGAGCACCTGCTGATCCTTCGCCGGGTACATGTAGCCCTGGCAGCGCACGACGAGCTCGGCGCCGCGCATCACGCAGTCGCGCCAGATCTCCGGATAGTTGCCGTCGTCGCAGATGATCAGGCTGATCTTGAGCCCCTTCGGCCCGTCGGCCACATACGTGCAGTCGCCCGGATACCAGCCTTCGACGGGCACCCACGGCATGATCTTGCGGTACTTCTGCACGATCTCGCCCTGGTTGTTGATCAGCACGAGCGTGTTGTACGGCGCCTTGTCCGGGTGTTCCTCGTGGCGCTCGCCGGTCAGCGAGAACACGCCCCACACGTTCGCCTTGCGGCATGCGGCGGCGAAGATGTCGGTCTCCTCGCCGGGGATCGTCGATGCCGTGTCGTACATCTCCTTCGCGTCGTACATGATCCCGTGCGTCGAGTATTCGGGAAACACGATGAGATCCATGCCGGGCAGGCCGCGCTTGATGCCGACCACGCGCTCCGCGATTTCGCGGGCGTTCGCGATCACGTCGGCGCGCGTGTGCAGGCGCGGCATCTTGTACTGGACGACGGCGACGCCGACGGCGTCGTTGCTGCTGGAAATATCGCCATGACGCATGGTGTGCTCCTGGTTCAGGTGAAGACGTGCGTTTTCGAAAGGCAAAAAAAAGCCCTTGCCTCGACGAGCGAGGCAAGGGCTTCTTTGCCGGTCCGTTCATCCGACAACGCTGTCGGATAACGGGAATGCGGATGGGTGGCCGGATATGCGGCCGGCGAAACGCGGGCTATCGGGCTCGCGCTGCGCACGATCGTGGGACGTCTTTGTCCGCCGGATCGATGGGAAGCACTCTATGCAAAGTTTTTTTCTGATGCAACATCGCGTATACCCCTGCACGTCGTGAAGGGGCAGCGGCCGATGTCTTGTGCGGCCGGAACCGGACATTGCGCGGCACGAACGTGCAGGGTCGGACGCACGTTTGCGGGAAGCGGCGAGATGGCATCGCGATGCGCCGGCACATCGGCACGCGGAATAATGTTGCGCGTACAACCTTTTATTCGAGTGCCGGTGCGCGCTCAGCCCCGGTCGTTCGCCGCGTTGCTTTCAAGGAAGCTGTCCACCGCCACCAGCGATTGTTCGTCGAGCGTGCCGAGCACGCTTTTCAGCTTCAGCTGCAGCTTCAGCGCATCGAGATAGCTGTCGAACAGCTTCTGCCGGATACCCGAGATGTCGCGCCGCAGGTTCAGCGTTTCGTACGTCGTGCTGTAGCCGACCTGATGCGCCTTCATCGACGAGTCGTACGCGAGCCGCGCGGCCTGGAGCGACTGCTGCAGCGCGCGGATGCGCTTGCCGACCGATTCGAGCGCGGACAGCGCCTCGCGGTGATCGGTGCCCAGCTGCTCCTCGACCTCGCGCAGCCGGTTGCGGTATTGCTCGGTCACGTGCTCGGCTTCCACCTGCCGGTAGTACACGCTGCCGCCGGAGAAGATCGGGATCGTCACCTGCACGCCGAACGCGCTTTGATGGAAGTCCGAGCGATCGGTGAGCCCGCGCAGGTTCGGGTTGAGCCCGCGCGAATACGACGCGAACAGGTCGACGGTCGGCAAGTGCTCGGCGCTGACGCGTTTCGCCGCGAGCCGCGCGACCTGGACGTCGCGATACGCCTGACGGTACGCGGGGTTGTCCTGCGGCGCGTAGTCGCCGGACGGAATGCGCGGCGACGTGCCGCGCATCGCGAGCCGGGGCCAGCGCGAGAAATCGATCGTCGAGCCGAGCAGCGTCTCGTAGCGCGCGCGACGCGCATCGACGTCGGTCTGTGCAAGTGCCTCGTCGGATTCCGCGAGGCTGCGGCGCGCCTCGATCTCGGCCGTGTCGCCGATCGTCTTCATCCCGAGCTGGGCCATGCGTCGCGTGTCGCTTTCGAGCCGCGTGAGCGCGCTCACTTCGTCGTCGGCCGACTGCAGTTTCTCGCGCGCGCTCAGCAGGTCGAAGCACGCGTTCGCGACGCGCAGGATCAGGTCCTGCTTCGCGACCTCGAGCTTTTGCTTCGCCGATTCCTCGTATTCGGTCGCGCGCCGCATGTCGTACAGATAGGGCACGTTGAACAGCGCTTGAGTGACTTGCGCGGAACCGTATGCGGCATTGCTCGACCCGCTGACGTCGATGCCGAACAGGTTCGCGTGCGTGCCGTAGCGCCCCCATTCGAGTTGCGCGGCGGCCTGCGGCAGCATCTGCGCGCGTGCTTCGGGGAATTTCTGGCGGGCCGCATCGTATTCGCTGCGCGCCTGGAGGTAGCGCGGATCGTGCACGGACGCGTACTGGTAGGCCGTGTCGAGGCAGAACGCATGCGCGTTTGCCGATACGCCGACCACTGTTACAGCGAACGCTGTCACGGTTGCAAGTCGGGGATTCCACCTAGTCGAAAATCTTGATAGGGAAATACCCGCATTCCGCGTCGCCGATCCTCGATTCGCGTGCCTCGTTTCAAACATGGCCGTCTCCGTCTCCTGCCCGTGCCGCAATGCGTTGCGGCGGGATTTAAACGTTTTGAAATTGAAATTCAAACAGCATGAATGCCTGCTACCCGTCACACATCGGAAAATGCACCTGTAAGAGTGTGTCCTCCATTGAATTCCGATGCGACCGCATGATAGCCTGATTTCGGCTCGTAATCGCAGTGATTATTAGATTAACAAGTCGCTCGGGATTAAAAGCCGTTTGTCTTTCAATGATGGTTCTTTGCATCATCTTTATTTTTTACGAGGAGAGAATGATGAAGGTCATGACGACGGAACAGGTCAGGAATGTGCATGGCGGCGGTGCGATCAGCTCGCTGGGTAGCCTCGCCGTTGACGCCGCGCCGGTGGTGACCGCGCTCGGCCAGTTCCTGCCGAGCCTCGGCAATTACCTGCAGAACCCGAAGACGTTCAATAACACCGGCAAGTAACCGCCGTGCGCGGGGAGGCGCCCCCCGCGCGAAATGCTGCGAAACAGAAGGAAAAGAATCGATCGCCGCAGTGGCAATAAAGCGACTCCGGAATGCATTATTTCGGATTCGGGCGATTATCAGGAGGCAGGAGTGCCGGATTATCCCCGTAATAAAGTTAACGGCCATTGATATTTCAATTGGCTGACGGTGGCGGGCATTCCGACAATATAAAGGCCACAACAAATGCGAGACATCACGGAAGAACAGGCCCGCCAGATTCGCGGCGGCGCGTCGCTTTACTCCAATTCAGCCGCCTATACGGTCGATCTCGTCAATCAGTCGATCGGGACCACGATCCAGGGCCTGATGACCCAGTACCAGACCCACGCCGTCGAACAGTTCCGGATGTCGCTCGGCTCGTCGCGCTGAGCGGCCCGCCGGGCGGCCGGTAACACCGATCTTCCGTCGTAGCCGGCAGCGTGCCGGCTACGCCCATGCGTATCGCGCACGACCCGCCACGGGCCCGCACCGGCAGGCCCGGGCGGCGCGTCGTCGCGCCCCGGATGTCCGACCATGCTCTTCAATACGCGTAAAGTCCGTCCGGTCCTGCAGGACGAGGTGACGGAGTGCGGCCTGGCCTGCCTCGCGATGATCGCCTCGTGGCACGGGCGCGAGACGACGTTGCGGACGCTGCGCAACCGCTATCCGGTCCGGATCGATTCCGGGCTGTCGTTTTTCGACCTGATGGAGATCTCGAACGATCTCGGCCTGCGTGCACGCGGGCTGCAGTTCGACGCGGGCGAGCTCGACGCGCTCAAGACGCCGTGCATCCTGCACTGGGGGATGAACCACTATGTCGTGCTGACGAAGGTCGGCTACGGCAGCGTGCACATCGTCGATCCCGCGCTCGGCGAGACGAAGCTGCCGCTCGCGCAGGCGCTCACGCACATCACCGGCTATGCGCTCGAACTGAATCCGGACATCGGCTTCACGCGGGCGGGGCAGGCCGACCGGATCCGGCTGCGCGACTACCTCGAAGGTCTGACGGGCATCCGCAAGAGCCTCGCGATCGGCATCGCGGGCGGTGTCGCGGCGCAGCTCCTGCTGCTGCTCGGCCCGTCGTACGTGCAACTGACGATCGACGAGGCGCTGAAGAAGACCGACGTCGACATCCTGTACCTGCTGACGATCCTGTTCGCGATCGTGTTCCTGTTCGACACGCTGTACGCGAACCTCGTCGGCAACATCAAGAGCTACCTGCGCAACATCGTGTCGCAGCAGCTGTCGGCGAACATGGTCGGGCATCTCGCGCGGCTGCCGATCGGCTATTTCCTGTTCCACAACACCGGCGATTCGATCTCGCGCGTGTCGTCGGTGTCGGAGGTCGGGCGGTTTCTCGTCGACGGGCTGGTCGGCGGGCTGCTGAATATCGTGACCTGCACGCTGACGCTCGTGCTGATGCTGTACTACAGCCCCGTGCTGGCCGGCATCAGCCTGGCCGGGATGGTGCTGTTCGCGCTGAGCCGGCTCGCGATCCAGCCGCAGTTGCAGGACGCGATGTCGCAGATCCTCACGCGCGGCGCCGAGGCCGATGCGCTGCTGATCGAGAACATCCGCTCCGCGCATTCGATCAAGCTGCTGTCGGCCGAGACCGCGCGCAGCAGCCTGTGGGTCAACGCGTTCACGCAGAAGCTGCAGGCGATGCGCCAGCAGGAGCGGCTGCAGTTGCTGTTCGATGCCATCTCGAAGGGGATCGTGCATGTCGAGCAGCTGGTGATCGTCACGTACGGCGCGTGGCTCGTGATGCACGGCCAGAGCACGATCGGCGTGATCTACGCGTTCATCCAGTACAAGAACCTGTTCGCGGACAAGTTCATCGATTCGATCCAGCTCTATGTGCGCCGCAAGGTGCTGCAGGTTCACATGGACCGCGTCGCCGACGTGCTGCAGACCGAGACCGAGGAGCCCGCGCCGGACGCGGTCGTGCGGCCGGTCGACGGATTCGACGGCGCGCTGTCGATCCGTGCGCTGTCGTACACGCCGAAGGGCGGCAACCGCCCGATCCTGCGCGACATCGCGCTCGACGTGCCGGCCGGCGGCAAGATCGCGATCGTCGGCCGCACCGGCAGCGGCAAGACGACGCTGCTGAACCTGATCTGCGGGCTCGTGCGGCCGGACCCCGGCACGCTGTTCGTCGGCGGCGTCGATCTCGCGGAAGTGAACCTGCGGCAGTACCGCAAGCATCTCGCGGCCGTCACGCAGTCCGACCAGCTGTTTCGCGGGACGATCCGCGACAACATCACGAACTTCGCGCCCGCGCCGCGGATCGGCGCGATGTTCGACGCGGCGAAGCTCGCGTGCATCCACGACGAGATCGAGCGGCTCGACCATCGCTACGACACGCCGCTCGGCGATACGCAGAAATTCCTGTCGGCCGGCCAGATGCAGCGGCTGCTGATCGCGCGGGCGCTGTATTGCGAGCCGCGCCTGCTGATCCTCGACGAGTTTTCGTCGAACCTCGACCAGGCGACGACGCACGAGATCTGCCGCAACGTGCTGACGCTGCCGTGCACGATCGTGCTCGTCACGCACGACGCGTCGATCCTGTCGATGGTCGACCGCATCTACCAGATGCACGACGGCGTACTGATCGACGCGACCGACGCATGGCGCACGAACGAGGAGGCACGGTGATGCTCGGGCGCCTCTTTCTGCTGAATCCGTTCTCGTATGCGTTCCTGGTGCGCCGCGCGGTGCGTGCGGTCGCGCTGCGCACGTCGCCCGCGCGTGGGCTGCGGCTGATGCGCTGGTGCTCGGGCGCATGCCTGCGCTGTTTTCCGTGCATTCGCGAATCGATCGAGCGCGCGGTGGCGTACATGCTGAGCGCGCACCTGAACGACGATCCGCGGCGCGTGCGGGAAGTGTCGGCCGCGATCGTGCGCGAGCTGTTCGAGGCCGAGTTTGCTGGGCTCAAGCTGCGCACGCACAGCCTCGAATCGATGAAGTCGATGGTCGACGGGATGGCGTGCGAAGGCGAGGACCAACTGCGCACGGCGCTCGCGCGCGGCGGCCCGCTGATGCTCGCGGGGCTGCACTTCGGCAACCTGATGCTGTTCGTCACGAAGCTGCGCTTCATGATTCCCGACGATCGCAAGCTGATGGTGATCCTGCATCGCGATGCGCCCGGCGCGTTCTTCGACGACGCGCTGCGGCTCGTCGCCGAATACGGCGCCGGCGAAGTCGAGTTCATCGACATCGACGAGCGCGTGCACCTGCGGCGGCTGATCACGAGCCTGCGGCGCGAGGCGCCGGTGTTCCTGCTGTTCTCCGACCTGCACGGCAAGTTCGGCAAGACCAACCGCTGCCGGCTCGGCGGGCGCTGGGTGCGGATGGCCGGCGGCGGCGTGAAGCTCGCGGTCGAGCAGGGGATCCCGCTGCTCGTCGCGTATGCGACGGGCGTGCCGTTCCGCGATCGCTGCGCGGTGCATTTCACCGAGCTCGCGGCCAGCCCGCTCGCGCCGATGCTCGGCGCGGACGACGATGCGTCGCCGGTGCGCGCGACGCACCAGCGCATCGTCGACCGGCTCGAGCAGGCACTCGTGCGCCAGCCCGAGCAATGGCATTTCTGGGAACACTTCACGCCTTACCTGATGCCGACGCCGCTGCTCGATGCGGCCGCGCGGCGTCGCTCCTGACGAGCCTGCCCATGCCGAACTGGAACGCTGCCCTCCGAGAACAGAAACCGTCGCGCAAGCTCGCGCGCGGCACGACCTTCGGCACCGTGATCCACGGCGTCGTCGACGTGCCGGTGTCGATGCGGTTCTTCTGCTACCTGTCGCTGGCGATGTTCGCGATGTTCGTGACGGCGCTCGTCGAACTGAGCTACGCGAATACAGAGAGCGTGTCGGGGATGCTGACGCCGCGCTCGGGGCTGATCGGCGTCAGCGCGCCGCCGGGCTGGGCCGTGCGCGACGTCTACGTCGGCAAGGACCAGCAGGTGAAGGCCGGCCAGCGGCTGCTGGCGGTGACGCGCGACACGAGCTTCGTGAGCCAGGCGAACAACGTGCAGGGGATGCGCGCGGCGCTCGACCGGCAGCGTGTCGAGGTCACGCAGCAGATCGATGCGGCGCGGCTCGAATACAAGTCGTCGGTGCAGCAGATCAACCAGCAGATCGCCGCGCAGGGCGAGAGCCGCGGGCTGATCGACCGGCAGATCCAGGACCAGAAGCGCATTGTCGACGAGTACGGCGAACGGCGCGCACGCGTGAAGCAACTGCTCGACGAACAGGTCGTGACGCTCGAACAGTACAACCAGGTCAACACGCAGTACCTGCAGGCCGGGCAGGCATACCAGGACCTGCTGCTGCGCCGCGCCGAGCTCGCGAAGAACGCGATGAAGCTGCGCGGCGATCTCGACACGATGCAGAGCAAGTACGACGGCGCGAAC
Organism: Burkholderia sp. BCC1644; assembly: GCF_902833225.1. Taxonomy (GTDB): domain Bacteria; phylum Pseudomonadota; class Gammaproteobacteria; order Burkholderiales; family Burkholderiaceae; genus Burkholderia. Next base: position 170,624 of record NZ_CADFEI010000001.1, read on the forward strand.
GCGGAACTGAAGATCAAGCAGGAGGAGCTGAACGCGAAGGAATACAACATCGACGAGAACGTGAACCAGGTGCTGTACGCGCCGGCCGACGGGCAGATCGTGCGGCTCGACGTCGTGCAGGGCGGCGTGATCGACCCGCCGGGCACGCGCGTCGTCGAGATCCTGCCCGCGAAGGCCGACGGGCTGATCGCCGAGGTCTACATTCCGTCGTCGAAGGCCGGCTTCGTGAAGAAGGGGCAGGAAGTGAAGGTTGCGTACGCAAGCTATCCGGTCGAGAAGTTCGGCACCTATCGCGGCAAGGTGCTGTCGATCTCGCCCGTTGCGTTCTCGGCGAAGGAGCTGAACCTGCCGGGCGATGCGGCCGCGCCGCAGACCTACTTCAAGACCTGGGTCGAACTGGCTGATCGTACGCCGTCGTTCGAAGGGCGGCCGCTGTCGCTACGGGCCGGGATGATGCTGAAGGCCGACGTCGTGCTGGAGCGGCGCAGCCTGCTCGAATGGCTGTTCGAGCCGCTGTACCGGATCCGCCAGCGCCTGTTCGGCGTGCCGGCCTGAGCCGATGACGAATCGCGAGACAACCCGCCGCCGCGCGCGGCCGGGCGCCGCGCGTCCGCTGTCGCGCTGGCTCGGCGCGACGCTGTTCGCGTGCGCGGCCGCCGCGCACGGCGCGCCGCAGCCGGACGGCGATGCGGAGCCGCGCTGGCAGGCCGGCGCCGACGGGATCGGCTTCTGGCCGGGCGGCGATGCGGACGGGTTCGATGCGCGCGCGTGGGCGACCGATACAGGGCCGGTGCGTGGCGGGCGCGAGGGTGTGTCGGTCGACATGCCGCCACCCGACGCCGTTCCGCTGACCGCACGCAAGATCACGCTCGGGCAGCGAACCGGCGGAGCGGGGCGCGTGTGCGCGGCGGCGCGCGACGATGGCACGGACGGTATCGGCTTCGACGGCAACGGTGCGGCCGGCGGCTGCGATCCGGCCGCGACGCACGATGCAACGGCGGATGACGCACCGGCCGGCGGCGTCGTCCACGCGGACCGGATGCCGTACGAGCTGCATCCGGTCGATCCGTCGAGCCTGCCCGATCTGCCGGCCGCACAGGCGCCGCCGTTGCTCGAGCAGCTGATGGGCGACGACCGCAACATGGTCGGCCTCGGCTGGCACTTCATCGCGACCACCGGCCGGTCGACGCCCGTGACGACGCACACCGACGCGCTCGGGCTGAACAGCTTCCAGAACCAGGGTTCGAGCCTGTCGCTGAGCAATACGAACACGCTGGCGTTCACCTTCACGCACTTTTTCTCGGAGAACTGGGCGGCCGAACTCGGGGCCGGCATTCCGCCGGTGCTGACGTTGCGCGGTCGCGGCAGCATCGCGTTGCCGCTCGATCGTATTTTTGCCGGCGTCCCGGGGCGCTTTCCGCTGATCGATCTCGCGAACACGCAAAGCAACCCGCTCGCGACCACGCGCGCGTGGCTCGGGTCCGTCGTGTTCAAGTACTACCTCGGCGAGCGCGACGATCGCTTTCGCCCGTTTGCGGGCATCGGCCTCAGCTATACGCGCTTCACGAACACGAACCTGAACCCCGTGTTCCAGCGCAAGCTGGCGTCGCTCGGCGGGCTGCTCGCGGCGGGCGCTGACATCGGCAGCCTGCAGTCGCTGCTGCTCGATCCGGCGTTGTTCCAGCGGATCTGGGATGCCGGCGGCGACCTGCTGCTGTCGGGCCGGACCAACGTGTCGGCGAAGGTGAAGAGCGTGTGGGAACCGGTGTTTACCGTCGGCGCGAGCTACCAGATCACGCGCCAGCTCTGGATCACCGGAATGGTCACCTACATCCCGTTGCGGACGAAGATCACGCTCGACATCAGCCAGCCGAACCGGACGCTTGCATCGAACACGTTCGACATTTCGGCGAACCCGGTGCTGGCCAGTGTGCTGCTGAACTTCCGCTTCTGACGGGTGTGGCGCCAATTTTCATGAATTTGACGCGCGACACTGGGATAATGGCGGCGTTTGGCTGCGTCAATGATGGAAGGAGGCCCCATGGGCGACAACGATACCCGCACCGAGACCGACAACCTCGCCGATACGAACTCGATGGAAGCGCGCCAGCGTCGTTTCGAGGAGGATCTGGTCGACGCGTACGACGAAGAACTCGAGATGGAACTCGACGACCGGCGCTTCGACGACGGCGAAGAGTTGCTGTTTTCGCAAGAGCGTCGCGAGGCGCGCAAGGAATATTTCCGCGAGCTGTTCCGGCTGCAGGGCGAGCTCGTGAAGCTGCAGGACTGGGTCGTGAGCACGGGGCACCGGCTCGTCGTCATTTTCGAAGGGCGCGACGCGGCCGGCAAGGGCGGCGCGATCAAGCGCATCACGCAGCGCCTGAACCCGCGTGTGTGTCGCGTCGCCGCGCTGCCCGCACCGAGCAACCGCGAGCGCACGCAATGGTACTTCCAGCGCTACGTCGCGCATCTGCCGGCCGGCGGCGAGATCGTGCTGTTCGACCGCAGCTGGTACAACCGCGCGGGCGTCGAGCGCGTGATGAATTTCTGTACGGACGAAGAGTACGAGGAGTTCTTCCGGTCGGTGCCCGAGTTCGAGAAGATGCTCGTGCGCAGCGGGATCCAGATCGTCAAGTACTGGTTCTCGATCACCGATCACGAGCAGGAAGTGCGCTTCCAGGCCCGGATCGAGGATCCGCTGAAGCAGTGGAAGCTGAGCCCGATGGACCTCGAAAGCCGCCGCCGCTGGGAGGCCTACACGGCCGCGAAGGAAGAGATGCTGCAGCGCACGCATATTCCCGAAGCGCCGTGGTGGGTCGTGCAGGCCGTCGACAAGAAGCGCGCGCGGCTGAACTGCATCCACCACCTGCTGACCCAGGTGCCGTATCACGAGGTGCCGCACGCGTCGATCGACCTGCCGCCGCGCGAGCATCACGAGGATTACATCCGCCGGCCGACGCCGGACAACATGATCGTGCCGGATACTTACTGACCTGGTTCATCCAGGCCGGTTTTGACGGGAAGAAGCGCACCGCGTCATGCGGTGCGCTTTTTTTCGTCTTCGCCGGGACGGGTTTTACAGTCTTTCATGATGTCGAATTGACAGCGTCGAAAGCGTGCCGTAATGTGCGCATCGATGAGCGTCGTCAACGTCGAATCGAGCCGTTCAGACGCGCCAAGCATACGACCGCGCCGAGAGCCCATGCGGCAGCCAGAACCTGAGAGCCTGAATAAAAATGAATCCAACCGAGCGTGGCCGAGTGTCGACGCTCAAAGCACCGGGAAACCCGCGCGTCCCTGCGTCAGGTCGAACAGTTCGGCTCGCGCGGCGGCCTCGGCGGTTTCCGGCAGCTTGATCACGAGCTTCACCGTCATCCCGTACGCGCTGTCCACCAGTTCATAGCCGGCCTGTTCGATCCAGCGGCGCACGCGCGCCTCCTCGGGGTAGCCGATCTCGATCGCGAGCCGCGTGTGGCGAACGCGCTCGATGCGCTCGGCATCGAGCAGCGCCGACGCGATTGCGTCCGTGTATGCGCGTACCAGTCCGCCCGCGCCGAGCTTCACGCCGCCGTAGTAACGCACGACTGCGCCGAGCACACCGTCGAGATCGTGATGGCGCAGCACTTCGAGAATGGGCCGGCCCGCAGTGCCCGACGGCTCGCCGTCGTCCGACATGCCCGACTGGCCGCCCGCCAGCAGCGCCCAGCACACATGAGTGGCCGTTGGATGCTCGTCGCGCAGGCGCTGCAGCGCCTGCATCGCGGCGTCGCGGTCCTCGACGGGGATCGCGAGCCCGATGAAGCGGCTCTTGCGGATCTCGAGTTCGCGGGTGTAGGTGGTGGCGAGCGAGTAACTCATGCGCCGCGAGATGAAAAGTGCAAGGAAATCAACGCGATGATGGTTTTGATGTTGACCCGGGCAGGCATGGGTGGCCTGCATGGGCGGGTGACATGAACGGGGAATTTTACCGTGGCGTGGATCGAAGCACGTCGCTGCGGTCAAAACGCGACCCGGCGGCGGCGACATCGCCGCGGATCGCGGCGTCCGGATACCCGGTCAGGGTTGCCCTGATGCCACGGGCCCGGCGCCGATCTGGAGCGCGTACAGCTCGGAAACGTCGACCGTCCGACGGCTGCTGTGTTCGACCGATCCTTCTTTCGTCCACAGGAACGGATAGAAGCTGAAGCATTGGTCCGTCGCCAGGCCCTGAACCTCGGCTTGCCAGCCGGGCCAGCGCATGCTCGCGTAGAAGTCGTGCAGATTGTCGCCGAGGGACCATCGCACGAAGTCGCCGTACCTGATCTCAAGGGGCTCCCATCTCAGCGTGTCCGGCGCAAAGTAGTACATCGAACCCGTGTCTTCCCCGAGTGCGCCCCCGTTCAGCGCGAAGAATCCGCCGACGGCATCGTCCGCGACCAGCAGAAAGCCGGAAGACCGTCCGTCATTCCAGTCGACGATGTCCCGGCGCATCTTGTAATGGCCCGAGCCGAGCAGGCGGAGGTAGCCGCCGTCCACGAGCACGCCGCCCGTCGAATAGGCGATGACCCCCAAGGTCGAGCGCGTGGTGACCTGAAGGGCGGAGAGAATCGCGCCATTGCGATCCGAGGGCGGCAGTATTTCGCAACGATGGCCCGCTGCTGCCGCCCACTCGATCAGTGACGGCAGGGCGGACTCGCGTTCGTCGACCAGTTCTTCCAGCGGACGCATGTTGGTTCTCTCCGGGAGGGGCGGTTCGGAATCGGCCAGACGTGAGCGATACGACCCACACCCGCGCGTGCGACCTCAACGCATGCCGACCGACGACCTGAGCGCCGCGCCCAGCGTGCGCAATGCCTGCCGCGCACGCGCATCGGTCAGGTTCGAATGAAGCACCACGTCGCGCGTCGGCAACGGCGGCAGCCCGTATCGCGTGCCCACGTCGACCGTGCCGGCAGGCGCCACGCGATGCCCGAGCGCCGCGACGGCCAGCCCCGCCGACACCGCCGCGCCGATCGTTGCGACACCGCCGCCGACAAAGACTTCCGTCCAGGCGACACCGGCTTCGTCGAGCGCGCCGACCGCCATGCGGCGCACGCTGCACGGCTCGGCCTGGGTGGCCAGCCGCAGCGGTTGCGGCGGATGGTACTCGAAATCCGGTGCCGCCATCCAGCCGAACGACTCCGACAGGATGGTTTCGCCGTCGAGCCGCCGGCTGTCGTGCTGCAGCGCGACGGCCGCGTCGAGCTGGCCGCGATCGAACGCATCGAGCACGTCGCGTGACGCCGCGACACGGATCTCGAGCACGAGCGCCGGTTCCGCTTCGCTCATGCGCCGCAGCAGCATCGGCAGATCGGCGCCGACGACATGATGGCTGACACCGATCACCAGCCGCCGCTGCCCGGTGCCGAATGCGCCGACCGCGCCGTGGTGCGCGGCCACCAGTTCGCGCGCGGGCTCCAGGAACGCCATGCCGTCGGCCGACAGGCGCACCTGCCGCGGCGTGCGCTCCAGCAGGCGGCGGCCGAGACCGTCCTCGAGCCGCTTGATCTTCAGGCTCACCGCCGACTGCGTCGTGTCCATGGCCTCGGCGGCCCGTGTGAAGCTCTTGAGGTCGGCAGTCAGCACGAACGCCTGCACGGCTTCGATGTCGAGTGTTTTCATCGCGCACTCATCCATTTGAAAAGCGAATCATTGAAATATTCTGCCATCGCCTTTTCAAATAACTCAAGCTCTTCTACGCTGTTTCCAGGCCGTCGCGAATTCCCCCATTTCTTTCGTCAGGAGTCGATCATGCTGACCGCGTACTACGTGCACCGCCTGCCGGCGGACTACGACCTCGACATCATCCGCAATCGTGTCCGCGAGCGGGGCAGGCTGTGGGACGACACGCCGGAACTGCTGTTCAAGGGATTCCTGCTCCGCGAGGCCGGCCGCTTCGGTGCGACGGAAAACGGCTATGCGTCGTTCTATCTGTGGCGCAACGAACAGGCGTTCGCCGGATTCGTGACCGACGGTCGCTATCGGGTCGTGACGGACAGCTTCGGGCGCGCGCCGATCGACACGCAGGTTGCGCTCGACGCGCGCAAGGGCAGTGCGTCGACGGGGCGCTTTGCCCGTCTGGAAACCATCGATATTCCGGCGGATGCCGACCTCGGCACGACGCTTGCACGGGAGGTCGCACGCAATCGCGAAGTGGCGGCACGGCAGGGTGTGGTTGCGGCGGCCGTGAGTCTCGACCCGCTACGCTGGCGGCTGACGCGCGCGCTCGTCACCGAACACGAGCCGGACGAAGGCGGGGCCGGCACGGTGTACCAGGTTCTGCATCTGGCGCGGCCGCTGCTCGACACGCTGGAAGCGGGCGGTGCGTGATGGCCGGCATCGCGTCGCGCTTGCCGGCCGGCCTGGTGATAGCCGCGCATCTGGCCGGCATGGTGGCGGCAATCGTCGCGATGGCCGCGCTCGCGACGGTGCTCGCGCTGTTGCTCAGGTAACGCCTTTCGGATGATCGGCAAACACCGGGGAGCCGGGCGAGCGGCTCCCCGTTGGTTCAGCGGCGATCAGTTGCCTTGAAGCCGGATATCGCGCGACGACGCACCGACATACACCGTCCCGCCCGATACGACCCGCCAGCCGTTACGCGACGTATCCCACACGCTTTGCATGCGCGGCGATACGGTCACGCGCACATGCCGCGCCTCGCCCGGATTCAGACGGATCTTCTCCCAGCCGACCAGCCGCTTCGGCGGTTCGTCCTTGTACGGCACGCCGAGATAGACCTGCGGCGTTTCCGCGCCGGCGACACGCCCGTCGTTGCGCACGGTGAAGGCGACGCTCAGCGAGCCGTCCCATTGCTTCGACACCGACAGCCCCGAATACGCGAAGTGCGTATAGGACAGCCCGTAGCCGAACTCGAACATCGGCTTGATGTTGCGCGCGTCATACCAGCGATAGCCCATGTTCAGCTTTTCGGCGTAGACGGGATCGTTGTCGAACGTGCCGTTTTGCCCCCAGGTCGGCGAATCCTGGTCGCGCGCCGGGAACGTGACGGGCAGCTTGCCGGACGGATTGACCGCGCCGAACAGCACGTTCGCGATCGCCTTGCCGCCGGCTTCGCCCGGATACCACGCCTCGACGATGGCGGACACGTTGTTTTTCCACGGCATCAGCACCGGATTGCCGCTCTGGACGACGACGATCGTGTGCGGATTCGCACGCGCGACGGCTTCGACGAGCGCATCCTGGTTCGACGGGTTCGCGAGGCTCAGGCTCTGCAGGTCGCCGAAATCCTCGCCGGCCGGCTGCGCGACCACGACGATCGCGACGTCCGAGCGGCCTGCGAGCGCCGCGGCCTGGTCGATTTCCTGTTGCGTGTACGCGCGGAACGGCGACTGCTGGTCGCTGTTGCCCGCGTACGTGACCTGCGCGGCCGGCGCGAGCGCGCGGATCGCCGCGACGATCGGCACGTCGACCTTCAGCCACGGATTGCGCCACCAGCTGCAGCCCGTCGACGACCCGAACGTCAGGCCGCCGCAGCCCGCGAACGAACCCGAGACCGGATCGCGCGTGTTGCCGGAGCCGCCGCCGGACAGCACGGCCGCGTCCGCATGGCCGCCGATCACGGCGATGCGCGACAGCGCCGCTGCGGCCAGCGGCAACTCGTTGCCGTCGTTCTTCAGCAGCACGATCGATTGCTCGGAGGCCGACTGCGCGAACCGGTTCGCGGCCGCGAAATCGATCGTGCCGCCGCCCTTGGCCGGATCGTCCATCACACCGACGCGTATCATCACGGCGAGCTTGCGGCGCACCATGTCGTCGAGGCGCGCGGTCGACACCGAGCCGTTCGCGATCGCCTGCTTGACGGCTGCCGGCGTCAGGTACACGGTCGTCCCGACGTCTTCTTCCTCGTCGAGCCCCGCGTTGATCGCGGCCGCGGTGCTGTGCGTGGCGCCCCAGTCGGACTGCACCTGGCCCTGGAAGCCCCATTCATTCTTCAGCACGTCGTTCAGCAGGTGATTGTTTTCGCACGCATACGCGCCGTTCAAGCGGTTGTAGCTGCACATCACGCTGCCGGGGCGACCGCGCTTCGCGGCGATCTCGAACGGCAGCAGGTAAAGCTCGCGCAGCGTGCGTTCGTCGATCTGCGTGTTGCCGCCCATCCGGCCGTGCTCCTGTTCGTTGCCGGCGTAGTGCTTGATCGTCGCGATGACTTTCTGCCGCTGCGTGGCGAGCGTGCGTTCGGCGAGCAGGTCGCCGGCGAGCAGCGGATCTTCGCCGAGATACTCGAACAGGCGGCCGCCGCGCGGCTCGCGCGCGAGATTGGTGCCGCCGCCGAGACCCATGCCGAACCCTTGCGCGCGCAACTGGATCGCGACCTGCTTGCCGTAGTCGTAGGACAGCCGTCGATCCCAGCTCGCGGCGACGGCGATCGTTGCCGGGAACGTCGTGCTGGCCTGCGACGTGCTGCCGGAACCGGTCGACGAATCGGCCATGTTGAGATCGGGAATGCCGAGCCGCGGCACGCCCTGGATGTAACCGGCACCGCCGCCCGGCACCTTGGACATTTCGTATTGCGAATGAATGAACTGAAGCTTCTCGTCGAGCGTCATCTTGCGCACGAGCAGGTCGGCGCGTCGTTGCGCGGCGGCCGACGCGAATGCATCGGTCGCCGCGCCCTGCGAATTGAAATCGGCGTCGCCTGCGTAGGCGGTGGTGCAGAGGGTCGCTGCCAGCACGACGGCCGGCCAGAGTTTGTCCCGCATGTTGTTCTCCATGATCGAATTGCCGTTTTTTCGGATGATGTCTGGAGCTGCGCACGTCCGGTGGATTCACACAGGACGCATTCGGCTGGCGATGCGGGGTGGTTGCGCGTCGGCATGCCAGGCCAGGCGGGGAATCGTTACGGCCGGTTGGGCCCGATCGAACATCGAGGACGGCGACGCGGACCGTCGGACACTGTCGAATCGGATGTAGCGATTCTCTGCAGCGACCAATCGTACGAATGTAGTTTGACTACAGCATCGGTGTTTCTACCGATATGTACGATCTTTTTTCGACGCCGTGGATCGGCAGGGTGAAAAGGTGGTCAACGTTCCCGATGGCGGGGGAGCGGTTGGGTAAGAAGTACCTGGGTGCAAGCGCTTTTGCGGGGCAATACGACGATGCATGCGTTCGGGTTCGTTGTGTGCGCATCGAACCGGTTGGGTCATTTCACGCACTGTTTGCCGGGAATGCCGCTTCTATTCTGGAATGGGCGCGTACGAACGATCGCGCTCATCCATTCCCATCGGATTCCCCATTTTTACTTCTTTGCGTTGCGATTGAATCGCGACAATGCGGAGCGCTTGAATGACAGCAGAATTCCCGGCTACATACGTTGTGGGTAACGCGACGGGCCTGACGGCCCGCCCGCTACTGCAGGAACTGGTCGATCTCCCGATGAGCGTGAGGCGGTTCGGGGTAAAGGGGGACGGCGTGACCGACGATACGGCGGCACTCCAGGTGGCGCTCAACGCAGGGATCCCGCTGTATTTTCCACCGGGCACTTATCTATATGGCGCGACGCTGACTGCAACGGCGTCGATCATCGGCGCCGGGTGGGATTCGATCCTGCAGTGCACGACATCGCAGGGCCAGAATTCGGTGATTTACTGGAATACCGTCAGTAATTTCAAAATCCGGGATCTGCAGTTCTTTTCGAAGAATGCGACCGCCTATTATCCGGACGAGAACGCAGGTTCGATCAACCTGCTGGATTGCAGCCAGTTCGAGATTTCGGGATGCAAGTTCAACAACTCGGCCGGCGGCGGCGCGTTGATGCGCAGTTGCGTCAACGGCAAGGTGTTCGGCAATACCCTGCTCGATGTCTGGCATGACGGCATTCATGTTACGAAGGCAAGCTCGGACATCACCATCACGAACAACGAAGTGATCAACGGCGGCGATGACGCGTTTGCGGTGGTGGGTTATTTCAACGAGGGCGTCCGGCCACGCCGTGTCACGATCGCGAACAACCGCGTCGTCGGAACCAAATATGCGCGTGGCATAGCGATAGTCGGGGCGCAAGACATCACGGTGACCGACAATCAGATCTACAACCCGATGGCGGCCGGCATTTATGTCGCGTCGGAGTTGACGAGCGTGTACCAGTCGTACGGCAACGACAATGTGACGGTCGCCAACAACGTTCTGGATACGTGCGGGGTTCAATCCAGCATCGGTGCAATCGTCAATTCGCCAAATGGCCCGATCGGCTATGGGGCATTGGTCGTGACCGCGACGGCCGGATTCAACAACTCGCACATCACGATCGTCAACAACACGATCAAGAACGCCGCGGGAACGCCGATCGGACTGTGGCAACCGGCCGGAAGCAACATCCACGTCAACATTTCGCAGAACACGATCAGCAATGCATGGGATCCCAACAACAAGAACGGATTCCCGTTGACGACGATCGCTGCGGCGTCGGCATCGATGACGCTGAGCTTCGCCAATACGCCGGGCGTCGCGGTCGGCATGACCGCATGGTATTTCAACGGCTCGACGAGCATCCAGATCGGCACGGTCGTATCTGCGGACACGTCGACGGTCACGTTGGACCGGACGGCGACCGTTCCTGGTGGCGGGACCGTGATCTTTTCGGGCGTCGGCCTGTTCGGCGCGACGATCCCGACGACGGCTTCGGCCGCGAGCGGCGCCACCGCGCTCACGTTTGCCACGACGACGGGCGTGACCTGCAACGATCTCTACGGTTTCGGATCGCCGGGCGACGAGACGACCGGCGTGTCGATCGGGCAGACCGTCAGTGGTCCAAACATCGCGGCCGGAACCTTCGTGACCGGTGTGGCGGCGAAGTCGGTGACGCTCAGCAAGGGCGTGACGGGCACCGTCTCGAATGGTGCCGCCATCGTTTTCACACCGATGGTCTGCATGACGTCGCAGACCATCGTGACCTCGGCTGCGTCGGCGGCAGGGACCAACACGCTGACGTTTACGCCTTATCCGTCGGCGCGCGGCTGTGCAGTCGGTCAGGGGGTGTCCGGAACGAACATCCCGACCGGCACGTACGTAACCGCGGTGTCGGGCAATGGTAACGGTCCGACGGTCACGCTGTCGAACAACATCGCCGGCACCGGAATTGCAAACGGCGCGTCCATCACATTCACGGGGACGGGGGGATTGAGTGCGGTGTCCGGAATCGCGCTGTACAACACCCGCAATTGCATCGTTTCGAAAAACCAGCTGTCAGGCATATCGAAAGACGGGATCTACGTGGATGGCTCCTGCGCGAATGTCACGGAGCTCAGCGACAACGTGGGAGAAAACATCGGCTGCTGCAACGGACTCGCCCGTTTCATCACGATCGGTACGCTTGCCGCCGGCGCATCACTCAAGGTTCGCGGCAATTACATGGCCCAGCCCGTCAATTATCCGCGGGCGATCGACGCGCTGATTTCCTCGAGTTCGTGGAGTGCCACGGCGTGGGGCGAGGACAACATCGCTCAAAACGGGTTTGTCGGTCTTGGGGTGCAACTGAACCCGGTCGCGCAGACGGTCGGTTCTTCGCCATGGACCTTCACGAACCGCAACCTCAGCGGTGTCAGCCTGTCCGTTGCCGGCGGTACCGTCTCGTCGATCGCCGTGTCGCGAAACGGGCAGACGGCCTATGGCGCCGGCTTGACGAATGGCCTTGTCGATCTGAAGCCTGGTGATGCGATGACGGTCACCTATAGCGTGGCCCCAACGGTCACGATGATTCCGAGATTGGGGCAATAGCGGTTGTGCGGCGTACGGCGCGGCGGGCCTCGCTTTGCATGACGAGTTGAGTGAGGTCGCTCACATACGTACCGTGCCGGACGGTGTTCAATCGTGTCATGACGTACACGTTGTCCCGCCGGAGCACGACCGGCTCGGCGGCGCAACGGCGACCGTGCCGGCCGGCACGGCCCGGTCGGTCGTTCCGCTCGACGGGTGTCAGCCAGTCTGAAGTGCCAGGGCGGGCGCGGCCGGAGAGGCGATCAGCACGCACGACGCGCGCTGGCCACCCACCGAACAGTCATGCGCGGTAGTGACGATATCGCGTGCCGATGACGCTGCGATGGGCAATCGATCGGGCAGGCTCGCGACCGAGGCGCTGGAGCGTGTCCATGCGCCACGCGAGGTGAAGGTGATCGTGCCCGGCGACGTGCCCCGTCCGGCGACGCGTACCTTGACCGTCGGGCGGTGAATCCTGGCGAAGCGCGTGGACACATGGGCGGCATCGGACGCACGGCGGATCGGCGCGCCGCGCCGCGGGCCCGGCAGCCGGACGCAGGCGCGCCCGTCGGCGGACGGGCGTCGGCATCGTTTGTCCCTGCGGAACGGTCGGTGGGGCGACCGTGCGCGCATCGGCGATGCGAACCTTGCGTGGACGTGGCGCCGAAAGTCCGGGAACGCATGTTGTGAAAATGTAATGTGGCGCACGGAATGTGTCGGGATTCAGTGGCCTAATCGTCAGCATTCGAGCGGGCCGCCGTGTCCGGCCCGTCAAGCCGATCCGGGGGTACAGAACGGAAATGTAACGTTATCCGAACTAAAAAATCACCAAGACCAATCTCAATCCAGAGGCGCTTGCAGGTCAGGCGATCCTCGACAGGCACTCGCCGGACCCGTCGGGCACGCGGGTGTTTTCACATACAGGCATTTCCGTGGGAACCCAAATCGATACGCAAGGACGGAGCCGGTTACGGGGAGCCGGCTCGCATCGTCGCCATGTCAGTCGTTCCCGATTCGGTTTGTTCGGCCAGGCGTACATGCAGTCTCGTTCCGGCCGCGAGTCGACGCTCACCCGGACGCAAGTGCAGTCGTTTCCGGTACCCGGATGCCTGCTTCCGGGCATCCGGCAGACATCCAGCGGAGCGGCGGACCATCAGGCGTACAGCGCAAGGACCGGATCATGACACCCATTCAGTTCAACGGATGTGTCGGCTGGTTTCACGGGGGCCATCGCCCGCATGGCATCGTGATTTGCGAGCCGCTCGGTCACGAGGCGCTCTGGCTTCACAAACTCGTGCGCGCGCTCGCCGAGCATCTCGCCGAGCGCGGCTTTCCGGTGCTGCGATTCCACTATCCAGCGAGTGGTGACTCGCTGGGCGACGAACACGATGCCGACCGCTTCGACCACATGCTCGCGAGCGTTCGACATGCTGTCGATGCGTTGCGGGAACGTGTCGCATCGGACACGCTGACGCTCGTCGGCGTACGCGCGGGTGCCGCATTGGCGCTTCTCGCCGCGGACGGCATCCCCGGATTCAAGCGCTTCGTCGCGCTGGCGCCGGTGGTGCGCGGCCGCGGCTACCTGCGCGAGCTTTCTCTCGTCGCGCAACGCTGGCTCGACAACGTGCCGCCGGCCGTCCGGGAGGCGGTTCGGGACGAGCGGCCTCTCCATGTGCTCGGGCACGCGTATCCCGATGATCTCGTCGCGGCGCTCCGGAGCATCAACCTGGGCGAGTCCATCGGACAGCTCCAGGCTTTGCCGGCGCGTGCGTTGCTCGTCGATACGCCGTACGGCGACGGTCCCGCGCTGTCGGACGCGCTCCAGGCGCGCGGTGTTTCGGTCGATCTGCAGGCCTGCCCGGATTGGGGCAGCCTCATGCGGGAACCGGTCTGGTCGCGGCTACCCGACGGATTGCTCGACACGATCGCGAACTGGATCGACGACGGTTCCGATGCGGCCGTTCGCGTTTCCGTGCGGGGCACCGAGTCTGCCGTGTCGCTGGCGGGAGAGGGCAGTATCGAACGTATGGTCTCCGTGGGACCAGGGCGCTTGGTCGGCGTACTGTGCGAACCGGCCGGCAGCATCCGGCGCGCTGCCGCACCGACCCTGCTGATCACCAATACGGCGGCCAATCCGCATGTCGCCGACGGCCGGTTTGCCGTTCGACTCGCTCGGTCGCTCGCGGCATCGGGCATCAGCAGCCTGCGTATCGATTCGAGCGGCATCGGCGACAGCGGCTTGCGTGCGAGAGACGATCAGTCGGACATTCCGTATTCGGACCAGGTGATCGACGATATCGCATCCGCAGCCGAGTGGCTGAAGGAGCAGGGGCATCGCGAGATCGTCGCGTTCGGGATTTGCTCCGGGGCGTACGCATCGCTTCATGCCGCCGCGCGCGAGCATTTCGCCGGCGTGATCGCGGTCAACCTTCCGGTTTTCATCTGGCCGCGCGGAGAAACGCTTGCGAACGCCGTCAGCAACCAGACCAATTCGATGCGCGGCTATTGGGCGTCGCTGCGCAGCCGCCACAAGCTGCGCAGGCTGATGCACGAAGGGCGCGATCCGCGGCCGGTCCTGCGTGCCCTGTTCCGTTTCGTCACGGGCGTCATGACGGTGCCCGTCAAGCGTGTCGGCGAGCATTTAGGCTGGCGTCCGGGTAACGAGACACCTCGGGGATTGCTGCGTGACATGTCGGCTCGTGGCATCCGGACCCATCTCGTCTACGGTACGTTCGACGCGGGCGTCGACGCGCTCGTCCGGCATTTCGGTCCCGCATCCGGCGCGTTCGCGCATTTGCCGAACGTATCCGTCGACCTGCAGGATGCGCTCGACCATTCGCTGCACGGCAACGCCGCTGCGCAGTACGTCGCCGCCCGTTGCGCCGCGTTGCTTGCCGGCTGGTACGCGCCGGCCGAATTCCCGGTATCCGCGCAACCGGAGCATGCGCCTTCATGACGTTCGTACCGATGTCCCGCTCCGGGGAACGGGACATCGGCGGTTTGGCCAAAGTCTCCCGCTAACGTAACCGGACGAACAGATCCGCCGCTTCTATCGCCTTATCCTGACCGTGTCGAATTTTCATGGGGTTGCCTTTTCGCAAGCGCCATCGCGACCCGTTCAGGAATGACAATGAAGCAAGAGTGCCGGGAATATCGGAAGTGGAATCTGCGTCACCTCGAACGGGCAACGCACGATCTGGTGCATGCGACACGGGACGACACCGGTTCGCGAAACGCGCGCGCAACAATCGGGCCCGGTCGCGCCGGCGATGAGGCGGTATCGCGCTCGCGACATTGCGTTCACCGAGGCCGACCGTGATGCGTGTGCTGGTGATCAACGACTTCGCTCGCAAGGGCGGTGCCGAGGAAGTGTACCGGGTGTCCGTCGACGTACTGCGTGCCCAGGACGGCGTTGTAGTCGAAACCTTCGACGAGCGTGCACTCAACGATGTCGAGGGCGGCGGGCGTGCACGCGCATGGTCGCCTGCCGCCGCACGTGCGCTCGTTGCGCTGCTCGATCGGTTTCGGCCGCAACGAATCCTCGTACACAACTATCACAACCGGCTGTCGAGCGCGATCCTGCCCGTGCTCGCGCGCTACAAGCGACACTCGGGATGCGGTTTGTTCATGACCGCGCACGATTACCATCTGTTGTTCTACAACCCGAGCCTGCTTGTTTATCCTCGCGGACGCGCGCAACCGGTGTCGATCGACCAGCTGTATCGCAGCCGGCGCGTCGCGCTGAGGGCGAGCCCGCGCGGCATGCTTCACGACGTCGCGAAGAAGTTGCATTGGCATGCGGTCAATACGCTTTTCGATCCGCTTGGCCTGTTCGACGAAATTCTCTGTCCGAGCCCATTCATGCGGGACCTCATGGCACGGAGCGGTCGGGCCACCGCCACACTTTTGCCGAACCCGATCGACTCGACGCTGGTTCCCAGTCCGCCAAAACCCGTCCGGGGCGATCGCCTCGATCTGGCGTTCGTCGGACGTGTGGATGCGGACAAGGGGCTCGGCCGGTTTCTCGCGCTCATGAGCGAACCGGCCGGCGATGCGATTGCGTCGCTTACCGTCTACGGCGACGGGGCGGAGCGGGCCGACCTGGCGAAACATTACGCGACGCTGGTCGAGTCGGGGAGGCTGCGCTTTGCCGGGCGCCTCGATCATGCCGCGTTGTTCGCCGCGCTTCCAACGCACGATGCGCTCGTGTTGCCGTCGATCTGGGTGGAAAACGCTCCCCTCGTGATCGTCGAGGCGGCAATGCTCGGCCTGCCGGCGCTCGTGCACGACATCGGAAGCCTGTCTACCTTTGGTGACGAGATCGGCAACAAGATCCTCTACCGGAGCACGTCCGAAGGCTTCGCGCACGCACTCACCGAACTGCGCGCGCATCTCGATAGCGAAAATCGTCACTACGACTGGTCGCGTTACTCGGTCGAATGCTACGCGTCGTCGCTGTGTGCCGTACTTGGCATTGGCACGGATGTACCGCGAACGTGGGCACATTGACAGTCGGCACACTGTTTACCCTCAGCCCATAAAGCACGATGACCGCTGTCCGAAAAAATTTTGCCTTGTTGTTCGCGTTGCAAATCTCGACGTACGTCGTTCCGCTCGTCACGTTGCCTCTGCTGACGCGCGTGCTCGGCCCCCTGCAATACGGGCGGTTGTCGTTCGTGCTGGCGGTGACGACGTATTTCATCAATCTGGCCAATTACAGCTTCGACCTGACGGCGACACCGCGTGTCGCGCTGGCGGACGGCAGGGTGGAGCGATCGCGGATTTTCTGGGCAACGGTGAGCGCCCAATGGGCGATCACGGCTGCCGGATTCGTCGTACTTGTCGCGCTGACTCTGCTCATTCCGCATTTCGCGGCGGAACGCACGGCCCTGCTGATCGGGTTCGGGATGGCGGTCGGTGCCGCGCTGACGCCAGGCTGGTATTTTCAGGGAATCCAGAAGTTGAGCGTCTACAGCGTCACGGTGGTCGTATACCGTGCATGCAGTGTCGTTGCCTTCTTCATGTGGGTGCGCACGCCGGACGATCTCCTGCACGCGGTGGCCATCAATGCAGCGGTGCCGTTGCTTTGCGGCGTGACGTTGCTGGCCTACCTGTTCTTCCGTCGCGAGATAGAAGGCGTTCGCGTGCGGTTCGCGGACATCGCCGCCGCCCTGAAAGGCGGCTCGCAGGTCTTTCTCGCATCGACGTCGATCTCGTTCTACGCATCGACCAATACCATCCTGCTCAGTATCGTCTCGGGGAGCGTCGCCGCCGGCTATTTCGCCGCGGGTGACAAGTTGATCCGGGCCGCGGTCGGTCTGCTGCAACCGCTGAGAGCCGCGACCTATCCGCACGTCACGTATCTGATGCATCACGCGCGCGACGACGCGTTTGCGTTCCTGCGAAAGCTGATCGTGCTGCAGGGCGCGTTGGTGCTTGGCATGTCGGCAACGATCTACGTATGCGCGCCGTTCGTCGTCCAGATCCTATACGGCAGCTCGTTTGCGCCGACGGTCGGCGTGCTGCGTTGCCTGGCGCTGGTGCCGTTCATGGCCTGCATGACGGATCTGTTCGGCGTTCAAACCATGTTGCCGATGGGCATGAAGCGCGCGTTCAGCATCATCCTGATCTCGTCCGGCGTGTTGAACGTGACACTGCTGCCGCCGCTTGCCATGCTGTTCGCGGAGCGCGGAGCGGCTATCGCGGTGCTGATCGCCGAGACGGCCGTCGCCGTCGCGCTCGCGTATGTGCTCTGTCGTGAACGGGTCGGTCTGATCAGTCTGTCGGCGCGTTCGGGGTAACGCGAGTCGCGCGCCGGCGGCTCGGCGGCGGTGGCAGCGTGACGCGTCGGATTCGTCATCCCTCCACACCGCCGCCATCGTGCGACGCGAGTCGACACGCGTCGCCGTTGTCGCCGGTCCCGCCGGCCGATTACTTGGTGATGAGCGCGCCGGTCAACCCCGCGCTGATCGCCGGCAGCAGCAGGTTCAGCACGCGGCTCGCGCGGACCAGCCCGGTATTGTCGACGTACACGATGTCCTTCGACGCGAGCGGGAATTGATTCGCGAGCAGCATCGAGACAGGAGACTCCATGTCAAGGTGATAGATGACCGGCTCGCTGTCGGCGGCCTTGCGCAGCACGAAAACCTGTTTGGCGTTCGACGTCTGCTGGTTGAGCTGGCCGGCCTCCGAAAGCGCCGCACTCAACGTGAGCGAGCCATCGCGCAGGGGCGGCACGGCCGCCGGCTTGTTCACTTCGCCCATGACATAGACGGGATTGTCGTCGCGAGCACTCACGTGCAACAGGTCGCCTGGCTGCAGCATGATGGTGGCGGGGCTCTTGCCGGTCTTCATCAACTGCGCGACGTTCACCGGATAGATCTCGCCGTTGCGCGTGATCGTCACGCGGCTCTGGTCCGCGCTCGGCGCAAAGCCGCCTGCACGGTTGACCGCTTCGACCAGTGTCATCGGAATGTCGTTGATCGTCTGCGAACCGGGGGTGCGCACTTCGCCGTCGACATACACTTGCTCGGCGCGGAACGATGCCACGCGCACGGTCACTTGCGGTTTGATGAACACTTTCCTGAGTTCGGCGTCGAGCTCCCGCTGGACCTGCACCGCCGTTTTTCCGGCTGCGCGGATCGGTCGCGTCACGTACGGAAACTGCACGTTACCGTCGCTGTCGACGACGAAACCGGGTGCTGCGTCGGACGATTTCGTGTTCTGCGTCGGCTGGCCGGCGGCGGCGGCGAATTCGGGGTGATCCCAAACCGTGATTTGCAGCACGTCACCCGGGCCGAGCTTGTACGCCCCCGGCTTACCGAGCAGATTGCCCGGAATCGGCCGCGCGGTATCGTGCTTCTGCTCCGCGTGCATCTGGTTGATCAGCGTCAGGTCGATCTGCTTGACCGGGACTTTCATGTCACGGGTCACCTCGCCGTTGTCGGCGGTCGTGACCGGCAATGCGGCCGGCCCTGCCATGTGCTGGCCGGGCGCAAGCGCGCACGCCGACAGGAGCGTGGAAATCGCCAGGGAGAGCGTAGCGCGCATTCGACGCACAGCATGGTCGTTCTTTTTCGGTGCGAGCGTATCGAATAGCGGGTGCTTGTTCATGTCGTCATTCAGCATAGTGAACCGGCCAGATATGACCCGGATTTAAAAACAATTTGAATCAATTTAATACTTGCCATACCTTCAGAGTTTCTGAGGTTTTTCATCTCGACACCCGGATATCGATGATCGTGGGTCACGTCGTTTGACAAGAATTGTCAAAGCAGCGGGCGACGAGTCACTTAACATAGCACGAGACCGGTTGGCAACCGAGTGATTCACGCCGTCAGTGTCTATTAATGTAAGCCATCGCACTTAGCGCGCCGGGCATTTATCGCATAGTGGCCAGCACATACAGAATCATTGGTGTACCTGTGGCGAGGGTTCAATGGCATTTTTTGCCGACCTGAGGCCTGATGTGGGGCAGGCGCCCGGGATGGCGCGACCTGCAACACGTCACGCGGCATGCGTGACCAAGCGCACGCGCTGCCACGGGACGCCAGTCAAGGTGGCAATTTGGGAGTTCATGCATGGCTTTGGATAGACATTCGTCTAATGAGTATCGAGACGGAGCGGGAAATATTTCTCGCGACGCGTCCAGGTTCACGCTGACCGAATTGCTGGAGAATGTATTTGAATATCGAAAGGTGTTCATTTCCATTTTTATGGGGTGTCTGCTGTTGGCATTGGTGTATGCCATTTCAGCGACGCCGATTTATTCCGTTGATACGCTGATACAAGTCCAGGAAAACAAGCACAGTGCGCTGGGCTCGCTTTCGGAGATTTCGAATGCGCTGGATATTCAGAATTCTGCCGTGGTCGGCGAAATCGATATCGCCCGCTCGCGCACGGTCGTCACCCAGGCGATCGACGAAACCGTCGCGCAGGCAGAAGTTTCAGTCAGTAACCGGATTCCGCTCGTGAGTGGTTTGCTTGGTTCGATCCTGTCGAAAGACGGGAATGGTCTGGTCATTCCGTTGTTCAATACCCCGTTCTGGGCGTGGGGTGGTGAACGCATCGAATTCAGCAAATTCGATGTCCCGGACGAACAGATCGGCAAAAAGCTGGAGTTCGATTATCTGGACGGCAATCGCTTCGTGTTGAAGGACCGCGACGGTCAAGAGGTGTTGAAGGGGGTAATCGGCGAGCCGAGCGAAGGTAATGGTTATCGCGTGGATGTGTCGCGGATCGTGGCGCGTGCCGGTACGGAGTTCCGCGTCCGGCGGGTTGCCACGCCCGTGCGACTCGACGCCATCCTGACCAAATTGGCCGGGGCTGAAACGAAACGCCAGTCGGGCATCATGCAGCTCAGTCTCGAGGATCCCGATCCGGTATTTGCGGCGCGACTACTCAACGCCATTGCAGCGGCCTATCTGGATGTCAACGCAAGACGGCGTTCGGAGGATGCCGAGCGCAGCCTGTCGTTCCTCGAAGCGCAACTGCCGGCCGTAAAGGCGCGGCTGGAGCAGGCGGAGCAGGCGCTGAACACGTTTCGAAACTCGCAAGGGTCGATCGATTCGCAAGGCGACGTCAGGCTGCTCATCGACCAATTGGCGCTGGTAGACAAGTCGCGGCTCGAGGCCAAGCTCGAGTATCAGGACTTGTCGTCCAAATACGTTGCCGGACAGCCCCAGCTCGCGGCCGTGGCCAACAAGCTGAAGACGCTCGATCAGCAGTCGGCCGAACTGAAAAGCAAAGTCGCGCATTTGCCGTCGCAGCAACAGACCTATTTGCGTCTGGCGCGAGACGTCGAAGTCAACAACCAGCTGTATGTCGGTTTGCTGAACAACACGCAGCAGCTGCAGATCGCGAAAGCAGGCACGGTCGGCAATGCGTCCATCATCGACAAGGCCGATGCGAACGACAAGCCGATTCGGCCGAAGCGCATGCTCGTGATCGTGCTGGGTGCGGTGGTCGGGCTGATACTGGGTGTTGCCGTGGCCCAAGGCCTGGCGTTGTTCTTCAGGCACGTTCGTGATCCGAAGCATCTGGAAGCGATGGCCGGCGTCCCGATGCTTGGCGTACTCCCGTCGTCGGCACAACAGATCGAGGCCGACCTGAGCGGCAGGTCGGCTTTCATGGCCGTGAGAGAGCACCCCGATACGCCGCTCGCCGAAGCGATGGCGAATCTGGCCATGCTGTTGCGTTGCAAGATGACCAAGGAGCGCGGCAACGCAACGACCGTCCTGATGACGTCGTCCGAACCGGGGCAGGGCAAGTCGATGATCTCCGCCAATCTCGCCTGTCTGTTTGCGGAAAGCGGCTTCAAGACCTTGCTTGTGCGTGCCGATACGGGCCAAGGGAGCATTGAGCGATGCTTGCCGGTGAAACACGAGAAGGGCTTGTCGGATGTGCTGAGAGGCTCGCTCGATCTCAGGAAGGCGATCGCTCGCGTGCAAGAAAATCTCGACATGCTGCCTGCCGGAAAACAGGTCAAGCCGGTGCGGAATCTGTACGGCACCGAGAAGCTGGAGGCGCTGCTCGCGTCGCTGCGAGGCGAATATGACGTGATCGTCGTGGATGCGCCGTCGGCCCGTCCGGCAGCACACGTCGCCATGTTGTCGAGGTTCGCCGACATCACGTTGATGGTGGCTCGGCAAGGTTCGGTCAGCTACGCCGATGTGGCGGGCGCGATCGAGAATCTGAACAAGGTCGGCGCGAACGTGGATGGCCTCGTGTTCAATGGCTTCGAGCTTTCACCGTTTCGCCACGGTTATTACGCGAACGCGAGTCGACACACGGAGGAAACCCGGGCGCAGGCAGATCCTCGCGGCGCCGCATCCGATGCGTTGTGGTTCAGGGCATGGACGCGAGTAAGAAAGGAACTGCTCAGAAACGTTGCGTGACGTCGAGCAGCGCGGAGCGCGGCGAATGAGTCATCGGACTGTGGCGGAAAGAAAACCTCGAGTCGATACGGATGCGGCACGCGCAAGGTCGTTCGCCGGGTCGTGGTTGATCCCGGGTTCCCGGACGGCGTTCGCCATGGTCCCGAGCGCCCGCGATCGGCTCACCGCTGCATGGTGCGGGTGCGTGAAGGATGGAACGAATTTCGGGTTGCGGCGCGATGGATAGAACGACGGGAGCATTAGGCGGCAACGGAGGCTTTGTCTCCGCAACAGGCGTGATCGGATTGACGCTGTTCACGCTCGCATTGCTGTTCAACGCGGTGATGCCGGCGCTCGGAATGAAGGAATCGAGCGCCTTGTGCACGTTGCTGTTGGCAACACTGGGGCTCGTCGGCCTGGTCAAATCGCGTCCGGTGTTTGCCATTTCGATGCTTTACGTTCTGGCGATCGGCATGACCGCATTCCTTGCGGGCGTGGGATTGGAGGACGGCGGCTATCTGACGGAAACCGACGTCATCGGTGACGCGACAGGGGCGTTCAGCCGGCTCCTTTCGTTCTATCTGGTTTTCGTCGTCTGTGCGCTCGTTGCCTTCGATCGGTTTCTGGACGAACGCCCGGCGCGCGAGCCGATCAAGGCGCGGATCACGTTGCAGCCGATCAGCATTGCGATCGGGTTCGGGCTCGCGGCCACGATCATCGCGATCGGTGTGATCGCGGGTCTGACGTCGGGGTTCTCGCTGTTTTCCGGCATCAATCGATATGCGCTGCGGAATGATTCGTCGAACGGGACGATGTTCAACCTGTTCCTGAACAATCAGTCCTTCATGGGTTTTCTGCTGGGCACCATTGCCACCAGTCCCGACAAGCGCATCCGCGTGGCGGCAATCCTGACGATGGCCGTCGACCTGGCGCTCAACGTGATGCATGGCGAACAGTTCATGGCCGTGCTGCACATCGGCCTGTGCTCGCTGGCCCCGTTCATTTCGATTCACGCGATGAACGGCAAGCCGGTTGTCCGCTATCTGGGTATCGGTGCCGGATTGGCGCTATTGCTCGGTTCCGTATCCATTGTGTACTCCTACCGTGGGCAGGGGCTCGAGGTTACCGACATGCTTTCGTCGCGCTTCCTGCTGCAAGGCCAGCCATGGTACGTGGTCGACAACGATGCACACCTGTTCACGGCGCCGAGGCTCGGCGGCACGGACGCGTTCTGGCGCTTCGTGAACTCGCTCGGTTCCTGGACCATGCCAACCTTTTTCGACGAATCCGAACCGAGCGGCCTGCGCGACTTGATGAAGTCGTACACCGAGCCGAGCGTGCTCAGGGCCTACATGTTCGACGACGTGACCTTCACGATGGGGAACATGGCCGTGCCCGTGTACTGGTTCGGCTATGCCGGGGGCGCGCTCTTCGTCGCGATGACCGGCCTGGTGTACGGCGCGCTCGGTGCGCTGCAGATCGTGGTTGCGATGCGCGGCGGGGTCGTGATGCTGTGGCTCATGGCGAAGGTCTTTTCCTATGCAACCTTCGCCGTTCAGCAAGGCGAGTACTGGATGATGTTCGGCTCGCGTACGGCTTTTTATGCGCTTCTCGCACTCGTCTGGTGGTATTGGGTCGATGCGAAGCATTCGAACCTCAAATGAACCGGGCCCGGCAATCCTGACATGTCAAAAACCATGAGTTCGGACCGGTTTCACCATATCGACGCCATGCGCGCCGTAGCGGTGATACTCGTCATATGGACGCACTATGCTGAACGGTTCGTCCCCCTTGCCGGTTCACAGCATGTGCTGGACACCCTGCAGCGCTCGGTGAATTTCGGAAGAATCGGGGTGGTCCTTTTCTTCGCGATCAGCGGCATGTTGATTCCAACCAGCCTGCACGGCGAGACCGGCCCGGGCACGAAGCGGTTCCTCGTGCGACGATTCCTTCGACTGTATCCTGCCTATTGGCTGGCGCTTCCTGCCGGGTATTTTGTTCATTGGTATTTGTTCGACAAGACAATGGACCTACGCGGCATTCTGGCCAATGTGACCATGATTCCGGTTGCGTTTGGGGAAAGCCTGATCCTGCCACATGGCTGGACGCTGGAAACGGAGTTGTATTTCTACGGGGTATGCCTGATTTTGTTCTGGTGCGGGGCGCTTCACCGGATGCTCCATTTGTGTCTGGTCACGATCGGGTTATGCGGACTGTTCGTGTTGACGCTGAAACTGCACCTGTTCCCGGCCGATCTTCTCAGCCAGTACAAGACCATGCCCTATCACCTTGGCATCATGTTCTGGGGTGCGTGCTTTCGCCAGGCGTACGACAACCCGTCGCAATTGCTGCATGTCGGATTGGCCAGAAGCGGTGCGCTGTCCCGGCTCTCCCTGACTTACCGGGCGGCGCTCGCCTGGGTGACGCTACCGGTCGTCGGCATCGCGCTTGCGGGAGCCATCGACGACTGGCGCCATCACAACATGTTTCACCTTCCGATTTCGCTCGCCTACATGATCGGCATCGCGACATTCGCGATACTGTCTACCGTGCTGAAGCTTCGTATCCGTTTGCTTTCATGGATCGGCAAGATCAGTTACTCGGTCTACTTGTTGCACAGTCTTCCGCTCTTCGTGGCGTACTGGCTGTGCCAGCGTTTCAACATCGTTGGATGGCCGCTCGGCCTTTACATGATCGTACCGATCGTGCCGCTGATTCCATTGTCGTGGGTTGGCTACCGACTGTGTGAGGCACCGTTCGTGAAGCTCGCGCGTACGCTCACGTCGAATCGGGGCAGGGGTGTGTTCGCGTCGGGTGATGCGACCGGCTGATGCGTTCGCCGGGCGGATGGCCGGCTGCGGTTCGGGCTTGGTCCTGCCGAGTGCGCAGGTTGTTCCATTGAAACGATTCGATATGCGCAGATCGCCATGCCTGTCCCGCGTATGCACCGGTATCGCCGGCCTGATGATGGCGAGTGGGCTGGCGTGGCCGGGAGGGGCCGAAGCTGTATCCGGCGTTCCCGCACCGGTTGCGATTCACTCGAACCTACCAGACGCATACGTTCATCCCGTCCCGGACGCTGCCGATCAGGCTGACGAACTGCAACGCGCGCTGGACCGGCTGCAGTCGGGACAGCGCCTGGTGTTCATGCCTGGGCGGTATGTCGTTGGCCGCTCGTTGGTCGTGCGGCAGCCGCATGTCGTGCTGTCGGGTTTCGGCGCGACGTTGATCGCGACGGCCCCTGATGATCAGACGATCGAGATGCGCGGCGACGATACGACGCTCGTCGGATTCAAGCTGACGGGAACCGGCACGGCGCGTCTCGCGACGCCGGAATCGACCAAAGTCGAGATTACCGGGCACGGCGTGCAAGTACTCGACAACGTCATCGACGGCGGCGCCAGCGCGGGCATTTTCGTGTTTGGCGGAACGGATGTCGCGATCGTCGGCAACGAAGTGCTCGCGACACTCGCGGACGGCATCCACATCACGCATGGTGCGCGCAACGTGCTCGTGCGCGGAAACGTCGTACGCGGCACCGGCGACGACATGATCGCGGTGGTGAGCTATCAGGGCGACGGCATACTCAGCCGCAACGTGCTGATCGCCGACAACTCGCTCGAAGGTAACGCATGGGGGCGCGGCATCACGGTGGTCGGCGGTGCCGACGTGACGATCGCGAACAACGTCGTGCGCAACGTACAGGTGAGTGCGGGCATTCTCGTCGCACAGGAGGACAGCTTCCGGACCTACGGCGCGTCCGGCGTGCTGGTCGAGAACAACGAGATTTCGGATATCCAGACCGCGGCCGCGCGTACCGATCCGCGCCCGCTGACGCAGCAGGCCGCGATCGACGTCAGTACCTGGTCGGGCTCGGTGACGCGCGTGGCCGTGATCGGCAACCGCGTGTCGCGCGCACGGTTCGCCGGCATTCGCGTATGGGGCAACGTATCGCAGTACCGGATCGCGGACAACCGGTTGTTCGCGATCGGCGGGATGCCGGTGCAGGTGGGTGGGGGCGGAGGCTGTGCGCCGGGCGGCGCGAAGGCCGTGCAGTGCAAGGCATCGGTCGCGCAGCTGGCGTCGATCGACAAGGTCGGGGCGGACACGTCGGCGTTGCCGCACGTGCGTGAAGCGCTCAGGCAGGCGCGAGCGTCGCAGCGCGGCATCGATTGACGATTCGATGCGCGCGCCGGCGTGCATGGCCCGCGATTACCGCACGACGTCTCCCTCCACCACCTGCACCTGCGGTTCCCGCGCGGCGAGCGGCACCGCATGCCTTTCCGGCGGCGTGTCGACGACGGGGCGTCCGTACTGGTCGTCGAAGCGCACGATATCGTCTTCGCCGAGATAGTTGCCCGATTGCACCTCGATGATCTCCAGCGGAATCCGGCCGGGATTCTCGAGACGATGGACTTCGCCGACGGCGATGTACGTCGATTCGTTCTCGCTGAGCAGGTAGGTCTCGTTGCCGCGCGTCACCTTCGCGGTGCCGCGCACGACGATCCAGTGCTCGGCGCGGTGATAGTGCATCTGCAGCGACAGCCGCTTGCCCGGTTCGACGACGATCCGCTTCACCTGGAACCGCTCGCCGAGATCGATCGAATCGTAATGCCCCCACGGACGCTGCACCTTGCGGTGTTCGCTCGCCTGCGGGCGCCGGTCGCTCTTCAGGCGCGTGACGATGTTCTTCACGCGCTGCACGTCGTGCTTGTTCGCGACGAGCACCGCGTCGGGCGTTTCGATCACGACGACATCCTTCATCCCGACGCACGCGATGAGACGGCCTTCCGATCGCACGAGGCTGTCCTGCGTGTCCTCGAACACGATCGGGCCGCGCGCGACGTTGCCGTGATCGTCCTTCGGCATGATTTCCCAGATCGCATCCCACGTGCCGACGTCCGACCAGCCGGCCGACAGCGGCACCACGATGCCTTCGATGCCGAGATCGCTGCTGTCGGCGAGGCGCTCCATGACCGCGTAGTCGATCGAGTCGGACGGGCAGGCGTCGAAGGCCTCCGCGTCGATCCGGAAGAACGGATCCTCGGCGACGCCCGCGCGCCATGCCGACTCGCAGGCCGCATGGATCTCGGGCGCCAGTGCGCGTATCGCCTTGAGCCAGACCGATGCGCGCATGACGAAAATCCCGCTGTTCCACCAGTAGTCGCCGGATTGCAGGTAGCGCTCGGCGAGCGCCGCGTCGGGTTTCTCGACGAAGCGTCCGATCGAATAGCCGCCTTGTCCGCCGTGGCGGCTCGTACGCGGCTCGCCGACCCGGATATAGCCGTAGCCCGTTTCCGCGCGGCGCGGCAGCACGCCGAGCGTGACGATCGCGCCTTCCTGCGCGTAACGTGCCGCGCGAGCGATCGCATCCTGGAACGCGCCGACATCGGCGATCACGTGATCGGCCGGCATCACCGCGAGCACGGGATCGTCCTCGAGCGCGCTGGCGTCGAGTGCGGCAAGCGTGAGCGCGGGCGCCGTGTTGCGCGCGGCCGGTTCGAGCAGGATGCGCGCGGGCGCCGCACGGTCGACCACTTGCGCGGCGCTCATGATGCGATGCTGTTCGCCGCACACCAGCAACAGCGTGTCGCCCAGCGCGGCGTTCGCGATGCCGTTCAGGCGGCGCGCGGTCGCCGACAGCGGCGATTCGTTCGACGTCAGTTCGATCAGCTGCTTCGGAAACTGTTCGCGCGACAGCGGCCAGAGGCGCGTGCCGGAACCGCCGGCGAGGATGACCGGCAGGATGCGGGGCAGATCGGGTTCGGGAACCGGGCGTAGGGTGCGGGTCATCGGTTGGCTCCGGTATCGGCGGGCAGCCGGTTGAGTACGCGCCCGTCGGCGCGTGCGTCTTCGGTTCGGGGCCGGGCGGTCGAAACGGCCCGGGACAGCAACTGGCGCAGCGCGCCGGCGGCGCGGTCGGCCGGCCGGATCATGCCGACGAACGGCGCGCCCTGTTCGAGATACGGTCCGTATGCCTTGCGGAATCCGAAACGTTTGTAGAATGCCTGGCGCGGTGCGGGGACGTGCATGCGCAGCGCGGCGTCCGGCCACGCGGCCAGCGCGGCGGTCAGTGCGCGTTCGAGCAGGTGCTCGAGCGTATCGCCGTCTCGGCACGCTTCGCTCGTCAGTACCTTGTCGATCACGACGTCCGGGTCGATGTCGTCGCCGGGCAGGATGCGCGCGTAGGCCGCGACTTCCGCTATGTCGCCGTTGCGCACGGTTGCATAGACGTGCAATGCGCCCGCGTCCTTGCCGTCGATGTCGAGATGGGTATGCGCATCCTCGACGACCAGCACGGCGTTGCGCGCGCGCAGGATTGCATAGAGATCGACGGCGCTCAGATGTTCGAATTCACAACAATGCCATTCCATGATGCGGTCCTCGTGTGAAACCTTCAGCACGCCGTGCCGCACGGACGCGTTTGTCCAGTGCGGTGCGGCGATGATCATCATGCGGATACCGCGCGCGCCGGTCTGTTCGAAAGCGCACTCACGTTCCGGTTTGTCTGCTGCCGTGCGGTACGGCGGTCCCGGCGTACCGACAACAGCGCAATGTGCGGTAGCACACACCGGTCGTGGCGGTGCTTTCCGATAATTGGCACGGCATGGCGGCCGCGTTGCGCGGCTCGTCCATATCGAACGTCAATGAAGAATCGGGAGCGGTACTTGAAGATTGCGATCGTTCACGACTGGCTGGTCGTGCCTGGCGGCGCCGAACGCGTGCTGGCGCACATGATCGACTGCTTTCCGCAGGCCGATGTCTACAGCCTCGTCGATTTCCTCGAGGATCGTGACTGCCTGCGCGGCCGCGCGGTGCGCACGTCCTTCATCCAGAAGCTGCCATTCGCGCGCACGCGCTACCGCAGCTACCTGCCGTTGTTTCCGCTGGCCATCGAGCAGTTCGACCTGTCGGCATACGACGTCGTGCTGTCGAGCTCGTATGCGGTCGCGAAAGGCGTGCTGAGCGGCCCGGACCAGTTCCACGCCAGCTACGTGCATTCGCCGGTGCGTTATGCATGGGACCTGCAGCACCAGTACCTGAACGAGGCCGGGCTCGCACGCGGGCCGAAATCGGCGATCGCGCGGGCGCTGCTGCATTACATCCGCAACTGGGATGCGCGCTCGGCGAACGGCGTCGATCGCGTGGCCGCGAATTCGAACTTCATCGCACGCCGCATCCGCAAGACCTACCGGCGCGATGCGACGGTGATCTATCCGCCGGTCGACGTCGACCACCTGTCGCTGCGTGCGGACAAGGACGCGTTCTACCTGACCGCGTCACGGCTCGTGCCGTACAAGCGGATCGACCTGATCGTCGACGCGTTTTCGCGTACGCCGGAACGCCGCCTCGTCGTGATCGGCGATGGGCCGGAGATGGCGAAGATCCGCGCGCTCGCGGGGCCGAACGTCACGCTGCTCGGCTACCAGCCGTTCGACGTGCTGCACGACCACCTGCAGCGTGCGCGCGCATTCGTGTTCGCGGCGGAAGAGGACTTCGGCATTTCGCCGGTCGAGGCACAGGCCTGCGGCACGCCCGTGATTGCGTACGGCAAGGGCGGCGTGCGCGAATCGGTGCGCGCGTGGCCGGGCGCCGGCGCAACGGGCCTGTTCTACCGTGCACAGACGGTCGATGCGCTGCTCGACGCGGTTGCCCGTTTCGAAGCGCTGCCGCGCGGGTCGATCGATCCGCATGCGTGTCGGGCGAATGCCGAATTCTTCGGCTCGGCGCGCTTTCGGGACGAGCTCACACGCTTCGTGATGGACGGCTATGCTGCGTTGCAGGAGGAGATGGCCGGTCCGGCCGGTTTCACGCCGGAAAACGAGGCTCCGAGCGAGGACGGCTTGCGCGATCGGCCGGCCCGGCATGACGAGACGGCGCTGCGAACCTGAGCGGCGACCGCGCCGGCAGATTACGGCATGTAACGGCTGCACGCACTGCACGCCGTCTCGAGACGGCGCGGCCGGCCGGCGGTGCGCGCGATTATGCGGTGCATGGCATGCGGTGCCGGTCTTTTTCGCGGATTTCGGTGAAAATCGCGCGCAATCATTCGTGGTTATCTTGCTGAAAAGTAGTATTTGCCACTGATTGACGGGAATGCTCATAGATAATCAAATCTCAGTGGCCAAAGGTGTGTCGCGCGGGGCGACCGGCTGCGTAACCGGCTGATTCAGGATTATCTTTTGGTAACAAGACCATCGCGAAACGGGGTGTAAATTCACGAACGGATGAAGTGCGGCGGTCACTCCGCGAGCGGGTTGGCCGCCATCCGGTTCGGCATCGGGCGCGACTGTCGTGTACGACGCGACGCACATGCGGATGGAAGTTACGTTTGCCGACGTGCCCCGCCTGACGGCGGGTCGCTTCAAAGCCGGAATGTCGTGGCTCCCGCAGCCGCGCGTTCCGTTCGAGTTCGATGACAACGAGGCCGGATGACATCCGGCTCGACCTCCGGGGGTTCTCGCCGTGTGCAGTTTCGATCTTCGCCAAGGCTGCGGAAACGCAGCGCGGAAAGGCGGCCATGCGCCGCCGGCCGCAGCGCACGCGAACGGGTCGCGGAGTGGAGAAAGTGATGGTTCGTTATGAATATGCCAATAACGCGCGATAAGAGCGCCGGCGCGGGGAGCGGTAACGGGCAGCGTC
This sequence comes from Burkholderia sp. BCC1644, assembly GCF_902833225.1. Classification (GTDB taxonomy): domain Bacteria; phylum Pseudomonadota; class Gammaproteobacteria; order Burkholderiales; family Burkholderiaceae; genus Burkholderia. Next base: position 200,875 of record NZ_CADFEI010000001.1, read on the forward strand.
CGCTGATCTACTGGACGCAGTCGCCGTCCGTGATGCTGCGAAAGGAACTGTCGCGCCGCGACTGGAAAGTGTCGGTCGTCGCACATGCGAACGAGTTGCGCGACACGTCCGGCGAAATCACCTGCGGCATCCTCGATCTCAGCGGCGGTCATGCCGATGCGATCGGCAGCATCGCGTCGACCTGCGCGTCGATGCGCGACGTCGTGTGGGTCGCGCTCGTCGACGTCGGCCAGACCGCATCACCGAACGTGCGCGCGCTGTTGCGCGACTATTGCTTCGACTACGTCACGCTGCCGGCGTCGCATCAGCGGATCGCCGATACGGTCGGCCATGCGTACGGCATGGAGTGCCTGTTCGCGCGCGACCGCGAACAGCTCGAATCGGAGGAGAAGGGTATCGTCGGCACCTGCAGCGCGATGCTGCGGCTGTTCGATACGGTGCGGCGTTTCGCGCGCACCGACGCGCCGGTGTTCGTGTTCGGCGAAACGGGCACCGGCAAGGAACTGACGGCCGTCGCGATCCATCGCCATTCGGAACGGCGCAACGGCCCGTTCGTCGCGGTCAACTGCGGCGCGATTCCGCCGCATCTGCTGCAATCCGAATTGTTCGGCTATGAGCGTGGCGCGTTTACCGGCGCGAACGCGCGCAAGATCGGCTATGTCGAAGCCGCGAACGGCGGCACGCTGCTGCTCGACGAAATCGGCGACTTGCCGCACGAGAGCCAGGCGAGCCTGTTGCGCTTTTTGCAGGAGCGTTCGATTCATCGCCTCGGCGGCAGCGATCCGGTGCCGGTCGATGTCCGGATCGTGTCGGCCACGCACGTCGACCTGCGCGACGCGATGGAGGAAGGGCGCTTTCGCGCCGACCTGTTCCACCGCCTGTGCGTGATGCGCATCGACCAGCCGCCGCTGCGCGCACGCGGCAAGGACATCGAACTGCTCGCGCATCACATGCTCGAACGTTTCCGCGGCGATGCGCGCCATCGCGTGCGCGGGTTCTCGACCGATGCGATCACCGCGCTGTACAAGCACGACTGGCCGGGCAATGTCCGCGAACTGATCAACCGGGTGCGCCGTGCGGTCGTGATGACGGAAGGGCGCCTGATCACCGCGCGCGATCTCGAACTCGAATACTGTCTCGATGCGGCGTCGCCGTCGGTGGCCGATATCCGCAAGTCGATCGAGCGCGAGGCGATCGAAACCGCGTTGCTGCGCACGCGCGGCCGCGTCGCGGCTTCCGCGCGCGAGCTCGGCGTGTCGCGCGCGACGTTGTATCGCTGGATGGAGGCATACGGCATCGAGCGGCCGCGCGGTACGGGTTCGTCCGACTGAGCGGCTGGATCGATACGGGATGGAACACGCTCGCGGCACGAAGCGGCCGCGAGCGTTGCGTCAACCGGCCTGTGTGGCGCGCACCGCCCGCGCGGCATTCACTGCACGAATTTCCACTACGGGCGGCACATTGTCCTCGGTCGCCGGGGTGTTCCCGGCGGTGCGCAGCGGAACGAGCGCGACACGCGCCGGCGTGCCGGGCGCGAGGTGGAACCAGTCGTCGCGCGGCATGAAGCCCGGTGCGCCGATCTGCACGTGGCGCGCGACGTGCCGCGTGTCGATGTCGACGTGCCACGTGTCGTCCGTGCGCGACACGCACGCCTCGATCCCGAGTTCGCGGCGCGCCAGCACGGCCGGATGCGTACGGGACGGGAAATGGAATGCCTGCGACAACAGCGTGCCGTCGTCGGCGCGCAATGTCGCGACGACGGTATCGTGTTCGCAGGGCCCGAAGCGGTACGCATAGGTCCAGTCGAAGAAGCGGCCGAGCAGGTCGGCCGAGCCGATCCGCATGGTGTCGTGCGCGGCGATCCGCACCGGGCCGCCGGCCCGCGCGACCGGCGTGCGGCCGTCGCGCAGTGCTACCAGCTCGATCGCCGCCGACAGCGGCGCCGGGCGCTCGTTGACCACGTGCACGTCGAGCCCGTTCAAGCCTTCGTCGACGAGCAGCACCTGGACCGGCTGCAGCACCTGCCGCAGCGCATACCACGCCGATTTGGGCCGGTGCGCGGCGTCGATCACGCCCCATCCGGCACCGGGCATCACATCCTGGAACTGCCACACGAGCGCGCCGGCGCAGCGTGAGCCGGTGCGCCGCCACTCGGAGAACGTCTCGCGCATCAGGTCCGCGATCACCGCACGCGACAGCTCGAAGTAGCGGGCCGGATCCTCGCGCCGCAGCCGGTCGGGCGCGACGTCGTACAGCGTCTGCAGATAGTGGTCGCGGATATCCTCGAAATCCCAAGACGTGCCGGGGTCGCGCGGCACGGCCGCTTTCCAGCCCGGCTCATGCACGCCGGGCCAGCCAAGCTCCGCGAGCGTCGCATCGCACGGCACGTTCGAGAACGCGAGGCATTCGCTTGCGAAGCGCACGTCCGCGCGACGCGCGTCGTCCAGCGGGCGCAGGTAGGCGCCGACGCCGTAGTAGTGCGACACGCGTTCGCGCGGCGTGAACGGCAGCACGCCGCCATCGGGCGAATCGGGCACGTACGGGACGTCGGGGCGTCGCGCGGCCGCATGGCCGGCCAGCCGGTCGGCCGTCAGCTCGAGGAAGCGCTGCTTCGGTCCGAGCCCCGACATCGCGGCCTGTTGTGCGATCTCGCTACCGCCGCACAGCACCGCAAGCGACGGTGAGGCGCCGCGGCGCGCGAGAAATTGATCGGCCTCGCGGTCGATGTTGTCCGCGAACGCGGGGTCGTCGAGCGCGTAGTCGAAGTTCGCGAACATGAAGTCCTGCCAGACCAGCAGCCCGAGCCGGTCGCACCAGGCGTGGAATGCGTCGGCCTCGTAGGTCATCGTGCCGCCGACGCGGATCATGTTGAAGCCGGCGTCGCGTGCGAGCCCGAGCAGGCGGCCGTAGGCCGCGTCGTCCGCGTGCAGCGCGAGCGGGGCGGCGCTACTCCAGCACGCGCCGCGCGCGAACACCGGCACGCCGTTGATGCGCAGCCCGAAACCCTTGCCGTCGGCGCCGCCGTCGATCTCGATCGTGCGGAAACCGGTCGCGCCAAGCGGTCGCCGTTCGTCGCCGATATGCAGCGTGATCTCGTAGAGTGCGGGCTCGCCATGCGTATGCGGCCACCAGCGGCGCACGTTGGGGATGGCCACGCTTGCGCGCAGCCGGTCGGCGCCGGCGCGCTCGAGCGTCGCTTGATGTTCGCCGCACGACAGCCGCGCCGCGACGCTGTCGGGCAGCGGCGCGGCGAACGTCAGTTCCGCGTCGAGCCAACCCGTGTCGCCTTCGATGCGCGCCTGCAGGCTGGTATCGACCAGAGCGGGGCCGTCGGCCGGATCGAGTACGTCGACGGGCCGCCACGGGCCGGCCGGTACAACCGCCGGGAACCAGCCCGGCATGTGTCCGAACAGCGACGTGCGGACCGTGCGCAGCGCGGCCGGCTCGGCGAGCCGTGTGCGCCAGCGCGCACGGCGCGTCGCGCGCACGTCGCGCAGGTGTGGCGCGAGTGCACGGAAGCAGAGTGTCAGCCGGTGCGTGCCGTCGAGCGATACGGGCACGTCGTGCGCGACGAACATGCTGTCGGAGCGGAGGATCGGCGTGTCGTCGAGCCAGGCTTGCGCGAGCGTGGCGAGGCCGTGGAAGCGCAGCACGCGCGGCCCGTGTCCGCGCAGTTCGATCCGGTACCAGTGATCGCGCTCGTCGAGCGACCGCGTGTCGTCGGGCCGGCCGGCCAGCGTGAGCGCCTGCGCAACCGTGCCGGGTACGGGCGCCGCGATCCAGTCGCCGTCGTCGCCAGGCAGGTCGCGCGGTTCCTGCATGGCGCCCGCGGCCGCCGCGAGCATCGACCACGCGGGCTGGCTACGCGTGCGCGTCACCGCATGACCGGCACGGGCGCCGCGTCGCTGCGCACGGGCGCGACATGCCGCAGCGGCGAGCCGATCTGGCGCGCGCACGCGACGAGGTCGGCGTACGCGGCCTCGATCGCCTCGAGCGTCGAATCGCCGCGTTCTTCCTTGCCGCGCGCGCAGGCGCGCGCGAGCCGGAATTCCAGCACCATCGCTTCGGACGCGATGCGGTCACACGCCGCGCGGATCTCGGCGAACGGTCCGACGCAGCCGCTGGCCTGCAGCCAGCGCGCGTAATGGCCGAACAGTTCGAAATTCGCGCCGAGCTGCCGCACCGAATTGAACGAGTACGCATGGAAGTGCTCGAGCGGCGAATCGGCGAGGGTGCGTGCGTCGGTCTGCAACTGCCGCCGGAACGCGGCGATCGGATTGATGACCGGCAGGCGCCGCAGGTGACGCTGCAGCGCGGCGAGCGATGCGTCGCAGAGTTCGCGCTCGCCGAGCGGCGTAAAGCGCCGTTTCGCGCATTCGACGTACGGCGGCAGCGTCATCGGCGAGCTGCCGCCGACGAGCCCGTTGTAGTCGAAATCCTCGGCCACGTAGTAGCCGCTGTTGTGGAAATAGCCGATCTGGCGCTTCACGCGGTCGATGGCGTCGATGCCGATCGTCGTCTTCGTGTGTTGCGTGCGGTAGCTGCTGCCGCGCGTGTCGGGCAGGAACCACGCGTCGACCTCGACGATCATCAGGTGGCCGCGTGCGACCTGCGTCTCGATGTGCTGGTCGAGCGGCTCGTAGATCGAGTGCTCCTGCACGACGATCCCGTAGAGCCGCTCCAGTTCGTCGTGCGGAAACTTGAAGAACGTGAACTGGTCGCCCTCGAAATCGAGCGCGATCGTAAACGGCAGCGCCGCGTACGGATTCAGGCCCCACCACCGGAGCACCTCGAGCCACATGTCGACGTAGCAGTTGGTCTGCTTCCAGACCATCTCCTGACTATGCAGCGGGTGCGGCCGGTAGTGACGTGCGCGATGGCGTACATCCTCGAACGACGCGTCTTCGCCGTCGCGGGAAACGAACCTCATCGCGCGCCCCACAGTACGTCGCGCACGTCGCCCGGCCATGCCTCGATGTCGAAGCCGTGGTGGCGGAACAGCGCGAGCGTGAGCCGCTCGAGGCCGAAGCCGACGCAGCCCGTGTGCGCGACGTCGTCCGTCGCGGTGCGGATGTTCCACAGCAGGCCGAAATGGTCCATGTGGTAGTTGAAGCTGAGGCATGCGGTCTGGCGGTCGTCGTGCTCGATCGGGATCAGCAGCTCGAACTTCAGGTTCTGCTCGCGCTGGCTGTTCGCGACGATCTTGCCGCCGCGCCCGAAGAACGGATCGTTCGCGAGATCGATCGCGTTCGGCAGGCGCAGCGCCTCGATCATCCGCGTACCGCGCTCGATCCACGTTTCGCGGAACGCGACGATCTGTTCGGGCGTACCGATCCGCACGTATTCGCGCATCCGGAACAACTGCATGCGGGTCGGGTCGAGCGACGGCTCATGCCGGAAGCAGTACGAGAACACATCGACGATCCGGCCGTCGGCGGGCAGCGCGCCCGCACGCGCGACGACGGGGTAGACCGGGTAGCACGCGGCCGGCGTCATCACGACGTAGGTCGGCTTCTGGTTTTCGGTCCAGTCGTCGCCGCGATCGAGACACTGCAACAGGCGCTGGTGCTGATGCTCGTCGCCGCAGAACGCATGCACGCTGCCCGCGAGCTGCGGGAAGCTCTTCATGTATTCGCTGCGCTCGAACTCGAGGCGGCTCATCGCCGGCGGGAAGCGCAGCACTTCGGCCTGCTGGTCGGCGCCGATACGCGTGACGAATGCATCGAGCGCTTCGACGACGCGCTCGAATCGTTCGCTGCGGCCGAACAGGCCCTGGATGCCGGTCGAGACGAGCAGGCCCGCGTCGATCAGTTCGTCGCGCAGCGGATTGACGCCTGCGCGGTCGAGCGGTGCGTCGGCGGGCGTGGCGGCGGTGGAAGGTACGGCGAGGCGGTCGTTCACGTATGTTTCTCCAGCGTCGCGGGACGCAGCGCGAGCAGCAGGCTCGCAGTATTGGCGGCAATGCGGTCGTTGCTGATCATCAGCGGCGCCGCGAGCAGGTCGCGAATGTGGCGGCCGATGCTGAACGGCGTGCCTTGCTTGTAGCCGGCCATCCCGCAGATCATCATCGCCTGGTGCGCGACTTCGAGCGCGGTCGTCGACACGTAGGTCTTCAGCGTGTTGATCTCGGCGGCCCGGGCCATGCCGGCCGACCACGAGCCCGACGACGCGTTCGCATGGAGGCGCAGCACGGCATCGACGCGGGCCTGCATCGCCTGCATCAGCGCGAGCGATTCGGCGATGCGTCGCGCCGCGGGCGACGGCGCGCCGTCGGTCTGGCGCGCCTGTGCGCGGAAAAACTGGTGTGCGCGATGGAACGCGTCGCCGGCCACGCCGATCCATACCGCGGCCCACAGGATGTGCGAGACCGGCACCATCGTTTCTTCGGCGATCTTCGCGAACGGGATCGGCAGGCACTGCACGGCGGCGCCTTGCGCATCGAGCACGAAGCCGTTGCTGCAGGTGCCGCGCATTCCGAGCGTGTCCCATTCGCCGCGGCGCGTGAGCGTATAGCCGTCGCGCAGCAGCGTGACGAGCACCTGCTCGGACGCCGGTGCATCGGCGTCGCGTCGCGCGGTCGCGAGGATGCCGTCCGCGTAGTCGCCGTACGAGATCGTCGGCGCGGATTTGTGCAGCCGGAAGCCGCCGCCGTCGGTTTCGAGCGCGCACTGGCTCGCGCGCAGGTTGCCGCCGACGCCGTCTTCCGACGTGGCCGACGCGAGCAGCCACTGGTGGCGCACGAGCTGCTGCAGGAACAGCTTGTGCCAGCCCTGGTCGGCGGCATGATCGACGATGCACGCAACCTGGATCTGGTGCATCGCGAACACCATCGCCGACGACGCGCAGGCCTGGCCGAGAATCGAGCAGGCCGACGCGATGTCTTCCAGCGACGCGCCCGCGCCACCGAGATGGGACGGCACCATCGCGCCGAGCAACCGGCGCGCGCGCATCGCCTCGATCGCCTCGACGGGGCAGCGCGCGTCGCGATCGACCGCATCCGCATGTTGCGCGGCGATCTGTGCGACGGCGTGCGCGGCCTCGTCGAGCCGATGCGATTCGCTGTCGGCCGCGAGTTCCGGAAGCAGCGCGCTCATGCCGAATGCTCGGTGCGTTGAAGTGTGGCGATCGTGTCCGCGAGTGCGTCGATGCTGCGGAACAGGTTGCGGTTCAGCATCTCGTCGGGTATCTCGATGTTGAACTGCTTCTCGATCGCGAGCATCAGCTGGATCGTGTCGAGCGAGGAGAGGCCCGCTTCGTAGAGGTCGTCCCCGTCGCCGATCGAATCGATGGCGGCTTCAAGGTGGGCGACGTGCTTGAGGATGGTTCTGATTTCGTTTTTCACGTGCTGCTCCGGCGTGCGTGGTGTCGTCCGCTCGGGCAGACGCGCGATGTGCGCTGACGTCCCCCCGGCAGTCCGGCATCAGTAGACCATTGGCAGGCACGGCGTTCTGTTCGCCACCCTACAAACAGCTGACCCGGCGGGCTTGCAGTGCCGGAGCACCACGCCGCGCCCGGCCGTCGATCACGCGCGCGATGCAGCCGGCACGCCCGAATCGGCCGACAGGATGCGCTTCATTTCGTCGCGCACGATCGCGCGGCAGCCGCACGACATCTTTTCGAGGCCGTCGAGGTCGGCGAGCTCGATCGAGCTGCGGTACTGGCGGATCAGGCCGAGCTTCTGGATCTCGCCCGCGGCATCCGTGACGGTTTCGCGCCGCACGCCGAGCATCTGCGCGAGCATGCTGTGCGTCACCTGGATCTCGATGCTGCGCGTGCGGTCGTACGCGAGCAGGAACCATCGGCATAACTGATGTTTCAGCACGTGATGGCGGCTGCAGAACGTGATCTGCGACACCTGCGCCATCAGCAGCCGCACGCAGACGAACACGAGATGGCGGATCACCGGCGATGTGTCGAATGCGGTGGCGAATACGCGCCGGTCGAGCCGGTAGACGAAGCCGTCGCGGCAGGCCACCGCACGGCAGGGCATCCGGCCGCTGCCGCCGATCACGTCGTCGCAAACCACGCTCTCGCTGCCGATCTCCGCGACTTCCAGCGTCATCCCGCCGGACGACACGTACTGCAGCGAGATCGCCGTCGTGACGGGCAGGTACACCGCGGTGAGCATTTCACCGGGTTCGCACAGCACTTGCCCCGATTTCAGGTGGACGAGCTGAAGGTGGGGCGCCAGCGTGGCGAGTTCGTCGCGGTCGATGGCCGCGAGAAACCGGTTGGCATCGAAGCTGTGGGAAAGCTCGATTATGCCGTTCGCATGGGCGACGGCGTCGTGGGCCTGGAGAGTCACGGCACATCCTCGTAGGGTGGCGGTCGCGCGTCGTCGTGGCGGTCCCGGAGAAACGGGAATTAGCACGATCGTGCGGACTTGTGTTCATTGAAAATCGAATGAAGACGCTGCGAAAAGGCTAGCACGCGATTGAAATCGATCAATTGCACATTACGTCATTTCACAAAGTTTGACGATTTTGTCTGGGCGGAAACGTCATGCGGATTTAATGATTCATATCCGTTGAATTAATCATCCCGAAATGGAATGCGATGAGGGTAGGGCATTCAATGTGGATCGGGAATCAATCGGATCACGGTGCGCAGCGTACGTGAAAATCATCGGGCATACATTGAACATTATTTGACAAATAAGCGGGGCGCGCAAAAATGTCCAGCAGGATCAATGGTTTGTGTGCGAAGTGTGCGATGGATGACAGAGCGCGGAATGCGTGTGCCGATTCAGTTTTGAGACAGTTTCAAACGAGCGTGTGAAGCGTGGCGACGCTGGAAAGTGCCGTCCCGGACGTCACGGAAACAATTGAAAATCGGCTGTAAGTATATGAACGACAAGCCTCGCGGTCCGATCCGGTTGCCCTCGTTCGATGCGTGCGAATTGATCAGTCAAATCACTTGCTGTGTCCATCGCGGGAAGAGTGTCCGGAAATGAGACGTTTTTTATGGTGCGAGGCCGGATATTCCGGCGATCTAAATCAGGCGTGATTCATATATTAAGGATGGGCGGGTATTGGCACGTAAATCGCTTATTCGAATTCGCGTGACGAAACGGGACGGCCGACTCAATCCGGCGGTAACAAGTCGATGGTCGGTCGGAATCAGGGTTGTGGGCCGCAACCGCTGTCAACGTCCGGGCGCGCATCGCGATAACGAGTTCCGTGCATGCGGCTGCAGGCGGCACGGACAATAAAAGGGATACAGACATGCTTCATCTTCACTCGAGCTACACGGCGAACGCCATCCTCGATGCACTCCCGGAGGACAGCATCCGCACCATCGCACCGCATCTGGAACTGGTCAGGATCAAGGCCGGGATGCTTGACCGGGTTGGCGAGCCGATGCGCCATCTGCATTTTCCGACGACGTCGATGATGTCGGTGCAGCACCTGATGGAGGACGGTGCGATGGTCGAAGTGGCGGTGGTCGGCCGTGAAGGCGTGGTCGGCCTCGGGACGCTGGTCGGTGGCGTCGCGGCGTCGAGCCGGGTCGAGGTGCGCATCGGCGGGATGGCGTATCGCGTGCCGAGCTGCGTGATGCGTGCCGAATTCGAGCGATCGCCGGAGACGTACCGGCTGCTGCTCAACTACTGTCAGGCGGCGATGGCGCAGATCTCGCGCAGCGCGTTGTGCAACCGGCATCACTCGGTCAGCGAGCAGTTGAGCCGCTGGCTGCTGCTCGCGCACGACCGGATCGACGGCGACGAGCTGGCCGTCACGCAGCAGACGATCGCGAACATGCTCGGCGTGCGGCGCGAAGGCGTGACGGAGGCGGCCGGCAACCTGCAGGAAGCCGGGCTGATCCGGCAGCGCCGCGGCCGCATCACGGTGCTCGACCGCGGCGGTCTCGAACATCACGCGTGTGAATGCTACGACCTGATTCGCGCCGACTATCGCCGGTTGCTCGGGTCGCGCGGGAATGCGAGGCAGGCGCCGGTTCGCCCGCGCATGCCGGAGGTGCGTTGCGGATTCCCGGCGCATGGTGCGTAACGATGCAGTCGATGTCCGGTGGAACGAATACGTTGCGGCGTGCCGCGATCGCGGCGCTCGACGTCGTGCTCGTGCTGGCGGGGGCGCTTGCGGCGCAGGTCGCGTCCGGCCTGGCGTGGCACGGGCTGTCCGATGCGCAGCGTGGCGCGATCGCGCTGCTGTGCGTGCTGACGGTGGCGCTGCTGCCGCGCTACCTGCGCACCGTGCGCGGCGGCGTGACGGTGCAGGGCGGCGCGCACGTGCTGACGCAGACGCTGGTGGCGGTCATCTGCGCGAGCGTGCTGACGGTGGCCGGCACGATGTGGATCATGAATCGCGGCGGCACGGTCACGACACGCTGGATCGTGCACACGGTGCTGGCCGGCGGCGCGGCATTGCTGCTTGGCCGCGCCGCGCTGCTGGCATTCGTGCTGACGCGCAACGACCCACGTGCGCGGCAACGCCGCGTCGCCGTGGTCGGCGCAACGGCGTACGGGCGCGTGGCGATCGAGCGGATGCAGCTCGCGCCGAGCGGCCCTTTCGTGGCGGCGTGCGTCTTCGATGACGACGCGCCGGCTACCGCGGGCGACATCGGCGGCGTGCCGGTGATCGACGACTGGACCACGCTGCGCGACATGATCCGCAGCGGCCAGATCGACGAAGTGTGGCTGACGCTGCCGATGTCGCACGAATGGCGGATCCAGCGCATCGTGCGCGAGTTGCGCGACGAATTCGTCGAACTGCGGCTGTTGCCCGACGTGCGGCAGATGGCGGTCGTCGATCGCTCGGCGACCGATGTGCTCGGCATGCCGGCGATCAATCTCGCGACCACGCCGAGCTCCGCGCCGGAGCTGTGGGCGAAGTTCGCGTTCGACCGGCTGTTCGCGTTCGGCGTGCTGATTCCGTTGCTGCCGCTGCTGTCGATGCTGGCCGTCGCGGTCAAGCTGTCGTCGCCGGGGCCCGTGCTGTTCAGGCAGCGCCGCAAGGGCGTGGACGGCCGCGAGTTCGACATCCTGAAGTTCCGGACGATGCGCGTGCATCGTGCGCAACCGGGCGTCTTGCGGCAGGCGTCGCGCAACGATGCGCGCATCACGCGCGTCGGCGCATTCCTGCGGCGCACGTCGCTCGACGAACTGCCGCAGTTCTTCAATGTGCTGTTCGGGCAGATGTCGGTCGTCGGGCCGCGTCCGCACGCGATCGAACACGACGACCTCTATCGTCAACTGATCGACTGCTACATGTACCGCTATCGCGTGCGTCCGGGCATCACCGGATGGGCGCAGGTGAACGGCTATCGTGGCGAGACGCGCAAGGTCGAGGCGATGGCGGCGCGCGTGAAGTTCGATCTCTTCTACATGCAGAACTGGAGCTTCTGGTTCGACATGAAGATCATCCTGTTGACCGTCGTGCGCGGCTTCATCGGGCGCAACGCTTTCTGAGGATGGCGAAGCATCGGTAAAGCCGTGCGTTGTGCGGTCGAACGTACCGACCGGAGCGACGGAGGCGGACACACTGACGGCACAGCAGCATTCCGCGCCGCGGAGTGTCCGGCGGCGCCTCGTCGCGTCGCAGCCATCGGAACAGTCACGATCATGTCAACGTCGATTCGGGAGCGTAGCGCACCGGTACTGCAGGACGCGCGCGCGGAACGGGGCGTCGGCACAGCCGCGCACGCCGCGCGGTTGCGCCGCCTCGCAATCAACGGGAAATTCACCGCGCAGCGCATGACGGGCGTTCAGCGCGTCGCATACGAGCTGACGGCCGAACTCGCGCGCATCGCGAGCGCCGGCGACGAACCGTCGCTCGTCGTGCCGGCCGATCACGATCCGGCGGCCATGCCGGCCGGTGCGCGGTCGCAGGCCTCCGGGCGCCGGCGCGGTGCGCTGTGGGAACAATGGACGCTACCGCGTGCGACGCGCGGCCGGACCCTGCTGAGCCTGTGCAACATCGGCCCGCTCGCAAAGCGCGATCAGCTGCTGATGATTCACGACGCGGCGATCTTCGATCTGCCGGCCGGTTATTCGCTTGCGTTCCGTCTGTGGTACCGCTTTGCATTCTCCATCCTGAAACGGCGCGCGCGCCATATCGTGACGGTGTCGCATTTTTCGCGCGCGCGGCTGGCCGCGCGGCTGGGTGTGCCGCCGGCACGCCTGTCCGTCGTGCCGGGCGCGGTCGATCATATCGACCGGATCGATGCCGATCCCGGCGTGCTGTCGCGCCTGAGTCTCGAGACGGACGGCTACGTGCTGTTCGTCGGGTCGCTCGCGCCCGGCAAGAATCTCGGGCGCGCGCTGGCCGCGATAGCGTTGATGCGCACGTCGCACCCGACGTTGCGCTTCGTGATCGCGGGCGGCGCGAATGCGAAGATATTCGGTGTACGCGAGGCCGGCCTGCGCGAAGACGATCCGTACGTCACGTGGGCCGGCTACGTGACCGACGGCGAACTGAAGGCGCTGTACGAACACGCAGGATGCTTCGTTTTTCCATCGTTGTACGAAGGATTTGGGCTGCCGCCGCTCGAGGCGATGCGATGCGGGTGCCCCGTCATCGTGTCGCACGAGGGTTCGCTGCCGGAAGTCTGCAGTGGGGGCGCGCTGTTCTGCGATGCCTATTCGCCGCCGGGCATCGCGGCCGCCATCGCTCGCGTGATGGACGATCCCGAACTGCGCACGCGGCTGCGCGCGATGGGTCGCGAACATGCGCAGCAGTACAGCTGGCAGCGCTCGGCGCGCGCGTTGCTCGACATCGTCCGTGCCGATGCCTGACGCGCGGTGACGCAGTCCCGCGCAACAGATGGATCGATGCCGGCTGCGCCTGCGTCAGACGAATCCGGCGATGTCGCGTTTTCGCGTCCGTCCCCGATTTTCGGCCGAGCGCCTGCACGCTGATTCCGGTCAACACACGCGTGTTCAATGGGTTTATCCTGCGTCGAATGCGTCCCGCGCTTCGTGCTGCCGGGCGCACACCCGGACGCACGGCAATGGCGGTGACGCCGCTTCGCCGCGCACCGGCGCGACACCGCGCGCCGCACTTTTTCGCGCGGAACCCGGAACAGGAGAGACGGCCATGGCGCTCGACCAACAACAACGGCAGACGCTGAAACAGCGGCTGAACGAGAGCGAGCAGACGCTGCGTGCGGAGATCCGCACGAGTGAAGACCAGCGCGCGTCGGAATCCTACGCGGACCTTGCCGGCGCGGCGCCGGACGAGGGCGACGAGGCGAACGCGGATCTGTTCGTCGACGTCGATCATGCCTTGATCGGCATGAGGCTGACCGAACTGCGTGCGGTCGGCCGCGCCCAGCAGCGGATGCGCGACGGCAGCTATGGCGAATGCATCGATTGCGATGGCGCGGTGGGCTACGAGCGCCTGCTGGCGCGACCGACCGCCGAGCGCTGCACGCATTGCCAGTCGATCTACGAGCGGCGTTACGCCACGACTCCGCGCGCCTCCCTCTGACGTCGCGGCCGCAACGGCGCTGCACGCGATGCGTAGCGGGCGTACGATGAAGGCCGGGCGCCCGGCAGCGTCGACATGCGATGCCGGGCGGGCAGACGCCGTCGCGCCAGCGCGCGGCGCCATCCACGTGGAAGGGAGCCACGCCGATCATGCCGATCCACAATGCCGAGTGCGCGGCCGTGTTCGCCGAGATCGCCGACATGCTCGAGATCCAGGGCGCCAATCCGTTTCGTGTGCGGGCCTACCGCAATGCCGCACGGACGATCGCCGACTACGGTCGCGATATCCCGGCGATGATCGCGAACGGCGACGATCTCGGCAAGATTCCGTCGATCGGGCCGGATCTCGCGTCGAAGCTGCGCGAGATCGCCGCGACCGGCACCTGCGAGTTGCAGCAAACACTGCGTCATGCGCTGCCGGGCGCGATCGTCGAGTTGCTCGACGTGCCGGGGCTGGGCGCGAAACGCGTGAAGGCGCTGCATGATGCGCTGCACGTCGATTCGCTCGAACAGCTGCGCGCGGAAGCGAAGAACGGGCACGTGCGTGAACTGCCGGGCTTCGGCGCGAGAACCGAAGCCCATCTGCTCGAAGCGATCGACGATCGCCTGCAGCGCGAGCCGCAACGCTTCCTGCTGCCCGATGCCGCGCAATCGCTGATGCCGTTGCTCGACCGCCTGCGCGCGGTCGCGGGCGTCCGCAAAGCCGTGCCGGCCGGCAGTTTCCGTCGCCGCCGCGAAACCGTCGGCGATCTCGACATCCTCGTCACCGCAAGCGACCCGGTCGCCGTCGCCGATGCGTTCGTCGGCTACGCCGACGTGGCGCGTGTGCTCGCGCACGGCAAGACGAAGTCGAGCGTCGTGCTCGCCAGCGGGTTGCAGGTCGACTTGCGGGTCGTCGATGCCGATGCGCTCGGCGCGGCGCTCGTCTACTTCACGGGATCGAAGGCGCACAACATCGCGCTGCGCAGGATCGCCCAGGCCGGCGGCCTGAAGATCAACGAATACGGCGTGTTTCGCGGCGACGAGCGGATTGCCGGCGACACGGAGGCATCGGTCTACGCCGCGATCGGGCTGCACGAGGTGCCGCCCGAGCTGCGCGAGGATCGCGGCGAGATCGACGCGTCGCGGGCCGGCACGCTGCCGGCCTTGGTCGAACGCAAGCATCTCCACGGTGATCTGCATGCGCATACCGACGCGTCGGCCGGCCGCGACAGCCTGCGCGCGATGGCGGATGCGGCCCGTACGCGCGGGCTCGCGTACCTGGCCGTGACCGACCGCGCACCGCATGCCGGCCGCGGCCGTCACGACTTTGACTGGCTCGCGCGGCAGCTCGACGAGATCGATCGCGTCAATGCGTCGTTCGACAATTTCGTGCTGCTCAAGGGGGTGGAAGCCGGCATTCGCGAGGACGGCAGCCTCGACGTGCCCGATACGATGCTCTGCCGGCTCGATCTCGTGGTCGGCGCGGTACGCGACGGCTTCGACCTGTCGCGCGACGCGCAGACCGATCGCATGCTGCGCGCGATGGACCATCCGCATTTCACGATGCTCGCGCACCCGACCGGCCGCGTGCTCGGCGAACGCGAAGCATGCGAACTCGACGTGCCGCGCGTGATCGCGCATGCCGCGGCACGCGGTTGCTTCGTCGAACTCGATGCGCAGCCGCGGCGGCTCGATCTGCCCGACATCTGGTGCCGGGAGGCCGCGAAGGCCGGCGTGCCGGTCGCGATCGGCTCGGATGCGTGCAGCGCGGACGAACTCGACAACCTCGCGTACGGCGTCGATCAGGCACGGCGCGGCTGGCTGACGCGGCCCGACGTGCTGAACACGCGCACGCTCACGCAGCTGCGGCCGCTGCTGGCACGGACGATGGGCGAGGGCAGCGCGACGAAGCGGAGCCGGTCGAAGGGCGCGTGAACGCGACGGGCGGCGCGTGCCGCCCGCCGGGCGTTCACGTCATGCCGGCACGGTCATGCGAGCACGCCGGCCGCCGGCACATAGGGCAGGCCGAGCGCCAGCGCGACTGCTTCGTATGTGATGTGCCCGTCGCAGACGTTCAGGCCCGCGCGCAGATGCGGATCGTCGGTCATGGCCTGCTTCCAGCCCTTGTCGGCGAGCGCGAGCGCATGCCCGAGCGTCGCGTTGTTCAACGCGAAGGTCGACGTGCGCGCGACCGCGCCGGGCATGTTCGCGACGCAGTAGTGCACGACACCGTCGACGACGAAGGTCGGGTCGGCATGCGTCGTCGCATGCGAGGTCTCGAAGCAGCCGCCCTGGTCGATCGCGACGTCGACGACGACCGCACCCGTGCGCATCGTCGCGATCATGCCGCGCGTGACGAGCCGCGGCGCCGATGCGCCCGGCACGAGCACCGCGCCGATCACGACGTCGGCGTCGCGCACGGCTTCGTCGACCGTATGCGCATTCGAGCAGACGGTCGAGATCCGGTTGGCGAACACGAGGTCGAGCTGGCGCAGCCGGTTCACGTTG
Organism: Burkholderia sp. BCC1644; assembly: GCF_902833225.1. GTDB lineage: Bacteria > Pseudomonadota > Gammaproteobacteria > Burkholderiales > Burkholderiaceae > Burkholderia. The sequence continues at coordinate 216,809 of NZ_CADFEI010000001.1, forward strand.
TTGTCGAGCACGGTGACGCGCGCGCCGAGGCCGACCGCCATCTGCAGCGCGCCGGTGCCCACGACACCCGCGCCGAGCACGACGACGTGCGCGGCCGGCACGCCGGGCACGCCGGCCATCAGCAGGCCGCGGCCGCCGCGCGGGCTTTCGAGATGGGTTGCCGCGACCTGGATGGACATGCGTCCGGCCACCTCGCTCATCGGGGCGAGCAGCGGCAAGCCGCCGCCGGGACCCGTCACGGTTTCGTACGCGATGCAGACCGCGCCGGATTTCACGAGCGCGGCCGCCTGGTCGGGATCGGGCGCGAGATGCAGGTACGTATAGAGGATCTGGCCGCGCCGCAGCATCGCGCATTCGGCCGGCTGCGGCTCCTTGACCTTGATGATCATGTCGGCGCGCGCGAAGACTTCGTCGGCGCCGTCGCAGAGCGATGCGCCGGCGGCCGTGTAGTCGTCGTCGAGCAGGCCGATCGCGGTGCCCGCGCCGCGCTGCACGAGCACGCGATGGCCGTGCCGCGTGAGTTCGTGTGCGCCGGCCGGCGTGAGGCCGACGCGATATTCGTGGTTCTTGATCTCCTTCGGCACACCGATCAGCATGAGTCGCCTCCATGGCCTTCGTTATCGTTGTCGTGCGGGCGGCGCGATCGTGCAGCGGCATGCCGACCGCAGTACTGGAATAACAGGGTAATGGCGCGCCAACGGAAGTCAAGCGGCCGCCTCGTGCGACGGTCACGCGCACTGCATCGCACCACGCGCTGCCGCGGGTTGCGACCGGAGGTCGCAATGCACGCGTTGCCGGGTTTCGGTATCGTCATGCGTGGCGCGGGCCGGGGCCGCGTGCCGGAACCATTCCGGCAGAACAACGAGACAAGGACACTACCGACATGACCGGTGCGTATTTCAGCGTGCCGACGCTTTGCGCGATCGCGCTCGTTCACGTCTACTGGGCGTTGGGCGGACGGCGCGGCAAGCGGGCGGCGATTCCGGAACAGGATGGCGTGTCGCTGCTGCAGCCGACCGCCATCGGCACGCTTGCCGTCGCGGCTGCGCTGCTGGGCGGCGCATGCGTGGTGGCGATGCGCGCCGGCTGGCTGGGGCGCAACGCGTATCCCGGCACGATCGCATTCGCGGTCGTTGCGTTCGCACTGATCTTCGCGGTGCGCGCCGTCGGCGATTTCCGCTACGTCGGCTTCTTCAAGCGTATTCGCGGGTCGCGTTTCGCACGAATGGACACGCTGTATTACTCGCCGCTGTGCGCGGCGCTGGCGCTGTCCATCGCGTCGATGTTCTGGCCGTGGTGAGCGGCGCGCTGGTCAACTCGTTGGCGTGCCGAGCCGGGTAAGGCAATCAGCTGGCACGGCATCGATCAGCCGGACGCCGTTTCCGACGAAGAACGTATTCCCGTGACAGGCGGGCGACACCGGCGATCCGTTGGCCGATGCCGGCCGGACCTTCCGGGCCTTCCGGGCCGACGGCCTGCCGTGCGTGGCTGGAAAGCCACAGCCATTGGCCGCGCACGCCGCAGCACAATCGTCTGCGCCACGCATGCATCGGCTTGCCATCGCGCCATCCTTGCGCATTCCAGCTTCCGGATTTTTCAATTGTTGCGATTTTCGATGCATTGAATTGCATCGAACCCCCTCGTAATGGAACCGGTTCCATATATAATTCGCGGCACTCGTCGCCGGGCCCGAAAGAGGGTCGTGCACGTCGCGCTTGCCGTCGGCAAACGCGGCGTCTAAGTTGAATCAGGGTCATGGCGATGGCGGGCAGATGCCGGTCGAAAGACGGGTATTTGTCTGACGATAAGACCCGATAAGAGGTCGATCCGTGCAGCGCCGCCTGAACCGGCGCGTCGCGCGGCTGCATGAAGGCGCCGCTGCGCATTGCGCGGCCGCTGCCCGCATCGAGGTTGTTCGCAACACACGAAAGAACAGGACGGCCGGCCGCGTGCGGCATGGCTGCCGTACCGGATACGACGCATGCGGAGTGCGCGCGTCCGGACCCCGATCCCCAACGATCAACACCCGACCATGTCCACGCCACCTGACAAACCCAACTCGCGCCGCCGTTTCCTGCGCACGTCGGTCGCGCTCGTGCCGATCGCGTCGGTCGCCGGCTGCGACCTGCGCTCGTCGTCGCCGTCCGCGACGACGGCCGGTAACGCACCTGCCGCCTCGTCCAGCGCCGAACGCGCCCCGTACAAGCCGACCTTCTTCGATGCGAAGGAGTGGGCGTTCGTCCAGGCCGCCGTCGACCGGCTGATCCCGGCCGACGCCGAGGGCCCCGGCGCGCTCGAATCGGGCGTGCCCGAATTCATCGATCGCCAGATGGAGACGCCGTATGCGCACGGCGCGACGTGGTACATGCAGGGGCCGTTCCAGGAGGGCGTGCCCGAACTCGGCTACCAGCTGAAGCTGGTGCCGCGCGACATCTACCGGCTCGGCATCGCGGCCGTTAACCGCTATTGCGAAAAGACGCACGGCAAGGCGTTCGCGGATCTCGATGCGCCGACGCGCGACACCGTGCTCGGCGCGCTCGAGAAGGGCGGCGCGCAGATCGACGACGTGCCGCCCGGCCTGTTCTTCGGCCAGTTGCTGCAGAACACGCGCGAAGGCTATTTCTGCGATCCGGTGCACGGCGGCAATCACGACATGGCCGCGTGGAAGATGATCGGCTTTCCGGGCGCGCGTGCGGACTTCATGGATTTCGTCAACCAGAGCGGCAAGCCCTATCCGTACGGCCCCGTCTCGATCAACGGGGAGCGCAGCTGATGGCCGCAGAGAAAAAGCCGCATGTCGATGCGGTGATCGTCGGCTTCGGCTGGACCGGCGCGATTCTCGCGAAGGAACTGACCGAAGCGGGCCTGAACGTGGTCGCACTCGAGCGCGGCGAATATCGCGATACCTATCCGGACGGCGCGTATCCGAACACGATCGACGAGCTGACCTACAACATCCGCAAGAAGCTGTTCCTCGACCTGTCGAAGACGACCGTGTCGATCCGCCACGGCCTGCAGGACACCGCGCTGCCGTACCGGCAGCTCGCCGCGTTCCTGCCGGGCGAAGGCGTCGGCGGCGCGGGGCTGCACTGGTCGGGCGTGCATTTCCGGATCACGCCGGAAGAGCTGCGCCTGCGCAGCCACTATGAAGAGCGCTACGGCAGGAAGTTCATCCCCGAAGGGATGACGATCCAGGATACGGGCGTGACCTACGAGGAGCTCGAGCCGCATTTCGACTTCGCCGAGAAGGTGTTCGGCACGTCGGGTCAGGCGTACAAGGTCGGCGGCAAGGTGGTCGGCGACGGCAACGTGTTCGAAGCGAACCGCAGCGACAACTTCCCGCTGCCCGCGCAGCTCAATACGTATTCGGCGCAGCGCTTCTCCGATGCCGCGAAGTCGCTCGGCCTGCATCCGTACCGGCTGCCGTCGGCGAACACGTCGGGCCCGTACACGAACCCGTACGGCGTGCAGATGGGCCCGTGCAACTTCTGCGGTTACTGCAGCGGCTATGCGTGCTACATGTACTCGAAGGCGTCGCCGAACCTGAACATCCTGCCCGCGCTGAAGCAGGCGCCGAACTTCGAGCTGCGCTCGAAGTGCCATGTGCTGCGCGTCGATCTCGACGACACGAAGAAGCGCGCGACGGGCGTGACCTACGTCGACCCGGCCGGGCGCGAAGTGCACCAGCCGGCCGATCTCGTGATCGTGGCCGCGTTCCAGTACCACAACGTGCACCTGCTGCTGCTGTCGGGCATCGGCAAGCCGTACGACCCGATCTCGGGCGAGGGCGTCGTGGGCCGCAATTTCGCGTACCAGAACCTGTCGACGATCAAGGCGTTCTTCGACAAGGACACCTACACGAACCCGTTCATCGGCGCGGGCGGCAACGGCGTCGCGGTGGACGATTTCAACGCGGACAACTTCGACCACGGCCCGCTCGGCTTCGTCGGCGGCTCGCCGCTGTGGGTGAACCAGGCCGGCGTGAAGCCGATCAGCGGCATCGCGACGCCGCCCGGTACGCCGCAGTGGGGTTCCGCGTGGAAGAAGGCCGTGAAGGACAACTACGCGCACACGATCTCGATGGACGCGCACGGCACCAACATGTCGTACCGCGACGTGTACCTCGACCTCGATCCGACCTATCGCGATTCGTACGGCCAGCCGCTGCTGCGGATGACGTTCGACTGGAAGGACAACGACATCAAGATGGCGCAATACGTGACCGGGCAGATGAAGAAGATCGCGGAAGCGATGGGGCCGAAGGCGATCAGCGTGTCGACGCGCGAGTTCGGCAAGCACTTCGATTCGCGCGCGTACCAGACGACCCACCTCGTCGGCGGCGCGATCATGGGCACCGACCCGAAGACGAGCGTGCTGAACCGCTACCTGCAGTGCTGGGACGTGCACAACGTGTTCGTGATGGGTGCGTCGGCGCTGCCGCAGGGCATCGGCTACAACCCGACCGGGATCATCGCGGCGCTGGCCTACTGGTCGGCACGCGCGATCCGCGAGCAATACCTGAAAAATCCCGCCCCGCTGGTGACCGTATGAAGAGGACGATGAACCACAACGTCGCGCGCCGGATGTCGCGCGCGCTGGCGGCCGGTGCGGCCTGGGCCGCGCTCGGCTTCGCGGGCCCGATGGCGTTTGCGCAGCCGGCCGCGCCCGCAGCGGCTTCCGGCCCGGCGGCCGCACCCGCAGCCCGGTCCGCCGACGCGAACCTGATCAAGCGCGGCGAATACCTCGCGCGCGCCGGCGACTGTATCGCGTGCCATACCGCGAGCGGCGGCAAGCCGTTCGCGGGCGGGCTGAAGTTCGACACGCCGATCGGCGGTATCTACTCGACGAACATCACGCCGGACCCGAAGACGGGCCTCGGCGGCTGGACTTACGAAGACTTCACGCGCGCGGTGCGCGAAGGCGTGCGCAAGAACGGCGACACGATGTATCCGGCGATGCCGTTCCCGTCGTATGCGCGCCTGACCGACGACGACATGAAGGCGCTGTACGCGTACTTCATGCATGGCGTCGCGCCCGTCGAGCACGAGAACCGTGCGGTCGACATCGTGTGGCCGCTGTCGATGCGCTGGCCGCTGGGGATCTGGCGCAAGATGTTCGCGCCGACGCCGAAGCCGTTCGATGCGGCGCCGTACACCGATCCGGTGGTCGCGCGCGGCGCGTATCTCGTGCAGGGTCTCGGCCACTGCGGCGCATGCCACACGCCGCGCGCGCCGACCATGCAGGAGCGCGGGCTGACCGATTCGGACGGCCTGGACTTCCTGGCCGGCGGCGCGGCGATCGACGGCTGGGTGCCGACGAGCCTGCGCGGCGAGCCGCGCACGGGCCTCGGCACCTGGAACGAAACCGAGATCGTGCAGTTCCTGAAGACGGGCCGCACGCTGCGCACGGCTGCATTCGGCGGGATGACGGACGTGGTCGGCCACAGCATGCAGCACATGACCGACGATGACCTGAACGCGATCGCGCGCTACCTGAAGACGCTGCCGCCGCGCGTGCAGGGCGAGCAGCCGCACGTGTACGACGCGGCTGCCGCGAAGGCGCTGCAGGCCGGCGACGCGAGCAAGCCGGGCGCGGCCGTCTATCGCGACAACTGCATGGCCTGCCACCGCAGCGACGGCCACGGCTACACGCGCGTGTTCCCGGCGCTTGCCGGCAACCCGGTCGTGCAGGGCGACGATCCGACCTCGCTGATCCACGTCGTGCTGGAAGGCAGCGCGCTGGAGGGGACGCGCACCGCGCCGTCGACCTTCACGATGCCGCCGTTCGGCTGGCGCCTGTCGGACCAGGAAGTCGCGGACGTGTCGAATTTCGTGCGCACGAGCTGGGGCAACACGGGCGCGCCGGTGACGGCCGCGCAGGTCGCGAAGGTGCGCAAGAGCGTGCCGTCGACGCGGCCCGAACCGCCGCCGGGCGCGCGGTTCCCGCAAGCGTCGCGCTGACGCGGGCGGCGGGGCGCCGGCCCCGCCTGTCCAACCTGTTTCAGGGCGCCGGCCAGGTCGGGCGGCGCCGGTCGTTGTGCCGGGGTTGCACCCCGCAAAGGCGCGCCGCCGCGTGAAATTTTCGCGGCCGCGCGCCATTCTTCCGCCTCATCCCTTATCCTTCCATTCTTGAACCTTACTAAATAGTTACAAGAACTTGGGAGGGGGGATGCCTCATGACGTCAGCCTGATTGCGTTGCTCGCGGCCGGTTTCGGTCTCGCGATGATCTTCGGTTACCTCGCGTCACTGCTGAAAATGCCGCCGCTCGTCGGCTATCTGCTTGCCGGGATCGTGATCGGCCCCGGCACGCCCGGTTTCGTCGGCGACCTGTCGCTCGCGCAGCAGCTCGCGGAAGTGGGCGTGATGCTGCTGATGTTCGGCGTCGGCCTGCATTTTTCACTCGGCGATCTGCTCGCGGTGCGCAAGATCGCGCTGCCGGGCGCCGTCGTCCAGATTACCGTCGCGACACTGCTCGGCGGCGGGCTCGCGCTGACGTGGGGCTGGAGCCTCGGCGCGGCGCTCGTGTTCGGGCTCGCGCTGTCGGTCGCGAGTACCGTCGTGCTGCTACGCGCGCTCGAAGGGCGCGGGCTCGTCGAGACGGTCAACGGGCGCATCGCGGTCGGCTGGCTGGTCGTCGAGGATCTCGTGATGGTGCTCGTGCTGGTGCTGCTGCCGCCCGTCGCGGGGCTGCTCGGCGGCACGCCGCCCGGCGACGCACACGCGGCCGGCGGCAGCGTGTGGGGCACGCTCGGCGTCACGATGCTGAAGGTCGCCGCGTTCATCGCGCTGATGCTGGTGGTCGGCAAGCGCGTGTTCCCGCGCATTCTGTGGCTCGTCGCGCGCACCGGTTCGCGCGAGCTGTTCACGCTGTGCATGATCGCGGCCGCGGTTGGCATCGCGTTCGGCGCGGCGAAGCTGTTCGACGTGTCGTTCGCGCTCGGGGCGTTCTTCGCCGGGATGATGATGCGCGAGTCGGAATTCAGCCGGCGCGCGGCCGACGAGACGCTGCCGCTGCGCGACGCGTTCTCGGTGCTGTTTTTCATCTCGGTCGGGATGCTGTTCGACCCGAAGGTGCTGATTGAAGAACCGCTGCACGTGATCGAGGTCGCGGCGATCGTGCTGGTCGGCAAGACACTCGCGGCCGTCGCGCTCGTGATCGCGTTCCGCTATCCGTTGAACACCGCGCTGACGGTCGGCGCGGGCCTCGCGCAGATCGGCGAATTCTCGTTCATCCTTGCGGGGCTCGGCCGGGCGCTCGGGCTGCTGTCGGCCGAGGGGCAGAGCCTGATCCTGGCCGTCGCGCTGATCTCGATCGCGATGAATACGCTGCTGTTCGCGATGATCGATCCGGCGCTCGCGTGGATCCGCAAGCATTCGGCATTCGCGCGCAAGCTCGAGGCGCGTGACGATCCGCTCGCCGCGCTGCCGATGTCGACGCCGCAGACACACCTGACCGGGCAGGTCGTGATCGTCGGCTACGGCAAGGTCGGCACGCGGATCGCCCATGCGCTGGACGAGCGCGGGATCGCGTATGTCGTCGTCGAGCAGAACCGCGAACTCGTCGAGAAGCTGCGCGCGGACGGCATCGCGGCCGTGTCGGGCGACGCGATCGAGCCGATCGTGCTCGTGCAGGCGCATATCGCGCGCGCCGGGATGCTGGTCGTCACGCTGCCGGACGTGTTCGACGTGCGGCAGATCGTCGAGATTTCGCGCACGCTCAACCCGACGCTCGAGGTCGTGCTGTGCACGAACAGCGGCGACGAGGCCGCGCTGTTGTCGCATGAAGGGATCGGCACCGTGTTCATGGGCGAGACCGAACTCGCACGCGGGATGACCGAGCACGTGCTCGGCCGGATGGTGAAGCCGGTCGCGGCCGCGCATTGACGGCGCGCGGCATCGCGCCGCGCACCGGGCAGGGCGCGGCGGCCCGGGCGGCCGCCGGCCCCACGGGTTTCGTCACGATCGATCAGTAGAACGTCTCGAGCGTGAGTTCCTGCGCCATCACGCGATTGCCGGCCAGCAGGCCGCCATCCACCGGCAGCGCGACGCCGGTGATGATCCGCGCGGCCGGCGAGCACAGGAACAATGCAGCCTGCGCGACGTCGTCGGGTGTAGCGAAATCATCGAGCGGATACCACTTCCTCAATTGCTCGAACACCTGCGGGTTGCGCTGCACGCGCGCTTCCCACGCGGGTGTCTTCACCGTGCCCGGCAGCACGATGTTCGCGCGTACGCCGTCGCGGCCGTACTCGATCGCGAGCGATTTCGTGTAGCTGATCAGCCCGGCCTTCGCCGCGCTGTAGGCCGGATGCCCGAGCGCGTGCACGCCGTTCACCGAACCGATGATCGCGATCGCGCCGCGCCGGCTCGCGCGCATGCCGGGCAGTACGGCTTCGACGCTCACGTAGGTGGCCGTCAGGTTTGCATCGAGATCGGTGCGCCAGCTGGCGGGCGTCGTGTCGCGCAGCGTGGTCGATGCGGCCGTGCCCGCGTTCGCGACGAGCACGTCGACCGGCGGATGCGCCTCGAGCATCGAGCGCAGTTGTTCGGCGTCGGTCAGGTCGTCGACGACCGCCGTCGCGCGTGCGTCACCGAGCGTATCGATGAAGCGGTCGAGCGACGCGCGGTCGCGATCGAGTGCGAGCACGCGGTCGCCGGCCGCAAGGAAGGTACGGCATAGCGCCTGGCCGATGCCGCCGGCGGCGCCCGTCACGAGGGTGGTGCGTGTCATGTCGGCTCCTGGGGCAGGCTCACAGGCCGAGCGCGGCGCGCGCCTGCTTCTCGTTGTCGCGCGTGATCAGCGTTCCGGACGTCAGCACGAGCGGCGGCGGCGCCTGGTTCTTCGTGATCCAGTCGTACATGTTGAGGCTCGTCTGGTAGCCGTGCTGGCGCGGATTCAGCAGGATCGATCCGTAGAAGCCGGTCGGCTTCGGCTTCGCGAATTCGTTGAGCGCGACCTGGCTGCCGTTGATGCCGACCGCGACCATCGCGTCCGCGCCGATGCCGCGCCCCTCGGCGGCGCGTACCGCGCCGACCGTCGTATCGTCGTTCGAGCCGAACGCGACCCAGCGCTTGAAATTCGCATGCTTGGTGAGCGCGATGTTCGCCGCGTTGAACGCGCCTTCGGTGTCGGCCGTCATCTCGGGCGCGTCGATCACGTTCGCGGCCGGGAAGCCGGCGGCCTTCAGCGCATCGACCGCGCCGGTCGTGCGTTCGCGCGCGGTCGGCAACTGGTCGTAGGCGATCCGGATGATGCCGACCTCGGCCGGATTCCAGCCACGCCGCTTCGTTTCGTCCGCGATCGCCTGGCCCACCTGCTGGCCGATCTTGTACGCGGAGATGCCCATGTGCGGCACGCCCGGGAGCGGCGCGCCGTGGCCGTCGACGAGCTGGTCGTCGACCGACATCAGCTTGATCCCCGCGCGCTTCGCCTTCGCCGCGATGCCGGGGCCGAGCTTCACGTCGGGCGCGCAGACGATCACGCCTTGCGCCTTCTGCGCGGCGAGGCTGTCGAGCGCGGTCGACACCTTTTCGCCGCTCGGCGTCGCGATCTTGATCAGCGTGAAGTGCTTTTCCTTCGCGGCCTGCTCGGCGAAGCGCCATTCGTCCTGGAACCACGGATCGTCCGGCTGTTTGACGAGGAAGCCGATTTTCACGTCGGCGGCATCGGCGGCCCGGGCCGGGGCGCCGCCCAGCAGCGTGACGCTCGCGGTGGCCAGCACGAGCGTTTTCCAGTGGAATCGCATGCGTCTCTCTCCGTTGTTGTAGTCCGGCGCGCAGGCAAGGCCGCCTGCGGCGCGCGAAAATTGTAGGAGGACGCGGCGGGAACGCTCAAATAATGCGGAGCGTTCCTAGAGAGTGGGATAAAAGCGGGGGAATGGGCGATGCGCATGCGGCATCGCCCGTACGGCGTCGTCAGTTCGCAGCGGCCCTCGCCGGCGCGGACGTGCCGGACTGCGCGGCCGTCTCGAGCGGTGCCGACGGTTTCTGCGAGGCGGCCGTTCTGGCCGGGGCCGCGGACTTCGGCGCTGCGACCGTCTTCTGCGGCGCAACCGCCTTCGGCGGCGCATTCTTCTCGGGCTCGACCGGCGCATCGGGCGGCACGCCGAGCAGCTGCAGCGAGCCGCTCGTGACCGACGCGAACACCGGGCCGGCCACCGTGCCGCCGTAGTAGCCCTTGCCGCGCGGCTCGTCGATCATCACGGCGACGATCAGGCGCGGATTGCTCATCGGCGCCATCCCCGCGAACAGCGCACGGTACTTGCCCTTCGCATAGGTCGCGCCGACCTGCTTGCGCGCGGTGCCGGTCTTGCCGCCGATCCGGTAGCCGTCGACGCGCGCGCGGCGCCCCGTGCCGCCTTCGCCCACCGCCATCTCGAGCATCGAGCGGATCGCCGCGGCCGTTTGCGGCGACGTCACGCGGTGGCCGCGATGCGCGTCGATCGTCTGCTGGTCGGTGCCGTTCTTCAGCAGCGACACCGGGTGCAGCGTGCCGTCGCCTGCATAGGCCGTGTAGGTCTGCGCGATCTGCAGCAGCGACATCGACAGGCCGTAGCCGTACGCCATCGTCGCCTGCTCGATCGGCCGCCAGCGCTTGTAGCCGCGCAGCCGGCCCGACGCGACACCCGGGAACGTCAGTTCCGGCGCGCGGCCGATCCCGTACTCCTGGTATTTGTTCCAGATCGTTTCGGCGGGCAGGTTCAGCGCCAGCTTCGCGAGCGCGACGTTGCTCGACTTCTGCAGCGCCTGCGAGACGGTCAGCGACCCGTGGTTCGACGTGTCGTGAATCACGGCCGGGCCGATCTTGTAGGTGCCCGGCGACGTGTTGATGATCGTGTTCGGGGTGACCTTGCGTTCGTCGATCGACAGCGCGACCACGAGCGGCTTGATCGTCGAGCCCGGTTCGAACGTGTCGATCACCGCGCGGTTGCGCAACTGCTGGCCGGTGAGGCGGGCGCGGTCGTTCGGGTCGAAGGTCGGGTAGTTCGCGAGCGCGAGGATCTCGCCGTTCTGCGCGTCGAGCACCACGACGCTGCCGGCCACCGCGTTGTTCTCGACCACGGCTGCCTTGAGCTGGCTGAACGCGAGCTGCTGGATCCGGCGGTCGATCGTCAGTTCGATCGTCGCGCCATGCTGCGCCGGGACGAGCGGGCGCGTATCCGACACGATGCGGCCGAGCCGGTCGCGGATGACCTCGCGCTGCCCGGACGTGCCCACCAGGCGCGCGTTCGCCGCGAGCTCGACGCCTTCCTGCCCCTTGTCCTCGACGTTCGTGAAGCCGACCACGTGCGCGGCCGATTCGCCTTCCGGGTAGAAGCGCTTCGAATCGGCGATCTGCGTGACGCCGTCGATCGCGAGCTTGTCGAGCCTGCCCGCGGTGTCGGCGTCGACCTGCCGCTTGAGCAGCACGAACGTCTTGTCGTTGCCGAGGCGCCGCTTGACCTCGACGAGCGGCATGTCGAGCAGTTTCGAGATCTGCGGGTAGTCGGTGTCGGCGACCTGCTTCGGGTTCGCCCAGATTTCATAGGTCGACAGGCTGACGGCGAGCATCGCGCCGTTTCGGTCGACGATGCGCCCGCGCGTCGCGTCGAGCTCGATCGTGCGCTGGTAGCGTTTCTGGCCCTGGCCGACGTAGAACTCCTTGTTCGCGACCTGCACCCAGAAGGCGCGGCCGATCAGCGCGGCGAATGCAAGGAACACGATGATCACGATGAACCGCGAGCGCCACATCGGCAGACGCGACGCAAGCATCGGATTCTTGGTCGCGGCCGAGTATGGATCGGCGGGGTGGGTCTTCTTTTTCACGCTCATGCAATGGCCGGTTCGGGCCGCCCGACGGCGGCAAATCAGTCTGGATAATGCGATTGTAATAAACGAGTAAACACCGTGTGGGGAAAGTGTGTTCCGGCCCCGTGAAAAAACGTCAAACGGCGAGTCGGCCGCATGCGGAAACAGGGGAGGAAGTACGCGGCCGAAGCGGGGGGGAGCGGTCAGTCTTGAGACGAGGGCGAGCGCTCGGCCACGCGTCGCTCCAGGGCCGGTCGATCGCGGCCGTCGACGCGGCGTGATCAATTGCCCGGACCTCGATTATTTCTTTATGCCGGAAAATGAAAAACGCCCCGAAAAGGGGCGTCGTTAATACTGAATATCGAAATGAATATCACCGATGCTGGAATAAACCCGAAAACCGCAGACGATTTACGTCAATGAATGCTAGCGGGCGACGGAAATGAATTCCCGGTATTCCGGCTGGGTCGTGCAGCGATCGACTTCCTGCAGCCGCCATGCACCGGCGTGATCGCCGGCGAGTACGGCGGGGCCCTGTTCGCGCTGCATCGCATCGAACGACAGTCCCTTCAACTGGCAGACGGCATTCCCGCTATCGGCCGCGCAGAGCGCCATCGCGCCCTCGACGTCGCGGACCTTGCCCCAGGTCGGAAGATCGATGCCCTGATGTGCCTCGCGCGACCACAGCCCCTCGTCGGTATCGACCCACAGAACCGCGAAGGCATGCCGGGTTGCCGATTCGCTGCCATTAATCCGAATGGTGAGGCGCATTGTGATCGTCTCCTAAAAAAATGACACATTCGACCGTTTTGACTTGATCAGTCTAGATAGACTGGTGTGAAACGCAAGTGTTAATCCGCAATAAATCCGTATTGAGTCTATTGCGGTTTCAGATGAAACGACGTCTGACGATTCGTGGTCATTCCGGAGCGCCACGCAATAGCGGGCGTCACCGGCGATTGCCGTGCCGGCGCACGCGTCGATGACGTTCGAGACATGGGATGACATGGCACCAGGGCGCGTCGATCTGTCGCGCGCGATCGGCCATCCGAGGCTACGCCGGCGGATGCGACATGACCCAGTCCGAGCGCCGGCCAGCGGGATGTTTCAGCGTGTTGACGGCGCGGCCGGCACGACACACTCCGACAATCGCGTACAAATCGGCACACTTTCACGAAACTTTCGGAACAGACTTGCATTCGGTCGGGCCCCACACTGGGAACATCCCGATCCCGTGCCGTGGACGCCCGTCCGCGGCGGCTGCCTCCGCCTCGTGCCAGAGACGCGATCGACGTGATCGCAGGCCGCATGCCCGATCGGGACTGCCAGGGCGCGCGTCAGCCCCGGCCCGGCCGGCGAGCCGTGCGCAGTCCGCAACCGCGGGCGCCGCGCCGCCCGGCCGATTCTTCGAAGGAGACTATCGTGCTGATCTGGAAAACCGCGTTGTCGCTCAACTGGCGCACGAGCCTCGTGTCGCCGGCCAGCGCACCGGTCGCGGCGGCGAACGTCGGACGGCTGGTGTTGACCGGCGCGACCGGCTTCATCGGCAGTACCGTGCTGACGGCGCTCGTCAATGCAGGGCTGCTCGAACGCATCGTGTGCGTCGTGCGTGCGCAGGATCGCGGCCACGCCGTCGCGCGGCTGCGCGAAGCGGCGCTGCGCGCGGGGCTCGCCCCGTACTGGGCGTCGCGCCTGACCGAGGCGAACGTGATCGTCGGCGCGCTCGGCGACGTGTGGCACGGCGCCGATGCACCGCGCCTCGCCGGCGCGACGCACGTGATTCACTGCGCCGGCCATGCATCGCCGGCCGACGGCGCGCACCTGCGGGCCGACATCGCCGATGCCGTGCATTTCGCCGAACGCTTCGCGCGCGCGCCGCGCCTGCAGCGCTTCGTGTACGTCGGCACCGCCTATGCGCATGCGGGCCGCGGCGGGATCGTGCAGGAACAGGCGGCGGGCGAGGTGGCGAACGACACGGCGCCCGACGACGAAGGCCTGCCGGGCGCGGTACTCGCGGCCGGCTACCTGCACGCGAAGGCCGAAACCGAACAGCGCCTGCGCGCGCTCGGACTGCCGCTCGTGGTCGTGCGGCCGTCGCATGTGGTCGGCCACACGGTGCTCGGCACGCGGCCCGCGCCGAATTCGTTCTGGATGTTCCGGCTCGCGCACGCCGCGCGCCGCTTCACCGCTCGGCCGATGACGCGTATCGACATCGTGTCGGTGGACGACGTGGCGCGCGCGACGATGCTGCTGGCCGTGAAGCCGACGCTCGCGCACGACGTCTATCACGTGTCGGCCGGCGACGAGGCGCCGCAGGTGGCGCAGATCGTGCGCGCGATGGACGAGGCGGCGGGGATGACCGGGGCGCCGCGCTACGCGGCGTGCGCGCCGGCCGAACTGCCGCTCGTGGTGCGCGACGTGCTCGGACGCCCCGATCCGGCACTCGAGCGCGTGATCGGCCGGGCGCTGCAGCGCTGCGGGGAATTCGCGACGGTCGATCGTGTGTTCGACAACCGCCGCGTGCGCGACGAAATCGATTTCGAACCGTTGCCGTTCATCGATTACGTCGAAGAGTGCATGCGCACGTCGCGCGGCGTGGCCGTGACCGAGCTGATGCGCGGCGTGCTGCACTGATCGCCCGCGCTGCACCGGCGCCCGTTCCCGCGGCTGGCGGGAGCGGGCGCCGTGTTCACGTGTTGCCGCCGAGCTCGATGAGCCGGTCGAGCGCGCGGTAGATGTCTTCGAGGCCGTCCTGGCCGAAGCGCGACTCGAGCTGCCGGTACTGCTCGTCGATGCGCGGACCGATTTCCGTCACCAGTTTCCTGCTTTGCGGCGTCAGGCTGACCAGCAGCCGGCGCTGATCTTCCTGCGCGCGCGTGCGCGTGATCAGGCCGTCGCGCTCCATCCGTTCCAGCACGCCCGTGAGGCTCGGGCTCAGGATGCAGCAGCGCCTGGCGATCTGTCCCGCTTCGAGCGCATGCGCCGGTTCGCCGTCGAGCACGCGGATGATCCGCCATTGCTGTTCGGTCAGCGCGAATTCCTTGAGAATGGGCCGAAACAGACCCATCAGCGTTTCGCGGGCCTCGAGCAGCAGCATGGCCAGGTTGCGATGGTCGAGCGTACGGTTCATCGGGGAGGGTAAAGGACGGGGACGCATCAATCTTAACAGCCGAAGGTGATGAATTTCGCATCTCAGGGTAATCGAGGTTGCCAGCGCTCGATTGTTTACTTAAGATATTAACTATTGACGATGCGCCGCGACGCGCGGCAGGGGAATGACGCATGGAGCTGTCTTGCACGACCGCCGCGGCGCCGCCGTTGCCGGTCGCCATCGGTACCGTCTACGGCGCGCTGCTCAACGAGCGCGCGGCGCTCGACGCGCTCGGCGATGCCGTGAACGCACCGCCTTACGGCCGCCCGCCGCAGGCGCCGATCCTTTATATCAAGCCCGCCAACACGCATGCGGCCGACGGCGCGGCCGTCATCGTGCCGGCCGGTGTCGATGCGCTGGAGATCGGCGCATCGGTGGCCGTCGTGTTCGCCCGGCGCGCGACGCGCGTACCGGCCGCGCAGGCGCTCGACTACGTGCACGGCTTCACGCTCGCGAGCGACGTGTCGGTCCCGCATCCCGATTACTACCGTCCGGCCGTGCGCTTCAAGTGCCGTGACGGCTTCTGCCCGCTGGGTCCGGCGATCGTGCCGGCTGCCGCGCTTGGCGACGTCGACGCGATCGGCCTGACCGTGCGGATCGACGGCGAGGCGGCGGTGACCGCGTCGACCGCCACGCTGATTCGCCCGGTGCGCGAACTGATCGCTGACGTGACGGCTTTCATGTCGTTCGACGCGGGCGACGTGCTGTTGCTCGGCGTCGCGGGCGGCGCACCGCGCGCCCGTGCGGGCAGCACGATCGAGATTTCGGCCGCCGGCATCGGCACGTTGCGGCATACGCTGATTGCGGAGGAAGCACGATGAAGACGGCGCGCGTGATCTACAACGGTGCACTGCATGCGGCCGAACCGGCCGGCGACGGCATGATCCGCCTCGATACGGGGCGCGTGGTCGCCGAGGACGTGGTGTCGTGGCTGCCGCCCGTCGCGCCGCGCACGACGTTCGCACTCGGCCTGAACTACGCCGACCACGCGAAGGAACTCGCATTCAAGGCGCCGAGCGAGCCGCTGATCTTCCTGAAGGGGCCGAATACGTTCGTCGGCCACCGGTCGCGCACCGTGCGTCCGGCGGATGCGACGCACATGCACTACGAGTGCGAACTGGCCGTCGTGATCGGCCGGCCCGCGCGCAACGTGAGCCGCGCGCAGGCGCTCGACTACGTGGCCGGCTACACGGTCGCGAACGACTACGCGATCCGCGACTATCTCGAGAACTACTACCGCCCGAACCTGCGCGTGAAGAACCGCGACACCTGCACGCCGCTCGGGCCGTGGTTCGTCAGCCGTGACGAGATCGGCGATGCGGGCAACCTGATGCTGCGCACGACCGTGAACGGCCAGGAGACGCAGCGCGGCAGCACGCGCGACATGATTTTCGACGTGCCGGCGCTGATCGAGCACATCAGCGGCTTCATGACGCTCTCGCCGGGCGACCTGATCCTGACCGGCACGCCCGAGGGGCTGGCGGACACGAAGCCGGGCGACGAGGTCGTGACCGAGATCGAAGGGATTGGCCGGCTCGTGAACACGATCGTCGGCGAAGCAGACTACTATCGCGCCGGCTGAGCCCGTCGCCCAAGGAGAGCACATGACCATCAAGCACTGGATCGGCGGCCGCGAAGTCGAGAGCCGCGAGACCTTCACGACGCTGAACCCCGCGACGGGCGATGTCATCACCGACGTCGCGTCGGGCGGCGAGGCCGAGGTCGACGCGGCCGTGCGCGCGGCGAAGGAAGCGTTCCCGAAATGGGCGAACACGCCTGCGAAGGAGCGCGCCAAACTGATGCGCAGGCTCGGCGAGCTGATCGAGAAGAACGTACCGATGCTCGCGGCGCTGGAGACGCAGGACACCGGCCTGCCGATCGCGCAGACGAGCAAGCAGCTGGTTCCGCGGGCGTCCGAAAACTTCAACTTCTTCGCGGAAGTGTGCGTGCAGATGAACGGTCGCACATATCCGGTCGACGACCAGATGCTGAACTACACGCTGTACCAGCCGGTCGGCGTGTGCGCACTGGTGTCGCCGTGGAACGTGCCGTTCATGACGGCCACGTGGAAAACGGCGCCGTGTCTCGCGCTCGGCAACACGGCCGTGCTGAAGATGTCGGAGCTGTCGCCGCTGACGGCCGACCAGCTCGGCCGGCTCGCGCTCGAAGCCGGCATCCCGCCCGGCGTGCTGAACGTCGTGCAGGGCTACGGCGCAACGGCCGGCGACGCGCTCGTGCGTCACCCGGACGTGCGTGCGGTGTCGTTCACCGGCGGCACCGTCACCGGCAAGCGGATCATGGAGCGTGCCGGTCTCAAGAAGTATTCGATGGAGCTCGGCGGCAAGTCGCCGGTGCTGGTGTTCGACGACGCCGATTTCGATCGCGCGCTCGACGCGTCGCTGTTTACGATCTTCTCGATCAACGGCGAACGCTGTACCGCCGGTTCGCGGATCTTCGTGCAGCGCACGATCTACGACCGCTTCGTGCAGGAATTCGCGCGTCGCGCGAACAACCTGGTGGTCGGCGATCCGGCCGATCCGGCCACCAATCTCGGCGCGATGATCACGCGCCAGCACTGGGAGAAGGTGACGGGTTATATCCGCATCGGCGAGCAGGAAGGCGCGCGCGTGGTCGCGGGCGGCGCGGACAAGCCGGCCGGGTTGCCCGACCATCTGCGCAACGGCAACTTCGTGCGCCCGACCGTGTTCGCCGACGTCGACAACCGGATGCGCATCGCGCAGGAGGAAATCTTCGGGCCGGTCGCCTGCATCATCCCGTTCGAGGACGAAGACGAAGGGCTGCGGCTCGCGAACGACACGGCGTACGGACTCGCGTCGTACATCTGGACGCAGGATGTCGGCAAGGTGCATCGTCTGGCACGCGGGATCGAGGCCGGGATGGTGTTCGTGAACAGCCAGAACGTGCGCGACCTGCGCCAGCCGTTCGGCGGCGTGAAGGAATCGGGTACCGGGCGCGAGGGCGGCGAGTACAGTTTCGAGGTGTTCGCGGAGATCAAGAACGTGTGCATCTCGATGGGTTTGCATCACATCCCGCGCTGGGGCGTGTGACGGGCGCGGGGCGCCTCGCCACTCGAAAGAATCATGGAGACTTAACGATGGGCAAACTGTCCCTCGCCGCGAAGATCACGCACGTGCCGTCGATGTACCTGTCGGAATTGCCCGGCAGGCATCACGGCTGCCGTGAAGCGGCGATCCGCGGCCACCAGCTGATCGGCGAGCGCTGCCGCGCGCTCGGCGTCGACACGATCGTCGTGTCGGACGTGCACTGGCTCGTCAATGCCGGTTATCACGTGAACTGCAATGCGCGGTTCTCGGGCACCTACACGAGCAACGAGCTGCCGCATTTCATCCGCGACATGGAGTACGCGTATCCGGGCAACCCGGCGCTCGGCCGGCTGATCGCCGAGACGGCCAGCGCGCGTGGCGTCGCGACGCGCGCGCACGAGATCGACAGCCTCGAACTCGAATACGGCACGCTCGTGCCGATGCGCTACATGAACGGCGACCAGCATTTCAAGGTCGTGTCGATCGCCGGCTGGTGCATGTGGCATCAGCTCGACGAGAGCCGCCGCTTCGGCGAGGCGCTGCTCGAAGCGATCGAGAAGAGCGATTCGAACGTCGCGTTCCTGGCGAGCGGTTCGCTGTCGCACCGCTTCAACGACAACGGCAGCCCCGAGGAATCGATCCACCAGATCAGCCGCGAATTCTTCCGGCAGGTCGACCTGCGCGTGGTCGAGCTGTGGAAGCAGGGCGATTTCAAGACCTTCTGCGCGATGCTGCCCGAGTACAACACGCACTGCCACGGCGAGGGCGGCATGCACGACACGGCGATGCTGCTCGGGCTGCTCGGCTGGGACCGCTACGACAAGCCGGTCGAGATCGTCACCGACTATTTCGCGAGTTCGGGCACCGGGCAGATCAACGCGATCTTCCCGCTGGCCTGAGTGCCGCGGGCCGCCCCGCACTCGAATCCGACTGCCATGCATGGGGCCCGAGTAAGCGCCAAAGCGCGAACTCGGGTCGACAGGAGAATAGCTATGCCTCACATCGTCGTCGAATACACCGCGAACATCCGCGACGACGCGCGCATTCCCGCGCTGCTGCGCACGATCAACGCGACGCTGATCGCTCAGGACGGCGTGTTCCCGACCGGCGGCATCCGTTCGCGCGCGATCGAGCTGCAGGACTACTGTGTCGCCGACGGCGCGGAGGACGACGCATTCGTCCACGTGATGCTGAAGATCGGCTCGGGCCGCACCGACGCGCAGAAGAAGGCCGCGTGCGACGCGCTGTTCGACGCGATCAAGGCGCATTTCGCCGAGCTTTACGCGAAACGCTACCTCGCGCTGTCGATGGAACTGACCGAGTTCAGCGAAAGCGGCTCGTACAAGCACAACAACATCCACGCCCGCTACAAGCGGGCCGGCTGAACCCCATTCCCGATCCGACCATGCTCGAACCCGCCATCATCGACCAGCTCGCGCAGCGTCTGCACGACGCCGAGCGCGAACGCAAGCAGATCCGCCAGATCTCGCTCGACCATCCCGACATCACGATCGACGACGCGTATGCGATCCAGCGCGCGTGGGTGACCCTCAAGCTCGAGGAAGGCCGCACGCTGAAAGGACACAAGATCGGCCTCACGTCGAAAGCGATGCAGAACTCGTCGCAGATCGACGAGCCCGACTACGGCGCGCTGCTCGACGACATGTTCTTCGCGGACGGCGGCACGATCCCGACCGGCCGCTTCATCGTGCCGCGCGTCGAGGTCGAGCTTGCGTTCGTGCTCGGCAAGCGGCTGTCGGGCCCGAACTGCACGATCTTCGACGTGTACGACGCGGTCGATTACGTCGTGCCGGCGCTCGAGATTATCGACGCGCGCAGCCAGTCGATCGACCCCGATACGAAGCGGCCGCGCAAGGTGTTCGACACGATCGCCGACAACGCGGCGAATGCGGGCGTCGTGATCGGCGGGCGCCCCGTGAAACCGCAGGACGTTGACCTGCGCTGGGTCGCGGCGATCATGTCGCGCAACGGCGTGGTCGAGGAAACGGGTGTCGCGGCCGGCGTGCTGAACCATCCGGCGAACGGCGTCGCGTGGCTCGCGAACCGGCTGTCGCGCTTCGACGTCGCGCTGGAACCGGGGCAGATCGTGCTCGGCGGCTCGTTCACGCGGCCGTGCGCGGCGCGGCCGGGCGACACGTTCAGCGTCGACTACGGCCCGCTCGGGACGATCCAGTGCTACTTCGAGTGAGGTGAGCGAACGATGCAGATTCCGTCGAATGTCTTCAAGGCCGCGCTGGCGCGCGGCGACGCGCAGGTCGGGCTGTGGCTCGGGCTCGCGAATCCGTACAGCGCCGAAGTCGTCGCGGGTGCCGGTTTCGACTGGCTGCTGATCGACGGCGAGCATGCGCCGAACACGGTGCCGACGATCCTCGCGCAGTTGCAGGCGATCGCGCCGTATCCGTCGCATCCGGTCGTGCGCGTGCCGTGGAACGATCCGGTGATCGTCAAGCAGGTGCTCGATCTCGGCGCGCAGACGCTGCTCGTGCCGATGGTGCAGAGCGCGGACGAAGCGCGCGCGGCCGTGGCGGCGACGCGTTACCCGCCGCACGGGATTCGCGGCGTAGGGAGTGCGCTGGCGCGCGCGTCGCGGTGGAACCGGGTGGACGACTACCTGCACCGCGCGAACGACGAGATGGCCGTGCTCGTGCAGGTCGAGACGCGCGCGGGGCTCGATGCGATCGATGCGATTGCGCGTGTCGAGGGCGTCGACGGCGTGTTCATCGGGCCGGCGGATCTCGCGGCCGATCTCGGGCATCTCGGCAATCCGGGGCATCCGGACGTGCAGGCTGCGATCGACGGTGCGATCCGTGCGATCAAGGCAGCCGGCAAGGCGCCGGGGATTCTGAGTGCGGATGAGGCGGCCGCGCGGCGCTATCTGGAAGCGGGCGCGCTGTTCGTCGCGGTCGGGGTCGATACGACGCTGCTGGCGAGGAGTGCGGAGCGGTTGGCGGCGCAATTCAAGGGGGTATCTCGACCGCAGGAAAAGAATGGCGACACGACGTATTGAGCGACGTGTGGTGACCGATATGGCAAGCAAAGCAGAAGTACTGCCCGTCGAACCGGAGCACCGGCACAAGGTTTCGCAAAGGGACCGGATGGCCTCGCTTGCGTCGAATGTCATCCCGGATGCGATGACGGAATTGAGTGCGCAGGCACAAGCCCTGCGGATGGGTTACGACTGACTTCCCATTGTTTCGGCTGACGACCTTGCCACGTCCATGTACCTTCCCGGCGTCGTTCCGAGCGCTCGCCTGAACATGTCGATAAACGCGCTCACATTGTCATACCCGAGATCGAGCGCGATCGTCGTCACCGACACGCCATCGGCGATTCTCTCCAGCGCCCGCAGCAACCTGGCCTGCTGACGCCACTGCGCGAACGTCAGCCCCGTCTCGGCGACGAAGCGACGGCTCATCGTCCGCGCGCTGATCCCGGCCCATTCGGCCCATTCCTCCAGCCGCCGGTTGTCCGCGAGATCCGCGGCCAGCGCATCGGTGATCTTCATCAGCCGCGGGTCCTGCGGCCTGACCAGCCCCAGCGCCTCGACTTCCGACGATGCGATTTCATCGAGGATCACGTCGGCGATCCGCGTCTGCGCGGCATCCAGTTCCGAATCGCCCCAACTGGCCGCGCGCTGCACGGCTTCGCGCAGCAGCGGCGTCGTGCGGATCGCGCGCGGCGCGGCGGGCAGTGCCGCGCAACGCGCTTCGGCGACGAACGCCGACCAACCGGCAATCGGCCCGAACGAACGCAGCGAATGCCGGCAATGCGGCGGAATCCAGATCGCATGAATCGCTGGCACGACCCAGTCCTGATCGTCGAGACCGATCGTCAGCAGTCCGCTCAGCGCGCCGACGAGCTGGCCGCGCGCATGCGCATGCGGCGGCGTGATGCGCGGGTCGCGTTGCGACAGCACGGCGGCGACCACGAACGGGCCATCGTCGGACGTGATGAATCGGGCGGGCAGGAGTGGATCGGACATGGCCGGATATCGGTATCAAATGGCAGTTATACCGGAGATCGGCCGGCTTCGCACGCCTACACTGCGTCCATCGATGACAACTGGAGTACGACGCGATGCGAGCCGAACAGATGCTTCCCGACCATGCCGACCAGATTGAAACCGGCGGAACGACGATCCGCAAGGGGACCGTCGGCGCGTTCCTGGTCAACGCGCGTGTGCTGACCGACCCGAACGCGGCACCGGCCGACCGGGCGCGTGCGGAGGCCGACGCGATCGACGCGTTGCCCGCGCTGCGGGCGCTCGGCCTGTTCGACGTGCTGGAAGTGCGCGATCCCGCACTGCGCGCGTGGCTCGACGCACGCTGATGTGCGCCGGAACCGTCGATCGAGATCCCCGAATCAAGGAGTCACCATGAAAGCAGCAGTCGTGACGGGCGCCGGCGAGCATCCCGTTCATATGGAATTCGATACGCCGCGCGCGATGCCGGGCCACAGCCTGATCGACGTGACGGCGTCCGCATTGAGCCGGATCGCGCAGGCGCGTGCGTCCGGCAAGCACTACTCGTCGGATGCACGCTATCCGTTCGTCGTCGGCGTCGACGGCGTTGGCCGCCTCGACGATGGTCGACGTGTCTATTTCTTCGGTGCGCTTGCGCCGTTCGGCGCGATGGCCGAGCGCACGATCGCGCCCGATACGCAGTGCGTGCTGCTCCCGGACACGCTCGACGACGTTACGGCCGCGGCGATCGCGATTCCGGGGATGTCGTCGTGGGCGGCGCTGACCGAACGCGCGCGGCTCGTCGCGGGCGAGACGGTGCTCGTCAATGGTGCGACGGGTACGTCGGGGCGGCTGGCGGTGCGGATCGCGAAGCATCTCGGCGCCGCGAAGGTGATCGCGACGGGTCGCAACGCGGCTGCGTTGCAGGCGTTGCTGAATGCCGGTGCGGATGCCGTCGTGTCTTTGCAGCAGGACGATGCGCATCTGGCGCGTGCGCTCGAACCGCATTTCCGTGAAGGCGTGGATGTCGCGCTCGACTATCTGTGGGGGGCCAGCGCACAGGCGTTGCTGGTTGCCGCCGCGAAGGCGACGCCCGATGGCCGCCGGCTGCGTTTCGTGCAGATCGGCTCGATCGGCGGCGCGGACGTGCTGCTGCCGGGCGCCGTGCTGCGGGCGACGGCAATCGAGCTGATGGGGAGTGGCATCGGCAGCGTGTCGCTGCCGCGCTTGCTGGCGTCGGTGCGTGGTGTGTTCGACGCGGCCGGGCCGGCGGGTCTGGCGATCGACACGCGCACGGTGCCGCTGTCGGATGTCGGCGAACACTGGAGCGATGCGAACAGTCTCGTGCGTCCGGTGTTCACGATGCGCGACGAGTGAGCGGCAAGCGAACCACAGCCTGCCGGACATTGCTCGATGGTCGAGCCGCGCGGCGACATTCGGTCATTCGCCGTCATGCCGCCGCGCTTGGGGTAAAAGGGCGACGCCGGGTGAAAGACGCCGGTCGCCACCCATCGCGCCAAACTCAGAACCGCTGCTGGATCCCCGCCGTGACACCGACCTGCGTGGTGCCATATCCCGCGAAATCGCGCGACACGCCGACCTTCTGGTCGTGTTTCGCGATCGCGAACGCGCCGGCCGCATACAGCACCGTGCGCTTCGACAGCGCGTAGTTCGCGCGCATCGACACCAGCGTCGGATCGGCATCGCTGCCGCCCTTGACGTTCTGGTGATAGACGGCCGCGATCAGCGAGAACGCCGGCGTGAACTGGTACGAACCGCCGAGCCAGTAGGTGTCGCTCAACTGGTTCGCCGCCGTGGTGTGGAACGTGCGCTTGTAGTTGCGATAGCCGGCCATCGTCTTCAGGTTGCCGAAGTCGTAGCTCAGGCCCGCGTGGATGCCCTGGATGTAGTTGACGGTATCGGCCGGCGTGACGCTGTCGGCCGCGCCGTTTTGCCGGTCGAACGTGACGACCGCCGCGAACGGGCCCTTCTCGTAGCCGACCGCGACGTCGTATTTCGAGCTGGTCTTGACGCTGCCCGGCACGTTGCCGAAGCCGTACATCGCGCCGAACTTGAAGCCGCTGTACTCGCCGTCGTAGCGCACCGCGTTCGACGAGCGCGTGAACATGCCGTCCTTGCGGCCGCCCGTCGCCATCGACGACGTGGCCCACGAGTAGTTCTGCGCGTAACCCATCGGGTCGAACGGCAGCATGTAGTCGTACGTGACGGTGTAGTTGCGGCCGAGCGTCAGTTCGCCCCATTTGCTTTTCAGGCCGACCGTCGCGCGGCGCGCGAAGATCGAGTCGGGGCCGTCGTCGAATGCGCCGTTCGCGAGGTCGATCCCGCTTTCGAGGCGGAACACGGCCTTCAGCCCGCCGCCGAGATCCTCGACGCCGCGCAGGCCCCAGCGCGACGTGTTCTTGTTGCCCGACTTGAGCTTGACCGAGTTGCCGCCTTCCGGCGCCGCATGGTTCGTGAATTCGATGCCGGCATCCATGATCCCGTACATCGTGACCGACGACTGCGCGTGCGCGGCGCCTGCCGCGAGGCCGGCGACGGCGGCCGATCCGGTCAGGACGGCGGCGCGAAGGGAACGTTCTGCGCGTGACTTCATTGACGGTGTCTCCTTGATTCTTGTGGGTGGGGTGAAACGGGGGCGGCGCGCAACCGGCCGCGGCGGACGCGGTTATGCGTCCGCCGGACAGGCGTGTCGTTGCATGGCGGGATGCGCGCGGAGTACAGATGCGGCGGCATGTGAGCCGCCGCGGCCGGGTCAGCCCGCTTTCGCGAACGCCCAGCAGTCGTTGGCCGGGAATTCGATCCAGTGCTTGCCGGCCGCGCGCGGCACGTGGCCGAACGCGCGCAGGCGCATCTCGCCGCAATGGAACAGGTATTCCCAGCGGTCGCCGAGATACATCGACGTGACGAGGTCGGCCTGCAGCCGGTTTGCGCCCGGGCCGTCGGTGACCTGCACGCGTTCGAGGCGGATCACGGCCTGCGCGTCCTGGCCCGGCGCGAACGTGTCGCGGGCGAGCGCCTGCAGTTCCCAGCCGTCGCCGGCGAGCGTCACGCGTTCGCCGTCGACCGCCGCGACGCGCGCGTCGATCCGGTTGTTGCTGCCCATGAACTCGGCCGTGTACAGCGAGCGCGGCGCGCCGTACAGCTCGGCCGGCGTGCCTTCCTGTTCGATGCGGCCATTGCGCAGCAGCAGGATGCGATCGGACATCGCCATCGCTTCCGTCTGGTCGTGCGTCACGCACAGGGCCGACAGCCCGAGCGACACGATCAGCTCGCGCAGCCATGCACGCGCTTCCTCGCGCAGCTTCGCGTCGAGGTTCGACAGCGGCTCGTCGAGCAGGATCACCGGCGGGTTGTAGACGAGCGCGCGTGCAATCGCGACGCGCTGCTGCTGGCCGCCCGACAACTGGTGCGGAAAGCGTTCGGCGAGATGGCCGAGGCCGAGCTGGTCGAGCGCGCTCTGCACGCGGCGCTTCTGTTCGGCCGGTGCGACGCGGCGCAGCTTCAGCCCGTAGCCGACGTTGTCGGCGACGGTGCGGTGCGGCCACAGCGCGTACGACTGGAACACGAGGCCGAGCGAGCGTTGCTCGACGGGCAGGTCGACGCGTTTCGCGCCGTCGAAGAACATGCGGTCGTCGAGCTGGATGCGGCCGTCGGACGGCTGTTCGAGGCCGGCCACCGCGCGCAGCAGCGTGGTCTTGCCGCTGCCCGACGCGCCGAGCAGGCACACGACTTCGCCGGCCTTCAGTTCGAACGACACGCCCTTGAGGATCGGATTGGCGCCGTAGCTGAGATGCAGATCGTCGACGATGAGCTTATCCATGAAGTTTCACTCCGAAGCGCAGGGCCACGCCGAGACCGGCGCCGACCATCGCGATGTTGATGACAGAAAGCGCGGCAACCTGGTCGACGGCGCCGGTCGCCCACAGCGACACGAGCAGCGCGCCGATCACTTCGGTGCCGGGCGACAGCAGGTAGACGGCCGTCGAGTATTCGCGCTCGAAGATCATGAAGATCAGGAGCCACGCGGCGAGCAGGCCGAAACGCACGAGCGGCAGCGTCACGTCGAGCGACACGCGGCTGCGCGTCGCGCCGACGCTGCGGCCGGCTTCCTCGAGCTCGGGGCCGACCTGCAGCAGCGCGCTCTGGATGAGCCGCATCCCGTACGCGAGCCACACGACCGTGTACGCGATCCAGATGCTCCACATCGAGTTCTTCAGCTCGCGCAGGCCCGGCACGAACAGGAAGATCCACAGGAACGCGAGGCCGGCGAGCAGGCCGGGCACCGCGCGCGGCAGCAGCACGAGGTAGTCGAGCAGCTTGGTCGCCCAGTCCGGGCGGCGGTGGCCGGCGAACGCGACGAGCGAGTAGAAGCCGACCGCGAGCGCACCGCCGATCACGCCGATGCCGAGCGTGTTGACGATCGCGCGCACCAGGTTGTCCTGCTCGAACAGCTCGATGAAGTTCGACAGCGTGAGCACCTCGGCGAGCGCGACGCCTTCGCCCCAGTTGGTCACGAACGCGCGCAGCACGATGCCCGAGATCGGCACGATCACGGTCAGCATCAGCCACAGCGCGACGATCGCGAGCGCGACCCAGCGCCACACGCCGAGCGGCAGCACCGTCGCGCGGCCGGCCTTGCCCTTCACGGTGACGAAGCGGTTTGCCGTCTTCAGCAGGCGGCGCTGCAGCAGCACGAGCGGGAACGTGATCGCGACGATGCACACGGCGACCGCGGCCATCAGGTGATACGACGGCACGCCGAGCTTGTTGGTCAGCTTGTACAGGTAGGTGGCGAGCACGAGGTGGCCTTCCGGATCGCCGAGCACGAGCGGCAGCCCGAACACCTCGAAGCCGAGGAAGAACACGAGCACGCCGGCGAACAGCAGCGCGGGCATCGTCATCGGCAGGCTCACGTCGAGCGCGACGCGGAACGGGCGGGCGCCGGTCACGCGCGCGGCTTCCTCGACGTCCGAGCCGAGGTTGCGCAGCGCGGCCGACGAATACAGGTACACGTGCGGCACGTGCGTGAGGCCGACGATCACCGTGATCGCGAAGATCGAGTACACGTTCCAGGGAACGTTCTGCATCCCGAACAGTTCCTTGAACCACACCGAGTAGAAGCCGACCGGGCCGGCCGCGACCACGTAGCCGAACGCGAGGACCATCGGCGACACGAATACGGGCGTGAGCAGCAGCGGTTCGAGCCAGCGGCGGCCGGGCAGGTCGGTGCGCACCATCAGGAACGCGAGGATGCCGCCGAGCGGGATCGAGATGAACAGCATCCCGCCGGCGATGATGAACGAGTTCTTCACGGCCGACCAGAAGTCGGGATCGCTGAAGATGAACCGGAAACCTTCGATGCCGAGCGTCCTGTTCGCGTCGAAGAACGGCGCGGACAGCAGGCTCTGGAACAGGATGAAGCCGAGCGGCAGTGCGACCGCGATGGTCAGTACCGCGACGACGATCCAGCGCAGCATGCCGGCGAGCGGCTGCAGGCTGTTGACCGGCAGCGCGGGAATCGCGCTGCCCTGGCCGGTAGAGGGCGGAACGGCCGGCGCCGCTCCGCGTGTACTGGTTGAAAGCATGAGTTCGCCCCTGCGGCCATCCGGATGGCCGCCTCAAGGAAGTCGGTAAGGGGAAGGGGCCGCCCGCGCGATGCGCGGCGGGCGGCCGGTGGTCAGCTGCTCAGCGGATCAGCGCTTGATCGCCTGCTGCCATTGCTTCAGGAAGGCAAGCCGCTTCGACTGGTCGAGATAGACGAGCAGGCCGGTACCGATCTGGATCGGCTTCAGCGAATCGCCGAGTTCCTTCGACAGGCTCGCGGCCGACGTTTCGCCGGTCACGTCCGAGCGGATCGCGTACAGGTTCGCCTGGTTCGCGATCAGCGTCTGGCCGCGCTTCGACAGCAGGTAGTCGACCCACAGCTTCGCGGCGTTCGGGTTCTTCGCCTTCTTCGACACGGTGGCGAGGCGGCTCACGACCTGTGTGTAGTCCTTCGGAAACACATAGCCGATCGACTTGTCCTTCTTCGCCTTCGCGTAAGCGTACGAACCGATGATGTTGTAGCCGATCAGGTTCTCGCCCGACGAGATGCGCTCCATCATCGCGCCCGTGCTCGACTGCAGCTTCGGGCCGGTCGCGCCGATCGCCTTCACGAGTTCCCACGTGACCTTCTCGTTCACGTGCGCGTCCTGCGTCAGGTAGTTGAAGCCGACGCCCGATTTCTCGATGTCGTAGGTCGTGACCTTGCCCTTGAACTTGTCGGCTTGCGTGGTGAGCAGCTTGATCAGGTCGGCGCGCGTCGTCGGCACTTCGTTCTCGGGGATCAGGCGCTTGTTGTAGACGATCGCGAGCGGCTCGAACGTCGTGCCGTACGCCTGCTTCTGGTATTGCGACCATTGCGGCAGGTTCGGGCTTTCGGGCGAATCGTAGGACGCCATCAGGCCGTCGTTGACGAGCTTGACCTGCAGGTCCATCGCCGAGCTCCACAGCACGTCGGCGCTGGTGCTGCTCGCCGCGTTCTCGCTGATGTAGCGGTTGTACAGCTCGGTGCTGTTCATGTCGTTGTACTCGACCTTCACGCCGTACAGGCTTTCGAAGTCCTTGATCAGCGGACGCACGAGGCCCGTGTCGGTCGTCGAGTAGACGATCAGCTTGCCTTCCTTCTTCGCGGCGTCGATCACGCCCTGGTAATTACCCGGATACCCGGCCGGAACCTGCGCGACGGCGCTGCCGGCGGCAGTGCCCAGGACGATCGCCAGCGCGGCGGCGAGGTGCTTCGGTGCAAACGGCATGTCTTCCTCCAGTTACGCATAGTGTTGTTCGAGTGGAGCGGATGTTAATTGCGGGGCACTTTCAGCCTGCTTTCATTTCTGTTCGCAGTCGCGCCGTTTGTGTCATGGATTTCCCGAGGTCGACGCGGCCGCGGCCGCCGGTGCCGCGGTGCGCGGCACGGTTCGAAAGGGAGGAGCGCGGTGCTCGGGCGGGCGCGCAAGCCCGTCACGACGGCGGGCTATGCGGAGGCCGCCAGCAGCTTGCCGAGGACCCGGCCGCCATGCCGCGCCTGCGCGGCGGTCAGCGCGGCATACCCGACGACGACACCCGCGTCGCACCGGGCGCTTCGACAGAATTCGCGAATCGGCTGCAACGCGATGCCGGCCGCGCGGGCCGGTGCGACACAGGCTGCGTCGTCCATCCCGGGCGGCAGCCACAGCACGAAATGAAAGCCCGCGTGTTCGCCGGACACCGTGTACCGTCCGCCGGCGTGCTTCGCCAGCTGATCGAGCACGATGTCGCGACGCTGGCGGTACGCGTGCCGCGCGGCGCGCAGATGCTTCGCAAAATCGCCGTGCGCGATGAAGCGGGCCAGCGCCAGCTGGGGCGCCACGCCGACCGAGCGTGCGGTCGCATGCCACACGGCCGACAGCGCTGGCCGCAGTTCCGCCGGCACGACCATGAAGCCGATGCGCAGCCCCGAGAACAGCGTCTTGTTGAACGAGCCGCAATAGATCACGCGATCGCGTGCGTCGAGCGATTTCAG
Source organism: Burkholderia sp. BCC1644 (assembly GCF_902833225.1). Classification (GTDB taxonomy): domain Bacteria; phylum Pseudomonadota; class Gammaproteobacteria; order Burkholderiales; family Burkholderiaceae; genus Burkholderia. The sequence continues at coordinate 246,355 of NZ_CADFEI010000001.1, forward strand.
CGCGGGCAGCGGGGCGGTCTGGTAGCTGAATTCGCCGTCGTAGTCGTCCTCGATGATCCACGTGCGACTGCGCTGCGCCCAGTCGAGCAGTTCGAGCCGGCGCGACACCGACATCGTGACGCCGAGCGGCGCCTGGTGGGCGGGCGTCACATAGGCCGCGCGCGCATCGGGATACCGGTCCAGCGACGCCGTGTCGATGCCTTCCCGATCGACCGGCACGTCGATCACGGTCGCGCCCGCGATCGTGAAGATCTGCCACGCCGACACGTAGCCGGGATCTTCCATCAGCACCGTCGAGCCGGGCGCGAGCAGCGTGCGCGCGACGAGATCGATCGAATGGCGGATGCCGGTAGTGATGAAGATGTCGCCGGCGTCGCACGGGATGCCGCGGTATTCCCGCAGGTATGCGGCGATTTCGCCACGCAGGCTGTCGACACCTTGCGCGGGCGTCGCGCCGAGGTCGTGCGCCGTCGCGGCAAGCAGGCTCGCGCCGAGCGCCTTCTTCCATTGCTGCATCGGCATCAGGCCGGGATCGGCGAGCCGCGCGACGAACGGGACGCCCGGGCGCACGCCGTGTTCGGGCTCGGCCGCCTCCGGTGCGCTTGCCGGCGCGGCGCGTGCGTCGCGGGCATGAGGCTGCGCGACCGCGCGCAGATAGCTGTCCGGCACCACCGCGCAGACCCGCGTGCCGGACCCTTGCGTGCGTGCGATGTAGCCCTCGGCGCACAGGATGTCGTAGGCCGCTTCGACGGTGCCGCGCGCGATGTCCCAGCGCGCGGCCAGCGTCCGGCTCGACGGCAGCGGGCTGTCGGCGGGCAGCAGGCGCTTCAGGATCGCGTCGCGAATCGTGTCGGCGATGCATTCCTGTTTCGACTGGGGGCTGCCGGCCGCCAGCCCGGAAGGGCGCGGCAGGTCCAGCGGAATCGCGGCTTTGCCTCGCGGCATAGTGGTCCAGTCAGCGGTCGATTTAATGGTCCTTCAGCTTATATCACTTTCCCCTTAGATTGCTGTCGACCCCCTCTCTCCGGACCGGAAACGGACTTGCCGCATGAAGACACGTTCATTGCCCCAGCGGGGCTGGTTGTTCCTGTTGATGCTCGTCGTGTGCCTGCCGCGCGTCACGATCGATGCGTACCTGCCGTCGCTGCCCGCGATGGCCGATGCGCTGCACGGTACCGATGCGCAGTTGCAGCTCACGCTGACCCTGTACATGGTCGGCTATGCGCTGTCGATGCTGGTATCCGGGCCATTGTCCGACCGCTACGGCCGCCGTCCCGTGCTGCTCGGCGGCCTGTGCGTGTACGTCGTCGCGAGCGGGGCGTGCGCGCTGTCGATCAACATCCCGGCCCTCATCGTCGCGCGCATCTTTCAGGCGCTGGGCGGTTGCATCGGCACGGTGATCGGCCGCGTCATCGTGCGCGAACGCTATCCGGCCGAGACACAGGCCAGGATGCTCGGTCATATCTCGGCCGGCATGGCGCTGTCGCCGGTGGTCGCGCCGCTGGCCGGCAGCGCGATCGCCGAGTGGCTCGGCTGGCGCGGCGTGTTCGGCTGGCTGGCGGCGGGCGGGATGGTCGCAACCGCGATGGTGCTGCGTTATCTGCCCGAGACGCGCGAACGCGATGCGCGGCCGGCGCCGGGCCCGGGGCTCCTGCGGACCTACGCCGGCCTGTTGCGCGATCGCCGTTTCCTGCGCTACTCGCTCGCGATCAGCTTCGTTTACTGCACGTACTATCCGTTCATCGCGGAATCGTCGACGCTGTTTCAGCGGCAGATCGGCGTGTCCGGCCCGGTCTATGCGGCGATCTTCGGCGTGACCGTGCTGGGCTACCTGATCGGCTCGAGCGCGTTCGCGCGGACCAGCAAGCGCTGGAAAGCCGATTCGGTCATCGCGGCGGCGGCCGTCGTCAATCTCGCCGGCGCCGCCGTGCTGTGGGTCGGCGGCGCGATCGCCCCGACGGCCGTAGTGGCCCTGGTCGTGCCGATGTTCGTCGTGATGATCGCCGTCGGGATCGCGATTCCGGCCTGCCAGTTCGCAGTGATGCAGCCGTACACGAAGATCGCCGGCACGGCGTCGGGGCTGTTCTTCTTTATCCAGATGGCGATCACGGCCGCGTGCGGCGGCGTGCTGACATCGCTGTCGGACGGTACCGCCCGCCCGATGATCGTCGTCACGGTCGGCGCGAGCGTCGCGTTCGTTGCGGTGGTGGCCGGCTTTCGCGAGCGGCGCGTGACCGGCGATACGCGCTTCGCGCCGGGTAGCCGTTCCGCTGCCGAGCGCTGAGCGCTGAGCGCTGAGCGCTGAGCGGCAGCCGGCGGGGCGGCGCGCGACGGCTTGGCGGCCCCCGCGCAACCCGTGTTTCCGCGAGGCGTCGACATGGAAAGGATCATGTAATGTAGCGGCCTGTCGCTGACCTTACCGGAATCCCCATGCGTGTGCTGCTCGTCGAAGACAATCCGAACCTGGCCCAGTCGCTGAACGACGCGCTGAGCGCCGCGCGCTTCGCGGTCGACCACATGGCGGACGGCGAGGCGGCGGACCACGTGCTGCGCACGCAGGATTACGCGCTGGTGATCCTCGATCTCGGGCTCCCCAAGCTCGACGGGCTGGAGGTGCTGCGGCGGCTGCGCGCGCGCCGCAACCCGGTGCCGGTGCTGATCCTCACCGCGCACGGGTCGGTCGAGGACCGCGTGAAGGGGCTCGATCTCGGCGCCGACGACTATCTCGCGAAGCCGTTCGAGCTGACCGAGCTGGAAGCGCGCGCCCGCGCGCTGATCCGGCGCAGCCTCGGCCACGAGCATTCGCGCGTCGAATGCGGGCCGCTTTCGTACGACAGTATCGACCGCAGCTTTCATCTCGCGGGCGAGCCGCTGTCGCTCACGCCGCGCGAGCGCTCGGTGCTCGAGGTGCTGATCCTGCGCAACGGCCGCGCGATCAACAAGGACACGCTGTCGGAGAAGATCTTCGGGCTCGACGAGTCGGTCAATGCCGATGCGATCGAGATCTACGTGTACCGGTTGCGGAAGAAGCTCGAAAACACGGGTGTCGCGATCGTCACGTTGCGCGGATTGGGCTATTTGCTCGAAGCGAAGGCGGAGAACGCCGAGTGAGCGGCCCCCACGCTCACCATCGTTCGCTGCCCGCCAGGGGGGCGCATGGCGTCCATGGCCGGCCTCGCAAAACCGGCCGGCTACGCGGGCGCGGGGCGGTACGCCGCGAATTCCCCGCTGCGCCCCCTGGGGCGGCCCGGCGGGAGGCACGATGACCCGCCCGAACCTGCGCACGCAGGTCGCGTTGTGGCTGCTGCTGCCGCTGCTCGGGCTGCTCGCGCTCGACTCGTGGCTGACGTACCAGCGCGCGATGAGCGCCGCGCACGTCGCGTTCGACCGCACGCTGTCGTCGTCGCTGAAGTCGATTCGCGAAGGCGTGCGGCTCAACGACGGCGAGATCGAGGTCGACCTGCCGTATCTCGCGCTCGAAATGCTCGAATCGAGCGACGGCGGCAAGATCTACTACCTGATCCGCGAAGACAACGGCCACACGATCACCGGCTATCCGGACCTGCCGCTGCCGCAGGGGCGCGACGCGGGCGACGGCGCGCTGTTCGTCACGCGCTACTACGACGTCGTCTATCGCGGCGAGCAGTTGCGGATGGCCGCGCTGCGCATCCCGGTGCACGACGTGCCGACCGCGCAGTCGCGCATCGTGTGGGTGATGGTCGGCGAGACGATCGAGGCGCGCCAGGCGCTCGCGCGCGAGATCCTGATCGGATCGCTGCTGCAGGAAGGGCTGCTCGTCGTGCTCGCGCTCGGCATCGTGTGGCTCGGCGTCGGGCGCGGGCTGCGGCCGTTGAACCGGCTGTCGGCCACCGTCGCCGCGCGCAGCGAAGACGACACGACACCGCTCGACACCGGTGCCATGCCGAGCGAACTGGCGCCGCTCGTCGATTCGATCAACCAGTACATCGGCCGCACGCAGCGGATGCAGGTCGCGCGGCGCCGCTTCTTCGCCGATGCGGCCCATCAGCTGAAGACGCCGCTCGCGGCCGTGCAGGCCGGCGTCGAGCTTGCGTTGCGGCCCGACGAGCAGCCGCGCGCGAACGGGCATCTGCGGCGTGCGAACGGCGCGGTGCGGCAGGCCGCGAAGATCGTCCAGCAACTGCTGTCGTTGTCGCGGCTCGATTCGGACAGCGGCCATGCGGTCGCGCACAAGCCGGTCGAACTGCACCGGCTCGCGCGCAGCGTGACGCTCGACTGGTCGCCGGTCGCCCGTGCGCGCGACATCGATCTCGGCTTCGAGCACGAGGCCGACGTCGACGTGCTCGGGCAGTCCGATCTGCTCGGCGAGATGATCGGCAACCTGATCGACAACGCGATCCGTTATGCGGGCGACCATGCGGTGATCACGGTGCGCGTATCGCGCGACGGCGAGCACGCGCGGCTCGACGTGATCGACAACGGGCCGGGCATTCCGGTGGACGAACGCGACGCGGTGTTCGAGCGCTTCCATCGCGGCAGCAAGACGCAGACGGTCGAAGGGACGGGGCTCGGGCTGTCGATCGTGCGGGAGATCGCACGCGTGCATCAGGGCGGCGTGACGCTCGCCGATGCGGCCGGCGGCGGGCTGGTCGTGACGATCCGGCTGCCGGTGGCGGTGACGGAGGCGGTGCCGCGCGTCGCATGACGACGCAGCAAGCGGCCGCTTCCCGACGGTGAGGGTGACAGGGTGCCGTCAGCGCGGCTCAGTCGCCGAACCCGATCTCCGCTTCGACCGGCTGACCGATCTCCAGCCACGCACCGGCGCCTTCGACGACGATCGCATTGATGCCGAAGGTCAGCGCGTCGTCGTAGTTCGGGTTCGCGCGATAGCCCTGCATCGTGTCGGTCGGCTCGTGCGGCCAGGCGGGATCGGGCGCGCCGGTGGCCTGGTCGATCGTCGGCATCGGGCAGCGCGTGCACAGCTTCACGAGGCGCAGCCGCACGGGCGTGTCGCCGTCGGTGTCGAGGTGTTCGACGAAATCCTCTTCGTACGCGTCGAGATCCGACACGACGATGTTCGGGCGGAAGCGGTTCATCGGAATCGCCGGCGCGCCTTTCGCGGCGAGCCGCGCGTTCAGGTCGTCGAGCGACGACTGGCCGATCACGAGCAGCGGATAGCCGTCCGCGAACTGCGTATGCGTATCGATCTCGCCGGTCCATTTGCGGTTGCAGCCACGGCGTGAGCCGGACCCGAAGCGCGCGAGCTTCGTCGGCGTGCCGAGGTAGTCGGTGAGCCATGCGGCCGTTTCGGCACCCGTGTCGATCGCGTCGACGGTGTCGCGCCAGACGGTCGCGGCCATCTTCGGCGTCGCGGGCGTTGCGTCGCCGTCGAGCGGCGTGCGGAGTTCCGGCATGCCCGGCGCGTTCAGCACGAGCGCATCGCTGTCGAGCGCCGTGCGGATCAGTGCGAGGCGCGGGTGCGTGCGCTGCGTGATCATCTGCCCGTCGGGATCGGTGATCAGCCAGTGGCGGTCATACGCGAGGCCCGTTTCGAGCAGTTGCGCCCGCGTCAGCGCGATGCCGGCGCAGGATTTGATCGGATAGACGAAGAGTTCGGTGATGGCTGGCATGACGCTGGCTGAACGCGGGATGGTCGAATCGCGATTGTGCCAGATCGTGCCGAAGCCGTTCGGGCCGTTGCACGCTGCCGCGCGGCCGTTCAGGCGAGCGGGAAGCCCGTGTCGAACGTCGTGCGGACATCGAGCGGCTGGCGCAGCAGTCCGGCCTTCAGGTAGAAGTCGGCCGTGCGCTGCTGTTCGGCGATCACCGTTGCGTCGATCGGCAGCCAGCGCGTGTTGCGGCGCTCGAACTGCAGCTTCGCGGCGGCCGGCGGAATGCCGATGATGCGGGCGAGCGCCGCCGAATACGCATCGGCGTGCCGGTACGACCACGTCTGCGCGCGCACCACGCGCCGCAGGAAATCGTGCAGCACGTCGCGCTTCGATGCGATCGCCGCGTCGGTCGCCGCAAGATAGCTGAGGCCCGACCACAGCCCCCGGCCGTTGACCAGCACGCGTGCGCGGCCGCTCGTTTCGGCAAGCGCCGTGTAGGGCTCCCAGGTCGCCCAGGCATCGATCGAACCGGTTGCGAGCGCAAGCATCGTGTCGGCCGGCGGCAGGAAGCGGAACGACACCGCATCGGGCGGCAGGCCGGCCGCGTCGAGCGCCTTCAGCGTGACGAAATGGCCGATCGAGCCGCGCGTGGTGCCGATGCGCTTGCCCTTCAGGTCGGCCGCGCCTTTCAGCGTGGCGTCGGGCCGCACGAGCACGGCCGTGCCGTACGGATCGGAACGGTTCGCGCCGATCACCTTGATGCGCGCGCCCGATGCGAGCGCGAAGATCACCGGCGCGTCGCCGATCGGCCCGCAGTCGACGGCTGCCGCGTTCAGCGCTTCGGCGAGCGGGGCGGCGGCCGGAAACTCGGTCCAGGCGATGTCGTACGCGAGGCCGTTCAGTTCGCCGGCCGCCTCGAGCAGCGCGCGCAGCCCGCCTTTCTGGTCGCCGGCGCGCAGCAGCGGCCGTGTGCCCGATTGCGCGCGCAGCGTGGCAGGCGCCGCGGCGATCGTGGCGAGGGCGCTCGCTTGCGCGAGGAAATGGCGTCGGGTCGGATTCATCGTGAAGTTCGGTCGGAAGAAAGGTTCGGGAAGTCAATGCGGGAGCCCGGCCTGCACGTCGCGCACGGGTTCCGTGTCGACGCGCAGCAGCAGGGCGGTCAGCGCGTCGCTGCCGGCGGCCGGCGCGGCCGGTCGTGCAACTGCATTCGAGCGGCACAGCAGGTCGGCGTCCGACCAGCCGGCGCTGCCCGGCAACGCGCGCGCCCGCAGCCAGCCTCGGCGATCGGCGAGCAGTTGCGTGCCGCCGAGCGCATCGGGCGCGACACCCGCGATCGTCGCGAACGCGCGCCACGCATCGGGCGTCGTCGCCACGCAGTTCGCGCGCGTGCCGGTCGAGGGCGCCACGGACGCGCCGCGCTCAGTGACGAGCAAGGTTTGCCAGCGCGCGTCTTCCGGCGGCGGCGCAGCGCCCGGTGCGAGCGCGACGATGCGCACGCGCTGGCCTTCGCGCCAGCGATCGAGCGATTGCGGCGCGGCGTCGCCGCAGCGCACGTCGAGCGCCGGTAGCGGGACGGGCACCGGCCACGCGCCTTCCGCCTGCGCGCCGCTGCCTGCGGCCAGCGCCTTCAGGTAGTCGAGTACGGCCCACGTGTCCTGTGGACCGAGGGTCGCGGCGAAACCGGGCATCGTCGATGCGCCGTGTTCGTCGCGCGTGCCGTGCCGCACGCGCCAGAACAGTTCGCCGTCGAGACGACGCGCGAGCAATGCACCGGCGAAGGTCGGCGGCCAGTGCGCGAGCGTGGCCGCGAGCGGCCCTTCGCCACGGCCATCCGCACCGTGGCAGGCCGCGCAGTGTTGCGCATACAGGTGTGCGCCGCGCATCACGTCCGATACGGAAAACGGCGCGGGATCGCGCTGGAAACTCGTCGGCACGGCGGGCGCGAGCCACAGCGACGACGGCGGCCACGGGGCGAACCACGCGACGGCCAGCGCGGCGATCGCCGATGCGGTACGCCACTTGCGCGACGCGAACGCGATGCCGGCGAGCACGACGGCAAGCGCCGTCACTGCGCTGGCGAACGCGAGTTGCCGCGTCAGTCCGGCATCGATGCGCAGCGTTTCGAGCGCAATGCGGTGCGTCCACGGCCAGGCGGCCTGACCGTCGGCGTCGCCGGTCAGGCCGGCCGCGTGCAGCACGCGTGCCAGCGCGATTTGCGCGCGGTACAGCAGTTGCAGGAAGGCGATTGCCCAGTCGGCGAACGGCGGTGCGTTCATCGCAAGCGCCTGCGCCGTGAAGCAAACGGACGTCGAACGGCTCCCCGCATTTACCAGCTCGCGTCGAGCCCGAGATGCCGCAGCGCGTCGTGGCGCAATTCGGCGAGGCGCGGGTCGCCGCGATGGCGCGGGTAGGGCAGGTCGACGTGCAGTTCGGCGACGATCCGTGCCGGGCGCGGCCCGAATACGATCACGCGCTGCGCGAGGAACAACGCTTCCTCGACATCGTGCGTGACGAGCAGCGCCGAGAACCCGTCGCGTTGCCACAGCGCGGTCAGTTCGGCCTGCATCGTGAGGCGGGTCAGCGAATCGAGCTTGCCGAGCGGCTCGTCGAGGATCAGCAGGCGCGGATCGTTGACGAGCGCGCGGGCGAGCGCGACACGCTGCGCCATCCCGCCGGACAACTGATGCGGGAACACGTTCGCGAAGTCCTGCAGCCCGACGCGCGCGAGCGCATCGTCGACGCGATGCTGCGCGGTTCGCGCGACGCCGCGCGCTTCGAGGCCGAGCGCGACGTTCGCGCGCACGCGCCGCCACGGGTACAGCGTCGGGTCCTGGAACACGACGATGCGCGACGGATCGGGTCGTTCGATCGGCACGCCGTCCTGCGCGATTGCGCCTTGCCGCGCGGCATCGAGCCCCGCGACGAGGCGCAGCAGCGTCGATTTCCCGCAGCCGCTCGGGCCGAGCAGCGCGACGAATTCGCCGGCCGCGACCGACAGCGTGACGTCGTCGAGCACCGGCAGCGCACCGCCGGGGCCGTCGAACGCATGGCTCACTCGGCGGATGTCGATGCGCGCACCGCGCGGCGGCGTGAGGGCGGAAGAAGCGGCGGGTGCCGCGGCAACGGACGGTTCGAGTACGGCGGCGCTTACCATTTGACGGTTCCTTTCTGCCACGCGAGCGCACGGTCGCGCACCGCGAACAGCAGCGCGATCAAGCCGGAAAACAGCAGCGCCATCACGATCAGCGCCGCATACATGTTCACGTACGACGCCCAGCCCTGCGCCCAGCTCAGGTACCAGCCGAGCCCCGACTTGACGCCCATCATCTCGGCGACCACCAGCACGGTGAACGACGCGCTCAACCCCATGAAGATGCCGACGAACACGTGCGGCAGCGCGGCCGGAATCGCGACGCGCAGCACGAGGAAGCGCGCGTTCGCGCCGAGCGTGCGCGCGACGTCGTAGTACTGCTTGTTGACGCTCGCGACGCCCGACCACGTGAGCACCGCGACCGGGAAACCGGTGGCGAGCGCGATCAGGAACGCGGCGGCCGAATAGCTCGACGGGAAGAAGTAGAAGGTGAGCGGCAGCAGCGCGGTGGCCGGCACGGGGCCGAGCACGCGCAGCACCGGATGCACCCAGTAGCCGATCCGGCGCGACCAGCCGATCGACACGCCTACCGCGAAGCCGACCGCCACGCCGTATGCAAACCCGAGCGCGAGCAGCTTCAGGGTATTGCCGGCGCTGCCCAGCAGGCGCGGCCAGTCGTCGACGTAGACCTCGATCAGCGCCTGCGGCGGCGCGAAGAACGGCGTCGGCAGCCAGCCGGTTTTCGCGGTGACGATTTCCCACGCGGCGAGCACGAGCGGCAGCGCGACGAGCCACGGGCCGGCCGGGCGCACGCGTGCGAGCCGCGTGCGCGTCGCGGGGACGAGGTGGCCGAGTGTCGCGGCGGCGAGCAGCAGCGCCGCGATCGTCCACGCGGCCGTGCCGAACGTGTCGGTGTACGCCCAGTCGCTGAAGCCGACGATGCGGTTCGGCCACAGGTGCGTGAGCGCGCCGAGCGCGGCCCAGGCGAGCGCGGCCGCGATCCCGGTCGGCCAGTTGCGCGCGCGGCGCGCTTCGGCGGCCAGCGTGGCTTCGCACGCCGTGCAGGCGACAGGCGCGGGCGCGGCGGGTTTGCCGCCGGCAGGCGCCGAGGCGGTGCGGGCCGTGGAAGCGTGTTCGATCGTCGACATCGCGTTACCCCAGTACGTTGGCGTAGACCTGCTGCGCGAAACGCTGCGGGTCCGTGCTCTTCTTCAGCACGCTGATGCGGCGGAAATCGTCCGCATAGAACGCGATTTCCTGCTGCAGATCGACGTTGGTCGGGTGATGCGTGTAGGTGAGCGTCGCGTACAGCTTGCGCAGGTCCTCGGGGCTGATCTTCGGCGAATACTTCGCGAACACCTTCGCGGCTTCGTTCGGGTTGTCGTGCGTGTATTCGGTGGCCTGCACGATCGAGCGCGCGAGTGCGGCGGCGGCCGGCCGGTCGTTGCGGACGAGATCGCCGCGCGCGCCGATCACGCAGCACACCTTGCGCGCGTATTCGCCGGACAGGTTCGTCGCGAGTTCCGTGTACGCGCCGTTGCTGCGTTTTTCGAGCAGATAGAGATTCGGGTCGCCGTCGGCGATCGCGTGGATCTCGCCCTTGTCGACCGCGACGCCGAGCAGGTCGGCCGGATACTGCCGCCACGTGATGTCGCGCTCGGGATCGATCCCGTTCTTCGCGAGCAGGATCGAGAAGAAGTGTTTGCCGGGCGCGGCCAGATCGCTGACGCCGACCGTCTTGCCCTTCAGCGCCTGCAGCGTCGTGACGCCGGCCGCCTTCGCGCCGAGCAGCCGCACGCAGCCGCCGTGCGAGCTGCCGATGATCTTCACGTCGAAGCCGGCTTCGAGGGGCTTCAGCCAGCGGTGGATCATCCCGACCGCCGCATCGGCCTTGCCGGTCGCGATCGATTCGAGCAGCTGGTCGGTCGATCCGCTGTAATTGATCAGCTCGACCTTCAGGCCGTTTTTCTCGAAGAAGCCGCGCTCCTGCGCGACGACGATCGGTGTCAGGCAGAACGCGTTCTGGTTCCACGCGAAAGTGAGCTTCTTCAGCGGCGGCGCGGACCATGCCTTGCGGCCGAGCGTGATCGCCGGCACGGCGAGCGCGGCGGCGCCGGCCGCGCGCAGCAGCCGGCGGCGAGTGTCGTCGTGCGCGGGGGCGGGTGCGGTGGTTCGGGTCATGTGGTCTGGTCTCCGGTCATGCGGAAAGGCGCTCAGTCGAGCAGGTCGGGTTCGTCGGCGACGACGCGCGCGAACAGGCTGTCGAACGCATGCAGCGCGCCGTCGGGGCCGCCGATCTGGCCGTGCGTGTGGCGCGCCGTGGCGTGATCGATCGGCTGCGGCGTGCCGGCCGCTTCGGCCAGCAACTGCGTGTGCGCGGCGTTGTCGAGCGCGATGTACCACCACGCGGCGGCCTCGACCGTCGGGCCGGCCGTCAGGATCCCGTGGTTCTTCAGGATCACGCCCTTGTGCGTGGTGCCGTCCGGTTTCGCGAGCGCATCGGCGATCCGCGCGCCCTCGCTCGTGTCGACGACCATCCCCGTGAAGTCGTCGAACAGCGCGTGGTCTTCGTAGAACACGCAGGCGTCCTGCGTGAGCGGATCGAGCGGGCGGCCGAGCGTCGACCACGCCTTGCCGTAGGTCGAATGCGTGTGCGCGGCGGCGACGACGTGCGGATGGGCTTCGTGGATCGCCGCATGGATCGCGAACGCGGCCTTGTTCAGCGGCCGCGTGCCGATCGCGGTTTCGCCGCGCGCGTTCACGAGCAGCAGGTCGGACACCTTGATCTGCGAGAAATGCACGCCGAGCGGATTCACCCAGAAATGGTCGGGCAGCTCCGGATCGCGTGCGGTGATGTGGCCGGCGAGACCCGACGCGAAACCGAAGCGCGCGAACAGGCGGAACGCGGCCGCGAGCCGCTCCTGACGGTGGCGGCGTTCGGCGGCGATGTCGATGCGCGGCGCGGGTGCGTCGAACCAGAAATGCTGGCGCGGTGCTTCAGCGAGTTCGAGGCCCGATGCGGTGCGGACGGGCGAGGAAAGGACGGCGGACATGATGAGGTATCGCTCCGTTGGGCTCAGGCAGCGTGGCGCGCCGCATCGCGTGCGGCGACGGCGCCGCGCACGCGCGGGATCAGTTCGCGGCCGTAGTCGATCGCGTCTTCCAGCGGGTCGAAGCCGCGGATCAGGAACGTCGTCACGCCGAGGTCGTAGTAATCGAGCAGCGCGTCGGCGACCTGTTCGGGCGTACCGACGAGCGCCGTCGAGTTCGATCGCGCGCCGGTGAGCTTCGCGATCTCGGTCCACAGCCGCTTGTCGACGCGCGAGCCGCGATCGGCGGCGGCGAGCAGGCGGCGCGCGCCTTCGCTTTGCTGCGGGCCGCCGGCACCGAGGCCGGCCGCTTCGCGCAGCCGGCGCGTTTCGTCGAGGATGCGATGCGCGCGCGCCCACGCTTCGTCTTCGGTCGCGGCGAGGATCGGGCGGAACGACACGGAGAAACGCACCTGCCGGCCGTGCTTCGCGGCTTCGGCGCGCACGCGGGTCGTCAGGTCGCGCACCTGATCGAGCGATTCACCCCACAGCGCGTAGACGTCCGCGTGCCTGCCGGCCACTTCGAGCGCGGCTTCCGACGCGCCGCCGAAGTAGATCGGCACATGCGGCTGCTGGAACGGCTTCACTTCCGAAAAGCCCTGCTTGAACCGGTAGTGCGCGCCGTCGTGATCGAACGGCTGCGCCTCGGTCCAGATCCGCCGCAGGATGCCGAGGTATTCGTCGGTGCGTGCATAACGCGCGTCGTGGTCGAGGAAATCGCCGTCGCGTTGTTGCTCGCTGTCCGAGCCGCCGGAGATGAAGTGCACGGCGAGCCGGCCGCGGCTGAACTGGTCGAGCGTCGCGATCTGCCGCGCGGCGAGCGTCGGCGCGGTGAAGCCCGGGCGATGCGCGAGCATGAAGTGGATGCGCTCGGTCGCGGCGGCCGCGAACCCGATCGTCAGCGTTGCCGACGGGCCGGTCGAGTGGTGCGGCACGAGGATCCGGTCGAAGCCGGCCGTTTCGTGGGCGCGCGCGAAGTCGCGCACGTAGTCGGGATCGACCACGGGGCCGGAGGCCGGGTGGATCTCCGACTGCTTCTGGCTCTGGATCATGCCGATGAATTCGACGCTCATCTGGGTCTCCGGTGCAGGGATGTCCCGGCGCACGGCCGGGCAGGAATGGAGCGCAGGTTAACGCCGCGATCATGCGAAATGGAAATAATCAATCCCGATTTGAATATCAGATTTGCATGGTTTGGGCCCGTGTGCGCTGCGCATACGCTGTGGGCTCACGAACGATCGGGCGCGCGGGCGCCAGCGAATCCGGCGCTGCGCGTTCCGGATCGCCGGCGTTGCGAGACGCCACGCGGCGATCGATTGCCGCGCCTGCCGTCTTTCCGTCGCGCTTGCCGCCTGTCCGTATTACCCAGGGAATCCGTTTCGATGTCCGCCAGCCTTGCCGCTTCCTCGCCGTCACCGCAGCCAGCGCTGCGCCTCCTGCCTGCCGACGATGCCGACCGCGCGAACGACGCGCGCGTCGCCGCGCTGCTCGACCGTCTCGCGCCCGAACTCGCGGCGGATGCGGCCCGCAATGACGTCGACGGCCGTTTTCCGCACGAGAACTTCGCACGCCTGCATCGTGCGGGGTTGATTGCGCAGGTCGTGCCGCGCGAACATGGCGGCGGCGGTGCGACGCTCGCTCGGGCGAGCCGGATCGTGGCCGCCGTCGCGCGGGCCGATCCGGCAACGGCGCTGGTGCTGACGATGACCTACCTGCAGCATCGCGCGCTCGGCCGCGCCGACAACCGCTGGCCGGCCCAGGTGCGGCGCGCGGTGTTCGACAGCGCCGTCGCGCACGGCGCGCTGATCAACGCGTTGCGCGTCGAGCCGGCGCTCGGCTCGCCGTCACGCGGCGGCTTGCCGGCGACCATTGCACGGCGCGACGGTGACGGCTGGAAGCTGTCCGGCCACAAGCTGTACAGCACCGGCATCCCGGCGCTGCGCTGGCTGGCCGTGTGGGCGCGCACCGATGAACCGGAGCCGCGCGTCGGCGTGTTCCTCGTGCCGCGCGACCGCGATGCCGATGGCGACCGCATCCGCGTGATCGAAAGCTGGAACCACCTCGGTTTGCGTGCGTCGGGCAGTCACGAAGTCGTGTTCGACGATGTGCGGCTGCCGGCCGATCACGCGGTCGACGTGCGCGCACCCGAGGCATGGGCCGTGTCGGCCGCAACCCATGCGGATGCCGACGCGCAGGCCGACCAGCAGGCGTGGATGGTCGCGCTGCTCGGCAGCCTGTACGACGCGGTCGCGCGGGCGTCGCGAGACTGGCTGGTCGGATTCGCGACGACGCGTGCGCCGAGCGGGCTCGGTGCACCGCTCGCGACGTTGCCGCGCGTGCAGGAAGCGGTCGGCGAAATCGAGGGCTGGCTGCATGCGAACCGCGTGCTCCTCGACGATCACATCGTGCGCACCGACGCGGGCACCGCACCGCCGGTGACGACGAGCGGCCTCGTCAAGCGGACCGTGACCGAGCAGGCGATCCGCACGGTGGAGCAGGCGCTGAAGCTGTCGGGCAATCACGGGTTGAGTCGCGCCAATCCGCTCGAGCGCCACTATCGCGACGTGCTGTGCAGCCGCGTGCATACGCCGCAGGACGACGCGATCGCGGTGGCGGCGGGGCGGGCGGTGCTCGACGCGGCAAGCGCGAGCAGGATGAAGGCCGGGACTGAGGAAGCGTCACGCAGCGAGGTCGAACGCGGTCGACCCGATGCGTGAGCGCGGCCGGGTTGCCGCGCCGGGAAACCGGGCGGCGCGCTGCAGTTGCCGCCTGGTCCGGTCAGGCGGCCTTGCCGTGCGACTGTTCGGGCACTGCGAACGCCGTGCGCGCATGCGCGGCGACGGCCGCGAGCGGCGCATCTAGGCGCGCCGCATCGTGCCGGCGCAGCAGCCACAGGTCGATCTGCGGCTTGAAATCGGCGAGCGGCACGATGTCGAGCGCATCGCGCAGCGGGCTGCCTTCGACGAGCGGCAGCGGCATCAGCCCGATGCCGAAGCCGTTCGCGACGCTCTGCAGTTGCAGGTCGCGGCCGTAGGTGTCGAGCGTGACCGGCATCGGCAGGCCCTGCGCGTCGAGCGCACGCCGCAGGCCCGCGCGAAAGCCGCAGCCGTCGGGATTGAGCACCCAGCCGCGCGCGTGGCAGTCGGCGAGCCGGTAGCTGCGGCGCGGCCAGTCGCCCTTGCGGCCGACCGCGACGAGCCGCGTGGTCAGCAGCCGTTCGCCCTCGACCTGCGCCGGCAGCACCATTTCGCGTGCGAGAAACACGAGCGCCGCATCGAGTTCGCGGCGCGCGACACGCTCGACGAGCATGCCGCCCCAGGCCGTCGTGACCTGCGTCGCGAGTGCGGGCCATTGCGCGGCGAGTTCGGCGATCAGCGCGGGCAGCATCAGTTCGCCGAGCCCTTGCGTGAGCCCGATCCGGAATTCGCCGGCGGGCGGCTGCTCGCCGGCCGTCAGCTCGCGCAGCGCATCGACTTCGCGCAGGATCGCGCGACACTGCTCGAAGACCTGCCGGCCGATGTCGGTCGGGCGCGGCGGTTTCGTGTTGCGGTCGAGCAGGATCACGCCGAGCGCTTCCTCGAGATTCTGGACGCGCCGCGTGATCGCGGGCTGCGTCATCCCGAGCTCGGCCGCGGCCTGGCTCAGGGTCTGGCAGCGGACGACCGCTGCAAAAGCGTCGATATCGCTAATTTTCATGTTTGTTCTGCATGGTCTTTCGGGTGCATCATGACGATCCATCATATTCGGCATCATATTCGAGGAGACAGCCGATGAGTACGCTTTCGTTGCAGCAGACGCCGCTGCGTCCGTTCGTCGACGGCCTGGGCGCGCTGCTCGCATCCGGCGCGAACGAGGCGCGCATTCTCGACGAGGGCGGCGCGCTGCTCGCCGCGCTCGTCGAACACGACGACTGGTTGCCCGACGCGTTCGCGCAGCCCGATCCCGAGCGCTATCGGCAATACCTGCTGCATCTCGACCCGGACGAGCGGTTCTCGGTCGTCAGCTTCGTGTGGGGGCCCGGCCAGGCGACGCCGATCCACAACCACACGGTGTGGGGGCTGATCGGGATGCTGCGCGGCGGCGAGTTCTCGCAGCCGTACCGGTTCGACGCAGCGGGCAAGCCGGTGGCGGCGGGCGACGCCGTGCGGCTGGCGCCGGGCGAGGTCGAGGCCGTGTCGCCGCGCATCGGCGACGTCCATCGCGTGACCAACGCGTTTGCCGACCAGGTGTCGATCAGCATCCACGTGTACGGCGCGAACATCGGCAAGGTCGAACGCGCGGTGTTCCTGGACGACGGCACCGTGAAGCCTTTCGTGTCAGGCTATTCGAATGCCTGACGCAACGCCCGTCGGCGTAGCCCGTTGCGGGTGCGCGCCGGCAGGCTCAAGACCGATCCGTTTCGCTTTCTTCACCGACTTCAACGTATTCAACACAGAGACATCGTGACGCAATCCGCCGATTCCCTTTCCCGTTTTCCCGTCGCGTCGTACCAGGACGTACGCGCACGCCTGCTGGCCCGCGACGAGCTCGCGCTGATCGACGTACGCGAGGAAGATCCGTACGCGCAAGGCCATCCGCTGTGGGCCGCCAACTTTCCGCTGTCGAAGCTCGAACTCGACGCGTGGACGCGTATTCCGCGCCGCGACACGCCGATCGTCGTGTTCGGCGAAGCGCTCGGCGAGGATCTCGCGCCGCGCGCGGCCGAGAAGCTCGCGCAGCTCGGCTATACCGACGTGCGGTTGCTCGACGGCGGTCTCGCCGGCTGGCAGGCCGCGGGCGGCGAACTGTTCATCGACGTGAACGTGCCGAGCAAGTCGTTCGGCGAATGGGTCGAGGCCGAGCGCCATACGCCGTCGCTGTCCGCGCAGGAGGTGCAGGCGCTGATCGATGCGAAGGCCGATGTCGTGATCGTCGACGCGCGCCGGTTCGACGAATACCAGACGATGAACATCCCGACCTCGACGAGCGTGCCGGGCGCGGAACTCGTGCTGCGCGTGCGCGCGCTCGCGCCGAATCCGCAAACGCAGGTGGTCGTCAACTGCGCGGGCCGCACGCGCAGCATCATCGGCACGCAGTCGCTCGTCAACGCGGGGCTGCCGAATCCGGTCGCGGCACTGCGCAACGGCACGATCGGCTGGACGCTCGCGGGTCAGGCGCTCGAGCGCGGCGCCGCACGCCGTTTTCCGGACGAGATCGACGCGGCGCAGCGCGCGGACGCGCGTCAGGCCGCGCGCGCGGTGGCCGAACGCGCCGGCGTGCCGCGTATCGCGCTGGCCGACGTCGCCGCGCTCGACGAACCGGGCCGCACGCTGTACCGCTTCGACGTGCGTACGCCGGAGGAATACGAAGCCGGCCACCTGCCGGGTTTCCTGAGCACGCCGGGCGGCCAGCTCGTGCAGGAAACCGATCATCACGCGGCCGTGCGCGGCGCACGGATCGTGCTCGCCGACGACGACGGCGTGCGCGCGGACATGACCGCCTCATGGCTCGCGCAGATGGGCTGGGACGTGCGCGTCGTGGCGCCGGCCGGCGAGGCTGCGTCCGGCGAGCGCGGCCAGCCGCCGCGCGACGTGCCGGTGCCGCCGCCCGCGACCGACGTGTCGCCCGCGACGCTCGCGGGCTGGCTGAAGGAGGCTGCGCCCGGCGAACTCGCGATCGTCGACGTGACGGCCAGCGCGAATTACGTGAAGCGCCATATTCCGGGCGCGTGGTTCGCCGTGCGCGCGCAGTTGCGCGATGCGCTCGCGGCGATTCCGCCCGCGAAGCGTTATGTGTTCACGTGCGGATCGAGCCTGCTGGCGCGGTTTGCGGCGGACGATGCGCGTGCGCTGCTGCCGGCGTCGGCCAGCCTCTCGGTCCTGACCGGCGGCACGGCCGCGTGGATCGACGCCGGGCTGCCGCTCGAAAGCGGCGAGACGCATCTCGCGTCCGCGCGTGTCGACCGCTACCGGCGCCCGTACGAAGGCACCGACAACGCGGCGGCCGCGATGCAGGCGTATCTCGACTGGGAATACGGGCTGGTCGATCAGCTGAAGCGGGACGGTACGCACCACTTCAACGTGATCTGACCGAGTCGTTGCAACCGGGCGCGACGCGCGCGTCGTGCGCGGCGCCCGGTTCGCGCATGTCAGCGCTTGAACGTATCGACGGCCGTGCGGCCGACGGCCGGATCGTCGGTGAAGAAGCCGTCGATGCCCGCGCGCAGGTAGGCCTGGATCTCGCGCACCGAGCCGGCCGTGTTGCGCGTGGCCGGCGTGCCGCCGTCCTTCAGCGACGCGGGCAGGAAATTGTTCTCCGGGCGGAACGTGTACGGATGCACGACGAGGCCGGCCTCGTGCGCATAGCGCACGTACGGCGTCGGCTGCTGCAGCGTGCCGTCCGCGGCGACCGCGATGATCGACGTCTTGTACGGGCCGACGCCGTTCGCATAGGTCGCGATCTCGCGCATGCCGTCGCGCGTCGACAGGTCGCCGTAGGTGCGCTTGTCGTTCGCCTTCACGAAGTCGTACGGGCGCTGGCCGGCTTCGTCCATCAGCTGCACGAGCTTCCAGTTCGGCTGGCTCGACTTGATCCGGTTGCGGATCGACTTCAGGTTCGCGACCTCGAACGACTGGATGTAGACGGTCGCCGTGCGCGACGTGTACGTATCCTTCAGCAGCGCATCGACGAGGCGATCCTCGAGCGGCAGGTTGATCGACTGGAAGTAGGTCGGATGCTTGGTTTCCGGGTACAGGTGGATCGTGCGGCCGGTCTGCGCGGACATCTGCTTCGCGAGCGCGACGATCTCGTCGAACGTCGGGATCTCGAACTGGTCGTTGTACGCGGTGTTCGCGGGGCGAATCTGCGGAATGCGCTCGCGAGCCCGCAGCGTCTTCAGCTCGGCCAGCGTGAAATCCTCGGTGAACCAGCCGGTCAGCTGCGCGCCGTCGATCGTCTTGGTCGCCTTGCGGCTCGCGAATTGCGGCAGCACGGACACGTTCGTCGTGCCCGAGATCTCGTTCTCGTGGCGCGCGACCAGCACGCCATCGCTCGTCGACACGAGGTCGGGCTCGATCACGTCCGCGCCGTCCTCGATCGCCTTGCGGTACGACGCCAGCGTGTGTTCGGGGCGCAGCGCGCTCGCGCCGCGATGGCCGACCACCTGGACCTTCGCGGAAATCGGCTGCGTGGGATCGGACGCCACGTCGTCGCCGCCGCACGCGGCGAGCAGAAACGCGGCGGCACAGGCGAGAGGGACGAAGCGCGGGGAGGTCGGGCGCTTGAAGAGCATGTCGATGAACCTTCGAAACGGGAGTCGGAAAAGGGCGGTCGCTCCGGCGGCGTGGCTGTCGTGCCGTGCCGAGGGAATCGAACGGTGCGCGATCGTCGCATCGAATAATTACATATGTATTACTTCGACCTTTCCGTTGCCATTTTTCAGGGCACGATGCCCGTGGCTGGCCCCTTGACGATGGCCGGGCGGGTGCGGCAATCCGGCCGCCGCAGGCAGGCCGCACGCCGGATGCACTAAACTTGCGGGAATTTTGCATCGCTGCGCCGGGGCCGACGCCCGTCCGGCGCGACGATGCGGCGACTCGCGGGCCGGCGCGGGCGTCCGGCGCCCGTGTGCGACCGGGGCCCGCGCCGGCCGATTTTTCCCGACCCATGACGACTCGAACCGATTCCGCCTTCCTGCTCGGCGACCTGCTGAAGAACGTTTCCCGCTCCTTCTACCTGACGCTGCGCGTGCTGCCCGACGGCATGCGCGACCCGGTCGGCCTTGCGTACCTGCTCGCGCGCGCGGCCGACACGATCGCCGACACCGCGCTCGTCGCGCCCGATCGCCGCGCGGCGCTGCTGACCGACTTGCGCGACGAGATCGAGCGGCTCGGCGACGGCGTGGCGCTGTCGCGTTCGCTCGAGGACGTGACGCGGATGCAGACCGATTCGCACGAGCATGTGCTGCTCGGCTCGATGGCGCCGATGCTCGCGCTGCTGCGCGCACAGCCGGACGCCGATCGCGCGTCGATCCGCAAGGTCGTCGCGACGCTCACGTCGGGGATGGAATTCGACTTGCGCACGTTCCCCGACGAGCAGTCGGGGCAGGTCGCGTCGCTGCCGACGCGCGACGAACTCGACCGCTACACGTACCTCGTCGCCGGCTGCGTCGGCGAATTCTGGACCGACATGACCGGCGCGCACACACGCGCCGCGCGCGGCTGGGATCTGCCGGACATGCGCGAGAAGGGCATCCGTTTCGGCAAGGCGCTGCAGATGACCAACATCCTGCGCGACTGCGCGAAGGATCTGCGCATCGGCCGCTGCTATCTGCCGGACGAGGTACTGGGCGCGCATGGGCTGGCCATGGCCGATCTGATGCAACCCGGTGCGTCGGCGCGTGCGCGCGGCGTGCTGGTCGACCTGTTGCGCGTGACGCTCGACCAGTATCGCGACGCGTGCCTGTATACGCTCGCGATCCCGCGCCGCTTCGTGCGGCTGCGGCTCGCGTGCCTGTGGCCGATCATGATCGGCCTCGAAACGCTCGAACTGCTGGCCGGCCACGATGCGTGGCTCGATCCGGCGAAGCCGGCCAAGGTGCCGAGAAAGCGCATCTACCGGATCATGGCGTCGTCGCTCGCGCTGGTCGGTTCGAACGCGGCGATCCGCGCGCGCATGGCCGCGCTCGCCGATGCAGTGAGCGTGCGGCTCGCCGGCCCGGCATCACGCTGACTATCGCCGGCGCGCCGCGCCGGCATCCCCCTCGGCCCGCATTTGCCGGGCCGCCCCTGTCCGATTTCCCCCACACGAACTGAAACGTTTTCATGATTTCGTTTCACGAAACATGGGTGTCATGAATGTCAGCGATCCTGCGCGGCGGCGTGAATCGCGGTGTCAGCTGCGATCGCGCATTTGTAAGATGATTTTTGCCGAAGGCGTCTGACGACATTGGACGGTCGCGTTGCACCCGTAAAAATGTAAAGCTAGGGTTTTCACCGGGAAATGCCGGAAAGGCCCGCCGCACAAGCGTTTCAAGGTGTTATGTAACCGTTTGGTGAACCCGTGCGTTGCGTCGATCATACGATGACCGACTGCACGTATTGGGAAACAATTGGTAATCCGTCAGAATCGCGTCGGCATGTACTCGCACATGTGTCAGTCATAAAACCACACCAGAAAAGAAATCATTCTTTGAGGACGGAGAATCAATGAAAAAGCGCGTCGCTTTCGCCATGACGGCAGTGGGCCTTGCAGCCGCTACCGCCGCCCACGCCCAGAGCAGCGTGACCCTGTACGGTATCGTCGACAACGGTATCGCTTGGCAGAACAACTCGTCGGCAGTCGGCGCAACCACGGGTGGTCACTCGAAGGTGCAGATGTCCACCGGCGTGTGGGCAGGCAGCCGCTTCGGCCTGAAGGGCAGCGAAGATCTCGGCGGCGGCACGAAGGCGATTTTCCAGTTGGAAGCCGGCGTCAACACGGCTAACGGCTCGTCGCAGTGGACCAACGGCATCTTCACGCGTCAGGCATGGGTCGGTATGACCAACGCCACGTACGGTACGCTGACGGCCGGCCGCCAGTACACCGCGTACTACACGCTGCTGTCGCCGTACAGCCCGACGACCTGGCTGACCGGCTATTACGGCGCGCACCCGGGCGATATCGATTCGCTGGATACCAGCTACCGCGCGAACAACTCGCTCGTCTACATGTCGCCGAAGTTCTACGGCTTCACGGTCGGCGGTTCGTACTCGTTCGGCGGCGTCGCAGGCGCGACGAACCGCGGCTCGACGTGGAGCGCGGCGATCCAGTACCTGAACGGCCCGGCAGGCATCGCAGTCGGCTACCAGAAGGTCAACAACGCGACGCTGGGTGGCGGCGTGTGGGGCGCGAACTCGACGGTCCAGAACGGCCTGACGGCATCGGGCGACGGCAACCAGCCGGCAGTCTCGTCGATCAACAACGGCTACGCGACCGCGCAATCGCAGCAGCGTATCGCCGTGACGGCGGGCTACCAGTTCACGCCGGCATGGGACATTTCGGCGTCGTACTCGAACGTCCAGTACACGCCGGGCACGGGTTCGTTCTTCAAGAACACGGCGATCTTCAACACGGCTGGCGCCGTGCTGCACTGGAAGGCAGCCGCTCAGTGGGACTTCGCGGCAGGCTACTCGTACACGGCGGCAACGCAGTCGAACGGCATCACGAGCGCGGCCAAGTACCACCAGGTCACGCTGTCGCAGTACTACAGCCTGTCGAAGCGCACGGGCCTGTACGCGGTTGAGGCTTGGCAGCACGCGAGCGGCAACACGCTGAACGGCAAGGGCAACGGGATCATCGCGGCGACCACGTCGATCGGTGACGGCGTCGGCGCAGGTTCGAAGCAGAACCAGATCGGCGTCGGCGTCGGCATGATCCACCGCTTCTGATGTCGCGCGGCGCGCGAGCGCCGCTTACGGCATGCGGTATGAAAAACCGGCCTTCGGGCCGGTTTTTTTATGGGCGGCACGCGTTGCGCGCAGTGCAGGTTCCGTCATCGGCGGGCGTCGAATGGAAGCGGGCGGCGACGGCAGTCGAGCCTGACAGGCGCGCCGCTCATGAAGTGCATGACGCAGTGCTCAGCCGGTACCGGCGCCGGACCACCGATCACTGCGCAGCCTCATCCGTCCAGCGCCCCGCGAGCGCCTGGAACAGCGCCGCCGTATCGGCAAGCCGGTCGGCCTGCGCGCGGGTGCGGTCGAGCGACGTCTGCAACGCCTGCCGTTGCGCGTCGAGCAGGTCGAACGTGCTGATTCCGCCCGCCGCGTAACGGTCGCCGGCAATCGTATTGCTGGCCGCCGCTTCTTGGGCCGCCGTGTCCCGCGCCTGCAGGGCGGCCGCATCCTGTTCGACCGCGCGCATCGCGTCGGCCACCTGTTGCAGTGCCTGCAGCACCGTTTCCCGATAGCTCGCGAACGCGGCGTCATAGGCCGCTTCAGCCGCGCGTTTCTTCGCGCGCAGCTCGCCGCCGTGAAAGAGCGGTTGCGTGAGACCGAGACCGACATTCCACACGTTGAGCCCGCTGACGATATCCGCGATGCGCGTGCGTTCCGAACCGATCCCCGCCGAAATCGAAAAACGCGGGTACAGGTTCGCGGTGGCGACGCCGACGTTCGCGCTCGCCTGGTGCAGCACGGCTTCCGCCGCACGGATGTCGGGCCGTTCGCGCGCGAGCGTCGACGGCAACGTGACGGGCAGCGTGCGCGGCAGCGCGAGTGCATCGAGCGAGAGATCCGGCAGCTCGGCGTCGGACGGCGGCGCGCCGAGCAGGATCGCGAGCCGGTGGCCGGCTTGCGCGAGGCGGGCCGAGAGCGGCGGCAGCGACGCCTGCGTCTGCGCGAGCAGCGCGCGTTGCGCATGCACGTCGGCCTGCGATACGCCGCCCGCTGCATGGCGCGCTTCGACGATACGCAACTGCCGCGCTTGCGCGTCGACGAGCTGCCGCGTGAGCGCGACCTGTTGCGCGAGCGACGCGCGCAGGATCGCGGTGGCGACGACATTGCCCGCGAGCGTCAGCCGCGCGGCGTCGAGCGTGTACGTCTGATAGTCGACCTGCGCGCGCAGCGCTTCGAGCGCGCGCCGGTTGCCGCCGAACACGTCGAGCACGTACGACACGGTCACCGACGCGTCGTACAGCGTGAACGGCCCCGGGCTCGGTACGTTGGCCGGCAGCCCGAACGCGGTGGTGTCGACTCGCTCGCGCGTGGCGGACAGGTTCGCGTCGACGCGCGGCAGCATCGTCGCGCCGGCTTCGGCTGCATGGTTCTGTCGCGCTTCGTCGAGCCGCGCGCGCGCCTCGGCGAGCGTGGGGCTGTTCTGCCACGCGGTATCGACGAGCCGGTTCAACGGTTCGGAGCCGAACTGCGTCCACCAGCGCTGCGGCGTGTGCGTGGCCGACGAGAAAGTCTGCGCGTCGCCGGCCGGGCCGCTCGCGGCGACCGTTGTCGCAGGCGGCTCGCCGCGCGTGTATTGCTGCGTGGCCGGCGCATCCGGTGTACGGAAATCCGGCCCGACCGCGCAGCCGGCGACGAGCAGCGCGGCGGCGGCCAATGCGCAGCCGCGGGCGGCATGGGAGGCGCGGGGTGGGGCCGGTTTCATCGCGTGCCGCCTAATCGAGCGTGCGCCGGTAGAAGCGCAGCGCGACGCCCATCACGACGACGGTGAACAGCGCGACCGGCCATACGGACGGCCACAGGTCGGCCCAGCCGTTGCCTTTCAGCAGGATGCCGCGCGCGAGGCGGTTGAAGTAGGTGAGCGGCAGCAGGTTGCCGATGAACTGCGCCCACTTCGGCATCCCGGCGAACGGGAACATGAAGCCCGACAGCAGGATGTTCGGCAGGAAGTAGAACACCGCGAGCTGCATCGCCTGCAACTGGTTCTGCGCGAGCGACGACAGCGTGATGCCGACCGTCAGGTTCGCGGCGATGAACAGCAGCGCAGAGAGGTAGAGCGCGAACACGCCGCCGACGAACGGCACGTCGAACACGAACCGCGACGCGGCGACGATGATCGACACCTGGACCAACCCGATCAGCACGTACGGGACGATCTTGCCCGTCATCACCTCGAGCGGCCGCACGGGCGTCGCGAGCAGGTTCTCCATCGTGCCGCGCTCGCGTTCGCGCGTGATCGCGAGGCCCGTCATCATCACCATCGTCATCGTGA
Organism: Burkholderia sp. BCC1644; assembly: GCF_902833225.1. Classification (GTDB taxonomy): domain Bacteria; phylum Pseudomonadota; class Gammaproteobacteria; order Burkholderiales; family Burkholderiaceae; genus Burkholderia. The sequence goes on from NZ_CADFEI010000001.1 coordinate 270,807, forward strand.
GGATCACGCCCATCAGGCCCGGCACGACGTTGTACTGCGTGATGCCTTCCGGGTTGTACAGCCGGTGCAGCACGACGTCGAACGCGGGCGGGCGGCCGTTCAGGCGCGCAAGCGGACCCGTCAGGTCCTTGTCCGCGACGGGCTGCACGAGCCCCGGCAGCGCGCCGATCGCCGACGCCGTGGCGACCGGATCGGTCGCGTCCGCTTCGACGAGCAGCGACGGACGCTCGCCGCGCAGCAGCCGCCGCGAGAAATCGGCCGGCACGCTCAGCACGAACTGCACGTCGCCGCGTGCGAGCGCATGGCGGCCGGCCGCTTCGTCGGGCAGCGTCTCGACGATGTCGAAGTACGCGGAATTGCGCATCGCGGCGATGAAGCTGCGCGTGAACGGGCTCGCATCGGCGACGATCACGGCGGTCGGCAGGTGCTTCGGATCGGTGTTGATCGCGAAGCCGAACAGCGCGAGCTGGATGATCGGCACGCCGACGATCATCGCGAACGTCACGCGGTCGCGGCGCAGCTGCAGGAATTCCTTCAGCACGATGCTCCACCAGCGCGCGACCGAGAACGATTCGCGCAGGCTTGCCCACGCGTTCATGACGACACCCCGCCGGGCGGCGCGGCCGCGCGGCCCATCATGAAGATGAAGACATCCTCGAGCCCGGTGTCGATCGGTGCGACCTGCAGCGACGTGTCGCGGGCAACCTCGTCGAGCGTCGCGTCGAGCCGCGCGCGATCGCGGCCGCTCACATGCAGCGCCGAGCCGAACACGACCGTCTGGTCGACGCCCGGCATCGCGCGCAGCCGCGCGGACAGTTCGGTCAGGCGAGCGCCGGTGATCGTGCGGGTCGACAGGTGCTGCGATGCGACGATTTCCGCCGACGTGCCCTGCGCGAGCAGTTCGCCGTACGCGATGTAGGCGAGCTTGTGGCAGCGCTCGGCTTCGTCCATGTAGTGCGTGCTGACGAGCACCGAGATGCCCTGCGCGGCGAGCCGGTGCAGTTCCTCCCAGAAGTCGCGGCGCGCGGCCGGGTCGACGCCGGCGGTCGGCTCGTCGAGCAGCAGCAGCTCGGGTTCGTGCAGCATGCACGCGGCCAGCGCGAGGCGCTGCTTCCAGCCGCCCGACAGCGCGCCGGTGAGCTGATCCGCGCGGCTGGCGAGGCCGAGCCCGTCGAGCGCGCGCGCGACGGCCGCCTTGCGGTCGCGCATCCCGTACACGCGTGCGACGAAGTCGAGGTTCTCGCGGATCGACAGGTCTTCCCAGTACGAGAAGCGCTGCGTCATGTAGCCGACGCGCCGCTTGATCTGCGCGCTGTCGCGCACGATGTCGTAGCCGAGGCAGGTGCCGCTGCCCGAGTCGGGTGTGAGCAGCCCGCACATCATCCGGATCGACGTCGTCTTGCCGCTGCCGTTCGGCCCGAGAAAGCCGAAGATCTCGCCGCGCGCGACGCGCAGCGACACGTCCTTCACGACGTGCTTGTCGCCGAACCGCTTGTTCAACCGGTCGACGTCGATCGCGTACGGTGCGGACGGCGCGTTCATGGCACGCTCACGGCGACGGGCTGGCCCGGATGCAGCTTCGGTGCGTCGGCGACGGCGGGGCGCGCCTCGATCATGAACACGAGCTTGGTCCGGCTCTCGTTGCTGTAGATCACGGGCGGCGTGTATTCGGCCTCGCTCGACACGTAGGTGATGCGCGCGGGCACGTCGGCCGCACAGCCGTCGCAATGGATCGCGACCGCGCGCCCCGGCGCGAGCGATGCGATGGCGGCTTCCGGCACGAAGAAGCGCACCTTCAGGTTTTGCGGCGGCAGCATCTGCACGACCGGATTGCCGGCCTGCACCCATTCGCCGACGCGGTACAGCGTGTCGTACACGCGCCCGGTCGCCGGCGCGGCGACGCGTTTCTGGTCGAGCTTCCATTGCGCTTCGGCCACCGCGGCCTGCGCGGCGTCGACCTGCGCGGCCTGGGCGGCGACCTGTTGCGCGCGGCCCGGCAGGCGCGCGACGTCGACCTGTTTCTGCAGTTCGCGCATCTGTGCGGCGGTGGTCTGCGCGGACGTGCGCGAATCGTCGAGCTGCTGCTTCGACAAGCCGCCGGCCGCGTACTGGCGTTCGTCGCGCGCGCGTTGCGCGGCGGCGCGCGCGGCCTGTGCGCTGGCCTGCGCGAGCTGCGCCTGCGTGACCGCGACTTCCGGCGGACGCTTGCCGGTCTGCAGGTCGGCAAGCTGCGCGCGGGCGGCCGCGAGCTGATGCTGCGCCTGCAGCAGCGCGGCCGTTTCGCTGACGGCTTCGAGCGAGAACGCCGGCGTGCCGGCGGCGACGGCCTGGCCGCGCTCGACCGACAACTGCGTCAGCGTGCCCGACTGCGACGACGACAGGTACACGAATTCGCCTTCCACATAACCCTGGTAGGTCGTGCCGTGGTCCGTCGACCGTCCGCACCCGGCGAGCAGCGCGACGGCGGCGGCCAGCGCGAGCGGCAGCGCGCGGGCCGCGTTCATGACGGCCTCCGCGGCGAGCGGGCGCGCGGCGCGGCGGTCGGCGGCTGCAGGCCGGAACCGAGCAGCGCGCGGACGTGCCGGTGCAGCACGTCGCGATCGATCGGCGGCAGGCCGCGCGCGCTTTGCCACAGCTTCGCGGTCGCGAGCGGCAGCATCACGAGCGCGATGATCGAATGGAACAGGAAGGCGGGTTCGAGCGCGGGGTTCAGCGTGCCGGCCTGCTGTGCGCCGCGGATGCGTTCGGCGAAACGCCCGACATGCTCGAGCGGAATGCGCCGGACCATCCGCTCGCGCAGCAGCCCGCCTTCGTGGATGATCTCGCGCAGCCAGATCGACGGCAGCCACGGCATGCGGCGCGTGACGTCGAAGAAGCGGTCGACGAGTTCGGCGACGAGCGCGACCGGATCGCTTTCGATCTGCGGCTCGGTCGGCCGCCACACGAACGCGATGGCCTGCGCGATCCGTTCCTCGACGATCGCGTCGAGCAGTTGTTCGCGGTTCGTGAAGTAGTAGTGGACCATCGCGGACGTGACGCCGGCGGCGGCGGCGATCTGCGCGACCGTCGTCGCGGCGATGCCGCGTTCGGCGAACAACTGCATCGCGACGTCGAGCATGTGGTCGCGCAGGTCGAAATCGCCCACCGACGGGCGGCGCCCGCGCGGCCTGGCGATGGTGGATTTCGCGTTCATGCAGTCGACGCTAATTGATGAGTTAGTTAATTTCAAGGAAGGGTTTTCGCCGCCCTTGATCGGGATCAGGCGAGCGTCGAGCGGCGGCGCGGACGGGCAGGGAAGTGACGCGACGACGGGCAGCGTGCCGGTGGTGCAGTGTAGGAAGCGATTAATGCGGAACGGCGGTGCGAAGCCGGCGGAAGGAAAGCGGCGAGGAAGCGGTGCGGAACGGCAGGGAAGCCGGTCGCGAAGCGGGGGTGCGGGCCTGATCGGGCCCGCACCCCCAAAACGTCGTCACTGATCGATCGGCGACGTGAGCGGCACGTGCTCGCCGGTCAGTCCGAACACGACGAGCTGGGCGGGTTCGGTCGCGCTCGCGTTGCGCGATACCTGGTGGCGCGAGCCGGGCGCCTCGTACCAGCCTTCGCCGGCGCGATAGCGGTGCAGCGGGCCGCCGTTCACCTGCGACAGCACTTCGCCTTTCGATACGACGGCGAACACGGAGCCGAGGTGCTGGTGCGCTTCGGAAGCCTGGCCTGGCGCATAGTCGACGGTCGCGACGACGACGAGCTTGCCGGGCGCTTCGGGCACCGCCTGTTGCATGATCGCGTGGACCTTGTCGCCGGCGTCGTGCGCATGGGCAGCGGCCGGCAGCGCGGCGCCGAGCACGAGCCCCGCACACAGGGCGGCTCGATGGAGCGTGGAGCGGATCATCGTCGCCTCCTTACTCGGGCATCTTGCGGAACGCGATCGCGAAGCGGTTCCACGTGTTGATCGTTGCGATCAGCATCGACAGGTCGAACAGCTCTTCGTCGGTGAAGTGCGGCTTCACGGCTTCCCAGACGGCGTCCGGCACGTGGTTGCCGGCCACCAGCGTCAGCGCCTCGGTCCATTCGAGCGCCGCGCGTTCGCGCTCGGTGAAGAACGGCGTTTCGCGCCACGTGACGACGGTCGCGAGACGGCGGTCGGTTTCGCCGCCCTTGCGTGCGTCGGTCGTGTGCATGTCGACGCAGAACGCGCAGCCGTTGATCTGCGACGCGCGCAGGCGGACGAGTTCGGCGAGCGGCTTCTCGATCGAGCTTTTCGCGATGAAGTCCTCGGCGTTGCGCATCACCTTGATGGCATTCGGGCTGGCGGTATAGAAGTTCAGGCGCGGTTGCATGGCAGGTCCTTTTCGGTTGGTAGCGCACGGGTGGCGCGACAGGACCCACTTTAAGACCCGGACTGGCCTGCTTGAATAACCAATTCCGGGGAAATTCAGGTGACCAGTGGCGATCCGGCGGCGACGCCCGAACCGAGCAGCCCGGCCAGTTTCGCGAGCGCCGTGTCGATGCGCAGCGCGTCGATCCCGCCATAGCCGAACAGCAGCCCCGCGCGGACCGGCACGCCGACATGGAACGTCGAGATTCCGTACAGGCCGATATCCTGCGCACGCGCCGCGCGGACCAGCGCCGCTTCGTCGATCCCCGGTTTCAGGTGCGCGGCAAGGTGGATGCCGGCCGTCGGCACGATCGCGTCGAACCACGGCGCGAGTTCGCCGCGCAGGTGCGCGATCAGCATCTTGCGGCGCGCGTCGTAGTGCTTCTGCACGCGCTTCAGGTGCCGTGCGAAATCGCCTTCGACCATGAAGCGCGCGAGCGCCGCCTGCGTCAGCGTGCAGGTGTGCCAGTCGACGATCTGCTTTGCCTTGGCCAGCGCGCCGCGCAGCGCGCGCGGCGGAATCGCGTAGCCGATCCGCAGTTCGGGAAAGATCGTCTTCGAGAACGTGCCGACGTACGCGACGAGGCCCGTGCGGTCGAGGCTCTTCAGCGATTCGACCGGCCGGCCTTCGAAGCGGAACTCGCCGTCGTAGTCGTCCTCGATGATTACCGCGCGGCGGCGCTGCGCCCATTCGAGCAGCGCGACGCGCCGGTCCAGCGTCATCGGCATCCCGAGCGGGAACTGGTGCGACGGCGTCACGTAGACGAGCCGGGCTTCGTCGGGCAGCCGTTCGGTGACGAGGCCGTGCGCATCGACCGGTACGCCGATCACGGTCGCGCCGAGCGACGCGAACGCGGCGCGCGCGGGCGGATAGCCGGGATCCTCGACCGCGACGACATCGCCGGGCCGCACGACGACGCGAGCGAGCAAATCGAGCGCCTGTTGCGCGCCTTGCGTGACGAGCACGTCGTCCCAACTGCACGCGACCGCGCGGCTGAACGCGACGTAGCGCGCGATCGCGCCGCGCAACTGCGGGTCGCCGGCCGGGTCGTGGTACTGGCCGGGGCCGCGCGCCTGCTGGCGCAGCGCATGGTGCAGGCAGCGCCGCCACGCGTCGAACGGGAACAGCGCCTTGTCGGTCACGCCGCCGCGAAAGTCGAAGCCCGGCGAATCCTGCGGCGTGGGCATCGCGAGCGCGTCGGGCAGGTCGTTCCACAGCGCGCGTGCGTCGACCGCGTCGATGCGCGGCGTATCGGCGACGATCGACGGTGCCGACATCGCCGCGGCGTGCGGCACACGCGCGAGGCCGTCGGCGACGAACGTGCCGTTGCCCGCGCGCGTATTCAGATAACCCTCGGCGACGAGGCGCTCGAACGCGTCGAGCGTGGTCTTGCGCGACACGCCGAGCTGTTTCGCGAGATCGCGCGTCGACGGCAGCCGCGCGCCGCCTTCGAGGCGCCCGTCGACGATCGCGGTGCGCAACTGCCGGAAGATCTGTCCCGTCAGGTCGTGACGGCCTTCGATACGGATCGCGATGTCCATCGCAGTGGTTACCTCGATCATGGTGATTCGACGCCAGTCAGGATACCGGAAGTCGGCGGGCCGATCGGCGGCTTGCTGGCGTGAGCGCCGCCTTCGTCGCCCGATTGGACCGCAGCCCGCCGCTGCCTTACGATCCACGACAACCTCATACCGGAGCGACCTCATGCTGTCCGAAGACGAACTGGCGCTGCTCGACGCGATCCGTGCCACCGGCAGCCTGTCGCGTGCGGCCGCGCGGCTCGGCAAGGCGCCGTCGACGGTGTCGCACGCGGCGCGCCAGCTCGAAACGCGGTTCGACGCGCTGCTGTTCGACCGGCGCGGCTACCGGCTGCAACTCACGCAGGCTGGACAGTTGCTGACCGACGAGGCGGCCCGGCTGGCGTTGGACGTCGCGCGGCTCACGCAGCGCGTGCGGCAGGTCGCGAGCGGCTGGGAGGACCGCCTGTCGATCGTCAGCGACGAGGTGCTGGAGTTCGATACGCTGCTGCCGGTCGTCCGCGCGTTCGACGCGCTCGATTCGGGTGTGTCGCTGCGCTTCACGCACGAAGTGCTCGGCGGCACCTGGGAAGCGTTGCGCGACGGCCGCGCGGACCTGGTGGTCGGCGCGACCAACGAGCCGCCGGCGATTCCCGGCTTCAAATGGTTCGAGCTTGGCGCGATGGAGTGGGTGTTCGCGGTGTCGCCGCGCCATCCGCTGGCCGCCGTGGACGGCGCGCTGACGCGGGATGCGATCGGCGCGCATCGCGCGGTCGTCGTCGCCGATTCGTCGCGGCGCGCGGCCGGCCGTGCCTATGGGCTGCTCGGCGGGCAAGCCGTGCTCGCGGTGCCGTCGATGCGCGCGAAGATCCTCGCGCAGCGCGACGCGCTCGGCGTCGGCTGGGTGCCGCGCCGGCGCGTGACTTCGCTGCTGGCGCGCGGCGAACTGGTCGAGAAACAGACGGCCGGTCCGCGCGAGCCGAACCTGCTTTACGTCGCGTGGCATGGCGACCGCGACGGCCGCGCGCTGCAATGGTGGCTGGAGCAACTGCGCGAGCCGCGCCTCGCGCAGCGGCTGCTCGACGGGATCGACGTGACCGGCTGAAAGCGGCCGTCCGAACATGTTCGATGTTTTCGAACGTGTTCGTCACGCCCGTCGTACGGCAAGGCCGCGCGCCGCGCGCATCCTGTGTTCACGGTCAACTTACCGGTTCACAGGAGAACGTCATGCAACGCTTCGAAGGAAAAACGGTCCTCGTCACGGGCGGCAACAGCGGCATCGGCCTGGCGGCCGCCAGGGCATTCGCGGCCGAAGGCGCGCGAGTCATCATCACCGGGCGCGACGTCGAGACACTGGAAGCCGCCCGGCAATCGCTCGGCGAAGGCGCGCTGGCGATCCGCAACGAGGCCGGCAGCGTCGCGTCGGCCCGCGCGCTGGCGGACGCGATCGCGACGGCCGGCGCAAGGCTCGACGCCGTGTTCATCAACGCGGGCGTCGCGAAGCTCGCGCCGTTCGCCGACAGCGACGAGGCCATGTGGGACCTCGTGTTCAACACCAACGTGAAGGGCGCGTATTTCCAGATCCAGTCGCTGGTGCCGCTGCTGAACCGCAGTGCGTCGATCGTGATCAACGGCTCGATCAACGCGCACATCGGGATGCCCGGCTCGTCGGTGTACGCGGCGAGCAAGGCGGCCGTCAATTCGTTCGCGAAGACGCTGTCGACGGAACTGCTGCCGCACGGCGTGCGCGTGAACGTCGTGAGCCCGGGGCCGGTGCAGACGCCGCTGTACGGCAAGCTCGGGCTCGACGCCGCGACGCTCGACGAGACGGCCGGCAAGATCAAGGGCCTCGTCCCGGTCGGCCGCTTCGGTACGCCGGAAGAAATCGCGTCGACGGTGCTGCACCTGAGCGCGGCGGAATCGGCGTTCATCGTCGGCGCGGAAATCATCGCGTCGGGCGGGATGGGCTTGCTCTGAGCCGCGACAGGCGGGGACCGCACCGTGCGACGCAACGCCGGGCGGACGGTCCCCGCCACCAGCGGGACGGAGCAGCCGAACCGTGCCTATCGGGACGCACAGGCGCCGGCTTCGAGCTGGGTCACCGTGAGCCCGGAGAATGTCGCGCGGCCACGCTCGGCGAACACGGCGACGCGGTCCGCGCCGGGCGGCGGAAAGATCAGGTCGGTCAGCGCGACGCGGCCGCCGTTCGCGAACACCTCGACCGATCCGCGATCGACGACGATCTCGAGCCGCAATTGCCCGCGCTCGAGCGGCAGGTTCACGATGTGCTCGCGGCTGAACGTGCCGGCGAAATTCGTTTCGCCGGAGCGGGAACGGTCGAGCGTCAGCGTGCGCTTCGCCGTGTCATAGACGATCCGCGTGCCGGTCGATCCGTCCGCCGAACCTCTGACGATCAGGCCGGCCCGCGCCGCTTGCCGAGGCGAGATCGTCACCGTGATCCGCTGGACCACGCCGCGCGTCGCGGCCGACAGCGCACGCGTCGCGGAGTCGACCGTCAGGTCGCCTTCGTGCACGGCGGGCCGGCTGTCCGCCCACGCGTCGAATGCGGCGGCCGGCGCGACGACGAGCGTCGGCTCGCCGTCGATCGTCTTCAGCGACAGCGCGCGCGGCAGGGTGGTCGCGCCACGCCACGGCGAGGTCGGCGCTTTCGCCGCGTAATCCCAGTTGCTCATCCACGCGATCGCGACGGGCCGTGCGCCAGGCGCGCCCGAGAACGTGCCGGCCGCGTAGAAGTCCGCGCCGTGGTCGACCCAGCGGAATTGCGCGGGATCGGAGCCGGCGGGCGCGACGCGATCGGGCACAAAGGTGCGGCCGTCGAAGTTGCCGACGAAATACATCGCACCGGAACCGCCCGCGATCGACCACGGGTTGACGTTGACGATCATGACCCACCTGATGCGTGTCGGATCGTCGTCGAGCGGCAGCGGCACGAGGTCCGGCATTTCCCACAGCGCGCCGTCGTGCGGCACGCCCGGCCGCGTGAAGTCGCTCAGGAAATTCCAGTGGATCAGGTCGTCGGAGCGATAGAGCTTCACGACATGCGCGTCGGCGACGACCGTCGTCATCAGCCAGTAGCCGCCCGGCGCATACCACGACACTTTCGGGTCGCGAAATTCCTTCGATTCGGGATCGAGCGTGAGCACCGGGTTGTGCGCATACGGCTGCCAGGTCGTGCCCTGGTCGAGGCTGTAGGCAAGCGACTGGGCCTGTATGCCCGGTGCGTGACCCGAGCCGGGCTTGTAGACGCTCGTATATAGCGCGACGAGCGGCGTGCGGCCCGGTTTGCCGAGGCCGGACGTGTTCAGCGTGTCGGCGACGATCGAGCCCGAGAAGATTTCCTCGCTGGCGTTCGCGCGCATGGCAACCGGCTGCTCTTGCCAGTGGACGAGATCGCTGCTCGTCGCATGGCCCCAGGACATGTTGCCCCAGTCGTTGCCGAGCGGATTGTATTGATAGAACAGGTGATAACGACCGTTGTCGTAGACGAGGCCGTTCGGATCGTTCATCCAGTTGCGCTGCGGCGTGTAGTGGAGCGCGGGCCGCCATTGCGGCGTGCCGTCGTTGGCCGGTGCGTTGCACGGTGCGGCGGCGACCGGTGCGCACGCCAGGCAGGCGAGCAGCAACCGGGCGATCCGGAAGGTAAGGCGGAAAGACGTCGAATTCATGCGCGGTCCGGTGCTTCGTCGGGCGAAGCGGGCAAGGAGGGCGCATGCCGCTTGCAACGGCGGCATGCGCGATGGTCGAAAGAAAAAAGGGAGGCGCACACGCGACACGCGCGATGCGCGCCTCCTCAACCCCGTGCCTTTACCTGCTCTCGTTATTGTTGGTTATCCTGATTGCCCTGGCTGTTGCCGCCGTTGTGGCCGGCCCCGGTTGCGGGCAGGTTCGCCGGAATGTCGCCGTAGCCGCCGAGCCCGCCGCGTCCATAGGCGCGGTCGACCGCCGTCGACGTGCCGTTGATGCGCACCTTCACCGTCGGCGCGAGCGTGCCGCCTCGGCGCGGGCCGATCGCATCGATGAACGACTCGACGAGCCCGCCCGGCATCACGTAGTGCGAATACGACTGGAATTCGCGCGGATTCTGGTTCGGATCCTGCGAATACGGCGCGCCGGCCGGCGCGGAGAAGTCGGTCGGGTTGCCGAGCACGAGGCCGCTGCCGCCGTTCAGCGGCAGGAAGTCGCTGCGGATGCCATTGCCGACGAAGCCGTACACGCCGTCCGGGCCGTCGACGCCGGCCGCCATCGTCGTGCGGTGGCTGATCGTGAACAGGTAGTACTTGCCGTCCTTCAGGTAGATCTGCGGGCGCTCGGTCTGGTCGTCGACGCAGTTCGCCGACAGGATGGGCGGCAGGAACTTCCACTCGGTCAGTTGCGGGTTCGTGGCGATCGCGAGGCCGACATTGGCCTTTTGATACACTGCGCCCGAATTCATCACCGCGTTGAGATCTTCCTTGTACGGATCGTTCGCCGCGTAGCCGAGGTCGGCGTCGGTGCAGGTGCGTGCGCCGCGCGGGCCGCCCGTGTTGCCTTCGAAGACCATGTAGGTCTTGCCCGGGTGCGCGGGGTCGGTGAACACGAACGGGTCGCGGAACGAGAAGTAGGTGTTCTGCTGGCCGGTCTGGTAGTACTTGCCGTCCGGTTCCAGCAGCGCCTTGTGATCGTCGAAGCCGCTGAACCACACATGCTTGTCGTCGGCGTGGATGTGGCCGTCGGCGCGCGTGATGATCGCCTGCGGCGGCGTGATGTCGGCGCCGCCGGGCGCCGAGCGGTTGAACGACGTCGCGGTGTAGTAGAGGTTGACGTTGTCGCCGTGCGTGAGGCGGGCCGAGCCCGACCATTCGGCGTTGTTGGTCATCGGCGCGGTGCCGAACACCTTGGCGCTCGCGCCGTCCGGGAACAGGTGGCCGCCCCAGGTCCAACCGCCGTTCGCGGGGCGTTGCGACGCGGGGATGCCCGCGCGGCGGTAGAAGAAGCCGATGCGCGCATGGACGTGACGGTCGTCGAACGTGTAGCCCGCGTGCGGATCGGCGGTGAGCGAAAAGATCACCTCCCAGCCCTTGTAGCTGAGCTGGTTCGCGCGCAGGTCGGCCAGCGGCCAGGTGTCCCACACCCACACGTTCGAGTTGATCAGCGGAAAATCCTGCGGGATGTCCGGCATGGTCAGCGCTTGCGGCAGCGAGTTCTTGTCGGCGCCGGCGGTGTGCGATTGCGCGACGATCTGGCGGATGTCCGCGCGCGTCCAGCGCATCGTGAAGTTGCCTTCGGGATCGTAGGCTTGCTGGGAGTGAGGAGTGGGCATGGGCGCGCCCGTGCCGCCGGACTGCGCGTGCGCGACGGACGCGAAGGCGGCGAGTGCGCCGCCAGCGAGGAGCAAACGCCGGGTCGTCGCCGGGCGGAAAAAGGGAAAGTATGTCATCTCGTCGTCGTTTCCTGGAAAAGTGAAAGTGAACGGCTGAGTGGGCATCGATGTCCAAACCGGTTTGGATGCTATTTCAAACCGGTTTGGAAATCAAAAGATAATTATTTGACGGTAATCGCTACCGAGCGGAAACAATTGCCGCCAATCGGCATGCCGTGCGGCACATGGAGTGCGAGGAACGACGGTGAAGGTGAATCTGAAGGCGCTATCGGACGCGCTCGGGCTGTCGCGGACGACGGTCAGTCGCGCGTTGAACGGTTACGACGACGTCAGCGAGGCAACGCGCGAACGCGTCGCGCGGGCGGCGCGGGAAATGGGCTATGTGGCCGATCCGACCGCGCGGCGGCTGGCGACCGGCCGGGCCGACATGATCGGGATCGTCTATCCGTTCGGCGCGGGCGATCTCGGCGATCCGCGCTTCGGCGAGGTTGTCGCGGGCATCACCGAGCGGCTCGCCGAGCGCAATCTCGATTTCATCATTGCGTCCGCGCGACCGGACGCGGAGCTGGACACCTATCGGCGGATCGTCGACGGCAAGCTCGTCGACGGGCTGATCGTCGCGCGCACGCTGGTCGACGATCCGCGCATCGCGTACCTGCAATCGAGCGCGTTTCCGTACGTCGCGTATGGCCGCACACAGGCGGCCGAACCGTACGCGTGGTTCGATTTCGACAACGAAGCCGGCGCGCGCGACGCGGTGCGCAGGCTGACCGGCTTCGGGCATCGGCGCATCGCGATGATCGGCGCGCCGCTGGCGCTGAATTTCGCGGCTCAGCGGCGAGCCGGTTATCTGTCGGCGTTGCGCGAAGCCGGTATCGAGCCCGATCCGGCGCTGCTCGTCGAGTGTCCGTTTACGCACGACGGCGGGCAGCAGGCGATGCGGGCATTGCTCGCGCGTGACGAGCGGCCGACGGCGCTGCTGGTCGACAACAACATCGCGGGCGGCGGGGCGTTCCGCGCGCTCGTGGAAAGCGGGCTGCGCCTGGGTGAAGACATGTCGCTGATCGTCTATGACGGCGTGCCGGCGGACATCGCCCATCCGTATCGCGTCACGGCCGTCGTGCAGCCGACCGGGCATGCGTCGGGGCGCGCGCTGGCGGAACTGATGCTGCGGCTGCTGAGCGATGGCGTGCGCGAGCACCGGCTCGAGGCGCCGGCCATCGAGGCCGGCGACACGGACGGCCCGCTGCGCGGCTAGGCAGCGCGGGAGCGGGGCGGGACGCGATCGGCGCGGGCGTTGTCGGGCCGTATCCCGCGTTCCGCGCCGGGTCGACGAAAAGGCCATGACGTCGGCAGGGACGAATGCCCGTTTTTCTAGACGACCGGTCTAATCCGGCGCTATCATCCGTCCTCATGAATGCGACGACGTATTCGGGCCCGGACAACCAAGACGCGAAAATGCCATTTCTCGCTGCGATGCTGTCCAGGCAGCGAGACGCCGTCGTTTTATTTGGCCCGTTTCTAGACGACTGGTCTAATAGGTGCGTGCGGCATTTGGCGCAATGAATCGCACGTTGATGCGCCAACGCTGACTAACCGACAGGCGTGCCGCGCCGACCGGCTAGCCCGGTTGCGCGGCGCCGTTTCCCCGTTCATTTTCGAAGGAGTGTCCGATCATGAAGATTCTGGTTGTCCTGACCTCGCACGACACGCTCGGCGACACCGGCAAGAAAACCGGCTTCTGGCTCGAGGAACTGGCCGCGCCGTACTACGCGTTCAAGGATGCCGGCGTCGAGCTGACGCTCGCATCGCCGAAGGGCGGCCAGCCGCCGCTCGATCCGAAAAGCAGCGATCCGGCCGCGCAGACCGACGCGACGCGCCGCTTCGAGGCGGATGCGGCGGCCAAGGCCGAACTCGCGTCGACGCGCAAGCTGACCGACGTATCGGTGGACGACTACGACGCCGTGTTCTACCCGGGCGGCCACGGCCCGCTGTGGGATCTCGCCGAGGATCTGCATTCGATCGGCCTGATCGAGCGCGCGCTCGCCGCCGGCAAGCCGGTCGCGGCCGTCTGCCACGCGCCGGGCGTGCTGCGCCACGTGAAGAACCCGCAGACCGGCGAATCGGTCGTGCGCGGCAAGCGTGCGACGGGCTTCACCAACAGCGAGGAAGCGGCCGTCGAACTGACGGAAGTCGTGCCGTTCCTCGTCGAGGACATGTTGAAGACCAACGGCGCGGAATTCGAGCGCAGCGCCGACTGGGCGCCGCATGTCGTCACCGACGGGCTGCTGATCACGGGGCAGAACCCCGCGTCGTCGGAGCCGGCTGCCGAGGCATTGCTCGCGAAGCTCGGCCATCTGTAATCGCATGGCGCCGGCCCGCTCCGGCGCCGTTCCCGCTCCGTCGCCGGGCATCGCCGGCGACGGTCCCGATCGTTCCGCCGCGCGCATCGCGCGGCGAGTTCCCAGTCGTTTTGCAGAACCAAGCAAAGGAGTCGTGGATGTCTGCCCTGTTCGAACCGTTCAAACTCAAGGATGTCACGCTGCGCAACCGCATCGCGGTGCCGCCGATGTGCCAGTACGTCGCGGAAGACGGCGTCGTCAACGACTGGCATCACGTGCATCTGGCCGGCATCGCGCGCGGCGGTGCGGGCCTCGTGATCGCGGAGGCGACGGCCGTGTCGCCGGAAGGGCGCATCACGCCGGGCTGTGCCGGGCTGTGGAACGATGCCCAGGCCGAAGCGTTCGCGCCGTCGGTCGCAGCGATCAAGACGGCCGGCGCGGTGCCCGGCATCCAGATCGCGCACGCAGGCCGCAAGGCGAGCGCGAACCGTCCGTGGGAAGGCGACGACCATATCGCCGACGGCAATCCGCACGGCTGGCAGACCATCGCACCGTCGGCCGTGCCGTTCGGCGCGCACCTGCCGAAAGTGCCGCATGAAATGACGCACGACGACATCGCCCGCGTGCAGGCCGATTTCGTCGCGTCGGCGAAGCGCGCACGCGACCTCGGCTTCGAATGGCTCGAACTGCACTTCGCGCACGGCTACCTCGGCCAGAGCTTCTTCTCGGTGCATTCGAACCACCGCACCGACGAATACGGCGGCTCGGCCGAGAATCGCGGCCGCTTCCTCGTCGATACGCTCGCGGCCGTCCGCAAGGTCTGGCCCGAGCACCTGCCGCTGACCGCGCGCCTCGGCGTGATCGAATACGACGGCCGCGACGAAGAGACGCTCGCCGAGTCGATCGCGCTCACGCAGCGGATGAAGCAGGAAGGACTCGACATGCTGAGCGTGTCGGTCGGCTTCTCGACGCCCACCGCACAGATTCCGTGGGGCCCGGCGTTCCTCGCGCCGATCGCCGAGCGCGTGCGCCGCGAGGCCGGGCTGCCGGTGTCGTCCGCGTGGGGGATCGACACCCCGCAACTGGCGAACCGCGTGGTGGCCGAAGAGCAGCTGGATCTCGTGATGGTCGGCCGCGCGCATCTGGCCGATCCGCACTGGCCGTACTACGCAGCCAAGCAGTTGGGCGTCGAGCGTCCGTCGTGGACGCTGCCCGCGCCGTACGCGCACTGGCTCGAGCGTTACCGGATCGCCGACAAGGTGGCCTGAGCGGCCGTGGCGGCACGGCGCGCCGGCGCGGCCCGTGCATGATGCGCGCCGCCGATCCGGCGCCGATGGATAGAATGGCGGTTCGCGCAGGCCGGTTGCCGGCGCGAACCGCCATTTTTTCATTTCGACAGAGGTGCCATGGGCGCACATGACCCGTCGTCTCACGACTCCGTCGCACGGCCGCGCGCGCAGCAGATTGCCCGCATCGTGCTGTATGCGGCGCTGCTGGTGCTCGCGCTGTGGGTGATCCGCGACTTCATTCCCGCCATCGCATGGGCCTGCGTGATCGCCATCGCGATGTGGCCGCTGCTCAAATGCTTCGAATCGCACCGGCTGTTCCGTGACCGGCCGACGCTCATCGCGACCGTCATCACGGCCGGGATCTCGCTGCTCGTCGTGCTGCCGATCGCCGTCGCGGCGACCCAGGCGATCGGGCAGGCGCACGACCTGCGCGAATGGCTGAGGACGGTCCAGGAGAACGGCATTCCGTTGCCGGACGTCGTCGGCCGGCTGCCTTACGGATCGGCGCAGATCACCGAATGGTGGCAGGCCAATCTCGGTCATCCGCTGCATGCGTCCAGCGCGATGCACGGCGTCAACAGCGAGAAATTCCTTGCGTTCGGCCGGCAGTTCGGCACGAAACTCGCGCATGCGCTGCTCGAATTCGGCTTCATGCTCGTCACGCTGTTCGTGATCCTGCGCGCGGGCCACAAGCTGTCGGGCGCGTTGCTGCAGGGCGCGCGGCGCGCGTTCGGGCACAACGGCGCGGAACTGATCGACCGGATGGTCAAGGCCGTGTACGGCACGGTGACGGGGCTCGTCGTCGTCGGGCTCGGCGAGGGCGCGCTGCTCGGCATCGCGTATGCGTTGGCCGGCGTCCCGCATGCGGCGCTGCTCGGCCTCGTCACGGCGATCGCCGCGATGCTGCCGTTCTGCGCGCCGATCGTGTTCTGCGGTGCGGCGCTCTGGCTGTTCGTGCAGGGCGCGACGATGTGGGCCGTCGTGGTGGCCGTGCTGGGTTTCATCGTCGTGTTCGTCGCCGAGCATTTCGTGCGGCCGGTGCTGATCGGCAGCTCGGCGCGGCTGCCGTTCCTGCTCGTGCTGTTCGGCATCCTCGGCGGCGCCGAGACGTTCGGCCTGATCGGACTGTTCGTCGGTCCCGCGCTGATGACGGTGCTGACGATGCTGTGGGCCGAGTGGATCGCGTGACGAGGCGCGCCGCTGCGCCGATTCGAGGCGGCGGCGCAGCGGTATCGATGCGCATGCAAGCATGCGCCGGCCGCACGATCCGGCTTGCGCGCGGGCATGCCATGCAGGGATTCGTATAAAGATCTCTACATTTCTTTTCGATCCGGACCCAAAGGTCTAGTAGCATGGGGCTTTCGATCACGCCGGCACGGCGCAGCAGATTTTCCCAAGCATGCGATTGATTTCGATGTCCCGACCCGCCGCGACGCTGTCCCTGGCCGCGAGTTGCCTGATGTTGCACGGCTGCGCGTGGTTCGACTCGTGGTTGCCATTCTCGTATTCACGCACGCCGCTCGCGCGCGCCGCATCGCGGCATGGCGCGACGCGCGCCGACGTCGTCCGCGCCGGCGGCAACCCGCGCAGCGTATGGATGGTGCGCAACGGCAGCGGCGTCTGCTACAACTACTTCATCGAGCACGGCAACGATCATCGCGAGTATTTCGTGGTGTTCGACAGGGCCGGCGTCGTCACGCAATACGGCTTCGATTCCTGCATGGACGCCGACCGCAAGGGCACGCTCCAGCCGGGCAAGGCCGCTTCGCGCTAGCGCGGCGGCCTTGCCCGCCCGTCGTTACGCGATCGTGTCGACCACGCCGCCGTCCACCCGCAACGCGGCGCCCGTCGTCGCCGAAGCGAGTGGCGAGCACACGTAGACGACCAGGTTCGCCACTTCCTCGGGCGTCGCGGGCCG
Source organism: Burkholderia sp. BCC1644 (assembly GCF_902833225.1). Classification (GTDB taxonomy): domain Bacteria; phylum Pseudomonadota; class Gammaproteobacteria; order Burkholderiales; family Burkholderiaceae; genus Burkholderia. The sequence goes on from NZ_CADFEI010000001.1 coordinate 287,629, forward strand.
CTGGATGATCGAGCTCGAGCGATGGTTGCGCACGAAATCCACGGCTACGTCCTCCACGCTACGGCCGGTCTCGTCGGCCGTTTCCTTCAGCAGCGCCCGCACGCCCTCCGACATCGTCGGCCCCGGCAGCACCGAGTTGACGGTCACGCGCGTGCCGGCCGCGAGCTTCGCGAGGCCGCGCGCGATCGACAGCTGCGCGGTTTTCGTGAACCCGTAATGAATCATGTCGACCGGGATGTTCAGGCCCGATTCCGACGAAATGAACACGATGCGCCCGGCATTGCGTTCGATCATTCCCTTCAGGTAATGCCGCGCCAGCCGCACGCCGGACATCACGTTCATCTGGAAGTAATGTTCCCACTCGGCGTCGTCGATCTCGAAGAACGCCTTCAGCCCGTAGATGCCCGCATTGTTGACGAGGATGTCGGCCTGCGGCGTGTGCTGCGTGATGCGCGCGACGCCGGCCGCGTCGGACAGGTCGGCGGCGACGCCGTCGAAGCTCGCGCCGGGCACGGTGGCGCGCAGTTGCGCGAGCGCCGACTGCACCGACGTGTCGCTGCGGCCGTTGACGACGACGCGCGCACCGGCGCGCGCGAGCCCTTCGGCGATCGCGAGCCCGATGCCGGCGGTGGAGGCGGTGACGACCGCGGTCTTGCCTTTCAGATCGATGTGCATGAGCGTGACGGGAGAGGAGTGAACGGGAACCGCCGCGCGTGCCGCGGCGGCCGGAACTCAAAGCTTAGGCGAAACGGCGCGATCCGGCGTCGAAGCGGGGAGCGCCGGTTGCGCGCCGCCTCACAGTCTTGTACGGTGAGCGTTCGCCGTCCGAACCGGGAGCCCGCCGCGTGAGCCGTACCGCCAACCGATCCATCGATCCGTCGCCGTTCTGGCGCGACGCCGCGCTGCCGTTCATCGAGGCGCGTACCGTCGACGACGGACGCGAGATCTGCTACGCGAAGCACACGCACGATACGTTTTCGGTGGGCGCGATCGTCGGTGGCACGAGCACCTACGTGAACGGTGCGACGAACGCACACGTCGGGCGCGGCGTGCTCGTGATCATCGATCCGGAACAGGTGCATGCCTGCAATCCGTACGGCCCAGATGCGTGGGCGTACCGGATGGTCTATGTCGAGGTGCCGTGGCTCGCGCGGCTGCAGCATTCGCTGGGCCGCGATCCGAACGGTGATTTTCACGGTTTTTCGCCGAAATTGACGGAACGGGGCGACCTGTTTGCGCAATTTGGCGGGTTCTATCGCACGCTCGTGTCGCCATCGGTCGATCTGCTCGGCAAGGAAAGCGCGGCGGTCGAATTCTTCACGCAACTGCATGGCGCACTCGATCGCGAACCGCCCGACCCGCGGCCGGGCGACGACAACGCGAAGCTCGCGCGCGCGGCCGACTACATCGCCGCACATTGTCGCGAGGGCGTGACGCTCGATGCGATCTGCGCGGCGGCCGACCTGTCGCCGTCGTATCTGATCCGCACCTTCAACGCGCGCTACGGGATGACGCCGCATGCATTCCTGATCGATCGTCGCGTGCAGTACGGCCGCACCGAGCTGCGCCGCGGCCGGCCGATCGCCGAAGTCGCGCTCGACGCGGGCTTTGCCGACCAGGCCCATTTCCAGCGCGCATTCCGGCGCATCGCGGCCGCGACGCCCGGACAGTACCGCAGCGCGATGCGCTGACCGGCAGCGCGGCTACACGTCGAGCAGGAACAACGCGCTGCCTGCCAGCAGCAGCGCCATCAGCCGGTTGAACACGCGCATGCGCCGCGCGTTCGCGAGCCGATGCCGCAGCGACGCGCCCGCATACGCCCAGCACGCGATCGACGCGAAGCAGATCACCAGATACAGCGCGGCGAATAACCAGACCTGTGTGCGGTCGCCGTCGGCCGCATAGGCGCCCATCGCGGCCACGCACGCGAGCCATGCCTTCGGATTGAGCCACTGCATCGCCGCGCCGGCCGCCGCCGACGGGCCGGCCACGTCCGGGTCGGCCGACAGCCGGCCGTCGTCGAGCGCGAGCCGCAGCGCCATGTAAAGCAGGAACGCGATCCCCGACCATTGCGTGGCCGTCGTCAGCACGGGCCAGCGCGCGAGCGCCGCGTGCAGGCCGAGGCCGATCAGCAGAAAGAGCGCGACGAAGCCGAGCGTCGCGCCGGCCGCGTAGCGCAAGCTAGCGCCAAGGCCGTGACGGGCGCCCGCGCTGAGCGCGACGATGTTGACGGGACCGGGGGTGATCGACGAGGCCAGCGCGAATGCGGCCATCGAAATGAGCATGCTCATCAGGTGTCTCCATGCGAAATGTCGAAAGTCGCATCGAGACTACGGGAGCCGTTTCGGCCGGTATTGAAGAAAACTGCCCTCGGCGGCGCGCGGCCGCCGTCAGTGCAGCGCGCGCGGCGCGTGGTCCGGCTGGGACTCGGCCGGGGCGGTTACGTCGGCCGCGCGCAGCGGTCCGCCCGCGCAGGGTTCCGTCGACACCGAGAAGCCGAACGTATTGACGCCGCCCGAACACGCGACGAACACGCCGCCGCCGTGCATCTCGGCCACGGCCTTGACGATCGACAGCCCGAGCCCGTGGTTTTCCTTGCTGTTCGCACGCGCTTCCTCGAGCCGGTAGAAGCGCTCGAACACGTGCGGGCGCTGCACCGGATCGATCGGCTCGCCGGGGTTCGACACGGCCATGTCGACGAGCGTGTCGCGGCGCGTGATCGTCACGTTCACCGTCGCGCCGGGCGCCGAATGCTGGATCGCGTTGATCAGCAGGTTCGTCATCGCGCGGCGGAACAGCGACGGATCGACGGCCGCGCGTGCGTCGCCGTGCAGTTCGGCATGCAGTTGCGCCTCGTCGAGCGGGATTTCGAGGAAATCGAGCATGCGCCGCACCTCGTCGGCAAGCGACACGTCCTTCAGGTCGGTCGCGCGCTCGCCGCGATCGCTGCGCGACAGGAACAGCATGTCGTTGATGATCACGCGCAGCCGCTCGAATTCCTCGAGGTTCGATTGCAGCGTCTGGCGCATCCGGTCGACCGACTGGTCGCGGCTCGTCAGCGCGACCTGGGTCTGGCCGATCAGGATGCTGATCGGCGTGCGCAGCTCGTGCGCGACGTCCGCGTTGAACGCTTCGAGCCGTGCGTAGGTCTGCTGGATCCGTTCGAGCGCGCCGTTGAACGACGTCGCGAGGTCGCGCAGCTCGGTCGGCAGTGCATCGGTCTGCAGCCGCTGGCGGCGGTTGGTCGCGCTCACGCTCGCCGCGTCCTGCGACAGCCGGTCGAGCGGCGCGAGCCCGAAGCGCGCGACCGCGCGGCTCAGCAGCAGCGTGATGACGGTGGCCGTCGCGATCAGCGCGGCGAGCGTCCAGCCGAAGCGGCGCAGCATCCGCTGCGTGCGCTCGCACGACGTCGCGACCACCAGCTGCAGCGTCGGCCGTTCGCCGGCGCCGGCCAGCGTGACGGTCTTCGTCATCACCGCGTAGCTGCTGTCGTTGAGCTCGTAGCGCTGGTACGCGCCGAACGGCGGGTCGAGCGGCACGCCGTTGACGGGGCTGCCGAAGCGGAACGCCGGGTTGTCGCTGACGACCTGATAGTGCGTCGAGCCGTCGGGCGGTTCGAGATCGGCGAGCTTTTCCTGCATCAGGCGGCCGCGTGCGGCCGTGGTCGCATGCGACACGATCATCTCGGCCACCTTCGCGCGCGTGTCGATCGTCGCGCGCAACTCGGCGAACAGCTGGCGCTCCATCATCACGAACAGCCCGCAGCCGACCAGCGTGAACACGAGCAGCGACACGATGCCGAACATCGCCGACAGCCGCAGGACGATCGAGCGTTTCATGCCGTCCTCTCGGTGTCGCCGTCCTCGCGCGCCTCGAGCACGTAGCCCATCCCGCGGATCGTGTGCAGCAGCTTGTCCGCGAACGGGCCGTCGAGTTTGGCGCGCAGCCGCTTGATCGCCGTCTCGACGACGTTCGCGTTGCTGTCGAAGTTCACGTCCCACACGAGTTCGGCGATCGTCGTCTTCGACAGCACTTCGCCGCTGCGCCGGGCCAGCACGCCGAGCAGCTGGAATTCCTGCGCGGTGAGGTCGAGCCGCGTGCCGTCGCGCGTCGCGCGGCGGCCGATCAGGTCGACGCGCAGGTCGCCGATCGAGATCAGCGTCGATTCCTGCACGCGCGCGCGGCGCGTCAGCGCGCGCAGCCGCTCGATCAGTTCGAGGAACGAGAAGGGCTTGGTCAGGTAGTCGTCGGCGCCGCCGCGCAGCCCGCGCACGCGATCGTCGACGCGGTCGCGCGCGGTCAGCATGATGACGGGCGTCTGCTTCTGCGCGCGCAACGCACGCAGCACGCCGAAGCCGTCGAGCTTCGGCAGCATCACGTCGAGCACGACCACGTCGTAGTCGAATTCGACGGCCTTCCACGCGCCGTCCTCGCCGTCGAGCGCGGTGTCGACGACCCAGCCTTCCTCGGTCAGGCCGCTCTTCAGGTATTCGACGACTTTCGGTTCGTCTTCGACGATCAGCACTTTCATGTTCGTATTCCGCGTAACCGGGTTAAGGGCCGACGCCCGCGGTGCGCTGCGGGCCCGCCGCCGCGACGTCGGAGGGCGCGGCGCCGTTCGCCGTGGCGCCGTCCCAGCCGCCGCCGAGCGCCTTCGCGAGAAACACGACGAGCGCCGCGCGCTGGCCCTGGATCTGCACGGCCTGGCGCTCGCTCGTCAACAGTTGCTGCTGCGCCGTCAGGACGTCGATGAACGGCGTCAGGCCGCCCGCGTAGCGGTCCTGCGCGAGCGACACGAGCTTGCGCGCGTCGTCGACGGCCGCCGATGCCTGCTGCGCGGCGTCGGCGAGGACCGACAGGCCCGTGACCGCATTTTGCACCTCCTGGAACGCGGTGAGCACGGTCTGCCGGTAGCTGGCCTGCGCGGCGACGTAGCCGGCCTGCGCGAAATCGACGCCGGCCTTCAGCCTGCCGCCTTCGAACAGCGGCTGGCTGAGCGACCCGCCGACCGACCACAGCAGCGCCGGCACGCTGAACAGACCCGCAAAGCGCGTTGCATCCCAGCCGATGTCCGGCGACAGCGTGATGCGCGGAAAATACGCGGCGCGCGCGACGCCGATCTGCGCGTTCGCGGCCGCCATCGCGCGCTCGGCCGATGCGACGTCGGGGCGCCGCTGCAGCAGGTCGCTCGGCATGCCGGTCGGCAGCGCGGGCGCGTTGATCGGCACCACGCGCGGCGGCAGCGAGAATTCGGGGGCCGGCGTGCCGACCAGCGTCGCGATCGCGGTTTCGACCTGCGCGCGCTGCTGGAGCAGCAACTGGGCCTGCGTGCGCGTCGCGTCGAGCTGCGAGCGCTGCTGCAGCAGGTCGAGGCCCGACACCGCGCCGAGGTCGTGGCGCGCGCTCACGTAGTCGAGCGCCTTCTGCTGCAGGTCGATCGAACGTTTGACGACATCGATCTCGGTATCGAGCTCGCGCAGCGCGAAATAGCTCGACGCGAGGTCGGCCGTCAGCACGAGGCGAGCGTTCGCGAAATCGTCGCGCGCCTGCTCGGTGGTCGCCTGGGCCGATTCGACGCTGCGCCGCACGCGGCCGAACAGGTCGAGCTCGTAGCTGACGGCCGCACCGACCTGGACGTCGTTCTGCACGGTCGACATGCTTTGTGTCGCGTAGTTGGTCTGCGGCCGGTCGGCGGAGATCTTGAAGCGCTGGCCGCTCGCGGTCAGGCCGACCGCCGGATATTGCGCGGATGCGACGGACGCGAGCGTCGCCTTCGCCTGGTCGTAGCGCGCGGCCACGGCCTTCAGGTTCTGGTTGTTGCGCAGCGCGTCGGTTTCCAGTGCATCGAGTTGCGGATCGCCGAACGCGGTCCACCACGCGGGATCGAGCGGCGCGCGGGCCGGCGCGGCCGGATGCCAGTACGCGTCGGCCGGGTCGAGCCGCCATGCGGCCGGCGTGTCGACGGCCGGGCGCTGGTAGTCCGGGCCGACGGCGCAGCCGGCGAGGGCGGCTGCCGCGACGGCGGCGAGCGCGACGGGCCGCGCGCGGACACGCATCGCGGTCACGACTTCGCTCCCGAGGCGGCCGATGCGGCCGATGCCGGTTGCGCGGCCGGTGCCTGCACGACGACCTTGTCGCCGTTCGCAAGCGCGTCGCTCGGGTTCGCGACGAGGCGGTCGTTCGGCGTGAGGGGGCCGTCGACTTCGAGCGTCTGGCCGATCGTGCGCACGACCGTCACCTGCTTCAGATGGACCTGGCCGTTCGCATCGACGGTCGCGACCGTCGGGCCTTCGCCGCGGAACAGCAGCGTATTGGCCGGGACCTGCAGGCGGCCGACCGGCGTCATCGGTAGCGTGGCCTGCACGTAGGCGCCGGGCAGCAGCCGGCCGTCCGGGTTCGGCAGCGTGATCTCGATCTGCAGCGAGCGCGTCGCGACGTCGATCGCCTCGGACGTGCGCGTGATCGTGCCGTCGAAGGTCTTGCCCGGCAGTTCGGCCTGCGCGACGCTCACGTGCTGGCCGACCTTCACCTGCTGCGCGTAGGCCTGCGGCACCTGAACGTAGAGGCGCAGCCGGTCGGCCTGCACGACCGTGAACAGCGAGCGGCCCGCGTTGCCCGAGTTGACGAGATCGCCGACGTCGACGTTGCGCTGCGTGACGATCCCGTCGATCGGCGCGACGATCCGCTGGAAACCCTTCAGCTCGGTGAGCCGGCGCATGTTCGCATCGGCCGCGGCGAGGTTCGCGGTGCCCTGGTTGAACGCGCCTTGCCGGTCGTCGAGTTCCTGCTGCGACACGGCATCGCGCTGGCGCAGCTGCTGCGCGCGGTCGAACGACGTCTTCGCGAGCGCGAGCGCGGCCTGCGCCTGCTGGCGTTGCGCGGTGGCCTGCGCGAGTTCCTGGTTCAGCTCGGGGGTGTCGAGTTCGGCGAGCGTCTGCCCTTGCTTCACGTGCGCGCCGATGTCGGCCTGCCAGCGCAGCACGTAGCCGCTTGCCCGCGCGTAGATCGGTGCCTCGACGAAGCCGCGCAGCGTGCCGGGCAGCGTCAGCTTGCCGCCGGTGGCCGCGTCGGCCGGATGCACGACGTTCACGTACTGGCGCGTGTTCTGCTCGGCGACCGCATCGAGCCGGTTGCGGTTCAGCACGTTGACGACGATCGTGCGCGCGGCGCCGGCGGCCAGCAGCACGCCGATCACGATCAGGACGATGCGCCCGCGCCGCGATACCGACGTGCGCGTCGGCAGGTGCATGCCGTGTTCGTCCACCTGGATGCCGACGGAGCTGTGATGTTTCTCTTCCATGAATTCAACCAATTCAACCGGGTAGTGGGGCGAAAGTCAGTGTCCGGCCTGGCGCGCGCGCCGGCGGGCCAGCCGTGCATGCACGCCGCCGAACACGAGCGGCACGAACAGCAACGTCGAAACGGTCGCGAACAGCAGCCCGCCGATCACCGCGCGGCCGAGCGGCGCATTCTGCTCGGCGCCTTCGCCGAGACCGAGCGCCATCGGCACCATCCCGATGATCATCGCGAGCGCCGTCATCAATACCGGCCGGATCCGCGTCGCGCCGGCCTCCAGCGCGGCCGTGAGCGGCGGCGCGCCGGCCGCGAGGCGCTGGCGCGCGAACGACACGACCAGAATGCTGTTCGCGGTCGCGACGCCCACCGTCATGATCGCGCCCGTCAGCGCGGGCACGCTCAGGTGCGTGCCGGTGATGAACAGCATCCACGCGATGCCGGCGAGCGCGGCCGGCATCGCGCTGATGATGATCAGCGGGTCGAGCCACGACTGGAAATTGACGACGATCAGCAGGTAGACGAGCACGATCGCCATCGCGACACCCGCGCCGAGGCCGATATACGACGTGCGCATCGTCTCGACCTGGCCGCGCACCGTCAGGTCGGTGCCGCGCGGCAGCGTCGCGCGCGCGTCGGACACGATGCGGTCGATCTCGCCCGCGACCGAGCCGAGGTCGCGGCCTTCGACGCTCACGTACACGTCGATCGCCGGGCGGATGTTGTAGTGCGTGATCACGGCCGGGTTCGCGGTGCTGCGCACCTGCACGAGGTTGCCGAGCAGTTGCAGCGGCATGCCCGTGCGGCCGCTCGCCGAGATCGGCGTGCCGAGCAGGTCGTCGACCGACGCGATGCTGTATTGCGGGGTCTGGATCTGCAGCGGGTACTGCACGCCGGTGCGCGGGTTGATCCAGAACGACGGCGTCGTCTGCGAACTGCCGGACAGCGAGATCAGCATGTTCTGCGCGACGTTCTGCGCGGAGAGGTTGAGCTGCTGCATGCGCGTACGATCCATGTCGGCCAGCAGGGTCGGCTCGTCGTTGCGTTGCAGCACGTGCACGTCGACGGCGCCGGGGATTTGCCTGAACTTTTTCATCAGGCTGCTCGCGATAGTCATGTTACTCGCGAGATCGTTGCCGAGCACCTGCACGTCGATCGCGGCCGGCTGACCGAAGTTGAGGATCTGCGTGATGATGTCCGACGGCTGGAAGAAGAACTCGACGCCCGGGAAGCGCTCGGGCAGCAGCGTGCGCAGCGTCTGCACGTAGTGCTGGGTCGCGCGGTGGCCGGGTTTCAGCGCGATCAGCAGCTCGCCGTCGAGCGTGCCGATCGTGCCGGCGTTGCTGTACGACAGGTTGATGCCGCTCACCGGCAGGCCGAGGTTGTCGACGATCGCACCGAGCTCGTCGGGCGGCACGGTTTCGCGGATCACGCGCTCGACCTGGTCGGCGAGGCGCGCGGTTTCCTCGATCCGGTAACCGGTGGGCGCACGCATGTGCAGCCGGATGTTGCCGGAATCGGCGTTCGGGAAGAAGTCGCGGCCGAGCACGAATACGAGGCCCGTCGACAGCACGCAGAAGCCGAGGAAGCACATCGCGTAAAAGCGTCGGCGCACGAGCAGGATGCTCAGCAGCACGATGTACCACGCACGCAGCCGTTCGAACGCGTGGTTGAACGCGTGATGGATGCGCGCGAAGCGCGACGTCGACTGGTCGGGGCCGGTGCTGGCCTGCTGCGGGCGGAACAGCAGCATCGCGAGCGTCGGCACCAGCGTGCGCGACAGCACGTACGACGCGAGCATCGCGAACACGACGGCTTCCGCGAGCGGCACGAACAGGAAGCGCGCGACGCCCGTCAGGAAGAACATCGGCACGAACACGATGCAGATGCACAGCGTCGACACGAACGCGGGCACCGCGATTTCGCCCGCACCTTCGAGGATCGCGTCGTGCAGGTTGGTGCCGAGATGCAGGTGCCGCTCGATGTTCTCGATCGTGACGGTCGCGTCGTCGACCAGGATCCCGACCGCGAGCGCGAGCCCGCCGAGCGTCATGATGTTGATGGTCTCGCCGAGCGCGGACAGCGCGATCAGCGACGTGAAGATCGACAGCGGGATCGAGATCGCGATGATCAGCGTGCTGCGCCAGTTGCCGAGGAACAGCAGGATCATCATCGCGGTCAGCACGGCGGCGATCAGCGCCTCGTGGATCACGCCCTGGACGGCCGCGTTGACGAACACCGACTGGTCGAACAACGGCGTGATCGTGAGCCCTTCGGGCAGCGTCGGGATCACCTTCGGCAGCAGCGACTTCAGGTCCGACACGACCTTGAGCGTCGACGCATCGCCGCTTTTCAGGATCGAGATCAGCACGCCGCGCTGGCCGTTCTGCCGGACGACGTTGGTCTGCGGCGCGAAGCCGTCGCGCACCGCCGCCACTTCGCGCAGGTAGGTCGTCGCGCCGTTGACGGTCTGGACCGGCAGGTTGTTGATGTCGGCGACGGTATCGGCCGACGCGTTCGTGTCGATCCGGTATTCGGTCTGGCCCATCTTCGCGGTGCCGGTCGGCAGCACGAGGTTCTGCGCGTTGACCGCGTTGACGATGTCGGCCGGCGTGAGGCCCTTCGCGAGCAGCGCCTGCGGATCGAGGTCGATCGCGACCACGCGCGTGCGGCCGCCGTACGGGAACGGGATCTGCACGCCCGGCACCGTGATCAGCTGCGGGCGCAGGAAGTTGAGTGCGATGTCGGCGAGCGACTGTTCGCTGAGCGTCTTGCTCGACAGCCCGAGCTGGATCACCGGGATGCTCGATGCCGAATAGGTGATCACGAGCGGCGGCGTCGCGCCCTGCGGCATCTGCCGCACGATCGCCTGCGCGGAGGAGACCGTCTGCGCGATCGCCGTCTGCACGTTCGCGCCCGGTTGCAGGAACACCTTCACGACGGCGATGCCGGGCAGCGACGTCGATTCGACGTGCTGGATGTTGTTGACGGTCGTCGTCAGGATCCGTTCATGGACGGAGGTGATCCGGTTGGTCATCTCCGTCGCGGAGAAGCCGCTGTAATTCCAGATCACGCTGATGACGGGGATGTTGATCGCGGGCAGCACGTCGACCGGTGTGCGCATCAGCGCAAGCGGGGTGGCCAGCACGATCATGATGGCCATGACGATGAACGTGTAGGGGCGCTTGAGCGCGAGATTGACGATCCACATGGAGGCAGCGGGACAGGCGGTGATCAGGCGTCGGTGATGGGAACCCGAATGATAGGCGTCGGCGTGGAACGGGTTACTGTCGCGAAACTGGCGGAACTGTCAGTTTGGGGCGCGCGGGTCGTCCGCCGATTCCGCAGACGGAATGCCTGCGTCGCGATGGCTGCGATTGCGCCGATCGCGCCGCGCTCACAGCTGCTCCATCCCGAAGCGCGCGAGCGCATGCAGATCGACGACCTCGATCTGGTTGTACGCGAGTCGCAACGCGCCGAGCTTCTCGAGTTGCTGCAGCGCCTGGTTGATCCGCTGCCGCGACACGCCGACGAGCATTCCCAGTTCCTCCTGCGAAATCGACAGCGACGGGCCGGTATCCGGGTACAGGTCGGGGTTGAAGAGCTGCGCGAGCGCCTGCGCGACGCGTGCGTCGACGTCGAGCAGCCGGCTGTTCTGGATCGACGCGATGAATTCGCCCATCCGGTTGTTCAACTGATGGATCACGAAGCGCGTAAACGGCAGGCTGGTATCGAGCAGCGCATGGAAGGTGTCGACCGGCACGAACAGCACGGTCGAGCGCTGGATCGCGACGACTTCGTACTTGCGCAGCTCGCGCTTGATCACGCTGCCTTCGCCGAACCAGCCGCCCGACGGCACGCCGGAAAACGTGCAGCCGCGCCCGGACACGTTGAAGATCGCGAGCTTCAGCAACCCCTGGTGCACGCCGATCCAGTACTCGGACGGCGCGAGCCGGTGCGCGATCACGTCGCCGGCCTCGCACTGCTCGACGCGCGACTGCGCGAGCACGAGCGCCTGATGCTCGGGCGCCAGCGTGCGGAACCACGCGCACTGGCCGAACAGCGTCGACAGGGCGGGCAGCGGGCCCGGTTCGGGAGGCTGGTCGGCCGGGCGGGCGGCCGCGTCGGACGGCGCAACGGAATGGTCGTGCATGGGTGCGGGTTTGCGAGGATAGGGATAACGCGCAGCGCTCGAAAGGCACTCTGTCGTTTCGATGACAGACGGCTCACAATAGCGCCCGTTAAGCTGTCGGCAATTGAACCACATCAAAACGATCCGGGGTGCATGCACGCCGGTCGACAGAACACGGGAGACAGGATCATGACGCAGATGTTCGAGGCCGGACTCGGCCGCCGCGACGCCAATTACGTGCCGCTCACCCCGATCGATTTCCTGGTCCGGACGGCCGAAGTCTACGGCGAGCGCCTTGCGATCGTGCACGGCGACGTGCGGCGCACGTGGGGCGAGACCTACACGCGTGCCAAGCAGCTGGCGAGCGCGCTCGTGCAGGCCGGCGTCGAGCGCGGCGACACGGTCGCGGCGATGCTGCCGAACATCCCGGCGATGGTCGAGGCGCACTTCGGCGTGCCGATGGCCGGCGCGGTGCTGAACACGATCAACACGCGGCTCGACGTGTCGTCGGTGCTGTTCATGCTGCGTCACGGCGAGGCGAAGGTGCTGATCGTCGACACCGAGTACGCGGAGTTCGCGCATCGCGCGGCGCTCGAGGTGCCCGGACTGAAGATCGTCAGCGTGGCCGACGCGATGCCGGCGGACCCCGACCGTTTCGCGGGCGCGACCGATTACGAGGCGTTCGTGGCCGGCGGCGACGCCGACTACGCGTGGACGCCGCCCGCCGACGAATGGGATGCGATCGCGCTGAACTACACGTCCGGCACGACCGGCGACCCGAAGGGCGTCGTCTACCATCATCGCGGCGCGTACCTCGCGGCGATCAGCAACCTCCTCGAATGGGACATGCCGAAGCACGCGGTGTATCTGTGGACGCTGCCGATGTTCCACTGCAACGGCTGGTGCTTCCCGTGGGCCGTCGCGGCGCGCGCGGGCGTGAACGTGTGCCTGCGCAAGTTCGACGCGAAGACCGTGTTCGACCTGATCCGCCGCGAGCGCATCACGCACTACTGCGGCGCGCCGATCGTGCAGAGCGCGATCGCGAATGCACCGGCGGAATTCCGTGAAGGGATCGACCAGACGGTGCACGCGATGGTCGCGGGCGCGGCGCCCGCGCCGGCCGTGATCGCGAAGATGAAGGAGATCGGCTTCGACCTGCTGCACGTGTACGGGCTGACCGAGGTGTATGGCCCGGCGACCGTGTGCGCGAAGCAGTCGCACTGGGAAGAACTGTCCGACGAGGAGCGTGCGCGGCTCAATGCGCGCCAGGGCGTGCGCTACCACCTCGAAGCGGGCGCGACGGTGCTCGATCCCGACACGATGGCCCCGGTGCCCGCCGACGGCGAGACGCTCGGCGAGATCATGTTCCGCGGCAACATCTGCATGAAGGGCTACCTGAAGAACCCGAAGGCGACCGACGAAGCGTTCCACGGCGGCTGGTTCCATACCGGCGATCTCGCGGTGCTGATGCCGGACGGCTATATCCGGATCAAGGATCGCAAGAAGGACATCATCATCTCGGGCGGCGAGAACATCTCGAGCATCGAGGTCGAGGACGCGCTGTATCGTCATCCGGCCGTCGCCGTCGCGGCCGTCGTCGCGATGCCCGACCCGAAATGGGGCGAAGTGCCGTGCGCGTTCGTCGAGCTGCGCGAAGGCGCGAGCGCGACCGAGGAGGAGATCGTCGCGCACTGCCGGCAACTGCTCGCGGGCTTCAAGGTGCCGAAGGCCGTGCGCTTCGGCGAGTTGCCGAAGACGTCGACCGGCAAGATCCAGAAGTTCCAGCTGCGCAATGCGGTCGGCTCGGACAAGGCGATCGACCTGGCGGGCGACAAGAAGTAGGCGGCGCGCCCGGCCGTGGCCGATCATCCGGCGTCCGTCACGCGTCGCGTTCGAGCCGGAACACGCTGACCGCGTCCGACAGTTGCGCGGCCTGGTCGCGCAGCGCGACGGCCGCGCGTTCCGCATCCGCGATCAGCATCGCATTCTGCTGCGTCGCGTCGCCGATCTGCGTGACGGCCAGGTTCACCTGCTCGATGCCCGTCGATTGTTCGCGCGACGCGGCGCTGATCTCGCCGATCAGCGTGCTGACCTGGTCGACCCGCGCGACGATGTCGCGCATCGTGCCGCGCGCGGCGTCCGCGATCCGGTAACCCTGTTCGACGGTCGTCGACGATTCGGCGCTCAGCGCATCGATCTCCTTGACGGCGGCCGCGCTGCGCTGCGCGAGCGCGCGCACCTCGGCCGCGACCACCGCGAAGCCCTTGCCATGCTCGCCCGCGCGCGCGGCCTCGACGGCGGCGTTCAGCGCGAGGATGTTGGTCTGGAACGCGATGCCTTCGATCACGCCCGTGATCTCGGCGATCCGGCGCGTCGCGCGGCCGATGTCGTCCATCGTCGCGGCCACGCGCTGCACCGCGGCGTCGCCGTTCGTCGCGGCGGCCGATGCGTGGGCGACCAGCGCGTTGGCTTGCGCCGCGTGCTCGGCGCTCTGCTGCACGGCGGCGGTGATCTGTTCCATGCTCGCGGCCGTCTGTTCGACGCTGCTCGCCTGCGTCGCGATCCGCGCGGCGATGTCGCCGCTGCCGGCCGCGATGCCGACCGTGCCGTGCGCGATGTCGGCCGAGCTGTTGCGCACCTGCGCGACGATCCGCGCGAGGCCGTCGCCGATTCCGTCGACCGCCTGCACGAGCCGGCCGATTTCGTCGGTGCCCGCGCTGTTTCGAGCGGCCGCGCCGTCGCGGATGCGCACGCTGAGATCGCCCGCCGCAAAGCGCTCGGACGCGCGTGCGGCGGCTTCCAGCGGCCGGCTCACGACGCGCCGCACGACGATGACGAACAGCGTCGCGAACGCCGCGACGAGCACGGCGCCGATCATCAGGAAGCGGTTGCGGGTGGCGCGCATGGTCGCGAGCAGCTCGTCGTCGAGCGCGATGCCGCCGACGAGCCATTGCCACTGCGGAATCGTCGTGAACGATACGAACTTCGCGGTCGGCCCGCCGTCGTGCGCGGCCGGGTCGGTCGACGTATACGCGAGCCGGCCCTGGCCGGCCGCGAGCATTTGCGCATAGGGCGCGCGTGCATTGTCGGCGGGTTGGCCGGCCGCATCGGGATGCACGACGAAGGTGCCGCGCGACGGGCCCTGCGACGCATCGAGCACGAAGTAGTAGCCGTTGTCGCCGATCTTCAGCGAGCGGATGCCGTCTTCGACGAGCTTGAGTTCGGCGCCGATGTCGAGGCCGACGAACAGCGCGCCGATCACGCGGCCGGTCGCATCGGTCACCGGCTTGTACTGCGTGATGTACGGCCGGCCGAACAGCTTGGCGAGGCCCGTGTAGCTGCGCCCGGCGACGAGCGGCGCATACGCGGGGCCGGCGCGATCGAGCCGGGTGCCGACGGCACGCGCGCCGTCCTGCTTCTTCAGCGACGTCGTGATGCGGACGAAATCGTCGCCGTCACGCGCGAAGATCGTCGCGATCGCGCCGCTTTTCTTCAGGAACTGGTCGGGAATCGCGTAGTCGAGGTCGAGCGGCTGGCCGCCCGCGAAGAGGGTCGGCGCGGCCACGCCGCCGATGTCGACGGTGCGCGCCGGGTCGAGCGTGAAATCGGCCGGCAGGAAACTCGCGAACAGCGACATCGAGCGGTTGGCTTCGGCGGTCAGCGCCTTGTCGAACAGGTCGATCATCGCGCGGATCGACTGCTCCTTGTCGACGATCCGCCCATGCGCTTCTTCAGCAAGCTGCTGGCCGGCGAAATGGGCGAGCGTCCACGCGAACACGGTAAACAGCAGGGCGACGAGCGCGCACGCCAGCGCGGCCAGACGCGCGCCGACGCTCACCCGGCCCAATTGGGTCAATCTCATGAAACATCCTGAGTGGGGAGGGAGAGGGGGCGGAACGCACGCGTCACCGCATATCCGTAAGGAAAACGGCAGATTCGGCGAAATCTTTAGCGGTGCGAAGCCGGCGGCGCCGCGAACGGGCGCTGCCGGAGGACGGTGACGCGCGTCGGCAGGTCAGCGGGTCAGTGCGTCACGAGCCACGCGACGGCCAGATAGCGGCCGACCTTCGCGAGCGTCACGATGACGAGAAAGGTCGGCAGCGGTTCGCGCAGCACGCCGGCGATCATCGTCAGCGGATCGCCGATGACCGGCGCCCAACTGAGCAGCAGCGACCAGCGGCCGTAGCGCCGATACCAGCGCTCGGCGCGCGCGAGCGCGGATGGCTTGACCGGAAACCAGCGGCGGTCGCGGAAGTGCTCGATGCCGCGCCCGAGCGCCCAGTTGATCGCCGAGCCGGCGACGTTGCCGATGCTCGCGACGAGCACCAGCGCCCACACGGGTTCGCGCCCGGCGAGCAGCAGGCCGGCGAGCACGGCTTCGGACTGGAGCGGAAACAGGGTCGCGGCGACCATCGACACGGCGAACAGGCCGCCGTAAGTGAGCAATTCGGACATCGCGCGATTGTACCGGCCGCACGCCGGCCGGCCCGGGTCATGTGGTTACAGGCTCGCGATGCTAGGGCGTGAACACGCCCTGGGTGGCGTCGGCCGTGCCGAACAGCAGGTGCGAGATCACCGACTTGTCGACGGGTTCGTCGTTGAGCGTGCTGGCGAGCAGTTCGCCCGCGAGCTGCTGCGGCGAGAACACCATGTCGGGTTTCAGCAGGCGCAGCCGTTCGAGGTTGCGCTGCTGGTTCACGAGCGCGACCGTGCGCACCGCCGGCGCGATCTCGCGGATCGCGAGGATGATGAACGCGTTTTCGGCGTCGTCGGAGCGCAGCGCCAGCACGGCACGCGCGGTCGCCGCGCCGGCGCTTTCCAGCACCGCGTGGTCGGTCGCGTCGCCGACGATCAGGTCGGTTGCGGTCGCATAGTTGTGCTCGACACCGGCCGGCACGATGACGGTCACCGCGTAGCCGCGCTTGCGCAGCCCGTCGTGTACCGCGTGCGCCACCGGCGTCGCACCGACGATCAGGAAATGATGCTTGCGGATCACGTTCGAAAGGCCTCCCTTGACGATCCGTTTCAGATTCCCGCCGATCACGGGGCCGACGACCGCGCTGATCGACGTCGCGAATACCGTGATGCCGAGGACGATCACCGAAGCGGTGAACAGGCGTGCGGTCGGCGCGTGCGGAACGATGTCGCCGTAGCCGACCGTCGACATCGACACGATCGAGAAATAGACGGCGGTGGCGAGGTCGTGGACGGGTGGCGTGAATTCGTCGCCGAGGTACAGCACGCCGAAGGTCGCGTAGATCAGCAGCGACACGATGCTCAGCAGCGCGAACAGGCTGCTCGCGGCGACGCTCGCGCGGTCGAAGTGCCGCCAGTAGTACAGCAGCGCAACCACCAGCACGGCCGTGTAGACGAACACGGCGTGGCTTTGATAACCGCCGAGCACGCTGATCGCGGCGGCCGCGACCAGCAGCACGATCGACAGCACCCATGCGACGCGGGCGCGCAGCACGATGCCGATGGCCATCGTCGCGAGGCCGGCCGCGACGACGACCTGCGGCAGCACGACGAGCCCCGCGTTGTCGACGAGGTTCAGCGCATCGGCGAGCCACGCGTGATGCAGGCCGAGCCTGGCATGCTCGACGACGGGGCGCAGCACCATGAGCGCATCGAGCGCGAGGAGGAGGGCGAGATACCAGTGCAGGCCGATCGGCGCGAACAGGCGCCGCAGGCGGGTAGTGACGTGCTTCATTCAGTCGCCCGGCGGGCCGGGCATGTCCAACGAACCAGCCGCTACCCTAAAGCATTCCGCGATCGGCTGCTTTTTCGCGGGGCCTGATGGCGGCCGTGACGAAGCCGGCAGCCCGGTCCTTCAGTTCCAGCCGACCATGATCGCGCCCATTCCGACGAGCAGCCCGCCCGTCACGCGATTCATCGCGCGCATCCGCGCCGGCCGCTGCAGCGCGCGGCTCAGCCGGTGCGAGAACAGCGCCATCGACGCGACGCCGCCCGCGAACAGCAACGCGAACGTCGTCGCGAGCAGCAGGAATTGAAGGTTCAGGCTCCAGTCGGCATTCGGGCTGATGAACTGCGGAAAGAACGACGGAAAGAACAGCAGCGTCTTCGGATTCAGGCCGGAGGTCGCGACGCCGCGCCAGAACAGCGCGCGGTCGCTGTCCTGCCGGGCGAGTTCCGTTCCGGTTGCGGCATCGGTTGCGGCAGCCGGTGCGTTCGCCGGCGCGCGGCTGAGCCATTGCTTGGCGCCGAGCCACACGAGATACGCGGCGCCGGCCCAGCGCAGTACGGTCAACGCGTGCTCGTTGAGATGCACCAGTGAATTCAGGCACAGCGCGGTCAGCGCGAGTTGCAGCAGCACGGCGAGCGTGCCGCCCCAGACGCACGGCAGCGCGCGTCGCCAGCCGGCGCGCAGCGCCTGGTTCATCGTGAGCAGGTTGACGGGACCGGGGGCGTAGATCAGGACGACGGAAGCAGCGAGGAACGACAGATAAAGCTTGAACGACATGACGGGAGTGCAGGAACAGGGCCGCAGGCACCGGCCCCGCACGCGGTCGGATAGGCGTGCGGGCGGCGGGGAATCGCATGTCTGCCGCCCGGCACCGCAACTTGTGATTGCGGCCGTGCGTCCCGGTGCGAAGGGGTTGTCGCGGGGAGCGTGCCGGGCAGCAGGCATGGAGAAAATGTATCAAGCGGCCCGGTTAAAAGGCTTCCTGTTTTCCGGTAAAACGGGCCTGAAACCGGAATCCTGTTCAGATAGAATGCCGATTTTCAGTAGAAGATTCTTCTCATCATGGCTACCCGCGAACGCACGCCGAAAACGCTCGACAATCAGGACCGCAAGATCCTTGGTGCATTGCAGAAAAATGCGCGCCTGTCGAACGCCGAACTCGCCGAACAGATCGGCATGTCGACCACCGCATGCTGGAACCGCACGCGGCAACTCGAACTCGACGGTTACATCGACGGTTACGTCGCGCTGGTCAACCAGCGCATGCTCGGCTACGCGGACATCGTGATCCTCGAAGTGACGCTCGATCGCCACGAGGACGACGCGCTCGCGCGTTTCGGCTCTGAACTGGCGGCGCTGCCCGAAGTGCTCGAGGCATATCTGGTGTCGGGCGAGTACGACTACTGGATCAAGGTCGCGGTGGATGGCACGGCCGGCTACGAACGCTTCCTGCGCGAAAAGCTGTACCGGATTTCGAGCATCCGTCACAGCCGCTCGATGTTCGCGCTGCGCTGCATGAAGGATGTGCCTTCGATCCAGGTGTGACGGGAGGCGGAGATGGCGTGCGGCCGTCGTTGAAACGACGGCGCGTGCGGCTGCGCGTGGATGCGGCAAAAGCCGCCAAACAGCCGACAGGGAAGGCTCGCCGGGCATGACGGCAAGCGGGCACGGAAAACGGATGAATCTTCCGTTGGCGGCGGGGGCGACGTTGGCTCGTGCCCGGTAACGGCGCTTGACGTGGCCGTAAAACGACCTTGAAACGCTCCCGACGCGGTTAGCGCATTCATCAGCCGGGACGCGCCCGGCATGTTTCCACGTCGGTCAGCACCACCGCATTCCGATGCCCGACGCAGCGGCCACAGGCGGCGCGCGTCCGGGCAAGCGGATCAGGCGGAGGGGTTGCCGCTGGTTGGCGGCCGGCGTCCCGCTCAGCGCGGCAGGCGCGCGTGTGCTTCAGCGATGACTTCGCAGTTCTCGAGGTGGAGCGCCCACGCTTCTGCAAGCAGCTCGCTCACACGTGCGAGCCAGCCAGTGGATTCGGTGGAACGGTTGGAGACATTGGACGTTTGCATGACGAAGCCCCATATAGGTGGCGAGTTAGGGATAACCCTAATCATAGCGAAACACCACCGCCTTGTGAAATGCGATTTCGTTATATGAGAATTCCTGGCACTTTATGTTGCTGCCATGCAACATGAATAACGGCTGCCTTTACGTGACGCGCGGGCGTGCCGAGGCCGTGCCGGCGCGGCCTCGCGGGAACAGAGCAAGGGGGATTCGAGCGTCGGGGAAAAGGGGCGGGATTACCGTCCGATCCACCCGAACCGCCAGGACAGTCGCCGCGTAGCGGCGAGCAGCGTCTGCGCGAGGTCGCTGTCCGGCCCGCGCGGGAAGCCGCGCGATGAGCCGATGATCGCGATCACGAGCCGGATGCTGCCGGTGTGATCGAACACGGGCGCGGCGACCGTGCCGATGCCCGGCACCGGCGCGTCGAACGCGAAATCGAGTTCGTCCGCGCGGATCGCCGCGAGCCGTGCGCGGAATACGGCGTCGTCCGGCGCGGTGCGGCTGCCCGCGAGACGCACGGGCTCGTTGGCGAGCAGGTCTGCCAGCACGTCGTCGGACATGCCGGACGCGAAGATCCGGCCGATCGCCGTATTGACGAGCGACATCACGGTGCCGACCTGCAGGCTCACGTGCTGCGGCCGCGCCGATTCTTCGAGACGGATCACGGTCGGGCCGAGCGGGCCGAGCGTCGCGGCGGCGACGCTCATGTCGGTCGCGGCGGCCAGCGCGATGATCTCGGCTTCCGCGTCGCGCGTCGGCGACACGCGCTGCATCGCGATCAGGCCGAGCGCCTGCGCGAGCGGGCCGCCGTCGAAGCAGCCGGCGTCGTCGCGGCCGAGCAGGCCGATCTTCTGCAGGCTGACCAGATGCGGAAACGCCTTCGCGGCCGGCATCCCGGCCGCCGCCGCGAGATCGCGCAGCGGCAGCGCACGGCCGGCCGACACCAGCGCGAGAAGCAGTTCGCCGGTGCTGTCGAGCGCATTGATCCCGCGCTGCGCCTTCGCGTCGTCGCCCAATGCCGGCGGCACGCGAGTCGCGCCAGCCGCCGGCGCGGGCGGCGGTTCAGCCTGGTTCGAGCTTGCCGCGCCGAGCGACGCGGTGGCCTGCCGTGCCGCTGCGCGCAACGCCGTCGCGATCGGTCCGTCCCAGTCGACATCGATCGACCCGCTCGAACCGATCACCGTCAACGCAAGCTGCAGACGGCCGTGCGCGTCGAATACGGGCACGCACATCGCGCTGACGCCGGGGCTCGGCCGGTCGATGCTGCGTTCGATACCGCGCGTACGAATCGCTTCGCGCTCGGCTTGCTGCGCGTCGGCGTCAGGTGCGTGTTGCTCGTCTTCGGCGCCCGCGAGCGAATCGCCCGCGCCGGCCTGGCTGGCCGCCATCGCGTCGAGCTGCGCGGTGTCGCCGAACGTGCGGAACACACGGCCGGTGGCCGTCGTATCGAGCGACATCACCGAGCCGACGTGCAGGTTCACGTGCAACGGATAGCCGCCGTGCTCGATGCGCACGATCGTCGGGCCGAGCGCGCCCGGCACCGACAGCGCGACGCTCAGGCCGACGGCTTCGGCGAGCTGCACCGCGTGCGGCAGCGCCGCGCGGTAGGCCGGCTGGCGCTCGATCGACATCAGCCCGAGCCGCAGCGACAGCGGGCCCGGCTCGTAGTTGCCGGTGATCGCATCGCGCTTCACGAGCGCGAGCCGCGTCAGGCTGACCAGATAGGTATGCGCCTGCGCGCTCGACAGGTCGGCCGCCGCAGCCAGCTCCGACAGCCCGAGCGGCTTGCGCCGGCGCGTGAGCGCGTCGAGCAGCCGGCCGCCGACCTCGACACTCTGGATCCCGCGCTGCGCCTTGGGCGGCGCGTCGTCTGCGCTGACTTCGTGGTTCTGCACGCGATGATTCTTCCGTTGACGAAACCCCGCATGGTATCCGACGCCATTTATCGCGCCAGCCCGCAGGTTTACCCGTATTAGACAATAGCAAGCGACTTTGTCATTGACAAATAATCGGCGCGGGAAGATGATCCGCTCACTCCCCTCAACACATGGCTCGCAGCCACGGAACGCAACATGGCCAAAGCATTCGCCTCCCAAGCCGATCTGGAAGAGAAGAAAGTCACCTGGACGAAGCTGTCCGAGAACGCGTACGCGTACACCGCCGAAGGCGACCCGAACTCGGGCGTGATCATCGGCGACGACAGCGTGCTGATCGTCGACACGACCGCGACGCCCGCGATGGCGCAGGACCTGATCGCGAAGATCCGCAGCGTGACCGACAAGCCGATCAAGCACGTGGTGCTGTCGCACTACCACGCGGTGCGCGTGCTCGGCGCGTCCGCGTATTTCGACGAAGGCGCGCAGCACGTGATCGCGAGCCGCGGCACGTACGAGATGATCGTCGAGCGCGGCGAGGCCGACATGAAGTCGGAGATCGAACGCTTCCCGCGCCTGTTCGCCGGCGTCGAGACGGTGCCGGGCCTGACCTGGCCGACGCTCGTGTTCGAGCGCGAGATCACGCTGTTCCTCGGCAAGCTCGAAGTGAAGATCATGCACGTCGGCTCGGGCCACACGAAGGGCGACACGATCGTGTGGCTGCCGTCGCAGAAGGTGCTGTTCTCGGGCGACCTCGTCGAATACGACGCCGCGTGCTATTGCGGCGACGCGCAGCTCGAACAATGGCCGGCCACGCTCGAGGCGCTGCGTGCGCTCGGCGCGGAGAAGCTCGTGCCGGGCCGCGGCCCCGCGCTGCTGAATCCGGCCGAAGTCGACAAGGGCCTCGACTACACGAAGGATTTCGTGACGACGCTGCTCGCGCAGGGCCGCAAGGCCGTCGAGCGCAATCTCGACCTGAAGGCGTCGATGGCGCTCACGCGCGAAGCGATGGACCCGAAGTTCGGCCACGTGTTCATCTACGAACACTGTTTGCCGTTCGACGTGTCGCGCGCGTTCGACGAGGCGAGCGGCATCACGCATCCGCGCATCTGGACCGCGCAGCGCGACAAGGACATGTGGGCCGCGCTGCAGGACTGAGCGGCACGCGGCGGCGGGGCGTCGACATGAACGCTTCGCCGTTTCCCTGAGGGCTGCGGCATCCGCGGCGGCACTGCGCCGCGGCGCCGGCAGCCGTATCCGGTCTCACAAGAAAGCAGGGCGCATGCACGCCCTCGGAGACTGCTGCGCGCTCGAATCGCGCGGCCCGTTTGGAGAGAGACATGCCCCAATCGCTTCCCGCCGAAGCGACGCTCGCGCACGCGAGTGCCTCGGCGCCGACTTCCGTATCCGAATTCAGCGACGCGCAGCTGTTCCGCAAGATCGCGTGGCGGATCGTCCCGTTCCTGTTCCTTTGCTACGTCGTGTCGTTTCTCGACCGCATCAACATCGGCTTCGCGCAGTTGCAGATGAAGCACGATCTCGGTTTCAGCGATGCGATGTACGGCCTCGGCGCCGCGGTGTTCTACGTCGGCTACGTGTTCTGCGAAGTGCCGAGCAACATGCTGCTCGCGCGGTTCGGCGCGCGCCGCACGTTTACGCGGATCATGCTGCTGTGGGGCATTGCGTCGACCGGCATGATGTTCGTGTCGCAGCCGTCGCATTTCTACGTGCTGCGGTTCCTGCTCGGCGTGTTCGAGGCCGGTTTCTTTCCCGGCATCGTGCTGTACCTGACCTACTGGTTCCCCGCGAACCGGCGCGCGGCGGCGATCTCGGTGTTCTTCGCGGGCGTCGCGGTGGCCGGCGTGCTCGGCGGCCTGATGTCCGGCTGGATCATGCGCGACATGAGCGGCGTGCTCGGGCTGCACGGCTGGCAATGGATGTTCGCGATCGAAGGCGCGCCGGCGATCCTGCTCGCGTTCGCTGCGTTCACGTTCCTCGTCGACCGGCCGCAGGACGCCGCGTGGCTCACGTCCGACGAAAAGGCGCGCGTCGCCGCGCTGTGTGCCGACGGCCGTGGGCACGGCAGCGCGCACGACGGGCGCAGCGTGATGGCCGCGCTCGCGAATCCGCGCGTGTACCTGTTCGCGTTCATCTATTTCTCGCTGACCTGCGCGTCGCTGACGCTCAACTTCTGGATGCCGCTGATGATCCGCGACTTCGGCGTGACCGACGTCGTGGCCGTGAGCCTGTACACGGTCGTGCCGAACGCGGTCGGCGCGGTGGGGTTGATCCTGATCGCGCGCCGCTCGGACCGCACCGGCGAGCGCCGCAAGCACTTCGCGTGCTGCACGATCGGCGGCGGGCTCGCGCTCGCGGCGCTGACGCTGCACCTGCATAGCTTCGCGGCGATGCTCGCGTGCCTGTCGATCGCGGCGACGCTGATCTTTGCCGCGCTGCCGATCTTCTGGGCCGTGCCGACCCGTTACCTGTCGGGCAACGCGGCCGCCGCCGGGATCGCGCTGATCAGCAGCATCGGGATCACGAGCGGCATCGTCAGCCCGTGGGTGATCGGGATGATCCGCACGCGCACGGGCAGCATGGATCTCGCCGTGTACCTGCTGGCCGCGCTGCTGGTGGTGAGCGGCGCCGCGCTGATGCTCGGCGTGAAGGGCGAAAGCGCGCAGCGCAGCTGAGCGAACCAGGGCCGGTTGCTGCCCGCGGGCAGCGGCGACCGGCGCTTCATCCCCGTCCGCACCCGAATCCATCGAGGAGACGTTCGATGTCAGCCCCTCTTCAAGCGCACGCCGCACCGGCCGTCGCATCCGGCGCCGGTTCAACGGACGCGGCCGGCGACGACGCGCTGTACCGCCGCATCGGCATGCGGATCATCCCGTTCCTGTTCATCTGCTACATCGTGTCGATCCTCGATCGCAGCAACATCGGCTTCGCGCAGTTGCAGATGCGGCAGGATCTCGGCCTGACCGACGCGATGTACAGCCTCGGCGCGGTGCTGTTCTTCGTCGGCTACGTGCTGTTCGAGGTGCCGAGCAACGCGCTGCTGCGCCGCTTCGGCGCGCGCCGCACGTTCGCGCGGATCATGTTCCTGTGGGGCGCGGTGTCGGTCGCGATGATTACCGTCGACAGCGCGAAGCACTTCTACGTGCTGCGCTTCCTGCTCGGGCTGTTCGAGGCCGGGTTCTTCCCGGGCGTGGTGTTCTACCTGACCTACTGGTACCCGGCGCGGCGGCGTGCTTCGGTGCTGTCGATCTTCTACGCGGGCGTCGCGGTGGCCGGGATGGTCGGCGGGCTGCTGTCGGGCTGGCTCATGCGCGGGATGTTCGGCGTGATGGGGCTGCACGGCTGGCAATGGATGTTCGCGATCGAAGGCGCGCCCGCGATCGTGCTCGGCGTGATCGCGTGGTTCTGGCTGTGCGATCGCCCCGAGCACGCGCGCTGGCTGTCCGACGCCGACCGTCAGCGGCTCGCGGCCGACCTGGCCGCCGATCGCGCCGGCTCGGGCGCACAGGCGCCGCATTCGCTGCGGCAGGTGCTGGCCGAACCGCGCACGTACCTGTTCGCGTTCATCTATTTCTCGCTGACCACCGCGCTGCTGATGCTGCTGTTCTGGATGCCGCTCATGATCCGCGAATTCGGCATCCGCGACGTGGTGCAGATCAGCCTGCTGTCGGTCGTGCCGAACGCGATCGGCGCGGCCGGCCTGATCGTGATCGCGCGACGCTCGGACCGCAAGCGCGAACGGCGCCGGCACTTCGCCGCGTGCGCGTTCGGCGGTGCAGTGGCGCTCGCGCTGCTGACGCTGCACCTGCCGAGCATCGTCGCGATGATGGCACTGCTGTCGATCGCGGCGATGCTGATCTTCGCCGCGCATCCGGTGTTCTGGGCCGTGCCGTCCGCGTATTTCTCGGGCGCCGGCGCGGCGGGCGGGATCGCGCTGATCAGCAGCATCGGCGTGTCGAGCGGGATGATCACGCCCTGGCTCGTCGGGTTGATCCGCACGCGAACCGGCAGCATGGATCCGGCGATGCTGATGATCGCGGCGCTGCTGGCCGCGTGCGCGGTCGCGATGCTGCTGGGCGTGCGGCGCGGCGAGGCCGGCGCACGGGCGGAAGCCGCGCATTGACGGCAATGGCGCGCGAGCGGGCGGTGGCGCGATGCCGTCGTTCCGTTCGCGGAGGAAGCGGGCGCCGCGGCTAGGCCCGATACACCTCGATCCGGTTGCGGCCGCGTTCCTTCGCGAGATAGAGCGCCTTGTCGGCGCGCGACAGCGACTGGTAGGCGCCGAAGTCCGATTCGCGCATCGCGTCGATGCCGATGCTGACGGTCACCACGACCTGCTCGTCCTCGTGCGTGAGCTGCGTCTGCAGCGCGCGCTGCTGCACGCGCCGCGCGAAGGCCAGCGCTGTATCGAGATCCGATCCCGGCAGCACGATCGCGAACTCCTCGCCGCCGACCCGGCCGACGATGCTGTCCGGCCCGGTTTCCGCGAGCAGCAGCCGCGCGAAATGACGGAGCGCGCGATCGCCGAGCGGGTGGCCCCAGCGGTCGTTCAGCGCCTTGAAATGATCGAGATCGAGCATCAGCACGGCGGCGGCCCGCCCGGTCGCGCGCACGCCACGCAGCGCCGCTTCGCTTTGCCGCATGAACGCATGCCGGTTCGACAGTTGCGTCAGGTGGTCGGTCGTCGCCATCCGGTGCAGTTCGGCCTCGATGTGCTTGCGGTCGGTCGCATCGGTGATGAAGCCGTGCCATACGGTGCCGCCGTCGGCCGTGCGCTGCGGGCGCGCATCGCCTTCGCGCCAGCGCAGGCCCTGGCCGGGCAGCAGCACGCGATACTCGAGGCGCCACGGTGTCAGGTGCACCGACGATTCCTGCAGCGACTGCCGATAGGCGACCAGGTCGGCCGGATGGATCCGCATTTCGACCGTTTCCGCGTGGCGGGCGAGCTGCTCGGGCGTCAGTTCGTAGATGTCGCGCACACCGGCGCTCGCATACGAGAAGAAGCGGCACCCGCCGGCGGTCTGCCGAAGCTGAAATACGAGCCCCGGCACCTGGTCGGTGAGATCCGTGACGAGCGCGGCCGAGTCGCGCAACCGCGCGGCGAGTTCGCGCAGCGCGGTGATGTCGGTGGTCGTGCCGACCATCCGCAGCGCACGGCCATGGCAGTCGCGAGTGATCACCTTGCCGCGGCTGCGAATCCACCGGTACGTGCCGTCCTTGCAGCGGATGCGGTGCTCGACTTCGTAGCTGTCGGTCCGGCTTTCGAAATGCGCGAGCATCGCGGCTTTCACGCCGTCGACGTCGTCCGGATGCAGGCGTTCGTACGCATCCTCGATCCGGCTGCTCAGTTCGTGCGGCGCATAGCCGAGCATTGCCTTCCACGCCGGCGAGTAACGGATCTCGCCGTTCTCCACGTTGCGGTCCCACACGCCGGTGCCGCTTTCGGTCAGTGCAAGCGACGTCAGCGTGCTGTGCTCCTCGACGCGCGCGAGCCGGTTGCGCAACGCAGCTTCCGCGATGGCGCGGGCCAGCACGCGCTCGGCCACGACCGCGAGGTCGAGCAGCAGCGCGCATTGCGTGGCGTCGAGCATCAGGCGGGTGTCGTTGACGATGCACAGCGTGCCGAGTGTCGTGCCGTCGGGCGCGGCCAGCTCACAGGCCGCGACGATCTGCGGCGCAAAAAGCAGGGCGTCGTCGCGTTGTGGGTCGTGTACGACGTATCGTCTGCCGGCAGACGGATCGCGTTCGACGTGCGGCGGAAGGCAGTCGGCGGGAAGCGGATCGGGCAAGGTGCCGTCGGCGGCGAGCACGTGTTGCGTGCCGGCCTCGGCGCGCGCGACGAATGCGCCGGCCGTGCGTGCCTGCGCACGCGCAATGCGGCAAACGGCGACGAGTTCGGGCAGCGGCGGAAGCGCCGGCTGGCCGTCGGCGGAATCGCGCGCAGAGGCCGGCGCGTCGCCGGTCTCGGTGATGAACATACGGAACCGCATGGTCGAATTCCGCAACGGACGATTGCCCTCGTAATCGGACGAATGCCGATCGAACGAGGCTGCTTGGGGGACTGCAATCGCAGAGCTTACTGTCGCGCGGAATGCGTGGCAAGCGAGTCGAAATCGGTCGCTGGCGTCGGTCATTTGTGCCGGCGGAGAACGGATCCGGAGCGCGTTCCCGCAGACCAATCGAGCGTTCGGCGCGCGCCCGGAAACGTGCCGCCGAACGCCGGATGACCGTCGGCCGATTCGCCGTGCGGCCCCGTTTTCCGCGCCGCGTCCGGGGGGCGATGCGATGACCGGCCCCGATCGGCACGGGGCCGGCGCGATCGATCAGCTCGCGTAGCGCGGCGCGGGCGTATCGGCCGACAGGTGCGGTGCCATCGTGCGACGTGCGGTCTCGTAAGCGTCCCATTCGTCGCCCGCATGCAGCGACGGGATCGTCACGAGTTCGCCGCGCTCGAAGCCGACGAGCGCCGCATCGACCATGTCGGGCGCGGTCATCACGATTTCCTTCGGCAGGTGCTCGAGCGGCAGGCCGCCCGTTTGCCAGAAATCGGTGGCGGTTGCGCCGGGCAGTACGGCCTGCACCTGTACGCCCTTGCCGGCGAGTTCGTGATGCAGCGACTGGCTGAACGCGAGCACGAACGCCTTGCTGCCGCCGTACACGCCGTTCAGCGTTTCCGGCGAGATCGCGACGATCGACGAAATGTTGATCACCGCGCCGCCGCCGCGTGCGACGAAGCCGGGCACGGCCGCATAGGTCAGGCGCGTGAGCGCGGTCACGTTCAGGTCGATCATGCGCGTCATCGCGTCGACGTCGCTGTCGAGCAGCGGCGCATGCGTGCCGATGCCCGCGTTGTTCACGAGCAGCGTGATGCTCGCGTCCTGTTTCAGCTTCGCCTCGACGGCGGCCAGCGCCGCGCGGTCGTTGAGGTCCGCGTCGACGATCTCGACGCTGCGCTGCGTGTCGTTCGTGATGCGTTCGGCAAGGGCGCTCAGCCGGTCGCGATTGCGCGCGACCAGGATCAGGTCGTAGCCGCGGCGTGCGAGGCGGTCTGCGTAGACGGCGCCGATGCCCGACGATGCGCCGGTAATGAGGGCGGTACCGCGATGTGCTTGCGTCATGATGTGCTCCGTTTCGGTGGGGTTGGCCGGATGGCGTGAAGCCATTCTGGCTCCGAAGCGTCGCGACACAAATGACGTAGATGGGTATGATTCAGGACATCGGGCCGACCACCGCGCCCGGGACCGGAGACCCCTCATGCACCGAATCGGCTTTCTGATCACCGACGGCTTCCAGATCATGGCGCTCGCCGCGCAGTCGGTGTTCGAGTACGCGAACATGGGCATGCGCGAGCCGTTCTACGTGATGGACAACTATTCGGTCGACGGCGGCGACGTGCGCTCGTCGCTCGGGCTGTCGGTCGCGACGCGCGCGCTGCGCGGGCGGATCGACGTCGATACGTGGATCGTCGCGGGCGTCAACGATCCGCTCGCCGCGCCGGCGCCGGCCGGCGTCGTCACCTACCTGCGGCGTGCGAATGCGCGTGCGCGCCGGATCGCCGGCATCTGCACCGGTGCATTCGTGCTGGCCGAGGCCGGTCTGCTCGCGCAACGCCGCGCAACCACGCACTGGGCGTTCGGCCGCGACATGCAGCGGCAGTACCCGGAGATTCGCGTCGAGGAAGACCGGATCTACATCGTCGACGGTCCGATCTGGACCTCGGCCGGGATGACGGCCGGGCTGGACCTTGCGCTCGCGATGGTGGAAAAGGATCTGGGCGCCGATGCCGCGCGCTCGGTCGCGCACAAGCTCGTGATGCATCAGCGCCGCGCCGGCGGCCAGTCGCAGCATTCGGAAATGCTCGATCTCGCGCCGAAATCCGACCGGATCCAGAACGCGCTGAACTATGCGCGGCAGAACCTCGGCCGCGTGCTGACCGTCGAGGATCTGGCCGAAGCCGTTCACTTGAGCCCGCGCCAGTTCAGCCGCGTGTTCACGCTCGAAACGGGGCAGTCGCCGGCGAAGGCGATCGAGCGGCTGCGGCTCGAATCCGCGCGGCTGATGATCGAGCAGAGCCGCCATCCGCTCGACGTGATCGCGAAGGAGAACGGTTTTCGCGACCGCCGGCACATGCGCGAGGCGTTCGTGCGCGGGTTCGGCGTGCCGCCGCAGGCGATGCGGCGCGACGCGCGGGAGCCGGCCTGAGCGCGGATGCGAGGCGTTCGGTGCGGTTTGAAGAAAACGCGCAGAATCTCGTCGATATTATTCGTGAGGAGACACGATGCACGCCGCCCCGTTCGACATTGCGATTCCCGATCACGCGCTCGATGACCTGCGCCGACGCCTGCGAGACACGCGCGCACCGATGCTGACACCGGCCGGGGCGTGGCAGCAGGGTGTCGACGGTGCGTGGCTGCGCGAGCTGACCGCATACTGGGCCGAACGCTTCGACTGGCGTGCGGCGGAGCGCGCGCTGAACCGGCTGCCGCAATTCGTCGCCGACGCCGGCGGACAGCGCGTGCATTTCATCCATCGACGCGGCGTCGGGCCGAGGCCGTATCCGCTCGTCATCACGCACGGCTGGCCGGGTTCCGTCTTCGAATTCGAGGCGCTGATCGATCGCCTCTGCGACCCGGGGGCGTTCGGCGGCGATCCGGACGACGCGTTCGACGTCGTCGTGCCGTCACTGCCGGGCTTCCTGTTCTCGCCGGCGCCCGAGGCGCCCGGCATGGCGGCATTTCAGGTCGCCGACCGCTGGGCGGCGCTGATGTCCGGTCTCGGTTATCGCCGCTTCGGTGCGCAAGGCGGGGACCTCGGCGCAGGCGTGTCGATTGCGCTCGGCGCGCGACATGCCGACGTGGTGGATGCGATTCACCTGAACTATCTGCCCGGCAGCTACGAACCGCCGACCGACGCGGCTGCGCCGCTGACCGAGGACGAACGGGCCTTCGCGACGCAGCGCGGCGAATGGGCCGCGCTGGAAGGCGGATACGCGCATGTGCACATGACGAAGCCGCAGACGCTGGCCGTCGCGCTCAACGATTCGCCGGCCGGGCTGGCCGCGTGGATCGCGGAGAAATTCCGCGCGTGGAGCGATTGCGACGGCGACGTCGCGCGGCGGTTTTCGCACGACACGCTGCTGACCGGAATCTCGCTCTACTGGTTCACCGGCTGCATCGGTTCGTCCATGCAGATGTATTGGGAAAACCGGCTGCAGCCCATGCGCTTCGCGGCCGGGCAGCGCGTGGCGGTGCCCGTCGCGTTTGCGCGTTTTCCGAAGGAAATCAGCTGCCCGCCGCGCAGCTGGCTCGAACGGGTGTTCGACGTCGCGCAGTGGACCGACATGCCGCGCGGTGGCCATTTTGCTGCGCTGGAGGAGCCGGAACTGCTGGCCAACGATATTCGGCGTTTTTTCCGGCGTTTTCGGTAACGCGCGGGTCGATCCGGGAGGCCGGCGAAGTCCGCCGGCGGCCAACCGGGCATCGACGGGAGCCGGCACCTTGCGGATCGCGCCGCGCGGCCTCCTGTCCTATCGCGTGACGAACGGCGCGGCGTCGTCCGGCGCGGTGCGCGCATGCTTGCGCTGGCGCAGCAGCGCGACGCGGCAGTTCTCGCGCGCGGTCTCGTTACCATCGTCGTCGAGCAGCACGAGATCGCCGCGCATCACGTTCAGCGTGATCACGTCCTCACCCGGCGCGCCGAGCGTTTCCGGCGTGTGCACAGAGCCGGCCGGTTCGAGCACCGTCGAGCCGGCGTGCGCGACCCAGTCGTACTCCAGATAGCGCCACGCGCCCTGCAGCGTATGGACGAACACCTCGCCGTCGTGACGGTGGCGCGGCAGCGTGCCGCCGGCCGGCATCTTCAATAGCGCGGTGAGCGTGTCCTCGGCCGCATTGATGTGCAGGTACTTGATCGCGAGCCCCGGCAGGTCGGCGCTCATCGGCAGCCACGGCAGCGCGTCGCCGGGCAGGCACGAGATCGGCGGCAGGTCGGTGGAGAGCGGGGCGGACAGCTGCGTCATGGCGGGAGGCGGAGGGAACTGGGGAGCCCGCATTATCGCAGAGCCGGATCGCACGGCTGTACGCGGCCGTTCTCATCGATGCAGACGCAGCCGAACGCGCGATCCTTACAGCCTGAAATGTGCAGTCAAACTGTACAGTTAAACTGTCGATGTGCTATCTTTGCGCCATGAACACGTCATCGTCCCCCTCCGACGCGCTCCCGCTTGCCGGTCTCGCCGGCGAACTCCGCATCTCGGTCAGCAAGCTGATGCGGCGCATGCGGGAGCAGGCCCATCCGAACGACCTCACTTCGTCGCAGAAATCGGTGCTGTTGCGGCTCGACCGCGACGGCCCGGCGACGGTGTCGGCGCTGGCCCGTGCCGAAAGCGTGCGCCCGCAGTCGATGCGCGTGACGGTCGCGACGCTCGAGGCGCTCGGCGCCGTCAGCGGCGCGCCCGATCCGACCGACGGCCGCCAGACGCTGATCGCGCTCACGCCCGGTTTCCGCAAGGTGCTGCAGGCCAACCGTGCGGCCAAGGACGACTGGCTGTTCCGTGCGCTGCACGCGCAGTTGTCGGAAGCGGAGCAGGCCGAGCTTGCGGCGGCCGTGAAGCTGCTGCAGCGGCTTGCCGAATTCCAGGATCCCGCCCGCCCGTGAACCGCATCGACCCGCACGCCGAAAGGACCGCCTGACCATGAACCTCCCGCATCTCGTGTCGTACTTCTTCGGCGGCGCATTTCTCGCGAACGTCGTGCCGCATCTCGTCAGCGGGTTGCGCGGTGAGCCGTTCCAGACGCCGTTCGCGAATCCGCCCGGACGCGGGTTGTCGTCGTCCACCGTGAATGTCGTGTGGGGCGTCGCGAACCTCGTGATGGCTTACGTGCTGGTGTGCCGGGTCGGGGATTTCGACCTCCGGGTCACGGCCGATGCGGCGGCGCTCGGTCTCGGCATCCTCGCGCTCGGCCTGTTCCTCGCGCGGCGCTTCGGCGAGCTGCACGGCGGCAACGAGCCCGACCGGGAGCGGCCATGAGCGTACCGGCGGCAGGCGTGTTTCGTTCCCTTCGCAGTTTCAACTATCGCGTGTGGGCAATCGGTTCGTTGGTGTCGAACATCGGCACCTGGGTCCAGCGCACCGCGCAGGACTGGCTCGTGCTCACGCAGCTCACGCACCACGACGCATCGGCCGTCGGCACCGTGATGGCGCTGCAGTTCGGGCCGCAGCTGCTGCTGTTGCCGTGGACCGGCTACGCAGCCGACCGCTTCGACCAGCGCAAGCTGCTGATGACGACGCAGGCGCTGATGGGCGTGCTGGCGCTGGCGCTCGGCGCGCTGACGGTCGCGGGCGTCGCGCGGCTCGAGCATGTCTACGTGTTCGCGTTCCTGTTCGGCTGCGCGGCAGCGTTCGACGCACCCGTGCGGCAGACCTTCGTCGCGGAACTGGTCGGCGATCGCGAACTCGCGAATGCCGTCGCGCTCAATTCGACGTCGTTCAACGCCGCGCGGATGATCGGCCCGGCGGCGGCGGGTTTCATGATCGCGTCGGTCGGCACCGGCTGGGCGTTCGTCGCCAACGGGCTCAGTTTCTTCGCGGTGCTGGTGTCGCTGTTGCTGCTCCGGGAGGACGAACTGCGCGCGAACCTGCGGGCGGGCCGCTCGCGCGGTGGCCTGCTCGACGGCTTCCGCTACGTGTGGCGGCGCGAGGACCTGAAGGCGATCCTCGTGATGCTGTTCCTGATCGGCACGTTCGGGCTCAATTTCCAGCTGTTCATCTCGACGATGGCCGCCAGCGTGTTTCACGTCGATGCGCGCGGGTTCGGTTTCCTGTCGTCGATGATGGCCGTCGGCACGGTGTCGGGCGCGCTGCTTGCGGCCCGCCGCGAGCAGCCGCGCTTCCGGCATCTGTGGTTCGGCGCGGCGCTGTTCGGGCTCGGCTGCACGTTCGCCGCGCTGGCGCCGAGCTACTGGCTGTTCGCCGCCGCGCTCGTGCTGACCGGGATCGCCGCGATCACCTTCATGAATTCGACCAACAGCCTGATGCAACTGTCCACCGAGCCGGCGATGCGCGGCCGCGTGATGGCGCTGCGCCTCGCGGTCGCGCTCGGCGGCACGCCGATCGGCGCGCCGGTGGCCGGCTGGGTCGCGAACCATCTCGGCCCGCGCTGGGCGCTCGGCGTCGGCGCGGCGTCCGGTTTTGCCGCGGCGCTCGTCGCCACGCATTTCGTGAAGCGCAGCCGCGCGCAAGCGCAAGCCGACGGCGCGCTCGACCGATACGACGGCGTGTGAGCGGGTGACCGGGCGGGGCGCTGATACAGCCGCCGAGCTTGTCCGTCCCGCAACCGCTTGCATGCTGCGGCACCGCGCACCGCACACCGCACACCGCACACCGCACACCGCACACCGCACACCGCACACCGCACACCGCACACCGCACACCGGGAGCCGGATGCTTCGCGAGCGGCGGCTACCCAGCCGGCCGCGCCGCCGTCGCATGCGCGGCTTCCAGACACGACTGGAACAGCAGCGCGGCCCGCGACGGCCGCGGCGAGCGCCGCAGCAGGCTCACGAACCGGCACCGGTAATTGAACCGGTGCGGCGCGATCGGCTGCATCAGCCCCTTGTTTTCGAAACTTTCCGCGTAGTGATCGGGCAGGAAGCCGAGATAGCGGCCGGACAGGATCAGCGTCGCGATCGACTCCTGGTCCGACGCGGTCGCGCTGCGCGTGAGCTTCGCGCGGTGGCTCAACTCCATGTTCGGCGAATGGAAGCCGAGCCCGGCGAACGCGTGGTTGCGGATCGTCGTCCACGTGAGCTTGCCGTGCGGCGCATCGAAGAGCGGATGCTGGCGGCCGCAGTAGAGCAGCATCCGTTCGTCGAACAGCTCCGAATACTCGAGGCTGCCCGAGTTGCGGTGCGCGGGAATGATCCCGACCTGATAACTGCCGTCGATGATTCCGCGCTCGACCTCGTTGATCGACGCGACGTGCAGGTTCAGCGCGACGTCCGGCGCTTCGTCGGCGAACTGGCGGATCGCGTCGCCGAGCCGCGCATGCGCGTTGGTGGCCGTCTTGTCGAACACTGCGATGTGCAGTTCTCCGCCCATTTTGTCGTGAATGCCGTCGATCCTGCTGCGAAACGCTTCCATCGACGCGAGCAGGCGCAGCGTTTCCTCATAGACCGTCTGGCCTTCCGGCGTCAGCGTGAAGCCCGCGCGGCCGCGCCGGCACAGCACGAGGCCGAGGCGCGTTTCGAGATCCTTCACGTGCCGGCTGATCGTCGAGATGCCGATATTCAGTTCCAGTTCGGCCGCCGCCATCCCTCCGCACTGCACGACACCCTTGAAGACCCGCAGCAGGCGGAGATCCATGTCGCTGAGCTGCCCGAGCAACGCACGGCTCTTCGGTTTCTTTGCTTGCATGGTTGAGCAAGTGAACATTGATATTGCGATATTCAAAAGACTAATTGGCGTCCCGACAATGTGCAACATCAACACAAGGAGGAGGGGCGCGCCGCGCCGACCGACATGACCGACATCACCACCGCCCAGCAGGACGATACGAACCTCCGCACCGACGCCGCGTGGCTCGACGCGCACTGGATGCCGTTCACGGCCAACCGCCAGTTCAAGGCCGATCCGCGCATGATCGTGTCGGGCAAGGGCGCGTATTACACGGATGGCGAAGGCCGCAAGATTTTCGACGGCCTGTCGGGCCTCTGGTGCACGGGCCTCGGTCACGGCCGCACGGAAATCGTCGAAGCCGTGAGCCGCCAGGTCGCGCAGCTCGACTACGCGCCGGCATTCCAGTTCGGCCACCCGAAATCGTTCGAACTCGCGAACAGGATCAAGGACCTGACGCCGGCCGGCCTCGACTACGTGTTCTTCACGGGATCGGGTTCGGAAGCGGCCGATACGTCGCTGAAGCTGGCCCGCGCGTACTGGCGTGCGAAGGGCAAGGGCACGAAGACGCGCCTGATCGGCCGCGAGAAGGGTTATCACGGCGTGAACTTCGGCGGCATCTCGGTCGGCGGGATCGGGCCGAATCGCAAGCTGTTCGGCCAGGGTCTCGACGCCGATTTCCTGCCGCACACCCAACTCGCCGAGAACAAGTTCTCGCGCGGGATGCCCGAGCACGGCGCCGAGCTGGCCGACCGCCTGCTCGAACTGATCGCGCTGCACGACGCGTCGAACATCGCGGCCGTGATCGTCGAGCCGTTCTCCGGCTCGGCGGGCGTGGTCGTGCCGCCGAAGGGCTATCTGAAGCGCCTGCGCGACATCTGTACCGCGCACGACATCCTGCTGATTTTCGACGAGGTCATCACGGGCTTCGGCCGTGCCGGCGCGATGACGGGCGCCGATGCGTTCGGCGTGGTGCCGGACATCATGAACTTCGCGAAGCAGGTGACGAACGGCGTGCAGCCGCTCGGCGGCGTGATCGCGACGAAGGAGATCTACGAGACGTTCATGGCCGCGGGCGGCCCCGAGTACATGCTCGAGTTCCCGCACGGCTACACGTATTCGGCGCACCCGGTCGCGTGCGCGGCCGGCGTCGCGGCGCTCGACCTGCTGGTGAAGGAAGACGCGGTGGGCCGCGTGCGCGATCTCGCGCCGCATTTCGAGGCGGCCGTGCACGGGCTGAAGGGCCAGCGCCACATTACCGACATCCGCAACTACGGGCTGGCTGCCGGCCTGACGATCGCGGCGCTGCCGGGCGAGCCCGCACGGCGCCCGTACGAGATCGCGATGCGCTGCTGGGCGAAGGGTTTCTACGTGCGCTATGGCGGCGACACGATCCAGCTCGCGCCCCCGTTCATCTCGGAGAAGCGCGAGATCGACAACCTGGTCAACGCGCTGTCCGACGCGCTGAACGAAGTGGACTGAGCCGCCGCTCGTCCCCGCGATAACCGAATTCACGAAAGAGCCTCAACGATGAAACACGACAGCAATGTGACCTCCACCATCGGCCACCTGATCGACGGCAAGCGCGTCGACGGCGGCAGCCGCGTCCAGCCGGTGTTCGACCCGGCCACCGGCGAATCGAACAAGAGCGTCGCGCTCGCCGACAAGCTGACCGTCGAAGCCGCGATCGCGTCCGCGCAGGCCGCGTTCCCGGCGTGGCGCAACACGCCGCCGCTGAAGCGCGCCCGCGTGATGAGCCGCTTCAAGACGCTGCTCGAAGAGCACGCCGACGAGCTGTGCGCGCTGATCACGGCCGAGCACGGCAAGGTGCTCGCCGATGCGATGGGCGAACTGCAGCGCGGGATCGAGAACGTCGAATACGCGACCTACGTGCCCGAGCTGCTGAAGGGCGAGCACAGCAAGAACGTCGGCCCCGCGATCGATTCGTGGAGCGAGTTCCAGGCGCTCGGCGTCGCCGCCGGCATCACGCCGTTCAACTTCCCGGTGATGGTGCCGCTGTGGATGTGGCCGATGGCCGTCGCCTGCGGCAACACGTTCGTGCTGAAGCCGTCCGAGCGCACGCCGTCGTCGACGCTGCGCATGGCCGAGCTTGCGCTCGAAGCCGGCCTGCCGCCGGGCGTGCTGAACGTCGTGAACGGCGACAAGGAAGCGGTCGACACGATCCTGACCGATCCGCGCGTGAAGGCCGTGAGCTTCGTCGGCTCGACGCCGATCGCCGAATACATCTATTCGACCGGCTGCGCGCACGGCAAGCGCGTGCAGGCGCTCGGCGGCGCGAAGAACTTCGCGGTCGTGATGCCGGACGCCGATATCGGCAATGCGGTGAACGCGCTGATGGGCGCCGCGTACGGCTCGTGCGGCGAGCGCTGCATGGCGATTCCGCTGGTCGTCGCGATCGGTGACGAGACGGGCGACAAGGTCGTCGCGGGGCTGAAGGCCGAGATCGAGAAGATGAAGGTCGGCCCGGGCAACGGCGCAGGCGTCGACATGGGCCCGCTCGTCACGCAGCAGCATTTCGAGAAGGTGACGGGTTTCGTCGAAGCCGGCGTGGAAGCCGGTGCGACGCTCGTCGTCGACGGCCGCAGCGTGAAAGTCGACGGCCACGACGGCGGCTACTACCTCGGCCCGTGCCTGTTCGACAACGTGAAGCCCGGCATGCCGATCTACCAGCACGAGATCTTCGGGCCCGTGCTCGGCGTGATCCGCCTGAAGTCGCTCGACGAAGCGATGGCGCTGATCGACGCGCACGAGTACGGCAACGGCACGTGCCTGTTCACGCGCGACGGCGAGGCCGCACGCTACTTCGGCGACAACATCCAGATCGGCATGGTCGGCATCAATGTGCCGCTGCCGGTGCCGGTTGCGTACCACTCGTTCGGCGGCTGGAAGCGTTCGCTGTTCGGCGACCTGCACGCGTACGGCCCGGACGCCGTGCGGTTCTACACGAAGCGCAAGACGATCACGCAGCGCTGGCCGTCGGCCGGCGTGCGTGAAGGGACGGTGTTCAGCTTCCCGTCGAGCCGCTGACGCGCTGCCTGGCTGCATGCGTCGCCCGCCAGGCGGCGGACGATGCAACGCGGCCGGCGAGATTGCGAACAGGCCCGCCCGGATCGACGATCCGGGCGGGCTTTTTCATGTCCGCGCGGCGGACGCCGAGGACGGTGGAACGATGCTTACGGCGTGACCACGTGCCACATGTCCTTGAAGTTGTCGCCGTTGCGATCGCCCTGTTTCATGTCCTTCGAGAAGAAGTACAGCGGCTTGCCCTTGTACGCCCATTGCGGGCTTCCGTCGTCGCGCTTGACGATCGTGTAGGGCCCGACCGGAACGTCGGTCGCACTGGCCTTGTAGGGTGGCCAGAAGGATTCGCACTGGCCCGAGCACGCGCTGGTGCCGGCGTTGGCCTTGTCCTTGTCGAACGTATAGACGGTCATCCCGTTCGCGGCGACGAGCGCACCGTTTTCGACTTTCGTGATCGAGCCTTGAGCCGACGCCGTAGCGGATGCAATGGCGAGCAGGGTGGAGCTGACGAGCAGCGCGGCTTTCATGAGGGCCTCCTGTAATCCGGTGGGCGGCCGCGATCGCGCACGGGCGAGCGTGCGCCAGGATCGCGATGAATGGTGCCGGAACGCGGTGCCGTCGCCGCCGGTGCGAGCGACGCAGGGTCGAATGGCGGCGAACGGAGCGCTCCATTCACGATAGGCGGTTTTTGGCGGGGCTGCGAGAACATCGGGGGCGCATCGGCCGCGTCTGCGTCACGCAATAGGGGGCGATCGCCGCCATGCTCCGCTTCGGTAATCGACATCCGTCCCCGCTTGTGCGCCGCGCGTGCCCGTGCGTCAGCGCCTCGCGCGATTGGTCAGCGCGACGCCTGCGATCACGAGTGCGCCGCCGGCCAGCATCGACGGCGACAGCGGTTCGCCGAGCAGTGCGACCGACAGCAGCACGCCGAACACGGGCACCAGGTTGGTGAACACGGCCGCGCGGGCCGGCCCGAGTTCGCGGATCCCCTGCGAATACCAGACGAATGCGACCACCGTGCCGATCGCGCCGAGATAGAGCATCGACGCGATGGCCTGCCACGTCAGTGGCGTGCCGCCGCTCGCAGACGAGCCGAACAGGTGCGCGACGATCAGCAGTGCGAGGCCCCACAGCGCCGCATACGTCGTGGCCGCGAGCGGCGACAGCCCATTGAGCGCGCGCCGGCCGATCACCGTATAGGCGGCCCAGCTCAGCACCGCGCACAGCATGAAGCGTTCGCCGGCGCCGAACGTGTTGCCGAGATCGGTCAGCACGCGCAGCAGGTCGCCGCGGCTGATCACGACGAGCGCACCGAACAGCGCGACGGCGATGCCGGCCCAGCGCGACAGCGACAGGCGTTCCCCGCGCACGACGATCGACAGCAGCACGGCGGTGGCGACCGGATTCAGCGCGACGAACAGCGCGGTGCGTCCGGCCGGCATTCGCGCGAGCGCCGCGAAAAAGCACACGTTGTACAGGAAGATGCCGGTCGCGCCGAGGCCGAAGGTCGTCACGATCTGGCGGCCGCTCAGTTTCGGCAGGCCGCCTTCGATCCTCCACGTCAGCACGACCAGCATCAGCGCGGCGATCGCGAAGCGGCCGGTGGCCGCCGAGGTCGCGGACATCGTCGCGGCGAGGATCCGGCCTGCGATGAACGTCCCGCCCCAGAACAGCGCGACGAGCGTGAGCTTCACGTAGATGGCCGCGTGCGGCCGGGTGGCGACGATGGCGGCGGGTGGGGCGGGAGCGTTCATGTGAGGTGGGTTCTCGAAAGGAAAGCGCGTGCGGCCATGCGTGCGCAACCGCGCGCGGCTGGCAATGCCGGGCCGACAGAAGGCCGGGCTGCAGGCTGATTCAGCGGGATGGGACCGGGCGCGGCGCCGTCAGCGAAACGCGGGCGCCGACGCGAGCGCGGTCAGCACGACCGGCATCGCGAGTGCCGCGGCGATCGTCTGGAACGCGGTGATGCCGGCCATCAGCGGCGCATCGCCGCCGAGCTGGCGCGCCATGATGTACGACGCCGACGACGTCGGCAGCGCCTGGAACAGCAGCGCGACCGTCAGCGCCGCGTCGCCGAGCCCGACTGCGCGACCGGCCGCGAGCGTGAGGAGCGGCATCGCCAGGAACTTGAACGCCGACGCGACGCACACGGGCCGCAGCCACGCCCGCGCCGCATCGAATTTCAGCGCCGCGCCGACGCACAGCAGGCCGAGCGGCATCGACGCAGCGCCGAGCGCGCGCACGGCCGGCTCGACGGCCGCCGGGAACGCGACGCCGCCGGCCTGCATCGCGATCCCGAGTACGCACGCGACGACGAGCGGGTTCGACAGGATCTGCCGGGCGAGCGCGCCCGCGCCGAGCCGCATGTCGCCATAGCGCGCGAATACCAGCACGCACATCAGGTTGACGGTCGGAACGATCGCCGCGACGCACACGGCCGCGAGCGCGATGCCTTTTGCGCCGAACAGCCCGGCGGCCAGCGCGGTGCCGACATAGTTGTTGAAGCGCACGGCGCCCTGGAACACCGACGTGAAGCCGGCGCCGTCGACCCGCACGAACGGGCGGACCAGCAGGAGAAGCGCCGCGGCGAGTGCGGTCGAACCGACCAGCGCTGCCGCGAGCGGTAAAACGGGCAGCGATTGCAGCCGCGCGTTCGCGAGGCCGTCCGCGAACAGCGCGGGCAGCAGCACGTAGTAGCACAGCCGCTCGGCCTGCGGCCAGAACGCGTCGGCGATGAAGCCCGTGCGCCGCAGGCCGTGACCGAACGCGACCAGCAGCGCGACCGGCGCCAGCGCGAGCAGGATCGGGCCGATCATCGGCGCGCCTTCGCGCGGGTTACGCGGGAACGGTGGCGAAGCGAGGCGGGAATCCATCCGGCGGGCAACATGGCGACACGCAATCGAAAGAGTGACGATGCCGCCAAGTTAACACGCACAAGCAACAGGAATAATTGTTAATTATCGGGTGTTCAATGAGAAATTCTCATCGATGACGCCGTGACTTCGGCGGCCAGCGCACGCGCGAAACGTTCGGCCGGGCGCGACTGGTGTTCGAGCAGCACGACCGCGCGGCCCATCTGCGGCTGGCCGAACGGCAAGCGCGTGACGGGCGGCAAGCGCGCGAGCGTCGAATCGGGGAGCGCGACGATCGCCGCGCCGAGCCCGCGCGCCACCATGCGCGCGATCGTCTCCGCGCTGTCCAGCACCATCTCTTCACGGACGCGCACGCCGATGCGGCGCAGCTCGGCGGCGATCATGCGGCCGGCCCACGCCTGCGCATCGAAGCGGATGAACGGCAGCGCGTCGAGCAGCGCGCCCGCGTCGCGTTCCGCATGGTCGGGCGGCGCGAGCAGCCAGAAACGGTCCTCGTACAGCGTGGTCCACGTCAATTCGGCCGGATGCGGACGCACGGGGCGCGTCGTGATCGCCGCATCGAGTTCGCCGGCCGCGACGCGGTTCGCCAACTCGGCCGACATGCCGGCCGATACGTGCACACGCAACGACGGATGCGCGGCGCGCAGCGCGAGCAGCGCGTCGGGCAGCGGGCCGGACAGCGCGGTCTGGATCGCGCCGATCCGCAGGCGGCCGACGAGCTTCTTCTCGTCGCTGAGCGCATCGGGAATCCGGTCGACCATCGCGAGCACCTGCTCGGCCTGCGCGAGCAGGATATTGCCGGCTTCGGTCAGCACCGGCTGCCGGCGCGACCGATCGAACAGCTGCACGTTGTATTCGCTTTCGAGCGTCTTGATCTGCAGGCTCACCGCCGATTGCGTGAGGCCGATGGCTTCGCCGGCGCGCACGAAGGTCCGGTATCGGGCGATGGCGACCAGTGTTCTGAAGGCGCGTAGTGACATGGGCGGAGTGGCGTGAGCGGCAGGGCCGGCATGCGGGTTGCTCGCGTGACGGGCCGCAGGAAGGCGGTGAACCCGGCGGGATGCGCAAGCGGGCAATCCAACCGGCAAGTTCGCGGACATCATGCCCGTGGCCGCCGAATCGGGCAACCGTGGCAGCGCCGGCGTGCCACGGCACGCGCGGGGGTTGCCCGCGGTGACGCTCGTCGGGGTGGTTGCCGCCGGGCGTGTTCCGCCGCACTATCCGAAGCGACGCGAGCGACGCTTGCGCCGATCGTTGAAGGAGGGCCCGACGATGCTGCCGAATCCCGGCGACGTGGCGCGTGCGTGCTACCGCGCATACGCCGACAAGGACCGCGACGCGATTGAAGCGCTGATTGCGCCGGATTTTCATTTCACGAGCCCGCTCGACAACCGGCTCGACCGCGACACCTATTTCGCGCGCTGCTGGCCGAACAGCGCGATGCTCATGCGCTTCGACTTCATCGACGTCGTCGCGCACGGCGATCACGTATTCGTCGTGTACGAGGCCGAAACGCGTGACGGCAAGCAGTTCCGGAATGCGGAGCGGTTGCGTGTCCGCGATGGACGGATCGTCGAGGCCGAGGTGTATTTCGGCTGGAATGTGCCGCACGATGCGCGTGACGGCGAGTGCGTCGAACCGCGCGGTTGAGCGCGGACTACACCCACAGCCGGTACATCCAGAACGATTCGTCGTCGATGAAGCGCTGCGTGAATTCGCTCGGCGAGAATCCCGTGATGCGCTTGACCTCGCGGCTCAGGTGGGCCTGGTCGGCGAATCCTTCGTCCAGCGCCAGCGTGGCCCAGTTGAACGCGGCGCCGGCTTCGAACCGGTCGCGCGCCGCGAAGAACGCGCTTTCCGTCCTGACGAGCGCCTGCCATTCGCGCAGCGACCGGCCGCTGTAGGTCTTGATACGCCGTTCGACCTGACGCGGGCTGTGCGTGCCGCGCCACTCGCGCGCCTGCAGCGCGAGGCGCTCGACCCAGCTGCGCCCCGCGTTGCGGAGCGACGACAGCGCCGTCGCGGGCCGCAGCGCCTGCCAGCGAGGCGCCAGATGGCGATCGATCGCGGCCAGCACGTCGGCGTCGCGATCCGCGCCGATCAGTGCATCGAGCAGCGGATGCCAGTCGCGGCCGAGGCACGCGTGCGCGTCGAGCACGCGGTCGTGGATCTCCGGCAGCGCGATGCCGAACAACGTTCGCGCGGCATCGGCGGTGAAACAGATCATGCCGATCAGCCCGCCCGTCGGCGCCCACGCGACGGTGGGCGCCGAATGGCTGCCCGACAGCGTCGCCGTCGCGCCGAAGGGGCGCCATTGCGGGCCGTCGGGCGAGGGTTCGATGAAGCCGACGTCGAGATCCCGGTACCACGACACGCAGACGAGCGGCGTGGCCGGAAAGTGCGAAAGCCGTTGCGCGTCGCTCAATGCGACGCCGCGCGTGTCGCACAGGACGATCGCGACCACCGCGCCTTGCAGCGCGGCCGGTGCGGGATGCAATCGCGCATGCGGCGACCGCACGCCACCCGCGACGCGGGGCGCGCGGGCAAGCGGATCGGGACAGGACGGCGGAATCGATGGCGGGCCGGAGAACATGACGCCGCAGTATAGGGACCGCTCCGACGCGTGTCGATGTCGTTTGCGTTCAAGACCGCTCGCGCGCCGATGCGGAGAATCCGGCGCATGAACACACGATCCTCTTCCCAATGTCCCTTCCACGCGGGCGCCGCTGCGCCGGCGCCCGTGCTTCACCCGCCCGGCGTATGGCCGCCGGGGCCGCCCGCCGGCCTGACGGGTTGGGGGTTGCTTCGCACGATGTCGCGCGACCTGATCGGCACGCTTGGCGGCTGGCAGCGCACCTACGGCGATGTCGTGCACTTGCGCGTGTGGCCCGAGCATGCCGTGGCCGTGACCGATCCGGCGCTCGTGCGCGAGCTGCTGGTCACGCATCACGATGCGCTCGGGCGCTGGGAGCGCGCCACCCGCGTGTTCGCGCAGGTCCACGGCCACAGCGTGCTGGTCGCGGAAGGCGACGCGTGGCGCGACAAGCGGCAGGCGCTGCAGCCGAATTTCATGCCGAAGCCGGTTCAGGCGTTCGTTCCGGCGATCGCGGCGACGGCCGGTCATGCCCTCGCGCAATGGCCCGCGCGCGATCCGGACTGGCCGATCGAAAGCGCGCTGACGTCGCTGGCGATGGACGTGATCATGCGCACGATGTTCTCCGATACGATCGGCGACGATGCGCGCGCAGCCGAGGAGGCCGTGCGCGTGGTGAGCGCCGCGGCCAACGCGGCGTTCTACCAGCCGGTGAACACGCCGAACTGGGTGCCGTGGAAGCACCGCACGGCACGCGCGATGGCGGTGCTGAAAGGGCTGATCGACCGGCAACTGCATACGCGCCTGGACCGGCCCGAGCATGCCTGGCCCGACGATCTGCTGTCGCGCCTGTTGCGGCTGCATCGGACGGATGCGCGGAAATGGCCGCTGCAGGCCGTGCACGACGAATGCGTGACGGCGTTCCTGGCCGGTCACGAGACGACCGCCGGGGCGCTGACCTGGTGGGCCTGGTGCATGGCCGCGAACCCGGCCGTGCAAGCCGC
Organism: Burkholderia sp. BCC1644; assembly: GCF_902833225.1. Taxonomy (GTDB): domain Bacteria; phylum Pseudomonadota; class Gammaproteobacteria; order Burkholderiales; family Burkholderiaceae; genus Burkholderia. Next base: position 331,622 of record NZ_CADFEI010000001.1, read on the forward strand.
CGCGCGCGACGAAGTGTCCCGCGTGCTGGGCGGTCGCGCGCCGTCCGCGGAGACGCGCTCGTCGTTGCGCTACCTGTCGCAGACACTCGACGAAACGCTGCGCCTGTATCCGTCCGCGCCGATCCTGATCAGCCGTCGCGCATCGCGGCCGATCGCGCTGGGCGCGTGGCAGTTTCCCGCGCGCACGCTGTTCATGCTGCCGCTGCAACTGATGCAGCGCGATCCGCGATGGTTCCCGGAGCCCGATACGTTCCGCCCGGAGCGCTTCGCCGACGATGCGCCGGCACTGCCGCGCGGCGCGTACATGCCGTTCGGCACCGGCCCGCGCGTGTGTCTCGGGCAGCATCTGGCGATGACGGAGATGACGGTTGTGGCTGCAATGGTGCTGCAGCGCTACGTGTTGTCGGTGCCGCCCGGCATGACGCCGCCGCGCGAGGTGCTGAACGTCACGCTGCGGCCGCAGCAGGCGTTGCATCTGGCGATCGCGCCGACGGGGCTGGCGGCCGATGCGGGCTCCGAATGATGGAGGCATGAACGGTCGATTCGGCCCGGCCTGCATCGCGCGAACGATTGCCGTTCGCGCGATGCGGTGTCATCGAATCGTCGGAATGTGACTGCGTGCCGGCAAATGCCTTCGGCGCCACTGGCGCGGCATCGCGCAGCACCTATGCTTGAAGGGCCCAAGCCGGGCGGAGCCCAAGGAGGATGGTCATGCGCATGCTTCTCAACATACGAATCCCTCACGAGCCGTTCAACACGCTGGTGCGCGACGGCAGCGTCGGCGACGTGATCGCGCGAATACTCGAAGCGGTCAAGCCGGAGGCCGTGTATTTCACGGAGCAGAACGGCGGGCGCGGGGCGGTCGTGATCGTCAATCTGGATGATCCGTCGCAGATCCCGGCGCTCGCGGAGCCGTGGTTCCTGATGTTGAATGCAGACTGCGAGTTCCGCGTGGTGATGTTGCCGGACGATCTCCGCAACGCCGGGCTCGCGCAAATCGGCGCGAAGTGGAAGTAGCGGGAAGCAGCGCATGTCCGTGCTCCCGCTCGACGACCGGGCGGGACGCATGGTGCGGCGCTCGCGCGCCGACTATCGCGCAGGCTGCGACGGCTCGATGTTTTCCGCTTGAGGGCTTTTCGGTCGCAATATCAACAACAGCCCGCTCAGTGCCGCCGCGACGACGAACACGAAAAAGAACCGCTCGTTCCATTGATACTCGCTGGCGGACGCCGTGCCACCGTGATTCCCGGCCGTGGCAGCGATTTCCAGCAGGAACGTGAAGACCGCCGGCACCGGCGCGGAGCCCAGGTAGGCCAGGAACGCGAACTGCAGGCGGCCGCGGGTCAGGATCGACCAGATGTCCTTGCCCATCAGGCAGGCGATCAGCACCACCGGCGGCACGAGCACGAGCGATGCGGCGCTGATCGCGCATAGAACCAGCCAGCCAATTCCAATGATCGGAATGAGTGACATGAGTCGGGATTCCTGTTCTGGGGCAATCGTGTGGTCGATCGGGCGTCCGCATCGGCGTCAGCAAACGACCCAGGCATGCGGCACTTGACGGATAGTGCCCGATTCCGCGCCTGTTGCCATCCGTGCCGATCGAGGCGATCACCCGGCTGCGTCTTCCCCCAGCGCCTGGATGAATCGCGAAAACAGCTCGGGCTGCGACGAAATCCCGAGCTTCGCGTACAGATGGCGCCGATGCACCTTCACCGTTTCGGGTGAGATGGCCAGCCGCTCGGCGATCGCCTTCGACGAATTGCCGCGCAGCACCATTCTCGCGATCGACATCTCGCGGTCGGTCAGCACACCCGCGCCGAAACGTGCGAGCGCCTGCTCGACGCGCGCGCCGAGATCGGCATCGGGCGTCGCGCGTGCGGCGTCGCCTACCAGCCGCCAGTGCTGCCGCATCGCCGCGAGCACCCACGGCATCGCGGCCGTCAGCTTGCCGAGCGGCTCGACGTCGAAGCGCGCGGTCGCGCCGAGCGACAGCGACAGCAGCGTGTCGGCGCTCGGCCGCACGAGGATCTGGATCTCGTCGTCGCCGACCGCATCGCGGAAGTAGCTGAGGAAATATTCGCTTTGCCGGAACAGGTCGGGCGCGACTTCCTCGAGCCGGTAGCAGCCGTCGGCGAGCCCGTCGTGCGCGGCCTGCAGGAACGGGTCGAGCAGATACACGCCGTTCAGGTAGAGCGGCACGGGCGACGCTGCGTCGGTGCCGCCCGCGTCGTATTCGTCGAGCACGAGCGGCACGCCGTCGCGGCCGACCGCGGTCGCGAGCGCGTTGTCGAACGGCACCATTTCATTGAGCAGCAGCACCAGGAACCGCCAGAAGCGCGGCTGGCCGAGATGATCGATTGCGCGGCCAAGCGCCTGGTGCATCGCGATTTCGGAAAAGAGACGATCCATACCACCACCGGAAGGGCGTAACACGAAGGGGGAATAGCGGTCCTGAAATTGGCTTCCTAGACTGCCAGGCAATCAATCGGGCCCGAGTATGGGTGTTCAAAAAAGAGCAGCAAAGGAGCACAGGAGAACGAAATGGCGATGATGTCGGAATCGACGGGCACCGTGCAAGCGGTACCTGCCACGGAGGACGCGCCGCGCGCGCTGTCGCAGACGCTCAGCGTGCGCGACGTGGTGATGATCACCGTATCGGGTGTGACACCAGCAAGCTCGATCTTCGTGATCGCGCCGTTCGCGATCCAGCAGGCGGGCAGCGGCGCCGTGCTGTCGTTCGTGCTCGGCGGCGTGCTTGCGCTCGCATTTGCGCTTTGCTACGCGGAGCTCAGCGCCGCACACCGCAGCGCGGGCGGCGAGTACGTGATGGCCAAACGCGTGTTCGGCACGCTGCCCGGCTATCTCACCTTCATCACGGTGCTGTCCGTCAGCGTGTTCATTCCGGCCGTGCTCGCGAGCGGCGCCGCGCCATACCTGAATAACGCGCTCGGCACGCACTTCAGCAACCAGTCGGTCGCGCTGACGATCGTGCTGCTCAGCTATCTGCTCGGCATGCTGAACATCAAGACGAACGCGTGGATCACCGGCGCGTTCCTGGTCGTCGAGATCGGCGTGCTGATGCTGATTGCAGGGCTCGGCTTCGGTTCGCCGCATCGCGGCGCCGACGTGCTGATCGCGCCGGTCGTCGCGAGCGGCAACGCGCTCGTGCCGGCGACGCTCGCGGCCATCGTGCCGGCGATCGGCACCGCGATCTTCTGCTACAACGGCTTCGGCTCGGCCGCGTATCTCGCGGAAGACCTGCGCGGCGGCAACCGCAATGTCGCGAAGGCGGTGATCTATTCGCTGCTCGTGATCCTCGTCGTCGAACTGGTGCCGCTCACCGCGATCGTGCTCGGCGCGCCGTCGCTGACGGAACTGACGAAGAGTGCCGACCCGATCGGCTATGTGGTGCGCTCGCTGAGCAACCCGGCGGTGTCGCGCGTGGTCAGCGGCGGGATCTTCCTGTCGGTGTTCAATGCGATCATCGCGATCGTGATCACGATGGGCCGCCTGTTGTACAGCAGCGGCCGGCATGCGCTCTGGTCGCGCACCTGCAACCGCGCGTTCTCGACGATCCATCCGCGTCTCGAATCGCCGTGGCTTGCGACGATCGCGCTGGCGGTGCCGTCGGCGGGGCTCGTGTTCGTGTCGAGCCTCGACGAGCTGACCGCGTTCACGGTCGACCTGCTGCTGCTGATCTACCTGGTCGTCGGGCTGGCCGCGCTCGCGAGCCGGTTCGTGCGCCGCGACGTCGAGCATCATTACCGGATGCCGCTGTGGCCCGTGACGCCGCTCGTCGCGGTGGTGGGCGCGGCCTACACGCTGTACACGACGCTGGCGACGGCAACGAAATCGACGGACCTCGTCATCATCGCGGGGCTGCTGGTCGCGGCACTCGTGATGTACGGGGTGTGGGCACGCCACAGCGAAGCGTTCCGTGCGCTCTGAGCGCCGGATCGACACCTTGCAACATCGACATACCGAACCACTGAAAGACTGGAGGAACTGCATCATGCGCACGAGGGATCTCGGCATCCGCATCGGACTCGGCACGCCGGGCCGCTTCAACGCGATCACGGACGTACCGGGCGTGCGGGTCGGACATTGCACGCTGAACGTCGAGAACGGCGACGCATCGATCCGCACCGGCGTGACCGTCATCGAGCCGCGCGCGGGCGCCGCGCACGATTCGCCGTGCTTCGCGGGCGTGCACGTGCTGAACGGCAACGGCGACGCGACCGGGTTTGAATGGATCCGCGAGGCCGGCCTGCTGACGACGCCGATCGCCTATACGAACACGCACAGCGTCGGTGCGGTGCGCGACGCGCTCGTCGCGAACGAGCGCGAAGCGGCGGCCGGCCGCGTTTACTGGTGCATGCCGGTCGTGATGGAAACTTACGACGGGCTGCTGAACGACATCTGGGGGCAGCATGTGAGCGCCGCGCATGTGCAGCGCGCGCTGGCCGCCGCGCAGTCGGGGCCGGTTGCGGAAGGCGGCGTGGGCGGCGGCACCGGGATGATCTGCCACGAGTTCAAGGGCGGCATCGGCACCGCGTCGCGCGTGCTCGCGGCCGACGCGGGCGGCTGGACCGTCGGCGCACTCGTCCAGGCGAACTACGGTGTGCGCGAGATGCTGCGCGTCGCCGGCTACCCGGTCGGCGAAGTGCTGGGGCATGTGCATTCGCCGTTCCGCGCGCCTGACGCGAAGGGCGAGGCCGGCATGGGCTCGATCGTCGTGACGATCGCGACCGATGCGCCGCTTCTGCCGCATCAATGCACGCGCCTCGCGCAGCGCGCGAGCGTCGGGCTCGCACGCGTTGGTGGCGGCACCGAGGATTCGAGCGGCGACATCTTCCTGGCGTTTGCAACGGGCAACGACGGCCTGCCGGCGGCGAACTACGGCAGCAAGGGCGCACCGACCACCGGCGTGCAGATGGTCAACAACGACCATATTTCCGCGCTGTTCGTCGCGGCGGCGGAAGCGGTGGAGGAGGCGATCGTGAATGCGCTGGTCGCGGGCGGCGACGTCGAATCGCGCGGTGCGCGGGTCGAAGGGCTCGGGCAGGCGCGCTTGCTGGATGCGTTGCGCGAAGTGGGATGGCGGCCGGGGCGCGGCGCCTGAAACGGCAAGCGCCGCTTCAAATGAAGCGGCGTGGAACGGGGCGGCGATGCGGGGATCGGTCGGGCCGCGATCGGTCGGGCCGCGATCGACCGGTCCGCCGTCCGCCCGCGCATGCGATGCATGCAATGCGGGCGATGCGGGCCTGGCCGTAACGACGCGGCGTCATGCTCAGCTGCCGAAGTAGATGTTGCAGAAGCTGACCGGGCCGACACAGGCGTTCGGGTCTTCCTGCTTCGATTGCGAACGATCGACACGGCCCGCGGCCTTGACGGCTTCGGCGCGGTTCGCCTGTTGCGGTGCGGCGTCTGCCGGTGCCGGCTGTGCGTGGGCGACAGCAGCGGTGAGCGACAGGGCAACGAGGGCGAGGTGAAGCGGCTTCATTTTGGTTTCTCCTGGGTGAGTGCCAGTCTCGCTGGCAGTGAGGAAACTATAGGCTCGCACTGCTTAAAGATTAATCACCGGGGCTGTAGAGCTTATTTCCATCCGGAACAAGGATCCCGTTGCGCCCGCACCGATTCTCAATGGCGGTGCCGGTTGAACGGCGCATCCTTGTCCAGCAGCGCGCTGCGCATGAAATGCAGGCAGCCGACGATCCGCTGCATGCTCCGGCGCGCATCGGGCACCGCGTACCACGCCTGCAGCGTGTGCTGCGCCGCGCGGATCGCGAGATTCACCGATTTCAGCGTGCGGGCGTGATGGCCGGGCGTCGGATCGTCGAAGAAGCGCGGCAACTCTTTCAGCACCGCATCGATCGACGCGGTCCAGCGCAGCGTCTGCGGCGGTTTCGATGCACTGAACGCCTCCAGTTCGTCGCGCAGGTCGATCACCGCATGGCCGACCTCGAGTGTCGACAGCATCCAGCGCATGGCGTCGCGGTGCTGCCGTGTCCGCCGCACGAGCAGCGTGCGCAGTTGCGCCATCAAGTCGTGCGTACTCGACTGGAAACGCTGCGCGAGACCGTCCGGCGCGCCTTCGCACGCGAGCGTGACCTGGCGGCGCAGGTCGTGCGCGATGCGGCCCGTGAGCCATGGCATGTGAGTGGGGAATACGACCGCGAACACGAGCGAGCACGCGAGCATCGCGATGACGATCGCCAGCCCGTTGTTGATCAGCACTTCGGGCGTATACGCGATCGCGTTGTCGGGGCCTGCGAGCAGGCAGAAGAACACCGCGAAGCCGATCCCGTAGCCGGACAGGCCGGGCCGCATGGCAAGGAAGGCACCGAGGCCGAGTACCGGCGCGAGCGTCGCGCACAGCAGCGGGAAGCCGTCGATGTTCGGATACACGTAGCACAGGAACCCGTAGCCGACGGCCGTCGCGAACGCCGCGCCGACGCTCATCTGCGCGACGAACTTCGGTGCGCGCGGCGACGTCGAGCTGAGTGCGCACGCGATCGCGGTGGCGATCACGGCGAGCGGGCCGCTCGGCCATTCCGACGCGATCCAGAACGCGCTCATCGCGCCGACGGCGACGATCGTGCGCAGGAACGCGAAGCCGACGAAGAACGAATTGGTCTTCACCGCGTAATGCGTGACGGAGCGCTCGAACGCATGATCGTCCTGGTCGAGCGACGCGTACGTATCGGCGTAGCCGAGGTACTCGCCGATGAAGCGGTACAGCAGTTCGATCGCGGTGTCGAAGTCGAGCAGGCCGCCGGCCGCATGCGCTTCGATGGTGCGCCGCGACGCACGGGCGGCTTTCGGCAACGCGCTGTGGAAACGGCGCAGTTCGAGCAGCGCGCCGGTGGCCGGCGTGACGCCGTGCTGCCGCTCGTCGCGCAGTGCCGCGAATCGCAGCGCGAGCGCGTCGACATGCGGCGCGAGCGCATCGAGCACCGCGTCCGAATGGTTCGCGCGCAGGCGTTTGACGAGCTGGTGCAGCGCATGGAGCCGCGTGCACGCATTCATGAACTCGCTGTTCAGCCGTGCGAGCCGGCGGCTGCGCGCGCGAATGTGAGGATCCTCGAACGACGCGAACGCACGATTGGCCTCGAAGCCGACGATGTCGTCGACGAAATCGGCGAAGCGCCGCTCGAAATCGCCGCGCGCGACGTCGCCCGCGAGCGCACCGGCCGTGAACGTCGCGAACGTTGCATGGCGGATGCCCAGCGAGCGCATCAGCGCCTTCGCGGAGCTGAGCGGCAGGATCAGCGCGCTGACCGCGCCCGAGCACGCGATGCCGAGCGCGACTTCCGCGGCGCGCGTGAGCGCGGACTGGAACAGCGTCTGCGGCGTCATCACGGCCGGCAAGCCGATCAGCGCAGCCGTATAGCCGGCGAGCACGAAGCCGTACCAGCGGAAATGGCGGTTGCGCACCGCGAGCGCGATGCAGCCGCCGATCCACAGCGTGATACCGGCCATGTACAGCTCGGGCTGCTGCGCGAACAACCCGCCGAGCGCGAGCGCGGCGACGAGGCCGGCCGCCGTGCCGAGCACGCGGTAGAAACTCTTCGCGAACACCATCCCCGACAGCGGCTGCATCAGCACGAACACGGTCGTCATCGCCGTGCGCGGCTGCGACATCTCGAGACGCATCGCGATGCCCATCGCGAGCAGCGCCGCGAGCACGGTTTTCGCGAGGTGCAGCCAGATCAGCCCGTCGCTCGCGGCCCAGTCGCGCGCCGCGTCGCCGAGCGGATCGAGCCATGTCCTCCATCGTGCCGGTTCGATGGAAGGTTGCTCGATCGCAGGTTGTGGCTTCATGAAAAGAGGGGGCCGGTACGGGGCCGGGCACGGTGCCGCGGCACATCCGAACGGGTCCGTTCGACTGGTGAGGCGCCGATTGTAGGAGCGCGGCGCCCGTGCATTAACGCAGCTGCGGGGAAACGATAGTTGCAGCCGGAGTAACAATCTGTCGCATCCAGTGGAGGAAAATAGCGGTTCCGCTACAGGTTGCTCACAGGAATGGATACCCTACAAAACATGCGGGTGTTTTCGCGCGTCGTCGAGACGGGCAGCTTCACTGCCGCTGCGCAATCGCTGAATTCGACGACGGGCGCGATGTCACGCGCGGTGTCGGAACTCGAGGCGCGACTGCGCACCCGTCTGATGAATCGCTCGACCCGCCGTCTCGCGCTCACGTCGGCCGGCGAAAGCTATCTGCGGCGCTGCCGCCAGATCCTCGCCGACGTCGACCGCGCGGAAGAAGAGGCGAGTTGCGCGCACGAACGGCCGGCCGGCGTGTTGCGCATGCACAGTTTCGCGAGCGTCGGGCATCACTACGTGTTGCCCGCGCTGACGCGCTATCACGCGCAGTTCCCGGACGTGTCGATCGAGCTGTCGCTGTCGCAGCGCATGCCCGACCTGTTCGACGGCACGAGCGACATGGCCGTCGTGACCGCGTCGTCGCTGCCCGATTCGGAACTCGTGTCGCACCTGCTGGGCTCGACGTTCAGCATCCTGTGCGCGTCGCCCGACTATGTGAAACGGCACGGCGTGCCGGCCCGTCCGCAGGATCTCGCCGCGCACGCGTGCCTGACGCTGTGTACGCCCGCGTTTCCGACGCACGAGTGGGTGCTCGAAGGGCCCGAGGGCGTCGAGCAGATCCACGTCGCGGGGCCGGTGCAGACCAATACGGCCGAATCGCTCGCGCTCGCGATCCGCGACGGCATCGGGATCGGCATGCTGCCGCTGTACTCCGCGATCGACGCGTTGCGCGACGGCACGCTCGTTCGCGTGCTGCCCGCGCACATCCTGCAGAAGATGAACGTGTACGCGCTGTATCCGTCGCGTCGCTTCGTCGATGCGAAGGTGCGGACCTGGGTCGAGATGCTGCGTGCCCAGGTGCCGGGAATGATCGCGCGCGACGTCGAGATGCTGAACGCGATCGATCGCGAACCGCAGGCCGCCTGAACGCCGGGCGCTGCCTGGCGCGTCGTTTCTTTCCGGCTTCTTCACGCACGAGCGATACATGCCTTGCCCGCGGACGCGGGCGAGGCGCTTCGTCACGCCATCACGGCGCGGGCTTCGCGGTCGCGCCCGATTCGGTTGCCGGCTGGCCGGCCGGGCCGTACGCGGCCTGCGCCGCCTTGTGCTCGGCGAGACGCTTCGCCTGCAACCGTTGCTGCGCGGCCATGATGTCCTCCGGATAGTTGTCGGCTTCACCGCGCGCCGGGTTGTAGCCGACCGACTCCAGATCGATCAGTTCCTGCAGCACCTGCGCGCGCGTGACGGGCGACGTGGCCGACTGGGCGAACGACAGGGCCGGTGCGGCAAGCAGGACGGCAGCCGCGGCGGTAACGACGAGCGATTTCACGAGGTTCTCCTGAATACGGGGTGGGTGGCCGGATCGATGCGCGATGCAAGACCCGAGCTTCGACGCCAGTCTACGTAGCGGCTGCACGCACAAAAACCCCGATTCCCGGCAGGCTGCCTTCCAGATGGAACAACATTGGCGCGTCGCCCGCGGCGAACGAACGCGTGGGCGAATACACGTTCGTGGCGGGCGGGCGACGCGGCATCGCACAGGTCAGAAGCGCGTGCGCATGCCGATCGTGCCGACGACCTGGTTCGCCGTGCTCGATGCGCCGCCCGACGTGTTGATGAACGCCTGATAGCCGCGGCCGGACGCATGCTGAACCATCGCTTCCGCGTACAGGTCGGTGCGGCGCGACAGCTTGTACACGGCCTGCAGGTCGACCTGGTGCCACTTCGGATCGGTACCGTGCTTGCTGTCGGGATTCGACACGCTGGCGTCCGTGTACACGTAGGCGGCGCCAAGGCTGACGGCCGGCGTGACCGCATAGCGCACGTTCACGTCGTAGTTGTTGAACGCGACCTGGCCGGTGGAGCCGAACGAGCCCGTGTTGTCATACTGCGAGCGCGTATAGACGAAGCCGACCGTCGCCGGGCCGAACACGTAGCTGACGCCGCCGCCGTACGTGCGCATGCGGTCCGAGCCGATCGACCAGCCGCCCTGGCTCACGCTCTTCGCTTCGGCCGAATCGGTTGCGCCGGGGCTCGCGCTCGTCGAGCCCTTGGTGCCGTTCATCTGCAGGTAGGCGCCGGCCAGCTTCAGCGGGCCGTTGGTATAGCTCGCCGCGACGCTGTATGCGCGGTTGGCGCTGAAGCTCGTCGAGTTGGAGAACGCGTACATCGCGCCGACCTTGAAGCCCGCGAGCGACTCGCTCGTGTACTTGACCGCGTTGTTGATGCGCAGCGAGTGATTCAGGTTGTCGTTGTCGAACGGATGCGCGAAGCCCGCGTCGCCGAAATCGCCGGCCGTCGCGGACAGCGGCGCGACGAAGTCGACCATCGTGTCGTACTGGCGGCCGAGCGTCAGCGTGCCGTAGCCGGCCTGGCTGAGGCCGATGTATGCGTGGCGGCCGAACAGCTTGCCGTCCTGGCCGAGACCGCCGTTGTTGACGTTGAAGCCGTTTTCGAGCACGAACAGTGCCTTCAGGCCGCCGCCGAGATCCTCGGTGCCGCGCACGCCGAAGCGGCTGCCGTTGACCGTGCCGCTGGCCATGCGCCACTGCGACGCGCCGTTCACGTTGTTGGTGTACGCGATGCCGGCGTCGATCAGGCCGTACAGCGTGACCGAGCTTTGCGCATGGGCGAGCGGCGCGAACAGGGTGGCGGTGCATGCGCCGGCGATCAGGGTTTTTTTCATGGTGAGGCTCCTGCGTGTGGGACGGGAATCAAAAGTTCGGCGCAAGTATAGGAATGCCCTGCGCGTGCGAGGCCGCCGGCGCGGCGAGCGCACCTTTCCGGATCCGGCAAGAGTCCTTCACAAAACTGACATGTCGCGCCGCGTGCACCCGAGGCAGGCGGTTTTCGCGTGATGGCCGACACGCGGCTTCCGTTCGGCGCGGCCCGGTTGTCGTGTCGATGCAACATGCGCGGCGCGTGCGCGCATCGATGCTTTTCATCCATACTGGTCACCCGGATCGCACGGCCGCCGACGCAGATCGCGCGGCGGTCGACATGCATACAACAAGGGGCCTCCACATGAATCTGTTCAACGTACGCCTGCGTGGCCGCGACGGCCTGTTCACGATCGGCATCGACGGCGGCACGATCGCGCGGGTCGATGCGCAATCCGCGCCGCTCGCGCCGGCGAATCCCGGCGATATCGACGGCGGCGGCCGTCTCGCGATTCCGCCGCTCGTCGAGCCGCATATCCACCTCGACGCGGTGCTGACGGCCGGCGAGCCGGCATGGAACATGAGCGGCACGCTGTTCGAAGGGATCGAGCGCTGGGCCGAACGCAAGGCGACGATCACGCACGAGGACACCAAGACGCGCGCGCATGCGGCGATCGGCATGCTGCGCGACCACGGGATCCAGCACGTGCGCACGCACGTCGACGTGACCGATCCGACGCTCGCCGCGCTGAAGGCGATGCTGGAAGTGAAGGACGAGGCGCGTGGGCTGATCGACCTGCAGATCGTCGCGTTTCCGCAGGAAGGCATCGAGTCGTACGACGGCGGGCGCGCGCTGATGGAGCAGGCGATCGACCTCGGCGCGGACGTCGTCGGCGGGATTCCGCATTTCGAGAACACGCGCGAGCAGGGCGTCAGCTCGATCGGCTTCCTGATGGATCTCGCGGAGCGCACCGGCTGCCTCGTCGATGTGCATTGCGACGAGACCGACGACCCGCATTCGCGCTTTCTCGAAGTGCTCGCCGAAGCGGCGCGCGTGCGCGGGATGGGCGCGCGCGTGACCGCGAGCCACACGACCGCGATGGGCTCGTACGACAACGCGTACTGCTCGAAGCTGTTCCGGCTGCTGAAGCGCGCGGGCCTGAACTTCATCTCGTGCCCGACCGAGAGCATCCACCTGCAAGGCCGCTTCGACACGTTCCCGAAGCGGCGTGGCGTCACGCGCGTCGCGGAGCTTGACCGCGCCGGGCTCAACGTGTGCTTCGGGCAGGATTCGATCAAGGATCCGTGGTATCCGCTCGGCAACGGCAACATCCTGCGTGTGCTCGATGCCGGCCTCCATATCTGCCACATGATGGGTTACGAGGATCTGCAGCGCTGCCTCGACTTCGTGACCGACCACAGCGCGACGGCGATGCATCTCGGCGACGGCTACGGCATCGCGGTCGGGCGTCCGGCGAATCTCGTCGTGCTCGACGCGGAAAGCGACTACGAAGCCGTGCGGCGGCAAGCGAAGGCCACGCTGTCGGTCCGCCATGGGAAGGTGATCATGCGGCGCGAACCGGAGCGCGTGACGTATCCGGATTGACGCGGAACGCGGGGGCTCACGGCGCCCGGTCGATTTCATGTATTCGTGAAATGCATGAGTCGATTCTAAAAATACGTTTGTCTCATGATCGGCGCAGGCCTACGATGCGGTCCTGACGACGGTGCGCATGTTGCGCGCCGTCTTTTCGATCCCCGTTCGCCGACCTCATGCGCCTCGATCTCCCGTCCGCTCCCGCATCCTCTTCGCTGCCCGCCAGCCCGTTCGCGCGCATGGCCGTCGTCACGGTCCTGACCGGTGTCGGAGCGGGCGTCGGCGGCATGCTGCTCGCGCTGCTGCTGCATGCGATCCAGCATATTGCGTACGGCTACAGCGTCGCGCACGTGATCGGTTCCGAGAGCTTTCTCAGCGGCGTGACCGGTGCCGATCCGCTGCGCCGGGTGGTGGTGCTGATCGTCTGCGGGGTCGTCGCCGGTGGCGGCTGGTGGGCGCTTTACCGGTATGGCCGGCCGCTGGTCAGCATCCGCCGCGCCGTGCGTGCGGCCGATCCGCGGATGCCGTTTGTCAGCACGACGGTTCATGCGCTGCTGCAGATCGTCACCGTTGCACTCGGCTCGCCGCTCGGCCGCGAAGTCGCGCCGCGCGAGATCGGTTCGCTGCTCGCCGGGCGGCTGGCCCATGCCGCGGGGCTTTCACCCGACGACTGCCGGCTGATGGTCGCGTGCGGCGCCGGCGCGGGCCTTGCGGCGGTCTACAACGTGCCGCTCGGCGGCGCGATCTTCGTGCTCGAAGTGCTGCTCGGCACGTTCGAACTGCGGGCGCTGGTGGTGGCAGTCGTGACATCGGCGATCGCGGCCGTCGTCGCGTGGGTTGGGCTCGGCAACGAGCACCAGTACACGGTGCCGCCGTTCGTGCTGAGCACGCCGCTCGTTGCATGGTCGATCGTCTGCGGGCCGCTGTTCGGTTTCGCTGCGTATGGCTTCGTGCGGCTCACGACCCGCGCGCGGGCGAACGCGCCGAAAGACTGGCGGCTGCCCGTGTTTTCGCTGGTCAATTTCGCGGTGATCGGTGTGCTCGCGATGCGGTTTCCTCAACTGCTCGGCAACGGCAAGGGGCCGGCATCGCTGGGTTTCGACGGCACGCTGACGATCGGCCTCGCGGCGGCGCTGCTCGTGCTGAAGGTGCTGATCGAGGCCGCCAGCCTGCGGGCCGGCGCGGAGGGCGGGCTGCTGACGCCGGGCCTCGCGAACGGTGCGCTCCTCGGCGTCGTGCTCGGCGGGCTGTGGAGCCTCGTTTGGCCGGGCGCATCGATCGGCGGATGTGCGCTGATCGGCGCGACCGCGTTCCTGGCCGCGTCGATGCAGATGCCGATCACGGCCGTCGTGCTGCTGCTCGAATTCACGCGTGCGAATCACGACAGCCTCGTGCCGATACTGCTGGCCGTGGCCGGTTCGCTTGTCGCGTACCGGTTTGCTCAGCGCTTGGCGGAACAAAGGGCGGGTGCGGTTGCGGCCGTGAGCGTGCCCGCGACGACGGCGCGCTGACGCTCACGAGTGGCTCGGGCGGGCGAACTTGGTACATTCGTCGCCTGCGTGCCGCTGGAAATTGACAATCCGCATCTATTCAAATCAATGCCGTTGCCGTGGCGCATTCGCGTGGAACGATGTCGCTGTAACAGCCGTAAGTACAAGCCGTAAGGCACTGCGTAGGAACCGCAGGAGATCGATCGATTGCGTCCGGACATGACTCCTGCTGCAGCGATCGCCACGGCGGTGCTTTGTCCGCTCCGCACCATACAGATAGCCTTGCCCTCGGGTTTCAATTCAAACGATCCGAGGGAAAATGGCGAATACGTACAAGTACGGCATTCATGAACGGTTGAGCCGTGAAGAATTGTTCTTCCTGATTTTCATTGAAGAGACCGGCAAAGCGCTGGGTGTCGAGGATGCAGTTGGTATCGCGATGGTCTTGCTGGGACAGCGTTTTATCCGGACGAGAGGGAAGTTCGCGGACGCCGTGAAGGGTACCTCCATCGCGTCCGTCGTTTCCCGACGGATGCTGCCGTATGAGCTGAAGCACCGGATTTTGCCGACCGCTACCTCATTCACCAGCCTTATCATGTTGCGCATCAAATTCACACGGAATATCGGTGCATTCGTCGGGCGGGCGATTCCCGGAGTAGGTTGGGTGGTCCTGGCGACGGATGTCTCGTTGATCACGTGTCGTACGATTGGCGCATACAACAGCATGGTGAAGCCCGAGGATCGTTTATATGGCTGACACGTGGAAACGTCTCGAAGCGTTTTTCGCGGCCGATATTGCAAACCTTGCTATCGATCGCAGCGAACTGTCGCGGGACACGGATCTCCATCATGATCTCGACCTCGAGCCGCACGACATCGACGGAATCGTCCGGCAATGGGCCGAGACGTTCGGCATCGATCTGTCCGCGTTTGACATCCACTATTACTATCCGTCCGCGAAGCTCGGCATCGGTTCGTTTCTCGCGACGGTCGTCAAGTCCCCGTTCAGCGCCGAGGCGCGCGAAACGTTGGGCGGCCGGTCACTGACACTCGGCATGATGGAGGAGGCGATGGAGCGCGGACGCTGGGAGCCTTGAGTCGCCAGTCCATCGAGATTCTGGACACACGTGACGAGGGGAAAATCGCCTCATGAAACGCCCGTCTGATTTGTCATCAGTCGGGCGTTTGTGCGTTCGCACTTCTTTCCTGTGTTTCTTGTCCGCAGCACGCTTCCTTACGGTTCATCGATCGGTCCACGGTTTCCGGATCCGGCGGCGGCCGTATGGCGGATTCGATCTCCTGAAATCGGCCGCACCGATTCCCGGCAGGGACATCAAGGCAAGCTATTCGGTTCTGTGCAAGAATCCGCGCGTTTCCGCGCCTCAACCAACAACGACACGCGCGGACGTCCCTATCAGGAAACGAGGAGCTCAAGTTGATACAGCGCATTTCCCGCTTCTTCACGCAGGTGGTTCACCGCGTGCTGCCCGACCCGTTGATTTTCGCGATCCTGCTGACGATCGTCACGTTCGCGCTTGCGTTCGGCCTCACGCCGAATACGCCGGCGCAACTCACGATGATGTGGGGTTCGGGTTTCTGGAATCTGCTCGCGTTCTCGATGCAGATGGTCATGATTCTCGTCACCGGCCATGCGCTCGCGAGTTCGCCGCCCGTGCGGCGCATGCTCGTCGCGCTCGCGAGCACCGCGCGTACGCCCGGTCAGGGCGTGATGCTCGTCGCGTTCGTCGGCGCGCTGGCCTGCGCGATCAACTGGGGCTTCGGCCTCGTGCTCGGTGCGATGCTCGCACGCGAAGTGGCGCGCCGCGTGCCCGGCAGCGACTACCGGCTGCTCGTCGCATCGGCCTACATGGGCTTCCTGAGCTGGCATGGCGGGCTGTCGGGCTCGGTCCCGCTCGTCGCGGCCACGAAGGGCAATCCGATGGAAAAGACCATCGGGCTGATTCCCGTGTCGGATACGATCTTCACCGGCTACAACGCGTTCATCACGATCGGCCTGATCGTGATGCTGCCGTTTCTCGCGCGGATGATGATGCCGAAGCCGGGCGACGTCGTCAGCGTCGATCCGGCGCTGCTCGCCGAGCCGCCGAGCGTCGAGCGTCAGCTCGGGCCCGATGCGACGTTCGCGGAACGGCTGGAGGAGAGCCGCGTGCTGTCCGTCTTCGTCGCGGCGCTGTGCGCGGCGTTCCTCGTGCTGCGTTTCGTGCAAAAGGGCTTCGCGCTCGACATCGATACGGTAAACCTCGCATTCCTCGCGGCCGGCATCCTGCTGCACCGGACGCCGATGGCCTATGCGCGTGCCGTGGCCGGCGCGGCGCGCGGCGCGTCGGGGATCATGATCCAGTTCCCGTTCTACGCGGGCATCCAGGCGCTGATGGATCACTCGGGGCTCGCGGGCGTGATCACGAAGTGGTTCGTCGATATCGCGAACGTGCACACCTTCCCGCTGCTCGCCTTCCTGAGCTCGGCCGTGATCAATTTCGCGGTGCCGTCGGGCGGCGGCCACTGGGTCGTGCAGGGGCCGTTCGTGATGCCGGCCGCACAGGCGCTCGGCGCCGATCTCGGCAAGGCCGCGATGGCGATCGCGTACGGCGAGGCATGGACCAACATGGCGCAGCCGTTCTGGGCGCTGCCGGCGCTGGCGATCGCGGGACTCGGCGTGCGCGACATCATGGGGTATTGCGTGACGACGCTGCTGTTTTCCGGCGTGGTGTTCGTGGCGGGGATGTATCTGTTCTGACAGGGCGAGGCGAGATGCGGGCGGCGTTCGCGTCCGCATCTCGCCATCCTGAATCCGGCCTGTCGTCAGCCGCGCGACCGTGCGTCCGGCCGCTCGTGCCCGTGACGCAAGGCGAGGCTGGCGAACGCCGCGATGACGAGGGCGGCCGCAAGCAGCGTCAGCCCGTTCTTCGCGTTGCCGGTGGCCTGTTCGATCGCGCCGACGACGGTCGGCCCGACGAAGCCGCCGAGCAACCCGCATGTATTCACGAGCCCGAGCCCGCCGGCCAGTGCGTTGCCGGCAAGCCGCGACGCGGGAAACGTGAACACGATCGACTGCACGACGAAGAACATCGACGCGGCCACGCACACGGACAACAGCCCCGCGACAGGCGACGCAACCGCTGCGCCGACCATCCCGGCTGCCATCACGACGAGCCCCGCACACAGCATCCGGCGTGAATGCCGTGACTCGCGCGCAAAGCGCGGCAGCGTTGCGGCGCCGCACGCGGCGGCGAGCCAGGGCAGCGCGGTCAACAAGCCGACCGCGAACGGCGAGAAGCGCCCCGATGCACCGATGATGCCCGGCAGGAAGAAAATCACCGTGTAGACGGTCAGCTGGTGGCAGAAGTACACGAAGATCGCGAGCCAGATCTGCGGGTCGCGCAGCGCGGTGCCGAACGAATGGCCGCCGTGCGTGCCGACGCCCGCGTCCTGCTCGGCGGCCAGCGTGCGTTCGAGTGCACGTCCGGTTTCCGGAGAGAGCCACGGCGCGGTGCCCGGACGATCGGGTAGCCGCGTCCACACGACGAACGCGAGCAGGATCGCCGGAATGCCTTCGACGACGAACAGCCATTGCCAGCCGTGGAAGCCGAGCGTGCCGTCGAGTTCGATCAGCGCGCCGGCCAGCGGCCCGCCGACGATGTTCGCGATGCACACACCAAGCAGGAAATATCCGGTTGCGCGCGCACGCTCCTCGCGGCCGAACCAGTACGTCAGGTACAGCATCACGCCGGGGAACAGCCCGGCTTCGGCGGCCCCGAGCAGCAGGCGCATCACGTAAAACGACGTCTCGCCGCTGACGAACGCCATGGCGACCGACAGTACGCCCCACGTGATCATGATCCGCGTGATCCAGAAGCGCGCGCCGACGCGATGCATGATCAGGTTGCTCGGGATTTCGAAGAACGCGTAGGTCAGGAAGAAGAGCCCTGCGCCGAGTCCATACGCGGCCGATGAAATGCCGAGATCGACCCCCATCGAATGTTTGGCGAACGCGATGTTGGTGCGGTCGAGAAAGCTGATCACGTACGCGGCGATCAGCAGCGGCATGAGTTTGCGGAACAGCAGCCGGTTCAGCGACGCGCTCGCGTCGCCGGCGGCGGAAGGCAAGGCCTGGGCGGGATGAGTGGACATGCGGACGACTCCGGTAAGGGCGAACCGGCGCGCACGGCAAGCACGGTGCGCCGCGTTCGGCAGATGCCGCTGCGATACATGCAGCGGATGGGCAGACGACGGAGCCGCGCCGGCGGCGCTCGAACGGAGCGGGGCGATGATGGGCGTCCTGGCGCCGGCCGGCTCGGGCCGGCGCCTTGTCACTGCGCTTGCGGATCCTGGTGTTGCGGGGGCGACCCGGCGATCAGAAATTCACCGCGTCGCCGCCCTTGAGTGCGAGCATCGCGCGTGCCTCGGCCGGTGTCGCGATCTCGAGCGACAGGCCTTCGAGCACCTGCCGCATTTTCAGCACCTGCGCGGCGCTCGATTCCGCGAGCTTGCCTGGTGCGATCCACAGCGAATCCTCGAGCCCGACGCGCACGTTCGCGCCTTGCGCAGCGCCGATCGTCGCGAGCGGAATCTGGTTGCGGCCGGCGCCGAGGATCGACCACACGTAATCGCCGCCGAACAGGCGGTCGGCCGTGCGGCGCATGTGCATCAGGTCTTCCGGGTGCGCACCGATCCCGCCGAGCAGGCCGAACACGCTTTGCACGAAGAACGGCGGCTTCGCGAGCCCGCGGTCGACGAAATGCGCGAGGTTGTACAGATGCGAGATGTCGTAGCACTCGAATTCGAAACGCGTGCCGTTCGCCCCGCAACGCGTGAGGATCGTCTCGATGTCGGCGAACGTGTTCTTGAACACGAGATCGCGGCTCTTCTCGAGATGTTCGCGTTCCCACGGATGCTTCAGTTCGCGGAAGCGCTCGAGCATCGGGTACAGCCCGAAGTTCATCGAGCCCATGTTCAACGATGCGACCTCGGGCTGGAAATGCAGCGCGGGCTGCAGTCGTTCGTCGACCGTCATGTGCGGACTGCCGCCCGACGTGAGGTTGATCACCGCGTCGGTTTGTGCCTTGATGCGCGGCAGGAATTCGGCGAACACGGCCGGATCCTGGGTCGGCTTGCCGTCGGACGGATTGCGTGCGTGGAGGTGCAGGATCGCCGCGCCGGCCTGCGCGGCCGCGACGGCGGCCGTCTCGATTTCGTGCGGCGTCACCGGCAGGTACGGCGACATCGACGGCGTATGGATCGCGCCGGTCGGCGCACAAGTGATGATGACTTTGCGAGCGTTTGCCACGGATGGATTCCTTTCGGTGAGCGATGCAGGGAGCGTCACAGCACTTCGACGTTGCCGCAGACGGAGATGGCCTGCCCCGTGATCCCGTGCCCGCCCGGCGAGCACAGGAACAGCGCGGTCGCGGCGATCTCGGCCGGATCGGTCATGCGCCGGAGCGAGATCTTCTCGAGATAGCGCTTCTCCATTTCGTCGTAACCGATGCCGAGCTGCTGCGCGCGCGCTTCGATCACGCGGCGCATCCGCGGGCCGCGCACGATGCCGGGCTGAATGGCGTTCACGCGAATGCCGAGCGGCCCGAGCTCGATCGCGAGGCTCTTCACGAGGCCGACCACGGCCCATTTGGTGGCCGCATACGGCGTGCGGAACGCGTAACCGAGCCGGCCGGCGACCGACGACAGCGCGATGATCGCGCCGCCGTGTTTGGCGTTGCGCAGCAGTGGCACCGCGTGGCGCGCGAACTGGAATTGCGCGGTCAGGTTGATCGCGACGGTTTGTTCCCACTGCACGGGCTCGATTTCGTCGATGCCGCCGGTCGGGCCGGCGATGCCGGCGTTGTTGACGAGCACGTCGAGGCCGCCGAGCCGGGCCGATACGTCGGCGAACACGCGTTCGACGGCGGCCGGATCGGAGACGTCGGCCAGCGTCGCACTGATCGCACCGGCCCCGGCGCGCGGCGGCCGGTCGGCGAGCGCTGCAATCGCGGCTTGCGATGCATCGCATACATGCACGTGCGCGCCGCATTCCGCGAACGCGTCTGCGATTTCGAGACCGATGCCCGATGCGCCGCCCGTCACGAGGACGCGCAGGCCGTCATAGGGTTTCAGCAGGTCGGAAGCTGTCATGCCGGGTTGTCTCCATCGTTGGTGTTGTGGGATTGCAGCCGCTCGCGCTCGGGCGCCCGCGGCAGGTGGGCGCTACGGCTTCGCGTTCACGGTCCGCGGTGTCTGTTCGGCCCGCAGCGTCTCGGCGAGATCGTGTGCCGCGCCGCCGATGTCGAGCGCGATGCCGGCTCGCACGCCTGCGCCGTCGCGCCGTTCGAGCGCATCGACGATGGCGCGGTGCGCGTCCATCGAGCGCCGCATGTGCGGGATGTCGAGCGCGACCATGTTGAGGAAGGGGCCGACGCGCATCCACAGGTTCTCGACGATTGCGAGCGTGCTTTCGCTTGCGCCGTGTGCGTAGATCGCGCTGTGGAACGCGAAATTGCTTTGCAGGTAAGCGCGCGAGCGGCCGGCCTCGACGTGCGCCTGCATCGTCTCGCAGGTCTTGCGCACGGCCGCGATCTGCGCGTCGGTCATCCGTCCGCACGCGCGCTCGGCGATGCAGCCTTCGAGTGCGATCCGCACGTCGCGCAGCTCGTCGAGCATGTCGAGCGTCATCGGCGGCACGACGAGCGCGCGATTCGGGCCGTCGACCAGCGCGCGCTCGGCGCGCAGCCGCGTGAGTGCGGCGCGCACCGGCATCGTCGACGAGCCGACCGCCTCGGCGACACTGCGCAGGCTCAACGCCTGGCCGGGCGCGAAACGACCGCTCATCAGCGCTTCGCGCAGTTGCTGGTAGACCTTGTCGGCCATCGTTTCCTGTTCGATGGCTTTCAGTGCGGGCGGGACGATACGTGGCGCCAAGACGGGGTTCTCCGAGGTTTGATCTGCGATCTGTGATCACACTTGCGATGTGCGAAGTGTTGACGATCGGAGGAGTCGAGTCAAGTCGAACGGGGTTGGGGAAAACGAGGGGGAGAGGCAGGCCAAGGGCTGACTGGGTGGTGCCACGGATGAATGATGTATTACAAATACATTTCAATTCATGCATGATGACGACCGGGTTCGAGGGCCCTGAAGGAAATCCGAAAACTCGAGTAGTCGGGATTTTTCAATGTGTTTCCTCCAGTCGAATTCATTCCAACAACAAGGAGTCGAGGTGAAACGACCGTCGTTTACCGTCGCATGGGCGGCATCCCAGCGAATCTACGATCCGGCAAATTCCGGCGAGCGCGTGGCAAAAGTGATCGGTGGATATGTCGAGAAGAACGTGAACAATCCGAGCCCGACAGAGCGATGGAGCAATACGTGTGCAGTGAGGATGAGCTATATCCTCGGTGAAGCCGGCACGGTCATTCCTCGAATTCCGGGACAAACAGTATCGGGCGGAGACAATCGACAATACTTTTTCCGCGTCAGGGACTTGATTCGATTTCTCGAACAGCGATGGGGAAAGGCAGAGCGCGTGACATACCCACCTTCGAACGGAGGCCCATTGGCAGGCCGACAGGGCGTCATCCTGTTCGAAGTGTCCGGGTGGAGCGATGCGCAGGGTCACGCCACGCTGTTCAACGGGCGTACCTGCTACGACCACTGCTATTTCAACGAACCGGGCGCGCGGTATCGTACGGAGCGCGCAAATTTCTGGAGTCTGTCATGAGGGGAGTCTGGATCATGGCCGTGCTGGCGTGCGTTGCACTTCAACCCGCAGCGGTTGCAGCGAAGGACGCGGCACAAGCCTCGCCGGAGTCCGGCTCACGGACATACCTCCAGAACTTCAAGGACATGGTGCTCGCGGAGTGCCTCGCAACCGCATACAAGCAGGCGCCCGGCGTGAGCAAGGATATCGGCAGCAGCACCAGCGCGTTGCGCGACTGGAGCTACTACGACATGGAGCGTGCTCCGGATGTCATTCATGCGCTGGTAGCGAAGTATCTTGCTCGCGACTACCGGAATCCGGTTGTCGAATCGGAGGTCAGCGACGTGCGGTTCGACTTCCTGAAGTGCGTTGACCTGTATCACGGCAAGGAACTGGACGCTGTCGCGAAGCAGCTCGTGTTGCACCCGAACCGGACTTATCGGAGCGAGGCTTCGCGGAAGCCGCAGTAGCGATCAAGCGCCGTTGCGCACCGCCTTCTGCTCCACGAACACTGCTCGAGCGTCCGGATCGAGTGACTGATGTCGCGCCGTCAGATTCCGTTTGACGGGCTGCAGCGCTTCTATATCGCGGCCGGCGTGGCCTGGTATCAGCTGCTCGACAGCCTGTCGTGACGCGGGCGAGCAGCCGGATCGCCATCCTGCATCCGATCGGGCAGAATCGACATTCCCAGTTCCCGCCGACCGATGCCCCATGACCGCTCCGAACGAACCGCCCGGCCACCGCGCCTATGCGAGCTTCGCGCAACGCTACGCGGCGATCGCGCCGACGAAGGCGCACAACGCGCTGTACGAACGGCCGGCGACGATGGCGCTGCTCGGCGACGTCGACGGCCTGACGGTGCTCGACGCCGGCTGCGGACCCGGCATCTGCAGCGAGCACCTCGCGCGCCGCGGCGCGTCCGTGCATGCATTCGACGTCACGCCGGAGATGATCGCGCTTGCGCGAACGCGCTGCGACGGCCTTGCGGTCGACGTCGTGGAAGGCGACCTGGAGGCGCCGCTTGCGTGGCTGCCGGATCATGCGGTCGACAAGGTGCTGTGCTCGCTCGCGCTCGACTACGTGCGCGATCTCGCGCCGACGCTGCGCGAATTCAGGCGCGTGGCGCGCCCCGGTGCGACGCTCGTGTTCTCGATGGCGCATCCGATGCGCGACTGGATGGACGAGCGCACGCGCGGGGACGGCACGTATTTCGACACGTCACGCTTCGGGCTCCACTGGTCGGGATTCGGCGAGCCGAGGCCCTTTGTCGAAGCCTGGCGGCGGCCGCTCGCCGATATCCTGAATGCGGTCGCCGACGGCGGCTGGCGGCTCGACCGGTTCGTCGAACCCAAGCCGCTGCCGGAGATGAAGGCCGTGTCGGAACGACTCCATGCGGAGCTGTCGCTGGCGCCGGCCTTCCTGTGCGTCCGCGCGCGCCGCTGACGCGGCACGGCGTCCAACCGGCGCTCAGTGCTGCGCCGGCTCGTCGTTCAGCGTGCCGAGGAATGCTTCGATGTCCTTGATGTCCTGCGCCGTCATCGCGGGCGTGTCGCCCGGCTTGCGGTCGAACGGCGCATCGGTCACGTCGACGTTCGCGCGATATTTCGGCGGGATGTCGTCGTACTCGTCGACCTTGCCGTCCGCGCCGCGCGAATAGAACTTCTGCGGCGAGATGCTGCGCTCGTTGTAGAACGCCATCACCTGATCGAGCGTATGGAATACGCCGTTGTGGAAGAACACGTGGCGCGTCGCCGAGTTGCGCAGCGTGGGCGTCAGGAACATCGCGCAGTACTGCGTCTGGTCCTTCAGATCGTCGCGGAACGGTCCGCACACGCCGAGATCGTAGAACGCCGGGTTGCGGTTCTGCGCGAGCGCCTTGTTGCGCGGCGCACCGAGCGCCTCGTACTGGTAATCGGTAAACATCGGCGGCAGCCCATCCTTGCCGGGCTTCGACAAGTGGCAGCCCGCGCAATTCGCCTTGTCCGGATCGTTGAACAGGCGCAGTCCGCGCAGTTCGGCCTGCGTGAGACGCGCACGGCCTTCCAGCCAGCGGTCGTACTTGCTGTTGTACGGATGGAACGACGGATCCTCGACCTGGTAGCGCGCGATCGCGAACATCGCCTCCGACACCGCGAGCTGCGGGCTGTCGAACACGCGCGCGCCGAACAGTTTCTCGAACTGCACGCGGTGCGACGACTGCGCGAGCTTGTGCGCCACGTCTTCGATGCTCGAGTTCGCCATCTCGACCGGATTCAGCAGCGGGCCGAACGCCTGCTGCTGCAGCGTGTCGGCGCGGCCGTCCCAGAACATCCCGCCCTGCGGGACGAGTTGCGGCGCGGCCGACGTGCCTGCCACCTTCTGCGCCTTCACCACGCCGGCCGCCGATGCGGCCTGCTGCGCGACGCTCGGCGCGGCGTCGTTTTCACCGGCGTCGGGGCCGATGCTGAAGTTCGGCTGGCGGTACAGGTACATCAGCGACGGCGGCGGGCGATAGCCCTGCTGCGTCATCGCGAGGCCGCCGGGCTGCACGTCGAGCGCATTCGGCGGGCCGTACGCATGATCGGGGCTGTGGCACGACGCGCACGACTGCTTGCCCGACGCGGACAGCGACGGATCGTGGAACAGCGCGCGCCCGAGTTGCGCGACCGCCGACAGCGGCTGCGCGGCAGGCCGCTGCAGCACGACCGGATGCGGATTCGCGCCCGTCCAGTCGGCGACGACGGTGCCGATCGCCGCCGGCACCTGCGCGGGAAACGCGATCGCGAACGCGCCGTAACCGAGCACGGCCGCGCCGAGCACGAACGCCGCGCGGCGCAGCAGGCGGGAAGGGGCGCGCGGCGCGGAGGAGCCGGAGGCGTCGGGAGACGGGAACGCGGGGCGAGCTGTCATGCTGTCGGTCGGAAATCGGGCGCCGCACGAAGCGTGCGCGTTAAATGGAAACGGCCGGCGCGTGAAGCGCCGGCCATGCGGTCATGCAATACGCGTCAGATCGCCGGGGCGGCGCTCAGTGCGGTGCCGAGCGTCGGGTCGAGGTACAGCGGCGTCGTGTTCGGCTTCGACGCGAAGTCGAACAGGTTGCGCAGGTCGCCGGCCGTCGCGTCGAACGAACCGCCGCCGATACGCTGGCCGCCGAGCCAGTTGTCCTCGATGAAGCGCACGACGGACGACTGGTCGAGCATCGTGTGGTCGACATAGTTCTGCTTCGCATACGGCGAGATCACGATCAGCGGAATGCGCACGCCCGGGCCGCAGCGGCCGTTCACGGTCGCGCCGTTCACGCCGGTGGTGCCGCCCGTGCCGCACTTGCCGGCGCCGTTGACCTGGTCGACCGGGTCCGACGACGCGCGCGTCGGCGCCGTGTACACGTGGTCGTACCAGCCGTCCGAGTCGTCATAGGTGACGATCACGGCCGTGTTCTGCCAGTCAGGCTGCTGCTGCAGGAAGTTGACGACCTTCGTCACGAACGCCTGCTCGTCGAGCGGATCCGAATAACCCGCGTGCGCATCCTGTGCGGCCGGCGCCTTCAGGTAGCTGACCGACGGGAAGTTGCCGGCCTTCACGGCGGCGAAGAAGTCGTCCGTGTCGTACTGGTGGTTCGCGGGCTCGGCGGTCTTGCCGTCGGCCTGAAGGCTCGAACCGATCGCCGCGACCGAGCTCGGGCGCGTGTGCTGCGGGTTCGACGTCGACGCGTAGTACTGGAACCAGTTGTGGTGCGGGATGTAGTCCGACGTCGCGGCGTTCACGGCGGTGGCGACCGTGCTGCGCGCGCAGCCCGTCGTGCCGTTGCCGTTGGTCGTCGACAGGTTGAAGCCGCCCATGAAGCCGCCCCACGTGATCTTCGCGCCGTTCAGCAGGTCGCCGATGTTCTTGCCGCTCATCAACGCCTGGTCGGTCGTGCTCGAGCAGACGTCGTTGCCGGGGTCGACGTCGTTGATCATCGTCAGGCCGCCCGCGCCGTCATTGATGTAGTACGAGCTCTTCGCGAGCGTCGACGGTTGCGCGGACGTCTTGACGATCTGCATCCCGTTGGTCTGGCCCGACACGACGTTCAGCGCGCCCGGCGTCGACGGGCCGTACGACGTCGTGTACATGTTGTCGCTCATTGCGAAGCGCTGCGCGTAGTTCCACAGTGCCGTCACGGTGTTGCCGTCGAAGTAGCCCATCACCTGGCCCTTCGTGCCGAACGCGCCGGCGCCGCCGGACGAGCCCTTGCCCGTGTACTTCGGGAACAGGTCGGCGAGACCGTTGTCCTCGGCCTGCTGCTCGGCCGTGTACGCGTGGTTCTGGTCGGCGGTGGCCGCCTGCGTGCGGTCGAGGCGGAACGGGTTCGCCGCGTCGGTGCCGTTGGCCGTGTTCGTGAAGTTGGGGTTCGCGGTGAGCAGCGTGCCCGTCAGCCCGTTCGGCGTCGGCGTGCCGGACTTCGCGCTGAACGCCGGTTCGCCCGACGGGTTCGTCGCGTTCGGGTAGGTGCCGAAGTAGTGGTCGAACGAGATGTTTTCGCCATAGATCACGACGACGTGCTTGATCGGCGTGGCGGTCTGCAGCGCATCCTGCGACGACACGGCAGGCGTCGACGTGGGATCGTCGCTGCCGCCGCAGGCGAACAGCGCCAGCGCTGCGGCTGCGCAGGCAGTGACGAGCAAGGCTTGACGGAACATCGGGAAACTCCAGGTAAGGTCTTCGATGGTGGAGAACGGCCCCGTCGCCGTGTCGGTTCGGCGCGGAGCTCGTGAGAGAGCACGCGCATTGAAACAGTCGCGTATGAAGATATGGGGACGGAGTGATTTCGCGAGGGTTGCGCTGCGGTATCGATTTCATTACGGCGCGACGCGACACGAAAGAGAACGGAAAGGGGCAGACCGCGTGCCACCCCGGCGTCACATTCGGCGGCGTGCGGGTGGCTGCCCCGGGAGCCAGGCAGGGCAGGCGAAAGGGCGTGGCCGGCCCATTCGTCTACGCAACGCGGTGCGACGCTTTTTTGACAATCCGGTTACGCATTCATACGATGAACGCCTGTCGCGCGCATCGCGTGATTTCCCACCGTCAGTGAGGCTTCAGCGTGCCGATCCCCGTTCTGTTTGCCGTTCTGTGCGCGGCGTTCCTGCATGCGTCATGGAATGCGCTCGTCCGCAGCAGCGGCGACCGGTTGCGCTCGGCCACGGTGCTGCAGATCGCGATCGGGGTGTTCGCGCTGCTGTTCCTGCCGGCCGCCGCGCCGATCACACCGGCGAGCTGGCTCTGCGTGGTCGCGTCGGCCGCGATCCACGTCGTCTATACGTTGCTGCTCGTGCGCGCGTACGAGCATGGCGACCTGACCGTCGCGTACCCGGTTGCGCGCGGCACCGCGCCGCTGCTCGTCACGCTCGGCGCGGCGGCGTTCGCGGGCGAGCACCTGAACGTCGGCGCGCAATGCGGGCTCGTGCTGATCTGCGCGGGCATCATGGCGATCGGGCTGGAGCGCGGGCGCGACGCGACGCACCGGATGAGGCAGGTGCTGCCGACGGCGTTCGCGACCGGCGTGTCGATCGCGGCGTACAGCGTGGTCGACGGAATCGGCGTGCGCGAGAGCGGCAACACGGTCGGCTATACCGCGTGGATGTTCGTGCTGACGGGCGCGATGATGGCCGCGTACTACCGGCTGCGCGCGGGGCCGCTGCGGCTCACGCAGGACGTAGGCGAGACGGCGAAGGCCGCGTGCGGCGGCGTGTTCGCGGCGCTCGCGTACGGCATCGTGATCTGGGCGATGGATCGTGCGCCGATGGGCCCGGTATCGGCGCTGCGCGAAACGAGCGTGGTGTTCGCGGCGCTGATTGCGCGCGTGTATCTCGGCGAGCGGCTGACGCCGCGCCGGGCGACGGGGTGCGCGGTGATCGCGGCGGGGGCGTTGCTGATCAGTGCGTTCGAAGCGGTGCGGTGAACGCGTTGGCCCGATGTGCCGGGCGTGTCGCCCGCCGCATCAGCTTTCCACCGGCATCGCACTCGTGCACTTGATCTCGTCGAGGCACACGCTGGAATGCACGCCGCTCACGCCGGGAATCCGCATCAGCGTTTCGAGCAGGAAAGTGGACAGCCCCTTCAGGTCGCGCGCGACGACCTTCAACACGTAGTCGATATCGCCCGTCACCGAGAAACATTCCTGGATCTGCGCGAGATCCGACACGAGTTTCTGGAACTTCGACAGGTCGCGGATATGCCCGCGCTCCATCGTCACGTGCACGAAAGCGGTGACGCCAAAGCCGAGCGTGTCGGGGCACAGCCGGGTTTCATAGCGGCGGATCGCGCCGATCTCCTCCAGCCGCCGGTGGCGGCGCAGTGTCTGCGCGGGCGACAGGCCGACGGCCTTCGCCAGATCGAGGTTCGACGCGCGGCCGTTCTCCTGCAGGATCGCGAGCAAGTGGCGATCGAGGCGATCCAGAACCGGTTCATGCATTTTTATTTCCTCATCCGTCTCCTGGATGCAATCTTATCTCATAATGTAGGGTTTGCATGAACGGGTTACGAAACCCGATTTCGCCGTCGCGACGCTAAACTGACGCCGGATTTTCGTGTGCGGCCGCAGCAATGCGGATGCGGCGAGGTCGGCGGCCGGTCTGGCGGGCACGCCGACGCGAATCGGGCGCCGCCACGCGAGGATTGCAGTCCCCCCAACCCGGCGGCTCCACGAACGGCCCCGGCACAGCAAAACAGCGCCCGGCACACCGAGGCGCGCCGCACCCCGCTGCAGGCGGAGGCGGACAGAGTGGAGAAGACATGGTTTCTGGAAACGAGAGCGACGGCCTGAAGCGCGGGCTGAAGAACCGGCACATCCAGCTGATTGCGCTCGGCGGCGCGCTCGGCACGGGGCTGTTCCTCGGCATCGCGCAGACGATCAAGATGGCGGGCCCGTCCGTGCTGCTCGGCTACGCGGTGGCCGGCATCGTCGCGTTCTTCATCATGCGCCAGCTCGGCGAGATGGTCGTCGACGAGCCCGTCGCCGGCTCGTTCAGCTACTTCGCCAACAAGTACGTCGGCCACTTCACCGGCTTCCTGTCGGGCTGGAACTACTGGGTGCTGTACATCCTCGTCAGCATGGCCGAGCTGTCGGCCGTCGGGATCTACGTGCAGTACTGGTGGCCCGGCGTGCCGACCTGGGTGTCGGCGCTGGTGTTCTTCGTCGCGATCAACCTGCTCAACCTGGCCAGCGTGAAGTCGTACGGCGAGACGGAATTCTGGTTCTCGATCATCAAGGTCGCCGCGATCGTCGGGATGATCGGCTTCGGCGGCTGGCTGCTCGCGAGCGGCCATGCGGGGCCGGAGGCGAGCGTCCGGAACCTCTGGCAGCACGGCGGCTTCTTCCCGAACGGCGTGTCGGGGCTCGTGATGTCGATGGCCGCCATCATGTTCTCGTTCGGCGGGCTGGAGCTGATCGGCATCACCGCGGCCGAGGCCGACGATCCGACGCGCAGCATTCCGCGCGCGACCAATCAGGTGATCTACCGGATCCTGATTTTCTACATCGGCGCGCTCGCGGTCCTGCTGTCGCTGTATCCGTGGGAAAAGGTCGTGACCGGCGGCAGCCCGTTCGTGCTGATCTTCCACGCGCTGAGCAGCAACGTGGTGGCCAACGTGCTGAACGTGGTCGTGCTGACGGCCGCGCTGTCGGTCTACAACAGCGGCGTGTACAGCAACAGCCGGATGCTGTTCGGCCTCGCGCGGCAGGGCAACGCGCCGAAGGTGCTGTGCTCGGTGAACAAGCGCGGCATTCCGCTCGCGGCGCTCGGCGCGTCGGCGCTCGCGACCGGCGCGTGCGTGCTGGTCAACTACTTCATGCCCGGCAAGGCGTTCGAGGTGCTGATGGGCCTCGTCGTGTCGGCGCTGATCATCAACTGGGCGATGATCACCCTGATCCACCTGAAGTTCCGCCAGGCGAAGCGCGCGGCCGGGGAGGAGACTTCCTTCCGCAGTCTGGGCTATCCTTTCACGAATTACCTGTGCCTGGCATTCATGGCCGGCATTCTCGTCGTGATGTACCTGACGCCGGATCTCCGCCTGTCGGTGTACCTGATCCCGGTATGGCTCGCGGTGCTCGCGGTCGGGTATCGCTTCCGTCAGAAGAATGCAGGCTATGCGGTGCGCGACGGCGCATCCGCACGCTGACGCAGGCCACGACCGATCACTCTTCCAAACGAGACCGACATAGCCATGTTCGAACACATCGACGCGTATCCGGGCGACCCGATCCTGACGCTGAACGAGAATTTCCAGAAAGATCCGCGCGACCAGAAGGTCAACCTGAGCATCGGGATCTATTTCGACGCCGAAGGCCGGATCCCGGTGATGGGCGCCGTGCGCGAAGCCGAAACCACGCTGCAGCGCGACAGCGGCCCGAAGCCGTACCTGCCGATGGTCGGCCTGGCCGCGTATCGCGACGCCGTGCAATCGCTCGTGTTCGGCGCCGATCACCCGGCCCGCGCGGCCGGCCGCATCGCGACGCTGCAGACGCTCGGCGGCTCGGGCGCGCTGAAGGTCGGCGCCGATTTCCTGAAGCGCTATTTCCCGGATGCGCAGGTGTGGCTCAGCGATCCGAGCTGGGAAAACCACCGCTTCATCTTCGAGCGTGCCGGCTTCACGGTGAACACGTACCCGTACTACGACGAGGCGACGGGCGGCCTGAAGTTCGACGCGATGCTCGCGGCGATCGACGCGCTGCCGGCGCGCAGCATCGTGCTGCTGCATGCGTGCTGCCATAACCCGACCGGGGTCGACCTCGACGAAGGCCAGTGGGAGAAGCTGATCGACGTGATCGAGGCGCGCGGGCTGCTGCCGTTCGTCGACATGGCGTACCAGGGCTTCGGCGCGGGCCTCGACGCGGACGCATTCGCGGTGCGCGAACTGGCCCGCCGCGGTGTGCCGGCACTGGTCGCGAACTCGTTCTCGAAAAACTTTTCGCTGTATGGCGAGCGCGTGGGCGGCCTGAGCGTCGTCTGCGAGGATGCGGCCGCGGCCGATCGCGTGCTCGGCCAGCTGGCCGGCGCCGTGCGCTCGAACTACAGCAACCCGCAGACCTACGGTGCGAAGGTCGTCGCGGCCGTGCTCGGCACGCCGGCGCTGCGCAAGCAGTGGGAAGAGGAACTGTCGGCGATGTGCCGCCGCATCGCGCGGATGCGCCAGTCGATCCATGACGGCCTGCGCGACCACGTCAGCGGCGAGGCGCTCACGCGCTACGTGAAGCAGCGCGGGATGTTCACGTACACGGGCCTGACCGAATCGCAGGTCGACGCGCTGCGCGAAGTGCACGGCGTGTATATCCTGCGCTCGGGCCGGATGTGCGTGGCGGGCCTGAATGATTCGAACGTCGGCATCGTCGCGGATGCGATCGGCAAGGTGCTGAAGAGCGGCGTCTGAGCGACGCGCGCCCCGGCGCGCACCGAACGATGCTGGATGAACCGGCTGTTTCCCGTCGCGGGAGCAGCCGGTTTTTTCTTGCGCGGCGGCAACGTGCGTTGGCCGACAGACACGCGTGCGCTTGCGGCGGTACGATCACGGCATCCGACGCAACACGAAAGGAGCGACATGGGCATCCGGATCATCCAGCTCGGCACGCCGCGCGCGGCCGGCGAGGGCCTGCGGATCGGCACGGTGCGGCGGCCGCCGCGTGGCGTACCGAAGGCGGAATTCGCGTCGCGCAACTACTATGATGTATGGTTGCCGACGCTGTCGCCGAGCGCCGAACTCGTTGCCCAGGCACAGGCCGCCAAAACCGACGCCGAATGGAATGCGTTCAAGCGCCACTTCCGCGCGGAGATGGCGCATGGCGATCCGGCGAAAGTGCTGGACCTGCTGGCGGCGCTGTCGGCCACCACGACGTTCTCGATCGGCTGCTATTGCGACGACGAGCGCCATTGCCACCGCAGCGTGCTGCGCGAGCTGCTCGCGGAGCGCGGTGCGGCGATCGAGCCCGACGCGGGCTGAAGCCGCGTCGTGCGGCAGCGTCATGATCGTGCGGTGCAGCGAACCGCTTGACGTGGGTCAAGCGCGCGGCCGCGCGCGCCACTATGCTCTCGTCATGGAGCCATCACGACGATGACAGGCCGACCGATGCACATTACCTTTCCGCCCGAGCCGCCCGAATATTGCGCGCGCGATCTGGTCGTCGCGTTTTCGGCGCTGGTCGACGGGCGTTGCGTACAGTGCGCGGTCACGGCCGAGGCGCTGGAAGACCATTTCGGCGCGCGGTCGCTGCTCGAACGCGACCTGCTGGCCGCATTCGATGGGCACCGGTCGGCGATCGAGGCGATGGCGCGACGGATGCTCGAGGAAATCGGCGGCCGGCCGGTGCTGCTGCACAGCGGTCACTTCCGGCTCGAAGACTGATATCGCAGGAGGGTGCATGACACTGCAGGGCAACATTCACGAACGCGACTGGTCGGTCGAAGTCGAGACGCGCCCGTGCGAATCGGGCGAGTTCCGCTGCCGCGTGTCCGTCGAGCACGGCGCCGGCGCCGCGCGGTTTCATCATACGTTCGAGCACAGCCATGCGTATCCGACCGAGCGCGAGGCCATGATCGAAGGGCTGCGCGCCGGCATGACCTGGATCGAGATGAAGACGTCGCAGGTCTTCAACGTATGAACGGCCCCGCGCCCGGCACGGCGCGGGAGGATGGTCGGCCGGGCAGCGAACGAAGCGTCGCGCCGCGCCACGGGAAACGCATGCCGCCGCATCGTGATGCGGGCGGCGCAAGCAAGGCGGTCGACGAGCGGGCGGCGCCGTCAGGAGAGTCGGACATGGGCGTGGGCATGCAGATCGCCTGCCGTGGATTTACGGGGACCGCAGCGGTCGAAGCCGAGGCCGGCGCGCAGCTGGTGCGGCTGGAACGGTTCCGCGCGCTGATCGACGGCTGCCACCTCGCGATCGAATCGCGCGCGGCGACCGATGGCGGGTGGCTGTACGACGTGCGGCTCGAGCTGGTGATGCACGACGCGGCGCTCAGGCCGCTGCCGCCGTGCGTCGGCAATGACGTCGACGATGCGCTGCGCCGCGCCTTCGCACAGGCCGAACAGGCGCTGATCGCGTGGCAGGCGAGCGGCGCAAGGGTGGCGCTGCGCGGGTGATCCGGCAGCGCGCGTCAGACACGCGCGAGCGCTTGTGCGTCGATGATGCGGACGCGCTTGCCGCGCGTTTCGACCAGCGCTTCGCGATGGAACCGCGAGAACATCCGGCTGACGGTTTCGAGCTTCATCCCGAGATAGCAGCCGATTTCCTCGCGCGTCATCCTCAGGTTGAATTCGGTCGCCGAATAGCCGCGCGCCTCGAAACGGGACGACAGGTTCAGCAGGAAATGCGCGACGCGCTGTTCGGCCGACATCGTGCCGAGCAGCAGCATCTGGCTCGATTCGCGGACGATCTCGCTGCTCAGCATCTGGTAGAGGAAGTGCTGCATCGGCTTCATCTCGCGGCACGCCGCTTCGAGCGCGCCGAACGGGATGATGCACACGACGCTGTCTTCCAGCGCGATCGCGTCGCAGCAATGCTGTCCGCCGCCGATGCCGTCCATGCCGAGCGTTTCGCCGGCGATCTGGAATCCCGTCACGTGCTCGCGGCCGTCGCGATGCATCATCACCGTCTTGAACGACCCCGCGCGCACCGCATAGATGCTCTGGAACGGATCGTCGATGCGGAACAGCGCGTCACCCTGGCGAACGTGCCGGGTCGTGCAGATGATCGCGTCGAGACGGCCGTATTCGGCGGCCGTCAGGTGCGGCGGCAGGCACATCGAGCGCATCGCGCAGGCCGAGCAGCGTGCGGCCGGATGTTTGGCGGCATCGGCGCGCGCGACCGCGCGCAGCGGAATCGTTGGCCGGGGTACGACGGAGACGTCGGCGGCGCAGGCGGTGGCTGTGGACATAAGTCACTCCGGCTCGTCAGGGGCGGTGCACGCGAGCGTGCACCAGGGATTCGATGACACGGCATGCAGCGTCGAATTCGACGGTCTTGTCGAAGAAGTAGTCGGCTCCCGCCGTCGCGCATGCCTCTCTGAATGCCGGCGCCGAATGATTCGTCAGCACGATCGTGACGATGCGCGGCGCGAGCCTGGACAGCATCCCGATCAGGTCGAGGCCGCTGCCGTCCGCGAGCCGCACGTCGACGATCACGACATCCGCCTGGCTGCTGCGGATATGCGTCCACGCGTCCTGGCCGTCTTCCGCTTCGCCCACGACGGCGACGCCGCGGATCGCGCCGACGAGCAGCGCGATCCGCTGCCGGACGGCGACGGCGTGATCGACGAGAAACACCCTGAGCGCGGCGGGTGACAGGCTGGCATTCATGCCGGCAGTATCGTGTTGCGCCGCCGAAATTGAAATCGGCCGAATTGGAAGTTTGTGTAGGCCGCTTCGACGCGTTGTAGGGCGTTTCCTACAACGCGTACGGGAAACCGCCGGAGCGGCTCCGATGTTGCGGTGCCGCGTGCGCGGCTGAAGGGCTTCGGCGCCGGGTCAGCCGGCCTTGCGCGCCGCGAGCGTATCGCGCGCCGTGCGGCAGGCGGCGAGATCCCACGCGGCACAGCCGACACTCTTGAACAGCAGCGGCCCGCCGCGCGTGAAGGTGCCGTTCAGCACGTCGGCGAGCGACGCGACGTGCTGCCAGTCGACCTGCGCGACGATCAGGTCGCCGGCCTCGTGGCGCGCGCCGGCCGGATCGTCGACGACGAGCCGGCTGCCGTGCACCGTGTTCGCGTCGATTTCGGCGGCATCGGCGGTAAACGCCCCGACGCCGACCACGAGCCGGCCTTCGCGCGCGGCTTCCCGGTAAACAGGCGTGCGGCTCGTCGTCAGCGTGACGACGACATCGATCGCGTCGGGAATCGCGTCGCCTTCGAGCGGCACGAGCCGCGGCGCCTGCGCGCGGTTCGCCGCGCAGAAGGCGGCCGCGCTGTCGGCGTTCGTGCCGCGCACGTGAAGGCGCGCGTCGGGGAAGATCGCCGCGAGCGCTTCCGCGTGATTGGCCGCCTGCTTGCCGGTGCCGATCAGCAGGATGTCGTGCGGTGCGGCGCCATGCAGCGCCCGGATGCCGAGCGCGGTGATGGCCGCCGTGCGGCGCCCGGTGACCGTCGGGCCGTCGAGCACGAAGCGCATCTCGCCCGTGTTCGCGTCGTACGCGGTGACCTGGCCGAGAATCGTCGGCAGTCCGCGCGCGCCGTTGCCGGGGCACACGTTCACGAGCTTGTGGCTCGCGAGGTCGCGCGCGCTCGACGGCATCGACAGCATCACGCCGCCGCCCTGCAGCGGCACGACCAGGCGCTCGGGGCTGACGATCTCGCCCGCCGCATACTCGGCGACGGCTTGTCTGAGCGTGGCGAGCAGCGCCGGGTAGTCGAGCAGCGCGGCCGTGTCGGCCGCATCGAAAACGGGAATCGGGGAAGGGGAAGTCATCGTGTGCGTCGTATGCGTCGTGAGCGTGGACGGCGGGCGCATGCCGCGCCCGCCACAGGGTTGCCGGATACCGTGACACAGGGCAGCGTGGATCGAATCTATACCACTTTCTGGCGCACCCGCAACCCAGAAAATAAAGCACGTCGCCGGTTTTGGTTCTAATATCTGTCCAGAAGGCCCCCCGCAGCCTCGATGCCGGCGCGCTCCGGTATAGTGCGAACCCATTCCAGATTCACGCCCGCGACCGGGCAGGAGCCACACGATGATGTCCGCGCGTCCCGACTTACTCGAAGGCGGTTTCAAACCGCTGCAGATCTACGAGCAGGTGGCCGAGAAGATTCGCGACGAGATCCGCGCGGGGCGCTATGCCGCCGAGTCGCGGCTGCCGTCCGAGCGCGAGCTCGCGGGGCTGTTCCAGGTCGGCCGGCCGGCCGTGCGCGAAGCGCTCGGCGCGCTGCAGAACGAGGGGCTCGTGTTCACGAAGCGCAATTCGGGCACCTACGTCGTCGCGTCGCCGCTCGACGTGCTCGCCGAGCGCGGCGACACGCACAACGCGTCCGAAGCCGATTTCAGCCCGACGTCGACCCTCGACGTGCGGTTGATCCTCGAGCCCGCGATCGCGCGTCTCGCGGCCGGGCAGGGCCGGCCCGATCCCGGCGCCGAACGCTATCTGGCACAAATGGAAACCATCACCGACGTCGACGATCCGCATCAGCGCGCGCTGTGGAACGAGAGCGACCGGCTGTTCCACCGGCAGCTCGCGCTGATGACCGGCGATGCGCTGATCGTGAAGATCGCAGACGAAGTCGCGAAGACGATGGACCAGCCGCTGTGGAAACGCCTGAAGGACGACGGCATCTACGACGCGGGCCGGATCCGGCTCTACGTGTCCGAGCACCGGTTGATTTACGAGGCGATCGTGTCGGGCGACGCCGACGCGGCGGCGTTCTATGTCGAGCAGCACATCCGCCGTGTGCGGCGCGACATCACGCCGAAGTGACCGCGCCAGCGTCGTTCTGGTCTGAAAATTGACCAGAATCGAAGATTTTATTTTGAAATTGCTTGCATGGTGACCACGCGTGTCCTACATTGGTTTCACACAAAACCAATCAGGAGACATCATGCGACACCTCGTTACCGCGCTTTCGGTGGCCATCGCCGCCGGTGCGCTGACTTCCGCCCACGCGCAGGAAGTCGTGATGATCGGCCATTCGGCGCCGCTGACGGGCCCGCAGGCCGCGAACGGCAAGGACAATGAAAACGGCGCGCGCCTCGCCGTCGACGAACTCAACAAGGCCGGCATCAAGGTCGCCGGCAAGACCGTCACGTTCAAACTGGTTTCCGACGACGACCAGGCCGACCCGAAGGCCGGCGTACAGGTCGCGCAGAACCTCGTCGACAAGGGCGTCGTCGCGGTGCTCGGGCCGTACAACTCGGGCGTCGCGATTCCCGCGTCGCGCGTGTATTCGACTGCCGGCGTGCCGATCCTGCCGGTCGCGTCGAACCCGGCGCTGACGAAGCAGGGCTTCAAGAACATCTTCCGGATCGGCGCGAGCGACGAACAGCTCGGCGGCACGATGGCCACGTTTGCCGCGAAGACGCTGAATGCGAAGACCGCCGCCGTGATCGACGATCGCACCGCGTACGGGCAGGGCGTCGCCGAGCAGTTCATGAGCGTCGCGAAGGCGAACGGAATCAAGATCGTCGACCAGGAATACACAAGCTCGTCGGCCACCGATTTCCTCGGCATTCTCACCAAGATCAAGGCCAGCAACCCCGACGTGATCTTCCTCGGCGGCTATGCGGCGCAAGGCGCGCCGATGGCCAAGCAGATGAAGCAGCGCGGTCTGCGCGCGAAGCTGCTCGGCGGCGACGGCATCTGCTCGGCCGACATGGGCAAGGTCGCGGGCGACGCGGCATCGATCGTCTACTGCGCGCAGGGCGGCGTCGCGCTCGAGAAGACGGCGGCCGGCCGCGAGTTCCTGAAGAAGTACCACGACACGTATCACACCGATCCGCAGGTCTACGGCGTCAACTACTACGACGGGATGAAGCTGCTCGCCGACGCGATGGTCAAGGCCGGCACGACCACCGACAAGGCGAAGCTGATCGCGCAGCTCGCGAAGTCGAACTACGCGGGCGTCGCGGGCACCTATTCGTTCGATGCGAACGGCGACCTGAAGGGCGCGCCGACGACCGTCTACGTGATCCGCAACGGCCTGCCGGAGCCGTATTCGAAGTAATCGCCACACCAGCCTGTCACCGGACGGCGGCGCGACCGCCGTCCTTCGTTTCCAAGCATCCGATTCGACATGAAAATTTCCCGATCCCTTTCCACCGTCGAAGTCCATACGGGCGGCGAAGCGTTCCGCATCGTCACGAGCGGGCTGCCGCGCCTGCCAGGCGACACGATCGTCCAGCGCCGCGCGTGGCTCAAGGAGAACGCCGACGAGATTCGCCGCGCGCTGATGTTCGAACCGCGCGGCCACGCCGACATGTACGGCGGCTACCTGACCGAGCCGGTCTCGCCGAATGCCGATTTCGGCGTGATCTTCGTGCACAACGAAGGCTACAGCGACCATTGCGGGCATGGCGTGATCGCGCTGTCGACCGCTGCGGTCGAACTCGGCTGGGTGCAGCGTACGGTGCCGGAAACGCGGGTCGGTATCGACGCGCCGTGCGGCTTCATCGAGGCGTTCGTCAAGTGGGACGGCGAGCATGCGGGACCCGTGCGCTTCGTCAACGTGCCGTCGTTCATCTGGCAGCGCGACGTGTCGGTCGAGACGCCGTCGTTCGGCACCGTGACCGGCGACATCGCGTACGGCGGCGCGTTTTATTTCTACGTCGACGGCGCGCCGTTCGACCTGCCGGTGCGCGAGTCGGCCGTCGAGAAGCTGATCCGTTTCGGCGCGGAAGTGAAGGCCGCCGCGAACGCGAAGTACCCGGTCGTGCATCCGGAGATTCCGGAAATCAACCATATCTACGGCACGATCATCGCGAATGCGCCGCGCCATCCGGGCTCGACGCAGGCGAACTGCTGCGTGTTCGCGGATCGCGAGGTCGACCGCTCGCCCACGGGCTCCGGCACCGGCGGGCGCGTCGCGCAGCTGTACCAGCGCGGGCTGCTCGCGGCCGGCGACACGCTCGTCAACGAATCGATCGTCGGCACGGTCTTCAAGGGGCGCGTGCTGCGCGAAACGACGGTCGGCGACATTCCGGCCGTGATTCCGGAAGTGGAAGGCAGCGCGCATATCTGCGGGTTCGCGAACTGGATCGTCGACGAACGCGATCCGCTCACCTATGGATTCCTCGTCCGCTGAGCAGCGGCGCCGATCGGCCGCCCTCGCGCGGTTTCCCGGTTGTAGTACCAGGTTTGGCGCGTCGTTCCCGTTACGGGGCACGCGCCTTTTTTGCGTGCGAAACGCGGGTACGGCCATGCGGTGCATGCCGGCGCGACGCCGCCGCGGGCCGGCGGGCCGCGCGAGTTTGGTACGATGCACCCTTTTCAGTCGAGCTCCACCCGCGTGAATCGCCGAAACGTGTCGTCAGTGCGTGCCTTCTGTGCCAGATGGGTCGCGCGCGCCCAACCCGTCGCGGCTGCCGCCGTCGCGCGGGTCAAGCCTCTCGCCGCCACCGCGTGGCGCCATGTCCGTCACCCGACGCGCCGCGGCGTGCTGCTCACGGCTGCCGCCGTGCCGGCGCTGTTCCTGGTGTACGTGGTCGTGCTGATTCCGTTCACGCCGGGCATCGGCGACATCCGCAAGGCGCGCGTCGACCAGCCCGCACAAGTGCTGTCCGCCGACGGCAAGCTGCTGGCCGAATTCAAGCCGTCGAACCGCGAGTGGGTGCCGCTCAAGCAGATCTCGCCGCACATGGTCGACGCGCTGATCGCGACCGAGGATCACCGCTTCTACGAGCATCACGGCCTCGACTGGAAGCGCACGGCGTCGGCCGCGCTCCATACCTTCTCGGGCAGCCGCCAGGGCGGCTCGACGATCACGCAACAGCTCGCCCGCAACCTGTATCCGGACGAGATCGGCCGCGCGCCGACGCTCACGCGCAAGGTGAAGGAGGCGATCACCGCGCTGAAGATCGAGGCGGTCTACAGCAAGGACCAGATCCTCGAGACCTACCTGAACACGGTGCCGTTCCTGTACAACGCGTACGGCGTCGAGATGGCCGCGCGCACCTATTTCGACAAGTCGGCCGACGAGCTCGACGTGCTCGACAGCGCGACGCTCGTCGGGATGCTGAAGGGCAACAGCTATTACAACCCGGTGCTGAACCCCGAGCGCGCGCTGCAGCGGCGCAACACGGTGCTCGGCCAGATGGTGAAGTACGGCAAGCTGTCGCCCGCGCAGTTCGCGCAATTGCAGCGCCGGCCGCTGCGCATCGACTTCGAGCGCCAGAAGGAGCCGCCGGGGCCGGCGCCGCATTTTGCGCAGCAGCTGCGCAAATGGCTGATCGCATGGGCCGACCGCAACGACTACAACATCTATTCGGACGGGCTGATCGTGCGCACGACGATCGACTCGCGGCTGCAGCAGATGGCGACGCAGGCGCTCACGTTGCAGGGCAACCAGCTGCAGGGCATCGCGAATAACGCATGGAGCGGCCGCGACGGCTGCGGCACCGACAACGAGGTGTTCCGCACCTTCATGCGCGAGTCGCCCGAGTACAAGGCCGCGCAGGACGCCGGCAAGGACGACGCGGCCGCGATGAAGCTGCTCGCGGGCGACCGCGGCTTCATGCGTGCGCTGTGCAAGGCGAAGACCGACGTGCAGGCCGGCTTCCTCGCCATCGACCCGCGCGACGGGCAGATCCGTGCGTGGGTCGGCAGCCGCGATTTCACCAGCGAGCCGTTCGACCACGTCGCGCAGGCGCGACGCCAGCCGGGCTCGACGTTCAAGCCGTTCGTCTATGGCGTCGCGTTCGCGAACGGGATGAAGCCGGACGACACGTTCATCGACCAGCCGGTCGAGATCCCGCTGAAGGGCGGCGAGATCTGGCGGCCGAACGACGACGTGCCGCCGACCGGCAAGCCGATGACGCTGCGCGACGCGATCGCGCTGTCGCGCAACCGGATCACCGCGCAAGTGATGGAGAAGGTCGGGCCGGCCGCCGTCGCACGGCTCGCACGCGACATGGGCGTGCGCGAAAGTCCGCTCGAACGCGTGCCGTCGCTCGCGCTCGGCACGAGTCCCGTCACGCTGAAGGAAATGGTCGCGTCGTACGCGACGATCGCGAACGGCGGGCTGTACGTCGAGCCGCAGATGGTCACGCGCATCGAGAACCGCCAGGGCGAGGTGCTCGCCGAATACGCGCCGGCGCCGCCCGAGCGCGCACTCGACGCCGAAACCGACAAGACCCTGCTCGGTGTGATGCGCGACGTCGTCACGCGCGGCACCGGCGGCAGCATCCGCACGCGCTTCGGGATCCGCGGCGACGTGGCCGGCAAGACCGGCACGACGCAAGACAACGCGGACGGCTGGTTCATCCTGATGCAGCCGGGCCTCGTTGCCGGCGCGTGGGTCGGCTTCGACGACGGCCGCGTGACGCTGCGCAGCGATTACTGGGGGCAGGGCGCGCACAGCGCGCTGCCGATCGTCGGCGATTTCTTCCAGCGCGCGCAACGTGCCCGGATCGTCGACGCGAAGGCGAAATTCGATACCGAGCCGTCACCCGGCTGGTTCGCCTCGCTGCGCGAGCGCGTGACGGACCTGTTCGACACGTGGTTCCCGCCCGAACCGAAGAAGGCGCCCGCGCCCGGCAGGGCGCAGCGAATCGAGCGTCCGCCCGAAGCCGACGAAGGCGCGGCATCGGACGCGTCGGCGGCGTCGGCGCCCGAAGCCGCGTCCGG
Source organism: Burkholderia sp. BCC1644 (assembly GCF_902833225.1). Classification (GTDB taxonomy): domain Bacteria; phylum Pseudomonadota; class Gammaproteobacteria; order Burkholderiales; family Burkholderiaceae; genus Burkholderia. The sequence continues at coordinate 372,396 of NZ_CADFEI010000001.1, forward strand.
CGGTGTCGTCGAGGAGTGGGTGCCGGCATCCGAAGTGGCCGCATCGGCCGCTGCCTTGTCGGCGGGCGCCTCGCAACCGCAGCCCGCGCAGCCGCCGGCGAGCGCCAGCATGACAAGCGGCAGCAGCGCGGGCATCGGCGCAGCGTCGCCCGCCGCACCGGTCCAGCCTCCCGCGCCGTCCGCTCCCGACGCGACCGGCGCGTCGCAGTAACGAAGCCGTTCAGATTTCGCGCGATGCTGCCGTAATCAAGTTGTCACGACAGCTCGCGCGGTCGCTCCGCGCCTTTCCGATGCGGCTTCCCACCGACTACGTCGCGCTCGCGCGCGACGATCTCACCGCCGGCGTTCCGCTCGGCTTCGATCTCTACGATGCCGACGGCGCGGCGCTGCTGCCGGCCGGCACGACACTGCGCGACGCCGCGCAGCATGCGTTCCTGTTCGATCATTTCCGGCCCGTGCGCCGGCGCGATGACGCCGAAGCCGAGCCGCACGCGCCAGACGCGGTGCCGCACGCCACGCGGATGGGATTGTCGGCGGGCGCCGCGATCGGCATTCGCCGCCGGGTCGGCACGACCCGCGCGTTGCAGCGCTGCCGGCTGATCGGCGTCGCTGCGTCGGGCGCGCTGTTCGTCGAACCGAAGCCCGCGGCCGTACTCGAATTCGCGCGCGGCGACGACATCGAGGCGGTCGCGATCGGCCGCGCCGCGGTGTCCCGTTTCGGCGCGACGGTCGAGGCGGTGCAGGCATCGGGCGCCACACCGTTCATGATCCTGTCGCCGCCCGGCTTCGTCGACCGGCTGCGCACGCGCGCGGAACCGCGCGTACCGGTGCGGATCGCGGCCTGCTGCGCCGGTGGCGCCGAGGGGGTGGAAGGCATCGGGATGGTGCACGACATCAGCCTGAGCGGGCTGTCGATTGCCGTCGACCGGCCGATCGCGGCAACCGGCGAGCCGTTGCGCGTGTTGCTTCCGTTCGAAACGGGCGGACGCGTCGAGTTGCTGGCGCTGGACGGCACCGTGCGCGCCGTGCATGCCGATCCGTCTGCGCCGGCGCTGACGCTGCATCACGCGGCATTCGGCGAAACCGCCGATGGCGATCTGGTCCGCCTGAAGGCGCTGCTGTTCGACCGGCTGATGGCATCGGTGGATACCGACCACCTGCGCTGACACGTAGCGGGGTCCGCAACGAGGTATTCGGTGCGCGAACGCCGATAATCGTCTGATGATTCGGCTTATTCCCGCGAGATTGTACGGTTTCCGTCAACAGTGAATTTGCGATTTAAGTATTTACCCTGATAGCCGCGCCTCCTAGACTTCTACTCATGCGCAACGACCTCGAGTCCGAAGCGCCTGACAAAACAATCCTGGAGGTAACGCATCATGAAATCGCTGATCAAGGCAGTTGCACTGGCCGCCCTGGTGGCCGCACCGGTCGTCTCGTTCGCCCAATCGAACCAGCAGCCGCTGACGCGCGCGCAAGTGCGCGCCGAGCTGGTCCAGCTCGAAAAGGCCGGCTACAACCCGAACGACTGGATGAACTACCCGGAAAACATCCAGGCCGCGCAGGCCAAGATCGCCGCCGCGCAGAACACCGGCGCGCAAGCCGACGCCACGGGCTACGGTGCGAATGCCGCCGCCACGTCGCAGTCGGGCCAGCGCGTGGCCGTGCCGGCCGCCGCCGATCGCTCGTCGGTGTACTTCGGCCACTAAGCCGGCAAGCACCCGCGAGGGTGCCCGGCTCGTCGCTTCCCCTGAACCCGCGCACGGTAGCCGCCGTGCGCGGGTTTTGCATTTCCGGGGCCGGTCGGCATCACGATCCGGCCTCGGCGTGGCGGGCGCGGCTAGCCAGCACGGCGGCGACACCGCCGAGGATGGCGGCCGACGCGAGCGCGAGCCGCCAGGTCGGCTGTTCCGACAAAAACAGCACCGCGCCGACTGCGGCGATCGGCGGCACCGACAACTGGACCGCCGCGGCGCGCATCGCGGTCAGGTACCGCAGCGCGGCATACCAGATCACGTAGCCGATCCCGGATGTCAGTGCGCCGGACAGCACGGCGAGCACGATGCCGGCCGGCGTCAGGTGAATGCGGGCGGCAAGGGCGGCGCTCAGCGCGAGCGCCAGCGGCGCGGCCCGCATGAAATTGCCGGCCGTCGCCGCAACCGGGTCGGACGTTCGACGGCCGCGTATCGAATAGATGCCCCACGCAATGCCGGCGACCGTCATCAGCGCGGCGCCGGTCGGCGTCGGTGCGGCCAGCCCCGGTGAGACGAGATACAGCAACCCGGCCAGCGCCGCGCCGAACCCGGCCCAGCCGGCGGGAGCAAACCGTTCGCCGGCGCGCCATCCGGCCGCGAACATCGTCAGCTGCACCGCGCCGAACAGGATCAGCGCGCCGGTGGCTGCGCTGACGGTCAGGTACGCGAACGAGAAGCACGCGACATACGCGAACAACATGACTGCCGCGGGCCAGTCCGCAGGCTGGGCGGACCGCCGCGCACCCGCGCGTGCGACGATCGCGAGCATCAGCGCGCCCGACACGAGGCGCACGCTGCCGAAGCTGGCCGCGTCGATCCGGCCGGCTTGCAGCGCGAGGCGGCACAGCAGCGAGTTCGATGCGAACGCAAGCATTGCGACCGACGTCAGCGCGGCGACGCGCGCGCCCGGCCGGACATGCGACGCGAGGGCGGAAGCAGGCGGGCGCATGGCGGGCCTCACGCGTGACCGGCGACGATCAGCACGGCCGCGCCGAACAGCGCGGCACCGAGCGGCGCGGTGAGCAGCCGCCCCCACACGGCATTCTTTTCGATGGCCATCAGCGCGGCGAGCGCCAGCATCCAGCCGAGGCTGCCTGCGCCGACGACGAACATCAGCAGCATCAGCGCCCAGCAGCACCCGACGCAGAACAGCCCGTGGCTGGCGCCCAGCGCGAACGCGTGTCGCAGCGGCGCGCGTCCGCGCCAATGCCCGATCACGAAACCGAGCGGGGTGCGGCAACGCTCGAGGCAGCGTGCCTTCAATCCACTGAACTGAAACGCGCCGGCAAGCGCGAACACGGCCGCGCCGATCAGCCAGCCGCGCCACGCAAGCGCCGGCACGTGCGCGACGCCCGTCAGCAGCAGCGCGTGCAGTCCGTGCGCGACCAGACCGAAGCCGCCCCATGCCGCGACGTAGCCGAGACCGACGAGGGCGAGCAGCCACGCGCGGTCGGGGCGGTCCGACACGACGCGCGCGAACGTGTCGAACAGCGTCAGCGTCGTCGGCAGCATCATCGCGAGGATCATCAGCGTCCAGGCTGCCGCATCGAACGCGGCCGGCAACCACAGTGCGCCACCCGGCAGCGCGCGGCACAGCGTGCTGAACGGCAAGGACGCCGCGTCGTCGCCGTGCTCGAGATAACGCCCGTACGGGCTGCGCGTCCACGCCCACAGCGTGACCCACGCGAACCCGACGAGACTCGCGAGCACGAACGGAAACAGGCGCCGGTGCAACCGCGCGGCCATGGTCGTTTACGTGCGGCCGCGATTCATGCGTCGAACAGGAACGTGCTCTGCAACGCGTTGTGGTCCTTCAGGTCGACGTCGATGCCGATCGCCGCGTTCTTCGACCGGTAGACCGGCGCCTTGCCGACGAATACGGGAGCGCCGGGCACCGTCGAGAACACGGTGTCGGCCAGCGTCGTCTGCGCGCCGCTCGGGCCGAGGTATGGTTCGAGTTCCGCATGGTAATCGGTGCCGATCGACAGCGTGCCGCGGGCGCCGACGACATCGAACCTGATCGGCGCACGTTCGACCGACACGACCTTGCCGATCAGTTTCGCGAGCTCGGCGATCGGGCCGCCGGCCTGGCCCGTATAGACCTTGAGCAGCGCCTGCTCCTGCGCCTCCGACGCCGTGTCGCTGACGTAGATCGCGGCCGTCCAGTTGCCTTGCAGGATGTTGCCCGGTACGCGGCACACCGCGGCGATCGTGTTGCCGCCGACGTCGATGCCGTCGACGGTGCCCTTGTCGACATGCCACGCGACGATGGTGTCGCAGACGCCGAAATCCGGATCCTCGCCGATCCAGCACGGGCACAGTACGCGACAGTTGCAGACCTCGAGCAGACGGCCTTCAAGGTGATAGCTCATGATTTCCTCCAGGTGAGCGACGGCGCTTGCGCGTTGTGCTGGGCGGAGGAAACCGGCTGACGAAACGTCATGCCCGCTCGGCGTCGCGAACGCGAAATGCGCTGAGGAATGCGGCGGAAGCGAAGACGGGATGGATGCGATAGCGCGGCCTGAAACGGCGTATCGATTTTCAAGTGTAGGCGTGCGGGGACGATATGCAAGGCGCCTGCTGACAAGCGTCCGCGCGTGCGCTAGCATCGCGGACGGTGTCGCCGCGCGCCGAGGCGCGGCAGGGCAACCGGCCCGGCACCGGGTTCCGCATTTCAACGAACAACAAGGAGCATCCATGCGTGTCTCGACCGGTCTGCTGTGCTCGCTGGCGCTGCTGGCGAACGTCGCCCATGCGCAGGCGAATTGCGCGGACGCGACGGATCAGGCGGCGATGACGGCATGTGCCGATCGCGCGTACAAGAAATCCGACGGGGAGCTGAACCGCACCTACCAGGCCGTCACCGCGCGTCTGCACGATGCGCGGCCGCTGGCCGACAAGCTCGTGAACGCGCAGCGTGCATGGATCGCGTACCGCGATGCCGAATGCGGTTTCTCGAGCGCGAATGCCGAGGGCGGCAGTGCGTACCCGATGGTCGTCTCGACCTGCCTCGACGATCTGACGAAAGTGCGCACCGAAACGCTGAAGGGCTATCTGTCCTGCGAGGAAGGCGACCTGGCGTGCCCGGTGCCAGGCAAGTAAAACGTCACGCGCCATTCAACCGGCCGCGCGTCACGCGGCCGGCGAGGCACGCCATCCGCGGCTAGACGTCGTCCGTTTCGTCGAGCAGCTTGTGCCGCATCGCGTACCGCACCAGCGCGGCCTCGTGCGGCATCTGCATCTTTTCCAGGATCCGCGTCTTGTAGGTGCTGACGGTCTTTGCGCTCACGCACAGCGCATTCGCGATCTCGGTCAGCGTCTGGCCGGCTGCGATGCGCCGGAACACGTCGAATTCGCGATCGGACAGCCGCTGGTGCGGCAGCGTCTCGGCCGGCTCGTTCAGGCTCTGCGCGAACTGCTCGGCCATCGCAAGGCTCACGTAGACGCCGCCCGACGCGACCTTCGTCACCGCGCCGACCAGCTCGGCACTCGCGCTTTCCTTCGTCAGATAGCCGGACGCGCCCGCGCGGAACGCACGCACCGCGTATTGCTGCTCCGCGTGCATCGTCAGCACGAGCACGCGCAGCGCGGGCTTCTCGTCCTTGATCTGCTTGATCAGTTCGACGCCGTTGCGGCCCGGCATCGACAGGTCGAGCACGAGCACCTGCGCGGGTGTCGAGCGCACGAGCGCGATCGTCGACGGGCCGTCGCAGGCTTCGCCGGCCACCTCGAATCCGGTGGCGTTCTGGAGGATGTGCCGCAGACCGTCGCGTACGAGCGTATGGTCGTCGGCGATGAGCACCTTGATCATGTGATGAGCGTTTCCTGTTGAACGGTACTGAGCGGGAATGCAACGGTAATCGAGAAGCCGCGCGCGAGCGCAGTGTCGATCGTCACGGTGCCGCCGAGCATGTGTGCGCGTTCGCGAATGCCGATCAGGCCGAACGATTTGTCCTCGTGGGCCGGACCGCCGGGCGCCGCGCCGCGGCCGTTGTCCGCGACGCGCAGCACGCAGAAGCCTTCCTCGATGTCGAGCCGCAGCGCGACGCGCGTCGCATCCGCATGGCGCGCGACGTTCGTCAGCGCTTCCTGGACGATGCGGAACAGCGTGGTCGCGCCCGCACTGGTGAACGAGAGGCCGCCCGTTTCGATGTGGCGCTCGACATCGATCCCGTAGCGGTTCGTGAAATCGTTCGCGAGCCATTCGATCGCGGGCACGAGGCCGAGATCGTCGAGCATCACCGGGCGCAGGTCGGCCGCGATGCGCCGCACCGACGCGACCGTCGCATCGATCAGCCGCCGCATGCCCTGCAGGTGCGTCTGCACGTCCTCGTCGGGCTGCGCGCGACCGGGCACGCGCAACTGCTGGTCGACGACCGACAGGTCCATCTTCAGCGCGGTGAGCTGCTGGCCGAGGTCGTCGTGCAGTTCGCGCGCGATCCGCGTCTTTTCTTCTTCGCGCACGTTCTGCAGGTTCGCCGACAGTTCGCGCAATTCCTCGCGCGACTGCTTCAGCGCGTTCTCGGCGCGCAACCGCTCGGTGATGTCGCGCAGCATCACGGTGTAGAGCTTGCCCGACGCGTCGCGGATCTGCGAGATCGACGCCTCGATCGGGAATTCCTCGCCGTTGGCGCGCAGACCGAACAGTACGCGCTGACGGCCCATCTGCCGTTCGGACACGCCCGTCACGCCGAACTGGTCGACGTGCTTCGCGTGCGCGGCGCGGAACCGCTCGGGGATGAAGCGCGACAGCGGCGCGCCGATCGCCTCCATCGCGGACACGCCGAACACCTGCTCGGCCATCGGATTGAAGATCACCACCGTCTGCTTCTCGTCGATCGTGATGATCGCTTCCATCGACGAACGGATGATGCCCATCATCCGCGCCTCGTTGAGGATGCCGCGGCTGCTCGCGCCGGCATCGGCAGTCGCGCCGGACCGGCGGCGCTGCAGCGCATGGACGAGCGCCGCGAACGCGAACGACGCGATCAGCCCCGCGGCGAGCACGGTGCCGGCCGCGCGCTGCGCGCCGGTCGCGCTCGGGCGGCCGTCCGCGGAATAGGCGAGGGTCAGCGCGGTACCGCCGAAATTCAGCACGTCGGTGCGTCGCATCAGGTCGGGCGATGCCGACGCTTCGTCGGTCGTCGACTCGACGCTGACGATCGCGCGCGGATCGCCGCCGGCCGTCAGCCAAAGGTCGATTCCGCGTTCCGCGTCGAGCGCGCGCTCAACCAGGCGCCGCGGGCTCAGCGCCGCGAACAGCACCCCGTCGACGCCGGCTTCGCGCGTGCCGGACGGCGTGACGGCCGCGTGCGGCGACATGGTCACGGGCAGGAACAGCGTCAGCGTGCGGGCGTCGCGGGAGGTGTCGTCGTCGGCCGGGTGGACGCCGAGCGCGATGTCGCCGGTCTGCAGCGCGCGCGTCAGCGGCGCCGCGTCGGATACGCCGAAGCGGACGACCGGCGAGTTCGAGACGGGCGCGCTGAGCGCCGCGGTCGCGAGCGGACCGGCCGGCAGCGGCTTCGCGCCGGCGAGCCCGCCGCGTACGGCCGGCGACAGCGGCGCATAGCCGATCTGCCGGACCGGCGAGCGGGCGCTGTCGAGATCGAGCGTCTCCGCATACCGGCGCCATTGTTCGGGCGTCATGTCCGGGACGAGCCCGAACGCGCCGCGCGCGCCTTCGAGCACGGCAACGCCGGTCTGCAACTCGTGGCGCAGCATCGCGGTCACGTGTGTCGTGCGGCGTTCGAAGCGCGTATGGACGGCGCCTTGCCACTGCTCGCGCACGAGCAGCGCGACGCCGAGCGACAGCACGGCGCCGGCGCACAGCGCAACGACGCCAGCCGCGAGCGGCTGGCGTAACATGGTCTGGAGGCGCGTGGGCCCTCGGGCGTCACGCGTCGGGGTTCCACTGGCGGTCATTCAATGGCCATTCTGTTGGTCGGGCTGCCCGGGGCACTCGGGCAGCGCGGCAAAACCGGGGAAAACTCGCACCGGCTGCGTGCAACGTCTATTTTCAAGATGAAATTGTGCGCGTTTTACACGTTTTTTGTAATAGGGTCACCTGAAATTGCGGCAAACGGCGTGAAGCAGCGGGCACGCCGGCCGCGTTTGACGCGCGTCAAGAGGCGCGTCGGCACGTGGGGCAGACTGTTCGGCAGGCAAGCCGGCACCGGGCCGGCTTGCGATGACGGGCCGCCGTGGCGCGATGCGCGACGCGTGCCCGGTCGGAGGGACGGACCATGTACAAGCGGATTTTCGTCGGGCTCGACGGTAGCCCGAGCGCGCGTCTCGCGCTGAACGAGGCGATCCGGATCGCGGCGGCGTCCGGCGGTGAAGTCACCTGCGCGTATGTCGTCGAGCACCGGCCGCAGCTCGTCGACGTCGACGCGGGCTTCGCGGCCGAGCGCGACGGCGATGCGGCCGCGACCGATGCCGTGACGCCGGTGCTCGACGACGCGAAAGCGGTGCTCGCGCAGCAGCATGTGACGGGCACCGTGCGCGCGCTCGACGCATACGGCGAGGATGTCGCCGCCGTGCTGATGCGCACGGCGGCCGAAGCCGACGCGGACCTGATCGTGATGGGCACGAGCGGCCGGCACGGCCTGCGCCGGCTGCTGCTCGGCAGCGTCGCGGAATCGCTGCTGCGTGCGGCCGACCGGCCCGTGCTGCTGGTGCGGCACAACGAACCCGGTACGCCGGCCGCTGCGTAGCACGCGGTGCGGCGCAGAAGCAGGTGCTGCCGCGAGCAGGATGCAGCAGCGCACATACGCCGGCAGTCTGCCCGATGAAACGCGCGACGCGCTGGCCGGCGCATCGCGCGCAGGCGCGTCCGTCGCCCCGTCATCCTGTCGTCGCAGGTTCGGCGAGCCGGCAGCGGGCGCCCGTGACGCACCGGCGTGCCCGCGATTGCACACACGGTTGCATCCCGACACGCAGTTCTGGCAGCATCGACCGGTGTCCGCTTGTTCGCCGCGCGCATGGCCGCGGCGATCGACGCAGGGGCATCCGGCTGGAACCGGTCGCACGGGTGATGAACCTGGCTGGCCGCCGGATGCCGGTTACCTACCTTACCGACGTCATCCGCCATGCCGATCTCCGCGCCCGACCTGATTCGCCAGTTCAACCTGCAACCTCATCCTGAAGGCGGCTATTTCCGCGAAACCTACCGAGCGACCGATTCGGTCGTGCGTCCGGCCGACGGTGCGCCACGCGCCGCGTCGACCGCGATCTACTACCTGCTATGCGACGGCGCGTATTCGTCGTGGCACCGGATCCGTTCCGACGAAGTCTGGCATTTCTACGCGGGCGACCCGATCGAAGTGTGGGCGCTCGACGAGCACGACGGGCTGACGATCCACCGGCTCGGCAACCCGCTCACGCATCCTGGCACGGTGTTCCAGGCGGTCGTGCCGGCCGGGAGCTGGTTCGGCGCGCGCTGCGCGTCGCCCGAGCATGTCGCGCTCGTGGGCTGCACGGTGGCGCCGGGGTTTGAGTTTTCGGAATTCGAGCTGGCGGATGCGGCCACGCTGGCCGCCGCGTTCCCCGACTACGCGGAACACGTCGCCCGGCTCGCGCAGCGCTCCGACGCGTGACGGTCACGGCATTGCCATCATTGGCGCGAAGCCCGCGCCGACGGCGTGTGTTCCGCGCGATCGCGGCCAAACCCGTTTAGAATGCCCGTGATGCACATGGTCGGCCGCGGACGCGCCGCGGCGGCCGTTGCACTGCCGGTCCGACGGCCCCCGTCGCACGGGCCGCATGTCTTCCAGGAGCGCCGCCGTGTGGCACTTTCCCATCGCTATTCCATCGTCGCTCGGCCCGTGGGCCGTGTTCGCGAGCGTGTTGATCACGCAGCTCGGCGTGCCGGTGCCGGCCGTGCCGATGCTGATTCTCGGCGGCACGATGGCGGCAATGGGGCAGGCGTCGTGGGTCAGCATGTTCGCGGCGGCGATCGGCGCGACGATGCTCGCCGATTCGCTGTGGTTCTTCATGGGCCGTACGCGCGGCCGGCGCCTGCTGAACGGCCTCGTCCGCTTCTCGCTGTCGCTCGACACGACGCTTCGCTTTGCCCGTAACGTATTCGAAAGATACGGCGCGCCGTTGCTCGTGTTGTCCAAGTTCCTGCCGGGCCTCGGCCTCGTGTCGGCGCCGCTGCTCGGCACGACCGCGATCGGCGTCGGCGTGTTCCTGTTCTGGGATCTGGCCGGCGCGTCGCTGTGGGCCGCGTTCTGGCTGGTCGGCGGCGCGGCCATTCATGACCAGATCGTCCAGTTCGTGCTGTGGGTGCGCGCGAGCGGCGGCACGATTCTCGACGCGTTCCTCGCGATCTTCATCACGTTCCTGCTGTACCGCTGGGTGCGCCGCGTGCAGTTCCGCCGGTATCTCGCGCAGGTGCGCATCTCGCCGCCGCAGCTCGTCGAGATGATGACGTCGGACGAGCCGCCGCTGATCTTCGATGCACGGCCGAAGGCGATCCGCGAGCGCGAGCCGTACCGGATCGCCGGCGCGGTGCCGGTCGATCTCGATTCGCCTGACCTGCTCGACCCGGAACTGCTGAAACGGCCGATCGTCGTCTATTGCGTGTGCCCGAACGAGGCAACGGCCAAGCGCCTGATCGCGAAGATGCAGCGCAAGAAGATGATCCACAACATCCGCGCGCTGAAGGGCGGCCTCGATGCGTGGGAAAAGCACGGTTTCCCGGTCGAGCCGATGCCGGCCGATCTCGACGCGTCGCGTTATTTCGTGCGGCCTGATCACGGTGCGCTCGAAGGCGAATATACGGTGCGCGCGACACTGTCCAAATAAATGCGCGCGCGATATCGCGCGCATTCGAATTCCGCTTCCGGTTTCACGCATGGCGATTTCGTGAAAATCGGCTGGCGTAAAACCTCTGATCCTCCATATAATCCCGCCTGCATATTGCGTGCGCCTGATCGCGCACCTTCGACGCGTGTTCGTTCACGCCGAAAGCGATTGATCCCGCTGTCGTCCGTCACGCGCACAGCCGCGTCAGACGGGCCGCACGGGCGTATTCCGTGAAAGGCCCGAGCCGTTTTCCGGATTGTTCCGGGAAGGACTGATAATCCGCGGCGATTCCCATCGGATTGACGCAGCATCCGCGTCGTTTCTCATTCAGAAAACGGCAGCGGGGATTATTTCGTTTTCGGTTGCCGAAATTGGCATGAACGGTCGCGCATTGACATCGACACAATGACGGCGGCCCGCTCGCGGCTGCCAGGAGACGGACTTGAAACAACCAGAAGACCAGCTGCACCGCGGGCTGGAAGAACGGCACATCAACCTGATGGCGCTCGGCGCGACGATCGGCGTCGGCCTGTTCCTCGGCTCGGCCACCGCGATCCGCACGGCCGGCCCGGCCATCCTGCTGACCTACCTGCTGGGCGGCATCGCGATCTTCCTGATCATGCGCGCACTCGGCGAAATGGCGATCACCAATCCGGTCGCCGGCGCCTTCAGCCGCTACGCACGCGACTACCTCGGGCCGCTCGCCGGCTACCTGACCGGCTGGACCTACTGGTTCGTGTGGATCGTCACCTGCATGGCGGAAATCACGGCGGTCGGCGTCTACATGCACATGTGGTTCCCCGGCGTGCCGAACTGGATCTGGGCGCTCGCGGCGCTCATGGCAATGGGCTCGGTGAACTTCATCGCGGTCAAGCTGTACGGCGAATTCGAGTTCTGGTTCGCGCTGATCAAGATCGTCACGATCGTGCTGATGATCATCGGCGGCGGGCTGATGATCGCGTTCGGCATCGGCAACGGCGGTGTCGCGACCGGCATCTCGAACCTGTGGTCGCACGGCGGCTTCATGCCGAACGGGATCAACGGCGTGATCGCCGCGCTGCCGATCGTGATGTTCGCGTACCTCGGCGTCGAGATGCTCGGCCTCACGGCCGGCGAAGCGCGCAACCCGGAGAAGTCGCTGACGAAGGCCGTGAACTCGGTGTTCTGGCGCGTGCTGATTTTCTACATCGGCGCGCTGTTCGTGATCATGTCGCTCTATCCGTGGGACCAGATCGGCACGCAGGGCAGCCCGTTCGTGATGACGTTCTCGCGGCTCGGCATTCCGGCCGCCGCCGGCATCATCAACTTCGTCGTGCTGACCGCGGCGCTGTCGTCGTGCAACAGCGGCCTGTTCAGCACCGCGCGGATGCTCTACAACCTCGCGCAACAGGGCCAGGCGCCGGCCATGCTCGGCCGCGTGAACCGCAGCGGCGTGCCGGTGTACGGCGTGATCGTGTCGGTCGCGCTGCTGCTGATCGGCGTGCTGCTCAACTATCTCGCGCCGCAACACGTGTTCACGTGGCTCACGTCGGTATCGACGTTCGGCGCGATCTGGACGTGGTGCGTGATCCTGATCGCGCAGATGCGTTTTCGCCGCACGCTGTCGGCCGACAAGATCGCGCGCCTGCCGATCCGCGTGCCGTTCTATCCGCTCGGCTCCTTCGTCGCGCTCGGCTTTCTCGCGCTGGTCGTCGTGCTGATGGCGTTCACGCCCGATACGCGCGTCGCGCTCGTGATCGGGCCCGTGTGGATCGTGCTGCTCGGCATCGCGTATGCGCTGTTCTACGCGAACCGTCCGGCCGCCTCGGCACCGACGAAGTCGTAAGCGGGCCAGGACAGGGAGCCACGCGATCGTTGATCGCGATCATGCGCGGGCAAGCAGGACGACCTATGCTGAACGAATCGCTTGTCCGCGCTTCGCGTGGCTACCCGCCGATCCCTGCGACCGCGGCGGCTGCCCGGCCGCCGCGCGCCGCTTCCACGCGAGGCTCCCGCCGTCGTTCCGCGACGGCGCGCACGCACGGAGGCTTTCGCCATGCAGCCTGCCCATTCCATCCCGACGCTCGCGCGGATCGCGCTGGCGGTCGATCCAACACCCGAATCGCTGTCCGCGGCACGCTACGCCCGCACGCTGCTGCGTCCCGGCATGCGATTGCGCATCGTCTGCGCAATCGACAACCCGCGCCTCGTCCTGCCCGATATCCCTCGCATCGACGCGCTGCTGACGTCGGCGCGCGAGGACATGACGGGCGAAGCGCACGCCATCAACGCGCGGATCGCCGCACTGTTTGCGGACAGCGGCATCGAGGTCGAGCAGGTCGTCGTCGACACGTCGGTCACGGGCGGCACGGTCGCCGATGCGCTGGTGAACGACACGTCGGCATGGGAGGCGGACGCGCTGGTGGTCGGCGCGAATCCGCATCACGGGCTGCTGCGGCTCGTCGAAGGCGCGATGTCGGACACGCTGTCGAAGCGCGCGCGCTGCGCGCTGCTGATCGTGCCGGCCGCCTATGCGCGGCCGTCGGACGGCGCGCTGCAGCGGCTGATGTTCGCGGTCGACGGCAGCGAGCCGTCGCTGCACGCGGCGCGTGTCGGGCTCGGCTTCGCGGCGCCGACGACGTTGCTGTACGCCGCATACGTGATCGATCGCGCGGTTCGTCTGACCGATATCGTGCCGGTGCGTGCGCTCGAGGATGCGTACCGTGCGGAGGGCGACGATGCGCTCGCGAAGATCGCGCCGCTGTTTCATGCGACCGGGAATCCGACCAAGCGCGGTATCGTCGAAACGCGTCCGACCAGCGACGACGTGGCCCATGCGCTGATGCGCGATGCCGTGCACTGGCGTGCGGAACTGCTGGTGGTCGGCACGCATGGCCGGCGCGGTATCGCGGCCTGGCTGATCGGCAGCGTCGCGCGCCGCGTGGCGCACCTCGCTCAAGTGCCCGTGCTGCTCGTGCGCGGCGCGGCGTGAATGGCGCGGCATCGCGCACGAAGCCGGTGTCGATTGACCTGCATCAGAAACGGCATGCGCATCGCGTGAGACAGTAACGGAACATCCGGCGATGGCGATGGTCTGTCGTGCATGTGCGACGACAACCGCGCGTGCACGCAAGCATCGAAACCGCCGATCCGGCAGGTCGCGATCGAACGCGCGCACAAGCCGGCACATCGATTTCAGGAGCCGCGCCATCGATTGCATGGCGTGTCATCCACCGAGAACTCTCTGGCACGAGGGTAGGCAGCCGACGGCTGCCTTGGAGGACGGGCGGGGTGCACGCACCCCGTCCGCTTTCCGCCTGGCTGGCCCCGTCGGATCACTTTCCCCGCAGGTATTGTTTTGCATGCGGCCGTTCGGAACGGCGCGTATGAGCGCGCGGTCGCATCGAGGCGAACCGCGGCGAAGGTCGAGGCAGGCACGGCGCCGCCGCATTCACGCGACATCGGCAGTCACGGCGAACGCATCACGGCGCGCAGCCATCGCACGGCCCCGTGCCGTGCGTCGGCTGCGTGCGTGTTCAGGTGGTCCGAAGAATCGAGCAGAGGTCGTGCCGGCGGACGACGCCGCGCCGCACACGCGAGCGCGGGCGCACGACGTGCATCGGCCCGCATGCGCTGCACGTGCGGCTGCGCAGCCGGTTCGCATGCGGCCAGCCGGGGCGTGCCTTGCGGCGCGGCTCCGACCCGGCCGGCTCGGCGCGCGCCTGTCGCGCGCCGAGGGCCGCGGCGAACCGCTGCAGCGCGAGGATCGACCCCGCGACGCTCTGGTACTTCTCGCGGCCGATCTGCCCGTCGAGCGTGACGAGCAGCCCGGCTTCGCGGGCGAGCGCGAGCAGGGTGTCGAGATCGTCGGACGGACGATTGCCGGCCGATGCGGTCCGGGCGGGCAGGGCGCGCGCGTTGCCCGCCGCGCGCCGCTGGCCGTCCCGGCCCGGAAAGTTGCGATGTGCCATGGTTGGTCTCCTGCGCCAGACCCCGCGCGCCTTGCTCGATGGCAGGCTGGGCGATGATCCGGTATGAACGCGTTGTTCATGGCATCAGTATCGTGTGGCGGCGGCAGGCTGCCAAGCGGCGCGCGCTGAACTCGCTGTCAGGTATTGCGCGGCGCCTATCGGAATCCGCTGACACGCGCCGCGGCGAATTGGCCGGTCGTCCGGGCCGCAGGCGTTCCGGCGGGTTCGTTCCGACGAATGAACCGGGGGCGCGGAGCGTCGCTTGACGCATGATTTCGGCCGGTCTAAGTTCCCCACTGCATCGGCGTTGCGCGGCGGTTCCACCGCCCGCCAGTCGGCCGGTGCCGCGCCCCGGGGTGGCGTGGCAGGGCTTCCAGTCTCGTTCGCGGGCAGTTTGCGCCGCGAATCAAGCGCGGCCGGTTCGGGGACGGATCGGCACGGCGGCACGCAACGTGCCGTTGATCGCGCGCAAATACGTGCCGGCGCATCGCACGCCGCGCGGCCGACCAGTCTTTAAGCTTCCAGTGCCGTCGTTTTTTTCTTCCTCGACCGTCAGGAGTCCGTCGATGTCCAAGGACAATTTGCTCGATTCACTCAAGGAAGCCGCCGAACAGCGCGCGATTGGCGCGGATCAGCTGCGTGCGATGCTCGACGATGAAGTGCGTGTGCTGTCGTCCGGCGCACGCGTGCATGACTACATCCACGTGTTCGCGATCCGGAACCTGCGCGAACGGATGCGCCAGCGGGACGATTTCGACGCCGACACGCAGGCCGGTGCGGCGCCGGCGGAATCCGATCCGCGCCCGAGCGTCCGCCTTTGACAGGCGCTTGCCGCGGCTGACATGGCAGGTCGCCGGTCGCGGCCACATCACGATTGACCCTCTTGCCAGCGGCGTCTGCCGCTTCGGTTCGCCTGCGTGCGACCTGACGATTCGCCGACAGCCGTCGGCGTCTTTCGTCATATGTTTCATTGAATTGTCACAACGACCTCAAGTAAGCGCCGCGATTGCCGTTTACCCGGTGAATTCGTCCACCGGGCGTTCGCGCTCCCTTACCGAGTCGTTGCCATGCTCTCGTCCATCCGCGCCCGCATCCTCGCCGCGTGCGTCGCCATCGTCGTATTCGCGCTCGTCGCCACCACGCTGATCAACTATTTCATCGCGCACTCGTACAACGACGACGCGATCGACCGCAACCTGACTTCCGTCGCGAGCGGCCATGTGGTCGGGATCGCCGACTGGGTCGCCACCCGCAGCCGGATGATCGCGTCGCTCCAGGATGCGGCGCTCGCGCCCGATCCGCTGCCGGTGTTCAAGCAGATGGCCACGGCCGGCGGCTTCACCAACGTGTACGCGGGCTACGCCGACAAGGCGTTCCGCTTCTCCGACCCGACCGGCATCCCGCCCGACTACGATCCGACCGGCCGCCCGTGGTACAAGCAGGCCGCGCAGGCCGGCAAGCCGGTCGTCACGCCGCCTTACGTCGATGCCGGCACCGGCAACCTCGTCGTCACGTTCGCGGTGCCGATCCTGCGTGACGGCGCGCTGAAGGGCGTCGTCGCCGCGGACGTCGCGATGGACAGCGTGATCGCCAACGTGAAGTCGATCCGCCCGACGCCCGCGAGCTTCGGGATGCTGATCGACAGCAGCGGCCACGTCGTCGCGCATCCGGACCCGAAGCTCACGCTGAAGCCGGTCGCCGACGTGTCGCCCGAACTCGGCGCGACGAGCGCCGCGACGATCGCGGCCGCAACGGCACCCGTCGAGGTGAGCGTCGGCGGCAACGCGAAGCTGGTGCGTGCGCGGCCGGTGCCGGGCACCGACTGGTACGCGCTGGTGCTGCTCGACAAGACCGAAGCGACGGCCGGCATGCGCTCGCTGCTGACCGCGTCGCTGATCACGCTGGTCGTGATCGTCGGTGTCGCGTCGCTGATCATCGGCGCGATCACCGCGACCGCGTTCCGTCGCCTGTCGCAGGTGCGCCAGGCGATGGCCGCGATCGGCTCGGGCGCCGGCGACCTGACGCAGCGCCTGCCGGCCGACGGCCGCGACGAAGTCGCCGACATCGCGCGCTCGTTCAACAGCTTCGTCGACAAGCTGAACGACGTGATGCGCGAGATCCGCGACGCGAGCGAATCGGTGCGCACGGCCGCGAACGAGATCGCGGCGGGCAACCAGGACCTGTCGTCGCGTACCGAATCGGCCGCGGCGAGCCTCGAGGAAACGGCTGCGTCGATGGAAGAGATCACCGCGACCGTCGGCCAGTCGGCGGCAGCAGCCGGCCAGGCCGACGAGCGCGCGGCGGCCGCATCGCGGATCGCATCGCACGGCGGGGCGGTCGTGTCGGACGTCGTCGCGACGATGGAGAAGATCGAGGAAGCATCGGGCCGGATCGGCGACATCATCGGCGTGATCGACGGGATCGCATTCCAGACCAACATCCTCGCGCTGAACGCGGCCGTCGAAGCGGCGCGTGCGGGCGAGCAGGGCCGCGGCTTCGCGGTCGTCGCGCAGGAAGTGCGCAGCCTCGCGCAACGCAGCGCGCAGGCCGCACGGGAAGTGAAGGTGCTGGTCGAATCGACGGTCGCGAGCGTGTCGGCCGGCTCCGGGCAGGTGCGCCAGGCCGGCGACACGATGCGCGAGATCGTATCCAACGTGTCGAACGTGACGACCATCATCTCCGAGATCACGCATGCGGCGAACGAGCAGACGCGCGGCATCCAGGAAGTGAACCGCGCGGTCACGCAGCTCGATGAAATGGTCCAGCAGAACGCGGCGCTCGTCGAACAGTCGACCGCCGCGGCGACCGCACTGCAGTCGCAGGCGAATGCGCTGGCGACGACGGTCGGGCGGTTCAAGGTCGCGTAACCGCAGCCTGGCGACGCGGCCGCACTGCCTCAGGAGCGGCCGCCGTCGCGCATCAGCGCGAGCCGGTTGTAGAGCGTTTTCAGGCTGATGCCGAGCGCCTTGGCTGCGCGCGGCTTGTTGCCGTCGAAGTAACGCAGCGTCGCCGCGATGAAGCGTTGCTGCGCGTGGTGGAGTGTCGCGCCGAGCGGCAGCGCCATCGCGCTGTCCGACGTACGGTCGGGCGGCATCGGCTGCTTCGGCAGCGCGACGTCGATGCCTTCGTCCGACAGGATGTACGCGCGCTCGATCGTGTTGTGCAGCTCGCGCACGTTGCCGGGCCACGAGTACGCGCGGAGCGCCGCGATCGCCGCGTCGGTCAGCCGCTTGTGCGAGCGGTGCCGCGCGTTCAGCGTGTCGACGAATTCCCGCGCGATCGTCTCGACGTCATCGTCGCGCTGGCGCAGCGGCGGCACGTACAGCGCGAACGCGGCGAGCCGGTAGAACAGATCCTCGCGCAGCCGGCCGTCGCGCACGGCGTCGGCCGGGTTGTGGCGCGTGGCCGACACGATGCGCACGTCGAGCGGAATCGGCTCGGTGCCGCCCACGCGCACGATCGCATTCGACTCGATCGCCCGCAGCAGCTTCACCTGCAGCGCCGCGGGCATTTCGGCGATCTCGTCGAGCAGCAGCGTGCCGCCGCGCGCGGCCTCGAAGAAGCCTTCGCGCTGCGCGATCGCGCCGGTGAAACTGCCTTTCTCGTGCCCGAACAGTTGCGACTCCGCGATATCGGGCGGGATCGCGCCGCAATTCACGGGCACGAACGGGCCGTCGCGCCGCGCACTGAGATCGTGCAGCCGGCGCGCGACGATATCCTTGCCGACCCCGCTTTCGCCGGCAATCATCACGCTGGCGCGGGTCGGTGCGATCTTCTCGATGCGGCCGAGCAGCGTGCGCATCGCAGAGGACCGGCCGGACAGCCGGCGGCCGTCTGCGCGCTGCTTCGACCGGTTTGCGGTTTCACCCATCGTCGTTAGCGGGCCGTTTTGAAAATCGGCATCACGCGGTCCGTTCATTGCAATATTTATCATCGACAGCGAAACGGCCACGAAGGTGCCGCCGAATAGTAATTTCCAATGTCCGCGACGGGGACAGAAGGATTCGACCATCGGTCTTTCGGCTGGCCGGGTACGGCCGCGCGATCCAGGGTCGGACCAGCGCTTTTTTACAGGACGCCGATGAAAAAGCCGGTCGCTAGCGCTTTCGGCCGACAGCAGCGGCCAGCCTCGATCGCCGCCGGTTCGCCGCCGCCACGGCACGCGGCCGGCACGATGCACCGTCCCGCCATCCGCCGACGGAACGCCGTGTCACGCCCGTCCCGGGCATATCGCTTGCTGACACCTCCACGCCCACCCGGCACGCTCGACGGCATCGCGGATCGCCGAACGGAGGCACGACGCCGCACGACGGGAGCCGGCGCGAGGCAAGGATGCAATGAAGACCCTGACCCATGAGCTGTTGCGGCAGGGTGCATGGGTCGTGCTGGCCGTCGGGCTGGCGTCCGCGCTGCAGGCGTGGGCGATTCACGCCGTCGGCGAGCACGCACCGTTTGCGCCGCTGCCTTTCTATGCGGGCGTCGCGGCCGTCGCATGGCTGACGTCGTTCGGCGGCGGCCTCGCCGCGACTGTCGCGAGCGTGGCCGCGATCGGCACGCTGTGGTGGCGCGATGCGCCGCCGGCTACGTTGCTCGCGCAGGCCGGTGCGTTCGTCGCGATCAGCTTCGTCGAGTGCGTGCTCGTGATGGCCGTGAAGCCGCTGATCGCGAACGATCGCCTGCACGCCGTCGACGACGATGGCGACGCGGACGCCGCCACACGCACGCCGCATCGCGAGCCGGCGCCCGCCGCCCGCATGCCCGACGACGGCCTGCTGCGCCGGGTGGTCGACGCGTCGCCCGATGCGATCGTCGGTGTCGACACCGGGCGCCGGATCACAAGCTGGAATCCGGCCGCGCGCCGGATCTTCGGGATCGACGCCGCGCAGGCAAGCGGGCGCGACGTCGCCGCGATGATTGCGCCGCGCTGGCTGCGGCGGCATCCGGTGCCCGCCACGTTCGCGAACCTGGACACGACGGTCGGGCCGCTCGACGTGCTGTGCGTGCGCCGCGACGGCGGCCGCTTTCGCGCGACCTTCGCCGCGTCGCCGATCGTCGATGCGCAGGGCAACTGCACGGGCCTGTCGATGACGCTGCGCGAAGCGCGCGAGCACCGCCGCCGCGAGCAGCGCAACCTGCGTGCGCTGCGCGGCGCACGCGATGCACGCGCGCAGGCCGACACGTCGAACCGGCTGAAGGACGCGTGGCTGGCCACGGTGTCGCACGAACTGCGCACGCCGCTGAACGTGATCTACGGGTGGGTCGAGGTGCTGCGCAACGTCGACGGGCACGGGCTCGCGGAACAGGCGGTCGACGCGATCGATCGCAGCGCGCGATCGCTGTCGCACATGGTCGGCGACCTGCTCGACGCGTCGTCGCTCGCAACGGGCCGGCTGCGTCTCGAACGCGTGCCGGTCGACCTCGTGCGCGTCGTGCGCGACGCCGCGCGCGAGCTCGATGCGACCGCGCAGGCGAACGGGCTCGAGCTGTCGACGGCGTACGCGATGCCGACCTGCGTGATTCCGGCGGACGGCGAGCGCGTGCGCCAGGTGCTGTCGAACCTGTTGTCGAACGCGATCAAGTTCACGCCGCCGGGCGGGCGCATCGACGTGTCGCTGACGCGAGCGGGCGAACGCGTCCGGCTGTCGGTCGCCGATACGGGGCAAGGGATTGCACCGGAATGCCTGCCGCATCTGTTCGAGACCTTCAGCCGGCCCGAAGGTGCGCTCGCGTCGCCGAAGCTCGGCCTCGGGCTCGGCCTGTCGATCGTGCGCAACATCGCGCAGCTGCACGGCGGCGACGTCGTCGCGACGAGCGACGGACCGGGACGCGGGACAACCGTGACGGTCACGCTGCCGGCCGGCTGGGATGGCGACGATCCGGCCGAGCGCCTGACGCGCCCGGCAGACGCGTCGGACTCGGTGGCGCTCGACGGCCAGCGCGTGCTCGTCGTCGATGACGACGCAACCTCGCGCGCGAGCCTCGCCGCGGCGCTCGAAACGATGGGCGCGCAGGTGTCGACCGCGCAGTCGGGGCACGACGCGCTCGACGCGGTGGAGCGGCATCTGCCGAGCGTCGTGCTGTCGGATCTCGCGATGCCGGACGGCGACGGCTTCTGGCTGCTCGACCGGATCCGTCATTTGCCGGGCGGCAGCGGGCATTTGCCGGTCGTGGCGGTCACCGCGCACGCCGGCAAGGCCGACCGCCACCGCGTGCTGGCCGCCGGCTTCGATGCGTACCTGTGCAAGCCGGTCGACATGCCGACGCTCGCGAGCGTGATCGTCGACGTCACGCCGGACGATGCGCACGGCGGGAAAGGGCGCGGCTGAGCGTCCGGTCAAACGGGAACACGACGGGCTCGATGGCTGCAACGAAAACCATACGATGCGCCGCCGCGCATGGCGAGCCGGGTGCCGCCGTCAGCCGTGATCGCGGGGCGGGGAAGGGTCGTGCGGCGCGCGACGTTCATGCTCGCCGGTCGGCTTGGCGGGGTCGATGCGGGTCGCGCCACCGACGGCGGGTGGATCGCTGGCCGGAAACGTTTCTTCGAGCCCTTCGTCGATGCGCTCTTCCGTCTTGTCTTCGGACGGCGGGCGCGACGTGGCGAGACGGAACAGCCCGGCAGCCGGTGACACGGTGTCGTGGCGGCCGGTGGCGTAAGCGGTCATGGTCGAACCTCCTTGCTGGTTGATGCACGCGCAAGCGCCGTGCCCGAGACGTGCCGACGGCACGACGCTTGCGCGCCGGAGAAGCCGGACGGGCATGCGGGAAATGAGCCGCGCGCCGTCCGCGTGGACAAGAGGACATCGTGATGAATGCATCCACGGAAAGAATACGTTACGACGCGAATGCATGCGGCGGCGAATTCGCCAGCGTGCGCGCGCGATTCGACGCGTGGAAACGCGAATCGCGGGTCTGTCGGCCCGAGGGGCGCATGTTCGACGGCAAGGAGGAGATTCGCGCGCTGAACGACATCGTCTGCGACGGGCCCGAGCGTGCGCAGCAGGCGCTCGTCGCGCAATGCGCGCCGTCCGATCCGCTCGCGCTCACGCTCACGCTCACGCTCACGCTCGCGGCGCGGCTGACCACGAAAGGACGCACGATGTGGCTGGTGATGGCGACCTGCGACGACTGACCGTGTTGCGAGCGCGCGAGCGGAACGGGAGCGGGCACGCCGCTTGCGCGCGATCGCAGCGCCATCGAGAGGCGCGCGCCGTCGCGCAGGAGTGACATGAAGACGCCATCCATGCTGCACCGCCCCGAACCGACGATCCCCGACGTCGACCCGGACCCGGTACCACCCGGACACGACGATCCGGTCGATCCGCCCGTGCCCGAGGGGCTGCCGCAGGGCGACCCGCCGTCGCATCCGCCGCCGATGCGGATGCCCGGCGGAGTGGTGCGCTACCACCGGCCGCGCGAATACTGACAAGGAGGACGCTCATGGACATCCACGTTCAATCACCCGACAAGCGCGCGATCGCTCAGGTGCTGGGCCGCTATTTCGAATCGCGCTCGCTGCGCTATCACATCGAGGAATTGCCGGGCGGCGTGCTGCAGATCGGCTTTCGCGCGAGCGGCCACCCGGTCGCCGTCACGGTGTCGTTCGACGATGCGGCGTACGACACCTATACGCACTGGGACGCCAGCCAGAAGCAGCTCGCGCTCGGGCGGCTCGCCGACGGTTTCTCGCGGATGATGTCGTCGCGCAGCCCGGCCGCGCTGGCCGGCGACTATCACGTCGAGCGTTTCTGATCCGGCAACGCTTCACCCATTCCTTCCGGAGGGCGGCAAAGTGCCCGCGCGCAGCGGGCGCTTTGCGGCTGCGTGCGCGTCGCGTAGGATGTCCGTTAATTCAGCGCACGCTACGTTCGCGCCACCGGCTGCCGGCCGCTGCAGCCGAAGCGGCGCGACGCGCTTTCCTTCAGGTTCGTTTCGCGCAACCGACGGAGACGCCTTGATGACTGTTGCTCGCCCGTTGCTGTCACCCGGCGCACGCCGGTTCGTTTCCGGCCTGTCGGCCTGCGCGGCGCTCACGGCGGCCGGCGCCCGCGACGCGTCGGCCCAGACGCCTTCGCCGCTCGGCGAGTGGCAATACTCGGCGGGCGTGCCGCTCGAAAAACTGTACGACCCGAACATTTCCACCTGGGATATCAGCGTGGGCGCCGCGATGACGCTGCAGCCGCGCTATGCGGGCTCCGACCGTTATCGCGTGCTGGGCGGCCCGAACCTGGATATCCGCTATCGCGACCTGTTCTTCCTGTCGACGGGCGAGGGGCTCGGCGCGAACGTGCTGCGCGGGCCGAACTGGCGCGTGAGCCTGTCCGTCGGCTACGACCTCGGGCGTCGTTCGGCCGACGATACCGAGCACCTGAACGGCCTCGACAACATCAATGCGGCACCCGTGATGAAACTGGCGGCCGATTACGTGATCTCGAAGGAATTTCCGCTCGTGCTGCGCGCGGATATCCGGCGCAGCATCGGCGGCTCGAACGGCTGGGTCGGCGATTTCTCCGCGTACATGCCGCTGCCGGGCAGCAACGAGCATTTCTTCTGGTTCGCGGGGCCGACCGTGTCGTTTGCCGATTCGCGCTACATGAACAGCTGGTTCGGCGTGAGCCCGGGCGCCGCCGCGCGCTCGGGGCTGCCGGCCTATTCGTCGGGGGCCGGGATCAAGTCGTTCGGCGCAGGGGTGACGATGGCCTGGTTCGTGAACAAGCACTGGTTCGTCACGATCGACGGCGCCATCGAGCAGCTCGTCGGCCGCGCCGCGCGCAGCCCGATCACGCAGCAGTCGACCAACGGCGTGTTCGACATGTCGGTGAATTACCAGTTCTGACCGCGGCCGGGCAGCGGCGGGCAGATGCCGCTCGCGGCATGTGCCGTCACATTTGATATGATTCCGACCTGTACAAACGTACAGTGATCGATCTCCGTGACGCCTGCTTCGCCGACGCCCCCGGCGTTTTACTACCTGACCAATTTCGAACGCGCGCTGGCCTGGCTCGGCGAGCGTTACGACGACCTGTTCGACGCGCACGAGCACGCGTTCGTCCGGCAGTTCGCGACGCTGCCGCAGCCGTCGCGCGCGCTGCTCGTGCGGATGCTGATGCGCAGCGGGTCCGATTTCCGCGCAAGCAAGCTCGTGTACGACGAAATCGGCAGCACGCTCGACGCGGTCGCGCCGCTCGTCGAACTCGGCTGGGTCGATCCGGCGCCCGCGCTCACGCTCGACGAGCTGTTCGCGTTGTCGACCAAGGCCGATCTGCTGCACATCTTCCCGTCGCTCGCCGCGCATGCCGGCGAGCGCAAGCCCGAATGGCTCGAACGGCTGCGCCCCGCGCATGACACCGCGCAGCCGCTCGACGCGTGGTGCGCGCAGGCCGGCGACCGCGTGTTGCGCGTGACGGTCGGCGCGCTGTGCGACCGGCTGCGGCTGATGTTCTTCGGCAATCTCCATCAGGACTGGAGCGAATTCGTGCTCGCCGATCTCGGCGTGCTCCAGTACGAAAGCGTGCCGATCGCACCGTCGTCGCGCGCGTTCCAGCAGCGCGGCGACGTCGATGCGTATCTCGCGCTTCAGATGTGTCGCGACGCGCTCGATGCGTGGCCCGACGACTTGCCGTTCGACGACCTGATGCGCGCGATCGACGCTGTGGGCTGCGGTCAGCCATGGCTCGCGACGCGTCGCGCGAAGCTGCTGTTCGCGCTCGGCCAGACCTGCGAGCGCCGCGCCGACTGGGATGCCGCGCTCGACGCATACGTGCGCAGTGCGTGGCCCGGCAGCCGCTACCGGCGCATCCGCGTGCTCGAGCGCGGCGGGCGCGACGACGACGCGCTCGTGCTGGCGCTCGACGCGCGCGGCGGCTTCGAGAGCGACGAGGAACGCCAGCGCGTCGAGCGCATGCTGCCGCGCCTGCAGCGACGCGCCGGCCAGCGCGTCGAACGTTCGGCCGCAGCGGCCGGCGCGCCGCGCGAAACACTCGTGCTCACGCGTCCGGACGCATTCGTCAGCGTCGAATTCGCGGTGCGCGACCATCTCGCGCAACCGGCGTCGCCGGTCCATTACGTCGAAAACACGCTGATCAATTCGCTGTTCGGCCTGTTGTGCTGGGAGCCCGTGTTCGCAGCGGTGCCCGGCGCGTTCTTCCACCCGTTCCAGCGCGGGCCGGCCGACCTGCACGCACCCGATTTCGCCGCGCGCCGCGCCGCCGCATTCGACGCCTGTTTCGCGCAGCTCGATTCGGGCGCGTACCGCGACACGATCCGCCGGCATTTCGCGACGAAGGCCGGGCTGCAGTCGCCGTTCGTGTTCTGGGGCGTGCTGACCGACGCGCTGCTCGACGAAGCGCTCGCGTGCCTGCCGCCCGAGCACCTGCGGCTGTGGTTCACGCGCCTGCTCGCGGATATCCGCAGCAACCGTTCGGGGCTGCCCGATCTCGTCCGCTTCTGGCCCGATGAACGCCGTTACGAGTTGATCGAGGTAAAAGGCCCCGGCGACCGGCTGCAGGACAACCAGACGCGCTGGCTCGCATACTGCGTCGCGCACGGCATACCGGTGCGCGTCGTCGACGTCGAATGGGCCGCTGACGGCGCGGCGCACGCCGAAGCGGCGGGGTTGTCCGCATGAGCTATGTCGTCGCGGTGCGGGCAATGTGCGAATTCACCGCGCGGCGCGGCGATCTCGACCTGCGCTTCACGCCCGCGCCGACCGCACTCGAAGGCATCGCCGGCCACGGTGCGGTCACGTCGAAACGCGGCGCACGCTACGAAACCGAGATCGCGCTGACGGGCACCTGGGGCACGCTCACCGTGCGCGGCCGCGCGGACGGCTACGATCCCGTGGCGAACCGCGTCGAAGAAATCAAGACCTATCGCGGCAGCCTCGATGCGATGCCGGCCAATCATCGCGCGCTGCACTGGGCGCAGGCGAAGGTCTATGCGCACCTGATGTGCGACGCGCGCGGCCTCAAGGAAATCGACGTCGCGCTCGTGTATTTCGACATCGTGTCCGAACGCGAGACCGTGCTGACGGAAACGCTGGATGCGGACACGCTCGCGACGTTCTTCGCCGAGCAGTGCGCGTGCTTCGTCGGCTGGGCCGAGCGCGAAACGGCCCATCGCGCGGCGCGCGACGCGGCGCTGCGCGCGCTCGCATTTCCGCACGGGCAGTTCCGCAGCGGCCAGCGCGAGCTGGCGGTCTCGGTCTATCGCGCGGCGCGCGACGAGCACTGCTTGATGGCGCAGGCGCCGACCGGCATCGGCAAGACGCTCGGGACCGTGTTTCCGTTGCTGAAGGCATGCGGCGAGGGCGAACTCGACCACGTTTTCTTCCTGACCGCGAAAACGCCCGGCCGTGCGCTCGCGCTCGAAGCGGCGACGACGCTCGGCGCCGGCACGCCGGCGCTGCCGCTGCGCGTGCTGGAACTCGTCGCGCGCGACAAGGCGTGCGAGCATCCGGACAGCGCGTGCCACGGCGAATCATGCCCGCTCGCGAAAGGCTTCTACGACCGGCTGCCGGCCGCGCGCGACGCGGCGATCGAGGCCGGTCTGCTCGATCGCGCTACCGTGCGCACGGCCGCGCTCGCGCACGATGTCTGTCCGTACTACCTGTCGCAGGAACTCGCGCGCTGGTCGGACATGATGATCGGCGACTACAACTATTACTACGACGGCAGCGCGATGCTGCACACGCTCGCGCAGCAGAACCAGTGGCGCGTCGGCGTGCTCGTCGACGAAGCGCACAACCTGCTCGACCGCGCGCGCAAGATGTACAGCGCATCGCTCGATCCGTTCGCGTTCGCGGCCGCGCGCGAAGCCGCGCCGGCGGCGCTGCGCAAGGCATTCGACCGGCTCGGCCGCGCGTGGGGCACGGTCAATCGCGCGCAGGCCGAGCGCTATGCCGCGTACCCCGACGTGCCGGGCCCGATCGTGTCGGCCGTGCAGAACCTCGTCGCGGCGATCGGCGAACACCTGACCGATGCGCCGCGCGCAAATGGCGACGCGCTGCTGCGGTTTCATTTCGAGGCGATCCAGTTCGGCATGCTCGCCGAAGCCTTCGACAGCGCATCGATCTTCGACGCGACCCTCCACGGCGAACCGATGCCGCGCCAGCCGGCGCTCGACGGTGTCGCGTCGGCGAGCCGCCGGCGCCGCATCCAGTCGACGCTGTGCGTGCGCAACGTGATTCCGGCCGGCTTTCTCGCGCCGCGTTACGAAGCGGCACGCGCGACCGTGCTGTTCTCGGGCACGCTGAGCCCGTTCCATTTCTATCGCGACACGCTCGGGCTGCCCGGCGATACGGGCTGGCTCGACGTCGACGGGCCGTTCCGCGCCGAGCAACTGACCGTGCGCGTCGCGAGTCACGTGTCGACACGCTGGCGCGACCGCGACCGGTCGCTCGAACCGATCGCCGACCTGATCGCCGCGCAATACGCGACGCGGCCCGGCAACTATCTCGGCTTCCTGAGCAGCTTCGACTATCTCGGGCGCGTGGTCGCGCTGATGCAGGCGCGGCACCCGGACGTGCCCGTCTGGGCGCAGGCGCCCGGCATGGCCGAAAGCGAGCGCGACGCGTTTCTCGCGCGCTTCGACGCGGGCGGGCGCGGGGTTGGCTTCGCGGTGCTGGGCGGGGCGTTTTCGGAAGGCGTGGACCTGGTCGGCGAGCGGCTGATCGGCGCCTTCATCGCGACGCTCGGGCTGCCGCAGGTCAACGACGTCAACGAGCAGATGCGGCGCGCGATGGAGGCGCGTTTCGGCAACGGCTACGACTACATGTACCTGTATCCGGGCTTGCAGAAGGTCGTGCAGGCGGCCGGGCGCGTGATCCGCACCGAGCACGACGAAGGCGTCGTGCACCTGATCGACGACCGTTATCGCCGGCGCGAAGTGCGCGACTTGCTGCCGCGTTGGTGGCGGATCGGGTGAGGGTGACGCTGCCTCGCGCTACAGCACGTTGAGCATCGCGAGCGCGGCTTCCTGCAAGTGCGGCAGCACGCGCCGCACGGCCGCGTCCGCCGTCTCCGCGCCGATCGGCATGTTCGTGCTCAGCGCGGCGACTACCTCGCCCTGACGGTTCTTCAGCGGCACCGCGATCCCGCGTACGCCGACCTGCAATTGCTGTTCGATCGCGGCAAAACCGGCGTCGCGCGCATGGTCGACCTGTTCGAGCAGCCGCGCCTTGTTGGTGATCGTGTGCGGCGTGAACGGCGGCAGCTCGGTTTCGTCGAGCCACGCGCGCACGGCTTCGCGATCGGGGTGATGGGCGAGCAGCACGACACCCGGCGAAGTCAGCGGCGCCGGCACGCGTGCGCCGAGCACGAAGCCGGTCGTCATCGCGCGCGACACGCCGTTGCGCGCGATGAACACCAGCTCCCAGCCGTCGAGCACGCTGACGTACGCCGATTCATTCAGCGACGCGCTCAGTTGCTGCAGATAGGGCTGGACCGTGCGCGGCAGACGCGCCGAATCGAAGTACGACCAGCCGACCCGCAGCACGCGCGGCGTGAGGCCGTACAGCTTGCCGTCGGTGTACACGTAGCCGAGCGATTCGAGCGTCAGCAGGTAGCGCCGCGCGGCCGTGCGCGTGAGGCCCGTACGCGCGGCGGCCTGCGTGGGCGTCATGCGCGCGTGCTGACTGTCGAAGGCTTCGAGGATCATCAGGCCTTTTTCGAGGCCGGCAATCCAGTCGCGTCGGTCGAGTTCGGGCTTTTTCATCGTCGGATAGCGGAAGGCGGGGGTGCGGTGAGCGCGCAGAATTGAGCGATTATCGCGCAGACCGGCCGCGCTGGCGAAGCCGCGCTCGCGCTAGAATCGCCGCTCCGACTGGAACAGAACAATGACACTCCGAGAATCCGTCTTGGCCGTGCTCGTCGCGGCCATGCCGCTGCTTGCCGCGGCGAATCCTGCGATCACCGCCGCAACCCTCCCTAAACCGGCCGTCGATATCCGTGCATGGCCGCGCATGACGTCGCCGAAATTCGGCTGCTACGTCGAAACGACGTTCGGCTACCGCGACAAGCGCTTCAATTGCTCGCTGAAGAAGTACCGGAACACCGGCGACGCGTGCAAGAACACGAAGGCGTACTACGAAGGCCCGGCGTTCCCCGACCGGCTCGCGGCCAGCGTGCATCCGCTCGCGACGAAGGTCGACCTGGACTGGGAGCATGGCGAGCTGCAGATGGTCACGGTCACGCTGAAGGGAACGTGGAACGCGGCGGAGGTGCGCAAGGCATTCGGGCTGCCGCGCGCGGAGGGGAGCAAGCTGACCGAGGCGGAACTACGGTCGCAGCCGGGCAACGTGATGGATACGAGCGTCCAGTATCCGTCGGACGCGCTCGACGAACGCCTCGCGACGCGCCCGAGCAACCCCGCGCGTGGTACGACGGCCGTGATGCTCTACGGCTTCGACCACATGGGCGCCGGCGATGCCGATTGCGGCGGCGGTGGCGAATAATGCGGGAGGGGTAACAGGAAGCGGCCGGCGGCCTGTCAAAACGAACCGCCGGTCGAACGCGGCGCCCGTGCCACGCGCGCCGCGTCCTTCAGTGCCTTACTCGCTGCTCGTCCATTCGACGTTCGCGCCGACCGAGCGCAGATTCTCGACGAAATGCGGATGCGCGCGGCGGATCGGCAGCGCGTTCATGATTTCCGAGCGGCCTTCGATGCTCGCGGCGACCATCAGCAGTGCAATCGCGACACGAATGATGTACGGGCTCTCGACGCGAGCCGGCGTCAGTTGCAGCCCGCCGAACGTGATCAGCCGGTGCGGATCGGACAGCAGCACGTGCGCGCCGAACTTCGACAGTTCGCCGGACCAGCCGAGCGCGCCGTCGTAGACCTTGTTCCAGAACATCGCGCTGCCTTCCGCGCGCACGCCGAGCGCGATGAAGATCGGCAGCAGGTCGACCGGCAGGTACGGCCACGGGGCGGCTTCGACCTTGGTCAGGATGTTCTGCGTGAACGGCCGGCGCACGCGCAGCGGGCCGTCGCGTTCCGCGCGCGACCAGCCGTCGCGGTGCGTGACGTTGACGCCGAACTTGGCGAACGTGCGGTCGATCAGCGGAAAATGTTCGGGCGACGAGTTGCGCACCGTGATGTCGCCGCCGGTGATCGCGCCGAGCGCGAGGAACGTCGCGATCTCGTGGAAATCCTCGGCGAAGCGGAACTCGCCGCCGCCGAGCTTGCCGCCGCCCGTCACGCACAGCCGCGACGTGCCGATACCTTCGATCGTGACGCCGATCATCGCGAGGAACTGGCAGAACTCCTGCACGTGCGGCTCGGACGCCGCGTTCATCAGCGTCGACGTGCCGCTCGCGGTCGTCGCGCACAGCGCGAAGTTCTCGGTGGTCGTCACCGACGCGTAGTCGAACCAGTGATCGTTGGCCGTCAGCGGGCCGTCGGTGCGAACGATCAGCGAATCGGGCGTGCGCTCGATGTGCGCGCCGAAGCGCTCGAACACCTCGACGTGCGGGTCGATTTCGCGCACGCCGAGCGTGCAGCCTTTCACGTCGTTCTCGAGGCGCGCGACGCCGAAGCGCGCGAGCAGCGGCGGAATCAGCATGATCGACGAGCGCATCGCCTCGGGCAGCCGGTGGACGGCCGGATCGAACTTCGTGTTGCGATGGTGGAGTTCGAGCAGGCCCGTCGTGAAGTCGACCGACACGTCGCTGCCGAGCGTGCGGAAGATGTCGAGGATCTTGCGCACGTCGGTGATGTCCGGCACGCCGACGAGACGCAGCGGCTGATCGGTCAACAGGGTGGCGCACAGAATCGGCAGGACGGCGTTCTTGTTCGCGGACGGCTTGATGTCCCCGCGCAGCGGAGTGCCGCCGTGGACGATGAGATTCGACATGATATGGGGGCGTATCGGTGACTGACGTAGGCCCATATGATGCCATTGGTCGGCCGGCGGCGTGGAATGTTCAGAGGGGAAAAGGGGGATCGGGGCGTGCGATTGACGGTGTTTGACGTTGCGCCTGCGCTACGGCAGGTCGATTGCCTGCCGGCGTGGGGAAATGGCCGGCCACGAGTCGCGCCGGCCACGCACTCATTCCGTCACTGCGCGGCCCGCATCCGCGCGGCGACCACCAGCGAGATCAGGCAGCCCACCGCGAGATAACCGGCGACGAGGTGCCACGACCCGCCGGCCAGGCTGACGAGGCCGACCGCGATGAACGGCGTGAACCCGCCGCCGACGACGCTCGCGAACTGGTAGCCGACGCCCGCGCCGCTGTAGCGGTATTCGGCGCCGAACAACTCGGTGAACAGCGGCTGCTGGACGCTCACGACCATGTCGTGCGCGGCGTTCGCCAGCAGGATCGAGAAGATCACGATCCACGCGATCGACCGCGCTTCCAGCGCGACGAAGAACGGGACGGCGGACGCCAGGCCGATCACCGCGCCGATCAGGTAGATGCGGCGCAGGCCGTAGCGGTCGGCCAGCCACGCGAAGCAAGGGATCGTCACGCAGCTCACCGCGCCGACCAGCAGGCCGATGTTCAGGAACAGGTCGCGCGACATGCCGAGGTTCGTCGTCGAATAGCTGAGCGCGAACGCGGTGACGATATACATCGTGAACAGTTCGGCGAGCCGCAGCGCGATGATCAGCAGGAACGCCTTCGGATGGCGCGTCAGCGCTTCCAGCACCGGCAGGCGCAGCTTGCGGTTGCCATGCTCGACCTTCTCGACGAACTCCTGCGACTCGTCCATGTTCTTGCGCACCCACAACCCGATCAGCACCAGCACGATGCTGAACACGAACGGCAGGCGCCAGCCCCATGACTTGAACGCGGCCTCGCCGAGCGTGTGGCTCAGGATCGACACGATGCCCGTGGCCAGCACGAGGCCGACGCCGTAGCCGACCTGCACGCCGCTGCTGTAGAACGCCTTCTTCTGCTTCGGTGCGCTCTCGACGGCCATCAGCGCCGCGCCGCCCCATTCGCCGCCGACCGCGAAACCCTGGATCGCACGCATCAGCACCAGCAGCACGGGCGCCCACCAGCCGATCGTCGAGAACGCAGGCAGCAGGCCGATCGCGACCGTCGACAGACCCATCAGCATCACGGTCAGCACGAGCATCCGCTTGCGCCCGAGCCGGTCGCCGTAGTGGCCGAACACGACGCCGCCGAGCGGCCGGAACAGGAAACCGACGCCGAACGTCGCGAACGCCGCGAGCGTGCCCATGGTCGGGCTGACTTTCGGGAAGAACTCGGAATTGAATACCAGCGCGGCGACGATCCCGTACAGCAGGAAGTCGTACCAGTCGACGACGGCGCCGACGAAGCTGCCGATCGCGGCCTTGCGGGCCTGGCTGCGCGCACGGGCGCCAGCGGCGGCGTCGAGGGTGTCGAAGGTTGGGGTCATGGCGGTGTCTCCTGGCACGGCGCATCGTGGAATCGTGGCGGCGCCGCGTCCGATGCTGCATTGAAGTCGATGGGTGAACGGAGAATAGGGCGCGCGCCGCATGGCGGCAATTGGCCAATCGGATAAAGTGCGCGATTATCGTTCAAGTCCGTGCGATTATCGAACGCTTTTCGGGTTTGCACTAAGCGGCGTGACGATATCCCGTTCGGCCAGGGTGTGCCGCCGTGAACGATCTGGTTAAAATCTGCAGCATCGACAATTCGCCCGTTCGGGGCGGATGCGCGGCCGCCCCATCGGCCGCGCATGCCGCACGCAACGGGCGCCATCCCCATCGACCGCATGCCCCCGGAGACTGGAATGCCCGGCAATTCCCACCCGCTGTCCAGCGATACGCCGCCCGTTGCCGATCCGGCCGCCAATCCGCTCGGGATGGCCGGCCTCGAATTCGTCGAATTCGCGGCGCCCGTGCCGGAGGCGCTCGCGCAGCGCTTCGAGCAGCTCGGGTTCAAGGCGATCGCACGCCACGTCAGCAAGAACGTCACGTTGTACCGGCAGGGGCAGATGCATTTCCTGATCAATGCCGAGCCCGATTCGTTCGCTGCGCGCTATGCGGAGGAATACGGGATGGGCGTCTGCGCGATCGGGCTGCGCGTAGCGAGCGCCCGGCGCGCGTTCGAGCGGGCGATCGAGCTCGGCGCATGGGCGTTCGAGGGCGAAAAGGTGGGTGTCGGCGAACTGAAGATCCCGGCGATCCAGGGCATCGGCGATTCGCACCTGTATTTCATCGACCGCTGGCGCGGGCGGGACGGCCAGCGCGGCGGCGTCGGCGACATCTCGATCTTCGACATCGATTTCCGGCCGATCGACATCGCCACCGCGCACACCGATCTCGAATGCGCAGGCGTCGGGCTGCAGCAGGTCGACCATTTCACGCAAACCGTCGGCGCGGGGCGCATGCGGGAGTGGCTGGATTTCTACCATGACCTGCTGCATTTTCGCGAGATCCACGAAATCGATGCGCACTGGCATGTGTCGGAGGAATCGCGCGTGATGGTGTCGCCGTGCGGCGCGGTGCGGATTCCGGTTTACGAGGAAGGCACGCGGCGCACCGAGCTGATGCACGCGTATCTGCCCGACCATCCGGGCGAGGGCGTGCAGCATGTCGCGCTGGCCACCGACGACATCCTGTCGTGCGTCGATGCGTTGCGTGCGAACGGCGTCGAATTCATCGAGCCACCCGCGCGCTATTACGACGACGTCGATGCACGGCTGCCCGGGCACGGCGTCGATCTCGACGCGCTGCGCCGCCGCGCGGTGCTGGTCGACGGCGAGATCGGCAGCGACGGTGTGCCGAAGCTGTTCTTCCAGACCTTCGTGAAGCGCCGGCCCGGCGAGATCTTCTTCGAGATCGTGCAGCGCAAGGGGCACCACGGGTTCGGCGAGGGGAACCTCGCGGCACTCGCCCGCGCGCGCGACGCGGGCTGAGCGGCCCGCGCACCGGCGTCACGGGTCACGGGTCAAGTTTCACGCGGCCGCGGCCGGCACGCGGTTCGGCGCGGGGTCGTTCGGCTCGCCCAGCACGCACGCCGTGCCGCCCGGCGTGTACATCGACACGACGCAGCGGTTGCACGACGTGCAGCCCGATTGCGTCAGCCGGCCGTCGCGCAGCCCGTTCACGAATCCCGGTTCGAACACGAGCGCCCGGGCGAGCGCGACCGCGTCGAACCCTTCGCGCATCGCCTGCTCGACGTTTTCCCGCGAACGCACGCCGCCGAGATAGGCGAGCGGCATCCTGACGGCCGCGCGCACCTGCTTCGAATGCTCGAGGAAATACATCTCGCGAAACGCGCCCATCTTCGGTTCGGTGAGCTTTTGCAGCGTCATCGCGGTACGCACGATCGCGTTGTCGGCGTTCGCACGCGCTTCGCCCGGCAGCGGGCTGCCGAATAGCTGCCACACCGATTCGACGTTCATCCCGCCGCTCAGCACCAGCAGGTGCGCGCCTTCGGCTTCCAGCCGGCGCGCGATCTCGCATGCGTCGTCGGCGGTGCCGCCGCCGCGCACGCCCTCGGTCACGCCGATCTTGCAGACGACGGCGAGATCCCGGCCGACCGCATCGAGCACGCGGCGCAGCACCTCGACCGGGAACGCCGCGCGGCGCGCCGCGTCGCCGCCGTATGCATCGCGGCGGCGGTTGTACAGCGGCGACAGGAACTGGCTCAGCAGATAGCCGTGCCCCATGTGGATTTCGACCGCGTCGAAACCGGCGTCGCGCGCGTGCCGCGCCGCCCGCGCGAATTCGTCGGCGATCGCCGACATCTGGTCGCGTGTCATCGCCTGCTTCAGGAAGCGGCCGCTCATCACGCCGACCTTGTTGAAACCGCCCGACGCGCTCAACGGGCGTTTCGTCGACAACGACGGCAGGAACGTGAAGCACCCGCCGTGCGTGATCTGCGCGGACGCGGCCGCGCCGTGGCGATGGACGGCGTCGGTCAGCGCGCGGAATTGCCGGACTGTCGGCACGTCGAGTTGTGCCTGGTCGACGAACGTGCGGCCGTCGTCGCTGATCGCGCAGTACGCGACGGTCGTCAGCGCGGCGCCGCCTTCGGCAATGCGCTCGTGGAAGCCGACGAGCGCACGCGACGGCAAGCCGTTCGGCGTCATGCCCTCGTTGGTGGCGGATTTGATCAGGCGGTTGCGCAGCGTCAGCGGGCCGATCTGCAGCGGGCTGAACGCGGTCGTGAGGTCGGCGGATTCCATGGGGGCGAGCGTGTCGGGAATGGGCACGGCGACCATTGTGCTGCGATGGCGCGGGCGTGCATCGTCCGGGTGGACGAGCCCTTCGCCCGGACCGGCCTGAAATGCCCGCAAGCTTCACCGCTCGCCGGGATGAGCCGTCGACACCCTCCGATGCGGTGCGCGTGATCACGCACCCGCAAGCTTGCGGCTCTGGCGGCGCATGCCGCCGAAGATCGCGTCCGCCACGTCCGCCGGAAAATCCGCCGGGATCTGCGCGGCGACTTCGGCAATCGCGGGCTCCGTGCGCGCGGCGACGGCCGCCATCGCGGCGTGCACGTCGTCTTCGGTCAGGCCGACGCGACGGCCCTGCGCGATCCAGTGACGCGGCTGGATCTCGCCGATCACGTAGTGCCGGTTCTTCCCGCACACGGCCATCGCGAGCCGCGCACGGCGCGGCGGGAGCTGATTGCGGCGCGTGCCGATGATCGGATGCGCGGACAGCACGTCGTACAGCGGCGTGCTACGGTACGTGTTGCCGGGCAAGTGCGCGATGCTGAAGTTCTTCGCGTGGCCGTCGATCGCCGCCAGCACCCAGAACACGAGTTGCGCGACGAAGAAATTCGTCCTGTCGGGCGCGGCGTCGGCCGAATTCGCGAGGATGCCCATGATCGTCTCGATGCCGGGGCCGCCGTCGGATTCGTATTTCGCGCCCGACGGCGTGCCGGTCGCCTGGCACATGTCCTCCTGCGGCAGCCGCAGGATCCACGTGCCGTCGCGCGAAGGACGCCGGTCGAAGCGCTCCACGATCAGTGCCTTCTGGTCGTCGAACCTGCCGATCTCGCACGGCGCGACCGGCAGGCCATATGCGGCGACCAGCTTCGAGCACAGCCATTCGTTCTCGACGGACGTCCGCATGTCGGCCTGCATGTTCCCGACGCGCCCGAGCGGCAGCTTGAAGATGTGCGTCGTCGGCGTGCTGCCCGACGGCCGCAACCAGCGGTTTCGCTGACGCAGCAGCGCGGTCTTTTCCTGCGCGCCGGCGATCGACAGGCGCAGGTCGACGTCCGGCTCCGCGCGGCCGGGCAGTGGCGCGGCGGTCGCGTGACGCAGCACGTCGGCGACGGCTGCGTCGTCGAGCGTTACGCCGTCGATCGACTCGAGGTCAACCGGCGTCTCGCCGGGCGGCAGCATCTGGATCGCGCCGACGCAATCGCGGCCGACCGACGCGAGCAGTTCGAACGGCGCCGTCGATCCGAGCCGGTAACGCTGCGCGATGCGGCGGCGGATCGGCTCGCTGTCGGGCAGCAGGTTGTCGAAGTAGTCGGCGACGATCGCGCCCTGATGTGGCTGGTTGCCGGGCGTGAAGGGCAGCGACAGCGACAGCGGCCGCCCCTGGGCATCGTCGAGCCAGCCCGGCAGGTAGACGAGGCGCTCGACGCCGCGCCGGACTTCCCAGTAGCCGACCGGAATGCCGTTCATCCACAGGTCGAGCCGGTCGTGACGGGTACGCGCAGCCATCGTCACCAGTCCTCCCGTTTCGAGACGCGCGGCTTGTCCGGCGCTGCCGGTGCGGACCGCTTGCGCGCGGCGCCGGTCGTGGTTCCGGTTCGGGCTTTTGCTGTTGCGGCACCGCGCGTGGCATCCGGCGTACGTGTGTTCGCGGCCGGCTTGCGAGGCGCCGGCCGGGCATCGGTACCGGTATCGGTATCGGCGGGCCCCGCCAATTCGTCCGGCGCTCCCAAGTCGAGCGTCATCCGAACGCCGAGCGCGTTCAGCACCTTGAAGAGCCGCTCGATGCTGACCGCCGACGGATTGGCTTCGAGCTGCGCGTAGGATTGCTGCGTGACGCCCAGGCGGGCGGCCAATTGCGCCTGTGTCAGCCCCGCGGATTTCCGGAAGCCGACAAGTATCGGGCGCAACTGGGGCAGGGTCTGGACAGGAAAGGCCATCGGGCGCTCCGCTGAATGACAGGCGATCGTTTGTAATCGGAAAATACAGTCTATGGCATGTATTGCTAAAATACAAACCCAAGACTGTATTTAACAAAAACAAACGATAGCCTGTTACCCGCAAAACCGGCCGGCCATCCCGCATCAGGCGTCGCGCACGACGCCCGCGCATCAAGCAGCCCGAAGCGGATTCGCGTGCGCGCCCCGTGTGCTTTCCGGATCGTCGTCCCCGAGCGGGATGAACGCCATGATCTCCAGATCGTGCCCCGACAGCGCCGGCAGCCGGAACGGACTCGACAGCACGTTCAGCCGCCGTACGCCGACGTCGCGCAGGATCTGCGACCCGATCCCGGTCACGCGCCCGTCGCGGCGTGCGTTGCCGGCCGGCATCCGCATCGCGTCGCCGCGCATGTCGCAATCGAGCAGCACCGCCACGCCGCAACCGGCCGCGTCGATCCGCTGCAGCGCGGCGTGCAACGGCCACGAATGCGCGGACGGCTCCGCGTCGAGCAGGTCGAGCAGCGAATGGCATTCGTGCACGCGCGTCAGCACGGGGGTCGCGGGATCGGGCTCGCCGCGCACGAGCGCGAGATGCGGCGCGCCATGCACCGCGTCGCGATACTCGATCGCGCGGAACCGCCCCCACGGTGTATGCAGCGGCCGCTCGCCGACGCGTTCGACCAGCGATTCGTGCTCGCGACGGTAGTGGATCAGGTCGGCGATCGTGCCGATCTTCAGCCCGTGATGCGCGGCGAACGTCTTCAGCTCCGGCAGGCGCGCCATCGTGCCGTCGTCGTTCATCACCTCGCAGATCACCGACGCCGGCGTGAGCCCGGCAAGCGCCGCGAGATCGCAGCCGGCCTCGGTATGCCCCGCGCGCACGAGCACACCGCCCGGACGAGCGGCGATCGGGAATACGTGGCCGGGCTGCACGAGATCGTCGGGGCGCGCGCCTGCCCGCACCGCCGCACGGATCGTATGCGCGCGATCGGCCGCCGAAATGCCGGTGGTCACGCCTTCGGCCGCTTCGATGCTGACGGTAAACGCGGTGCCGAACGGCGTGCCGTTATGGTCGGCCATCGGCGGCAACCGCAGTTGCGCGCAGCGCTCGGCGGTCAGCGTCAGGCAAATCAGGCCGCGCCCGAAGCGCGCCATGAAATTGATCGCGTCGGGCGTCACGTGATCGGCGGCGATCACGAGATCGCCTTCGTTCTCGCGATCCTCTTCGTCGACGAGCAGAACCATCCGGCCCGCACGAAGCTCGTCGACGATTTCCAGCGTGCTGGCGAGCGTCATTGCGCCTCCGTGGCGTCGAACGCGCGGCGCAGCGCGGCGGCGCCGAACGTCAACACGCGGTCGGCCGCGTCGACGGCGCCGAGCATGCTCGCGAAACCGTGCAGCTGGCCCGGCCAGCGCACGAGCGTGACCGGCGTGCCGGCTTGCGCGAGACGCAGCGCATAGGCTTCGGCCTCGTCGCGCAGCGGATCGAATTCGGCGCTGACGATCGTCGCCGGTGCAACGCCCGCGACGTCGGGCGCGGCGAGCGGGC
Source organism: Burkholderia sp. BCC1644 (assembly GCF_902833225.1). Lineage (GTDB taxonomy): Bacteria > Pseudomonadota > Gammaproteobacteria > Burkholderiales > Burkholderiaceae > Burkholderia. The sequence goes on from NZ_CADFEI010000001.1 coordinate 410,506, forward strand.
TGGCAAGCGGCGACGCGCGATCGGCGCCGCCGTCGAAATAGTGATGCTTGAACCAGCGCATCATGTCGGCCGTCAGGAAATAGCCGTCGCCGAGCGATTCATACGACGGATGCTCGGTCGCGCAATCGACGACCGGATACAGCAGCAACTGATGCGCGATCGCGATCCCCGAGCCGCGCAACTGCAACGCGGCGACCGCCGCAAGATTGCCGCCCGCGCTGTCGCCGGCCACGGCCACCGCGCCCGCGCGCGCGCCGAGATCGCGTGCGCTGGCCGCCGCCCAGCGCACGGCGTCGCATGCGTCGTGCGCGGCAGCCGGGAAGCGCGCCTCGGGCGCGAGCCGGTAGTCGACCGACAGCACGAGCGTGCGGGCCCGCTGCGCGAGGCTGCGGCACAGGTTCGCGTGCGAGTCGATGCCGCACGACACGAAGCCGCCGCCATGGAAGAACACGGTCAGCGGCAGCGGCCCGTCGGCGTCGGGCCGATACAGCCGTGCGGACAACGGGCGGTCCGATGCGGGAATCTGCCAGTCCTCCTCGGCGGCGACGGCATCGCCGGATGCGAAGGCGCCGCCCGCGGCGAGGCTCGCACGGTAGGCGGGAACGGTGAGCTGGGCGAAATCGATCGCGGGGGCTTGGGCGAATGCGGCAAGCAGCGCCTGCGCCTGAGGGTCGAGCGGCATGGGAACTCCTGTCTGAATCGAATGCGGTCTGAATCAGGTAAACCCGTGTCGCGGTTTTCCCTGAGTCCGCACCGGACGCTTGCCGGTACGGCCTGACGGGCATTCCAGCGCAGCGGGCAGGGCGCCACATCATCCGATTGGACGATGGTTCGCAAGCGCAGATAGCCAATTCTCACCATTCAGTGAATCTCCCGATGACGCCTGAATTTAGACGCGTCTTAATCATGGCGGCGCGGGTGGTCGCACCGGAAACATGTCGTATGGAGGATGGAGCGTGCTGATGGAGACGAGATGGGCTCCGCAAGAGAGCCAGGCAACAAGTGACGAGGCCGATATCGGCGTCGCGGATTTCAGCGAGCTGATGGCGCGCATCTACCAGGGGCCGCTGGAGACGCCGCCGTGGGCCGGTGCGCTCGAACTCGTCCGTCGCTGGCTGCAGGCGAACTACGTGACGCTGATCCTGCGCGCGGCCGCGAGCGATCGCCGCGCGCCGCTGTCGGTGCACGCGTCGGAGTTCGGCCCGGTCGTCCCGGGCGAGGGCCAGGCGGCCTACAACGATTACTACTATTCCCTCGACCCGTTCGTCGGCCTGCCGGCCGATCGCGTCGTCACGGTCGACGACGTGTTCGGCGACACCGGCTGGCTGTCGAGCGAGCTGTACAAGCAGTTCCTGAAGCCGCAGGACGTGCGTTATATCCTCGGCGCGGACCTGCGCACGCCGTCGGGCGTCGAGTGCCGGTTCCGCGTGTGCCGCAACCATGCGTCGAAGCAGTTCTCCGCGCGCGACAAGGCGATCTGCGCGCTGCTGCTGCCGCACCTGAAGCGCGCGATCGAACTGCATTCGCGGCTCGACTCGGCTGAGGTCGAACGCTCGATCTACGCGAACGCGATCGACCGCATGCAGGTCGGCACGATCGCGCTCGACGAGAACGGCACGATCATCGACATGAACAGCGTCGCCGACGAGATCCTCAAGCAGAACAACGGTCTGACGATTGCGCGCGGCACGATCGAGGCGACCGACGCGCAGGAAAACCGCACGCTGAAGCGGCTGATCCGCCACGCGGTGATGGGCCACCACGGCACGGCCACGGCGACCGTCGAGGCGATGCCGATCACGCGCAGCTTCGACAAGCCGCGCCTCGGGCTGCTGGTACGCACGGTGCTGCTGTCCGACTGGTCGGAGGACAACAAGCGGCGGCCGGCCGTCACGCTGTTCCTGCGCGACCCCGACCGCAAGCCGCAGGGTGCGCAGGAAATCATCCGCAAGCTGTTCGACCTGACGCCGGCCGAGACGTCGCTCGCACTGCTGCTGACGAACGGGCTGACGCTCGAGGAAGCGGCGGAGGAATCGGGGATCAGCAAGAACACGGCGCGCACGCACCTGCGCGCGATCTTCTCGAAGACGGGTGTCACACGGCAGGCGACGCTCGTGCGGATCCTGCTCGGGAGCGTCGTGCCGCTCGGCTAGGCGGATGCCGATGCCGACCCATCGGCAGCGGACGCAATCGTCTGGCGCTACATCGGCATCGATCGACACATCGTGTGTTGTGCGGTGTCGACGGCGTCACGCAAAAGAGGCTCGCACGGTGCGAGCCTCTTCTTCATTCGAGCCGATGGCACGTATCGGACGTTCGGCGATACCCGCCGCGTTCACGACCCGCGGGTCGAGCGATTCGCCCACTCGGCCAGCGCCGGCCACTGCGCACGGCCGCGCCGGATGAACCCGGCGCCCGTGCGGATCACGAGCGCGCCGATCGCGAGCGCGGCCACGTCGTCGAGGCGGCCGAAGCCGGCCAGTGCCGCGCTCATCGCAAGCGCCGCGAGCAACGACGACAGCGCATCGGTACGCACATGCCAGCCGCTCGCCTCGAGCAACGCGGAACCCGTCTCGCGCGCCTTGCGCAACATCCAGGACGACAGCACGGCCTTGCCGGCGAGCGTGACGGCGACGAGCGCGAGCGTCGCCGCACCCGGCTGCACGACGGGCGGCGTATCGAACCGGTTCATCGCGTGCCAGATCATCTGCGCGCCGGTCGCGACGAGCAGCGCGCCGAGGCCCGCGAGCGCGAGCGGTTCGTAGGTCGGGCGCCGCTCCGGCGGCAAGCGTGCGTCAAGCCGGCACGCGACGAGGATCAGCGCATCGGCCGCGAGGTCGATCGCCGCATGCGCGACGTCCGCGAGCAGCCCCGACGAATGCGCGGACCACGCCGCGACCGTCTCGGCCGCGAGCAGCAGCAGGTTGATCGCGAGGCTGACGGCGAGGGCGCGGGACGTGGCCGCATAAACGTGGGGCGTGGCGCGCGACGTGCGCTGCATGGCGGATTCGTCTGTCGATAGCGTGGGTCAGCCCCGAACGCTACCGGTCAACGGTGGCAGATCAGTGACAGCGGCGGCATGGCCCGACCGGCCGGGTGTCGCGCTGTGTCAGGCGCGCCGCCTTCGGGCCCATGCCTTCCTCCACGCTGCCGGGCCCGATCAGGCGAGGCGCCGGTTGCCGGTGCGCCGCTGACTTGTCGTACCCGGTGTGGATTTTCGACGCGCGCCGTCGCTGAAGGAATCGCCGAAGCGCCTGCTTGTTGCGGACCGACGTCGTCGCGTTGATTTGACGATCGCCGAACATGCCGGAGCGAGTGTAGTGGATGCGTCACGCCGGAAATCGCGACGGATTCGGTGCCCCGCACATCTTTTCGCATTCGCCGCGCAACGCGGCGCTGTTGTACGCATCCGTTCGAGGACGAGCACGAACGGCCTTCGTGAAAATGGTGCTCGCTTCGTGTCGTGGCCGGATCCGCGCGCGCACTATGCCAACGTAGCGCGCAGTACGATCCTGCCGCGAGACCTCCATGTTCCGAAAGATCAGCAATGCCTTGCTCGAGCGGCGGCAGCCCGAGCCCTCGACGACGTCCGGCGAACGCAAGGCGCCGGAAACCGGCAAGCACAAGGCGCCGCCAGGCGCGACGCCGCCACCGCAGCTCGCCGGGCTGGATACGCGCTCGCCCAGGAAATCGGCGGAGAAGTCGAGGGAATCACTGTCCGACTGGGGCGCGGAAACGCTGAAGGCGCTGGATGGCGTCGCGCAGCACGGCGCGCCGCCGGGTAGCGAGCGCACGACGGGCTTTACCGTCAGGAAATCGCCGCCGCCACGCTCGAGCGCATCGCTCGCGTCGTTGAAATCGAAGAGCCGGCCCGCGTCGATCACGGACAAGACGAGCGAGGTCGAGACGGCCGAGCCCCGGCACGTGCCGGCCGTCGTCGCCGCCACGCTGCACGAGACGGAGACCGAGACGACATCGGTCATGAAAACCGCCAAGACCGCCAAGGCTGACGAGACCACCGACCCGCCCGCGACGGGCGACCACGTGGCGCGCCTCGGTCGCGTATTCGACACGTTTTTCGGCGAAACCGCCGACCTCGACACGCCGGCCCGCACACCGCCGTCCGTCAAACCGTCGTCCGGCAAGGACAAGCACACGCCGGTCGTCGCCGATGTGCCGCAGGCGGCGCGCAACGCGCAACTCGAAGCAACCCGCTCGTCCAACGCGCGCTTCGAGCAGTCGCTGGCCGGACAGGACATGCAGCCGATCCGCAACAGCGGCCGCGACAACAACTGCTCGATTTACTCGCTCGTGCAGTGCGCGAAGCCGGACCTCGACGGTCCGGCGCTCGACGAGGCGGTGAGCGAGATCCGCACTGCCTTCGACGCACAGCACCCGAACGAGAAGGGCAGGATGCTGCTGCTGGATACCAACGAAGGCGGGCACGGCGCGGCAATCGTCTCGCTCGTGAACGATAAGTTCGGCGTCGACATGCAGGTCGGTGTCGTGCAGGCGGGCATCGACGACGCGCATCCGGTCACGACGATCGGCCAGTTCCACGGCAGCCAGCGCCAAGCGGGGCAGGCGCCGACACATCGTGTCGTCGTCTGGGACCAGCACGGCCATTTCGAGGCGATCACCAGCACGTCGGACAAGGCCGCCGGCAGCGGGATCGACGCGACGAAGCCGAAGCCGCCGTCGGAATCGACGACGCCGCTGACCGCGCCCGTCACGACCAAGCCGCCGGGCGACCTGGCCACGCGCAAAAGCGGCGAAGTGCCGCCGGACAAGAAAGCGGAAGGAACGACGAGCACCGGGAAGCAGGAAGCGGCGCCGCGCCCGCATGGCGAAGCGCTGGGCCAGCTCGTGCCGAACGCATCCGTCGGCGCGAAGGCACTGCGCAGATTCGGGCGATGGATCAAGGTCGACAACGAGAACGCGCTGCCCCAGTTGCTGAACAAGACGAAACCGGAAGGCGGGATCGTGCAGGGTCTGACGAAGGCGCACCTGACCTCGTCGCCGGCGTCCGCGCTGGCCCTGGCGCACGAAGGCGTGAATACGGTCTACGCGGCGCAGGAACTCGGCTCGTCCGCGATGCGCAAGAGCCGCTACCAGAAGCAGCTGGGCAACTGGCCGGCCTCCGGCGACGCCCCGAAGATCAAGACGGGCGGCCACGAGGTGTCGCTGTCGGAAATCGCGGGAAAGACCGACTTCCAGTCCCGCTACGACCTCAAGGTGGCGATCCTGAGCCAGCCCGAGGGCCCCCAGCGGGAGCAGATGCTCGACGTGCTGACCGGACGCTACATCGCCGAAGTCCAGGGCAAGAACCGCGTGATCCGGTCCGCGATCAAGACGACGATGTCGGCGGTGGGGATCGGGGCCGGCGTTGGCCTTGCGGTCGGCACGCACGGCGTCGCGCCCGCGGCGATCGCCGGTGGCGCGATCCTGTCCGGGCGCGACCTGCTCGACAATCGCAAGGCGGCCCATTCGCTCAAGCAGCACTATCGCGACAAGAAGATGGCGGCCATCGCCGATGGCGCGATGCGCAACCGGCTGGAGAAACAGCTCGACGGCGAGCCGGATGCGACGGAAAAGGGCGACTGGGCCGGCATTCGCGATACCGTCAACCAGCAGCGCATCGGGCGCCTCCTGCCGATCAAGTTCGACAAGTTCAACGAGAACAAGTCGACCGACAACAAGAAGCAGGAAGTCGATCTCGTGAAGAAGCATGCGGCCGCGCGCGTGGTCGGCATGCTCGAAGAGAGCCATGGCCGGCACTCGCTGGCGCCCGCTTATCTGCAGGCGAGCAGCCGCGTGCGCCACAAGGACCTGAAGCAGTTCTACCGGAAGGCGGTCGACGACGACCGGCGGTCCGACGGCGGCAGCGACATCGCGTCGGCGTTGCAACTGATGCGCGATCTCGGGATGTCGAAGATGGAGGCGATCGCGCATCTGCGAACCGCGGCCGGCGGTGTCGCGCAGAAGCCGCTCGACGAGGACAAGGCGAAGCAGATGAAGGACGATCCCGATCCGGTCGTCAGGCATATGGCGCAATCGCCGACCGACCGTCTCGAATCGGCGCTCGGTTCGGCAATGGGGCGGCGCTAGGGTCGCGGCAATGGCCGACGATCGACGAAGAAACAGGCGATTGCAGGAAGGGCAGTCATTTTTTCATGATTATGTGTATTAGCCAGGTAATTATGACGCACCTTAATCGATATTTCGCTTCGTATTTATGCGCGTCGATACGCACCGCTTCCCGTATCGCGTCAGTCACTCACCTATATTGACCGCACGAAACGCAAGCCGGGTAAATACTTCCAATCAAAGACAGGAGTGTCCGATATGGCCGCGAATATCACGATTACCGTCAGTCCGTCGACGACCACGCCGACCGATTTCGGCAATTCCGGCGCCAATGGTGGATCGTCCGCGAATCAGCCGGTGAACTTCACGCTGGACGCCGGTTCGCTGGCCGCGCTCCTGAAGCCGCCGGCCGGCGGCAACGGTGGCGCGAACGGCCTGGGTGGCGCAGGCCAGGGGCTGCACAACGTCAAGCTGAGCACGGACAAGGGTACCGTGCAGGTGCAGATGGACAGCCAGGGCAACATCTACGACAAGAGCGGCAAGAGCATCGGCAAGCAGAACCAGGACGGTTCGTTCACGTTCGACAGCGGCAAGAGCCCCGAGGCCGAAATCCTGAACACCGGCTCGGCGAACGGCAAGCACCAGCCGCAAGGCCGCGAAACGATGGATGCGTCCGACGTCAGCGTATCGGCGGGCGACCTGCGCGGCCCGAACGGCAACGGCAGCGGCGGAACCGGCGGCACGGACGCCGGTTCGACGATTCCGGTGAGCTACCCGCAGAACAACGGCTCGTCCAGCGCGAATGGCGCCAACGGCGTGCCCGGCGGCCAGAACGTCAACATCGGCATGGGCAATTCGCCGACCGGCGGCCAGACCATCACGATCACGCTCGGCGACGGCTCGTCGCCGACCGGCACCGTGCCGCAATCGGGCAACTCGCCGTCTGCGAACGGCGGGCTCCCGCTCGGCCTGGGCGGCTCCGGGCAAGCCGGCCAGGGGCTGCACAACGTGAAGCTGAGCACGGACAAGGGCACGGTGCAGGTGCAGATGGACGATCAGGGCAACATCTACGACAAGAGCGGCAAGAGCATCGGCAAGCAGAACCCGGACGGCTCGGTCACGTTCGACAGCGGCAAGAGCACGGCAGCCGAGATCCTGAATACCGGCTCGACGAACGGCAAGCACCAGCCGCAGGGCCGCGAAACGATCGATGCGTCCGACGTCAGCGTATCGGCGGGCGACCTGCGCGGCAGCCAGGGCGAAGCGCAGGATGCGGCGACCGGCAAGGAAGTCGAAAAGCTCAGCCAGCTCGGGCTCGGGCCGGTGGATCCGCAGGGGCAGACGGTCACCGTCTGACGTGGCGGGCGCGACCGGACCGGCCGCGGCCACCCGCGGCCCGGACAAGACTGACGACGCGGCAGGCGCGATGCGCCTCGCCGCATGGCATTCGCAATTGGCATGAGACGGCTCATTCTGGATCGAAGCGAGGACGTGATGCAGTTCGTCGCGTCCTTGACGGGGGAAGCGCGTTACCCCAACTACGACGACGCGATCGGCCTCGAGAAGGACGGCCGGCTCGTGGCGGGCGTGGTGTACCAGGCCTACAACGGCCCCAGCGTGGCGATGCATTTCGCGGTGGCCGGCTCGCCGCACGTGATCACGCCCGGGTTCGTCTGCGCGGCGTTCCGTTTTCCGTTCATCCTGTTGCGCTGCAACCGGATCAGCGGCTATGTCCGCGCCGACAACCTGGCCGCGCAGCAGCTCGACGAAAATCTCGGCTTCCGGCGCGAAGGCGTGATCCGCGAGGGGGCGTCCGACCGGACCGACTTCATCCTCTACGGCATGCTGAAACACGAGTGCCGCTTCCTCGACGGCCGCTATCTCGCGGCGATGAACCGCGACCTGGCGCAGCCGGAGTGCGCGGAGGCGTGATGTGATGCGCGCGGGGCGAACGACATCGCGGCGAGCCGAATGCGTCTGTCCGGCGAGCAGTGCCGATGCGGTTCATGAAAGAGTCAGCATAAATCCATATAATCGTTTTCATCGCGACTTATAGGGTCGGCTTAAACGGCTTTATCGAATCGATATTCATTTGTTTACGTATTAAAGATAAACAAATCGAATCCTTTCCGGAGGAATTCATTCATTGGTATCCAATACCGATGATCGTTGCATGCATGACGAATTCAAGGCGACGCGATATATCCATATTCGCTGCATATTTCGCCGATTGGCCAGACACTCTCCACTCACGATCCGGATTATCGAACCGGAGCTGTACGTTGCATCCATCGCATCCGCCGTCGCCGACGCAGCCTGTCGCGACAGCCGGGGCGTCCAGTTGCCGCAGTCGGAACCATGGCATCGCTCCTCGCATGACGCCGCTCGCCGGCCGGCATGGACGACGCATTTCCTGCCTGCTCATCCAGGGAACGAGCTGATAATGAATCTTGCGGTTTTCTCCAAAGACATGACGCGGCGCGATGCAATCTGCAGCCATCTCGCCGCGAACGGCATCGCCGTCGACCGGTTCGACGACGAAACGACCTTCGCCCGCGCGCTCACGCGTCGCGAGTTCGACGCGATCCTGATCAGCATGGAGGCGGGCATCGATCCGCAGCATCCCGTGCTCGTTCATCGCGCGTGCCACGGTGTCCAGCGCGCGCCGCTGATCCTGATCTGCTCGTCGAACGACAGCATGGAGGCCGTGGACCTGCTGGACTACGAAACGGACGAGATCGTGCTCGCGCCGATCAGCCTGCCGGAGCTTTTGCTGCGTCTGCGCCTCACCAGCCGCCGCCTCCAGTGCACGCGCGGCAGCGCGGACCGCGAGCGGCTGACGTGCGGCCCGTACCGGCTGGATCGCCACGCGTCGACGGTCAGCGTGGCCGGCGACGTGATCCGGCTTACGTCGCGCGAGTTCGCGATCGCGTGGATGCTGTTCTCGCAATTCGACAAGTACGTCGCCCGCGGCGAGATCGCGCGGGCGGTGTGGGGCAGCCCCGAGGACGTCGTCAGCCGTTCGCTCGAACAGCACATCTACAAGCTGCGCAAGAAGCTCAGCCTGAACGGCGAGCATGGCGTCTACCTGCGCACGATGTATGCCGTCGGCTACCGCATCTTCATCCAGACGCGCGAACACCGCGTCGCGCCGGCGCGGCAACGCACGACGATGCCGGTGCCCGCCTATGCCGACGACTTCGATGCACCGGTCGCGCGGCACGCGGCCAATGGGCGCTGACGCATGACACGGGCACGCGCGACGATCGATCGAGCCGGGGCGCGCTGCTTGCCGCGGCGTCGGCGCATGGCCGTGCGTGCCATCCTGTTCACCCCGGTTCGCCGCCATGTCTTCGCACATTCCATCGCACCGCGCGGCAACTGACACCACCCGGGCCGACGACGCACGCGGGCCCGACGGCGCGCAGTCAGATGGCGTGCGCGATGCGGTACAGCTCGACGGCGACGTCGTGCTGAGCCTGCTCGCGCTGATCGGCGGCGGGGGCGCGGAACTGAAGGACGCGGCCGGTGGCGGGCAGCCGCAGGGCCAGCCCGCCGGCACGGCGCCCGGGACGGCGCGTAACGGCGCTCTGTGGCCGCGCACGGCGTCCGGTGCGTCCGGTGCGCCCGGCATGCGAGGCGGCGCGGCAGGGCCGGTGGCGCCCGGCACGGGCCTGGCCACGCAGACGGGCATCCTGCCCGCGCTCACCGGGAACGCGCAGGCCGGTAACGATGCCGCGTCGGGCATCGTGCCGGATGACGGCGGCGACGCGGAGCAGCGGCAGGCGCCGGATCTGGCGGCGTCCGAAGGCGCACTGCCGTTTCCGTCGGCACCGGGGGGCGACTTGCTTCATCAGCCTGGCGCCGAAAATGCATGGCCGTCGGCGGCCGATGCACAGCCGATGTCGCGTACGGCAAGCCAGTACGACGTCGCCCCGCACGCCGGCGGCGAAGTCGGCGAAGCTGGCGACACGATGGGTGCGCCCGGCGAAGCGATGGCCTTCGCCGGAAAGGCAGCGCCGCTCGCACTCCCACCGCATACCGGACCCGACGCACCCGCCGCGCAGACAGAGCAACGCTCCGTGGCCGCCGGTCACGCGCTGCCCGATGCCGAACGCCGGGTATCCACGCCGCCCGCAACAGCCCCGTCGCAGATGCCGACCTCACAGCGCGACGAAGCGGCGCCACCGGCCCGTTCCGCACGTGACGCGATGGCTGACGCCGCCGGCACGGCCGGCCGCTACGCGAGTGCGACGGTGCGCCGCGCTGGCACGCTCGCGGCCGCCACGGGGCGTTCGCTGGCCGCGCACGGCGCGGCGCTGCCCGGTGTGCGGGCACTGGAGGCCAGTCTCGTCGAACGCGGGTGGATGCCCCGTCATGCACGGCCATCCGCGTCATCCGACGAGGCCGGCGTCGGTACCGGAACCGGCGCGGATGCAGGCGATCCGTCGTCCGTCGCATCGGGCAACGAAGCCGCGGGCGTGGTGAACGTCGTGCGGTACGTGGCGCAGGCGCGCGAATGGCTGGACGAGCGACGCCCGCGCGCGCCGACAGGCAACTGTCCGCATCGCCGCAGCCTGCGTTGCCGCTGGTACTGCCGCGCGGGATGCACGCGGCGCGGCGCATGAACGCGGATCGCTTTCTTCCTTTTCAACTTTCGGGATTTCCGGCTTCGACATGAGAATCGACACGATGCAGGGCGCCGCGATCGCGTGGCTGGGCGGCATGCTGCTAGCGGGTTGCAGCGCGACCTCGCCATCCGCGGCGAACGGCGCGCCGGTGTTTCCCGATCCGGGCACGGCCTGGGTGGCCGGCGGCAAGCAAGTCAGCACGCGCGACCTGCGGAAAGTCGTGCCCGGGATCACCGGGAACCAGGTGTACCTGCTGATTCACGAACCGCATTTCAGCGAAGGCACCTACGGCGTCCGCGTGTGGAACTATCTCTTCAAACTGCGAACCGGCCGCCCCGGCGAATACGCGACGTGCCAGTACCAGGTGCAATTCGATACGCACCAGCTGGTTCAGGCAACTTACTGGAAAGACCCGGCGTGCGCGCAATACGTCGCGCCCGGCGCGAGCACGACGCCGGGCACGTCGGACGCGGCGGACGCGTCGTAGCGCGGCGCAGGCCGCTCGGCGGGCGGCCCCGCGCGCATCACAGCCGCGCGCGGCCGCCGGACGAATCGCGCAGCAGCTCGCGCAGCCAGGTGCCGGCATCGGGCGCCGGCACGGCCGGACACGCGTGCCGGGTCAACACGTAAAGCAGGCAGTCCGCCGCGTCCAGGTCGCGATTCGGCTGCGGCTCGTGGCGCTTCAGCACCGCTTCGCACCGGAACCCCAGGCGTTCGATGCAGTGACCGGCCGGACCGCCGGCCACGCAGTGCGCATAGATCCGCTGCACGCCGCGCTGGCCGAGCAGCCAGCCGAGCAGCTCCTGCAGCGCCATCAGGCATGCGCGCCGGCGTCGCGTGCCGCCGCGTTTCGCGATCATCACCGACAGACGCACGCACGGCAGGTCCGGCGTGAGCTCGATCACGCCCGCGAGCTGCCCGGTCGCGCGGCACTCGCAGGCATAGCGGATCAGCGTCCGGTCACGCCAGCCGCGTCGGGCCTCGGCGATATACGCGTGGGTTTGCGCGAGATCGCCGTGACGCCCGATCGGCAGATACTTCATCGTTTCGGGATCGCTCAGCATCTGCTCGAAGAGCGCGGGCGCATCGCCGGGCACCAGCGGTCGGAGTATCAGCCATTCGGTTTCGAGGTGGGTCAACGGGGGGAGTCGCATGATGATCGCTCGTCATCGATCGGTCGTATCAGTGTTGCGCAATGGCGTGCGCCGTGGCGCGAACGCGCGAACCGGCATGTGCGTCACGGAATGTCTTCGCGCAGGTGGCGCCGGGTTCGCCGCGCGGCACGGATGACGCGGCACGCCATGACATGCTGGCGGACGCGCGGCGCCGCATGACCGGCAGCGCGGGTGGCGGCGATCGCCGCCGTTCCTCCGATGGAGATATCGCATGCGCTTTGCACTCGCAGGATTCGATCTGTTTCACGGTGTACTCGAGACGTTCGTGAGCGCCGGATGGACACCCGTATCGCTGTTCAGCTTCGTGACCGACGACCGCGTGAATTCGAATGCGGAGATCGTGTCGCATGCGACGCGCCACGGCCTGCCGTTGCACCTGTCGCGAATCGACGAGGCGGCGCTGCGCACGTTGCGCGATCTCGACTGCGACGTGCTGGTCGTCGCCGGATACGGCTGGCGGATTCCGGACTGGACGCCGTACGTCCGGCACGCGATCAACTTCCATCCTTCGCCGCTGCCGGACGCGCGCGGCCCGTATCCGCTGATGCGCGCGATCCTGGACGGTCATCGCGAATGGGGCGTGACCTGTCACCGGATCGCGCCGGCATTCGACACCGGCGAAATCCTTGCGCAGGAGCGCTTCGCGCTCGCCGCCGACGAATGCCACGAAAGCCTGCAGCTCAAGGTGCAGATGGCCGGCTGCCGGCTCGCGCGGCAGGTCGCCCACCACTTCGACGCGCTGTGGGCCGCGCGCTCGCCGCAGGCGGGCGGCAGCCATTGGCCGATGCCGTCGGATGCCGACCGCACCCTCGATTTCACGCAGCCGGTGGATCGCGTGATGACGCAGGTCCGCGCCAACGGGCTGCACGAATGCATCGCACACGTCGGCGGCAGCGTGCTGTACGTGCGGCGCGCCGTCGGCTGGCACGAACGGCATGCATGCGAGCCGGGTGCGATCGCGCACGTCAGCCGTCGCTGGACCGTGATCGCGGTACCCGACGGCTTCGTCGCACTGCTCGAATGGAGCGCGCTGAGCCTGGCCCGGCGCGCGGACGTCGGGCCGTGATCCGCTGCGCGCGGCGCGTACGGGCGGCGCGAGTCGGCCGGTCACGGGGTCACGCCCGCAGCCAGAAGAATTCGCCGGACGCGATGCCTTCGAACATCTCGTCGCTCGACTCGATGATGTTCTGCCGCCAGTAGCGGCCGTGGTCGGCATAGTGAACGAGCAGGTCCGCGAGATCCGCGCCGCTGAAATCGGGATCGAAGGGCAGCCGCAGGATCAGGACGATCGAGCCCGTGTCGGCGTCGATGCCGAGCTGCGCCTGGTCCTGCGCGTAGATCAGCAGGTTGGCTTCCAGCATCAGCCGGAAAATGTGCAGCGTGCGGCCGGCCGTGACGGTGCCGAAATGAAAGTTCGCGTAGATCGCCTCCTGGTCGCGCTCGACGTGCTCGAGGCGCACCTCGAACCCTTCGACCTCGACCGAGCCGGTTTCCTGCACGTAGTCGACGTCGTGAAGGCCGACGACCGCGCAGAACTGGGCCACGAGTTCGAGATAGCGGGGATCGTTCATGAGCGGGCAGACGCGGCGAAAGCGGGAGAGGGAGGAGGCCGGCGCGGCGCAGCCCGCCGGATGAGCGGGTCGGGCTGGCCTGTCGCGCCGGCGGGGGCGCCGCGGTGCGGCGTGCGAATGGGCGTGAGAATCGCGTTACTGGTTCTTCGCGATGTCCTTGAGCGAACCCGTTGCCGAATTGGTGGCGTTGGCGGTTGCCGTCGCGGCATTCAGCTGGGCGTTGTTCGAGGCCTGGGTAATGGCAGCCGCCGAGCTCGCTTTCGTGATCGCGGTCTGTGCTGCCGTTGATTCGGCGATGCTGCTGACTGCTTCGCCTGCACCTGCTAATGCACCTGCCATGTTGATTCTCCTGGTGAAGTGACGACGGTTACTACGGATAAACCGTTCTCGAGCGGCATCGGCCGCAGCGGAACAGAACGGAAGTGGAGCGCGCTACGCGTGCCGGATCTGCTGAATCACGCGCGATGCCGCCAGCAGGCCGCGGTAAAGCGTCGCGCGATTCCTGTTGTCGATGTCGGCGCCGGGCGTGGCGTTGTTCACGTTCTCCGCGATCTCGGCGAGCGCGCGCTGGATCCCGTCGATCGTCGGCGCGGCGTTCGGATCCCTGGCGATCGCGGAAAGGTTGTCGAACTGCTTGGCGTAGGGCGTAATCGGCTCGTACATGTCGCGTGTCCTGTCGAGGTCGGTGGAAAGTCAGGAGTCCGGCGCAGCCGGGTGGGGCGCAGCGCGCACCTGCTCCGCGCTGCGCGTGATCGTGCTGCTGTCGACGGACGGTGCCGCCGGTCCGGAGGCGACCGGCACGCCGGATGCCGGCGCCGGATCGGCCGGCGCATCCGTCACGTAGATGTGTTTGACGCCGTCGGGCGTCTGCGTGTACTGCACCGTGTCCGATGACACGATCTCCGAATACTGTCCGGTCACGGGCGCGGCGTGGCCGGGATTCTCGACCGCCTGCACGACGAGCCGCCGGATGTTCGAATCGAGGTCGGCGCGCACGCGCGTGACGGCCTTGTCGAGCGCGTCCTTGCTGTCGACCGTGCCGGTGATCGCGAATTCGCCGTTGCCCAGGTACTTGACGCGCACGCCCGCGATGCCGAGCGAATCCTCGATGCCATGTATCGCGTTCTGCGCGACGTCGTAGCTGCGCACGACGTCCTTCGACGCGATCTTCGCGAGCGTCGAGCGGACGAGCTGGTCGTCGGCCAGGTTGGCGACCATGCCCGTCACGACGCTCGTGTTCCCGACCGTGCGCACCTGCAGCTCGGTCATGTGCGCGGCCGCGAGCGCGTCCTGGATGCGGGTGGTCCGGTAGTCGGCGCCATGCCGCAGCGCGGCCTCGCTGTCGGGCGCGGTAGTCAGCAGCACGGCGGTGCCCGCGACGATGCCGATCGCGATGCACGCGACGAGCGCGCCGTAGTAGCGGCGGCGCTTGCGCCGTTCGGCATCGACCCGCGCGTCGGCCGGCCGGGTCAGCAGCGTCGACAGCAGGTCGAGATCCGACGGCCACGGCACGTCGTCGGGGCCGATGCACAGGATCGTCTCGCCGAACCGCATCGGCACGAAGTCGGCCAGGATCACCGTTTCCGGTTCGGCCGCGGCGTCCGCGGGCTCGCCGTCCGGCGCATCGACACGCGTGATCGCGCGCACGACGCCGGTCTGATCGACGTCGAGCGTCACGTCCGCGCCGGTCCAGTCCGTCAGACGGATATCCGCATCGGCGCCGCCATGAACCCGATGCTGACCCGGCGCGAGCTGCAACATCGCGCCCGCATGGAATCCCGTCAGTATCCGTAGCTGTTTCATGAGCGAAGCGTTCAATCGATATCAGGTCCGTATGCCGAATCGGCGGCGCCGTGCACGACGGGCGCGAATCGTCCGTCTCGCTGTGAATGTAGAGGCTAAAAGCGGCGCTGCCGGCCGCGGATGCGAAGACTTCGCGTGTCGAACGAAGTTGCGGGTGACGCCGCCGCGCTACGGCAGGCGTCGCAGCGCGCGCAACGTATCGAGCGCGTCCGCGCATTGGCGTGGCGTGCGCGGGCGGTCGAACTGTCGCAGCAGCAGGCCGGCCAGCAGGTTGAAATCGCGCGCCGCGTCCGGCAGCGGCGCGGCGCCGGTTGCTGCGTCCCGCCTCGGCGGCTGCGTGCGCAACATCTCCAGATCGGCCGCGGGCAGCGCGACGCCGGACTGCTGCACGCGCAGCCAGCGCGTGGACCACGCGTGCACCTGCGCGGCGACGCCGGCGCCGGGCTGCGCGGCCGACTCGCGTTGCAGCGCCAGCAGGTCGCGGGCGCACGCGTCGCGCAGCGCGTGTGGATCGAGGCCGGGCGTAGGGGCGGGCGGCGATTGCGCCGGATGCGCCAACGCGACCGGCCCGGCCGGGCGGCGGCCTGTCCTGAACGTGGCCGTGGCGACCCGTTCCGTTTCGTTCGCGTCGTCCTGATCGTCGCCCTGGTTGCCGCGCCCGCCACCGTGTCCGCCCTGGCGTTCAGGCTCGTCGCCGGACACCTCGAGTTCCGGCGGTTCGCCGGCGGCGTCGGCGCCATCCGCACCGTCGCTCGCCCCGGCGCCGCGCTTGCCGCGCGCGGCGCGCCGGCGGCGCGCAAGCCGCGCGGCCATTTTCTTCGCGCGCTGCGCCTGCACCGCATTCTGCTGGGCCTGCATGCCGCCGTGCGCGAAACGGGTGCCGCGATACAGCGTCGCGAATTGCCCGCCCGGCTTCGCGCGCGACGGTTTCGCCGACTTCTTGTGCGCGGCCGCCGCTTGCTCGGCGAGTGCGGCGGAGTGGGGGCCGATACGTGTCATCCGGGCCTCGCGTCAGTTGGGAAACGCCGTACGCATCATCTCGTTCGCGAAATGCAGGATCGCCGCACAGGACAGCGGCGCGGCGATCACCAGCACGATCGTCACGGCGATCAGCTTGACCGCGAACGGCAGCGCCTGGTCCTGCAGCGACGTGATCGCCTGGACGAACGACACGGCAAGCCCGACCGCGGCGGCCGCGATCACGAACGGCAACGAAACCGTCAGGCACAGCAGCATGCCCTGGGTGGCGGCGTGAACCAGCGAATCGACGTCCATGGCGGCTCCGGTCACTTGTAGGTCAGCACGAGCCCGTGGATCAGCGCCGACCATCCATCCATCACGACGAACAGCAGCAGCTTGAACGGGATTGCCACGTTGGTCGGCGACACCTGGTTGAGCCCCATCGACAGCAGCACGTTCGCGATGATCAGGTCGATCACGATGAAGGTCACATACAGCAGGAAGCCGATCTTGAACGCATCGGTGAGCTCGGTCAGCGTGAAGGCCGGCGCGAGCACGATCAGGTCGGTTTCCTTCAGCGCCTGCGCTTCCTCCTGCGGCCACACGATCGACGCCGAGCGGATGAAGAAGCGCTTCTCGCGCTCCTGCGTGTGCTTGATGAGGAACTGCCGGAACGGCTCGCGCGCCGCGTCGGCCGCCTGGATCACGGCCTGCGACGATTGCGGCGAGATCGTCTGGCTGCTCAGCGTCTTCGCCGCCATCATGCCGATGGGCGCCATCACGTACACCGACACGAGGATGGCGATGCCGTTGAGCACCATGTTGGGCGGCACCTGCTGCACGCCGAGCGCGTTGCGCAGCAGGCCGAGCACGACGACCACCTTCGCGTACGACGTCACGACCATCGCGACGAACGGCAACAGGCCGATCGCGACGACGATCAGCAGCAGGCCGGACAGGTCACTGTACTGAACCATGCTCGTGCGCCATGCGGAGAATGCGGATGCCGACGTGTTCGCCGATCCCGACCAGCTCGCCGAAGCCGATCACCTGGCCGTGCGCGACGAGCTTGAGCGTCAAATCGGTGATCGCGGTCGGCAGCTCGATCACGTAGCCGGGTGCGAGCGACGACACCTCGTCGATCGTCAACGCAACGGTATCGGCGACGAACTGTACCGGCAGCTCGAGTTCGCCCACGTCGACGGCGCGTTCGCCATCGGGCGCATCGAGCCCGGCTTCCGGCGTGTCCAGGACGGTGGTTTCCGTCATCACGGGTTCCTTCAACAAAGTGATCGTTCGGGGTTGCACGGCCACCGCGGCCCGGCCATGCGCGAGGCCCGCGCTGCCCCAGGTCGCGAAGGCAACGGGATGCGGCGCGGTGTCCGCACGTGCGCCGGCGCCATGCAGCCACGCGGCGTCGAGCGACGGATCGACCACGCGCAGCAGGATGTCGCCGCTGCGCAGACGCTGCAGCGTGTCGACCGACAGCGCCTTCACGCCGAGCACGAGACTGCCCGGCACGCGCAGCGACGCGTCGAACCATCCGGCGCGCGCGGTGCGCGCCAGGCACGTATCCAGCCACTCGATGCAGCGGCCCGGCAACTGCACGCGCGCGTCGTGCCGCTGGCCGTGCAGCGTGAACGACAGCGCGACGCTCACGCCGTGCGGACGCGGCGCCGGCCACGCGCCGCGCCGGACCGCGACGACCTGCGCGCCGGTCAGGCCGAGCGTGTCGAGACAGCCCAGCAGCGGCCCGCACAACACGTTCGCGACGGCGTTGCGCAGCGTCAGTTCGGGGCTCGTGCGCCGTTCGGCGGCCTGGGCCTCGGACCACGCGCAGACCGACAGCGCGGGGTAGCGTTCGAGATCGATCAACAGGTGCGCGCTCACCGGGCCGGCCGGCGTGTCGATCCGCAGCTCCGCGATCGCCGGGTCGGCGCAGTCCGGCGCACCGGTCGCGAAGCCGCAATGAAAATCGCGCACGCCGAGCGTGTCGCGCAGGAACGCCGGCAGGCGCGCGTCGAACAGCCGGCGCGACGCGTGCGCGCTCGCCACGTCGAGCGGTGGCGGGACGAGCGGCGCGAACGATGCGCCGCCGGGAATGATCGAATGCCGAATCAGTTTCATCCGTTGCCGGAAAATGCCGCCGTTGGCCCGCGCAGGCCGCCCGCCGGGCGCCGCGCTCGAGGCAATTCACGCGGGGCCGGCTACCACACCGTGAGACGGACGGTCCGCGGCTGCCCCCATGCCCGCAGCATCGTGTCGAGCTCCTGCTCGAGCGCGACGCTGTGCGCCAAGAGTAACTGTCGTGCTTCGCGATCCTGCGTATCGAACCGAAGCTGCAGGTCGAAATGCGAAAGCGACACGTGCAGCTCGGTGGCCGTCAGGATCCGGTCGTTCAGCACGACATGGGCTTCCCATTGCCCGCCGGCCGCGACGGCGGGATCGCCGCAGAACGCCGCGATCTCGCGCGACAGCACGCCGAGCAGCCCAAGGTGATCGCGCTGCTCCTGCAGCGTGACCGTCGCGATCGGCGCGGCGGCGCTCGCGATGCGCGCGGCGATGGCCCGGCATTCGGCCAGCTCGGCGGGTGTCGGTGCGGGATCGGACGCAGGGGAGTCGCGCTCGTTCGAGATCAGCGGAAAATGCTCCGCACGCCCGGACGACGGATCGGATTCCTCGGACGGATCGTCCTGCTGGAGCGACGCGGGCGGGGCATCGGACACCGGGCGCACCACGGTGCGGCGCGCGGCCAGCAGCGCTGCGTAGTCGAACCTGCGCGGGCCACGCGCGGGCCGCGGGCTCGCGTCGTCCGGAGGCGGCAGCGCTTGCGCGTCGCGGCTGTCGATGCGGGGCACGGCGCGGCGTCAGACGGTGATGCGGCCGATCGGGCGCAGATCGACGTGCTCGCCCAGTTCCTGGTACGAGTACACGGGCAGCCATCCGAGCTTCGCCTCGATCATCCGGCGCACGTAACGGCGGATGTCCATCGACGTGACGAGCGCGACGCCGTCGGCCGGCTGCGGTCCGACGACCGCCTGGATCTTGTCGATCAGCAGGCCGATCTCGTCCGGCGCGAGTGCCAGGAAATTGCCCGTCGGCGTCTGCTTGATCGCCTGCCGGATATGCTGTTCGATCGGCAAGTCGAGCAGCACGGCGGGCAGCGTGCGCTGGCCGCGCGTCGCGCGATGCGCGAGGAAGCGCGACAGGTCGCCGCGCACGTACTCGGTCAGCATCAGCATGTCCTTTTCCTTCGGCCCCCACGCGATCAGGCTTTCCATGATGGTCCGCACGTTGCGGATCGAAATCTGTTCCTCGAGCAGGCGCCGCAGCACGTCGGCGATCCGCTGCGGCGGCAGCACCTTCTGGACTTCCGCGACGAGCCCCGGGTGATCCTCGCCGAGCTGCTCCAGGATCCACTGCACTTCCTGGATGCCGAGGAACTGCGTCGCATGGTGGCGCATCAGCGCGACCGACGCGTGCGCGACGACCTGCTCGGGGCCCCACGCCGGAATGCGCGCCGGGGCCTCGCGCGCGTCGACCCAGTGGGTCGGCCGGCCGCCGGGATCGATCGGCGGCCGCGGTTCGCCCTTCGCGACCAGCGCGTCGCGCTGCTGCAGGTCCTCGGCCGACAGCGCGGCACCCGTCGCGACGCGCTCGGGCTCCGGCAGCATGACCATGCCGGCCGGCAGCTCGACCAGCAGATGCGGCACATCGTGGATCAGGATTTCCGCGTGCATCGCCGGCAGGCCCGCGTGGGTCCACATCGTGATGCCGGGAAACGGCAGCCCCAGTTCTTCCTGCAGCCGCGCGCGCTCCGCGCCGAACGACTTGTCGAGCACGGGCAGCACCAGCCGCTGCATCAGGTCGGGGGCGACACGCACGCCGATCGGGCAGGCGAACTGCGGCGCGCGCGTCATGATCGCGGGCGTGTCGGCCTTCGCCCCCGAACGCTGCATCGCCTGCAATCCGTCCTGGGCCGGCGCGTGCTCCGACTGCCTGTCGTTCAGCTTGTACGCGATGAACGCGAGGATCCCGGACAGCAGCAGGAACAGCACGACGGGGAAGCCGGGCACCAGCGCGAAGCCGAGCAGCAGCAGCGCGGCGAAATACAGCGCGCGCGAACTCGAGCCGAGCTGACGGCCGATTTCCTCGCCGAGCGAACGCGGTTTGTGGCTGCGCTCGTCCGCGACCCGCGTGATCATCACGCCGGCCGCGACCGACAGCAGCAGCGACGGGATCTGCGACACCATCGCATCGCCGACCGACAGCACCGAGAAGCGGTTCGCCGCCTCGCCCGCGCTCATCCCGTGATAGGCGACACCGACCGCGATGCCCGCGACGATGTTGATGGTCGTGATCAGGAGGCCGGCGATCGCATCGCCTTTCACGAATTTCATCGCGCCATCCATCCCGCCGTGCAACTGGCTCTCGATGGCCAGCGTCGCGCGCCGGTGGCGCGCTTCTTCCGGGCTCAGCAGGTTCGCGCGCAGGTCGGCGTCGATGCTCATCTGCTTGCCCGGCATCGCATCGAGCGTGAAGCGCGCGCCGACCTCGGCCACGCGCTCCGAGCCCTTCGCGATCACGATGAACTGCACGGTCGTGATGATGATGAACACGACCAGCCCGACGACGAGGTTGCCGCCCACCACCAGCTTGCCGAAGCTGTCAATGATGTTGCCGGCCTCGGCATGCAGCAGGATCGACTTGGTCGACGCGATGTTCAGCGAGAGCCGGTAGAGCGTCGTGAACAGCAGCAGCGACGGAAAGGCGGACAGCGACACGATGTCCGGCACGTACATCGTGACCATCAGCAGCGTGACGCTGATCGTGATGTTGATCGCGAGCAGGATGTCGATCAGCTCGGGCGGCAGCGGCAGGATCATCAGCGAGATGATCGCGGTCACCAGCAGCGCGATGCCGATTTCGCCGCCTGCCGGGAACTTGAGGGCCTTGAACATCGGAACGCTCAGTGAAGGGGTGGGGTGGAGGGCGAACCGATCGCGTCGACCCAGCGCAGGATCGCGGCGACCGTCTCGAACAGCTCTTCCGGGATCGGCTGGTTCAGCGTGACCTTGTACAGCGCGCGCGCGACGGGCGGGTTGCCGATGATCGGCACGCCGGCGTCGCGCGCCGCGCGCCGCAGCGAGGCCGCGTCCGCATCCATGCCTTTCGCGATCACGACGGGCAGCGGGTGTTCGTCGGGCGCATAACGCACCGCGACCGCGAAGTGGGTCGGATTGACGACCAGCACGTTGGCCAGGCCCACGCGCGGCTTCGGCGGCGTGCTCGCCAGCTCGCGCGCGAGGCGGCGGCGCTCGCCCTTGAGTTCGGGGCTGCCTTCCTGCTCCTTGTGCTCGCGCTTCACTTCGTCCTTGCTCATCTTCATCTTCTTGATGAACAGGAAGCGCTGCAGCTTGATGTCGACGGAGCCGACCAGCAGGAAAATGCCGACGGAAATCGCGCCGAGCTTCGCCAGCATGTCCCAGAACATCAGCGACAGCCCGCCGAGCGGCTGGTAGATCGATCCGACCACGAGCGGGAACAGCCACTTGATCGACTGCCACATCACCCAGCCGAGGATGATCGCCTTGACGACCATCTTTGCGCAGTCGATCAGGCTCTTCGCGGAAAAGATCCGCTTGATGCCGCTCGCCGGATTCACCGTCTGCATGTTCGGCGTGACCGGCTTGGTCGCGATGCGGAAACCGGCCTGCGCGACGGAGCCGGCCGTCGACGCCAGCGCGGCGGCGAACACGCACGGCACGACCAGCTTCAGCGCGGTGCCGCCGAGCCGGAACAGGTCGGCGTGCATGCGCTCCAGCGTGCGGTCCTGTGCGACGAACGACAGCGGGATCGACACGAGCTCGTGCAGCCCGTCGCGAAACAGCGGCACCGTCGCGACCAGCGCGATCAGCGCACCGGCCATCGACAGCGCGTCGGAGAAATCGGTACTGCGCGAGACCTCGCCGTCCTTGCGCGCGTCCTCGAGTTTCTTGTCGGTGGGCTGTTCGGTCTTTTCGTCGCTCATGGATAGGCCCGCGGCGCATCTCGGCCGGATCGGATCAAAAAGGGGCGCGCATTCGCGCCGCTGCGACGACCTTAGCGCCCGCCGCACGCGGCGGGCGGGTGCGATGCGAAGCGGCGCGGCGCATGCCGAAGCGAGCGGCCGGCCGACGCGGCCCGCCGGGCGCGCTTCGCCTCGTGCGCGCTGGCTTCGCATGCGCGGCGGCGGGCCCGGACGGAATTGCTATGTTGGCAGGCGTCGGCATGCATCCGACGGCGCGCCGCCCGCCGCACGACCGGCCGGCCCGTTTCCCTCTCATCGCAGGAGTGCGTTGCCATGACCGTAGACACGCCCGAATACCTGAACTGCAGCCCGGAATTCATCGGCGGGCTGATCGAGACCGTCTCCGTGGCGCTGCTGGACAATTTTCCGAACACGCCCGTCGACCTGTTCGACATCGAACAGGTGATCGACGCGCTGCGGCTGCTGCGCCCGCGCGTGGTCGAGATCGATGCGCTCGACGGCCTCCTTCGCATGGCGAAGGGACAGTGGCAGGAAGCGAACCAGGTCCTGCTGCGGGTGATCGAGATGCGTCCGCAGTTCGGCTATGCGAAGGCGCTGCTCGCCTTCTCGCTGTCGTCGATGGGCGATCCGTCGTGGCGGCAGATCGCAACCGAGGCGCTCGCGGACGATCCGGACAACAAGGACACGCGAGCACTGGTGCGGGCGCTCGAAGTGAAGGACGAGGTCGATCGCGCGATCCGCGAGCATCGTCCGGGCCAGCCGTTCGTCGCCCCGGCTTCGCTCGAGGAAGCCGGTGCAAGCGCCGACGAACCGGAGCACACTGCGCAGCACGACCCCGCACCGGCGGCCGAGATGTTCCACGGCGGCGCATTCCTGCGCGCGTAACCCGGAGACGCCGACATGTCCATCGATCCCGTCAGCCAGCTCGCACCGGCCGCCCTCGACGCAGCAGCGTCAACACCCTCGGCCGCATCCCCCGCGACGGCCGAACTCGGCGACAAGTTCAGTACGCTGATGGCGCGCGCGCCGATGGCGCCGCCCGAGCACGCAGGCAGCCATCTGTCGTCGTCGGTATCGAAAGCCATCGAGGCGCAGGACGTGCAGTTCCGGCACACGATCGAGGATGTCGGCAAGCTGACGGCCGACCTGCCGGGCATGTCGATGACGGAGATGACCCAGCGCACCATCCAGATGATGTACGAGATGACCAGCATGCAGATGAACATGCAGGTCAAGATGAGCCTGGCTGAATCGTCGAAATCGTCGGTGCAGACGCTGATGAAGAACCAATGAGTCCCGTGGTCCGCCGGCGTGCGGAGCGGAACGTCGCGAACGGCAGTGCCCGAAGGGCGGGTGGCAATCCCATGAAGTCGAATCGTCCCGTGGCGCGCATTGCGGTCGTCGCGCTGTGCATCGTGCTGCTCGGCGGATGCAAGAAGGAACTGTACGGCAATCTCACCGAGCAGGACGCGAACGAGATGCTGGTCGCGCTGCTGGAGCAGGGCGTGTCCGCGAGCAAGGACAGCCCGGACGGCGGCAAGAACTGGATGCTCAACGTCGACGACGCGCAGGTCGTGCGCGCGATGGAGGTGCTGCGCGCGCGCGGGCTGCCGCACAGCAAGTTCAACGACCTCGGCGAGCTGTTCAAGAAGGACGGCCTCGTGTCGACGCCGACCGAGGAGCGCGTGCGCTTCGTGTACGGCATCTCGCAGGAACTGTCGTCGACGCTGTCGAAGATCGACGGCGTGCTGGTCGCGCGCGTGCAGATCGTGCTGCCGAACAACGACCCGCTCGCGCAGGAGATCAAGCCGTCGTCCGCCGCCGTGTTCATCAAGTACCGGCCGGACGCGGACATCAACACGCTGATCCCGCAGATCAAGACGCTCGTGATGCACAGCGTCGAAGGGCTGACCTACGACCACGTGAGCGTCACGACGGTCGCCGCCGATCCGGTCGAGCTGTCGAAATACACGCCGCCCGCGTCGAACCCGTGGTGGATGGTCGCGCTCGGCGCAGCCGTCGCGGCGCTCCTCGCGGGCGCCGGCTTCGCCGCGTACCGGTTCGGTGCGAAACGCGGCGCGCCGTCGCTGCAGGGCTGGCTCGACGCGTTCGCCGGGCGTTTCCGGCCGGCCCGCAAGGAGCCGTAGGCGATGGCGGGATTCGCAGCGCCCGCCGGGCTCGACGCCGGCGTACCGGCCGTGCGCGTCGCAACGGCGCTCGACCGCTATCGCGACAACGTCGATTGCGTCGCCGACTGGGTCCACCCGTCCTGGATCGCGGCCTCGCTCGGCGTGCCCGAGGCACGGCTGCAGGACTGGCGCGCGCTGCTCGCGGGCGCGCCGGCCGGCGCCGCCGTCCGGTGCTCGCGCGCGCTGGTGCGCGCGCTGGGCGTGACGCCGCCGGGGTTCGCCGACTTGTCGCAGGGCGGTTTCGCCCGCATCGGCGCGGCCGTCGCGCCGCAGCCGAATGCGTGCCTGCTGGACGTCGCGCCCGTGCCGCTGACGCTGCGGATCTGGCGGATGCGCGCGCTCCTGCTGCGCCGCGGCGAGGTGCGGCGGTTGATCGACCGGCATGCGCAACGGCGCCTCGCCGACTGGACGGGGCTCGACGTGGACGTGCTGATGAGCGGCCCGAACACCGACAGCGCGAACGACGCGGCCCGTCTTGCCGCCGTATCGATGCCGCCGCTCGCGTCGCTGGATGCGCAGGCGCTCGCGATCGAAGGGATGCTGCTGGTGCTGCGCGACCTGAAAGGCGCAGCCGGACTGCCGTTTCCGCTGTCGCGGCTCGCGTTGCCGCGCATGATCGACGTACCGGCATGGCTCGACGCGTTGCCGACGCAGCACGACGAAGCGGGCACGGCCCGGCTGTTTCGTCGGCTGCCTGAATTGCTTCGGGAGTGGGCATGGTTATTTGGCTGAACAGCAGCCGGCTGACGGCCGGCACCGACGACGAGGGCGAGGGCGGCCCGGCGGTACGGTTCGGCGTGCACGGCGACGTGGTCCGGCGCGAGACGTTCGGCCACCTGCTGTCGATCGCGGACGCCTACGCGCAGCTCGACGCCGATCGGGCGCGGGTGCTCGAGGATGCGCAGGCCGAGGCCGCCGCGATCGTCGCGGCGGGCGAGGAACAGGCCGAACTGCTGCTCGACGCCGCGCGCGATACCTACGACACGGCTGAACAGCGCGGCTACCGCGAAGGCTCGAACCGCGCGCTGTCGGAATGGATGGAGCGGCTCGCCGACGCGACCGATGCGCAGAGCCGCCTGCAGGTCCGCATGCGCGAACGGCTGGCCGACATCATCGCATCGGCGGTCGAGAGCATCGTACGGAGCATGGATCGCGAAGCGCTGTTCGAGCGCGCGCTGTCGACCGTCGACCGGATCATCGACAACTCCACCTACCTGCGCGTCGCGGTGAATCCGCAGGATTACGAAGCGGCGCGCGCCGCGTTCGACCAGCTCGCGGCGAAATGGCGCGATCTCGGCCGGCCGATTCCGGTGTCGATCGTGGCCGACCGGCAGCTCGAGCCGGGCGCATGCGTCTGCGAGACCGATTTCGGCTCGGTCGACGCCAGCCTGAACACCCAGTTGCGGGCCATGCGCAGCGCCGTCGCCCGTGCGCTGAAGCGTTCGATCTACCTCGACCAGGCCGGCACGGACGACGAAGCGGAAAACGGCGATGCCGCGACGGCCGAGGTGTCGGGATGAAGGACGGCTGGTTCGACCGAACGCTCGGCTTCGAGCGCCTGACCGACGAGATCGAGCGCGAGATCCTCGCGCAGCCGGGCGTGCTGCGCACCGGCAAGGTGATCGAGGTGATCGGCACGCTCGTCAAGGTCGGCGGCCTCGACGTGTCGCTGGGCGAGCTGTGCGAGCTGCGCACGCCGGCCGGCGTGCTGCTGCAGCACGCTGAAGTGATCGGCTTCACGCGCGATTGCGCGCTGCTGTCGCCGTTCTCGCGACTGACGGACATCTCGCGCTCGACACAGGTCGTCGGGCTCGGCCGGTCGCTCGCCGTCAAGGTCGGCGACATGCTGCTCGGGCGCGTGATCGACAGTCTCGGCAATCCCGTCGACGGCGGCCCCGACATCGAATCCGATACGCTGCAGCCGGTGTTCGCGTCGCCGCCCGAGCCGATGAGCCGGCGGATGATCGAGACGCCGATGGCAACCGGCGTGCGTGTCGTCGACGGCATGATGACGCTCGCGGAAGGGCAGCGGATGGGCATCTTCGCGCCGGCGGGCGTCGGCAAGAGTACATTGCTCGGCATGTTCGCGCGCGGCACCGACTGCGACATCAACGTGATCGCGCTGATCGGCGAACGCGGCCGCGAGGTGCGCGAATTCGTCGAGCTGATTCTCGGGCCGGCCGGCATGGCGCGATCGGTCGTCGTCTGCGCGACGTCGGACCGTTCGTCGATGGAGCGCGCGAAGGCGGCCTACGTGGCGACGGCGATCGCCGAATACTTCCGCGACCGCGGGCTGCGCGTGCTGCTGATGATGGATTCGCTCACGCGCTTCGCGCGCGCCGGGCGCGAAATCGGGCTGGCCGCCGGCGAGCCGCCGGCCCGGCGCGGCTTCCCGCCGTCGATCTTCGCGGAGCTGCCGCGCCTGCTCGAACGCGCCGGGATGGGCGCGACCGGCTCGATCACGGCGCTCTACACGGTGCTCGCGGAAGACGAAAGCGGCAGCGATCCGATCGCGGAGGAAGTACGCGGGATTCTCGACGGGCACATGATCCTGTCGCGCGACATCGCCGCGCGCAACCAGTATCCGGCCATCGACGTGCTGGGCAGCCTGTCGCGCGTGATGTCGCAGGTGATGCCCGCGCCGTACGTCGACGCGGCCGCGCGCGTGCGCGCCTTGATGGCGAAGTATCGCGAGATCGAGATGCTGCTGCAGATCGGCGAATACAAGCCGGGCGCGAATGCGCTCGCCGACGAGGCGATTGCGCGGCACGACGCGATCAAGGCGTTCCTCTCGCAGCGCACCGACGAAATCGTCGCGCTGGCCGACACCGAGGCGCGGCTGCATGCGCTGACCGCTGCCTGATGGCGGACGCGAACCGTCATCGCATCGCCGCGCTCATGCACGCGAACGCGCGCCGCACGCGCGAGATCGACGCCTGGCGCGGCGAGCTCGCCGCGCGCCACGACGAACGCGCGGGTTTGCTCGCCCGCCGCGCGGCGAAGGTCGAGCAGATCGATGGCGAAACCCGAGTGATCGACGGCTACCAGGCGCGCGTCGCACGGATGACGGGCGGCAGCGAAGGCTTTTCGATCGACACGTTCAACCAGTGCGTGCGGTACATCGGCGTCGTGACCGATCGCAGGCGCGCGATGGCCGCGGAACTGTCGCAGCTCGACGGCCTGATCGACGGTGTCGATAGCGAGATCGCACGGATCCAGCGCGACATCGCACGCAATACGCAGCGGATCGACCAGTGCAGCGAACGGATCGCGGCCATCCGGCAGGCGATCGACCTCGCGCGCGAGGACGCGCAGGACGAAGAAAACGAGGAAATCGCCACGTCCCGGTTCATCCGGGCACATGCCGCCCAGGGATGACACCGGATGATCCAGACGCTCGAACCGCTCGTCGGCCTGCATGGCCTCTTCATCGGCTACCTGACGGTAACCGGCGTCTGCTCGCTGCGGCTCTTCGTGCTGATGTTCGTGTTTCCGCCGACCGCGGACGGCGTGATCCAGGGCACGGTGCGCAACGCGATCGCGATCGTGTTCAGCGCGTACGTCGCGATGGGCCAGCCGATCGCGTTCATCGAATCGCTGCACGGCCTGTTCCTCGCCGAAGTGATGCTGCGCGAGGCGGCCATCGGGCTGGTGCTCGGCTATGCGGCGTCGACCGTGTTCTGGGTCGCGGAAAGCGTGGGCGTCTACATCGACGACCTGACCGGACACAACAACATCCAGATCACCAATCCGGCCAGCCAGGAGCAGAGCACGCCGGTCGGCACGTTGCTGCAGCAGGTCGCGATCATGGCGTTCTGGGCGCTCGGCGGGATGACGTTCCTGCTCGGCACGCTGTACGAATCGTATGGCTGGTGGCCGGTA
Organism: Burkholderia sp. BCC1644; assembly: GCF_902833225.1. Taxonomy (GTDB): domain Bacteria; phylum Pseudomonadota; class Gammaproteobacteria; order Burkholderiales; family Burkholderiaceae; genus Burkholderia. The sequence goes on from NZ_CADFEI010000001.1 coordinate 438,835, forward strand.
GCGAAAGGGGCGCCGATCGCCGGCGACATCGTGGAGTCTTTCGTGCTCCGGCAGACGGATACGCTGATGCAGTCGATCGCGAAGCTCGCCGCGCCGCTGCTGTTCATCCTGGTGCTGGTCGACATTGCGTTCGGCTTCGTGTCGAAATCGGCGTCGAAGCTCGATATTTCCAGCCTGAGCCAGCCGGTGAAGGCCGCGGTCGCGATCGCGATGCTGGCGATCTTCATCGGATTGTTCGTCGACCAGGTACATGGGCAACTGGCCCTGAATTCCCTCGAAGCGCAGTGGAATGGAATTTTCTCAAATCATGGGAATGCAGATAAACATTAGTTTACTAATTCATTTCAAACTCAATCTTTCTCAAAACCCCGCGAAAGATTAGATTAATTGAGTTTCTTCATATTTCATTCCGTTACGCTGTTCTCCAAGGCGGCCTGACAAGCCGGCACGCACTGGAGTCAGCTATGTTTTCGACACTTTATTTCCCGCTTGCCGCGTATCTGGGAACCCCGGATTTCGCCGCAGGGCGGGACCGTTTTGGCGCCATGCTGTTCAACGGCGACATTGGCGTCGCACGCCAGTTGGCAAGCCGCTGGGCGGACGAGGCCGATGCGCTGCGCAATCCGCCGCATGCGCTGCAACTGCACGCGGACATGCAGTTGCTGACCGGCGGCGACGTGGAAGCGGAGGAGGCCTATCGGGCCGCGCAACGCCTCAGCAACGCATCGCGCCAGGCGCTGCGCGCGGAGTCCTGCCGCAACACCGCGTGGCAGGCGTTCTTCCGCTACCGGCTCAACACCGCGCTGGCCTGCTTCGGCCGTGCGGCGGACGAGGACGACATCCCGATCGATCGCGTGCTCGAAGTCCGCGTCGGCATCGTCTGCGTGCTCCATGAACTGGGTCGCGTGAGCGAAGCGCTCGGCGAACTGGACGAATTGCGCGAACTGGCCCGCGAGGCGCCGGAATCGACCATGCCGGCGTGGCAGGAGCTGCTCGCGGCGCTGAAGCTCGACATCGCGATGCAGTGCACGCTGCGCTCGTCGGTATCGCTGCAGGATCACGTCTACTGGCAGTCGGGCTCGATGCAGGGCCGCTCCGCGCGGGCGTCGCTGCACGAGTACCTCGACAGCGCGCAAAGCAGGATCGATCTCGCGAGCGTGCATCTTCCCGTGCTGCGTGCACGCGTCGACTACCTGTGCCAGTTGCGCGACGCGACCGGTGCCGACCGGAATGCGGTCGACGGGTTGCTGAAGCATGTGAACTGGGCGCGCGACCACAACCTGCGCGACTACCAGCGCACGCTGCGGCTCGAGATCGCGCTCGCGATGCTCGCGTGCGACGCCGCACAGGTCGCCGACATGATCCTCGAGCCGCTGTACGGCGCCGCACAGTCCGGCGTGGCCGGACACCGGCAGATCGAATACCTGTACTGCGTGGCCAAGACCCGCCAGGCGCAGGGACGGCTGAAGGACGCGCAGCAGTTCTACAGTCGTTATGCGCTGACCTCGATGGAGTGCCTGCGCGAAGCGCTGTCGGCCCGCGTGCCGTTCCTCGAACGCAAGATCCGCGAGACGTCGCAGCTCGACGACATCGGCGCGCGCCTGCCGGCCCGCTATCGGCGCGCGTACAGCTTTTTGCTCGAGAACCTCGAGCACGCCGATCTGTCCGTGCGCGACATCGCCGCGGAAGTCGGCGTGACCGAGCGGGCGCTGCAAAGCGCGTTCAAGAAATTCCTGAACATGTCGCCGACCGAGCTGATCCGCCGCCAGCGGATGGAGCGCATTCGCTCCGAGCTCGTGGACGGCTCGGCGTCCGACGGCGGCGTGCTGGCCACCGCCAGCCGCTGGGGCGTGCAGAACCGCTCGACGCTGATCAACGGCTATCGAAAGCAGTTCGACGAAGCGCCGTCGCACACGCTCGAACGATAACGAACCGATTTTTCCTTCCGTAACGGGTGTGCGACAGCGATGAGATCGAAGGCGATATTTTGCGCGGCGTGGGCCGTGTGGGTAATCTGCATGGGTGCGACGGCGGCAGCGCACGCGGACGCGGTGCGCTGGCGCAGCAGCGTCGCCCACGTGACGGCCGAAGGCAAGGACCTGAAGGACGTGCTGCGTGACCTGCTCGCGAGCCAGGGCGTGACGGCCTCGATCGCCGACAACGTCCAGGGCACCGTGACCGGTCGCTTCGACATGCCGCCGCAACGGATCCTCGACACGCTTGCCGCGACGTTCGGCTTCGTCTGGTTCTACGACGGCAGCGTCATGTCGATCAGTAATGCGAACGACGTCACGCGGCAGATCGTCCGGCTCGACAATGCCTCGATCACCGATCTAAACGCCACGCTGCGCGGCATGCGGCTCGACGACAAGCGCTATCCGCTGACCTACGACAACAGCGCGCGCACCGTGATCATCAGCGGGCCGCCGCAGTACGTGCAGATGGTGGCCGGCGTCGCGAAGCATCTCGACGAGAACATGCAGCGCTCGAACGGCACGGTGGTGCGCGCGTTCAAGCTGAGCAGCGCGTGGGCCGCCGACCACAAGGTGCAGCTCGACGGCAAGAACGTGGTCGTGCCGGGCGTCGCGACGGTCGTGTCGAATCTCTATCATTCGAAGCAGTCCGGCGCGGGCGGCAGCAATGCCGCGCCGGCGATCGGCGGCCTGGAGCGGCTGTCGCCGATGACCGATGCGAGCGGCGGCACGACGGGCGGCTCGCCGGTGCCGCCGCTGCCGCCGGGCATGGCGGGCGGCGACGCGTCGCGCAGCCTGGTGAGCGGCCTGCTCGGCGGCGGCCAGGCCGGCGGCGCCAGGAATGGCGCGGTGACGGACGCGTCGCAGGGCGGGGCGGGCAGCGCGACGGCGTACGATGCGGGGCCGGGCGACCGGAGCCTGCCGGTGGTGGAAGCCGATCCGACCACCAACTCGGTGCTGATCCGCGATACGCCGCAACGCATCGGGCTTTATGCGCCGCTGATCGAGAAGCTCGACGCGCGCCCGAACCTGATCGAGATCGAGGCGCACATCATCGAGATCGACGACGACCTGCTGCGGCAGATCGGCGTGGACTGGCGCGCGCACAACAGCCACGTCGACCTTCAGACCGGCTCGGGCACGATGCAGCAGAACGGCTACAACGGCAACATCAACCCGAACTTCGGCGTGACGACGCTGGCCGACGGCACCACGTCCGTCGCGGCCACGCCCGTCGGCGGCGCGATCACCGCGGTGCTCGGCAATGCCGGGCGCTATCTGCTCGCGCGGATCACCGCGCTGGAATCGACGTCGGAGGCGAGGATCGATTCGAGCCCGAAGGTCGCGACGCTCGACAACGTCGAGGCCGTGATGGACAACAAGACGCGCTTTTTCGTGCGCGTGCAGGGCTATACGTCCGGCGATCTGTATTCGGTGTCGACCGGCACGTCGCTGCGCGTGCTGCCGATGGTCGTGCAGGACAACGGCGCGACGCGCATCAAGCTCGACGTGCATATCGAGGACGGTCAGCTCACAGGCGACCTCGTCGATACGCTACCGGTGATCACGAGCAGCGAGATCAACACGCAGGCGTTCGTCGGCGAAGGGGAGAGCCTGCTGATTGCCGGCTACAGCACCGACAAGGATTCGAACGGCGTCGCCCGGGTGCCGTGGGTGTCGAAGATCCCGCTGCTCGGCGCGCTGTTCCGGAATACCGACCGGTCGCACAAGCACATGGAACGCGTGTTCCTGCTGACGCCGCGGATCATTCACTTCTGACCCGACGGGGCGTACGCTCGCGCGGCGCCGTCGATTCAGGCGCCGCCGCTTGGGTGGATGCCCGTCATGCCTTGTTCCGGTCGGACATCACGATATTGACCGTCTTGCTCGGGTCGCCCGCGAGGCCCATCGCGGCCGCATCGTCGGTCGAGTACAGGTACGGACGGATCGCGTCGCCGTCGCCGGCGGTGCGCCCGTTGGACAGCGTCACGGTCATGTTCTCGTCGTTGCCGGCGAAATCCTTGTCGCCGTCGACCTTGCTCACGTCCGGATTGCCCGCGCTGGACGCCTGACCGTTGTCGGCCCCGCCGTCTTCGTACAGCACCTCGTCCGGATGCGTATTGCCGCTCGCATCGGACGGCGAGATCCGCACGCCGATGTCGTGCGAACCGCCGACGAAGGTGCCGGTCTGGCCTGGCGCGAGCGTGAGGGTCGCCTTGTTCTGGCCTTGCACGGAGTACGTGAACGACTCGGGCCGGTTCGTGTTGTTGGTGACGTTGAAGGTCTTGTCGTTGCCCGTGCCGGTGTTGACGGTTTGCGTCGACGCCGGGTCGATGCCTTCTATCGCACCGGCCTGCGCCACGCCGCCGGTGTTGGTCGACAGTTTTGCGGGGCTTCCGGAAAGCGGCCCGCCAGTCGGCCGGATCTGGTCGTGCCGGGTGTTCTGTGTGTTCTGCGTGTTCGGATCGATCGGCGCATTCGGGCCGTTCTGACGCGATGTCTGCGGTGATGTCTGCGGCAAGGCATCGTAGTTGGCCAGCGGCGGGGCGGACCGGCTCGTGCCGCCCACCGCCGGCGGCGATGACGAATCGTCACCGTTCTGCCCCGACAACAGGCTCTTGAGCGCCGCCATCAGCTCCTGGATGATCTGCGCGACCTGTTGCGAACCGGGGTTGTCCGCCGATCCGGCATCGGGCGCGGAATCGCCCCGGGAAATCGGGGCGTTGCCCTGGAGGGTGATGGTGATCATGATCGCCGTTCTCCGCGAGGAGTAGACAGGGTAGGCGCGCGTCACGCATTCGCACCGGCCGGCACCGTTGGCCGGCGGCATGCGAGGCAGGCCGTTCGACTGTATGCCTCGGCGCGGCGCCCGGGCAGCCCGACACGAAACGCCGGCGCATGGTGCGAAGCGCCGGAACGACGCGGAGCGGCCGATCGGCCGCGACTTCGCCCGACGGCGCCAACCGCGCGCCATGCCTCGTTCCGATCTCGTTCCGATTCGCAAACCCGTCGCCTGCTTCGCACCGGCCGCGCGTGTCGCTCGCCGCGCGGCCTATAGTCCGTCGAAGTGGCTCGTCATGCGATTCCCGGAATGAAGGAGGCAGTCATGTCCTTGTCAGTGAGTGTGAATTCCACCGGGTCGACGAATTTCGACCCTTCGCAGGATTCCGGTTCGAACCAGGCGCAGATCACGCAGGTGCTGGCCCAGCTCGAGCAGATCCTGCAGGCGGTGTTCGCCGCGCTCAAGCAAGCGTCGGCCGCCGACGGAACGCAGCCTGCCGGCGGCGGAAGCGGGGGCGGGAGCCCGCCGATACGGCTGGCGAGTGACGACGGCGGTGGAGGCGGCAGCAACGGCACGCCGCTTTCGTTCTCGCTGAACGGGCCATCGTCGAACAACGCGCCGCCGGCAAATACCGGCGTACCGCAAGGCGGCCAGAGCGACGGGCAGGCGCACGGCCAGACCACGTCGACGCTGCCCACGAACACCGGCGGCAGTGCGGCGAACGCGATCGCGGACGACTTGCGCAGCCGCTACGGGCTGAACGACACGCAGATCGCCGGCGTGCTCGGCAACCTGCAGCAGGAAAGCGGGCTGAAGCCGAACGTCAACCAGGGCGGCGCCGAAGGTGCGCCGTCGGGCAACTTCGCGGACGACAACGGGAACGGCTGGGGGCTCGCGCAATGGGGCGGTGCCCGCAAGCAGGGCGAGATCGCGTATGCGCAGCAGCACAACCTCGATCCGGGCAGCCTCGACGCGAATATCGGCTACATGAACCAGGAACTCGACGGTCCGTACAGCAAGACGATCTCCGACCTGAAAAACACGACGAACGTATCGCAGGCCGCCCAGGTCTGGGACACCGACTATGAGCAGGCGACCGATCCGCAGATGGACAACCGGCTCCAGTACGCGCAGAACTTCCTGAACGAAGGCCTTTGAACCGTATTCGCCGTTCAGGGCAGGCGGTCCGCTTGTCCGCCTGACTCGACTCATCCCGCACCTGCGGCGGCACACCCGCTGCATTCGTGACAGGCAACGTGCTTCGCCGTTCAGGGCAGGCGGTCCATTTGTCAGCCTGACTCGACTCGTCCCGTACCTGCGGCGGACACCCGCTGCATTCGTGACCGGCAACGTGCCCGGTCAGCCTGAGACGCGGTGCTCAACTACGCCGCGCCGGACATCTTCCGCATCGTCTGATGGAGCGACGGCGGTCAGCCGGACCACGAGAGGCGCATGACACGCGCCCGTTCAACGGCGACAAGACGAATACTCGTCGCAGCGGTGCCATCCGGTGATTCGACGGGGCCCCGGCTGTCACATCGGCCGACATTTCTCCTTGCACCTTGTTCGACATGCCTTTCGCCAAAGCAAAGGCCATCTCTCACATGAGCCTGTCCTTGCCGAGCCGATATCGCTCACGAAAAACACCGGGCGAGGCCGAGAGCGCCTCTCTGCTCAACATTATAGAAATAATGTCAAATTAATAGGCATGGACGATTGGATATTTAACGGTTTACGTTATATTATTTACGAAATTCCCGACGAAACCCGCCATGTCCGATCTCGCTGCCGACGAACCCCGCCTGACCGCCGAAATCGAGCGCCTCAAGGCCGACTTCCCGAAAACCCGCGAGCTGTACCGTGAAGCCTGCGCGCTGCTGTTCTTCCGCTTCGGCATCACGCCCACGGCAAACCGGCTGTATCAGCTCGTCCGCAAGGGCAGCATGAGCACGCCGACGGCCGTCCTCGGCGAGTTCTGGGCCGAGTTGCGGGAAAAGAGCCGCGTCCGCATCGAGCATCCCGACCTGCCGGCCGATCTGCAGGCGGCAGCCGGCGAACTGGTCGCCGCGCTGTGGAACCGGTCAAGCAACGACGCGGCGGCCGCGCTCGATGCGCTGCGCGCGGAAGTCGAAGCGGAACGCGTCGCGGCGAAAACGGAAGTCGCGACGCTGCAGGCCGAGCTGGCCCGCACCGAAACCGCGCTGGAGCAACGCACGACTGCGCTGCTGGCCGCGCAGGTGCGCATTCAGGAACTGGAGCAGGCGAGGGCGGCCGACGAAGCATTGCGGCACGCGCTGCAAGCGGATATCGAGCGCCTGAAGGCCGACAACGCGGAAGGCGACCGCGCACTCGCGCAGGCGCGCGCGGATTTCACGACCCAGCTCGACCGGCTGCGCGACGACGCGGGCCGCGCCGAGGAGCGCTTGCGCGCGTCGGAAAAACGGGCGCTTCACGAGATCGATCGTGAGCGGCTCACGGCCGCGCGTTTGCAAAAGGAACTCGACGCGACGGCAACGCGCACGGAACAACGCGATGCGCAACACCGGAAGGACATCGCCGATCTGCAGGCGCAACTCGGCGACGCGCTACACCGATGCGGCGTGCTTCAGGGGCAGCTGGACGGCGCGCAGGCGACCGAGGCGGCACGTGGCAAGGAACTCGACGCATTGAGGCGCGAGATCACGGTTCTCGCCCGCCGGACGCCGCTGCGCGGCGTCAAGACGGCGCCGGCCGCGCAGCGGGAAGCGCGCAAGGCCCGCACGAGAACGCGCGCCGACGAAGCGCCGCGCTGACGATGAAACCGCCAGCGCGTGCCGATCGATAGCGGCGCACGCCGCAAGGCGAGCCTGCCCGATTCAACTCAACTCGCCACGTATCGCGACGGCAGCGGCGGCGCGTCCGCCGGAATCGTCACGAGCGACGTATTCAGCCAGCCCTGCGGCGTGCCGTTCGACTGCGCATAGGCGCCAACGTACGGCATCATCCGCGTCGTCTGGTAGACCTGCGGCGTCCAGCCGGCCGGCGCGAGGAAGATCGACGTCGCGCGCTTCTCGCTGTACGCGGACGCGCCGTACGTCGAGATGTTCCACAGCGTCTGTTGATACGTCGTGTAGTCCGCGTTGTGACGCGAACCGCCGGCCTGCCACCCTTCGAGCTGGATGAACGTGTTGTACGTGCCGGCGCCCGCGAGCAGGTTGTTCACCGTGCGCCCGTACAGGAACGACAGGATCAGCCCGCAGTTCGCCGGCGCGAAATCGCTGCCGACGCTCAGGTAGTAGCGGCCCGTCGTGTTCAGGACCGACGCGTAGTGCGAGTTGCCGATATCCGTCGACGTCGTCAGTCCGCTCGCGCCCATGAAGCTGTCGAACGCCTGCATCGTGACGCCCGCCGGCAGGTCGCTCGTTGCGCTGATCGCGACGAGGTGCGAACCGGCCGCCAGCAACGTCAGGAACGCGGACAACGTCGCCGCGATCCAGTTGCCTTGCGCGTCGACGAACGGAAAGGCGCGATAGCCCGTCAACGCGAAGACCGCCGGGTCCGTACCGGCCTGCCATGCGATCTGCGGCACCCACATCGTCAGCGGGCCGGCATTCGACGCGCTCGACACGTACTGCTTCAGCGCATCGATCAGCTGCGCATCGGCGGCGGGCAGCACGGTGTATGACGCGCCGTTCTGCCAGCGCTGCACCCATTGCGCGACGAAGCCCGCGAGCTGGCCGCCGGTGAAGTCGGCGGGCGGCACGTAGCCGAGCGACCCGGTGCCCTGGTACGCGGACTGGATGGCCGCGGCCGTGCGCACGTTGCTGCCGAACATGCTGTTCGCGAAATCCTGGCAGTTGTTGGCCGGCGGCGTCGCGAGCTGTGCGAGCGGGACGACCCATGCGCCGTTCGCGGTCGCGACGCCGCGATACAGGTTGAGATTCGCGACCGAGTCGTGACCGGGAAACGTCGCGGCGTCGGCGCCCGACACGTAGCCGGCCGACGGCGTGACGCCGACCGTGGTCGGCTGCGAGCCGAACGGATGCGTGTACGTGATCGCGAACGATGCGTCGCCGCCGGCGAGGCTGAACGACCCCGTGCAATCGCCCCAGCTGTTCGATGCGCTGACGGCCGTCGATTGCCCGGTTGCGACCCGCGCCTGCGATGCCTGCGGCGTCGAGCCGCTCTGGCTCGCCGCATTGCCGAACGCGAGCGTCGTCGACGGAATCGCGTTGGTGACGTTGATCGTGATCGAGCGATCGGCGATGCCGTAGCTGCGCGCGGACGCATTCGCGGCACCGGCCGCGGCAAGCGACGACGCGGATGTCGGATTGCCGTCGCCGCCGCAAGCGGCCAGCGTGCCGACGAGCGGCGACAGGGTCAGCGCGGCGCCGCGCTGGATGAAGCGTCGACGGTTCGGCGCGGGCGGACGGGCGGGTTTCGAGGCGGTCATGGGGCGTTCCTGGTCACGGGTTCGAGAGGAGGCAACGACGGTCCGGCGCATTGCACACGTGTGCAACGCCGGCTGCTCGTTCACGACCGCCGGCATACGCGCCGCGCATATTTAAGCGGGAGATCGATGAAACGCCCGCGACGAAACCGAGTCGCTCGTGTGACGGCGTGCACGCGGCGGTGCAGGGGAACGCCCGCCAGGCATTGGGCGCCCGGCGGGGATCAGGTAAAGTGCCGCTCAACATGCCGGTTCGACGTTACTAGACGACCGGTCTAATCGTTGCTACCATACGCCATCATGAATGCATCTTCAGGCGCGGAAGTCCGCCAGCACATCCTGAATATCGCGAAGCCGATCATGCTCCACAAGGGGTTTTCGGCGGTCGGTCTGAACGAGATTCTCGCTGCGGCGGGCATCCCGAAGGGCTCGTTCTACCATTACTTCGGCTCGAAAGAGTCATTCGGCGAAGCGCTGCTCGAATCGTATTTCGAAGGCTATCTCGCGCATCTCGACAACCTGCTCAAGCATCAGGCCGGCACCGGCGCCGAACGCCTGATGACGTACTGGGGCAACTGGCTGCACACGCAATGCGCGGACGATCCGGAAGGCAAGTGCCTTGCGGTGAAGCTCGGCGCGGAAGTGTCGGACCTGTCGGAAGCGATGCGCGCGGTGCTTCGACGCGGCACGAGCCAGATCATCGAGCGGCTTGCGGGCGGCATCGAGGCCGGGCTGGCCGACGGCTCGCTGCGGGCGGTCGACGATCCGCCGCACACGGCCGCGATCCTCTACGAGCTGTGGCTGGGCGCGACGCTGCTGGAAAAGATTCATCGCAACCGCCAGCCGCTCGAAAGGGCGATGGCCGAAACGCTGCGCATGCTGAACCTGACGCCGGCCGCGCAGGGCGGTGCGCAGTCGTAATCCGGGCGCGCTTCGGCGCGCCTTGTTTTCGCCCCGATTCTAGACGACTGGTCTACTCAAACACGCATGACGAACGCTTCACGCCGCGTTACGCTGTCCCGATTGATCCAACCGCACGCATGCGACCGCGATGGCCCCAATGCCGACGCGGCTGCGGGCGTGCATCTTCCGCTGGTCCATCCCTGATCCGATCGTGCCCACGAAGCACGCTTATTCCTGTTGACGGAGGCTCACATGCCGCAAAGCAAGACCGCAAACCGCCAGATCATCCTGACTTCGCGCCCGGTCGGCGCACCGACGCCCGACAACTTCCGCCCGGAAACCGGTGACGTGCCGACGCCCGGCGCCGGCCAGGTGCTGCTGCGCACGGTCTGGTTGTCGCTCGATCCGTACATGCGCGGCCGGATGAGCGACGCGCCGTCCTATGCGCCGCCGGCCGAACTCGGCCAGCCGATGGTCGGCGGCACGGTCAGCCGCGTCGTCGCATCGAACCTGCCGGCATTCCGCGAAGGCGATCTCGTCGTCGCCGGGGCCGGCTGGCAAGACTATGCGCTGTCCGACGGCCGCGACCTGATTCCGCTCGGCCGCGACTTCGCGCATCCGTCGTACGCGCTCGGCGTGCTCGGCATGCCGGGCTTCACCGCGTACACGGGGCTGCTGAAGATCGGCGAACCGAAGGCCGGCGAAACCGTGGTCGTCGCGGCTGCAAGCGGCGCGGTCGGCGCGGTGGTCGGCCAGATCGCGAAGCTGAAGGGCTGCCGCGTGGTCGGCGTCGCAGGCGGCGCCGACAAGTGCGCCTACGTGACCGATTCGCTCGGCTTCGACGCCTGCGTCGACCATCGCGATCCGGCATTCGCGGCGAAGCTGAAGGAAGCGTGTCCGAACGGCATCGACGTTTATTTCGAGAACGTCGGCGGCGCCGTGTTCGACGCGGTGTGGCCGCTGTTGAACGATCATGCGCGCGTGCCCGTCTGCGGGATCATTGCGCATTACAACGACTCGGCATACGACGACAAGGCCGTGTCGACCGGCCGCGATCGCGTGCCGGCGCTGATGGGCACGATCCTGCGCAAGCGCATCCGGATGCAGGGTTTCATCATCCTCGACCACTATGCGACCGGTTATGCGACGTTCCTGAAGGAAATGAGCGAATGGGTCGCGCAGGGCAAGGTGAAGACGCTCGAGGACGTCGTCCCCGACCTGGCCGATGCACCGGAAGCACTGATCGGCTTGCTCGCCGGCAAGAACTTCGGCAAGGTCGTCGTGCGCGTGGGCCCGGACGAACTGGCCTGACATCGCGGCACGGCAACACATGACGGTTGCACGCTGGCGTCGCGCGACGCCAGCTTGTGGCATGCTCGATTTCGATTCAAAAGGAGTGACAAGATGGCGCTTCACGTGATTGCTTCCCTGTTCCTGAAACCCGAACACGCGCAGACCGCCGAGGCCGAACTGCGCAGCATGGTCGCGAAGACGCGCACCGAGCCGGGCAACCGCCGCTACGACCTGTTCCGCGAGCAGGACGGCTCGCCGAACCTGCACCTGTACGAGATCTACGACGACCAGGCCGCATTCGACGCGCACCTCGCAAGCCCGTATTTCGGCGAATTCCGCACGAAGTCGGCCGACTGGTTCACGGCGCCGCCCGTCATCAAGGTGCTGTCGGGCATCGACGTGGCCGAGTAACACCCGCTTCACCGCCGCGGCTCGCCCCCACCCGGGCCGCGCGGCACCCGTCGTGCACGGCGCGACGGCAATGACGACACCGCACGGCGCAGCGTTCGCGCCGCTTCCCCAATACACCGGCCCCGGAGGCTGAATGGTCACCCTCAACATCAACGGCGAAACCCGCACGGTCGACGCTCCCGACGACATGCCCTTGCTCTGGGTGCTGCGCGACGTCGTCGGCCTCACCGGCACCAAGTTCGGCTGCGGAATCGCGCAATGCGGCGCGTGCACCGTGCATCTCGACGGCGTCGCCGCGCGTTCGTGCGTGCTGCCGGTCGCGGCCGTCGCAGGCCGCAAGATCACGACGATCGAAGCCGTCGGCGCGACGCCGGCCGGGCACAAGGTCCAGCAGGCCTGGCGCGAGCTCGACGTCGTCCAGTGCGGCTACTGCCAGTCGGGGCAGGTGATGGCCGCCACCGCGCTGATTGCGTCCAACCCGAACCCGAGCGACGCCGACATCGACGCGGCGATGGCCGGCAACATCTGCCGCTGCGGCACCTACAACCGGATTCGCGCGGCCGTGAAGCAAGCCGCGAAGGAGGCATGACATGTCACGCGGACTGATCGAAGCAGGTCGGGCCGGCGCGGGCGTGTCGCGCCGGTCGTTTCTGAAACTCGGCATGTCGCTCGGCGCGGCGGCCGGCGGCGGCTTGCTGCTCGGCTTCAGCCTGCCGGCGGCGGGCGACGACGCGCGGCGCTCGGTGATCGGCGGCGATGCGGCCGAACCCGCGCAGCCGGGCGTATTCGCGCCGAACGCGTTCGTGCAGATCGACCGCGCCGGCAAGGTCACGCTGGTGATGCCGAAGGTCGAGATGGGGCAGGGTGTCTATACGTCGCTGCCGATGCTGATCGCCGAGGAGCTCGAAGTGCCGCTGTCGAGCGTGACGCTCGATCACGCGCCGCCGAACGAGAAACTGTTCATGGATCCGCTGCTCGGCGGCCAGCTCACCGGCGGCTCGACGTCGGTGCGCTATGCGTGGGAACCGATGCGCCGTGCGGGCGCGACGGCGCGCACGCTGCTGGTCGCGGCGGCCGCGAAGCAATGGAACGTCGATCCGGCCAGCTGCCGCGCGGCGAACGGCGAAGTGCAGCATCCGCCGAGCGGCCGCCGTGCGTCGTACGGCCAGCTGGCCGACGCCGCGGCGAAGCTGCCGGTGCCGAAGGACGTCGCGCTGAAGAAGCCTGAGGATTTCAAGCTGATCGGCACGCCCGCGAAGCGCCTCGATTCGCCGGAGAAGGTCGACGGCACCGCGCAGTTCGGGCTCGACGTACGCCTGCCCGGCATGCTGTACGCGGTGATCGTGAACAGCCCGGTGTTCGGCGGCACCGTCGCGAGCGTGGATGACACGGCCGCGAAGAAGATTCCCGGCGTGCGCCAGGTCGTGCGCGTCGACAACGCGGTCGCGGTGGTCGGCGATCACACGTGGGCCGCGAAGCGCGGCGCATCGGCGCTCGTCGTGAAGTGGAACGAAGGCGCGGGCGCGAAGGTATCGACGAAGGATCTGTTCGCGGATCTCGCGCAGGTGGCGGCGAACGGCAAGGGCGCGGTCGCACGCAAGGAAGGCGACGTCGGCAAGGCCTTCGCGAACGCGAAGACGCGCGTCGACGCCGTCTACGAACAGCCGCTGCTCGCGCACGCGACGATGGAGCCCGTGAACTGCACGGTGCACGTGCGCAGCGACGGCTGCGAGATCTGGGTCGGCACGCAGGTGCCGACGCGGGCGCGCGATACCGTGCAGCAGCTCACCAGCTTTCCGCCGGACAAGATCGTCGTGCACAACCACCTGCTCGGCGGCGGCTTCGGCCGGCGGCTCGAAACGGACATGATCGGCCAGGCCGTGAAGGTCGGCAAACAGGTCAACGCGCCGGTGAAGGTGATCTGGACGCGCGAGGAAGACGTTCAGCACGACATGTACCGGCCGTGCTACTACGACAAGATCTCGGCCGGCCTCGACGCGAACGGCAAGCCGGTCGCGTGGCAGCACCGGATCGTCGGCTCGTCGATCATGGCGCGCTTCGCGCCGCCCGCGTTCCAGAACGGCGTCGATCCCGATGCGGTCGAGGTCGCGGCCGAGCTGCCGTACGACCTGCCGAACCAGCTCGTCGACTACGTGCGCCAGGAGCCGCGCCACGTGCCGACCGCGTTCTGGCGCGGCGTCGGCCCGACCCGCGGCACGTTCGTCGTCGAGAGCTTCATCGACGAACTGGCCGCGCAGACCAAGACCGACCCGGTGCAATACCGCCGCGCGCTGCTCGACAAGACGCCGCGCGCCCGCAACGTGCTCGACGTCGCAACGAAGGCGGCCGGCTGGGGCGCGTCGCTGCCGAAGGGGCAAGGGCGCGGCGTCTCGGTGATGCACGCGTTCGGCAGCTTCTTCTCGATCGTCATCGACGTCGCGGTGGACGGCGGCGAGGTGCAGGTCAAGCGCGTCGTATGCGCGGTCGATTGCGGCATGTTCGTCAATCCGAACACGATCGAGGCGCAGGTGCAGGGCGGCATCATCTTCGGGATCACGGGCGCGCTGTACGGCGAGATCACGATCGAGGACGGCCGCGTCGTGCAGGGCAACTTCACCGACTACCGGATGATGCGAATCAACGAGACGCCGCCGATCGAGGTTCATCTGGTGAAGAGCGGCGAAGCGCCGGGCGGAATCGGCGAGCCCGGCACGGCCGCGACGGCGGCGGCGCTGTCGAACGCGATCTTCGCGGCGACCGGCACGCGGCTGCGCAAGCTGCCGGTCGGCAACCAGCTGAAGACGGCTTGAGGGAGACACGATCATGCGAAACCTCACGCTGAACACGCTCCGCGCGTCGCTGCTCGCATTGTCCGCGCTGCTGGCCGGCACGGCGGCACACGCGGCGGAAACGGCGGCGGCCGACAGCGCGCTCGTCGCGCGCGGCGCCTACCTCGCGAAAGCCGGCGACTGCATCGCGTGCCATACCGCGCCGCGCGGCACGCCGTTCGCGGGCGGCCTGAAGATGGTCACGCCGATGGGCGCGATCTACACGACCAACATCACGCCCGATCCGGAGACGGGCATCGGTGGCTATACGGAAGCCGAGTTCGCCGGCGCGCTGCGCAAGGGCGTCGCGAAGGACGGCCACAACCTGTATCCGGCGATGCCGTATCCGTCGTACGCGAAGCTGAAGGACGACGACGTGAAGGCGCTGTACGCGTACTTCATGCACGGCGTCGAACCGGTGAAGCAGGCGAACCGGCCGTCCGACATCCCGTGGCCGCTCAACATGCGCTGGCCGCTCGCGTTGTGGAACCTGGTGTTCCTCGACACGACGCCGTATGCCGACAAAGCGGACAAGGACGCGATGTGGAACCGTGGCGCGTATCTCGTGCAGGGGCTCGGGCACTGCGGGTCGTGCCACACGCCGCGCGGCGTCGGCTTCCAGGAGAAAGCGCTCGACGAAGGCGGCGCGGCGTTCCTGTCGGGCGCGCCGATCGACAACTGGTTCGCGTCGAACCTGACCGGCGAGCACAACACGGGGCTCGGCCGCTGGAACGAGGCCGAGGTCGCGCAGTTCCTGAAGACCGGCGCGAACCGGCACGCGACCGCGTTCGGCTCGATGGTGAGCGTGATCAACCACAGCACGCAAGCCTTGAGCGACGACGATCTGGCCGCGATGTCCCGATACTTGAAATCGCTGCCGGCCGCAGGCGGCACGGGCGCGCCGCCGTACAGTTATGATCCGAAGGCGACGCAGGTCGCGCTGGGCCGGCCGGCAGCCGATCCGGGCGCGAAGGTGTATAACGCTTACTGCCTGCATTGCCACGGCGCGGACGGGCGCGGTTACGCGCCGCTGCTCGCGCCGCTCGCCGGCAATCCGAACGTGCTCGAGGCCGATGCATCGTCACTGATCAACGTGACGCTGAACGGCAGCGACACGCTCGTGATCGGCGGTGTGCCGTCCGCGTATCCGATGCCGGCGTTCTCGAACCAGCTGAACGACCAGCAGATCGCCGACGTGCTGACGTTCATGCGCGCCGGCTGGAGCAACGGCGCGCCGGCCGTGCAGGCGGCGGACGTCGCGAAACTCCGCAAGGCGACGGCGGCCGCGCGCTGAGCGCGGCGCGATGCGGAACGATGGCGGGCCGGCGTGCCTGCCGTCGACGCCACCGGGTGCGTGCCCGCCCCGGCGGCCTCGCTTTTTCTGTCAACCGGCGCGCGGCCGTTCGCGGCAGCGCGCGTTTTATCGACGCAATGTAGGGGTGTCTGGATGGCTAACGTGACTTATACGGATACGCAACTGCTGATCGACGGCGAGTGGGTCGACGCCGCGAGCGGCAAGACGATCGACGTCGTGAACCCGGCGACCGGCAAGCCGATCGGCAAGGTGGCCCACGCGGGCATCGCCGATCTCGACCGTGCGCTCGCCGCCGCGCAACGCGGCTTCGAAGCGTGGCGCAAGGTGCCCGCGCACGAGCGCGCGGCGACGATGCGCAAGGCAGCCGCGCTGGTGCGCGAACGTGCCGAAGCGATCGCACAGCTGATGACGCAGGAACAGGGCAAGCCGCTCACCGAAGCACGCGTCGAAGTGCTGTCGGCAGCCGACATCATCGAATGGTTCGCGGACGAAGGCCGTCGCGTGTACGGCCGGATCGTGCCGCCGCGCAACCTCGGCGCGCAGCAGACGGTCGTGAAGGAGCCGGTCGGCCCGGTCGCGGCGTTCACGCCGTGGAATTTCCCGGTCAACCAGGTCGTGCGCAAGCTGAGCGCAGCCCTCGCGACCGGCTGCTCGTTCCTCGTGAAGGCGCCGGAGGAAACCCCCGCGTCGCCGGCCGCGCTGCTGCGCGCGTTCGTCGACGCAGGCGTGCCGGCCGGCGTGATCGGCCTCGTGTATGGCGATCCGGCTGAAATTTCGTCGTACCTGATCCCGCATCCGGTGATCCGCAAGGTCACGTTCACGGGTTCGACGCCGGTCGGCAAGCAGCTCGCCGCGATGGCCGGCCTGCACATGAAGCGCGCGACGATGGAGCTGGGCGGCCACGCGCCGGTGATCGTCGCCGAGGATGCCGACGTCGCGCTCGCGGTGAAAGCCGCCGGCGGCGCGAAGTTCCGCAACGCGGGTCAGGTCTGCATTTCGCCGACGCGCTTCCTCGTGCACAACAGCATCCGCGACGAATTCACGCGCGCGCTGGTCAAGCATGCGGAAGGGCTGAAGGTCGGCAACGGCCTCGAGGAAGGCACGGCGCTCGGCGCGCTCGCGAACCCGCGCCGCCTCACCGCGATGGCGTCGGTCGTCGACAACGCACGCAAGGTCGGTGCGCGCATCGAAACCGGCGGCGAGCGGATCGGCTCGGAAGGCAACTTCTTCGCGCCGACCGTGATCGCGGACGTGCCGCTCGAAGCGGACGTGTTCAACAACGAGCCGTTCGGCCCGGTCGCGGCGATCCGCGGCTTCGACAAGCTCGAGGATGCCATCGCGGAAGCGAACCGTCTGCCGTTCGGTCTGGCCGGCTATGCGTTCACGCGTTCGTTCGCGAACGTGCACCTGCTCACGCAGCGCATGGAAGTCGGGATGCTGTGGATCAACCAGCCGGCGACGCCGTGGCCTGAAATGCCGTTCGGCGGCGTGAAGGATTCGGGCTACGGCTCGGAAGGCGGGCCGGAAGCGCTCGAGCCGTACCTCGTCACCAAGTCGGTCACGGTGATGGCTGTCTGACGGCCGGTTGACCGTGCGCGCGCCGCCGCCGGTGCGGCGCGCACGAACGAACGGCGCAGGCCGGGCGTCATGCCCGGCCCGCGCCGTTTTTCGTTGAATTTCACGATACAGGGCAGGACGACCCCGCCTTCAGTCGGGTGTCGTCACCAGCGCCGCGGTCTGGCCCAGCCAGTCGGCCGGATCGCCGCGATGGTAGATCTGCTCGGACGGCTCGATGTTGTCGATGAAGCGCTGGTAGATCACCGCGCGCCGGGCCGTGGCGATCGGCGCGAGGAGGGCGGCGGCGCGCACCGGGTCGCAGCCGGGCACCCGCGCCAGCCATTCGCGATTCCAGTGCGTCTTGATCGCCGCCGCGTATTCCCGCGGCACCGCGTCGAGAAACGCCGACTGGTCGAGCAGCGGGTGGCCGATTCCGCTGTCGCCCCAGTCGAGCAGCGTGAGCGCCGATCGCGTGCCGCGAAAATTGCCGGGATGGCAGTCGCCGTGCACCAGCGTAGTCGGCAGTCCGCACGCGTCGATCGCGGCGAGCCGCGCCGCCAGCCCGTTCACGAAACGAAGCAGCGACGCACGTTCGTCGCCCGACAGTGCGTCGCCGTTGCGTTCGACGACATCGGAGATCTCCTCGGACAGATCCGCGCGACTCCAGTCGGGCAAGCGCATCGTACGCAGTTCGTCGACGCGGTCGATCCATGCAGCCTGCAGGTCGACCAGCAACGTCACCATGTCGAACAGTTGCGGCAGCGCGGCATCGTACTGGTCGTCACCGGGAATGTCCGCGAGCAGGATGCGCCCGCATTCGTCATGACCGAGCAGCGTCGGCACGCGCCGGCCGGCCAATGCCGTGATGACGCGGCCCTCGTGCCCCAGAAACGGCGGCACCACCTTCAGCCAGGCCGACTGGCCGCCGATCGGGATCCGCCACACGCTGGACAGGTTCCAGGTTCGCACCTGCACGGGCCGGGCGCTCGCCGACAGGCCGCGATCGGCCAGCACGCGCGCCGCCCAGCCGAGATCGGCCGCGGGGCCGCCCGGCAGCGCGTAGCGTTGGCGCAATGCATGGGGCTCGATGTTCCCGGCCCAGCATTCGGCCGGAACCGGCGACGCGATCTCGGCCAGGTAGGTGACTTCGCCGCCAGGGGCGCGATCGCGAGCGGTTTCCAACAAACGCAGGATCGTCACGTCGACGCGATGGCGTTCGCGCGCGGCACGCACGACCGACTCCACCTCCTGCCACCACGGGATCGCGACCGGCATCGGCGGCAGGCAACCGACCACCGCGCCGTCGGGCGTCACCAGCACGAGCCGCGCCATGCGTGCCGGCGGTACGGCCGGATCGAAGGTCTCCGTTATCGTGCTCATGTCGCTCCCGACAGCATTCATTGACTGTGCAGGACGAGCTTATCCCGATTCGCGCATGCCTGGCCGGGCAGTGGCCGCTCGCGCGGCTCAATGCCGGCTGCTGCCGCGATAGCTTTCCACTTCGGCGTCGTATGCGGCGAGGAACGCCTTGCCGAACACCGACGCGAAATCGTCCTCGATCGCGAACACCGTATCGCGATGGGTCGCCGCGTAGCGATCCCACATCCGCGCCTTGTACAGCGCCGGCACGCGCTTCTCGTACCAGCGCATCGCGTCGTCGCGTTCGCGCAGCCGTTGCGGCGAAAAGCGCGTCAGCAGGTCCATCAGCGCGGCGCGCATGCCCGCGACCATGCCGATCTGGTGCGCATGCAGATCCTGGAACGCATCGCTGACCGCGCTCTGCGGCGACATGAAGCCCGGCAGCGGCAACCCGAACATCTGCCGCAGCACGGCGCCGCCGTCCGGCAGCAGCTTCAGCGGGTTGTTCTCGCGATCGAGCAGCATCGTCATGTGCGCCTTCACCTCGCGCTTCAGGATGCTGCGCGACGACAGCAGCTCGACGGTGCCGTTCGCGAACAGCGCCAGCAGCTGACCCGCGATGTACAGCTGTTCGGCCGACCACTGGTGCGACTCGGCGGCCACGTCGAGCCCCGCGCCTTCGAAGAACGCGTTCAACAGCTCGTCGGGCGTCGGCGGCGCCGGCGTCGCGCGCGCGGCGTGTGGTGCCGGCTCGTCGGCCGGCCGAGTGTCGGCACGCATGGCCGCCGGCTGAACGCGCACGTGCTGCGTCCACTCGGGCGCATGGTCGGCCTGCGTCGCGTGCACCGTGTCGCGATCCGCGTTGCCGCGATCGGCGGGCGACGCCGTGCCCGACGCGCCAGGATCGCCCGACGACTGCGCGAACAGGTCGAGCGGATCGATCGACAACTGGTTCAGGTCGCGCTGCGACGGCGCGGCGCGGTGCGCGGGCCGCGGCGCATCCGGGCGGGCGGGACCACCGGGCCGCGTGCCGGCATCCGCCGCCTTGCCGCGGGGCGCGAGGCGATCCTGGAGCAGCCCCCACAGCCGGTTGC
This sequence comes from Burkholderia sp. BCC1644, assembly GCF_902833225.1. Taxonomy (GTDB): domain Bacteria; phylum Pseudomonadota; class Gammaproteobacteria; order Burkholderiales; family Burkholderiaceae; genus Burkholderia. The sequence continues at coordinate 458,779 of NZ_CADFEI010000001.1, forward strand.
CGGCCACCTTCGGCAAGGGCGAGGGGGGCGCCGCGGCCGCCTCGGGGGCATCGCGCGTGCCGATCGGTTCACCAGTATCGAGGGCCATGTCGATGACCGGCGCGCCGTCGTCAGCGTTGCCGTCGTCGCGCTCGGCCCGCAACACGTACGGCCCGATGCGGATGATGTCGCCGGTATTGAGCGGCCGCTCCTGCGCATAGCCGACCGGTTCACGGTTCACCTCGATCGTCGACACGCTGCTCAGGTTCTTCAGCAGGCACGCGTCGTCGCCGACCTGCAGCAGCGCCTGCAGCCGCGAAACCTGCCGGGTGTCGTCGCGCAGCACCAGATGGTTGTCGGTCGCGCGGCCGATGGTGCCGCCCGGCGGATGAAACACGACGGCGTCGTAGGAGTCGTTTTCGACCGGCTCGCCGGCATGTTCGATCACGATCAGTTGCATGTCATACGTCGCTCGGTGGATGAAGCGCTCGCGTGGAAACCGGTTCGTTCAGGATGCCGACGCATGTCTGCGGCGCGCGAATTCGAACGCGGGCCCCCAGACCGGATGCCCCTTCTCGGCGGGGGACAAGTCGAAGCGCGGGTTGAGGTCGAGAATCTTCGAGAACTCCGCGCGACATTGCGCGACGCGGTTCGTCACGCAGTAGCTGAACGCGAGGAGCTTGTGCGCGGCGACCTGCGTATCGACGTCGGCGCCGTCGATCTCCTTCGCATGGTTCAGCAGCGCGATCGTGCGCCCGTAGTCGCCGGCGGCGTACGCGGTGCGCGCGCTGTCGAGCGTCGCATGCGCGGCCGACTGCGTCGGGGACGACGTGCTGCACCCGCCGGCCCCCAGCAACAGCGCGCCGAGGAAAAGAACGATCGATGAACGACCTTTCATTATTGAAATAAAAATTGTGGTTTTGGAATGTGGCACACAAACGCTGTTGGATTCTAGTGCCAATCATCGGCGCCGATATCGCTGTTACGTTTTGTTTCAACTGGCCGATCCGATTCCATTTCAGATTGAAAATAGACTACGAATTTCAGCGCTTGTTAAACCGGGAAAACGATCTATAGTTCGCTGTGTTTTTTGGATTCGTCAGTTGTTTTGTCAGGGCTCGTCAATGCACGAAAAAATGGACCGTCCATTCGGGCGGAACGAATAGCCCGGCACACCGTCAGCGTCGCGAGCGCCCCTTGCTCGGCGGCCGGCCGGCTTATGCCCCGTGCCCATCCGACAGGTGTCCAAGCAATAGAACCGGGCCGCCCAGGCGAACCGGTCGGATTAACTTTTTCCGTCAAATGCCAATCTCGACTCAATTGCCTGTCATCTAGCAAAATCGATTTTTACGAATTCCGGATGATTCGACCCGGCTTTTTACCAGAACAATCTGCCGGAATAAATTGCAATGGAAGGATATGCGAATTACACAATTACCGACTAATTGATTGTCCCTTTTTTTGATCCGATCACCCGGTTTCGCAGTTGAAAACCGGCGCATGGCTATTGGGTGGCGAGGGTGGAATATGCAATGGCGGTCGAGCCGTTTCATCGTATGGGGATGCGTGTTGCTGCTGCCGGGGTGCGGCGCGACGGAGCACGCGGCCGCGGTGCCGTATGCGATCACGGTCGACGTTGCGCCCGACGTCAACCCTGACATGAACCGCAAGCCGTCGCCGATCGTGCTGAAGGTGTTCCAGCTGCGTGCGGCGTCGGCCTTCGACAGCGCGGATTTCTTCTCGCTGCAGGACAAGCCCGAGAACGTGCTCGGCGCGGACCTGCTCGGCACCGACCGCGTGATCCTGCGGCCCGGCGAGTCGCGCACGCTGCACTATCGCGGCAACGTCGAGGCCGGCGCGATCGGCGTCGTCGCCGAATACCGGATGCTCGAAAAGAACCGCTGGCGGCTGACGGTGCCGTTGCCGCGCGCGAAGCAGCTCAACCTCTACAAGTTCTGGCAGACATCGCCGGGCGAATTGAAGCTGTCGATCGCGGTCCGGAACGGCGGCGTCGCGCTGAACAATCCGCAGGGGCGCCCATGACCGAACCGACGATGTCCGCGACGCCGGTCGCGGCGCTCCGCCAGCGCGTAGTGTGGACCGAGGGCATGTTCCTGCGCCCGCAGCATTTCCAGCAGCTCGAACGGCACTGGGAGCGCTATGTCGCGTTGCGCTGCCTGCCGCTGCAAGGCTTCTACTGGGGCTTCGACGCGCTCGAGATCGATCGCGAACAACTGGCGCTCGGCAAGGTCGCGCTGCGCGCCGCGTCGGGCGTGATGCGCGACGGTACGCCGTTCGACCTGTCGCATCCGGACGATCTCCCCGAGCCGCTCGACGTACCGGCCGACGCGAAGGACCAGCTCGTCGTGCTCGCGCTGCCGCTGTGGCGCGGCGGCGGCGAGGAGGTGTCGTTCGGCGCGGGCGCGGGCGCGGCCAACGGCGGCGACGGCAACGCGGATGTCGCGCGCTACGTCGTGCGCGAATACGAAGTGGCCGATGCGAACGCGGTCGCGCTCGGCCCCGCGCTGCTGCAGACGGGCCGCCTGAACGTCCGGCTGATGCTCGAAGCCGAGCTGACCGGCGACTGGCACGCGCTCGGCGTCGCGCGGATCGTCGAGCGGCGCACCGATGCACGGCTGCTGGTCGACGACGGCTACATTCCGCCGCGGCTCGTCGCGCAGCGCGATGCGGTGTTGCTCGCCTATGCGCGCGAACTGCACGGGCTGCTCACGCAGCGCAGCGAGGCGCTTGGCGAACGGCTGTCGGAACCGGGGCGGGGCGGCGTGTCGGAAGTCGCGGATTTCCTGCTGCTGCAACTCGTGAACCGCTATCTCGCGCTGACCTGGCATGCGCAGCAGCACGTGTCGACGCATCCGGAAACGCTGTTCTGCGACTGGCTGAAGCTCGCGTGCGACCTGAGCACGTTCACGGCGGCCGGCCGGCGCCCGCAGTCGCTCGCGGTCTACGTGCACGACGACCTGCGGACGAGCTTCGCGGAACTGATCGCGGAACTGCGGCGGTCGCTGTCGACGGTGCTCGAGCAAAACGCGATCCAGATCGAGCTGCGCGATGCAGGCAACGGCATCCGCGTCGCGACGCTGGCCGACCCCGCGTTGCGCGACACGGCCGGTTTCGTGCTCGCGGTGCGCGCGGACTTGCCGGCCGACAGCCTGCGCACGCGCTTTCCCGCGCAGGCCAAGCTCGGGCCCGTCGAGCGGATCCGCGATCTCGTGCAGTTGCAGCTGCCGGGCATCACGATGCGCCAGTTGCCGGTCGCGCCGCGCCAGATCCCGTATCACGCGGGCCATACGTACTTCGAGATCGACAAGGGCAGCGACCTGTGGAAGCAGCTGGCGCGCTCCGGCGGTCTCGCCTTTCATTTCGCCGGCGAATTCCCCGGACTCTCGATGGAGTTCTGGGCGATACGCGGGTGACGGCGGGGCGACGCGATGAATTCTTCTTCCGATCCGATCTCCGCCGGCGCCGGCGGATTCGTGCCGCCGAATCCGGGCGGCATGCATCCGGCTGCCGCGGCGGGCACGGCCGGGCCGACGGCCACGCAGCCGCGGCCGGGCCGCTGGAGCGCGAGCGGCACGAACCCGCTCGTCGCCGCCGCGAACCCGCTGCTCAACCTCGTGCCGCAGATCCGCTCGACCGTCCACCATCCGAATCCGGCGTGGCTGCGCGAGCATCTCGTCGTCGAGATCCGGCAGTTCGAGGCGCGCGCGCAGGAAGCCGGCGTGCCGTCCGAGGCGATCATCGGCGCGCGCTACTGCCTGTGCACGGCGCTCGACGAGGCGGCCGCGCTGACGCCGTGGGGCGGCAGCGTGTGGTCGTCGCACAGCCTGCTCGTGTCGTTCCACAACGAGACCTGGGGCGGCGAGAAATTCTTCCACCTGCTCGAACGGCTGTCGCAGCAGCCCCGCCAGCATCTCGACCTGCTCGAGCTGCTGTATTTCTGTCTCGCGCTCGGCTTCGAGGGCCGCTATCGCGTGCTCGACAACGGTCACGCGCAGCTCGACGCGCTACGCCACCAGCTCGCGCTGACGATCCGTTCGGTGCGCGGCGAATTCGAGCCCGCGCTGTCGCCGCACTGGCGCGACGTCGTCACGCGCGATGTCGCCCGCCGGTTCGTCGTCCCGCTGTGGGTGTGCGTGGCGCTCGCGCTGCTGATCGGTTTCGGCCTGTTCGTCGGGCTGCGCATCGCGCTCGCCGGGCACTCGGACCGGCTGTTCGCGTCGATCGACGCACTGCACGTGCCGAAGCTGCAGCCCGCGCAGGCGCCGCCGCGCCCGGCGCCGGCGCCGCGCATCGCGAAGTTCCTTGCGCCCGAGATCGCGGCCGGCCTCGTGTCGGTGCGCGACGATGCCGATCGCAGCGTGATCGTGCTGCGCGGCGACGGGCTGTTCAAATCCGGCTCGACGTCGGTGATCGACCGTTACGTGCCGGTGCTCGCACGCGTCGCCGATGCGCTGAACAAGGTGCCCGGCAACGTGCGCGTGACCGGCTATACCGACGACACGCCGGTGCATACGGCGCGCTTCGCGTCGAACTGGGATCTGTCGCGCGAACGCGCGGAAGCCGTGCGCAGCATGATCGCCGCGCGGCTCGATCATCCGGAGCGGCTGGCGGCGGAAGGGCGCGGCACGCTCGATCCGGTCGCGCCGAACGATTCGCCCGCGAACCGCGCGCTGAACCGGCGCGTCGAGATCACGCTGCTGCCGGCGCCCGGCAGTGCCGCCGTCGGCGCGACGCAGGGGGCCAACTAACATGAACCAGGCTGTCGCGCGTTTCGTCCGGCCGTTGCCGTCGCGGGAAATCTGGACCTTCGCCGGTCTCGTCGTGCTCGCATGCTTCGTGTGGCTCGCGGGCCCGCTGTTCGCGTTTGCCGAGGTCCGGCCGCTCGAAAGCGGCTGGGCGCGCGGGCTGACGATCGCGGTGCTGTTCATCGCGTGGGGCGTGCGCGTCGCGTGGCGCAGCTGGCGCGCCGGCCGCCTCAACGCGCAGTTGTTGAACCAGCTGCGCGAGGCCGCGCCGGGGCCGGCCATCGCCGACGATCCGGCGAAGGCGCAGCTCGACGAGTTGCGCAGCCGCTTCGACGAAGCCGCGACGCTGCTGAAGAAGGTCCGCTTCGGGCAGGCCGATACCGTGCGCAAGGGCCTGCCGCGCTGGTTCGACCGGATGTCGCGCCAGTATCTGTACCAGTTGCCGTGGTACGTGTTCATCGGTGCGCCGGGTTCGGGCAAGACCACCGCGCTCGTCAATTCCGGGCTCAGTTTCCCGCTCGCCGAACAGTTCGGCCGTGCGGCGATTCGCGGCGTGGGCGGCACACGGCATTGCGACTGGTGGTTCACGAACGATGCCGTGCTGATCGACACGGCCGGCCGCTACACGACGCACGAAGGCAACCGTGCGCTCGACGAAGCCGAGTGGAAAGGCTTCGTCGACCTGCTGAAGAAATACCGCACGCGCCAGCCGCTGAACGGCGCGATGCTGACGATCAGCGTCGCCGACCTGCTTGGCGCATCGGAAGCCGAGCGCACGCAGCACGCGATGGTGCTGCGCAAGCGGCTGCTCGAACTGCGCGCGCAGCTCGGCATCCGCTTTCCCGTGTACCTGCTCGTGACGAAGGCCGACCTGCTGGCCGGGTTCGCCGAATACTTCGGTGCCTACGGCCGCGCGGAATGCGCGCAGGTGTGGGGCTTCACGTTCCCGCTCGCGCAGAGCGAAGCGCCGGGCTTCGACCTGCGCGCGGCGTTCGACCGCGAATACCGGCTGCTGCACCAGCGGCTGAACGACGGGCTGCCCGAACTGCTCGCCGCGCAGACCGACGCGCGCCAGCGCGAGATGACGTACCTGCTGCCGCAGCAGATCGCCGACCTGCAGGACATGCTCGGCCAGTTCGTCGCCGAGGTGTTTTCGGTGTCGAGCTACGAGCCGATGCCGATGCTGCGCGGCGTCTACCTGACGAGCGGCACGCAGGAGGGCACCGCGTTCGATCGCGTGATGAGCGGCATCAAGCGCTTCCTGAAGATCGAGGGTGTGCCGCCGGTCGCTCAGGTCGGGTCGACCGGGCGCAGCTTCTTCCTGAAATCGCTGTTGCAGGAACACATCTTCCGCGAAGCCGCGCTGGCCGGCAGCGACCTGCGCTGGCACCAGAAGCGGCGCGTGCTGCAGTTCGCCGGCTACGTGCTGCTCGCGCTGGTGTGCGTGGCCGTGCTGGCCGCGTGGCTGCGCAGCTATGCGAACAACCGCGCGTATCTCGACCAGATCGCCGCACGCGTGCCGGCGGTCGATTCGCAGATCGCCGGCGCGAAATTCTCCGATGCGTCCGACATCGCGCGGCTGCTGCCCGTGCTCGACGCGCTCGGCGGGCTCGCGAATGCGGGCGGTGTCGACCTGCAGCATCCGCCGCTTGCGTACCGGTGGGGGCTGTTCCAGGGCGAGAAGATCGACGAGGCCGTCGACGCCGTGTACCGGCGCGCGCTCGAGGACGTCCTGCTGCCGATCGCCGCGAGCCGGATGGAAGCCGCGCTGCGCGATGCGCGCCCCGATGAAACCGAATACGCGTATGCGGCGCTGAAGGCGTACCTGATGCTGTACGACAGCGCGCACTACGATCCCGCGTTCGTGCAGGCCGTCGTCGACCTCGAAATGGAACGCTCGCTGCCGCCGGATTTCTCGCCGGCCGAACGCGCGGCGCTGCGCGCGCATCTCGCCGCGCTGTTCGGCAGCCGTGTCGCCGTGTCGCCGTATCCGATGAACGAGCGGCTCGTGGCCGACGTGCGCGACCGGCTGCGGCAGGTGCCGTTCTCGCAGCGGCTGTACCGGCAGCTCACGCGCACGCTGCGGCCGGCAACGTCGGCGTTCGACTTCAGCGTCGCGCGCGCGGTCGGCCCCGACGCGTCGCTGGTGTTCCGCCGCCAAGGCGGCAAGCCGTTGTCGGAAGGCGTGCCGGGCTTCTATACGCGCAACGGCTATCGCAACGTGTTCGCGCCGCGCCTGGCCGGCGAGGTCGACGCGTACGGGCGCGAGGAGGTGTGGGTGCTGAACCTCGGCCTGTCCGAGATCCCCGGGCCCAACGACGCGGCCGCATGGGCTCGCGACATCCGCCAGCTTTACCTCAACGACTACCTGAAGATCTGGGACGACTATCTCGCCGACATCAAGCTGCAGCGCACGGCGACGCTCGCGCAGAGCATCCAGGTCGCACGTGCGCTGTCGTCGGCCGATTCGCCGCTCACGCGGCTGATGGTGGCACTGGCACGCGATACGGCGCTCGGCGACGCGCCGGGCGGCGCACGCAATCTGGCGTCGCGTGCGCAGGACAAGGTCGACGAGGCGCGCAGCTCGCTGTCGCAGATCTTCGCGGGGCAGGCCAGCGACGCGAATCCGTCGGCGGCGGCGCCCGCGAGCCCCGAACAGGTGGTCGACAGCCATTTCGCCGGGCTGCGTGCATTCGCGCCGGGCAGCGGCGACCAGGCGCAGGCATTCGACGCGGTGCTGAAGTCGATCGACGCGCTGTACACGTACCTGACCGCCACCGACGACGCGCTGAGGAGCGGCGCGCAACCGCCGCCGTCAGACGCCCCCGCACGGCTGCGCGCGCAGGCCGGCCGCCTGCCGACACCGTTCCGCGAAGTGCTCGACGACCTGTCGAACGTCGCCAACGGCAGCGTCGCGACGGTCGAGCAGCGCAGTGTCGCGCAGCGTGCCGGCGCGAACGTCGGCGACTTCTGCCGGCAGGCGATCGCGGGCCGCTATCCGTTCGCGCGCGGTGCGTCGCGCGACGTCGCGCCGGCCGATTTCGCGCAGATGTTCGCGCCGGGCGGCCTGATGGACGACTTCTTCCAGAAGAACCTGCAGTCGATCGTCGATACGACGTCCCACCCGTGGCGCTTCGCGAACCGCAATGCCGATGCCGATCCGTCGGCCGCGGCGATGCTCGCGTCGTTCGAGAAGGCCGCGGTGATCCGCGACGTCTATTTCGGCGGCGGCGCACGCACGGCGCAGTTGAAGGTGCAGGTCCAGCCGCTCGAAATGGACCCGTCGATCAGCGAGATGGTGCTCGACGTGGACGGGCAGATCGTCCGCTACGCGCACGGCCCGCTCGTGCAGAGCGCGGTCGACTGGCCGGGCCCGCGCGGCAGCAACCAGGTGCGGCTGCAGGTGTCGGGCCAGGCCGGCGCGACCGACGGCTTCTCGACCGACGGGCCGTGGGCGCTGCACCGGCTGTTCGACCGCGCGGCCGTGTCGGCCGGGCGCGGTTCGGACCAGATGATTGCGCGCTTCACGGTCGACGGCAAACCGATCGTGCTGCAGGTGAATGCGGGCAGTGTCCGCAACCCGTTCCGGCTGCCCCAGATGGAGTCCTTTACATGCCCTCCGAAGCCATGAGCCCGACACCGCCGCTCGCGCGCGCCGACGGCGACGCGCCGGCCTGGTACGGGAAGATTCCCGGCGCCGGCGACTTCGTGAACAGCCGGCTGCCGCATGCGCTCGCGCTGTGGTGGGAACGCTGGCTGCAGCAGGGGATGGCCGCGATGCGCCAGCGCGGCACGGACGAGATCGAGCGCCACTACACGGTCGCGCCGGTCTGGAATTTCCTGATCCCGGCCGGTGCCGGCGCGTCGTACGTGCAGTCGGGCTGCCTCGCGCCGAGCTGCGATCGCGTCGGGCGCTATTACCCGGTGATCGTCACGCTGCCGATGCGCGCGGCCGACTACTGGAACGGGCTGCCGGACGCCGCCGACGCGTTCTACTGGCAGGTCGGCCATGCGCTGCTCGACGCGATCCGCCATGCGCGCGCACCGGGCGACCTCGAGCAGACGCTCGAACGCGTGCGGCTCGCGCCGGCCGCCGGTCGCGACGCGGCGCACCTCGTCGACGGCATGCCGGCGGCGCTGCCGGAGCAGCCGGCGCCGCCGGCATGGCCGGGGCTGTCCGGCTATTTCGATCCGCACGGCGGCACCAGCTTCTGGTGGACCAACCGCGCCGACGGATCGCCGCTGCGCACGCATGCGCACACCGGCACGCCCGACAACGCGCTGTTCCTGACGCTGTTCGGCGGCGGCTAGCGGCCTGGGCGACGGTCGGCGGGCCGCCGCGCGCGGCAGGCGGAAAGGATGCGGTTTCGAGAGGTGGTGGAGATGAAGGACACTGGAGCGAGAGACAACGAGCACGACACGGCGACACGCGGCGACGCATCCGAATTCACGGTGCGGCCGCTGCCGCTCGGCCATCGCCTTGGCGAGCTGCAGCTCGACGAGGTGCTGGGCATCGGCGGTTTCGGCATCGTCTATCGCGCGTTCGACCGCACGTTGCGGCGTGCAGTCGCGATCAAGGAGTACATGCCGTCGATGCTCGCGACGCGCGGCGGCGACTACACGGTGTCGCTGCGTTCGGAGCGGTTCGCGCAGGCGTTCGATGCGGGACGCGGCGCGTTCCTCAACGAGGCGCGCCTGCTCGCACAGTTCGATCATCCGGGGCTCGTCAAGGTCCTGCACTTCTGGGAAAGCCACGGCACCGCGTACATGGTGATGCCGTTCTACGAGGGGCGCACGCTCAAGCAGCTGCTCGACAGCGGGATGCGGATCAGCGAGACGCAGTTGCGCAATATCGTCGGCGCGCTGCTCGGCGCGCTCGACACGCTGCATCGCGCGCAATGCTTCCATCGCGACGTCGCGCTCGACAACGTGCTGATCCGCCCGAACGGCAGCGCGATCCTGCTCGACTTCGGCGCGGCGCGCAAACGGATCGGCGACATGGTCGACGACGGCGCGATGATGATCAAGCCGGGCTACGCGCCGATCGAGCAGTACACCGACGATCCCGCGTTCAGCCAGGGGCCGTGGACCGACCTCTATGCGCTCGGCGCGGTGATGCACGCGATGATCACCGGCGAATTGCCGCCCGCGGCCGTCGTGCGCAGCATCAAGGATACGTACCGGCCGCTCGCGTCGCGCGAACTGCCGGCCGGCGAGGTGTACAGCCCGGCGTTTCTCGCGGCGGTCGATCATGCGCTGCAGTTGCGGATTCAGGACCGGCCGGAATCGGTCGCGGCGTTCGCGGCGGAACTCGGGTTGCGGGATGTCGACCGGACGGGGAGCGGGTATGGCGCGGCGGTCGTGCCGCCGGTGGGGGATGCAGGCAAAGGCGGGGAAGGGAAGGCCGATGCGTCGGCGGCTTCCGCTGCTTCGGCGATCGGTGAGGGCGGGACGGCTTCGGGCAAGGCCGAAACGGTTGTGCCACCGTCGAAGTCAGCGCGTCCGGACGAAGTGTCGACGCCGTCGGAAACCGCCTCCGCGTCGTCAGCCGTGTCCGGCACGAAGCCGGAGCCGGAGCCGGAAGGATCTTCCACGTCGAAGGCGGCTGCGCAAGGCGTCGCGACGGGCGCTGCGGGAACGCTCGCGGCTTCGGCGGCAGCGCATGCGGCAAAGCCTGCCGAATCCGGTGCGCCGGACGGAAATGCCGAACGTGCGATGGAACCGCCGGCAGCGAGCCGTGCAGCGCACGACGATCCCGGCACGCGAGCGCCAGGTGTCGACACCGCTATCGGCAAGCGTGACACGGCGCCAGAAGCGGGAAACACCAACAGCAATGCCGACCCGCTTGCCGGAGCCGCAGGTGCGACTGCGTCGCGGCCTGCCGCACCGGCCGCGTCGTCCGGCGGCACATCACCGCCGACCGGCACCGCGCATGCGGCGGCGGCGGCCGGATCACGCAGCCGTCGCGTGCCCGTCTATGTCGGTGGCGCAGTCGTTGCGCTGATCGCCGTCGGCCTCGCCGCAACCTATCTGTCGCGTCCGGCCCGTGTCGTCGACGACACCACGCCCGCCGCAAGCCAGCCGCTGGCCGGTGCGTCACCTCCCGCCAGCACGCCAGCCGCCACGCTGGCCCAGCAGGGGCCGACACCGACCGTCGTGCCGCCGTCGAGCCTGCCGGCCGGATCGTCCGCGGATGTTCCGCCGCCGCTCGTCGCCGCCGCGCCGGCCAGCGCGCCTGCCGTCGAGGCCGCCGCGCCCGCGCCGCAGGTCGCGACGACCGTTACGACTCCGCCCCCGGCGCGAGCCGGCGCGAGTTCGACCATCGCACCGGCCGGCAGCCTCGACGCGTCGGAGCGGGTCGTCAACGTGCCGCCGTCGGAAGCGGCGGCAGCACCGGCGACAACGCCGACACCTGTGCCGAAGCCGCCGCCGGAAACCGAAACGGCCGTCGCCGCCGTGAACGCGCCAGCGGCGGAATCGCCACCACGTCCACCGAAGACGCAGGAGACCGTCCAGGTGCGTTTCAACGTGCGGCCGTGGGGCGATGTCTACGTGAACGGCGCACGGCGCGGCGCGAGCCCGCCGCTGCGCTCGGTGTCGCTGACGCCGGGCGTCTACGTGATCGAGATCCGCAACGGCACGCTGCCGCCGTTGCACCGCACCGTCGCGATCGACTTCGGCAGCAAACCGGTCAACATCGACTATGCATTCGAATGACGTCAGCCAGGCGGCGCTGGCCGCCGCCGAATATTCCGCGGCATCGCCCGGCGTGCCGGCATCGCCGCGCGCCGACCTGATCGGCCGGCTGCTCGCGGACGTCGCGCCCGATGCGCCATGCGGCGCCAACCTCGAATACGACGCCGAGTTCCTGCAACTGCAGGAGCGCGCGACGCCGCGCGCCGAGCAGCAGTACGGCGACACCGTGATCCCGGCCGAGGCGCCCGATTGGCGTACGGTCGAACGGCTGGCGCTCGCGTTGTCCACCCGCACGAAAGACCTGCGCGTCGTCGCATGTCTCGCACGCAGCTGGACCGAGCAGCACGGTATTCCCGGTTATGCGGATGCACTCGCGGTCGTCGCGACACTGCTCGAACACCGCTGGGACGACCTGCATCCGCGGCTCGACGCGGACGGTGAGCCGGACCCGACACCGCGGACCAACGCACTCGCCGACGTGGCCGGCGCGCACGATTGCGCACGCGCGGCGCGGCGCCAGCCGCTGTTCGACGGCGGGCCGACCGTGCGCGACGCCGAACGGCTGCTCGACGGCCGCGACGAAACGGGCGCCGCCGCGACCGGCAGCCGCGAAAGCCTGATCGCCGCGCTGTCGGCCGCACGCGACGACGGCACGACACCGCTCGACGCCGCGCGTACCGCATTGCAATCGCTCGATGCGATCCGCGCGTGCGTCGCGGACAAGCTCGGCCGCGAATGGGCGCCCGATGAGGGCGATGCCGAAAAAGCGTTGCGCCGGATCGTGCAGGAAGTGCCGCTGCCCGAGCCGTCACGACACCCACCGGACGGCGCGATGCCTGCCCGGCAGGCCGCACCCGTCGGCACCGCGCCGGCCGCGCAGGCGGCCATGCCGAATGCCGACGCCTGGCGCGATGCCGACGTCACGAGCCGCGACGACGTCCGCCTCGGCCTCGACAAGATGTGCCGCTATTTCGAGCTGCACGAGCCGAGCCATCCCGCGCCGCTGCTGCTGCGGCGCGCCCAGCGGCTGCTCGCGCTCGACTTCTACGAAATCATCCGCGATCTCGCGCCGGAGAGCCTGCCGAAGCTGGACCTGCTGAGCGGCGAACGGAGCGAATGAACCGAACGATGGAAGCCGCCACGCGGGCGGCGGCAACGACTCGCGCAACCTGATCGAAGTGAAGGAGTGGACGATGACGGACAGAACCAAGGCAGCGGGCAGCGGACAGAAGTTCATCGCGCGCAATCGGGCGCCGCGCGTGCAGATCGAGTACGACGTCGAGACCTACGGCGCCGAACGCAAGGTGCAGCTGCCGTTCGTGATGGGCGTGATTTCGGACCTGGCCGGCAAGCGCGCCGAGCCGCTGCCGGATTTGCCGGAGCGCAAGTTTCTCGAAATCGACGTCGACAACTTCGACGAGCGGATGAAGTCGGTCGCGCCGCGCGTCGCGTTCCAGGTGCCGAACACGCTGACCGGCGAAGGCATGCTCAACGTCGACATGACGTTCGAGCAGATCGACGATTTCTCGCCGGCCGCGATCGCGCGCAACGTCGACGCGCTGCGCCGGCTGCTGGAGGCGCGCACCGAGCTGTCGAACCTGCTGTCGTACATGGACGGCAAGCACGGCGCCGAACAGCTGATCGAGCGCGCGATCAACGATCCCGACCTGCTGAAGACGCTCGTGCGCGAACCACGCGAACCCGCGCAGGGCGGCGACGCGACCCGACCGGAGGCCCGCGATGAATGATCCCGTCCAGTCCCGCGCCGACACGCGCCAGGCCGCCCAGCCGGCCGTCGCGCACGACGAGTTCGCGGCGCTGCTGCAGAAGGAGTTCAAGCCGAAGACGGCCGAGGCGCGCGAGTCGGTCGAACGCGCGGTGCGCACGCTCGCACAGCAGGCGCTCGAACATACGGTCGGCATGACGACCGACGCGTACGGCAGCGTGAAGCAGATCATCGCGGAGATCGACCGGAAGCTGTCCGAGCAGATCAACCAGATCCTGCATCACAACGAGTTCCAGACGCTCGAAGGCGCGTGGCGCGGGCTGCATTACCTCGTCACGCACACCGAGACCGACGAGTTGCTGAAGATCAAGGCGCTGCCGGCGTCGCGCAACGAGGTCGCGCGGATGCTCAAGCGCTACAAGGGCGTCGCGTGGGACCAGAGCCCGCTGTTCCGCAAGATCTACGAAGAGGAATACGGTCAGTTCGGCGGCGAGCCGTTCGGCTGCCTCGTCGGCGACTTCCATTTCAATCACAGCCCGCCGGACGTCGAAATGCTCGGCGAACTGTCGAAGATCGCGGCGGCCGCGCATGCGCCGTTCATCGCCGGCGCGTCGCCCGAGCTGATGCAGATGGATTCCTGGCAGGAGCTGTCGAACCCGCGCGACCTGACGAAGATCTTCCAGAACACCGAATACGCGGCGTGGCGCAGCCTGCGGCAGTCGGAGGACTCGCGCTACGTCGGCCTCGCGATGCCGCGCTTTCTCGCGCGGCTGCCGTACGGCGCGCGCACCAATCCCGTCGACGAATTCGACTTCGAGGAAGACACCGACGCCGCGAACCACGACCGCTACACGTGGGCGAATTCGGCGTACGCGATGGCCGCGAACATCAACCGCTCGTTCAAGCAGTACGGCTGGTGCTCGTCGATCCGCGGCGTCGAATCGGGCGGGGCCGTCGAAGGGCTGCCGAGCCACACGTTCCCGACCGACGACGGCGGCGTCGACCAGAAATGCCCGACCGAGATCGCGATCAGCGACCGCCGTGAAGCCGAACTCGCGAAGAACGGTTTCATGCCGTTCGTCCACCGGAAAAACTCCGATTTCGCGGCGTTCATCGGCGCGCAGTCGCTGTATCAGCCGGCCGAGTACCACGACCCCGACGCAACCGCGAACGCGCGGCTGTCCGGCCGCCTGCCGTACCTGTTCGCATGCTGCCGCTTCGCGCATTACCTGAAGTGCATCGTGCGCGACAAGATCGGCTCGTTCCGCGAACGCGACGACATGGAGCGCTGGCTGAACGACTGGATCATGAACTACGTCGACGGCGACCCCGTGAACTCGTCGCAGGAAACCAAGGCGCGCAAGCCGCTCGCGGCCGCGCAGGTGGTCGTCGACGAGGTCGAGGACAACCCCGGCTACTACACGTCGAAATTCTTCCTGCGGCCGCACTACCAGCTCGAAGGGCTCACCGTGTCGTTGCGGCTCATCTCGCGGCTGCCGACCGCGAAGGCGGCGAACGAGTGAGCGGCGCGGCAGGCAACGATCGGCATTCAACGCGGCATTCATCCTGACATCGCACTGAAACGGAGACGGTTATGGGCGTGGCAATGTTTATGAAGGTGGACGGCGTGACCGGCGAATCGGCGGACGCGCAGCACAAGGGCTGGACCGACATCCAGTCGTTCACGTGGGGCGCAAGCCAGCCGGGCGCGATGGCGAGCGGCAGCGGCGGCAACGCGGGGAAGGCGAGCTTCAACGATCTCGTCGTCGCCGCGTACATGGACAAGGGCGCGCCCGCGATCATCAAGAACTGCGCGAACGGCAAGCATCTGTCGTCGGTCGAGATTTCCGCGTGCAAGACGGGCGGCACGCAGGTCGAATTCATGCGCGTGACGCTGCAGGAAGTGCTCGTCACGTCCGCGCAGGTCGCGGGCATCGATCCGGGCGACGTCGCCGACCGGCTGATGATGCATTACGGCTTCCAGGCCGCGAAGGTGAAGAAGCAGTACTGGCAGCAGAACGACAACGGCGGCAAGGGCGCCGAGGTGACGGTCGGCTGGAACATCAAGGAAAACACCGAGATGTGACGGGGCGAGCAGAGGCACGGAGACGACCATGGACGACCCGCGATCCCGCGACGGCCGGGAGGGCAGCCTGCGCGACCGGCTGCAGCCGGCATTGCTCGACCGGCTCACCGACGACGCACCGCAACGCGCCGCCGAGGCGCCCGGCGCGTTATGGATCGGCACCGAACGCCTGCGTGCGGCCGTGCTGCGCGATCTCGCGTGGCTGCTCAACACGCGCAACGCCGAGGACGGCTTCGTCGACTGGTCGGCGTTCGCGCATGCGCAGGCGTCGGTGCTCAACTACGGGATGCGGCCGCTCGTCGGCAAGCCGATGTCGGGCGTCGAGCGGATGTCGGTCGAGGCGTCGATCCGCGACGCGATCGTCCGCTTCGAGCCGCGCATCGCACCCGACAGCATCGATGTCCGCAGCGTGATCGACGCGCCCGGCGGCCGCGCCGGCGAACGGCGTCACAACGTGCTGCTGTTCGAGATCCGCGGCACGCTGTGGTCGATCCCGCATCCGCTCGAATTCGTGCTGCGTTCCGGCCTCGATCTCGAGACGGGCGCGATGTCGCTGCAATCCGTGACGGGAGCCTGACGCGATGGACACGCGCCTGCTCGACTACTACAACCGCGAACTCGCGTACCTGCGCGAGCTCGGCGGCGAATTCGCGCAGCAGTTCCCGAAGGTCGCCGCACGGCTGCGGCTCAATGAGTCGGGGCCGCCCGACCCGTACGTCGAGCGGCTGCTCGAAGGCTTCAGCTTCCTCACCGCGCGCGTCCAGCTGAAGATGGATGCCGAATTCCCGCGCTTCACGCACGCGCTGCTCGATGCCGTGTACCCCGGCTATATCGCGCCGCTGCCGTCGATGGCGATCGTGCGGTTCGCGCCGCTGCTGAACGAAGGCAGTCTCGCGCAGGGCTGGCACCTGCCGGCCGGCACCGCGCTGCGCGCGCGGCCGGCCGCGTCCGAGCAGACCGCGTGCGAATTCCGCACCGCGCACGACCTGACGCTGTGGCCGCTCGAACTGATCGACGCGACCGTCACCGGCGCGCCGTCGTGGCTGCCGCGCGGCGCCGTCGCCGCGCGTCAGGACGTGCGCGGCGCGCTGCGCATCCGGCTGAAGGCGCGCGGCGGCGCCAAGCTCTCGCAGTTGCCGCTCGATCGGCTCACCTTCCATCTCGCGGGCCCCGAGCGCGATGCGCTGCATCTGCTCGAACTGATCGCCGCACATGCGCTCGGCGTCGTGTGCCACGACCCGGGGCAGCCGCCGCGCTGGTTACACGTGCTCGACGCCGATGCGATCGTCCACGAAGGCTTCGATCCTGCGCAGGCGATCCTGCCCGACGACGGCCGCAGCTTCCACGGCTACCGGCTGCTGCGCGAGTATTTCGCGTTTCCCGCGCGCTTCCTGTTCTTCAGCATCGGCGGGTTGCGCGCCGCGCTCGCGCGTGCGACCGGCGACGAGTGCGAGCTGACCGTGCTGTTCGACCGACACGACGCGACGCTCGAAGCGGCCGTCGACGCGCGCCATCTCGCGCTGAACTGCACGCCGGCCGTGAACCTGTTCGCACGCCGCGCCGACCGCATTCCGCTGCAACCGGGCGCGCGCGAACACCATGTCGTCGTCGATCGCAGCCGGCCGCTCGACTACGAGGTCTATGCGGTGCAGCGGCTCGCCAGCGAACAGCGCGACGACGGCCAGTCGCGCGAATTCCGGCCGTTTCACGCGTCCTTCTCCGGCGACGACGGCAACTACGGCGCGTACTACACGGTGCGGCGCGAGCCGCGGCTGGTGTCCGCGCAGGCACGCTCGAACGGCACGCGCACCGGTTACGTGGGCAGCGAGACCTACGTGTCGCTCGTCGACAGCCAGTGCGCGCCGTACGACGAGACGATGCGCTACCTCGCAGCCGACACGCTGTGCACGAACCGCGATCTCGTGCTGCTGCAGCCGCCCGGCGATGCGAACACGTTCACGCTGCGCGTGTCGGCCCCGGTCGAGCGCATCGTCGCCATCCGCGGCCCGTCGCGGCCGCGCCCGCCGATCGCGGATGCGCAAACCGCGTGGCGCCTGATCCGCCATCTCGGGCTGGCGCGTCACACGCTGACCGATCTCGACGACGAAGAGGGCGCGCATGCGCTGCGCGAACTGCTCGGCCTGCATGCCGACCCGGCCGACGCCGCGATGCGCCGGCAGATCGACGGCGTGCAGCGCGTCGCGTTCTCGCCCGTGTTCCGCCGGCTGCCGGCGTCCGGGCCGTTGATGTTCGGGCGCGGCGTGCAGGTCGACGTGACCGTCGACGACCATGCGTTTTCCGGCGACAGTCCGTTCCTGCTCGGCTCGGTGCTCGAACAGTTCTTCGCGCGCCACGTATCGATCAACGCGTTCGCCGAATGCGTGCTGACCAGCGCGCAACGCGGCACGCTCGCACGCTGGCCGGCGCGTATCGGCAGGCGGCCGGCGATATGAAGCGCGAACCGTCATCCGGCGTTCAGCCGGCCGCCGAAGCCGCGCGCCGCGATGCGTGGTGGGCGCGGCTGCGTGCCGCGCCGCACGGTTACGACCTGTTCCAGGCGCTGCGCTGGCTCGACGCGCTGTCGCCCGGACGCCCGCCGCTCGGGCGCGCCACCCGGCCGCGTGACGAACCGGTGCGGCTCGGGCAGCAGCCGTCGCTCGCGTTCGCCGCGTCGATGCTGGCCGGCATCCACGACGACGACGGCGCCATGCCGCCGCGCATCGCGATCCACGGTTTCGGATTGTTCGGCCCGAACGGGCCGCTGCCGACGCACCTGACCGAATACGCACACGAACGCGCGGCGCAGCACGACGACCCGACGTTTGCCGCATTCGCCGACCTGTTCCATCACCGGCTGATCCTGCTGTTCTACCGCGCGTGGGCCGATGCACAGCCGACGGTCAGCCTCGATCGGCCCGGCCGCGCACGGTTCGATGGCTATATCGCGAGCCTGATCGGGCGCGTGGCGCACGGCGACAAGCCGAACGCGCCGGCCGACGCGGACACGCTCGCGCCGCATGCACGCTATTTCCATGCGGGCCATCTCGTGCGGCACACGCGCAACCCGGAAGGGCTCGCGCAGATCCTGCGCCGGCACTTCGGTATCGAGGCCCGCATCGTCGAGCACGTGCCGCAGTGGGTCGCGATCGAGCACTCGGAGCGCTGCACGATCCGGGCGACGCGGCCCACGTTGCGCGTCGGCGTCGTCGCGCTTGGCATCGCGGTGCGCGACGCGCAATCGCGTTTCCGGATCGTCCTCGGCCCGCTGACGCTCGATGCGTATCGCCGCTTCCTGCCGGGCGGCCCGCATGCGCGGCAGCTCGCGCAGTGGGTACGCGAGTACGTCGGCATCGAATTCGACTGGGACGTGCAGCTGGAACTGGCGGCCGACGCGGTGCCGGCGATCGCGCTCGGCGCGCCGCAGGGCATCGGCCGCACCGCGTGGCTCGGGCAGCGGCTCGAACCGGGCCCTGCGCGCGACCTCGTCGTCCGCTACGACGTGCGGCGCGGCGGCATGCCCCTTCATCGCGAAACCGCCTAACCGGGAATCGTCATGTCCGATATCGGCCGCGTCAACCTGTTCGGAAAACTGAATCCGTTCCTCTACGAGACGCTCGAGCAGGCGACCGGGTTCTGCCGGCTGCGCGGCAATCCGTACGTCGAACTCGCGCACTGGTTCAAGCAGATGCTGCAGCGGCCCGACGGCGACCTGCAGCGCGTGCTGCGCCGCTTCGAGATCGACGAGGCCGCGCTCGATCGCAGCCTCGTCGCCGCGCTCGACAAGTTGCCGCGCGGCGCGGGATCGGTGTCGGACCTGTCGATGCATATCGACGACGCGGTCGAGCGCGCGTGGGTCTATGCGACGCTGAAGTACGACGCGACGCGCATTCGCGGCGCGGTGCTGCTGCTCGCGATCCTGAAGACGCCGCAGTTGCGCAACGTGCTGGTGGCGATCACGCGCGAATTCGAGCGCATCGTGCCCGACGTGCTCGCCGACGCGCTCGAATCGATCGTAGATGGGTCGCCGGAGGCGCCACCGGCCGGGCAGGCTGCGCCGGGCGGCGACACGGCGATGCGCGGCGCGACCACCGCTGCCGACGGCTCGGCACTTGCGCGCTTCGCCGTCGACCTGACCGCCCGCGCGCGGGCCGGGGAAATCGATCCGGTGATCGGGCGCGATCCGGAGATCCGCCAGATCGTCGACATCCTGCTGCGGCGCCGGCAGAACAACCCGCTGCTGGTCGGTGAGGCCGGCGTCGGCAAGACGGCCGTCGCGGAAGGTTTCGCGTTGCGGATCGCCGCCGGCGACGTGCCGCCGTCACTGCGCGACGTCGCGCTGTACCTGCTCGATATCGGGCTGCTGCAGGCCGGCGCGAGCGTGAAGGGCGAGTTCGAGAGCCGGTTGCGCGGCGTGATCGACGAGGCGATGTCGTCCGAGCGGCCGGCGATCCTGTTCATCGACGAAGTGCACACGCTCGTCGGCGCGGGCGGGGCGGCCGGCACCGGCGACGCCGCGAACCTGCTGAAACCGGCGCTCGCGCGCGGCCTCCTGCGCACGATCGGCGCGACCACGTGGTCCGAGTACAAGCAGTACATCGAGAAGGATCCCGCGCTGACACGGCGCTTCCAGCTCGTCCACGTGCACGAACCGGAAGAAGCGGCCGCGCTGACGATGCTGCGCGGCCTGGCCGCGAAGCTCGAGGCCCATCACCGCGTGCTCGTGCTCGACGACGCGCTGCAGGCCGCCGTCACGCTGTCGCACCGGTACATTCCGGCCCGCCAGTTGCCGGACAAGGCGATCAGCCTGCTCGACACGGCCTGCGCGCGCGTCGCCGTCAGCCAGCACGCCGTGCCCGCGCCGATCGAGGACGCGCGCCGCCGCATCGACGCCCTGCGCGTCGAGCAGGAGCGGATCGGGCGCGAGTGCGCGCTCGGCACCGGCGATGCCGCGCGGCGCGACGCGATCGACACCGAGATTTCAGCGGCACAGGCGGAACTCGACCGGCTCGACACACGCTGGCAAACCGAACGCGACGCGTTGGCGGCGATCGTCGAATCGCGCGCCTTGTTGCTCGACGATGATCCGTCGCACGCGCTCGATCCAGACGCCCGCGCCGCCGCGCAGGCGCGCCTCGCCGCCGCCCAGCAGGCGCTGGCCGACCTGCAGGGCGATGCGCCGCTCGTGCTGCCCGCGGTCGACACGCATGCAGTGGCGGCCGTCGTCGCCGACTGGACCGGCATTCCGCTTGGCCGGATGGTGCGCGACGAGACGCAGGCCGTGCTGAAGCTCGCCGATACGCTCGGCGAACGCGTCGTGGGCCAGCGGCATGCGGTCGAACTGATCGCCGAGCGGATCCAGACCGCACGCGCGAAGCTCGACGACCCGACCAAGCCGCATGGCGTGTTCCTGCTGTGCGGCCCGTCCGGCGTCGGCAAGACCGAAACCGCGCTCGCGCTCGCCGACACGCTGTACGGCGGCGAGCACAACACGATCACGATCAACATGAGCGAGTTCCAGGAGGCGCACACCGTATCGACCCTGAAGGGCGCACCGCCCGGCTATGTCGGCTACGGGCAGGGCGGGGTGCTGACCGAGGCCGTGCGCCGCCGGCCGTACAGCGTCGTGCTGCTCGACGAGATCGAGAAGGCGCACCGCGACGTGCACGAGATTTTCTTCCAGGTGTTCGACAAGGGCTGGATGGAGGACGGCGAAGGGCGCGACATCGATTTCCGCCATACCGTGATCTTGCTGACGTCGAACGTCGGCGCCGATCGTGTGATGGCGCTATGCCGCGACCCCGAGCGCCTGCCCGACGCGCACACGCTCGCCGATGCGCTGCGCGCGCCGCTGCTCGACGTGTTTCCGGCCGCGCTGCTCGGCCGGCTCACTGTCGTGCCGTATTACCCGCTGACCGACGCGACACTCGCACGGATCGTCGCGCTGCAGTTGCGGCGCATCGAGAAACGGATCGACGCGCATCACGGCATCCGGCTGCACTGCACCGACGCGGCGACCGCGCTGATCGTCGAACGCTGCCGGACCATCGAATCCGGCGGCCGCATGGTCGACGCGATCCTCACGCATACCGTGATGCCGCGCATCAGCCGCGCGATCCTGCAGGCCACGCTCGAAGGGCGCGCGCTGGCGTCGATCGAGGTGAGCGCGGCCGACGGCGAATTCGCTTACCGGTTCGACGAGGAGGAAACGACTTGAATCGCGTATTCACACTCGACAGCCCGCACGGCGACGACCTCAAGTTCCATACGCTCGACGGCAGCGACGAACTCGGCCGGCTGTTCGAATTCCGGATCGAGGCGCTCGCCGACAGCCACAGCCTGTCGCTGAAGGACATGCTCGGCAAGCCCGTGACGGTTCACATCGAACAGCAGGATCAGTCGACGCGCTACCTGAACGGGATCGTTGCGCGCGCAACGCTCGGCGGGCGTCGCGCCGAGCGGTATTACGGCTACGAGCTGATCGTGCGCCCGTGGCTGTGGCTCGCGACGCGCCGTTCCGATTGCCGGATCTTCCAGAACAAGACCGTGCCCGAGATCGTGCAGGAAGTGCTGTCCATATACGGCTTTCCGATCGAGAACCACCTCGCGGAAACGTACGTGCCGCGCGAGTACTGCGTGCAATACAACGAGACCGATGCCGCGTTCGTGTCGCGGTTGATGGAGTTCGAGGGCATCTATTACTGGTTCCGGCATGCGGAGGACTCGCATACGCTGATGCTCAGCGACGCGATGTCGTCGCATACCGCGCTGCCCGGCTACGAGACGATTCCGTACATCGCGCGTGACCGCACCGCGATCGCCGACGAGGAGCATATCGACGGCTGGCTGCCCGCGCAGGAGGTGAGCGTCGGCAAGCACCAGACCACCGACTACGACTACACAAAGCCGCGCGCCGATCTGTCGTCGCAGAAGGTCGATCCGCGTGGTCATGATCACGATAGCTTCGCGTCGTTTGAGTGGCCGGGCGGTTATCGCGACGATGCGCCCGGCGCGCATTACAGCCGCGTGAGGCTCGAGGAGCAGCAGGCTGAGCATGAGCGGGCGAGTGCGGATACCGACGTGCGCGGTGCTGCGCCGGGTTACCTGTTCACGTTGGCGCATTGTCCGCGTGCGGACCAGAACCGCGAGTATTTGATCGTGCGGTGCCAGTACCGGTTTCAGGAAAACGCGTATGCGAGCGATCAGGGCGCGGAGGCAGTCGTGCATCAGACGATGATGCTCGTGCAGCCGTCGAGCCTGCCTTACCGGTCATCACGCGAAACACCACGGCCGCGTACGAACGGGCCGCAGACGGCCACTGTGGTCGGGCCGCCGGGTGAGGAAATCTGGACCGATCAGTACGGGCGCGTGAAGCTGCAGTTTCGCTGGGACCGGTACGGGCAGAGCAATCAGGATTCGTCGTGCTGGGTGCGGGTGTCGAGTCCCTGGGCCGGGGGTGGGTTCGGGGGCGTGCAGATTCCGCGGGTGGGCGATGAGGTTGTCGTGGATTTTCTCAACGGAGATCCGGATGAGCCGATCGTGACGGGGCGGGTTTTCAACGGCGAGAAGATGCCGCCGTGGGGGCTGCCGGGAAGTGCGACGCAGAGCGGGTTGCTGTCACGATCGTCTCCGGGCGGGACGACCGACCATGCGAATGCGTTCCGGTTCGAGGACAAGAAGGGCGCGGAGCAGCTGTGGATGCATGCGGAACGTAATTTCGATGCGGAGACGGAGGCCGATCACACACTGTCGGTGGGGAACAACCATACGCATACGGTTGGGAACGACGAAACGATGCAGGTGAAGAACAACCGGCAACGGAGTGTGGGGCAGAACGAGACGGTGAATATCGGCAAGAGCCGGGTCGCGCAGATTGGCGTGGATGAGACGCACGGGGTGGGCGGGAACCGGACGCGAACGGTCGGGAAGAAGGAGACCGTGACGATCGCGTCGGATCGCGAGGCGACGATCGGCGGCAGCCACACGGAAACGGTCACACATGGCAAGACCGAAACGATCGGCGAAGCCAAGACGCTGAACGTCGGACAGATGTATCAGACGACGTCGCAGGACATGAAGACGCTGGTTGCGTCGGCGCATACCGAAGAGATCGGCACACGAACGTCAACGATCGCCAAAGCCCATACGCACACGGTCGGCGGCGAACACACCGTCAACGTCGGGGCGAACCATACGACGAACGTACAGCATCAGGTGACCGTCAACGCCGGCGATCAGCTTTCGCTCGTCTGCGGGAATTCGAGCATCGTGATGAAGAGCGACGGCACGATCACGATCCAGGGTGTCGACGTCAGGTCGACCGGCACGAATACCCATAGCGTGAACGGCAAGACGGTGACGTCGTCTGCGACCGCGGAACACACGGTCGAAGGCGCTGTCCTGAAACTGAATCCGTAACGGAGGCCCGCACGAATGCAGAACTGGCAGCCGACCAATCCGGTGGAGCGCAGGTTCATGGATGCGCATTCGGACTGGATGAGTTTCGCGAAAGAGCGAGACGCGCGATTGATGATCTGGCAGACCGACGAGACCGATGCGGAGCTCGTGCGGTTGTATTTCCAGGTTCAGGACGAGACGTCGTGCGCGGTCAGGACGATGCGGGCGTCGTTCGTCAATGAAGCGGGTTATGCAAAGGCGTTGACGGATGAACTCATTGCGTTCTACGACAGCCGGCGAGAGGGGTCCGCTGCACAGGGCGTACGGGCAAACTGGCAGCCGCCGTATGACGACGGCAAGAATCCCGTGCTGTATCTGTTCGCGGTTACCGACAGCCTGATGCAGCACCATCCGGATGTTTTTCCAGCGATGGTGTTTGCGCTGGAGCCAGCGAAAGTGAGGGATGACGCGGCATGGGTGCGATGGATGGACGATTTGCTGTCGATCATCGCAGTCGCGCCGCAGCTTGCCGAGCGCGTGCGCTTTGTCGTACCTCGGATCGATATCGCGCCGTTTGCTGCGTTGATGCAACGGCATCGCGCGGCCGTGCGCGTCGTGCACGGCAAATATTCGATGGCGAGCGTGCCGCGTGAGTTGCTGGCGGAATCGGGCGAGCGCGGGCCAAGCGGGGAGTTTCGACGGCATTTCGTGATGCTGACCGAGATGATCGAAGGCGGAAACCCTGCTCGGCTGGAGGAACTCCGCGTAGCGGCGCTGAAGGTGGCGGAGCATGAGCAGTGGTTCGATCAGTGCGTGGTCGTGCATCTGATTGCGGGGGCCGCGTATCTGAAGTGGCGTGATCGGGAGAAGGCGATCGACGCGTATCGGAGCGCGGCCAGCAGCGGTACGCGGGCGGTTGAAGCCGGGCACCCGGCAGGGCACAAGCTCGTTGCGAACGGGTTGTTCGGCGAGGCGAGCGTGCATTTGACGCACAAGGATTATGCACACTCGGCTTATTGCTACGAGCGCGCGGCGGCGTCGACTACCGCGGCGAAGGACGGGTTGATGACAGTCGAGGCGTGGCGGATGAGCGCAGTGTGCTGGGAGCGGGCAGGGGAGCGCGAGCATGCGCTGGAGGCCGGGTTCAATGCGCTCGATGCGGGGTTGATGGTCGACGAACCGATGCGGGCGAACAGCAATCTGCCGATGGTGATCGAGTGGATGGTGTCGCAGTTGGGGGGGCAGGACCGGCGGCGTAACGCGCTCAGCGAGAAGGTCGCGGCGTTGCGTAGCGGGCGTTGAGCGGGGGCCGACAACGTGGCACTTCTAGCTGTTAAGCATCTCGATCCCGTGGTTGGCGTAGACGTTCATTCTGTACTGGTCACGCCCGGTACGCCGCCGGTGTTCCTGCCGCATCCTCATGTCGGGTTCATGCTAGACAAGCGCGAGTACATTCAGGCCGCAAAGGCCGTGGTCGGCTGCATTGCAACGATGATCGCGCAGGAGAAGCTGACTCAATACATCGAAGATCATCCCGAAGACGTGAAGAAGCTGGAACACCTCGCCGAAGAAGCGAACCAGCAGGTCAATGAATTGATGGGCGGCGGCAAGTTGCCTGACACGGTCGTGGAGGGGATCAAGCTCGCGAACGAGGCCAACAAGATCAAGAACCGCATCAGTGACGATCTTGGCTCGAACGTCGGGGCAGGTGGCAGCAGCGGCAGGCCGATTTTCGTGAACGGGATGATGCGGGCTACCGCAGGGACGCATGCGTATCACGTTCCGGGGTTGCATTTTCCGCTTGGGGAGTCGTTTGCGCCGCCGCCTGAGGAGGTTGAACCGTCGAACGACGGGGAATCGTTCATGGGCAGCAAGACGGTGCTCGCCAACAACGATCCGATGTCTTACATGGCGCTGGAGGCGTTGAGCTGCTGGTCGATCGGGATGGAGCCTCCGCCGCATAACAGCGCGCACACGGATCGGACTTATCCGTCGATGCCAAGCTCGGTGATGCTGCCGATTCCGGCTGGACGGCCGGTGTTGGTGGGCGGGCCGCCGATCATGAACATGGCGGCCGCGGCAAAGGGGTTGTTCAAGGCGTTTCGGGGATCGAAGTGGGCGAGGGCGCTGGCGGACAAGCTGAATTTGAAGCCTGGATTTTTGCGGTGCAATGTTTTACAGGCAGAGCCGGTCGATTCGATCACCGGTGAGGTGATTGTGCAACAGCATGATTTTACCGTCATGGGTCGCCTACCGCTCGAATGGGATCGCTCCTATGCAAGTCACGACAAGCGAAAAGGAGCGATCGGCGTAGGCTGGCAAACCCCCGCGGATATACGGCTCGAACTGGTTCCACATAATAACGTCGTGGGAGTCATCTCGTTTTTCCCGGATCATGCGACAGCGTTCGAAGTAATGCCTCGAAAAATTGGATGGGAGGCACGCCAGTATGACTGGCAAAATGGGTATGCACTCTATCGACGGGTTAATCTATTAATTCTGCGCACACACGCCGGAGTTGAGTATGAATTCTCGCTGCCATCAAACTGGGAAAACGAAATAAACAAAGGCATTGAAGGCATGGCATTAACATTGCCGGTTCGGCGAATTTCAGATCTACACAAAAACGCCTGGGCCTTTGAGCGAAATGCTGGACAAGGGCTGGAGCGAATTATTGAATTCAAAGGGGAGGATGCTACCGGCCGCGCAATTATCGTCGAAACACATCTATCCAGCAGGAACGAAAGACAAACCAATTTCATAACAGAACTGGTACTAACCGATAGTGTCGGCGGCGTTCACTCCCTTGTAGGTTACGAGTGTGATCAAAATGGAAATCTGACGGTCGCGTTGGACGCGATGACCCAGCCACATGAATTTGAATATGACACCGGTCATCGCATGATACGTCACACGAGTGCAAGGGGAGTGTCATTTTACTATAGCTATCTTCAAAGTGATGCCGAATCGTGGAAAGTTGATCGCGCATGGGGTGATGGCGGATTATTTGATTATCACTTTACATACGATGTCAAGCATCACGAAATTCGGATTATTGATTCCCAGGGAGATATAACAACATTACAAACTAATGAGCGTGGCTTCCCGGTAAGCTTGATCAATCCTCTCGGTGGCGTGACACATTATCGCTACGATGAACAAGGGCGCACCTGCGCCGAAGTCGATCCTGGCGGATTCACTACCACATGGGAGTACGATGCATACGGAAATATAATCAAACGCACGCTTGCGGATGGAAGCTTCACAAAAACGGAGTACGACAACAACTGTAGACCAACGCGCGTGACGGCTCCCGGTAATCGGCAGTGGCATTACATTTGGGATGATCGTGGCAAACTGCTTGAACAAACCCTGCCCACGAACGCTCATATGCGTTACGAATACGACTGCCATGGCCAACTTGCTATCCATACGGGGCCGCGCGGTGCAATTACGCGATTCTCCTACGACTCCAATGGGAATCTGGAAGAGATAATAAACGCGGCTGGCGCCAGCACACGATACACCTGTGATGCGAGGGCCAATGTTATCAAAATTGTTAACGCACTCGGGCAAGTGTCCAGATATGATTACGATCGCAACGACAACTTGATTCGAGCAATCGAGCCTGGTGAACGAGAAACATCCTGCAGCTATGATCCTGAAGGCAACCTCGTCCGCTATCGCGACCCCAAAGGTCAAGTTACACAGTTCGAATATTCGGCCCTTGGTCAGGTAACAAAACGAACAATGCCTGATGGCGGGGTGGTGTCATATCGATATGATACTGAGGATCAACTGGTTTCCATAATTAACGAATGCGGCGAAATTTATCGCCTGAATCGAGATAAGCTGGGAAGGATTGTTGAAGAAATTGATTACTGGGGGCAAACTCGCCGCTACGAATACGGTGTAAGAGGTGAGTTGACGCGGAGCATCGATCCACTCGGTCAGGCGATCGATTACAAAGTGGATCGACTCGGGCGTATAGTACAAAAACGTGTGCCGGATCCACGCCGATTGGACGGGATTCGCACTGAAACGTTCTCATATGATTGCCGTGGCAACCTGGTAGCGGCGGAGCATCCGGATAGCCAGGTCGTGCTGACGTATGACGCCGCCAACCGTCTCGTTGAGGAAAGGCAAGGTGATACCTTTACAATCGACCGCGACTATGATGCTGCCGGGAACTGCATTGGTCGCCGAACCAGATTCCAATCGGAAAATGACATCGTCGTACATAGGATTCGCTACGAGTATGACTTTCTCGATGCGGTCACTTCGATTCAGATCGATGACGCCGTGCCGATCATATTTGAGCGTGACGCGCTCGGGCGAACCAAAACAGAGCAATTAACCGATGCGATGCGACGCGAATTATCGTATACATCTGAAGGATTTCTCGCGAAACAGGAGCTATTCTCCGGTACTGGCTCACTATTTTCAAGCGAATACTCCTATAGTGCGAACGATGAGATTATCAGCAAATCAGATTCACGTCTTGGGTTTGAAAGTTATCAGTACGACCCGGTTGGTCGACTGACCGGACATCTCAATCCAATCCGCAAATTACTTGGTTTATCGTACGACCCGGCGGGGAATCTTCTGACAACGCGAATTCCCTCCAGTCCGAGTCGCAACGATACATGGACTAGAGATGGTGAATATGACGATTGCCACTATGCTTTTGATCGAATCGGAAATCTGATCCACAAGCGAGATCGGGAGCAGGATCTGATTTTGCGTTGGGATGGCGACGGCTTGTTGATTGAGACATTGGCTGTACGCCGGGGATCAAATAATGATGGACTTTGCATCGACAAAACCCTACACCTTCGAACTTGTTACGAATACGATGCCTTCCATCGGCGTACGAAAAAGACTACCCATGTCCAACATGCTTCCGATGGAATGGAAACGGCTTCATTACAATCTCAGACCACTTCCTTTTTCTGGGATACCGATGTACTCGCAAGCGAGATTAAATATCCGGAGAAGGGTAGTTACGGTGTCGCGCAGGAGTGGATCTACTATTCCGATAGTTTTGTTCCATTAGCAGGTATTCAGTGGCTGCACAAAAGCGAAGCTCCAGTTTCTATGGCTGGCAGCGAACGGATCACAGAGTACGAAACGGGCGATGCGCGGAGAGGAGGAGGGCAAGCAAGGTATGGAGATGGAGAGGATCAAAATTCGATTTTCCCGACGTCGAGCCAGACCACGGCACATTATTTCCACGTAGACCCCAATGGCGCTCCAACAAGAATTACTGATTCGGAAGGTGGTATTATTTGGGAAATTGAACATGTTGCCTGGGGTGGCATCGCCAACATCGAAAGAAAGTTCGAAAGCAACCATCCTCTTCGGCTTCAGGGGCAATATTACGACGAAGAAACCGGCCTTCATTACAATCGATACCGATATTTCGATTCAAAAAGTGCCGCATTTATATCTCAAGACCCGATCGGGCTTGACGGCGGACTCAATCTCTACCAGTTCGCACCAAACCCAATTACCTGGGTCGACCCGCTTGGCCTTGCATGCGGGCCGGCAGTAAGGCAGAATTCAAGGGGGCAATGGATCGATGCCCGCGGTCGGTTTGCAGTCACGCCAGTCATTTCCTTACTCCCGAAACTGAAAGGAAAAACCGTAAAAGGCGTTGAAGGAATTCTCCGAAGGGCAGGCTTCACAAGAACAAACCCCTCAAACCCGAAAAATCAACGCTGGAAACATCCCGACGGATCAGAAGTTCAGGTGCATGCGTATGGAAACACAAATACATCACAATATAAAGCGAGCAACAACGCACACGCTCATAAGTCGCTTGGAAAACACGGAAACGTACCAGGCCCCAATAGCACCACTCCGCCCACTGTGGAGCTTGCAGACGATGGAAGAACTGCAGTACATCAACTCTCTGCTGCCGCACATATCGGAATAAAAAATCCAGCCGACTTTCCCGCTGTATCCGGAAGAAACCATGGGGACTAGAAAGATGGCCGCCGAATTTATTTTATCTTTCAATGATGGCAATTGGTACTCGACAAATCGTGATCTGATTGATGAAAAAATTCAATCACTTACGACATTTTCCAAAAGAATCGATGAGGAATATTGGCTCCTGGGAATTGAGGAAAGAGGAGTTCCTGGCAGATGGGAATTTGATGTTCGACTCTTTCTGAGGAAAAGTGAAATATTCATCGAGATCAGCTCGCACCCCAGGACGATCGAGCTTGACTTGATTTCATTGTTTTCATGGATCCGCGAGAAAACTCAAATCACGATCCAGGACGAAGATGGAGAACCGACTGATTGGTGACTAACGCAAAGTGGAACTACGCCCAATAATGTCTAGTCATGCAAAGGCTGTACTGACTTCGCAAGATGCTGGGACAGGGACCTTCTTCAAGAAGGCTCCTTGATTAGTCTCGCTCAGGGCGTTTCTTTATTTGACATAACGTGAATTATCGACATTTTCGGTTGTAGAGGCTACATAGAAATGTC
This sequence comes from Burkholderia sp. BCC1644, assembly GCF_902833225.1. Lineage (GTDB taxonomy): Bacteria > Pseudomonadota > Gammaproteobacteria > Burkholderiales > Burkholderiaceae > Burkholderia. The sequence continues at coordinate 488,927 of NZ_CADFEI010000001.1, forward strand.
CGCTTTCGCGCCGCGTAAGCTGTCCGGCCGCCGGGTGTCCGGCGCCGGAGGCTGCGATGGCTGCAACGAAACGAACCACGATAACGATGCGAGAACACTTCGTCCCATCAATCACAGCGCCTCAACAAGGAACCCGCCCGCCAACCCCATTACCCATCATCGTGCACCAGCGCTGCGTCTCCACCTGCGGCTGCGGATACGGCAACCCGGTCCGCGGATCGATCGAGTCAAGCGGATTCGGCCCTGGCGGATGGTTTGCCGCGTGCATCGCGGCGTTCTCCGCCATCTGTTTCGCGTTCGCCGCACGCTGCTGCGCGAGGTCCGCCTTCTGCGCGTCGTCCACTTTCTTCGTCTTGGTCACGAGCCGCGCGAATCGGGGATCGCGAATATCTTGCAGCGGCGGCAACGGCGGCGCCACCGGCATGAAAAGCAGCGGCCCGTTGTATTTCGGGACCGCCAGTTTTGACGGCTTGCCGAAATTCGCGGCCATGCTGATATCCCACATGCCGGCGTTCATGTCGAGTGCCTGCTCATAGTGCCGGTTCACGTCCGACAGACTGGGCGGCCCGGACGGCGCCGGCAATGGCTGAAGGGATGGCGGAAGCGTTTGCCGGGCGGCCGGATAGATCGTGCGAACCCAGCTCACTGCAGCGATCGAGTATTGATAAAGAAGCGCGTCGTACTGCTCCAGCACCTGCGCCCGACCATAGCTGCCGGGGTTCTCGAAAACGGGCTTGTACGCGGCCAGGCTATTGAGGTACTTCATGTTGGCATTTCGCTGCTCGGTCACGAACTGTTGCTCGGGATCGACCGGCGCGGATGAAGTCATCGCAGCGCATGCTGAGAGCACGCTGACGACGAATGCGACGCCTGCCGTCGTACGCAGTGCGGACGGGAATGGACGCAAGAGCTTGAGCATCGGGAACGCCGTGAAGACTGGGTGGATTGTCACGAATCGGCGATTTGCCGGGCACAACCCGACATTCGCCCCGCATCCCATTCTGCCCCGCCCCCGCGCCGTTCCCGGTGGATTTGCGTCTTATCCTGGTGGATCTCCATTCAGGACGACAATCCAACCCGCCAACATGACCTGTCATCCGACAGTCGCCTGCGGCCTGGCTCGATCTCGCCCGGATAGTTCGCCCGGATTCCGGTTGAGCTGCAGTATCTCGTTGAGCTCGACGTCAATCCCCTGCTCGCTCGACATTCGCTGCTGTTCGTCGGCCGGCTCGCAGGCCGTGGCAAACAGCGATCCTTCGCTACGTTCGGCGATCGTCCACAACGATTCGCCCGCGGCCACGGCCACCCTTGCCGGCGTGGCCCTCGCACGCAATCTGCTCCAGCTGCACACGGGCCGGCGCCGCGCGAACGGCAAATCTTTCCCGTTGCCGCAACCATGCCGCCATTCCATACTCATTGGTCTGGCGAAATCCGCGGCGCCTGCCGTGTACGCCCGTACGATGCACATCCCCGCACTGCAACCGGAGGACATCATGGCGATTCTCGAAGTCTTTCCCTATCTGCGCGTCAAGCGCGCGGCCGACGCCATCGCGTTCTACGCGAAGGCATTCGGCGCACGGGAGAAATTCCGTCTCGTCGAACCGTCGGGGCGCGTCGGTCACGCGGAATTGCAGCTCGGCCCGTGTACGCTGATGCTCTCGGACGAGTTTCCCGAATACGATCTGCTCGCGCTCGCCCCGGACGGCACGGCGTCGATCCTGCTGCACCTGCACGTCGACGATGCCGACGCGACGATCGCCGCGGCCATCGCGGCCGGCGCCAGCCTGACGCGCGCGATCCAGGACCAGTTCTACGGCGAGCGTTCCGGCAAGATTCGCGATCCGTTCGGGTACGACTGGGCGATCGGGCATACGATCGAAACGCTCGAACCCGACGAAATGCAACGACGTTACACGGCGCTGCTGTCCGGCGATCAGTAGCCAGTTTGCTCCGGGCCACCACCACCACGACATTCTCGATGCACTACCACCCCGACGACATCAGGCGGCTTTTCCTGTTCGTGCCGACGCTGTACTTGAACCGCCCGGCGCCGGCCGAATCGTTCCTGGCTGCCGCGGTCGATACCGGCATCGAACTCGAGCATGTGCTGCGCGACTACCCGCAGGTCCGCTACCAACCGCTCGACTTCCACTACGTGTGCCAGCAAAGCCTGTCCGTGCTCGACGACACGCTGCTGGCCGACCTGACAGGCGACATGCCGCTCGGATGGCGCGGCGCGCACTGGGCCGCGTTGCTGATCGCGCTGTCGGGCGACGCGCGCTATCTGCCGCATCTCGACGAAGCCAGGCGCCATCGCGGTGTCGAATGGGCGGCCGAGCTTGCCGAGGCCGCCTCGGGCCCCGATGCGCAATCGTCGACCTTCCGTTGCTGCCGATCGATCGTGCAGTTGCGCAACCAGCTCGCCGCGTTGCCGTGCGTCTCCGTCCGGTTGCGACGCTGGCTCACGCCCGACGCGCTCGAAGCCCGGGCGGGCGCCGTTCGTGCCGCGTATCGAAGCGGCGGCCTCGACACCGCGCTGCCGGTTGCCCGCCGTTAAGCGTTCGACAGACGATCACGCGATCTCGGCGCGAACCACCTGACGCCGCGACACACTTCCCGCTCCCACCCGAATCCCCGCAATCGCCCTCCTCGATTCCGTTCGATTTCGCAGAGGACCTTTCCTGTGCAACGCCTTAATCGACGGCCGCACGATCTCCAATAATGGCCGCTCGATCCGTCGGCCAGTACGCCGACGCGACCCGCCGGCCATCGTGCCGGGCCACCGATAAAAAATCCTATGCATTCCTACCAGATGAACAAGCATGCCGGCGCACGTGTCGCGGGGACCGTCATTGCCGCATGCCTGACCGGCATCGCACCGGGCATCGCGCACGCACAGAGCAGCGTGACACTGTACGGCCTGATCGATACGTCGATCACCTACGCGACGAACCAGCGCACGCAGGGCGCGGGCTCGCCCGGCGGCGGCGCCGTCGCACTGACGAGCGGCGCACTGAACGCGTCGCGCTGGGGGCTGCGCGGCCGCGAGGATCTCGGCGGCGGGATGGCCGCGGTGTTCGCACTCGAGAACGGCTTCTCGGGCACGAACGGCAAGCTGTCGCAGAAAGGCGTCGACATGTTCGGCCGTCAGGCATGGGTCGGCGTGAGCTCGAAGACGGCCGGCACGCTCACCTTCGGCCGCCAGTACGACCTGATCCTCGACTTCGTGACGCCGCTCGGCGCGTCCGGCCCCGGCTGGGGCGGCAACCTCGCGGTCCATCCGTACGACAACGACGATTCGAACCGCAACATCCGCATCAACAATGCGGTGAAGTACACGAGCCCGACGTATCACGGGCTGACGTTCGGCGCGATGTACGGCTTCTCGAACGCGGCCGGCCAGTTCGCGAACAACGCTGCGTGGAGCGCGGGGGTGTCGTATGCGAACGGGCCGCTGAAGCTCGGCGCCGGCTATCTGAAGATCAGCCGCGACCGCAATTCGCCGAACCCGGACGGTGCATTGAGCACGGTCGACGGTTCGGCGACGATCACGGGCGGCAACCAGCAGATCTGGGCCATGGCCGGTCGTTACGCGTTCGGGCCGCATTCGGTCGGCGCCGCGTGGTCGCATTCGACCACCGACGGCGTGACGGGTGTGCTCCAGGGCGGCAACATCGCGCCGCTGAAGGGCGAATCGCTGGTGTTCGACAACTTCACGGTCGACGGTCGCTACTTCGTCACGCGTGCGCTGAGCGTCGCCGCCGCGTACACGTACACGATGGGCCGCTTCGACACACGCACGGGCCAGACACGCCCGAAATGGAACCAGGTCGTCGCGCAGGCCGACTATGCGCTGTCGAAGCGCACGGACGCGTATCTCGAAGGCGTCTACCAGAGCGTGAGCGGCGGCAACGGCAATCCGGCGTTCAACGCCACCGTCTGGACGCTGACGCCGTCGGCGAACAGCAATCAGGTGGTCGTCGCGCTCGGGCTGCGGCACAAGTTCTGACGACGCGTAGTTCGATCGTCGCCACTCGCCCCCATAAGGCCGCGCCCGAGCGCGGCCTTTTCGCTGTGGCCGCCCGTACCGCACACCGCGGGCGGGAGCAAGAATGTCTACCCGGTTGTCGCGTCTGCGCAAAAAATGCGAAGAAACTGGTCACGATGTGACATTTTTCCTAATCTGTTTGCAGCGACGCCGTATTTCGGCGCTCCGGACGCAACACTCTTTCATATGGCGCACCGCCGGCTTACGAATCCACATCGCGCCGACGGAGCCGGATCTTTCGCGCCATTGCGGCCGGATACGTGCATGCGGATGGCATGCGCGACGCTTTCAACGCAGTCCACCGCTGGAGACGAACGATGAGCAAAATGAACCGATTTGCGGTCCTGGCAACCTTCGTACTACTGGCCGGTTGCCATAACGCGGCGAAAACGCCCGAGAATGCCGGCACGCCGCCGACGCCGTCGAGCGAAGCCGTCGCAACGGTGTCGGCCGACGATCTCGACAATCCGAACAGCCCGCTCGCGAAGCGCAGCATCTACTTCGATTTCGACCAGTACACCGTGAAGCCCGAATTCCAGTCGCTGCTGCAGGCGCACGCCGACTACCTGCGCAGCCATCCGTCGCGGCGCGTGCTGATCCAGGGCAACACCGACGAACGCGGAACGTCCGAATACAACCTCGCGCTCGGCCAGCGCCGTTCGCAGGCGGTGAACAGCGCGCTCCAGACGCTCGGCGTGCCGGCGACGCAACTCGAAGCCGTCAGCCTCGGCAAGGAAAAACCGGTCGCACTCGGCCACGACGAGGATTCGTGGGCGCAGAACCGTCGCGCCGACCTCGTCTATCGTTGATCCGACGCCGCCGCAACGGCGGCGTCCGTGCACGGGAAAGCCACGCAGGCCGCTGACCTCGGTCGCGGCCGCGGGTGCGATTCGACGTGTCCGGATTCGTGCGCGTCGTCGGTCGCGTGCGTGATCACGGTTCGCCGCGTTCCAGCCGCCGACGCAGCCAGCGCGACATCACGGCGGAGGTCACGATCGTATCTCGAGTATCGCGATCACGTTGATGCCGCCAGCAGCCGGTTCAGCAGCAGCCCGATCACCATGCCGGTGCCCACGACGATCCCCAGCAACACGAACCAGCGTCGCGCCATGCGTCGGATCCGGCCCCTTCGTGCACGGCAATACGCAAAAAGCATGGAATAAACGCCCCGCCCGACGCGTTTCGTCATCGCGCAGACGCGCGGTTCACGCGAGCCTGCCTTTCCGGTGGCCTGCGCGCTGCAAGGAGACTGCAATGAAATCGGCAAGGTTGGCCGCGGCGCTGATCGCGGCACTGGTGCTCGTGCTGTCGGCGGGATGTACGTCGTCCGGCAGCGGCATGTCGCAAGGGCCGGGCATGAGCCGGTACGGCGGCGGCGCGGGAGGCAGCGGAGGCGGTGGCGGAGGGGGCGGCGGCTACTGAGGCGCCGCTGAAGAAAACGGGGCGGCGCATCGCGCGCAGGCACCGGAAACCGGCTGCCTCGCGCGCGACGCCCTGCCCCGCGGCACGACTTAACGCATCGCCTTCACGTCGGCCGGCGTGACGTTCGCGGGCTGGCCGCCCCACGTCGCGCGCAGGTAGTTCGACAGCTGTGCAAGCTCGTCGTCGCTCAGCGTGTGCGCGAAACCCGGCATCGGTTGCAGGTTCTCGAACCCGGCGAACTTCTGCTCGCCGATGCCGTCGAGCATCGCGACCAGCAGGTTACGCGGATCGCCCTGACGCACCGTCGAGTTGCCGTTCATCGGCACCGCCACGTGCGGCTTGCCTTCGCCGTTGAAGCCGTGACAGCCCGCGCAGACCGCAAGATACACCGAGCGGCCGGCCGCGAGCTGCGCGGCATCGGCCGATACCGGCTTCACCGGTTGCGGCGCGGGCGGCGTGTCGCCGAGCAGGTACACCGACAGCGCGCGCAGGTCGTCCTTGGTCATGTATTGCGTGCTCAGGTGCACGACCGGATACATCTCGCCGAACGCCGAGCCTTGCGGCGCGATGCCGACGCCGAAGAACGTCTGCAGGTCGGCGCCCGTCCAGCCGCGCGCGGCGAGGCCGGCCGGCGTGATGTCGGGCGCGGCCACGCGGCCGAGTGCGGCACCGGCGAACGGCTTCGCGCTGTCAAGCTGGCCCGTCAACGCGCGCGGCGTATGGCATTCCGCGCAGTGGCCGAGCGCACCCGCCAGATAGCGGCCGCGCTGCCAGTCGGCGGACTGACCGGCCGACGCATCGGGCAGGCTGTCCTTCAGGAACACCATGTCCCAGAAAACCATCCCGAAACGCAGGTTGTACGGGAACTTCAGCTCGTGCTCGCGGTTTTCCTGCGCGACCGGCTTGACGGTCTTCAGGTACGCGTACATCGCATCGGAATCGGCGCGCGTGAGCTGCCGGTACGACGTATACGGCATCGACGGATACAGGCGCTTGCCGGGCGCCTTGCCGTCATGCAGCGCGGCGTAGAAGTCGTCCGCGCTCCAGCTGCCGATCCCGTGATCCTTGTCGGGCGTGATGTTCGAACCGTAGAACGTGCCGAACGGCGATTCGAGGGGCGCGCCACCGGCGAACGGCGCGCCGTCCTTCGCGGTGTGGCACGCCGCGCAGTCGGCGGCCTTGACGAGATAGCGGCCGCGCGCGACCGGGTCGGCGCCGGGCGCGCCGGAAGCCGCGTTCGAGGCCGGCGCGTCGTGGCCGCCGCACGCGGCGAGCAGCAGCGCGCAGGCCGCTGCGAGCGCGGGCAGGCCCGCAGCCCGCGCGACACGATGAGCGAATGTGCGTTTCATGCGGCGTCCTTCACGAGTCCCGGCGTCGTCAGCACCACGTCCTTGACGGCTTCGTAGTAGCGGACATAGCCCGTGCAGCGGCAGAGGTGCGCGTCGAGCGCCTCGGTGATCGTGCGTTCGACGTCGGCCTTCGCAACCGGCTCGCGCTTCAGGCGTTCGATCAGCACGGTCGCCGCATTGACGAAGCCCGGCGTGCAGTAGCCGCACTGGAAGCTGAAGTGCTCCAGGAATTTCTGCTGGATCGGCGACAGCTCGACCACTTCGCCGGCTTCGTTGCGCTTCGCGTGGCCTTCGATCGTGCGGATCGAACGGCCGTGGAAGAAGTGCGCGCCGGTGATGCAGGTGCGCATTTCCTCGCTGGTGCCGTCCGGCTGGTCGACGATCACGACGCAGGCGTGGCAGATGCCCTGCCCGCAGCCGAGCCGCGAACCGGTGAGGCCTGCATACTCGTGCAGGAACTCGATCATCATCAGCCCTTCGGGCACCTGCATCGGGCCGACGGACTTGCCGTTGATCTTCACCGACAGCGGCTTCTGCTGGAACCGGACGAGCGGACGCTCGACAGCAGCGGGCGCCGATGCCGGCGCAGCCGGCGCGGCGGGAACGGATGCCGGTGCGGCCGAAGCTGCCGCCGGTGCGGAAGCGCCGGTCGCAGCCGCGCTGGCGCTCGCGGCCGAAGCCGCGGTTTGGGCGGTCGTCATGCGAGCACCTCCTGAATCTTTTGCGGGGTCACCGGCAGGTCGGTGAAACGATGGCCGATCGCGTGCGCGATGCCGTTCACGATCGCGCCGACGACGGGAATCATCACCACTTCGGCGACGCCCTTCGGCGGATCGGTCTCGGACAGCGGCGGCAGCACGTCGCCCGTCTGCGTCCACACGGCGACATCCGACGCGCGCGGCAGCTGGTAACGGTTGAAGTTCCACGTGCCGTTGCCGGGGCCGTCTTCATAGAGCGGCAGGTACTCGTGCAGCGCATGCCCGATGCCCATCGCGAGGCCGCCCTGCAACTGGCCCGACACGAGCTGCGGCGAAATCTGGTTGCCGCATTCCATGATCGAGTGGTGCGTGAGCAGCTCGACCTTGCCGGTCGCTTCATGCACGGCCAGCTCGACGAGCGTGCCGACGGCCGTGTAGTACGTCACGGCCGCGTTGTTGCGGCTCGTCGGCGGAATGAACACGCGCTTGCGGTCCAGTACGCGGTAGCCGTTCGCGGTCGGCGCCAGCGTGCCGCGCATCGCGGTCGAGCCGGCCGGTGCAGCGGTGCCCGGCACCGGGCCGTTGTCGGCGCCCGTCTTCGGCGTGCCGACGCGCAGCGACAGCCCGTCGACCGGCAAGCGATCAACCGCGCCGCCCACTTCGAACTCGGCGTCGGTCCACTGCCAGCGGTTGAACACGTGCACGACGGCGCCGGTCGGCAGGCCGAGCGCATGCGCCTGTTTCGCGAGCTGTTCGAACGTCAGCGGCTCGAGGCCGTCGGCGGTCAGCTTGCCGTCGACCCAGCGCGCATCCTCGATACGGATCGTGTACGGCGCCGCCTGGCCGCCGCCGAGACCGCGCGTCCAGATCGACATCGCGGCCGGCCACAAGCCATAGCGGAACACCGCACGTGCGGCTTCGCGCGTGCTGTGCGTGAAGTAGTACGCGGAGTTCGTCGCGCTCGACGGCGACGCATAACCGGGCGACCAGCGCGGGTTCGCGCTCAGTCGATCCTGGTCGGCCTGCGACATCAGGTACGGATCGCCGCTCGTCTCGACCGGCAGGTCCGGCCATTCGGTCACGGCGACACGCACGTCCGTCGCCGGACGGCCGAGCCACTTCGCGACCGCGACGGCCTGCGACGTCGACATCCCGGTGCCGATCTCGGCCGCCGTGTGCTGCAGCGACACCTTGCCGTTCTCGTCGAACTCGACCTTCGCGAACGACGCTTCCGCGCCCGTGCCGAAATCCTTCTGCACGCACGCGAAGCCGACGCCGTAGCGCTTGCCCGGGTTCGCGGTCTCGAATTCGGCCTTGCGCGCGGCACGGCGCGTCCACAGCGGATGCTGCTTCGCGCGCTCCAGCACCTCGTCGACGCGCAGCGCGCCGGCGGGAATCGCACCCTGCGTGTTCTTCATCCCCGAACGCAGCGCGTTGCGCAGACGGAAATCGATCGGGTCGATGTTCAGTTGAGCGGCGATCTCGTCGACGGCCATCTCGGTCGCGGCCATGCTCTGCAGCGTGCCGTAGCCGCGTGCGGAACCGGCATCGATCGCGCGCGACGCGATCGCGACCGCGGCCAGGTCGCTCTTCGGGAAGTAGTAGATCGATTGCGCGGCCGTCGCGCCGACCATCGCGACCGACGGCGAGAAGTTCGACCGTCCGCCGCCGTTCGCCTCGAAGTCGCCCTTGAACGACTGCAGCAGGCCCGTGTTGCGGTCGACCGCGATCCGGTAGTGCATCTTGAACGCGTGACGCTTCAGCGACGTCTGGAACTGCTCGTAGCGGTCGTTCGCGAAACGCACCGGACGGCCTTCCGCGTACAGCGCGCAGACGAGGCCGTAGAACGGCACGTTGAAGTGATCCTTCGAACCGTAGCCGACCGTGTAGCACGGATGCACGAACAGCTTCTTCACCGGGAAGCGGCATTTCGCGACCATCGCGGCCGCGTTCTCGCACACTTCGAGCGGCGACTGCGTCGGCACGACGAGGTGCAGCGATTGCGTCGCGGCGTCGTACCAGCAGTTCGCGTTGTCGGGTTCGAGCGCGGCCGTATCGACCGACTGCGTGTTGTATTCGCGATCGAACACGAGCCAGTCGGCCGACGGATGGTCGAGCTCGCCGGCGATCTGCCCGGCCAGGAACATGCCCTGCTCGTCGAGCTTGCCGTGCTCCTTGCCGTCCGGCCAGACCGGCAGGTGCTTGCGCATCATGCTCGGGAAGATCGGCGCGTCTTTCAGGCTCGAATAGACATCGTCGTCATAGGCCGTCTTGCCGCCCACGCGCACGTAGCGGAAGGTACCCCACGGGTCGCGCTCGAGCGGGCCCGTGACCGCGCCGTAGCGGATCACGTCGTCGCGGAACTTGAGCGCGTTCTTCGCGAAGCGGAAGCGCGCGAAGTCGTGATAGATCAGGATCGCGACCGCATGGCCGAGATACGCGGGCGTCTTGCCGGCCGGCAACAGCATGTCGTCGCCGTAGAACGTCGGGAACGCGACGCCGTCGCGCGCGAGATCGTCGGCCGTGACCACGCGGTCCGGCTTCAGGTCGTCGCCGAGCAGCGACAGGTCGAAGCCTTCGTACGTGCGATCGGCCTGCGTGACGCGCAGGATCAGCGCATGCGACTGCTGCTGCGGCCAGTGCGGCATGTCGGCGGCGCGCACGTCGCGGGCGAACACTTTCGAGCCCGTGACCTTTGCGATGCCGTCGATGCGGAATTGGGGGATGCCGGTGACGCTATCCCATTTGACGGGGGTGAGGAGTTTTTCTTCGAAGAGCGCCGCGAATGCGCGGCTGCCCAGGGGCGCGACATACACTGCGACGCCCGCCAGCACGCTGGCTTTCAGAAAACCCCGCCGTGACAGGCCGTGGTTTTTCATTGGGGGAACCTCCTGATGCGGCTCGGACGGCGATCGGGTGTCGCGACGTTCGGAGCGGCGCGCATTCTGGCATTGTTTTAGATATATCGCCTATAGTATTTCTCGCATGAAATACTTATTGAAATCCTTATAACGGGATTCAGCCGGGCTGCGGCGGGCGGTCGCGGGGAGCAAATTCGTCTGCGTTTACCCCGGTTCGCTCCGGCCCTGGCCATCTCGACGGCATGCGGCCAGCACGCGTGCCACGCATCGTGGCCGGTCTCCGATCGGCGCCGTGCGTCTTCCCGTTCGCAACGATGCTGCCCCCGCGCCAACGAATGCGCAAGACTTTCGCAGACGTGGTTTACGACTAGCGGCCGGCTCGGCGTGGGGTCCTCCCGCCCTGCCGCGCGGCCTGTTTTTCATGGTAATGTCGTGCGCATCCGGCTGGGCCGGTGCTTCCGCCACGTGCCGTGCGGGCGCCGCCAGCCATCGCGACATCGTGTCGAGGTAAAAAGACCATGGCAGTCAGGACATCTCTCCTGAACTCCGTTCTCGCCACTCCCCCCTCCGGCAATCACCGCGTGACGGCCGCGCTGCGCCCGTCGATGCTCGTGACGCTGTTCGAGGACGTGCGCCCGATGGCGCTGTCCGGACTCGCGAGCAGCTTCGTCGCGGCCGTTGCGCTGATCCGGCTGCAGCAGCTCTGGTGTCTCGCGTGGCTCATCGTCGACTTCGGCCTGCTCGTCGCGAGGCTCGCGATCGCGCGCGCGTACGCCGTGCGTCGCAATGCCGGCGACGACCGCGCCGAATACTGGGCGATGCGCTATGCGCCCGTTTCGCTCGTTGCGTGCTTCGTGCTCGGTCTCGGCGTGATGGGCTGCGTACAAGCCGTCGACGTCGAACTCGGCACGCTGTCGGTGATGGTCGCCGGTGGCGTATTCGGCGGGATCGCGTCGCGCAATTCGGCGCTGCCGCGGCTCGCGATGACGCAGGTCACGCTCGGCGTGCTGCCGATCGGTGTCGGCGCGCTGCTCGCTCACCGGTCGGGCGCGTGGCTGCTGCTGCCGCCGCTCGCGATCTACCTCGCGGCGATGCGCACGGTCGTCCAGCGCCACTATCGCGTGCTCGTCGCGCTGATCGCCGCGCGCCAGCGCAACGCCGAACTTGTCGCGCGCTTCGACGCCGCACTCACCTACATGCCGCACGGCCTGTGCATGATCGACGGCGACAGCCGCGTGATCGTCGCGAACCGGCGCACCGCGCAGCTGTTCGGCTCGCCGCGCGAGATCATGCTCGATACGCCGCTGCCCGACGTCGTCGCCGCGCTCGGCGCGAACGCGGTGACCGGTCCCGGCGACGGTCTCGCCGCGCAGTGCGACGCATGGCTGCGTCGCGTCGAACCGGGGCCGTTCGACATCGCACTCGCCGACGGCCGCCAGCTCGAACTGACGCGCCATCGCGTGCCGGACGGCAATGCGGTGATCATCGTCGAGGACGTCACCACGCGCCGCCAGACCGAGCAGCACATCCGGCACCTCGCGCGGCACGACGCGCTGACGGGTTTGCCGAACCGTCACGAACTGCATGCCGAGCTCAAGCGGATGCTCGCACGCCGGCCGCGCCTGCCGAGTCCCGCATTCGCCGTCATGTATCTCGACCTCGACGGCTTCAAGGCGATCAACGACCGCTTCGGTCACCAGGCCGGCGACGAAGTGCTCACGCAGGTCGCCGAGCGGCTCGGCAAGACGCTGCCGCCCGGGGAACTCGCGGCGCGCATCGGCGGTGACGAGTTCATCGTCGCGATCGACGACACGACGATGCAGGCGTGCTCGATTCTCGCCGCACGGATCATCCGGCAGATCTCGGCGCCGTACGCGCTGTCGATCGGCGAGACCGTCTGCATCGGCATCAGCATCGGCATCGCGCTCGACGACGGGCACGGCTCGCCCGACGAACTCATCCGGCAGGCCGACAGCGCGCTGTACGACGCGAAGTCCGCCGGCAAGGGCATCTACTGCTTCTATTCGAGCGGCAGCCGCCGCGTGGCGCCGGTCACCGCGAGCTGATCCGGCGACGCCCGCACGGCACGCTGCCTCTCCGTCTTTTCCCTGCCTGCCGCATCCTCCCGACGATTCAATTCCGAAACGCTTTGCGGGTTCGCACGTGGCGTCGCGCATGCGCGTGTCACGTGACGTGTTCCGTAACATCGCGGTTTGCCGCGCATCACGTTGACCGCAGAAGCCGGCACGATCGACGCAGCGCAAGGCTTCTCACGGTTGGCACTCTTATTGCTCTCTGTCAGGGAAACAGGTTGTCAGGGAGACCCAACATGAATACCGTCGAAGTCCTCAGCCGCAGCGAAACCATCGACGAACTGGATGTGATCGACGGCGCATCGCTGATCCGCCGGCTCGTGTCCGAACGCCGCATGCCGGTTACGCGCGAGTCCGCCTGCGTCGACAATCCGCCGCTGACGCTGTACGGCGCGTTTCGCCAGGGCGTCGCCGATCACGGCACGCGACGCGCGAATCCGTATCGCGCCGGCAGCCGTTTCTGGGCACTGTGGGAAGAAGGACGTCTCGAAGCTGAAACATCGGGCCGCTAAGCCGGTGGCGCGCGCGGGCCCTGTCGCGGCAAGGGCCCGGCGCTGAATCCGGCATGCGAATGCAGCCGGCCCGCGCGCCGGCATGCGTTCATCGCTGCAACATCCGCGTGGTTTCGCGTGTCGTCCTCGTCGATCAAGACGAAGCTGTCATCGTTGGCGAAGCATGGAGGTCACTTCGCCAGCCGCGGTCGGCCGGGCGATGCGAAACCCCCGACTGTCACCGTCATGATTCTCCGGGCGCGTGTTCCAACCCGGATGGGTTGGCACCACGTGACCTCGGACGCCGCTCGCCGCGTCGCTCGTCGTCGCCCATCGGCGCAATCTCTCGCCGCGCGTGCGAGCGTTCATGGACTGGATCGAACCGGTGTTGGCGCCGTATTTCGATTGAGGGCGTGCGGACGTCCGGCGTTGCGCGCGCCCGCGCGCCGCGCGGCGGCCGTTTCCCGATAAGATGGCAGATTCCGTTCATCGAACGACGCTGCCATGACCGCCTCCTCTTCACACCGAAATCCCATTCACTGCGAAATCGATCTCGACGCGCAAGGCAAGCACGCGGGCTACCTGCGCCTGCCGCACTCCGTGCACCGCTCGGCATACGGCTGGCTGCCGATCCCGATCGCGTCGATCCGCAACGGCGACGGCCCGGTCGCGCTCGTGATGGCCGGCAACCACGGCGATGAATACGAAGGCCAGATCATCGTGTCGCAACTGATGCGCGAGATCGAGCCCGAGATGGTCACCGGACAGTTGATCCTGCTGCCGATGGCGAACTTCCCGGCGGCGGACGCGGGCCTGCGCGTGTCGCCGCTCGACGAAGGCAACCTGAACCGCAGTTTCCCCGGCGACCCGGCCGGCACGCCGACGCAGATGATCGCCCATTACATCGAGCACGCGCTGCTGTCGCGCGCGCAGTATCTGGTCGACCTGCACTCGGGCGGCAGCTCGCTGCTGTACCAGGGCGGCAACATGCTCGCGATCGATCCGCTCGACGCCGACGAAGCCGCGAAGCTCAACGGGCTGCTGGTCGCGTTCGGGTTGCAGAATGCGCTGCTGCATGCGCCGAATCCGGTGCATTCGGCGTCGGCCGCGCGTCGGCAAGGCGCGATCTCGATCGTGACCGAACTCGGCGGCGCCGGCATGGCCGATCCGTCGCTGATCCGTCTCGGCCGCCACGGGCTGCTGCATTACCTCGGGTATATCGGCCTGCTGCACGGCGCGCTCGTGCCCGACGCGCCGCCGACCGTCACGCGCTTCATGCGCGTCGACGGCGATCGCCATTTCGTCTATGCGTACGAGCGCGGGCTGTATGAACCGCTCGTCGAACTCGGCGACCAGGTGAAGGCCGGGCAACCGGCCGCGTGGGTGCATTTCCCCGATACGCCGTTGCGCGAACCGGTGCTGCACCGGTTCAAGGGCGATGGCGAGGTGGTGTGCAAACGCGTGCCCGCGCAGGTGCAGCGTGGGGATTGCATGTTTCAGCTGGCGGAGTTGTCAACGCCGCCGCGTGTCATCGCGTGACGCGCGCCACTGATTCATTCAGGAAGTCGCGTGGCTGAAATGCCCTGCCCGCGGCAGGGCCGAACCGACTCGCGACACACGCGATCTTCCGTACGCTTTTCGGCGTGAATCCATCGTCGTATAGAATGACGCGCTTTGCCCGTACTCCCATGTGGTTCAAAAATCTTCAGCTTCATCGTCTTCCCGCACCTTGGGCCGTCACTCCCGATCAGATGGAAAAATGGCTGGCGCCCCACGCGTTTCAGCCGGGCAACAGCTTCGAGATGCAGAGCCACGGCTGGGCGTCACCGCGTGATGACGGCGCGCTCGTGTATTCGATCAACCGGCAGATGCTGCTGGTGTTTCGCGCCGAAAAGAAGCTGCTCCCGGCGTCCGTCGTCACCCAGGTGACCAAGGCCCGGGCGCTTGAAGTCGAGGAACAGCAAGGCTTCAAGGTAGGGCGAAAACAGATGCGCGAACTCAAGGAGCAGGTCACCGACGAACTGCTGCCCCGCGCGTTCACCATTCGCCGCGATACCCGCGTGTGGATCGATACGGCGAACGGCTGGCTCGTCATCGATGCGGCTTCACAGACGCTTGCCGACGACATTCTCGGCCTGCTCGTCAAATCGATCGATCAGTTGCCGCTCGCCGGCGTTCAGGTGGCGCATTCGCCGGTCGCCGCGATGACGGACTGGCTGCTGTCCGGCGAGGCGCCGGGCGGATTCACCGTGGACCAGGACGCCGAGTTGCGCTCCAGCGGCGAAGGCGGCGCCACGGTGCGATACGTCGGCCACGCGCTGGAAGCGAACGACATGCGCCGGCACATCGAGGCCGGCAAACAATGCATGCGCCTCGCGATGACCTGGAACGACCGGATCTCCTTCGTGCTGACGCCGTCGCTGACGATCAAGCGTGTCACGCCGCTCGACGTGATCAAGGAGGCGGCGGATCCCACCGCGCAGAACGACGATGAACGTTTCGACTCGGATGTCACGCTGATGACGGGTGAACTGGCGCGGATGTTGACCGATCTTGTCGAGATCCTGGGTGGCGATCAGCAGGACGCGATTCAAAAGGCCGCAGCGGCCTGAATCCCGGCGCTGTCAACGATCGTCGCCCTCGTGGCGGGTCGCGGCCAGGCGCTCGCGGCCCGCAATGGGCATCGACAACGTACCGAAGCGGCCGCGAGCCGGTGCCGGCGCGATTGCGGGTTGCTCACACGCCCGCCGTCAACCGGATGACGCCGGCGCCTCGTTTCCCTGCGGCGCACCGCATTGATGGCAATGCGGGAAGAAGTAGAAATTCCGGCCGCCGCATCCGCATACGTTGAAGAGCCTCAATCCGCAATGCACGCAGAACGTGGAGTCGTCGCCGCCGAGATTCCATTGCTTGTCGCATGACGGGCAGCGCTTTTTCTCGAGTGAGCGAACGGCCTTTTCGTATCCGATCGTCCGTGCGCGTTCCCCCTGATCCTGCTGCAATTCGAGCCGCTTGCGTTCGGCATAACGCTGAAAGGCCTTCATCATGTAGAGGCCGGCGAATACCGTGAGCGCAATGCCGACCAGGACCCGGACATAACCGCCGAAATTCGGCAGGTACGGGACCAGTTCGATGAAAAACGCGCTCAGTGCAAACAGGCCGAAGCCATAGACGAAAGGCCAGTAGCGCGCCTTGCGGTAGCGGATGAACAACCAGGTCGCAATCAGCAGTATCGGCAGCGTCAGCGCAAGCCGCAGCCCGAATACCTGCAACTCGTAATGCCGGGTCGCCGCGTCGAAGCGCTTTTCGGCTGCGGCGTCCGCGTCGGCGGTCTGCGTGTCGACTTGAGCCTGCTGCGATGCCAGTGCCCGTTGCTGATCGCCGATCGCGTCGATCTGATGCTGCCAGTCGACCACCACTGCCTGGAGCGTATCGAGCTTGCGGGTTCTCGCCAGAAGGTCCGGGTCCCGCGCACTGTCCCCCGTCACCGAGCGGGTTGCCAGCCAGTTGCGGAAACTTTCCTTCTCGGCCGCGTACTCCTTCGCGGCGCGTCCATGCGCCACCTCCATCGCGCCGGCCTTCTCGGCGAGCGCGTCGTGCCGGGCCTGCAGGTCGCGCCGCGCCGCGTCCAGTCGCGCCTTGGTCGGTGCGTCGGCGAATTGCTCGATGACGGGCGGCCCGCCGCTCGGGGCAAACGCCATGTCGCGAATCACGAGACTGCCGAGCATGTTCAGAAATACGGCGAAGACGATCGCAATCACCCATGAGGCGAGTCGCAGCAACCGCGCCGGACTGGTCAGGCCATCGCTGGAAGTCATCATTGTTTTGCCTTTGTTGGAATGGTCATGACCGGATTCGAGCCGGCCCTGTTTCGTCGCTCCGGTATTGCCGCCACGTTTCGCACCGGGACGGACGGCACACTTATCGGCAAATCATCGCGAGCGCCGGCCATTGAAGGATATCGCAACTTCAAGTGGCCCCCGCCGCCGCCTGCGCTGCCCTTGAACGCCTTCCGGACCGGCGCGGCGACCGGGCCCTTCCGACGTTCTCCTGCTGCGCCTGGCGAAAGACCGCGCCTGCCCGATTTCAGCCGGCGTCGCCCCAACCCCACCCCACGCTCCCTGCAAGCCTTCTGACACATCCCGCGAAATCCTTATCGAAATTGCTTCGTTCGCCTTTGCCGGCCGCGCCGCTAACGTGTTCGAAACGGCGGCGGCGCGCCACCGGCATCGCACGATGCGCAGCGGCCGCCGCCATCACGACAACTGCGTCGCGATAACGGAACAGACCGGACGGGCCGCGTGCCCGCACCCCGCCAGGTACGTCCGCGTCGCGCGCTTTCCGCGATGCCCATGGCCACGAACGACCGCATCATCGACACGACGCCGCTCGACGTCCGCGCGCAACCGCTGATCGACGCGCTGATCGATGAGTATTCGACCCGTTACGACGCATACCGCCCCGACAGCCGCGCGTCCGCCCGCGACGAACTCGCACGCTACCCGGCCGAACTGTTCGCGCCGCCCGAAGGCGCGTTCGTGCTGCTGCTGCGCGACGGCGAAACGATCGGCGGCGGCGCGTTCAAGCGCTACGACGCGCAGACCGCCGAACTCAAGCGCATCTGGACGCATGCCGACCTGCGTCGCCAGGGCCTCGCGCGGCTGATCGTCGAAGCACTCGAACTGCGCGCCGCGCAGCAAGGCTACCGCCGCCTCTACCTGACCACCGGCTTTCGCCAGCCCGAAGCATGGGCGCTGTACGACCGCACCGGCTATACGCGGCTGTTCGATTCGTCGATCGACCCCGAAGCGTATTTCCACCTGCGCTTCGGCAAGGATCTCGTCGATCCGGCGCGCACGTCGACGCTGGCCGACCTGTGGGCACCGCTGCCGGAACCGGTGCTGCCGCGCTGACGGCACGACGCCCCGCCTTTCACACCGCACCTTCCGCTTTCCACGACAGGACGTTTTCATGCACCGAGCCGTACCGCTTTCTTCCCGTACCGTGCGCACGCTGGCCGCCGCGCTGATCGGCCTGACCGCCTTCGCCGCCGCAGCAGCGGCCGCGACCTTCGACCTCAGCCCCGAGCAGCGCGGCCGTCCGCGCGGCGCGGCCGACGCGGCGGTCGAGCGCGCGGTGCCCGCATCGTTCAAGTTCGCCGAGCCCGGCACGTTGACGATCGGCATCGCGCCGAGCCTGCCGCCGATCAGCTCGTATGCGACCGACGCGCGCACGGTGATCGGCTTCGACGCCGACATCGGCCAGCTCGTGTCCGACAGCCTCGGCCGCAAGCTGAAGATCGTCGCGCTCGCATGGGCCGACTGGCCGCTCGCGCTCGAATCGGGGAAAGTCGACGCGGTGATCTCGAACGTCACCGTCACCGAGGAGCGCAAGCAGAAGCTCGATTTCTCGACCTACCGCAAGGACCAGGTCGGCTTCTACGTGCGCAACGACAGCAAGATCCAGGCGATCCGCGAGCCGAAGGACGTCGCGGGGCTGCGCATCGTGACCGACGCCGGCACCAACCAGGAAAAGATCCTGCTCGCGTGGGACCGCGAGAACGTCGCGCACGGGCTGAAACCCGTGCAGATCCAGTACTACGACGACCAGGCGATGCGCATCGTCGCGGTGCAGTCGGGCCGCGCCGATGCGGTGTTCAGCGTGAACTCGGTGCTCGCCTATCAGAGCGCGCAGCAAGGCAAGACACGGCTCGTCGGCGCGATCAGCGGCGGCTGGCCGCGCACGGCCGACATCGCGATCGCAACGCGCCGCGGCAGCGGGCTCGCCGATCCGCTGACCGTCGCGCTGAACGGGCTGATCAAGACCGGCCGCTACCAGCAGGTGCTCGACCGCTGGAACCTCGCGTCCGAAGCGATCGACCAGTCGCGCACGAATCCGCCCGGGCTGCCGAAGAGCTGAGCGCCGCGCCGGCCCGCCGTCCAGTCACGCTCATTTCACTCCTACGCAGGAACGCTGCCCATCATGTCTTATTCGCTTTCGCTGCTGGACAAGAGTCCGATCGCCGACGGCGCGACCGCCGCCGACGCACTGCGCTTCACGACGACGCTCGCGCAGCGCGCCGAACAACTCGGCTACGAGCGCTTCTGGGTCGCCGAGCATCACGGCACGCCGGGCTTCGCGAGCTCGGCGCCGGAAGTCGTCGTCGCGCACCTGCTCGCGCATACGTCGCGGATCCGCGTCGGCTCGGGCGGCGTGATGCTGCAGCACTACAGCCCGTTCAAGGTCGCCGAGACGTTCAAGCTGCTGGCCGCGCTCGCACCGGGCCGGGTCGACCTCGGTATCGGCAAGGCGCCCGGCGGGCTGCCGCTGACCACGCGCGCGCTGCAGTGGTTTCACGACAAGGCGCGCAAGCCTGACTTCGCCGGCCAGCTCGCGGAGCTCGACGCGTTTCTCGGCTGGGGCGTTGCCGAAGATCATCCGCTGGCCGGCGCGGTCGCGATGCCGGTGCCGCCGCAGCTGCCCGAACGCATCCTGCTCGGCGGCTCGCCGGACAGCGGCGCGCTCGCCGCGCGCAACGGCTGGCGCTTCTGCTACGCGGGGCATTTCAACGGCGACGACGCCAATCTCGAACGTTCGCTCGATGCCTATCGCAGCGCGGGCGGCGCGAAGCCGCTCGTCGCGCTGTACGCGGTCGCCGCGCCGACGCGTGACGCGGCCGAGCAACTGATCGGGCCGCTGAAGATCTTCAAGCTGCAGTTCGCGGGCGGCCAGAGCTTCAACCTCGCCAGCGCGCAAGCGGCCGCCGAATTCGCACGGCAAAGCGGCGCGTCCGATTACCGGATCGACGAGTTGCGCCCGACCGTGCTGGCCGATACGCCCGAGCGCATCCACCGCGCGCTGGACGCATTGAGCCGGCGGCTCGACGTCGATGCCTTCGTGATCGACTCGCCGGTAACCGACTACGCGGCGCGGCTCGCGTCGGCCGAATGGCTCGGCGGCGCACTGTCCGCCACGCCGTTGCAGGCGGCCCTGGCGGCCGACCGCTCCTTCTCCCCTGACCAGAACGCGTGACGCTCCCATGACCACCCAACGATCGATCCCCTTCGGCCTGATGCTGCAAGGCGCAGGCAGCCACATGAACGCCTGGCGGCACCCGAGCAACCCGCCGGACGCCAGCATCAACCTCGACTTCGCGATCGGTGTCGCCCGCAAGGCGGAAGCCGCCGGCATCGCGTTCGCGTTCGTCGCGGACGGCCTCTTCATCAACGAGAAGTCGATCCCGCACTTCCTGAACCGCTTCGAGCCGCTGACCGTGCTGTCGGCGCTCGCGGTCGCGACGAAGAAGATCGGGCTCGCCGGCACGATCTCGACGTCGTACAGCGAGCCGTTCACGGTTGCGCGCCAGCTGGCATCGCTCGACGTGATCAGCGGCGGCCGCGCGGGCTGGAACGTCGTGACGACGCCGCTCGAAGGCACCGCGAAGAACTTCGGCAAGGCGCATCCCGATCACGAATTGCGCTACGAGATCGCCGACGAATACCTCGACGTCGTGCAGGGCCTGTGGGACAGCTGGGACGACGACGCGTTCGTGCGCGACCGTGCGACCGGCCGCTTCTTCGATCGCGACAAGCTCCACACGCTCGATCACCACGGCCGTTTCTTCCAGGTCGCGGGGCCGCTGAACATCCAGCGCTCGCCGCAAGGGCAGCCGGTGATCTTCCAGGCCGGCTCGTCCGACACCGGGATCGGCCTCGCGGGCAAGTACGCCGATGCCGTGTTCACGCATTCGCCGTCGATCGAGGAAACGGCCGCGTTCACACGGCGCGTGAAGCAGAGCGCGATCGAGCACGGCCGGCAAGCCGGCGACGTGAAGATCTTCCCCGGCGTCGGGCCGATCGTCGGCCGCACGGCCGCCGAAGCGGAAGCGAAATACCAGGCAATCCGCGACCTGCTGACGATCGACGAGGCGCTCGCGTACCTCGGCCGCTATTTCGACCACCACGATTTCACGCAGTACGCGCTCGACGCGCCGCTCCCCGAACTCGGCGAACTTGGCCGCAACAGCTTCCGTTCGACCACCGACCGGATCAAGGCCGACGCGAAGCAGAAAGGCCTGTCGCTGCGCGAAACGGCGCTGGCGGTCGCCACGCCGCGCCCGAACTTCATCGGCACGGCCGAGCACGTGGCCGACGAGCTGATCCGCTGGCACGACGCGGGCGCCGGCGACGGTTTCATCCTCGGCTTTCCGGTACAGGCGCAAGGCGTCGACGATTTCGTCGAACTCGTGATTCCGGCGCTCGAGGCGCGCGGCCGCTACAGCCGGGACCTGCCCGGCGCGACGCTGCGCGACCACCTCGGCCTGCCGCGCAAGGCGAGCCGCCACGCGGCGCCCGGCGCGCCGCACGAAACGGCGGCCGAAGCGCACGCCTGACGCCACCGCGCCGCCCGTGGGCGGCGCGCCCGCCCGACAGATTCGAGGATGTCCAACGACATGAGCGACACGACCCATCTCGGCGGCGCACTGCCGCCGCTCTCTTCCCCCGCCGCGCGCGACGCCGGCACGCGTTTCCGGATCGTGCCCGCGCGCCACCGGTCGCGCACGGCCGGCACCGTGCTCGCGCTCGTGCTGATCGCGATCACGCTGCATTCGATCCTCGGCAACCCGCAATGGGGCTGGCCGGTATTCGCCGAATGGTTCCTGTCGCCGCCGGTGCTGTCGGGGCTCGCGCGCACGCTGGTGCTGACGCTGCTCGGTGCGGTGTTCGGCTTCGCGCTGGGCGCATTCGTCGCGCTGGCGCGGCTGTCGCGTTCGCGCCTGCTGTCCGCCAGCGCATGGACCTTCGTGTGGCTGTTCCGCTCGATTCCGCTGATCGTGCTGCTGCTGATCCTGAACAACCTCGGCTACCTGTACGAACACGTGCGGCTCGGCGTGCCGTTTACCGACATCGTGTGGTTCGAGGCGCCGACCACCGAGCTGATCAGTCCGTTCCTCGCCGCCGTGCTCGGCCTCACGCTGAACCACGCGGCGTTTTCCTCGGAAGTGATCCGCGGCGGCATTCTCGCGGTCGACCAGGGCCAGCTCGAAGCAGCGGCCGCGCTCGGGCTGCCGCGCGGCCGCCAGACCACGCGGATCGTGCTGCCGCAGGCGATGCGCGCGATCCTGCCGACCGCGTTCAACGACCTGATCACGCTCGCGAAAGGCACGTCGATGGTCTACGTGCTCGCGATGCCCGAGCTGTTCTACACGGTGCAGGTGATCTATCGGCGCAACCTCGAAGTGATTCCGCTGCTGATGGTCGCGACCGTCTGGTACCTGATCATCCTGACCGTGCTGTCGGCGATCCAGGTGCAGGTCGAGCGGCACTATGCACGCGGTGCGCTGCGCAATCCGCCGCCGTCCGTGCTCACCTTTGCGCTCGCGCGCATCGGTGCGCTGTGGCGGCGTGCCACGTCGCGCCGCGCGGCATCGATCGCGCGGGCCGCCGGCGATGCCCGCGCCGATACCGCCGCTGCCGCCGCGCCGCGCACCGGCGGCGAGGTAGCCGTGCACGGCGTGTCGAAGCAGTTCGGCATGCAGCGCGTGCTCGACAACGTCTCGTTCGTCGCGCCGCGCGGCAGCGTGACCGTGATCGTCGGGCCGTCGGGCTCCGGCAAGTCGACGCTGCTGCGCACGATCAACCATCTCGAACGCGTCGACGACGGCTACATCGACATCGACGGCGAACTGATCGGCTATCGCCGCGACGGCGACGTGCTCCACGAGCTGAAGGAACGCGACGTGCTGAAGCGGCGCACCGCCGTCGGCATGGTGTTCCAGAACTTCAACCTGTTCCCGCACCTGACGGTGCTCGAGAACCTGATCGAAGCGCCGATCGCGGTCGGCGGCGTGACGCGCGATGCGGCCGAACGCACCGCACGCACGCTGCTCGCGCGTGTCGGCCTCGCGGACAAGGCCGATGCGTACCCGCGCCAGTTGTCGGGCGGCCAGCAGCAGCGCGTCGCGATTGCGCGGGCGCTCGCGCTGCGACCGAAGGTGCTGCTGTTCGACGAACCGACGTCGGCGCTCGATCCAGAACTCGTCAACGAAGTGCTCGACGTGATCAAGGAACTCGCGCGCTCGGGCACGACGCTCGTGATCGTCACGCACGAGATCGGCTTCGCACGCGAAGTCGCGGACAACGTGCTGTTCATGGAGCGCGGGCGCGTCGTCGAGGCCGGGCCGCCGGCCGTGGTGCTCGACGCGCCGTCGCATCCGCGCACGCGCGCGTTCCTGTCGCGGGTGCTGTGATGCGCGCCGCTTCCGACCTGCGAGGAACCGCGCAATGACCGACCGGCGCCAGTTCATCTCGGCCGCGCTGGCCGCGGCAACCGTCCTGCCATGGCAGGCCGCGCACGCGGCGGCGGCAACCGCCGATCTCGACCCGCGTCAGGCCGGCCGCCTGCGCGCGGATCGCGACGACGCGGCGATCCGTGCGGCAGCCGCCTACCGCTGGGTGCGCGACGGCGCGTTCACGGTCGCGATTTCGCCGCATGCGCCGCCCGTGTCGACGTACGCGACCGACGCGCGCACCGTGGTCGGCGCCGATCCCGACTATGCGCAACTCGTCGCCGATGCGCTCGGCCGCACGCTCGTGCTGGTGCCGATCGCATGGGCCGACTGGCCGCTCGGGCTCGCGTCCGGCAAGTACGACGCGGTGATCTCGAACGTCGGCGTGACCGAGAAACGCAAGGAGAAATACGACTTCACGACCTACCGGCTCGGGCTGCACGGCTTCTATGTGCGTACCGGCAGCCCGATCACGAAGATCGCCGAGCCGAAGGACATCGCGGGCCTGCGGCTCATCACCGGCGCCGGCACGAGCCAGGAGCGCATCCTGCTCGAATGGAGCAAGCGCAATGTCGCACAGGGGCTGAAGCCGGCCGAGCTGCTCTATTTCGACGACGATGCAACGGCGCGCGTCGCGCTGCTGTCGGGCCGCGCCGACGCGGAGTTGAACCCGAATGCGTCGCTCGCGTACGAGGCCGCGCGCAGCGGCAAGATCCGCCGGGTCGGCGTCGTCAATGCGGGCTGGCCGGCCAATGCCGATGTCGCGATCGCGACGCGGCGTGGCAGCGGGCTCGCACCGGCGCTGACGCTCGCGACGAACGCGCTGATCGGCAACGGCCGCTACGGGCAGGCGCTGGCGCGTTGGGGTTTGCAGAGCGAGGCGATCGCGCATGCGGAGACCAATCCGCCGGGGCTGCCGTCGTTCTGACGACCGAAGACAATCACCCCGGCATGCCGCGAAGGACATGCCGGGGCGATTCAACTCGCACGCTGTTGGTCTACGCCGGCACGGCCGCCTGATACCGGTCGAGTTCAGCGACCTGCGCATGAATCGCCGGAATCAGGTCGCGCCCGTAAGCCAGCGCATCGTCGAGCGGATCGAACCCGCGAATCAGGAACGTCGATACGCCGAGCCGGTAATACGCGCCGAGCGCCCGTGCGACCTGCTCCGGCGTGCCGACCAGCGCGGTCGAATTCCAGCGCGCGCCGGTCAGGTTCGCGACACCCATCCACAACCGCTCGTCGAGCACGTCGCCCTGCGCCGCGGCCGCCATCAGCCGCTGCGAGCCCGCATTCTGCGGTGCATGACCGGCGATCGGCTGGCCGTTCGCGACCCGCGCCGCGCGCACGCGTTCACGGATCGCCTCGGCCTTCTCCCATGCGGCCGCCTCGGTGTCGGCGACGATCGGCCGGAACGACACGCTGATGCGCGGCGCACGCCCGAACGGCACGGCGGCAGCCCGCACGCGGGCGATCTGCTCGCGCACCGCGTCGAGCGGCTCGCCCCATGTCATGTAGACGTCCGCATGCTCGCCCGCGACCGCCAGCGCGGCCGGCGACGACCCGCCGAAATAGATCGGCACGTGGGGCCGCTGCGCGCCTTTCACGAGCGGTGATGCGCCGCGCAGGCGATAGAACGCGCCGTCGTGATCGACCGGCGCATCGGCCGCCCAGATCCGCTTGAGCACGTCGAGATATTCGCCGGTGCGGCGGTAGCGGGCATCGTGCGGCACGAAATCGCCGTCGCGCTGCAGATCCTCATCGTCGCCGCCCGACACGACGTTCAGCGCGAGCCGGCCGCCGCTGAACACGTCGAGCGTCGCGATCTGCCGCGCGGCGGCCGACGGCACGATCACGCCCGGCCGGTGCGCAAGCAGGATGCGGATGCGCTCGGTCGCGGCGGCCGCGAACGACGCGACGATGAAGCCGTCCGCCGCGTTGCTGAAATGGCCGACCAGGACCTGGTCGAAGCCGGCCGCCTCGTGCGCCTGCGCGAAGCGGCGCACGTAGTCGGGCTGGACGGCCGCGCCGCCCGGTACGTCGACCTCCGCGCCGGGTGTCGCGGTGATCATGCCGATGATGTCGACTGGCATGGCGGGGTGTCCTCGTGTGACGCGATCGGGAATCGGGAGAATCGGGGGAATGGACGCACGGTCACTGCGCGGCGGCCGTCTTCTGCGCAGGCACGGCGAATGCGCCCGCATACGAGCGGTCGAGCAGCTTCGACGTGTCGTACGCGGCCGGAATCACGCCGGCCTTGTGCAGAAAGTCGGCCGTGTTCTGCGCGTCCTTCGCTGCCGTGTCGTCGACCGGGCCGACGCGCTGCTTCGCGTGGTTGAGCCAGCGGTACGCAACGTCCGGTTCGAGCTTCGCGCGCTTCGCCCACAGGTCCGCATACTCGCGCGGATGGCTGTCGACCCACTGACGCGCGGCCACCACGCGCCGCAGGAAATCGGTGATCTCGGCGCGCTTGCCCGACGCGGCCGCCTCGTTCGCGGCGACGAAACTCAGCGCGGGCATCAGCCCCTGCGCGGTCGTCACGGGCCGCGCGCCCTGCCGCAACGCCAGCGTGCTGACGAACGGCTCCCACAGCGACACGGCGTCGACCGAGCCGTTCGCGAAGGCGTTGGTCGCATCGATCGGCATCAGGTACGCATACTTGACCGAATCGGCGCGCAAGCCCGCGTGTTCGAGCGCGCGCAGCACGAGTTGCTGACTCCACGCGCCGCGCCATACGGCGATGGTCTTGCCCTGCAGATCGGCCACGGTGCGCACGGGTGAGTTCTTCGGCACGAGGATCGCGACGCCGTCGAGGCTCTGCCGCGATACCGCGACGACCTTGACCGGCGCGCCGCGCGCGGCCAGCGTCAGCAGTGCGGAATCGCCGAGGAAGCCGACGTCGATCGCGTTGCCGTTCAGGCTTTCGGCAACGGGGGCGGCGGCCTGGAAGTGCTTCCACTCGATCGTGTAAGGCAGGTCCTTCAGCACGCCGGACGCCTCCATCGACGCCTGGATGTTGAAGTAATTCTGCTCACCGACGCGCAGCGTGACGGTGTCCTTGGCAATGCCCGGCTGCGCGGCAAGCGCCAGCAAGAGCGCCGTGACGATTCGGCTCGACAACATGATCTCCCGGAAGGTTGGCAGGCTGCCGCGCGATGGCGGCGCCGCGTGGTCCACCGTGCGCGACGGCCGGCGGACCGGATGGAACCGGTGAAGATACGTCGATCGGCTTCATGAGACAAACGTAATATTCTGCTATGCAAAGATGCAAATATTTTATGAAGCGAGCGCACTCTCACCGTGCTCGCGATCGGCCTCCGCCGTCTGCCGTTCGAATGATTCCTCGATAGATATTTCGCGCACGAAATAAATCACGGACTATATTTCGCATACGAAATAACTACCCGAGCGAGGACGGCCATGACCTCCCAACCCATCGAGTTTTCCGCCGCCGACGGCTACACGCTGCACGGCACGCTGTGGTCGCCGGACGCCGCGCCGCGCGCGCTGGTGCTGATCCATCCGGCGACGGCCGTGCCCGAGCGGCTGTATGCGGGCTTCGCGCGCTTCCTGACCGAACGCGGCTTCGCGGCACTGACCTACAACTATCGCGGCATCGGCGCATCGCGGCCTTCGCGCCTAGCCGCGCTGAAGTCGCGCATGCGTGACTGGATGGAACTCGACGTGGGCGCCGCGACCGCATGGGCACGGCACGCGTACGAAGGGCTGCCGCTGCTGGCCGTCGGCCACAGTGTCGGCGGGCATGCGATCGGGCTGTCCGCCGCCACGCCGCACCTGCGCGCGGCCGTGCTCGTCGCCGCGCATGCGGGCAGCACGCGGCTGATCGCGCAGGCGGCCGAACGCCTGAAGGTTCGGCTGATCCTGCGCGTGCTCGGCCCGCTGATGTCCACGCTGCTCGGCTATGTACCCGGCAAGCGGCTCGGGCTCGGCGAAGATCTGCCGGCCGGCGTGTTCCGCGAATGGAGCCGCTGGACGACGCTGCCGCACTATTTCTTCGACGATCCCACGCTCGGCGCGGCCGAGCGCTTCTCGAAACAGCAGCTGCCGATCCTCGCGCTCGGTTTCGACGACGATCCATGGGCGAACCCGGCTGCGATCGGGCTGCTGGTAAGCTATCTGACCCGCGCGAAGGTCGAACGCCGCCAGATCGATCCGCGCGCGGCGGGCAGCGGCCCGGTCGGGCACATGGGCTTCTTTCGCAGCCGGCCCGGCACCGTGCTGTGGCCCGACGTGGCCGACTGGCTCGCGCAGGCGCTCGACACGCCACGCAACGCGAGCCGTCCCTCCCTTTCCATTGCAGCCGGGAACCCAGCTTGAGCGAAGACCGACGACTGTTTTTCATGTTGAACATCGGCCAGCGGCGCGTGCAGCGCTGGATCGACCGCAAGGCCGAAACCGAGACGCGTGCGAGCGCCGCGCAGGCCGGCGCGCTGTTCTGTCTCGCCAGGCAGGATGGCGCGCTGATCGGCGAAGTCGGCGCCGCGCTGCAGCTCGCGCCGTCCGCGATGACAGGGCTCGCCGACCGGATGGCAAAGGCCGGTCTCATCACGCGTCATGCCGATTCGGACGACGGCCGCGCAACACGGCTGTACCTGACCGACGAGGGCCACGCGGCGCTCAAGCGCGCACGCGTGCTGCTGCGCGAACTGAACGGCAAGCTGTGCGACGGGTTTTCCGACGACGAACTCGATGTCGTCGCGCGCTGGCTGCACGCGTTGCAGGACCGGTTTCCGGCGGAGCGCTGAGCGGCACGTTCCCGCTCCGCAACCGGCTCGCGCCGGCATCAATAGAAAGCGGTCGCGATTCGCGTTTTCGAGTCGATTTTCATGTCGCCCCTACGGCAAATTTTGCGTTGCCGACACACGCTGCCGGCAACGCTTTCCGGCTACTGACTGTTACAAAAAACTGCCTGTCGGGCGGCATTCGAATCGCCTACATTGCAATCCACTTCGACACATTCGTCGCATGCCCGGACTGGCCTTTCCGTCGGGTCGACATCGCAGGCACACCCGACAAGCAATGAAAATGAAGAGGAGTCTTAACCGACGTGCTGGCGGCTTCCAGCGCACGCGGATTGCGATGACCGAAGCGGCATCCTGAACGGCACGCGGCGACGGGCGCGGCATGATTCGCCATGCCCCGGCTCGCGTGGCCGTGCCGTGCCGTGCCTTCGCAGCCGCACGTCAACGAGGAGCAGTCCATGCGACGCACGATCGTGTCCCCTTCGCTTGTCATCCGCCTTTCCGCAGCGATGGCGATGGCCGCCGCTGCGACCGCGCACGCCGAGCCTGTCGTCGTGTCCGGCCCGAGCCCGTTCGCCGCGTGCACCATCGGCGGCCCCGGCACCAACTACGTGAACGCCGAAGTGGAACCGTGGCTCGCGGTCAACCCGGCGAACCCGACGAACATGATCGGCGTGTGGCAGCAGGACCGCTGGTCGAACGGCGGCGCGCACGGGCTCGTCGCCGGCTACACGTTCGACGGCGGTGCGACCTGGGCTCGCACGCCGCAGCCGTTCAGCGCATGCGCGCCGGGCGGGCTGAAGTACGAGCGCGCATCCGATCCGTGGGTATCGTTCGGGCCGGACGGCACCGCATATTCGGTGTCGATCTCGTTCAACCAGTCGAACAACGGCAACGCGGTAGCCGCGTCCGTATCGACCGACGGCGGACAGACGTGGAGCCGTCCCGCCGTGCTGATCGCGAACGACGAACCGACGACGCAGTTCTTCAACGACAAGGAATCGGTGACGGCAAGCCCCGTGAAGGCCGGCACCGCCTATGCGGTATGGGATCGTCTCGAGTTGCCGAACGGCAATCCGTACGCGAACCTGCATACGCAGGCGTTTCGCGGGCCGACGCTGTTCTCGAAGACGACCGACGGCGGCAAGACGTGGAGCGCCGCGAAAGTCATCGTCAACGTCCCGTCGCGCCAGCAGACGATCGGCAACCAGATCGTCGTCGATCCGAAGAGCGGCACGCTCTACGATTTCTTCGACCTGATCCAGCCGCCGTTCAGCAAGGCAGCCGGAAAGGTCGCGTTCATCAAGTCGACGGACGACGGCGCGACGTGGACGAAGCCGCAGGTGATCGCGCGGCTGCAGACGGTCGGCGTGACCGATCCGAACACCGGCGAACCGGTGCGCACCGGCGACATCATTCCGGAGCCCGCGATCGATCCCGCGTCCGGGCAACTCTACGTGGTGTGGCAGGACAGCCGCTTCAACGGCGGCAAGTACGACGAGATTGCGGTATCGACGTCGAAGGACGGCGGCGCGACGTGGAGCACGCCGCAGCAGTTGAACACGCCGACCGGGCGCCCCGCGTTCAATCCGTCGGTGCGCGTCGACAACACGGGCGCCGTGATGGTCACCTACTACGACTTCCGCGACCTGCAGGCCGGCAACACGACGACGCTGCCGACCGGCTTCTGGCGCAAGATCTCGCTCGACGGCGGCACGACGTTCGCCACCGAGCGGCGCGTGGGCGGCCCGTTCGACATGAAGCTCGCGCCCAACGCCGAAGGATTCTTCATCGGCGACTACCAGGGGCTCGACGTGCGCCCGTCGTCGTCGTTCCACCCGTTCTTCATCCAGACCAACGCGGGCAACCTGACGAACCGCACGGACGTGTTCTTCGCACCGTGATGCGACACTGACCGCCACGCCGCCGCGCAACACCATTCATCGCGCGGCGGCAGGCACACCGCAAGGCGTCAGGCAGCCTGCGCAATCGCGGCGGCCACGGGTTCCGCTTTCAGCGCAGCGACCTTGCCGATCGTATCGACGCACGCATGCGCGAGTTCCGCGCCCTTCACGAGGAAGTGCTCGTGGAAGTACGCGACATGC
Organism: Burkholderia sp. BCC1644; assembly: GCF_902833225.1. GTDB lineage: Bacteria > Pseudomonadota > Gammaproteobacteria > Burkholderiales > Burkholderiaceae > Burkholderia. The sequence continues at coordinate 519,045 of NZ_CADFEI010000001.1, forward strand.
TCGGCACCGTGGAAATGATGCGGCGTCAGCACCGCCGACAGCACCACCACGCCGGTTTCGAGCTGCACCTGCATGAGACCGGAGATCACCGCTTGCGCGACGAAGTCATGGCGATAGATGCCGCCGTCGACCACCAGGCCGGCGCACGCGATGGCCGCGTACTTGCCGGTTTTCGCGAGCAATTTGGCATGCAGCGGAATCTCGAAAGCGCCTGCCACTTCGAAGAAGTCGCAATCCGCCTGGCTCAGGTTCGCATTGGCGAGCCCGTCGACGAACGCGTTCCGGCACTGGTCGACGATCTCCTTGTGCCAGCACGACTGGACAAAAGCGATACGCGGCGCAGCGGTTTGGGAGGGGGAAGCAAGTTGGGTCATCGATAGGTCCTGTGTGAGTTGAATGGGCGCACAGGGACAAGCCGCGTACCTTGCGTACGCAACGAACCCCGCTCTCTCTCATCCGGACTTTAACCGTCGGCCCCGGAATCAAACCGGGTCTGCTGACCTTGCCGTGCACATGCGTGCCGGCAAGCGCTCGCGGGCTACGCGCAATCGCGCGATTACCGCCGGTGGGGAATTTCACCCCGCCCTGAGAACGTTCGCGGCACATTGGCCGCGGCGGAAATCTATCACAGTCTCGTCGTGCCGGTCTTCTACTGTCCGCTCGCCTCGTGCGCCCGACGCGCTCCCCCGGTCCGGCTCCCGTGATCGGCCCTCCGCTCCAACCGCACTTTTCACCGATCCGACAGAAACCCGACGGGAACCTGCCAGCCGGCTTGGAATTTGAAATGATATAACATATCATTTCAGGTGCTCGTCCGCCTGACGCCGTTCCACTGTGGGTGGCCAAGCCTCGCCGAGCCATGTTCCATCGGGTCACTGCGCGTCATTGACGCAACAATATATCGTATCCAGCGGTGACCCGCATCGCTCGTTATCCGATCCGATTCCAACCGATTCACCGACCATGCGCGACCTCCCTCGTTTACCGCTTCGCCCACTCTCGTCCCTTTCGCTGATGCTGTTCGCCGCCGTCGCCCACGCGCAAGCCGATACGCCCGCGTCGTCGAGCCCGGCACCGGCCGGCACGCCGCTCGCGCCGATCTTCGTGACCGCGAACCCGCTCGGCGACACCGAACTGATCGCGCCGACCGTGCAGCTCTCCGGCGATGCGCTGACGCGCCGCCAGGCCGATTCGCTCGGCGAAACGCTCAACGGGCTGCCCGGTGTGTCGACCACGACCTACGGGCCGATGGTCGGCCGCCCGATCATCCGCGGGATGGATGGCGACCGGATCCGGCTGCTGCAGAACGGCGTCGCGGCCTACGACGCGTCGTCGCTGTCGTACGACCACGCGGTGCCGCAGGATCCGCTGTCGATCGAACGCGTCGAAATCGTGCGCGGCCCGGCCGCGCTGCTGTACGGCGGCAACGCGGTGGGCGGCGTCGTCAACACGATCGACAACCGGATTCCGCGCGAAGCGATCCAGGGCGTGACGGGGGCGCTCGACGCGCGCTACGGTGGCGCGAATTCCGTGCGCGCCGGTGCTGCGCAGGTCGAAGGCGGCAACGGCCGCTTCGCGTTCCACGTCGACGCGTTCGACCGCGAAACGAGCAAGCTGCGGATTCCCGGCTACGCGCGCAGCAGCCAGCAACGCGCGATCGACGGCCCCGACACGCCGCAGCCGGAAGGCAACGTGCCGAACAGCGATGGCCGTGTGCACGGCGGCGCGGTCGGCGCGTCGTATACATGGGCCGACGGCTTCGCGGGCCTGTCGTACAGCGGCTACGAATCGAACTACGGTTCGGTTGCCGAAAGCGACGTGCGGCTGCGGATGCGACAGGAGCGCCTCGCATTCGCATCCGAGGTGCGCAACCTGAGCGGGCCGTTCACGAAGCTGAAATTCGATTTCGCGTACACCGACTACCGTCACAAGGAAGTCGACAACGGTGAGACGGCGACCACCTTCCGCAATCGTGGCTACGAAGCGCGCATCGAGGCACGGCACCGCAAGATCGGCCCGTTCGAAGGCGCGATCGGCGTGCAGTTCGGCCAGAACACGTTCTCCGCGCTCGGCGACGAACTGCTCGTGCCGTCCACGCGCACGAACAGCGTCGCGCTGTTCGGTCTCGAGGAATGGCAGGTCGTCCCCGCGCTGAAGCTGAGCCTCGGCGGCCGATTCGAACACGTGAAAGTCGACCCCGACCCGGCCGGCGTCGAGAAATTCGCGGGCGCACAGCCGCGCGACTTCAACGCGGGCAGCCTGTCCGCCGGCGCGCTGTTTTCGCTGACACCGGTATGGTCGGTCGCGGCGAACGTCGCGTACACCGAACGCGCGCCGACCTTCTACGAGCTGTATTCGAACGGCCCGCACGATGCGACCGGCCAGTTCCTGATCGGCAACCCGAACGCATCGAAGGAGAAAGCCGTGTCGACCGACCTGTCGCTGCGCTATGCGAGCGGCCCGAATCGCGGCAGCGTCGGCGTGTTCTACAACCGCTTCTCGAACTACCTGACCGAGTACAACACGGGCCGCGTCGTGGACGACGATGGCGACCCCGTCGCCCCCGGCACCGACGGCTCGCTGAACGAGGCGATCTATCGCGGCGTGCGCGCCGAGTTCTACGGCGTCGAGCTGGACGGCAAATGGCGCGCGTTCTCGCGGCGCGGGCACACGGTCGACCTCGAGCTGACGGCCGACTACACGCATGCGCGCAACGTCGACACGGGCCAGCCGCTGCCGCGCATCGCGCCGTTGCGCGCAACGCTCGCGGCCGACTATGGCTACGGCCCGTTCGGCGCACGCGCACAGGTCACGCACGCCTGGTCGCAGCATCGCGTGCCCGACAACGATTTCTCGACGGACGGCTACACGTCGCTCGGCGTGATGCTGACCTACAAGTTCCGGGTCGGCCCGACGCACTGGCTCGCCTACCTGCGCGGCGACAACCTGACGAACCAGGAGATCCGCTATTCGACGTCGGTCGTGCGCGGCTTCGCGCCCGAAGGCGGCCGCAGCGTGATGGCCGGGTTGCGCACCACGTTCTGACCCTTGCACGGCTCGCGGCGCCCGCCGCAGGCTTGTCCGGCGCGCCGACGGGGCGCGCCCGTTTCCGTTCATGCGCCCATCGCGCCACTCGAGCGGCGCACGCCGAGCATCCGTATCGGCGCCCTCCCCGGATTCGCAGAAAACCAGATTCCGTCATTCACCCATAAATCAAAACAAAATCATCAGACGATTATTAGCAAAAAGACGATTTTTGTTTCATCAATAAAACCGGTTTCAAATTTCACGTATAAACCCTTGAATCACGGGCGACCTGCCGATTTTTGATCAGGATCAAGAACGCCCGCCTGGCAACGCTTTCAGCGCTAAAAAAACTAATATCAGGGTTTGCGAAGGGTAAAGAATCATCCCGAATACCCGTTAATGCCGGCACGAGCCCGTATCTGGTCGAACAATAAATTCCATTTGCCAACCACTCGCGCAGAGGCACAACGTGAAAATCGCCAGAATGAGCATCAAAACAAAACTCCTTGGCGGCTTCGGCCTGCTCGCCGCGGTCGTCGTGATCGTGTCGGGCATGGCCCTCAAGGCACTGTCCGATACGAATGCCGAGTTTTCACGCTACATGAACGGCATCAACGCGCGGGCAAACCTGTCCGCGCAAATCCGCACCGCAGTCGACCGTCGCGCGATCGCCGCGCGCAACCTCGTGCTCGTGACGAAACCGGCCGACGTCGAGGTCGAACTCGCCGAAGTGAATCAGGCGCACAAGGACGTGCAGACGCATCTCGCGAAGCTCAAGGAGATGATGGCGAACGCGACCGACACCTCCGATCGCGCGCGCGAGCTGGTGGGCGACATCGTGCGCATCGAAGGCAATTACGGGCCCGTCGCGCTGCGCATCGTCGGGCTCGCACAGGCCGGCAAGAAGGACGAGGCGACCACCGACATCGACGACAATTGCCGCCCGCTGCTCGCGCAGCTGGTGCGCGCGACCGACGCGTACGCGACCTATACGCATGAACGCGAGCTCGCGATCGCGCAGCAATTCGCGGACCGCTACGCGATGGAGCGCAACCTGCTGGCCGGCATCTGCCTGATCGCGGTCGTCGTCGCCGTCGCCGGCGGCCTGTGGCTGACGCGCAAGATCACGGTGCCGATCGGCTCGGCCGTGGACGTCGCGCGCACGGTGGCGAACGGCGATCTCGGCAGCCGCATCGAGGTCAGCGGCAATGACGAAACGCGCGACCTGCTCGAAGCGCTGCGGACGATGAACGAGCGGCTGATCGGCATCGTCGGACGTGTGCGCGATTCGTCGAACAGCATCGCGCACGCGGTGAGCGAAATCGCGTCGGGCAACCTCGATCTGAGCCAGCGCACCGAGGAACAGGCCGCGTCGCTGCAGGAAACCGCCGCGACGATGGAACAATTCACGTCGACGGTGCGACTGAACGCGGAGAACGCGCAGCAGGCGAGCACGCTCGCCGCGAATGCATCGGATGTCGCGCAGCGCGGCAGTTCGGTGGTCGGCCGCGTGGTCGACACGATGACGGAAATCGGCCAAAGCTCCTCGAAGATCGCCGACATCACGGGCATCATCGAAGGCATCGCATTCCAGACCAACATCCTCGCGCTGAACGCGGCCGTCGAAGCCGCACGCGCGGGCGAACAGGGCCGCGGCTTCGCGGTCGTCGCGAGCGAGGTGCGCAGTCTCGCGCAGCGCTCGTCGACGGCAGCGAAGGAAATCAAGGAGCTGATCTCCGCATCGGTGCAGACGATCCAGGACGGTTCGGCGCTCGCGGGCGAAGCCGGAAAGACGATGTCCGACGTCACGCAGGCCGTCGCGCGCGTGACCGACATCATGGGCGAGATCGCGGCCGCATCGGCCGAGCAGAGCCGCGGCATCGACCAGGTGAACCTGACGGTCACGCAGATGGACGAGACGACGCAGCAGAACGCGGCACTCGTCGAGCAGGCTGCGGCCGCATCGAAGTCGCTCGAGGCGCAGGGTCGCGAGCTGTCCGAAACGGTTGCGGCATTCCGGATGCCGTCCGGTACGCACGCGACGTCGCCGGGTGCGCATGCGCACGAGGCCGGCACGCATCACTGGCAGCCGGCCGCCGTGTAACCGGCACGGCCAGGAGACGACGATGCGCACGCTGTTTCGCTTGCCTGCCTGCGTTCCGCATGCGCGCACCGCGCGATGCGCGGCCGCGCGTGGCACGCGATGCAGCTGCGTATCGTCGTCGTCCGGCACGCCCCGCATGCACGCGCGACGTCGCGCGTCGCCGATTCGCGCCGTGCATTCACGGCACGCGTACGTGTAGCTTCTCCGCACGCCATCGCGCACACTGCGTTTGCCGCGTCGCGCAAGTTTCGATCCCGCCCGTGTATCGCGCGTTGCCATATCGCCGTCATGGAAATCGCGCTGCATTCGCACCCGCACCGCTCGCCGATACAGTCTTTTAAAACGAACGAATGACGAGTATGCTTAAAAAAGCACTCCCCGTTCGGACGGCGAATCGCATGCCCTGACTCCCGTCCGTTCGCATTGCGGCCCCATCGCAACGCGCACCGCGCGCCGATGGCGGCGTCTGCTTCTCGCGCCTTGGCCGCACGAACCTTTCCCCCAACAATCGTCAGGAGAGCTGGTGAGCCGACTCGTCGTCGTATCCAATCGCATCGCAGATCCCCGTAAAGCCGCGGCCGGCGGCCTCGCGGTCGCCGTGAAGGACAGCCTGCAGGAAACCGGCGGCGTATGGTTCGGCTGGAGCGGCAGGCTGCGCGGCGGCGACGATCAGCCCACGCATGGCGACGAGGTGCAGATCCAGAACGTCGGCGGCATCCAGCTTGCGACGATCGATCTCGATCCGCAGGATTACGACGCGTACTACCTCGGTTATTCGAACAACGTGCTGTGGCCGGTGTTTCACTACCGGCTCGATCTCGCGCAATTCGACCGGCGTTTTGCCGACGGCTACCGGCGCGTGAACCAGTTGTTCGCGCGCAAGCTGCGCACGCTGCTGCGGCCCGACGACACCATCTGGGTCCACGACTACCAGCTGATTCCGCTCGCGGCAGAGTTGCGCGCGATGGGCTGCACGAATCCGATCGGCTTCTTCCTGCACATCCCGATGCCGCCGCCGCCGATCATGGCCGCGATCCCGGAACACGAATGGCTGATGCGCTCGCTGTTCGCGTACGACCTCGTCGGCTTCCAGACCGAATCGGATCTGCTCCACTTCGAGCACTACGTCGAAGCGGAAGCCGGCGCCGCGCGGCTGCCGGACGGCCGCCTGCATGCGTTCGGCCGCACGCTGTCGGCCGGTGCGTTCCCGATCGGCATCAACGTCGACGAATTCGAGTCGCTCGCGCGCGACCGCGACGGCATCGAGATGTTCGAACGGATGCGCGATGAATATTCGCGCCGCCAGTTGCTCGTCGGCGTCGACCGGCTCGACTACACGAAGGGGCTGCCGCAGCGCGTGCATGCGTTCCGCCAGCTGCTCGAGCAATATCCGGAGAACCGCGATCGCGCGACGCTGATCCAGATCGCCGCACCGAGCCGCGAGGATCTCGGCGCATACGACGACCTGCGGCGCGAGATGGACAGCCTGTGCGGCGCGATCAACGGCGACTACGGCGAACTCGAATGGATGCCGATGCGCTACATCCACCGCACCGTTGCACGCAAGCGCCTGCCGGGCCTCTATCGCGCGAGCCGCGTCGCGCTCGTCACGCCGCTGCGCGACGGGATGAACCTCGTCGCGAAAGAATTCCTCGCCGCGCAGGACGCAGCCGATCCGGGCGTACTCGTGCTGTCGCGTTTCGCGGGTGCGGCCGAACAATTGAAGTCGGCGCTGCTCGTCAATCCGTACGACACGCAAGGCACCGCGCAGGCAATCCAGCGCGCGCTCGCGATGCCGCTCGAAGAGCGCCGCCAGCGTCACTCTGCGCTGATGGCGATCGTGCGCAAGACCGACGTGCACTGGTGGCGCACGCGCTTTCTCAACGCACTTGCCGAAGCGGCCGAAGTCGCGGCCGCGGCCGAGTCATGATGCGCTGACGCAGCGTCACGCATCCGTCGCCGCGAATTCCAGCGTCGCACCGTTCACACCCCACACGTCGACCGCAACCGGAATGCCCGCGCCCATTGCCGAGCGGTGGCCGTTCGTCGATGAGCACCGGCGACAGCGTCGTGCCGGCAAACGTGACTTCGAAGCACAAGCGCACCGCATCGACACGTCGACGCACGCCGGTCACCGATTGGCGCGGCGCGTTCAGCGATCGGGTTCGCGCGGCCGCCCGTACGCGACGAAATCGCGCTCGACCGCGGACGCCTGTTCCGTTTCGATCGCCCCGCCACGCACGCCGGCTTCGTCGCCGGACACGGGAGCCGACTCGGTGGACGACGCTTCGACGCGCCCGTCGATCAGTGCCTGCAGCGCGTCGCGTTCGAGCACCTCGCATTGCAGCAGCCGTCGCGCGATGCGTTCGAGCGCATCGCGGCGCTCGCCGAGCGTCGCGGCAACCCGCGCATGCGCATCCGCGAGCAGCGTACGCACTTCGTCGTCGATCATCCGCGCCGTGTGCTCGCTGCAACGGCCGTCGCCCGGATGCCATGCGCCGGGCATGCCCTGGCGCGCATCGCCGTCGTCGAACGTCGCGAGCCCGATCTTCTCGCTCATCCCGTACTGCATGACCATGTGGCGCGCCATCGCGGTCGCGCGTTCGAGATCGTTCTGCGCGCCGGTCGATACATCGCCGAACACGAGTTCTTCCGCGACGCGCCCGCCGAGCAGCGCATCGATCCGGTCGAGCAGTTCGCTCCTGCGCAGCACGTAGCGATCCTCGGTCGGCACCTGTTGCGTATAGCCGAGCGCCGCGACGCCGCGCGGAATGATCGACACCTTCTTCACCGGGTCGCAATGCGCACGGCTTTCCGCGACGAGCGCATGACCGGCTTCGTGATACGCGATGGTCAGCTTCTCCTGCTCGTTCATCACGCGGCTCTTGCGCTCGAGCCCCGTCAGCGCGCGGTCGATCGCCTCGTCGAAATCGGCCATGCCGATCGCCGGCTTGCCGAGTTCGGCCGCATGCAGCGCGGCCTCGTTGACGACGTTCGCAAGATCGGCGCCGACGAAGCCCGGCGTGCGCGACGCGAGCTCGCCGAGGTCGACCTCGGCCGCGAGCTTCACGCGCTTCACGTGCACGCCGAGAATCTGCCGGCGGCCGTTCACGTCAGGCCGGTCGATCGCGATGTGGCGATCGAAGCGGCCCGGCCGCAGCAGCGCGGGATCGAGGATTTCGGGGCGGTTCGTCGCGGCCATGATGATCACGCCCGAGCCGGCCTGGAAGCCGTCCATCTCGACGAGCAGCTGGTTGAGCGTCTGCTCGCGTTCGTCGTTGCCCGACATCGGGCCGACGCCGCGCACCTTGCCGAGCGCATCGAGCTCGTCGACGAACACGATGCACGGCGCCTTCTGCTGCGCCTGCTCGAACAGGTCGCGCACGCGCGCCGCGCCCACCCCGACGAACATCTCGACGAACGCCGAGCCGCTGATCGAAAAGAACGGCACGGCCGCCTCGCCGGCCACCGCGCGCGCGAGCAGCGTCTTGCCGGTACCCGGCGCGCCGACCACGAGCACGCCCTTCGGAATCTTGCCGCCGAGCCGCTGGTAGCGGTCGGGATTGCGCAGGAACGCGACGAGCTGCTGCAGTTCCGCCTTTGCCTCGTCGATGCCCGCGATGTCGTCGAAGGTGATGCCGGTTTCCTGCTGCACGTACACGCGCGCGCGGCTCTTGCCCATCCCGGTGAAGTCCTGCAGCCCGCCGCGCTTGCGCAGCATCATGTTCCACACGAACACGAACAGCACGAGCGGCAGCAGCCACGACGCGAGCGCGGCGATCCAGCCGGTGTCGGGCGTGCCGTGATAGCGGATGCCGGCGGCGGTCAGCGTGTCGGTCAGGTGCTCGTCGGTCACGCGGTTGGTCGTGAAGCGCCACGGTGCGCCTGCCTGCTGCACGGCCGCGGCTTCGGATGCCGGCAGCATCGTGCCGGCCTGCGGCATCTTCAGCGTGCCCGAGATCGACGCGGGACCGACCTCGAGATCGTCGACGAGCCGCGCGGCGACGAGCTTGTGGAAATCGCTGTACGCGATCGACGCCGACGTCGGGTGCAGCATCAGCAACTGCGCGGCGAACAACACGAAGAAGCCCGCCGCGATCAGCAATCCCGGGTAGTCGAATTTCCTGTCCATGGCATCGGGCCGGCCTCGTGCTGCGCTGCGTGCGCTCACGCGGGCACGCGTGCGCAACCGGCACGCGGCATCGGCGGCCATGCGAAAACGGCATCCATCCGCGCCATCGTCGCCTCGCTGTGTCGCCTTGTTGCATCGCATCGACGACGCCGCGGCGACGCCGTCAGCCGGCGCCGCCGGGCGATCGTCGCCCGGGCGGCACGCCGCGACGCGCCGCCCCTGAATTCAGTCTAGTTCGCGCGCGCGCGTCCCGCATCGCCCGCCGCGCGAGTCGAATCGTCCGACAAACGGCTTTCATTCGCGGCACTCGCCGCGTTATAGTCGCGTTCGTGACATTTTTATGACAATTCGGCCGCCCGCACTTTCCGCGCGACGCCCGGCATTGCATTCCGTCACGCATCGCGGCAGCCTGAGCGACGCCGCCGCGCATCGAACGACACCGCCCACCTGCCCATTCGAGGAGCCCACGACGTGACCGACACCCCCGATCGCCCCGACGACCTTCCCGCCGACCCCGACCGCCGCCGCGTACTCGGCGGCCTCGCCGCCATCGGTGCCGGTGTTGCGCTCAGCGGTTGCGAAACCACCGCGGGCAGCGCGCCGCGTTCGGCCGACGACCAGCGCATCGACGAAGCGTTGCGCCAGCGCGTGCGCCACATCGTCGTGATCTACGCGGAAAACCGCAGCTTTGCGAACCTGTACGGCGATTTCCCCGGCGTGCAGCATCCGCTCGGCGAAGTGCGGCCCGAACACGCGCAGCAGCTCGATCGCGACGGCAAGACGCCGCTGCCCGTGCTGCCGAAGATCTGGGGCGGGCTCGTGCCGCAGGCGCAGGAAGTGGACGGCAAGCGCTATGCGATCGCCGAGCGCGACATCGACAAGCTGCCGAACGCGCCGTTCCGGATCGCCGACGCGCAGGGCAAGCCGCTGCCGAACGGCGTGATCACGCGCGACCTGTGGCACCGCTTCTACCAGAACCAGATGCAGATCGCGGCCGGCCGCAACAACCAGTTCGCGGCGTGGGCCGATTCGGGCGGCCTCGTGATGGGCCATTACCGCAACTCAGCCGATTCGCTGCGGCTGTGGAACCTCGCGCGGCAATACACGCTGTGCGACAACTTCTTCATGGCGGCCTTCGGCGGTTCGTGGATGAACCACATGTTCCTGATCTCCGCGCAGCCGCCGCTGTATCCGGACGCGCACAAGCATCCGCATGCGGCGAAACTGCTGTCGAAGGTCGAAGGCGACGATCCGGCCGGCACGCGCCTGAAGCTGGCCGACGATTCGCCCGCGTCCGCGCTCGACGGTCCGCCGAAGTTCGCGGCCGACGGCCCGCTGACGCCGGACGGCTATGGCGTGAACACGATGGCGCCGCCGTACCAGCCGAGCTACGTGCCGCCGCCCGACCCGGGCAACGCCGCGTATGCGGATCCGGACGACCATCGCGTGATGCCGCCGCAAGGCTATGCGACGATCGGCGACCGTCTGTCGGAGAAGAACGTCGACTGGGCGTGGTACAGCGGCGCGTGGCAGTACGCGCTCGAGCATCGCGATACGGGCACCGTGCCCGATTTCCAGTACCACCACCAGCCGTTCAACTACTTCGTGAACTACGCGCCGGGCACGGAAGCCCGCCGCCGGCACCTGCGCGACGCGGGGCTCGGCGACGAGCCGTCGACCAATCGCTTGATCGCCGACATCGATGCCGGCCGTCTGCCGGCCGTCACGTTCTACAAGCCGCAGGGCAACCTGAACATGCATGCGGGCTACGCGGACATCGAATCGGGCGACCGTCACATTGCGACCGTGATCGACCATATCCGGCGCGGTCCCCAATGGGAAAACACCGTGATCGTGATGACGCACGACGAGAACGGCGGCTGGTGGGACCACGTCGCGCCGCCGGTCGGCGACCGCTGGGGCCCCGGTTCGCGGATTCCCGCGCTCGTGATCTCGCCGTTCGCGAAGAAGGGCTTCGTCGATCACACGCTGTACGACACGAACTCGATCCTGCGCTTCATCAGCCGCGTGCACGGGCTCGCGCCGCTCGACGGCGTGGTCGTGCGCAACAAGGCGTTCGCCGCGCGCGGCGCGACGCCGCCGGGCGACCTGACGAACGCACTCGATCTCGGCTGACGGCCGGGCGATCGCTTGATCGCCCGAAACGACGACGCCCCGGGCAATGCGATGGCTTGCCCGGGGCGTCGTCCGTTTCAGGCCCGGCGGCGCCAGGCGGCGCTTCGCAATGCGTCGCGCCCCGCCTGCGCGGCATGACGGCCGGCCTGCCGGCCGAAGAAGGTCGAGTCGGCGAGCGACAGCCCCGAGCTGTATCCGGCGCCCCAGCGCGGCAGCCCGCAGGTCGTGCGGCCGGCTGCGTAGAGGCCCGGCACCGGCGCGCGCGCCGCGTCGAGCACCTGCCCGGTCGGCAGCGTGTCGAGTCCGCCGAGCGTGAAATGCGGGTAGAACGCGTAGTCGATCCGGCAATCGAGCGCGACGAACGGCGGCTCGATCAGCGGCTGCAGCCATTTCTTCGCCTTGTGGAACAGCGGATCGGCGCCTTCGGCCGCATGGCGGTTGTACACGTCGACGGTCGCCGTCAGCGTGCCGGCCGGCATCTGCAGATCGCGTTCGACTTCCTCCCACGTTTCGCCGGCCGCCGCGATGCCGATCCGCGCGATCGCGGGCGGCTCCTGGTACGTCGCCTGGTCGACCAGCAGGTAGATGCGATCGCCGGCCTGGTGAAACGCGTGATGGCCCGTGCGGCCGTGATAGCCGTCCTCGTTGATGAAGCGCTGGCCGCGCGCGTTCACGAAGATCCCCTTGATCAGCGATTCGGGGGCGTAGAACGGCAGACTGACGAAACCCTGATCCATGTGGATCGCCGCGCCGCCCGCACTCTGGCCGAGCAGGATGCCCGAGCCGTCGTCGCCGGGGCTGCCGATCGGCTCGTCCGAACGCAGGAATTGCGGCGCGTGCCGGCGCACCATGTCGCGGTTCATCGCGAAGCCGCCCGCGCACAGAATCACCGCGCCGCGCGCCCGCACGAACACCGTCTCGCCATAGGCACGCAGCACGACGCCGCACACCGCGCCGCCGTCGTCGACGATCAGCGCGAGCGCGCGCGTGTCGTAGCGCGTCGCGACACCGAGCGCCGCCACGCGTTCGGCCAGCACGCGCATCAGCATCTGCCCGCCGCCCCAGCCCGGCCATTGCGGCGTGTGGCCGCGCGGGCACGGCTTCGCGGCCTCGCTGAACGGCCAGGCTTCCTCGCTGCCCGACCAGATCAGGCAGTCGTCGGTGTCCGGTTCGACGATCCGCTCGGCGATGAACGTGTTCTTGTAGGTCAGGCCCTGCGCGACGAGCCAGTCGTGGTGCGCGAGGCTCTCGTTCGCGTAGAGGCGCACCTTCGCCTCGTCGGCGTCGCGGCCGCCTGCGAGCATCAGGTAACGATAGAGATCCTCCGTGTCGTCGGTGAAGCCGGCCTGCCGCTGCGCGGGCGTACCGCCACCGCCGCCGAGGTAGATCTCGCCGCCCGACAGCGCGCTCGTGCCGCCGTAGCTCGATGCGCGTTCGACGATCAGCGTGTCGGCGCCGGCGCTCGCGGCTTCGATCGCCGCGCACGCGCCGGCCGCGCCGAAGCCGACGATCACGACGTCGTGTTCGGCATCCCAGCGATGCACGTCGCGAAGGTTCAGGGGGCGAGTCAGGGAATAGTCGGAGGACATGAGGATTGGGTCAGCGTGAAGGGAATCTGCGGAAAGCGGTGAGCGCGGCGGCGGGCTGCCGGGCACGCGGCCGTGCGAACGCATGCCGCGTGCGATGTCCTGCTCGGGGGAAGTCAAACGATGTGAAGCCGAACCGGCGGCGCGATCCGGCGCCGCACGCAACGACGGCGCCCCGGGCTCGGCGACGGCGCCCGTCCTGCGCGGCGCACGGCCGCGCCCGCATCACATGCCGCGCAACGCAGCGAAACCGAAGTGCACCGGATCGATCGGCACGCACCCGGTCGGCAAACCATTCGGATCGACCGAGCGGCACTGCAGGATGCCGGCCGCGTACGGCGGCGACGGGACCTCGTCGGCACCGTATCGCGCCATCGCCATGGCAGCGAACGTGCCCATCGCCAGTACGCACAGTTTGCGAGTCGTCAGTCTCATGATCGTCGTCCCCTCCGGTTGCCCGCTGGTGCGGTTCGTGTCCGGCACGCATCGCTTGCGGCACCGGATGACTGCACGGTAGCCAGCGCCCGGCCGCCAGCCATCGTCCATTTCGACTAGGGGCAAACGCTGAGCGGAAGTTGCGCGTCGTGCGGCGGCGCAGCATCGTCGTAACCGAATTCGCCTGCAGCGAGCAACCGCGACATGTCGGGGGCCTTTGCCGGCCCGCCACGCCAATCGTCAGACGCATGTCGCACTTCGGACGCTGCGCCGCACCATCGCGGCCGCATCGCGTTGCGCACGGTCGCCGACCCCGGTGTTTTCCCCGACCCTCGTTCTGCTCCGTATGGGTGATGAGTCGCCATCGGTCCGATGCGAACCTGCGCATCGACGTCGCAATGCCGCCGCGTCCGCACTCGCGACGCGACCGACTCTTTCCGTTCTGCCACGGGAGTACTGCATGACCGATTCGAATCCCCGCCACGCGCTGTACGAACTTGCGTGCCGCTACGCGCAAGCCGTCGACCGGCGCGACTGGCCGCGTCTCACTGCCCTTTTCACCGCCGATGCCACACTGGCCGGCCCCGGCTTTCGCTTCGACGACCGCGACGCGATCGTCGCCGGCATGCGCGTGATCGAGCGCTACGACGTGACCCAGCATCACGTGCACAACCAGCTCGTCACGCTCGACGGTGGCGAGGCCGATGTCGAGACCTACTGCGTCGCGTGCCACGTCTACGTGCGCGACGGCGTGAAGCGCAAACTCGACTGGGGCGTGCGCTATCGCGACCGCTGCGTGCTCGACGGCGGCACGTGGCGCTTCGCCGCGCGCACACTGCATCTCGACTGGTCGCAGGACCTGCCGCTGGAGGGCTGAACCATGCACACGTCCCTCCCCCTCATCGGCCGCACCGCGCTCGTCACCGGCGGCGCCGGCGGCATCGGCGCGGCCTGCGCGCATGCGCTCGTCGCCGACGGCGCGGCCGTCGTGCTGATGGGCCGCCGGCGCGACGCGCTCGAGCGCGCACAACGGCAACTGACCGACGCCGTGCCCGGCAGCCGCGTCGCGATCCATGCAGGCGATGCATGCGACGAAGGCGACCTGCAGGCCGCGCTCGACTGCGCATGGGCGCTGGACCACCGCCTCGACATCGTCGTGCCGACGGTCGGCGGCGCCGGCTTCCGGCCGCTGCTGCTGCACGATGCCGACAGCTTCCGCGCGGAAATCGACCTGAACCTGCACAGCGCGTTCGCCGCGATCCGTCATGCGGCGCCGCGGCTCGCCGACAGCGGCGGCGGCGCGATCGTCTGCATCTCGTCGACGGCCGCGCAGATCAATTTCCGCTGGCTGTCCGCGTACTGCACCGCCAAGGCCGCGCTCGAAGCGCTCGTGCGCGGCGCGGCCGAGGAGCTGGCCGGCGCGAAGATCCGCGTGAATGCGGTGCGCCCGGGTCTCACGCGTTCCGAAGCCACGGCGCCGATGTTCGACAACCCGGCGCTCGTCGACAGCTTTCTCGAACAGATCCCGCTCGGCACGCTCGGCGAACCGGAAGCGATCGCGCATGCGGTGCGCTATCTCGCGGGCCCCGAGTCGGGCTGGGTGACCGGCCAGAGCTTCGCGGTCGACGGCGGCCACGAACTGCGCACCAACCCGCGCGTCGACGATACGATCGCGCAGATCTACGGCGCGGCCGCGCTCGACGCGATCAAGGCCGGCCGTGCGCCTGGCGCCGCATGAATACCCGTCTTCCCTCACTCACAAAGGACATCGACCGACCATGAATCGAGTCGCAAACAAGGTCGCGCTGGTCACCGGCGCGGCAAGCGGCGTCGGCCGCGCGGATGCGCTGCTGCTGGCCGCCGAAGGCGCGCGCGTCGTATTGACCGACATCGACGAAGACGCGGGCCGCGCGCTCGCCCGCGAGATCGGCGACGCGGCGCTGTTCGTGCGCCACGACATCGCCGACGAAGACGGCTGGCGGCACGCGATCGCGTCGACGCTCGACCGCTTCGGCCGCCTCGACGTGCTCGTCAACAACGCGGCGATCTGCCCGGTCGGCTCGATCGAGGACACGAGCCTCGACACGTGGCGGCGCGTGATGCGCACCAACGCGGATGGCTATTTCCTCGGTTGCAAGTATGCGATCGGCGCGATGAAGGGCAACGACACGCCGGGCTCGATCGTGATGATGTCGTCGGTCGCCGCGCTCGGCGGGCTGCCGATGATGTGCGCGTACACCGGCTCGAAAGGCGCGGTGACGGCGCTCGCGCGCAGCGTCGCCGTGCACTGCAAGCGCAGCGGCTACCGGATCCGCTGCAACTCGATCCATCCGGACGGGATCTGGACGCCGATGACGCAGGCGCTGATGCCCGACCTCGACCCGGCTGCGCTCGGCATCGGCAGCGATCCGATGGCGCGCATGTGCGACCCGCAGGACGTCGCGAATCTCGTGCTGTTCCTGGCATCCGACGAATCGCGTTTCGTCAACGGCGCGGAACTGCGGATCGACAACGCACAACTGGTGTCGTCGCTGTAACGCGGCCCGACGCCTTTCCATTCAAAGGACTCCCAAGATGATTTCATTCACCGACAAGACGGTACTGGTCACCGGCGGCGGCGCGGGCATCGGCCGCGCCTGTGCGGAAGCGTTCGGCGCGGCCGGCGCGCGCGTGGCCGTGGCCGAGATCGACGCGGCGCGCGCGCAGGACGTGCGGGCGGCGCTCGAAGCGGCCGGCGTCGACGCACTCGTCGGCACCGTGGACGTCACGCGCCGCGACGAGGTCGACGCGTTCGCGCGGACCATCGACGCGCGCTTCGGCGGCCTCGACGTGCTCGTCAACAACGTCGGCGATTTCCTGCAGATCGCGAAGCCGTTCGACGCCTGCACCGACGACGATATCGACCGGCTGTTCGACGTGAACCTGCGCCAGGTGTTCACGGTCACGCGCGCGATGCTGCCGTTGCTGCGCAAGCGCGGCGCGGGCAGCAGCATCGTCGGCGTATCGTCGATCGAAGGCTTCCGCGCGATCCCCAACTGCACCGTGTATGCATCGTTCAAGGCCGCGCTGACCGGCTTCACGAAAAGCCTCGCGCTCGAACTCGGGCCGGCCGGCATCCGCGTGAACCAGATCGCGCCGGAAACCACCGAGACGCCGCAGGTGCCCGTCAGCGCGATGGTCGCGGCCGAGCACCACAGCCATATCCCGCGCTGGATTCCGCTCGGGCGCTTCGGCGCGGCCGGCGATATCGCGGGCGCCGCGCTGTACCTCGCAAGCCCGCTCGCCGCCTGGGTCACCGGCACGACGCTGCACGTCGACGGCGGCGCGCTCGCGGCGGCCGGCTGGTATCGCGACCCGAACGGCTTCTGGACCAACATGCCCGTCGTCACGGGCAACGGCTTCAATTTCTGAGCGGCGCGACGCACGCACGCGCCACTTCACCCGTTCATTTCACGCGGCGCATTCGCGCCGCCATCGGAGACTCCATGAAGATCCTGATCGTCGGCGGTACCGGCCTCATCGGCGGCCATGCCGCGCTGCACCTGCACGCGCAGGGCAACCAGATCACGCTCGCCGCGCGCAAGCCGCCCGCGGCCGGCAGCGCGCTCGCGCAGTTCGACGTGCTGCAACGCGACTACGTGGCCGGCAACTTCACGCGCGACGATCTCGCGCCGTTCGACGCGGTCGTGTTCGCGGCCGGCAACGACATCCGCCACCTGCCGCCCGGCACCGACGAAGCCGCGCACTGGGAACGCGCGAACGTCGACGCGGTGCCACGCTTCTTCGCGCTGGCCCGCGACGCGGGCGTGAAACGCGCGGTGCTGGTCGGCAGCTTCTACCCGCAGGTCGCACCGGCGCTCGTCGACACGGTGCCGTACGTGCGCTCGCGCCATCTCGCCGACGAACGCGTGCGGGCGCTCGCGACGCCGTCGTTCGCGGTGTGCAGCGTGAATGCGCCGTTCGTCGTCGGGTCGGTGCCGGGGCTGCGCAACGAGATGTTCGCCGCATACACGGGCTATGCGCTCGGCCAGTTCGCGGGGCTGCCCGTGTACGGGCCGGCCGGCGGCAGCAACTTCATCTCGACGCAATCGCTGTCGGAAGCGATCTGGGGTGCGCTGCAGCGCGGTGAAGCGGGCAAGGCCTATCTCGTCGGCGACGAGAACCTCAGCTTCGCCGACTACTTCGCGGCGTTCTTCCGCGCGGCCGGCAACCCGCAGGACGTGCCGTCGCTCGACCAGGAGCATCCGCTGCTGCCCGACATGGCGATCTACACGGGGCGCGGCAACGTCGTGTCGTACGAGCCCGATGCAGCGGACCTCGCGCTGCTGCGCTACCGGCGCGGCGACGTGCAACGCGCGGTCGACGAAGTCGTCGCGCATTGCAGCGCGCAGTAAGCGGCGCGGATGCAAAAACGTCCCGCCGCCGGCAAGCGCTGCCGGCGGCGGGACGTCAAGGGCGATGCGTCGATCCGGATCGTCAGGCGCCGATGCGCTGTTCGATCTTCTTCATCGTGTCGGTCATTTCAGCCGGCAAACGCAGCTTCAGCATGTCAAACAGCGCCGCATGCAGCTTCAGCTCCTCGCGCCATTCGTCCGCGTTCATCGACGTCACCGCGTCGAACTGGTCGCGCGTGAAATCGAGGCCGTCCCAGTGCAGGTCTTCATACGCCGGCGACACGCCGAACGCATGTTCGCCGCCGCCGCCCGTGCCTTCGAGACGATCGAGCATCCACTTCAGCACGCGCATGTTCTCGCCGAAGCCCGGCCACACGAACTTGCCGTTCGCATCCTTGCGGAACCAGTTCACGCAGTAGATCTTCGGCAGCGTCGCGCCGGTTGCTTCGAGCTGCTTGCCGAGTTTGAGCCAGTGCGCGAAATAATCGCTGACGTTGTAGCCACAGAACGGCAGCATCGCGAACGGATCGCGGCGCACGATGCCCTGCTGGCCGACCGCGGCGGCTGTCGTCTCCGAGCCCATCGTCGCCGCCATGTACACGCCTTCGACCCAATCACGCGCCTCGGTCACGAGCGGCACCGTCGTCGAGCGGCGGCCGCCGAAGATGAACGCGTCGATCGGCACGCCGGCCGGGTTCTCCCAGTCGCCGTCGATCGACGGGCACTGCGCGGCCGGCGCGGTGAAGCGCGAATTCGGATGCGCGGCCTTGCGGCCGGTTTCCTTGGCCGTTTCCGGCGTCCACGGGTTGCCCTGCCAGTCCGTCAGCTTCGCGGGCGGCGTGTCGGTCAGCCCTTCCCACCACACGTCGCCGTCTTCCGTCAGCGCGACGTTCGTGAAGATCACGTTCTTCGTCAGCGTCGCGATCGCGTTCGGGTTGGTCTTCTCGCCGGTGCCCGGCGCCACGCCGAAGAAGCCGGCTTCCGGATTGATCGCATACAGGCGGCCGTCGCGGCCGGGTTTCAGCCACGCGATGTCGTCGCCGATCGTCGTGACCTTCCAGCCGTTGAAGCCCTCCGGCGGGATCAGCATCGCGAAGTTGGTCTTGCCGCACGCGGACGGGAACGCGGCCGCGACGTGATACTTCTTGCCGGCCGGCGACGTCACGCCGAGGATCAGCATGTGTTCCGCGAGCCAGCCCTGGTCGCGGCCCATCGTCGACGCGATGCGCAGTGCGAAGCACTTCTTGCCGAGCAGTGCGTTGCCGCCGTAGCCCGAGCCGAAGCTCCAGATTTCCCGCGTCTCGGGGAAATGCACGATGTACTTGACCGGGTTGCACGGCCACGGCACGTCCTGCTGGCCGGCTTCGAGCGGATGGCCGACGCTGTGCACGCACGGCACGAACTCGCCGTCCTCGCCGAGCACGTCGTACACGTCGCGGCCCATGCGCGTCATGATCCGCATGTTCACCGCGACGTACGGGCTGTCGGACAGTTCGACGCCGACGTGCGCAATCGGCGAGCCGAGCGGCCCCATCGAGAACGGCACGACGTACAGCGTGCGGCCGCGCATCGAGCCGCGGAACAGCCCGTTGAGCGTCTCGCGCATTTCGGCCGGCTCGATCCAGTTGTTGGTCGGGCCGACGTCGTCGCGCGATGCAGCGCAGATGAACGTGCGATCCTCGACGCGCGCGACGTCCGATGGATCGGATTGCGCAAGATACGAGTTCGGCCGCTTCGCCGGATTCAGGCGCGTCAGCGTGCCCTGGTCGACCATCGCCTGGCACAGCGCATCGTTTTCTTCCTGCGAACCGTCACACCACACGACGCGCTCGGGCTCCGTCAGTGCCGCGATGCGCGACACCCAGTCGATCAGCTTGCGATGTTTGACGAAAGCCGGTGGAGCGATCAGCGGGCCGTGCGTTGCTTCGGCCATGGTGTTTTGCGACATGGGAATGTCTCCAGATTATTGGGCGGGGATGGGGGATGCGGGACGCGCCCGCGAGATGGGGTATGCGATTGGAGCGCAGGAGGGAGCAGCGCGCAGGACGGGACGCGCGAGCGGAGCGCGCGTCGATGCCGCGATGCGTGCGAGAGAAGGTGACGTCTCGTTAGAAGGTGCGAACGCGAGTTTCGCCATGCAAGCAACCTGCCATACAACTCCATTCCGGCCAGCATACCATCGCCGTTATTGGACGGGCGTTGCGTTGCAACAAGAAACAACTGTGACGGCGGACCGGCACGCGCGTTGCGGGCAGGTCCTTTTTTGCCGCGTCATCGCGCGCGCTTTGGGGACGAAACAGCCGGGATGGCCGCCGGCTATGGGTTTCACGGGCGCGGCAATTTCGGTGTGCCGCGCCCGCGTGATGCAAACGCGAATGCGCGCCGGGCGAATTCACGTTTTCGCTACTCAGGCAAACCCTGAATTAGGTTGCGTACACAAACATCCTGATCGAATGCCCGATACGCGCCCACGCTCAAAACGGCGCGCCGGGCAATCCGGGGTAATACGCGCCCGCCGCCATCCCGCCGTCGACGGCCAGTTCGGCGCCGTTGCAATACGACGCTTCGTCGCTCGCGAGGAACAGCGTCGCGCGCGCGATTTCGTCAGGCAAGCCGACCCGCTGCAGCGGGACGTTCGCATAGTGCTTGTTGATCTCCTCGAGCGGCGCGCCGGTCGGATTCGACATCGCGGTGTTCACGCCGCCCGGATGGATCGAATTCACGCGCACGCCCTGGTGGCCGAGTTCGAGCGCCGCGACCTTCGTCAGCCCGCGCACGCCCCATTTGCTCGACACGTACGCGGCCAGCGCGTTCACGCCGCGCAGCCCGTCCACCGACGAAATGTTGACGATCGACCCGCTCTTCTGCGCGATCATGTGCGGCGCGATCGTACGGATGCCGACGAACGTGCCGACCAGATTGATCGACACCGCGCGTTCGAAATCGCGTTTCGACAGCTCGGTGATGCCGCCGAACGTGAGCACGGCCGCGTTGTTGACGAGTACGTCGATGCGGCCGAACTGCTCGACGGTCGCCTCCGTCACGCGCACCCAGCTCGCTTCGTCGGCCACGTCCAGCCGCATGAAGCGCGCCGCATCGCCCAGTTCGCGCGCGAGCGCTTCGCCTTCCGCATCGAGCACGTCGCCGATCACGACGCGCGCGCCCGCGTCGACGAACAGCCTGCACGTCGCCGCACCCATGCCACGCGCGCCGCCCGTGACGATCGCTACCTTTCCATCCAGTCGACCCATGTCGTCCTCGCTTCGATTCCGGTTTGCCGGCCACCACGCGCATGCATGCGCGCGGCCGCCGAATTCATGATTGACACACGCCGTGCGCCGTCAGCCCCAGTACGCCTGCCCGCCGTCGAGCGGCAGCGTCGCGCCCGTCAGGTACGCAGCGTCGCGGCTCGCGAGAAACACGATCGCGCGCCCGATGTCCTGCTCGCAGTCGCCGACACGGCCGAGCGGAATCGTGCGGAAGAACGCAGCGGCTTCCCGCGGATTCGCATCGACCCAGCCCTTCAGGCCCGGCGACAGCGCATGCGGCGCGACCGCGTTCACGCGGATGCCGTCCGCGCCCCATTCGCATGCGGCCGCGCGCGTCAGCGCACGAATCGCTTCCTTGGTGGCCGCGTATGCGCCGTAACCCGACGCATCCCAGCGCACCGCGGCCGACGACGCGAAGTTGACGATCACGCCGTCGCCCTTCAGGTGCGGATGGCATGCGCGCATCATCCGCAGCGTCGCGATCGGCCCCGATTCGAGCCCCGCCATAAAATCCGCGTCGGTCACGTCGAGCAGGCGGCCGAGCGGCACGACCTGCGCGTTGTTGACCAGGATCTGCACGCCGCCGTACCGTTCGACGACAGCATCGACGCACTGCACGATCTGTGCGGCGTCCATCACGTCGCACACGAACGGCTCCGCCACGCCGCCGCGTGCGCGAATGGCTTCGCAGGTCGCGAGCAGCTTGTCGCGCGTGCGGCCGACCACCGCGACGTGCGCGCCCTCGGCCGCGAGCGCATGCGCGACGCCCTGGCCGACGCCCTGCCCCGCGCCCGTCACGAGCGCGACCTTGCCCTTCAGGATGCCCATCTGCGCTCCTCAGGCGACGATTGCCGGATGGGCCTGCACGGGCCCGCCGAGCAGTTCGCGATACGACGGCGGCTGCTTGCCGTCGAGATCGGCGATCCCGTACTGCAATGCGGCTTCCGCGCCGACGAGCACCTGCCCCGACAGCGCCATCCGCTGCGGATCGCCGTGAATCGCGTGAATCACGCGGCCGGTGAACTCCGGGCTTTCGGCGACGAGCGAGAACTCCTTGTAGAGATCCGGGTGCGCTTCCCACACACGCGTCGTGCGCTCGGTGCGCAGCGGGCCCATCCAGATCGACACGGTCGCGACATCGAACGGCTTCAGGTCGACGGCCATGTCCTTCGCGAACTTGTCGACGCCGGATTTCTGCGCGCCGTACGCCGCGCCGTGCATGTAGCAGCTCGCGCCGAACGACGACGTGAACGCGATCAGCCCGCTGCGGCGCTTCGCCATCAGCTGTGCCGCATGCCAGCTCGCGACATACGCCGAGCGCAGCCCGACGTCGAGGATGTTCACGAGGTCGAGCGACTTCTCCCAGAACGGACCCGGCAGGATCAGCTGGTCGTGCAGGTAAGTCGCGTTGTTGACGAGAATGTCGAGCCGCCCGCATTCGCGCTCGACGCGCTCGAACAGCGCCTTCACCTGGGCGTCGTCCGCGTGATCGCAGGCCACCGCGATCCCGCGGCCGCCGAGCGCGTCGATCTCGCGCGCGGTCTCGTGGATCGTGCCGGGCAGCGGCGCATCACCTTCGTTCTGCGAACGGCCCGTCACATAGACGGTCATGCCGGCCGCACCGAGTGCGCGCGCGATGCCCTTGCCCGCGCCGCGCGATGCGCCAGTCACGACGGCGACCGGCGCATCGTGGTTCTGTGTCATGTTCGATGTCTCCTGTGAAATATCCGCCACGACCGTGGCGTTTCGCGTGCGTCAGGCGGCCGGCGGCTGCGCGCCGGCGAACAGCACGCCCGGTGCGTCGCCTTCGTAGCGGGCCGACAGCGTCGACGTGACGACGCAGCGCGTGGCCGCGATCTTCCATTCGCCGTCGACCTTCCGGTAAGCGTCGTCGTAATACGCGCCGAGCTGCGTGAGCGTGCGCGCGTTCGTGTCGATCATCTGGTAGTGCAGGCCCCACGTGCCGCGTGCATGCGTGTCGTCGAGCACGGCGATGTCGGGATTCACGCCGTGATGCATCTCGACGATGTGCGGATGGCAGCCGAGCTGCTCGAACACGTCGACGAGCGCATCGCGCGTGTCGAACGTGCCGATCCGGCCGTAGTCGATCTGCACGGGGCCGGCCACGAAGCAGTCGCGCATGCCCTGCGGATCCTTGCGATCGCAGCACGTGAAGTAGCGCGCCTTCAGCCGGCGGATCGCGTCGGCGTCTTCCAGCCGGCGCACGCGCGTTTCCAGCGATTCGATGAGGGTCATCCCGTCTCCTTGTTCGGTGCTGGCGCGGTTCGAAGGCCGCGTCGACGCCACGTTACCGCCGCGCGACGCGCCGGCCATCACCCGTTCGGATTAACCGGCGGTTCATGCATGAGGGTTTCGTCCGAACAGACGATGTGATGCAGGCGGCTTCGTTCCTACCATCGAACGACACCACCACGAGACACGGCGATGGACGACACGACCCGCACGCTCCACGAGTACGAGCAGATCCGACAGTTGAAGTACCGGTATTTCCGCGCGGTCGATACGCACGACTGGGCATTGCTCGCGGATTGCCTGACCGAGGATTGCGAGGCGCGGCTGTATGGCGGCCGCTATGCGTACGACGGCCGCGATGCGTTCGTGTCGAGCCTGCGCGACCTGATCGGCAAGCCGACCTTCCTGACGATGCATCACGGCCATCACCCGGAACTCACGCTGGTGTCCGCCGATCACGCGTGCGGCGTGTGGTTTCTCGAGGACCACGCGATCAATCTCGAGGACAACTACCTGCTGCACGGCACCGCGTTCTACGACGACCAGTACGTGAAGCGCGACGGCGTGTGGCGCATTCACGCGACGCGCCACGAGCGGCTGTTCGAAACCGTCACGTCGCCGATCCCGCCGTCGTTCACGCTGACCGCGAACCGGTTCGCGCCGGGCGCGCATCACGCGGCCGGATTGCCCGAAACCACTTCCTGAACCCCGGCGGCCACGCCGCCGATCCCGTCATTCCCCTCTGGAGCCGGAGCAATGGAGAAAGTCATTTACGTGTTGTGGCGCGATGCGCAGGCCGCGCCCGACCAGTGGAGCCGCACGGTGCGCGCGCGGCTCGCCGACACACTGCTGTCGCTCGGTGCGCACGGCGTGCAGGTGAACGTCGTCGATGAAGATGTCGCGCCGGCCGCCGGCCTGAAGCAGACCAACACGCACCCGGGCATCGACGGGATCGTCGCGGTGTGGATGGACAGCGCGAACGCGATATTCCGCCAGCCGTTCGACGAGGCCGTGCGCGCGGCGGTCCCGCACATGGCCGCGTATCTCGTCACCGAGTCGCAGCCGATTCCGAACACGCGCTTCCCCGCGTGGCCCGGCGAACGCACGACCGGCTTCTCGCAGCTCGCCTTTCTCAAGCGGCCGCCACGGCTCACGCACGAAGCGTGGCTCGACGTGTGGCACGGTCATCACACGCGCGTCGCGATCGATACGCAGGACAATTTCCTGTATGTGCAGAACGTCGTCGTGCGCGCGCTCACGCATGCGGCGCCCGTCTACGACGCGATCGTCGAGGAGTGCTTCCCGGCTGCGGCAATGACCGATCCGCATGCGTTCTTCGATGCGGTCGGCGATGAGGAAAAGTTCCAGCGCAACGTGGCTGAAATGATGGACAGCTGCGGACGCTTCATCGATTTCGACAAGATCGATGTCGTGCCGACGAGCCAGTACGTCGTAAAGGCCGTGCGCGGATAACGCGCCAGGATCGAGCGGATAAAAAAAACGCCAGCCCCGAGGGGCTGGCGTCGTGCTTCGGGTCCGGCGATGATCAGAACTGGTTCATCGTGTTGTCCTTGCCCGCCGCCTTCAGCGCTGCTTCGCCGCTGAAGTATTCCTTGTGGTCGTCGCCGATGTCCGAACCCGACATGTTCTGGTGCTTCACGCAGGCGATGCCCTGACGGATTTCCTTGCGCTGCACGCCTGCCACGTAGCCCAGCATGCCCTGGTCGCCGAAGTATTCCTTGGCCAGGTTGTCGGTCGACAGCGCAGCCGTGTGGTACGTCGGCAGCGTGATCAGGTGGTGGAAGATCCCTGCTTCACGCGATGCGTCGGCCTGGAACGTGCGGATCTTTTCGTCCGCCAGCGCGGCCAGTTCCGTCTGGTCGTACTCGACGCTCATCAGCTGCGCACGGTCGTAGGCCGACACGTCCTTGCCTTCGGCCTTCATCGCGTCGAACACCTGCTGGCGGAAATTCAGCGTCCAGTTGAACGACGGGCTGTTGTTGTACACCAGCTTCGCGTTCGGGATCACCTTGCGGATCTCGCTGACCATGCCGCCGATCTGCGCGATATGCGGTTTTTCGGTTTCGATCCACAGCAGGTCGGCGCCGTTCTGCAGCGACGTGATGCAGTCGAGCACGCAACGCGCTTCGCCCGTGCCGGCGCGGAACTGGAACAGGTTGCTCGGCAGGCGCTTCGGACGCAGCAGCTTGCCTTCGCGCTTGATGACGACGTCACCGTTGCCCAGCTGGTCGGCCGACAGCTCTTCGCAATCGAGGAACGCGTTGTACTGGTCGCCCAGGTCGCCCGCCGTGGTCGTCACGGCGATCTGCTTGGTCAGGCCGGCGCCCAGCGAGTCGGTACGGGCAACGATGATGCCGTCGTCCACGCCCAGCTCCAGGAACGCGTAGCGGATCGCGCGGATCTTCGCGAGGAAGTCCTCATGCGGCACCGTGACCTTGCCGTCCTGGTGGCCGCACTGCTTCTCGTCCGACACCTGGTTTTCGATCTGGATGCAGCAGGCGCCCGCTTCGATGAACTGCTTGGCCAGCAGGTAGGTCGCTTCCGCGTTGCCGAAGCCCGCGTCGATGTCGGCAATGATCGGCACGACGTGCGTGACGTGGTTGTCGATCTTTTCCTGGATCGCCGCCTTGGCGGTCGCGTCCTTCGCCGCATCCAGCTCGCGGAACAGGCCGCCCAGTTCACGGGCGTCGGCCTGGCGCAGGAACGTGTACAGCTCGCGGATCAGCGCGCTGACCGACGTCTTTTCGTGCATCGACTGGTCCGGCAGCGGGCCGAACTCCGAGCGCAGCGCGGCGACCATCCAGCCGGACAGGTACAGGTAGCGGCGTTCGGTGCTGTTGAAGTGCTTCTTGATGGAGATCATCTTCTGCTGGCCGATGAAGCCGTGCCAGCAACCCAGCGACTGCGTGTACTTGGCCGGATCGGCGTCGTACGCGGCCATGTCGGCGCGCATGATCTTCGCGGTGTACTTCGCGATGTCCAGGCCCGTCTTGAACTTGTTCTGGGCACGCATGCGAGCGGCGTACTCGGGGCTGATGGCATTCCACGCACTGCCGTGGTTTTCCTTCAAGCCAGCCACTGCCTTGATGTCGTCTTGGTACTGGGACATGTCAATCTCCTGGGAACGAAGCGCATTTGAGTAAAGGGTTCAGCGTGCCCGCTTCATGTGACGAAGCGAACTGCATGGACTCAATATTAATCCTGTCCGGCGCGCTTTCGGCCAAGTCTTATATAAGACATAAGATATAAATTTTCCTTGTTTTTCAATGAGATAGCCAAGCGATTTTGCGATGCAAAACAAGTTTTCAAGCGGCGGAAAGGCGACGCGACCGGAATTCCGCTTAGATTTCGCAATATGAAAAGGTCTTTCGCAGTTGGAAAGCGGCCGGGTGCGGCAGCACCTGCGTTTGCCACATCCCATGACAAAACGTCTATACTTGGACAATTCATCGACAGCGAGCCGTGTGCTCGCTCCCCGTGCACCGCGCTGCGCCCTCTCCCGCCCGGAGCGACATGAACGACTCTCCCGTTTTCGACACGCTTTGCGACCTGCTGAATACGTCCGGTGCGCGTTTCCGCGTGCTGGCGCATCCGGCGGAAGGTAAATCCGACGTGATCGCCGCGATCCGCGGCACGCGCCCCGAACAGGGTGCGAAGGCGATGCTCTGCACCTTCAAGGACGGCGGCGACAGCACCGCACTCGCCGTGATTCCCGGTCACCTGAAGATCGATTTCCGCAAGGTCGCCGATGCCGTCGGCCGCCGCAAGGCGACGCTCGCATCGCCCGACGTCGCGGCCGCCGTCACGCGCTGCGTGATGGGCGCCGTGCCGCCGTTCGTGTTCGACGCGAACGTCACGCTCGTCGTCGATCCCGCACTGGTCGAACGCAACGCCGAGATCGCCTTCAACGCGGGCCGCCTCGACCGCTCGGTCGTGCTCGACTCGGCCGACTATGTGCGGATCGCCCGGCCTCTGCTGGCCGACATCACGCGGCCGGAAACGACCGACGCAACGTCGCCCCGGGAAAACGCATGACCACGCACCGCACACCACCGCTGTCCGAGCAGGCGTCGCTGATCGAGCAGGTGCAGCGCATCGCCGAAGGGCTCGGCGCGATGTTCGCGCCGTTCACCGAGGTCGTCGTGCATGACCTGCGCACGCCGGAGCACGCGATCCTCGCGATCCACAACAATCTGTCCGGGCGCGCGGTCGGCGATCCGGCGACCGAACTCGGCCTCGCCCGCATCGCCGACGACGATTTCCCGCAGGTGCTCGCGAACTACCCGAACCGCTTCGCCGACGGCCGCACCGCGAAAAGCACGTCGATCGGCATCAAGGATTCGACCGGGCGCTACGTGGCCGCGCTGTGCCTGAATGCCGACGTCACGCTGTTCCGCGGCTTCCAGGGCATGCTGAACCAGTTTTGCCGCACGGACGGCGAGACCGTCGCCGAGACGCTCGACCCGGCCGGCGCCGACGCGATCCGGCAGCGCATCGACGCGTTCGCGACGCGCCTCGCGACGACGCCGCGCGACCTGAAGACCGACCAGCGCCGCGAACTGCTGCAGACGCTGAAGGCCGACGGCTTCCTCGAGGTGCGCCGCGCGATGGAAATCGTGTCGCAGCATCTCGGCGTCTCGCGCGCGACCGTCTACAACGATGCGAAGTAAATCGGGCGCGCCGTTTTCCAGTTGACTGACCTTTCCGACTCTCGAGCAACCATGAACTCTCCGACTCTCCCCACGTACGACGACGTCGCCGCGGCTGCGGCCCGGCTCGAAGGCCATGCGCACCGCACGCCGGTGATGACGTCGCGAACGGTCGACGCAGCGCTCGGCGCGCAGGTGTTCTTCAAGTGCGAGAACCTGCAGCGCATGGGCGCATTCAAGTTCCGCGGCGCATTCAACGCGCTGTCGCGTTTCAACGCCGAACAGCGCCGCCACGGCGTCGTCGCGTTCTCGTCGGGCAACCACGCGCAGGCGATCGCGCTGTCGGCACGCATCCTCGGCATTCCCGCGACGATCGTGATGCCGCAGGATGCGCCGGCCGCGAAGATGGCCGCGACGCGCGGCTACGGCGGCAACGTCGTGACCTACGACCGCTACACCGAGGACCGCGAGCAGATCGGCCGCGATCTCGCGGAGCAACACGGGCTCACGCTGATCCCGCCCTACGACCACGCGGACGTGATCGCCGGCCAGGGTACGGCGGCCAAGGAGCTGTTCGACGAAGTCGGCCCGCTCGACGCGGTGTTCGCGCCGCTCGGCGGCGGCGGGCTGCTGTCGGGCACCGCGCTGTCCACGCGCGCGCTGTCGCCGCACGCGACGTTGTACGGTGTCGAGCCCGAAGCCGGCAACGACGGCCAGCAATCGTTCCGCTCCGGCGCGATCGTCCGGATCGACACGCCGCGCACGATCGCCGACGGCGCGCAGACGCAATACCTCGGCAACCTGACGTTCCCGATCATCCGCCGCGACGTCGACGACATCCTGACCGCGACCGACGCGGAACTGGTCGACTGCATGCGCTTCTTCGCCACCCGTATGAAGATTGTCGTCGAGCCGACCGGCTGCCTGTCGTTCGCTGCCGTGCGACGGATGAAGGACGCGCTGCAGGGCAAGCGCGTCGGCGTCGTGATCAGCGGCGGCAACGTCGATCTCGAGAACTTCTGCGCGCTGGTGTCGACGCCGGCCTGAGCGTCGCGGCGCACATGAACATCCTGTCATCCGTGCGCCGTAGCGCCTTCACGACGCGTTAAGTTTCGCGCCCTAGACTGATTACGTTGTCCCGTAGTCAGTCGTGAAGGAGCCATCATGAACACGCACGCGATCGTCGCCGCCGCCCTGGCGGCCGCCTCCCTTTCGGCGTTCGCTCAACCGGGCGCGACGTCATCCGGTTTCCCGGCCGCATCGCCGCACGACGCCGTCGCGCAGGCGCTGCACCGCTCGCCCGGCGCGTTGCCGCACGCCGGCTTCGTGCTCGCGAAGATCGATCAGAACAATACGCCGCCCGATCGCGGCGGCGACCCGAGCGGCCGCACGCACGCCGGCACGCACATGTAACGGCGCGCACCGGGCGCCGCTGCCGCGCCCGGCCCCGCCGGCATTCAGAACGACGGCAGCGACGGATCGCGTGCGGCGAGGATGTCGTCGGTGCGACGCTGCAGCGCGCCGTCGATCGTCTCCGGTTGCGGAATCAGCCAGTAGCGCCCTGCGCGAATGCCGTCGAACACCCGCTCGGCAAACGCGTCGGGCGTGAGGCCGTGCGCGTTCAGCATCGAGCGCATCGTGTCGACGAAGCCCTGCACCTCGGGCCGGTCGTGCGCGGCGCCGAACGGATCGTTGAAGATCCCCGACTGCACGGGGCCCGGCGCGAGCAGCGACACGCCGACCGGCGCACCGAGCATCTTCAGTTCTCCATACAGCGATTCGGTCAGCGCGACCACCGCGAACTTCGTCGCCGAATACGGCGACATCAGCGGGCTCGGCAGGAAGCCGCCGACCGACGCGGTGTTCACGATCCGCGCCGGCACGTTGCGTTCGAGCATCCGCGGTACAAAACTGCGGATCCCGTTCAGCACGCCGTGCACGTTGATCGCGAAGCTGCGCTCGAAGCGTTCCGGCGTGATTTCCCAGCTGAAGCCCGTCGCCATCACGCCCGCGTTGTTGAACAGCAGGTCGACGCCGCCGAAGCGCTGCCATGCGGCTTCGGCCAGCGCGTCGACGGCCTCCGGGCGACTCACGTCGGTCGGCACGCACAGCACTTCGGTATCGAGCGTCGCGGCAAAGGCGTCGAGCTTTGCCGGATCGAGATCGGCCAGCACGACGCGCATGCCGAGCGCGGCCGCGTGGCGCGCAAGCCCGCTGCCGATGCCGCTGGCCGCGCCGGTGATCACGGCGGTGCCGCCGTCGAAGCGAATCGAATTCGTCATGTCAGTCAAAGTCCTGTTGGGTCGATGAGAGGATGCGCGTACGCGGGAATCACCGGCGGCGGCAGCGGCGTGCGGCCGTCGAGCGAACGCACCGCGAGTTGCTGCGCGAGCGGGAAATGCAGGCTGTGCGTGACGAGGCCCGTGCGTTCGCGCGCCGGCAGGCTGCACAGCGCAAGCGCGGTTTCGGCGAGATACGCGACGTCCTCGGTTGGATAGCCTTCGGGGATGTAGCGCGCGGCGCCCGGCGTGCGGATCGCCGTGCTCGGCGCGACGAGATTCACCGCGATGCCGTCGGCTTCGAGTTCGGCCGCGAGCCCCTGCGTGAAGCGCGACAGCGCGGCTTTCACCGCCGCATAGACGGTCGCGCCGCCCGCGCGCGAAAAATCGTCGAACGGCCGCAGCGGCGGCAGCGCCGTCGCGGAGCCGACGTTGACGATCCAGCCGGCGCCGCGAGCGCGCATCAGCGGGATCGCGGCCTGCGCCAGCGCGAACGGGATGCGCAGATAGTGTTCGATCGTCGTGTCGAACATCGTCATCGGCATCGCGTCGACGCATGCGTAATCGGCCACGCCCGCGTTGTTCACGAGGATGTCGAGGCCGCCGGCGGCTTGCGCCGCGCGCCCGACGAGCGCGTCGCGCTCAGCCGCGTTCGACAGGTCGGCCGCGAGCGCGAGCGCGCGGCCGCCGGCCTGTTCGATCAGCGCGACCGTTTCGGCGAGCGTACCAGCGGTGGTCGCCGATTGCGTGAGGCTGCGCGCGGTCACGACGACGGTCGCGCCTTCGGACGCGAGACGCTGCGCGATCGCACGGCCGATGCCGCGGCTCGCGCCCGTCACGAGCGCGCACTTGCCGGCCAGGATCCGGGATGGGGTGTCGGTCATGATGTCTCCAGTCTTTTCGATGCGTGTCGTTCAGCCCGCGATATCCGCAACGTGCAGCACGAGCTTGGTTTTCGCCTCGCCCGTTTGAACGAGATCGAGTGCGCGGGCCGCCTGTTCGAGCGGGAAACTGTCGAAGCGCGGCACGCGCAACGCGCGCCGGCCGAGCCGTTCGGCGATCGACGCGAGCGTGTTGCCGCTCGGCATCCGGCTGTAGGTCAGCGCGACATGCAGCCCGCGATGCGCGGCTTCGGCGCCGACAGCGGCCAGCCGCTCGGCATCGCCGGCCGCGAGCGTCAAGATGTTCACGAGCGTGCCGCCCGGCGCGAGCAGGTCGAGCGCATCCGGCAGCGTGTCGCCGCCGACCGCGTCGAGCACCAGGTCGACGCCACCGGGCGCCCAGGCGCGCAGCGCTGCAGCGATGTCCTGGGCGCGGTAGTCGATGGCGATCTCCGCCCCCAGCGATTCGACGGTGTCGCGATTGCGCGCCGAACACGTCGCCGCGACGCGCGCGCCGGCCT
Source organism: Burkholderia sp. BCC1644 (assembly GCF_902833225.1). GTDB lineage: Bacteria > Pseudomonadota > Gammaproteobacteria > Burkholderiales > Burkholderiaceae > Burkholderia. The sequence continues at coordinate 550,732 of NZ_CADFEI010000001.1, forward strand.
CGGCGGCCAGCTGGATCGCGAACGTGCCGACCGCGCCCGCGCCGCCGTGCACCAGCACGGTCTGCCCCGCGCGCAACCCGCCGTCATCGAACAGGCCGGCCCATGCGGCCAGCGCAGGCGTCGGCGTCGCGGCCGCTTCCGCAAAACTCACCGCGTCGGGCAACCGCACGACCGAGTCGTGACGCACCGCGACGTATTCCGCATACGCGCCCCAGCGCCCCGCACCGACGTCGGTCTGCGCGAACACGCGCATGCCCGGTTCGAAGCCGTCGACGCCGTCGCCGACCGCCGCGACGACGCCCGCCGCGTCGAAGCCGATCACGAACGGGAACGTGTACTGCATGAATGCGCCGAGGTAGCCTTCGCGGCATTTCCAGTCGGCGGGATTGACGCCCGCGTACGCGACGCGGATCAGCACGTCGCCGGGGCCCGGTTTCGGCGCCGGCACGTCGGCCAGCCGTAAGGCGTCGGAATGACCGACGCGGTCGATCAGAAGCGCTCGCATCTTCGTGTCTCCAGAGGTGTTGTCGGTTGGGTGTGCGCGGCGTGTCACGCCGCCGAGTCGGCCAGCAGGCTCGACGCGAGCGGGCAGAACGCATGCGAGATCGCATCGACCGTCCAGTCGGGGCTTTCGGCGTCGAACCGGCGGTCGACCCAACCCCAGTGATACGGATGCAACAGGTATTCGCCGAGCAGATCGCCGACCTGCGCGAATTCCTGTTGCCACACGTGCGTCCATGCGCCGGGGGTTTCGATCCGGTTCAGGCGCCAGTTGCGGATGCCCGGCATGAACGCGGGCATCCGCAGCAACTCGTGCTCGAGCAAGGCGACCTGTGCTTCGCTTGCCTGCGGACGTACACGCAACATCAGCGTGCGCCAGATGCCGTCGCGCAACGCGGGCTCGCGCAGGCCGCCGCCGATCGGGCGGCATGCTGCACCGTCGAGGCGCGCGATGCCGGGCAGTTGCGCCAGTGCGGCGAAATCCGCCGAGGAATCGACAAACCGTTCATCGCGCAGCACGTCGAGCGTGTAGTCGCCCGCGCCCCAGCAGCCTTCCAGATTGCGCGCGAGCGCCACGCGTTTCGCGCCCGGCAGCGCGTGCGCGGCTTCGCGCAATGCGTGCTCGATCGCTTCCGCATCGCGATCGGCCGAAACGAATACCTGTGCCGAGTCATGCCGCATGGTCGACCTCCGTCAGCGCGGGCAGCGGCAAGTCGGCGTCCGTCATCACGTGGCGGCGGCGCGCATCGCACAGCCCGTCGACGGCCATCCAGAACGCAACCACGTCGCCGTCGGTCAATGCGCGCATCCGGTAATAGGAATACGCATCGTCGACCTGCCACGTCAGCCACAGCGTGCTCGGCTGCCCCGGCACCGCGACGGGCGGCGACACCCAGCGGCCGGCCGCCGTCAGTCCGCGCACCGCATGGCCGGGCAGGTAGCGCTCGCGCAGCAGCGCGAGCACGTCGGGAATGCGCTCGGGCGCGAGCGTGATTTCGTCTACGATCTGGATCATTCGCGTATCGTCCGTGGTCGTTCGGGTCGGGATGCATGGCCGGCCTACGCCGTTCCGGCGAGGCCGAAGGCGGCCGGCGTGGATAGCATTCTTGCGTGGGGGCTGCTCGCGAACCCCTACCGGCCCGCTCACCGGCCCCTGTCGCAACGATCAGATCGGGAGACTCATGAAACAGCGTGTATTGCCGGCGAGCGGACGCGTGCTGCCAGGTCTCGGCGCACGCCTGCTGAACGAACTCACTCGCAGCGGCGCGCCACTGGCCGACCACACGGCACACGCGCCGCAAGCGGCGATGACATCGGGCGGCTTCGTCGCGCTGTACCGCGACGCAATCGAGCGGCTCGAGGCGCAGGTCGCGCGCGGCAACGGCCATCCGCCGATGCGCAAGCAGGAAGTCGACCTGATGTGCCGGTGCCTGCTGAGCTGCGCGACGCTCGCCGACGCGATCCGCTGCGCGCGCGACTTCTGCGAGATGTTGACGCCGCGCGCCGGCGGGCTGTCGCTCGCGGTACGCGACGGGCGTGCGACGTTCCGGATGGATTCGCTGCGCCGCGCGCGCAGCCCGGCCGCGTGCCTCGTCGACGTGACCGGGCTGTTCTGCTATCTGCAGCTGTTCGGCTGGCTGATCGGGCAGCCGCTGCAGCCGACCGACGTGTGGCTCGGCCATCCGCGCCGCGACGACGCGGTGCCGCTGCTCGGGCTGTTCAACGCGCCGGTCGACGTCGGCCGGAAAACCTATGGCTTCGCGTTCGATGCGACGCGGCTCGATTGCCGCGTGATCCGGCAGCCGGGCGAACTCGACGCGTTTCTCGTCGACTTCCCGTTTCGTCTGATCGATGCGCCGCCGGCCGTCGTGTCATGGGCGCAGCAAGTGCGCGGTTTTCTCGATGCGGCGCTCGCGCGGGAACAGGCGTTGCCGGCGCTTGCGGAGCTGGCCGCGTGGCTCGGCGTCAGCGAGGCGACGTTGCGCCGGCGGCTGGCGGCGGAAGGCAGCGGCTATCACGTGCTGCGCGAACAATGCGTGGCCGATGCGGCCCGACGATGCCTGCATGAGACGGACTGGCCGATTACACGCGTGGCCGCGTATCTCGGTTTCGGCGGCGAAGAGGCGTTCCGGCGCGCGTTCGTGCGCTGGACCGGCGTCGCGCCGAGCCGGTTCAGGCGCGACCGCATGACGCCCGGCCACCCCGTTTCTTCAGACAAGACACGCGGCACCGGCGCATAAGCGCAAGGATTCGGAAAGCGAACGCCGGGTAATGACGTTTTTTCGCACCCAGCGCGGCGCGGTAATTGACGCGCCCGAGCGCACGCCATTACCCTTGCGCGCTGATGGTTCCCAGGGATGGGATCAAAAGGGAACGCAGGAGGGGCAACGCCTCGAATCTGCGGCTGCCCCCGCAACTGTGAGCGGCGAATCCGTGCCACTGCATGCCACTGGGAAACCGGGAAGGCCTGCACGGATGACGACCCGCGAGCCAGGAGACCTGCCATCGACCCGAGGTCCAGCAGCCGCACCGGGCGGGGTGTCCCGATGTGCAAGCACCGCCGTTGGCGGCCGCCCGTTGCATGGACGAACCGACCTCAGGATCCGTCAGATGTCCTTCGTTCCCGAATCCGCTTCCTTGCCGGAAGCGTCGCACCGACACGCCGCCGGCACGCGCAACCTGCCCGCCGTCCGCTCACGATCGCCGTACGCGCAACGCGCTTTCTCTCGCCGTCTCATGAACATTCGTTACCTGCTCGCCACGTCCGCCGCCTCCGCGCTGCTCGCCCCGATCGCCCATGCCGGCGACACCGCGCTCCAGCCGCCCGCCCAGCCGGCGGAAAGTGTCGACTTGCCGACGATCAGCGTGACCGACACGCGTCGCCTGCCCGAATCGTTTGACGGCCGCTATGCGTCGACCCAGGTACTCACGAGAACGGATCTCGACCGGCTGTCGCCGAGCGAGCCGAGCATCACGCAGGCGCTTGCGATGCTGCCCGGCGTGACCGTTTCGCAGACCGGTGGCCCCGGCTCGTCCGCATCGGTCAGCATCCGCGGCTCGTCGGCGAGCCAGGTTGCCGTGTTCATCGACGGTATCCGGATCGGCTCGCCGACCACCGGCATCGCACCGTGGGCCGACCTGCCGACCGAAGCGTTCGAACGTGTCGAGGTGATTTCGGGGCCGGCCGCCGCGTCGTTCGGCGCCAACGCGATGGGCGGTGTCGTGCAACTGTTCACGCGCCGCTCGTCGAACCAGCCGAACCAGACCACCGTGTCGGTCGGCGGCGGATCGAACAAGACGTTCGACACGCAGCTGCGCACGTCGGGTACGGTGCCGTCGACCGGGCCGCTCGCCGCGCTTGGCGGGCTCACCTACTCGCTTGGCCTGCACTCGTACAACACCGCCGGCATCGATTCGACGCGACCCGTCTTGCCGTATCACGAGGACGGCCGCAATCCGTATCACGCGCAGGATCTCGATGCGCGCCTCGGCTACGCGCGCGACAACTGGTCGATCTCGACCTTCGCGCTGTATCACCGCTCCGACCTGTCCTACGACAACAGCGGCTATGCGAACCGCCAGCTCGATCACCAGCTGACGACCGGTCTCGCGTTCCATCTCGACATCACGCCCGATACGCAGTTCGACCAGTCGTTCGGTTATGCGAACGATCGCCAGTTCCTCTACGCGAGCGATCCGTCCATCCCGACCGACCAGATCAATTCGCAGCGCATCAGCACGTCGACGTCCCTGACCCATCAGGAGCGCGGATTCCATCTGTTCGGCCTGCCGCTGTCGGGCGAGAGCAAGCTCGCGTACGACTTCACGCGCGAACAGGCATTCCTGCCGATCGACGCACCCGGCGGCATACCGACGCGCAACGACTCCGCGTTCTCGCTGCATCAGTCGGCCACGCTCGGCAGCGTCACGATGTTCCTCGCGGGGCGTCGCGAGATCATCGCCGGACAAGGCGTGAACACCGGCAATGCCGCGCTGTCGTGGGCGATCACGCCGGTCTACACGGCGCGTGTGTCGTACGGCAATGCGTTCCGCCTGCCGAGTTTCAACGACCTGTACTACCCCGGCTACGGCAATCCGAACCTCAGCCCGGAACGCAGCACGTCGGTCGAGGCCGCGCTCGACGCGAACACGTCGTACGGCACGTTCTCCGCCGCGATCTACGACACGCGCGTCAACAACCTGATCGCGTACAACCCCGCGACGTACTCGCCGATCAACATCGGCCGCGCGCATATTCGCGGGATCGACCTGTCGTACAAGGGGACGATCGGCCGCTACACGCCGGTGAGCGTCGCGATCGGCATCCTGAATCCGCAGGACGAGACCAATGACAGCTGGCTGAACCGCCGGCCACGCCAGACGGTCAGCCTGAACGTGGACCACTCGTGGGACGAACTGCACCTGCACGCGCTCACCACGGGGGCGTCGCTGAACTACGGCGGTACGACGTTCGACGATCCGGCCAACACGACGTACCTGCCGTCGTACCTGAGCGTGAACCTGCGCGCGTCGTACCGGATCAATTCGCACCTGACGGTGTCGGCCACGCTGTCGAACCTGTTCGACCGGCAATACATGACCGCGTACGGCTACAACACGCTCGGGCGGACTGCGTTCGGGAAGGTCAGTTATACGTTCTGATGGCCCATCACATCGGCGCCTACGTCGCAGGCGCCGGGGCGGACCAGCACGCTCGGCACGCACGAAAAATTGACATCGCAGCAAAACCTAATAGAATTAGTTTTTTGACTAACCTGCATAGCATCCGTCATGGCACGTGCCGGCATTACCGTGGACAAGCTGGTCGAAGCCGGCGCGCAGCTCGCCGATGAAACCGGCTTCGAGCAGCTCACCGGCGCGGCGCTCGCGCGACACTTCGACGTCAAGCTAGCCAGCCTGTACTCCCATGTCCCGAGTTTCGACGACCTCAAGAGCCGGATCGCGCTGTTCGCGCTGAAGGAACTCGCCGATCGTGCGACCGACGCGCTGGCCGGCCGCACCGGCAAGGACGCGCTGGCCGCGCTCGCGAACGTCTATCGCGACTATGCGCGCGCGCATCCCGGCCGCTTTGCGGCCGCGCGCCATCCGGTGAACGCAGAGCGCGCCGCCGAGAGCGCGGGCGGCCGGCTCGTCAGGATGACCTCGGCCGTGCTGCGCAGCTACGACTTGCCGGAAGCCGAACAGGCCCATGCGATCCGCCTGCTCGGCGGCTTCTTCATGGGCTATGTGACGCTCGAAGGCGCCGGCGGTTTCTCGCACAGCGCGCCGGATTCCGACGTGTCGTGGTCGCGCAGCCTCGATGCGCTGGACGTGATGCTGCGCCACTGGCCTTCGGCCGCATGACGCACCGGATGGAATTCAAGCGATGAAAGACAAACCTGACGGCGTCCTGCTGCCGAGCCGTGTCGTGCCCTTCCCGGTTTCGATCAGCGACGAAGCACGAACCGCGTTGCAACGACTGGTCGGCGACGACGGCGTGCCGCTGAATGCGCTGCACGTGATGCCGGCGCCGGACGACGTCGACGCGTGGATGCGTGTGAAAGCGGCCGCCGACGAGCATTACGCGGCCGCCGTCGAGAAGCTCGCCGGGTATCTGCGTTCGAGCGTCGAGACGATCCAGGCCGGCCACGCGGACGTGCACGTCGCGACGCCCGAAACAACGGTGTCCGATGAGTGCGCGTACATCGACCTGCACGGCGGCGCGCTGATCGTCGGCGGCGGTGCCGCTTGCCGCGCCGGCGCGCAGATGCAGGCCGACCGGCTCGGCATGCGCTGCTACGGCGTCGACTACCGCATGCCACCCGACCATCCGTATCCGGCCGCGCTCGACGATTGCATCGCCGCCTATGCGTTCGTGCTGGAACGCCATGCGCCGGAGAACATCGTCGTCGGCGGCCGCTCGGCCGGCGGCAATCTCGCGGCCGCGATGGTGCTGCGCGCCCGCGACGAAGGCTTACCGCTGCCGGCCGCACTCGTCCTGTTGTCGCCGGAAGCCGACCTGACCGAATCCGGAGACAGCTTCGAGACCAACCGGCTCGTCGACGTCGTGCTGCCGGCTTCGCTGATGGCGAACAACCTGCTCTACGCGAACGGCGCCGAGCTCGCGCATCCGTATCTGTCGCCGCTGTTCGGCGATTTCTCGGCCGGCTTCCCGCCGACGTTCCTCCAGAGCGGTACGCGCGACCTGTTCCTGTCGAACGCGGTCCGCCTGCATCGCGCGTTGCGGCGCGCGCAGGTGCCGACCGAGTTGCACGTGTTCGAAGGGATGCCGCACGGCGGGTTCATGGGCGCGCCGGAAGACATCGAACTGAGCCAAGAGATCACGCGCTTCGTGCAGGCGCATGCGCGGGCGTTGCAAGCGGTCGAAGGCGTTCGACCGAACGGCAGCCCGCTTCGGGCCTAGGGCCTGTTCACGCCCTAGGCCAGGCCGCGCATACCCGCGACCAGCTGGATCGCGCCGAACACCGCGATGACGGCGGCCGATACGCGCGACAACCCGTGCATGAACGCGAACGACATCCTCGTGCGCAGCGCGGCCGTCGCGCCGCTCAGGCACAGCCACCAGGTTGCCGAACCGACGAACACGCCGGCGACCATCCACTCGACGGCCGGCCGCATCGCGCCTTCGTGCGTGCCTGATAGCGGGCCGAGTGCCGCGAAAATCCCGACGAACGACAGGATCGTCATCGGGTTCGACAGCGTCAGGCCGAACGTCGTCAGGAAATCGCGCAGAACGGTCGTGCGCGGCAAGTCGCGTTGCAGCGCGGCCGCGGCCGGCGGCTGGCGCGCGATGGACCACGCGAGCCACACGAGAAACACGCCGCCGCCGATCTTGAGGGCGACGGTCAGCATCGGGAATGCGGTGACGATGCCCGCGATGCCCAGCGCGCCCATCAGGCCGTAGATCGCATCGGCGCACGCGGCGCCGATACCCGTCGCGAACCCTGCCTGAAAACCGCGGCTCAGGCTGCGCTGAATGCACAGCATGCCGATCGGGCCGACCGGCACCGCGATCGACAGCCCCATCACGACGGACTTGATGAACAACATTGCCTGCTCCTTGCGACATGCAACGGGTCGAACAGGCATCGTAGGGAAAGTCCGGTCACCGCTGAATGCGGTTTTTAAGGAAAAATAGGCGCTCTACCTTAAAAAATCCCGCCGCGATGGATGATCTGGACTGGAAGGTATTGGCGCTGCTTCAGGCCAACGGCCGCATCAGCTATACCGAACTCGCGCGCCAGGTTCACCTGTCGGTGCCGGCGGTGACGGAGCGCGTGAAGCGCCTCGAGGCGTCCGGTGTCGTCGAGGGCTACACGGCGCGAATCAACCCGGTCGCGGCCGGCTACCCGGTGAGCGCGCTGATCGGCATCACGGTGCCGCAGCCGGCCAAGGCAAAATTCCTCAAGTTGCTGGAGTCGATTCCCGAAGTCGTCGAATGCCGTCACGTGACCGGCGAGGATTCGTACGTGATGCGGTTCGTCGCAACCAGCATGACCCATCTCGAACAGCTGATCGAACGCATCAACCTGTACGGCGAAACGCGCACGTCGATCGTGATGTCGACGCCAGTGCCGGTGCGCGGGCTGGCGCGGCCGCCGTCGAAGCTCGGATGATGCGTCGATCGGCGCCAGCCGGCCCGTCGACGACAAGCCGCCAATTGGCTGCCGGCCCGCCAGTCCGCCGCGGCGATCGACGCACGCCGGTTATTTGCCGGCCAGGCCGCCGAGCAGGCCCCCCACCAACGACGTCACCGGCGCAAGCGGATTGGCGAGACCGCCCAGCGGCGTGCCGCCGCCCGTGCCGGTCGCGGGACCGTTGTGCACGGTCGCCGGAGTACCGCCGACCACGCTCGTCACCAGACCGGAGATCGGCACCGCGCCGTTCGCGCCGCCTGGATTCACGAGGCCGCCCACATTCGTGACCGTGTTGCCGACTGCCTGGACGAGGTTGCCGACACCGCCGACGAGCGGCTGAGACGACGCGGAGGCCACCTTCGATCCGGCCGACGTGATCGCCGCGCCGACCTGCCCGAGCAGGCCGGCGACCGGCTGTCCGAGGCCGGTGGCGGTGCCGACCTGCTGCGTGAGCTGGCCCGCCGTCGTCACGAGCGGCGTGATCGCCGTGCTGATCGCCTGCGTCGTCTGCTGGACCGGGCCCGACGACAACGCCGCGCCGAGCGTCGCGCCGCCCGTGCGCAGCCCGCCGGCCACCGTGTCGAGCAGCCCGCTGACCGGTGTCGTGAGCGGCGCCAGCGGCGACAGCGGGCCGGAGCCGAGCGCCTTGACGGTTTCGCTGAGGCCGCTGACAGGGTTGCTGGTCGACGCGACGATGTTGCCGAGGCCGCCGATCGTCGTGCCGACCGGGTTCGGTACGGTGCCGATCTGGCCGAGGCCGGCACTCACGGCATTCGACGTCGCGCTGATGATCGTGCCGACGCCGGTCACCGTGTCGGCCGGCCCGACGGTGACGCCCCTGCTGACGCCGGGGAGGGTGACGCCGGCGAGCGTGGTGCCCGCATCCATCACGATCCCGCCGACGGAGCTGACGATGCCGTTCGTGCCCGGCGCGCCGCTGGTGCCCCAGCCGCTTGTGTTACCGCTGCTGGAGCCACTGCTGCTCGACCCGCTGCTGCTCGTGCCACTGCTGCTTGTGCCGCTGCTGCTCGTGCCACTGCTGCTCGTGCCGCTGCTGCTTGTGCCGCTGCTGCTCGTGCCGCTGCTGCTTGTGCCGCTGCTGCTCGTGCCGCTGCTACTTGTGCCGCTGCTGCTTGTGCCGCTGCTGCTTGTGCCGCTGCTGCTTGTGCCGCTGCTGCTCGTGCCGCTGCTGCTCGTGCCACTGCTGCTCGCGCCACTGCTGCTCGTGCCGCTGCTACTCGTGCCACTGCTGCTCGTACCGCTGCTGCCACTCGTGCCACTGGTCCCGCTCGTGCTCGTCGCGATGTTGTTGCCCGGCAGTGTCGGCGCCGAAATATCGCCGCCGCCGCACGCCGCCAGCGCGCACGCCGCAGCGATGGCGGCAAGCGCGCCATTCGCCTTGATGAAATGATTGTGCATGGAAGTCCCCGTCAGCTATTCAACGTCGTGCTTCCAGCAAGCATCTACCGTGCCATCGCCATCAGGACCGCTGACGATCCGGCCATCGCATCGGATCGCGCCGTCCGGCGGGCCTTGCGTGGACGATCCACGGCGCGGTTGCCCAATCTTTCGTCGTGCGCGTACCTTACGTTCCAGTAACGCTTCCGTAACACGAATCCGATGTTACGTAGCACCGCGCGACAAATGACGACGCATCGCGTCGCCGCCCTCCTTCGAGCGTACTCAACGGTGCTATCGTCGAAACCTGCCCCGACATCTCCCCTATCCGCGCCATCGGCGCTCCGATCCCCGGACCAGACAAACGATGAACAACCCGCAAGCAATCCTGACCGCCGCCGATATCGCGGCGATGGAACCGGAGCATTCCGTCCATCCGTTGAACGCGAATGCCGTCCGCCTGAAGCGATCGCTGGGTGACGCCACCGGGCTCACGCAACTGGGCTTCCATCTGATGACGTTGATGCCGGGGCACGAATCGACCGAATATCACCGGCACCTGTACGGCGAGGAATGCCTTTACGTGCTGTCCGGATTCGGCGAGGCAACCATCGACGGCCAGACCTGTCCGGTCGGCCCGGGGGACTTCATGGGATTCCCGCGCGGCGGCCCCGCGCACACGATGGTCAATACCGGCGACCTGCCGCTCGTCTACATCGTCGCCGGCGATCGGCCGGAACACGACGTGTGCGACTATCCGAAACTCGGCAAGCGTCTGTACAAGGCGGGCGCCAACAAGGTGTTCGTGGATCACGACGAATAGCGTCACCCGTCACGGCCGCTTAACAAGCTTCACGATCGTAAGCGTGCCGTGGACGTTTTCAACCCGAACCCTCACCCTGTCGCCCGCATGCAGCGGCGCGATCATGCCCGCCTCGCCGACCTTGAACGCCATCGTCATCGGCGGCATCCCGACGTTGTCGAGCGCACCGTGCTTCAGCGTCACCAGCCCGCGCCCGGCGTCGATCGCCTTGACCTCGGCGTCGGTCAGCTTCGCATCCGGCGCCGACATCGTCGTGTCGCCCATGTTCATGCCGGACATGTCGCCGCCCGCGAACACCGGCAGCGCGACGACGGCCATCGCGCACCACGCGGCGACGCCATGCAAGCAGCACTTCATCGATAGACTCCCGCCGGGCCCCGCACGATTCCGCTGCACCGTGGTGCCGCCCGTCACACGATCAACGTCACACCGGCCCACGCGATCAGCACGATGCCGAGCGCGCGGCCGATACGTTCGCCGCCCGGCAGGACTTTTTCCGCGAACACGAGGAGCGACAGTGCGGCAATCCACACGACGTTCATCACGCCGCCGACGAACAGCAGCGCCATCAGCAGCCAGCAGCACCCCACGCAGTACGCGCCGTGACGCACGCCGAGCAGGAAACTGCCCGCAACGCCCGGACGCCAGTGCGCGACCAGGAACGCGGCCGGCGCACGGCATTGCCGCAGGCACGCGCGCTTCAGCGGCGAGAATTGATAGAGTCCGGCCAGCGCCAGCACGACCGCGGAAAGGATGGCGCTCTTCGACCACAGCATCATCGCTGAGATCAATCCGGCCGGCTGCAGCATCGCCTGAAGCAGCGCCGCGCCGATCGAGAACGCGAGCCATGTCGTCAGATAGCCGGCCAGCAGCGACACCGACGTGAACGCCGAGCCCGACGCCATCTCGCCGCGATGCCGCAGCACGCGCCGGTACAGCATCACGAGCGGCGCCGCACCGGGCGTCATCATCGCGACCATCATCACCCACCACATCGCGATCACGGTCGGCAGCGACGGATCCATGCTGCCCATGTCGTCCGCGAGACGGTGCGGAAAGAGCGCGAACGTCGTCATGTCCAGCGCCGACATGCCGGTGCCCGCCCCGGTCCACAGGTAGAACCAGCACACGCCGACGAGTGCGGCCATCGCGAGCAGCGTGATGACGCGCTCGCGACCGAGCCAGGAGTCGAGCGGAGTCATGCCGCGACGCGATGCCGGATCAAGCCGTGGTTGTTCAAGTGCAGCCGCGCGAACTGCGCATAGGTGCCGTCGAGATTCAACGCGATGTTGCCGTGCGAGCGCCCCGTGCCCGAGCCGATTTCCGCCAGTTCGTATTCGAAACCGTTCGGCAGGTCGATCCGCACGCGGTGCTCGGCGCCCGTCACCGGGTTGCGGATCGGCTCGCCGGCCGCGTCGAACACGCCGTCGACGTGAATCCGGCCGCGCCGCGCATCGACATCGACGTCGAAATCGATCTTCGTGAAGATCGGATCGAACGCGTGCTCGAGCGTCGACGCGTACACCGAGAACATCGTCGCGAATGGATCGGTATCCTGACCGGTCATGATCTTCAGCACGGCATCGCGCTGCTCGGGGCTGGCCCGCTCGTCGACGATCGGCTGGCACTTGCCGCGGCCCTCGTGAACGGCGCCCGGCCACTGGAACACGACCGCGATCCTGACGCCGTCGAGCACCACGTCGCCGTAGTGGCCGCTGTCGATCGACAGCGCGCCCATCGCTTCGCAATTGCCGTTGGTCGGCAACGCATTGAACTGGCACGGACAACCGTATGAGCAATTGCAACTGATCATTTCGGTGCCCTGAATCTCCCACGGCGTCATGACTCCACCTCGCGCTCGGTGACATGTAAACGCTTCGAATCTAGTGCACGGTACCGGGGAAATCAAAGCAGGGATCACCCACCTGCAAACGGTGTTTTCGCGGCTTACATATGACCTATCGAACCGCATGCGCATCGAGGTGCCGGCCGCTGTCTCCGCCCCGTCGTCTCAGACGAGCAACGATGCGACGATCGCACACCACACCGCGCTCGCGCCGCACAGAAACGCGCGCCGCGCGACGAACATCCGCGACTCGTCATCGGGTGTCTTCATCGGCGAGGTTGCGAGAAACGGCACGCTGGCGAGACACGCGAAGCCCGCCAGCGCGAGCATCACGACGACATAGTCGCCGAACCGCCAGGGCAGCGGTTCGTGCAATCCCCAGTAACCGAGAAACAGCATGCCCATCGAGAACATCGTCGCGGCGGCCGAGCTGAGCGCGACCACCGATCCCGTCGGAAATTGCATGGGAACCTCCCCTCGCGCAACGCGCGATGCAACGCATCTCGCCAAGGACCGTCACGATCGTGCCGGCCGCCGACCGGTTCACGGATTCATGACTGACTCGAATGGATGAAGAGCGCCCCCGCCGCCGCTCGACGAATACGCGTTGTCACGGATTGACAGATTCAGCCAGATAACGCGGCATTTCGTGCCCGTCCAATCCGGCACGTGCGTCACGCCGCTACTCCGGCTTCTTCGCGACCTGCGCGAACGTCATCCATCCGACCACCGCGGTGGCGACCCAGCAACATGTGACCAGCAGGTCGAGATTCATCCAGCCTTCGAAATTCGCGCTGTTTTCGAAACTGCAGCGCTGACGGCCCCTGACCCACATGCAGCCGCTGATCAGTTGGTCGATGTGCATGTAGATGCTGAATGCCGCAACGGCAGAGGCGATGACGGCGACCCGCAGGCTCATGCTCTTTTTCATTGGTGCTGGACGCGTGTGGTGAACTCCTGCCGATCTTAAGCCAATGGTGACGTGTCACGCAATTGATCGGGTATCGTCCCGATTGACCGGCGTGCGTGAAAGATGCACCTTCCGCTCACCCTTCGATCTGCCTGATCGTCCTCAGGCAATCCGCCGCCAGTTGTTGATAGATCCGCGTGCCGTTCGCCTTCGCTTCGATCTCCGCGTCGCTCAGCCGCCGTACGACGCGCCCCGGCATGCCCGCGAGCAGCACGCCGCCCGGCACGTCGTAACCGGCCTTCACGAACGCGCATGCCGCGACGATCGTCGTCGCACCGATCGTCGCGCCGTCCATCACGACCGCGTTCATCCCGATCATCGTGTCGGGTTCGAGGGTCGCGCCATGCACGATCGCGCCATGGCCGATGTGGCTGTTCACGCCGAGCCGGCACGTCTCGCCGATCCCGACGTGCAGCACGCAGCCGTCCTGCACGTTGCTGCCGTCCTCCACGACGATCGCGCCGAAGTCGCCGCGCAGGCACGCATGCGGACCGATGTAGCAGCGCGCGCCGATCGTCACGTCGCCGATCACGACCGCGGTCGGATCGACATACGCGGACGGATCGATGCGCGGACGCATCCCGTTGAATTCGAACAGCGGCATCGTCAGAGCGCCGCGACCGCTTTCGGCACGAGCGCGAACAGGTCGCCGACGACACCATAGTCGGCCACGCTGAAGATCGGCGCCTCCGGATCCTTGTTGATCGCGACGATCACCTTCGAATCCTTCATGCCCGCCAAGTGCTGGATCGCGCCGGAAATGCCGACCGCGATGTACAGCTGCGGTGCGACGATCTTGCCGGTCTGGCCGACCTGATAGTCGTTCGGCACGTAGCCGGCGTCGACCGCTGCGCGCGATGCGCCGAGTGCGGCCTGCAGCTTGTCGGCCAGTGGCTCGAGCACCTTCGTGTAGTTCTCGCCGCTGCCCAAGCCACGGCCGCCCGACACGATGATGTTCGCGCTGGTGAGTTCCGGCCGGTCCAGCTTCGTCACTTCACGGCTCACGAACCGCGACTGGCCTGCATCTGCGGCTACCTCGATCTTCTCGACCGTCGCGTTGCCGCCTTCGGCCGCCACCGGATCGAACCCCGTCGCACGCACCGTGACGACCTTGATCGCGTCGCCCGACTGAACCGTCGCGATCGCGTTGCCCGCGTAGATCGGCCGCTCGAACGTATCGGCCGAAACCACGCCCGTGATCTCGGAGATCTGTGCGACGTCCAGCTTTGCGGCGATACGCGGCGCGATGTTCTTGCCGTAGGCAGTTGCCGGCGCGAGGATGTGCGAATAGTCCTTCGCGATGTTCATCACGGTCGCTTCGACGTTCTCGGCCAGACCGTCTGCCAGGTGCGGCGCGTCGGCCAGCAGCACCTTCGACACACCGGCGATCTTCGCCGCCGCGTCCGCAGCCGCTTGCGCGTCGTGGCCCGCGACCAGAACATGCACGTCGCCACCGCCCGCTGCGCCGAGCGCCTGCGCTGCCGCCACCGCATTGAGCGTCGCAGCCTTGATCGATGCGTTGTCGTGTTCCGCAATTACCAGAATCGTCATTTCGTTGCGTTCCCTGTTACAGCACCTTGGCTTCGGTCTTCAGCTTCGCGACCAGCGTCTGCACGTCCGGCACCTTCACGCCGGCCGCGCGCTTCGGCGGCTCGCTCACGTTGAGCATCTTCAAACGCGGCGTCACATCCACGCCAAGGTCGCCGGGCTGCACGACCTCGAGCGGCTTCTTCTTCGCCTTCATGATGTTCGGCAACGTCACGTAGCGCGGCTCGTTCAGGCGCAGGTCCGTCGTCACGACCGCGGGCAGTTGCAGCGACAGCGTTTCCGCGCCGCCGTCGACTTCGCGCGCGACCGTCGCACGGCCGTCGGCAATCACCACCTTCGACGCGAACGTCGCCTGCGGCAACCCCGCGAGCGCGGCCAGCATCTGGCCGGTCTGGTTCGAATCGTCGTCGATCGCCTGCTTGCCGAGGATCACCAGCTGCGGCTGCTCCTTGTCGACCAGCGCCTTCAGCACCTTCGCGACGCCCAGCGGCTCGACGCCGGCATTCGATTCGACGAGGATCGCGCGGTCCGCGCCGATCGCGAGCGCCGTGCGCAGCGTTTCCTGCGCTTGCGCCACGCCGACCGATATGGCGACCACCTCCGTCGCGACGCCGGCTTCCTTTAACCGCACGGCCTCTTCCACCGCGATCTCGTCGAACGGGTTCATCGACATCTTCACGTTCGCGATGTCGACGCCGGTCCGGTCGGATTTCACGCCGACCTTCACGTTCGCGTCGACCACGCGCTTCACTGCCACGAGCACTTTCAACTGTGCGTCTCCCTTGTTGTGCGAAAGCCGCGTCAGCGCGCGGTATAACCGCCGTCGATCACGAGCTCCGCGCCCGTCACGTAACGGCCAGCCGGCGACACGAGATACAGGATGCCGGCCGCGATGTCGCGCGGGCTGCCGATCTTCGCCATCGGCACGTGTGTTTGCAGATAACCGAACACGTTGTCGGGGTCCTGCCCCATCTGGCGGAACGCGTCCTCGAGCATCGGCGTGCGGATATAGCCGGGATGCACCGAGTTCGCGCGGATGTTCTTCGCCGCGTACAGCATCGCGTCGACCTTCGCCATCATCCGCACCGCAGCCTTCGATGCGTGATACGCGGGCACGTCGGGGCCGCCGACGATCCCGTACATCGACGACAGGTTCACGATCGAGCCGCCGCCGGCCGCATCGATATGCGGAATCGCCGCTCGCGTGCACAGGAACACGCCGTTCACGTTCACGTCCTGCACGCGCTGCCACTGCGCGAGCGTGAGCTCGTGCGTCGGCACGTTGTGGCCTTCGATGCCCGCGTTGTTCACGAGCACGTCGAGGCGCCCGAAGCGCGCGACGATCTCGCCGAACACGCGCCCCACGTCGGCTTCCTGCGTCACGTCGAGCGACCAGAACGCGGCCTGGCCGCCTTGCGCGCGAATTTCCTCGACCAGCGCTTCGGCCGGTTGCGACAGCACGTCGAGAATGGCCACGCTCGCGCCGGCCGCGGCCAGCGTACGCGCCGTCTCCGCGCCGATGCCGCGCGCGCCGCCGGTGATCGCGGCCACCTTGCCGCGCAGGTCGAACAGTTCTTCGATGAGTTTCATGTTGTCTCCGTATTTTCAGAGGGGCCGCCCGCGTGCGCGGCGGCCTTCGAGGGCATCCGGCGTTATCGCGTATTCCGCGTCGCAAGAAAATCGAGGCATTCCCGATTGAAATAATCGGCGTGTTCCACCATCACCCAGTGGCCGCACCGGTTCATCAGCACGAAGCGCGCATCGCGACAGTGTTCGAGGAACTTCAGCGCGCCGCCGACCGGATTGAAGCGATCGTCCGTGCCCCAGAAGCCGAGTATCGGGCAGCGCAGGTCGCCGAGCGCCCCGGTCAGGTTCGGCACGCTCATCGTCGACAGCACTTCGGTCGGCTGCTCGACGCACACCTTCATCCGCTCGGCGACGAGCGCGTCGGTGACGATCGCCGGATCGTGCACGAGCAACGTCAGCAGTTCGCGCATCGTGTCGTCATTCATCTGGCGATTGGTGAACAGCTTCACCATCCGCTGGATCCCTTCCATCCGGAAATAGGTGTCGCGATCCTCGACGCCGCCCGGCGCCATCATGATCAGCCCGTCGACTTCATCCGGGAAGTCGAGCGCGTATTTCAGCGCGATCGCGCCGCCAAGCGAGTTGCCGAGCAGCACGGCCGGGCCGATCCCGAGCGCGGCCAGCTGCGCATGCAGCGCGCCGACGAAGAAATCGAGCGTATAGGCGACATCGGACGGCTTCGACGACTGCCCGTAGCCCGGCAGGTCGACGACGATCGCGCGATAGCCGGCCGCCGCGAACGCCGGGACGTTGTGCTTGAAGTTGCTGAAGCCGCTGGCGCCCGGGCCGCTGCCGTGGATGAACACCACGGGCCGGCCCTCGCCTGCCTCGAAATGGTGCAGGCGCATGCCGCCCGGTACGTCGGTGAAGATGCCGGCGGGCTGCGTCGTGAGGGTCGTCATCGCGGGTTGTCTCCTTCGTCGTTCGATGGATGTCTGCCACGATGATTGCGCCGCCGGCGCCGGCCGGCATCATCCTTTCAGACTACGAAGCCGCGCGCGCTTCTTCCTATCATCGGCCCACCGAAACGGAGGCAACGATGAACGGATTCGACTACAGCGGCAAGACGGTGCTCGTGACGGGCGGCACCAAGGGCATCGGGCGGCGCATCGCCGAACGGTTTCTCGCGGCAGGCGCGCGCGTGTTCGTCTGCGGGCGCAGCGCGCCCGACACGCCGCCGTCGGCCGATGGCCGCACGGCGGCCTTCGTCGCGGCCGACCTGCGCGACATCGAGCAGGTGGACGCGATGCTCGCGACGATCCGCGACACGGCCGGCGGCCTCGACGTGCTCGTCAACAACGCGGGCGGCTCGCCGTTCGCACTCGCGGCCGATGCATCGCCGCGCTTCACCGAATCGATCGTGCGGCTGAACCTGATCGCGCCGCTGCAGCTCGCGCAGCGCGTGAACGCGATCATGCAGCCGCAGCCCGAGGGCGGCGTGATGCTGTTCATCGCGAGTGTCAGCGCGTCGCGGCCGTCGCCCGGCACGGCCGCGTACGGCGCCGCGAAAGCGGGCCTCGTCAACGCAGTCACGTCGCTCGCGGTCGAGTGGGCGCCGCGCGTGCGTGTGTGCGCGATCAGCCCGAGCCTCGTGCAGACGGAATCGGCCACCGAAGGCCACTACGGCGACGACGCCGCGCTCGACGCGATCCGCGCGACGATTCCCGCCGGACGGCTCGCGACGCCCGACGACGTTGCATCGGCATGCCTGTTTCTCGCGTCGCCCGGTGCTTCGTACGCGTCGGGCGCGAACCTGCGGCTCGACGGCGGCGGCGAGCGGCCGGCGTTCCTGTCGGCCGCGCAGGCCGACGCGCGCTGAACACGCAATGCAAGCGGTGCAGGGCCATTCGTTTTCAGTCCTAGGGAAGTCATCTAGTTCATTTTGACGATTCCCTGCTACCGCGATCTCCCTACTCTGCCTCTCACGACAACACACACAGTCGACCGTCGTCGATACCCCCAAGAGGAGACACCATGCATCAACGGATTTCGCGCCGTACCGACAAGCGGGCAACCGCCACGCTGTCGACGCTGGCCGCCGCGCTGCTGACGTGCGCCGTTCCCAGCGCGCACGCCGGCAGCACGATCGAGCTTGGCGCCGACACGACGCTGGACTACACGTTCACGCTCAGTTACGGCCTCGGCATGCGCACCCGCGCACCGAGCGGCAATCTGCTGACGCCGGCGAACATCAACGGCGACGACGGCGACCGCAACTTCGCGAAGAACAAGCTGATCGAGAACCAGGTCAGCCTGCTCGGCGAAGTGAACCTGAAGCACGACGACTGGGGCGTGTTCGTCCGCGCGGACACGTTCTACGACCAGGCCTATCGCCGCCCGAACTACAACGACTCGCCGGGCACCGTGAACCATTCGGGCCAGTACAACGACTTCACGAGCGATGCGCGCTACTGGTCGGGCGGCCACACGACGCTGCTCGCCGCGTATGCGTACAACACCTTCCACATCGGTTCGACGAGCCTGAACGTGAAGGTCGGCGACCAGGTGGTCGCATGGGGCGAAAGCCTGTTCTTCCCGAACATCGCGGGCGCACAGGGGCCGTCCGACGCGACCAAGTCGTACATGGCCGGCGCCGAGGTGAAGGACATCCTGCTGCCGGTGCCGCAGATCTCGACGCAGTGGCAGATCACGCCGAACTTCAGCCTGCTCGGCTACTACCAGTTCTCGTACCAGCAGAACCGGCTGACCGCGCCCGGCACATACTGGAGCTACTCCGACGTCACGGGCCCCGGTGCGCAGTACATCATCGGCCCGGGCGGCATGATCATTCCGCGCGGCCCCGACGACAAGCCGAGCGCGCGCAACCAGTGGGGTATCGGCGCCCGCTTCCGCGTACTCGGCGACACCGAGCTCGGGCTGTACCACCTGCATTACAACGACATGAACCCGAGCGTCGTCACGACGTACTTCCCGACGCTCCAGTACCAGCAGACCTATTTCAGCAACATCAAGCTGACCGGCGCGAGCTTCTCGACGCAGGTCGGCCCCGTGAACGTCGCGGGCGAAATCTCGTATCGCCAGGGCGCGGCCGTGCTCGTGAATACGCCGACGGGCCCGCAGTCGACGCGCGCGAACGTGCTGCAGACCAACCTGTCCGGCATCTACTCGATCGGGCCGAGCTTCCTCGCGAACTCGCAGTCGCTGATCGGCGAACTCACGTACGTGCACGCCGGCAGCATCTCGGAGCTCGACGGCTCGACCACGCTCGCGAATTCGCGCAACGCGCTCGCGATGGAGATCGCGTGGACGCTCAGCTACAAGAACGTGTTCAACGGCTGGGATCTCGACGTGCCGCTGACCTACACGCACGACCTGACGGGCACGTCGCCGCTCGCCGGCGCGCTCGGCTCGCTGACGGGCCAGGGCGACCATCGCGTGACGGCCGGCGTGACGTTCACGCGCCTGAGCAACCTGCAGCTGTCGCTCGTCTACGCAAAGTTCCTCGGTTCGCCGAACCCGGCCACGCGCCCGCTCGCGGATCGCGACTACGTGCTGGCCACGGCGACCTACCACTTCTGAGCGGCCCGGCCGCTCGTCATTCAGCACTATGAGGATCGATATGAAACGCATTCATCTCCCCCTCCTGCGCGCGTCGGTGATGGCCGCGTGCGCGGTCGTCGCAACGGCGTCGTTCCCGAAGGTCACGCCGGATGACCTGAAAGCGCTCGACGGCACGCTGACGCCGATGGGCGCCGTGCGCGCCGCGAGCAAGGACAGCGGCGTGCCCGAGTGGACGGGCAAATGGCTCGGCACGCCGCCCGACGTGCAGTACAAGCGCGGCAGCCGCTACCCCGATCCGTTCGCGAACGAGAAGCCGGTCGCGACGATCACCGCGGAGAACATGGCGCAGTATGCCGAGCACCTGACCGACGGCCAGAAGGCGATGTTCAAGCGCTACCCGGCCACGTTCAAGATCAACGTCTATCCGAGCCATCGCGACTTCCGCTACGCGGATTCCGTGTACAAGGACATCCGCGCGTTCGCGCCCGACTCGACGATGACGTCCGATGCGAACGGCCTCACGAACGCGCCGCCGACGGTGCCGTACCCGATTCCGAAGACGGCCGCCGAACTGCTGTGGAACCAGCGTTTCTCGTCGGCGATCGGCGCCGAGCAGGCGACCTACGACCAGGCCGTCGTGTACTCGGACGGCAACATCGCGTGGGGCAAGGTGCGCTACGACATCTACTCGCCGCGCAACTCCGGCAAGTTCGACGTGAAGAGCGACCTGAACAACCGCACGTACTACCGCAACGCGACGGAGCTGCCGCTGTCCGACCGCGGCTCGCTGATCGTCGGCTTCACGAACTGGGACAAGGCCGGCGCGGACAACTCGTCGCGCACGTGGATGTACAACCCCGGCACGCGGCGCGTGCGCCAGGCGCCCGAGTACGGCTACGACCAGCCGCAGGGCCCGGGCGGATTCCGCACCGTCGACGACGACCGCCTGTATAACGGCCCCGGCGACCGCTACGACTGGAAGATCGTCGGCAAGCGCGAGATCTACGTGCCGTACGACAACTACAAGGCGATGGACAGCTCGGTGAAATACGCCGACCTGCTGACCAAGGGCCACGAGAACCCGTCGTACATCCGCTACGAGCTGCATCGCGTGTGGGTGCTGCAGGCGACGCTGAAGAACAACTATCGCCACCAGTATGCGAAGCGCGTGCTGTACATCGACGAGGATTCGTGGATGACGCTGCTCGCCGACAACTACGATGCGCGCGGCCAGCTGTGGCGCACCAACGTCGCGACGACGCTGTACGCGTATGACGCGAAGGTGTTCTACCCGGGCGTCGTGTTCTACCACGACCTGATCTCGGGTGCATACATGTCCGACCGCCTGACGAACGAAGGCCCGATGCCGAAGCTCGACAACAGTCCGCAGTTCAACGAGGCGTACTTCTCGCCGGACGCGATCCGCAGTTCGGGCAACTGATCGATCCACCGACGCGGTACGCCCGCGCCTCACGCGCCGGAGCCTCGCTCCGGCGCACGACGCCGCCCGCGACGGCGGCCTTTTCCATTCGAGGGCCCTTTCATGTCTTCCCGCCTGCATACGACGCTCGGCGACGAACTGTACGCCGCGTGGCACGCGCGCGCGCCGGTCGCGCCGCTGTCGAACCGTCCGCGCCGGCTGTCGCTCGACGACGCCTACCGCATCCAGCAACGCTTCATCGAGCGTCGCGTCGAACAGGGCGAAGCGGTCGTCGGCAAGAAGATCGGCGTGACGAGCCAGGCCGTGCAGGACATGCTGAACGTGCGCCAGCCCGATTTCGGCATCCTGCTGTCCGGCATGCACTACGCGGCCGGCGAGGCGATTGCCGCCGATTCGCTGATCGCGCCGCGCGCCGAAGGCGAGATCGCGTTCATCCTCGCGCACGACCTGCGCGGCCCCGGCATCGACCGCACCGACGTGATCGCCGCGACGGCCGCCGTCGCGCCCTGCTTCGAGATCGTCGATTCGCGCATCCGCGACTGGGCGATCCGCATCGAGGACACCGTCGCCGACAACGCGTCGTGCGGCGTGTACGTGCTCGGCGATGCGCGCGTCGACCCGCGCACGCTCGATCTCGCCGCGTGCGAGATGACGATCGACAAGAACGGCGAGCGCGTCGCGCAAGGACGCGGCGACGCGGCGCTCGGCCACCCTGCCGACGCCGTCGCGTGGCTCGCGAACACGCTCGCCGCGTACGACGTGCCGCTGCTGGCCGGCGAGATCGTGCTGTCCGGCTCGCTCGCGAAACTGATTCCGGTCACGGCCGGCGACACGCTGTCGATGCACATCTCCGGCATCGGCAGTTGCGACGTCCGCTTTATCTAAAGGAAAAATCCTGATGAAGACAATCAAATGCGCACTGATCGGGCCCGGCAACATCGGCACCGACCTGCTGTACAAGCTGCGCCGCTCGACGGTGCTCGAACCGGTGTGGATGGTCGGCGTCGATCCGGCGTCCGACGGGCTCGCCCGCGCGCGCGAGTTCGGCCTGAAGACCACCGACAAGGGCGTCGACGGGCTGCTGCCGCACGTGGCCGACGACGACATCCGCATCGCATTCGACGCGACGTCGGCGTACGTCCATCGCGACAACTCCGACAAGCTCACCGCGCTCGGCGTGAAGATGATCGACCTGACGCCCGCCGCGATCGGGCCGTACTGCGTCCCGCCGGTGAATCTCGACGCGCATCTCGACAGCGCGCAGATGAACGTGAACATGGTGACCTGCGGCGGCCAGGCGACGATCCCGATGGTGTATGCGGTGTCGCGCGTGCAGCCGGTCGCGTACGGCGAGATCGTCGCGACGGTGTCGTCGAAGTCGGTCGGCCCCGGCACACGCAAGAACATCGACGAATTCACGCGCACGACGTCCGGCGCGATCGAACAGGTCGGCGGCGCACGCAAGGGCAAGGCGATCATCGTGATCAATCCGGCCGAGCCGCCGCTGATCATGCGCGACACGATCCACTGCCTGACCGACGGGCCGCCCGACGTCGACGCGATCACCGCGTCCGTGCATGCGATGGTCAAGGAAGTACAGCGCTACGTGCCCGGCTACACGTTGAAGAACGGGCCGGTGTTCGACGGCAATCGTGTGTCGGTGTTCATGGAAGTCGAAGGGCTCGGCGATTACCTGCCGAAGTACGCGGGCAACCTCGACATCATGACCGCCGCCGCGGCCGCCACGGCCGAGCGTTTCGCCGAACAGATGCTGGCCGCAACGGCCGCCACCGCTTGAGTCGAGGAGTCACACGATGTCACTTGCAGGCAAGAAGATCACCGTCCACGACATGTCGCTGCGCGACGGGATGCACCCGAAGCGCCACCAGATCACGCTCGACCAGATGCGCAACATCGCGCGCGGGCTCGACGCGGCCGGCGTGCCGCTGATCGAGGTCACGCACGGCGACGGCCTCGGCGGCGCATCGGTCAACTACGGGTTCCCCGCGCATACCGACGAGGCGTACCTGAGCGCCGTGATTCCGGAGCTGAAGCAGGCGAAGGTGTCGGCACTGCTGCTGCCCGGCATCGGCACCGTCGAGCACCTGCGCATGGCTCACGAACTCGGCGTCGGCACGATCCGCGTCGCGACGCACTGCACCGAGGCCGACGTGTCGGAACAGCATATCGGCCTCGCGCGCACGCTCGGGCTCGATACGGTCGGCTTCCTGATGATGGCGCACATGTCGTCGCCGGAGCAGCTCGTCGTGCAGGCGAAGCTGATGGAATCGTACGGCGCGAACTGCATCTACATCACCGATTCGGCCGGCCACATGCTGCCCGACGACGTGACCGCGCGGATCGGCCAGGTGCGCGACGCGCTGAAGCCGGAGACGGAGCTCGGCTTCCACGGCCACCACAATCTCGCGATGGGTGTCGCGAACTCGGTCGCGGCCGTTGCGGCCGGCGCGAACCGGATCGATGCGGCCGCGGCCGGCCTCGGCGCCGGCGCGGGCAACACGCCGATGGAGGTGTTCGTCGCGGTGTGCGACCGGATGGGGATCGAGACGGGCGTCGACGTGTTCGCGATCTCGGATGTCGCCGAGGATCTCGTCGTGCCGATCATGGACGCTCCGATTCGCCTCGACCGCGATGCGCTGACGCTCGGCTATGCGGGCGTCTATTCGTCGTTCCTGCTGTTCGCGAAGCGCGCGGAGGCGAAGTACGGGATTCCGGCGCGCGACATTCTCGTCGAGCTGGGCCGGCAACGGCTCGTCGGCGGCCAGGAAGACATGATCGAGGATGCGGCGCTGACGATGGTGCGGGCACGGGAAGTGGCGGCGTAATCACGCTGTCGTATCGCCGGTCGCACGGGACGGGGCACATGCCCCGTCTTTTTCATGGGCGTGAAGTTATTGCACCGGCTCGGCCGACGGCATCGCGAACGTCCCCTGCAGCACGCTGCCGGTCGGTTCGTAAGCGCGTGCGAACAGCGTGAACGGCCGGCCGTCCGCCGGTGTCGGCAGCCAGTTCGATGCCGCCGCGCCGTCAGGACGTTCGGCCTGCAGCACGATGTCGATGCTGCCGTCCGGATTCACCGCGAGGCCGCGCGTGCGGCTGCTGATCTGATAGCGGCCGATCGGATTCGCATTCAGGAACTGGCCGTCCGGGTCGACCGCATACAGCGACACCGACCAGAATGCCTTCGACGGAATGCCGCCCGGCGGCAGTCGCAACCGGTAACGCCGGCTGCCGCGCAGCGGCTGCGCTTGCGCGTCGCGGAAGGTGATCCAGTAATTCGCTTCGTCGCGGCTCACGCCGAGGATCCCCATTCCCATCGCGAGGGCCAGCGCGCGCAATGGATAGTCGCGTTGGTCCGTCGTGCCGAGCTTCGAGCCCGGCGGGTTGTAGTTGATCCAGCCATGCGACGCGGCCGCCGCGAGATAGGTCTTCACGAACTGCCGCTCGAGCGCCGGATAGGCGGCCGTCCACGATGCACGGACATCGTCGGGCAGCCGGTCCCACGAACACCCGGCACCGCAAATACCGATGCGGCGATAACGCTCGATCAGCGTGCGGTCATACGCGGGCGGCGGATCAAGCGCCAGCATCTGGTTCGCGATCGCGACGAAGTTCGCCGCATCGTCGGTTCGCGGCCGGATGCGTGCCGGGGCGTTCGCGTTCACCTCCGCGGCCGCAGCGACCGGCGTGATGCGAAAACCGTCCTGCACGGCATTGGCGGCCGAGAGATCGGCCGGCCCGTCGACCGCGACGCGCAAATTGACGTAGACGTCGTTGGACGGCGCACGGATCAGCGTGACGCCTTCCGGTACGCTGCCCTGCCAGCCGGGCCCCGCCAGCAGGTAGTGCTGCCGCCCGGTGCCGGTCGTGCGGTGGCCCGCGTAGAAGAACGTGTTCGAGTAGAAGTCGATCAGCGTCAGCACCGTATAGCGCGCCGCCGTATCGGGCGTATCGATCGTCACCGGGCCGCGCGCGAGATCGATCCACGCGGTCGAATACAACGCGTCGACGATCGGTGAATTGGCCCAGCGGTCCTCGGGCGTCGCGATCTCGCGCGCGTGCGCGAACCGGTTCAGCGTCGTGCTGGTGCGCGCGCCGGCGGTTTCGAGTGCCGTCCAGCGGTACTGCGACAACTTGAAGAGCGGGAATGCGTAATCGTACGCTTCGCGGATCAGCGCGCCGGTTGCGGGCTCGTCCGCATGCGCCTGCGCGACAGGCACGGCCAGCGCGACGAGCGCCGCGAAACGGGTGACGCCCTGCACGAGCGCGCGGCGGGTGAACGGAACATGGCGGGCAAACCGCGCCAGGCCTGATGGCTTGCGGGCAGACAGTGTCATACGGATCCTCTGTCGGTGGCGGAGAGTGGCGCACCAGGCGCCGTCACCGAGCGTATCGGCGCCGCGCCGATACGGGATCGTCCGATCGTATGACTGCAGCGTTGCACGTGGATCGTGCCCGCTGCACCGGCAGGCGACCGACTCCCGCCACCGGTCGCGAGACGCTTACTTTCTTATCGCATTCACGGCACTCTTGAATGCCGTACCCGGCGTGAACTTGACCGTCTTCACCGCGGCAATCTCGATGGCGTCACCGGTCGACGGATTCCTGCCGATCCGGGCCGCACGCTTTCCTTGCCTGAACGAGCCGAAACCGATCAACTGAACGGTCCCGCCAGCCGCAACCGTGCTCGTAATCGTGTTGATTACCACGTCCACTGCCTCGGTAGCGGCGACCCTGCTCAAGCCAGTAGAAAAGACCACGGCTTCGACCAACTCTTGTTTATTCATCTGTGGCTCCTGCATTAATGGAAATGCCGATATTCGATTACCGGACTTGTTGTATCGGCGATGTCTCGTTAAAGCACGCGCCATGATTGCCTGCGACCGCCTCATCGACGATGTGTCGTTCGAGACGCACGGATCGCCGCCGAAAGCGGTCATTGGCAAGCTTGCAAGGCTGGACCGGAACGTCGCACGACGCGTCGTCCAAGCGGACCATATTGCGTCAATGGAAATCGGTACGCGACCCACCGTGCAGGCTGGTTCGCGACGGAGTTATCGCGCCCTTCCCCGTTCGCCAAAGGCATTGCACGATTTTTCCGGATCCGGAAAATACTAGTGCTTTACGCATCACGCCATCGTGTGAAATCCTCCCCATAAATGGCGTTGCATGAGCGTATACACGAATATCGACAAGCGTCTTGACGCTCGATTCCACGTTATACATCGTCTCGTATACGCATGATGCTTCTTGTCCAATGGCTCGCCGGAAGCAACGAATCTACGATTCAACACCATTATCACGAAGCCATTCAGAACGATGAAATCGCGCGAAGGTATTCAATCCCGCTCGCGCCCGGCTTCGCCTTCCAATCGAATCCCGCTTCTCACCCTCGGGTCACGCATCATTCGACGTCCGTCGGCCCGTCATCAATCAATAATGGAGACCCCATGAAGTCATTCGCTCGCCGTGCGTCGCGCACGTCCGTCAAGCTGATCGCCGCGGCCGCCTGCGTGGCGGCTACGACTCCCGCCCATGCACAGTCGAGCGTATCGCTCTACGGTCAGGTCGACGAATGGGTCGGCGCGACCAAGTTCCCCGGCAGCGATCGTGCGTGGAACGTGAGCGGCGGCGGGATGTCGACGTCGTACTGGGGCCTGCACGGCGCCGAGGATCTCGGCGGCGGCTACAAGGCGATCTTCACGCTGGAAAGCTTCTTCCGCGCGCAGAACGGCCAGTTCGGCCGCTTCCAGGGCGACACGTTCTTCGCGCGCAACGCATACGTCGGCATCGATTCGCCGTACGGCACGGTGACGGCAGGCCGCCTGACGACGCACCTGTTCCTGTCGACGATCCTGTTCAACCCGTTCTACGACTCGTACACCTTCTCGCCGATGGTGTATCACGTGTTCCTCGGCCTCGGCACGTTCCCGACCTACCCAAGCGATCAGGGTGCGGTGGGTGATTCGGGCTGGAACAACGCGGTGTCGTACGCGTCGCCTTCGTTCGGTGGCCTGAACTTCGGCGCGATGTACGCGTTCGGCAACCAGGCCGGCGACAACGGTTCGAAGAAGTGGAGCGCGCAGTTCAACTACGCGAACGGCCCGTTCGCGGCAACGGCCACGTATCAGTACGTGAACTTCAACAACGGCCCGCGTGACCTCAGCGCACTGGTGGCCGGCATGAAGAGCCAGGGCATCGCGCTGGTCGGTGCGACCTACGACCTGAAGCTCGTGAAGCTGTTCGGCCAGTACATGTACACGAAGAATGACCAGGTCGCGGGAAGCTGGCACGTGAACACCGCGCAAGGCGGCGTGTCGGTACCGCTCGGCGCGGGTAACGCGATGGCGTCGTATGCATACTCGCGCGACGCGGGCGGCCTCGACCAGACGCGCCAGACCTGGGCCGTCGGCTACGACTATCCGCTGTCCAAGCGCACGGACGTCTACGCTGCGTACATGAACGACCGCATCAGCGGCCTGTCGAACGGCAACACGTTCGGCGCGGGCATTCGTGCGAAGTTCTGATCGCAGCAATGTTCCGAACGTCCGGAACCGGGGATCGCACGTGTTGCGTCATCCCGGTTCCGGGCATGCCGAATGCAAGCCCGGCAATCTCGCCGCGCTTCTTGTCTCGGGATCGCGGTGCCCGGCACGCTGTTCGCGGCTGCACGCGGCGGTGCGGCAGGCTCGCGCGCGGCGAGGTTCGTCGGCGCGGCGATTCAATTGACGGGCGCGGTGGTGTCGGCGATCAGCGTGCGGCAGGCAGCGTGACGCATCGCGTTCCTGCTACGCGCGACGGCGCCGCTCCACCGGCTCAGTGATGCTTCCCGCCATGCTTGCGCGCCCGATGCTCGGCGCGCTTCTGCAGCAGCGCCGGCATCAGCTCCTCGATGTACTGCCGCGCCTGCCCGCGCGTCACGATCTCGCTGAAGCGCTGGTGCGCCTTGTCCTGGCCGACCAGCGCCGCATGCGCTTTCCTCAGGATGTGCAGATACGCAATCAGGCTCGTGCCGTCGCGCACGGGCAGCGCGTCGCGCGGGTCCGGGGTCGTACTCATGTTCCGATCCTTTGCGGACAATCCGTCCGGCACGTAGTCGTCACGAGCGCCAGCAGGTCGTTGGCGAGGCGGTCGCGATCGGTCAGCGGCGCAACGCCGAACAGCCGCTCGAGCGTCGCGGCGACCGATGCATGGTCGTACGGCGTGTGGTCAACCTGCCCGGCCGCGACCCATGGCGAGATCACGATCGCCGGCACGCGCACGCCGTACACGTCGAAGCCGAAGCCGCTCGCGTTCAGCGTCGCGGCCGCGCCGTCGTTCGGCGGCGGCGCGGCGCCCGGCTTGACCGAATCGTAGAAGCCGCCGTGCTCGTCGTAGACGATCACGAACAGGCTGCTGTTCCACACCGGCGAATTGCGGATCGCGTTGTACACGCGCGCGGCGAGCTGGTCACCGCCGGCCAGCCCGTCCATCGGATGCTGCGAGCTGCCGTTCTGATAGGTGCCGTGCACGATGTCGCCGTAGCCGGGCTCGATGAACGTGTAGCGCGCCGTGTAGCCGGCCGCGAGATCGGCTTCGAAATGCGCGAGATCGTCGACGTCGAAGAAGCTGATGCCCTTCAGCGATGCGACCTGCGGCACATGGCCGAGCGGATCGCCGGTCTGGTCCTGGTAGATGCGCCAGTTGTCGTCGCCGAGCGCGCCGAAGATCGAGCCCTTCGGATAGGGAAAGCCGTCGAATGCGTCCCACCCGGCCATTTCTTCCTTGGTCGGCGAATGGTCAAGCCCGGCCGACGACGCGCCGTGCAGGAAGAAGCGGTTCGGCCAGGTCGGCCCCGGCATCGACGCATGCCACGCGTCGCACAGCACGAACGCATTCGCGAGCGCGTACAGCGACGGCGCCTGCGTCGCGACGTCGACACCCTGCATGATCTTGCCCGCGTCTGCCGGCTGCGGCGGCGTGCCTTCCGAATGTGACGTCGCGTAATTCGACACGAAGCCGGAATTGGCGACCGGCGGATAGGCCTGCCCTTTCACGAACGGCACGCCCGCGCCGCAGAGCTGCTCGAGCACGTCGGTGAATTCGTGGCACGGGTCGGTCGGCATCCGGTCGGGCGCTCCGCCGCCGAACGGATAGACCGCGCCGCCATACGCGTTGCTGTTGCCCGGCGACGCGGCGACGATGTCGGGGTAACCCGACAGCGCGAACAGGTGATCGAAGGAGCGGTTCTCGAGCATCAGCACGAACACGTGCTGGATGCGGTCCTGAACGGACGGGGATGCGGGGGCTGCGTCTGCACTCATGGCGCCTCCTGGCGTCGGGCGACGAATGTCCGGCGGGCACGATCGTTAGCGCGCTGAATGCGACTGAAGGGATTGAAAGCCGCGCGCGGGCCGCGAATTGCCGACGAGTGTACGACCGCGCCGCCCCGCGCGTAAAGCGTCGTACGAGCCGCGTCGCGGCATGCCCGTTCAGCCGTCGGCCGCTGCGGTTTGCAGCGTGACGACATCGCGCCGCGGCGGCGCGCCGAACATCCGCGCGTATTCGCGGCTGAATTGCGACGCGCTTTCGTAGCCGACGCGATACGCGGCCGATTCCGCGTTCGCCGCGCCCGTCACCATCAGGTGCCGCGCTTCGAGCAGGCGCAACTGCTTCTGGTACTGCAGCGGCGTCATCGACGTCAGCGCCTTGAATTGCCGGTGAAACGCGGACGGGCTCATTTGCGCGACGGCGGCGAGTTCCTCGACGCGGACGGCCTCGGCGAACTGGCCGCGCAGCGCATGGATCGCGGCGACGACGCGCTGGGCGTGACCGTTGGCGAACACGACGCGCGAGACTTCGCCGCCGTGCGGGCCCGCGAGCAGCCAGTAGCAGATCTCGCGCATCACGAGCGGCGCAACGACCGGAATCGCGGCCGGCGTATCGAGCAGCCGCATCATCCGCAGCACGCAATCGGCGAGCGGCCCGCCGAAATCGGTCACGCAGACGCCATGCCCGATCGGGCCGGCCGCCTGCGCCGGCGCTGTGTCGAGCCGCTCGAGCACGTCGCGCATCATCGCCAGGTCGAATTCGAGCACGATGCCGAGGAACGGTTCGGTCTCGCTGGCCTTCACGATGCGGCTCGTCGCCGGCATCTCGACGCTGACGACGAGCGCGCGGCCGGGCCCGTAGTCGTAGCGCCGGCCGCCGAACGTCGTCCACTTCGCGCCCTGCACGACGACGCACAGCGCCGGCTTCATGATCAGCGGCGCGGGCAGCCGTTCGCGGTTGGAACGCAGCAGGATCAACCCGTCGATCGCTGTCGCGAACCGGCGTTCGTCGCCCTGGTCGCCGGTCAGTCGTGCGACGCGTTCGACCAGTTCGTCCGACATGGTGCAGCCCTCCGTATCCCGATGTGCGGATGGTACACGCGGCGCCGCGCGCTTCGGGGCGGCCGGGCAGGATCAGGCAAGAACGCAGCCGGTTCCGGCATTCAGCGGGCGCGTCGGCCGCCGTACGCTTGCGGCTGTCCGACACCGACCTCGACCAGGAGCACAGCATGACTGCAGCACATTCCCCCGGTTCCGCCCCGAAAATCGCCATTGTCACCGGCGGCAGCCGCGGACTCGGCCGCAATACGGTGCTTCACCTCGCGCAGCGCGGCGTGCGAACGATCTTCACATACCGCGCGAATCGCGCGGAAGCCGATCGCGTCGTCACACTGACCGCCGAAGCCGGGCAACCGGCGCTCGCACTGCCGCTCGACACCGGGGAACCCGCCACGTTCGGCCGCTTCGCCGAACAGCTCCGCGACGCGCTTTCAGGCTGGGGCGCCGACCGTTTCGACTTCCTCGTCAACAATGCGGGCACCTCGCATCACGCGCCGATCGCCGAGACGACCGAAGCCGATCTCGACGCGCTCTATCACGTGCACTTCAAGGGGGTGTTCTTCCTCACGCAGACGCTGCTGCCGCTGATCCGCGACGGCGGCCGCATCGTGAACGTGTCGTCGGGCCTCACGCGCGTCGCGTTGCCCGGCAGTGCGGCCTACGGATCGATGAAAGGCGCGGTCGAGGTGCTGACGCGCTATCTGGCGAAGGAGCTGGGGCCGCGCCGCATCGCGGTGAACGTCGTCGCGCCGGGCGCGGTGGCGACCGACTTCAGCGGCGGGATGGTGCGCGACAATCCGGAGGTCAACCGGCGCGTCGCGGAATGGACCGCGCTCGGCCGCGTGGGCGAACCCGACGACATCGGGCCGATGATCGCGTCGCTGCTGTCGGACGACAACCGCTGGGTCAATGCGCAACGCATCGAGGTGTCGGGCGGGATGGCGCTCTGAGCGTTGACTTTCGCCGATCGGCCCGATACGATCGATGCACTTTCAAGACGCCCTCCCGGTCCGCCGGGAGGGCGTTTCGTTTTGGTTCCCCAACCAGACGGAAACGACTTGAAATGAACCCGATCGACATCTCTCCCGCCGCCAGACCGGCCGGCAACCACGACGGCCTCGGCTACCTGCGGCACGGCACGGGCCCCGAACGCGTGATGGTCCTGCACGACTGGCTCGGCGACGCGACGAACTACGCGGCGGCGCTGCCGTATCTCGACGAAACGGCCTTCACGTACGTGTTCGTCGACCTGCGCGGCTACGGCGCCTCCCGGCATCTGAGCGGCACGTACACGATCGACGAAATCTCGGCCGACTGCCTCGCACTCGCGGATCGTCTCGGCTGGCAGCGCTTCCACGTGATCGGCCATTCGATGACCGGCATGGCGACGCAGCGGATCGCGGCCGATGCGCCGTCGCGCATCAAGAGCGCGATCGCCGTGTGCCCGGTGTCGGCGGCCGGCAACCGCCTGGGCGACGACGCGCGCGCATTCTTCGCGAGCACGACGGTCGACGACGACGCGTTTCGGCGGCTCGTGCGATTCGTGACGGGGGGATTGTCGGCGCGCTGGGCCGACCTGAAGCTGCGGCAGAACCGCGAACGCGTGGCGCAGGGTTGCCGGCTCGCGTATCTCGACATGCTGACGGGCACGGATTTCGTCGACGACATCCGCGGGCTCGACACGCGCTTTCTGGTGATCGTCGGCGACAAGGATCCGGGGCTCGACGCGGCGGCGATGCGGGCGACGTTTCTCGCCTGGCATCCGGACGCCCGACTCGTGAGGATACCGAATTGCGGGCATTACCCGATGCAGGAATGTCCGCCGTACTTCGCGATGATCGTCGAGGATTTCCTGCGGGACGCGGCCGCCTGAGCGTTGCGCACGCGCGGCGGCCGGTAAAGGCGGGGTTGGCCGCCGCGGCATGACAGCGCCGCCGGCGACCGGCGAACGGCATGCAACGTGCCGTTCATCCGGTTCGTCCGGCCGCGTGGCCGGACGGGTTTCGACCAGGTGCGCGATGTGCCGCGCACCGATCGTGGCCGCTTAACGGCGCGGCTGCCCGGTTCGCGGCGGACGCGGGGAATTCGCGTCCTTGTGCCGGAAGTTGATACGGCCCTTGGTCAGGTCGTACATCGACAGTTCCAGCGTCACACGGTCACCCGCGAGAATGCGGATGTGGTTCTTGCGCATGCGGCCCGACGCATACGCGCCAACCACCACGCCGTTTTCCAGCGTGACGCGATATTTGCTGTCCGGCAGCACTTCGTCGACGATCCCGTCGAGTTCCAGCAGTTCTTCTTTTGCCAAACCAATTCCTCCAGACAAGGTGATAGACCGCGGCCGCGGCGATCTGCCCGGCGCCGTATCCCGTAGCGGGACGGCCGCCGGCAGGCTGCCGGGGATCGGTTCGTTCAGACGGGCCTCGGGCCTGTCTTGCGATCGGAGCCCGGCGCGTTGCGGCGTTCGGGCGGTCGGTGGCGGCGGCGGGATGAGCGCCGCGCAAGTCGGGACCGCGCCGGCTACGACATGGCAGCGGTCTGCTCAGGTTGATGCGGTGATGCGCTCGCGAAGCGGCGAGCGCTTTACGAGGACGTTGCGTCGCACGCCGTTCAGGCATGCGGGAGGGAGGCGTCACGACCGATGCATCGTGAATGTCGCGATGCATCGGTCGTGCGCATCGGAACGCGCTGGCGCCGCCAGAGCGGCGCCTCGCGCGAAACTCCATCCGGCAGCGGCCACCGACTGGCGGCCGATGCCGATGCGGCTTACTGCGGCGTGATGTTCGACGCTTGCAGACCCTTCGGGCCGCGCTTCACTTCGAAGCTGACCTTCTGGCCTTCGGCCAGGGTCTTGAAGCCCGTGCCGCGAATTTCCGAGAAATGGGCGAACAGATCGTCGCCGCCGTTGTCCGGGGAGATGAAACCAAAGCCCTTGGTTTCGTTGAACCACTTGACGGTACCGGTATCCACAAAAACTTCCTTAATACAAATAATTGAACATGCGCCCGTGACGGGCACAGAAAGAATCAAAGAGGGAGAGACCAACGACTGCCGCACGGAGTGCGGCCAATGATGAGCAATCGAACTTCTTGAACACTTCGACCGTAGACACTACGCCGTCGCAACCGTTTCGTCAAGCCCTTTCGATGCAGCGCAACATGCGATCCCCGCGAGCGCCTTACGCGGCGGGCGTGACCGGCCGACGGGACATATTTCGATGCATCCCCGTTTTCGGCCGGCCTGCCCGCTTTTTACTGCGGCTCGAACACGTGATGCAGCGCCGGCGGCTCGCTGCCGTCGCGAATCCGCATCTCGAACGCCTTGCGCGCGACGCTCGTCGGCCGCACGTCGGCCACGTCCAGGTAGAACTGCGAATACCAGTCGCGCATCTGGTACAGCGGCCCGTCGCCCTCGCACAGCAGCGGGTTGTCGATCCGCGTCTTGCTGTGCCAGATGTCGACGTCCTCGTAGAACGCGCGCTGCGCTTCCTTCACGTACGCGTTCGCGATCTCCATGTTCTGCTCGTCGGTCAGCCCGGCCACCTTCTTCACGATCACGCCGTAGCGCAGCTCGAAGCTGTTCATGTCGATCGGCACGTGGCAGTTCAGCAGCACCGAATGGATCGGCTGCCCGCCGCTCTGCCCCGTCATCTGCGTGATGTGCACGGCCGGCCCGAAGTAGGTCGACAGCGCGGTCAGGGCGTCGCCGCCGAGCTTCTCGCTGCGGCCGACCATCAGCTGCGTCGCCTTGTGGTCCTCGAACAGGTTCGCGAAATAGTCGATCGGCGCATGGTGCACGGTCGCGAAGTGCGCGACATCCGAGATGTTGTCGACCAGTTCGCGGCAGTTGGCCTGGATCACCATCTTGTCGACGACCCAGTCCGACCATTCGTCTGAGAAGCACACGTCGAGGCGCGGAATCGCGACATCGGCCGGCGGCGCGTTGCCTTCCGGGTCGTTCCACACGAACAGCAGGTTGTTTTCCTCGCAGGTCGGCCACGCGCCGATGCGCGCCTTCGGCGGAATCCGCTTGCAGTACGGGATCGACGCGCACTGCCCTTCGCCGCTCCACGCCCAGCCGTGGAACGGGCATACGAGGTTGTCGCCTTCGACCGTGCCGAGGCTCAGGTCGGCGCCCATGTGCGGACAGTACGCATCGACGATGTTGACCTTGCCGGTCGAATCGGCGAACGCGGCGAGCTTTCGGCCGAAGACGTTCAGCGTGTGCGGCTTGCCGTCCTTGTAGTCGCGGGCGAGCCCGAGGCAGTGCCAGCCGCGCGCATAGCGCTGCGCGAGCGGCTGGGCTTCGATCTTGTAAGGGCGTGCGGACATGTGGGTTGACTCCTTCTGTGGGAGAGCGCGCGGCGGCCCGCCGCGCGCGGGGGAAATGGGGCGCGCCGTTCAGCGCATCGGATTGCCGGGTTCGAGCGCGGGCGACGGCTTCAGCGGCACGGGGGCCGCCGGCGACGGCTGCTGCTGTTGCGACACGCGGCGCTCGGCACGCTCGACGCCGAGCCACGCGGCGAGCGCGGGCAGCAGGAACACCGCGCCGAACAGGTTCACGAGGAACATGAACGCGAGCAGCACGCCCATGTCGACCTGGAACTTCAGCGCGGAGAATGCCCACGTACCCACGCCGATGAACATCGTGACGGCCGTGAACAGCGCCGCCGTGCCGCGCTGGCGCATCGCGTCGGCGAATGCGTCCGGCAGCGTCGCGCCGTGGCGGAGGTCGTGCTGCAGGCGCTCGTACAGGTAGATCCCGTAGTCGACGCCCACGCCCACGCCGAGCGTGATCACCGGCAGCGTCGCGACCTTCAGCCCGATGCCGAGGCGCGCCATCACCGCGTTGCACAGGATCGACACGAGCGTGAGCGGCACGATGATGCACAGCACCGCGCGCCACGAGCGGAACGTCACCGCGCAGAGCAGCGCGATCGCGCCGAAGATCGACAGCAGCATCGCGATCTCCGCGTCGCCGACAGCCTCGTTGGTCGCGGCCATCACGCCGACGTTGCCGCCTGCAAGCCGGAACGCGACGTTCGGCGTCGGGTTCTCGGCCGCGAAGCGCTTGATCTCGTCGACGATGTGCGCGATGGTCGTGCCCTCGTGGTTCTTCGTGTAGATCAGCACCTGGATCGCCTTGCAGTTCGCGGTGTTCATCCCGTTGTCGGGGTCGAACGCGTTGGAACCCTGCGTGAGCCCGTCGCTGGAGCGCGGCAGCGCGGCCCAGCGCGGGTTGCCTTCGTTGAAGGCGGCGATGAACACCTTGCCCTGCGACGACACGCTCGTCACCGACTGCACGCCGGCCACGCCGCGCATGTTCATCTCGAACTTCTCGATCGCGCTCATCACCGGGTAACGCAGGCACGCGTCGTCGAAGCCGGTCGTCTCGACGATCACCGACAGCACGTCGACGCCGATGTTGTACTGGTGCGTGATCGCCGCGTTGTCGATGTTGTAGCGCGAGTTCGCACGCAATTCCGGCGCGCCCGTGCCGATGTCGCCGATCTCCAGCTTGCGCGATTCGAGCGTGCCATAGGCGAGCAGCGCGAGCGCCACCGCGAACACGCCGAGCGCCGGCGCCGGCCGCGCGAACACCGCGAAGCGCGACCACATCCGGCTGCCGCCGGCCGCCGCCGTGCGCTGTGCGCGCGCCAGCGTGCCGCGTTCGAGGCGCGTATAAGACAGCAGGATCGGCAGGAACACCTTGTTCGTCACGATCATCAGCAGCACGCCGAGGCACGCGGTGATGCCGAGCTCGCGCACGATGTCGATCTTGATCCGCATGATCACCATGAAGCCGAGCGCGTTGGTCAGCAGCGCGACGGTGCCCGGCACGAACAGCTTGCGGAACGCGTCGCGCGCGGCGTCGACCGACGACGCGCCGCGCACCAGCGCCTGCTTCCACGCGTTGGTCATCTGCACCGCGTGCGACACGCCGATCGAGAA
Source organism: Burkholderia sp. BCC1644 (assembly GCF_902833225.1). GTDB lineage: Bacteria > Pseudomonadota > Gammaproteobacteria > Burkholderiales > Burkholderiaceae > Burkholderia. Next base: position 587,366 of record NZ_CADFEI010000001.1, read on the forward strand.
AATCAGGAACGGCACGAGGATCGACATCGGGTCGATGCCGAGCCCGAGCAACGGCAGCGAACCGAGCAGCCAGACGACCGGCAGCAGCGCGACGACGAGCGCGAGCACGGTGGTCTTCAGCGAGCGCGTATAGGCGAACAGCAGCGCAGCCGTCACGAGGAACGCGAGCGCGAAGAACGCCATCACGCCCGCGATGCCGTTCTCGACGTCGCCGACCAGCTTCGCGAAGCCGATGATGCTCACGTCGATGCCCTGCTTCGCGTACTTCGCGCGGATCTCCTCGAGCTGGCGCGCGACCGCGCTGTAGTCGAGCCGCTTGCCGGTGGTCGGATCGGTCTCGCGCAGCTCCGCGCGGATCAGCGCCGACTTCAGGTCGTTGCCGACGAGGCGGCCGATTTGCCCCGAGCGCGCGACGTTGCGGCGCACCTTCGCGAGATCGTCCGGGTTCGCGCTCGAGAACTGGCCGGGCACGACGACGTCGCCGCGGAAGCCGGCCTCGGTCACCTCGGTGTAGTGGACGTTCGGCGTGAACAGCGAGAACACGCGCGAGCGGTTCACGCCGGGGATGAAGAACACGTCGTCGGTCGCATGGCGCAGCGCGTCCATGAACGTCTGGTTGTAGATGTCGCCGTCGCCCTTCCAGCGCAGGCTCACGAGGATCGTGTTCGCGCCGGGGAACGCCCCCGCATAACGCTCGAACACCTGCATGTACGGGTGCTGCATCGGGATCATCTTGTTGAAGCCCGGATCGAGCTTCAGGCGCGTCGCGGACAGTCCGAGCGCCAGCGTCACCGCGACGCACAGCAGCATCAGCAGCTTGCGTTGGCGGATGATCGTATTGGCGCAGCGCTCGACGAACGTCGCGAGGCGCGACGCGGGAGCGGCTTCAGGGGGGCGTGACAGGTCGTTCATGGATTTCTCGTGTCGGTACTGGCTGGCGATGCGAAACGAACGGAAGCGTGCGGAACCCGGCGGTCGCGTCTGTCGCGGCCGCCGGGGCCGGGCGTCAGGACGGCGACGCGGCGAGCGGCGCGACACCCGCTTCGCCGCCGAGCAGCAGCGCACCGTGGCCCATGTCGAGCACGGCCGCGAGGCTCTGCACGCCGCCGAGCTTGCGCACGTCGAAGGTCAGCCCGCCGTCGCGCGACGCGACGATCGCACCACCCTGGCCGACCAGCACGAGTTCGCCGTCGGCAAGCTGGGTCGCACCGAAATACGACACCGGCACATGGCTGTCGACGTGCGTCCAGGTCGTGCCGTGATCGGTGCTGCGCACCACGTTGCCGCGCATCCCGTATGCGACCCAGTCGCCGTTGGCGAGCATCAGCGCGCCGAACAGCGAACCCGCGTACGGCGACGCCAGCTTGTCCCACGTGACGCCGTTGTCGGTCGAGCGCAGCAGCGTGCCGCTTTCGCCCGCGATCAGCAGGTTGCCGTGGCCGTCGCCGACGATCGCGTTCAGGTGGCGGTCGCCGGCCGGCGTCTTCACCGTCTGCCAGTTGACGCCGCCGTCGTTCGAGCGCAGCAGCTGGCCGAAGCTGCCGGCCGCGAACAGCGGGCCGTCAGCGGTGCCCCATACGGACAGCAGCGGATCGGAATGTTCGTGGTCCATGTGGACCTCGCGCCAGTGCACGCCGCCATCGTCGCTGCGCACGATCCGGCCGTCGTGACCGACCGCGATCCCGAGCGTCGGCGTGATGAAGCGCACCTGCGTGAGCGTCGACGCCTGGTCATGCGCGATCGACGCCGGCCGCCAATGGGCGCCCGCGTCGTCGCTCAGCAGGATCACGCCGCGCTCGCCGACCGCGACGATGCGCGTCGTGCCGGCGCGGGCGAGCCCGTTGATCTGCAGCCGGTCCGCGTGGATCGCGGTGACCGGGAACGCCGGCAGCGGGCGCGGCGAAAACGCGAACAGCGCGGCGCCGAGCACCAGCGCCGACATCGCGAGTCCGGGCAAAGTTCGTTTCATCGCTTGTCTCCTGTTTCTGCGTTCGACGGCGGCGCGCGCCGAAGCGCCCGCCACCGTCGGCTGCAAGTCTCCGGGCCGTCGGTCGTTGCCGCGGCCTCGAATGGTCCTGACTGGATGGCCGCGTGTGCGGTGCGGCCTGTCCGCGTACCGCTAGGCGCCGACTTCGAACAGCGCAGCGGCACCCATCCCGCCGCCGATGCACATCGTCACGACCGCGTGCCGCACGCCGCGCCGCGCGCCTTCGAGCAACGCGTGCATCGTCATACGCGTACCCGACATCCCGAACGGATGGCCGAGCGCGATCGCGCCGCCGTCGACGTTCAGCCGGTCGCCGGGGATGCCGAGCGTGTCGCGGCAGTACAGCGCCTGGCACGCGAACGCTTCGTTCAGTTCCCACAACCCGACGTCGCCCACCGTCATCCCGAAGCGCGCCAGCAGCTTCGGAATCGCGAACACCGGGCCGATGCCCATCTCGTCCGGCTCGCAGCCGGCCACCGCGAGGCCACGGAACGCGCCGAGCGGCGTCAGCCCGCGGCGCAGGGCCTCGCTGCGCGACATCACGACCACGGCCGCCGCGCCGTCCGACAGTTGCGACGCATTGCCGGCCGTCACGAACTCCCCTTGCTCGACGACCTTGCCGCCGCTCCACGACGGCTTCAGCCCCGCGAGCCGCTCGGCCGTCGTGTCGGCGCGCACGCCTTCGTCGCGGGCGGCGTTCACGTCCTCGTGACCGGCCGGGTTGCCTTCCTTGTCGAACAGCGCGCGCCGCACGTCGAGCGGCGCGATTTCGGCATCGAAACGACCGGCCGCCTGGGCGGCGGCCGTGCGCTGGTGGCTCTGCAGCGCGAATTCATCCTGTGCGGCGCGCGAGATCCCGTAGCGGCGCGACACGATCTCGGCCGTTTCCATCATCGCCATGTACGCAGCCGGCTGGTGGTCGAGCACGGCCTGCGAACGCGCGCGATACGCGTTCTTGTGCTTGTTCTGCGTGAGCGAGATCGACTCGACGCCACCCGCGACGACGATCCGCGTGTCGCCCGCGCCGATGCTGCGCGCGGCGCTCGCGATCGACATCAGGCCCGACGAGCACATGCGGTCGATCGCCATGCCGGGCACCGACGCCGGCAACCCGGCCGCCGCCGCCGACAGGCGGCCGATGTTGTAGCCCTGCGTACCCTGCTGCGCGGCGCAGCCGATCAGCACGTCGTCGACGTCGGCCGGCGCGACGCCCGCGCGTTCGAGCGCGGTGCGCACGACGTGGCCGCCCAGCGCGGGCGCCTCGGTGTCGTTGAAGATGCCGCGAAACGCCTTGCCGATCGGCGTGCGTGCGACGGAAACGATGACTGCGTCTTCCATGTTTCTGACTCTCTAGAAGTAATAGCGGCTGATCGTGTCGGCGACGCAGCCGGGCTTCGCTTCGCCCTCGATCTCGACGGTCACGCGAATCCATGCCTGCACACCGCCTTCGAGCGGCTCGACGCGCAGCAGCTCGCCGACGCCGCGCACGCGCGCGCCGACCTTCACCGGCGCCGGGAAGCGGATCTTGTCGCAGCCGTAGTTGACGCCGAGCCGCGCGCCGTCGATACGCACGATCTGCGGCAGGAAGTAATTGACGAGCGACAACGTCAGGTAGCCGTGCGCGATGCACGCGCCGAACGGGCCGTCCTTCGCGCGCACCGGATCGACGTGCACCCACTGGTGATCGCCCGTCGCATCGGCAAAGCCGTCGATGCGGATCTGGTCGATCGCGAGCCACGCGCTCGCGCCGAGCGTGTCGCCGACGGCCGCGACGAGTTCGCCGGGATGCGCGAACACGCGGGGCGTCGAATGCACCGGGTCGAGGGACGTGTCCATCATGCGTGCTGGCTGCTGACCGACAGCACTTCGCCCGTCATGTACGACGCGTAATCGCTTGCAAGGAACACCATCACGTTCGCGACCTCCCAGACTTCGGCGGCGCGCCCGAAGGCTTCGCGCGACGCCAGTTGATTCAGCAGGTCGGCCGGAGCCGACTTCTTCAAAAAATCGTGCATCGCAATGCTCGGTGCGACCGCGTTGATGCGCACGCCGTATGGCGACGCCTCGAGCGCCGCGCAGCGCGTGAGCGCCATCACGCCCGCTTTCGCGGCCGCGTAGTGCGCTTGTTCCGCCTGCGCGCGCCAGCCGAGCACCGATGCGTTGTTGACGATCGCGCCGCGGCCTCGGGCCTGCATGTGCGGCAGCATCGCGCGCGTCATCCGGAACGTCCCGGTAAGGCTAATGTCGATCACGCGCGACCATTCGGCATCGTCCATATCGACGATGCGGGTCGACCCGCCGAGCCCGGCGTTGTTGATCAGCACGTCGACGCCGTCGAGCTTGTCCTGTGCCTGCGCGACCAGCGCCTGCACGTCGGCCTCGACCGCAACGTTGCACAGGCGGCCGTAGATCTGTTGCAGCCCCGTTTCCGCCCGCAGCGTCTCGACGGCCTGTTCGAGACGCTTTTCGTGGATATCGGAGATGAACAGCGCGCGGCAGCCTTCCTCCGCGCAGCGGCGCGCGGCCGCGAAGCCGATGCCGGCGCCGGCGGCGGCCGTGATCAGCACCGATTTGCCGGCGAGCAGCTGGTGGCCCGGCACGTACGCCGGTGCTTTCTGGATCTGGGGTTCGGTCATGCTGTGCCTCGTGGTTCTCTGGGCATGCCGAGCCCGCGCTCGGCCATGATGTTGAGCTGGATTTCGTTGGTGCCCGCGTAGATCGTGTCCGCACGGGAGAACAGGAATACGCGCTGCAGGTGGGTGAGTTTTTCGTCGGCCGGATCGATCACGTTCGCGCGGGGCCCAAGCGCGTCCATCGCGAGCTGGCCGAGGTCGCGGTGCCAGTTCGACCAGAAGTACTTGTAGATCAATGCCTCGCGGCGCAGCGGCGCGCTCGCATCGTTATCGTCGGCGCCGGACAGCATCCGCAGCGCGTTGTAGCGCATCACGCGCAGCCCGGCCCATGCGCGGCCGATCCGCTGGCGCAGCATGGGATCGCGATCCGCGCCCGATTCGCGCGCGGCGTCGATCACCCATTCGAGTTCGCGAACGAACTGCATCTGCTGGCCGAGCGTCGACATCCCGCGCTCGAAGCCGAGCAGCGTCATCGCGATTCGCCAGCCGTCGCCCGGCGCGCCGACGAGGTCGCGCGCTTCCGCGCGAGCGCCGTCGAAGAACACTTCGTTGAATTCCGCGCCGCCGTTGAGCTGCTTGATCGGACGGATCTCGATGCCCGGCTGGTCGAGCGGCATCAGCAGGAACGACAGCCCCTTGTTGCCCTTCGACTCGGGATCGGTGCGCGCGAGCACGAAGATCCAGTCGGAATCGTGCGCGAGCGACGTCCACACCTTCTGGCCGTACACACGCCACGTGCCGTCCGCGTCCTGTTCGGCGCGCGTGCGCACGTTCGCGAGGTCGGAACCGGCGCCCGGCTCCGAATAGCCCTGGCACCAGAACTGCGTACCGGCCAGGATGCCGGGCAGGAAGCGCGCGCGCTGGTCGTCGGTGCCGCACGCGACGAGCGTCGGCCCGAGCAGCCCTTCGCCGATATGGCCCATCCGCCCGGGGCCGCCCGCGCGTGCATATTCCTCGTGGAAGATCACCTGTTCGGCCACCGAGAAGCCGCGCCCGCCTGCGGCGGTCGGCCAGCCGAGGCCTGTCCACCCTCCCTTCGCGAGCGCCTGTTCCCACGCCTTGCGCAGTTCCGGCCACGCTTCCTCGTCGCCGGGGCCGCCGCGGTACTTCAGGCATGCGAATTCGCCGGTCAGGTGCGATTGCACCCAGTCGGCCACTTCGTGCCGCAATTGCTGTTCGCGCGTTTCGCTGTTCATTGGAGTGCTCCTGCGCGCGCGGCCGACGGGCGTGATGCGGCTGCGGCCGATGGCTCGAACGCGTCGTCACGCTGCAATGCGCCGCCGTCGATCGCATGACGTGCAATCCATTCGAGCAGTTGCGGCGTGCTGCCGAACTGCGCGCCCGACGCCTGTGCGCGCTTGAAATAGAGATGCGGGTCGTATTCCCACGTGAAACCGACGCCGCCGTGCAACTGGATCGCTTCCTGAGCGCAGAACGCATACGCGTCGTTCGCGGCGGCCTTGGCGGCCGCGATGTCGGCGCGCAGCGCGGTGTCCGGCGTCGCACCGGCTTGCGCATCCCACGCATGTGCGGCGCCCAGCACGGCCGAGCGCGCCGATTCGATCAGCACCATCATCTGTGCGCAGCGATGCTTGACGGCCTGGAACGATGCGATCGCGCGGCCGAACTGCACGCGCTGGCTCGTATAGTCGAGCGTCAGGTCGAGGCACTGCTGCGCGCCGCCGAGCTGTTCGGCTGCCAGCGCGAGCGCCGCGAACCAGCCGGCGCGCTCGAGCACCTGTGCAACGGTAGCGCCGCTGGCGAACAGCGCGTCGCGGCTTACGCGCGTGTCGTCCAACGCCACACGCGCGATCGGCCGCGTCGCGTCGAGCGTGTCGAGCGCCACGACGGTCAGGCCCGACGCCGTTGCGACATCGATCGCAAACAGCCCGATCGACTGCCCTTCGTTCGCGATCCGCGCGGGAATCAGCAGCAGGTCCGCGCGTGCGCCGTCGATGACCTGCCCGATCTCGCCGGACAGCGCATAGCCGCCGGCCGCTCCTTCCGCGACGACCGGCAGTTGCCGCCCGCCGGCCGGCAGGTCGAGCGGCAGCGCCAGCGTCGCGCTGCACGCGCCTTCGGCGATCTTCGCAAGCCAGTCGCTGGCCATCGGCGTGTCGCAGCCGGCCAGCGCGGTCGCCGCGAGGCAAGCGGTCGGGAAATACGGCACGCACGCCACGCGCCGGCCAAGCTGTTCCATCAGCACCGTTTGCTCGACCGCGCCGAGCCCGAGCCCGCCTGCCGATTCCGGCAGCGCGAGCGCGTTCCAGCCGAGCTCGCCCGCGAGCGTGGCCCACAGCCCGTCGTCGCGGCCGGCCGACTGTTCGAGCGCACGGCGCACGTCGGCCGACGCGCTGCGTTCGGCGAGCACGCCGGCCGCCGCGTCGCGGATCATCGCCTGTTCGTCGGTGAGCGCCAGATCCATCGCTCAGCTCCCGTACACGCGCTGCGCGGGCCGCGCATCGGCGAGCAGCTGCGCGACCGCCGGGCCGACCTCGGCGGCCGCCCAGCGCGCGCCGCGATCGACGCTCGGGCCCGTCCGCCAGCCTTCGGCGACCGCGATCATCCCGCCCGCGACCTCGAACACCTGGCCCGTCACGTCGGCCGACAACGTGCTGCCGAGCCACACGACGAGCGGCGCGACGTTGGCCGGGTCGAAATAATCGAAGCCGCCGTCTTCGGGCTTCTTCATCATGTCGGCGAACACGCCTTCGGTCATCGACGTGCGCGCGGCCGGCGCAAGTGCATTCACGCGCACGCCGTAACGCTGCAGCTCGACCGCCTGCATCAGCGTGAGCGCGGCGATGCCGGCCTTGGCCGCGCCGTAGTTCGACTGGCCGATCGAGCCTTGCAGGCCGGCGCCGGAACTCGTGTTGATGATGCGTGCGTCGACCGGGTTGCCGGCCTTCGCCGCGTCGCGCCACACGCGCGCCAGCACGCTCGACAGACAGAAGTGGCCGCGCAGGTGCACGCGCATCACGTCGTCCCAGTCGGTTTCGGTCATGCTCGTGAACATCTTGTCGCGGCAGATGCCCGCGTTGTTGACGAGCACGTGCACGTCGCCGAACGCTTCACGTGCCGCGTCGACGATCCGCTGCGCGGTGTCGGTCTTCGTGATGTCGTCCGCATTCGCGAGCGCGCGGCCGCCGCCGCTGCCGCTTCGTTCGGCGATCTCGTCGCACACGGCCTGCGCGGCCTCGTGCCGGATGTCGTTGACGACGACCGACGCGCCTTCGGCCGCGAACGCCAGCGCGTATTCGCGCCCGAGCCCGCCGCCCGCGCCGGTGATGATGACGGTGCGTCCGTTACAGATTCCCATGCTTGTGCCTCGTGGATCGTGAAAGTGACGCGCTCACAGGCGCTCGATGATCGTGACGTTCGCGAGGCCGCCGCCCTCGCACATCGTCTGCAGCCCGTAGCGGCCGCCGGTGCGCTCCAGCTCGTGCAGCAGCGTCGTCATCAGCCGCGCGCCAGTCGCGCCGAGCGGATGGCCGAGCGCGATGCCGCCGCCGTTCGGGTTGGTCTTTTCGTGCGGGAAGCGCGTGTCGGCCAGCCATGCCTGCGCGACTGACGCGAACGCCTCGTTCATCTCGACGACGTCGATCTGCGACCAGTCGAGCCCGCTCTTCGCCAACGCGGCCTTGGTCGCCGGGATCGGTGCGGTCAGCATCCACAGCGGATCGTCGCCGAGCACGCTCAGGTGGTGAATGCGCGCACGCGGCGTCAGGCCGTAGCGCTTCAGCGCGTCTTCCGAAACGATCAGCAATGCGGCGGCCGCATCGCAGGTCTGGCTCGCGACGGCGGCCGTCAGCGAGCCGCCCGGCGTCAGCGGCTCGAGCGTCGCCATCTTTTCCAGCGACGTGTCGGGGCGCGGCGTCTCGTCGTGCATCACGCCTTCGAACGGCACGATTTCCCGTTTGAAATGGCCGGCCTCGATCGCGGCGACCGCACGGCGGTGGCTTTCCAGCGCATAACGCTCCATCGCGTCGCGCGACAGGTTCCAGTGATCGGCGATTCGCTGCGCGGCGACGAACTGCGACACCGGCGCATCGCCGAAGCGCGCGCGCCAGCCGGTGCTGCCCGAGAACGGATCGGTGAAGCCGAGCGGCGCCGCGCAGGTCATCGCGGACGAGATCGGGATCTGCGTCATCGTTTGCACGCCACCTGCGACGACGACGTCCTGCACGCCGCTCATCACGGCCTGCGCGGCGAAGTGCACGGCTTGCTGCGACGACCCGCACTGGCGATCGACGGTCACGCCAGGCACTTGCAACGGCAGGCCGGCCGCGAGCCAGCAGGTGCGCGCGATGTTGCCCGCGAGCGGGCCGATCGTGTCGACGCAGCCGAACACCACGTCGTCGTATTCATCGGCCGGAATCGCATTGCGTTCGACGAGCGTCTTCAGCACGAAGCCGCCGAGGTCCGCCCCATGCACGTGCGCGAGCCCGCCCTTGCGGCGACCGGTCGGCGTGCGCAGCGCGTCGACGATATAGGCTTGTTTCATCAGTTGGATTCCTCGAGGTCGAAGGTCTGCGCGGGGCCGATCGGCAACGCGTCGCCGAGGATCGCGTCGGCCACGCGGGCCTTGTGGAACGCGCTGTCGCCCCAGCTTCCGGAGAGCGCCCAGATGCGCTTCATGAAGATCTGCAGGTCGAGTTCCCACGTGTAGCCGATCGCGCCGTGCACCTGCATCGAGTGGCGCGCGGCGAGCTGCGCGGCCGACGTCGCCGCGAGCTTCGCGTGCGACACGAACACCGCGCGCTGCGGGTGATCGTCGGCAATCGCCTGCGCGGCGCGCGCGACCACCGGCCGCGCGAACTCGTAGCGGATCGCGACATCGGCGAGCAGGTGCTTGAGCGCCTGGTACGAACCGATTGCCTTGCCGAACTGCTTGCGCTGCGCGCTGTAGTCGATCGCGACGTCGAGCACGCGCTGCGTGAGGCCGAGCAACTGCGCGGCGACCGCGAACGCGCCGTGGTCGAGCGCGCGGTTCAGCAGCGGCGCGGCTTCGTCGGCGCTCGCGATGCGGGTGGCCGCCGACGGCTCCCAGTCGAGCGTGAACAGGCGTCGCGACGGATCGACGCTGTCGACCGCGCGCCACGCGCACTGCGCGGGATCGACGCGGTGCAGCTCGCCGCGGTGTTCGCACAGCAGCGTGTTCGCAACGTGCACGTCGGCCGCATACGGGTTCACCGGATGCACGAGCGCGACGCGCGCGCGCCCTTCGGCGATGTCGCGCAGCAGCGCGTCTCGCCAGTCGCTCGCGGGCAGCCGCGCCAGCACGCCGGCCGACACGAGCGCCGTATCGAGCAGCGGCTCGGGGCTGCCGAAATAGCCGTAGGTCTGCGCGAGCAGCGCCCATTCGGCTTCGGTCAGGCCGAGGCCGCCGTGCGCTTCGGGCACCGACACGGCGGTCAGCCCCTGCGACGCGAAGAGCGCCCACAGGTCATCCGAGCGCCCGGTCGGCGTCGCCCAGAGCTCGCGGATCAGCTCGGGCGTCATCTCGGTCATCAGCAGGCGCTTCACGCTGTCCGCGAGCGCTTCCTGGTCTTCATCGAATACGAAATCCATACGATGTCCGTTCTGTGAGGGTGGCGCCGGCGCCGTTACGCGCGCGGCATGCCGAGCATCCGTTCGGCGACGATGTTGCGCTGGATCTCGTTGGTGCCCGCGTAGATCGTGCCGGCCTGTGCGAACAGGAAGCCGTCGAGCCAGTGGCCGAGCGTCGCCTGTTGCGCGGCCGTCTGCGGGACGACTTCGCCATGCGCGCCGAGAATGTCGAGCGCGGTCTGGTGCATGCGCAGATCGAGCTCCGACCAGAACACCTTGTTGGTGCTCGACTCCGCGCCGATATGGCCGCCCTTCAGCAGCCGGCTCGCGGTCGCGTAGGTCGACAGCGCATAGGCCTGCGCATCCATCCATGCGGACACCACGCGTTCGCGCAGCGTCGGGTCGCGGTCCGCGCTGTCGCGGTGCGCGAGATACAGGTCGCGCAGCGCCTGCGCGGTGCGCTGGAAGCGCGCGGGCGAACGCAGCATCAGCCCGCGCTCGAACCCGGCCGTCGCCATCGCGACCTGCCAGCCCGCGCCGTCGGCTGCCAGCCGGTTCTCGACCGGCACGCGCACGTCGTCGAAGAAGATTTCCGCGAAGCCGGTCTGCCCGTTGAGCTGCCGGATCGGCCGCACCGTGATGCCCGGCGCGGACAGCGGCACCATCAGGAACGTCAGCCCGTGGTGGCGCGACGATTCGGGATCGCTGCGGAACAGCCCGAACAGCCAGTCGGCCCACACCGCGCGCGTCGACCAGATCTTCTGGCCGTTCAGCACGTATTCGTCGCCGATGCGGGCGGCCGTCGTGCGGATCGCGGCCATGTCGGAACCGGCATTCGGCTCCGACCAGCCCTGCGCCCACACGTGCTCGCCGGCCGCCATCGCGGGCAGGAAGCGCGCCTTCTGCGCGTCGGTGCCGAAATCCATCAGCGTCGGGCCGAGCAGGAAGATGCCGTTCTGGTTCACGCGCATCGGCGCGTCGGCACGCCAGTACTCTTCCTCGAAGATCAGCCACTCGATCAGGTCGCAGCCGCGCCCGCCCAGCTCGCGCGGCCACGTGACCATGCTCCAGCGGCCCGAGTGCAGCGTGCGCTCCCATTCGCGGTGCGCGGCGAAGCCTTCCTCGGTGTCGAAGCTCGGCAGCCGCTCGCGCGGCACGTGCTCGGCGAGCCATTCGCGGATTTCCGCGCGGAACGCCTGCTGTTGCGGCGTATAGGTCAGCTTCATGCGCGTGCCTCCTCGGCGATTGCCTGCGCGTCGAAGCGCGCGTCGCGCTTCTCGACGAACGCGGCGCGCGCTTCCGTCGAGTCGTTCGTCATGTACGCCTGCAGCGTGAAGCCCTGCTCCCAGCGGTACTTGTCCTCGAGATCGCCGTCCTCGACGCCGTTCAGCGCCTCCTTCGCGAGCCGCACCATCGCCGGGCTCTTCTCCGCGATCTTGCGGGCGAGCGCGAGCGCCGCGTCGCGCAGCGTGTCGCGCGTGACGACCTGCTCGACCGCGCCGAGCCGGTACGCTTCGGCCGCGTCGATCATCTCGCCCGTGAAATACATCATGCGAACCTTCTGCACACCGAACAGCCGCTGCAGGTGCGCGCCGCCGCCCATCGCGCCGCGGTCGATCTCGGGCACGCCGAAGCGCGCGCAATCGGCCGCGACCACGATGTCCGCCGCGCCGCAAATGCCGATCCCGCCGCCGAGCACGAAGCCGTGCACGGCCGCGATCACGGGCTTCGGGTTGCGGTGCACGGCGCGAAACGTCTCGTAGTTGCCCGCGTTGACCGCCACGATCCGCTCCGGATGCGCGGCCAGCTCCTTGATGTCGACGCCCGCGCAGAAGCCGCGGCCTTCGCCGCGCACGACGATCACGCGCACGTCGTCGTCCTCGCCGAGCGCGTCGAGCGCGTGCGAGAGCGCGTGCCAGCCCTGCGCGTCGAGCGCGTTCACGGGCGGATGGGCGATCACCAGTTCGGCGATGCCGTCTGCGCGATCGATCCGGAACGGCATCGCGCCGGCCGGTTGATTGGATGCTGTCATCTCCATTGCCTCCCTGTGATGGTGTTCATGCGGCCTGCGCCGCTGCCGCGCCGCGCAACGCGGCCAGTGCGTCGAGCCGCTCGCCGGCTTCCGCGACGATCCGTGCGATCAGCGCGTCGCACGATTCGATCGCGCCGATCATCGCGGCTGCCTGGCCGCTCGGCAGCACGCCTTCGTCGGGACGGCCCTCGACGATCGCGCGCTGGATCAGGAACGGCGCGTTCGCCGCCATCAGCGTCTGGCTGGCCGTGTAGTCGTGCGAGCGCAGCGCCTTGATCGCGAGGCCGAGCATGTCGCCCGTGCTCAGGCCGTTCTGGCGGCGCCACGCTTCGGCCGTCTTCAGTGCGAACCACGTGCGGCGCAGCGGGCCGAAGCGTTCGAGCTTCAGCAGGTACGGGTTGTCGATCATCCGTTGCGGCAGCCCGTCGAGTGCGTCCGATACGCGGATGCGCGCCGGATCGCCGACCGCGACGTAGCGCTCGAGCGTCTCGCGCGGCACCGGCGATTCGGCGCTCATCAGGAAGCGCGTGCCCATCGCGATACCGGACGCGCCGTACGCGAGCGCGGCAGCCAGCCCGCGCCCGTCGAAGAACCCGCCGGCCGCGACCACCGGCACGCGCACCGCGTCGAGCACCTTCGGCAGCAGCAGCGTGGTCGGCACCGAGCCCGTGTGGCCGCCGCCTTCCGCGCCCTGCACCGTCACGATGTCCGCGCCGAGTTCGACGGCCTTCGCGGCATGCTTCGGCGCGCCGACCGTCGGCATGCAGACGACGCCGGCGTCCTTGAAGCGTCGGATCGTCTTCGCGTCGGGCCCGCGGCCGTAGCTGACCGCGCGCAACCGGTGCTTGATCGCGAGATCGACCACCTGCGCGGCGTTCTTCTGGAACATGTGGAAGTTGATGCCGAACGGCTTGTCGGTCAGCGACTTCACCTTCAGGATCTCGGCCTCGACCTGCTCAGGCTCGAGCGTCGCGCCGGCCAGGAAGCCGAAACCGCCGGCGTTCGCGGTCGCCGCGACGAGCCGCGCATCGGCCACCCAGCCCATCGCGGTCTGCACGATCGGATAGCGGCAACCGAGCAGTTCGCACAGCGGCGTATGCAGCGGGCTTTGCAGCGTCGTGCTCATGCGGCGGCTCCGTTGACGGCGACCGGGGCCGGCGTCTGCGCGTCGCTACGGTCTGCTCCGTTCGGCTGACGCTGCGAGCTGGCCATGCTGCGCGCGTCATAGCCGCCGAGACGATCGCCGCTGACGAGTTCGTTGTGCGCATGCGCGAAGTGATGCCATGCGAACGCCGCATCCATCGCCGCGCGCTTGCCCTGCAGTTCCTCGACGTGGTTCAGCGCCTGCTTGGTCAGCGTGAGCCCGAGGCGCGGCATCGTCGCGATCTTCGCGGCGATCGCGTAAGTCGCGTCGCGCAGCCGCTCGCGCGGCACCACACGGTTGACCATCCCCATCTGGTACGCGCGTTCGGCCGGCATCCGTTCGCCGAGGAACAGGAATTCCTTCGCGATGCGCGGGTTCAGTTCGTAGGCATGCGCGAAATACTCGACGCCCGGAATTCCCATCCGCACGACCGGATCGGCGAAGAACGCATCCTCCGACGCGACGATCAGGTCGCACACCCACGCGAGCATCAGCCCGCCCGCGATGCATGCGCCCTGCACCATCGCGATCGTCGGCTTCGGCAGATCGCGCCAGCGCCGGCACATCCCGAGGTACACCTCCTGCTCGCGCGCATACAGGAATTCGCCGCCTTCCTTGTCGACGTGGTCGTACCACAGCGACGCACGATCGAACGACTCGTGGATATCGCGGCCCGGCGTGCCGATGTCATGGCCCGCCGAGAAATGCTTGCCGGCGCCCGCGAGCACGATCGCCTTCACCGCGTCGTCGTGCGCCGCGCGCCGGAACGCCGCGTCGAGCGCATACGTCATCTTCGAGTTCTGCGCGTTGTGATACTCGGGGCGGTTCATCGTGATCGTCGCGATGCCGCCGTCGACCGCGTAGTCGACGACACCGTCGCCGAACGTCATCTGGGTCGCTTCCATGTCGGACCTCATCCCCGGCGCGGCGCCGGATTGTTGCGCACGATCGTCGCGCGCAGGTTGTGCGGGTCGAGCGCGCGCACGATGCGCAGGTCTTCCGCGTTCGGCGGGGCCGTCGTGCCGAGGTCGGGCGCCGCGATCAGCGGAAAGCCGGTCGCGTCCTGCACTTCGTCGAAGCTCACGCCCGGGTGCAGCGAACGCACGCGGATCGCGTGGTCCGGGCCGCCGAAATCCATCACGCACAGGTCGGTGACGATGCTGCGCAGGTCGACGAAGGTCTTCATCCCCGGCAGCCGGCGCGCCGGGTTGTAGCCGACCGTGCACACCATGTCGACTTCGCTTTCGACGAACGTGCGCTTGCCGTGGCCGCTGACGAAGAACGAGTTCGCGTGGTTCGTCGTGTTGCCGGGGAAGCCGCGGGCACCGAGCAGCTGGGTTTTCGGGCGGGCGTAGTCGTCGCCGAGCCACGAGATGTTGGCCTGGCCGAAACGGTCGATCTGGGTCGGCATCACGAGCGCGTGGCGGCGGCCGTGCCACAGACAGTCGAACACGCGTTCGTAGGTCATCCAGCCGCTCGCCTTCACGCGATAGCCGTCGGGGCGCGGGCCGAGCGGCACCGGCTCCTCGACGAGATACGCTTCGCCGTCGGTCAGCATCAGTCCGTTGTTGTACGCGAGCCGCGCGAGGCCGGCCGCGAGCCGCGGGCCCGTGCCGATGCCGGTCGCCAGCACTTCGCCGTCGTCGCGCCAGAGTCGCGCGGACGCGACGATCATCAGTTCCGCGAGGGAATGGTCGAGAGATTCGCTCACAGGCGCTCCTTTACAGAATCGGCAACGGCAGCGTCGTCACATGCGACAGGCCGCCGACACCTTCGAGGTACTGGCGTTCGTCCTGGCCGACCACGTCGCGCAGGTACGCCGCCGTTTTCGCGTCGTCTTCCGCGCTGGCGCAGTACGCGCGCAGGTGCGGCAGGTCCCAGCCGTAGGCGGGCCCGCACGACGTCGGGTGCGCGCCGCCCGGCGCGTGCACGACGCCCGTGACGAGCGAGCGCTCGAACGGATTGCGTTTTGCGGCGTCGAGGTCTTCCGTCGCGATCGATGCGTCGACCGTTTCCGCCGACACGTAGCAGCGCTGCGCGGCGCGCGCCATCCATGCATCGAAGAACGGATCGGGGCCGTCGATGCGCGTGTTGCCCATCCGGTCGGCCGCGTTCACGTGCAACAGCGCGACGTCGAGTTCGATCGCGGGCATCGCGAGCAGCGTTTCGCCGTCGTCGTACGGCGATTGCACGGTGCGCAGTTCCGGCGCGTGATCGAGCAGCGCGGTACCGAGCCCGGCGCGCGTCGGCAGGAACGGCAGGCGCGCGGCGGCCGCGCGCAGGCCGAGCTGCAGCATCCCTTCGTCGAGTTCGAGCACGTCGATGCGGCCCTGTTCACGCGCCCGGCGGAATTGCGGCTCGAGCGGGATCACGTCGAGCGACACGAAGCCGAACACCACCTTGCGTACCTTTCCGGCCGCGCAAAGCAGGCCGACATCGGCGCCGCCGTAGGCGACGATCGTCAGGTCCTTCAGGTTCGAGCGCGCGATCTCGCGCACCAGCGCCATCGGCTTGCGCCGCGGCCCCCATCCGCCGATGCCGATCGTCATGCCGTCGGCGAGTTGCGCGACCACGTCGCGCGCGGACATCGTTTTGTCGAGAGGTTTCATCGTCATCGTGCTGGCTTACCGGTATCCGATGCTGAAATCGTGGCCCCACTGGCTCACCTTGGTGGCCTCGAACACCGCGTGCTTCGACCAGTCGACCGTGAGGCCGCCGAAGCCGTATTCGAGATCGAAGCCGCCGGGGGTCTTCATGTAGAAAGAGATCATCTGGTCGTTGCAGTGACGGCCGAGCGTCGCGGACATCTTCACGTCGTGCGCGGCAACGCGATCCAGCGCGCGGCCCACTTCGTCCATCGAATCGACTTCGGCCATCACGTGCACGCAGCCCGACGGCACGGCCATCTCGAACAGCGCGAGGCTGTGATGGCGCGCGTTGCGGCAGTGCATGAAATGGATGCGTTTTTCGGGTTCGGCCGGATCGGGCGTGAACTTCACGCGGTAGATGTCGGACAGCTCGAAGCCGAGCACGCCGCGCACGAATGCGTCGGTCGCGTCGAACTGCGGCGCGGGCAGCACCGCGTGGCCGAGCCCCATGTCGCCGGTGACGAAATGTGCGACGCCCAGTGGCGACACGAAACGGCGGAAGTCGCAGCGTGCGCCCCAGTACAGCTCGTGGCGGTTGCCGGACGGGTCGGTGCACCACGCCATCGCCTGCACGCGGCGCAGCGCGGCTTCGTCGCGGGTCGCGCGCACGGGCTCGACGCCCGCCCGCTGCAGTGCCGCCAGCGCGGCGTCGAACGCGGCGCCGTCGGGCAGTTCCCAGCCCGACGCGAAATAGCGGTCGGTCGAGCCGGGGACGATCACGTAGCGGAAATCGCGCTCGTCCATCTTCAGGTACAACGCGCCGTCGGGCGCGTCGAGCGCCTGCATGCCCAGCACGTCTTCCGCGTAGCGGCGCCACGCATCGACGCGCGTCGCCTCGACGACGACATAGCCAAGCGCACGGACATCGATCATGTCGGCCTCCTCCTGGTTCAGAATCCGTTGTTCGTGTAAGGATTCTGGCCGGTCGGGGGTGGCGTTACATCGTCTGTTGGGACGAGAGGCGGCGGGGAATTGGAGCGGCGCGGACGCGCGCGGAAGCCCGGCGGAACGGGCCATGCATGCGGGAGGAGACGGGAAGCAGGTGCGGGTTGCCGCGGCGCGGCAACCCGGATCAGTCGAACGGGTTCAGCAACCTGACGCCCGTGCGGGCAAAATCCGCGACGTTGCGCGTGACCACGGTGAGATCGTTGATCAGCGCGGTGGCCGCGATCAGCTTGTCGAGTTCGTGCGTCGGATCGGGCACGCGCAAATGCCCCCACATCTGGCTGACCTCGATGTCGACCGGCAGGATGTTCGGTGCATAGCCGGCCAGGATCGTCGCCATCCATGCCTCGAGCGCCGACGCCTGCGGGTGATCGCCGCGATGACGGATCAGATCGACGCCGCGGCGAAGTTCAGCAACCGTCACGACGGACAGGTAAAGCGGGCTGGCGTCGGCCGCGGCCTGCCTGAAGAATGCCCGCACGCCACGGTTGGTTCGCTTGCCCTTCCTGATTTCACTGATGACGTTCGTATCAATCAAATACACGCCTGGCCTCGCCGGAATCCTGAACACGTTGGAAATCCGTGTCTTCGCCAACCTCGGGCATGCTCATCAGCACTTGCGCAAATGTCTTTCGCTTCGGCCGGCCAAGCGCATCGGCCAGAATGGCCCGATGTTCGGCCTCGGCACTCCTGCCATTTGCCGCAGCCTGCTCGCGCAGGCTCTGAACGATACTGTCATCCACGTTACGCACCAGTAGATTTGCCATGGTTCCCTCCTTCCAGATTGATATCAATGATAGCGCCATGAGCGCAAATTGCAATCATTGCTATCATCGCCAATGACGGAAGGAGGACGGTGGTTGGGGTCAGCGAACGACAACGGACCGCATGAATCCTTTCGGCATGCGCCGCTCGCCCGACACGTCGAACTGCTGTTTGAAAGGTAAGCCGGATCGGAACGGCAGCAAAGTCGGCCGATCGGCTATTGCGGCTGAATGGCCTGCGCGGGCGCGCACCGATCGGCGCGGGATGGCTGCATTCACCGATTCCGCGCGGTGCTCGCGACGGTCGTCAGCCCACTTGCCAACACGCGTGTGCCCGCCCGTATCGACGACACCGGCAATCCCCCGCCCGGCACACGCAACGGCCTGACTCGACCGCTCAGAATCGATACGAAATCCCGATCTGCAACACCGGGTACCACCGGTATCGAGACATCACCTGCCGCAGCGAATCCAGCCCGCTCGCGGCCAGGATCTGGCTCTTCGCCGGCCCCGCCGCGGCCGCCAGTTCCGGCGACAGCGTGTACGAACACTTCGGGATCCCGTATGCGACGCCGAGATCGGCGACGAATCCCAGCCCTTTCGACGCCGGCCGGTGCCCGTAGCCGATCCCGAAGTACGGCATCACGGTCGGATAACGCGCTTCGGCGACCGCGTACATCCCCGGCAGCGCCGGGTAACGCTTGCCGCCGAACACGTAGGTGCCATTGGTCGGCTGCGACACGCCGCGAAGCTCGTCGTCGTTGAAGCGTAGTCCGAGCGTCGCGCGGAAGCCGCTGCCTCGCCACGGAAAGATGTCCGCGTACAAGCCGCCCTGGCGCAGCTTCAGGTCGTCCTGATAGCGGTTGCCGGCCACCGTGAAGTCGTGCGAAAGATCGATCGCATTGAAATCCGCGTGCGCGCCGAGCATCGAATTGAAGCTCACGGCCGCACCGATACCGACGCCCTGCGTACCGCCCTGCAGGTAGATTTCCTGCGCGTGCGCACTCGCGGCAAACACCACCGCGACAAATGCCCATTGATTCACTGTCGTTTTCACGGGCGCCTCCCCCGACATGTGCCGGGCGCGCCTCGCCAACGCATGCGACCTGTGTCGCCCTGCGTGATGCGAACCCCGGCACGACACCTTGCAAGCAAGCTTGCTGTTCGACGGATCGGGGGCGCGTTGCGCCGTGCGCATGACCGATACGACATGCGCGACGCATGCGCCGCAACACGCGACGCCCGCGACCCGATCCGCTCCCCGGTTTGTTTCGATGTCGTTACACGTCGCCGATGTGCTGATCGTTCTGGCGAATCCGTCTGCACCGGCGGCATCGGGTCAACCGCAAGGCACGTGCCATGCGGCGCAAACCGAAGCGGGACAAGCGGGTCCGCCTCGCAAGGGCGGCAACGCGAGTCGCAATGGTGGGGAAATGTTTCAGGAACGTATCCGTATTCGGCGCGCCGAGCCGGAATACGCGATTGGAAGAATCGCGCGTCGATCGCGCAACGTCTGTGGAACGCGGCCGGACGGCCGTCAACGCACGCGCGTCGTCATGACGATCAATCGTGTGCAGAGGAATACGCGTGAAAAGCGTTGCAAAAGTGTGACCTCGTAACGAGCACACGCAATGCCGATGCGCGATCGTGCGTGCCGAGGCAGGGTGAATACCGATGCGTGCGCATGCATCTTGTCGGTGTCCGGCACAGATGCGATACGCGAGCCGATCGGTATGGCGGCTCGCGTCGTCGATGATTTTCAAAAGGGATGACGGCGCGTGATATCCACGCGCAAAACTACCGACCGCTCAAATACGGTTGTCCGAATGGGGTAGCCACTTCAGCATACCGTCACAGCCCATACCCACCCGACACATTCAACTGCTGCCCCGTCACATAATCAGCCCGATCCGACGCCAGAAACACCGCCGCCCGCCCGACGTCGTGCGCCTTCCCCCAGCGCTTGAGCGCGAGCATCTTCTGCGTCTCGTCGATCCACGCCTGGTCGAACTGCCCCTGCTCGAGCAGCACCGGAAACATCCCGGCCTCGATCACGCCGACCAGGATCGAATTCGCGCGAATGTTGTAGCGCCCTTCCTCGCGCGCCAGCCCTTTCACCAGTGCCTCGTTCGCCGCCTTCGGCGCGACCGACAGCCCGTCGCGGTCGGGCCAGCGCAGGTGCCCGGCCGACCCGAGCGTCACGAACGACCCACCGCCCGATGCACGGAAATGCGGCAGCGCGGCCTTCGCGGCCACGAAGAAGCCGATCGTCTCGACGTCGATCGCGCGGCGCCAGTCGTCGTGCGTCATGTCGCCGATATGGCGCTGGTTCACGAACGGCCCGGCCGCCCACACGACCGTGTGCACGCGGCCATGCGCGTCGATCGCGGCCGCGAGCGCCGCGTCGACCTGTGCGGGATTGGTCACGTCCACGCAGTGCGTGGTGGCCGCGACGCCTTCGCCGCGAATGTCGCGCGCAACGCGCTCGGCCACCTCGGCCTTGCTGCGGTAGCCCACCGCGACCGGCACGCCGGCATGCGCGAACTCGAGCGCGACACCCTGCCCGATCCCGCCGCTGCCGCCGAACACGAGCACCGCGCCCTGCGGAAATCCGTTGTCGTTCATGCGTTCATCCCGTTCGTCAGTCGTGTCGTCGATCAGGCCGTCGCCTCGGCCGCCGCGCGCAACCGGTACTTCAGCACCTTCCCCGCCGCGCTCGTCGGCAGTTGCTCGACGAACGTGAAAAATCGCGGCACCTTGTAGTTCGCCATGTTGCTGCGCGCCCAGTCGTTCAGTTCGCCGGCGTCAACATGCGCGCCCGGACGCAGCACGACATACGCGTGACCGACCTCGCCGAGCCGCGTATCGGGCACACCGACCAGCGCGACCTGCGCGATCGCCGGGTGCGCGGCGAGCAGCCGCTCGATCTCCGCCGGATAGCAGTTGAAGCCGCCGACGATGAACATGTCCTTGATGCGGTCGGTGATCTTCAGGTTGCCGTCCGGATCGACGCAGCCGAGGTCCCCCGTATGCAGCCAGCCGTCCGCATCGACGGTCTCGCGCGTCGCGTCCGGCTGGTTGAAGTAGCCGCGCATCACGTTGTAGCCGCGCACCCAGATCTCGCCGGTCTCGTCCGGCCCGAGCGGTTTGCCGCCCGGCCCCGCGATGCGCAGCTCGACGTCCGGCATCGGCCGGCCCGACGTATAGGCAACCGTCTGCGCATCGTCGCCTTGACGGCACAGCGTCGCGAAGCCGCACGATTCGGTCAGCCCGTAACCGGTCAACACCGTCTCGAAGCCAAGCTCCGCACGCATCCGCTCGATCAGGCTCGGCGCGATCGCCGCCGCGCCCGTCACCGCGATCCGCAGCGACGACAGGTCTCGCGCCGCGCGATCGGGCGCGTCGAGCAACGCGTAGTACAGCGTCGGCGGGCCGGGCAGCACCGACACGCGATCGTCGGCGACACGCCGCAGCACGTCGGCCGGCTGGAACACGAGATGCGGCAGCACGGTCGCGCCGCTCGACAGCGCGGCGAGCCAGCCGGCCTTGTAGCCGAACGTATGGAAGAACGGATTGACGATCAGGTAGCGGTCGTCCTGGCGTACGCCCGCGATCGCCGCCCACGCCTGCGCGGCGCGCAGGTTCTGGCCGTGCGCGGTCATCACGCCCTTCGGTCGGCCCGTCGTGCCGGACGTGAACATCAGGTCCATCACGGTGTCGGGCGTCACCTGTGCCTCACGTTCGCGCACGGCGGCAAGCGGCACCGCCGCGCCGCGCGCGAGGAACGCGTTCCAGGTCTCGTCGCGGGCGCCGGACGGCGGTTCGCCGTCGAACACGACGACACGCTCGAGCGTCGCGGGCCGGTGCGGCGCGAGCATCGCCGGATACGATTCGCCGAGGAAGGTGCCGCAGCAAAACAGCAGCCGCGCGCCGCCGTCGTGCAGGATGCCGCCCACCTCCATCCCCTTCATCCGCGTATTGACCGGCACCAGGATCGCGCCGACGGTGTGGATCGCCAGCGCCGCGACGATCCATTGCGGCAGGTTCGGCGCCCAGACCGCGATGCGGTCGCCGGCCTCGATGCCGCTCGCGAGCAGCGCACGGGCCGCGTCGAGACGCGCGGCGTCGAGTTCCGCGTAGGTCAGCCGGCCGTGCTCCGACTCGATCGCCGGATGCGCGCCGTGGCGCGCGGCTGCCCGCGCGATCAGCGCGGGCGTCGTCAGGATTTCATTGTCCATCGTCATAGATCAGGATGGCCGTGCGCGCCGCCGGCGCGGCACGGCTCAGTCGGGAAACACCACGCGCAGCGCGTCGCTCGCGGGCCGGGCGCAGCAGGCGAGCGTCCAGCCGGCCGCGATCTCGTCTTCATCCAGCACATGGTTGCTGTCGAGCGCAACCTCGCCGCGCTCGATCCGGCACATGCATGCGCCGCATTGCCCCATCCGGCAGGAATTCGGCGCCGGCACGCCCGCGCGCAGCATCGCGTCGAGCAGCGTTTCGCCCGGCGCGCTGTCGAATGCGAACGCGTCGCCGTCGAGCACCGTCTCGATCGCCGCGCCGTCGCCGGACGCCGCCGTTGCCGCGGCCTGCGCTGCGGTGTCAGCCTGCGCCGGTGCATCGGGCAACGACGCGAACCGCTCGACATGCACGCGCGCACGCGGCAGCCCGAGGCCGAGCATCGCGGCCAGCGCGTTCTCCATGAACAGCGCGGGCCCGCAGATGAATGTCTCCTGCTGGCTGAACGGCCGCGCGAGTTCCTCGAGATGGCGCTGCTGCGGGATGCCCTGCACGCTGTCGAGCCAGTGGATCACGCGCACGCGGCCCGGATGGCGCTGTGCGAGCTGTTGCAGCTCGTCGCGGAAAATCACCGAACGCTCGTCGCGGTTCGCATAGATCAGCGTCAACATCCCGCGCCCGTGCACGAGCGCCGATTTCAGGATCGACAGCACGGGCGTGATGCCGCTGCCGCCCGCGAACAGCAGCAGGTCGCCGTCAAGCGCACGCGGCGTGAATACGCCAGCCGGCGGCAGCACGTCGAGCGCGTCGCCGGCCTTCACGCGGTCGCACAGCCAGTTCGACGCACGGCCGTCGCGCACGCGCTTGACGGTGATCTTCGGCGCGGCGTCGATGCCGGGCGCGCTCGACAGCGAATAGCAGCGCGCGACGGTCGCGTCCGTGCACGGCACGTTCAGCGTCAGGAACTGCCCGGGCCGGTACGCGAACGCGTCGCGCAGCGCGGCCGGTACGTCGAAGACGAACGAGCACGCGTCGTCGCTTTCGGCTATCACTTCGGCCACGGTCAGCCGGTGGAAGCGTGGATCGCTCATCGCCGGTTCCTTGCGTCACGCGGCCGCACGGGCCGCCGGCGCGCCGGGCGTCGTGTACGCGCCGTCGAGATAGACGAGCGGATCGACGTCGCCGCTCATCAGCACCTCGCGGATGCGCCCGATGAACACCGTATGCGTGCCGTATTCGAAGCGGCCGTCCTGCTCGCACACGAGGCTCGCCTGCGAGTCGCGCAGATACGGCACGCCGTGCGGCGATGTGTGCCAGTCGCCGGTCGTGAAGCGTGCCTCGCCCTTCAGGCGGCCGCTGCAATCGATCGCGACGCCTTCGTGGCGCGCGGACAGCACGTTCACGCAGAACGGCGCGCCCGCATCGAGCGGCGGATACAGCGACGCGGTGCGGTTGATGCAGATCAGCAGCGAAGGCGGATCGGTCGACAGCGAGTCGACCGCCGTCGCGGACATCGAGTAGCGCCGGCCGTCGTGCGCGCTGCTGATGACCGTGACGGAGCGCGCGAGGCGGCGCATCGCGAGCAGCATGTCGGTGCGCAGCGGATGGTTGGTGAGATCGCTCATGTTCGGACTCCGTCAAGTTCAGTCGTGGATGGCCGGGCTGGCCGGCCTCCGGCGTCGGCTGCGCGAGCAGCCAGGTGGTCGGCGGCGAGATACCCGAAGGTCATCGCCGGACCGAGCGTCGAGCCCGCGCCGGGGTAGCTCGCGCCCATCATCGATGCGCTGGTGTTGCCGATTGCATAGAGGCCGTCGATCGGCTCGCCGTCGGCGCGCAGCACGCGGGCGTGCACGTCGGTGACGAGGCCGCCCTTCGTGCCGATGTCGCCCGCATCGATTCGCACTGCGTAGAACGGCGCCTGGTCGACCGGCCCGAGGCACGGGTTCGGCGTGTTCCGCGGATCGCCGTAGTACGTGTCGAACGCGTTGTCGCCCTTGCCGAACGCTTCGTCGATGCCGGTGACCGCATAGCGCGCCATGTCGCGCAGCGTGTCGCGCAACCCGGCCGCATCGACGCCGATCCGCGCGGCCAGCGCGTCGACCGTGTCGGCCTTCACGAGCACGTCGCGGAACGCTTCCGGAATCCGCGCATCGGGCATCATCGACGCCGGCATGATCGGCCCGCACGGATACTTGCGGCGAAAGCGCGCGTCGAACACCATCCACGCCGGTACGCACGCACCGGTGCGTGCATGGTCGCGATACATCGCGGGCACGAATTCGGAATACGGCGCGGCCTCGTTGACGAAGCGCTTGCCGAGGCTGTTTACGATCACGCAGCCCGGCAGGTTGCGTTCGACGAACAGCGCGCGCTGCTTCTCCTCGCCCGCGACGCCGACCGTCGGCGCGCCCCACACGTGCTCCATCAGCGCCAGCGCGCCGCCGAGCCGGTGGCCCTCGGCGATCGCGTCGCCGGTGTTGGACGGCGGCGTCGCGCTCCATTGCGCCTGCGTCGGCTGCGGCAGGTAGCGCTCGCGCATCGGCTGGTTGCGCTCGAAGCCGCCCGCGCCGAGGATCACGCCGCGCCGCGCGGCGATCGTCACCGGCTGCCCGTAGCGCTGCGCGCGCACGCCCGTCACACGGCCGTCCACCTCGAGCAGGTCGCGCATCGGCGTATCGAGCCACACGGGCACGTTTCGGTCGAGCAGCGCGCGACGCAGCCCGCCGATCAACGCGTTGCCGAGCGTCAGGCGGCGGTCGCGCCGCGTGCGGCGGCGCATGCCGATATCGAGCCAGTAACGGCCGAACTGCGCGATCGCGAGCTTCATGAAACCGGGCCCGCGCGAGAACAGCGTATGGGCCTCCTTCGACGTCACCGCGACGCGCCCGCCGATCAGCGTACCGGGCGACGGCGGCCGCAACCGGTCGAATTCGTCGCCGAGCAACCCGCCGTCGAACGGCAGCGGATCGAGCGCGCGATAGCCCGGCATCGCACCCGGCAGCTTCTGGAAATAGTCCGCGTACTTCGGCAGCGCCTGATAGCGCACCGGCGTCTTCGATTCCAGGTAGCGCAGCATCTCCGGCGCGCGGTCGAGATACGTGTCGAGCTTGTCGGGCGTCGATGCGCCGGCCACGCACGCGTCGAGGTAGCGGTGTGCGGCCTCGCGCGTGTCGGTCGCGCCGAGATCGGCGATGTGGTGGTTGCACGGGATCCAGATGCCGCCGCCCGATACAGCCGACGTGCCGCCGTACAGCGCCGTCTTCTCGATCACGACGACGGACAGCCCGCGATCGGCCGCACGGCACGCGGCGAGCAGCGCGCCCGCGCCCGAGCCGACGACGACCACGTCGAACGTGTATTGCTGTGCTTGCGTGTCGCTCATCACGGCCTCGTCAGATGAAGAAGTCCGTGTTTTCGCGGCCGAGCATCACGGCGCCGAGGTTCTGGCCGAAGCGGTCCACGTTGTTCGCGTAGTGCGCGCGGGCCGCATGCAGATCGAGGAAACGCCGCACCAGCGGATTGCGGTGATAGATGCCGTTGCCGCCCGCGTAGCGCAACAGCGTATTCGCAGCCTGCGCGCAGCGCTCGGCGACCTGCGCGGACTGGTAGCGGAAATGCACGCGACGCTCGATCGACACGGCCGGCCCGCCGGTGACCGACGCCATCAGTTCAGCGAAATTGCGCTTGAGCAGCACCTTCATCTCGTCGATCGCGACGGCCGCGTTCGCGCACGCGTTCTGCGCACCCGGATCGTCGGTCGTCTTCGCGCCGCTGTTCGCGGACACGCGCGTCGCCGCATAGCCGGTGAAATCGTCGAGCGCGCCCTGCAGCGCGCCGATGCACGACGTGCACACCGCGCGCACGAAGATCTGCGCGAACGGCAGCTTGAACAGCGGCGCATCGTTGATTGCGAGGCCGGGGCTCGTGCCCATCATCCCGTCGATCGCCTTGTGCGTGCGGTACGCGGGCACGAACACGTCGTCGACGACGATATCGTGGCTGCCCGTCGCGCGCAGGCCGAGCACGTCCCAGTCCTGCTGGATCCGGTAGTCGGATTTCGGCAGCAGGAAGGTCCGGTATTCCGGCGGCTGGCCGGCAACGGCCGGCGGCACCAGCGCGCCGAGGAACACCCATTCGCACAGTTCGCTGCCGCTCGAGAATTTCCAGTGGCCCGACAGGCGGAAGCCGCCGTCGACCGGCGTCACGCGGCCGACCGGCATGTAGGTCGACGCGATCAGCGTGGCCGGGTCGTTGCCCCACACGTCCTGCTGCGCGCGTTCGTCGAACAGCGCGAGTTGCCAGTTGTGCACGCCGACGACGCCGTACACCCACGCGGTCGACATGCAGCCGCGCGCGAGCGCCATCTGGATGTCGAAGAAGGCCTGCGGATCGAGCTCGTAGCCGCCGTAGCGCTTCGGCTGCAGCACCTTGAAGAAGCCGGCGGCCTGCATGTCGGCGATCGTCTCCGCCGGGATGCGGCCCTGCGCTTCCGCCTGCGCGGCGCGGCCGGCCAGCGTCGGCGCCAGTGCCTCGGCCCGGGCGATCAGCGTGGCGGCCAATGCGTTCGAATCGTTGTCGCGATGCACGAATGTCTCCTGTGGAACGGGGGCGGCGCCGCGGCGCCCGCCCCGCTCTCGTTCAAAATTGTTCGGCGCGGCCTGGCCGCGGGCGATGCTCGCCACCACCGATGGTCGGCTTCGCGCGACCGCGCCGCATCGTCCGACCGGACGGGACGACGGACGCGGCCCCGTGCATCACGCGCAGGCGCGTTCCTTCTCCTTGTTGAAGAACGGGATCACGTGCTCGCCGATGTTGCGGATGGTCTCCATCTGCGCTTCGTGCGGCACCGTGCCCATCTGGCACAGGAACAGCACTTCGTCGACGCCGGCTTCCTGCAGGCGGCCGACATAGCCGATGCAGTCGTCCACCGTGCCGTACGCGTGGTTTGGGTTCATCATCGCGAGCGCCGGGTCGGCGAAGTTCACGACGACCTCCTCCGACGCGAAGCGCGAGCGGATCACCATCTCGCCGGTGTCGGCCTGCACGAGGTCGTCGCCCCACTTCGCCGGGTCCGGACGCTCGCCGCCCGTGTACCAGTAAGCGAGCGATTCCATGAAGTAGCGCTGGCCGCGGATGCCGATCTTGCGGGCAGCCTGGCCGTCGGCCATCACGACCGTCGGGCACAGCGCCGCGAGGTGCTGGGTCGGGCGGAAGCCGACCTGGTCTTCCGGCTTGCGGTTCGCCCACGCTTCGCGGTACACGGCGTTCTTCTTCGCGACTTCGTCCGGACCGCCGAAGCCGAGCACCAGCGCGCCCATCCCGCGCTGGCCGGCGCGCAGCAGCGCGTCGGTGTTCGTACAGGCGAGGTACATCGGCGGGTGCGGATCCTGGAACGGCTTCGGGTGGATCGGGCGCTTCGGGATCTTGATGTACTTGCCGTCGTGCTCGATCTCGTCCTGCACGAACATCTTCGGCACGAGATACATCGATTCGTCGATCATCGGCTGCAGTTCGTTGAGGTCGTAGCCGAACGCGCCCGCTTCCTGCTGGCTGCCGCCCTTGCCGACGCCGAAATGCACGCGGCCGCCCGACAGGATGTCGAGCAGCGCGACGCGCTCGGCGACCTTGATCGGGTGGTTCATCGCCGGCGGCAGGCACACGACGCCGTGGCCGAGGCCGATGCGCGTCGTGCGGCCGGCCAGGTAGGCAAGGAAGGTTTCCGGCGCGCTCATGTGCGCATAGTTGGTCAGCGACGTGTGCTCCACGCACCAGATCGTGTCGAAACCGACCTGCTCGGCGAGCAGCGCCTGCTCGACCGTTTCCTTGAACACCCGGTGGTCGCCCTCGCGCGATGCGTCGGTGGTCTGGGCTTCGTAGATGAGGGAAAACTTCATTGCGTACGTCTCCATGTATGTTGGACGAGTCGGGGTCGCGCAGGCCGCCCGCACGATACGGACGAATAGCGACGGTCCACGAATGGGAGTGTCGGCGCGCCGGCTGGCGCGGGCATCATCTGTTCGGAGTAGCTGCACGCCTGCGGGGACAGAGGGGTTTCACCGTCATCCGATCGGACTGCGTGACGGCGCGAGCGACGCGCTAGCATCGACCGGCGGCGCATTGCACGCCGCCCACATCAAGACAAGGGAGAACCGGAATGAAGGTATCGATGCTGCTGTATCCGGTCGACGACATCGACACGGCGCTGCCGCTGTTCGTCGACGGGCTGGGCCTGAACGTGAAGTTCCGCGACGGCGACCGCTATTGCGCGCTCGACGGCGGGCCGCTGACGATCGCGCTGGTGGCGGGCGACGAGCAGATCGTCGAGCGCGCGGCGCTCACGCTGCGCGTCGACGAGGGCGACGACCTGTATGCGGCGATGGCGCGGGTCGTGAAGGCCGGCGCATCGGTGCGCGTGCCCGTGCAGGCCGGGCCGCACGAATACCGCGCGGTGCTGGAGGACAAGAACGGCGCGCTGCTCGTGATTTCGCAAAAGCGGTCCGCCTGACGATGCGCGGCGCCGCGCGGGCGCCGGATGCCGGCGCATTGCGTGCATCTGCCGGCATGAGCGGCATCAGGCGTCCGTGCCCGACGCTCGCAGGTCGCTGGTTTCCAGCAGCTCGAGCAGCGTGCCGGCCGGCTGGCTGAGCCGCTTCGCGGCGAGCGCGATGAATTCGACGTCCGGCAGCACGGGCAGCCCGTCGCCGTTCACCGGCGGCGCCAGGCCGCGCGCGGACAGGTATTGCGACGTCGCGGTCAGCCCGAGCCCCGCACGCGCGGCCGCGATGCAGCCCGGCTGGCTGCTGCTCGAACACACGACTTCCCAGCCGATCCCTTTTTCCGCGAGCGCGTTCAGCACGACCGCCCGCGTGACGCTCGGCTCGGCCACCAGCACGAGCGGCAGCGGCCGTTCCAGGTCGACGACGGTGCCGGGCCGCGCAACCCATTCGAGCCGCGCGCGCAGCAGCGGCGCGCCGCGCCGCTCGCCCAGCCGCCGCTTGCCGACCATCAGGTCGAGCGCGCCGGCGTCCATCAGTTCGTAGAGCCGGCTCGTCATCCCGGTCGTGATTTCCAGCGCGACGTCCGGATGCGCGGCGCGGAACGCGGCAAGCACGTCCGGCAGCGCGACGAGCGCGAGATCGTCCGACGCGCCGAGCCGCACGCGCCCGTGCAGCCGCGGCTTGCGAAACTGCGATTCCGCGCGATTGAGCGCCTGCAGGATCACGTTCGCATGCACGAGCAGCGCCTCGCCGTCGGCCGTCATCGCGATCGAATGCGTATCGCGCACGAACAGCCGCCGGCCGACGCTCTCTTCGAGACGACGGATGTGTTCGCTGACGCTCGACTGGTTGAGCCCGAGCTGCCGGCCCGCTTCGGTGAAGCTGCGGCAGTTCGTGACGGTCGCGAACGTCTTGAGCCAGACGGGATTGAGCATCCCGCATTGTCATCGGCATTTTCGATGACAGTCAATGCCTTCAGGCAGCTTCCCGATGACCAGCGGAATCGGTACCATCGAGCGCTTGAAGTCCGGCAGGCGCCGCGCGACCGCGCACGGGCGCACCCGCACCGGACCGTCGCACCATCGATTTCGCCATGTCCCGGGAACCCACACACTCCGCGCTGCTCTGGATCGTCGCCGCTGCGTTCTTCATGCAGTCGCTCGACACGACGATCGTCAACACCGCGCTGCCTTCGATCGCCCAAAGCCTGCATGCGTCGCCGCTCGCGATGCAGCCCGTCGTGGTCGCCTACACGCTGATGATGGCGATGCTCACGCCGGCGTCCGGCTGGCTCGCCGACCGGTTCGGCACGCGCCGCGTGTTCTCGGTCGCGATCCTCGTGTTCGTGCTCGCGTCGATCGGCTGCGCGGCGTCGCATACGCTCGGCCAGCTCGTCATTGCGCGTGCCGTGCAGGGCATCGGCGGCTCGATGCTGCTGCCGATCGGGCGGCTGGCCGTGCTGCGCCGCGTGCCGGGCGAACAGTACGTCGCGGCGATCGCGTTCGTGTCGATCGCCGGCCAGCTCGGCCCGATCGTCGGGCCGACGCTCGGCGGCTGGCTCACGCAGGCGATTTCGTGGCACTGGGTGTTCATCGTCAACGTGCCGGTCGGCGTGGTCGGCTTCATTGCTGTGCAGCGCTACCTGCCGCACGACCAGGCGACCCAGCCGCCGCCGTTCGACTTCATCGGCTGTGCGCTGCTGTCGGTTGCGATGATCGCGCTGTCGCTCGCGATCGACCCGCCGATGCCTGCGCATCGCGCCGCCTGGGCGGCCGCGCTCGCCGTGGCCGGCCTCGCGAGCGCGCTCGCGTACCTGCCGCATGCGCGGCGGCGTGCGCAGCCGCTGTTCCGGCTCGGGCTGTTCCGCGAGCCGAACTTCGGTTCCGGGCTGCTCGGCAACCTGCTGTGCCGGATCGGCACGAGTTCGGTGCCGTTCATGCTGCCGCTGCTGATGCAGGTGCAGCTCGGCTATACGCCACTGCAGTCGGGGCTGATGATGCTGCCGGCCGCGATCGCCGGCGTGATCGCGAAACGCTGGATCGCGCCGCTCGTGAAGCGCTTCGGCTACGCCACGTTTCTGGTCGTGAATACGGGAATCGTCGGCTGCGCGATCGCGGGGTTCGCGCTGGTGTCGGCGCGGCCGGCGCCGGTGCTGGAGGGAGTGCTGCTGATCGTGTTCGGCGCCGCGAATTCGATGCAGTTCGCGGCGATGAACGGCGTGACGCTCAAGGGGCTGTCGCATGCCGACGCCGGCAGCGGCAACAGCCTGTTCACGATGATGCAGATGCTCGCGATGGGCCTGGGCGTGTCGATCGGCGGCGGGCTCGTGAACCTGTTCGCCGCCTATCAGGGCTCGATGGCGCACGGATTCATGCTGTCGTTCGCGTGCATGGGGGTCGTCACGTTGCTGTCGTCCGCCGTGTTCCGGCGGATCGATACGGCAGCGCCGCCAACGAACGCGGCGGCGCGACCGTCCGCGTAAGCGCGGCCGTCAGTTCGCCTGCCGCCGCTCGACCACCCGCTTGAGCACCCAGCGGATCGACGAACCGTCGGCCGGCGGCTGCGCGACGTGGTATTCGTCGATTTCAAGCGTGTACAGGTATCCGGGCTGATAGGCGAACCCTTCGATGCCGGCGTACCACAGGCTCCACGGCTCGCTCGGGCTGCTGCGCACCTGCAGGCACTCCATCGGCGCGACGCCCGTGCAGCGCGCGGACTGCGGCGCGACGTAGACAGTCTTGGTCACGGGCTTGCCGTCGGCCGGGCGGGCCGCATTCGGCGCCGTGGCGGCCGCGTCGGTCTGGCATCCGGCGAGGAGCGCGCTGCCGGCAATCACGGCCGCGCCGAGCAACGTTCGGGTCTTGTGAATCATCTGATGTTCCTCTGGAAGCGTTGGAGGGCCGATTAGACGACCGGCGCGACGAGAAAGTTCACAAATACCTTACAGAACGCACTCGACCACCCTCATTCATGGGATGTCGCGCGCGAACCGATACGTTACCGTGTTCCGGTTACGCCACGCGCATCGCCGCCGGCGGTCCGAACGTGCACGCCAGGCGCGCTGCGACCCGGCGGCCGCAACAGGAGACATCCCGAATGACCACGGCGCCCCCGGCCCCGCCGCCGAACCTTGCCCAATCGAAACTGACGCTCGAGCAGTTCGACGCCCTGCTCACGACCATCTACGAAGGCCCGCTCGAAGACGTGCCGTGGGGCGCCGCGCTCGAGCAGATCCGCGTGCACCTGCACGCGAACTACGTGACGATGATCCTGCGCTGGCCGGCCAGCGGGCAGACGGGGCTGATGATCAACGCGTCCGAGGCGAGTGCGCCGCTGACGGGCGTCGCGTCGTACAACACCTACTACTACGCACTCGATCCGTTCGTGAACCTGCCGGCCGATCGCGTCGTCACCGTCGACGAATTGCTCGGCGTCGGCGTCTGGCGCAACAGCGCGATGTATGCCGAATTCCTGCAGCCGTTCGACGTCGGCTATCTGATGGGCGCCGACCTGCGCACGCACGACGGCGTCGAGTGCCGCTTTCGCGTCTGCCGTCCGCATCGTGGCCATGCGTTCTCGGCGGCCGACAAGGCCGTCTGCAACGCGCTGCTGCCGCACCTGAAGCGCGCGGTGCGGCTGCACGCGAAGTTCGGGATGGTCGAATCCGAGCGCACGCTGTATGCGAGCACGATCGACCGTATGCTCGTCGGCACCGCGATTCTCGACGAGCGCGGCACGATCATGCGGACCAACTCCGTCGCCGACGAGATCTTCGCCGAATGCGACGGCCTGCGCGTGCGCGGCGGCACGCTCGAAGCGTCGTATCCGCTGGAGGACCGCAAGCTGCAGAAGCTGATCCGCCAGGTGCTCGCGGAACGCACGGGCGTCACGCCGTCGGTCGCGCACGCGATCGCGGTGCCGCGCCCGTCCGGCAAGCCGCGGCTCGGCGTGCTGATCCGTGCGGTACCGTTGAGCGAGTGGTCGGAGGACAATCCGCGCCGGCCGGCGTGCGCGATCTTCATCCGCGATGCCGAGCGCAAGTCGCAGGCGTCGCACGACATCGTGCGCAAGCTGTTCGACCTCACGCCGGCCGAGACCGCGCTGGCACTCGCGCTCGTCAACGGGCAGACGCTCGAGGAAGCGGCCGACGAACTCGCGATCAGCAAGAACACCGCGCGTTCGCACCTGCGTGCGATTTTCTCGAAAACGGGCGTCACGCGGCAGGCCACGCTGGTGCGGATGTTGCTGAACAGTGTGCTGTCGCTGGGGTGAGGGGTGCGGCATGGACTGGCGGCGGAGCCGGTTGCGGCGTTCGCGCGAAACGCTCGACGTCGCGGCGCACCAAGCCCTCGCGCACGGCTTGCGCCGATTACATTACGATGACGGCACCCATAACAACATGACCCTCGACAATGGCCGATAAACGATCCGGGATTCCGACACGCAAGCGCCGCCTTGCCACCGCGATGACGAGCCTGCTCGTCTGCGCCGCGGCGTTGACCGCAAGCTGGCGCGTGCAAGCGGAACAACACAACGATTTCATGAAATTCCTCACCGGGCCGACGTACGACGGCCCGGTCGCCGAACCGAAACTGCGCACGGCGCAGGACCGCGAGTTCGCCAGGAATATTCGCGACGGCGCCTCCACCAATGAAGTGACATTCGCGAGTCGTTACATCCTGTGGACCTTTGATTGCGGACACAGTGACAATTGCATGCGGGTATTCGCGCTCGACGCGAAAACGGGCGACGTGTACTGGTTTCCGTACATCGTGCGCGAGCTGACCATCGCGGACGACACCACACCGACGGACTTCCGCTCGGACAGCCGCCTGCTCGTCGTGAACGGCAAGCCCGACGGTCAACCGCGCGGCCAATACCGCTACCTGTTCGAGAACGGCAAGTTCCGGTTGCTGGACAAGCACGCGGACCGCTGACGCCACGGCACGTGGCCGCGGGAATCATGCGGTCGTGACAGCGGCCCGCCCGGCGAGCGTCGTCGACGACCGCTTCACCGCGCATCGATCGTGTACCATCGACGCTTCCCGATACGCTTTCACGCGCTGCCTGCGTCCGCCCGGCCACGCCCGCGCGGTTCGCGCAGCGCGCCCTCCCTCGCATGCCCCCACCCGTTCCGTCCGATACCGCACTGCGCCCGCTGCCGATCGATTCGCTGACCGTGCCGGCCGCGCTCGACGGACGCGCGGGCACCAACCGCTCGGGCAGCGCGCATCCGCAGATCGCCGCGGCCAACGATCTCGACGCCGTGCGCGCATGGCTCGCGCGCTTCGTCGATACGCCGACCACGTTCCAGAACTACCGCAAGGAAGCCGAACGCCTGCTGCTGTGGGCCGTGATCGCGTGCGGCAAGCCGCTGTCGTCGCTCACGCACGAGGATCTCGTCGTCTACCGGCAGTTCCTGCTCGCGCCCGCGCCGGCCGACCTGTGGTGCGCAAACGGCGGCCGCAAGCATCCGCGCGACGATCCGCGCTGGCGGCCGTTCTACGGGCCGCTGTCGGCGGCCAGCCAGCGGCAGGCGCTGGTGATCCTGAACGTGATGTTCTCGTGGCTCGTGCAGGCCGGCTATCTGGCCGGCAACCCGCTCGCGTTGTCGCGGCAGCGGCAGCGCCGGCCCGCACCGCGCGTCACGCGCCATCTCGGACAGCCATTGTGGCAGTCGGTCAAGGACGCGATCGCCGCGATGCCGCGCGACGATGCGCGCGCAAGCTTCCATGCGGATCGCGCGCGCTGGCTGTTCACGCTGCTGTATCTCGGCGGGCTGCGCATCACCGAAGCGGCCGACACGACGATGGGCCAGTTCTTCTGCCGGCGCGACGCGAACGGGCACGATCGCTGGTGGCTCGACGTGACGGGCAAAGGCGGCCGGCAGCGGCTCGTGCCGGCCACCGCCGAGATGATGGCCGAGCTGTCGCGTTACCGTCGCGCGCATGGCCTGCCCGCGCTGCCGTCGGACGGCGAGCCCACGCCACTCGTGCTGCCGGTCGGCCAGACGCGCAAACCGCTCACGCGCGCGGCGCTGCACCGGATCGTGAAGCAGGTGTTCCGGCACGCGGCCGACCAGCTGCGGGCGAACGGCGAAGCCGGCGACCAGCAGGCGCGCGTGCTCGAACAGGCGTCCGCGCACTGGCTGCGCCACAGCGCGGGCTCGCACATGGCCGACGGCCGTGTCGACCTGCGGCTCGTGCGCGACAACCTCGGCCATGTGTCACTCACGACGACGAGCCAGTACCTGCACGCGGACGACGACTGGCGTCATCAAGAAACGGAGGAGAAGCACCGGATTGGTTGGTAGGCAGCAGGCGGTCGGTAGCAGACGCGCTGCGTGCTGTGCGCGAGTACGTGCCGCCGAACTCGATGTCGACACCGGCCGGTGTTTCGCCCTCGCGCTCAGTGGTCGAGTTCGAGTCCGCCGAGGCCGCCGTTGCTGCGGCACTTCGCACGGTCGCTTTCCGCCGGCACGTCGATCTGGCCGCACAACGCGTCGATCCGCTTGCGGTAACTGTCGATCAGGCACTGCGCCGTCGTGCAGCGGTTGCGCGCCTTCAGCCACACCTTCTGACTCGCGACGAACTGGTGATATTCAGGTGGATCCTCGACCGGATAGTTGGCGAAATCGTCCACGACGCGCTTGTAATCTGCGTTGAGCGCATCGTCGAGATGCGACAACGCCGGATTGCCGCAGATTTCGCGCTCCACGAACGTGGACGCCTTCGCGCAATCGAACGACGCAGCCTGTGCGCCGGTCATGCCGGCCGCGACGGTCAGCGCAACGAGCCATGCCTTCATGTGGGTGCCGTAGAAAAAACGGCGGCCGTGCATCGGGTCGCCGTGGCGGACGAACGGGAATGCCCGTCGCCGGAAGCCCGTCGCCGGAAGCCCGTCGCCGGGATCCGGAAGCTTAGGCCAATGCGCATCGCGGTTCAATACGCCGCCCCGCCTCCCGGCATCCGCACGGCCCGTCACGCCCGGTCAGTACACGGCCACCCAATGCCCGGGCACCCACGCCCAGTGATTGCCGGCCCAGCGGTAATGCCCCTTCGCCCAGTGATAGCCGGGCGCCGGCGGCGGCGGCGCCACCTCGACGAGCGGCGCCGGCTGCGGCGGCCGCACGGGTTCGACCACGCAGGCGGACATCAGCGCCGCACTGGCCGCTACCAGCACGGTGAGCGAAACGGATCGGATCTTCATCATCTTGCATTCTCCCTTTTGTGTATGAATGGATCGGCACGGAAGCGGCAACGCACCGCGTCACGCAGCGCCGCGAATCAGGCCGGTCATGGGCCGCGTCGCGCCGCTTTCCGCGAACAATGCGGACGCGGTTCGACGAGGGTCGAGCCGCAGGCTTTCGGCGGCCGCACCCGAGATCAGCGCGTCGAGCGACGCGGTCGGCTTCAGGTCGCGCCCTTCATACAGGTCGCCCGGCCGCAGCCCCGGCCAGTCGGCGATCACGCGGCCGCCGGCCACCGCGCCGCCCGCGAGCATCGCGACCGACGCCTGCCCGTGATCGGTGCCGCCCGTGCCGTTCACGGCCGCCGTGCGGCCGAACTCGGTCGCGACCAGCACCGTGGTCTGCTGCCAGGCGGGCCCGAGACCGTCGCGCAGCGCGGCGAGCATCGTGTCGAGCGCTTTCAGCTGGTTCGCGAGCCGCGCGTTCTGCGCGCTGTGCGTATCCCAGCCGCCCGTCTCGATCATGGCGATCCGCGGGCCGTCGTCGCGCGCGAGGAACGTCGCCGCGAGCTTGCCGACGCCGGCCGGATCCTGCCGCGCATGCGCGTCGCCGGCGAGGCCGCGTGCGTCCATCGCCGACTGCCACAGCGGGCCGAGCTGCGCGTCGGCCTCGTAGAGCGACGACACGCGCGCAAGCAGGTCGTCCGGCGCGGCCGGCAGACCGGATGGCGCATACGACGCGGCCTGTACGGTGCCGCGCAACGCGAGCGGCACGGTCGGCGCGAACGCGATTGCGTTCTCACGCGTCGCCGGCAGCAGCGCGGCGAGCCGGTTCAGCCAGCCGTCCTTTACCTGGTACGGCGCACGTCCGCCCGTTTCGAGCACGTTCTGGCCGTCGAAATGCGAGCGGTCGCGATACGGCGACGCAATCGCATGGACGAACAGCGCCTGCCCGTCGCGGTACAACTGCGCGGTCTGCGCAAGCGACGGATGCAGCGCGAACGTGCCGTCGAGCCGCGTCGCGGCCGCCGTGTCGATCGCGAGCGGGCCGCGCAGCGTCGCATACGCGGGTTCCGCATACGGGACGACGATGTTCAGGCCATCGGCCGCGCCGCGCTGGATCACGAACACGAAGCGCCGGTCGGTCGCGACATTCGCGAACACGATCCGCGGCGCGACGAGGATCGCGCCTGCGCCGGCGGCGGCAACGCTCAGGAATTGTCGGCGTGACAGGGCCATGGTCATCTCCGTTGGAAATCGGGCGAGACGAGCAGCAAAGCAAGCGACGTCGTCGCGCTTTCCGCGCGCGACAGTGCGGTCGCGGTCGGCGTGCTCATCGAACCGGCAAGCAGCGTGTTGCCGAGCGTGCGCGGATCAAGCCGGTCGCCCGTGCGCGCGGCCAGCCGCTGGGCAATCTCGACGCGGCGCACGAGCGCGTCGGGCGCGGCCCAGCTCGCGGCAACGTCGTCGTAGCCGGCCGGCGAACCCGGCCGCCACACCGGCTGGCCGAGCTGCGCGAGCAGCGGCGCGGCCTTCAGGTCGCCCGTGTCGCGCCAGCCGAGCCCGCGCAGCGACGACACCGCCCACTCCCACGGCGTCTTGAACTTGCGGTTGACCGGCGACCACGCGTCGGGCGCATCGACGAGCGCGCGATAGACGGTCGGCAGGTCGCCGCCGCTCGCGTCGAACGCGCGGGCCAGCCGCTCGGTCAGCGCGGGCGGCGGATTGTCGGCGACGAAATGACGGGCGAGCTGGAACGCGATGTGCCGGCCCGTCGCCTCCGAGCGCGCGAGGTCGTGCAGGATCGCGCGCGCCTGCGCTTCGCCCGGCTGGTCGTAGGTGCGTCCCATCACCGTGCGCGTGCCCGGTTCGTGCAGCTTCGGGCGGAACACGAACGCACCGGGTGCGGCATCGCCCGGCTGCGGCCCGCGCCCGCCGGCGATGCTCCAGCCGGTCAGCGCACGCGCGAATTCCGTCACGTCGGCTTGCGTGTAACCGGTGCGTACGCCGAGCGTATGCAGTTCCATGATTTCGCGCGCGAGGTTCTCGTTGAGGCCGCGCTTCGCCGAGGGATTGCGTGCTTCGGCGCGCAACGCAGCCGGGCTGTCGGGGCCGACCGAGCGCGCCTGGTCGAGGAACACCTGCATCGCGGGATGCTGTTCGACGGCGACGAGCATGTCCTCGAAGCGGCCGAGCACGTGCGGGCGGATCGCGTCGCGTTCGAATGCACCCGCATACGCGGCCACCTGCCCCTTGTCGACCGACACCGCGAAATGGTTCGCCCAGAAATGCACGAGATGTTCGACGAACGGTGCGGACGTGTTCAACGCACTGTTCATGCGTGCGGTAACCGCACTGCGATAGGCATCGTAGCCATCGCGCCGGATCGATTGCGCGGTCGCGCGTTTCGCTGCCGCGTCGTCGCCCGTCATCGCGTTGCGCGCGTTCGCGAAGCGTGTCGCGAGCGCGACCGCGTCGGGCTCGCCGGCCCACGCGGCGGGCCGCGCGTCGTAACGGTCGAATTGCGCGACGAGCGCCGCCTTCGGGTCGGCAGGCGGCGCTTCGTCGGCCCGCGCGCCGAGACCGAAGCGGTTCAGCGCAATCGCGGCCGGCGTGATGTCGTTCGGGTGGTCCATGACGGGCTCTCTCGCGGTGCGTACCCACGTTCAACGCGGATGCGCCCGGAAATCCGTCGCGGAAATCGCAAATAAATTTCGAGCGGGGAAACGCGAGGCGGAGTGACCGGTGGAAGCCTCGTCACGCGGCCGCGCACGTCATGAACGAAAACGACGATGCAATCGACCGGAAACGGCGCACGCATGGCACGTGACCGAAAGCGCACGACGGCGACACGCAGATCGCGTGCCGCCGTCCGGCAGGTGTTACTGACTCGCCGGCGTGTCCGGCTTCTTCTGCAGCTTCGGCGGCAAACGCCAGTTGCCGCTGTGCTGCAATCCGTCGACGAACTTCGTGCGCTCGTCGGGTGTCAGTGTCGCCGCGAAATCGACGACGCTGCGCTCGACCTGGGCACGCAGCGCCGTATCGGCCGCGCGCGTGCGATCGAGCGCGGCATCGATCGCCGCGCGATCGAGTTGCGGCGCGGCGAGCAGGTCCAGCACGGTGATCCGGCCGTCGCGCCCTTCCCGCGCGAAATCACGCCCGTCCTTGCGCGCGGCCTTCAGCGCGGCGGCGAATTCGCGCTGCCGCGCATCGGGCAATTCGTCCGCCGCGAAACGCAACGCGGTGCGCGAAGCAGGTGCGCCTGCCGCATGCAGGTCGCGATGCGTCGAGAACCACTGATACGCGCCGCCGCCGATCGCGCCGAGCACGAACACGTTCAGCACGACCGAGCCGACGAGGATGAATTTCCAGCCACGCTCAGTCATTCGTCGCTCCAGTCCGCGCTCGGGCCGCCGAACGTCGTCGTCAGATAGCCCGGTTCATGCTGCGACGCCGGCACGCTGCCGAGCATCAGCATCGACACGGCCACCGCGCCCGCGAGCGCACCGGCCAGGCCGACGCCCGCGAACGCCGCGCCCGACCACCACACGTTGCCACGCCTGCGTGCGCGCTGCGGCGCGGGCGCCGTCGCGACGATGCGCTCGACCAGCGACGGCGCGGGCGGCGCAATCATGTCGTTCGAGAGCCAGGCATCGAGGTCGGCCGCGTCGTCCAGTGCGAGCAATGCTTCGCGCGGGTTCGCTTGCGCCCACGCCTCGGCAGCCGCGCGCTCGCCGGCCGGCCAGCGCCGCGCGTCCGAGCCGTACGCGGCGACGATGGTACGAAATCGTTCGGGTGTCATCGCTTGTCCTCGCTAGGTGGGTCGCCGGCCAGCTGCGCGCGCAGGTTGCGCCTCGCGCGGGCGAGCAGGCTTTCCAGCGCATCGACGGTGATGCCCATCAGGTTGGCCGCTTCCACATTCGACATTTCCTGATAGTACTGGAGCACGAGCGCTTCCCGCTGCCTCGGCGGCAATGCGGCCAGCGCCTGCCGCACGCGCGTATCGCGCGAACGCAGCTCCGCCTGCGCGGCCGGCTCCGGTTGCGTGTCGGGCACGTCGGGCAGCGTATCGACGGGCTCCTCGCGGCGGCCGCGCAACCGGTCGTAGCACAGGTTCAGTACGACGCGATGCAGCCACGTATCGAAGCGCGCCTCGCCTTCGCGCCAGCGCGGCGCCTGATTCCAGATTCGCAAGAACGTCTCCTGCGCGACGTCCTCGGCTTCGTTCCGGTCGCCGAGCATGCGCGTCGCCAATGCGAGCAGCCGCGGCAGCTTGCGTGCGACGAGCACGCGCACTGCCGACGAATCGCGCGCGCCGACGCGCGCGACGAGTTCCGCGTCCGGATCGCGGTCGCCGCGATCGTTCAACGCCGCCTGCTCCGTCGCGCGGCGCGTCGGCACCGCACTGTCACGGCAGGGCACCCCGCCGCCCGGCTGAAGCTCATCGTCGTGCTCTCCTTGCGTGCGTCGGGCCATCACCGGACGGCGCCACACCGACTGTTCGGCGCCACCACGCGCATCGCGCGCCGCGTCGCACACGGCGTCGGCCATGCCCGTTTCATCGACATCCGGTTCGCGCGGCATATCGATCCTGTCTGCCGGCCACGCGACCGGCGGCCGGCGCGCTCAATATACGACGACCGGCGCGGGCCGGTAATACACCGGACGGGCCGGCACCACGACGCAGCCGGCCAGCACGATGGCTGCGGCCGCCAGTATCACGATGGTTCGGAAAGGCATGGCTTCGACTCATGATGTTGCATGAAGGATCCGCCGCGCGGGCACCGTGTGCCGCGCGACGGCGCACGCGTCACGCCCAGTGACCGGGTACCCATCGCCAGGCCGGCCCGCGCGCGGCCCAATGACCGGGCACCCAGTGGTAACCGACGCGCACCACTTGCCAGTGGCCCGGAATCCAGACGTAACGGCCCTGCTGCCAGTGCCAGTGCCCCTGATCCCAGACGTAGCCCGCGCGCGGCGCCGGCAGCACTTCGACGCGCGGCGGCGGCGGCGCGTAAGGCGCAACGATCACGGCCTGCGCGAACGACGCGGATGCCGCCAGCGCGGCCACGCATGCCGTGGCAAATCGCAATGGAACAGAAAGTTTCATGAAAGACTCCGAAGTAACGGGCATCGACCGGTTGCGGTCGTTCATGCGTTAAACGGCGCGGGCGAAACAATTCCGTCGCGGAGTCTGCAAATAAATTTCGGGGAGACCGGCGCGGCTGCGGCGCGTGCCGGATACCGCGCGGCGTGATCCCGCCTATCGGCCGCCACCCACGCCGGGTTGCGGTGCTGTCACAACGCGGCAAAACTGCCCTTCGACAATGCATGCGACCGGGATCCCGCTCGTTTCCGGCCCACGCCCCGGCCGCGCTCGCGCATGGCCGCGCGGTTCCACGTCTCGCGTCCCCACCAACGAAAACACCGACCATGTCGAACCAGGACACTCTCCCTGATCAGCCGAACGAGCCGGCCGCCTCGGTATCGCGTCGCGGCTTCCTGAAACTTGCCGGCGTCTCCGGCCTCGCCACCGCTGCCGGCGGTCTCGCAGCCACGCGCGCCGCCGCGTCGAATCCGGACGGCACGCCCGAACAGGTTCACCTGACGTGGGGCAACGACCCGACGTCCGAGGTCGTGATCTCGTGGGCGTCGCTCGCGCCGGCCGTCAATCCGCGCGCGCGCATCATCGCCGACGGCGAGGCTGCGCATACGGTGCACGGCGTCCAGCGCCTGTACACCGACGGCCTGAACGGCGAAACCGTGTTCGCGTACCACGCGCGGGTGCACGGGCTGAAGCCCGATACGCGCTACCGCTACGAGATCACCGCCGACAACGACAGCAACGCCGCGCAGCCGTTTTCCGCGAATTTCTCGACCGCGCCGCGCGGCCGGGCGCCGTTCCGCTTCACGAGCTACGGCGATCTCGCGACGCCGAACGGCGCGTGGGTGCTGTCGTCGCCGCAGAGCCGCTTCGCGGTGCAGGCGGTCGAGCAGTTCCAGCCGCTGTTCCACCTGCTGAACGGCGACCTCTGCTACGCGAACCTGAACCCCGCGCACCAGCCCGAGGTGTGGCGCGATTTCGGCAACAACAACCAGACGTCGGCCGCGAATCGCCCGTGGATGCCGTGCCCCGGCAATCACGAGATCGAGTTCAACAACGGCCCGCAGGGGCTCGACTCGTATCTCGCGCGCTATACGCTGCCGGAGAACGGCACGCACTTCCCCGGCCGCTGGTACAGCTTCCGCGTGAGCTCGGTGCTGTTCGTGTCGCTCGACGCAGACGATGTCGTGTACCAGGATGCCGCCGCGTTCGTCGGCGGCCCGGCGCCGCTCGTGCCGGCCGCCAGCACGGGCCGCCCGCCGATCGAACCCGGCACGTCGTTCTACGTGCGCGGCTACAGCAATGGCGAGCAGACGCGCTGGCTCGAACGCACGCTCCGTCATGCCGCCCATGACGACGACATCGACTGGATCGTCGTGCAGATGCACCAGGACGCGCTCAGCTCGTCGAAGACGGGCAACGGTTCAGACAAGGGTATTCGCGAAGCCTGGCTGCCGCTGTTCGACCGTTACGGCGTCGACCTCGTGTTATGCGGCCACGATCACGACTACGAGCGCAGCTACCCGGTGCGCGGCTGCAATCACCGCGCGGGCGTCGATGCGACGACCGGCGAAGTGGTCGAGACGCTGCAGCCGCGCCCGGTCGGCTCGAACGACCCGGACCGCATGAAGTTCGACACGAGCCACGGCACGATCCACCTGATCCTCGGCGGCGGCGGCACCAGCGCGCCGCTCGACGTGTACGGCGAGAACCCGTCGACCGGTTTTGCGCGCGCGAAGGTGTTCACGAAGCCGAACCGGCCGGTGCCGGGCACGGCGCCGAACACGTTCGTGCGCCAGCCGGCCGATGCGCTCGAGGATGCGATCTGGTCCGCGCGCCGCGACACGGGCACCGGCTACGGGATTGCGGTGTTCGACCACGACCCGGGCAAGCCGGGCGGTCACACGACGATCACGATGCGCTACTACCACGCGCCGGGCGCCGACCAGCAGCCGACCGCGCAGTACGAGCTGTTCGAGACGATCGAGCTGAGCAAGAAGCGGCACGAGCGGTGATCGTGCGGGCGCCCGCCGCGGCGGGCGCCGATTGCACTGCCATCGTGGGGCGGGATGTCGTGGCACGCGTTAGACTGCCCGGCTCGCACACCGGCCCACGACGATGAGTTTCGAATACCGCATCCACACGCTCCCGTCGGCCGACGCATTCGATGCCATCGCGAATGCACTGCGGCAAGCGCATGGCGGCATCGACATCGATCGCGGCCGACGACAGCTCGAGGTCCGCGATGACGAAGGCGGCTGGCCGCTGATCGGACTGACGACCGATGACGATGGCTTCTTCCTCGTTACGACGCTCGGGCCGACGCGGAACGCCATGCTCGACTCGATCGGGCACGCGTTGTCGGCAATCGGCGCGGCGTGGCGTATCGACGACGCGTGATCGGCTCCGCCTTCCAACGCGTCGCCTGAATCGGGCGCACACGCCGGTTTGCTGCCCCATCGACACTTGCCATTCGGCCCTCCCCGCTCCGCCCCTTTAAGCTACGCATATCCGGGCGAAACGCACCCTGCCGGCACCCGGCCCTCCCACGCCACGAGATGAGGTGTAAACCCTTATTTTTGCTTGGTCTATTCTCAATCTAAACTGTGTCTACAGTTTGTAGACAAT
The DNA here is from genome assembly GCF_902833225.1 of Burkholderia sp. BCC1644. Classification (GTDB taxonomy): domain Bacteria; phylum Pseudomonadota; class Gammaproteobacteria; order Burkholderiales; family Burkholderiaceae; genus Burkholderia. Next base: position 630,722 of record NZ_CADFEI010000001.1, read on the forward strand.
GAAATCATGTCGAGACAGAAGCTTCAGACTGCCGCGCCGGATACCGAATCCGGCGGTTCGGCGGATCGCAAGAACGTAATGGCGGAGACGCTGCGGCGACGTATCGTGAGCATGGAGCTCGCGCCCGGCGCCGTGGTCGACGAGCTCGCGCTCAGCGAGGAGTTCGGGCTCTCCCGCCCGCCGGTGCGCGAACTGATGCGCCAGATGGCGGCGGAAGGCTATCTCGAGCTGGAGCCGAACCGGCCGGCCCGCGTGTCGCCGATGGGTTATCAGTCGCTGCGCAGCTTCTTCCTGGCTGCGCCGCTGATCTACGTTGCGACGACGCAGTTGGCCGCAAGCCACGCGACGGCGGAAGAAGTCGAACGGCTGAAGGCGATCCAGGCGCAGTTTCGCGCGGCGATCGAGCAGAACGATCTTCAGGCACGCGTGCTGCAGAACGACGCGTTCCACTTCGAGATCGGCCGGATCGCACGGAACGCCTACCTGATGCCGAGCCTGCGCCGCGTGCTGATCGATCACGCGCGCCTCGGCAAGATTTTCTACCGCTCGCCGACGACGAGCGACATGCAGCAGGACCTGGAAAAAGCGGTGGAGCAGCACGACGAGATCATCGAAGCGATTGCGCAGCGCGACGCGCAGCGCGCCGGTGAACTGGTCCGCAGCCACATGGAGCTGTCGCGCCGCCGCATGGCCGAGTACGTGATTCCCGAAGGCCTCGACGTACCCATCCAGTTCTGACCGCCGCACAAGACGGTGCACGCTCGATCGTGTGCCGCTTCTTCGCGATCACGATTAGTACTCTTTATCGATATCGGATTTAGGAATGCATAAGGTTACATCGCTCCCCGCCGACGACAGCATGTGCGGCTGGTATCACACCAGCCGGCAACGCCAGCCCAGGCCGTCGCACCGCGGGGAATCCGGCGCGCGCTGGGCCGTCGTCGGCGCGGGGTTCACCGGCCTCGCGGCAGCCCGGCAACTGGCGCTGAATTTCCCGGATGACGAGATCGTCCTCGTCGATGCACAGGAAGTCGGCTTCGGCACGTCGGGGCGCAACGCCGGTTTCGCGATCGACCTGCCGCACGACATCGGCGCCGAAGACTACATCGGCGACATCCCGACGGCCCGCACCACGCTGAAACTGAACGTGCTCGGCCAGACGATCCTGCGCCGGCTCGTCGCCGAGCACGGCATCGACTGCGCGATGAGCGCGTCCGGCAAATACCAGGCAGCCGTCGAAGCGCGCGGCATCGCCGTGCTCGATGCGTATCGTCGCGGCCTCGACAAGCTCGGGCAACCGTATGAAATGATCGAAGGCAAGGATTTGCCCGACCACATCGGCACGTCGTTCTACCGGAAGGCGCTGTTCACGCCCGGCACCGTGCTGATCCAGCCATCGGCGCTCGTGAAAGGGCTGGCCGACTGCCTTCCGCCGAATGTGACGCTGTACGAACACACGCCGATCACCGACGTCGAGTACGGCGACAGGATCGTGCTCGCGCATCGCAACGGCCGGATCACGGTCGACAAGCTGGTGCTCGCGAACAACGCGTTCGGCACACGCTTCGGCTTTCTGCAGCACACGATGCTGCCCGTATTTCTGTACGCGAGCCTGACACGCCCGCTGACCGGCGCCGAACAGGCGCAACTGGGCGGCAAGCCGTTCTGGGGCGTGATTCCGGCCGACCCGTTCGGCAGCACGCTGCGCCGCACGCACGACAACCGCATCCTGGTGCGCAACAGCTTCAGCTTCAACCCGGACGGACGGCCGCGGGAACAGTACCTGCCGCGCTTCGCCGATCGGCATCGGCTGTCGTTCGAACGCCGCTTCCCGATGCTGCCGGACGTCGAGTTCGAATACACGTGGAGCGGCTCCCTCGCGCTGTCTCGGAACCATAAGGGTTTCTTCGGCCAGCTTGCACCGAACGTCTACGGCGCGCTGTGCTGCAACGGCCTCGGCATCACGCGCGGCACCGTGACGGGCACGCTGCTCGCCGACTGGCTGGCCGGCAAGCGCGGCGACCTGATCGATTTCCTGCTGGAAACGTCGGGACCGAACCGTACCCCGCCACAACCGTTCCTGTCGGTCGGCGTCAACGCGACCCTCTGGTGGGGCCAACGCAAGGCGGGGCTCGAAAGCTGACCCGGCTGCGACGAACGTAGCGCCGGCAGGAAGCAACCGAAAAACCGATACGGATTCACGCATTACGCTTAGTAGACCATATCAATAGATCGAGCGATCGCATTCCGCGCTCAATTTCATGGAAGGAGACAGGCAATGTCAACGAATCGCAACTCCATCGAGGATGTCCCGCTCAATGGATTCCACCAGTTGCTCACGATCCGCTCGGGTGGCGGCTGGCTCATGGACGGCTACGTGTTGAGCATCATCGGCGTCGCGATGGTGCAGTTTTCGGCCGCGCTCAGCCTGACCAACTTCTGGCAAGGCATGGTCGCCGCGTCCGCGCTGATCGGCATCTTCTTCGGCGGTTTCATCGGTGGCTGGCTGAGCGATCGCCTCGGGCGGCAAAAGCCCTACTTCTTCGGCCCCGTCATCTTCTTCGTCTGCTCGCTCGCGCAGCTCTGGGTCCAGTCGGGTGAAGCACTGTTCGTGCTGCGCTTCCTGATCGGCATCGGCGTGGGCATCGAATACCCGGTCGCAGGCTCGCTGCTCGTCGAATTCATGCCGCGCAAGTATCGTGGGCCACGCCTCGCGATGCTGACGATCATCTGGTTCTTCGGCGCGGCGCTCGCCTATATTGTCGGCAACATCATCCTCGGGAGCGGCGGCCCCGACGCGTGGCGCTGGGTCCTGGCCAGCCCGGCCGTGATCGGCCTCGCCCTGTTCGCCGTGCGCATCGGCACGCCCGAATCGCCGCGCTGGCTGCTCAGCAAGGGCCGCACCGCCGAGGCCGACGAGGTCATCCGGAAAGTCTACGGCCCGTCGTTCTCGGTGAAGAACCTGCCGGAAGAACAAACCGGGAAGAAGATCTCGCTATGGGCGCTGCTGCACTCGGGCTACGGCAAACGGATGCTGTTCGTGTCGGTGTTCTGGAGCTGCTCCGTGATTCCCGTGTTCGCCGTCTACTCGTTTGCGCCGCGCGTACTCGAAGCGCTGCACCTGACCGGCAAGTGGGAATCCTATGGCTCCGTCGCGATCACACTGCTGTTCGTGGTCGGCTGCATCATCGCGACGCGGATCATCAACGAACTCGGCCGCCGCGCGATGGTGATCCACAGCTTCCTGTGGTCAGGCCTCGCGCTGCTGGGCCTCGGCGCATGCGCCGGCGGCTCGGCCGTGCTGATCCTCGTGCTGTTCGGCGCGTACGCGGTGTTGATCGGCGGCGCGCAGGTGCTGCAGCTCGTGTACCCGAACGAAATCTTCCCGACCGACATCCGCGCATTCGCCGTCGGCATGGGCGCGTCGCTGTCACGCATCGGCGCAGCCATCGGCACCTGGCTCGTGCCGATCGCGCTGCAGACAGTCGGCATCGGCAACACCATGTACGCAGCGGCCGCCGTCTCGTTCGTCGGGCTGGCCGCCTCGCTCGCACTGGCACCCGAGACGCGCTCGCTCAGCCTGCAGGAAGCCGGGTCGCTCAACCACTGAACCCCGTCACCGGTACGCCGCCGCGCTCGCGGCGGCGCGCCTTTCGTCAACCCGACCGTTTCCATTTCCGAGGAAGAACACCATGAATTTCGAAGGCATCTATACCCCGGCCATCACGCCCCTGAACGACGCCGGCCAGATCGACAAGACCGCTTTCGCCGACGTGATCGAATCGCTGATCGCAGCAGGCGTGCACGGCATCATCATCGGCGGCTCGACCGGCGAGTACTATGCGCATACCGCGCAGGAACGCTTCGACCTCGGCGCATGGGCGCGTGAAGTGATCGGCTCGCGCGTGCCGCTCGTCATCGGCACCGGCGCGGTGCGCACCGAGGATTCCGTCGAGTACGCGAAGGCGGCGAAGGCCGTGCGCGCCGATGCGATCCTGGTCGGCTCGCCGCCCTACGCGCTGCCCACGCAGCAGGAAAATGCGGCGCACGCGCTGGAGATCGATCGCGCGGCCAACCTGCCGATCATGCTGTACAACTACCCGGGCCGGATGAGCGTGTCGATGGACCGCGAGTTCTTCCGCACCGTCTGCGACGCGTCGAAGAACATCGTCGCGATCAAGGAAAGCTCGGGCCAGACCGGCCAGTTGCACATGCTGGTGCGCGAGTTCCCGAACATCGGCGTGTCGTGCGGCTGGGACGACCAGGCACTCGAATTCTTTGCATGGGGCGCGCGCAGCTGGGTGTGCGCCGGCTCGAACTTCCTGCCGGCCGAACACATCGCGCTGTACCGCGCGTGTGCGATCGAAAAGGATTTCGACAAGGGTCGCCGGATCATGTCCGCGATGCTGCCGCTGATGGACTTCCTCGAAGGCGGCAAGTTCGTCCAGTCGATCAAGTACGGCTGCGAACTCGCGGGGCTGCGTGCAGGTGGCGTACGCGCACCGCTGCGCGCGCTCGACGAGCAGGACAAGCAGGCGCTGGCGGCGATCGTTGCCGGCATCAAGCGTGAAGTCGCTGCCATCACCGGAGGCAACGCCTGATGGCCGACCTGCTCAGCGCGTCCGAATACACGGCGCTGGCCGCGGAACTGCGGTTCCCGGCCGGGCCGTTCATCGATGGCGCATTCCGCACGGCCAGCTCCGGCGACACGTTCGCGACCGTCAATCCGGCCACCGACGCCGTGCTCACGCACATTGGCGCATGCAATGCCACGGACGTCGACATCGCAGTCGCCAATGCGAAGCAGGCGTTCGACGACGGCCGCTGGCGCAAGCTGGCGCCTTCGCACCGCAAGGCCGTCCTGCTGAAATTCGCCGGCCTGCTCGAGCAACATGCGCACGAACTCGCGACGATGGAAAGCCTCGACAGCGGCAAGCCGATCCGCGAATGCCAGAACACCGATGTGCCCGAGACGATCCATACGATCCGCTGGCACGCCGAGCTGATCGACAAGATCTACGACAACACGGCGCCGGTCGGCAGCCACGCGCTGGCGCTGGTCGTGCGCGAACCGATCGGTGTCGTCGGCCTCGTGCTGCCGTGGAATTTCCCGCTGCTGATGCTCGCGTGGAAGATCGGCCCGTCGCTCGCGGCCGGCTGCTCGGTCGTCGTGAAACCGGCGAAGGAAACCACGCTCACCGCGCTGCGTGTCGCGGAACTCGCGCACGAAGCCGGCGTGCCGGCCGGCGTCTTCAACGTACTGCCGGGCGGCGGCAAGGAAGTCGGCGAGCCGCTGGGCCGGCACGCGGACGTCGACATGGTGAGCTTCACCGGGTCGACGGACACCGGGCGGAAGTTTCTCAAGTACTCGGCCGAATCCAACCTGAAGCGCATCGTGCTAGAGTGCGGCGGCAAGAATCCGGCGGTCGTGCTGCCCGATGCGCCCGATCTCGATGCGGTCGCGCAGCACATCGTCAACGGCGCGTTCTGGAACATGGGCGAGAACTGTTCGGCGTCGTCGCGGCTAATCGTCCATGCCGACGTCAAGGACGACCTGCTGCAGCGTATCGGCGTGCATTTGCAAGACTGGAAGATGGGCAACCCGCTCGACCCGGCGCATCGCATCGGTGCAATGGTCAGCAAGGCCCACTTCGAGAAAGTGCGGTCGTATCTCGTACAGGCCGAAGCGGAGCGCTTGCACGTCGCGTTCGGCGGCCGGACCGATGACGGGATTTTCGTCGAGCCGACGGTGATGGATGGCGTCGGTCGGCACAGCCGGCTGTTCCGCGAAGAAATCTTCGGTCCCGTGCTGTCGGTGACGACGTTTACCGACATCGCCGACGCAATCGCACTCGCCAACGACTCGGTCTACGGGCTCGCCGCATCGGTCTACACCGGTAACCTGAACCACGCGATCCGGCTGTCGCGCGAGATCCGCGCGGGCGTCGTGACCGTCAACTGCTTCGGCGAAGGCGACGTGACGACGCCGTTCGGCGGCTACAAGGAATCCGGCTTCGGCGGCCGTGACAAGTCGGTCTGGGCGCACGACCAGTACACCGAGATCAAGACCATCTGGATCGACGTCCCCGCGGATCCCGCATAAGCGCGCCGCATTGCATGGCCGGTTGCGACCGCCACCTCGTGTGGGGATCGCAACCGGATTTTTCCGCTCGCGACGACGGCACGCACGAGCGGCCCCGTATCATCCGAAATCGAATTGGCATGTTGAAACAGGCAGGAAGCATGAAACGCAAGAACAAGGCAACGCTCGCCGGGCTCGGCGCGGTGGTGTTGTGGGCCTCGGTGGTCGCGCTCGTCCGCGGCGTCAGTGAAAGTCTCGGCGCGACCGGCGGCGCCGCGATGATCTATACGGTGGCGTCCGTGCTTCTGCTGTTTTCGGTCGGCTTCCCCGATCTAAGCAAGTTCCCGAAAAGCTATCTGCTCTGGGGCGGGCTGCTGTTCGTCTCGTACGAGCTGTGCCTCGCGCTGTCGATCGGCTATGCGAGCAACGGGCAGCAGGCGATCGAAGTCGCGATGGTCAACTATCTGTGGCCGAGCCTCACGCTGGTCGCGGCCATCGTATTCAACAAGCAGCGTGCGAACCTGCTGGTCGTGCCGGGCGTCCTGCTGTCGATGCTCGGCATCTGCTGGGTGCTCGGCGGCGACCGCGGCCTCGATCCGTCCGGCATGCTGCGCAACGTCGCGGACAATCCGCTGAGCTATGGCCTTGCATTCATCGGCGCGCTGATCTGGGCCGGCTATTGCACGGTGACGGCACGCCTCGCCGACGGCAAGAACGGCGTCACGCCGTTCTTCATGCTGGTTGCCGCGGTGCTCTGGATCAAGTTCGCGATGGAAGGCGGCGGCGGCATGACGTTCAGCTTTCACGCGGTCCTGTATCTCGTGCTGGCAGCGTCCGCGCTGGGATTCGGCTATGCGGCCTGGAATACCGGCATCATGCACGGCAACGTGACGGTCATCGTCGGCGCGTCGTACTTCACGCCGGTGCTCGCCGCCGCGTTCGCCGCGACGCTGCTGCATGCGCCGCTGTCGGTCGAATTCTGGCAAGGCGCGTTGATGGTGTGCGGCGGGTCGATCCTGTGCTGGCTCTCGACGCGCAGCCGACGCAAGGACAATGCCGCGCCCGTTCGCGTCGGCAAAGTGGCCGAAGGCGATTGCCACGGATGACACTGCCTGGCGTAATCGGCGCAAGGCTGGCTTGCAGCCAGCCGTTCCCCCAAGCGTCGGCCATCGCGCCCTAGCTTCGCGACTCCAGCGCGATCCGTACGGCCAGTCCGGCCAGCACGGTGCCCATCAACCAGCGCTGGGCCGACGCCCAGAGCGGCCGCCCCGCGAGAAAGCCCGCGATCGAACCGGCCGTGCACGCGATCAGCGCATTCACGCTGACGCTCACCGCGATTTGCACGCAGCCCAACACCAGCGATTGCGCCAGCACGCTGCCGTGGCCCGGCGAGATGAATTGCGGCAACAGCGACAGATACATCACCGCGATCTTCGGGTTCGCCAGGTTCGTGACGAAACCCATCGTGAACAGCCTCGCACGGCTGTCATGCGGCAATTGCCGGACCTGGAACGCCGAGTGGCCACCGGGTTTCAGCGCCTGCCACGCCAGGTAGGCGAGATACAGCGCGCCGGCAAGGCGCAGCGCGTCGTACGCATACGGCACGGTCATCACCAGCGCGGTAATGCCGAATGCCGCGCATACCATGTAGAACACGAACCCAAGCGCGACGCCGCCGAGCGACACGAGCCCGGCACGGCGGCCCTGGCAGATCGCGCGCGACACCAGGTAGATCATGTTCGGTCCGGGCGTCAGCACCATGCCGAGCGACACGAGTCCGAACGCAAACAGGGTGGGCAAGGCCGGCACGGCAATCTCCTTCAGGGCAACGGGGCGAGGTCCGATCAATATATTGCATGCCGACAATTGTCGGCATGAATAAACTGCAAGCCGCCCATGAACCCCGTTCATCGCGCCGCCCTCCCTCTACCCTCTCCTTTTCGTGCGTGCGTGGATCGCCTTCCCCGCCTTCGCCCGTTGCGCGTCGACGAGCCTCACGAATTCATCGGTCACCGCGTTGCCGGCCGTGTTCCACGCCAACCGCACGGAACGATGCAGCCGCGGCGACAGGTCCAGCACGCGGCCGCCGAACGGCGTGTACGTGAGCGTGATGCGCGGCACGATCGACACGCCCATCCCGGCCTCCGCCATCGACAGGATGGTACGCATCTCCACCACGTTGAACGCGGCCTGCAGCGGCGCGCCGCCGCGCGCGAAATAATCCGCGATCACCGGCCCGCACCCGGCCTTCGAAAAAATGAACGGCGCCGCGGACAACTGCCTGGCCGACACGCTCTTGCGGCCGGCGAACATCCCGTCGGCCGCCACCGCGACGAAATCCTCGTCGAGCAGCGGCAGGTTGTGCGCGAAACTCTTCGTGCCGGCCACCACGCCGACGTCGGCCGTCCCGTCGTCGATCCATCCTTCGACTTCACTGTCCGTGCCTTCGAGCAGCACCGCCGATACGCCCTCGTGCTGCTCCTTCAACGCCTCGAGCGCGGGGGCGACGAACGCCAGCGACACGCTCGGCAACGACGCGACCACCAGCCGCCCTTCGAGCTTGCCGCGCGACAGGCTGAACTGCTGGCGCAACATCTGTGCTTCACGGACGACGCTCTGGACGTACGGCCACAGGCGTTCGCCCGCGGCCGTCAGGACGACGGGCTGCCGGTCGCGCCAGAGCAGCTTGACCTGCGTGATGTCCTCCAGCTCGGTCAGCGCATGGCTGATCGCGGACTGGCTGCGGCTGAGCCGGTCGGCGGCGGCCGTGAGCGAACCGAGTTCGACTACGGCCGCCAGGGCCTGCAACTGGGCAAGCGTCATCGGATTTCCTTGTTTCGATGGCATGTATTCGCCGCATGATGCGGCAAACCATCATGAATTATATTGAATCGGCGCCATCGCACGGAACGCCGCGCCCGCACCACGCCGGGGTCGAGCCGGACATCGTCGGCAGCGCTCAGGTAAGATGCACGCTCGATCCGCCGCGCCCTTGCCTGCGCACCGGCCGGCGGTCGATTAGCCAGGTTGAACCACGCCACCGCGTTGCCCATGCTTGCCGGCACGACCTGCCGGCCTGGACCGGAGCCGCGCGCCCGCCGGCCGCACACGAGGCGGCGCCATGCGATCGCATGACCGGTTCAAGCCAGACAAAAACGAACGCGTGCGAAACGCACGCGACCGCAACGGGCTCCGTCGACAGCGCTCGCTGCCGGATATGCCGCGACATGCCATTCCATGATTCATTTCAATCTGACTGAAGGTGTGCTGGTTTCCAGCCTGCAGGCGCTCACCGTGCTCGACCTGGCCGGCATCGCCATTGCGCTGCTGCTGGGCGGCATGGCCAAGGGCATCACGGGGATCGGCGTGCCGCTGATCGCGATGCCGATCCTCAGCCAGTTCCTGCCGATCCGGCATGCGGTGCTGCTGCTGTCGATGCCGATCATCCTCGGCAACATTCCGCAGGCGCTGGAAGGCGGCCAGGTGCTGGCGACGGCCCGGAAAATCGCCGCGCCGATCGCAGGCACGGTGATCGGCAATATCGTCGGCGTCGCGATCCTGCTGTCGCTCAATCCGGGGCACGCGCAGGCGGCCTCCGGTGCGCTCCTGATCGTGGCCGCGGCGCTGATGCTCGCCGCGCCGAAACTCAACCTGCCGGAAGCGTGGCAGAAGCCGGTCGGGTTCGCGCTCGGCTTCGGCGCGGCGCTGATGGAAAGCATCGCGTCGGTTCCCGGGCCGCTGCTCGCGACCTACCTGATTTCATCCGGCGCGACCGGCCGTGTGTTCACGAAGCAGATCGCGATCATCCTCGTGGTGTCGATCGTCACGCTGATCACGACGTTCAGCGGCGCCGCGCATGCAAGCGCCGCCGATCTGGCGATCTCGGCGGCGGCCAGCCTGCCGGCCATCGCCGGCATGTGGCTGGTTCGCCCGCTGCGGGACAAGATGTCGCCGAAAATCTTCCGGATGGTGGTCCTGCTGTTCGTGCTCGTCGCGGCGTCGCAAATGATCTGGAAATCGGGCGTGTTGCGGCACGGCAGCCCGCACGTCGCGCAGGGCGACAGCGCACACGCGGTCCGGAACCAGCAAGCGGCGCCATCACCGGTCGCGCATGCGTTCTGAAAGCTGCAACGCGTAGTATTCGCGGACCCGGCGTATCGCTCCGGCCTGCGACGCCGACGATACGCTGCCGACTGTGCTGTTCGCACGCTGATGCCGACATCGGCGCTGCCACGTTTTCAGAGACACGAAATGGAAACCTATGTGTTGCTGGGCTGCGGGTTCGGCCTTGGCCTGTTGATCGCGATCTGGGGCATCTGGTCGCTCAGATAAGGCGACCGGCCCCGTCCATGCGCAAGCAATCCGTATGGCGATGGACGGGAAACTGTAGTTTGCCGCCATGCCTTCAGCCACATTGCTTCGCACTCCGATCCAGCCATCCGGCAGCATCGGTCATGCGTGCCGCTCCGCCTTCGACGGCACGCGCGACCGGGCTTCACGGAAGCGCACGCACTCGGCCTTGAGCCAGTCCGAAAAGGCGGCGGTCCGCGGGTCGTCCGGGTTGCGTGACAGCAGCACGTAGCGCGCCGGCGCACGCACGTGTGCGCCGAACACATCGACGAGCCGTCCGCTCTGAATCTCGTCATGCACGAGCGCCGCGCGCGCAATCGCGACACCCTGATGGTTCAACGCGGCCGTGATCGCCAGGCTGGAAAAATTGAACTGAGGCCCGTCCAGATGCGCGATCCACGCCGGCCGGACGGCCTCCAGCCACGTACGCCACTCGACGAACTCGGGTGCGCCGTCCCACGGCGCGGCATCGTGCAGCAACACGACGCCGTCCGGCGACTCCCCGCTGGCGAACGCCGGATGCTGCGCCAGATACGCCGGCGTGGCGACCGGGAACAGGATCTCGTCGAGAATGACCTCGGCATGCAGTCGACCGTATTGCACGGGGTCATAGCGCACGGCCACGTCGATGTCGCCGGTCTCCATCGCCTCGCGGTCCAGCACCTGGAATTCGGCCTGCACACGCACCGACACGGCCGGCTGCTGCCGGTGAAACCCGGTCAGGCGCGGCATCAGCCACTGCAATGCAAGCGATGGCAGACAACTGACCTGCAGCGGCGCATCCGACATGCCGAGCGCCTGAAGCGTGCGATGAATATCGCCGATTGCGCCCGACATCGTCCCGAGCAGGATCGCGCCCTTCTCCGTCAGCCTCAACCCGCGCGCCTGGCGCACGAACAGCGGATAACCCAGCCGGTCCTCCAGATTCCGGATCTGCTGGCTCACGGCGCTTTGCGTCAGGTTGAACGCCTGCGCCGTCTTCGTGAAGCTCAACAGCCGGCCGGCCGTTTCAAAGCAGAGCAACGCACCGAGGATCGAACCGTCCAGTCTCATCTATATAAGTCAGGCTAATGTATGGATTAGAAATCGGCGCTTTTGCGCAGTCGCCTTGAATCGTAGCATTTCAGCCTGGTATCCCGCTCAACGAACACGAGGCTGCTCCGTGACCGCACCGCTTCAACCCGCCGATCTATTAGCCAGACTGCAATCCCGCCAACCGCTGCTGTGGCTGAACCCGGACACCGGCCGCCCGTTGCCGCAGGGCGCGCCTTCGCTCGACGCGATCGCGGCGGCCGAAGCGAGACTGGCGCGCTGCGAGCCGCTGATGGCCGAACTGTTTCCGGAACTCGCGGCCACCGCCGGAAAAATCGAATCGCCGCTGATGCCGGCGGACGACTTGCAGCACGCGTTGTCGCCCACGGGCGACGCGCACGGCGCCTGGTTCATCAAGCGCGACGACGCATTGCCGATCGCCGGTTCGATCAAGGCGCGCGGCGGCTTTCACGAAGTGCTCGCGCTCGCCGAGTCGATTGCGATCGAACACGGGCTGCTCGCCCCGGCGGGCGACCGGCGGATCCTCGCGTCGGCCGCTGCGCGCGCGTTGTTCGCCACGCATACCGTCGTCGTGGGCAGCACCGGCAATCTCGGCTTGAGCATCGGCGTGATGGCCGCCGCGCTGGGGTTCGAATCGGTCGTCCACATGTCGACCGACGCGAAGCCGTGGAAGAAGGCGCGCCTGCGAAACCGTGGTGTCCGCGTGGTCGAGCACGACGGCGATTACGCGCAAGCGGTCGCCGCCGGTCGATCGCAGGCTCGCGATCAACCGCGCTGCCATTTCGTCGACGACGAAGGCTCGCCGATGCTGTTCCTCGGCTACGCCGCGAGCGCCCGGCATCTCGCCGCGCAGCTTGCCGAATCGGGCCGCCGCGTGGACGCCGCGCATCCGCTCTTCGTTCATCTCCCGTGCGGAGTCGGCGGCGCGCCGGGCGGCATCACGTATGGCCTCAAGGCGCTGTTCGGCGAGCACGTGCATTGCTTTTTCGCCGAGCCTGTCGCGGCGCCATGCATGCTCGTCCAGCTCGCCGCCGGCGCAGGCAGGCCGGTGTCGGTCTACGACATCGGCCTCGACAACCGGACTGAAGCCGATGGCCTGGCGGTCGCACAGGCCTCACATCTGGTCAGCCCGCTGATGGCGTCGCAGTTGTCGGGCGTCTTCACGGTCAGCGACGCACAGCTCTACGCGCAGTTGCTCGCGGTTCAACGCGCCACGGGAGTGGAACTGGAGCCGTCGGCCGCAGCCGCCGTCGGCGGGCCGGGCTGGTTGGCCCAATCACCGGCCGGCAGGGACTACCTGCGCCGCCACGCGATCGACATGCGCGCGTCCACGCACGTTATCTGGGCAACCGGCGGCTCGCTCGTTCCGCCGGAAGAACATCGTCGCTTCCAGTCTCACGCGAAGGCGCTCGCCGTGCCCGGCGCCTGACGCGTACCGCCGGCGCTCTGCCCCGTTCCCGAAGACCGGTTAGACTGTCCGGATGGAACAATGCCGTTATTGCCAGAGAATCCGCGATGAATGGGATTGCCACGGGGACGAATGCCGCCGGGCAATCGCCAAGGCGCTGCGCCGGCAGCGTGCGGGCCTGCCGATGGTGCCCGATCGCATCCGCAACGAACTGCCGTCCGGCGCGCCGACCCAGCAGGTGATCGCCGTCCTGTCGCGGCAGCGCCTGCGCGCGCGCCGCGGCAACGAGGAACGCCGGGAGCGCAAGGAAATCGACGACGACGTCTGATCCGGCCCCCCCGCCACCCGCCTGCATCCATCTCCGCTTTCCGCAACCGCCGGGCGCCCGCCCGTGCACGCCGTCCGCGCCGCGCCCCCATCGCCGTTCCATTACAGATCCGGCAATATCCAATGGGGACCGAAGAGATTTATCGCGGAATTATTACTCCACGGGCAACGATCTTTCACCAAAACTCACGTTTACCCTAGGTCAGCCGACGCCTACGATGTAATCAACCGCTTACGACATGGTGTCGAACGCGGAAAGCCAACAAACATCGGAGGTCATCATGAAATCGCTCGTTTCCGCAGTCGTTGCAGCCGTTGCCCTGTCCGCTTCGTTCGGCGCATTCGCCCAAAGCACCGTGACCCGCGCCCAGGTGCGCAACGAACTGGTCCAGCTCGAAAACGCCGGCTACAAGCCGGGCCTGTCGAGCCCGTACTACCCGGCCGACATCCAGGCTGCCCAAGCCCGCGTACGCGGCGCCGACAACAGCGGCTACGGCGCACAACCAGCCGCAACCGTCCAGGGTGGTGCACCGGCCGTCAAGCCGCAAAGCGCGCACGACTCGGTCTACTTCGGCCACTAAGCCTGCCGCTGCGCGCATCGCGCGCAGTCCGGCGATGCAACGAGCCCGTCCATGACGGGCTCGTTGCGTTTGCAGCGCATGTTTTGCCGACCGATGATCAGCGGCTGCCGCCCGATGCGACCCGGTCGCCTTCATCCCTCGCGACACCACCGCGGACCAGATCCTGATAACGCACGCATGCGCACTGCGCGGACGCCTTCGCGGCGTACATCGCCGCGTCGGCCTTGACGAGCAGTTCCTCGGCCGACGCGCCGTCGGCCGGAAACTCGCTGACGCCGATGCTTGCGCCGACCGCCACACGCCGATCGCCGAACTCCAGTTCCTCGGCCAACACGATCTGGATGCGCGACGCGACATCGCCGATTACCGCAGGCGAACGTACGTCCGCGATCAACACGATGAATTCGTCGCCGCCGAGTCGCGCGACCATGTCGCCGTTGCGCAGCACGAGGCTCAGCCGCTTCGCGACCGCGACGAGCGTGCGATCGCCGGCCGAGTGGCCGTGCTGGTCGTTGATCTGCTTGAAGCGGTCGAGGTCGACGAACATCACGGCCAGCCCTTCGCGCACGGCCGCCGCATGCCGGATTGCGGCATCGAGATGCTCCATGAACAACAGGCGGTTCGGCAGCGCGGTCAGCGGGTCATGGCCGGCGAGGTGCGCAAGCTCCTGCTGCTTCGCACGCAGCATCGCGACCTGCGTGCGGATCTCGACACGCATGCTGTCGAAACAGCGCGCGAGCACGCCGATCTCGTCGGCACGCGCGATCGGCAGTTGCTCGGCGGCCGAATCGTCGAACACGTGCGTCGCGGCACGCGCCAGCGTCTGCAGCGGCCGCGTGATCGCACGCGCGAACAGGATCGCGAGGATCACCGCCAGCAGGCTCGACACGAGCACCATCCGGACGATCCGCTCGCCGAGCACGCCGGCCGGCGCCAGCACGTCCGCGAGCGGACGCGCCATGCCGAGCACGACGAAGCGGTTGCCCTCGTCGTGCCCGAACGGCGTGTGCGTGAACGCGTACATCTGGCCCGGCGCCTCGTCGGGCTGAGCGAGGCCATTGAACGTCACGTTCGCTTGCGCGTTGTCGAACAACGCGCGCGTGGCGGTGAAGCGGTCCTGCATCAGCACGCGCCGGCCGCGATCGAAACCGAACGTCTGCGCCGGATCGGGATGCACGAGAAAATCGCCCCACTCGTTCGCGAGATAGACCGCATAGTCTTCCGGCAAGTCACGCTCGAGCCGGTCGAACACGCGCGAAAGCTCGACGTCGACGACGAGCGCGCCGACCGTCCGCCCCGACGTATCGACGACCGGCGTGCCCACCCGCAGGATCGGCAGTCCTTCGGCCGCGTGCGATCCCGTCTCGTGGTTGATCACGATCGGCGACAGGTAGATGTGGCCGGGCGCGGTCGCGAGCGTATCGAATACATAGGAAAACTGCCCTTTCTCCTGGAATGCGTTTTCGGGCAGCACGACGATGCCGCGCGCATCGCGATCGACACGGATGCGTTCGATCCCGAAATGCCCGCTCGCGATCAGGCGGATCTGCAGGTATTCCGGATGGTTTCTCATGAAGCTGTAATACACCTGCTCGAGTCGCGTGCGTCGTGCGATGTCCGGCTCGTCGGCACCGGCAACGAACGCGGACGACGGCAACTGCGCGAGCACGAGCGCATCGTCGGCGACGTCCGCCAGCGCGGTCGTGAAGCGTTGCCCGAGCAGTTGCGTCGACATCAGCAGGCTGTGCTGCGCTTCCTGCACGAGCATCGCGCGGTTGGCGCGATACGCGTAGTAGCCGGTCGTGCCGGACGCGATCACGCCGATGCAGGCGAACAGCACCGACAGCTTCGACGTGAGGCCGAGGCGGATCATTTTCCGAACCGCTCCGGCCGGTCGCCCGACACGATGCGGCTCCACAACGATTCGCGGCGCGCGATGTTCTCGACGGGCTGGAGCCACACGAGATGCTGGTGCCCGGTGTCGAGGCCCGACGGCGGCTCGAGCGTATTCGCGAGCCCCTGGCGCTCGGTCAGCAGCGTGCCGATTGCCGGCTCGAGCATGTAGTTGATCCACGCGAACGCGAGCTCGGGGCGTTGCGCGCCGCGCGTGACGGCCCAGCAGTCGAGCCACGCGAGCGCGCCCTCTTCCGGGATCACGTAGCCGACGTCCGCACCCGCGCGCCGCAGCAGTTCGACCTGCTGCGTGCCGTAGTTGCCGAACATCAGCGCCGCGCGATGCTGGACGAACAGCGCAGTCGCCTCTTCGGGAAGCGTGTAATACGTCAGCAGGTTGCGGCGCAGGTCGATCAGCTTGCGCGCGACCGCGAGCGTCTGCGTGGACGACAGCCGAAACGGATCGGAATAACCGAGCGCGAGCGCGGTGAACGAGAAATTGTGCTGCGCGCTGTTGAAGTCGAGCACCTTGCCGCGGTAGCGCGGATTCCACAGCTCGCGCATCGAGCGCGGCGCGGCCGGTACCTGCTTGCGGTCGTAGATCAGCCCCATCGACGAATACGTGAACGGGATCGCGTAGGTCTCGCCGTCCTGCACGAGCCCGCCGATCGTCGCGAGCTGCTGGAAGTTCGGCAACTGTCGCCGCCGGTTCGGGATGCGCGCCAGGTCGATCGGCGCGAGCAGCCGATCATGTGCATAGCGCTGGATCTCGGCCGTATTCGCGGCCAGCACGTCGTACGGCGGCGGCGACGCGCTGTGCATCCGCGACCACAGCGCTTCGTCGGAATCGACGAACGTCACTTCGACGCGCGCGTGGAACTGGGCCTCGAACGCACTGACGACGTCGCTGTCCGCATAGCCGGGCCACGCGAGCACGCGCAGCACGTTGTCGTTGACGGTTTCGGGAGAAGCGGCGAAAGCCGGCGGCACGGGCGCAAGCAAGCCCGCTGTCAATATGATGAGCAGCCCGAGCACGGCACCGCGTGCGCGCATGCGCGCACCGATTCCCCTGATCAATCGGACCCCGTGTGAATCCCCCGGCTGCATTCGACTGTCCTTTTTCGAGTCGATGCGATATCACGCAACGAGACCATAAATCGTACGGTCGCGCAATTGGAAGAAGCCGTACGCGGCATGCACCTTCGCCGGCGCCGGCGACGGAATGCGACGCAGTTACCCCGGCCTGCTTCGGGCCGTGAACACGAACGTCAGCGCCACGCCTGCGTGAACTCGGCGATCACGCGCGACAGGTGCGCACGCATCGCTTCACGTGCGCCGCTTGCGTCGCGCGCCATGATCGCCG
The DNA here is from genome assembly GCF_902833225.1 of Burkholderia sp. BCC1644. Lineage (GTDB taxonomy): Bacteria > Pseudomonadota > Gammaproteobacteria > Burkholderiales > Burkholderiaceae > Burkholderia. Next base: position 647,779 of record NZ_CADFEI010000001.1, read on the forward strand.
CGAAGATCCGCTGGTGATCCTCCTGCGACGCCTCGCGCAGCGCGGTCGAGTGGAAATGCTCCTCGATCTTGTCCCACAGCGGATCGCTGCGCGCGCAGTCCCACATCGCAGTGACCATGTGCAGCAGCACCGTGTTGCCGGTCGATTCGGCAATCCGCAGATGAAACTGGCGATCGGCTGCGTCGTACGCGGCCTTGTCGTCCATCTGCTCGCGCATCGTCGTCAGCGAGAAAAACAGGCGGTCGAGATCGGCGTCCTTGCGTTCGGTCGCCGCGAGCGCCGCGACTTCCGCCTCGATCAGACCGCGCGCGCGCAGCGTCTCGATCGGCCCCGGGCCGCGCGGCACCTCGAACGTCACCGGCCGCGCGGCATCGGCCGCCGACACATAGATGCCCGAGCCGATCCGCACTTCGACGATCCCCTGCACCTCGAGCGCGATGATCGCCTCGCGCACCTGCGTGCGGCTCACGCCGAACTGGTCGGCCAGGCTGCGCTCCGACGGCAACCGCGCGCCGGCTTCGAACGCGCCAGCGGCCACCATCGCGTGAATCTGCCGCGCAAGGCCGATATAGGAGCGGTCCGCGGCGTCGGTGTCACGGCTGGCGGGCAGGCTGGAAAGATCGGTCATCGAAAGGCTCGCAACGGGCTGGCTGGCGCCGTCGCGGCACCGGATCGCCAAAATGGTACACCAATTTCGGCCAGCAACCGGATTGGCCTTTCGGCCAATGTTGCAGGGCATCGCCGGAAGCGTTACACCGGCCAGCGCCTGTGCGGACAACTGGTAAACCACTATCCCTCGAAACTGGCATACCAATCATAATCGGCACACCGACGACGGGCCGGCATGCTGCCGCCCGGTCGTCCGTGCATGAACCGCCAGCCAGGAGCCGCTCCAGTGAAGATGTCTTTCCGTTGGTACGGCGAGTCCGATCCGGTCTCGCTGCAATACATCCGCCAGATCCCGGGCGTCACGCATATCGTGTCCGCGATCTACGACGAACCGGTGGGCGAGGTCTGGCCCGCGCACAAGATCGATGCGCTGAAAGCGTCGATCGAGCACGCCGGCCTGCAATTCGAAGTCGTCGAATCGGTACCCGTCCACGAGGACATCAAGCTCGGCAAGCCGGGCCGCGACCGCCTGATCGACCACTACCGTCAGACGATCCGCCACCTCGGCGCGGCCGGCATCCGCGTCATCTGCTACAACTTCATGCCGGTGTTCGACTGGACCCGCACCGAGCTGTCGAAGACGCTCGACGACGGCTCGACCTGCCTCGCGTTCAGCACCGACGCGGTCGACCGGATCGATCCGAACGACGGCATCGCGCTGCCCGGCTGGGATTCGAGCTACCGGCCCGAACAGCTGCGGGCGCTGCTCGCCGAGTATCGCGACGTCGACGAGGCCGCGCTGTGGGCGAACCTCGAATATTTCCTGAAGGCGATCATCCCCGTCGCCGAGGAAGCCGGCGTGAAGATGGCGATCCACCCCGACGATCCGCCGCGCCCGATCTTCGGGCTGCCGCGCATCGTGAAGAACCGCGACGATCTCGCGCGGATCCTGCGCATCGTCGACACGCCCGCGAACGGGCTGACGCTGTGCTCGGGCTCGCTCGGCGCGGGCCCGCAGAACGACGTCGAAGCGCTGGTGCGCGAATTCGGCGCGATGGGCCGCATCCACTTCGCGCACATCCGCAACGTGAAGGTCGACGCGAACGGCAATTTCGAGGAAACCGCGCACCTGTCGAACTGCGGCTCCCTCGACATCGCCGCGATCGTGAAGGCGTACCACGACACCGGCTTCACCGGCTACGTGCGCCCCGACCACGGCCGCATGATCTGGGGCGAAACGGGCAAGCCCGGCTATGGCCTGTACGACCGCGCGCTCGGCGCGGTCTACCTGAACGGCCTGTGGGAAGCGCTCGCGAAGTTCGGCACCACACCGCACGCAGCACGGTAATCCGCCCATCGAGGCGGCCGGCGCAGCGGATCGCCGGTCGCCCGTCACGACATTCCGCACGGAGACACCGCATGCCACGCATCCGATGGGCCATGATCCTGATGTGCTTCCTGGCCAACGTCATCAACTTCATCGACCGCGCGAACCTCGCGATCGCGGCGCCCAGCATCCGCGCCGACCTCGGCCTCGACGCGGTCGGCATGGGGCTCGTGCTGAGCGCGTTCTTCTGGACCTACGCGTTCCTGCAACTGCCGGCCGGCTGGTTCATCGACAAGGTCGGCGTGCGCGTGAGCCTCGCGCTGGCCGTCGGCTGGTGGTCGGTGTTCACCGTCGCGACGGGCGCCGCGCGCGGCCTCGCGCAACTCGTCGGCGTGCGGTTGATGCTCGGCGTCGGCGAAGCGGCCGCGATCCCGTCGTTCGCGAAGGTGGCGTTCAACTGGTTCCCGCGCAGCGAACGCGGGCTCGCGAGCAGCATCTTCGACAGCGGCTCGCGCGTCGGCTCCGCGCTGTCGCTGCCGCTCGTTGCGTGGCTGATCTCGATCGTCGGCTGGCGCGGGTCGTTCGTGATCACGGGCGGCATCGGCATCGTGTGGGCACTGGCGTGGTGGTTCGTCTATCGCGACCCGGAACGCTACCGCGCGATCGCGCCCGATGCCGTCGATGCGCTGCTCGCGCAACGCGCCGCACCGGCCGTTGCGGCCGCAACCGACGGCCCGAAGGTGTCGTGGCTCGACCTGTTCCGCTACCGCACCGTGTGGGGGATGATGATCGGCCTGTTCTGCCTGAACTTCGCGATCTACTTCTTCATCACGTGGTTCCCGAGCTACCTGCTGCAGTCGCGCGGCTTCTCGCTCGCGTCGCTCGGCACGTGGGGCATGCTGCCCGCGCTGCTCGCGATTCCGGGCGGCTGGCTCGGCGGCTATGTGTCGGACAGCCTGTTCCGCCGCGGCTGGAGCGCGACCGCCGCGCGCAAGACCTGCCTCGTGCTCGGGATGCTGCTGTCGTCGTCGATCGCGCTGTCGGCGTTCGTCGAAAACGTGTGGGCGTGCCTCGGGCTGTTCGCGCTCGCGTATGCCAGCCTGTCTTTCGCCGGCGCCAACGTGTGGACGCTCGTCGGCGAAGTCGCGCCGACACCGGCACACGTCGCGTCGCTCGGCGGCATCCAGAACTTCGCGGGCAATCTCGCGGGAATCTTCATCACGACGTTCACGGGCGTGATGCTGTCGATCACGAAAGGCTCGTTCGTCGTACCGCTCGCGGCGGCCGGCGCGCTGTGCGTCGTCGGCGCGCTGTCGTACCTGTTCATCGTCGGCAAGGTCGAGCCGCTGCCGCCGCTGCGTGGCGGCGCAAACGGGCGGAATCCGGAGCCGAGCGCGGCCTGACGCCTCGGGAAAGCGCGGCCGGCACCGCGCGCTTTCCTTTTCTTCGCGCCCGTCGGACAATGACCCGCGCCTGCCGGCGCGGCGCCACTTCGGCCCGTGCGCGGCGACGGCGCGCTCCGCCCAGCCGATGAAACGCTACGAAACCCTCGCCCATACGATCGCCGACGACATCCGCAACGGCAACCTTGCCGTCGGCACGCGCCTGCCGTCGCTGCGGCAGATCATCGCGCAGCATGGCGTGAGCCAGTCGACGGTGTTCCGCGCGTATTACCTGCTCGAACAGTGGGGATTGATTCGTGCACGCGAACGCTCGGGCTACTACGTCGCGCCGGGCGCCAAGCCGGAGCCGGCCCCCGCCGCGAAGCGCCGCTCGAGTCGCGCCGGCGCCACGCGCAAGGTCGACATCAGCAGCCTCGTGTTCTCCGTTCTCGATGCAGCCACCCAGCCCGGCATCGTGCCGCTCGGTTCCGCATTCCCCGCGCCGCAACTGTTTCCGCTGCCGCGTCTGGCGAAATCGCTCGCGCAGGCCACGCGGCTCGTGAGCCCGTGGAGCACGGTCGTCGACCTACCGCCCGGCAACGAGGCGCTGCGCCAGCAGATCGCGCGACGTTACCTCGCCACCGGCATCTCGCAGCCGATCGACGAGATCGTCGTCACGAACGGCGCGCTCGAAGCGCTGAACCTGTGCCTGATGGCCGTCACGCGGCCCGGTGACGTCGTCGCGGTCGAAGCGCCCGGCTTCTATGCGGCACTGCAGGCGATCGAACGGCTCGACCTGCGCGCCGTCGAGATTCCCGTCGATCCGCGTACGGGCCTCGATCTCGATGCGCTCGCCAACGCACTCGACCGGCACGACATCCGTGCGTGCTGGTTCATGACCAATTTCCAGAATCCGACCGGCGTCACGTTATCCGCCGACAAGAAACGCGCACTCGTCGACATGCTCGCGGCGCGCGAGGTGCCGCTGATCGAGGACGACGTGTACGGCGAACTGCATTTCGGCCCCGACTATCCGCTGCCGGCACGCGCGTTCGATCGACACGGCCTCGTGATGCACTGCAGTTCGTTCTCGAAGACGCTTGCGCCCGGCTACCGGATCGGCTGGGCCGCCGCCGGCCGCTTCGCGGAGAAGGTGCAGCGGCTCAAGCTGATGACGACGCTGTCGGCGAGCATTCCCGCGCAGGCCGGCATCGCGAATTATCTCGAGCATGGCGGCTACGACCGGCACTTGCGCAAGCTGCGCGGCGCGCTGCACACGCAGCTCGACCGGATGGACGACGCGCTGCGGCGCTGGCTGCCGCCCGGCGCCGAGTGGGTGCGGCCCGACGGCGGCTATTTTCTGTGGCTCGCGTTTCCCGACGCGATCGATGCGATGGAGCTGCATCGGCAGGCGATCGCACGCGGAATCAGCTTCGCGCCGGGGCCGCTGTTTTCGGCTGCGCACGGCTTCGAGCGCTGCGTGCGCGTGAACTTCGGCCATCCGTGGAGCCGCGACATCGAGCAGGCGATACGCGTGCTCGGCGAACTGGTCGCGCAGCCTTCGGTCCGCAAGGCGGGCTGACCGTTCACGGCAGGTGCGGTGCGCGCCGCCCGCGTCGCTGCCATGCAGGCAATCCGCGCGCGGGTTACATTGCTGTTCCCGCCGCTCCTTCACGATTTTCCATGAGCCAACTGCCTTACCTCGATCACGACGCACTGTTGAAACTGACGGCCGAAGCGGCGCACATCACGCAGTCGTGCACGTGCACGAAGACTTCGCTCGCCGGATGGACGACCCTGCCGCTGTCGCTGCAGGATGCGCAACTGACCGAAGTCGCCACGCTCGCGCCGCCCGGCGACGCCGAGCCGACCTACGCGGAACATCATCCGGCCGGCACGCGCTACGCGTCGGACGACGCGCCGATCGCGCTGCGCCATTTCCCGTACAACCGCTGCACCGTCAGCCGCTGCCGCACGTGCGGTCGTTTGTTCCTGCGCTACCAGGAAGGCGGCGGTTACTTCATCGACCAGCGCATCCGCGCGCTCGATCCCGCGCTCGTCGTCGACGCCAGCGTCTGACCGCGCCACGGGCATGGTCGCATGCCCGGTCTCCCCCGCCGACGCCTGCATGCCGCCGGCCATCTGCTGCGCCTTTTTCGTCCCGATCTGCTGCTTGTCCCGCCGCACCGCGTTCCCTACGCTGTCTTCCGTTGCCTGACACCCGTCGCAACGTCTGTCCGAGCCGCGCGCAATCCGCGTCGCGGCGCTACCCGCGTATCACGTCATGTATCGATATACCGATTTCGACCGGGCGCTCGTGCACAGCCGCGCCGCCCAGTTCCGCGACCAGCTCGAACGCTGGCAGCACGGCACGCTGAGCGAAGACGCGTTCCGGCCGCTGCGGCTGCAGAACGGCTGGTATGTGCAACGCCACGCTCCGATGCTGCGCGTCGCCGTGCCGTACGGCGAGCTGTCGAGCGCGCAGCTGCGCGTGCTCGCGCGGATCGCGCGCGACTACGACGTGCCCGACGACGCCACCTACCGCGCCGCGCGCGACGCACAGGCGCTGCTCGGCACGTTGCGCCTGCCGACCCGCAGCGCGCACTTCACGACACGCACCAACGTGCAGTTCAACTGGATTCCGCTCGCGAAAGCGGCCGACGTGATGGACCTGCTCGCGACCGTCGACATGCACGGCATCCAGACGAGCGGCAACTGCATCCGCAATATCTCGTGCGACGAGCGCGCCGGCGTCGCGCCGGACGAAATCGCCGATCCGCGCCCGTTCGCCGAGGTGATGCGCCAGTGGACAACGCTGCACCCTGAATTCGCATTCCTGCCGCGCAAGTTCAAGATCGCGATCACCGGCGCCACGGAAGACCGCGCGGCGACCGACTGGCACGACGTCGGGCTGCAGCTCGTGCGCGACGACACGGGTGCGCTCGGTTTTCGCGTGAGCGTCGGCGGCGGGATGGGCCGCACGCCGATGATCGCGACGCTGCTGCGCGCGTTCCTGCCGTGGCAGCACGTGATGAACTACATCGAGGCGATCGTCCGCGTGTACAACCGCTACGGGCGCCGCGACAACAAGTACAAGGCGCGCATCAAGATCCTCGTGAAGACCGAGGGGCAGCGCTACCTCGACGACGTCGAGGAGGAGTTCCGCCAGATCGTCGTCCTCGACGGCGGCCCGCACACGATCCCGCAGGCCGAGTTCGATCGCGTCGCCGCGTCGTTCGTCCCGCCGCGGCTCAAGCCGCGCACGCTCGACCTGTCCGACGCGAATGCGCGCGTGTCCGCGCAGGCGGCCCGTCATCCGGCATTCGCACGCTGGCTCGCCCGCAACGTCGCCGAGCATCGCGATCCGGCGCTGCGCATCGTCACGCTGTCGTTCAAGCGCCGCCTGCAGGCGCCTGGCGACGCATCGCCCGATCAGCTCGACGCGCTCGCCGATCTCGCCGACCGCTTCTCGGCCGGCGAGGCGCGCGTCACGCACACGCAGAACGTCGTGCTGCCGTGGGTGCACGTCGACGACCTGTTCCTGCTGTGGGAGAACGCGCGTGCGATCGGGCTCGCGAGCGCGAACGTCGGGCTGCTGACCGACATGATCGCGTGCCCCGGCGGCGATTTCTGCGCGCTCGCGAACGCGCGCTCGATTCCGATCGCCGACGCGATCACCGAGCGTTTCCAGGATCTCGACCTGCTGCACGACATCGGCGACATCGACCTGCACATCAGCGGCTGCATCAATTCGTGCGGCCATCATCACAGCGGCCACCTCGGCATCCTCGGCGTCGACAAGGACGGCGCGGAGTGGTACCAGGTGACGCTCGGCGGATCGGACGGCTCGGCCGCGAGCGGCCCCGCACGGCCGGGCAAGGTGATCGGCCCGTCGTTCTCGGCGGACGAGATCGTCGATGTCGTCGATGCGATCGTCAACGCTTACCTCGACGCGCGGATCGACACGAACGGCCGCAGCGAACGATTCATCGACACGGTGCGCCGCATCGGCGCGGAACCCTTCAAGGCCGCCGCGAACGACGCGCGCCAGCAGGCGGAGCACGCATGAACCAGGAAATTTCGAACGCACACGCGCGCATCCGCCTGCTGACGCCGGCCGAACACGCCGGCGACACCCGGCCACACGACCACGCGACGCTGACGATCGGCAACGACGAGGAATTGCCGCCGCTCGCCGCGCAAATCGCACGAGCCACGCGCATCGACCTGCAGTTTCCATCGTTCACCGACGGCCGCGCGTACAGCCAGGCGTATCTGCTGCGCAAGCGATACGCCTTCACGGGCGACCTGCGCGCGACCGGCGAAGTGCTGGTCGACCAGTTGCTGCTGATGGAACGCACCGGGTTTTCGAGCGCCGTGCTCGGCGACGACACCGATATCGTGGCCGCACGGCGGCAACTCGACCGGTTTCCGGGTTTCTATCAGCGCGATGCGAGAACGGCACTGCCGCCGCAGGGCGCGGCAGCGCAGGCCGGAAAATGAAACGGGCGGCACACTGGCCGCCCGTACGAAGAACCGGAAGCAATCCGGCCGGTGCCCGCCGTGACGCCGGCGCCGGCGTTCAGCGCGCCGCCACCGGCTTGCCGAACGCACCGAGAATCTTCTTCTCGAGCGCGAGGTAGTCACGGCCGAAGTGGTGATCGCCCTGCGTCTTGATCACGTCGGCGCCCGTGTTCACCAGCGCCGGGCACATCGTGTCCTTCTCTTCCGCGCCGTAGAAGCACTGCACGAGCTGCGGCGGCACCTTCGCGATTTCCGGCGCGACCTTCAGCGCCTTGTCGCTCGCGGGCATGCCGAGCCAGCCCGTCACGCGGATCTGGAAATCGGCGGACGGCGCGAAGCCGAGCAGCGACATCACGGCGACCTTGTCGCGCAAGTCGGCCGGCAGCCGGTTGTACGCGAACGGCATCACGTCGGCGCCGAACGAGTAACCGACCAGCGCCACGCGGTTCGCATGCCAGCGCGCCGTGTACGTGCGCATCACGCGTGCGAGATCGCGGCTCACTTGCGCAGGCGGCTTCTCGCTCCAGAAATAGCGCAGGCTGTCGATGCCGACCACCGACACGCCGTCGCGCTGCAGCGCTTCCGCGATCGTCTTGTCGAGATCGCGCCAGCCGCCGTCGCCCGAGATCACGATCGCGAGGCGGTCGCTACCGCCCTTGGCCGGCAGCTCGACGAGCGGCAGATCCGACACGTCGAGTTCGTCGCCGCTGCTGGTGTCGCGCAGGTGCGACGTGACGAGCGACACGAGCTTTGCGGAATCGCCCGCAGCCGCCGTTTCGACGAAGCCCGGCATCGCGCGGCGCACGATCGTCGGATCGGGCGGGCACGGCTTGAAGCGCGAATCGAGCTTCGCGGCCGGGTCGACCGAGACGACGCCGGCAATCGTGTTCTCCGGCGCCATCGACAGGATCTGCTTCGCGATCGCGCCGCCCTGGCCCACGCCCGCGACGATCGGCGTGAAATAACGCGACGACTGCGCGAGACGTTCGAGCTGGTGGCTGACCGCCTCGGCGTCGCCGTCGAGGTGGTGGCAGGTCTCCTGCTTCGCGGCGAGATTCATCGCATAACGCTCGGAATCGACGCCGACCGTCATCGCGCCGGCTTTCGCGAGCGCGTCGGCCCCCTGCTGATCGGCGGCATTCCAGCCGCCCTCACGCGAGAACAGCACGACGAAGCCGCGCAGCGGCCCGCTCGGCTTGCTCACGGTGACGGGCCCATAACGACCGCCCGACACGGTTTCGGCTTTCACGGCGGCCGGCTGCGTGGCGCACGCGGCGCCGGCCAGCATCATTCCCGCACAGGCGGCTGCCGCCCGCGCGATTCCCTTCTTCAAACTCATGAGCGCCGACCTCCAGCCAGCAATGACAGATCCGCAAGCGTGACGAACACGCCGACCGAGCCCGAGGCCGCGAGATAACGCGGCTCCCAATGCGGTTCGAACTTGCTCTTGAAAGCGCGCAAGCCGCGGAAGTTGTAGAAGCGGCCGCCGAAGCGCCAGACCATCAGGCCGAGCCGGTGCCACGGCGACGGCATCTTCGCCGCCCCCATCCCCGAGAACGGCGCGATGCCCAGGCTCAGCTTGCGGAAACCCGCTTCCTTCAGATGCAGCGCGAGCTGCGTGAACAGATACTCCATCGCGTACGGCGACGCGTCCGGCAGATGGCGCATCACGCCGACCGTCGCCTCGGTGTTGAGGTCGGTCGTCATGAACGTGACGAACGCGATCGGCTTGTCGGCCTGCCGCACGAGCATCACCGACTGCGTCGCGAGATAGCCGTCGTGGAACGCGGCCACCGAGAAGCTCTTCTCGCGCGCATCGCGGCTGTCGAGCCAGCCGTCGGAGATGTCGCGCAGTGCCGGCAGCGCGGCCGGCACGTCGCCCGGCGCGATCACCTCGACCGCCAGCGCGTCCTTGTCGCCGCGGCGCAGCGCGTAGCGCAGGTGCGACCGGTTCGAGCCCTTCAGGTCGAACCGGTCGAGTGCGATATGCGCTTCCTCGCCGAGCTTCATCAGCGTGAGGCCCGCGTCGAGATACAGCGGCAGCGCGTTCGCGCGCACCTGGTAGAACGCCGCGCGACCGCTGTGCGCGTGCGCGAGCGCGATGAACTTGCTGATCAGCGCCGGCCATTCCTCGCGCGGCCCGACCGGGTCGTGCAGCGCGGCCCACGTGCGGCCGTTCTTGGCATACATCAGGAACGCCTGGCGCGATTCCGAAAACAGGAACGACTTGTCGCCCATCAGCGCGAGGCCCGCATCGCTGCACTCCTGCGCGCGGATGATCCGTTCGGCGTCGAACAGGTCCTGCGGCACGGGTTTCACGAACCGGCCGGGCGCCGGGCGCAGCAATTGCCACAGCGCGAACAGCGCAACGAATACGCCGGATGCAAGCGTCGCACGCAGCGCACGCGGCGCGCGCGCATCGAACGAGAAATGCGACCACAGCTCGCGCGTGTACGGCACGTCGCGGAACGCGAAGAACAGCACCCACACGGCCAGCATCAGCACCATCGTCACCGACACGAACCAGCTCACCGTAAAGCGCTCGGCGAGCAGCGACGAATGGCGGTTGAAGCGGCGGCGGCTGACGAGCAGCAGCACGAGCAGCGTGCCGAGCACGCCGGCCTCGACGAACGCGAGGCCTTTCGCGAGCGACAGCGCGAGGCTCGCGAGCGTCAACGCGAAGGTCATCCACCACGCGCCGTCGAGCCGCCGCAGCAGCCCGCGCGCGACGAACAGCAGCGCGACGCCGAGCACGCTGCAGATCACCTGCGAGCCTTCGAGCACCCACAACGGCACGATATGGCGCAGGATCGCGATCCGGTGCCAGAACGCTGGCGTCGCGCTCGAGATCACCAGCATCCCGCCGACCGCGAACGTCACGAGGCTCAGGAACACCGGTGCGAGTTGCGACACGCGCACGGCCTGCCGCGTGACGAGCCGGCGCCGCAGCGCGCGGCCCTCGAAACCGGCCAGCAGGCCGGCCGACAGCACGAGCGGCACGCCGAAATAGATGGCGCGATACGCGATCAGCGCGGCGACCATTGCGTGCGCGGGCACTTCGCGGCCGAGCGTGAAGACCATCGCGGCTTCGAACACGCCGATCCCGCCCGGCGTATGGCCGATCATCCCGAGCAGCAGCGCGGCTGCGTATACCGTGATGAAGGTCGGAAAGCCGACCGGCGCGGCCGGCAGCAGCACCCACAGCGTCAGGCCCGCCGCGACGACGTCGAGTACCGCATAGACGACCTGCGCGACGAGATCACGCCGCGCCGGCACGTCGAACGACAGCCACTTGAAGCGCGTGACGACCGGGCGCGCCGTATTGCCGCACATCACGACCATCGCGGCCAGCACTACCAGCAGCGCTGCGCCGGTCCACGTCAGCACGCCGGGCACGACGTGCAGCATCCCGGCGAGCGCCTCCGGCACGCAAACCATGCCGACCGCCGTCATCAACACCATGGCGAGCGCCAGCGTGCCGCTCGTGAACACCGTCATCCGGCCGATCTGCGCGGGCGTGACGCCCGACACACCGTACACGCGTGCACGCACTGCGCCGCCCGTCAATGCGCCGAAGCCAGTCGCATTACCGAGCGCGGAACCGGCGATCGCGCCGATCCACAACGCGACGCGCGGCACCTTCGCGGCGACATAACGCAGGCCGACCGCGTCGCGGGCGACGAGCGCGAGATAACTGAGGGCCGTCGCGGCCAGCGACGCGCCCCATTCGCCGACGGACATGTGACGCAACTGGCGGATCACCGACCGGTAGTCGACGGATTCCGACAGATGCTGGAAAACCACGATCAGCAGCAGGCCGATGCCGAGCGCAAGCAGCGGCGACAGCACGCGCTCGTTTCGGATCAGCGCCCGGGCACGGGCGATCACCGCCGCGGCACGGCCGGGCGAACCTGAGTGACGGGAAGACATAAGTTGTTCAGTGGTGGTGCATAGCGTGTCGCGGCGCAAGAGAGCCAGGCGGCGACGAATCTGGTTGTTCTGCGTGGGCGGTCAGCCGGAAGAAAAGGCAGGGAGCGCCTGAATCAGAACTTACAAGTATACGGGTCTTATATTACAAAATGTTTCTGGTTCGCATTGTGCGGTTTTGTGGCTGGCCGTCGTGTCAACTTCACATAAAAATCGTGCGGCCGACAAACGCAAGGTGCGCATCATACCGGGAACGCAGGCGGTTTTTTCATCGGATGAATGACTTGTGATGCATTTGGGAGAAATCTGCCGGAAGGGGTGCGGCGGGCGAGGACGAAAACGTGATGGCGCGGGGCGTTTCGGGAATGGGGACGGGTTGATTCGGGGCGCCTGCCCCCGCGCTTCGTCGTCGCCGGAATGCACGGCTGCGCGTCACTTCCCCCGCTCACGCTCCCCCAACGCGATCGCCTTGTAGTCGTAAGTCGGATAGAACTCCGTCTGGTACGCTCCCCACGCCGTATCCTCGAGCACCCGATTGACTTCACGCAGCCGCGACGCCGGCAACCGCAGCACGACGATCTGCCCGATCCCCATCGTCACGGTCCAGCTCACCACTTCGACGCCCTGCGGCGGAAACGCCTTGTAGAAGCCCTGCTTCGCAAGCTGCGCATTCAGCTCGGCAAGTGGGCGCGACTGGTCGTGTTTCAGGAAAACCGTCAGCAATATCGCGTTGTCAGGCGTCGCAGTGGCCGAGCCGGCCGGCACGGTCGACGTCTGGCCGATGGCTGGCGCGCCCCAGGTCGCGGCGGCCGCCAGCGCCGCGGCAATCACAAGGGTTCGAATCGGGAAATACGGAGATGCCGTCATGACGCGACTCCATGGCTTGGTGGCTGGAGCCGCCATCATGCGCCGCCACTGCCGTCGCTGCAGTCAGCCGGACGATGCGATCACGTCACATCCGCGCCATTGCGCTCGCGCAGCACGTCGATGAACGCGCGCAGCTTGGCCGGCACGTGCTTGCGATTCACGTAATAGAGCCACATCGGCGGCAGCGTGCGGCACGCGCCCGGCAGCACCTCGACGAGCGTGCCGTCGCGCAAGTCCTGCTCGATCCGCTCGCGCATGAACGCAAACGCAATGCCGACACCCGCGCGCGCCGCATCGATCACCGCGTCGGCATCGTTCGTCACGAACACGCCGTCCGGATCCAGATCGACATCGCGCTGCCCGTCGCGCAGCAGCCACTTGTGCAACCGCCCGCTCTCCGAGAACCGGAAACGGACGCACGCATGCCGCTCGAGCGCCGCGATCGACGCCGGCGCGCCATGCTTCTCCAGATAACCCGGCGACGCAACGAGCGCACACGACAGCGCCGGCGCGATCCGCACGCCGATCATGCCCGGCTGCAACCGGTCGGCCAGCCGGATCCCCGCGTCGAACCCGTCCTTCGCGATGTCGACCAGTTCGTTCTCGTAGCGGATCTCGAGCCGCACTTTCGGATAGCGCTCGCGGAATACGGCCAGCACCGGCGCGATCACGAGCGCACGCGCCAGCGGCAGCGCGGTGACGCGCAGCACGCCGCTCGGCTCGCTGCGCGCATCCTTCAGCTCGTCGCGCGCCTGCATGACCTGCCGATACGCGGGCTCCGTCTGCCGCCAATAGCGTTGCCCGGCTTCCGTCAGGCTCACGCCGCGCGTGCTGCGATTGAACAGCTTCACGTTCAGCTCGCCCTCGAGCTGCCCGATCGCGAGGCTGACGGCAGCCGGCGTCAGGCCGAGCGCGGCGGCCGCCCGCGTGAAGTTGCCGGCCGTCGCGACCGTCATGAACACGTGCAGCCCGGCCATCGGATCGCGTCGGCTCATCATTAGAAAAACTTGAAACTCTTTCGAGCGGAATGCGGATTCTCCCATATACCGCGGCTGCCTACACTAGGCCCTGTCGTCCCACCGGAGCCTCGCATGGACCCGCTCACCGCCGCACTGCCACTCGCAGCCGCCCGTCGCACGATCGATGCCGCCCTCGCGCATGCGGCGTCGCTGCAAGTCGCCGGCGTCGCCATCGCGATCGTCGATGCCGGCGCGAACCTGCTCGCGTTCGTGCGCACCGACGATTGCTTCCTCGGGGCGATCGATCTCGCGCAGCGCAAGGCGCTGACGGCCGTCCGCTTCCGCGCATCGACCGGCGCACTCGGCGCGATGTCGGGCGACGGCCCGCTGCGCGGGATCGAGCACAGCCACGGCGGGCTCGTCACGTTCGGCGGCGGCGAACCGCTCGTCGACGGCAACGGGCGCTGCGTGGGCGCGATCGGTGTCTCGGGCGGCAGCGTCGACGAAGACACCGCGATCGCGCAGCACGGCCGCGACCGCTTTCCGGCAATGCTCCACCTCCAAACCACAGGGTAAGCACATGACACAGAAACGCATCCTCATCACCGGTGCAGGCACCGGCTTCGGCCGCGAAGTCGCTTTACGGCTCGCCGAGCGCGGTCACGACGTGACGGCCGGCGTGCGCGTCACCGTCGAGATCGATGCACTGACGGACGCCGCCGCGCAACGCGGCACCGCACTGCGCGCGATCAAGCTCGACGTCACGTCGGCACACGATCGCGCCCGTGCGGCCGAACTCGACTTCGACGTGCTCGTGAACAACGCGGGCGTCGGCGAAGCCGGCGCGCTCGTCGACCTGCCGGTCGAGATCGTCCGCGAGCTGTTCGACGTCAACGTGTTCGGTCCGCTCGAACTCACGCAGCAGATCGCGCGCGGCATGCTCGCGCGCCGGCACGGCAAGATCGTGTTCGTGTCGTCGATCGCGGGCCTGATCACGGGGCCGTTCACGGGCGCCTATTGCGCGTCGAAGCACGCGGTCGAAGCGGTAGCCGAGGCGATGCACGCGGAACTGGCGCCGCACGGGATCCGTGTCGCGACCGTGAACCCCGGCCCGTACAGCACGGGCTTCAACGACCGGATGATGGAGACGACGCGGCGCTGGCACGATCCTGCCGTCCATACCGTGACGCCCGAGCGGCTGACGTTCCCGCTCGAACAGCACGATCCGGAAGAGATGATCGCGAAGATGGTCGACGTGATCGAAAGCGACGGCGGCGCATTCCGCAACCTGCTGCCGCAGTCGTCGGAAGCGTTCGTCCGTGCCGAACAGGCTCGCGCGTGGGACCGTCAACAGTAATGGATACGGGCGGCGCCCGGCGGTTCACGCAGGAACGCGATGCCCGCCGCCCGGCCTGTCGCGTGCCGCGTTCGCCGCCGCCAGCCGTCCCGACGGCCCGAACCGCCGCAGGCCCACTCGTCGCCGAAGCCGGGCCCGCATGCCGGCGGGCCGCGTCAAGCCGCGCCATCCGCGATCAGTACACGTCGCGCATGTAGCGCCGCGCCTTTGAAAGCCGCGCGACGTAGTCGTTCGCAGCTTCGTCCGACATCCCGCCGTGCTCGGCGACAACCGCCTTCAGCGCGGTATCGACGTCCTTCGCCATCCGCGCGGCGTCGCCGCACACGTAGAAATGCGCGCCCTCCTCCAGCCACGCGAACAGTTCGGCCCCCTGCTCGCGCATCCGGTCCTGCACGTAGATCTTGTCGGCCTGGTCGCGCGAGAACGCGAGATCGAGCCGCGTCAGGAAGCCGCTGTCGCGCATCTCGGCCAGCTCGTCTCCGTAGTAGAAATCGGTCTGCGCGTGCTGCTCGCCGAAGAACAGCCAGTTGCGCCCGCGCGCGCCGCGCGCCTGCCGCTCGTGCAGGAAGCCGCGGAACGGCGCGACGCCGGTGCCGGGGCCGACCATCACGATCGGCACGTCGCCGTTCACCGGCGGCCGGAAATGCGCGGACTTCTGCACGAACACCGGCACGCGGCCGTCGTCCGCGCGATCGGCGAGGAACGTCGACGCGACGCCTTTGCGCGCGCGCCGGCCGTTGTGATAACGCACGGCCGACACGGTCAGGTGAATCTCGCCCTCGTGCGCGCTCGGGCTCGACGCGATCGAATACAGGCGCGGCTGCATGCGCTTCAGCATCCCGACGAGTTCCGCGCCCGACAGCTCGACCGGAAACTCGTGCAGCACGTCCGCGAGCTGCTGCCCCCACAGCCATTGCTTCAGGTCGCCCTTGCGATCGTCGCCGAGCAGCGACTTCAGCGCGCCGTTCGCGCTGCGCGACGCGATGAACGCGAGCGTGTCCGGATGCGGGCGCGTGATGTCGAAATGGCGCGCGAGTGCGTCGCCGAGGCGCACGTCGCCAACGCCCGCGATCGACACCGGCGCATCGGCCTTCAGCGCCGTGACCGACAGCAGTTCGTCGACCAGTTCCGGGCAGTTGGTCGGCCACACGCCGAGCGCGTCGCCGGTTTCGTATTCGAGGTTCGCGCCTTCGGTCGACAGCGACACGCAGCGTGTGTCCTTTGCCGCGCCCGGACGGTTGAGCCGCAGGTTCGCGACGAGCTTCGACGGCGCCGGATGCGCCTTGGTCGGCAGCAGCCCCGACGGACTCATCCCGCCGGACGGCACCGCGTGCAGCGCGGCATCGGCCTCCTTGATCCGCGCGACGACACGTTCGAGCCACTGGTCGGCATCGCGCTGGAATTCGACGTCACAATCGACGCGCGCACACAGGCGCGCCGCGCCGAGTTCCGCGAGCCGCGCGTCGAGACGCCGGCCGTGGCCGCAAAACTGGTCGTAGTTCCGATCGCCGAACGCGAGGACCGCGAAGTGCACGCCGTCGAGGCGCGCAGCACTGCCGGCCTGCAGCGCGTCCCAGAACTCGGTGCCGTTGTCGGGCGCATCGCCGTCGCCGAACGTGCTCGTCATCAGCAGCACGTATTGCGCACCGGCGAGCGATGCAACCGGATAGTCGGACATGCATGCGGTGCGGATCTCGAAGCCCGCGTTCATCAACTGCGTCGCGTAATCCTCGGTCAACGACTCGATGTTGCCGGTCTGCGACGCCCACAGCAGCACGACCTTCGGCCGCGTGCGCACGATCCGCACGCCGCCGGACGCGGCGGCATCGGCCGGCAGCGCGGCCGTCGCGGCCGCCGGCGAATGCGCGGGCAGCGAACGGCTGAACAGACCCGCGAGCATGCCGTCGAGCCAGAACCGCACCGGCGGCGTCAACGGCGCCGCGGCCGGCAGCACGGGCACGCCGCCCTCGCGCCGGCCGGCGCTTGCCTTCAACCCGCTCACGAGCCCGGCCACGTACAGCCGTTCGGTGTCCGTCAGCGGCGGCGGCGCGAGGTCGGTCACGCCGAGCGCGGCCGCGAAAGTGTCGATGTCTGCCATGTCGGATTCCTGTGAAGCAGTGGCCTGCGCCGTCGCCGGCGCGGGCCGCGCGTCGTCGGCGCGTGCCTCGGGTTGCGCCGTCTCGTCGTCCGCGGACGCGAACGCATCGGTCTCGACGCGCCGCAATGCGACCGCGCAGTATTTCAGTTCGGGTTGCTGCGATTCGGGATCGATCGCGTCGTTCGTCACCGCGTTGATGCACAGGTCGTCGCCGTACACGTCGTTCCAGTGCATCGGCGCGAAGCAGTTGCCGCGCTGCACGCGCTCGGTCACGACGGCCGGCAGCACCGCGCGGCCGCGCGCCGAGCGGATTTCGACGCTGTCCTTCGCGGCAATGCCGAGCGCGCTTGCATCGTCAGGATGCAATTCGACGAACGGGCGCGGGTTGAGCTTGTTCAGCATCGCGACCTTGCCCGTCTTCGTCATCGTGTGCCATTGATGCTGCAGCCGCCCGGTGTTCAGCACGATCGGGAACGTGTCGTCGGGCAGTTCGGCCGGATCGACGTGCGGCCGTGCGAAGAAACGCGCCTTGCCCGACGGCATCGGGAACGCGATGTGCGGCGCGTCGTTGCCGTCGGCGGCCGCGCGCAGCGTCTGGCTCACGCCGTCGTTCAGGTAGCGGATCGGGTGCCGCTCGCGCGCGGTGCCCGGCGCGACGGGCCACTGCACCGGCCCGTCGCGCAGCGCCGCGTGGCTCGCGCCGCGCAGGTCGTAGCCCGTCGCCGGATTCGAGAAGCGCACGATCTCGTCGAACACGTCGGCCGCCGACGCATAGTCGAACGCATCGCCGAAGCCCATCGCGCGCGCGACCTCCGCGACGATGCGCCAGTCGGGCAGCGCGTCGCCCGGCGGCGCGACCGCCGCGCGCATCAGCGTCATGTTGCGCTCGGAGTTGACCATCACGCCGTCGCCTTCGGCCCACAGCGCGCCGGGCAGCAGGATGTCCGCGTAGCGGTTGGTTTCGGTATCGAGGAATGCGTCCTGTGCGATCACGAGTTCCGCGGCCTGCAATCCGGCGATCACGTTCTGCCGGTTCGGCACCGTCGCGACCGGGTTCGTGCAGACGATCCAGCACGCCTTGATGTCGCCGGCCGCCATTCGTTCGAACAGGTCGACCGTGCCCTTGCCGACGTCCTTGCGCAACGTGCCGGCCGGCACGCGCCACAGGTGCTCGACGAAGCGGCGATCGTCGTCGGACAGCACCGAGCGCTGGCCCGGCAAGCCCGGCCCCATGTAGCCCATCTCGCGCCCGCCCATCGCGTTCGGCTGGCCGGTCAGCGAAAATGGCCCGCTGCCGGGCCGGCAAATCTTGCCCGTCGCAAGATGCAGGTTGCAGATCGCGTTGGTGTTCCACACGCCGTGCGTGCTCTGGTTGAGCCCCATGGTCCAGCAGCTCATCCACTCCTGCGCATCGCCGATCCATTGCGCGGCCGTGCGGAGATCGGCTTCCGCGAGCCCCGTGATCGCCGCGACGCGCTCGGGCGTGTAGTCGGCGAGGAATGCGGGCATCGCGTCCCAGCCTTCCGTGTACGCGTCGATGAACGCGGCGTCGGTGCGGCCGTTCGCATGCAGCAGGTGCAGCAGCCCGTTGGTCAGCGCGAGATCCGTGCCCGGCCGGATCTGCAGGAACAGGTCGGCCTTGTCGGCCGTGCCGGTGCGGCGCGGATCGACGACGATCAGCTTCGCGCCGGCCTTCACGCGATCCATCATCCGCAGGAACAGGATCGGATGGCAGTCGGCCATGTTCGCGCCGATCACGAAGAACAGGTTCGCGCGATCGAAGTCCTGGTACGACCCGGGCGGGCCGTCCGCGCCGAGCGACTGCTTGTAGCCGGTGCTCGCGCTCGCCATGCAGAGGCGCGAGTTCGACTCGATGTTGTTGGTGCCGACGAAACCCTTCGCGAGCTTGTTGGCGAGGTATTGCGCCTCGATCGACATCTGCCCCGACACGTAGAACGACAGCGCGTCCGGCCCGTGCGTATCGAGCACCGCGCGCAGGCGACGCGCGGTTTCGGCGATCGCGTCGCGCGCCGGCAGCGGCACGAGGTCGTCCTCGCGCGCGCGGCGCACGAACGCACGGTCGAGCCGCCCCGAGCGGCGCAGCGCGACGTGTGCCGACGAGCCCTTCGTGCACAGCCGCCCGAAGTTGGTCGGATGGTCGGAGTCGCCGGACACCTTGACGACTTCACCATCCTCGACGTGCAGCACCATCCCGCAGCCGACGCCGCAGTACGGGCACACGCTCTTGACGGGGGTGGCGGTCATGCGTGCTCCGGGGTGGTCAGGCCGCGATCCACACGAAGCCGTCCTCGACCCGCGACGGATACGCGCTCACCGACTTGTCAGGCGCTTCCAGGCATTCGCCGGTGCGCAGGTCGAAATGCTGCTTGTACAGCGGCGACGCGACGACGACGCGCTCGCCGAGGCTGCCGATCAGCCCGCGCGACATCACGGCCGCCTGCGACACGGGGTCGACGTTGTCGATCGCGAACACGCCGCCTTCCTCGGCATGCGCGACGTGAAAGACCGCGACCTGCTCGCCGTTGACGAGCGCACACACGCCGGTGTTCGGCACGATCTCGTCGAGCGGGCACACGCGGGTCCAGGACAGCGGAAGACGATCGTTCATGATGGGCTCCTTCGAAAAGATGCGGGTGTCGGTCAGGGTCAAGCGGTTGCGGGTTCGGTGGCGGCTTGCGTCACGCTTTCGGCGACGACGGGAATCGACACGGGCTTGCCGCCCGCGCGTTCGCCGGGTGTCGCGGGCCGGATCTGGCCGCGCGTCTCGACGAATTCGATGGTCGTGTCCGGTGCGTCGCTGTTCACGAAGTGGCGGAAGCGCTTGCGCGTGTCGGGATCGGTCACGGCCTTCTTCCATTCGCACTCGTAGGTGTCGACCACATGCTGCATGTCGGCTTCGAGTTCCGCGCCGATCCCGAGCTTGTCGTGCACGACGACGTCGATCAGGTAGTCGAGGCCGCCTTCGAGGTTGTCGCGCCACACGCTCGTGCGCTGCAGCCGGTCGGCGGTGCGCACGTAGAACATCAGGAAGCGGTCGATGTAGCGCATCAGCGTCGCGCGGTCGAGATCGGACGCGAGCAGTTCGGCGTGGCGCGGTTTCATCCCGCCGTTGCCGCACACGTACAGGTTCCAGCCCTTCTCGGTCGCGATGATCCCGACGTCCTTGCCCTGCGCTTCCGCGCACTCGCGCGTGCAGCCGGACACGCCGAACTTGATCTTGTGCGGCGCGCGCAGCCCCTTGTAACGATTCTCGAAGTCGATCGCGAGGCCGACCGAATCGTCGACGCCGTAACGGCACCACGTCGAACCGACGCACGACTTCACGGTGCGCAGCGCCTTGCCGTACGCATGCCCCGACTCGAAGCCGGCCGCGATCAGCTCTTCCCAGATCGACGGCAGCTGCTCGACGCGCGCGCCGAACAGGTCGACGCGCTGGCCGCCCGTGATCTTCGTGTAGAGCCCGTACTTCTGCGCGACCTGGCCGACGGCGATCAGCCCTTCCGGCGTGACTTCGCCGCCCGGCATGCGCGGCACGACCGAGTACGTGCCGTCGCGCTGAATGTTCGCGAGGTAGTAGTCGTTCGAATCCTGCAGGCTCGCGTGCTCCTTCTTCAGCACGAATTCGTTGAAGCACGACGCGAGGATGCCCGCCACCGCCGGCTTGCACACGTCGCAGCCGAGCCCGTGGCCGTGCTTCGCGAGCAGTGCGTCGAACGTCGTGATGCGCTCGACGCGAATCAGGTGGAACAGCTCCTGGCGCGAGTGCGGGAAGTGTTCGCAGATATGGTTGTTGACCGCGAGGCCCTGCTTCTTCATCTCGGCCTTCATGATCTGCGTGACGAGCGGCACGCAGCCGCCGCACGACGTGCCCGCGCCCGTGCACGTCTTCAGCGCGCCGAGGCTCGTCGCGCCGTCGGCGACCGCCGTGCAGATCTGCGACTTCGACACGTTGTTGCACGAGCAGATCTGGGCGGCCGCAGGCAGTGCTTCGACACCGATCGCCGGTTTCGCGACGCCGTCCGACGACGGCAGGATCAGGAACTCCGGCGACTCCGGCAGCTCGATGCGGTTCAGCATCATCTGCAGCAGCGTGCCGTATTCGGCCGCGTCGCCGACCATCACCGCGCCGTGCAGGAACTTGCCGCAGTCGGACACCACGAGCTTCTTGTAGACCTGGCGGCGCTCGTCCGCGTACTGGTACGTGCGGCTGCCGGCCGTCGTGCCGTGCGCGTCGCCGATGCTCGCGACGTCGACGCCCATCAGCTTCAGCTTCGTGCTCATGTCGGCGCCCGCGAATGCAGCCGCGCCCGTGCCGTCAGCGCTGCCTGCAAGCTGCTTCGCCACCACGCGCGCCATGTCGTAGCCGGGCGCGACGAGGCCGTACACCATGCCGTTCCACGCCGCGCATTCGCCGATCGCGTAGATGTCGGCATCGCTCGTGCGGCATGCGTCGTCGATCGCGATGCCACCGCGCGCGCCGGTGTCGAGCCCGCATGCACGCGCCAGTTCGTCGCGGGCGCGGATGCCGGCCGAAAACACGATCATGTCGGCGTCGAGATGCGAGCCGTCGGCGAATGCCATCCGGTGCGTGCCTTCCTCGCCATCGACGATTTCCAGCGTGTTCTTGCCCGTATGCACGGTTACGCCGAGCGCCTCGATCTTCGCGCGCAGCATCCGGCCGCCGCCGTCGTCGACCTGCACGGCCATCAGCCGCGGGGCGAATTCGACGACGTGCGTGTCGAGCCCCATGTCGCGCAGCGCCTTCGCGCATTCAAGGCCCAGCAGCCCCCCGCCGATCACGACGCCGCGCTTCGCGTGCGCGCCGCACGCCTGCATCGCTTCGAGATCCTCGATCGTCCGGTACACGAAGCAGCCTGCGCGATCGCGCCCCGGCACCGGCGGCACGAACGGGCGCGAGCCCGTGGCGAGCACCAGCTTGTCGTACGCGAGCGTTTCGCCCGATACGAGCGTGACCGTATGCGCGGCGCGGTCGATCGACGCGACCTGCGCGTTCAGGCGCAGGTCGAACTGCGGATGACGCTCGAAGAAGCCCGGTTCGACGAGCGACAGGTCGTCCGCCGACTTGCCCGCAAAGAACTCGGACAGGTGCACGCGATCGTAGGCCGGGCGCGGCTCCTCGCCGAGCACGGTGACCTGCAGCGCGCCCGCCGTGCCGGCTTCCGCCGCGACGCATTCGAGGAGCTTGTGGCCGACCATGCCGTGGCCGATGACGATGAGTTTCATGGTGACGGTTCCTTCGGTCGATCAGTTCGAGGCCGTGGCGGCGGCCAGCGCGCGGTCGCGCAGTTCGGCTTCGCGTGCCTTGTGCTCTTCGCTGAAGCGCACGGCCATCGCGCACAGCGCGGTCGCGGTGACGGCAAGGCCGAGCAGGCTCAGCGTCTGCTGCACGTCGCCCACGCCCTTCAACAGGAAGGCCGCGGCGACCGCGCCGACGTTGCCGCCCGCACCGACGATCCCCGCGACGCCGCCGAGCGCCTTGCGGTCGATGAACGGCACCAGCGCGTAGGTCGCGCCGCACGCCATATGCGTGAACAGGCCGAAGGTCAGCATCGCGACGAGCGCGACGCCGATGCTTTGCGCATGCGAAAACCAGATCAGCCCGAGCCCTTCGCCGACGATCAGCGCGCACAGCAGCGCAGCGCGCACGTCGAGGCTGCGACGCGCGGCGATCTTGTCGGACAGCCAGCCGCCGAGCGCACGGGCGAACAGCGCGAGCAGCCCGAACAGGCCGACCGCGAAACCGGCGTCCTTCAGCGACAGGCTGAAGTGATTGACGTAGTACAGCGCGGCAATGTTGTGGATGAACACTTCGACGCCGAAGCATGCGCCGTACGTGACGAACAGCATCCACACGCGATAGTTCGCGCATGCGGCGAAGAAGCTCGCCCAGCCACCCTTCTTGCCGCTGTCGACCGTCACGCCTTCCTTGCGCAGCGCGAGGATGTCGCCTTGCGGGCAGTCCTGCGTGAAACGCCAGTACGCCCAGGCCATCACGAGCATCGCGACGCCCGGCACGACCAGCGCGATGCGCCACGACGAGTCCTCGCCGAAGCCGAGCATCAGGCCGGCGGCGACGAGCAGCGGCATCAGCGCCTGCGTCGCGCCGGCCCCTGCGTTGCCCCAGCCGGCCGTCGTCGCGTTTGCGGTGCCGACGACGTTCGGCGCGAACATCACCGACGTGTGGTACTGCGTGATCACGAAACCCGCTCCGATCGCGCCGATGCCGAGCCGGCAGATCAGGAACGACAGGTAGTCGTGCGTGAACGACACGGCGAACACCGGAATCGCGCCGAGCAGCAGCAGGCCGACATACACGCGGCGCGGGCCGAAGCGGTCGCACAGCGGGCCGACGAGCAGCCGCACGGCGATCGTCGCGGCCACCGCGGCGATGTTGATGTTGGCGACCTGGGCCGCCGTCAGGTGGAACTCGCGTGCAATGAGCGGCATCAGCGGCGCGCATGCAAACCACGCGAAGAAGCACACGAAGAACGCCATCCACGTCATGTGGAACGCGCGCATCGGCGCGGTGCGGAAGCTGAAGAGATCGATACGGGTAGCTTTGTCGGTCATGTCATCCGCCAAACGAAAAACGGCGTCCTGCGCACCCGGTCTCGTCGAGACCCGATGCGTAGGACGCCGTTGCCCATGAAGCCCGTTGCCGGGCGCGTCTAGTAATCGGTACTGCGGACGAATCGCCATTGATCCGCCCGAATCAGCTTACGCAAACGCCGTGCCATGTCGCCGCCGATCGGGCCCTCGGCCCCGCCGCACAAGGCTCGCCGGCCGGTGTGCGGCGCCCGGCGACACGCTCCGCACGATACGCGATGAGGCAGCGAGGCACAGATGTGGTGCGCTGCAGCACTGTCGCCGTGCGACATCGCGGTGCGCACTGGCGGGGCACGATGCACGCCGATGCGGCATTGCGGCTGCCGGCGGGCGGCGGCCGCCGGCACGCGTGCGCCCGTCGGTGCGCCCGTCACACGGTGCATCGCGTGCTGCGCGTGACGGGCCGTGCGCCGCTTGGCCCGGATATTGCTCGATCTCGTGCATCACACCGGCAACGGCGCCGGTGGGCAGTCCCCGCAAACCCTGCCCGCCCTTCACGGCGGGCCCGTCAGGACAACGGCGTCCCTCCGTGCGCGGCACGGCCGGATGCCGGTGCGTTTCGACCGCCCGCCGCCGCCGCGCAGACCACCCGTTATCGACGCCGCACACACGCATGCGGCAATGGAACACGACATGACGACTGGCAAAGTCACGCTGCTGGGCGCCGGCCCCGGCGATCCCGATCTCCTCACGCTGAAGGCCGTGAAGGCACTGGCTGCCGCCGACGTGCTGCTGCTCGACGATCTCGTCGCGCCCGGCATCGTCGAACTCGCGCCGCAGGCGCATGTGATCCGTGTCGGCAAGCGCGGCGGCTGCCGCTCCACGCCGCAGGCATTCATCGAGAAGCTGATGCGCCGCTACGCGCTGCGCGGTGCGCACGTGGTGCGCGTGAAAGGCGGCGACGCGCTGCTGTTCGGCCGCGCGGGCGAGGAACTCGCGACGCTGCGCGCCGCCGCGATTCCGGTCGAGATCGTCAACGGCATCTCGTCGGGGTTCGCGGCCGCCGCGAGCCTCGGCATCTCGCTCACGCACCGCGAGCACTGCCATGGCGTCACGTTCGTCACGGCCCACCGCCAGGATCATGGCGAACCCGACTGGGCACGGCTCGCGGCGACCGGTACCACGCTCGCGATCTACATGGGCATGAGCCGCGTCGACAGCATCGCGGCCGGCCTGCTCGCCGCGCTGCCTTCGTCGACGCCGGCCGCCGCCGTGCAATGGGCCGGCACGCCCGACGAGCGCCGCTGGACCGGCACGCTCGGCACGCTCGCGCACGGTGTCGAGGCCGCGCGACTCGGCAGCCCGGCCGTGATCCTCGTCGGCGGGGCGATCGGCGAAGCCGCCGTGCAGGATGTGCCGGGCGCGGGCGCAGCGCTGGCCGCAACCGAAACGGCCTTGTCGCGGGCCGCGTAGCATGCGCGACACCGCGCGGCACCGGCCGCCCACCTATCATGAAGACAGCGGCACCGTGCGCGTCGGCCGCCGGGTCGCCGCGGACGGCACCCGCACGATGCACGCACGTAGCCGCCGCCTCCGATCCGCACATCGCGCCACGGTTTCGCCGCCGCCGTTCGCATCATGAGTACGCCTGCTTCTCCCGCCCGCCTGCGCGTGCTGCTCGTCACCGACACCGACAAGCCGATCGGCGAGCTCGGCGACGCACTCGCGCGCCTCGGCTACGAGATGCTGAACGACGTCGCGACACCCGCGCGCCTGCCGGCAGCCGTCGAGGAGCAGCGTCCCGACGTCGTGATCATCGATACCGATTCGCCGTCGCGCGACACGCTCGAACAGCTCGCGGTGATGCACGTGACCGCGCCGCGCCCCGTGCTGATGTTCAGCCACGACGCCGACCAGGAACTGATCCGTGCGGCGGTCGGCGCGGGCGTCAGCGCGTATCTCGTCGAAGGGCTGTCGGCCGAGCGTCTCGCCCCGATTCTCGAAGTCGCGCTCGCGCGCTTCTCGCACGACGATGCGCTGCGCCGCCGGCTGGCCGACGTCGAGCGCGAACTCGCGGAGCGCAAGCTGATCGATCGCGCGAAACGCGCGCTGATGGACCAGCGCAAGCTGTCCGAGCACGATGCGTATGCGGCGCTGCGCAAGCGCGCGATGGACCAGGGCCTGCGCATCGTCGACGTCGCGCGGCAATTGCTCGACGGATCACCCCAGTCATGACTGCCATGGATACTTCCCCTCCCGCCGCGCCGGAACGCGCGCATCTTCGCCTCGGCTTCGTCGCGCTGAGCGACGCGGCCCCGCTGATCGTCGCGCAGCGCCTGAACCTCGGTGCGCGGCACGGCCTCACGCTCGAACCGAGCCGCCAGCCGTCCTGGGCTGCCGTGCGCGACAAGCTGCTGAGCGGCGAGCTCGACGCCGCGCATGCGCTGTACGGCCTCGTCAGCGGGCTGCAGCTCGGCATCGGCGGCCCGCAGGCCGACATGGCCGCGCTGATGGTGCTGAACCGCAACGGCCAGGCGATCACGTTGTCGCGCGGCCTGGCCGACGCCTGTCGCGAAAGCGGCAGCGTGCGCGACGCGTTCGCGACGCTCGGCCGCAAGCCGCTGCTCGCACAGACGTTCCCGACCGGCACGCACGCGATGTGGCTGAACCATTGGCTCGCGTCGCACGGCGTCGATCCGCTGCGCGACGTGCGCAGCGTCGTGATCCCGCCGCCCGAGATGGTCGCCGCGCTCGCCAGCAGCGAACTCGACGGCTTCTGTTCCGGCGAGCCATGGCACGCGGTGGCCGACGCGTGCGGCGCGGGCCGGACCGTCGCGGTCACGAGCGAGATCTGGCCCGATCATCCGGAGAAGGTGCTGGCCGCCCGGCGCGACTTCGTCGCGCTGTATCCGGCCACCGCGCGCGCATTGATCCGCACGCTCGTCGATGCGTGTGCGTGGCTCGACAGTGCCGCGCACCGCCGCGAAGCGGCCGACTGGCTCGCGTCGCCCGACGCGCTCGGCGTGCCGGCCCGGCTGATCGCGCCACGCCTGCTCGGCGACTACGGCGCGGGGCCGTTCGCCGCACCGCCGCTGCCGATCCGCTTCCACGACGGCGGCGCCGTGAACCGGCCCGATCCACACGAAGGGCGCTGGTTCCTGTCCCAATACCGGCGCTGGGGAATGCTCGACGGTCCGCACGACGATGCGGCCATCGCCGCGGCAATCGCGCAGACTGCGTTGTATGATGCTGCGGTCGCCGAAGGCGGCGCATCGGGTCCGTCGCACGCGTAATGCGTGCCGCATGAAGCCCTGGGTGCGCGCCAGGGCCGCGCCACGCCGATCCGGGCCACCCGGCGGCATCCGGCACGCACCGCCCGGGCGACACTGCACGACCACTCCGTCCCCGATCCGAATCGATGCCGAAACGAACGCACGCGCCGCTCGACGTGCTGCTCACCGAAATCCGTGCGTGCCGCGCCTGCGAAGCCGACCTGCCGCTCGGCCCGCGCCCCGTCGTGCGCGCCCATCGTGACGCACGCATCCTGATCGTCGGGCAAGCGCCGGGCGCACGCGTCCATGCGAGCGG
Source organism: Burkholderia sp. BCC1644 (assembly GCF_902833225.1). Lineage (GTDB taxonomy): Bacteria > Pseudomonadota > Gammaproteobacteria > Burkholderiales > Burkholderiaceae > Burkholderia. The sequence goes on from NZ_CADFEI010000001.1 coordinate 675,005, forward strand.
CATCCCGTGGGACGACGCGAGCGGCAAGCGGCTGCGCGGCTGGCTCGACGTCGACGCCGACACCTTCTACGACGAAACGCGCTTCGCGATCGTGCCGATGGGGTTCTGCTATCCGGGCCGCGGCGCGAGCGGCGACAACCCGCCGCGCCCCGAATGCGCACCACTGTGGATCGACCGGCTGCTGGCCGAACTGCCGTCGATCCGCCTGACGCTGCTGATCGGCCAGTACGCGCAGCGGCATTTCCTGCGCGACACGCGCAAGGCGACACTCACCGACACCGTGCGCGCGTGGCGCGACTACGGCCCGGGCGTGCTGCCGCTGCCGCACCCGTCGCCGCGCAACCAGGCGTGGTTCAAGCACCATCCGTGGTTCGACGCCGACGTCGTGCCCGAACTCCGCCGCCGGGTGGCCCCGCTGCTCGACCGATGAACACCATCACCGGCGGCATCTCGATGCTTCGCGTCCCGCCCGATGTTTCCGCATCACCGTCATGAATACAACCTCGACCGACCTCGACATCGACTTTGCCTGCACCGGATGCGGCGCATGCTGCCGCGACCTGCGCATTCCTCTCACGCTCGACGAAGCGATCGCGTGGCTGCAGCGCGGCGGCCACGTGGAATTGCTGTGCGACGCGATGCCGTGGCCCGTCGAACCCGAGCCTGGCGACGCGTTCGCTGCGTACAAGCGCGCGCGTTCGACGCCCGCGATGAGCGGTTCGCTGCCCGTGCGCATCACGGCCGTGCTCACCGCGGCCCATGCCGGCCCGTGTCCGAACCTGCGCGACGACCTGCGCTGCGGGATCTACGACGAGCGCCCGCTCGTGTGCCGGATCTATCCGGCCGAAGTCAATCCGTTCGTGCCGCTGATGCCCGGCGGCAAGCAATGCCCGCCCGACGCCTGGCAGCACGCGCCGCTCGTCCGTGGCGGCATGCTCGTCGACGCGGCGACGCGCGAGAACATCGCCCGCTCGCGCGCGGCGAGCGAGGCCGAGACGCCGTTGCGCGCGCGGCTGTGCGCGGCGCTGGGCATCGACACGGCGGCCGTCGCCAATGAAGGATTCGTGGTCCATGCGCCGCCCGCCGCCACCTTGCTCGCCGCATTGACGGACCTGCGCGCCCCGTCGCCCGCGGCCGCCGGCGATGCGACCGAATGGAAGCTGGTGTCGAACCGCGCGCCCACGGTGGAAACGCTCGTGTCGGTCGGGGCATCGAGCGCGCTTGCCGGCAACGGCGCGGGCCCGCACGCACGCTATCTCGGCTTCCATCCGGACGCCTGATCGCCACGCCGCGGCGCGCCCGCACGTTCCGGCCGCGTCCGGTTCGCTGTACCATCGCGGCTCCACCGCGTCACCAACAGCAGAATCCTTCATGCCCTCCACCGCCCCGCCGCGCCTGTACGGGATGCCCGAACGCAGCGACCGGCTCGACTTCTACATCCGCGACCAGGCGTCGCGCCAGGCGATCACCGAGCCGCACCGGCACGCGTATTTCCAGATCCAGTTCAATCTCGGCGGCGACACCGAGCAGCGGATCGGCGGCGTCACGCGGCCGTTTCCGCGCGGCGCGCTCGCGTTCGTGCTGCCGCACCGCGAACACCTGATCCCGCATCCGGAAGGCGCGCATTTCATCGTGATCAACTTCAGCCAGGCGTTCCTGCGCGCCGATCTCGACGTCGATCCGCTCGACCTCGAGGACGTGCCTGCGCACCGCTTCCCCGAGCTGACACCGTTCCGCTTCCAGGAACATCTCGACTTCATCCTGACCGGCGACACGTACGAGGAAGCACGTCGCCTCGCGCTGTGCATGCTCGACACCGATCGCGTGCGCACGTTCGGCTCGACCACGTTGCTGCGCGGCTACCTGCTGCAACTGATCGGGCTCGTCTGCACGCAGTACGCGGGTGCGCTCGACAAGCTCGCGCAGCGCGGGGCCCAGCGCGCGGGCCGGCGCGACGCGCTCGCGCGCGTGATGCGGCACGTCCGCGCGAACCTGACCCGCGAGGACCTGACGCTTGCCGCGACTGCCGAGGCCGCGTTCCTGTCGCCCAACTACCTCGCGCACCTGGTGCGCAAGGAAACCGGCAGCACCTTCACCGATCTCGTGACCGAGCGCCGGATCGCGCTCGCGCAATCGCTGCTGGCCCACACGAGCCGCCGCATCGCGGACATCGCACGCTCCGTCGGCTTCCGCGACGAAGGGTATTTCGCGCGGCGCTTCCGTGCGCGCGTCGGCGTGTCGCCGAAGGCGTACCGCGACGCGAACGCCGCGCTGCCGGACAGCGACGACGTGCCGCCGGCCGCCGACGCGTAGTTTTGTCCCGGTAAAACGCAGTTGCGTCGCATCCGGCCGTATGCGCGTCGGGTATCGTTGCATGCATGCCGGCCCGTGCGCCGCACGGGCGCCGGCATCCGTCTTCCTACCGAACGAGGCCATCCGATGTCCGCTTATGTCATCGACGCTGCCGAGCGTCCTTCCGTCGAAGTCGAACAGTCGTCCGCACGCTTTCCGGTGCGCCGCGTATTCTGCGTCGGCCGCAACTACGCCGACCACGCCCGCGAAATGGGCGCCGATCCCGACCGTGAACCGCCGTTCTTCTTCACGAAGCCGGCCGACGCGATCGTTCCGGCCAGCGGCACCGTCGCCTATCCGCCGCTGACGAACGATCTCCATCATGAAATCGAGCTGGTGGTCGCCATCGGCAAGGACGGCCGGTCGATCGACCCGGCCGACGCGCTGTCGCACGTGTGGGGCTATGGCGTCGGCGTCGACCTCACGCGCCGCGACCTGCAGGCCGAAGCGAAGAAGCTGAGCCGTCCGTGGGACTGGGCGAAGGGTTTCGACGCGTCGGGCCCCGTGACCGCGCTGCGCGCGGCGTCGGCCACCGGGCACCCGGCGACGGGCCGCATCTGGCTCGCGGTGAACGGCGACACGCGCCAGCAAGGCGACCTGGCCGACATGATCTGGGCCGTGCCCGACGTCATCGCGTATGTGTCGCGCTCGGTCGAGCTGAAGGCCGGCGACCTGATCTTCACCGGCACGCCGGCCGGCGTCGGCGCGCTGCAGCCGGGCGACCGCGTGACGGGCGGCGTCGACGGCGTCGCGACGTTCGAATTCGTGGTGGGCGCGAAGCCGTAATGCAGCACGCACGGCGGCCGCCCGCCGAGGCCGCCGTGCGGTATCCCGATGCCGGTCAGCCGAAACGACGCAGGAACGCGTCGGCGACGACCGGCGGATTCAGCGTTTTCGCCGATGCGTTTTCCAGCGCCCTGGCTGCGTCGTCGTCGCTGATCGACACGAACAGCGTGATGGCCGCCCGTTCCTCGCCCGTGCCGAACAGGCCCTCGCGGTCGAGCAGCCGCAATGCCTCGATCATGTCGGCCTGCAGTTGCCGCGAGAATTCCGCGAATCGCGACGGAACGAACTGCGGACTCAGCACTTCGTCCGCCAGCCTGCCGCAGATCGCGTTGAACGGCGACGCCTCCGCCGCCTCGTACGCCCATTCGGCAGAACCCCATGCGTACCACGGCGCCGGATCGTCGTCCGCGATCGCCCGTTGCGCACGGATCCGGCTCAGCCCTTCGATCGAATTGGCGGCCGGCACCACCGTCATCGCGCCGCTGTCCGTATAGAGCGCGAACGCGTAGAAATGCTCGTCCGGGTGCAACGCCCGCAGTGCCTTGAAGGTCGCCCTCGCGGCATCGGCGATGTCCCGCTGGAAATCTGAAAAATCGCTCATCGCATCCTCGTCCAGTCACCCTTCGCGCGCGTCGGGGAATACGGCTCGCGGCGGGTGCGTCGTCGCCCGGTATTCGACGGATTGTCCGCCAATCGGCCGCACCACGGTACCGGGCCGCACCCGCGGTCACGGCGCGGCATCCCGCGCATCGAACACCCGCACGCAGACGGCGGCCACCAGCGCGATCGACGCCGACATCAGCATCATCGCGAGCGGTGCATAACCCGCGTTGCCGGCGGTCAGCACCGCGCCCGTCAGCGACGACAGCGCGGCGCCACCGGCGATCGTCATCGCACCGGCCAGCCCCGACGCGCTGCCCGCCAGCTCCGGGCGCACCGACACGGCGCCGGCATGCGCGCCAGGATTGGTCAGCCCGTTGCCGATGCCGACCAGCACGCACGGCCCGAACCATGCGAGCGCATGCGTCGCGCCGCCGAACACCAGCCCGAGCGCGATCGACGGCCCCGCACATGCGACGACGCGCCCGTACAGAATCGTCGTGGCCAATGTGTAGCGGCCCGCAATACGCGCAGCCAGAAAGCTGCCGCCGACGAAACCGGCCGTGATCGTCCCCATGTAAAAACCGATCTCCGCCGGCGCAATGCCGAACCGCGTTTTCGCGGCGAGCGGCGCGCCGGCCAGGAACGCGTAGAACGAGCCCGTCGAAAACGCCATGCAAAGCGCATGGGCCCAGAAACGACGCGCGCGGAGCAGCGCCGGATACGCGCGAAGCTGCTGCCGGAAGCTTGACGACCGGTTCGTATGGGTTTCGACGAAATCGGATGCGCACCAGCCGAACAGGGCGATGCCGAGCGCGCCGAGCAGCCAGAAGCTCGCCCGCCAGCCGACCGTCTGGTCGAGTGCGCCGCCGAGCGTCGGGCCGAGCATCGGCGCGAACGCGGCCGCCATCGCCGCATAGCCGATCCGGCTCGCCGCACGCGAGCCTCCACCGGTATCGCGGATCGTCGCCATCGACACCGGATAGACCGACGTGATCGCCGCCTGCATCAGCCGGCATGCGAGAAACACGCGGATATCGGTCGCCATCGCGCAGCCGAGCGAACCGAGCGCGAACACGCCGACGCTCGTCAGCACGACCGGCCGCCGCCCGAACCGGTCCGACAGCGGCCCCATCACGAACTCGAGCGACGCGGCCACCGCCGCGTAACCGCCGAGCGACAGTACGACGAGTGCGTAGTCGGCATGCAGGTCGCGTGCGATCGTCGGCAACGACGGCAGGAACAGGCTCAGCGGCAGCACCGAGAGCGCGCACAGCAGGATCAGCGTCACGTGTCGCGGCGACGCCGGGGCGGAATCGATCGGCAGGTTCGATTGCAAGCGGATACCCTCCGCGCACCGACCGGACGGCCGCGCGCAACGCAAAAAAAAGCCCCCGAACGAGTCGGGGGCGCATGGGTGCCGGCGCGGTGCCGCTACCGGACCCTGCGCCTGTGGACTACTACGATGAAGCAAGCCGTTTTCATGCCGAATGGCTCCTGAATGCCGGGCTGACTGCCCGCGATATCGAACGATGTTAGGCGGGCGACACCCGCCGCGTCAACGCCCTAACGCGCGCGCACCGACACGAACTTCCGCGCGTTGTTGCGCTGGATCAGCACGGCGATCACGTTGCCGCCGCTCGCTTCGAGCGAGGGCACGTCGTCCGGCGTCTCGAGCAGCGTGTCGTTGAGTTCCAGGACGACGTCGCCCGGCTGGATGCCCGCCGTCGCGGCCGGGCCGTGCACCGCGTCCACCATCATTCCGACCGCGAGCCCCGTCGAACGACGCTCGTCGTCGCTCAGCGCGTGCATCGTCAGCCCCAGGCGGTCGCCTCGGTCGCCCGCGCCGGGGCCTGGTCGTGCGGCCGCCTTCGGCGCGGCCATGGCCGCTGTCGCAGCCGGTGCATTCCCGGCCGCTTCGTCGGCGCCCGTGATCGTCAGCATCACCGGCGCGCGGTTGCGGATCACACGCAGCGGCGCCTTCTCGCCGGGTGGTAAGGCGGCAGCCAGGTCGTTCAGTTCTGCCGAGCGGCCGATCGCCTTGTCGCCGAGTTTCACGATCACGTCGCCGGGCTTCAAGCCGGCCGCGGCGGCCGGCGAACCCGGCGCGACGCCGTTGACGAGCGCACCCGCCGGACGCGACAGCCCGAATGCCGCGGCCAGCCCGACGCCGACGTCCTGCACGTCGACGCCGAACGCGTTGCCGGACGGCGCACCGGGCGCTGGTGCCTGAGCCTGTTGCGCCTGCATCTGTGCCTGCTGTTGCGCCTGCAACTGCGCGCGCACCTTTGCCGCGAATGCGATCGGGATCGCGAACGTCATGCTCGCGTAGCGATCGTTGCCGGTGTAGACCTGCACCGCGATGCCGATCACGTCGCCCGCGCGATTGAACACGGGGCCGCCCGAGTTGTCGGGATTCGGCGCGATGTCGGTTTCGAAGAACGGGAATGCGCTGCCGTCCGGCAACCGGTGCGACGTCGCGCTGACGATGCCGGCCGTCACCGTGTTACCCGATCCGTCCGGCGCGCCGATCGTCATCACCGGTTCGCCCGCGCGGACCTTCGACGAATCGCCGACGCGCACGAACGGCAGTTTCGTCGCGTTGACGCGCAGCACGGCGACGTCGCTTTGCGGATCGACGGCCAGCACGGTCGCCTTGAATTCGCGGCGGTCGGTCAGCCGCACCGTCACGTCGGTCGCCTCGTCGACCACATGGGCCGACGTGAGGATCAGGCCGTCGGCGCTGATGATGAAGCCCGAGCCGCTACCCGATACCGCGCGCGGCGCCGAGTCGGGCGCCGGCGCCTGTGGCGCCTGTGGTCCTTGTGCTTGCCCCTGCGCCGGCGGCGGCGCGTCGTGCCGGAAGAATGCGGCGAGCGGATCGTCGGGATCGAGGATCGCGAAGGACGGGCCGCCGGATTGCTGGTCGGGCGCAGTTGCCATGATGGTCACGACCGCCGGACCGTAGCGGTCGACGATCGCCGGAAAATCGACCGGCATCGCGTAAGGCGCGGCGGGCGCCCTCTGCTTCAGGGCACGCGGCGCGGCGGGCGGCGCGACGGTGGCGGCATTGGCAGCCGGCGGCGGCAAAAAAACGGCGAACACGCCCCCGATCAACGCGGTGCGAAGCACGGCGCGAGCAAGCGTCTGGCGAACCACGGTGCACCTCCCCCGGCAGTCGCGGCGACGCCCTGCGCGAGACGCGCAGGCGCCCGACAAGCACCGGTACACGCATCCATTTATAGTCCACGCGGCCTGTTCGAACATACGAATCGAAACCCGTATGCCGGAGAACAGGGCACGTGCGAAGCCGCGACGGCGGCCGTTTCGAACAAGGCGAGCCGCTCGTCAATCCGAATATTTACGGACACGTTCAATTCTGTTTTTCTTTTTTAATCAGATGTTTATATCATGCGATCCCGCAAAAGCACCTCGGCATGAAGCACAACCTGTTTGATGTCGACGCGCCCTACGGGCGCGCGTTCAAGCGATTTTCCGCATTGCTCGTCACGCGTTTGCGGGGTCGCTATACCCTTGACCGCCGCCTTCGGGATCTGGTGCGCATGGTCGCGCCGCTGCCGGTCGCAGTGTGGCGGCCAAGGCTTCCCACTGCACAAGGGCCGGTTCCATATTGCGAATGAACAAATCAGCCGGACAAACGTTGCGTGATCGCATGGCGGACATGGTCATGGACGGTCACTTGACGGCTGAATACAGCAGAGTCCCGGAAAACAAGACCAGCAGCAACGATGCAGAACGAAGCAGAGCCGTGATTTGGCTCGGTCCCGATGCCAGGATCCCTGTCACGCGCCCCAGGCTCGCCCAGCCTGCCCCGACGGGCACGAGGATCAGCAGAAACGTACCGAACGCGGCGACTCCGTGATTGGCATCATGAAACGCCTGGAGTGGAAATGCCGTGCTTGCAAGCAGAAAAGCCTTCGGATTCAACAGGGTCGCGACAAACATGTCTCGTCTCGTCACGGCCTTCGGACGTTGATCATCTTCCAATCGGCCTCGCGTCCACATTTTCGCAGCCAGCAACAGCAGGTACGACGAACACGCAATCTTGATCGCGCTCAAGACCTGAGGATGCTGTACGGCGAGCGCCAGCAACGACATGCCCCAAACAGAGATCGCGGTGACATAGCCTGCCGCCTCTGCGAGCACGAGTGGCAGCGTCCTTGCCAGTCCCACACTGATTCCCGATGAAAACAGCAGCGTGTTGGTTGGCCCTGGAACGATCAGCACGAGGACCGTATAAAAACCCATCGTCACCAATTGATGAATATCCAACATAGCCTCGACCAAGGTGATGATCAGTCTTCAGCGCCGCTCGTCATGCAGCGATGCCAGATACGGCGACGCATCGGTTTGTTCGCTGAACTCGAACCGCGTCGCTTCCAGCGCGCTGTACAGCCGCGCGGAATCAGCGCGGTCGCATCGAATACCGATCAGGACGCGGCCATAGTCAAACCCTTCGTTCCGGTAGTGAAACAAACTGATATCCCACTCGTCCCCGAACTTCCGCAGAAATTCCAGCAATGCACCTCGGCGCTCCGGAAACATCACCTCGAAGAGTTTTTCCCTCTCGACGTCGAATGTATCCGTGCCGACGAGTTGATGGCCATGCGTTCGCCATAACGTACTCCCGCCAAGGTCCGTCGCCCGATACCCGGCCGCCCCAAGGTCCTCGACGATCTTTCGCGCACTTTCGGCACCATACGTCTGCACGCCCACGAAAACCTGCGCCGCGTTCCCTGTCGTGCGGCGGTAGTCGAATGCGGTCACGACATACTCACCGAGTCGCTCCATGAGTGAGCGAAAGCTCCCGGGATGCTCGGCAATCGAGACGGCGAAACGCGCCTCACGGTTTTCGCCGATCGTCGAGCGCTCCGCGATATAGCGCAATTGATCGAAATTCATGTTGGCCCCGGATGCAATTGCAACCAGCGTCGCGCCCTTCTGCTCGCGTTGTCGCCAGGCCTTCAATCCGGCGAGCGCCAATGCGCCGGATGGCTCGAGAATCGAGCGCGTATCAACAAAAACATCCTTGATCGCCGCGCACACTTCATCGTTGTTGACCCGCACGATGCCGTCGAGATACTGCTCGCACAATTTGTAGCTGTACGCCCCGACCTGACGGACCGCGACACCATCGCAAAAGCGACCGACATGCGCAAGCCGAACCGGTGCGCCACCCGCGAGCGCCTGGGACATGCTATCGGCGTCGCTCGGCTCCACGCCGAAAATCTTGATCTGCGGCTTGACGCGCTTGACGTAGGCGCAAATGCCGGCGGCCAGCCCGCCGCCGCCGATCGGCACGAATATCGCATCAAGCTGAGTCGTCTGCTGGAGGATTTCCATCCCGACCGTACCTTGACCTGCAATCACGTGAGGATGATCGAAAGGCGGCACGAACGTACTGCCTTTCTCCCTGGCGTCCGCCAACGCGGCATCGCAGGCGTCGTCAAAATTGTCGCCGCACAGCACCACCTCGGCGCCGTACCGCTTGACGGCCTGCACCTTGATCTCCGGCGTTGTGTGAGGCATGAACACCCGTGCCTTGCAGCCGAGTGTGTGCGCGGCAAGTGCCACGCCTTGCGCATGATTGCCCGCGGATGCAGTCACCACCCCGCGGGCCAGCTCGTCGCCGGACAGTCTCACCATCAGCGTATAGGCACCCCGAACCTTGAAGCTGAAGCTCGGCTGCATATCCTCACGCTTGAGCAATATGCGGCTGCCAAAGCGCTCGGAGAGCCGGGACAGGGTATCGAGCGGCGTCTTGACCGCTACGTCATAGACCGGGGCGTTCAGAATACTGATCAGATAGTTGAAATCTTCTGGCATGGTGTGGTCGATCATGAACTGGATAACAGCAGCCTTAACGTGCGTCGCGTTCCGCCACTGCGGTTGACCAGGGAGACGAAACGAACGCGCCTCCGGTCAACTGTCGGGTTCCTGCGTTTCGCATGACAACATTTGGACAACCAAACAAATTCGGAGCAATCAGGTTAGCGGCCCGCCTGACTTCGTGAGTTTTGCCAATGGCATCCGAAACGGACATATCCATGCGATCGTCGACCGTGACCCACGGGTCGCCGCTCACATCCAGACGCGGAAAATGAATCGCATCCTCGATCGACATGCCGCAATCGATCAGATACGTAATGAGCTGCATGACGGCCGGCATGATCCGTCGGCCGCCCGATGCACCGAGCGCGAGCACATCCCCTGTTGCGCGCTTGACCACCGTGGGACACATGTTGGACAGCGGCACTGCACCAGGCACGATCGAGTTGGCCTTTCCGGGCCGGGGATCGAACCACATGACGGCGTTGTTCATGACGATACCCGTATGCGGCAAGGTCACTTTCGAGCCAAACATCGACAATAACGTTTGTGTCAATGCAACCGCGTTGCCATGTCGATCGACAACACTGATGTGCGTCGTACACGTACCGCGTCGTGCGTCATCTGCCGGCGCCGCACCGCCGATACGCTCCGCATAGGTTCGCGTCAGTGCGTCGGAAATCCGCGACAAGAACTGCGCATCCGGGTGGGCAATCCCGCCATCGGTGGATTGCTGCTCGAACAGCGCCAGCGCACGTGTCAGCGCCGGCCCTGCCGTGAGCGCCGATGAGGTCATGATGGCCGCATCACGATAGTGCAGCGCATCGATCTGACTGATTTCTGCGTTGTAAGCGGCGAGATCGTCGAGGCTCAGACGCGATTCCACGGTCGTGAAATCGGTAGCGATCCGGCGGGCAAGCGCGCCGCGGTAAAAATCGTCGCCTCCCCGCTCGGCAAGCGCCTCCAGCGTAACGGCCTGATTCTCGAGCGTGATGGGCGATGCCACCCCCGACCAGTCCGACGCAGGCACATGCCCATCTCGCAAATAGCACGCCTTGCTGGCCGGATAACGGGCGAGCCCTGCAGCGGCGGCTGCGATCTTCAAGGTCAGATACCAATCTATTTCAAGTCCGTCCCGCGCGCAACGAACCGCCGGCTCCACGAGCCGGCGCCAGGGCAGCGAGCCAAACTCACGGTGTGCCAGTGTCATGCCGGCAACCTGCCCCGGCACACCGATTGAAAACGGACCTTCGAGATTTCGGTCATCGACGACCGCGGGCCACCCGAACATGCCCCGCGCCGGCTCTCCGGTCAGGCGATAATCGTCCGGTTCGAGCGCCAATGGCGCCCTGGCCGCAAAGTCGATACTGAATGCAGCGCCGTCGGCAGGCGCGACGACCATATGCCCCACGCCGCCCAAACCACTTTGCCAAGGTTCAAGCACACCGATCGCAAAGCTCGCGGCTATCGCAGCATCAATGGCATTGCCCCCCTCCTCCAGCACCACCGCTCCGATGCTTGACGCCTTGTAGTGCTGGCTGACGACGATGCCGCCCGATGCCGAAATCGCGGGCTTCCGAACCTGCCAATTTTCAAAATGAGTCACGTCGTGCCTCTATCGTTGTCCGGCGCGCACGTGCTGTGTGCCATCGACACCGGGTTGCCATGATGCAGTTCCAGCGAACGCTCGACGATCGCGGCGAGGTAATCCAGTACGGCCTGCTTTGCCGAATGGATAAAGAAATGGCCGCCGTCGAAGCGTCGTATCGAAAATTCCGCCGACGTGAACACATGCCATTCCAGCGCGTCCGCTTCCGATACCAGCCTGTCGTCCGTACCGGTCAGCACGTGAATCGGAATACCCAGGTCGCGCGGCGTGCTGCGCCAGGTTTCCCTGCACTGCAGGTCGGCGCGAATGGTCGGCATGAACGTGTCGATGAAGTCCCGTCTCTCGCGTGCGATGGCCGGCAATCCGTCGAGACGTATCAACGCATCGATCAATGCATCGCGTGGAAGAAGATGCAAGACGTGATCGCGTCGGATGGGCAAGTGCGGTGCGGCGCATGCCGACGCGACAAGTGCGATCGGACGACACCCCAGGTCGACGAGCCGACGCGCCAGTTCCACCGCGATGACAGCGCCCATGCTATGCCCGAACAATGCGAAAGGAACCCGAGGGCAATCGCCCACGATGCGCGACAGTTCGTCGACCACGGCATTCATGTGCGTCAGCGCAGCTTCGGAAAATCGGCTGCCGCGTCCCGGCAATTCGATCGCGCACACGTCGATGTTCGCCGGCAGCGCATGCTGCCAGCCGGCGAAGATCGACGCACTGCCGCCCGCATAGGGCAGGCAAAAGATCCGCGCATCCGGATGCCTGTTGGCGGAGAAAGACACGAGACCGCGGGGAAGTTTGGCGCTGTCTGACATGGCGGCAATACTCGCTCGCGCTTACTTCCAGAACAGCAACGGAACGCATGCCAGCAGCAGCAACGCCATCGTGCGGTTGTAGATCACGCGCGCGCGCTCGGTTTGCAGCATGGTCTGCATACCGACGCCGAGCACCGCCCACACCGACACGGCCGGAAAATTGATCACCACCATCAATATGCAGATGCCGATCACCGATGAAATGAAGCCCTCACCGTCAACCGAAAACAGAACGATCAGATTCGCGGCCATCAGCCAGGTCTTCGGATTGACGAACTGAAACATCGCGGCCTGCACGAACGAGAACGGCTTCGTTTCCGCATCTTTGGCAGCAGGCCGCCCCGCGTTCGCAATCTTGAAGGCGAGGTACGCGAGATACAGCGCGCCAATCACGAACAAGGCCAGTCTCGCCGCCGGATATTCGATGAACACGACCCCGAGACCGGTCGCGCTCAATACCACCAGCGTGGTTGCACCTATCGTAATGCCGAACAGATGGGGCAACGTGCGCAAGAATCCGAAATTGGCCCCCGATGCAGCAAGCATGACGTTGTTAGGGCCCGGCGTAATCGACAGCGCGAGAATGTATGCGGCAACCGCCAGCGGTTTGAATTGGTCAATTCCTGATGAAAGAGCGAACGACATGACGCCTCCTTGGCAGATATCATTGCAACGGCATTGAAAAGACAAATGCGGCCCACGAATTGCGCTCAGCCAGCCGTCGACCTGACGAATCGTTCGATGCTGTCCAGTTCGTGGCGTAGCACGCGATAGCTGACCGTTTTCACGGGATGACGAAGCATCGGCATGTCAATGACGCCCTCTCCGTACGGCTCGATCCCGAGCTTGCGCTTGACGCTTTGCGCCGAAGCATTACTGGCCGGGGTTTCGAAACGAATGCTTTGCAAATCGAATCGATCGAAGAAGATGCGCATGGCCGCCAGATAGGAAACCGGGCCGATGCCAATGCCGCGATACCGGGCGTACCAGATGTGGGCATGCATGACCGCGCTGCATTCCGCGTCGAGGTGCGTCAGCTCATGCACACCGATCGCGTCATCCATGTGCCGGATCGTCAAGATCGGCACAGGTGCCATGCCGCTGCATCCGCGCAGCACCAGAATCGTCAACAACTCTTGCATCCGCCGCTCACTCGGTAGCTTTTCGACGTCGATATTCATCGACTCCATGAGAGCCGGCGGCGACCGATACCAGTAGTTCAGACAAGGAACGATGTCTCGCTCAGCGAAATCGTCCACGTGAATATCCGACAAACGAATCGGGTTCATGATCGCGCCAGAATGAAATCAACAATCGCTCGATTCACCTCGGCGGCCTTTTCGAGGTGAAGGAAGTGCCCCGTCCCCTCGACGACCTCACGCGTAAGCGCTGCCGAGAAATACTCGGGCACGCCGTCGCCGACAAAGGCGTCGAGTCGCCCTTCACGATCGTGGGTGCCATGCATCAGCAGCGTCGGCACGGTTACCGGTCCGGCCGCAATGCGTGCCTGCTGGTCGCGACGCTCCGGGTCGCGCAGTTCGACATGACGACACCGATATTGAGCAAGCGCCGCCTCAAGTACGCCTGGTCGACGAAACGTGGCCTTGATCGACTCGATCGTTTCCCGCGGCACGTCCCAGTTTCGAGACGCATCGCGCCACCATGCTTCGATGAAGGCGAAATCGTCATGGGCCAGTACCCGCTCGGCCGACGGCGATTGAAAGAAGAACGTATGCCAGATTCCCTTCAGGTAATCGTAGTGCAGTCGCTGGGCCGCGTCGGGACGGCTCCATCCGAGCGCGACAAGCTTTGTGATGCGCTCCGGAAACAGAATGGCCGCTGCGATCGACGCTTGCGCCCCCCAATCGTGTCCGACCAGAATCGCGTTGTCGAAACCCAGCGCATCCATCAACGCGCTCAGGTCATGCGCCATATAGCAGGTATGGTACTGATCCGACGGAGCGGAACTGGATGGCGCATACCCACGCAAGTACGGTGCTACTGCGGTGAAACCTGCTTCCGCCAGTTCAGTTGCCAACGGCAGGAAACTGTCCGCGTGGTCGGGAAAACCATGCGAGCATATGACCAACGGGCCACTGCCTTGCCTAAGGTAGTGAATTTCGATGCCGTTCGCGTCGAACGCGCCGCGCATCACTTCCGTTGTGGTGGACCGGCCGGCGGCGTGGCTCATGCGACGTCACTCAGGCGTTGCTCAACAATATCGGCGAAGCCGTCGACCGTCGAATGGTTCATGAAGTCCATCAGCGATACTTCGATGCCGCACGCCTGCTCGAGCTTCGTCACCAGCACCGCTGCCGCCAGAGATCCACCTCCGAGCACGAAAAAATCCGCATCGGACGCGACGTGCTCGACGCTGAGCGCTTCGGAAAAAAGCCGTTTCACGAGTGCCCGGGTTGTTTGCATGTTCACTCCATCGCATGGACCGGATCGCCACCGTCCTCGTCGTGCGCAGGACATGACGATCCGGATATCAGTCGTGCAGACCCTCAACCGCGGTCGCCGAAGGCAAACGCCCGCCCTCTCGCATTGGCATGGACACGCCTGTTGTGCCCGTAATTGTCCTGCCCCGAAACCAGCACGACGCCATACTTGTCGAGAGAGATCGAACTGCCGTATTCCTCGACGACGTTCGTATCCGGATAGACCCTCACGCCGGTCGGAACATAACGGCTGGCGTATCCCAGTCGCGTCGTGTCGGTCGTCGAATTCGGAAACGACGAGTGCATGAGCGTGGACCAGAAGATCACGCATTCACCTGCCTGCATCGTAATGGACACGGCTTGAGACTCCTCCGGCTTCCACGACGGATCCTTTTGCAGGGAACGGTAGTCGTAACCGAAAAATCCTCGCTTGATCCCGTCCTTCTCCTGGGCGTTGATCTTCGACGCGTCGTAGGCCATCTTCTTCGACTCGTCGTAGAACATCTCCTCGTGCGTACCGGGAATGAAGCGGAGGCAGCCGTTCTGCTCGGTCGCGTCGGTAAACGCGGTCCACGCGGTAATCGCACCGCCAAACCGGCTTTCGCCCGGCCAAATGATCTGCGGCGCCCCCGACGCATGTGCGAACGTGTCGGCTTGGTGCCAGTCCGTGCCCTCGTCGCCGGGATACTTCGGAAACATCTCCGATCGCCAGCACAACAGGTCCGGGCCCAGCATGCTCGCAACGCGCTCGACGATCTCGCGCCGGCCGATATGCTCGCTGAGCAGGTTGACGTCGAGGTGACGATCGTAATTGGCGATCGGGCTCGTCGCCGGCAGGTCATAGATTGCGTGCTCCCGGTCAAACAGCTCGGCCCGGATGGCCTTGTAGCGTTCGCGTGCCTCCTCGGGCGAGTACACACGAAATGGTCCGAAGAAGCCCTGAGCACGGAATCGTGCGAGTTCATCCGGATTCAATGAGAACTGCGTCATGGTGATCCTCACAGTTGAATGACTTTTCGCTATTTCTCTACGACGGCTGCAGCAACGGCTGCCGCTCGATAAAGCTCGGTCCAGCCAGCCAGCGTCGGCTCCCGCATCAGCTTGGCCGTCGGAACGGTCACCCCAAAATCCTCCTCGATCTTGACCTGCAGTTCGACGATCGATAGCGAACTGGCACCCAGGTCGAAGAAATCGTCGTCGTCACCGATCTCACGATCCTTAAACAGCCCTGCCAGTCGTTTCCGAATGGGTTCCTTGAATTGCAACGATTCGCTCATGTTCATCTCCAGTGTTGCGGTTCTCCTGCGAACTCATCAGGCTCTTTCTGTTGACCTTGCCATTCGCGGTCAACGGCAGCGTCACTTGCACTTCGATCACGTCGGGGATCATGTAACCCGGAAGATGCTGCCCAAGGTACTGTCGGACAGTCGCTCTGACCCCGGCAGCCTCCTGAGACGACTGAACGAACGCGACGAGGCGCTTCTCCCCCAGCTCGTCGCGGCCGACCTCGACGATCGCGTCCTCGACTCCATCGGCCATCGCCAGAACCTGCTGCACCTGCTCGACCGAGATGCGATAGCCGCGGATCTTCACTTGCCTGTCTACGCGGCCAATGAACTCGTAAGTACCGTCATCGCATTCCCGCACGAGATCCCCTGTCCGATAAAGCCTGCGATCGCTGCAATGAGGATCGTCGACAAAGGCGGCCCTGGTTCTCTCCGCATCGTTCAGATAGCCGAGTGCAAGGCCGGCCCCCCCCGTATGGAGTTCGCCTGCCGATCCCCGGCGGACGGGCTTCCCGCTCCCGTCGAGGACACATACCGTCGTACCCGTGATCGGCTTGCCGATGGGTACCGTTGCCTCCGGCGGTGTCGCTGCCGTCATCACGTGGCAGCAGGTAAACGTCGTGTTTTCGGTCGGCCCATATCCGTTGATCACGGTCAAAGACGGAAACGCGGCAAGCACACGCCTGACGGCCTCCGGCTGGAGCACATCGCCTCCCGCCAGCAGCACTCGAAGCCCCGACATCAATGCGAGCCGGTTGCGAACGACGAGATGGAAAAGCGCGGCCGTCAACCACATGACGGTGACGCGTTCGTCCTGCAAGAGACGGCCCACGGCGTTCAGATCCAGCACCGGCGATTCCTCGACCACCAGGGTTGCGCCATTAAGGAGCGCCCCCCATATTTCGAACGTCGATGCATCGAACGTGATCGGCGCCATCTGCAGGACGCGATCGTTCGAATTCAGTGCGATGTAGTTGGTGTCGATGACCAGGCGCCGAATTGCCCGGTGTGGCACCAGCACGCCTTTCGGCTTGCCCGTACTGCCTGAGGTGAACATTGCGTAGGCCGGCGCGTCCGGCGCCGCCGCCTGCACGCGAGTGACCCTTTCGTCACTGCCCCCCCCGGCCGGCAAGACCCCGTCCCGGCCGATCCCGACCAGCGCGATATCGTCGAGATCAGAATCGAGCTTCAAATGCGCAACGTGCTCGGGCAAGGTCAGCGCAACGCGTGCGCCAAGCTCCCGCAGATGCGCGTTCAACACCGTGGCCGGACTGGTCGGGTCAACCGGAACGTAGTAGGCGCCTGCCTTCAGCGCGCCGATCATCGCGATCACGGCGCCGGGCGAGCGCGGCAGCAGCAGCGCGACCGGCGAACCTGCGAACACGCCGGATCTGGCAAGGCGTGCTGCCACCCGATCAGAAGTCTCGTCAAGCTCGGAGTACGTGTATCGCGCGCTGTCCGCGGCCAGCGCGGTGTGCGTAGCGTGACGCTCGACCACCTGCCCGAATCGCTCGAGTATGCTCATCTTCAATCCTGCTGGAACACTGCAAAACCGACACTCGTCTCCGGACGGCAAGATTGCCCGGAGCGAACCAACACACACGCGGTCATGCCGCGCCCCCGCTGCCGAGGAACTCCATGATTGAATCGTTGACTGCGTTCTTTCCTCGCAAAATCTCGTAGTGGTCCCCCGGCACCACGACATGTCGCTCGGTATTGCGCAACAACGCGGCAATGACTTGCGAACTGGCCGCACTGACCTGCTCATCGCGATCGGTCGAAATCAGACGCGTTCGATGCGGTACGCCACTGGCCAGCGCCATGAAGTCCGTGGCGCGATATGACAGGTAGTTCAGCCCGTGGCGGTGCAGGCGATCGGCCGACGAAAACGGCACGATGACTTCCTCGTCGAATTCGGTCCGGGAACGCTCGCGTACACGGCTCGCCGTGAGCTTCTCGCACAGGGCGGCCGCATATTCGAGGCTTTCCGCCGCCAGCGGCAACAGGCTGTCGACTTCCCGCTGAAAATTCGATTGCGGGCAGACCGCGGGGCTGAGCATGTATTCCCCGCAAACCAGTGCAAGACGATCGACTCGATGTCCTGCAAGGGTCGCGGCGACCAGCGCGATGCCGGCGCCCGAGCAGAATCCCACTACATTCGTCCTTCGTATCCCGAACGCGTCCAGCACCGAGCACATGTCCTGAACATGCACATCGGGCGTCATGCCGTGCTCATGCGTGGCGAGTGGCTGATCGCACAGCGAACGCCCTTGCCAGGTAATCAGGTTGAACTCGCTTGCCAACAGCGCACAAAGCGTTCTTGCAGCATCGAGGCGAAGCCCGAACGGAAGAATCAGCGTCAGGAAAGGCTCGGTTTCACGCCAGTTGCCATGAAATACTCGCAGCTTCTTTCCATCAGACGCCGTGACGCACGATTCGTACATTTAAAGTCTTTTAGAAAGAGACGGGATGATTCCTCGGGCCAGTAATCAGATCGAGCCATGCGTGACCTGGATTAGTGCAGCAGTTTCCAGCCAGCCTCGTGATACACCAGGAATGTTCCGATCGTGCGACGCATCGACGAGCATCGTTCGACCGCATGAAGATTGCGGCTATTGAAGACACACAGCTGGCCGCTCTTCGGGCGAACGGTCAACGCATCGACGCCTTCGAGAACACCGAGCGTCTTGCTCCTCGCGTATTCTTCGGCCCACTGGTCGAGCTGCCGACGCGATTCCGGGCGGATGTCCCACAGAACGAAGCCCGCTTCGTTTTCGGCCTTCTGTATTGTGATGAACGCCCCCAACTGCTCGAGGTTGAGTCGAAACGGCCATCTCTCGACGTCGCGCCCGAAGTCGATGCAGTCGCAATGCGGCGCAAAGCTGAACGGATCGCCTTCGAACGGAGGATATTCCCGCTTCGTGGCCAACATGAATTGACTCCAGTTGCCGAATTGAAGGGTCTCCGCACCAAGCTCCTTCGTGAACAACTGAATGAAACGGGTCTCACGCATGTGGATGTTCGCCACGCCCGCATGACCAAAGTATTCGGCGGTATTTGCCATCAACGCGTCGGGCTTCGAACGTTGAAGCTGACCCAGCGTTATACCCGTTGCGTTCAGGGCGTGATGGTATTGGTGATTACGCATATCGGGAAAACCGCGATCGTTCCACCATGCGTCGATTTCGAGAGGCGCCACCACATCGAGCAATGCCACGGCTACTTCCCGATCCCGCACACACTCGGCGGCATCACGCAGTGTCATGTTCCTGCTGACGTCCTGTCCGTCAAAGGTCATAAACCGGCCAGCGAATACCGTTTCCATTTAACATTTCCAGAATAGTTAAATTGATTTTTTTACTCGCAAACGCAAAATCGCAAACCGAAGAGATCAACTCGCCGATTAATAAGCAAATACCATAAAATCGATACCGGATTTTATTTAATCCAGATACCACAAATACAAGACCTGACATCGAATCGCCCTCGATCGATTGCCACGTCGCATTCGCCGAAACTGGAGCGATGATGGAGCCGCGCCCGCTCCCCATTGGATTATTGGAAGGCGCGTTTTCGTCGTTCTGGAAATACTCTATCTCGGGCCGGTTGCGTGCGTAAAGTGCGAGGCACTCGATCGAATGCGCAACTCGAAAGACATCGCCGCTCGACGGCAGGCCATCGACAGGCACGCCCCCCCGATGCCTCGCTCGGCCGCAAACCCTTATACGACAAGAATCCGGCGCCTTTCCCCCCGCGTTTTGACAGCTGGCATCCAATCGAATCCACGCCGTTTTCCAGCCAATCCGGCTCACGTTAGCCACCTGCGGCTGAGCAACATTTCGATACTAGTGCGCAATTTTCATAAAGAAACCGACGGGCGGCCGTCGCTATGCTTTCAGCTCGACACTGCGACCTGCCTTCATATCGAGTGGGAAAAATGGACGTTCTCTCAGAGCAAGCCGATGCGCTACGAAACGACGAATTCCTGTCACCATTTCCCAGAGGCGAATGCCGCGGAACATTTGGCGAGCTGGTACAAGGCATCCTGCCGGACAATCGGCACTTCCTGGTCACATTGCCGATCAACCTGAAGAGCATCGTCGAGTTCGAGATCACGGGCTTCGACCATGTCGCCGCCGATGTCGGATTCAAGACCAAGGCATGTCGTGCGGTTCAGGATTATCTGCGTCTTCACAACCTGCCGCCGGGCGGCATGCTGCATTTCAAGTCGATGATCGCCGTCGGCAAGGGGCTGGCGAGTTCATCGGCGGACATGGTTGCGGCGGTTCGTGCGGTTGCGTACGCATACGGTCGCACGCCAACGCCCGAGACGATCGAGTCGATCCTTCGTTTCATCGAACCGACGGACGGCGTGATGTACGACGGCATCGTCTCGTTCTACCACCGCGAGGTCAAACTCGACGAGCGACTCGGCAAGACGCCCGCCCTCGTGATCGTCAGCGCAGATCGCGGTGGCGAATGCGACACGATCGAATTCAACCGGAAGAAACGCGACCCGCCTGCGGACGTACGGGACGAGTACCGCGGCATGCTGGCGCGCATGAAAACGGCGGTTCGCGCACTGGATTTACGCGAACTCGGTGAGATCGCAACGCGAAGCTGCGAGTTGTCACAGATTTTCAACCCACACCCGCACATCGCCATCCTGCGCACGCTGCACGACGAGACCGGCGCGCTCGGGCTCGTCGCGACCCATTCGGGAACATGCGTCGGATTGCTCTACGACGCGAACGCCCCCGAGACGGCAGCATCGGCCGCTTATGCACAAGCGCGACTGCACAGACTTCGAATCGAATCAGTTCAATACACAACGGTATAGGAATCGTACATGCTTCAATACGAATCATCGCTTGATGCAATGCAGGATGCGGTACTGTTTCCGATCGAGCGCGCGCTGCACATGGTGTCATTCAAGGCCATGAAGATCGTGCCCGCCAATTACATCATCAGCAAGGCACGCGCTCGCGGCGAACTGCTGCCGGGCAAGACAGTTGTGGAAACCTCCAGCGGCAACTTCGCGCTCGGGATGGCCATCGTATGCAACCGCCTGAACCACCCGTTCGTCGCGATCGGCGATCCCGTGATTGATCCAGCATTCAAGCGCCAGCTCGAGATGCTCGGCGGTCGGGTGGAAATCGTCACCGACAAAAAAGGCAGCCAGGGCTACCAGAAGGCGCGACTGGACCGGCTGCATGAGATTCTCGCGGCCGAACAAGGGGCGTTCTGGTGTCGCCAGTACGACAACGAGAACAACGCGCTCGCCTATGCGAACATCGCACACGAACTGCTCGAGACCGTCGGCCCTCGTCTGATTCTCGTTGCACCGGTCGGCTCCGGTGGATCAAGCTGCGGCATCGCGACATCGCTGCGCGTGGCGGGTGCCGACTGTACGCTCGTCGGTGTCGACACGTTCAACAGCGTCCTGTTCGGCCAGGTAGACGGTCCTCGCAAGCTGCGCGGTCTCGGCAACACGATCATGCCAGGTAACCTGAAGCATGCCCTGTTCGACGACGTGCATTGGGTCAGTGCGGAACTTGCCGATCATTTCACGCGCAAGCTCTACATGGCCACCGGACATTTTCGCGGGCCCACGACCGGCGCCGCGTTTGCCGTCGTCCGATTCGTGCGCAACAGATATCCGGATTCGCCTATCGTCTTCCTGAGCCCGGACGACGGCTCCCGCTATGTCGATACGACGTTCACGAGCCCACTGGACAGCGCGGCATACGATCAGCTTCGCCCGGTCCAGATCGCGCACCCGACCGCTTACGACGCGGATACTGAATGGGCATGGATGAATTGGAATCGCTCGGACATTCACCGGTTTCAATGAATCATGGCGATCGTCTACATCGAATCAAACACCACGGGGTTCGGGCAGGCATTGCTCGATGCGTCGCTGCATTACGACGAAACCTACTTTCTCGTGCGTGACCGCGCGCGCTATGCGTTTCTCGACCGGGTATCGCCCAACGTTAAGATGATCGATTGCGACACCCAGTCGGTGGACGCACTCAAGCGTGTCGTCGGCGAGATCGCCGACATACGCTATGTCGCGTCAACGAGCGATGCGTTTATCGAGAACGCCGCCCGCTTGTCCGAACATCTCGGCTTGCCCGGCAATCCGGCGGCGGCCGTCGCATTGTGTCGAGACAAGTTACGACTTCAGGACGCGTTCCGCGACCGTGGTGTCCCGTACCCGTATACCGCGGCAATCGATTCGGCGAATGCCGCGCGCGATCTGACCTATCCGGTCATCGTGAAACCGAGACAGGGAACGGGCAGCATCGGCGTGCGCCTCGTCGAACGAGAACAGGCGTTTCCGGACGTCGCCGGGGGCACGTTTATTTGCCAGCGCTTCATTCCAGGCACGGAATTCTCCGTCGAAACGTTTAGCGATGCCGACGGCCATCATGTGCTCGCGGTGACGCGCAAGTTCGTGACCCGCCCTCCGCATTTTCTGGAACTGGCACACGTTCTGCCAGCGGACCTCGATGCGGCCACCCATGCCCGCATCGTCGATACGGTGCGTCGCGCGCTCGATGCGGTCGGCTATACGTTCGGTCCTGCGCACACGGAACTGAAGGTTCATGGCGACACGACCGCCATCATCGAAATCAACGCGCGTCTTGCTGGCGGAATGATTCCACGTTTGATGGAGCGCGCTTACGGATGGTCGATCGCGGATCTCTACGTGCGCAGCCATCTCGCGCACCGCAGTCAGTTCGTCGTGCCGGCGCACGCGTTGTATAGCGCCGTCGCATTCGTCGTGCCGGAGGTGGAGCGCCGCTATGTCGGCATCGATTTTCCCGACGATTGCGCCGACGCCGGCCTGTTTCACGACGAAGGCGTCAATACCGGCAAGTTCGACTTTTCAGATCGAGCCGGCTATGTGATTGCTGTCGGACGGCGTGCCTCGTCGGCGCTCAGGACAGCACTGTCGCTTCGGATGCGATCACGCGTGCTGTACGACGATCCGGTCCAGTCGGTTCCGGACCGCGACACGATTCACGACATCGTCTACGAACGCTCGCCTCCATGCTTTGGCAAGCTCACGGTCAATCTTCTCGCGATCGAGAAAGCCCATCTGATCATGTTGCGCGAACAATCGATCCTGACCGCCGAGCAGTTCCACGCTCTGCGCGAAGCGGTAACGGCGCTGGAAGCAGATCCGGCGCTGTTGCGAGAGCACGTGTCCGGTCGCGGAGATTACTTCGACTACGAACAATATGTGATCAACCGCTGTGGACGAGACACGGGCGGCATGATCCAGGCGGCACGCTCACGCAACGACATCAACAGCACGCACCTTCTACTGACCATTCGCCAGGCGCTGTCGCAAGTCACGGACCGGGTCATCGACCTCGGCACGACGCTCACGCGACGTGCGGCAGAATCGGCCGACGTGCTGCTGCCGATCTACAGCCAATATCAGACGGCGATGCCCGGGTCGGCAGGCCATTACCTCAGCGCGCAGTGCGAAATCCTGCTTGGCACGCTCGACGCGCTGTCCGCGCTACGCGACGGACTCACGTCCTCTCCGCTCGGCGCGTGCGCGGGCGCGGGCACGACGTTCACCACCGCCCCGGAACGCACCGCGACCCTTCTGGGTTTTTCGACGGGACCGCTCAATTCGCTGAGCGCGATTACCGACAAGAATCCGGCCCTGCGCTGCGCCTGCCTGCTGACCGAGTTGAGCAGCAATCTGAACCGTATTGCAACTGATCTGCAACTTTGGTCGATGCGCGAGATCGGGATCGTCACGATGCCCGACGGCATGTACGGCGGGTCGTCCAACATGCCGCAAAAGCGCAATCCGTATCTGCTTGAGTGGTTGCGTCTGGGACACGACCGCATCGTCGGACATTGCGTGTCGGCCCTGTCGTCGCTATCGCATTTGCCCACCGGCAATTCCTATCAGGCAAGCCGCACCGCGGTGGAAACAGTCAGCGAAATGAGTGGACTGGTCATCGATATGTTGAAGGTGTTCATCTATTCGATGAACGAGATCCAGTTCAACGCCGATGCCGCGCGCCGCGCCATCCGAATGGGCAATGCGGGCGCGACGCTCGTCGCGGAATCGCTCGTGCAGCAACACCTGGCATCGTTCAGGGACGCTCATGCGGCGGTCGGCCGCGTGCTGTCGAACCTGCCAGACGCAACGCCCAACGCACTCGATATCGCTGCGGCCGCGATGCTCGACGACCTGCAGATCGAACCGGAAAGCACAAACGGGTTCGAACGACTCGACGGCGGTGGTGGACCGTCGACGCAAAACACACGCACGGCGGTGGCGGTACTCGCCACTCGCTTGCTGCATCAACGCCGACGTCAGCGATCGTGCGAGTCGCTCGCGGCTGCAGCAAAACGAGCGCGCGATCGGCTCTTCATGAGTATGCCGGCATGACCAACATCACGCTGCTCTGTTCCGACGGGCCGCATCATCTGTATCTTGCCGCAGAAATCCTCAACGCGTTCGGACACGTTCGTGTCATCGTCGAGCCCGGGCGCGAACAGGCATCGCGCCTGCTCCGCAACGGCCATTATCGTGCGTATCTGTGGGCACGCTACCACGAATGGCGGCGCAAGATATTTGGCTACGACGCGTACCGCCGACGCTACTTTCTTCGCGACGACGAGTTACGAACATGGGACACGCTTCGACGTCATGCCGGCGTACAGTATCTGGAAACGCCGTGGATCAACGACGCAATCGTTCTCGATGCACTGCGCGAAGAAATTTCGGACGTCTATATCGTGATGGGCACCAAGAAGATCGGCGAGGCATTGCTTTCTCTGGTGCCGTCCGATCGCATCATCAACATCCACGGCGGTCACCTACCGCACTACCGGGGCAATCACTGCTTCTTTTTCGCGCTTCATCACGGTGAACTCGACAAGCTAAGCACGACGATCCATCGCGTGTCCGCGGGACTCGACACGGGCGCCCTCATCAGCCGCCATTCGGTCCGATTCTCGTCTGTCGACAATTCGGAAACGCTATATTCGCGCGCCGAGCGAGTCGCGGTGGACAGCCTTGTCGCCCGCATCAAGCAGGACGCCGACATCACCGCGTGGAGCAGCGAACCGCAACCGGGAATCGGTTCGACCTATCGCATGCGCGACCGCGGCCCGCTCGTCGAACTCGCGCATCACCTCGGCGCAATCCGCCGGCGTCGCGCAGCGGCAAAAGCGACTCACTGCAGGGAGACGACCCGATGAACATCGACGACGCACTTGTCGGCAAACTGCTCCAGATCGTGCTGTTCTCGGTTCCGCTGATTATCTCTCCAGGGCCGAACAACTTGATGACGACCGCAAACTGCGCGCAGTTCGGATATCGGTGCACACTTCCGTCACTGACCGGCATCTCGTTCGGCGTGTTCGTCTTGTTCATGGTTATCGCGCTTGGGCTGTTCGGCGTGATGAACCGCTACCCGTTGCTGCATCCTGCGTTGAAGGTGGCTGGATCCGTGTACATCCTGTACCTGACTTACAAGCTCTATGCATCGCCGCCGCCAAACGCCGAGAATCGGTCGATCGAGCGGCCGATTACGTTCGCTGAGGCCGCGTTGCTGCAGGTCGTGAATCCGAAAATCTGGCTGCTCGGAGCCAGCACGGCGTCGACGTTCCTGCCGTTGACGGGCCACGTCTACATCGACGCGCTGCTCCTGTCGCTCACACTCGGGATCGTTTTCTTCCCGTGCAATTCGATGTGGGCCGTATGCGGCCTCGTGATGTGTCGAGTCCTGCGCGGCAAGACGCTCCAGCGCATCCTGGCGCTACTGTCCGCCTCGTCGATCGCGCTCCTGCTGCTCTGAACACGATCGCGGCCCCCCCCCGTTTCGGAGACGCCAACCCGTGAAACACATCGTTCTGGCCTTCTGCATCGATCTCAACAAGGACCCGGTTTCGGCGCACGTGCTCGAGAGACTTCTCTCATCCGGCGTCGAATGGCAAGTCGCAGGCACCTTTGACGGACGTCCGATACTGCAGACGCGATCCGGAGGCGTACGTTATGACCTGTTACAGCTCGACGAGGTGCTCAGCCACCACTATCGACACTACGCTCCGCTGCTGAACGAGGCCTTTGGTGACGCCGACGCGATCGTGATCGTCAACTGGCACGAAGGGAAAAATGCCCCTGACCGCATCTTCACGATCCAGACGACCGGCGACATGGAAAGCGGAACGTTCAGCCCGGTCGATCCCGCCATAACACGCAGCCTGTTTCTGACCGTCGAACACGAGCGCCAGAAAGCGTGTCTCGATTCGTATTCAACGTGGATGGAGGCCACGCACTGGTCTGGCCCGCTCTACGGTGCACAGTCCGGCAGCTTCGTCTCAATGGTCAGGCCGTCGGTCATTGATCTCGAAATCGGCAGCACGGCGAACGCATGGGCGTGTCCGGATGCGGCCAACGTAATCGCACGCGCGTTGTTGACCGTGGGCGAACGGATCGTTGAACCGGCGATCTCGCTGCTCTGCATCGGCGGAACCCACTTCGAACCCGGCTTCACACAGCTGCTGCGCGACTATGGCGACACGCAAGGACTCGCACTATCGCACGTGCTCCCCAATCACTGGCTCGTCGCGCACGGCTACGACTCGCCCGAACGGCTGGCGGACCTCGTCACATGCGCCAGATCGATCAAGGACGGTATCGATGCGGTCGCATTTCACGACAACCTGAAGGGTGCCCACAAGCAGCAGGTACGCAACCTTGCGAGCGAACTTCGAGTTCCCGCCCTCTCGCATCGCAAGTTAAGGTCATCCGATCTGGCCGGCTTGATCCGGAATACCCACACCGCCCCCTGATCTGAGCGAGGTCGATTTCCCGCGCAGCGCACCGGGAGAGTAGCCGTAGTGTCGCTTGAATGCGGTAGAGAACCGGCTGTGCTGCGCGTAGCCACACTCGAGCGCAATGCTCATGATCTTCTGATTGGTGTGTTTCAGCAGGTCATGCGCGTGGCGCATTCGCAGCTCGGTCAAAAACGCATGCGGAGACTGATCGAACGTGTTCTTGAATTTGCGCAGGAAGTGATAGCGGCTGAGATTCACGAGATCCGCCAGATGTTCGAGCCGCACGATCTCGCCGAGATTGGCGTTGCAATACTCGCGAATCTGGTCGGCCTGCTTCGCCGACAGGCGGCCACGCGCATCCACGCGTTCCAGGTCGGCCGCCGCGAAGTCACGGATCGCATTGAGCAGAATCCAGCTCATCAAGCTATCGATACCAAGCGACAGCGTGCCGTCGGTCCAGTCCGCCTGCGCGATGCTGTTCGCCGCCGCGCTGATGACAGGGGACGGCTCCTGGAATACCTCGCGGAACTGGTAAGTCTCCAGCGGCTGGCGCAAGGACCGAATCATGCTGGGTTCGAAATTGGGAAAATCGAAGTATATGTGCAGAAAATTGAGGCGCTCGCTAATCCGCCACTGCGATTCGCCTTCGCCAACCGGAAACAGACAAACCGCGCTTTCAAAGCCTCGGCGAACGACGTGCCGTCCATCGACCTGAGCGCAATTTTCACCGCCCGACAAATAGACACTCAGCACATTCTCCGCCGAGCTCTCATATTCTGTCAGCGTATTACGACCTGTCCATTCTGACAGGATTATGCCCGACGGCAGTTGCGTCGATCGAACAACTTCTGCTCCTGCCGAATTCAACGCACCTCGGACTGTAATCGAGTTTGAGCAAGACATGTGTCGCAATCACCGGTTGTTAATGTGGCACGGAAAGACGGCTTTCCTCTTGGGGGATACTGCACACGCTTTTGGGAGTAGGTCGCACCACTTTGGGGAAACGTCGGACATCACACGTTGAAACCATGCTGTCTTTTTGGACCGTGGTCAGCCTCGTTAGCTTACCTTAAGTCCGGCGGAAGCGGCCGGACACCTCGTCTGGATTTCCGGCTCAAGTACCTGAGGGCCTCACCCACACTCGCCGCGGCCTTTCTCTGATGGCGGCCATTCTCGTCGATCGACACCCTATACGCCGCGAACCGTCTTTCCGAAAATGGGAGTTACTCGCAAATCGTGGCGAAAACTCGTCGGGTCAGCATCGTTTTTTCCGAGTCGATGCCATTTTAGTCTCGGCGAATCGAGGCGCGAGTCAAGCGACTCACACGAGCAAGAACGATAACCTCGTCCATCGCTTCAACAATATGCAATCGCCCGTGATAAAGCGGCACGGCAAATATGAGCCCGTTCGGGAGCACGCACGCGATGCTGACAATCGCCATCGTTTGAAGCCCCGCGCTTCGCGCCGATCGACCAGATGATCGAACTCGTCTAGTACTCGACCCTGTTCAATACGGCGACGATAAAAAATGCTTGCTGCAGGTTCGGGAAGCAATAGTGACTTGAATCGGGTTTCATCAGACTCAATACGATTTCGCCGACGGCATACTCAACGAGCGCGCTCTTGGTTGCCTGCGACCAATCTAGTATCGACCGGCATTGATATTTCTTCGGGCCTACGGCCAACGCGACTCGTCCCGGCTTACCACCCGGTCATCGCCCTCCGATACCCATCGATCGCGAAAAGCAACCGCTTGTTGCCGCTATTGATCGGCGCTCATCGCACTCATCGTGACAAGCGCCATCGAGCATTTTTGACGATCGAAAGGACCGCGATTCAGATTCGGACAGCGAAGCCAGAATCGCCGATTTTGTGCCATCACCCTGTCTTTTAACATATTTAATACGCCAGGTCGGCACAGCCATTCACCGCTTTTGAAGCACCGGTTACTTGACGCACCGGCAGCGCGCCGCGAATTCCTTGCTGATCGTCACCGAGACCATCCCGTAAGCGCCGCGCGGCGGCTTGCCGTCCGTGCATGCGGCGCTGTCCGACACCCGGTACACGATATTGCCGCGCTTGAACGACCAGTCGGTGCTCACGCACGGGAATGGCGGAACCATACCGTCACGCGTTACTCGCGTCCACCCGCTCCGCAATCGCCGACAACATCCGCAACATCGGCTCGAACGCGTCGGCCGACGTATTGCCGAAACCGAGCACGAGCCCGTTGCCCGCCCGCGCCGCATCGATCGAAAAACCCGACAGCGGAAACGGTCCGATGCCGTACGCGCGCGCCGCCTCGACGATCGCACGATCGCGATAACGCGCCGGCATCCGCAACGCGAGATGCAGCCCGCACGGCCCGCCCTCGACCTGGTGCGGCACGCGCAGGCTGCTGTCGAGCGCGGCGAGCAGCAAGCGCCGCCGGTCGCGATACAGCCGGCGCATCCGCCCGAGATGCCGGCCGTACTCGCCCGTCTCGATGAAATCGGCCAGCGCGAGCTGCACATGACGCGTCCCGCCGCGCAGCATCTCCGGCAGCACCGGCCGCACGGCGGCCAGCAACGCCTCGGGCAGCACGAGAAAACCGATCCGCAGCGCCGGAAACATCGTCTTGCTGAACGAACCGAGATAGACGACCGGCGAATCGGGCGCGAGCCCGTGCATCGCGCCGATCGGCTCGCCGGTGTGACGGAATTCGCTGTCGTAATCGTCCTCGATGATCCACGCGCGATGCCGGCGCGCCGCGTCGATCAGCGCGAGCCGGCGCGAAATCGACAGCACGGCGCCGGTCGGGAACTGGTTCGACGGCGTCGTATAGACGAGGCGCGGCGTCCGATCACGCCAGTCGTCCTCTTCCGCGTGCAGCCCCTCCGCGTCGACCGGCATCGGCACGACCTCGAGATCGGCCGCCTGCATCGCCGTGCGTGCGCCGCGATAGCCGGGCTCCTCGACCCACACCGTATCGCCCGGGTTCGTCAGCAGTTGCGCGCACAGCGCAATCGCGCCCTGCGCGCCTTCCGTGATCACGATCTGCTCGGGATCGCAGCGTACGCCGCGTGTCACGGCCAGGTGGCGCGCGATCGATTCGCGCAGCGCTCGCTCGCCGAGCGGATCGCCGTACGCCAGCAGATCGCGGCCGGCGCGGCGCAGCGCGCGGTCGATCGCGTGCCGCCATGCGTCCACCGGGAAATGCGACAGCGCGGGCACGCCCGGCCGGAAGCCCTCCGACTCGCCGGTGCCGACGAGGCTCGGGCGAATCCGGCCGAGCCGCTGCGCGACGGCCGGCGGCGCCGCTCGCCGGCGCGGCGGCGCCGGCCGCGACAGCCCGACCACACGCGTGCCGCGACGGTCGGACTGCAGGAAGCCTTCGGCGACGAGCTGCTCGTAGACGGCAGCCGTCGTGTTGCGCGACACGCCGAGCGTCTCGGCCAGCGCGCGCGTACCGGGCAGCCGCGTGCCGGCCGGCATCGCGCCGCCAAGAATCGCGTCGCGCACGCGGCGCAGCAACTGGCGCTGCAGCGAAGGCGCGCCCGGCGCGCGCGTCAGCGGGGCGTCGAGCGGCAGCAACGGCGCGTCGCCGGAAGGAAAGGCAGTCGTCATCGGAACATCGCGGCGTGAAAGTGTCGGAACGTGGGATCCAGATGATGGCACCCGATCGTGGCCCGATCGTGTCCCAATCGTGGCACCATAAATTTGCCAATCTCTGGCGCTTCTCATGGTACCTCGCGAGGACTACGATCGTCTGCATGCCGGCATGTCGCCGGCCGCCAACCGAAGCGAGATCGACCTTGTCCATGCTCACCAACGCCTTCCAGCAATCCATCGGCCACCCCGTTCCCGACTGGTCCACGCGCCCGCGCCCGGAGCGCATCGCGATCGAAGGCCGCTACTGCCGGCTCGAACCGCTCGACGCCGACCGCCATGCGGCCGACCTGTTCGCGGCCTACTCGCAAGCGCCCGACGGCAGCGACTGGACCTATCTCGCACACGGCCCGTACGCCGACGAATCGAGCTACCGCGACTACGCACGCACCGCGCAGGCAAGCCCTGACCCGCTGCACTACACGGTGATCGATCGCGCCACCGGCCGCGCGGTCGGCACGCTCGCGCTGATGCGCATCGATCCGGCCAACGGCGTGATCGAAGTCGGCTCCGTCACGTTCTCGCCGCTGCTCAAGCGCACGCCGATCTCGACCGAAGCGCAGTACCTGCTGATGAAGTACGCGTTCGACACGCTCGGCTACCGGCGCTACGAATGGAAGTGCGACGACCTCAACGAACCGTCGCGCAAGGCGGCCGCGCGGCTGGGCTTCCGTTACGAAGGTACGTTCCGGCAGGCGATCATCTACCGCGGCCGCAATCGCGACACCGCGTGGTTCTCGATCATCGACGGCGAGTGGCCGGACGTGCGCACTGCGTTCGACGCGTGGCTCGCGCCGGAGAACTTCGACGCGCAGGGCAATCAGCGCCAGTCGCTCACCGCGATCCGCCACGCGCAGGCCGGCGCGCGCGACGCGGCGGCCCGCGCGAACGACGCCACGCGCGTCACGGTGCGCCCGCTCGTCGCCGCCGACGAAGCCGCATGGCGCCCGCTGTGGCAGGGCTATCAGAAGTTCTACAACACCGCACTGAGCGACACGGTGTTCGCGACGACGTGGGCGCGCCTGATGGATCCGGCCGAACCGATGTTCGTGCTGGGCGCATTCGACGCGTCGGGCGCGCTGGTCGGGATCGTGCATTCGATCTACCACCGCTCGTGCTGGACCGAAGGGCCGTACTGCTACCTGCAGGACCTGTACACGGCGCCCGACGCTCGCGGGCAAGGCGCAGGCGGCGCGCTGATCGAAGCCGTGTACGAACGCGCGCGCGACGCCGGCGCGAGCCGCGTGTACTGGCTCACGCACGAGACCAACACGACCGCACGCGCGCTGTACGACAAGCTCGCGAACAACGCGGGGTTCATCCAGTACCGGCACGATCTGAAGAAGTAAGCCGATCCGCGGCCGGCCGGCGTTCCGTTCAGTCGAACACGTCGGCCGGATCGTGCGCGTCGTCGTGCTCCGGCGCCGCCTCCCGCATCGCGTCGGCCGCACCCGGCACCGCCGCCGGGCAGATCATCTCGTCGCCATTGGCCGGCACGGGCCGCCGCACCGGCCGGAACACCGGCTCGCCCGGCTCGATCGGCCGCCCCGACAGCGCACAGCGGCCCGGCTGCAGCGCGACGCGCAAGCGCCAGCGTTGCTCGCCGTAATGGCACCGGCCGCTCTCGACCCATCGAATCAGCAGCCCGTCGTCACCGGCCTCCAGCACCGTGACGAACAGTTGCCGACGCAACGGCGAAACCGCTGCCGCAGCGTGCTCCGGGATCGCTGCACGGCCGATCGTCACGAGCGGATGCGCGACAACACCATCTTGCGGCGGCCGCTCTTCGTGCTCGCCACCGGCAGGCGCATCGCACGACACGTCTTCTTCGCAGAACGGGCTTTCCATGGTGTTGAGCATGCTTGACGAGTTTCCATGCAGATTGAACGGCACCGGCGCACTCAGCGCCGGCCCATCGGTTCGCGCAGCAGCAACAGGCCGATCGCCGCACCGGCCACGGCGGCCGTGAGCATCAGCCCGATGCCGCCCGACCAGCCGAACGCACCGACGATCGCGCCGATCGTCAGCGGCCCGATCACCTGGCCGAGATAGTTGCCCTGCACGACCCAGCCGATGCTGAGCGGCGCCAGCGACGGCGAAGGCGCAGAGCCCGGCGCGCACGCGAGAATCGTCGCGGGCAGCATTCCTGCCATCGCCGAGAATGCAAACCCCAGCGCGACCGCGAGCGGCGCGGGCGTCGCCGCACTGAACAGCCCTGCGCCGGCCGCGCCGATCGCAATCGACGTCGCGGCCATCACGACGCCCGGCCGCGCGCCGCGCGACAGCAGCCAGCCGGCCGTCAGGTTGCCGATCACACACGCAGCGACGATCGCCGCGCTGATCAGCCCCGCCGCGCCGACCGCGACACCGAGGCGCTGCATCAGGAACACCGGCAGGAACGTCATCACCGCAAAGAACTGCACGTTGTAGGTCGCGAAGCCCAGCGCCAGCAGCGTGGTCGAACGCGACGCGAGCACGTCGCGCAGCGCCGGCCCGATGCGTGTCGCCGCGGCGTGCCGCGACGGGACGTCGGCCGACGTCGTCACGGGTACCGCGGCCGCCGCGACGAGCGTCAGCGCCGCGGCGGCGAGCCAGCCGTTGCGCCAGCCGCCGAGCAGCGGCCCGACGAGCATCGACAGCGCCATGCCGGCCGGCATGAACGTGCTCCACAGGCCGAACGCGAAATTGCGCCGCTCGGGCGGCGTCACGCGATTCAGCACGGCCGGCGCGGCGACGACCACGATCACGAAACCGAGCCCTTCGGCAAAACGCGTGGCCAGCAGCAGTGCGAAGCTGCCCGCCCACGCGCCGGCGACGCTCGACAGCCCGAGGATGACGAGGCCCGTCATCAGCAACAGCCGGTCGCCCCAGCGCCGCACCAGCAGGCCGGCGGCGATCCCGCCGAACACGCCGACGAACGGAAACACCGACATGATCCCGCTCAACGACGCGAGCGAGCCGCCGAACTCGTGCTGCAGCGACGGCAACGCGATCGTCGCCTTGCCGACGTGCAACGCCGATACGATGCTCGCCAGCACGACGTTCGCGACGGCGGCCCGGTAACTGCGCGACGGCAGCGTGGCGGCATCGGCCGCGACAGGCGATTCGGTCATCTGCACCTCCGTTGAAGCGGCCACGTGCAACGGGATGTCTCACGCGGCCGCAATCGGACTCGCGCACATGATACAAATTGAAGTTCACTTCAAGTAAAGGGGTAACGTGCACAACGATGCGTTTCGGCGATCGAGGCAATCGGTCCGCACGACAGCTGCGGCATCCTGATCTATGCTGTCGGCTTCGCCCCGACGACGTGGTGCACCGACGCATGCCGACCGCTTCCCCCGCTCCTGCCGCCCTGTTCCCGCTCGCCGAAGCCTGGTCGGCGTTCCCCCGCCGCAAGGCTGCCGTGCACGTCTTCATCGCCGGGTACTGCGCCGCGCGCGACCGTCGCGATGCACCGCTGCACGACAGCCCGGACGGCCAGGTCGTGCAGTTCGACGGCGGCATGGGCCGGCCTTTCGAGCATTTCGTGATCGAGGGCGCGCCCGCTCCCGGCGCCGGCCCGTTTGCGGTCGGCGCGTGGATCACGCGCTACGGCGCCGTGCCGCTGCCGCCCGCGCTGCACGGCAGGACGCGCAGGCTGTCGGACGAAACCTTCATGGCCGCCGATATCGACGTGTTGTCCGGCGACGACGCGCTCGCGCACGCGCTTGCCTGCCACACGCCGACCGACATCGACGCGTTCAACGCCAGCGACGCCTTCCCGCCGTTCCAGCCGAATCCGGCCACATTCCTGTTCGCGCACCGCTTCGACGGACGGATCGCCGCCACCGCGCGCTACGGCTTCGCGTCGCCGCGCGATATCGTCGTCGACCGCGTCGGGACGGCGGACGCATACCGGCGCCGCGGCCTCGCGATGCAACTGCTGGCCGCCATCGTCGCGCACGCACGGCAACGTGGCGCGCAGCGCGTGTGGCTCGTGTCGACCGAGGCCGGTCAGCCGCTGTACCGTGCCGTCGGCTTCACGCCGCTCGCGCCGGTCACGGTGGACGAAGTCGTCGCCTGAGCACGCATCGAATCGCGCCACGCGCTGCCATTCGTCTCGCGATTCGTCTCATTGCGTTGAGACGAATGTCCCGGCGTCTCACTCGACCACCGTTTCGCACGCGCAGCAAATTCCACGCGCCTCGCTCGCAAAATCACAACCGGTCGGCGCAAGGAAGCATGCTGCGCCGCACACGTCTACGTCCACCCAGTCACCGTAACCGGCACCGATTCACGCTGGCCCCGTTCCTGCATACCGGTCGAGCGCGCAATCGCGCGACGGGCGCCCCGGCAGCCCTGCCACCCGCCCGACGACACCCTGACGGAGACAGCAACGTGAGTACACCGGCACCGATCACCGCCCGCAGCATGAAAGCCGCCGTCTGGCGCGGCCGCCATGACATCCGCGTCGAAGAAGTTCCCGTTCCGGAGCGCCCGCCGGCAGGCTGGGTCACGATTCGCGTGCACTGGTGCGGCATCTGCGGCTCCGATCTGCACGAATACGTCGCGGGGCCCGTGTTCATCCCGGTCGATGCGCCGCATCCGCTGACGGGCCTGAAGGGCCAGTGCATCCTCGGCCATGAATTCAGCGGCGAGATCGCCGAACTCGGCGCGGGCGTATCCGGCTTCGCGGTCGGCGACCGCGTGACGGCCGATGCGTGCCAGCACTGCGGTACCTGCTGGTATTGCAGGCACGGGCTGTACAACATCTGCGAGAACCTCGCGTTCACCGGGCTGATGAACAACGGCGCGTTCGCCGAATTCGTCAACGTGCCGGCCGAGTTGCTGTACAAGCTGCCCGACAACTTCCCGACCGAGGCCGGCGCGCTGATCGAGCCGCTCGCGGTCGGGCTGCATGCGGTGAAGAAGGCCGGCAACATCGTCGGGCAGACCGTCGTCGTGGTCGGCGCGGGCACGATCGGCCTGTGCACGATCATGTGTGCAAAGGCCGCGGGCGCCGGGCGCGTGATCGCGCTGGAGATGTCGGCCGCGCGCAAGCGGAAGGCGCTGGAAGTCGGCGCGAGCGTCGTTATCGATCCGAAGACGGCCGACGCGATCGCGGAAGTCAAGGCGCTGACGGGCGGTTACGGCGCCGACGTGTCGTTCGAGTGCATCGGGCACACGGCCACCGCGAAGCTCGCGATCGACGTGATCCGCAAGGCCGGCAAGTCGGTGATGGTCGGCATCTTCGAGGAGCCGACACCGTTCAACTTCTTCGACATCGTGTCGACCGAGAAGGAAGTGATCGGCTCGCTCGCCTACAACGGCGAATTCGCGGACGTGATCCGCTTCATCGCGGACGGCCGTATCGACGTGCAGCCGCTCATCACCGGACGCATCGCGCTCGGCGACATCGTCGCGCACGGGTTCGAGGAACTGGTCAACCACAAGGACCGGAACGTGAAGATCATCGTTCAGCCTGCCGTTTCCCGATAGCGCGCGTATCGCCTTTCACTGCTGAGCGTCGCCCGATGTCCGGGCGACGCAACCGATTGCCGCCTCCTGCTTTCTCCCCGCCGTCAACCGAACCGAACCACATCCCACCTCCCCCTGACACGCCGTTAAAGAACTTTCGCAATCCAAACAATTGGGCAGGACACATTACCCGCCTGACACGTGATCAGGGTTTCTCCCGACCGAGCACGTTTCGTCCGATGTCGACAGGACCGTGACGCAAGGCGATCCTGTGCATCGCGCGATCCGGGTTCCCGGCCGCGATCGGTGCCGCCGCGTGACGGCGGGAAACCTGTTGAACCTCACGGTGCAACGGCGCCGACAGGCCGAGAATACGGGCCTACCCGGGATAGCTTGCAAACATGGTGTGTCATGGCCCTCTCGTTCCATCGGGATCACGCGAACAACGTTCGAACGCTGACGATCCAGCAGAAGACCCATATCGGCTTCGCGCTCGTCACCACGCTGCTGGCCGTGCTGTGCAGCACGATCATCTGGGGAAGTTTCCGGCAATACCGGCAGGAAAACGCCGACCTGCAAAGCTTCGAATTCATCCACGGCGCGATGGTCGCCGCCAACATGCTCTCGGCCGAGCGCGGCCCGACGAACGACCTGCTGGTGCGCCTGCGGGATGACGACGCGACCGAAGTGCTCAACCTGCGCGCCGCCCGCGACCGTTCGGACCAGGCGCTCGCGCGCTTTCGCGCCGGCATCGGGCAGGCAACCGCGCTCGACAACCGCGAGCGCAGCAACCTGCTGCACGCGCTCGATGCCATCCGGATCACGCTTGCCGATGCGCGCGCGGAAGTCGATGCGCTCGACGCCAAGCCGCTCGCGTCACGCACCGTTCACGCCATCCAGCACGCGCAGGCGCGCCTGTTCCGCGTCGTCGACACCGTGTCGCTGCTGATCGACGGCGCGATGACCGATACGGCGATGCGCGACCCGCACACGTCGGGGGCGATCCTGCTGGCACGGCTCCTGAGCGATCTCCGGGAATACGCGGGCCGCACGGGCTCGCTGCTCATTGCGCCGATGTTCAAGCGGCAGGCGCTCGACCGCGCGCAGTTCGCGGACATCATGCTGATGCGCGGACGCATCGAGCAATTGCGCGCCCTGATCGACGGTGCAATCGGCGCGCAGCTCGACGACGCCGACGTGGCCCGCGAGTACGCGCAGCTCAACGCGGCGTTCGACACGCACCTGCTCCCGCTCGTCGACACGATCGTCGCGAACGGCCAGACCGGCGCCTACTCGATGAGTGCCGCCGATTTTTCGAGGACGATCGTCCCGTATTTCCGGCCGTGCGAACTGCTGCGCGACCGCGTCATCGACGTTGCCCGGCATCACGCCATTTCGGACCGCAACACGGCCCGGGTCAAGGTCGCGATATCGGCGTTCGCGACCGCGCTCAGCGTCGCGATCCTGATCTCGCTCGCGCGCGGCACGCAGCGGCTGCTGTCGAAGCCGCTCGACGTGCTCGGCCGCCGGATCATTGCGCTCAGCGACGGCGATACGGCGCACGTCGCGATGCCGCGCGGCATCGGGCCCGAGATCGCACGCATCCATGACGCGCTGGAGACATTGCGCAACGCGTACGTCCGCCGCGACATGCTCGAGCGCCAGCGCAACGACATGCTGACGCTGTTCTCGCACGACATGCGCGCACCGCTGACGTCGCTGATCATCCTGATCGACGCGCAGGAACACCAGGCGAACGATGCCGGGACGAAGCGGCCGTTCGCGAGAATCGCCAGGCTCGCGCGGCACACGCTGGCGATGGCCGACGGTTTCGCGCAGCTGTCGCGTGCGGAGGCCAGCGAATACGAGCACGTGCCGGTCAATCTCGCCGACCTGATGAACGAGGCCCGCGACGCGGTGTGGCCGCTCGCGCACCGGAAGCACATGTCGATCGACGACGTGCCGCGACGCGACGACACGATCGTGCTGGGCGACCCGGCCCTGCTGTCGCGTGCGCTGATCAACCTGCTGGACAACGCGATCAAGTACAGCGCGTCGCTGACGAGCGTCGAGTGCCGGGTCGAGCCGAGCGCCGACGGCAACGCAATACGCTGCACGATTCGCGACAGCGGATGCGGGATCAGCAGCGCGGACCAGACGCGGCTGTTCGAGCGCTACCGGCGCTTCCGCACCGCCGGACAACCGGAAACCAGCGGCGTCGGGCTCGGCATGGCGTTCGTCAAGGCGGTCGTCGAGCGGCACGGCGGGAAGATCGAGGTGCGGAGCGCCGTGTTGCAAGGCACCACGGTCACGATCACGCTGCCGGCGGCCGCCAACGCGTGACGAAACCGGTCGCGGCAAACGGCGATTGCGACGCCGCAGCCGCGCGCGATTCTTCGATATACTGGACCGAACCCTTTTCGGGGCAACCGGAGGCCACCACGTCCTTCGAGCATTCGCCCCAGCCTGCGTGGAATTGCGCACCGTGAAACCGCGAGCCGGACTGATCCTCGAACTCTTCGTCAACCTCGTGCTGCCGTGGGTGGCCTACCGGGTCGCGCAACCGCATTTCGGCGAAACCGGCGCGCTGTACGCGTCGGCGGTGCCGCCGATCATCTGGTCGATCGTCGAATTCGTTCGCTCGCGCCGCGTCGACGCGGTGGCGGCCATCGTGCTGCTCGGCATCGCGCTGTCGATCATCGGGATGGCGCTCGGCGGCAGCCCGCGCACGCTGCTGATGCGCGAATCGCTCGCATCGGGCACGATCGGCGTCGTGTTCCTGCTGTCGCTGTTCCGCGAACGCCCGTTGATCTTCTATCTCGCTCGCGCGACCGTGGCCCGCGAGATGGACGGCGGCGCGGCGCACTTCGAAGCGGTCTGGGCCGCGCAGCCGGGGTTGCGGCAGATGCTGCGGCGGATGACGTTCGTGTGGGGCGGCTTCATGACGCTGGAAATGCTGCTGCGCTGCTGGATGGTGATGACCTGGCCGGTCGAACGCGTGCTCGTCGTGTCGCCGATCGTCGGCTACACCGTGTTCGGCTGTCTGCTGGCGTGGACCTTCTGGTACCGGCGGCGGATGCGCGTGCGCAATAGCGTCGACATCCCGGGCCGCAACGGCGTCACCGAAACCGCCGGCCGCTGACGCCCGGCCGGCTGCCCGCCCCCCCGTTCATCGACGGCCCGGCGGCAGCCACGGTGGCTGCTGTATGATGCGCGGCGTCTCGTCCGACCCAAGCCTTGCCCATCATGTCCCTTTCGCTCCTTCCGTGCGCCACGATCTGGCTCGCCCTGTTCGCGGCCGCCGCATTCGCGTGGCATCGCCCGCTGCACGGCCTGAGCATCATCCTCGCCGTGTTCGGCTATGCCGTCGCGCTGGCGTTCGGCAAGCTCGGGGCAGTCGCACTGGCGCCGCTCGCGCTGCTGGCCGCGGCCGCATGGGGCGTGTTGCCCGCGCGCCCGCTCGCGGTGCGGATCGCCGCGCACGCCGTGTTTGCCGCGCTTGCGGTCGCGCTGAGCCTGCATTTGATCCCCGGATTCCACAATCCGCTCGTAATCGGCCCGACGCGCTTCACGCCGGACGCCGTGCCGTTCACGATGTACCTGAATCTCGACAAGCCGCTGGTCGGCCTGTGGCTGCTGTGGGCATTGCCGTGGGTCGCCCCCGAAGTCGCGCTGTCGCGCGCGCTGCGCACCGGTGCGGTAGCGGCCGTCGCGACGGCCGCCGCGTGCCTGGCTGGCGCGCTCGCGTCCGGAATGGTCGGCTGGGCGCCCAAGTGGCCCGCGTCGGGCTGGCTGTGGCTCGTGAACAACCTGTTGCTCGTGACGCTTGCCGAGGAAGCGCTGTTCCGCGGCTACGTCCAGGGCGGGCTGACGCGCGCGCTCCGCGCATTCTCATGGGGCCCGTGGGTCGCGCTCGCGACCGGCGCGGTGCTGTTCGGCGCCGCGCACGCGGCCGGCGGCTGGTTATGGATCGTGCTGGGCACGGTGGCCGGCGCCGGCTACGGGCTCGCGTGGCGGCGCGGCGGATTGCTCGCGTCCGCGCTCGCGCATGCCGGGCTGAACGTCGTCCACTTCGGCCTGTTCACCTACCCGATGCTCGCCGCCGCACGCTGAACGCGGTGCGCGGCGGCGCCTGCGATGCCGCTCAGTTGAACCCGGCAATCGCGTGCGGCACGTACGGGCGTTCGAGCGTCGCGATTTCGTCGTCGGTCAGCGTCAGCGCGAGCGCGCCGAGCGCATCGTCCAGTTGCTGCGGCTTCGAGATGCCGACGATCGGCGCGGTCACACCGTGCTTCCGGGCCACCCACGCCAGCGCAACCTGCGCCCGCGGCACGTTGCGCGCGGCGGCGATCGCCGCAACCGCCTCGACGACCGCCTTGTCCGCATCGACCGTTGCGTCGTACAGCCGCTGGCCGACGTCGTCCTTCTGCTGCCGTTCCGACGATTCGTCCCAGCTGCGCGTCAGGCGGCCGCGTGCGAGCGGGCTCCACGGAATCACCGCGATGCCTTCGTCTTCGCAAAGCGGCAGCATTTCGCGCTCTTCTTCCCGATACAGCAGGTTCAGGTGGTTCTGCATGCTGACGAAGCGGGTCCAGCCGTTCTGTTTTGAAATGTGCAACGCCTTCGCGAACTGCCACGCGAACATCGACGACGCGCCGATATAGCGCGCCTTGCCGGCCTTCACGACGTCGTGCAGCGCCTCGAGCGTCTCCTCGATCGGCGTGCCGTAGTCCCAGCGGTGGATCTGGTAGAGGTCGACGTAGTCGGTACCGAGCCGCTTCAGGCTCTGGTCGATGTCGGTCATGATCGCCTTGCGCGACAGGCCCGCGCCGTTCGGGCCCGGCCGCATCCGGTAGAACACCTTGGTCGCGATCACGACGTCGTCGCGCTTCGTGAAATCGCGCAGCGCGCGGCCGACGATCTCCTCCGACGTGCCATCCGAATACATGTTCGCGGTATCGAAGAAGTTGATGCCGGCTTCGACCGCCCGCTGGATGATCGGGCGGCTTTCCGCTTCCGGCAGCGTCCACGGATGCGTGCCGCGCAACGGCTCGCCGAACGTCATGCAGCCCAGCACCAGCTTCGACACGTCCAGCCCGGTCGACCCGAATTTCACGTATTCCATTGCACGCCTCGCCACTCAAGTTGGGATTGCGGCCACATGCGCGTCGCGCATCCGCCGGACGTCGCATGGTATCCCGCACCGCGCGAACGCGTACGGCACGCGCACGCGTGCAGGCTGTGTGAAAGGATGAACCGGGACGACCCGGTTACTTGGCCTGGTCGGCGATCGGCTGCAGGAACGCGGAGAAACCGGTCAGCATGATCTGCACGCCGATGCACAGCAGCAGGAACGCCGACACGCGCTTCGCGACCTTGGTCCCTTCGCTGCCGAGGTAGCGCGCGAGCAGCGCGGAGCGGCTGTAGACCTGCCAGATCACGACCGCCACGAGCACGGAGACGGCGATCGACACGATGCTCGACAGCATGAACTCCGACAGCTTGTGCGTGCGGTTCGCGTTCAGCGCGATCGCGGTGGCGATCGAGCCGGGGCCGACCGTGAGCGGCACGGTCAGCGGGAAGAACGCGCGCGTCATGATCGCGTTCGCGTCGATCGGCTTGACCGGCGTGTCGCCGCCGCCGGGCCCGTCGGGCTCGTTCAGCATCTGCCAGCCGGCCACGGCAACCGCGAAGCCGCCGCCGATCCGCAGCGCCTCCATCGAGATCCCGAAGAAATGCAGCACCGGCGTGCCGGCGAAGAACGCGACCAGCAGCACGACGAACGAGTTGAACGCGACCTTCCTCGCGAGCAGGTCCCGCTCATGCTCGGTGAGTGCCTCGGTCCGTTCGAGAAACAGGAACGCGATGCCGATCGGATTGATGATGCCGATCAGGCCGGTGAAGCCGAACAGGATCTCGGAGATAAGGCGGTTGACGATCATCGGGCGAAGCATCGGTCAGGGCTGGGCCGGCAACGCGCCGGAGGTCACGCATTGTAGAGCAAGCGCCCGCGACACAAAATGCGGGCGCGCCCGCGGCGGCGCCGATCGTCGTCGCGGGCGCTTACTCGGCGCCCGCCTCCCAGGCCGGCGGCCGCTTCGCGAAGAACGCGGCGAAGCCTTCCTTCGCTTCCGGCGTCGCCCGCACGCGGGAGATCGTCTGCGCGGTGAATGCCGCGCGCTCGTCCGACGGCGGATACTCGCCGATCGCGTCGAAGAAGCGCTTGATCTCCATCAACGCGGTCGGGCCGTTACGCCCCAGCTCGGCAAGCGTCCGCTCGAGCGTTGCGTCGAGCGCATCGAGCGGCACGGCCTGGTGGATCAGGCCGATCGCGACGGCCTCGGCGGCGGCAAGCTGCGTCGCGGTCAGCGCGAGCCGGCGCGCCTGGCGCTGGCCGACCGCCTCGACCAGATACGGGCCGATCACGGCCGGCAGGATCCCGAAGCGCGCTTCGCTGACCGAAAAGCGCGCGAGGTCGCTCGCGATCACGATGTCGCAGGCCGCGCACAGGCCGACACCGCCACCGAACGCGTGGCCCTGCACGCGGGCGACCGTCGGTTTCGGGCACTGCCGGATCGCGCGCATCATCGCGGCGAACCGCTCGGCGTCGCGCAGGTTCGCGGCCGCGTCGTTCGTGCTCGCGCGCTGCATCCACTGCAGGTCGGCCCCCGCGCAGAACGCGCGACCGTCCGAGCGCAGCACGATCGCGCGGACGTCGTCGCGCCGG
This sequence comes from Burkholderia sp. BCC1644, assembly GCF_902833225.1. Taxonomy (GTDB): domain Bacteria; phylum Pseudomonadota; class Gammaproteobacteria; order Burkholderiales; family Burkholderiaceae; genus Burkholderia. The sequence goes on from NZ_CADFEI010000001.1 coordinate 717,410, forward strand.
CCGAGCGCCGTGAACGCGTCGGTCAGCTCGGCGATCATCGTCTCGTCGAACGCGTTGAGCACATCGCCGCGCTGCAGCGCGACGGTCGCGATGCCGCGCGCATCGACCGCGACGGCCAGGGTCTTCAATCCATCCATCGAACAGGTTTCCTCGGGTAGAACGGCCAATATCGGAATCAGGCAGCCTGGCGGCGGTCGATCACGCGCCGCGCCTTGCCGGTCGCGGTCGCGGGAATGCCGCCGGCCGCGAGCACGGTCACGCCGGACGACACGCCGACCATCGTCTTGATCCGGTGCTGCAGCTCGCGCGCAAGCGCCGCGCGATCGCCGTCGGTGACGGACGCGGCCACCTCGGAGCGCAGCTCGACCGCGAGGTCGAGCTTGTCCATGTGACCGTCGCGCGACAACGTGATCTGGAACTGGCCCGACAGCTGCGGCAGCGCGACCACGATCTCCTCGATCTGGCTCGGAAACACGTTCACGCCACGCACGATCAGCATGTCGTCGGAGCGGCCCGTGATCTTCGCGAGGCGGCGCATCGCGCGCGCGGTGGGCGGCAGCAGCGCGGTGAGGTCGCGCGTGCGATAGCGGATCACCGGCATCGCTTCCTTCGTCAACGACGTGAACACGAGCTCGCCCTGGCTGCCGTCGGGCAGCACTTCTCCCGTGACGGGATCGATGATCTCCGGGTAGAAATGGTCCTCCCAGATCACCGGACCGTCCTTCGTCTCGACGCATTCGCACGCGACGCCCGGGCCCATCACTTCCGACAGCCCGTAGATGTCGAGCGCGTCGATGCCCACCCGCGTCTCGACTTCCTCGCGCAGCGCCTGCGTCCACGGCTCCGCGCCGAAGATGCCGATCTTCAGCGACGACTCGGCCGGATCCATCCCCTGCCGCACCATCTCGTCGATCAGGTTCAGCATGTACGACGGCGTGACGAGGATGATCTTCGGCTCGAAATCGCGGATCAGCTGCACCTGCTTCTCCGTCTGCCCGCCCGACATCGGCACGACCATGCAGCCGAGCCGCTCCGCGCCGTAGTGAATCCCGAGGCCGCCCGTGAACAGGCCATAGCCGAACGCGTTGTGCAGCGTGTCACCCGGGCGGCCGCCGGCCGCGCGGATCGAGCGCGCGGTCACGTTCGCCCAGGTATCGATGTCGCGCGCGGTGTAGCCGACCACGGTCGGCTTGCCGGTCGTGCCGCTCGACGCATGCACGCGCACGACCTGCTCGCGCGGCACCGCGAACAGCCCGAACGGATAGTTGTCGCGCAGGTCGTTCTTCGTCGAGAACGGGAATTTCGCGAGATCGGCGAGCGACTTCAGGTCGTCCGGATGGACGCCGGCCGCGTCGAACGTGCGGCGATAGTGCGGGACGTTGTCGTACGCGTGGCGCAGCGACCACTTCATGCGCTCGAGCTGCAGCGCCTGCAGTTCGTCGCGGCTGGCGGTCTCGATCGGCTCGAGGGCGGCGGCGGGATGCGTCGGGTGAGTCATCGGGGTGCTCCTCCAATGGAGTGATGTCGTTTTCGTGTTCGTATTCGTATTCGGTGCGACCGGGCGGTTACGACCGGAACGTGCGGCCGGCCGCATGCAGCGCGGCGATGCGCGGCGACACGCGATAGCGGTCCTCGCCGTAGCTCGCCGCCAGGTTCGACAGCACGCGATGCACGCGGCCGATGCCGATCGCATCGGCCCACGCGAGCGGGCCGCACGGGTAGTTCACGCCCTTCTCCATCGCGAGATCGAGATCGGCGGGCGAACACACGCCCTGGTTCACCGTGTCGGCCGCCTCGTTCGCAAGCATCGCGACGGTACGCATCGCGACCATCCCCGGCACGTCGGCGACGCCGACGACACGGAAACCCGCCTGCTGGAACAGGCCGACCGCGTCTGCATAGGCCGCGTCGCTGCACTGGAGTGCGCGCGTCAGCGCAACGAGCCCGGCCTGCGCGTAGTCGCGGGCAAGATCGACGAGCACGAGATCGGCCACGCCCGTCTGCGCGGCGCGTGCGGTGGCGGTGCGGCCATCGGTGAGCGCGATCGATGCGCGGCCGGCCGTCGCGAGCAGATCGTCCGGCTGCGCGCCGGCCTGCCGGGCACCCGCGATGCGTTCGGCCAATCGTGCATGCAGCGCGGCGGCCGGGCCGTCCTGGGCGTACAGCACGACGTCGGCCGGCGCGTCGCGCGACGGTTCGAGATCGGGCGCGGGCGGCGTCGCGCCGTCCGCATACGAATAGAAGCCGCGCCCCGACTTGCGCCCGAGGAAGCCGCCGTTCACGAGCTCCTGCTGGAGCAGCGACGGCGTGTAGCGCGGATCGTTGAAATACGCGCGGAACACCGATTCGGTGACCGCGAAGTTCACGTCGTGGCCGATCAGGTCCATCAGTTCGAACGGCCCCATCCGGAAGCCGCCGGCTTCGCGCATCACCGCGTCGATCGAGGCCGGCGCGCCGCCTTGCTCGTTGAGCACGCGCAGCGCCTCCGCGTAGTACGGCCGTGCGACGCGGTTCACGATGAAGCCCGGCGTCGATTTCGCCATCACGGGTTTCTTGCCCCACGCGGCGGCGGTTGCATAAAGCACTTGCGCGACGTCCGACGCGGTCGCGAGCCCGCTGACCACCTCGACGAGCGCCATCAGCGGCGCCGGGTTGAAGAAATGCAGGCCGGCGACGCGCTGCGGCACGCGCAGCCCGGCCGCAATAGACGTGATCGAGATGGACGACGTGTTGGTCGCCAGCAGGCACGCGTCATCGACATGCCGTTCGAGCGTCGCGAAGATCTCGCGCTTCACGTCGAGCCGCTCGGCCGCCGCCTCGACGACCAGCGCGGCGCCCACGAAGTCGGCCAGCGCACGCACCGCGCGGATCCGGTTGCCGGCCGCGTCGGCCTGTGCCGGTTCGAGCCGGCCTTTCTCCGCGAGTCGCGCGAACTGGGCACGGATGCCTGCCAGCGCCCTGTCGCAGGCCGCTTCGCTCAGGTCGTACAGCAGCACCGTGTGGCCGGCCGCGGCTGCGACCTGCGCAATGCCCGCGCCCATCGCGCCGGCACCGATCACGCCGACGACGGCCGACGGCGCCAGCGCGCCCGAGTTCACCGATTGTGCAGAGGAAACAGCCATCGCTTGCGATCCGTCATGAAGTGGAGGTGCGAGCGATTATAAACCGACCGGTCGGTAGATTTATGTCAGGGCGTGCCCGAATTTGTCGTGCAAGAGACCGTTACGGAGACTGCAAAGGTAAAAAAATTGAAAGATCAGGGCACTTTTTGTAAACCGAAAGGTCAACGTAAGTGTTCGAATATGAGATAGTGACCCCCGAACGCCTGATAAAATTCGACAAACCGCCGGATTTCAGGGGGAAACCGCGTGTCACGTCGCCACCGCCGTCCATTGCTGGCCGCCCTGTCGGGGTCGGAACCGAGCCCCCGGCCCGCGCGTCGTCACGTGTACTCGCCTCGCCGTCCGCGGCCAGCCACATCGAACCGTTTCATCCAGCGACGGGCTTCGGCCCGCCCGCGCCCCTCGCCGCCTCATCGTGGCGAACGCAAGGCAGCACCGTTGCACACTGCCACCCTTCGGTTTCATCATCCTCGTTCGGCGGATAGTACGGCCGGGCTTCGTCAACCCGTGACGGTGCGTCGCGCGCCGCCACTCGCATAAGGAAACCCTCCATGCCGCTCTCGTCCAACCAGCTCCCGCGCTGGACCCTCGTGGCCCCGCTTGCCGCATGGCTGGTACTCGCGCTGTCGCGCGCCGTGCCGGCCGAAGGCCTCGTCATCGCGGTGTTCGCCGCCGCGCTCGCCGGCGCCGTGTTCGCCGCCGTCCACCATGCGGAAGTCGTCGCGCACCGCGTCGGCGAGCCGTTCGGCACGCTCGTGCTCGCGGTCGCCGTAACCGTCATCGAAGTCGCGCTGATCGTGTCGGTGATGCTCGGCGCGGGCCCCGAGAAATCGGGCCTCGCGCGCGACACCGTATTCGCCGCCGTGATGATCATCTGCAACGGCATCGTCGGCATCTGCCTGCTGGTCGGCGCGTGGAAGCACGGCGAGCAGGACTTCCAGGGGCGCGGCGCCAGCAAGGCGCTCGCGGTGCTGGCTTCGCTGTCCGTGCTGTCGCTCGTGATGCCGAACTACCTGAGCGCCGCGCCGGGCCCGTTCTTTTCGAAATCGCAGCTCGCGTTTGCCGGCGTATCGTCGCTCGTGCTGTACGGCGCGTTCGTGTTCGTGCAGACCGTGCGCCACCGCGACTACTTCCTCGCCGCGCACGACAGTGCAAACGAGTCGGTGCACGCGGCGGCGCCGAGCACGCGTACCGCCATCATCAGCATGGTCCTGCTGTTCGTGAGCCTCGTCGCGGTCGTGCTGCTCGCGAAGCTGCTGTCGCCGGCCGTCGAGCACGCCGTGCTGAAGCTTGGCGCGCCCGAAGCCGCGGTCGGTATCGTGATCGCCGCGCTCGTGCTGCTGCCGGAAGGGCTCGCGGCCGTTACCGCCGCGCGTGCGAACCGCCTGCAGACCAGCATGAACCTCGCGCTCGGTTCCGCGCTCGCGAGCATCGGGCTCACGATCCCGACCGTCGCGGCCGTGTTCATCTGGGTCGGCCAGCCGCTCACGCTCGGCATCGGGCCAATGGAAACCGTGCTGCTGGCGCTCACCTTGCTGGTCAGCACGCTGACGCTCAGCCAGGGCCGCACGACGGTGCTGCACGGCGTCGTGCACCTGTCGCTGTTCGCCGCGTACCTGTTCCTGTCGATCACCCACTGACGTCCGAATGCACGCGGCCCGGCGGTTCTTCTCCGCCGGGCCGCGCGCCGTCTTTCACGTCCCTTCACCTTCCTTCATTCACACCACGCCGCCGTCACCGGACCGGAATCACGAGATGCTGGCCTGCCAGGATCAGGTTCGGGTTCGCGAGGTTGTTGCGGCGCTGGATCTCGCGATAACGCTGGCCGCTGCCGAGCTTGCTCGCCGCGATCAGGTTCAGCGTGTCGCCCGCCTTCACCACGTACGTGTGTTCGCCCGATGCGGCCGCGGTTGTCACCGCCTGGTCGCTGACGAAGTACTTGCGCAGCAGGTCGAGATACTGCGGCGACTGCTTGAGCTTTGCGATCGCGGCGTTCAGGTAGATCAGCAGGTCCTGGTCGTCCGCGCGCACGCCGATCTTGTACGCAATGTTCGAGCCGTCGAGCTTGGTCACCGCGAATTTCAGGTCGGTATTCTTGATCGAACTGACCGCGAACGGATAGTCGTAGATGAACGCGTCGACCGTGCGGCCGTCGATGCTCTTCGCGATGAACGCCGGATCGGAATCGTCGACCTCGACGAAGTGCACGTTCGGATACTGGCGGGTGACGAACGCGCGCACGTCGGGATCGCCCTTCAGGATCCCGACCGTCTTGCCGGCGAGATCGTCGGTCGAGCGGATCGCCGAGCCCTGCCGCACGATCAGCGAATAGCCGAAATCGTCGACGTACGGCACCGAATAGACGACGCCGGCCGGCGAGTTGTCCGGGAACGTCAGCCCGTCCATCGCGACGTCGACCACGTGGTTCCCCTTCGCGTCCGTATCGAGCAGTTGCTTCGGCACGCCCGGGTACGTGTCGACCTCGTGACGCGTATCGACGACGACCGGCTTGCCGCCGTGCGAGAACGACGGATCCGCGAACAGCAGCCGCGCGAATTCGACGTTGAAGCCGTGCGGTGCGCCCTTGTCCTCGCCGAAGAACGGTTCGCTCGGATTCTGCACCGAGATCCGCACGATGCCGTTTTCCGCAATCGATTTCAGCGAACTGGCCTGCGGCGTGAAGCCGGCCGGCAGGACATTGGCCGACGGCGGCGTCTGCGCGGGCTGGCCGGTGTCCACATTTTGTGCGGATGTCGACGACGGCGCCGCGTCATGCGCGGGAATCAGCGTCGACAGGCCGCCCTGATGCACGATCCATACGCCGACGAGCACGACCAGAAACGCGATTGCGCCAAGAAGTTTTTTCATGGTTGAAGGCCTGCAGGAAGTTATTGTTGTTTCGACGGCAACTGCGCGGGGTTCGCCGCATCGAGCCCGGGCGCGCGGCCGCCGTTCAACACCGCCTGCTGCTGCGCCTGCTTGACCTCGGGGTTATCCAGCAGCGACGTCTCCATCTCGGAGAACGCCTTGTTGACCGAGCGCATCACCGAATCGACGGCCACGTCGGTCTTGATCTGCTCGAACGTATCGGACGCCTGCCGGCCCGCGAGCTTGTTCATCTGCTGCGCCGCCTGCGACATGTCCCACATCGCCTTCGCGCGGTCGATCGCCGACGCGAAATTCTTCAGTTCGACCTGCACCTGCTTGTAGCGGCCCTCGCGAAACGCCAGCAGCTGCTTCATCGTGTCGAGCTGCGCCCGGAAGCGTGGCGCGTCGTCCGGGTACTGCTTCTCGAACAGCTCCGTCTTGCTCTCGAAGTTTTTCACCTCGGTACGGAACGCGGTGATGCTGTCCGCGAACTTCTGCGCGTCCTGGCGCTTTTCCGCGAGCTGGTTGATCAGCGTCTCGATCGGATTCGCCTGCGCCTCCGCGACGATCATCTTCACCTTCTGGTTCGCGAGCTTCATCGCGACGACCGGCGCCAGATAGATCGCGCCGAGACCGATCACGCCCGCCGCGACCAGCGCGATCACCCCCTTCAGGATGAACAGCGCGGCCGGTGCCGCGATCGCGACGCCGGCGACGATGATCGCCCACTTGATCAGCTTGACCTTGCCACTCCCCGAACTGCCGTTTGCTTCATTTGAAGGCTGCGACATGAGTTTTTCTCCTTGAACCTCGAACCGAACTGCGTACGTTTGCTTTTTCAAGCGCAATCGAAATGCTTCGGACTCCGGTGCCGCCCGGCAATCAGGAAAGCCGGTGGCGCAATACAAGGACGGGCGCGAGCGGACGTCACGAGACGCCGGTATAGGCGCCGTTCGGGATGCGGTGAGCGGGGGCTGCGTGCGGTGGGGCGATGCGGCGGGCCGGCCCGGCGCCGTTCATCGTCGCGGCCGTCGCGCGAACGGGAAAGTGTACCGACGCGCGGTACGAAACGGGATGACGGATACGTGACGCGGCGGGCGTCGGGTGAAGTGTCGTTGCGGCGTGCGGACGGATGCGGCGCCGGTATTCCGGTACGAGGGCGTAAAGGCTCATCGTTGTTCTTTTGCGTGTCGCGGGTGCAGGAACCGCGCGGCCGGCGCGTCCCGCTCCAAATGCACGGACGTATCGTGCGCCGACCGGCATGCAGCGTCAAGCGGTCGGCATGGAGCCCTTCGTCGGGCCGACAGGCCGCTGTCGTTCATGCCGCTCCGCCGTGAAACGCACGCACGGCGACATGCTTTCGAAATTGCAAGGATTCCTGCCATCGACGCCTTTCAGGCTCGCTCAGGATTGCTTGCCATTGCAGCGCAGCAAGCTTCCGGATTGAAAGCTTGTGACGCAACGCGAACGCGCGATGCCGTTACGCTGCCGCGCCACCCTGTTCCTGCGCGAGAAACCGCTCGACCATCGCGTTGAACACCGGCAGCGCGGGATTGTCGTTGTCGGCTCGCCACGCGAGATACAGCTCGGCCGCCACGTTGACGCCCGCCAGCGGCCGGAACACCACACCATCGACATGAAGCTCGCGCGCCGAGGCCGGCACCAGCGCCGCGCCGAGCCCCGCGCGCACGAGGCCGAGAATCGTATGCGTCTGCCCGACGTAGTGAAGGTAGTTCGGCAGCCGCCCGGCACCCGCGAACATCCCCGAGATCATGTCGTGGAAGTACTTCCCCTCGTTCGGCGAATACGCGATGAACGGCTGCCGGTCGAGTTCGTCGGGGCCGATCTGCTCGTAGCCGGCCAGCGGCGCGCCTTGCGCAACCGCGACGAGCATCGGCTCGCGCTGCACGAGACGGTATTCGAGCGGCTGGCGCGCGGCGCGCTGGCGTACGAAACCCGCGTCGAGCATCCGCGACGCGAGCGCGTCGATCTGCACGGTCGACACCATCTCGCGCAATTCGACGTCGACGTCCGGCAGCGCATGCGCCGCGTGCGCGAGCAGCACCGGAATCATCCGGTATGCGCTGACGGCCGTGAAGCCGAGCGTGATGCGGCCGGCCCCGCCGTGCGCGACGCGCTGCGCGGCCTGCTCGGCCCGTGCGGAGAATTCGAGGATGTGCCGCGCGTCGCGCAGGAAGCGCTCGCCGGCCGCGGTCAGGCTGACCTGCCGGCTGCTGCGCTCGAGCAGCGCGATGCCGAGCGCGTGCTCGAGCAGCTGGATCTGCCGGCTCAGCGGCGGCTGGGTCATGAAGAGCCGTCTGGCCGCGCGGCCGAAATGCAGTTCCTCGGCCACCGCAACGAAGCAGCGAAGCTGGTGCAGTTCAATCATCCAATTCTTGAATCAATCGATAGTCTTTTGATGTTAGACCGATATCGATGCGATTTCTATACTCGGTTCCACCTGATGCACGGCCTGCGCCGCGCACGACGACCGAGACCTTCATGACCATCGACATCCTGCTGACCCAGCCGCTCCCCGACACGATCGACGCCGAACTGTCCGCCCGTTACGCGGTGCACCGCCTGTACGCGGACGCGCAACCGGACGCGCTGCTCGATCGTGTGGCATCGCGCATTCGCGGTGTCGTGACCGGCGGTGCGAACGGCCTGTCCGCCGCGCTGATGGACCGGCTGAGCGCGCTCGAGATCGTCGCGATCAGCGGCATCGGCACCGATGCGGTCGATCTCGACCGCGCTCGCGCACGCAGCATCCACGTGACGACGACGCCCGACGTGCTGACCGACGACGTCGCCGACATGGCGCTGGGACTGATCCTGACGACGCTGCGCGACCTCGGCGCCGGCGAGCGGATCGTGCGCGCCGGCCGCTGGGGCAAGACGGCCCAGCCGCTCGCAACGCAGGTCACCGGCAAGCGGCTCGGCATCGTCGGGCTCGGCCGTGTCGGCCGCGCGATCGCGCAGCGCGCGCAGGCGTTCCGGATGCCCGTCAGCTACTTCGGCCCGCGCGAGCATCGCGACAGCGGCTACCGCTTCGTGCCCGACCTCGTTGCCCTCGCGCGCGACAGCGACGTGCTCGTGATCGCGGCATCGGCCGATCACGGCAACGTGCTCGTGACGGCCGACGTGCTCGCCGCACTCGGCCCCAAAGGATTCCTAATCAATGTCGCACGCGGCAAGCTGGTCGACGAAACCGCGCTCGTGCGCGCGCTCGCCGACGGCACGATCGCCGGCGCCGGCCTCGACGTGTTCGCAAACGAGCCGCACGTGCCGGCCGCGCTGCTCGAACTCGACCGCGTCGTCGTGCAGCCGCACCGTGCGAGCGCAACGCACGAAACGCGCGAAGAGATGGGCCGGATCGTGCTCGCCAACCTCGCCGCGTGCTTCGCTGGCCAGCGCCCGCCGACCAGCGTCACGAGCTGACCTCCGCACGCCGCACGGCGGCCCCCGTTACGACACCAGACGCCTCCGCCCGACGGAGGCCAGGAGACACGCATGCCCAATCGATCCAGCGGCGCCGCCCTCGCCGCATCGCCTGCCGCTTCGCGCACGATCGGCCGCGTCCGCTACGCGGTCCTCGCGCTGATCTTCGCGGTCACCGTCATCAACTACGCGGACCGCGCGACGATGTCGATCGCCGGCACCGGCGTCGCGCACGATCTCGGCCTGACGCCCGTGCAGCTCGGCATCGTCTTTTCAGCGTTCGCGTGGGCCTATGCGATAGGCCAGATCCCGGGCGGCTGGCTGCTCGACCGCTTCGGCGCGCGGCGTGTGTACGGCCTGAGCCTGCTGCTGTGGTCGGCATTCACGATGCTGCAGGGCACGGTCGGCTGGCTCGCCGTGCAGGGTGCGGCCGCGACGCTCGCGCTGTTCGTCATGCGCTTCATGCTCGGCCTCGTCGAATCGCCGGCCTTCCCGGCCAATTCGCGGATCGTCGCCTGCTGGTTCCCGACCGCCGAACGCGGCACCGCGTCGGCCCTGTTCAATTCCGCGCAGTACATGGCCGTCGTGCTGTTTACGCCGGCGATGGCCTGGCTCACGCATGCGCTCGGCTGGGAGCATGTGTTCCTGTGGATGGGGATGCTCGGCATCGCGCTCGCCGCGCTGTGGTTCGCGTGGTATCGCGAGCCGCACGGCCACCCGCGCGTGACCGACGCGGAGCGCGACTACCTGCGCGCGCATGGCGCGCTCGTCGATCTCGAGGCGAACCGTGTGCGCCAGCGGCCGCGCGTGTCGTGGCACGACGTGTCGCAACTGTTCCGCCACCGGAACCTGTGGGCGATCTATATCGGTCAGTACTGCATCACGGCGCTCACCTACTTCTTCATCACGTGGTTTCCGATCTACCTGATCAAGGGGCGCGGGATGACGATCATGGAAGCCGGCTGGGTTGCCGCGCTGCCGGCAATCTGCGGGTTCACCGGCGGCGTGCTCGGCGGCGTGCTGTCGGACGGGTTGATCCGGCGCGGCATGCATCCGTCGAAAGCACGCAAGACACCGTTCGTCGCGGGAATGGCGATGGCGACGCTGCTCGTGCTCGCGAACGGCGCGTCGTCGAACGCGGTCGTGATCGCGCTGATGACGATCGCGTTCTTCGGCAAGGGGCTTGCGGCGGTCGGCTGGGCCGTGCTCGCCGATACGGCGCCGGAAGGAATGGTCGGACTGAGCGGCGGCGTGTTCAACGGCCTCGGCAACATCGCCGGCATCGTCACGCCGCTCGTGATCGGCTACTTCGTCGCCAGCACGGGCTCGTTCGCCGGCGCGTTGTGGTTCGTCGCCGCGCACGGGCTGATCGGCATCGCCGCGTACGCGTGGCTCGCGGGGCGCTTCGAGCGGATCCGCATCACGCCGGCCGCGTGAACATCGCAGCGGCACGCATGCGCGCCGTCACGCGCGCTTGCGGCCGCCCGGCGTCTGCTCGGTCGTCAGCCGGTCGAGTTCGCGCAGGTCGTTCTCGAGCGCGGGCGTGAGCGTCGTGCGCAGGTGGTCGAGGAACGTGCGGATCTTCGCGTCGAGATAACGACGCGTCGCATAGACGGCGTACACGCTCACCGTTTGCAGCCGGTACTCCGGCAGCACGCGGATCAGCCGCCCTTCGCGGATGTCGTCGAGCACCGTATACAGCGCGACGCACGCGATCCCGCGTCCGGCACGCACCGCGACGCACAGCGCATCCGGCACGTTGACCTGGAACGGCGCCGGCTGCAGTTCGTAGACGGCTTCCTCGCCGTCGTTGCGCTCGAGGCGCCATTCGCTGGCCGGCGATGCGGGCGTGTCGAGACGCAGGCACACGTGGTTCGGCAATTCGTCGGGCGTCTGCGGCGTGCCGTGCCGCGCCAGGTATTCGCGCGACGCGACGAGCACGCTGCAGCTCGTGCCGCAGGTCTGCGCGACATAGCCCGAATCGGGCAGCTGCGACGCCGTCACGATCGACACGTCGTAGCCCTCCTCGACGAGATTCGGCATCCGCTGCGCGAGCGTCAGTTCGACCGACACGTCGGGGTTGTCCTCCTGGTAGCGGACGATCGACGACACGACATGACTCTGCCCGAGCCCCGTCATCGCATGGATGCGCATCTTGCCGCTCGGCCGCAGCAGCGCGTTGCGCGCCTCCGCGTTCGCGTAGTCGATTTCCGCGAGGATCGATTTCGCACGCTCGAAATAGCGTTCGCCGCTTTCGGTCAGGCCGAGGTGGCGCGTCGTGCGATGCAGCAGGCGCGTCTGTACGTGCGCTTCGAGGTTCGAGACCGCACGCGACACCTGCGCGGTGGTCGCGTCGATTTCCTTCGCGACCGCAGTAAAGCTGCCGGCTTCGACAACGCGCACGAACAGGCGCATGTTTTCGAGCATGTCCATTGGATTGGCTTGGGGAGAGTCAGTGGGGAGGCGTCGGCGGCGCTCGCGTCAGATGGGGAACGGAACGCGGCCGCGAACCACGTCGTATCGATCGCCGGGCCGGAGAAAAGGCGGGAGAGCGGGCATCGCGTACGTGGTTCTGGCATGACGGGGGATTCAGTGGCCCGAATTGTACGCCGCTGCAGACAAATTTGCGCGGTTGCCCGCCCCCGAAGCTTTCATCGGATGAAAGGTTTTCGCAAGGCTCGCGCGTCGCACGCGCGCAACGGCTTGATGCAGCGCGACAATTTGTATCACAACACGATATAATTGCGCTCTTGTCGCCGCGCGCGCCCCGCGCTGTCATTTTTACCGCTTACCCGTCCATGTCGTCAGGCTCATCTCCGTCGCGCCGCACGTTGCGGCAATGGCTGCACAGCTTCCTTCCCCATCCGATGTCGCTTGGCTGGCGCGAGCGCCTGCGTTCGTCCACGGGTGCGCTCGTCGGAATCGCGACGGTCGGCGTCACGATGCGGCTGCTACCCGGCGTGCCGGGCCTCGTGCCGCTGCTCGTCGCGCCGATGGGCGCATCGGCGGTGCTGCTGTTCGCGGTGCCGGCAAGCCCGCTCGCGCAGCCGTGGTCGATCATCGGCGGCAATCTCGTCGCGGCGACGGTCGGCGTTGCCTGCGCGCAATGGATCGCCGATCCGATCACGGCCGCCGCGGTCGCGATCGCGTGCGCGATCGGCGGCATGTTCGCGCTGCGCTGCGTGCACCCGCCGTCGGGCGCCGTCGCGCTCACGGCCGTGGTCGGCGGCCCGGCGATCCACTCGCTCGGCTTCAGTTTCGTGCTGGAGCCGATCGCGCTGCAATCGGCGATCCTGCTGTCGGCCGCGCTCGCGTATCACGCGCTGACCGGGCACCGCTACCCGCACGGCGGCGTGCGCCCCGAAGCGAAACCGCAGGCGGGCAGCGCCGCACCCGCGCGCGGCGGCTTCACGCGCAGCGACCTCGACGCGGTGCTGAAGCGCCGCGGCGAATGGCTCGACGTCGATCCGGACGATCTCGAATCGCTGCTGCGCGAAACTGAAATGCAGGCCTATGCGCGCACGTTCGGCCAGCTCACCTGCGCCGACCTGATGACGAAGAATGCGATCGAGGCCGCACCGTCGACGTCGGTGACGGCCGCGCTGACGCTGCTCGACCGTCACCGCGTGAAGGCGCTGCCGGTGGTCGATGGCGAAGGCCGCCTGACCGGCATCGTCACGCGCGCCGACCTCACGCGCCAGTTGCGCCGCCCGACCCCGCTGTGGCAACGCCTGTCCGCGCGGCTGCCGCAATCGCTCGGCGGCCAGCCTGCGAGCGTCGCCACCGTGATGACGCGCGACGTCGCATGCGTGCCGGAAACGATGCCGATCACCGCGCTCGTGCCGCTGTTCACGCATTCGGGCCACCACCACATTCCGGTCGTCGATGCGTCGCACCGGCTCGTCGGGATCATTACGCAGACGGATCTCGTGACGGGCCTTTATCGGCAAACCCAAATGCTCGAGGCCGCGTAACGCACGTAAGGCGCACGTCATGCCACGGAACGGCTGACACATCGTGAAATACATCCATTCCGCCGAAGTTCGGCCATTTATATCATGTTGTGATATATTTGACGCCACCCAAACTGACTGCACGACCGACCTCGATGAACGATACCCGACGCGCGCTGGCGAAAAGCGACTTCCAGCAACTGTCCGAGTTCCGCTACCAGATGCGCCGCTTCGAGCGCTTCTCCGAACGCGCCGCGCAAAGCGAAGGCGTGACGCCGCTGCAATACCTGCTGCTGCTGCACATCAAGGGTTATCCGCATCGCGAATGGGCAACCATCGGCGAGCTCGCGGAACGCCTGCAGGCGCAGCATCACGGCGTCGTTGCGCTGGTGACGCGCTGTGAAGCGCTCGGGCTCGTGAAGCGCAAGACGAGCGAAGCCGATCGCCGGCAGGTCGAAGTCCACCTCGAGCCCGCCGGCGAGACGCTGCTCGCCCGCCTCGCGGCCATGCATCGCGCCGAGCTGAAGTCGCTCAAGGACGCGTTCCAGGTTCCCCAGATCGATTACTGACCCTTGCTCTTTCCACTCCGATGAACGCACCACACAAACGCGATTTCGCGACCAACGACCGCTTGCCCAGGATCGCGTTGCTCGCCGCCGGGATCGGCCTGCTCAGCACGCTTGCCGCATTCGTGCTGCTGAGCCTGATCCACCTGTTCACGAACCTGTTCTTCTTCCAGCAGTTCTCGTTCACCGACCGCTCCCCGGCGAACAACACGCTCGGCGCATGGGTGATCGTGATCCCGGTGATCGGCGGGCTGATCGTCGGGATGATGGCGCGCTTCGGTTCGGAAAAGATCCGCGGCCACGGCATTCCCGAAGCGATCGAGGCGATCCTGTTCGGCAAGAGCCGCATGTCGCCGAAGGTCGCGATCCTCAAGCCGCTGTCGTCCGGCGTCGTGATCGGCAGCGGCGGCCCGTTCGGCGCCGAAGGCCCGATCATCATGACGGGCGGCGCACTCGGCTCGCTGATCGCGCAATGCGTGCACGTGACCGCCGCCGAGCGCAAGACGCTGCTCGTCGCCGGTGCGGCCGCCGGCATGACGGCCGTGTTCGGCACGCCGGTCGCCGCCGTGCTGCTCGCGGTCGAACTGCTGCTGTTCGAATGGCGTCCGCGCAGTTTCCTGCCGGTCGCGCTTGCGTGCGCGGTGGCCGGGTTCGCACGCGCGGTGTTCTTCGGCGTCGATCCGCTGTTTCCGCTGACGACGGCCGCGCCGACACCTGTCGCGCTGCTGTCGTGCATCGTCGCGGGCCTGCTGTCGGGCATGCTCGCATGCGGCCTGTCGGCGGCGCTTTACCGCGTCGAGGACACCTTCGCGAAGCTGCCCGTGCACTGGATGTGGTGGCCCGCGCTCGGCGCGATCGTGATCGGGATCGGCGGCTGGCTCGAACCGCGCGCGCTCGGCGTCGGCTACGACGTGATCGGCGACCTGCTTCATCAGCACATCGCGCTGAAGATCGCGCTCGCGCTGCTGATCGTGAAGGCCGTGATGTGGGTGATCGCGCTCGGCTCGGGCACGTCGGGCGGTGTGCTCGCCCCGCTGCTGATGCTCGGCGCCGGCCTCGGCACGGTGCTGTCGCCGATGCTGCCGGGCGGCGATCCGGCGCTGTGGCCGCTCGTCTGCATGGCCGCGACGCTCGGCGCGACGCTCGGCGCCCCGCTGACCGCGATCGTGTTCGCGTTCGGCCTCACGCACGACGCGAACGCGCTGCTGCCGCTGCTCGCGGCGACGCTCGTCGCGCACGGTTTCTCGACCATCGTGATGAAGCGCTCGATCATGACGGAAAAGATCGCACGTCGCGGCTATCACATCTATCGCGAATACGGCGTCGATCCGCTCGAGCGACATGACATCGGCGAAGTGATGACGTCGGCCGACCGGCTCGTCGCGATCGACGGCGCAGCGACGCTCGATACCGTCGAGTCGCAGTACTTCGGCGCGAAGCAGGCGCATCGCGCGTACCCGGTCGTGCAGAACGGCCGCCTGCTCGGCCTGGTCGATCGCGCGACGCTCGACGCGCAGCGCGCACAGGCCGGCGCCGATACACCGATCTCCGGCGCATTCGCGAACCGCGCGCCGTCCGTCGCGCTGGCGCACGAAACGTGCCGCGTCGTCGCATCGCGCCTCGCGATGCTGGGCCTCGAGCGCCTGCCGGTCGTCGACGACGCGCAATCGTTGCGCATCACCGGCATCGTGTCGCGCAGCGACCTGATCAAGCCCGCGCTCCAGCACTTCGACGACGAACAGAAGCGCGAACGCTTCCGCCCGATCGTCCCGGTCAACCTGCGCGACGCCGGCACGCGCAAGGCCGGCTGACGCCGCCCGCGTGCGCGGCATACCGGCCGCGCACCGCCTCCTCGTCCCGCTTCATGTCGCTACCCGATGCCGCGCGCCCTTCGCGCGCGGCATCGCATTCCCCCGCGTTCCGCGTTTAAAGTTGGTTAACAATTCGGCTGACGAAAGTTTGTCATCATGGTAGCCATGCGACGGGGCCATCAATCAGCCATTCCACTTCGCCATCAGATAAAGAGTCGCGGCACGGCATGCACGCACATGCCGATTGCCGTGGCCGTCACGACACCACACGACCGGACAGCGCGCCGACCGAGCAACGCATGACGTCGAGTCGCACACGACGCATGCCGCATCGCAGCAACGCCGCACAGCACCGGAGCCTCCGTTTGGCAAGCGCGTTAACAACTTGTTTCGGAATCACCGGAACCGTGCTTGCCCGATGCGATCTCATTAGCACGCAGTACTGCTGCGCATCCCACTCAATCAATCACGACTCGAGGGAGATAACGTGAACGCAAAATACTTACCGCTCATCGCATTGACCGTGGCATTTTCTGCTCATGCAGCCGATTCTGCCCTGCAGAACGTGGGACAAAGCCAAAAGCCCGCCGACCAGGTGGCGCAGTGCATCGCCAAGACGTGGGCCGACAAGTCGCAACAACAAGTGACGTCGCAGTACGAACTGGCGAACGGCCTCGCCATGGCCGTCTATGCGCCGGGCCAGCAGCCGCCGAACGGCGCCGCCGCCGTGGTGCGCCCGGCCAACGCCGGCAACGCGAAGACCTGGGTCGGTTTCCGCGGCGGCGATGCATCGTCGGCCGGCGACATCAACGCCTGCCTGTAACGAGAACAGGCGCTCCGGATGGCCTTGCGCCATCCGCTTGCGACAAGCCCCGCTCCGGCGGGGCTTTTTCTTTTGCTGGCGCCTGCGCTTACAGGTAGCTGCAGACGTAATCGAGCGTCTCGAGCACTTCGATGTCGAAGCGGCTCTTGCCCGGCACCGAGAACGACTCGCCTGCGCCGTAGGTCTGCCATTCGCTGCTGCCGTCGAGCTTCACGCGGCACTTGCCGGCCTGCACTTCCATCAATTCGGGAGCGTCCGTGCCGAAGTTGAGCGCGCACGGCAGGATCACGCCGAGCGTCTTGCGCGTGCCGTCCGGGAAGAGCACGGTATGCGACACGCACTTGCCGTCGAAATAGACGTTCGCGCGCTTGACGACCGATACGTTGTCGAATTGGGTTGCACTGGTCATGTGATGCCTCTGATTGCTGGATGCCGGATGGCGATGTGGTTGGCGGCCGGCCGGAGCGGCGGGCCGGCCGATATCATACCGGCTCGCGCCGCATGCGCCGGGAATGGCGTGCCTCCGGCACGGATCGAGCCGACCATCATCAGGATGACTACATGATTATCGGGTGGCGCCGGTTCACCGCAACCCCTTGCGCCGCGCGGAATCGCGCAGGCAGTCGAGCAGCATCGCCGCGGCCGGCGTCAGCGGGCTGTCGCGGCGCGTGACGACCTGCACCGAGACGCCCGGCAGGCGCTCGCGGATCGGCAGCACCGCGAGCTGGTCGCGCGCCCACTCACCCTGCAGCAATTGTTCGGGCATCGATGCGATCAGGTCGCAACCGGTCATCAGGCTGTGTGCAAGCCCGAAGCTCGGGCATTCGACGACGCGCGCCGGCACCGGCAGCCCGTACGCGACAAACGAATTGAACAGTACCTGTGTGGAGCTTTCCGGCGACGGGTTCATCAGCCAGTCGGCCTCGACGAGATCGGCGAGCGATGTGGCCGACGCGAGCGGATGCCCCTTGCGCGCGACGATCAGCGAGCGGCTCGCGTAAAGCTCCGCATGATCGAACTCGGCCGCCAGCAGCTCGGGCACGACGACGGCGATCGCGAAATCGAGCGAACCGTCGTGCAGGCGCGGCAGCGCGACACCCGGAAACCCTTCGATCAGATTGACGCGCGCCACCGGAAAGCGGCGCCGGAATGCACGAAACGCGTCGGGCAGGATCGTCACCGCGGCCGCCGGCGTGATCGCCGCCGCGACGGAACCCGTCATCGCGCCCTGCGCCTGCTCGATGTCGTCGCGGGCGCGCTGCATTTCGGCGACGATCAGCCGCGCGCGTACCTGCAGTTGCTGGCCGAACGCAGTGAGTTGCACGCCGCGCGCGGTACGCACGACGAGCGACACGCCGAGTGCGATCTCGAGTTCCTTGACCGCCTTCGTCAGCGCCGCCGGCGACACGTTCAGACGCCGCGCGGCCGCGCGAATGCTGCCTTCTTCGGCGACGGTGACGAACGCTTTCAGCTGATGGTATTTCATGGCGGCGATGCGTGATCCGTGGAAACCCTGTACCCGGCCGTGCGCGCCTGTTCAGGGTATTCCCGAGCGGCAACCGGCGGTGTGCACCAAAGCAATTTATCAGCTTCTGGTAAGCAAAAGAAATTTATATGCTTGCTCGTCATATACGCGTCAAACGCCCCTTCGGCCCCACTGGAGACACCATGCTGCAAGCCGTGAACCCTGTCATCCCCGGCATCGCCGCGATCGCGCCCGAACTGGTCGAGGTGCGCCGCCGCATCCATGCTCATCCCGAACTCGCGTTCGAAGAGACGCTCACGAGCGATCTCGTCGCCGAGCTGCTCACCGGCTGGGGCTATGAAGTACATCGCGGTATCGGCAAGACAGGCGTCGTCGGCGTGCTGCGCGAAGGGCAAGGCACGCGCACGGTCGGGCTGCGCGCCGACATGGACGCGCTGCCGCTCGCGGAAGCCACGGGCCTGCCGTACGCGAGCCGCCATGCGAACAAGATGCATGCGTGCGGCCACGACGGCCACACGGCGATGCTGCTGTGCGCGGCGCGCCACCTCGCGGCAACGCGCCAGTTCTCCGGCACGCTGAACCTGATCTTCCAGCCGGCCGAGGAAAACTTCGGCGGCGCGAAGTCCATGATGGACGACGGCCTGTTCGACCGCTTCCCGTGCGACGCGATCTTCGCGATCCACAACATGCCGGGCCGCGCGGCCGGCGACATGGCGTTCCGCACCGGCGCCGCGATGGCGTCGGCCGACCGCGTGACGATCACGCTGCGCGGCGTCGGCGGCCACGGCGCGATGCCGCATTTCGCGCGCGATCCGATGTCGGCCGCGGGCAGCATCATGGTCGCGCTGCAGACGATCGTCGCGCGCGAGGTCGATGCGCAGCATGCGGCCGTGATCACGGTCGGCAGCGTGCAGGCCGGCGAGACGTTCAACATCATTCCCGAAACCGTCGTGATGAAGCTGTCGGTGCGCGCGCTGAACGCCGACGTGCGCGCGCTGCTCGCGCGCCGCATCGAAGCGCTCGCGAAAGGCCAGGCGGAAAGCTTCGGCGTCACGGCGGAAGTCGACTACGACTACGGCTACCCGGTGCTCGTGAATCACGCGGAACCGACCGCGTTCGCGGCCGACATCGCGCGCCAGATGCTCGGCGCCGACCGCGTCGAAACCGACTCCGCGCCGCTGATGGGCAGCGAGGATTTCGCGTTCATGCTCGAGGCGCGCCCCGGCTGCTACGCATTCATCGGCAACGGGATCGGCAGCAAGGGCGGCTGCATGGTGCACAACCCCGGCTACGACTTCAACGACGACATTCTCGCGATCGGCGCGAGCTACTGGGTTCGCGTCGCCGAAGCCTGGCTCGCGGCCTGACGGCCCTTCACCACGCAGTTTCGCGCTTACCGGGGGAACCCCATGGAAACGTCCGCCCTTCCGTTCGCCGGCACGCCGGCCGATGCCCGCGCCGCCGCGAAGAAACGCCGGCTGATCGCTGCCGCCGCTGTCGGCAACGCGCTCGAGTTCTACGACTTCACGGTCTACAGCTTCTTCGCGATCCTGATCGGCAAGCTGTTCTTCCCGGTGCATTCGCCGTTCGGGCAGTTGATGCTCGCGGTCGCGAGCTTCGGCGTCGGCTTCGTCACGCGGCCGCTCGGTGGGCTCGTGATCGGCATGTATGCCGACCGTGCCGGCCGCAAGAAGGCGATGATCCTCACGCTGCTGCTGATGGCGCTCGGCACCGCGACGATCGCGGTCGCTCCGACCTTCGCGCAGATCGGCATCGCCGCACCGGTGCTGCTCGTGCTCGCGCGCCTGCTGCAGGGGTTCGCGTCGGGCGGCGAAGTCGGCGCGTCGACGACGTTGCTGCTCGAACAGGCGCCGCAGCACCGTCGCGGCTTCTACGCATCGTTCCAGTTCTCGAGCCAGGGGCTCGCCGCGCTCGCGGGCGCGCTCACCGGCGTTGCGCTGACGTCGACACTGACCGCCGCGCAACTCGAAAGCTGGGGCTGGCGTGTGCCGTTCATCATCGGCACGCTGTTCGTGCCGATCGGCTACTGGCTGCGCCGTACCGTCGAGGAAGTGCCGGCAGCCGCGCCCGCCGCCACGCACGACGAACCGGTTGCCTCGCTGCCGCTCGCCGATGTCCTGCGCCATCACGGCAAGGCCGTGTTCGCGGGCCTTGGCGTGACGATCGGCGGCACGTCGATCCACTACATCATCGTGTTCTACATGGCGATCTACGGCGTGCAGGTGCTGCACCTGCCGACGTGGCTGTCGATGACGGCCGGCTGCGTCGCCGGCGCGATCCTGATGCTCGTGACGCCGATCGGCGGCCACCTGTCCGACGTGTACGGGCGCAACCGGATCGTCTGGTGGACCCGCATCGTGCTGATGGCCGCGATCTACCCGGCCTTCATCGCGCTGAACCGCTGGCCGGGCGCGACGTCGCTGCTGTCGATCATCGCCGCGCTGTCGATCGTGCACGCGATCAACATCGGTGCGACGGGCGCGATGCTCGGCGAACTGTTCCCGCGTGCGGTGCGCGCAACCGGCGGCGCGCTCGTGTACAGCGTCGGCGTCGCGATCTTCGGCGGCTTCGCGCAATTCTTCGTCACGTGGCTGATCGCGGCGACCGGCAATCCGAACGCGCCCGCGTGGTATGCGATCGGCTGCGGCGTGTTCACGCTGCTCGCGATACGCTGCATGGATGAAAAGGCGGGGAAGTCGCTCGACTGAGCAGCGGCCGCAGCGGCCGCATGCCGCAAATGAAGAAAGGCACGGGTTCGACGACCCGTGCCTTTTGTGTATCTGGCGTTGCCCCGCTCAGAACGTATGCATCATCCCGACGTACGCCCCCGTCTGCGACTCGCCTGCGAGCGGACTCGTGCCCGACGTCGCGTCGCGCGGCGTCGCCAGCAGCGAGAAGTTCGAGTTGCCGCCGTTGCGCACATAGGCGACCGTACCGTACAGAAACGTGCGCTTCGACAAGTTGTACGTGGTGCCGAGCACGTACATCATCGCGTGGCCCGACGGATCGTGCGATGCGTCGCTGCCGCCGTCGCCCACCTTCACGTAATAACCACCGGCCGTCACGGCCCATTGCGGATTCGCCGCATAGGTCGCGCCGAGCCAGTAGTGATCGGCGCGATCGGCGACGCCGGCCGGGCTGTCCGGCGCCTGGTAGTGCGTATACGCGCCCTGGATCTTGAACTTCGACACCTTCACGTTCGCGCCGACGAAGTACTCGCGCGATGCCGTGAAGATGTTGCTGAACTTGCCGTTGTTGTCGCGCAGCTCGTCGTAGATGCCGCGCATGTCGAACACCGGCGAGTGGTACGAGATCATGATCCCGTCCGAGCGGCCGAAATCGTCGGCCGCACCGTAGTTGAAGCCGCGCGACTGGTTGCCGAACGCATATTGCGCCTGCACGTCGAAGCCGCCGATCACCGGGCTGTGATATTCGATGTTGTTGCTGCTCTGCTGCCAGTTGCGGCCACGCACGAGCGACGCGGACGAAAACGCCTGCTGGACGAACGGATCGAATTCCCACACGCCGTCGCTGTCGATGAACAGGTTGCGGCCGGCCTGCAGCTGGCCCCACGTGTCGCTCTTCAGCCCGACATACGCGCGCCGCGACCACATGCGCCCGCCGCCCGTCGTGCCGTTCATCACCTGGAATGCGGTCTCCAGGTTGAAGACCGTCGACAACCCGCCGCCGAGATCCTCGAAGCCCTTCAGGCCGAACATGCTGGTGCCCCAGTCGCCGCCCTCCGCGCTCCAGCGCGACTTGCTGCCGCTGGGCGTCGCGATGTGGTTCAGGTATTCGATGCCGCCGTCGATCCGGCCGTACAGCATCACGCTCGTCTGTGCAAAGGCGGCCGCCGGCGTGGCGGCTGCGATCAGCCATGCGAAATGTTTAAGTCGCAAAATGATGCCCCCTCGGAGTCTCGACCTTCCCGCGCGCGCCCCATGCGCGCGCCCAGGGTCTGCTTATCCGCGATCGATCGAATATCGACCGGGGCCCGCCGCGCACAGTGCAAGCAGGCCACCCGCGATCGCGATGTTCTTGTAGAAATGAATCATGTTGTCGATCTGCTCGCCGCCCGTCATCGTCCAGTAGTGGTGGCCGATGATGCCGGTGCCGATCGTATACAGCGCCAGCAACAGGGCAAGCGCCCGGGTCTGGAAGCCGACGAGGATCGCGATTCCGGCGAACAGCTCCATCACGACCGAGATCGCCGCGGAAATGATCGGCGCGGGCGCGCCTTCGGAGCCCATGAACGCGATGGTACCGGGGAAGTCGACGATCTTCTTCCAGCCGAACATCACGAACAGGATCACGAGCAGGATCCGGGACAGCAGCAGCAGCACATCACGCTGGGACGCGAGAAACGGTTGATTCGGTGTCATGGTCTCGACCAACGAAAACGATGCGCGGCCTACGCGCACCGGATTGCCAACGAACCAGGACGGGCGGCCGCCTGCGCCGCCCGCCCCGCTCTGCAACAACCGGCATCGGGCCCGCCCGATGTGCTGTGCGCCTCCTCTTGTCCGCTGTCGCCCTGCTTCGTTGCGCGCCGCATCAGCGCAGCTTCGCGACGTCCTGCTCGGTCACCTTCGCGGCCGGATTGCCGAACTGCCCGGTCACGTAGTTCGTCAGCGCGGCGATCTGCGCATCCGACAGTTCGTGGCGGAACGCCGGCATCCCGACATCCTCGCTACCGGCCTTGCGCTGCACGCCGTTCAGGATCACCTGCACGAGGTTGGTCGGATTCGGTGCGCCGACCGTCGAGTTGTGGAACAGCGGCGGGTAATAGCCGTCCGGCGTGCCCTTGCCCTGCATCTGGTGGCAGGTCGCGCAGTTGCCGAGATACAGCCGCGCCGGATCGATGCCCGACGACGCGAGCGCGACGCCGCGCAGCTTCAGGCCATCCTCGGCCGGCTTGCCCCACGACGAGCGCGACTGCTTCGCGTCGCCGCTGGCAACCGCCGGCACCGTGCGGATGTACGTCGAGATCGCGCCGATGTCGGCTTCGGTCATCTTCGAGAAGCTGTGCTCGATCGCCTCGGCCATCGGGCCGGCCGCCTGCGCGAGACCCGGCACGCTGCCGGTGCGCAGGTACTGGACGAGCTGCTGCTGCGTCCATCCGCCGATCCCCGCGTTCGGGTCGGACGTGATGTTGTAGCCGTCCCAGCCCGCGAGCACCGAACCCGACAGGAAGCTGCCGCCGGTTTCGTCGAGCGACTTCTCCTGCATCGCGATGCCGCGCGGCGTGTGGCACGTGCTGCAGTGCGCGAGGCCCTGCACCAGATACGCGCCACGGTTCCACTCGGCGCTCTGCGCCGGCTTCGGCTCGTACGCGCCGTCCTTCAGGAACAGCCAGTTCCAGATCTTCAGCGGCCAGCGCATGCTCAGCAGCGCGGGGATCTCGTTCTTCGGCGGCGCCTGCTTGACCGGCTCGACGCCGTGCATGAAGTACGCGTACAGCGCCTGCATGTCGTCGTCGTTGATCTTCGCGTACGACACGTACGGCATCGCCGGATACAGGTTGTCGCCGTTCTTCGACACCCCGTGACGCACCGCGCGCTCGAAGTCCTCGGCCGTCCAGTTGCCGATGCCCGTCTCGGGATCGGGCGTGATATTGCTCGTGTAGATCTTGCCGAGCATCGGGATCGGCATGCCGAGACCGCCCGCGAACGGCTTGCTGCCCTTCGCGGTGTGGCATGCCATGCAGTCGCCCGCGACCGCGAGGTATTCGCCGCGCTTGACCAGCGCCGGATCGGCCGCATCGGCCGCACGGACGAGCCCCGGCAGCGCGAGGCAGCCGGCGAGGAGGAAGGTGAGAGTAGATTTCCGCACGGTCAGACTTCCTTCTTCAGCGTGTCCGACATCCGCAGCGCGAGCGCCGCGATCGTCAGCGTCACGTTCACCGTACCGACGGTCGGCATCGTCGAGCTGCTCGAGATGAACAGGTTCGGATGGTCGAACGTTCGGCAGTCCTTGTCGACGACCGAGTCGCGTGCATCCGCGCCCATGATCGTCGCGCCCGTGATGTGGTTGTTCGGCGCGAACTCGTCGTTGAAGACGACTTCGGTGCCGCCGAGCACCTTCGCGGCCGTCGCGTAGACCTCGCGCGTGTGCACGGCGCCGCGCTTCACGTAATCGTCGATCGCATACGTGATCTCGGGGCGCGGGATGCCGACCGCGTCCGTGGCCGTCTTGCTCGGCACGATGCGGTTCTCGGGCTGCGGCAGGATTTCGTGGAAGCAGTCGAACTGCACGTAGCGCGCGGAACGGTCGCGGATCTGCGCGTCGAGTTCCGCGGGCTTCATCAGCTTGCCGCCCTTGAAGATCTTCTGCGTCTCCTGGTTGATGCGCGACATGTTCGACAGGTGGATCTTCTTCGCGGCTTCGGTCGCGCGGAACGGGCCGTCGCGGAAACCGATCAGCGACGTCATCTCCTGCGGGCCGCGGCCCGGCCACAGCTTCTCGTTCGCGTAGAACGACACGCCGGTGCCCGGATGGTCCATCAGGTTGCGGCCGACCATGTCGGAGCTGTTCGCGACGCCGTTCGGGAAATCGCGGTTCGCCGACATCAGCAGGATCTTCGGCGTCTCGATACCGTTCGCGGCGATCACGAAGTACTTGCCCTCGACGCGATGGTCGGCGCCGGTCTTGTCCTTGTAGATCGCTGCGACGATGCGCTTGTCCGGCCCGGTCTCGAGCTTGTAGACGACCGCGCTGTCGATCAGCTTCGCGCCGGCCTGCTCGGCCTTCTCGACGTGCACGATGCCGTTGTACATCGCGCCGATCGGGCAGATCGGCATGCAGTTGTTGTTCCCGCAACAGGTTGGCCGACCGTCGTACGGGCGGCTGTTGCGCGCGACCGGCTCGGTCACCACGTGGAACTTCGGGTCATAGCCGTTGAGCGCGCTCTTGATCGTCTGCTCGTTGAACGACAACGGCAGCGGCGGCATCGGGTACGGCTCCTTGCGCGGCGAGTACAGATCTTCCTCGGGGCCCGGGCCCCACACGCCGAGCTCTTCCTCGGCGCGCTGGTAGTAATGCTCGATGTCGTCGTACTGGATCGGCCAGTCGCGGCCGACGCCGTACACCGTCTTCATCTTGAAGTCGTTCGGGATGAAGCGCCACGCCGACGCGGCCCAGTGCCACGTCGTGCCGCCCACCGCGCGGATGTACTGCGAGTTGAACTTGTGCTCGCCCTTCAGGATCAGGTAGTCGTTCGGCGGGCCGTATTCCGGATGCGGCGCCCATGCGCTCGACGGGTAAGGCGCCATGAAATCGGTCTTGTCGACCTGGTTGCGAAAGCGCTCGACGATTTCCCAACGCGGCATGCGCGGGCCGGCTTCCAGCAGGATCACGGACTTCCCGGCCATCGCGAGCTGATGGGCAACGATCGCGCCTGCGACACCCGATCCGACGACGACGACGTCGGCCTTTTGCGTATCGGTATCGGCCATCAGGCTTGCCTCTCGATCGGTTTTTCGGCCCAGAAGCCGGGTTTGTTGGGGCAATACGAGGGAATCACGAGCGTGTCGGATACGACGCTGAACATTAATGCTTCTTCGTAGGTAATCACGACGTTGTCGACGATGCCGAGATACCACGCTTCAAGAATCTTCAGCGCGAGCGCTTCCTGATCGGGATTCAGCGAACCGGACGCGAGTGCGCCGGCGAGTTGCGGCAGGCTGTCGGCCGTCTTGAACGAGCCTTTCTGCAAGGCCTGCAGGAAGCGTTCGCCGAGCACGCGGCTCAGCCCCTTCTTGCCGGTCAATGCTTCGGAGAGCGTCATGAACGTATCGAGCGGCGCAGTGCCGGGATCGTCGGCCAGGGCCCGCAACGCCAGCGAGCCCGTGAGGCCCGCCGCCGTCAGCGCCAGTGCGCCCTGCAGCCATTGACGCCGCGTGATGCCGCTTGCGGTTGCGTCGCTTTCGCGACGCGAGTGGGGAGTGTTGTCGTTGTGCATGTTTCCTTCTCTCGAACACCGGATTCGGGAAAACCACGCTTGATATTTCTCAAACATTGGCGCGGACCTGAAATGTACGCGCACAAATCGGATCGAACAATCTTTTTATAGTCCATTAAATGCTCCGCAATCCGAGACAATCGACATTTCGCTGCATTTTTGTGTCGTTGACGCGACAAATCTGCGGCACCGACACCAGTGTCGCATGCCGACGACACACCGCGCACCGCGATGCGCGTACATGACGGTCGGTTAGAATCGCGTGCAATCAAACAGAAAGCTTCCCTCCGAGGGCAATCGAGCGATGAAGCAGCACGACAAACACAACAACGCGAATCGAACCAACCACACCACCCGGCTGCTCTGGCGCATCGGCGCCGTCGCGGTGCTCGGCGGCGCAGCGGCGCTGTCGCTGCACGCGGGCGCGGCGCGCACGGTGAGCGTGTCGCCGCAAGGCACCGTCACCGAGGTCCGGCAGAGCGTCGTCAAGTTCGACGAACCGATGGTCGCGTTCGGCTCGGCCTCCGCGCCGAATCCCGCGCGCGTCACCTGCAACGATTCCACCGCCGCGCGCGGCCAGGGTCACTGGCTCGACGACAAGACCTGGGTTTACGATTTCGAAAACGACCTGCCGCCCGGCGTGCGCTGCTCGGTCGCGCTCAACGACACGCTGCGCTCGGTCGCCGGCAATGCGGCGAGCGGCCCGCGCCGCTTCACGTTCCAGACGGGCGGCCCGTTCCCGGTGTCGGTACGCCCCGGCTCGCGCGAGATCGAGGAACGGCAGATCTTCGTGATGAAGCTGAACGGCCCGGCAGAGCCGCGTTCGGCGCTCGCGAACATCTGGTGCGAAGCGGCCGGCATCGGCAACCGCATTCCGGTCACGGCCGCCGACGACGATGCGCGCAACGCCCTGCTCGATCATTTCGGTCTGAAGAAGGACGCCGCGCGCGTGCTGACGCTGTCATGCTCGCAGGCGCTGCCGGCGAGCGCGAAGATGCAGCTCGTGTACGGCAAGGGTGTCGCGAGCCCGAGCGGCATCGCGAACGAAACCGAACGACGCTTCGATTTCACCGTACGCGCACCGTTCGCCGCGAGCTTCTCGTGCGAACGCGAGAACGCGAAGGCGCCCTGCACGCCGCTGCGCCCGCTCACGCTGTCGTTCAATGCACCGGTCTCGCGCAAGAACGCCGAAGCGATCAAGCTGCGCGGCCCCGATGGCTCGCTGAACCCGACCTTCGCGGCCGACGACAAGAGCGAGGAAGTCACCACCGTCACGTTCAACCCGCCGCTGCCCGCGCAGGCCGGCCTGACGATCGAACTGCCGTCGGGCCTGCGCGACGTGACCGATCGACCGCTGTCCAATGCCGACCTGTTCCCGCTGGCGACGCGCACCGCGCCGATGCCGCCGCTCGCGAAATTCTCGTCGGGCACGTTCGGGATCGTCGAGCGCTTCGCCGAACCCGATACGCCCGCGCTCGTGCCCGTCACGCTGCGCAACGTCGAGGCCGACCTGCATATCGCGGGCCTCAACGCGGGCGGCGCGCAATTCGCGAACCTGAAGGTCGAGAACGACACGGCGATCCGCCAGTGGATGCGCACCGTCGACCGCTTCGACAACTGGTCGATGACGGCCGGCTCGATCGACGACCAGATTCCCGGCCTGCTCGACCGCAAGGGCCAGCACCCCGTCTACGTGCCGCTCGAAGCCGGCGAAAAGCAGCCCGCGCCGAAGAATCGCCGCATCGACGTGCGCTCGCTGTCGCTGCTCAAGGGCGAGCCCGGCGCGCAGACGCTGACGCTGCCGCCCGCCGACCCGAAAACGCTGCGCCCGTTCGAAGTGGTCGGCGTGCCGATCGACAAGCCCGGCTTCTACGTGCTCGAACTCGCGTCGCCCGCACTCGGTCGCTCGCTGCTCGCGAAGCCGTCGAGCATGTACGTGCGCACCACCGTGCTCGTCACGAACCTCGGCGTGCACCTGAAACAGGGCCGCGAGAACAACCTCGTGTGGGTCACGACGCTCGACAAGGGCAAGCCGGTGCCGAACGCGCAGATCCGCGTGTCGGACTGCAACGGCGATGAAATTGCGGCCGGCACGACCGACGCACAAGGTCTGCTGAAGATCGACGGGCCGTTCGAGCCGAAGCGCGCGTGCAGTTCGTCGGAGCAGCGCTTTGACGACTACTTCGTGTCGGCCCGCGTCAACGATCCGAAGACCGGCCCCGACATGGCGTTCGTCAGCTCGGGCTGGAACCGCGGAATCGAATCGTGGCGCTTCAACGTGCCGACCGACACCGACAGCGCACCAACCGTGCGTGCGCATACGGTATTCGACCGCACACTGCTGCGCGCCGGCGAAACCGTGTCGATGAAGCATTTCATCCGCACCGAAACACTGCAGAGCCTCGCGTTCCCGTCGCAGTACCCGACGCGCGTGACGATCCGCCATCTCGGCACCGGCCAGACGTACAAGCTGCCGCTCACGTGGGCGGCCGACCACAGCGCGGACACGCAGTTCACGCTGCCGGCCGCCGCGAAGCTCGGCGAATACAGCGTCGAGCTGGAAGGCGGCCCGGAAGACGCGCCGACGGCCACCTACTACAGCGGCAGCTTCCGCGTCGAGGCATTCCGCCTGCCGGTGCTGAAAGGCTCGATCGGCGCGCGCGACGCGCAGAAGAGCCCGCTCGTCGCCGTGAAGGAAGCGCCGCTCGCGGTGCAGATCGACTACGTGTCGGGCGGCGGCGCATCGAACCTGCCCGTGCAGGTGTCGGCGCTGATGAAGTGGGCATCGCCGCCGTTCGCGGATCGCTTCGAGGACTTCAGCTTCACGCCGTATCGCCCCGACAAGGGCGACGGCAATGCCGACGACGATTCGCAAGACGGCGACAACGCATCGGCGTCGAACAACGATCCCGACGCGACGAAGCTGATCGCCGACAAGCTGCCGCTGACGCTCGACCGCAACGGCGCGGGCTCGGTCACGCTCAAGGGCCTGCCCGACGTCGACGCGCCGAAGCGCATCGCGCTCGAAGCAACCTTCGCCGACCCGAACGGCGAAGTGCAGACGATCCGCGGCGACACGATCCTGTGGCCGGCCGCGGTGGTGGCCGGCGTCAAGGCGGGCCGCTGGGTGTCGGTCGGCCAGCGCGTGCCGGTGCAGGCACTGGCGGTCGATCTGCAGGGCAAGCCGCGTGCCTCGGTGCCGATCGAGATCAAGGGCGTCGCGCGCATCACGACGTCGTCGCGCAAGCGGATGGTCGGCGGCTTCTATGCGTACGACAACAAGAGCGACACGCGCGACCTCGGCGTGCTGTGCTCGGGCAAGACCGACGACAAGGGCCGCATGGCCTGCGACGCGACGCTCGAGCAGGCCGGCAACGTGCAGCTGATCGCGGTCGCGAAGGACGGCGACGGCCGTACGTCGAATGCATCGACATCGGTGTGGGTCACGCGCGAGGACGAACTCTGGTTCGGCGGCGACAACACCGACCGGATCGACGTGATTCCGGAGAAAACGTCGTACGAACCGGGCGAAACGGCCCGCTTCCAGGTGCGGATGCCGTTCCGCTATGCAACGGCACTCGTCGCGGTCGAACGCGGCGGCGTGATGGAAACGCACATCGTCGAGCTGAACGGCAAGAATCCGACCGTCGACCTGAAGGTCGACGAATCGTGGGGGCCGAACGTGTACGTGTCGGTGCTCGCGCTGCGCGGCCGGATTCGCGAGGTGCCGTGGTACTCGTTCTTCACGTGGGGCTGGAAAGCGCCCGTCGAATGGGCGCGCGCGTTCTGGCGCGAAGGTCGCCACTATGAGGCGCCGACCGCGTTCGTCGACCTGTCGAAGCCCGCGTTCCGCTATGGCCTGGGCGAGATCAAGGTCGGCACGGGCGTCCACCGTCTCGGCGTGACGGTGACGACCGATGCGACGCGCTACACGGTGCGCAGCAAGGCGCAGGCGCACGTGAAGGTCACGCTGCCGAACGGCCAGCCCGCGCCGGCCGGCACGCAGATCGCGGTCGCGGCCGTCGACGAGGCGCTGCTCGAACTGATGCCGAACAACAGCTGGGACCTGCTCGACGCGATGCTGCGCCGGCGTGCGTACGGTGTCGAAACGGCCACCGCGCAGATGGAGATCGTCGGCCGCCGCCACTTCGGCCGCAAGGCCGTGCCGGCCGGCGGCGGGGGCGGCAGCGCGCCGACGCGCGAGCTGTTCGACACGTTGCTGCTGTGGAATCCGCGCGTGACGCTCGATGCAAACGGCAGTGCGACGGTCGAGGTGCCGCTGAACGACGCGCTCACGCGCTTCCGGATCGTCGCGATCGCGGCGGTCGGCCCCGACCGCTTCGGCACGGGCAGCACGTCGATCCGCAGCACGCAGGATCTGCAGCTGATCTCCGGCCTGCCGCCGCTCGTGCGCGAAGGCGACGCGTTCCGCGCGCAGGTCACGCTGCGCAACACGACCGACCGCGCGATGCAGGTTGTCGTGACGCCGCGCGTGACGGGCCTCGAGGTCGCGCCGCAAACCGTGTCGCTCGCGGCCAATACGGCGACCGAGGTCGCGTGGACGATCACCGTGCCCGAACAGGCGCTCGACGCGGCCGGTGCGCTGAACTGGCGCATCGAAGCGGCCGAGCAAGGCGGCAAGCGCGCGTCCGACGCGCTGGCGGTCGCGCAGAAGGTGGTGCCCGCGCTGCCGGTCACGGTGCAGCAGGCGACGCTCGCGCAAGTGGACGGCACGCTGACGGTGCCGGTGGCCTCCCCGGCCGGCGCCGCGAACAACGCGCAAGGCTTGCCGCGCGGCGGCATCGCCGTGTCGTTGCAGTCGAAGCTCGCCGACGGGCTGCCCGGCGTGAAGCGCTGGTTCGAACGCTATCCGTACCGCTGCCTCGAACAGCAGACGTCGCGCGCGATCGGCCTGCGCGACCCGGCGCAATGGCAGGCGCTGGTCGCCCGCATGCCCGTCTACCTCGACGGTGACGGGCTCGCGAGCTACTTCCCGCCGTCGTCCGACGATTCGCACCACGGCAGCCCGACGCTGTCGTCATACCTGCTCGTGGTGTCGGACGAAGCCGGCCGCCTCGACCCGCGCTTCGCGCTGCCGGAAGACCTGCGCACGCAGCTCGAGGCCGGGCTCGCGCGCTTCGTCGACGGCCGCATCGAGCGCAACGCGTGGGCGCCGCGCCAGGACCGCGACCTGCGCAAGCTCGCCGCGATCGAGGCGCTGTCGCGCTTCGGCGCCGCACAAGGCCGCATGCTCGGCTCGATTGAGATCGCGCCGAACCAGTGGCCGACGTCGGCCGTGATCGACTATCACGCGATCCTGACGCGCGTGAAGGACATCCCGCAACGCGACGAGAAACGCGCGCAGGTCGAACAGATCCTGCGTGCGCGCCTGACGTACCAGGGCACGCAGCTCGTGTTCTCGACCGCACGCGACGACGACCTGTGGTGGCTGATGACCAGCAACGAGACCAACGCTGCGCGTCTCGCGCTGGAATTCGCGGGCGACCCGGCGTGGAAGGACGAGATGCCGCGCGTGACGGCCGGCCTGCTCGCCCTGCAGCGCCAGGGCGCATGGCAGACGACGACGTCGAATGCACTCGGCCTGCTCGCGGTCGAGCGCTTCTCGCGCACCTACGAGAGCACGCCGGTCGCCGGCGCGACGAAGGTCGCGCTGGGCAGCGACGAGCGCTCGATCTCGTGGTCGCAGGCGCCGGCAGCCGCGCCCGCCGACACGGCTGCGTCGGCCACCCCGGCCACCCGTGCCGCCGCGGCCCGCAGCGTGATGCTGCCGTGGCCGCGCGCGTCGCAGGCCCCGGCCACGCTGTCCGTCACGCAGGACGGCACGGGCCGCCCGTGGGCGACGGTCGAGAGCCTCGCGGCCGTGCCGCTGCGCTCGCCGTTCGCGGCCGGCTACCGGATCACGAAGACCGTCACGCCCGTGTCGCCGGCCGTCAAGGGCGTGCTGACGCGCGGCGACGTCGTGCGCGTGCATCTCGACATCGACGCGCAGAGCGACATGACGTGGGTTGCGGTCAACGACCCGATTCCGGCCGGCGCAACGATCCTCGGTTCGGGCCTCGGCCGCGATTCCGAGGCGGCGACGCAGGGCGAGAAGACGCCCGACGGCGCGTGGCCGGCGTTCATCGAGCGCGACTTCGACGGCTACCGCGCGTACTACGACTATCTGCCGAAGGGCAAATTCTCGGTCGAGTACACGGTGCGCCTGAACAACGTCGGCACGTTCGGGCTGCCGCCGACGCGCGTCGAGGCGCTGTACGCACCGTCCGTGTACGGCCTGTGGCCGAACCCGCCGATGACCGTGAAGCCGGCCGACGCGGGCAAGTAACGAGCAAGCGATGATCGATCAGGTAATGCCGCGGCCGGCGCGTTTCGCCGGCCGCGTATTCGTTGCCGTCGTGCTGGCCGTGCCACTCGTCGCGCATGCGCTGCCGAGCTACGACGAAGTGCGCCGCAACTGGCGCAGCTCCGACTGGGTGCTGCTCGCGCGCGACGGCACGCCGCTGCAGCGCACGCGCGTCGACCTCACCGAACGGCGCGGCGACTGGGTGTCGCTGGCGGACGTGTCGCCCGCGTTTCGCGAAGCGATCGTCGTGTCCGAGGACAAGCGCTTCTACGAACACAGCGGCGTCGACTGGCGCGGGATCGCCGGCGCCGCATGGGGCAACCTGTCGAATGAGCGCACGCGCGGCGCGTCGACCGTCACGATGCAGCTCGCCGGGCTGCTCAGCGATTCGCCGCGCCGGTCGGGCCAGCGCTCGCTGCCGCAGAAGGCCTCGCAGGCCGTCAACGCGCTGCTGCTCGAACGCGGCTGGCGCAAGGACCAGGTGCTCGAGGCCTACCTGAACCTGGTGCCGTTCCGCGGCGAGACGGTCGGACTCGGCGCGCTGTCACAGGTGCTGTTCGGCAAGGCGCCGTCGGGCCTCGACGCGCGCGAAGCCGCGATCGCGGCCGCGCTCGTGCGCGCGCCCAACGCGGCGCCCGCGAAGATCGCCGAGCGTGCATGCCGGATCCTGCGCGACATGCATGCCGAGCAGGCGTGCGCATCGCTCGACGGTTACGTGCAGCTCGTCGTTGCGCGCCCGGCCAACGCAGTGCGCGACGACGGCGCCGCCCTCGCCCCGCACTTCGCGCGGCGCATCGCGGCCGAAGTCAAACCGGCGGCCGGCGCGCAGGTGCGCACGACGCTCGATGCGCCGCTGCAGCGCTTCGCGCGCGACACGCTGGTGCGCGCGCTGACCGAACTCAACGCGCCCGCGCACCGGCGCAACGTGCAGGACGGCGCGGTCGTCGTGATCGACAACGCGACCGGCGAGATTCGCGCATGGGTCGGGTCGTCGGGTGCGCTGTCGAGCGCGCGCGACGTCGATGCCGTGCTCGCGCCGCGCCAGGCCGGCTCGACGCTAAAGCCGTTCCTCTACGCGCAGGCGCTCGACGAAAAGCGGCTGACGGCCGCGTCACTGCTCGACGACGCGCCGATCAACCTCGCCGCCGGCGGCGGCCTGTACATTCCGCAGAACTACGACAAGGATTTCAAGGGCTGGGTAAGCGTGCGCAGCGCGCTCGGCGGCTCGCTGAACGTGCCGGCCGTGCGCACGCTCGTGCTCGTCACGCCGCACCGCTTCGCGCGCACGCTGACCGCGCTCGGCCTGCCGCTCGCGCAGGAAGGCGACTACTACGGCTTCAGCCTTGCGCTCGGCAGTGCGGACGTCACGCTGCTGTCGCTGACCAATGCGTATCGCGCGCTCGCGAACGGCGGCGTCGCGCGCAAGGTCGTCGACCTGCCGGCCGCCGTTCCGGCACCGGCACCGGCATCGGCATCGGCGTCCGGCACGGCGGCGCCTGCGCGTGCGGACAACGGCACGCGCGTGTTCAGCGAGGCGGCCAGTTTCGTCATCACCGACATCCTGTCCGACAACAACGCGCGCGTCCGCACGTTCGGCTTCGACAACCCGCTCGCGACGCGCTTCTTCTCGGCCGTCAAGACCGGCACGAGCAAGGACATGCGCGACAACTGGACCGTCGGCTACACGTCGCGCCATACGGTCGGCGTGTGGGTCGGCAATGCGGACGGCTCGCCGATGTGGGACGTGTCGGGCGTCACGGGTGCGTCGCCCGTGTGGTCGGCCGTCGTCGGCTACCTGCACCGCGACCTGCCGAGCCGTGCGCCGCGCGCGCCGGCCGGCGTCGAGACGCGCCGCATCGCGTTCGAACGCGATATCGAGCCGGCACGCAACGAGTGGTTCCTGTCCGGGACGGCGGTCGACACGATCCGGCTCGCCGCACCCGTCACGCCGGGCAAGGACGGCGCGCGTGCGCCGCTGACGATCGGCGCGCCGACCGACGGCACGATCTTCGCGATCGACCCCGACATTCCGCCGAAGAACCAGCGCATCTGGTTCGAGCGCTCGGCCGGGCACGCGGCGAAGTTCGCGTGGCGGCTCGACGACAAGGTGATCGGGCATGCCGACCGTATCGCGTGGCTGCCGTGGCCGGGACGGCACCGGCTCGAACTCGTCGACGCACGCGGCAACGTCGCGGATGCGATCAGCTTCGAGGTGCGCGGCGCGTTCGCGAAGACGGCCGCGCGCAAGCCCTGAACGGGTGAGGCGGCCAGCCCCGACGCGGACGCATTTGCGTCGATGTCGTCGCGACCGGGTCAAACGGGCAAGCAGCACGCCGATCCGGGACCTAGAATGAGAACAGCGCCGCATTCCCGACGCTCGCCGGTTGCCCCATTCTCCCGATTGCCCGCGACCATGAACATTCGCCACGAACGCTTCACCCGCCCCGCGCTGGGCGTCTTGTGCGTTGCAACGCTCGCAGCCCTCCAGGCGTGCAACGGCGACGCCTGCTTCGGCGTCGATGTCTGCTTCAACAACAACACGCAAACCGTCGCGCTGTCCGGCACGGCCGCGACGGGCGACGCGCTCGCGAGCGCGCAGGTGACGGTCAGTTGCGCGGCCGGCTCGGCGACGACGCTGACGGACGGCGGCGGCAACTACCGCGTGACGGTCAACGCCACGCTGCCGTGCGTCATCACCGTGGCATCGGGCGGTACGAGCCTGCATTCGCTCGCGTATGCGGGCGGCACCTTCAATACGACGCCCGAGACCGAGCTGATGCTCGTGTATCTCGCGGCCCAGCTCGGCACGAACACGGCCGGGCTGATCGGCAATTTCCAGGGCAGCCTGCACTATCAGCAGGTGATGAACGACCCGAATGCGGTGCAGGCCGCGCAATCGGCCGTGGTGTCGAACCTGCAGCAGCGCTACGCAGTCACGCTCGCGGCGCCTGCGTTCCTGACGACATCGTTCGTGGTCGGGCAACCGGGCGTCGACAGCGACCTCGTCGCGCTGGCCAAGGCCGGCGCGATCGATTCGAACGGACAGCCCGATCCGGCCGCCGTTTCGTCATTGGCACAGGCTGGCGCCGCGCATCCGCTGTAAGCAGCCGACACCGGACAGGAGCGGACGTCACGCGCCCGCTTCGCTCTCGCTGTCGGCCAGCAACGCCCACCGTTCGTGGTCGCGCCATGCGCCGCCAATGCGCAGATAGCGCGGCGAATAGCCCTCTTTCGTAAAGCCGAGCCGCCGCACCAGCGCGATCGACGCATGGTTGCCGGGCTGGATGTTCGCTTCGAGCCGATGCAGACCCAGCTCGTCGAATGCGATGGCGATCGCCGCGCGCAGCGCATCCGTCATCAGCCCCTTGCGGCTGAAATCCGCCATCCCGTAGTACCCGAGATACGCGCTCTGAAACACGCCACCGACGATCTCGTTCAGATTCACGACGCCGACCACCGCGCCGGAAGCCTGCTCGCGCGCGACGAGGCCGACGTTCGGCCCCGTCAGGCAGCGGGCGAACCACTGGTCGAATCCTGCCTGGTCGACGAACGAGTCGACCCACGGCAGGTGGTGACTCCGGCTCGCACGGTTGGCGGCGATCAGGTCGGCGGCGTCGGATCGGGCGACGCGGTTCAGGAGGATCCGGTTCATGGGGTGGTCGGCAGACAGCGCTTACGCGGCCTCCCCGCTCCCGCACACCACGGGCGCGGCCTGTTGCTGCGACAGGTAGCGCAGCAGCTTCGTCACCATCCATACGACGATGAACGACAGCGCGACGAAGAATACGGCAAGCGGCGTCAGCACATGGATCGACACGAAACCGGCCAGCCCCATCATCGCGGACGACACGAGCAGCAGCGCGCAGCCGAGGATCGCGCTCGTCAGCCCGGCGATATGCGGAAACAGCGAATTGCCCTTGGCCATCAGCGTCGGATACATCGCACCCGCGCAGAAGCCCATCACGAGCACCGGCGTCGCGAGCGTCCACACGCGCAGGCCGACGGTCAGCGCGAGCACC
This sequence comes from Burkholderia sp. BCC1644, assembly GCF_902833225.1. Taxonomy (GTDB): domain Bacteria; phylum Pseudomonadota; class Gammaproteobacteria; order Burkholderiales; family Burkholderiaceae; genus Burkholderia. Next base: position 753,844 of record NZ_CADFEI010000001.1, read on the forward strand.
AGCATCGCGACCGATGCGCCGGCCATCACGCGCGCGCCGATGCGCAGCCGTTGCTCGGCGCTCGGCAGCCCGCGGCCGTGAATCCGGTTCGACAGACCACCGAGGAAATACATCAGGCCGATCCCGAGCGCGAGGTAGCCGAAGAAGGTCGGCGGCTTGTGCAGCGTGGTCTGCACCATGAACGGCCCGACGATGTTGAACACGAGCAGGATGCTGTAGCACAGACCCTGCGCAAGGAAGCAGCTCTGGAACACCGGGCTCGCCAGGACCTTGCCCGCATTCGTCATCAGCGTGCGCGGCTCGAGATGCACCGGCTTCGGCAAGGTTTCACGGTAGTGCCACAGCAGCGCCCACATCGCCAGCGAGTACACCAGCAGGAACACGAGACACGCGCGCCAGCCGAACCATTCCTGCAGGTGCGCGCCGATCACCGGCGCGATGATCGGTGCGAGCCCCCACGCGATCGACATGTACGTGAACGCATGCATCAGCGCCTGGCCCGAGAACGAATCGGTGATGATCGCCTTCGCGAGCAGGTTGGTGGTCGCGATCCCGAATCCTTGCAGGCAGCGCGCCAGGATGAACGTCTCGAGGTTCGTCGCGCCGAGCGACAGCAGGCAGCCGATCGTGTAGATCACGAGCCCGAACGCGAGCACGCGCTTGCGCCCGTACGCGTCGGCGATCGGGCCGAAGATCAGCTGGCCGAGCGCATAGGCCGCCATGTAGCCGGACACGCTCGACTGGATCGCCTGCGGCGTGGTCGCGAACGACCGTGCCATGTCGGGCAGCGCGGGTACGTAGATATCGATGGCGAGTTGGCCGGCGGACGAAAACAGGCAGATCAGGAACAGCAGGAAGCGCGGCGAATTCGACTCGCGCGCGGAGTTGAGCGTGGCGTTCATGACGACTGGGAAGAATCTCGGGCAGCAGTGACGCGCCGCAAATGTTCGAATTGCGAACATGCGTGCGATCGTGGCGAATCCCGTATTGTGCCTGTTGTTGCATCGGGCGACAGGATTCCCATGGCGCAGGCGCGGTTGAATGTCGATTGCGGCACATCCTGAAATGCGTGCTCCAGGATGGTTCCGTCATCGTGACGGCCCGCCCCCACGCGTGTCCGTCTTCAACTCGACATCCGGCGCGTTTCGCCTCGCTCCCGAACCGCCGGCCCCCGCCGGCGGCTTTTCATTGCGACGACCGGATCAATACTGTGCCTGGTCCGTCGGATTCTTGAACAGCTGCTTCATCTCCGCCGACAGCGGGTAGTCGAGGCTCACGCCCTTCGGCGGAATCGGTTGCGTGAACCATTGGTTGTAGAGCTTCTCGGCGGCGCCCGACGTCTGCATCTTCGCGATCACGCCGTCGACGACATGCTTGAACGCCGGATCGTCCTTGCGCATCATGCACGCGTAGTTCTCGTGGACGAGCGGCGTGCCTGTCACCGTATACGCCCCCGGGTTGCGATCCTTCGCGATCTCGCCGTACAGCAGCGGCTCGTCCATCACGAACGCCACCGCACGCCCGGTCGTGACGTTCATGAACGCTTCGGCGTGATCCTTCGCGCTGATGATCGTCATGTTCATCGCCTTCTCTTCGTTGAGCTTGCGCAACAGGCGCTCGTCCGACGTACCGGCCGTTGTCGCGACCGTCTTGCCGGCCAGGTCCGTGAAGTCCTTCACGCCCGAATCCTTGCGCGTGCTGAAGCGGATGCCGTACAAGAAGATGCTGTTCGAAAATGCGGCCTGCTTCTGCCGTTCGAGCGTGTTCGTCGTCGAGCCGCATTCGAAATCGATCGTCCCGTTCTGCAGCAGCGGAATCCGGTTCTGCGACGTGATCGGAATTTCCTTTACCGTGAGGTTCGGCGCGTTCAGCTCCGTCTTCAACTGGTCGATGATGCGCGACGCGATATCCCGCGAGTAGCCAATGTTCTTCTGCTGGTTGTCCGAATACGAGAACGGCACCGACGATTCGCGAATGCCCAGCGACACGACGCCCGTGTCCTTGATCTTCTTCAGCGTACCGGTGAGGGCCTGCGCGTGCGCGGCGCCCGCCAGCGCACAGGACAGCGCGACAGCCAGCAAACGGAAGCGGCGATCCATGCTTTTCTCCTGATGAAACGTTGATCGAATCGCGATCCTACGCCCGACAATATTCGCGTCGCATCAGGGAAAGCGTAAACAACCTTCCACCCCGGCCGCGCCGTGAAAGACGTTTTCCGTGCCGCGCCAATCGCGTCCGCGCCGCAGGTCTGGCTGACCGGCCGCGCGCGGACTCGCCCCCATCCTCTGTGTCACGCGTTCCAAACGCGCGTTCATGCCGCAAGGCAGCAACGTAATCGTTTGCGGCAACCCCGGTTTTTCTCGTGAAACGTACTCAAGAAGCCGCCGCGCAGGCCGTTACCCAGTGCATGGCGCGTCGCAGCAACCTTGCTGCAACCGTCAGACAAAAAAAGACAAGGTCCGGGTCAGCCGGACCAGCGCCACCGCCGGCACGACGGTTATCCACGAGGATCGAGTTTCAACATGAGAGCCAAACGTTTCAATTCTGCGCTGGCGCGCTCCGCACACGCGCGCATGCTCGCCGGCATGCTGTCCGCCGCCGCCCTGCTACCCCTCGCCGGTTGCGGCGGAGGCGGCGGCGACGGCAGCAACCCTTCCTCCTCCAACGCTGCACCGGCCCCGACGCCGTCCCCCACGCCGACCACCCCCACGACCCCACCCGCCACCACCGGCAGCAATGCGTGCGCCACGCAGCAGGCCGCCGTGCAGGTGGCCGCGCAGACGGCACCGGTCGAGCCGCCCGTCGATCACCTGATCGTCAAGCTGAAGACGCTGACGGCCACGCGTGCGATGGCCGCCATCGACAACGGGACGCGGCTCGACGCGGTCATCCAGCGCTCGATGACGCGCTGGACGGCACCGGTGACCGGCAGCGCGCGCGCCTATGCGAGCACGGTCGCGCAAGCGCCGGTGAACGTGCAGGTCGAGCGGACGATCTCGAACGGCGCAGCCGTGCTGTCGCTCGGCCAGCGCATGGCGGCGACCGACGCCGCCGCGCTCGCGCAGGCATTCGCGGCCGACAGCGATGTCGACTACGCGGAACCGGATCACCCGATGCAGGTGCGCGACACGCCGAGCGACCCGCTCTACAGCCAGCAGTGGTACCTGTCCGATCCGACGGCCGGGATCGACCTGCCGCCCGCCTGGAACGTGACCAAGGGTTCGCCGACCGTCGTCACGGCCGTGCTCGACACGGGCTACCGGCCGCACGCCGACATCGTCGGCAACCTGCTGTCCGGCTACAGCTTCATCAGCAACGTCAACACCAGCAACAACGGCCTGACGCGCAGCCCTGACGCCACCGATCCGGGCGACTGGGTCACGCAGCAGGAACTCGACAACGCAAACGGCCCGTACTATCACTGCGCAAGCCAGCCAAGCGACAGCAGCTGGCACGGCACGCGCGTGATGGGCGTGATCGGTGCGACCGCCAACAACGGCACCGGTATCGCCGGCGTGTCGTGGCTCGGCCAGATCCTGCCGGTACGCGTACTCGGCAAGTGCGGCGGCGTGACGAGCGACATCGCGGACGGGATGCGCTGGGCAGCCGGCATCGCCGTCAACGGCGTCCCGACCAACCCGCGGCCCGCGAAGGTCATCAACCTGAGCCTCGGCGGCGTCGGCGCATGCAGCGCGACGTTCCAGCAGGCGATCGACGACGTGACGGCGAAGGGCGTGACCGTCGTCGTCGCGGCCGGCAACGACGGCCTGTCGACCGGGCTCGACCAGCCCGCGAACTGCCGCGGCGTGATCAGCGTCGGCGCGACCGACGCGACGGGCCGACGCGCATCGTTCAGCAACTTCGGCGCCGATGTCGCGCTGAGCGCGCCGGGCGTCAACATCCTGTCGACGTCGAACACCGGCACGACGACCCCTGGCTCGGACACCTACGGCCTCGCGAACGGCACCAGCCTCGCGACGCCGCAAGTGACGGGCGTCGCCGCACTGATGCTGTCGGTGAACGGCAACCTGACGCCCGCGCAGATCCAGCAGAAGCTGCAAGGCGGCACGCGCGCGGCGAAGCTGGCAGCCGGCACGTCGTGCACCGCGATGCCGGCAGGCTCGGGCATCCTCGATGCAGGGGCCGCCGTCGCGTCGGCAAACCTGTAACCGGCACCCGGTTCGACGCGGCCGCGCGCACGCCACCATGACGTGCGCGCGGCCGTTTCGTTATCGGCCTTCCCGCGATTCCGTGCGCCCGCATGCCCCGGTTACGCATCTCGAAATAACGCCTGACAAAAGGGTTGACGCTTCGCACAGCGAGCCATTACCATCGCTCCCGTCTAATTACATGGAGTGTTCTGTGAACACCGATGCGAGTTGTAGTTGGTGCTTGACCAACTTGACTGCTGCCTGAGGAAAACGCGCAGAGCCTCGTCTTCTGCCGCATCCCGGGAAGCAGGATGCGGCGTCCTTCCGGCCAGACTACGGGCCCGATCTCCCGCCGAATTTTTCGATGTTGTCGAATGCACGCGACGCGCCGTCGCGCGTGTGCGTTCGCGTTGCGCGCGGCGCCAGCCGCGTGCGCCCTCCGTTCGCGTGCCGTCCGGCCGCGCGCCCTCGTGCGTGCGCGGCTTCCGATCGCCCGTGCCGACTATCCGCAACCGACAGGAGTGCAGATGAACTCAGACGACAGTAGTCGATTACCGCTCGCCGGTGCGACGCTGCGCATCCACACGCCGACCGCATCACGCGCGCCGGCGAGCGTTCCCGCCTTTACCGATCCACAGCCGATCGCGCCTGACGCGACGCGGCGGGGAGCGCTCGTGCGTCGATAACGTCACGGTCGCTCCCCGCCCGCCGCCTCGTGCGCAAGGAGCGACACATGACAACACGACACAACACCTCGCAGAAGAAACAGCGCGGCTTCATCAAGACCGGCGCCGGCAAGCAGAACGAGCCGCTCACCATGCGCGCCGCGCAGGAAGCGGCCCGGCCGCTCGAAGACACGCTGAAGGCGCTGCACACCAGCACGCGCGGCCTCACCTACGACCAGGCCGCCGACCGCCTGCAGCACTACGGCCCGAACGAGATCGCGCACGACAAGCCGCCGCACTGGACCCGCCAGTTGCTGCTCTCGTTCCACAACCCGTTCGTCTACGTGCTGCTGGTGCTGGCCGCGATCAGCTTCTGCACCGACGTCTGGTTCGCGGCGCCCGACGATCGCGACTATGTCGGCATGACGATCCTGCTGACGATGGTCACGATCAGCGCGCTGCTGCGCTTCGTGCAGGAATTCCGCTCGCTGCGCGCGGCCGAGAAGCTGAAGGCGATGGTCCGCACGACCGCGACCGTGCAGCGCGCGGTGACCGACACGTCCGAGCCGGCCCGCCGCGAGGTGCCGATGCGCGAGGTCGTGACCGGCGACATCGTGCACCTGTCGGCCGGCGACATGATTCCGGCGGACGTGCGCCTGCTCGCGTCGCGCGACCTGTTCATCAGCCAGGCCGTGCTGACCGGCGAGGCGCTGCCGGTCGAGAAATACGACACGCTCGGCGCGGTGGCAGGCAAATCCGCCGGCACGCGCACGACCGGTGCGGCGACCGATACGTCGGCATCGTTGCTCGATCTCGAGAACGTCTGCTTCATGGGCACCAACGTCGTCAGCGGCACCGCGACGGCCGTCGTCGTCGCGACCGGCGAGGACACCTACTTCGGCTCGCTCGCGCGCAACGTCGTGAGCCACAAGCGCATCGAGACGAGCTTCGACCGCGGCGTCGCCAGCGTGAGCTGGCTGCTGATCAAGTTCATGTTCGTGATGGTGCCGATCGTGTTCATGATCAACGGGCTGACCAAGGGCGACTGGCTGAGCGCGCTCACGTTCGCGCTCGCGGTGGCCGTCGGGCTGACGCCCGAGATGCTGCCGATGATCGTCAGCGCGAACCTCGCGCGCGGCGCGGTCGCGATGGCGCGCCGCAAGGTCGTCGTCAAGCGACTGAACTCGGTGCAGAACTTCGGTGCGATGGACGTGCTGTGTACCGACAAGACCGGCACGCTCACGCAGGACAAGATCATCCTCGAACACCACCTCGACCTGTCCGGTCACAAGAACGAGGAAATCCTGCGGCTCGGCTGGCTGAACAGCTTCCACCAGAGCGGCCAGAAGAACCTGATCGACATCGCGGTCGTCGCGCGCGCCGACGAGATCGGCGAACGCGTCAAGCCGCAAGGCTACAAGAAGATCGACGAACTGCCGTTCGACTTCGTGCGGCGCCGCCTGTCGGTCGTCGTCGAGGACCGGCATGGCACGCACCTGCTGATCTGCAAGGGCGCGGTCGAGGAAATGCTGGCCGTCTCCACGCACGTTCAGGATGAAGACGGCGTGCGCCCGCTCGACTTCGTCGCGCGCAAACGACTGCTCGAACAGGCCACTGCCTACAACGAGGACGGCTTCCGCGTGCTCGTGCTCGCGACGCGCACGATCGCACGCGGCGACGAGCGTGCGCAGTACCGCACCGCCGACGAACACGATCTCGTCGTGCGCGGCTTCCTGACCTTCCTCGATCCGCCGAAGGAATCGGCCGCACCGGCGCTCGCCGCGCTACGCGAAAACGGCGTCGCGGTGAAGGTGCTGACGGGCGACAACCCGACCGTCACGATGAAGGTCTGCCGCCAGGTCGGCCTCGAACCCGGCAAGCCGATGCTCGGCGCGGAAATCGAGGCGCTGGACGACGAAACGCTCGCGCTGGTCGTCGAACGCACGACCGTGTTCGCGAAGCTCACGCCGCTGCAGAAGGCGCGCATCGTCAAGGCGCTGCAGGCGAACGGCCACACGGTCGGCTTCCTCGGCGACGGCATCAACGATGCGCCCGCGCTGCGCGACGCCGACGTCGGCATCTCGGTCGACAGCGGCGCCGACATCGCGAAGGAAACCGCCGACATCATCCTGCTCGAAAAGAGCCTGATGGTGCTCGAGGAAGGCGTGATCAAGGGCCGCGAGACGTTCGGCAACATCCTGAAGTACCTGAACATGACCGCCAGCTCCAACTTCGGCAACGTGTTCTCGGTGCTCGTCGCCAGCGCGTTCCTGCCGTGGGAGCCGATGCTCGCGACCCAGCTGCTCGTGCTGAACCTGATCTACGACACGTCGCAGATGCTGCTGCCGTGGGACAAGATGGATCCCGAGTTCCTGAAGAAGCCGCGCAAGTGGGAAGCCGGCAACATCAGCCGCTTCATGCTGTGGGTCGGGCCGACGTCGTCGGTATTCGACATCACGACCTACATCCTGATGTGGACCGTGTTCGGCGCGGGCGCGTTGTACCACCTGAACGGCGGTACCGGCGGCCAGATCGTGATGAACTCGGGCTGGTTCATCGAGAGTCTCGTGTCGCAAACGCTCGTCGTGCACCTGCTGCGCACGCAGAAGATCCCGTTCCTGCAGAGCACGGCGTCGCTGCCGGTACTGCTGTCGACCTTCACTGCGATCGCGATCGGCTGCTGGCTGCCGTTCTCGCCGTTCGCGGAAGCGATCGGCTTCATGCACCTGCCGAACACCTACTGGCTGTGGCTCGCCGCGACGATGGTCGGCTACATCGTGCTCGCGCAGATCGTCAAGACGATCTACGTGCGCCGCTACAAGCAGTGGTTCTGATTCCGTCCTGAAGCCGTACCGATTCCGTCCGGAGGACGACGTGCCGGCCCGCGCCATGCCGCGGGCCGGCACGCTCACGACACGCTACGGATAATGTGACGGCAAAGCGTCCTTCCACTCGTCAGCGACGACACGGCGCGATGCATGCGCCGAGCCACGACACGACGGGCCGCATCAGCGGCCCGCCTTCATTCGTCAAGCATCGTTCGCGCCGAACAGTTGTGCGCACACCGCGCGCCCTTCGTCGGTCAGCGCAGCGCTGCCGGTACCGTCTTCGTTCAGCGTCGTCGCGCTCAGGCCCGCGGCGTCGAGCTGCGTCAATACGCGGCGCAGCGTACTCATCGGCAGTTGCGTGCGCTTCGCGATCTTCGGCAGCGACCACGTCTTGCCGGCCGGATCGTTCGCGGCCTCGTTCAGCGTCGCGAGCGTCGCAACGAGTGCGGGATCGAGCGGGGAGTCGTCGGATTCTGAAGTCATCGGTTCGGGTTCGTCGGCCGGCGCCGGGCCGGCATTCATTCGGAAAAGGCAATCGCGGACACTATACGCCGCGTCACGCGCCCTTGAGCGCGGTGCGCATGAACGACACGAAATGCTTCGTGACGGGATCGTCGCGATCGGACAACCATGCGAGCCCCACGCGCCACTTCGCGTCGCGGCCGTCGAGCGGCAGCACCGTGGCATCGCGCAGCAGAAACCGCGCGCTCGACGGGATGAACGCGACGCCGACGCCAGCCGCGACGGATGTCAGCACCGACTGCACGTCCTCCGCCTGCTGCGTCACGTGCGGCACGAAGCGGCGCTCGACGCACCACCGGTCGATCTGCGCGGCGAGCCCCGCGCCGCGCGCACGCTGCAGCGCGATGAAGCCGATTTCGTTGAGCACGTCGAGGTCGGCCGGCACGCGCTTGAAGCCGAGATGCGGCGGCACCGCGAGCGCGAGCGCTTCGTCGATCACCTTGAACGACGACAATCCTTCATCGGCAGGCAGACGCAGGAAACCCGCGTCGAGCTTGCCTGCGCGCAACCGGCGCGTCTGCTCGGACGACGACAGGTCGCTCAGCGTGACCGCAATGCCCGGATTGCGACGCCGGAACTCGGCGATGAGTTTCGGCACGAGCGTCAGCACGGACAGGCAGATGCCGAGCCGCAGATGCCCGCGTTGCCCGCTGGTCGCTTCCCGTGCGCGCGTGAGGATCTCGTCGGCGTCGCGCACGAGCGCCTGCGCATCGGGCAGGAAGCGTTCGCCGAACGGCGTCAGCTCCGCGCCGTGCCGGCCGCGCTCGAACAGCTTGCCGCCGAGGCTCGCCTCGAGCGCGCCGATCTGCTTGCTCAGCGCCGGCTGGCTCATGTGCAGCGCATCGGCCGCGCGGCTGAAATGACACAGCTCGGTGACCGTCAGGAACGTGCGCAGCAGTTTCAGTTCCATTCTTGAAAGGAATCGTTTCGATCGAAATATTCATTTTACTGATCGAACGGGGTGACGTTCAATACGGGCATGCCCTTCCCGGAGTTCACTGCCATGTCTTTCGATCAAGCCGTTGATTGTGTGGTCGAGCCGTCATGCGATGGCGCGGACGCAAACGAACACGCAGCCGCACCCGATGCGCGCGCACCGAAACGCCGTGCCGAACGCGCCGACGGACGCAGCCGCCGGTTCCGCTTCGGCGATGCGATCGAAGCCCCGCCGCCGCGGGCCGTGACAGGCTCGATCGCGATCAGTTTTGCGGTCGTGTCGCGGCGAAACTGGCCGCGCTGAACGGCACGCGCACCCGGCCTTCACCGCGCGCGCACCGCCGGCAGGCAGGACGAAAACGCTCCGAATCCTCCCGCATCACGCGTCATTGCGACTCATCCCATCGTCATCGCCACGCGATCGACCGTATAATTTCCCGCACCCGCTGACCGCCCATGCATTCCGCGCAGCCGCATCGCGCGTGAAAAGGAGACTTTCGCTTGACCGGCCTCATCGCGCGCCTGCCTCGCGCCCGGACCACCCTCATCCTCGCCCTCTCGTTCCTGCTGCTCGCGTTTGCCGCGAATGCTTCCGCGCAACGCGTGCAACCGCATCGCACCGCACACGCCCAGCCGCATGCGCACTCGAAGGCCGTCAAGAAGAAGCCCCATCGCAAGAAAAAAGCCGTCAAGCATCGCCGCCCGCGCGTGAAGCATCAAGCCGTCAAACGTCATGCCGCACCCGCGCCGCAGCAGCGGCGCGCGAAGCGCACGACCGCCGTGCACCCACGCCCGGCCGCGAAACCGAAGCTGCTCGCCAGTTGCGGCTACACGCCGCGTGCGGCCGGGTCGCTGCATTCACGCGCGGCCTACGTGCTCGACGTCGATTCCGGCACGCCGCTGCTGGCCCGCAACGCCCGCACCGTGCGGCCGATCGCGTCGATCTCGAAGCTGATGACGGCCGTCGTCGCGCGCGACGCCGATCGTCCGCTGAACGGCGTGCTGCGCGTCACCGCGCACGATCGCGACACGATCAAGTTCACCGGCTCGCGCCTGCAGGTCGGCTCGGAGCTGTCGCGCCGCGACATGTTCCATATCGCGCTGATGTCGTCGGAGAACCGCGCGGCCGCCGCGCTGAGCCGCGACTATCCGGGCGGTCGCGCCGCGTTCGTCAAGGCGATGAACCGCGAAGCGCGCCGGCTCGGCATGCGCCATACGCACTTCCGCGAGCCGACCGGCCTGTCGCCGCACAACGTGTCGACGGCGGAAGATCTCGCGCGGCTCGTCGGCGCGGCCGCGCAGGATCCGCTGATCCGCTATTTCTCGACGGACACGTCGACCACCGTGCGCCCCGGCGACGGCGAACTCGTGTACGTGAATTCCGACCCGCTCGTCCGCTACCGTCGCCTGCCGATCCGGCTGCAGAAAACCGGCTTCATCAACGAATCGGGGCACGGCGTCGTGATGCGGATGCGCGTAAACGGCCGCCGCGAGACGGTCGTGCTGCTCGGCGCGCCGACGCGTGGGGGCGTATCGAGCGACGCGCTCAAGATCCACCGCTGGCTGTCCTGCTCGATCCAGTAAGCACGCGCAGGCGGACGGCACATTCCCGACGGGAGCGATGCCATGCAGGACGAATACCGCTTCAACGCCTTCGGAAGGCTGCTCGCCGTCGTGCGCGCGAACGGCCGCTGGGCCGTGTTCGATCTCGGTGTCGAAGGCAAGCGGCGCCCGGCCAACCTGCAGATTCCGTCCGCGCTCGCCGCGGACGAACTCGCGCAATACCTCGGCGACCTGCTGCACGAGGACGCGACCCCGAAATACAGCGAAGTCGTCCCGGTCGCCCCGCGCCGCGCGTAATCGCACGCCGGGCCACGCTACGATCCGGCGGAAAATTACACAGTTAAACTTGCAAGTTTAACTGTCGTATCCTATGATCCGCCGCATGAACCCGCCACGCAAACCCGGCGTTTCCGCCGACACCGTCGCCGCCGACCTGACCCTCGCAGTCGGCCAGTTGATCCGCCGGCTGCGCTCCGAGATCGAATCCGAAGGGCTCGGCATGTCGCAGACCAGCGCGCTCGCGCGGCTCGAGCAGCAAGGGCCGATGACGACCGCCGACCTCGCGCGCGCCGAGGCCATGAAGCCGCAGTCGATGAAGACGATTCTCGCGAGCCTCGAAGAGGAAGGCCTCGTCGAACGCGAGCCGCATCCGACCGACGGCCGCCAGATCCTGTTCCAGCTGACCGCGGTCGGCCTCGACGCGCGTCGCAAGCGCCATATCGCGAAGCACCAGTGGCTCGGTGCCGCGATCGAAAGGCTCGATCCCGAAGAAATCCGCACGCTCGCCGCGGCGATCCCGCTGATCCGCCGCATCGGCGAGCAATGAATCCGGCCGGCGCGCCACGCGGCATCCGCGCGCCCGGCTTTCCCTGCCCTTTTTCACGGAGCCCCATCATGAGCGCAACCCGTCTCGACACGAACACGGCACTCGTCGTCATCGATCTGCAGAAAGGCATCGCCGCCCTCCCCACCGCCCACCCGGTCGCGCCGGTGATCGCGCACGCCCGCACGCTGCTCGACGCATTCCGCAGCCGCGGCCTGCCGGTCGTGCTCGTCAACGTCGCCGGCGGTGCACCGGGCCGCACGCAGCAACAGGTGCGCCTGGACGCGCTGCCGGCCGACTGGGCCGAACTCGTGCCCGAACTGGACCGCCAGCCGAACGACCATGTCGTGACGAAAAAGACCTGGGGCGCATTTACCGGCACCGATCTCGACGCGCACCTGAAGGCGGCCGGCGTCACGCAGATCGTGCTGACCGGCATCGCGACGAGCATCGGCGTCGAATCGACCGCACGGCAGGCCCACGAACTCGGCTACAACGTGACGCTCGCCGTCGACGCGATGACCGACCTCAACGCGGACGCGCACGCGAACAGCATCGAGCGCCTGTTCCCGCGCCTCGGCGAGACCGGCACGACGCAGGACATCGTCGCGCTGCTCGACCAGCGCGGCGCGTGAGCGACAAACGCACGCAGCCGGCGCCGGGCCTGGCGGCCGGCCGGGTCGATCCGTCGATCTGGAAGGTCAGCGCGGTCGCGACGCTCGGCTCGCTGCTGTCGCAGCTCGACGCGACGATCGTCAACGTGTCGCTGTCGAGCCTCGCGACCGACCTGCACGCCAGCCTGTCGACGATCCAGTGGGTGACGAGCGGCTACCTGCTCGCGCTCACGCTGGTGCTGCCCCTGAACGGCTGGCTGGTTGACCGCATCGGCGCGAAAGCACTGTATCTGTGGTGTTTCTCGGCGTTCACGCTCACGTCGGCGCTGTGCGGGCTCGCGTGGTCCGCGCCGTCGCTGATCGCGTTCCGCGTACTGCAAGGCGTGAGCGGCGGGTTGCTCGCGCCGATGGCGCAGATGATGATCGCGCGTGTCGCCGGCCAGCAGATGGCGCGCGTGATCGGCTACGCGGCGGTGCCCGTGCTGCTTGCGCCGATCCTCGGCCCGGTGGTCGCCGGCGCGATCCTGCAGCATGCGTCGTGGCGCTGGCTGTTTCTCGTGAACCTGCCCGTCGGCGCGCTCGCCCTCGCGCTGGCCGCGCGCTTCCTGCCCGGCGACCGCGACGATGCGCAGCGCCGTGAACTCGACTGGGTCGGCCTCGCGCTGCTGTCGCCCGCCCTCGTGCTGTTCCTGTACGGCGCCGAACGAATCGGCTCGGCGCTCGGCGTCGCCGCGGTCGCATGCTCGGCGTTGCTGCTCGCTGCGTTCCTGCGCTTCGAGCGACGCAAGGGCGAACATGCGCTGATCGATCTCGCGCTGTTTCGCTCGCGCGTGTTCGGCGCGGCGGCCGGCACGCAGTTCCTGTCGAACGGCGCGATGTATGCGGGCCAGATGCTGATCCCCGTATTCCTGATCCAGGCGTGCGGACGTTCGCCGGGCGAGATGGGCTGGCTGCTCGCGCCGCTCGGGCTCGGCATGCTCGTCACCTATCCGTCGATGGGCGCGTTGACGAGCCGGTTCGGCGTGCGCCGGCTGGCCGCGGCCGGCGCGTTGCTCGCGCTCGTCGCGACGCTGCCGTTCGTGTTCCTCGCGCTGACCGGCTTCGACCCGGTCGTGCTCGTACCGGCGCTGTTCCTGCGCGGCATGGGCCAGAGCGCGATCGGCGCGCCGTCGATCACCGCCGCGTATGCGTCAGTGGAACGCCGCAACCTGCCGATGGCGACGACATCGCTCAATATCGTGCAGCGCCTCGGCGGCCCGACGTTCACGACGATGTGCACGCTGTTCCTCGCGTGGCGGCTGCATGCCGAATCGGTGTCGGCCGGCGGCTCGCAGGCTGTCGCGTATGCGTGGGCCTTCGGCCTGCTGTGCGCACTGCATGCGGCGAGCTTCGTCACGACGCTGTGGCTGCCGCTATGGTCGAGCGGCGCAGGTGGCCGACCGGCCGGCGCTGCGCGGGCCGGTTCGCGCTGAACAGGGGGCGCGCCGCGCGCGGCCGCCCCGCTACGGCAGCCACATCGGCACGATCGAAATCACGAGCAGCAGCCCAAGCCCCGCATTCAGGCAGCGCCACTGCCGCTCGGTGCGCAACACGCGCGCGAACAGGAGCCCGGCAAAACACCACAATGACAGCGACGCCATCGCGGCCACGCCGAACGCGAGCCCGAGCAACACGCCGAGCCGTGCCGGACCGGACGCAAGCGCGGCGAACGACGCGGCCGCGCCGAGCGTCATCGCCCAGCCCTTCGGGTTGTGCCACAGCATCCACACGCCGCTGACGAACCCTTGCGGCCGGTGTACGGCGGCATCGAGCCGCGGCTTGCCGCCGCGCCCGATGCGCACGGCCAGCCATACGAGGTACAACGAGCCGGCCGCCTTCATCGCGAGCTGCAATGCCGGCAGTGCGAGCAGCACGCCGCCGAGCCCGGCCGCCGCCGCGGCCGCCATCGACGCCAGACCGGCCGCGATGCCCGTCATCATCGGCAGCGAACGCCGGTAGCCGAAATGCGCACCCGACGCGGTCGCGAGCGTCGTCGCGCCGCCCGGCGTCACGGTGGATACCATCACGAACAGCATCAGCGGCAGGTAGTCGTGAAGCGGCACGGCGGCTCCCGGTTGTCGTCATCGAAGCCCCGTTTTACCTTCGCTTTTTCCATTACAACAGCGAAAGATTTTTATGCCTGCCATTAGGCAGTATGACTTCGCGTGAGGTAGAGGGCTGGCCTGCGGCGAGGAAGCAAACGCGGGTTAGCATTGCAGCCAGAGCCGCACGGTGTGGACGGTGCCACACCCGGCACTTTCTCGCACGGAG
>NZ_CADFEI010000002.1 GCF_902833225.1 Burkholderia sp. BCC1644
CCGGCCTCGGCCGTGATCAGCGCCGCGATCTCCGCCGTGCGCGAGCGCACGATGTCGGCCGCGCGGCGCAGGATCGCCGCGCGATCGTGGCGCGTGAGCGTCGGCCGGTAGGCACGCGCGACCGCTAACGCGCGGCGCACGTCGTCCAGCGTCGCCTTCGGCACGGTACCGACCAGCGAGCCGTCGTACGGGTTGCGTACGTCGATGACGGCATCGTGCCACACGCGCTGCCCGTCGATGCGCAACGCTTCGTGCCGCACGCCGGATGCGGGAACCGGCTTCAGGACCGTACTCATGTCGTCTCCGTCTTGGTGTTGCGTGATCGTGGCCACGCAATCGGGTGTCGCGGCGCGCACTAGCGCATCACGACCAGCCCTTCGTATTCGAGGCAGCGGCACAGCGTCGCCCATGCCGGCGAGTCGGGCCATTCACGCGCGCCTGCGTCGATGCGGATCGGTCGCCCGAACTCGCGCGACGCACACGCCAGCAGCGTGTGCGCGATACCGCTGCGCCGGTAGGCGGGTTCGACGTACAGCCGCGTGAGCGACGGCGATCGCGCGGCACCGCCGCCGTCGTCGATGCCGAGTTCGCCGATCGCCTGGTCGTCGCGATACGCGACCGCCGTCGCGCGTGCGTCGTCGAACACGATGCGAATCACGCGCTCGCAGCGATCCCTGAACACGACGACGTGCATGGCGCCCCTCCTTCGCGTCACGATGCCGGCGAACGCGATGCGCGCACGCCCTCCTGCGCCCGCGTACCGGGGAGTTATCCGGATCGTCCAGGGGCGACGAGTTGAGTATCGTCTTGCCACGTCGGCACGCAGTAGTGCCAGACGACACCTTTCATTGAGTCCACATCCGCGGCGCGACGCGCGTATTCTCGCGACACCGCGCCTCTCGCGGGCCTGCGCCCCCACCGCGCGCACCGCCTCGCGTTTCCCGTACCGATCACAGGAGGAAGCATGCCGAGTCGTACCCCGACCGCCTTATGGGCCCAGCAGTTCCGGCGGTCGTCGGCGTCGAGCCTGCAGGACCAGATCCGGCGCATGCTGGTGGCCGCGATCCTCGACGGCCAGCTCGCGCCCGATGCCGCGCTGCCGTCGAGCCGCGAGCTCGCCGACCAGCTCGGCGTCGCGCGCAACACCGTCGTGCTCGCGTACCAGATGCTCGTCGAAGAGGGCTACCTGATCTCGCGCGAACGCAGCGGGCACTTCGTGAACCCTAAGATGCTCGAAGGCGTGCCCGGCTTCGCAACCGCCAGGCCCGGCGAGAAGCCGCACGACAACGACATGCCGGACCGTCCCGCGTGGGAGAAGCGCATCGCGCATCCGCCGTCGAGGCAGCGCAACATCGTGAAGCCCGCGAACTGGCAGCACTATGAGTTCCCGTTCATCTACGGGCAGTTCGACCAGTCGCTGTTCCCGACCAACGACTGGCGCGAATGCTGCCTGAAGGCGCTGTCGGTGATGGAGATCCGCAACTGGGCGCCCGACCTGATCGAGCGCGACGACGAATCGCTGATCCAGCAGATCCGCACGCGCGTGCTGCCGCGACGCGGCGTGTTCGCGATGCCCGACGAGATCGTCGTCACGAACGGCTGCCAGCAGGCGCTGTACCTGATCGCGGACCTGCTGTGCGGCAAGCACACGACGGTCGGCTTCGAGAACCCCGGTTATCCCGACGCGCGCAACATTTTCGAGAACCGCAACGCACGGCTGCTGCCGCTGCCCGTCGACGGCCACGGGATCGCGCCCGATGCGCTCGGCGACACGCTGTCGCGCTGCGACTACGTGTACGTGACGCCGAGCCACCAGTGCCCGACCACCGTGACGATGCCGGTCGAGCGCCGCCGCGCGCTGCTCGATTGCGCGCAGCAGCACGACTTCGTGATCATCGAGGACGACTACGAGAGCGAGAACACGTTCTCCGGCACGCCGCATCCGGCGCTGAAGAGCCTCGATACGGCCGACCGCGTGATCTACGTCGGCAGCCTGTCGAAGACGTTCGCGCCGGGCCTGCGGCTCGGCTACGTGGTCGGGCCGCGCGAGCTGATCCGCGAGTTGCGCGCGCTGCGGCGGCTGATGGTCCGCCATCCGGTCGCGTACATCCAGCGCGCGTTCGCGACCTTTCTCGCGCTCGGCCATCACGACGCGCTGCTGCGCCGGCTTGCCCATGCGTACAGCGAGCGCTCGCAGGCGCTGATGGCCGCGCTCGATGCGCATCTGCCGGAAGCGCGCTACGTGCCCGTGACGGGTGGCGCGTCGTGCTGGGTCGAGGGGCCGCCGTGGCTCGACGCCACGCGCCTCGCGACCGACGCGCAGGAAGCCGGCATCCTCATCGAGCCAGGGAACGTGTTCTTCATGGACGACGCGGGCGACGCGCGCCGCTGCTTCCGGATGGGCTTCTCCGCGATTCCGCTCGAGCGGATCGAGCCCGGCGTGCGGGCGCTGGCGGAATGCATGCGGTTGCAAAAGCCGGGCGCCTGACCGGATGCGGACAGGTGTCGCGCAACGGATCGCGCGACGTCCCGCTCTCATCGACCACAATCACTCATCCGGCAACGATCTCGACTTTCGTTGCGCCGGAAGCATGACATCGGTGCCGCGCGCGTCGCTCCCATGCGACGCGCACGGATGCCCGTCGTAACGATCGATCGCGCTACCCGGAAGGACACGCCTGCGGGCCTCCGTTCAAGTACCCGCCGCCTTCACGCACGCAACACGCATCGACTCGATCGGCACGTTGTTGCCCGCGTTGTCGCAGGGCACTGCGTTCGCCACTCGCGCTCCGAATCCGTTTCACCCGCCGATACCACGCCGCTGCCCGTCATCGTTTCCATTCGTTTAGTAAATCTAATAAAAACATTACAAATCCGTTATTCGGATTGACAGCGAATTCATACGAATCCTAGTGTTACGACGCAACAAGACGGCAACAACCCACAGCGATTCCGGGATTCGATCGTCGGGATCGTCAAGGCAAAAAATGCATCTCCAACTGGAGGGGGCGATCATGAATCGATTCACGACGCTTGCGGCGTTGCTCGCCGCGGCGTGCGCGTTGAGCGGGTGCGGTGGCGGTGACGGCAGCGACGGAACAGCGGCGTCGATACTGGCCGCGCATCCGGCGGAATCCTCGGCCGATGCGGCCGACACGACGAATCTCGACGACAACCGCGGCCTGTCGCTGACGCAGTATGTCGACCCGCTGATCGGCACACTCGCGAGCAATTCGCCGAACCCGGTGCCGGCGGGACAGGCCGGCAGCGTCGTGCCGGCCGCCGGGCTGCCGTCGGGCATGGTGCAATGGGCGCCCGACACCAACACCACGCCGGCGCCGAACGACAGCCAGGAACCGAACTCGCCCGCCGGCTACTACTACGACATTCATTCGATCCAGGGTTTCAGCGTCACGCACATGCCGGGCGCCGGCTGCAGCGGCAACAACGGCGAATTCCCGGTCATGCCGACCACCGACGCGACGCAGCTCGCACCGACCTTCAGTCATGCGAACGAAACGGCACGCCCGGGCTACTATTCGGTCCTGCTCGATTCGCAGATCAAGGTGGAACTGACCGCCACCCTGCGCACCGGCTTCGGCCGGTTCACCTACCCGGCCGGCCAACCCGCGCTGCTGGTGCTCGACGCGACGCGCACCAATACCAAGACCTCGACCACCGGCGCGATCACGCAGGTTTCCGGCAGCGCGATCTCCGGCAGCACGATCGGCGGCGGCTTCTGCGGCAACTCGGTGCCGGTACCCGTCTACTTCTATGCCGCGTTCGACCAGGCCTTCACGTCGGCGTCGATTTCGCACGGCGTGGCGCAACTCGGCTTCCGCCCCGGCCAGGCGGTCGGGATGAAGATCGGCATTTCGTACGTCAGCGTCGCCAACGCAAAGGCCAACCTCGACGCGGAAAATCGCGGCTGGGATTTCGAAGGCGTGCGCACGCAGGCGGACCGCACGTGGAACGACCGCCTCAACGCGATCCGCGTGGCGGGCGGCACGCTCGACGCGAAGAAGAAGTTCTACACGGCGCTCTATCACGCGCTGTGGGCGCCCAGTACCTTCAGCGACGTGAACGGCCAGTACATCGGCTTCGACAACACCGTGCACCAGGTCGCCAAAGGCCAGAAGGCGCAGTATTCGTCGTTCTCGGGCTGGGACATCTACCGCTCGCTGATCCAGCTCAAGTCGATCCTCAACCCGTCCGAGACCAGCGACATGATCCAGTCGCTGGTCAACGACGCCGATCAGTGCGGCGCGATTCCGCACTGGGTCAACGACAACGTCGAGGACGGCGTGATGCCGGGCGATGCCGGCTCGCTGATCGTCGCGAGCGCCCATGCCTTCGGCGCACGGCGCTTCGATACCCGGTCCGCGCTGCAGCACATGGTGAAGATGGCGAACATCCCCGGCACCGCCTGCAACAACGTGACCACCAACGGCGGCCGCGCGAGCTACCTGCAGGGCGGCTACATCACCGGCGGCGAGTGGGGACAGGCTTCGTCGACGCTCGAATACACGAGCAGCGACTTCGCGATCTCGCGCTTTGCCGGCGCACTCGGCGATACCGCCACGCAGCGCATGCTGTTGAGCCGCTCGGCGTACTGGCAGAACCTGCTCAATACGGCGCTGACGCCGCCGCTGATCGCGGCGCGGCAATCGAACGGCGCATGGATACCCGAAACGCCGAGCAGCGGCGACAACTACGTGGAGGGCAACGCCGAACAGTACACGTGGATGGTGCCGTACAACGCGGCCGGCCTGTTCGCGCAACTGGGCGGCAATACAGCCGTGACGTCGCGGCTCGACCAGTTCTTCACGGTGCTCAATGCCGGCCTGAGCCTGCCGAATTTCTACATGGGCAACGAGCCGACCTTCGAGGTGCCGTGGCTCTACAACTGGGCCGCGCAACCGTCGGGCACGCAACGCGTGGTGCAGCAGATCATGGGCAGCGCGTTCGGCACCGGCCCCGACGGCCTGCCGGGCAACGACGACCTCGGCGCCGTGTCGGGCTGGTATGTGTGGGGCGCGCTGGGCCTGTACCCGCAGATTCCCGGCGTGGCGGGCCTGGCGATCGGCAGCCCGCAGTTCCCGCAGATCGACGTGCGGCTCGGCAACGGCCACACCTGGCGGATCCGCGCCGCAGGCGCGCCGGCCTCGAGCTATGTGCAGTCGCTGTCGATCAACGGCCGCGCCCACCCTGCCGCATGGGTCGCGTACGACGACATCGCCAACGGCGCGACGCTGCACTTCGCGATGGGCAGTGCGCCGTCGCAATGGGGCGCGCAGACGCAGCCGCCGTCGTTCGGCGTGCCGGTGGCGGTCAACGCGGCCGACAGCTACAACAACCGCGGCTTCAGCGTGGATGGCGCGACCAATACCGACGGCCAGGGCGCGGACTTCGACGGCAGCCTGTTCAGCTACTCGATCAATGCGCTGGGCGCGGCGGGCGTGCAGCCGGGCAAGCCGTTCGCGGTGGCCGGCGCCAGCGTGACGGTGGCGGGCGGGCCGCTCTCGCTCGACAACACCGTGACCGTCGGCCAGACCGTGATGCTGCCGCCGGGGTCGGCCGGCACCGGCGTCGTGGTGCTCGGTTCGGCCAACAACGGCCCGAGCAGCGGCACCGCGCAGCTGAACTTCGCGGACGGGTCGAGTCAGGCCGTCACACTGGCCTTCGACGACTGGACGCTGAACGGCGGCAGTGCGAGCCCGAACTCGACGGTGGCCGTTACGATGACCTACCGCAATGCCGGCAACGGTCAGCAGGACAACGTCAAGACCTACATCTTCGCGCAGAAGATTCCGGTGCCGCCCGGCAAGGCAGTGACGAGCATCGTGCTGCCGCGGCAGGTCAGCGCCGGCAAGATGCACGTGTTCGGCATCGGCATGACGGCTTCCTGATGCCCGCCTGACCCACGGGGGCGCATCGCACGCGACGATGCGCCCCCGGCTCCTCCTGCTTGCCCGCGTCGCGCGACGTGAAAACCGCCGGTTCGAAGCGGGTTCACTCCCGATGCCGGTCGAATCCCCCTTCCGTCACCGTCCGCGTACACCACGCGCTCCGACCTGATTCGCCGTCGCGTCATGCGAGACGGCACGAAATCGGATCAAGCTGCGCGTCCCGCCTCGTCGGGAAGGCCATGAACGGGCGAACGTGCCCCGCGTCCGCCGCTGGCCCAACCGAAACCCCCGAACTGGCGCTACCGCCAAAAACGAGCGCTCACTAACGTGTCGATACCGCGTGCCGCATGCGCGCCAGCGCCTTGCACACCGCCCACCATTCGACAGGAGACACGTTATGTCCGACACGCTCACCGCCCCCGCCACGGCCGCCACGCTCGCGGCGTTTTCCGACGCCTTCAACCGGCACGACGCCAATGCGCTGATGGGCTTCATGACCGAGGACTGCGTGTTCGACGCGGCCGGCGGCCCCGACATCCACGGTACGCGCTTTGTCGGTCGCGACGCCGTGCGCGCCGCGTTCGAGGCCGTGTTCAAGACCTTCCCCGACGCGCATTGGGGCCATGGCCGTCACTACGTCGCCAGCGAGCGCGGCGTATCCGAGTGGGTGTTCACGGGCACGCATGCCGAAGGCTGGCGCATCGAGGCCGAAGGCTGCGATCTCTTCGAATTCCGCGACGGGCTGATCGCCGTCAAGCGCGCCTTCCGCAAGGAACGGCCGAAGCAGCCGGCCTGAGCGCGCCCCTCGCGCGCCAATCACGTCACCCTGCCCGGCGCGCGTTTTGAAACGAATCGATTCATTTCATTCCACATTCCCCAACGACAGGCGGAATGGCTTGACCGGCTTTCCCCAGCAAATAGCATCTGGAACAAGACGTTCCATTAATTGAACAATCGGAGACAACCCATGAGCGAACAATCCACTTCCCTGCGTGCATCGACCAGCGGCCCGCAGGACATGACGCCGTCCGAAGCCTTCGTCGAGACCCTCGCGGCCAACGGCGTGACCGACATGTTCGGCATCATGGGCTCCGCGTTCATGGACGCGATGGACATCTTCGCGCCGGCCGGCATCCGCCTGATCCCGGTCGTGCACGAACAGGGCGCGGGCCACATGGCCGACGGTTATGCCCGCGTGTCGGGCCGCCACGGTGTCGTGATCGGCCAGAACGGCCCCGGCATCAGCAACTGCGTGACGGCCATCGCGGCCGCTTACTGGGCGCACAGCCCGGTCGTGATCGTCACGCCCGAAGCCGGCACGATGGGCATCGGCCTCGGCGGCTTCCAGGAAGCGAACCAGTTGCCGATGTTCCAGGAATTCACGAAGTACCAGGGCCACGTCACGCACCCGGCGCGGATGGCCGAATTCACCGCGCGCTGCTTCGACCGCGCGCAGGCCGAGATGGGCCCGACGCAGTTGAACATCCCGCGCGACTACTTCTACGGCAAGGTGAAGGTCGAGATCCCGCAACCGCGCCGGCTCGATCGCGGCGCCGGCGGCGAACAGAGCCTCGACGATGCGGCCGAACTGATCGCGCAGGCGAAGTTCCCGGTGATCATCTCGGGCGGCGGCGTCGTGATGGCCGACGCGATCGAGGAATGCAAGGCGCTCGCCGAGCGGCTCGGCGCGCCGGTCGTCAACAGCTACCTGCACAACGATTCGTTCCCGGCGAACCACCCGCTGTGGTGCGGCCCGCTCGGCTACCAGGGCTCGAAGGCCGCGATGAAGCTGCTGTCGCGCGCCGACGTCGTGATCGCGCTCGGCTCGCGCCTCGGGCCGTTCGGCACGCTGCCGCAGCACGGGATGGATTACTGGCCGAAGGACGCGAAGATTATCCAGATCGACGCGGACCACAAGATGCTCGGCCTCGTGAAGAAGATCTCGGTCGGCATCTGCGGCGACGCGAAGGCCGCGGCCGTCGCACTCACGCAGCGCCTCGAAGGCCGCACGCTCGCGAGCGACGGCTCGCGCGGCGACCGCGCCGACCAGATCGCGACCGAAAAGGCCGCATGGGAAAAGGAACTCGACGACTGGACGCACGAGCGCGACGCGTACAGCCTCGACATGATCGACGAGCAGAAGAACGAACAGACCTTCAACGGCGGCCGCTACCTGCATCCGCGCCAGGTGCTGCGCGAGCTTGAAAAAGCGATGCCCGAGGACGTGATGGTGTCGACCGACATCGGCAACATCAACTCGGTCGCGAACAGCTACCTGCGCTTCAACAAGCCGCGCAGCTTCTTCGCGGCGATGAGCTGGGGCAATTGCGGTTACGCGTTCCCGACCATCATCGGCGCGAAGGTCGCCGCACCGCACCGCCCGGCCGTGTCGTATGCGGGCGACGGCGCGTGGGGCATGAGCCTGATGGAGACGATGACCTGCGTGCGCCACAACATCCCGGTCACGGCCGTCGTGTTCCACAACCGCCAGTGGGGCGCGGAGAAGAAGAACCAGGTCGACTTCTATAACCGACGCTTCGTCGCCGGTGAACTCGACAACCAGAGCTTCGCGGCGATCGCGCGGGCGATGGGCGCCGAAGGCATTACGGTCGACCGTCTGGAGGATGTCGGCCCCGCGCTCAAGCGCGCGATCGACATGCAGATGAACGAAGGCAAGACGACCATCATCGAGATCATGTGCACGCGCGAGCTCGGCGATCCGTTCCGCCGCGATGCGCTGTCGAAGCCGGTGCGCATGCTCGACAAGTACAAGGACTACGTGTGATGCCGCGTCGCTGACGCAAGCGCTTCCGGCCGTGCCCTTCCCGCACGGCCGGCCCCCGGCCGGACGCCGTGCCCCGTGCGGGCCGCCGCATCCGGCCTTTTTTACTTCGAATTCCCGATGAAAGCCCTCGACCGCATTCTCGAATCCGCGCGCCGCCAGCCGATGCGCATCGCGCTGTGCGAAGCCGGCGATCCGCGTGTCCTGCAAGCCGCCGCACGCGCGACGCGCGACGGCATCGCCCGCATCGTGCTCGTCGGCGACCGTGCGGCCATCCACGCGGCGGCCGCGCGCGACGCGATCGACCTCGACGGCATGACGCTCGTCGATCCGGCCACCGCGCCGCAACGCGATGCGTATGCCGACGCGCTGCATGCGCTGCGCGCCAAAAAAGGCATGACCGCCGACGCGGCACGCGACGCAGTGCGCGACCCGTTGACCTGCGCGAACCTGATGGTACGGCTCGGCGACGCGGACGGTTCGGTCGCGGGCGCCGTGCATGCGACCGCCGACGTCGTGCGCGCGGCGATCCAGCTGATCGGCGTCGATCCGGCGTTCCGGATCGTGTCGAGCTTCTTCCTGATGATGCTGTGCGAGCCGTTCCATACGATCAAGGGCGGGCTGATCTTCTCCGACTGCGCGCTCGTCGTCGATCCGGATGCCGACCAGCTCGCCGAGATCGCGATGGCCGCCGCCGACAGCGCGCACGCGCTGCTCGGCGAGGCGCCGCGCGTCGCGATGCTGTCGTTCTCGACGAGCGGCAGCGCGCATCATGCGGCCGTCGACAAGGTGACGGCCGCGACGGCGCGCGTGCGCGCACTGCGCCCCGCCCTCGCGATCGACGGCGACGTGCAGCTCGACGCGGCGATCGTCGCCGAGATCGCCGAGCGCAAGATCGCGCATTCGCAGGTAGGCGGCCACGCGAACGTGCTCGTGTTCCCGAGCCTCGAAGCCGGCAACATCGGCTACAAGCTCGCCGAACGGATCGGCCGCGCGAAGGCCGTCGGGCCGCTGCTGCAGGGGTTGCGCCGGCCCGCGAACGACCTGTCGCGCGGCTGCGGCGCCGACGACGTGTATCGCGTGATCGCGGCGACCACCGTGCAGGCGCAGGCGGCCGCGCAACGCGCCGCGACCGGCGAGGCCGCGCACGCATGACGGCCGACAAACTGGCGATCCTGATCGCGGTGATCGGCGCCGGCAGCTATTTCCAGACCGTCACGGGCTTCGGCCTCGGAATGATCGTGATGGGCGTGACGAGCGGGTTCGGGCTCGCGCCGCTCGCCACCGTCGCCACGCTGATGAGCGTCGTGTCGCTCGCGAACGGTGCGACCGCGCTGCCCGGCCGGCTGCATCACATCGACTGGCGCGCGGTCGGCGCGGCGACGCTCGGCATCCTGCCGTCGGTCGTCGCCGGCGTGCTGCTGCTCGAATGCCTGAGCCGCTCGGCGGCCGACCTGCTGCAACTGATCCTCGGCGCGGTCGTGCTGTACGGCGGCCTGAGCGCGGCGCTGCGCCCGACGCCGCTCACGGCGCGTTCGGACAACCGCAGCTTCTTCGTCAGCGGCCTGTTCGGCGGGCTGCTGAGCGGGATGTTCGGCGTGTCGGGGCCGCCGCTGATCTTCCAGTTCTACCGGCAGCCCCTGACGCTCGTGCAGATCCGCTGCGCGCTGATCGTGCTGTTCACGACGACCTCGGCCACACGCGTGCTGTACAGCGCATGCGAAGGCCAGCTCGATCGCGACATCTGGCTGCTGGCCGCATTCGCGACGCCGGTCGTGATGCTGATGACGGTCGCCGGCCGCCATTACCCGCCGCCGCTGTCGCCGGTCGCGCTGCGCCGGCTCGCGTTCGGCGTGCTGATGGCGATCGGCGTCGGGCTGATCGCGACGTCGCTGCCTGCGCTGTTGCGCGGCGTGTAGTGCCGCGTGGTGCGCGCCGCATCGAACGGCCCGACGCGCGGCATCCGGCCGCGACGCGGACATGCTGCCCGCTTCACCGCCGCGCGCCGATCCAGCGCGCGATCTCGACGAGCCGTTTCATGTCGGGTGCCGACGCGAGGTCGATCGCGAGCCGGTGCCGGTAGTACGGGCCGAGATCGAGCCCGACGCCAAGCCCGAGGACTCCGACGCGGCCGGCCGCCTCCTGGCGCGCGACCACCTGTTTCAGATGGTTGTCGAGATAGAACGGATCGTTCGCGAGCGCCGTCGCGCCGTCCATCGGGCTGCCGTCCGAGATCACGACGAGGATCTTGCGCGCCTCCGGCCGCGCCGCAAGCCGCGCGCCGGCCCATTCGACCGCTTCGCCGTCGACGCCCTCACGGAACAGGTCGGCCTTGAACAGCGCGGCAATGCCCGTGCGCGCATGCCGCCAGCGCGTGTCCGCGTCCTTGAACACCAGGTGGCCGGTTTCGTTGAGCCTGCCCGGATGGCGCGGCTTGCCGCGTGCGAGCCAGTCCTGCCGCGCGCGGCCGCCGTTCCACGCGAGCGTCGTGAAACCGAGCACTTCGGTCGCGAGACCCGCGGCGTCGCCCGCGCGCGCCAGCGTGTCGACCATCAGCGCGACGCCGTCGATCCACGCCTTCATCGAACCCGAGCAGTCGATCAGGAACGTGAGCGCGCAATCGGCATGCGGCCGCACGCGTTCGAGCCGGAACAGCCGCCGTTCGGCCGGCGAGCTGACGAGCTGCGCGAGCCGGCGGCCATCGAGGCGGCCCTGCTCCTCGCCGAACGACCAGCCGTCGGCCTGCGGCACGACGAGCGCCGCGCGCAGCACGCGTGCGAGCCGCGTGACGTTGATCCGCTGCGCGGCGACCTGCGCATCGAGCCGCTCGCGGTACTCGCGCAGCAATGCCGCGCGGATCTGCGTGGCCGGCCGCCACTCGCGGTCGTAGCGCGTCGTGTACGCACGATAGATCGCGCCGCCGCCGTGCAGCACGACGCTGTCGCCCGTCTCCACCATTGCCGGCAGGTCGACGCCCGTCTCGTCGAAATCGACCCACAGCGAAAAATTCGTCAGCGCATCGTCCTGCTCGCGTGCGTCGTCCGTCTCCGTGTCGACGACAGCCGCGCGCGCGGCGCGGATCATCGACGCAATGCGTCGCGCCAGCGCCAGCGCATGTTCCGAGAATTCGCGCTGATCGTGCCGGCACCGCTTGAGCCCCGCGAGCGGCACGCCGATCTCGGGCACGATCGCCGCACGCGACGCTTCGATCAGGTCTTCCGTTTCTTCCAGCACGGGCCAGCCCGTCAGTCGCGACCATGCGATCTGCGCGACCGTGTAGACGAGGATCCCGACATGCGTATCGGCCTGCCCCGACCGATGAAACGTGCGTGACCAGGTTTCGAAGCGATGGCGCAGGTTCTGCACGATGCCTCGCATCGCGGGCGGTGCGAGCGATTCGCAGCGCAGTTGCTCGAGCATTTCGAACAGCACGCGCTCGACCGGATCGTCGCCCGACAGCGCGCGATGCAGGCCCGCGTCGGAATGCAGGATGCGCAGCGCCGCACCGTCGGCCGCGCCGCGCCACGACGCGAGATCGTCCTCGGCGGCCTGCGCGCGCACGTGCGGCGCATGGATCGGCAGCGGACGCAGGTCGCGGCACACGCGGCCCGCGCGGTAATGCAGCGCCGCGTCGCGCGTCAGCGCACGCACGGTCGACGCGCCGAGCGCCTCGCGCACCGACGCGCGGCGCGCCGCCTCCCGATCGGCGCTCACCGCCCCGCTCCGGGCTCGCCGCCGGCGCGCGACGCGACCGCCAGTTCCTCGCCGAAACAGCGCTGGTAATACTCGGCGACGACCGGCCGCTCGGCGTCGTCGCACTTGTTCAGGAACGTGAGCCGGAACGCGAGCGCCGGATCGCGGAAGATCTGGCAGTTCTCGGCCCAGTTGATGACCGTGCGCGGCGACATCAGCGTGGACAAATCACCGGTCGCGAAGCCGTTGCGCGTCAGCTCGGCGAGGCTCACCATCGATTCGAGCAGCGGGCGGCCGGCTTCGTCGGCGAGTTCCGGCACGCGCGCACGCACGATGCCGATCTCCTCGTCGCGCGGCAGGTAGTCGAGCGTCGCGACCACGTTCCAGCGGTCCATCTGCGCATGGTTGAGCATCTGCGTGCCGTGATAGAGCCCGTTCAGGTTGCCGAGCCCGACCGTGTTCGCGGTCGCGAACAGCCGGAACGACGGATGCGGATGGATCACGCGGTTCTGGTCGAGCAGCGTGAACTTGCCGTCGCGCTCCAGGATCCGCTGGATCACGAACATCACGTCGGGCCGCCCCGCGTCGTATTCGTCGAAGATCAGCGCGACAGGCCGCTGCAGCGCCCACGGCACGATGCCTTCCTGGAATTCGGTCACCTGCACGTCGTCGCGCACGACGATCGCATCCTTGCCGACGAGGTCGAGCCGGCTGATGTGGCCGTCGAGGTTCACGCGCACGCACGGCCAGTTCAGCCGCGCGGCGACCTGCTCGATATGCGTGGACTTGCCGGTGCCGTGCATTCCCTGCACGAGCACGCGGCGGTTGCGCGCGAAGCCCGCGAGGATCGCGAGCGTCACGTCCGGGTTGAAGCGGTACGCGTCGTCGACATCGGGCACGTGATCGTCGCGCGCGCTGAACGCCGGCACCATCAGGTCCGAATCGAAACCGAAGCGTTCGCGGACCGACACCATGCAGTCCGGCTTGTTCGTCACCCCATCCATTGCACTGCGCTCCTGTCTGATATTTGCGGAACGATTCGTTCCGTTGCCGAAAATGCGTGCCGGTTCGCCGCGCCCGCCGCCCCGCGCGGCCGGCCTGCCGGGCCGTTCGGTACAATGGCCGCAGTCCAGTTTCCGGAACGCCCGACATGCTGCCCGCGGATACGCCCACGCTGCGCGCCTTCGCGCTGCTCGAACATCTCGTCCAGGCCGGCGACGCCGTGTCGCTCGCCGATCTCGCGCGCAACGTCGACATCCCGAAGGCATCGCTGCACCGGATGCTCGCGTCGCTCGAAGCCGGCGGACTCGTGATCCGCGAGCCGGGCCGCAAGAACGCGTATGCAATCGGGCCGCGTCTCGCGCGGCTCGGCACCGGCGTGATGCTGCATGCGGGCGCGCGCCGGCTACGCCATGCGATCCTCGAACGGCTCGTCGCCGATCTCGGCGAAACCTGCAACCTGACCGCGCTGCACGATACGGACGTCGTTTATCTCGACCGCGTCGAGGCCGACTGGCCGCTGCGTCTCGACCTGAAGCCCGGCTCGCGCGTGCCCGCTTACTGCAGCGCCAGCGGCAAACTGCTGCTCGCGCTGCTGCCGCGCGACGAACGCGCGGCGCTGGTACGTGCGATGGCGCTGCCGCGCCACACGCCGAACACGATCTCCGACCCCGAGCTGCTCGAAGCCGAACTCGATCGCACCGCGCACAAGGGCGTCGCGATCGACAACGAGGAATTCGTCGCGGGCATCGTGTGCATCGCGGCACCGATCCTCGCCGACGACGGCACGTGCATTGCCGCCGTCGCCGTCCATGCGCCCGTGTCGCGCGCACCGCTGTCGCGGCTGCTCGACCACGTGCCGCGCCTGCAGGAAGCAGCCCGCGCGCTCGCGGACACCTTCTAGTCCGGCGCGGCCACGCTCATCCGGCGTCATGACGCGCGCTGGTAGTAGATGTTCTGCGGATGCCGCGCATCGGCGAAGAAGAACCAGCGTTCCGCGACCAGCCCCGCGTACTGGATCACGAATGCCGCGCCGAGCGCGACGGCTGCCGCGACCGACGTGGGTGCGAGCGCACCGGCCCCCGTCAGCACGAACGGCACCGCGAACGCGCCGATCAGGAAGCCGGCCTTCACCGCGCGCAGCGTACCGTTGCCCTGCCCGTGAAAGAACTCCCGCGTATTGAATGCGCTGGCCGTGAAACCGCGCGACTTCTGTTCGACCTTCTCATTGCGGATCCCCGTCGCGCTCTGCACGGTCGACTTCGGCCGCAGCCGCGCATTGCGCGCGAGCGACGCGAGCCGGGCCACGCCGCCCGCGAGCGTCAACACGCAGGCGGCCACCGCGAGCCGGCCCACCAGCGCCGGCGCGAGCCATGCGGCGCAGGCCGTCGCCAGCGTGCAGCCCGACGCGCAGCCGAGCAGCACGAAGTTCACGAGCGTCAGCGGGCTCGCCCACTCCTGCAGGAAGCGCAGGCACGCGTAGATCATCGCGGTGCACACGAACAGCGCGACGCTCGCGAGCGCACCGGCCGCACCGATCAGCAGCGTGCCGGGCCAGCCGAACAGGTGCGCCGCGCCATACGCGAACGCACATGCGAGAAACACCGGCAGCGCAATGCATTCGCGCGACAGCCACGACGTGCGCCACATCGCGATCGCGCGCCATGCGCGTTCGGGGTGGCCGAGATGGAAGAACGACGCGACCAGGCCGAGCACGCCGAGCGCGACCGACAGCGCGGCGCCGGTCACGTAGAACGACGCGGCCACGTCGACGCCGGCCAGCCGCGCCAGCGCCTCGACGATCACGAGCGTCAGCAGCAGGCCCTGTGCGGCGCCGCACAGCGTGGTGAGAAAAACGACCGAAAAGGCTGGGCGCATGGGGACTCCGTGTGGTTCTGAATGAAATGCGCGGCGCTCAGCGCGGCGTCGCCAGCGAAACGAGATCGATGTCGCCGCGCGCCGCGCGGGCCTCGAACGACTCGTCCTCATTGCGTCCGTCCGACGCGCTGCCGCATCCGCCGCTACTGCCACACGCGCACGACGCTTCGGTCTTCACGCGCGGCAGGTAATGATTCGACGGCCGCGTGTCCCATTCGGGCATCAACGTGTAGCCGCCGCGTTCGCGGATCGCGCGCGACACCTCCGATTCGGGATCGTGCACGTCGCCGAACAGCCGCGCCGAGGTCGGGCACGCGAGCACGCAGGCCGGCTTGCGGTCGCGCTCGGGCAGCGCCTCGTTGTCGATGCGGTCCGCGCACAGCGTGCACTTCGTCATCTCCTTGCGGCCTTCGTCGAGCTCGCGTGCGCCGTACGGGCACGCCCATGCGCAGTATTTGCAGCCGATGCACTTGTCGTAGTCGACCAGCACGATCCCGTCCGACTTGCGCTTGTAGCTCGCGCCGGTCGGACAGACGGGCACGCACGGCGGATCCTCGCAGTGCAGGCACGACTTCGGGAAGTGGATCGTGTTGGTCATCGGGAACACGCCGGCTTCGTATGTCTGCACGCGGTTGAAGAACGTGCCGGACGGATCGTCGTCGTACGGGCGCAGGTCGGCGAGGCTGCCGGCTTCGCCCGACGTGTTCCACTCCTTGCAACTCGTCACGCAGGCATGGCAGCCGACGCACACGTTCAGGTCGATGACGAGGGCCATCTGGGTCATGGTTGTGCTCCTTCGTTCAGCGATCGTCGGACGTCGGGCCGGCCGACGCCGCGCGCCGCAGCCGCGCGGCGAATGCGCCGGTTCCCGCGAAATACGCCTGCACGCGCTGCAGCACGCGCGGCGTGCCGGGCAGCGCCGGCATCGGCGCGAATTGCGGCAGCGTGGTCGCCGCATCGGCTTCGGCCGGATAGATCCGCACCTGCACGTCGTACCAGCCGGCCTGCCCCGTGACCGGATCGGAGTTCGATACGCGCGCACCGTCGCGCGCCGCATCCGGCAGTTCGTCGGTGATCACGTGATTGAGCAGGAAGCCGCGCTGCGACTCACCCGCTTGCGGCCCGAGATTCCACGCGCCGGACGCCTTGCCGATCGCGTTCCACGTCCACACGGTGCCCGGCTCCACGGCCTCGCTGTAGCGCGCGCGGCACCGCACCTTGCCCCACGGCGATTCGACGTAAATCCATGCGCCGTCGTCGATCTGCTGCGCGGCGGCCGTCACCGGGTTCACGAACAGGTGGTTCTCGCCGTGGATCTGCCGCAGCCACGCGTTCTGCGAATCCCACGAGTGGTACATCGCCATCGGCCGCTGCGTGATCGCCGCGAGCGGATAGCGGCTCGCATCGGTCAGCCCGCTTTCGAGCGACCGGTGCCAGAACGGCAGCGGGTCGAAGTAGCGCGCGATGCGCTCGCGCAGATGGTCGGGCGGCTGGCGGCCCGACGTGCGGCCCTGCGCGGCGAGCCGGAATTTCTGCATCACGTCCGAGTAGAGCTGGATCACGATCGGCACGCCGAACTTGCGCATCCCGTTGTCGACCGCCCACTGCATGTACGGGCCGTTGCAGTTGCGCATGTACTGCAACGGCTCCGGCAGCCGGTGGTGGTACACGCAATTGTTCCCCGCGTAACGCTTCCACTGGTCGGGGTTCGGCTCGCCGACGACGGCCTTGTCGCCGTCCTTGCCGCGCCAGCCGATCAGGAAGCCGGTGCCCGAATTCGGCGCGGTCTGGAAATTGATGACGAAATCGGGATAGTCGCGGTACTTGCGCTGCCCGTCCGCCGTCGTGAAAGCCGGAAACTTCAGCCGGCTCGCGAGCTCGATCAGCACTTCCTGGAACGGCTTGCATTCGCCCGTCGGCGGCACGACCGGCACGCGCACCGAGTCGACCGGCCCGTCGAATTCGGAGATCGGCCGGTCGAGCACCGACATCACGTCGTGCCGTTCGAGGTAGGTCGTGTCGGGCAGGATCAGGTCGGCGAACGCCGTCATCTCCGACGCGAACGCGTCGCACACGACGAGGAACGGGATCCGGTATTCGCCGTCGTCGCGCTTGTCGACCAGCATCTTGCGCACTTCCGTCGTGTTCATCGACGAATTCCACGCCATGTTGGCCATGAAGATCAGCAGCGTATCGATCGGATAGGGATCGCCGCGCCATGCATTGGTGATCACCGAATGCATGAGCCCGTGCACCGCGAGCGGGTACTCCCACGAGAACGCCTTGTCGAGCCGCGCGGGCGTGCCGTCCGGATGGACGAACAGATCCTCGGGGCCGGCCGGCCAGCCGAGCGGGCCGGTCGCGAGCGGCGTGTTCGGCCTGATCTGCGCCGGGTCGTTCGGCGGTTTCGCCGACGGCGGCACCGCGCGCGGATACGGCGCCTTGTGCCGGAAGCCGCCCGGCCGGTCGATCGTGCCGAGCAGCGACATCAGCACCGCCAGCCCGCGGATCGTCTGGAAACCGTTCGAATGCGCGGCGAGCCCGCGCATCGCATGGAACGCGATCGGCACGCCCCTCACCGTCGCGTGTTCCTTGCCCCATGAATCGGTCCAGCGCACCGGCAATTCGATCGCGTGCTCCCGCGCGACCGTCTCCATCTCGCGGGCGAGGCGGCGGATCGTGTCGGCCGCGATGCCGGTGATGTCGGCCGCCCATTCGGGCGTGCAGTCGGCCACCTGTTCGCGCAGCAGCGTGAACGACGGCGCGACGGGCGTGCCGTCGTCGAGCGTGTAGCGGCCGTCGAGCGCCGGCTCGGCGCCTTCCGTATGGTGCAGCACCGCGCGGTCCGTCTTCGTGTCCCACCACATCCGGTTCTGCGGATACAGCGCGTTGACCTCCGGCGCACCGGCATCGCGCACGAACAGCCCGGACGTATCGGCATCGGCGCGCAGGTCGATCAGTTCGCCGGCGTTCGTGAAGCGCGACACGAATTCCATGTCGAACGCGTCGCGCGCGATCAGCTCGTGCATCAGCGCCATGAACAGCGCGCCGTCGGTGCCGGGGCGGATCGGAATCCATTCGTCGGCGATCGCCGCGTAACCGGTACGCACCGGATTGATCGCGATGAAGCGGCCGCCCGCGCGCTTGAACTTGCCGAGCGCGATCTTCAGCGGATTCGAATGGTGATCCTCCGCGGTGCCGATCATGAAGAACAGCTTCGCGTTGTCGAGATCGGGCCCGCCGAATTCCCAGAATGAGCCGCCGATCGTGTAGATCATCCCCGCCGCCATGTTCGCCGAGCAGAACCCGCCGTGCGCCGCATAGTTCGGCGTGCCGAACTGTTTCGCGAACAGGCCCGTGAGCGCCTGCATCTGGTCGCGGCCCGTAAACAGCGCGAAGCGCTTCGGGTCGGTCGCGCGCAGGTGCGACAGGCGCTTTTCGAGCACGTCGAACGCGACCTCCCACGACACCGGCTCGAACTGCGCGTCGCCGCGCTCGGCGCCCGGCTTGCGCATCAGCGGCTGCGTGAGCCGCGCGGGCGAATACTGCTTCATGATTCCCGACGAACCTTTCGCGCAGATGACACCCTGGTTCAGCGGATGCTGCGGATTGCCGTCGATATAGCGCACTTCGCCGTCGCGCAGGTGTACGCGGATGCCGCAGCGGCATGCGCACATGTAGCACGTCGTCGTCTTGATCTCGGCCTGCTCGTCGCGCTCGCGTGCCCGATGTTCCATCGTCTGTCCTCGTTCGCGGATGACGGCGCGCCCCGCCGGGGCGCACCCGTGAATCGGTTCATCCATGCTATGCCGGCAGGCGGCCGACATAAAGTCGCATCCTCTGATCGGTCCTATCGGTCGGCCCGATAGTTGGCCCCGCCATCCATCGGATCGCCGCCGCGCCCGCACGCGCGAAGGCCCGGCGCGCGCACCGGG
The DNA here is from genome assembly GCF_902833225.1 of Burkholderia sp. BCC1644. Taxonomy (GTDB): domain Bacteria; phylum Pseudomonadota; class Gammaproteobacteria; order Burkholderiales; family Burkholderiaceae; genus Burkholderia. The sequence continues at coordinate 19,197 of NZ_CADFEI010000002.1, forward strand.
CCTTCGGCGTCGGGTATTACCGCCCGTTACCGCGGCGGATACGCGAGCAGCTCGCTTTCGTCCAGATGCTCGCGGCGGCTGCGGCGCGTCAGGCCGTACGCGACGACCAGCACGCCGAGGCTCGCGACGCCGAGCCACAGCGGCTTGCGCTGGTCCGGAATGAACGCCATCGCGACAAGGATGCCGACCATGCCGACGATCGCGACCCAGGTCAGGTACGGATACGCCCACATCTTGACGCGCAGCTTGCTGGCAGCGACCGGGTCGAGACGCTTGCGCAGGCGCAGTTGCGAGAACGCGATCAGCACGTACACGAACAGCGCGACGGTGCCGTACGAATTGACGAGGAACGCGAACACGGTGTCGGGCGACACGTACGACATCACGACCGACACGTAGCCGAACACCGTACCGAGCAGGATCGCCCGCACCGGCACGCCGCGCTTGTTGACCTTCGCGAGCGCTGCCGGCGCGTCGCCGTGGCGGGTCAGCGCGAACAGCATCCGCGATGCCGCGTACAGGCCCGAGTTCAGGGCGGACAGCACGGCCGTCAGCACGATCGCGTTCATCACGTTGGCGGCGGCCGGCAGGCCCATCACTTCGAGCGCGCTCACGTACGGCGTCGCCATCTGCGCGGAATTCCACGGCACCAGCGCGACGACCAGCGCGACCGACCCGACGTAGAACACCAGCACGCGCGTGATCACCGAGTTGGTTGCCTTCGCGACGGCCTTGGCCGGCTCCTTCGCCTCGGCCGCCGCGATCGTGACGATTTCGGCGCCGAAGTAGAAGCCGGTAGCCGCGACCGCCCCGCTCATCACCGGCCCGATGCCGAGCGGCATGAAGCCGCCGTGGCCGAGCAGCGTCGGCAGCACGGCCGTCGTGTGCATCGACGCGGGCCACAGGCCGAGCACGTAGAGGCCGCCGAGGAACAGGAACACGACGATCGCGCCGACCTTGATCGACGAGAACCAGAATTCGAACTCGCCATAGCTGCCGACCGAGATCAGGTTCGTGAGCGTCAGCACGACCAGCAGCGCGAGGCTGATGATCCACGCCGGTGTGTCGGGCAGCCAGAACTGGATCAGCTTCGCGCCCGCCACCGCTTCGAGCGCGACGACGATCACCCAGAAATACCAGTACATCCAGCCGGTCAGGAAGCCCGCCATCTTGCCGGGCCCGCGCCAGTTGCCGAACGCGAGCCGCGCGTATTCGTAGAACGAACCGACGGCCGGCATCGCGCACGCCATCTCGCCGAGCATCCGCATCACGAGCACGACCAGCCCGCCCGTGATCAGGAACGACAGGATCGCGGCCGGCCCGGTCTGCTGAATCACCACGCCGCTGCCGACGAACAGCCCGGCACCGATCACGCCGCCAAGCGCGATCATCGTCATGTGGCGCTGCTTGAGCCCACATTTCAGGTCACTCTGTTCCATCGAGGGTTGCATGTCTTCTCCATATCCAGTTGTCCGGCACCGCCCGCGCATCACCGTCGGGTGAACGCGAGCGCCGCCGGCGACGGCGCGTGCAGGGGCGCCTGCAGCCCCGGCCGCACGGATTTCTGTTGCTTTTCTTGTGTTGGACGCCCGGCGCGAGCGCGCTCGCGTCGGGCGCGATGCACCGCGTTCAGGGTTTCTCGTCGTTCCTGAAGTACGACACGTAGAGCATTCGCTGCCCGAGGCGCCGGAACGGCGCGAACGGGTGGCCCGGCAGCGGCGACGTGAAGATCGGCAGGGTCTGGCGTGCGGCCTTCCCCGCGATCTGCTCGGCGAGCCGGCGGCCGGCCTGCTGCGAGTACGACACGCCGTTGCCGCCATAGCCGAGCGCGTAGTACACCGACTGCCGCGGATCGGGCTGGCACACGCGCGGCATCATGTCGTGGCTCACGTCGACCCAGCCCCACCACGAATAATCGATCTCCACGCCGCGCAGCGCGGGAAACTTGCGCGCCATCCCTTCCTTCAGCAATTCGAAATGGCGCGGGTTCGGCGCATCGTCGCCGGTGATCGCGCTGCGGCTGCCGATCTGCAAGCGGCGATCGGGCAGGAAACGATAGTAGAAGCGCAGCGTGCGCGTATCGGTCAGCACCTGCGTCGTGCGGAAATTGCACGCGTCGATCTCGGCGTCGGTGAGCGGCCGCGTGACCATCGAATTCGACAGGATCGGCATCACCTTGCTGCGCAGCGACGGATGCAGCGTCTGCGCGGTGTATGCGCCGGTTGCGATACCCACCGCACGGGCCCGCACGACGCCGCCCGGCGTACGCAGATGATGCACGCCGTCGATCGTCTCGAAACCGAGCACGGGGCTGCTCGTATGCACCTTCGCGCCGGCTTCGCGCGCGAGGCGCAGGTAGCCGAACGCGAGCTTCAGCGCATGGATGCCGATGCCTTCGGGCTCGTGCAGCGCGCCGGCCGCCTCGTGGTCGTTGATGAATTCGCGGCGGAACGTCTCCGCGCTCAGCAGTTCGGACGGATAGCCGAACACGTCCTTCCACACCTTCGCCTCGGCCGCGAGCTTCGCCATGATGCGCGGGCGATGGGCGATCAGGAAATGGCCGCCCGGCTGCGGATCGCAGTCGATTTCCGACACGAGCGACTTGAAGTTTTCGAAGCCTTCGAGGATCTCGTCGTGCATCTTCAGCGCGACGTCCTTGCCCCAGCGCTCGATCCACTGCGAGCGCGACAGCCGGCCCGACGCGTTCTGCCCCTGCCCGCCGTTGCGGCTGCTGCAGCCCCAGCTCGTGCGGTTGGCTTCGAGCACGACAGCCTTGATGCCGTGGTCCCGCGCGAGGCACAGCGCGGTGGCGAGGCCCGTGTAGCCGGCGCCGATGATCGCGACGTCGACATCGAGATCGCGCGTGACGGGGCCGTCGTCGGGCGGCGGCGTGCCGGCCGTCGCGACCCAGTAGGTCGGCGCGTACTGCTTGCCGCACCCCGGGCCCGGCGACACCAGCGGATCGTAGGTCGGGTCGTAACGCGTATCGTTCGGCCGGCCGCCGACAAAGTCGCTCGCGGTGCGTTCGATGGAAGGCGTCGACATGATCAACCCTCCGACGCGGGCGAGCCTGTTGCGCCGCAACGGGCGCACGAGGCGATTCGACTGACTGATGCGGGGCGCGCGCATGCGGCGCGAGCGAATGCTGCCGACTGCCTGTAGGTCATGCCTGTCTCCTGATCGTGCTCTTCGGGTCGATCGTGTGCAGATGCTTCAATGCGGCGATCTGTCGAGGCAAGTGTAGGCAGGCCGATTTTTCGCAGGTAGGGCCAGTGGACCGGATTCGCTTGGACCAGCGCGCAGGGGTGCCGAACGGCGGCAGCCGGCGGTGTGCGACGATCGGCAGTGGTCGCCGCGCGGGCCTGACACCGCCGGGACGCCGAACGGCGGGCGGCACCGGACGACCGGCTGACGACAACGGTCAGCGGCACGGGCACGGTCGCGGCGCTCACCGACGACCACGCCGTCGATACGACCCCGCGCCGCGCCCCACCCGTCGTCACATCGCGCGCACCGCGACGCCCGCCATCGCGTCGCGCTTCTCGATCGCCCGCGCCGACACGATCGACAGGAGTGCAGACAACATCACGTAAGCCCCGACGAGCCACGGCGCCCCGCCGTTCACGCGCAACAGCGCGGTCGCGACGATCGGCGTGAGGCCGCTCGCGAAGATGCCCGACACCTGGTAGACGAACGAAATGCCCGTGTACCGCACGTTCGCATCGAACAGCTCCGCGAACAGCGCGGCCTCCGGCCCGTACGCCATCGCGTAGAAGATCCCGAACGGGATCACCAGCGCGAGCCACACGGCGAGCAGGTTCGTCGACTGCGTCTGCAGCAGCCAGAACGCGGGCAGCACCGACAGCCCGCACAGCGTCGCGCCCCACCGGTACACCCGCGCGCGGCCGAGCCGGTCCGACAGGCCGCCGAACACCGGGATGAACACGCACATCACGACCGCCGCGCTCATCACGCCGAGCAGCGCGTCGCCGCGCGAGATCGACAGGTTGCGCGTCATGTAGCCGATCGAGAACACCGCGAACACGTTGAAGAACACGCCATCGATATAGCGCGCGCCCATCCCGAGCAGGATGGCTTGCCGATAGTTGGCGAGCAGCTCGACGACCGGCAACTTCGTGTCGCGCCGCTGGCGCTTGAGCGCGACGAACTCGGGCGTGTCGGCCACGCGCGTGCGGATGTAGAAGCCGACCGCCACGAGCAGTAGCGACGCCGCGAAGGCGACGCGCCAGCCCCACGCGAGGAACGCGGCGTCCGGCAGCGCACGCGACAGCGCCGCGACGACGCCGGCCGCGAGGCACAGCCCGATCGCAAGGCCGATCTGCGGCAGGCTCGCATACAGCCCGCGCCGGTGCGGCGGCGCGTATTCGTACGCCATCAGCACCGCGCCGCCCCACTCGCCGCCGAGGCCGATGCCCTGCAGCACGCGCAGCGTCAGCAGCAGCACCGGCGCCCACATGCCGATCTGCGCGTAGGTCGGCAGGAACGCGACGCCGGCCGTCGACACGCCCATGATCAGCATCGTCAGGATCAGCGCGGACTTGCGCCCGACGCGGTCGCCGAGATGGCCGAACAGCAAGCCGCCCAGTGGCCGCGTGACGAAGCCGACCGCGAACGTCGCATAGGCGAGCATGGTCGACACGAATGCATCGCCGGCCGGAAAGTACTGCTTGTCGAACACGATGCCGGCAACCACGCCGTACAGGAAAAAGTCGTACCACTCGACGGTCGCGCCGATCACGCTGGCCGCGGCCACGCGTCGGACGACCCGGGAATCGATTGCCATGCGAGCTTCTCCAGGTAAGGATGCGCCGCAACCTGCCCCGGCGCCGTGCCGGCGGGGGCATCGATGAGCGCGCGGCGGCCGTCCGGGCGCAGGAGCACGGGCCGCGCGGGCGCCCCGTCCTACGCGACTGCCTCGGCGGCCGGCGCGACGCTGCGGCCGCGATCGGCCTCGCGCGCGTCCTCGAGAATCATGTCGGACGCCTTCTCGGCGACCATCACGATCGGCACGTTGGTATTGCCCGATACGAGCGTCGGCATGATCGAGCAGTCGACCACCCGCAGCCCGCGCGTGCCGTACACGCGCAGCCGCTCGTCGACGACCGCGAGCGGATCGCTCGCGACGCCCATTTTCGCGGTGCCGGACGGGTGGAAGATCGTCTGCCCGTATTCGCGGCAGAATTCGAGCAGCTCGTCGTCCGTCTGCGCGTCCGCGCCCGGCCGCACCTCGCGCTTCATCAGCGGCGCCATCGGCTCAGCGGCCGCGACGCGTCGCGCGAAGCGCACGCCGGCCACCGTCGTGCGGCGGTCGCGCTCGGTGTCGAGATAGTTCGGCTGGATCGACGGCGCGTCGCGCGCATCGTCGGTGCGAATCCGCACGGTACCGCGCGATTCGGGCCGAAGCTGGCAGATCGAATACGTGCAGCCCGGAAACGGATGCACGCTGCCGCCCGCCGAATCGGCCGACAGCGTCGAGAAATGGAACTGGATGTCGGGTGTCGCCGATTCGTCCGGCAACGCCCGGCAGAACATCCCGCCCTGGTTGATGCCGATCGCGAGCGGGCCGCCGCGGAACAGCGCCCATTGCAGCCCCATCTTCGCGCGGCCGACCCACGAATGCAGCTCGTCGTTGGTCGTGATCGGCTTCGTCACCTCGTAGATCAATCGCACCTGCAGATGATCCTGCAGGTTCTCGCCGACCCCCTTGCGATCGGCGACGACCGGAATCCCGTGCCGGTCCAGCAGCGCGGCCGGCCCGACACCCGACACCTGCAGCAGCTGCGGCGACTGCAACGCGCCGGCCGCGAGGATCACCTCGCGCAGCGCGCGCACCTCGTGCACCTTGCCGTGCTGCACGTAGCGCACGCCGGACGCCTGCGCGCCTTCGAACAGCACCTTCAGCGCCTGTGCGTCGGTTTCGACATGCAGGTTCGGCCGCCCGCGTGCGGGCTTCAGGTACGCGACGGCCGTCGAACAACGCAGCCCGTTGCGCGTCGTGAGCTGGTAATAGCCGACGCCTTCCTGGTCGCCCGTGTTGAAATCGTCGACCGTGCGCACGCCGAGCCGGTTCGACGCGGCGACGAACGCATCGACGAGTTCGTGCCGCTGGCGGATCGCCGACGCCCACAGCGGGCCGCCCGTGCCGCGCGTCGGCCCGTCGCCGAGCGTGTTGTGTTCGAGCCGCCGGAAATACGGCAGGCACTCGCGCCAGCTCCAGCCGCGATTGCCGAGCGCGGCCCAGTGATCGTAGTCCTGCTGCTGCCCGCGTACGTAGATCAGCCCGTTGATCGAGCTGCAGCCGCCGAGCGTGCGGCCGCGCGGCCAGTACAGGCGGCGGTTGTGCATGTTCGGGTCGGGATCGGTATGGAAGCCCCAGTTGTACACGGGATGGAACATCGTCTTGCCATAGCCGATCGGCACATGAATCCACATGGAGTTGTCGGCGGGGCCGGCTTCCAGCAAGCACACCGTATGGCGGCCGCCGTCGGACAGCCGGTTGGCGAGGACGCAACCGGCCGATCCTGCGCCGACCACGACATAGTCGAAGCTGCGTGTCATTCGTGTCTCCGTTCCGGGGTATGTGAAAAATCCGGTATGTTTCGTCCAAATTTATGGAGCACACGGCACGCGTACAAGCCGATTTATTGTCCGCACCGCGAATGTGGTACAAAAACCGTTCAATTCGTTTCATTTCTGCCGGACACAAGCATCCCGGGACGCACGCCGATCCCGACGGAGGAGACAGATGCGCGACACCGCCCCCGCGCCGCCCGACGGCGCGCCCGCCGACGACGCACGCGTGCTGCGTGCGCTTGCCGTGCTCGAAGCGCTGGCATCGGCCGGACAGCCGTACACGCTGTCGCAGCTTGCCGCACGGCTGCACATCCCGAAGGCGACGCTGCTACGCTTGATCGAGTCGCTCGAAGCGCGCGGCTACGTGATCCACATGCCCGACTCGCGCGGCCACGACCGCGGCATCGCGCTCGGCCCGCGCGCCGCGCAGTTTGCGCTCGCAGCGTTGTCGAACAACACCTTCACGCGCGGCTGCCGGTCGGTGTTGCGCGCGCTCGTCGACGTGCTCGGCGAGACCTGCAACCTCACCGCGCTCGACGGCGACACGGTGTTGTACGTCGAACGTGTCGAGACCACCGAGCCGCTGCGGCTCGAAATGCGGCCCGGCATGCGCGTGCCGCTGCATTGCACGGCGAGCGGCAAGCTGTTCCTGTCGCAGATGAATGCGCTGGAGCGCAACGCGATGCTCGCGCGGCTCACGCTGAAGAAGATGACCTACCGGACGCTGACCGATGCGCAATTGCTCGCCACCGAACTCGACCGGCTCGCCGCGCGCGGTGTCGGGATCGACAACGAGGAATTCGTGCGCGGGATGGTGGCCGTCGCGGTGCCGGTGAAGGATGCCGCGAGCGGCCGCGTGCTCGCGGCGCTCGCCGTGCACGCGCCGACCGCGCGCGCGACGCTCAACGATCTGCTGGAGAACGTGCCGAAAATGCGCGACGCGGCCACGCGCCTCGCGCCGCTGCTGCATGCGGCAGATGGTGCGCAGCCAAGTTGACGCGACTGCACGCGGTCATGCGGTCACGCAGTCATGCAGTCATGCAGTCATGCAGTCATGCAGTCATGCAAGGTGATAACGCAGCCAGAAGGTTTCGCGGCACGCGTTGTCGAACGTCAGCCGCGACGGGCTGATCGGCTGCGCATCGGGATGATGGAGCACGTCGTAGTCGATCCAGCATTCGGCGCACAGCAGGTCGGACGGTGCGCGGTCCTGCTCGACCGAGCGGCGCACGATCGCGCCGTTGTCGAAGCGGTATTCGGTTTCATCGCGCGTGACCTCGACATCGTCGTCGGTCCAGCGGTCGTGTGACGTTTCATGCGACACGATCTGCACCGGGCCGGCGAGCCCGTGGATCGCGGCGACATAGGAAATGAGCTTGTCCATGGCGAGGCGGCGAACTGGCGGATGGCCGTTTCGCGCAACGCATGCGGTGCGAAACGGCCCGAGCGGCGAGTATAGCCGCGCGCCGAAGACCTTGCCGCCGGCGGGGTTTCGCGCGCTACGCGTCGAGCGCGAGCAACGCGAACGTCGCGAGCCAGTGCTCGCCCATGTAGTCGCCGGCCACGTGCGCGAGCGCGCTCGCGAGATGCCGGTCGGCCGCGTCGAGCAGCTTCGCGCGCCGCGCATCGCCTTCCGGCAGCGCCCCGGCGAGCGCGCGCTGGCACCATGCGCGGCTCAGGTTCAGCCCGTCGAGGTGCGCGATCTTGCCGTCGCTGCGATCGCTGACCGTCGCCGGCTCGAACAGCGTCGCGGGTTCGCCGCGCGCGAGATCGGGCAGGAAGCGCGCGAACCAGCCGTCGAATTCCGCGGCCGGCAGCACGCGCCGCATCAGCTCGGCCTCCATCAGCGCGGGCGACAGGAATTCGTCGCCCGACGGCTCCCACGCCTGGCACGCGACATCGTTCAGGTGCCAGCGCTTCGCGGTATCGACGATCAGCGCCGCGAGCCCGTCGCGCTGCGTGTCGCGCGCGAAATCGAGCGTGAGCGCCAGCGCGAATGCGGTGTTGAAGTGCGTGCCCACGCGCAGCGGATAGGTCGCTTTCGGCAGGAAGGTCTCGAAGCGCGACACGAACAGGTCGGTGAGCGGCGCCATCGCCTTCGCCCAGCGCGCGGCCTGCGGCAGCGCGCCCTTCAGCGCGAGCCGCTCGAGCTGCGCGGATAGCGCGAGCAGCCACGCCCAGCCGTACGGCCGCTCGAAGCCGCCGTTGTGCGGCAGCGCGAGATACGCGCGCTCGCCGGCCACGTTCGCATCGGTGAAATGCGCATCGACGGTCGCGACGATGCGTTCGGCCTCCGGCAATGCCGGATAGCGTTCGAGCACGCTCAGCACGAGCCAGTAGCCGTGCACGCACGAGTGCCAGTCGTAGCTGCCGTAGAAGATCGGGTGCAGCGCGCGCGGCCCCTGCACGTCGTGCGGACCTTCGAGCGAATGGGTGAGCTTGTTCGGATATTCGCGGGTCAGGTGCGCGAGCGCGAGCGACGCGAATTTCGAGGCGAGTTCGGGGGTGAGTCGGTCGGTCATGGGCATCTCGTCAGAAGCGGAATACGAACGCATACATCAGCAGCGTGTTCACGGCGAGCAGCAGCACGGCTGTCGGCCACTGCGCCTTGATCACGCCGTTCTTGTCCTTCAGTTCGAGCAGCGCCGCCGGCACGATGTTGAAGTTCGCGGCCATCGGCGTCATCAGCGTACCGCAGAAGCCGCTCAGCATCCCGATCGCGCCCATGATTGCCGGGTTGCCGTGGAACTGGTGGACGATCAGCGGCAGGCCGATGCCGGCCGTCATCACGGGAAACGCGGCAAAGCCGTTGCCCATGATCATCGTGAACAGCGCCATGCCGACCGTGTAGGCCGCGACCACCGCGAACGGCGAATCGATCGGCACCCAGTCCCTCACGAGCCCCGATACCACGCCGCCGACGCCCGCGACCGCGAACAGCGCGCCGAGCGCCGCGAGCATCTGCGGCAGGATCGCGGCCCAGCCGACCGCGTCCATCGTGTGGCGCGCTTCCTTCAGCGCATGCACCGGCGAATCGCGCAGCATCGCGAGCGCGACGACGAACGCGACGATCGTGCCGAGCACGAGCGAGATCAGCGTCACGCTCTTCGGCTCGACGAACGGCACGAGCTTCAGCGCGAACGTGCCGATCAGCGTGACGACCGGAATCAGCAGCGCGGGCAGGAACAGCCGGTTGCCGAAGCGCTGCGCGAGCGTCTCGCGCCGCACCGCCGCCGCGTCGCCTGCTTCGTCGGACTTGCCGCGCCCGAGCTTGCCCGAGCCCGCGATCACCGCGAGCGCGATCGCCAGGCAGCCCGTCACGAAGTGCGGCAGCAGCGCGCCGAACAGGAACGTGACCGCGTAGATCGCCCAGAACGCGAAATTGACGACGCGGCGCGGGTTCGTGCGGTCCGTCAGGTTGAAGCACGCGAACGCGGCGAACATCAGCCCCGCGAGCGTGTACAGCGATTCGAGGCCGATCATCGCGCGCCCTCCTGCTTCACCAGGCCGAAGCCGCGCGTCAGCCGGCGGTCGAGCAGCGCGAGGCGCGTGCAGTGGATCAGCAGCGCGGCGATCGCGGTCGGGATCGCCCACACCGACAGGTGCAGCGGCTCGATCGAAATCCCGTTCTGCTCGAGAAAGCCCTTGATCAGCAGGATCGACTGGATCGCGATGAAGATGTCCTCGCCGAAGAACACGGCGACGTTGTCGGCGCCCGACGCATGCGCGCGGATCTGCTGGCGCACCGCCTCGGGCAGTTCGCCGTGCCGGCCGACGGCGGCGGCTTCGGCCATCGGCGCGATCAGCGGCCGCACCATCTGCGCGTGGCCGCCGAGCGACGTGAGGCCGAGCGCGGCCGTGGCCTGCCGCAGCACGAAGTACAGCATCAGCACGCGGCCCGTGGTGGCCGCCTGCACGCGCGAAATCATCCGCTTCGCCTGTTCCTTGAGCCCGTTGCGCTCGAGCAGCGCGATCACCGGCAGCGTCAGCCAGATCAGCCCCATGTAGCGGTTTTCGGTGAACGCCTTGCCGAACGCACTGACGATGTCGACGAGATTCAGCCCGCCCGCGAGCCCTGTCGCGAGCCCCGCGATCGTGACCACCAGCAGCGCATTGAAGCGCAGCGCGAAACCGATCACGACGATCGGCACCCCAATCAGCACCAGCATTTCCCCTCCTTGTGTCGGATGCGCGGCACCCAGGCAACGCGCTGCCTGCCCGGTTTCGACCGGGCTCGGACGGCGAAATCTAACACGAGACTTTATCGATAAAAAGTCGACAATTTGGTGCTTCGGGTAAACGTTGAAGCGCGCGGATACCGTGCCCGGGCCGTGTGTCGGCGGTGTTTCATCGGAGGAAACGGCGGCCGGCCGGTCGACCGGCCGGCGCGCGTGGCGGAGCCCATGGACGCCGACTAAACTGGAAAGCATCGGCAACGGACGGGAGAGCCGCCATGATTGACGTATTCCAGACCATCGGCAGCCGCGCGTTCTCCGCTCATCTGGCGAAGGACGGGATGGTGACGCTGATGGAGCAACGCCATGAAGTCGACCGCGTGACGCTCGCGACGGCCTATGCCGCGCTCGTCGAGGAGGCCGAGCAGGAAGGCGACCTGCTCGACGCGACGGTCGAAGGGATGATGCGCGCGCTGATCCAGGGCTACGCGCGCAGCCATTGACGACGCGGCCGCGCAGCCGCTGCGCGGCCGGCTCCAGGTTGAGCCCCGCTAGGGCCTGTTCACGCTAATAACGGGCTTGCGCTGGCCCTAGGCGGCCGGCGTGCCGGCGCCCATGCCGAACCACCTCCCCGCGCGCAGTTGCCGGTAGTCGGCCTGCGTGAAGATCCTCGGCAAGTTGGCGACGGCGCCGTTGCTGGCGCGGTCCAGTTCGCTCATGAAGGCTTCGACCTCGTCGCGGCCGGCAAGCAGGATGGTGCTGAAGTAACGTTCACGCTCCGCGTCGGACAGGTTCGTCACGCTCAGCTGGTACGGACGGTGAAGCGCCGCGAACAGGAAATAGTAGCGCTCGGCGTCGTCGCGCAGCACGCGCACCGCGTCCGGGTCGACCGGAAAATCGCGGTAGAACGACGCATGCCCGCTTTCGATGTAGATCCGGTACAGCAACCGGCCGTCGCGCTCGATCACGACCGGTGCGTGCGGGTCGCGGCTGACGAGTACGGTATCGGCCACGGTCATCCGGCTCTCCCCTTGCTTTTTTGTCGATGCCGGCACGGTAACATGCCGGCTTACGCGGGCTGCACCGGCACGGTCCGTTGGCCCGGCATGCGCCGGCGCACGGCCCCGCCACCCTTTGTCACCTGGAAACGCCGCGCCGTCATAGAGGAAACGCACTGAAACGGCACAATGCGCGAATTTTTCGATTGCCGCCGTCCGCGCCGCATGACAGCATTCGGGGCGTCGCCAACCAAAAAGAATGCCGTGCCGTCCGGCCGCCGATGCCGCTCGCCGGCGCCGAACAGGCAGCCCCTTCCATGAACCCGGCCAACCACCAATACTACGAACCGACCGGAGAATTCCGCTTGTGAACATCGGCATCGTCAACGACCTCCCGCTTGCCGTCGAGGCGATGCGCCGTGCGATCGCGCGACGGCCCGAGCACCGCGTGCTGTGGGTCGCGACCGACGGCGCGCAGGCCGTCGAACTATGCGCGGCGCAGCCGCCCGACGTCGTGCTGATGGACCTGGTCATGCCGAAATTCGACGGGATCGAAGCGACGCGGCGGATCATGCGATCCGAACGACCGTGCGCGATCCTGATCGTGACGAGCTGCATCGGCGCGAATGCGTGGCGCGTGTTCGAGGCAATGGGCGCCGGTGCGCTCGACGCGGTCGATACGCCGCGGCTCGGCGACGGCGCGGCCGGCGACACGACGAAACTGCTGCTCGCGAAGATCGACCAGATCGGCCGGCTGCTCGACGCGCCGGGCGGCACGCGCCTCGCCGGCACGGCCGCGCGCGCCGGCGGCGGCCCGCTGATCGCGATCGGTGCGTCGGCCGGCGGCCCCGGCGCGCTCGCGTCGATCCTCGGCGGCCTGCCGGCCGATTTCAGCGCACCGATCGTGATCGTGCAACACGTCGACCGCGCGTTCGCGGAAGGCATGGCGCAATGGCTCGACGGCCAGACGCCGCTTGCGGTGCGCGTCGCGCGCGAAGGCGACCGCCCGCAGCCGGGCGTCGCGCTGCTCGCCGCGACCGACGATCACCTGCGCATCACGCGCGCCGGCACGCTCGAATACACGCGCGAGCCGGCCGCCACGCCGTATCGCCCGTCGGTCGACGTGTTCTTCAACAGCCTGACCGAACACTGGCCCGGCCGCGTGATCGGCGTCCTGCTCACGGGCATGGGACGCGACGGCGCGATCGGCCTGAAGGCGCTGCGGATGAAGGGCTACCATACGATCGCGCAGGACGAGGCGACCAGCGCCGTGTACGGCATGCCGAAGGCGGCCGCGACGCTCGGCGCGGCGCGTGCGATCCTGCCGCTCGGACGCATCGCGGGCGAGCTGGCGGCGCTCGCGCGGATCTGAGCCCGATGAACATGCGCAACACCCATGCCCGCCCTCGCAACACACCGCATCGAACATGACTAGCGACCTGACCCGCCCGCCGGGCAGCCCGACCACGCCGAGCGCCGACGCGCCGGCCATGGTGCTGCTGGTCGACGACCAGACGATCGTCGCGGAAGCCATACGGCGCGCGCTCGTCGACGAGGAAGGCATCGACTTCCACTACTGCCCGCGCTCGGACGACGCGATGGCCACCGCGATCGACACGCGGCCGACCGTGATCCTGCAGGACCTCGTGATGCCCGGCACCGACGGGCTGAGCCTCGTGAAGTCGTATCGCGCGAACCCCGCGACACGCGACGTGCCGATCATCGTGCTGTCGACGCAGGAAGAGCCCGTGATCAAGAGCGCCGCATTCGCGGCCGGCGCGAACGACTACCTCGTGAAGCTGCCCGACCGCATCGAACTCGTCGCGCGCATCCGCTACCACTCGCGCTCGTACATGAACCTGCTGCAGCGCGACGAAGCCTATCGCGCGCTGCGGCAATCGCAACAGCAACTGCTCGAAGCCAATCTCGAACTGCGGCGCCTCACGCATTCCGACGGCCTGACCGGGCTGTCGAACCGGCGCTATCTCGACGAATACCTGGCCGCCGAATGGCGTCGCGGCACGCGCGAGCGCAGCGAGCTGTCGATGCTGATGATCGACGTCGACAATTTCAAGCTGTACAACGACACGTACGGACACGTGTCGGGCGACAGCGTGCTCAAGCAGATCGCCTCGACCATCGAGCGCTGTCTCGGGCAATCGGGCGATCTCGCCGCGCGCTTCGGCGGCGAGGAGTTCGCGGTCGTGATGCCGGCCACGTCGCCGGGCGCCGCGCGGTTGCTCGGCGAGAAGATCCGGCTCGCGGTCGAGGCGCTGCGGCTGCGGCACGCGCATTCGTCGACCGGCAACACCGTGACGATCAGCATCGGCGGCGCGAGCATCGTGCCCGCGCCCGGCCTGCCGACGACCGTGCTGATCGAAGCGGCCGACCGCGCGCTGTATCGCGCGAAGCACGAGGGCAAGAACCGCGTGGAGATCGAACCGTCGCCGACGCCGCCCGGCGCCGGCGGGTTCGGCGCGCCGCGCGACTGATCGCGCGCGCCGCTTACGCGGCGCCGAGCCGGCGCGCGTAGTCGTTCGGGTCCAGCGGGCGGCTGAACAGGTAGCCCTGCTGCATGTCGCAGCCGATCTGCTGCAGGAACCACGATTGCGCCTGCGTCTCGACGCCCTCCGCCGTCACCTTCATCCCGAGCGAATGCGCCATCGCGACGACGGCCTGCGTGATCGCGACCGAGTCGTGATGATCGGGCACGCCCGACACGAACGAGCGGTCGACCTTGAGGTTGTGCAGCGGAAAGCGCTTGAGGTAAGCGAGCGACGAATAGCCGGTGCCGAAATCGTCGACCGAGATCCGCACGTTCATGTCCGTGAGCGCCTCGAGCATCGGCAGCACGGTGTCCGTGTCGTTCATCAGCAGTCCTTCGGTGATCTCGAGTTCGAGCGCGGACGGATCGAGCCGCGTTTGCGCGAGGCAGCGGTCGACCGATTCGACGAGCCCTTCGTGGAACTGCCGCGGCGACAGGTTGACGGCCAGCATCAGGTCGGGCGCGATCGTGCGGCGCCACTCGGCCGCCTGCCGGCAGGCCGTTTCGAGCACCCACTGGCCGATCGCGACGATCAGCCCCGTATCCTCCGCGACCGGGATGAACTCCGCCGGCGACATCGGCCCGAGTTCGGGGCTGGTCCAGCGCAGCAGCGCTTCGGCGCCGACCGTGCGGCCGCTGCGCGCATCGACGACAGGCTGGTAGGCAAGCCGCAGCATGTCCGAGGTCAGCGCGCGCCGCAGCGACTGCTCGACCGCGAAGCGGCGCTGCAGCCGCAGGTTGAGCTGCGCGGTGAAGAACGTGAAATGGTTGCGGCCGCGCTGCTTCGCGTCGTACATCGCCGAATCGGCGTTGCGCATCAGCGTGACCGCATCGTCGCCGTCGCGCGGCGCGACGCTGATCCCGATCGACACGCCGAGCCAGTACTCGTTGTTCGCGATCGCGAACGGCTTCGCGATCGCGTCGATCACCTCGCGCGCGAGTACCGCGAGGCGGTCGGGATCGTCGCAGTCGTCGACGAGGATCACGAACTCGTCGCCGCCGACGCGCGTGAGCGCATAACGACCGCCCGCGCAGGCCGCGAGCCGCGCCGCGACGCTGCGCAGCAGCGCGTCGCCCGCGTCGTGGCCGGCCGTGTCGTTGACCTTCTTGAACCCGACGAGATCGATGAACAGGATCGCGACACGTGCGGGCCCGCCCGCCGCGCCGTGCCCGCCGAACAGCTCCCGCATGCGGTCGGCGAGCCAGCGGCGGTTGTAGAGGCCCGTCAGCGCATCGCGCGTCGCCAGGTAGCGCAGTTGCTGCTGCGCTTCGCGCACGGGGCCGATGTCGTTGAACGACACCAGCACCGAGTCGGCCTGCGTCTCGCCGGGCCTCACGATCGGCACCGCGTTGCCGCGTACCCAGATGATGTCGCCGTCCGCGAGGCCGAAGCCGAGCGTGTAGTCGAGCATCGGCGTGGCCGTCTCGAGCGCGAGCCGGCTCGGCCACGCGTCAGGCGCGATCGGCGTGCCGTCCTCGCGCAGCTTGTGCAGAATCACCGTGGACAGCCGCCGGCCGACGAGATCGCCCTTCACGCGCATCATCCGGTTCGCGCTCGGGTTGCTCGCGACCACGACGCCGTCGCGCGATACGACGAGGATCCCTTCGTTCAGGCTGTTGACGACGAGCCGGTGATGCTCCTCGCTGCGTGCGAGCTGCCGTGCGATCCGGTCCTGGTGCACGGCGAGGCCGACGCTGTTGCCGACATCGCGCAACAGTTCGGCTTCCTCATCGCTTGGCCGGCGCGGCGTGCGGTGATAGACGGCGAACGCGCCGAGCACGACGCCCGCTTCGTCGAGGAACGGCACCGACCAGCACGCGCGCAGGCCCAGCGGCAGCGCGACGGAACGGTAGTCGGCCCACAGCGGATCGGTTTCGATATCTTCGACGGCGACCATCCGGCGCTCGTACATCGCCGTGCCGCATGAGCCGGCCGCGGGCCCGATCGACGCGCCGTCGATCGCCGCGCTGTACTGCGCGGGCAGCGATGGCGCCGCGCCGACGCGCACGTGCACGCCGTCCGTATCGAGCAGCAGGATCGTGCACGATGCGCCGTCGCCGAGCAAAGCCTCGGCGCGCCGGCAGACCTCGACCAACAGTTCCGGCAGCGGTGTGTTGCGCGTAATCAGCCTCAGCACGCTTTGCTCGGACGCGAGCACTTCCGCCGCGAGCCCGAGGCTGTAACGAGAACTTTGCGGTTCGGTATTCAAGATGAATCCTGCCGTCTGTCCGATCGGGTCTGATGCGCCCGATTCGTTTTCGATCCTTCGTGCCGTTTTCGCTCCGGGTTTACGCCGATGCCCGGTGCGCCCCGTTTTGCGCGCCGAGCCGGGGCGCGCCGAAATACATTTAACACCAATCCGTGACACCCCGCGCGTCCGCGTGCATCAGGGGTTACGCGCGGTTGCCCCGCCGCCCGCGGCCCGGCGGTCAGCTTGCCGAAAGGCAGGCGGCCCTTCGCCGGCACCGGTTCGTCACATCGTGACGGCGCCCTGCCCGGTTCGCGCTCAGTCTCCCGCGCCGGGGGGCGGACGCGTCACGGCCGTCAGCGCATCGATCGCGGCCGCGACCGATACGCTCGCGGGCGCCGCGAACAGCGCGCCGACCGTGTCGGGCATCGTCGACAGCTTCAGCGGCAGCCGGCCGACGCGCTCGCCGGCCCGCTCGGCCATGCCGAACGCGCGAGCCGACTGGACGAACAGGCACGGCGACTGTTCGGCAACCGCGCGGTTGGTCTGCCATGACACCGATTCCATCAGCACGGACGGCGGCGCCAGGCCGGCCTTCGCGAACTCGGCGTCGAGCGCCGTGCGCGCGGGCGACCCGAGCGGCGGCGCGATCCACGGAAACGCGGCCGCATCGCGCCACCCGATCCGCGCGCGCCTGAGCAGCGGATGGCGCGGGCCGCAGACGACGATCATGTCGTCGCGGTACAGCGGCGCGACGTCGAGCCCCGCGCTCAGCGCCGACGCATCGAGCCGGCACACGAGCAGGTCGAGTTCGCGGCGCTGCGCCTGCGCGAGCATCCGGTCGAGCGTGTCCTCGCGCACGTTCAGCTGCACGGGGCGGCCGGCCTCCCGCAGCCACGCGAGCGCACCCGGAATCAGTTGCGGCGCCATGTTCGGCAGCAGGCCGATCGACACCGGGCGGCCGGCCCCCGTGCGCAGCGCGTCGAACGCGGGAGCGACGCCGCGCATGTCGGTCAGCACGCGGCCGATGCATTCGAGCAGCGCATCGCCGTATGCGGTCGGCGCGACACGCCGCGACGTGCGTTCGAACAGCGGCAGCCCGAGCGCCTCCTCCAGCTCGCGCAGCCATTTCGACAGCGCCGGCTGCGTGATCGACGCGGCCTCGGCCGTACGCGCGAAGCTGCGCGTCCGCCCGAGCGTGTCGAGCGTTTCCATGTCGCGCACGCGCAGCCGGCGCAGCGCCTGCGCGATGCGCAGCTCGTGGGGCGGCGCGGCCGGGCCGCGAGAATCGAGGGTCACGGGTGTCTCCGTCATTCATGTTCACCAGGTTATCGATCGATCCCGATCTTTCATCGATCGATACGCGATCCTGCCGCATAGTCGTCGACATGAAAACCCCCGGCACGAGCCGGCATGACCAGGAGACAGCCGACGTGAAAGACGATCAGGACAC
The DNA here is from genome assembly GCF_902833225.1 of Burkholderia sp. BCC1644. Classification (GTDB taxonomy): domain Bacteria; phylum Pseudomonadota; class Gammaproteobacteria; order Burkholderiales; family Burkholderiaceae; genus Burkholderia. The sequence goes on from NZ_CADFEI010000002.1 coordinate 37,151, forward strand.
CCCCGCCGCCGAACCCACCGCCCGGCGCCAGTTCCTCAAGCTGGCCGGCGCGGCGGTTGCGTCGGCCGGCTTCGGCGCCGATGCGCTGGCCGCGAACCCGCCGCCGGCCACTCCGGCCGCCGCGGCAACCGTCGACCCCGCCCCCGCGTTCCACGGCGCCGCAACCGCGCCTGCCGCGCCGCCCGCCGGCTACAACATCCTGTTCATCCTGACCGACCAGGAACGCCACTTCGACCGCTGGCCGTTTCCGGTGCCGGGACGCGAAGCGCTGCGCCGCGACGGCATCACGTTCATGCATCACCAGATCGCGGCGTGCGTGTGCTCGCCGTCGCGCTCGACGGTCTACACCGGTCAGCACATCCAGCACACCGGCGTGCTCGACAACGCGGGCGTGCCCTGGCAGAAGGACATGTCGCCGGACGTGCGCACCGTCGGCCACATGCTGCGCGACGCCGGCTACTACGCCGCCTACCTCGGCAAGTGGCACCTGAGCGCGTCGATGCACGAAACCACGAGCCCGTACACGGCGCCCGTGGCCGACTACAACCGCACGATCCGCGCGTACGGCTTCGACGACTATTTCGGCGTGGGCGACCTGATCGGGATGGTGCGCGGCGGCTACCAGTACGACGGGATCACGTCCGAGGCCGCGGTGAGCTGGATGCGCAACCATGCGCCGCGCCTCGCGAAGGAAGGCAAGCCGTGGTTCCTCGCGGTGAATCTCGTGAACCCGCACGACGCGATGTTCGTGAACACCGACACGAACGGCTCGACGGTACAGGACGCGAACCACCCGATGCTCGGCAACGCGCCGCCGCCGAACGACGCGCTGTACCGCACGTCATGGCGCGACGTGCCGCTGGCCGCGTCGCGGCAGCAGCCGTACGACGAACCGGGGCGGCCGCCCGCGCACGGAATGTTCAACGCCGCGCATGCGAACCTCGTCGGCCGCTACCCGTTCACCGACGAACGCTTGCGCATCTATCAGGACAACTACTTCAACTGCGTGCGCGACTGCGACACGCACGTCGTGCGCCTGCTGCAGTCGCTGCAGTCGCTCGGTCTCGACGAGCGCACGATCGTCGTGATGACGGCCGATCACGGCGATCACATCGGCGCGCACCAGCTCGTCGGCAAGGGCGCGACCGCGTATCAGCCGCAGAACCACGTGCCGCTCGTGATCCGCCATCCCGCGTATCCGGGCGGCATGCAATGCGATGCGCTGACGTCGCACATCGACATCGCGCCGACGCTGCTCGGGCTCACCGGCCTCGACGACGCGCGCCTCGCGACGATCCGCGGCAGCGCGCTGAAGGGGCACGACCTCACGCGCTGGCTCGCGAAGCCCGCCGACGCGAAACGGCACGCGGCGCGCGACGCCACGCTGTTCAACTACGCGATGCTGCTGTACTACGACAGCGAATGGATGCTGAAGGAATTGGGCATGTTGCGGCAGAAAGGCATACCCGAGGACGAGCTGCTGCGCCGTGCGCTCGCGCAGCAGCCGGATTTCCGGCTGCGCGGCACGATCCGCAGCGTGTTCGACGGCCGCTACCGGTTCACGCGCTATTTCTCGCCGCTCGAATTCAACCGGCCGACGACGCTCGAGAACCTGTTCGCGCGCAACGACGTCGAGTTGTTCGACCTCGCGAGCGACCCGGGCGAGATGCACAATCTCGCGACCGACCGCCAGCGCAACGGCGAACTGCTGCTTGCGATGAACGGCCGCCTGAACGACCTGATCGCCAGCGAAGTCGGCGACGACAGCCCCGACGTGATGCCGATCCGCGACGGCAAGGTGCAGGTGCAGATCCGCAAGTGGCACTGACGGCCTGAACGCATCCAGGTGCGGCGTGCGGCGCGCCGCGCGTCAATCCTTCCGGATGTGTTCGGCCAGGAAGTCGATCAACAGCCGCACGCGCGGCAGCAGCCCGCGCCGCGACGGAAACACCGCGTGCACCACGCCGCCCTTCGGCGCCCAGCCGGGCAGCACGTCGACCAGCGTGCCGTCGCGCAGGTCGTCCTCGACGACCATGCACGGCAGCTGCACGATGCCGACGCCGTGAATCGCCGCGTCGCGCAGCGCGTGCATGTCGTCGGTCACGAAGCGCGGATGGTGGCGCAGCTGCGCGTGCTCGCCGTTCGGCCCCACCAGTTGCCAGACATGATGCCGCGCCGGCCCCCAGTCGAGACTCGGCGCACCGGTCAGCTCGGCCGGATCCGACAGCGCACCTCGCCCGTCCAGCCATTGCGGCGCCGCGACCAGCCGCTGCGGGCTGTCGGCAAGCACGCGCATCACGAGATCGCTGTCCTCCAGCGGCGGGAAGCGCACGCGCAGCGCGAGGTCGAATCCTTCGCTCAGCAGGTCGACGCGGCGGTTCGTCGCCTCGAGATGCACCTGCACCTGCGGATGAATCGCCATGAAGCGCGCGACCAGTTCGCTCACGCGGTATTCGAGCAGCGCGGTCGGGCAACTGACGCGGACGACGCCGCGCGGCTCGGCGTTCCGCCGCTCGATCACCTCGCGCGCGGCGTCGGCCTCGACCAGCACGGCGAGGCAGCGCTCGTAGAATTCGCGCCCGGTTTCCGTGACCGTGAAATGACGCGTCGTGCGTTGCAGCAGCCGCACGTCGTACCGCGCCTCCAGCGCCGCGATGCGCCGGCTCAGCGTCGATTTCGGCACATCCAGCGCGCGCCCCGCCTGCGTGAACCCGCCGTGCTCGACCACCTTCACGAAATAGTAGAGGTCGTTCAGGTCATCCATGATTGTTCCACCCATAGAACACTGACGGCATTTTAAGGGACTGGAACGCCGGTTGTTGCACGAATAGCATCCTGATTCAACGTGGATCGAGCGTGTCGCGGCGACCGGATATTTTCCGGCCGGCTCCGTCGGCCGACCCGGCGATTCACTAAGCTTGAAGTTCCCCCGTCACTTCCCGCACCGTCACTGGAGGCAACCATGGCAAGCGAACCGATTCGCGACCCCGCGAACGACCACCTGCTCACCCCGCAGAACGCGGCGTTCATCGTCATCGATTACCAGCCGGTCCAGGTGAACTCCATCGCGTCGATGGATCGCCAACTGCTGATCAACAACATCGTCGGCGCGTCGAAAGCGGCCGTCGCGTACGGCCTGCCGATCGTCCACTCGACCGTGAACGTGAAGACGGGCCTGAACAAGCCGCCGATCCCGCAACTGCGCAAGGCGCTCGAAGGTTATCCGACTTACGACCGCACGAGCATCAACTCGTGGGAAGACGTCGAATTCCGCAAGGCCGTCGAGGCGACCGGCCGCAAGAAACTGATCATGACCGCGCTGTGGACCGAAGCGTGCCTGACCTTCCCGGCGCTCGACGCGCTGAAGGCCGGTTACGAGGTGTACGTGGTCGTCGATGCGGTCGGCGGCACGTCGGTCGCCGCGCACGAAGCCGCGCTGCGCCGCATCGAGCAGGCCGGCGGCCAGATGATCAGCGTCGCGCAACTGTTCTGCGAATTGCAGCGCGACTGGGCGCGCAGCGCGACCGTGCCCGCGTTCATCGACCTGTTCATCGAAACCGGCGGCACGGCCGGCATCCAGTTCTCGTACGACAAGAGCTGACCGGCTCGGCACGCGCGGCGGCCGGTGTTTTCCGGCCGTCGGCGCGCGCCGTCTCCGCCCTCCTTCGTTCCGGCATGACCGGAGCGACATCGCGGCCGGCCAGGCCGCGTTTTCGTATCCGTGATTCAATGTCGATCGAACCGGCGTCGCGCAATCCGGCGGCACGGCGATGTGTGCCCTCATCGAACGACCTTCACTGGATCACCATGACGAACCCTGCCGAAATCAAGGCGCTCGTTTTCGATGTCTTCGGAACGATCGTCGACTGGAGAAGCGGTGTCGCACGCGGCGCCGCCGCGTTCCTCGATCGCCACGCGCCTGCGATCGACCCGTTCGAATTCGCCGATGCGTGGCGCGCCGAATATTCGCCGTCGATGGAAGAAATCCGCAGCGGACGCCGCCGCTACGTGCGGCTCGACGTGCTGCACCGCGAGAACCTCGTCCGCACGCTCGACCGTTTCGGCATCGACGACGTGCCCGACGCGGACATCGACGCGCTCAACCTCGCATGGCACAGCCTCGACCCGTGGCCCGACGCGGTCGCCGCGCTGCACCGGCTGAAGCGGCGCTTCATCATCGCGCCGCTGTCGAACGGCAACATCCGGCTGATGGTCGACGTCGCGAAACGCGCGGGGCTGCCGTGGGACGCGATTCTCGGCGCGGAAGTCGTCCGCGCGTACAAGCCGTCGCCACAGGTGTACAGCGACACCGTCGAGATTCTCGGCCTCGCGCCGGCCGAGCTGTGCCTGGTCGCCGCGCACAACGGCGATCTCGCGGCCGCGCGCCGGCAAGGGCTGTCGACCGCGTTCGTGCTGCGGCCGACCGAACACGGGCCCGGCCAGACGACCGACCTGAAAGCCGACGATGCGTGGGACTTCGACGTCAGGGACCTGAACGAACTCGCGGACCGGCTGGGCTGCCCGGGTTGAATTCGGGGTTCGGAGGTGCGCGCGTGGAAATCGGGCACATCCAGTACGCGCCCAGGCCCTAGCGCGCCGGCGCCATCGCCCCCGCCTGCCCCTGCGCGGCCATCGCGAGACGCCGCCAGTTGCGGGCCGCATACCGGTGCGCCTGCAGCAGCGCGATCCACAAGCCGATCTGCCGCACCGGCTTGAAGAAACCGCGCGCGCTGAACACGGTGCGCCGCTCGACGCGTGTCGTGCCGTCGTCGACGGGGGTCAGCGTGAATTCGTCCTCCAGCAGGCCGACCCAGTCGCGGCACCAGACCGTCGACGCCACCATCCGGTAGCGCAGCCGGCGATGCTCGTCGAGCACGAGAATCCGCTGGTCGATCGTGCCGCGATCGGTCGTGCACTGCCGCGTGTTGCCGACGGCCGGCGTGCCTTCGAGCACGCGGCAGCTGACCGGCTTCGGCACGCCGAGACGGAACAGCAACGGCCGCGTGTCGTCCATCCGGGCATGGAGAAAATGCGGCCAGACATGCTCGGGCCGGCAATCGAACGTCCACTGCGAATGAATTTCCACGACCGTCTCCTGGCGGGTACCGGTGCGCACATGATGGCACAACCGCCGTACCGCCTCCGTCACTTCACCACCGCGCGCCATGCGGTCCGCGCATAGATCAGCAGCAACGGCAGCAGCGCCAGCGCGAACAGCATGCAAAGCGCCAGCACCCACATCGGCCATTGTTCCGGGTTCCCGTGCGCCCAGTAGCGGTAAGGCACGCTCAGCAACCCGATTTCCATCAGCAGCGCGCCGAGCGGCACGAGCCCGTTCATCACCGCGGCCACGCCGAAGCGGGCCGCGCCGTCGATGTTCTTCCCCGCGCCGTACGCGGCGATCAGGTAGACGAAATATCCGATGATCGCGACCATCAGCGCGCCACCGGCCAGCAGGCCGACACTGCGCACACTGCGTTCATGCAGCTGAGCGGCGCCGGCCGGCAACACGACATCGATCTTCTCGCCGATCTCCGGCACGCCGCCGGATCGAATGTTGCCCGGCAGCACGACCCGCCTGCCATCCGGCATCACGACTTCCAGGATCGACGTGTACTTGATGCACCGGTAGCGCTCGGTGCGCCCGCTGCTGTCGTGCTGCTCGCAGGTGTCCCACTCGGACTGGTAGGACACGACGGTCGCCTCGTATTTCGGCGACACCGCCAGCTCGTAGAATTCGTCGCCGATCCAGTACGCGAACGGGAAAAACAGCGACACGAGACAAAAACACACGAGCCACCAGAACGCGACCGCGCCGCCGGTCCTGCCCTTGCCGCCGGTCTGGCGGCGCACCATGCGCGATGCGAGCCAGTACGCGGTCACGCCGAATACGACCACACAGACCACGAACACCTTGCCCGCATGCGTCAAAGCCATCTGCGTTCCTCCCGATAAGCGACCGGATCGTCACCGGTCGTGTTTTCATCCGCGTCGATCGCGTCCCCAGCGCCCGCACCTCGACGAGCACGCGCCCCGCTATTCCGTCTCACCGACGAAGCGCAGCGTCCCCGATTCGCCCGACAGCAGCGCGCGATTCGCGTCCGCCGCCGCGCGCAGGTAATCCCACAGCGCGGTCACGCGCCGCAGCTTGCGCAGATCCTCGCGGCACGTCAGCCAGAAACACCGCGTGACGACCACGTCGTTCGGCAGCACGGGCACCAGCGCCGGCTGCGTCGCCGCCATGAAGCACGGCAGGATCGCAAGCCCGCCGCCCTGCAGCGCAGCGAAATACTGCGCGATCACGCTCGTCGTGCGCAACCCGGCCGTCGCCCCCGGCACCGCGCGGTCCAGGTACAGCAGCTCGTTGCTGAACGCGAGATCGTCGACGTAGCTGATGAACGTGTGCTGCGCGAGATCGTCCGTGGACGTGATCGGCGCGTGGCGCGCGAGATAGTCGCGCGTCGCGTAGAGCCGCAACTGGTAATCGCACAGCTTCGTGACCACGTAAGGCCCGCGCTCGGGCCGCTCGAGCGTGATCGCGAGGTCGGCCTCGCGCTTCGGCAGGTTGACGAAATGGGGCACCGGCAGCAGGTCGACCGTCACGTGCGGATGCTCGGCGCGAAACTGCGCGAGCTGCGGCGCGAGGAAAAAGCAGCCGAACCCCTCCGTCGACCCGATCCGCACATGGCCCGAGAGCGCCGCGCCCGTGTTCGCGACCTGGTCGCACGCGGACTGCACGGTCGTCTCCATTGCGTCCGCATAGGCCACGAGCCGCTGCCCCTCGGCCGTCAGCGTGAAGCCGCCGGAGCGCGACTTGTCGAACAGCAGCGTGCCCATCGCGGCCTCGAGCGCGCGGATGCGCCGAGCGACGGTCGTGTAGTCGACGCCCAGCCGCTTCGCGGCGCCGCTCGCGCGCTGCGTGCGCGCGACTTCGAGGAAAAAGCGCAGGTCGTCCCAGTTCAGGTTGCCGGAAACCGGCTCGGTGGCATGTCGCATCGGCGAGGGAAAAAGGGGCTTGAGTCTCCGGGCCGGCCGTCGATATGCATAAATGCACATCCAACCGGTTTCTTTATCGGTACATGATGAATCTGCGCATAACTATACTCGACCGTGACCTGCGGACCACGAGCCGCGGCACCCACCACGGAGACACCATGCAGACGCGATCCACCCTCGATGAGCATGCGACAGTCGCGGCGCCGGCGCCCGAGCGCACCGCGAAGCACCACCTGCTGGCCGGCTGGGCCAGCATGGCCGGCACCACGATCGAGTGGTACGACTTCTTCCTCTACGGCACGGCCGCCGCGCTCGTGTTCAACCGCATCTTCTTCCCGTCGCTGGATCCCGTCGTCGGCACGCTCGCCGCGTTCGGCACGTTCGCGGTCGGCTTCATCGGGCGGCCGATGGGCGGCATCGTGTTCGGCCACTTCGGCGACCGGATCGGCCGCAAGTCGATGCTGATGATCACGCTGCTGCTGATGGGGGTGCCGAGCATGATCATCGGGTTGATCCCGTCGTACGACAGCATCGGCTACTGGGCCGCCGCGCTCCTGATCGCGATGCGCTTCCTGCAAGGGATGGCCGTCGGCGGCGAATGGGGCGGCGCGGTGCTGATGGCCGTCGAACACGCGCCGAAGGGCCGCAAGGGGCTGTTCGGCAGCCTGCCGCAGACGGGCGTCGGGCTCGGCCTGATCCTGTCGTCGGTCGCGATGGCCGCGGTCGCCGCGCTGCCGGAAGCCGACATGCTGTCGTGGGGCTGGCGCGTGCCGTTCCTCGCGAGCATCGCGCTCGTCGGCCTCGGCTGGTTCATCCGCGCGAAGGTGCCCGAATCGCCCGACTTCGAGAAGATGCAGCGCCAGGGCAAGGCCGAGAAATCGCCGGTGACGGCCGCGCTGCGCCGCCATCCGCGCGAGGTGCTGACGATCGTCGGCGCACGCGCCGCCGAGAACACGTGGTTCTACATGGTCGTCACGTTCGCGCTCGCCTATGCGACGCAGCAACTGCATCTGCCGAAGGCCGAGATGCTGCACGCGATCACGGCCGGCGCCGCGCTGTCGCTCGTCACGATGCCGCTGTGCGGCCACCTGAGCGACAAGATCGGCCAGCGCCGGATGTTCGCGATCGGCCTCGTGCTGATGTGCGCGTTCGCCGCGCCGTTCTTCATGATGCTCGGCACGCAGCAGACGTCGTACGCGTGGTGGGCGATCGTGCTCGGCCTCGGCGTCGTGTTCCCGATCCTCTATGCGCCGGAGTCGCTGCTGTTCGCGCAGCAGTTCCCGGCGGAAATCCGCTACAGCGGCATCTCGCTGTCGGTGCAGCTGGCCGGCGTGATCGGCGGCGGCTTCGCGCCGATGATCGCGACGTCGCTGCTCAAGGCCGGCGGCGGCCAGCCGCACTACGTGATCGCGTACCTCGTCGGCTTCGGCGTGTTCGCGCTCGTGTGTACCGCACTGATGCGTCCGGCGCGCGCGTGAGCGCGCCGCCGGCATCCGATCGATCTCAGTTCGTCCTGCTGCCCGCCGTGCACGCATGCGTGGCGGCCGATACGGGGCCCCTTTTTTGTCGTCACATCGTTTTCCGGAGAGTTCCATGAACGCCGCAGTTCCCCAGACCACCCTCGCCCTGCCCACCGCCAAGCTGCTGATCGACGGCGCGTTCGTCGAATCGCAAAGCGCCGAATGGGGCGACATCGTCAACCCCGCGACGCAGGAAACGATCGGCCGCGTGCCGTATGCGACGCTCGACGAGGTCGACGCCGCGATCGCGTCCGCACAGCGCGCGTTCCAGACCTGGAAGACGACGCCGATCGGCGCACGGCTGCGCATCATGCTGAAGTTCCAGGATCTCGTGCGCCGCAATCTCGAACGGATCGCGCACACGCTGACGGCCGAGCAAGGCAAGACGCTGCCCGACGCGCAGGGCGACATCTTCCGCGGTCTCGAAGTCGTCGAGCACGCGTGCTCGATCGGCACGCTGCAACAGGGCGAATTCGCGGAGAACGTCGCGGGCGGCGTCGATACCTACACGCTGCGCCAGCCGATCGGCGTATGCGCGGGCATCACGCCGTTCAACTTCCCCGGCATGATTCCGCTGTGGATGTTCCCGATGGCGATCGTGTGCGGCAACACGTTCGTGCTGAAGCCGTCGGAGCAGGATCCGCTGTCGACGATGCAACTGGTCGAACTCGCGATCGAGGCCGGCGTGCCGCAAGGCGTGCTGAACGTCGTGCATGGCGGCAAGACGGTGGTCGACCGCCTGTGCACGCATCCGGACATCAAGGCGATCTCGTTCGTCGGCTCGACGCGCGTCGGCACGCACGTGTACAACCTCGGCAGCCAGCACGGCAAGCGCGTGCAGTCGATGATGGGCGCGAAGAACCACGCGGTCGTCCTGCCCGATGCGCACCGCGAGCAGTCGATCAACGCACTCGTCGGCGCGGGCTTCGGCGCGGCCGGCCAGCGCTGCATGGCGACCTCGGTCGTCGTGCTGGTCGGCAAGGCGCGCGACTGGCTGCCCGAGCTCGTCGAGAAGGCGAAGGCGCTGAAGATCAACGCGGGCCACGAGCCGGGCACCGATGTCGGCCCCGTCGTGTCGAAGGCCGCGCATGCACGCATCACCGCGCTGATCGACGAAGGCGTGAAGGCCGGCGCGAAGCTCGAACTCGACGGCCGCGACGTGAAGGTGCCCGGCTACGAGCGTGGCAACTTCGTCGGCCCGACGATCTTCTCGGGCGTGACGACCGACATGTCGATCTATACGGAAGAAATCTTCGGGCCGGTGGTGGTCGTGCTCGAAGCCGACACGCTCGATGAAGCGATCGCGCTCGTCAACCGCAACCCGATGGGCAACGGCGTGGGCCTGTTCACGCAGAGCGGCGCGGCCGCACGCAAGTTCCAGAGCGAAATCGACATCGGCCAGGTCGGCATCAACATCCCGATTCCGGTGCCGGTGCCCTACTTCAGCTTCACGGGCTCGCGCGGCTCGAAGCTCGGCGATCTCGGCCCGTACGGCAAGCAGGTCGTGCAGTTCTACACGCAGACGAAAACGGTCACCGCACGCTGGTTCGATGACGACGCGACGGCCGGTGGCGTGAACACGACGATCGCGCTGCGCTGATCCACGGAGCCCGACCATGGAAATCGCATTCATCGGACTCGGCAACATGGGCGGCCCCATGGCCGCCAACCTGCTCAAGGCCGGCCACGCGCTGACGGTGTTCGACCTCGACGCGCATGCGGTCGACGCCGCGGTGCGCGCAGGCGCGACGGCGGCCGGCTCGCCGCGCGAAGCCGCCGCACACGGCGCCGTCGTGATCACGATGCTGCCGGCCGCGCAACACGTGCGCGCGGTCTACCTCGGCGACGACGGTGTGCTGGCCGGCGTGCGGGCGGGCACGACGCTGATCGACTGCAGCACGATCGATCCCGGCACCGTGCGCGCGGTGGCCGACGCAGCGGCACAACGCGGCTTCCCGCTCGCCGACGCGCCCGTGTCGGGCGGCACCGGCGGCGCGCAGGCCGGCACGCTGACCTTCATGGTCGGCGCGGACGCCGCGCTGTTCGAGCACATCCGCCCCGTGCTGCTCGACATGGGCAAAAACGTCGTGCATTGCGGCGGCACGGGCACCGGGCAGATCGCGAAGATCTGCAACAACCTGCTGCTCGGGATCTCGATGATGGGCGTGTCGGAAGCGATGGCGCTCGGCGCCGCGCTCGGCATCGATCCGGCCGTGCTGGCCGGCATCATCAACACGTCGACCGGCCGCTGCTGGAGCTCGGACACGTACAACCCGTATCCGGGCGTGAGCGATGCGGCGCCGGCCGCGCGCGGCTATGCGGGCGGCTTCGCGGCGAACCTGATGCTGAAGGATCTCGGGCTCGCGACCGAAGCGGCACGCAGCGCGCACCAGCCGGTGTGGATGGGCGCACTCGCGCAGCAGCTCTATCAGTCGATGAGCCAGCAAGGGCTCGGCACGCTCGACTTCTCCGCATGCGTCAAGCTGTACGAGGCGCAGCCGGCCTGACCCGAGCCGCCGACGCCGGACGTGCGCCGACCCGCGATGTGCCTGCACGGCATCGCGGGTCGGTTTGCATCGGGGGAAGGAAAACGCGGATGGCGACGGCGCGTCAACGCCGCCGTTCGTTCAACCGCGCGGGTTCGATGCCGTCTCGAAGGTCGGATGGCACTCGAACGCGAGTTCGGCGCGCGCGTCGACACGGCTGCCGCCGGTCAGCGATTCCGTCTTCATGCTCGCGCGCATGCCGCGCTGCGTGCAGTAGTTGGTGGCTTCGTCGATGGCCTTCGTATGAGCGTCGGCCCACGTCGTCGACACGCCGACCGTGCGCGTCGTCACGGTGTACACGTTCGGGTTCGACGTCGCGGTCACGTCGGAAGCGGTCGAACACGCGGCGAGCAAGCATGCAGCCGCCGCGACGGTCAACCATCGCAGGGATCGATAAGAGACTGGAATGGACATGGGGGGCAAGCGCACGCCGTTCGGCGCGCATTGAGCAACATAGGCGACAGTATGCCTGCTCGATCGCCGGAGATCATGCCCCTTTCAGTGAACACATTGTTTCGAATGGTTAAACGATGGCCGGTTCAGGCAAGATTTACAGCCGTCGCCGGCAACCGTTTTCGCCGGGCAGGTCATTTCGCCCTGCCCGCACGCCGTTCCGGGCGCCCAGGCCCGCGCGACGGTCAATGCACACCCGCCTGCCGGATCCTCGCCGACGCTTCCGCCAGGTTTCGCCACGCCGGCTGTCCCGGCGCGTAGCGCGCGCGGATGTAGGCGGCCAGCTCGGCCATCTGGCGGTCGTCGAACGCGTCGCCGAAGCCCGGCATGTAGCCGAGTTCGCCGGTGGCCGGCTGGTCGATCCCGTGATGCAGCACGCGCAGCAGGTTGTCCGGCGTCGACTGGCTGACGCTTGTGTTGAGCCCCATCAGCGGGCGCACGCCGAAATGGCCGACACCGCCCGACTCGGCATGACAGACCGCGCATGCCGCGTCGAACGCGCGGCGGCCGTTCTCGAGGCCGAGCGTCGCGACGGATTCCGCGCCGCGCGCCTGGCGGATCGCCGCGGCCGCGGCGGCCGCGGCATCGACAGGCGGCGACAGCGACGCCAGATAGTGCGCGACTGCCCGGACGTCGGACTCGGGCAGCGCCGCGAGCCCCGCGACGACCGGCGCCATCGGCCCGGCCGCAACGCCGTGCTGCGCGGAAAAGCCCGTGCGCAGGTAGTCGAACAACGCGCCTTCGGTCCACGGCACGGGCGAAGCCGGCGACGCGACGAGCGGCGGCGCGACCCATCCTTCCGCTTCGCCGCCCGACAGGTAGGCCAGGCCGCCCTTCTCCGCCCCGAGTGCGTTGCGCGGCGTGTGGCATGCGCCGCAGTGCCCCGCGCCATCGACCAGATACTTGCCGCGATTCCACTGCGCGGAGCGCGCCGGATCCGGCGCAAACGGCCGCGTGTCGTGATACAGCCAGTTCCAGCCCGCAACGAGACGCCGCTGGTCGAGCGGGAACGGCAGTTTCGTCTTCGGCGGCACGTGCTTCACCGGCGGCTGCGACATCAGGTACGCATAGAGCGCGAGCAGGTCGGGCTCGCTCAGCTTCGCGAACGCCGTGTACGGGAACGCCGGATACAGGTGCGTGCCGTCGCGCGAGATGCCTTCGCGCATCGCGCGTGCGAACGCCGGATACGACCACGCGCCGATGCCGGTTGCCGGATCGGGCGTGAGGTTCGTCGTGTAGATCGTGCCGAACGGCGTATCGAGCGCGAGGCCGCCCGCGTTGGTCGCGCCGCCGGGCGCCGTGTGGCACACCGCGCAATCGCCGGCGAGGGCGACCTGGCGGCCGCGTTCGAGCGTCGCGGCGCTCCACATCGCGCCGTCCGCGCCGCCGGCCACGATCGGCGCAATCGTCGCGGGCCCCGGCAGGATCGCGCACGCAAGCCCGATCAGCCCGCCGACCACGCCGCCCGCGCCGCCGCCGGCCAGCCAGCGGCGCCAGCGCGATGCGCGGCGCGGGGCCGCATGCAGTCCGTCGCCGGCATCGATCCGCACCGGTTGCGCAAGCGCCGCGCGAATGTGTGCGGCATCGAACGGCGGTGCACGAAAACGCACGCCCGTCGCGTCGTACAGCGCGTTCGCGATCGCCGCCGCGGCCGGCGCCGCCGCCTGCTCGATCCGGCGCGCATCGTGCACGGACAACTCGCCGTGCGCGTGGTGCGCCGCTGTATCGGATGCGGCCAGCTCGAATGCGATCGCGTCCGGTTGCGTGTCGACACCGGTTTCGTCGTGCGCGGGCCGCGCGGACAGCCGCGCCCCCATCACGCGCGAAATCGCGGCCTCGATCTGCCATGCGGGCAAGCCGGCCATCGACGCGTGGCCCGGCTCGCCTGCGCCCTGCCCGGCCACGACGCGCCGCACCGCGACGTCGCCCGTCGCGCGGTCGACATCGAGATCGACGACCCACGCGGACCAGCGCGGGTCGCCGTCATCGTGCGCATCGCCCGCTTCGGCTGCGGGCGCGCCATCGAATGCGAAGCCGCGACCGCTGACCCGCGAACGCGCATTCGCACGGGACTCGACCGGCGCCCCCCATGCGGCGCGTTCGCTGACCATCCGGATGGTCTCGCGCGGTCCCGCATCCTTCGCGACATCGAGGTGCTGCAGCCGCAGCGCGACCGGGTCGCGTTGCAACGCGCTGGCGAGTTCGTCGACGAAGGATTCGCGGGCAAATGCGTGCGCGAGACCGGGAATCGTGCCGTCGGCATCGGCCAGCTCGATCGACGTCCGCGCGTGCCGGTAGACGAACGGCGACACCTGGCCCGGTTCCGCTCGCGCCCCTTCAGCCCCGCGAGAATCGTGCGTGCCTGTGCCCGCCGCCTGCGCGCGATAGCGCCAGGCCATCATCCGCCCATCGGGTGCGGTCCGCGTTTCGATATCGAACGACGCCTGCGCGCGCGCGTCGCCGAGCGGCCATTCGTAACGCGCACGGTGCGCGTGCGATGCGTCGGCGGCCGTTTCATCGCGCGTGTCGGGCGCCGCAACGCGCTCCGGCTGCGCGGGCAGGCTCGCGTCATGCTTCATCGCCGCCTCGCAGATAGCGTGCGGCGCGCTGCACCGCACGGATGATCTCCAGATGCGTGCCGCAGCGACACAGGTTGAAGCGCAACGCGTCGCGGATCGCCGCGTCGTCCGGCGCGGGGTTGCGGTCGAGCAGCGCCTTCGTGCTCATGATCATCCCGTTCAGGCAATAACCGCATTGCGCGGCCTGCTCGTCGACGAATGCGCGCTGGATCGGATGCGGCGCGTCGCGCGACCCGAGCCCTTCGAGCGTCGTGACGTCGCGCCCGTTCGCGGCGGCGGCCGGGACGACGCACGAACGCGTGGCCTGCCCGTCGACGAGCACCGTGCACGCACCGCACTGCCCGAGCCCGCAGCCGTATTTCGGGCCGTTGAGCGCGCAGTCGTTGCGCAGGACCAGCAGCAGCGGCGCGTCGGGCGCGGCCTCGTCGAAGGTGTGCGGCGTGCCGTTCACGCGAAACGTCAGCGGCCGCGACTCAGATGCGGGATGGGACATGAATGGATCCGGAATGCGGAGTGCGGCGCGCGGACGGCCGGCGGCGGGCACTGCCGCCGGCCGGCACCCGCCGGCGCGCGCCTGACATATAACACGCCGAAATGCGTGCGTATCCGCGCGCATCGATCCCCGCGACGGCGAAATGGCGACCGGCGCGGGCACCGCGAACGCGTCAGGCCGCGGCCGCCTCGTTGCTGCGCGACGGCGCCTCGAGCGGGACGTCGAACACGTCGTAGCCGAACACCCACGACGGATCCTCGTTGGTGCGCAGCCAGGTGTTGTTGTGCGACACGAGCTGCACCTTCGACGCGCGTGCCGCGCGGTTCGCCTCGTACAGCGCGAACGCGCCCGCATGGTCGCCGACGCCGACTTCGTCGAGACAGCGCGCGAGCATGGCCGCATCCTCGATCGCCATCGCCGCGCCCTGCGCCATGTGCGGCTTCATCGGATGGCACGCGTCGCCGAGCAGCACGAGACGGCCGCGGCTCCACAACGGCAGCGGATCGCGCTCGAGCAGCGGCCACTTGGTGATCGACGGCGAAACGTCGATCAGATGCTGGATGTCGGCGTGAAAACCCGCGAACGCCTCGCGCATCTCGTCGCGGCTGCTGTCGACCATCGACACGCCCTCCGGCCACTCGGCCTGCGGCACGCCTGTCACGTAGTAATACTCGTCGCGCTTCTCGGTCACGTAGTAGACCATCATGTGGCGATCCTCCGACCACCACTTCACGCACATGTCGTACGACTTGTTGCCGAGCAGCGACGCCGGGAACACCGCGCGGTGCGCGACATAGCCCGTGTAGCGCGGCGGCTCCGCGCCGAGCAGGTGCTCGCGGATCCGCGAATTCACGCCGTCCGCGCCGATCACGATGTCGGCCGTCTCGACGCTGCCGTCGGCAAACGTCAGGCGCACCGCGTCGCCGGTGTCCTCGACCGCCGCGAGCCGCTTGCCGAAGCGGATCGTGCCGGGCGTCACTGCCTGCGTCATCAAGGCATGGAAATCGCCGCGATGCACGGTCAGGTAGCTCGCGCCGTAGGTCTTGCGCGCGTAATCGCCGAGCGGAATCTGCGACAGCACGTCGGCCGTCCGCCAGTCGCGGCTGTACCAGAAATCCGGATGCGAACCCATCGTCTCCAGCGCAGCCTCGCAGCCGATGCGCCGCATGATCTTCATCACGTTCGGGCCGAGATGGATGCCCGCGCCCAGGCGCGAAAACGCGGGCGCCTGCTCGTACAGCGCGACGTCGTAGCCGCCGCGCTGCAGCAGCGCAGCCGCGGCCGTGCCGCCGAGACCGGCGCCGATGATTGCGATACGGGGTTTGCTCATGCGGATCTCCTGATCGTGGGCCCGCTGCCGAACGCGGCACGGATACGGGCGGATTGAATGGCGTTTATGTAGCGTACACACTCAATTTATTCAGGACAAGGGGATTGTTGAGCGTTACCGCGACATTCGGGAAAACACCAATAATTACTCGAATATCGGCCACCATAAACAACCAATCAACATCCGGCATCATTTTGATCCATTGCCATTTTCAAATGTACACACTAGACTTTGCTCGACATCCGGCGATCCCGCACCTGCGTGCCGCCCCACCCTTACCGACACGGAGCCTCCCGTCATGAGCAAGACCTACCGCATCGGCCAGATCGTGCCGAGTTCCAACACGACGATGGAAACCGAGATCCCAGCGATGCTGCGGTTGCGCGAAGCGATCCGTCCCGAGCGCTTCACGTATCACTCGAGCCGGATGCGGATGAAGAAGGTCGTCAAGGAAGAACTCGCGGCGATGGATGCCGAATCCGACCGCTGCGCGGTGGAACTGAGCGATGCGCGCGTCGACGTGCTCGGCTACGCATGCCTCGTCGCGATCATGGCGATGGGCCACGGCTACCACCGCGTGTCGCAGGCGCGCCTCACGAAGCACACGGCCGACAACGGCGCGCAAGCGCCCGTGCTGACGAGCGCGGGCGCGCTCGTCGATGCGCTGAAGGTGATCGGCGCGAAGCGCATCGTCGTCGTCGCGCCGTACATGCTGCCGCTCACCGAGCTCGTGGTCGACTACATCCGCAACGAAGGCTTCGACGTACTCGCCTACCGCGCGCTGGAGATTCCCGACAACCTCGACGTCGGCCGCCACGATCCGGCGCGCCTGCCCGACATCGTGAAGACGCTGCCGTACCAGGACGCCGATGCGATCGTGCTGTCCGCGTGCGTGCAGATGCCGTCGCTGCCGGCCGTCGCGAAGGTCGAGGCGATGACGGGCAAGCCGGTGATCACCGCCGCGATCGCGACCACCTACGCAATGCTGCGCGAGCTCGATCTCGAGCCTGTCGTGCCCGGCGCCGGCGCACTGCTGTCCGGCGCGTACTGAGCGCGGCCTTTCCGACGGAGCCCCTTCATGTCCTCGACTTTCCTGACCGGCGCGAACATCCGCGCGAACGGCATCCGCCAGCACTACCTGCGCTATGGCGGCGCGACCGGCGCGCGCGCGTCGCGCCCGGCGATCGTGCTGATTCCCGGCATCACGAGCCCCGCGATCACGTGGGGCTTCGTCGGCGAAGTGTTCGGCGCGGCGTTCGACACCTACGTGCTCGACGTGCGCGGCCGCGGGCTGTCCGACGCGTCGCCGTCGCTCGACTACAGCCTCGATGCGCAGGCGGACGACATCGCGGCGCTCGTCGCGGCGCTCGGCCTGCCGCGCACGAGCCTCGTCGGCCATTCGATGGGTGCGCGGATCGCCGCGCGCGCGGCCCGGCGCGGTATCCGCGGGCTCGAATCCGTCGTGCTCGTCGACCCGCCCGTATCGGGCCCGAACCGCCGCGACTATCCGGGCAAGCTGCCGTGGTACATCGATTCGATGGCGCTCGCACGGGCGGGCACCGACGCCGAAGGCATGCGCGCGTTCTGCCCGACCTGGACCGATGCGGAGCTGCAGTTGCGCGCCGAATGGCTGCATACGTGCGACGAGCGCGCGGTGCGCGCGACGTACGAAGGCTTTCATACCGACGATTTCCACGCGGATGCCGCGCAATTGGCCGTGCCGTCGCTGCTGATCACGGCCGAGCGCGGCGACGTGGTGCGCGACGACGATGTCGCCGAGCTGCAGCGCGCGACGCCGTCGATGCGGCACGTGCGCGTGCCCGACGCCGGCCACATGATTCCGTGGGACAACGCGGCGGGTTTCTACGCGGCGTTCGGCGACTTCCTCGGCGCGCCGCTCGCGGCCTGATCGCGCGGCGCCCGCCCCTTTTCCTTCACGCCATTACCGGAGCCGACGATGCCAGTCAGCGATACCCAACTGATCGACGCGTGGAAGCAGGTGCTCACGCTGTCGCGCCTCGAACCGGGCCAGACCGTCACGATCCTGACGAGCGCGGCCACCCACCCGCAGACACTGTCGTGCGCGCTGATCGCGACGCAATCGATGGGCGCGATCGTCAACCGGCTCGACCTGCCGCCGGTGAACGGCGACAAGGCATTCAGCCGCGACCCGCTCGCGTATCTCGGCACGACGCCGTTGACCGGCAACCGGGCCGCGATCGCCGCGCTGCGCGAGAGCGACCTCGTGCTCGACCTGATGACGCTGCTGTTCTCGCCCGAACAGCACGACATCCTGAAGTCGGGCACGAAGATCCTGCTCGCGGTCGAGCCGCCCGAAGTGCTCGTGCGGATGGTGCCGACGCTGGCCGACCGCACGCGCGTGCTCGCCGCCGCGAAGCAGATCGCCGCCGCCCGCGAGATGCGCGTGACCTCGGCGGCCGGCACCGCGCTCGTGTGCCCGCTCGGCGAATTCCCGCCGACCGCCGAGTACGGCTTCGTCGACGCACCGGGCCGCTGGGACCACTGGCCGAGCGGCTTCGCGCTGACCTACCCGAACGACCGCACCGCACGCGGCACGATCGTGATCGATCGCGGCGACATCCTGCTGCCGCAGAAACACTACGTGAGCGAGCCGATCGCACTGACCGTCGAAGGCGGTTACGCGACGCGCATCGAAGGCGGCGTCGACGCCGACCTGCTGCGCGACTACATGGAGACCTTCGCCGACCCCGAAGGCTATGCGATCTCGCATATCGGCTGGGGGCTGCAGCCGCGCGCGCGCTGGTCGACGCTCGGGCTGTACGACCGCGAGGCGACGATCGGGATGGATGCGCGCGCATTCGAGGGCAACTTCCTGTTCTCGCTCGGCCCGAACAACGAAGGCGGCGGCAACCGCACGACCACCTGCCACATCGACATCCCGCTGCGCCGCTGCACCGTCGAACTCGACGGCGAAACCGTCGTGCGCGACGGCCGCGTGACCGACCAACCCGCCTGACCGACGAGCACCCGACACCATGAACGATCTTTCCCGTCACGCCGAAGCGAACGTGTATCGCCAGCAGGGTTTCGGCACGCCGCTGCCGCCGCACGGCAACATCGGCCTGCTGATCGTCGATTTCGTGGTCGGCTTCGCCGATCCCGCGACGTTCGGCGGCGGCAACATCGCGCCGGCGATCGCGCGCACGACGCGTGCGCTCGCGCTGGCGCGCGAACGCGGCTGGCCCGTCGCGCACAGCCGCATCGTGTATGCGGACGACGGCAGCGACGACAACGTGTTCTCGCTGAAGGTGCCCGGCATGGCGACGCTGACCGAGCACCATCCGAACAGCGCGATCGTGCCCGAACTCACGCCCGCGCATGGCGAACTCGTCGTGCGCAAGACCGTGCCGTCGGCGTTCTTCGGCACGCAGCTGGCGCCGTGGCTCGCGCAGCGCGCGGTGCAGACGCTGCTCGTCGCCGGTGCCGTGACGAGCGGCTGCGTGCGCGCGAGCGTCGTCGACGCGATGTCGCACGGGTTCCGCCCGCTCGTGCTCGCCGATTGCGTCGGCGATCGCGCGATCGCGCCGCACGACGCGAACCTGTTCGACATGCAGCAGAAATATGCGGCCGTGATGCCGCTCGACGATGCGATCGCGGCGATCGATGCCGTGCAGGCCCGCGCGCGCTGAGTCGCGACGGCTCGCGGGCGGCGCATGCGTCGCCCGCGATTGACGCTGCGCTTTTGGCGGCCTAGATTGGCTGCACGCGCGCCGCCGCCCGAACGCGCCCCGACGCCGCCAACCGCCGGCCGCGCCGCTCCCGACAGGACCTCTCCCCCGTGAACCGCTCCGAACTGCTCGCGCGCAACGGCTGCCTGACCGTCATCCGGCCGCCCGCGCCGCCCGTCAAACCGGCGCCCGGCCAGCCGGGCAGCCTGTCGTCCTATGTGCCGGCGCTGCCGGAAGTCTTCGTCGCGATTCTCGACGACGGCCGCATCCTCGCGTTCAACGGTCACGTCGATCTCGGCACCGGCATCCGCACGTCGCTCGCGCAGATCGTCGCCGAGGAGCTCGACGTGCCGGCC
Source organism: Burkholderia sp. BCC1644 (assembly GCF_902833225.1). Classification (GTDB taxonomy): domain Bacteria; phylum Pseudomonadota; class Gammaproteobacteria; order Burkholderiales; family Burkholderiaceae; genus Burkholderia. Next base: position 57,134 of record NZ_CADFEI010000002.1, read on the forward strand.
ACGCGCGTGACGATGGTGCTCGGCGACACGGCCGCGACACCGAACCAGGGCCCGACCATCGCGAGCGCGACGATCCAGATTTCCGCGACGCCGCTGCGCTGCGCGGCCGCGCAGGCGCGTCACGCGCTGCTGGCGCTCGCGGCCGAACACTTCGGTGTCGACGCGGCGCAACTGCAAATCAACGATGCGACGATCTCGGCGAACGGGCAAACGGCAACGTTCGCCGCGCTCGTCGCCGCGCACCGGATCGCGCTGACGCTCGACCTGAACACCCGCACGAAGGACCCCGCGCACTACCGGATCGTCGGCCGGTCATCGCCGCGCGTCGACCTGCCCGCGAAGGCGACCGGCCAGCTCACGTTCGTGCACGACATGCGCGTGCCGGGCATGCTGCACGGCCGCGTCGTGCGGCCGCCGTATGCGGGCCACGACAGCGGCGCATTCGTCGGCACGTCGCTCGTCGACGTCGATCGCGCGTCGGTGGCCGATGTGCCGGGGCTCGTGGCCGTCGTCGCGCTCGGCGATTTCGTCGGCGTCGTCGCCGAGCGCGAGGAACACGCGATCCGCGCGGCGCGCCAGCTGCGCGTGACGTGGCGCCCGCATCCCGCGCTGCCGCCGCTCGACGAACCGGCCGCCGCGATCGCCGCCGCGCCGGCCAGGCGCCGCGTACTGCTCGACGAAGGCGACGTCGACGCCACACGCAAGCAGCCCGACACCATCACGCTGTCGCGCACCTACGCGTGGCCGTTCCAGATGCACGGCTCGATCGGCCCGTCCTGCGCGCTCGCCGACTACCGCGCGCCGGGCGACGGGCGAATCACCGTGTGGTCCGGCACGCAGAACCCCGTGTCGCTGCGCTGCGACCTCGCGACGCTCGTCGCGCGCGACGAAGCCGATGTCGACGTCGTGCGGATGGAAGCGGCCGGCTGCTACGGCCGCAACGGCGCGGACGACGTGTGCGGCGACGCGCTGCTGCTGTCGCGCGCGGTCGGCCGCCCGGTGCGCGTGCAGTTGTCGCGCGCGGACGAGCATCTGTGGGAACCGAAAGGCACGGGCCAGCTGATGCAGGTAACCGGCACCGTCACGCGCGACGGCCGCCTGCTCGGCTATGACTTCACGACGCGTTATCCGTCGAACGATGCGCCGCTGCTCGCGGCGCTGCTGACCGGCGCGATCGCGCCCGAGCCGCGCGTGTTCGAGATGGGCGACCGCACAGCCGTGTCGCCTTATGTGAGCCCGCATCGCCGCTTCGTCTGCGAGGATCTTGCTCCGCTCGTGCGCGCGTCCTGGCTGCGCGGCGTGTCGGCGTTGCCGAATTCGTTCGCGCACGACGCGTTCGCCGACGAATGCGCGGCGCTGACGGGCGTCGATCCGCTCGCGTTCCGGCTGCGCCATCTGCAGGACACGCGCGCGGCGGAACTGCTGCAGGCCGTGGCCGACCGCGCGGGCTGGACGCCGCGCGCACAACGTCCGCCTCGCGAACACGACGGATCGCGGCTCGTGCGCGGCCGCGGCATTGCCTATGCACGCTACGTGCACAGCCGCTTCCCCGGATTCGGCGCGGCGTGGTCGGCGTGGATCGTCGACCTGAGCGTCGACCGCGTATCGGGCGAAATCCGCATCGAACGCGTGACGGTCGGCCAGGACACGGGCACGATGATCAACCCGGATGGCGTGCGCCACCAGATCCACGGCAACGTGATCCAGGTATTGAGCCGTACGCTGAAGGAGCGCGTGCGGTTCGCGGACGGCAAGGTCGCGTCGCGCGAATGGGCCAGCTATCCGATCCTGACGTTCGCGGAGGTCCCGGACGTCGATGTGGTCTTGATGCCGAGGCAAGGCGAACCGCCGCTCGGTGCCGGCGAATCGGCCTCGGTGCCGGGCCCGGCCGCGGTTGCGAACGCGCTGTTCGATGCCACCGGCGTGCGGTTCTACGCGCCGCCGTTTACGCCCGAAACGGTGCGCGCCGCGTTACGCGAGGCCGGCCGGCTGATGCACGCCGACGAGGCCGGCGCATCCGTCACGGCGGGCGCGGCGTAAGCCGGGCCCGCGCCGCCGGCGCGTCACGCGTCGCCGTCTTCTTCCATCATCTTGCGCAGCAGGAACTGCAGCGCGACGCGCTCGCCCGGATTGAGCGCACCATACGTGCGCTCCGTCACCTGCCGCGCGAACGGCACCGTGCGGTCGATCAGCGCAAGGCCGGGCGCGGTTGCGCGCACGATCAGCTTGCGGCCGTCGTTCGGGTCGGGCAGCACCTCGATCAGCGCGCGCGCCTTCAGGCGCTCGACAACACCGCGGATCGTCGCCTGGTCGATCGCGGTCGCCTTGACGATGTCGTTCAGCGAGCACGCCTGCCGCTCCTTGACCGCGCACAGCGTCACGAACTGCGCAGCCGTGAGGTCCGAATCGGGGATCGCTTCCTGAAAGATCGACACGTGCCGCTGATACGCGCGGCGCAGCAGGTGCCCGACCTGGTCGTGAAAGTCGTAGGAATCCTTGGAAGACGCCATGAAAGTGCGGCTCCGCGCCGCGTGTAAATGAAAGACAAGCAGTGTACACCCTCAAATCGGCGCGATCGGCGGGCGAATGGCTGCGTCATTGCGGTGCATCAGGATCCGCGGTATCGCGTGCCAGTCACATCCGACGATCATCCGACGATTGCGGATCGCCTGATGACGGCGCTCGCGCAACGGCCAGCCGCGGGCGTTTGCAACGGCTGCCGCGTGCGCATGCGCGCACTGCGGCGGGCTTTCGTGCATACACTTCTTTTTTGAGCGCATACGCACGAATTTCGTGCACGCATCCGTACCGGACCGATCTTTTCAACGTTCACTCCACATCGTCAAAAACCCCTTCATAAGCGCGGCTTTTGTCGCGCAAACGCTTGCCTGAAGACGGCTGGTTTCATGCCTGTGAGATTCGGTATTTTCTAGTGTGTACGCTATTTAATTGCCGTGATATACAGACTCCAGTGCGCAGCGGAACCTCCGCTCGCGTCGATCGAGCTACCCATTCATCCGTCACACTCGAACAGGGGCAGTCCCATGTCTACCGCACACCCGAGCGCCGCCGTTTCCCCCGACGACGCGTTGCACGGCACTCTCTATCGCAAGGTCACGCTGCGCCTCATCACCCTCTTCTGCCTGTGCTACTTCGCGGCCTATCTCGACCGCATCAACATCGGTCTCGCGAAACTCCAGATGCTCGACGCGCTGAAGTTCAGCGATACCGTGTACGGCCTCGGCGCCGGCCTGTTCTTCGGCGGTTACATCCTGTTCGAAGTCCCGAGCAACCTGGTGCTGCAACGCGTCGGCGCGAAGCTGTGGATCGCGCGGATCATGATCACGTGGGGCCTGCTGTCGGGTGCGACGATGTTCGTGCATACGCCGATGCAGTTCTACGTCGTGCGCTTCCTGCTCGGCGCCGCCGAGGCCGGCTTCCTGCCGGGCGTGCTGCTGTACCTGACGCAGTGGTATCCCGATGCGCGCCGCGCGCGGATCGTCGCGCTGTTCATGGTCGGGCTGCCGCTGTCGAGCATGATCGGCAGCCCGATCTCCGGCTGGATCATGCGCGCGTTCGACGGCGCGCACGGGCTCGGCGGCTGGCAGTGGCTGTTCCTGCTCGAAGCGCTGCCGTCGGTGCTGCTCGGCTTCGCCGTGCTGCGCTGGCTGCCCAACAGCATCGAATCCGCGCAATGGCTGAACGCCGACGAGAAGCGTGCGCTGCGCGCGAATCTCGACGCCGATCCGTCCGGCAACAAGAGCCACGCGCTCGGCAAGGCGTTCACCGATCCGAAGGTGTGGGCGCTCGGCCTGATCGACCTGTGCGTGCTGCTCGGCCTGTATGCGGTGAGTTTCTGGCTGCCGACGATCCTGCGCGACACCGGCGTGAAGGACGCGTATCACATCGGCTGGCTGATGGTGATCCCGAATGCCGCCGCCGTCCTCGCCACGCTGTACTGCGGCGCAAGTTCCGATCGCGCGCGTGAGCGCCGCTGGCATATCGTCGTACCGTTCATGGTGTCGGCCGTCGCGCTGGCAGTCGCGGCTTCGTCGTCGCACGGCACGCTCGGGACGATATTGCTGTTCTCGCTGATCAATGCAGGCGCGGCCGCCGCGATGCCGGTCGTCTGGGCACTGCCTTCGACGTTCCTGAAGGGCTCGGCCGCCGCCGGCGGGATCGCGTTCGCGTGCTCGATCGCCAACCTCGGCGGGTTCGGCAGCACCTACTTCATCGGCTGGCTGCGCGACACGTTCCATTCGCAAAGCGCGGGACTGTATGGCTTTGCCGCGTGCATGGTGGTCGGCTGCGCACTCGCGCTCGCGTATCCGGCCAGGCTCGTGAACCGCTGACCCATCGCGGCGCACGCGCGACGCTGTCTTTTTTACAACCGCGCCTGCCCCGCGACTCGTCCCGCTCCCCCGCTTCGCTTCCCTTCGCACCGCTTCATCCCGCGCACGCCGCCACGCCGGCGTGCGCCCCCGCCGTCACGCATCGTCGTTCGCCGCACAGGCATATCGCTTGCGTTGTCCCCTCACCCGCCTCCCCGGCGGTCGGCATCCTTCCCGCAACCGGCGCTGCGCCCCGCGCGACCCATCGCGCGGCGGTCCCGCATCGTCAGCAGGTTCCCTGAACGAGAGGACAACATGAAATCAATACGAACGCTGGTGGCCCTGTGCTCGGTCGTTTCCGTGCTCGCGGCGTGTGGCGGCGACGGCAACGACGTCGGTACCGAACTCGGCATCTCGAAGCCGCAGGCGCGCTTCATCAACGCGGTACCGGCCGGGCCGAACCTCGACTACTACCTGAATGCGAAGATCGACCAGGCGGGCGTCGCATACAAGGGCGTGACGCGCTATCACGACGTCGACTCGGGCACGCAGAACGCCAGCTACGACGTGTCGGGCACGACGACGACCGTCGCCGCGCAATCGTTCAGCGCGGCGAACGGCCACCACTACACGACGATCGCACTGCCGAGCACGACGTCGCTGATCTCCGTGATCGACGATCCGTACGACAAGGGCCTGCTGTCGGACAAGGCACGCGTGCGCAGTTTCAACGCGTCGCCGAACGCGCAGAACGTCGACGTGTACGTCGTCCCGCCGGGCACCGACATCACGACGCAAAGCCCGACGATGGCGGGCGCGGCCTACCAGAACGCGGTGCCGGCCACGACGCAGGATTCGATCTACCTGAACGGCGGCAGCTACCAGGTGATCGTCACGACGGCCGGCAGCAAGTCGCCGATCCTCAAGACCGCGCCGGTCACCATCAACAACAACGCCGACTGGCTGCTGCTGACGATTCCGTCGGGCGGGGTCGGCGACGTGACGCCGAACGACATTCACGTGCTCGTCGCGCAGGGCAACGACGCCGATACGTCCGCGCAGGAACTCGGTCCGCAGTAGAGAGCGCCAACGGTCGCGGCGGCCGCCGCGACCTCGCCGGGCCCTCGCCGCCGGGCCGTGAATCGCTACAACGGTCCTTGCAAATCTTTCATCCGCACGGTCGCGTGCACGCGCGCCACCCGGCGCGCATGCCTGCCCGGTACGACACGCGCATAAAACGGACGGCACACCCGCACGCAGCCGGCACGCCGCCCGTCCGGTAAAGCGCCCGTCAGCCGCCGCTGGCGCCGCCCGGCGCGGAGGCCGCGCCCGGCATGCTCGCGCCGCTGTCGCCGCTGCTGCCGGCCGCGCTGCTGCTCGACGTGCCCGATGGCGCGGCCGACATGCCGCCCGTCGCGCTCGAATCGGAACTCGCCGCGCCGGCGCTGTCGTCGCTCTTCTTCTGGCAGCCTGCGCCTGCCGCCAGCCCCGCAATCAGGAGGCCGGCGAAGACGGCTCGCAATACATGACGAAAGGAAGATCGCTGCATGACACCTCCGCTGATGTCGATGTGGATAGAGCCCGCTTGCGAGCAATTTGCGTGCCGCGCCCGGTCGCTGCTGGCGGGCGTCTTCCATTCATTTTTCAAATGACGCCCAGCCGAATATTTAATTTCCCATCGCCGCGACCGCCGCCCATACTCGCGAACAAATCCGAGACATAACGTCCACGGCGGCCGGGCCGGCGTTGCGTACACACGCTGCCGGTTGCGCGCCCCGCACATGGAAGGAGACAACGGCGTGCAACTGGAAGCCACCCATCGCGCGAGCATCGTGCTCGGCGCGAACGACGCATCGCATCGAACCGATTCGGCCACGCGCGACCCCGCGCTGAGCCCGCGGCTGCACAATCCCGACCTCGCGCCGACCAAGGCCGAGGGCCGGACCTGGGGCCGCTACAGCATCTTTGCGCTGTGGACCAACGACGTGCACAACATCGCGAACTACTCGTTCGCGATCGGGCTGTTCGCGCTCGGCCTGTCGGGCTGGCAGATGCTCGCATCGCTCGCGATCGGCGCGGTGCTCGTGTACTGCTTCATGAACCTCACCGGCTACATGGGCCAGAAGACCGGCGTGCCGTTCCCGGTGATCAGCCGGATGAGCTTCGGCATCTACGGCGCGCTGCTGCCCGCGATGATCCGCGCGGTGATCGCGATCGCATGGTTCGGCATCCAGACCTATCTCGCCTCCGTCGTGCTGCGCGTGCTGCTCACGGCGATCTGGCCGGGCCTCGCCGCGTTCGACCAGAATGCGATCTTCGGGCTGTCGACGCTCGGCTGGATCACGTTCATCGCGATCTGGCTCGTGCAGATCGGCATCCTCACGTACGGGATGGAGATGGTCCGCAAGTATGAGGGGCTTGCCGGCCCGGTGATCCTCGTCACCACGCTGTCGCTCGCCGCGTGGATGTTCAGCCGCACGGGCGGCCATCTCGCGATGTCGGTCGGCAAGCCGATGACGGGCCTGAAGATGTGGACGGAGATCTTCGCGGGCGGCTCGCTGTGGCTCGCGATCTACGGCACGCTGGTGCTCAACTTCTGCGATTTCGCCCGTTCGTCGCCGAGCGCGAAGACGGTGCGCGTCGGCAACTTCTGGGGCCTGCCGGTCAACATCCTCGTGTTCGCGACGATCAGCTTCGTGCTCGCGGGCGCGCAGTTCAAGCTGAACGGCCACATCATCCACAGCCCGACGGAAATCATCGCGACGGTGCCGAACAAGCTGTTCCTCGTGCTCGGCTGCCTCGCCTTCCTGATCGTGACGGTCGCCGTGAACATCATGGCGAACTTCGTCGCACCGGCCTTCGTGCTGACGAGCCTCGCGCCGCAGCGCCTGTCGTTCCGCCGTGCGGGCCTGATCAGCGCGACGATCGCCGTGCTGATCCTGCCGTGGAACCTGTACAACAGCCCGATCGTGATCGTCTACTTCCTGTCCGGTCTCGGCGCGCTGCTCGGCCCGCTGTACGGGATCATCACGGTCGACTACTGGCTCGTGCGCAAGCAGCGCGTGAACGTGCCCGACCTCTATACCGAAGCGCCGACCGGCGCCTACTTCTACACGCGCGGCGTGAACCGCAAGGCGCTCGCGGCGCTCGTGCCGTCCGCGCTGATCTCGATCACGCTCGCCGTCGTGCCGGCCTTCAGCGCGATGACGCCGTTCTCCTGGCTGCTCGGCGCGGCCATCGCGGGCAGCGTGTACTGGTTGCTGGCCGATCGCAAACGGCACTACGAAGAACGCTCGGGCGAACACATCGCGGTCGCCTGCGCGCAACACTGAACACACGCATACGGAGTCATCGATGAGGATCCTGGTAGTCAACGTCAACACGACCGAGTCGATCACCGACGCGATCGCCGCGCAGGCGCAGGCCGCCGCGTCGCCCGGCACGGAGATCGTCGGGCTGACGCCGCGCTTCGGTGCGGAGTCGGTCGAAGGCAACTTCGAGAGCTATCTCGCGGCGATCGCCGTGATGGATCGCGTGCTGAGCTACGACGAACCGTACGACGCGGTGATCCAGGCCGGCTACGGCGAACACGGCCGCGAAGGGCTGCAGGAACTGCTGACGGTGCCCGTCGTCGACATCACCGAAGCAGCCGCGAGCATCGCGATGCTGCTCGGCCATCGCTACTCGGTCGTCACGACGCTCGACCGCACGGTGCCGCTGATCGAGGATCGCCTGAAGCTCGCCGGGCTCGATGCGCGCTGCGCGTCGGTGCGTGCCAGCGGCCTCGCGGTGCTCGAGCTCGAAGAGAACCCGGCCCGCGCGATCGAATCGATCGTCGGCCAGGCGCAGCGCGCGGTGAAGGACGATCACGCGGAAGTGATCTGTCTCGGCTGCGGCGGGATGGCCGGCCTCGACCGGCAGATCGAGGAATGCACGGGCGTCCCGGTCGTCGACGGCGTGTCGGCCGCAGTCGCGCTCGCCGAGTCGCTGGTGCGGCTGAAGCTGAAGACGTCGAAGGTCCGCACGTACGCCCCGCCGCGCCCGAAGCGGATCGTCGGCTGGCCGGGAACCTTCGCAAAATGATGACGGGCCGCCGGCCGGCAGTCGCGTTGCGCACGGCCACGGTGCCGCCGGGAGGCGTATCGGCATGCGGGACCCGCTAGACCCGACCGACCTGCCGCGCGACGCGGCCGACGCCACGGGCGCGCTCGACGTGCTCGATGCGCGGCTGATGCGCATCCTGCTCGTGCTGCTGACCGAGCGCACCGTGTCGCGTGCGGCCGTGCGCCTGAACATGTCGCAGCCGGCGACGAGCGCCGCGCTCAAGCGGCTGCGCACGCTGCTCGGCGATCCGCTGCTGGTGCGCAGCCGCTACGGGATGGTGCCGACCGAGTTCGGCGCGCGGCTGATCGAACCGCTGCGCAACGCGCTGCGCGTGATCGACTTCATCCGCATGCAGCAGCCGACGTTCGACGCGCGCACGTCGGTACGCACTTACCGGATCGGCTGCCCCGACTACCTGAACGTGCTGTTCGTGCCGAAGCTCGTCGCGCTGTTCCGCGAACGCGCGCCGAACGCCCAGCTCGTCTTCCATCCGCTCGGCGACGGTTTCGACGACGAGCGCGCGCTGGCCGACGGCGAGCTCGACGTCGTGATCGACAACCGCCCCGCACGCCAGTCGCGCTTCCGGCAGGACGACCTGTTCGACGACCGCGTCGTGTGCCTGATGCGCGCGACGCATCCGCTCGCGCGACGCGGCGCGATGACGGCCGCCGATTTCGCGGCGGTGCCGCAGCTGTGCCCGACGCCGTCGTGGCTCGAAGCGTCCGGCGCGATCGACCGGCAGCTCGAACGCGTGGGCCTGCAGCGGCAGATCGTCGTCACGCTGCCGCACTTCGAACTCGCCGCGCATGCGCTCGTGCGCACCGACATGATCCTCACGACCACGTACCGGCTCGCGCGGCACTATGCGAAGCTGCTGCCGCTCGCCGCGATCGCGCTGCCGACCGAACCGCCGGATATCGTGTACCGGATGACGTGGAACGAATCGGGAGCGTGTGTCGATGGCGTGCGCTGGCTGCGCGGCTTGATCGCGGAAGCGACACGTGCGTGGCTCGATGCCGAGGCGATGCTGCCGGCGGTTGCTGCGGTTGCCGCGGTCGCTGTCGGCACGGATGCGGACGCGCTGACGACCGCGCCGGCCGTCTCGGATACGCCTGAACCCACCCGCCGCACGCGCCGCAAGCAGGCGACGCATTGCCGCGCATCGCACCCTGCTCGTGTCGCGCATGCGGCTCGCATTCACCGTATCGCGACAAAGCCGCATTGACCGGTTCCAAGCCGGGCCGGCACGATGTGCGCGACTGCCGCAGATCGGACCGATCCTGCCTACCTGCCCTGCACCGCACCGTGGGAATGACGTCTCGAACCGTTGCCGACGCGCATCGCCGATGCCCGTAGCTGCGTTATCGAGGAAAACCGCATGAAGAAGGCACTCATCGCGCCGGCCGTTCCGGTCGCGCTGCTCGCGAGCAGCGGCGCATTCGCCTGCAATCAGGACTGCGCAACGCGCGGTTCACGACGCACCGATCGATCGCGACGCGCTGAAGGGATGAAAGTAAAGCACCGACGCGGCTTGCCGCATCAGACATGCCGCGCGAGCGCGAGCAGCACCGACAACGACACGATCGAGCCGAGCGTCGACAGCAGGATCGTGCGCGACGTCACCTGCGCTTCGCGTCCGTAGAATTCCGCCAGCATGTACGGCCCGGTGCCGGTCGGCAACGCGGCGAGCACGACCGCGATCTGCGCGAGCACAGGCGGCATCGCGAACACGCGCACGCCGAGCCACCACGCGAGCGCCGGCTGCACGAACAGCTTGACCGCCGTCAGCGCGACGCTGCCGCGCGGTGCCGGACCGTTCGTGTCGCGCTTCTCGGCGAGAAACAGCCCGAGGCTGACGAGCGCACACGGGCTCGCGGCCGCGCCGAGCAGCTTCAGGAACGTTTCGACCGGCGCGGCGAGCGTCACCTGCGCAGCCGACACGCAGACCCCGGCCAGCGGCGCGACGATCAGCGGGTTGCGCAGCAGTGCGCCGGCCACCTTCCACATCAGCTTCAGCGGCGCGCGGTCGCGCTGCAGCCCGATCTCGATCAGCACGATCGCACCGGCGAACAGCACGCATGCGACGAGGATGGTCGCGATCGTGGTCGGCGTGAGGCTGTCGGTGCCGAACGCGAGCAGGCATAGCGGAAAGCCGAGATAGCCGGTGTTCGGATACGACGCGGCGATCGCGTCGATACTCGCATCGGCGAGCCCGCGCCCGGAGAACAGGCGCCACGCAAGCACGCCGGCGAACACGAGCGCGCAGGTCAGCGCGAACGTCGCCACGAAGGCAGGCTGGTATAGCTGGTGCCACGATGCATGCGCCATGATCTGGAACAGCAGCGCGGGCAGCGCGAGCCACACGACGAAGCGGTTGAGTTCCGACGCGGCCGCCGGCCCGAGTACGCCGCGCCGGCGGCACAGGAACCCTGCCGCGATCAGCCCGAACACGGGCAACAGAATCTCGATCGTCGATGACATCTTGAATACGCTGCATGAAACCGGAACGCGCAAGCTTAATGGTTCCGTGTGCGCGCGTCCAACACGCGGCACATGTGCCCCCATTCGTCACACGCCGTCCCGCATCGGTTGCGTAAGCAACTTGTATGCAACGACGGCCGCGCCGAGCGCCAGCACGCCGCTCACCGTCAGTGCGTCGGCGAACCCGCTCGCGAATGCGACGGGCGCCGCCCGTGCGAGTACGCCGGCGGCCGACGGCGGCACGCGGCCGAGCGCCTGCGCCAGATCGCCGGCCAGCAGGCTCGACATGAACGGCGCATCGGCGAACGCGCGCAGGCCGGGCGCGGCGGACAACAGCGCGTCGAGCCGCGCGTGCGTGCTCGCCGCCAGCACCGCGCCGAGCACGCCGACGGCCGTCACGATCGCCGAGAAGCGCGTCGTCGTGCTGATGCCCGACGCCATGCCCGTGCGGTCCGGCGGGACGCACGCCATGATCGCCTTCTGCGTGTCGCCGTTCATGATGCCGGCGCCGCAACCCGTCACGAACATGCCGATCGCAACGAGCCGGTAATCGCCGCTGGCCGTCAGCGCCGCGGTGACGAGATTGCCCGCGCCGATCAACACGAGCCCGCCCGCCAGCACGCCGCCCGACGACACGCGCGCCGCGAGCGCCGCGCCGAGCGACGGGCCGGCGACCATCGCGAACGCGAACGGCAGCATCCCGAGCCCCGCGTCGACCGCCGACATCCCGAACGCGTTCTGCAGGTACAGCGGCAGGAACGTCATCATCACCTGCGCGCACGCCGCATAGCCGAACATCGCGAGCACCGCGCCGACGAAGCGCGGCCTGCGGAACAGCGCGAGATCGATCATCGGCCGCGCCTGCCAGCGCTCCGCGCCGATGAACGCGGCCAGCAGCGCAACGGCAAGCGCGAGCCGGCCAAGCGTCGCGACCGACAGCCAGCCATGCGCCGGCGCGCCGATCAGCGCCGCGATCGCACACGCGAGCGCCGCGCCGAACAGCAGGCTGCCGGCCGCATCCACGCGTTTCGCATGCGGATCCCTCGACTCGTCGATCGCGACGCGCGCGCCGGCCGCCAGCAGCACGCACACCGGCAGGTTCAGCAGGAACACCCAGCGCCACCCGATCCATTGCGTGATCGCGCCGCCGACGAGTGGCGCGATCGCCGTCGCGACGCCCATGCACATGCCCCAGATCGCCCATGCGCGCGCCCGGTCGCGCCCTTCCGGAAAACGGTTCGCGATCACCGCGAGCGCAGCCGTCAACAGCAGTGCGGCGCCACCGCCCTTCACAGCGCGCGCGGTGATCAGCCAGCCGGCGGACGGCGCGACGCCGCAGCCGAGCGACGCGAGAAAGAAGAGCGCGAGCCCCGCGAAGAGCATCCGCTTGCGCCCGAAGCGATCGGCGAGCCCGCCGGCCGGCAGCAGGCACGCGGCGAACGCGGTCATGTATGCGCTCACGACCCATTCGATGTCGGCGAAACTCGCATGAAAACTGCGCGCGATGCTCGGCAGCGATACGGCGACGACGTTCGTGTCGAGCACGATCAGCGAACAGGTCGCGGACGCGACCGCAAGCGTCGCGGCGGCCGGCAGGCGCGCCCCCGCACGCGAGGCGGCGGCCGCGGCCGGCCGCGACGCCGGTGAAGACTGGGACATCGGCAACTCCGGAACAGGATGGACAAGCCGTATGCTAGGCTTGCCCGGTATTGCCTGTCATTGATACTCCTGCGCTGTTTCATTAACGAAAATTGCAATCATGGACCGGCTCGAATTCCGTCATGTGCGCGCGTTCCTGAGCGTCGCGCAGCACCTGCATTTCGCCCGCGCGGCCGAAGCGCTCGACATGGCGCCGCCTGCGCTCACGCGGCAGATCCAGGAAGCCGAACGCGTGCTCGGCGTGCGGCTCTTTCACCGGTCGCGCCGCGCGGTCGCGCTGAGCGCGGCTGGCGAGGCCTATCTCGCCGAAGCAAGCGCCGCGTTCGAACACCTGCAGCGCGGCCGCGAACTCGCCGCGCTGGCCGAGCGCGGCGAACTCGGCCGGATCGAGATCGGCTACGTATCGTCCGCCGTCTATTCGGGCACGCTGCAGCGCACGGTCGGCGCGTTCCGTGCCGCGCACCCGCGCATCGAGCTGAACCTGCGCGAAGTGCCGATGGACGACGTCGCGAACCAGCTCGACGCGGGCCGGCTCGACCTCGCGTACGTGCGCCCGCCGCTGCCGCTGCCCGGCGGCCTGCGGGTCGTCACGCTGCAGCGCGACGTGTTCGTCGCGGCCGTGCCGGCCGATTCGCGCTATGCGGAAACGGCAACCCTGCGCGCGGCCGACCTCGCCGACGCGCGCTTCGCGGTGCCGGAACAGGAGCGCGGCACGCTCGAAGTCGCGCGCCGCGGCCGTTTTGCGCCGCTGATCGCCGCGCGGCCGGGCGGCTTGCTCGCGGTGCTCGCCTGCGTGTCCGTGAACGGCTGGGTCGCGGTGATTCCCGATGCGCTCGCCGGTTGCGTGTCGCTGCCGGGCGTCGTCTACCGGCCGCTCGCCGGCAAGCCGATCGTGTCGGAACTGGCGCTCGCGCACCGGCGCTTCGAAAAGGCGCCGGCCGTACGCGCGTTCCTGCGTACGGTCGTGCCGGCCGCGGCCAACACCGCCTGAGAACGGCACCCGCGCGCGTCGACGCCGGCTCGCCCGGCCGTCTTCGCGCGAATATGCATTGCACGATTCGATGTTTGTCGGCCGGAAACCGATTCCGTAACCTGCCCGGCAGCCGCGCCGCACGGGTGCGGGTCACCCGGGACATACCGCCGATGAATCCTTCTTCCACCGCAGCGCGCCGCCGCGTGCTGCAGCGCCTTGCCGCCCTCGCCGCCGCCCCGCTCGCCGGCGCCGCCGCACTGCCCGCCCAAGCGGCCGGATCCGACCTGTCAGGCGTCACGCTCGTGCTCGGCGACCAGGCCGGCGGCCTGCGCGCGCTGGCCGAAGCCGCGCGCGTGCTCGACGGCACACCCTACCGGTTCCGCTGGGCCAATTTCCAGGGCGCCGCGCCGCTGTTCGAGGCCCAGCGCGCGGGCGCGATCGATCTCGCGCCGGCCGGCGACCTGCCCGTGCTGACGGCCGCGCTCGGCGATCCGTCGCTGCGGATCGTCGCGACGCGCGTCGGCTCGCCGGCGTCGCTCGGCATCGTCGTGCAGCCCGATTCGCCGGTCCGTACCGTCGCCGACCTGAAAGGGCAAACCGTCGTCGTGTCGTCCGCGCGCGGCAGCATCTCGCAATACCAGCTGTACGGCGCGCTGCGCGAGCACGGCCTTGCGCCGCGCGACGTCGACGTGCGCTTCGTGCTGCCCGTCGACGCGTTCGCCGCGTTCGAAGCGAAACGGATCGCCATCTGGGCGACGTTCGACCCGTACTACGGGCATGCGGTGCGACGCGGCGCGCGCATCGTCCGGGACGGCAGCGGGATCAATTCCGGGCTCGCGTTCCTCACGTCGCCGATCGAGACGCTGAACGACGGCGCGAAACGCGCGGCGCTCGCGGACGTCCTTGCGCGGCTCGCCCGCGCGGGACAATGGGCGCTGGCGCACCCGGCCGACTACGCGAACGTCTATGCGTCGCTCACGCGCCTGCCGCCCGACGCGGCGACCGACATCGCGCACCGGGCCGCGCTCGCGCAGCGCAGCCTCAGCGGCGCCGACATCGACGTGCTGCAGCGCGTGGCCGACCGCGCGGCGGCGGACGCGATCCTGCCGCGCCGCGTCGACGTCGCGTCGATCGCGATCCGGAACGTGTCTGCCTGAGCGATGACGCGCGTGGCTGCGTTCAGCGTGGCCGCGACATGTCGAGATCCGGCACGTCGTCACCGAACGTCGATGCCACGAGCGTGCGCATCGCGGCAATCAGCAGCGTCGGCCCCGACTGGTTGAACGTGCAACGCTCACCCGCAGCCGGCACGGCCCGGTGCAGCACCGCGCGCCATTCGCAGCGCCCGCCGTCGCGCTCGAACGCGGCGAACGGCAGCCGCTCGACGATCGGGCCGCCGTCCGTCCACGATGTCGACGGCGCGAACGGAACCGGCACACCGCCCGCCGCACGAATCGACGTACACCCGGACGCATCGGCACGCGGGGCGTCGTGGCCCTCCGCGACCGCGACCCAGTAATCCAGCGGCGCACCTGTCAGATCCTGGACTTGCATGACCCTCTCCGTCACCGTCGTCGTTGAATCGATATGCTAACTGTTGCGCGCGCGGCCGTTGCAGTTCGCGATGGCGCCGCAGCGGCCGGGTAGATCACGGGAATTTCTCCCGCGAGCACCCCCGCGCACGCTGTCACCGCCGCGCCATTCGCGTGTTCAGCGATCTGCCCGCTTGCCGGTCGCGACGCACGTTCCTCCAACGCCCCCCCGAGCCGATAGCCGCGCACCGGGTCGCGCTCGCACAGCGCGACATCGCCGGCACCGCCGCATCCGCATCAATTCATGCTACGAATCCCCGATTCCTGCCTACAATGATCAGAACGCCCGTCGTCCGGCCTGCAGCGGACGACAACCTGATCCATACGGTGCAGCACCGGCCGGATCTCTCGGGGGACGTATGTCCGCGCACGCCAGAAAGCCACTGGTATCGCTCGTCGTGCCGTTCCACGACGAGGACGAAGCAATCGACGCATTCTTTGCAGCAACGCTGCCCATCCTCGAATCGGTCGATACGGTGCGCTTCGAGATCGTCTGCATCAACGACGGCAGCCGCGACGACACGCTGGGCAGGCTGATCGACATCGCGGCCGGCGACCCGCGCATACGCATCGTCGATCTCACCCGGCGCTTCGGCAAGGAAGCCGCACTCACCGCCGGCATCGACGAGGCCGCCGGCACCGCCGTGATCCTGATCGACGCCGACCTGCAGGACCCGCCCGCGCTGATCCCCGCAATGATCGAACGCTGGCTCGCCGGCGCCGAGGTCGTCGCCGCGAAGCGCACCGACCGCAGGTGCGATCCGCTGATGCAGCGCATGGCCGCCGCGCTCTACTACCGCGTGCACAACCGCCTCTCCGAAGTCGCAATGCCCGAGAACGTCGGCGATTTCCGGCTGATGGACCGCCAGGTCGTCGACGCGCTGCGTGCGCTGCCCGAGCGGCGGCGCTTCATGAAGGGCCTGTTCGCGTGGGTCGGTTTTCGCACCGAGATCATCGAATACACGCGGGCTGCGCGCAGCGGCGGCCGCTCGAAATTCTCCGGATGGCGGCGCTGGAACTTCGCACTCGAAGGCATCACGAGCTTCAGCACCGTGCCCTTGCGCGTATGGACCTACATCGGCCTCGCGTTCGCCGCCCTCTCGTTCATCTACGGCGCCTTCATCGTCTTGCGCACGCTGCTGTTCGGCAACCCCGTGCACGGCTACGCGTCGCTCATCTCCGTGATGCTGTTCGTCGGCGGCATCCAGCTGATCGGCATCGGCGTGATCGGCGAATACCTCGGCCGCATCTATCACGAGTCGAAGCAGCGCCCGGTCTATCTCGTGCGGCGCCGGTACCGCGCCCAGCGGGACGAAGCCGCGCATCCGGTGTCGACGCTGCTGCAGTTCCCGCTCAAGCGCACGCACGCGGCCCGCCGCCGGACGCCACTACCCGCGGCGGCCGCCGGCCACGGTGCGCGAAAAGCCTCCGTCAAGTAACCGGGCACCCGCCGCATGGATATCCCCCGGCAATCGGTGCGATCGGCAGCCCCGCCCGTCCGCGCATGGCTGACACCCCGGCGCGTCGTTGCATACAGCGCGGTCGCGCTTGCGTGCTACGTGCTGTTCCTCGCGATCTGGGTATCCGTCGTACGTCATGCGCCCGCCACCGCCCCGTCGCGCCCGGGCGCCGACTACGCGGTGTTCTGGTCGGCGTCGTACGTGATGCTGCACGGCTCGCCGTGGCAAGCGTACGATGTGCCGACCTTCTCGCGGCTGGCGACGGACCTGTTCCCGCAGTTCCGCCACACCGACTTCATCGCGTGGCTGTACCCGCCCACCAACCTGCTGCTCGTGACGCCCCTCGCGCTGCTGCCCTTTGCGATCGGCTATCCGTTGTTCGTCGTGTTCGGTGCCGTCGTGTTCGGATGCGCCGCGTCGCGCGTATCGGGCCTCGGCGCGATCCCCGGCGCAGCGCGCGCCGGCGGATTCGCGCTGGTCGCCGCCCCGTGCGTGTTCGTCACCGGAATGTTCGGGCAAAACGCGTTCCTCACAGCGTCGTGCGCGGCGCTGGCCGTCTGCTGGGCGGACCGGCGGCCGATGTGGGCCGGCCTCTGCATCGGCCTGTTGTCGGCCAAGCCCCAGATGGCGCTGCTGTTCCCGTTCGTGCTGGTCGCCACGCGCGCATGGCGCACGATCGCGTGGGCCGCGCTCGCCACCACTGCGTTCGCCGCGTTGAGCGTCCTGATCTGCGGCGTCGAGTCTCTGCATCGGTTCGTCGCCGGCACGGCGCTCGCGCGCGCGCTCCTCCTCGAGCAAGGCGTCGTGTTCTGGCTTGCGTCGCCGGCGCCGTTCGCCGCCTTCCGCCTCGCGGGCCTGCCGCCCGGCATCGCGTATGCCGCGCAAGCGTGCATCGCGGCGCTGGCGATCGCAGCCGCCTGCATCGCATGGACGCGCTCGCGCGACATCCGCCTGCGCGCGGCCGTGCTGGCAGTCGCGACGCTCGCGGCAAACCCGTACGTGTGGCACTACGAGCTCGCCTGGCTCGGCATCGCGATCGCGTGCATGCTGGCGACCGGCTGGCAGGACGGCTGGCAGGACGGCTGGCTGCGCGGCGAGCAGGCCGCCATCGCGCTCATGTGGCTGCTGCCGATCGTCGAATACCTGAACCCGTGGCTGCAATGGCCGCAGATCGGCCCGGCCGTGACGCTGTTCGCACTCCTCGTGCTGCTGCGGCGCGCCGGCCCGCGCGCTCACAACGCGAGCCGCGGCGGCACGTAGATGCCGTAGTAGGGCCCAACGCCGGTCCCGACGCCCGTCATCTTCACGCCGGCGACAAAGTGGCCCTGGATGTACTTGTACGTGCCGCCGAGGGACACGTCGATATGGAACGGCGCGAACGCGACGATCGGCACGGTGGTGCTGGTCGCGGTCTGCGTGACGACCGGCAGCACTACCGTCGTGCCGGCCGGCACCGACGTATAGAGCGTTGCCTTCACGCCGGTCGCGAGATTGATGCTGTCGCCGATGTTGAGCGCCGTCGGGTTGCCGGTCACCATCAGGTTGCCCATCGTCGTCGTGTCGGTCGCAGTCGACTGGAACGACGTCCACTGCCCGCCCATGCAGAGCAGGCCGTAGACCTGGCCGTTCGTGATCGAGAACTCGAACGGCTGGCCGGTCAGCGGATTGATCAGCGGCTGGTTGGTCGCAGCGTTCCAGTACAGGTTGTACACGCACTGGTCGATCGCGACCGGAAACAGCGCGCCGGGCGCCACCCCGCCCGGCGCCGCCAGCACCGCCACCGCGGTCGCACTGCCGGATGCGCCGGGAATCCCCAGCAGCCCGCCGAGCAGCAGCGGAATCGAGCCGCCGTTCACGCCGGGGGCGCGCGACACGGTGACCTGCACCGCCGGCACGTCGTACGTGCCGGGCGTGATGGTCGTCGGCTGCATGGACGCGGGGCTGCGCGTGACGTTCCAGTATCCGGTGGTCACCGTACCGGTCGACAGCGTCGCGCCGGCGGCCGAGTTCTGCGCGACCACGCCGTTCGCCGCCGGCGCGGCCTGCGACCAGTTCACCGCGCCGCCGCTCGACGACATCATCGCATCGGCCCCCGCGATCGCGGCCGCGTCGGCCGCGTTCTGCAACTGGTTGTTCACCGTGACCACCCACGCGATGTCGATCGCCAGCGCGCCGAACGACAGCAGCGGAATCAGGAACAGCAGGAAGAACAGCGCGACCGAACCGCGCTGCGGCGCGGGGCCGGCGGAGTGCGGGGCGGCCATGTCATTCATAGAGCATCACCGACGTCGCCGAGACCGTCACCGGGCCCGTGAGCGCGCTGAACGCGGACCCCAGCACCAGCCCCGAATACGTGTAGGTCACGGTCACCGTCAGCGCGGTGCCCGACGTCGTGCCGTTCGCCTGCGTCACGGTCACCGCCGGGGTCGTCGCGGTGCCGCCGGTGATCAGGCTGTTCTGCATGGCGTTCTGCGCGATGCCGGCGATCTGCGTCGTGGTCAGCATCGGCACGCGCAGCACGATGCCGGCCCGCGCCGCCTCGCGGCTCGCATTCGTGATGACGGCCTTGTCGCACAGGATCAGGCTCGTGTCGATGATGCCGATCAGCACCATCAGCAGGAACGGCAGCATCAGCACGAATTCGAGGGACACGACGCCGCGCGCGTGGCGGGCGCCCGTCGCCCCGCGTGTCATTTTGCAGCCCCCGCGCCCGTCGGGGCGACGCCCGGCTCCAGCGCCGCGCCGGACAGCGGCGCCGCGCCGCCGGCGCCTCCGCGCGACGCAAGCCGCGCGCGCACTGCCTGGTAGAAGCGCAGGTTGTCGGCCACCGCCGACGCGGGCAAATCCGCGGACAGCAGCTTCTTCGCCGAATCGGTGTTGCCGAGCACGCCGTACGCGAACGCGAGATTCTGGCGCGCCTGCCACGGCGCGGACGGCAGCCCGGCGACGTCGAGCAGCACGTTCACGCCCTCGCGCGGCCGGTTGCTCAGCACGAGCGACAGCCCGAGATCGACGCGCAGCCCCTGCGCGTCCGGGTGCGCACGCAGCGCGTCGCGATACACGACCTGCGCATCGGCATGCCGCCCCTGCAGGTCGAGCACGGTGCCGAGCCCTTCCGCCGCGAGCGGATGATTCGGCTGCGCGGCCAGCAGGTCGCGATAGCGCTGCGCGGCTTCGTCGAGACGCCGCTGCCGCAACGCGACGCGCGCGAGCCCGAGCTGCGGGCCGAGCTCCGCGGGCGCCTGCCGATGCGCTTCGTCGTAGAGGATCCGCGCGCGCTCGAGGTCGCCCGCGCGGTAGTTGACGTCGCCGAGCCCCAGGCGCGCCGCGAGCGAATCGGGATGCTTCGCGAGCACCTTCTCGTACAGCGTCGACGCGAGTTCGACGTTGCCGCCGGCCAGCGCGCTGTCCGCGATGCGCAACTCGGCTTGCGGATCGTCGCTCTTGTGCGACAGCACCGGCCGCGTCTGGATGCCCGGCGCGCCGCAGCCGCCGGCCAGCACCGGCAGCACGGCCGCGAGCGCGAGCGCACGTACGACGGATCGTGTCATCTGAATACCTCGAGCAGGCGAATCGCCGCCGGGCCTGCCGCGATCAGGCACACCGTCGGCAGGATGAACAGCATCATCGGCAGCGTGATCTTCGGCGCAAGCTTCGCGGCCCGCTCCTCGAGCGCGACGATCTGCTCGGTGCGCTCGGTGCGCGACAGGGTTCGCAGCGCCTGCGTGATCGGCGTGCCGAACCGCTGCGACTGCGTGAGCGTCGTCGCGAGCGAGCGCGCCGACGTGAAATCGACGCGCGCCGCGAAATGCGCGAGCGTCGCGGACACGTCGCCGCTCAGCGTGAGCTCGTCCGCGCACACCGTCAGTTCGTCGGCGAGCGGCGGGCAGATGCGCGACAGTTCGTGCGCGACGCGCCGGATGCCCGACGCGAGGCTGTTGCCGGCCATCGTGCAGATCACCAGCAGATCGAGCGCGTCCGGAAAGCACGCGGCGATGATCCGCCGCCGCCGCCGGACGATCGCGCCGAGCACGTATTCAGGCACGATCACGCCGACCACGAACGCGGCGACCATCGCCAGCGCCCGGATCACGAAGTATTCGCCGAAGCGCGGAATCAGCGGGCTGAACGCGATCGCGCCGCACGCGAACAGCACGCCGCAGCTCAGCTTGATCCCGATCATCGACGACACCGCGCGACGCTCGCGAAAGCCCGCGCGCGACAGCTGCAGGCCGAGCTTCACGCGCTGCATCGGGTCGAGTACCGGCAGCCGTTCGCCCAGTTGCGCGAGCCGGCGCGTGAGGTCCACGCGGACGCCGCCCGGCTGCAGCCACCGCGCGACCGGCGCCGGCGGATGCTGCCCGGCAGCCTGCCGCACGCGCGCGGCGATCCGCTGGCGGGTGCCGCCGCCGGGCGTGGCGAGCGCCACCGCGACACAGGCGAGCAACAACAGCAGTTCGAAGCCGCGGGCGGCCAGTATCGACATCGTCATCGCGCGGTATCCAGTTTCGAGATCTTGCGGATCACCAACAGGCCGACCGTCAGCAACCCGGCCGCGATCGTCAGCATCGTGTGCCCCGCGTGCGTCGTGAACAGCAGCATCACGTAGTCGCGGTTCACGAGGAACAGCGCGCCGAGCATCACGAACGGCACCGCCGAAATGATGTTCGTCGTGATGCGCCCTTCGGCGGTCAGCGCGCGGGTCTTCAGGCGGATGTCGCGGCGCGTGCGGATGATGCTCGACAGCTCGTCGAGCGTCTCGCCGAGGCTGCCGCCGGTCTCGCGCTGCAGCAGCAGGTAGACGGTGAAGAACGAGAAGTCCGCGATCATCAGCCGGTCCGCCGACTGCGTCAGCACGTCCTTGAGATCCGCGCCGACGCGCAGGCTGTCGCCCATCGAGCGGAACGTCGCACGCACCGGCTCGGCCGCGCCGTCGCCGACCATGCTGATCGCCTGCGTGACCGGAATGCCCGCGCGCACGGCCCGCACGATCACGTCGATCGCGTCGGGGAACGCTTCGAGAAACCGGATCCGGAAGCGTTCGATCAGCGCGCGGTAGCTGGCGCGCATCGCGACCAGCGGCAAGCCGGCATAGATCAGCGGACGCAGGAAGCCCGGCGGCCCGATCAGCTTCACCGCGACGATCGCCACGATCGCGCCGGCGATCGTGCTCGCGACGACGAGCCTCACCCCGCCCTTGCCGCCGACCGCGCGCACCCGCGTCACGCGGCGTTGCAGCCATGCGCGCAGGCGGCCTTGCCGGCGCTCGAGGTTGAACAGCGCGACGCCGGGCGTGGCGGACGCGTGAGCGTCGCGCCCCGCGAGCGACGGCGACAGCCGGCGCATCCGGGCGCGAATGCGCTGGGCCGGGGTATGGCTCGCGCGATCGAACAGCGACGACAGCACGAGCCCGAGCGCGAGGATCATCACGAACGCGCCCGCGGCGAACAGGTCGGCGGCCCTCATTGCCGGAAGACCTCGGCGAGCGCATCCTCGACGCCGTAATACGCGGCGCGGGCCGCGAATCCCGGCCGCAATGGCGATGCGTCGAACACCCCCTTCACCGAGTCGCGCGTCGTGTCGCCTTCCTGGCGGAACACGAACAGGTCCTGCGTGATGACGACCTCGCCTTCCATCCCGACGATCTCGGTGATCCGCGTGACGCGCCGCACGCCGTCGCGCATCCGCTCGATCTGCACGAACAGGTGCACGGCGCTCGCGATCTGGCGCCGGATCGACAGGAGCTGCAGGTTTGCGTTCGCCATCATGACCATGCTTTCGAGCCGGCTGATCGCATCGCGCGGCGAATTCGCGTGAATCGTCGTCATCGAGCCGTCGTGCCCCGTGTTCATTGCCTGCAGCACGTCGAACGCCTCGGGGCCGCGGATCTCGCCGAGGATGATGCGGTCGGGCCGCATCCGCAATGCGTTGCGCACGAGATCGCGCTGCGAGATCCCGCCGAGCCCCTCGGTATTCTCCGGCCGCGTTTCGAGGCTGACGACGTGCGGCTGCAGCAACTGCAGCTCGGCCGCATCCTCGATCGTCACGATCCGTTCATGCTGCTCGATGTGCTGCGACAGCGCGTTGAGCAGCGTCGTCTTGCCCGAGCCGGTGCCGCCCGAGATCACGATGTTCAGCCGGCACGCGCACGCAACCTTCAGCACCTGCAGCATCGGATGCGAGATGTTGCCCTGCTGCGCCATCCGCGCGAGCGTGATGTCGCGCTTCGCGAACTTGCGGATCGAGATCGACGGGCCGCGCATCGCGATCGGCGGCAGCACGACGTTCACGCGGCTGCCGTCGGCGAGTCGCGCATCGACCATCGGGCTGCTCTCGTCGACGCGCCGCCCCACCGCCGCCGCGATCCGCTGCGCGACGCTCGCCACGTGCGCGTCGTCGCGGAACTTCAGCGACGTCAGCTCGAGCCGGCCCGCGCGTTCGACGTAGACCTGATCGGGCCCGTTGACGAGGATGTCGGTGACCGTGTCGTCTGCAAGCAGCGGCTCGATCGGCCCGACGCCGAACATGTCGTTCAGGATCGCGTCGACGATCAGCACCTGCTCGCCGGCCGTGATCTTCAGGCGCTCGCGCTCGACCGTGTGCGCGGCCACTTGCTCGATGCCCGCGCGCACCTCGTCGCGCGTCTTCATCAGCGCCGCCGACATGTTCATCGACGCGAACACCGCGCCGCGGATCGCGTCGAATTTGCTCGACCGGATCAGCGCCTCGTGGGTATCGGCGGCCACGGGCGCACGGGCCGGCGCGGGCGCCGGTGCCGGCGTGGACACGGGCGCCTGCGCATCCGCCGGATCCCGTGCGGGCTCGCGCGCCACGGCGGGCGTCGCGGCCGGTAAGGGATCCGCCGGCGGCCGGTTGCGGGTACCGAACGTCACGATCGCTTCCTCCACTTGGCGAGCCGCGCATACCAAGGCTCGGCGACGACCGTCGGCTCGCCGGTGATGCCGTTCGCGAGCTGCCGGATCTGGTCCACGAAGCCATGCCGCTTCGCGCCTTCGATCGGCTCGCCGAGGTTCTCGGCGACGGCGAGCGTCTGCGGCTCGTGCGGCAGTTCGTGCAGCGGCGCGCCGCCGAACACCTCCTCGAAATCGACCGGCTCGACGCGGCCCGCGACGGGCGCGAGCGGGTTGTTCAGCACCATCGACAGCAGTCGCTCGCCGGGCAGTTCCCGCACGAAGCGCACGAGCCGAGCGGCCTCGTACGCGGCGTGCACCGAGCGGTCGACCACGACATGGACGAGATCGGACGCCACCAGCGCATCCTCGAACAGCCTGCCGGCGCCGCTCCCGACGTCGAACAGCACGTAGTGGAAACGGTCCTTCAGCATGTCGACCAGCCGGGCGACGGCCTCGTCGCCCAGCGGGGCGTCGGCGCCGTACGCCAGCTCGGCGGACAGGACGTGCAACCGGTCGCCCTTCGTGACGAACATGCGCTCGAACAGCGCGTCGTCGGGACGCTGCCCCATGTTCAGCAATTCGATCAGCCCGTTGTTGCTGGTCAGCCCGAACATCGAGTTCGCGCCGCCGCCATGCAGGTTCAGGTCGACGTAGGCCACGCGGCGGCGCTTCTCGCCCGCCAGGAAGCGCGCGAGGCTCACCGTGATCGTGGTCGCGCCGACGCCGCCGCGAGCGCCGACGAAGCTGACGACCTTGCCGGTGCGCGCCTGGACGACCGATTCCGTCGCCGTCAGCGCACGCCGCATCAACTCGACGGTCAACGGCTTGACGATGTAGTCCTGCACACCGATGCCGAGCAGGTTGCGAAACAGCCCGACGTCGTTCTGCGTACCGATCGCGATGACGCGCACCGACGGATCGCACACGTCGGCGAGCCGCATCAGGTCCGACACCGGCAGCACCGAATCCGACACGTCGATGACGAGCTGGCGCGGCGAACGCTCGTACTGCTGCAGCAGCCGGATCGCATCGTCGCACGTGCCCGGCTGCAGGTGGGTGCGCGTGATCGACAGCTCCTGCGTGACGCGGCGTATCACGTCCTCGCTGCCCGCATCGGCTACGACCGCGACGAGATCGGCCGCTCCGGCGGACGCGGTGCGCCTGGCGTTCTGGCGGTCGAGGAGGTTCATGGGCGGCATCGTGATGGCATCCGGGTCTTCAATGGCCGGGCGAGCCGGTCGTCTGCGTCTTGCCGGGCGTCGGCTGCTTCACGCGATCCTCGACGTAGCGGCGCACCGCGTCGGCCGCCGTCTGCGCGTCCGCGCCGCCGTACGGCACGGGCGCGACGAGATCCTCCGGCCGCGCGAGCATCGCCGCGAGGTTCGAGTAGGTCGCGCAGCCGAACGGCACGCCGGGCCGCGCGAACCCCGCGTCGACGAGATGCGACGGCTGCATCAACGTCGCGCAATCGGGCGGCACCGCGCGCGTGCCGTCGAAGCCGATCGTCCGCGCATCGGGCAGGTTGACCGGCGGCGGCGCCGACAGGCAGCCCGCGAGCATCAGCGGCAGCAGTGCGGCAACGGTCGATCGGGTTCGCATGCGCGCGCCTCCGGTTCAGTAGACGAAGCCCGCGGCGCCGACGAGGCGCGGCGTATCGCCCGACAGCAGGTCGAGCCCCAGGTTGCGCTGCACCGCGAACTCCAGGTCGCTGCTCGGCTTCGCGACCGTGTCGATCGCCTGCTCGAGCTGGCCGGGCCCCGTCGGCTGCACGATGTACGGCGTGACGATGACGACCACTTCGGTCTTGCTGTCCTGGAAGTTCTTCGACGAGAACAGCCGGCCGATGATCGGCAACCGGCCGAGCCCCGGAATCTGCGACACGGTGTCAGCCGTCTGGCTCTGCAACAGCCCGCCGATCGCGAAACTCTGCCCGCTCGACAGCTCGACCGTCGTCTCGACGCGCCGCACCGTGAGCCCCGGCACCTTGACGCCACCGGTCGTCACGCTGTTGTTCGCATCGACCTCGCTCACTTCCGGCCGCACCTTCAGGCTGATCCGGTTGTCGGCAAGCACGGTCGGCGTGAAATCGAGCGACACGCCGAACGGCTTGAACTCGACCGTGATCGCGCCGGTCGAGGAACCGGCCTGCGCGACCGGGATCGGAATCTCGCCGCCCGCGAGGAAACTCGCGGTCTCGCCGGACATCGCGGTGAGGTTCGGTTCGGCGAGCATCGTGATCAGGCCCTCCTGGTCGAGCGCGTCGAGCACCACGTCGATCGACCAGCGCCCCGCGCGGAATCCGCCGAGCACCGAGAACGCGCCCGTCGGCGACAGGTTGAACAGGCTTGTCGTCGGGTCGAACAGCGTGCGGCCGTTGAACAGCCCGCCGACGAAGTTGCCGGCGCCGCCCAGCGAGCTCCAGTTGATGCCGAGCTGCTGCGTGATGTTGCGGCTCACCTCGGTCACCCGCACGCGCAGGTTCACCTGGATCGGGCGCGACAGCGTGAGGCGGTTGACGATCTTTTCCTTGTCGTGCAGGTACGGCGTGAGCGACTGCATC
This sequence comes from Burkholderia sp. BCC1644, assembly GCF_902833225.1. Lineage (GTDB taxonomy): Bacteria > Pseudomonadota > Gammaproteobacteria > Burkholderiales > Burkholderiaceae > Burkholderia. The sequence continues at coordinate 83,208 of NZ_CADFEI010000002.1, forward strand.
ACGGCGTCCGCATCGGCCGCGCTCGGCACCTTGCCCGACACCATCAGCGAGCCCGGCGCGCCGGACACCGCCAGCTTCAGTTGCGGAAAGCGGCTGTCGAGCACACCCTGCAGCGACGCGGTGTCGACCTGCACGATCACCGTCTTGCGCAGGATCGGGCGATGGTTGGCGCCGAGCGCGATCAGCGTGGTCGTGCCCGCCTTCTTGCCGAACACGAACACGGTACGCGGCGACGGCACCTGGATGTCCGCGATGGCCGGATCGGCGACGAACATCGCGGTCGCGGGCTCGGGCAGCGACAGCAGTTCCCCCTTGCCGGTCGCGATCGACAGCGCCGCGCCCGCGTCCGGCGCCCGCGCGACCTGTGCGGGTACGCCCCCGGACGCGACGCCGCAGGCCAGGCCCAGGAAAGCGATCCAACGAACCATGCGCACCATGCGTGTTCCCGTCAAATGCCGGCCGCCGGGCGGCCGGCCCGAATCGTCAATCCGTCACTGCGCCACCGCTCCCGGCGGCGCAATCGCCTCCGCCGCGACATTGGCGCCGCCCGGTGTCGCGGGCATCGCCGGCCACGCCGGCAGCCCGGACGGCAGCGGCGGCAGGCCCGGCGTGCCGGTCCCGCCGCCACGCGATCCGTCGTCGACCGACGAACCGCGATAGATCACGACCGCATTGTTCCGCCACGTCGGCCGCGCGCCCGTATCCGGCCCGGCGGACGGCCCGCGTGCGGCCTCGCGAGCCGCGCGCGACACGTCGCCGGCCCACACGGGCTGCGTATCGGGCTCGGAATCGGGCTCGTGTGCGTCGCCGCCTGCCGGCTGCCGCCGGTCGCTCGTCGCGAAACTGCGCAGCGCGAGCGACAGCGAGCCGAGGCGTGTCGCCACCAGCACGACCTGCGCGGTGCGCGGCGCGACCTCGAGCGTGACCGTGCGCGCCCGCGCCGGCGCGTCCGGTGCGCTCGCGGGCCCCTTCGCGCGCTGGAATTCGGAACCGACCGCGAGCACGCGCGCACGCCGCACGACCGTCTCCGCTTCGAACGTGCCGGGCGACGTTGCCGAGCCGCCGATCTGCTGCGTCAGCAGCACGTCGACGAAGTCGCCCGGCTGGATCAACCCCGCATTGCCCGACACGTCGTCGACCGGCACCGAGATCGCGCGCATGCCGGGTTGCAGCGCGGCCGCGAGAAAATCCGGCGCGCCGGCCGGAATCACGTTCTCGACGCGAATCGGCGCGCCCGCGCCGACGGGGTTGCGCAGCAGCGCGCCCTTCAGGTCCGCGCCCGGCTGCGACTCGACGAACGCGCCGGCCGGCACCTGCGTGCGCGGCATGCGTTTCCACGCCAGATCGTTGTCGCGCAGCAGCAGCCCTTCCGGCAGGTCGGCGGCGGCGACCCGCACGCTCGCCTGGTCCGTCTCGGCGTGTGCCGACGGCGTCGACGCGGCGACGTACAGTTCGCGCAGGATGAACGCACCGATGCCGGCGGCAACGACGAGCACGGCCAGTCTCAGCGGTTTGGGCATGGCGGCGTGCGTCCCCCCGGCTAGGTCAGTGAAACCGTGTGTGGAAACGACGCCCAAACGGCCAGCGTGCCGCCGAGCGCGAGCGCGACGCCGTACGGCACGCCGCGCGCGCCGACCGCGCGAACCGGCGCGGCGCGCCACGGCCGCGACGCCAGCCACGCGACGCCACACAGGACACCGCCCGCGCCGACACTCGTCAGCACCGGAAACACCCATGCCGGGCCGGCCCACAGGCATACCGCCGCCGCCAGCTTCACGTCGCCTCCGCCGATCCAGCCCGCATGGCGCATGCCGCCGAACAGCAGCAGCATCGCCGCGCCGGTCGCGACATGCCCGGCCAACGGCGCGAGCCCGTCGCGCGCGAGCGCCGCCGCGACGAAATACAGCGCCGAGAACGCCAGCACCGCGCGATTGGACAAGCGCCGGTCGCGCAGATCCTGCGCGGCGAGCGAGGCCAGCAAGAGCGTGGCCACCGACTGCACGAGAATGAGCATGGGAGAGCCGTCCGTCGACACGCCCCGGCCGGATACGTTCTACCGCTGCGGATCCCTGTGTTCGTCGGCGGCGCGCGGGTTCAGGGGATCAGATCAGGCTCGTCACCTTGTTGATCAGCGTCGTGAACACGCTCGGCAAGCCGCCGGTAGTGCTGCTGAGGATCACGCCGACCGCCGCCAGCGCGACCACGACGATGCCGGCCAGCACTGCATATTCGAGCGAGCTGACGCCGCGCTCGTCACGCAGCAGGGACTTGACGTATTGCAGCATGGCAACCTCCGTGTAACGGGGTCGGTGACCGACCGTTGAACGCAAAGACGCTCCGTTGCTCCGGTGTTTGCGCAGGACATTCGCCCATTGCGCTGCATGCGGACGCCCCTGGCACTGGGTCGTTCGCATCCCCCGGAATTCTCTCGATCCCCACTACGCACGGCGTGCAACGCTGACTTCGATCGTTGCCTGCCTGCATCGCCGGTGCGGTCGTCCCCGCACGATGCAACTGCGCTGATTTGTCTAGGGTATAGACAATTTTTCAGGCGAATTCAAATTATTTGGCGTCGGAATGCATTTATGGATTTCACCCTGCACCCGTGAAACCCATACCGTTTATTTGCAGTCGTTTTTTCTCGCGGCATTGCGTATCGTTCTCGTATCGGAACGGGCATGACGACTGTTTCGGCGCATGATTTACCGACCTGCAGCCGAACCGTTTCCATTCGATTTATCGGCATGCGGGAACGATCCGCATGCGTGCGTCCCGCCACGCCCGGCGTGCCATCCCGGCAAAAATGACGGGCTCGTCTCACATTCCACCCGCTTGCCCGCCGCCGTCTTTCGCGCCGATTCGGCAAGCGCTCGCCGCGCGAATCCATGCGCGTCGCCCTCGCTTTTTTCCAATCCGGAATTGACTGATTCAGCATTCGTCTTCAATCGAAATGATTGGAATCCTGAATGACTTTCCAATGCATGTGAATGCGGTTCTCGTCCGCAAAGAACGGAACGCCCGGTGCGGCAACCCGCAAAGCGGCGATAAGCATAGTTCAAATCGTTTCTTGTCCACCCCCATCGCCTCATCGAGAATGATTCGACGGACCGACACCCGTCGCCGCCCCTCCACCGTACTCCTGACCGATCGATTCATGCTTCCACTGCGCCTGCTGCGATCGCTGCTGATCGCGTCCCTCATTACGTTGCCGGCCGCCGCCGCGCATGCCGACAAGCCTGCCACCATCCGCATCGGCGTCGCCCAGCAAGGTGCCGGCGATCCGCCGACCTTCGGCGGATCGAGCGCCGCCACCGTGCAGTTGCAGCAGCTGGTCGAAAAGGAATTCGCCGCCGACGGCATCAAGGTGCAGTGGCTGTTCTTCAAGGGTGCGGGGCCGGCCGTCAACGAGGCGATCGCCAACAAGGCGCTCGACTTCGCGTACCAGGGCGACCTGCCTGCCGTGCTCGCCCGTTCGAACGGGATCAAGACGCGCCTGCTGCTCGCCGCCAGCGTGCGCTCGGGGATCAAGATCGCGGTGCCGCCCGACTCGACGATCCGTTCGATCAAGGACCTGAAAGAGCGCCGCGTGTCGATCTTCCGCGGGACCAACCTGCAACTCGTCGCCGACAACGCGCTCGCGAAGAACGGCCTCGGCGAACGCGACCTGCGCGTGATCAACCTCGACTCCGCCAGCTCGCTCGCCGCGCTCGCGTCGAAAGGCATCGATGCGTCGGTCGGCGACTACCAGTTGTACAAGCTGCGCGATGCGGGGCTCGCCAGGATCATCTACGAATCGCAGAACGACGGCCCGCAGTTGACGCGGCAGACCCACCTGCTCGTACTCGACGATTTCGAGCGCGCGCACCCGGACATCGTGCAGCGCGTCGTCACCGCGTACGTGAAAGGCGCGCAATGGTCGTCCGACGAGGCGAACCGCGATGCGCTGTTCAAGCTGTGGGCGAAGAGCGGCGTGCCGTATGCATCGTGGCAGGCCGACTATGCGAACCAGCGCCTGAAGGACCGGCTGTCCCCGCTGATCGACCCGTTCGTCGTCGCACGCTACAAGGCCGTCGCGCAGGACGCGCTGAACCTGAAGCTGATCCGGCAGCCGGTCGACGTTGACGGCTGGTTCGAGCCGAAGTATCTCGACAACGCGCTGCGCACGCTGAAGCTCGAACACTACTGGCAGCGTTACGACGCGGCCGGCAAGCCCCTCTCCTGACCCGGACCTGCGCCGATGAGCGACACCGCGTTTTCGATTCCGTCGTCCGAGCGTCATGCGCTCGCCACGCCGACACGCCGCGCGGCAGTCGTGACGCGGCTCGCGTGGCAGCTCGCACCATGGGCGCTGCCCGCACTGCTGTTCGCGCTGTGGACGGTCGGCAGCGCGCGCGGCTGGATCGCGCCGCAGATCCTGCCGCCGCCCGAACGCGTGTACGAATCGCTCGCGGACCTCGCGACGAGCGGCGATCTCGTGCGCCACACGCTGATCAGCCTGCAACGCGTGATGGTCGGCTTTGCGGCCGGCACGCTGCTAGGATTTTCAATCGGCGTCGCGCTCGGCCTGTCGCGCACGCTGGAAGCCTATGTCCTGCCGAGCTTCAACGCGCTCGTGCAGATTCCGGTGCTCGGCTGGCTGCCGTTCCTGCTGCTGCTCGTCGGCGTCGGCGAACCGCTGAAATACCTGCTGATCGCGCATGCGGCACTCGTCCCCGTCACGCTGAGCACGTTGCAGGGATTCCGCCAGACGCCGCCCGCGCTCGACGAAGTCGCACGCGTGTTCGGCTATACGCGCCGGCAACGCATCGTCCATGTCGTGCTGCCGGCCGCGATCCCGACGCTCGCGACCGGCGTACGGCTCGCCTTCACGAAATCGTGGCTCGCGCTCGTCGTCGTCGAGCTGGTCGCGTCGTCCGAAGGGCTCGGCTACCTGATCGTGTACGGGCGGCAACTGTTCCAGCTCGACCTCGTGATGGCGGCCGTGGTCGTGGTCGGCGCGGTCGGCCTGCTGATCAACCGGCTGCTCGACGCGCTCGAGGCACGCCTGCGCCGCGGCGTACCGTCCGCGTTTCGCGGCTGAGCCGGTCCGCCCAATCGAAGGAGATTCACCCGTGCCGGATTCCGCCCCGCCCGCACTCACGCCGGAAGCCCCGCCGCCGCCCGCCCGCCGCCTGCACGTACCCGACTGGCGCGGCTTCGTGCTTCCGGTCGTTGCGTTCGCACTCTGGTGGGCGATCGCGTCCGCGCATCTCGTGAAAAGCGGGTTGCTCGTCGGCCCGTCCGACGTGCTGCGCACCGCATGGGCGCAGGCCACGAGCGGCGCGCTCGGCCGCGCGTTGTCCGCGTCGCTCGCGCGCGAAGCGTGCGGCTTCGCGATCGGCGCGACGGGCGGCCTGCTGCTCGGCGCCGCGCTCGGGCTGTCGCGCGTCGCCGCGCGAATGGTCGGTCCGAGCTTCGACACGTTCAAGCAGATCTCGCTGTTTGCATGGATTCCGCTGATTTCCGTGTGGTTCGGCCTCGGCGACGCCGCCAAGGTCGTATTCCTGTCGCTCGCCGCGCTGCTGCCCGTCGCCGCGCACACCTGCGACGGCATTCACGCGGTGCCGCGGACGTATGTCGACGTCGCCCGCGCGCTGCGCTACTCGCGACTCCAGCTCATTCGCCACGTGATCCTGCCGGCCGCGCTGCCGTCGATCTTCACCGGCCTGTATCTCGGCCTGATCTATTCGTGGCTTGCAACGCTCGGCGCCGAATACCTGCTGGTCGCAGGCAGCGGCATCGGCAACACGCTGATCGACGGCAGCGAGCAGTTCCGGATGGATCTCGTGCTGTTCGGGATCATCGTCGTCGGCGTGACCGGCTGGGCACTGAACGCGATCGCACGTGCGATCGAGCGCAAGGTGCTGGCCCGTCGCGGCGACCTGCCGCGCTGATCGTCCGTCCCTCATCCACTGCACCCTTCATCGCCCCGCCATGACGACGCTCGCCTCCGATTCGCTCGACATCCTCCATGTGAGCAAGCACTACGCGCAACGCGGCGCGACGCTCGCCGTGCTCGACGACGTATCGCTTCACGTACGCGCCGGCGAATTCGTCACGATCGTCGGCGCGAGCGGCTGCGGCAAATCGACCCTGCTGCGGCTGGTTGCCGGGCTCGACACCGACTATGCCGGCGAGATCCGTGCCGGCGGCGAACGCGTACGCGATACGTCGCTGCAACGCGGGATCGTCTTCCAGGATCACCGGCTGTTCCCGTGGCTGACCGTCGAACAGAACATCGCCGCCGCGCTGCGCAACGCGCCGCTCGACACCGCCGCGAAGCGGCGCGCGGTCGCGGATCACATCGCGCTCGTCGGGTTGAACGGCTTCGAGCATGCCTTTCCGAACCAGTTGTCGGGCGGGATGGCCCAGCGCGTCGCGATCGCACGTGGCCTCGTGAACCGCCCGCGCGTACTGCTGCTCGACGAGCCGTTCGGCGCGCTCGACGCGCAGACGCGTGCGCGGATGCAGAACGAACTGCTGCGCATCTGGGAACAGGAGCGCATCACGATGATGCTCGTCACGCACGACGTCGACGAAGCCGTCTATCTCGGCGACCGCGTCGTCACGATGGCGCCGCGCCCGGGCCGCATCGAGCGCATCGTCGATGTCGCGCTGCCGCGGCCGCGCCGGCGCGATTCGCCGGAATTCGCGCGGTTGCGCAACACGGTGCTCGCCGATTTCGACGACAGCGAACCACCGCGCAACGGCGGCACGGACGGCAAGCGCGTCGATACGCCGCGCCCGCACCCGATCGGCGAATGGCGGCTCGCATGGTAGCGGCGTCGCGCGGCCGGATTGCTCTGCATCACGTATCGTTCATCGCAGCGGGAACGCTAAGGTTGTGACGATTCATCGGTTCCGGTTCAGCGCAGTCCCTGCTTGAATGGAGACTCGACCGATCCGACTCCAGGAGATTCACGATGTCCGAAGTCCAGCACGCCGCACAACCGTCTTCGCATGCTTCGCACGCCGCGCCGCGCACGGCCGCCGTTCCGCTTCAGCTTCGCCAGGTCGCCGGCCGGATCGGCGCCGAAATCGCCGGTGTCAGGCTGACGGCCACGCTCGACGACGCGACGTTCGACGCGGTCCATGCCGCGCTGCTGCGCCACAAGGTGCTGTTCTTCCGTGGCCAGCACCATCTCGACGACACCGCACAAGAAGCGTTCGCACGCCGCTTCGGCGAGACGGTCGCCCACCCGACCGTGCCGTCCGTCGACGGCAGCGCCCATCTGCTCGAACTCGATTCCGCGCACGGCGCGCGCGCCAATTCGTGGCACACCGACGTGACGTTCGTCGATGCATACCCGAAGATCTCGATCCTGCGCGCGCTCGTGATTCCGCCGTTCGGCGGCGATACCGTGTGGGCCAATACGGCCGCCGCCTACGCGCATCTCCCCGATCCGCTGCGCGCACTCGCCGACACGCTGTGGGCGCTGCACACCAACGCCTACGACTACGCGTCGACGCATGTGCATGCCGACGACACGCAACTGAAGCGCTACCGCGAAGTGTTCACGTCGACCGTCTATGAAACCGAGCATCCGGTCGTGCGCGTGCATCCGGAAACCGGCGAGCGTACGCTCGTGCTCGGCCACTTCGTGCAGCGGCTCAAGGGGCTGTCGTCGCAGGATTCCGCGCACCTGCTGCAGGTCTTCCACGAGCATGTGACGCGTCTCGAGAACACCGTGCGCTGGAACTGGCAGGAAGGCGACGTCGCGATCTGGGACAACCGCGCGACGCAGCACTACGCGATCAACGACTACGGCGATGCGCGCCGCGTCGTGCGCCGCGCGACCGTTCACGGCGACGTGCCGGTCGGCATCGACGGCCGCCAGAGCGTCGTGCTGAAAGGGCCGGGCGCAACGCTGCAGTAACGCCCGTATCACGCGGCGGCGTCATGTCCTGCGCGCCGCCGCGCCACCCCTTGCCAAAGATTCGATCATGAGCGTCCCGTCACCGCACCGACACTTGCACGCGCAACGATGTCGGCCCTCCGCCCCGTTCACTTCCGCCAGGAGCGTCGCATGAGCGCCCTACTCGAACCCGCCGCCCAGCCGGTCGACGTGATTCCGCTGTCCGCCCATATCGGTGCGGAAATCCGCGGCGTCGACCTCACGCAACCGTTGACCACGCCGCAGATCGCGGCGATCCGCGCCGCGCTGCTGAGATGGCGCGTCATCTTCTTCCGCGAACAGTTCCTCACGCACGAGCAGCATGTCGCGTTCTCCGCGCAGTTCGGCGAACCGACGGTCGGCCACCCGGTGTTCGGGCATGTCGACGGCCATCCGGCCGTCTACTCGATCGCGAAGCACCGCAAGGCGACCCGCTTCGAAGGGGAACCGGTGCGCCGGCCGTGGACCGGCTGGCACACCGACGTGACGGCCGCCGTGAATCCGCCGTGGGCGTCGATCCTGCGCGGCGTGACGATCCCGCCGTACGGCGGCGACACGCACTGGACGAATCTCGTGCGGGCCTACGAGACGCTGTCCGCTCCGCTGCGCGGCTTCGTCGACGGCTTGCGCGGCCTCCACCGCTTCACGCCGCCGGCTGGTGCGCGCGCGACCGGCGCGTTCGACGAGGCCGTCGAACGCCGCCCGCTCGTGACCGAGCATCCGCTCGTGCGCGTGCATCCGGAGACGGGCGAACGCGCGCTGTATGTGAGCCCGAGCTTCCTGAAATCGATCGTCGGGCTGACGCCGCGCGAGAGCCAGGCGCTGCTCGAACTCCTGTGGGAGCACGTGACGCGGCCGGAATTCACGATCCGCTTCAAGTGGGAACCGCGCAGCATCGCGTTCTGGGACAACCGTGCGACCGCGCATCTTGCACCGGTCGACATCTTCGATCTCGACTTCGACCGCCAGCTCTACCGCACGACGCTGACCGGCGATGTGCCGGTCGGCCCCGACGGCCGGCCGTCGGTTGCGCTCGAAGGCTCGCCGGTCGAAACGGCCGCGGCCGTCGCGCTGAACTGACCCGGCCGATTCAACCGACCACTGCCGACACCGGCGCGCACGAGCGCGCCGGCCGCTTCCCGATCAATCGAGCCACACGCCGTCGAACCGGTGCCCGCCGAGCGGCGAGAACGTCAGCCCGTGGACACGCCTGGAGATCGGCAGCGACACGATCGACGTCGCGATCGGCGTGAACGGCACCTGGTCCTTGAACACGACTTGCGCCTGCTCGTACAGCGACGTGCGCTTGGCGACATCCGCGTTCGAGCGTGCCGCGCTGACGAGTCGTTCGAAATCCTGATTGCACCACTTCGCGAGGTTGCTGCCGTGCACCGCGTCGCAGCCGAGCAGCGTGCCGAGCCAGTTGTCGGGGTCGCCGTTGTCGCCCGACCAGCCGTACAGGATCGCGTCATGCTGGCCATCGTGCTTCGCGCGGCGGTTGTATTCGCCCCACTCGTAGCTGACGATCTTCGCGCGCACGCCGATCTTCGCCCAGTCCTGCTGGATCAGCTGCGCCATCAACTGCGCATTCGGGTTGTACGGACGCTGCACCGGCATCGCCCACAGCGTCAGGTCGAAGCCGTTCGGGAACCCGGCCTGCGCGAGCAGCGCCTTCGCAGCGGCCGGATCGCGCGGCGCGTCCTTCAGGCGCGGGTTGTACGACCATTGCGCGGGCGGCATCGGGTTCGTCGCGATCTTCGCGTCGCCGTTGAACACGGTCTTCACGATCGCCGTCTTGTCGATCGCGATGTCGAGCGCGCGCCGCACGTCGACGCGATCGAGCGGCGCATGCTGCGTGTTGTACGCGACGAAGCCGACGTTGAACCCCATCCCCGAGAACAGCGACAGCTTCGGATCGCGCCGCACCGTCTCGAGATCGGCCGGGCGCGGGAACACCGATACCTGGCACTCGCCGGCCACCAGCTTCTGCAGGCGCGCGGCCGGATCGGGCGTGATCGCGAACACGAGGCGCGCGAGCTTCACGTCGTCCGGCTTCCAGTAGTCGGGATTCGCGTCGTAGCGGATCAGCGCGTCCTTCTGGTACGTGCGCAGCAGGAACGGCCCCGTGCCGACCGGGAACTGGTTGATGTCGGACTCGCGATGCCGCGCGGCAAGCTGCGACGCATATTCGGCCGACAGCACCGATGCGAACGCCATCGCCAGGTTGCGCACGAACACGACGTCGGGCGTCTTCAGCACGAAGCGCACCGTGTAGTCGTCGATCTTCTCGATACGCTCGACGTTGCGGTCGAAGCCGAGATCGCTGAAATACGGGAAGCTGACCGGGTACGCCTTGCGGAACGGATCGTCCGGATCGAGCATGCGGCGGAACGTGAACACGACGTCGTCGGCCTGGAACGGCCGCGTCGGCTTGAACCAGGCAGTCGTCTGGAATTTCACGCCACGCCGCAAATGGAAGGTGATCGTGCGCTGGTCGGGCGATACGTCCCAGCTCGTCGCGAGCGACGGTTCGAGATCGAGCGTACCGCGCTTGAACTGCACGAGCCCGTTGTAGATGGTGTACGTGCTCGCATCGAAATCCGTGCTCGTCGTGTGCTGGCCCGGATCGAAACCGGCCGGGCTGCCTTCGGTGCAGTACACGAGCGTCTTGCCGGCCGGCGCGGCAAGCGCCGGTGTCGCCGCGCCGGCGAACAGCAGCGACGCGGCGATGCAGCGAAGCGCGACGGCGGCACGCGGTACGCCGCGCGTACGACGCGCGGCTGACGAAACGTAAGCGTTCTTCATGGTGGCGGAGAGAAAGGATGGCTGTCATGCGAATGACGACGGCCGATCTTCGCGCGCATCGCGCCGATCGCTTACCAATTAATTCGGCGTTGCTTATCGTCGCCGATGCATCCCGCTGCCCGTGCATGAAAACGTCCACGCGAGCGCCGGCGCACGATCCGGCAGCCGTTCGCGCCGCCGCCTTCAGGCCCCCTGCAGACTTTCCCGAATCGGCGCATCGTATCGGCTGGCAAACGCCGGCGCCGGCGCGCCGGGATCCGCCCGGCGCCGCAGCGCCGTCGAGTCATGGAGGACCCACGATGTCGATCAGTCCCGATACGCCCTCTCGCCCCGTGAAATCGCCGGGCCCCGACCATCCGATCACGATCGAACCGCATCCGCGGCGCGTGGTGGTGAAGGTGGCCGGCAAGGTCGTCGCCGATACGCGCCATGCGCTGGCGCTGCGCGAGGCCAGCTATCCGGCCGTGCTCTACCTGCCGCGCGAAGACGCCGACATGTCGCTGCTGCAACGCACGGATCACGCGACCTACTGCCCGTACAAGGGCGACTGCGCGTACTACTCGATCCCGGCCGGCGGCGAACGCGCAACCAACGCGGTATGGACCTACGAGCATCCGTATCCGGCCGTCGAAGCGATTCGCGGGCACCTCGCGTTCTATCCGGATCGCGTCGACTCGATCGAGGAAAGCCCGGCCGGCACCGATTGAGCACCGCCGTGCCGCTGATTTGCATATACGCAATCGTTGGTTGGCCACCGGCCGGCGCGGCCGTATCGTCCTGAATCCGGCGCGGGCCGGCCGGTGGCGTGCATCGCCCGCATCCGGCCCTGCCTTGCGCCGGCCGCGCCGTCCACGCGCGCGACCCGTGAACCCGCACGCAGGATGACCCGATGACCGACACACCGCACGCAGACGCTGAAACGACACCGGCAAACCCGCGCCGCCGCCAATGGCTGCACGGCGCAGCCGCCGGTCTGGCCGGGCTCGCGCTCGGGCCGCTCGCGGCCGGCCCCGCCCGGGCCGACGACACGGGCACGCGGCTGCGCATCGGCTTCCAGAAGTACGGCAACTTCGTCGTGCTCAAGGCACGCGGCACGCTCGAGAAGCGTCTCGCGAACCAGGGCGTCACCGTGCAGTGGCTCGAATTCCCCGCCGGTCCGCAACTGCTCGAAGGGCTGAACGCCGGCGCGATCGACGTCGGCACGGTCGGCGAAACGCCGCCGATCTTCGCGCAGGCCGGCGGCGTCGATTTCGTCTATATCGGCAACGAGCCGCCCGCGCCGCAGGGCGAGGCGATCATCGTGCTGCCCGATTCGCCGATCCGCACCGTCGCGCAACTGCGCGGCAAGAAGGTGGCGTTCAACAAGGGCTCGAACGTCCACTTCCTGCTCGTGAAGGCACTCGAACGCGCGGGCCTGACGTATGCGGACATCCAGCCGATCTACCTGACGCCCGCCGACGCGCGCGCCGCGTTCGTGCAGCGCAGTATCGATGCGTGGGTGATCTGGGATCCGTATTTCGCCGCCGCCGAGCGGCAGCTCGGCGCGCGCGTGGTCGCGAACGGCGACGGGCTGGTGCGCAACACGCAGTACTACCTCGCCGCGCGCAAGTATGCGGCCGCCCACCCGCAGGTGCTGCGCACGCTGCTCGACGAAGTCGACGCGGTCGACCGCTGGGCGCGCGATCACGTTCCCGAGGTCGCCACGCAACTGTCGCCGCTCGTCGGCCTCGACGCGCCGACGCTCGAAGTCGCGCTCAAGCGCGCCGGCTACGGCGTGCAGCCTATCACCGATGCGACGGTCGCGTATCAGCAGAACATCGCCGACACGTTCAGCACGCTGAAGCTGATTCCCGGCAAGCTGTCGGTCGCCAGCGCGCGCTGACGCGTTACCGCGCGAGCGCGGCGCCGATGCGCCGCCATTCGTCGTAGTCGGTGACGAGGCCCGCGCCATCGATCGCGATATCGGCCGCATACGTGCCGCTCTCGTAGCGATAGCGGTGCGGCGCCGTGCGGGTATAGCGCTGTTCGCCACGCATGAAGTCGAAATCCGGAAACCGCAGCCACGCGGTGCGGATCACGGCCGATTCGCCGACGGCGAGCGCGAGCCGCCGGATCGGCAGCGTATTGGTCGACGGGCTGAAACCGAGGTCGATATCGGTCGCGCCCGCGAGCGCCGGCGCATCGACACCGTCGACCGTCCATAGGCCTGCATCGCAGGCGATGTCCCACTGCTGCTGCGACGTGCCGACCCAACGTGTCACGCGTGCCGAGCGCGTGAGCCAGTCGGCGCCGCATGCAATCGCGTAGTCGACGCGAAACGGCGCGCCGTCGATCGCACCCGACACCGAGCCCGACAGGTCGATGCCCGAGTGCGATTCGACGAGCCGGCACCATTCGCACGCCTGCCACGTCTGCACGATCTGCCATGCGACACAGTGCGTGCGCACGGCTTCGTCCTGCTGCGTCATGTCGTCTCCTGTCGGTCGCGCGGAAGCCGATTGTCGCTCATCGTGCCGATGAACACACGCGGCTTCGCCGGCCGCTATTCCGGGAGCAGGCTGCGCAAACGCACGCTGCGTCATCGCCGCGAACCGGACGCGGCCATGCCCGGCGCGAGCACCCCGCGCGCTACCTGCCGACGTGCGCTGCGCACAGGCTTGCCGCACACGGCGGCGTTCAAAAGAGATCGATGAGAACGCAACGAACCATGCCGTGCGTCAACCAGGCGCTGTCGAAACGGACAGATCGCGGCGAAGGTTACGGCGCGTCAGGGTTTGGCGGTAGGTTGTCGAGCCGATAGCCAATATCGGCACGATGCACATCCCTCGCGGAATGGCGCTTTAGTACCATCTTTCGATTGAAAAACGGATCGACATGCGAAATATTTTCCGGCTGGTTGTGAATACGTTGTATTTACCGGAAGATTCTTCGCATGCGGCGCGCATTACACGCCATCCGGGAATGAATCATGGAATTTCGGTGTGGATTATAAGCCGATTCTAATCAGACAAGAGGCGCGATTTCATGGATTTGTTGGCGACGATGCGGATCTACGTCAGGGTCGTAGAGCGCGGGACGATGTCCGGCGCGGCCCGGGATCTCGACATGGGCCAGCCGGCCGTCAGCGAGCGCATCGACAAGCTCGAGAAATTTCTCGGCACCCGGCTGCTGATGCGCAGTGCGCGCACGCTCAACTGCACGGAAGAAGGCCGGATCTTCTACGCGCGCAGCAAGGAGTTGCTCGAAGCGGCGGAAGACACGATTGCCGCGGTATCGAAAACGGAAAACACGCTCGTCGGCACGATCCGGCTCGCGGCGCCGCAATGCTTCGGCGAGGTCGTGATGCCGCACGCGCTGATGCAGATCCGCGCGGCCTACCCGCGGCTGCACATCGACCTGGTGCTGAACGACAACATCGTCGATCCGGTCACGGAAGGCGTCGACATTTCGATGCGTCTCGGCCAGCTCGGCGACGGCGGGTTCGTCGCGCATCCGATCGGTGAAGTCGGCCGCGTGCTCGTGGCCGCGCCGTCGTATCTCGACCGGTTCGGCCCGATCGAAACGAAGGCCGACCTCGCGAGCCATCCGTTCATCCGCGTGAAAGGCATCTTCGCGAACGAGCAGCTGCCGCTGCAGGATGAAGACAAGACCGTGGAATACGCGCGGATCCAGACGGTGATGACGACGAGCCACTGGCGCCCGATGTACGACACGATCGTGGCCGGCGGCGGCATCGGCGTGGTCCAGTTGCCGGCCTGCATCACCGCATTCCAGCAGGGGAAGCTCGTCGAGATCCTGCCGCGCCATACGATCCCCGACTACGCGCTCAATGCGCTCGTGCAGGCGCAACGGCCGCTGCCGCCACGCGTGCGCGCAGTCGTCGACCTGCTGAAGAAGGAGGTCCCGCTGCTGCTGACGAAACGTCGCCGGTAGCCGTCACCGGCCACCGGCGGCGGCCGTCACGCCTGCAGCGACTTGCCCGGCTCCTTCACGTGCGCGTCGACTTCCATCTGGTAGAAACGCGCGCTGACGAAGCCGAACAGCGTCCAGCCCAGGAACACGCACAGGCCGCCGAGCATCAGCGCCTGCTCGCCCGAGCTGAACAGCGCATAGAAGCTGTACGCGGTGGCGACCATCGCGATCACGTTCGTCAGCAGCGCCTTGGCCGGCGGCACCTTTGCAACCTTCTGGATGGTGATCAGCGCGGCCATCGACATCACGTAGGGCACGAGGTTCGTGACGACCGCGAGATCGACGATCTTCTGGAACTGGCTGCTCAGTTCCGGGCTGATCGTCATCAGCGCCAGCGCGACCTGCGCGACGAGCAGGATCACCATGCCGACGATCGGCGTGCCGGTGCGCGTCGCTTTCGCGAACACCGGCAGGAAGTAGCCGACATCCGCCGAGCTCTTGAACACCTGCGCGACCGTGAACTGCCAGCCGAGCAGCGAGCCGATGCACGCGATCACCATCAGCGCGGTGACGATCGTGCCGACGGTCGGCGTGAACATCGTCGCGAATGCAATGCCGAACGGCGCGTTCGACTTCGCGAGGATCGCGTTGGGCACGATGCCCGCGATCACGTTGGTCGACACGATGTAGAAGATCGCCGATGCGATCGTGCCGCCGAGCACGGCGATCGGCACGTTGCGCTCGGGATTCTCGACGGCATCCGAGTTCGCGCATGCCGACTCGAGGCCGAGGAACGCCCACAGCGTCACCGCGATCGAGCCGCCGACGGCCGGCCCGAACGGCAGGTTGTTCGGGTTCCAGGCCGCGCCCCAGGTCGCGCCGCTGAACCAGAACCAGCCGATCAGCGACACGACGACGACCGGGACGATCACGCCCCACACGGTCACCGCGCCGATCCGGCCGGTGATGCGCGAGCCGCCGAAGTTCGCGACCGTCGTGAGCACGAGCAGGAAGATGGTCCACATCCCCGTCTGCAGCGGCGACAGCGTTGCGTCGAACAGCACGGTGCCGTAGCCGACCGCCGTGACGCCGATCGCGACGTTGGCGATCACGAGCGACAGCCCGTACGTGTAGTTCGCCATGTAGTTGCCGGCCTTGCCGAACGCGTATTCCGCGTAGCCGCCCATCCCGCCCGGCTTGCGGCTCAGCATCCCGCAGCGCGCGAATGCGTAGGCCAGCGCGAGCGAGCCGCCGGCCGTGACGATCCACGACAGCAGCGAGATCGTGCCGACCTGCGCAAGCTTCGACGGCAGCAGGATGATGCCGGAGCCCATCATGTTGACCGCCGTGAGGATGGTCAGCTGCCAGACATTCATCCGGTTCTTCGGCGCGGCCGCCGGGGCCGCGTCGGTCATGCGCGCTGCGTTTTCCATGATGTCGATCCTTCGATGTGAGGCCGCCGCGCGGCCGGTCGCTCGTTCGTCCGTTCAGGCGCTCACGCCGTCAGGCAGTACACGCGATACGTGCCGTCCTCGACTTCCACGCCGTGCGTGTCGTGCGCAAAACCCGGGAAACGCCGGTCGTACGCTTCGAGCGCCTTCAGGTAGCCGAGCACCGGGCCGCCGGCCGGCCCCGCGTTCTCGCCCGGCATCAAGAGCGGAATGCCCGGCGGATACGGCACGACGCCGGTGGCGACCGTCCGCCCGGCCAGTTCTTCGAGCGTGACCTGCTCGACGCGGCCCTGCACGAGATGCTCGTACGCGCGCACCGGGCTCATCTCCGGCGTCGGCAGGATCGAGAACGCCTCCGACATCAGCCGCGTCGTGCCGAGTTGCTCCATCGCCGCGAACATCGTGTCGGCCAGGTCCTTCAGCCCCATGCCCGCATACCGTGAACCGTGCTCCTTCGCGAGCGACGGAATCGCCAGGTCGAGCGGCAGGTTCGCGTCATAGTCGCGCTTGAAGTCGCACAGCGCGCTGACCAGCGAGCCCCACTTGCCCTTCGTGATGCCGATCGAGAACAGGAACAGGATCGTGAAGTCGGTCGTCTTCTCGACGACGATCCCGCGCGCATCGAGATACGCGGTCACGACGCTCGCCGGGATGCCGACCGGCATCAGGCCGCCGGCCGGTGCGACGCCCGGCGTGACGATCGACACCTTGATCGGATCGAGCATGCAGTAGCCGTCTTCGATATTGCCGAAGCCGTGCCATTGCGCGCCGGGGCGCAGCACCCAGCATGCGGGGTCGCTCGCAAGCAGCTCGGGCGGCGCATCGTGGAACGGCAGCGTGCGGCCCGTGCGCGCCTCGAGCACGGTATCGGGTTGCCAGCATTCGAAGAACCAGTCGCCCTTCGCGCCGAATTCGCTGTTCATCCGCGCGATCATCTGGCGGAACGCGACGGCCTCCTCGATCGATTCGTGCGTCAGCGCGGCGCCGCCGGGGCCGTCCATCATCGCCGCGGCGACGTCGTTCGACGCGATGATCGCGTAGTTCGGCGACGTCGATGCGTGCATCATGAACGTTTCGTTAAACTGACCATGCGGAATCGGGCTGCGGCCGTCGCGCACGTGGATATACGAGGCCTGCGACAGCGCGGTCAGCAGCTTGTGCGTCGACTGCGTCGCGAACACCGTGGGGCGATCCGCGTGATGGTCGCGCGGGTCGCCGTGCATCGCATGGCGGTCGCGGTAGATCGGATTGAAACGCGCGTAGCCGTACCAGGCTTCGTCGAAGTGCAGCCGGTCGACGCTCGCGCCGAGCAGTTCTTCCACGCGCGTGACGTTGTAGCAGAGGCCGTCGTACGTCGAGTTCGTGATGATCGCGTGCTTCGGCTGGCGATCGGCCAGCCCGGCCGCGAGCGGGTTCGACGAGATCGCTTCGCGAATCGCCGTCTGCGTGAGGCGCTCGGAGGCGATCGGCCCGATGATCCCGTAGCGGTTGCGTGTCGGCACGAGGTAGGTCGGGATCGCGCCCGACATCGTCATCGCGTGCTCGGCCGACTTGTGGCAGTTGCGGTCGCACAGCGCGATCTGGTCGCGGCTCACGCTCGCCATCAGGATGATGCGGTTCGACGTCGACGAGCCGTTCGTCACGTGATAGGTGCGATGCGCGCCGAACACGCGCGCCGCGTAGCGTTCGCTTTCGCCGATCGGGCCCGAGTGATCGAGCAGCGAGCCGAGTTCGCCGACCGAGATCGACAGGTCCGAGCGGAACAGCGATTCGCCGAAGTATTCGAAGAACGCGCGGCCAACCGGCGATTTCAGAAAGCCCGTGCCGCCCGTATGTCCGGGCGTGTGCCACGAGTATTCATAAACGCGGGAGAACTTCGCGAGCGCGCCGAACATCGGCGGCAGCACGGTCGAGCGATAGCGTTCGATCGCCGCATGGATGCGCCCGCCGATGAAGTCGGCCGTATCCTCGAGCAGCCACACGAAATCGTCGACCTGCCCCATCACCGCGGACGGCACCGACGACGCGACGCTGCGGTCGGCCAGCAGGAAGATCGGCACGTTGGCGTTGCGCTGCCTGACCGCGTCGACCACGGCCTCGGACGGCCCGTGGCCGTCCACGCCGAGATCCCAGTCGAGCAGCACGCACTGGATCGACGGATCGGAACGGATCAGCATGATCGCATCGTCGGCGGAGGTCGCCGTGAGCACGTCGATGTCGCGTTGCACGAGCTCCGCGCTCAGCGTACGGACCGCACGCCCGGTCGCCGTTTCCTGAGCGATCTCGTCATCGACCAGCAGTGCGCGCATGCCGAGACGACGAATGCCACCGGCTGAAGTATTCATGATGTTGCCCTCGCGGTTCCGATGCTTCGATTGTTGTGTTGTTCATCTCACGAGCACGCGGACAGCAGGCCACGGTCCACGGCGTGAGACGCTCGCAATTCCGGTTTGATTCGCCATTCAATTCGCTGCCGACTATGCCATAGACGACTTTCAATGAAAAGCAGACGATTCGGTGAAGCCGTCGGTCGCTTTCAAAGCTGATTTCATGATTTGATCATTTTTATGTGCACCGCAGCATTTAAATTCGAGATAACTTGATCATCCTCATCCTGCAATGACATTGTCATTTCCAATCGATTGAATTCACCGGGTTTTGTTGCTAGGATCGGCTGCGCCGTGCGCTGACCGGCGCCTGCTGCACCCCGCCGCGCAAGGCCAGCTGGCGCGACGCGCATTCGGCATTCAGCATTCGCGGGAGCATTTGAATCGGCTGCGGTGCATGCCGGATCACGCATGGATTGCGTACCGGCACGAATACCGCTCCCGCTTCCGCACATTTACGGGAGAGTTCGCGTGAGCCTGTTGAAAATCGCAGTCGAGCCGGCGCTGATCGGCGCCTTCCTCACCACGCACGAACAGGTCGATGTATTCCAGACCGATTTCACGAATATCGCGGCAATCGTCGTCGGAATTGAATCGGCACAAAAGGTGCTGAAAACCGTTGAAAAAACCGGGTTCGCGATTCCGTTCTTCGTCGCGGTCGAACCCGACCAGGAAGTGCCGCCGTCGGTCCTGCCGAGCGCGAGCGGCGTGATCCAGCTCCGGCACGGCGGCCGCCACTACTACGGCCGGCAGATTTCCGCCGCGGCCGACATCTACAGCGAGAACCTGCTGCCGCCGTTCTTCAAGGTCATGCGCGAATACGTGCAGCGCGGCTACGTCGAGTTCGACTGCCCGGGCCACCAGGGCGGCCAGTTCTTCTCGAATCACCCGCTCGGCCGCATGTTCTTCGACTTCTTCGGCGAAACCATCTTTCGCGCGGACCTCTGCAACGCGGACGTCCGGCTCGGCGACCTGCTGATCCACGAAGGCCCCGCGCTGGAAGCGCAGCGCAACGCCGCGCGGATCTACAACGCGGACAAGACCTGGTTCGTGCTGAACGGCACGTCGACGTCGAACAAGGTCGTCACGAGCGCGCTGCTCGCGCCCGACGATCTCGTGCTGTTCGACCGCAACAACCACAAGTCGGTACACCTCGGCGCGCTCGTGCTGTCCGGCGCGCGGCCGGTCTACCTCGAAACCGCGCGCAACGCGTGGGGCCTCATCGGCGGCGTCGACAGCGCGGCGCTCGACGAAGCACGCATTCGCGACGCGATCCGCGACGTCGCACCCGAGCGCGCCGACCAGCCGCGCCCGTTCCGGCTCGCGGTGATCCAGCTCGGCACCTACGACGGCACGATCTACAACGCGCGCGAGATCGTCGACCGCATCGGCCATCTGTGCGACTACATCCTGTTCGATTCGGCGTGGGTCGGCTACGAGCAGTTCATCCCGATGATGCAGGACTGCTCGCCGCTGATGCTGACGCTCGGCCCCGACGATCCCGGCATCTTCGTCACGCAGTCGGTGCACAAGCAGCAGGCCGGCTTCTCGCAAACATCGCAGATCCACAAGAAGGACAGCCACATCGAAGGCCAGAAGCGCTTCTGCGATCACCGGCGCTTCAACAACGCGTACATGATCCATGCGTCGACGAGCCCGTTCTACCCGATGTTCGCGGCGCTCGACGTCAACGCGCAGATGCATGCGGGCCCGGCCGGCAGGCGCCTGTGGCGCGACTGCGTCGCACACGGCGTCGATGCGCGCAAGCTGCTGATGAAGACCTGCCGCCAGATCCGCCCGTTCGTTCCGCAGCAGATCGACGGCCGCCCGTGGGCCGACTACCCGACCGAGCAGATCGTCGACGACCTGCGCTTCTTCCGCTTCCACCCGGCCGACACCTGGCACGGCTTCGAAGGTTATGCGGACGACCAGTATTTCGTCGACCCGTGCAAGCTGCTGCTGACGACGCCCGGCATCGATCGCGACACGCACGAGTACGCGCCGTTCGGCGCACCGGCGCCGATCCTCGCGCGCTACCTGCGCGAGCACGGCGTCGTGCCCGAGAAAGCCGACCTGTACACGATCCTGTTCCTGCTCACGCCGTCGGAAAGCTTCGGCAAGCTGCAGCATCTGGTCGCGCACCTCGCGCAGTTCGAGCGCCATCTCGACCAGGACACGCCGCTGCGCGAAGCGATTCCGTCGCTGTGCGAAGCCTATCCGGAGCTGTACGGCACCATGCGCCTGCGGCAGCTGTGCCAGCGCATGCACGACTTCTACCGCAGCCATGACATGAAGCACCTGCAGAAGCAGATGTTCCGGCGTGCGCAGTTCCCGAAGCAGGTAATGCAGCCGCAGGCCGCGAATGCCGAGCTGATCCGCAACAACGTCGAGCTCGTCACGCTCGACCGCATCGAAGGCCGGATCGCAACCGAAGGCGCGCTCCCCTATCCTCCCGGCATCTTCTGCGTGGTGCCCGGCGAAGCCTGGGGCGGCCCGGCGCTCGACTACTTCCGTGCGCTGGAGGCCGGGATCAACGCGCTGCCGGGCTTCGAGCCGGAGATCCAGGGCGTGTACCTTGAAACGAAACCGGACGGCACGAAGCAGGCGTCGGCGTACGTGGTGGCGGCCGGCGTCGACGCATCACGCGCCTGATCCTGACGGGCGGCAGCGCGCCGCCCTTCTTCGCGACTGCCGCACGGCGCGGGCGCCGGCGCCCAGCATCGACCCTTGCGCCCCGCCTGACCGTGCGGTACCGTCCTTCTTTCCGGGATAACCGAAGCCTCGCCTCGAAACCCATCCGTCGATTCGATCCGATGCGGCCCCGCCCCTGCCCGGCGCTGTCGTGTCGACCGTACAGGAGGGGTTTGCGATGGACGTTCGCGTGTACCTGCTGGCCGCCGCCGTGTTCCTGGCCGGCGTCGCCGAAAACATCTGCGTCGGCATCCTGCCGGCGATCTCTGCCGGCCTTCACGTGTCGATTGCGGCCGCCGGCCAGCTCACCACCATCTTCTCCGCCGTATTCGCACTGGCCGCGCTCGTTGCGGCCGCCTGCGTCGCGCGCGTCGAGCGGCGCACCGCGCTGCTCGCGGCACTCGGCGCATTCGCGGCCGCGAACCTGCTTGCCGCCGCGAGCCCTGGTTATGCGAGCCTGTTCGCCGCGCGCGTGCTGATGGCCGCGAGCTGCGCGACGCTGATCCTCGTCGCGACACGGTTCGCGGCCGAACTCGCCCCCGCGTCGCAACGCGGCCGCGCGATCGGTATCGTGTTCATGGGGATCAGCGCGTCGCTCGTGCTCGGCGTGCCGATCGGGATGCGGATCGCCGAATGGGCCGGCTGGCGCGCGGTGTTCGTGTCGATCGCCGTGCCTGCCCTGCCGCTCGGGATCTGGCTCGCCCGCCGGCTGCCACGCATGGCGCCGGCGTCGGCCGGGATGCCGGCCGGGTCTTCGTATCGTGCCGTGCTGTCACGGCCGCGGCTGCTGGCCGCGCAGCTCGTGTCCATCGCAATGATCGGCGGGCATTTCACGCTGTTCGCGTATCTCACGCCCTATCTGCAGGCCGTGCTGTCGCCCGGCGCGGCGGCACTCGAAGGGCTGTACGTCGCGTTCGGGATCGCCGGCGTGACCGGTGCGTGGCTCGGCGGACTGTTCTCGGACCGGCTCGGCGCGTCACGCGCGCTGTGCGCATGCCCGGCCGCGTTTCTCGTCGCGATGGCCGTGCTGCCGGCGGCCGGCGCATCGCCGCTCGCGTTCGTGCCCGCGATGATGCTGTGGGGCGGCATCAGCTGGTCGATCTCGCCGATCGTGCAGAACTACCTGATCCACGCCGCGCCGCCGCTGGCCGATGCAAGCGTCGGCATCAACGTATCGGCCATGCATGCGGGTGTCGCGCTGGGGTCGGCGCTCGGCGGTGTGCTCGTCGGGCGCGACGCACTGCTCGTCACGCCGTGGGCCGGATGCATGCTCGTGACCGTCGCGCTGGCCTGCGCATGCGTCGCGGCGTGTCCTGCCCGACAGGCCGTGCGGACCTCTTGAATCACGGCAGGCAGCGCGATGCGCGCGCCCGCCGCATCACCACGCCTGCCGGTAAATCTCCAGCGCGTCGGCCTCCGTCACCTCGCGCGGATTGTTCACGAGCAGGCGCGTCTGCAACATCGCATCCGACGCCATCCGCGCCAGATCGCTTTCGCCAATGCCGACTTCGCGCAGTGTGCGCGGAATACCCGTCGCGACGATCAGCCGGTCGATTTCGGCGATCAGCGCGTGCGTGCGCGCTTCGTCGCTGCCCGTCGCCGACGGCGCGACGATCGCCGCAAGTTCCGCATACAGCGGCGCGGCGGCCGGCGCATTGAAGCGCAGCACGTGCGGCAGCACCAGCGCATTCGACAGCCCGTGCGGCACGTGGAAAATGCCGCCGACCGGATAGGCCAGCGCATGCACGGCCGCGACCGGCGCATTCGCGAACGCCTGCCCCGCGAACATCGCGCCGACCAGCATCGCCTCGCGCGCATGCCGGTTCCGGCCGTCGTCACACGCTGCCAGCAGGTTGCGAGACAGCAGCGTGAGCGCGTGTGTCGCCAGCATGTCGGACACCGGATTCTTCAACCGCGCGGACGTATACGCCTCGATCGCATGCACCATTGCGTCGATGCCCGTCGCGGCCGTCGCCGCACGCGGCAGGCCGAGCGTGAGTTCCGCGTCGAGGATCGCGACGTCCGCGAACAGGGTCGGCGACACGACGCCCATCTTGCGCGCCTCGCCGACCGTCACGATCGACACGGCCGTCACCTCGGACCCCGTGCCGGCCGTCGTCGGCATCTGCACGAGCGGCAGCCGCGCGCTCGTGACCTTGTCGACGCCGTACATGTCGGCCAGCGCCTGCTGTCGCGGCGCGAGCACCGCGATCAGCTTCGCGACGTCCATCGACGACCCGCCGCCCAGGCCGAGCACGATCTCGGCATCGGCCGCGACGGCGCGCTCGGTCGCTTCGAGCACCACGTGCTCGGGCGGATCGGCGATCACGTCGTCGATCACGGTCACCTGCCAGCCGTGCGCGGCGAGGCTCTCCAGCGCGGGCGCGAGCACGCCGCTGCGATGCAGGAACGCGTCGGTGACGACGCACAGCCGCACGAGCGCCGGAAAGCGTTCGCGCAACAATGCGCCGAGCCGGCGCGCGACGCCGAATTCGACGATCTGCGTCGGAACGGTACGGAATTGAAACGGGTTCATCGGGTGCCTCCCGGTGGCGTCGCCGTGCCGGTGTCCGGCTGCACCATGTAGCGCGACACGTCGCGGCGATCGAGCAACGGAATGATCGCGCCGATCCCGATCCGCTGGAAATGCGGCGTTTCCCGATGCGCGTCGAGGCCGTCCGCGTCGCGGTAGCGCTCGAGAATCACGATGTGGTCGGGATTCTCCGGCGAGCGGAAATACGCGTAGTCGAGATTCTTCGGCTCGGCGCGCGTCGCCGGCGCGAGTTCCGCGAGCAGTTCGATTACGCGGTCGCCGTTGCCGGGCGCTGCGAAGTAATGCGCGATGACCTGCAGGTAAGGTTCGTTCATGATGCGCTCCATGTTCGACGCAAACCCGTCACGCCGACGGGTCGAAATTCCACCATGCGCTGTCGCTCGTCGACACCGCGACCGCCCCGTGCCGCCTCGCGCTGCGGACGTCGTCCGCGTTGCCGACGAAGCCGGACGCGACGATCGGCGGCAGCGCCTGCCGGTCCGCTTCGCTCAGGTGCGCGAGCATCGGCGCCGGCATCAGCTGCACGAGGTTCGGATCGCTCTGCTCGATCGCCTTCACGCTGCGCGGCCACGTCGAGCGATCGGTCACGAACACCTTCTGCATCGTGATCAGCCCCGCGCGGTTCGCGCGCTGGATCGTCGCGACGCGCGTCGACACGACGCTCGCGACGCCGATATCCGCCAGATACTCGACGCCGCCCTTGTCCTGGGACAGCCCGTCGCAACTGTCGATGTTGACGATCACGAACTTGCCGGCCCGGGCGAGCGCCGCGACTACCGCCTGCAGCCGGCGCAGGTCGACGTTCGCGACGATGCCGACCTCGGCCTCGCTGTCGATGAAGCTGTCGGCCTGCTCGACGCCATACAGCGTGGCGATGACGGGATGACGGGCGAGACGCGCGCCCAGCGACTTGTCCATGACGTTTACCGGTCGACGTGCGGGCCGGTCTCGTCGCCGAGACCGAGCTTGCCGGGGTTGAGGATGTGCTTCGGATCGAGCGCGCGCTTCACCGTCTGCAGCACCGGGAATGCCGTGCCCAGCGAATCGCGCATGTACGGCGAACGCAGCAGCCCGACGCCGTGGTGATGACTCAACGCCGCATTGTATTGGATCAGCACCGCGTTTGCCGCGTCCCATGCGGCACGGTACCAGGCGGCCCGCTCGGCCACCGCGACGTCGCCGCGCAGCGAGAAATACAGGCACGCGCCGTCCGCATACGCATGCGACTGGTGGGCGGATCCGGCCAGCGTGCCCGGCACGGCCTGCAGCGCGGCCACCACGTCGCGATAGATCGCCGCGAGATCGCGCCAGCGGCCGCACATCTCCAGCGTGTCGGCGACGAAACCCGGGCTGCGCTTGAAGCCTTCCGCGCTCTTGCCGGTCAGGTAGCGCGTATCGAGCCACTTCTCGAAGATCGCGTCGCCGTCGAGCTTGCGCCCGCCTTCCTCGCCGACGCGTTCGCTGATCGCCATCACCGCGTCGACCATCTCGCGCGCGCCTTCGTCGGCGATCAGCAGCACGTTCGTGTCGGGCAGACCGAACTGCACGCCGCTCTCGAGTGCGTCGTAGAGCCGCAGCGCCGCCGGGTTCGCGCCGCGCTGCAGGATTTCGCGACACGCGTCGAGGCCTGCCGCGAAGGTATCGAAACCGTACGCGATCGCGCGGCCGTAATCGGGCAGCCGATGCAGCTTCAGGCGCGCACGCACGATGATGCCGAGCGTCCCTTCGCTGCCGATGAACAGTTGCTGCAGATCGGGGCCGACCGCCGCGCGCGAATAGCCGCCGAGCGTGACGAGACTGCCGTCCGCGAGCACCACGTCCATCCCGAACACCATGTCCTCGATCTTGCCGTAGCGGGTCGACAGCTGCCCCGCGCCGCGGCACGCGATCCAGCCGCCCACCGTGCTGATCCCGAACGACGACGGCCAGTGCCCCATCGTCAGCCCGTGCTCGCGCTGCAGCGTTTCCTCGAACACGTCGCCGAACATCCCGGCTTCGACGTCGACGATCTGGCTCTCGGCATCGACACCGATCAACCGGTTCAGCCCGCACACGTCAAGGACGATGCCGCCGCGCACCGGCAGCGCCGCGCCCGTCACGTTGCTGCGGCCGGCGGACGCCGTCACCGGAATCGTCGCCGCGTGCGCGATGCGCATCACGGCCTGCACCTGCTCGACCGTCGACACGCGCACGACGACCGCATTCGGCGTCGCGGGCCGGCCGGCGGTTTCCGCGACCATCGACGCGGCCCACCAGTCGCGCGTCCACGCGACGACGTCGGCCGGCTGCGCGAGCACCTCGTCGGCCACCGCGCGCAGCGCATCGACCTGCTGCGGCGATACCGCAACCGGCGCGCGCTGCATGCCGGCCTCGGCCGGTGCGCCGCCGGCGGCGGGCAAGTTCAGCGAATAAGGGGGTGGCGTATGCGCGCCGACGACGTAGTTGCCGCGGTTGTAGCCGCGCTTGATGGCTTCCTTGCTGATCATCCGTGTTCTCCCATGAGGATGGCTTTTTCGAGTGCGACGGCGGCGACGTAGTCGCGCACCTGGCTGGCGACGGCTGCCTCGGACAAGCCGAGCTCCGCCTGAAGAATCGCGCCGACGCGCGGCGCCGCGCGTGCGGACGCATCGCGCGCCATCAGCCGCGCGCGGGTGCGGCGCGACAATACGTCGTCGATGCTGCGCGCGAATTCGTGGCGCACCGCATAGAGCACTTCCGCTTCGCTGTACGGCAGCCCTTCGACGATCGGCGCGAGCAGCGACGGCGTCGCGTCGGCGAGATCGCCGACGAAGCGCGCCTCGGTGCCGTAGCGTTCGCCGAGATGCGCGGCGAGCCCGCCCGATGCAACGATCGCCTGCGGGTCGTAGCCGGCCGCGCCGAGCAGGTACGCGGATTTCGTGCGGCAGCGCGTGCGGCGGCCGAGCAGCTTGCCTACCGTATCGATGGTCTGCTCGGCCATGTGCCGCGACGTCGTCAGCTTGCCGCCGACGATCGTCACGAGCCCGTCGGGCGCGACGTGAATCTCGTGATTGCGCTTCATCTCGATCGTCTTGCCGCCCGGCGGCCCGACCAGCGGCCGGCATCCGGCGATGCTGCCGACCACGTCGGCCGCGTTCAGGTCGACCTTCAACGCGGAGCGCGCGCCTTCCAGCAGGAAATCGAGTTCCTGCCGCGTGCAATGCACGTCGTCGAGATCGCCGTCGTAGTCCTCGTCGGTCGTGCCGAGATACGACACGTTGCCCCAGCGCGTGATCGTCGCGCGGCGGTTGCGGCCCGGCACGGGGATCGTCACCGTGCAGTCGTTGCGGATCTTCAGCCACGGGATCGCGACATGCACGCCCTTCGCGGGCCGTACCTGCAACGCGGCCGCATCGCCCTTGCGCGCGCCGGTCCAGTCGCGCAGCCATACGCCGGTCGCCATCACGACCACGCGCGCCCGCACGCGCCGCTCACGGCCGTCGGCATGCACGATCGCGCCGTCGACCTTGCCATGGCCGTCACGCGTCAGCTCGACCACGCGCGCGTGGTTTGCGACCGTCGCGCCGTGAAATGCGGCCGTGCGCACGAGGTTCAGCGTCAGGCGCGCATCGTCGACGCGCGCGTCGAAATACAGGAAGCCGCCCGTCAGGTAGGTTTCGTTGAAGGTCGGGCAATGCGACAGTACTTCGGCCTTCGTCAGCTTCTGGTGCAGGATGCCCTCGCGCCAGCCGCCGGCGATGTCGTAGGTCCACAGCAGGCTTTCGAAGGCTTTCGCGAGGCGCTTGTCGAACACGCCTTCGCGCTCCATGACCGGGAACAGGAACGGCAAGCGCTGCACGAGATGGCGCGCGTTGCGCCGCAATCGCTGCCGCTCGAGCAGCGAATGGCGCACGAGCCCGAGATTGCCTTGCTCGATGTAGCGCAGCCCGCCGTGCACCATCTTCGACGATTTCGACGACGTGCCCGACGCGAAGTCGCTCTTCTCGACGAGTGCGACGCGCAGCCCGCGCAAGCTCGCATCGAACGCCGCGTAGGCGCCCGTCACGCCCCCGCCGACGATCAGCACGTCGAAGGTATCCGCTTCGAGTCGCGCCAGATGCTCGTCGCGGTTCACGCGCAGCGGCTCGGTGCCGGTCATCCCGGCACGGTCCGTCCGTGGTTTTCTGGATGGCAAAAACATCATGCTGGTCGTTCTCCGTACTTACGCGTGAGCAAAATCGGCCGCGTGCGCGAGCTCGGACGCGATCCGCGCATGCCAGGCCGCACGCCGGCGCTGCCGGCTGTCCGCATCGATCGAAGGTTCGAATACGGCGTCGGTGACGAGCGTCGCGCGGGCCGCGTCGAGCGAATCCCACATCAGCCCCGACGCTCCCGCGAGGAATGCCGCGCCGCGCAGGCTCGCCCGGTCGCCTTCGCGTATCCGGCGCACCGGCACGCCGCTCACGTCGGCCTGGATCTGCAGCAGCGTGTCGCTGCCCGCGAGGCCGCCACCGACGATCAGCTCGGACACCTCGGCCCGCGCGACGGCCTGGTTGGCCTCCATGCACGACGCGACCGAATGCGCGATGCCTTCGAGCACCGCGTATGCCACCTCGGCCTGCGTCGTCGCGATCGAGATGCCCGACAGCAACGCGCGCGCATTCGGCTCCATCCGCGGCACGCGCAGGCCGGTGAGCGCCGGCACGAACGTCACGCCGCGCGCCGACTGCACGGTGCCCGCAAGTGCGCTGATCTGCGCGGGATCGTCGAACCAGCGCAACTTTTCGCAGACCCAGCGCAACGCCGATCCCGTCGTCGCGACGAATGTTTCGAGCGAGTAATGCGACACGCCGCCGTGCCGCCGCGCGGTCATCGCCAGCGTGCCGTCGTGCGCATGACCGGGTTGCGCGTGCGATCCAGCGTCGGGGCGCACCGTCCCCGTCAGCAGGTCGACGAAGCTGCCGGTGCCATGCACGCACATCGCCTGGCCGCGCTCGACGCAGCCGAGGCCGATTGCGCCCGCGAACTGGTCGCCCGCGCACGCAAGGATCGGCACGTCGATACCGAGCACGTCCTCGCGCGTGCGACCGAACGTGTCGGCGTCTTCGCGCAGCGCGGGCAGCAATTCGCGTGGAAAGCCCAGCGTGTCGAGCCACGGGTCGAAATAGCGATGTTCGCCGAGCAGGTAGGCACTGGCGGAGGTCGCATTGGTCGGCGTCGTCACGCACTCGCGCGCATCGGACAGATGCCACATCAGCCACGTATCGATCGTGCCGAACGCGAGCCGGCCCGCGCGATGTGCGTCGGCCACCGCCTGCGACGTACGCATCTGATGCACGGCCCACAGGTACGGCGAGCGCACGCCCGCCGGCCGGCCGACCTGCGCCACGAGCACGCGGTCCCAGTCGGCCGCGAGGCCATCGAGCTCGGCCGCATGACGCGTGTCCTGCCAGACCATCGCGGGCACGAGCGCGCGCCCGGTCCGCGTGTCCCACAGCACGGCGGTCGCACGCTGCGTCGCGAGCGCCAGCGCGACGATGCGCACACCCTGCTCATGCGCATGGGCGAGCGTCGCGCGGCAGACTGCCAGCGTCTTGTCGAGAATCGTGTTCGCGTCCTGTTCGACGACGCCGGGCCGCGGGCTCTCGACCGACAGCGGCAGGTATTCAAGGCACGATACGTGTCCGCTCGCGTCGACGAGCGCGGCGCGCGTGCCGGACGTGCCTTCG
Source organism: Burkholderia sp. BCC1644 (assembly GCF_902833225.1). Lineage (GTDB taxonomy): Bacteria > Pseudomonadota > Gammaproteobacteria > Burkholderiales > Burkholderiaceae > Burkholderia. The sequence goes on from NZ_CADFEI010000002.1 coordinate 112,629, forward strand.
TCGATCGCGAGAATGGCGTTTCGGGTTTCGGTCATCGCTGCGTTTTCTCGATGGCGGGTTTCAGGAAGGCCGACTCGGTGCGCGCGTCCTCGCCGAAGTGCGGCGCGTCGGGTTCGTTGTCGGGATTGATCGTCGTACGCGTCGGATCCCAGCGGATCGCGAAGCAGATCGCGCTTGCGATGCACGGCACGATCGCCAGGATCAGGAACGTGTGTTCGAGGCCGTAGCGCGCGCGAAACAGCGGAAAGACCAGCAGGCCGAGCGCCGCGCCGATCGAGCCGAGCGCGCCGACGATGCCGTTCGCGCCCGCGCGCAGTTCGCCGCGAAACGACAGCGACGACAGGCTCTTGCCGTTCGCGCCGGGGCCGGCCGAGTGGAACAGGATGAACAGCGATGGCACGACCACCGACAGCCACAGCGGCATGCGCGCATGGAACAGCCCGAGCACGACCAGCATCGCGCAAACCGCCGCGAAGCCGATCGCCGACGCGCGGCGCAGGCCGACACGGCGGCCGACCGCCGACGACGAGAAACCGCCGACGATCCCGAACAGGTTGAACACGAGCGCGCCGAGCGTCGCGTAGACGAAGTCCTTGCCGAACAGCGCCGCGCTGATCAGCGGCAGATACCAGCCGATCGCGAAATATTCGATCGACTGGCCGATCTGCACGGTCGCAGCGAGGATCGTGCGCGGCAGGTAGACGCCGCGAAAGATCAGCAGCACGTTCGCGAGGCCGCGCGTGGCCGGATTGACGATGGGGGTGCGTTCGTGCGCGGGCGCGGCGACGAAGGCCTGCCCGTAGATCCGCGTCATCGCGCGCGCCGCGTCGTCGAGCCTTTCCTTGCGCGCGAGCCAGATCGGGCTTTCGACGAGGAACGCGCATTGCAGCGCCAGGATGGCGACGCCGAACACCGCGGTGGCCGCCACCGAGTAACGCCAGATCGAATCGCCGACCTGCCACGCATGGAACGCCAGCGCGAGCAGCAGGTTCAGGCAGACGGCCGTGTACCACATGCCCTGCCAGGTATTGAGCCGGCTCTTCAGGCGGCCCGGCGTGAACTCCGCGAGCATCGCCATCGCGATCGCGAAGTCGATTCCGTACGCCATCCCGACGAAGAAGCGGCCGGCGAGAATCGCGTTGAAATCCGGTGCGAACACCACCAGCAGCGCTCCGATCACCGACAGCAGCTTCGCGGCGATCAGCGGCCGCACACGGCCCCACCGGTCGGCCATCCAGCCGCCGATCGGGTTGAACGCGATCGCGACCCACGATGCGAACGACGTCATCCATGCGACCTGCGCGGCCGACAGATGCAATTCGTGCGTCATCGGCCCGAGGCCGGCGCTCAATGCGGAGTTGGAAAATGCGTCGAGAAACAGCCCGCCGAGCGACAACCACCAGACGAGCCCCGCCCGGCCCGCAATACCGGGGCGCGCGTCGAGAAAGGAGATGACGTCTTCAATGCCATGAAGCTTGACAGCGATCGTTTGCACAATCGGCCTCCGTATATTTTTTCTGTAAGAGGCTCGACATTGCAGATGCGATCGACGCATGGAGAGACCATCTTACAGATAGTCTCTTATCTAGATCTGCCAGCGCAATTTACGGTGGGCAGCGCGCCTGTGTCAAGCGCGGTCGGTTGTGCATTGCAGCGAGCGGCGCATCATCGCGCCGCTCGATAGTTGTGTCCGCAACGTCGTTCGCAAGCGGGCGACGCACCGCGGACCACGCGTTTACCACGGCACGGTCCGCCCCAGATAGTCGAGGTATTCGAGCCCTGGCCGCGTCCGCTTCGCGAGCAGCACGTCGACGAGGCCCGGCACACTCTCGTCGATGGTCAGGCGCGCATCGGGCCCGCCGAGCTCGGTGCGAACCCAGCCGGGCGCCATCAGCGCCAGCGCACGACGCGTATCGGCCTGACGCGCCGCGAAGCTGCGCATGAACTGGTTCAGCGCGGCCTTGCTGCCGCGATACACCTCGCGCATCCCGCTGACGTTGTTCGCGACGCTGCCCTGCCCCGACGACATCGCGCCGATCAGGCCGTCCGCGGTCACGAGATCCTGCAGCGTCTCGATCACGCGCATCGGCGCCAGTGCATTCGTGATCATCACGCGCACGAATTCGTCGGTCGTCACTTCGCCGATCGTTTCATTCGGATCGTTGGTCGTCCCGGCATTCACGAACAGCATGTCGAAGCGCCTGCCCGACAGTCGCTCGCGCAACGCGGCCAGTTGCGCCGGCTCGCAGATGTCGAGCGTCTCGATGTCGAGCCGGCCGTCGTACCGGCTCGCGAGGTCGTGCAGCTTCGTGCGGCCCGATCCTTCGCGCACGGTACCCGTCACATTCCAGCCCTTTGCCAGGAAAGTCTCCGCCATCGCGAGCCCAAGGCCGCGCGAGGCCGCGACGAGCAGGATCGTGGGTGCGTTTCGATTCGATTCAGTCGATTGCATGGTGTCAGCCTTTGCCGGGTTGCGTGATGGGCCCACTATAGGCATCCATCACGGCAGGCGCCAGACGCACCCGATGCAATCCATAGTTGCACTCAACGCCATGTCAGTCGCGCAAAAGCGTATCCTGCCCTCATGGAAGACATCGACCTGAACCTCGTCACGGCGCTCGATGCGTTGCTGTCGGAAAACAGCGTGACCGGCGCCGCGCGCCGGCTCGGCCTGAGCACGTCCGCGATGAGCCGTACGCTCACGCGGCTGCGGAGCGCCACGGGCGATCAACTGCTCGTACGCGCCGGGCGCAAGCTCGTGCCGACGCCGCACGCGGCCGCGTTGCGCGATCGCGTGCATGCGATCGCAAGCGACGCACGCGCCGTGCTGCGGCCGGCGACGGCCGACGTCGACATGGCGACGCTCGCAGCGACGTTCACCATTCGGGCGGCCGCATCATTCATGGAAATGCTGTCCGGCCCGGTGGTCGCCGCGCTCGGCGAAGTCGCGCCGCACGTGCGTATCCGCTTCGTACCGAAGCCCGACCGCGATCCGCAAGCACTGCGCGACGGCACGGTCGACCTGGAAATCGGCAAGCGCGGCGACGACGCGCCGGAACTGCACACGCGCATGCTCTTTCACGACTGGCACGTCGCGGTGGCACGCGCGGGGCACCCGCTGTTCGCGTCGGCCAGGATCACGCCGGCACGCTACGCAGCCTGCCGTCACGTCATCTCGGCCCAGCTCGGCGATTTCAGCGGGCCGGCCGATGATTCGACCGATCGACCCGGCTCGGGCCAGCCCGTGCATGTCGTGGTCCCCGGCTACCCCGACGCGATGCGCGTTGCCGCCAGCACCGACCTGATCGCGCTGGTGCCGCGCTCGAGCCTCGGCAACGCTTTCTCGCCCGGGCTCACCGAAGCCCTCGGGCTGTGCAGCTTCGACATCCCGGTTCGCCTGCCCGCGATCCTCGTGTCCGCACTATGGCATCCGCGCATGCACGGCGACCCGGTGCATCGCCGTCTGCGCGACGCGGTCATTGCGGTCTGCCAGCGTGCGTATCCGGATTCCCGCCCGCCGCGTGCAACGGCACGCGGCACCGGCACACGCAAGGCCGGCTGACGCGCGGCTCAGACCAGCCGGCCGCCGCCGTCGACGTGCAGGATTTCGCCGTTCATGAAACCATTGCCCAGCAGGAACGCGATCGCCTCGCCCACTTCGTCCGCGCGGCCGACGCGCCCGCCCGGCAACGCCGATGCGGCCCCCGCGAGGATCGCGTCGCGCGCTTCCGGACCGAACGTGTCGTAAAGCGGCGTCTCGACGAAACCGGGCGCGACGACGTTCACGCGAATCGGCTTCAGCTCCAGTGCGAGTGACTGCGCCAGCGCCTCGACGCCGCGCACGGCGGCGGCAATGACGGACGTGCCATGCGCGGCCGGCCGATCCGACAGTTGCCCGCCGGTCAGCACGATCGAGCCGGTCGCGGGCAGCAGCGGCAGCGCGCCCCGGATCGCATACACCGGCCCGGCGATGCGCTCGTGCAGCGCGGCAAGCAGATGATCGGGATCGGTCTCGTTCAGCTTGCCTGCAATGAACTGGCCGGCCGTGACGACCAGGTGATCCACGCGCGTCATCGCGTCGAATACGGCCTGCACCGCGTGCCGGTCCGCGATGTCGGCCACGGCGATGCCTGCGCCGCCGATCGCTTGCGCAGCGGCTTCGAGCCTTGCGCGGGTCCGCCCGACCAGCGTGACGCTGGCGCCCCGCGCCTTCGCGGCGTTCGCAGCCGAAAGACCGATTCCCGAGCTCCCGCCGAAAATCACGACGTGCGCGCCGTCCAGTGTCGAAAATTGCGTTGCCTCGTTCATGTCGACTCCTCATCAAGGATTGAAGGTTCGCGAACGTTAGGTCATTCTCGATTGCACCGGAACGTGGGAGACTTGCATAAGGTTCATGCCATAAAGGAATGAGATGGATGCATTGCGCTCCATGCGCGTGTTCGTCCGCGCGATCGAGCTGGGTAATTTCTCGGCGGTCGCGCGCGAGGAAGGCACCGGCCAGCCGACGATCAGCAAGATCGTCGCCGCGTTCGAACAGGAGCTGGGCGTGCGCCTACTCGAACGCTCGACGACGAGCCTCGCGCCGACCGACGAAGGCCGCCGGTTCTACGACCGCTGCAAGCGCGTGCTCGATGAATACGAAAGCGCGGTGGCCGAGGTGCGTGGGCAAACGCTGCGCCCGGCCGGCAAGCTGGTCGTCAATGCGCCGCTCGGGCTCGGCGAGCTGAGGCTGAATGCGCTCGTGCTCGAATTCCTCGCCGCGTGGCCGGAAATCGACGTCGAACTGCACCTGACCGATCGCGTGATCGATCTGGTCGAGGAAGGTGTCGACGTCGCGATTCGCCTCGGCCACGTCCTGCCGCCCGATGCCGTCGCGCGCCACATCGCATCGTCGCCGCGCCTGCTGGTGGCCACGCCCGGGTATGTCGCGCAGGCGCCGGCACTCCGCCGCCCGGAAGACCTCGCGAAGCACGCGTATGTCGGGTACGCCCGCACGGACATCATCGGGAGCGAACTGCAATTTGCCCGCGGCGACGAAACGGTCACCGTTCCGGTACACGGCCGGTATCGCGTCAACAGCTCGATCGCGTTGCGGGAGTGCTTCCTGGCCGGGCAAGCGGTCGGCAGCGCGCCGGCGTGGCTCGTCCAGGACCTGATCGACGGCGGACAGCTCGTCCGGCTGCTGCCGAAGTGGGACATGGTGCCGCCGCACGCGCTGCATCTCGTCTACGCGTCGCGCCGCCATCTGCCGCTCAGGACCCGCACGTTCCTGCAATTCATGACGCAACGCATTCCCGAACTGCCCGGGTTCCGCGCGACCGCGACGCCATCCGCGATAACCACGCGGCCAACCCGCTGACCGCCGGCATCGATCCATCCCTTTTTCCCGACCGACCGAATCCCCGCTATTGCGGCGCGCGACGGCGGCGCCGGCGGGCCCTTCGGCTAAAATGCCGCACTTTCCACCTTGTCCGGCCCGCTCGCCATGCAACCCGCCTCCTCCGCCCAACCCGCCGCCCACGGCGCCGACGCCGCAGCATCGGCCCGCGACCTCGTCTACGGCCCGAACGACCGGCCGGCGCCGATGGTCGCCTTCGTCGCCGCGCTGCAGCACCTGCTGGCGATCATCGTGCCGATCGTCACGCCCGGCCTGCTGATCTGCCAGGCGCTCGGCGTGTCCAGCCGCGATACGACCCTGATCGTGTCGATGTCGCTGGTGATTTCCGGCATCGCCACCTTCGTCCAGTGCAAGCGCTTCGGCCCGCTGGGTGCCGGCCTGCTGATCGTCCAGGGCACCAGCTTCAACTTCGTCGGCCCGCTGATCGCCGGCGGCAGCCTGATGGTCAAGCAAGGCACGCCGGTCGAGACCGTGATGGCCGCGATCTTCGGCGTCGTGATCGCCGGGTCGTTCGTCGAGATGGGCGTGTCGCGCATCCTGCCGTTCGTGAAGCGCCTGATCACGCCGCTCGTCACCGGCATCGTCGTGCTGCTGATCGGCCTCACGCTGATCAAGGTCGGCCTCATCAGCATGGGCGGCGGCTACGGCGCGATGGCCAAGGGCACGTTCGCGAGCGCGGAGAACCTCACGCTGTCGGGGCTCGTGCTCGGCACGATCATCCTGCTGAACCGCGTGCCGGTCGTCTGGGTGCGCAGCACCGCGCTCGTCATCGCGCTCGTGATCGGCTACCTCGCGGCCGCGTTCCTCGGCCGCCTCGACTTCACCGGCATGCATCAGGCCGCGCTGTTCCAGGTGCCGACACCGCTGCACTTCGGCATCGGCTTCTCGTGGTCGCTGTTCGTGCCGATGCTGATCATCTACCTCGTCACGTCGCTCGAGGCGATCGGCGACGTCACGGCCACCAGCAAGATCTCGAACGAGCCGGTCGAAGGGCCGGTGTGGATGCAACGCATCAAGGGCGGCGTGCTCGTCAACGGCGCAAACTCGCTGCTGGCCGGCGTGTTCAACACGTTCCCGAGCTCGGTGTTCGCACAGAACAACGGCGTGATCCAGATCACCGGCGTCGCGAGCCGCTACGTCGGCATCTGGATCGCGGGGATGCTCGTGGTGCTCGGCCTGTTCCCGGTCGTCGCCGGCGTGCTGCAGGCCGTGCCGGAGCCCGTGCTCGGCGGTGCGGCCATGGTGATGTTCGGCGCGGTCGCCGCGTCGGGCATCAACATCCTCGCGGGCGTCCAGCTCGACCGTCGCGCGCTGCTGATCATCGCGGTATCGCTGGCGCTCGGCCTCGGCGTGTCGCAGGTGCCGGACATCCTCAACAGCCTGCCGCACGCCCTGAAGAACGTGCTGGAATCGGGCGTGGCCACGGGCGGCATCTGCGCGCTCGTGATGAACTGGTTCCTGCCGGAAAAGAAGTAATCGCATGACGACGCGGCGCGCCTTAGAGGCCGCGCCGCTCGTCGCGCCGAACGGCGCCGGGCTCCCGGTGCCTGCAGCCGAAGCCGGTCACCGCACCGGCTGCGCACGCTCCCCACCCCGCGTCACGCTCAGAACCGCTCGTCCGCTATCGCCGGCATCACCAGTTCGCGCACGAACGCGGCATCGGACAACCGCAGCAACGTACGCACCACGGCCACCACGTCGTGAACCGGCACCAGCCCGCCCTCGCCGCGCGCCGCGGCCTCCTCGAGCGGAACCGACAATGCATCGTCGGTATTCAGGTTGCCGAGCTGCAGGCACGTGACAGCCAGCCGGCTGCTTCTGAATCCCTCGCGCAACGCATCGGCCACGCCGTTCAGCGCGAACTTCGACGCGCCGAACGCGACCTCCGGCCGCCCGCTCTGCCGAAGCGCGGACGTGGAACCAGTCAGGATGACCTGCGGTTTGGCCGATTGCAGCAAGCGCGGCACCAGACGCTTGAGCAGCAGCAGCGTGGCCGTGAGGTTGACGTTCACCAGACTGACGATCGCATCGTCCGGCTCGTCCAGGAATGCATAGCCGTCCGTGAAGGCCGCCGTCTCCCAGATCCCCACGTTGCAGATCAGCACGTCGAACGTGGCCGGCGCGGCTTGCGCAATGTGCGCGGCAGCTTCGGCAGGCGAGGCCATGTCGGCTTCGATCCATTGCAGCTCGACGCCTGGCGGCAACGCCAGCGCATCCGGACGCAGGCGCGATACGCCGATGACGGTGTCGCCGGCACCGCACACGCCTTCGGCAAGTGCTCGGCCCAGCCCTCTGCTGGCGCCGATAATCATGATCTTCATGGCGGGTTTCCCGATGGTCGTCGCGAACCGTGCTTCCGGCGCTCGCGCTGGATGGCTCCGCGTCGGCTTCCGTGCGAGGCGTACTCATGGAAGAACCGCGTGCGGACAGTCCGGCGATCGTAACGTGTCGCGGCGAGCGGCGCGGCATGGCCCTCGACATCGCAAGGGCGTTCCGTCCGGTGGCGATCAAACGTCAAACCCGGTCAGGCCGCCTTGGCCGATCGATTTGTGCTGGTTAGAATCACGAAATGCCCCAAATCCTCGCCCCCGACACAGCCCCCGAAACCAGCGCCGTCCCGGTCAAGGAACGCGCGACCGTCGTCTGCTATCGCGATGAGCAGGTGTTGCTCGTCGCGCGCGCGGCGTCGCGCTGGGCCCTTCCCGGCGGCACGATCAAGCGCGGGGAAATGCCGCTCGAAGCCGCGCATCGCGAGTTGTGCGAAGAAACCGGCATGACCGGCCAGGATCTGACGTACTCGATGCAGTTCACCGGGCTCGCAAAGGTCCATCACGTGTTCTTTGCGGAAGTCGGTCCGGACCAGACGCCGCAAGCGAACAACGAGATCGAGAAATGCAAGTGGTTTCCGATCGACAGTGTCGACGGGTTGCGCGCGAGTATTCCGACGAAGCGAATCGTCGAACTCGTCTACAACCACGAAATCCGCAAGGCGTAGCGCACGCACGAGCCGTCACCGGCTCGCGTCGATCTGCGTGGATCAGCGGCGCGCGAACGCTCAGTGCGTGCGCTGTCTTCGCAATTCGCGCGTGGAATAAACGACGAGGAAGATGCCGAGCATTGCGGCGCCGGACGCCATGAACTCGTTGGCGCTTCCCGAGCTGTGCAGCAACGCCGGGAAAACGCCGAGACTCAATCCCGCACCAGCGAGAAGCAATCCTGCTGCCACGCCCCAGATCGGTCCGGTGGACCTGTCGATTTTATTTTTCATACAGCACCCGTCTACAGTCATGACCTGGTCGGTGCCGGCAAACAGCACCGCGTCTACCGCCAGTGTTTTCACTATAGCCGGAAAATAATTCACTGCGTCCTCGGGCATTTACCGATCAAGTTTTACCGGTCACGACCGCCCGACCGGGAAAATCGTGCCCCGTTCAGCCCCGGATTCGACGAACGATCCGCACGCCGCCCGGCCACCGCGCCTGGCGACCTTCCGATCCGTATCCGGTCGCGTCACGACGACCGGAACATGCATCGCTCGCGGCGCCCGGCCCCCGGCGCAAGCCAGGCGACCGCCGCCTCCGGCCCGCGTCCCGCACCCGGGCGCCGATCGATTTCACGCCACTGCGCCAGGTGTAATCACGTGTAATTGCACCGCCCCCCCAAACTGCCTAATTTCCACCTGTACATTCGGCGCGCCGATACGGGAAGGCCGAGCGCCCCGAAGGATCCGCGAGCGTTTCACCTCAAACCGGCGCATGTCCGGCGTAGCGCAGTTCGGCAAACCGGCACTTTGACCGGGCTACCGGTCCAGGGCGGGATTCGGGCGACACCGCGCGGAATCCCCGTCGGACTCGACATGAAACACCACACGTTCTCAACTGGAGATGGAAATGATCAATATTCAGGACTCCCGAGTCATCAAGTACGACAACGACAAGAAGAGCGTCACCGTCTATCGCGATTACTCGAATTCGAATCTCTGGTACATCGTGCCGAAACCCCAGCTGGCCACCCAGACCGTCGACGGCATCACGCTCCCGGCGTTCTCGTTGACCGAGTTCAGGACGAACAGCGGCTCGGCCGGCACGGTGACGTTCACGGCCGAGCTCGTGATCGACCAGGAGGCCTACCAGGCCGTGAAGAACGTCCTGGGCCAGGGTATCGAGTTCGGTCAGTTCGTGTGGAACGACGCCCAGGCCTTCCTGACGCTGACACTCCCGTCCGGGACGCCCGATACGCAGCTCAACGTCACGCCGTCCAATTTCGGCAGCAACGCGGCGACGTTCATCATCGACCTGAAGACCGCCGCCGACGTCAAGGCGATTCGCGACATCTTCGACTCGGGCGTCGGCCTGTCGACCTGGTCGATCCAGTACGTCGCCACGACGCTGAGCCAGTTGCCGGCCGTCAAGGCCACCGTGACCTACGACTGCTCGATCGCCGCCAGTTACCAGAAGACCGTCCACATCGACCGCAACGTCTGGGGCAGCGAGACCGGCCGGCGGACCACGATCCGCGAATACATGCAGAAGTCCGATTCCGGCAAGGTCGACCTCGAGTGGAAGGTCCAGCCGTCCGACGAGTTCCGGCAACGCGTCCACGACTGGGCGTTCACGACGCTCGAGGGGCTGGTCCAGGCCGCCGCCGACGATGTCGCGCGCCGCCTCGGCGCAAGTGCGGCCGACGATTTCAGCATCAACTCCATCGGCTCGTTCCAGCGCATCTATCAGGAAAACGAGGTGATCGACTGGACGATCATGCCGCAGGGCTTCCTGCCGACCTTCGACAAGACCGTCTGGAGCCGGCTGGACAAGACGGTCGACAACCGCACGCTGGATGTAGGCGTGACGATGTCGGCCGACCTGAAGACCGCGGGCATCAGGAAGGTCACCGTGACCATCGACTATCCGGGCAAGGGTCAGCCGGAATCCAACGCATTCACCGTCGGCACGGCCAATATCTGGCATTACGAATCCAATGGCTTCTTCGGCCCGGACAAGCAGTTCGTCTCGGAATACACGTACTGGTACCAGGTCGAGCCCGAAAACGGCGATGCCTTCACGTCGCCGAAATTCAAGAGCAGCAGCGATCAGCTCCAGATCTCCAACACCAACCTCGGCTACCAGCAAGCCGAGTTCATCTGCTCGAACATTCCATTCGCATCGGAAAAGCCGGGCAACACCGTCGACTTCGTGCTGATCGACTTCACGTACCTGCCGACCGCCGACTCCAAGCTGTTCGTCGATCAACGCAAGATCACCAAGAACGTGCAGGCCGTGCAGTTCCGCAGCCACAGCTATCAGCCGAGCGGCGCGAACTACAGCTACGCGGTCACCTACGTGCTGACGAACGGCGACGTCATCGTCAACCAGCCGCAGTCGGTGTACCCGGTGGTGAACAGCCAGACCCTGACCGTCTACAGCATGATCGGCCCGGCCGACTTCACGGTCACCGTCATGAACGACACGATCCCGGGGGGCAGTATCGCGCTGCCGGCGATCACCGGCGTCATGCTGACGACCGACTACACCGACCAGCCGGACAGCCCGGATCACCAGACGCACAAGTTCCACGAACTGAGGATCGAGGACTACTACACCGACACGTGGGAATACCAGGCCGTCAAGCGCAGCACCTCGACCGTCCAGGTCGACGGCACGGTCTATTACCGCGACGAGAACAACACGCGCAAATCCGTGGCGGTCCGCAAGGTGCGCTACGGCAACACGCCGTCGTTCGCACTGGACGTGTTCCCGGTCCAGCTGCCCTTCACGGTGACCTTCGATCCGTCGCTGGTCGACTGGAAGGCGTACGTCCAGGTCGAAGTCCAGATGTATCGTGTGTCGAAGTCGGGCAAGACCGACATCGACTCGTGCATCTTCAAGCCCACGACCCTGTCGAACGGCACCACGATCTTGCCGTCGCCCTACTACTACACGTTCGCGCGTGAAGTCGATGCGTCGACGGAATTCCACTACGCGACAACCTACTTCGAAACCGGGACCAACCGCGGCGTCGAGGGCCCGCAGGGCAATTACGAGAACAATACGCTGGTGCTGCCCCACGACGCCAAGGGCGGGAAGCAGCCGGTCCATTCGGTCAGGCTGCCGGCAAGCGACGTCGCGACCCGCGACCTCGACGAGACCGACAAGGCCGACGAGACCGACCTGGTCTGATCGCCCCTCCGACCAATCCAGGCGCGCGACCATGACAACCCTCACCTACACCGTCAAGCTGGCGACCGAATCCGCCCCGGCATCGCCTCCCGCCCCCCGGCGGGCCACGCTGCTGCTCGAGTTCAAGGATCCGGTGCACGGCGCCTACCAGCAATCGACGCTCGTCCTCGACGCCGACACGCGACAGCGCACGTGGCAGATCGACGTCGCCGCGGCCGACACGGGGCAGGCGTTCTACGCCTCGGTGCTCGATTTCGAGGCCAGCGAACAGGTCGCGCGCGCCCCGGTCGCCTTCGTCGGCACCGAGGCCACGATCGGCGGCGCCGCCGAGCCCGTCTCCGTCGTGGCGCTGCTCGACGCACTCGACTGGGCCGCCGTGTCGTCGGTACTGGTCACCGCCGGCGGGCAGTCCCACACCTTCTCCCGCGAGCGGCCGTATGCGTGGTACTTCGCGCTGCCCAGCCCGGGCATCGTCGAATGGACCGCCGACTACGCGATGATGGACGGCACCAAGCGATCCGGCGCGGGTGTGGCCACGCAGGGCGTCGCCGTCATTCCCGCGCCGCCGGCCGACGTCCGCTTCTCGATCGACGCCGGCGAGGTCGACGCGTTCGCGGTGGCCGCCGTCGCATTGCGCGTGACCGGCTACGACGGCGTGGTCAGGACTGCAGAACTCGGCAAGACGCACCCGAGCGTGACGCTTTCGCTGCCGTTCGCGCCGCCGGGACAGGCGTGGTTCGTCTACGACTGGACGGTCACCTATACCGACGGCACGCCTGCGTGGACCGCGCCGGCCCGCGCGAGCGACGGCGCGCGGGCGATCGTGCTCGGCGATTTCGGCCGGATCCTGCTGGCCAGCGACGAAATCGACTTCGACGTGGTCGAGACGGTGACGCTGACCTGGCATTACGACAACCAGCCCAAGACCGCCCAGCTGTCCCGCGCGCAGCGGTCGGTCCTGCTGCGCCCCGGCCAGGACTACGATCGCGCGCGGCCGCTGGTGGCCGGCCTGACCTACGTGCTGTCCAGCGGATCGACGAACCTCGAGGGCGAAGCGGTGCCCCAGGGCCGCTTCGAGGTGCCCTATCCGCTCAGCACGCGGCTCGTGCGCATCTTTGCACCGGGCATGCTGACCACGCCGCCGCTCTACAGCGCGATGCGGCTCACGTCGGTCCAGACGCTCGAACTGGGATCCGGCTGGCAGCTCCAGACCGGCCTGCCGCAGATCAACCTCACTCCGAGCGCGCCGACCTGGGAAACGCGCGTCGCCGCGGTCGACCCCGAGCGGGTCGTGCTGAGTTTCGCGGGGACGGCAACGCCCGACGGCGGCGGCAGGCCGAAGCCGATCGTGCCGACCCGATCGCCGTTCGAGATGACGCCCGCGGGGCCGGAGATCGCGCTCGCGACGGTCCAGGTATCGGCCCAGTCCGTCTCCTGGGAGCGCTACGCCCGCGTGGAAGCGACCTTGTGGACCGGCAGCGATGCGGAACGGGGAAACGAGCAAACCGTCTCCTTCGACCGCAACAGCGCCGATGCGTGGTGGGCCTACCTGCCGCCGTCGGGCACCTACGGCCCGTCGTTCCGGTGGTCGGCGACCTACTATCCGGCCGACGGCTCGTCGCCGCAGCACAAGGCGCCGACGTCCAGCGACAACCCGCGTCTGTCGCTGCCGCCGACCGTCTCCTGACCGCGGCCTTCACGCACGGACGCCCACCATGCCCATGGCCGAACTCCACCCGGCAGTGCAGCGCGCGCTGGCGCTGGCGTCCTCGCACGGGACGCCCGCATGCCAGCCCGCGGCGCCCGCGCCGGACACCGCGTTGCGTCACCTGCTGCGCGACCGTTCGCCGGCGGAACCCACCGCCTGGAACGACAGCAAACTGGGGCGCAGCGGTTTTCCGGTGGAAATCTCCATCGCGTTCGGCCGCCCGGAACTGCGCTACACCGTCGAGCCCGCCGGCCCCGACATTCCGCCCGCGCGCCGCTTGAGCCGCGCGGGCGCCGCCATCGCCGCGCTGTCGGACGAGTCGATCGAACCCGCGGACCTCGCGGCGCTCGCGTCGTTCCAGGACAACGCGGCGCTCGCCTACGGCGCATGGATCGGCGGCCGGCACGGCGACGGCAAGCCCCGCTTCAAGCTCTACGCGGAGGTGCCCGAGCGCGGCGCCGAACACGCGCTGGCCTGGGGCGCCCGCCATCTCGGCGACCTGTCGGGCATCGTCCGGCGCGGCGCGTGGCCCGTCATGGCCGGCTGGCAACCCGCGGGCCGGCGGGCCGAGCTCTACCTCCGCACGCGCCGCCTGTTCCGCGCGGACGTGCCGCTGCTGATGGCGGCGGCGCGACTCGAGCACCGCGCCGACGAAGTGCTCGGCCTGCTGCAGGATGCCTGCTGCAGCGCGATCGAGGCCGCGCTGCCGGCGGCCGACTTCGGCGTCAGCATCGGCGCCGGCCCGGATGGCGCGTCGACGTTCACGCTGTATGCGGTCGCCAACGACCTGTTCGGCGGCGACGGACGCATCCGCGAAACGGTACTGCGCGTCGCCGGCTCCCGCGGATGGGACACGCACTTCTATCGCGCGCTCAGCGAACCGCTTGCGGGTGCGAGCGGCTTCGTGACCCGGCACGGGATGTTCGGCATCGTCGTGGCGTCGGACCAGCCGGCGACCGTGGCCATCGGACTGACGCCGGACCATCCCGAGACATCGTCATGAGCGCCGCGCTGCCCGCCCGCGCGACCGGCGCACCGGTCGATGCGCTCGACGCGCTCGATGCGCTCCTCGACGCCCAGGCGGTAAGCGGGGCGTTCCCGTCGCGCGTGACCGTCGGCGACCGGCGCTACACGGACGAGAACGCCTTCGTCACGGCTTTGGTCCTCGACGCGCTGTCGCGCCTGCCGGCCGGGACGGCCGATCGCGCGATCGCCCGCGGCCTCGACTTCATCGAAAGCTGCGCATCGGCCACCTGCCCGGGCGCGTTCCATTTCTACCCGCCCGGCCGGATGCCGTCCTGGCTCGGCGCCGACCTGCCCGCGGACGCCGACGACACCGCGCTCGCGCTGACGCTGCTCGTCCACTTCGGGCGACGCACCGCGGCCCAGGCCGTCGACGCGCTGGACCGTGCGCTGCATCCGTGGCGGCTGCACTACCGCCCGGAGTCCGTCGATCCGTGGGTGGCGCAGGGGGCATGCCGGACCTGGCTCGACCGCCGTGCGGTCCCCAATCCGGTGGATGCATGCGTGAACGCGAACGTCGCGACGGCGCTGACCGCGCTCGGCGGCGCCGGCCACGCCGCCTGCCGGGCGGCGCGCGACACCGTGCTGGACGCCATCGCGTTCGTCGCGGCGAACCCCGCGCATCGCGCACGGCTGACCGCCTTTTACCCCGACCTGTGGGAACTGGTGCACGCGCTGCGCCGCGGCGCGCGGCACGGGGTCGCCGGCTTTGCGCACGCGGCCGCGCAGCTGGCCGGGATGCTCGCCCCCCACGCCGGCGCGCAAGCCACGGTCTTCTCGTCCACCGACCTGCGCTGGCTCTGGACAGCGCCCCTGTTGCAAACGGCGCGCACGCTCACGCGCGGCACGCCCTAGCCGTCACCACCCACCCTTTCACTGGAGAGATCCCATGCCTGGCGTCCATACCGTCCCGCCGTCGCTGTCCGCTTCGCTCTACGGCAACGCACCCGATCCGAAATCGGGCCTGCAGGTCAGCACCCGTCTGATGGAAAGCTACGAGATCATCCGCCCGGTCACCGGCGCGAGCGACATCTCGACGTTCCTCAATTCCGCCGGGCGCCTCGATATCTATTCGTCCGGCACCGCGCAGAAGGTCTACCGGATCCGCGCGGACAACCAGTCGGACACCGGCTGGACCGAAGCCGACCTGGGCGTCACCGCGAGCCAGATCAGCCCGTACCTCGCGCGCAGCAGCGATTACGACAACCCCAACCTCCTCGGCATCGCCGCCAACGGCAAGCTGACGCTGAGTCAATGGAAGGACGGCCGCTACGCGCAGGCCGACTGCCAGCCCGCCGGCGCGAAACGCCCGCTCAAGCAGATGCTGTCGACCCGGAATTTCGGCAACGTCTACGTCAACGTCGTGCTCGACAACGACGAAGTCGGCAGCAGCTACCTGAGGCCGGACGGGACCTGGGGATCGACCGAGTGGGTACCGGTCCGCAAGAGCCAGGACAGCCCGGACAACGCCACGGTCAAGCGCATCGCGATGTGCGCGAACGATCCGGTGCAGCAGTCGCTGTTCGCCATCGGCCCGGACAACGCCGTGCTGTTCGCGCAGAGCGACTTCCGCTTCTCCTACTTCACGACGCTCGGCTACAAGAAGGCGATCGACCTCGCCGTCGTGAGCGACCAGGAGAAACGCCTGAACATCTTCATCGTCGATACCGACTTCGGCATCTGGCAAAAGCGCGAGAAGAAGTACAGCACGTCGGGCATCCAGTTCGACGACTGGGTGCTGGTCAGCAACGCGGCCCCGGTCACGGGCCTGCGGGCCGTGATCAACGCGGGCGGCCTGCTCGAAGTCTTCGCGATCGGCAAGGATCAGCGGCTCTACCATACGCGGCAGATCAGCAGCGGGCTCAACAAGGTGAGCTGGTCGAGCCTGTTCGAACTCGGCAACCCGGTGCCCAACACGAAATTCACCGTCGGCCGCAACGCCGCCGGTTACTCGGAAGCGTATTCCGTGTCGTCGGACAGCAAGCTGTATCGCTTCTGGCAGGACCCGAAGACGACCCAGTGGACCAACGAGGAAATCCGCCTGCAGGGCTCGGGCGAGATGACGTCGGTGCCGACCCATGCCACCGAGATCACGGTGCTGGACGACGCCGGGCAGCTCGCCGTCAACGCCCGGGTGCAAATCGATGCCGCGTCGATGGTGCCGCTGCGCATCAACGGCCTGTACTACCAGGCCAACCCGGACTACACGATCCCGGTGCTGTCGGGCGGCGGCGGCAAGGTGGTGATCGAGCGCTTCACCAACAGCCTCGCGAGCCCCAGCTACCACGTCCGCACGCAGTTCATGCAGCCGGGCGAAGGCGTCACCGTGGAGCCGAACGGCGCGCTGCAGGAGAAGATGCACGCGGTCGACACCGATGCCGTCTGGAACGCGAAGACCGCCTCCGGCGCCTACCTGCTGGCCGGCGATCTCCGGACCCGCGAAAACGCCGAGAACGTGGCGAAGATCATGCGCCAGTCGATGTCGTTCGGCATGCCGGCGAATGCGGCGGCCCGGAGCCTGCGCTACCTCGGCGCCAACCGCTCGCTCGTCGGGCTGCGGCATACGACGCGCGGCACGGCCGATCCGTTCGCGCTCGTGCCGGAAGACGTGCCGGCCCAGCACTGGCGGGTGTCGTTCACCGATACCGGCGTGCGCTACGACGACCTGAGCGCCGACCAGGCCGGCGCCTACCTGCTGCGTTCCCGCGCGCTCGCGTCGTCCGGCGATGAAACCCTGGCGAACGCCGGCTTCCTCGGCATCGACTGGGGCGACATCTGGAACGCGATCAAGAACGGCGTCGGCCGCATCGTCGACGGCCTGAAGGAATTCGTCGTGACGACCATCGTCGATCCCGTCACGCGCCTCGTCAACGAGATCAAGGTCGTCTTCAATTTCCTCATCGATGGCGTCACGTACCTGATCGACAAGACCATCAAACTGTTCCAGCAGGCGTTCGACATCGTCGAGGGCATCTGGAACAAGCTCAAGGTGTTCTTCAAGGAACTGTACGAGTGGCTGGCGTTCTTCTTCGCATGGGGCGACATCAAGCGCTCGGCGGAGGCGACCCGCCATACGTTCGACGCGACCTTCGACTATCTGCTGCTGGCGGTCGATGCCGTGAAAGGCCAGGTGGCGGCTGGCTTCGACCACCTGCAGACGGAGATCGACAAGGCCGTCAACACGTTCCTCGCGCAACTCGACCCGAAGCTCGGGATCGGCCAGTACGCGGACGACGTCGATCGCCCCGACCCGCGCATCGGCGAGTCGACCAGCCACAACGTGCTGCTCAACGCGTTTTCGGACAACTACAAATCGACGCGCGTGCTGGCCCGGGGCGACGCGCCGGCCCTCGCCGCCGACCCGCTCCAGGGCCTGTGCGAAAAACTGAAGGAAGTCGCCGACAACTTCGAGTTCGGCCAGGGCAAGAACGCGTTCCACGACGCCGCCACCTACTTCGAGCAGATCGGCCGCACGCCCGATCGCGTGCTCGACCTGCTGTTCGCCGGCACGGTCAAGGTGATGGAAGCCGTCACCCAGTTTGCGCTGAGCGCGGCCAAGGGCCTGGTCCTGACGATTCTCGACCTGGTCGCCGACGTGATCGGCGCGGTCAAGGACTTGTTCGACACGGAGTGGGAAATCCCGTTCGTGTCGCAGCTTTACAAGCTGATCACCGGCTCGTCGCTGAGCTTCAAGGTGCGCGACCTGTTCTCGTACGTCGTCGCCATCCCCGCCACGTTGCTGTACAAGCTGGTGAAGCATGAAGCGCCGTTCCCCGACGCCGCGAGCGTCACCCGCTTCAAGTCGTCGTTCACCGCGCAGTGGCTCGCCGAGCAAAGCGGGATCGCGCCGAAGTCCGACGTTTCGCTGATGGTCAGCGCCGAGCAGAAATCGGCCATCGCGATCTTCTTCGGCGTATCGGCATCGGTCTGCATCTTTGCCGCGACGATTCTCGACACCATCGAGATCGCGCTGCAGACCGAGGAGGTCGAGGTCGAGGCGATCAGCACCGGCTCGCTGTTCATGGGCTTCGGCTCCGCCTTCTTCAGCGTGCCGTGGATGATCGCGAGCGATGCGGGCGGCTTCTCGTGCAATGACGGCAAGGGGCTCAACAACCTGCTGTGGCTGTTGAACACCGTCGTCGGATATGGCCGGGCCGCGGCGCTCAAGATCGCCGGCAAGAAATACAAGATCCCTGCGGAAGTGGATCAGGTCACGGTCAACCTGTGGGGCTGCGCGCGGCTGGCCCTGACGATCGTGTGGGCCGTGAAGAGCGGCGAGGAGCTGGACGGCGTCGAGGCGGCGGAGGCGTTCGTCGACACGATCACCGGCCAGGTGTTCCGCTTCCTCGGCGTCAAGGCGGTGGTCACCGCGACCGAGGGCATCTCGCTTCTCGCGCTGCTCGTGATCGTCAGCCTGGGCGGCATGACGACGACCGCGCTGCATCTGGCCGCGTCGCTGAAGTCCGACGAGGCCGTCGCGAAGCGCCTGCCCGCCCAGGCGCTGGCGTAACGCCGGTCGGTCGTCGCGGCACGCGCCGGCATTGCGGCAGCAGCGCGCGGCAGCACTCGGCCAAGCCGGCCGAGGCTGCCACGCGGCTGCGGTCGATGCGGTGCCCGGCCGTCCTGCAGCCGTCCTGCCGCGGCGATCGACGCGTCAGAGAAACAGCAGCGCCTCGTTCAACTCCGTCTCGCGGCGCGGCTGCTCACGCCACCCTAGTCGAACGGGAACCGAATAGAGCCGTTGTGCGCCGAAGCGCGGCCAGAAATGGCACAACCCCGGCGCGATCACCTGCACGACGGACAGGCCGAGGTCGGGCCGCGTCTTGTCGACGACGAGCACGTCCATGCCGGCCGCCGCGATGCGTCCGACACCCTGCGCGATCGCAGCCGGCAGCGACGCGGCGCCGACCGGTTGCCACGTCGAGCGGGTCGTGCGGGGCAGATCGGCGGCCGGATACAGGAATCCGGTGTCCGCCAGCTTGTCGCGATCCCACGGGTGCGGGGCATCCGCGGCGACATCGAGCAACTGGTTGACTTCGGTCAGCGCCCGCTGCACGGCGATGGCGCCGTCCGGATGGCAGCCGAAGCCGATCGAGAAGCGCCCGTCCTGCGGATTTTCCGCCAGCGCGGCCACGGTCGGCACGCCGAGGTCGGTAGTGATGTCGAGCGCCCACAAACGCCATCCGAACGTCGCGTATTCGCGTACGAGCGCATCGAAATACGGATCGTCGAAACTCGACAGTTCGATACCGGGGCGCGCGATCCGGTTGTACCACCAGATCGCGACCGCATCGCGCTCGATCAATTCGAGCATGCCTTGCAGGATCGCCTCGTCGACGCTCGATCCCGCCGCGCAGCCGTTGGGGTTGTGCACGCAGGCGGCAGGCGCCCGCGCGCTGTCCGGCGTTTCCGCATAGCAGTAGCTCAGCGGCACGAGGTGGCGCCGGCCGGTCACGAGCGACCAGGCCGGCGTCCAGTCGATGACGTCGCGCGTCGTGAAGCGCGGCGGCACCTGTTTTCGAACATCGCCGGTCAACGTGTTGATCGCCTCGCGCGCGTCGAATTGCCGTTCGCTGAACTGCTGGAGGTCGTTCACGTGGATCGGGGCGGCGTCGCATGCGGGATCGGCGAGCAGGCTGTCGATGCTTCCCGCAAGCGCCGCCTCGTCCCCCTGATACACGCTGCTGAATCGCTCGAGCGCCTCGCACAGCGCGCTCGCGCGGGCCTGATCGTCGGTGCGGCCCTTGCCGGAGCAGATCCTGTCGAAGCGGTTGCTGCCCGGTACGGCCGCCGGGCACACGAGAAAGCCCGACGCATAGACCTTGCGCAGACCCGCATGCCGCTTCGGCATCGGGTGCAGGTAAGCGATCGCGCCGCTGACCGGCGAGACGAGATGGGCATGACGTGCGAACACCTGTTGCGCATCGGCGGTGCGGTAGCCGCCGTCGGCACGCGCCAGCGGTTCGTGAGCGGCGAGACGCGGCGCGCGCGCCGCCTGTTCGCGCATCCATTCGGGATTGCCGCAGCACGGGCATTGCGGACGCTTCAGCACGCGGTGTCGCTCGGCGGCCAGCGTGTCGATGCGCTGCGCAAGGATATGGGTCTGCGCCCGATCCGACGCCGCAGGGTTGACCGCGACCTGCTCGACCGTCGCCGCCACGAGCGCCGCCGCCGCCGCGGCCGAGGCACGCGACGCAGCCTGCGGCAGACGCACCGCGTCGCTGCCGTGATGGCGCGCAAGCAGTGCTTCGACCGGCCGGTTGATGCGAATCCAGTAGCGCACGCATTCGATGCACGGCGCGTCGGCGAGCGCGTCGCCGCCGGCCAGCAACGGCCCGATCAGCGTCTGCACGCCGCCCGTCGTCACGACGAGCAACGCCCCGCCGCGCGCCGCGACGCGGGCGGCGCACGCGGCGAGATCGTCGCGATCGTGCGTATCGGCGATCGCGACGGTCAGCCCGGCCTCCGTCACGACGTCGATGCCGGCCGCGTCGAGCGCGCGCCTGAGCGCCGTATCGTCGGCGCCGAACCGCTCGATCGCGACACGCAATTGCGCGACGTGCGCGCAGGCCGCGTCGCCATCGAGCCCGGCACGTTCGAAGAAGCCGCGCGCCGTATCGTCGTCGTGCGGCAGATCCGCGCGCACGTACCCGCGACGCACCAGTTGATCGAGACGCGCGAGCACGTCCCATTCGCCGAACGCACCGGCAAGCGCCGTCACGATTTCCGCGATTGTCATCCGCGCCCGCAGGCACGCCGCGATCTGCACGAAGATCGCGCCGGACAGCATCACGCGCTTGAATTCATCGACGACGAACAGGGTCTCGGGCCCGGCATCGAGCACGAGCAAATGCGGTTTGAAGCGCAACACGCGCGAAAGGTCATCGAGCATCGTGGGGTTCCATGCGGCGGGTAAACGGACGTCGCGCGGCCCCGGGGCCGCGCGACGGTGCAGGCGCGACCGCGCCGCGTCAGCAGCAGGTGAACAGGTAACTCGGCCCGGCGTCGCAGTAGGCCGCGAGCGCAACGGCCTCCTCGTCCAGGTTCAACGGTTGCTCCGGTATGCCGACCGTCATCACGTTGCGCGGCAGGTGCCAGCTCCCGCCACCGTTACCGTGGTTCTTCCAGCCATGATCGCCGGATGTCTTGACGACCTCGATGTCGACGATCCACGGGCACTGGTAACCGAAGTATTTCGCGAGCGTCTCCAGCGGCCTCTCCAGCAGCTCGTCCTTGAATTCCGGGTTCCGCCACGAGAGCGCGATCGCGCGCAGATAGACCTTCTGGAATTCCAGCATCGATTCGAGCGTCGGATTCGCGTTGTTGTTTGCCATGTCGGTTTCCCCGCGGTCATTCCATGATGGTGATGTGGTTCGCGTTGTAGGCGGCCAGCGCCTGCGCGAATTGCGCCTTGTCCGCCGGCGCGGGCGGCAGGTACAGCGTGAGCTTGTTTCTCCGGCCGGCCGTCCAGTCGCCATTGACGGTCGGCGTCCACTCGGACGATTTCGGCTGCACCTTCAAGTCGAGCCGGAACGGAAAGTGATAGTCGAAATGCTCGCGCAGCGCCTCGACCGGGTCGGCCTCGAGCTCGTCGAGAAACGCCGGCGAATGCCACGCCAGCGCGATTGCCCGGATGACGGTTGCGCGGTATTCGAGAAACTGCTCGTACGTCGGTAATCGAAGATCCTTGCTCATCTCTCTGTTCTCCTGATTGACGGATGGAACCACCTACGGCAACGACTGCAACAGCGCGGCAGCGAGCCTGGCGATGCGGCCCATGCCCGCCGTTGTTGCAATTTCGACTGCACGCCGGCACGCGTCCAGCGCGGCCACGCCGCCGCATCGCGGATCGGCCAGGCGCAAGTACTCGCATTTCTTCATCAGCAGTTGCGCTTCGTAATAGCGCTCCCCGGTCGACTCGCACCACGCGAGGCATTCCTCGATCCGGGCAAGCGCGGCGCCGTGCTCGCCTCGCGCGGCATCCAGCTCCGCCAGCAGTGACGCGTAGTAGGTCAGGCCGAGCAGTCCGCCCGACTGCCGCTGCGCATCGAGATGCTCGACGACACCGGCGCGATCCCCGTGCGCCCACGCGCGAATGATCGCCGCGTAGTGCCCGACCGCGCGCAGCCGGTGAATCTCCGACAGGCGCAGAATCGCTTCCGACAGCGCGAGCGCCGCGTCGCGATCGCCCGCGAGCTGGTACGTGCGCGCGAGGTACATCATCGTGACGCCGAGCGTCGGCAAATGATCGAGGCAGGTTGCGCAATACACCGCGTCATGCGCCATCGCGAGCGCGGCCCGCGGATCGTCGTCCATGCACCAGCGCACGCTCGCAAGCGACGCCATCGTCCACGCACGCGTATCGAGCCCGAGGATGCGCCGATGGTTCGCATCGCGCCGCACGTCGTAGCCCGCCAGCACCGCGTCGAACGCGGCGCGGGCGCGCGCATAGTGGCCGTCGACCCACAGGCTCATGCCGCGCATCGCGTCCGCCGCGACCTGAACGCCGGCATCGCCGCGCTCGGTCGCGAGCGCGTCGAGCCGCAAGCCGATCCCGCGCACGGTGGGACGGTCTCCCGCGACGTGGTAGTAGGTCGACAAGGTCCATAGCGCGCTGGTCTCGAGCTCCGGGTCGTCGAGCGTCTGCACCTGCTTCAGCAGCTGCTCCGCATGCTCGCGCACCTGCGGGTCCGCCCAGCCGAACCGTGCCATCGTCGCGTGCGTCAACGTCGTGCGGATGCGCGCGCTGTCGAGTTCGCGCTGTGCGTAGTCGGCGTTGCCGAGCCATTCGAATACGGCTTGCCCGTAGCGGATCGCGTCGTCGTACCGCGCACCCTCGAGCGCGCGGCGCGCCGCATCGATGCCGTGCGCGATCGCATCGGCCAGGGCGCCCGCGCGCGCGAAGTGCCCGGCGACACCGAACGTGTGCGCACCGGCGCCCCGATCGGCTTCCGCGATCAGCGCGCGGCCGACACGCGCATGGTTGCCGCGCCGCACGGCGGGCGGCATCGATTCATAGGCCGCGTCGCGGATCAACGCATGGCGGAACGCATAGAACACACGATCGCGCCGGTGCTGCGCGTACACGATCCGCTCTTCGAGCAGCAGCCGCAGATGTCCGTCGAGCGTGGCCCGATCGTGCGGCGACGCGTCGGCGAGCAGTTGCGCATCCACCTCGAGCCCGATGGTCGCGGCGAGCTGCGCGGTGTCGCGCGCGTCGTCGATCCGGTCGAACGCGAGACCGAGCATGCCGCCGAGACTCAGCGGAAGCGGAAAGGGATCCGTGGCCCGCTGCCCCGCGAGCGAACCGTCCGCGCCGTTCGTCGTCAGCTCGCGCGCGACGGCCTCGATGAACAACGGGATGCCCGCCGTGCGACGGGCAAGCTGGTCGAGCCAGGCAGGATCCGGCGCGCCCGGCCCCAGGTACGCCGACATCAGGCACTGCGCGTCGTCGCGCGGCAGGCGGCGCAGCACCAGGCGCTCGGTCGCGCCGCGCCAGCGCCCAAGCTTGTCGGGGCGTGACGTGTATACGACGGCGAGTGCGGCCGCGCGGGGCGAGCGCTGCAGGTACGCGAGAAAATCCTCGGTCGAGCGGTCGATCCACTGGACGTCCTCGACGACGAGCAGCAACGGCACGCCGTTGCCGAGCGACACGATCAATTGCTCGAGGACGTCGAACAGCGCGTGCCGTTCACGTGCGCTCGACCACAGGAACCCCTTCGCGTCGCAGGGCAGCCCCAGCCAGGTCGCGAGCGCGGCACGGGCCACCGCATGATCGCACTCGAGCGGCGCGATCATCGTTTCGATCGCCTCGAGCGCACCGCCGGCCGGACTGTCGGCGTCGATTTGCCAGTGCGCGCCGATGAACCGCAGGATCGGAAACAGCGCATGATTCTCGCGTTCCGGCAGGCACCCGCAATGCGCGAACGCGTGGCCCTGGCTCCGCACGGCCTCGCACAGCTCGTGCACGAGCCGCGACTTGCCGATTCCCGCTTCGCCGACGACGAGCCGCGGCACGCCGTGCGGCGCAGGCTCGCCGCGCATCGCGCGACGATATCGTGCGAGCGTCTCCTGCCAGGCGCGCAACAGCGCGTCGAGTTCGCGCGCGCGGCCGACCATCGGTGCCCGCACGCCGGTGTCGAGCGAATCGAACGGCGTATCGGCGCGCCGTTCGCCGAACAATTCATGCACCGGTTGCGGCAGGAGGCCCGCGCGCGCCAGCCGCAACGCGGTCGGCCGATGGTCGGCATGCCGTTCGAGCGCGAGCCGCGCATCGTCGCTGATCAGGATCTGGCCGGGTCCGGCCAGCCTCAGCAATCGTGACGCCGCGGCGGGCGTCGATACGCCCGACATGTGCGATACGTGCGCGAGCACCTGCCCGACGTGAATCGCGGCGGCCACTTCGACGCGCCAGCCGTCGCCGGCGCCGATGCCGCCGGCCGCCGCCGGCACCGGCAACCGCGCGCGCTCGGCCACCCGCACCATGTCGAGCGCCGCGCGCGCCGCGCGCCGGGCGGGCCGGTCGATGTCGCCCTGCAGCCCGAAATGGAACAGCAGCGTGTCGCCGAGCCGCCCGCCCGCGTGCGCGCCATAACCGACGGCGATGTCGGCGCACTTTGTCAGCCATTGCTCCTGGTAGCCGTCGAGCAGGTCACCATGATCGGTTCCCGCGTGGCGTTGCCTGCCCTCCCCGGCAATCGCCACGCAACAGCACAGCGTGGTGACCTGCCGGTACTCGCCGGCCGCCGCGATCGTATCGCCGCGCGGCGCGAGCGGGTGCGGACGCATCTGCCGGCTTGCACGGCTCGTACGGCTGGCGTCGAACTGGCCGACGAGCGCCGCGAAGTTCAGCGCGCGGAACTGCTCCGCCAGTTCGTCGGCCGACGCGGCGCGCTGCTCCGGATTCTTGTTCAACGCGCGCCGCAGCACCGAGCCGAGCGGATGCGACGCGATCGACGGCGGGAGCGCGACATCCACCGGGCTGAGCTGCTGATAGAGAATGTCGGCCACGCTCGTGCCGTGCATGACGACATCGCCCGTCAGGCATTCGATCACGACCAGGCCCCATGCATAGAGGTCGCTTCTCGGCGTCGGCGGTTCGTTGCGCAATTGCTCGGGTGCGCAATAGGACGGCGAGCCAAGCACCTCGGTCGCCAGCGTCGCGGTCTCGCGCGTGATGTCTTCCGCGCCGGGCAGCAATGCGCCGATGCCGAAATCGAGGAGCTTCGCGTGCGGCCCGTCATCGGCCATCGCGATCACGATGTTCTGCGGTTTCAGGTCCCGATGCACGATGCCGCGCCGATGCGCGGCCGCGAGCGCATCGAGCACTTCCGTCATCAGGCGCCCGGTGTCGACGGCCGACAGCGGCCCCTCCGCCGCGAGCCGGTCGCGCACGGTCCGGCCCTGCACCAGCTCGAATACCGCGAACAGCCGACCGTCCGGCGCTTCCCCCTGGTCCAGCAGCGCCACGATGTTCGGGTGCCGCAGCGCTTCGCACAGGCTCGTCTCGCGCCGGAAGCGCGCACGCTGGTGCGCGCGCTGCGCCACGGTCCGCGCGGCATCGTCGCGCATCAGCTTGATCGCGACCGCTTGGCCCGTCTCTGCGCAGGTCGCGCGAAACACCACGCCGTTGCCGCCTTCGCCGAGCAGCGGGCCGAGCCGGTAGTGCCGCCTGCCGGCAAGCTCGGCGAAAGGTGCGACGGGCTGCCGCGATTCGGGCATTCCCGGCACGACGGGCGTGCGGGACACGGTCGGCAACATGGCCTGTTCTCCCGCGTTCACGACAAATGAACGACCGGGCCCGTCGCGGGACGATGCGCGCCGAGCCGCAGCACGACGCCCGGCACGGACTGGCATTCGAGATGCTCGCCGCGCATGATGCGGAACGGAATATCGCCGAAGCGGACGCTGCCGCGCCGCCGCTCGACGAGCTGGCTTGCGTCGAGCCCCGGCAACGCCGCGAACTGGCTCCGCGCGCGGTGAATCTGCACGTTGACATGGGACGTATCGATACCGAGCATGTGCGCCAGCCGGCCGAGGTCGATCCAGCCTTGCGAGGCGGCGTCGTAGCCGGCCTGCATGTCGGCCGAGCGGGCGCGCGCAAGCGTGACGAGGCTGTAGTGATGCGCTCGTTCGCCGAGATCGACCACGCCGCCGCGCACGTGCAGCAGCATGCGCACGTGCTCTTCGTTGCGGCTGACGAAGAATTCGAGCAGTTGCGCCGGCACGGCAGGATCGGCGGGGGCGGCGAGCATCATCGTCGAGCCGTGGCTCACGAGCGTCACGCGCCACGTGCAATCGCCGGTCGACACTTCATCGCCGTCATGGAGCGCGCGCGCCGGCAACGTGTCGTCGCACAGCCATTCGCCGGCCGCCGACCGGACGATCGTGACCGGCTGCGCGGCACGGGCAGGCAGGATCTGGCGCGGCGCAAGCACGATCGGCGGCGCGGCGCCGCGTATCGGCCACAGCGTATCGGCCGGATCGTCGAGCGCATCGACGCGCCACGGCGCGATCCCGGCCCGGCCGAACCGGATCACGTCGCCCGGTTGCAGCACCGCGTGTTCGCCGTCGCGCAACGGCATGCCCGATACCGACGTGCCGTTGCTGCTGTGATCGTGCAGTTCCCACAGCCCGCCGCTCCAGCGGACATGGGCGTGGACCCGCGACACCGATGCATCCCGGATGACCGTGTCGCAGCGGGCGGCATCGCGGCCGAACACGTGATACGCGCGCAGCAGGCACGCTTCCCCGGAAGAATCGTTCTTGAGTATCGCCATGACCGCCCCGTGTCGGATTCACCCGGATCGATGGAGTGATGCATCGACGCTGCCGGGCAAGCGATTGATTCACCAATTGCGAACGATGTCGCCTGTTCGCCGCCTCACCACTTTTTTTGTCATCTTTCCGTCAAACCGCTGCTCATCCGGAACGTGTCATTTACGTTAGTTGAATTATCGACCGCTTTGTTTTTTTAAGGCCGGGCAACGTGATGAAAATCCTGCCAAATAAAACCCCGCACAGCAACTGGAATAATCAGTTCGCGATTTCGGATTGTGACGCCTTACATTTTCGACAGATTTCCGGAGAAATTAAGGGTCGAACAGCGTGGCATGAGGCAGCTGCCATCCCCTTTGCTCCAGGCCTGACAACGCGTGAGATGGATTTGTAAACCCCGTGTCACAAAACCAACCCGATCGCGATGAGATCAAAATCATTTTGATCATTTCCGAAAATCGCACAATCATCACCAGCGTTTTGATTGCAATATTCTTCACTTATTCAATTATCAACGCATGCCGTTTTGGTGCAGGAGTCATCGGTCAGGATGATGCGATCCAGATAATTTTCCGTGCCGCATAACCGGGGCATCGATTTAACGCGCACGAAAGATAATCCTGCTTTCCAGACCGGGCCCACGACAATTCACCTCTCCATTACTTCGGGATACGAATCGGAAAAATTCTGTGGACCCGCCACGGGAGGGATGGATTTTCCTCGTTCGTGGCAAGCGACGCCTGCCCCGTCTTGCCGTCGCAGCTTGATGCCCGAAACGCGACGTACCAACGAGGAAGGTTCAAGACGGACGGATCAAGGCGCGAAGAAGCCAGGTCACCTTGACGCCCGGCTTCGCGACAGGCGGCACGGCATCGCTTCGAAAGGGATCGACGGGGGAATTGACCTCGGCACGGCGGCCGGCACGCTCGCACCCGGGATGACCGCATCGACCGATGTGAGACGCGCTACGCGATACGCCGTGCGACGCGCACCAGTCGAATCGCCGGGAACCCGAGTGGCGGAAGGCAGCCAGAGTCGAACTGACCCGGGAGTGTCTGACACCCCCAACCGGGTTTGAAGCCCGGCCGTACCACCGGATACGAATGCCTTCCGTGGGGAAAAGAACCAAAGAACAACGAGCGCCTACGCCTGAATACCCACCCAACCGCTGTCAGGCCGCAGGTAGTGAAGATCGCGGTGGAAGCGAGTATACCCAACCCGATCGAAGAACTCGAGAATCTGGATCGCGCGCTTGCGGCCGAGCCCCGTCGCATCGCGGAATGTCGCGGCATCGAGCCCGCCGCCGCGCGACGGCGCGAGATGCGCGACCAGCTCCGCCAGCTCGCGTGCGACGTCCGCGTGATAGAACAGGTCGCGTACGACCTGGTGCACGTCGCCGCGCCGCGCGAGCTTGCGCAACAACGCGCGCACCGCGTCCTCCGCCGCGCCCGTGTCGCGGGCCAGGTCGCGCACCCACGGCGGGTCGAAGCGCCCCGCATGAATCAGCGGCAGCAGTTGCTGCGCGAGTGCTTCCTCGCGCGGTTCCAGGCTCACCGAATGCGACGGCAGATGCAGCCACGGCCCGCTGCGCGCGACTTCGCCGCCGGCCACCAGCGCATCGACGAGCGCACGCCACAGCGCATCGCCAACGAGCGGCGCGGCCATCCGGCGCAGGCGTGCTGCGTCGAGCCCCTGCTCGTCGGGCATGCGTTCGTGATACGTGCGCAGCGTGTCGATCGCCCGCGCCTGCAGCGCACGCCAGTGCGCATGCGAAATCACCTCGCCGTCGTTCGACGCGGCGTCGCGCTGCCCGATCGCCAGCGCGTCGTCCGGCAACGCCAGCGCATTCGGCGCGAATCCCGTCAGATGCGTAAGCGTCGAACGCGGAATGCCGAGCGGCGCCTGCGCGAGCAGCGCATCGAGACGCCCTTCGTCGAGCCATTCGGCCAGTGCATCGAGCCATGCGCGGCGCGCGGGCGTCCGGCGCTTGCGGGCCGGCCCGAACGGATCGAGCACGCGGCCGCCGCCGACGGTGCGGGTCGCCTGCGGATTGCGGACGATGAACCGGTCGCCCGGCAGCGCGAACACCGGTTCGTCGAACACCAGTTGCACACGCATCCGCTGGCCGGCCGCAAGCGTGTCGCCATCGAGCAGCGCGACATGCGCGACGCGATGCAGCGTGCCGAGATGCACGTGCAGCGGCGCCCAGTGCGTCAGCGTCAGCCCGGCATCCGCGAGCAGCGTCAGCTCGACGTCGAGACGCGGCGACGTGGCGACGAGCCGCGCATCGGCGACGGTATCGCCGCGCTCGACGTCGGCCTTGTCGACGCCGGCCAGATTCAGCGCGCAACGTTCGCCCGCCCGGCCGGCCTCGACCGGCCGGTTCTGCGCATGGATGCTGCGCACCCGCGCCGCGGCGCCGGACCGCACGATCGCGAGCGTGTCGCCCGTCGCGACGCGGCCCGCGAACGCGGTGCCCGTCACGACCGTACCCTGCCCCGCAAGCGTGAACACGCGATCGACCGCGAGCCGGAACAGGCCGTCGTCGCGGCGCGCACGCCACGCGATCGCCGCGTCGGCCAGGTGACGCTTCAACGCGGCGACACCGGGATCGTCCGTTGCGGTTGCCCGCGTTTCGAAGATCGGCACGCCGGCCAGCGTCGAGTCGTGCAGCCACGTAGCGATCTCGTCGCGCACCTCGGCGACGCGCGCGGCATCGACGCGATCGCATTTGGTCAGCGCGACGGCGCCATGCGTGACGCCGAGCAATTGCAGGATCGCGAGATGCTCGCGCGTCTGGGGCATCACGCCGTCATCGGCGGCAATCACGAGCAGCGCGAAGTCGATTCCGCATGCGCCCGCCGCCATCGTATGAATCAGCTTCTCGTGTCCCGGCACGTCGATCAGGCCGAGCACGTCGCCGTTGTCGAGCGGCGTATAGGCGTAACCGAGTTCGATCGAAATGCCGCGCGCCTTCTCTTCCTTCAGGCGGTCGGTATCGACGCCCGTCAGCGCACGCGTCAGTGTCGTCTTGCCGTGGTCGATGTGCCCCGCGGTCCCGACGATCATGCAGCGGGCCCCGCCAGCACCGCGCAGTGTGCGACGAGCGCCGCTTCGTCAGCGGCTTCGAGGCAGCGCAGGTCGAGCCGCAACGCGTTGTCGGCGATACGGCCGATCACCGGGCGCGGCCATTCGCGCAGACGCTTCTCCAGTTGCGCAAGCGCGCGGCCGCTGCGCTTGCCGTCCGCCGTGCACACGACGAGCCCGGCGCTCGGCAGTTGGTCGACCGGCAGCGCGCCGCTGCCGATCTGGCTGAACATCGGCTCGACCGTCACGTCGAAATCGCTGCCGAGCGCCCGCTGCAGCGCCGGACGCACGCGTTCGGCGGCCTCCGCGATCTCGCGCTGCGGCCGCGTCAGCAGGCGCAGCGTCGTGAGCCGGTCGCGCAGGAATTCGGGTGACTGGTACAGACGCAACACGGGTTCGAGCGCCGCGAGCGTCAGCTTGCCGACGCGCAGCGCGCGCTTGAGCGGATGTTTCTTGATCTTCGCGATCAGCGCGCGATCGCCGACGATCAGGCCGGCCTGCGGCCCGCCGAGCAGCTTGTCGCCGCTGAACGTGACAACGTTTGCTCCGGCGGCGACGGTTTCCTGCACGGTCGTCTCGTGCGGCAGGCCCCATAATGACAGGTCGGCAAGCGTGCCGCTGCCGAGATCGACGGCAACCGGCACGCCGTGCTCGCGCGCGAGCGGCGCGAGTTCGGCGAGCGTCGCCTCCTTCGTGAAGCCGCTGATCGCGTAGTTGCTGCAATGCACCTTCATCAGCAGCGCCGTGCGCGGGCCGATCGCGTCCGCGTAGTCGCGCAGGTGCGTGCGGTTGGTCGTGCCGACTTCACGCAGCTTCGCACCGGCGCGGCTCATGATGTCGGGAATGCGGAATGCGCCGCCGATTTCGACCAGCTCGCCGCGCGACACGA
Source organism: Burkholderia sp. BCC1644 (assembly GCF_902833225.1). Classification (GTDB taxonomy): domain Bacteria; phylum Pseudomonadota; class Gammaproteobacteria; order Burkholderiales; family Burkholderiaceae; genus Burkholderia. Next base: position 143,687 of record NZ_CADFEI010000002.1, read on the forward strand.
CGACTTCCCGCTTCGTCGCGAGCGCCGACAGCGTCAGCAGCACGGCCGCCGCATTGTTGTTGACGACGGTCGCGGCCTCCGCGCCCGTCAGTTCGCACAGCAGAGCGTCGATCAGGTCGTCGCGATCGCCGCGGCGGCCCGTGGCGAGATCGAATTCGAGGTTGACGGGCTGCGTGAGCGCGTCGACCACCGCACGCACCGCGTCGTCGGGCAACAGCGCGCGCCCGAGGTTCGTGTGCAGCACGGTGCCGGTCAGGTTGAACACGGCACGCACGGCGCCCGTGCTCTGCGCGGCCAGCGTGCGCGCGATGGCGGCGGCGATGCGCGGCTCGTCGAGCGGTTCCGCCGCGGCCGGATCGTGCTGCGCGGCGGTACGCCAGCGCTCCAGTTCGGCGCGCACGGCATTGAGCACGCGCGTGCGGCCATAGTCCGCGATGAGCGGTTGCAACGGCGCCGACGACAACACGCGCTCGACGGACGGCACGCGCGCCAGCACCGCATTCAATTCATTCACACCCGGTTCGGTCACGTAGTTGTGGCTCCAGTCTCATGCTTCGCAGTCGGCCGGCGCCGGCGCTCGCGCACCGCCCCGGCCTCGTGCCGTCAGTCCGCTTCCCGCGCGACGTCCGGCCACAGCAGCGGGTTCGGCGAACTGCGCTGGTAGCCGGCTTCGTTCATCAGCAGGTCGAGCGTGAGACTCGCGAGATCGTCCGCGAGCGGCTCGAACTCGTAGTCCTTGTCCTGATAGCCGATCTTGCGATAGGTCTTGCACTCGTCACACGATTCGGCCTTGACGGCTTCGCTGCCGCCTTCGATCCCGTGATAGGCGATGCCCTTCGTCGAATCGCAGTGCGAGCACTTCGTGCGCACCATGTGCCATTCGGTCGTGCACAGCCCGCATTGCAGGAAACGGTAGCCCTGGTACTGGCCGCCGACCCGCACGACACTCGCGACCGGATGCGTGCCGCACACGGGGCACAGCCCCGGCTGGTCGAGATACGGGACGTCGGCCGGCGCCACGCAGCTGGCGAGATCCGTCCAGACGACCTGCAGCGCGGCCATCAGGAACGGCGCGGTGGCCGGGTCGACTTCGGCGAAGCGCAGCGCGAGGATCGCGTCGGCCTGCGCGTCGAGTTCGGCGGGCGCCATCAGGCGCAGCCGGTCGAGCAGCTTCGCGAGCTGCGGGTTGACGAGCCCGGCGCCTTCGACGCGGTCGAGCAGTTCGTACAGCACGGCACGCCATTGCGGGTTGCGCTCGCCGTCGAGCGCCGGCACGAGCGGCATCGAATGCTGCTGCGCAAGCGCGATCGCTTCCTTCGACGGCAGCGGCAGTTCGAGCGTTTGCAGCGTCGCGTGCTGCGCATCGGCGACGGTGGCCATCAGCCGCAGGTAGCCGCTGATCGGGTTCAGGTCGGCCAGCTTGCGCAGCCGCGCGGCGCGCGCCGAGAACGCGGTGGCGCGCTCCGGCAGGCGAAAGCGCGGAATGGCCGAATGATCGAGTGTCGAGATCTCGGTCGGTTCGAGAATGCGTTGTGTCACAGAAATGTCTTCCAAGGGGTCTGTTTGCGCATGGAACGCGCATGCGTTGCCACGAGAACGGCCGCTCGCGAGGCGCGCGACGCCGCGAATACTGACGTATTCGCAAGGAGCGCAACGCAGCGAGCGGCCGTTCTCGTGGCAACCCCAAATTTTAAAAATACATGCCACGGGAATGCCCGAAATCGCCCGCATGGCGGCGTCGCTCGTCGCTTGTTTGGCTCGGCCAAACGGCGCTCCTCACTTCTTGCCCTGCGAGCGATTTCGGGCATTCGCATGCGCGTTCCATGCGCAAACAGACCCCAAACAAGCGCCGACGGATCGGCGCTCTTCGGGCGGTTCCGAGGGTGGCGGAGCGACGCGCCGCAAGCGGCGTGCCGCTCCGGTGCGTTATTTCACGCTTTCACGGAACCACTTAGGGTGATGCTTGCGGGCCCAGCCCAGCGTGACGGTGCCACGCACCATCGCGCCGATCGAGCCCTTCACCCACAACGCCGCGTAAATGTGCACGATGATGCTCGCGATCAGCACGAAGGCCGCCACGGCATGCACGACAGCGGCCGCGCGGATCACCCCGATCGGGAAGTAGAACGAGAAGTAGCGCCGCCAGATCACGACTCCCGACAGCAGGAGCAGCAGCAGGCACGCCACCAGCGTAAAGAATAGCAGCTTCTGCCCGGCGTTATAGCGCCCGACAGGCGGCAGCTTGTCTTCCTGGTTGGTCAGCACGTCGCCGATCTGCTTCAGCCACTGGCGATCGTCCGCGTCGAGCGCGTTGTGGTGCCAGAAGCGCACCACGAGGATCGCGAACGACACGAACATCACGAGGCCGACGAACGGATGCAGGATCCGCGTCCACTGGCCGCCGCCGAACAGCGCGGTCAGCCAGAACATCGACGGGTGGAACAGCGCGAGCCCGGACAGCGCGAGCAGCACGAACGTGATCGCGGTGATCCAGTGATTCGTGCGCTCGTTCGCCGAGTAGCGGACGATCAGGTTGGGGTCGTCGTGGTTCATTTCGCGTCCTCCTTGATGCGTCGCGCCTCGTCGCGCGCGGCCGATTCCTCTGCGTCGCTCACCTCGTTCGGGCCAACCCGGACATAGTGGAAGAACCCGGCAAGCGCGGTCAGCGCGATGCCGGCAACCGCGAGCGGCTTCGCGATGCCCTTCCACAGCTTCACCATCGGGCTGATCGACGGGTTGTCGGGCAGCCCGTGGTACAGCGAGGGTTTGTCGGCGTGGTGCAGCACGTACATCACGTGCGTGCCGCCGACGCCCTGCGGGTCGTACAGCCCCGCATGCTCGAAGCCGCGCTCCTTCAGGTCCTCGATCCGCTCGGCCGCGTGCTGCTTCATGTCCTCCTTGGTGCCGAACACGATCGCGCCCGTCGGGCAGGTCTTCACGCAGGCCGGTTCCTGGCCGACCGCGACGCGGTCGGAGCAGAGCGTGCACTTGTACGCGCGATGATCCTTCTTCGAGATCCGCGGAACGTTGAACGGGCAACCGGTCACGCAATAGCCGCAACCGATGCAGTTCTCCTCGTGGAAATCGACGATCCCGTTGTTGTACTGCACGATCGCGCCCGGCGACGGACACGCCTTCAGGCAGCCCGGATCCTCGCAGTGCATGCAGCCGTCCTTGCGGATCAGCCACTCGAGGTCGCCCGCCGGGTTCTCGTATTCGGAGAACCGCATGACCGTCCACGAATGCTCGGTCAGGTCGGCCGGGTTGTCGTATACGCCGACGTTGGTGCCGACCTCGTCACGCAGGTCGTTCCACTCCATGCATGCCGTCTGGCATGCCTTGCAGCCGATGCACTTCGATACGTCGATCAGCTTCGCGACGCTCCCGGTCACCGGTTCGCGCACCGTGGGCGGTGGCGTCGTGGTGGCCGAGACGCGCTTGATATCCAGCGATTGCAATGCCATCTCTTTCCCCTTACGCCTTTTCGACCTTCACCAGGAACGACTTGAATTCCGGTGTATAGGAGTTGCCGTCGCCCACGGACGGAGTCAGGGTATTGGCGAGATAGCCGGGCTTCGTCAGACCCTTGAAGCCCCAGTGCAACGGGACGCCGACCGTCTGGACCTTCTTGCCGTCGACCGTCAGCGGCTTGATCCGCTTCGTGACGAGAGCGACCGCGATGATGTAGCCGCGCTTGGACGACACCTTCACGCGCTCGCCATGCGCGACGCCGACTTCCTTCGCGAGGTCTTCGCCGATCTCGACGAATTGCTCGGGCTGGATGATCGAGTTCAGCCGCGCATGCTTGGTCCAGTAATGGAAGTGCTCGGTCAGCCGGTACGTCGTCGCGGCGTGCGGGAACTCCGATGCCTGACCGAACGACGCGCGATCGTCCGGGAACACGCGGGCGGCCGGGTTGTTCAGCGCCAGCGGGTTGTTCGGGTGCAGCGGGTTCGTGCCGATCGGTGTTTCGAACGGCTCGTAGTGCTCGGGGAACGGACCTTCGTTCATCCCCGCGCGCGCGAAGAAGCGCGCGACACCTTCCGGATTCATGATGAACGGCCCCATCCCGTTCTCGGGCGCTTCGTCCGCCTTGAAGTCGGGGATGTCGGCACCCTTCCACGCGCTGCCGTTCCAGCCGATCAGCTTGCGGGTCGGGTCGAACGGCTTGCCGGCGACGTCGCACGATGCACGGTTGTACAGGATCCGCCGGTTCGCCGGCCACGCCCACGCCCAGTTCAGCGTCTGGCCGATGCCGGTCGGGTCGGAGTTGTCGCGCCGTCCCATCTGGTTACCGGCCTGCGTCCATGCGCCGCAGAAGATCCAGCAGCCGCTCGCGGTCGTGCCGTCGTCCTTCAGCTGCGCGAACGCGGCGAGTTGCTCGCCCTTCTTCACGAGCGCCTTGGCCGGATCCTTCGGATCAGGCAGGTCGGCGAGCGCCTTTCCGTTGAACTCCATTGCAAGCTCTTCGGGCGTCGGGCTTTCCGGGTTCGAGTACGGCCAGGTCAGGTTGACGATCGGATCCGGATACTTGCCGCCGTCCTTCTGGTACATCTTGCGCATGCGCAGGAACAGCCCCGACATGATCTCGAGGTCGCTCTTCGCCTCGCCCGGCGGCTCCGCGCCCTTCCAGTGCCACTGCAGCACGCGGCTCGAACTCACGAGCGAGCCGTTTTCCTCCGCGAAGCAGGTGGTCGGCAGACGGAACACCTCGGTCTGGATCTTCGACGCATCGACGTCGTTGTAGTCGCCGTGATGCTTCCAGAATTCGGACGTCTCGGTCGCGAGCGGATCCATGATCACGAGCCACTTCAGCTTCGCGAGGCCCGCCGCCGTCTTCAGCTTCGACGGCGCCGCCGCGAGCGGGTTGAAGCCCTGGCAGATGTAGCCGTTCATCTTGCCGGCATTCATCAGCTCGATCGCCTGCAGCAGGTCGTACTGCTTGTCCAGCTTCGGCAGGTAGTCGTAGGCCCAGTTGTTCTCGGCGGTCGCGGCATCACCCCACCACGACTTCATGAAGCTGACGTGGAAGGCCTTGTAGTTCTTCCAGTAGCTCAACTGGTTCGGCCGCAGCGGCAGTTGCACGCGCTTCTTGATGTAGCCGTCGAAATCCTGCTCGGACTGCATCGGCAGCGTCATGTAGCCCGGCAGCAGGTTCGACATCAGCCCGAGGTCGGTCAACCCCTGGATGTTCGAGTGCCCGCGCAGCGCGTTCATCCCGCCGCCGGCGATGCCGATGTTGCCGAGCAGCAGCTGCACCATCGCGCCGGTGCGGATGATCTGCGCGCCGATCGAGTGGTGGGTCCAGCCGAGCGCGTACAGCACCGTGCCGGCGCGGCCGGGAACGGCCGTGGTCGCGAGCATCTCGCACACCTTCAGGAATTTCTCCTTCGGCGTGCCGCAGACCTGCTGGACCATGTCCGCCGTATAGCGCGCGTAGTGCTGCTTCAGCAGGTTGTACACGCAACGCGGATGCTGCAGCGTCGGGTCGACCTTCACGAAGCCGTCGTCGCCGCGCTCGTAGTCCCAGCTCGATTTGTCGGGGTACGCGTGCTTCTCCGCGTCATAGCCGGAATAGATGCCGTCGTTGAACGCGAAATCCTCGCGCACGATGAACGAGAAGTCCGTGTAGTTCTTCACGTACTCGTGCTGGATCTTGTCGTTCGTCAGCAGATAGTTGATGACGCCGCCCAGGAAGACGATGTCGGTACCGGTGCGGATCGGCGCGTAGTAATCGGCCACCGAGGCCGTACGCGTAAAGCGCGGGTCGACGACGATCAGCCGCGCCTTGCGGTGCGCCTTCGCCTCCGTTACCCACTTGAAACCGCACGGATGGGCCTCGGCTGCATTGCCGCCCATCACGAGAATCACGTCCGCGTTCTTGATGTCGACCCAATGGTTCGTCATCGCTCCACGGCCAAACGTCGGGGCAAGACCTGCCACCGTCGGGCCATGTCAGACACGCGCCTGATTGTCGAATGCGAGCATCCCGAGACTGCGGATGGTCTTGTGCGTCAGGTAGCCGACCTCGTTGCTGCCCGCCGATGCGGCCAGCATGCCGGTCGTCAGCCAGCGGTTGACCTTCGCACCGTCTTCAGCCGTCTCGACGAAGTTCGCGTCGCGGTCGGCCTTCATCAGCTTCGCGATGCGGTCGAGCGCGTCGTTCCACGAGATCGGTTCCCACTTGTCCGAGCCGGGCGCGCGATACTCGGGGTGCGTCAGGCGGTTCGGGCTGTGGATGAAGTCGATCAGGCTCGCGCCCTTCGGGCACAGCGTGCCGCGATTGACGGGATGGTCGGGATCGCCCTCGATGTGGATGATGCTCGGCTGGGCGTTTTTCGCGCCGTCGCCGAGGCTGTACATCAGGATGCCGCAACCCACTGAACAGTAAGGACAGGTGTTGCGCGTTTCGACTGTGCGCGCCAGCTTGTACTGTCGGACTTCGGCGAGCGCTTCGGACGGAGAGAAGCCCATCAGGGCTAGACTCGATCCGGCAAGCGACGTAGCCGTCACCTTCAGGAACTGGCGCCGGGACATTTGTAGCATGGCTGGTCTCGGCGTTATTGTGGGGGTGGGGAAACTGAAAGGAATTATAGACAGTTCGCGCAACTATGTTCGAATCCTCGGATCAATACTGAATTGTCTGATTACCAACGATGATCCGCGTTCCGCGCGCAACCGAACCGTCATGAAACGACAGATCACTTCCGAAGCAACCCGCCTTGCCCAGCAACAGGCCAACTGGGCCCTCAACGCGTTCAAGCGTTTCTCGTCCGACCGCTGCTCCGCGATGGCCGCGGGCATCGCGTTTTTCTCCGCGTTCTCGCTCGCGCCGATGCTCGTGATGGTGATCGCGGTGGCCGGCTGGTTCTACGGCGACGATGCCGCGCGCGGCCAGGTATTCGAGCAGGCGCACCAGCTGATCGGCGACGACGCGGCGGCCAGCATCCAGACGATCGTGCAGAACGCGCACCGCGCGGGCGAGCGCGGCGGCCTGGCCACCCTGATCTCGTTCGCCGCGCTCGCCATCGGCGCGTCGGCCACGTTCGCGTCGCTCAGCGCCGCGCTCAGCGTGATCTGGCCGGCTACCGAGAACCGCTGGTCGAGCATGCTCGGGCTCGTGCGCGTGCGGCTGATCTCGTTCGGGCTCGTGCTCGGCGTCGCGTTCCTGCTGATCGTATCGCTCGTGCTCGACACCGCGATCACGTTCGTCGGCACCTGGCTGCTCGGCAATTCGCCGTATGTGATCGTCACGAACCTCGTGCAGTTCTTCGTCGGCATCGCCGTGCTCGCGGCTGCGTTCGCGTCGTTGATGAAGTTCCTGCCCGATGCGCGCGTCGCGTGGCGCGACGCCGCGGTCGGCGGCGTCGTGTCCGCGATCCTGTTCTCCGGCGGCAAGAAGCTGTTCGCGCTGTACCTCGCGCACGCGGGCACGGCCAGCGCATTCGGCGCGGCCGGATCGTTCGCGGTCCTGCTGATGTGGCTGTACTTCTCCGCGATCGTGCTGCTGCTCGGCGCGGAATTCGCGGCGGCGCGCGGCAACGCGCATCAGCCGGCAGGCGCCGCGCCGGCTGCGTCCGCCCAGCCACGACCCGGCCCCGGCAACGACCGCATGCGCGGCGACTGATTTTCCCTGCCGCAAGCCCCCGGCACACCCGCCCGCCCCTTTGCAACCATGCTGTCCGCCGCGTATTTGCGCGGCGTTGACACGCACCTTGCGTGCCCGCACGGACATTGTCGCAACGGCAAACGTTTGCACACCCCCGTTTCCATGACGGAACCCGGCGAAACCGGCAACCTGCCGTCCGGCGCATCAACTTTTGAAATAATCGCGGCGCAGCAAATGTCAACTATTTCAAAAACAGGAACAGTCGTTGATGTGCTTGATATATATAGACTTTTTCACGCTGTTACCTTTTCGAGACACTTTATTTTTTAAGCTTTCTTGCGTCTATGGCACTGAGCTATTCTCCAATCCGCAACAAATAACGATGAATCACTTGCGTGGAGAAACTCAACGATGAAGAAACTCGCTCTCTCGACCCTCTCGCTCGCCCTGCTGGGCGCCGCTGGTGCTGCCCATGCTCAATCGAGCGTGACGCTGTACGGCGTGATCGACACGTCGATCGCTTGGGTGCACGGCAATGACGGCCAGTCCAACAACTCGGTCCAAATGCTGTCGGGCAACCTGCAAGGTAGCCGCTTCGGCCTGAAGGGTGCAGAAGACCTCGGCGGTGGCCTGAAGGCGATCTTCCAGTTGGAAAACGGTTTTGATCCGGGCACCGGCAAGCTGAACCAGGGTGGTCGCATGTTCGGCCGTCAGGCATTCGTCGGCCTCGAAAGCAGCCAGTACGGCACGCTGACGCTCGGCCGCCAGTACGACCCGCTGGTCGACCTGGTCCAGGCAGTCACGGCTGACAACTACTTCGGCAGCACGTTCGCCACGCCGGGTGACGTCGACAACAACGACAACAGCCTGCGCGTCAGCAACGCAATCAAGTACACGTCGCCGGTGATCGCTGGCTTCCAGGCTGAAGGCATGTACGCCCTCGGCGGCGTCGCAGGCAAGACGGGCGCAGGCCAGACGTGGTCGGTCGCAGCTGCCTACAACAACGGCCCGGTCGGCGTTGCGGCAGGCTACTTCTACGCGAACAACCCGTCGCCGACGACCGCCGGCCTCCGTTCGGGCTGGGGTTCGACGACGTCGGACAACATCGTCGACGGCCCGATCAACTCGGGTTACGTGACGGCGAAGTCGATCGCGATCGCACAGGTTGCAGGTCAGTACGTGATCGGCCCGGTCACGGTCGGCCTCGGCTACAGCAACGCGCAATACAAGCCGGACGCATCGTCGGGCTTCGGTTCGACCGAGAAGTACAACACGGGCCGCGGCTTCGTGACGTACCAGGTCACGGCACCGCTGCTGCTGGGTCTCGGCTACTCGTACACGAAGTCGAGCGGCGACACGACCGCGAAGTACCACCAGGTTTCGCTGGGCGCGGACTACTCGCTGTCGAAGCGCACGGACGTCTACCTGGTCGGCGCATACCAGCACGCCAGCGGCACGCAGCTCGTCGACGGCGTTCAACAGAACGCGCAAGCTTCGATCGGCTCGTACGGCTTCGCCGGCAAGAGCTCGGCCGAAATGGTCGCGCTCGGCCTGCGTCACAAGTTCTAAGAAGTACGTTTCCGGCGTGCATGGCGTCTCCGACGCCTTGCCGCCGACCTGGAAAGCCAGTCCCGGTTTCGGCCGCGACTGGCTTTTTTTTCGTCCGTCTCCCGCGTGCCGGCGGCGCCTGCACGGGCCGGCACCCCGAACCCAAGCCCGATGCATGCCGACCGCACGGCAGCGGCGCCTGGCGGCTGCAAAGCGCCGGGAACACCGTTTGCGGATAGCCGCGCAGGTCGCCATCCGTTAGCCGAGCGACTAGTATCCCCACTGCCGGCCCCGCTCGTCCGGTGCGATGGCGATGTGCCGCGGCGTGTCGATTTCGGCAACCGTCGTCCGTCGTATCGATGGCGGCCCGGGTTCGCACGTCGCCCCATTCACACAGGAGATGCGTCATGACGATTCAGAAGATCACGCCTTTTCTCTGGTATTCGACGGAAGCCGAAGAAGCAGCGGCCTTCTACGCAGGCATCTTTCCGGATTCGCGCGTCGTGCGCGTCACGGCGGTGCCCGGCACCGACGGCACGCGAATGGTCGAATTCGAGCTGTTCGGCCAGCCGTTCTTCGCGATGAGCCACCCGCGCACGGAGACGTTCAATCATGCGATCTCGCTGCTGGTCAGTTGCGCCAGCCAGGCGGAACTCGACCGCTACTGGAACGCGCTGCTCGACAACGGCGGCACGGCCGACGCCTGCGGATGGCTGAGGGACCGCTATGGCGTGTCGTGGCAGATCGTTCCGGAAGCGCTCATCCCGATGATGACCGACCGCGACCCGGTCAAGGCGGCGCGCGTGGCCGCGGCGATGATGCAGATGGTCAAGTTCGACGACGCCGCACTGAAGGCCGCCTTCGCGGGCACGGCGGGCTGACGACGCACGTCGCGCTGCGCATGCATGACCGCGCGCCGATCACGCGCCCGGTATCCGCCGCTACGCCCGCAGCATCGATTCGACGGTTCGCCGCGCGTAGCCGATGAAGGCGGCGAGCGGCTCGCCGGACAGGATTGCCGCGCCCGCGTCGCCATCCAGATAGGCGTCGCGCGCGGCTGCCACCACCGGCCGATGCGCGTGAGGCAGACGCGCCAGCACCCATGCCGCGGCGACGTCCTTGGGTGCAATCGTGCCGGTCGCGGCGCTGTACCAGATGCGCGCGAGCGCGAGCACCACGTTGCACTCGTCGCCGCGCCAGTCCGGTTCGGCGTTCCATTGCGCAACGGTCGCGAGCAGCGCGACGACGAAATCGCGCGCGGGCACCGGCTCGAACAGCGCGGACGCAGGCAGCCCGAACAACGCGATGCTGTGCTGCCGCGCCTTCGTCAACAGGATGGCCAGATCGTGATCGACGAGCGGCGGTTCGACGATGCCCACCTCGAGATCGCGGCGCAGCCACTCGCCGAACTGCAGTTCGCGCCGCGCCGGATGACGCCACGGCATCACGTCGCCGTGCGCGACGACGGTGATCTCCAGTGCGCGCATGCCGCCTGCACCACCCGGCGGCGCCGACACGGCGAGCAGATCGCGCATCAACGCATGCCGCACCGCTTCGTCGGGTCGCGCCGTCACCGTCACCAGCAAGTCGATGTCGCTGCGCGGTTTCAATCCGCCGTCGAGCGCCGATCCGAACAGGTGGATGGCTTCCAGCGTCGCGCCGAAATGCCGCTCGATTGCAGTGCGTGCGGCAGCGACCTGTACGGCGATTTCGTCCGGGATGAATTCAGTCACGACGGCGGGCCTTGCGATGAACAGGCAACGGGCGTCGCGGGCGCGACGCGTGCGCCGGGCTGCGGCGGAACCGCGTCCCGCGCAACTGCGGTTTGCAGTTCACCGTTCGGCATCGCGCATGGACGGCATGCGATGCGTTGCACCTCGCGCGTCGTGCTGCCCAGCGTCGCCGCACTGCCGCTTCGCTGCCGCGCGATTTGCGCGGCGCAATAAAAATCCCCGCACGCTTTCGCGTACGGGGATCGCAGGACTCCGCAACGGCTGCCGACATGTATTCGGCAGTCGTTGCGCGGCATTACGCTGCCGCGTCCTTCAGCTTCTTCAGCGCACGTGCCTTCACGCGCACGCTGGCCGGCTTCGCCGGGAACCAACGCTCTTCGCCCGAGAACGGATCCTTGCCGAAGCGCTTCTTCTTCGCCGGCACGACTTGTGCCGTGATCTTCAGCAGACCCGGCAGCGTGAATTCGCCTGCGCCCTTCTTGTGGACCGAGCCCAGCACGACGTTCTCGAGTGCGGCGAGCACTGCCTTGACCGCCTTCACTTCGACAGCTGCGCGCTCAGCGATGTGCGTTGCGAGCGATGCCTTCGTGAACTTGTCCTTCAGCGGCGTCGGAGCAGCCGGTGCTGCCTTCGCGACAGCCTTCTTGGCCACTACTTTCTTCGCGGGCGCAGCCTTTTTTGCAGCCACTTTCTTGGTGGCCGGTGCGGCAGCCTTCTTGGCCACCTTTTTTGCGGAAGTCGCCATGTTTCTCCTACCAGGTGTGGTCGTTGGATACACGAAGCGTGCAACGCGCGCGCTTCAACGCCGGATTCTACAAGCGCCTTGACGCTTCGTGCAGTACTTTTATGCGTTTTCGCGGGGTTTCCCGCAGGTTTTGTTGCGCGCGACCGACTTCATCGGCGCTTGAGGGTCTGTTTACGCATGGAACGTACATGCGTTGCCACGAGAACGGCCGCTCGCAAGGCGCGCGACGCAGCGAATACTGGACGTATTCGCAAGGAGCGCAACGCAGCGAGCGGCCGTTCTCGTGGCAACCCCAAATTTTAAAAATACATTCCACGGGAATGCCCGAAATCGCGCGCATGGCGGCGTCGCTCGTCGCTTGTTTGGCTCGGCCAAACGGCGCTCCTCACTCCTTGCCCTGCGCGCGATTTCGGGCATTCGCATGTGCGTTCCATGCGTAAACAGACCCTCACATCGAAAAACGCCTTTACGTACGCGTCCAAACGAGCCCGAACGCGAATTACGTTCGATATTTGCGCACCTATACTGGGCTCGCTCAATGCCCGGATGCCTCCATGCGCGAAGCCAGATACGTCAAAGGACTCGACGGCCTGCGAGCCCTCGCCGTCATCCTCGTTTTCCTGTCCCACAAGGGCCACGTCCTTGCCGTCGACGTCGGCAAGCTTGGTGTGTGGACGTTTTTCCTCATCAGCGGATTCCTGATCGTCGGCGAACTGCATCGCAACCGCCAGGCCGTCGAGTGCGGCACCATGACGCGCCGCCACGCGTTCGCGCTGTTCCTCGCGAAGCGCGCGCTGCGGATCTTTCCCGTGTACTACCTGCTGCTCGCCGCGCTCGCGATCGCGCACGCGCTGTTCTACCAGCGCGGCGTCAACCTCGGGCTCGCGTGGCATGCGGTGTTCCTGTCGAACTACTGGATCGGCGTCGTAAAGGACGGCTGGCCGGGCTCCACGTCGCACTTCTGGAGCCTCGCGGTTGAACAGCAGTTCTATCTGATCGCACCGCTCGCGCTGCTCGCGGTGCCTGCCGCACGACACGTCGCGCTCGGCATCGCGGCCGTCGCGCTGTGCGCGATCGCGCATCTCGCGCTCTACCTGTCCGATGCATCGCCGGTACTGATCTACGCGTTTTCCCCGTGGAATTTCGCACTGATCGCGCTCGGCGGCGTCGGCGCGATGGCGCTCGCCGATCGCGGTGCGGCCGCCGTGCGACGCGTTCCGCCCGGCTGGCTCGGCGCGGCAGGCGTCGTGTTCTTCCTCGCGCTGCCTGCGTGCACGACGCTGCCCGACGCGGTCGCGGGGCTCGCGGATCTCGGCCTGTCCGCGTCGCTCGGCGCACTGATGCTGTGGATCGTCAGCGAACCCGAGCATCCGGTCGTCGCGCTGCTCGACTGGGGCCCGCTCGTCTATCTCGGCACGATCAGCTACGGCTTCTACCTGTTCCACAACCTGATTCCGACGCGCTTCGGCATGCTGCCCGCATCCTTCGCGCATGTGCCGATGCCGGAATTCGTCGGCGAAGCGCTGCCCGAGATGCTGCAATTCGCGCTCGCCGTCCTGCTTGCGCACCTGTCCTGGCGCTATCTCGAAAAGCGGCTGCTCGACTTCAAGAAACCGATCGCCACGATGCTCGCCCGGCACTTCGCCACGCAGCCGAGCACGTCGTCGCCGCGCTGAGCGTCACGCAGACGCGCACCCGACCCAAAGGAAAGGCGACACGCTCTTCGCGCTGCCCGGCGAGCGGCGCGACTGCATCGCGCGACGCCGGCGGGCCCGGCGCCGGCACGCACGCCAACGTACATCAACGCACGTCACGCCAACGAAACCGCCGATGCACTCGCCCCGGCCAGCGCTTCGGCACCGGTTTCACGCGCAACACGCCGCCTCACCCGGCACCCCGCCCAACGCTCGAATCCGGCGCGAAACAGCGGCTGCGCGCACCACGATCGCGCACGCGCGGATGCAAAAAAGCCCCGGCGCCTGAGCGGCCGGGGCCAACGGAACAACCACCACCTGAAACAACGGAGCGCGCAGCTGCTTATGCGACGGCAGCCAGCGCGGGCAGGCAGGTACGCAGGTATGCCTCGAACTCGCGGCTCACTTCCGGATGCTGGAGCGCGAGCTCGACGGTTGCCTTGAGATAGCCGATCTTGCTGCCGCAGTCGAAGCGCGTGCCGAAGTAGCGATACGCGAGCACCTGCTCGTTCGCGAGCAGCGACTGGACCGCATCGGTCAGCTGCAGTTCGCCACCAGCGCCCGGCTTGAGCTTGCGCAGATGATCGAAGATCGTCGGCATGAACACGTAGCGGCCGACCACGCCGAGATTCGACGGCGCATCTTCGGGCGCCGGCTTCTCGATGATGCCCGACAGCTTGATGACGTCCTCTTCCCATTCGCGGCCTTCGACGACGCCGTACGAGCGGCTGTCCTCGCGCGCGATCGTCTCGACGCCGATCACCGAGCTGTGATAGTGGTCGAACACGTCGACGAGCTGCTTGAGCACCGGCTGCTCGCCGTGCAGCAAGTCGTCGGCGAGGATCACCGCGAACGGCTCGCCGTGCACGAGCTTCTCCGCGCACAGCACCGCATGGCCGAGGCCGAGCGCTTCCGGCTGGCGCACGTAGAAGCAGTTGACGTTGCTCGGCTTGATGCCGCGCACGAGTTCCAGCAGCTTTTCCTTGCCGCGCGCCTCGAGTTCGGCCTCGATCTCGTACGACTTGTCGAAGTGATCCTCGATCGCACGCTTGCTGCGCCCGGTGACGAAGATCATCTCGGTGATACCGGCGTTGATCGCTTCCTCGACCGCGTACTGAATCAGCGGCTTGTCGACGACGGGCAACATCTCCTTCGGGCTCGCCTTCGTTGCCGGGAGGAACCGCGTGCCGAGACCGGCAACGGGGAACACGGCCTTGGTGACTTTCAACATGTTCGCATCCTGATTGCGTTGACTGCGCCGCGTCGACCAGCGACCCGGCGCGATTGTGTTCCGAACGGCATATCGAGAATCGACGGTACTGCCAATTCCACTCCGCTCATTATCGATATGGACGATTGCCCAATGATTCCGAAAAAAATATAATCCCTTCCATTCGGTCGATATTGCCGGACCGAGTGCCGAGGCAGAAACAAATTACCGATTTTCCGGATACAAATTCTTACGATTCGAATTCCTCGATATAGGGCACGCCGCCCCGTTCGAGACCCGGGCGAATCGGTTCGTTCTTCAGCGCCTCGCGGTACGCCGACAGCACGGCCATGACCAGCAGTACTGCAGCGCTCGCGATCCAATGCATGTCCATCTTGCCGCTCCTTGCATCAATCAACTGGAGCTTCAAACTATCAGAAAAAAATCGGTAAATAATTGACGCGCCCGCGGAACCGCTTTCAGACCGGAATAAACCCATCATGTGGAATACCGTTATTTCCGGGTGAGATTTTTTTATTCATTGATCGAATTCTTGCGCATTACGATTGGATGAAACATCCCCTCCATCCGTCGCAAGGAATCGAATCGCATGCAAGCTTTCAGCGGATCGTCTCTGACCGCGCCGCCCGTCGCCGATCACAAGGAACACGTGATCGACGCGATGCGCGGCTTCGCGGCGCTGCTCGTCGCCTATTTCCACTGCCGGCAGGTCGTCTGGGTCGGCATGCAGAGCTTCCATCAGGCTTACGGTCATGCGCTGAACCCGAGCGTGATCGCCGGCTACCTGACCTTCCCGTTCGCGTGGGGCTCCGCCGGCGTGCCGATCTTCTTCGTGATCAGCGGCTACTGCATCCACCGCAACGCGGCGCTCAAGCTCGCGGCCAATCCCGCGTACCGGCTCGACGCGCCGAACTTCTGGGTGCGCCGGTTCGCGCGCATCTACCCGGTGCTGCTCGCCGCGCTGCTGTTCACGCTCGCGCTCGACTCGGTCAGCCTGCAGATCGAGCCCGTCAGCCACAAGATCCGCGACGTCGGCATCGTCGCGTTCCTCGTGAACCTGTTCTCGCTGCAAGGCATGGCCGGCTACACGTACGGGTCGAACGGCGCGCTGTGGACGCTGTCGCTCGAGGTGCAGTTCTACGCGATCTACCCGCTGCTGTTCGCGCTGCGCCGGCGCATCGGCATGCCGGCCGTCGTGGCCGCGATCGCGCTCGTCAACGTCGCGTCGGCGTGGCTGCTCGAGCGGCACGACCTGCAGTTCTTCACGTCGTACTGGCTGTCCTGGACGATCGGCGCGTGGATCGCCGACGTGCGTGCGCAGCAGGCGCGCGGCGCGGCCGCCCCCGTGCCGTCGCGTGCGTGGTACGTCGCGGCCGCCGTGCTGCTGGCCGCCGGCTGCGGCGCGTTCCATTTCGGCCAGTACGGTGCATTCCAGCTGTGGTCGGCCGGCTTCGCGTGCTTCCTGTACCGTGCGCTCGCCCGCCCGCCGCGCCCGACGCCGCCGCTGCGCGTGCTGAGCTGGTTCGGCGACTTCAGCTACTCGCTGTACCTCGTCCACCTGCCGCTGTTCGTCTGCCTCGGCTCGGTGCTGTTCCACTCCGAACTGCAACTGTCGATCTGGCCGTCGCTCGCGTTCATGGCCGCCGCGATCCCCGTCGCGTACCTGTTCTACCGGATGTTCGAACGGCCGGCGATGATGTGGTCGGCCAGCTTCAAGCCGGCGCGCCCGGCTCGCGTCGTCGCGCCGGCGCCCGAACGGGCCGTCTGACGCGATCGGCAGGGTGTCGAAGCCCCCGTGCGGTGTTGGCCGTGCGGGGGCTTTTTCATGGCCTGCACGCGGTTGCATGCCGGGTTGCGCGGGGATGCGCAGCCCGCTGCCGTCCGACGGCGCTACGGCCCGCGTGGGCCGCCTCCGGCCGGTTTCCGCCATGTGGCTGCCCCGGCGCGGGTTGTCGCTTCACGATCGCCATCGAAACGCGACCGGTCGATCTCGCACCGCACACCTCGCACCGCACACACCGCCCGCACCGCGCGAACCGCCCTGCCTGCCATTCGCCCGACAAACCAGGCACCCTGAAAAGCAAAGCCCCCACGCGGCGCTTCGCCGCGTGAGGGCTCGTTTCCCGCCGGCGCACGCCGGCGACGGCTACTGCTTCCTGGCCTTCGCGGCCTTCGCCGTATCCGAGAGGATCTTCTCGACGCGCTCCACATAGGTCTCGGTGCCGAACCGTCGCACCGCCGTCGCGCGCCCGCTCGCGACGAGCCGCTCGCGCAGCGCACCGTCGCGCTTCAGCGCATCCAGCGCGTTGGCCAGCGCGGTCGCATCGCCCGGCTCGCAGAGCAGCCCGTTGTCGCCGTCCTCGATGATCTCGACGACGCCGCCCGCGCGGGCCGCAACGACCGGCCGGCGCGCGAGCATCCCTTCGACGATCACGCGCCCGAACGGCTCCGGCGTGATCGACGTATGCGCGACGACGTCGACCGCCGTCATGCAGGCGGCCACGTCGCGCTGGAACCCGAGGAAATGCACGCGGTCGTCCATCCCGTGTCGCGCGACGTACTCGTGCAGCTGCGCCGCGTATTCGTCCTCGCCGAACAGCGGCGCGCCGACCAGCACCACGTGCATGTCGGGATGCCGTGCAGCCGCCTCCAGCAGCACGTGCTGCCCCTTCCAGCGTGCGAGACGGCTGAACGAACCGACGAGCCACGCGTGCTCGGGCAACCCGAGGCGCGCGCGCAGCGCGGCCTGGCTGACGCCTTCCAGCGCATCGAACGGCTCGGCCGAAATGCCGTTGAACACGACGTCGACGTGCTGCGGCGTGAAGCCCGTCAGCGTACGGAACGCCTGCGCGGATGCGTCGGAGTTCGCGATCACGCGCGTGACGCCAAACCGCGCGCAGTACTTGATCGCGAGCAACTGCTTGCTGCCGAAATGGTCGGTGCTGACGATGTCGCGCAGATGCCAGACCACCGGCTTGCGCGCGAGCCGCCCGGCCAGCGCGGCGACCACCATCGCGCGCTGCGTGTTCGCGTAGATCACTTCGGCACGGCGTGCGCGGCGCGCGACATCGCGCACCAGCCGCACGAGCTGCTTCACCGCGCCGAGCGACACGCCGCCCTGCTTGCGCACACCCGCCAGCGCGCCCTGGTCGACCACGTCGACGCGCGCGCCGATCTCGTCGAGCGCCGCGCGGAACGGGCCGTCGTCGAACAGCAGCACGTCGGCGTTCGCGCGCATGTGCTTCATGATCTCGAGCAGCGACAGCTCGGCGCCGCCGAGCACACCGCTCTGGTCGAGCACGAGCGTCGCGGGACCGCGCGCGGCCGGCATCGGCGCGATCGCCGTGCCGCGCTGCGCGGTCGAGCCGGGCAGCGCGGCCTCTACATAATCGAGGAAGCGCCGCCGGAACGTATCGGCGGAAAACCGCTCCGCGTTCGTACGGCAGGCAGTCGGCGTGAAGCGCTGCGGCGCGCGTTCGAAATCGTCGACGGCTGCGACGATCGCGTGCGGCGTCTGTTCGTCGAAGAACAGCCCGGTCGGGTTCAGGTCCGATTGCGGGTCGAGCACGGTTTCGAGCGCACCGCCCTTGCCGTAGGCGATCACCGGCGTGCCGCAGGCCTGCGCCTCGACGACCGAGATCCCGAAATCCTCCTCGGCCGCGAACACGAACGCCTTCGCGCGTCGCATCCGGTCGTGCAGCACCGCGAACGGCTGATAGCCCATGATCTCGACGTTCGGGCCGGCCTTCGCGCGGATCTTCTGCATCTCGGGGCCGTCGCCGATCACGACGAGCTTGCGCTCGGGCGTCTTCGAGAACGCCTCGACGATCAGGTCGATCTTCTTGTACGGCACCATCCGCGACGCGGTCAGGTAGAAATCGTCCTTCTCGGCGTTCAGCGAAAACGCGTCGACGTCGACCGGCGGGAAGATCACCGCCGCGTCGCGGTGGTAGACCTTCTTGATGCGCCGCGCGATGAACGCGGAGTTCGCGACGAAACCGTCCACCGCGTTCGCGGTGCGCGTGTCCCAGTTGCGGATGTAGTGCAGGATCATCCGCGCGAGCAGCGATTTCGGCCCGCGCGTGAGGTTCGACTGTTCCAGATACTGGTGCTGCAGATCCCACGCATAGCGGATCGGCGAATGCACGTAGCTGATGTGCACCTGGTCCGGCCCCGTCAGCACGCCCTTCGCGACCGCATGGCTGCTCGAGATCACGAGGTCGTACTCGGACACGTCGAGCTGCTCGATCGCGAGCGGCATCAGTGGCAGGTAACTGCGGTACTTGGTACGCGCGAACGGCAGCTTCTGGATGAACGACGTCGTCACCGGCTTGCCGCGCACGAACGCGCGGTCGTCGAGGAAATCGACGAGGCTGAACAGGTCGGCGTCGGGAAAGCACGCGACGATCTGCTCGAGCACGCGCTCGGCACCGGCATAGGTGACGAGCCAGTCGTGGACGATCGCCACGCGCAGCGCGCGCGACGGCTGCCGCGCGCTGGCGCGCCCGGCCGGTACGGGCCGGCGCAGCGCGGCGAGATCGCCGGCTTCGGCCGCGGCGGCATCGGCCGTGGCGAGATTCAATACGGCGTGTTCCGCCAGATCGCGATTCATATGGTTTTCCTCGCATTGAGACGGACAAACAGGTCGCGCACGAGTGCGCGCAGCCCCGGCGTCATCGTGAACGACCACGCGACGTTCAGTACGAGCACGATCGCGCACATGCCGATCGACTCGCCGAGCCCCGGCCATGCCTGCGCCAGGAACAGGCTCGCCAGCAGGAACGCGAGGTGCGCGAGCATGTCGAGCACGATCGCGCGCATCCGGATCGCCGACAGGTACAGCAGCACGCCGTAGTCGACGAACGCGCGCGCCGCGACGACCACCGCCGCGCCGACCAGTCCGAAGTGATGGATGCCGAACCACAGGCCGCCGACGAAGAACGGCATCTGGACGAGCCCGGCAAACGCCGCGCGGGCCGGATTGACCTGCGACTGGATCAGGATCCGCGTGACGCTCGCCTGCCCGACGAGCCACACGCTGATCACCAGCACGCGGCCGACCGGCGCCGAATGCGCGGCGAGATCCGGGCCGACCCACAGCGTGAGGAACGGCGCGAGCGCGAAGATCGCGACGATGCCGACCGGCGTGAACACGCCGTTCAGGAATTCGAGCGACTGGCGCGCGAGCGTGTCCGCGTGGTCGCGGCCCACTGCCGACAGGCGCGGGAACAGCGTGCGCACGAGCGCGTTCGGCAGCATGTTCAGGCGCGTGACGAGGTTCTGCGGCACCGTGTAGTAGGTCACGAACTTCGCCCCCATGCCGGCGCCGAGCATCACGCGGTCGAGCGTGTCGGCGATCATGCTCGTGGTGCTCGCGATCAGCATCCAGCCGCCGAAGTTGAACAGCCCTTTCGCGGTGCCCCACTGCGGCGGATCGATGCGCCGGATCCCGAGCACCTTGATGCTGGCGTGGCCGAGCATCACCGCCGCGATCAGGCGCGCGACGACGGCCGCGGCAAGCACCGTCTGCAGGTTCGGCGCGATCCACCATGCGGCGGCGAGCGGCAGCAACTGGAACAGGAACGTGCCGATCGTCTGGTTCGTGTTGAACACGCCGAACCGCTCGGCGCCGTTGATCGCGCCGGCGAACACCCACGACACGTTCGCGAGCGGAATCGCGAGCGCGAGCCACGGCAGCGCGAGATACACCTCGTGCTGCATCGCCGCCGAGACCTTCGTGAAATACGCGGTGTAGATGAACGCGCCGAAATAGATCAGCAGCCCGCCCACGATGCCGGTGCCGAGGTTCAGCCAGAACGCGCTCCAGAACACGCGTGCGCTTTCGTCGGCGTTGCCGCTCGCGAGCGCCTTCGAGATGTGGTTCTGCGCGGCCATGCTCATCCCGAGATCGAGGATCCCGAAATAGCCGATCAGCGTCCACACGAGGCTGACGACGCCATAGCGCTCGACGCCGAGCGCGTGGATATAGGCGGGCACCGTCACCAGCGACACGAAGGTCGGCAGGATCAGCCCGACGAAGTTGATCGAAACGTTCTTGAGTATGCCTTTGTCCATGCTTCTGCCTTGAGTGACGTCGTCCGTCACGGTTTCCAGCGATACATCAGCACCTTGCCGCGCGCGTCTTCCTCGACGAACACGAGGTATTCGCCGTTCTCGCGCCGGAATACGCTGATGCCGAACGGCACGTCGACCCAGCCGGATGCCTTGCCGACCTCGGTGCCCGGGCTCATCACGCCCACTTCCTTGCCGGTGTCCTTGTCGTACACGTGGATCTTGCCGACCGGCTCCACGGTGAAGATGTAGCGGCCCTCGACCGTGATCCCGATCAGGTCGAAGATCGGCTTCGCATCGAGCTTCCACGGCAGCGCCACCTGGTAGCGCACGACCGGCGAGCCCGTCGACCACTTGTCGAAGCGGATCAGCACACGTCCCACTTCCTTGTTGATGCCCGGCTGCGGCGGCGCGTCGGCCGTGTAGCCGGTCACGTACAGCGTGTCGGTCTGCGGCTCGTAGATCGCGCGGCGCAGCTGCGTGAACGGCTGCGGCATCGGGTAGGTCGTGACCTTGTCGTACGAGTAGATCGGGTTGCCGGCCTTGTCGACGCCGCCATACTGGAAGCGGTGGATGCCACGCACGTCGCTCGTGCGCCAGATGTCGCCCTTGGTGTCGACCCACCAGCCCCAGCCGCCCGCCTTCGCCTTGCCGGTCGTGTTGATCTCGGCCTCGTCGGCATCGATCCGGCCGTTGCCGTTCGCGTCGCGCCACAGCCAGTCGCCGCCCGGCGGCTTGTTCGGCACCTTGTCGACCGGCCGCGCACGGCCCGCGATCAGGCCCGACGGAATCGCGACCTCGCCGTCGCGCTTCGCGTCGAAGCGGTAGATCTTCAGGTGATCGGCGTACATGTCGGTCAGGTACAGGAACGTGCGGCCGTCCAGGCGACGCGCGATCGGCATGCCCGGCCACTGGTCGGTATGGAACACCGGGTCGTCCGGATACTTGAAGCGGTTCGACAGGAAGCCGACGTATTTCCAGTCCTGGCCCGGCGGCTTCGACAGGTCGAGCTCGAAGCGCTTGTTGCCCGTGTACACGCTGTTCGGCCGCGCGGGGTCGAGCCACGCGCCGTCGACGAACAGCAGCCCCTGCACCTGCCAGCGCGGCTTGCCGTCCGGCGTGTAGCTTTCGAGCACCGCGCCGAGCCCGGCGCCGATCGTGTCGTGGCGCGGCCCGATGCCGTTCATCGACACATAGATGTTGCCCGCGCGGTCGACGCCGACGCCCGTCAGCCCGTTGAAGCGCTGCGGCCCCGGCCGCCCCGGCACGGGGCCCGCGAAGATGCCGCCGCGCTCGCCGAACGTGCCCGACTGCGCATAGCCCTTGCCGCCTTTCGAGAAAATCAGGATCTGCTGGCGCGGCCCGTTGTCCGCGACGAGCACGCGCCCTTTCGCGTCGACCGCCACATCCACCGCGTCGGTGCCTTCCGGCAGCGCGGGCGCGTCGTCGAGCTTGCGGCCGTCGGCCCGCACGTGCACGAGATGCGCGGGCCCGCTCAGCGTATCGGTCAGCAGCCACAGCGTGCCGTCACCCGCGAGCGCGATGCGGCCCGGCTCGTGCGCGCTCCACGTTCCCTTCTGCTGCATCGTCTCGGCGTCGTAGACATCCACGACGTCGCGCGACGGATTCGTCGCGAACAGCGTCTTGTCGTCGGCCGCGAGGCCGCCCACTTCCGCCTTCGCCTCGCCCACTTCCGAGCGCGCGGGGGCCGGCACCTCGTTCATCATCATGAAGCTCGCGGCCATCCGCGCGCGGCCGGCATCGGCGCGCCCGCCCGGTGCGACCTGCGGCGACGCGCGAAACGGCGCGGGCTGCTTCATGTCGCCGATCGTGCGCCGCGAGATGCCGAACCACTGCTTGCCCTTGTCCGGCCAGATGCCCGGCGACTGCAGGTGACCGCGCTCGTTGCCGACCCCGATCGCGACATACGCGTACTTGCTGTTCACGGCGATCGCGTTGCCGCCGAGATTGCCCCAACCGTGCGTGCCGCCGGCGAAACCGAGCATCTTCCCGTCCTGGTAGACGCTCGCCTCGGCGCCGCTCTCGTCCCACGGCGCGTTCGTATACACCTTGCCTTCAGGCGTCACCGCAATCGCGCGGATGTCGATCTGCGTCCAGCTGCCGTCTCCATAGCCGAACGTGTTGCCGATCCACGACGTCGTCGCGGGCAACACCGTTTCGGCCGGCGCGGCGCTCGTCAGCAGCGCCGCGCCTAGCGTCATGCCTACCAGAATCAGACGTCGCAATGCGCTTCTCCAGACTTGATGCAACAGCGACCGGCGTCGCCGCGGACTGCCGCCGGCGCGCCCTGTCGCTTAATGGGTTTCAAACGTCGCGATGCAGGTTACAAGCAAAAATAATCACAAGAAATTTGGAAATATTTGGGGATGTTTCTGCCTGAAATATCGAACCGGAGCAGGCATAAAATCGCATCGGAAAACGGCAATAACGACCGCATCTCGCTCGGCATCGCGTAGAAAATGCCGCTCCGCACCGCCTGTCGCGGCTGTCCGGGCGTCAACCTTTCATTTCGCGACCGGAATAATCGGCATTTGAATGTTTTCCGTCAGATAAATGACGCGCGTTTTTTTGCCGATTTCTTTTCCCTAGAATCGATTTCGACTCGATATTTCATTTAAAGGCATGCATTACGTTCACGCATCGGATGTGCGACACGCCGCGGCCCCCGCCACGCGTCGCGAAGGAGCGGCGCGATGACGGGCATCTCGCGCCCCGCTGACCTGACCCCGCCGCAACACGGCCGCATCGTGCAACTCGACGGGCTGCGCGCGATCGCGGTGGGCGCCGTGTTCCTGCAGCACGCGCTGAAAGCGCCGCTGTGGATGGGCGTCGACCTGTTCTTCGTGCTGAGCGGCCTGCTGATCACCGGCATCCTGCTCGATCGCAAGGCGCGCGGGCAGTCGTACTTCAGCCACTTCTATGCGCGCCGCGTGCGCCGCATCCTGCCGCCGTACGTGCTGCTGCTGGTGGTGTCGACGATCCTGTTCGGCGCGAGCTGGCTGCCGCACTGGCCGTGGTTTGCGTTTTTCTCGACCAACATCGGGCTGTCGCTCGGCAGCATCGGCCACGACAGCCTGAACGTGCTGTGGTCGCTCGCGGTCGAGGAGCAGTTTTATATCTTCTGGCCGTTCGTCGTGCTGTGGTGCTCGGAGCGTGCGCTGCTGTGGGTCGCCGCCGCGCTGGTCGTGGCAGCCCCCGTGCTGCGCGCGATCGCGACGCCGTGGTTCGACTCGTTCTGGCCGATCTACTACCTGACGCCGTTCCGGATGGACCTGCTCGCGGCCGGCGCACTGCTCGCGATCGTGCTGCGCCGCGACCGGCGCGCGCTGGAGCCGTTCTACCCGCTCGCGATCGTCGGCGCGCTCGTGTCGCTCGCGATCCTCGGCTGGCTGCACCTGTCGTTCCCGCGCTTCCGCGCCGCCAACACGCCGCTGTCGAATGCGGCGCTCTACAGCATCTCGCTGCTGCTGTGCACGTCGATCGTCGTGATCGCGCTGCGCGGCCGCGGCCTCGTGCAACGCGTGCTGACCAACCCGATGCTCGTCTACGTCGGCACCGTCAGCTACACCGTGTACCTGATCCACCTGAGCGTGCTGTACGCGCTCTGGCCGCTGCACCTGAACCGCTTCGTCACGGCCGCGCTCGCGCTGGCGATCACGCTCGCCTACGCGACCCTGAGCTGGTACGGCTTCGAACGGCGCCTGACGCGCGGCCCCGCACGCCGCGCGCTGCCGGCTGCCGCCGGCACGACCGCCTGAATTTCACCATCCATCGTTTCTACCAGGACAACGCCATGAGCCAAACTCGTAAAAAGGCCATCATCACCGGGATTTCGGGTCAAGACGGTGCGTACCTGACCAAGCTGCTGCTCGACAAGGGCTACGAGGTCACCGGCACCTACCGCCGCACCAGCTCGGTGAATTTCTGGCGCATCGCCGAGCTCGGCGTCGACACGCACCCGAACCTCACGCTCGTCGAACACGACCTGACCGACGCCGGCTCGAGCCTGCGCCTGCTCGAACGCACGCAGCCCGACGAGTTGTACAACCTCGCCGCGCAAAGCTTCGTCGGCGTGTCGTTCGACCAGCCGGCGACGACCGCCGAAGTGACCGGCATCGGCCCGCTGAACCTGCTCGAGGCGATCCGTGTCGTGAGCCCGAAGACGCGCTTCTACCAGGCATCGACGTCGGAGATGTTCGGCAAGGTGCAGGCGATTCCGCAGACCGAAACGACCGCCTTCTATCCGCGCAGCCCGTACGGTGTCGCGAAGCTGTACGCGCACTGGATGACCGTGAACTACCGCGAGTCGTACGGCCTGTTCGGCAGCAGCGGCATCCTGTTCAACCATGAGTCGCCGCTGCGCGGCCGCGAGTTCGTCACACGCAAGATCACCGACACGATCGCGAAGATCAAGCTCGGCAAGGCGACACGCCTCGAGCTCGGCAACCTCGATGCGAAGCGCGACTGGGGCTTTGCACTCGAATACGTCGAAGGCATGTGGCGCATGCTGCAGGCCGACGAGCCCGACACCTACGTGCTGGCGACCAACCGTACCGAGACCGTGCGCGACTTCGTGCGGATGGCGTTCGCGGCGGCCGGCTACCAGATCGAATGGACCGGCAAGGGCGAGCAGGAACGCGGCCTCGACGCGGCGACCGGCAACGTGCTCGTCCAGGTGAACCCGAAGTTCTACCGCCCTGCCGAGGTCGACCTGCTGATCGGCTGCGCGGACAAGGCCAAAGCCAAGCTGGGCTGGGTACCGGAGACGACGCTCGAACAACTTTGCCAGATGATGGTCGAAGCGGATTTGACGCGGAATCAACACCATGACACGTTCTGAAGCCGGACGCCCGTCGCGCCGTGCGTTCGTCACGGGCCTGACGGGCTTCACGGGCCGCTACATGGCCGAACGCCTGCAGGCGGCCGGCTATGAAGTCTGGGGCACGGTCGCGCCCGGCGCGCCGCACCCCGACGATCCGGCGTTCGAGCACTGCACGCTGCTGCCCGTCGACCTGCTGGACGCCGATGCAATGCGCGCCGCCGCGTCCGACGCACGGCCCGATGCGGTCGTGCATCTCGCCGCGCGCGCCCATGTCGCACAGGATGAGCCGTCGCAAACCTATGCGGTCAACATCGCCGGCACGCGCAACCTGCTGGCCGCACTCGCGGGCCTCGACCACCGCCCTTCGGCGGTGCTGCTGGCAAGCAGTGCGAACATCTACGGCAATTCGACGGCCGGCGTGCTCGACGAAACCGTCGCGCCGGCCCCGGCGAACGACTACGCGGTCAGCAAGCTCGCGATGGAATATGCGGCGAAGCTGTGGGCCGACCGGCTGCCGATCGTGATCGCGCGGCCGTTCAACTACACGGGTGTCGGCCAGAGCGACGCGTACCTGCTGCCGAAGCTCGTCGCGCACTACGCGCGCAATGCGCCGCGGATCTCGCTCGGCAACCTCGACGTGAGCCGCGATTTCTCCGACGTGCGCGACGTGACGGCCGCCTATCTGAAGCTGGTTGAAGCCGCGCCGGCCGGCGAGACGTTCAACGTGTGCTCGGAGCGCGCGTATTCGCTGAAGGAGGTGCTGGCGATGCTGTCGCGCATCGCCGGTTACGTGATCGACGTGACGATCGATCCGCGTTTCGTGCGGCACAACGAGGTGAAGAGCCTCTCCGGGTCACGCGACAAGCTGCGGCGCACGGTGGGCGAGCTTCCCGTCACGCCGCTCGACGAAACGCTGCGATGGATGGTGGATGCGATGCGCAACGACACGCACCCTGACTGATCTCGCACCGGCCAGGCCGCGCGACTTCATCGACACGAAAAAGAAGGGCCGTTCGCGCAAGCGAACGGCCCTTCTTCCATCTTCACGTCACATCACGTCACGACATGCGTGACATGCCGCGCTCAGCCTTCCAGCCCGCGCGCGAGGTCCTTGCGCAGGTCGCCCGCATCCTCCAGGCCGACCGACAGGCGGATCAGCCCTTCGGTGATCCCCGCTGCCGCACGCGCTTCCGGCGTGATGCGGCCGTGCGTGGTGGTCGCCGGATGCGTAATGGTCGTACGCGTGTCGCCGAGGTTGCCGGTGATCGAGATCAGCTTCGTGTTGTCGATCACGCGCCATGCATTCGCGCGCTGCTGTTCGGGCGTGTCGCCCTTCAGCTCGAACGACAGGATCGCCCCGCCCGCCTTCTGCTGACGCTTCGCGAGTTCGTGCTGCGGGTGCGATTCCAGCCCCGGATGAAACACGCGCGCGACGGCCGGGTGCGAATCGAGCCAGCGCGCGATCTCCAGCGCGTTCGCCGATTGCTTCTCGACGCGCAGCGACAGCGTCTCCATCCCCTTCAGCAGTACCCAAGCGTTGAACGCCGACAGCGTCGGGCCCGCGCTGCGCACGAACGGGAACACCTTGCCCATGATGAATTCCTTCGAGCCGACCAGCGCACCGCCGAGCACGCGGCCCTGGCCGTCGAGGAATTTCGTCGCCGAATGCATCACGACATCCGCGCCGAGCTTCAGCGGCTGCTGCAGCACCGGGCTGCAGAAGCAGTTGTCGACGACGAACAGCGCGTTCGCGGCCTTCGCGATCTTGCCGATCGCCTCGATGTCGGCGAGTTCGGTCAGCGGGTTCGACGGCGTCTCGAGGAAGAACATCTTCGTTTCCGGTCGCACGGCTTCCTGCCATGCGTTCAGGTCGGTCGGGTCGACGAAGGTCGTCGTGATCCCGAACTTGCTGAAGATCTGCGAGAACATCCCGAGCGTCGAGCCGAACAGGCTGCGCGAGCTGACGAGGTGGTCGCCCGCCTGCAGCGCGGACATCACGACCGACATGATCGCGGCCATCCCCGATGCCGTCGCGATACAGGCCTCGCCGCCCTCGAGCGCCGCGAGACGCTCCTGGAACATGGTGACGGTCGGGTTCGTGAAGCGCGAATAGGTGAAGTAGTCTTCCGAATTCGCGAAGCGCTCGGCCGCGTCGGCCGCGCTCTGGAAGCAGAAGCTCGACGTGAGGAACAGCGCTTCCGAGTGCTCGTTGAAGTCGCTGCGCAGCGTGCCTGCGCGCACGGCAAGCGTGTCGAAGTTGAGGGAGTCGTCCATGTTCCGTTTTCCGTATCCGATGGCCGCGCGCGTCGCGCAGGCCAGATCAAAACCAGGGCAAAAAAAACAAAAAGCCCGCTATGCGTCTGCATCAGCGGGCTTAGGTGCGGTACGACAGCGATCGACTCGGGCCGGTTGCCACCGGCCTTCGCTTTAGCTGTTTTGGGAAGTCGCCCCGCGTCCGCAAGCTGATATCAAATCGACGCAAGGCCACATCCTATCACGCCTCGCCGGAAGCGTGCGCCGGTGTCACTCGACCGACAGTTGCAGGTTCATCTGCGAACGCTCGGTGTCGCCAGCCGTATCGCGATCGGCCTGCGACGCCGGCGCGAGACGCGCGCGCTCGATCGCATCGAGATACTCGGGCGTCACGTCGCCGGTGATGTAGTTGCCGTCGAAGCACGATGCCTCGAAGCGCTCGAGCTTCGGATTGATGTCGCGCACCGCGCGGCGCAGGTCGTCGACGTCCTGGTAGATCAGGTGGTCGGCACCGATCATCTTCGCGACTTCTTCGTCGGTGCGGCCGTGTGCGACGAGCTCGCCGCGCGTCGGCATGTCGATGCCGTACACGTTCGGGAACTTCACGGGCGGTGCCGCCGACGCGAAGATCACCGACTTCGCGCCCGCATCGCGCGCCATCTGCACGATTTCATGCGAGGTCGTGCCGCGCACGATCGAGTCGTCGACGATCAGCACGTTCTTGTCCTTGAACTCGATGCTCATCGCGTTGAGCTTCTGGCGCACCGACTTCTTGCGCACGGCCTGCCCCGGCATGATGAACGTACGGCCGACGTAGCGGTTCTTGAAGAAGCCCTCGCGATACTCGACGCCGAGCTTCGCGGCGACCTGCATCGCGGCCGGGCGCGACGAATCGGGAATCGGCATCACGACGTCGATCGGCACGTTCGGCAGCTCGCGCTTGATCTTCTCGGCGAGATAGTCGCCCATGCGCAGGCGCACGTTGTAGACCGGCACGCCGTCGAGGCACGAATCCGGACGCGCGAGGTACACGTATTCGAACATGCACGGATTCAGCGTCGGCTGCTCCGCGCACTGCTGGCTGTGGAAGTTGCCGGCCGGATCGATGAAGATCGCTTCACCCGGCTGCACGTCGCGCACGAATTCGAAACCGATGCCTTCGACGGCCACCGACTCCGACGCGACCATCCACTCGGTGCCGTGTTCCGTTTCGAGCTTGCCGATGCACAGCGGGCGGATGCCGAACGGGTCGCGGAACGCGAGCAGGCCGTAGCCGGCGATCAGCGACACGATCGCATACGAGCCCTGCAGGCGGCGATGCACGCCCGAGACGGCCTTGAACACCGAGGCGGGATCGAGCTCGAGGCCCGTGGTCGACAGTTGCAGCTCGTGCGCGAACACGTTGAGCAGCACTTCGCTGTCGGAATTGGTGTTGATGTGCCGGCGATCGATCCGGAACATCTCGTCCTTCAGTTGCTGCCAGTTCGTCAGGTTGCCGTTGTGTGCAAGGATGATCCCGAACGGCGCGTTCACGTAGAACGGTTGCGCTTCGGCCTCGCTCGATGCCGAACCGGCCGTCGGGTAGCGCACCTGGCCGATGCCGTAGGTGCCGGGCAGGCTGCGCATGTTGCGCGTGCGGAACACGTCGCGCACCATGCCGTTCGCCTTGTACATGTGGAAATTGCTGCCGTCCACCGTCGCGATGCCCGCCGCGTCCTGACCGCGATGCTGCAGCAGCAGCAGGCTGTCATAGATCAGCTGATTGACCGGGGATTGGGAGATAACGCCTACGATGCCGCACATGGCATGTCCTTCAGAATGACAAAATCGGTTCCGTCCTGCCCGGCCGCGTCGTCACACGCGTACGTACTGGGCCATGCCGTCGGGCAGGAGCTGCTTCAGCTCGTGCACGCCCTGTTCGGCGAAAGGACGCAATAGCGCATTGCGCCAGAAATCCTGTTTGGGCAGTTCGGTCAGCCCGGCCGCCGCGACCAGCAGCACCACCAGCACACAGCCGCGGACGAGCCCGAACATCATGCCCAGCGAGCGGTCGACGCCGCCCAGGCCACTTGCCTGCGCGATCCGCGACAGCAGCGCGTTGGCGACACCGGCGACCAGCACGACGCCGATCACGAGCAGCGCGAAGGCGATCACCCATTGCGTCAGCGCGCCACCCGGCCAGTTCGCCGGAATGTACGGCACGACCAGCCCGACGTAGCGGCCCGCGATCACGATCGCCGCAATCCAGCCGATCAGCCCGAATATCTCCGACACGAAGCCGCGCCACGCACCGCGCAGCGCCGACAACACGATCACCGCCAATACAGCGTAGTCGAAAGCCGTCAGCATCGTGCGTTATTGCGTCAGACCGGCTTCGCGCACCTTCGCGATCGCGGCGGAGGCCGCCGAGCGATCCGCGAACGGGCCCGCACGCAACAGTGTAGCCGTGCTGCCATCCGACTGCTTGCGATGCTCGACATATGCGGGCACGCCCGCCGATTTCAACTTGGTGGCCCACGAACGGGCCGTCGCGTCGTCCTTGAACGAACCGAGCTGCACCGCGAAGCGCGCACCGGCCGGCGATGCCGGCGACGATGCGTCACCGCTGTCCGGGCTCGCGGCGTCGGCATTCGCGACGGTCGCGGGCGCAGGCTTCGGCGCAGCCGGTTTCGCCACGGGGGCGGCCGGCTTCGGCGGCGTCACGCTCGCCGTGGCCGTCGTATCGGGTTTCGCGGCCGGCTTGGGTGCGGGCGCAGGCACAGGCGCCGGTGCGGCCACAACGGCCGTGTCGGAGGCCGGCGGTTCGTCATGCGCGACGCCTGCCTGCACGTCGGACGCATCGTCATCACGCGGCGCGACCGCCTGGTGCGCGGGCCGGTTCGGGATGTCGATCGCGATGTCGTCCGTGACAGGCTTCGGGTGCGAATCGAGCACCATCGGCAGCACGATCACGGCGGCCACGACGAGCGCGATCGCACCGACGAGGCGACGGCGTGCGCGTTGCTTTTCTGGAAGGGTCGGATCGAGGAGCAGCGCGTCCGATTCCGGACGCTCGGTGCGGCGCGAGCGGCGCTCGACGCGTTCAGTGGTGCGCTCCGTGCGCACGTTCCGGGAGGTCCCGGTGCGACCGCCGCGCCGCGGGGGCGCGTCGTCGTCTTTTTTGCCGAAGGAGAAAATTCCCATGAATGGCTGAGTCCGAAACTGCCCGTCAGTCAGTGTTGCTGCGATTTACGGTAGGCCAGCACGCCGGCAACCGTATGGAAACTGCCGAAAACCACGATTCTATCATTCTCGGATGCTCTTTTTAGTGCATCGCGAAACGCTTCTGCAGGCGACGCGTAGCGCGTCACGCTGGAATCGGGCCCCTCCTCCACGCCGGCCTTGCGCAGCGCGGCTTCGAGCTGCTCCGCGGAGGCCGCGCGCGGCAGCGGCAGGTCGGTCACGCACCAGTGGTCGATCTCGCCCTTCAGGTGCTGCAGCACACCGTCGATGTCCTTGTCGTGCATCGCGCCGAACACCGCATACGTGTACGGGAAGAAGCCCATGTTGCCGAGGTTCTGCTCGAGCACGGCCGACGCATGCGGGTTGTGCGCGACGTCGAGCACGATCGCCGGCTTGCCGGGCAGCACCTGGAAACGCCCCGGCAGCTCGACGTTCGCGAGCCCGAGCCGGATGTCCTGCGCGGACACCGGCAGCACCGGGCGCAGCGCTTCGAGTGCCGCGAGCGCGGCCGATGCATTGATCAGCTGATTCGCACCGCGCAGCGCCGGATACGCGAGCGCCGGATAGCGCTTCTCGCGGCCGAGGTAGCTCCACTGCTGGCGCTCCGAGCCTGCCTGCGCTTCGTAGCGGAAATCGCGGCCGACGAGCCAGAGGTCGGCGCCGATCGCTTCGGCGTGGTCGATCAGCGTTTGCGGCGCGGCCGGATCGCCGCAGATCGCCGGCGTGCCCGCGCGGAAGATCCCGGCCTTCTCGAACGCGATCTTCTCGCGCGTGTCGCCGAGGTATTCGGTGTGGTCGATGTCGATGCTCGTGACGATCGCGCAATCGGTATCGATGATGTTGACCGCATCGAGCCGGCCGCCGAGGCCGACTTCGAGGATCACCGCGTCGAGCCCGCGCGACGCGAACAGGTGCAGGATCGCGAGCGTCGTGAATTCGAAATACGTGAGCGACACGGGCTCGGGCAGCGACGTGCGCGCGGCTTCGACGGCCTCGAAGTGCGGCAGCAGTTCGGCGTCAGTGACGTTCTGCCCGTTCACGCGCGCGCGCTCGTTGAATTCGAGCAGGTGCGGCGACGTGTGGCAGCCGACCTTGTAGCCCGCGCGCACGAGGATCGTCTCGAGGAACGCGCAGGTCGAGCCCTTGCCGTTCGTGCCGCCGACGGTGATGACGGGGCAGGCGAATTCGAGCTGCAGCGCCGCCTTGACCTGCCCGATGCGGGTCAGGCCCATGTCGATGCCGACCGGGTGCGCGCGTTCGAGGTGCGAAAGCCACGCGTCGAGAGTGGGAAAAGTGCTCATCGGATCAAATCTGGATCGGTACCGCCACTACGCCAAAAAACGAAGCGCGCCGCCTGACGCTGAAGCCAGGCGACGCGCAGAGTTCACAACTTTGCGCCGGTCAAGCCAGCGCGTCGGCCGGCTGTCGCTGCAGCAGCGCGAGCAATTGCGCAATCTCGTCGCGCAGCTTGCGACGGTCGACGATCATGTCGATCGCGCCCGTCTTCAGCAGGAATTCGGCGCGCTGGAAGCCTTCCGGCAGCTTCTCGCGGACGGTCTGCTCGATCACCCGCGGGCCGGCGAAGCCGATCAGCGCCTTCGGCTCGGCGATCACGACGTCGCCGAGGAACGCGAAGCTCGCCGACACGCCGCCCATCGTCGGGTCGGTCAGCACCGAAATGAACGGCAGCTTGGCTTCGGCCAGCTTGGTCAGCATCGCGGTGGTTTTCGCCATCTGCATCAGCGACAGCAGGCTTTCCTGCATCCGTGCGCCACCCGACGCCGTGAAGCAGATGAACGGCACGTGTTGTTCCAGCGCGTTCTGCGCGCCGCGCGCGAAGCGCTCGCCGACGACCGACCCCATCGAGCCGCCCATGAACGAGAACTCGAAGCAGGCCGCGACGACGGGCAGCGTGTGGATCGCCCCGCCCATCACGACCATCGCGTCGGTCTCGCCCGTCTCGTCCATCGCTTCCTTCAGACGATCGGGGTACTTGCGGCTGTCCTTGAACTTCAGCGTGTCGACCGGCACGATTTCCTGGCCGATTTCATAGCGGCCTTCCGGATCGAGCAGCCCGTCGAGGCGTTCACGCGCGCCGATGCGCATGTGGTGATCGCACTTCGGGCACACGTGCAGGTTCGCGTCCACGTCGTTGCGGTACAGCACGGCCTCGCAGGACGGGCACTTGACCCACAGGCCTTCCGGAATGCCCTTGCGGCTTTTCGGGTCGGTCTGCTTGATCTTCGGCGGCAACAGTTTGTCGAGCCAGCTCATCGTATGGTTTCCTGTTCCGTGGCGGGCCGGGCCGCATGGCCCGTTCCCGCTTCCTGTGTTGTGTTTATCGCGTGCCCGCACCGTCCAGGGCGGCGCGCAGCTCGGCAATGAAAGTCTTCAGCGCGGCGGCGGCACCCTCCGGCGCAGCGCTTTCGAGCAGCTGCACGAGGCGGCTGCCGATCACGACGGCGTCCGACACTTCGGCCACCGCGCGCGCCGTTTCGGCGTCGCGGATACCGAAGCCGACGCCCACCGGAACCGGCACACGCGACTTGATGGCCGGGATTTTACCCGCAATGCTCGAAACATCCAGATTTCCTGCGCCGGTCACGCCCTTGAGCGACACGTAATACACGTAGCCGCTCGCGATCTTGCCGACGTCGGCGATACGTTCGTCGGTCGACGTGGGCGCGAGCAGGAAGATCGGATCGATCTGCGCGGCGCGCATCTTTTCGGCGAACACACCCGCCTCTTCCGGCGGATAGTCGACGACCAGCACGCCGTCGACACCGGCCGCGTGCGCCTCGGCCGCGAATGCGTCGACGCCCATCCGCTCGATCGGGTTCGCATAGCCCATCAGCACGACGGGCGTTTTGGGGTCGGTTTCGCGAAAACGCTTCACGTCGGCGAGCACGCTCTTCAACGTGACGCCGCGCGCGAGCGCGCGTTCCGACGAGCGCTGGATCACCGGGCCGTCGGCCATCGGGTCCGAGAACGGCACGCCGAGTTCGATCACGTCCGCGCCGCCTGCGGCGAGCGCGTGCATGAATTCGACGGTTTTCGCGGGATCGGGGTCGCCGGCCGTGATGAACGGGATCAGGCCCTTACGGCCTTGTTCGGCGAGTGCGGCGAAGGTTTGCTGAATACGGGACATGGCAATTTTCCTCAATGCTTCGGCGACGCGGCTGCGCGATTCACGCGCACGCCGGCACAGCGAGCGCGTTCACGCGCTCGTGCGCGATCGCACAATAGCTTTCGTTGATCTCGTAGCCGACGAAGTCGCGCCCCTGCCGTGCGCAGGCCACCGCGGTCGTGCCGCTGCCCATGAACGGATCGAGCACGCGGCCGCCCGGCGGGCAGCTTGCGAGCACCATCCGCTCGATGATTTCCAGCGGCTTCTGGGTCGGATGATCGACGCGCTCCGCGTGCTGCCGGTGCAGGCGCGAGACCGACCAGACGTCCTTCGGGTTGTAGCCCATCTCCAGCCACTTGCTGCCTTCGAACAGCTTGCGCGAGCGGGCCTTCTTCGTATCGGCGTCGTACGGGATGCGGACCGGATCGAGATCGAAGTAATACGCCTTGGAAACCGCGAAAAAGCCGATGTTGTCGTGCACCGACGTGAAACGGCGCGTCGTGCCGCCCATGCTCGGCACGCGCCGGTCCCAGATGATCTCGTTGACCATCGTGAGCTTCGTCTTCAGGAAACTGAAGATTTCCGGCGCGTACTGCCACGTGCAGAAGATGTACATCGACCCGCTCGGCTTCAGCTTGGGAATCGCGAGCTCGAGCCACTCGCGCGTCCACGCGAGGAAATCGTCGCCCGAACGCTTGTCCGAGTCGTTGCCGTAGTCCTTGCCGAGCCCGTACGGCGGATCGGCGACGATCAGGTCGATCGACGCATCCGGCAGGTGCGCGGCATCGGTCAGGAAATCGCGGTTATGCAGTTCGATACCGGACGGCAGCGCGCGCGGCACCGCGGCGGCGGGCTGAACCGCCTCCGCCTCGCTCGCGGCACCGCCGCCCGGCTCTTCGATCAGGTCACGCATCGGTCGGGGTCAGAGGTCGATGCCCGATCGCTCGGCGACCGTGTGCATGTCCTTGTCGCCGCGGCCCGACAGGTTGACGAGCAGGATCTTGTCCTTCGGCAACGTCGGCGCGAGCTTCACGCCATACGCGATCGCGTGGCTCGACTCGAGCGCGGGAATGATCCCCTCGATCCGGCAGCAATCGTGGAAGGCCTTCAGCGCCTCGTCGTCGGTGATCGGCACGTACTGCGCGCGGCCGCTGTCCTTCAGCCATGCGTGCTCGGGGCCGACGCCCGGATAGTCGAGGCCGGCCGATACCGAATGCGTCTCGATGATCTGGCCGTCGTCGTCCTGCAGCAGGTACGTGCGGTTGCCGTGCAGCACGCCCGGGCTGCCGGCGATCAGCGACGCCGCGTGATGGCCGGTGTCGAGGCCGTCGCCGGCCGCTTCGACGCCGATCAGCTGCACCGATTTGTCGTCGATGTACGGATAGAAGATGCCCATCGCGTTCGAACCACCGCCGACGCAGGCGATCACCGCGTCGGGCTGGCGGCCCGCGAGTTCGGGCATCTGCACCTTGCACTCGTCGCCGATCACGCGCTGGAAGTCACGCACCATCATCGGGTACGGGTGCGGCCCCGCGACCGTGCCGATGATGTAGAACGTGCTCTCGATGTTCGTGACCCAGTCGCGCATCGCTTCGTTCAGCGCGTCCTTCAGCGTGCGCGAGCCCGATTCGACCGGCACGACCGTAGCTCCTAGCAGCTTCATCCGGTACACGTTCGCGGCCTGCCGGCGCACGTCCTCGGCGCCCATGTAGACGATGCACTCCATCCCGAAGCGCGCGCAGATCGTCGCGGTCGCCACGCCGTGCTGGCCGGCGCCGGTTTCCGCGATCACGCGCTTCTTGCCCATGCGCTTCGCGAGCAGCGCCTGGCCGATCACGTTGTTGATCTTGTGCGCGCCCGTGTGGTTCAGGTCCTCGCGCTTCAGGTAGATCTGCGCGCCGCCGAGCATCTCGCTCCAGCGCTGCGCGTGGTAGATCGGCGACGGGCGGCCGACGAAATACTTCAGTTCGCGCTCGTATTCGGCGACGAAATCGGGATCGGTACGGAATTTTTCATACGCTGCGCGCAGTTCGTCCAGCGCGTGAATCAGCGTCTCGGCGACGAACACGCCGCCATACGGGCCGAAGTGGCCGCGATCATCAGGAAGGTTGTACATGGTGTCTCTCTCGATCGGTCGGCGCGCCCCGCTTTCGGGGCCGCACCGCTTGCATCACCGGGCGTCCGCTTCGCGCACCGCGCGTACGAACGCCGCCATCCGGGCGTGATCCTTCACACCCTTCGCGCCCTCCACTTCGATGCCACTCGAGACATCGACAGCAAACGGACGCAACTGGCGGATCGCATCACCGACGTTTTGCGCGCTCAAGCCACCACTCAAAACGGCCCGATGCGCGAGCTCTGCGGGAATAAGAGACCAATCGAAGACCTTGCCGCTACCGCCATAATCCGGCACCAGGGTGTCGAACAGGAGGCCGCGCGCTTTCGAATAATGAAGGTCCGATTCTACCAAATCGGACGGCTGCGTCGAGGGGCCGACGCGCACCGCGCGCAGCCACGGCAGGCGTGCCGCGCGGCCGAGCGCGTCGCACTGCTCGGGCGTCTCGTCGCCATGGAACTGCAGCACCGTCAGTGGCACGTCGCGCACGACGGCCTCGATCTCTGCTTCGGTCGCATTCACGAACAGCCCGACCACCGACACGAACGGCGGCGCGAGGCTCGCCAGCTCGGCCGCCTGCGCGATGGTCACCGCGCGCGGGCTCTTCGGGTAGAACACGAGGCCGATCGCATCGGCGCCGAGCGCCGCCGCGTGCAGCACGTCCTCGGGGCGCGACAGCCCGCACAGCTTGATGCGCGTGCGCGGCGCCAGGCCGGTGGCGGCGGAAGTCGAGGAAGACACGGCGTGATCCGTCATGATTGAGGGTCCAGATCGGCCCAGACGCTGCTCCACGGCACGCTGCCGAGCTGCGCGGGCGGGACGGCGAATTCCGCCGGGTAGCCGACATGGGCGAGGTACAGCCCGTCGGCCATGAACGTGGGCGCCGCGAGATTGCGGTCGCGCCCGGCCAGCACGTCGGCGAGCCAGTCGGCCGGATAGCGGCCGCGCCCGACCGCGACGAGGCAGCCCATCAGGTTGCGCACCATGTGATGCAGGAACGCGTTCGCACGGAAGCGGAAATGGATGAAATGCCCCGCGCGCCGCACGTCGATCTGATACAGGTGTTTGACCGGCGTCTTCGACTGGCATTCCGACGACCGGAACGACGAGAAATCGTGCTCGCCGATCAGGTGCGCGGCGGCGGCGCGCATCGCGTCGTCGTCGAGCGGCGTGTGGATCCAGCCCGCGCGCCCGGCCAGCATCGGCGACCGCACGGGATGCACGTACAGCGCGTAGTAATAGGTGCGCTCGAACGCCGAGAAGCGCGCGTGGAACGTGTCCGGCATCGGCTTGGCCCATTGCACCGACACGGTCGACGGCAGGAACGCGTTGGTGCCGCGCACCCACGAGAACACCTCGCGATCGAGGTCGGTGTCGAAGTGCACGACCTGCCCGAGCCCATGCACGCCGGTGTCGGTCCGGCCGGCGACCGTCGTATGCAGCGGCGCCCGCGCGAACTCGGCCAGTGCATGCTCGAGCCGGTCCTGCACGGTCTTGCCGTGCGGCTGCGCCTGCCAGCCGCAGAACGCCGCGCCGTCGTACTGGACGCCCAGTGCGATCCGCATCACGCCTCGTCCGCCAGCTTCGCGAGCAGCGCGCGCGCATCGTCGCGCGTCGCGGTGTCGTTCGCGTCGACCACTTCCTGCAGCAGCGTCCGTGCGCCGGACAGGTCGCCCAGTTCGACGTACTCCGATGCGAGATCGAGCTTGTTGCGCGCGATGCGGGCGAGTTCGTCCGCCGTCAGTGCGGGCAGCGTGGCGCCCGGCGCGGACGGCAGGTCGAGATCGAAATCGAGCTTCAGCGCGCCGAACTGCGCGCCACCGAGCGGCGGCAGCGACGACAGCGCAGACGGACTGCCCGCGTGACCGGCGGGCGTCGCCGCGTCCGGATCCCAATCGTACTCGTCGTCCTGGTCGGCCGGATGTCCCTGCGCCGTCACGTTCGCGCCCATCGGGGGGTGCGATGCGGTTTGACCGTTAGTTGCGATTTTATCGGCATCGAACTGCCCTGCCCGCGCGGACAGT
Organism: Burkholderia sp. BCC1644; assembly: GCF_902833225.1. Taxonomy (GTDB): domain Bacteria; phylum Pseudomonadota; class Gammaproteobacteria; order Burkholderiales; family Burkholderiaceae; genus Burkholderia. The sequence continues at coordinate 181,904 of NZ_CADFEI010000002.1, forward strand.
TCGTCCGGTGTCAGCGGCGCGCCGTCCGACGTCCGCGGCGGCAACGGCATGTCGAGGCTGCTGAGCGCGCTGATCGCGTTCTGCATCAGCGTCGCGTGTTGCGCGTCGGTCGCCGAAGGCGCGGCAGGCGTGTCGACCGGCTTGGCGGCGGCCTTTTCTGCCGGTTCTGCATCGTGCGGAACTTGCGCCGGTGCTGCGTCGTTCGCGAGCGGCACCGCCGCTTGCGCGGCCGGCAGGCCGGGATGCTCGTCATGCGGTTTCGCGACTTCCGGCGTCGACGCCGCATCAGCGGCGGTCGGCTCGACCGTTTCGGCCGCAGCGGCCGTCGCCGCAGCGAGGTACTGATCGGACGCCGCGTCGCGCGCGACCGGCATCTCGGGCAGGATCGGCAGCTCGCGGTCGATCGACGGCGCGGTTTCGGCTTCCGGGGTCACGGCAGCACCTGCCGCGGTTGCCGCCGCACCCGCATCGCCCGTTCCGCGGCCCTTCCGGCGCTTGCGCCAAGCAAAACCGGCCGCAAGCACGATCACGGCTGCGCCGGCCACGGCGGCAGGACGCCAGTCCATTTGCTCAGTACGGCGCGCCGGCGTCGCGACAGGTGCAACCGGTTGAGCAGTCACCGATGCCGGTTGCGCCGCGCTGGCGGCGACGCCGGACGCCGCTTCGCTTGCTGTCGACGCGGCTGCCGACGCACCGGCGTCGTTCGTGGCCGGACGCGGCGCGGCGGGTGCCGGCGCGGGCACCGGAGCGACGCCGTTCGTCGTGCCCGGCTTGCCGATGCCGTGCTTCTGCAACTCCATCAGCACGCGGTTCTTCAGCGCCAGCAACTGCTGCAGGCTCGACGGCCGCGGCTGCGACGCGCCCGTGGCGGGCGTCGCGCCAGCCGGCTCGTGCGAACCCGAAACCTGGCTGCCCGGCACCGGCTGGACCGCGGTCTCGCTCGCGGACGACGGCGCCGACTGGATCGCACCGCTCCATACGTGCGGGCCGCTTGCGCCTGCGGCAGGTGCCGCCGGCTGCAGGCTGTCGGCCGCCGACGCACCGTGCGCCGCCGAAGCGCCGACCGAAGCCGACGCGCCCGCTGCCGTCGCAACGCTCGCGCCGCTCACCGGAGCCGCGTGGACGGCCGGCGTGACCGGTGCAGACTGCACGGCCGACCCCGGATGCGGCGCGGACGCGCCGTGCTGCGGTTCTACGGCGCTGCTGGATGCAGCGGCAGGCGCGGACGCGGACACCGTACCCGATGCAGCGGTGGCACCGGTCGGCACGAGTGCCGCGCCGGTTGCGTCGAGCGCGGGCACGGTCAGCGTCGCGCCGACTTTCAGGCGGCTCGCGTCGCGCTTCATGAACGCCTGCGGATTGGCGTCGAACAACGCACGGCCCGCGCGCGCGAGCACGCCGGGATCGTGCGATTGCGTGGCCGCTTTCGCGATGTCGTTCAGCGACTGGCCCGGCTGGACCGTCACGGTAAGCGGCGCGGCGGCGCCGGCAGCGGACGCCGGCAGTTCGACGGTGCCGACGGCCCAGGCCGATGCGGCTGCGCCAAGCGCCAGGATCGCCAGCGCGCCACGCACGGCGCGCGACAGACGGGACTGACGCGGAAACAAGGAAATTCGGGACATCGTTGGCTCTATCGCCGCGCGCGGGCGCGGCTCGGATTCGCGGTTGAAGGCGTCAATAAAGTTGCCGCAGAAATGCAAAAGCGTCGCGCGGAACGCGACGCTTTCGGCTGGTCTGTGCGTCGTAACCGCGTAGTTTACTTCACGCGATCGCGTTCGGGCCGAATTCGTCGCCGGCCGGTGCAACCGGGCGCTGCCGCCTCTGGATCGGGGGCCACCATCTCCTCGGGTCCGCACGCGGTCGTCGGCACACCGGATTGATCAAGCAAGCTCGCACCCATGGATGAAAGCCATCGCGACATCATCGCGTCCGGAGCAAATGGCGCGGCTGTCGCATACGCGCCAGGCGGCATTGCCCACCCGGTCGCCCGACACAGGATCCCGACGGCGAAATCACGCATGTCCGCTCAACAAACCGCGCTGCCTGCCGTTAATGAATTAGCCACCGACAATCAAAACAAATCCCGACGAATGGCCAATTCCATTCAAATAAATTTCAATTGATCGATAAGAAGGCAATTCCCCTCTCTTATCGGAGAATTGAACATTTTCCCCGGCAAAGCCAATCCCCACAAGGCTTTCGACTCGCACCCCGCGATCCATTGCTCATACAAAATCGTTCATTTCGACAACAATTCAATTACATTACACAAAATTACACAGACCGAATAATCGCCGTCGCTACGATCGCCTTCAAACAGGAATCGGCGCAATTCGACCCTTGCGTTCACCCACGCCGGAAAGGCGGGAGCGCGATCGACCGGGCTGACGCCGTGCAGTGCCAGAAGTCAGCGCAGTCGCAAGACTGCATTTACTCACCAGCTCGTTACGGGGATCGAACATGGGCTATCAGCAGGGTTTGAGCGGGTTGACCGGCGCGTCGAGCAATCTCGACGTGATCGGCAACAACATCGCGAACGCAAACACGGTTGGCTTCAAGCAGGGGCGCGCGAACTTCGCCGACATGTACGCGAATTCGGTCGCGACGTCGGTCAACACGCAGATCGGTATCGGCACCCAACTCGCGTCGGTGCAGCGGAATTTCGGCCAGGGGACGATCAATACGACGAAATCGTCGCTCGACGTCGCGATCAACGGCAACGGCTTCTTCCAGATGTCGAGCAACGGCGTGACCACGTACTCGCGCGACGGCACGTTCCATCGCGACAAGAACGGCGCCATCGTCGACTCGCAAGGCCGCAACCTGATGGGCTACGCGGCCGGCGTGGGCGGCGTGATCAACACCGCGCAGACCGTGGCGCTGCAGGCGCCGACCAACAACATCGCGCCGCGAGCGACGAACACGATTACCGGCCAGTTCAACCTGAACTCGCAGGACAAGGTGCCGACCAAGACGCCGTTCAACGCGAGCGACAGCACGACCTACAACTACAACTCGTCGATCCAGGTCTACGACACGCTCGGCGGCTCGCAACAGGTCACGATGTATTTCGCGAAGAGCGCGGCCGGTACGTGGCAGGCGTACGCGGGCGTGCAGGGCCAGACGCCGACGAATCTCGGCACCGTCACGTTCGATGCATCGGGCCGGATCAGCTCGACGACGTCGGCCGCGACCGGCCAGCCGACGCCGAGCCTCGGCCAGTTCGCGTTCTCGATTCCCAACACGACGGGCGGCGCCAACCCGCAGAACCTGACGCTCGACCTGGGCGGCACGACGCAGTACGGCGGCAAGGACGGCGTGACCAATCTCGCGCAGGACGGCTTCGCGAGCGGCACGCTGACGACGTTCTCGATCGGCACCGACGGCAAGCTGACCGGCAACTACTCGAACGGCCAGAGCGCGGTGCTCGGCCTGATCGCGCTCGCGAATTTCAACAACCCGAACGGGCTCGTGAACGTCGGCGGGAACCAGTATGTCGAAACCGCCGCGTCGGGCGTGCCGCAGGTCTCCGCGCCGGGCAGCACGAACCACGGCACGCTGCAGGGCAGCGCACTGGAGAACTCGAACGTCGACCTGACGACCGAGCTCGTGAACCTGATCACCGCGCAGCGCAATTACCAGGCGAACGCGCAGACGATCAAGACGCAGCAGGCCGTCGACCAGACGCTGCTGAGCATGCGCTGATCCGCATATGAAAAACGCGCCGCGCCAGCCCTGAACCCAGGGCCGACGCGGCGCGTCTTCGTGTGCAGTCCGGCCCGCGGGCCGGACACGCAAGCGGAGTTACTTGTCGAGCAGGATGCGCAGCATGCGGCGCAGCGGCTCGGCCGCGCCCCACAGCAGCTGGTCGCCGACCGTGAAGGCCGACAGGTATTCGCCGCCCATCGCGAGCTTGCGCAGGCGGCCGACCGGCACCGTCAGCGTACCCGTGACGTTCGCCGGCGACAGGTCGCGCATCGACGCTTCACGCTCGTTCGGCACGACCTTCACCCAATCGTTCGCCGACGCGAGGATGCCGTTGATCTCGTCGAGCGGCACATCCTTGTTCAGCTTGATCGTCAGCGCCTGCGAGTGGCAGCGCATTGCGCCGATCCGCACGCACAGGCCATCGACCGGGATCGAACCCGGCTCGCCCATTGCCGGCTTGCCGAGGATCTTGTTGGTTTCCGCACCGCCCTTCCACTCTTCCTTCGACATCCCGTTGCCGAGATCCTTGTCGATCCACGGAATCAGCGAGCCGGCGAGCGGCACGCCGAAGTTGCTGGTCGGCATCGCGTCGCTGTTCATTGCGGCCAGCACGCGGCGGTCGATGTCGAGGATCGCGGAAGCCGGATCGGCGAGCTGCTCCTTCACCGCACCGTTCAGCGTGCCCATCTGCGCAAGCAGCTCGCGCATGTTCTGCGCGCCCGCGCCCGATGCGGCCTGGTAGGTCATCGCCGTCATCCAGTCGACGAGGTTCTCGCGGAACAGGCCACCGAGCGCCATCAGCATCAGGCTGACCGTGCAGTTGCCGCCGACGAAGTTCTTCGTACCCTTGACGAGCGCATCCTTGATCACGTCGAGGTTGACCGGATCGAGGATGATGACTGCGTCATCCTTCATCCGCAGCGACGAAGCCGCGTCGATCCAGTAGCCGTTCCAGCCGGCCGCGCGCAGCTTCGGGAACACGTCGTTCGTGTAGTCGCCGCCCTGGCACGTGATGATCACGTCGCACTTCTTCAGCTCGTCGACGTTGGTCGCGTCCTTGAGCGTAGTCTCGTTTTTCGCGAACGACGGCGCCTTGCCGCCCGTGTTGCTGGTGCTGAAAAACACCGGTTCGATCAGGTCGAAATCGCCCTCTTCCTGCATGCGCTGCATCAGGACGCTGCCGACCATGCCGCGCCAACCTACGAGACCTACGTTCATGACTAACCCTTTGCTTTGAATGGAGCTTCCCCGCCATTTCCGTCCCCGCGTGACCGCGCGGGGAAACAGGCGGGCACGACGGCGATCAGCGTTTAATGATCGTTTTCGTGGTAATGGTTTTCGTGATGACGATGGCGCGCGCACCCGCACGGGCAGTGTTGCCGTGGAGTTTCAGGACCGGGGAGATCAGGGAAATCAGCGCCATCGTTCGAGTCTACACAAAGCCGGTGGCCCGCACAACGGCCAACCGTGGGCGAACCGGCCGATTTTCGCGGCCCGTTCGCGCCCTTTCTACATTATCGGTGCCGCATCGCGTTACAGCGCCGCGACCACCGCATCACCCATCGCTGCCGTGCCGACCTGCTGGCAGCCCGGCGTGGCGATGTCGCCCGTACGGTAACCCTGCTCGAGCACGGTTTTCACCGCGCGCTCGATGCGATCGGCCTGCTCCGCGCGATTCAACGAGTAGCGCAGCATCATCGCGGCCGACAGGATCGTCGCGAGCGGGTTCGCGATGCCCTTGCCCGCGATGTCCGGCGCCGAACCGTGCGACGGCTCGTACAGGCCCTTGTTGTTCTTGTCGAGCGACGCCGACGGCAGCATGCCGATCGAACCCGTCAGCATCGACGCTTCATCCGACAGGATGTCGCCGAACATGTTGCCCGTCACGATCACGTCGAACTGCTTCGGCGCCTTCGCGAGCTGCATCGCCGCGTTGTCGACGTACATGTGCGACAGCTCGACGTCCGCGTATTCCTTCGACACGTCGATCATGATGTCGCGCCAGAACTGCGACGTCTCGAGCACGTTCGCCTTGTCGACCGACAGCAGCTTCTTCGCGCGCTTGCGGGCGGCCTGGAACGCGACGTGCGCGATGCGGCGCACTTCCGGTTCCGAATAGCGCATCGTGTCGAAGCCTTCGCGCTCGCCGGCGAACGGACCGTCCGGTGCCGCGCGCACGCCGCGCGGCTGGCCGAAATAGATGTCGCCGTTCAGTTCGCGCACGATCAGGATGTCGAGGCCCGCGACGAGCTCGGCTTTAAGCGGCGATGCATCGACGAGCTGCGGATAGCAGATCGCCGGGCGGAAGTTCGCGAACAGCTCGAGATGCTTGCGCAGCCCGAGGATCGCCTGCTCGGGGCGCAGCGCGCGCTCGAGCGAGTCGTACTTCCAGTCGCCGACGGCGCCGAACAGGATCGCGTCGGCTTCCTTCGCGAGCGCAAGCGTCGCGTCGGGCAGCGGATGACCGCTCGCCTCGTAGCCCGCGCCGCCGACCGGCGCCTGTTCGAGTTCGAACTTCTCGTCGAGTGCGTTCAGCACCTTCACCGCTTCATTGACGATTTCCGGACCGATGCCGTCGCCGGGCAGCACTGCAATCTTCATGCGAAATTCCTGACTGGGTAGGTTTTTATGAGGCAGGCCGGCGAACGCGCCGCTGGCGCGCCCGCCCGAAAGGCACGATCAGCCGACCAGCTTGGTGTTGAGCCACGGCTGCTTCACGAGCCGCTCGGCTTCGAACTGGCGGATCTTGTCCGCATGGCGCAGCGTGAGGCCGATGTCGTCGAAGCCGTTCAGCAGGCAGTACTTGCGGAACGCGGTGATCTCGAACGGATACTCGCGGCCGTCGCCCGAACGCACGACCTGGGCGTCGAGGTCGACCGTCAGTTGAAAACCGTTGAACGCCACCGTCTCGTTGAACAGGTGATCGACCTGCTGCTCGGTCAGCACGATCGGCAGCAAACCGTTCTTGTAGCAGTTGTTGAAGAAGATGTCCGCGAAGCTCGGTGCAATGATCGCGCGGAAGCCGTACTGCTGCAGCGCCCACGGTGCGTGCTCGCGCGAGCTGCCGCAGCCGAAGTTCTTGCGTGCGATCAGCACCGACGCGCCCTGGTAGCGCGGCTGGTTCAGCACGAAGTCGGGATTCAGCGGACGCTTCGAGTTGTCCTGGCCCGGCTCGCCGTGATCGAGGTAACGCCATTCGTCGAACGCATTCGGACCGAAGCCGGTGCGCTTGATCGACTTCAGAAACTGCTTCGGGATGATCGCGTCGGTGTCGACGTTCTCGCGATCGAGCGGCGCCACGACGCCGGTATGTACAGTGAATTTTTCCATGATCCGTCTATCCGGTTGAAGGGCCGGCGTTCAGCCGGCGCACATCGACAAATCCTCGGCGGGCCGCGTCATTCCGCGGCGCGCTTGATCGCGCTGCCGGCGGCGTTGACGTCCTGCCCGAAGCCCTGGACGGTATTGCAGCCCGCGAGGCCGAAACCCAGCCCTGCCAGCGCCAGCGCGGCAACCAGCCGCGCAATGACCTTCGATGCCGTCACGCGTTACCCCAGCTGGCGAATGTCGACGAAGTGACCCTCGATCGCCGCGGCTGCCGCCATCGCGGGGCTCACGAGGTGCGTGCGACCGCCCGCGCCCTGCCGGCCCTCGAAGTTGCGGTTCGACGTCGACGCACAGCGCTCGCCCGGATCGAGCCGGTCGGCGTTCATCGCGAGGCACATCGAGCAGCCCGGCTCGCGCCATTCGAAGCCGGCATCCGTGAACACCTTGTCGAGCCCTTCGCGCTCGGCCTGCGCCTTCACGAGGCCCGAACCCGGCACGACCATCGCGAGCCGCACGTTCGACGCGACACGACGGTTCAGTTTCTTCACGACATACGCGGCCGCGCGGATATCTTCGATCCGGGCGTTCGTGCACGAGCCGATGAAGATCTTGTCGACCTTGATCGATTCGATCGGCGTGTTCGGCTCGAGCGCCATGTACGCCAGCGCGCGCTCCATCGCATCGCGCTTGACCGGATCCTTCTCGCGCTCGGGATCGGGCACGCGGCCGTCGATCGACGTGACCATTTCCGGCGACGTGCCCCACGTGACCTGAGGGACGATCTCGGCTGCATTCAGCTCGACCACACGGTCGAACTGCGCGCCGTCGTCCGACTTGAACTGGCGCCAGTATTCGACGGCCTGATCCCATTCCGCGCCGGTCGGCACGAACGGGCGACCCTTCAGGTAATCGACCGTCGTGTCGTCGACGGCGACCATGCCCGCGCGCGCGCCGGCTTCGATCGCCATGTTGCAGACGGTCATGCGGCCTTCCATCGTCAGCGCGCGGATCGTCGAGCCGCCGAATTCGATCGCGTAGCCCGTGCCGCCTGCCGTGCCGATCTTGCCGATGATCGCGAGCACGATGTCCTTCGCGGTACAGCCGCGCGGCAGCGCACCCTCGACCTTCACGAGCATGTTCTTGCTCTTCTTCTGCAGCAGGGTTTGCGTCGCGAGCACGTGCTCGACTTCCGACGTACCGATGCCGTGTGCGAGCGCGCCGAACGCGCCGTGCGTCGACGTGTGCGAATCGCCGCACACGATCGTCATGCCCGGCAGCGTCGCGCCCTGTTCCGGCCCGATGATGTGGACGATGCCCTGGCGCACGTCGTTCATCTTGAACTGCGTGATGCCGAACGCATCGCAGTTCGCGTCGAGCGTGTCGACCTGCAGCTTCGAGACGGGATCGGCGATGCCGTGGCTGCGGTCCGTGGTCGGCACGTTGTGGTCCGACACGGCGAGGTTCGCGCTGATGCGCCACACCGGACGCTGCGCCATCTTCAGCCCTTCGAACGCCTGCGGGCTCGTGACTTCGTGCAGCAGCTGACGGTCGATATAGAGCAGGGTCGTGCCGTCTTCCTCGGCGTGGACCACGTGGGTGTTCCACAGTTTGTCGTAGAGAGTCTGTGCCATGGGTATGCGGGGTCGTTGTGACTACAAGCCTTGCGGATGAGGTCGATTATGCCACGCAGCACGCGTCCCGGCGCAGGCCGGACGCGAAAAAACCCATTAAAAACAGTGGTTTGGCTGGTAGTCGCAATACCTGTATCGGCATTACCCGGCAAAACGGGGCACGCACGATCCGGCGGCAGACGCGTCGCCCGGATCTTGCGCCGCGCCCCGCGGCCGGCGGCGTCAGCCGTTCGGGTACTCGCGGTTGATCAGGTCGAGCCGCAGCATCGCGAGCTGCATGCCGGCGTTGCTCAGCAGGTAGAGGTCGCGCCGCCGCATGGCCGCCATCTGCGCGGACGTGTCGTAGAGCGACGGCAACGTGAAGCTTGCCGGCACCGCCGCCTGCATCCCCGCCGCATTCGACGCGCGCACGGCGAGCGAAGCCTGGTCCGCATGCGTGACGACGCCAACCTTGCCGAGCGCTGCGGCCGAGCCGGCCTGCTTGACGATTGCGGCGGCGACGCCGTCGGGGGTCGGTATCGGGCTGCCGGCCGTCAGGGCGGGGGTCGCAATCGACGTCACGCCGGCCGTCAGACCGTATTTCGACGCGAGCACGCTGGCGATGTCCTGCTGCGCGAAGATCGGCGCCGCGACCTTCTGCCGAAGCTGGAACACGGCGTCGGCAATCGCCTCGTTGACGGGGCCCGGTACGGGCGCAGCGGCCGATGCCCCGGCGCGGTTGCCGAAACTGAACGCGACGATCGTATTGATGGAGGCCGCGGCGACGGTCGGCGGCGTCCACGAGAAAAACGTGTCGAGCAGATAGCCGGTTTCGTCGGTGGCGGTCGTGCGATCGTTCAGTTCGTTCGTCAGCTTGCCGAGCATCTGGCGCTGCAGTTCCGCATCGCTGGCAGGCGCGTCGCTCGCGAACGCGGGCGTGGCGGCCGCGCACGCCGCGGCAAGGGCGGAGGTGGAAGCCAGGAAATGGCGACGGGTATTCATGGTCATGAGAGTCGTATGGGAAGCGGAAGGCGTCAGCCCTTCGGGAACGCCTGCATCGTCGCGGTCACCGCGCGCGTCAGCATCTGCGCATACATGTCGTGCACGAGGTAGAGGCTGCGGTTGCGCGTCCACGGCTGGCCCGACTGCGGGTCGTACGTCGTCGGCAGCGCTACCTCGGCGACGGCGGCCGCCTTCATGCCCGCCTGCTGCGACGTCTGGATGCAGCGCTTCGCGTGATCACGGTGGCCAACCACCGCGACGGCGCCCATCGCCGCCGCCCCGCCCGCCCGCGACACGGCCACGGCCGCGACGCCCGCGGTGCTCAGATACACGATCGAGCCGTCGTTCGCGATCACAGGTTCGACCGACGACAGCACGTCGGCGCCCATTCCGTATTTCGACACGAGGAAACGCGCGATTTCCCACTGCGCATAGACCTTGACGGGCTTCAGCTGACGGATGCGGTATACGGCGTCCGCGAGCGCTTCGTTCACGGGGCCCGGATCGGGCAGCGCCGACTGGTTGCCGCCGGTGCTCGACGTGTTGCCGCTCGCCGCGTTCGGACGGTTGCCGAAGCTGTACGCGACGATCGCGCCGATCTGCGCGGCCGGCACCGTCGGCAGGTCCCACGTGAAGCCGACGTCGGTCATCGCCGGGACGATCGCGTTGACGACCGCCGCATCGCCGAGCTGCGCATTCAGTTTCGCGGACATCTGCGCGGCGAGCGCGCTGTCGGCGACCGGTGCCGACGTGACATCGTCGCCACCGCATGCGCTCAGCAGTGAAGACGCCGCGACGGCTGGCGCGGCGGCGAGGAATTTTCTTCGGGACGAAGCCGGGGAATGCTGACTCATGAGCACGATACGCAATGATGCGAATGACGACCGCGCCTGGCGACCGGCAGGGTCAATGGCATTCGCAGGGTCAAGGGAAAAGGCAATCGGGCGAGTTCGCGCGAACCGGAATCGCGGCGCGCCACCGATCGACGAAGCGCGATCCTAGGCGGCGTTGGTTAAATTGCGGTGAAAACACCGGCCGAATCCGTTCGATCGCCGCGCCGTTTCGCCGGCGGGCGCTCTTGTTTCACATGCGGTGCGCGAATCGCATGTTTGTTTCGCCGGTGGCGCGCCCGCGGCAGGTACGGGGTTTCGACATATCGACACCCGCGCTACGATGGCGCAATACACGTCCCCACGATCCGGACCCGGAGCACGCCACGATGAAGCTCGGCCTGAACGAATCGCTCGCGCGCCTCGACGACGAAGGCACGCTGTTCACGACATTGTTTCGCCACGGCACGCTCGACGTCGAGCTGTACCGGCCGCGCGTCGAGGACATGCAAACGCCGCACACGCGCGACGAGATCTACGTGATTGCCACCGGCACGTCGCGCTTCGTCGTCGACGGGCGCGAATGCGACGTCGCGGCCGGCGACACGCTGTTCGTCCCCGCATTCGCGGTGCATCGCTTCGTCGGCTTCTCCGACGATTTCTCGACCTGGGTGTTCTTCTACGGCCCGGAAGGCGGCGAACGCGCATGACGCACGACGCATGATGCGCGCGGCGCTTTTCCCGCGATCGCCTAGACTGTCTATTCGCAACGGGCGGCGCGCGGCCGCCCGGTCGTCACGATGCCGACGGCATCCGGTTCAACGAACAGGAAGACAGCATGCGATATGAACTCTATTACTGGCCCGAGATCCAGGGCCGCGGCGAGTACGTGCGGCTCGCGCTCGAGGCAGCCGAAGCCGACTATGTCGATGTCGCGCGCGAATCGGGGCGCGGGATGGGCGTGCCGGCGATGATGCGCATGATGGACAGCACGAAGGCCGAATGCGTGCCGTTCGCGCCGCCGTTCCTGAAGGCGGGCGACGTGGTCGTCGGGCAAACGGCGAACATCCTGCTGTTTCTCGGCGCGCGGCTCGGGCTCGCACCCGACGACGAAGCCGGCCGGCTGTGGGTGCACCAGCTTCAGCTGACCGTCGCCGATTTCGTCACCGAGATCCACGACACGCATCACCCGATCGCCAGCGGCCTGTATTACGAGGATCAGAAGGCGGAGGCCGCCGAGCGCGCAGCCGATTTCCTCGAGAACCGGCTGCCGAAATTCCTCGGCTACTTCGATCACGTGCTCGGACAGAATCCGCACGACAGCGGCTACCTCGCGGGCACCGCGCTCAGCTACGCGGACCTGTCGATGTTCCAGTTGATCGAAGGCCTGCGCTATGCGTTTCCGAAGGCGATGAAGCGCGCGGAGCGGAAAGTCGCGGCGCTCGTCGCGCTGCATGATCGCGTCGCGCAGCATCCGCCCGTCGCGCGCTATCTCGTGTCGGCGCGCCGCATCCCGTTCAACGACATGGGGATTTTCCGCCACTATCCGGAGCTGGACACCTGGCGGCGCGGTGACTGATCACGCCTGCGCGGCGACCGCGGTCTCATGCAGATGGCGCCACACGATCAAGCCATCCGCCTCGCGCCGGAACACGACCGTCGAGCGCCGCACCGTGCGCCGCCCTTGCGCGTCGGTCTGCGCCTCGCGATAGCCGATCGTTGCGCCATCGGCCCACACGGCATGCGCGCGCAACTCGTCGATGTCGATCACCAGCCCGGGACGCGCGCCATGCCCGTGTGAAAACAGCGCATCGACGCCCGCGTAATCGAGCACCGCGCCCGACATCGTGATCATCGAAAATCCCGGCGAGAAACGCGCCATCAGCGTCGCGAGCCGCTCGGGGCCGGCGCGGCCGGACAACCAGCACGCGATGTCGGCAACGGTATCGACGACTTCCTTGAAATACGGGTTCGGCAAATTCATAAGGCTCTCAGGTTCTCACGAGTGGGATGAAACGGGTTGCGCGAGCGGCGCATGATGTGCGGGAAGCCGTGCGATCAGGCCGAGCGGCAGCAAGGTCAGCAGGACCGCCAGCCCGAAGCACCAGCGGTACGGCGCGAGCGACGGGCCGCCCGCGTCGAACGCCAGCAACGCATTGAGTACGCTGCCGAGCACGGCCACGCCAACGCAAAAGCTCAACTGGCGGTTGATGTTCCACAGCGCGCTCGCGTCGCCCATCCGGTCGGCGGGCACATCGACGAACGCCGCGCTTTGCGACGTGCTCGTGCACAGGCTCGCGCCGAACCCCATCGCCGCGAATGCCGCGATGCGCACGGCTTCGACGCCGGCCCACGGCGTCGCGAGCAGTGCGATGCCGACGCAATCGATCGCGATGCCATATGCGAACAACGGCTTCGCGCCGTGGCGTGCAAAGCAGCGGCGCGTGGTCGCGATCGCGAAGAACGCCGCGATCGCCCACGGCAGCATCAGCGCACCGGCATGCGCAGCGCTCAATCCGAGTGCGTTCTGCAGGTAGAGCGACGCGACGAGGTTGACGCCCGTAAAAATGCCCGGCACGCACAGATAGACCACCACACCGGTTCGCAGCAACGGTTGTGCGAGCAGGCGCAGGTCGACGACGGGCGACCTGGCACGACGCGCATGCGCCGCATAGCCGGCGCCTGCCACGACCGCGACGGCCAGCATCGCGAGCGGAAAACCCGCGTCGCCGGGCTGCCCCGCGGCGGTCAGCCCGAGCAGCAGCGCGACGAGCGTTGCCGCACTCAGGCCGAGCCCCGGCCAGTCGAGCCGCGGCGGCCGGTCGAGCGCACCGTCGCGCGGCAGCCAGGCGAACGCGAGCGCGCAGGTCGCGGCCGCGATCGGCAACATCGCGAAGAAGATCGCGCGCCACGACCCGCGATCGACGATTGCCCCGCCGATCGCAGGCGAGACCGCGGGCACGAGCAGCGCGACCATCATCACGACCGACGTGAGCCGCGCCCGCGCCTGCGGCGGATACGCGCGATAGGCCATCGTCTGCCCGACCGGAATCAGCAGCCCGCCGCCGAGCCCCTGGACCAGCCGCCACGCGAGCAGCGCGCCGATCGACGGCGACGCGCCGACGCCGGCACTGCCGAACCCGAACAGCAGCAACGATGCGGCGAACACGCGCCGCTCGCCGCAGCGGCGCGCGAGCCACGTGCCGAACGGAATCACGACGGTCAGGCCGAGCACATACATGTTGCCGACCCACGCAAGCTGCGCGACCGACGCGTGCAGTTCGCGCTGCAGCGCCGGATATGCGGCGTTCAGCATGAACATGTTCGCGAGATCGATCGCGAAGCCGAGCAGGTAGACGGCGGCGATTCTGGAACGGTCTGGCATGGCGGCGGGAACATCACGAAACGCCGCAGTGTAGAAGCCGGCGCGCACATCGGTAAGCGGCCGGATTCGACGGCTCCCGTCGAAATTTTTTGACAATCGGATCACGCGGCGGCGACGCCGCGCATCCGCCGCACCGCAGCGCATGCCGCACGCGGACGCACATTCGGGTACCCTTCGAGCGATCCAACGCATAGACAGGACCCACGCCCCAACCATGGTGAGCCTCGATCGTTTCGCCGTATTCCGTGCCGTGGTCGAAGCCGGTTCGTTCACGGCCGCCGCAACCGCGCTGAACCAGGCGCGGGCGGCCGTCAGCTTCAACGTGAAGCAGCTCGAAACCGAGCTCGGCGTCACGCTGCTCACGCGGACGACCCGGCGTGTCGAGCTGACCGATGCTGGCGAGCGCTTCTACCAGCGCTGCCTGCACGTGCTCGAAGCAGCCGAGGGCGCGATCGACGAGGTGCGCGGCGAGCATGGCGGAATGCAGGGCATCCTGCGCCTGACGTCGACGGTCGAGTATGCGGCGCGCGTCCTGGCACCAATGCTGCATGCGTTCACCGCGCGGCATCCCGCGTTACGCGTGCGGCTCGAAACGCATACGTCGCAGGCCGATCTCGTGCGCGACCGCTTCGACGTCGCGATCCGGCTCGGACGCCACGAGCACTTTCGCGACCTGCCCTATCGCGGCGCCTGCCTTGCCACCTACGACGTGCTCGCCGTGATGGCGCCCGACCTGCCGGCGAAGGCCGGACTCCCGCAACCGGCGTCGCCCGGCGACCTCGCCCGCCTGCCGCAACTCGGCCACAGCCGGCTCGAGCGGATCGCCAAATGGACGCTCACCGATCGCGCGGGCAACCAACATGCGTTTCGACCGGCCACGAAGCCTCGCGTCGTCGTCGACAATGCATCGGTGTTGCGTGAACTCGCGCGCCAGGGCAGCGGCGTTGCGCTGCTGCCCGAATGGCTCGTGCGCGACGATCTCGACAGCGGCGCACTGGTCGATGCGCTGCCCGCCTTCCGGTTTCCGCAGCAGAACGTCTACGCGCTGTACGTCGCGACGCGGCACGTGCCGCAGAAAGTGCGTGCGTGGGTGGACTTCATGAAGGAGCAATTGCAGCACGTGCATTGAGCGCGGTTTGCGCGCGTCGCCGCGCGCTGGCCGCCGCGGCGAAGCCGGCCGTACGACACGACCGGCTTCCGTTGCCGCGCTTTCAGTGCCGGACAGTCAGTGCGGGTGCCCGTGCTGCGAGGCCGTCGCATCGACGGCCTCGACCGAACGCGTCAGCCACGGCCCGATGTCCATCTCCTCGTAGCGCACGAGCCGGCTCTTGCGCGCACGACGGT
This sequence comes from Burkholderia sp. BCC1644, assembly GCF_902833225.1. Classification (GTDB taxonomy): domain Bacteria; phylum Pseudomonadota; class Gammaproteobacteria; order Burkholderiales; family Burkholderiaceae; genus Burkholderia. The sequence goes on from NZ_CADFEI010000002.1 coordinate 197,110, forward strand.
ACGCCCACCAGATCGCGACGAACAGCGGAATCCACACGTAGATCGACAGCACTTCCATCCAGTCGATGCGCGCCGCGAAGAACGCCTGGTAATCCTGCCCGAGCGAGATCACGATGCAGATCGCGATCGCGAACAGCGGCCCGAACGGGAACCATTTCGCGCGGTACGGCAGTTGGTCGAGCCGGTAGCCCTGCTTCAGGAACCCCTTGCGGAACCGGTAATGGCACACCGCGATGCCGAGCCACGCGATGAAGCCCGTGATGCCGACCGTGTTCAGCAGCCACAGATAGATGCCCTGGTTGTTGGTCAGCGACGTAAGGAAGCACAGCCCGCCGACGGCCATCGTCGCATACAGCGCGTTGCGCGGCACGCCGCCCGGCGACAGCGTCGCGAACATCGCCGGCGCGCGCCCTTCCGCCGCAAGGTTGTACAGCATTCGCGTCGCCGCGTAGGTGCCGGAGTTGCCGGCCGACAGCACGGCCGTCAGGATCACGAGATTCATCGCGCCGGCTGCAAGCCGGAAACCCGCATGGCTGAACACCAGCGTGAACGGGCTTACGCCGATGTCGGTCACGTCGCTCTTCAGCAGGTTCGGGTCGGTGTACGGCACCAGCAGGCCGATCACGAAGATCGCGAACACGTAGAACAGCATGATCCGCCAGAAGATCTGCTTCACCGCGCGCGGGATCGTCTTGCGCGGATTTTCCGATTCGCCGGCCGTGATCCCGACCAGCTCGGTGCCGAGAAACGAGAAACCCGCGATCAGCGCGACGCTCATCATCGCGTGCACGCCGCCGACGAACGGCGCATCGCCCGTCGTGAAGTTACGCAAGCCGACCGGATGCCCGTTCCCGATCAGGCCGGCGGCGATCAGCAGCCCGGCCGCGATGAACGCGACCACGGTGACGACCTTGATCAGCGAGAACCAGTATTCCGATTCACCGAAGCCACGCACCGACAGCGTATTCAGCAGGAAAATCAGCACGAGGAAGCCCGCGCCCCACCAGATGCCGGGTATGGCCGGAAACCAGTAGCGCATCACGATCTGCGCGGCGACCAGCTCGATCGCGATCGTCACGGCCCAGCTGTACCAGTAGGTCCAGCCGAGCGCGACGCCGAAGCCTTCGTCGACGTACTTCTCGCCGTAGATCGCAAACGAACCCGATACCGGCATCAGTGCGGCCATCTCGCCGAGGCCCGTGACGACGAAGTACACCATCAGCCCGATCGCGATATACGCGGCGATCGCACCGCCCGGCCCCGCCTGCGCGACCGACGCGCCCGACGCGACGAACAGCCCCGTGCCGATCGATCCGCCGATCGCGATCATCGCGATGTGACGGCCCTGCAGACGGCGCTTGAGCGTCGTCCCGGACGGCGCCGCCGTCTCCGCTGCCGCTTGCATAGCATCCATAGTGTTCACCCTGATTGGATTCGAGCCAGCCGATTTGATTCGGATTCCAAATCGACTGGCCCGGTCATTCGCCTCGAAACCGGCCCTGCCCGGCCGGCCGCATCACACGACGCTGCGCTTGATCGCCTGCAGTTCGGCTGTTGTCACGATCTTCTCGATCCGGAACCGCGGGCTTTCCAGCCACACGTTCGCGATCCGCCGGTACTCGTCGAGATCCTCGCACGCGAGCCGCACGAGAAAATCGAACGTGCCGCTGACGAGCCAGCAATCGAGCACCGCCGGATTCGCGCGCATTTCGTCCTCGAACGGCGCCTGCGACCGTCCGTGGTCGGCCAGCACGATCTGCGCGATCACGACGATCGGCTTGGTCGCGCGCGGCGCCTTGATCACCGCGCGGTAGCCCTCGATCACGCCGAGCGCCTCGAGCCGCTCCACGCGCGCCTGGCAGGGCCGCGGCGTGAGGTTCACGAGCTCGGACAGCTTCCGGTAGGAAATCCGCCCGTCGGTACGCAGGATATCGAGGATCCGGAGATCGATCTTGTCGAGCTGCATCTTCTTGTCGGTCATCCGCGTTCGCTCCGGTCGGATCGTGGCTGGTGCGCGGAACGTCTCCTTGTCCGCGCGGGGGCCACATTATCCGGCCGAAGCGGCCGCGCGCCAATCGGCTAGAACCGCAGCGACAGGCAGGTCAGGCCGCCGTCCATCTTGCGGAACTCGCTGGTGTCGATCACGTGCAGCGGCATGCCGAGCGACGCGATCGCGTCATGGACGCGCGGATAGCCGGCCGGCGTGATCAGCGTGCCGTTCACGCGCAGCGTGTTGCCCGCGTACTCGTCGGCGGCCGAGATCGCGATCCGGCGATAGTCGGCGAACGCCGGATGCGCGGCCAGCGCTTCGGTCACGAGCAGCGTGTCGTCGCCGAGCGCGTTGACGACCGACTTCAGGTGCAGGCCGGCGCCGACCGGCACCGCGACGACCGAGTAGCCGTAGCGCGACACCAGCGATTCGAACGCGGCAATGCCGTCGGCATCGGTGCGGCCCGTCAGGCCGATGTAGAAGCGCTTGCCGACCTGCATCACGTCACCGCCGTCGAGACGGCCGTCCTGCATCGGCAGCAGGTCGCGATGTGCGGCGAGCGCCGCTTCGATGTGCGCCGTCTCGCCACGCCGCGCGGGCGCACCCGGTCGCGTGATCACCGCGAATTCCGGCGTCACGACCGCGGTGTCCTCGACGAAGTGCGAATCGGGGAACGCGTCCAGCGGCGGCAGTTCGGTCAGTTCGACGCCGAGCGTGCGCAGCGCTTCGCAGTAGGCGTGGAACTGGGTGAGCGTCTTGTCGTAATCGGGCGCGCCGAGTTCGGCGGTGGTCAGGCCCGCACCACAGGACGGCGCGGGACGGCGAACGATCGCTTGCGTGAATTGCATCGACTCCTCCATGATCTGCGCCGCACCCTTGCGGCGCAAGGGCCAGCGGCGTTGTGTCCGGACCATTATCGGAAGCCAAATTGCGCAATTCGTGTCGATTTCGGCTCCGCCGACAGCCGATTGCGTCGAATTGCGCGCGGCACGCAGCGGATTCGGCAGACGGCCGTTCGCCGCGTCGCGAACGGCCGTCTGCTCACGCGGCGCGGCCGTTACGCGCCGGGCCCGAACCCCATCTGCGCACGGCCCAGCGCCGTCAGATCGCCCTCCCCGCCGCGCCCGTCGAATTCGACCTCGAAATGATCGGCCGGGAAATCGGGCGGGCTTTCGCCGCGCAGGAACGCGGACCGCTGGCGCTGAAGGTACGCGTCGTTCTTCGCGCAGCCCGGCGCGGCGGCGATGTACATCACGTTGCTGTCGCCGCTGCCGCGGTGTGCATCCTCGACCGCGTGCACGACGTCGCCGTGCCAGAACACCGCGTCGCCGGGCTCCATGTGCGGGATCGGCACCAGCGCGTCGAGCAGCAGTGCGTGCCATTCGGGCCGGATCGACAGCGCGCGGCCCGGACGCGCGCCGCACAGATCGTCGTCGGCGACATCGTCCTGCAACGCGCGCAGCACGACATAGGCCATCGCGTTCGCGACCGGGATCAATTGCAGCGTGCCGTCGCCGGGCCCCTGCGGCGTGAGTGCGGTCCAGCCCTGGAACGTGCGGAACATCGAGCACACGGCCGGCGACGGAATCTCCTCCACGTCGGGACGGAACGCGGCATCGAACGGATCGTAATCGCGCCAGCGGCCGGCCAGCACGTGACGATAGACCTGCCGGAAGTTCGCGCCGAGCCAGCGCTCGACGGAGCCGCCGTCCACGTGCGGCGACAGCCCGAGCGACGACGAACCGGGCGGCCGGCGGCGAATCCGGTCCGCATAGGCCGGTATCTGGTCGGGATCGAAATGCATGCGTGCGGCATCCGCGTGCCGCCACAGGCGATTCAGGAACATGCGCGCCTGCGTCAGCGCCGGCGACTGGCGCGCGGCCACCTGCGGCTTCGACCAGTAGACGCCGTAGATCTGCGGCTTGCCCGATGCGAGATTGCCGAAATAGCGGTCTTCCGCGCGCGCATTCAACCGGTCGGCGAAGCGGTTCGTGTCCAGATACGCGCCGATCTCGTCGTTCCAGTCGCTCGCCTGCCGTGCATCGAATACACCACGGATCACGACCGCGCCATGCGTACGGATCGCGGCAATCGCGCGGGGATCGACGGTTCCGCCCGCGATATCCGCGAACGGCACGACCGGAATCACGTCATCGCCGTACGCGTGCCCACGGCGGATCGCATCGACCTGCCGCGCGATGTCGCCCTCCAGCTCACGGAACGACGCCGCATAACCGGGCAGGCCGGCGCGCAGCGCCCGTTTCGCCGCGCGGATCGCGGCCGGCAGATCGTCAATCGTCAGTTGCATCGGGGTCTCCTCGCTGAAGCGTGTCGTGATGTGCTGTCAGCGTACGGCCGGCATCGGGCCGCCATCACCCCTATTCGGCCAACTATCGATACAATCCGGACAAATGCGCGTTACTCCGGGCGATGACAGACCACGCAGAGCTTGTTGCCGTCCGGATCGCGAAAATAGGCGCCGTAGTAGTCGCGGTGATAGTCCGGCCGCAGGCCCGGCGGCCCTTCGCAGGTGCCGCCATGCCGCAGCGCGAGCGCGTGGCAGCGATCGACGTGCGCACGGGTCTGCGCAGCGAACGCGATCGTGTGGCCATTGCCGGGTTCGGGCGCGCGGCCGTCTAACGGCTGGCCGAAGAAGAACAGCGGCCGATCCGTGTCGGCCGGCATCCAGCCCGACCAGCCGTCCGGCTCGCGGAATTTCAGGCGCAGCCCGAGTTCCGCAAACAGCGGCGCGTAGAAATCGTAGGCGCGCGCGGTGTCGCTGACGCCCACGCAGACATGTGAAAACATCGCATCGCTCCGTCGTGACGAATGCTCTCGATCATGCCACGGCGCGGTGCCCGCCCTCACCCGGAGGCCGCGATGAAACCGCAGTACGAGCACGTGACGTTCGCGCCCGGCTGTTCGATCCGCGTGTATCACCGCCAGCTCGCGCGCATCCCGTTCGAATGGCATCGCCATCCCGAGTACGAACTGACGCTGACGCTCAACAGCTGCGGCCAGCGCTTCATCGGCGATCACGTCGCGCGCTACGCGGACGATGACCTCGTGCTCGTGCCGCCCAACCTGCCGCATACGTGGTCGTCGAACGCGCGAATCGATCGCGAGGCGCCCGAAGTCGCGCTCGTCGTCTGGTTCGACGGAGACTGGGTACGGCGGCTGGCAGATTGCTGCCCCGAATACGCGCCGCTACGCTCGCTGCTGCGACGCGCGGCGCCGGGCCTGCGTTTCGACGTGGAAGCCGCCCGTGCGATGCGCGCACGACTGCCGCAGCTGCTCGATCCGTCGCCGCGCACACGGCTCGCGGCCACGCTCGACACGCTCGCCGATCTCGCGCAAGCCGGTGGCGAGCCGCTCGCCACCGCGCATGCGTACGACCGGCCAGACGGCACCGCACCGTCCGTCGACGCAGCCGCGCCCGAAGCCGAACGCCTCGACCGCGTGCTCGACGCGATCGACCGGCACTTTCACGAACCGCTGCGCATCGACGCGCTCGCCGCTGCCGCGCACCTGTCCGAGCGCACGCTGCAGCGCCTGTTCGTCCGGCATCTCGGCGAAAGCGTCGGCCGCTACGTGCAGCGGCTGCGGCTTGCGCACGCGTGCCGTCATCTCGTCGGCACCGACTGGCCGATCGCAACGGTGGCCGCGCGCTGCGGCATTCCGAATACCGCGAACTTCAACCGCCAATTCCTCGCCGCGCGCGGGATGACGCCCAGCGCATACCGGCAGTTCTTTCTGCGGCACGGCCACGCGCCCGACAACGAAGCGCCGGCGCTCGACGCACGCCCGCCGTCGCTGGAGCGCCGCACCGATCCGGCGCACCAATGAAAACACCCCGACGGGCGGACCCGTCGGGGTGTCGTGGCGTTGCGTTTTGCCCGACGCGAGCGGCCTGCCGGCCGATCGCGCGGCACACGACTTAACGTGCGCTGATCGGCTTCGCTTCGCGCGGCGTATCGCCGATGAACAGCTGACGCGGACGGCCGATCTTCTGCTCCGGATCGCCGATCATTTCGTTCCACTGTGCGATCCAGCCGACCGTACGTGCCATCGCGAAGATACACGTGAACATCGACGTCGGGATGCCCAGCGCGCGCTGGACGATGCCCGAGTAGAAGTCGACGTTCGGGTACAGCTTGCGCGACACGAAGTATTCGTCTTCCAGTGCGATCTTCTCGAGCTGCATCGCGAGCTTGAACAGCGGGTCGTCGTGCAGGCCCAGTTCGTTCAGCACTTCGTAGCACGTTTCGCGCATCAGCTTCGCACGCGGATCGTAGTTCTTGTACACGCGGTGGCCGAAGCCCATCAGCTTCACGCCCGAATTCTTGTCCTTCACCTGCTTGATGAATTCGGGGATGTTGTCCGGCGAACCGATCTGCTCGAGCATGTTCAGCGCGGCTTCGTTCGCACCACCGTGCGCCGGGCCCCACAGACACGCGATACCGGCCGCGATACATGCGAACGGGTTCGCGCCCGACGAACCGGCCAGGCGGACCGTCGACGTCGATGCGTTCTGCTCGTGGTCGGCGTGCAGGATCAGGATGCGGTCGAGTGCGCGGACGAGCACGTCGTTGACCTTGTACTCTTCGCACGGGTTCGAGAACATCATGTGCATGAAGTTCGCGCTGTACGACAGCGAGTTCTTCGGATACACGAACGGCTGGCCGATGCTGTACTTGTACGCCATCGCGACGAGCGTCGGCAGCTTCGCGATCATGCGGATCGCCGACACTTCACGATGACGCGGATCGTTGATGTCGAGCGAGTCGTGGTAGAACGCGGACAGCGCGCCGACTGCGGCGACCAGGATCGCCATCGGGTGCGCGTCGCGGCGGAAGCCACGGAAGAAGAAGTGCATCTGCTCGTGCACCATCGTGTGCTTCGTGACGGTGTCGACGAATTCCTTCTTCTGCGCTTCGTTCGGCAGCTCGCCCTTCAGCAGCAGGTAGCAGCTCTCGAGGAAGTCCGCGTTTTGCGCGAGGTTGTCGATCGGGTAGCCGCGGTACAGCAGCTCGCCCTTGTCGCCGTCGATGTACGTGATCGCCGAATTACAAGCTGCCGTCGACATGAAGCCCGGGTCGTACGTGAACTTGCCGGTCTGGCCGTACAGCTTGCGGATGTCGATTACGTCCGGGCCCATCGTGCCCTTGTAAATCGGCAGTTCGACGCTCGGCGAGTTGTCGCTGAACGATAGCGTGGCTTTAACATCAGACGGAGTCATGGCACATCCTCAATCGAAATAAAGAAACGGGATTCGATAACGGGCACAACGTGTCACACCTTGGCGTTACACGTTGCGCAGCATCTCCAACAGCCGGTGAATATCCGGGCTGTCTAGGTCGCCTTCTGGTTCCTTGCGCGCGAGGAGCAAGTCCATCAGGTCGTTGTCGCTCAGATCGAGCAGGCGCGACAACGCGCCTACGTCTGCATCGGTGAGGTCATGCTCGTATCTGCTGAAGAAACGCTCGAAGATGATGTCGTTTTCCAGCAGACCCCGCCGCGCGCGCCAGCGAAGGCGCGCGCGGCGGTGCGGGTCGGATTGATGCGAATCGTCGCTCATCTCGACCTTAAACCGCGCGGCGAACCATCAGTTCCTTGATCTTGCCGATCGCCTTCGTCGGGTTCAGGCCCTTCGGGCAAACGTCGACGCAGTTCATGATCGTGTGGCAACGGAACAGACGGTACGGGTCTTCCAGGTTGTCGAGGCGCTCGCCGGTAGCCGTGTCGCGGCTGTCCGCGATGAAGCGGTAAGCCTGCAGCAGGCCGGCCGGGCCGACGAACTTGTCCGGGTTCCACCAGAAGCTCGGGCACGACGTCGAGCAGCTCGCGCACAGAATGCACTCGTACACGCCGTCGAGCTCGTCGCGCTCTTCCGGCGACTGGAGGCGTTCCTTCTCCGGCGGCGGCGCGTCGTTGATCAGGTACGGCTTGATCGAGTGGTACTGGTTGAAGAAGTGCGTCATGTCGACGATCAGGTCGCGCACGACGGGCAGGCCCGGCAGCGGACGCAGCACGATCTTCTGCGGCAGGTCGTTCAGGTTCGTCAGGCACGCGAGACCGTTCTTGCCGTTGATGTTCATCGCGTCCGAACCGCACACGCCTTCACGGCACGAACGGCGGAACGACAGCGTCTCGTCCAGTGCCTTCAGCTTCACCAGTGCGTCGAGCAGCATGCGCTCATGCTGGATCTCGAGCTCGTACGTCTGCATGCGCGGCGCTGCGTCCTTGTCCGGATCGTAGCGGTAGACTTCAAAAATGCGTTTTGCCATTTCGGATTCCTTTGACTCGGCTTAGAACGTGCGCGGCTTCGGCGGCACGGATTCGACCGTCAGCGGCTTCATTTGAACCGGCTTGTAGTCGAGGCGATCGCCCTCGCTGTACCACAGCGTGTGGCGCAGCCAGTTTTCGTCGTCGCGGTGTTCGTAGTCGCTGTGAGCGTGCGCGCCACGGCTTTCCTTGCGTGCTTCCGCCGACACCATCGTGGCGCGAGCCACTTCGATCAGGTTCTCCAGCTCGAGCGCTTCGACGCGCGCGGTGTTGAACACCTTCGACTTGTCCTTCAGGTGGATGTTTTCCACGCGCGCTGCCAGGCCGGCCATCTGGTCGACGCCTTCCTTCAGCAGTGCCGACGTGCGGAACACGCCTGCGTGCTTCTGCATCGTCGCGCGGATGTCGTTCGCGACGTCCTGCGTGTATTCGCCCGAGGTCGACTTGTCGAGCTTCGCCAGGCGCGCCAGCGAGTATTCGCCTGCATCGGCCGGCAGCGGCTTGTGTTCCTTCTGGTTCTTCACGTGCTCAACGATGTGGTTGCCGGCCGCACGGCCGAACACCACGAGGTCCAGCAGCGAGTTCGTGCCGAGGCGGTTCGCGCCGTGCACGGACACGCACGAGCATTCGCCCACTGCGTAGAAACCGTTGACCGGCTCCTTGTGATCGCGCGACGTGCCGACGACCTGACCATGGATGTTGGTCGGGATGCCGCCCATCTGGTAATGGATCGTCGGAACGACCGGGATCGGTTCCTTGATCGCGTCGACGTTCGCGAACTTCAGCGCGATTTCGCGGATCGACGGCAGACGCTTCATGATCGTCTCGGCGCCGATGTGCGACAGGTCGAGCAGCACGTGATCCTTGTTCGGACCGACGCCGCGACCTTCCTTGATTTCCTGGTCCATCGAACGCGACACGAAGTCACGCGGCGCCAGATCCTTCAGCGTCGGCGCGTAGCGCTCCATGAAACGCTCGCCGTTCGCGTTGCGCAGGATACCGCCTTCGCCGCGCACGCCTTCGGTGATCAGCACGCCCGCGCCGGCCACGCCGGTCGGGTGGAACTGCCAGAACTCCATGTCCTGCAGCGCGATGCCCGAACGCGCAGCCATGCCGAGGCCGTCGCCGGTGTTGATGAACGCGTTGGTCGATGCCGCGAAGATCCGGCCTGCGCCGCCCGTCGCGAACAGCGTCGTCTTGCCTTCCATGATGTAGACGTCGCCCGTCTCCATCTCGAGGGCCGTCACGCCGAGCACGTCGCCTTCCGCGTCGCGGATCAGGTCGAGCGCCATCCATTCGACGAAGAACTGCGTCTTCGCTTCGACGTTCTGCTGGTACAGCGTGTGCAGCAGCGCGTGACCGGTACGGTCGGCGGCCGCGCAAGCGCGCTGGACCGGCTTCTCGCCGTAGTTCGCGGTGTGGCCGCCGAACGGGCGCTGGTAGATCGTGCCGTCCGCGTTGCGGTCGAACGGCATGCCGAAGTGCTCGAGTTCGTACACGACGTTCGGCGCTTCACGGCACATGAATTCGATCGCGTCCTGGTCGCCGAGCCAGTCGGAGCCCTTGATCGTGTCGTAGAAGTGGAAGTGCCAGTTGTCTTCGCTCATGTTGCCGAGCGATGCACCGATACCGCCCTGCGCGGCCACCGTGTGCGAACGCGTCGGGAACACCTTCGACAACACGCCGACCGACAGGCCCGCGCGCGACAGTTGCAGCGCTGCGCGCAAGCCGGAGCCGCCCGCGCCGACGATCACCACGTCGAACTTGCGGCGCGGGAGGTTGGATTTGATTGCAGCCATTCTTTACACTCTCCAGAGAATCTGCGCGGCGTAGCCCGCACATGCGAGCAGCCAGACGATGGTCAGCGATTGCAGCAGCAGGCGCACACCGACGGGCTTCACGTAGTCCATCCAGATGTCGCGCACGCCGACCCATGCGTGGTAGAAGAGGGAAAGCAGCATCACGAAGGTGGCGAGCTTCATCCATTGCGCGGCGAAGATCGATGCCCAGCCTTCGTACGAGAAATCGTGCGCGCCGAAGAACAGGGCGAGCAGAATGACCGTGTAGACTGCCATGATCGTGGCGGTGATGCGCTGCGCAAGCCAGTCGCGCAGGCCGTAGTGAGCGCCGACGACGAGGCGCTTCGAGCCGATTCGGTTATTGGCTGCCATTTTCTTAGAATGCTCCGAACAGTTTGAGTGCCATGGCGATCGTCAGGGCGATCGAGACGACAAAGACGACGACTGCCGTCCGCTTGCCGCCTTCCTTCGTGACGGCGTCGTGGTTGACGTCCATCAGCAGGTGGCGAATGCCGGCGCAGAAATGGTGGAAGAAGGCCCACGACAGTGCGAGGACGATCAGCTTGACGATGATGTTGGAGAGGAAAGCCTTGAAGACTTCGAAGCTGAGCTCGGACGTCAGGCTCTGGTCGAAGAGGAACAGCAGGAACGGCAGGAACAAGAACAGCAGCGCGCCGCTGACTCGATGGAGAATCGACAATATCGCTGCCAGCGGCATGCGATATTTCATCGTGATATCGCCGAATCCGATGTTCCGGTATTCCGGCCTCGGCTTTCTTACTGCATCAGTCATGCTAGACCCCTACTATGTTGTCACACTAATCCGCGATTTTAGCGCCTTTTTATATCGCGCTGCAGCGAAAGTCTGCTCTGGATAGTTGCGCGAACAAGAACAAAGGCGGCCCGAAACGTGCTTCGCGAGCGTGGGAATCGCGAAGCACTCGGCTTGAGCCGAAGCTACTCAACTCAAGTCATTCTGATAGTAGTACCCGGTTGTGACATACCAGCCGCGACGCACTTCCACCGGCCGGTCTCCGTATGTATAGGACACGCGCTCGACCGACAGCAACGGAAAACCCGCAGGCACATGCAGCAGGTCGGCCACCGAAGGCTCGGCCGCGACCGCGCGAATCTTCTCCGTCGCGCGGATCATCCGCGTGCCGAACTCCGTCTCGAACATCGCGTAGAGCGGCCCCTTGTACTCGCTCAGCCGCTCGAACGTCAGCCCGCGGAACATCGCGCCCGGCAGCCAGATCTCGTCGAGCACCGTCACTTCGTTCTCGAACTCCAGCAGGCGGCGCACCTGCACGACCGGATCGGCGGGCTTCAGGTCGAGCTGCCGCGCGATCTCGGCCGGCGCACGCAGGCGGCGGCATTCGAGCAGGCGGCTCACGTGCGGGTGTTCGGCACCATCGTCGGCCAGCAGACGCAGGAAGCGGAATTGCGCGCGATCCTCGTTGTGCGTTGCAACAAAAGTGCCCTTGCCCTGCCGCCGGACCACGAGGTTTTCGGCGGCCAGTTCGTCGATCGCCTTGCGAACGGTGCCCTGGCTGACCTTGTAGCGGGCCGCGAGCTCCACTTCGCTCGGGATGATCTCGCCCGGCTTCCATTCACCGGTTTCGAGACTTTGCGTGATCAATGACTTAATCTGCTGGTATAACGGGCTGAACGTCGGCGACGGCGGCGCCGCAGGCGAAGGTGCGGGATCGCCCGCGCCCGGCTGCCCTGGGCCGCCTGCGCCGGTCTGATTCGCGGTATTCGCCTGGTTCGATGTCATGGCGCGCATTTCATCACAAACCGCACTTTTTCGTCCACTCAATTTCCGCAAAACATCTGTCTTATATAAGACATATGATACCGTTTGACTTTGCGCGTGACGGCTCCTACACTCCCGGTCGAGCAAGGGTTCGCGGGTGCAACAGCGCGTCCCCGGCTACGTGCCACGGCCGTCTCCAGGTTCACCGCGTCTGCCATCGCGAGTCCTCCGCCCTGCTTCAATGCAACGTTACGCACAACGCGCATAGAATGGCGTTTTCGCTAGCGTCCAACGCTTCAACCGTCCTGGAGATTTTCAATGGCTAAGCCCGCAAAGCGCGTTGCCGTCACCGGCGCCGCAGGTCAAATCGCTTACTCCCTGCTGTTCCGCATCGCGAACGGCGACCTGCTCGGCAAGGACCAGCCGGTCATCCTGCAACTGCTCGACCTCCCGCAAGCCCAAGGCGCCGTCAAAGGCGTCGTGATGGAACTCGACGATTGCGCGTTCCCGCTGCTCGCGGGCGTCGTGATCACCGACGATCCCAAGGTTGCATTCAAGGATGCAGACGTCGCGCTGCTGGTCGGTGCACGTCCGCGCTCGAAGGGCATGGAGCGCAAGGACCTGCTGTCGGCAAACGCTGAAATCTTCACGGTTCAGGGCGCTGCACTGAACGAAGTCGCCAGCCGCGACGTGAAGGTGCTGGTCGTCGGCAACCCGGCGAACACGAACGCCTACATCGCGATGAAGTCGGCGCCGGATCTGCCGAAGAAGAACTTCACGGCGATGCTGCGCCTCGACCACAACCGCGCGCTGTCGCAGCTCGCCGCGAAGTCGGGCAAGCCGGTCGCGTCGATCGAGAAGCTCGCCGTGTGGGGCAACCACTCGCCGACGATGTACCCGGACTTCCGCTTCGCGACCGCCGAAGGCGAATCGATGCTGAAGCTGATCAACGACGACGTGTGGAACCGCGACACGTTCATCCCGACCGTCGGCAAGCGCGGCGCGGCGATCATCGAAGCGCGCGGCCTGTCGTCGGCAGCGTCGGCAGCCAACGCGGCGATCGACCACGTCCGTGACTGGGTCCTCGGCACGAACGGCAAGTGGGTCACGATGGGCATCCCGTCGGACGGCTCGTACGGCATCCCCGAAGACATCATCTACGGTGTGCCGGTCGTTTGCGAAAACGGCGAGTACAAGCGCATCGAAGGCCTGGAAATCGACGCGTTCTCGCGCGAGAAGATGGACGGCACGCTGGCCGAGCTGCTCGAAGAGCGCGATGGCGTCGCCCACCTGCTGAAGAACTAAGCATCACGCGCCCTTGCCGGGCGGCCCTCGGGCCACCCGGTTCCGGCCCGGGCCGGCGCCAGCCGCCGGCCCTGCCGCACAATCCGATTCGCGCACGTTTTGCCGCCCCGCGCCCACCGCGCACCGGCCCAGAACCTGCCCGAATCCGATTTTCTCCACGTTGACACGCTCCCCTGACGTCGAAGAGATGGCCGCGCTCACTCCTGCACAAGTGCTGTACGACGGGGCGTCCCCGCCCGCGATCCTGCCCTGCTGCGATCATTACGCGGGCAGCGAAAAGCTGATGCGCAAGTCGCTCGCGCTGCAAGCCGAACTGGGTCCCGTATTCGACATCACGTTCGACTGCGAGGACGGCGCGGCCGTCGGCCAGGAAGCCGCGCATGCGGCCCTCGTCGCCGACCTGCTCGGCAGCGACGAGAACCGCTTCGGCCGCATCGGCGTCCGGATCCACGACTTTTCCCACCCGCACTGGCGCGACGACGTCCGCATCGTGCTGCGCGCCGCGCGCGCACCGGCTTATATCACGCTCCCGAAGATCGCGAACGCGGCCGATGCCGCCGAAATGACCGCGTTCATCGAAGGCGCGCGCCGCGAGCTCGGCATCGCGCAGCCGATCCCGGTCGACGTGCTGGTCGAGACGCACGGCGCGCTTGCGCAGGCCTTTGCCCTCGCCGCGCTGCCGACGGTCGGCACGCTGAGCTTCGGGCTGATGGACTTCGTTTCCGCGCACCATGGCGCGATTCCCGATTCCGCGATGCGCTCGCCCGGCCAGTTCGAACACCCGCTCGTGCGCCGCGCGAAGCTGGAAATCGCCGCGGCCTGCCACGCACACGGCAAGACGCCGTCGCACAACGTGACGACCGAAGTGCGCGACATGAGCGTCGTGGCCGGCGATGCGCGCCGCGCGCGCGACGAATTCGCGTTCACGCGCATGTGGAGCATCCATCCCGCGCAGATCCGCCCGATCGTCGACGCGTTCGCACCGCGCACCGACGAAGTCGCGCTGGCCGCCGAGATCCTGCTGGCCGCGCAGGCCGCCGACTGGGGCCCGACGCGCCACGGTGATACGCTGCACGATCGCGCGAGTTATCGCTATTACTGGTCGGTGCTGCGCCGCGCGCGCGCCACCGGCCAGCCCGTACCGGCCGAGGCCGCGCCGCTGTTCGGCCCGGCCGCCGCGGGCGCCGCGCCGTAAGCGCGCGCCGCCGGCCGAAACGCCAGATACACGAATTTCATGCATTCGCCGATGCGCAAACCGGACAGAGGTTTGCGAAACGACAAAAAACGTAACGGAGCCCGAAAACCTGATATGTACGCGGCCAAATAGGTGAAAATAGCGGCCGCTGCGCGCTTTCGGGGCGCGTGCAGTTTCAAACCGGCCGGCAGTTTCGATTGCCGGCCCTTGTCAACTGATTATCGAAAGGTTCTGACTCCATGAAGAAACTCCTGATCGCTACCGCCATCGGCGCCTTGTCCGCCACGATGCTGGTGTCGGCTCCGAGCGCGTTTGCCCAGGGTACGGCCACGACGACCGCGAAGAAGGCAACCGCCAAGCGCCCGGCGCCGGCCAAGCGCATCATCCCGCGCAGCAAGAAGGCGCAGGCACGCGCAGCTGCCAAGGTCGATCCGGTACCGGACGGCGCGGTCAAGTGGGCCTGTAAGGAAGGCCTGTCGTTCGACCTCGCCGGCGACATGAAGCGCGACCAGGTCGTCACGGTTCACTGGGCGAAGAAGAACTACAAGCTGCCGCGTCAAGCCACGACGACGGGCGCCGACACGTTCTACGATCCGGCAGCAGGCTTCAAGCTGGTCGTGATCCCGACCAAGGCCATGCTGTTCTCGGACGCAAACGGCGGCGAGCGCCTCGCGGACGAATGCGTGACGCCGGAAATGGCACAAGGCACGGCAGCGCCGACGCAATCGAACGAGCTGAAGCCGGCAACGAACTAAGCGCGTTCCCCCTCGGCCCCTCGATGTCCGCCCCGGTCTCCAACGTCCGCCCTGCTCCGGATACGGTACTCGTCGATATCGTCGACTACGTGCTGAACGCCGGCATCGACAGCGCGCTCGCGCTGGAGACGGCGCGTCATTGCCTGATCGACACGCTCGGATGTGGACTCGAGGCGCTGTCCTACCCTGCCTGCACCAAGCTGCTCGGCCCCGTCGTGCCCGGCACGATCGTGCCGAACGGCGCGAAGGTGCCCGGCACGTCCTTCCAGCTCGATCCCGTGCAGGCCGCGTTCGGCATCGGCGCGATGATCCGCTGGCTGGACTTCAACGACACCTGGCTCGCCGCCGAATGGGGTCATCCGTCCGATAATCTCGGCGGGATCCTGGCGACGGCCGACTGGCTCTCCCGCACGGCCGTCGCGGCCGGCCGGAAGCCGCTCCCGATGCGCGACGTGCTGGTCGCGATGATCCAGGCCCATGAGATCCAGGGCTGCCTCGCACTCGAGAATTCATTCAACGCGGTCGGGCTCGACCACGTGCTGCTCGTGAAGGTCGCGTCGACGGCCGTCGTCGGCCGGCTGCTCGGGCTCACGCGCGACGAGCTGATCAACGCGGTATCCAACGCGTTCGTCGACGGCCAGGCGCTGCGCACCTACCGCCACGCGCCCAACACGGGTTCGCGCAAGTCGTGGGCGGCCGGCGATGCAACTTCCCGCGCGGTGCGCCTCGCGCTGATCGCGAAAACGGGTGAAATGGGCTACCCGTCGGCGCTCACCGCGAAGACCTGGGGCTTCTACGACGTGCTGTTCGACGGCAAGCCGTTCCGCTTCCAGCGCCCGTACGGCACGTACGTGATGGAAAACGTGCTGTTCAAGATCGCGTTCCCCGCCGAATTCCATGCGCAGACGGCCGCCGAGGCCGCGCTGCAGCTGCACGCGCAGCTCGCCGCCGCCGGCCGCACGACCGACGACATCAGCAAGATCACGATCCGCACGCATGCGGCCGCGATCCGCATCATCGACAAGCAGGGCCCGCTCGCCAATCCGGCCGACCGCGACCACTGCATCCAGTACATGGTCGCCGTGCCGCTGCTGTTCGGCCGGCTGACCGCGGCCGACTACGAAGATTCGGCCGCCGCCGATCCCCGCATCGACGCGCTGCGCGCGAAGACCGCATGCGTCGAGGATCCGCAGTTCACGAAGGATTACCACGACCCGGACAAGCGCTCGATCGCGAATGCACTGACGATCGAGTTCACGGACGGATCGAAGCTTGCCGAAGTGGCGGTCGAATACCCGCTCGGCCATCGGCGGCGCCGCACCGACGGCATCCCGCTCCTGGTCGAGAAGTTCCGGACCAACCTCGCCCGCCGCTTCCCGGCAAAGCAGCAACAAGCGATTCTCGACGTGTCGCTGGACCAGGCAAAGCTCGAAGCGATGCCGGTCGATGAGTACGTCGACTTGTATGTGATATAGCCGTCATCTACAGGACTCTTTGTTTCCTAGCCTTAAACCCAGGAAAATCACCATGGCCCACAATCTCCACAAGACCCTCAAGGAATTCGACAGCGGTTCCGGCAAAGGCAAGTTCTACTCGCTGCCGCAGCTCGGCAAGGAACTGAAGACGAAGATCGAACGCCTGCCGGTGTCGATCCGTATCGTGCTCGAGTCCGTGCTGCGCAACTACGACGGCAAGAAAATCACCGAAGAGCACATCGAGCAGCTCGCGAACTGGAAGCCGACGGCGAAGCGCGTCGACGAGATTCCGTTCGTCGTGTCGCGCGTCGTGCTGCAGGACTTCACGGGCGTGCCGCTGCTCGCCGACATCGCGGCCATGCGCGGCGTTGCCGAGCGCACGGGCAAGAACCCGAAGAAGATCGAGCCGCTGGTCCCGGTCGATCTCGTCGTCGATCACTCGGTCCAGATCGACTACTTCCGCCAGAAGGACGCGCTCGACCTGAACATGAAACTGGAATTCCAGCGCAACAACGAGCGCTACCAGTTCATGAAGTGGGGCATGCAGGCCTTCGACACGTTCAAGGTCGTGCCGCCGGGCGTCGGCATCGTCCACCAGGTGAACCTCGAATACCTCGCGCGCGGCGTCCACAAGAAGGCGGACGGCGGCGACACCGTGTACTACCCGGACACCCTCGTCGGCACGGACAGCCACACGACGATGATCAACGGCATCGGCGTGGTCGGCTGGGGCGTGGGCGGCATCGAGGCGGAAGCCGGCATGCTCGGCCAGCCGGTGTACTTCCTGACGCCGGACGTCGTCGGCGTCGAGCTGAAGGGCAAGCTGCGCGAAGGCGTGACGGCTACCGACCTGGTGCTGACGATCACCGAAATGCTGCGCAAGGAGAAGGTCGTCGGCAAGTTCGTCGAGTTCTTTGGCGTTGGCACGAAGTCGCTGTCGCTGCCGGACCGCGCGACGATCGGCAACATGGCGCCGGAATACGGCGCGACGATGGGCTTCTTCCCGGTCGACGAAAAGACGATCGACTACTTCGAAGGCACGGGCCGCACGAAGGCGGAAATCGCCGCGTTCGAAAATTACTTCAAGGCACAGAAGCTGTTCGGCATCCCGAAGGCCGGCGACATCGACTACACGAAGGTCGTGACGCTGGATCTCGCGACGGTCGCCCCGTCGCTGGCCGGCCCGAAGCGCCCGCAGGACCGCATCGAGATCGGCAACGTCAAGTCGACGTTCACCGACCTGTTCTCGAAGCCGGTCGCGGAAAACGGCTTCGCGAAGAAGGCGGACGACCTGAACACGCAGTACACGACGAGCAACAACGTCGACGTGAAGAACGGCGACGTGCTGATCGCCGCGATCACGTCGTGCACGAACACGTCGAACCCGAGCGTGCTGCTGGCCGCCGGCCTGCTCGCGAAGAAGGCCGTCGAAGCCGGCCTCACGGTCGATCCGAAGATCAAGACCTCGCTCGCGCCGGGATCGCGCATCGTCACCGAGTACCTGACGAAGACGGGCCTGCTGCCCTACCTGTCGAAGCTCGGCTTCGAAGTCGCGGCCTACGGCTGCACGACCTGTATCGGCAACGCGGGCGACCTCACGCCGGAACTGAACGAAGCGATCACGAAGAACGACATCGTCGCGGCAGCCGTGCTGTCGGGCAACCGTAACTTCGAAGCGCGTATCCACCCGAACATCCGCGCGAACTTCCTCGCGTCGCCGCCGCTGGTCGTCGCGTACGCGATCGCCGGCAACATCACGCGCGACCTGATGACGGAACCGGTCGGCAAGGGCAAGGGCGGCCGCGACATCTACCTCGGCGACATCTGGCCGACGAGCGACGAAATCCACGCGCTGCTCAAGTTCGCGCTCGATCCGAAGAAGTTCGAGGACAACTACTCGAAGCTGACCAAGAAGGGCGACCTCTGGAGCAAGATCGAGGGCGAATCGGGCCAGGTCTACGACTGGCCGAAGTCGACGTACATCGCCGAGCCGCCGTTCTTCGGCAACGACTTCTCGATGGAGCCGGCTGCGTCGATCCCGACGGTCAAGGGCGCGCGCGCACTGGGCATCTTCGGTGACTCGGTCACGACCGACCACATCAGCCCGGCAGGCTCGATCAAGGAAGACTCGCCGGCAGGCAAGTGGCTGAAGGAAAACGGCGTGCAGAAGGCCGACTTCAACAGCTACGGCTCGCGCCGCGGCAACCACGACGTGATGATGCGCGGCACGTTCGCGAACGTCCGGATCAAGAACCTGATGATCCCGGCGAAGGCAGACGGCTCGCGCGTCGAAGGCGGCCTGACGATCCACCAGCCGAGCGGCGAACAGCAATCGATCTACGACGCGGCGATGCAGTACGTCGGCGCCGATACGCCGACCGTCGTGTTCGCGGGTGAAGAGTACGGCACGGGTTCGTCGCGCGACTGGGCCGCGAAGGGCACGCAACTGCTCGGCGTGAAGGCCGTGATCGCACGCAGCTTCGAGCGGATCCACCGCTCGAACCTGGTCGGCATGGGCGTGCTGCCGCTGCAGTTCAAGGGCTCGGACAGCATCCAGTCGCTCGGCATCACCGGTGAAGAGACGTACGACATCGAAGGCCTCGGCGACGACTTCAAGCCGCAGCAGGACGTCACGCTCGTGATCAACCGCAAGAACGGCGAAACGCAGCGCGTGCAGGTGCTGCTGCGCATCGACACGCCGATCGAAGTCGACTACTACAAGCACGGCGGTATCCTGCCGTTCGTGCTGCGCTCGCTGCTCGCAGCGTAAGCGCGCGGCTTTTGCAGGTGCCGCAGCCGCCTCGCGGGCGGTTGCGGCCGATTTGGATGCCCGACCTCGTGTCGGGCTTTTTTTTGCCTGCGCGTTACGTCGCCCTACGCCGCCTTCTCGCCGCGCGCCTTCGCCGCCCCTCGCGCGTTCTTCTTCAGATGCGTGCGGTTGTATTCGATCGCCGCGCGCACGAGCGCCTTCAGCGCCCGCTTGTCGATCCGGTCGCCTTCGAAGAAATCGATCGCGCGTCGCGCATTGCCGTCGAGGCCGTCGTTGAACAGCTTGTCGGGATCGGGAAGCTGCGCGCCGTGCATGAAGGTCACTTTCACCTTGCCCTTGTGCGCGTTCGCCACCGCGATCATCCCGTCGCATGACCAGACGGGGCTGCCCATCCATTTCCATTCCTCGACGATGCCCGCTTGCGCAGCGAGGATCGTCTGGCGCAGGTCGTCGAACGTCTTGCCGCGCCAGTCGGCAATACCTGCAATCAGCGCATCGATGCGCTCCGACGGCGTGAGGTCCGTTGTGCTCATGCGCGGGCCTCCGTGCCTTCATCGGGGCGCGCCAGCACCTGCTCGAGCGACTCGAAGAACCGTACCCAGCCATGCTGCGCACCGCGGTACGCCTGTTCCTGATCCGCGCGGAAGCCAACCTGCTCCATCCGCAGGTGCGTGCCGGCCGGCGTCGGCGTGAGCGTCCACGTGACGACGCTCTCCAGGCCATACGCGGCCCACGTGTACGACAGCGTGCGCGGCGGCTCGATCGCCAGCACCGTGCAGTCGACCGAGCCCCAGTCCGCGCGGAAGCTGAAGGCACGGCCCGCGACGGGCTCGAAGTCGCTCTTCATCAGCCATGCCTCGATCAGGTGCGGTTGCGTGAGCGCGCGCCAGATCTTCTCCGGCGGATGGGACAGGTCCCGTTCGACGACGACGGAGCGCGTTTCGTTAGTGGCTTGGTTCATCACTGATCCATCCTTTTGAGCAGATCTTCGAGGGCATCGAACCGGTTCTGCCAGAAGCCTGCCATCTGGCTCGTCCAGTCGATCAGCGGGGCCAGCGCTTGCGGCTGTGCGCTGTAGTGCGTCTGCCGGCCTTCGTGACGGTCATTCACGAGCCCGGCCTGCTTCAGTACGCCGAGATGCTTCGACACGGCCGGCTGCGAGACGCCCGCATGGGCCGTCAGCGCGGCAACCGTCAGCTCGCCGTCCGCGCACAGCCGCTCGAAGAGCGCGCGGCGCGTCGGATCGGCAAGCGTCCTGAAAAGCATGTCGTGAGCGTTCTGCATGTCGTCCAAAATCCATAACCCGTTGGTTATGGATTGAAGGATATCTCCTGAACGGCGCGCGTCAAGGCGGAATTTCATGGACGGTATCGTCCGATCCTGAGCGGTAAAGGTGTGCGTCGCGCCGGCTCGCGCCCGCCACGGAATTCGAGCATTCCCTCTAATCCACAATCGCGACACGCGATCCGAAAGCCGCCTGCAAGACTGCCCGGTGGGCCGTTCCACAGTTCGGGAAACGCTTGCGTTTGACCGGCCCCTTTTTTGTGCACGCGCGGATCCGTTCCTGCCGCATCGCTTCGTTTGACCACATAGTGCGACTCGGTGCGCGGCAACGGACACGCAAACGCCACGCATTCGCGCGTCCTTCCGCTCCGCGATCGCGCGCGTTTCGACGTCGCGACGATCAACTCGTGCGTACCAACGTCACGCGTTGCCACGCCGTCGTGCCACGAACCGGTTCCGTTCGCCGCGCGCGACATCGCAGGCGTGTCCGGCACCACGCCTGCATCGGCACGCGTCGATGTCAGAACTGACAGCTGTGGAAACTGGCAGCTACCCGAACGACATCGACGCCCTACGCTCGTCACCGCTCGCGGCCCCACAAGGGCCGGGGGTTCCAGTAACGTCGCCTCTCCTAAAAAAGGACTCCCGATGAAAAGGAATGCCTGGTTCGCCCTGCCCCTTCCGTCGCCCCGCCGCCTGGCGTGCGTGGCACCGTTCGTGTTCGCTGCCGCTGCGGCGAATGCGACGACGGATTGGGTCGATACCCATACGAAGGCCTTTCTGACCGGCCCGCAGTTGATGGCACGCAGTGCGGCGCCATCGCTCGAACTGGCAGCCGGTGAAACGACCAACGTCGTCGTCAGCCTGAAGCTGCGCAATGCGGCGCAACTCAAGCAACTGGCGCGCGACGTGAACCGGCCCGGCAGCGCGCATTACCGTCATTACCTGACGCACGAGCAGTTCCTCGCCAACTACGCACCGACCGATGCGCAGGTGAAGTCGGTCGTCGACTATCTGCACAAGAGCGGCTTCGTGAACGTCGAAGTCGCGCCGAACCGCCTGCTGGTCTCTGCAAGCGGCACGGCCGGCACCGTGAAGACCGCGTTCAACACGTCGCTCGTGCATTTCGAATACGCGGGCCGCTCGGGCTTCGCGAACGCATCGACTGCACAGGTCCCGAGCGCGCTCGGCAACGTCGTCGGCTCGGTGCTCGGGCTGCAGAGCGTCGCGCGTGCGCATCCGATGCTGCGCATCGGCAACGTGGCGAAGCCGCAGGCGCTCGCGGCCGGCACGGCGACGGGCCACTATCCGAAGGAATTCCCGGGCCTCTACAACGCGACCGGCGTGCCGACCGCGGCCGGCGTGACCGTCGGCATCATCACGATCGGCGGCGTGTCGCAGACGCTGCAGGACCTGAAGCAGTTCACGTCGAGCAACGGTTACGGCACGGTCTCGACGCAAACCGTCAAGACCAACGGTTCGGGCGGCAGCTACACCGACGACCAGGACGGCCAGGGCGAATGGGATCTCGACAGCCAGTCGATCGTCGGCTCGGCCGGCGGCCAGGTCGGCAAGCTCGTGTTCTACATGGCCGACCTCAACGCAAGCGGCAACACGGGCCTCACGCAGGCGTTCAACCGCGCGGTGTCGGACAACACCGCGAAGGTGATCAACGTGTCGCTCGGCTGGTGCGAAACCGACGCGAACGCGGACGGCACGATCGACGCCGAGGAGCAGATCTTCACGACGGCAGCCGCCCAGGGCCAGACGTTCTCGGTATCGTCGGGCGACGAAGGCGTGTACGAGTGCAACAACCGCGGCTATCCGGACGGCGCGAACTACACGGTGTCGTGGCCGGCCGCGTCGCCGCACGTGCTCGCGATCGGCGGCACGACGCTCTACACGACGTCGGCAGGCGCGTTCTCGAACGAAACGGTATGGAACGAAGGCCTCGACGGCAACGGCAAGCTGTGGGCGACGGGCGGCGGCGTCAGCACGATCCTGCCGGCGCCGTCGTGGCAATCGGGCAGCAACCGCCAGTTGCCGGACGTGTCGTTCGACGCCGCGCAAAGCACCGGCGCGTACATCTACAACTACGGCCAGTTGCAGCAGATCGGCGGCACCAGCCTCGCCGCGCCGATCTTCACGGGCTTCTGGGCGCGCCTGCTCGCGGCGAACGGCACGGGCCTCGGCTTCCCGGCCGGCAACTTCTATGCGGACATTCCGTCGAACCCGTCGCTCGTGCGCTATGACGTCGTGTCGGGCAACAACGGATATCAGGGGTATGGCTATACCGCCGGCACCGGCTGGGACCTGACGACGGGCTTCGGTAGCCTGAACATCGCGAACCTCAACCAGCTGATCAAGTCGGGCGGGTTCTGAGCGATGCATGAAGGCCGGCGCGCGGCGGCGTTTGCCGCGCGCCGGTTTATAACGCCTACTCCACCGCCCGCTCCTTCGCGCGTTCCGGCGCGGCCGGCACACCCGCGCGATGCGACGGCGCGAACAGCCGCAGCCCGCTCGCGACGCTCGCGGCCCCGGCGAACCCTGCGCCGAGCATCAAGGCAAGCGTCGGCCCGTGGCGCCCCGCGATCCCGAACGACAGCGCGACCAGCGCCGCGCCCGTCGCCTGCCCGATCAGCCGCGCGGTCGCGATGATCCCGCTCGCACCGCCGCTGCGCTCGGGCGGCGCACTCGACATCAGCGCCTTCAGGTTCGGCGACTGGAAGAAACCGAAGCCCGCGCCGCACAGCATCATCCGCCAGCCGATGTCGACGACGCTCGGCGACACCGGCAGCGCGGCGAGCGACACCATGCCCGCGCTCAGCAACGCGAGCCCGATCGCGCCGAGCAGGCCCGGCGGATAACGATCCGACAACCGGCCCGCGATCGGCGCGGCGAACGCGACGATCGCCGACCACGGCGTCATCAGGAAGCCCGTTTCGACCGCGCTGCGATGCAGGACGGTTTCGAAATAGAACGGCAGCGACACGAACGCGAGCCCCTGCGCGGCGAACGCGCACACGGCCGTCAGCGCGGACAGCGTGAATACGGGCCGGCGAAACAGGTCGACCGGCAGCATCGGCGCCGGGTGCCCGGCCTGGCGGCGGATCAGCAGCCAGCCGAATGCGAGCGCAACCGCGGCCGATGCGAACACGATCGAAAGCGGCCCGCGCTGCGCGAATTCGCCGAGCGCGAAGATCAGCGACGCGAACGTGATCACGTTGAACAGCGCGGCGACCGGATCGAACGCATGCTTGCCGCGCGCCGTCTGCGGTAGCGACGGAATCGCCACGGCGAGCGCAATCACGCCGAGCGGCACGTTCACCGCGAACAGCCACGGCCATGCGGCGACCGACAGGATCAGCGACGCGATCGTCGGCCCCACCGCGAACGACACGCCGACGACGAGCGCATTGAAGCCGACGCCGCGTCCGAGCCGGTGCGCGGGAAACAGGCCGCGGATCAGCGCGACGTTGACGCTCATGATCGCGCTCGCGCCGAAGCCCTGCACGATCCGTGCGGCCGTCAGCATCGGCAGCGTCGACGCGAGCGAACAGCCGAGCGAGGCGAGCGTGAACACCGCAAGCCCGGCGATATACACGCGCTTGTGGCCGACGATGTCGCCGAGCGAGGCGAACGGCAGCAGCGTCGCGACCATCGCGAGCTGGTACGCGTTGATGATCCACACGGAAGCGGCCGGCGACGCATGCAGGTCGGCGGCGATCGCGGGCAGCGCGGTGTTCGCGATCGCGGTGTCGAGCGTCGCGAGCGCGACGGCCAGCAGCACGGCGGACATCGCGCGCCAGTTGACGGCCGGCTCATGGGCGCCGGCGGGGGAAGCGAATTCGGACAAGATGAGGCTCGGCTGACGAGCGACGCGTTGCGCCACGTCGCGGATTGGACTCGCGGCGGCGTTCCGGTCGCACCGCACGGAACGCGCGCCGCCGCGCCCCGTATTGTTGCAGAGCCGCATCGAACGTGCAGGCGACCGCGTCGTCAGTCAGCAGAATGAAAGAAAATGCGCCGCGTGCCCCATGCGCGGCGGCGCATCGTGCCGGACGTGACGGGTCAGCTCACCGCGCGCCGCGCATTGCGCCCGCGCAGCCATTCGAGCGCCAGCAGCAGGCTCGTCGAGAAGATGATCAGGATCGTTGCGAGCGCAGCGATCGTCGGGCTGATGTTCTCGCGGATACCCGTGAACATCTGGCGCGGCAGCGTCGTCTGGTCCGCGCCCGCGAGGAACAGCGTGACGACCACTTCGTCGAACGACGTCGCGAACGCAAACAGCGCGCCCGACATCACGCCCGGCGCGATCACCGGCAGCGTCACGCGGAAGAAGGTCGACACCGGGTTCGCGCCGAGCGACAGGCTCGCACGCACGAGGTTCTGGTTGAAGCCCTGCAGCGTCGCGGCGACCGTCGTCACGACGAACGGCACGCCGAGCGCCGCGTGCGCGGCGATCAGCCCGGTGTAGGTGTTCGCGAGCCCGAGCGGCGCGAAGAACAGGTACATGCCGACGCCGACGACGACAACCGGCACGATCATCGGCGACAGCAGCACGGCCATCAGCAACCCCTTGCCGCGGAAGTCGGCTTTCGTGAGACCGATCGCGGCGAGCGTGCCGAGCACGGTCGCGACGATGGTCGCCGACGGCGCGACGATGAAGCTGTTCTTCGCGGCCATCCGCCACTCGTCCGACGCGATCAGGTTCTCGTACCAGCGTGTCGAGAAACCCGGAATCGGATAGACGAGGAAGGTGCTCGACGAAAACGACAGCGGCACGATCGCGAGCACCGGCAGGATCAGGTACAGCAGCGTCAGCACGACGAGCACGCGCAACGCGACGTACCACGCGCGCTCGACGAACGACATGTGCGGCGCGAACATCGGCCTGGCGAGTTTCATGGTCCGAATCCCCTTCCCGTTTCGTGACGTATTTCTGCCCCGGCGCTCAGCCGAGGCTCACGTTGGTGCGCGTGAAGCGCCCATACACCGCGTACAGCACGAGCGTCGCCGCGAGCAGCAGCCCGCCGAGCGCACACGCCATGCCCCAGTTGATCGTCACGTTCGTGAAGTACGCGACGTAGTAGCTGACCATCTGGTCGTTCGGCCCGCCGAGCAGCGCGGGCGTGATGTAGTAGCCGATCGCGAGAATGAACACGAGCAGCGCGCCCGCGCCGACGCCCGGATAGGTCTGCGGCACGTACACGCGCCAGAACGCGGAGAACGGATGGCTGCCGAGCGACACGGCCGCACGCTGATAGGTCGGCGGGATCGACTTCATCACGCTGTACAGCGGCAGGATCATGAACGGCAGGAGGATGTGCGTCATCGAGATGTACACGCCGACGCGGTTGAACAGCAGCGTCAGCGGATGCGAGATCAGCCCGCTGCCGATCAACGCCTTGTTGATCAGCCCTTCGCTCTGCAGCAGCACGATCCACGCGGCGACGCGCACGAGCACCGACGTCCAGAACGGAATCAGCACGAGGATCATCACGAGGTTCGCGCGCCGTTCCGACAGCGTCGAGATCCAGTACGCGAGCGGATAGCCGAGCAGCAGCGCGAACAGCGTGACGGCGATGCCGATCACGAACGTGCGGCCGAAGATCGCGAGATAGATCGACTGATCGGGATCGGCCTGCACGATGTGGCCGAAGCCGTCCTGCTTGTGGTCGAGCGCGGCAAGCAGGTAGAACGGCGATACCTGGCTGCCGTTCTTCGCGATCGCCTGCCAGTACGCGGCGTCGCCCCAGCGCGAATCGAGATCGATGATTTTCTCGCGCGTCTGCGCGGGCGTCAGCGCCGCGTCGTTGTCGCCCTTCAGCGGCATCGCGCGCGCCGTCTTCGCGACCAGCGAGCGATAGCCGGGAATCTCGGTGTTCAGCCGCCGCGCGAGCGCACCCATCGCCTCGCTGTCGGCCACCTTCGTCATGTCCGCCGCGAGCGCGACATACGCGGCGTCGGCCGGCGGCGCCTTGCGGTCCCAGCCCGACAGCGCGGCGACCGTATTCGGCAACGCGGTTGCGATCTCGGGGTTCTGCACTGCGCGCGTGAGCAGCGTGCCGATCGGCACGACGAAGATCAGCAGCAGGAAAATCGCGAGCGGCGCGACCAGCAGCAGCGCCATCGTGCGCTTGCGGGCCTCGGCAGCCTTCAGCTCGCGCTTGAGCGCGGCGGTCGACGGCGAGGAAGGCGCGATCGTCATCGTATTCAACGGTTCTCTCCGGCCGGGCACGTTCCGGCGGAATGCCGCGCGACACGATCGACGCGTCGCGCGGCCGGTTGCATCAGGACACCTTCAGGATGCCTGACCGGTTACTTCGTCGCCCATGCGGTGAAGCGCTGCTCGAGCTCGTCGCTGTGGTCGGTCCAGAAGCCGATGTCTTCCAGCACCGCGTTCTTGCCGTTGGCCGGCGAGTTCGGCAGGTTCGCGAGCGTCTTCGCGTCGAGCGACTTGATCGCCGCGATGTTCGCGGGGCCGTACGCGATGTGCTGCGCATAGGCCTGCTGCGGCTTCGGCGTCAGCGAATACGCGATGTACTGCTCGGCCAGCGCCTTGTTCGGCGAGCCCTTCGGAATCGCCCAGTAGTCGAGGTCGTAGATGCTGCCGTTCCACACGACCTTCAGGTTCTTGCCTTCCTTCTGCGCGGCATCGATGCGGCCGTTGTACGCGGTCGACATCACGACGTCGCCGGCGACGAGGAACTGCGGCGGCTGCGCGCCCGCTTCCCACCACTGGATGTACGGCTTCAATTCGTCGAGCTTCTTGAACGCGCGGTCCTGGCCGGCCTTCGTGCCGAGCACCTTGTAGACGTCCTTCGTCGCGACGCCGTCGGCCATCAGCGCGAATTCGAGGTTATAGCGCGCGCCCTTGCGCATCCCGCGCTTGCCGGGGAATTTCTTCACGTTCCAGAAATCGGCCCAGCCGGTCGGTGCCGACTTCAGCTTGTCCGCGTTGTACGACAGCGCGGTCGACCACACGAAGAAGCCGACGCCGCACACCTGCGGCGATTCCGGAATCAGGTCGGACTTCTTCGCGATCTTCGACCAGTCGAGCTTCTCGTACAGCCCTTCGTCGCAGCCGCGGTTCAGGTCGCCCGATTCGACTTCGACCACGTCCCAGTTGACGTGCTTCGCCTCGACCATCGCCTTCACCTTCGCCTGCTCGCCGTTGTACTCGACGGCCGTGACCTTGTTGCCGGTTGCCTTTTCGAACGGCTGGTTGAACGCGGCCTTCTGTGCGTCGCCGTTCGCGCCGCCGAAGTTGACGACCGTGAGTTCCGCAGCCGATGCCGATGCACCGAACGCGATCAGTGCCAGCGCGAGTGCCGTGCGGCGCGCAGTAAAGCTTGCTCGTTTCATGATGGTTCCTCTCCTCTCGTGGTGGAAGTGGGCTTTGTTGTTGACGACGTGCTGCGGAAAAACGGTGAAACCGGGGTCACGCGAACACGCGCAGGTGTTCGGGTGCGAATGCAAGCGAGACCGGCGCGCCGGGCGAGAACGCGTCGAGCGCGCCGGTGCCGAGCGGCACCTTCACGAAGCATTCGTCCTGGCCGGGCAGCGCGCAGCGCATGCGCACGTGATCGCCGAAATAGATGAGGCTGCGCGCCTCGCCGCTCAGGCGGTTCGCGGCGGCGCCGTTCGCGTGGCCGTTGGCCGCGAGGCTCATGCGTTCGGGGCGGATGCACGCGACCGCCGATGCGCCCTCGGCGGCTTCGCCGATGTGGCGGCCGACGAGCTTCGTGCCGTCGTCGAGCCGGAACTCGCAGAATTCGCCGTCGACCCGCGCGATGGTGCCGCGCAGCCGGTTGCTGTCGCCGATGAAGTTGGCAACGAATTCGTTGCACGGCGACTCGTACAGGCGGTCCACGGTGTCGAGCTGCTGCACGATGCCCTTGTCGAACACCGCGACGCGGTCGGACATCGTCAGCGCCTCGCCCTGGTCGTGCGTCACGTAGACGAAGGTCACGCCGAGCTTCTCGTGCAGCGCCTTCAGTTCGTATTGCATGTGTTCGCGCAGCTGCTTGTCGAGCGCGCCGAGCGGCTCGTCCATCAGCACCAGCTTCGGCTCGAACACGAGTGCGCGCGCCAGCGCAATGCGCTGCTGCTGGCCGCCCGACAACTGCGCCGGATAGCGTTTCGCGAAGCGCTCCATCTGCACCATCTTCAGCGCATGCGCGACGCGCTCCGCGCGCTCGCCGGCCGGCAGCTTGCGCACGGTCAGCGGATACGCGACGTTCTGCTCGACCGTCAGGTGCGGAAACAGCGCGTAGTTCTGGAACACCATGCCGATGTTGCGCTTGTGCGGCGGCACGTTGTTCAGCAGCTCGCCGTCGAGGCGGATCTCGCCGCCGGTCGGGAATTCGAAACCGGCGAGCATCATCAGGCACGTGGTCTTGCCCGAACCCGACGGCCCGAGCAGCGTCAGGAATTCCCCGCGGTGGATGTCGAGGTCGAGCGATTTGACGACCAGCGTTTCGCCGTCGTAGGTCTTCCGCACGCCGCGAAAGCTGACGATCACATCATCGGACTTCATCGTGGCTGTCCCCTTGCTTCGCGACAATTGATTTTGAGATGCGAGCCACTATACGGCGCGCACGGTTCTATACTAGGGAACCATTTCAATATTCCAAGTAGGACCACTTTGGATACCGTGATCGTCGCCGACTGGCTCTCCGCCCGTCTCGACCGCAGCTCGCCGGAGCCGATGTACCGGCAGTTGCTGCAGCTGATGCAGCAAGCCATCCTGACCGGGGAATTGGGGCCAGGGACGAAACTGCCGAGCTCGCGTACGCTAGCGGGCGACCTGTCGATCGCGCGCAATACCGTGCTGCATGTGTACGACCAGTTGACGGCGGAAGGCTACGTGCTGACGACGACCGGCAGCGGCACCTACGTGGCCGATACGCGGCCGGACGCCGCGGCGATCCACGCACCGGGCACCGCGCCGGCGCCATCAGCCGCCGACGAACTGCCGCCGCCGGATGCGCAGGGCAGCCTGTCGACGCGCGGCCGGCAGCTGATCGAGCACGCCGGTGTATCGCGCCGCCAGTGGGGTGCGTTCATGCCGGGCGTGCCGGACGTGTCGGAATTTCCGAGCCGCACATGGAGCCGCCTGCAGGCGCGGCTGTGGAAGGAAGCCAATCCCGAACTGCTGACCTACGCGCCGGGCGGCGGCTACCGGCCGTTGCGGCGCGCGCTTGCCGATTACCTGCGCGTCGCGCGCTCGGTCAAATGCTCGCCGGACCAGGTGATCATCACGACGGGCATCCACCAGTCGATCGATCTCGCGGTGCGGCTGCTGTCCGACATCGGCGATCGCGCGTGGGTCGAGGAGCCGTGCTACTGGGGCGTGCGCAGCGTCCTGCAGGCGGCCGGCCTCACGCTCGCACCGGTGCCGGTCGACCAGGAAGGGCTCGACCCGCGCGCGAGCGACATGCAGCATCCGCCGCGGCTCGTGCTCGTCACGCCATCGCATCAGTACCCGCTCGGCATGGTGATGAGTCTCGCGCGGCGCCGGATGCTGCTCGAATACGCGCGCCAGCACCGCTGCTGGATCATCGAAGACGACTACGACAGCGAATTCCGCTACGGCAGCCGGCCGCTCGCGTCGCTGCAGGGGCTCGACGACGGCGGCCGCGTGATCTACGTCGGCAGCCTCGGCAAGATGCTGTTCCCGGGGCTGCGGATGGGCTACATGGTCGTGCCCGAGCATCTGGTCGATACGTTCCGCACCGGATTGTCGGAGCTGTACCGTGAAGGCCAGCTGATGCAGCAGGCCGTGCTCGCCGAATTCATCATGGACGGCCACCTTACTTCACATGTCAGACGAATGCGCACGCTGTACGGCGAGCGCCGGCAACTGATGATCGACGCGATCCGCGCGCGCTTCGGCGATGCGCTCCCGGTGATGGGCGACGAGGCCGGCCTGCATCTGGTGCTCGGCCTGCCCGACGCGTGCGACGATCGCGCGGTCACGCAGAGCGCGTTCGATGCGGGCGTGATCGTCCGCCCGCTGACCAGCTACTACAGCAGCCTCGACACCGCGCGACAGGGCCTGCTGCTCGGCTATGCGTGCGTCGCGCACGAAGGCATCGGGCCCGCGTTCGACACGCTCGCCGATACCATCGAGCAGCATCTGCCGCGCGACATCACGCGCGCCGCGTGAGGCCGCACGAGACCGGCCACACGCGGCGACGCCCGCGTCATTGCGTGCCGCCGGCCGCGCGATCGAGCGATGCCGCGCGCACGGCTTCGCCGGGCTTCGTGAACACACGCTGCCGCAACCCGGCGATCTGCGCGTCGCGGTCCTGCTGAGACAGGCCGGCCGATTCGATCTGCGCACGCTGCGCTGCGTAGTCCGCATAGCGGCGCTGCCACGACGCGTCGTCCTGCTGCATCTGCGCAACACGCGCGGCGGCGTCGGGGCCGAGCGTCTGCGTCAGCTGCGCGCGCATCGCATCGGGTGTCGCCCCGCTCTTCTGCAATTGCGCGATCTGGTCGATCGCGGCACGCTGCTGGTCGATGCGCTGCTGCGCCGCCCGCTCGTCGGCCGGCATCTGCTGCTCCAGCGCCGCGAGCCGCTCGGCCTTCTGTGCATCGGTCAATGAGCGATCCTGAGTGATCTTCAGCCGTGCGAGATCGTAGCGCTGCCGCCACTGCTCCGCACCGAAGAACGGTTGGCTCCAGTCGCCGAGCGTGCGGTACGCGATCGACGCGCGCTGATCGAGTGCGAGCTGCAACGCGCCCAGATCGGACTTGTCGACCGCGCCGGCATCGCGCAGTTTCGCGAGCGCGTCGAGATACGCGCGATACCGGTGCCACACGTCGAGCGCCTCGCCCTGCGCAGCCGTGCCATCGAGCTGCGCGGCGATCTCGCGCACGACGAACGCATCGAGCGCGGCCGCGCTCAGGTCGCTCTGCGCAGTCAGGCAATAGTCGAAGAAATCGCGTACCGCGCGCGACTTCGCGAGATGGCCGCCGGCATCGAGCGGCAACCGCGGCGCGCTGGAACCGGCCAGCGACGGCGGCAAGCCCGTGCTCGCCGGCACGGCGGCCTGCGGTGCGGCAGCCGTGACGCCGCCCGCCGCTGCCGCGTCCGGTGCGTCACCGGCGGCGCCCGACCCGCGATGCCACCCCGCCCCGCTCCACATCGCGACGCCGGCGATCGCCGCCAGCCCCACGACACCATAGACTGCTGCGCGCCGCGCCAGCGGCGCGCGCCCTTCACGTGCCGTCATCGATTACACGCCCGCGAGCTGCAACCGGTTCGCATGCGTGCGGATCACCGCGACCGGATCTTCCGCATACGCGCCGCGCACACCGAGCAGCTGGTTGATCTCGTCGATGTGGTTCCACTTGTAGCTCGTGCTCAGCACCTTGCCGTACAGCGCGCTGCACTTCGACACGAGCCCGTCGTTCTGGCCCGAGCCACGGTTGATCATCACCGTGCCGGTGCCGAACAGCGCGAGCGTCGACGGATCGAGCGCGTTTGCGGGATCGACGAGCGGAATGGTGCTCGTATCCTGCGCACCCGTCACGCCGAACAGCGAAAGCGTCGGCTGGATCGCCGTGCCGGCCCATGAATAGAGCAGATGCGTGTTGCCACCGACCGTTTCCGTCGGTGCGCCGGTCTGGCAGCTGCCCGGTGCACCAAGGCCCGCGCTCGGATAGTTCTGGTTGTAGGTCGCCGCCTGCGCGGTCGTCAGCGTCTGCAGCGATGCGAGCGCATCCTGATTCGTGTTGTGAGTGCTGCTCGTCAGGATTCCGAACACATTGACGAACGCCGCGATCACCGTCGACGACAGCCCGGTCGGATCGTACGCGAGCACGCTCTGCACGAAGTCCGCGAACTCGGAGCCGCGATGCGGCGTGCCGATCGTCGTCACCGACGCGACGAGATCGGGTGCGACGGCCGCGACATAGCGCGACGTCAGCCCGCCCTGGCTGTGACCGACGAGATTGACCTTGGTCGCCCCCGTTGCGGCGAGTACCGTCTTCACGTAGGCGAGCAGCTGTTCGCCGCGCCCGTTCGGGCCGTCGTCGCTCTGGAAGCCCGACAGGTTCGCGACATAGACGGTCGCGCCATGCTGCTGCAGATCCTCCTGGATACCGTACCAGTACTCGAGCACGCCGGCGTACTTGTCGGTGCCGGTGAGCCCGTGCACGAGGATGATCGGATAACGCGTCGCCGCGTAGTTGTCGGCGGGCGCGGTCGCCGCCATCGCCGAGGGTGTCGTCGCGAGCGTCATCAGCGCGGTCGTCCCCGCGAACGGTGCGACGCTCATCGCACATGCCACTGCCCCTGCCATTACCCTGGAACGCATCGATCTGGCCATGCATGTTCTCCTGATTATTGTGCTGCCGGTGCGAATGACACCGGATCGACGCGCACGCTGCATCGCGCGCACCGTGTGCGTCGAATGCGGGAGTGAATCACGAGTCGCGAACGTTTGCGCCCTGACTAGACACGGTTCTCTAATCGGTTGACGCGCCCCGCCCATTCGGGCGGGGCCGCATTCGCGCGCGTGCATGCTGCAATGCACACGCGCCGCGCGCTACAGCTTCGCGCTCACGCGCACCCATGCGGTCCGGCCCGGCTCCATCACCGGCGCGTTCGCCGGATAGCCGAAGCCCGCGTTGCCGGCGAGGTTCAGGTGCTCGGTGTAGGCCTTGTTCAGCACGTTGTCGACGCCGACCGAGATCTGCACGGTCTTGCTGACGTTGTATTGCGTATGCAGCGACAGCACGCCGAATCCGGCGCTCGGGCCGAAGTCCTTGCCGACCACGTTGCCCTCGTTCAGTGCATAACGATGCTGCGGCGCAACGATCCGCCACAGGCCGCCGGCCGACCATGCGCCGCGCGTGTATTCGAGCCCGATGCGTGCCTCGAGCGGCGGCATCTGCGGCAGCGGATCGCCGCTTGCCACGTTGCGCCCCCATGCATACGCGAGCGACGTCTCGACGCGCAGCGGCGCAACCGGCCGCCACGACACGCCCGCTTCGCCGCCCATGATCTGCGCGTTGACGTTGGTCGCCTGCGTGGTCGGGCCCATCATGCCGGCCGCGTAGTTGAACAGGATGAAGTCCTGTACATAGCCGGCATACGCCGACACCCACGCATCGAAACGGTCGCTCTTGTACTGCGCGCCGATGTCGATCTGCGTGGTCTTCTCCGGCTGCACCGCCGAGAATGCGTTGAGCGAACCGGCCGGCCCGCGCGTCGCGGAGAACAGTTCCCAGTAGTCGGGATAGCGTTCCGCATGACCGATCCCCGCGTACCACGTGACGGGCAGCGCCGCGAGATCGCGCTCGTAGCGCACGAAGCCGCTCGGCAACACGCGCGAGCGATCGTCGTCGAAGGTCGGGTTCGGCTTGCTCATCATCATCCCGCTCTTCATCGCGCGCTTGTCGCGAGCGCTCGCATAGTCGACGCGCGCGCCGCCGATCACGCGCGACACTTCGCTCGCATACCATGTCAGCTCGCCGAACGCGCCCGCGTTCCACATCGTCGCCTGCGCATCCCACGGTTGGTCGCGGTAGTTCTGCTGCCCCATCGACGAGCGCGAATCGAGCCGGTTCGATTGCGCGTCGATACCCGTCACGAGCTTGAAGTCGTCGCCGAAACGGAACGTCGCGGCCGCGCGCGCACCGACCGTGCGGCGCCGCACGTCGGCCGCCATCCGCATCGGCATGCTGCTGGTCGGGTCGGGCTGCCGCAACGTGTAGT
Organism: Burkholderia sp. BCC1644; assembly: GCF_902833225.1. Lineage (GTDB taxonomy): Bacteria > Pseudomonadota > Gammaproteobacteria > Burkholderiales > Burkholderiaceae > Burkholderia. The sequence continues at coordinate 231,459 of NZ_CADFEI010000002.1, forward strand.
TGTCCATCACGTGATCGGCCTCGTTGTAGTACACGCGCGCCTCGATCCGGTCGAGCACGTCGCCGAGGTGCCGCTTGTCGAACGACAGCCCGACCGTCTCGCGGCGGAAATGCGCACCGTCCATCCCGCGGCCCGCGTAGCGCGCATAACCGTCGCCGGTGCCGGCGGTCAGCTCGACGCGCGTGTGGTCGTCGGGGGTCCAGCCGAGCGCCGCGTCGGCGTTCCACTTGTCCCACTGCGACGGCACCGTGTTGCCGTTGCCGTCCCGGTAGTCCTGCGAATGCGCGTGGTTCGCGGTCACGCGGCCGTAGACGTCGGGCGTGCCGGCCGTCAGGTCGATGTTCTGGTCGTTGCGGCCGAACGATCCACCGACCAGGCTGCCGTCGAAACGCATGCCCGGACGCTCGAATCGCGGCGTCACGCGCTCGAACAGCACGGTGCCGGCCGACGCGCCGGGACCGTACAGCACGGACTGCGGCCCCTTCACGACGGTGACCTTGTCATAGCTTTCCGGCGCGATGTACGACGTCGGCGCATCCATCCGGTTCGGGCATGCGCCGAGCGTCGGCATTCCGTTCGCCAGGATGTTCAACCGCGAACCGAACATCCCGCGCAGCACGGGGTCGCCGTTCGTGCCGCCGCTGCGGATCGACGTGAAGCCGGGGATCGTCTTCAGGTAATCCGCACCGTCGCTGGCAGGCAGCGGCTGGCGCGGCGCCTTCGGATCCGTGACGACGACGAGCGGCGTCGACAGCGGCGCCGCGACGACCTCGACGGGCGGCAGCAGCGCGGCCGACTCGTTCACGGGCACGACGTCCGCACGCGCCGTTTCGGCCGCCGCAGCACTCGCTGCCAGCGCGCCGGCAGCGAGCGCGGGAACGGTAAGTTTCAACATTCGCGGCACGCGCCGCGCACAGGCATTGCGCGACGCCCGCGGCGCACGCAACTGGAAATTGGTCATGATCGAAAGCCCGAGTGACGCCCTCCACGCGGCCGCGACGGGCCGCACGGATATCGGCGGTAGTAAGAACGGATAACAGCGCGTCAGGCGCGCTCGGGCGGTGCGCGTGGATACGCGCGCGGATAGCGGTCGGCGCGCGCCGCGACGACAGGCGGCGCGGCAGCGGACACGGAAACGGCGGGGATGGAATCGAACGGCGCAGCAGCAGGCGCACCGATCGCGGGGCTATGGGCGAAGAAGCCGCAGTAGCCGCATGCGTCGAGATGCGACGCGTGATCGTGCATGCTGCCCGCATCGGCCGACCGGTGCGCGCCATGTTCTGCACTGCAGACGATGGCGTCCGGCGTGGCCGCCTGCGCGACGCGCCACTGCGACACCAGCGGCGCCGCGATCGCGATCCAGATCGCGAGCACGCCAAGCCAGGCGGTCAGGTGACGATGTCGGTGCAGCATGCGCGGCGGCGAGTAAGCGGAATGTAAAAACAGCCGAGATGTTACAGAATGTTCAACGTGCTGAACAGTCATCCATGCCGGTAAACGGACCGGGGGCGCATGGTTGTCAGCACAACCATGCGCCCCCGCCTGCGAGGCATGCCACGCAGTTGGCGATCAGGGCGCCATGCGCCGCAGCACGTCGTCGCGCCGAATGAAGTGGTGGTACAGCGCGGCCAGCGCATGCAGGCCGATCACGAAGTAGAACGCGTTGCCGATCAGTTCGTGCGCTTCCTTGATCGTCGGCCGCAGCGCCTTGTCAGGGCCGAACAGCGTGAACGACACGCCGAGCCAGTCGAGCGACACCGGCTTGCCGCCCAGGTTGATCATCATGATGCCGAGCAGCGGCTGCGCGATGATGAACACGTAGAGCGCGACATGCGCGAGCCTCGACAGCCAGCGCAGCAGCACCGCCTGCGGAATGGCTTCCGGCACGCGGCTGACGATGCGCCACAGCACGCGCAACACCGACAGCACCAGCACGAACGTGCCTGCGGTGAGGTGCACGTTCATCCAGAACACGCGGCTGTCGCTGCCCTTCGGGCCGCGAATCTCGATGGCCAGGTAGGCCAGCGCCACCAGCACGAAGATGGCCCAGTGGAAGAAGATCGCGGGCGAGCTGTAGCGCGTCTGTTTCGCGAGGATGTTTCTCATGCTTCGTCTCGTGTGGTATGCGGGGTGGCGCACGGGCGGCAACCGGTTCTGCGCCCGGCCAGGCTTTCACGATTGTAGCCGCACGGGCGTCCGGTTTTACGCGACACGGTCAAATATCCGACGAATCGTCGACGCGCACCGCGCGCGTCCCTCATATGGAAAGTCCGCATCGCGCGCGCAAACGGCTGTGGCACGATGAAGCTTTGGTGCGACGGCGCGCGGGCATCATGAGCAAAGCGTTCTTCGTTGCGGCCTATCGGCTGACCGCCGCGTTGCTCGCGGTGTCCACCACGCTGCACAGCGTCGCCGACTACTGGCGCCTGCCGAGCTTCCATCTCGGCAACTATCTCAGCTACTTCACGCAACTGAGCAGCCTCTACGCGGCCGCGATGCTGGCCGCGGGGCTCTGGCGCATCGCGCGCCCCGGGTCGGCCCGCTACGAATCGATGCGCGGCGCGGCCGTGCTGTACGTGCTGATCACCGCGATCGTCTACGAACTCCTGCTGGCGCGGCTCGATGCGCTGCGCCATGTCACGCCGGCGTTCAACAACTGGGTGCTGCACCGGATCGTGCCGCTCGTGATGCTGTGCGACTGGCTGTACGTGGAGCCGCGCCGGCCGATCGCGCGAAGCAGCGCGTTCGCCTGGCTCGGTTTTCCGGTCGTCTATCTCGGCTATACACTCGTGCGCGGTGCGCTCGAGAACTGGTATCCCTACCCGTTCGTCGATCCGCGCCCGCACGGCTACCTGCCGGTCGCGATCCAGTGTTCGCTGATCGCGCTTGGCGCGGCGGCGCTCGCATTGGGCATCCGCTGGCTCGGCAATCACGCGAGACAGTCCGGTACCGCGACACTCAAGGGGGGATGAAGGCGGGAGCGTGTGCGCCGCCCGGCGCACACGGAATACTGCGGGCCGTCAGCCGCCGTTGCGCGGCAGGAAGTTCATCGGATCGACGACCTTGCCGTTCTGGCGGACTTCGAACTCGAACGTCGAGCGGCCGTTCGCGTCGGTGCCCATTTCGGCGACCGGCTGGCCCTGGCGCACCGCGTCGCCTTCGTTGACGAGCAGCTTGCCGTTGTGCCCGTAGGCCGTGATGAGGCCGTTGTCGTGCTTCAGGATCACGAGCGGACCGTACGCCTTGACGCCGGACCCGGCGTAGACCACGCGCCCGTTCGCCGCGGCCCGCACCGAGTGGTCGGGCCCGGATGCGGCGATCACGATGCCGCGCGTCTTGCCAGTCGCGAACGGCGTCGCGACGATACCCGTTGCCGGCCACGCGAGCGAGCCCGGCGCGGCCGCGGCGGACGGCTGCCCGGGCGACGGCGCGGCGGACGGCGGCGCCACGCGCAGCACCTGGCCGGGCGATACGGCGTCGGTCGGTGCCATGTGGTTCCAGCTGGCCACGTCCTGCACGCGTTGCCCGTAGGCACTCGCGACGCCCGCGAGCGTATCGCCCGGGTTCACGCGGTAATAGCCGGCGATCACGCCCGGCGTCGCAGCCGACATCGAGGTCGGCTGGCGCGCCGGTTGCCAGCTGTCAGTCCACGGTGTCAGCGTACAGCCCGACAGCGCGACGGCTGCGGCGATGAGCGCCGCCTGCGGCAACCAGCGCGTCAGCGCATCGTGGATGGGAATAGTTTCTCTCAAGGGTCCTCCCGGATTTGCGTCGTGGCGCCGCCCACCGCCCCCCGGTGCGCGCCGCACGATGTCCGGCCGAACGGCCGGACCAACCAGTATCCGACCGCTCTCGCGGCCGTCAGTTTCCACAGCGGAACGTCGTTGCGAATGGGCTCACCGGCCCCTTCTTCGCACTTTTCAGTGTCGTCCCGACCGGCAAAGATACCATTTGTCGCGGTCGGGACTGCGTCAGCTGCCTGTTCCGGCAACAATCTTGCACCGCCGCACGGGTGTGGCGACGGCCCGCAAGCCGCGCCGTGCGGGCCGTCCGGCGGGCCTGGCGCGGGTTTTCCACCCGCGCCGCCGCGCGCGCCGGCCATCTCGTCCCCGTCACATTCCCCTCTTCGATCGCCGCCTATACTCGGGGATGCAGCGCGCGATCCAATGACAACGAGGAGCATGACAATGAACAACGCGACGTTTCTTTCCGTGCAGCTCGACGCCGACGATTTCGCCGGCTCCAGCAGCCTGGTCGAATTGCTCAACCGGCACCTGCTGTTCGCGACCGATGTCGCTGAAGCGGCCGACGCGCTCGTCCAGCTGGCGAGCGTCGCGCACATGACGGGCGCCACGCGCCACAGCGTCGAGCTGCCGGTCCTCGCGATCGAACGGCTGCGCGACGCGCTCGACACGCTGAGCGGCTACGACGAAACGTGGCTGCAGGTGCTGGAACCGGCCGAAGCGCTGTTCCGCGATATCGCGCGCGGCCGCCGCCCGCTGCATTGAGCGCCGGCGCATCCCGCGCCGCCAATGAAAACAGCCCGTCGTTCCGCATAACGGAACGACGGGCTGTTTGTACTGCAGGGGGTCGGATCCGGCCGCCGAAGCGGCCGCACCATTAACGACCCTTGTAGATCGGGGCGTCGTCAGCGATACGCTTGACTTGCCAGCCGGTCTTGGCCTTGGCCGGTGCGCCGGATTCTTGCGCGGCGGCCGGTTGTGCGCCGTAGCCGGTCGTGTCGGCCGCGGCGACGTTTTGTTGCGGGTTCAGACGGGCTTCAGCAGCCTGGATGCCTTCCGGGTAGTTCGTGCGGTCGCTGCCCAGCTTGTAGCCGGCCTGCTGGACGGCGGCGAGTTCGGCCTTCACCTGTGCACGGGTGACGGGCGCGTTCTGTTGGGCGAACGAGACGGCGGGAACGGCGAGGACGGCAGCTGCAGCGAACGTTGCGATCAGCGATTTCATGATTACCTCCGGGATTTTTTTGCTCCGCCGCACACACCATGTCTGCAGCGATGGAACAGAGTTTAGTCCCGGCAGCACCTAGGGAAAACCATGAAAGAACGAAAACACTGTTTCCCCGGAGCCAACAATGTCGGCATCCGGGATAGAAAAACCCTATTCAGAGTATAGATTTTCGCAACAATGCCGCCCCCGCGGGCCGGTTACGACCAGTTCGCGTGGAAGCTGCCCGGCTTGTCGGTGCGCTCGAACGTGTGCGCGCCGAAGAAGTCGCGCTGCGCCTGCACGAGGTTCGCCGGCAGCCGCTCGGAACGGTAGCTGTCGAAGTACGCGATCGCCGACGCGAACGCCGGTACCGGCACGCCGGCCTTCACGGCGGCGACCACGACGTCGCGCAGCGATGCCTGGTAGTTCGCGGCGATGTCCTTGAAGTACGGATCGAGCAACAGGTTCGCGAGCGCCGGATCCTTCGCATAGGCGTCCGTGATCTTCTGCAGGAAGCGCGCGCGGATGATGCAGCCCGCGCGGAAGATCTTCGCGATCGTCCCGAGATCGAGGTTCCAGCCGTACTCTTCGGATGCCGTGCGCAGTTGCGCGAAGCCCTGTGCGTACGAGATCACCTTGCTCAGGTACAGCGCGCGACGCACGGCTTCGACGAACGCGGCACGATCGCCGTCGAACGGCGCGGCGGCCGGGCCCGACAGGATCTTGCTGGCCGCGACGCGCTCGGTCTTCAGCGACGACAGCACGCGCGCGAACACCGATTCGGTGATGAGCGGCAGCGGCACGCCGAGATCCAGCGCGTTCTGGCTCGTCCACTTGCCGGTGCCCTTCTGCGCGGCGCGATCGAGGATCACGTCGACGAGGTGCTTGCCGGTTTCTTCGTCCTTCTTGCCGAAGATCTTCGACGTGATCTCGATCAGGTAGCTGTCGAGTTCGCCCTGGTTCCATTCGGTGTACACCGCGCCGAGCTCGTCGTTGGTCAGGCCCGCGACGTCCTTCAGCACCGAGTAGCTTTCGGCGATCAGCTGCATGTCGCCGTATTCGATCCCGTTGTGGACCATCTTCACGTAGTGGCCCGCACCGTCCGGTCCCATGTACGCGACGCACGGCTCGCCGTCCGACGGCGCCTTCGCGGCGATCTGCTTGAGGATCGGCTCGACGAGGTCGTACGCGTCGCGCTGGCCGCCGGGCATGATCGACGGGCCACGCAGTGCGCCCTCTTCGCCGCCCGACACGCCGGTGCCGATGAAGTGCAGGCCCGATTGCGCGAGTTCCTGGTTGCGGCGGATCGTGTCGGTGAAATGCGTATTGCCGCCGTCGATCAGCACGTCGCCCTTCTCGAGCAGCGGCTTGAGCGATGCGATCGTCGCATCGGTCGCTTCGCCGGCCTTCACCATCATCAGGATCCGGCGCGGCGTTTCGAGCGACGCGACGAACTCCTCGAGCGTATAGGTCGGCACCAGGTTGCGGCCGGGGAATTCGGCGATCAGTTCGTCGGTTTTCTCGCGGCTGCGGTTGAACACCGACACCGCGTAACCGCGGCTCTCGATATTGAGTGCGAGATTGCGGCCCATCACCGCGAGCCCGATCACACCGATTGCTTGTTTGCCCATTAGTCAATTCTCCGGAAAAAACGGGGCGCGACCCGACCCGGGCCGCGCGCACAGGCGAAAGGATAGTGGAAACCCGGCGTCGATGCGCGCTTGCGTGTCATTGCTCCGCGTGCGGCAGCAGCCGGAACACGACGCTCAGGTTGTTCGCCGGCATCTCGACGACCTCGATGCAGTCGAGCCCGCGATCGAGGCCGAGCGCGACGACGGTCTCGAGATCGCGCACGCCCCACGACGGGTCGCGGCTGCGCAGTTGCAGGTCGAATGCCTCGTTCGACGGCGCCGTGTGCCGGCCTTCGCGACGATAGGGGCCGTACAGGAACAGCACGCCGCCCGGCCGCAGCAACCGCGCCGCGCCCGCGAACAGCGCTTCCGTGCAGGCCCACGGCGAGATATGAATCATGTTGATGCAGACGATCGCATCGAGTGCCGCGACCGGCCACGATGCATCGCGCACATCGAACGCCAGCGGCCCGGCGACGTTCGCGAGGCCCGCATGCGCGATCCACGCGGCGACCGAGTGCCGCGCCTGTTCGTCGGGATCGCTCGGCTGCCAGCGCAGGCCCGGCAATGCCTGCGCGAAATGAACGACGTGCTGGCCGGTGCCGCTCGCGATCTCGAGCACGCTGCCGCTCGCCGGCAGCACGCGGCGCAACACGTCGAGGATCGGCCCGCGGTTGCGTTCGGCCGCGGGCGCCAGCAGCCGCGCGGAAGGATCGGGTGAAGAGGTAGCGCCGGTCACGATGCATGCTCCATGGTGTTGCCGCCCAGACCCAGACGGGCCGTCAGTGCGTCGAGCGCCGGGGCGCAATGCGCCTCGACCTTCAGCGTCAGTATCGGATCGGCGCGCGTATGGCCGAGGTTGAGCGCGGCGACCGGCTTCTGCTGCGCCTGCGCCCACACGCAGAAGCGGTAGCCGGAATACACCATCAGCGACGAACCGACGACGAGCAGCGCATCGGCCGCGTCGAGCGCCTGCGACGCCAGCGCCACGCGTTCGCGCGGCACGTTCTCGCCGAAGAACACGACCGCCGGCTTCAGCAGGCCGCCGCATGCGGGGCACGCCGGGATCCGGAACGTGTCGAGCGCGGCCCATTCGAGGTGCGCGTCGCCGTCCGCGGCCGGCTCGGCCTGTGCGCCCAGCAATTCCGGATTGTCGGCTTCGAGCACGTCCTGGATCGTCGCGCGTGCATGGTGCGCGCCGCATTCGAGGCAGGTCACGCCGTTGATCCCGCCGTGCAGTTCGATCACGTCGTCGCTGCCCGCGCGCTGGTGCAGGCCGTCGACGTTCTGCGTGACGAGGCGCTCGATCCGGCCCGCGCCGCCGAGCCGCGCCAGCGCGACGTGCGACCCGTTCGGCTGCGCGCGGCCGACGACGGGCCAGCCGATCATGCTGCGCGCCCAGTAGCGTCGCCGCGCGGCATCGGAGCCGAGGAATTCGTGAAGCTGGATCGGCGGCGAGCGCATCCACTGACCGTTGCGGTCGCGATAGCCCGGAATGCCGGAATCGGTACTGATGCCCGCGCCGGTCAGCACGAGCAGGCGCGGATGACGCTCGACGAACGCATGCAGCGCATCGAGCGCGGCCGGGTCGACGCCAGCGGTTGAGGGGTCGTGCAAGGCTTTGTCGTTCATGTTGGCAATGCGTGATCGGGCGCGCCGGCAGGCCGTGCGACCGCACGAGCGGCCCGCGCGCCAACACATGATACAGAACGCCGCACGATCCGGCCGGCGGCCCCCGCGCAAAACCGGCGCACAAAAAAAGACGCCCATTCGCCACTCGGCGATGGGCGCTTCAACAATTGATCCATCGGGGTAGTGGATCAACTGACAGCACAAAGTTGCGACGTCCACCATGCGGCCACCGGTGAACGCTTCCCCTGGACTACGTGTGTTCCACGATGCTGCGCGCTGCGTTGCGCCGCCGGCGCTTCCGTGCAATCCCGATCAGGTCCGCCACGCCGCAACGCGCGGCGCGCGAACGCATCCGCTGCGCGACGACTCGCGTTGCGCTACGGCATGACGATCCGGGATCCAGGCCGGAGCCATCCGCATGCATTCGGGGCTCATCCCCGACGGCCGACCGTCACCGGTCGGCCTCGTGCGTCAAACATGCACGTTGTCGTTCAGAACGAACCCGATTGCTCGGATGGAACGGAAAGCCGCGCGCTCACGTCGCCGCAATCAACGGCGACGCGAATACCCTGGCAGGTCGGCGATTCATGTTTGCAACACGCCACGTTGCGATTCGGTCTCTTTTCATTCTCTTGTCCCCGTCTCCGATACGTCCGACCCACTGAAGCGATCGTCGGGCCGACTGCGCCCTGCGATCGCACTCACGGCCCATACAGATATGCAAGGAGCGCACCATGCTTCGCGCCGCAAGGCCCCGCGGGCACCGGCAAGGTCGCCGGAAGGGATCGCGCACCGTCAGAAAGCGCGAACGTTTCGAAACTGAAACGCCCGTCGGCACGACGATGGCCAGCCATGCGCGGCGTCGGGCTGGAGTGGCCCGTTCCGGGCGGAGGCCGACGCGTTGCGTCTGCGCGCCACGGACAATCGTCTTACAATCGCCCCACCGTGACAGCCCGCCGCGACCGGATCTACCGGCATCGGGCAGCTCGCCGCCGCCTGACCGGAACCCGCCCCCGACGCACGTGCGACACACGACAGCGACAATCGCGCGTCGCAACGCGTGGCATCACGCCTCGGCCTCGTACCGCGCGGCGTGACGCCGCGGGTCGCGTAGCGCCGGGGACGGCGCATGCCGCGCGGCTCTCGCCTTGCTCAAACACGCTAGCATTCGGACACGGAACACCGCGCATCCGCTTTGCATCGTCTCCAAGGATCCGACATGACCACGCCCGCCCCTGCCCGCCCTGACGCCGCCCATCGCGTCTTTTCGGACGGACAGCTGTCGATCGGCCTCACGCTGCCGCTGCTTCGCGGCGGCCATATCGTCGCCGACTTCAACGAGCAGCTCGAACTCGCCGAACTGGCCGATACGCTCGGCTTTCGCGCGCTGTGGATTCGCGACGTGCCGTTGAACAGCGCCGACTACCCCGACCCGGTCGGCCATCTCGACCCGTGGGTGCTGCTCGGTGCACTGGCGGCGCGCACGCGCCGGATCGCGCTGGCCAGCGGCGCGATCGTGCTGCCGCTGCGTCATCCGCTGCACATCGCAAAAGGCGCGCTGTCGGTCGCGACGCTGTCCGGCGGACGCTTCATCCTCGGGCTCGGCTCCGGCGACCGGCCGCCCGAATATGCGGCGTTCGGTGTCGATGCGGAAACGCGTCGCGACCGCTATCGCGCGCACTGGGACGTCGTCGCGGCCGCACTGGGTGCGCCGTCCCGCGTGCTGCCCGACGAAGCACCGGCCGACGCGCCCGAATTCATGCTGCTGCCGCGCGCCGACGACGTCGTGCCGATGCTCGCGGTCGGCTCGGGCGGACAGAGCGTCGACTGGATCGCGCGGCACTCGATCGGCTGGATGACGTACCACCGCGATCCGGACACGCAGCGCGCACGCCATTCGATGTGGCGCGCGGCGGTCGATCGGCTCGCGTCGCCCGAATTCCGCGCGTTCGGCGTATCGATGCGACTCGACCTCGCCACGGGCCCCGACGCACCGGCCACCGCGCTCTCGCTCGGCTACGCAAGCGGGCGCCGCGCGTTGATCGACATCCTGCAGGACATGCGTGCGGCCGGCACGCATCATGTCACGCTGAACCCGGGATCCGACCGGCCCGTGCGCGACATCATCGAGGAAATCGCCGAACACGTGCTGCCGGTCTTTCACGGCGAACATTCGTGACTCTTCAGGAATCCGAATTCATCTGATGCGTCGTACCCGCTCGGGCGAATGCTGACGTTGCAACGCACTGCTCGCCTCCTGCTGCAAACGAACGTTACAAAGACCTTACGCTTCCGCGAGCGGGGCTCCCCCGGCTGCCGGACGAGCCGGAACCTGAGTCAGACATTTGCCTGCGCGAGCGCGCCGCAAACGCCCGCGCCGCCTCGCGCATGCCCGATTCGAATAGTCGTCGACGGAACTATTCGGCTCCGAGCGCGATCATGTTAACTTCCGTCCATCGTTCAGCCTGGCGGGCCGCGCGCCGATGCGCCCCCGCATGCCTACTCCATGCGACATTTCCTCCTCGGCTGGCTGCTTGCCGCCGTCGTGTCGGCCGCCCATGCGGCCGCCCCCGTTCCGGCCGCTGCATCGGCCGCCACCGGCACCAAGCCTGCGCTGACGCCGCAACAGGCCCAGCAGGCACTCGATGTGCTCGAAAATCCGCGCGAGCGCGCGCAGGTTGAAACAACGCTGCGCGCGATCGCGGCCGTCGGCGCATTGAGTGCGCCCGCGGTCGCCGCCAGCGAAGCGGCCGCGGCCAGCAGCGCATCGGCCGTCTCGGCCCCGACCGCGCTCACGTCGAACGGGCTCGCGTCGATGCTCGTCCGCCAGGGGTCGCGCTGGAGCACCGAAATCGGCGGCGCGCTGAAGGAATCGCTGCGCTCGCTGCTCGATGTCGGTTCGGTCGGCAGCTGGTGGCATGACAGGCTGGTGCGCGCCGACGAGCGCGCCGATCTCGCCCACGCGATCTGGATCATGCTCGCCGTGCTCGCGCCCGCGCTCTTCGTCGAATGGTTCGCGAAGCGGCTGTTGCGACGTGCGCTGGCCGCAGTGGCCGCGCGGCGCGCCGGCACCTCGCGCCCCACCGTACCCGACTCCGTCATCCCCGACGACGACGCGCCGCCGGACACATCCGCACCGCCCGACGCCACCGATGCCGCCGAAGCCGCGCCGGCCTCATCCCAAGGTCAAGGCCACGCGCGGCGTCACACCACGCTGCTGCACCGGATGCCGCGCGCGCTCGTCAGCCTCGCGCTGCGCGTGGTGCCGCTGCTCGTGTTCGTCGGCGTCGCGAGCCTGACGATGTCGTTGATCGGCGATGCTGGCACGCCGATCGAATCCGCGCTCGAAGCGCTGATCGACATCTACGTGATCTGCCGGCTCGTCACGATCGTCAGCCGGCTGTTCTTCCAGCCCGACGCACGGCAGTTGCGGCTGCTGCATATCAGCGACGCATGGGCCGATTTCGCGCAGCGCTCGATCGCGCGAATCGTGATCGTGGTCGGCGCGTGCACGGCCGCGGTCGAGATCGCCGCCAGCTTCGGCCTCAGCGAAGCCGGGCACGTCGCGCTGCTGAAAGCCGTCGCGCTCGTCGGGCACGTGATGATCTCGGTGCTGATCCTGCAGTGCCGCCAGCCAGTCGCCGCGCGGATTCGCGCGGCCGGTGCGGACCGTCCGAGCTTCGCCGTGATCGGCAACGCGCTCGCGGATGCCTGGGCCCCCGTGTCGGTCTTCGTCGTGATGGCGCTGTGGTTCGTGTGGGCGCTCGACGTCCACAACGGCTATCGCGTGCTGATCACGCTCGGCGGTCGCTCGATCGCCGTGATGATCGGCATGCGGATGGTGTCGATCGTCGTGTTCGGCGCGCTCGCGCGCCTGTTCCAGGGCCGCGACGAAGACCGCACGCTCGTCCACCTGCACGCGTACCGCTACTACCCGCTGCTGCGCCAGATCGTCTCGGGCGCGATCGGCATCGTGACGCTCGCGCTGCTGCTGCAGACCTGGGGCGTGCCGGTCTTCCGCGCGTTCGAGACCGGCACGATCGGCCACCGGCTCGCATCGGCGCTGGTGACGATCGCGATCGCGGCGATCGTCGCGCTCGTCGTATGGGAAGCCGCGAACATCGCGATCGAGCGCCGCCTGCAGCGCTGGACGCGCGAAGGCAACCTGGTGCGCGCGGCGCGGTTGCGCACGCTGCTGCCGATGCTGCGCTCGCTGCTGTTCGTGATGATCGCGCTCGTCGTCGTGCTGACGGGTCTCAGCCAGCTCGGCGTGAACGTCGGCCCGCTGCTGGCCGGCGCGAGCATCTTCGGCGTCGCGCTCGGTTTCGGCTCGCAGAAGCTCGTGCAGGATTTCATCACCGGGATCTTCCTGCTGATGGAAAACGCGATGCAGGTCGGCGACTGGGTCACGCTCGCCGGCGTGTCGGGCACGGTCGAATACCTGTCGATCCGCACCGTGCGGCTGCGCGCGGGTGACGGGTCGCTGTATACGATCCCGTTCAGCTCGGTGACCACCGTCAACAATACGAATCGCGGGCTCGGCAACGCAGCCGTCAAGGTCAGCATTGCGTACGGCGAGGACATCGATCGCGCGATCGCGACGCTGAAAGAAATCGGCGCCGCGTTGCGCGACGATCCGAAATATCGCGACGGCATCCTGTCGGACTTCAGCTACTGGGGTATCGACCAGGTCGACGGCGCAGCGCTCGCACTGGCCGGACAGATGCAGTGCACGGACTCGACGCGCTGGAGCGTGCAGCGCGAATTCAACCGGCGGATCGCGGAAACGTTCCGCGAACGCGGGATCCGGATCGCCAATCCGCAGCGCAGCGTCGTCGCGTATGCGGATGGATCGCGGCCGGTCGGCAACGGCGAGAACGGCAGCCATGACGGCAACGGCGTTGCCGCCGAAACGGCGCCCCGGCCGCCGTCAAACGACGAGCCGGCGCGCAAGCCGAACTGACTTGAGGGGTTGGCGGCCCGTCGCGCTCAACGTGCGGCGGGCTTGGTCACGCGCCGCGTGTTTTTCGGTGCGGAGGTTGATGCGCCCGGCTTCGCCGCGCGTTTCGCCGCAGCACGCGGCCTCCGCTGCGCGGCGGCCTCGGGACCGGCGGCAAATGCATCGCACTGCGCGTGCCATTGTTCGAGCAGCACGCGCGTCTGGTCGGCGATCGTCTCGATCAGCAGCGCCGCGCGCTCGCCATTGAACGCATCCCATTCGAGCACCTGCAGCGCAGAACGCTCCGCGATGTGGAACACCGTGATCTGTCCGAACAGGCTCATCGCGCGCAAGCGCGTGACGGGATCGTCGGCCGGCCGCCCCGAGATGCGGCCGATCAGCTCGGCACTCACGTCGTTCAGCGGCTTGCGCATGCGCTTCATCAGGATTTCGCTCGCGCTCGCCGGCTCCTGGCCGACCTGCTCGCGCGCGAAGAACAACCGCTGGTTCATCGTCTTCGGCGCCGTGAACATCCGGTCCGACAACGCGCGCAGCAGCCCGACGAATGCGTCGATCAGCACGTCGACGTCCGCGTCCGCGTCGAGCATCGCCCACGCATGGCCGACCGACGGCGCGAACACCTCCCAGCCGTTCTCGGCGATCGTCTCCACGCACGCGCGGTAAACGCCCTCCTTGTTCTCGAAGTAGTACTGGAGCGCCGGTGCGTTCACGCCGGCCATCGCGGCAATCTCGCGCGTCGATGCGCCCGCGAACCCGCGTTCGCCGAACAGTTCGATCGCCGCTTCGATGATCCGCTGGCGCGTTTCGTCGCCGCGCGCGTAGCCGCTCGCCGACGTGCGACGCAGCTTCTTCGCTTCGTTCATGCCTTCCTCGTCATTCGATCGATCGACATTCTACTTGACACAATTCTAGCAACTGGAATAATTCTTCCACTCGGAATAAATTGGATGCCAGCATGTCGACGCTGCAAGACCCGCCACAGAAAGCAAATCGTCAGGAAACCGGAACAACGCCGCGCAACGAAAAGGTCGGATCGAAGCGGCGCATCCTGCTCGTGGTCGCCGTGCTCGCGGTCATCGGCGGCGCCGTCTGGCTCGGCCGCTGGTGGACGGTCGGCCGCTTCATCGAAAGCACCAACGATGCTTACCTGCAGGCGGACAGCATGACCGCCGCGCCGAAGGTCGCCGGCTACGTGACCGACGTGTATGTGCGCGACAATCAGGCCGTGAAGGCCGGCGATCCGCTCGTGCGGCTCGACGTCCGCCAGTACCAGGTCGCGCTCGCGCAATCGCTCGCGACCGTCGACGCCCGCCGCGCGGATATCGCGCGCGCCGAAGCCGACATCAGCCAGCAGCACGCGAATCTCGAACAGGCCGACGCGCAGGCGAAGGTGTCGCAGATCAACGCACGCCACGCGAACGACGAATACGCACGGTATGCGCCGCTCGCTGCGACCGGCGCCGAAACGCACGAACGCGTGGCCGACCTGAAGAGCACGCGCGACCAGGCGGCCGCGACACTCGCCGCGAACAACGCATCGATCGCCGCCGCCCGCACGCAGATCGCATCGTTTACCGCGCAGCTCCAGCAGGCGCGCGCGCAGCTCGAGGCCGCCCAGGCCAGCGCCGCGCAGGCGCAGCTCGACCTCGACAACACGGTCGTGCGCAGCACGCTCGCCGGCCGCGTCGGCGATCGCACGGTGCGCGTCGGTCAATATGTGCAGCCCGGCACGCGCCTGCTGACCGTCGTGCCGGTCGACGCGATCTACCTCGTCGCGAATTTCAAGGAAACGCAGATCGGCCAGATGCGCATCGGCCAGCCCGTCGAACTGCACGTCGACGCGCTGCCGGACGGCGCGCTGTCCGGCGTCGTCGACAGCTTCGCGCCGGGCACGGGCGCGCAGTTCGCGCTACTGCCGCCCGAGAACGCGACCGGCAACTTCACGAAGATCGTCCAGCGCGTGCCGGTACGCATCCGCCTCGCCGCGGACGCGCGTGCGCAGCGCATGCTGCTGCCGGGCCTGTCGGTGACGGTCGACGTCGATACGCGTTCGGCCCGCGACGAGCAGCGCCATGGCTGATACGCCCGCCACGATGCCCGCGCCGCCGCACGAAGGCCGCGCGAGCGTGACCGACTGGATCGCGGTCGCGGCCGGCGCGCTCGGCGCGCTGATGGCGACGCTCGACATCTCGATCACGAACTCCGCGCTGCCGCAGATCCAGGGCGAAATCGGCGCCACCGGCACCGAAGGCACGTGGATCTCGACCGGCTACCTGATGTCGGAAATCGTGATGATCCCGCTCGCCGCGTGGCTCACGCGCGTGTTCGGACTGCGCAACTTCCTGCTGACGAACTCCGCGCTGTTCATCGCGTTCTCGATGATGTGCGGCTGGTCGCATTCGCTGCCGATGATGATCGCCGGCCGGATCGGCCAGGGCTTCACCGGCGGTGCGCTGATCCCGACCGCGCAGACCATCATCCGCACGCGGCTGCCGTTGTCGCAGTTGCCGGTCGGGATGACGCTGTTCGGCCTGATCGTGCTGCTCGGGCCGCTGTTCGGCCCCGTGCTCGGCGGCTGGCTTGCGGAGAACGTGAACTGGAGCTGGTGCTTTTTCCTGAACCTGCCCGTGTGCCTGCTGCTGATGGCGCTGCTGGTGTTCGGGCTGCCGTCGGACCGCCCGCAATGGGGTTCGTTCTTCAACGCGGACTGGCTCGGGATCGCCGGCCTCGCGATCGGGCTGAGCTCGCTCACCGTCGTGCTCGAGGAAGGTCAGCGCGAACGCTGGTTCGAATCGCAGATGATCGTCACGTTGAGCCTCGTGTCGCTCGCAGGGATGATCCTGATCGCGCTGTCGCAGCGCTTCGCGAAGCGGCCGATCATGCGGCTGTCGCTCATGCGCAACCCGCGCTACGCGAGCGTGATCGTGATCGTGTCGGCCGTAGGCGCCGGCCTGTACGGCGTGTCCTACCTGCTGCCGCAGTTCCTCGCGATCGTCGCCGGCTACAACGCCGAGCAGGCCGGCGCGATCATGCTGCTGTCGGGGCTGCCAGCCTTTCTCGTGATGCCGATCCTGCCGCGCCTGCTCGGCAAGGTCGATTTCCGCATCCTCGTGATCTCGGGGCTGCTGCTGTTCTGCCTGAGCTGCATGCTCGACATCAGCCTGACCGCGCAGAGCGTCGGCCACGATTTCGTGTGGTCGCAACTGATCCGCGGCGTCGCGCAGATGCTCGCGATGATGCCGCTCAACCAGGCGTCGATGGCGGCCGTCGCGCGCGAAGACTCGGGCGATGCGGCCGGGCTCTACAACATGGCACGCAACCTCGGCGGCTCGATCGGGCTCGCGATCATCGGCACCGTGATCGACCGGCGCACGACCTTCCATACGGCAGCGCTCCGCGAAT
The DNA here is from genome assembly GCF_902833225.1 of Burkholderia sp. BCC1644. Classification (GTDB taxonomy): domain Bacteria; phylum Pseudomonadota; class Gammaproteobacteria; order Burkholderiales; family Burkholderiaceae; genus Burkholderia. Next base: position 248,031 of record NZ_CADFEI010000002.1, read on the forward strand.
CGGTGACCGCGAATTCGCTGATCGGACAGGACCGGCTATCGGCCTATGCGGCCAACTGGTTTTCACACACGGGCGACCTCGCGTATTCGAACATGCGTGCACTTGGACAGCTTGCGCAGCAGATCCAGATCCAGGCCGTCGTGATGACCTACTCCGAAACCTTTTATCTGCTGGGCCTCGCACTGCTCGCCTGCGTACCGCTCGCGTTGCTGCTGAGAACGCCGCGCGGGCCGCAACCGATGTCGTCCGGCCATTGAACCGTCTTACGCGATGAAACCCTTCTCCCTGCCCCGCCGCCCTGCGCTCACGCTGTGCGCGGCCGCGTGCCTGCTCGCCGGCTGCACGGTCGGCCCCGACTATCGCGGCGCGCCCGCCGCCCCCGATGCGCCGACCTTCGTGCGCGCGCCTGCCTCCGGCATCGACACCACCGCGCCCGCACCGAGCGCGTGGTGGCACGCGCTGAACGATCGCCAGCTCGACGACCTGATCACCGCCGCGCTCGTCTACAACCCCGATCTGCACGCGGCACAGGCACGCTTGCGCGCATCGCGCGCGCAGCTCTCGCAACAGCGCGCGGCCCAGTTGCCGAAAGCGTCGGCCACCGCCGCGGCCATCCGCATGCGCGAACCGGACGTCAGCGCGCTCGGCTCGCTGCTGCCGTCGAACGGGTCGAATCAGTCGGGCGGCACGTCGCCGTCGCTGGGCGGCTCGGGGCCGCTGCAACTCTATTCGGCGGGCTTCGATGCGACCTGGGAAGTCGACCTGTTCGGCGGCACGCGTCGCGCGGTCGAAGCGGCATCCGCGCAGGCCGAAGCCGTCGACGCCGATCTCGCCGATACGCAGGTGTCGATCGCAGCCGAAGTCGCGAACGCGTATGTCGACCTGCGCGACCAGCAGCAGCGGCTTGCGCTGTCGCAGCGCACGGCCGAGCTGCAGCAGACGATGCTCGAACTCACGCAGCAGCGCCGCGCGCGCGGCATCGCGGCCGATGTAGACATCGAACGCCTGACGACGCAGGTCGAGACCACGCGCGCGTCGCTGATCCCGCTCGATGCGCAGGTGACGGAATCGCTCGACCGGCTCGCGATCCTGACGGGCCGCGCGCCGGGTGCGCTCGACGCCGCGCTGTCGGCAACGGACGCCCCGCTGCCGACATTGCCCGGCAGCGTCGCGATCGGCGATCCGGCCGCGCTGCTGAAGCAGCGCCCCGACATTCGCGCGGCCGAACGCCGGCTCGCGTCGAGCAATGCGCAGATCGGCGAGCATGTGGCCGACTATTTCCCGAAGGTGACGCTGCTCGGCGATCTCGGCTTCAGCGCGACGGACCCCGGCCACCTGTTCCGCAAGCAGAATTTCACGTGGGTCGGCGCGCCGTACCTGCAATGGAACATTCTCGACTTCGGGCGCACGCGCGGCGCGGTACGAGCAGCCGAAGCGTCGCGCGACGAAGCGGAAGCGAATTACCAGAAGGCCGTGCTCGGCGCATTACAGGATGCCAACACGGCATTGCAGCGCTACGGGCATCAGCGCGAGCACGTCGTCGCATTGACGAAGGTGCAGACGTCGGCCGTGCATTCGCGCTCGCTGATGGACGAGCGCTATCGTGCGGGCGTCGCGTCGATGATCGACCTGCTCGATACGCAACGCGAAGCGCTGTCCGCCCAGCAGAACGTGATCGCCGGGCAAGCCGAGCTGATCAAGGATTACGTGTCGGTGCAGAAGAGCCTCGGGCTCGGCTGGCAGGCGAACGCGGGGTGACGGTGCCGGCGCGCATGATGCACGATCGCCGCATCACGCGCGCCGCAACAACTCATTGCGTGCGCAACAATACCGATTCGTTTCGTCCGCAACGAGCGGGCCCGCACCGCTTCGACACCTCGGCTATCGAAAACATATCGAATATCAATTAGCCAATCATCTGACGATCTCTTCTAATTCAGTCGGCTTCCCCACCACCGATCGGATTCAAGGAGTTCCATCGTCATGTCCCCATCCTCCCATCGCGTGCTGCGGCACGCAGTCGCCGCGATCTGCGTTGCCTTCTCCGCTTCCCCTTACGCCGCCGAGCTCACGCGCGACACCGGCGCCCCCGTCGGCGACAACCAGAATTCGCAGACGGCCGGCCCTGCCGGCCCCGTGCTGCTGCAGGACTCCGCGCTCATCGAGAAACTGCAGCGCTTCGATCGCGAGCGCATTCCGGAACGCGTCGTGCATGCGCGCGGCACCGGCGCCTTCGGCGAGTTCGTGCCGAGCGCCGACATCTCCGACCTGACGAAAGCGAAGGTCTTCACGCCGGGCACCCGCACGCCGGTGTTCGTGCGCTTCTCGACCGTGATGGGCTATCGCGGCTCGCCCGAACAGGCGCGCGATCCGCGCGGCTTCGCGGTGAAGTTCTATACGCAGCAGGGCAACTGGGACATGGTCGGCATCAACTGGCCCGTGTTCTTCATTCGCGACGGCATCAAGTTCCCCGACTTCGTTCACGCGAACAAGCCGAGCGCCGTGACCGGCGTGCAGGACTCGAACCTCGCATTCGACTTCTTCGCGCACACGCCCGAAGCGACCCACATGCTGACGATGCTGTACACGAACGCGGGCATGCCCGATTCGTATCGCCGCATGGACGGCTTCGCGGTGCATGCGTTCAAGTTCGTCAATGCGCAAGGCGACGTGCACTACGTGAAGTTCCACTGGAAGAGCCAGCAAGGCGTGCATGGCCTGCGCCCGCAAGAGATCGCCGCATCGATCGGGCGCGACTGGAACATGATGACGAACGACCTGTACGGCGCGCTGAAACAAGGCGATTTCCCGAAATGGGATCTGTACGTGCAGGTGCTCACACCGAAGGAGCTGAATCGCTTCGACTTCGATGCGCTGGACGATACGAAGGTGTGGACCGGCGTACCTGAACGCAAGATCGGCACGATGACGCTCGATCGCGTGCCCGACAACTACTTCCAGTCGACCGAGGAATCGGCGTTCGCGCCGTCGCGGCTCGTACCGGGCATCGAACCGTCAGAAGACCGGATGCTGCAGGATCGCCTGTTCGCGTATGCCGACACGCAGATGTACCGCCTCGGCGCGAACTACATGGACCTGCCGATCAACCGCCCTGTCGTGCCGGTGGTCAACAACAACCAGGATGGCAAGATGAATGCGGGCGACCGCAAGGGCGAGGTGAACTACGAACCGTCGACGCAGCATGAGCTCGCGCAGGATCCGCAGTACAAGTCCGTGCGCATGGCGCTCAGCGGCACGACGCAGCAGGAAGCGATCCGCAAGAAGCTGCTGTTCCGTCAGGCCGGCGAGTACTATCGCAGCCTGTCGCAGCAGGACAAGGACGACCTCGTCACCGCGCTGTCCGGCGATCTCGGCCAGGTGAAGAACGCGCAAAACCAGTACGCGATGCTGTCGTACTTCTACAAGGCCGATGCCGACTACGGCACGCGGCTCGCGCAGGCCGTTCACGCGAACGTTCAGCAAGTGCAGTCGCTCGCGGCGAAGCTGAGCGAGAACTGATCCCGCGACACCGGTCGCCGCCGACGTGCACGGTCGTACCGCACACGTCGGCGCGACCTCTTCATCAGGACATTCCCATGCGATCAGAACGCTTCACGCGCGCGATCCGCGCGGCCGCCATGACCGTGGCGCTCGCCGCGATCGCCGGCTGCGCGCACCTGCCCGACCAGCCTGCCTACGGCCAGGCCGATCCCGCCGCGCTGCGCCGCTACGACAGCGACTGGTTCGACGCCGCACGCGTCGGCCGCGTCGACATTCTGCGCGCGTTGCACGACGCCGGGTATCCCGTCGATACCACCGACGGCCGCGGCTATACGGCCGTGATACTCGCGTCGTACGACGGCCAGCCCGCCGCGCTCGACTACCTGTTGTCGGCCGGCGCCGATGCGTGCATTGGCGATCGTCACGGCAATACGGCGCTGATGGGTGCGCTCTTCAGGAACGAACCCGACATCGCACGTCGCCTGATCGACACGCACTGCCCGATCGACCAGACGAACGGCGCGGGCGAAACCGCGCTGGGGTTCGCGACGCTGTTCAATCGTTTCGAGCTGATTCCGCTGCTCGTCGCGCACGGCGCGAACCCGAACCATGTCGATCGGCGCGGGCAGTCGCTGCTGCAGCTTGCGCTGACGCACGACAACGCCTACGCAGCGGATGCGCTGCGGCAAGCCGGCGCCAGGCAGTAGCGCGGCTACGCGTCAACCGCCTGAACAATGCGAATGCACCGTGCTATCGTGCCGCTGGTTTCATCGCACGGAGACAGGAAAATGCTGAATCGCTTCGCCGTTGTTCTTGTTGCTCAGAAAAACTCGTCGAGCAGCCGGTAGAAGGTGATCCGTTCCGGATCGGGGTGTGCGATTCCATACCGCGTGAAGAACGGCGCGACCCATTCGCTACCCAGATCCGCTTCGATATCGCGCGCAGCCAGCGCCAGGTCCTGATAGCGATCGGCGACACCGAGTCGACCGCAGTCGATGAAGCCGGAGAAGCGGCCGTCGTCGACCATGATGTTCGGCAGGCACGCGTCGCCGTGCGTGACGACGCGGTCTTCAGTTGACGGCCGGTGCGCGAGCAGCCTCGCGAACAGTTTGTCGAGCGGCACGCCCGTATTCGCGTCGTCGAGGTTGCCCTCGTCGACGCGCCCCGCGTCGATCCGCGCACGAGCGCGCCCAATGCGAAGCGCGGCGCGGTGATCGAACGGGCACGTGGCCGGATCGAGTCGATGCAGCGCACGCAGCGCATCGGCGACGATCGTCACCTTCGACGCCGGTGCGAGCCGCGCCAGTTCGAGGTTGTCGCCGCGCACCGCGCTCAGCAGCATCCACTCGCGCCCCGCCGCCGACGCCACGTCGAGCACCTGCGCACCCGGCACGCCCGTCGTCGCCAGCCAGCGCAACCGCGCCGCCTCGTCGCGCAGTTCGCCCAGCGGCCCCGCCGGCTCGGTCTTCACGAACCGGCACGAGCCGTCGCGCGCATCGAGCCGGAACACCGCAGCGTCCGACTGTCCGTCCGTCTGTCGCGTCCATCGGCAGCCGGCCAGCGAGGCCTGCCACGCCGCGGGCACTTCCTTGCCGAGCGGGTCGTTATCGATCACGTCGCGGTCGATCCTCGTTGGCCGGGCCGACTGGCGGAATGCCGGCGACACCGCGCGGATGATACCGCGCCGCCCCCATTCGCCCGACCATTGCGACGCCCGCTGACACCTTCTTTTCGGTTCCTTTCGCCGGCTCCATCGAATCTCCATCTTCCCGCATAAAAGACGCCAACTAATCCACGCAAACTCCGCCCCGTCAAAGCAGGCAGTGGGCTGCCTGCGTTTCCTGGAGTCGCTATGAAGAATCAGAAACGATGCTGCTACGGCGCCGTATGCGCGCTGGTGGCGGCGATGCTGGCGGGTTGCGGGCCCTCCGAACAGCAGGCCGCCGCACCGGCCACGCCGGTCGCGGCCATGACCGTGACCGCCACGCGCCTCGACGTGACCGAGGACCTGCCGGGCCGCGTCGCCGCCGTGCGGGTCGCCGAGATCCGCCCGCAGGTGAGCGGCATCGTGCAGCGCCGGCTGTTCGAGCAAGGCACCGAAGTACGCCCGGGCCAGCCGCTGTTCCAGATCAATCCCGCGCCGTTCAAGGCCGAGATGGACACGGCCGCCGCATCGCTGCAGCGTACGCAGGCCGCGCTCGAACGCGCGAAGGTACAGACGGCGCGCTTCAAGCCGCTCGTCGAAGCCGACGCGATCAGCCGCCAAGTGTACGACGACGCCGTCTCGCAACGCGACCAGGCCGCCGCCGATGTCGCGCAGGCCCGCGCGACGCTCGCGCGCCGCCAGCTCGACCTGAAATTCGCGACCGTGGAAGCGCCGATCGCCGGCCGCATCGACCAGGCGCTCGTGACCGAAGGCGCGCTGGTGTCGAGCGGCGACAGCCAGCCGATGGCGCGCATCCAGCAGATCGACCAGGTCTACGTCGACGTACGCCAGCCGGCCGCGTCGCTCGAATCGCTGCGCGGCGCCCTCGCGGCGCAACCGCAAGCGTCGGACAGCAACGGCCTGCCGGTCGACGTGCTGCGCGACGACGACACGCGTTACGACGCGCGCGGCCGCATGCTGTTCTCGGGCGTCAACGTCGATCCGGGCACCGGCGACGTGCTGCTGCGCGTGCTGGTCGACAACCCGAAACGCCAGTTGCTGCCGGGCATGTACGTGCGTGCCCGCGTTCCGCGCGCGCACTACGCCAACGCGGTGATGGTGCCGCAACAGGCCGTCGTGCGCGCCGGCGGCAAGCCGCAGGTGTGGGTGCTCGACGCGAAGGGTACCGCGCATCTGAAGGCGGTCGAGGTCGGCGAACTGACGAACCGCAGCTACCGCATCAAGTCGGGCCTGCAGGCCGGCCAGAAGATCGTCGTCGAAGGCATGGAACGCCTGGTCGACGGCGCGCCGGCCGCCGCGACCGACTGGAAGTCGCCTGACGCGGCCGCCACCGCGTCCGCGCACTGAGTCACGAGGAGCCTCCAGTCATGGCTGAATTCTTTATCCGCCGCCCGGTGTTTGCGTGGGTGATCGCACTCTTCATCATCCTGACCGGGCTGATCGCGATCCCGCAACTGCCGGTCGCGCGCTACCCGTCGGTCGCGCCGCCGTCCGTCACGATCACCGCGAGCTACCCGGGCGCCACGCCGCAGACGATGAACGACGGCGTGCTGAGTCTCATCGAGCGCGAACTGTCCGGCGTCAAGAACCTGTTGTACTTCGAATCGTCGGCCGATACGTCCGGCTCCGCGCAGATCACCGTGACGTTCAAGCCCGGCACCAATCCGGAGATGGCGCAGGTCGACGTGCAGAACAAGATCAAGTCGGTCGAGCCGCGCCTGCCGGCAGCCGTGCGCCAGAACGGGCTGATCGTCGAATCCGCGTCGTCCGGCTTCCTGATGCTGATCGGCCTGCGCTCCGACAACGGCCGCTTCGACGAAGGCGCGCTCGCCGACTACATGGCGCGCAGCGTGTCCGAGGAGCTGCGGCGAATCGACGGCGTCGGGCGTGTGCTGCAGTTCGGCTCCGAACGCGCGATGCGCATCTGGGTCGATCCGCAGAAGCTGATCAATTTCGGCTTGTCGATGAGCGACCTGACGACCGCGATCGGCCAGCAGAACGTGCAGATCGCGCCGGGCAGCCTCGGTGCGCTGCCTGCGCTGCAGGGCCAGCGCGTGACCGTGCCGCTTACCGCGCAGGGCCAGCTCACGACGCCGGAAGAGTTCGCGAAGGTCGTGCTGCGTGCGAACGCGGACGGCTCGAAGGTCGTGCTCGGCGATGTCGCGCGCGTCGAACTCGGCTCGCAGAACTACACGTTCGTGAGCCGCGAGAACAACAAGCCGGCCACCCTCGCCGGCGTGCAGCTCGCGCCGGGCGCCAACGCGGTGAAGACCGCGGACGCGATCCGTGCGCGCATGGCCGAACTGAGCAAGTCGATGCCGTCGGGCATGACCTACTCGATCCCGCTCGACACGTCGCCGTTCGTGAAGATCTCGATCGAGAAAGTGCTGCACACGCTGCTCGAAGCGATGGTGCTCGTGTTCCTCGTGATGTACCTGTTCCTGCAGAACGTGCGCTATACGCTGATCCCGGCCATCGTCGCGCCGGTCGCGATGCTCGGCACGTTCACGGTGATGCTGATGACCGGCTTCTCGATCAACGTGCTGACGATGTTCGGCATGGTGCTCGCGATCGGCATCATCGTCGACGATGCGATCGTCGTCGTCGAGAACGTCGAACGCCTGATGGCCGAGGAAGGACTGTCGCCGAAGGACGCAACCTCGAAGGCGATGAAGGAAATCACCGGCGCGATCGTCGGCGTCACGCTGGTGCTGACCGCGGTGTTCCTGCCGATGGCGATGGCGAGCGGCTCGGTCGGCGTGATCTACAAGCAGTTCACGATGTCGATGGCCGTATCGATCCTCTTCTCCGCGCTGCTGGCGCTGACGCTCACGCCGGCCCTGTGCGCGACGATGCTCAAGCCGCTCGAACCGGGCCACCACGAGAAGCGCGGCTTCTTCGGCTGGTTCAACCGGCGCTTCGATCGCCTGACGAAATGGTACGAGACGCGCGTCGGCCGCCTGGTCGGCCGCACGGGCCGCGTGATGCTGGTGTTCGTCGCGATCTCGGGTGCGCTCGTGTTCGGCTTCCGCAGCCTGCCGTCGTCGTTCCTGCCGGACGAGGACCAGGGCTATTTCATCACCAGCTTTCTGCTGCCCGCGGACGCTACCGCCGAGCGCACGCATGACGTGGTCAAGACGCTCGAGAAGCATCTTGCTTCGCGTCCGGCAATCCAGTCGAGCATTTCCGTGATCGGCTACGGCTTCTCGGGCCAGGGTTCGAACGCAGCGATCAACTGGTCCGTGATGAAGGACTGGAAGAACCGCGGCGGCTCGTCGACGATCGAGGAAGGCATGCTCGCGCAGCAGGCGATGGCCGGCGTGACCGAAGGCACGGTGATGAGCCTGCTGCCGCCGGCGATCGACGAACTCGGTAACAGCTCGGGCTTCTCGATGCGTCTGGAAGACCGCGCCAACCAGGGCACGGCGGCGCTCAAGGCGGCGGAAGCGAAGCTGCTCGAACTCGCCGCGCAAAGCAAGGTCGTGACCGGCGTGTACCCGGACAGCCTCCCTGCCGGCACGAGCATCCGCCTCGAGATCGACCGCGCGAAGGCGCAGGCGCTCGGCGTGTCGTTCACGACGCTCAGCGACACGCTGTCGACCGCGATGGGTTCGACCTACGTGAACGACTTCCCGAACGCGGGCCGCATGCAGCAGGTGATCATCCAGGCCGATGCGCCGGCACGTATGCAGATCGACAACGTGATGAAGCTGTACGTGCGCAACGCGGCCGGCGGCATGGTGCCGCTGTCTGAAGTGGTTCGCCCGGTATGGGCCGACACGCCGCTGCAGATGGTGCGCTTCAAGGGCTACCCGTCCGCGCGTATCTCGGGCACGGCCGCCCCCGGCCAGTCGAGCGGCGCCGCCATGGCCGAGATGGAGCGTCTCGCCGCGCAACTGCCGCCGGGCTTCGCGGTCGAGTGGACCGGCCAGTCGCTGCAGGAACGCCAATCGGCGTCGCAGGCGCCGATGCTGATGGCGCTGTCGATGATCGTCGTGTTCCTGGTGCTCGCCGCGTTGTACGAAAGCTGGTCGATCCCGCTGTCGGTGATGCTGGTGGTGCCGCTCGGCCTGATCGGCGCGATCGGTGCGGTGCTGCTGCGCGGCATGCCGAACGACGTGTTCTTCAAGGTCGGGATGATCACCGTGATCGGCTTGTCCGCGAAGAACGCGATCCTGATCGTCGAGTTCGCGAAGCAGCTGCGCGAGGAAGGCAAGGGGCTGATCGAGGCGGCCGTGCAGGCATCGAAGCTGCGCCTGCGCCCGATCCTGATGACCTCGCTCGCATTCGGCCTCGGTGTCGTGCCGCTGATGATCGCGACCGGCGCCAGCGCCGAAACGCAGCACGCGATCGGTACCGGCGTGTTCGGCGGCATGGTGACCGCCACGGTACTGGCCATTTTCTTCGTCCCCGTTTTCTTTGTGTTCGTGATGAGTATCCAGGAGCGTATCGGCGCATGGCGGGCTTCCCGCAAGCAGCCGGCTGCCCCGGCTCACGGACAGGAAGGTTGATGCCATGCGATTGCTTATTCTTCCCCTCGTCCTCGCCCTGTCGGCCTGCTCGCTCGCGCCGACGCTGGTCAAGCCCTCGATGCCGGTGCCGACGGCCTACACGGCCGCCGCGGCCGCCGACCTCAAGGCCAACGCCGCCGATCTCGGCTGGCGCACGATGTTCGGCGATCGCCGCCTGCAGCGCCTGATCGAGATTGCGCTCGAGCACAACCGCGACCTGCGCCTCGCAGCGCTGAACGTCGAGGCTGCCGAAGCGCAGTACGGCATCCAGCGCTCCGCGCGCCTGCCGTCGATCGGCGCCGGCGCGAACTTCACGCGCCAGCGCACGTCGGACGACACGCAGTCGAGTCCGCCGCTGTTCGGCACGACGCAGAACCAGTACGGCGTGAACGTCGGCATCAGCGCATTCGAGATCGACCTGTTCGGCCGCGTGAAGTCGCAGTCGGATGCGGCCTTCGCGCGCTACCTCGCGACCGATCATGGCCGCCGCGCGGTGCAGATTTCGCTGGTCGGCGGCGTCGCCGACGCGTACTTCGCGGAACGCCTCGCGCTGGAGCAGCGCCAGTTGTCCGAGCGCACGCTCGCCGACTGGCAGCAGTCACTCGATCTCGCGCGCCGCCTGAAGGAAGCACATCAGGCGAGCGGCGTCGACATCGCGCAAGCCGAAGGCCAGGTCGCAAGCGCCACCGCCGATCTCGAGGCGCGCACGCGCGCCGTCGAGCAGGCACGCAATGCGTTGCGCCTGCTGGTCGGCACCGAGCTGCCGAAGGACCTGCCCGATCCGGTGCCGCTTCGGCAGCAACCGGTGATGACGCAACTGCCGGCCGGCCTGCCGTCCGAACTGTTGTTCCGTCGCCCCGATATCCAGCAGGCCGAACAGAATCTCGTCGCCGCGAATGCCGATATCGGCGCCGCGCGCGCCGCGTTCTTCCCGCGCCTGTCGCTGACGTCGTCGATCGGCTTCCTCAGCCCGGCGATGGGCAGCCTGTTCGACGGCGGCCAGCGCACGTGGAGCTTCGCGCCGCAGGTCACGGTGCCGATCTTCCAGGGCGGCCGGCTGCGTTCCGAGCTGCGTCTCGCGGAAGTGCGCAAGTCGAGCGCGGTCGCCGAGTACGAACGCTCGATCCAGACTGCGTTCCGTGAAGTGGCCGACGGTCTCGCCGGACGCGAAACCTTCGGCCGCCAGATCGAAGCGCAGACACGCGTGGTCGGCTCGGCCGAACGCCGCACCGACCTGTCGAACCTGCGCTATCGCGCGGGTATCGAGGGGCGGCTGGAACTGCTCGATTCGCAGCGGCAGCTCTACTCGGCACGGCAGGCGCTGCTCGACCTGCGTCGCAGCGAGCTCGGCAACGCCGTTGCGCTGTACAAGGCGCTCGGTGGCGGCCTGACGGACAAAGACGTCGCGCCGTCGCAGGGCGTGGTGCAGAACTGAACGAACGGCGCCGTTCCGCCCCGCGCAGCAGCGGGACGGAACGGCGCGATTCAGCCCGGCAACGGGCTGCCCCGATTGTTCGACATCGCACGGCAAACTCCATGACGAATTCCCTGATACTGATTGCAGAAGACGAGCCCGACATCTCCGAGATCCTCGATGCGTACCTGACGCACGACGGCTTTCGCACCTACCGCGTCGCCGACGGGCAAGCGGTGCTCGACGTGCAACCGCACCTGAAGCCCGACCTGATCCTGCTCGACGTGAAGATGCCGCAGAAGAACGGCTGGGAGGTGCTCACCGAGCTGCGGCGGCGCGGCAATACGCCCGTCGTCGTGCTCACCGCGTTCGACCGCGACCTCGACCGGCTGCAGGCACTGCATGCCGGTGCGGACGACTACATCGTCAAGCCGTTCAACCCGGCCGAAGTCGTCGCGCGGTTGCGCGCGATCCTGCGCCGCTCGGCCGCGCCGCCGGCCACGCGCATGCTGCGCGTCGGTGCCCTGGAGATCGATACCGACAGCTATCTCGCCCGCGTGCGGACCGACTCCGCCGAGATACCGATCACGCTGACGCTGACCGAATTCCGGCTGCTCGCACACATGGCGCGAGCGCCGAGCCGCGTGTTCACGCGCGGCGAACTGCTCGATGCGTGCATGGCCGACGTGAGCGCGCTGGAGCGCACGGTCGACAGCCACATCTGCAGGCTGCGCAGGAAGCTCGAGCAGGCCGGCGCGCCGGGCATGCCCGAAGTGATGCGCGGTGTCGGCTACCGGCTGCGGGGCCTGCAATGACGCTGCCGGCGAGACCCGGCCGGCACATCGGGCAGGCGATCTGCCTGGGCGCGATCGTCGCCGTGCTGACCGCCTGTACCGTTGCCTTCCTCCTTGACGTGTTGCGTCACCCGGTCGTGTTGCCGCACGACGCAACGGCCGGCGCAATGATCCGCAATGCGTCCACTTACCTGGTGCTCGCGACGGTGCTGTTCGCGTGCCTGCTGGCAGCCGCGTTCGACCTGCTCCGGCAGATGTGCCGCACGCTCGCGGCGCTCGACGCGGTTGCCGACAACACCGGCCGCATCGTCGCCGGCGACATGTCGGTGCGCGCGGTTTCCCGCGAGGGCTGCACGGCCGACCTGTCGCGCTTCATCGAGGACTTCAATGCGATGACCTTTCAACTGAAACACAGGACTCCCTCCCGTCCGGCAACCACCGCCGGAAGCAGCAGTCGCTCGATGCGCACGCCACTCGCGGAACTCGAAACCCGGCTCGAAATCATCAAGGCGCTCGCCAACGAAGCCGGCACTTCGTCACGCGATGCGCTGCTTCACCAGGTCGACGGCCTGTTCCGGTTCGTCGATGACCTTCAGGTTGCCGAACAACCCGAGGCGCTGACACTCGACCTGCGCTCGACGGCCCTCGACCGCGAAATCGCCAGCGCCATCGATTCGGTTCGCGAAGCGTTTCGTGAAGCGGGGTTCGCCATCGACCTGACGACCGACGCGACCGTCGTGACTTGCGACGGCGCGCGCATCCGCCAGGCCGTTCTCGCGCTGCTCGACGACATGCGGCGCCATTCCGCGCCGGCCAGGCTGAAGCTCTTCGTCGAGGACCGCCCTGCGGGCGCCGTCGTCCGAATCGAAGACGAAGGTTCGCGGCGATTCGTTGAAACCGGGCTCGGCCTGGCCGTCGTGCGCGCGGTCGTCCAGGCCCACGGCGGGCAGATCCGCCAGCTCGCATCGCTTGGCGGCGATGCCGTCCTCGAATTCGACATCCCGCGGCACGCGCCGGCGATTCGAGCATTTCCTCGATAGCAACCGGCCCATTACAAAACGAATCGGAAAGGATCGACGAATCGATTCCGGCATTACCCTTCTTGCCGGTTTCGATAATTACAAAATGCCGTCGATCTTTTCAAAATCATTGCGCTTTATTCGATTTAATTTTGTTTCATATAATCAAAAAAAGTTTGACACTTCGCTTTCGTTCTTGATACCGTCCGATGCAAGCAATCTGACGGATTGCCCACCACGCAATCGATTCCGCTCTACGTTTTTTCGCTTCCGCCGCACCGCAGTGCTCGCCGCCGGTCGATTCTTTCGCGCGCCGGCGCATGCAATATCCCGATGCATATCACTGGACGGCTGTCATCCGGCAGCGGGCCGAAGGACCGAAACAAATGAGCAGGACAACGAAACTGTTGCTCTAGCAATCCCGCCCGCGTCCAGTCCGGCGCGACTGCCTCGCAGCGCAGCCTTCCCGTTATCACGTTTTCCGTATTTCGCCCCCGGAGCAAACCCATCTCTCCGGATCGGGTGAAAGGCCCTGTCGCGTCCGTGCCATCCGCATGCATGCGACAGAACACGGCGGTGCATGACCCGCATCGCTGTCGACCGTTGTTGTTCGTGCCGTTCGATGTTCAACCGGAGGGGTAATTCAAATGAATCAGGTTGCAGACAAGAAACAAAAGCACATTCGCATCGTCAAGCTCGCATCCGCCGCCGCAGCCGTCGCGTCGTTCGGCATCGCGACCGCCCATGCCGCGCCAGCGGCCGGCTGGACGGAAACGCGCACCAAGGGATTCCTGCCGCTCGTGCAGCAGAGCGAAGCCGGTACCGCCAGCGCGCCCGCCGCGAGCACGGCGGCAGCTGCAACGGCCGCCGTCGAACTGGCGCCCGGCGAATCGGTTGACATCGTGCTCGGGCTGAACCTGCGCAACGAGACGCAACTCGATCAGTACCTGCGCGACCTGCATACGCCCGGCTCGCCGCACTACAAGCAGTTCCTCACGCCCGCGCAGTTCGCCGCGCAATATGCGCCGACCGACCAGCAGGTCGCGTCCGTCGTCTCGCACCTGCGCAAGGAAGGTTTCGTGAACATCGTGGTCGCACCGAACCGCCTGCTGGTATCCGCGTCCGGCACCGCGGCGACCGTCAAGTCCGCGTTCCGCACGACGCTCAAGCGTTTCACGCGCAACGGCCGCAGCGTCTATGCGAATACCGACGCCGCGCAAGTGCCGAACGCGATCGGCAACATCGTGGGCGCGGTGCTCGGGCTGCAGAACGTCGAGTTGATGCATACCGGCGCCGGCAGCAAGCCGCAAGGCAACACCAGCAACCTGACGATCCCGGCCGGCGCGTCGGCGGTGCCGCACAACCCGACCGAGTTCTCGTCGATCTACGGCGGCGACGGCACGCCGACGGCCTCGCAGACCACGGTCGGCATCATCTCCGAAGGCGACCTGTCGCAGACCGTGAGCGACCTCAATACGTTTGCCGCGAACAACGGCCTCGGCTCGATCAGCAGCACCATCGTGCAGACCGGCCCGGCAGGCAGTTCGTACACCGATACGTCGGGCACCGTCGAGTGGAATCTCGACAGCCAGTCGATCGTCGGCACGGCCGGCGGCAGCGTGAAGCAGGTCGTGTTCTATGCCGCGCCGTCGATGACGCTCACCGCGATCACGGCCGCGTACAACAGGGTCGTGACCGACAACGTCGCGAAGGTGATCAACGTGTCGCTCGGCGTGTGCGAATCGTCGGCGTACAGCACCGGCTCGCAGGCGACCGACGACACCATCTTCAAGCAGGCGGTCGCGCAGGGGCAGACCTTCTCCGTGTCGGCCGGCGACCACGGCGCGTACGAATGCGCAAGCGGCACGCCGTCGCGCTCGACCTACACGGTGAGCGAACCGGCCACGTCGCCGTACGTGATCGCGGTAGGCGGCACGACGCTGTTCACGAATACGTCGACCAACGCGTACAACAGCGAGATCGTCTGGAACGATCCGAGCTGGCAACCGGGCACCGTGTGGTCGACGGGCGGCGGGTACAGCAAGTACGAGGCCGCGCCGACTTGGCAGTCGTCGACCCTGACCGGATCGACCAAGCGCGCACTGCCCGACGTCGGCTTCGACGCCGACCTGCGCACCGGCGCGATTCTGGTGGTGAACGGCCAGACGTCCGACACGCTGTGGGGCTCGGGTTACCTGAACAACGAAGGCGGCACGAGCCTCGCCGCGCCGATCTTCACGGGCATCTGGGCGCGGCTGCAGTCGGCCAACAACAATGCGCTGGGTTTCCCCGCGTCGAGCATCTACAAGTACTTCCCGTCGAACGCGGCGCTGCTGCACGACGTCACGTCCGGCAACAACGGCAGCGGCACCTACGGCTACAAGGCGAAGGCCGGCTGGGACGCGACGACGGGCTTCGGCAGCGTGAACATCTCGAAGCTGAACGCGTTCATCCAGAGCACGTCGGATTTCGCGCGCTGATGAGCCGATGACCGACCCGGTCCCGGGTGCGCGCGAATGCGTGCACCCGGAACCGCACGCAACCGCGTAAAAGCCCGCGACAGGTGCAAGCCGTCGCGGGCTTTCTGCATTCCGCGCCATCTCGCGAAGCGAGCATCCGGCGAGACGATACGCGCGCCGACCTTGCAATCGTTGCGTCAGCAACTTTCAGATCGATTACCCGTCGGGCGTCCGCCCGCTTACGGACTGCAAGGTACACACACTGTTACATAACACCCCGACACTTCCGCGCGTGTCGTGCGTTTAACTGAATATGACGATTCGTCGCGGGACTTCCACCATGCGAACACGATCTTGCCGCGCGCGCCGGCCGATGCCGTCGGCGCATGCGCGCACGGTCGAGGCACAGTGCCCACGCCGATCGCGCAGCCCGCGTGCCTGCCAACGCTGCCACCACATCGAACGAACCTCATGAACAACAACCGTGCCCACCGCCCCGTCAGGACGCTGATCGCGTCGTCCCTCATCGTGTCGCTGCTCGGCCTGTCGGCGTGCAACAAGAACGGCGACAGCAGCCCCGCCGCACCGGCGAGCGATGCGAGCGCGGCCGCCGCGGCGCAGCCGGCCTCGACGCCCGTCGCCTACACGCCGCCGAGCGCCGACCAGCTCTACCAGATGGTCGCGCCGATCGCGCTGTTCCCCGACAAGCTCGTCGCACTGGTGCTTGCAGGTGCAACGTATCCGGACCAGGCGACGGCCGCCAACAACTGGGTCGCGCAGAATCCGGCATTGAAGGGGCAGGCACTCGCGAGCGCCGCCGATGCACAGCCGTGGGACCCGTCCGTCAAGGCGCTGACCGCCTTCCCCGCGGTCCTGGCGCAAATGGCGTCGAACCCGGCCTGGACCACGTCGCTCGGCCAGGCGTACTACAACGATCCGACCGACGTGATGAACGCGATCCAGGTGATGCGCCAGCGCGCGCAGACGTCCGGTCATCTGCGCTCGGGCGGCCAGATGCGCGTCACGCAAGTCGCGCAGGCCGCGCCGACCGGCTACACGCCGGCCGCCGACGCGCCCGTGGTGTACGCCGGGCCGGCGATCGTGCCGCCGCCCGTGCAGGCGATCGAGATCGAATCCGCGCAGCCGGATGTCGTGTACGTGCCGTCGTACAACCCGACTGTCGTCTACGGCGAGCCGGTGTCGGCCTACCCGGGCTACGTGTACCGTCCGCCCGCATACAGCACCGGCGAAGTCGTTGCGGCCAGCGTGATCACGTTCGGCGTCGGCATCGCCGTCGGCGCCGCGATCTTCGGGCACCACGACTGGGGCTGGCATGCATGGGGCATGAACTGGGGTGCGCCGCGTCCGGAAGGCCCGAGGTGGAACGGCGGCTGGCAGCGCCCGGCCGTGGTGTACAACCACACCACGTACGTGACGAAGTCGACCACCGTGATCAACAACATCACCAACATCCGCAACACGCGCATCACGAACAACTACGGCGGCAACGTCACCACCAACAACAACACGACGATCGAGCGCAACAGCGTACAGCCGGGCGCCGAACCGATGCGCGGACAGGCCATGGAGCAGCGCGCAGGCGCCGCGCCGATGACGATGCCGCACTTCGGCGCAAACGACGCGCGCCCCGGTACACGCCCCACGCCTGAAGCATTCGCGCAAAACCGCGCGAACGTGCCGCATGCCGAGGCACCGGCGCAGCATCCGCCCGGCGCGATGCACGACGAGCGGCAGCAGGCGATGCAGCAGGAGCGCACCGCGCAGGAAAATCGCATGGCGGCACAGCAACAGCAGCAACAACGCGAGGAAACGCAGCAGCACAACGCCGCGCAGCAACAGCAACGCGAAGCGATGCAGCAACGCAATGCGGTGCAACAACAGCAGGAGCGCGCGGCGGCCGAGCAGCGCAACGAAGCCCAGCAGCAGCAACGCGTGGAAGCGCAGCAGCGCAGCGAGGCCCAACAGCAACAGCAGCGCGAAGAGGCACAGCAGCAACAACGCAAGGAGATGCAGCCACACGCCGAAGCGCCGCCGCAGGAACACACGGCACCGCAGCCCCGGCAGCCGGCACCCGAGCATGCGGCAGCTGCGCATCCGCACCCTGCCCAGTCTCACCCGGAGCACGAATCGCGCGAACATCGTCCGGAGTAGCCATCACCCCGCGGCACGGCAGCGCCGCATGCGCGCTGCCGGCCGTCGATGCACGACTCAATCGGCCCAGTTCCGCACGTAGTCCGGCACGGGCACGTTGCCGTCGGCATGCACCGGCGCGCCGCGTGTCATCTTCAGCGGCAGGACTCCGGCCCAGGCGGCGAGTTCCAGATCCTCCTCCTTGTCGGACGGCAGCGAATCGCTGACTTTCACGGCCGCTTCGTCCATCGAAATCCGCAGCACGCTGGTCGCATTGATTTCCTTCGAATTGCCCGGCCGCGCTTCATGCCGGCGGCCCGGTGCGATCTTGTCCATCAACGCATCGAGCGCCGCGAGCTTTTCCGCACTGCCCTCCACTCCATCGAACTGCCCGTAGATCACCGCGGATCGATAATTCATCGAATGGTTGAAGGCCGACCTGGCCAGCACGAGACCGTCCAGCAACGTGATCGCGATGGAAGCCTGCGCGCCCGCCGACAGCGCCTTGATCATCCGGCTGCCGTTGGATCCGTGGATATAGAGAAAGTCGCCACGCCGCCAGTGCGCGGTCGGGATGCAGTGCGTGTTCTGTCCGTCGCCGAACGCGATGTGGCAGACGTAGGCCTCGTCCACGATGCGGTGGAGCATCGCGCGATCATGACTGGCCAGCTCGGGTAGCCGGCGAATGGTCGTACGTGGTGTCGGCGAAATTTCAGTCTGGTCTTTCATATATAGGTACTGCGAAATGAATTGAATCGATATCGCGTTGCATTCGTGGCCGAACGCGCCGTCGCCGGGCTTGTCGACAGTCGCGCGTCAAATCGATCAAAATACGCGCGTGCAACGCGCCGCGACGATCGCCGGAATGCCTTGCGCTCCAGCCTGTACCGCGAGCACGTGAACGATACGATGCGCGTGGCATCTTCAAAAGAACCAGCACAACGGAAATTTCTGGAACCAGCCCATGGATCTCGCGCTGCTCATCTCGTCGCTTTCCCGACAGGACGGCACGACCCGACACAGCCAGCAGGAAGCGCTGTACCGCAGCCTGCGCACCCTGCTGCTCGACGGGCACCTTCCGCCCGGCACGCGGCTCGTGTCGACGCGCGTACTCGCGGCCGAGCTGGGCATTGCACGCAATTCGGCGGTCTATGCATACGAGCGCCTGGCGGAAGAAGGCTTCGTGGCCGCCACGCGCAACGGCACGATCACGCGATGGGACGGATCCAGCCGCGCGGGCACCACGAATGAAGACGGCCCGCCCGCGGTTCAGCTGTCGGCGCGCGTGCACGGGCTGGAGAACGCCGATCCCGAGCCCGAACGCATGCTGCCGTTCGTCCCCGGCCTGCCCTCGCTCGACGAATTCCCCGTTGCACAGTGGCGTCGTTGCATCGAGCACGCGTGGAAAACCATCAAGCCCGCCCACCTCGCGTATGGCCCGGCCGAAGGGCTGCCCGAACTCAGGCGCGCGGTGGCCGCCTACATCCGCGTGTCGCGAGGCGTGCGCTGCGACACGGATCAGGTATTCATCACCGACGGCACGCAAGGCAGCCTCGAGTTGTGCGCGCGCATGCTGGCGAATCCCGGCGAAAACGGCTGGCTCGAGAATCCCTGCTACAACGGCGCCCGGACGGCCTTCCAGTCGACCGGCCTGAATCTCGTGCCGATCGAGGTCGATCACGAAGGGATGGCGCCCACCGGCGAACAGTGGCGCAACCAGCCGCCCCGGCTGATCTATACGACGCCATCGCATCAATACCCGCTCGGCGCGCTGATGAGCCCCCGGCGGCGAGCGGCGCTCGTCGAGCATGCGATCGCGTGCGGCGCATGGATCATCGAGGACGATTACGACAGCGAGTTCCGTCACGGCGGCCAGCCGTTGCCCGCGATCCAGGGCCTGCATCCCGACGCGCCGGTCTGCTATCTCGGCACGTTCAGCAAGACGATGTTTCCCGCCCTTCGGCTCGGCTTCATGGTGGTGCCGCCTGCCCTGGTCGAACGCTTCACGCGAACGCTGCGCGAACTCGTCCATCGCGGACATTCCGCCGACCAGCTCGCGATGGCCGAATTCATCGACACCGGTCTCTTTGCGCGGCACCTGCGCAAGATGAGGTCACGCTACGCCGACCGGCGCAGCAGCCTCGAAGCGGCCCTCGCCCGCCATCTCGGCACCGCGTTGAGCGTGCGTGACAGCCCGGGCGGCATGCATCTGTCGGCGGATCTGGCGCCGCCGCTGCACGACACCGACGTCGCGCGCGCCGCGTCCGCGCATGGCCTGCTGCTGCAGCCGCTGAGCACCTGTCGCGTCGGCGACGGCCGCCCGTACAACGGCTTCGTGCTCGGCTATTCCGGGCTGGACGATGCGAGGATCGAGACGGCAACGACGCAGTTCGCGGCCGTCATCGAACGGCTCGGCCGCACGCGCCGCTGAGCGTCGCTCACAGTTGCGATTCGATCGGAAACAGCCCCAGAAACCAGACTTCCATCCGCCGCGCCGCCGACACTTCCGGCTCGTGATCGATTTCGGTGACCTTTCCGTCCGCATCGGTCTGAATCCACTTGAGCCGCCCTTTCCCGGCCGTATCGGTCCTCGGCTCGACACGCCACGCGATCCGGTCGAGTCGCGATTCCAGATCGTTGGCAACCTGCGACGCGATCGCCGGACTCTCGCAGAACACACCGATCTCGGTATTGAGGTTCAGCGAGCGCGGATCGAAATTCATCGACCCGATGAAAATGCGCTGGTGGTCGAACACGTAGGTTTTCGCATGCAGCGACGCACGCGACGAGCCGATGATGACGTCCTTCGAAATGCTCTTGTCGCCCGATGGCCGCCGCTCGTAGAGCTGCACGCCGGCTGCGACGAGGTCGCTCCGGTAGCGGCGATAGCCGGCATGCACGGCCGCCACGTCGGTCGACGCGAGCGAATTGGTGAGCACCGTCACACGCACGCCGCGCGCCGAATACGCGCGCAGCCGCTCGACGAAGTCCTTGCCCGGCACGAAATACGGCGACACGATCAGCAGGTCATGCTGAGGCTGCAACGCAAGTGCTCGCAACTTCGGCAACAGGTGCCCGTCGCTGTCCTTCGGCGCATGCGCGATCTTCGACGGATCGTCGTACAGCACCGTCGCGTGCCCCCACGACAATTCGGTACCCTGCCCGTGCACGATCCGGTCGAGCCGCTGCCGTGCTTCGAGCACGTACGGATTGTCCTCCATGGCCCTCAGGTAGTCGCGCAGCCGCTCGCGCTCGCGATCGAGCCCGCCCGGCGCAGCGTCGTGCCCGACCAGCGTATCGATCGGATACGCGTACGGCGAATTCCAGAACGTATCGAATTCGGTCGAGATGTCCTTCACCGCCGGGCCATGGACGACGACATCGAGATCGCCGAACTCCAGCATCGACGAGGCGCCGAAGTACTCGTCGCCGATATTGCGGCCGCCGACGATCGCCACCTGGTTGTCCGCGATCAGCGCCTTGTTGTGCATGCGCCGGTTGACGCGCGCGAACTCGAACACCGTGCCGATCTTCTTGAACCGGCGCGTCGCCACCGGATTGAACAAACGGATCTCGATGTTCGGATGCGAGCTGATCTCGAGCAGCTTGCGGTCGTCCGCGTTCGTGCCGAGATCGTCGAGCAGCGCACGCACGCGCACGCCGCGATCGGCCGCGCGAATGACGGCATCGGCCAGTTCATGCCCGGTCAGGTCGTCGTGCCAGATGTAGTACTGAAGATCCAGCGACCGGTCTGCCCGGTCGGCCAGCAGCACACGTGCGTCCAGCGCGTCGACCGGATCGGTCAGCAAGTGAAACGCATCCTGCCCGGGATGCTCGGCGGCCTGCTGCCGGAACGCGGCGCCCAGCCGCGTGTGTTCCGTATCGGTGAACGCATGCGTCGGCGCGCGATCGGCCTGCGGCGGAAGGCTGGCGCACGCAACGAGCGCCAGCAACGAGAGAATCGCACCCCACGAACGCAGCATGGTCATGATGACCGCCCCCACTCCCGGCGAAGTCTGTTTATTCTGGGCGCCGGATCGAGCGCGGCGCGGATCGGCAGTCCGGGCGCGCGACGCGTATCGCGCTCGGGCCGTGCCGCGCCACAGCATACTTCGATTGCAATCGGCACTGCACCGTTTCCGCGTTTTCCCGGTGGCGGTGCTGCAACACGCCCGGCCGGCGCGCGACATACCGCTGTCACACGCGGTGGAAGCGCTCGCAGCGGGATGTCAGCGGGGAGATCGATGCGGGCACATGCAAAGAAAAACCCGCGACGCATGCAGCCATCGCGGGTTTTCGGCATGCCACGGCACAGCGTGGCGCGGCATGAAATCTGGTGGGCCCGGCGGGGTTCGAACCCGCGACCAATCGATTATGAGTCGACTGCTCTAACCGCTGAGCTACAAGCCCTGATGAGATACGACGCGTGCTACACGCCGCCCTGGCAATGCAGCCGGGCCGGCATTGTAACAACAAAGGGGACAAACGCCACCGGCATCATGCAGATACCGGCGGCGTTCGCAGGAGAGACGCTCGAAATCAGTTCCCTTCGAGGAACGACTTCAGCTTGTCGGAACGGCTCGGGTGACGCAGCTTGCGCAGCGCCTTGGCCTCGATCTGACGGATCCGCTCGCGCGTGACGTCGAACTGCTTGCCGACTTCCTCGAGCGTGTGGTCGGTGCTCATCTCGATACCGAAACGCATCCGCAGCACCTTCGCCTCACGCGGCGTCAGCGAATCGAGCACGTCCTTCACGACGTCGCGCATGCTGGCATGCAGCGCTGCATCCGCCGGCGCGACCGTGTTGTTGTCCTCGATGAAGTCGCCAAGATGGGAATCGTCGTCGTCACCGATCGGCGTTTCCATCGAGATCGGCTCCTTCGCGATCTTCATGATCTTGCGGATCTTGTCTTCCGGCATCTCCATCTTCTCGGCGAGCGTTGCCGGATCCGGCTCGAGACCGGTTTCCTGCAGGATCTGCCGCGAGATGCGGTTCATCTTGTTGATCGTTTCGATCATGTGAACCGGAATACGGATCGTGCGCGCCTGGTCCGCGATCGAACGCGTGATGGCCTGACGGATCCACCACGTCGCGTAGGTCGAGAACTTGTAGCCACGACGGTATTCGAACTTGTCCACCGCCTTCATCAGGCCGATGTTGCCTTCCTGGATCAGGTCGAGGAACTGCAGGCCGCGGTTCGTGTACTTCTTCGCGATCGAGATCACGAGACGCAGGTTGGCCTCGGTCATTTCGCGCTTCGCCTGGCGTGCCTTCAGTTCGCCGGCCGCCATCTGGCGGTTGGTTTCCTTCAGGTCCTTCAGCGGCAGCACGACGCGCGCCTGCAGGTCGAGCAGGCGCTGCTGCTGTTCGCGGATCGCCGGGATGTTACGCGACAGGACCGCGCTGTACGAATGGCCTTCGGCCGTGATCTTCTCGGACCAGTCGAGATCCGTCTCGCTGCCCGGGAAGCGCGCGATGAATTCCGAACGCGGCATGCCGCACTTGTCGACGACGGTGTGCAGGATCTGGCGTTCGACCTGACGCACTTCATCCACTTGCGCACGCAGCGTGTCGCACAGGCGCTCGACGGTACGCGCGGTGAAGCGGATCGTCATCAGTTCGGTCTGGATCGTTTCCTGCGCCTTCAGGTAGGCCTTCGACTTGTAGCCTTCCTTTTCGAACGCGCGGCGCATCTTGTCGAACCACTCGCTGATCTGCGAGAACTTGTCGAGCGAGGCGCGCTTGAGGGCTTCGAGCTGGGCGGCGTTCGCCGATGCCTGCGCGGCGCCGTCGTCTTCCTCCTCTTCCTCTTCTTCCTCTTCCTCTTCGGCTTCCTCGTCCTCGTTCTCGATGGCTTCCGCTTCCTTCGCGGAGAAGCCGTCGGTATCGGCGGAGTCCGAAGCATTCGGATCGAGCAGGCCGTCGACGAGCTCGTCGACGCGGATCTCTTCGTTCGCGACGCGTTCGGCCATCGCGAGGATGTCGGCGATCGTCGTCGGGCACGCGGAGATGGCCATCACCATGTGGCGCAGGCCGTCCTCGATCCGCTTCGCGATCTCGATTTCGCCTTCGCGCGTGAGCAGCTCGACCGTGCCCATTTCGCGCATGTACATCCGGACCGGATCGGTCGTGCGGCCGAATTCCGAATCGACGGTGGACAGCGCGACTTCCGCTTCCTCTTCGACTTCATCGTCCGACGACGCGGCCGGCGCGTTGTCGTTCAGGAGCAGCGTTTCCGCGTCCGGCGCCTGCTCGTAGACCGCCACGCCCATGTCGTTGAACGTGCCGATGATGCCTTCGAGGGCTTCGGTCTCGGTGAAGTTGTCCGGCAGGTGGTCGTTGATTTCGGCGTACGTCAGGAAGCCGCGCTCCTTGCCGAGCTTGATCAGCGCGCGCAGTTTCACGCGGCGCTCTTCGAGCTCCTCGGCCGTGCCCGGCGTGCTCGTCGCGAACGCTTCCTTCAGCAGCGCCTTTTCCTTGGCGCGACGATCGCGCACCTTGGATTTGCCCGGTGCAGCCGCGGCTGCGGGCTGCTCGTCGCTCTGATTTGCGTCGTCAACGACGGATACTTCGTTCAGCTTTTTGGTCATGGAGTTCGCCGTACCGGCTATATCGACTCGCGGCTGCTGGACGACAGCCGGTTGAACCGTGGGTGCATGAGTAGTACGTACTGCCGTTTCGTCCGCGTCGGCAGTCGTGTCCCTTGCGCTTTTCGCACTTGCCCGCTTCGCCGCCGGCTTGGCCGGCCCGGAGTCGGGTCTCGCGGCAGCCCGTGTTCTGGCTGCCGGTGCCGGCGCAGCCTGAGCAGTGCCGGCCGCGGTTTTCTTTCCCGCTGAGGCTGACGTGGCTGAAGACGTTGTCCTGGTGGAAGAAGCAGACTTGGCCGCTGTGACCTTCTTGGTCGGCTCCGTCGAGCCCTTGCCTGTTGCTTTCTTTCCGCCTGTCGTCTTTGCCATCGCGATTCTCGCCTCTGCTTGGAAAACAAACCGCTGGAAACCTTATATTATAGCACGCTGGGGAGCCCTCTCTAAGCGCCCCGGCCGCCTACAGCCCGAGCCGACGTTTCATGTCGGTTCGCTGCTGGTTCAATTCCGTCAATTCGGCCAATTCCTCGGGTGTGAAGGTGGATTGCCGCGCCAGCCGGTCAAGCCGGTCACAGCAAGCGTCATAGCGCATCTTGAGCACCGCCGCCTGCAGTTCCTCCCCCGCGATCCGTTCCTGCTCACGCTGCCGCTCGGGCACCGTCTCGTCTTCCGGATTCTGTAACAGCAAATCGCGGACGTTTTCATCATAGTCCAGAATTTCGCGGAAGATTTCCTCGTAAGTCGCCCCGTTCGAGGACGTCCGCAGGACATCCGACAGCAGCCGGAACTCCGCGCCGTCGCCCAGCGCGCGCGCATGATCGACGACTTCCGCGAACAACTCGCCGATGCGCGGCAACGCGCGCAGGGTCGCAATCTGCTCGTCGTCGAGCTGCGACGCGATGCGCGGATGCATCACCAGCGTGCGCAGTGCGCGCTTTTCGCTGTCCGTCACGCGGCGGCGCTCGCTGCGCGCGGGCGCCTGGCGCGGCGGCGCCGCGATCCGCGTATCGACGTCGGACAGCCCCGCGACCTCTTCGAACGGGA
Organism: Burkholderia sp. BCC1644; assembly: GCF_902833225.1. Classification (GTDB taxonomy): domain Bacteria; phylum Pseudomonadota; class Gammaproteobacteria; order Burkholderiales; family Burkholderiaceae; genus Burkholderia. The sequence goes on from NZ_CADFEI010000002.1 coordinate 273,175, forward strand.
TATCGAGGCGGTCAGCGAACATGTGCATGATCTGCGCGCGCAACGCGTTCGCGGGCAGCGCCTGCAGCAGCGGCTTCGCATCGAACAACGCCTTCGCGCGCCCTTCCGGCTGATCGAGCGCCTTGCCCGCAATTGCTTCGTTCAGCAGAAATTGCGACAGCGGCATCGCGCGCTCGACCTGCTCGGAGAACGCGTCCGCACCGAACTCGCGTACATAGCTGTCCGGATCATGTTCGGTCGGCAAAAAAAGGAACCGGATCGTGCGATTGTCGCCCGCATGCGGCAGGCAGGCCTCGAGCGCGCGCCGCGCCGCCCGCCGTCCGGCCGAATCGCCGTCGAAACTGAAAATGACCGTGTCGGTCTGGCGCAACAGCTTCTGCACGTGAATCGGCGTGCACGCGGTGCCGAGCGTCGCGACCGCGTTCGGAAACCCGAGCTGCGCGAGCGCGACGACGTCCATGTAGCCTTCGACGACCAGCATGTACTTGCGCTCGCGAATCGCGAGCCGCGCCTCGAACAGCCCGTACAGCTCGCTACCCTTGTTGAACAGCGGCGTTTCGGGCGAGTTCAGGTACTTCGGTTCGCCACTGCCGAGCACGCGGCCGCCAAAGCCGATCACCTGCCCCTTCACGTTGCGGATCGGGAACATGATCCGCTCACGGAACCGGTCGTAGCGGCGCGCGACGCCCTGCGCGTCGGTCTTCTCGCTGACGATCACGAGCCCCGACTCGACGAGCGATTCGTCGCGATAGTCCGGGAACGCGGTTTCGAGGTTCTGCCAGCCGTCCGGCGCGTAGCCGAGACCGAAACGCGCGGCGATCTCGCCGGTCAGGCCCCGGTTCTTCAGGTACTGGATCGCGACGGTCGCACCGCGCAACTGCTTGCGGTAGTAGTCGCACGCGGCCGTCATCGCATCGGACAGCGCGGTCGCGACCGATTTCGACACCGGCGCCGGATAGTCGCCGCCACCGCCCCCACCGCCACCGCGCATCGACGGTTCGTGCGGCACGGTCAGCCCGACGGACTGCGCGAGTTCCTGCACGGCTTCCGGGAACGTGAGCCCCGCGTGCTCCATCAGGAAGCCGATCGCCGTGCCGTGCGCGCCGCAACCGAAGCAGTGATAGAACTGCTTGGTCGGACTGACGGTAAACGACGGGCTCTTCTCGTTATGGAACGGGCACAACCCCATGAAGTTGGCGCCGCCCTTCTTGAGCTGCACGTACCGGCCCACCACGTCGACGATATCGACGCGGTTCAGCAAGTCCTGCAGGAACGAATGCGGAATCACCGTGGGATCGAGCGAAAAAAGACAATACGACGCCCGGCGCACGCATCGCTGGGCGCGCCGGGAACGGGTTTTACTTCGTGAGCGCGGCCTTGACCTGCGCGGAAACGGCCGTCATGTCGGCACGGCCGGCGAGCTTGCCCTTCAGCACGCCCATCACCTTGCCCATGTCCTGCGGGCCGGCTGCGCCGGTTTGCGCGACCGCCGCCTGGACTTCGGCCGCCACTTCGGCGTCCGACAGTTGCGCGGGCATGTAGCCGCCCAGCACGACCAGCTCGGCCTGCTCCTTCGCGACGAGGTCGTCGCGGCCTGCGGCCTGGAACTGGCTGATCGAATCCTTGCGCTGCTTGATCATCTTGTCGATCACGGCCGTGATGTCCGCGTCGTCGAGCGTGACGCGATCATCGACCTCACGCTGCTTGATCGCGGCCATCAGCAGGCGAATCGTCGCCAGGCGCTCGCTTTCCTTCGCGCGCATTGCGGCCTTCATGTCTTCGCTGATCTGCTCTTTCAAACTCATCTTTCACCCGGAATGGAAACGTGAATCCGACGCCCGCGAATGGGCGTCAACACAAAAACCCGCTTGGGACAGTGTCTCAAGCGGGTTGCTCGAATCCGGCATCGGCGACTCGCCGCCTGATCGGCTGCGCGATCGTACCGAATCGCGCGGAGTCGCCGGTGCGCCGCTCAGCGAACCGCGCGGCGCCCAATCCTTCAGTACAGCTTCTTCGGCAACGTCTGGCTGCGAATTCGCTTGTAATGACGCTTCACTGCAGCGGCCTTCTTGCGCTTGCGCTCCGCGGTCGGCTTCTCGAAAAACTCGCGCGCGCGAAGTTCGGTCAGCAGACCGTTCTTCTCGATCGTGCGCTTGAAGCGACGCATTGCAACTTCGAACGGCTCGTTCTCTTTAACGCGAATGATCGTCATGATCCGACACGAATAAAGGTTTGCAGGGAAAGACTACCGAGTATAGCAGAGCGATTGGATTGTCCAAAGGCACGGGGCCTGGTCCCGCCAAGAGGCGCCGGCCCGTCAGGCGCCGCGCGAATACTCCGCCGCGGCTTGCCCGGCCGCCGTGCCGGACGCCCATGCCCACTGGAAGTTGTAGCCGCCGAGCCAGCCCGTCACGTCCATCGCTTCGCCGACGAAGAACAACCCCGGCACGCGCGCGCTCATCATCGTCGACGACGACAGCTCCCGCGTATCGACCCCGCCCTTCGTCACTTCGGCCTTCTTGTAGCCCTCGGTGCCGTTCGGCGTCAGCGTCCAGCCGGACAGCGCCTCGCCGATCTGGCGCAGCGTCTTGTCGGGCAGGTCCGCGAGCCGCGCGTCGGCCGCGACGCGATGCGTGTCGAGCCACGCATGCGCGAGGCGCGACGGCACCCAATCGGCGAGCAGCGAACCGATCTGGCGCTTCGACGAGTGCTTCGCGTCGAGCAGGTCGGCCACCGTGTCACGCTGCGGCAGCAGGTCGACGCGGATCGGGTCGCCGGGCTGCCAGTAGCTCGAGATCTGCAGGATGCCGGGCCCCGACAGGCCACGATGGGTCAGCAGCAGATCCTCGACGAATTCGCCGCCGCGCTTCTTGTCGCCAGTCGACACGCGCACTTCGAGCGACACGCCCGACAGGGCCGCGAACGGCGCCCAGTCCTGCTGCGCGAACGTCAGCGGCACGAGCGCGGGCCGCGTATCGACGAGCTTGTGGCCGAACTGCTTCGCCAGCCGGTAGCCGAAGTCGGTCGCACCGATCTTCGGGATCGACAGGCCGCCCGTCGCGACGATCAGCGCGCGCGCGCCGATCGCCCCCGCCTGCTGCGTGTCGAGCACGAACCCATCGGCCGGCGCGTGGCGCACCGCGTCGACGACCACGGGCCGGCGCCACGCAATGCCACCTGCGTCGCACTCGTGCTTCAGCACGTCGATGACCGCGTCGCTGCCGTGGTCGCAAAAAAGCTGGCCCTTGTGCTTTTCGTGCCAGGTCACGTGATGGCGCTTGAGCAGCCCGAGGAAGTCGCGCGGCGTATAGCGCGCCAGCGCCGAACGCGCGAAATGCGGATTCGACGACAGATAGTTGTCGGGCCCGGCGTACAGGTTCGTGAAGTTGCAGCGGCCGCCGCCCGAGATGCGGATCTTCTCGGCGAGCCGTGGCGCGTGATCGATCAGCACGACGCGGCGGCCGAGCTGCCCGGCAACCGCGGCGCTCATCATCCCGGCGGCGCCCGCGCCGATCACGGCGATGTCAAAAGTTTCCATGGCGCGGATTGTACCTGCCCGGCATCGGGCCCGGGCCGCCGCCAGCGGCGGCAGGCCCTCGCCTGCTATACTTTCCGGTTACGTTGACCTTCCTGCGGCGCGCTCGATACGGCGCGCCCTGCCCGCACCCATGCTCGTTCTCGGCATCGAAAGCTCCTGTGACGAAACCGGCCTCGCGCTCTACGACACGCAGCGCGGCCTGCTCGCGCACGCGCTCCATTCGCAGATCGCGATGCACCGCGAGTACGGCGGCGTCGTGCCCGAACTCGCGTCGCGCGACCATATCCGCCGCGCATTGCCGCTGCTCGAGGAAGTGATGGCGCAAAGCGGCACACGCCGCGACGACATCGACGCGATCGCGTTCACCCAGGGCCCCGGCCTGGCCGGCGCGCTGCTGGTCGGTGCGAGCATCGCCAATGCGCTCGCCCTCGCCTGGAACAAGCCGACCGTCGGCATCCATCACCTCGAAGGCCATCTGCTGTCGCCGCTGCTCGTCGACGAACCGCCGCCGTTCCCGTTCATCGCACTGCTGGTGTCCGGCGGCCATACGCAACTGATGCGCGTGACCGACGTCGGCGTGTACGAAACGCTCGGCGAAACGCTCGACGACGCGGCCGGCGAAGCGTTCGACAAGACGGCGAAGCTGATCGGCCTCGGCTACCCGGGTGGCCCGGAAGTGTCGAAGCTCGCCGAGACGGGCACGCCGGGCGCGGTCGTGCTACCGCGCCCGATGTTGCATTCGGGCGATCTCGACTTCAGCTTCAGCGGCTTGAAGACCGCCGTGCTCACGCAGATGAAGAAGTTCGAAGCGGCGAAGCTGGAGGGCGCTGCGCTCGACCGCGCGAAGGCCGACCTTGCGCGCGGCTTCGTCGACGCGGCCGTCGACGTGCTCGTTGCGAAGTCGCTCGCCGCGCTGAAAAAGACGAAGCTCAAGCGCCTCGTGGTCGCGGGCGGCGTCGGCGCGAACCGCCAGTTGCGCGCGGCGCTGTCGGCCGCCGCGGCCAAGCGCGGCTTCGACGTGCACTATCCCGATCTCGCGCTCTGCACCGACAACGGCGCGATGATCGCGCTGGCGGGCGCACTGCGGCTCGGCCGCTGGCCCGAGCAGGCGAATGCCGACTACGCATTCACCGTGAAGCCGCGCTGGGACCTCGCGTCGCTCGCACGCTGAACCGCGCAACCCACGCAAAAAAGGCCGCTCGGTGAGCGGCCTTTCTCATTGGCGCGACAAAAAGACGCAGCGTTATGCGGCCTGACGCTTGTCGCGCTCGATCAGCGCATACGCACTGTGATTGTGGATCGACTCGAAGTTCTCTGCTTCGAGCACATACGCAACCACGCGCTCGTCCGCGTCGAGACGCTGCGCGACGTCGCGCACGAGATCCTCGACGAACTTCGGATTCTCGTATGCGCGCTCGGTGACGAACTTCTCGTCGGGACGCTTCAGCAGGCCCCACAGTTCGCACGACGCCTCTTCTTCCGCGATGCGAATCAGCGCCTCGACCGGCAGGTCGGCCGCGAGCTCCGCGTCGATCGTCACGTGCGAGCGCTGGTTGTGCGCGCCGTACTGCGAGATCTTCTTCGAGCACGGGCACAGGCTCGTCACCGGCACGAGCACCTTCAGGAACAGGCGCGTGTCGCCGTGGCGGCTTTCGCCCGCGAGCGTCACTTCATAGTCGAGCAGGCTCTGCACACCCGACACCGGCGCCGTCTTGTTCACGAAATACGGAAACGTGACCTCGATACGGCCGGCTTCGGCTTCGAGCTTCTCGAGCATCGACGCGAGCATCGCGCGGAACCGCTCGACCGTCAGCGGCGCGCGATTCTCCTCGAGCAGCGCGACGAAGCGCGACATGTGCGTGCCCTTCTGGTCGGCAGGCAGGCGGACGTCGAGGTTCCAGACACCGACGGTCGGCTGCACGTCGCCGCTTTCGGTACACACCGTCAACGGATGCCGGACCGCCTTCACGCCCACGCGCTGAATCGGAATCTGACGGGTATCCACCGTGCTCTGCACGTCGGGCATCACGAAGGCGGGATTCATCTGGTTCATCTTGTTCAATCCTTGTAAGCCGCGCGTTCGACGACGCGCACGCCGCGTCATGCGGCAGCCGGAAAAGCAACATGGGCCCGCAGGCCCATGTTTTCCGCATCAATGAAGACCGGTTGCGCCAGTCGCACCGGCACCGCCCGCAGGCGGCGCCAGCTTATGCGACGCGCTTCGCCTGACCGGCGACATCGGCCGCCGGGTTCAGAAAGCGTTCGCGAATCGATTTCGCGATGCCCGCGCCGTCGAGGCCGCATTGCGACAGCAGCTTCGCGGGATCGCCGTGATCGATGAACAGGTCAGGGAGGCCCAATTGTAGTACGGGTCGGATAACCCCACTCTCCATCAGGGCTTCCACGCAGGCCGAACCCGCGCCACCCATCACGCAGCCTTCCTCGACCGTGACGAGGTAGTCGTGCGTTTCGGCGAGTTCGCGCACGAGCGCAGCGTCGACCGGCTTCACGAAACGCATGTTCGCGACGGTTGCGTCGAGCTCTTCGCCCGCAGCGAGCGACGGTGCGACCATCGTGCCGAATGCGAGGATCGCGACGCGCTTGCCTTCCGGCTGCGACGTCTGGCGACGCACTTCACCCTTGCCGAGCGGGATCTCGGTGAATTCCTTCACCGTCGCCACGCCCGTGCCCGCGCCGCGCGGATAGCGCACCGCGGTCGGGTTCGGCTGCTGCAGCGCCGTGTGCAGCATCTGGCGGCATTCGTTCTCGTCGGATGCGGCCATGATCGTCATGTTCGGGATGCAGCGCATGAACGCGAGATCGTATGCACCCGCGTGCGTTGCACCGTCCGCGCCGACGAGGCCCGCGCGGTCGATCGCGAACACGACCGGCAGGTTCTGCAGCGCGACGTCGTGGATCAACTGATCGTAAGCACGCTGCAGGAACGTCGAGTAGATCGCGACGACCGGCTTGAGGCCTTCGGTTGCCATGCCGCCCGCGAACGTCACCGCGTGCTGCTCGGCGATGCCGACGTCGTAGTAGCGGTCCTTGAAGCGCTTCTCGAACTCGACCATGCCCGAGCCTTCGCGCATCGCGGGCGTGATGCCGACGACGCGCGTATCGCGCTCGGCTTCATCGCACAGCCATTCGCCGAACACCTGCGTGTAAGTCTTCTTGGCGGGCGTGGTCGACGGCTTGATGCCTTCGGCCGGATTGAACTTGCCGGGGCCGTGGTAGAGCACGGGATCGGCTTCGGCGAGCTTGTAGCCCTGGCCTTTCTTCGTCACCACGTGCAGGAACTGCGGACCGCGCAGTTCGCGGATGTTCTGCAGCGTCGGGATCAGCGAATCGAGATCGTGACCGTCGATCGGGCCGATGTAGTTGAAGCCGAACTCTTCGAACAGCGTAGCCGGCACGACCATGCCCTTCGCGTGCTCCTCGAGCTTGCGCGCGAGTTCGAGCACCGGCGGCGCAACGCTCAGCACGCGCTCGACGCCCGCGCGCGCAGCCGCATAGAAGCGGCCCGACATCAGGCGTGCGAGATGGCGATTCAGCGCGCCGACCGGCGGCGAGATCGACATGTCGTTGTCGTTCAGGATGACGAGCACTTTCGCATCTTCCGACACGCCCGCGTTGTTCATCGCTTCGAACGCCATGCCGGCCGTCATCGCGCCGTCGCCGATCACGGCGATCGAGAAGCGGTCGTCGCCGTTCAGCTGGCTGCCGATCGCCATGCCGAGCGCGGCCGAGATCGACGTGCTCGAGTGTGCGGTGCCGAACGTGTCGTATTCGGATTCGCTGCGACGCGGGAAGCCCGAGATGCCGTCCTGCTGACGCAGCGAATGCATCTGGTCGCGACGGCCCGTCAGGATCTTGTGCGGATAGGTCTGGTGGCCCACGTCCCAGACGATGCGATCGTTCGGCGTGTTGAACACGTAGTGCAACGCGATCGTCAGCTCGACCGTCCCGAGGTTGGACGACAAATGGCCGCCCGTCTTCGACACGCTGTCGAGCACAAACGCGCGCAGTTCATCCGCGAGCGGTTGCAGTTGGCGACGATCGAGGCGGCGCAAATCCGCCGGGTCGTCGATGGTTTTCAGCAAGTCGTACATCGTCGTTCCATTGTAGGAAATCAAACGCGCCCGCATTCTGTTGCACGCATCGTAGCGTATGCGCGGCGGCGGGCTTTCGCGTCAGCTGACCCGGTTCACTACCAGGTCGGCAAGTTCGGCGAGACGCTGTGCGCGTGCGCCGAACGGTTTCAGCGCGTCGTGCGCTTCGGCGCGCAATTGCGCTGCCAGCTCGCGCGACGCCTCGAGGCCGAGGATCGATACGTAGGTCGGCTTGTCGTTCGCCGCATCCTTGCCGGCCGTCTTGCCGAGCGTCGCCGAATCGGTCGTGACGTCGAGAATGTCGTCGACGACCTGGAAGGCCAGACCCACGGCCCCCGCATAGACGTCGAGCGCAGCCATCGTTTCCGCCGAAGGCGTCTCGCCAGCCAGCGCGCCCATCCGCACGGCTGCACGCAGCAGTGCGCCGGTCTTCATCCGGTGCATCGTCTCGAGCTGCTCGCGCGTCAGCTTGAGGCCGACGCTCGCCAGGTCGATCGCCTGCCCGCCGGCCATGCCGATCGAGCCGCTCGCGAGCGCCAGTTCGCGCACGAGCGCAGCCTGCTGCACCGGCGACAGCGCATCGGCGTCGGTCAGCGCAACGAACGCCTGCGACTGCAGCGCATCGCCAACCAGCAGTGCCGTCGGCTCGTCGTACTGCACGTGCACGGTCGGCTTGCCGCGGCGCAATGCGTCGTCGTCCATGCACGGCATGTCGTCATGCACGAGCGAGTAGACGTGGATCATCTCCAGCGCCGCTGCCGCCGCATTGCGTGCCGCTTCCGTCGCGCCGCTCAGTTCGCCTGCTGCATGGCACAGCAGCGGGCGAACCCGCTTGCCGCCACCGAGGACCGCGTAGCGCATCGCCTCGTGGAGTTTCGCGGGCATCGCGGTTTCAGCGGGCAGATAGTGGCCGAGTGCGTTCTCGACACGGTCTAGCACAGACCGCATCCATTGTTCGAATGTCATAGATCGTCGTCTTCGCCGTCCGTGGCGGCCGTTCCGGACGAAAGCGGCTTCAGCGTCGCGCCGTCGAGCACACGAACCTGTTGCTCCACTTTCTCGAGCTGCTGTTGGCAAAACGCAACGAGGGTCGCACCGCGGCGGTATGCCGTCAGTGAATCCTCGAGGCTCAACGCGCCGCCTTCCATCCGGGCAACCAGCGTCTCGAGTTCCGCGAGCGCCATCTCGTAATTGTCCGGCAACGGTTCGGTGCCATTGCCGGGCGGCGTGGCGCCAGGGGATGCGGTTTTCGCCATGGACGAGGGTGTCAAATTTCAAAACAAGTCGGACATTCTACGGCAAAAGAGAATTCTCCGACCTGCCGTCGTGGGCACCCCGGAACATATTCCGGCCCCATCTCCGACACACATTGTGCGCCTTCCGATGGTCACCCGACAAAAAATTGACACAAATCAGGCACTTAATCCTAGCCTTGCGAGGCGAACCGGGTATAATTCCCCGTTTCCCTAAATCGATTTTTCGATGGTTGGGTTGTTCACTGCTTTCACGCTAACACCGGGAGTGGGAATGTCCAATCTGAGCGATGCGCTTCAGTTGAAGTCGGCTCACAGCCAGCTTCCAGTCACTGCATATTTCGATGAGGCGCTACTCGAGCGCGAGATCGAAACCCTCTTCAAGAAAGGACCTCGTTACGTCGGGCACGAGTTGATGGTGCCCGAGGCGGGGGATTATTTTGCGCTGCCGTCCGAGAAGGAAGGCCGCGTGCTGGTCCGCAACCAGACGAACCAGATCGAACTGCTGTCGAACGTCTGCCGTCACCGCCAGGCGATCATGCTCAACGGGCGCGGCCACACGCAGAACATCGTGTGCCCGCTGCACCGCTGGACGTACGACCTGGAAGGCGAGTTGCTCGGCGCGCCGCACTTCCCCGACAAGCCGTGCCTGAACCTCGGCAAGAGCCCGCTGCAAAACTGGCAGGGGCTGCTGTTCGAGGCCGAAGGCCGGAATGTCGCGCGCGATCTCGCCAACCTCGGCACGAAGCATCATTTCGACTTCTCCGAGTACCACTTCGATCACGTCGAAGTGCACGAGTGCGATTACAACTGGAAGACGTTCATCGAGGTCTACCTCGAGGATTACCACGTCGTCCCGTTCCACCCGGGCCTCGGCAGCTTCGTGTCGTGCGACGACCTCAAATGGGAGTTCGGCGACTGGTACAGCGTGCAGACGGTCGGCGTGCACAACGCCCTCGCGAAACCGGGCAGCGCGACCTACCAGAAGTGGCACGAGCAGGTGCTGAAGTTCCGCAACGGCGTGCCGCCGGAGTTCGGTGCGATCTGGATGGTCTACTACCCGGGCCTGATGATCGAGTGGTATCCGCACGTGCTCGTCGTGTCGTGGCTGATTCCGCAAGGCCCACAGAAGACGACCAACATCGTCGAGTTCTATTACCCCGAGGAAATCGCGCTGTTTGAACGCGAATTCGTCGAGGCCGAGCGCGCCGCCTATATGGAAACGGCGGTCGAGGACGACGAGATCGCAATGCGGATGGACGCAGGCCGCCGTGCACTGATGGCACGCGGCGAGTCGCAGGTCGGCCCGTACCAGAGCCCGATGGAAGACGGCATGCAGCACTTCCACGAGTTCCTGCGCCGCCACCTCGGCGACCTCTGACGGCCGGTGCGGCACTTTGACGCCGCACCGCATATGCCATACGAAAAGACGGGCTTCGGCCCGTCTTTTTTTGTTTAGACTTGGAGTGTCAGGCCAATTGCACTCCAGGGAGTCGTCATGCCACACACTCACTACACCACGCTCATCTCCGCCGCCAATCTCGCCGAGCGCCTGGCCGCGGCGCCCGGCAGCGTCGTCCTGTTCGACTGCCGCTTCGATCTCGCCGATCCCGGCGCGGGTGAAGCGGCCTATGCGGCCGGCCACCTCCCCGGCGCGCACTACCTTCATCTCGACCGCGACCTGTCGGGCCGCAAGACCGGCACCAACGGCCGCCATCCGTTGCCGACCCGCGACGCACTCGCCACGCTGCTCGCCAGCCGCGGCCTCAAGCAGGGCCAGCAGGTCGTGGCATACGACGCACAAGGCGGCGCGTATGCGGCGCGCCTGTGGTGGCTGCTGCGCTGGCTCGGCCACGATTCGGTCGCCGTGCTCGACGGCGGCCTGCAGGCCTGGGAAGCAGCCGGTCAGCCGCTGACGGCCGACGTGCCGCAACCGGCCGCCGGCGATTTCCGCGCGGCAGCGCCGCTCGAATCGACGGTCGACGCGGCGGCCGTGCTCGCGAACGTGACGTCGCCCGCGCGCGTCGTGATCGATGCACGCGCACCGGACCGCTACCGCGGCGAAAACGAAACGATCGATCGTGTCGGCGGTCACATCCCCGGTGCGCGCAACCGCTTCTTCAAGGACAACCTGAACGCCGACGGCCGCTTCAAGACCGGCCATGAACTGCGCGAGGCGTTCTCGACCGTGCTGGCAGGCACCGAGCCGAACCGCGTGATCCTGCAATGCGGCTCCGGCGTGACGGCGTGCCACAATGCGCTGGCAATGGAAGTGGCCGGCCTGCACGGCGCATCGCTGTACCCGGGCTCGTGGAGCGAATGGAGCGCCGATCCGTCGCGGCCGATCGCAACCGGCCCGACGCCGTAAGCGCGGGCGCCACGCAGCAGTGATAAAGCGGCGGCATGGGCCGCCGCTTGTCGTTTACATCACGCCGTACTTGTGGAGCCACGCGATCGCGCGCTTCCAGCTCTCCTCCGCATCGGCCTTCACATAGCTCGGCCGATAATCGGCAAAGAACGCGTGGCCGGCATCCGGATACACGACGATCTCCGATTCGCGCGCGAGCTTCGAATCGCTCGTCTGGATCGCCTTGCGCATGTCGGCGAGCGATGCCTGCGTGATGTTCGCGTCCTTCTCGCCGTAGAGCCCGAGCACGGGCACCTTCAGCAACGATGCATGATCGACCGGGTTGAACGGCGTCATCTCGTCGGTCTTGCCTTCGACGAACCCGTACCATGCAACGGCCGCACGCACGTGCGGATTGTGCTCGGCATACAGCCAGCTCTGACGGCCGCCCCAGCAGAACCCGACCACGCCGAGACGCGCCAGGTCGCCGCCGTTCTTGCCGGCCCACGCGACGGTCGCATCGAGATCCTCGGTCACCTGGCGGTCCGGCACCTTGCTGACGATGTGCTCGGACAGCTCCTTGATCGTCGGATACTTCGCCGCATTGCCCTGCCGTGCGTACAGGTCGGGCGCGATGGCGAGATAACCGAGCTTCGCGAAGCGGCGGCAGACATCGGCGATGTGCGCGTGCACGCCGAAGATCTCGTGAATCACGATGACGACCGGCAGGTTCGTCTTGTCCTTCGGCTGCGCGCGATACGCGGGCACGCTCGCGTCGCCCGAGCGGATCTCGATGGTGTCGACGTCCAGCCCTTCGCTGTCGGTCGTGACCGTCTGCGCCGACACGGGCAGCACGGCCGCCGCGAAGGCACCGCCCAGCGCGGCCTGCATGAACTTGCGGCGCGAGAACGGAACGTGGGGGACCAGGCTGTCGACTTCGGGTTTCAACATGAATGCACTCCTCGATTGGGCGCCGCCGTCACGATCGCGGATACGGCATGACGGGACATCGCACCGGCGCGCGGCGCGGATGTCGCGGCGGTTGGCACCCCGCCGCAAACGGAAACCCGGACAAGATGCCCAATATTCCGTTGTCACGTCAACTGTCGGATATGTAAGACTCGATTACGACGCGTTGCTTCGACGCGGCGCTCGTCGCGCAAAGAACCGCAGGCGGCCCGTCGAATCGCAATGCAACAAGCCGCATGTCGATCGTCGTTCACGATGTGATGCTTGCGAATTGAAACGAAAAGCACGCGGTCAATCTCGCCCGTCAAGCGCACGCACCGCCACCCGGCTTGCCCGCAAAAGGCAACGGGCAGAGACCACGCACGACGTGCGCGCTCCCCGCCCGCTTCCCCCGCGAACACGCGCTCAGTGCAACTTGACGCGCGGCAGCGTCGTGCGCCGCAGCCAATGCGCGACCGTGTCGAGCATCATGCGCGGATAGCCGTGCAGCGCGGCGATGTGCATCCGGTACAGCGACATGTACATGAAGCGCGCGAACAGCCCTTCGATCAGCATGTTGCCGCCGATCAGCCCGCCCATCAGGTTGCCAACCGCGCTGAAATGGCCGAGCGACACGAGCGAGCCCAGGTCGCGATACGTGAATTCGGGCAGCGGGCGCCCGTCGAGCCGGCAGCCGATTGCCTTCAGCAGGAAGGTCGCCTGCTGGTGCGCAGCCTGCGCGCGCGGCGGCACGTTGCGCTCGTTGCCGGGCCATGCGCATGCCGCGCAATCGCCGAGCGCGAACACGTTGTCGTCGGTAAAGGTCTGCAGCGTGCGGCGCACGTCGAGCTGGCCGAGCTTGTTGACCTGGAGGCCATCAAGATTGGCGAGCACGGATGGCGCCTTGATGCCTGCGGCCCAGACCGTCAGGTCGGCACGCACCGTCTTGCCGCTCGCCGTATGGACGGCCCCGGGCGCCACCTCGGTCACGCGCTCGGCGAGCATCAGCCGCACACCGATCTTTTCGAGCAGTTCGGCCGTCGCCGACGACACGCGCTCCGGCAACGCCGGGAGAATCCGCGGCCCCGATTCGATCAGCACGATGCCGACGTCGTGCCGGGGGTCGAGCTTGTGCAGCCCGTAGGCCGACAACACCTGCGCGGTGTTGCGCAGTTCGGCGGACAGCTCGACGCCGGTCGCGCCGCCGCCAACGATCGCGACCTGGATGCGCGGCTCGGCCGCTTCACCCGGCGCCGTGGGCGCCGGCGCCTGATGCTCGGCGCGCATGCACGCGGCGATCAGCCGCTTGCGGAAACGCTCGGCCTCGCCGACGGTATCGAGCGCGATCGCGTTTTCCGCCGCGCCCTGCACGCCGAAGAAGTGGGTCGTGCTGCCGATCGCGATCACGAGCGTGTCGTATTCCAGCTCGCGCGCCGGCAGCAGTTCCTCGCCGTCGCTGTCGTTGACCGGCGAGAGCGTGATGCGCTTCGCCGCGCGGTCGAGCCCGGTCAGCCCGCCCTGCTGGAACTCGAAGCCATGCCAGCGGGCCTGCGCCGCATATTCGAGCTCCTGCGTGAACGGGTCCATGCTGCCGGCCGCGACCTCGTGCAGCAGCGGTTTCCAGATGTGGGTCGGATTGCGGTCGACGAGCGTGACAAGCGCACGCGCGGAGCGATTGCCGCGCGCGCCGTAACGATCGCCGAGCCGCGTCGCCAGTTCCAGGCCGCCCGCGCCTCCGCCTACGATGATGATCCGATGCATCTGTTCCCCCCTTTGCGATTCGAAACTGCTGCCGCCGGACGAAGCAAACGCGATGCATCCGCACTGCCCGGTGGATTAACCGGTTCGGACATCATCGTTGTGCAGTTCGAAGCACTTCGATGCGTCCGGTCCCGGAACGCGGGGCGCGCCGCCCCGCGTCAATGACATGACTGACATGCATTGTCCGGGAGCTTGCGCGTTGACCACAAGCAAACCATCTCGATATTCAGCATCCCTGCAACAATATGCCGCGGGAAACGCGAACCGCACGGGGGTGCGTCAGTGTGCCTCTTCCCAGTTCGCGCCGGCGCCCACTTCTGCGACGAGCGGCACCTTCAGCTTCGCGACGCCGCACATCATTTCCGGCAGTTTCTCGCGCACCAGCGACAGCTCTTCGTCGGGCACCTCGAGCACCAGTTCATCGTGCACCTGCATGATCATGCGCGACGCGAGCTTGTCGCGCGTGAGCCAGTCGTCCACCGCGATCATCGACAGCTTGATCAGGTCGGCCGCCGTGCCCTGCATCGGCGCGTTGATGGCCGCGCGCTCGGCCGCCTGGCGGCGCGGGCCGTTGCCGCCGTTGATCTCCGGCAGCCACAGGCGGCGACCGAAAACGGTTTCGACGTAGCCCTTCTCCTTCGCCACCGAGCGCGTGTCTTCCATGTACTGCGCGACGCCCGGGTAGCGCGCGAAATAACGGTCGATATAGAGTTTCGCGGCGTCACGCGTGATGCCGAGGTTCGACGCGAGGCCGAACGCGCTCATCCCGTAGATGAGCCCGAAGTTGATCACCTTCGCGATCCGGCGCTGGTCGGAATTGACCTCCAGCGGCGTCACGCCGAACACCTCGGCGGCCGTCGCGCGGTGGATGTCCTCGCCCTGCGAGAACGCACGCAGCAGCGACGCATCGCCCGAGATGTGCGCCATGATCCGCAGTTCGATCTGCGAATAGTCGGCCGACACGATCCGGTGGCCCGGCGGCGCGACGAACGCCTCGCGGATGCGCCGGCCTTCGGCCGTGCGCACCGGAATGTTCTGAAGATTCGGATCGTTCGATGCGAGGCGGCCCGTCACCGCGACGGCCTGCGCATAGTTCGTGTGCACGCGACCCGTCGAAGGGTTCACCATGCGCGGCAGCTTGTCGGTATAGGTCGACTTCAGCTTCGACAGCCCGCGATGCTCGAGCAGCAGCTTCGGCAGCGGGTAGTCCTCCGCCAGCTTCTGCAGCACCTCTTCGTCGGTCGACGGCGCGCCGCTCGGCGTCTTCTTCACGACGGGCAACTGCAGCTTCTCGAAGAAGATCTGCCCGATCTGCTTCGGCGAGCCGAGATTGAATTCGCCGCCGGCCAGTTCGTACGCCTGCGCTTCAAGCTCGATCAGGCGCGTCGCGATTTCGGTGCTTTGCGCCTGCAGGCGCGCATCGTCGATCAGCACGCCCGTGCGCTCCATCTTGCGCAGCACGAGCGAGACGGGCATCTCGATCTCGCGATACACGCGCTCGAGGCCCGGTTCGCGCGCGACCTGCGGATACAGCGCGTGATGAAGCTGCAGCGTGACGTCCGCATCTTCGGCCGCGTATGCAGCGGCCTCCGCAAGCGCCACTTCGTCGAAGCCGATCTGCTTCGCGCCCTTGCCCGCGACGTCTTCGTACTTGATCGTCTTGACACCCAGATGACGCAGCGCGAGGCTGTCCATGTCATGCGTGCGGTGCGATTCGACGACGTACGATTCGAGCAGCGTGTCGTGCTCGATGCCGTTCAGCGCGATGTCGTAGTTCGCGAGCACCTGCGCGTCGTACTTCATATGCTGGCCGACCTTCTTGCGATCGGCCGATTCGAGCCACGGCTTCAGGCGCGCAAGCACCTCGTCGATCGGCAGCTGATCGGGCATGTCGGGGCCGCGGTGTGCGACCGGCAGGTACGCGGCCTTGCCCGGCTCGACCGAGAACGACAGGCCGACGAGCCGCGCGAGCATCGGGTCGAGCGCGGTCGTCTCGGTGTCGAACGCGGTCAGTGCGGCCGCATCGATCTTCGCGAACCACGCGTCGAATTGCTCCCAGGTCTGGATCGTGTCGTATTCGCGCACGATGTCGGCCGCCACCACCGGTGCCGGCTCGCCTTCCGGCGCATCGGCGCCGCCGCCTTCGGCCGGTGCGCTGTCGACTTCGCGCAGCCAGGTCTTGAAGCCGTAGCGCGCGAAGATGTCACGCATCAGGTCGCGCGCTTCGCCGTCGCTTTTCAGCGATGCTTCGATCGATTCGAGATGCGGTGCAAGATCGCAGGCCGTCTCGACCGTCACGAGCGTGCGGCCGAGCGGCAGGAAATCGAGCGCACGGCGCAGGTTGTCGCCGACCACGCCCTTGATCTCGCCCGCGTGCTCGATCACACCATCGAGGTTGTCGTATTGCGCGAGCCATTTCACGGCCGTCTTCGGTCCGCACTTCTCGACGCCCGGCACGTTGTCGACGGTATCGCCGATCAGTGCGAGGTAATCGATGATGCGCTCGGGCGGCACGCCGAACTTCGCGATCACGCCGTCGCGGTCGAGCGTCTCGTTGGTCATCGTGTTGACGAGCGTGACGTGGTCGGTCACGAGCTGCGCGAGATCCTTGTCGCCGGTCGACACGATCACGTTCATCCCGTGCCGTTCGGCTTCGCGTGCGAGCGTGCCGATCACGTCGTCGGCCTCGACGCCTTCGACCATCAGCAGCGGCCAGCCGAGCGCGCGCACGGCGCCGTGGATCGGTTCGACCTGCAACGCAAGATCGGGCGGCATCGACGGACGGTTTGCCTTATAGTCGGCATAAAGGTCGTCACGGAACGTCTTGCCCTTTGCATCGAACACGCAAGCGCTATACTCTGCACTGACTTCCTTGCGCATACGGCGCAGCATGTTGATGATTCCGTAGAGCGCTCCGGTCGGCTCCCCGCCAGGGCCACGCAAATCAGGCATCGCATGGTAAGCCCGATACAGATAGCTCGAACCGTCAACCAATAGCAGGGTCTTACCTTCCAGATTTCGTTCTTCAGGCATTATGAACAAGAGAAAAGTGATTCCGAGTCTGCGTTCGCTCGCAGATCAAGAACGCGCGACGGCCAAGAAGGCGCGCGCATCGTGGCAGATGTTCACGATTATGGCAGAGTTTATCGAGGCGACCGAGTACCTGTCGGAGATCCGCCCGGCTGTCAGCATCTACGGTTCTGCCCGCCTCAAACCCGACACGCCGCACTACAAGCTCGCCGTGCAGATCGCACGCAAGCTGTCCGATGCCGGCTTCGCCGTGATCTCCGGCGGCGGCCCCGGCATCATGGAAGCCGCGAACAAGGGCGCGCACGCCGGCAAGGCGCCGTCGGTCGGCCTGAACATCGAGCTGCCGCACGAACAGGCCGGCAACCACTATCAGGACATCTCGCTGCGCTTCCGCCACTTCTTCACACGCAAGGTCACGTTCGTGAAGAACTCGGATGCGGTGATCGTGATGCCGGGCGGCTTCGGTACGCTCGACGAGCTGTCCGAAGTCCTCACGCTGATCCAGACGAAGAAGTCGCGCCTCGTGCCGATCATTCTCGTCGGCAGCGAATTCTGGAAGGGGCTGCTGCAGTGGTTCCGCGATCAACTGATTCCGATGGGCCTGATCAATCCGGACGACATGGATCTGATGCAGGTGATCGACGATCCCGACCAGGTGCTCGATGCCGTGCTCGCGTTCTACGAGGACCGCGGCGAAGAAGAAGGTTCGGACGAAGACGGGCATCCGCCGCGCCCCGAAGAAGACCGGATGTTCTATCTGTAACCACTTCGTGACGACAGCCGGCCCGACGGCCGGCGTACTGCTTTTCCCACGGCAGGCATCGCGATCCGCCCGCCAGCCGCGCGCGACTTTGTAACGCGTTGTTAATCCCGCGTCGAAGCCGCGCGCCGCCGAATGTCAAATTCGCGCGACCGGCGCGGCGCAATGCAGCATGGTCACCCGCACTCGCGGCCCGCCATTGTCAAATGTGCGGCCCAACACTCGCATCCCGCGCCTGCGAACCGCCAACCCGCTGTAATAAACCCCCCTCGCCTTTTCCATCGCGTGCCCGCACACTGCATTGTGTCGGCGCGGCGTTCCCCCGGTGGAACGGTCCCCCTCGCTTCCATCGCGTCGTGCCGGCCACCTCACAACGACATCACGGAAAAGAACATGAAGCGCTCTCTGATCGCCCTCGCCTTCACCGGGCTCGGCCTCTCGCTGTCGGGCCTCGCTCACGCCGTCAACGTCGACGTCAACATCGGCACGCCCGCGCCGGTCGTCGTCGCGCCTGCGCCCGTCATGGTCGCCCCCGCGCCGGCCGTCATCGTCGGCTGGCACGGCGACCGCTACTGGGATGGCCGCCGCTACTGGGAACGCCGTGAATGGGAAGATCACCAGCGTTATCGCGGGCATGACGATCGTCGCGGCTATCACTGCCCGCCGGGACACGCGAAGAAGGGCGAGTGCTAAGCGACGCCGCGCGCTCACCCGCCATGCAAGGCCGTCCGCGCGCTTCGGCGCCGGGCGGCCTTGCTGCTTTTGGCGACGCGCCTCACCTGCCCCGACCGGCCGGATCGACCCGGCCGGTCGGAAGGACGCCATCCATCGCCATCACCCTCCACAGCGAGCCATGTCAAGCACGGGCTTCCACAAACGAAAGCGGCTCCAGATCCGGATGCGCACCGAGCCGTGCAACGAGGAAGTCCATCAGCAAACGGTTCCTGCGCGGCAGATGCTCACGCTGCGGCATGCACAGGTAGAGGCCATACCGGCAAGTGACGTGCCGGGTCAGCAGCGGCACGAGACGTCCTTCGCGTACATGCTCGTGGACCGAATAGCCGAAGAACTGGCCGATCGCGGCACCGCTCAGCACCGTATCGAGTTCCGCGTCGATGTCGTTGGTCGCGATGAACGGGACGATCTGGCGCGTGTCGACTCGTCCGTCGACGAGGAATTCCCACGGGAACGGCTTGCCCGTACGAGGGTACAGGAACGCGGTGCAACGATGATCGCTCAGTGCGTCGATCGTCTGCGGTTCGCCATGGCGGCGCACATACGCGGGCGCCGCGCAGACAATCAGCTGCAGCCCGGCAATGCGCCGCGCGATCAGCCCGCTATCGGGCAGATCCCCGGTTCGAACCGCGATATCGATCCGCTGCTCGACGATGTCGGCCATGTCGTCGCTGACGATCAGCTCGGCGGTCATGCCCGGATGCTGGTCGCAGAATTCGCCGAGCAACGGTGCGAGAAAACGCCGTGCCAACGAGTAAGGCGCCGCAACGCGTAGCGTGCCGACCGCGTGCTCGCGAGCGTCGTCGAGCATGCGCAGTGCGGTCTCCAGTTCCCCGACGGCGCCGCGGCACTGCGCGAGGAGGCGCTCACCTTCGACCGTCAACGCAATCCGGTGTGTCGAGCGCTGGAACAATCGGATATTCAGCAAAGCCTCCAGCGCGGCCACCTGCTTGCTGGCCGCCTGCGGCGTCATGCCAAGCTCGCGGGCACCCGCGCTGATGCCGCCCGCGACTGCGACGCGGACGAACACCGTCAGCGCCTTCAAACGATCCATTCGATGCTCCCGTCGAACCGGGCACGCCCGGGCATTCATCCATGGCGTCGCGACATCGCTCCGTCAAGTTGAATCGGTTTCAACCGGACCGGCGCTATGCGCGTGCCGTTCCGCTTCGCACAATGGCGCGGTCTTCAACGATCAGCCCCAACGGGCCGTTCACCATGAAACTGCGCGCATTTTCCACCGCTTTCCGGGCCGCCGCCGTGGCCGCGCCGATCATCGCCGGTGCGTCATCGCCCGCGCTCGCGCAGGAAACCGGTGCGCCTGCCCGAACCGTCGAAACGGTACTGCTGCGAACCACGCACGCGTGGGACGGCTCGCCCTATCGCGCCTATCCGGCCGGTCGACCGGAGGTGACGGTCGTACGTTATCGCATCCCGCCGCACGCCGTCCTGCCGTGGCATACGCATCCGTCGATCAACATCGGCTACGTCCTGTCGGGGCATCTGACCGCCGTGCGCCGCAGCGACGGCAAGCGGCAAGCACTTGGCCCCGGCGACGTGGTGCCGGAAATGGTCGACGGCGCCCATCGCGGCGAGACCGGCAGCGAGACCGCCGAATTGATCGTGTTCTACGCAGGCACGCCCGGCACACCGCTGACGGTTCCGGACGGCGAAGACTGAACGCCGGCCCATCGGCCGCCTGATTTCACCCTGGCACGGAGTCCTGCACATCATGTCCGATTCACGCATCTTATCAACCCGCTCCACCGCGACGCACCACCGGCTCGGCGGGCGCGTCGCACTCGTCACGGGCGGCGGCACCGGCATCGGACGGGCAGCCGCGCTCGCGTTCGCGCGGGAAGGCGCTCGCGTCGTCGTCGCCGGACGGCGCGCGGCTCCGCTCGACGAAACCGTCCGGACAATTACCGAAGGCGGCGGCGAAGCCTTCGCAATAGCCGTCGACATCGCCTCCGCCGATGGCGTGCGCGCGCTCATCGACACGACGATCGCGCGCTACGGTGCATTGCACGCAGCCTTCAACAATGCCGGGACGGAAGGCACGTTCGCGCCGATCGTAGAACAATCGGAGGCCGACTTCGACGACGTGATGGCCACCAATCTCAAGGGCACATGGCTGTCGATCAAATACGAGATGGAAGCGATGCTCGCGCACGGCGGCGGGGCGATCGTCAACACGTCGTCGTGGCTCGCGAAAGGCGCACTTGCCGGCTCGTCGACCTATTCGGCGAGCAAGGGCGCACTCGATGCGCTGGTGCGCGCGGTCGCGCTCGAAGGCGGCCCGCACGGCATCCGGATCAACAACGTGAACCCCGGCATCATCGACACGCCGATGGCACGCCGCTTCGGCGACGACGAGATGTTTCGGCCGTTCGCCGCGTTTACGCCCGTACGGCGGATCGGCACCCCTGATGACGTGGCCGACGCAGCCGTCTGGCTCTGCAGCGACGAAGCACGTTTCGTGACCGGCGAGTCGATCCTTGTCGACGGCGGCTACACGATCGGCGGCATGCGCTGACCGGTGCCGCAACGGAGGTCGAACCGATGGAATACGTGAGACTGGGAACGTCCGGGTTGAAGGTATCGAAGCTGTGCCTGGGTTGCATGACCTACGGCCATCCGTCGTGGCGGCCGTGGGTGGTAACCGAGGAGGTGGCGCGCCCGTTCATCCGCGCGGCGCTCGACGCGGGCGTAACGTTCTTCGATACGGCCGACATCTACTCGGGTGGCGAGAGCGAGCGCATTCTCGGACGCGCACTGCGCGACTTCACGGCACGCGATGACGTGGTGATCGCAACCAAGGCGTTCTTCCCGACCGGCGACGGGCCGAATGCACGCGGGCTGTCACGCAAGCATCTGCTCGCGAGCATCGACGCGTCGTTGCAGCGCCTTGGCACCGACTACGTCGATCTCTACGTCATCCACCGGTTCGATCCGGATACGCCGATCGACGAAACGCTCGACGCGCTCGATGCCATCGTCAGGAGCGGCAAGGCCCGATATCTGGGCGCATCGTCGATGCACGCGTGGCAATTCATGAAGATGCTCGCCTTCCAGCGACATCACGGCCTCGCGCCGTTCGTGTCGATGCAGAGCCAGTACAGCCTGATCTGCCGGGAAGACGAGCGCGACATGCTGCCGCTGTGCGTCGAGGAAGGCATCGCGTACACGCCATGGTCTCCGCTCGGCCGCGGGCTGCTGGCCGGCTCGCGCAGCGCGGAGACGACGCGCGCCGCGACCGATCAGCAGATGGTGTCCTGGTACGACGGTCGCGATGCGGTCGCCGCAACCGTCGAAGCGGTCAGGCAGGTGGCGCAGGCGCGCGGCCTGCCTCCTGCCCGGATCGCGCTCGCATGGGCGCTGCGGCAACCCGGCGTGACGGCGCCGATCGTCGGGTTGTCGAAGCCGTATCACATGACCGATGCGCTCGCGGCACTCGATCTGGCGCTCGACGAACGCGAAACCGCGATGCTCGAGGCAGCTTTCGACAGGATGGTCGAACCGGTGCAATGGTGAGCGCGGCGCCTGCGGCCCGGTCGGACCAGGATATCGGTACCGCACCAGCCATGGCCGGCACGCGGTCGCGAACCGCCGGCTATCGCACTCGTTTCGTACGAGCGATCCGGCAGTCGGCTGGATCGCATGACGTCGATGGCGGGATTGCCCTTGTCCGAGGCCAATCCCGCCCGCATGCCGTTGATCCGAAGGGAGCAGCGGCTGGCGAGCAAGCGGCACGCGGATGCGCGCCGGGTCGTCGACGCAGTGTCCGATTCGATGCGGGAAACGGATCAGAACGGGGTGCACGAAGCGGCCGCCGGGGCCGTGCGCTGACGCCGGTTCGCAGGAGGAAAGCGGTGGTGCCCCGGTTGGCGGTTGCGTCGACCATCGCGGCGCGCGCCCCGACCGGGGCCGGCGTTCACATTACTGGAACGCCACTTCCGCAAAGCTCCGCAGCTTGCGGCTATGCAGCTTGTCGAGCCCGTTGGTACGCAGGATCTCCATCGCCCTCACGCCGATTTGCAGATGCTGGTCGACCTGCCCGCGATAGAAGGTGTCGGCCATGCCCGGCAGCTTCAGCTCGCCATGCAGCGGCTTGTCCGATACGCACAGCAGCGTGCCGTACGGCACCCGGAAGCGGAAGCCGTTCGCGGCGATCGTCGCGCTTTCCATGTCGAGCGCGACCGCGCGGCTCTGCGACAACCGCTGCACGGGCTCGCGATGATCGCGCAATTCCCAGTTGCGGTTGTCGACGCTCGCGACCGTGCCCGTGCGCATCACGCGCTTCAGTTCCACGCCCTCCAGCCGCGTGACGTCGGCCACCCCGCGCTCGAGCGCGAGCTGCACTTCGGCCAGCGCCGGAATCGGCACCCACAGCGGCAGGTCGTCGTCGAGCACGTGATCCTCGCGCACGTAGCCGTGCGCGAGCACGTAGTCGCCGAGACGCTGCGTGTTGCGCAGCCCCGCGCAGTGGCCGAGCATCACCCACGCGTGCGGACGCAGCACCGCGATGTGATCGGTGATCGTCTTCGCGTTCGACGGACCGACGCCGATGTTGACCATCGTGATCCCGCTGCCGTCCGCGCGCTTCAGGTGATACGCGGGCATCTGCGGCAGGCGCGGCGGCGCGGCGCCCTCGGCCGGCTCGCTGCCGAGGTTCGCGTTGTACGTGACGACATCGCCCGGCTCGACGAACGAGCTGTACTGGCTGCGATATGCGCGCACCTCGGGATCGTCGCTCTCCGTCATCACCGTGCGGCCCAGCTTCACGAACTCGTCGATGTAGAACTGGTAGTTCGTGTAGAGCACGTAGTTCTGGAAATGCGTGGGCGACGTCGCCGTGTAATGGCGCAGCCGGTGCAGCGAGAAGTCGACACGCGCGGCCGTGAACAGCGCGAGCGGATGAGGCTCGCCCGGGGCCGGCTCGAACGTGCCGTTGACGATGCGGTCGTCGAGATACGACAGGTCGGGCGTGTCGAAGATGTCGCGCATCGCGAGCAGGCGGTCGCGGTCGAGCTCGCCCTCGAGATGGATGCCTTCCGGAAACGCGAAATGAATCGGGATCGGCTGCGACGACACGCCGATCTCGATCTTGACATGGTGGTTCTTCGCCAGCAGGCGCAGCTGCTCACGATAGTAGTTCGCGAAGAGGTCGGGGCGCGTGACCGTCGTCTCGAACACGCCGGGGCCGGCGACGAAACCGTACGAGCGGCGCGAATCGACGTGCGTGTTGACATCGGTGCGGATCCGCACGAACGGATAGCACGCGCGCACGTGCTCGGTAATCGGTTCGTGGCGGCGATAGCGCGCGAACGCGTCGCGCAGGAACCCCGTATTCGTGTCGTAAATGGCGGACAGCCGCGCAACGGCGGCGATCGGATCGTCGAAAGCCTCGACCGACGGGCTTTCGGGCGACAGCACTCGGTGCCGGCGGCTCAAATCGTTCTTCATTTTCATCACCTCGTCTGATCGAACGACATTACCACGGAACCCGGTCACGCTTATGGCCGTCCCTGCGCACGCGAGGGCCGGATGGCCCGCAGTATTTGCTAAAATCGGTAGGTTCACTGGAGACTCATCATGAAGCCGCTCATTCTCGTCGTCGCTGCCGCCGCGCTTGCCGCCGCCAGCGCCGCTTACGCCGCCGGCGGCACGCCTGACGCCGATGCGCAGGCCCGGGCCGAGGCCAACGAGGCCGCCGGCCTGCCCGATCTCCGCAAGATCAACCGGCCGGGCGCCGAAGTCACGTCGAAAGTGGACTTCGCGGACATCCGCCGCACGCCGAGCTTCCACGAAAAAAGCAAGAACGGCACCGAGGTCACCGAGTACCGCGACCGCGGCAAGCCGGTCGAGATCGACGTGAAGTCGAATTTCGGCACGCGCTACCAGATGAGCTCGACGCCCGACACGTCGCCGAAGCCGCACGACGCGGGCATCCCGATCACGCGCCTGCCGTCGCTGAACCTGCGCTACTGATTCCGTGGCCCGCCGCGTCGTTCGCGGTGCGCCGCCTCCCTTCACCTGCTGTCGCGACGCACGCCGCCCGCGTGCCGACACCCTGACCTGACGCATCCCGCATGGCCGTTTTCACTGCTGTTTCCGACTCCGATCTCGCGCAATGGATGCGCCACTACGAACTGGGCGACGTGCTTGCGTTCCGCGGCATTCCGTCCGGTATCGAAAACAGCAATTTCTTCCTGACGACGACGCGCGGCGAGTACGTCCTCACGATCTTCGAAAAGCTGTCGGCGCAAGAGTTGCCGTTCTACCTCGACCTGATGCGCCACCTGGCCGGCCACGGCGTGCCGGTGCCGGATCCGGTTCCGCGTGACGACGGCGCCTTGTTCGGCGAGTTGCACGGCAAGCCGGCCGCGATCGTCACGAAGCTCGACGGTGCGGCCGAGCTCGCGCCGGGGGTCGAACACTGCATCGAGGTCGGGCAGATGCTCGCGCGCCTGCACCTTGCAGGGCGCGACTATCCGAACACCCAGCCGAACCTGCGCAGCCTGCCGTGGTGGCAGGAGAACGTGCCGGCGATCGTGCCGTTCATCACCGACGCGCAACGCGCACTGCTCGAAGGCGAGCTCGCGCACCAGGCGGCCTTCTTCGCGTCGGACGACTACGCGACGCTGCCGGCCGGGCCGTGCCATTGCGACCTGTTCCGCGACAACGTGCTGTTCGCGCACGCGGCGCCCGATACCGGCCACGACGTGCGGCTCGGCGGCTTCTTCGACTTCTATTTCGCCGGCTGCGACAAGTGGCTGTTCGACGTCGCGGTGACGGTCAACGACTGGTGCGTCGACCTCGCGACCGGCGTGCTGGACGCCGCGCGCGCCGACGCGCTGCTGCGCGCGTACCAGACCGTGCGGCCGTTCACGGCCGAGGAACGCCGCCACTGGAGCGACATGCTGCGCGCGGGTGCGTACCGCTTCTGGGTGTCGCGCCTGTACGACTTTTACCTGCCGCGTGCGGCCGAAATGCTCAAGCCGCACGACCCTGGCCATTTCGAACGCATCCTGCGCGAGCGTATCGCGCATACGCCCGCGCTTCCCGAGATCCAAACCGCATGCAACTGATCGAAGTGCCCGCCAAAACGGGCTATGTCTGGTTCCGTCAAGGCGTCTGGCTGTTCCGCCGGAACCCGCTCGCGTTCATCACCCTGTTCTTCACGTACCTGCTGGCGATCACGCTGGTGTCGAGGGTGCCCGTGATCGGCTCGGCGCTGCCGCTGGTGTTCATTCCCGGCATCGCGGTCGGCTTCATGGCCGCGTGCCGCGACACGGTGGCCGGCAAACCCGTGATGCCGACGATCCTCGTCGACGGCTTCCGCTCGTACGGCACCGTCGCGACTCAGCGGCTGCTGGTGCTCGGCGTGATCTACGTCGCGTCGATGGTGCTGGTGTTCGCGGCTTCGTCGTTCGTCGACGGCGGCGCGCTGTTCCACGTGATGATGGGCGCGGCCGACGAAGCGGGCACGACACCGGAAGCACTGGCCGCGCAAGGCACGCTCGGCGCGCTGTTCTTCGCGACGCTGCTGTATCTGCCGGTCGCGATGCTGTTCTGGTTCGCGCCGGTGCTGGTCGCGTGGCACGACGTGCCGCCTGCAAAGGCGCTGTTCTTCAGCGTCGTCAGCTGCTGGCGCAATCGCGGCGCCTTCGTCGTGTACGGCGTGCTGTGGTTCGCCGTCGCGCTCGGCACATCGCTCGCGCTGTCGCTGCTGCTGCAGGCGCTCGGCGCCGGCGCGTATGCGCTGACCATCATGATGCCGGTGACGATCATCATCGTCACGATGCTGTACTGCTCGTTCTACGCGACCTATCGCGGCTGCTTCGGCGTACAGGAACCGGGCGCGCCGACGACCACGTCGGGCCGCTGAAGCCTCCCCGGCCGGCGCGCGGCGCTGGCCGTCACGCCGTTCACCGCGCCGGGCCGCCTCCCGGCGCACTTCCGATCATCCCCCTTTTTCCGCGTCGATCACCGGCAACCTTCGCCGGGCGCCCCTGTTCAACCCGATCTTTTGCGCGCAAAATAATTTGCGTACAAATTGTTCGCGCGTCCGGCGCGCCAGCCGAATCATGGACCGACCACCCGCTCTGCCCCAGACGCTCGACGAGCAACTGTGCTTCGCGCTCTACTCGACTTCGCACGCGATGACGAAGGCGTACAAGCCGCTGCTCGACAAGCTGTCGCTGACCTATCCCCAATATCTCGCGATGCTGGTGCTGTGGGAGCGCGACGACATCGCGGTGAAGGACATCGCCGCGCGGCTCGATCTCGATCCGGCCACCGTCACACCGCTGCTCAAGCGACTCGAGGCGCTCGGTTACGTCGAACGCGCGCGCAGCGCGGCCGACGAACGCGTCGTGAACGTACGCGTGACGCCGGAAGGCCGCGCGCTGAAGGATCGCGCGCGCTCGGTGCCCGCCGATCTCTTTTGCGCGATGCAGCAGACGCCCGACTTCCTGATCAGGCTGCGCGCCGATCTCCAGCAATTGCGCACCGCGCTGTCGGCCGCCAACGAACGCTGACACGCGAGCGCCGACCACCCGGCCCGGCACTGCCGGGCTTTTTCTTCAAAATTTCATTTGCACACTAATGATTTGTGTTCTATATTTTCTCCGTGGCCGGCGACATCCCGTTTGACCGGACCGCTTTTCACCTTTTCCCGACAGGAGCTGCACGATGAACATTCTGTACAAGACCAGCGCCACGAGCACGGGCGGCCGCGACGGCCGCGCAGTATCCGCCGACAACAAGCTGGAAGTGAAGCTGGCCGCGCCGCGCGAACTCGGCGGCACGGGTGCGGAAGGCACGAATCCGGAGCAACTGTTTGCCGCAGGTTACTCGGCCTGTTTCCTGAGCGCGATGAAATTCGTCGCCGGCCAGAACAAGCAGGCGCTGCCGGCCGATACGCAGGTCACGGCGGAAGTGGGCATCGGCCCGAACGACGCAGGCGGCTTCGGGCTCGACGTCGAGCTGCGCGTGTCGCTGCCCGGGTTCGACAAGGCCGACGCGCAGGCGCTGGTCGAAAAGGCCCACCACGTGTGCCCGTATTCGAACGCGACGCGCAACAACGTGCCGGTGCGCCTAACGGTCGTCTGACGCGACGCCGGACCGCAAATGCAAAAAGGGCGCGTGCGGCATGTAGCCGCACGCGCCCTTTTGCGCGATTCGTCGAAACGGCGGGCCAGCGCGCCCGCCTGCGCTGCTTAGCGCGAGCCGATCGAGTACGGACGGTTCATCGCCGCTTCGCGATCGATCTTGCGCATGCGGAATTCGAGATCGTAGATGTCGGTGGCATCGGCCAGGTACGCCTCGGCGCGCTCTTTCGAGGCCTTTTCAGCGTTCTTGGTCAGCATCAGGAAGAGGTGGCTCAGCAGGTACATGTTCGATCTCGCAATCCAAAGGTTCTTTGACTAGGGTTTTCCCGAATTATAGGGAAAACCCTAGGCTTTGGCTAGCACTGATCGGACGGTGCGTCGTCAGGTCGCCACAGTCCGTTGATTGGCCTCGAAAAAGGCCCAGATCATCGCGCTTGCATCGGGGCCGACCGCTGCGTGAAACGGCACGGCTTCGTCGCCGCCGGACCACGCATGATCGAGCCCTTTCACATGACAAAGCCGCACGACCGGCTCGCCGTCGCGGCACACGTCGGTGATCTGCGCGCCTGCTTCGCGCGTCTCGACGCGTTCGCCGCCGCGCAGTGCGCCGCGGGCATCGGCCAGCCCGTTCAGGCGCATGAACTGCACCGTCAGCTGATCGGCATTCTTCGGCGCGACGACGTGGTCGCCGTCACCTTGGACGATCAGCGCGGGCATGCCGGGATACGCAGCCGCATCGACCAGCGCATCGATCACCGCGGCCGGGTTCTGCCGCAGGCCGCGCCGCATCACGTCCATCGCGGTGATGCCGGAATTCGCCTCGCCGAGCGCGGGGCCGGAATGCAGCGCCACCGCCGCGAAGCGGTCCGGATGGTGCAGCGCAAGAAGCGACGCAAGGCCCGCACCGGCCGACAGCCCCGCGACGTAGACGCGCGATGCATCGAAACCGTGTTCGTCGACGAGCGCGTCGACCAGCGACGCCACCGTGTTCGCCTCGCCACGGCCCGCGCGGTCGGTATCTTCATACCAGTGCCAGCAGCCGTGGGCGTGCGCGCGCAACGACTGTTCCGGATACAGCACCGCGAAACCGTGCTTGTCGGCCAGCAGGTTCATCCGCGTGCCCTGCACGAATTCGTCGACGGACTGCTGGCAGCCGTGCAGCATCACGACGAGCGGCATCGTGCCGCGCCGGCGGCCAGGCGGCACGTACAGGCCGTACGCGAGATTCTGGACGAGGCGCCCGAGCGCGGGCGCCATCGGATGTTCGCCGCGCGTCCACTCGCCCGCCGCCCATGCGGCAGCACGCGGACGCACGCGCGATTCGCGTGGCGGGGACAGATCGGATGCGGCGGGAGAGGCCGCAGCCTCGAGTGCGTCGCGTGTGATGCGCTGCGCATCGCGCGCCGCGCGCTTGGCGGCCGGAGACAGCATGCGTTTCATGCCGCCCACCCACACCTTGGTCAGACTTTTGGTCATCGATCGGGCTCGCAGTCAGGAAAAATAGGGGCGCCATGAAGGCACCGCAACGGATGCATCGTTCGACTTTGTGCAATGCACCATAACATTGTTTCTGGGATTTTTCCTGCATGCGGATAGTTCCCGGCGGCGCAAAAAACGGGCCTCATGCACACGCGGCGCTATACTGGGGTTTCGCCGCTTGTATCCGTTGTAGTCGTTCTTCCCGGCTCGCGCGTTGATTTAAGCATTCTCCCCGCCTTCGTTCGTCCCCTTCCCGATGTTCGACCTGTCGTCTCACCTGTGGATCATGATTACCGCGTTCGGCGGCGCCGGCCTGACCTTGCCGCTCGCGATCACGATCGCCGTCTGGCTTGCACTCGGCTACTCGTGGCAGCGCGCGGCCGCGTGGCTCGGCGTGCTGGCGGCTGCGATCGGCGTGGTGGCGCTCACGAAGATCGCGTTCCTCGGCTGGGGCATCGGCATCCGCGCGTGGGATTTCACCGGGTTCAGCGGCCATGCGATGCTGTCGACGTCGGTGTATCCGGTCGCGATCTTCCTCGCGCTGATCCGCACGCGCACGCCGGTGCGGATCGCCGGCATCGCACTCGGGCTCGCGGCCGGCGTCGCGGTCGGCGTGTCGCGCGTCGCACTCGACGCGCATTCGCCGTCCGAATCGATCACCGGCTGCATCGTCGGCGCGATCGCCGCACTCGCATTCATCGCCGGCTCGTGGCGCGCGGTGCCGCACCGCTGGTCGGTGCCCGCGGTCGTCGCGAGCCTCGCGATCGTCACCGTCGCACTGCACGGCATCACGGTGCCGTCGCATCGCTGGGTCACCAAGGTCGCGCTGCAACTGTCCGGCCACGAGCGCCCGTTCGTCCGTGCGCGCTGGAAGGCCAACCCGAACTACCGTCCCGCGTCGCAGCCGTCGTCGCTGCAGCGCACCGAATCGTCGACGCGCACGCTGCGCACGTGACTGGCCGCCCGGCCGCCCCTTTTCAGGTCTGACCATTTCATGCGCGCCGTCGCATGAACGGTATGTCGAGCGTTATAACCCGCCCTATATTACGATTACGGTTTCTACCCATTCCAAACGAATCCACCATGCGCTCATCCGTCCGTCCGCTTCGCCGCACCCTGCTCCGCCTGCTGCCGATCGCCACGCTTGCCGCCGCCGGTATCGCGTTCAGCGCGCCCGCTTCCGCCGCCGACGAACTGGTCGTGTCGGCCGCCGCCAGCCTGACGAACGCATTCAAGGCCGTCGGCGACGCGTACGAGAAGCAGCATCCGGACACCAAGGTGCTGTTCAACTTCGGCGCGTCGGACGTGCTGATGCAGCAGATCGCCAAGGGTGCACCGGCCGACGTGTTCGCGTCGGCCGACCAGAAGGCGATGGATCGCGCGGCGGACGAGAAGGTGATCGTGCCCGGCACGCGTCGCGATTTCGCGGCGAACTCGCTCGTGCTGATCGTGCCGGCTGACAGCCGCACGGCCGCACCGACGTCGTTGAACGACCTGACGGCGCCCGGCGTGAAACGCATCGCATACGGCGACCCGGCATCGGTGCCGGTCGGCCGCTACACCGAAGGCGCGCTGCGCGCGGCCGGCGTGTGGGATGCCGTCAGCGCGAAGGGTGTGCTGGCCGCCAACGTGCGCCAGAGCCTCGACTACGTCGCGCGCGGCGAGGTCGACGCGGGCTTCGTGTTCGGCACCGACGCCGCGATCATGCCGGGCCGCGTGAAGGTCGCGCTGACGGTACCGACCAAGACGGCCATCACCTACCCGATCGCCGTGGTGAAGGACAGCCGGCACGCCGCGCAGGCGCAGTCGTTCATCGACTTCGTCGCGTCGCCGCAAGGCCAGGCCGTGCTGTCGACGTTCGGCTTCAAGCCCGCGGGCAAGTGAGCGTCACGCGATGCAAGACGCCTGGGTACCGCTGCTGCTGTCGCTGAAGGTTGCCGGCTGGGCAACCGCGCTCGACATCGTGCTCGGCGTCGCGGCCGCGTTCGTGCTCGCGCGCTGGCGCTCGCCGCTACGCGACGTCGTCGATTCCATCCTGACGCTGCCGCTCGTGCTGCCGCCGACGGTACTCGGCTATTACCTGCTCGTGCTGCTCGGCCGGCGCGGCGTGTTCGGCGCGTGGCTCGACGACCTCGGCATCGAACTGGTCTTCACGTGGCAAGGCGCGGTGATCGCGTCGATGGTCGTCGCGTTTCCGCTGATCCTGAAGTCGGCGCGCGCCGCGTTCGAAGGCGTCGATCCGCATCTCGAACGCGCGGCGCGCACGCTCGGGCTCGGCGAAGTCGCGGTGTTCTTCCGCGTGACGCTGCCGCTCGCCACGCGCGGCATTCTCGCGGGCGCGCTGCTCGCGTTTGCACGCGCGCTCGGCGAATTCGGTGCGACGCTGATGATCGCGGGCAACCTGCCCGGCCGCACGCAGACGCTGTCGGTCGCGATCTACGCGGCCGTGCAGGCCGGCGACGACAACACGGCCAACTTCCTCGTGCTGGTGACGTCGATCACCTGCGTGCTCGTGCTGCTCGCGACCGGCTGGCTCGTGCCGTCGCGCACCGGGCGGAGCCAGCTGACATGAAGCAAGTGCCCCGTCCGTATCGTTCGACGGCCGGATTGCTTCGGCGGGGGCCCGCATGAGCCTCGTCGTCGACATCCGCAAGACCTACGCGAACGCCGAGCGGCGTTTCACGCTCGACATGTCGTTCACCGCGACGACGCAGCGCGTCGTGCTGTTCGGGCCGTCCGGCGCGGGCAAGAGCATGACGCTGCAGGCGATCGCCGGCCTGCTGTCGCCCGACGACGGCTCGATCACGCTGAACGGCGAAGCGCTGTTCGACGCCGCGCGCCGCATCGACGTGCCGACCCGCGACCGCCGGGTCGCTTACCTGTTCCAGGATTACGCGCTGTTTCCGCATCTGAACGTGCGCCAGAACATCGCGTTCGGGCTCACGCCGGGGCTGCGCAACCCGCGCGCGAAAGCAGTGCCGCCCGAGGTCGCGTACTGGCTGCGTGCGTTCGACCTGGAAACGCTCGCGGGACAGTATCCGTCGCAACTGTCGGGCGGGCAGAAGCAGCGCGTCGCACTGGCGCGCGCGCTGGTCGCGCAACCGCGAATCCTGCTGCTCGACGAACCGTTTGCGGCGCTCGACGGCGCGATGCGCCAGCGCATGCGCCACGAGCTCGCCGAGCTGCAGGCGCGACTCGATATCCCGATGGTGCTGATCTCGCACGACCCCGACGACGTCGCCGCATTCGGCGACCAGGTCGTGCAGTTGAGCGAAGGACGCGTGCAGGCGAACCCGCCGCACGCCGAGTGGCCGACGCGCGTCACCTGAATGCGCGAGGCCGTGGTCGTGGCAGGCAGGTTGGAGCCTGAGAGAAGCCGCGCGTAGCGGCATATGTCGAAAGCGGAAACGAAGCCGGCGCCGTGCACGTGCTGTGCGATGCCGGCTTCGCCCCGTCCGTCATACGATCTTCGAAGTGCACCGCCCCGGTGCTTCGTCAGCCCGTCACCGCGAGAATCACGCTCGATGCCTTGAACAGCGCGATCGCCGGCCGGCCCGCGTCGAGTCGCAACGCCGCGACGCTGTCGTTGGTGACGACGGCCGTCAGCGTCCCGCCGCCGTCGAGCGCCAGCGTCACCTCGCTGTTCACCGCGCCCGCCGCGACGGCTTCGACGCTGCCGCGCAACCGGTTGCGCGCGGACACCTTCAGGTCGGGCCCGCCATCGTCGACCGCGAGCACGACCCACGACGCCTTCACCAGTGCGCACGCATCCGCGCCTTCCCGCAGGCCGAGCGCATCGGCGCTTTCGTGCGTGAGCACGGCCACGACCGGCTGCCCGCCGGGCAGCGTGAGCGTCACCTCGTCGTTGACGGTGCCGCGCACGATCGATGCGACCTTGCCGAACAACTGGTTGCGCGCGCTGGTCTTCATCCCGATCCGGCCGATCAGCGCCCAGTCGACGTCGAAGCCGGCGACGGCCGCGCTCGCAGCCTCGATGAAACGGCGATGCTCGCGCTCGATCGTGCGGAACGCGGCGATCAGCGACGTCGCACGCGGTGTCAGCGTCGTGCCGCCGCCGCCCTTGCCGCCCGTCGAACGCGCGACGAGCGGTTCGCCGGCGAGATTGTTCATCGTGTCGACTGCGTCCCACGCGGCCTTGTAGCTGAGGCCGACGGCCTTCGCCGCGCGCGTGATCGAACCGGTATCGCCGATCGCCGCGAGCAGCGCGATGCGCGTCGCGCCGCCGAGCGTCTGCTCGCCGGCGCGCAACCACAGCTCGCCGCCCAGTTCGAGCGGTTCGGCGGACGAGGAAGAATGCGGTGCGTCGGTCATTGGGATGCGTGCGGAAAACGGGCGGCCATTATAGTCAGCGCGCCGCTCGGCCCGGCTTGCCGTCGAGCTTCGGCGGACGCAGGCTGGCCAGCAGCGTTTCGGCGTCGCGCGCCGCGCGCTGTTCGAGCGCCGCGCCGTAGCCGCGCACGAAACCGAGCTGGTACGGCGGCGCCGCCAGCTGTTCGAGGTGATGCAGCGCGACCATCGTGTCGTTCGCTTCGCCGAGCACGCTCTGCACGCGCGTGAGCGTCTTGACCGTCTCGCTGCGCGTGCGGCGCGACGCCAGCGACGCGAAGAACTCGAGCGCATAGCGTAGCCGCTTCGCATCGATCCGCACCTGGTGGCGCGCAGCCGTATCGAGCGACGTGAGCGACGGCGATGCGTAGAGATGGCCGAACAGCCGGCGCACACGCTTCGTCGCGTGCCGCCGCAGCGACGGCGCATCGCCGCCTTCAGCCGCCGGCAGCGCAAGCGTGCTCAGCCATTCGAGCCAGCCGAGCGTCAGCCGCGCATAGCGGGCCGAATGCAGCGCCTGCCGCAGTTCGACCCGCGCGGCCATCGACTGCGCGCGTGCCACGTCGAGCGTACCGTCCCAGTCGCCGTCACCGCCGTCGGCCGCGATCAGCGCAGGCAGGCTTTCGGTCGAAAACACGTCCCAGTCGCGCACCGTGCCGAGCAGCGCGGCGAGCCAGCGCAGATCGACGCCGAGCGTGTCGCGCCACTGGCGGTCGGCAAAGAGCGGGAAGAAACGCATCAGCGTGCGCAGGCGGCGCAGCGCGACGCGCATCTGGTGGACGAATTCGGGATCGTCGCGATCGAGCACGCCGCCCTCGTTGCCGAGCCACTGCGCGGTGATGTCGCCGGACAGCGCGAACAGTGCGGCGCGTTGCGTGCGGATGCCGGTCAGGTCGACGAGCTGCGCCTTGACCAGCCCGGTGGCGATCGGCTCGCCCGCACAGGCGCGGTCGATCACGCTCGTCAGTTGCACGAACGCGGGCCACGCGCCGCTCAGTTCGCGCGCCGCGGCGAACAGTGCCTGCAACGCGGCCGTGCGCGCGGCGACGGTTTCCCAGTCGGGTGCGGCAAGACGCAACTCGACATAACGGCGCGGCGGCTCGCCGCCGCCGTACAGCGTGATGTCGTCGAGCGTCATTTCGACCACGACGCCGCTGTCGTCGGCCCACCGCCCGCGCCGCCGTTCGCTGACGAGGTGCGGCGCCGACGCTTCGGGCTGCGCATCCGCCTCCGGGGGCGCGGCGGCGTCGGGCGCGACGCCATCGACGTCGTCGGTCGGTGCGTCGGCATCGGCTGCAGTCGTTGTCACGGGTACGGGTAACGGCATCGCGACGACGATGCCCGCATGCTCCGCATCGAACAGTTCACGCTCGGTGACGCCGGGTGCGAACGCCTTCGTGCGCGACGCGACGACACGCCTGCCATGCGCGTTCGATTCGACCCAGGTCCACCAGCTTGCGCCGGGGCTCGCCTCGGCCTCCTCGATCTGGCACGGCTCGATCGTCACGCGTTCATGGCCGCGCCGCATCCGCACCTGCGGGCAGATCCGCCACGCACGCACGAGTTCGGCGCCGAAGTCGCGCTGCGTGCCGCGGGTGCGACTCGCAGCCTTGACCGGCCAACCTTCCAGCGACAGCGACAACACGATTTCCAGCACACGCGACATGAAGGCTCCCGCACAAGAAGAATCGCCGGCGCATCGACCGCGCCGGCGTCGCCCGTGAAGCAGCTTCCATAGTACACGTCGCAAAAACGTGCCGGCGACGATCTGGCCCTGCTGCCCTGTCGGATATCAAACGGCGTATTGCGCGAGGCCGTTGCCGAACGACCAGTCTTCCTTCAGCACCTCGACAAGACTGATGAATACGTCCTGCTGTCGCACGCCGGGCTTCTGCGAGAGGTTCTCCGCGATCGTCCGGTACAGCGCCCGCTTCTGCTCGAGCGTGCGCGTGTTGTTCGCGGTGATCTGGATCATCACCAGATCGTCGCTGCGTTCGACGTCGAGGTAATGGCGGCCGTACACGAAGTTCTCGGCCGCATGCTCGGTCACGACCATGAAGATGTCGTCCTCGGGCACGTTGAAGGTCTGCATCAGTGCGCGATGCACGCCGTCGACGAGTGCCGCGCGGTAGGCGGCCGGTTTGCCTTCGCGTACGGCGATACGGGTGAATGGCATGGTCCTGCTCCTGTCGGTGAGTGACGTTGAAGAACGGAAACACAGGATCAGGTTAGGCTCGCAGAACTATAATGAACAGTCATTGATGAATATTTCATTCATTTATATCTGAAATGAAAGTACTCGATCTCGATGCCGTCCGCGCGTTCGTGCTGGTCGCCGATCTCGCCAGCTTCACGCGCGCCGCCGATGCGCTCGGCACCACGCAATCGGCCGTCAGCCTGAAGCTGAAGCGGCTGGAAGCCCATCTCGGCAAGCCGCTGCTCGCGCGCACGCCGCGTGTCGTCAAGCTGGCTGCCGACGGCGAGAATTTCCTGCCGGCCGCCCGCGCGCTGCTCGACGCGCACGAGCACGCGCTCGGCGCGATCTCGGCCGGCACGGTCCGTCTGTCGCTCGGCGTCAGCGAGCACGTCGCGGTGCCCGACCTGCCGGCCGTGCTCACGAGCCTGCATCGGCAGGATCCGGGGCTGTCGCTGGAAATGCATCTCGGGACGTCGACGAACCTGCTCGCGCAATACGACGAACGCCGGCTCGACGCGGTGATCGTGCGGCACGAGCCGGGCGAGGATCCGCCGCGCGAAGACGGTACGCTGCTGTTCGCCGAGCCGCTGGCCTGGCTCGCCGCGCCCGACTGGGCGCCGCGCGCGGACGAGCCGTTGCCGCTCGCGGTGCTGGCCGGCCCGTGCGGCGTGCGGGCCGCCGCGCTGCGCGCGCTCGATCGCGCAGCGCGGCCGTGGCGCGAGCGCTTCATCGGCGGCGGGATCGCGGCGGTCACGGCCGCCGCCGCCGCGGGGCTCGCCGTCTGCCCGCTCGCGCGGCGCGTCGCACCGCGCACGCTGGTCGACGTCGGCGCGAAATTCGGGCTGCCGCCGCTGCCGCAATCGCAGGTCGTGCTGTATTCGCGCGTACGCGACGCCCGGGCGGCGGCCGCGCTGCGCAGGTTTGCCGACAGCCTTGCAATCTCGGCGTAAACTAGCGGGTTCCGCTGCCCGCAATCTCCAGAAGAATTCCGATGAAGCCCGAAGCCCGCAAGCACCTCCGCGCCAACCTGCTGATGCTCGCCGCCGCCGCGATCTGGGGCTCGGCGTTCGTCGCGCAACGCCTGAGCCTCGACGTAATCGGGCCGTTCCTGTTCACCGGGCTGCGCTTCCTGCTCGGCGCGCTCGTGCTGGTGCCGCTGTTGATGCTCAACACCGCGTCGCGCATGCAGCTCGCAGCGATCCGCCGCGCCCCCGCGCTGCTGCTGCCGGGCCTCGCGCTCGGCGGCCTGCTGGCGGTATCGATCTCGCTGCAGCAGTTCGGCCTGCAATACACGCGCATCGCCAACGCGGGCTTCATCAGCTCGCTATACGTCGTGATCGTGCCGCTGATTGGCGTGTTCGCCCGTCACCGGATCGGCCCGGGCACGTGGTTCGGCGCGCTGCTCGCGGCGATCGGCCTGTATTTCCTCAGCATCAACGAGCACTTCTCGGTGCTGTACGGCGACTGGTTCCAGCTCGCCGGCGCCGTGATCATCGCCGCGCACGTGATGGCCGTCGGCCATTTCGCGAAGCGCCACAATCCGCTCGTGCTCGCGTTCATGCAATTCGTCGTATGCGGCGTGACATGCCTCGCGGTCGGCCTCGTCATTGAGCCGGTGAGCGGCGCGATGCTGCGCAACGCACTGCCGACGCTGCTGTATGGCGGGCTGCTGTCGGTCGGCGTCGGCTATACGCTGCAGGTCGTCGCGCAGCGCGACGCAGCGCCCGCGCACGCGGCCGTGATCTTCAGCATGGAAGGCGTATTCGCGGCGATCGCAGGGTGGGCCGCGCTCGGCGAAACGCTGACGCTGCGCGCGCTCGTCGGTTGCGCGCTGATGCTGGCCGGCCTGCTCGCCTGCCAGTTGCTGCCGAACGGCGACGCCCGGAAAAAGGACGAGGACGCGCTGCCGGCGTGACACGCGCCGTCCCTATAATGGCGGTTCGCGTGACTTCCACGCCAACCGCTTCCGACAGGCCAGCTCCGTGACGTCCACTTCCGTCGATCCCGCCGCCGACCTGCTGCGCGAACGCGCAGCGCATTACGCCGCCCAGGCCGCGCTGTTCCTGCGCGACCAGGCGCTCTCCACCGCGTCGCACGACCTGCGCAGCCCGCTGAACGCGATGCACAGCTGGGCGTACGTGCTCGAGCGCCAGCTCGCCAATGCCGACCCGAACCTGCAACGCGCGCTCGCGGGCATCCGCACGGGCATCGACCAGCAGGTTGCGCTGATCGACGACGTGCTCGACGCGCCGCGCGCGGAAACCCGCGCGCTCGCACTCGAGCCGCAGCCGTTCGCGCTGCGCGCGCTGCTCGACGACACGATCGCGCTCGTGCGCGCGACGCTCGCCGATGCGCGGCAGGTCGCGCTCGATGCGACGCTGCCGGACGGCGAGCCGTCGCTGACCGTCGACCGCGCGCGCATCGCGCAGGCGCTGTGGACGATGCTGACGACCGCCGTCGAAGCCAGCGCCCCCGGCGCACGCGTGACGTTCGAATGCGCGCGCGACGGCGCGCAGTTCACCGCACGCGTCACCTGCACCGTGAATGCCGCCGCACTCGCCGATCCCGCGCAGCCGCACGCGTTCGAAGCGTTCGCCCGGCGCGAGATGCTGCGCGAGCGCGACGCGAAGCGGATCGCATGGACGCTCGCGCTGTGCCAGCGCGTCGCGCTCGCGCACGGCGGCACGTTCTCGCATACCGCGTTCGCCGACGGTGCGTCGGCAACCCTCACGTTCGCCATCCCCTGCGAGGCGCCGGTGTAAGTATTCGGCCGCCCGACACATTACAAATTCCTTTCTGGCTCTATACTGATGGGCCTGTCATAACCGGAGCGATTCTTTGTTACAGATCTTCGCGCTCATCGGCGCGTTGTTCCTGGTGGCCCTCAACGGGTTCTTCGTCGCGGCCGAATTCGGCCTCGTCAAACTGCGCGCCACGCGCGTCAAGACACTGGCCCGCAAGCACGGCCTGCGCGGCCGCATCCTCGGCATCGTGCATGGCCGCCTCGACGCGTACCTGTCCGCGTGTCAGCTCGGCATCACGCTCGCGTCGCTCGGCCTCGGTTGGGTCGGCGAACCGGCCTTCGCGCAACTGATCGGCCCGCTGCTCGACCTGATCGGCGTGGAGTCCGAACGCGTCGTGCACCTGATCTCGCTCGTGTTCGCGTTCTCGCTGATCTCGTTCCTGCACATCGTCGTCGGCGAACTGGCGCCGAAATCGATGGCGATCCGCCAGTCCGAGAAGGTCGGCCTGTGGGTCGCGCTGCCGCTGTATGCGTTCTACTGGGCGATGTATCCGGCAATCTGGGTGCTCAACAACAGCGCCAACGCGGTGCTGCGGCTCGCGGGGCTGTCGGCCGACCACGGCGGCGACGCACACTACTCGACCGACGAGCTGAAGCTGATCCTGCGCAGCCGCCGCAGCACGGCCGGCAATGCCGCCCAGCCGGCGCGCGGCACGTACAGCAACGACGAGTGGAACACGCTCGCGCATTCGCTCGATTTCTCGTCGATGACCGTGTCGGACCTGATGCGGCCGGCCCATGAAATGATCGGCCTGCGGCGCGACCTGCCGCTGCCCGACAACATGGAGATCGTCGCGCGGCACCGTTTCAGCCGTTATCCGCTGTTCGAGGATGCGTCGCGCGAACAGGTGAGCGGGCTGATCCACCTGAAGGACCTGCTGCTCGCGCGTCATGCGGGCGCGGCGCTCGAAGACCTGTCCGACTACGTTCGTCCCGTGCAGTACGTACGGCCCGACACGCCGGCGCTCGACCTGTTCCGCCGCTTCCGCAAGGGCGCGCCGCACTTCGCGCTGGTCGGCAACAAGGGCGAGAAGCCGATCGGCTTCCTCACGCTCGACAACCTGCTCGGCGCGCTGGTCGGCCAGATCCACGACGAATTCCGCCAGGGCGATGCCGACTGGAGCCGCCTCGACGACGGCACGCTGATGGGCAAGGGCAGCCTGCCCGTCGTGTCGCTCGAGCAGGCGCTCGGCATCGACATCGAC
This sequence comes from Burkholderia sp. BCC1644, assembly GCF_902833225.1. Classification (GTDB taxonomy): domain Bacteria; phylum Pseudomonadota; class Gammaproteobacteria; order Burkholderiales; family Burkholderiaceae; genus Burkholderia. Next base: position 312,806 of record NZ_CADFEI010000002.1, read on the forward strand.
GAAGGTCGCGCGGAATCGGTCGGCGGCCTCGTGATCCATGCACTCAGCGACCTGCCGACCGAAGGGCAGCGCGTGTCGTTCGACCGCTTCGACATCGTCGTGAAGAAGATGAACGGGCCGCGCATCGTGCTCGTGCGCGTCTATCCGAAGGTCGTGAAAGAGGCCGACGAATGACGGCCTCGCCGCGCCGCACGCGATGAACGCCACGGCCGCGCCGCTGCCGCGCTGCTACGTGATCACGCCGGAACCGGTGTCCGCGTCGGCGGCCGATTGCGCGGCGTTCCTCGACCGACTGTCGGCCGTGCTCAAGCGCGGTGAAACGCTCGTGCAACTGCGCGTGAAATCGCTCGACGCAGCCGCGTTCGCGCAACTCGCCGCCGCGGCGCTCGCGCGCTGCGATGCAGCCGGCGCGCACCTGATGCTCAATGGGCCGATCGATGCAGCCGGCGTCATGCGGCTCGACGGCGCCGGCCGGCATCTCGACGGCACCGCGTTGCGCGCCGCCACGCAGCGGCCGCTGCCGGCCGGACGATGGGTGTCCGCCGCCTGTCACACGCACGACGATCTGCTGTTGGCCGCGCGCGCGGGCGCGGACTTCGTCACGCTGTCGCCCGTATTGCCGACGCTCAGCCACCCCGGTGCGCCGACGCTCGGCTGGGCGCAATTCGATGCGCTGGCCGCGCAGGCCGCGATGCCCGTCTTCGCGCTCGGCGGAATGACGCACGCGCATCTCGACGACGCGCGCCGCCACGGCGCGTACGGCATCGCGGGCATTCGCGGGTTCTGGTAAATCCGGGCGGTCCTGCCGCACAGCCGGGCGCGCATGCACCCGGCCTTCCAACCGTCACGCCGTCATCGGCTCATGCGTTCAGGTTCGGACGCATGCCGCGCCACGAACCGTCATCGATACGCCGCGCGTCGTGCGTCAGCGCGTAGCGATTGACGTCGCCCGTCAGCCACGCGACGAGCGAATAAGGCGGCAACTCCCCTTCATCGACGCGGTCGCGCGCGCGTGCCGGTGTCTCGAACACGACACGGCCTCTCGGCGCATCGAAGCGCAGCGCATCGGGCGACAGGTTCAGCGCGATCGTCAATGTCTCGTCGTCGGCGAGCCGCCACGACGCAAGCAGCGCGTCGGCATCGCCGTCGCCGTCCGCCTTCAGCGCATGCGCGTCCTGCGGCCGGCAATCGGACAGCCGCGGCGCAATCAGCTTCGCGCGCACCGCGAGCGCCGACTGCACGAAATGCGCGCGATCGGCATCGCGCGCGGTTTCATCGAAGATCAACGGGATCTGCGGCGTGAGCAGCGACAGCGCGAGCGCGGCCAGGCCGGCCTCCTGCGCCTGGTCGCTTTGGCCGCTGTCGCGCCATGCGCCGTCGGACAGCACGAGCGACGTCAGCGCCAACCCGCTGTCGGCCGCCATGCCCTCTCCCGACGCGGCCGGCTGGAATGCCGCACCGGCCGCGGTCAGTGCCCGCGCGAGCGTGTGGATCGACTGGTGCGCGGAAATGCCTTCGTGGGCCGACGCATCGCGCCCCGTCAATCGGTGCAGCGCGCGTTCGCCGCACCCGTTCCACTGCGCATCGAAATGGGTATCGGCGAGATGCGCGGGATGCCGCTCGCTGCCGAGCACGAGATGGATGAGCCGGTCGGCCGGCACGGCCGCGCGCACGCGGTCGGCGATCTCGCGCAGCCACGACACGCCGATCCGGTCGGCCTCGCGCAGGCGCAGCCCGTCGCAACGGTATTCGTCGATCCAGTACAGCGCGTTGTCGCAGAAGAAATCGCAGACTTCCGGATGATCGAGCGCCAGCGGCGCAGCCTGCAGCGGATCGTCGCGCGTATGGAAGAACGGCGCCGCGTAGTGACGCAGCGCATCGGTGCCGCTGCCGAAGCGCGCGTAGTCGAGTTCCAGCAGCACCGCGAAACCGTAGCCGTGCGCTTCGTCGATCAGCGCCTTCAGCGCGTCGGGGCCGCCCTCGGCCGCGAGCGGCGCGAACGGCAGGCTGTCGTGCGGCGACGCGAGCAGTTCCAGCGCGGTCACGCCGAGCCGCGCGAGCTGCGGCAGGCGGCGACGCACGCCTTCGAAGCCGCCCACCGCGTGCGGGCGGATCGCGTAGAGCGCCATGTCTTCCCACGCCCGCCCGCGCCAGAACGTGTTGCGCCACGTGAACGCGCGCGGATCGACGACCTCGCTCGGGCCGTTGAGCCCGTCGGGTTGCGAGCGCGACGCGGGATCGGGAATCGACACGGCATCGTCGAGGCGATAGCGGTAACGCGTGCCCGCGCCGCAGTCGGCGAAGACTTCGAACCAGTTCGGGCCGGCGGCCGACATCGGAACGAGCGTCGGGTCGGAGCCGGAATCGAGTTCGAGCTGGACCTGTGTACTGCCCGGCGCCCACACGCGGAAATGCGTGCGCGGTGTCGTGCAGAGCGCGCCACAGGGCTGCGCGCCAAACGGCAAACAATGGATGTAGTGCTGCGCGTACGGATCGTGTGGACAATCGGACATCATGCGCTCCTCGTGCGTGCCGAGCGGCATGGCCGCGCCCGTGGCGCGGCGCATCGGGGCCCGGCATGCGACGGCCAGGCGGGGGGAGAGAACCGAGTATGCGCCGGATTCGCTATCGCGATGCGGGCTGGTCAGACATTTTTAAATGCGAATCGACCCCTGGAAAACAGGCACGCCGGCACGTGCCGGCGAGTCGGGTAGTCGGCATACCGGAATGTCTGCCCGCCTTGTTGCGCGGGCCGCGCGCCCCTACGCTCAGCGTCATGCTCGCGGACACGTCGCCCGCGACAAACCCAAGGAACCTGCCATGTCGCTTCCCGCCAGCGCCGCGAAATTCGATCCGTCACGCGCGCAAGAATATGCCGAGCAATCGCGCATCGCGCTCGCCGGCTACGATGCGTGCCACGAACTCGGCGCATGCATGCTCGCGTCGGCGATCGGCGTGACCGATGCGCAAATCCTCGTCGCGGGTGCAGGCGGCACGGGGCAGGAAATCTGCGTGGCGGCCGCGCTCGAACCAGGCTGGCAATTCACGGCGGCCGACCCGTCCGCGTCGATGCTGGCGCTTGCGCGCTCGAACGTCGAGGCCGCAGGCTTCGGGTCGCGCACACGCTTCGTCGAGGACGGCGTCGATGCGCTGCCCGATGCCCCCGCGTTCGACGGCGCGACGCTGATCGGCGTGCTGCATCACGTGCCGGGCGACGATGCGAAGGCCGCGCTGCTGCACGCGATCGCGCGGCGCCTGAAGCCCGGCGCGCCGCTCGTGCTCGCCGGCAACCACCGCCGCTACGCGGACCACCCTCGCCTGCTCGACGCGTGGCAGCAGCGCTGGCGCATGAAGGGCGCCACACCCGACGCCGTGCGCGCGCAACTCGCGAAGATCCTGCAGGGCGCCGATCCGCCCGCCTCCGAGGAAGCCGTGTTCGACCTGCTGCGCGATGCGGGCTTCGATACGCCGCTGCGCTTTTTCGCGAGCCTGTTCTGGGGTGCGTGGGTCGCGGTGCGGCGCGCATAGCGGCCCATGGCAGCCCAAAGCGGCGCGGGACCGGATTCGCGTGCGTGTCGTGCGCGCTGGGTATGATGTCGTTCCCGCCCCCTTCCGGCCTCGACATGCTCACCGTCCATCACCTGAACAACTCGCGCTCGCAGCGCGTGCTCTGGCTGCTCGAAGAACTGGATGTGCCGTACGAGATCGTCCGCTACGAGCGCGATCCGAAAACGATGCTCGCGCCGCCCGAACTGCGCGCGATCCATCCGCTCGGCAAGTCGCCCATCGTTACCGACGAGGGCCGCACGTTCGCCGAATCGGGCGCGATCATCGAGTACCTGGTCGAGCGCTACGGCAACGGACGCCTCGCGCCGCCGCCCGGCACGCCCGAGCGGCACGACTACACGTACTGGCTGCATTACGCGGAAGGGTCGGTGATGCCGCCGCTGCTGCTCAAGCTGGTCGCGCTGCGGATCGCGCATGCCCCGATGCCGTTCTTCGCGCGGCCGATCGCGCGCAAGATCGCCGACACGCTGCAGTCGGGCTTCGTCGATCCGCAAATCGCGCTGCATCTCGGCCATATCGACGGTGCGCTGCAGCGCACGGGCTGGTTCGTCGGCGACAGCTTTGGCGCGGCCGACATCCAGATGAGCTTTCCGCTCGAAGCCGCGACCGCGCGCGGCGGCGGCAGCCGCTATCCCGCGATCGCGCGCTTCCTCGACGCAATCCATGCGCGGCCCGCGTACCGGCGGGCGCTGGAACGCGGCGGCCCGTACGACCTGCTCAAGTAACCGGCGTCAGCTCAGCAGGCCGGCCGCGACGTTGATCGACAGCCCGAGCACGGCCATGTTGAAGTAGAACGACAGGATCGACTGCGCCAGCACCGAGCGCCGCGCGGAGCGGTTCGCCAGCGACACGTCGGCCGTCTGCGACGCGACCGCGAGCGTGAACGCGAAATACAGGAAATCCCAGTAATCGGGTTCGGGATTGCGGTCGGGGAAACGCAGCGCGCGGTCATTGGATGGCGAGCCGTAATAGAGCCGCGCGTAGTGCAGCGTGAAGATCGTCGGGATCAGGAACCACGCGCCGAACAGCGTCGCGCCCGTGATCGCGTAGTGGCTGAGCCCCGCGCTGAAGCCCACGCTCTTGGCGGTCGCGAGTTCGATCGCGATCGCCGCCACGCTCGCGACGGTCGCGAAACACACGACGGTCAGCACCGTCGTCGCGTTTTCGTCTTCGCGGATCGCGACTTCGCGCACCTTGTGATGATGCGCGGTGACCATGCGCACCCACATCAGCACGAGATACAACCAGACCGCGCAATCCCAGCCGATCAGCGCGCGCACGGCCGGACGCAGCGGAAACGGCAGCAGCACCGCGCACAGCACGCCAGCGACGAACGCCGCGACCATGCGCGGCCGGTTGCGTAATACCTGCGGATAAAGCGTCATCGTGTGATTCCGAAAGCGGATGGAAAGGGTTCGAACGGTGCGCGGGGCGGCCCGCTGCGCCGCCCCGGCGGGTACCGCGCCCCGATTATCGCCATTCCATCGTGACGTGGCGATGGGCGCGAGCGCCTAAGATAAGGGGATGACTGCCACCGCCCCCCTCTGCCACCACCCCGCGAACACCGCTGGCCGTGACCTGGTCGTCGGCGACCTGCACGGGTGCGTGGACGTGCTGCGCGCGCTGCTGCACGACATCCGCTTCGATCCGGCCCGCGACCGCCTGTTCTCGGTCGGCGATCTGGTCGACCGCGGCCCTGCCTCCGAAGCCACGCTGGACCTGCTCGACCGCCCGTGGTGCCACGTCGTGCGCGGCAACCACGAGGAAGTGCTGAGCCTCGTGTCGCGCGGCAAGCTGTCGCCGGACGCGTGGCGCGGGATCGGCGGCGACTGGGGCGCCGACCTGCCGCCGGAACGGCTGCACGCGCATGCGGCGCGCGTCGACGCACTGCCGCTGGTGCGCGTGATCGGCGACGGCCCCGGGCGCTTCAACGTGCTGCATGCGGAATTCTTCGGCTCGGACGCCGATCTCGACACGGGCAGCTATGCGCACGACGTGCGCGAGCGGCTGATCTGGGGCCGCGATCTCGTCCAGGGGCTCGCCGATCCGGCGCGGCAGACCGGGCTGTCGCTGACCTGCACCGGACATACGCCCGTGCGTGCGCCGCAGCGGATCGGTGCGCAATGGTTCATCGACACGGGGGCGTTCGCGCCGTCCGGGCGGCTCACGCTCGCCGAGCCGCGTACCGGCAGCACGTGGTCGATGACGCAGGCCGAGGCGTGCGAACGCCACGCGGGCGACTGGCCGCTGCCCTGACGGGCCGATGCACCGGCTGACACCCTCGTCCTGAGAGCGCCCGCGAGCGTACGCACGCTAGCCGACCTGGTTCAATTCGAACACCGCATCGACGCCCGAGCCGTTCCAGTTGTATTCGAGATAGGCGGCGTGATGGCAATCGCGCAGCAGTGCGGTGCGGAATGCCGCCAGGCACTCGCCGCGCGGGTCGCGCACCGACGGATAGACGATCCCCGCGCCGCCCGCATTGCGCACCGCGCGACCGAGCGCCTGCCCCGCGCCGTAGTCGAGCGGATGCAGCAAGGCCGGATCGCGCTGCGGCCACGTACGCACGTCGACCACGCTGCCCTGCGCGACCACGGTGTAGAGCCGCATTTGCTGGCGCATCGGCGGCTCCTTCGTCGCGGCCAGGAACAGCGCGCTGTGATAGCGCGTTTCGGCGATCGCCGTATCGCGCGAGCGGGTGCAGTAGAACACGCCGTAGCTGCCGTCGGAAAAGCGGCTGCCCTGCGGATTCAGGTGCGTGAACGCGGCCATGATCGGCCCCCAGCCCAGCCCGTAGCGGCGCTCGGCAGGCGGTACGAGATCGAGTGCGCCGATTTCGTTGCGGATGCGGTCGTTGGTCAGCGATTCGAGCGCATACAGCGCGTCGAAATCGTCGGCCGACGCCACGCGGTCGAACAGGTTGATCGCCGGAAAACGGGTGGGGATCACGCGATAGGCAGGTGCCCAATCGACCGTGGTCGTGGGCCATTGTTGTGCTTCGATCGGCATCGTCACGCCCAGCCACCTCGCATCGCGTCGAGATATTGCCGGACGGCGACCAGATCGCCGACGTTGCCGGCGAGCATCCGGTCGAGTGCGCGCTTGCCGCCGAACGGCGCCGCGTCGTTGGGCCGCTTGACCCAGGCGTCGGCCGCGGCCGGCTGCGGCAGCAGGATCTGCAGCGCCTTGTAGATGCCGAGCAGCAGCGACAGCCGCTCGAGCGTATCGCGCGGCAACCGCGCCGATTCCGGCGTGGCCTTCCACTTGAAGAACGTCGATCGGCCGGGCGACCCGAGCAGCACGATCTGCTCGTCGATCGTCAGCTGCCAGTCGCGCGCGATGTTGAAAAACGCACGCAGGCCGGCCGCCGACATCTGCGCGACCGAAGCCTGCGGCGGGGCGGAATGCGAATCGTAGGCGGGCTGTGACATGATCGTTAGTCTCGAAACGAATTTACTAACAAGATTAGTCCATTTTCATATTTTTGCAAGGGTCACACCCGTCGATCGGCCATTGCTTCCGTCGAAACGATATTTTTTGTCCATTCTGGACTCTTATTTTATTTTCTGCGTTAATGACCGTGCGGACACCGCGCAGAGACGCGGCTCGTATCCGTGAAACCGTGTCGCCCAGAACCCGGAAGCACCCGCCAAGGAACGCACCATGAAGAGACTGATTGCCGCTGTTTCGATCGCCCTGCTCGCGGTATCCGCAGGCCCCGCCGTCGCGAAGGACTGGACCACGATCCGCTTCGGCACCGATGCCAGCTATGCGCCGTTCGAGTCGAAAGCGCCCGACGGCAAGCTCGTCGGCTTCGACATCGACCTCGGCAACGAGATCTGCACGCGCCTGAAGGCCAAGTGCGTGTGGCTCGAGAACGATTTCGACGGGATGATTCCGGCGCTGAAGGCGAAGAAGTTCGACGCGGTGCTGTCGTCGATGTCGATCACGCCGCAACGCGCGGAGCAGATCGGCTTCACGACCAAGATCTACAACCAGCCGACGCGACTCGTCGTGAAGAAGGGCTCGCCGCTGCTGCCGACGGCCGAATCGCTGAAGGGCAAGTCGATCGGCGTCGAGCAGGGCACGACGCAGGAAACGTATGCGAAGGCGTACTGGGGCAAGCAAGGCGCGAACGTCGTGTCGTACCAGAACCAGGACGGCGTGTACGCGGACCTGACGTCAGGCCGCCTCGATGCAGCGCTCCAGGATGAAGTGCAGGCCGCGATCGGGTTCCTGAAATCGCCGCGCGGCGCGAACTATACGTTCGTCGGGCCCGAACTCGTCGACGAGAAGATGCTCGGCATCGGCGCCGGCATCGGACTGCGCAAGGAAGACACCGACCTGAAGGCGAAGATCGATCGCGCCATCACCGACATGGTCAAGGACGGCACCTACAAGCGGCTCGCGTCGAAGTACTTCGACTTCGACATCTACGGCGGCTGAAACGGCGTCGCGCGCGTACGGGTACCACTCCCGTCGCGCGCGTCCGACCGCCCCTCCCCTTCAACCGGATGGCAACGGCATCGCGCGGTGCGCCGTTGCATCGAATGCCTGTCGTCTGGCGTCGCGTGTGCAACGCAATGCATCGATCATCGTTCGGATTGCAGATCAATCGTTCAGGGAACGACAGGTCACGCGAACGGATGTCGTGCTGCTTGAGTCAATAGGCGAAGATCGGGCGCCGCGGTACCGGCGCCCGTGCGCACATGCCCATGCGAACCGGGTTGGCGTGCAGGAAAGTGCCGACCCGGCGCGGATGACCGGCAACCAGCCGGATCCGCCTCGCACCGGGCGCGGAGAGATGGCCTGTCGAAGCATGCCGGTCGGCTGCGAGTGCGACGTTCGACCTGCGATGCCCCAAATCACTGCGATCGCGGCCTGCCGGCCGCGGCGTGTGGCGATCGTTCATTTTTCTACCCCGTTTGCAGTGTGATGTTTGTTCCGGCAACCGGACGATGCCGGTGCCCCGACGATCAGGCGACGACGTCCCGTGCCCGCCGGAACGCGGCGACTACGCCGCGCTCCGCCGCCGCATCCCCGCGGAGTGCGTCCTGGCCGTTGGAACCGGCCGGACCTCGCGTCGTCGACTTTCGCATGACAACCTCCGCAAGGAGCGGGCCAGCCGCGCGCGAGCCCGTCCGGACAAGGGGTTGGCCGGGCCGACAGGCAGCCGGAACGGGGGCGGATTGGCGAAAGTTGCGAATCTGAAACATGCGGCGCGCGGCCCGCGCCGGACGGGTGGCGGCGAAGCCTTGCGGGATAAGGCTGAACAATGGAGCGCGAGGTTTTTACCGATACGTGCCGGGCCGTTCAGCCCGCTTTGCCGCGAGAATTCGCCCGGCTGCCGAGGCGAAATGTTTCATGCGCTTTACATGCCCGTCGACGCGATGGATCGGCCGGCGCGGGACCGGGACGAACACACGGACGCACGACGGGATGCACGACGCAACCGGCGCGTTCGTGCCGCGCCGGCTTCCGCTCAGCCGACCCGTTGATGCCCCGCGTCGCCGGACGGCGCGCCGTCGTGCCCGCCGTTGTCGCCGTTCCCGCCGTTGTTGTCGTGATCGTTCAGCCCGTGTTCGATCATCATCCGGTAGAGCGTCACGCGCGAGATGCCGAGTTCGGCAGCAGCCTTGTTGATCCGGTGATCGTTGCGCAGCAGCGCGTTCTCGATCGCGGTGCGCTCGGCGAGCGCCCTCGCCTGTTCGAGCGTCACGGGTTCGGTTTCGCCGGGCGTCTCGAGCCCAAGGTCGTGCGGCGTCAGCAGCCGGCTCTCGGCCATCACGATCGCGCGCCGCACGCGGTTGATCAGCTCGCGCACATTGCCGGGCCATTCGTAGCGACGCATCGCATCGAGCGCGGCCGACGTGAAGCCGCTGATCTTGCGGCCGCTGTCGGACTTGAATTTCTGCAGCACGTAGTGCGCGAGGATATCGATGTCCTTGCCGCGCGCGCGCAGCGGCGGCTCGTGGATGCGCAGCACGCACAGCCGGTGATAGAGGTCCGCGCGGAAGCGCCCGGCCTCGACCGCGCCGTCGAGATCGACGTGCGTGGCCGAGATGATCCGCACGTCGACCGCGATCGATTCCTGCCCGCCGAGCCGCTCGATCTTCCCTTCCTGCAGGAAGCGCAGCAGGCTCGCCTGGCTCTCGACCGGCATGTCGCCGATTTCGTCGAGGAACAGCGTGCCGCCGTTCGCCGATTCGATCCGGCCCGCGCGCCGCTGGTTCGCGCCGGTGAATGCGCCACGCTCGTAGCCGAACAGTTCCGACTGCAGCAGGTGATGCGGAATCGCACCGCAATTGATCGCGATGAACGGCCCCTTGCCGCGCCCGGAGCGCTCGTGAATCGCGAGCGCCGTCAGCTCCTTGCCGGTGCCCGACTCGCCCGAGATGAACACGCTCGCATCGGTCTTCGCGACCTTGCGGATCGTGCTGAACAGCTGCTGCATCGCTTCGCAGTTGCCGATCATCCCGTGTTCGCCGATCGACGCCGCATAGGCCGCGCCGTCGACGCGATCGAGCGCGGCCATCCCGCGCGCATGGCCGAGCACGTGCGAAATCCATTCGTAGGGCAGCGGCAGCGTCACGTAGTCGAAACAATAGCTGCGGATCAGCTCGCGCACGGCGGGGCTGATCGTGACGCCGGCCTGCGCAATGGAAATCCAGCCGATCGCCGGCTGGCTCAGGCACGCCTTCAGCGCGGGATAGTCGCGCGACGTGAAGCCCGTGAAATCGACCAGCCCGGCCGCGACGCTCACGCCGGAGGTCATGTTCTGCGCGGCGCCGGCCGTCTTCGCGACCGCGATCTCCCAGCCGAGCCCGCGCAGTTGCGCCAGCAACGGCTCGTCGGGCGTCCGCATGATCACGAACAGCTTGCGTCCGGCCTCGGGAGCGGTGACGGATACATCCGTCATCTCGGGCGCCGCCTGCCCGTTTGCGTCGGGTGACCTTGCAACCATCGTTGTTCCCCGCTTGGCGTTGGTATCGTGCGCCGGCTCGCCGCCGTGTACGACGGACCACGATTGAACCGACATATTGGCCGCATTTCCGTCCGAATAAAATCCCCCCGCGCACGAATCGCGCGCGAGGTGGACGTTGTCATGAACGGTATATCGATGCGGCCGGCGGGCGGCTAGATGGGTGTTATCCCTGTGGCGCGCGCGGCGAGAACCGGGAACGGGACGGTGCGCTGCGCGCAAACCCGCGCCGGTGCTGGCGCGCGGCGTTTGCATGTGATGCGGCTACGCAGGATCGGCACGCCGGCGCGGGCGGGCGCAACCGGCCGGCCGGGCACGCATGCGCGCGCGCAACCGTTTCCGATTGACGTCCGTCAATCGTCATAAGAAGCCCGCTGATGCGGGAACGCAACATGCTCCGCGCGACGCCGCGCGTCGGGACGTGTCAGCGGCCCGACGCGAGCGATGCCGGCGCGTTCGCGCGGCCACGGCCGGCAGGTGTGCCGCCCTGTTCGCCGTAGGTGGCGGCAAGCGCGTCGACGCGCGCCAGATGGTGATGGTTGTCGTGATCCCACGGATGGAAGCCCGGCCGGAAAAAGCTCAGCCATTCGCCCGCGATGCGCGGGAACAGGCCGCGGCGCGGCCCGTACAGGAACGCGATCATCCGCAGCATGCCGCGCACGTGATGACCGGCGCCGCGATCGCGCCACAGCAGCGTCGCGTGCATCAGGAACACGGTCGGCCAGAACGTCAGCGTCGTCAGCAGATACACGCCGATGCGGATCAGGTAGCGGCGCAGCCCCGGCTTCATCGCGGCATTCCACACGTCGAACGACACCGCCTTGTGCTCAGTTTCCTCGAGCGCGTGCCAGATCCACATCTGGCGGTAGCCTTCGACCGAGCCGTCGAGGCGCGTCGGGTCGCGCAGCAGCCAGTCGGCGAGCATCGCCGTGTAGTGCTCCGCCGCGACCGTATGCGCGAGCTGCACCGAATGCGGCAGCTTGCGCTTCATGAAGGCGAGCACCGTCCAGACGCGCTTGTCGAGCTTGCGGGCAGGCAGGTGGTTCGCCTGCATCAGCTCGTTGTATTCGATGTGCTCGCGCGTGTGCATCGCCTCCTGGCCGATGAAGCCGAGCACCTGCTGCTTCAGCACGGGATCGTCGATCCGGTCGCGGTAATTGCGCACCGAATCCATGAAGAAGCGCTCGCCGGCAGGAAACAGCAGCGACAACGCATTGAAGAAATGGGTCACGTGCGACCCGAGGCCATGCCAGTCCTTCGCATGTTCGACCGGCAGGTCGAAGCGCAGGTCGCGGCGCACCGGCATGATCCCGGCTGCGGTGGCGGCAGCGGCTGACTTCATGTTCATGGTTCTCCTGGTTCCGGAGCGGCCCGGCGCGTCATTCGACGCGGCCGGCGCGGGCCCGGGCGGCGCGTCGCGCACCGCCAAAATCTTGACATCGACAGATGTAAAGATAGGCCGCCCGCGCCGGCGGGCGCAAGCCGCGCGGTAGATGCGCGCTTCCAAACAGGGCACGGTCGAAAAGGCAGAAAAAAAGGCGCTCGAGCAGCGCCCGGAGCGGCCGCGATTCGAACGCGGGAGCTGGCCGGAACGTGATGCATGACGCTCGGCCGCGCGTCCTGCCGGCTACCTGAAAGCACCGCGGGACGGGCGTTTCGCGGCATCCGGCGGCGGCCGCACGGGAAGCGGCCGGGCACCCCGGCGGCCCCGATTCATACGCGCGGCGCACTGGCCTGGTGCAACCGCGATCGTCCGGCTCGCGAAAAATTCAAACGCGCGTTCCAATCGTGTTTCGGGCGACCGCATGCAAGGTGATCCGTCGCGGCCCCCGATCCGCATGCAGCGACGCAAAAACCACGCGCGCCGGCCCGTTGCGCGCTCGCCTACAATAGCGGTTTTACGCAACCCTCTTTCAGGAGAAGTCATGTCTGTCATCACGACCGAATCGGGCCTCAAGTACGAAGACCTGACCGAAGGCACCGGCGCCGAAGCGCAAGCCGGCAAGACCGTCAGCGTCCACTACACGGGCTGGCTGACCGACGGTCAGAAATTCGATTCGAGCAAGGACCGCAACGACCCGTTCGCATTCGTGCTGGGCGGCGGCATGGTCATCAAGGGCTGGGACGAAGGCGTGCAGGGCATGAAGGTCGGCGGCGTGCGTCGCCTGACGATTCCGCCGCAACTCGGCTACGGCCCGCGCGGCGCAGGCGGCGTGATTCCGCCGAATGCGACGCTCGTGTTCGAAGTCGAACTGCTCGACGTCTGATCGCGCACCCGGCCGTTTCCTTCCGATGGAACGCATCGCCTCCCCCGCCATCGCGCTGCGCCGCTACGACACGTGCGAAGCGTCGGACGTGCACGACTTCCACCAGGTCGTGCTCGGCGTCGATGGCGCGATGGTGATGGCGGTGGACGGGATCGGCCAGCGCATCGACCGGCACGCGGCCTGGCTGATTCCGGCCGGCGCGCGCCACGACTACGCGGGCCTCGGCGACAATCGCCAGCTCGTGATCGACCTGCCCGCGGCATCGCTCGCGGTGCCGCAGCGGTTGTTCGACCGCGCGCGCGCCGTGTCGATCGACCCGGCGCTGACGTCGCTCGTCGCGCAGGTCGCGGCGGCCGCCGTGCAACACGATGCGCCGGCCGGCGACGCAAGTCACGCAGCCGCGCACCGTTTCCAGTGGCAGGCTGCCGCGCGCCTGTGCGACGCGCTGCTCGACGACGCCGGGCTTGCCGCGCCCGCATCGGGCCTCGATTTCCCGCGTATCGACCGCTGGCTGCGCGCGCGGCTCGCGGAGCCGCTGCGCATCGCCGATCTCGCCGCGCACTGCGGCTACGGGATGCGCCGGTTTCATCAACTGTTCGTCGATGCATTCGGCGAAACACCGCATCGCTACCTGCACCGGCTGCGGCTCGACGCAGCGGTCGTGCTGCTCGCCGACGGCCGGCATCCGCTCGTCGACATCGCGGGCATGGTCGGCTTCGCGGACCAGAGCACGTTCACGCACGCGTTCACGAAGCGCTTCGGCGTCGCGCCCGGACGCTGGCGCGGCGAACGGCACTGAGCGCATCGGCCTCGCCGGACACGCATCAACGCACGCATCAAGGCACGCATCAACGCACGTAACAAGCATGACGCAGCCGCGCCGGCATACGTATCGACGCTTCACCTCCCGCTGAAACATCACCCGTCCGTCGCGTCCTACGATGGGTGCATGGATACGACCACCCCCTCCTCCGCCTTTCCGCCCGCGCTGGCCCGCGTCGTCGCGACCGTCAGCATCGGTTTCGTCGTCACGCAGCTCGACGTGACGATCGTCAACATCGCGCTCGCGCATCTCGCGGCCGACCTGCGCTTGCCGGTCGCCGGCCTGCAGTGGGTCGTCGATGCGTACACGCTCGCGTTCGCGGTCCTGATGCTGTCGGGCGGTGCGCTCGGCGATCGCTTCGGTGCGCGCCGCCTGTATATCGCGGGCCTCGTGCTGTTCGCACTCGCGTCGCTCGCGTGCGGCGCCGCACGCGCGCCTGCCATGCTGATCGCGGCCCGTGCGCTGCAGGGTGTCGGCGCCGCGGCGATGCTGCCCAATTCGCTCGCGCTGCTCAACGACGCGTGCCGGCACGACCCGCACCTGCGTGCCCGCGCGGTCGGCTGGTGGACGGCGGCCGGGTCGATCTCGATCGCGGCCGGCCCGGTGGTCGGCGGCCTGCTGATCGCCGCGTGGGGCTGGCGCGGCATCTTTCTCGTGAACCTGCCGTTGTGCGCGGCGGGGCTTGCAGCCGCAATCGCCTGGATGCCGGCACGCCGCGAGCACGCTGCACCATCGCGCGCGGCACGCGCACTCGACCTGCGCGGCCAGCTCATCGCGATCGCGATGCTGACCGCGCTGACCGGCGCCGTGATCGAATGGCGGCCGCTCGGTTTCGCGCACCCGGTCGTTGCCGGCGGCTTCGGGTTCGCTGCACTCGCCGCGCTCGCCTTCGTCGCGGTCGAATCGCGCACGGCCACGCCGATGCTGCCGCTGTCGCTGTTCCGTCATCGCACGTTCAGCGCGGCCGTACTGTTCGGGATCTGCGTGAACCTCACGTACTACGGCACCGTGTTCGTGCTGGCGCTCTACCTGCAGCGTGCCCGCGGTGAATCGGCGTTGCAGGCCGGCCTCGCGTTCCTGCCGCTGACGGGTGGCTTCCTGCTGTCGAATCTCGCGAGCGGCCGTGTCGTCGCGCGGCATGGCCCGCGCGTGCCGATGCTGGCGGGCGCGCTCGTCGCCGCGCTCGGCTACGGATCGCTGCATTTCGTCGACGCATCGACACCGCTCGCCGCGCTGCTCGTGCCGTTCCTGCTGATTCCGTCGGGCATGGGGTTCGCGGTGCCCGCGATGACGACGGCCGTGCTCGCGTCGGTCGCACCCGAGCGGGCCGGCATCGCGTCGGCCGTGTTGAATACCGCGCGGCAGGCCGGCGGCGCGATGGGTGTCGCGGCATTCGGTGCGCTCGCGGGCGGCGGCGGCGCGTGGCAGGTCGTCGGCGGCCTTCGGATCGAAGCGGCCGTGTCGGTCGCGTTGCTGGTCGCGGCCGCGCTGCTCGCGACGCTCGTGCGGCCCGACGCGCATCGCAGCGCGGCGCCCGCGCGTCACGCGATGCCGGCGGCCGATTGAACGCGTGCGGTCACGCGTCGCCGGGGTCGGGCTGGATCAGGTGACGCCACGGAAACGCGTCCTGCCTGGAGTGGCTCGCCGCATGCTTCGCCGAAGTACCGAATATGCGGCCCGGCCCGCTTCGGCGCGACATCGACGTGGTTGAAATCGGTCAGCTACAGTGGCTCGGCCCGATCCGCATCGGTCGCGCCCATCGTCGGCGCCTTCGCTTTCGCCGTAGCCGTGGATACGGCGCTGCAGGTCGAGCCGCCGGCGAAATCCAGCGGATGGGTCCTGGCAATGCGGCTCCGGTCAACGGCGATCGCGACAGCCCGGCCGACCGGCCGGCCGCCGCGCATCGCGCTCATTGCCGTGTCGCGCCCGCTTCGTCGCCGATCTTCTTCACGACCGTCTCGGCCGCCTTCAACGGCCGGCCGTCCTCGTGCCGCAGTGCGAGCTTGCGGATCGCGCGCCCGGTGCTGCGATCGACCAGCACCGAATGCGGCTCGCCGCGCGCGAACAGGTTCGCCTCGCCCCACTGCCGCAGCATCACGATGACCGGAAACAGCCCTTCGCCCTTTTTCGTCAGCGCGTACTCCTGATACGCGGTGCCGTCCGACGCCGGCACGACGTCGAACACGCCGGCGTCCACCAGCATCTTCAGCCGGTCGGACAGGATGTTGCTCGCGACGCCGAGGCTCGCGCGGAAATCGCCGAACCGGCGCACGCCGTCGAACGCATCGCGCACGATCAGCAACGCCCAGCGATCACCGACGATATCCGTCGCCCGCGCCACCGGGCACGGCGAATCCGCAAGACTTTTCTGCCTGGCCATGTTCCTCTCCGCAATCGTGCCGGCCGCCCTCGCGGCAGTGCCGGCCATCCGTGCCCGAGCTGTCGCCCGCCGCACAACAAGTTGCATTTTAAAACCACTTTTCCTACACTCACACTAGTTTTAATTTGCAACTACTTTGCATGAGGGAACCCATGGCGTCTTCCTGTCATTCCAGCACCGTTGCTTCGAACGAGCCGACCCATGCAACGCATCCGGCCGATGGCGCCCCCCTGTCCTCGGCACGCGTCGCGTTGCTGGCCGTCTGCTGTGCGGCGAGCGTCGCGAACGTCTACTACGCCCAGCCGCTGCTCGATTCGATCGCGCGGGATTTCGGCGTGTCGCAGGCCGCCGTCGGCGGCGTCATCACCGCGACGCAGCTCGGCTGTGCGCTCGCACTGCTGTTCGTCGTGCCGCTCGGCGACCTGCTGAACCGCAAGCGCCTGATCACCGTGCAGCTTCTGCTGCTGACGGCAGCCTGTATCGGCGTCGCCGCATCGTCGACGCGCATCGCGCTGCTGGCGGGGATGGTCGCGGTCGGGCTGCTCGGCACCGCAATGACACAAGGGCTGATCGCGTGCTCGGCCGCGCTCGCGGGCGCCGGCGAACGCGGGCGCGTGGTGGGCGCCGCCCAGGGCGGCGTCGTGGTCGGGCTGCTGGCCGCGCGCTCGCTGGCCGGCGTCGTCACGGACTTCGCGGGCTGGCGGGCCGTCTACCTCGTGTCGGGTGCGCTCGCGCTCGCGATGCTCGTCGTGCTGTCGCGGCTGTTGCCCGACACGAACGCGCCCCGCGAGCGCATCGGCTACGCGGCGCTGCTGAAGTCGATGGTGTCGTTGCTGCGCCATGAACGCGTGCTGCGCGTGCGCGGTGCAATCGCGCTGCTGATGTTCGCCGCGTTCAGCATCTTCTGGAGCGCGCTCGTGCTGCCGCTGAGCGCACCGCCACACGCGATGTCGCATACGCAGATCGGCGCATTCGGCCTCGTCGGCGCGCTGGGCGCCGCGGCCGCCGCCCGCGCAGGCCGGCTCGCGGATCGCGGGCGCGGCGAAGCGACGACCGGCGCCGCGCTCGCGCTGCTCGCGTGCTCCTGGCTGCCGCTCGCATTCGGCGATACGTCGATTGGGTGGTTGATCGTCGGCATCGTGCTGCTCGACGTCGGCGGCCAGGCTGTCCACGTCGTCAACCAGAGCATGATTCTCGGCGCGCGGCCCGATGCGCACGCGCGCCTCGTCGGCTGCTACATGCTGTTCTACTCGGTCGGCAGCGGACTCGGCGCGATCGCGTCGACGATGATGTATGCGCGCGCCGGATGGACGGGCGTCTGCGCGCTTGGCGCGATCGTGAGCCTGGCTGCGCTCGGCGTCTGGGCCGCGACGCTCAGGCGCGCGTGATGCGCGCCGGCCATCCCGATCGAACGGAACGAGCCGGCCCGACCTCGTCGGGCGGCCGGCACGCGAACCGGCCACACGCATGCGCCGGTCCGGCTTCAGGTCCGGCGCGCAGGATGCGCGCCGCGGCGTTCAGCCTGCCGCCTGGATCGCCTCTTCGTACACGCCGGCGACGCGTCGCGCGATCACCGCGTTGTCGAAATGATCACGCGCGTAGCGCTTGCATGCGGCCTCGTCGGGCAGCGCGATCGCACCCGACAGCGCGCCGCCGAGCCCTTCCGCGATCGCATCCGCGCCCGTCGACGGCAGCACGAGGTCGTTCGACAACCCGGCGACCGCCTCCGGCAGCCCGCCGACCGGCGTCACCAGCACGGGTGTGCCGGACGCCAGCGATTCGACGGTGATCAGCCCGAACCCTTCGAGCGCGACCGTCGGCACGACGCTGACCGTCGCCGCGCGGTACAGCGCCGCGAGATGGTTGTCGGGCACGAAGCCGAGCAGCTTCACGTTGTCCTGCAACCCGGCAGCGTCGATGCGCTGCTGCAGTTCCTCGCCGATCTTGCCCTTGCCGGCGATCAGCAGCAGCACGTCCGGGTGACGGTGCTTGACGAGGCCGATCGCGTCGATCAGGTCCTCCAGCCCCATGCGCCGCACGAGCCGGCGCACGGCCAGCACGATCGGCCGGTCCTGCGGCAACTGCAGCTTGTGCCGCGCCTCGGCGGGCGTGAGCGGCGTATCGAACTGCGCGGTATCGACGCAGCCGGGAATCACCCGCACACGCGACGGATCGATCCCGTAGCGGTTCGTCAGGATCTGGCCGAACGCTTGCGACAGCACGATCAGCCGCGACGAGCGCGTATAGACGGCCTGTTCGAGATAGCGCTTCGCACGCTGCCCGAGCGACGCGGCGCCCTCGACCTGGCTTTCGTCGGCCCACGGCCCCTGGAAGTGCGACACCTGCGGAATCCCGCGCGTGACGTCGAGGCCGGGGAACGTGTACAGCGCGAAGTGCGACGAGATCACGTCCGGCCGTTCGCTGCGGATCTCGTCGCGCAGCGCGCGCCGCGCGGCCAGCATCCGGCGCGCGAGCGGCTCCGACGCGGGACCGAAGCCCTGGATCGCGCCGCCCGTGTCGTCGGCGACCTTCGGCGAGCCGGCGACGAGCCCGCGCACCTCGACGCCCGCGCCCGGCAGCGCACCGACGAGCGAGTAGTACATCCGGTCGAGGCCGCCCGCGCGTTCGGGGAACCAGTGCATGCCGATTTGCAACGATTTGATCGGCCGGGAAGATTGAGACATCACGACTGCTCCTGCGTGACTGCATGCTCGACCCGCTCGAAGGCGGACGGCTGCGTGGGTTGGCCGATGCGCCGGTAAAGCGCGACGTACTGGGCACCCATGTGCGCCCAGCCGAAACGGGTCATCAGTTCGCGGGCCGCGTCGCCCATCGTGCGGCAGGTGTCGCGCGACGCCGCGAGCGAGCCGATCGCCTGCGCGAGCGCGGCCGGATCGTCCGGGTCTTCCAGCACGATCCCGCATTCGCGCGTGATGATTTCCGCGCCGCCCGCCGTGCGCGCGGTGACGACCGGCAAACCGGCCGCCATCGCTTCCAGCAGCGACAGGCTCATCGCCTCGTAGCGCGACGGAAAGACATACGCGTCGACCGAGCGCATCAGCGTCGGCATGTTTTTCACGAGGCCGAGGAAATGCACGCGCGAATCGATGCCGAGCGCGCGCGCCTCTTCCGGATACGGGCTGCCGGGCAGATAGCCGGCCACCGCCAGGTGCACGTTCGCCGGCAGTTTCGTCAGCGCCTTCAGCACGGTGCCGAGGTTCTTGCGCGGCGTGCGCAGGTCGCCGACGAACAGCAGCAGGAACGCATCGTCCGGCAGCTTGAACGCCGCGCGATCGGCCTGCGCACCGGCGAACGCGCTGCCGTCGACGCCGTTGTAGATCACGCTGATCTTGCGGCTGTCGATGCCGAGCCCGGCGATCTCGTCGGCCACCTTCTGCGACACGGCCGTGATCGCGCGCGACCGCTTGTACGCCCAGCGCTCGAGCGTGGTGTTCACGCGCGTATAGACGTACTGGTAAGCCGACCAGATGCCCTTCGTCGGCCCGAACGGATAGTACGGACTCTTGAACCAGCCGCCGTGCACGAAGTGCGCGGTATTCACGTCGGCCTTGATCCACGAGATGAAGCCGTTCACGTGCAGCACGTCGTATTCGCTGCGGTGTGCGCGCAGCCAGGCCGCGCTCTTCAGCGCGAACACCTGCTGCTTGACGAGATTCGACGGCCAGAAGCCGCCGACCTTCACGGGCACCCAGCGCACGCGCGGGTCGGCCAGCAGCTCGGGCGCGACGTGCGACGCGACCAGCGTGACTTCGTAGTTCTCGGCCAGCGCCGCGCGCGCGATTTCGTAATTGACGCGGCCCTGCCCGTCGTTATGTCGCACGACATGCGTGACGATCGCGATTCTCAATGGTCGCCTCCCCGTGAATGCGCGGCGGCCAGCAGGCGTTGTGCCTTTTGCCAGTGCGCCGCGGCTAGTATCGAAAAAATGGCTGTGAACATCAGCAGGCCGCCCGTGCCGATCAGCGAGTTCGTGAACACGAGCATCGCGAAAGTCGACAGGCACAGGCTCAGGCACGCGCCGACGAACTTGTCCTTGCGCAGCTTGAATGCCGCGCGCAGCGTGCGGCCGAACAGCATCACGACGCCGGCGAGGTAGAGCAGCGTGCCGGGCCAGCCGAGCACGAACGGCACGTTCATCACGCCGCTGTCGAAGCTGCCGTACTTGCCGAGCTCGCCGCTGTCGCTGGACAGCTTCGTGGAGGCGCCCGTCGCGCCCATCCCTTCGCCGGCAACGTCGGTAAATGCCGTCTGCGCGAAGGTGGCGTAGAACTTGTTGCGGTCGTCGTAGCTGCGGTCGTCCTTCAGGTTCGTGATCGACTGCAGACGCGCGCCGAGACGGTCGGCCACCGGCCCGACGGTCAGGAGCGGCACGCAGAGCCCGACCAGCACGACGCCGCTGATCAGGATCCGCATCCGCACGCGGTTGTTCGACTGCGCGAGCTGGATCGCGAGCGCGATCACCCAGCCGCCCCACGTCGAACGCACGAGACACAGCGCGAACGACACGAAGCCGGCCGCCCCGGCGAACCAGCGGATCTTCTGCGGCGCGGCGAACACGAACACCAGCGCGCCCATGATCGCGAACGCGAACGGCCCGGACGAGTTCATCGTGCTGAACACGCGCACGCCGTACGGCACCGGCTCGCCCTGCGAACCCATGTCGGACCCGATCATCCACAGCACGTCCCACTGCGGCATCACGAAGTACTGCACGACGCCGTACAGGCCCATCACGAGCATGCCCCACATGAACGTGGACAGCAGCACATCGCGGTACTCGGGATAATCTCGCGCGTTGACCATGATGTGGAAACCGATCAGCACCGGATACACCCAGTTCGCCAGGTCATAGGTCGCGGCCATCACGCCGCTCGACACGATCCCGACGAGATACGCGTACGTGAGCCCGAACAGCATCAGCAGGATGGGGATCCCGCGTCGCTGCGCGAGCACGCGGTAATGCCGGATCAGACCCAGGCCGGCGATCATCGTCACCGCGAGCGGCGCGACCTGGATCAGGCTCGTCGGCGTGAACGCTCCCTTCGACCAGTCGGCGAGCCGCCGCACTTCCGGGCTCAGGAACCACACCCACCACATGAAGCCGACGTAGCGCGCCGGGCTCTTGAAATACAGCCAGATGCCGACCGCGATGGCCAGCACCGGAAACGCGAGCGTCAGCACCTTGCCCTGGTGAATGGCGATCAGCGCGGCGGTGAAGGACCACAGCGCGGCCTGCCCGACCCAGTGCTTCGGCTCGGGTAGCCGACTGCGCTTGCGCGACGGTGCGCGTTCGGCGGTAATCGTACTCATCGATCCGCTCTCACCGCGACGACGGGCGCGAATCCGCGAGCGGCATCGCCACGCCCGCGGCCGCCGGCGTACGGCGCCGGCGCAGCATGTCGCGCGTGATCCGCACGTGCTGCTCCGCGAACGCCTGCGTGGTCAGGTCGCGATCGCGCAGGCACGCGGCGGCGGCCCGCGCGCAGTCGAGCGCCGCCACCGGATCGGCGACGAAGCGGTCGGCGGCCTGGCGCATCGCCTGCGCGTCGAACGCCGGCACATACGCGGCCGTATCGTGCGGGAAGTAGTCGCTGAGCCCGCCGACATCGGACACGATCATCGGCTTGCCGACAGCCGCCGCCTCGAGCATCACGGTGATGCCCGACGCGTGGAAATTCGGCCGCAGCGGCACGACGATCACGTCGGCCCATGCGTACAGTTCGTGCTGCTTCGCGAGCCCCGACGCCGAGCCGATCTTCACGTTCGGCGCATGCCATTCGCGCGGCACGCGGCGGCGCGTCGCGAGCCGCACGTCGTAGCGCTCGTCGCCGCCGAACGCGGCGAGGAAGGTGCGCCAGTCGCGGTCGCGGTCGTTGCCGATCGCGGCGATCCGCAACGGCCGGTTCGGCTTCCATTGCCGCGGCTCGGTCAGCGGGAAATCCTGCGTGTTCAGCCCGTAGTAGACGAACTCGGCTTCGCGGCCGAGATAACGACGGCACAGGTCGGCGTTGTCGCGCGCCAGCGTGGTCAGCGCGTCGGCGCGCTTGAGCAGCTTGCGGTACAGCCAGCGGCGCGGACCGCCGAAGCTGCCCCACTTGTCGAACAGCCACACGCTCTGGGCAAGCAGCAGCGGGCGCTTGCCCTGCGTACCGGCGAGCTTCAGGACCAGCGAGGCCGCCAGGTGCTCCTGTTCCGTGTGCGTCCAGATCACGTCGGTGTTCAGCAGCGCGGCGCGATTGCGCCATGCGTGCACGACGTCGAAGCCGAGCGCCGCCTTCAGCGCGCGGCGCGCGAGGCCGGCGACGCGGTTCTCGCCGCCGTCCTGCGAATAGGTCAGCCGGAATTCGTCGGATTCGGCGTGGTGATAGCCGTACAGGCAGCCGATGTTCTCGCCTTTCCGGTAGGTACGCGGATCGGCGCCGTAGAACAGGTGGACGTGAACGTTGGTTGCCGCTTTCGTAGTCATGCAAGCCCTCCGAGGGTGGCCGCGCGCGAGGCGCGCCGGCCGTTCAAGACGTCACCGGCGGCATCGCCGCGCGGTGGGGGGCAAGGTTCGCGCGGCGGGCATCGCGCGCACCGCGGCGCACCGCGCGCCAGTGCTCGCGGATCCGCTCGCGCTTCGTCGTATGCAGCGACAGCAGCACGTGCGCGAAGCCCGGGTAGACGCGCGTACCGACCAGCGTCCACCACCACCACGCGATCTCGCGCCGCAGCGGCGGCAGGTGCTCGCGCAGGATCAGGTGCATGTTGTACGCGCCGTTGCTGATCGCATTCAGCGACGCGGCATCGCGCCGGTCGTCGTCGAAGCGTTCCGCCGGATAATGATCGACCGCGATCGCCGGGTCGTAGACGAGCTTCCACCCGTCGCGCTGCACGTGCATGCTGAAACCCATGTCGTTGTGCACCTGCGCACCGGCGCCGCGCAGCCGCGTGTCGAAGCGCAGCCGCTCGATCGCGGCGCGGCGATAGCTCATGTTCGCGCCTTTCAGCATGTCGACTTCGCGTGCGCCGCCGACGCCGAGATGATGATTGCCGACGATCTTGCCGGACAGCGTGAGCTGGCCGACGAGTTCGCGCGATTCGTCGAGCACGCGGCCCTTCTCGTGGACCCAGTCGCGCCCGCCGACCGCGCCCACGCGCGGATCGGCCGCGAATACCGATTCGACGCGCGCGAGCCAGTCGGGGTGCGGCGCCGCATCGTCGTCGGTGATGGCCACGATGTCGCCGTGCGCGGAGTCGAGCCCCTTGTTCAGCGCGGCGACCTGCCCCGGCACGTCGACCGCCACGATGCGCAGCGGCAATGCGCCGCCGACCGCCGGATCGGCGAGCCGCTCGTGCGTGGCGTCGTCCTCCGGGCGCGCGACGACGATCACCTCGTCGGGCAGCCGCTGCTGCCGCTGCAGCGCCAGCAGGCAGCGCGCGAGGTCGGCAGGACGCCGGTAGGTCGGAACGAGCACGGAAATTTTCATCGATGGTTCTCCAGTCGGCCGGGGGACAGCACGCGCTGCCCCCCGGTTACGCGCCAGATGGATCAGGCGCTCAGGTATTCATGCACGGCCGCATAGCCGCGGCCGTAGCCGCGCGCCTTCGGCGGCACGCCGTTGAAGATCCCGCCTTCCAGGTCGACACCCGCGGTGCGCAGGCGCTTGATCGCATCGGCGATCTCGCCTTCGGTATGCATGCCCGAGCGCAGCACGAGGAACGTCGAGCCGGCCATGCGGCCGATGATCGTCGCGTCGGTCACCGCCAGCACCGGCGGCGAATCGATCAGCACGACGTCGTAGCGCTTGCCGAGCCCTTCGAGGTATTGCGGCAGACGCGTCGACATCAGCAGCTCCGACGGGTTCGGCGGGCGCGTGCCGGCCGAGATGAACGACAGGCCCTGCACCGGCGTCTCGCGCACGGCGTCCTCGAGCGCCGACTGGTCGCTCAGCAGCTCGGACAGGCCCGGCTGCGAGGTCAGGCCGAAGTAGCGGTCGAGCAGGCCGCGGCGCATGTCGGCGTCGATCAGCAGCACGCGCTTGCCCGAATGCGCGAGCAGCACCGCGAGGTTGACCGTCAAGAAACTCTTGCCGATACCGGGCGTCGGGCCCGTCAGCACGATCACGCGGTTCTTCGCGTCCATCATCGCGAACTGCATCGCGGTGCGCAGGCTGCGCAGGCTCTCGACGCTGAGATCCTTCGGACGCAGGCTCGCGAGGATCGGCCTTGCGCGGCTGCCGCCCTTCTCGGCCGCCGCGTCGAGCTTCACCTGCTCGGCGCTTTGCGGCACCAGCCCGTACAGCGGCAGGTTGAACGCGCGCTCGATGCGGTCCGGATCCTCGATGCCCTGGAACATGTTGCGGCGCAGGAACACGACGCCGGTGCCGAGGATCAGCCCGAGGAACACCGCGGCCGACAGGATCAGCACCTTCTTCGGCTTGACCGGATCGCCCGGACGCAGCGCCGAATCGACGAGGTGGATGTTGCCGCCCGTGCCGGCCTTCTGCACCGACAGCTCCTGCACGCGGTTCAGCAGCAGCACGTAGATGTCCTCGGCGACCTTCGCGTCACGCTGGAGCTGGACGGCCTTCACTTCGGTGGCCGGCAGGCTGCGGAAGCGGTTGCTGAACTTGTCCTTCTCGCCCTGCAGCTCGGCGAGCTGCTGCTTGGCCGCGATCACCATCGGGTGCGAATCGGTGAAGCGCTGCGCGAGCGACGCGAGCTGCAGGCGCTGCGCGGCGATCTGCTGTTCGTACTGCACGCTGCCTTCGAGGTAGACCTTCGCCTCGTCGCTCGCGTTGATCGAGCCCGACGTGCGCTGGTATTGCGTCAGTGCGGCTTCCGCGCGTTCGAGGTCGGACTTCAGGCGCGGTTCCTCGCCCTTCAGGAAGTCGAGCATCTTGGTCGCTTCGGCCTGCTTCGCGACCACGTGCTGGTTCAGGTACGACTGCGCGAGCGCGTTCGCGATCGCGGCGGTCTGGTCCGGGTCCTTGCCTTCGAGCGAGATCTGCACGACGCCCGTCTGCTTGCCCTGCTCGGTCACCTGGATGCCGGTCTGGAAGCCGCTGATCGCGTCGAGATCGTTGTAGCGGACCACCGTGAACTGCGTGCCGGGACGCGCGACCAGCTTCGACACGAGCAGCGTCACGCCGCCGCCCTGCGTCGATTCGCCGACCTGGCCCGCCAACAGCCGCGTACCGTTCTGGTCGACCAGCGAATAGGTGCCGTTCGGGCCGGCCGTCAGCGTCAGCTTCTTGCCTTCGAGCGCGGGCACGACGCTGATCGAATCGACGTCGGCAATTTCACCGCCCCATGCGTACGATTTCAGGCCGAGCCACGGCCGGGCCGGCGTGCCCGGCGACGCGACGCGCGCGGCGAGGCTGCCGATCACCGGCAGCGTCTTCGGCACGACCGAGAAATTCAGCTTGAACTGCTCGACCACCGGCGCGACCACGCCGCGGCTCTTGATGATCTCGATTTCCGCGTCGGTCTGCGCCTGCTGCGGACCGGAGTTGATCGTCGCACCGGTCTGCGTCTGCGTGAGCGCCTGCGACGTGTTGTCGTTGCTCTCGACCCGCACGTGCACGTCGGCCTGATACACCGGCTTCGCGATATAGCAGTAGAGGCCGGCGAGCGCGACGACCGTCACCGCGATGCCGAGCAGCAGCCAGATGTCGTCCATGATCACCTGGAGCAACTGGCCGAGGACGACGTCCTCTTCCTCGGTTTTCACGGACAGATCCGCGTAGGAGTGTTTCGCTTGCGTGTTCACCATTCGTTCCCGCTTGAGTGGTGCCGGGGCGGAGGTGCCGCCCCGGCGGGCTATCAGCGCGTGATTTGCTTCATGTAGAAAATCGTCTGAATCGTCGGAAGCACCTGCTGCAGCACCCGGTTGAACTGCACCGAGCCGGCCGTGCTGACGTAGACGACGTCGAGCGGCTGAAGCGGGAAGCGGCTCGACAGCATCAGCGCATCAGGCTGCGTCATGTCGAGACGGAACACTTCAGGCTTCGTCGGGTTGTCGCGCATGCCGCGCATCACGTAGATCTTGCGCGGGTTCGCATCGGTGTCGAGGATGCCGCCGCCGGCCGTCAACGCATCGGCGATGGTCAGCTTGCCCTTGAGCATCGGCACCGTGACCGGCGTCTTGACCTCGCCCATGATGAACACGCGGCTGTCGCTGCGATCCGGCACGTTGACGATGTCGCCCTGCTGCAGCATCACGTTCTGCCGCACTTCGCCGCGGTCGAGCACGCCGTTCGCGTCGAGCGTGTAGAGCTTGCCGTCGCGCGTCAGGCGCACGCGCTGCAGATCGGCGTCGGTGGTCGAGCCGCCCGAGCGCGAGATCGCGTCGACCAGCGTCAGCGGCACGTCGCTCATCGCGAGCGGGCCCGGTGTCTTCACCTCGCCCGTCACCTGCACCTTCTGGCTGCGGAACGACAGCACGCGCACGTCGAGTTGCGGATTCTTCACATAGCGCGCAAGACGCGTGGCGAGCTCGTCACGGGTCTGCGCGATCGTCTTGCCCGCCACGTGGATGCGGCCGACGAACGGGAAGAAGATCGTGCCGTCGGCCGCCACCGTCTGGCCGTAAGGATCGGCCTGGCCCGGCAGCGACGACGAATACGGCTGCTGCAGCGCGCCTGCGATCGTCTGCGTCGTGTTGCCGCCGCTCGAGAACGACTGGCCCTGCGGCGTCGTCAGCTCGGGGTGGTCCCAGACGGTGACGCCGAGGATGTCCTGCGGCCCGATCCGGTACACGTATTGCGACGGATCGGTATAGCGCGCGGGCGGCAGCGGATGGTCGACCTGCGCCTTCTGCAGCTGGTCCATCACCACTTTGGCGTCGATGTAATGAACCGGATAGGTTTCGGCGGCTTGCTGCCGGCCTTCGTCCTTCAGGTTCGACGAGTCGAGGTAGTTGCCGGGAGCGGTTGCACAGGCCGACAGGAAAGTCGTCAGCGCGACGGCAAGCGCCACCGGGCGCATCGGGCGTTTCAGCATAGTTTCTGTAGCCATCCTTGAACCAGACGTTCGATCAGTGAGTAGCTCTCGCGGTAATCGGCTTCGGGGCCGCCGTGCGGGTCGGCAATCTCGGCCCCTTCCCACTTGCCGAGCAGGTGGACCTTGCCGCGCGCGAACGGATCGACCTTTTCGACGGCCGCAATCTGTCCGCGCTCGCTGACGAGAATCAGGTCGGCGTCGCGCACGATCCGGCGCGACAGCCGCCGCGAGCGATGGGTCGTCGCATCGACGCCCCGCTCGGCGAGCAGTTGCCGCATCACCGGATCGATGCCGTCGCCGTCATTCGCATGCACGCCGGCCGAGTGAAACGTCGGGCGCACGCCGCCCCGCGACGCGGCGTGCGACTTGAACAGCATCTCCGCCGCCGGGCTGCGGCAGACGTTCGCGTGGCAGACGATCAGGATGTTCCGGAACATGGCGTCTCGTAACGAGTGACGGGAAACGGGTTACGCGCTTGCGCGCGCGGTGCCCGGCACGCGGGCGGCGACGGCCTGGCGCGAGCCCGGCCGGCCGATCGGGTGGTATTCGATGCCCTGCTCGCTCATCGTCTCCGGCTCGTACAGGTTGCGGCCGTCGAAGATCACCGGCGACTTCCACAGGCGGCCGAGCGCGACGAAGTCGGGGCTCTTGAAGATCTTCCATTCGGTGACGATCACGAGCGCGTCGGCGTCGCGCGCGGCCTGCGCTTCGTCGTCGACGAAGGTCAGGCGCTCGAGCCAGCTCGGGTGATCGGCGAGATCGAGTGCGATCACGCGGCGCGCCTCCTGCTGCGCGACCGGGTCGTACGCGGCGATGCGCGCGCCGCGCGACAGCAGCTCGGCGATCAGCTCGCGACTCGGCGCTTCGCGCATGTCGTCGGTGTTCGGCTTGAACGCCAGGCCCCAGATCGCGAACGTGCGGCCCGTCAGGTCCTCGCCGAAGCGCGCGACGATCTTGTCGGCGAGCACGCGCTTTTGCGTCGCGTTGACCGACGACACGGCCTTCAGGATCTGCAGCGCCTGCCCGTGCTCGTCGGCCGTGCGGATCAGCGCCTCGACGTCCTTCGGGAAGCACGAGCCGCCGTAGCCGCAGCCGGCATACAGGAAGTGATAGCCGATGCGCGGATCGGACCCGATCCCGCGGCGCACGGCCTCGATGTCCGCGCCGAAACGGTCGGCGAGGTTCGCCAGCTCGTTCATGAACGAGATGCGCGTCGCGAGCATCGCGTTGGCCGCGTACTTCGTGAACTCGGCCGAGCGCACGTCCATGTGCAGCGTGCGTTCGTGGTTGCGGTTGAACGGCGCGTACAGCTTCTTCATCAGTTCGCGGGCGCGTTCGCCCGGCACGTCGTCGTCGCAGCCGATCACGATGCGGTCGGGGCGCGTGAAATCGTCGACGGCCGCGCCTTCCTTCAGGAATTCCGGATTCGACACGACCGAGAACATCTGGTCGCCGCCGCGCTTCGCGAGCTCCTCGGCCACCGCCGCGCGCACGCGCTCGGCCGTGCCGACCGGTACCGTCGACTTGTCGACGATCACCTTGAAGCCCGTCATGTAGCGGCCGATGTTGCGCGCGGCCGCGAGCACGTACTGCAGGTCGGCCGAACCGTCCTCGTCGGGCGGCGTGCCGACCGCGATGAACTGCACGTCGCCGTGCGCGACCGCGGCCTCGACGTCGGTCGAGAAGCGCAGGCGGCCGGCCGCGCGGTTGCGCGCGATGACTTCCTTCAGGCCCGGCTCGTGGATCGGCACGCCGCCGTTGTTCAGGACGTCGATCTTTGCCTGGTCGACGTCGAGACAGAACACGTCGTGCCCGATGTCGGCGAGACAGGCGCCGGTGACAAGACCTACGTAACCGCTGCCGATGATAGTCAGATTCATGATGTGTCGGACCTCGTGACCAATGATTCGAAATTCGTAAAACCGGAGTGCCGGCGTGGTGGCGCTGCGCGTCGGCGTCAGTAAGCGTTGCTGCCGGTGAAGCCTTTCCAGAGCGTCAGCACGACGATCTTGATGTCGAGCCAGAACGACCAGTTCTGCATGTAGTACAGATCGAGCTTCACGCGTCCCATCATCTTCTCGATCTGGTCGGTCTCGCCGCGATAGCCGTTGATCTGCGCCCATCCGGTGATGCCCGGCTTGATCCGGTAGCGGAACATGTAGCCCTTGACCAGGTCCTTGTAGATGTCGTCGTGCGCAAGCGCATGCGGGCGCGGGCCGACGACCGACATCTCGCCCTTCAGCACGTTGATGAACTGCGGCAGTTCATCGAGGCTCGTGCGGCGCAGGAACCGGCCGACCGGCGTCACGCGCGTGTCGTTCTTCGTCGCCTGCGTGACCTGCCCGGACACTTCCTGGTGCACCTTCATCGAGCGAAACTTGTAGATCTCGAACTCGTGCCCGTCGATGCCCTTGCGCTTCTGGCGAAAGAACACCGGCCCGCGCGACGTCAGCTTGATCAGGCCCGCGATCATCACCATCACCGGCGCGAGCGCCGTGAGCGCCGCCAGCGCGAACATCCGGTCGAACACGAACTTCGGCAGGATCCGCACGTCGGTGATCGGCGACGCCGCGAGGTTGATCGCCGGCACGCCGAGCACCTCGACCACTTCCTGGTTGAAGAACGACAGCGTGCGCACGTCCGGAATGAAGCGGATATTCACGAAGTCGTGGCGGAACACCGTCACGATCTGGTGAATCCGGCGCTCCTCCGTGATCGGCAGCGTGAGCCACAGCTCGCTGATCGCGCGGCTGCGCACCAGCCACACCAGCGATTCGAACTGCCGCTCGATACGCACGTCGTCGAGCGCCACTTCGCCCGGCGCTTCGCTTTCGTCGTACACGCACACCGGGTTGAAACCGGCTTCCGGCCGCGCCCGCATCTGCGCGATCAGCCGCCGCGCCGCCGGCGTACCGCCGACGATCGCGACCGCCTTCAGGTTGTAGCCGCCGCGGCGCAACTGCCGCAGCACGACGTGCACGCAGGCCTTCGAGCCGGCGAGCAGCACCATCGTCACGAGCGCCCAGTAACCGAGCCACATCCGCGACAGGTCGCCCGACTGGTGGAAGCTGAAGCTCATCAGGATGCCCGCGAGCTCGACCACGAGCCACGCGAACGCCACCCGGCCCACCAGCCCGACGAGACGCTTGCCGCGCCACGACTGGTAAATGCCGATGGCCGGAAAGAACACGACGACGAGCAGGCAGTCGAACAGCAC
This sequence comes from Burkholderia sp. BCC1644, assembly GCF_902833225.1. Classification (GTDB taxonomy): domain Bacteria; phylum Pseudomonadota; class Gammaproteobacteria; order Burkholderiales; family Burkholderiaceae; genus Burkholderia. The sequence continues at coordinate 343,049 of NZ_CADFEI010000002.1, forward strand.
CGTCGTGCGCTGCAGGTCGTTGAGCCAGATGCTGCCGCCGTGCAGGGCGGCGGCGATCAGCGCCCCCGCCACGACCATCGCGATATCGATGACTCTCGCCAGCACGCTCAACATGTCTGCTTCCTCTTTGAACAGGCGTTTGCCGAACAGCTCCTCGTGCGACCCGTGCCGCACCTTCGATTCAAACGTTGCATGACGCTATTGAAGCGGTAAGAAAATTCCGCCTCAAGCGCACAAGTATTTCGAAAAATAATCGGAAATTCTTGCCGCGAAGTTTTTGAATTAATTCGGCAGGTTTTCCCGAATTGATCGGGAATCGAGAAGTTTTCGGAAACTTTACGTTCGCCGCGATCCCTTTCCAGTCAAGCGCTTGACGCCGATGCGCGGAATTATTTTTTATTTTTTTATTTGCATCCGATGCTATCGCGGAAAATTTTTCCAGATGAATGCCTGATGAATATCAAGCAATGGGCCCGGTTTTATTGTCGATTTACTTCATGCTACAACGACAGGCACTGACTTCAACCGTGGAGAGTGTCATCATGAATGCTCCGGCCGTGGCAGCCGAAACGCGCCATTCTTCTTCCGCCGCCCCCGCTACCGGCACGCGCCTCGCGGTGCAACCGGTGATTCTTGCCGGCGGCTCCGGCACACGCCTGTGGCCGATGTCGCGCGAACGTTTTCCGAAACAGCTGATCGGCCTGCTCGGCGATCATTCGCTGTTGCAGTCGACCGCCCTGCGCCTCGACGGCCTCGCGGCCGCTCATCCGCTGAACGACGACGTGCTGATCGTGTGCGGCGAGGATCACCGCTTCACGACCGCCGAACAGCTGCGCCTGACGGCCAAGCGCGCGACGATCATGCTCGAGCCGCTCGGCCGCGACACCGCGCCCGCGCTGACGCTCGCCGCGCTGCGGCTCGTCGCCGGCGGCAACGATGCGGTGATGACCGTGATGCCGGCCGACCATGCGGTCGCCGACCTGCCGCGCTTTCACGCAGCCGTCGCGGCCGGCGTGCACTGCGCCGCGCAAGGCAAGATCGCGACGATGGGCATCGTGCCGAAGCACGCGGAAACCGGCTACGGCTACATCCGCGTCGGCGCGCCGCTCGGCGATGCCGCGACGGGCAGCCTCGACGTGCGCCGCCTCGACCGTTTCGTCGAGAAGCCGCACCTCGAACTCGCGCAGCAGTACGTCGCGTCCGGCGAGTACTGGTGGAACAGCGGGATCTTCATCGTGCGCGCATCGGTCTGGCTGAAGGCGATCCGCCAGCTCGAACCGGCGATCTACGCCGCGTGCGAACAGGCCGTCGCCCAGGGCAAGGAAGACGGCGATTTCTTCCGCGTCGACCGCGACGCATTCGCCGCGTCGCCGTCGAACTCGATCGACTATGCGGTGATGGAGCCGCTCGCGAGCCTGCCGCAACTGTGCGAGAGCGTCGTCGTGCCGCTCGACGCCGGCTGGTCGGACGTCGGTTCGTGGGATGCGATCTGGCAGATCTCGCCGAAGGACGATGCGGAGAACGTCGGCCGCGGCAACGTGCTGTTCGAAGACGCCGAATCGACTTTCGCGCATTCGGAAAGCCGGCTCGTCGCGTGCGTCGGCACGCAGAACCTCGTCGTCGTCGAAACGCCCGACGCCGTGCTCGTCGCGGATAAATCGCGCGTGCAGGACGTGAAGAAAATCGTCGGCCGCATCAAGGCGCAACGCGGTGCGGAAGCCACCGATCACCGCAAGGTGCACCGCCCGTGGGGCCACTACGACTCGGTCGACATGGGCGAGCGCTTCCAGGTGAAACGCATCGTCGTGAAGCCGGGCGCGCAACTGTCGCTGCAGATGCACCACCACCGCGCCGAACACTGGATCGTCGTGCGCGGCACCGCGCGCATCACGCGCGGCGACGAAACGTTCCTGCTGTCCGAAAACGAATCGACGTACATCCCGCTCGGCGTCTCGCACCGCCTGGAGAACCCGGGCAAGATGCCGCTCGAACTGATCGAAGTGCAATCGGGCGCGTATCTCGGCGAGGACGACATCGTCCGCTTCGACGATACCTACGGGCGCCAGTGATGCATCAAACGCCGGCGGGCGCCGCTGTCGAAGCGGCGCCCGGCCGGCACGGCAGGCTTGAAGAGACGGCATTGCCGCGCGGGCGTCGTGGCACACGACGGCCCGCGCGTCGCATCGACACCGCGGTCAACCGACGCGGTATTCGTACTCGCGGCGCTCCGGCTGCACCGGATCGTTGCGGCCTTCGGTCAGCGCGCTCGCGTGACGCTCGGCGATGAAGCGCTTGATGTCCGACTCCGCACGCGCCAGCGCGGACAGGCCGGCCAGCACCTCGCTTTGCGGCTCGCGCGCCGGCTCGTCGCTCGCGCCGTGGCGATCGATCCACTGGCGCGCCCAGTCGAGCGCGAACTGCTCGGCTTCCTCGGCATCGGTGAAGCGCGGGCCGATGAGGCCCGAGCGCTCCACGCGCCGGTCGTCCTGCGAGATCTCGGCCCACGCGCGATACATCAGGTTCTGCACGGGCTGCGCGATGCCGCTGATCGTATAGCCGCGATACTCGTCGACTTGCGGTTCGGCCGCGGCGAAGCTCGCCGACGACGCATGTGCGTGGCGCAGCTCCGTCGCCGGCGCACCGGGCACGACGAACGACGTGTCGGACGGATCGATCACCGCATCGTCCTGCATCGCACTGACCGACGCACCTTCGCCCTCCCAAACGTTTGCCTGCGCAACCGGCAATTGCCACGACTCGGGGTTTTGCCAGAACACGCCGCGCAAGCGATCGTTGTCGGGTACGGGTTCCACCCGGCGCGCGGGAACGACCGGCACCGGCGGCGGCGGAATATACGCGAACGTGCGCCCGCTGAACTGGGTCAGCACGTCGATCATCTGCAGCAGCGTGCCGCTCGCCAGCCACTCTTCGTAGCGGCGACGGCACGTCGGCCCGGACGGATAACGACCGGGCAGCTTGGACCAGGCTTCCCCGGTCGTCAGGATCCAGAGCACCGCGTTCGCGACGACGCGCGGTTCGGCACGCGGACGCCCACGGCGATTCAGCCGGATGGGTTCATCGGCGATCAGCGTTGAAAGACGAAACCACTCTTCATCGTTAAGCTCATCGAAGAACATAGTAGATCTCTCCACGCAGCCAGGCCGGGCTGCGATTGGCGGCGCCATCGCGACACATCGGGTCGCGCGGCGGCCAGGTTGCACATTATGGTTATCCGGTGTTGTGCATGCCGGCTCGACACCGCACTTTCACGGTGCCGCGATTCCCGGCAATGGCGCACAAATCACGGTCTCACTCCAATGTGGGAATTTTTGTGCACGAAGCATACCATCCTCAGGGTTTATCTCAATATGACAATGACTTAATGTTACGCACTGAAACATCCAGCCATTGATGCGCAATCTATTTACGCTTGAATTTTTTTGCGAGATCTTTATGCCCGTCGCTGCAAAGGCCCGTCCGGCGGGGCTCTACAGGGTATGAAGAATAGCCTGAAATAAGCTGTTACAGGCTGATCCGGCCCTTGCCGGAAACAATTTCCCGGATTGCTTCCTAAAATCGGTAAATCACGGGAAAATTCGTAACAAGATATTCACGAATCGGTAAATCATTCAATTTCCGTTCACCTTAATTATCTCCGTGCACAATCTTTTTATTGTTTCTCTGCGAGTGATGAAAGTGCGGTGACGCGCGATGCACGGTATGTCTCCGCACGCAAACTCGTGACGCCTGTTACATCTTCTCGGCGACAGGCGCGCGGCAGCGCCGCCCGGCGAGCGGACATCCTGATTCGGGTCGGAACGGAAAAACGGAAACCGCCGTGCGGGACGCGCGGCGGTTGCGTCAGCGCAGATCGCCGGCCAGCGATGCGCTCACGTCCGCGTCCACGCGCTGCGGCGGCATTGCGTAGGCCGGGTGATCGCAGCCGATCGACAGCGCCGCCCCGCCCTTGAGCGCCGCGCGCATCGGCGCATCGAGTTCGAACCGCACGAAATGCACGGCCGACGTCTTCTCGGCGGTGTCGCGTTCGAGATCCTCGTCGGCGATCGCGTAGACGTTCGCATGCCCGTCGACCTGCACGTACACGCGATCCTCGACGCCGATCAGCCGCGCGAGCGCCGCGCGCCGCTCGGCCTCGTGCTCGTATTCGATCTGCATCGTCGCCTTCAGGTTGGTGCCGTCGGGCACCAGCGGCAGATAGGCTTCCAGTTCGCCTTCGATGCCGGCCTCGTCGAAGATCTTCTCGATGTGCAGCATCTCCTGGATCTGATAGCGGATCGTCGTCTCGTCCTCGAACAGGAAGCGCAGGTGGTTGCCGAGCGCCACCGCGCGGCGGCGCTTGTACGCGACGAGCCGCGCGTGTTCGGTCCTGCGGATCTTTGCGTATGCTTCGAGCGTCAGCAGGGAGTCGCGGGTCAGCGTCATGAGCAGTCCTCGTGGATGGCAGGCGTCGGATCAGATCCCGTATGCGCGGCGCAGCAGCGTGAGCGGATGCGCGAGCGGCGCGGACGGCAGCCCCTTCTCGTCAATGCCCTGCACGATGTGATGGCCTGCCAGCGCGCAGTCGGACGACACGACATCCGGTTGCGGCTCGGCCATCGCCTTGAACACGGGTGCGCCGATCCGCATCGCGTCCGCATGGAATTCCTTTTTCACGCCGAACGTGCCCGCATGGCCCGAGCAACGCTCGACGACGTTCACGCGCGTATCGGGCACGAGCGACAGCGCGTCAGCTGTCTTGCGGCCGATGTTCTGCACACGCGCATGGCACGGCACGTGATACGACACGGTACCGAGGCCGGTCTTGAAATCGGTCTTCAGCAGCCCGTCGCGATGCCGCGCGATCACGTATTCGAACGGATCCCAGAATGCGTCGGCCACCGCGCGCACGGCCTCGTCGCCGGGGAACATCAGCGGCAGCTCGCTCTTGTACATCAGCACGCAGCTCGGAATCGCGCCGATCAGCGCATAGCCTTCGCGCGCGTAGCGTTCGAGCACGGGCATGTTCACGGCCTTCTTCGCGGCGACGCCAGCGAGGTTGCCCTGCTCGAGCAGCGGCATCCCGCAGCAGGCTTCGCGTGTGACGAGTTCATACGGGATATCGTTGTGCGCGAGGATCGCGAGCAGGTCGTGGCCGATACCGGGTTCGTTGAAATTCACGTAGCACGTCGCGTAGATCGCGACCTTGCCGGGCGTGCGTTCGCCATCGCGCACGGGCGGGTTGCCGGAGCGCTTCGCGGCGCGCCGGAACTTGCGCGGCGCGAACTCAGGCAGCCATGCGTTGCGATCGACGCCGAGCGCCGCTTCGAGCGCGTGGCGCGCCGGCGGCGTGCGGTTCACCGCGTTCACCGCCTGCGTGACGATCGGAATGCCCGCGAAATGGCCGAGCGCGTCGGTATTCGACAGCACCTTGTCGCGCAACGCCACTTCGCCGCGCTGGTAGCGCGCGGCCTTGCCGCGCAGCATCAGGTGCGGGAAGTCGACGTTCCATGCGTGCGGCGGCACGTACGGGCATTTCGTCATGTAGCAGAGGTCGCACAGATAGCACTGGTCGACGACCTTGCCGAACGCTTCCTTCGGTACCTCCTCGATGTCGCCCATCGGCGTGTCGTCGACCAGGTCGAACAGCGCCGGAAACGCGCCGCACAGCGACACGCAGCGCCGGCACCCGGCGCAGATGTCGAACACGCGCGTCATTTCAGCGTCGATCGCGGCCTGGTCGTAGAACGCATCGGACTGCCAGTCGAGCGGATGCCGGGTCGGGGCTTCGAGACTGCCTTCCTTGTGGGGCATGGGGCGCTCCAGCGTGGCGCGCATGCGCGCGAGCGCGCCGCCCGCGCACGGCGGGCGGCGATGAACGAACAGCCGGCCGCGTGCCGGTCGCACGGCGCTGCCGTGCGGCCTGCGGCGGCCCGTCAGTCGACGAGACTGTCCAGCGCCTTCGTATAACGGTTTGCGTGGCTGCGTTCGGCCTTCGCGAGCGTTTCGAACCAGTTCGCGATTTCGTCGAAGCCTTCGTCGCGCGCGGTCTTCGCCATGCCCGGATACATGTCGGTGTATTCGTGCGTCTCGCCGGCGATCGCCGATTCGAGATTCAGCCGCGACGAACCGAACGGCAAGCCCGTGGCCGGATCGCCGACGGCTTCCAGGTATTCGAGATGGCCGTGCGCATGGCCGGTTTCGCCTTCGGCGGTCGAGCGGAACAGCGCGGCGAGGTCGTTTTGCCCTTCGACGTCAGCCTTCGAAGCGAAATACAGATAGCGCCGGTTCGCCTGCGATTCACCCGCGAATGCGGCCTTCAGGTTCTCTTCGGTCTTGCTGCCCTTGAGGTGAGCCATTTGCGCCTCCGTTCGAGTCGGCGCGGCCGCATGCGAAGCCGGGCCGATGAAGTATGTGGGGAACGATGCGTGTGCCGGGGCGCGCGCATCGTGCTCTTCAATCTAGGCGCTCGCGTTCGCATCCCCCAATAGGCTTTTTCAATGCGCGCGATAGTGTCGGGCCGGACGCGGGTGGCGCCGGGGGCAGCAACGACGGGGCACGCTCACGCGTGCATCATGCGTCACGCATCCGTCGCGCGCTTCAGCAGCAATTCGCGTTCACGCTCGTTGCGCGTCAGTTCCGCCGCGCGGCGGAACTCGCGCCTGGCCTCGTCGGCACGGCCGAGCTTCGCGAGCAGGTCGCCGCGCACGCTCGGCAGCCAGTGATAGCGCGCCAGTGCGGGATGGTCGCGCAGCGCATCGACGAGTTCGAGCGCCGCGGCCGGCCCGAAGGCCATCCCCACGGCTACCGCGCGATTCAGCTCGACGACGGGCGACGGCGCAACCTCGACGAGCGCGTCGTACAGCGCGACGATCTGCGCCCAGTCGGTATCCGACGCGTGCCGCGCACGTGCATGGCAAGCGGCCAGCGCGGCCTGCAGCGCATACGGCCCGTGCACGCCGCCGGGCTTCGTCGCCCGCTCCAGCGCCGCGAGGCCGCGCCGGATCAGCAGCGGATCCCAGCGGCTGCGATCCTGGTCGAGCAGCAGCACGGGCCGGCCCTGCGCATCGGTGCGCGCATGCATGCGCGATGCCTGCAGTTCCATCAGCGCGACGAGTCCGAGCACTTCGCTTTCGTCCGGCGCGAGCCCGGCCAGCACGCGGCCGAGCCGCAGCGCCTCGTCGCACAGCGCCGGACGCGTCCAGTCGTCGCCGGCGGTCGCCGCATGGCCTTCGTTGAACACGAGGTAGATCACTTCGAGCACCGACGCGAGCCGCGCGGGCCGCGCATCCGCGGCCGGCACCTCGAACGGCACGTTCGCGGCCGAGAGCGTGCGCTTTGCGCGCACGATCCGCTGCGCGATCGTCGGCTCGGGCGTCAGGAACGCGCGCGCGATCTCGCCCGTCGTCAGCCCGCCGAGCAGCCGCAGCGTCAGCGCGACGCGCGCATCAGTCGACAGCACCGGGTGGCACGACGTGAAGATCAGCCGCAGCAGGTCGTCGCCGATGTCGTCGTCGCTCGCGTCGGCGAGCGCCTCCGCGATGTCGGGGACGACGTGCGCTTCGAGCGCGTCCATCTCGTGCCCGAGCTGGTCGCGCTTCGCCGCATGCAGCGACTCCTGCCGGACGCGATCGAGCGCGCGACGCTTCACGGCCGTCATCAGCCAGGCGGCCGGGTTGTCGGGCACGCCGTCGACGGGCCAGTGCTCGAGCGCCGCGACGAGCGTGTCCTGCGCCAGCTCCTCGGCCACGCCGACGTCGCGCACCACGCGCGCGGCGCGCGCGATGATCTTCGGCGCCTCGATTCGCCAGACCGCTTCGATCGCACGATGCGTCGCCTCAAGCGTCACGACACCTGCCCCTGGCCGGACGCGTCCAGCGGCATGGCCATCAGCTCCCATGCGTGGCCGTCCGGATCGTCGAACCCGTGGCCGTACATGTTCGGGTACTCGCGCGGCGGCTGCGGCGCGGAACCGCCGGCCGCGAGCGCCTTCGCGACGATCGCGTCGACCTCGGCGCGGTTTTCGCACGACAGGCACGACAGCACCTGCACCTGCGTCGCCGGATCGATGATCGCCTTGCCGGTAAAGGTCTGGAAAAACGGCCGCACGAGCAGCATCGCGAAGATCGTGTCGCTGATCTTGATGCAGGCGGCCATGTCGTTGGTGTATTCCGGCACGACCTCGTAGCCGAGCGCCTGGTAGAACGCCTTCGAGCGCGGCAGGTCGGCCACGGGCAGGTTGATGAAGACCATCTTGTGCATGACGGGTGCTCCCGGTGAAGTTGGATTCAGATGGACGTTCAGGCGCCCTTGCGGCCGACGTCGAGCTCGCGGAACCGCTCGACCGCATCGCTCGGCGTAAGGTCGTCGAGTTCGAACAGCGGCCGCACCTCGATCTCGCAATCCATCTCGGCGCCGAACGGCGCGGGAAACCGGCGCGTCCATTCGAGCGCCTCGTCGCGCGAACGCACCTGGATCAGCGTGTAGCCGGCGATCAGTTCCTTCGTTTCGGCGAACGGGCCGTCGACCACCGAGCCCTTGCCGCCCGAGTACCGCACGCGCCAGCCGCGCGCGCTCGGCCGCAGCCCGTTCGCGTCGAGCAGCACGCCGGCCTTGGCCAGTTCCTCGTGATAGACGGTCATGGCCTCGACCAGCCGGTTGTCCGGCAACGCGTCGGATTCGCTGACGGCGTTCGCCCGGATCATGATCATGAATCGCATCGTTCACTCCTTGTCGTTGATGGAAGGAGGCGCCCGTTCATCGGAGCCTTATCCGGACGACGCGCGAACGACGGCCGGATCGACACGCGCCGCGACGCATCAGGGTAAATACCGAGTCGCGGTCGTTACAGGAAGCACGGACCGACCGCGCGAACCTCGACCGTGCACCATTGCGCCGCCGGGCACTGGCGTGCGATCTCGATCGCCTCTTCGCGTGTGTCGACGTCGACGAGGAAGAAGCCGCCGACCATTTCCTTTGCCTCCGCGAACGGGCCGTCGACCAGGCGCGTCTCGCCGTCGCGCACCTGCACGCGCGTGCCGCGCTCGGAGCGCTCCAGCGACTCGACGCCGCGCAGCACGCCACGCGCCTTCAGCGACTCGGCGAAATCGACCATCCGCGCGTACAGCGCCTGACCTTCGTCGAGCGTGCGCTCGGCGCGCTGTTCGGTTGGTTCGACTATCAACAGCATGTAAGACATGGACTTCTCCTGTGGGAACGGGGTGCGGCGACGTTCGCCGTGCGATCGGCAAGCGACACCCGATGCAAAAGCGTAGCAGCCGCGCTGCGACCTGCCGACATCGTTAGCCGATCGGCACTGGCCTGACGGCCAATTCGGCCGCTTCCTGACATTTTGCCTTCAGGATTCAGTCCCGAACTGTCGGATTTTCTTCCTGAGGATCGTCCCATGTCACGCCTGCTGCCACTGCTTGCCGTTGCACTGTCGCTCGCCCTCTCCGTCCGCACGGCCATGGCCGTGCCGCCGGTCAGCGCCGGCTGCGGCGGCGCGACCTCGGCGATCGCCGACCTCCGCCGGGGCGACGGCCCGTCGCCGGTGGCAGGACACACGACGTCGATCGAGGCCGTCGTCACTGCGGCGTTCAGCGGACCCGACGGCCTCGGCGGCTTCTTCGTCCAGCAGGCCGACGCGCAGCGCAAGCGCAGGCCGGGCGTCCCGGAAGGCCTGTTCGTGTACGCGCCGAACGCGCGCACGAACGCAGGCGATCTCGTGCATCTCACCGGCAGGGTCGACGATCGATACGGTCGCACGCAGTTCACGCTGACGGGCGGGATCGCCGTCTGCGCACGCGGGCAAAGCGTCACGGCCGCCACGCTCACGCTGCCGGTCGCCACGCCGGCCGTGCTGGCCGCGCACGAAGGCATGCTGGTGCGCCTGCCGCAAACGCTGACAGTCAGCGACACGCATGAACTCGGCCGCTACGGCAGCATCGTGCTCAGCAATGGCCGGTTGCGCATCCCGACCCAGGTCGCCCCGCCCGCCGAAGCCGCTGCGCTCGCAGCGGCCAACGCGCGCAACCGCATCGTGCTCGACGATGGCTCGAACCGCCGCGATCGCGCGGCCGTACGCTATCCGCCGCCCGCGCTGAGCGCCGCCAACACGCTTCGCTCGGGCTACACGGTGCGCGGCGTCGAAGGCGTGCTCGAACTGCGCCACGGCGCGTGGCGGCTGCAACCGGCCGCCGGCGCCGCGCCGGTGTTCGACGCCACGGCGAACCCGCGCACCGATGCGCCGGCCCGGCATCCCGACGCCGACGTGCGCATCGTGTCGTTCAACGTGTTCAACTATTTCAATGGCGACGGCCAGGGCGGCGGATTCGGTGCGGCGGCCAATCGTGGCGCAAAAACGCCTGCCGCGTTCGCGCGGCAGGAGGCGAAGATCGTCGCGGCGTTGCGCGCGCTGCGCGCCGACGTCATCGGGCTGATGGAAATCGCGAACAACGGCCACGGCGACGCGAGCGCCGTGCGGCGTCTCGCCGCCCAACTCGGCGACGGCTGGCGCGCGGTCGATCCCGGTACCGCGCGGCGCGGCCGCGATGCCATCGCGGTCGCGCTGCTGTACGACAGCCGCACGGTCGAACCGGTCTGGCGTGCCGCCACCGTCGCGCTCGGTGGCCGGCACCGGCCGCCGCTCGCGCAGACATTCCGGCGCGTCGGCGGCACGCGCGCGTTCACGGTCGCGGTCAATCACCTGAAGTCGAAGAACTGCCCGAACGCGAGCGGCGCCGATCGCGACCAGTCGGACGGCCAGGGCTGCTGGAATGCGGCGCGCACGCGGGCAGCCGTGCGCATCGCCGACTGGCTCGCGACGTCGCCGACCGGCGCCGCCGCCGACGGCGTGCTGCTGATCGGCGACCTGAACAGCTACGCGAAGGAAGATCCCGTTCGTATGCTCGAAGCGCGCGGCTACGCGAACCTCGTGGCCCGCTTCGCCGGCGATGCTGCGTACAGCTACGTATTTCGCGGCGAGGCCGGCAGCCTCGATCATGCGCTCGCGACGCCGGCACTCGCCGCGCGCGTCAAAGCCGCGCATGTCTGGCACATCAACGCCGATGAACCGCTTGCACTGCAACCCGTGCCCGATTACAAAACGGCCGCGCATCGGTCGTCCTATTACGCCCCCGACGCATATCGATCGTCGGACCACGATCCCGTCATCATCGACCTCGCACTGGGCAACCGCTCGCGGATGCCGGTCGCGGGCACAAACCCTGCTCGTCAGTACACCGTCGATTAGTGCATTTGCATCAGACCATCGCCTGCAACGGCACTATTTACCTCGCACCCCGCGCGACGCCATATTTACCGGACATTCACTGCGTGTCGCTGTCCGCTGCATGCGTTTTGCCCAATTGAGAATTTTTTGCAATCTTCGCGCCGCCCCGCACGACGGGGCTTCCCGGCGATCCTGCCGACGAATTGAAAAATTGTCTCGAAACTCAATCGGATCAAGTGAATCACATTAGTTGCTGGGATTCGTCTTATCTTCAAATTGGCCTTGAATCGAAGGAGGATAAACATCATGGCGCTCACCGACTCGATCGAACACAAGCTGGACCGCGGCCTGGCCGACATCCGTCGCACCGGCCGCCGCGTGGGACGCACGACGCGCTCTGCCGCCCGCGACCTGCATGCCGATGTGACCGACGATCTGCGCGGGCTGGTCGACGAACTGGAAGACCTGCTGAAAAACGATGGCGACGGCGATATCGCCGCGCTGCGCAAGCGCGTGCAATCCAGGCTCGATGAAGCGCGCAGCACGCTCGACTACGCGTCGGGCAGCGCGGCCGCCCGGCTGCGCGAATCGGCCGAACGCGTGTCGCAGGCCGTGCACGACAACCCGTGGCAAACCGCCGGCGTCGTCGCGGGTCTCGCGTTCGTTGCGGGCCTGCTCCTTGCCCGGCGTTGATCGCGGCCGGCCGCCCTGCTGCTCGCCCCGCTGCCCGCACCGCCCATCCTCAATCAGACAACGAAGGAGAACCGCCATGCAGAAATCCCTCGCCATGAAAGCCGCCGCCGCCGTGATGCTCGGCAGCCTCGCGCTCGCCGGCTGCACGACCACGCCCGACAAACCCGAAAACGCGTCGACCAGCGCATCGAAGCGCCAGTCGATCGACGCCAGCGTGAACGCCACGCTGTCGCGCCTCTATTCGACGGTGCCGGGCTCGCGTGAACTCGTCGCGAAATCGCGCGGCGTGCTCGTGTTCCCGAACGTGCTGCAGGCCGGCTTCATCGTCGGCGGCCAGTCCGGCAACGGCGCACTGCGCGTCGGCGGCAGCACCGTCGGCTACTACAACACGTCGTCGCTGTCGGTCGGCCTGCAGGCCGGCGCGCAGTCGAAGGCGATCGTGTTCCTGTTCATGACGCAGGATGCGCTCGACTCGTTCCGCAGGTCGGACGGCTGGGCCGCCGGCGCCGATGCATCGGTCGCGGTCGTGAAGGTCGGCGCGAACGGTGCGGTCGACACCACCACGGCCACCGCGCCGGTCGAGGTGCTGGTCCTGACCAACGCGGGCCTGATGGGCGACCTGTCGGTGAACGGCACCAAGGTCACGAAGCTCAACATCTGACGATGCGTCACGCGGCGTTGCGCCGCGTTCGCTTCCCGGCAGCGCCGCGGCCCCGGCCGCGGCGTTTTCGCTTGGGTCACGCGCAGCGGCTATGATGGCGGGACCTTTGCGGGCATACTCCCGTTCGGGCCGCCCCACGCCGCGTTCCGCCGCGAACCCGTGACGTTCGCGAGCCGATCGCGCCCCGGGCAACGCAATTCAATCAAACGAAGCAACAATCTGCGCGAACGCCATCCATGGAAAGCGGACACGATCACCAAAAATTCTTCTATTTCCTGCTGGCCGCGGTCACCGTCGGACTCTGCTGGATCCTCGCGCCGTTCTCCGGCGCCGTGTTCTGGGGCACCATACTCGCGATCCTGTTCCAGCCCGTGCAGCGCTGGCTCGCCGCGCGCTTCGGCAAGCGGCGCAACCTGGCCGCGCTCCTGACGCTGTCGCTGATCGTCCTGATCGTGATCCTCCCGCTCGTGTTCGTCGCGGCGACACTCGTGCAGGAAATCGCATACGTGTACCAGGAAATCAAGACCGCGCAGCCGAACTATTCGCAGTACTTCCAGGACATCATCCACGCGCTGCCGTCGTCGATCCAGCACCTGCTGCAGAAGTACGGGCTGACCAACATCCCGAGCATCCAGAAGAAACTGACCGATGGCGCCGCGCAGATCAGCCAGCTCGCCGCGGCCCAGGCACTCAGCATCGGTCAGAACACGTTCCAGTTCGTCGTGAGCTTCGGCGTGATGCTGTACATGGTGTTCTTCCTGCTGCGCGACGGCGGCGAAATCGGCCGCCGCGTGCGCCGCGCGCTGCCGCTCGACGACGAGCACAAGAACCTGCTGCTGGCCAAGTTCACGACGGTCGTGCGCGCGACGGTGAAGGGCAACATCGCGGTCGCGCTCGTGCAGGGCGCGCTCGGCGGGCTGATCTTCTGGATCCTCGGGATCGAAGGCGTCGTGCTGTGGGGCGCGCTGATGGCGTTCCTGTCGCTGCTGCCCGCGATCGGCGCGAGCCTCGTATGGGTGCCGGCCGCGCTCTACCTCCTGATGATCGGCGCGGTGTGGAAATGCGTGATCCTCGTCGCGTTCTGCGTGGGCGTGATCGGCCTCGTCGACAACCTGCTGCGCCCGATCCTCGTCGGCAAGGACACGAAGATGCCCGACTGGGTCGTGCTGATCTCGACGCTCGGCGGGATGGCGCTGTTCGGCATCACCGGCTTCGTGATCGGGCCGCTCGTCGCCGCACTGTTCATGGCGAGCTGGGACATCTACGCACGTTCGGAACAGGGCGAATGACGCGCCGCATGGCCGGCGTGCAGTGATCTGCACACCTGCGGAAACCGTCCGTCAAGGATGACGGATGCGGATCACGACGGGCGCTACGGCGCCCGTTTCACCATCTGCCGCAACCGTCATCACCCCGCCATACGGGCCGACGCGATGCGCACGGCCCGATACCAGCGGCACGCTTCGATCATCGCGTGCATCGCGCCACGTTGCGCGCACGCCCGCAACGGCATCCGGCTCGAACGGCGTGCCCCCGGCCGCGGCCAGCGTCACCTGCGCGCCCGGCAAGCGCCGGCCGTGCGCATCGAACCGGAGCGTCGCCGCCGCGCTGCCTGTCATCTCCCGCCCTTCAACAAAGGCGCCGGACGGCGCTTCGAACGTTACGTCGTAGAGATCGACGAGTGCGCCCGTGAAATGCACGACGCCGTCCGACGTGGCCTGCCCGTTTGCCATCGCATTCGACATGGCCAGCACGACACCGAGCCCGAGAGCGGTCCTCTGCACGGCGCCCGTACACCACACCATTCGATCGCACACCGCATCCGTTGCCGATGCAGCCCGTTTCGCGTCGTTTCGCATGTTCCCTCTCCCCTGCGCGTGGCCAGAAAAAAAGCGGCGTGACGCGTCGGTCACGCCGCCTGTCTGCTGGCAATCACTTTAGGGAGAGCGGCCGGAACAATATATGGGACAAGTCCTAAACTGCGGCCTGGTTGATCGTACTCACGGCCGTCGACCCCCGGTCGCGGCAACCGGCGGCCGGCATCGCACGCCCGTCACGCGTCCGGATCGACGCGCAGCACGAGCTTGCCGCGATGATCGCCGTCGAACAGGCGATTGAGCACGTCCGGTGCGTTTTCGAGACCGTCTGCCACGGTTTCCTCGGCCTTGAGCCGGCCGTCGCGCAACCAGCCTGAAAGCGTCTGCACGGCTTCGCGGCTCTTGCGGTAATCGAGGATCAGGAAGCCGCGCATCGTCAGCCGCTTCGAGATCAGCACACCGACGTCGTCGGCCGCGCGGCCGCTGTTGTAGTTCGAGATCACGCCGCACAGCGCGACGCGCCCGCCGATCACCATCCGCGACAGCACCGCGCGCATCACCTCGCCGCCGACGTTCTCGAAGTTCACGTGCACGCCGTCCGGCGTCGCGGCCTTCAATTGCTGACGGAAATCGTCGGCCTTGTAGTCGACAGCCGCGTCGAAGCCGAGTGTCTCGGTCAGGTAGCGGCACTTGTCCGCGCCGCCCGCGATGCCGACCACGCGCGCACCGTGAATCTTGCCGATCTGCCCGGCGATCGAGCCGACCGACCCGGCCGCCGCCGACACGACGAGCGTCTCGCCCGCCTGCACCGGCGCGATGTCGGTCAGCCCGTAATACGCGGTCAGCCCGCTCATCCCGCATGCGCCGAGCAGCGTCGGCAGCGGCAGGCCCGAGTGCGCGGGCAGCTTCACGAGCTGTGCGGCCTGGTCGGCCGGCACGACCGCATAGTCCTGCCAGCCGACGAGCCCCTGCACGAGCTCGCCTTCCGCGAAACCGGCATGGCGCGAGGCGACCACGCGCCCGATGCCGAGCGCACGCATCACCTCGCCGATCGCGACGGGCGGCAGGTACTGCGGCACGTCGCTCATCCACACGCGGTTGGTCGGGTCCATCGACAGGTACAGCACGCGCACGAGCACCTCGCCGTCTGCGAGCGCCGGCACCGGCGTCTCGACGAGCGAAAAATGTTCGCGGCCGACGCGCCCTTCGGGGCGCGTCTTCAGCAGCAGTTGGCGGTTCACGAGTGTCGACACGGTGTTCTCCTCCAGTCGTTGTGGTTCGGGATGCGCGTCAGACCGCGCACATGCCGCCGTCGATCACGAGTTCGGCGGCCGTCACGAAGCGGCTCTCGTCGGAGGCGAGATACACGGCCGCATGCGCGACGTCGTCCGGCTCGCCGAGCCGGCGCAGCGGAATGCCGCGCGCGAGCTTGCGTGTCGCGTCGCGTTCGCCGAGCGACTGGAACAGCGGCTCGACGATCCCCGTGCGGATGAACGCCGGGTGAATCGAATTGCAGCGCACGTCGATCTCGCGGCGCGCACAGTCGATCGCGACCGACTTCGTCAACGACGCGACCGCCGCCTTCGACGCGTTGTACGCGGTGAAATCCGGCTCGACCTTGAACGCGGCGACCGACGAGATGTTGATGATCGATGCGGGATGGCTCTCGGCCAGGTACGACAGCGCATGCTTGCAGCCGAGCACGATGCTCTCGACGTTGATCGCCATCACGCGCCGCCACTCGTCCAGCTCGATCTGCGCGGGCGAGCCGATCGAGCCGACACCCGCGTTGTTGACGAGCACCGACAGCCCGCCCATCGCATCGACCGCCTGTGCGAGCAGCGCCTGCCAGCGCGCTTCGTCGCGCACGTCCTGCGTCGCGGCGAACGCGACCGGCGTGGCGTGGCCCGCGTTGAGTTCCTGCGCGAACGCGTCGAGCACCGTCGCTTCGGCGATGTCGGTCAGGAACACGCGCGCACCCTGCTCGACCATCCGGCGCGCGATCGCGCGGCCGAGGCCGCCGGCGGCGCCCGTGATGTATGCGCACTTGCCTGCGAGGCGCGATGAAACGGCTGTCATGTGACTGGCTCCTGTCGTGAATCGTCGTCGCGGAACGCTGCCGCGACGGGGTTTTCGTGCGTATCCCGGCCGACACGGGCCGGTTGACCGTGCGTCGCCGTAACGACGCGCCGCACGGTTTCCGCGAGTATATCGAGATGACTGCGACGCGCACCGGGCAGTCCCGGCAGCCGGCCCCGGTTGAACGTCAGCCAGCGTACGCGAATGCCGCCAATCGATGAAATGAATATTCGTTATGCCCGGTCATAGAAATCGTTCATGACTTTCACGCGCCTGCGCCAACGCGCAAGCGGGCGCCGCCGATCCGGTGGAGCGGCCGATTCGTCTATTCGGGGAATGGCAAGGATGACGTTCCGCAACGCGGGACGTGCAATGGCGTTCGGGACAAGCAATCAGGGAACCGCCGGACGAAGGCCGGCGGGGCATCGCCAACCGTCAGAATCCGTCGCCCGACGGCGCGCGCACGAACGCGCAGAGCTGCGGCGAATGCATGTCGATCATCTGCTGGAACGGTGCGCGGTGCCCGTATGCGATGCCCGACACGAGCAGCAGGCAGACTGCCGCGATGCGCGGCGAGAACGCGCGCTGGCGCGCGCCGTCGTAGCCGCGCAGGAACACCAGCGCGACCAGCGCGCCGAGCATCCAGCCGACGACGACTTCCGGCACGGTGTGCGAGTGGTCGAACACGCGCGCGACGGCCGTGATCGCGCCGATGGCCAGCCCGGCCGCGATGCCGGGCGCCTTGCCGGACCGGAACGCCTGCCACAGCATCGACAACGCGACCGTCCACACGGACGTCGACAGCATCGTATGGCCGCTGATCACGCGGAAATCGAATTGCGGAAGCTCGATGCCGCACCCGGCATACAGGATCTTCGTTGCGCCGACGACGCCCATGCCGGCGGCGAGCAGCCCGCCCCAGCGGGCGGCGAGGCGCCAGTCGGTCAGCGCCAGCCATGCCGCGCACGTCAGCGCGATCGGCAAGGTCAGCGCGGCATCGCCGATGTTGCTGATTTCACTCCACATAACGGACTTCGGACAACGATGGAAAGGCAGCAGTTTACCGCATGCGCGCCCCGCGCCTGTGTCAGCCTGTGACAGGCTGTATCAGCCCGCGACACCGGTAATCAACAGCAGGTTCGTGCCGCTGATGACGACGAACAGCGCCCACGCGGCAACCTGCATCCCGCGGCCGATCGTGTGCTCGCCCATCGTGTTGCGATCGCTGACCGAGCGGATCAGCGGCCACATCGCGAACGGCAGCTGCAGGCTCAGCAGCACCTGGCTCCACACGAGCAGCTGCCCGACCGAGCCGTCGCCGAGCCACAGCACGCCGATCAGCGCCGGTACGAGCGCGAGCCCGCGCGTGATCAGCCGGCGCTGGTAGCACGGGATCTTCGTATGCAGGAAGCCGTCCATGATCACCTGGCCGGCGATCGTGCCGGTCAGCGTCGAACTCTGCCCCGACGCGAGCAGCGCGATGCCGAACAGCAGCGCGGCCGCACCGCCCGCGATCGGCGTAATCAGTTTGTAGGCCTGCTCGATGTCGGTCACGTTGTGCTGGCCGGTCGCATGGAACGCCGCGCCGGCAACGACCAGGATCGCCGCGTTGACGAGCATCGCGACGAACAGCGACACGCAGGTATCGATGCGCACGAGCGCGAGCGTGTCGCGGATCATGCCGCGCGCACCGCCGACGACACGCCGCGTCTGCACGACCGACGAATGCAGGTACAGGTTGTGCGGCATGATCGTCGCGCCGACGATGCCGAGCGCGAGCACGATCGCGTCCTTTCGGTCATGGCCCGGATCGCCCGGCACCAGCCCGCCGACCACCGCATGCCAGTCGGGCGGCGTGATCGCGACCTGCGCGACGAAACAGAACGCCATCGTCGCGATCAGCCCGAGCACGATCGCCTCGATCTGCCGGAAGCCCTTGCCCTGCAGGCCGAGCACGATCACCGTGTCGAGCGCGGTCAGCACGATCCCCCACGCGAGCGGCACGCCGAGCAGCAGCTTGAACGCCAGCGCGCAGCCGAGGACTTCGGCGATGTCGCACGCGATGATCGACACTTCGGCGGTCACCCACTGCACGACGCGGCCGAACCGGCCGTAGCGGTCGTAGCTGGCCTGCGCGAGATCCTTGCCGGCGACGAGGCCGAGCCGCGCCGCGAGCATCTGCAGGAAGATCGCCGCGAGGCTCGAGAACGCGACGACCCACAGCAGCGAATAGCCGAACTGCGAGCCGGCCTGGATGTCGGTTGCCCAGTTGCCGGGATCCATGTAACCGATCGCGACGAGCAGGCCGGGGCCGAAGAAACGCTTGAGCTTCTGCCAGCGCGGCGCGCCGGCGTCGATCGTGATGCTGCCCTTTACTTCCGACGGGCAGAAAGGGGCAGTGGCGGTAGTGGGGAGGAAGGGCATGGAAACCGGGAATCGAGATCGCGACAGGCCGATTCTACGGGTATCCGTCCCGTTTTCTCGTGCGCGTCGATGCACGCGTCGCAACTCGCCCCGCCGCCAGCGCAATACGCGGCGCCGAGCCCCTCGTCCGCATCGGGCGACACGGCGCCGCGATTCAGGATCTTGTCCCGCTCGGCGACGCGAAATTCGGTCGGCGACATCAGGAGGCGCTGGCGAAACAGCTTCGCGAGCCGCTCGCCGCTGCCGAACCCGGTACGCCGTGCAACCTTGTCGGCCGGCAGCGTCGTATGGATCAGCATGTGGCACGCGCGCTCGAGCCGGACGTGCTGGACGAACTCGGTCGGCGTCACGCCGATTTCCTTCTTGAAGCGCCGCAGGAAATTGCGCTCGCTCATCGCGGCCGCCTGAGCGGCGTTCGCGATCGAGATGCGGTTCACGCTCTGCGCGCGCAGCCGCTGCGCCGACATCCGGATCGACGGGCTCGCGCTCAGTTCGCGGAACGCCCACATCGACTGCGCATAGCGCTGCTCGACCGGCCGCATCAAATTGCAGGCGATCTCCTGCGCGGCGCTGTCGCCGAGGTCGACGCGGAACATGTCGAGCGCGGCCGCGAACACGTCGGTCTCGCCGGCCTGCAGCTCGATCGTCGTCGCGGTACGGCGCCCGCCTCGGCCGGGCCGCACGTCGATCGCCGCCGACGGCCACCGGGTGGCCGCGAGCGCGGGCAAATCCATCGCATCGACGATCCAGCGCGCATGCCGGCGAATGTCGGTCAGACGCCGCTGCAACGCGTCGTCCCAGTTGACGGCCGCGCGGTCGCCGTGAAGATGAAAGAACGCGAGTGCGCGACGGCCATGCTCGTCACCGAGCGGATCGGCAGCAATTCTCACGCCGGACGACGACTGCAACAGTCCCCCGCTTTCGGATACGTACTTCAACTGGTAATCCGCACTGTACGCATGCAGGCGATTCGCCAGGTTGAAGGCCTCGCCAAGACGCGCGGCCTGGGCCAACGAAAACCCCGTACTCAAATAGATAACGACCCACCTCTGATCTGCTGCATTCACTGGCCAAGCCCCCGACTTGTTCGACTTCTTCTAATACCGTCGAACTGTCAGGCTTATATTTGGTTTGAATGCGTGCGACAGGACGGCTATCCCGAAATATGAAGCGACGGCATCTTAGCCGAACGGGTAGCGCCTTTGGCACGAAATGGCCGACGTGGACAGCATGATGGCGGATTACTACAGGCTGTCATGCATTGCCGGTATGCCGGCACAGAATCACGCGTGCGACGACGTGCGATTGTTGCGGCCGTCTTGCGCGACGATGCTCGCGTCGTGTTGCACCGCGTATCGGATGAAGCCGTGCTCGCGTACCGGCTCGAACGGCATCGATACGCATCGAACGCGCTCGATCGACACGCACGACATGCGGCGCATCCGTTGCCTGCGCATCCTTTAGAATCGATCCACCGTCCACCACGCCAGCCGCGCTCCGTGCCCGCCGATCATCGTCTCGACCTGAACCTGTTTCGCGTGCTCGACGCCGTCTACGTGCACGGCGGCATCGGCGCGGCCGCCCGCGCGCTGCATCTCACGCAACCGGCCGTCACGCACGCGCTCAACCGGCTGCGTGCGCATTTCGACGATCCGCTGTTCGTGCGCCAGGGCAATCGCGTCATACCGACCGAACGCACGCGCTCGATCATCGCGGAGGTGCAGCTGCACCTGAAAGGCCTGCAACGCACCGTGCACGATCCGTCGGCATTCGATCCCGCGACGCTCGACCTGAGCATCGCCGTCGGCATTCGCGACGTGCTGGAATCCATTGCGTTGCCGCGGATCGTCGCCGCATTCGCCGACGAAGCGCCGGGCCTGCGGCTCGTGAGCCGCCGTATCGCGGTGCCCGACATCGAGCGCGAGCTCGCATCGGGCAATGCCGATCTCGTCGTCGATCGTCGCGTGCAGACGGGCCCGCGCATCGCGACCGAACACCTGCTCGACGATTCGCTCGTCGTCGCGCTGCGCCGCGATCATCCGCTGGCGTGCGACCCGCTGCGGCGCGGCGACTATTTCGCGGCGCAGCATATCGCGGTGTCGTCGCTCGGCGAGCCGCAATCGCTCGACGTGCTGCTCGGCAACGACGGACGCTTCCGCGATATCCGCCTCACCTGCCAGCACTATTTCGCCGCGTGCCAGATCGCCGCGACCGGCGACCTGCTGGTCACGCTGCCGCACACCTATGCGCTGCGGATGGCCGCGCTGCTGCCGATCATCGTGCGGCCGCTGCCGTTGCGGCTCAAGCCGTTTCCGCTCCTCGCGTACTGGCACGACTCGCGCGACACCGATCGCGCGCACCAGTGGGTACGCGAACGCATTGCCGCGCTCGTGCGCAGCAGCGCCGGCGTCGCGGACGCATAGATTGCACGGTGCGCGCACCGTCGCGACCGGGACGGTATGCTGACGGCTGCGCGCCGTCACGCGGCGCCCGCCTTCCACTTCCCGCTTACCGGAGACTTGCCATGTCGCTCATTCAAGCCGCTGCCGTACTCGATGCGGACGCACCCGATTACGTCGTCCAGCTGCAGGCCGGCACGCATGCGCTGACCGGCGACGAAGCGCCGCGCGAAGGCGGCCAGGGTCGCGGGCCGGCGCCGTACGAATTCGTGCTGGCCGGTCTCGCGCAATGCACGGCCGCGACGCTGCGCATGTACATGCAGCGCAAGACGTGGCCGGCCGTGCGCATCGCCGTACGCACCGAGCTGCATGCCGATCGTGAAGGCGTGCAGTACGTGCGACGCGTCGTGACGCTCGACGGCCCGCTCGACGACGCGCAACGCCAGCGTCTCGCGGAAATCTGCGAGAAGACGCCGGTCACGCAGTTCATCAAGCGCGGCACGCGGATCGAAACGACGTTGAACTGATGCACGCGGCGAGCGACATGCGACAAGTGTGTCGCCGCCTGGAATGCAAAACGGGCGGGCCGCGCATGATGCGCGACCCGCCCGTTCGTCGATGCTGCCTGGCGCTTACAGTCCGAGCGCGGACAAGTCCAGCTTGCCGCCCTTCATCGGCGGGCACCAGAAATACGCGCCCGTCAGCGGCCGCGTGAAGCGGAACAGGCCGTCGACGATCCCGTCGTCCGCACCGCTCATCCGGCGCATCTGCACGTCGAACGCGCGGAACGAGCAACCGAACGCGACGAAGTAAAGGCCCGCGCGACGCGCGTCCGACCACGGCGACGAACGGCGCAGCATGAACGCCTCGGGCTCGAAGCTTTCCTGCGCGGTGCGCTTCACGTGCGCGAACTCGGGTGCGTCGTCGAGTTCCTCGTTGTCCGAGCGGCGGCGCCCGATGATGTTGTCCATGTCGCCCGACGGAATGCGCTCCATCTGGTCGAAGTCGTGCAGCCATTGCTGCACCGCGACGAAACTCGCACCGTCGAGCCCCGCGCCCTGCCCCGTCACGACTGCCGCCGCTACCGCGTCGTCGCCTTCCGGATTCTCGGTGCCGTCTTCATAACCGGACAGGTCGCGATCGTTCGAATAGCGGAACCCGTCGACGGCATCCTGCAGCGCAAATGCCGGCGCGAGCGCGCGTTCGATCGCCCGCGCACGCAGCACGATCTCGCCGCGGTCGTCGGCGCGCAGCCAGACCCACACGTCGGCCGGCGTGGCCGGCAGCGTGCGGTCCTTCACCGCGAACGCCGGGAAGTCGGTCAGGCCCGGCACCGGACGCCCGAGGTGCGCAGCCAGCGACTGTCCGAAACCGACGACCGTGTCGCGTCCGTCGACGATCTCGCGCAGCGCGGCCAGTGCCGCTGCCACATTGCCGTCATTCGAAATCGTGAAAGTGAGGTATCGGGCTGCCGTGTCGATCGGAGCCAGGATGCCTTGCTGAACGTCGCTCATCGTTTCCTCAGGAGTGTATCGGGGGTGAATCTGCAGGGCCGCAGCAACGTGCGCCGCTGGACGCCGAAGTGTAATCGATGCGCCTGCCGGCCCCTGCGTCGTCGCGCCGCGGAACGCCCGCGAAAGCAGGGCCGAAACCCTGAATACTAACCGTATCGACGCCGCAACGCCCATTCGTCAGACGTTGCGGCGCGCCGTACACTGCTGATAGAATCTTTTCACGTCTTTTCGGCGTCCTTTCAACGTTCACTTCAGAGGAGGTGCAGATGTTCCGAATGCCAGCCACCTTCTCGAACGTGGTCCCACGGCGCAGCTGATCCAGCCCGCCGTCCGCGCCGGCTCCCGAGTTTTCCGCTAACCCGTCAGCCGCGCTTTTCCCGACAGCCCGTTTTTGCGCTCCGCCCGCGTTTGCCGCGCGGCCCGGCTGTTGCGTTTTCGACGTTCTCCGAACCGGAAAGTCCCGTCGCGCGATGCGCCGGGCAACGATAAATGACCAGAAAAACCTCCCATCTGGGCGGCCACGCATTCCAGGCCGTCTTCGGCTTCACCCTTCGTTACTGGCGCAAGCAGCCGGCGCGCATCGCCACGGTCGCGGGCTTCGCGCTGCTCGCCGCGCTCGCCGACGTCCTCACGCCGCTGTTCGCCGGCCGCCTCGTGGACGCGCTGTCGACCGGCCTGACCGACCGCGCCGCCGCGTGGCATTCGGCGCTCGTCGCGTTCGGCACGCTTGCCGCGCTCGGCATCGGCGCGACGGTGCTGCGCCAGGGCGTGTACCTGAACATCATCACGCTCACGCTGAAGATGATGAGCGAGATCGCCGCCGCGTCGTTCCACCGCGTGCAGCGCTTCTCGACCGACTGGCACGCGAACAGCTTCGCGGGCTCGACCGTGCGCAAGATCACGCGCGGCATCTGGGCGCTCGACCTGCTGAACGACACCGTGCTGATCGCGCTGTTGCCGTCGGTCACGATGCTGGTCGGCGCCACCGTGCTGCTCGGCACGCACTGGCCCGTGATGGGGCTCGTCGTCGGCGCGGGCTCGCTGCTGTACATCTCGGTGACGGTCGCGGTATCGCTCGGCATCGTCGCGCCGGCCGCGCGGCTCGGCAACCTGTGGGACACGCGCATGGGCGGCGCGCTCGCCGACGCCGTGAGCTGCAATGCCGTGGTCAAGGCATTCGGCGCGGAAACGCGCGAGGAAGCACGGCTCGCGCGCGTGATCGGCAAGTGGCGGCAGCGCACGCGCCGCACGTGGGTGCGCGGCACGTTCAACGGCGGGCTGCAGGGTGCGATGCTCGTCGCGATGCAGGCCGCGATGATCGGCGTCGCGCTGCGGCTGTGGGCGAACAACGAGGCGAGCGTCGGCGACATCGCGTTCGCGCTGACGATGTTCTTCATGCTGCAGGGCTACCTGCGCGACGTCGGCATGCACATCCGCAACCTGCAGCGCTCGGTGAACGACATGGAAGAACTCGTCGCGCTCGAGCGCCAGCCGCTCGGCATCGACGATCGCCCCGATGCGCCGGCCATCCGGATCGGGCAAGGCGAGATCCGCTTCGAGCACGTGACGTTCCGCTACGGCAACCATCCGGTGCCGCTGTACGACGACTTCTCGATGCGCATCGCACCGGGCGAGCGCGTGGGCCTTGTCGGCCATTCGGGATCGGGCAAGACGACGTTCATCAAGCTGATCCAGCGCCTGTACGACGTGTCGGACGGCCGCATCACGATCGACGGCCAGGACATCGCGCGCGTACGGCAGGATTCGCTGCGCAGCCAGATCGCGATCGTGCAGCAGGAGCCCGTGCTGTTCCACCGCACGCTTGCCGAGAACATCGCGTATGCGCGCCCCGACGCGAGCCGCGCCGACATCGAGCGCGCCGCGCGCCTCGCCAGCGCGCACGACTTCATCGTCGCGCTGCCGGACGGCTATGACACGCTCGTCGGCGAACGCGGGATCAAGCTGTCGGGTGGCGAGCGCCAGCGCGTCGCGATCGCGCGTGCGTTCCTCGCCGATGCGCCGATCCTGATCCTCGACGAAGCGACGTCGAGCCTCGACAGCGAAAGCGAACTGCTGATCCAGCAGGCGATGGAGCGGCTGATGGTCGGCCGCACGACGCTCGTCGTCGCGCACCGGCTGTCGACCGTGCGCGCGCTCGACCGGCTGCTCGTGCTCGATCGCGGCAAGGTGATCGAGGAAGGCAACCACGACGCGCTGATCCGCATCGACGGCGGCATCTACCGCCGGCTGTTCGAGCGGCAGGCGCTGGAGCTCGCGAAGGGGTTGACCGATTCGCCGCGGCGCATGGTGGACGACGCCGCCGGGTCGGTCGGCGAGCCGGCCGAGGTGTGACGCAGGCAGGTCGCGATGCGGCCCGACGGTGAGGTCATCACCGCCGGGCCGTGCCGGCAACCGGATCGAGGCCGTGCCACGCGCACGGCCTTTTTTTCGTCTGCGCGACGCGTTCGCCGCCCGCCGCCGAACCGCGCGCCGCCGCGTCGTCGTTTCCGGGATCACTTATCATGTCGACCAGGAAATTTGCAACGAGGGATCGACCATGTTTACAGGCATTGTTCAGGGTGTTGGCACCATCAAGACCGTCGCGGATCACGGGGAACTGAGAACCTTCAGCATTGCATTCCCCGAGCGGTTCACCGACGACATCGAGATCGGTGCCAGCGTGTCGGTCGACGGCGTCTGCCTGACGGTGACGGCCATCCATTCGCCGGAGCTGATCGACTTCGACGTGATGCTGCCGAGCCTGCGGATCACCACGCTGGCCGATCTCGTGACCGGCGCCCACATCAATGTGGAGCGGGCCGCGAAGGACGGCGCGGAAATCGGCGGGCATCCGTTGTCCGGCCATGTCGACTTCACCGGGACCATCCTGCACATCGCGGAGTCCGAGCACAACCGGATGGTACGCATCGGCGTGCCGGACGATTTCAAGCGGTATGTGTTCGCAAAGGGCTATATCGCGATCAACGGCTGCAGCCTGACGGTGTCCGACGTCAACCGCGACGAAGGCTGGTTCGATGTCTGGCTGATTCCCGAAACGCGACGCGCGACGACCTTCGAAACGAAGGGCGTGAACGACAAGGTCAACATCGAGATCGAGCGCAGCACGCAGGTGGTCGTCGATACGATCCGTGAGTCGGTCAAGGAAACGCTGGGTGAGCTGACCGGCGTCGTCACGGCGCTGCTGGCGGAAAAAGGCATCGACATCGAGGAACTGCTGGCGCGCAACGTCGCGCGACTGCCGAAAAAGTAACGGATGCCCGCGTACCCGGTGATCCGCTGGATCACCGGGCACCGGCCGCCGTCAAGAAACACCTCGACCCACGGTTCCGATTCCTCGAAGGTCCAGAGGACGAGATCGAGATCGACCGGTTCGTCGTCGTCCGCGAAGCGGTAGCGCTGGCACGGCCTGGCAAGACGTTTCGCCTCGGCCAGAAAGTCGTCGAGCGTCATCGAATGTCTCTCGGTTGGTGTCCGGTGTCCAGTGAACTGAAACACCGCTCGGCCGATGGAGACAGCCGGTGGTCACGCTCCCTTTCGCCCCGCCTCACTCCGCTTCGGCCTGCGTCCCCTTCCCCACCGCCACGCGCTGCGCGCGGTAAATCCCCGCGTGCCCCGAAAACAGATACGCAACGACACACGCGACGATTGCATACACGCCGATGTCCGCGCCGAACAGTTCGATCGCCATGATCGTCGACGCGATCGGCGTGTTGGCCGCGCCCGCGAACACCGCGACGAACCCGAGCCCCGCAAGTACCGGCACCGGCAGCGCCAGCACCTGGCCAAGCGCGTTGCCGAGCGTCGCGCCGATGTAGAACAACGGCGTCACTTCGCCGCCCTTGAACCCTGACGCGAGCGTGACGACGGTGAACCCGAACTTGCCCGCGAAATCGTACAGCGGCAGCGGGCCGTGAAATGCCGCTTCGATCGTCGGGATGCCGAGGCCGAGATACTGCGGCACGTTCAGCACGGTGGCCGCCACGGCGACCAGCAGGCCGCCGAGCACCGGCTGCAGCGGCGCGTAGCGGACGACGCGGCGGAACCACGCGGTCAGCGCATGCGTCGCGAACGCGAACAGCCGCCCGACCACGCCGAACGCGACGCCCGCGACGATCGTCACGGCCAGCCCCGTCGCCGACACGGCCGGCACGAACGGAATCGCATAGGCCGTGTGATGCACGCCCCATGCGCGGCACACGACGTCCGCGACGATCGCGGACGCGACGCAGGTCAGCAGCGCGTCGTACCGCACGCGCCCGATCGCGAGCACTTCGAGCCCGAACACGGCGCCCGCGAGCGGCGTGCCGAACACCGACGCGAATCCGGCCGCGATGCCGCCCATCAGCAGCACGCGGCGATGCTCGCGATCGAGGCGGAACACCTGCGTGACGCGATCGGCAAGCGCGCCGCCCATCTGCACGGCCGTGCCCTCACGGCCGGCCGAACCGCCGAACAGGTGCGTGACGACGGTCGCGACGAGCACGAGCGGCGCCATCCGCTTCGGCACGAGCGCCTTCGGATCGTGGATCTCGTCGATCAGCAGGTTGTTGCCGCGCGCGACCGACTGGCCGAAACGGTGATAGATCCAGCCGGTCGCGAAACCGGCGGCCGGCAACCCCCACAGCAGCCACGGATGCGTGACGCGCGTGCCGGTCGCCCAGTCGAGCGCGATCAGGAACAACGCGGAAGCCGTGCCGGCGAGCACGCCGAGCAGCGCCGAGAGCGCGAGCCAGCGGCACACGTAGCGCACGGTCGCGAGAAGATCGGAAGAAGTCGTGAAAAACATGATTTCCAGATTCGACGGAACATCAAAACCTGGGCGGCAGAATACCGCATGGACGGCCTGCGACCTCCTGACGACCCAGGAACACGCAGGCATCATCAGCCGGGCAAACCGGCGGTTGAGGGTCGCACCGCGCACAACGCGCCGGGAGCGGCCGCAGGGAGGCATGCCATCTCCGCAGGCCGCCATTCTACGCGATGCCGCGCATCGCCTGCAATGCGGCCCCGGCGCGCCGTCAGTCCCGCAGCGGGCGCGTGATGCGCGAGATCAGTTGGGGCGCGATCCGCTCGAGCGGCAGGATCGCCGACGCCGCGCCGATCGCCGCGGCCGCCTTCGGCATCCCGTAAACCGCGCTGGTCGCCTCGTCCTGCGCAATCGTGTAGCACCCCTTCGCGCGCATCGCCTTCAGGCCGAGCGCGCCATCGCGCCCCATTCCCGTCAGCAGCACACCGAGCGCGTCGCCCTGCCAGCCGTCGGCGACGCTGTTGAAGAACACGTCGATCGACGGCCGGTACGGCGTCTCGACCGGATGCTGCGTGTAGCCGAGCACGCCGCGCGGCGACAGGTAAAGGTGATCGTTGGTCGCCGCGAGCAGCACTTCGCCGGCCTGCGGCACGCTGCCCTGCCGCGCGACGCGCACCGGCAGCCGCGTATAGCCGTCGAGCCACTCGGCCATCCCGTACGCGAACGCCTGGTCGACGTGCTGGACGATCACGAGCGCGGCCGGGAAATCAGCCGGCAGCGCGCGCAGCAGCGCGGTGAGCGCAGTGGGCCCGCCCGCCGACGCGCCGATCGCGACGAGCGTCGGCTGGCCGCGCGCGGGCGCCGGCCCCGGCGCCACGAGCGCCGCGGTCCGGCTTTCGAGCAGCCGGCCGATCTGGTCGATCTTCGCGAGCAGCGCCTGCGGCGACGCGTCGGTCGACAGCCCGAGCGCGAGCGTCGGCGTGTCGACCGCATCGAGCGCGCCGGCCCCCATCGCCTCGTAGACCGACGACGTGTTCGCGCTGACGCTCGCCGTCACGATCAGGATCGCGCACGGCGCGCGCGCCATGATCTGGCGCGTCGCCGCGACGCCGTCGACCTTCGGCATCACGAGATCCATCAGCACGACGTCGGGCGGATGCGCGACGCAGAAATCGACAGCCTCGTCGCCATCGGTCGCGACCCACAGCACGCGATGATCCGCGCGCAGCGCGATCACGCGGCGCAGCGCCTCCACGGCCAGCGGCAGGTCGTTGACGATGCCGATGTTCATCCGCGCGCATCCCCGATCAGGTCCTGCACGGCATCGAGCAGCGCCTCGTCGTGGAAGCTGCTCTTCGCGAGGTAGTAGTCGGCGCCGGCGTCGAGCCCGCGGCGGCGATCCTCGTCGCGATCCTTGTACGACACGATCATCACCGGCACGCGCTTGAGCATCGGGTCACCCTTGATCAGCGTGACGAGTTCGATGCCATCCATGCGCGGCATGTCGACGTCGGTCACGACGAGATCGTACGCATCGCTGCGCACCGCGTTCCAGCCTTCCATCCCGTCGACCGCCACCGTCACGTCGTAACCGCGCTTTTCCAGCAGCTTGCGTTCGAGTTCGCGCACCGTCAGCGAATCGTCGACGACGAGCACGCGGCGGCGGCGATCGGCGAGCGCGAGCTGCGGGTCGCGCGTGAGCCGCGCCAGCTGCCCGCCGCGCACGAGCTTGTCGACCGAGCGGATCAGGTCCTCGACGTCGACGATCAGCACGGGGTCGCCGTTCTCGAGCAGCGCGCCGGCCGCGATGTTCTGGATCTTGTTCAGGCGGCTGTCGAGCGGCTGCACGACGAGCATCCGCTCGCCGAGGAAGCGGTCGACCGCGACGCCGTACAGCTCGGGCTCGCCGCCGACGACCACGACGGCCGTGCTGGTGCGCGCGGCGTCGGGTTCGCCAGCGTCGAGCAGCTGGTGCGCGGCGACCAGGCCCGCACGCCGGCCGTCGAACGGAAAATGCGGCTGCCCTTCGAGTACGTCGATGTCGGCGTGCGCGAGTTCGAGCGTGCGGCGAACATGTGCGAGCGGGAACGCATACGGCTCGCCGCCGACTTCGACGAGCAGGCTGCGGATCACCGACAGCGTGAGCGGCAACTGCAGCACGAAGCGCATGCCCGCGCCCGGCTCGTTGAAGATCCGCACCGCGCCGCGCACGCCGCGCACCATCTCCTGCACCGCATCGAGGCCGACACCGCGCCCCGACACGTCGGTCACCGCATCGCGCATCGAGAAGCCCGGCAGCAGCAGGAATTCGAGCAGCTCGGGGTCGGACAGCCGGGCGGCCGTCTCGTCGTCGGTCAGGCGCTGGCGCACGACGGCCGCGCGCAGCGCGTCCATGTCGACGCCCGGCCCGTCGTCGATCACGCTGACGAGCAGCGAACCGGCACTGTGGCGCGCCTCCAGCGTCACGCTCGCCTCGGCCGGCTTGCCGCGCGCGCGCCGCGCCTCCGGCGAATCGACGCCGTGGTCGATCGCGTTGCGCAGCAGATGGCCGAGCGGCGCGTCGAGCAGGTCGAGGATGTCGCGATCGACCTGCGTGCCCTCGCCGACGATCGAGAAGCGCACCTGCTTGCCGAGCGAGCGCGCGAGATCGCGGACGATGCGCGGATACGCACGCGTCGCATCGCCGAACGGCCGCATCCGGCACTGCAACGCCTCGTCGTACAGCTGCTCGGCGATATGCGTGCTGCGCCGCTCGAAGCGGTCGAATTCGTCCATGCGCTCGGCCAGCGAACGCTGCAGGTCGTTGAGCA
Organism: Burkholderia sp. BCC1644; assembly: GCF_902833225.1. GTDB lineage: Bacteria > Pseudomonadota > Gammaproteobacteria > Burkholderiales > Burkholderiaceae > Burkholderia. The sequence continues at coordinate 373,444 of NZ_CADFEI010000002.1, forward strand.
TGTGCCGCACTTCGTTCATCGACGCGAGCATGCCCGCGTCGAGATCGTCGGCGAACTGCTCGACCATCAGGTCGAGCGAACGGGCCGCATCGCGCTGCGCACGCTTCACGCGCAGCATCGATTCGGCGAACGGCTTGAGCCAGCGCGATTCGACCAGCGATTCGCCGGACAGGCTCAGCAGCCGGTTCAACGTATCGGCACGCACACGGCGCATCGCGCCGGCACCGGCCACGCGGCCGGCCTGCGCCGGATCGGGCACTGCGCCCGACACGGCGAGCGGCGGCACCGCGGCGCTCGCGCCGACCGGCTCGTTCGCGGCGCCTTCGTGGTCGCGATACGGCATGACCGACGGCGGGACCGGCGGCGGCATCGCGACAGGCGCCTGCATCGTCTGCGCGCCGTCCGCGCCCGTCAGCGCGGCCGCGAACACGTCGATCTCGGTCGACGTGACGGGCTGCGCCTGCGGATCGCCGACGCGCACGAGCAAATCGACGCCGGCGAGCAGCACGTCGACATGCGTGGCCGTCAGCGAGATCGTGCCGGCCTGCGCAGCGACGAAGCATTCCTCCATCCGCCCCGCGATGTCCACGCCGAGCGGCACGCCGACGATGCGCGCGGCGCCTTTCAGCGAATGCGCGGCGCGCATGCAGGCCTCGAGCGCGACGGAATCGGGCTCGCCCGATTCGAGCGCGAGCAGCCGCTCGGACAGCGCCTGCGTCTGCGTGCGCGTCTCCTCGCGATACAGCTCGAGCAGCGACAGGTGGCTCAGGTCGTCATCGCCGCTCATCGCATGCTCCGTGTCACGGCGTCGAACAGACGGTCGTCGTCGAGCAGGCCCACCGACTTGCCGCGCCACGACAGCACACCGCGCGACAGGCCGGCGCTCGCGCGCCCGACGGTCGCCGGCACGGGCACCCAGTCGGATGCGCCGAAGCGCAGCACGCCCTCGACTTCGTCGACCGGAAACACGACCGGTTCGCCCTGGTGCGCGGCGACCAGCAGCCGCGTGAAACGGCCGTCGCCGTCACGGTTGCCACCCTTGCCCGCATCGAGGCCGAGCAGCGCGCCGATCGAGATCGCGATGCGCAGCGTGCCGCGAATGTTGACCACGCCGCGCACGGCCGAATTGCGGCGATGCGGCAGCGAATGGATCGGGCGCGTGCCGGCGATCTCGCGCAGCACGCCGATCGGCAGCGCGAGCCATTCGTCGGCCACGCGGAACGCCAGCGCCGCATGGTGCGTGTCGCTGTCGCCGTCGCGCGCGTGCGGCGCACCGAACGCACTGATCCGGCGCGTCGCGTCGGCCAGCTCGGCGGCGTCGAGCGGTCGCTCGAGCAGCTTCGCCGCGTGATACGCGTAGACCGGGCAGTTCAGGCAGCGCAGGCAGTCGTTGAGCCGCTCGCACGAGCGGTCGCCGCGCGTGCCGATCCGGTTCCAGCAATCGTCGACGTCGATCGTCGTGTCGTCAATGGCAGCGGCGTCGCGGTTCATGAATTCCTCTGGTCATCGCGGTGTCGTCCCGATCCCGTCATTGTGTCAGCCGGCCGAGCGCCGTGCGCGCTCGAGCAGCCATTGCGCACCTGCGCGATCGCCGCCGACGTCGAGCAGCGTCGCGAGATGGGTCAGCGCTTCGTGGTGCGTGGGTCGCAGGTACAGCGCCTTCCGGTAGAAGTCGCCCGCTTCCGCGGCGCGCCCGCGCGCATCCGCGATCAATCCGTTCAGGTAGAACGCATCGGCATGCGGCCCGACACGCGCCGAGAACTGCGCGAGCACGCGCTCGGCCTCGTCGAATGCGCCCGCGTTCGCGAGCGCCTGCGCATCCTCGAGCGTCGGCGCGGTGCCTTCGGCATCCGGCGCCACTGCGTCGGCCATCACCACCGACAGGTCGGCCCGTGCGTCGAAGGTGGCCGTGTTCACGGCCGGCGGCGGCACCGCGAACGGCTGCCCCGCACCGCCAAGCCAGGACGGCGGCGCGACGGCCAGCACCGAGCGCGTCGCCGCGAGCGGCGCGACCGTGAAGCGCTCCGCGCGACGGTACGGCGCCGCTGCCGGCAGCGGCGCCGACGACCGGGCCGAGCCCGCATCGGCCACCGCGCCGGCCGGCTCACGATGAAACGCGAATGCCAGCGGCACGCGCGCCGAGCGCATCCCGTGCCGCATCGCGACGCCCGTTTCGGCCGGCCCGACGAACAGCATGCCGTCATCGACGAGCAGCGCGTCGAGCGAGCGGATCACGCGATCCTGCGCATCGCGGTCAAAGTAGATCAGCACATTGCGGCAGAACACGAAATCGTAGCGAATACCCGTATCCACGACCGGTTCGACGAGGTTGGCGTGACGGAATTGCACGCATGCGCGCACACGCTCGTCGAGCAGCCAGCCGTCATTGGCCGGCGTGAAGTGCCGTGAACGAAACTCCGTCGCCGTCCCGCGAAACGCGTTGCGTCCATAACAGCCGAGCCGCGCCTGGTCGATCGCGCGCGCACTGAGGTCGATCGCGTCGATCGTGAAACTGGCCGGGTCGAGCCCCGCGTCGAGCAGCGCCATCGCCGCCGAATACGGCTCCTCGCCCGTCGAGCACGGCGCGCTCAGCACGCGGATCACGCGGCCGGGCAGCGCGGCGAGCCGTTCGAGCGCGAGCCGCGCGAGCGTCGCGAACGCCTCGCGGTCGCGGAAGAACCACGTCTCGGGCACGACGAACAGATCGATCAGCGCACGCCGCTCGTCGGCCGATGCGTTCAGCTGCTGCCAGTACGCGTCGAGCGCCTCCGGCGTGACCGGCGGCCGCGCCGCCGACGGCAGGCGCTCGCCGTCCGCCTGCAGCGTTTGCACGCGCTCCGTCAGCGCCCGCGTCAGAAAATCGTTGCCGAGCGAATCGGGGTCGATGCCGGTCTCGCGCAACAGCCAGTCGCGAAATCGCGATTCGGACGCTTTCATGCGAACTCCCCCCCGTGGCCCGGCAGGCCGTCGAACAGATACTGGCGCGCCACATCGTCGATCAGGTCGGACACCGACACCTGCTGCACGACGCCGTCAGGCGTATTGGCGACGTGCCCGAGCCAGCGCGTGCGTGCGGTCGAGATGCCGCTCGCGTGAAACGCCGCGCGGTCGATCCGCATCGTCTGCGTCGCTCGTTCGACGATCAGGCCGAGCGTGCGCTCGACGCCGGCCTCGCCCGCGCGGTAGCGGACCATCACGAGCCGCGTCGAGCGCAGCGCATGCGCGCGCCGCCCGAGCGCCAGCATCGGCACGTCGATCACCGGCACCGGCTGGCCGCCGCGCATCAGCAGCCCGGCGATCCAGTCGGGTGCGCCGGGCACGGCCTTCGTGTCCGCGAGCGGCAGCACCTCTTCGATGCCGGCCGCGTCGAGCGCATAGCGCTCTCCGTCGAGCTCGAACATCAGGAACAGCGCATGCGCGCCGCTCTGCGGATCGGCGCGCGTCACGCGTCGACCTTGAAGCGCGACACGCTGGTACGCAACTGGTTCGCCACCAGTGTCAGGTCGTCGATTGCCTGCGACGACTGGCGCAGCGACTCGGCCGTCTGCTGCGCGGCCTCCGACAGCTGCGACAGCGCCTGCGTGATCTGCTCGGCGCCGTTCGCCTGCGTCTGCATCCCTTCGTTGACCATCTGGAAGCGCGGCGCGAGCGTCTGCACTTCGGCGATGATCTGCGACAGCTGCCCGCCGACCTGCTGCACGTCGAGCATCCCGCGGCGCACCTCTTCGGAGAACTTGTCCATCCCCATCACGCCCGCCGACACGGCCGACTGGATTTCCTTCACCGTCTGCTCGATGTCGTAGGTCGCCACCGCCGTCTGGTCGGCCAGGCGGCGGATCTCGGTCGCGACGACCGCGAAGCCGCGGCCGTACTCGCCGGCCTTCTCGGCCTCGATCGCCGCGTTCAGCGACAGCAGGTTGGTCTGGTCGGCCACCTTGGTGATGGTCGCGACCACCTGGTTGATGTTCAGCGCCTTCTCGTTGAGGATCGCGAGCTTCGCGTTCACCGAGCCGGCCGCGTCCATCACGCTGCGCATCGTCTCGCCCATCCGCGTGAGCCCGCTCTGGCTCACGCCCGCGAGCGTCGCCGACTGCTCGGCCACGCCGGCCACCTCGTTCATCGTGCGCAGCAGGTCGCGCGAGGTCGCGAAGATCTCGCGCGACGTCGCGCCGATCTCGGTCGTCGTCGCCGCGGTTTCGTTCGCGGTGGCCTGCTGCTCGCGCGAGGTCGCCGCGATCTCGGCCACCGACGTCGTCACCTGCAGCGACGACTGCTGCGCGCGTGCGACGAGCTCGGTCAGCTCGTCGGCCATCCGGTTGAAGCCCGTCTCGAGCGTGCCGAATTCGTCGCGGCGGCGCAGGTCGAGGCGGCGCGTCAGGTTGCCGGTGCGCATCACGTCGTGCACTTCGACGAGCCGCGCCATCGGCACGGTCACCGAACGGTACAGCACGTAGCCGAGCCCGAGCGCGGACAGCAGCACGACCGCGAGCGCGGTTGCGAGCACGACCTCGGTGTCCTGCACGGACTCGCGGATCAGCTTCGCGGACTGCTCCGCGAACTTGCGGTTTTCCTGCACCAGCACGTTCGCGTTGCGCACGACCTCGGTCCACGCGGGCAGCGCTTTCGCGTACGCGGCGACAGCCTCCTCGCGCGACACGCGGCTCTTCTGCACGGCATCGTTCAGCAGCGGCACGTAGCGGTCGTACGCGCCGCGGAACGCCGCGAAGCGCTGCCGGTCGTCGTCGCGGAACGTCGTGCTCTGGTAGTCGACCGACAGCGACTCGACGTCCTTCAGCGCATCGGAGATCTTCGCGAGATCGCGCTGCACGGTTTCGGACTCGGTGTCGACGAAGGTCGCCTGCTGCAGCAGCGTGAACGATTCGTTGACCGAACCGCGCAGCGACGACGCGAGGTAGACGCCGGGCAGCGAGTCGCGCTCGATGCTGACGGCTTCGGTATTGATCGCGCGCAGTCGCTCGTACGACACGCCGGCTGTCACCAGCATCAGCACGAACAGCACGCCGAAGCTGAGCAGGATGCGATTGCCGAGCGTCAGCCGGGCAGCGCCGATCGTCGGATGCAGGCTTTCATTGGTCGCGCGGGGCGTCACGGTGGCCATGTTCGTTATGGGCTTTCTAATATCAGCGTTGAAAAAATCCGCGCCCGCCTGCGCGCCGGAAGGCGCGCCACGAGCGCATCGGGGTCGGATGCGGACGACGCGGCGCCGGCAGGCCGCGCCGTGAAATCACCGCTCCGCTTGCGCCGGCAGCCGAAGCGCGACCATGAAGCCGCGCGCCGTATTGCGCATCAGGATCTGGCCGCGGTGCCGCGCCGCCGTCGCGCGGACGAACGCAAGCCCGAGGCCGAAGCCGCCGCGCGCCGCGCCGTGCGCGGATTCGAGCTGCACGAACGACTCGGTCGCGGCCGTGCGCTGCTCCGGCGCGATGCCGGCACCGGTATCCTCGACGCCGATCAGCCAGGCGCCGTCCTCGCCGCTCAGCGTGCAGTGCACGTCCGTGCCGGCCGGGCCGTACTTCAGCCCGTTGTCGATCAGGTTCGCGACCGCGCGCGTGAGCATCATGCGGTCGCCCATCGTCACGCACTCGGCGTCGGGCACGTGCGCGACGACCCGGCAGCCGAGCCCGGCGGCCTTCTCCCACAGCTGGTCGACGGCATCGACCACGATCTCGTTGAGACTCACGACCTCGTGCGCGCGGCGCTCGGACTGCGCGCGGGTCAGGTGGATGAAGCCGTCGGCGAGCGCGAGCGCGCGCCGCGCATGGCCGGCGATGCGCTCCATGATCGCCGGCATGTCGCCGTGTTCGGTGCGGTAGACGTCGAGCAGCGCGAGGATCGACGTCTGTGGGGAACGCATGTCGTGCGACAGGAAATCGAGCGCCTCGTCGCGCTGCCGGGACATCAGGTACGAATTCGAGTGATAGCGGATGCGCGCGGTCAGCTCCATCGCGTCGGGGAGCTTCACCAGATAGTCGTTCGCGCCGGCAATGAACGCCTCGCGCTTGACGATCGGCTCCTCCTTCGCGGACAGCACGATGATCGGCACGCGTGCGGTGCCGGCATCCGCGCGCCACGCGCGGACGAGATCGAGGCCGTCGATCTCCGGCATCACGAGGTCCTGCAGGATCACCGTCGGCTTCACGTCGCGCGCGACCGCCATCGCCCGGTGTGCGTCGGTGCACACATGCAGGTCGATGTCGTGTTCGCTGCGCAGCGCGCGACGGATCACCTCGCCGACGAACGGTTGATCGTCGACCAGGAGGACCGATAACCCCGATTCAAGACAATCCGAGGCATTATCACTGCTCGATTCTTTCATAAATACAGTTTCAAACGCCGAATCTCCAATCGATTCTTTCATAGGAGTTGTTTATCCGACTTGGACGCTATCTTATTTTGGCGGTTGAAAACCCCGCCTGATTCCGCCGATTTAGCCTGTCGGCACTGCCTTGCAGGGCTTCGGACGCCGATTCTTTCCCCGTTGGCGACCGCATTACCTCCGCATTCTTTCTCTCAATAAACATAACCGGCTGATTCTAAATGAAATTAGAACACAGCATCTATCTCCTTCCGGTTTAGTTTTGCCAAATATGCAGAAAGAGACGGAATCAGATAAATCAGATCATTTCCGGATTCGAAAGACGATAACGTTTGCGAGACCGGCGCCACAAGGTTTGCATGGGCTGCAAGGCTGTTTGCCGGACGTATTGAGGGCCGGATTCCGATACGTCGCATCGGCCGGCAGGCGGGAGCAAAAATCGCGCGGCGGGCAAGGGTCGGCCCGCGCGCCGTTCGGCGCCGGCAAGACGCCGGCCCGTGTGATGGCAGGTCGCGCCCGCTTACCCGCGCGCGTGCTGCGCGGACACTTCCTGCAGGTCGAGATCGCGTTCGAGCGCATGCAGCATTTCGTCGTGGATGCGCCCCGACCGATGCAGGCGCAACAGCTCCGCGCGCCCGGCACGGATCGCGGCCAGCACGACGTCGTAGTGCGCGGTGCGCACTTCCGCCGGGTACTCGGGCTCGTTCTTCGCGCGCTCGGTCAGCTCCGCGCGATACGTGTACTGCTCGAGCAGGCGCGGATGGATCACGACGCCGCGCTCGTCGCGCACGAGCGGCTGGATCGCCGCGAGTTGCGCAGCCTCGACATGCGCCCACGTCTGCGGCTCGGTCAGGTGATGCGCGGCGCGCTCCTCGCGCTGCGGCAGGCGCAGCAGCCGGATCAGCGGCCCGATCGTCGTGCCCTGCAGCAGCACCGTGACGAGGATCACCGCGAACGACGCGACCAGGATCACATCGCGACCGGGTAGCGCCTCGGGCAGCGACAGCGCGATCGCGAGCGTCACGACCCCGCGCATCCCGGCCCAGCTCATGATCGTCGCGGCCTTCCAGTCGGGTGCTTCGCCGCGCCGGGCAAACCCGCGCACCGGCCACTTCAGCGCCTCGACCGCATAGATCCACACGAAGCGCGACACGATCACCGCCGCCAGCACCGCGGCCACCGGCGGCACCATCGTGGCGAGCACCTGCTCGAAACCGCCGAGCCGGTGAATCGCGCCGCGCAGCGACAGCCCGATCAGCACGAACACCATCGATTCGAGCAGGAACACGATGACCTGCCAGAACGCGGTGCCGCGCGTGCGCACGGCCGCCGAGAACACCTCGTGCTGATGCCAGCCGATGATCATGCCGGCCGTGACGGTCGCGATCACGCCCGACACCTCGAGCATTTCGCCCGCGATGTACGCGATCCAGCCGGCGATCACCGCGACGGTGATCACGAGATAGTCGTCGTCGAGCAGCTTCAGGAACCACACGACGAGCTTGCCGACCACGAAGCCGACCACCACGCCGCCGAGCCCGAGCTCCGCGAAACGCACGACCGCGTGCTCGAGGCTGAACGCCCCGGTGAGCGCGGCCGCGACCGCGAAGCGGAACAGCACGAGGCCGGCCGCGTCGTTCAGCAGGCTCTCGCCTTCGAGCAGCACCATCAGCCGGCGCGGCAGCGCGACGCGTTCGAGCACGGCCTTTGCGGCGACCGCGTCCGGCGGCGACACGATCGCGCCGAGCGCGAAGCACGCGGCCCACGGCAGCGCCGGCACGACCCAGTGCACGGCGAAGCCGACCGCGAACGTCGTGAACACGACCGCGCCGATCGCGAGCATCAGGATGCCGCCGACGTTGCGCTTGAACTCCTCCCACACGGAGAAGTACGCACCGTCCATCAGCAGCGGCGGCAGGAACACCAGCAGCACCAGCTCGGGATCGAGGTTGATCGGCGGCAGACCGGGAATGAACGCGATACCGATGCCGCCGATCAGCAGCGCGGCCGCGGGCGGCAGCCGCAGCCGCTTGGCGATGCATTCGAGCGCGACGATCGCGAGGAATGACAACAGAACCAGCTTGAATGCCGAGACGGGGGACATGAATCGACCTCGTGAAGAATGAATTCGCGCTTCCCGGTGTCGCACCCCGGTCGGCAGTTTGGCGCGATTACATCACGAGGCGAGGCCCGTAGTCGAGCGTGCGTCGGGTGGGCCGTCATTCAGCGCACACACCGTGCCGGCCCGACGCGCGCACCGCAATGAAAAACGGCACGCAGGCCGGCCTGATCGCCTACCTGCGTGCCGTCGCGGAACCGCGCCGCGTGCCTGCGCGTTACCGGCGCCGCACGACCATCAGCCGCGGTTCGGTCATGTCCTCGATCGCGTAGCGGATCCCTTCCCGGCCGAGGCCCGAATCCTTCACGCCACCGTACGGCATGTTGTCGACACGGAACGACGGCACGTCGTTGATCACGACGCCGCCGACCTCCAGTTCATCCCACGCGCGCTGCGCATGCGTGAGCGAATCGGTGAACACGCCGGCCTGCAGCCCGAAGTCGCTGTCGTTCACACGTGCGAGCGCGTCGTCGAAGCGGTCGAACTTCTCGAGGATCGCGACCGGGCCGAACGCCTCCTTCCGGTACAGGTCCTGCTCATGCCCGACGTTTTCCAGCAGCGTCGCCTCGAACATCGCGCCGTCGACCTTGCCGCCCGCGACGATCTTCGCGCCCGCCGCGACGGCCGCGTCCATCCAGCCCGACAGCCGGCGCGACTCCGATTCGGAGATCATCGGGCCGACGAACGTCGACGGATCCTTCGGATCGCCCATCTTCAGCGAACGCGTCTTCGCGATCAGCTTCTCGCGCAGCGCGTCGTAAAGATCGGCATGCACAAGGATCCGCTGCACGCCGATGCAGCTCTGGCCCGACTGGTAGTACGCGCCGAACGCGAGACGCTCGACCACGTAGTCGAGCCGGTCGCGCTGGTCCGCATCGACGATCGCGGCTGCGTTGCCGCCGAGCTCCAGCACGACTTTCTTCTTGCCGGCCTTCTCCTTCAGCGCCCAGCCGACGGCCGGCGAACCCGTGAACGACAGCAGCTTGAAACGCTCGTCGGTCGTGAACAGGTCGGCGCCGTCGCGATGCGCGGGCAGCACCGAGAACGCGCCCTTCGGCAAATCGGTTTCCGCGAGCACCTCGCCGATGATCAGCGCGCCGATCGGCGTGCGGCTCGCGGGCTTCAGCACGAACGGGCAGCCGGCCGCGAGCGCGGGCGCGACCTTGTGCGCGGCGAGGTTCAGCGGGAAGTTGAACGGCGAGATGAACGAACACGGGCCGACCGGCACGCGCTTCGTGTAGCCGGTATAGCCCTGCGCACGCGCGGAGATCTCGAGGTTGATGATCTCGCCGTCGATGCGCACCGATTCCTCGGAGGCGACGCGGAACGTATCGATCAGCCGCGTCACTTCGCCCTTCGAATCGTTGATCGGCTTGCCGGCCTCGATGCACAGCGCCTCGGCCAGCTCGTCGAAGCGCTCGCGAAAGCGCGCGACGCAATGGTCGAGCACGGCCTGCCGCTTGTAGGCCGGCATCTCGCGCATCGGCTTCGCGGCGTCGACAGCCGCGGCAATCGCCGCATCGATCGCCTTCGCGTCGGCCAGCGCGACGCGCGTCGCGACCTTGCCGCTGAACTTGTCCGTCACGTCCAGATCGGTATTCGCGTAGACGGCTTCGTTGGCGAGGTAGTACGGATAGGTTTCCTTCAACATGGAACGACTCCTTCCTGTGAACGGGGGAATTCAGAGCTGCGCCGACAGGCGCTTGATCTCGCGGTTCAGTACACGCTCGTTGTCCGAGTAATCGATCGGCACGTCGATCACGTGCACGCCCGGCGACGAGAAGCACTCGCGCAGCAGCGGCTCCAGATCGTCCGCCGATTCGACGCGATGCCCGTGCGCGCCGTAGCTTTGCGCATACGACACGAAATCGGGGTTCTGCAGCGTCATCGCGTAATCGGGGAAATTCATGTTCTCCTGCTTCCAGCGGATCATCCCGAACGCGTCGTCGCGCAGGATCATCACGACGAGGTCGAGCTTCAGCCGCACGGCCGTTTCGAGCTCCTGCGAATTCATCATGAAGCCGCCGTCGCCGCACACGGCGATCACCTTGCGCTGCGGATGCACGATCTTGGTCGCGATCGCCGACGGCAGGCCTGCCCCCATCGACGCGAGCGCGTTGTCGAGCAGCAGCGAGTTCGGCTCGTGCGCACGCCAGTAGCGCGCGAACCAGATCTTGTACATCCCGTTGTCGAGACAGACGATGCCGTCGACCGGCATTGCGTTGTACAGATCGTTGACGATGCGCACCGGGTACATCGGGAAACGCGGGTCGTGCTGGCCCTTCTCCAGGTGCGCGTCGAAATGCTCCTTGATCATCGCGAAGCGCGCGAAATCCCAGTGCGGCTGCGGCGCGATCGCTTCCGTCATCTGCCACACCGCGTTCGCGATGTCGCCGACCACCTCGATCTGCGGGAAATAGACGGGATCGACCTGCGCGCCGAGGAAGTTCACGTGAATCACGGTCTTGTCGTCCGCACGCATGAAGAACGGCGGCTTCTCGATCACGTCGTGGCCGACGTTGATGATGCAGTCGGCATGCTCGATCGCGCGATGCACGAAATCGCCGTCGGACAGCGTCGCGTTGCCGAGCCACAGCGGGTGCGTCTCGTCGATCACGCCCTTGCCCATCTGTGTCGTGAAGAACGGGATGCCGGTCTTGTCGACGAATTCGACGAGGATCTTGCGGGTCGTCTTGCGGTTGCCGCCCGCGCCGATCATCAGCAGCGGATGGCGCGCGGCCTGGATCGCGTCGACCGCATGCGCGACTGCCTTCTCCTCGGCCACGGGCCGCCGGCTGTAGCTGCGCGGGATCGGCTTGCCGTCACCCTCTTCGTGCGCGATGTCTTCCGGCAGTTCGAGGTGCGCGGCGCCCGGGCGCTCCTCCTCCGCGCGGCGGAACGCCTCGCGCACGGCCGACGGGATGTTGCCGATCGACACGATCTGCCGCGTGAACTTCGTGAGCGGCTGCATCATGTCGACGACGTCGACGATCTGGAAGTGGCCCTGCTTGCTGGACTTGATCGGCTTCTGCCCGGTGATCATCAGCATCGGCATGCCGCCGAGCTGCGCATACGCGGCGGCCGTGACGAAGTTCGTCGCGCCGGGCCCGAGCGTCGCGAGACACACGCCGGTGCGCCCCGTCAGGCGGCCGTAGGTGGCGGCCATGAACCCGGCCGCCTGCTCGTGCCGGGTCAGCACGAGCTTGATCTTCGATCGCCGCAGCGATTCGAGCAGATCGAGGTTTTCTTCGCCGGGAATACCGAACACGTACTCGACGCCTTCGGCTTCCAGCGCCTTCACGAACAGATCCGATGCTTTCATGGGGGACTCTCGGTTATGCCGCCTGCCCGGCCTACGGACACGCGGCGTTCACAACGCGCGCCGGCCTACGGCACGCGGACGCTCTACCTACTGGACACAGACCACGGCACTTCCCGCCACGCAACGAACGATGCACGGCGGCGCCTCCTGATGCAGGAGGACGAACGGACCCGCCCGTGCGCGGCAAGCGCGCACGGGCGGCAAAGACGTGTTTGATTGTAGACGGATTCGGGAAATTTCGACTTCGGCCGAACGGCCATTTGGCGCCCGAACGACGCAGGCGGCCCTAATGTAGCGGCAACCGAACAGCCCGATACATCTGTGAACCATGGTTGACATGCCGCAATCAATGCCCTACAGTGCGCCTACGTTCAGCATCCGGACCACCGACGTCTTCGACGCATGGTTCGCCGGCCTGCAGGATCGCGTCGCGAAGCGCCGCATCCAGGCACGCATCGACCGCCTGTCGATGGGCAATCCGGGCGACTGGAAGTCCGCCGGCTCGCCGGTCATCGAAATGCGGATCGACCACGGCCCCGGCTATCGCGTCTACTACGTCCGGCGCGGAACGATCTGGGTCATCCTGCTTTGCGGCGGCGATAAATCGACGCAACAGGCCGACATACGCGCTGCGCACGCGATGCTCGCGCATCTCGACATGGAGTGATCGATGAACAAGATCAGCACCCGGCCGTGGGATTCGGCCGACCACCTGAAAACCGAAGACGACATGGCCGACTACTTCGAGGCCTGTCTGCAGGAAGCCGGCGACGATCCGGCCTTCATCGCGCACGCGCTCGGCGTGATCGCGCGCGCGCGCGGCATGTCGAAGGTCGCGCGCGATGCAGGCCTGTCGCGCGAAGGGCTGTACAAGGCGCTGTCGCACGACGGCAACCCCAGCTTCGGCACCATCCTGAAAGTCATCAAGGCGCTCGGCCTGCAACTGCACGGCGCAAAAGCGCACGCGTGACGCGCGGGCGCACGGCATCGCGCCTGCTGCGCGATCTCCGCGGCTACCTCACCGCAACCACCCCGTCGCCCGGCGCGCCAGCGGCGACGCCCGATACAAGCCCGACCCGGTCAGCGTTCCGTTGACGCAACAGATCGTCCGAATGGCATATCGGGCCCGTCAAGGCGCGGGGCGCCCCCATACTCGTCGGAACGACAGGAACCGACGGGCATGCATTGACGATACCCGTCATCCCGCATCGATCTCGCCCGTTCCCGATCGTTCAGGGTTCCTGTTCGTCATTTCACGTAGCGGCGCTTCGACACACGTCTCGCCGAATTCATCCCATTCTCATTGACGTATTACGCTTGACGTAATACCATGCCCGTAATGATCACATCGTTTCGATGCAAGGATACCCGGCTGCTGTTCGCAGGAGAGTCACCCAAGCGTTTCCGCACGATCGAAACCGTTGCCACCCGAAAACTGCAAATGCTCGCTGCCGCGAAAGAACTGCGCGACTTGCGGGCCCCGCCCGGCAACCGGCTCGAAACGTTGCACGGCGGTCGGGAGGGCCAGCACAGCATCCGCATCAACGAGCGATGGCGGATCTGTTTCGAATGGACCGACGATGGCCCCGCCCAGGTCGAGATCGTCGACTATCACTGACTGGAGCTTCGCATGGTCAAGAACGGCATGCGCCCGATTCATCCGGGCGAAGTCCTGCGGGAAGAATTCCTCGTACCGCTGGAAATGAGCGTCAATGCACTGGCGCTCGCGCTGAACGTGCCGGCCACACGCCTGCACGAAATCGTCAAGGAACGGCGCGGCATCACCGCCGATACGGCTTACCGGCTCGCGCGCTACTTCGATACGTCGCCGGAATTCTGGCTGAACCTGCAGGCCGCCTACGACCTGAAGACATTGCCGACGCGCAGCGAGATCGACCGCAAGGTCGAGCCGCGCGAGCGCACCCACGTTTAGGCCACGACCGGCGCCGCCGTTCGCCGGCGTGGCCGCGTCAGTGCAGCCAGCCGGCCGCCCAGCGCGGCACCAGCGACACCAGATACAGCCCGAGCCCGATCAGCCCGCCAACCAGTGTGCCGTTGATGCGGATGTACTGCAGATCCTTGCCGATGTTCAGCTCGATCTGCCGCGACATCTCGCGCGCATCCCAGTTGCGCACCGTATCGCGGATGTGGCGCATCAGGAAATCGGCGAAATCCGGCGCCATCTCGTGCACGGCCTTCTCCACGTGCTCGTTCAGCGACGCGCGCAGCGCGGGGCTCTCCGAAAGCCGCGCGCCGAGCCAGCCGCCGAGCGTCGCGGCCTGCCGGTGCAGTGAAGAATCGGGGCGCGCGAGATCGGCCTTCAGCCACGCACGCAACTGGTCCCACAAGTCGCGCACATACTCGTTGAACGCGTCGCCGTCGCGGATATAGCGCTTGATCTCCTCGCCCTTCGCGACGAACGCCGGATCGTGCTTCAGCCGCTCGGTCAGCCGTGCAACCGTCCGGTCGAAGCGCTGCCGCAGTTCGTGCTCGGGGTCGGCCGCCACGCCTTCGAGCACGCGGCTCACCGCACTCGCGAGCATCCGCGCGCCGTTCTCGCCGAACCACTGCGTCGGCATGATCTTCTCGACCTTCGGGTACTGCGTCTTCAGCCATTCGACGATGAAGCCCGCGATCACCTCGCGGTTCTCTTCCTTGTCGAGCACATCGACCACCTGCTCGATCGCGTCGTCGAGCAGCACCTGGTGGCGGCCGTCCTTCGTCAGCGTATCGAGGATCGCACCCGCCGATTGCGACAGGTCGACACGGTCGATCACCGCGCGAAACGCGTCGTGCACGAACGACTGGATCCGCGCGTCGTCGGTCATGTCGAGCGCGAAGCTCATCAGCTTCGTCACGTAACCGCCGAGCGCCTCGGTGTTCTGCGGTTCCCCGAGCCACGCGCCGAGCTTCTGCGCGGGATCGTGCTGGCGGATCTGCGCGGCAAGCGCGTCGGGGCCGAGGAATTTCTCGCGCACGAACACCGCGAGGTTGTCGGCGATCTTGTCCTTGTTCTTCGGAATGATCTCGGTATGGCGCGACACGAACGGAATCGGCACGCGGCGGAACAGCGCGACGACCGCGAACCAGTCGGCGAGCGCGCCGACCATCGCGGCTTCGGCCACGGCCTTGACGCCGTCGACCCACGGGCCGCGCGGCAGCAGGATCGTCGTGACGAACACCGCGACGGCGGCCAGCAGCAGCCACAGTGCGCGGCGTTTGCTGCGTTTCAGTTCGAGGGCTTTGTCTGGTGTCATGGAGGACCGGCGGATCGGCGATGCCGCTAATATCCCCGATTTCGCACCGGCCGACAAACGCGCGGCATGATCCGCGACGGGCCCGCGCGACCGCCGCCGCGCATCACGTCACCCGCCACGTCGCGCAACCGTCCGGCAAGCGACAGGATTGCCGACGCAATCCGCCCGCCGCGCCGGCCATCCTCGCCGCACCTGCTGCCGTTACAGAAACGTCTTCAGGTTCACCGCCGGATCGGCGAGTTTCACCGGATCGGGCACGGCCGCTGCCGCGATCAGCCGGCGCGATGCGCCGATGTCGCGCCCGAGGTTCGCCGCGGCCACCGCGACGATCCTGCCGTCGTCGCCCAGCCCGAACACCGTGAACGGCCCGCTCGCCGGATCGCCGCGCACGACGCTCGTGCGTTCGCCGCCGAACAGCCCGAGCATCTGCAGGTTGCAGTCGTACTGATCGGACCACAGCCACGGCAGCTCCGCATAGGCGTCGTCGGCGCCGAGCAGGTTCGCGGCCGCGACGGCCGGCTGGTTTTCGGCCACCTGCCACGACTCGATCCGCACGTGGCGCCCGAGCAGCGGATTGAAGTGCATCGTCACCTCGCCCGCCGCGAAGATCGCCGGATCGGCCGTTCGGCATCCGGCGTCGACGCGTATCCCGTTGTCGACGTCGAGCCCGGCCGCCTGTGCAAGCTCGACGTTGGGCACCACGCCGATGCCGACCACGACGATATCGGCCGGCACGTCGCCGCGATCGGTCTCGACGATCGCGCCGCCGCCCGGTGCGCGACGGATCGCGCGCGGCAGCGTCGCCATCTGGAACACCACGCCGCGGCCGTCGTGCAACTGGCGCGCATACGTACCGACCACCTCCGGCAACGCACGCTGCAACAAGCGCGGCGCCGGATCGATCACCGTCACGTCGCAGCCGAGCTGGCGCGCGGCAGCCGCCACCTCGAGCCCGATGAAACCGCCGCCGAGCACCGCTACGCGGCGGCCCGGCGCAAGTCGCGCCCGCAACGCACGTGCATCGTCGACCGTGCGGACGTAGTGCGGCGTGACGCCTGGGTCGACCGCCCCGCCGAACGTCCGTACGCGCGAACCCGTCGCGAGCACGAGCCGTGCGTAGGGCACCGTCGTGCCGTCGCCGAGCCGCACGCGCTGCGCATCGCGCTCGATCGCGTCGACGCGCATGCCGAGCCGCAACTCGATGTGTTGCGCGTCGTACCACGCCGCATCGCGCACGAACGCGCGCTGCTCGCCGCCGTCCGTCAGCAGCGCATCCTTCGACAGCGCGGGCCGGTCATACGGCAGTTCGCGCTCCGCGCCGATCATCACGATGCGCGCCGCCGCATCGCGTTCGCGCAGCGCTTCGGCCGTGCGCCGCGCCGCGTGGCCGGCACCAACGATCACGAACGGATCAGCCGACATTGACTTCCACCTGCCCGTCAACGATCCGGATCGGATAAGTCCGCACCGGCTCCGTGATCGGCGCACATTTCGGCGCGCCGGTGCGGATGTCGATCAGCCCCTGGTGCAGCGGGCATTCGACGCAGCCGTCCTCCACATAGCCTTCGGACAGCCGTGCATGGCCGTGCGTGCAGAGGTCGTGCATCGCGAACAGTTCGTCGCCGATCCGGAACACGGCGATCGGTTTCTGGCCGGCGACGCGCGCCGCCGGTTCGTCTTCGGAGAATTCGTCGAAAGCGCCGAGCGGATGCCACTCGGCCAGCGTTGCTTCGGTCATGTCGGTTCCTTGCTTCGTCAGATCGGCGTCGCGAGCAGCGTCTGCACGCGCGACGTGTCGTAGATCACGCGCTTGGTCTTGTAGCGCAACCCGTCGGGCGTGCGCACGACCGTGTCGTAGTACTTGCCGGCCTGGTACACGTTCGACTCGCCATTGCTGCGCGTCTGCACGACGACGTAGTTGCTCTCGGTGTCGATCTCGCCGTCTCGTTCCGCAACAATCGTCAGGCCCGACGTCATGTGCCGGTACGTGTGCTCTTCAAAGATGTTCGCGTGCCGCAGCGACACCACGCGGTCGCGCAGCATCCGCTGATTCGTACAGTGGACGATCCCGACCGGCAGCCCGAGATCGGCGTTCTCCTTCGGCACGATTTCGTACGTGCAGTCCTCGGTAAACATCGTCGGCCATGCTTCGAGCCGGTTGTTGTCGAGGTGTCCGATATAGCGGTTCTGGAGCATGTAAATCTCGAACCAGGTCTTCATGTCTTCCGTCATTTCGCGCTCCCGCCTCAATAGCCCATCAGCTTCTGGTAGCCGACCCAGAACTTGCGGATCAGGCTTTCAGTGATCACCGTGTCCTGCTGGTCCGGATTGCCGCGCGACATCTCGATCACCGACGTCGCGTCGCCGTCGCGCACCGTGCCGCGCTGCACGAGCTCGGTCGCCTCCGTGTCCTCCATCGAGATATAGCCGGCCGGCCCGACGAGGTTCGCCTGCTTGATGCGCAGCGCGCGCAGCTCGGGCGTGTCGTCCGCGTAACCGAAGAAATGGAAGATCAGTTCGAAGTTGTCGGGGCCCTTCGGCAGGATCTGGCGTGCAACCAGCGTGTTGTGGATCTGCTGGATCACGAGCTGCGGGAAGATCGGCTGGATATGGTTCGTGCAGTCCTCGTCGTATTCCGACACGAGATCGAGAATCGATTCGTCCTCCAGATGAAAGCCTTCGTCGAACGAGCGAATGTTCTGCTGCTTGTACGCGGCCGACGTATCGTCGCCCGTCTTCGTCACCGTGATGATGCTGTGCAGCCCGTGGTTCGCATCCGGGATCGAGCGCGCCTTCATCCCGACGCGGAAGATGTTGAAGGTCGTATGGAACAGGTGCAGCATGCTCGCGTGATACGGGTCCTTCACGTTCTCCATGTAAAGCTTCCAGTTCGACTTCGAATACTGGCGCGTGCAGCCGAGATACTCGATCGGCTTGTGGAAGATCCGGTCGATCCACGGGCGCATCTGCTCGCCGAGATAGTCGGGCAGCGGCATCACGTCGTCGCTGAAGGTGGCGAACACGAGCCCGCGATAGCTGTCGACCCGCAGCTTGCGCAGCCCGTGCTGCTTCGGATCGAAGTCGGCCGGCATCCCCGACATCCCCTTCTGGCCGCGCCGGAACGGCACGCCGAGCAGGTTGCCCGAGTTGTCGAAGCTCCACTGGTGATACACGCACGTGTGCGAACTCGCGTTGCCGCGCGACTTGCGGCACACCTGCGCGCCGCGGTGCGCGCAGCGGTTCACCCACGCGGAAAGCGTGCCGTCCTCGGTGCGCGTGACGACCACCGGCGTATCGCCGACGAACGTGCTCTTGAAGTCGCCGGCGTTCGGGATTTCCGCTTCCAGCGCGACGAAGTTCCACGTCGGGCCGCGAAAGATGCGTTCCTGCTCGCGTTCGTAGACGGCCTGCGAACTGAACACCTTGTACGGCACGCGCGAGCCGTCGTCGTGCGGAAAGCTCACGGCGGACGCGTCGTCGCGCGGGGCGAACACGACGGGCGATTCTGTCTGCTCCATGTCGGACTCCTTGTGGTTCCGTTTCATTAACAAGATGGAGTCCATTTTTGAAAGGCTAATATTCGCCGTCTATCCGGAAAGTGCGATTGCGGCGGTGCAATATCCACTTTCGGCGGATTTCTGCGCTAGCATGGCGGCACACACGACCCTGCGCACGATCGCGTCCCATTCATCGGATCGAAGCGCGCGTCGCACATACAAAGGCTGAGGCCCATGTCCCCAACGTCGTTCGAGCCGCTCGCGCTGCGCGCGCACCGGCTGTTCGAATCCCGCGATCTCGACGAGACGCGCGAGCGGATCTCGCGCGTGATGCAGCCGCATGCGCTGCTGCCGAACGGCCGCACGCATGGTGCGTCGCACATGGATTTCGTCAGGCTCGGCGGGCTCGGGATCGGCACGATCGCATTCGGCGACGCGATGCGCGTGCAGGTCGACGCGGTCGACGGCTACTACCTGCTGATGTTCTGCCTGTCCGGCCAGGCCGAGGTGCGCGCGATGGGGCGGCAGCTCGGCGTCGACGGCCAGACCGGCGTGCTGTGCGCGCCCGGGGAGCCCTTCGACGCGGTGCTGTCAGCCGATTGCGAGCAATTCGTGCTGCGCATCGACGCGGCAACGGTCGGCTCGCTGACGGGCGACCCGCGCGCGACGCTCGATCCCGTGCTGCATGTCAGCGACGCCGCACTCGCCGCGTGGCGCCAGCAACTGATGCTCGTCGCGCGTTCGCCTGAACTGCTCGAACGCGCGAACGCGAACCCGCGCGTCGCGTCGCAGCTCGAGCACCTGCTGATCGACCTGCTGATCGAAGGCCACCCGCCGTCCGTGCTGCACGCGTCACACCGCGACCCGGCGCCGGGCTTCGTGCGGCGTGCGCAGGAGTTCGTGAACGCGCACTACACGCAGCCGCTGCAACTCGCCGATATCGTCCTGGCCGCCAACGTGCCGGAGCGGACGCTGCGCGACGCGTTCCTGCAGTTCCGCGGAATGAGCCCGATGCAATACCTGCGCGCGACGCGGCTCGACCATGCGCGCGAGCTGTTGCGCGGCGCGATGTCCGACAGGCGGATCGCCGATGTCGCGCTCGATTGCGGGTTTACCCACCTCGGGCGATTCGCGATCGCGTATCGGGAAAAGTTCGGGGAATCGCCGTCGGAAACGCTCGACGCGAAGCGATAGCGGCGCATTCGCTGGCGCAGGCTGCGGCCAGTGACCTGTACGACCGGCGCGAAGCTTGCATCGGCACGCGCGACATTGCGACATCCTCTCCGCATTCGCGGCGCGCGCCGAAACAGACCGTTAGTTGCGATGCTTGAAGGCGGCAGCGCCCATCAGGCCGCCGCCCCGATCATCTCCCGCGCGATCGCGCAGAACGCGGCCGTGGCGGCGCTTTCGCCGTGCAGCCGTCGGCTCATGATGATCGGCGACGTCGCGGCCGGCTCCGGCAACCGCCGGTAGACGACCCCTTTTACGCGCACGCCCTCCACGCTCTCCGGCACGAGCGACACACCCACCTGGGCGGCCACGAGCCCGAGCGCCGTCTGCAGCTCGCGCACCTCGTGCACGGCGGCCGGCACCAGCCCGCCGTCGCGCAACGCGGACAGCTGCTGATCGGCAAAGCTTGGCCGCGGCGTGCTCGGATAGACGATCAGCGTCTCGTTCGCGATATCCGCGAGCGTCAGCAGCCGGGCCGGATCGGCGAGCGGATGCCCGACCGGCAGCGCCGCGATCAGCTTTTCCTCGATCAGCGCCTCGCGCACCAGTTGGTCGTCGTCGAACCGCAGCCGGCCGAAGCCTACGTCGATCCGCCCGCCCTTCAGCGCGCCGAGCTGCTCCAGCGTGAACATTTCGATCAGCGACAGCTCGACGTCCGGTTGCGCCTCGCGAAACGCGCGGATCACGTCCGGCAGCGCGCCGTACAGCGTCGACGGCACGAAGCCGATCACGATCCGCTCCGACAGTTGCGCGAGCCGCCGCGTCAGCGGGCCGAGTTCGTCGGCCTGGTCGACGAGGCGCTTCGCCTGCGCATAAAACACGCGGCCGGCATCCGTCAGCTTCAGCGGCCGCGCGCCGCGCTCGAACAGCGGCAGTCCGATCTCGTCCTCGATCGCCTGGAGCTGGCGGCTCAGCGGCGGCTGCGTCATGTGCAACCGCTCGGCCGCCCGCGTGATGTTCATTTCCTCGGCGACGGCAATGAAGTAGCGGAGCTGACGCAATTCCATTTCATGCCTCAAAGGTATGGAAGTAGTCGGAAAGAGTGTTGGACGACGCGGGGCGGGAATTCCTACCATGTGCACCAACAGGAGGAATCGCATGATAGCAACTGCCGCCACCATCGAACGCATCGAGACGTTGCTCGTCGACGTGCCGACGATCAGGCCCCACAAATTGTCGGTCGCCACGATGAACTGCCAGACCCTCGTACTGGTCCGTGTTCGATGCACGGACGGTATCGAAGGCGTCGGCGAGGCGACGACCATCGGCGGCCTCGCCTACGGCGAGGAAAGCCCCGAAAGCATCAAGGTCAACATCGACACCTACTTCGCGCCGCTGCTGCAGGGCATGGACGCGACGCGTCCGGGCGCCGCGATGGCGCGCGCCCGCAAGCTGTTCCAGGGCAACCGCTTCGCGAAGTGCGCGATCGAGACCGCGCTGTTCGACGCTCAGGCGCGGCGTCTCGGCGTGCCGCTGTCCGAGCTGTTCGGCGGCCGCCGGACCGATGCGGTGGACGTCGCCTGGACGCTCGCGAGCGGCGATACGCAGCGCGACATCGCGGAAGCCGAAGCGATGCTCGACGCGCGCCGCCACCGTGCGTTCAAGCTGAAGATCGGCTCGAACGCGGTCGCGGACGATGTCGCGCACGTGGTCGCGATCAAGCGCGCGCTCGGCGAGCGCGGCGACGTACGGGTCGACGTGAACCAGGCATGGAGCGAGACCGACGCGATCTGGGCCGGCGCGCGGCTCGCGGAAGCCGGCGTGAGCCTGGTCGAGCAGCCGATCGCCGCGACCAACCGTGCGGGACTGAAACGCCTCACGCAGCTCGCACAGGTGCCGATCATGGCCGACGAGGCGCTGCACGGCCCCGTCGATGCATTCGCGCTCGCGCAGGATCGCGCGGCCGACGTGTTCGCGGTGAAGATCGCGCAATCGGGCGGCCTGCAGGGCGCGGCGAGCGTCGCGTCGATCGCGGCGGCGGCCGGCATCGAACTGTACGGCGGCACGATGCTCGAGGGCGCGGCCGGCACGATGGCGTCCGCGCAACTGTTCAGCACGTTCGACTCGCTGAAATGGGGCACCGAGCTGTTCGGCCCGCTGCTGCTCACCGAGGAAATCCTCGTCGAGCCGCTGCGTTACCAGGATTTCAAGCTGCACCTGCCGGCGACGCCCGGCCTCGGCATCACCTTCGACTGGGCCCGCATCGAACGGATGCAACGCGGCACCCGTTGACCCCACACGACAACCGCAACCGGAGACACAGATGAACAAGCAAGCCATCGACGCACTGCTGAAGACCTTCGACGACGCCGCCGAGAAGCCGGGCAATCCGCGCGTGCGCGCGATCGTCAACCGGATCGTGAAGGACATCTGCTACACGATCGAGGATTTCGACGTGCAGCCGAGCGAGTTCTGGACGGCACTGAACTACCTGAACGAAGCCGGCCGGGAATTCGGGCTGATCGCCGCAGGCCTCGGCCTCGAGCGCTTCCTCGACGTGCGGATGGACGAAGCCGAGGAACAGGCCGGCATCCAGGGCGGCACGCCGCGCACGATCGAAGGGCCGCTGTACGTCGCCGGTGCGCCGGAATCGCTCGGCCATGCGCGTCTCGACGACGGCACCGACCCGGGCCAGACGCTGATCATGCGCGGCCAGGTGCTCGGCCACGACGGCGCGCCGCTTGCGAACGCGCTGGTCGAGGTGTGGCACGCGAACCATCTGGGCAACTATTCGTACTTCGACCAGTCGCAGCCCGCGTTCAACCTGCGCCGCTCGATCCGCACCGATGCCGACGGCCGCTACAGCTTCCGCAGCGTGCTGCCGGTGGGCTACAGCGTGCCGCCGGGCAGCAAGACCGAGCAGCTGCTCGACCAGCTCGGCCGCCACGGCCATCGTCCGGCGCACATTCACTTCTTCGTTTCGGCCGACGGTTATCGTAAGCTGACGACGCAGATCAACATCGACGGCGATCCGCATCTGTGGGACGACTTCGCGTTCGCGACGCGCGACGGGCTGATCCCGCCGGTCAAGCAGGCGGAAGGTGCGGAAGGCAAGCCGTATGGCGTCGACGGGCAGTTCGCGCTGATCGACTTCGACTTCTCGCTGCTCAAGGAAAAGCAGGACGTACCGGGAAGCGAAGTCGAGCGGGCACGCGCACAGGCCTGAGCGCCCTTCCCGTTCGACGTATCGACAACTCAAGGAGTGCAGGATGCTGTTTCATGTGGAAATGACCGTTCGCCTGCCGGCGGACATGGATCCGGTCAAGGCGGCGACGCTGAAGGCGGAAGAAAAGGCGATGTGCCAGCGGCTGATGAACGAAGGCGTCTGGCGTCATCTGTGGCGGATCGCCGGGCAGTATGCGAACGTCAGCATCTTCGACGTCGAAAGCGTACAGCAACTGCATGACCTGCTGAGCCAGTTGCCGCTGTTCCCGTACATGGAGATGGAAGTGCGGGCGCTGTGCCGGCATCCGTCGTCGATCCGCGACGACGATCGCTAGGCTCGCGGTCGAGCACTGACAAAACGGGCGGCCTGCGATTGCATCGCGGGCCGCCCGTTTCACTTCGTCATCCGCGGCGGCGGATCATGCCGCCGCGCGGCTTACTTCTGCGCATCCATCTTGTCGGCGACTTCGTCGCCATACACCTTGGCGACACGTCGTGCGACGATCGCCTGCATCAGCGTCTTGTCGAAGTCGTCGGCAGTCTTCCAGCCGGCGCCGTCCTTGACGAACGTGAAATCACCCTTCAGCTGCAGCATCGACGGCGCGCCGATCGCGCCGAGCAGCCGGTCGCGATAATCGATCAGCAACGGACACGACACATGGTCGCCGTCGATCTGCTTGCAATCGGCGGACGGTATGACGCCCAGCACGCTGCTCGTCAGCGTCGTCGGTTCGTCGCTGCCGGGCATCGGCTTGCCGTAGCTCGGCGAGCGCTCCGACACGCTCTTGTCGAGTTGCGCGACGCCCGTCATGAACGCCGTGCTGATGACGTCGCGCCCGAGCGGCGCGCCGAGCTTCGGGTTGAGGCCCTGCGCGCTGTAGCGGGCCGTCACGTATTCCGCCGGGAACGTCTGCACGACGAACTCGCTCTTGTCCTTGTCGTCGTGCCGGACCACATAGCCGAGCGTCGTGTGCTCGTCGGCGACGGTCAGGTCCGCCAGGCAGCCGCGCGCCTGGTTGGCTTCGTCGTAGCCGACTTCGCGGTGGTTGCTGACGCGCGGAAAAGGCGTGCTGCCCTTGTCGAGCATCTGCATCGGGTTCTTGCGCATCATGTCCATGCGCGCGTCGAACATCAGCGAATTCAGCGTCTTGACGGTGCTTGACGCACTGCACGCGGGCGCCGATGCGGGCCACAACAGGTAAGCGCCGACCGCCAGCGCGGCAGCCAGGCCGCCGAAGCCGATCAGCATCTGCTTCTTCTTTTGCTCGCGCTGGATCGATGCGACCGTTTCGTTCAGGCGCTGCTCGAACCAGGGCGGATCGATCTCCTCCAGCATCTGCATCAGGACGAGTTTCGCGCGGACGTCCATGGCGCGGCCGTCCAGCAGCGCCTGCGTCGCTTTCGCCTCGGCATCCGACGTCGTGTAGCCCTCGGCGATCAGCCAGTCGAGCAGTGTGCGGGCGGAATCGGTATCGGGAAGCTCGGCCGGGGTGTCCTTCAGGCGCTGCGTGACGCGCCCCGCCTGTTCCTCGGTGAGATAGCCGCCGGCTTCGAGCGCCATCAGCAGGCTGGCGCGATCGTCGTGTTCGGCCGGTTCCGATTGGCCCGTGGGTTCGAAAGGCATGATTGTTGTTCTCCGTCGAGACCGATTCGCGGTACGGGCCGCGCCGGCCCATTGTGCAGACGAATCGCGTCGATCTCCGGAAACTACTTGATTTGGCCGCACGTGTCGACATGACCGCGCGGCCCGCAATCAATGCTCATGCGCCAGATGCGCCGCAAACCCCACCTGCCCCGGCGCGATCCCGTCCTTCAGCGTCAGCGCCGGGATCGCGTAATCACCTGCGTTCTGCCGACGAAACGGAATCGGCTGCTCGGTCCACAGATCGTCGAGACGCCGGCCAAGCGCCGCACGCGTTTCCTCGAAGCGCGCGTCGTTCATCTTGCCCGTGCGGTAGATCACGAACGGCGGCAGCACGTCGAACCCCGGGTAATACAGCACGCCGTGCTGGATCGGGAACAGTATGTCGTCGATCGGCCCGTTGATGCCGCGCGGGCTGTAGTGCGATTCCCATCCGCCCGTCGTGACGATCACCATCGCCCGCTTGCCGGCAAACGAGCCTTCGCCGTAGCGATCGCCCCAGTGCGTATCGGAGTGCTCGCCAACGCCATACGCAAACCCGTATGCATACACACGCTCGACCCAGCCCTTCATGATCGCCGGCATCGAGAACCACCACAGCGGAAACTGCAGGATCACCGCATCGGCCCACTTCAGCTTGTCCTGCTCGCGCGCGATGTCTTCGCTTTGCGTGCCCGTCGCGAACGCGTGCTTCGAGTCCAGCGACGGATCGAACCGCGCGTCGGGCGCGCGATCGGTCACGTCGTTCGCGTCGAACGCCGCCTTCCAGTTCATCGCATACAGGTCCGTCACCTGCACGCTGTGGCCCGCCGCTTCGAGATGCTCGACGGCAAAGTCGCGCAGCGCGCCGTTCAGCGAACGTGGTTCGGGATGGGCATACACGATCAGCACATTCATGTTCGTCACTCCGTTGATTGAATGACTGCAGGATGCCGCCGCCGAAGGTATATTTAAAATGAATTCCTGATATTCCAGGTATAGCCATGAATAATCTCAGGCGACTCGATCTGAACCTGCTCGTCACGCTGGACGTGCTGCTCGCCGAGCACAACGTCACGCGCGCGGCCGAGAAGCTGAACATGTCGCAACCGTCGGTCAGCGTGCAGTTGCAGAAACTGCGCGACGTGTTCGGCGATCCGCTGCTGTTGCCGGGGCCGCGCGGGATGCGGCCGACCGCGCGCGCGGAAGCGCTGCGCGAGCCGTTGCGCGATGCGCTCGAGGCGGTCGAGCGCGCGGTGGTTCCGGCCACACCGTTCGATCCCGCTACCGCGACGAACACGTGGCGCGTGGCCGCGACCGACTACGGCGAATCGACGATCGTGTTGCCCGCGCTGAACACGCTGCGTTCGGCCGCGCCCGGTACGCGGCTCGCCGTCGTCGAACTCGTGCCGCCGCGCATCGAGCAGGATGCCGAACGAAACGGCATCGACCTCGCGTTCCATACGACCGAAGGATCGCCGGCCGGCATGCGGCGCCTGCCGCTGTTCGTCGAGCGCTACGTGCTCATCGGCCGCGCCGGGCATCCGAAGCTGAAGCGGCGCCCCACGCTCGCGCAGTTCGGCGCGCTCGAACACGTGATCGTGTCGCCCGACGGCGGCGGCTTCTTCGGCGTGACGGACCAAGCGCTCGCGAAGGTCGGCGCCGCGCGGCGCGTCGTGCTGTCGGTGCCGCATTTCCTGTTCGTGATGTCGGCCGTCGCGAGCACCGATCTCGTCGCGATGCTGCCCGAGCGGCTGGTGCGCGACGTGCCCGCGCTGCGCGTGGTGGATGCACCGGTCGACGTGCCCGGCTATGAAATGTCGATGCTGTGGCATGAACGCGTGCATCGCGACCCGGCGCATCGTTGGCTGCGGGAGACCATCGCGGCGGCGGTCTGAAACGGCCCGGTTGCCGAACGGCTGCCATCTGCTGTCATCGGGGGCTTGAAAGTGCGCCAGACACTGTATATATTTACAGTGTTTCTGCGTCATTTGACCCGAATTCCGTCCCCCGAGACGGTCTTTAGTGAGGCGACCATGTTCCAGTCATCCGCATTCGATCCCGAGCAACCCGGCTTCAACCCCGTCCACTTCGAGCGCGCCGCGCGGCAGGCGGTCGTCGATCTTCAGCGTGTCGTCGGCGGCCCCGCGCAGCGGGCGCTCGGCTTGCGGCGCCGCAGCCATCCGGCCGCCGTCCGCACGATGAGCTGGCAGGCGCTGCTGAATGTCGAGGAGCTGGCGTTCTCGAACTCCGGCTTCCTGAACCGCAACGATCCGATGGTCGTCGACGCCTTCATCCGGTTGCGCGACAGCCGGATGGTCGCCGCGGACGTCGAGGAATCCGTGGACTGGAAGCGCGACGACGACGATTTGCCCGCCGTCTACCTGATCGTCAAGGCGATGCTGGAAGCGGAAGAGCGCGAGGCGCAGCGCGTCGAGATGGAGTGACGGCGGCGACGCGCGGCCGTACCGTTACAGCCGCGCCGCGAGCCGCGCACCCTGATCGATCGCGCGCTTCGCGTCGAGTTCGGCGGCCAGTTCCGCACCGCCGATCAGGTGCACCGAGCGCCCGGCCGCCTGCAGTGGCGCGAGCAGCGCGCGCTGCGGCTCCTGCCCCGTGCAGAGCACGATCGTGTCGGCTTCGATCAGCTCGTGATCGGTACGCTGCTCGCCGTACGACACGTGCAGCCCGCGCGCGTCGATCAGCTCGTAGTTCACGCCGCCGATCATCTTCACCTGCTTCATCTTCAGCGTCGCGCGGTGAATCCAGCCGGTCGTCTTGCCGAGCCCCTTGCCGAGCGGCGCGGCCTTGCGCTGCAGCAGCGTCACCTCACGCGCCGGCGCCGACACCTGAGCACGCGTCACGCCGCCGCGCGTCGCGGCCGGGTCGGTCACACCCCACTCGGCCTTCCACTCTTCCAGATCGAGCGCCGGCGATTCGCCGTCCTGCACCAGATATTCGGCGACATCGAAGCCGATCCCGCCCGCACCGACCACCGCGACGCGCCGGCCGACCGGCTGCTTGCCCGCGAGCACATCGATATAGCTGAGCACGTTCGGCCCGTCCTGCCCCTGAATCTTCGGGTCGCGCGGCGCGACGCCCGTTGCGAGCACGATCTCGTCGTAACCGCCCGCGATCAGGTCGCTCGCATCGACACGGCGGTTCAGGTGCAGGTTCACGCCGGTCAGCTCGACCTGGCGGCCGAAGTAGCTCAGCGCTTCACGAAACTCTTCCTTGCCCGGCACCTGCTTCGCCATGTTGAACTGGCCGCCGATCTCCGACGCGCCATCGAACAGGTCGACGTGATGGCCGCGCTGCGCGAGCACGGTCGAACATGCGAGCCCGGCCGGCCCCGCACCGACCACCGCGATTCGCTTCGGCTGCTGCGCGGGCGTGTATTTCAGCTCCGTCTCGTGGCACGCGCGCGGATTCAGCAGGCACGACGCGACCTTGTTCTTGAACGCGTGATCGAGACACGCCTGGTTGCAGCCGATGCAGGTGTTGATTTCGTCGGCGCGGCCTTGCGCGGCCTTGACGACGAATTCGGCATCGGCGAGCAGCGGGCGCGCCATCGACACCATGTCCGCGCAGCCGTCCGCGAGGATCTGCTCGGCCACTTCCGGCCGGTTGATCCGGTTGGTCGTCACGAGCGGAATGCCGACCTCGCCCTTCATCTTCTTCGTCACCCACGCGAACGCGCCGCGCGGCACCGACGTCGCGATCGTCGGCACGCGCGCCTCGTGCCAGCCGATCCCCGTGTTGATGATCGTCGCGCCCGCGCGCTCGACGGCTTTCGCGAGCTGCACGGTTTCGCTCCAGTCGCTGCCGTCGGGAATCAGGTCGAGCATCGACAGCCGGTAGATCAGGATGAAATCGCGGCCGACCGCTTCGCGCGTGCGCTCGATGATCTCGATCGGCAGGCGGATGCGGTTTTCGTACGATCCGCCCCACTGGTCGGTGCGCTTGTTCGTATGCATCGAGATGAACTGGTTGATCAGGTAGCCCTCGGAGCCCATGATCTCGACGCCGTCGTAACCGGCTTCGCGCGCGAGCTTCGCGCAACGCACGAACGCGCGGATCTGCCGCTCGACGCCGCCCGCGCTCAACTCATGCGGCGCGAACGGCGAGATCGGCGACTTGATCTTCGACGGCGCGACCGCGAACGGGTGGTAACCGTAGCGGCCCGTATGCAGGATCTGCAGCGCGATCTTGCCGTCTTCTGCGTGCACGGCGCCGGTGATCTCGCGATGCCGCCGCGCGGCGGCCGACGTCATCAGCGTGCCGCCGAACGGCTTGGTCCAGCCGGCCACGTTCGGCGCGAAGCCGCCCGTCACGATCAGGCCGACGCCGCCGCGCGCGCGTTCGGCGAAATATTCGGCGAGCCGCGGCAGCGTCTTGCGGCTGTCTTCGAGGCCCGTGTGCATCGAGCCCATCAGCACGCGGTTCTTCAGCGTCGTGAAGCCCAGGTCGAGCGGCGCGAGCAGGTGGGGAAAGGTGGTTGTCATGATGGTCGAGCCTATAAGCGATGCCTGTCATCGTAGGCGCGCGCCGCCTTGAGCGTGAGGGGGCAAACAGCCATAATGCTTGTCATTTCCGGCCAAAACGACATGACCTCCCCACTCGCCAAGGACCGCCTCGGGCTGCGTCGGCCGACGATTCCGGTCGCCTATACGCGCCTGCTGCTGCAGGCGCTGGCCGCCCGCGGCGTCGACCTGGCCGCCGTGCGCGCCGGCACTGGCCTGCGCGATGCGGTGCTGGCCGAACCGGACGCGCGCGTCGCGCCGTCGCAATGGGGGCGGCTCGTCCTCAATGCGATCGAGATCGGCGGCGATCCGGGCATCGGGCTCGCGTTCGGGCTGCTGCTGAAGCCGACCGTGCACGGCTTTCTCGGCTACGCGACGCTGACCGCGCGGGACATCCGCGAAGCGCTGTCCGTCACGCAACGCTACTTCCGGATGCGCAATCGCCAGTACCGGCTGACCCATGCGGACGACGAACGCGGCGCGACGCTCGAACTGCACGGCGTGCAGGCCAGCCCCGTGCTGCAGCATCACGTGATGTTCGAGTTCGTGTTGACGGGGCTCGCGCAGAACATCTCGCAATGGTCCGGGCGCGCGTCGCCGCCGATCGAGCTGCAGTTCGCGTGGCCGGAGCCCGCGTATTTCGCGCGCTATCGCGACCAGTTGCCACCAGTGAAATTCGGCTGCGCGGCCAACGCGCTGTGGATCGCGCGCGACGTGCTCGACTGGCCGCTGCCGCTCGCCGATGAAGTCGCGCACCGGCAGGCGCTCGTGCAGGTCGAGCGCGAGTATGCGCAGGTGCGTCAGGAGGAAGGTGACCTCGTCGAACGTGTGCGCGCGGAACTGGCGCGTGCGGCAGGCGATTACCCTGGGCCGGACACGCTCGCGGATGCGCTACTCGTATCGACACGCACGCTGCGGCGCCGGCTCGAGGAAGCCGGGTCGAGCTATCGGCAGTTGCTCGACGAAGCACGGTTTCGCGACGCGAAGCAGTTGCTCGCCGCGTCGGATCTCGACCTGAAGACGATCGCCGAGCGGCTGCAATTCACCGACCCGGCGAATTTCACGCGCGCATTCCGGCGCTGGGCCGGGCAGACGCCGAGTGCTTACCGGGAGGCAGCCGGCCGGTTGGGGGAAACGGCGTCAGGTCCTGCGTCACCGAGGTAGATCCGCGCCCCACCATCGCCCTCGCCCGCTTCGATCCGCACATCGCCCGTCGCGGCGACGATCGCGTCGTACACGGCGTCGCTCACGCACACCACCGGCACCGCGATCGCATACAGCTCGGCGGCCACGATCGCGCCGATCGAGATGATCAGGTCACGCTCCTTCAGCACGATCGCGACCGGCCCCGTGCCGTTGCGCACGGCTTCCGCGAGCACGCTGCTGCTCGAACTCGAGCCCTTCGCATGCGGCATCACCATCACCTTGCCGGCGAGGCTCGCGCCGGCCTGCGGATGCCCGCGATCGACGATCCTGCCCGCGCCCGAGTCGTAACCGCCCCAGAAGCTGAGCGGCTTGTCGAGCACGAAGGGCCGCGCGCATGCGCTGCCCGGCACGAGCGTGTCGCCCGTCAATCCCTTGCCCGTCGCTTCAGTCATCGAATCGCACCTTTCCTTCGTACGCCGAGCGCACGCATTCGCGCAT
The DNA here is from genome assembly GCF_902833225.1 of Burkholderia sp. BCC1644. Taxonomy (GTDB): domain Bacteria; phylum Pseudomonadota; class Gammaproteobacteria; order Burkholderiales; family Burkholderiaceae; genus Burkholderia. The sequence continues at coordinate 404,159 of NZ_CADFEI010000002.1, forward strand.
GCTGCCGTACGCGACCGTCACGCCGATGTTCGCGGGCGCATACGACGCCCATTTCCCCGAGTTGGTCATCACCAGCCCCGACAACTGCTTCATCACCGGCGTGATGTACGTGCAGGTATCGACGACGATCTGGATGCCGCGCGCCGCGAACTTGCCGGCGAGGCCGGTTTCCTCCAGCTCCCACAGGATGAAGCGGCTCGTGTTCACGTAGAAATCGCAGGCCGGCTTGCCGTCGAACGCGTCGAGCAACGTATCGAGCGTGCGAAATTCGGCCAGCGAAAAGTGCGGCGTGCCGAGCGCCACCGCGACGAGTGCGTCGCCGGCCGCGCCGTGGTTCAGCGTGCGGCGAATCTCGTCGAGATCGGTCATCGCGACGTCGACCGTGCGTTGCGCCGCTCGCCCATGCAGCGCGGCGTCCAGCGTCGGCGCCTCGGGCGTGATGCCCACCGCATGAAACAGCGCGACGGCGCCACTCGATGCGGCCGCCGCGCCGAGCGCCTTGAGTTCGTCTTCGGTGGTGTCCGCCGGCAGCCCGACGATCGCCGGCACGACCGCGCCCGCGATCTTGCCGATCAGCAGACCGAGCGCGGCGAAATAAATGTCGCGCGACGCCAGGCCGCTGAAATCCGGCGCGTTGAACACGATCCGCGCGGCGCGGTTCGCTTCGACATGCAGGCCCGCATACGGCGCGCGCCCGGTGATCGCGGCCGCCAGGTCGAGAAAATCGCCATACCGGCTCGTGCGCGCGCCCAGCACCGAGTTCGCGAACACGATCGCATTCGATTCGGCCCACGCGATCTGCTCGCCTTTCGCGGGACGGTTCTTCAGTTGATACGGCGCGCACGTGAAGCTCGATTCGCAGCCGAGTTGCAGATGCGCGTCCATCAGGCGCTGCGCATCGCGCTGGATCGTGCGGTCGCCGTGATACAGCTCGGGATGGATCAGGTCGAGCGACCCGACGTTCAAGGTGGTCGGCACCGCGACCTTCGCGCCGGTGTCGACGAAATACTCGACGAAGTCGAGGCTCGTCTGGCCGTGATAAAGACAGCCGTCGATATGGGCAGACGTAATGTCGATCAGGTGCGGCGCGGACATCACCTGCGCCGTACGCGCGACGATCCGCATCGCGCGCGCGACGCCATCGCCGAAATCCCCGCGCAACATCGCGTCGTCGCGGTCACTCAACTGCAGCATCGGTTGCTCCTCGTGACTCGTACCCGGCCGTGCGCCGGCCCGTGAAATCCGTCAGAGGACTCTACAACTGGAAATAAAAACTGTCCAGATCAGCATCGATCCGGACAGATTCAAAACCAATTCACACCATGAGAGGCCGCCAAAGCGACCGATGGCTCGAATTCCGTTCCAGTTCGCCTAACGTTCCGCCGTCAGGCTGAACAGCTCGCCGCGCAACGCCTTCGCGCGCTCGCTGCCGAACTGCGTCTCGAATTCGTCCTGCGCCGCCTGCCACGCGACCTTGGCTTGCGCGAACGTGCGCTCGCCGAGCTTCGTCAGGTGCAGCGCATGCGCGCGCGCATCGTGCTCGGACGCGGCCGTCGCGACGAAACCGTCGCGCTGCAGCGGCTTCAACGCGCGCAGCAGCGTCGTGCGATCCATCACGAGCTTGTCGGCGAGTTCGCTCATCAACAGGCCGGGCCGGGACGTCAGGTTCGCCATGATCGAGAACTGCGCGGGCGTCACGCCGACCGGGGCCAGATGGCGTTCGTACAGTTGCGTGACGAAGCGCGCCGCCTGACGTAGCGCGAGGCAGTTGCACGCTTGGGCAATCGAAGTGTCGTTCATGTTCGGCAATTTATATGTGCATATGCATAAAGTCAATGTACACTCCGCCGTAACCAGGCCGGCGGCCGGCCATCGCGTCAAGGAGACGGACATGGACTACATCGACAAGCTGCGGATTTTCCGGTCGGTGGTGGAAATGCGCAGCTTCACGCGCGCCGCCGACATGCACGGCCTCGCGCGGCCGGTCGTGTCGCGCGCGGTCGCGGATCTCGAAGCGCGCTTCGGCAGCCGGTTGCTGCACCGGACCACGCGTCAGGTGTCGCTGACCGAAACGGCCGAGCGCATCTACGAGCGCTGCGCGGCCGTGCTCGACGAACTCGACGCGCTCGAAGTCGAAGCGCAAACGCAAACGCGCGAACCCGAGGGCCTGCTGCGCCTCGTCGCGCACACGACGGCCGCGCTGAACCGGCTCGTGCCGCTGATCGCCGGCTTCAAGAGCGCGCACCCGAAGGTGCGCCTCGACGTCACGCTGACCGAGCGCCCGGTCGATCTGGTCGGCGAAGGCTACGACATCGGCATCGTCGTGCCCTACATGCTGACGAGCGAATCGACCGTCGTGCGGCTGGTCGAGCGCATTCCGGTCGTGATCGTCGCGACGCCCGCCTACCTGCGCGAGCATTCCCGCCCCGAGACGCCGGCCGATCTCGCCGAGCATCCATTCGTGCCGCTGTCGCCGTCGCTGCGCCGGCCCGCGCTGTCGTTTCGCGTCGACGGCGACCTGCTGACCGTGCCGTTTCGCTTCGACATCTCGTCGAACAGCCCCGTCTTCAACCGCGAAATGGTGATGCACGACTTCGGCATCGGCGTCGTCCCGAAAACGCTCGTCCAGAACGAACTCGCGTCGGGCGCGCTCGTGCAACTGCTGGCGGACGCCGACCTCATCGACGCGTTCGTCGAAATCAAGCTCGCGTACGCCAACCGCGTGCTGCTGCCCGCGAAGGTAAAGGCGTTCATCGACTACACGGCCGCCTATTGCGACCGCGAAGGCTGGATCGTCCCGGCGGCCGCCTGATGGCGATTGGTACAGCCACGACACCAATCTGATCCTGCCCCGCCCATCGCTTCACACAGCCCTGCGCCCTAACATGTGCACATGCACAAGATCACCCTCACCGACGACGATTGCTTTGCGGTCCGGCAAGCCGCCCGCCGGATCTCGCAGTTCTACGAGCGTTATCTGTCGCAGGCGGGCGTGACGCCGTCGCAGTACAGCATTCTCGCGCTGCTGCGCGACCGGCCGGGCCTGACGATGGCGGCGCTCTCGAGCGTGCTGGTGATCGAACGCACCGCGCTGCTGCGCGCGCTCAAGCCGCTCGTCGGCGCGGCGCTGGTGACGGGCATGATCGAGCCGCCGTACCGCCGCCAGACCTTCACGCTGACTGCCGACGGCGAAACGAAGGTCGCCGACGCGCACGTGCACTGGCTCGCCGCGCAGGAAGCGTTCGAGCGGCGCTTCGGGCCGACGCGGGCGGCCCGCCTGAGAGACGAACTGTTCCGGATCACGCACAACCTGCAGGAACGCTAGCCCCTTCCCCGATCGACGCGATGCCGTCGATCGTTTTGATTAGTGCATATACATAGGTGAAACGATGGAAACGACCCAAGCCGCTGCCGCGTCACGCGAAGCAGCCACAACCGAGCGGCCCGCAAAGCAGCGCAGCGTGCCGTGGATGCGCATCGCGGTAGGCGTCACCGTCGTCGTCGTGGCCGCGGCCGTGCTCGACTGGCTGTTCGTGCTGCGTTTCCAGGAGCGCACCGACGATGCGTATGTCGGCGGCGACGTGACCGTGCTCGCGCCGAAGGTCAACGGCTTCGTCGACAAAATTCTCGTGACCGACAACCAGCGCGTGAAGGCCGGCGACGTGCTCGTGCAGCTCGATGCGCGCGACTACGACGCGAAGCTCGCACAGGCGACTGCCGAAGTCGACAGCGCGCGCTCCGCCGTGACCGAACTCGAAGCGAAGCAGCAACTGCAGTTCGCGGTAATCGGCCAGCACGCGGCGGACAAGAACGCCTCCTCGGCCGAACTGACGCGCGCCGCCTCGGACCGCGTGCGCTACCGCGAACTCGTGAAATCCGACGCCGTGTCGAACCAGATCGTCGAGCGCGCGGACGCCGATTACTCGAAAGCCGGCGCGGCCGTCGAACGCAGCGACGCCGCGCTGCTCGCAGCGAAGCGGCAACTCGACGTGCTCGGCGCGCAACTCGCCGATGCACAGGCCCGCGTGAATACCGCGCTGGCCGCGCAGCGCGTCGCGGCGCTCAACGTCGAATACACGACGATCCGCTCGCCGGTCGACGGCTACGTCGGCAACCGCACGGGCCGCGTCGGCATGCTCGCGAACGTCGGCGTGCCGCTGCTGACGGTCGTGCCGGCTTCCGGGCTGTGGATCGATGCGAACTTCAAGGAAGACCAGTTGCGCAAGATGCGCGCGGGCGATCGCGTCGACGTCGCGCTCGATGCATCGAGCACGCGGCTGCACGGCCGTGTCGACAGCGTCGCGCCCGCGACCGGCGCGACCTTCAGCGTGCTGCCGCCCGAGAACGCGACCGGCAACTTCACGAAGATCGTCCAGCGCGTGCCCGTGCGCGTGCACCTCGATCCGCAGCCCGGTATCGAACACGTGCTGCGCCCCGGCCTGTCCGCGGTCGTGACCGTGCATACCGATCACGCGAACTGAGCGGGAGCAGGCGATGACCACCGCGTTTTCCGGCGACCCCGCGTCGCAACCGACCAGGCAGCGCGTATTCGCGTTCGCGCTGATGTGCATCGGCTTCTTCATGGCGACGCTCGACATCCAGATCGTCGCGTCGTCGCTGCGCGACATCGGCGGCGGCCTTTCCGCCAGCCAGGACGAACTGTCGTGGGTGCAGACGGCCTACCTGATCGCCGAGATCATCGTGATCCCGATGTCGGGCTGGCTGTCGAAGGTGATGTCGACGCGCTGGCTGTTCGTCGCATCGGCCGTCGGCTTCACGATCACCAGCATGCTGTGCGGGCTCGCGTGGGACATCAACTCGATGATCCTGTTTCGCGGGCTGCAAGGCGCGCTCGGCGCCGCGATGATCCCGACCGTGTTCACCACCGCGTTCGTGCTGTTTCCCGGCAAGCAGCGGCTGATCGCGTCGACGACCATCGGCGCGCTCGCGTCGCTCGCGCCGGCGATCGGCCCCGTGATCGGCGGCTGGATCACCGACCAATGGTCGTGGCACTGGCTGTTCTACCTGAACCTCGTGCCGGGCATCGCGGTGGCCGCGCTCGTGCCGCGCTACGTGCATATCGACGAGCCCGACCTCAGCCTCATCAAGCGCGGCGACTATCTCGGCATCGTGCTGATGTCGGGCTTCCTCGGCTGCCTCGAATACGTGCTCGAAGAAGGCCCGCGCAAGAACTGGTTCGGCGACGACGCGATCGTCATCTGCGCGTGGATCTCCGGCATCTGCGGTTTCCTGTTCCTCGTGCATGCGCTGACCGCGAAAGATCCGATCGTCGACTTGCGCGCGCTCGCCGTGCGCAACTTCGGGATCGGCAGCCTGCTGTCGTTCGTGACCGGCATCGGGATCTTCGTGACCGTGTTCCTCACGCCGCTGTTTCTCGCGCAGGTGCGTGCGTTCAGCTCGCTGCAGATCGGTATCGCGCTGCTGTCGGTCGGTGCGTTCCAGTTGCTCGCGCTGTGTGCGTATGCGTTCGCGGCGCGCTACTTCAGCATGCGTGCGCTGCTGGTGTTCGGGCTGATCTGTTTCGGCCTCGGCTGCTACCTGTACACGCCGATCACGCACGACTGGGGTTGGCAGGAACTGCTGCTGCCGCAGGCGCTGCGCGGCATCGGTCAGCAATTCAGCGTGCCGCCGATCGTGACGATGGCGCTCGGCTCGCTGCCGCAATCGCGACTGAAATCGGCGAGCGGGTTGTTCAACCTGATGCGTAACCTCGGCGGCGCGATCGGTATCGCGGTGAGCGCGACGATGCTCAACGACCGGCTGAATTTTCACTATCTGCGGCTGAACGAGCACGTGAGTGCCGGCGAACCGCAAGTCGCGTCGCTGCTCGATCGTCAGGCGGCTTACTGGGGCTCGGTGGCAGGCAATACGCTGAATACCGCGCAGGCCGGGCTCGCGAACCTGCATCGGCTGATTTATCGCGAAGCGCTGACGCTCACGTATGCCGACGCGTACTACGCGCTGTCGCTGTGCTTCGTCGTCGCGCTGCTTGCCGTCGTGTTTTCCAAGCCCATTACGTTGAACGCGCCGCCGCCGGACGCGCACTGAGATCTTCATCATGAAAAAGCTACTTCTCGCGCTGGCTGTCAGCGCATTCGCCGCCGGGTGCGCGGTGCAGCCCGCGCAGCATCCGGCGCTGCCCGAATCCGTTCGGACGCTCGCGCCCACCGCCTGGGACACGGACGTGCCGCGCGCGGACATCGACGCCGCCGCATGGTGGGCGCAATTCCACGATCCCGTGCTCGACAAGCTGATCGCAACCGTGCTCGACGGCAACCTCGATCTGCAGGCGGCCGCCGAACGCGTGAAGCAGGCGCAGGCGCTGACCGTGCAGAAGCGTGCGGTGCTGCTGCCCGAACTCGACGCGACCGCGCATGCGGCCGACGCGCGGCAGAACACGCCGCCGCCGCTCGGGTATGTCCGTCAGGCTGGCGCGGGGCTTGCGCTGAGCTGGTCGCCCGATGTATTCGGCGGCGAGCGGCTCGATTTGCTTGCCGCGCAGGCCGAACTCGTCGGGCAGAAACATGCGGAAGATGCGATGCGGCTCGCGCTTGCTGCCGATGCGGCATCCGCGTATGTCGATCTGCGCTGGGCGCAGCAGGAGTTGAAGATCCTGCAGGACAACGCGAAGATCCGGCAGCATGCGCTCGAACTCACGCGCAAGCGGCAGGCGTTCGGGTTGTCGACGGAACTCGACGTTACCCGTGCGCAGAACCAGCTCGATGCGCTCGAAGCGCGGATTCCGCCGACGCAGGCGCAGATCTCGCATCAGCTCAATCTGATCGCCGTGTATTCGGGGCGCACGCCGGAATCGGTCGATCGGCTCGTGTTGGTGCAGGCCGGGGACATTCCGGCGCCGCCGGTTGGCGCGCCGGGGACGCTGCCTTCGCAGGCGCTGTTGCGGCGGCCCGATGTACTGACGGCGTATGCGCAGGTCGAGCGGCGCGCGGCGCAAGTGGGCGTGGCGAAAGCCGAGCGGTATCCGAAGTTTTCGTTGAACCTGACGGACGGGATTCTGGCGGCTTCGTATCTCGGGTTGCCGACGTTGACCGATAACCTGTTCAGCGCGGCGTTGAGTGCGACGAGCCCGATCTTCAACGCGGGGCGGATTACCGCCGATATCTCGCAGAGCGAAAGCCGGATGCGTGAGTCGGAACTCGGGTTGCGGCAGACGATGCTGCAAGCGTTGCGCGAAGTCGAGGATGCGCGCGCGAATCTCGTCAGTTCCGATGAGGCGACGCGGAAGCTGGGTAGCGCGCTCTCGGCGTCGGACAAGGCGCTTGGGTTGGCGAATCAGCTCTATAAGGGTGGCGCGACGGATTTTCTGGATGTGCTGTCAGCGCAGGAGGTTTATCTGCGGGATTCGGATTCGCTCAATCAGCTCAAGCGGGAGCACGCGCTGGCGGCGGTGGCGTTGTATCGGTCGCTTGGGGGCGGGTGGAGCAGGAATGACGCGGCGGGTGGGCCGCAGACGGAAACTGACGCTGTGGCGAAAAACTAGGCGGGATCACGATACGGCGCCGGCTTCAATACTTGCCGGCGCCCCGCTCTTCAGCCGCACGATCCGAGACACTGGACCGTCGTCAACGCGATCGAGTAAGCCACGATCCACGCAATACCAAGCCCGACGATCACGGTGACGATACGTGTGACGAGCATGTGCCAGAACCGGACCGCAACGAACACGCCTGCCGCCAGCAGGAGCACGATGACGATCGGCCCGATCACATTCATCGCGAATTACAGCGGCGGCCGCTTCAGCTTCACCCAGCGCTGCACCGACGCCCGCTCCCACTGCGCACGCGCATAGTCGGCGAGGCGCTGCGGCACCGGATCGTCATTCAGCACCAGACGGTTCAGCATCACCGCCAGATCGACATCCGCAATGCTCCACTCGCCGAACAGGTTCACCGCGCCCGGCGCGAGCAGCTTGTCGGCAGCCGCGAACAGCTTCTGTGCGGCGGCCTGCGCGAGACTCGACAGCGGCTCGCTCGACGGGCCGTAGAACAGCACTTCGGTCGACCGTTCCGTGCGGATCGGCATCAGGTCGCTGCGCAGCCACGCCTGCACCTGCCGCGCCCGCGCACGCTGGCGCGGCTCGGCCGGATAGAGCCGTGCGCCGGGGAACGTCTCGTCGAGATACTCGGTAATCGCCGACGATTCCGACAACGCGAAATCGTCGTGCACGAGCGTCGGCACGCGTTGCGTCAGCGACGTCGCCGCATAGTCCGGCGCGAAATGCGCGCGGTTGCCGAGATCGACGGTCACCAGTTCGTAAAGCAGCGCCTTTTCCTCGAGCGCGACGAAGACCGACATCGCGTAGGGGCTCGTGTATTGCGCATCCGCGTAGAGACGGAGATTGCCGGTTTGCACTGCAGGCTCCTTGTGGGTGCGGAGATCGGCGACTGCCGGTTGGCGCGCCGACGGGCTCCGGGTGGTCGATGCGGTGTGTTCGACAGATTAGCAGCGGCGGGAATCGCGTTGTTTGCCGTTTTGTGTGCGCTGCCGCTGCGTGGTCATGCGGTGGCGGGCCAGCGGTATCCGATCACTTCGTTCAACGGGTACGCGAGTTCGCGGACTTCTTCCAGCTGGTTGCCGCCGAAGAGGTACACCTGTTCGGCGTCGTGACGCAGGTAGAAACCGACGTGCCCTTTCCAGCTCGTCGGGTCGTCACGCGTCAGGATCGCGATGCAGCCGTAGACCGGGCGGTCCAGCGGGCGGCCCCATTCGAGCCATGAGCGTGCCAGTGCGGAGCCGGTGCCGCGGAATCCGGCGTGTTTCATGCACCAGTTGACGAAGGACGAGCACCAGGAAATCTTGTCGTCGTAACCGACCAGGTTCGTCTGGTTGTTGTACTCGACGATGCGCGGGTTGATGCTACCGGGCGGATGGCGACGGATGCCGAGTTCGGCCAGGGCGACGGGCATCCACGGCGGATGGGCGGCCTCCGGGTTGCGCTCAGGATTTGATAGGGTCACGTCGTTCTCGGGCGAGTGTGATGTGTGCACAATCTTCGCACGAATGCGGAGGTTGGCAGCATCGTTCGGCCATCCAGCCGGATGGGTAGAGAATCGATCGCAGGCGAGGTTCGGGCGCGCGTTGTTGCGCGCCCCCGGGGACTCACATGTGCTGGGTGTCCGGTACCACGGTGTTGCCTTTAACCGCGCGTATCGACCCAGCGGCGTGCCCAGCGTGCCGAGTGCCGCAGCGCTTGCGCTTCACTCGCGAAGTAATCGAGCGAATAGAACTGGTAGCGGCCTTCCCCGGACGCGCTATCGATGCGTTCGAGCTGCAGGTTGGCTGAAAAACTGCCGTCGGGCAAACGATGCGCCGAGGGTTGGACGGCATAGCCGTTGTATTGATGATTTTGCATGTTTTGAATTTTTAATTTTAATAATGTTCGACTGCGCGCGTGCCGTGCGAAATGTGCACGGATGCGCCGACTCAAAGCCATTGCGGGCTGAATCAGAAGCAGTCGGAAAGCGAAAGCGAGGCGCTGTGGCCGGAGGGGGGAATGAAGTGCAACGAGGCGTGTGGCGCTTGATTAGCTGCTGAATGAACAGACGCAGCCAGGAACAATCGCGCCAACTTTAGGAGACAAAGCTCCGTGAGGATGTCGCTGCGACCCGGCGCCCATCGTGGGAGGCCGGGCCCTTCAAACTTTACAGCGGCTTGATGTTGGCCGCTTGCAGACCCTTCGGGCCCTGCTTCGTCTCGAAGCTCACTTTCTGGTTTTCAGCCAGCGTCTTGAAGCCGTCGGCACGAATTTCCGAGAAATGAGCGAACAGGTCGTCGCCGCCGTTGTCCGGCGTGATGAAGCCAAAGCCTTTGCTGTCGTTGAACCACTTGACGATACCGGTATCCATGAAGATTCCTTGAGAAAAAATATGAAGATTTGCCCTGTTGGAGAGCGCGTGAAGTTTCAAGGAGGGAGAGGACAACGAATACCGCCGAGGACAGCGAGCAATTGATGAACAGCAATCGGACTTCTTGGACTTCGGCGCATACACTAACCGCCGGGTTTGCTTGCGTCAACCGCTAACTTGTAACTGTTTTACCTCGCGATCCGCTTTTCGGACGAATCGATACGGCCCTAACAGGCTGCGCGCGTTGCCTGGCCGGGCGCGCGTTGCCCACGATCTCCGCACGAATACGCCGATCGGCCAGGCCCTTCCCGCCTTGTGATTTCCGTTCGATCCGACCGTATCATGTCGGCAGCCCCCGCCCCGATTCCCCGCCCGCCATGCGCATCACGCCGCTTCCGCCCCTGCAGTGCCTCGTCGCGTTCGAAGCCGCCGTGCGGCACGCGAGCTTCACGAAAGCCGCCGCCGAACTGCACCTGACCCAAAGCGCGATCAGCCGCCAGATCCAGCAGCTCGAGGAATTCCTCGGCCGCTCGCTGTTCGTGCGCGAGCATCGCTCGCTGCGGCTGACGATCGCCGGCGAGCAATACGCGGCGCAGGTCCACCATCTGCTCACGCAATGCGCGGAAGCCACGCACGACGTGATGAAACCGTACGGCGATCTCGAACTGACGATCGCGTGCTCGTCCGGCGTCGCGGTGCTGTGGCTGACGCCGCGGCTGCCGGACTTTCGCGCCGCGTATCCGAACATCAAGCTGCGCCTGATCGTGCGCGACGGCCTTGCGTCGATGTCGCCGGCGGAATTTGACGTCGGCGTCTACTACGTGCGCCAGCAGGCACCAGCCGAATACACCGTGCGCAAGCTCTTCGACGAGGAAGTGTTTCCCGTCTGCGCGCCGGGCTATCTGGCCGGCCGCACGCTGAACGCGGCCGACCTCGCGAACGAAACGCTGCTGCGCCTCGAAGACGGCCAGCGCCAATGGATGTCGTGGCCCGAATGGTTCGACATGAACGACGTCGACCGGCAGAAGCTGCAGCCGCAGGACATCATGATCAACTCGTATCCGCAGATCGTGCAGATGACGATTCTCGGCCAGGGCGTGTCGCTCGGCTGGCGCTACATGATCGACGCGTGCATCGAAGCTGGGCTGCTCGTGCGCGTAACCGAAGCGTCCGCGAGCCACGGCGGCGGCTATTACGTGATCTCGCCCAACGACCGCATGCAGAACCAGGCCGCCCGCCTGTTCACGCGCTGGCTGTTCGAACAGGCGGAGAAACAGACCGCGCCCTGAAGGTCTGAGCGCGATGCATGCGTGCAGCGCATGCGTGCATGCGAATCTTTCGTTTCAGAAAAAAATGCGCCTATCCGTAGCATGGGATTCACGCGGGGCAGCCGTCCCGTCTTCTGACAAAGGAAGAGACCATGCAAGGAACGCTTTCCCCGCGCGCCGCGCCTTCCGTCGATGCGGCCGTGCAGCAACGCCGCCGCGCCATCGTCGCGACCGTGATCGGCAACGGCCTCGAATGGTTCGACTTCACCGTCTACAGCTTCTTCGCGGTGATCATCGCGAAGCTCTTCTTTCCGACCGGCAACGAACTGACGTCCGTGCTGCTCACCGTCGCGACGTTCGGCGTCGGCTTCTTCATGCGACCGGTGGGCGGCATCGTGCTCGGCGTCTATGCCGACAAGGTCGGACGCAAGGCCGCGCTGTCGCTCACGATCCTGCTGATGGCGGCCGGCACCGCGCTCATCGGAATCGCGCCAACCTACGAACAGGCCGGCATCGCCGCGCCGCTCCTGATCGTCGTCGCGCGGCTGCTGCAAGGCTTCTCGGCCGGCGGCGAGATGGGCGGCGCCACCGCGTTCCTCACCGAATACGCGCCGCCGGAGAAACGCGCGTATTACTCGAGCTGGATCCAGTCGAGCATCGGTTTCGCGGTGCTGCTCGGCGCGGCGACCGGCACGTTCGTCACCACGTCGCTCGATACGCAGGCGCTGCATAGCTGGGGCTGGCGGCTGCCGTTCCTGCTCGGGATCATCGTCGGGCCGGTCGGGTACTTCATCCGCAGCCATATCGACGAGACGCCCGCGTTCAGCGCCGTCGAATCGCAGGCGAAGGAAAGCTCGCCGCTGAAGGAGGTGCTGTCGACCTACCCGCGCGAAACGTTCGCGAGTTTTTCGATGGTCATTCTGTGGACCGTCTGTACCTACGTGCTGCTGTTCTACATGCCGACGTATTCCGTGCGCACGCTGCATCTGCCGCAATCGACCGGCTTCGCGGCCGGCATGGTCGGCGGGCTGATGATCATGTGCTGCTCGCCGATCGTCGGCCGGCTCGCCGACGTGTGGGGGCGACGCGTGTTCCTGTCCGGCTCGGCGCTCGCGATCCTCGTGCTCGCGTGGCCGATGTTCGCGTGGATCAACCATGCGCCCGGGTTCACGTCGCTGATCGTGTTCCAGGCCGTGTTCGGCGTGCTGATTGCGACTTATACGGGGCCGATCCTCGCGGCATTCGCGGAGCTGTTTCCGACCAAGGTGCTGTCGACCGGGCTTTCGGTTGCGTACAACTTCGCGGTGACGATCTTCGGCGGGTTCGCGCCGTTTCTGATTACGTGGCTGATCGCACGCACGGGCAGCAACATGGCGCCCGCTTTCTACGTGATTCTCGCGGCGGCAGTCAGTTTCGTCGGGACGCGCTTCGTGAAGGATGCGAAGCGTGCGGCCTCCATGACTCGATAAGGAAATATCTCCATGACCATTACCGTGCTTCAAGGCGGCAACGTGCTCGACCTCGAACGAGGCGTGTTGCTCGAACATCATCATGTCGTGATCGAAGGCGAACGGATCGTCGAAGTCACCGATCGGCCGGTGGATTTTCCGAATGCGCAGGTGATCGATGTACGCGGCAAGACCGTGATGCCGGGGTTCATCGATTGCCATGTGCATGTGCTGGCTTCGAATGCGAACCTTGGTGCGAATGCAACGCAGCCGAATATTCTCGCGGCCATTCGGTCGCTGCCGATTCTCGATGCGATGTTGTCGCGCGGGTTTACCAGCGTGCGGGATGCAGGGGGAGCGGATTGGAGTTTGATGCAGGCGGTCGAGACGGGGCTGGTTTCAGGGCCGCGGATTTTTCCGTCGGGGAAAGCGTTGTCGCAGACCGGCGGGCATGGGGATTTTCGGCCTCGTGGCGATTTGCTGGAGCCCTGCTCTTGTTGCTTTCGGACGGGGGCGATTGCGCGGGTCGTTGACGGTGTCGAAGGCGTGCGGCTCGCCGTGCGTGAGGAGATTCAGAAAGGCGCGACGCAGATCAAGATCATGGCTTCGGGTGGGGTCGCTTCGCCGACTGATCCGATTGCGAACACGCAGTATTCGGAGGATGAGATTCGGGCGATCGTCGAAGAGGCCGAAGCTGCGAATACTTATGTGATGGCGCATGCGTATACGGGGCGAGCGATCGCGCGGGCGGTGCGATGCGGCGTGCGGACGATCGAGCACGGGAATCTCGTGGACGAAGCGGCCGCGAAGATCATGCATGAGCATGGGGCGTTTGTCGTGCCGACGCTCGTGACTTATGACGCGCTTGCCAAACATGGCGCGGAGTTCGGGATGCCCGCGGACTCCGTCGCGAAAGTGGCTTCCGTGCAGCAGAAAGGTCGCGAGTCGCTTGAGATCTATGCGAAGGCCGGCGTGAAGATGGGGTTCGGGTCGGATCTGCTCGGCGAGATGCATGCGTTTCAGTCGGGTGAATTTCGGATTCGGGCGGAAGTGCTCGGGAATCTGGAAGCGCTCAGGTCAGCGACGACGGTGGCGGCGGAGATTGTGAATATGCAGGGGCTGCTTGGGGTGGTTGCGGTGGGAGCGATCGCCGACCTCGTCGTGCTGGATGGGAATCCGCTCGAGGATATTGGGGTGGTGGCCGATGAAGGTACGCGGGTCGAGTATGTGTTGCAGCGGGGAGCGATTGTGAAGCGGCGTGACAGCGGGCGTTGATGTGGAGTCGTGCGGCTATTTCGGCAGGCGCAGTGCGGCCTCACGGGCCTTGAAGTCGTGACAGTTGTTGAAGGTGGCAGTGGGTGTGGGGCGCGGCGTTTGCGGCGATGGCCAGGGCGGTATCGCCCCGGCGGTCACTCGCGTTCGGGAAACGCCTGCGCTTCACTCGCTAGAGCTGCATCAAGCAGCTCTTGCAGGCGCTATAGCGACGACGGCTCCCAATCAGGATCGTGGTACGGCTGCTCTCGCAGAGCCAACTGGCTGTAGTCCGGCGTGATCGTGATCGTCCGGGTAACGTCGTTGACGTTGAGATACACGCGGTCGCCGGGCTTGAAGCCGAAGATCTTGAAATTGATATCGATCGCCTTCATCCACGGCAGGTACGGCCAGCCACGCTTGGGAAGATCCGGGTAGTTGCGCAGGACCAGTTCGAACGTCTTTTTCATGTTGACCGGTTTGTTCTTCCGGCGACGTGGCTTAGTATTGGCGTCAGCCATTTTCAACTCCTAGGGTGAGTTGTTGGTGGTCAGCGGGTCGTATGGGTTGCCGCCCATGCGGCCCGCGCTTCTTTAATGCCTCGGGTTTCCCCTTCTTTCTCCCCCTCTCGCTGTGTCTTGTTGGGCAAGACCGCTTTCTTTCGACCATCGGTGCGGAGGGGGACGTGGTCAACTTCCGATGGTGAGAAGCAAGGCTTCATGACCAGTGTAGTCGCGCTGGCATCTCAGAAATGGGGAATTGAGGGGGATTGGCCGTTAGATATAGGGAGACGGATGCTGTGAATTGGCCCCGAAACGCTCCAGAGTGTTCGTCGAATCGCTAAAGCCATTCGACCGAGGAAAATACAACTGACTGTTGCCGCCCCGTTTCCGTCACTCGGTGTGTTGAATCGTCAGAGGCCGTTCAGCAACGTTGTACGGTCATTGGATGCTGCGCGATCAGGAAAGTGTGCAAGCGCGGCGGTACGACCATCGAGCTACGTGCATGGAAGCTGCGATGTAGCTAATGTTGCGCAAGATCGCATGTTTTGAGTTCTGCCCGACACGCGTTGTCCTCGGGACATGCTACGATCCGCTCAAACTATGCTCCGTCAAGCATCTTCAACTGCCGGCATCCCATGAAACTACAATCTATCAGCTACAGCGAGTGGGAGAACAACCCCCAAGAGTGGAGCATCAACGACCTTACATTCGGCGATCGAAATCTGCTTGTTGGCCGCAATGCATCGGGAAAATCGAGGTCATTGGCGATCATTGGTTCCCTTGCAGGAAATCTGACTGGCTCGAGTCCACCTGCTCAATCGGGAAGCTATAGGTGTGTTTTTGACAATGAAGGCGAAACATATCTCTATGAAGTGGCCTACCACGAAGGTGCCGTCGTTCGTGAGAGGGTTGAGATAGGCGGCAGAGAGCTATTGTCGCGAGGACCCACGGGGATAGGCAAGATTATCGCGGAAAGAGTCAATAGCAATACGCCTATCGACTTCCAAACCCCAACCAATACATTTGCCGCTTTTGCCCGACGCGACTCAGTTCAGCACAGTTTCCTTGATCCTCTGGCCTCTTGGGCGGACTCACTTCGCTTCTATCACTTTGCCGGCAACCTCGGCAAGGGGCTTCTAACTCATTTTGTGCCGGGCACGCCAGCCCCTAGCGATCGCGATGAGCACGCCGTCGTTCCGCTATTCAGACAGGCTGAAAGAGAGTTCCCGGAGGATTTCGCGGAAGTAATGAAGAGCGACCTTAGAGCGCTCGATTATCCGGTCGACTATATAACCACGGGGACGCCGATTACCCTTCGCGTCAACGTTGTTGCGGCGCCACCAGGTATTCCGAGCGCCCAAATGCCTCCATCATTCCTGTGTTTGCAGGTAAAAGAATCAGGCTTAGAGGCGATAACGGACCAATACAGCATGTCGGACGGCATGTTTCGAGTCGTTGCTCTTTTGATCCACGTCAATCTGGCTCTATTACGGGGATCGGCGACAACAATCCTGATCGATGACATCGGCGAAGGTCTCGATTTTGAGCGTTCGATCGCTTTGATTCAACTGCTTCGCGACAAGGCTAGCGAATCAAATATTCAGTTGATAATGACAACAAACGACCGATTCGTGATGAACAAAGTCCCATTAGATGAGTGGACTGTTTTGCATAGACGAGGGCAGGAGGTGATCGTGAGAAATTACGGCAATTCCAAGGATCACTTTGATAATTTCATGTTCACCGGCCTCAGCAACTTCTCGTTTTTCGAAATGAATGTAAGTGATCTCGCCACTTACGATTCGAACGATGACGAAGAATACGACGAGGATGACGATGCGTAGGATCGCGTTTTTTGTCGAAGGAAAGACGGAACGCCTGTTCGTCACGCGTCTTCTAAAGGAGGCGGCCAATGAAGGTCAGCTTCTTATTGACGAAAAAACAGCGAGAGGGGGTGGCAAGACCGGGAAGCCGCTTATTTACACACAAATAAGCGCGACTCGTGCCACCACCAACGAGAAGTACTACGCACTTATAGTCGATTGCGGTAGCGAAGACAATGTCAAGGTCCGGCTCCATGGCGATCATTCGGATCTGACAAACAAAGGCTATGAGCGGATCGTCGGAATACGCGACGTTCGGCCCACATACGACCGCACTTCAGTCGATTTACTTCGAAAGAAGATGCGGGCGGCGATAAACAAACAACTCGCCCCCGTCAGCTTTGTGTTTCCGCTTATGGAAATTGAAGCATGGTTCCTTGCGGAACACTCGCACTTCATTAAAATTGCACCGGAAATTAGTCTGCCTGCGATTCAGCAAGCATTAGGGTTCAATCCAGAAACGGACGACATGTCAGAGCGCGACACGCCCGCGGACGATTTGCACGACTGCTATCAACTAGCCGGATTCGCCTACAAGAAAACGAATGCAATGCGTACCGTGAATGCGTTGGATATGACGTTTATGTGGGCTGACTTAGCCGAGAGAGTCCCGGCACTGCGACACCTAGTCCGCATTGTTAACGATTTTCTTGGATTGCCCCCCCCGCCTCAGGCAACTCTCGCAGACTTGACAGGCGAGGTTCAATAAGCGACGCGCTTGGCATCGGCCAACGGAGATCGGATGGCTATTCCCTCGGTGCGGAGGCCGTCCGAATCTTTGTTGGCATACGAGTTGCGACCAAAACGCCCAATGCCAACACTGGGCGGCTCATCTAGCGCCGCGCCAATCATGGCTCACTTGCTTAAGCCACACGCTTAACTCACGCGTCCGATTACGTGTTCTGTCGATTTCGCAAGTCAGTAGATCAAGATTACGATCCGCGCCTGCCTCGTTTATCAGATACCAAGCGGTACACTCCTTGTCGATAAAACGGACCCATTGCCGCTGAGCCTCGACAAACTTCACCTTAAGTTCCGGATAGTTGACGTACTCGTCACGTGGCCGAGACATCGACTTCAAAACCTTTTGGTAAGTGCGGTTCAATTCGTCGTCGGCTTGCTGCAATTCATCTTGACTACGCTGCAGCAAGCACTCGGGCGCCACGCTATCAGGTGCGCAACTCTCCGCTTGCGCAGCGGTGAACCACGAAAGTGTCATCGCCAGGGCGACGCCGAGCGCTGCGCGACGGGGGCTGGGCGCCAATGCGGCGATGTGCATTCTTGCTCCCATGCCTGTTTTCCTCACTCATATGGCGATCCGAGTAATTCTGGCGTCGGTCGCGGTCGACAGCACCGATTGAAGCACATATTGTCGACTTGCTTTAAGCAAGCGCGACCAACTTTGGAAAAAACGATTGTCAACGAACTACACGACCATGTCGAGTGACTGAAAATCGCCGGCAAGCGACCGCCCGCCGGCGCGATGCCATCAAACATCCATCTGCTCAGAGAGGCCCCAATTCCAAATCGCGAACCACCCCTTACTCATCCACCTTAAAAGCCGACACCAGCTTGGTCAATTCCGCCGCTTGCTGCTTCAAACTCGCCGCCGCCGCCGCGCTTTCCTCAACCAAAGCCGCATTCTGCTGCGTCATCTGATCCAGCGACTGCACCGCATCCCCAATCTGATCGATCCCGGCACTCTGCTCCAGGCTCGCCTCTGCGATCTCGCTCATCATCGCGCTCACGCCTTGAACCTGCGACACAACATCACTCATCACCTTCCCCGCCTCACTCACCAACCGCGACCCGGTATTCACCGTCCCCGCGCTATGCTCAATCAACGCCTTGATCTCCTTCGCCGCCTGCGCGCTACGCTGCGCCAGATTCCGCACTTCCGAAGCGACAACAGCAAACCCCCGCCCCTGCTCCCCCGCCCTTGCCGCCTCCACCGCCGCATTCAACGCCAGAATATTCGTCTGAAACGAAATACTGTCGATCATCACGATGATCTCGGAGATTCGCTGCGACGCGTCGCTGATCTGCTCCATCGTCGTCACGACCTCGCCCACCACCTGCCCGCCGCGCGCCGCCGTATCCGATGCGCCGTTGATCATCTTCGCGGCCGTCGTCGCCGTCTCGGTGTTGTTGCGCACCACGGCCGTGATCTCTTCCATCGACGAAGCCGTCCGCTCCAGGTTGCTCGACTGCCCTTCAGTCCGCTCACTCAGATCCGCATTCCCCGAAGCAATCTGCGCCGACCCGGTCGCAATCGACGCCGAAGCCGCGCGAATCCGGTGAACCAGCGTCGACAGCGACGACACGAACCGGTTGAACGCATCCGACAACTGCCCGATCTCGTCCTGGCTCTCGACCGTCATCCGGCGCGTCAAATCACCCTGACCGCTGGCGATCTCCGACAGCAGCGTCGCCGCGCGGCGGATCGGCGCGGCGATCGCGCGGCCCACCAGCCAGATCACGAGCAGCGCGACCCCGAGGCCCACCACTGCCGCAACCAGCGCCGCGCTGCGAATAGCGCTCGTCACCGGCCCGAGCAATTCAGCCTGCGGCACCTCGACAACAACATACGCATTCAACTCCGGAATGAACGAAGTCGCGATGAAGCGCGCGCCGCCGTCGCCCTCGTAGCTCAGGTACGCATACGGCTTGCCGGCGAGCAGCGTCGACGACGCATCACCCGGCAACCCCGGCTGATCCTTCAGGAAATGCTTGCCGTCGATCAGCGACGTATCGCGATGCATCATGAACGCGCCGTCGGGACGCACGAGATACGCGAACCCGGTCTGGCCGATCCGGTACGCAGAGATACCCTTCGCGAGCGCATCGACGGACAGGCTCATGCTCGCCGCGCCGATCGGCACGCCGTCGAGTTCCACGCGGCTGTTGATGAACATCATGTAGCCGCCGACGGTCACCTCGCGGTCCATGTTCACGTCGAACGCCTTGCCCGACGACAGGAAGCTGGTCAGCCACTGATCCTTGTCAGTGACCTTTCGTTGCAGGCCGGCTTCGTTGTAGTAGTTGCCGCTCTTCACCGACACCCACTGCACGGACGCGGCCTTCTGCTCGTCCTTCACGTTCTTCGCGAGCTGGATCCAGTTGCGCGTGCCGGCATCGGGTTCGCCGTCTGCTTCCCACTGCAGCAGGAACGCATCGCGCGCGAGGATGCGCGACGCGGCGATCGGGCCAGCCATCTGGCGCTGCACGTCGGCACGGATGCCGTTCACGGCGGTCGGCAGTTCTTCGCGGACGACGCGATCGCGCACCGCGTTGCCGATCAGGCGGACACTGAGTCCGCTCGAAATCGCGACGAACACGAGCAGACAACTCGTCATGCTGAGAATCAGCTTGTTCTGAATGGAAAGCTTGCGCCAGAGATGCATGGGGAACCCTCGATAACCGCTCGGTCTGAGCCAGTTTGGGTTATCGGCATGCACGCGCAGAACCGCATCGCTGATTTCAGATACCAGACATGCGAGATTCTTTATGTTGGTGACAGGCGGGCATATGCGGCCGCCTATAGATGTTGGAACAACGGAAATACAACGCCGATCAGTATGCAACGAAGATCGTGACACGCCGGTTTCGCGCCCTTGAAGCCGCGTCGTCGCCCGCCACGAGCGGCTGCGTATCGGCCCGCCCGATCGCCGCCAGGCGATGCGGTGCAACACCGCGCTCGGTCAGATAGCGCACGACACTCCCCGCACGCGCCGACGACAGTTCCCAGTTCGATTCGTATTTGGCGTTCGCGATCGGCACGTTGTCCGTGTGGCCTTCGACGAGGATGTCGCCAGTCGCGTGCTCGCTCAGTGCCTGCGCAATCTGATTCAGCACCGGCGATGAATCGGGCAGCAAGCGCGCATCGCCGACATTGAACAGGATCTTCGCGTCGATGCCGATCTCGACGCCGTGCGGCGCCTTCACCAGCGAAATCCGGCCATTCGACTTCAACGAATCGAGCAACGCGATCCACGGCGGCGCATGGTCGGGCGTAGCGGCATCGGCAGCACTCGGAGCACCACCGGCCTGCCGCGCAAGCGTCTGGTATCGCGCATCGAGCGCGTTGTATTTCGCGAGCTGCAGCACGTACAGCGCGAGAAACAGCACCATCAGTGTCGTGATGAGATCCGCGTACGAAATCAGCCAGCGTCCGGACTGCGAGCCTTCGAGTTCGTCATCGTCGCGATCGGCAGCGGATGCGCCGTCAGTTCGAGCTGTCATGCGGTCGAGAATCCCGGTTCGTCATACGGCGCTGGCGCCTGAACAAGCACACGCCCATCATGCAAGCGATTCCGCTGCACGCCCGCGCACATCGCCGGTCAGGCGCGTTTCGATCGTATGCGGCGACTCCTTGCGCGAAATCGCGAGCAAGCCGTCGAGATACAGCTTGCGGAATCGCATCTCGCTGTCGATCTGCGCGCGCAGCTTGCCGTACAGCGGCAGGAACACGAGGTTCGCAAACGCAAGCCCGTACAGCGTCGCGACGAACGCCACCGCGATGCCCGGCCCGAGCTGCGCGGGTTCGAGAATATGGCTCGTCACCTGCACGAGCCCGAGCACCGAGCCGAGAATGCCGAACGTCGGCGCATAGCCGCCGGCCTGCTGCCACACGCGCACGGCCGCCAGGCGGCTGCGCTCGTACGCATCGAGTTCGCGCTGCAACGCGTCCTCGAGCACGGCGGTCGACACGCCGTTCGCCAGCAGTTCGAGCCCGCGGCGCGCGAAAGGATGGATGCCGCTCACGTCCATCGATTCGAACGCGAGCAGCCCGTCGACTTTCGCGCGATCGCCCCATTCGAGCAGGTCGGACAGGTTCTTGCGATCGACCTCGCGCGCCCGCACGAACGCGAGCCGCAACTGCTTCACCGCGTCGAAGAAACGCGCCCATGTGTTCTGGATCATCACCGCGCCGAGCGTGCCGCCGAGCACGATCACGAGCGCCTCGAACTGGAACAGCATCGAGAAATGCCCGCCTTCCAGCGCGAAACCGAACACGATCGCCGCGCCGCCGAGCACCACACCGGCCAGGGTCAACAGATCCATATGCCTCTCCGTTTCACGCATCCGACGACGACGTCGACGCCACCGGCGCCACGCCCGCCGCAGGCGCCTTCGCGGCGCGCACGGCATCGAGCACACGCTGCTCGATCTCCTCGACCTCGATCGGATCGAGCTTGATCTCGCGGCGCATCACCCACGACACCTCGTTGCGCCGCGCCTCGGTCATCACGGAAAACAGCTTGTCGGCCACCGCGCGATCGTCGAGGTTCGCGATCAGCTTCGCGAGATCGTACGTGTCGAACGCGCTGATCACGTCGAACAGCGTGCGCTGGTCGACCCACACGAGATCCTCCAGCGCGCGCACGTCGCCGCCGCGACGCCCGTTGCGGCGCGAAAAGTACGCCACGCCCTTCTGCTCGACGTAACTGAGCACCTTCGATTTGCGGAACGCGAACACTTCGTCGGCGATCTCGCCGTTCGACAGCTTGTTGAGCAGCAGCGTCTTGTCGACGCCGATCAGCGATTCGAGATCGGCCAGTTCAATGAGTTCGAGTTCGCTGTTGATCGACAGGTCGAGATCGTGATCGGCCACCTGCTGCGCGCGATCGATCACGCGGGCGGCGTCGAAGGTGACGACCTGGCGCGCATCCGACGAAGCCGCATAGTCGGTTGCGCCACCGGCAGCGTCGGCCTGCGCGGCTTCGATCGAGACGAGATTGAGCTTCTCCATGCGCCGCAGCATCGCGAGCACGTGCGGGCGCGAGTGGCCGGCAATCGCACGGCATTTGCGGATCACTTCGGCGAGCGGCACCGAGGTTTCAGCCGCATGGGCCTGCATCGGCCGGCGCGCCCACGAGTCGCTGGTTTCCCGCGCATCGGCGTTCGCCATCAGCGCCAGCAGATGCGCATACGACAGCACGCCCGGCATGAAGTCCGCATGCGTGTAGGTCGCGAGCTGGTCGTCCTTGCGCTTCACGCGGCGTATCATCGTCCGCACGATATGGCGCAGCAGCGCGGACACACGCTCGATTTCGTCATCGAGCATGCCGGCCGGCACGACAGTGAGCTGACAGAACGACAGCGCCTTCGCGGTATGCGCACGTGGCTCAGCCGCGAGCAACGCCGATTCGCCGAAGAACTCGCCGCGGCCGAGCGTCGCGACGATGACGCGCTTGTCGTCGCATCGCGTGGACAGCTCGACCTTGCCGTCGGTAATCAGAAAGATGACGGGCTCGCCGGCGAAGCCCTCGGAATAAATGATTTCCCCGGGCGCCGCCGTACGCGTCCACGATTGCTGACGATTCAAGTCGATTCCCCTGCTGCGCTGGTTATTGCGGACTGCGCGTCGCACGTCGAAAGCATGCGATCACGAGTCATCCCCGTGACTCGTTTACGTCAGCGGGCTCAACATCCTTTAGGGAATTCATCCTCGTTTCGAACCGAAATCAAGGTAAAACGTTTGCGAGTTGCGCAAACGCATCGAACGTTCGTTTCGCCCCTTGCGCATGTAGTGAAATTGAAAGCGCGCGGCGGTCGCGTGCGTCAGAACTCCATGTCGAGTTCGTCGATGTCTTCATGCTCGGCCTTCGCCGCTTCGATCCACTCCGCGACGAACGGATGCGCGAGCACGCGCATGCAGTATTCGGCGACGTCCGGTTCGAGCTTCACGTCGTAAGTCAGGAAGCGCGTGACGACCGGCGCGTACATCGCATCGGCGATACCGATCTCCGCGCCGAACAACCAGGGCCCGCCGTATGCGGCCAGGCACTCGCGCCAGATCGTGACGATCCGCTGGATGTCGTGCTGCGCGCGCGACCAGATCCGGAAGCCGGGGAAATGCGCGCGCAGGTTCATCGGCAGCGCGGATCGCAATGCGCTGAAACCGGAATGCATCTCGCCGCAGATCGACCGGCAATGCGCGCGCGCATGCCGGTCGTCGGGCAGCAGCCGCGCCTGGGGCCGGATCTCGTTCAGGTATTCGGCGATCGCGAGCGTGTCCCACACCGTGCTGCCGTCGTGCGTCAGGCACGGCACGAGGATCGACGGCGACAGCAGCAGCAATTCCGCGCGCGATGCGGCATCGATCGGCACGCTGACCGTCTCGAACGCGAGCCCGCTCAGCTTCGCGAGCAGCCAGCCGCGCATCGACCACGACGAGTAATTGCGGCTGCTGATGGTCAGCGTCGTCTGTCCGGTGGATTCCATGTCGCTCCCTTGCTGATTGCCGTTCGTGCCCCTGCACCGAAAACGGACGCATCGCGCCGTTATCCGCACCACGCCTGTGCGGCCCATTCGCCGAACTGGCGCAGCGCGGCACCGTGGCGCGGCACGCATCGCACGCGAGGCCGGCGCGGCGGCGCATCGCCTTCGCCCATCCGTCGTCACGTACCGCTTGCGCCGCCGCGTTCCCGAACCGCGTGCAACGCGCGTGCCAGCCGCACGCTGGCACACGGCTTGCCTCGTTCCCTGCAACGCGGCGCAACGAGCGACGGTCATGAACCTGCTTGCCTATCCGTTTTATCAATGGTCTGCCGAATGCCTGCGCCCGGCGCGTGCATGGGCGGCCGCCACGCGCGCGACGATGTCGCTGTGGCCACCCGCGACGTCGACGCCCACCGGCCGCATGCTCGACGCGCTGTGCGAGCTGCTCGAATGCTGCGCGTTCTCGCACCGGCGTCCGCCGTTCGGGATCGAGTCGATCGTGGTCGACGGCGAAACGGTGCCGATCGTCGAGGAAGCGGCGGCCGTCACGCCGTTCGCGACGCTGCTGCATTTCCGCAAGGCGCGGCCGGTCGCGCGCCAGCCGCGCGTGCTGATCGTCGCGCCGATGTCCGGGCACTTCGCGACGCTGCTGCGCGGCACGGTGCACACGATGCTGGCCGATCACGACGTGTACATCACCGACTGGCACAACCCGCGCGACATCCCGCTGACCGCCGGGCGCTTCGGCTTCGACGAATACGTTGCGCACGTGATCGACTTCATCCACCAGATCGGCCCGGACGCGCACGTGCTCGCGATCTGCCAGCCGACCGTCGCCGCGCTCGCGGCGGTCGCGCTGATGGCGGCCGGCGGCGATCCGGCGCAGCCGGCGAGCCTGACGCTGATGGCCGGCCCGATCGATTGCCGCGTGAATCCGACCAAGGTCAACGCGCTCGCGACGAGCCAGCCGATCGAATGGTTCGCGCGCAACCTGATCAGCGTCGTGCCGGCGGGCTTCGCCGGCGCGCAGCGATGCGTGTATCCGGGCTTCGTGCAGGTGGGCGCGTTCATGTCGATGAACCCGGACCGGCACGCGGCATCGTTCGCCAATCTGTACTACGAGCGCGCGAAAGGCGATCCCGCGAAAGCCGACACGCTGCGACACTTCTACGACGAATATTTCGCGACGGCCGACCTCACCGCGGAGTTCTATCTGGAAACGGTCGAGAAGGTGTTCCAGCAATACGCGCTCGCGCGCGGCGAACTGACGGTCGGCGACCGGCTCGTCGAACCGGCGGCGATTCATCGCACCGCGCTGTTGACGATCGAAGGCGAGAAAGACGATATCTGCGCGGTGGGCCAGACGGTGGCCGCGCAGGAACTGTGTTCGGGGTTACCGCCGTATCTGAAGACGCACCACGTACAGACGGGTGCGGGGCACTACGGCGTATTCAACGGCAGCCGGTGGGAAACGCAGATCTATCCGATCGTGCGGGCGACGATCCATGACAACGAGCCGTACGATCGCACCGCGGCTGCGGACGGCGACACGAGCGGCACCCACTACGTGACGCTGCGCGCCCTGCTCGATGCGCGCACCACCGGGAGCGATGCGGCGACGGAAACACGATCGAATCACGCGCACTGAACGCGGGTGACGATACAAATGAATCGCCCCGCCGGAGAGGCGGGGCGACGTGTGCTGCAACGTCCGGACGACGCGCGAGCGCATGCACTCGCGCGCCGGCCCTGTGCGTTACGAGCAAGCCTTGCCGTGCGACGCGTGGTAGCCCTTCGCCTTCGCGTCGGCTTCCGACATGTAGCTGCCGTGCTTCGTCTTGCCGTAGTACTTGTCGGTCGAGCAGTGATAGACCTTCGTGCTGTCGTTCGCCCACACCTTGCCTCCACCGCCGCCCGGCGCGGCTGCCGTCGTCGCGGCGGCGCTCTTCGCGGGAGCGGCGCCCGATGCCGGCGCAGCGGAAGCCGCCATGGCCGGCGCCGCGGCCGGTGCGCTCGCCGCAGCGGCGGCCGATGCGCCGTACCACGTCTTCACGCCCTTGTGGCCGGCACATGCGCCCTTCTTCGACGCGCCCGAGTAGAACGAGCCGTCCTTGCACAGACCGGTCGTGCCGGCCGGCGCGCTGGCCGGAACCTGGGCGAACGCACCGATCGACACACCCATGCCGGCGACCAGCGCGGCGATCAACATCGTCTTTTTCATAGTCCTCTCCTGATTTGCCTGAATGATGAAAGCGTCCGGGACATCCCCGGGAATACCCACGGTTACCGCACCCAGCGGCACACGCGATGGTGGTGATGATCGAAATGGCACACGCGGTGCGAATGCGCTTCGGCCAGTGCCGGTACGAGCACGGCGCAAGCCAGTGCGGTTGCCGTCAGGATCTTCGCGATGCGGTTCATGGTGAGACTCTCCCGGATAGGTCAGCCGGTGATCCGGCTGGTACCTCCTTAACGCCGGCCGTCGACAGGCCGTGCACCGCCCATCCGTGCAATTGACGATCTTTGACATCGCATCGCCAATCGGCGGCCGAAGCTGACGAATGTCTTTCTTTTCTTTCCGGATCTTCAGCTTCCCGACCCTTCGGAATTCGAAGAAACGCGTTGAAGCGAAGGAAGCAGGTCGTGGGTGTCGGCGGATCAACAAAAAACCGCCCGAAGGCGGTTTGTCGAATGCGTGCGCAGAAGCGCGTGAAGGCTACGCGCCCGCCTCGCCCCACGGCGTCGGCGGCGGCACCGCGCACGGCCCGTCGACGTCGATCGACTTGAAATCGGCGGGCCCGACGATTTCCAGATACTCCATGTCCGGCGAGTAGTCGAACAGGTAGTGGACGATCCCCGGCGCCTGATGCACGCAGTCGCCGGCGGCCACCAGCGTCTCCTGTTCGCCGTACATGAAGCGCGCCCAGCCCTTCAGCATGATCACGATATGGAACTCGGCCTCGTGACGGTGCCAGCCGGTGCCCGCCACCGGTGCATGATTTGCCCTGACGAGTTGCGCGACGACCTTGCCGTTCGTCGCGGCCGCGATGCCGAGATCGCGATACAGGAAGAAGTCGCGCAGGCCTTCGCCGCGATACGCGGTGTCCTGCGGCCTGACGTGGGAAAAGGACGTGGTGGTCGGTGTGCTCATCGTCGTGCTCCTTCATCGAAAGGATCACGCGTGACAAGCATTTAGCGTTCCAGTTTGCAGCCGCGCGAAACCGCGCGCGTCACCGCTTGCGCCGCTTGCCGGTCAGCAGCGTCTGCGCGATCACCGCGAGCAGCAGGAACGCGCCGCTCGCGAGGTTCTGGTAGTACGGGCTCAACGTGCCGACCTGGTTGATCACGTTCTCGATCACGCCGAGCAGCAGCACGCCCGCGAGCGGCCCGAACAGCGTGCCGACGCCGCCCGTCAGCAGCACGCCGCCGATCACCGCCGCCGCGATCGACTGCAGCTCGTAGCTGTTGCCGGCGCCCGGCAACCCCGAATCGAGCCGCGACGCGAGCAACGCGCCGGCGAGCCCCGCGAGCGCCCCGCTCAACCCGTACGTGACGACCTTGAGCCCTTCGACGTTCACGCCGAGCATGCGCGCGGCTTCCTCGTTGCCGCCGATCGCGAACACGCCCGCGCCGTAGCGCGTGTGATTCAGCACGAACGCGGCGACGAGATACGCGACGAGCACGATCCACACGAGATTGCCGATCCCGAACAGCGAGCCGTTCGCGATCGTCGCGAAGAACCCGGGGTTCGCGATCAGCATGTCCTGGCTCGCGAGCACGAGCGACAGCCCTTTCAACCCGAGCAACGCGGCAAGCGTGACGATGAACGGCGCCATCCGCGCCCGCGCGATCAGCCAGCCGTTCATGAGCCCGACGATCAACCCGACGCAAACGGGGGCCGCCAGCGCAGCACCCCATCCGTACGGCGCCGCATACGCGGCGATCACGGTGCCGAGCCCGACGAGCGAGCCGACCGACAGGTCGAACCCGCCGAGGATGATCACGAAGCTCTGCCCGATCGTGATCAGCGCGACGAACGCGGCGGCCGCGACGATGTCGAGCAGGTTCGGCGCACTCAGGAAATGCGGAAATACGCGGCCGGCGATCAGGCACACGAGCACGAGGATCGCGATCGCGCCGCGCGCCTGCACGAGACGAACGATCTGCGCGCGGCGGGCGCGGCCGGCGTCATGCGCGGTATGCGTGGAAATCGGCGCGGTCGACATGTCAGGCTCCCGAGCGCTGCAGGTACAGCGCGCCGAGGATGAACGCGGCCTTCAGGATCTGCGCATACGTGAAGCTGATGTTGTTCATGATGAAGCTGGCATCGAGCAGTTGCAGCAGCAGCACGCCGAACACGGTACCGACGATCGATACGCGCCCGCCGGACAGCGGCGTGCCGCCGATCACCGACGCGGCGATCGCATCGAGTTCGAAATTCACGCCGACGTAGTTCGGATCGCCCGCGCCGAGCCGCGCCGTGGCGAACAGGCCGGCAAGCCCGGCCAGCGCACCGCTCGCCGCATACACCGCGAGCAGCGTGCGGCGCACGGGCACACCGGCGAGATGCGCGGCATCGCGGCTCGCGCCGACGAGGATCGTGTAGCGCCCGAAGGTCGTGTTGCGCACGACGAAGAACACGACGGCCGCGCACACGAGCGCGATCAGCATCACGACCGGCAGCCCGAGGAACGTGCCGATACCGATGAAATCGAACGCATCGGAAGGCGGCAGGCTCACGCGCGAACCGCCGAGCAACGCCTGCGCAAGCCCGCGCGCGGCAACCAGCAATGCAAGGCCGGAAATCAGCGGATCGATGCCGAGCCGCGCGACGAGCCCGCCGTTGAACAGGCCGACCGCCAGCCCGATCGCGATCGCCGCCGCGAATGCCGCGCCGGCGCCATACGGCAAGCACACGGCGATGATCGCGCTCGACAGCGCCATCACCGAGCCGACCGACAGGTCGATCCCGCGCGTCGCGATCGCCAGGTTCTGCCCGAGCGCGATCAGCACGATCGGCGCAGCCTGGAACAGCAAACTGCGTGCGGCAAGCGGATTCGAGAAACCGGGCGTGACGATCAGGTTGAAGACGGCAAGCGCGACGAACGCGAGATACACGCTGTGGTCGCGCGCCTGAGCGAACAGCGAGCGACGCGACGTTCGGCGTGCTTCGTCCGGTTCGCTCATCAGGTTGGCAAGGTTCACGCTTTCCTCATCCTCCAATCGATATCCGGCGCGCTAGGCCTGGTTCGCGAGCAGCGCGGTCACGTCGTCGGGGCTCGCGCCGCGCGTCGACAGCTCGCCGCTCGTCGCGCCTTCATGCAGGATCACGAGCCGGTCGGCCAGTTCGAGCAGTTCTTCCATTTCCGAGGACGTCGCGACGACCGCGAGCCCTTCATCGGCGAGCCGTTTGACGAGATCGTGCACTTCCGCCTTCGCGCCGACGTCAATGCCGCGCGTCGGATCGTCGAGCAGCAGCACCGACGGTTCGGTCGACAGGCAGCGCGCGATCAGCGCCTTCTGCTGGTTGCCGCCGGACAGCGTCGAGATCGGCGCGCCCGCATGCGACGTCTTGATGCCCAGCTCGCGGATGTAGCGCTCGACGAGCGCCTCCTGTTTGCGCACGGAGATGAAACCGAAGCGCGCGATGCGCGGCAGCACGCAGACGACGATGTTCTCGCGCACCGACAGCTTCGAGAAAATGCCTTCCGAGCGGCGATCTTCCGACAGGAATGCGAGCCCCGCGCGAATCGCCCGCGCCGGGTCCGCACCGTCGAGCGCATGGCCGCCGACGCGCACCGCGCCGCCATCCGGCGGCTGCGCGCCGAACACGGCCTTGAACGTTTCGGTACGGCCCGCGCCGAGCAGGCCCGCGAGCCCGACGATTTCCTTCGGCGCGACGCGGAACGACACGTCGCGCAAGCGCGTGCCCCAGCGCAACCCGTCGACGGCGAGCGCCGGTGCCTGCGCCGTATCGGCGGCGGCCGCTTCGGCCTGTTCGCGCGGGCCATGCGCGCCGACTTCGCGGCCGAGCATCGCCGAAATCAGCGCCATGCGCGGCAGCCGGTCAGGCGTATCGCTGCGCACCACCGCGCCGTCGCGCAGCACGGTGAGCCGGTCGCACATCCGGTAGCACTCGGACAGACGATGGCTCACGAGCACGATCGCAATGCCGGTCGCACGCAACTGGCCGACGACACCGAACAGCACTTCCACTTCCGCACCGCTCAACGCGGACGTCGGCTCGTCGAGAATCAGCACGCGCGCGCCGAGCGACACGCCGCGCGCGATCGACACCATCTGCTGCTGGCCGAGCCCGAGCGACCCGACCTTGTCGGCCGGATCGACGTCGAGCCCGTAGCGCTCGACGATCTCGCGCGTACGCGCCAGCATCTCGCGGCGATCGATCCACGGGCCGAAGCGGCGCGGCTCGTGACCGAGGAAGATGTTCTCGGCCACGCTGCGCTCGGGGATCAAGTTGATTTCCTGGTAGACCGCGCAGATGCCCGCGCGCTGCGCGGCACGCGGGCTGTCGAACGACACCGGCGCGCCGTCGACGCGGATCTCGCCCGCATCGGGCTGGTGGAAGCCGGTGAGGATCTTGATCAGCGTCGACTTGCCGGCGCCGTTCTCGCCCATCAGCCCGTGCACCTCGCCCGCCCGCAGCGTCAGCGACACGCCGTTGAGCGCGCGCACGACGCCGAACGTCTTGCCGACGCCGCGCGTCTCGAGCACGACGGGTTTGCCGCCGGCGCCCTCGTCGGCGCCGGGTGCGGCGGGAAGCATTGCGTCCATCGCGCGCCTCGCGTTCGCGTGTGAGCCGTTGCCGCTCGTTTGCCGGCCGGTCAGTAGACGAGGTTCGCTTCGAGCGAATGCTTCGCGTTCGCCTTGTCGTACAGCGCGTCGTCCATGATCTGCTTCTGCGCGACCGGCTTGCCGGCGAACCACGCTTCGAGCGACTTGAACGCGAGCGGGCCGAAGCGCGGGTTCGTCTCGACGCTCGCGGCGGTCGAGCCGTTCGCGATCGCGGTGACGAAATCCTTCGTGCCGTCGATCGACACGACCGTCACGCCGCGCTGCTTGCCGGCCTGCCGCAGCGCGGTCATCGCGCCGAGCGCCATCGTGTCGGCCTGCGCGTAGACGGCAGTCACGTCCGGGTGCGCGAGCAGCACCTGCTCCATCACCTTCTGCGCTTCGGTGGCCGACCAGTTGGCAGTCTGCGACGCGACGATTTTCATGTTCGGGAATTTTTTCAGGCCGTCGGCGAAACCGTCGGTGCGCTGGCTCTCGACGGTATTGCCGTAGCCGCCCTGGATCTCGACGATCGTGGCTTTGCCGCCGGTCGCATCGGCGAGCGCCTGCGCGGCGCGCTGCCCTTGCCGGAAGAAGTCGGAACCGAGGAACGTGATGAAATCCTGGCACGGCGTGCCGGCCGTCTGGCGGTCGATCGTGACGACGGGGATGCCCTTCGCGCGCGCCTGCGCGAGCGCGGGCTGCAGGCCGGTCGAATCGTTCGGCGCGACGATCAGCGCCTGCGCGCCCTGGTTGATCATGCTTTCGATATCGGCGACCTGCTTCGCCTGGTTCGCGTTCGCATTCGTATACAGCAGCCGCTTGACGCCGGCCGCCTTCGCGGCCGCACGCACCGACGCGGTTTCGGTCGCGCGGAACGGGTTCTGCTCGTTTTCCGACTGCGAGAAGCCGACCACCAGATCGGTCAGCTTCACGCTGCCCGGCTTCGGATTCGTGCAGGTCTGCGCGGAGCTCGACCCGACCTTCTGCGCATTGTCCTGCGCCTGCGCGATCGCGACGCATCCGAGCGTCACACCCATCGTCACCACGATACGTTGCAGCTTTGCACGGCTCGGCATCATCGTCTCCAAGTGTTGTGATCGGCCCGCACGCCGTGGCACACACGGTCGGCTTCGGCGTCACGAATTAATATTATTACTCGATATTATCGCCTGCCCGACTCGGGATAATCCCGTACCGCCGGGCCCCCTCGCTCAGATCGGGCCAGGCGTCCAGCGCAGCGTCGCTTCCAGCGACTCGCCGGGCGCCAGCACGCAGCCGCCGACCGGCGCGGCGCGGTCGCGCGCGCCCACGTTGAAGCAGTCGGTCGTGTTCGTCACGGGCTCGACGCACAGCGCATCGGCGCCGGCGGGCGCGAACACGACGAGCTGGTCGAACGGCTGCTGCGCGGACAACACGACCTGGCAGCCGCGCTCCGGCCAGATCACCGCGGCCTCGCGCGCCCAGCCCACGAAATTGTTGTCGAGATCGAATGCATCGACCCGCAGCCCGTCGCGCAGTGCATCGACGGCCGGATGCTTGCCGACGCGGGTCGGCAGCACGTCGTCGTCGATGTGCCACATCGCGTCCACGTGCGCCCTGACGAGCGTGCGCGACGTCCTGACGTAATACGGATGGTGGCCCATGCCGAACGGCATCGGCAGCGCGTCGAGATTGCGCGCGAACAGCGTGATCGACAGGCTGCCGCCATCCAGCCGGATCGTCTGGCGCGCCTCGTAGCGGAACGGCCAGTCGCCCTGCCGGCGGGGATCGGGCCGGTGCTCTAAGTGCAGTTCGACCGAGGTGGCGTCCTGTCGTCCGACCTGCCACGGCCGGCTCCAGCCGTGGCCGTGCAGCGCATGCCGGAACGCATCGTGCGGGCCCGACAGGTCGATCGTGCGGCCGTCGAATTCGAATTTCGCGTCGCGGATGCGATTGCAATAGGGGAACAGCGGGAAACTTGCCATGCCGAGCGGGTCGCCGCTCGCAAGCGCCTCGCCGGTGGCGGGCCGGAACCAGTGCCGCTGGCGGTCGCGCTCGTACTCGTAGTAGGCGGCGATCGAGCCGCCGACCTGCGGCGCGACACACACGCGGGCCGTGGCGCTGGTCAATTCGATCAGGTTGGCGCTGCGCGGTATTTCCATCGGCATCATCGATCATCCCCGGACGCGAGACTGACGACCCCGCCGGCCGGCATACGGCACCGGCCGCGGGCATGTGCGGCAAAGAATGGCACGGCGCGGCACGCATGGTCAATAATATTTGTTGATATTATTATCTAACCGTCGACGCATCCGGCAAAGCACGCGTAAAGCTTGATTGCCGGCCCGATTGGCCGATGTTACCGTCGGGTCAGATTGATCCGACCCGCTGTTCATTACCGATTTTATTTGTCCATCCTGCCGAGGCCGGACCGCGCCCCTACCGTGAAACGCTCTACTCAACGTCGCCCCACGATGACCGACATCGCCAAGCTTGCCGGCGTGTCGCAATCCACCGTCTCCCTCGTGCTGAACAACGCGGCGGGCACCAAATTCTCGGACACCACGCGCGAGAAGGTGCTGAAGACCGCGCACGAGCTCGGCTACCGCTTCCTGCCGCGCGAAGTGGCGATGACGCACGACGGCGAGCGCGACCTGATCGTCTATCTCGCCGACGAAATCTCGACGAGCCCGCACCCCGTCGTCAACATCGACGGCGCGCGCGACGCGGCCTATGCGAACGGCAAGCTGCTCGCCGTGTACTCGACGCACGGCAACGTCGACATCGAGCGCCAGGTGCTCGATTCGGTGCTCGCGATGCCGAACCTGCTCGGCGTCGTCTATGCAACCGTCTATACGCGCAAGGTCACGCTGCCGTCCGAACTGCTGCGCGTGCCGGCCGTACTGCTCAACTGCTATACGACGGACAGCGGGCTGTCGTCGATCGTGCCGGCCGAAGTCGCGGGCGGGCATGCGGCGACCGAATACCTGCTGCGCGCGGGCCACCGGCGCATCGGCTACGTCAACGGCGAGCCGTGGCAGGACGCCGCCAAGGATCGCCTGAAGGGCTATCGCACCGCGCTCGCGACGGCCGACATCCCGTTCGCGCCGGAACTCGTGCGCGACGGCGACTGGGGCTCCGATACGGGCTTCGAGCAGACGCTGTCGCTGCTGCGCGAGCCGCACCCGCCCACCGCGATCTTCTGCGCGAACGACCTGATGGCGATCGGTGCGATCGAGGCCGTCAAGCATCTCGGGATGCGCGTGCCCGACGACGTGTCGGTGCTCGGCTACGACGACCAGGAAATCGCGCGGCACACGCACCCGCCGCTGTCGACGATCGTGCTGCCGAACTACGAGCTCGGCCGCTGGGCCGTCGAGATCCTGTTGCAGGAAGAGCAGAACCGCGCGGTCGGGATGCCCGTGCGCCGCCGCGCGATCAAGCTCGACGGGCCGCTGGTCGAGCGCGGATCGGTGCGCACCGTCGAGACGGCCGCGCAATCGGCCAGCGCGTAAGCACCCGCCTGCCTTCCCGCTGAATTCCACACGGCGCGGCGCATGCGCCGCCCGCTCCCCTTGCCGCGCGCATCCCGCGCCGCCCTTCCCGTCCCGCTTGCCCGTGGCCGCCGCCTGCTTCAGGGTAAACACCATCGCTAAATTATTAGTAATAATTTAAAAGCATTTCTATACTTGCGTCGGCATCGGGCAGAACCCCGAGCCACGACACGGCAACACGACGAGACGGTGACCGGAAGCGAATGCGCGCGAACCCGCCGCGCTGCCCGCTCCGCCCGTCCGCACCTCACACGCCTACCGTTCCGCGACACGTCCTGTCCGGCACGGCTTCATCCGCATCGAGTCACCAGTCGTCCGCTTCTCCTCATTCATCCGGAGTCCAGAATGACTATCACGTCTCGTCTCAAGCCCGCCGCGCTGGCGGTCGTCGTACTGCTCGCGTCCTGCGGCGGCGATGATTCGTCCGCCCCGTCCGCATCGGCACTCGCGGCGCGCGCGTCCGTCGACGCCGCGTCGAGCGACAGCGCCGCCGCCGCGAATGCAGCTGCATCCGGCGATTTCATGAATGCCGGGCACGGCGGCCCGTCGCACTTCCCGAACCAGCTCGTCACGCTCGGCCTGCCGGGGCCGACGCCCGCGCTGCGCGTGTCGTCGCGCGGCGTGCCGCCCTACGCACCGCCGGCGCCGCCGGCCGCGACCGGCACGCAAACGCTGACGCTCGCCGACTTCGATACGTACGGCCCGGCCTGGACGAGCGGCGGGACGAACACGATCCAGATCGACGGCACGAGCACGGACGGCGCGAAGCTCGTCACGAACGCACAGCACCCGGCGTACGGTCACGCATCGTACGAAGCGGACGTCACGATCGGCGCACCGGCGCCCGGCGCAAATACCGCGAATGCGGGCTTCATCGTGCACGTGACGAACCCGGCAGTCGGCACCGACGCGCTGACGGGCTACTACATCGGGCTCGACGCGGTGCGGCACGTGGTGCAGGTCGGCCGCGAGCAGAACAACTGGACCGACTTCATCGACTATCCGGCGCCCGCGATCGTGCCGGGCAGCACGCATCACCTGAAGGTCGTCACGCGCAACAACGCAATCGACGTTGATGTCGACGGCACGCAGGTGATCAGCATCAACGACGCGACGAGCGGCCTGACGACCGCGCTGCGCGCGGGTGCGTTCGGGCTGCGCCGCTTCGGCGCGAGCGTCGCATTCAGCAACGTGACGGTGAACCGCTATCCGGACGTCGCGCCGGCAACCTACGACTTCTCGCGCGTGGTCGGCGCGGTGTACAACCCGTGGAACGCCGTCAACGCGATCGACTTCTGGCAGAACTACGATCCGGCGATCGTCGACCGCGAGCTCGATTACGCACAAACGTACGGGATGAACACGATCACCGTGTACCTGCACTACCTGAACTGGGTCAACGACCGCGACGCGTTCCTCGCGAAGTTCGACAGCCTGCTCGAGATCGCCGCGCGTCATGGCCTGAAGGTCGCGCCGATCTTCTACGACGATTGCTGGCACGTCGATCCCGCCTACGGCCCGCAGCCCGCGCCGATCTTCGGCGTGCACAACAGCCGCTGGGTGCAGTCGCCCGGGCAGTCGGTCGAGCAGCAGTACCTGCAGCCGATCGCGGCCGGCGGGTCGACGACGTACAAGCAGGACCTGCAGCACTACATCGCCGATTTCGTGTCCGCGCACCGCAACGACCCGCGCATCCTGTACTGGGAACCGATGAACGAGCCCGGCTGCAGCGGCAACGGCGCGTTGCAGCCGACGCGCGCGCTGATGATGAACGACGCGCGCATCGCGATCCGGAATGCGGGCGCGACACAGCCGATCAATTCGCCGAACGTGCAGGAACCGGAAGGCGACTACTTCTCAGACTTCCACGCGTTCCACCCGTACGCGATCAATGCGACGACGCCCGACTACGCGCTGCCGCCGAGCCTGCTCGACAGCCTGAATTCGGAAACGCTGCAGCGCGGCTGGCCGGGCGGCCAGGCAGGACAGACGATGGCCGGCATCGCGTCGACCTACGGCGGCAAGACCGGCTTCCTCGTGTGGGAACTGATGATCGGCCGCACGAACACGCGTTTCCACTGGGGGCAGACGGCATCCGCGCCGGCGACCGTCGAGCCGGCGACGCCGTTCCAGGGCACGCTCTACCCCGACGGCCATCCGTGGAGCACGGCCGAGGTGCAGGCGCTCGCGAGCGCATTCAGCTCGCGGCTGCGCGTGCTCAATGCGACGTACTACAACGACACGACGTTCACGACGCCGGTGTTCTCGTCGATCACGCCGCTGGTCGACTTCGACCTGAACACCGAGCGCGGCACCGATTCGCCCGATGCGTCGAAAGGAATGAATGCGACGAACTATGCGATCCGCTGGACCGGCGCGCTCGATATTCCGCAGGCCGACAACTACACGTTCAGCGTGACGAGCGACAACGTCGCGCGCGTGTGGATCGACGGGCGCAAGGTGATCGACAAGGAACAGCCGGGGCTCGCGACCGCGAAGGGCCGCATCCACCTCGCGCAGAAGCGGAACGTGCCGATCCGCGTGGAGTACGTGCATGCGAGCGGGCCGGCCAGCATGCATCTGCAATGGTCGAGCCCGGGTGCGGGCCGCGACAATCTCGTGCGGGTCGCGCAGCGGCCTTTGACGGACGCGCTCGCGCAATAGCAGGCCGCATTCGCGTCAACGCCCGTGAAGCCGCAACGGCATCACGGGCGCCGACGCCAAACCCGCGCGAAGTTACTTCAACCGCCCCGACAGGAACTGCCCGAGCCGTTCGCTCTTCGGATTCACGAGAATCTCCTGCGGATTCCCTTCCTCCTCGATCTTCCCCTGATGCAGGAAGATCACGTGATTCGACACGTTGCGCGCGAAGCCCATCTCGTGCGTGACGACGACCATCGTGCGGCCTTCCTCGGCGAGCTTCTGCATCACCTTCAGCACTTCGCCCACCAGTTCGGGATCGAGTGCGGACGTCGGCTCGTCGAACAGCATCACTTCCGGCTCCATCGCGAGCGCGCGTGCGATCGCGACACGCTGCTGCTGGCCGCCCGACAGGTGCGACGGATACATGCCTTCGACGCGCGACGCGAGGCCGACCTTCTCCAGATACTTGCGCGCCCGTGCGATCGCTTCATCCTTGCCGATCCCGAGCACCGCCATGGGCGCCTCGATCACGTTCTCGAGCACCGTCATGTGCGCCCACAGGTTGAAGTGCTGGAACACCATCGACAGCTTCGTGCGCATCCGCTGCAGCTGCTTCTGGTCGGCCACGCGCAGCGAGCCGTTGCGGTCGCGCGTGGTCTGGATCGGCTCGCTGCCGATCGTGATCTGCCCCGAGCACGGCTGCTCGAGGAAGTTGATGCAGCGCAGGAACGTGCTCTTGCCGGAGCCGCTCGAGCCGATGATGCTGATCACGTCGCCGGCCTTCGCCTTCATCGACACGCCCTTCAACACCTCGTTGTCGCCGAATTTCTTGTGCAGGTTGTCAACGGTAAGCTTGTACATGCTGGGTCCTTCCTTGCGAATCTTGCGAATGCGTTAATGGCCGCGCGGCGAGAGGTACGCGAGCCAGCGCGTCTCGAGCTTGCGGAACGCCCAGATGAGCGTGAACACGACGACGGCGTACAGCACGGCGGCAATGCCGTAGGCCTGGAACGACATGTACGTCGCCGAGTTGACGTCGCGCGTGACCTTCAGGATGTCGGGCACGGTCGCGGTGAACGCGAGCGTCGTCGCGTGCAGCATCAGGATCACTTCGTTGCTGTAGCTCGGCAGCGAGCGGCGCAGCGCGGAAGGCAGGATGATGCGCGTATAGAGCTTGAAGCGCGACATCCCGTAGGCCATGCCGGCCTCGATCTCGCCGGCCGACGTCGACTTGATCGCGCCCGCGAAGATCTCCGTCGCATACGCGCATTCGTTCAGCACGAACGCGAGCAGCGTGCAATTCATCGCGTTGCGGAAGAACGTGTCGAGCAGCACGTGGTTGTGCACGACCTGCAGGCTGTAGATGCCCGTGTAGCACATCAGCAGCTGCACGTAGAGCGGGGTGCCGCGGAACACGTACGTGTAGAGCCACACGGGGCCCGAGATCCAGCGGTTCGACGATGCGCGTGCGATCGCGAGCGGCACGGCGAGCGCGAAACCGAGCGCGATCGACACCACCAGCAACCACAGCGTGATCGCGAGGCCGCTGAAGCGGTAGCCGTCGGTATAGAGATAGCTTTGCCAGTACTGGCTGACGAGTTCGATCACAGTGCGAGCCTCCGGACACCGACGGAATAACGCTTCTCGAGGTGATGCAGCACGAGGTTGGACACCGTCGTGATCGCGAGGTAGATCGCGCCCGCAGCCAGCGTGAAGAAGAAGAAATCGAGCGTGCTCTTGCCCGCGTCCTGCGATGCCTTGACGACGTCGGCGAGGCCGATGATCGACACCAGCGCGGTGGCCTTCACGAGCACCTGCCAGTTGTTGCCGATGCCGGGCAGCGCGAAGCGCATCATCTGCGGGAACAGGATGCGGCGGAACACGCGCCAGCCGCTCATGCCGTACGCGAAGCCGGCTTCGAGCTGGCCGCGCGGCACCGAGAGGAACGCGCCGCGGAACGTCTCGGTGAAGTACGCGCCGTAGATGAAACCGAGCGTGATGACGCCGGCCACGAACGGGTCGATGTCGATCTGGTCCCAGCCGAGCATGTCGGTGAAGTTGTTCAGCAGGATCTGGATCCCGTAGAACAGCAGCAACATCAGCACGAGGTCCGGCACCGCGCGGATCAGCGTCGTGTAGAAGGTGCCGATCGACTTGAGCACACGGTTCGTCGACAGCTTGGCGCTCGCGCCGATGAGGCCCAGCACGAGCGACGCGGCGAGCGACAGCACCGCGAGCTTCACGGTCTCGACCGTACCGGCCCACAGCAGCGGGCCAAATCCTTGGAAGATCATATGAGGGATCCAGAACGAGGTGGCTGGATTGTCAATAGCCATTAGCCGCGCATCAAACGATATCTGCGCACTACCTGATGCAGGCTGCTCATCAAGTCGAACGCATCACGCGAAGCGGGTTGCACCCACGACAGACGCGGCGCGCGCCACAGCCGGTGCGCGCCGCATGGTGGGTCAGCCGCCGTAGACGTCGAACGCGAAGTACTTCTTCTCGAGCTTCTTGTACGTGCCGTCCTTGATGATGTCGGCGATCGCATGGTCGATCTTCGCCTTCAGGTCGCCATCGTCCTTGCGCAGGCCGATGCCCGCGCCGTTGCCGAGCGTCTTCGGATCGTCGATGTCCTTGCCGGCGAATTCGAAGTTCGCGCCGCGCGGCGTCTTCAGGAAGCCGATATCGGCCTGCACCGCGTCCTGCAGCGCCGCGTCGAGGCGGCCGGACATCAGGTCCTGGTACACGCCGTCCTGGTTCTGGTAAGGCACGACCTGCACGCCCTTCGGCGCCCAGTAGGCCTTCGCGTAGGTTTCCTGGATCGTGCCCTGCTCGACGCCCACCGACTTGCCCTTCAGCGATTCGGCCGTCGGCTGCAGGTTCGCGCCCTTCTTCGCGACGAGGCGCGTCGGCGTGTTGAACAGCTTGTCGGAGAACGCGATCTGCTCGGCGCGCGCCGGCGTCATCGACATCGACGACAGCACGCCGTCGAACTTCTTCGCCTTCAGCGCCGGGATCATCCCGTCGAAGTCGTTCTCGATCCACACGCATTTCGCCTTCAGGCGGGCGCAGATCTCGTTGCCGAGATCGACGTCGAAGCCGACGACCTTGCCGCTTGCGTCCTTCGATTCGAACGGCGGGTAGCTGGCGTCGACGCCGAACCGGATCGTCGACCAATCCTTGGCGTGGGCACCGACCGCGATGCAGGCAAGGGCAATACTGAGCGCGAGTTTCTTCATGGCGTTCCTGTCAGAGGCGAACTGGGCCGGGTTCCGGTCGGACTGCCCGCCGTGAACCCTTCCAACCCGGGAATCGCCTCTCCCGGCGACGCCCCAAGTTGTACATACAACTTTGCCTTTTCCGGGGTAGAGCCAGCAATCCGTGTTTATCTCTAATTGTCGGCGGATTCTTGCCGTGGGCTGCGATTTTCCTTAATTTTCAATTAATTATCGATTACATGATGCTGAATTCCGGCTTTCTCGCGGCGTAAGGCGGCAGCCGGACGAGGCGCGAAGCCTGTCTATACCTCCCGTGGCAAGCCGACCGTTTCCAGACCGACCAGCCGGTAGCCGAACTGCAACTCCGTCAGCAGGTGCCGCGGCCGCGCGGGCACCGGCTCGAGCTTCTGCCGCAGGTTCGTCATGTACACGCGCACGTAGTGCGCGCGATCGGCGTCATGGATGCCCCACACCTCGGCCAGCAACTGCCGCGCGGCGACCACGCCGCCGCGCGCGCGGATCAGCGCGGCGAGCAGCCGGAATTCGAGGCGCGTCAGATGGACGGGCTCCCCGCCACGGGCCACTTCGTGCCGGCCGAGATCGACGGTCACGTCGCCGAACCGCACGATCGACGACGACTGCCCGTCGGCCGTCACGAACGCCGCGCGCCGCAACTGCGCCCGCGCCCGCGCGAGCAGTTCGGGCACGCCGAACGGCTTGGGCAGGTAATCGTCGGCGCCCGCATCGAGCGCCGCGACCTTCTCCACCTCCTGCTGCCGCGCGGACAGCACGATCACCGGTACCGTCGACCATTCGCGCAACTCGCGGATGAAGGTCTTGCCGTCGTCGTCCGGCAGCCCGAGATCGACGATCACGAGATCGGGCTTGCTGCTCGACGCATACATCCGCGCCTCGCGGGCCGTCGACGCCTCGCAGGTGTCGAGCCCCTCCTGTTCCAGCGCCATCCGCACGAAGCGGCGGATATCCGCTTCGTCCTCGACGATGAGTACGCGCGATCTGATCATGTCCGGCTCTCGGGTTCGATGTCGGGCGGCGCGCCCAGTGGCAGACGAATCTCGAACCGCGCGCCGTGCGGAGCGAGCGGCACTGCGCGGATCGAGCCGCCGTGCGCGTTGACGATACTGCGACACAGCGCGAGCCCGAGCCCGACGCCGCTGATCGACGATTCCTTGCGTTCGCGCTCGAACGGCTCGAACAGCGGCTCGGTGTTGCGCGCGATGAAACCGGGCCCGTCGTCCTCGACGAACACGTACAGCGTTTCGCCGAACACGCGCGCGCGCACCGACACGGCCGCTTCCGCGCCCGCGTATTTCGCGGCGTTGTCGAGCAGGTTCATCAGCACGCGCTCGATCAGCAGCGCGTCGACGTCGATCAGCGGCAGGTCGGCCGGCAGGTCGGCGCTCACGTCGCGGCCGGCCAGCACGCCGGCCGAATGCGCGAGCGCGCTGCCGACGATCTCGTCGAGCATGTGCCACTCGCGATTGAGCCGCACGCCCTCGCTCTGCATGCGCGCGAGATCGAGCAGGTTCACGACGAGCCCGTGCAGCGCCTCGGCCTGGTTGCGGATGCCGTGCGCGAGCGCGGCCGGCTGCCCGTCAGCGAGCCGCTCGGGCCGTTCCAGCGTTTCGGCGAGCCCGCGGATCGCGGTGAGCGGCGTCTTCAGGTCGTGCGACACGGCGGCGAGCAGCGCATTGCGCAACCGCTCGCCTTCGATCCGCACCAGCGTGTGCTGCGCGACGCCGACGTAGTGCACGCGTTCGAGCGCCATCGCGATCGACGAGCACAGCGCGTCGATCAGGCGGCGATCGTCGGGATCGGTCGGCACCGGCTGCGCATCGCCGAACAGCACGAGCACGCCGCGCACGCGCATCGGCGCCTTCAGCGGCAGGTACTGCGCGGCCGCGCGCTCGAACGGCGGCATCCCGCAACCGGCAGCGCGTGCATGCTCGTAGACCCAGCGTGCGGTCGGCGCTTCGACGAACCGTGCATGCCGCGCCGGCGTCAGGTGATCGTCCGCATCGGGCAGCACGAGCGCGACACGCACGCCGAGCAGCGGCGCGATCGTGCCGGTGCAGATCGATGCGATCTGGTCGGTCTCGATCGCGGCCGACAGATCGTGCGCGACGCGCGCGAGTGCAGCCGAGCGTTTCTCGTTCGCACGCGCGGCGCGTGCCTCCGCGCGCAGGCGTGCCGCGAGCTGGCCGATCGCGAGCGCGACGGCGAGCATCAGCGCGAACGTGAACACGTATTGCGTATCGGACACCGCGAACGACAGCCTCGGCTCGACGAAGAAGAAGTCGAAGCAGCCGACGCAGACGAACGCGGCCCATGCGCCGGCCAGCCGGCCGAGCCGCAGCGCGATCAGCACGACGGTCATCAGGAACAGCATCACGACGTTCGACAGGTCGAACACGCGCAGCAGCGCGCTCGCCGCGAGCGTCGCCAGCGCGCAGACGAGCGTGGCCAGCAGCAGCGGCACCGCGTGCCGCGACACCCACACGTGCGTGCGCGGGCGCGCCTCGCGCACGGCCAGCGCGGGCTGCGTATCGGGCCCGGCGCCCGCGATGCGGTCGGCCATCGCCGCGCAGGCGCGCAGCATGCCACGCCAGCGGTCGCCGCCCGCGGCGGATTCCGGCGGCATCCTCGTCCGCCGATTCGCTTCGTTCACGTTCACATTCACATCCATGATCGCTTCCGGCAATAAAAACGCCGAACGGCCCCGCGCACGCCGCGAAGGCGTGAACGGGGCCGCGACGGCGCGTTCGGTCAGATAAACGGCGTCAACAGCATGTCGATCAGCTTGATGCCGATGAACGGCGCGACGATCCCGCCCACCCCGTAGATCAGCAGGTTGCGCCCCAGCAGCTTCTCGGCCGGCTCCGCGCGATACGTCACGCCCTTCAGCGCGAGCGGAATCAGCGCGACGATGATCAGCGCGTTGAAGATCACCGCCGAGAGGATCGCCGACGTCGGGCTGTGCAGCCCCATCACGTTCAGCGCGCCGAGCGCCGGATAGGTCGCGACGAACGCGGCCGGGATGATCGCGAAATACTTCGCGAGATCGTTCGCCACGCTGAAGGTGGTCAGCGCGCCGCGCGTCATGATCATCTGCTTGCCGACCTCGACCACCTGCATCAGCTTCGTCGGGTTGCTGTCGAGGTCGACCATGTTGGCCGCCTCCTTCGCCGCCTGCGTGCCGCTGTGCATCGCGACGGCCACGTCGGCCTGCGCGAGCGCCGGCGCGTCGTTGGTGCCGTCGCCCGTCATCGCGACGAGATGGCCCTTCGCCTGGTGCTCGCGGATCAGCCGCAGCTTGTCTTCGGGCGTCGCTTCGGCGAGGTAGTCGTCGACACCGGCTTCCGCCGCGATCGCGGCCGCGGTGAGCCGGTTGTCGCCGGTGATCATCACCGTCTTCACGCCGACCTTGCGCAACTCGGCGAAACGCGCGGCGATCCCGTGCTTGACGATGTCCTTCAGCTCGATCGCGCCGAGCACCGTCGAGCCATCGGCGACGACGAGCGGCGTACCGCCGCGCCGCGCGATGCCGTTGACGGCCGTTTCGACCGCTTGAGGAAACACGCCGCCGAGCGCATCGACATGCGCGCGGATCGCGGACGCCGCACCCTTGCGCACCTGGCGCTCGCCGATGTCGAGGCCGCTCATCCGCGTGCGTGCGCTGAACGGCACCGTGACGCTGCCGTCGGCGGCCGCCACGTCCAGCGAGAAGCGCTGCTTCGCGAGCGCGACGATCGAGCGCCCCTCGGGCGTTTCGTCGGCCAGCGACGACAGTTGCGCGGCCTCGGCCAGCGCGCGCTCGTCCACGCCGGGCGCCGGCCGGAACTGCACGGCCTCGCGGTTGCCGAGCGTGATCGTGCCGGTCTTGTCGAGCAGCAGCACGTCGACGTCGCCGGCCGCCTCGATCGCGCGGCCCGACGTCGCGAGCACGTTCGCGCGCATCATGCGGCTCATCCCCGCGATGCCGATCGCCGACAGCAGCGCGCCGATCGTCGTCGGGATCAGGCACACGAGCAGCGCGATCAGCACGGTCAGGCTCACGGCCGAGCCCGACGCGTTCAGCAGCACGCTGAACTGCGAGAACGGCAGCAGCGTCACGCATACGAGCAGGAAGATGATCGTCAGCGCGACGAGCAGGATCGTCAGCGCGATCTCGTTCGGCGTCTTGCCGCGCTTCGCGCCTTCGACCATCGCGATCATCCGGTCGAGAAACGCTTCGCCCGGTTGCGCGGTGATCTTCACGATGATCCAGTCGGACAGCACGCGCGTGCCGCCCGTCACCGACGAGAAATCGCCGCCCGACTCGCGGATCACCGGCGCGGATTCGCCGGTGATTGCCGACTCGTCTACCGACGCGACGCCGTCGATGACTTCGCCGTCGGCCGGAATCGTGTCGCCGGCCTCGACGAGCACGATGCTGCCGGCCGCGAGTTCGTCGCTCGGTACGCGATGGCTGGTGCTGCCGGCTTGCTTCGGCTCGTCGAGCACCTTCGCGTACACGCGCTTGCGCGCCGCCCGCAATGCGTCGGCCTGCGCCTTGCCGCGCCCTTCGGCCAGCGCCTCGGCCGCGTTCGCGAACAGCACGGTGAACCACAGCCAGCACGCGACCGCGAAGATGAAGCCGGCCGGCGCGTCGGCGGTGCCGGTCAGCGCCTGCAGCCACAGCACGGTCGTGACGATGCTGCCGAGATAGACGACGAACATCACCGGGTTCTTCAACTGCACGCGCGGCGCGAGCTTGCGGAACGCCTCGCGCAGCACCGCCGTCCAGCGCATCGGCGGCACGGCGCCGACCGGCATCGCCGCCGGATTGATCGGGGTTTCGATATGGGACATGAGTGACTCCGTGGTTCCTGCCATTACTTCACGCCGGCCGCGTGGCCGAACGTGCGGTCGAGCCCGAGGTTCAGGTCGAGCACGCGCACGCGCGGTTCGCCGAGCACGCCGAGTTGGCGCGGCGACGCGATACGATCGACGAGCGTCGCCACCTGCGCGGCATCGACGCCGCGTGCATGGGCGACGCGTGCCGCCTGCAACCGCGCGTTCGCGACCGAGATCTCGGGATCGAGCCCGGACGCCGATGCGGTGACGGCGTCCACCGGCACCGG
This sequence comes from Burkholderia sp. BCC1644, assembly GCF_902833225.1. Lineage (GTDB taxonomy): Bacteria > Pseudomonadota > Gammaproteobacteria > Burkholderiales > Burkholderiaceae > Burkholderia. The sequence continues at coordinate 448,959 of NZ_CADFEI010000002.1, forward strand.
CGTGCCGTCGGCGAGCGCGTTCTCCTGGCGGTACGCGCGCACCCGCTGCGCGATGTCGGCGAGCAGCTTCTTGCTGGTCGCACCCTGGTTGCTGGCGCCGCTGCCGGCCGCGTTGTACGGTTGGTCGACCGTCTTCGACGGATCGGCCGGATCGGTGCCGACCGTCGCGCTCGGCCGCGCGTGGAAGTAGCCGGCGCGCGTGAATGGCTGCCCGATCACCGCCGAGCCGACCGTCGTGCCGTTGCGCTGCACGAGACTGCCGCGCGCCTGCGACGGGAACAGCACGTTCGCAACGCCCGTGGTGAGCAGCGGATACGCGAGGCCGGTGACGAGCATGAACAGCACCGACGATGCGATCACGGGCCGCACGAGGCCGCGCGTCGCCGCGCCGAACGAAGAACCGGGTGCCGGCGCGGCGGCGGCCGCTGCCTGGCGATTGCCTTGCATCATGATGTTTCCCTCAGAACAGTTGGCCGCCCGACATCAGCAGGTGCTCGACGACCGGGCCGAGCGCGAGCGCCGGCAGAAACGTGAGACCGCCGACCACCAGGATCACGAAAACCAGCAGGCCGGCGAACAGGCCCGTCGACGTCGACAGCGTGCCCGCGCTTTCCGGCACGCGCTTCTTCGCGGCGAGGCTGCCCGCGACCGCGAGCATCGGCAGCAGCGTGAGGTAGCGGCCGATCAGCATCGCGAAGCCGATCGTCGTGTTGAAGAACGGCGTGTTCGCGTTCAACCCGGCGAACGCGGAACCGTTGTTGGCCGTACCCGACGTGTACGCATACAGCACTTCGCTGAAGCCGTGCGGGCCGAGGTTCGCGAGGCTGTCCATCGTCGAGTGCAGCATCGCGGCCAGCGCGGTGAAGCCGAGGATGCTGAACGGATGCGCGAGCACCGCGAGCATCACGAACTTCATCTCGCGCGCCTCGATCTTCTTGCCGAGGAATTCCGGCGTGCGGCCGATCATCATCCCGACCAGGAACACCGTGAGGATCGCGAACGTGAACAGGTTGATCAGCCCGACGCCGTCGCCGCCGAACACGTTGTTCAGCATCATCTGCGCGATCGGCACGAGCCCGCCGAGCGGCGTCAGCGAGTCGTGCATCGCATCGACCGAACCGGTGGTCGCGGCCGTCGTGACGGTCGCGAACAGGCTCGTCTGCGCGATGCCGAAGCGCATTTCCTTGCCTTCCATGTTGCCGCCCGGCTGCGCGGCGCTCATCTGCTGGTCGACGCCGAGCCCGGTCAGGAGCGGATTGCCGTGCTGCTCGGCCGAATAGATCACGGCGAGGAAGCCGACGAACATCACGACGAACGCGCCGAGAATCACCCAGCCCTGGCGGCGCCGGCCGATCATCGTGCCGAGCGCATAGGTCAGCGCGGACGGGATCAGCAGCATCGACAGCATGTGCAGCGTGTTGGTGAGCGGCGTCGGGTTCTCGAACGGATGCGCGGCGTTCATGCTGAAGAAGCCGCCGCCGTTCGTGCCGATATGCTTGATCGACTCGAGGCTCGCGACGGGCCCCATCACGATCTGCTGGCGCGCGCCTTCGAGCGTGGTCGCCCATGCATCGGCGGCGAGCGTCTGCGGCATGCCCTGCCATACGTATACGAGCGCCATCACGAAGCTGAGCGGCAGCAGCACGCGATAGGTCACGCGCGTGAAGTCGACCCAGTAGTTGCCGATGTCGGCCGCGCTCTTGCGGCTCAGCCCGCGGATGAAGCCGCCCGCGGCCGCGACGCCAGTCGCCGCGCTGACGACCATCAGGAACGTGATGACGGCCATCTGCGAGAAGTTCGACAGGCTGCTTTCGCCCGCATACGCCTGCCAGTTCGTGTTCGTGATGAACGACGCGGCCGTGTTGAACGCGAGGTCGGGGCTTTGCGACGCGCGCTGCAGCGTATCGAACGGCAGCGCGTCCTGGATACGCAGCAGCAGGTAGCCGAGCAGCATCATCCCGGCGTTACTGAGCAGCAGCACCATGCCGTAGCGCTGCCACGACATCGCTTCGTCGGGGTTCACGCCGAGCAGCGCATAGGTGCGGCGTTCGACCCACGCGTGGCGCGGGCTCGTGAAGGCGTGCGCAAGCCATTTCCCGACGACGGGCACCAGCGCCAGCATGATCGCGAGAACGATCGCGAATTGAATGAGATTGTTGAACATGTCGACGCTCGCTCAGATCCGGTCGAGGCCGGTGATGAAACCGGCCGTCAATGCAAAGAACGCGAGCGTGAAAAAAATGAAAAGCAGATCGCTCATGACATTCACCGATATTTTCGAATTCCTGTTGAATCGCGCCGATCAATACCGCTCGGGCTTGATCAACGCATGAAACAGATAGATAAAGAGCGCGAGCGATAGCGCGCCGGTGATCCACAACATGGCTTTCCCCTTTTGTTCGTATGCGCGGCAACGCCGCGCTACCGTCGCCGTAGCGGGCCATGCCGTGTCGGCACAACCCCCGGTGACGCCCCCATGCTCATCTGGCGAATGGGATGCGACAGTGTAGAAATCCGCGTATCAAAGCGGTGTTCAATTTCCTTGCAGGGAATAAAAAAGCCGTAAAGACGAAAGCCGGCGCGCACTGCGTTTTTATGGGTTCTTTTCAGGGCCGGGGCGAGTCTATACACCGTATCGTCATCGCGATTCTTAAAATGAGCGCCATGTCTAGGACGAGCTTTTCGCGTTGCGGAGCACGATGCGACCAGGGGAAGAAAGCATGAAACCGACCAGAACCGAATCCGCTGCTTCACACGATCTGCCACCCGTGCGTTCGCGGCGTCGCTTCCCCGCGGATGACCTCGTGCTGCTGTCGATCCGCGTCGAATCGGACAACCTCGCGGCCGTGCGACGCCGGCTGCATCAGGCCGTCGGCGCCGCGCTCAATTTCTACACGGCCGCGATCGACCGGCGCACCGGGCGCGCGTGCATCGAGCTCGAAGTCGCACGGTCGCAGGCATCGCCCGCGATCCTGTCGATCCTCCGCCTGCTGCCGGCCGCCGAGTTCGGCACGATCCGCCTGTTGCAGCACTAGTCGGCATTCGCCGCGGCCGCGCGTGACCCGCGTCACGCGCGCCTCCCTTTTCATCGATTCGAACGCGCGTGTCCGCACGGATGCGCGCGACGAATCGTCGTTCCCGTCGCAACGGGCCTTTCCAGGAAGCACACGCAATGAAAAAAGCAGTCGTCGGTACCCTCTCCCTCGCCTTCTTCGGCGCCGCCGCGCATGCGCAAAGCAGCGTCACGCTCTACGGGATGCTGGATGCCGGTATCGCCTATACGAACAACCAGTCGGGCAAAAGCGCTTGGCAGCAAGGCAGCGGCCTGCTGTCGAATACCGTCTTCGGCCTGAGCGGCAACGAAGATCTCGGCGCCGGCCTGCATGCGCTGTTCCGCCTCGAGAACGGCTTCAACCTGAACAACGGCACGCAGTCCTACAAGAACACGATGTTCGGCCGCCGCGCGTACGTCGGCCTGCAGAGCGACCGGTACGGCACGCTGACGCTCGGCCGCCAGTACGACGCGGTGGTGGACTATCTCGGCCCGCTCGCGATGGCGAACAACGGCGACGGCAACAACCTCGCGTCGCATCCGTTCGACAACGACAACATCGACGATTCGTTCTACATCGACAACGCGGTGAAATACACGAGCCCGACGCTCGCCGGCTGGCAGTTCGGCGGCCTGTACGGGTTCAGCAACGCGGCGGGCGGCTTCGCGAACAACCGCGCGTACAGCGCGGGCGTGTCGTATGCGAACGGGCCGGTCAGCCTCGGCGCCGCGTACCTGCAGCTCAATCGCGGCGGGCTGACGGCCGGCGGGGCACTGTCGACGAACGACGGCGCGAACTTCCCGGCCGTGCGCCAGCGCGTGATGGGCGCGGGCGGCAGCTACGCGTTCGACCGGCTGACGGTCGGCGCGCTGTGGACGCATTCGATGTTCGACGAAACGGCTGCGTCGTCGCTGCCCGGCGCGCTGAATGCGCTGCGCTTCGACAACTACGAGGTCAACGCGCGCTACGCGCTGACGCCGGCCGTCTCGCTCGCGGGCGCGTATACGTTCAGCGACGGCCGCTACGACGACGCAACCGGCAGCCACCGGCCGAAATGGCACCAGGTGACGCTGATGGCCGATTACGCGCTGAGCAAGCGCACCGACGTGTATGCGGAAACCGTGTACCAGCACCAGTTCGGCGTGCCGTCCGGCGCGACGCTCGGGTTCGCGAACGTGACGGGGCTCGCGGCTTCGTCGACGAACACGCAGGTCGTCGCGACGGTCGGCATCCGGCATCGGTTCTGACCACACGCCGGCGGTCGAAGGCCGGCCGCTCTGTGCAATCCCGCATGGACGCGCGCCGGCCGAACAGGGATCATTCGGGGAATCCGGGCCCGCTCGCCCGCGAAACCGGTACACTCGGCGCCGGGCGCGCGCCGGATCGGCATTCGGCAGCGAGCCGCCGCCGACTCTGGAATCGCGATCTCATGACCACACCGATCTATCAGGAAATCAAGGACTTCATCCTCGCCCGCATTCATGCCGGCGAGTGGGCGGAAGGTGACCAGGTGCCGTCGGAGAACGAACTCGCGCGCGAATTCAACGTCGCACGGATGACCGTGAACCGCGCGCTGCGCGAACTGACGGCCGAACAGGTGCTCACGCGCACGCGCGGTTCGGGCACGTATGTCGCATCGCCGAAGTACGAATCGACGCTCGTCGCGATCCGCAGCATCTCGGACGAAGTCGCCGCGCGCGGCCACGGTTATCGCGCGCAGGTGCTGCAGGTCGGCGCGGCCGTCGCCGATGCGAAGCTCGCCGACGAACTGCAGCTCGATACGGGCAGCCCGATCTTCCATTCGCGTGTGCTGCATTTCGAGAACGACACGCCCGTGCAGCTCGAGGAACGCTGGGTCAATCCGGCCTGCGCGCCGGAATATGCGTTGCAGGACTTCACGACGACGACGCCGAACCAGTACCTGACGCGCGTCGCGCCGCTGCAGCGCGTCGAATACCGGATCGAGGCCGCGATGCCCGACGCCGAAACGCGCCGCCACCTGACGATGGACGACCGCGAGCCGTGCCTGTTGCTGCATCGGCGCACGTGGTCGCAGGGGATGGTCGCGTCGGTCGCCAATCTGTGGCACCCGGGCAGCCGTTACCGGTTCACCGGGCATTTCTGATCCCGCGGCGCGGGTTCACCGCGCTGCGGCGCGCCCCCATCGCTCGATCGCACTGGCGGCGAGCGTCAAACCGTCCTCTTGCGCGATGCGCGTACCGAGTTCCGTGGCGCGCGCCTGCGTCTCGCCGCGATCAGCAAACGCGATGGCCCGCGCCAGCGCCGCCGCATCCACGCGCCGCCCCGCCACTGGCGCATCGGCCACACCGAGTCGCTGCAACCGGTTCGCCCAGAAGAACTGATCGCCCGCGAACGGCACGACGACCGACGGAATCCCGGCACGCGCAGCCGAATGCGTGGTGCCCGACCCGCCGTGATGAATCGCCATCGATACGCGCGGGAACAGCCAGTCGTGCGGCGTGTCGCCGATCACGCGGACGTGTGCCGGCAGCATCGACGCGTCGATGCCGCTCCAGCCCGGATAGAACAGTGCGCGCCGGCCGGCGAGCGCATGGTTCAGCGCGTCGACCATGGCAGCCCGGTCGAAGCCGGCCATGCTGCCGAATCCGATGTACACGGGCGGATCGCCCGATTCGAGAAACGCCGAAAGATCGGCGGGCGGCGCCCATGCACGCGCATCGATCCGCCACTGGCCGCATGCCTGCACATTCGACGGCCAGTCGGTCGGGCCCGACAGCAGCGCCGGCGACACACCGTACAGCATCGGATGATCGTTCCACACGTGCTTGCGCGGCGGCAACCCGCACACGCCGGCGCGCGCCGCGTTCGTCGACTTCCTGAACGCCTGCCACAGCAGCGCGTTCACGAACCGGTGGCTCACGCGGTTCAGCCCGCGCGGCACCTTCCCCGGCGGCAGGAACGGCGACGCGAATTCGGCGGTCGGCGTGATCGGGATCATTCCGGCGCCGATCGCCGGCACACCGCGATACTCGGCGACCGACAGCCCGACGAACGACGCAAGCCCCGACACGAGGATCGCGTCGCAGCCGTCCGACGCGTCCGCGACTTCGCGCATCCACGCAGCCGTGTTCGCATTCGCGATCGCCGCGAGCGCCTTCGACGTGTCGTTGAAACCGCCGCGCCCACGCACCGCATCGGCCAGCGCACCCTCCGGCGCGATCGCGCGGCGGATATCGCCGGACAACGGCGCAGACGGCACGCCGAGCATGGCGGCCGACCCGAGCGTCGCCGCGTCGGCCAGCAGCCGGACGTCATGGCCAGCATCGATCAGCGCACGGCCGAGCGCCGCGAGCGGGCGCGTGTCGCCTTCGGTGCCGTAGGTGGCGATGACGAGCTTCATGCGTCACTCCTCGTGCTCGATGGAAACGGGTGGAATCATAAAAATGCACGTCGTATACTAATGCAACTTGTGCACTTTCAGTCAATCCCCCGCCATGCCGATTCCGACCGACGATCCGGGCCGCCGCGCACGCAAACGCATCCAGATGCTCGCGCATCTCGCCGCCACCGGCGCGCGCCTGTTCGATGCGCACGGCTACGATGCCGTCACGATGGAGCAGATTGCGGCCGAGGCCGATGTCGCGAAGCGCACGCTGTACAACCACTTTCCGACGAAGGAAGCCGTGCTCGCGCACTGGCTCGAAGGCGAACTCGCGCGCGATCTCGCACATCTGCAGCGCGACGTCGCACGGCGCAGGACCTTCGCATCGCGCATCGGCTGCGTGCTCGACGCGTCGGCCGCGTGGTGCGAACAGCATCCCGCGTACCTGCTCGCGTACCTGCGGCACCGACTCGTGAGCATCGGTGCGGTCGAACCGGAAATTGATGGAGAGAACGGCAGCGATATCGCGCAGGTGTGGTGGCAACTGATCGTCGCCGGGCAGCGGGCCGGCGAACTGAACGGCACGCTGCAGGCCGAGCAGCTCGCCACCTGGTTCCACCACCTGTATCTTGCGGCGATGCTGCGCTGGCTGACCGTGCCGGGGTTGTCGCTGAAACGGGAGTTTCAGTCGATCGCGAAGCTGTTTATCGAAGGTGCGGAAGCGAAAAACTGAACAACGCCCGCCTTCGCATCGGGCATTCACACGCTCTTGCGCTTACAAGCGCCCGAGTACGACCGCGAGCAACGAGCGCCCGAAACGGGCGACCGCTGCACCGCATGCGACCAATGCGCGCTTCATTTTTTCCGCGACGCGTTCGCCGCCGGCGCACCGCGTTGCGCGGCGGCGTCACCGCCCGACGGCCATTGCGTCTCGTCGAGCAGCCGGTCGAACAGCCTGGCGCGCTCATCGGCCGACAGCGGGCACAGCCCGAACATCGCCGATAGCGCGAGCCCCCACGCGGCCTTCCATCGCAGCAGCGCGAGATCGGGATCGCCGGATTCGGCCGCCATGCGCTTCACGTTCCCGGCATCGGTCTCCCGCACCTTCTCCAGCGGCGCGGGATCCTCGACGAGCGCCGCCATGATTGCGAGCGCCGCCGACGGCTGCTGGTTGATCACCTCGCGCATCGTCGCGATCTGCGCGGACAGCGTCGGCTGCGCTTCGCGCGGATCGCGCGCGGCCAGATAGTCGCGCTGGAAGCGTTGGTAGGTGTCCTGCTGATGTTCCATCAGCGCGTTCAGCACATCGCCTTTCGTGCGGAACTGATGCATCAGCCCGCCCTTGCTGATCCCGCTTTCACGCGAAATCGCATCGAACGTGAGCTTGCCCGGACCGTCGCGCTCGAGGATCGCGAGCGCCGCCTGGATCGCGGCAGTGCGCGTTCGCTCGGAACGCGTCGGGTTATCCATGAACTGTCCCCGGTATGGAGTGATGCCATGCGACCGCACCGTACCGGTGCGATCGTATGAAGGAAGTGCGCGGAGTCTATCACAAACAAACCGCCTGGTCGGTTTACATCCGGAAATGGCGGTGCTACGATCGGCTCCCGCATCGGCCCCGGCCGGATGACGGGCGCGTCGCGCAACGCATGGTGCGACGCAAGGGCCGCCTGTGGCCGGGCTTTCCGGCCGACGACCGCCGCCGGATGGTCCATCGTCCCCGATCGTCATGCGGTCAATGCACCCCAAAAACAAACCGTCTGGTTGGTTTTTTTCATGAACCCGAGTGGCGATGCCACTCTGTTGCCCCCTTCGCACCGGCTCCACCGGCGCGAAGCCCGACCCGGAGAGTCAGATGAACCGAACGATCAAGCCCAGCCACCTGCTCAACGCCGCGCTTTGCGCCGCACTCGTCGCACTCGCCGGATGCGCCGGCGTCCAGCCCGCCCGCTACAGCGGTATCGAATCGTCGCCGTACCTGCGCAGCGATCCGCAGGACAAGTCGGGCCGCGTGCCCTACCGCTACGCGCTGCCGGCGGACTGGCACGCGTACCGGAAGCTGATCCTCGACCCGGTCGCCGTCTATCGCGGCACCGATCATCAGTTCGGCGACCTGACCGACCAGGACAAGTCGACGCTCGCCGCGTACATGGGCGACACGTTCGCGAAGAAGCTGGGCAAGCGCTTCGAGCTGACGAGCGCGCCGGGTCCCGACACGCTGCGCGTGAAGCTGACGCTGACGGGCGCCGTCACGACGACGACGTTTGCCGGCGCATTCGCGCATTTCGATCTCGCGGGCAACGTCTACAACGGCGTGCAGGCAATCCGCGGCCGCGAAGGCGCGTTCACGGGGTCGGTCATCTACGCGGTGGAGATCCGCGACGCATCGACGAACCGGCTGATCAACGCCTACGTGACGAAGCAGTATCCGAATGCGATGAACATCGGCGCGAGTTTCGGCGCGCTCAGCGCGGCGAAGACCGGCATCGACAAGGGTGCCGATGCGCTCGTCGCGCAATTCGACTGAAGCGTGCCGGCGTACGTTGGCACGCGTTGCGCGGATGCGTGCCGGGTGGGCGCGGGCGGCAATCTTCTGGATCGTTCCGCTCGCGGCCGCTGCATGCTGTCTCGCATGGGGCGTATCGTTGCCCGGCAGCCGCGGGCCGATGGTCACGATCGCATTCGCGACCGCCGACGGACTGCAAGCCGGCCGATCGACACTGCGGCTGCGCAACGTCGAAATCGGCCGCGTCACGCGTGTTCAGGCATTGCACGGGCGCCCGGGCGTGCTGATCGACGTGCGGCTGGACACCAACGCACGCGCACTGGCGGTGGCGGACACGCGTTTCTGGATCGTGCGGCCGCGCATCGGGCCCGGCGGCCTCTCGGGTCTCGACTCGCTGCTGTCCGGTTCGTACATCGCAGCCGCACTCGGTAGCTCGCACGAACCGCGCGCGCATTTCACCGGGCTCGATGCGCCGCCCATGACCGAGGACGGCGGCCGTCACTACACGTTGCGCGCGACATCGCTCGGCTCGGTCGCGATCGGCTCGCCGGTCTACCACCGGCGCGCACGCGTCGGCCAGGTCATCGGCTTTGCGCTCGATGCGGATGGGCACGGCGTGTCGATCGACGTATTCATCGCCGCGCCGTTCGCTCGCTACGTCGACGTCGATGCGCGCTGGTGGCAGGCCGGCGGCCTCGGCCTGCGACTCGACGCGGGCGGCATGCAACTCGACACGCCGTCGATTGCCGCGCTGCTCGCCGGCGCGCTCGCGTTCGCATCGCCGCCCGGACACGCATCGATCACGGCTGCGCCGGACGGCACGCGCTTTCGCGTGGCCGACAACGAGATCGACGCGATGCGCACGCCGAACGCGCCGGCCGCGCCGGTGGTGATGCGTTTCGATCGCTCGCTGCGCGGCCTCGCGGTCGGTGCGCCGGTGGATTTTCGCGGGATCGAACTCGGCAACGTGACGGCAGTCGGCACCGAATACGACGCAACACGCGGCGACGTCACGATGCGCGTGACGATGGCGCTCTACCCCGATCGTCTCGGGCAACGCTACCGCGCCGTGCTCGGCAACGGCGACACCGATGCAGGCAGGGCGCTGCTGCACACGCTGGTCGCACGCGGCTTGCGCGGCCAGTTGCGCATCGGCAATCCGATTGCGAACCGCTCGTATGTCGCGCTCGACATGTTCCCGCACGCGCCGCCCGCGTCGGTCGATACGGATCGCGAGCCGATTGCACTCCCGACCGTGCCCGGCACGCTCGACGTACTGCGCGACCAGATTGCCGACATCGTCGGTACCGTTTCCCGATTGCCGCTCGACAGAATGGGCGCACACCTGAACGCCGCGCTCGTGAAGACCGATGCGCTGTTCGCACAGCTCGATACCGAACTCGCGCCGCAAACGCACGATGCGCTGGGTGCCGCACGCCAGGCATTCACGACTGCGCAGGCCATGCTTCGGCAAGAGGGTGCGAACACATCGAATGTCCGCCGCACGCTGGCGCAGTTCGCGCGCACATCGAGCACGCTGCGCGCGCTGGCGGACGACCTGGAGCAGCATCCGGAATGGTTGCTGCCGACCGGTTCAGGCGCCACGCGGCGGGACAACGCACCGCATCCGGCCGGTACGGCGCGGTAAATGCGTCGCGCGCCGCACACACATTTTTACGACGAACGCACGCACCGCAAGCCAAATTTCCCGCGCGGCAGTATGCTGATGTCGTACGGCTGCGCACTGTGCATCGGGTAATCCCTTCGTTCGCACGTGATCGCGCCGCCGTCGCGACTGCAATCACGCGTTGCAAGGAGGGTTGTGATGGCTACCACGCATCAGCACTTCCACCTCGAACTACGGCACGCTACCGCGCCGACCTACTTCATCAGTTACCTGTTCCCCGCCTTGCTGTTCGTGTACGAACTGCTGCGCGTCGGCCAGTGGATCCGCGATCACGGGATGCAATTCGCCGCGTTCAAGCAGATGGGTTACGAGTACCTGCTGATGCTGCTGTTCGTCGGGCTGCAGATCGTCGTCGAGGCGATCTTCCTGCTCGGCGCCGCGATGCGCCGCGACAATCGCGACTTCGAGCACCGGCTGCCGAACGTGATCCTCGGCATCGGCTGCTCGATCGCGCTGCTCGCGATCGATCTCGCGATCCAGCTGTCGTTCTGACGGCCGGCGGGCCCAGCCCGCCGGTTGCCGGGCGCTCAGGCGCCCGCGTCGCGCAGGAACGTCGCGATGGCGGCCAGCACGTCGTCCGTCCGCTCGCGATGCGGCATGTGCCCGCATCGTGCCAGCAGCAGGAACGACGACGGCCCCGCGACGCGCGCGGCGATCCGCTTCGGGTGCACGTCGGACCCGTATTCGTCGTCTTCGCCGTGAATCGCGAGCGTCGCGCATTGCACGCGCGGCAAGTCCGCGTCGAGATTCCAGTCGCTGAATGCCGGCGACAGCCACGTGTCGACCCACGCGCGCAGCACCCATTCGGCCTTGTCGCCGTGATAGCGCGCGAGCCGGTCGAGCTGACCCGGTTCGTCGAACTGCTGCCCCGCCGCGCGAATGCCGTCGAGCGTGCGATCCTCGGCGAACGCCTGCGCGGCGACCGTCACGAGCGCGCGGCAGCGACCGGGATGCGCGGCGGCGCAACCCACCGCCATCCCGCCGCCGACGCTGTGCCCGAATGCGACGAACGCATCGACACGCAGTTGCTCGAGCACAGCGGCGAACGCATGATCGGCCTCGTCGCGCACGAACGTCGTGCCGAGCGTTCCCGGATGACGCTCCGAGCGGCCGAAGCCGAGGCGATCGTAGGCGATCACGTCACGCCGCGTGGCACGCGCGAGTTGCTCGGGAAAATCCCGCCACAGGTCGACGCAACCGAGCGAATCGTGCAGCAGCACGATGGGCGCTGCCGCATCCTGCGCCGGGCTCGCACGCCAGCGTTTCGCAAAGAGACGCCCTTGCGGCGTCTCGACGGTAGTCTCCTCGGTCACGATATCGGTCATGTGTCTGTCGTCTGCGTGAAAGCGGCCGCACGCCGGCGGCCGCATCGAATCCGGACATGGTGGCCTGCCGGCGCGCACAGCGTCAAGCAAGCCCCTACGGCCCGCGTGTTCATTCGGGCTGCGGCGGCAGGTACTCCATCTGCGCTTCGTCGTAGAGCCGGTAGATCAGCGCCTGCATCGCGCGGATGTCCTCCGATTCGTCGAGCATCCGCATGCTCATGATGATCGGCGACACGAGGTTCGGATCGTCGAGCGGCTTGTAGCTGATGTCGTCGCGCTTCAGCCCGTACACGCTGTGCGGCACGACCGATACGCCCTCGCCCATCGCGACGAGGCCGAGCGCGATCTGCAGCTCGCGCGTCTCGTAGATCTTGCGCGGCTGCAACGCGCGATCGTGGAAGGCCGCGAGCACCTGGTCCGCATAGCTCGGGCGCGGCGCCTTCGGGAAGATGATCAGCGTGTCGTTCACGAGATCGTGCAGCGACAGCACGGGCTTCGCGCTGTCGAGCACATGGCCGACCGGCAGCGCGACGATCATCCGCTCCTCGCGCAGCACGACGCGCCGTACGCTCGGATCCTCGTGGCGGATGCGCCCGAACCCGACGTCGATGCGCCCTTCCTTCAGCGCCTTGATCTGGTCCATCGTCGACATCTCGTGCAGGCTCAGCTCGACGGCCGGATACTCGCTGCGAAAGCGCCGGATGATCTTCGGCAGCATCCCGTACAGCGTCGAGCCGACGAAACCGACCGACATGCTGCGCTCGATCTTGCCGACCCGCTTCGTCATCGATTCGAGTTCGGTCGTCTGCGCGAGCAGCTGCACCGCGTGCGAATAGAAGAAGCGCCCCGCGTCGGTCAGTTTCAGCGGCCGCGCGTTGCGCTCGAACAGCGGCACGCCGAGCGCTTCCTCGAGCTGCTGGATCTGCCGGCTCAGCGGCGGCTGCGCGATATGCAGCCGTTCCGCCGCACGCGTGAAATTCCGCTCTTCGGCCACCGCGACGAAGTAGCGGAGGTGTCTCAACTCCATTTTGATGTCTCCCGGACAGCGTTCCGGCGCAACCCACCGCCGGATGATGTCGTCACGATACCGCAGGCGGCGCCCGCCGCCACGCGCCGCCCAAAGCAAAACGGGAAGCCCGCGAGCTTCCCGTTGCTTCATCGACGCCGTGTGGCGATGACGTCACGACCGCGCGTCACACCTCGGTCGCGTAGAGCGCATCGCGCTGCTCGTGGCTCAGCGAGTCGAGCGGCACGTCCGGCAGCTGGTAGCAGATCATCGTGCCGTACAGCTCGGCGAGGCAGTTGCTGCCGGCGTCCAGCGCGTAGCCGTCCTCGCCGTCCGGCGCGGGCGGGTACACTTCGCGCCACGCGTTGATCGCGGCTTCGATTCGCACGATGGAAACGGGTCCGGCCTTCCGCTCGGCGGGTGATGCGCTCATGGATTCCTCTGGGTTGCGCGCTCCGCGGGCCGTGCCGGCCCGGATGGAACGATGAAAACGCCGGGTATGCCGCCGGCCGCCGCGCGCCGCGCACGCCGGATGCCGATCCGCGCTGCGCCTGTCGCGCCGGCCGGGCCGTGGCCCGGTAGGGTCGGGCAATATAACCGGCTTTGACCCCGTGCAGGCAAAAGCCGGGCAAAAAAAACGGGAAGCACGTGGCTTCCCGTTTCATCGTGCGTCGCGCGGCCGCCTGCCGCGCCCGCGTCAGCCCGCGGTTTCGCGGTTCGCCACCGGCTGCCCCTGCGCGCCGCGGCTCGCGGCGATCCACGGCGCGATCTCCATGTCTTCGTAGCGCACGAAGCGGCTCTTCTTCAGGAACCGGTAGCCGAGCCACACGACGAGGAACAGCGGAATGCCGACATAGGTCGCGGTGACGCCGGCCCAGTCGACCCGGTTCGCGAGGAACGCCTGGTAATCCTGGCCGAGCGCGATCACGAGACACAGCACGAACGCGAACAGCGGGCCGAACGGGAACCACTTCGACTGGTACGGCAGCTGGTCGAGCGCATAACCCTGCTTCACGTAGCCCTTGCGGAAGCGGTAGTGGCTGACCGCGATGCCGAGCCACGCGATGAAGCCGGTCATCCCCGACGTATTCAGCAGCCACAGGTACACGGTCTTGTCGCCGTACAGCGACGTGAAGAAGCACAGCGCGCCGACGGCGGTGGTCGCGTACAGCGCGTTGCGCGGCACGCCGCCCGCCGACAGCTTCGCGAACACCTTCGGCGCGCGGCCTTCGGTCGCGAGGGTGTAGAGCATCCGCGTCGACGCGTACATGCCCGAGTTGCCGGCCGACAGCACGGCCGTCAGGATCACCGCGTTCATCACGCCGGCCGCGAACGCGAGGCCCGCGTGGCGGAACACGAGCGTGAACGGGCTCACGCCGATGTCGGTCACGTCCGTCTTCAGCAGGTTCGGGTCGGTGTACGGAATCAGCACGCCGATCACGAAGATCGCGAACACGTAGAACAGCAGGATCCGCCAGAACACCTGGCGCACCGCGCGCGGAATCGTCGTGCGCGGGTTTTCCGATTCGCCGGCCGCGACGCCGATCAGCTCGGTGCCCTGGAACGAGAAGCCCGCGATCATCGCGACGCCCATCAGCGCCGGCAGGCCGCCCGCGAACGGCGCGTCGCCGATCGTCAGGTTGCCCCAGCCGTTGCTCGGCGCGCCCTTCAGGATGCCGAAGATCATCAGCAGGCCGACGCCGATGAACGCGACCACGGTGACGACCTTGATCAGCGCGAACCAGTATTCGGCTTCGCCGAAACCGCGCACGGTGAGCGCGTTGAGCAGGAACATCACGCCGAGGAAGGCCGCGCTCCACCACACGCCCGGCACGTCCGGAAACCAGTAGTGCATCACGAGCTGCGCGGCGACGAGTTCCACCGCGATCGTCACGGCCCAGTTGTACCAGTAGTTCCAGCCGAGCGCGAAGCCGAAGCCTTCGTCCACGTATTTCGCGCCGTAGGTCGCGAACGAACCCGACACCGGCATGAACGCGGCCATTTCGCCGAGGCTCGTCATCAGGAAGTACACCATCAGGCCGATCAGCATGTACGCGACCATCGCGCCGCCGGGGCCGGCCTGCGAGATCGACGCGCCGGACGCGACGAACAGGCCCGTGCCGATCGAGCCGCCGATGGCGATCATCGTCAGGTGGCGCGCCTTCAGCGCGCGATGAAGCTTGGGTGGGTTCGCGGACGAACCGGGTTGGTCGGAATTCGGAATTGCGGACATAAACGAGACGAACGTTGAGCGGGCCGGCATCCGTAGCCGGCGCATGCGGAATCGGAGCGCGGTGCGCGTCCTGCGATGCATTCGATGCGGCCCCGATACGCGTTGCGCGGCGGGCGCCTGCGGCGAAGCGCGGATTCTACCTGATTCGCCACGGGGACCGCTCGGGTCGGCGCGCCCGCCATCGCGGGGAGATTTCGCAGAATCAAGGAGTTGGCTGCGTCGACGCGGCCATCACCGCGTGCCGGCACAAAAACCATGCGTTATTCGGGGTTATTCGGTTTTCCATTCGAGCCTGAATGCAGGCAATCCTGTCTCGATCCGCCAAATACCGCGTGGATATGCAAAATCGACCGGTCTTCACATCATTAATCAGACAAAACGACCGGGACTGATAATTGATTCAAATCAAATCGCCCGCGCGCGATGCGGTAATGATGCGTAACAGTTTCGAATCGCCGTTTCCGCATGCATGTTTTGCATGCGCACGCGAAAATCAGGAATTCGCGAGATAATGCCGATTAATTCGAAATAATCAGCGCGCGGAATCGCCAGCCACGCGAATATCCGCCGCCCCGCCACTCCCGAGGATGAAGTCACTCCCGCTGCCCGCCACGCTGCGCCGCCATACCGCGTCGATCGTGGCACGCATTCTGTCGCCCCGCGGCGTGCTCGTTGCGGGCATCCTGCTGCTGATGTTCAGTTGGGGACTTTCCACGTCGCTATTAATCGAGGCACGGCGCGACGCGTATGGCCATGCGGTCGAAAATGCGCGCAACCTGATGCTGCTGATCGAACGCGATATCGCGCGCAATATCGAACTCTATGATTTGTCGCTGCAAAACGTCGTCGACGGCGTCACCGATCCCGAACTGATGACATTGCCGCCGCGCCAGCGCCACCGGCTGCTGTTCGACCGCGCAGCGACCGGCGAGTATCTCGGCTCGATTTTCGTGATGGACCTGCACGGCAATATCGTGATCGATTCGAGTGCGTCGCCTCCCCGGCAAGGCAATTTCGCCGACCGCGATTATTTCGCCGTGCATCGCGACGGGCTCGCGCAAGGCCTCTACATCAGCCGGCCCTACGCTTCCCGGCTGCGCGGCGGCGCACTGACGATCGCGATCAGCCGCCGGATCACCCTGTCCGACGGCAGTTTCGGCGGCATCGTCGTCGGCACGCTCAGCATCGACTACTTCCGCGCGCTGCTCGACGGCCTCGCGGTCGGCCGGCACGGCAGCGCGGCGATCGTCGAGGACAACGGCACGCTCGTGTCGCGCCTGCCGTACGACACGCGCGTGGTCGGCCTCGACCTGCACGACTCGCCGCTGTTCATCGAGTCGCAGCGCAGCCGCAGCGGCGAGCTGACCGGTACCGGCGCGATCGACGGCGTGCGGCGCATCTATGTCTACAAGCATCTCGCCGGCCTGCCGCTGGTGGTCGACGTCGCGCCGGCCGAGATCGACATCTACGCGTCATGGCACCACCGCGCGGTCTGGACCGTCGTGCTGATGT
Organism: Burkholderia sp. BCC1644; assembly: GCF_902833225.1. Lineage (GTDB taxonomy): Bacteria > Pseudomonadota > Gammaproteobacteria > Burkholderiales > Burkholderiaceae > Burkholderia. Next base: position 465,645 of record NZ_CADFEI010000002.1, read on the forward strand.
GCCTGTTCACCGGGTTCATCGCGTGGGGATCGCTCGCGCTGTCGCGCGAACTGAAGCGGCGGCAGATCGCCGAGTCGAAGCTGTACCGGCTCGCCCACACCGATTCGCTGACGGGCCTCGACAACCGCGGCACGTTCGACACGGTGCTCGCGAAAGAGGCGCAGCGCGCGGCACGCAGCGGCCGGCCGCTGTCCGTGCTGTTCGTCGACGTCGATCACTTCAAGGCATTCAACGACTACTACGGCCACCCGGCCGGCGACGACGTGCTGCGCCGCGTCGCGCAATCCGCGTCGGGCTGCCTGCGCCGCAACAGCGACCATGTCGCGCGCTACGGCGGCGAGGAATTCGTCGTCACGCTGCCCGATACCGACGCGCAAGGTGCGGCCACGGTCGCCGAAGGCATCCGGCGCGCGATCGCGGGGCTCGGCATCGAGCACGTGAAGAGCCCGTACGGACACGTCACGGCCAGCATCGGCACGGCGACCACCGCCGACGGCCGGATGAACGCCGCGACGCTGCTGAGGCGCGCCGACGAAGCGCTGTACCGCGCGAAGTCAGGCGGCCGCAACCGCGTGCTGGAAGCGCCGCCGACCACGGCCGACGCGTGACGTCCCGCGTCGCGACCGGGCGCGGCACCTGCGCCGTGGACAGCCCGCGCGCGTTCGGTTAGCGTGACGTCTGCTGCGCAAGCGGCGTGCGCCGGCCCGCGCACGCCGCCGTGCGCGTTCCGGCCCCCCCCGCTCCGTCATGACCACCCCGCTCCCTACCCGGCTGCCGCCCCTGCTGCGCAATGCGCTCCGCCCGCTGCTCGACCCGTACCGCCGCTACCGGCACGCGAAGCTGATCCATGCGGCGCGCGTCGCGCTCGCGATTCTCGTGTCGATCGCGCTGTCCACCGGCCTGCACGTGCCGCACGGCGAGTGGTCGACGATCACCGTGCTGATCGTCGTCGGCGGGCTGCAGCATCACGGCAACATCCGCAAGAAGGCGGCCGAGCGCGCGCTCGGCACGTCGATCGGCGCGCTCGCGGGGCTCGGGCTGATCGTGCTGTATTCCGTCTCGCATGCGCCCGTCGCGATCTACCTGCTGATGGCCGTCGCATGCGGCTTCTGCGCGTATCACGCGATCGGCAAGGCCGGCTACATCGCGCTGCTGTCGGCGATCACGATGGTGATCGTCGCCGGGCACGGCGACAACGAGATCGTCGACGGCCTGTGGCGCGCGGTGAACGTGCTGACCGGCATCGCGATCGCACTGGCGTTCTCGTTCGCGCTGCCGCTCTATGCGACCTACTCGTGGCGCTACAAGCTCGCCGATGCGTTGCGTGCGTGCGCGGCCGTGCACGCACGGCTCGCGGGCGACCGCCAGGTCAGCGACGACGCGCACCTGAAGGAAATGGCCGCGCTGAGCGCGCTGCTCGTGCAGTTGCGTTCGCTGATGCCGTCGGTGTCGAAGGAATGCGAGACGTCGATGGCGCAGCTCGAGGCGATCCAGCGCAGCCTGCGCCTGTGCATCGGCTATCTGGAGATCCTGTCGAGCGCGGTGCCGGCCCGCGACGACGTGACGGCCCGCGAATACATGCGCGTCGAGATGAAGGCCGTGAACCGGCGTATCCGCGACACGCTGGTCGGTGCAAGCCGTGCGCTCAAGTTCGGCACGCCGAGCCGGCTCGCGGCGCGCCGCCGCCCGGCCGCCCCGCCGCACGACGCGCCGCCGCAGCAGCTGTCCGGCTATGTGTCGATCACGGCCAAGCTGGCCGGCGAAGTCGATCAGCTGCGCGAGAAGCTGCTGGATACCGCGCAGTCGTGGAATATCTGAGGGACTGACGGATTCCGGGTTTCGAGCGGTCGCCTTTCATATTTCTTTCGACTCGACCAGCCGGCATCCTGACGGCCGCAGCCGCGCCCGCCGGCCGGTCCGGCCCCGTCAACCCGGCCCGCGACCGTGCTCGCGCGGGCCCGTTTCAGCCGCGATTTCGTGCCTTCGGGCATCACGTTCTCCGCCTGGTTAACCGCCCGCCAGGCCCGCCCGACGGGCCGGACGACGATTTCGCGCGAAAATCAGCCCTTGCCCCAACTTCCCGGACAGCCGATACTCGCATATTCCGCGAAATACGATCCCACCGGCTTCAATCCACGGTTATTCCTATGAGCACGATTCTCGAAAGCCTCCCGACCGGCCAGAAGGTCGGTATCGCCTTCTCCGGCGGCCTGGACACCAGCGCAGCGCTGCACTGGATGAAACTCAAGGGCGCCGTCCCGTACGCATACACGGCGAACCTCGGCCAGCCCGACGAAGACGATTACGACGCGATCCCGAAACGCGCGATCGAATACGGCGCAGCCGGCGCCCGCCTGATCGACTGCCGTGCGCAGCTCGTCGCCGAAGGCATCGCGGCGCTGCAAAGCGGCGCGTTCCACATCACGACGGCCGGCGTCACGTACTTCAACACGACGCCGATCGGCCGCGCCGTGACGGGCACGATGCTCGTCGCCGCGATGAAGGAAGACGGCGTCAACATCTGGGGTGACGGCAGCACGTACAAGGGCAACGACATCGAGCGCTTCTACCGCTACGGCCTGCTCGTGAACCCGGATCTGAAGATCTACAAGCCGTGGCTCGACCAGACGTTCATCGACGAGCTCGGCGGCCGCGCCGAAATGTCCGAATTCATGAACCAGGCGGGCTTCGCGTACAAGATGTCGGCCGAGAAGGCCTATTCGACCGACTCGAACCTGCTCGGCGCGACGCACGAAGCGAAGGATCTCGAAAGCCTCGAAAGCGGCATCAAGATCGTGAACCCGATCATGGGTGTCGCGTTCTGGCGCGACGACGTGAAGATCGCCGCGGAAGAAGTGACGGTGCGCTTCGAAGCCGGCCAGCCGGTCGCGCTGAACGGCGTCGAGTTCACCGATCCGGTCGAGCTGCTGCTGGAAGCGAACCGCATCGGCGGCCGCCACGGCCTCGGCATGAGCGACCAGATCGAAAACCGGATCATCGAGGCGAAGAGCCGCGGCATCTACGAAGCCCCGGGCCTCGCGCTGCTGTACATCGCCTACGAGCGTCTCGTCACCGGCATCCACAACGAAGACACGATCGAGCAGTACCGCGAGAACGGCCGCCGCCTCGGCCGCCTGCTGTACCAGGGCCGCTGGTTCGACCCGCAGGCGATCATGCTGCGTGAAACGGCCCAGCGCTGGGTCGCGCGCGCGATTACCGGCGAAGTGAAGATCGAACTGCGCCGCGGCAACGACTACTCGATCCTGAGCACGAAGTCGCCGAACCTCACGTACCAGCCGGAACGCCTGTCGATGGAGAAGGTGGCATCGACGTTCTCGCCGCGCGACCGGATCGGCCAGCTGACGATGCGCAACCTCGACATCACCGATACGCGCGACAAGCTGCGCGTGTACTCGCAAGTCGGGCTGCTGACGCCGGGCGAAAACACGGCGCTGCCGCAGATCAAGGGCGACGACAAATAAGTCGTTTTGCTCGATACCGTGCCGCATCGCTGCATGCGGCACGGTCGGGCAGGCTGCATGAGTGGCGCATCATCGCGCACGCAGCCTGCCACCTCTTCCCTCTCCCGCTTTCCCCCTCCGCATACGCATCACGCCGCGTGACGCACCGACGGCACTGCATCGCCGCGCCCGTCATGGCAAGCTGCGAGTCGTTCGACTCTCCGCCTCTGCTCATGACCACCCTTACCGTCATCCACCTGAATGGCCCGATCAACAGCGGCAAGACGACGATCGGCCTCGCGCTCGCACGCGTGCTGCCCGACGCACGCTTCATCGACGGCGACGATCACGATGCGCCTGACGATGCGCCGTTCGACGTGAAGTGGGCCATCGCGCTCGAACGTCTCGTCACGCAGATCACGACCGCGCGCGAACGCCATCTGGTGATCGCCTATCCGATCGGCGAAGCGGAACACGAACGGCTGCGCGCCGCGTGCAACGCGCGTGAGGCGCGGTTGTTCGTCGTCACGCTTGCGCCGCCTGAGGCGATTGCCGCGTCGAATCGCGGCTCGCGCGCATTGACGGACTGGGAGCGCAACCGGATCGCCGAGATGTATCGCGAAGGCTATGCGTCACGGCCGTTCAGCCAGATGGTGCTCGATACGTCGGGCGCGACGCCCGATGCCTGTGCGGCGCGCATCGCGCAGCACGTCGCTGCTGCCGCGTCGTAACGTCCGCGCCTGTACGCGCGCCTCGGTATCGAAACGCGCATTACGCGCGCCGCGGCTCGGCGGAAAACGGCTTCATCACCCCATGAAGGAAAACGTTTACTCTTTTGAGGCTTCTTGCTAGCATCGTCCCCGACCGGCTGACCAAACCATCCGGAAAGCCGATCGCAAGCATCGAGCATTTCAGTGTCTTCCGCTTTAAACGTCTAGTTTCTCCAGTCGCGTTCGAGCCTTACCTGCTTTCTGTATTTTGGAGTGCTTTCTACAGGCTGCCGATCGCCTTCGCGGCGATCTCACGCCAAAAAAGGAAAACGTTATCCACAACGTGGCGCCCAGCCACGGACAATCAGAGAGAGAGAGAGAGAGAGACATCATGAAGAACCGGATCATCCCGTGCGTCGCCGCCGTCCTGTCCGTTGCGTTCCTGTCCGCCTGCGGCGGTGACGACCCGGCCAGCCCGGCCGCCGCCGCGCGCCAGCAGGCCACCGTCATGGCGCTCAGCCCGTCGAATCCGCCCGGCTCGAACTTCAACCTTGCGCCGTTCACGCTGCAGTTGCCGACCGGCTCGTCCGGCAACGTCACCACCGTGAGCGGCTCGTCGCTCGCGGGCGGCTACGTGAACCCGACGTATTTCTACACGGACGGCAGCGACGGCTCGATGGTGATGATGGACCCGACGCAGGGGTGGACAACGTCCGGCTCGCTGCATCCGCGCACGGAGCTGCGCGAGAACGCGATCTGGCCGACGTCCGGCACCAACCGGCTGAATGCGACGGTGGCCGTCACGCAAGTGCCCGATCACACGACGATCGGCCAGATCTTCCAGGGCACCGGCCCGAGCAAGCCGCTGTGCGAGTTGCAGTTCACGTCCGGCGGCGTCGTGCAGCTGCTGCTCGAAAGCACCAACCAGGGCGGCAAGTCGACCACCACGCCGATCACCACGGTTGGCGTCGGCAAGACGTTCAGCTATGCGCTGAGCCTGAGCGGCACGACGATCACCGTCACCGCGAACGGCACGACCAAGACCTTCACGATGGATTCGAGCTTCGACGGCGAGAGCTTCTACTTCAAGGCGGGCGACTACGACCAGACGGCCGTGTCCGGCACGCCGCTCACGACGCCCGGCACCGTCGTGAAGTTCTATGCGCTGACGCTCACGCACAGCTGAAGGGGATCGCGCGTCACGACGCACGGAGCCGGACGGGTATGCAACGCACACCCGCCCGGCTTTTCTGCGCGCATGCCACGCTTACGAGTGATGCCGCACGCCCGGCACGACCGCTTCCCGCGCGCTCTTGCGGCTCAGCATCAGCGTGACGACCGCCGACACCGCGAGCGTGCCGGCCACCACGTACAGCCCCGCCGCATACCCGCCCGTCGCATGCTTCAGCCAGCCGATCGCGAACGGCCCGACGAACCCGCCGAGATTGCCGATCGAGTTGATCATCGCGATGCCCGCCGCCGCGCCGGCACCCGACAGGAACGCGCTCGGCATCGCCCACAGCGGCGCCTTCGCGGCGCTGATCCCGATGTTGACGACGACCAGCGCGAGCACGGTCAGCAGCGCGGTGCTCGCCTGCCCCGCGAACACGAAGCCGATGCACGCGAGCACGCACGGAATCACGACGTGCCAGGTGCGCTCGCCGGTGCGATCCGAATGCCGCGCCCACACGATCATCGCGACGACGGCGGCGATGCTGGGGATGCCGGTCAGCAAGCCCGTCTGCAACGCGGTGAAGCCGAACTGCCTGACCATCAGCGGCGCCCACAGCCCGAGCGTATAGAGCCCCGCCGACGTGCCGAAGTAGATCAGCGCGAGCGCCAGCACGCGCGGATCGCGCAGCGCCTGCCACGCGCCGGCCGTGTGCCCGGCGTGCGTATGCCGTGCGTCGGCTTCGGCCTTCAGCTTCGCGATCAGCCAGTCGCGCTCGTCGGCGCGCAGCCATGCGGCCTTCGACGGCGAATCGGTCAGGCACTTCAGCACGACGAAGCCGAGCACGACCGCCGGCAGCGCTTCGACGATGTACAGCATCTGCCAGTCGGCGAGCCCGAACATCGGCGGCATCTGCATGATCGCGCCCGACAGCGGCGAACCGATCGCGGTCGAGATCGGCGCGGCCGCCATGAACCATGCGGCGGCCACCGCGCGCTGCTTCGCGGGGAACCACAGGCTCAGGTACAGGATGATGCCGGGGAAGAAGCCGGCTTCGGCCATGCCGAGCAGGAAGCGCAGCACGTAGAAGCTCGTCGGCCCGGCCGCGAATGCGGACACGGCCGACACGATCCCCCACGTGATCATCACGCGCGCGATCCAGATGCGCGCGCCGACACGATGGAGGATCAGGTTGGACGGCACTTCGAACAGAAAGTAGCCGATGAAGAACAGGCCGCCGCCGAACCCGAACGCGGTCGGCGACAGGCCGATCGCCTTGTTCATCGTCATCGCGGCGAAGCCGACGTTGACGCGATCGAGAAAGCTGACGAAGTAAAGCAGCATCACGAACGGAATGATGCGCCACATCAGTTTCCGCGAGACGCGGGTTTCCAGATCCGCTTGCATGTGTCTCCTCCTTCGAGGTCGAGCCGTGCTCTGTCTGTGAATGTTCGGCGGCGCCGGGATGAAGCCGGCGACGGGCAGCCGGCGACGGGCAGCCAGCGGCCGGCGCCCGGCTCGCGTCGGATGCGCGAGTCCCGGGCAGGAAAATCCGCGGACGGCGCCCGCCTGCCGCTTGCGCAGGCGCGCCGCCAGCCCGTTCGTCAGGCCGCGACCGCCGCGTGCGCGACGCGCTCGCACACGGCCGCCGTCACCTGCGCGGTCGTCGCACTGCCGCCGAGATCGCGCGTATGCAGCGACGGGTCGGCCGTCACGGCCTCGATCGCTTGCATCACGCGCGCGGCGGCGTCCGTTTCGCCGAGATGCTCGAGCAGCATCACGACCGACCAGAACGTGCCGACCGGATTCGCGAGCCCCTTGCCCATGATGTCGAACGCGGAACCGTGGATCGGCTCGAACATCGACGGGTAGCGACGCTCGGGATCGATGTTGCCGGTCGGCGCGATGCCGAGGCTGCCGGCCAGCGCGGCGGCGAGATCGCTGAGGATGTCCGCGTGCAGGTTGGTCGCGACGATCGTGTCGAGCGACGCCGGCCGGTTGACCATGCGCGCGGTCGCTGCATCGACGAGTTCCTTGTCCCACGTCACGTCGGGGAATTCCTGCGCGATCTGCTTCGCGATCTCGTCCCACATCACCATCGCGTGGCGCTGCGCGTTGCTCTTCGTGATCACGGTCAGCAGCTTGCGGGGGCGCGACTGCGCGAGCCGGAACGCGAAGCGCATGATGCGTTCGACACCGGCGCGCGTGAGGATCGACACGTCGGTCGCGGCTTCGATCGGATGGCCCTGGTGCACGCGGCCGCCGACGCCCGCGTATTCGCCTTCGGAGTTCTCGCGGACGATCACCCAGTTCAGGTCGTCCGGCCCGCAGCGCTTCAGCGGCGCGTCGATGCCCGGCAGGATGCGCGTCGGGCGCACGTTCGCGTACTGGTCGAAGCCCTGGCAGATCTTCAGGCGCAGCCCCCACAGCGTCACGTGGTCGGGCACGTCGGGGTCGCCCGCCGAGCCGAACAGGATCGCGTCCTTGCCGCGCAGCGCGTCGAGGCCGTCGGCCGGCATCATCGCGCCGTGCTGGCGGTAGTAATCGGCGCCCCAGTCGAAATCCTCGAACTCGAAGGCAAAGCGGTCGCTGCCGCGGGCCAGCGTTTCCAGCACCTGCTTGCCGGCCGGCACCACTTCCTTGCCGATGCCGTCGCCGGGAATCGTTGCGATACGGTAGGTCTTCATGCGGACATCCTCGATTGATCGTGAGCGTGAACGCACTTTACCGAACCAGGAGTGTAGAAACCGGGGCTATACTCAAAGCATCTTTAACTTCAATTCACAAATCCCGTCATGTCGGATACTGTCCAGCCGGCCGATCTCGGTTTCTTCTCGACGCTGGCCGCGTCGGGCAGCCTGAGCGCGGCCGCGCGCGAACTCGGGCTGACCGCCGCGGCCGTCAGCAAGCGGCTCACGCAGATGGAGCGGCGCGCGGGCGTGACGCTCGTCAACCGCACGACGCGGCGGATGATGCTGACGCCCGAGGGCGACGTGTATCTCGACTACGCGCGCCGGATCCTCGACCAGATGGACGAACTCGGCGAACTGCTCGGCAGCGCGAAGCAGCGGCCGAAAGGGCTGCTGCGCGTGAACGCGACACTCGGGTTCGGGCGCAGCCACATCGGCCCCGCGATCTCGCGCTTCGTCGCGCGCTATCCGGAGGTGTCGGTGCAGCTGCAGTTGTCGGTGATGCCGCCGCCGCTCACCGACGATGCATTCGACGTGTGCATCCGCTTCGGCGAGCCGCCCGACACGCGCGTCGTCGCGCGGCGGCTCGCGCCGAACCGCCGGCTGCTGTGCGCGGCGCCCGCCTACCTCGCGCGGCACGGCACGCCCGGCACGCCGCACGACCTCGCGCGGCACAACTGCATCGGCATCCGGCAAGGCGACGAAGGGTACGGCGTCTGGCGCCTGACGAGCGGCCGCGGCGCGGCGCGCCACACGGAAGCCATGCGGATCAACGGCAACCTGACGACGAACGACGGCGAGATCGCGGTGAAGTGGGCGCTCGACGGACACGGGATCCTGATGCGCGCGGAGTGGGACCTGCGCGACTATCTCGCCGACGGGCGTCTCGTCGTCGTGCTGCCCGATCACGAAACGCCGAGCGCCGATATCTACGCGGTGTATGCGCAGCGTCACCAGATGTCCACGCGGATTCGCGCGTTCGTCGATTTTCTGGCGGAAGAACTGGGGCGGTTGAAGGCGGCGTAGGAATCGGAACGGCACGCGTGGCGGCTCCGCGCGCAGGGAACGCACACAAGAACGCCAATATTTTGGCTATTTTTTGTTGAAATCACCAAAATATTAGCATCGCGGACATCCATCCAGCCCTCAAGATGTCCATGAACCATGCCAATGGTGCTAATATTTTGGCATCTTCGTTAGCAAAATATGGAAATATTGGCTTCATGGCAAAGAAGACCGCCCCGCTCCTGCCTGTATCGAACCAGTTGCTCGCCGAATTCGGCGAGCGGCTGAAACTTGCGCGCCTGCGCCGCAAACTGACGGCCAAGCAGGTCGCGGAACGCGCCGGCATGTCACCAATGACACTCCGCTCACTGGAAGCCGGTGGGTCGGGCGTCACCATTGGCGCTTATCTGTCCGTCATGCAGGTTCTGGGGCTCCAGAACGATCTGGAAAATCTCGCCGCCACGGACGAATTCGGCCGCCAGCTTCAAGACGCGCGGCTCGTCCAACCGCGGCCCGAACGACGAACCGCGCCACGTCCGTCCTCTGCCGCATCGTCTGGGCCCGAGCGGCACAATCGTGCAACCGCTTCTTCCGCCACGAAAACGACCGACGCAGACAGCGCAGCCTCCGACACCACCGACCGCGGCGATGCCCGCAGCACGACGGCCGCCGATCTTGCCGCGTTGCTGAAGCCGGCACGAAAACGGCATGGGGAGCATCACGGGAAATGACCACGATCGGTGTCTACGCAGATTGGGACGGCTTGCCGGCTCCGCAAAAGCTCGGACTCCTGCACAGCCGCAAGACGCGGGCGAGCGAGCGGTTCGAGTTCCAGTATGCGTCTGCCGCGCTGGCGGCACCCGAATTCGCAAACGTGCAGATCGATCCGGCAATCGGTTGCTTCGAAGGCCCCCAATATCCGGCCCCGCCGCGCGACGCGTTCGGCGCCTTCGCGGACTCCAGCCCCGATCGATGGGGCCGCATGCTGATGGATCGCAGGCTGGAGCGTGACATTCGCGCCGGCCTGCAACCGAAAGGCACTCGCCTGCACGAATCGGACTACCTGCTTGGCGTGCACGATCTGTATCGCGTCGGCGCATTGCGTTACAAGCTCGACGACGCCGGAGCGTTCCTCGACGACCGTCACGATCTCGCCGCCCCACCGTTCGCCGAGATTCGCGAACTGGAGCACGCGAGTCGCGCGCTGGAGGAAGACGTCGACAATACCGCCCCGAATGGCCGCGACTGGCTGTCGATGCTCATCGCCCCTGGCGGCTCGCTCGGCGGCGCAAGACCCAAGGCAAGTGTGGCCGACGATCAAGGCCGCCTTTATATCGCGAAGTTTCCAAGCGCACGCGACGACTACGATGTCGGTGGTTGGGAGATGGTCGTCAATGCGCTGGCGGTGGGTTGCGGCCTCAACGTCGCACACGCCGAAGCAAGAAAATTCGCCAGCGATCACCACTGCTTCCTGGTCAGGCGATTCGATCGGACGGAGAAGGGCCGACGCCTGCATTTCGCATCGGCGATGACCATGACCAACCACGTCGACGGCGACGATGCGTCGACTGGCGTCAGCTACCTGGAACTGGCCGAAGTGCTCATGAGGCACGGCTCGCAGCCGAACGCCGACTTGCGCGAGCTGTGGGCGCGAATCGTCTTCAACCTGCTAGTTTCGAACACCGACGATCATCTCCGCAATCACGGCTTCATTCTGGTGCCGGGTGCGGGGTGGCGGCTCTCGGCGGCCTACGACATGAACCCAGTCGCGATCGCGGACGGGCTCAAGCTCAACATTACGGAAGCCGACAACGCACTCGACCTCGAACTCGCCCGCGAGGTCTGCGAGTATTTTCGGCTCAAGCTGCAGGACGCCGACGAGATCATCGACGACTTCAGCGACATCGTCGGCCAGTGGAGAACGCTTGCGACGCGGCTCGCGCTCCCTGCCAGGGAACAGGAGCGAATGGCCGGCGCGTTCCATCTCGCGAGCGCTTGATCGTTCTTCGCCCACCGCGCATCCTTCACGCCATCGCGACCTCACTACCCTCGCGATCGTCGACCTCGATCGTTTCCGGCGCCGGCCGCCGCGCCACGCCTCCCGCGACGACGAGCCCTTCGAGGTCCCGCGACGCGTCCGAAAAACGCTCGGCGATCCAGTCGACGAACGCGCGCACGCCGGGCGATACATGCGGGCGCTTCACGTAGACCGCCGACACGGCAGCCGCCTCGGGCTGCCAGCGCGGCAGCACTTCCCGCAGCCGACCGGCGTCGATCAGCGGCTGCGCGGCGATGCGCGTCGGCTGGATCAGCCCGAGGCCATGCACGCCGCAGGCCAGATACGCCTGCTCGTCGTCCACGCTGACGATGCTGTCGAGCCGGATCTTGCGCACGACGTCGTCCGCGACGAAATCGAGCTCGGCCGTGCGCTGGCCGGACACCGGCGTGCCGCCGACCGCACGGTGCGCCGTCAGCGCGTCGAGCGTGCGTGGAATGCCGAAGCGGTCGAGATACGCGGGGCTCGCGCACGTCACGCGCTCGAGCGTGCCGAGCCGGCGCGCGACGAGTGACGAATCGGGCAGCGCACCCAGCCGGATACGGCAGTCGATCGCGTCGGCATCGCGATCGCCCGCGCGCCCGGCCACGCCCAGCATCAGCACGAGATCGGGATGCCGTGCATGAAACGCGTCGAGCGCCGGCAGCACGATCGCGCCGGCCACCGACGCCGGCACCTCGACGCGCAGCGGCCCGCTCGGGTGCCGCGCTGCGCCGCGAATGCTGGCTTCGAGCTCGTCGACGTCCGCCGTGATGCTCACGCAGCGCCGGTAATACGCATCGCCTTCGGACGTCGCCCGCAGCGCGCGCGTCGTGCGCACCAGCAGCGGCGTGCCGAGCGCCGCTTCGAGTTCCTGCACGGTGCGCGTCGCGGTGGCGCGCGAGATGCCGAGCGCCAGCGCCGCGCGTGTAAAGCTCTTCATTTCGACGATGCGCGTGAAGATGCGCATCGCGCGGATCGGATTGTCCACCGCTCACCCCTGCGTGGTTGCGACATGCCGCGGCGCGCATGCGCACCGTGCATGTGTGTCGTTGTCGACGAAAGCCGCGCGGCTCGCGCGGCGGCCGGTTCAGGCGTTCGCCGCCGCCATGCTGCGCGCGGGTTCCGCAAGCAGCCGCTGCGCGAGCGCCAGCGCGTCGTCGCGGGTCGCCGCCGCGTTCAGCGGATAGCCCCAGACCTTCTCGAACGTGCCCGAAAATGCATCGAGCGCGACACGCCGCGCCGCATCGGGCTCGATCGCGATCATCGCGGGGATCCACTCGCGCGACTGCGCACGGTTGGCCTTGCTCCACTTCGCGAGCTGCTTGCGCATTTCGTGATCGGCGTCGCCGCGATCGTCGCCGGACGGCGCATCGTCGGTCAGAAGAACGAAACGTTCGCCGCGTGCCAGCAACGCATCGAGCTCGGCGATCAGTTGGGCGGGTTCGAGGTGCGTCGAACCGCTGTAATGCAGCCAGACAAACGGGAATTCAGTCGTGGTGATTTGCATGTCGACCTCCAGATGAGAACGATTCTCATTTTATGGATCGAGGCCAGACACGTCATTTCTCATCCCGGCCAACTGCTTTTTCAATCCGGCCAAACGTGCGTGAACGCCGGTGTGCCGCGGTCGTTCAGCGCTGCCGGTCGGTCAGGAATTGCGTCGGCGACTTGCCGGTCGCCTTGCGGAACATCGTTACGAAGCTGCTCGCGCTCTCGTAGCCGAGGTCGATCGCGATCTGGTGCACGCGGCGGCCGGTCGTCAGCATCCGCAGCGACAACGCGACGTGCAGCCGCCGGCGCCAGTCGCCGAGGCTCATCCCGAGCTCCTTCGTCGCGAGCCGTGTGAGGCTGCGCTCGCTGACGCCCGCGCGTCGCGCGAGTTCGGGCAGCGGCGACTTGTCGGCCGGATCGTCGAGCAGATGATCGATCAGCTTGCGCAGCCGGCGGTCGGTCGGCATCGGCAGGTACAGATCCTCGACCGGCGCCGCCACGAGTTCGTCGAGCAGCGTCGCCATCAGCCGCCCTTGCGGCCCGTCGACGTCGTACAGGTTCGGGAAGCTCGCGGCTTTCAGCAGCAGCTCGCGCAGCAGCGGCGACACGGACAGCGTGCAGCAGCGTGCGGGCAGGTCGAGCGCGGCGTCGGGTTCGACCAGCACCGCATAGAAGGTCGCACCGGCCGAGCCGCGCGCGGCATGCGGGACGTCGCCGGGAATCCATACCGTGCATTGCGGCGGCGCGCTCCACACGCCGCCGTCGATCTCGCAATAGACGACGCCGCTCAGCGTGTAGAGCAGCTGCGCCTGGCGATGGCTGTGCCGTTCCAGCCGCCATTCGGGCTCGACGACCGAGCCGCCGAACACGACGAGCGGACGCGGCACGTGATAGACGTCGGCGTCCGCGGCGGGATCGGTGGTCGGTGGAAGCTCGCGCATGAAACGATGGGCGGTGGAGGAAGCCGGACGCCGTGCTGCGCGCCCTTTCGTGCTTATACCAGAAAGGCGCGCGTCCAACCGGGTCGTCCAGCGGCCCGCCAGCGGCCGCGCGCCGAACCGAATACAATGCCCCGATCCCCCCGCCGCTGCGCCAACCTGCCGGAGCCGCCATGTTCGACCTGACCACGCTGACCACCTTCACGGCCGTCGTTCTGGGCCTGTTTCTGATCCCCGGCCCCGCCGTGCTGCTCGTGCTGAGCCGCACCGTGCAGGGCGGACGCAAGACCGGCATCCTGACCGGCCTCGGCGTCGCGAGCGGCGACTTCGTGCACACGCTGTTCGCGGCCGTCGGGCTGTCCGCGCTGCTGATGACGTCGGCGCTCGCGTTCAACGTCGTGAAACTGGTCGGCGCCGCGTACCTGATCTATCTCGGCGTGCGGGCGCTGCTGGAAAAGGCGTCCGATCCGTCGCTGCCGCAAGTGTCGCCCGTCACGCCGCTCAAGGCGTACCTGCAGGCCATTCCCGCCGAAGTGCTGAATCCGAAGACCGCGCTGTTCTTCCTCGCGTTCATGCCGCAGTTCGTGCATCCGGAGCGCGGCTCGACGTTCGTGCAGTTCGCGGTGCTCGGGCTGATCTTCGTCGTGCTCAGCTCGATCTACACGACGCTGATCGCGTGCTCGATCCGCCCGCTCGGCCGCATCGTGAAACGGCTCACGTGGCTCACGCGCTGGCAAGGCAAGATCATCGGTTCGATCTTCATCGCGCTCGGGCTGCGCGTGGCCGTGCAGCAGCGCTGATACGCGCGGCCGCATGACGCCTGCCGACCCGGAGCGCCTCTACGCCGATCCGCGCCTCGTCGCGGTTTACGACCTGTTCAACGCGGGCGATCACGACTTCGCGTTCTACGCATCCGTGATCGGCGCCGCGCCGCAACGCATCCTCGATCTCGGCTGCGGCACCGGCACGTTCGCGCGCCGGCTCGCGGCGGCCGGACATGACGTCGTCGCGATCGATCCGGCGCCGGCGATGATCGAATACGCACGACGCCAGCCGCGCGCCGACACCGTGCGCTGGTTCGCGTGCGAACTCGGCAGCCTCCCGCCCGGCGCGCCGTTCGATGCGGTCGTGATGACCGGGCATGCGTTCCAGTGCCTGCTGACCGATGACGAAATCGACGCGGCGCTGCGTGGCGTGCGGCACGTGCTCGCCGATGGCGGCCGCTTCCTGTTCGACACCCGCAACCCTCGCCTCGAGCCGTGGCGTGCGTGGACCCCCGCGCATTCGGCACGCAGCGTCGAATCGCGCGACTTCGGCCGCGTCGATCTCCATCACGCAGTGCGTGCGGTCGACCGCGCAATCGTGACGTTCGACACGCACTACCGCTTCCACCGCGACGATACGGTGCTGACGAACACGAGCCGGCTGCGTTTCATCGGGCAACCCGAATTGCAGGCACGCGTGGCGGCAGCCGGATTCGCGTCGGCCGACTGGTACGGCGGCTGGCAGCATGCGCCATTCGACGAAGCGGCCAGCGCGGAGATCATCGCGATCTGCCGCGCCTGAGTGCGCTTGAGTGCGCGAGCGTCGACGACGTCAGCCCGCAATGGGCAGCGCATCGACCGCATACGCATGTCGAATCGTGCGGCCCAGCACCGGATCTTCCAGCTCGACCTCGAACCGCTCGGCCGGCCGGATGCCGCCGATCGCGGCCAGCGTGCCGCACAGCATCGCGGTGCCGTCGACGAAGCGGCCATCGTCGCGCGCGAACTGTGCGAGCAGATCGTCCGGCGCGCGCATCGCCGTCACCTTGCCTTCCTGATACAGCACGCGCTCGCCGTCGATCGTCGCGTACGCGCGCAGCACGAGCTGATCCCAGTGCCCGGCCACGTCGTCGAATTTCCACAGAGTGTTCGCGCACGGCTTGCCGCACATCTGCTTCGAGACGGTGATCCCGTACGTCTCGACCTCGCGATCGGTGTGGTCGGACGCGATGCCGACGAACGTCTCGCCGCCGTCGCGCACCAGCACGAACTCCGCCTCGCCGCTGCTCTGCCCGCCCGATACCTGGATCGCGGGCGACAGGTCGAGGCGATCGGCCGCGACGCGGTAGAACACCGGTGTCGTCGCCGGGCGCTTGACGCCGAGTGCTTCCAGCTCGCGGATGTGCTTCTCCATGGCGACCGTGTCGCGTCCGGTCCAGCCCGCGATCACGAGCGTGTCGATCGCGATCGCGCGCTCGGTGCGGCCGTCGCGACCGTCGATCGCGAACGTGATGGTTTTCATCGAATGCTCCTCGTGGCGGGCAGCGCACGATACTGCGCTGCCCGCGATGTGTCGTGAATGGCCGCGCTTATGCCGGGTCGTAGTAGTGGATCTCGAGCAGCACGCAGCCGCCGTTCGACTTGAACGGGCCGTGCCATGCACCGGGCGGACGCACCGCGTACGTGTAGCCGTTGAACGGCGTGCCGCCGTCGCCGTGCTCGTCGTTGCCGACGGTCAGGTCGCCTTCGACCAGAAACACTTCTTCCCAGTAGTCGTGCACGAACGGCTTCTTCGTATGCAGTCCGGCCGGCAGGCGCAGCAGGCGCGTGCGGCTGCCGCGCTTGCGCTCGGTATCGAGCGCGCCGGACAGGATCAGCTCCTGCGCGCCGGATGCCGGGTCATAACCTTCCGGCAACTGCCAGTCGCGCTGCATGTCCAGCGTATGGAATTCGTCGTGAAGCTTGTTGATGGCCATCTGTCTCTCCTGAATGCGATAGCGGGTGAAGTTGGATGCGACCGGACGCGTCAAGCGGCGCGTGGCGTCGACAGTTCCTGGTTCAGCGAATAGCTGCCGAGCATCGAATCGACGAGATGCGACGCGCGCTGCCAGTCGTACGTGCGGTACGCATGCCCCTTCGTGACGAACGACGCACCGGCATAGAACAGTTCGTACTGGTTGTGGCGCGACGCGAATTCGGAGCCGACCGCGTCCCACGCGAGCTTGAAGAACTTCACGCGCTCCTCGGACGAGCACACCGGCGACTTCTGCGTCTTCTCGATGATGCGCAGCAGGTCGGGGTTCTCGAAATCGCGCACGCTGGACGGCAGCATGATCATTCCGCCGCCAGCAAGCTCGCGCAGCGTGTTGAGCACCTTCGAATACAGCTGCTGCGTGACGACCTGCGAGCCGTACAGCATGTTGCGGTCGGGCACGTAGAAGCCGTTGACGACCGTGCCCTTCGCCTCCATCCCGTAGACCCACGCCTCGACCATCGACGCTTCGGCCGCGAGCTGGCCCAGCGTCTCGCGCACCTGCGGGAACGCGTTCGTCCCGTTGACCTCGGAGATCTTCAAGCCGAGCCCCACCAGGAAGCGCAGCTTCGTCATCAGGCGCACCTGGCATTGATAGTTCTGGTACACGTGGGCAGGCGTCGCGTGAAACTGCTTCGCGCACATCGCCGTATTGCCGGCGACGAAGATCCGTTCCCACGGCACCTTCACGTCGTCGAAGTACAGCACCGCGTCGTTCTCGTCGAAGCGGCTCGACAGCGGGTTGTCGAACACCGACGTCGCGTTTTCCTCGTACGACTTGCGCGACATGATCTTCATGCCCTTCGCGTTCATCGGCACCGCAAACGACAGCGCGTACATGTCGTCGCCTTCGCGCAGCGGCTGGATGCAGCTGCAGAACACCTCGTTCGCCATGATCCCGCTCGTCGCGAGCATCTTCGCGCCGCGCACCGTGATGCCTTCGGCATCCTGGTCGACGATGCCGACCGCGAGGTACTTGTCTTCCTGTTCGTGTGCGGCCTTCGACTGGTTCGCCTGCGGATTCACGATCACGTAGGTCAGGAACAGGTCGTTGTCGCGTGCGTAACGGTAGTAGTCGCGCAGCGCGCCTGCACGCGCCGGATCGTATTGCTCGAATACGTCGGCGCCCATATACATGCCCGCCAGGCACGACGCAACGTGGTCGGGCGAACGGCCCATGAAGCCGTAATGCAGCTCCGACCACGCTTCCAGCGCGGCACGGCGCTCGACGAGTTCGGCATAGGACGCCGGCAGTTGCCAGATCCTGCTCACGCGGTTGCCCGTGTCGGGCGACACGAACGTCATCTTCTCGACGTTCTCGTCGCGCGCCTGGTAGTCGTACAGGCTCGCGTAGCTGCGAATCGAATTGCGGAATGCCGCATGCGCGGTCACGTCGCCGACCGGCTGCCCGTTCAGGTAAACCTGCCGACCGTCGCGCAGCGACGCGATGTGCTGGGTCCCGTTCTTGATCATGATGTCCTCCTGGGTGGAATGAATCGTGGGTTGCGTTCACACGGACGGCGCGAGCGCGCCGTCGAGCGCGCGGTAGCGACCGCCGAAGAAGATCAGCGGGCGCCCTTCCGAGCGCGCGCGGTGCCGCGTCACGCGGCCGACGAAGATCACGTGGTCGCCGCCGTCGTACTGCGCATAGGGTTCGCATTCGAACGTCGCGAGCGCGTCGGGCAGCAGCACCGCGCCGTCGTCGTCCGCCGCGCCGGCGCGCCAGCCCCATTTGTCGCCGTTCGCTTTCGCAAAGCAGTTCGACAGGTGCTGCTGCGTCTCGTCGAGCACGTTGACCGCGTAGCCGTCCGCGCCGGCCAGGTCGCCGAGGCTCAGGCTGCGGCGATCGACCGAGAACAGGATCAGCGGCGGATCCAGCGACACCGAATTGAACGACGCGACCGTGATGCCGACCGGCATCCCCTCTTTGCGCGGTGCGGTAATCACCGCGACGCCCGTCGCGAACATCGACAACGCGCTGCGAAAGCGCCGCTGCTCGTCGGCGCCCGCGCCGGCTCCGGCATGGTTCTCGCTCATCTCGTCCTCCTTGGGTTGCATCGCTGGATCCCGCCGTGGAATCCAGCCCAACAAAGCACCGTTATTTAGCTTTGTTATTTAGCTTTTATTAAATGTAAACACAAAGGCGGGTTCAAGCTGTCGTAAACCCTGATCTTGAAAGCTTTGTTTGAAAGACAACCCTACTGGCGTGATGGATGTTGCGCGGCGCCCGCGAATGTCCACGTACACTGCGGCAACCGTATTCCCCGGCTTTCGCGCCCCGCGAGAGACCCGCTTTCCGGAGCCCTTTCGATGTCATCCCGTCCAATCTACATGGACTACAGCGCGACGACGCCCGTCGATCCGCGCGTGGTCGACAAAATGGTGCCGTTCCTGCACGAGCAGTTCGGCAACCCCGCGTCACGCAGCCACAGCTATGGCTGGGATGCCGAGCAGGCCGTCGAGGAAGCGCGCGCGCACGTCGCCGCGCTGCTGGGCGCGGACCCGCGCGAAATCGTGTGGACGTCCGGCGCGACCGAGGGCAACAACCTCGCGATCAAGGGCGCCGTGCACTTCTACCAGGGCCATGGCAAGCATCTCGTCACGGTGAAGACCGAGCACAAGGCCGTGCTCGATACGTGCCGCGAACTCGAACGGCAGGGCTTCGACGTCACGTATCTCGACGTGCGGGAAGACGGCCTCGTCGATCTCGATGCGCTGCGGCAGGCGCTGCGCGGCGACACGATCCTGGTGTCGGTGATGCTCGCGAACAATGAAACGGGCGTGATCCAGCCGGTTGCCGAGATCGGCGCGCTGTGCCGCGCGCGCGGCATCGTGTTCCACTGCGACGCCGTGCAGGCAGCCGGCAAGATTCCGGTCGACGTGAATGCGTTGAACGTCGACCTGCTGACGGTGACCGCGCACAAGGTGTACGGCCCGAAGGGGATCGGCGCGCTGTACGTGCGCCGCAAGCCGCGCGTGCGCATCGAAGCGCAGATGCACGGCGGCGGCCACGAGCGCGGGATGCGTTCGGGCACGCTGCCGACGCACCAGATCGTCGGGATGGGCGAAGCGTTTCGGCTTGCGAAGGAAGAGATGGGAGAAGAAGGCCGCCGCGTCGGCGCGTTGCGCGACCGGCTGCTGGCCGGGCTGTCGACGCTCGACGAGGTTTACGTGAACGGCGACCTGACGCAGCGGATTCCGCACAACCTGAACGTCAGCTTCAACTTCGTCGAAGGCGAATCGCTGATCATGGGGATCAAGGGCGTGGCGGTATCGTCAGGCTCCGCGTGTACGTCGGCGTCGCTGGAGCCGTCTTACGTGCTGCGTGCGCTCGGCCGCAGCGACGAACTCGCGCACAGCTCGATCCGCTTCACGCTCGGCCGCTTCACGACCGAAGCCGAAGTCGACAGCGTGATCGCACAGGTGCGCGACACGGTCGGCAAGCTGCGCGCGCTGAGCCCGTTGTGGGACATGCATCTGGAAGGGGTCGACCTGAACACGATCGAGTGGGCCGCGCACTGAGCGTGGCCGAGGCATCGCGCCGGCCCGCGGCCGGCGTGCGTCAGCTTTTTTCCTGGCGCGCGATCATGTGCGCGAGATCGAGCGTCGCGCGATCACCGTTGGTGACGAGGCGGTCGATCACCGAGCACATCACCTTGAATTCGGTCTTGGTCACGCCCTCGAACAGCACGTTGTTGATCCGCTGCTGGGTGGGCGCCAGCGCCTTCAGCAGCTTCGTGCCGGCCGACGTGACCGTGAGCCGCATCTTGCGCTTGTCGTCCGGGTCCGCCCGCTTGTCGATCAGGCCGAGCTTCTTGAGCTTGCCGGTTTCGATCGTCACGAACGCGCCGCTCAGGTGCAGGTGATCGGCCAGGCGGTTGACGGTCACGACGTCGTCGTGAGACAGGTGCGCGACCGACACGAGCAACGAATACTGGATGCCGGTCAGCCCGGCGATCGAGCCGAAACCGTCGCGCACCGACAGCAGGCGCGCCGCGAACGGCAACAGCCCGTTGATCAGGTGACGGAATTCCGTGTCCGTGCCGTCGATCAGGCAGGCCGGGTTGGTAATGGTCAGAACGGACTCCTCTTGCTGCTTGGCCATGACGTCGACGCTCCATGCAGTCATGCGAATTTAGCTTTGAAACGAAATTATACGGCAAAGGCACATGCGCCCCGGCCAGGCCCGGCCGCCCGCATGCGGCCCGATTTTCCGACACTGGAGGTTCGACCATGCCCTTCCCGCTTCATCCCGCGACGGTTCGCGCGCTGCTCGAATGCTATCTGCGCGCGAAAGACCTGAACCGTCCGTCACTGATCGCCGACTGCTTCGCGGCCGATGCCGAGCTGAGCTTTTCGCTCGCCAACGACGATATCGATTTTCCGCCGCGCGTGACGGGCGCGGCCGCCATTGCGCGCACGCTGGTCGAGGAATTCGGCGAGCGATTCGAGCGGTGCCGGACCTATTACGTCTGCACGGAACCGGATGTCGACAACCATGGCGTCAGCAACATGCCGTGGCTGGTCGTGATGCGGCAGAAGGACAGCGGCGCGCTACGGATCGGGCATGGCGCGTATCGCTGGCAGTTTGCGGGAGATGACAGCGGCGACGACGTTGCGCGGATCGCCGCGCTGCACATTCACATCGCGCGGATGGATACCGTCGACGATCCGCAGTCGGTGAAGCTCGGCGCGCTGCATGCGGCGCTCGGGTATCCGTGGCTGCCGGCGCGTGCGTTTGCGCACGGGCTGGCGGATGTCGCGGCGGCGCACCCGGATTGGGGATTCCTGGCGCCGTTTCACGACGCGGCGACTGCGGCGGCCTGACCGATCGCGCCGGCTGCGCCGCGGCGCGCGTCATGCCCCGTCGAGCGCCTGCCTCACCGCCTCCCAATCGAGCCCGAACCGCGCGAGATACTTGCGCAGCCGGTCCGCATCGTTCGGCTGCTTCTTGCTCTGCCGCGACACCGCGAACAGCGTGCGCCCGGCTTCCGACAGGCTCGCCGAGGTGCGGCACACGTCGAGCACGCGTTCGAGCTGCGCCCGGTCGAACAGGTCGAGTTCCGCCGCGCGCATACCGAACACCGCGTCGACGCACGATTCCGGCACGCGCGCGCCGCCCGGCGACGACCACGTGCGCGTCAGCCGCTCGACTTCCTGCTCGGCAAGCGCCTCGGTAATCCGCCCTGCATCGGCCAGCGTCGCCATCCGCGTGACCGACGCCGACAGTTCGCGGAAGTTGCCGGCCCACGTTGCGCGCGGTGACGCCGCGAACGCGAGATAGCGCCGCTTCGCCTCCACGTTGAATCGCACCAGCTCGCCCTGCTCGCGGCCGAAGCGATCGAGTTCGAATTCGAGATTCGGCTCGATGTCCTCGCGGCGTTCGGCGAGCCCCGGCAGTTCGTACGTCCACAGATTGATCCGCGCGTAGAGATCCTCGCGGAACGTGCCGACCGCCACCATCTGCCGCAGGTCGCGATGCGTGCCCGCGATCAGCTCGAAATCGCTGGTCGCCTCGACGTCCGCGCCGACCGGCAGGAAACGCTTCTCCTCGATCGCCTTCAGCAGCATCGCCTGCTCGTCGAGCCCGAGTTCGCCGATCTCGTCGAGAAACAGCAGCCCGCCGTCCGCCGCGCGCAGCAGGCCCGCGCGCGCCGTCTGCGCGCCGGTGAACGCGCCCTTCACGTGCCCGAACAGCGTCGACATCGCCGCGTCGCCGCGCAGCGTCGCGCAGTTGATCTCGATGAACGGCCCCGCGAGCCGATGGCGGCCGCGCTTCAGCTCGTACACGCGCTTCGCGAGAAACGATTTGCCGGCGCCCGTCGGCCCGACCAGCAGCATCGGCGCGCGCGACCGCACGGCCACACGCTCCAGTTGCTCGATCAGCGCATTGAAACGCGCGTTGCGCGTGGCGATGCCGGCCTTCAGGAACGACACCGTTTCGTCGCGCTCGCGCGTGAAGCGTTGCGCGATCCGGTTGTAGCGCGACAGGTCGAGATCGATCACCGATATCGTGCCCGGCCCGCTCGGGCCTTCGTCGGTCCGCTGCGGCGGGCCCGTCTGCACGAGGCGCGCGGGCAGGTAGCGCGCTTCCGCCAGCAGGAACCAGCAGATCTGCGCGACGTGCGTGCCGGTCGTGATGTGGATCAGGTAATCCTCGTGCTCGAGGTCGAACGGATACGCGCGCGCGAAGTCGTGCAGCGTCGCGTAGACCTTCTCGAAATCCCAAGGATCGTGGAGCGTGACCGGCGTCAGCCGCACGTCGGTATACGGCGACAGCTGCGCGAGATCCTCCCGCACGTGACTGGCGAGACGCAGGTACTCCTGCGGATACAGCAGTTCGAGCCGGTCGATCGGCAGGTCGGGGTGCTCGCACAGCGAAATCGTCGGCCGCCATTTCGGGTAGCGACGCGCCGTGCGATCGCCCTGGTCGAGCACGGTACCGAGAAAACCGATCGCAACGGTCTTTCGCATGTTTATCTCATGAGATAAAAGACGATCTGATTGTATCGGAATTCCGTAATCACGCGAGGCTGAAAGCATCGGCACCCAATACTGCACATCAAACAAAACCCCTTTATTTTCAACGAACTAAAAAATATCCCGAGCGCAAACACGCCCACTGGCACGCTCCTCGCTAAATAGAACACGCCGGATGTCCCGCTGGCCCGCGAGCCAGGGTTCAACAAGCCCTGCTGGTGCGCCGCCGCCGAACCTCGTTCGTCGCGGCAGCGCATGCCGCCATGGACAGATGAAGGCAAAGGGGCGCGCGCCAGGATGCCTCGTCCGGGTTCGAATCCCGGAGCGCCCATTGTTCGGAAGCTCAGCCAGGTGGAGCAGCCGGCGAAAGCCGGCCGGTGGCGGGTTCGAATCCCGCTCGAACACTGTCCGTAAAGACAGTCTTGTGATGAAAGCAGTACCCGCCGGTGCGGGCCGACAGGCCCGCCGCGCGTCGGACCGGTCGAGGTTCCGCGCGATCGGCCGGGCGGCCGCACGGCCTGCGCGGATGCGCACGACGACGCGATGCAGGATGCGTCGCCGTGTGCTTCGACGCCGGCCGGCGCGCCGCCCGCCCGGTTGCGTCGCACCCCGATTCGCACGATGCGCGTCACCCGGCGGCCGTTGAAAAAAAGGACAAAAATATGTGGATGCGACATGTAGTGAAAAAGAACGAACGCGCGCTGCTGATGAGCGAAGGCGATTTCGTGAAGGTGCTGGAACCGGGCGTGTTCAAGGCCTTCGATCCGTTCAAGCGTCTGTCGGTGCAAACCGCGCGTCTCGACGCGCCGCTCGCCGACGCCGCGCTGGCCGACTACCTGCGTCACGACGCACCGGACGTGCTCGCGCAGTCCTTCGTCGCGATGGATCTCGCCGACGACGAAGCGGGCCTGCGCTATGAAGACGACGTGCTCGTCGAGATCCTGGCGCCGGGTACGCGCCGGCTGTACTGGCGCGGCCTGACCGCGCACCGCCTCGAACGCGTCGACCTCGCGCAGGACAGCATGCTGCCGGCCGCGCTCGTGAAGCGCATCGCGCAACCGGCGCTGCGGGCGCGCGGCGTGGCGGGCCTGACGGGCGTGCTGCTGGCGCAGGTGCCGGCGTACCACGTCGGCGTGCTGAAGATCGACGGCAAGATCGAGCGGTTGCTGGATGCGGGTACGTCGGCGTTCTGGCGCTTCAACCGCGACGTCGCGGTCGACCTCGTCGACCTGCGCCTGCAGGCGATCGAAGTCGGCGGACAGGAAATCCTGACGCGCGACAAGGTCGCGCTGCGGCTGAACCTGTCGGCGACGTGGTGCTATGCGGACGTCCTGCATGCATTCGGCCAGTTGCAGAAGCCGGTCGAGCACCTGTATCGCGAGCTGCAGTTCGCACTGCGCTCGGCGGTCGGCACGCGCTCGCTCGATGAACTGCTGGAGGACAAGCAGTCGATCGACGAGGTCGTGATCGCGCAGGTGCGTGCCCGTCTCGGCGATTCGGGCGTCGACGTGCGCAGCGTCGGCGTGAAGGATATCGTGCTGCCGGGCGACATGAAGACGATCCTCGCGCAGGTGGTCGAGGCGGAGAAATCCGCGCAGGCGAACGTGATTCGCCGCCGCGAGGAAACGGCGGCCACGCGTTCGCTGCTGAACACCGCGAAGGTGATGGAAGAAAACCCGACCGCGCTGCGGCTCAAGGAGCTGGAAACGCTCGAGCGCGTCGCGGAACGGATCGACCGCATCTCGGTGTTCGGCGGCCTCGACCAGGTGCTGAACGGACTCGTCAGCATCAAGGGCGCGTAATGCAGGACACGGCGCGGCACGCGTGTGCCGCGCCGGACAACGGAATGAAGGGTGAAGCAAATGAATGACATGGGTTACCAGGTGATGGAACTGGCGAACGGCAAGCCGGTGAAGATGTGGACGCAAGGCGTCGCCGTCGAGGACGAAGCGCGCGCGCAGCTGCGCAACACCGCGCAGATGCCGTTCGTCTTCAGCCACATCGCGGTGATGCCGGACGTCCATCTCGGCAAGGGCTCGACGATCGGCAGCGTGATCCCGACGAAGGGCGCGATCATCCCGGCCGCGGTCGGCGTCGACATCGGCTGCGGGATGATGGCGGCACGCACGACGCTGACGGCGTCCGACCTGCCGGATTCGCTCGCGGGGCTGCGCAGCGCGATCGAACGCGCGGTGCCGCACGGCCGCGCGCCGGGGCGTCGCGATCCGGGCGCGTGGGGCGATCGCACGCCGGCCGCCGTGACCGAATCGTGGAAGTCGCTGCTGCCCGGTTTCCAGCGGATCGTCGACAAGTATCCGAAGCTGGAAAAGACGAACCACTACGCGCATCTCGGCACGCTGGGCACCGGCAATCACTTCATCGAAGTGTGCGTCGACGAGGCGGACCACGTGTGGTTCATGCTGCACAGCGGCTCGCGCGGCGTCGGCAATGCGATCGGCAGCCTGTTCATCGAACTCGCGCAGGCCGACATGCGTCAGCACATCGCGAACCTGCCGGACCGCAACCTCGCGTATTTCACCGAAGGCAGCCGGCACTTCGACGACTACGTCGAAGCGGTCGGCTGGGCGCAGGACTATGCGCTTCGCAACCGGCAGGCGATGATGGACGCGGTGATCGCCGCGGCGCGCGGCGTGATCGCGAAGCCGTTCGCGGTCGACGAGCACGCGGTGAACTGCCACCACAACTACGTGCAACGCGAACGTCACTTCGGCGAAGACGTGTTCGTGACGCGCAAGGGCGCGGTGTCCGCGCAGATGGGGCAACTGGGGATCATTCCGGGCTCGATGGGCGCGAAGAGCTTCATCGTGCGCGGGCTCGGCAACCCGGAAAGCTTCTGTTCGTGCAGCCACGGCGCGGGCCGGACGATGAGTCGCACCGAAGCGAAGCGCCGCTTCACGGCCGACGACCAGGCGAAAGCCACGCAAGGCGTCGAATGCCGGAAGGACGCGGGCGTCGTCGACGAAATCCCGATGGCCTACAAGGACATCGACGCGGTGATGGCGGCCCAGCGCAGCCTCGTCGAAGTGGTGCACACGCTGCGCCAGGTGGTGTGCGTGAAGGGGTAGCGCGGTGCGGCGTGTCGATGCCCGACACGTTCCCGTGCGAGGTTTTCGACAGTCGATGAAAAGCAAACGGCGCGGTGCCTGGCGGCATCGCGCCGTTTGTCCGTCTGCAGCGGCCTCTGCGCGGCCAGCAACGCACGCACGCGCGCACTACGGGTCGCCACATCGGGCGCCTCCCGTCGCAGCGGTATACTTGACGCCGTTCGCGCCGCTGCACTCGACCTGCACCGCTTGCTGACGATGCGCTTGCAGTCCGGCATCTTCCGCCCGCCCTTTCACCGTCGATACGAACCGTCATGTCGCACCGTTTTTCGCTTGCCCTCGCCGTCCTCCTCTCCGTTTCCCCATTCGCCGCACAGGCCCGTCCGCTCGCGCGGCCGCCGGTCGAGCGCGATTTCAAGAACTGGTCGGTCGTCTGCGACAACGGCAATCGCTGCGTGGCCGAAAGCCATGCGGACGATATCGACGATGCACGCACCCGCCTCATCCTGCGCGTGACGCGCGACGCCGGCCCCGATGCGCAACCGTCGCTCGACCTCTACGCGTCGGCGCCGCTGGACCTGCGTACCGCACGCGTCGACGGCCGCCCGTTCGATGCGGTGCCGGCCCAATGGCATGCGTTCGGCGACAAGCCCGACGACGAAGCACACCCGTTCCGGGTCCGCACGAACGATCCGGCAACGGTTGCCGCGTGGCTTTCCGCGTCGCGCAACGCACAGCTGCTGAGCTTCGGCGATCCGGCGTCGGCACACACCGCGCGCACGCCGTTGTCGGGGTTGAATGCCGCGCTGCTGCTGATCGACGATACGCAGGGCCGCGTCGGCACGGTCACCGCGCTGCTGCGCCCCGGTACCAGGCCTGCGTCGTCGGTGCCGCCCGCACCGGCGCTGCCGCCCGCCGTCACGCCGGCGCCGCCGCCCGTCTCCAGCCTGTCGGCAGCAGAACAGCGTCCGCTCGTCGACGCGGTGCTCGCGAAATTCGGCACGGACGTGAAGCAATGTGCGGCCGATGTCGAAGACGAAATGTCGGCAAGCGATCGCAGGAAGGCATCGACCGCCGTCGCGATCTCGGCCGACGAGGCGCTCGTCGCGATCCCGTGCCAGACCAGCAGCATGTATAACCACACCGACCTGTGGTATCGCATCCGCCGCACCGCACCGTACGCACCGACGGCCATGAATTTCGGCGAGAACGCAAATGCGGGCCTCGATTCGGCATCCTTCGCGAACGAACTCACCGACGCCGGCTACGACCCGTCCAGCGCGATGCTGTCGAGCAAGGTCCGATTGCGCAGTGCCGGCGATTGCGGCTCGACCGCGTCGTGGATCTTCGACGGCCGGCGCTTCCTGCTCGCCGACATCGCAACGCACGGCACCTGCAACGGCCTGTTCCAGGATCAGTGGCCGCGCCTGTATCGCCGCGCCGACGCGACCGCAAGCGCGCACTGACGCATCACGTCACGCGCCGACGATCGAGATCGAGAACCCGTCCCAGCCCTTCTGCCCGACCGTCTGCACGGCCGTCGTCGTGAGCGCCGGCTCGGCCACGAGACGCGCGAACCCGTCGCGCACGCCGACCACGTCAGGCTCGCGATTGTCCGGATCGGCCACGCGCCCGCGCCGCACGACGTTGTCGACGACGATCACGGTGCCGGGCCGCGACAGCTTCAGCGCCGCGTCGAGATAGACCGCGTTGTTGTCCTTGTCCGCATCGATGAAGATGAAATCGAACGGCGCCTCACCGGCGTCGACGAGCCGCGCGAGGCTGTCCTTCGCGCTGCCGACCACCACCGACACGACCTCCGCGAACCCGGCGCGCGCGATGTTCTGCGTCGCGACCTTCGCATGGTCGGGGTTCAGTTCGAGCGTCACGAGCGCGCCGCCGGGCGGCAATGCGCGTGCAAGCCAGATCGTACTGTAGCCGCCGAGCGTACCGACCTCGAGGATGCGGCGCGCGCCGCGGATCGTCGCGAGCAGCTGCAGCAGCTTGCCCTGGTTCGGCGCGACGTTGATCGCGGGCAGCCCGGCCGCGTCGCTTGCCGCCAGCGCGGCATCGAGCGCATCGTCGGACGGCACGAGCGTCGCGGAGAAATACGCATCCACCTGGTTCCACTGATCCTGATCCATCGCGCACCTTTCGTCTGCGGGAAAAAGGCATTCTATGCGCGACGCCCCCATAAGCAACACACCATTCGTTCTAAGGACAGCAGCGCACGTGCTCCTATAATCGCCGGACGGCAGGACCCCTCGACCTTCACAACAACAAACGGAGCACCCATGACCGATCAGGCCAATCCGAACTGGCGTCTCGAAACCATCGCCGTGCACGGCGGTTATCGTCCCGACCCGACCACCCGCGCGGTCGCCGTCCCGATCTACCAGACCGTTGCGTACGCATTCGACGATACGCAGCACGGCGCCGACCTGTTCGACCTGAAGGTCCAGGGCAACATCTACACGCGGATCATGAACCCGACGACGGACGTGCTCGAGCAGCGGATCGCCGCGCTCGAGGGCGGCATCGGCGCGCTCGCGCTTGCATCGGGGCAATCCGCGGTCACGTACGCGATCCAGACGATCGCCGAAGCCGGCGACAACATCGTGTCCGCGAGTTCGCTGTATGGCGGCACCTACAACCTGTTCGCGCATACGTTGCCGCAATACGGGATCACCACGCGCTTCGCCGATCCGCGCGACCCGGCGTCGTTCGAACCGCTGATCGATGCGCGCACGAAGGCGATCTTCGCGGAATCGGTCGGCAACCCGCTCGGCAACGTCACCGACATCGCCGCGCTCGCGGAAGTCGCGCATCGGCACGGCATCCCGCTGATCGTCGACAACACGGTGCCGTCGCCGTACCTGCTGCGCCCGTTCGAGCATGGCGCGGACATCGTCGTGCACTCGCTGACGAAGTACCTCGGCGGGCACGGCACGAGCCTCGGCGGCGCGATCGTCGATTCGGGCAAGTTCCCGTGGGCCGAACACGCCGACCGCTTCAAACGGCTGAACGAGCCGGACGTCAGCTACCACGGCGTCGTCTACACGGAAGCGTTCGGGCCGGCCGCGTATATCGGCCGCGCGCGCGTGGTGCCGCTGCGCAACATGGGCGCGGCGATCTCGCCGTTCAACGCCTTCCAGATCCTGCAGGGCATCGAGACGCTGGCGCTGCGCGTCGAACGGATCAGCGACAACGCGCTGACGATCGCGCAGCATCTCGCGCGCCACGAGCACGTCGAGTGGGTGAACTACGCGGGCCTGCCCGATCACCCCGACCA
This sequence comes from Burkholderia sp. BCC1644, assembly GCF_902833225.1. GTDB lineage: Bacteria > Pseudomonadota > Gammaproteobacteria > Burkholderiales > Burkholderiaceae > Burkholderia. The sequence continues at coordinate 494,782 of NZ_CADFEI010000002.1, forward strand.
TCCGCTCGTCGCACGCTACCTGTCGGGTCGCGCGCCGGGCATCCTGACGTTCGGCGTGAAGGGCGGCCGCGACGGCGGTGCGAAGTTCCAGGACGCGCTGAAGCTGTTCACGCGGCTCGTCAACATCGGCGATACGAAGTCGCTCGCGACGCACCCCGCCTCGACGACGCACCGGCAACTGTCGCCGGCCGAGCTCGCGAAGGCCGGCGTGAAGGAAGAAACGGTGCGACTGTCGATCGGCATCGAGCATATCGACGACCTGCTCGCCGATCTCGACCAGGCGCTCGCGCAACTTTGACGGGAACGGGCGCGCCGGCTGGCCGGTACGCCCCGCGTCAAATGCCTTGACCTTGAAGCGGCTTCAAGGTGTTCAATCCCCGGTTGATGCCGGGGCACCGCCCGGCGCGTACGAACCGTGCAATGCAGCACCTGCTGTTGCACGCCCACTGCCCGAGGCCACATGACACCGACCGCGAAGCTTGCGCTGCTCACGTTACCGCCCGTGCTGGCGGCCTGTTTCGGCGCCCTCGCGGCCGCGTGGCGTGCGCCCGGCCCGAAAACGTCGAGCGTCATCCAGCATTTCACCGGCGGCATCGTGTTCGCGGCCGCGGCGCTCGAACTGCTGCCGCAAGACCGCGCGCATGCGCTGTTTCCGGTCGTCGTCGGGTTCGTGCTCGGCATCGCGCTGATGCTCGCGATCCGTGCGCTGTCGGGCACGATCGAGACGCGCTTCGAGGACGCGCGGCTGCCCGTGAGCCTGATCATCGTCACCGCGATCGACCTCGTCATCGACGGCCTCGTGCTCGGCATCGCCTTCTCCGCCAGCGACGAAAGCGGCATCATCCTGACCGTCGCGCTGACGCTCGAAGTGCTGTTCCTCGCGCTATCGGTCAGCGCCGCGCTTGCCGCCGCAGGGATCGGCCGGATGCTGTCGATCGTCGTGCCGGTCGGGCTTGCCGCATTGTTGAGCATCGCGGCCATTGCCGGCAATGCGGCGTTTGCCGGCCTGCCGACGAATATCTACGCGGCGCTGCTGGGGCTCGGCACCGTCGCGCTGCTGTACCTCGTGACCGAAGAACTGCTGGTCGAAGCGCACGAGGTGCCCGAAACGCCGTTCGCGACGGCCGCGTTCTTCATCGGCTTCATCGTGTTCTTCCTGATCGAAGGGTCAGTCAAGGCGGGATAAGCCGGACGCGGCGGCTACCACGTCGTCGCGCCTGCCGGATAGGTGTCGACGATCCGCGTGCCGTTCACGGGCGTGACGCCCTCGTTGCGCAACGCAGCCCACAGGTCGATCGCATGTTCGCGCGACTTGCGGCTGCCGTCGTCGGTCAGCACGTTCAGTGCGATCACTTCGTCGCGCGTCGTCAATTGCAGTTGTTCCTTCAACTTGCGCGACTGATGCGACGCGGTGCGGACGTCGCCGAGCACGATCCGCTTCTCCGTCATCGTCGCCCCGCTTCCCGCATCGGCCGGCACGAACGTCAGCCGGCCGTTGGCGACTTCGCATTGCCCGCGCGTGAACGTCGCCGTCCACGCGCCAGCAGGCACCGCCGCGAATTCGCAGTGCATCCGCTCGTTTGCACGGCTGCCGACGTCATGCGCCGGCGCGTGCGACAGCGCACGTTCCGGCCAGCCGGCCGCCATCGCGGCCGTCGACATCAGGCACACCGCAAGCACGATTCCTTTCGCGATAGTACGCATGGCACTCTCCTTTACGCGGGTGGATCCAGCCGGCGGGCATCGCGCCGCCCGGCCGTGAATGAACGATCAACGCACCGCAAAGCGGTTGTCGTGCGCATCGACCATCGGCGCCGGCTCGCCGCGATGAACGGTCGAGCGATGAATTTCCTGATTCCGCGCGACAGCAGCCGGGCTCGCCGGGTAATCGTGATTCGGGCTCGGGATCACGCCGTCGTGCCGCGCGCGCACCAGTTCCTGACGCACTTCCTGCCGGGTCTTCGATTGGGCGGCGACCGCCGGTGAGAAGGCCGCAATCGACAGTGCGGCAACGGCGATGGCGATCATCGGTCGCGGAATGTTCATGTTGTTGGCTCCTTGCTGGAAATCCGTGACGGGAGCGTTCACTGTGAGCCGACGCCGGTGCGAAATCGTGATCGCAGCATGACGGTTTCGTCACCGTCCCGGCATCTGCTGCGTCGCAGTACGAATGAAATTCCCCGCCTGATTCCGCGCACATGACACGGCGATGACATTTTTCTCATTTGTCCCTCACCTCCACGATCCGAACGCTTTCCAGAATCGCCAGCGCAATCGCGATATTCCGGCTCGCCCCCATAAGGCTCCACACCGGAATCGAGCGATGCACGAAACGATCTTCTTGAACCTCAGGGGCACACCATGAAAACTCCAGTTCGGCTCGTCATGATGTCGAGTACGTTGCTCGCGGCTACCCACGCGGCGCATGCGACGGAAGTCACGCTGTACGGGCTGTTCGATACGTCGCTCACGTACGTGTGGAACGCCGACGCGGGCGGCAAGAACCTCGTCGGCCTCGGCAACGGCAATCTGCTCGGCAACCGCTTCGGCGTGAAAGGCGCGGAAGACCTGGGCGGCGGGCTGAAAGCGATCTTCACGCTGGAAAACGGCTTCAACCCGAACACCGGCGCGCTCGGGCAAGGCAACCGGATGTTCGGCCGGCAGGCGTTCGTCGGCCTTGAAAGCGCCCGCTGGGGCACGCTGACGCTCGGCCGCCAGTATGACGCGCTTGCGGACGTCGCATGGCCGGTCACCGGCGACTTCTACTTCGGCAGCGTGTATGCGACACCCGGCGACGTCGACAACTACGACACGTCGTCGCGCACCGACAACGCGGTGAAGTACACGTCCCCCGTAATCAGCGGATTCCAGTTCGTCGGCATGTATGCGCTCGGCGGCGTGGCCGGCAAGAGCGGCGCGGGCCAGACCTGGTCGGCCGGCCTGTCGTACAGCAACGGCCCGGTCGACGTCGCGGGCGGCTACTACTACGCGGCCAACCGTTCATCGCTCGCCAACGGGATCCGGACTGGCTGGAACGGCACGTCCGACGGCACGTTCGACGGGTCGCTGGTCAACGGCGGCTACATCTCAGCGAAATCGATCGGCATCGCACGCGGTGCGCTGCGCTACAACTTCGCCCCCTTCGCGATCGGCATCGACTACAGCAATGCGCTGTACAAGGCCGACGCGATGTCCGCGTTCCGCAGCACGCAGAAGTACGACACCGCACGCGGCTTCTTCAACTATCAGGCGACGCCGAGCCTGCTCGTCGGCCTCGGCTACAGCTACACGCGTGCCCGCGGCGATACGGGCGCGACCTACCATCAGGTGTCCGCCGGGGCCGACTACGTGCTGTCGAAGCGCACCGATCTCTATGCGGTCGGCGCCTGGCAGCGCGCGAACGGCGAGCAGCGCACGCTCGACGGCGGCACGCAAACGGCGCAGGCATCGATCGGTTCCTACGGCTACGGTGGCACGCGCACGCAGGGCATCGTGAATCTGGGGTTACGCCACCGGTTCTGATCGCGGCGGCCGGCTCCACGCGCTGCGTGACGAAAATTTCATGTTGCGATCAGGTTCTCGATGCGTGAGGTCGCTACGATCGGAACGGTAACGGGCCCTGCCCGTTCCCACCCACGCAGCGGGTCGTTGTCGCACGGCACGATCACGCGTTAGGCCCGGACTCGTCGAGTGCCGGGCCTTTTTTTCGCGCGCAGGACGATCACTGTGCGGAATTGCGTTGCGGAAACAGGCACGGATGCGTTTTCACATGCAGGTTCGGATTGCCGCAGCGGTGACCGGCATAGTCGATCTGCTCGCCGGGCATCAGGTCGGCCGGCACCGGCTGGCGTGCGGCCGAAGACGTGGCGGCAGGCGTGGCCGCGGAGGTGCCGGAGCGAGTCGATGCGCAGCCTGCGAACAGCGGGACGATCAGGACTGCGATCAAGGTCAAACGAATGGCGGGACGATGCACGTTTCGGTCCGGAATGGGAGGCTGGACAGGGCCGCCCGCTTTCCATGCTGCTGTCGCGAACGGCGCGAATGCCGTTGGCCCTGTCGGCCAACGGCAGACTTCATGTTCCGCTTCCCGCTCATCGTGCCCATGACGCGAACATGACGGTTACGTCATGTCAGTCAGGTTCCAACGACGCGCTGCCTGCTTGCGTTATCTGACGATTTTTTCATCTTGCGATCACGATCACGCACGGCTGCTTTCGCATACTGGGTCCATGGTTCGCCACCCGGCGACCTGATCAAGGAGAGCACTCGATGAAAACGGCAAAACTCGCAGCACTGTTCGTCACCGCCACGCTGTCGCTCGGGATGGCCACGCAGGCCGCCTTCGCGGAAACGCAAACGCAGGGCAAGACCCGCACGCAGGTCGTCAACGAACTGAAGCAGGCGCAGCACGAAGGCGTCGTGCCGACGGGCAAGACGCAATACCCGCCGACCAGCGAGATGGTCGCGCGCAACAAGGAGCTTCACGGGATTTCGGTGCATGGCGGCGAGAAGAAGCCGCAGGCCGACAACCACGACAACCTGACCGCGCAGAAATGACGCTCGGCCGCACGACCGCGGGCAGCACGCCGCGCGCTACCGCCTCATGGCGAACGCGCGAGCGTACCCGCCCGCGGTGTCAGGTGCCGATGGCCGCCGGCCGGTCCGGCTCGGCCGGCCGGCGCGGAAAGCGCAGCCAGAACGTCGTGCGCCGGCCGGGATCGCTGTCGACACCGCATTCGCCGCCGTGATTGTCCATGATCGACCGGACGATCGCGAGGCCGAGCCCCGTGCCCGACGCGGAATTGTGCCGCGACGGATCGACACGATAGAAGCGCTCGAAGATCCGCCCGACATGCTCCGCGGCGATGCCGGGCCCCGTATCCGACACGGCGATCGTCGTCGCGCCGCCCTGCTCGACGCAATCGATCGTCACGACGCTGCCGCGCGGCGCATAGGTCAGCGCATTGGACAGCAGGTTGCTCAGCGCACGCTGGTACAGCGTCAGGTCCGCATCGACCCACGCGTGGCCGTCGACCTTCACCGTCACGCCCTCGTCTTCCGCCAGCGGCTCGTAGTAGCCGGCCACCCGCTCAGCCTCCTCCGCCGCATTCAGGCGCCGCACGCCGATTGACGTGCCGGCCTGTTCCGAGCGCGCGAGAAACAGCATGTCCTCGATCATCCTCGACAAGCGCTGGTATTCGTCGATGCTCGACTCGATCACGTTCCGGTATTCCTCCGCGCTGCGCGGCTGCGACAGCACGACCTGCGCGGCTGCCTGCAGGTTCGTGAGCGGCGTGCGCATGTCGTGCGCGAGATTCGACGAGAACTGGCTCAGCCGCGTGAACGACTCGTTCAGCCGTTCGAGCATCCCGTTGAAGGCATGCTCGAGCTCCTTCAGTTCGCCGGACGTATCGAGTTCCGGCAGCGGATGCGCGAGCCGGCTCGTCGACATCTGCTCGGCCCGCGCCGCGAAGCGCCGCAACGGGCTCAGCCCGAGCGCCGCGATGCCGTATGCGATCGCGGCCGCCAGCACCACGCCGAACACCTCGATCACGACAATCGTATAGGCATGCGTGCGCAGCAGCAGCACGTCGGCGCTGCGGTCGTACTGCACGGCGACGCGCACCACGGGCGCACCCGCCCCGGCGCCGCCCGCGAGCGGCACATTCGTCACCAGATACTGGTGCCGCGCGCCGGGCGGTGTGACGGCGACCGGCACGCGCCCGGCGTTCAGCGACATCAGCGGCGCATAGGGACGGAATCCGGGCGTACTGACGAGGCGCGCGCCCGTTGCATCGAAGATCGCAAGATCCATGTTCTGGTGACCGTGCAGCTGGTCGATCCAGATGCCCGGGTTGCGCGCGACGTCGGCCGTCGTGTCCGCTCCGCCCAGGTGCGTGCCGAGCGCGGCGGATATGCCGGCCATCTGCTCGGCGGCCGTCATCTCGACACGGCTGCTCAACGCCTTGTAAAGCGCGACGCCGCTCGATGCGAGGATCACCGACGTCGACAGGATGATCAGCGCGGTCAGGCGTCCGCGCAGCGTGCGCGGCAGCAGACGCGCGATCATGCGGCCGCGCCGCCGCGCGCTTCGAGCACGTAGCCCATGCCGCGCACCGTGTGGATCAGTTTCGGTTCGTACGCGTCGTCGATCTTCGAGCGCAGCCGCCGGATCGCCGAATCGACGACGTTCGTGTCGCTGTTGAAGTTCATGTCCCACACCTGCGACGCGATCGTCGCGCGCGGCAGGATCTCGCCCTCGCGGCGCATCAGCAGCCACAGCAGCGCGAATTCCTTCGCGGTCAGCAGGATCGTGTCGCCCTGCCGCGTGGCCTTGCGGCGTGTCAGGTCGAGCTCGAGATCGGCCACGCGCAGCGTGTTCGAATCGCGCGGCTGGCCGCGCCGCAGGATCGACTTGATGCGTGCGGTCAGCTCGACGAAGTCGAACGGCTTCGCGAGATAGTCGTCGGCGCCGAGCTCGAGGCCCTTCACGCGATCGCCGACGTCGTCGCGCGCGGTGAGGAACAGCACGGGCGTCGACTTGCTGCGCCGCAGGTTCTGCAGCAGCGTCCAGCCGTCCTGGCCGGGCAGCATGACGTCGAGCACGAGCAGGTCGTACTCCTCGGTTTCGGCCTGGTGCTGGCCCGTGATGCCGTCCTCGACCCAGTCGACGACGTAGCCGGCCTCGGTGAGGCCCTTGCGCAGGTACGCGCCCGTCTTCGGTTCATCCTCGACAATCAGAATTCGCATCACGCATTACCCTTGAAGAAACCCAGCCGGCGCAGCACGCCCGCGCCGAGGCCGCCGCGAAACGCCGCGCGCCACGACACCGCATGGCTCACGCGGTACAGCACCGGCAGCACCAGCAGCGTCAGCGCCGTGGACGACAGGATACCGCCGATCACGACCGTCGCGAGCGGGCGCTGCACCTCGGCGCCGGTGCCGGTCGCGAACGCCATCGGCAGGAAGCCGAGCGACGCGACCAGCGCGGTCATCAGCACCGGCCGCAGCCGCGTGAGCGCACCGTCATGCACGGCAGCCTCGAGCGGCATCCCTTCGTCGCGCAGGTTGCGGATGAACGAGATCATCACGAGCCCGTTGAGCACCGCCACGCCCGACAGCGCGATGAAGCCGACCGCCGCCGTGATCGACAGCGGAATCCCGCGCAACCACAGCGACACCACGCCGCCGCTCAGCGCGAACGGGATGCCGGTGAACACGAGCAGCCCGTCCTTCACGTTGTTGAACATCACGAACAGCAGCACGAACACCATGAACAGCGCGAGCGGCACAACAAGCTTCAGGCGCTCGCTCGCGCTTTGCAGCTGCTCGAACTGGCCGCCCCACGACACCCAGTAACCGGCCGGCACGCGCACGTCCTGCTGCAGCTGCTCGCGCGCATCGGCGACGAACGAGCCGACATCGCGGCCACGGACGTTCGCGCTGACGACGACGCGCCGCTTGCCGTCCTCGCGGCTGATCTGGTTCGGGCCCGGCGCGACGTCGATCGTCGCGAGTTCCGCGAGCGGCACGTACGGCGCCGCCGCGAGCGGCGCGCTGGCGCCGGCGGCCGGCGCGGGCAGCGCGATCGGCAGCCGCTTGATCGCCTCGATGTCCGAACGCAGCTCGTCGGGCAGCCGCACGACGATGTCGAAACGGCGGTCGCCCTGGAACAGCGTGCCGGCCTTCTGCCCGCCGACAGCCGCGGCCACCGAGTCCTGCAGGTCGGCGACGCTCACGCCGTAGCGCGCGAGCTTGTCGCGGTCGAGGTTGACGGTCAGCACCGGCAGGCCGGTGGTCTGCTCGACCTTCACCTCCGATGCGCCCGGCACTTTCTGCAAGGCGGCCGCGATCTGCTCGCCCGTCTGGTTCAGCACGGCCATGTCGTCGCCGAAGATCTTCACCGCGACGTCGCTGCGCACGCCCGAGATCAGCTCGTTGAAGCGCAGCTGGATCGGCTGCGAGAACTCGTACGCGTTGCCCGGCAACTCGGCGAGCGCCGCCTCGATCTCGCGCACGAGCTGGTCGCGCGGCTTCTTCGGGTCGGGCCACTGGTCGGCCGGCTTCAGCATGATGTAGCCGTCCGACAGGTTCGGCGGCATCGGGTCGGCCGCGATCTCCGCCGTGCCGGTGCGCGCGAACACGCGTTCGATCTCGGGGAAGCGCGCCTTCAGCGTCTTCTCGATCGACTTCTGCATCTCGACCGACTGCGACAGGCTCGTGCCGGGAATCCGTAGCGCGGAGACGGCGAGATCGCCTTCGTTGAGGCTCGGGATGAACTCGCTGCCGAGCCGCGTCGCGAGCCCGAGCGTGACCAGCACGATCGCGCCGGCGCCGATCATCACGCGCGCCGGGCGCGTCATGAACGCGGCGAGCACCGGTTCGTACGCGCGCCGCGCCCAGCTCATCACCCGGTTCTCCTTTTCCTCGACACGCTCGCCGATGAACAAGGCGACTGCCGCCGGAATGAACGTGACGGTCAGCACCATCGCGGCCGCAAGCGCCATCACGACGGTAATCGCCATCGGGTGGAACATCTTGCCTTCGACACCCGTCAGCGCAAAGATCGGCAGGTACACGACCATGATGATCAGTTGCCCGAAGATCAGCGCGCGCCGCGCTTCCTGCGACGCGCCGAACACCTCGGCGAAGCGCTCGTCGCGCGTGAGCGGCCGGCCGGCCGTCGCCTGCGCATGCGCGAGCCGCCGCACGCAGTTCTCGACGATCACCACCGCGCCGTCGACGATGATCCCGAAATCGAGCGCGCCCAGGCTCATCAGGTTCGCGCTCACCTTCGCGTTGACCATGCCGGTGAAGGTCATCAGCATCGACAGCGGAATCACGAGCGCGGTGATCAGCGCCGCGCGGATATTGCCGAGGAACAGGAACAGCACGGCGATCACGAGGATCGCGCCTTCGAGCAGGTTCTTCTTCACCGTCGCGACGGCCTTCTCGACGAGCACCGTGCGGTCGTACACGGGAATCGCCTTCACGCCGGCCGGCAGCGTGCGGTTCACGTCCTCCATCTTCGCGGCGACGGCCTTCGCGACCGTGCGGCTGTTCTCGCCCATCAGCATGAAGACCGTGCCGAGCACGACTTCCTCGCCGTTCGCCGTCGCGGCGCCGGTACGCAGTTCGCGGCCGATGTCGACGACGCCGACGTCCTTCATCCGCACCGGCACGCCGCCGACGTTGGTCAGCACGATGTTCGCGATATCGTCGACGGTACGCGCCTGGCCCGGCACGCGCACGAGATACTGCTCGCCGCGCTTTTCGATGTAGCCGGCGCCGACGTTGTCGTTGTTGCGTTCCAGCGCGCGCACGACGTCGGCGAGCGTGAGCCCGTACGACATCAGCTTGGCCGGATTCGGCGCGACGCGGTATTCCTTCACGTAGCCGCCGATCGAGTTGACCTCGGTCACGCCGCGCACGTTGCGCAGCTGCGGCCGCACGACCCAGTCCTGCAGCTCGCGCAGGTCGGCCGCCGTATAGCGCGTGCCGTCGGGCTTGCGCGCGTTGGCGTCGGCCTCGACGGTCCACAGGTAGATCTCGCCGAGGCCCGTCGACGTCGGCCCCATCGCGGGTGCGATGCCGGCCGGCAACTTGTCCTTCGCTTCCTGGATGCGCTCGTTGACGAGCTGCCGCGCGAAGTAGATGTCGGTGCCGTCCTTGAAGATCACGGTGACCTGCGACAGCCCGTAGCGCGAGATCGAGCGCGTCTGCTCGAGGCCCGGCAGCCCGGCCATCACGGTCTCGACCGGATAGGTGATGCGCTGCTCGGCCTCGAGCGGCGAATAGCCGGGCGCGGACGTGTTGATCTGGACCTGCACGTTCGTGATGTCGGGCACCGCGTCGATCGGCAGCTTCTGGTAGCTGAACACGCCCAGCGCGGCCACGGCCGCGATCGCCAGCATCACGAGCCAGCGATGCGCAATCGCAAAGCGGATCAGGCGCTCAAACATGTCGGGATTCCTTGAAACGGGGAACGGTCGCCCGCACCGGACGGGCCGCCCGTCCGGTCACTCGACGGGCCGGAAAGCGGGCCGCATATCGGGCCGCGAGCCGGGAAACGGCGCACACGTATCGCTCATTCATGTTCGGCGCTCCCCTTGCCGAGCTCGGCCTTCAGCACGAAGCTGTTCGACGCCGCATATTCCTGACCCGGCTTGAGCCCCTTCAGCACCTCGGTCGCGCGCTCGTCGCGCCGCCCCGTTTCGACGGCCTGCGCGACGAATCCCTTCGGCGAGCGCACGAACACCGACGGCGCGCCGTCGACGTCCTGCAGCGCGTCGCTCGCGACCGCCAGCGGCACCGCCTGCTTGCCCGCGTCGACCGACACGTTCACGAACATGCCCGGGCGCCACACGCCGTCCGGGTTCGGCAGCACGACACGCGCCGGCGCGGTGCGCGTCTGTTCGCCGAGCAGCGACCCGACGTACGCGATCGGGCCGCTCGAACGCGATTCGAACGCCGTCGCAATCACGGTTGCGTCGCGGCCGACGCGCACGTCGTTGAGCCGCTGTGCCGGCACGGCCATCTCGGCCCAGACGGTCGACAGATCGGAGATCACGAACATGCTCGCATCAGCGGCGATCGCCTCGCCGGGCGTCGCATGCTTCTCGACGATCGTGCCCGCGAACGGCGCACGCAGTTCGTAGCGGTTCAGCGCGCCCGCACCGACCGGCGCGTTCAGCGCGGCGAGCTTCTGCCGGGCGTTCTGCACGGCGATCTCGGCCTCGCGCAACTGCACCTGCGCCTGCTGGTAGTCCTGCTCGGCGGAGATGCGCTCCTTCCACAACGTGCGTTCGCGCTCGTAGGTCGCGCGCGCACCCGACAGCCGGCGCTCGGCCGTCAGCAGTTCGCTGCGGCGGTCGGCCAGATCGGTGCTTGCAATCACGGCGAGCACCTGCCCCTTCGCGATGTTCTGCCCGAGCGATACCGACACCTGCTCGACGATGCCGGCCACGCGCGGGACGACGTGCGCGGTACGGTCCTCGTTGAACTTGATCTCGCCCGGCAACTGGAACGGCGTCGCGATCTGCGCGGGGCCGGCCTTCGCGAGCGCGATCTTCGAGGTCGCGAGTTGCGCGTCGGTCAACGCGATCGCACCGTCGGCGCGTGCGAACGGGAACGACGCGGCTTCATTGCCCGACTTCACGTCGATCGTCGCATCGAACACGTGCGGCTTGGCGATCGACTGCGCGGACACGAACTTCTGGCCTGCCGCGTCGAAACGCAAGGGTTCGTGGGTGCGGTCGTAGCGCACCAGCGTGCCGGACACGGTGACGCCCTTGGTCGCAGGCTTGCCGTCGACGAACGGATAGACGACGAGGCGCGCATCGCCGGGCTTCTCCGTCATCACGATTTCGACGGACAGCTTGCCGCGCTTGAGCACGACACCGCCGCGCTCGCCGGCGGCTTCGGCGGATGATGCGGCTTCGGGAGCCGCCGACGCGGACGCGCCGTTGCCGCCGCTGTTGCGCGTGACGCCGAGTGCGCCGAGGACGATCCCGGCACTGCCGAGCACGACCGCCGCGATGATCAGGATTCTGCTGCGTGACATGATGATCCTTCAGGTAATGGACGCGTCTGTTGCGCTATTGCGTGACAGGTGCAAGCGGCGCGAGCGGCGTACCGACGAGCCGGCCGATGTCGGCACGCGCCGTATGGGCATCGGCAAGCGCGCGCACGTATTGCGACTGGCCCTGGAACAGCGTGCGCTGCGCGTCGAGCACGTCGAGGAAGCTGAACTTCCCGAGCTCGTAGCCGCGCGACATCGCATCGAGCGCGAGGCGCGCGGCCGGCAGGATGTCGGACTTCAGCCGCTGCGCCTCCTGCGCGGCGGCTTCGAAATTCGCATACGCCTGCGTGAGTTCCAGCCGCAGGCGCGTGCGTTCGCGATCGAGATCGGCGTTCGCGCGCTCGGCCTTGTGCGTCGCCTCGAGCAGCGCGCCCTTGTTCGTGTTGAACAGCGGAATCGGGATCGACACGCCGACCACGGCCTGGTTGTCCGGCACGCCGCCCGTGGTCACGCGCTTCACGCCCGCGCTGATCGTCACGTCCGGAATGCGCCGTGCGCGTTCGAGCGATACGGCCGCGTTCGAGCGCAGCATCTCGGCACGCGCGATCCGCGCGAGCGGCGCGTCGTCGAGCTGCGCGGTCAGCGCGGACAACGACTCGACCGGCGGCACGGTTTCCAGGTCGCCGCGCACCGCGAGGCGGCCGTCGCGCGCTTCGCCCATCACCGCGTTCAGCTTCTCGCGTGCGACCTCGACACGGCCGCGCGCAGTCACGACTTCGATCTGCACGCCGGCCGCCGCCACATGCGCCTTGGTCGCTTCGACCGGCGACACCTTGCCGGCCTGTGCCCGGCGGCTCGCGAGATCGGCCGAGCGTGCGGCGATCGCGGCCGATTCCTCGGTGACCTGGAACTGGCGCTGCGCGGCGAGCAGCCCGTAGAACGCGGCGATCACGTCGGCGCGCACGACGGCACCCTGCTCGTCGAGCGAGGCATTGGCCGCTTCCCTGCCGTACGACGCGACGTCGAGCCGCGCGCTGCGCTTGCCGCCGAGTTCGATCGTCTGGTTGATCAGCGCGGTCGACGTACGTTCGGCGCGGCGAAAGCCTTCCTGCAGGAACGACACTTCGGGATTGGGGCGCGCGCCGGCCTGCATCAGCGCGCCGGCCGATGCATCGACGTCCGCGCGCGCACCGCGCAGCGCCGGATTGCTGCGCGCGGCCGTGTCGAGCGCATCGGCGAGCGTCAGCGGCGCGGCAGCGGCCGTGTCGGCTTGTAGCGAAACGGACCGGTGCGCAACGGCTGCGGGCAGCTCGCCTGGCGCGACGGGTGGCGGGTACGATTGGGCGTGCGCGGTCGCCGCCGTCGCAAGGACGGCGAGCGCAACCAGAGTGTGCGTAAACATGTGCGAGCCTGCGGTTACTGTTTCGCGACCGATGCTACGGAGCAACCGCAGTGCAAACATGAGGCGAAGATGATATTTCCGTCATCTTCGGCGCCGCGGCGCGTGAGCGCGCAGCAATTGGATAAAGCGATGTATCACCGCACTGATCTGCTGGAGCGACGTAGGCCGCTCATCGATAGGTGAGCGGCGCACATCGCATCGAATGCGGTAATTGTCCAGCAACGCGCCGGAGATCACGGTGCCATGAACCTCGCGGTGCCGCTTCACTGTCCGTGGAGTGCCCACCTCCCGGTGGACAATCCGTGTTACCCGATCTAGTTCTTGGTCGCGTCGACCTTTACCTCAATCCTCGTATATTCCGGTCCTAACAATTGCATTCGCTCAGTTTGCCCGCGCTCGTCCGTCATCCCGACATAGCGTGTCGCACTCGTGGTGATTCGGTAACAAACGTGCGCAAGCGGCTTCGAGGAAGATCCAAGGAGCAACGCTTTATCTTCGGTGCGCGGTGTCCATCTTTCCGTCGTGACGATACGCGCCGTTGCAGGCTGGCGCTCGTCGCCACAGGCAAAAAGATCGACGTCACGCGCGGGACCGGGTGTAGCCGCCGTAACTGCATAGCTGCTAACACCCCGCAAACCCGGCAGATTGCATAGACTCTGACAACCTTCGGATGGGCATTTCGGAACAAATTCAACGCCGACTTGATGCGCGTCGTCGGGGGCACGATTGCCGTCCTTGCCCTGAATGATCCGCTCGTTAATCCATACGTCCTGGGGATTCATTCCCAGTTGTACAAGGAAGGATTTCATCGCCTCGCCGCGCAATTTTGCCAACTCCTTCGGATTGCGCTCCCACGCAAACGCGGCCGCATCTATAGTTGCGGATGCCCCTTCACGTGTCCACTCTCTCGCAGTCAGGAAGTGCCTAACAAGGCTCAACCGATCGCTGTTGCCAATCTCGATAGAGTTCAACGCCAATTGCATATTGTCTTGTTCCAGAACCTTACATGCATAGGCCTGCGACGAGCAGTTCGCAAACACCAGAAGAAGCAATATCAATCGTTTCATTTTTTTGGACCGGCTAACGCGCCAAAACGAACCACGCGATGCTGTCTGCATTTCCAATAGCCTGCTCAGGATGTTCTTTCGCCAATCGTTCGCAAGCCCAACGACCATACGCATTCGGGTAGTCCTCGGAACCAAACGTATCTATAAAATGCGAACACTCGTGAACTATAGTAAGTTGCTTCGAGGATAGATTGCTCGCGGAGCGATCAGGCAGCGAGCAGAAATGGATATTAATCGCAATCGTATGCGTCGCAGTATCCGGACGACAGACGTGTGCCACTTCTCCGTCGAGATCCTTCATGTTTGGCAAGCAGCCAGTAGCCAAATCCGCGTCAGAGCCGGGACGCACGAAGTTCTTGGCGGTCAGGTCCGACATGACTATCACGAGAGCCCTGAGGCCCGCAGCCAACCAGGTTCTGATCGCTTTGTCAGGCGAACCAAACCACACGGCAACCCGGGCCTGTATATCGGGTGTCCAACGCGCCAGCTCGGCTATTCTCTGCTTGGTAATGACGACGGCCTCATCTCGCAACCCCAGAACAAGCTTCCTGAATTCTGCATCGGTCATGTTAGGGCAGATAGGCGGACCATTCAGTGACAACGGAATGACGACTTTCGAACCGAGGACCGTGTTCGACTCCCCCTTCCCGACGTGAATCCAGTCACCATTGTCTTGCGTATTTGCATCGTCTGTTGCCATGTTCTTTACTCTCCCACATGAATCTCGACGTCCATTGTTTCTCGGCTCGACGTAACAATTCGGCTGGTATGGCCGGTAGCATCCGTAGCGCCGCAGAATACTTTTCCGGACGCGGTACGGATGCGATATTTCACGTGTGCCAAGGGTCGGCCAGTATCGGCGTCGCACAGAAAAAATTGTTCGTCGTGTTCAGTGTGAATCTCCAACAACGAACGTGGAGTGCCTTTCCCCGTCAGCGCTGCCGCTTCCTCTGTCGTGAAAATCATCCTCATGTTGCGTTCCGCGTAGAAAACCGGCGGCGGACTGCAGTCGCACACGTTGACATCGCCGCTCAATGCCCATTGCTTGCCGTTCGGGCCCGTGCCGGGCCAGCGCGGCCCCTTCGGCGCAATAAACCCTTCTTGCTTGCAAGCCGTGCAGTAGGTTTTCATGCCGAGCGTGGCGATTTGTACTGCCGGCGGCGGATTAGAACAGGTCACAGTGTCGAGACCCTCGGTGATGATCGCGCTCCCGGCGCGGTCGCCCTGGGCGAGAAAAGTCCGGATCATGTCGCTGCCTCTTGGTCAACCATGATCGCCAATTTCACCACCGTGAAGGTATCGGCGAAGCCCCTGCCTTCACGCTCCGGGGAGTCCGTCACCGTATCGCCGTTTGAGAGTTCGCTACCAACGAAGGCGAGCGGCGTGAAGTCCGGGTAATCCGCGATGCCAAGGCCGCTGACTATTCGGGCGGTTGAGCCGTCCTCATAGTGGACGACGTTTCCCACGACAGCAGACTTGCCGAGCGATTCGCCCACGTCCCACGTTCCGGTTGCTTCGCGCAACACGCCGCCCCTTGCGGTCGTCGCCCCTTTCACGGCCAGCCGATAGCGTGGGCGCGCGGGCGGCGGTACGTAGGCCGAATCGAACAAGCCGGGAATCGACTCGTCATCGGTTACCTGGATGCCGGCTCCGTCTTGTAATGTTTGAGTGATGACGTCACCGTTGCTCAGTCGCGAGCCGACCAGCGCGATCGGCTTGCCCTCCGACGTGGCGGCAAACCCCGCCCCGTCGACGACAACGGCCTCGCTGCCGTCGTCGTATTGAACGACGTCGCCGACGCGGGCCAGCGTCAGCCCGCGATAGCTCGTCTTACCCGCGACTTCGGCAACCCAGCCGCCGCGCTCGGTACGTGAGCCGATGGTCGCGAAAAGATGGATAAGCGCTTTTGCTTCTTGTTCGGTCGGCATACTGCATCCCTCTCCGGTTAAGTGGGTGAAATGTGCTCCACGCCAACTTAAAGCCAACCCGACAGGGGGATCAATCGTCCGTGTACGAAAATTCGGAAACAATTATCTGGTATCCGAACGAATTTTACGAAAAACTATCCAACGCACAGTTGTGGCCATGATTTCCGGGCATCGGGCGGTGCGGTGTCGGGCCGGATGCCTGCGCTGTTCGAAATTTTTGTCCGCGATGCCCACACGTCACCCAGTTCGCCTAAAGCAACTGAACGCCCGGATTCGCGAGTTCAGACACCGGACGCACGTTTCTGGCGCTCGTCTTTATTGACCGCTGACTCCCACCCGGATCGGCTGTGCGGTGGATTTCGTATTGGAGTGGTGCGGGAACGCGCTGCGCGATGACAGCACCCGCCATCCGGGGCACGTAGCGCGCCGCCGCAATCAGCCATCAGATCGCCATAATCATTGGCCACAGCGCGCAAACTAGCTGCGATCTCAGGCTTGCGGGCGGCCGCTCCGGGGGGAATTCACGCGCGATGCGACAGCACGCGCCACACACGTCCCAGTGCCAGATACATCACTCACGTCTGCCGGCTCCTCATCCTCCGGCGACGTTGCAGCCATGCGAGCAACTGCCGACCGTCACGTTCGCCGAACCAGCGCGCGTGCCCGATCAGGTAGCCGTCGTACGCGATGTCGACGATAGCCGGCGCATCGATGATGCAGCCGAAGTAAGCCACTTCCGACAGGGCGAACTCCGTATGCACGATCGGCAGCAGCGCGACCAGCGCCGCATGGGCTTCGTCGCCCAGCGGTTCGAGCGACTCATACCCGTCGAGCAGCGCGTCGATCTGCGCGTACTCGACGCGGCGCGCATCGGCCGGCGCCATCCAGTCGACCGTATTGCGCTCGATCGCGAGCGCGAGGTCCATCACCGCGCAGGTGCGATCCGACAGCCCGAAATCGAGCACGGTCCGCACCTGCGCGCCGGGCCCCGCCTCGGTCCACAGCAGGTTCGACGCGTGCCAGTCGCCGTGCGTCCACAGCGGCGGCAGCGCGGGCAGCAGCGGCGCGAGGCGCGCGTGATACGGGCCGATCGCGTCGGCCACGTCGCCGCGCCAGTCGCGCGCGCCGAGCGCACGCACGAGCAACGGCTGCGCCTCGACCCAGCGTTCGAGCGCGCCCGCCAGATCGCCGGACGACAGCACGCGAAAACTCGACAGCAGTGTGCGCACGGGCCGCGCCGGCGCATCGTAGCCGGCCGACGCGCGATGCAGTTCGGCCAGCGCGCGGCCCGCCGCGTACGCGTGCGACACATGCGTGAACGGCTGCCACGACATCACGCCGCGATACGGGTCGACGCCGGGCGCGAGCACATGCACCTCGTAGGTCCAGTCGCCGGACGAGAATGCGGTCGCACCGTCGCGATCCGCGAGCACGTCGACCACCGGCATGCCGCGTTCGCGCAGATGCGCGATGAAGCGATGCTCTTCCTCGAGCCCCGCGACGTCGCGCAGGCTCGCGTGATGCCGCTTGACGAACAGCCCGCGCCCGTCGGCCATCCGCACCAGCACGGCCGCCGCGAACTGCCGCGGGCTGTGCCATGTCAGCCGCACGGGCTCGCCGGCGCCGTCGATGCGTGCGAGTACCGCCGCCACCTCATCGTGCGTCATCAACGGCCAGTCGCGTTCGGCCTGCTCGCCGTCGACACCGAATTGCGGCGGCGCGACGTCACGCGACAGGGATCCGTCCGGCTCGAGTGGGAATGACATGAACGACGTTGCTCCGTAGTTGAATCCGAATCGGCGCGCGGATCAGCGCGCGCCGCCGCCCGTTGCCAGCGCTCCGCCGGCCGCCGCGCGCAGCGCCGCGGCCGTGCGACTCCAGTCGCGCCAGCCGACGACGGCCAGCCCGATGAACAGCGCATAGAGTCCGGCTGTCAGATACAGTTCCTTGAACACGAACATCCCGACGTACACGACGTTCACGACGATCCACAGCCCCCACGACGCGATGTAGCGCCGCGCGGTCCAGTATTGCGCAACGAGGCTGAATGCGGTCAGCGACGCATCGACGAACGGCAGTGCCGCGTCGGTCCAGCGCGCCATCATGCCGCCGAGCAGCGCGCTGCCGACGACGGCCGCGATCAGGTCGGGCAGCATCTGCATCGGCCGCACGCCGGTGACGGGCGCGACATCGCCCGCCGGCGCCGCGCTGCCGTCGGCAACGCTGGCGCGTTGCGCGAGCCAGCGTTGCCAGCCGTACACCTGCAGCACCGCGAACGCGCCCTGCAGCAGCATGTCCGAATACAGCTTCGCATCGAAGAAGATCCAGCCGTACAACGCGACCGACACGAGCCCGACCGGCCAGCACAGCATGCGGCGCTTCGCGGTCAGCCAGATCGCGAGCGCGCTGACGATCACGCCGGCGATTTCGAGTGGGGACATCGTCTGTGCTCTCCTGGTTGGCTGCCGGGGCCGCGCGTCACGCGGCCGGATCCGGACGATCAGAAATCATAGGTCAACGACACGCGGGCGGTACGCGGCGCACCCGGGAACAGGTACGCGTCGCCCTGCTGCTCGCCCGCATCGCGCCAGTAGAACTTGTTGAACAGGTTGTCGACCGACACGCGCAGCACCGTGCGATGCCCGCCGATCTTCGTCGTGTAGCGCGCGCCGAGATTGAACACGAACCACGACGGCACGCGTGCGGTGCCCTCCTCGTTCGCGTTGCGCGCCGCGCTGTACTCGACGCCGCCCAGCACGTTCAGCCCCGCGACGCCCGGCACCGCGTAGTCCGCATACACCGACGCGCGCAGCGCGGGCACGTTGATGATCTGGTGCCCTTCGTACGCCGGCGAACCCGAATCGTACGCGCGCGCGCGAATCGCCGCGACGCTGGCCGTCAGCCCGAGCCGCTCGGTCACGCGCCCGGCCGCGCCGAGCTCGATCCCCTGGTGGCGCTGCGTGCCGCGCTGCACGAACGTGTACGACGTGCCCGACGGATCCGGGTCGGCGAACTGGAACGGCTTGCTGATCGAGAACACGGCGGCCGTGAGGCTCAGCCGGTCGAGCCAGTCGTATTTCGCGCCGACCTCGATCTGATGGGATTCGACCGGCGGCAGGAACGCATACGCGTTGGTCGCGCGCACGGGCGCCTGGTCGCCGAGCGACAGCGCCTTGCTGTACGACGCATACAGCGAAAGCACGTTCACCGGCTTGTAGACGAGCGCGACCTGCGGCAGGAACACCGAACGGTCGGTATGCGTCGTGTCGCCGTCGAGGCTGCTCCAGCTGCGCTGGCGCAGCAGCACTTCCTTGCCGCCCGCGAGCACCTGCCAGTGTTCGCCGATGCTGATGCGATCGAGCCCGAACACGCCGTACTGCCACGCGTCGAGGCGCGGATACGACGGCCCAGGCGAATTCGGCGACGGCGAGAAGGTCGTGTCGGGCCCGTAGATGTTCTCGCTGCCCACGTAGTCGTACACGGCGTCGGCCATGCTCACGACGCGGCGCTGCACGCTCACGCCGAGCGTCAGCTCGTGCCGCAGCGGCCCCGTCGCGAACTTGCCCGTCGTGACCGCGCGCAGGTCGTCGTTGCGCCGGTATTCGCCGGGGCTGCGGAAGTCGTACACGTCGTAGTCGCCGTTCGCGCCGAAGAAGAACGGCGACGTCGCGCCGGCCGTGCAACTCGCCGCATACGAGCAGCCGTATGCGAACGCGCTGTTGTCGTCGATCATCGTGCGACTGCGGCCGGCCGCGATGGTGGCCTTCCAGTCGTCGTTGAACTGGTAGTCGAAGCGCGCGTTCAGGTTCAGCGCGTCGGTCGTCACCGGTTTCGCCCACGGCTGCGTGCCGAGCGCCTTCGACGTCGTCTTGACCGACGGCACGACGGTGCCGCCGAGCAACTGGTAGCCGGGCGCGGAACGCTGGATCCACTGCTGGAACTCGGCGTTGAGCTGCAGGCTTGCGCGCGGGCTGATATCCCAGTCAGCGGCGATCGAGCCGAACGTACGCCGCCCGTTCGTGCCGTCGATATACGAGTGCATGTTCTCCTTCGCGGCATTGATCCGGAAGCCGAACTGATGGTCGGGGCCGAAGCGGCGGCCGAGATCGACGGCCGCCGACGTCGAGCCGCGGCTGTCGACGCCGCCCGTCACGCTTGCGACGTTCGCGGAACGCTTCGTCACGAAGTTGATCACGCCGCCGGGCGCGACGACGCCGCTGTCGATGCCCGCGAGCCCCTTCAGGATCTCGACGCGCTCCTTGTTCTCGAGCGGCACGTTCTGCTCGCCGGACACCGTCAGCCCGTCGATCCGGATCGCGCTCGCGAGATCGACCGGAAAGCCGCGGATCGCGAAGCCTTCGAAATAACCGACCGGCGCATAGTCGTTGACGACCGATGCGTCGTTGCGCACAACGTCGCTCAGCCGCTTCGCCTGCTGGTCGTCGATCAGCGCGCGCGTGATGACGTTCACCGAGGCCGGCGTGTCGCGCAGCGGCGCGTCGTCGAGCCCGGCGACCGAGGCTTCGCGCGCGCGCAGCGTGCTGCCGCGCTCGCCGCTCACCGTGATCGCGGGCAGCGTCGCGGTGCCGGCCGCGTCGGCGTCCGGCGCGGGCGCGTCGCCCGGTGCCGCGGCGGCCTGCGCCGCGAAAAGCGTGATGCCGAGGCCGACTCCGAGCCCGACCTTCGTGCGCCGCCGCCGTGCGGGCGTCGCTGTTGTTCTATTCACCGTCATTGTTCTGGATGGAAAACTCGCCACTCGACCCTGTCGAAACACGTTACGAAGCTGCGAAGCGTGCCCCCGCGGACGCGTGCGACGACACGATATTCATCAGACGAATCGGACGATACGGCACGCACGCGTGCCGGTCGGTCAGGAAGACGCAGGATGGGACATCGGATACAGGTGACGCACCGGGCACCGACGCAGCCGTCGACGGATTCGTCGGGAGCGGGCGGGCGGCCGGCGGCATCGCGCGGTCGTGTCATGCGGGGGACGCTTCGAACGCCCCGGCGCAGGCGGCGGGCGCTTGCGCCGGCCGTTCATCGGAACGGCGGCCTGCCCGTCGCGCGCGACATCGCGGCGTGGCGCGCATTTTACCCCGGGCGGGAACGATGGCCGTGGAATCGGGTGGAACGGGAGGCGGGAACGGCGGAATGGGGGAAAGGTACGGCGGGTGATGCGACAGCGGCGGCGATGCGATCGTTGTGCTCGTCCTGCGAGGCAACCGCGACAACCGGTGCAGTCACGCGCCGGTCGAACGGGCGAAAACCGGCGCGGGAATGACGGCCCGCTGCCGGTTCACCCGCCCCTCAGAACCCCTGCATCGTCGCGGTCGGATCGACGACCAGGTGCACGACGCCGTAGATGACCGCGCCGACGAGCAGCGCGAGCACGATCGCCACGAACGGCAGCAGCGTGTAGTTGACGTTCGCGAGATCGGCCGCGTGCGCCTTGCTGTTGCGTACGCCGAAGAAACTCCACAGGACCAGCTTGATCATGCCGAGCAGTTTCATGGTTGTGCTCCTTTCATCGAATCGGTTGACGCTATCGTCGATCCGACCGGCATCCGAAAAAAGAAGCAGTTGCGCACGCTTTTCGCGCAGCAGGCCGTCTGCGGCGGCATGTCGCAGGGGCCATCAGCGGTCGAGCACGAGCGGCTCCGTGGCGCCTGTCGCGGGCCGCGCGACGCACAGCAGCGCGCAGCCCGGTTCGACCTGTGCGTCGGGCATCTGCTCGTAGTCGACCGCACCGGACAGCACGCGCGTCGCGCACGTGCCGCATGAGCCCGACCGGCATTCCGACGGCACGGCAACCCCCTGCCCCTCGGCGAACTCGAGCAGCGGGCCGTCGGCGGATGTCCATGCGGCTTCGCGCCCCGTGCGCCGGAAGACGACCGGCACGCTCGCCGCCGGCGTGGCAGACGTGCGGGCCGCGCTGCGCGCAACGCTCGACGGCCCGAACGCTTCGAAGCGGATGCGTTCGTCCGGCACGTTCAGCGCGCGCAGCCCGTCGTACAGGTCGCGCATGAACGCCGCCGGCCCGCACAGGTAGAAGTCGTAGTCGTCGAACGACAGGATCCGCTTCAGCTGTGCGATGTCGATGCGGCCGGCTTGCGCCGCCGAGCGTTCGTCAGGATGACTGTCGAACCAGTGGAGCGAGAACCGTCCGTCGGCGGCCGCCATGCGCGCCAGCTCCGCCGCGAACGGCCGGTCTGCCGCTTCACGCGCGCCGTGTACGAACACCACGCGGCGCGCCGGTTGATCGTCGGCCAGCGCGCGGCGCAGCATCGCAACCATCGGCGTGATGCCGATGCCGGCCGACACGAGCACGGCCGGGCGCGGGCTCGCGACATCGAACGTGAAGCGGCCGCGCGGCATCTGCGCGTCGAGCGTCATGCCCGCCTGCGCGTGATCGTGCAGCCACGCCGATACGCGCCCTTCGCGCTTCACCGTGATCCGGTAATGCGCGCCGCCCGGCGCATCGGACAACGTGTAGCTGCGAATCGCCCGCGCTTCGCTGCCCGGCAGCGCGACGCGCAACGTCAGGTGCTGCCCGGCGTCATAGGCCGGCAGCGCGCCGCCATCCGCCGGTTCGAAATGAAACGAGCGAATCGCGCGCGCTTCGTCGACGATCTTCGCGATGCGCAGCGGCCGCCAAGCGGGTGCCGATGCGGAGAGCGATTCGGATGCCGTTGCCGGTGGGGTTGCCGATGCCGATGCGGACTGCACCGGGCTGCCCGCCGCACCCGCACCCGCGCCCGCCGCCATCGCCGCAAACTGCGGCGCGCGTTCGACCGCCGACCACCGGAAAGGCAGTACCGCGCGCAGCCGTCGCACTTCCCGCACATGGAACCGCACGACGCGCTGCGCGCCGTCGAACGACGCGACGAGCGGCCCGTCCCATACGATTTCCGCCCGCGCGGCGACGACCAGCAGGTCGCCGCTGTCGAAATCGATGAACAGCAGCCCCGCGCGCGGATCGTGCTGCAGGTTGCCGAGCGTGTTGAAGAAGCGGTTGCCGCTGAAATCCGGCGTCGTCAGCGTGTGTGCATCGTCGACGCGCACGAAACCCGGCATCCCGCCGCGATGCGACACGTCCGCGCCGCGCGCGGCGCCGGCGTCCGCCGACGTGTTCGCGCTCGCGACGAAGAACGTATCGGCCTGCGCGAGCAGCGCACGATCGGCCTCGCTCAATGCGTCCGACACGTCGGGCTCGACGGCGGCATCGACTTCGCGTGCCACGAAAGTGGGCTTGCGGCCCTGGATGTACTTCGCGCAGTTGCCGAAGCTCTGCTCGACCGCGATCGTCAACGCATCGCCGTCGACCGCGCGCACGACGCCGTTCACGCGATTGCGCCGCCGCGTGTCGAATTCGATCCCGAGCCCGCCGAGCGGCGCGCCCGGCTGCCACGCGCCCGCCAGCGGGTCGCCCGGCAGCGCGCGCGCCGCGATGCGCAGCGTGCGGGCGTCCGGCGACGCGACGAAACCCGGCTCGCCGGCGCGCAGCGTCGCCCACGGCTGGCCGTGCGCATCGACGCCGCCGAGCACGAAGAACGGCAATTGCGCGAAGAACGTCCGATGCTGGTCCGGCATGAAGCGCCGGATCCCGCGCCGGCCGGCCGCGCCCGCAGCCTCCGTCACGCCCGCGCGCTGCTGCACGGCGAGCTCGCCTGCATGAAACGGCGCGGTATCGAGTTCCCAACCCGGTACGACGGCGGCCGGTGCGTTCATCGCGTTCTCCCTGAACAGGCGCGGCTTCGTTGGTCGTTACGCGGCGAGCAGGCCCGCGCGCGTCGTCGGCATGCCGACGAAGCCCGGCAGCGCCTCGACACGCGCCAGCCACGCACGCACGTGCGGATACGGTTCGAGCGACACGCCGCCTTCCGGGGCGTGCGCGATATACGTGTACGCGGCGATGTCCGCGATCGTCGGCTGCGCGCCGGCCGCGAACGGCTTGCCGGCCAGCTCGCGATCGATCACGTCGAGCACCTTCGCGGCCGTGCGCTTGGCCGCCTCCGGATCGAGCGGCGCGCCGAACACGGTCACGAGCCGTGCAGCGGCCGGGCCCGACGCGATCGGGCCGGCCGCATACGACAGCCAGCGCTGCACCACGGCCGCGCCGACCGGATCGTCGGGCAGCCAGTGCGCGTCGCCGTAGCGCTTCGCGAGGTACACGAGGATCGCGTTCGAATCGGCGATCACGGTGCCGCCGTCGTCGATCACCGGCACCTGCCCGAGCGGATTGAGCGCGAGGAACGCCGGCTCGCGTTGCGCGCCGGCCGCGAGATCGACATCGACGGTCTCGGACGGCAGGCCGAGCAGCGCCAGGAACAACCTGACGCGATGCGCGTGCCCCGAGAGCAGGAAGGAATAGACGCGGATCGGCGACGCGGGCTTGCTGGCGGCAGACATGGAAAACACTCCGGAATCTCGCGCCGCCGGGAGTCGGCGACGAACGGCTCCAGCGTAGCGCTCGCCGTTCATCGCCAGAAGACGGATAATCGCTGAAACATTATCCGCTCTCATAGGACAATCGACGATGGCCGATCTGCGCGACGTGAACCTGAACCGGCTGGCGATCTTCGTCGCGGTGGTCGATGCCGGCTCGCTGACGGCCGCGGCCGAGCGGCTCGGCCTCGCGAAGACGGTCGTCAGTACGCACATGCAGCGCCTCGAATCCGAGATCGGCGCGAACCTGCTGGTGCGCACGACGCGGCGGCTGAGCGTCACCGATGCGGGGCGCACGTTCTACGATGCGTGCCGCGACATCGTGCGCGCAACCGAGACCGCGCTGGATGCGGTGTCGTCCGACGCGGGGCCGCTGCGCGGCACGCTGCGCGTGAGCGTGCCGATCGACTACGGCGCGCTGGTCGTCGCGCCGGCCGTCGTCGCACTGCGCGACCTGCATCCGGGGCTCGATGTCGAACTGGTCGCGAACGACCGTGTCGTCGACCTCGTCGCCGACAACCTCGACGTCGCGATCCGGATCGGCCGCCTCGCCGATTCGAACTATCGTGCGGTGCAGCTCGGCACCTACGAGAAATGGCTGGTCGCGAGCCCCGCGTTCATCGCGCGACACGGGCTGCCGCGCGATACGGATGCGCTCGCCGCGCTGCCGTTCGTGATGCTGTCGACGCTGCCGCGCCCGCATACGCTCGAACTCGACCACGTCCGCGGCGGCAGCGCGGCAGTCCGCTGCGTCGCGCCGGTCGTGTCGAACACCGCGACCGCATGCCGCGCGATCGTGCTCGCGGGCGGCGGCTTCGGGCTGCTGACGGATTTCTCGACCGCGGACGACGTCGCGGCCGGCCGGCTCGTGAGGCTGCTGCCGGGGTGGCACACCGCGCCGGCCGGGATCCATGCGGTGTATCCGTCGACGCGGCTGCCGTCGCCGAAGGTGCGGGCGTTCATCGACGCGATGAAGACGCGGATCGGCGAGACGCCGCCGCCGGCGCCCGCGCGCCCGGTTCGATCGACACGCGCGGACGGCTGAATCCGGATCGCCACGCACTCATATTCCGCTTCGAACCCCTTTCGCAAAACTTTTACGCCCCCGAACAAATACGCCCCTTTATTCTTCATAAAAATATCGCTTTGCTTTCCAGATTTTCTACTAGTCTTGTTTCCGGTAATACGCAAACACGCGTTTACCGAAACGTTTCAATTCTCCATTTTGTTCAATCAATCAAGGAGTCTGGAAATGCAAACCGCCGCAATTTCATGGGGAACCACGCCGTCGATTCGTGTCTACACGGCCAACGGCAACAAGATCACCGAACGCTGCTACGACGGCCAGAACTGGTACACGGGCGCGTTCAACCAGGCAGGCGACAACGTGTCGGCCACGTGCTGGCTGGTCGGGAGCGCCATCCACATCCGCGTGTACGCGACCAGCGGCGGCACGACGACCGAGTATTGCTGGGACGGTGACGGCTGGACCCGCGGCGGCTACACGGGTTCCTGATTCCGTGTCCCGCCCGCGCGGCACCGTCCGCGCGTGACACCGCGCAACGCCAGTCTCGATTGGCGTTGCGTTTTATTTTTCAATTCCAATTCAAATTTCTTAAATTCACCAATCGGAAATAAAAACCCGAATTCTAAAAATGACAACCAGGTTAAATTCTGCGCCTTGCGAATATCAATCCGCACCCGTTAATTATCAAAACGGATCGCGAATATATTCACGAAACGGGATGCGCGGGTAATTCGCCGATCGGAATCAGGTCGCCTGCAATGTTCCCAGCAGCACTTTTCTGCAACTCGCGATCATCTGCGCCTCCGAATCGCGATATTCGGTGAGCAACCACGCCGCGCCGACGTTCGTCATCGCGCCGACGAGCGCGAGCCCGATCAGCCGCTGCTCGGTGCGCTCCGCGGGCGTCGCCGCTTCACGCGGCGCGCCGATCGCCATGATCAGCTTGCCGAAGTCGATCAGCATGCGCTGGTACGTCATGTCGGTGTCCGCGCTCACGCCCATCACCTCGAGCAGCAGCACGCGCGCCGCGCACGGGTCGCGCAGGAACGCGAAGAACGCGGCAAGCCCCGCGTCGACGCTCTCGCGCAGGTCGCCGCCGCGCGCGGCCACCGCTTGCGCGACCGCGTCATGCAGCTGCTGCGCGTGATGCAGGTAGGTGCAGCGCAGCAAATCCTCGGTGCTGTCGAACGCCGCATAGAAATAGCGATCGTTCAGCTTCGCTTCCTGGCAAATCGACCGCACGGTCGCCTTGCGGAACCCGACCGTGCCGAACACGCGCGTCGCCGCGCGGATCAATGCGTCGCGGCGCTCGGCGGCCCGCACTTCGGGCGCGACGCCGCCGTACGACCGGCCCCTTTTTTCCGTTTCGAGTGCTTTCTCCATTCCGCTATTTGACATCAGGACACCCGAAAACTAAAGTGGTGACGACCAACACCACAATAGACGCGCCGCCGGTGCAGCGCAAGCGGAACGGGAGGAACGACGGATGAAGGGGTTTTCCGGGAAGGTTGCCGCGATCACGGGCGCCGGTTCGGGCATGGGCCGCAGCCTCGCGGTCGAGCTCGCGCGGCGCGGCTGCGAGGTCGCGCTCGCCGATGTCAACGAAACCGGGCTCGCCGGCACGGCGGCTGCCTGCGCGCAGCACGGCGTGCGCGTGAGCACGCGGCGGCTCGACGTCGCCGACCGCGACGCGGTGTTCACGTGGGCCGATTTCGTCCGCGCCGAGCACGGCAAGGTCAACCTGATCTTCAACAACGCGGGTGTGTCGCTGGCCGCCAGCGCCGAGACCGCGCGCCTCGCCGATCTCGAATGGATCGTCGGCATCAATTTCTGGGGCGTCGTGCACGGCACGCAGGCGTTCCTGCCGCACCTGCGCGCGTCGGGCGACGGTCACATCGTCAACACGTCGAGCCTGTTCGGCCTTGTCGCGATGCCGACGCAAAGCGCGTACAACGCCACCAAGTTCGCGGTGCGCGGCTTCACCGAGGCGCTGCGGATGGAACTCGAACTCGACGGCGCGCCGGTGAGCGCGACCTGCGTGCATCCGGGCGGCGTCGCGACCAGCATCGTCGACGCGGGCCGTGTCGACACCAGCATCCACGCGCTCACGGGCCAGGACGAAGCGACCCATCGCCGCCAGGCGAACCGCCTGATCAACGCAACGACGGCCGACGACGCCGCGCGGCAGATCCTCGCGGGTGTCGAGCGCAATGCGCGCCGCGTGCTCGTCGGCGTCGACGCGCGCCGGCTCGACCGGATCGCGCGCCTGCTCGGCGCCGGCTACCAGTGGCTGATGCTGCGCCACGTGCGCCGCGCCCGCGCACGCAACCTCGACCGCGCGCATGCTCCGGCCGCGCTCCCGACCACGCCGACCAAGGACCCCGCTTGACGTCCTCCTCCGCCTGCCTAAGGGCGGGGGATTCCCACATCTGGCGATGCACGTCCGCATCGGAGAATGTTCAGCGCAGCGTTGATATCACGATCATGTGCGACACCACAGTTACTGCAAGCCCACTCTCTTACTCGCAGTCCCGCGATACCTTTCGGCCGCGTCGTGCTGTCTTTCGACCCGCACGCCGAACAGGACTGGGTGGAACCACTTTCGTCGACTTCCTCAAACGTGACTCCGTGCGCCATCGCCTTGTAACGGAGCTTGTCCCGGAAGGACGACCAGGATGCGTCATAGACGCTCTTCGCCATCCTGGTTCTGGCGAGTTTGACGGCCGACACGTTGCCGACCGCGATGTAGTCGAAGCGTCGCATCAAATCGAGCGCGAGCTTGTGCTGGAAATCGGCGCGGGCGTTCGCCACCTTGGCGTGCAGCTTCGCGATATGCCGCTTGTGCTTGCGTGCTCGCTGCGCTTTCGCCAGCTTGTCCGCTGCACGGCGGCCGAACTGGTCGTTGGGCAGTTTCTCACCGGTCGAAAGTGTGGCGAACTCTTTCAAGCCGAGATCAATGCCGACGCCAAAACGGATCGGGCGAGCCTGAACATCGGGCATCTCGATCACGATGTTGAGAAACCAGTTGCCCCGCGCATCCTGCGCAAAGTTGGTTCCGTCCTTGATCTTGCCTTCGGGAAGCGGGCGGCTGTTGAACACGCGAAAGGTGTTGCCGGAGAAACGGAACGCATCGCCCTCGCGCTTCAAGTCTCGGCCCTTCAGCGGCACCCAGCCGAGCGATTTCCTGCCGCGATAGCGCAGGTAAGGTGGTCGATGCGGTCGATGCTGGCTACGCGACTTCGCGTATTGCTCGCACGTTGCGTTGACCGTTCCGGAATGGATGCCGAGTTCCTTGCTGCTGCCGGTCGTCAGCATGTTGAGGTCAAAACCCGTCGGCCACTTCTTGTGCCACTTGAGCGCGTGCTTCTGCGTGTCGTTGCAGAAGTTCCAGACGTAGCTCACCGCACGGCTCTGTTTGTTAAGCAGTCCGTTGAGCGACTTCACTCGGTAGCGGTAGACAAGAATCATACCGATGATCCTAACCCGTGGAAGAAGCTGCCTGTCAACAGCATTCCTTTCCTTCCCGCCATCAATGGCGGGGTTTCTCGGAGCAATTCGCGATGACCTCGACGACGACCGACCGGCGCGATGCGCCGCCCGCCCCCGGCACCCGCCGCGACAGTGGCGACAACCGCGACCTCGACGTGCTGATCGTCGGCGCCGGCCTGTCCGGCATCGGCGCCGCGTACCACCTGAAGCAGCGCTGCCCGTATGCGAGCGTGGCCATCGTCGAAGCGCGCGACGCGATCGGCGGTACCTGGGACCTGTTCCGCTATCCGGGCGTCCGTTCGGATTCCGACATGTTCACGCTCGGCTACAGCTTCCGCCCGTGGCACAGCGACAAGGCGATCTCGGACGGCCAGACGATCCTCGACTACATCCGCGACACCGCGCGCACGTACGGCATCGACAAGACGATCCGCTACGGCCAGAAGGTCGTCGCGGCCGACTGGGATTCGAACCGCGCGCGCTGGACGGTACGCATCGAGCGCACACAGGGCGGCTCGACCGACACGCTCGTGTATACGTGCCGCTTCCTGTTCATGTGCAGCGGCTACTACGACTACGACGCCGGCTACCGGCCCGACTGGCCCGGCATGGACACGTTCGGGGGCAAGCTCGTGCATCCGCAGCACTGGCCGAAGGACCTGTCGTACGCGAACCGGCGCGTCGTCGTGATCGGCAGCGGCGCGACGGCCGTCACGCTCGTGCCGTCGATGGCGGCCGACGCGCAGCACGTGACGATGCTGCAGCGCTCGCCGACCTACATCGTGTCGCTGCCCGCACGCGACAAGATCGCGAACGCATTGCGGCGCGTGCTGCCGTCGCGGCTCGCACACCGGCTCGTGCGCGTGAAGAACGTGCTGCTGACGATCTACCTGTACAACGTGTCGCGCCGCAAGCCCGACCAGACGAAGAAGTTCATCATCCGCGCGGCCAGCAAGCAGCTCGGCCCCGACTTCGACGTCGCGAAGCACCTGACGCCGCGCTACATGCCGTGGGACCAGCGCGTGTGCCTCGTGCCGAACGGCGACCTGTTCAAGTCGATCCGCGCGGGCCGCGCGTCGATCGTCACCGACGAGATCGAGCGCTTCACGCCGACCGGCCTCAAGCTGAAGAGCGGCCAGCAACTCGACGCGGACGTGATCGTCACCGCGACCGGGCTGAAGGTGAAGATGCTCGGCGGCGCGCGCGTCACGGTCGACGGCCGCGCGGTCGACCTGCCGGAGACCGTGTCGTACAAGGGCATGATGTACAGCGACGTGCCGAACCTCGCGTCGTCGTTCGGCTACACGAATGCGTCGTGGACGCTGAAGGCCGAGCTGATCGCGCGCTACGTGTGCCGGCTGCTCAACCACATGCGCGCGAACGACTACGACACGTGCGTGCCGCGGCTCGGCGCCGGCGAACTCGGCGACGTGCCGGCCGTCAACCTGAGCTCGGGCTACATCCAGCGCGCGGCCGGCATCCTGCCGAAGCAGGGCCATCACAAGCCGTGGAAATTCCACCAGAACTACGTGCGCGATCTCGCGTCGCTGAAGTTCAGCGCGCTCGCCGATTCGGCGATGCATTTCGAACGCCGCGCGAAAGCCGGCACGGCCGCCGCGGCGCCGGTTGCCGAACCCGCACTCGAAACCCGTTGAGGTCCACATGACTGCTACGCTCCATCTGATCCAGAACGTGCTGCTCGGCGTCGTCGCGGTGCTCGCCGCGCTCGCGCTGTTCACCGGTTACGTGGCCCGGCGCGTGACGCGCGCGTTTCCGCCCGAAGGCCGCTTCGTCGACATCGGCGGCGACCGCATCCATTACGTCGAATACGGCAACGGCCCGCCGATCGTGTTCGTCCACGGGCTCGCGGGGCAGTTGCGCAACTTCGCGTACCTGCCGCTTGCGCGGCTCGCGCAGCAGCATCGCGTGATCCTCATCGACCGGCCGGGCGCCGGCCGCTCGCTGCGCGGTGCGGGTTCGCAGGCGAACGTGTACGCGCAGGCCCGCACGGTCGCCGCGTTCATCGACGCGCTGCGGCTCGACAAACCGGTGCTGGTCGGCCATTCGCTCGGCGGCGCGATCGCGCTGGCGGTCGGCCTCAACCATGCGGACCGCGTGAGCCGGCTCGCGCTGATCGCGCCGCTGTCGCACGAGCAGACCGAGCCGCCGGCGCCGTTCAAGCCGCTGATGCTGCCGTCGCCGCTCGTGCGCCGCTTCGTGTCGTGGACCTTCGCGATCCCGCTGACGATCCTGACCGGCCGCAAGGCCGTGCGTCAGGTGTTCGCGCCGGAAGACGTGCCGCGCGACTTCCCGGTCAAGGGCGGCGGCCTGCTCGGGATGCGCCCGCACGTGTTCTACGCGACGGCGACGGACCTGCTGTCGGCGCCCACCGACCTGCCCGCGATGGAGCGCCGCTACGCGGACCTCGCGCTGCCGGTCGACGTGCTGTACGGCCGCGCCGATCCGATCCTGAACTGGCGCGAGCACGGCGACGCGCTCGCGAAGAAGTCGGCGCGCGTGCGGCTGAAGGTCGTCGACGGCGGGCACATGCTGCCGGTCACGATTCCGGATGCGACGGCCGACTGGCTGCTCGAAGTCGCCGCCGCGCCGGCCGAGGTGGCCGCGCCGACGGCACGCATCGCGTAAGCCGCGGCCGCTTGGCCGCGCCTGATTCCGCGCCCCGCAGCCGGCGCGGCGGCGAAATCAGGCTTCTTCGTCGGGCACCGACAGCCCGAGATCCGATATCACCTCGCGCGCGCTGCGGAACGCCTCGACCGCGGCCGGCGCGCCCGCATACAGCGCGCTGTGCAGCAACACCTCGCGGATCTCGACGAGGCTCGCGCCGTTGTTGAGCGCGCCGCGAATGTGCCCCTTCAGTTCCGTGCCGCGGCCGAGCGCCGCCAGCATCGCGCACGTACACAGGCTGCGCGTCTTCAGGTCGATCCCGCCCCGCTGCCACGTGCTGCCCCACGCGTGTTCGTTCAGCCAGTCCTGCAACGGACGCGAAAATCCGTCGAGGTCGCGCATCGCGCGCTCGACGAACGCCTCGCCCATCACCTCGATCCGCCGCGCCTTGCCGTATTCCCTGTCCTGTTCGCTCATGTCCGTGTCCTGGTTGAAGTCGTGGCCGCTTCGGCATCGCCGGCAGCCGGGCGTTTTCGGGCCATGTTCCCGGGGCCCGGACGTTTCGTCAAAGACGCGGCCCTCGGTTCGCGGCCGCCCGTGTCGCGCGATGTCGAACGCTACGTAACATCGTGCCGCGCGTTACGTCGGCTTACGGGAACATCGCAACGAACCCGTCCGCGCACCGTACGTGCCCGTCGCGCGAAACCGCCATTACTCCGTTTAAATCGC
The DNA here is from genome assembly GCF_902833225.1 of Burkholderia sp. BCC1644. Classification (GTDB taxonomy): domain Bacteria; phylum Pseudomonadota; class Gammaproteobacteria; order Burkholderiales; family Burkholderiaceae; genus Burkholderia. Next base: position 527,018 of record NZ_CADFEI010000002.1, read on the forward strand.
GTCGATATTCCCGATTCCTGCAACAAAGCGCCACACCGTTTCGGGAAACCGGTCGTGGCGCGGAATTTGCAGAGGAGGCTTGGACACACTTCCAATGTCGAGGCCAACATGCACAAATTCTTCAAGAAGACGACGGTAACGATGGCCGTCTCGTCACTGCTCGCGCTGTACGGCTGCGGCTCGGTCGATGGACCGACGACCCCGCCGACGATCAAGCCGAGCACGTCCGGGACGGGTGGCAGTTCGGGGACTTCGGGTACGTCAGGCGGTGGGACGTCGGGGGGCGGGACGTCGGGTAGTTCCGGTACTTCCGGTACGTCGGGTACTTCCGGCACGTCGGGTACTTCCGGCACGTCGGGCACTTCCGGCACGTCGGGCACCTCCGGTACGTCGGGCACTTCCGGCACTTCCGGCACGTCAGGCACTTCCGGCACGTCGGGCACCTCCGGTACGTCGGGTACTTCCGGCACCTCGGGCACGTCGGGTACTTCCGGCACCTCGGGCACGTCGGGCACGTCGGGTACTTCCGGCACTTCGGGCACCTCCGGTACGTCAGGCACTTCCGGCACGTCGGGTACTTCCGGCACCTCGGGCACCTCCGGTACGTCAGGCACTTCCGGCACTTCGGGTACTTCCGGCACTTCGGGTACTTCCGGCACCTCGGGTACTTCCGGCACCTCGGGCACCTCGGGCACTTCCGGTACGTCGGGCACTTCCGGTACGTCGGGCACTTCCGGTACGTCAGGCACTTCGGGCACTTCGGGTACTTCCGGTACCTCGGGCACTTCCGGTACCTCGGGCACCTCGGGCACTTCCGGCACCTCGGGCACTTCCGGCACGTCGGGCACGTCGGGCACTTCGGGCACCTCCGGCACGTCGGGCACCTCCGGCACTTCCGGCACGTCGGGCACCTCCGGCTCCGGCGTCACCCCCCTCGGCAATGTCCTCCAGAAATCCGGCAACCTCGTCACGGCGCTCGGCACGACGGTCGCGAACGGCGGCGGCCAGATCGGCGGCGTGCAGATCCCCGGCACGAACCCGACGACGGCCACCAGCGTCGGCAACGCGGTCACGAGCCTCGGCAACGGCGTGCAGGCGCTCGGCAACGGTGTCGCGGCGGGCCTCGGCTCGATCGGCGTGTCGGCGAACCCGCTCGGACCGACGCTCACGTCGACCACCGGCCTGCTGACCGGCGCCGGCGGCGCGGTCAACAACCTCGGCAACGCGGTGAAGAGCCTCGGCTCGGGCCCGCTGTCGCCGCTGTCGCCGGTCACGACGCTCGTCGGCGATCTCGTCAACACCGTCGGCGGCGCCGTCAACTCGACCGCGTCGGGCCTGAACACGGCGCTGAACAGTTCGCCGGTCCAGCAGCTCGAAACGCAGATCGGCAAGGTGATCAACCCGATCACGAACACGCTGACCGGCGGCGTCACGACGCCGGGTGCGACGCAGACGCTCGGCGGCGTCACGCTGCTCGGCACGCCGCTCAACGGCCTGCTGAGCACGCTCGGCAACGGCCTCGCGCTCGCGGGCACGAAGGTCGGCGGCGCCACCGACAACCCGGTCGGCACGGGCCTCGGCGGCGTCGTGGCCCAGCTCGGCAACACGGTGACGTCCGCCGGCGGCCTCGTCCACGACACCAACGCGGGCAGCTCCAGCAGCGGCTCGGGCGGCAGCAACCCGCTCGCCCCGATCACCGGCCTGCTCGGCACGCTGACGGGCGGGCTCGGCGGCGGCAGCTCGAGCGGTTCGGGCGGCACCAGCGGCACGAGCAGCGGTGGCCCGCTCGGGCCGGTCACGGGCCTGCTCGGCTCGCTGACGGGCGCGCTCGGCGGCCTCGGTGGCACCAGCGGCACCGGCGGGACGAGTGGCACCGGCGGCACCAGCGGTACCGGTGGCGCGGGCCTCGGCAGCCTGCTGGCGCCGGTCACGAACCTCGTCAACTCGCTGACACCGCTCGGCGCGAGCCTCACGGGCACGGTCACGACGCCGGGCGGCAACGTGACGGGCACCCTCGGCGGCCTGCTGTCGAGCGGCCCGGTCGGCACGCTGACGGGTGCGTTGACGACGCCGGCCGGCGCGGCCGGCGCCACCGGCACGGTCAGCCCCGGCGGCGCAGCCGGCACGGTGACGACGCCGGCCGGCAGCGGCTCCGTGGTTGGCGGCCTGACCGGCGGCTCGAACGGTGGCGCCGCGGGCGGTGCCGGCAACCTGCTGTCGCCGGTGACCAACCTGCTCGGCGGTCTGCTGGGCGGCGGCACCAAGAAGTAACGCTTCACCTATCAGAACGACAGGCCAATGGCCGGGCGCGCATCCATACAAAGCCCGGCCGACGGCCGGCGTCACCCGCCAAGCGGGGGCGCCGGCCCTCATCCGTACGAGGATCCGATCATGAACTCCACGCTCGACGGCATCGTCGCTGCCCAGGACCGCCCGCCGCGTTCCGCCACGCCCTTCCGTGCCGGCCTGCTCGGCATCACGGCAGGCCTCCTCGCGCTGTGGATCACGCGCGACCATCCGACGCTCGACGCGGCCACGCGCGCGGTCATCGCCAGCCTCGCGATCATCGGCACGATCGCGCTGCACGAACTCTTCATCTCGCGCGTCTACCTGCGCCCGAGCGCGGGGCTGTCGCGCCAAGCCGTCCGGCCGCTCGGCATCGCGCGCGTCGCGACGCGGCTCGGCGCGCTGACGTCGATCTACGCGGGCATCGGCACCCTCTACTGGCTGCTGCCCGAATACCATGGCGCGTTCTACCTGCCGTTCTGGTCGCTGCTGCGCTCGCTCTCGCCATACGTGATCGTCGCCGCGCCGTTCTACTTCGCGTGGATGGACCGTCACCAGCGCGAAACCGACGACGCGTACCTGCTGTGGGGCCGCTTCCTGTTCCGCCGCGAGCAGCCCGCGAGCTGGAAGCCGGTGCGCGAGATGCTCGCCGGCTGGGGCGTGAAGGCGTTCTTCCTGCCGCTGATGACCGTCTACCTGTCGAAGGACGCCGATCACCTGAGCGCGTCGCTCGCGAACGCGATGCACGCGCCGATGTCGATCGCGGCCTTCGTGTTCATGTACGACCTATCGTTCACGATGGACCTGATGTTCGGCACGGTCGGCTATCTGTGCACGTTCCGCATCCTCGACAGCCACGTGCGCACCGTCGAGCCGACGACGCTCGGCTGGGTGGCCGCACTGATCTGCTACCAGCCGTTCTGGTCACTGATCTCGAACAACTACATCCGCTACGAAGGCTCGGTGTTCTGGGACAACTGGCTGCTGTCGGCGCCGACGCTGCGCGTGATCTGGGGCGCGGTGATCATCCTGCTGCTGCTGACCTACGCGCTGTGCACGATCTCGTTCGGGCTGCGGTTCTCGAACCTCACCAACCGCGGGATCATCACGTCGGGCCCGTACCGCTTCACGAAGCATCCGGCGTACATCACGAAGAACCTGTCGTACTGGATGGTGTCGGTGCCGTTCGTCGAGCCGCTCGGCTGGCAGATCGGGCTCATGCACTGCGCCGGGCTCGTTGCAGTCAACCTCATCTACTACACGCGCGCGAAGACGGAAGAGCGTCACCTGATGCGCGATCCCGACTATCGCGCGTATGCCGAATGGATCGCGCAGCACGGGCTGTTCGCGCGGGTCCGGCAGGCGTTCGGGGGGCGGCAGCCGGCGTGACGTCTCCGGTTGCGGCCGGTGCCGGGGCGGCGGTGCACGCCGTTCCGGACGTCGCACGGGTGGCAGCAGCCTCGCACTGACACCGGGTTCGCCACGCACGCCTTCCGCCACCTGACGGGCGCATGCCCGCCCGCATCGCCGAACGCATCGATGCACGGCCCCTTGCGGCCAATTGTCGCGAAACGACGCGATTCTCCGCTTTTCGTCGCTTTTCTCCGCCGGCCCGATTGCCCGCCCCTGGCACCTCGCGTATGGTGCTGGCCGTCCGCGTGCAATACGACGCCCGACTGGTGCGCCGTCGCCCGGACTCCGACCGTCGTCCCGCACGACGGCCGTGCGGGCCGTGCCCGCCGCTCACCGTCTCCGCGATGCCGCCCGCCGGCGCCGCGCATTCATGAGGAAAGAGGCGTGATCCACAAAGTCCTGATCCTGTTCGCACTCTGCATCGCGGGCCTCGCCGCGATCGCCGCCGGTTTCCAGCATATCCCCAGCTGATTCGCGGCCCCGGCTCGCCTCGCCGAGCCCGGGGGCCGCACCCATTCCTGTTCCCTTTTGCGATGAACCACTTTCTCGAACCGCCCGGGACGGGCGACCTTTGCCATGCGTATCGACGTACAGCATTCCCAGCACGACATCGACGACGAACTCGACACACTTCATGAGCGCCTCCACCAGCCGGGCCACCGCCTGCACGGCCTGCCGGCCGTCGCGCTCGGCCGCTCCGGCCTGGTCGTCCGCCACCGCGAAGCGGACGGTGAATACTTCCTGTACGTCGAGGATCCGGCCGCGCGCCAGCTCGCCGGCTACACGGTATTCAACCGCCTGCCCGAAATCCCCCGCCGCGCCGATCGCTACCTGCGCGCGCCGCATACGCGGCTGCGCGGTTCGGCGCAACGCAAGGGGCTCGCGACGACGCTGTACCGCTGGGGGCTCGACGCGGGCCTGTGCCTGATCAGCGGTGCGCGCCAGTCGGTCGGCGCCGCGCAGCTGTGGACGGCGCTCGCGCACGATTACCGGCACGGCTTCGTCGATGTCGAGGGCCGCGCGCTGCGCTATCTCGGCGATACCGTTGCCGACGACGTGCATGGCGCACTGCATACACGGCGGCTGTTGCTCGGCCATGGATGGACGATGAAGGAATTCGCGCGGGCGGCCGGGATGAGCGACGCAGACCCGGCCCGATGCGATCCCGCGACGATTTTCAACGCGGCACCGCGCGGTGCAAGCGTCGGCAGCGCCCGCCACGCCACGCGAACGCCGATGCGATAATCCGTCCGGACCGCGCGATGCGGCTACGCACTGCGCGCCAACCGACACACCCATCGATGACCACCGATCCCCGAACCGACGCCGAGCGCCGCATCGACATCGTCGCGCTGTGCGGCAGCCTCCGCGCGCAGTCGTACAACGCCGCGCTGCTCGACGCGGCCGCGCTTGTCGCGCCGCGCGGCATGCATGTCACGCGCTTCGATCGCCTCGGCGAATTCCCGTTGTTCAATCCCGATGCCGAATATCCGTCGCCCGCCGCCGTGCGCGACCTGATCGATCGCCTGAACGCAGCCGACGGCGTGCTGATCGCAAGCCCGGAATACGCGCACGGCGTGACGGGCGTGATGAAGAATGCGCTGGACTGGGTCGTGGGATGCGAGGCCGTCGTATACAAACCGGTCGCGGTGCTGAACGCGTCGCCGCGCGCGACGCATGCGGACGCGGCACTGCGCGAAACGCTGTCGGTGATGTCGGCGCGCATCGTCGAACCTGCATCGATCACGCTGCCGGTTCTCGGCAGCCAGCTCGACGCGGCGGGCATCGCCGCGCATCCGCCGTTCGCGGCGGCGCTGGCCGACGCGTTGCACGCACTCGGCGCCGTGATTGCCGAAAGCAGGTCAACGCGCTGACGTTGGGTATCCGGAAATCCATCGCAGTCCGGATTGATTGGACGCTGCGCCCGCCAACAGGCGCAACGTCCGGCCCGGATCATCGTCCGCGATAGATCGGCCGGTCGGCTGCGATCGGACCCGATTCGCTCGCGGCCGGTGCTGCCGTTCCGTATCCGCTGGTATCGGCCGTCGACGTGCCGGTCGAGCCGATCTTCTTCAGCGCTTCCGACAGCCGCGCCGGATAGTACGGGTCTTCGCCGGACTGGCGGTAGCCGGCCGCGCGCAGTGCGGCCAGTTCGGCCTTCACCTCCGCGCGCGTCACGGTGGACTGCGGCGCGGCCCATGCGGAAACGGAAGCGGTCGCGGCAACCGTTGCAAGAACATACAGAGCAAGCTTGTTCATTTGATCTCTCCTGAGCATCGACGACGTTGTCGATGGAGAGTGAGTCGATCCGTGTGCGCAAAGATGACACGCGCCGACGAAAAAAATCCGGCGCCGCACTGCGATGCAGCAGTCGCGCCGCGTGCCCGGCAGAAACGGCGAATCCAGCGGAAAGGGAAAGCCGATCGGCTGTCAGATTCCGCCGGCCCGCGCGACTACAGGCATGTGGCGCTGCGCCACCCTCTGTTCTCGTTCAAAGGGTCCGACATGAAAACCGGAATCTGGATACTGATCGCATCGCATCTCGCGACGGGTCTCGCGGCGTTTGCCGCGGGCATCTACGTGCTGCCGATCCTCACGGCAGCGGAAGGCGCGAGCGCCGTCGAACTGCAACTGGCCGCGGAAAACGCACGCCATACCGGCCGCTTCGAACGCGGCCTGCCGGGAAGCGACGCGTTGCACTGGGCAGACGGCAAGCTGACGATCACCGATACGTCGATCGCGTTCGAAGGCGACGTCGCACCGGGGCCCGACTACAAGATCTATCTCGTGCCGGAATTCGTCGACACGCAGGCGTCGTTCGTCGCGATCAAGGCGCGTGCCGCGCGCGTGGGCGACCTCAAGACCTTCGGCAATTTCGTCGTGCCGCTGCCCGCCGACGTGAATCCCGCGCAATACACGTCAGTCGTGATCTGGTGCGAACGCTTTTCGAAATTCATCAGCGCGGCCCGGTATCAACACGCGGCGACGTCGGGCCAGCGATCGATGTAGCCGGCCGCCGCTTCCACGGTGCACGCTCGCGCGCTAGCGGCTCTTGCTCCGCGTGGCCTTCTTCACCGTCTTCGCACGCGGCGCTTCCTTCTCGGGCTGCGCGCCGCCGCCGGCGAGATCCTCGAGCCATGCGAGCGCATCGACGTACGACAGGAACTGCTGCAGATATTCCGGCGACAGCTCGCGCATCGTCGCGAGCGACCGGTGCACGAGACTGTTCGAATTGAGCGGCCCCGCGTTGCGCGGCACCTGGTCGAGCGACTGCCGGTACTGTTGCTCCGTGCGGACTTTCGACCACATCGTGCGGAAGTAGTCGACCAGTTCGGGATCGAGCCCGCGCCGGTCGGCCTGCGCATCGCGCGCGAGCCGGTCGACCAGCGCCGAGAGCGTGCCGCGCGGCGACGCAACCCGTACCGCGTCATCCATGACCGGAGCTTGCTCCGCCCGCGCGACCACGTCCGCGTAGCCTTCGATCAACGTCGCCAGCCGCGCGTCGAGCAAGGCGCGCGCGTCGCCGCCGAGCGCGGCCGCGCGCCGTTCGAGCGCGTCGATCCGGTGAAAGCGCACGGGATCGAACCGGTCGGCGCCCTGCTCGCGCCATGCGTCGAGCGTCGCGCGCACGTGCGTCGCGGCGTCGGTCACTTCGCCTTCCCTCCGTTCGATGCCGACTTGCGCGGCACCGGCGCAATCTCCACGCGGCGGTTCTTCGCGCGGCCTTCGTCATCCGCATTCGAGCTGACCGGCTGCTCGGAACCGAACGCGGCCGCGAACACCGACGACGCCGGCACGCCGGCGTCGATCAGCGCACGCGTGACCGTCAACGCGCGCTTGGCCGACAGTTCCCAGTTGTCCGCGAACAGGCGGTTACTGGCATGCACCTGCTGGTCGTCGGCGAAGCCGCTGATCATCAGGATCTCGTCGCGCGTCTTCAGGTACGTGGCCAGCGGTACGGCCAGCGTCTTCAGCAGGTCGCGGCCCGCGGGCTGCAACTGGTCGGAGTTCAACGCGAACAGCACGTTGCCGCTGATGCCGATGCGCCCGTTCACCAGCGTCACCCGGCCGGCCGCGAGCGGCCCGGCGAGCGCCTGTTCGAGCGACTTGCGCTGCTGCGCTTCGAGCTGGCGCGCCCGCACGGCTTCCTCGAGCTTCGACGTGAGTTGCAGCTGCATGCCGATCACGCCGACGAGGATCAGCACGAACGCACCGAGCAGCACCGACATCAGGTCGGCGAACGCGGGCCATACCGGCGCCGATTCCGCGCCGCCGTCGATTTCGTCGTGCATGCGTTACGCTCCGACGGGCGCGCGCCGGCCGGCGAGCTGCTGCAGATCCTCGACGATCTGCTTCTGCGACATCATGCTCAGGTCGATCACCTCGCGCGCCTGCGCGACGTAGTACTCGAGCTGCTCGTCGCTGCGCGCGAGCGATTTCTCGAGCGCGGCCTCGATGCGCTGCAGATGGGTCAGCAGCTTGTCGTTCGATTCGCCGAACACCTGCACGGCCATCCCGAACGCATCGCCGAGGCTCGCCACCTCGACGGCGCCGGCCGTGACCTGCGCGGCGACCGAATCGAGCTTGCGCGTTTCGGCATCGACGGTGTCGTTGAAGCGTGCGCCGACGCGATCGAGCAGGTCGGCCGACGTGCTGACGAGCGCGTCGATCGCGGTGCGCTGTTCGGTCGACGCGTGGTTGACCGCGCCGAGCAGCGTTTCGAGCGTCGCGAGCAGGCGGCTGCGCTCCTCGACCATCGCGGTGTCGTGCACCAGGCTGTCGGACAGGCGCTGGCGCAGCTCGGCGACGACGTCGGCCGCGGCCTTCGGCGCTTCCGACGCGGCTTGCACGAGGCGCGCGATCTCGTTGATCGTGTCGCTGGCGTGCACCTGCGCCTGTGCGGTGATGTCGTTCGCGGTGCGGGTCAGCGTGTCGCAGATGTCCTGCTGGCGCGTCGCGGCTTGCGCGCTCGTCTGCGCCCATTCGTCGCGCAGCGCGGCCGCCATCGCGGCGAGCGAATCGTTCCATGCGCCGAGGCGCTGTTCGTCGCGCGCGGCCAGTTGCGTCTGCAGGCCCGTGTGCGAATCGCGAATCGTCGACAGCAGGTCGTTCGAACGTTGTTCGAAGGTCGACGCCTGTGTGGTCAGGTCGCGCGTCGTTTGTGCAAGCGCGTCGCAGATTTCCTGCTGACGGCCCGCGCTGTGCACGCCTGCGCGCTGCCATTCGTCGCCGAGCTTCGTGGCCATCGCGGCCAGCGAGTCGTTCCATGCCGACAAGCGTTCTTCGTCGCGAGCGGCGAGCTGCGATTGAAGACCCGTGTGCGATTCGCGGATCGTCGACAGCAAATCGGTCGAGCGTTGCTCGAACGTCGAAGCCTGCGTGGTCAGATCACGCGTCGTTTGTGCAAGCGCATCGCAAATTTCCTGCTGACGGCCCGCGCTATGCACGCCTGCACGCTGCCATTCGTCGCCGAGCTTCGTGGCCATCGCGGCCAGCGAGTCGTTCCACGCCGACAGGCGTTCTTCGTCGCGCGCCGCCAGTTGCGATTGAAGGCCCGTGTGCGAATCGCGGATCGTCGACAGCAAATCGGTCGAGCGTTGCTCGAACGTCGAAGCCTGCGTGGTCAGATCACGCGTCGTTTGTGCAAGCGCATCGCAGATTTCCTGCTGACGGCCCGCGCTATGCACACCCGCACGCTGCCATTCGTCGCCGAGCTTCGCGGCCATCGCAGTCAACGCACCGTTCCAGGCCGCGAGGCGCTGTTCGTCGCGCGCAGCCAGTTCGGTCTGCAGCCCCGCGTGCGACTCGCGCATCGCGGCGAGCGTCGCGCCCGAATGGCGCTCGAACGTCGCGGCGGCGTCGCCCAGCGCGCGCGCGTGCTGGCTCGCGAGCGTCTCGCCGGCCTGCGCCTGGCGCGACAACGCATCGCGCCACGCATCCGACAGGCGGCCTTCGGTCGATTCGAGGCGCGTCGCGACGCCGTCGAGCAAATCCGTCGAGCGCTGCGCGAAGGTTTCGGTGAACTGGCCGAGCGTCGTCTGCAGTTGCTGCGCGACGGCGTCGCCCGCCTGCCGTTGTTCGTCGATCGCGCGGTGCCAGACGGCCGTCACGTTGCCGGTGGTCTTCTCGAAACCGTCCGTCAACCCGTCGAGCTGACGCTGCACGGCGCCCGTCACGGTGTCGCGCAGCGCGGCCATCTCCTGCGCAAGCCCCGTCATCGTCGCGGCGACGACCGGCTGAAGCGCCGCGCCGGCCACACGTGCGCTTTCGGCGGCGCTTTCCTTCAGCGCATCGCCGACGTTCGACGCGAGGCCCGCGTACGCGCGCTCGGTCCGGTCGAAAAACGCCTGCTGGCTTTCGATCTGGCGATCGTGCAGCGCGATGCTGCGCGCTTCGAGCGTCGTCATCATCGTCTGCAGCCGGTCGACCAGCGCCGGCATCACGTCGGCCTGGCGCTGCAGCAGCCGGAACGATTCGTCGCGCTGGTGCGCGGACGAATGCACGCGCAGCGTCGTCGCGATCTTCGCGTCGAGCTGCCCGGCCGCGTCGATCCGCTCGCGTCGCACGAGCGCGGACAGCAGCCCGAGCATCGCGGACGTCGCGACGCCGGCGATCGACGTGCCGAACGCGAACCCGAGACCCTTCACCGGCGCGATCAGCGATGCGCGGATCGCATCGAGATCGGTCGCGCTTTCGAGCGCGGCGCCCGTGCCCTTCAGCGTGACGACCATCCCGAGCAGCGTGCCGAGCATGCCGAGCAGCACGAGCAGGCCGACGAGGTAAGGCGTGAGCGCCGGGCCCGGCAGCGCGACGCGCGCGCCTTCGACCCGTGCGCGCACGGCGCCGCGCAGGCCCGGGGGCAGCGTGTCGAGCCACGCGTCGAGCTTCGCGGGCGGTTCGGTCAGGCCGGCCACCGCGCGCGACAGCGTGGCGGTCGCCTGGCGGTAGCGCAGCAGTTCCCATGCGCCGGCGACGTAGCACGTGCCGATCAGCAGCGTAACGGCCGACGCCAGCGGGTTCGACGCGACATAGCCGACACCGATCCAGCCCACTGCGAGCAGACCGGCGACGAAGACAACGAGATCAAGGCGAATTCTGGACATAGCGTGTTGATTAGCAGGTGCGAAGAGCCGCGAGCAGCCCGTCTACCGTTTGAAACCGGACTTCGAGTTCGGCAAGCAGGATGCTTTGCATCTCGTCGCGAAACGTATCGAGCCATGTGCCGGGCACGATCGCCGCGACGGCCGGGCCGTCGGCGACCACCGCGCTGTTATCGGCCGGATCGGCTGCGGCTGCGGCCGTGGCTGCGGATTCGGCATCGGCCAGCGCCTGCCGTTCCGCGTCGCGCAACCGCCCGAAACGCGTGCCGAGCAGCGCGGGCACGGCCGACAGCAGGCCGCGCTCGCGCGCGCCGAGCACGCGCTCCATGATCGTGTCGAGCGTCGCGAGCCGCGCCATCCCGGACGAGCGCGCGGCGAGCGCGACCCGCAGGCGGCCGCGCAACTGGCCGATCGCCGTCTCCATATCCTGTTGCAGCGTCAAGTAACGCTGGCGGAAGTCCGCGAAATCGGCCGTATCGGCGGCCGGCGGCGGCAGGTCGCCGGGCCGGCGCCGCGCACGCGGCCGGTTGGTGGCCGTGATCGCCTGCGCAAGGTCGTGGCGCACGCGCGCGCAGTCGCGTTCCGCATCGTAGCCGCGCACGCCGGCCGCGACGCCCGGCGGGCTCGCGGTCAGCGCGGATGACAGCGTGATCGCGTCGGTCCAGCCGAGCCACTGGCTCAGCCGGTCGGACAGCGTCTGCCGGGATTCAGCGACGTCGGCATCGGCCAGGCGCGCGAGCAGCCGGACGAGCGTCGGACCGCTCAGCGCCGGACGCGGAGGTGCTTGCACCATGCTGCAAACCGTCAAAAAAGGCAGCAGTTTACACGTCGCCGGGAGGTCGCCCGTCAGAATCGGGGAAGCGGCGCCGGCCGGCGCGCCGTGCGGCACACGCGAACGCCCGTCACGCAAGGCTCGGCGGGCGGTGGCCGGTATCCGGGAGGAGGGGCGGCGGCGGCCCGCTGAACGGCCGCATCAAGAGAAAAGGAAGGCGTTTCGGGAAACCTGCTGCGCATTCGCGCGGCGGCCCCGGCGGTTCGCTCCGGCGGCCAGCCCGGGGGAATGGCCGGCCGCCGTGCGATGCCGATCGGGAATGAACGGTCAGATCCCCGCTTTCGGCGCGTTCAGGATCAGCCGCAGCCCGAGCAGCGTGATCGCGCCGGCCGCGATGCGGTCGACCCACTTCTTCGCGCGCAGGTAGAGCTCGCGCGGCCGGCGCGTCGAGAAGCACAGCGCGACGATCGTGTACCAGCCGAATTCGACGGCGAACACGAGCGGCGGCAGCGCGAGGTAGCACCACAGCGGCGGATGCTGCGGGAGCAGCGCCGCGAAGATGCTGCCGTACCAGATCGCCGTCTTCGGGTTGCTGAGCTGGGTCGTGAGGCCCGTCAGGAACGACTTGCGCGCGCTGCCGCTGGCCATCGCCTGCGGATCGTCCATCGCGATCGGCCGGTCGGCGCCGCGCCAGATCTTCGACGCCATGTAGATCAGGTACGCGCCGCCCGCGACCTTGAGGCCCACGTACAGCCATTCGACGGCCTGCAGCAGCGTGTAGAGCCCCGCCAGCGCGACGCCGCCGAACACGATGCCGCCGATGCCCATGCCGAGCGCGGTGGCGAGCCCGTCGCGGCGCGACAGCCCGATCGAATTGCGGGCAACCAGCACGAAGCTGGGGCCCGGAATCATCGCGCCGAGAAACAGCGCAGCCAGGATGGCGAGTACGGCAGCGGATGCAGTCATCGAAGTCTCCTTGGTCAGCGACGCCGATTCGCCGGCGCCGGCGTGTCGTTTCCGACGGTCGAGCCGCCGATTCTGGCACGCTTCGCGCGTGGCCGAAAGCGGCTGCACGCTGCTATGCTGGCCCTCTTTCCAGCCATCCCGCACCGCCGCCATGATCGAGATCCGCGCCGCCCGCTATCCCGACGACGCCGCAGCCGTCGAAGCGATCTTCCGCGAGTACATCGCCAGCCCGACCGTCAGCCTCGCATTCCAGGACTACGAGCCGGAGATCGCCGCGCTGCCCGGCAAGTACGCGGCGCCGCGCGGGCTGCTGCTGCTCGCGTGGCACGGCGGGCGCGTGGTCGGCTGCGCGGCGTTTCGCGAAATCGACGACACGGCGTGCGAGATGAAGCGTGTGTACGTACGCCCCGAGGCGCGCGGGCTGAACGTCGGCCGCCAGCTCGTCGAACGGCTGCTGCACGACGCGAAGGCGGCCGGCTACGCGCGCATGTGTCTCGACGTGCTGCCCGAGTTCGTCGCCGCACGGCAACTGTATGCGTCGCTCGGTTTTACGCCCGCGCCGCCCGTCGCGTTCAATCCGGTGCCGGGCACCGAATTTCTCGGGCGCGATCTTTAACCGCCGCACCTTGCACGACCGGCCGCGCGCCCTGCCCGGCGCACGACGGCCGGCACTCGACCACCCGGAGCCCCCGTGACCAACCCGACGATGACGCGCGAACAGTTCGAGCGCGACGATTTCAACGACCGCTGCCTGTTCACGGGCGTACCGATCGCAGGCAAGAAGAAAGGCGAGCATGTGATCCCCCGCTGGCTCATCGAGGACTACGGGCTCAAGGCCCAGCGAATCGAGATGGGCGACGCGGCGCGCCAGGCGGCCATGAAGGAATTCCGCTCGCCGGCCGATCCGGTTGCCAACGGGAAATTCGGCCCACTGGAAGACAAGATCAAACGCGGCGTCGCAAGCATCGACGAACTGCATCTGTGGCAAAAGAAGATTTCCGCCGGCATGGTGCTGAATCACTGGCGCATGGCCCGCAACGACCGCCATCCCGGTGCGCCGCTCCAGTTCGACGCACGCTATCTCGCGTTTGCACTCCAGGACTTCCGGAACGAATTCGGCGCGTATCTGGCGGGCCCCTACACGCGCACGGGTTCGACCCTGTGCCTGCCGACCTGCATTCCGTCCGGCTGGATCGCCCATGCGTTCGGTTCGACCGTCAAGGAGCACGATGCGGGCCACGACGCGATCCTGCCGTTCGCCATGGTGGCGGTCAGTCACGGCGGGCAGTTGATCGTGTCCGTCCTGTTCGACCCGGAACACACCTTCGAATCCCACCGGTTGAAGCAGGAATGGGCTGCGTGCAAACTCGACGTCAGCGCGTCCCCGCTGCCCGTCCAGGCCGCGTTGGCCACCGGCTTCGCGGAGCACATCACGACAGCCGGCGAGGCCGCATTCGGCGAGCCGCTCGCATTCGATCCGCTGCTCGAGCTGGTCGCCTGTCAGCTCGGCGTCGAAGTCGATCCCGAGACCGCGCAATATCGCCCGCGTGCAGCCGGCTGACACCGCGCTCGCCCGATCCATCCGTCACCCTCGCGAGATCCCGCCCCCGATCATGCCGCCCCTCCGCCCGCTGCTCCCGCTGCTTGCCGCCCTGTCGTTCAACGCATGGGCCGGCGACCTGCCGAAGTCGATCGCCGCGCAACTGCCGCCCGGCTACCAGCCGCTGCTCGCGCAAGCCGGGCCGGAGCTCGACAACGGGCGGCACAGCTTTCTCGTCGTCGTGCATCGCGCGGTCGATACGCGCGAACAACCGTCGCCGCGCCCGCTGCTGATCTACGAGGAACAGGCCGATCACACCTACCGGCTCGCCGCGCGCAACGACCAGGTCGTGCTGCGCGCGAACGAAGGCGGCCAGTGCGATCCGTTCGATCCCGAAGATGCCGCCGACAACGGCGTTGCGGTGAAGGGCCGCTATTTCACCGTGCAGAACGTCGTCGCATGCGGGCAGCACTGGAGCGACTACGTCACGTTCCGCTACGACCCGCGCACGCACGGATGGCTGTTCTCGAACCAGATCGTCACCGAATCGTTCCCGCTCGACGACACGCCCGACCACGTCACCGTCACGCGCGCCGACACGCACCGGCCGGTGTCGTTCGGCCAGTGGAAACGCAAGGACTGACGCCGCCACGCTGCCCGGACCGATCGTCCCCGCCCGTCACCCGCCGGCCGGTACTCGCGAGCGCACGCCAACAGGACTACCATAGGCGCTCGCCGTCGCGCGACCGTGCGCCGGCATCGCACGCGGCTCGCCCGCACGCCGTCCCTCGCCGCACCCGCACAGGAGGACGTCATGACGCAACACTTCGACGCGATCGTCATCGGCACCGGCCAGGCCGGGCCACCGCTCGCCGCGCGGCTGTCGGCTGCCGGGATGAAAGTCGCGATCATCGAACGCGGCCGCTTCGGCGGCACCTGCGTGAACACCGGCTGCATCCCGACCAAGACGCTGATCGCGAGCGCATACGCCGCGCACCTCGCGCGGCGCGCCGGCGAATACGGCGTATCGGTCGGCGGCCCCGTCACCGTCGACATGAAAGCCGTGAAGGCGCGCAAGGACCAGATCTCCGGCCGCTCGACCCACGGCGTCGAGCAATGGGTGCGCGGCCTCGCGAACACCGCGGTGTTTCAGGGTCACGCCCGATTCGAGCGCGCCGACGCCGTGCGCGTGGGCGACGAACTGCTGGAAGCCGAACGCATCTTCATCAACGTCGGCGGCCGCGCGCAGGTGCCAGCGATGCCGGGCCTCGACTCGGTGCCGTACCTGACCAATTCGACGATGATGGACGTCGACTTCCTGCCCGAGCATCTCGTGATCGTCGGCGGCAGTTATGTCGGGCTCGAATTCGGCCAGATGTATCGCCGCTTCGGATCGAAAGTCACGATCGTCGAGAAGGGCTCGCGCCTGATCCGCCGCGAGGACGAAGACGTGTCGCAGGCCGTGCGCGAGATTCTCGAGAACGAGGGAATCGACGTGCAGCTCGACGCGAATTGCCTGAGCGCGCGGCGCGACGGCGAAGGCATCGTGATCGGCCTCGATTGCCCGGGCGGCGGCCGCGAGGTCGCGGGCTCGCACCTGCTGCTCGCGGTCGGCCGCGTGCCGAACACCGACGACCTCGGGCTCGACCGCGCGGGCGTCGGCACCGACGCGCGCGGCTACATCGCCGTCGACGAGCAGTTGCGCACGAACGTGCCGGGCATCTGGGCGCTCGGCGACTGCAACGGACGCGGCGCATTCACGCACACCGCGTACAACGACTACGAGATCGTCGCGGCCAACCTGCTCGACGACGATCCGCGCAAGGTGTCCGACCGCATCACGGCCTATGCGATGTATATCGATCCGCCGCTCGGCCGCGTCGGCATGACGCTCGCGGAAGCGAAGCAGACGGGCCGCCGGCTGCTGGTCGGCACGCGCCCGATGACGCGCGTCGGCCGTGCGGTCGAGAAAGGCGAAAGCCAGGGTTTCATGAAGGTGATCGTCGACGCGGACAGCCACGCGATTCTCGGCGCGTCGATCCTCGGCGTGACAGGTGACGAAGTCGTGCACGGGATGCTCGACGTGATGGCCGCCGGCGCGCCGTACACGACGATCAGCCGCGCGATGCATATTCACCCGACCGTGTCGGAACTCGTGCCGACGCTGCTGCAGGATCTGCATCCGGCCGAATGACGCACGGCGTGCGGCGGTGCATCGCCGCCGCACGGGTGTCGATCGGTATGCGAAGATGACCGCTCGCCACGACACCCGGGAACGCCATGGACCGCCTGCAAGCGATGCAGATCTACGTACAGATCGTCGAGCGCGGCAACTTCACGCAAGCCGCCGACGCGCTGCAACTGCATCGGCCGGCCGTGACGAAAGCCGTGCAGCAGCTCGAGCAGGAACTCGGCGTGCGGCTGCTGAACCGCAGCACGCGCCGCGTGAGCGTGACGGCCGAAGGCGAGGCGTTCCATGCGCGCTGCGTGCAGCTGCTCGGCAGCATCGACGACGCGTTCGCGTCGTTCCCCAAACAACGCGCGGTGCCGAAAGGCCGGTTGCGGATCGACATCGCGCTCGCGCTCGCGAAGACGGTCGTCATTCCGGCGCTGCCCGAGTTCCAGCAGCGCTATCCGCAGATCGAGCTCGTGCTCGGCGCGAGCGACCAGCCGGCCGACCTGATCGGCGAAGGCATCGACTGCGTCGTGCGGGTCGGCACGCTGAAGGATTCGAGCATGGTCGCGCGCACGGTCGGCGCGGTGCCGATGGTCACGTGCGCATCGCCCGCCTATCTCACGCGCCACGGCTTGCCGCGCACGCTCGACGAGCTTCGTACGCATCGCGCGGTGAATTTTTTCACCGGCGGCAATCGCCGCATACTCGAATGGACGTTCCGCCCGCACGGCGAAACCGTCGCGGTGAAGCTCGCGAGCAGCCTGCTCACCGACAACTCGGAAGCGCTGCTGTCCTGCGGGCTCGCCGGCCTCGGCATCGTGCATGCGCTGCGCCCCGCGCTGCAGCCGAGCATCGACGCGGGCCTGCTGATCGAACTGCTGCCCGGCGTGCCGGCCGTGCCGAAACCGGTGTCGGTGCTGTACCCGAACCGCGCGCACCTGTCCGACAAGGTGCGCGTGCTCATCGACTGGCTGACCGAGCTGTTTGCGCGCCGGTATCCGGCGTAGAACAGGTTCGCGCCGATTGTTATTTCTCGAATAACAATCAATGATTCCGGTGCGCGTTTATCCAGCGCGATCCCCCGCCTACGATGCTGCTTCATCGACACCCGTTCATCGAAGGAGCATCCCATGTCCCGCATCGTCCGTTTCCACCGCATCGGCGGCCCCGAGGTCCTGCAGATCGACACGGTCGACGTACCCGCGCCGGGCCCCGACGAGATCCAGCTGCGCGTGAAGGCGATCGGCCTCAATCGCGCGGAAGTCATGTTCCGCAGCGGCGAATACACGTTCATGCCGCGCTTTCCGGCAGCGCTCGGCTATGAAGCGTCGGGGGTGGTCGCGGCCGTCGGCAACCACGTGACGGCGTTCGCCGCAGGCGACGCGGTGAGCGTCGTACCCGCGTTCTCGTTCGCCGACTACGGGATGTACGGCGAAGTCGTCAACGTGCCCGCGCATGCCGTGGTCAAGCATCCGGACAGCCTGTCGTTCGAGGAAGCGGCCGCGACGTGGATGATGTTCGTCACGGCCTGGGGCGCGCTGATCGAACTCGGCGGGCTGCAGCGCGGCGATGCGGTGCTGATCGGCGCCGCATCGAGCAGCGTCGGGCAGGCGGCGATCCAGGTCGCGAACCACATCGGCGCGGTACCGATCGCGCTGACGCGCGGCGAATCGAAGCGCCAGGCACTGCTCGACGCGGGCGCGAAGCACGTGATCGCCGGCAGCCCGGCCGACCTGCCGCAGCAGGTGGCGGAGATCACCGGCGGTGTCGGCGTGCGCCTCGTGTTCGATCCGGTCGGCGGCCCCGATGCGGCGAACCTGCTGCGCGCGCTGGCCACGAACGGCACGTTCTTCCAGTACGGCGCGCTCGACACGCGCGACATCCCGGTGCCCGTGATGGACCTGCTCGCGCGCCACCTGACGCTGCGCGGCTACGAGCTGTTCGAGATCACCGGCGACGCGCAACGGCTCGAGCGCGCGAAGCGCTTCATCGTCGACGGGCTCGCGGCCGGTGCGCTGAAGCCGCTGATCGACCGCACGTTCGCGTTCGACGACATCGCCGATGCGCACCGCTACATGGAAGCCGGTGCGCAGGTCGGGAAGATCGTCGTCACGGTCTGACCCGTGCGCGGCGGGCGGCGCACGCCGCCCGCTCAGCTTTCGAAGTAGCGCGGCCGGTCGATATCGGCCAGCAGCCGCGGCTGCGTCGGCGCCCAGTCGAGCCATGCCCGCGTGCGCTCGCTGGTTGCCGGCGCATCCATCCCGGCAAACATCGCGAACCAGCCGAAATGCTCGCCGGCTTCCGCCACCGGCTTCGCGACGACCGGCACGTTCAGCCGACGGCCGATCACTTGCGCGATCTCGCGAAACGGCACACCGGTATCGTCGACCGCGTGATAGCGCGCGCCGGCCGCGCCGCGTTCGATCGCGAGCCGGTACACGCGCGCCGCGTCGAGCCGGTGCACGGCCGGCCAGCGATTGTCGCCGTCGCCGACAAAGGCCGACGCTCCCTTCTCCCGCGCAAATGCAATCAGCCGCGGCACGAAGCCGTGATCGCCGTCGCCGTGCACGGACGGCGGCAGGCGCACGACCGACGCATGCACGCCGCGCGCCGCCAGCGCGACCGCGGCCGCTTCGGACGCACGCGGATAGGTCGACGACACGGATACGTGCGGATCGTCCTCGGTCGCCGCGCGGCCGGGCGCGACGAGCGCGAGCCCCGACGTGACGACCAAGGGCCGCGACGAGCCCGCGAGGACCGCGCCGATCGTCTCGATCGCGCGGCGGTCGAGTTCGCAGTTCTGCGCGAAGCGCGAGAAGTCGTGATTGAATCCCGTGTGGATCACCGCGTCGGCGCGTTCCGCGCCGCGCGTCAGGCTGTCGAGATCCTCCAGCGACCCGCGATGCACGTCGGCTCCCGCGGCCGCCACCGACGCGGCGGCCGCATCGGAGCGCGCCAGGCCGAGCACCGAATGCCCGGCGGCCACGAGTTCGGCAACGACGGCCGAGCCGACGAATCCCGACGCTCCAGTTACAAAGACACGCATGTTCAGCACCTCCGGATGGAATGGAGGCTTACTATCTGCCGAGGGCCGCGCGCGGTGAAGTCGTGACGGTTTACCGGTAAACGAACTAACAGGATATGGCTGACGCCCCCGACAACCTGCTCGGCGCGTACCTGCGGGACCGCCGCGAGAAACTCGACCCGGCCGCGCTCGGGCTGCCGGCCACGCGCCGCCGCACGCCGGGCCTGCGACGCGAGGAAGTCGCGCAGCGCGCCCACGTGAGCGCCGCGTGGTACACGTGGCTCGAACAGGGGCGCGGCGGCGCACCGTCGGCCGACGTGCTCGACCGGCTCGCCCGCGCGCTGATGCTGAACGACGCCGAACGCGAGCACCTGTTCCTGATCGGTGTCGGCCATCCGCCCGAAGTGCGCTATCACGCACCGGCCAGCGTGACGCCGCGCCTGCAGCACGTGCTCGATTCGCTCGACGCGAGCCCCGCGATCGTGCGCTCCGCGACGTGGGACGTCGTCGCGTGGAACGACGCGGCGGCCGCCACGCTGACCGACTATGCGACGCTGCCGCCGGCCGCGCGCAACATCCTGCGGCTGATCTTCGTCGACGCGGGGGTGCGCTACGCGCAGCCGAACTGGGAGCGCGTCGCGCGGTTCGCGGTCGGCGCGTTTCGCGCGGACGTCGCGCGCGGCGGCGCGACGAGCGCCGTGCAGACGTTCGTCGACGAGATGCGCGCGACGAGCGCCGAATTCGACGCGATGTGGCGCGACCACGATATCCATTCGCATGACGAAGGGACGAAAGAGATCCGCCACCCGCAGGCCGGCCGGATCGCGCTCGAATATTCGGCGTTTTCGGTGACCGGCCGCCCCGACCTGAGTCTCGTGATCTTCACGCCGGCGACGCCGGCCGACCGCGCACGCATCCGGGCGCTCGTCGCGGCCCGCGAACGGGCCGGCGCGATGCAGGCACCGGCCGCATAGGCACGCGGCGGGCCGCGCCCATCCGGCCCCGCCGGCCCGCGCGCGCCATCGTATTCCGCACTGATTCCCAGTCGAATATTTAATTTTCTCCTGGCGTAGCGCGCGCTTACCCTTTCGGCATCGCATCACAGGGCCACCGGCCCCTCCCTGGAGCATTCCGATGACCGACCCCGGCACCGCGCAAGCCGCACCCCGCCCGCACGCGGCTTCCGTGTCCTATGGCGCGCTCGCGCTGCTGGTGCTGGCCGGCCTCAACCTGCGCCCGTTCCTGACCGCGTTCGGCCCCGTGCTCGACCTCGTGCGCGCCGACACGGGCCTCGGCTTTCGCGCGGCCGCGCTGCTGACCACGCTGCCGTTCGTGCTGATGGGCGTCGTCGCCGGTGCCGGCGTCGGGCTCGCGCGGCGCATCGGCGAGCGGCGCGCGCTGACCGCCGCCCTCGCGCTGATCGCGGCCGGCTGCACGGCGCGCCTGTGGACCGGCGGCAGCACGGGCCTGATCGCGACCGCGATCGCGGCGGGCGCCGGCGTCGCGGTCATCCAGGCACTCGTGCCGGGCCTCGCGAAACGCTGGTTCGTCGATCGGCTGCCGCTCGTGATGGGCCTCTATTCGGCCGCGCTCGTCGGCGGCGGTGCGTTCGGCGCGGTCGCCGCACCGTGGCTTGCCGCACACGGCGGCTGGCATCTCGCGCTCGCCGTGTGGGCCGTGCCTGCGCTCGTCACGCTCGCGCTGTGGCGCGCGAAAGCGCCGCGCGACACCATGCACGCTGCCGCCGCCACGTCGTCGATCAGCGCGTTCGCCCGCGTTCCGCGCGCATGGCAGCTCGCGCTGTTTTTCGGCCTCAGCAACAGCGGCTATGCGAGCCTCGTCGCGTGGCTGCCCGCGTTCTACCGCAGCGTCGGCATGAGTCCGCAGGCGAGCGGCAACCTGCTCGCGTGGATGGCGCTGTTCCAGGCGACCGGCGCACTGGCGATGCCGATGCTCGCGAAGCATTCGCCCGACCGCCGCCACGTGCTGTGGCTCACGCTCGCGCTGCAGGCGGCCGGCTTCGCCGGGTTCGCGACGCTGCCTGCCCTCGCGCCGTGGCTCTGGGTCGCAAGCGTCGGCCTCGGTCTCGGCGGCTTCTTCTCGATGAGCCTGATCGTCACGCTCGACCACCTGCCCGACGCGCGGCTCGCGGGCGCGCTCGCCGCGTTCGTGCAGGGCATCGGCTTCCTGACCGTCGCGGCCAGCCCCTGGCTGATCGGCTGGCTGCGCGACGCGGGCGGCGGCTTCGCGATCGCGTGGTGGATGCATCTCGGCGTGATCGCATCGATGGCCGTGCTGAACGCCGCGCTCTCGCCCGCCGGCTACCGGCACAGCATGGCGCGCATCACCGGCGCCGCCCGCTGACCCCCTTCGAATCCGGACGTTTCGCCGCCGCTTCCGGCGGCCGTCCAGCCGCCCGCGCATGGCCGGGCGCGGGTCGTCACGCCCATCGGCCGCCTGTTCGCTTCACGACAAACAACATCAACCGGTAATGGAGACACTCATGAAAAAGCTCGTTCTGGCCGTCGCGCTCGCGCTGACGGCAAGCGCCGCCGCCGCGAAAGACCCGGCGGTGCTGCGCCTCGGCGTCGATCCCAGTTATGCGCCGTTCGAATCGCTCGCACCCGACGGCAAGCTCGTCGGCTTCGACATCGATCTCGGCAACGCGATCTGCGAGCGGATGAAGGTGCGCTGCGTGTGGGTCGAAAACGCCTTCGACGGCATGATCCCGGCCCTGAAGGCGCGCAAGTTCGACGGCGTGCTGTCGTCGATGAGCGTGACCGAGAAGCGGCTCGCGCAGATCGCGTTCACCGACAAGATCAACAACGTGCCGCCGCGCCTCGTCGCGCGGCGCGGGTCGAACCTGCAACCGACGGCCGAGTCGCTGCAGGGCAAGAGCGTCGGCGTCGAGCAGGGGTCGACGCAGGAAACCTATGCACGCACGTACTGGGAACCGAAGGGTGTGATCGTCCGCACGTACCAGACGCAGGATCTCGTGTACCAGGACTTGCTGTCGGGCCGGCTCGATGCGTCGCTGCAGTCGTCGGTGCAGGCCGACCTCGGTTTCCTGAAGACCGCGAAGGGTGCGAACTTCGAATTCGCGGGGCCGGCGCTGCATGATCCGAAGACGCTGGGCGTGGGTTCGGCAATCGGCGTGCGCAAGGACGACGACGCACTGCGTACGCAGATCAACCAGGCGCTCGCGAGCCTGATTCAGGACGGGACGTATCAGCGGATCGCGAAGAAGTATTTCTCGTTCGATATCTACAACTGACGGACGCGGGTGGAGTCGACGAAGGGGCGTCGCGCATCGGCGCGCGACGCCCCTTCGCGAATCGTCGTGAATGCCGTTCGGGAACGCGATCAGAGGAACGGCGCAATGTTCCCGATCGCACGCGTCACGTAAGCCTCCTTCTCCCCCACCGGCGCGACGTAGTGGATCGCGCTGCGCGCGGCCTCGACGCCCTCCAGGCGCGCGATGACCCAGGCCGCCAGATAGTGCGACGCCAGGCAGCCGCCTGAGGTCGCCACATTCCCCCGCGCCACGAACGGCTGATCGAGCACGGCCACGCCCGCCTCCTCGACCCACGGCTTGGTGGTCAGGTCGGTGCAGGCCGGCACGTCGTTCAGCAGGCCCAGCTTCGCGAGTATCAGCGTGCCCGAGCATTGTGCGCCCAGCAGCTGGCGCGCCGGATCGAGCTTCAACTGCGCCATCAGCGCGGCATCGCGCACGACATCCCGCGTCAGCGAGCCGCTGCCGACCAGCACGGCGTCGGCATCGCATGCCTCCTGCAACGACACGTGTGCGTCCAGCACCAGACCATTCATCGACCGCGGCCGCGGCACCGGGCTTGCAATCGATACGCGCCAGCCGGGCGTCTTGACCCGGTTAAGCAGGCCGAAGGCGATCAGCGAATCAAGTTCGTTGAAGCCCTCGAAAGTCAGGATGGCGATGTGCATGGCGTCCTTGCATCGTGGCGTGGTTGTATCGCGCCTATCGTAGATCAATCACGACGCATTCGCGGCGCGCATCGGTGGCTGCTTCAACGCGCGACGCCGCCGGCCTCTTCCAGCATCCATGTCGCGAAAGCCCGTACCGGCCCCGCGCTCGATTCGACCGGCTCCGGAAGCACGAGGCAGAAGGTCTTGGTCACGGCCTTCCCGTCCGGCCAGGGCGCGACCAGGCGGCCCTGCTCGAGCTCCGCCCCGATGTAAAGACGCGGCACCAGTGCCACGCCCAAGCCGGCCAGTGCCGCCTCGATCAGCATCGAATGGAGATCGTAGCGGGGGCCGACCGCCGAATTGGTCAGCGCAATACCGGCCGCTTCCGCGTACGCCTGCCAGGCATCGGGATTCTGCCGCCGGTGCAGGCGCGGCAGCGCGTCGAGCGACACGTTCTTCCCCGCGCCCTTCAGGAGCGCCGGACTGCAGACCGGCACCAGCACCTCCTCCAGCAGAGGATGCAGATGCATGCCGGCCCATGCCGGATGCTCGAAATGAATGGCCGCGTCGAACCCGCTGCCCGCGAGCAGGAACGGGTCCATCCGTTCGGCGAGATGCACGGTGATGTTCGGGTGACGATCCTGAAACCGCTTCAACCGGGGAATCAGCCAGCGCGTGGCGAAGGTCGGGATCGCGGCAATCTCGAGGCTCGCGCCCTCGACGGGCTGCCCCATCAAATACAGGCTGTCGCGCTCCAGCCGGTCCAGGATCTCGCGCACCTGCACCGCGTATCGCGTGCCGTTCGGCGCCAGCCGGACCCGGTTTCCGACGCGCTCGAACAACGTCACGCCCAGAAACGCCTCCAGCCGGCCGATCTGGCGGCTGACCGCGCCTTCGGTGCGTGCCAGCTCGTCGGCCGCGCGGGCGAAGCTCCCGTGTCGGGCCGCCGCCTCGAAGGCCAGGAGCGCGGAATTGCTTGGAATCTTGCGTCGCATGGAGGTCTCGCCGATCGGGGGGATTCGACGCCAGCTTGAGCAAACATCACTGAAGGCTGACTTTTTGTCGATATTGACGCGGGAAACATCAGATTAGCATTACGTCACTGCACTGAGCATCGTGCGCTCGCCGCAGGATGCCCCTCCGTTACGAAGGACGAACTGATGATCTACACCGTGGAATGCAGCTTCGCCGACCGCGACAGCGAAGCCGAATGGAACGACTTCTACAGCCTCGACAAGCTGCCGGCCCTCATCTCGGTGACGGGTTTTCATACGTCGCAGCGCTTCAAGGCGATCGGCGACGGTTGCCCCGTCTACCTGGCCGTCCACACGATCGATGGGCTCGACGTGCTGGCCGGGGACGAATATCGCCGGAAAGGCGGTGGCAATTTCGCGAGATGGCAGCAGCACATTACCGACTGGCACCGCAATCTCTACAGCGATATCGGCGTCGCGCCGGCGGTCGCGGCCGACGAACTGCTCGTGCTGTGCGAAAGCGGCCCCGAGCCGCTGATCCGCATGGGCCTGACCCCGCTGGCCATGCAGGCCGTCGCGCTGGAGAAGTTTCCGGCGCGCCGCTGGCTCGGCGTCCTGCCCCGGCGCGACGCCCGGCTGGCCGGGCACGCCGCGGCCGGCCTTTACCTTTACGCACCGATCACCACGCAACTGACCAAGGCAGGCCAGCCATGCCGAACGTGACTTTTCATATTCAGGCGGGACGCATGCCATCTGACGGCGATCTTGCCGCGCTGTCCGGCGACTGCGTCGACCTTTGCACCGAAGTCCTCCACGCAGCGCTCGAGAACGTTCATGTGATCTTCATGGAAGTCCGGCACGGACACGGGCATCCCGTTTTCGCGGAAATCCAGTATCGCGTCGACGCGTTTCGTTCGCCCGACATCATGAACCGGTTCATGGCGGCGCTCGATCACGCGATCGTGCGCCGCACGGGCCTGACCGCGCGCATCCGCTGTTTTGGCCATGCCGCGCCGAACATTCACGCGCGAAACTAGCTTGCCTGGAGAAGCCTTGTGTCCACCGTTACTTTTCCCTTTCAGCGAGTCGGCGATTTCACGGTCACGGCGATCAGCGACGGCTACCTGACCGCCAGCCTCGATTTCCTGTCGAATATCGACACGGCGGAGGCCTCCCGAATGCAGCACGATGCCGGGCAGCAGGAACCGTCCGCCATCCATATCAACTGCTACGTGGTGCGCGGCGCGGACCGCACGATCCTCATCGACGCCGGGGCCGGCGGCATCAGGCAATGGGGCGGCCGCCTGATCGCCAATCTGTTGCTGGCAGGCATCGACCCGTCCGCGATCGACACGATCCTGCTCACGCACGCGCATCCCGACCATGTCGGGGGGCTGGTGAATGCCGCCGGACACGTGACGTTTCCGCAGGCGGAGCTGGTCGTCCATCGGCGGGAGGTCGGCTTCTGGCAGGACGACGCCAATCTGAGCCGCGCCAGCGAGCGCGCCCGCGGCAACTTCCTGATCGCGCGCCAGGTATTCGACGGCTATCGCGACAGGCTGCGTCTGTTTGACGAAGGCGACGTGTTGCCGGGCATCCGCGCGATGCCGCTACCGGGGCATACCGATGGGCACACGGGATACGTCGTCGAATCCGGCGATCAGGGCCTGCTCGTGTGGGGAGATATCGTGCATTTCCCGCACATCCAGATCAAGCGGCCCGACGTGTCGATTGCATTCGATCAGGACTCGACCCTGGCCGCGACCACGCGATCGCGGCTGCTGGACCGGGTCAGTTCGGAGCGGCTATTGATCGCGGGCATGCATTTAGGAGAACCCGGTTTCGCCCGCATCGCGCGAACGAAAGGGGAATATGGTCTGCTTTACGAGACCGAAGCGTGATTTCATGAACGGAGCAAGTCACATCCGGCGCGCGGATCCGCGGTCATGACATCCGCGTCGATCCGCGCGTGGCGCGGTGTCGCGCCATTCGGCGTGCGGCCGGATACTACGCCGCGCGTTGCAACAGATCCGTTGCGAACGACTGCGCGTGCGCGACGGCTTCCTGCGCGTCGCCGAATACACCGAGCTGATCCCAGTGCTCTTCGGCCGCGAAGGTTCCTTTCACCGCGAGCGCGCGCTGCACGCACAACTGCGCCGCATAGGTGCCGTCGTCCAGCGGCCTGGCTGTCGCGACGACCTTGTGCGGCGGGCTCGCCCGCTCCGGCTGAACCAGCTCGACGTGGCCGACCACCGTGCCGATATCCATCAACTCGTTCCTGGTCTTGCAGTCCGGACAGTAGAAACACCACCCGGCGTCCTCCTGGCGAGTCTTGACCTGCCCGCGCGCCAGCACGGCACGACATTCAACGTTTTCGCAGATGAACGGCATCACGGCGTCTCCGAAGTTGTTTGACGGAAATCCTAGCATGTCCGCCGGCGGTCAACCATCGGCATTGTTGCCGCACCCGTCAGGCGCTCGCCAGCGCCTTTCGTGTTGCCGTGTCGCGCTTCGGCGGCGTGTTGAACAGGCGCCCGTACTCGCGGCTGAACTGCGACGGGCTTTCGTACCCGACACGGAACCCCGCCTCCGCCGCCCCCAGCCCTTCGGCCAGCATCAGCCGACGCGCTTCCTGCAAGCGGATCTGCGCACGAAAACGCAGCGGGCTCATGTGCGTCGCGACCTTGAATTGCGCATGGAACGTCGACACGCTCATGTCCGCCAGCGCGGCGAGGTCATCGATCGCGAAGTCTTCGGTGAAGTGATGGCGGATGAACGCGATCGCCCGCTGAATCCGGTTGATGCGACCGGTCTGATACGCGACCTGACGCAACATGTCCGCATGCGGGCCGCGCAACAGGCGATAGAGAATCTCGCGCTCGATCAGCGGCGCGAGCGCCGGGATGTCGTCCGGCGCGTCGAGCAGATGCAGCAGCCGCGCGGCCGCGTCGATCAGGTGCGGCGTCGCGGCTTCCACCGCGATCGCCGGTGACCCGCGCGCGTCGCCGCGCCCGGGTTTCGTCGAATCGTGCATCAGCATGTCGGCGAGCGCCGGACGATTCAGCGGCAACCGCACACTGAGATACGGCTGCGCGACGCTGGCCTCGATCACCGCGCCGATCACCGGCAAGTCGAGGCCGACGATCAGGTAGTTCGACGGATCGTACCGATACTCGCGGCCACCGACCACCGCGCGCTTCCGGCCCTGCGCGACGATGCAGCAGGAAGGCTCGTAGAGCGTATGCACGGGCTCCGTCGCGGCCGACGAGCGCAACAGGCCCAGACCCTTTATCGCCGTTTCCACCGCGCCGTCCGCCTGCGCATGGCGTGCGATCAGCGCCGCGAGATCGTCGATTTTTTCCATGTGCCGAGTGTCGCACGCCGAATCGCGGCGCGTATCGCCTTCGCTGCATTTTCGGAGAATCGTGCAAGAAATGCGGATTCGCAGGATAACGGCCGCGCGCCCTTCCGCGCGATCCTGTCGACTCTTCACCCTGAACCGAGGAACGAACATGTCCAGCCACAACATCGAACAGAAAGTGATCCTGATCACCGGCGCAAGCAGCGGGATCGGCGAAGCCACCGCCCGCTATCTGGGCGAGCGCGGCGCGCGCCTGATGCTCGGCGCGCGTCGCACCGAGCGTCTTGCGGACCTCGCCGGCAACATCCGCGCCAAGGGCGGCACGGCGGCGTGGCGTGCGCTCGACGTCACGAAGCGCGACGACAACGACGCGTTCGTCGAAGCCGCGCTCGCCGAGTATGGCCATATCGACGTCATCGTCAACAATGCGGGCGTCATGCCGCTGTCGCCGATGGCGTCGCTGAAGGTCGACGAATGGGACCGCATGATCGACGTCAACATCAAGGGCGTGCTGTACGGCATCGCGGCCGCATTGCCGGTGATGAATCGCCAGGGTTTCGGCCAGATCATCAACGTGTCGTCGATCGGCGGGTTGCGCGTCTCGCCGACGGCCGCCGTCTATTGCGCGACGAAGTATGCGGTGCGCGCGATTTCCGACGGCTTGCGGCAGGAGAACGACAAGCTGCGCGTCACGAGCATCTGCCCCGGTGTCGTGACGTCCGAGCTGGCCGACACGATCACGGATCCGGTCGCCGCCGAAGCGATGGCGCGGTATCGCAGCATCGCGCTCGAACCGGAAGCGATCGCGGCGGCCATTGCGTATGCGATCGCACAGCCCGCCGATGTCGACGTGAACGAGATCGTCGTGCGCCCGACGGCGACGATCACCGGTTAGCGGGTAACGATGCACCGGCCGGATGTCGCTCGCGATACACTGTTCGCCCGACTACCGAAGCGAGACACTTCCGATGTTGATCCGCGTTGCGACACTGGCCGATGCAGCCCCGCTTGCCGACTTGAAGCGCGATACGTTTCGCGAAACCTTTCTGCAGGACGGCTTCGACATCAACTACCCGCCGAACGATCTTGCCGCGTACGAGGCCCGCAGTTACTCGGTCGCAACGGTCAGCGAGCAGCTCGTCGACCCGCAGTGCCGTACGTGGGTCGCCGAAAGCGACGACGGCACGCTGGTCGGCTATGCACACGCGGGGCCATGCAAACTCCCGCACCCGGAAGTCGCGGAAGGGTCGGGCGAGATCCATCAGATCTACCTTCGACGCGGTACGCAAGGTACCGGCGCCGGACGCGCGTTGTTCGACGCCGCGCTGGATTATCTCGCCGACGAACGCCCCGGGCCGGTATGGCTGGGCGTGTGGTCCGGCAACGCGAAGGCCATCGCGTTCTACGAGAAGGCGGGCTTCCAGCAGGTCGGCACGTACGATTTCCAGGTCGGCGAATCGACCGACCTGGAATACATCTACCGTCGCTGATCTCCGCAACCGCATGACGACCGCGCCCCGCCGGCAAACGACGGGGCGCTTCGCGTTTACGGCTCGCCACGTCTTGTCGGCCATGCAGGCAATCGATGGTGACGTCAACGACGTTTCTCCCTCGTTTCAGGCCGAATGACACTATTTGAGGGTTCTCGGTAAAATACGCCCTTCCCGAGTTTCCGGTATCCGCCCTGTCATGCATCGAATTGGATTCTTCGTTTGCCGAGGCTACGATGCGCTTGATCTTGGCGGGCCGCTGTCGGCCTTCAATCAGGTGGCCACGGCGGCCGGCCATACGCCCTATGACCTTCATGTCATCTCGCAAGCCGGCGGGCCGATTCAGGGCAATACGGGTCTGTCGATCGAGACCAGGCCGGTCGGAAGGCGCACGTTCGACACCGTCGTGTTCGTGGGCGGCGACATCGAGCCGATGCAGACACCGGAAAATGTCGCCGCGGCCAAAAGACTGACCGCCAGGACCTCGCGGGTCGCCAGCGTGTGTACGGGCGCGTTTCTGCTCGCGGAAACCGGCTCGCTGGACGGCCTGAGGGCAGCGACGCACTGGCGGTACGCCGCGCTGATGCAGTCGCGCTTCCCTCGCATCAAGGTCGACGGCGACAGTATCTATGTCGTGGATGGCCGCGTCTGGACGTCGGCGGGCATCGCCTCCGGCATCGACCTGGCGCTCGGCATCATCGAAACCGACATGGGTGCGGAGATTGCGCGCGCCGTCTCCCGGCTGCTGGTCGTTCCGTATCGCCGGCCAGGCGGGCAGTCGCAATTCTCCGCGATGTCGCAGATGGAACCGGAGTCGGATCGGATCCGCATCGCGCTGAATTTTGCGCGGGAACATCTGGCAGAGGCGTTGCCTGTCGAACGACTCGCGGATGCCGCGCGACTGAGCTTGCGGCAGTTCGGGCGCGCGTTCCGGCGGGAAACCGGTGAAACACCCGCGAAGGCGGTCGAGCGCTTGCGCGTCGAAGCCGCGAGGCTGCGCCTGCAGGGTGGCAGCGAACCGATCGAACAGATCGCGCTGGCGGTGGGATTCACCGATCCGGAACGGATGCGGCGGGCCTTCATCAAACTGCACGGGCACCCGCCGCAAGCGATTCGGCGCGAGAGCCGATCGAACGCGGCGCGCTGATCGACCGCCGGCCGATCAGCACGCCGTGCGGTCAACGTCCGTCTGGCGGGCTAGCAACGCATCGGTACGCGACGCGCCAATCGCCGGACGTTCAATGGCCGTCCGTCTTGACGGGCGCGTAATCGTTCCACATGTCGCGATGCAGCTTCCAGGCGCCCCCCTGCTTCAGAAAGACGAGAATCTGCTTCGCGCGAATCTTGAGCTTTCCTTCGTGGTCGCGAACCTCCGCATCCGACACCTCCGTCACGACCCGATCGTCACCGTAGAACTCGTCATTGCTGAACGAGACGGTGCCGGGTTTCGATCCGGCGTAACCGCTGGCGAAGTACGCCACGATCGCGCGGCGCCCCGTGACCTTGTCGCCGCCGGGCGGCAAGAGTGCGCCGTCGTCGGTATAGAGGCGGCCGATCGCCTCATAGTCCCCTCGCGCAAAGGCATCGGCCCACCGCGCGTTTTCGGCCTTGATGGCCGCTTCGGGCAGGCGTTGCGAACCACCGGCGACAGCCGGCGCGGTGGATGCGAAAAGGGACACGCACGCTGCAAGCGCAGCAGTACACAAACGAATCTGTTGCATCGAGTGATTTCCGGTTTGGGCTTGAATTGAAGCGCCTGCCCGAATGGGCAGGTTACGCAGGCAGCGTCGCCTGCGGCGTTCGTCGAGGCCGGCGGATGGCCTCGCGCACATCGACTGCAGGCGTTCAGCGAACGCCGGGGATTCGTGCGAGCCCCCTCGATGCGCCCGGCAGTTCCTTGTCGACCATCGCGATCACGTCCGGCCGTGCGTCCCTCGGATGACCGGAATGGAACGGCGGAGCGGGATCGTATTCGATCACGAGTTGCGTGAATTCGGCGGCCCGTTGGCCGCGCAGCTTCGCGGCCACGCGAAGGGCGAAGTCGATGCCTGCCGTCACGCCGCCGCCGCTCATGAAGCGGCCGTTGTCGTCTTCGACGAAGCGCTCGGGAACGGGAATGGCGCCGTATTCGGACAGCTTGTTGACGAACGCCCAGTGACAGGCGCTGCGCTTGCCCTTGAGCACGCCCGTTGCGGCAAGCACGAGCGATCCGTTGCACACCGACGTCACGTGTTTCGCGCCTTGTGCCAGACGCCGGATCTGCGCCTGATACGCCGGCCGCATCGGCACACTCAAATCGGACCCGCCGGGCACGAGAATCACGTCGGTCTTCTCGATATCGGCGAGCCGTTCGGTATTGCCATACACGACGCCGAATTCGAGCGTCACGTTGCCGCCATCGAGGCTCGCGTAGCGAACGTTCGTATTCGGCAGCCGGTGGAAAATCTCGCTGGGCCCCGCGAAGTCGAGAAGCGTTCCGCCGTCGTAATTGACGATCAGGATATTGAGCGGATCGTTCGGGGCAAGGACGCCGTCGCTGCCTGCCTGTGCGAGCGCGGGTGTTGCATGCCCGAGCAAGGCGCCGCCGCCCAGCACGGCGCCGAGCGTGGCGACGCTGCCCAGCTTGAGAACATCGCGGCGCGAACGACCGGCCTGGGTGAGTTGGCTTACGGAAGCCTCGTTATCGCTACTGTCGGTCAAGATGATTTCTCCTTGCACTGCGGCCCCCTCTGCGAACGCATCACGGCCGGGCCGGATTGAACAACCGCCACGACGAACGGCGTGGCGGACGTGAGATCAGGGTGTGGATGAGCCGCGATGACGTATCGGGCTCCGGAATCGCGAGCTGCGGGCTTAAAGCTGCGACGCACCGCCATCGACGACCAGTTCGGTGCCGACAACGTAGGAGGATTCGTCGCTGGCGAGATACAGTGCCGCGTTGGCAATGTCCTCGGCCTTGCCCATGCGGCCAACCGGGATCGTTTCGGCGAATTCGGCCTTGCGGTCGCGAACCCATTCGTCGGGCATGCCCCACCTGGAGAGCAGCGGGGTGTCGATCGCACCGGGGGCGATCGCGTTGAAGCGGATTTTTCGATCGAGGAACTCGTAGGACCAGCTGCGGGCCAGCGATCGCACTGCTGCCTTCGCGGCCGCCGTCAACGAGATGCCATGCTTGCCGGTCTGCGCGACGAACGATGTATTCAGGATGACGGACGAACCTTCCCGCAAGTCCGGCAACACCGCCTGAAGCGTGAACACCACGCCCTTGACGTTGATGTCCATGATCTCGTTGTAGAGTGCGTCGTCGATGTCGTTGGCCGCGGACGGAAACGCCCAGCCGGCGTTGGCGAACACGATATCCAGGCCGCCGAACTTTTCCTTGACCTCCGCGGCAATCGCCCGCATGTCCGCGAGCGAACGGACGTCGCCCTTGAGGACGATCGCGTTCTCGCCAAGCTCGGCCTTCACGCGCTCGAATACGGCATCGTCGCGGCCGGTAACCGCTACGCGGGCGCCTTCCTCAATGAAGCGCTTCGCGGTGGCGAGACCGATGCCGCTGGTGCCACCCGTGATCAACGCTGTCTTGTTCCTGAGCCTCATCTTCGGTTCCTTTTCATGTCGTGATGAATCAGGCCGGAAGCTCGAAACGCCATCGCGTTCGTGCGCTGTTCCCGGCTTGATCTTCGACTGAAGTATGGAACCTGAGGCAGAGGGCGCAAAGGTCGTATAACCCTCGAAAAACGCCACTCGATTCAAACGGGCGCCGCGCCATCCGCCGGCCGCGACCTCGCGATGCCTCAGTAGTGACTACGCCCCCACAGCGTCTTCGGCTCGTCGAGCAGATGATGCAAGCCACTGCGCCGAATCATCGTTTCCGCGACTTCGTTCACGCGCTCGAGCACCTCGCCTTCATCGACCGACAGCACGCGACGGTCCTCCATCAGCACACGGCCGCCGACCATCGTCATGCACACGTCGGCCGCATTCGCGAAGCACGTCACGCGATACACCGGCATGTTCATCGGCATCATGTGCGGCCGGAACAGATCGACGAGGATGATGTCGGCGAACTTGCCGGCTTCGAGCGAACCGACTTCGTGATCGACCGACAGCGCCTTCGCCGCATCGATCGTCACCATCTCCAGCACCTTGCCGTGCGGCAGCACGTCCGGGTCGCGGAAATGCCGGCGGTGGTAGTGCATGCACTGCCACATGTGGCGGAACATGTCGTAGCCGCGATCGGGCGCCGCACCGTCCGACGCGATCGCCACCGTCACGCCCGCATCGATCAGCTCGGGCACCGGGCAGCGCCCGATGATCGACATGATCGCGCTCGGGTTGTGGACGATCGCCGTGCCCGTTTCCACGCATGCCGCGATGTCGTCGTCGGTCAGGTCGATGCTGTGCGACATGAACGACGTCGGCCCGAGCAGCCCGAGCTCGCGATGCGCGAACGCGAGCGTGCCGGCACGATGGCCGTCCTGCGTGAACGTCAGCCCGCGCCCGCGCGCGAGTGCGCCGTAGCGCACGGCCTGGTCGCGGAAGTCTTGCTCGTACTGCGCGAGCTCCGGGTCGTGCTCGGGGCCGTACACCGGCAGCGTCAGCGCGATCCGGATGCGGCCGTCGGCATCGCCGTGGCATTCGTCGACGATGCGCTCGCATACGTCGTACATCGTGTCGAAATCGATGTCGCGCGTATTGCTGCCGTCCGGCGTATGGCGCGTGTACGCGCGCGGCGCGGGCGGACGCGACGGGCCGACCGCGACGATCGAGCGCGTGCCGGTGCGCACGACCGCGTCGCAATGCCGTCGCGCATAGACCGGGTCGTCGACGCGCATGATCGAGTTGCCGCCGCCGAGCAGCGACACGCCCGTCGTCACGCCGGCCTTCAGCCGTTCGAGCGCGGCGAGATGCGATTCGGTTTCCCAGAACGCCTCGTCCGATGCGCGCGTGTAAATCGTCTCGGCCGCGGCCGACCATGCATCGCCGTCCGCGCCGCCGATCGTGCGCAGCATCGCGTGGCCCGCGTGCGCATGCGCATCGATCAGGCCCGGCAGCACGGCCTTGCGGCGCGCGTCGATCGTGCGCGTCGCACGGTAGCGCGCCTGCAGTTCATCGGTGCTGCCGACGGCGACGATGCGATCGCCCGCCACGGCAACCGCGCCGTTCTCGATCACGCGCCGCTGCGGGTCCATCGTGATCACGCAGCCGTTCGCGATCAGCGTGTCGATCGTTTCGCGCTTGTCCTCGGTAGTCATGACGTGTCGTCCTGTTGTCGTTCGAATGGGTCGGGGCGCCGTCGAACGGCAAAGCCGCCGGGCGGCTGCCCGGCGGCCTGACCGCGAAACGGCGAAGCAACTGTCACGCGGAGCGCACCGGCGCCGCAACACGCGCCTTCAGCTTGCGCTGTACCGCGCTGATCGCGATGAACACCACCGCGTTCACCGCGAGCGCGACGAGCCCGGGGTTGATCGACGTGAACGTGTTCGATGCGCCGGGGAACAGCGATGCGAGCGTCACGCCATAGTAGTTCGTCATCGCGATCACGATCGCGCCGGCGACGATGCCCGCGAACGCGCCTTCACGCGTGCCGAACGGCCGCTTCAGGAAGCTCGATGCGAGCATCGGCACGAGCTGCGTGAGCAGGCTCGACGAGAAGATCGCGAGCGTCACGAAGGTCGCACCGCCGCGCAGCACGAAGTAGACGACCACCAGCGTGAAGATCGGCAGCGCGATCCGCGCGACGCGCGTCACTTCGCGGTCGGTCGCGTTCGGCGCGAAGCCTTCGCGGTAGATGTTGCGCGCGATCGTCGTCGACGCGTTGAGCATGATCAGCGAGCCCGGCACCAGCGCGGTGAGCAGGCCCGTGCCGCCGACGATGCCGACGAACCACGCGGGGAACGTCTGCTTCACGAGGCGCAGCAGCGCGAGATCGGTCTGCGCGCCTTCGAGCCCGTGCACGGTCATCACGGCCGCGAAGCCGACCAGGAACAGGAACGCGATCAGCACCTGGTACAGCGGCATCAGGATCACGTTGCGGCGCAGCGCGCGCTCGTCCTTCGCGACATAGATCGCGGTGAAGCCGTGCGGATACAGGTAGTAGCCGAGCGACGTGAGCAGGATCGTCGAGTTGTACCAGCTCAGGTTGAAGCCGTGCTCGGGCATGCGCAGCAGTTCGGGATGCGCGGCGTCGATCTTCGCGAACATCTCGCCGAGGCCGCCGTAGTAATGCATCGGCAGGTACAGGCCGAGGAAGATCGCGATCGCGAGGATCAGCACGTCCTTGAAAATCGCGATGCTCGCCGACCCGTGGATGCCCGACACGACCATGTACACGGCCATCAGCGTCGCGGCGATCCAGATCGCGGCCGACTGCGGAATCAGCCCGTACGACATCTCCGACACGATCACGCCGAGCCCGCGCAGCTGGATCATCAGCAGCGACACCATCGCGAACACCGCGACGATCGACACCAGCACGCCGATCGCGCGGCTGTCGTACTTCGACGCGAAGTAGTCGGCGAACGACACGAGCCCGCGTTCCTTCGCGTAACGCCAGATCGCGGGCAGCATCCAGTAGCCGATCACGAACGCGAGGCAGCCGTACGACAGGATGTAGAACGCCGGCACGCCCTTGCTGTAGGTCCAGCCGCTCGCGCCGAGGAACGAGAACGTCGAGAACGCCTCGCCGGCCATCAGCAGGAACGTGAGCAGCGAGCCGAAGCCGCGCCCGCCGACCGCCCACTGTTCGAGCGTGAGCTTGCGGCCGCGGCGCGCCATCACGCCGATCGCCAGCGCGAATACGGCGAACGCCGCGATGATGATGATCGAAGCGTTCATCGCTCGTCTCCCGAACAGCCTGCGCGGGCCGCGTCGCGCTCGTCGAGATGGAACAGGATCGCGAGGATCACGGCGGTCGCCGCCATCCAGATCAGGTTCCAGACGAGCAGGAACGGCAGCCCGAACAGCAGCGGACGCGCCTCGGCGAGCGAGCCGCCTGCATACATCCCGACGAACGGCAGCGCCGCCAGCAACAGTTTGAATTTCATGTGAGTCTCCTCCGGAAGACGCGCGAACGCGTCAGGACATCAGAACTTCGTGCGGATGCCGGCCACCACCGCCACTTGCGACGTCGTCGACGACGGGCCGTCGGCGCCCTCGATCCACGCGTTGCCCACCGACGACGACGCCTTCTGGTAGAAGCCGTTCACGTACACGTCGGTGCGCTTGGACAGCAGGTACTGCACGCCGGCCGACACCTGCTGGTAGTGGCCGCTGTCGCCGCCGCGCGCGACCTTCGTATAGGTGTAGCCGCCGGCGGCCATCAGTGCGGGCGTGACCAGGTAGCGCAGGCTGCCTTCGTAGTTGTTGAAGCGCAGCGCGCCGCCCGTCGCCTGCCCGAAGTTCGAGCCCGTGTACAACAG
The DNA here is from genome assembly GCF_902833225.1 of Burkholderia sp. BCC1644. Classification (GTDB taxonomy): domain Bacteria; phylum Pseudomonadota; class Gammaproteobacteria; order Burkholderiales; family Burkholderiaceae; genus Burkholderia. The sequence goes on from NZ_CADFEI010000002.1 coordinate 563,487, forward strand.
GCCGAGCGTCGCCGGCCCGATCGCGTAGCTGCCGCCCGCGCCCCAGATCTGCTGGCGCACCGCGCTCGACAGGCCGGCGCCGAACACCGAGGCCGACGCGGGGAAGTAGTTGTCGGACGCGACGGCGCCCGTCGCGCTGCTCGCCGGGTGGTTCACGCGCGCATAGGCGGCGCCCGCGTTGAGCGGCCCGTTCACGTACGTGACGCCCGCGCTCCACGTGTTGTCGTTGGAGAAGCCCGTCGAGTTCGAGAACCCGACCATCAGGTTCGCCTGCAGGCCGGCGATCGTCGGCGAGATGTACTTGACCGCGTTGTTGGTGCGGAACGTGTTGTTGATGTCGTCGTTGTCGAACGGGTGCGTCGAGTACTGCGCGAGGAAGCTGCTCATCTGCAGCGAACCGAGGATGTCCTGCGTCGAGTTGTACTGGCGGCCGAGTGTCACCGCGCCCCAGTTCGCGCCGCTCAGGCCGACCCACGCCGACCGCCCGAACATCCGGCCGCCCTGCCCGAGCGCGCCGTTCGCGACGTTGAAGCCGTTCTCGAGCTTGAAGTTCGCCTTCAGGCCGCCGCCGAGATCCTCGGAGCCGATCAAGCCCCAGCGCGGGCCCGACTCGTTGCCGCCCGTGAACTGCCACAGCGAATGGCCCTTCGTGTTGTTGGTATAGGTCACGCCCGCATCGACGATCCCGTACAGCGTCACCGTCGACTGCGCGTGCGCGGCGCCGGCGAACAGCATCGCGATCGCAGCACCCGCTGCGGCGCCCGTCTTCCCACCCTTGATTCGCACCATCTCCATCATCTCCTCTCCAGACCTGCTCATCGATGTTGTGATTTATTGATCCCGCCCATACGCGCCGGTCGGCTTGTCTAGACAGTGGCTGGATGGTATCCAGCCGTAACGGCATCAAGAAATGAAATGTTCAACTGGGCAGCAGTTGAAAATCGAATGGGAGGCGATGAAGAGAAAATGAGCGGGGATCACGCGACCCCGCAAGAGAAACGAAAGCCCGCAGGCCGGCTGGACGCGGTGCGTTTTGATCGGACGTGAATGGCACGCGTAAGCAAGCTGACGAAACGGCGACGTACGAAGCGGCTATGCGGTTTTCCCTGATAGCCCGTGCATCGGCCGCCGCAACGCGGCATCGAACGGATTGGTCCGTGGCCCGATCGTGTCGGCCTGGCGCCGCAGCAGTTCGACGACCATCGGCATCCGGTCGTCGCCGAGGCGTGACGCGAGCGTGCCGACGCTCAACGCGCCGACCGGATAGCCGGTGCGATCGAGGATCGGCACCGCGACGCCGGCCATTCCGTCGAGCACGCCGCTGTTGCGGCCCGCGTAGCCGAGCTGCCGCACGCGTTCGATCTCGGTACGCAGGTACACCTCGTCGAGCACGCCGTAGCCGCGAATGCGCGGCACGTTGAAGCGGATCACTTCCTCGCGTTCGGCGTCGGGCAGGAACGCGAGGATCGCAAGGCTGCCCTGCCCGACGCCGAGCGCGATGCGGCCGCCGATGTCACCGGTAAACGAACGGATCGGGAACGGGCCTTCGCACAGGTCGAGACACACCGCGTCGAAGCCGCTCTTCACGAGCAGGAAGATGGTCTCGCCGAGGCTCGCGCACAGCCTCAGCAGCGCGGGACGGCACAACGTGCGCATGCTGCTCGGGTTGCCGGCCTGCGCGGCGAGCGCGAAAAAGTCGACACTCAGCCGGTACAGCTTCGACTGCTCGTCCTGTTCGACCATCCCTTCGGCGATCAGCGATTGCAGGATCCGGTGCGCGGTGCCCTGCGTGAGACCGACGGTCTTTGCCAGATGCGTGACGCGCACGCCGTCCTGCTGCATGCCGGCCAGCGCGCGCAGGATCGCGAACGCGCGCTGCAGCATGCCGGCGCCCGGTGCGCCGCCCGCATCGGCCGGGTCCACGGCGTCCTCGTCCGCGCGCGGCGCGCGTGCAGCCGGCGACGTTCCGGTCGAATGGGGTTCCTGCATGCCGGCTCTCCTCGATGATTTCATTGAACGGAATACGGTAGCCGCCATTGTCGTCCCGCCGAAATGCCACGGGCATCCGGGTGTGCACGGGATTGACGCGTGCGTTTCGCGGCTTTGCCACGCATCATCCAGCGGAACGATTCGCTCGCGATTCCCTCAACCGTTCCGTTCAATGGAATTTTTCCGAAATTCCTCCCGTTCAGCAGAATTCGAAATTGACGCTCCGGAATATGGCTGGCTAGAGTCCGCCACATCGGTACACCGGCCACGCGGTGTGCGAACCCGGAGCTTCCCATGTCGTTTCTCACGCTTACGGATCTGACGAAAACCTTCGGCGAGCTCACCGCCGTCGCCGACGTCAACCTGTCGGTCGAACAAGGCGAATTCGTGTCGCTGCTCGGGCCGTCCGGCTGCGGCAAGACCACCACGCTGCAGATGATCGCGGGCTTCGTCGACGTCACACGCGGCCGCATCGCGCTCGACGGCCAGGACATCACCGACCTGAAGCCGAACCGGCGCGGGCTCGGCATCGTGTTCCAGAGCTATGCGCTGTTTCCGCACATGAGCGTCGCCGAGAACGTCGGCTTCGGCCTCGACATGCGCGGCGTCGACAAGGCCGAGCGCGCCGAGCGCATCCGCGCGGCCCTCGCGCTCGTGCGTCTCGACGCGCTCGCGCACCGCTTCCCGCGCGAGCTGTCGGGCGGCCAGCGGCAGCGCGTCGCGATCGCGCGCGCGGTCGTGATCGAGCCGCCGGTGCTGCTGCTCGACGAACCGATGTCGAACCTCGACGCGAAGCTGCGCGAGGACATGCAGTTCGAGCTGCGCGCGATCCAGCGCAAGATCGGCACGACGACGATCATGGTCACGCACGATCAGTCGGAAGCGCTGTCGATCAGCGACCGCGTGGTCGTGATGGAAGCCGGCCGCATCACGCAGACCGATACGCCGTACCGCGCGTACGAGCGCCCGGAAAACCGCTTCGTGTCGCAGTTCATCGGCAAGGCGAACCTGCTGCCCGGCACGATCGTCGCGCACGACGGCGACGCCATCCGCATCGACCTCGGGCACGACCTCGCCGAGACGGGCCGTACGGCATACCTGCCGCCGCGCGAGCGCGACGTGCGCGTCGGCGATGCGGTGTCGGTCTGCATCCGTCCGGAGAAGCTGCGGCTGTGCGCGCCCGATGCCGGCCGCTTCGCCGCGACCGTCACGAGCCGCTTCTTCCTCGGCAGCCAGTGGCTGTACCGCGTCGACAGCGCGCTCGGTGAAGTGCTCGTGTGCTGCCAGAACGAAGGAGCGGAGCCGCTCGCGGAAGGCGCGCCGGTCGGGATCGACTGGCACAGCGACGCGGTGCGCGTGATGCGCCGGGAGGCCTGAATGGGACACCCTGCCCGTCCGCTCCCGACCGATGGCGCGCCGGCCGCGCTTGCGCAATCGGCCGCGGTTCCCGCCGACGCCGTGCCGGCACGCGCAGCCGGGCACACGACCCACACGATGCGCGCGACGTGGCGCGCGCATGCGCCGCTGTGGCTGATGTGCGCGCCCGCGTTCGCGCTGTTCGCCGCGCTCGTGCTCGTGCCGCTCGCGATGACGTTGATGCTGACGTTCTACCGCTTCGATCCGGCCACCGGCCCGATCGCCGCGTTCCAGTTCGGCAATTACGCGGAAGTGCTCGGCTCGTCGTACTTCCACACGATCTTCGCGCGCACGTTCGGCATCGCCGCGCTGACGACCGCGATCTGCGTCGCGATCGGCACGCCGGAGGCGTACGTGCTGTCGAAGATGCGCGATCCGTGGCGCTCGCTGTTCCTGCTCGCGATCCTCGCGCCGCTGCTGGTGTCGGTCGTCGTGCGCGCGTTCGGCTGGAGCATGTTGCTGAACACGAGCGGGCTCGTGAACCAGGCGCTCGGGCTCGCCGGCCTCGGGCCGTACAAGCTCGAGTACACGACCTTCGCGATCGTGATCGCGCTGGTGCACGTGATGCTGCCGTTCATGGTGATCCCCGTGTGGACCGCGCTGCAGCGGCTCGATCCGCAGACCGAGCATGCCGCGCTGTCGCTCGGCGCATCGCCGTTCACGACGCTGCGCCGCATCGTGCTGCCGCAGCTGATGCCGGGCGTGCTGTCGGGCAGCCTGATGGTGTTCGGGCTGTCGGCGAGCGCGTTCGCGATTCCGGGCCTGCTCGGCGGACGCCGGCTGAAGGTCGCGGCCACGGCCGTCTACGACGAATTCCTCGGCTCGCTGAACTGGCCGCTCGGCGCGACGATCGCGGTGCTGCTGCTGGTCGCGAACCTCGTCGTGATGCTCACTTACTACCGCGTGCTCGAACGCCGCTACGCGCGCAGCCTCGGAGGCGCATCGCGATGAGAAAGAACGGCCCCTTTGCCCTCGCGTTCCACACGCTCGTGATCCTGTTCGTGCTCGCGCCGCTCGTGATCGTCGTGCTCGTCGCGTTCACGCCCGACGAAACGCTGACGCTGCCGACGCACGGGCTGTCGCTGCGCTGGTTCCGCGCGATCCTCGACTATCCCGACTTCGTCAGCGCGTTCTTCAACAGCGTGAAGCTCGCGTTCGCGTCGGCGACGCTGTCGCTCGCGATCGCGCTGCCGGCGGGCCTCGCCATCGGCCGCGCGACGTTTCCCGGCCGCGCGTTCCTGAACGGGCTGCTGCTGTCGCCGCTCGTGATTCCCGGCCTCGTGCTCGGTATCGCGTTGCTGCGCTTCTTCGCGCTGATCGGCGCGACCGGCTCGTTCGCCTGGCTCGTGCTCGCGCACATGATCGTCATCACGCCGTTCGTGATGCGGCTCGTGCTCGCATCCGTCGCGGGCCTCGACCGCAGCATCGAGCAGGCCGCATGCTCGCTCGGCGCGGACCCGTGGACGACCTTCCGCCGCATCACGCTGCCGATGATCGTGCCCGGCATCACAGGCGGCTGGCTGCTCGCGTTCATCAACAGCTTCGACGAACTGACGATGTCGATCTTCGTCACGTCGCCGCAGACGGTCACGCTGCCGGTGCGCATGTACATGTATGCGACCGAGTCGATCGACCCGATGATGGCGTCGGTATCGGCGCTCGTCATCTTCATCACCGCCGGCGCGATGCTGCTGCTCGATCGCGTGTACGGCCTGAACCGCATCCTGATCGGCCAACACTGATGACGACTTCCGTTTCCCGTTCCACCCGCATCGCGGACGACGGCGCGCAGTTCGTGCGCGTCGCCGAACGCGAGCGTGCCGCCGTCGCGTTCACGCTGGACGGCCGCCCCGCGCTCGCACTCGCCGGCGACACCGTGCTCACCGCGATCCTCGTCGCGCAGCGCCGGGTGCGCGTGAGCGAATTCAGCGGCCAGCCGCGCGCGGGCTTCTGCCTGATCGGCGCGTGCCAGGACTGCTGGGTGCGCACCGAAACCGGCGCACGCGTGCGCGCATGCTCGACGCCGATCGCCGAAGGCATGCGGATTCTCACGGCCGCCCGGCCGGCCGCCGCCGCCGGAGACGCATCGTGAACGCCGCACTGCAACCGGTGATCGTCGGCGCGGGGCCGGCCGGCGTGCGCGCGGCCGAAGCGCTGGTCGACGCGGGGCTGCGCCCGGTCGTGATCGACGAGAACGCGCGCTGGGGCGGACAGATCTACCGGCAACCGCCGGCCGACGGCACATTCGCGCGCGACAAGCGCACGCTGTACGGCTTCGAGGCCAGGAAGGCCGACGCCGTGCACCGGACGATGGCCGCGCTGCTGCCGCACGTCGACTACCGGCCGAATACGCTCGCGTGGTCGTGCGGTGCAGGCCGCGTCGACACGTTGCAGGACGGCCACGAAGTAACGGTGCCGTACTCGCACCTGATCATTGCGAGCGGCGCGACCGACCGCATGCTGCCCGTGCCGGGCTGGACGCTCGCGGGCGTCTATACGCTCGGCGGCGCGCAAGTGGCGCTGAAGGCGCAGGGCTGCGCGATCGGCCGGCGCATCGTGTTCGCGGGCACGGGCCCGCTGCTCTACCTCGTCGCCTACCAGTATGCGAAGGCCGGTGCGCAGGTCGCGGCCGTGCTCGACACGAGCCCGCTGCGCCGCCAGGCCGCCGCCGCGCCCGCGCTGCTGCGCATGCCGTCGACCTTCGCGAAGGGGCTCTATTACATCGGCTGGCTGCGCGCGCACGGCGTCGCGATCGAAACGGGCGTCACGCTCGAGCGCGTGCTCGGCGACCAGCACGTGACGGGCGTCGCTTGGCGCGCCGCCGGTGACGGCGCACCGCCGCGCCTGCTCGACTGCGACGCGCTCGGCCTAGGCTTCGGCCTGCGGTCCGAAACGCAGCTCGCCGATCTCGCCGGCTGCCGGTTCGGGTTCGACCCGCTCAATCGCGCGTGGCTGCCCGAGCGCGACGCGGCCGGCCGCACGTCGGTGCGCGGCCTCTACGTCGCCGGCGACGGCGCGGGCATCGCGGGCGCCGACGCGGCCGAAGCATCGGGCCGGCGCGCGGCGCTCGCGTTGCTCGACGACGCCGGCATCGCGTCGCCCGCGCCATCCGGCAAACCCGATGCGGCGACGCTCGAACGCACGCTCGCGCGCGTCGGCGCATTCCGCGCGGGCCTCGAAGCCGCGTTCGCGCCGCCGGCCGAGCAGGCCGCACGCTGCCCCGACGACACGATCGTGTGCCGCTGCGAGGAGATCGACGCCGGTACGCTGCGCCGCTGCGTCCGCGACGGTGCGGCAACCGAGCTGAACCGGCTGAAGGCGCTGACGCGCGTCGGAATGGGCCGCTGCCAGGGCCGCATGTGCGGCGACGCGGCCGCGCTCGTGCTGGCCGCCGAAACCGGCCGCCCGCTCGCCGACGTCGGCCGGTTGCGTGCGCAACCGCCCGTGAAGCCGTTCCCGATCTCGGCCGCGCTCGCGGGCGACGAAGTCGCGGCGATTCCCGACGAGGCGCGCGATGAATGAGATCAGGCATTACGACGTCGCGATCGTCGGCGGCGGCCTCGTCGGCGCGTCGGCCGCGCTCGCGCTCGCGCGGCGCGGCTTGCGCACCGGGCTGTTCGAGCGGCGCGACTGCGGTGCGCAGGCAAGCGGCGTGAACTACGGCGGCGTGCGCTGCCAGGGCCGGCCTGCCGAGCAACTGCCGCTCGCGCTGCGCGCGCGGCGCATCTGGGATCGCCTGCCCGAACTGATCGGCATCGACGGCGAATTCGTCGTGTCGGGCCACCTGCGGCTCGCGCGCAGCGACGCCGATCTCGACGCGCTCGATGCCTACGCGACGCTCGCCGGCGAACACGGCCTGGCGCTGCAGGTGATACGCGGCGATGCGTTCCGCCGCCGCTACCCGTGGCTCGGCCGCGCGGCGCTCGGCGGCTCGCTGTGCGAGACCGACGGTCACGCCAACCCGCGCCTCGTGTCGCCCGCGTTCGCGCGCGCGGCCCGCGCGGCGGGCGCGGACGTGTTCGAGCACACCCCCGTCGACGACGTTCACCACGACGGCACGCGCTTTCACTTTCAGGCAGGCGGCCGCGCCTGCACCGCGACGTGGCTGATCAACTCGGCCGGCGCGTGGGCGAACACGATCGCCGAACGCTTCGGCGAAGCCGTGCCGATGGAGCCGATCTACCCGAACATGTGGGTGACCGAACCGTTGCCGCCGTTCATCACGCACAACCTCGGCGTGTACGGCGGCGGCGTGTATGCGCGGCAGGTCGCGCGCGGCAACTGCGTGATCGGCGGCGGGCGCGGCCGCGGCGACGGCGAGTTCGGCCAGCCGTCGGTCGATACGACGCGCGCGGTGATGCGCGATGCGTGCGCGCTGCTGCCCGCGCTGCGTGACGCGCTGCTGATCCGCACGTGGAGCGGCGTCGAAGGCTGCACGCCCGACCACAATCCGATCATCGGCGCGAGCCGCACGACGCCGCGCCTGCTGCATGCATTCGGCTTTTCCGGCGGCGGCTTCCTGCTCGCGCCGGGCGTCGGCGACGTGCTCGCCGATCTCGTCACGGCCGGCGAAACCGCCACCCCGCTCGATGCATTCTCGATCGGCCGCTTCTTCCGCGAAGCCGCGCCGACCGCCCCTTTCCGTCAAGAGGAGACCCAACGATGAAACTGTTCGGAACGATCGCGGCCGCCGCCGCCCTCTGCATCGCGGGCGCCGGCGCGCCCGCGTTCGCGCAAACGAAGACGATCTACGTCGGCATGAACGGCGGCCCGATGGAGAAGGCCTACACGAGCCAGGTGCTGCCCGACTTCGAGAAAGCGAACAACGTGAAGGTGGTCGTCGTGCCCGGCACGTCGTCGGACGTGCTCGCGAAACTGCTCGCGAACCGCAACAAGCCGCAGATCCACGTCGCGTTCCTCGACGACGGCGTGATGGCGCGCGCGGTCAGCCTCGGCGTGTGCCAGAAGCTCGACGATTCGCCGGTGCTGAAGGAGTTGTATCCGTTCGCGCGGATGAAGGACGACGTCGGCGCGGGCGTGCAGCTCGGGATGACCGGCATCGCGTACAACAAGAAGCTGTTCGCCGAGAAAGGCTGGACGCCGCCGACGTCGTGGATGGATTTCGCCGATCCGAAATACAAGGGCAAGGTCGTGTTCCAGTCGGCGTCGAGCAGCACGTTCGGGCTGCACGGCTTCCTCGCGATCAACCGGCTGCTCGGCGGCAGCGAGCAGAACGTCGAGCCCGGCTTCAGCAAGTGGGCGAGCACGGTCGGGCCGAACGTCGTCGAATACATCCCGAACTCGGCGAAGATCTCGGAGATGGTGCAGACCGGCGAAGCCGGCCTGTTCCCGCTCACGCCGACCGGCGTCGGCGACCTGCAGGACAAGGGCATCCCCGTCGCGTACGCGAACCCGAAGGAAGGCCCCGTGCTGCTGCTCGTCGACCTGTGCGTGGTCGCGAACAATCCCGATCCGCAGCTCGCGCAGAAGCTCGCGCAGTTCCTGCTGTCCGCGCCCGCGCAGACGAAGGCGGCCGAGGCCGGCAAGCAGATTCCGACCAACCGCGTCGCGAAAATGCCCGCCGCGATGCAGCAGAGCCTCGGCAATGTCGACGATCTCGTGCGCAAGGTGACCGTGGTCGACTGGACCGCGATCAACGCGCGCCGCGCGCAGTGGGATACGCGCTGGAACCGGCAGATCGAGCGGTAACGCCGCGCAGGTGCGGTTGCGGGTGAGGTTGCGTTACCGCAGCTTCTCCGCGACCGCGCGCGCCACCATGCTCAGCGCGTCGCCTCGTTCGAGCGCCGCGCGCGGCCGTGTCGTCTGGCCCTGCGCATCGAGCGCACGCGGCGCGAAATCCGGCGACGACGAGAACTTGACGATCGTCAGCGCGGTCTTCGGATCGACGAGGATCGACTGGCCGAACCGCCCCGCCGCGGCGAACGAGCCGTCACCGTCGTTCACCTGATACCAGTAGTCGCGATACGCATAGCCGTCCTTGCCGGGAATCACGTTGCCCTGCGCGAACAGCGCCGCGTTGTTCGCCGGTTGCAGTGCCGCGCGAACCGTCGCGGCCGGCAGCGTGCCACGCACGCCGCCGAGCCCCGTGCGCACGCGCTCCGCGAAGCGCGCGGCGTCGCGCAGCGTCGTATACAGCCCGCCGCTGGCCATCGCCATCGCGTTGCGGTCCACCGCGACGTACGCATCGTCTTCCGCGAAATCGCGCCACAGCCAATGCTCCACCAGCGCACTCCACGACTGCCCCGTCGCGCGCTGCATCGCCCACGCGACGGCTTCCGGCGAACCGTTCTGGTAGAACCATGCGCTGCCGGGCGCCACATCCGGCACGCGCCGCACGGTCAGCAGGAAGTCGGCGATGCTGGCCGGCGCGCCTTCGTGGCGCGGCACCAGCCCGACCGCGCCGAACAGACCGATATCAGGCGCAATGCCCGGCGTATAGGCAGTCGGCACTTCCATGTCGAGGTTCTGCTGCAGCGTCGCGCTGCCGAACGGCGTGTCGGCGAGTTCCGGCACCGTGCGCGACAGTGGCGCGCCTGCGTCGAGCACGCCCGATTCGATCATCTGCGCGGCCAGCAGCCCCGTCACCGATTTCGTCATCGACGCCCAGGCGTGTGTCTGGTCGGGCCGGAAGCCGTCGAAATAGCGTTCGTAGACGATCCGGCCGCGCTGCAGCACGATGAAACCGTCCGTATGCGTCGCGCGCAAATACGCGTCGAGTGTCAGCGTCTCGCCGCCGATCGTCACGGGCAGCGCGTCGAAACCGGGTACCGGCTGCTCGGGGAGCGGCATCGGCGCCGCCGCGTGCCGGATGCCGGCCGTCGGCGCGAGCAACCGCGTATTGCTCAACGCCCAGCGCAGGCTGGCCGGCGTGAACACGTTCTTCTTGTTGACGATCTGGTCTGCCGGCGGCGGGAAGCCCTGCATCATGCCCGCCGGCGTCGCGCCGTCGGCTGCGGTGGCGGGTGCGGTGGTCGCGGCGAGCGCGAGCCCGCCGGCCAGCATCAAGGTGCCGGCGAGCCGGCGGGGACGCCGGTCGGCCGTAAAGCGTCGATGAATTCGCATCGAATGAGTGCCTCGTCGTTAAAAGAGAATGGGCGGCACGCCCGGACGTTACGGCTGCTGGCCGTCGATACGCAACAGGTTCGACACCGACGTCACGCCGTCGACGCCCCGCGCGACCGTCGCCGCGAGATTCACCTGGGTCGTATCCGTGACCGAGCCGGACAGCGTCACGCTACCGTCGCGCACGCGCACGAGGATGCGCGTCACGTTCAGGTTTTTCGTCCGGGCCAGCGCCGTGCTGACGCGACGCTTCAGCTTGCGGTCGGCCGCCTTGCGTTGCGCCGGCGACGGGCTGGCCGATGCCGGCGCTAGCGCCGCTTCCCGCGCAACCGGGGCCGCCAATGACGGAACCGCCGCGCTCGCGGCATCGGGTTGCGCGCAGGCCGTGATGCTCCAGCACGCTGCCGTCAGCAGCGCCGCGACAAGTCGGAATGAAGTACGCATGATCGGATCACGCTCCTTGAAAGCCATTGAAAAGAACACCTCAGAACTGCGTCATCAGCCCGATCGACACGCCGGTCGTCGCACTCGCACCGCGCCGCAGGTTCAATGCCGCGATCGTCGCCGGATCACGCATGTACGCGCCGGTCATCCCGTTGCGGTCGACTTCGACATACAGCTCGGTACGCTTCGACAGGAAATACTCGGCGATCGCGTAGGTCGTCAGCTTGTGGCCGTCCGCACCCGATACGTTGCCGAGATTGCGCGCACGGTCGTAGAACGCGGCCGCGCTCAGTTGTACCGACGGCAGCGGCTGCACGACGACGCCGAACGACGGGATGTCGTCGCGCCGCGACGGTGCGCCGGCCTTGTTCGCGCGCACGTTCAGCGACGCATAGCTCAGGTAGAAACGCGCGCGGCCGAGCTGCAGCGTGCCGCCCGCCTGGATCGTCTGTGCGGATTGCGAGCCGTCCGGGCTATACGTCTTCGCATATGACACGCCGCCCATCAGGTCCGAATACGTGTACATCGCGGCCGTCGAATAGCTGGTGCCCGCGTGCGCGCTGCCCGCGACGCCGCCGGGCGAATAGTTCGCGCCGAAGCGCAGGCCGCCCACCTGCCCGAGATACTTGATCGTGTTGTTGAAGCGCGAATCGAGCGTGAAGAAGTTGCCGTCGAACAGCACGCCCGGCTCGACCGCGAGCGACTGCCCGCGCCCGCCGAGCGGATCGAGCGCGATGCCGAGATCCTCCGCGACGTTGAACTGGCGGCCGAACGTCACGCGGCCGAAATCGCCCGTGAGGCCGACGTACGCGGCCTGCGAGAACAGCGTGCCGGACGTCTTCAGCGCGCCGGTGCCGCTGCTGAACGCGCCGTCCAGCACGAACAACGCCTTCACCCCGTTGCCGAGATCCTCCCGGCCGCGAATGCCGAACTCGTTGCCCGCGATGATGTTGTTGTTGAAGCCGACCTGACTGCCGCCCGGCAGCCCGTTGACCCAGCGCACGCCGCCGCCGATCCGGCCGAACAGCGTCACGCTCGACTGCGCGTGCGCACTCCCGCACAGCGCGCCGACCAGCGCCGCTGCAATCATCTTCTTCATGTCTCCTCCTGCCGCGTCGTCGCGCGGCGTATCGTGGTGCTGCTACCGTCGAAAGGCGCCGCCGCCCGGCAAGCGGGCCGCACGCCGAAAGCGATGTGATGCGATGTGCGGCGCTAGCGGCCGCACGCGCCGACCGGCGGCGCGGCGTGTTCCGCGTCACCGGCGAGGCGCCGCAGCGAGCGTTGCGGATCGAGGCACCAGGCGCCGAGCACGCCGCAGGCGATCAGCACGACGCCGCACACGATGCTCGCCTGCTCGAAGCCATGCGCGACCGACGCGCCGGCCCCCTCGATCAGCATCCCGGTAATGACCGGCGCGCCGAGGCCCGCGAGCGATGCGAAGCCGTTGCTGAGTGCGAGCACGCCGCCGCGCTGCGAATCCGGCGTCACTTCGGCGAGCATCGCGGGACCGATCGAGTACATCGTCAGCGTCAGCCCGCTGCCGAGCGTCAGCAGCACGAGCTTCGCCACGCGCGGCATCTCCGGCACCGGCAGCAGGGCCAGCATCGCGCCGGCGATCGCGAGCGTGACCGCGATGAACGTGCCGCGCCCATGCCGCGACGGCATCCCGCGCGCGAGCAGGGTTTGCGACAGCCACGCGAGCGCGAGGCTGAGCGGCGACGTGACCGCGACGAACAACGCGAACATCCGGCCGGCCTCGTGCGGCCCGAAGCCGAGCCCGAGCTGCAGGTAGGTCGGCATCCACGTGAGCGTCATCGCGAGAATCCAGTTCGCCGCGAAATGGCCGAGGAAGTTGCCGAGCACCGTGCGGTCGGTCAGCAGCCGCCCGTACGGCACGCGGTCGCCGCCGGCCGCGCGTGGCGCCCGCGACAGCGTGCCCTCCTCGCCGGCCACGGCCCACGCGATGCACCACACCATCCCGAGCAGCGCCAGCACCGCGAAATTCGCGCGCCAGCCCCAGTGCGTCGTGATGACCGGGATCGAGAGCCCCGCGATCAGCAGGCCGAGCGCGCTGCCCTGGTGCAGCAGCGCAACTGGGAGGTTGCGCCGCGTATCGGGAAACCACTTGTAGATCGCGTGCGTCGCGACCGGCGACGCGGGCCCTTCGCCGATGCCGAGCAGCACGCGGCACGCGATGACGACCCAGATCGAGCTCGCGGCGAGCATCGGCAGTTGCAGCAGCGCCCACGCCGCCGCCATCGCGAACAGCAGCCATTTCGCGGGCCAGCGGTTCGCGGCGATGCCGCCCGCGACCGCCGCGACCGCGAACAGCCAGTTGAGGCTGCCGCCGATCAGGCCGAACTGCGTCGGGCTCAGATGCAGGTCGCGCATCATCGGCACCGACACGAGGCCGAGCACGACCTTGTCGAGAAAATTCACCAGCATCATCAGCGCGAGCATCGTCGCGATGGACCACGCCCGTCCGGGGCGGTATTGCGCGCCATTCGTCATGGCTGTCTCCTGTTTCGTTATCGTCGGCGACCGGGTGCGTCGCGCTACCCGCCGCCGTGCTCGCCGGGTGCCGGCACACGGTCATCGCCGTCCGGCAAGCCGAGCGAGAACTTCACCGGAAAGCGCACCGCGAGCGTGTGGTCCGCCGCCACTTCGCGCGCGACGCCGCGTGCACGCACGTGCGGATCGTCGAACACCTCGCCGGCCGCCGGCACGCGCGACACCGGCAAACCGAGCGCACCGAGCACGCGCATCCAGTCGTCCAGCGTGCGGGTTGCGAACGTGGTGCGCAGCAGCGCGCCGAGTGCGTGCCGATGCTGCTGCCGGCCTGCCCGTCGGGCGTAGCGCGGGTCGCGCAGTGCCGGATACGCGTCGCCGAGCGCATCGGCGAACGCGACCCAGAACTTGTCCTCGAACGTCGCGAGCACGATGTACCGCCCGTCGGCGGTTTCGAACAGGTCGTTGTCGGGCATCACCCAGCGTGCGGTGTCCGGCGTATCGCGGCCCGTGCGCAGTGCCCATGCGGCCGGTGCGGTCCACGCGAACATCGCGTCGTGGATCGACACGTCCAGGTGCTGGCCGACCCCGTTCGCGCGCGCGCTCATCACGGCGACGGCGAGCGCGAGCGCCGCATGCATGGCGGCCGCATGATCGGCCAGCCGCACGCGCGGCCGCGCGACGGCGTCATGCAGTTGCGCGGGCACCGACCAGTAACCGGCGTCGGCAAGAAAGTTCAGGTCGTGGCCGGGACGGTTCGCATACGGGCCTTCCTGCCCGTAACCGGTGATCGAACACAGCACGACGCGCGGGTTCACGCTCGCCAGCGCGGCGTAATCGAGCCCGAGCCGCGCCATCACGCCCGGCCGGTTGCCTTCGACCACCGCATCGGCAGCGCGCACGAGATCGAGAAAGCGCGCGCGGCCATCGGGCGTTTTCAGGTCGAGCACGATCGAGCGCTTGCCGCGGTTGAACTGCGCGAACGTATCCGCGCCGAAGTGACGCAGCGCGTCGCCGCCCGGCGGCTCGACCTTGATCACGTCGGCGCCGAGCTGGCGCAGCAGCGCGCACGCATGCGGCCCGGGCAGCAACTGGCCGGCATCGATGATCCGCACGCCGCGCAGGCACGACCAGGCGGGCGCGTGGTCGTCGCCGGCCGGCCACGGGTCGTGCAGGCCGGCTGCACGTTCCGTGTCGTCGCGCGCCGTCATGCTTCGCGCCCCGCGCCGGCCGGTTCGAGAATCGCCTTCGCGATCGCGTTGCGCTGGATCTCGCTCGTGCCGGTCAGGATGCGGAACATCCGCAGCTTGCGGAACGTCTGCTCGACCGGGTGGCCGCGCGTCACGCCGACGTTGCCGTGGATCTGAACAGCCTTGTCCGCCACTTCGAAGCAGCGCTCCGACACATACAGCTTGCATGCCGATGCCGTCATCCGCAGGTCGGCTCCCGCGTCGGCCAGCGCGGCCGTGTGCGCGATCATGCTTTCGCACGCCCACAGCGCGGCGGCCATGTCGGCGAGCATGTGCTGGATCGCCTGGAAGCGCGCGATCGGCCCGCCGAACTGCCGGCGCGTGCGCGCATGATCGAGCGACGCGCGATATGCGGACATCGCGAGGCCGAGCATCGTCGGGCAATGCAGCAGACGGTTCACGTTGATGCGCGACATGCCGAGCTTGAAGCCGTTGCCGACCCCGCCGAACACGTTCTCGCGCGGTACGCGCACGTCGACGAAGCGGATGTCCGCGTCGATGTGCTGGCCGGACATCGGCACGTACTCGTGCTCGACGCTCACGCCGGGCAGGTCGAGATCGACGAGCACGGCCGTGATCTGCGGCGGCGTCGCGGTCGCATCGGTCACGCACATCACGATCGCGAAATCGGCGAACGGCGCGCCGCTGATGTAGTGCTTCGTGCCGTTGATGACGAGCGAATCGCCGTCCTCGACCGCCGTCGTGCGGATGCTCATCGCGTCCGAGCCCGAGTGCGGCTCGGTCAGCGCGAAGCACGTCGATTTCTCGCCGCGCATCACCGGCTTGAAATAGCGTTCGAGCTGCGCGGGCGTCGCGTACTTCAGCATGTTGCCGATGCGCGGCGGCCCGCCGAGTTCGCCGAGCACGTGCGGCGCGAGTGCCGCGCCGCATGCGGCGAGGTCGGCCTTCAGCGCGCAGACCTCGGCGATCGACAGCCCCTGGCCGCCGATCTCGACGGGCAGGCTCGCGGTGTAGAAGCCGAGCGCGGCCGAACGTTGCCACACGCGGCGCAGCACGTCGCGCGGCCACACGTCTTCCGAGTCGAGCCGCAGCTCGCGCTCGATCGGGCGCAATTCGTCGTCGACGAAGCGCAGCACGGCCGCGCGCAGCGTGACGAATTCGGGGCGTTGCAGATGATCGAACATGGCGGGCTCCTTCAGTTGACGCGGCGCGTGACACCGCGCCAGTACGGCTCGCGCACGAGCTTGCGGGCGATCTTGCCGCTCGCGTTCTTCGGCAGTTCCACGACGACATCGATGGAGCGCGGCGCCTTGTAGTCGGCGAGCCGCTCACGGCAGTGCGCGACGAGATCGGCCGCCTGCGCGCTGCGGCCCGAACGCAGCACGACGACGGCCTTCACGGCCTCGCCCCACTTGTCGTCGGGCACGCCGACGACGCACGCCTCGAGCACGTCTTCATGCCGGTACAGCGCGGCTTCGACTTCGGTCGGATACACGTTGAAGCCGCCCGAAATGATCATGTCGTGCTTGCGGTCGACCAGGTAGATGAAGCCGTCGCGGTCGGTGCGCGCGAGGTCGCCCGTGTACAGCCAGCCGTCGACCAGCACCTCGCGCGTCAGCTCCGGCGCGTTCCAGTAGCCCTGGAACACGTCCGCGCCGCGGATCACGATCTCGCCGATCGCGTCGCCTTCGACTTCGCGCCCGCCTGCGTCGACCACGCGCACCTCGGTCTCGCCCAGCGGCCGGCCGCACGACGCGAGCCGCTCGCGGTCGTAAAGCAGCGCATGCGCGTGATCGGCGATGCCGAGCCGCGTGACGCCCGACGTCGATTCGCTCGCGCCATAGCCCTGCGACAGCACGGGGCCGATGCGCGCCCAGGCTTCCTCGATGCGCGCCGGCGCCATCGGCGCCGCGCCGTAGCCGAGCACCTTCAGGCTGCACAGGTCGGCCTGTGCCAGCTCGGGCACGTTCAGCAACATGTTGACCATCGCCGGCACCATGAACGTGTGCGTGATGCGCTGGCGCGCGACTTCGGCGAGGAAATGCGCGGGCTCGAACGCGTCGAACAGCACGAGCGTCGCGCCGCAGAACAGGTACGGCTGCATCAGCATCCCCGACGCGTGCGTGATCGGCCCGATCAGCGCGAGCCGGTCGCCGGGCTGCGCGGGGCGATCCATCCCGAGCACGATCTTGCGCAGCGACGCGAGCCGGTTGCCGTAGCTCTGCATCGCGGCCTTGATGCGCCCGGTCGAGCCGGACGAGAAGTGCAGCACCGCGAGGTCGTCGGCCGCCGGCGTGTAGTCGGGCGGCGTATCGCCGCCCTTCGCGAGCAGCGTTTCGTAGTCGAGATAGCCGGCGACCGCGCCGCCGAGCGACACGAACCGCTCGACCGCCCCGAAGCCCGGCGAATCGGGCGTGTAGTCCGTATAGCCGCGCCCGCCGATGAACGCGACGGGCGTGCAGTTGCCGACGACGTCGGCAGCCTCGGCCGCCGTGAAGCGCGGGTTCAGCGCGGCCTTCACGAGACCGGCCTTGTACAGCGCGCATTCGATCTCGACGAGCTCGATGCAGTTGCGCGACTGCACGGCGATGCGCTCGCCGCGCGCGAAGCCGAGGCCGCGCAGCGCGTTCGCGAGCCGCGTCGAACGCTCGTCGAGCTGACGATAGGTGACGGCGCGGTCGCGGTGGATCACGGCGGGCTGGCTGCCCCAGTAGCGGGCCGCGCGCCGCAGGAAGTAGGCGAAGCTCAAAACGATTCTCCTGGTCGAACAGTGCCGCCAGTCTGTAAGATGCCTAGGCATCACCACAATGCATCACTGGATATAAAGTCATAACCGACAGGAATCCCCTCGATGGATACGCGCGATCTGGAGTACCTGCTGGCCGTGGAGCGGCACGGCAGCATCGGCAAGGCGGCCGAGGCGCTGGGGTTGTCGCAGCCCGCGCTGACCAAGGCCGTGCAGCGGCTGGAGGCGCAGGTCGGCGTGACGCTGTTCGAGCGCACCGCGAACGGGATGACGCCGACGCCGGCCGGCGCGCGCTTCGTCGCCCGCGCGCAGCGGATCGCGCTCGAATTCGACGATGCGATGCAGGAGATGCGCGCGATCCGCGGCGGCGAACAGGGCATCGTGCGGATCGGCTACTCGCCGACCGTGCCCAACGCGTTCGTGCTCCGCGCGTGCCGGCAGCTGATCCGCGAACGGCCGGCCGCGCGGCTGCGGCTGCGCTGCCGGCTCGCGCGCGAACTGCTCGACCTGCTCGCGGCCGGCGAACTCGACCTCGTGATCGCGCCCGAACCGCAGCAGCCGGACTCTGCACTCGACACCATCGCGCTGCTCGACGACCGGCTGACGGTGCTCGCCGACGCCGCCCACCCGCTGCAGCGCAAGCGCGCGCTCACGCTCGCGGATCTCGCCGACCAGGAATGGCTGCTGCCGGAAACGACGATCCCGGTGCGACACCGGATCGACGACGCGTTCCGCGCGCGCGGGCTGCCGGTGCCGCGCCTGCGCATCGAGACGGATTTCGGCAACACGTCGCTGTTGCAGCTGCTGCACGGCACGTCGCTGCTGTGCGTCGGCGGCGCCGATGCACTCGACCAGGTGACCGGGCTGCGCGCGCTCGACCTGAAGGCGGGCGAGCTCGAACTGGACCGCCGCATCGGCGCGATGCACCGCGCGGGCGCGTACGTGCCGCCGCTTGCGCAGCGGATGATCGCGCTGCTGCAGGACAACGTCGCGTAGCGGCGCGCGGACCATCATTTGCGGGAGTGATGACACTCCCCTTTTTCTGCGGATTTGACCGGGGGCACGGTGCCGACAACACTAGCCCGCAGTGCTGCACAAGACGGCACGCGCCTGCCTCCCCCTTCAGAGTCCGCCATGTACCCGACCGACACCGTGCAATCCCCGAGCGCCGCCCGGCCGCTCGCCGACCGGCAACTGCGCCGGATCGTCATCGCCTCCGTCGCCGGCAACGCGATGGAGTGGTACGACTTTTTCGTGTACGGCACGGCCGCGGCGCTCGTGTTCGGCCACGTGTTCTTTCCGCCCGGCGCATCGCCGCTCGCCGGCAGCCTCGCCGCGTTCGCGGCGTTCGCGCTCGGTTTCGTCGCGCGGCCGCTCGGCGGGATCGTGTTCGGTCACGTCGGCGATCGCTACGGTCGCAAGGCGTCGCTCGTGTGGACGCTGCTGATCATGGGCGCGTCGACCTTCGCGATCGGCCTGCTGCCGACCTATGCGCAGGTCGGCCTGTGGGCGCCGGCGGCGCTCGTCGTGCTGCGGCTGCTGCAGGGCGTCGCATCCGGCGGCGAATGGGGCGGCGGCGTGCTGATGATCAGCGAAAACGCGCCGCCCGAGCAGCGCGGCTACTACGCGGCGTGGAGCCAGCTCGGCGTGGGCGGCGGCTTCGTGCTGTCGTCGGCCGCGTTCCTCGCCGCGCAGGCACTGCCGGACGACATGTTCCGCGCGTGGGGCTGGCGGCTGCCGTTCCTCGCGAGCATCGCCATCTTCGCGATCGGCATCTACATCCGCCGCCATCTGCCGGAAAGCCGCGACTTCGAGCAGGCCGGCAAGCGCGGCGCGCACACGCATCTGCCGATCGTCGAGTGCATCCGCCGTCATCCGAAGGAAATCCTGCTCGCGATGGGGCTGCGCGTGGCCGAGAACGGCGGGGCGTACATCTTCCTCGCGTTCTCGCTCGTCTACGGCAAATACGTCGGCATCCCGAACGGCGTGATGCTGACCGGCGTGATGATCGCGATGATCGTCGAGATGGGCGCGATGCTCGCGTGGGGCCGGCTGTCCGACCGGATCGGCCGCAAGCCCGTGTACCTGATCGGCGCGCTGAGCCTCGTCGCGTGCGCGTTTCCGTTCTTCTGGCTGCTCGACACGCGCGTGACGCCGCTCGTCTGGCTGGCGCTGACGGTCGGCACGGCCGTGAGCCACGGCGCGATGATCGGCACGCTGCCCGCGCTCGTCGGCGAGCTGTTCAGCACGGAAGTGCGTTACTCGGGCGTCGCGCTCGGGCATGAAGTCGCGTCGATCTTCGCGGGTGGAATGTCGCCGCTGATCGCAACCGCGCTGCTCGCGCGCTATCACGCATCGTGGCCCGTCTCGCTGTTCCTCGTCGCGCTCGGCCTCGTGACCGTCGCGACGCTGTGCGTGATGCGCGAGACGCGCACCACGCACACCGACGGTCCGCGCGGCGACGCCGCATGACCGCGCGACGGTCAGCGCCCGGCGTCGCGCCGCGCGCTGTCGAACGCCGGCGCAAGCTTCAGGTGATCGAGCAGCCGCGCGAATTCGCCGAGCCGCTGCCGCATGTACGCGGGCACGTCGACCTCCGCATAGTCGTGGAAGCCGGCGCCCGTACGCACGCCGTCGCGCCCGGCTTCCATGTTGCGCACGACGCTCGCGGCCGGTGCGAAGCGCGGGCCGATCTCGCCGGCCAGGTACGTCGACGCGTAGTACAGGATGTCGCAGCCGCCCCAGTCGATGAATTCGAGCAACCCGAGCACCGCGAAGCGCGGCCCGAAGCCGGTGCGGATCGCCATGTCGATGTCCTCGGCGCTTGCGACGCCCTCCTCGACCATCCGCGCGGCTTCGTTCATCGCGAGCGCCTGAATGCGCGGCACGATATAGCCGGGCGCCGGCCCGCAGATCACCGGCTTCTTGCCGACGCGCTCGAGCAGCGCGGCAAGCATGTCGACGATCGCTTGATCGGTCGCGTCGCTGCGGCTGATCTCGACGAGCGGCATCAGCAGCGCGGGATTCAGCCAGTGCGCGTTCAGCATCCGCCCCGGGTGCGCGACATGGCGCTGCAGCTCGGTGACGACGAACGTCGACGTGGTCGACGCGATCGTGGCATGGGTATCGACGTGTTCGCCAAGCCAGCGCAGCGCGTCGGCTTTCGCGTCCAGCATTTCGGGCAGCGCTTCGAACACGAGATCGGCGTGACGTACCGCGTCCGCCGCGCCGTCACGCGAGACGAGCACGATGCGCGCGACGACGGCGTCGGCCTGCGCGGCGTCGATGCGGCCGAGCGCGACCTGCGCGTGCAGCGGCCGCACGATCTCGTCGCGCGTGCGCGCTTCGAATGCCTGCCAGCCAGCCGCATCGCGCTGCTTGAAGTCGACCAGCGTCACGTCGAGCCCCGCAAACGCGAACACGAGTGCGATCCCCTGCCCCATGCGTCCCGCGCCGAGCACGTGGATGCGCGTCATATCGGCGGCCGCCTTCATGCCGGGTACCCCGCGTCGAGCAGCGCGCGCAGCGTGTCCTTCGACAATGCGGCAAGCCCGAGCCGCTCCAGCGTGCGGCCTTCCGCATACAGGTCGCGCACCGCGACCACACTTGCAATACTCAGCAGCCCCTGCGCGACCGGCGTCGGCACGCCGGCCCAGCGCCCGCACGACACGACGAACGACAGCCCGAGCCGGGTGTCTTCGAGCATGTAGCGATGCGTGCGCAGATCGATCTTCTCGCGCCAGTCGCCGCTATCGGTCAGCTTGCCGTGCGCGCCGCGCCCGTACATCCATTCGTCGCCTTCGGCCGCGTAGTGATCGGCGAGCGGGAAATGCGGCGCCTGGTAACCGAGCGCTTCGCGCACCGCGATGCGTTCGGCGTCGAGCGCGTTCGTCACTCGGCGGATCGACGGCTGCGTGCCTTCGTTGTGGATGTCCCACGCATCGAAGTGTTCGAGCGGCCCGGCATTCATCAGGATCAGCGGCGGATGGATCACGGGGCCCGCGTTCATCAGCGCGCCGGACAACGCGTCCTCGACCGGCTCGACCGACGGATAGCCGGCGCGCAGCACGTCGAACGCCCGGCCGGCCGCATTCGCCGGAAACACGCCGGTCGGCAGACGTGTCGCGTATGCGCTGATCACGACCTCGTTGTCGCCATGCTTGCGCACGAGATACGGCAGCGTACCCGTTTCGGCGAACGCGACGCGCGAACGGTTGCCGGCATCGGCCGCCGCACGCGCGAACACGAAGCTGCCGAACGTGCCGGGCGGCAGGAAGACGACCTGGCCGTCCTCCAGCAGCGGGGCGACCTGCGCGGCGAGCGCGTCGTGCGACGTGGACGGCAGCGGCACCACGACGAGCTGCGCGCCGCGCAGCGCGGCCGCGAGATCGTCCGTCAGGCGGATCGCGCCGGGCCCATCACCGAGCGGCACCGTGCGCTTGCCGCGATAGTCGGTCACGTTCAGCACGCCAAGCTCGCGCAGCCGCGCGTGCGGCTCGCGGTCGCGCCGCCACCACGTCACGTCGTGGCCTTTTTCGAGCAGGTCGATCGCCGCCGCATGGCAGCCATGGCCGCCGCCCAGAACACATGCCTTCATCGTTTTCTCCCGGTGATTGAGTGTTTCCGAGACTACGCGGCCGCCCTCGCCGCGTCGCTTCAAAACGCGCAACGACACGCCCGTTCGCGCAACGCAATCGCGGCGACGCGCATGCCGCCACGCCCCTGCATCCGTTTCGAGGTCTATCGATGGACATCGCCCTTTCCCGCCATGCGCCGAACCGGCTCGGCACGCTGCAGGCGCCCGACGAAGTCGAACGCGCGGTCGCGCACCGGCTCGGGCCGCACCGGATGGCCGCGTACGGCCGCGATCCGTTTCATGCGGAGCTGTATGAAGTGCCGCTGCATCACGGCGCGCTGCTCGAACTCTGCTACGGCCGCGAAACGCGTATCGATTTCGGCGACGACGCCGATCACTTCCTGTTCAGGCTGACGCTCGCCGGTACGTGCGAGCTGCAGGCCGGCAGCATCGTCGCGCGCGCGGGCCCCGGCGAGCTGACCGTGTCGTCGCCCGCGCTCGCGAGCCGCCTGAGCACGAGCCCCGATTGCCGCAACCTCGTGCTGCGTCTCGAACGCGGCGCACTCGAACGCAAGCTGCAGGACATGCTGCAGGCAACGCTCACGCGGCCGCTGCAATTCGAACTCGCAAGCGGCGGCGCGGGCGCCGCGCTCGTATTGCCGACCTTCGAATACCTGTGCCGGCTCGGCGTGCAGCCGGGCATCGGCGCCGCGTCGCCCGTGTTCGGCGCGGACCTCACCGCGTGGCTGATGTCGCTGCTGCTCACGCACCTGCCGCACTCGTACAGCGACGCGCTCGCGCGCGGCACGCCGCCGTTGCCGGCGCACGTGCGCCGCGCGTGCGACCACGTCGACGCGCATCTCGGCGAATCGCTCGCGCTGGCCGCACTGGCGGCCGTCGCGGGTGTCGCCCCGCGCACGCTGCAGCACGCGTTCCGCGCGTTCCTGCACACCACGCCGGCCGCGTACGTGCGCGAGCGCCGGCTTGCGGCCGTGCACGCGGCGCTGCAACGCGGCGACACATGCAGCGTGACCGACGTGTTGATCGCGCACGGCATCCATGGCTTCGGCCACTTCGCGAAGGCGTATGCGCGGCGTTACGGCCACGCGCCTTCGGTCACCGCGAGGCAACCCCGATGACGCATCCCGCCCCCGGCCGCCCGGCGACGCCGGCCCGCCCCGACCCTTCCGCGCACGATGCCGATTCGCTCGACGGCCTGCGCGTGCAGGATCTCGATCTCAACTTGCTGAAGACGTTTCGCGCGGTCTACGAGGAGCGGCACGTCGGCCGCGCGGCGCTGCGGCTGGGCGTCACGCAGCCGTCGGTCAGCTATGCGCTCGGCCGGCTGCGGCTGATGTTCCGCGACGCGCTGTTCGTGCGCACCGGCACCGGCGTCGAGCCGACGCCGCGTGCGCAGCGGCTCGCGATCTCGGTCGACAAGGCGCTCGCGATCCTGCAGGACGTGCTCGACGAAGGGTCGCGCTTCACGCCCGACAGCACGCAGCGCGTGTTCCGCCTGCACATGAGCGATTTCGCGGCGAGCGCATTCCTGCCGACGCTGCTCGCCGCGTTCGACCGGCGCGCGCCGGGCGCGGTGATCGAGACGCTGCACGTCGACGAATGCCAGCTCAACGTCGCGCTCGAATCAGGGCGCATCGATTTCGCGCTCGGGCATTTCGCCGACGCGTCGAGCCACTTCCAGCGCACCGCGCTGCTGCACGAGCGCTGCGTGCTGCTGATGCCACGCCGTACCGCACAGCGTGTCGGGCTGCCCGACGATTTCGTGCTCGACGGCACCGCGCCCGACGCGCTGCGCTTCGTCGCGGTCACGTCGCATCCGCAGTCGATGCAGTTGCTGGAACGACACGGGCTGATGCCGCGCGTGCGCGCGGCGCTGCCCGATTTCATGGTGGTGCCCGCGCTGCTGCAGGACGGCGACTACGCGCTGATCCTGCCGGAGACGATCGCGATCACGTTCGCCGCGCGGCAGCCCTGCGTGCTGTACGAGATTGCGGGCGCCGGCGAATGGGCCGTCAATGCGTACTGGCACCGGCGCTTCGACGCGGACCCCGGCCATCGCTGGCTGCGCGCGTTGCTGCTCGAACTGTTCAATATCGGGCAGCAGGCGCCGTTCGACGCATGGCTCGCGCCGCAGCCGCCCGCCTGCGCGTAGCGGCGCAAGCGGGCCCGCGCACGGGCGCGTGCCCGCCGGCACGCTCAGAACGACGTGAGGATGCCCGCGACGATCGAGCTTGCGGTCGCGCCCGGCCTGGCGACCGCGACGCCGCCGCCCGCCGCGCCGTTGACGACGAAGCGCGCATGCGCGCCATTGCGCACCATCGCGGCGCCCGTGTACAGCACCGTGCGCTTCGACAGCGGATAGTCGAAGCGGATGCCGTACGAATCCGCGTTGCCTTCGCTGTCCGCGACCTTCCGGTAATGGCCGACGCTCAACAGCAGCGACGCACGCCCGATCGGCACCGTCGCGCTCAACTCCATGATGTCGCTGTGCGGATACGCGCTCTGGCTGTCGATCGCGGTCGCGACGTCGGGGCCGCCGCGATGGCGCATGTACAACGCGGCGACCTTCACAACATTGAAGTCGTACGAAATCGCGCCGAGCGTGTAGTTGCCGTTCGCGGCCGGGCTCGTGTCGCCGAGCGCGGACGCCGCCACCGGACTGAACTTCTGCTGCATGTAGTCGACGTCGACCGACAGGCCGCCGTGCACGTAGTTGACGCCCGCGCCGTACGTATCGCCGAGCGTCGCCGGCTGCCCGGCCGCACCGTTGGTGCCGCGCGCGGCCATCGCGCGCAGCAGGAAGCCTGCGTAGCGCGGCGACGTATAGCGCATCGAGTTGCGCACGCGCAGGAACGCGGGCCCGACGAAGTTGTTGGTCGCGTTGCCCCATGCGAGCCCCGCGCCGAGGCCGGGCAGGCTGTACGTGACGAGCGTCGTATGCAGGATCGTGTAAAGCTCGCCGAACTGCACGCCGCCGAACGGCCCCGTGATGCCGACCCACGCTTCGCGGCCGAACAGCGCGCTGCTGTTCGACAACGCACCGCTGCCCGCGTTGAAGCCGTCCTCGAGCTTGAAGATCGTCGCGTAACCGCCGCCGAGATCCTCGACACCCTTCAGCCCCCACTGCGATGCCCACAGGTTGCCGCTGCCCATGCGCGTCACGTGGTTCGGCCCGGCGTTCGCGTATTCGATCGCGGTGTCGATGCGGCCATAGAGCGTCACGCTCGACTGCGCGGCGGCCGGCAGCGCGATGCAGGCGAGCAGCGCGGCAAGCGGTACGGCAAGCCGGTCGGCCCGCCCGTTCGGTTGGTTCATCTTCGTCGTCCCGTAGAAATGCCGGCGCCGGTCGGCGTCGCGCCGCGTGGTGTGATGCGCGTTCGCCGCAAGCGGCCAACGCTGCCGATCAAAAACGGGCCGAGTCTAGGAACGACAATTTCGGACGTCGACGCAATGCGCTCTATAACGCTTATAGATGCGCCGCATGATGCGCGCGCGCCCCGCCGCACGCGCGCTGCGCGGCGGCCCGCGCGCACCGCCTCGGTGTTTTCTTTATCCGGGTCGGTAAATGTCCGTGTGGCGCCGCTGTCACTCCGGCTATGGCGGCCGAATTTGGCCGACTACGCTGCGTCTCCGATCGTGTCACCCGCACGCTTTCGCGCCGCGACGGCGCCCGGCCCGCAAGGCCGCTGCCGCGCTTTTCCACCGCCCGCTCCTGGAGAATCCGCATGTCCGCATCCACGGCCCGCGCTGCCGACGGCAAGCGCTATACGTACGAATGGTATGTCGTCGTCATCTGCATGCTCGCGTACGTCTTTTCGTTCGTCGACCGCCAGGTCCTCGTGCTGATGATCGAACCGATCAAGCGCGACCTGCACCTGTCCGACACGCAGTTCAGCCTGCTCAACGGCTTCGCGTTCTCGTTGTTCTACGCGGTGATGGGGCTGCCCGTCGCGTATCTCGCCGATCGTTATGCGCGCCCGCGCATCATCTCGATCGGCATCGCGCTGTGGAGCGTCGCGACCGCCGCATGCGGGCTCAGCCAGCATTTCGTGCAGATGTTCATCGCGCGCATGGGCGTGGGCGTCGGCGAAGCGGCGCTGTCGCCCGGCGCGTATTCGATGCTCGCCGACTACTTCCCGAAGGAGAAGCTCGGGCGCGCGATCGCCGTGTATTCGCTCGGCTCGTTCATCGGCGGCGGCGTCGCCTTCCTGATCGGCGGCTACGTGATCGCGCTGCTCAAGCATGCGAGCGCGTTCACGCTGCCGGTCGTCGGGCAGGTGCATGCGTGGCAGGTCACGTTCCTGATCGTCGGGCTGCCGGGGATCCTCGTGGCGCTGCTGTTCGCCGCGACCGTGCGCGACCCGCAGCGCAAGGGGCTCGCGCAGGATCGCTCGGGCGCCGTGCGGCGCGTGTCGATGCGCGATTCGCTGCGTTTCGTCGGCACGCATCGCGCGACCTTCTCGTGCCACTACCTCGGCTTCTCGTTCTACGCGATGACGCTGTACTGCCTGCTGAGCTGGACGCCGGCGTTCTATATCCGCCGCTTCGGGATGACGGCCGTCGAAGCCGGCTACACGCTCGGCATCGTGCTGCTGGTCGCGAATACGGCCGGCGTGTTCTGCGGCGGCTGGCTCAACGACTGGCTGCTGCGACGCGGCCGTGCCGACGCACCGATGCGCGCCGGCGCGATCGGCGCCGCATGCATGGTGATTCCCGCGACGCTGTTCACGCAGCTCGACAGCCTGCCGGCGTCGCTCGCGATGCTCGTCGTCGCGATGTTCTTCGCGTCGTTCCCGATGCCGACGTCGACCGCCGCGATGCAGACGCTCGCGCCGAACCAGATGCGCGCGCAGATCTCCGCGCTGTTCCTGCTCGTGTCGAACCTGATCGCGCTCGGGATCGGCACGACCGTCGTCGCGCTGTTCACCGACCGCGTGTTCGGCGCACCGGCGGCAGTCGGCCATTCGATGTCGATCGTCAACGTAGCGGCAGCCACGCTCGCCGCGCTGCTGCTCGCCGCCGGCTGCCGGCATTACCGCCGCAGCCTCGATCGCGAACGCGGTCACGCATCGGCCGCGGCGCCGCTGGCAGCCGACGCCGGCGACGCGATCGCCGCGCGCTGAGCACACTCACGCCATCCAACCATCATCCATCCCACTGATTCAGGCATCGCTTTTTAATCGATTTGATTTATGCGATGCCCATCCCTATTCTCGATCGCATGACGGCGCGGTGTCTGCCGCGCCGCGTTCCTCCTACCCCACGGAATTTCCCATGCAAGCGAACCGCCACCAGGTCCGGATCGACGCGCTGATCGACGCGGCGCAGGACATCCGCTGTTTCCGGGTTTCGCGCGTCGACGGCCAGCCGTTCGATACGTACGAACCGGGCGCCCATATCGACGTCACCGCACCGTCCGGCATCACGCGCCAATACTCGCTGTGCGGCAACCCCGACGAGCGCGGCAGCTACCTGTTCGCGGTGAAGAAGGAAGCGCAGTCGCGCGGCGGCTCGCGGTCGCTGCACGACGACGTGGCCGTCGGCGCCGAGCTGTCGATCGGCGCGCCGCGCAACCTGTTTCGTCTGACGGATGACGCGAGCGAGCACGTGCTGATCGCGGCCGGCATCGGCATCACGCCGCTGCTGTCGATGGCGTACGCGCTGCATGCGCGCGGCGCGCGCTACCGACTGCACTACTTCGCACGCAGCCGCGAGCATGCGGCCTTTGTCGACGAACTGTCCGCCGAGCCGTTCGCGTCGCACGTGACGTTCCACTACGGCGTCGAGCCCGCTGCGCTCGCGGTCGAACTCGACCGCTGCGTCGCGGCGGTCGATGCGCACGCGCATGTCTACACGTGCGGCCCCGGACCGTTCATGGATGCGGTCGTCGCGGCGGCCGCGACGCGCGTGCCCGAAGACTCGATCCATCTCGAACGTTTCGCGGCGGAACCCGTCGCTGCCGATGCGGGCCACGCCGAAGCCGGCGCCGGCCCGGCCGACGGCTTCGAAGTCCGCCTGCAGCGCAGCGGGCAATCGGTGCGCGTCACGCCCGACACGTCGATCGTCGATGCGCTCGCGCGGATCGGCATCGAAGTCGATACGTCATGCGGCGAAGGCGTGTGCGGCACCTGCATGGTGCCCGTCATCGACGGCGAGCCCGATCATCGCGACCACTGTCTCAGCAAGGCCGAGCGCGCGAGCAATACGGTGATCTGCTGCTGTGTGTCGCGTGCGCGCTCGGCGGTGCTGGTGCTCGATCTCTGACGCTTGCGGCACACGCGGCGCCGGTTCAAGACGTCCCGTGTCGTCGAACCGCTCGACGACATCGGCCGGCAATCCGCATTGCCGTCGTCCTCATGAGTCGCGCGTCGTCGAACCACTCGACGCTTCCGGCCGGCAACGCACGCATCCACGCATCGCCTTCGTCCTCAAGACTCACGCGTTGTCGAACTGCTCGACGAGTTCGGCCAGCAACATGCGCATCCACGCATTGCCTTCGTCTTCATGGAAGTGCTCGTGCCAGTGCATCGTCACCGGCGCGGGCGGCAGCGTGACGGGCAGGCCGTACAGGCGGAATGCATTGTCGCGGTTCAGGATCTGCGCGAGCCGCTTCGGCAGCGTCGCATAGAGATCGGTGACCGACAGCACGCTCGGCAGCGCGACGAAGTGCGGCACTTCCAGCGCGATGTTGCGGCCCACGCCCTGCGTGCGCAATGCGTCGTCGAGCGCGTGATGGCTGTGCTCGACCGACTTCACGTTGACGTGCGCGGCGCGCACGAACTGCTCGAGACTCAGCGCGGCCCCGCTCGGCAACCCGCGCCGGCGGCCCGTCATGCACACGTAGGTTTCCTCGAACAGCATCTGGTGACGCGTGCGCGGCATCAGCTCCGGCAGGTTGCCGATCGCGAAATCCAGCCGGCTCGCGCGCAGCGCTTCCTCGATCTCCTCCACCGGCAGCGGCTGCACGCTCAGCGTCACGCGCGGCGCGCGCTCGCGCAGCGCCTGGCAGATCGCGGGCAAGTACGCCATCTCCCCCGCATCCGACAGCGACAGCCGGAACGTACGCGTGCTGGTCGCCGGATCGAAGCGCTCGGCGTAGCGCAGCGCGACGCGCACCATGTCGAGCGCCTTGCCGACGATCCCCGCGAGCTCGAGCGCGACCGGCGTCGGCTGCATGCCCGAGCGCGTGCGCACGAACAGCGGATCGTCGAACAGCGTGCGCAACCGCCCGAGCGAATAGCTGACGGCCGGCTGCGACAGCGCGAGCCGCTCGCCGGCCTTCGTCAGGCTGCGTTCCTCGACGATCGCCTGGAACACGCGCAACAGGTTCAGATCGAGATGATCGACCGACGTCATGACCGCCTCCACTATCACTATTCGTCAAATTGATGCGTGAACGCATTCTAAATCAGTGAAGCGGATTTTTACGCAGGTGCGCGCCATCGCCGTCAGGCTTCCGGGCGATGGAACATCTCGTGGATCACGCCGCGCAGCCACGCAATGCCCGGGTCCGCCGCGAACTGCACGTGCGTGTGCATCTGGATTTCGATCGGCGGCAGCACGAACGGCAACGGGAAGATCCGGAACGCGCGGCCGCGGTTGAAGCGCTCGGCGACGCTGCGCGGGAAGATGATCGCCAGATCGGTGTGCTGCACGATCTCCGGCGCGACGATGAAGTGCGGCAGCCGCAGCACGACGGTGCGCTCGACGTGCAACGCGTCGAGCCACTTCTCGACCATCCGGTGGCCGGTCGCATTGCTGCTTGCGTAGATGTAGCGCAGCGCGGTCAGGTCCTCCTGCGTCGGCGCGCGCTTGCGCAGCGGATGGCCGGCCCGCACCATGCACACGTGCTCGTCCGAGAACAGCGTTTCGCTCACGCAGCCGGGGCCCGGATCGGGCACGTAGCCGAGCGCGAGATCGATCTCGCCGCTGCGCATCGCAGCGCCGACCGCGTCGACCGTCGCGCTCGCGATATCGACGCGAATACCGGGTGCGACGTCCGCAAGCCTCGCCAGCAGCGGCGGCAGGAAATAGAACTCCGACATGTCGGACATCGACAGCCGGAAGGTGCGGTTCGCGGTGGCCGGATCGAAGTGCGCGACCTGCTGCACCGCGAGATCGATGATGCCGAACGCGCGCGTCAGCGGGCCGTGCAGCTGGCGCGCCGTGTCGGTCGGCGCCATGCCGGTCGGCGTGCGCACGAACAGCGGATCGTCGAACAGGTTGCGCAGCCGCCGCAACGCGTGGCTGACGGCCGGCTGCGTGAGCCCGAGCCGCTCGCCGGCCGCGGTCAGGCTACGCAGCTCCGAGATCGCGAGAAACACGCGCAGCAGGTTGAGGTCGGTGACGACCGGACGGGATTGGGTCATGGCGCTCGTGAGCCGCGGCGGGGGCGTCGACGCGGCGGACCCGCAATCGCGCGACGCGGCGCGGACTACTCGATCGATGTTATCTCAAAACTTTCGCTCGTCATCGGGAAATGTGGCGTGGCACCGGTGAACGGCGGCAGCGCGTCGAAATCCCTGCGCATCAGCAGACGGACCGGCGACGCCAGCGCGTGCTCCAGCGCACCGGCATCGTCGAACACGACCTTGTTGCGCTGCATCGCATCCGCGCGCGGCACCGGCAGCGCGGTCCGGTAATCGATGCGCGTATAGATCTCGATCGCGCGGATGCCCGGCAACTGCGCCATCAGCGGCGGATGATGATCGAGATAATGCGACAGCCACGCGTTCGGGTCCGCGGCTTCGCCGTCGTAGCTGACGAGGTAGGTGCAGCTTTGCGCGGCCGCGCGCGGGCCGGCCAGCGCGATCGGGCGTACGGCCATCGCCTGCTGGACGACGCGCCGCCCGGCTGCCTGCCAACGCGCGACGCACGCGTGCGCGGCCCCCGTCGGCGCAAGCATCGCTTCGAGCGTGCCGAGTTCGGCAAAGTAGCCTTGCACCACGCATGCCGGCGACGGCGGGCGCGCGACGGGGTCGGCGCGATCGGCGGCCAGCGCGGCGGGCCGATGCACGACCAGCCGCGTCAGCCCGGGCACCGCGCGCAGCGCCGCCATCGCATCATCGAGGCCCGGTGGCGGCCCGCCGGCGTCATCGTGAAAGGCGTCATCGCCACGATCGACGATCAGGAACAGGCAAATGTCCATCCGTCACCCCGCCTGCACGGCCAGCGGATGCGCGAGCCGGTGGAACGCGCGGCCGAAGTAGATCAGCCCGTCGGCCGCCGCATGCAGCGCGATATGGTCGACCTCGACGAACATCACCGAATGCGAGCCGACCGTCTTGCTGTCGATGATGCGCCCTTCGAGGCTGACGTTCGCGTCGGCCAGCACCGGGACGCCGGTTTTCCCGTCCCGCCAGCGCGCATCGTCGAAACGCGTGTCGCCCGGCGCCATGCCGGCGAACGCCCTCGCGACCTCCTGGCACGCGGACGGCAACAGGTTGATCGCGACGCGCCCGTTGCCGTGCATGATGTCGTGCGCACGGCTGCCGCGGTTGACGCACACCAGCATCGTCGGCGGCGTGTCGGTCACCGAGCAGACCGCGCTCGCGGTGATGCCCCAGCGGCCGTGCGTGCCGTCGGTGGTAATGACGTTGACGCCGGCCGGCAGGCGCGACATCGCCTCGCGAAAGTCCTGGCGCATGTCGTCGTGGATCGTTGCATCGTTCATCTCAAGCTCCTGCTGCGAAGAATCGGCGCGATCGCCGGTCACGGATACGGCGTCACGGGTGCGATGCCGGCGAACACGGCGCCGGAGCCGTCATAGGTCGCCTCGCCGAGAAACGCGTGCTGCGTGACGACGATCGAATCGCGCACCAGTTGCTGCAGCCGGTTCTCGCGATAGATCGCGGCCGTGCCCGCGAGCTGGTACGCCTGCATCACGACCTTCGCGCACACCTGCGCCGCGTGCGTCGCGCTCAGCCGCAGCAGGTTGGCCTGTTGCGGCGACACCGGACGGCCGGCGGCCAGCGACGCCCACGCGGCTTCCGCCGTCTCGTAGAAAAACGCGCGCGCGCTGCGCCAGTCGGCCTCGGCCTTCGCGAGGCCCTCGCGGTAGTACGGACGATCGGCGAGACGCGGCGCACCGGTCGTCGTCTTCGTCGCGCCCGACATGGCGGTGAGCAGGTCGAGCGCGGCGCGCGCGATGCCGACGTTGACCGCCGCATGCACCTGCGCCTGGTAAGCGACCGCCGGATAGCGGTACAGCGGCTCGTCGACGGTCGGCTCGCCGCCGCGCACGAAGGTCCAGGCTTCGTCGACGAACCGGTCGTTCAGCGCGAGATCGTGACTGCCGGTGCCCTGCATGCCGACGACACGCCAGTTCTCGACGATCTCGACGTCGTCGGCGCGAAACACGGCCGTGAACGGCTTGCCCGGCGCCCCGCCGTCGGCAGGCGCACCGCCGATGCCGACGCCGATCCAGTCCGCGCCCTTGCAGCCGCTCGCGAAGCGCCAGCGCCCAGTCACGCGGTAGCCGCCCGGCGCGCGCTGCGCCGGCTGCAGCGGGTACAGACCACCGGCGAACACCTGGTCGGGACCGTCCGCATAGATCATGCGTTGCGTGTCGAGCGGCAGCGCGGCGAGGTAGGTATTGGCCGAACCG
This sequence comes from Burkholderia sp. BCC1644, assembly GCF_902833225.1. GTDB lineage: Bacteria > Pseudomonadota > Gammaproteobacteria > Burkholderiales > Burkholderiaceae > Burkholderia. The sequence continues at coordinate 596,087 of NZ_CADFEI010000002.1, forward strand.
AATGCCGCGACCCACGCGGCCGACCCGTCGGCGACCGCGATCCGTTCGAGCATCGCGAGGAACACGTGCGGCGGCAGCGCGTCGCCGCCGAAGCGGCCCGGCGTGCCGGCGCGGAAGATGCCCGCGCGCTTCATCATCGCGATCACGTCGCGCGGCACGTGCGACAGCCGGTCGAACTCGTCGCGCCTGCGTTCGACTTCGGCGATCACCGCCTCGAGAGGCAGCGGCGAGCGGTCGGCCGGTTGCGGTGACGCGGGCGCGTCGGGCACGACGGCACGAATGGTGGAATTGGCTTGCATGGTGACTTCCTGAAAGGGCGAAGGGTCTGGACGAAAGGCGTGGCGACGGTCAGCGCGAGCGGGCTGCATCGCGCATCGCCTTCGGGTGGGTTTCCGGCGCGATGCAGGTCGCGACGACCGTGATCGCACCGAGGATCACGAGATAGATGACGATCGGCGTCGCGCTGCGGTAATGCGCAAGCAGCGCGGTCGCGATCACCGGCGACAGCCCGCCGCCGAGCACCGACGCCATTTCGCGGCCGATGCCGAGCCCCGAGAAGCGCAGGTGCACGGGCAGCAGTTCGCTGATGAACGCCGGCTGCGCACCTTCGAGGATGCCGATCGCGACGCTGTTCGCCAGGATCAGCGCGACGATCACGTGCGAGAAGCGGCCGGACTGCAGCAGCGTGAAATACGGATACGCGATCAGCACGACGGCGACGGCGCCGAGCAGGTAGACCGGCTTGCGGCCGACCCGATCGGTCAGGCGGCCCGCGAACAGCGTCACCGGAATCATCAGCAGCATCGAGATCACGAGCCCGCTCAGCAGCCACGAAGCATCGAGGCCGATGAACTTCCCGTATGCGAGCGAGAATGCGAAGAACAGATACGACACCGCGCCTTCGCCGAACCGCAGCCCGAACACCGTCAGCACCTCGCGCGGGCATTCGCGCAATACGTCGACGAGCGGCGTCGCGCTGGACTTCCGCGTCGAACGCGCTTCGGCGAATTCCGCGCTTTCGCCGACCGAGCGGCGCATCCACAGGCCGAACCCGACCAGCACGATGCTCGCGAGGAACGGGATGCGCCAACCCCAGCGCTCGATGTCGGCGGCCGGCAACTGCTGCACGAGCAGGAACGCGGCGGTCGACAACACGAAGCCGAACGCCGCGCCGCACGGACTCCACGCGGCCAGCGCGCCGCGCCGCCCGGCCGGCGCGTTCTCGTGAATCAGCAGGATGCTGCCGCTCCATTCTCCGCCGGCGGCGAGCCCCTGCAGCACGCGCAGCAAGACGAGCGCGACCGGTGCAGCGATGCCGATCTCTCGATAGGTCGGCAACAGCCCCATCCCGACCGTCGCCGCGCCCATCGTCAACATCGTCAGCATCATCACGGTCTTGCGGCCGTAACGATCGCCGATGTGCCCGCACAGCAGGCCGCCGATCGGGCGCGCGACGAAGCCGACCGTGAAGCCGCCGAACGCCGCGATCGTGCCGGTCAGCGGATCGCTGCCGACCGGAAAGAACAGCTTGCCGAACAGCAGCGCGGCGGCCGTCCCGTACAGGAAGAAGTCGTACCATTCGAGTGCCTGCCCGAGCACGGCCGTGGTGACCGCGCGTCGAACCGAATTCGTGCCGCGGGAAGCGGGCAACGCAACCGCAGACAGGGGCGCCGGTGAGTTCATGTGGAGTCCGAATAGAGTCAGTTGTCCTGCCGGTCCGTCATCCGGCGGCAGGTCCGCGATCGAATCTGTTCACTGCGTCCGACCACGATAAGAGCGCAGCCGGACCCGGTCAAATTCCCGCCAAAAATGCCGCCCATGAATCGCATGCATGGTCGCGACGCATCGCGAGTCGCCCGCCTAATTATTCATCCGGCTTATTTGACTGCATTTTTTAGATCAATTTGACGGATGGAATCACGACGACGAAACTGGTCCCGCTATCCGCACGAGGTCCGCCCGACCGGGCCTTGCGCTTCCTCGCGACTCTTTCCCCACGACGACGATGAGCGACATTTCCTACCAGACGATCGACACCAGCGCGTTGCACGGTCTCGCGCAACCCGACCGCATCGCACCGGCGATGTATCACGATCCCGCGCTGTTCGAAGCCGAGCTCGACCGCATCTTCTACCGCACCTGGATCTGGGTCGCGCACGAAAGCGAGCTGCCGAACCCGGGCGACTTCATCACGACGACGATCGGCCGCCAGCCGGTGATCGTCGTGCGCGACAAGACCGGCGAGATCAACGTGCTGCAGAACCGCTGCCGCCATCGCGGCGCGACCGTGTGCGAATCGCACAAGGGCAACGCGAAGGGTTTCACGTGCCCGTATCACAGCTGGTCGTACGCGCTCGACGGCACGCTGCGCGCGCTGCCGTACGGCGACGGCTACGAAGGCGTGTGCGAGAAAGGCGACCTGCCGCTCGTGAAGCTGCGCGTCGGCGTGTACCAGGGCCTGATCTTCGCGAGCTTCAACGACGCGATCGAATCGCTCGAGGATTTCCTCGGCGGCGCAAAGCCGTGGATCGACCTGTTCATGAAGCAGGGCGCCGGTTACCCGATCAAGGCGAACGGCGAGCACAAGTTCAAGTTCAAGGGCAACTGGAAGATCCAGCTCGAGAACACGACCGACCTCTACCACTTCCCGGTCGTGCACAAGTCGTGGATGAAGTCGATCGACGACGAGACGGCTGCCGCGATCACGAGCTTCATGACGAGCGAGGACGCGTTCTGCCGCGGGCTCGGCAACGGCCACAGCCTCGCGGTGCTGATGCCCGAGCTGATCGACCTCGACGAAGACGACGGCGCGCCGCTGCCCGAGCGCTTCGCGCCGCTCGCGGCAAAGCTCGCCGAGCGCCATTCGCCGGAAGAAGTGCGCCGCATCGTGCGCTCGCTGATGGGCGTCGGCTTCAACCTGAACCTGTTCCCGAACCTCGCGCTGTCGATGGCGTTCTTCCGCGTGTTGCGGCCGATCTCGGCGAACGAAACCGAGATCCGCCACGTCGCGCTCGCGATGGACGGCGGCCCCGACGAAGCGAACCGCGAGCGGCTGCGCATCCACGAGCATTTCCAGGGCCCGTTCGGCTTCGGCAGCCCCGACGACGCGGAAGCGTGGGAACGCGTGCAACGCGGCGCGCATGCGGGCCCCGACGTGCCGATCCTCGTGAACCGCGGGCTGAACCGCGAGACGACCGCCGCGAACGGCGAAAAGACCGCCCATGCGACCGACGAGACCGGCATGCGCGAGGCCTACCAGCAATGGCGCAAGATGATGGAGCAACAATAATGGACGACCGCAACGCCCTCTTTTCCGAGCAGACCTTCGCCCGCGCGGTCGAATTCGTGTGGCGCGAGGCCGAGATGCTCGACCGCCGCGACTATCGCGCCTGGCTCGACCTGTGGGATCCGGCCGGCCATTACGTGGTGCCGATCGATCCCGACACGACCGATTTCGCGGCGACGCTGAACTACGTGTTCGACGACCAGGACATGCGCGAGAAGCGCGTGCAGCGGATGGTGTCCGGCTACTCGGCATCGGCGGCCGACGCGGCGCGCACCGTGCGCACCGTGTCGCGCTTCACGCTGGAAAGCGGCAGCGCCGACACCGTCGAGCTGAAATCGGCGCAGGTCGTCGTCGCGTACAAGCGCGGCGTCGCGACGCTGTTCGCGGCCGACGTCACGCACAAGCTGCACGTCGATGCCGAAGGCGAGATGCGGATCGCCGGGAAGGTCGTGCGCCTGATCGACTCGACCGAAGCACTCAGCGCGATCGGCTTCCTGCTGTAAGCCGTGGCCGGTTCGCCTCTGCACGCGCAAAGGTGAACCGGCAACCTTCACCTTTGCGGACCACCATGCCCACACTCGAGGTTTTCCTGCCGGCCGGCCATGACGACGCGCGCAAGGCCGAGCTGATCGCACGGCTGACCGGTGCAACCGTCGACGCGATCGGCGCACCGGTCGAATCCGTACGCGTGCTGCTCACCGAACTGCCCGCGACGCATATCGGCCTCGGCGGCCGCAGCGCCGCCGACGGCGCGCCGCCGTCGCTGCCGGTGATCGTCGCGATCCTGATCGCCGGCCGCACCGACGAACAGAAGCGCGCGCTGATCGCCGCGTTGTCCGATGCGGGCGCGAACGTGCTCGATGCACCGCTGCAGGCCACGCGCGTGATCATCAAGGACATTCCGAATACCGACTTCGGCATCGGCGGCCGGACCGCGCGGGCGCTGGGGCGCTGATCGTGCGCCGCGTGCCGCTGCCCGGCCGTGACGCGACGCAGCGGCTACGCGTGCGTGCCGGCGAGCGGCAACGTCACGCGGCAGTCGAGCCCGCCGCCGTCGGCCGGGCTCGCCGCGATCCGCCCGCCGTGACGCGTGACGATGCTCTTGCACAGCGACAACCCGATGCCGTTGCCGCCGGCCTTCGACGACGAGAATCCGTCGAACAGCCGGTCGTGCGCACCGTCGGCAATGCCCGGACCGTTGTCGATCGCACGCAGCTCCGCCAGCCCGGCGAGCTCTGCCGTACCGAGCGTCAGCGTGCGCGGCGTGCGCTCGCAACTGGCGAACGCCTCGATCGCATTGAACGCGAGATTCAGGATCACCTGCCCGATCAGCACGCGCTCGCAGCGGATCGGCAGCGGTGTACCGGCCTGCACGATCGCGACCGTCACGCCGGCCTCCTTCGCGCGCAACTCGATGAAGTAGGCGACATCGGCAAGGATGTCGCGCAGGTCGGCAACCGCGACGACCGGTTCGCGCTTCACGATGAATTCGCGCACGCTCTTGATGATCAGCGCCGCATGCTCGGCCTGCCGGTCGGCGCTGCGCAGCCCCCAGATCGCGTCGTCGACGGCGCCGCGCCCGTTCAGCCGCTGCACCGCCCCTTCGATGAAGTTGCGCACGGCCGCGAGCGGCTGGCTCAGCTCGTGCGCGATCACGCTCGCCATCTCGCCCATCGCGTTGTAGCGGCCCGCGTGTTCGAGCAGGCGCGCTTCGGCGCGGCGTGCGTCCTCGATCGCGACTTCGTCGCTCACGTCGCGGAACTGCACGAGCAGCCCGTCGAGATCGCCTTCGATCTCGACCTGCCGGCACAGGATGCGCAGCCAGCACGACGAGCCGTCGCGCCGCACGATCCGGTAGCGCTGCGGCGCGGACGGGTACGCCGACGGCGCATCGCGCAGTTGTGCGACAAGGCGGTCGCGATCGCTCTCGGAGCAGTAGTCGAGCACCTCGCCGAGCGGTTCGTCGGCTGCGAGCCCGAGCACGCGGCGCCCCGACTCGCTGATGAACTGCACGCCGCCGTGCGGCGTCACGACCGCGATGCCTTCGTCGAGATCCTGCATGAATTCGCGCAGCCGCGCCTCGTAGCGGCGCAGCTGCTGGCGGACCGCCTCTTCCGCGCTGATGTCGCGGAACTGCACCATCACGACGTCGCGCCCGCGCAGCGGCACGTAGGTCGCGGTAGCCTCGGACAGCATGTCGACGCCCGTCCGCGATCGATAGCACCATTCGTACACCTGCGGCCCGTCGACGAGCGCGCGATCCCATGCGCTCACCGCGATCTCGCGCTGGTATTTCGGCTCGGGACGCGTCATGTCCGGCGCCTTCAGCGGCAGCAGTTCCTCGACGGAAAAGCCGAGCGCGATGCACGCGGCGCGATTCGCCCACACGATCGCCTTCGTCTGCGCGTCGTGCAGCAGCACGCAGGTCGTCAGCGCGTCGAGCAGCCGGTGGAAATCGTCTTCGTCGGGGAAACTCATGATCGGATCGGGATGAAGGCGCGCGGCGTCGCGCGGCCGGAAACCCAACATAGCACCGGCGCGCGCCGGTCGCATCTGAAGATTTCTTTAGGCCGGCACGGAACCTCACCAGTCGCGCGGCCCAACGCACCAATTGCTGCGTGTTTTCGGCGTTTCTAGACTGGTTGCATCGTCGTGTTGCCACCCAGAACAGCACGCATGCCGCCCCGCATCCGAACCCTTATCCGCCCAGGAGACAACCATGCCGCAAGCCGCCCTCGCGATCGAACCCGCGCCGTCCTCCCAGCCCGTGGCAGGCGCCGCTGCCGCGCAGTTGTCGCCGCTCGACGCGGTGATCGAAACCGTCGCCGCGCGCCGCGAGGAATTCGACCGCCTGTCGCATGTGCCGCGCGACGTGATCGCGCTGTTCAAGCAGGCCGGCATCTATCGCGCGGGCACGCCGCGCCGCTTCGGCGGCGATGCGCTCGCGCCGACCGCGTTCCTCGACATGATCGAACGGATCGCGACCGCCGACGGCTCGGCTGCGTGGGTCGCGAGCTTCGGCTCCGCGAACGTCTATCTCGCCGCGCTGCCGCTCGAGACCCAGGCCGAGCTGTACGCGAGCGGCCCCGACCAGGTGTTCGCGGGCGGCCTGTTTCCGGTGCAGCCGGCGCAGGCCGCGCCGGGTGGCTGGCGCGTGAACGGCACGTGGAAATTCGCGAGCGGCTGCAAGGGCGCCGACTGGCTCGGCGTCGGCATCGCCGTGCCGGGCGCGCAGGACGCTGCACCGAACAAGCCGCGCACGGCCGTGTTCCGCGCGGCCGACGTCGAGATCGTCGAGAACTGGAGCGTGGTCGGCATGCAGGGCACCGGCAGCCATGACCTGCGCGTGAACGACCGCTTCGTGCCCGAAGCGTGGACCTTCGTGCGCGGCGGCGAACCGACCGTCGACGAACCGCTGTACCGCTACCCGACCGTCGCGTATGCAGCGCAGGTGCTGGCCGTCGTGAATCTCGGCCTCGCGCGCGCCGCGCTCGACGTCGTGAACCGGATGTCCGGTGGCCGGCAGACGACGACCGGCGCGCCGCGTCTCGCCGATCGCGCGTACTACCGCATCGAGCTCGCGAAGGCCGAGGCGCAACTGCGCTCGGCGCGCGCGTTCTTCTACGATGCGACCGACGCCGTATGGCAATCGATCCTCGCCGGCAACCCGGTGACGCCCGACCAGGTCAGCCTGCTGCGGCTCGCGGCGACGCAGATCGCGCGCGAAGGCGCGAGCGTCGTCGAACGCGCGTACCGCCTCGGCGGCACGGCGGCGATCTATCGCACGCATCCGCTGCAGCGGCTGCTGCGCGACGCGATGGTCGTCACGCAGCACGCGTTTCTCGGCGAGGGCAACTTCGACGGCGCCGGCGCGGTGTTCACCGGCGTGACGCCGTTTCCCGGCTATCTGTAACCCGCGTCGACCGAATTGTTTTTCAACGCGCATGACGCCGATGCCGATGCCGATGCCGAACCACCGTCGCCGGCCGGTTCATGCGCCTGACCCTTTCCCCTGGAGAACCTGATATGTCCGACTCGAATCCGCTGCCGCTGCGCGTCCTGTTCTGCTGCGGCGTGTCGCAGAACTTCTTCGACCTGCCGCGCGAGAAGATCAGCGAAGTGTGGCAGGCGTACGGCGCGATGCTCGCGGCCGTCGAGGCGATGCCCGGCGTGCGCGTGCTCGGCGTGATGGACGACGACCGCCTCGTGGTCGGCCAGGCCGACGGCGCGCCGTGGACGTTCTACATCATGGCCGACGTCGCCGATTTCGACACGACGGTCGCCGTGTGCAACCTGTACCGCACGACGCCGGTCGGCGAATACAACCTGTGGCGCTACGGCAAGATCGAAGCACGCGTCGGCCGCGCGCTGACCGTGCCGCCGGCCGCGAAGCCCGCAGCGTGAGGCACGCGATGGCCGACCTGTCACCGGATCCGATCGACGCGCTCGTGCAGCGCATGGCGGCGCTCGACGCCGAGCGTGCGGTGCGCGCGACGATCACGCGCTACATGGCGCTGTGCGACGTGCCCGAGGATGCCGGCGACGGCCCGTCGCTCGCCGGGCTGTTCACCGCCGACGCCGTGTGGGAAGGCATCGGCCCGCAATACGCGCGGAAGTTCGGCCGCCTCGAAGGCACGGCCGCGATCGTCGCGATGCTGGGCCGCTACCTGCCGCCCGACCCGCACTTCTCGGCGAACCTGCACTTCCTGACGTCGGAGTCGATCGAGATCGGCACCGGCAACGCCAGCGCGCGCGGCCGCTGGATCATGCTGCAGGCGTCGCGCTACGCGGACGGCACGGCCGAACTGATCGCCGCGCGGCTGACCATCGATTTCGCGCCGGCGGCCAGCGGCGCCGCATGGCTGATCCGTCATTTCCGCACCGAACGCGTGCTCGACGGCCCGTGGCCGCTCGCCGCCGCGCCACGGTCCTGATGCATTCCACCGCTTTCGCACGATACCGACCATGACAGGCTTCATCGACACCTTCACGCTCGGCGGCCCCGGCCCCACGATCGCGATCAAGGACACGATCGACATCGCGGGCCATCCGACCCGCGCGGCGAGCCGCGCGCTCGCCGACGCGCCGCCGGCCGCCCGACACGCGGACGTGGTCCGCCTGTTGCTCGACGCCGGCTGGCAGATCGCCGGCAAGGCGAACATGCATGAACTCGCGTTCGGCATGACGGGCATCAACGACTACACGGGCACGCCCGTCAATCCGCAAGACGCGACGCGCATCCCCGGCGGCTCGTCGAGCGGGTCCGCGTCGCTCGTCGGGCTCGGCGCGGTCGACGCGGCGCTCGGCACCGATACCGGCGGCTCGATTCGCGGGCCGGCCGCGTGCTGCGGCGTGGCCGGACTGAAGCCGACGTTCGGCCGCGTATCGCGGCGCGGCGTCGCGCCCACCGACACGACGCTTGATTGCGTCGGGCCGTTCGCGCGCGATATCCGCACGCTCGTCGCGGTGATGGCCGCGATCGCGCCGGGTTTCGATCGTGTGCAAGCGGCGGCGTCTGCGGCAGGCTGTACCGTCGCGCACGTCATCGTCGAAGCCGATCCGGCGATCGCCGCCGCGCTCGATGCGGCCGTCCGCGCATCGGGCCTGCGTTCGCACGCAGTCGTACTCGACGACATGCCGGCCTCGTTCGCGGCCGGGCTCACCGTGATCAACGCGGAAACGTCGCGCGCGTTCGGTCATCTGGTCGAAACCGGCCTGCTCGGCGCCGATCTCGATGCGCGCCTGCGCACGGCCGCGGCGACGACACCCGCGGCACTCGCGGAAGCCGAAGCCGTCCGCGCACGCTTCACCGCGCAGGTCGATGCGGCGCTCGACCATGCGGACGTGCTGGTGCTGCCGACGCTGCCCGCGCTGCCGATCACGCTGCAGCAGGCGCGCGACGGCGTGTCGGTCATCGCGATGTCGTCGCTGATCCGGCCGTTCAACCTGAGCGGCCATCCGGCGCTCAGCCTGCCGCTGCCGCTGGCCGGCTCGCCGCTGAAGGCCGGCCTGCAGATCGTCGGGCGCAAGGGCGCGGACGAACGGGTCTGCGCGATCGCGGCACACTTCGAAGCGGCACTCGCCGCGTGAATCACGATGCGGGCGGCGCTTGCTCCGGCGCGCACCCGCGAACCAGGGAACTACGCACCATGTCAGATCGAGTCGTCCTCGTCACCGGCGCCGCGCGCGGGCTCGGTGCCGTCATCGCCGAGCGCTTTCATGGAGCCGGCTACCGCGTCGCGCTCGCCGATATCGCCGCCGACGCCATTCACGCGCATGCGCGCGACCTCGACCCGAGCGGCGAACGCGTGATCGCGCTGCCGCTCGACGTCACGTCGAAACGCGATTTCGAAGCCGCGCGCGATGCGCTCGTCGCGCGCTGGGGCGCGATCGACGTGCTCGTCAACAACGCGGGCGCCTCGAAGGTCGTGCCGGCGATGGAGATCACGGCCGAGCAGTTCGACCAGGTGATCGACGTGAACCTGCGCAGCGTGCTGTTCGGCTGCCAGGTGTTCGGCCGGTATTTCGCGGAGCGTGGCGCGGGCCGCATCGTCAACATCGCCTCGCTCGCCGGGCAGAACGGCGGCTCGGCGACCGGCGCGCACTACGCGGCCGCGAAAGGCGGCACGCTGACGCTGACCAAGGTATTCGCACGCGATCTCGCGGCGCAGGGCGTGACCGTCAACGCGATCTCGCCGGGCCCGCTCGACCTGCCGATCGTGTATGAAAGCGTCGCGCCGGAAAAACTGCGTCAGGTGCTGGCGAGCCTGCCGGGCGGCAAGCTCGGATCGGCCGCATTCGTTGCGGATGCAGCCATCTTGCTCGCGTCGGGCGACGCGCATTTCGCGAACGGCGCGTGCTGGGACATCAACGGCGGGTTGTACATGCGCTGAGCGGCGGCGCGCACCGATTGCGCTGTGCCGACCGGTGCCGCACGGGACACGTGCGGGTACGCGTACGCCCGCGTGCCTGCGGCACTGCTATCGCGGCGGCTCTCCGTCGTCGCCCCACACGACCATCACGTCGCGCACGAGCGCGGCGATCGACGTCGCGCCGAGCTTCTCCTTGATGCTCGCGCGATGCACGTCGACGGTCTTCACGCTGATCGACAGGTCCGACGCGATCTGCTTGCTGCCCTTGCCGTCCACGACGCCGCGCAACACTTCCTTCTCGCGCGCGGTCAGCGCATCGAGCCGCTGGCGCAACTCGCGGTGGCGCTGGCTCACCGCATGCCGCTGCTGCGCGAGCCGCAGCGCGCGCTGCACGCGTTCGAGCATCTGCTGCGAGTTGTACGGTTTCTCGACGAAATCGATCGCGCCGTTCTGCAGCGCGCGCACCGACATCGGAATGTCGCCGTGCCCGCTGACGAAGATCACCGGCAGCGTCGCGCCACGCGCATTCAGTTCGGCCTGCACGTCGAAACCGCTTTTCTCCGGCATCCGCACGTCGAGCACCAGGCACGCGGGCAGGTTCACGTCGAAGCGCGCGAGAAAGTCGGCGGCGTTCGCGAACCCTTCGGACGCGATGCCGACCGATTCGAGCAACCACGCGAGCGACGTCCGCATGCCGCTGTCGTCGTCGACGATGTATACGATCGGTGCGGGTGACGTCGTCATCACGGGTGTCTCGCTGAATATCGGTATGGGTATCGCACGCGCTGCGCGAGAGGCCGGTGGCCGGCGTGCCGCGCGCGTCGTTCGCTGGGGGTGTGCGGCACATCATAACGAGCCGAAAACCCGCTGGAAACCCCTTCACGTGCCGCACGAACGCGTAATCGCGGTTTTTTTCGGGCGATGCGTCGCGCATCTAGGTAGAACCTTTAGACACGTTGGCGAGAACGCCATCTTCATCGTCAATCGTGCGAATGGTCGGCCGCATTTTCGCGACGTACGCTCGGGTCATCGTCGGCGATCCGGCGCTGCAGCGGCAGCGCTGCGCAACCGCCGCTTTCGTCCAACCAGGAGCGCCCATGTCTTCCACGACCGATAACCAGCGACCGGCGCGCGTCGAACCGACCGACGCGCAAAAGGCCTTCCGCCAGGCGATGGCCCACCTCGGCGCGGCCGTCAACGTCATCACCACGGCCGGGCCGCACGGCCGCTGCGGGATCACCGCGAGCGCCGTGTGCTCCGTCACCGATACGCCGCCGACGCTGCTCGTGTGCATGAACCGGTCGAGCGCGATGCATGCGGCCTTCGAGCGCAACCGCCATGTCTGCATCAACGTGCTGCCGGCCGAGCACGAGCTGCTCGCACGGCACTTCGCCGGGCTCACCGATGTGCCGATGGAGCGGCGTTTCGACCTGCCCGTGTGGGATCGGGGCGAGCAGGACGTGCCCGTGCTGCGCGACGCGCTCGCGAGCCTGCAGGGCACGATCGCCGAGATGAAGGAAGTCGGCTCGCATTCGGTGATGTTCATCGAGGCGACGTCGATTCGCGTGCGCGACGACGGCGACAGCCTCATCTACTTCAGCCGCGCGTTTCATCGCGTGTCGCGCACCGCGTGCGTGCGGTGACGTACGCGTGACTACGCGGGCGTTCGCAAGGCGCGCTGCCCGGCCGCAAGCGCCGCGCCGGCAAACAGCGTCAGCGCCGAATACACGAGCCCGCGCGCGAGCCCCGCGCTGTCCGATACCCAGCCGATCGCGACCGGCCCCGCGATCTGGCCGAACGCAAAGACCGTCGTGAACGCGCTGATCCCCTTCGCCCAGCCGTCGGGCGGCAGGTTGTGCCGCACGAAGGCCGTCGTCGACGCGACGGCCGACAGGAACGTCGCGCCGAACAGCACGCCCGACGCGAACGCGGCGGCCGGATGCACGAACATCGCCGGCATCAGCGTCGCGATGCCGAGCAGTGCGTTGAGCACCGCGAGCGCCTGGCCGCCGCGCATCCGGTCGAGCAACCCCGACCACAACCGCGCCGACACGACGGTCGCGACGCCGAGCATCACGTAGAACGCGGAGACCACCGTGCCGCTCACGCCCGCGCCGCGCAGCAGCGCGACGATGAACGTCATGTAGCCGATATAGCCGACACCGAACAGGCCGTAGCCGGCCAGCGCGAGCGAGAAGCGGGCCGGGCTCGCGGTCGCGGCCGGCGGCGTGCCGTCGCGCGGCCTGGGCGGCGCCGCATGCACATGCTCGATGCGGCGCGCGCCCGACACGGCCACCGCCGAGAACAGCACGCATGCGACCGCGAGCGCGAACCATGCCGGCTGCCAGCCGTGCACGCCATGCGTGAGCGTGGCCGGCACGAGCAGCGACGACGCGACGATGCCCCACCCCGTGCCGCCGTAGTAGAGACCCAGCAACAGCCCCGCATCGCGCGGCGACGCCGACGCGAGCCGCGCGGCCAGCACACCGCCGCTGATGAAGATCAGCGCGCTGCCGACGCCCGTTGCCAGCCGCTGCACGAGCAGCGCGTGCATGCCGGCCGTGAGCCCGCATGTCGCCATGAGCACCGCGGTCAGCACACAGCCGGCCGCCAGCAGCGTGCCCGCGCGCCAGCGCCGCGACAACAACGGAAACGCGAGCGCGCCGATCAGGTAGCCGGCCGCGTTCGCGGTGTTCAGCGCGCCGGCCTGCGCGAACGTCCAGCCGAGATCGGCCTTCATCGGCGGCAGCAGCAGCGCATACGAAAAGCGCGCGAGGCCGAGCGCGATCGCGCTGCCGAGCGACAGGCAGATCGCGAGCCGCCACGCGGCCATGCGATCGGGATCGGTTGCGCCGGCGTCCGGCCGCGAGGGGCCGGCATGCTCCGGTTGCGGCGCTGCGCGCATCGGGTCGTCTCCATCGTTGTTCGGATTCGAGGCTTCCGCCATCGTCGGTCGATCATACTTGAGCTGCCGCATCACCGGCGTGCCTCGGCGGCAGAATCCCGACGGCAGCCGCGCCCGGATCCAATTCCTCCATGCAACGACCTGAGGACTCGGGAAAACGACAAGCGCTCGCAGCGCTACCGTCCCAGTCCCGCGGCAAATGCGTCGAGCAGCGCCCGCCCCTCGCGCCATTCCGCCAGCCCGGACGCCACGTTCAGGTGGCCGCGCGCGCCGATCGGAAGCGGCGTCGCGCCGCGTTCCGTTACCCACTCGAGCGCGCGCCCCGACGGATCGTACGGGTCGTCCGAGCTCGCGACCGCAAGCACCGGCAAGCCGTCGAAGCGACCGTTCGGCAGGCGCGCGAACGCGCGGGCGGCAACCGGGAAACGCGGCCCCTCCGGATCGGGCACGGCCACGAGAAACGCGCCGCGCACCGCACGCGCCGCCACGGCATGCCAATGCGCGAACAACAGACAACCCAGCGAATGACAAATGACCAGCGGCGGAGTCCGCGCGTTTGCGACGGCCGCATCCAGCGCCGCGATCCAGTCGGTCAGGTCGGGCGCATCCCATGAAGCCGGCGCGATGCGCACGGCGTCGGGCAGCGCCGTTTCCCAGTGACTCTGCCAATGCTCCGGTCCCGAGTTGCCGATACCCGGCACGATCACGCTTGCTCGATCCATCATCACCTCCGTGAAAGGGAAGCCCGCAGTGTGACCCCGCGCTCGTCCGCCCGGAATGGCAAGTCATCGGTTATTGAGACAAAATGCCGATGAATCAACGGTACTGGAGGACGGCCATGCCGGACGAAGCACTGGATCGCCTGGATCTTGCGATCCTGGAAGCCCTGCAGGAAAACGCGCGGACGCCGCTGTCGGAGGTGGGCCGGCGTATCGGGCTGTCGCAGCCCGCAACCTCGGAACGCGTCAAGCGGCTGGAAGAGCGCGGCATCATCGCCGGCTACGGCGCACGGATCGATCCGGCTGCGTTGGGCCTGGGAATGACGGCCATCATCCGGCTGAAGACGACACACGAACACATCAAACCCGCACTGCGCGCGTTTGCCGAGATGCCGCATGTCATCGAAGTCCACCGCATGACCGGAGACGATTGTTTTCTGCTGAAGGTGCTGGTGCCGACACCGGGCCAGCTGGAGACCCTCATCGACGCGATTGCCCGTTTCGGCTCGGTCACGACTTCGCTGGTGTTGCGATCCGAACCGGTCAAGACGATCGGAAAGGCGCTGCTCGGATGACGCACGCATGCGGACCGGCCGCGTGGCGCCGATCCGGTCATTACATCGATCACAATAATCCGGGCAATTGATTTATCGATTAAAAATCATTGAATCAATTGCATCGATCGAGATTCAATCCACCGGAAATTGGCGTCGATTCCGTTATGTGCTTTATCCGGCTTTTTTCACGCATGAATCACAAACATCCGGTGTTTAGCACGCGTTGGCTAAAATCCTTGCAACGCATTGCATTCGCAAAATCGTCAGACTAATATCGACGCCACTTGTCCGGCATTCACAAAATGCTGAACGAGGAGCGGAAATATTTTTTACCGCGCTTTCATGTTGAATCACTCATGTTCACCACAGGAGAATTGACATGCAGGACACCCAGCAGATCGAATTGCTTGACTGGATGCAGGAAGACACGCACCCCGAGGCCGTCGACATGATGGTCGAGGACGCCGTGGTGCCGTTCGGCACCGCGCTCTGGCCGGTCTGAGCGGGCCACCCGTTCTCGCGGAAGGGCCGCGGCCCTTCCGCCGCTTCCGGAGATACGCATGCTGAACCTGCACCGCGCGCTCGGGTTTCACCCCGCGCTACGCGACAAGCTGGCGCGCGGCGAGTCGGGAAAACTGCTGGTCGGCTATGACACCCGCAACCGCGACATCGCGTTGCGCGCGTTTTCCGCCCTGCCCGCATCGCTCGACGCCACGACCCTCTGCCTCGAAAGCACCGCACCCGCCGACATCGCCGCCGCGCTCAACGACGCCGACCTGTTCGTGCTGCTGTACGACTCGTCGTGCCTGCCGACGCCGTCGCCGAGCGGTCCGCCGTTCCTCGCCGCGATCCGCCCGGCGATCGTCGAGCACTGGAGCAAGTCGGTTTTGTTCAAGGACTACGGCCCGCACCTCGACGAGGCGTTCGCCGAATCGCTCGACGACATCGCCGCACGCAACGGCCGGCTGATCGACGCGGCCGCACACGCATCGCAGATCCGCTTCATCGACGAAGCCGGCAACACGCTGACGGGCTCGCTCGCGCCGGACCAGAAATGGACGAGCGTGGACGGCATGGGCAATCTCGACGTCGTGCCCGGCGAGATCGCGACGCACGTCACCGACCTGAACGGCTCGGTCGTGTTCAGCGGCACGTTTCTCGGCACGGTGCCGTTCGCGATCAAGTACAAGGTGGCCGAGCAACTCGCGACGCTGCGGGTCGAGAACAGCACGATCGTCGATTTCGACACCGACGATGCGGGCTTCCGGCGCGATTTCTCGACCTATCTCGACCGGCACGCGAATCATCGGCGCATCGAGGAATTCGGCATCGGCACGAACCTCGGCATACGCGGGCTCTACGGCCGCAACGCGGGATTCGAGGAGCGCCATCCGGGCCTGCATCTCGGGCTCGGCGGCGGCGCAAACGGCAGCCACCACCTCGACCTGATCTTCGCGCGCGGCACGCTCGCGCTCGACGAGCGGATCGTGTTCGACGGCGCGTTCGCCGTCTGACGAGGAAGGGGGTGCGTGCTCAGGCTTCGGCGGCAGGCATGTCGCCGAGCCACTTGAACATCACGAGGCAGTCGACGAAGCCGAGCCGCGCGTGACGGTATGCGCGCGGCAGCCGGCCGACGATCTCGAATCCCAGCTTCTGCCACAGCGCGACCGCGACCGCGTTCGTCGCGACCACCGAGTTGAACTGCATCGCGAGGAAACCGCGCTCGCGCGCGACCTGCTGCGAGTGCTCGCACATCAGGCGCGCGACGCCGCGACCGCGCGCGGCCTCGCTCACCATGTAGCCGCAATTGCTCACGTGCTTGCCGGGCCCCGCCGCGTTCGCCTTCAGGTAGTACGAGCCGAGCACCACGCCGTCCTCTTCGGCGATCCACGTGCAAAGGGGTGCGGCGAGCCACAATGCGCGCGCCGCTTCCGGTGTCGGCTCCGGATCGAAAGCATAGGTTTCCTGAGCAGCGACGATGGCGCGATAGGTCGGCCAGAAACGCGGGAAATCGTCCTCGGTCATCGGGCGAATCGTGATCATGCGGGTTCTCTCGTGATTGGGATGTCGGCAGGCAAGCGATCGATCGTACCGCGATTCATCGACGGTCGCTTTCCCGTTGCGCCGCGCTGCGATACGCGCCCGGCGGCACGCCGTACCAGCGCTTGAATGCCTGCGAAAAACTCGACAGGTCGCTGAAGCCGAGCCGCTCGGCCACTTCCGCGAGCGACAGCCGCGCATCGCCGAGCAGCGTCTCGGCCATCGCGCCGCGTGCCTGCGCGAGCAACGCGCGAAACGTCGTGCCCTCCTCCTGCAGCCGCCGCTTGAGCGTGCGCGGGCTCGTGTTCATCAGCCGCGCCATGTCCTCGAGCGAGAACGGCGCGCTGCCGGGCGTCGAGCCCAGGTACTGGCGCACCATCTCCGACGTGCCCACGCGCGCGCGCCGCGCTTCGACGAGCTGGCCGCACATCTGCTCGCACATCGACACCGTCAGCGGATTCGCATGCGGCAGCGGCCGGTCGAGAAACGCGCGGTCGAACGCGAGGCTGTTCGCGCGCGCCGAGAACGCCGGCTCGATGCCGGCGATGCGCGGCGCGGCGAGCGACGGCGAGCGCGCGGCCTGCAGCGTGAAGCGCGACAACGTGAAATCGCCGCTGGCGATTTCCTGCAGCAGCACGGCCGCGGCCGTCATGTCGCGCTCGACGAGGAACCGGCTCAGGTCGCCGTCGAGTTCCGGCGCGCCGAAGTTGAGCACGCCCGTATCGGGCGCCTCGCGGTACGTGATGACGGTGTACGCATACGTGAGCGGCAGGAAGCGCATCGCCAGCGCGAGCGCGTCGCGCCCGGTCGCGCTGGCGATCAGCCCGTAGCCCCACACGCCGTACGCGGAGAAGTGATAGCGCAGGCCGACCTCGAACCCGAGGCCCTGCGCACGGCCGAGCGCACGCAACAGGTTGCCGGTCAGCCGCAGCTCCTGCGCGGCCGTCACCTCGACTTTCGGATCGTCGAGTTGCGCGTCCGCGAGCCCCGTGCCGGCCAGCAGCGCCGTGTGCGACACGCCGCGTTCGTCGCCGAAATCGACCAGCAGCCGGGCGCTGGCCGGACTCCGGGTGAAGTCCCAGAAGCTCATGCGGAGAAACCCTCGAAGCGCCGATTTGGCCCAAATACTAAAACAATTGTCCCCAAGCAGCATTGGTGTTTTCCCATGCGGCCCGCACCATCGGCGTCATCCAGTCGTCGTCCGAACGACGCCATCGCCCCAGGAGGAGACACCATGCGACCGAGTCGCCCGACCGAACCCGCCGCCCGCCTTGCACGCAGATGCGCCGCCTGCGCCCGCCTGCCGGCGCGCGCCGACTGATCCATCGACTACCGAAGAAAGGAGACGATTCCATGAGCAAGACTTTCGACTACATCGTCGTCGGCGGCGGGTCGGGCGGCTGCGTCGTCGCGGGGCGCCTGACCGAGGACCCGGCCGT
This sequence comes from Burkholderia sp. BCC1644, assembly GCF_902833225.1. Taxonomy (GTDB): domain Bacteria; phylum Pseudomonadota; class Gammaproteobacteria; order Burkholderiales; family Burkholderiaceae; genus Burkholderia. Next base: position 613,905 of record NZ_CADFEI010000002.1, read on the forward strand.
GACCGTCTGCGTGCTCGAGGCCGGCGGCCGCGGCGACAGCGCGGTCGTCAACGTGCCGACCGGCGCGGTCGCGATGATGCCCACACGCCTGAACAACTGGGCGTTCGACACGGTGCCGCAGCCGGGGCTCGGCGGGCGCATCGGCTACCAGCCGCGCGGCAAGGCGCTCGGTGGATCGTCGGCGATCAACGCGATGGTCTATATCCGCGGCCATCGCGTCGACTACGACGGCTGGGCCGCGCTCGGCAACGAAGGCTGGGCGTACGACGACGTGCTGCCGTACTTCCGCCTGAGCGAGCACAACGAACGCTTCGACGATGCGTGGCACGGCCGCGACGGCCCGCTGTGGGTCAGCGACCTGCGCACCGGCAACCCGTTCCATGCGCGCTACCTGGAAGCCGCGCAACAGGCCGGCCTGCCGCTCACCGACGATTTCAACGGTGCGCGGCAGGAAGGCATCGGGATCTACCAGGTCACGCAGAAGCACGGCGAACGCTGGAGCGCGGCGCGCGCGTACCTGCTGCCGCATCTCGGCCGCCGCGACAACCTGACGGTCGAGACGCACGCGCAGGTACTGCGCATCCTGTTCGACGGCACGCGCGCGATCGGTGTCGAGGTGCGGCAGCACGGCGAAGTCCGCACGCTGCGCGCGCGGCGCGAAGTCGTGCTCGCGGCCGGCGCGCTGCAGACGCCGCAGTTGCTGATGCTGTCGGGCGTCGGCCCGGGCCGCGAACTCCAGCAGCTCGGCATCGCGGTGCAGGCCGACCTGCCCGGCGTCGGCCGCAACCTGCAGGATCATCCGGATTTCATCTTCGGCTATCGCACACGCAGCGTCGACACGATGGGCGTGTCCGCGCGCGGCGGCCTGCGGATGCTGCGCGAGTTCGCGCGCTTTCGCCGCGAACGGCGCGGGATGCTGACGTCGAATTTCGCGGAAGGCGGCGGCTTCCTGAAAACGCGTGCCGATCTCGCCGCGCCGGACATCCAGCTGCATTTCGTCGTCGCGCTCGTCGACGATCATGCGCGCAAGCTGCACGCCGGCCACGGGCTGTCGTGCCACGTGTGCCTGCTGCGGCCGCGCAGCCGCGGCTCGGTCACGCTGAACAGCGTCGATCCGCTCGCGGCGCCGCGCATCGATCCCGCGTTCTTCGACGATCCGCGCGATGTCGACGACATGGTCGCGGGCTTCCGGATCACGCGCCGGCTGATGGAAGCACCGGCGCTCGCGAGCTGGCTCACGCGCGACCTGTTCACCGCGAACGTGACGACCGACGACGAAATCCGCGACGTGCTGCGGCGGCGCACCGACACCGTGTATCACCCGGTCGGCACGTGCCGGATGGGTCACGATGAAATGGCCGTCGTCGATCCGCAACTGCGCGTGCGCGGCCTGCAGGGGCTGCGCATCGTCGATGCGTCGGTGATGCCGACGCTGATCGGCGGCAACACCAACGCGCCGACGATCATGATTGCCGAGAAGGCCGTCGACCTGATGCGCGGCGTGCGCCGCGTGCCCGCGCGGTCGCATGCCGAAACCGTCGGTCCGTCGACGAAGCGCGACGCCGTTCTTGCCGCGTGCGCCACGCACGATGTCGTCCAGCCCGAGGAAACCCGCCATGCTGTCGCCTGACCTTTCCCGTTCCGCCGGCTCCGCCGCGCCGCTTGCCGCGATCATCATCGGCGCCGGCTTCGCCGGCATCGGCATGGCCATCGCGCTGCAACGCGCCGGCATCCACGATTTCGTGATCGTCGAACGCTCGCACGACGTCGGCGGCGTATGGCGCGACAACAGCTACCCGGGCGCCGCGTGCGACGTGCCTTCGCACCTGTACTCGTTCTCGTTCGAACCGAATCCAGCCTGGTCGCGCGTGTTCGCGCCGCAACCGGAAATCCATGCGTACCTGCAGCATTGCGCGCGCAAGTACGGCCTCGCGCGCCACCTGCGCTTCGGCGCCGAAGTCGAGCACGCGCGCTACGACGAAGCCCGCGCGCTGTGGCACGTCACGCTCGCCGACGGCACGACGCTCAGCGCCGCCATGCTCGTCAGCGGCACCGGCCAGTTGAGCCGTCCGGCGATGCCCGACCTGCCCGGCATCGACACGTTCCGCGGCCGTGCATTCCACTCCGCGCACTGGGATCACGACTATTCGCTCGCCGGCAAGCGCGTGGCCGTGGTCGGCACCGGCGCGTCGGCGATCCAGTTCGTGCCGGCGATCGCCGGCAGCGTTCGGCACCTGACCGTGTTCCAGCGTTCGCCGGCCTACGTGATACCGCGCCCCGACCGCGCGTATCGCCCGTGGGAGCAGGCGCTGTTTCGCCGGATGCCGTGGGCGATGAAGCTGCACCGCGCTTCGATCTACGTGCGCTACGAATCGCGTGCGATCGCGTTCACGCGCCTGCACGGGCTGATGAAAGTAGCGGTCGGCCGACCGTTCCGCAAGCTGCTTGCGCGCGACGTGCCGGACCCCGCGCTGCGCGCACGGCTCACGCCCGACTACCCGATCGGCTGCAAGCGGCTCCTGCTGTCGAGCGAATACCTCGCGACGATGAGCCGCGAGAACGTCGAACTCGTCACGCAACGGATCCGGCGCGTGACCGAGGACGGGATCGAAACCGTCGACGGCGTCCATCATCCGGTCGATGCGATCGTCTACGGCACGGGATTCGCGGCGACCGAGTTCCTGTCGCCGATGCGCATCACGGGCCGTGACGGGCTCGACCTGAACGACGCGTGGCGACGCGGTGCGCAGGCCTATCTCGGGCTCACCGTGCCCGGCTTCCCGAATTTCTTCATGCTGTACGGCCCGAACACCAACCTCGGGCACAACTCGATCGTCTACATGCTCGAAAGCCAGATCGCGCACGTGATGCGCTGCGTGCGGGCGATGCGACGCGACGGTTCGCGCGAGATCGACGTCGATGCGCGCCGCTACCGGCGCTTCAACGCGCACGTGCAGCAGCGGCTCGCCGGTTCGGTGTGGAGCGGCTGCCAGAGCTGGTACGTCGATGCATCGGGGCACAACAGCACGAACTGGCCGGGCTTCACGCTGACCTACCGGTGGATCACGCGGTTCACCGGCATGTCCGCGTATCGCTTCACGCGTCCGTTGCCCGAGCCGGCCGCGCCGACGCGCGGCGCGGTGGTCGCGCCACCTGCCGGCGGGCTGGAGGCGCTCGCCGCCGCTGCGCTGCGCGGCTTCCTGCGCGTCGCGTTCCGGCCGCTGATCGGGCCGCCGTTCGGCGCGCGCATGCAGCGCCGTGTCGTCGCGCTGCTGTCGCCGCTGATGCCCGGCGTGGGCGGCACGCTGCGCTACCGCCTGTCCGCGCACCGCGTGCCGGTCGAAGTCGTCGCGCCGAAGCGCGGCGATACGGGTGGCGCGATCCTGTATCTGCATGGCGGCGCGTTCTGCCTTGGCGGGCCGCATACGCATCGCGGCGTGACGACGCGGCTCGCGAACGATGCGGGCCTGCCGGTGTGGGTGCCCGATTACCGGCTCGCGCCCGAACACCCGAGCCCGGCCGCGCTCGACGATGCGCTGGCCGTGTACGACGCGATGCGCGCGCAAGGTCATGCGCCGCACCGGATCGTGATCGCCGGCGACTCGGCCGGCGGTGCGCTGGCACTTGCGCTCGCGATCGCGCTGCGCGAGCGCGGCGACCCGGCCGCCGCTGCGCTGCTGCTGATCTCGCCCGTGACCGACCCGGCGCTCGGCGGTGCGACACTCGCCTCGCGCCGCCACGACGATCCGATGATCCGGCGCGGCTGGCTCGAACAGGGGCTGCGCTGGTACCACGGCGCCGGCTCGGCCGCCGCGCGCGGCCCGCTCGACACCGACCTGCGCGGCCTGCCGCCGATGCTGGTCCAGGCCGGCGACCAGGAGGTACTGCTGTCGGACGCGCAGCGGCTGGCCGATCACGCGAGCGCGTGCGGCGTGCCATGCCGGCTGGAGATTCATGCGGCGCGCTGGCACGTGTTTCATCTGCAGGCGTTTTACCTGCGGTCGGCGCGCGATGCGTTGCGGACGCTGGCGGCGTTTGCGGTGGAACGGGTGGCTGCGACGGCATGACGATCGGGCGGCGATGCGTGGCGATCCGCGCATGCGCGTATCGCCGCGCCCGCTTGCAGCAAAGCGACACCGTCTTGCGAAAAACGGCGCTTTATTTTTTTCCGTCACGCGCGGCCGTCATGATCTCCGCAAGCCCCGGCGCGCGGCCGGGGCGACCACCACCCCACTCAGGCGGAGACATCATGAAAAGAAGGCACACCCTCAACGCACTTGCGCTGCTCTGTTGCGTCGGCATCCAGTGCGCGACGTCGGCGTTCGCCGACGAGCCGAAGAAAGTCGCGTTCGTCGACACGGGCAACACCGGGCGCAGCGTGATGGCCGAAGCGATCGCGGGCCAGCTGATCGCGCAGCGCCATGCGCACATCGCGGTGATCTCGCGCGCGGTCGACGAGGATCCGTACGACGAAAAACCGGAGGAGAACGGTGTGATCCTGATGAAGCGGCGCGGCATCGACACGTCCGCGCACCGCTCGGTGCAGTTGAACGCGAACGACGTCAAGCATTCCGACGTGATCCTGACGATGACCGACAAGCACAAGGAGAAGGTGCTCGCGCTCTATCCGTCGGCGGCCGGCAAGGTGTTCACGCTCGCCGAGTATGCGTCCGGGAAGCACCTCGACGTACCCGACGCGTGGGGCAAGCCGATGGATTTCTACGAATCGGTGACCGCGCAGCTCGACACGTACATTCCGGCCGCGCTCGACAAGGTCGCGACGGCCGCGCCGGCGAAGCAGTAACGCACGAAGGCCTGTCGGCTCGCCAGGCACGCAATGTGCCGGCGCCGACAGGTTTGCCCTTCGCGCCATTCCCTCCAGCACACCCTGCCCACCGCGCGCCCGTCATCGGGCCGTCGACTTTGGCCATTCGGCCGAATCGTCACCCGGCACACCGGATGAAAGAATGATCGTCGTCCGGGAAGCCGGTTTCGCTGCCTGAAATCCCGCCCCTCGAAGATGCCGCATGCACTGCAACTGCCACGCATGCGGCGTTGTGTGTCGCCCCGACTCGCCAATGTGCGTACGACGCTGCGCGCACCAACCGGCAGTTCGCACGACCCCCTCCATTTCCACCCACCTTTCGCGTAGCTTATAAGTTACAATGCTCTCCAAGTTCGAACTTCTTCGCTACCAGCGCGACGATGGTCGCGAGCCCTTCACCGAATGGCTGAACGCCGTGCGCGACAAGCTCGCTCAGGCACGGATTCGTGAACGCCTGCGCCGCGTGCAAACCGGCAACTTCGGTGATTGCGAGCCTGTCGGCGAAGGCGTGATCGAACTGCGCGTCCACGTCGGTGCCGGCTATCGCGTGTATTTCGGGCGGCATGGCGGCGCACTGGTACTGTTGCTGTCAGGCGGCGACAAGCACAGCCAACCCGACGACATCAGGCGCGCCAAGGAACACTGGTCGAACTGGAAACGGAGGCAATCATGACCAAACTCAAAGGCGCGGTATCGCACCACGACGCCGAAGTCGTCGAACTCGGCGCCGACCGCGAACTCGCGGTCGCCTATCTGCGCGTCGCGATGGAGTCGCTCGACGATCCCGACAATCGCGCGGCCGGCCTGCTCGCGCTGCGTACGGTCGCGGAAGCCTACGGCGGGCTCGGCGCGGTCGCGGCCGAAGCCGGCATCAGCCGCGAATCGCTGTATCGCACGCTGTCCCCGAACGGCAACCCGACGCTGAAAACCCTGCTCGCGGTGCTCAAGACCGTCGGCCTGCGCCTGTCCGTCGTCCCCGCGCAGCCCGCGCACGCATGAGCGGCACCCTCCCGCTCACGGCCTGACCATCCACACGAGCAGCATCTCGGCCGGCGCGGCCGTCATCCCCGCCGGCGGACGCTCGATCGTCGGCTCGACCGCCAGCGCCTGCGCGATCGCCGCCGCGTCGTCGATCGGCGTCGTGCGCACGATCGTCATCAGGCGCGCCGGCCGGTGCAGCGCCTCGCGATACAGCGCGCCGTACCACAGCGGTCGCATGCCGAGCGCGTCCTGCAGCACGTACGGATAGCGCCACAGCCGCAGTACGAGGCGGCTGTCCGGGTGGGCCGGATCGACGCGCACGAACACGCGGCGCGTGCTTTCGCCGTGCGTGTAGCGCGGCAGCACGGGCAGCGCATCGGCCGGCGCCTGCGGCAACAGCCAGCGCAGCGCGGTGGCCGGCGACCACGGCGTCGCGCGCTGCCAGCCGGCCTGCGCGAGATGCCGGTCGAGCGTGTCGGATGTCGCACTCCATTGCAGCGGCAGATATTCCTCGCGGTCGCCGCCGATCTCGGTGCGCCGCGTCGGCACGCGCTGCCACCCGCCGCGCAACCACTGGTCGACGGTCATCGCGACCACGTCGCCGACATGCGGGCGCGCCGCGCGATCGAGCTGCCATTGTGCAGGGACCGTCCATACGCCGGCCGTCGCGAGCACCACGAGCACCGCGACGAGCGCGCCCCGCGGCTGCACATGCTCGCGCACACGCCAGTACGCATACGCGCCGGCGAGCAGCGCGAACCAGGCCAGCCCGAGGCTCCATCCGCCGAGCAGCCCCGACAGCCAGGTATCGCCGACGTACAGCCGCGCGAAACCGCCGAGCACGATCCACAGCACGACCGCCGTCACGACCGGAATGCGCCACAGCGCGGGCCGGTCGCGCGTGATCACCCAGCCGAGGCCGCTGCTCGCGAGAATCGCGAACGCGGCATCTGCATCGGGCAGCGGTACGTGCAGCGCGCCGGGCGGCAGGCTCGCGGGCGTCGCGCCCGGCACACCCGCGCCGAACGCCGGTACGAGCACGACGGCGACACCGACCGTCGCGAGCCACCACGCGGCAGTCAGCCAGCAGCGATGGATCATCAGCCAGACCAGAAACGCGGCCGCGACGATCAGCCCCGTATCGTGCCCGTGCAGCACGGCAAGCGCACTCATCGCGGCGTCGACGGGCGGTGTGCGCAGGTTCTGCAGGAACGCATACAGCCCGATGTCCGCGTGCATCAGCGGATCGTTCGCGACGACATCCTGCACGATCCCCGCGAACAGCCACACGCAGCCGACGAACAGCAGCGCGAGCACGGGCACCGCACCGGGCAGGCCGCGCAGATGCGCGATCGCGTCGTGCAGCCGCGCGCCGAACCGCGGCCAGCGGCGCGCGCATGCGTGCACGGCTTCGACGAGCGCGCGGCGCAGCAACGGCCAGCCGCGCCGCAGCGCGACGCGCACGCCGATCCACACGAGCGCGACCAGGGCGGCGACGACCAGCAGGATCACGGCGACCCGCACGCTGATCGCCGCGGCCAGCGCGGCCGATGCGCCGAACAGGATGCCCGGCGCGACGTGGACGGGCGCCCACACGAGCGCCGACACGACGTTGACCGGATAGAACGACCGGCGTGGCAGCGTCGCGCAGCCGACGACGACCGGCACGACCGCACGCACCGGTGCGAGGAAGCGCGCGAGCACGATGCTCTTCATCCCGTGACGCAGCACGAACTCCTCGCCGCGCGCATACGCGTTCGCATAGCCGAAGCGCGTCCACACGTTGCGGATCATCCCGCGATAGTGCCGCCCGAGCTCGTAGCTGATCCCGTCGCCGACCACCGCGCCGACGGCCGCGACGCCGATCGTCGTCCACCCGTCGAGCGCGCCGGCGCCGATCAGCGCCCCGGCCGCGAACATCACCGCGCCGGCCGGCACCACCGTGCCGATCAGCGCGATCGCCTCGGCGCACGCCGTCACGAACACGATCGCCAGCACGAGCAGCGGATGCGCGCCGATCGCGCCGATCCACGCGTGGATCGTGTCGCTCATCGCGCGCCCCGTGGCGAAACGATCCGGCGGACGAACACCGGATCGGCGATGGCAGGGGGAACGGTCATGGCAGGGTGCGCGCGGTCGCGCCGGCTTAAGCGGTCAATCGAACTCGTGCTGCCGCGCATCGGCCTCGAGCGGCGCATCGTGGTAGCCGACCGTCGCGATCTCCTGCAGATAGCGCGCCAGAAATGCGCCGATCGACCCGGCGGCCTCGTACTGATGCACGTGACGGAATTCGTGGGTCAGCAGGCGGCGCGTGTCCTGCCCGCGCAGCACGTACACCGCATGGCCGAGCGTCAGGCCGATCGTCCCCGGCGACAGCAGCCCCGTGTCGCGGGCGATCGCGGCAAGCGTTGGCGTCTCGGGGAACGGCATGCGATCGACGATCACCACGCGGATCCGTTCCGGCCGGGCAACGCCCACCGTGCGTGCATCGTCGGCCTGCGCCGGCGTCAGCGGCGTGCCCTGCGCGATCCCGCGCGCCGCCTCCGCTTCGGCCCACGCGACGGCGGCGGGTAACGCGGACGGCAGGATATCGGCAAGGTCGATCATTGCGGGGCTCCCCGGTGGGTGTAGTGGCATCGGGCACCAGTTTAGTCCCGATTCGTAGCGCTTCGAGACGCGGTTCGCGTCGCACCGCGCCGGTCCAGCCCAGGCATGGCAACGATCAGGGAATACCCTTATCGTCGCGCACTACCCGCCATGCGCTTTCCCGTCGATTATTTCGTTTCAGTACACATTCCGCGACCAGCTATCTCGAAAATTTCCCGGATGAGTACCGTTTTCGGATTCGACGGAATATATTGGTCAGAAGAACAGCCGCGGCGATAACCGGACAAGCAGTTCGCGGCGTGATCCCGAAGAGGACCGCTAGATGATCAGGGTAATTCTGGCTGACGATCACGCAGTCATGCGGGACGGACTGCGTTACATCCTGGAGATGGCCGGCGGTTTCGAGATCGTCGGCGAGGCGAGCGACGGCTCGGCCACGCTCGCGCTCGCCGAACGCGCGGCCGCCGACGTGCTGCTGCTCGACCTGTCGATGCCCGCGCCGACCGGCATCGAGCTGATCCGGCTGGTCAAGAGCCATGCGCCGTCGCTGCGCACGCTCGTGCTGACGATGCACGCCGAGGCGCAGTACGCCGCGCGCGCGTTCAAGGCCGGCGCCACCGGCTACCTGACGAAGGACAGCGCGACCGCCGAGCTCGTCGAAGCGGTCGGCAAGGTCGCGGCGGGCGGCATCTACGTGAGCCCGTCGGCAGCCGAAAGCCTCGCGCGCACGCTGCGCGCGCCGGCTGTGACATTGCCGCACGAGCGGCTGTCCACCCGCGAACTCGACGTGATGCGCCGCATCGTCGCCGGCCAGACCGTTACGCAGATCGCGTCCGAACTCGCGCTGAGCGCGAAGACGGTCAGCACGTACAAGACACGGATCCTCGAGAAGATGGAACTGCCGCACGAAGCCGCACTGGTCCGCTACGCGGTGCGCCACGACCTCGACCCCGGCGCCAACGACGCATGACGGCCGCCTTCCGCTTCCCGCCCGCGCCGCCGGACGACGACGATCCGGACGCGTCGCGCCTGTTCATGTCGTCGCTGCCGCCGGGCCGGCGCGAACGGCGGTTCGCGCTCGCGACCGTGCTCGTGTCGGCCGTGATCTTCGCCGCGCTCGCGCCGTTCGCGGGCATGCCGCTCGCGCCGGGCTGGGCGTTCATTCCCGTGTACCAGTCGGCGATCGTCGTCAACGACATGGTGACGGCCGGCCTGCTGCTCGGCCAGTACGCGATCCTGCGCCAGAAGCCGCTGCTCGTGCTCGCGGGCGGCTACCTGTTCACGGGCTTCATGGCCGGCACGCACATGCTGACCTTCCCCGGGCTGTTCGCGCCGCACGGCCTGCTCGGCGCCGGCGACCAGACCACCGCGTGGCTGTACCTGTTCTGGCACGGCGGCTTTCCGCTGGCGGTTTCCGCCTATGCGCTGCTGCGCGCGACCTTGCGCACCCGCCCGATCCCCACCCCGCAGCGCCGGGCGGCGATTCCGGTGGTGTTCTGCATCGCGTCGGCGGTCGCCGCGACGGTCGCGCTCGCGCTGCTCGCGACGGCCGGCCACGACCTGTTGCCACGCATCATGAACGGCAACCGGATGGCCGCGACGATGACGAACGCGATCACGGTCGTCTGGGGGCTGAACCTGGTCGCGCTGATGCTGATGTGGTGGCAGCGGCGCCGCCATTCCGTGCTCGACTTGTGGGTGATGACGGTGCTCGTCGCGTGGCTGTTCGACATCGCGCTGTCGTCGATGCTGAATCACGGGCGCTACGATCTCGGCTTCTACGCGGGGCGCGCGTACGGCCTCGTCGCGTCCGGCGTCGTGTTGTTCGCGATGCTGTTCGAGAACGGCCGGCTGCATGCGCAAACCGTGCGCGCACTGGCCGGCGCGCGCTATCAGCATCTGCTCGTCGTGCAGAAAAGCGCGCAGCTGAACGACGCGAACGAACGGCTCGAACAGCGCGTCGCCGCGCGCACCGCGCAACTGAGCGCGTCGAACCGCGATCTGCGGCGCGAAGTCGAGGAGCGCGTGCGTGCGGAGCGCGCGCTGCAGGCGTCACGCGAAGAACTGCGCGAGATTGCCGCGATCAGCGCCAGCGCGCGCGAAGCCGAGCAACGCCGCATCGCGCGCGAACTGCACGACGAACTCGCGCAGACGCTCGCGACGCTGAAGAACGATCTCGAATGGCTGATCGACCGCGTGCCGCAGGACGACGCGCAACTCGCGCGCAAGATCGCGGCGATGCATACGCTCGCGCGCGGTGCGGTCGCCGCGACGCGACGCATCGCGTCCGATCTGCGCCCGCTGATGCTGGATGACCTCGGTTTCGCCGCGGCGATGCAATGGCTCGTGGAAGATTTCCGGCACCGTCACGGGATTGCGTGCTCGCTGCACGTCGAACCGCCCGAGCTGCAGCTCGACGAGCCGTATGCAACGGCCGTGTTCCGCATCGCGCAGGAAGCGCTCGCGAACGTCGCGCGGCATGCGGCCGCGTCGCATGCGGACGTCGAGCTCGTGCACGGCGGCGATACGATCGCGCTGACGATTCGCGACGACGGCGCGGGCTTCGATCCCGGCGTGCCGCGCAAGTCTGGGTCGTTCGGGCTGGTGGGATTGCGCGAGCGCGCGTATCTGGTCGGCGGCACGCTGCGGATCGCCACGACGCTCGGCGAAGGCACGACGGTCGAGGTCGAGATTCCGCTGACGCGTGCGCCTGTTGCGGCCGCGCACGGCGGGGATGGGGTTTTGCGGAGGTAAACCGGGTGAATGCCGAAGGCAATGGCTTAGTCGCCCGCCTTCGTCGCGCGTGCCACGTTCAACATGCGCTCGAGCTCCGCCTGAACGCTTGCAGCCTCGATGTATTCACCGGTCCGTCGCGCCTCGTCACGCGACGCCAGGCCGCGTGCCACAAACTCGCGCTGCACGCGTCGGCGCGCAACACCATCGCGAAACATACTCATCATCGTCATTTTCATTTTCTCGCTCCATACGTCGCATTTGCAACGCATGGTAGCGCATCGACTTGATGCGCAACGGCCCACCGACCGCGATTCATTTCCTGCTCGGCACTTCGCGCTTGCCATCATCCCGTGGTGCCATTGTTCGTCCCGGCCCTGGCACGACGCTACAATTCGTCGCGCCCCTCCACATCAGCCGTTCCATTGCACCGGCCGACCGGACTTCCCCCCCTTCGCCACGATGAAAACCCTTCGCAGCTATGTCCTTTCCTTCTGCATCGTCGTAGTCGGCTGGCTTGCCGTCTCGCTGCTGTGCTGGCCCGTCCTGCTCGCGCTGCAGGCGCTGACGACGGCCGTGTTCATTCCGCATCCGGCCGGCAGCTACATCGGGCTCGGCTTCGTGTCGACCGCGCGGCTCACGGATTTTCCGACCAACTTCGTCGGCGCCTTTTCGGTGCCTTTCATGAACGTGCCGATCGGGTTCATTGCGATCGCCTGGTGGTTCGGCGTAGGCCTGATCGTACCGTCCGCTTACCAGCGCTACCGCACCAAGCCGCGCGGCCGCGTATCGCGGGCCGTCGTGTGGCGCGCGGCCCGCTCGCTGGCGATCCTGACCGCCGTGGTGTTCGTCATCGCGACACCGTTCCTGCGTCGCTACGAAATCGTGACGCCGGATCACCTCTACGTGCGGCACCTGTTCGACTGGCACGAACGCGCGTATCCGCTCGCCTCGCTGCGGGAAATCCACGTGGACGATCCCGGCGGCAGCCGCAGCATCATCACGTGGGATTTCATCTTCGACGGCGACAACCGCTTCACGACGACCGCACCCGACATCAAGGCGCTCAAGTACCTGATGTCGAATACGCACGCGTCGGCCAATTTCACGTTCGTCGGGAACCGGTTGACGATGCGATAGCGACGCGCCGCCTCACACCCGCGCCGCCACCATCCCCCGCTCCGAGCGCGTCCACGCGACCAGCGCGCCGATCCCGAGCAGCGCGAGGCACACGATCGGCACGATCATCGGCCCGAACGCGGTGCCCGTCACCTTGCCCGCGAACGGCATCAGGTTCTGGCTGAAGAAGCCGCCGAGGTTGCCGATCGAGTTGATCGCCGCGACGCTCGCCGCCGCCCGCGCGCCGGTGAAATAACGCGGCGGCATCGACCAGAAGCACGGATACAGCAGCGGGATGCACGCACCGCCCAGCACGAGCGCGATAAAACGCAGCGGCGTCGACGGCAGCACCAGACTCAGCAGGAAACCGAGCGCGCCCAGTGCCGCGACGATCGCGATCGTGCGCAGGATGCTCTTCGCGCGGCGCAGTTTCCCCGGCAGCCGCACCAGCAGCAGCACGGCAAGCGCCCACGGCAGCATGCTCAGGAAGCCGTTCGTCGTGCTCGACACGCCGAACGATTTCACGAGTGTCGGCAGCCAGTACGTGACGCCGTACAGCGACGTCGACATCAGCATGTAGGTCGCCGCGAACAGCATCACGCGCGGATCGAGCAATGCCTTCCACGGCTGGCCGTGCTCGGCCTGCGCGGGCTTCTCGCGTTCGAGCGCGGCCTCGACGATCTGTTTCTCGCGGTCGTCCAGGAAACGGGCGTCGCGCACCGATGCGGGCAGCACGCGGAACACGACGATCGCGACGATCACGGCCGGGATGCCCGTTGCAATGAACACCCACTGCCAGCCCGCCAGCCCCCACACGCCGTTCAGGCTCAGCAGCACGCCGCCGACCAGCGAGCCGAGCATGTTCGCGAGCGCGCTGCCGAGCGTGAAGATGCCGAGCACCTTCGCGCGGTAGCTCTGCGGGAACCACAGCGTCAGGTAGTAGATCACGCCCGGATAGAAGCCGGCCTCGGCGATGCCGAGCACGAAGCGCAGCGCGCAGAACGCGGGCATCGACGTCGTGAAGCCCATCAGCACCGTGATGAGCCCCCACGTCAGCATGATCCGCGCGAGCCACACGCGGGCGCCGTAGCGATGCAGCGCGAGCGTGCTCGGCACCTCGAACAGCAGGTAGCCGATGAAGAACAGCGACGACGCAAGCCCGAACGCGGCCTCCGTCATCCCGAGGCTGTGCACCATCTGCAGTTTCGCGAAACCGACGTTCTGCCGGTCGATGAACGCGATCAGGAACATCACGACGAGGATGGGCAGCAGGCGCCGCGCCATCTTCGACATGATGCGCTGTTCTTCGGCGGACGCGGGGTCCAGGGTGTCGGTAGCGTTCACTTCAGGCTCCTTGCGTGAATCGGTTGCATGTCGGTTTCAGGTCGGTTGCGTATCGGTTGAATCGGCGCTTCGCGCGGCAAGCGCGCGAGCGCAGGATGTCTCGCCGGATGGGGGCGGCGGCAGTCAGCCCGACCGGTAGGCGTCGAGCATCGGCGCAAACATCTCGTGCCACGCGCGCGGCTTTGCCTTGATCGTGCCGGCGAGGTACAGGAATTCGACGTAGTCCATCAGCTGGTTCGGCAGCACCGAGAAGCGCGTGTCGGGCGCGGCGAGCATTTGCATCACGTCGTCGTGCGACACACCGACACCCGACGACGCCGCATACAGCGCAGCCGCCGCGCGCGGGTCCCGCGCGATCAGGCGGTTCGCTTCGTCGAGCGCGCCGAGAAACGCGACGGCCAGTGCGGGCTCCGCATCGACGAGCCGCTTCGGCGCGAACACGACGTCGAGCGTCAGCGGGCCGAGCACGTCGACCGAACTCACGACGCGATGAATGCCCGGCTGCCGCAGCTCGAGCGTCGAGAACGGTGGCGACGTGAAGTGCGCGGTGACGCCGTTCTCGCGGCGGATCAGCGCCTGCATCGCCTGCGGATGCGGCAGGTTCACGGTGATCGAATCGAGTTGCGCGAAATGCTTCGGGCCGAGCTGCCGGCCCGCGACCATCTGCAACACGACGGCCGACAGCGACGTGCGGATGCCCGGCACCGCGATCCGGTCGGACGGCGTGAAGTCGCGCAGCGACGTCAGGCCCGGACGGTTCGCGTTCAGCGACAGCGACGTGGTCGACAGCCCGCTGATGCCGATCACTTCGACGTTCGGAATGCCGCGGGCCCGCGCCCACAGCTCGATGAAGCCCGGCGCGCCGGCGCCCGCGAAATCGAGCGTGCCGGCCATCATCGCGTCGTTGACGGAATTGCCGCCGTCGAGCAGCACCCAGTCGACCGCGACGTCGCGCACGCCGTGGCGCGCTGCGTGCTGCTCGAACAGCCGCTGCTTCTCCATCACGAGCAGCGGCAGGTACAGCACGCCATAGCCTTTGGAAATCCGCACCGTGCGCGGCTTCGCCCGCACGAGCGCCGGCGCGGCGAGCACGCCGAGACCGGCGGCGATCAGTGCGCGGCGGCGCGGCGACGTCGTCATGCGCACGCCGCCATGCGACGGACGGCAAACGGCCACGCGAAGGCCGCCGGCGCGCTGCGTCGCACGTTCGTCGCTCCCGTGACATGCTGCATGTTGCCGTCTCCTTGAATAATTCTGGTATTAATGCCGTCCTTGCCTGCTGCTTCCGGCTCGACACAGGTTATCGACCGAGTCTGAGAAAATGCTGACATCCCGTCCTCGGGAAAACCCCTAATCCACCTACCTGCAAAACGGCACCATGCGCATTCTCGTCGTGGAGGACGATGCCGAAATCGGCGCGGCGATCCGCAGCCGCCTGGCGCGGCTCGGCCACGCGGTCGATCTCGAAACCGACGGCGCGACCGCGCACGGGTTGCTGCGCGTCGAGCGCTTCGACCTCGTCGTGCTCGACGCGAACCTGCCCGGCATGGACGGCTTCACGGTATTGCGCCACCTGCGCGCGTCGGGCAGCACGACGCCCGTGCTGCTCGTGACCGCGCGCTCGGCGATCGACGATCGCGTGAGCGGCCTCGGCCTCGGCGCCGACGACTATCTCGTGAAGCCGTTCGACTATCGCGAACTCGACGCGCGCGTGCAGGCGCTCCTGCGCCGCAACAGCGGCCATGCGAACGACGTGCTGACGCTCGGCGGCCTCGCGATCGACCGCAGCAGCCGCCTGGCAGAACTCGACGGCCAGCCGCTGTCGCTGTCGCGCCAGGAATTCGCGCTGCTCGAAATCCTCGCGAGCCGGCCGCAGCGCATCTTCTCGAAGGACGAACTGCTGAACCAGCTGTTCAGCTTCGGCAACGAGCCGACCACGAACGCGGTCGAGCAGTACGTGACGCGCGTGCGCAAGAAGCTGCAGGGCAGCTCGGTCGAGATCCGCACCGCGCGCGGGATGGGGTATCAGATTGTCGCGCATTGACTGGTTCCCGAAGACGCTGTTCGGGCGCACGCTGCTGTTCATCGCGCTCGTCGTCGCGACCGGCGCGCTCGCGCTCGCGGCGATCGCGCGATATTACGCAGGCGTCGCGGCCGAACGCGCGTACGACCAGTTGCTTGCGGGCGCATCGATCCAGGTCGCGGAAAATCTCTACGTACAGGGCGGCGTGCTCGCGCTGAATCCGCCGGTGGCCGCACTGTCGACGCTGTCGCGCTACGACCTCGTCTATTACAAGGTCGTCGATTCGCGCGGCGTCGTCGTGGCCGGCTACAACGATCTCGCGAGCCCCGCGACGCTCGCCGCCGCGAAACAGGGCCCCGCGTTCGCGAATGCCGTCTACCAGGGGCACCGGATCCGCACCGCGACGATCGCGCGCTACATGCCCGAGGAAAGCACGCCGGGCTGGGCGCTCGTGACGGTCGCGCAAACCACCAACGCCCGCCAGCAGCTCACGAACGACATGAGCATCAAGGTGTGGACGCTGATCCTGCTGATGAGCGTGCTCGCGATCGGCGCAAGCGGCCTCGCGATCCGGCGCGGCCTGCGCCCGCTCGCGCAGATCGGCACGATCATCGCCGCGCGCGACCCGGCCGACCTGCGGCCGGTGGCCGTCGATACGCCGAGCGAGATCGACGCGATCATCGGGTCGATCAACGGGCTGATGCGCCGCCTCGCCGAACGCATCAACGCGATGCAGCGCTTCATCGCCGACGCCGCGCATCAGATGCGCACGCCGCTTGCGCGGCTCGACGCGCAGATCGAGCTGCTCGACGGCGAATCCGATCCCGCGCGTCACGCGGCGCGGCTCGACGCGCTGCGCGCGACCTCCTCGGACGTCGGCCGGCTCACCGGCCAGTTGCTCAATCACGCGATGGTGATTCATCGCACCGAGGTCGTGCCGCTGCACCCCGTCGAACTCGTCGCGCTCGCGAAAGAGGTACTCGGCCGCACGATTCCGCTCGCGGGCGAACGCGATGTCGCCGTGGCATTTGCGAGCGATGCGCCGCTGGCGTGGATCGACGGCGACGCGATCAGCCTGCAGGAGGCGCTGTCGAACGTGCTGCACAACGCGCTGCTGCACGGCCATGCCGACGACATCGTCGTATCCGTCGCGACCAAGGGCAATGCCGACGGCACGGTCACGCTGACCGTCACCGACAACGGCCGCGGGATTCCGCGCGAGCACTGGGACGCGGCATTGCAGCCGTTCGTACGAATCGCGCCGGACGGCAGCGAGCGGCGCACGGGGTCGGGCCTCGGGCTCGCGATCGTGCAGGAAGTGATGAAGGCGCACGGCGGGCGCGTCGGGTTTGCGTTTCCCGACGCGGGCGGGTTCGCGGTCGTGCTGACGTTTCCGCGCGCGGCGATGGCCGGCAAGGAAGAGACGTAGACCGCCGGCATCGCGCGTGCGGCCGCACCCGATGCGGATGCGAAGACGACGCAGCGGTCAATCGTCGCTGTCGTCGGTAGCCGCCGTTGCGCTGCGCTCCGCATGCCGCGCCGCCAGCCGGTCGAGTTCGTCGTACTGGCGATCGCAAAACAGCCGGCACAACGTGTCGACATCCGCGCGCGATTCGATGTCGATCGTTTCGACGTTCCGCTCCAGCTTGCCCTTTCCGAGACCGAACAGCCCCTTCTTCATCCGCATCGAGACAGCGAACAGCTGGAAGCCCGCCGCATGCGCATCGCTGAGCGCGGTCACCCACAACTCCCGCTGATCGTCGGCATGCTGCAGCACGAGGGCCGGCAACGGGCCCGTCTGCGTGTCGTCCCACTGCGCATGCTGCGCGACCCACGGGAACGCATCGAACGCGTGCATGAACGACGCGTAGTCCGTCGCGCCTTGCGGATCCAGCTGATCGAAGGTGTAGCCGACTTTCTGAACGGAATAGGTCAACATGCGCGGCACTCCATGGCGTTCGAGATCGCGAGAACGTCAATCTACCTTGAATGCCGCCATCGATCATTATTTTTCGCAGGCCTGACGGAACGGCAAGGGAGCCACATGACGCGACGTGGCCCGGCAAACCGGGCCGGCCTCCCGTGCATCGCCGCGACATCGACACGGTTTGACATGGCGTCGATCGGGAACATGGCCGGCGTGCCACGATCGATTCGCCACCGTTGCGGCATGCGGGCCGTCGAGCCATTCAAGAACGTCCGGCCGCTCCGCTCGCGCGCCATCGGTCACTCGTGCGCGGCGTCGTACGCAATCCGGAAACCCGTGTGTCCGGTCGACGTATCCCGCGGCCGGCCTGTCCGGGCGGCGATGCGGTAGCGATAACAGTAGTCGCGATGACACAGATACGAACCGCCTTTCAGCGTGTGCTCCCGCTCCGCGAGCGCCTGACGGTTCCGGGCCTTTCCCGCGCTCGACAACGACTGCGTCAGGAACGGATCGGCGCACCATTCCCACACGTTGCCGCTGCAGTTGTACAACCCGGCGGGATTCGGTGAAAACGCATCGACCCGAACCGTGCCGGCATACCCGTCCGGCGACGTGTTCAGATGGGGAAACACGCCGTGCCAGATATTGCAGCACTGCATCTCGTCGGACGGCTCCTCATCGCCCCACGGATACCGGCGCGCCTGCGCGCCCCCTCTTGCCGCATGCTCCCACTCGGCCTCGGTCGGCAGCCGGCCGCCGCACCACGCCGCGAAGGCGCACGCGTCGTTCCACGACACATGCACGACCGGATGCTGCTCGCGTCCGGCAAGCGACGAACCGGGCCCCTCCGGCGCCGCCCAGTTCGCGCCATCGATCGCCAGCCACCACGGCGCGTCCGCGGTGCCCACCAGATGGTTCGCCGAAACGGCGGACGATCGAAACACGTAGCTCCAGCCGATGCGCTCGGCTTCCGTGCGATACCCGGTCGCGGCGACGAACTCCGCGAACCGCGCATTCGAGACGGCATAACGATCCATCCCGAACGCGCGCAGCGTGACGCGCCGCCGCGGCCCCTCGCCGTCCGCCTTGATGACGGGCGTATCCGTGCCGACCCAGCTCCTGCCTGCCTCGAACCAGACGATGTCCCGCCTCGACGGCATGCCGGCGCCCGTGCTGTGGGTGCCCGATGCGCACGCATGCGCCGAAACGGCGGACAGTTGCTGGCGTTTTCCCGCGCCGGGACAGCACGATCGATGCTTGTCGTTACTCAATATTCCTCCTCGCCGGACCACCGTTTCCCCGTATCCGCCGGCCGCCGCATGTCAAACCCCGGATTGCATCGCACGTCAACCACCCGACGTCGGCGCGGCCTGCGCCGCGCGCTTGCGCTCGATCTCGGCGCGCATTGCCTGTGCCTGGACAGCAAGGTGCGCGCGCAACCGCTCCGCGCGATCCGCGTGACTGCGTGCCAGGAGTTGTGCGGGCTCGATTGCGCCCGTCGACGGCAGCCCGAGCCGCGTGTATTGCTCCTCCGGCGCGTCGTTGGCCCGCATCAGGTCGCGCATGAGTCCGGCCATCCGCAGTTCGACCGACTCGTCGTACAGCGGACGCTCCTGTTTCGGATCGTCATGCAGGTCGAACAGCAGCGTTCCCGAACGGTACGCATACCCGATCGGCCGGCTCGCGATCTTCATCGTCCGCACACCCTTCGTAAACGAAAAGGGTTCCGACAATTCGATGTCCTGCAGTTCATCGACACCGAACATCTCCCGCATGTGGGTCGGCATCAACGTATATTCGTAAAGCGGTTCGTTACGGTCCGGGTTGGGGCCCGAGCGCATGTACACGTAACGACCGTCGGTCACGTTGACCTGTTCGCCATGCATGCCGAACAGCGCGGCCTCGCGAACGGGAACGTCCTCGTCGATCGTTTTCCCGAGCGCGCCGCCCTGCATGTCCGGCGTGGGTTCCAGCCCGAAGAAATCGAGCAGCGTCGGCGCGATATCGATCATCTGAACGAGCGACTGGCGCCGCACGCCTGCCCGACGGCACCGCGGATCCCAGATGAACAGCGGCGTATTGGCGAGTTCGTTGAACCACGGCTGGACCGTTTTCGCCCACCACCCGTGTTCGCCGAGCATGTACCCGTGGTCGGTGCAGACGATCAACATCGTGTCGCGCCACAGATCGAGCTCGTCCATCAGGTCGAGAACCCGCCCGAGCGAACGGTCGCACATGGACACGAGCGCGGCGTACCCGGCTTGCGCGGTACGCATGTCGCCGTCCGTCTCGCCGGCGGAGACGGGGCCGTAGGGCGGCCAGTCGAAGTGCGCGTCGCCTCGATCGCCCGGGTAAAGGTCGCGATACTTCGGATAGCTGGCGAACGGCTCGTGCGGATCGAACGTCTCGATCTGCAGGAACCACGAATCCTTGTCGTGATTTTTTCTCAGGAACGCTTCGCCCGCATCGAAGGTCAGCGTTTGCGGATGGAGATCCTCGGTCGGGTAATACTGGCGGTTCACGAAATCCTGCCGCGCCGAGGTCTCCTTCAACGCGCCCTTGAGCCGGGCCGGCATCGGAGGCGGCCCGAGCTCCGCCTTCCATGGGTCGCCCTCCTGCCCACGGAAGAATTCCCAGCTGCTGTATCGCGTGTGGTAGGTCGCGCCGCCATCTTCCCAGTAGTGCGGATGATCGCTCGCCAGATGGGCATGAATGCCCTTCTTGCGCAGCATGGCCGGCATCGAATCGTCGAACGGCTCCAGCGGCCCCCAGCTGCGATGCAGAAAATTGTAGCGCCCGGTATGCAGTTCCCTGCGTGCCGGTATGCAGGCCATGCTGCCGATATAGCAGTTTTCGAAGGTCGCGCTGCGGTCGGCGAGCCGCTGGAAATTCGGCGCGTGGACCCAGGTGTTGCCGTACGGCGGCAGCATGTGCCGATTCAGGCTGTCGTACATCACGAGTATGGCTTTCATGATCGGTTCAATTCACTCTGCGTTTGATGCGTTGTGCGTGGCTGCCTCGTTCACGCGGGTTGCGCCGCCGGAACGGTCGCGCCGCCATGCCCGATGCAACGCATGCGATGATTCAAAGGGTTCCCGTCTCAGCGGGTCTGCGGACTGATGCGCAGCCGATTGCGCACCTCGCCGACGCCCGGTACGCGCTGCGCGGCCGACACGGCCAGCGCGGCCTGCTCGGCATCGGCCACCTCGCCGGACAGCGTGACGACGCCGGACTTCGCGAAGATCAGCAGGCGGCTCGAATCGAGGCGTTTCGTTCGCGCCAGCGCGCCCGCCACCTGTTTGCGCAACTTGCGATCGGCCACCTTCGTCGCCTTGCGCGACTCGCTGCCCGAGGCCGACGCAGCTGACGCTGCCGCCGCCGTTGCCGATACCGCTTCCGGCATCGATGCCGCCCCACCCTGCGATTCCTGAGCCGCCGCGCTCAGCGCACTCAATGCGATCATCGCTGCCGCAAGGCAGCGGCATCCCGTTCTACCAACCTGCATGTCGTTTCTCCCGTGATGCCCTGGCATCGCGCCGCTTCATGCGCCGCGACGCCATGGGCAATATCTCTAGAACTGCGTCATGACGCCGATCGATACACCGCTCACCGTGCGCCCGTCGGGACGCAGGTTCAGTGCCGATACGTTCGTCGGATCCTTCTTGTAGGCCCCCGAGAAGCCGTTCCGGTCGAACTCCACATAGAGTTCCGACCGTTTCGACAGGAAGTACTCGAGCATCGCGTACGAAGTCGTCTTCCGGCCATCCGCCCCGGCAACGTTTTTCAGATTGCTGGCCATGTCGTAATAGGTGGCACCGGTGAACTGCAACGTCGGCGTGATCTGGTAGACGATGCCGACCCCGGGAATGTTGTCGCGCCGCTTGCTGCCGGCCGCGCTCGCCGCGGTAACCGCCAGCGCGCTGTAGTTCAGGTACAGCCGCGTCGGCCCGAGCTGCCACGTCGCGCCGCCCATTGCGGTTTGCGCCCACTGGTTGGTGGTGGCGCTGTAGGTCTTCTGATACGCGGCCGCGAGCAGCAGCGAGCGGAACTGATAGCTGGCGCCGACGGCCAGGTTCGTACCCGTGTGCCAGTCGCCGGCCACGCCTCCCGGCGAATAACTGGCTCTGAGCGCGAATCCGCCGAGCCGGCCGACGTATTTGACCGTGTTGTTAAAACGGGCATCGAGCGTAAAGAAATTGCCGCCCCAGACAATGCCGGGCGTCATCGCAAGCGTCGAGCCGTTGGCCTGGTTCGGATCGAGTTGAACGCCGATATCTTCGGCGGCGTTCAGCTGTCGTCCAAGCGTCAGCCGGCCGAATCCGCCCTCCAGTCCGACGTACGCCCGCTGCGAGAAAAGCGTATTCGACGATTTCAACGCACCGGTGCCCAGATTGAAGCCGCTTTGCAGCATGAACACGGCCCTCATTCCGCCGCCCAGGTCCTCCTTGCCCGTGAAACCGAGGGTGTTGCCCGCAATCGGATTGCTGTCGAAGCCGACCTGCTGCCCGCCCTTCCCGCCATCGGTCCATCGAACGCCGCCGCCGAGCGTGCCGAACAGCGTCACGCTCGACTGCGCGTACGCGCCTCCGCCAATCACCAGCGCAACCATGCCTAATGTCAGTCTCCTCACCACGCCGCTCCTCCAATAATTAATAATCCTTATTAAATTGCATGTTCAACCTGCCTGCATCGAACCGGGCTTCTCCGAGCCTTGTGCGAGCCGGACGCGAATGCGCGCTTGACCTGCCGCCTTCGCGCCCGGTTATTGCCTATCGATCGTCCTGCGCACGCCACTCGCCGGGTCGCGGCAAATCGACGGGCGGGAAACGGGAGCCTTTCGCGGCGGGCAGGACGTCAGCCGTTTCGACTTGCCATCGCAACAGGCGCTCCAGCAGCCCGGCCTCGATGTCGGCAAACTCCGGCTTGCCGGCCAGGTTCGTCGTCTCGCTCGGATCGGTCGTGCGCCGATACAGCTCGGGCGCCTCGTAGAGTCGCCACACATACGTCCACTCCGGCGTCCGGATGACCGCGGCCTTGCCCACGGTCTCCGGCTGCCCGCTTTGCAGCTTCGCCTTGATGTCGTACGGAAAACCGGCCTGCTCGAAATGGTCGACTTCGCGGGTCAGGAAGCCGCCCTCGCTGAACACCTGCTCCCGATGCGTCTCCCCGGCCGCCAGAAGGCAGGGCGCGAAGCTCTTCCCGTAGTGCGCATGCGTCGCTTCCAGCCCCGCCAGCTCGAGCAGCGTGGGAAACACGTCGATCATCTCGACCATCGCGTTCGAAGTCGTGCCGGCCACGTCCGGCCCGGACGCGCCCGATACGATCAGCGGATTGCGCAACAGGCATTCGTGCACGCCCGACGGCCACTTCTCGGCGAGCCCGAAATCCCCGAGGTATTCGCCATGGTCCGAAAAGAACGTGGTGATCAGGCGCCCCGGCTCGGTGACCCGGCCGGCCGCCTCCATCACGCGGCCGACATGATGATCCAGTCTCGACACCATGCCGTAGTACACGGCGCGCAGTTCCCGCCATTGCGCATCGGTCAGCTGGTCCCATCCATGCGCGTTGGACAGCGCATCGACATACGCCGGCATCCGGCCACTGCCAGCGACGCGCTCGGGCACCGCGGCGCGGTCGTACATCGAGAACCACGGCTCCTCCGCTTCGAACGGCGGATGCGGCGCAAACAGCGGGACATACAGCACCCACGGTTCGCGGGGCGGAGCGGCAAGCCAATGCTCCGCCGTGCGGATCACCACTTCGTCGTATTCGATCGCGGCCTGCTCCTGCGAACGCTGCCCCCGAAAGAACGCGCGCACCATCGGGTCCGCGGGATCTCCTTTCGTCTTGCTCTGCAGGAATTCCGCCGCGCTTCGCCGCGTCTCTTCCGGCAGGAAGCCGTACTCATGCGCCGAACGCTCGGTCGCGCCGGGCGCGAACGAGTCGCCGCGGCCGCCGGCCATCGCAACGTGATAGCCGTTTTCCTTGAAGACGCGCAAGAAATTCGGCTCGTCCGGCCCCAGCAGGTAACCGAGCGTGCGATGCCCGGCCACGTGCGGATACTGTCCCGACAGGAATGACACGCGCGACGGCGAACAGACGCTGTGTTGTCCGAACGCCTGCGTGAATGCGACGCCGCCGGCGGCGAGCCGATCCAGGTTCGGCGTGAGAACGGGCGTCGCGGGATGGACCGCGTGAACGCAGTCGGCACGCAACTGGTCCGCGACGATGATGACGAAATTGGGCTTCGTGGTCATGAAATATCCGGTAGAAAAATACGAGTCGATGTCAGCGAACCGACCTGATCGCGGCGATGACGAGCCCGCCGAGCAACGTCGCGCAACTTGCCGCGATGAACAGCGCGTCGAAGCGGATCGCACCGCCCGGCCCCGTCAGCCAGGTGGCGAGAAGGGAAAGGGACAGCTGCGGAACGACGTTCGCGAGATGGAACACGCCCATGTCCTTTGCCGCGGCATTGCGGTCGGGCAGCACTTCGGTCACCAGCGCAAGGTCGACGGCCAGATACGCGCCCTGCGCCACGCCTATCCAAGCGATCACGACCAGCAATTGCGAGAACGTCGTGCAGGACAGGAGCACCGGAAACCCGAGCGCCATCCCGATGCCGGCCCCGATCACGAAGACCTTGCGACGCCGCAGCCGATCCGACAGGCGACCGAATACCAACGCGCTGGCCGTCATGGCCGTCGTGGCGACCAACAGGCACATGAACATCGCGTGAGGCGTCTCTTTCGTCGACAGGCCGATCCGGTCGCGCAGATAAAACAGCAGGTAGTACTGCAAGCTGCTGACGCCGAACAGCACCAGCGCACGCGACAGCCACGCGATCGCAAAATCGGGATACTTGACCGGATTGGTCCAGAAGCTTGCCGCCACTTGCCGCCACTGCAACGGTTTCACCTGTTGGGCATCGAGCCGCCGGTCGTTGGCGAGCACGACGAAGCAGGTAATCGCCACCAGCGCGATCGCCCCCTGTACCAGCGCGATCGAAACGAGATCGGGAGCCAGGTGCCTCGCGATCCCGACGCCCAGAAGAATGCCGATCGGCGGCGTGAATCCGACGATCGACGAATAGAAGCCGAGCTTGTCGGACCGGACCTGATCCGGAAGCACCGCGTTAAGGCCGCTCAAGATCGAATTGAACGTCAACGCCATCAGCCCCCATCCGAGCGCGAGCTGCGCGGGCGTGCGAGCGGTCGCCATGACGGCCATCGCACCGAGCCCGCCCAGCATGCCGCCGAGAATCCACGGCTTGCGCATGCCCCAGCGCGAGCGCGTGTGATCGCTCAGCACACCGAAGATCGGCTGCGCGACCAGGCCGATGAACGAGCCGATACCGAGCGCCCGCGCCAGCACGGTTGCCTTGTCGGTCGGCGAGATTCTTTCCGCCAGCATCGGCAGGATCATCATCGGATACGGCAACATCGCCAGCCAGACGCCGACGAAGGCGACCGTCAGCGTCACGCCGAGATACCGGTTGCCCGTTTTGCGGGCCGATACATACATCAATTCGTCCATACTCCCTCTCCATTCATCGTCCGCCGCCTTCCGTTCAGCGCCCGAACACCCGCCCGTCGAGCTGCACCGACCCGACGATCGCGTGATCGGTCGCCGCATGCGCCAGCGCGACGCGATACGTGCCGGCCGCGATCCGCCACTGCGCTGCCTGCCCGTCGAACCGGGCCAGCAGGCGCGGATCGACCGTCAGCGACACGCGCACCGATTCGCCCGCGCGCAGCGTCACGCGCTCGAAACCGAGCAGCCGCGCGCGCGGCTCGTTGCCGGCATCGGTCAGGTAGAGCTGCGGCACGTCGTCGCCGTCGCGCGTGCCTGTGTTGGTCACCGTGAAGCGCGCCGTCACCGTGTCGCCGCCTTCGAGCCGCAGATCGTCGTACGCGAAGCGCGTATAGCTCAGCCCGAAGCCGAAGCCGAAACGCGGCGACCGCCCCGTCCGCGCGAACCAGCGATAACCGACGTCCGCGCCCTCGTGGTAGTGCACGTCGATCGGCGTGCCAAGTTCGACATCGGCGCCCGGCAATGCCGGATGCGGCGTATCCGCGATGTCGACCGGAAACGTGACCGGCAACCGGCCCGACGGATTGACGCGCCCCGTCAGGATCTCCGCGATCGCCTGCGCGCCCGCCTGCCCCGGATACCACGCCTGCACGATCGCGGCGACTTCGCCGCTCCACGGCATCGCGACCGGGTTGCCGGTCTGCAGCACGACGACCGTATTGGCGTTCGCGCGCGCCAGCGCGTCGATCAGCGCATCCTGGCCGAACGGCAGCGTCATGTCCGGACAATCGAAACGCTCGCCTTCGTGACGGATCGCGTTGACGATCACGACGTCGGCGCGGCGCGCGAGCGCGACCGCGTCAGCGACGTGCGCGCCGCTGTCGTAGTCGACGATCGCGTCCGGCAGCTGCGCGCGCAGCGCCGCGAGCGGCGACGCGCCGCCGATGCACATCGCGGTCGGCCCGAGCAGCGGATGGCTGCGCATCGGCACGACCGCCGCATAACCGCCCTGCGGCATCACCTGGCTGGAGCCCGAGCCGGACAGCACGCCCGCCTGCGCGAAACCGCCGATCACCGCGATGCGCCGCACCGTTGGCGCGAGCGGCAGCACCTCGCGTTCGTTCTTCAGCAGCACGATGCCCTCGCGGGCGATCTGCAGCGCGATCGCGTCGTGCGCGGCGAAATCGACCGGCTCCGGCGCGCGCGCGCGATCGATGCCGACCGCGTAGCAGGAACGCAGGATGCGCGTCACCATCTCGCCGATGCGTGCCGGCGGCACCTTGCCTTCGTCGTACGCGCGCCGCAGCGGCTCGTTGAACCACTCGGCCTCGTCGAGCTGCGCGCCCGAATGCTGGTCGAGGCCCGCGAGCGCGGACTCCCAGCCGTACACCGCGCGCCAGTCCGACATGATCCAGCCCTTGAAGCCCATCGCGTCCTTGACGACATCCTGCATCAGATGCCGGTTGCCGCTCGTGTACTCGCCGTTGACCAGGTTGTACGCCGTCATCAGCGCGCCGGGATCGCCTGCCTCGATCGCGATCTGGAACGCGAGCAGGTCGCTCTCGCGATGCGCGTCCGGATCGATCACGGCGTTCAGGAAGAACTTGTTGGTTTCGCTCGCATTGAGCGACACATGCTTGAGCAGCGCGATCACGCCCTCGCGCTGCGTGCCGGCCACCACGCAGCCGCCGATCCGCCCGGACAGCAGCGGATCTTCCGATACGTATTCGAAGTTGCGGCCGTTGCGCACGTCGCGCACCAGATTGATGCCGCCGCCCAGCGCGACGTTGAAGCCGCGTGCGCGCGCCTCCTTGCCGATCGCTGCGCCCATCGTGCGCGCCAGCGCCGGATGGAAGGTCGCGCCGAGCGCCAGCCCGGCCGGGAACGCGGTCGCGCGCTCGTCCGCGGTTTCGGTATGGCGCAGGCCAAGGCTGGCGTCGGCCAGCTTCAGCGCCGGCACGCCCAGGCGCGGCACGCCGGGGACGTAGCCGGCGATGACGGGCAGGTCGGCCGGCACGCGCGGCTCGCGGCCGGTGCGGCCGAACACGCGCACCATCAGGCTGTAGAGCAGCGAAAACCGCTCGTCGTCGGTCATGCGGGCTTCGGTTTCCCGCGCACGGGCGTCGGGACCATCCGCCGGCGCCATGCTCGCGGCGGCCGGGGATTCGATGGGGGTCTGCAGTCGAGTCGAGGATGTCATCACGCGTTACTTCGTATGAATGGGACCGGCCGACACCGCGCTTGCACCGTCAGCCGAACTGTTTGCGTCGAATAATTATCCGAGTGGATAATTATTGTTTTGAGCGTGTGTGTCAAGCGGGTGAAGGCGGAAACAACGGCGGGGTTTTCCCCGACCCGGGCGGGGCATGAGGCCGCATCGGCGCGCAGCGGCCGGACGGGACGGCCCGTTGCGGCCGATCCGCGCGGACGGCACAATCCGGGGATTCGATCAAGGACAGGACAGATGCAGATTGCCCGGCAGGCGCAGCAGGAACGCAGCGAACAGACCCGTTCGGAAATTCTGGGGATCGCGCTCGAACAGTTCTCGACCCGCGGTTTCGACGCGGTCAGCCTGCGCGACATCGCGGACGCGGCAGGCGTGAACCACGCGATGATCCGCTACTACTTCGGCAACAAGGAGAACCTGTGGCGCGCCAGCGTGACGCAGTTGTTCGACCGGTTCATGGAAGGGGTCGCATTGCCGGACCCGGCGTCGGACACGTTCTCGATCGACGCCGTCAAGCAATACATCCGCAACTACGTGCGCTATTGCGCCGCGCATCCCGAGCACGCGCGGCTGATGATGCAGGAGGCCAACCGCGATTCGGAGCGCCTGCAGTGGATGGCGGAAACCTTCGTGCGGCCGCGCCACGATCGCTCGGTGCCGCTGGTGCGCTACGTCAGCGAAACGACCGACGGGCTCGCGCGGATCGACCCGGTCGTGCTGCTGTACATGATTACCGCGATCGCGCAGGTGCCGTACCTGCTGACCGCGGAAATGCGCTACGCGCACGGCATCGACGCGCTCGACGAGAAAGCGATCGATGCGCATTGCGACGCCGTCGTCGCATTCATCTTCCGTTGAAGCGGCGGGTGCGCGGTTAGGGCCTGTTCACGTTAATAACGGGCTTGCGAACGAGCCTTGCCGGCTGTCCCCCAAGGGGACAAGCGACGCGCGACGCCGCAATGCGGCCGGCAGGGTTCGTTCCCCGGTTCGGAAAAATGCATTCGTGGGGCTGGCCCGGGTCGCGCGATCAGGCAGCGACCTCGCCGCCGAGATACGCATCCCTGATCCGCTCGTCGTCGAGCAGCGCCCTCGCCGGGCCTTCCAGCACGACGCGCCCGGTCTGCAGCACGTACCCGTAATGCGCGATCTCCAGCGCGAGGCTCGCGTTCTGTTCGACCATGAACACCGTCACGCCCTGCTTGTTGATCGCATCGATCAGTTCGAGCACCTTGTCGACGTAAAGCGGCGACAGCCCCATCGTCGGTTCGTCCATGCAGATCAGCTTCGGCCGCGCCATCAGCGCGCGCGCCATCGCCAGCATCTGCTGCTCGCCGCCCGACAGCGTGCCCGCGCGCTGCGTCAGCCGCTCGCGCACCCGGGGAAACAGGTCGAGCACGCGTTCGTAGTCCTCCGCCACCGCCGTGCGGTCGCCGCGCGTGTACGCGCCCATCAGCAGGTTCTCGCGCACGCTCATGTCGCCGAACAGCCGCCGCGCCTCGGGCACGGCCGCGATCCCGCGCCGCACGCGCTGCGGCGTCGCGAGCGCCGTCACGTCGTCGCCGTCGAAGCGCACGACGCCGCGCTTCGGCCGCATCAAACCGAGAATCAGCTTCATCGTCGTCGACTTGCCGCTCGCGTTGCCGCCGAGCAGGCTGACGATCTGCCCGCGGCCGACCTCGAAGTTCACGTCGAAATGCACCTGCACCGGCCCGTAGAACGTATCGAGGTGTTCCAGTTTCAGCAGCGCGTCGGTCATGGTCGTGTCGGGTTCGGAAGATAGCGCGGTCATGCGGCCGCCTGCGTGGTGCGTACCGCGTCGGCACCGCCCGCATGGCGGCGGCCGAGATAGGCTTCGATCACGCGCGGATCGTGCCGCACGTCACGCGGCACGCCTTCGGCGATCTTCACGCCGTTGTCGAGCACCATCACGCGGTCGGACACGCGCATCACGAGTTCGAGCTTGTGCTCGATCAGCAGGATCGTCAGGCCGCGCGCCTTCAGCGACTGGATCAGTTGCAGCATCTCGGCCGTCTCCGTCTCGTTCATCCCGGCCGTCGGTTCGTCGAGCAGCAGCAGGCGCGGATGCAGCGCAAGCGCGCGGCCGATCTCCACGCGCCGCCGGTTCGCATACGACAGGCTGTGCGCCGGATGATCGATGCGCGGCGTGAGCCGTTCGCCGAACCCGGCGACGATCGCACGCGCCTCTTCGCGCAACGCGGCTTCCTCGCGCCGCACCGCCGCCGGCCGCACGAGCGCGCGCAGCACTTCGGCCGCTGCGCCGAGCGCGGGCCAGCCGGGCCGCGCCGCGCGCAGCCGCGCGTGCGCACCGATCAGCACGTTGTCGAGCACGCTCAGGTTGCCGAACACGCGGCCGTGCTGGAACGTGCGCGCGATGCCGAGCGCCGCGAGGCGTTCGGGCGCCGTGCCCGTGATGTCGCGGCCGTCGAACGTCACGCGGCCGGCGTCGGGGCGGTCCGCACCCGCGATCAGGTTGAACAGCGTCGACTTGCCGGCGCCGTTCGGCCCGATCACGCTCAGCAGTTCGCCGTCGGCGAGCGTCAGGCTCGCGCCGTCGAGCGCGGTCACGCCGTCGAAGCGGCGCGTCAAACCCCGCACTTCAAGCAAAGGTCCAGTGGTGGTCATCGCATTCCTCTCCTCACACCGTACCGAGCAGGCCCTGCGGCCGGAACCGGACGAGCAGCAGCAACACGAGGCCGTAGATCAGCATCCGGTAATCGGCCGCCCAGCGGAACAGCTCGGGCAGCCCGATCAGCGCGATCGCGCCAGCGATACCGCCGAGCACGTTGCCGAGCCCGCCGAGGATCACCATCGTCAGTGCGAGGATCGACACCTGCGAATCGAAGGTCTGGTGATTGATGTAGCTGTACAGGTGGGCGGCAATCCCGCCGCTCACACCGGCCGCGACGCCGCCGACCGCGAACGCGATCGCCTTGTAGCGGTTCGGTGCGATACCGTGCGCGCGCGCGGCGACGTCATCCTCGCGCACCGCGCGCAGCGTGCGGCCGAGATGCGAGCGCAGCAGCCGCACCTGCACGAGCGCGAACCCGACGAGCACCGCGAACGTGAACCAGTACGCGGCCTGCGCGGTCGTCGCCCACGGCAGCGGCGCGATGCCGGTGATGCCGAGCGGGCCGCGCGTGAGGCCGTCCCAGTTCAGGATCACGAGGCTCACCACTTCGCCGATGCCGAGCGTCGCGATCGATACGTAGTGCCCGCGCAGCCGGAACGCCGGATAGACGAGCAGCGTGCCGAGCACGGCCGTGATGACGCCCGCGCACGGAATCGTCACGGCCGGCGACCAGCCGAGATCCGACGACAGCAGCGCGGACGCATACGCGCCGATCACGAGCAGCGCCGCATGGCCGAGCGAGATCTGCCCGACCGTGCCCGCGACGAGCGTGAGGCTCAGCGCGAGCAGCCCGTACAACCATGCGTTGGTGAGCGTCTGCAGCACGTACGGCGACGCACCGAGCCACGGCAGCACGGCCGCCAGCGCGATCAGCACGACGAGCACCGGGCGCGGCACGCGCACGGCCTTCGCGGCCGCGAGGAACGTGCCCGTCATCGGCTCGGGCGGCAGCGCGCGGTTCGCGCTGAACAGGCCGTTCGGCCGCCACACGAGGAACACGATCAGCAGTCCGAACGCGAACAGGTCGCGATAGCTCGTGCCGAACAGCGCGACGCCGTAGCTTTCGACGAGACCGAGCAGCAGGCTGCCGGCGATCGCGCCCGGCACGTTGCCGAGCCCGCCGATCAGCAGCGCGACGACGCCCTTCAGCGTGGCCTGGAAGCCCATCGCCGGATCGATGCTGTTGTAGTACATGCCGACCAGCAGCCCGCTCACGCCGCCGAGCGCGCATGCGATCGCGAATACGGTCTGGTTCACGCGATCGACGTCGACGCCCATCTGCAGCGCCGCGTCGCGATCCTGCGCGGTCGCGCGCACGGCCCAGCCGAGCCGCGTGAAGCGCAGGAAGCCGTACAGCAGCGCGGCCGCCGCGATGCCGATGCCCGCGATCAGCAGGTCGAGCGAGCCGAGCGTCGCGCCGGCGATCCGCACGTGCCAGTCGGGCAGCGGCGTCGGCACCGCACGCGGGTCTGCGCCGAAGGCGAGCTGCGCGAGCTGGTCGAGGATGAAGCTGATGCCGATCGTCGCGAGCAGCGGCGCGATGCGCGCCGCGTGGCGCAGCGGCCGCAACCCGATCCGCTCGATCGCGACGCCGAGCGCGCCGCAGCCGACGACGACCGCCGCGAGCGCGACCGGCAGCGGCAGCCCGAAGCGCGTCAGGCACAGCCAGCCGATGAATGCGCCGACCATGTAAACCGAGCCATGCGCGAAGTTGATCAGGTGCGACACGCCGAAGATCAGCGCGAGCCCGACCGCGAGCAGCGCGTAGATGTTGCCGACGATGAGGCCGTTGAGCGTGTAGTCGAGCCAGGAAGCCATCACGATGCGTCCGTCACTTGCATGCGGTTCATGCGAAATCAGCGTGCGGCGAGCTGCGGCTTCGCGCCATCCCACAGCGCCCACTGCCCCTGCTTCACGACGAGATACACGGTGCGCGCGCCCGCGACGCGGCGCGTCTGCGGGTCGAAGCGCACCTTGCCGAAGATCACGCTCGGCACGTCGCTGACCTTCGCGAAGCCGTCATGCGCGGCCTGGCGCGTCGTGCCGTAGCGGCGCAGCACCTCGGCCGACAGGATCAGCGCGTCATAGGCGCGCGCGACGAACGAATCGGGATCGGTATGGAATTTCGCGCGATAGCGCGTCACGAACGCCTGCACCTCGGGGCGCGGCTCGGCCGGGAAGAAGTTCGATTCCGTATAGACGCCTTCGACGGCCGTGCCGCCCAGTTCGAGGAATTTCGGTGAATATACGGAGCCGACCGCCGCGATCGGCAGCGTGACGCCCGACGTGCGCGCCTGCCGCACGATCTGCGCGCCGTCCGCGTAGTACGAGATCAGCACGATCGAATCGGGCTTCGATGCGCCGATCCGCACGAGCGTCGAGCGGAAATCCTTCTCCGCCGGCTGATAGCCTTCGGCCGCGACGACCTGCGCGCCGAGCCCGGCCACCGCCTTCGCGAAGATGTCCTTGCTCGTGCGGCCCCAGTCGGTGTTCAGGTACAGCACCGCGATCCGCTTGAAGCCGAGTTCCTTCACCGCGTAGCGCGCGAGCAACGGCTGCTCTTCGGCCTGGCTCAGCGCGGTGCTCCACAGATAGTCACCGCCCTTCGTGAAATCCGGATGCGAATTCGTGAAGCCGAATTGCACCAGTTGCCCGCGCTGGTAGATCGGCGACGCGGCCATCGACGTCGCGCTCGAGAAGTCGCCAAGCTCGATCGCGATGCGCGGATCGGCGACGAACTTCTGCGCGATCGCGACTGCCTGGCGCGGGTCGCTGCGGCTGTCCTGGAAGTCGATCGCGAGCGGCCGGCCGTGAATGCCGCCGCTGCCGTTGATCTCGTCGAGCGCGAGATCGAAGCCGCGCTTCCATTGCTCGCCGTATTGCGCGTCCTGGCCCGTGAGCGGCCCGCTCACGCCGACCACCACCGGCTCGCCCGACACGCCCGCCGCGAGCGCGCCGCCCGTCGACAAGCCCCATGCGGCAGCGAGCGCCGCCACCGTGCCCAGCACGCGCCGCCATGCGCCGCGTACGTCGTTCCCCGAAACGTTCATCCCGCCCCCCACCTTCAGTCAGTCGAAAAGAGTGAGGGCATGTAACCATCCGGTTCAGGGCGATCCAACGAAGTTTTGCGCATATCGATATCGCGTGCCGCGCGAAGCGGATCGCGCTCGCGAACGGTCATCCGTTCGACCCGCTTGGCACGCGCCATCGACGCACATCGCATCGCGTTGATTCGATTGGCGTTTCCTTCGCGTCGCGACGCGCAACCGATGTGCAGGCTTGTGCAACCGGACGCCGCAGCAATCGCACGCTTCGCAGTTTTCGCGCTGTCGATAGCAAAAATCATTATATGAATCACGCATGCTCACACTTCTACAATGCGCAAATCGCATCATCGGAACGCGTCATGGAGCTGCATCAACTCGAAGCCTTTTCCGCGGTCATGTCGGCCGGCAGCGTGACCGGCGCCGGCGAGCTGCTCGGCCGCTCGCAGCCGGCCGTCACGCGGCAGATCCAGGAGCTCGAAGCCGATCTCGGCTACGCGCTGTTCGACCGGCACGGCCCGCGCGTCACGCCGACGCGGCGCGCGTTCCTGCTGTACGAGGAAGTCGAACGCTCGCTGGTCGGCCTGCGTGCGATCGAGGCACGCGCCCGCGCGCTCGGCGATGAAACGGCCGAACCCGTACGCATCGCGGCGACGCCGTCGCTCGCGGCCACGCTCGTGCCCGCCGCGCTTGCCGCACTGCCCGACGACGCACACGCGCCGAACTATCAATTGCGCAGCGAGTCGGCCGAGCATGTCGTGCACGAAGTGCTGGCCGGCACGGCCGACGTCGGCGTCGTCACGCTGCCGATGGCGCATGCCGGGCTCGACGTGCACTGGATCGCGCAAACGCCGTGCGTCGCCGTGCTGCCCGCCGGCGATCCGCTCGCGGCGAAGCCGCGCATCGCGCTGCGCGATCTCGCGCGCCGCCGCATCGTGACGGTCGCGAACCGGCACCGGCTGCGCCAGCGGATCGACGCAGCGTTCGCGGCCGCGCGCGTCGATGCGCGCGTGTTCATCGAAACCAATGCGTCGCTGAATGCGGTGATGGCCGCGCGTGCGGGTATCGGGATCGGCATCGTCGATCCGGCGACGGGCGTCGCGCTGCCGGTGGACGGCGTCGTCGCACGGCCGCTCGACGTCGACATCCCGTTCGCGTTCGGCGTCGCGACGCCGGCCGGCAAGCCGCGCACGGCAGCCGTCGATGCGCTGCTCGACGCGCTGCATCGCACGACACGCACGCTGCTCGACGACGTGATCTTTCACGACGCAGCCGCGCATGACGCGCTGCTGCGCGGCGACCGGTTACGCAGCGAACGGACGACTCGCCCACCTCGCACGACACGTGCGCGCCGCACGCGCCCGGAGGCCGCATGACGACACAGCTCGACGCACTCGAAGCACGGCTCGCGCAGGATCTGCGCTGGCTCGACCTGCCCGCGCCGTCGTGGGTGCCGCCGCGCGAAGCCGACGGCACGCGCGTGCTCGACGTCGCGATCGTCGGCGGCGGCATGGCGGGGCTCGCGGCGTCCGCCGAACTGCGCCTGCTCGGCATCGACAACCAGTGCGTGATCGACCGCGCGCCGGCCGGCTACGAAGGGCCGTGGGTCACGTTCGCGCGGATGGACACGCTGCGCTCGCCGAAGCAGCTCGCGGGCCCCGCGCTCGGCCTGCCCGCGCTGACGTTCCGTGCCTGGTTCGAAGCGCAGTACGGCCGCGATGCATGGGAGGCGCTCTACAAGATTCCGCGCACGCAATGGATGGACTACCTGCGCTGGTACCGGCGCGTGCTCGACCTGCAGGTGCGCAACGATACGACGCTCGTCGCGCTGCGCCCGCGCGACGACGGGCTGCTCGCGCTCGACGTGCGCGGCAACGGCGAAGCGCAGACGCTGCTCGCGCGACACGTCGTGCTCGCGACCGGCCGTGACGGGCTCGGCGGCCCGTATGTGCCCCCCGTCGCGCACCGTGTGCCACGCACGCGCCGGGCCCATTCGTCGGAACCGATCGACTTCGCGGCGCTCGCGGGCAAGCGCGTGGGCGTAGTCGGCGCGGGCGCGTCCGCGTTCGACAACGCGGGCACCGCGCTCGAAGCCGGCGCCGCGCGCGTCGACCTGTTCTTCCGCCGCGCGGACATTCCGCGCATCAACAAGCTGACCGGCATCGGCAGCCCAGGGCTCGTGTACGGCTATGCCGATCTCGACGACGCGACGAAGTGGCGCTTCATGCACTACGCGATTACGTCGCAGACGCCGCCGCCCCGCGACAGCGTGCTGCGCGTGTCACGCCACGAACATGCGCATTTTCATGCGGGCAGCCCGATCGAGACACTTGCCGACCACGCGGACGGCCTCGACGTCACGACGCCGCGCGGGCGCTACACCGTCGACTTCCTGATCTTCGCGACGGGATTTCATTCGGACTGGACGACGCGCGAGGAATTTACGTCGTTCGGTTCGCAGGTGCGGCGCTGGAAGGATCGCTATCGACCGGAACCTGGTTTGTGGCTCGACGAACTCGCGGAGTCGCCCGATCTCGGCCCCGCATTCTCGTTCCAGGAGCGCGAGCGCGGCGCATGCCCGGCCGTCACGCGAATCCATTGCTTCAACCATGCGGCGAGCCTGAGCCACGGCAAGCTGTCCGGCGATATCCCCGCCATCAGCGCGGGCGCGAAGCGGCTCGCGCGCGGAATCGCGAGCCGGCTGTTCGATGCTGACCGCGATCGTCACTACGACGCGCTCGTCGCGTATGCGAATGCCGAGCTGCAAGGCGACGAATGGCACGACGCCGATGCGTGAGCGCGCGTCCATCGATCACACAGACGAAGAAGGGAAACCGAAACGATGACTGATTCCATCACGCCGGCCGTCGTGCCGGATACGATCGACGCGGTGGCCGGCCTGCGCGACGGCGATGCCGTCGCCGCGCTGCGCCGCGCACGCGACAAGGTGCTGCGGCACACGCAACTGAGCGAGGCCGCGCTGTTCGACCCTGCATTGCGCGATCTTTCGCTGGTCGAGCGGCTGCATGCGGCACGCTATGTCGCGCGGACATCGAATGCGCACGCACTGGCCGACACTTATCGCGCCCGCCTGCTCGATGCAGGCGGCACGATCGACGACATTAAACAAGCCGATGCCGACGCGTTCGACGCGCTGCCTCGACGTCTTGGCGCAATCCTCGCGCATTCGAAGCGCCTGACGCTCGCCCCTGTCGACGCACGCGCATCCGATCTCGACGCACTGAAGTCGGCCGGCCTCACGACACCCGCGATCGTCGCGCTGTCGCAGCTCGTGGCGTTCGTCGCGTATCAGTTGCGCGTCGCCCTTGCCGCGCAGGCGCTTCAGGCGCGTGCCGCCAGGGAGGCTGCATGACGACGGCCACGCATGGCTTCACGTCCGACACGCTCGGCTGGCGCGCGTGGCTCGACACGGTATCGCTCGATGCCGCGACGCCCGATCAGCTGGCCGTCCTCGAAGCAAGCCACCCGCACGCGAAGACGTCCGACTATTACCTGCTGCTCGTGCATCTTCCCGAGATCCTGCGGCAACGCTCGGGCGTGTTCAACGCGATCATGTACGGCCCCGGCGGGCTGTCGCGCGCCGAGCGCGAACTGGCCAGCACGGCCGTGTCGCGCGTGAACGGCTGCGTGTATTGCGCGTCGGTGCATGCGCAGCGCTTCGCACAGCTCGCGAAACGCACCGACGCGATCGAGCAGGTATTCGACGATCCGGCGACGGCCGGTACGACGGCACGCGAACGCGCGATCATCCGCTATGCGATCGCGTTGACCGACCGGCCCGATGAGATCGACGAAAGCGCCATCACCGCACTCGAAGCCGAAGGGCTGACGCATGAAGAAATTCTCGACCTGTCGCACGCGGTCGCGATCTTCGCGTGGGCGAACCGGTTGATGCTGACGCTGGGCGAACCGGTGTTTCCGGAACCGGCGACCCGCGCCTGACCGCCCGAAAAGGAGCGTGACGCAGGCGCCGCCCGCGTCACGCCTTGTGCGTCGACAGCAGGATACTCGTCTCGGTATTCGCGATCCCGTCGATCAGCCGGATCGCACCGAGCACGCGATCGAAGTGCTCGAGCGAATCGGCATGCAGCTCGGCGACGAGATCCCAGCGCCCGTTGGTGCTGTGGATCGACGCGACGTTCGGATGCCCGCGCAGCACCTTCACCACTTCCGCGCCGCGATTGCCCTGCACGGCGATCGACATCAGCGCGCGAATCCGGTGGCGTTCCGCCGCCGGCTTGAGCCGCACCGTATAGCCGACGATCACGCCGTTTTTCTCCAGCCGCGTCAGCCGGTTCTGCACGGTCGCGCGCGCGACGCGCAACTCCTTCGCCAGCGTAACGACGGGCAGTCGCGCGTTGTCGCGCAGCAGTGCGATGAGCTGCCGGTCGACGTCGTCGAGCGTGATCATGAACGGGCCTTCCTGTTGAGCGTGAGCCGGCCGCCAGCGTGCCGGAGACTGCGCATTCCGACCAGCGAAAACCGTACAAACTGCCGGAATCGGCCGGCAATCTGCCAAGTCTATCGAGAAATCTGCCACTTTTGCCGTCTTTTTGTTGGCTCGACTCACGGAAATAATGACTCCATCGACCGGCAGAACACGCCGCGCCGCGCTTTTCAGGAAGCCCGAGGCCCGCGCCGAAGCACCGCCCGGTCGACCAGAACGCCAGGACACCCGTACCGGCACTGAATATGGAGACAGACCGATGACCCGCTTCCTCGACGTTCCCGCCACCGCCCGCCTGATCGCCAAGACCGGCGTCACGACGTTCCTGCGCGAACTCGTCGACACGCTGCGCGCCGATTACCTGCACTGGGCCGACTTCGACAAGTCGCCGCGCGTCGCCTGCCATTCGCGCGACGGCGTGATCGAACTGATGCCCGTCGCGAACGCGTCGCTGTTCGCGTTCAAGTACGTGAACGGCCACCCCGTCAACGCGGCGCGCGGCATGCACACGGTGATGGCGTTCGGCGCGCTCGCCGAAGTCGATACCGGCTACCCGTTGCTGCTCGCCGAACTCACGCTCACCACCGCACTGCGCACGGCCGCCACGTCGGTGCTCGCCGCGCAGCTGCTCGCGCGGCCCGATTCGCGCACGATGGCGCTGATCGGCAACGGCGCGCAGAGCGAATTCCAGGCGATCGCGTTCCACACGCTGCTCGGCATCGACGAGATCCGCGTGTTCGACGTCGATCCGCTCGCGACCGACAAGCTCGTGCAGAACCTCGCCGCCTATCCCGGGTTGCGCGTCGTGCGCGCCGCATCGACCGCCGACGCCGTGCGCGGCGCCGACATCGTGACGACCGTCACCGCCGACAAGGCGTACGCGACGATCGTCACGGCCGACATGATCGAGCCCGGCATGCACCTGAACGCCGTCGGCGGCGATTGCCCCGGCAAGACCGAACTCGAGGCGGGCGTGCTGCATGCAGGCCGCGTGTTCGTCGAATTCGAGCCGCAGTCGCGCATCGAAGGCGAGATCCAGCAGATGCCGGCCGACTTCCCCGTCACCGAGCTGTGGCGCGTGCTGCAGCGCGAGACGACCGGCCGCGAACGCGCGGACGAAGTCACCGTGTTCGACTCGGTCGGCTTCGCGCTCGAGGATTATTCGGCGCTGCGCTACCTGTACGCACTTGCGCAGCAGCACAACGCGGGCGTCGAGATCGCGCTGATTCCGCCGGCCGTCGATCCGAAGAACCTGTTCGCGCTGATCGACGACCCGGCTGCGATCGCGCAGGGTCACGCGACGTTCGTGACCGAAGCCGTCGCCGCGTTCGCGCGCTGACCGTCATCCGCGGGCGGCCCGTGCGCCGCCCGTTTTCCTGCCCTTCGCTCCTGCCTTCCATGAATCTCGTATCGATCCAGGCACCGGCCGCCGTCGTGATGATCCGGCCGCACCGCTTCCTGCCGAACCCGCAGACCGCGGCCGACAACGCGTTCCAGTGCACGGCCGGCGGCAGCGCGAGCGACACGTCCTCGGTATCCGGGGCCGCGCGCGACGAAGTCACGGCCGCCGCGCAGACGCTCGCCGATGCCGGCGTGCGCGTGCATGTATTCGACGATCACGGTGAGCGCGACACGCCCGACTCCGTGTTCCCGAACAACTGGTTCTCGACGCATCCGGGCGGCCACGTCGCGCTGTTTCCGATGTATAGCGCGAACCGCCGCCGCGAGCGGCGTGCGGACGTGATCGAGATGCTGAAGGCCGAGTATCGCGTGCAGGACGTGATCGACTACTCGGGCCTCGAATACGACGACGTGTTCCTCGAAGGCACCGGTGCGATGGTGCTCGACCACGTCGCGCGCATCGCTTACACCGCGCGTTCGCGCCGCGCCGATCCGGTCGCACTCGAACGCTTCTGCACGAACTTCAATTTCGAGCCGATCTGCTTCGATACCGCCGATGCGAGCGGGCGGCCGATCTATCACACGAACGTGATGATGAGCGTCGCGACCGAGTTCGCGATGGTCGGCCTCGACCTGATCGCCGACAGCCGGCGCCGCGGCGAGATCGCGCAACGCCTTACCGAAACGGGGCGCGCGGTGATCGCGCTCGATCAATCGCAAATCGAAAATTTCGCAGGGAATACGCTGGAATTGTCGGGCAAGGACGGGCGTGTGCTTGCACTGTCGCGACGCGCATTCGATTGCCTCACGCGCGACCAGCGCGCGGTGATCGAGCGTTCCGCGCGGCTGCTGCCGCTCGACGTGCCGAC
Organism: Burkholderia sp. BCC1644; assembly: GCF_902833225.1. Lineage (GTDB taxonomy): Bacteria > Pseudomonadota > Gammaproteobacteria > Burkholderiales > Burkholderiaceae > Burkholderia. Next base: position 653,656 of record NZ_CADFEI010000002.1, read on the forward strand.
GATCGAACTGGCCGGCGGGTCGGTGCGCTGCATGCTCGCGGGGATTCACCTCGCGCGGCGAACCGCTGCGCCGGACGCGATCGCCGTGGAGTCGGCCGCACCGTTGCATGAAGCGATGCCGCAGGTCTGACCGACGTACGATCGTGCAAACGAAAACGGCTGCCGATGCAACGGCAGCCGTTTTTTTAAGTCGTCGAACCCGTGAGCATCGACAGCATCGCGGCATGCTCAGGTATCCGGACGATACCGTCACACCCCGTACCGCTCACCCCGCCAGCAGCTTCAACCCGGCCGGCAACGTCTCGCCGAACACGCGCACCGTGTCGGCTTCGTCGAACGCGATCGCTTCGCGCACCATGTCGATCCAGGCCGACGATGCATTCGCGGCCGACAGGCGCTTGATTACGGCTTCGCGCGTATCGTCCGGCAAATCGCGTGAACGGTCGCCCGTCATCCGCGCAATCTGCGCGACCGCGAACGCAGCCGGTTCGACCTGCTTCCAGTCGAGCGCGAACAACGCATCGAGCCAGCCATTGGCGATTTCCGCCGGCACGACACTGTGCGCGCTGCCATAGAACGGCCGGCGCGCCCCGATACGCCCGAGTGCCCATGCGCACAGCGCGCGCTCGGCCGGCTTCTGCAATTGCACGATCAGGCGCTCGGCCAGTTCGACCTTGCGCTCGACGGGCAGCCGTTCGAGCGACGCGGACAGCCGCGTCATGTCGGCCGGACCGACCTTGCCCGGATCGAACGGCAGCTTGCGCCGCTTGTCGTCGGACGGTTCGAGGAACGCGATCGCGTCGCGCACCTGCGTCTGCGCATCGTCGTCGAGGCCGCCGGCCACGCGCCGCCACAGCGTCCACCACTCGGACCACACCTGTCCGTCGGTCACATATTGAATGCCATCGTCGAACAACGGCCACAGCTGCTCGATGCGCCATGCGTCGAGCGGATGACCGAAGCCCGGACGCAGGCAATAACCGGCGAGGTTCAGCCACGCGCGTTCGTGATCGGCCGAACGGCGGCGACGCCGTGCACGTGCGAGCAGCGCATCGAACAGTTCGCGCGCGAGCGCGACGTCCCACTCCTCACGCGCGCCGAGCACCTGTTCAAGTTGCGCGCGCAACCGGCGCGTGTCTTTCGGCGTGACATCGGCGGCCTTGCTGCCGAACGAGCGCTCGATCAGCTCGATCGCCTGGTCGAGCCGCGGATGCCGCGCAGGCCCCGCATCGTCGCCGTGAACGGGCGCATCGCCGCGCAACTGGAATTCGAGCCGCCAGCGGCGCGCCGCGTCGTCGGTCGCGATGCAGTGCATTTCGAGCGTGCCGACTTCGGTCAACGACGCGGTGAGCTTCACCGGCGTTTCGCGCGTGTCGCTGCCCGCCTTCGCATCGACGACCGTCGCGATCGGCGGCAGCCGCACGAAATCGCCGCCGTCGAGATCGACGAGATCGCCGGGTTGATACTGGGTCTCGGCCACCGTCGACACGAGGTGGAAACGCACGGGCTGTCCGAGCTGCAGCGCGAACGTGCGATCGTCGAGCCGGATCTCGCGGCCCTCTTCCGAACCACGCGGCAGCAGGCAGACGCCGCGCGCGGCGGCGTCGGCCGCGCCGTCGTCGAGCACGAGGAAATAGCTGCGCGCCGACCCGCCGCCAATACGCGGTGCATGCCCGGCGCGCGCCAGCCCGTACGCCACCGCGCCGCGCGCGACGGCCACGTCCGGATGCGCGTTGTGCAGCACGTCGAGCGGTGCGCCGCGCCACGCGCCGAGCGTCTGCGCGAGACGGCCGGCGAGCGCGCCCGCACGGAACACGCCGCCGTTGAGCAGCAGCGTGTCGGGCAGCGGGCCTTCCGCATGACGATTCAGGAACGCGGCGACGTGGCGCGTAACGGCCGCGTCGCTCGCATACGGCAAGCCGAATTCGACGATCGCCGCACGCGCACGGCGCGGCAGCTCGCCCGCTTCGACCTGCGGAAAGAAACCGTCGACGACGATCTGTTCGACTTCCTCGCGCGTCAGCTCGGCCGAGCGCGCGCCGCCAACGAGCTTGCTGCCCGCGCCGAGCAGCGTGACGGTGACGGACGCCGGCGCATCGTCGCCGAGCAGCCGCTCCTTCGCCGCACGGCAGCGCTCGACGAGCTGCGACAGGCTCGCGGCCGACAGCCGCGTGCCGGGCTCGGTCAGCCGCGTCTCGACCAGGCGCGCGAGCGCGAGGTCCATGTTGTCGCCGCCGAGCATCAGGTGATTGCCGACGCCGACGCGCGTGAAGGCCGGCTCGCCGTCGTCGCCCGGCGCGACATCGACGAGCGTGAGGTCGGTCGTGCCGCCGCCGACGTCGCAGATCAGCACGCGCCGCGCCGTGGCAAACGTATCGCGCAGCTTGTCGCGCTGGCCGTACAGCCAGTCGTAGAACGCGGCCTGCGGCTCTTCCAGCAGCCGCAGCGCGGGCAGCTTCGCGCGCCGCGCGGCCTCGACCGTCAATGCGCGCGCGCCGTCGTCGAACGACGCGGGCACCGTCAGGATCACGTCCTGCTTCGCGAGCGGCGCATCGGGAAAGCGCGCGTCCCACGCGTCGCGCACATGCGCGAGATAGCTCGCGCTCGCGTCGACCGGCGACACCTTGTCGACGCCGTCGGCCGCGCCCCACGGCAGGATCGCCGCGAGCCGGTCGACCGCTGCGTGCGACAGCCAGCTCTTCGCGCTCGTGACGAGCCGGCCCGGCACCTGCGCGCCGAGCGTGCGCGCGTAGCGGCCGATCACGGCCGGCGGCGCGTCACCGGTGCCGCTGTCACGACCGATTGACCGGCCGTCACGGCCGCCGCCCGAACGGGCGGCCGCGTCGCGCGCGCCGGCCGCCTGCCACGGCAGCCGCAGCGCGTCCGGCGGCAGTTCGCCGGCCGCCGGGTGATAACGCACCGACGGCAGCAGCGGCTGCGCGGCCACCGCGCCGGGGCCGACCAGCTGCTCGACGTCGAACACGCGGATCGCGTCGGAACCGGCCTCGACGTACGCGACGACCGTATTGCTCGTGCCGAGGTCGATGCCGACCGTATAACGCTTCATCGTGCTCAGGCGGCGCCGCGCACGTCGAACTCGACCTTCCAGCGCTCGTGCGTGCCGCTCGGGATCGCCTCGAGTTCGAGCGTGCCGGCTTCGGTCACGTGCGCATGCAGCTTCACCGGCACGACTTCGCCGACGGTGCGCCCTTCGGCGGGCAGCGTCGCCTGGATTTCTTCAAGCTCCTGCAGCTCTTCCGCCGACCAGTAGTCGAGCAGCGTGCCGACCTGGTCCTGGCGGCGCACCGACGAACCGAAGAAGCGGAACTGCACCGGTTCGCCGACGACGAGGCCGAATTCCTGCGGCGGGAGCGCCGCGTCCGAACCTTCCTCCATCCCGAACGGCGCGACGCACAGCGCCTGCACCGGCGGTTCGAGCCCCGGCACCGCGGGCATCGCCGATTCGATCGCGACGTAGTACGCACGCGCCGTGCCGCCGCGAATGCGCACGCCACGGCCGCGCTTCACGTAGCCGTAGTACGCCGCGCCGCGCGCGACCGCGAGGTCGAGATCGGCGCCTTCGAGCAGGCGGGCGGGCGGCGCGCCTTCAGCGGCGAGCCAGCTGTTGAGCGTGTCGAGCACGCGCTGCGTGAGCAGCGTCGACTTGAACACGCCGCCGTTGAACAGCACGGCCGTCGGATGCAGGAACGTCGCGCCCTGCGGCAGCGTGCGCTGCACGCCTTCGAGCGAGTCGAGCGCCGCGACCTGACGGCCGAGGAACGCCGCGAGATGGCGCGTGATGCCCGCGTCCTGCGCATACGGCAGGCCGAGCTGCGTCAGGCCGACCCGTGCGCGGCTCACCGGGCGCGCAGCCGCATCGACCTGCGGGAAGAAACCTTCGAGGATCGTCTGCGTGAGTTCGGCGCGCGTGAGTTCCGTGCGGATCGAGCCGCCGATCAGCTTCGAGCCGCGGCTCGGCACCACGAGCGGCACCGCGTCGGTCGACGGATCGGACAGCAGCGTTTCCTTCGCGGCGCGGCACGCGTACGTGAGCGCCCGCAGTTGCCACGGATCGGCCTGCGTGCCCTGCTGCGCGAGCTTGCGCGCGACCACGTGCGCGAGCGCGAGGTCCATGTTGTCGCCGCCGAGCAGGATGTGCTCGCCGACCGCCACGCGATGCAGTTCGAGATTGCCTTCGCGCTCGACCACCGCGATCAGCGACAGGTCGGTCGTGCCGCCGCCGACGTCGACGCACAGGATCAGGTCGCCGACCTGCACCTGCTTGCGCCAGCCGCCCTGGCTCTTCTGGATCCAGCTGTACAGCGCGGCCTGCGGCTCCTCGAGCAGCGTCATCCGCGAGTAGCCGGCGGCGCGGGCCGCCTCGGCCGTCAGTTCGCGCGCGGCCGGGTCGAACGACGCGGGGATCGTGACCGTCACGTCCTGGTCGGCGAACGGCGCGTCGGGATGCGCGTGGTCCCACGCTTCGCGCAGGTGCGTCAGGTAGCGGATCGAGCTTTCCAGCGGCGACACGCGCGACACTTCCGGCGGCGCATCGCTCGGCAGGATCGCCGCGCGGCGGTCGACGCCAGGGTGGCACAGCCAGCTCTTCGCGCTCGATACGAGGCGGATCGGCGTGCCGGCGCCGCGCGTGCGCGCCATTTCGCCGACCGCGAAGGCGCGCGAGGCCGTCCACGGCAGCGTCAGGTCGCCCTGCGTCAGCTCGCTTTCATGCGGCAGGTAGAGGAACGACGGCAGCAGGTCGCGCGATTCCAGCGCGCCGGGCGCCGTGAGCTGCGCGATCGGCAGCACCTGCTGCGTGATCTTTTCGCCGTCGCTTGCGCTGCTGTCGACATACGACAGCGCACAGTGGGTCGTACCGAGATCGATACCGATCGAATAGCGCGGATCGCTCACAGTTCCACCTCCGCCGGTGCGACCACCGAAGCGTCGTGGCTGCCCGTCAGCTTGGGCAGGCGCACGTCGGCCACGCGCCAGCCGCGATGGCTGACCGTGCCCGTGAACGGCGCGGCGCCGACCACGTTGCCCGTCACGCGCACGGCCGTCGCGTCGAAGCCGGCCGGCAGCGTCACGCGGCTGCCTTCGGCTTCGTCGCGCACCGGCACGATCGTGAAATGTTCGCGCAGCGTGGCGCGGCAGCCGTCGTGCACGAGGCGTGCGGCGGCGCCGATCTCGGCGTCCGCGTAGCCGGCGATGTCTTCCTCGACGAAATCGATGAAGCGCGCATCGCGCTGCAGCAGGCCGAGCAGTTGCAGCGCGGCCTGCGGGCTCGCTTCGCGCAGCTCGGGCGCCGGCGCCTTCACGGGTGCAGGTGCGGGCGCGGGCGCGGGTGCAACGGGCGCCGCGACCGGTGCCGGGGCGCCGTCACGCACGCGCAGCACGCCGGCCGCGAACTCGCGGTTGCCGAGCACGGAGAAAAACGTGCCGACGGCCAGCGACAGCCGGCCGAAGAAGGACAGGTTGGATTCGGGCATGGGGTCTGGACTCCTGTGGGCTCGCGACATGGCGAGCGATCTTGCCTGGGCGCCCGGCGGCCGCGTGCGGATTGCGCACTGCCGCCGCCCGGCGCGTGATTCGGTCGCGCCCTCGCGGGTGCGGAAAACCCGTATTTTGCCCTGTGGCGGGCGAACCGGGCAGAAGTTGGGGGACAGAACATCGCGGCGCGACGGTTTTGGCCACGCCGGATCGTGACGGATGGCACGTCAGGCGCGATCGATCGCGATGCTGCGCCGCGTCAGCGCGTGTAGCCGCGCAGCACCGCCTTCGCTTCGAAATCGCGCGACAGCATACCGAGCGTGACTTCGCCGAAGCGCGCCAGCAGCGACGCTTCGGCATCCTTCAGGGTCGCCGACAGATGCGCGTTGACGGCCTGTTCGACCAGGCATTCGGGCTCGTCCTCGGGCACCAGGTCGGAAAACAGCGGCGGCTCGCCCACTGCGCGATAGACGTCGAGCAGCGTGATGTCGTCGAGCGCGACGCTCAGCACCCAGCCGCCGCCGTGACCTTTCTCCGACTGCACGTAGCCGCAGTCGCGCAAGCCGCCGAGCAGGCGCCGCACGACGACCGGATTCGTGGCCAGCATCGTCGCGATCGTCTCCGACGTCAGCGGGCCGTCGGCCTGGTCCATGTGGATCAGCGCATGCAGCATGCGCGACAAACGGCTGTCGGTTCTCACGGGCGGGATTCCCCTTTCTCGAAACTTCTAAAGTTGCATGAATGATACCATCGCCCTATCATGCAACTTCTCGTGTTTCATGAGTTGGCCGCCAGCGGAGCACGTGTGTCATTCACGCAGGTTCGGAAAGGAGTTGATGCATGGATACCCATCATGAAGTGATCGTGGTCGGCGGCAGCTTTGCAGGACTGTCGGCCGCGATGCAGCTCGCACGCGCACGCCGGCGCGTGCTCGTGATCGACGCGGGCCGGCCGCGCAACCGGTTCGCCGAACACGCGCACGGCTTTTTCGGGCAGGACGGCAAGCCGCCCGCGCAGATCGTCGCGGAAGCTTCCGCGCAGCTCGCCGCGTATCCGACGGTGCGGCGGATCGAAGGCGAGGTGCGCACGGCCGGGCGCGATGCCGACGGGCGCTTTCACGTGACGCTCGCCGACGGCAGCCGCGCGAGCGCCGACCGGCTGATTCTCGCGACCGGCATCCGCGACGAATTGCCCGCGCTGCCGGGGCTCGCCGAACGCTGGGGCATCAGCGTGCTGCATTGTCCGTACTGCCATGGATACGAGGTGAGCGGCCAGCGGCTCGGCGTGCTCGCCACGCATCCGCTTTCCGTGCATCAGGCGATCCTGATTCCGGACTGGGGCCCGACGACGTGGTTCACGCAGGGCGTGGTCGACGCGAACGAGGAGGAAGCCGCGTTGCTCGCTGCGCGCGGCGTGCGCATCGAGCGCTCGCCCGTCGTCGGGATCCTCGGCGCTGCGCCGCGGATCGACGCGCTGCGGCTTGCCGACGGGCAGGTCGTGCCGATCGACGCATTGTTCATCGGCGCGCGCACCGGCATGGCGAGCGACCTCGCGCAGCAGCTCGGCTGCGCGTTCGACGACGGGCCGCTCGGCCACGCGATTCGCGTCGATACGTGGAAGCAGACGAGCGTCGCCGGCGTGTATGCGGCCGGCGACGCGTCGAGCCTGATGACCAACGCGACGTTCGCGTCGGCGTCGGGCGTCGCGGCCGGCGTGGGTGCGCACCGGTCGCTGATCTTCGGGCTGCACGCGTAAGCGCGAGGCGGCGTGCAGCCGGATGTCACGCGACGCGCGGCGCGGCGTCCACCGCCGGTTGCTCGCCGACTTCCGTGCTGCACTCTTCCAGCGACATCCGCCGCGTCTCGCGCCCGTTCAGCCACCACAGGCCGGCCGCGAGCGGCCCCGGCAACGCGAGCACCAGCAGCACGACCAGCGCGGCCGACGGCGAGCCGGACATCGCATAGACGTTGGTCAGCATCAGCGGCGCGACCACCGCGCCGAGCCGGCCGATCGCGACCGACACGCCGAGCCCCGTCGCGCGAATCCGCGTCGGCAGGATCTCGGACGACACGACATAGCCCGAGATGTACGCCCACGTGACGCCGAACTGGATCAGGCAGTAGCCGAGCACCATGCCGGGCAGCGCGTGCATCGCGTAGATGAACACGATCGCCGCGACGGTGAACGTGTAGCTGACGAACAGCGACGCGCGCCGCCCCCACGCCTCGACGAGCACCGCCGCGACGATGCCGCCCGCGAGCGCCGCGGCGTTGCCGATCATGTAGTAGAGCGGCATATCGGTCGACGGCACCTTCATGTAAGGCAGGATCACGAGCGCCATCAGCGACAGCACGCCGTACACGACGGCCGCCTGCGAGAAGTTCAGCGCTCCGGCCAGCGCGCAGCGCGCGCGATACGCGCCGAACAGCTCGCCGACGTTGCGCCAGAACGCAGGCGCCTGATGCGTGAAACGGGTCGGCACATAGCGTTTCGTCAGTTGCGCGCGATCGGCCGGTGCGTGCGAATCGCGCGCCGCGCTCGCGACGATCTGCTCGACGATCGCATCGGCCTCCGCCACGCGCCCCTGCTGGATCAGCCAGCGCGGCGATTCCGGAATCACGCGGCGAATCCAGAAGAACACCAGCGCCATCGTCGTGCCGAGGCCGAAGCCCACACGCCACGCCCACTCGGCCGGCAGCTGGTTCAGCACCAGATACGACACCGCCGCCGACAGCAGCGCGCCGACCGGAAAGCCCGACAGGATCAGCGCGTCGGTGCGGCCGCGATGGCGCTTCGGGATGAACTCGCCCATCGTCGCGGTCACCGCCGAATATTCGCCGCCGACGGCCAGCGCCGTCATCGCGCGGAAGAACAGGAACGACTCGTAGTTCCACGACAGCACGGTCGCGACGCTGAAGAACGCGTACCAGAGCAGCGTCGCGAGAAACAGGCGCTTGCGGCCGTAGCGATCGGCCAGATAGCCGAACGCGATCGCGCCGACCAGCATCCCGAACACCCAGATGCTGACCGCGAGCGAGCCCTGCGCGGCGCTCAGGTGCCAGTGCGACTTGAGCACGCCGAACACGCTGCCGATGATGTTGGTTTCGAACGAATCGAGCGCCCAGCCGACGCCGAGCGCGACCAGCATCAGCGTGTGGAAGCGTGTCCACGGCAGGTTGTCCAGACGCGCGAGCGCGTCCGTTTCGATCGGGTGAGACGGTTTCATGATGGAAGGTTCCTCGTCAGTGAAGCGCCAGTCCGGGTTGTGCCGGACTGAAGTCGAGATGCGGAAAACGCGCGCGCGTGCCGATGAAGTTGCGGCCGCGCGCGCCGTCGAATGCGTGGTCCACGATCCGCGCCCATTCGTGCGCGCCGATCCCGTAGGCGGCCGGGTGGCTCGCGACGCCGAGCGCGCCGAGCAGCGCGTCGAGCTGTGCCGGCGCCGACGCCGTGTCGCCGAAGATCTCTCGCAACGCGGCGTCGCATGCGGCGTCGACGCCGAGCGCCGCCTGCATCACAGCCGGCAGGCAGAACGAGCACGCGATCCCGTGCGCGACGCCGCGCGTCAGCGTGATCGCGTACGAGATGTTGTGCGCAAGCGCCGTATGCGTGTTCGAAAACGCCAGCCCCGCACGCAGCGCGCCGAGCGCCATGTCGCTGCGCGCGCCGAGATCGTCGGGATGTGCGCTCACGCGGCCGAGGCCGTCGATCAGTTCGCGCGCCGCCTGCACGGCCAGGCCGCGCGTCACGGGGTTCGCATGGACGTTCCAGATGCTTTCGAGCGCGTGCGACAACGCGTCGAGGCCGCTCGCGAGCGTCGGCTGCATCGGCAGGCCGACCATCAGGCGCGGATCGACGATCACCGTTTCCGGATAGAGATCGGGCCGCGACAGCGACAGCTTGCGTGCGTTGTGCGGATCCCAGACGGTCGCCCAGTGCGTCACTTCGCTGCCGGTGCCGGCGGTGGTCGGAATCGCGACGATCGGCAGCGCGGGCCGCGCCGCCTGGCCGTCGCCTGCGTCGCCGGACAGGATGCGCAGCACGCGGTCGAAATCACCGTGCTCGGCGGCGAGCACTTTCGCCGAATCGATCACCGAGCCGCCGCCGAGCGCGACCAGCACGCCGGGCTTGTCGCGCAGCGCGGCGAGCTGCCCGCACGCGCGCCGCAGCATCGGCAGCGACGGGTTCGCCTCGACGCAGTCGATCCGCGCGCGCGCCGGCCCGAGCTGCACTTCGACACGGTCGGCGAGCCGCGCGAACACCGCGTCGGGATAAGTGACGATCGCGTAGCTGCGGCCGGCGAGCGCATCGTCCAGATCGGCCAGCGCGTCGACGCCGAAGCGGATCCGGACAGGATTGTGGAAGTGCCAGTCGCTCATGCCGCCGCTCCCGCGCGACACGGCGCGCCATGCACGCGCACGGCAGGATAATCTGCATGACGAATCAAGTTGAAGGGCCAATCTGCTGCGGAATTCATGCGCGTCCCTGGGTGGAATGGGGATGAACAGCAGGTTAGGCATCCGCGATGACGCGTTCATGATCGAAAATCCCGGTCGTCGACTATGAATCGATCGAATTTTTCGATCGATCGCCGCCGCGGGCCGGCACCGGAGGGGCCGCCGTCACGCGTCGAGCGGCCGGCACCGCGCGACCGCATCGAAGAAGGACGCGACCAGCCGGCTGTCGCGCCGCTCGCTCAGGCAGCACACGTGGATATGGGTTTCAACCGGGTCGCCGTCGATGCGCAGCGGCCGCAGCCGCTCGTCGGGCACGTATTCGGCCTGCGACACGGTGCCGACGCCGAGCCCGCGCGCGACGGCCTCGCGCAGCGCCTCGCGGCTGCCGATGTCCATCGCGATGCGCGGCGTCAGGCCGGCTGCCTCCATCGCATCTTCGAGCGCACGGCGCGTCGTCGAGCCCGATTCGCGCATCAGCAGCGGCTCGCCGGCCAGTTCGCGCAGCGTGATCGCATCGCGCTGCGCGAACGGATGCGTCGCGCGCACGAACGCGATCACCGGAAAGCTCGCATAGCGCTGCGTGAAGTAGCGCGCGTCCTCGAATGCGCGCGCCACCACCCCGACGTCGCACACGTACTGGTCGAGATCGCGCAGCACGGTCTCCGAATTGCCGAGCGCGACCGACAGGTGCATGTGCGGATGAATCGCGTGATACGCCTCGATCATCTCGGTCACGTGGAACGGCCCGACCGCGCCAAGCTTCAGCGAGCCTCGCTGCAATGCGCCGCTGTCGCGCAGCAGCGCGGCCGCGTCGCTCTCGTCGCTGCAGATGCGGCGCGCGATCGGCAGGAATTCGAGCCCGACCGCCGACAGCTCGACGCGCCGGCCGCGCCGGTGGAACAGCTCGACGCCGTGTTCGTGTTCGAGCGTCTGGATCTGCGACGTGATCGTCGTCTGGCTGGTGGACAGCGCGCGAGCGGCCGCGGTGAAGCCGCCATGCTGGACGACGGCAATGAAGCTGCGAAGCTGGGTGAGGGTCATGACGGACGGTCGATCGATCGGGAAATTCGTGCCGAGTGCCGGGCGGCATCGGGAAATTCAATGTATCGGCCGAATGTGACAAGCGCGTTCCCGCCACGTCGATGGCTTCGCCGCATGAAGTGCGGTTTAATGCCCGACATCACCTGCATTAAGAGACTTGAAATGCTCGATCTCGACGACCTGCGACTCGTCCGCGCGATCGGCGCGTCGCGCTCGCTGGCCGCTGCCGCACGCCTGCTCGATCTCACGCCGCCCGCGGTCACGATTCGCCTGCAGCGGATGGAAGCGCGCCTGGACGCCCGGCTCGCAGTGCGGCAGCCGAAAGGAATTGTGCTGACGGACGAAGGGCAGCGGCTGTACCAGGAAGCCGTCGGCATCCTGGAGCGCGTGGAGGCGCTGCCGGTCAGCATCGCGGGCGACCACGGCGACGTGCAGGGCACGCTGCGCGTCGTCGCCCCGCTCGGCTTCGGGCGCAAGTACGTCGCGCGGATCGTGCGCGACGTGCAGCGTGCGCATCCGAAGCTCGAAATCTCGCTGTATCTGTCGGACAGCCCGTTGACCAGCGCACCGGGGGCCGACGTGGTCGTCCACGTCGGCAGCCTCAAGTCGTCGTCGTGGGTCGGCTACCCGCTCGCGCCCAACGAGCGCTTCCTGTGTGCGAGCCCGGCTTATGCGCGCCGCATCAAGGACCTGAACCATCCGGCCGATCTCGCGCGATACGACTGCCTGTGCCTGCGCGAGAACGACGAGGACATCCCGCGCTGGCGGTTCTCGCCCGATGGCGACGTCAAGGGCGAGTCGCGGCGGCCTGCCGTCATTCGCGCCACCGGCGCGCTGTCGTCGAACGACGGCACCGTCATCACCGAATGGGCATTGGCCGGGCTCGGCATCGTCGAACGCTCCGAGTGGGACGTCGCCCCGCTGCTGGCGAGCGGCAAGCTCGTCCGGTTGTTGCCGGACTGGCGCCTGCCGCCCGCGCCGGTGACGGCACTGTTGCCGTCTCGAACCGGCCGTTCCGCACGGCAACGGGTCTTTCTCGACGCCGCACGGCAGTTTCTCGATCCGCCGCCGTGGCGCGCCAAGGCATGAGTCGCGCCGTGGCCCGATCGATTCAACAGATTAAACGACGCTTAATGGCAAATTAGTCCCGCGTTAAACACGGCGCTTGCCAACCGCCCTACTGTGTCCACGTCGACAATCTTCCCATCGAACGCATCGTGGACATTCAAACCCTCAACACCCCGGCCGCCTTGATCGATGTCGGCCGCATGCGCGCCAACATCGACCGCATGCAGACGCATCTCGACGCGCTCGGCGTCACGTTCCGCCCGCACGTCAAGACCACCAAATGCCGGCACGTCGTCGACGCGCAGATCGCGGCCGGCGCGCAGGGCATCACGGTGTCGACGCTCAAGGAGGCCGAACAGTTCTTCGCGGGCGGCGTCCGCGACATCGTCTATGCGGTCGGCATGGTGCCCGCCAAGCTTGGCCACGCGCTTGCGTTGCGCCGGCAAGGCTGCGACCTGAAGATCGTCGCCGACAGCTTGCCGGCCGCCCATGCCATCGCCGGGTTCGGGCGCGAACACGGCGAGTGTTTCGACGTGTGGATCGAGGTCGACGTCGACGGCCACCGCTCCGGCATCCCGCCCGACGCCGGGCTGCTGATCGACGTCGGCCGCGCACTGGTCGACGGCGGGATGGCGCTCGGCGGCGTGCTGGCCCATGCAGGCTCCAGCTACGAATACGACACGCGCGAAGCACTGGTCGCGATCGCCGAACAGGAGCGCAGCCGCACCGTGCGGGCCGCGGAGCGCCTGAGAGCCGCCGGGCTGCCCTGCCCGGTCGTGAGCATCGGCTCGACGCCCACCGCGCTGTCGGCGCAACGCCTCGACGGCGTGACCGAGGTGCGCGCCGGCGTTTACGTGATGTTCGACCTCGTGATGCACAACATCGGCGTATGCGGACTGTCCGATATCGCGCTGTCGGTGCTGACGACCGTGATCGGACACCAGGAAGAGAAGGGCTGGGCAATCGTCGATGCGGGCTGGATGGCGATGAGCCGCGACCGCGGCACGCAGCGCCAGGCGCACGATTTCGGCTACGGGCAGGTCTGTACCGAAGGCGGCGATGTGCTCGGCGACTACGTGATGAGCGCGGCCAATCAGGAGCACGGGATCGTGTCGCGCACGGGCACGCCGGACACGGACATCGCGCAGCGGTTTCCGATCGGCACGCGCCTGCGCATCCTGCCGAATCACGCGTGCGCCACCGGCGCGCAGCACCCGGAATATCAAGCCCTCAACGCAGACGGCGTCGCGCAGGCCTGGCCGCGCTTCTACGGGTGGTAGGCGGCACCCGTCATCGACACCGTCTTGCGCAAATGTTGACTATTTGTCTAAATCTGGACACACTTTAAACCTTGCCGTTTCACCGTGCGCCGGAAAGGCGTATCCGACATGCCGACAGACGCCCGACTCCTCCTTCTCGACCGCGATGCCGTCGAACCCGCCCTTCAGGCCGAGCAGGTGATGGCGGCGGTCCGCGAAGCCTTCGTGCTGCACAGCCAGCGGGCCGGACGCGTGTTCCCGGTCGTGCGCGAAAAGCTGCACACCGGCGGCGTGTTCGGCATCAAGTCGGGCGACGTCGCGGGCCAGGACCTGCTCGGTTTCAAGGCGGCCGGGTTCTGGCCCGGCAACCGGCGCCTCGGCGGCGAGCCGCATCAGGCCACCGTCGCGCTGTTCGACCCGGCCACGGGCCGCCCGCTGTGCATCATGGACGGCAATGCGATCACCACGGCCCGGACCGGCGCCGCCGGCGGCCTCGGGCTGCAACAGCTGGCCCGCCGCGACAGCACGCGGATCTGCGTGTTCGGCACGGGCGTGCAGGCGCGCGTCCAGCTCGACTACGCGCTCCGGCTGCTGCCGCAACGGTGCACGGTGCAGTACGTGAACGTCAGCGGCGAGCCCGACCCGGTGTTCGAATCGGCCTTCCTGGCGCGATGCACGATCGGCGTGGCACGCGACCGGCATGACGCGGTGGCCAACAGCGACGTGGTGATCACGGCAACGCCCGGTGGCGGCGCGCTGTTCGACGCGGATGCCGTGCAGCCGGGCACGCATCTGACCTGCGTGGGCGCCGATACGGCAGGCAAGCGCGAACTCCCGGCCGGCCTGCTGGAACGCGCGCGCATTTTCGTCGACGATCACGATCAGGCGCGCAGCATCGGCGAGTGCCAGTGGGCGCCCGATTTGCCGCGCACCGAAATCGGTGACATCCTCGCCGGTGCGGCATCGGTCGGCCGTGCCGCGCACGAGATCACCGTCTTCGACATGACGGGGCTCGCGCTTCAGGACCTGACCGTCGCGCGCTTCCTGTATCGGCACGCCCTCGACAACGGCACCGGCACCGCCGTTCCGTGGCCGTGGTAAGCAACCCTCCTCGTTCAACCGCCATGCGTCTGACCAAAGTTTCCGCCCTCTCCTTCGATCTCGACGACACCCTGTGGCCGTTCGGGCCGTCGGTCATACGAGCCGAGGCGATGCTGCGCGCATGGTTGATCGAGCACGCGCCCGATACCGAGAGCGTGCTGCCCACGCAACAGGCGTTGAGCGAACTACGTGAGGAATACGAACGGTTGCGCCCGGACCTCGCCGGCGATTTTCGTGCGATGAGAATCGGATCGATCCGCATCGCACTGGAGCGCGCGAACGAGGATGTCTCGCTGACCGACCGGGCATACGACGTGTTCTATGCAGCACGGAACCGCGTCGAATTCTACGAAGACGCGTTGCCTGCGCTGGCATGGTTGAGCGCCCGCTTTCCGTTGATTGCAGTGACCAACGGCAACGCGGATCTCCGGCTGACCGGCGGCGGCGAATTCTTCCGCACGACGCTCAGCGCGCGTGCATTCGGCTTCGCGAAGCCGGAACCCGAGATCTTCCATGCGGCGGCGGACGCACTCGACGTGCGTCCGGCCGAACTGCTGCACGTCGGCGACGACTTCCACCTCGATATCGTCGGCGCACTGAACGCGGGGCTTCAGGCCGCATGGGTCGTGCGCGACCCGCATCCGGAGGTCGAGCACGCGCCGCAGCATGCCGCGACGCCGCACCTCACGCTGCGCGACCTGTCGATGCTGTGTCGCGCGCTCGGCGGCCCCGACGACGTGTCGTGACCGCAACCGGGTGCGGCGCATGCCCGCGCCGTGCCATCACGCTGCCTTGCGTGCGTCGGCGATCCGCTGCGGCGCCTTCGGCCGCGCATACAGCCGTTCGAGATACGCGCGCAGCTGCGGGAACGGTTCGATCAGATGGCATTCGCTCGCCCAGTCGATCAGGTAGACCGTCACGCAATCGGCCACCGTCAGCGAATCGCCGACGATGAATTCGCGCCCTTCGAGATGCTTGTCGAGGACCGCGGCCATCGTCGTGAAATCCTCGCGCGCCAGTTCGATGTCGGCCGGCGAGCGCTTCTCAGGCGGATAGAGGAACGAATGCCGCGTGGTCCGCCACAGCGGCTGCTCGAGCTCCGTTACCGCGAACATCACCCACCGATACGCCTGCGCGCGCAACGCCGGATCGACGGGCAGCAGCGCCTTCTCCGGATACTTGTCCGCGAGATACAGCACGATCGCGGCCGACTCGGGAATCACGAGGTCGCCGTCCACCAGCACGGGCACCTTGCCAGCCGGATTGAGACGCAGGAATTCGGGCCGCTTGTGCTCGCCCTGGAGCAGGTTGACCGACACGAATTCGAAATCCGCATCCAGTTCCTTCAGCCCCCACAGCGCGCGCTGCGAACGCGTGCCGGCAAATCCGTAAAGCTTCATCGCCAATCTCCATCCAGAATGTCGGTAAAAATCCGCACATGAGCCATGGCACGTCGACGCGACGCGCGGCACCACGGGTCGCTCACGCGCCGGGAATCGCCAGCACCGGCATCACGTCGATCGCCACGCCCGGGAACAGCGTGAAATGCGGATGGCCTTCGAACAGCGCGGCCGCTGCATCGTGCGACGCCGCGCGCACGACGGTAAAGCCGCTCAGCGCGTTGGCCGTATCCTTGACGCCGCCTGCGTCGATGGTCTTGGTCTTGCCGAGCGGCCCGCCCATCTCGACGATCGCGTCGCGATGCCGGTCGACCCATGCATGCCACGCGGCAATGCCGTCGCGCTCGCGCGTGCGCCGCTCTTCCTCCGGAAGCGCCACCCACGCCTTCATGGCCGGGCTATCCTGGGTCCCGAGAAATACGGCGAGATACAACTGCTGTTGAGCACTCATGCCTTCTCCTCCGATGACGGGCTCGGCGGGCTGCCGCGCCTCGACCTTGACAAGATAGGTTGATATCAACACAATTGCAACATGGCACGAAAAGAAAAGCTTCCTTTCGAAACGACGCTGATGGTGCGCGATTGCTGCCTGTGCCTGCACATGCAGCGCGCGGCGCGCAATCTTGCGCGCATCTTCGACGATGCGCTGCGTCCGCTCGACCTCACCAACGGCCAGTTTTCGCTGCTGATGTCGCTGAACCGGCCGCAACCGGCGCCGATGAAATCGGTCGCGTCGCTGCTCGCGATGGACCGCACCACGCTCACCGCCGCGCTCAAGCCCCTCGAGCGGCGCGGCCTCGTGACGATCGTGCAGGACCCGGACGACCGGCGCAGCCGCCTGCTCGAACTGACGCCGGCCGGCCACGACCTGCTCGCCGAAGCGTTCCCGCTGTGGCAGCAGACGCATGCTGACATCGAGCGCCCGTTCGCACCGGGCGAAGTCGATCAGTTGCGCGGCCAGTTGCGCGCGCTGTCGGTCGATCCGGCTGCGCGCGACTGAGCCGACGCACGGCGGTCGCTCGCCTCCTGCCATTCCTTGTCAGTTGTCATTGCTCGAATGCCTCGCGGCGCCCGATTCGGTGGCAATATCGCTCGGCACGACAACCGATCCGGTATTCACAAGGAGGGACGAGCATGAGCAGCAATGAGAAAGGCGCGTATTTCCGTTCGCTTCACCGCGCGGGCCAGCCACTGGCGCTGTTCAACGTGTGGGACGCCGGCAGTGCGCGCACGGTGGCCGACGCGGGCGCCGTCGCGCTGGCGACCGGCAGTTGGTCGGTCGCGGTGGCGAACGGCTTCGTCGACGGCGAACAGATGCCGCGCGCGCTGATGATGGAGGTGCTCGAGCGGATCACGCGCGCGACGGACCTGCCCGTCACCGTCGATCTGGAAAGCGGTTACGGCGAGCGGCCGGACGATGTCGGCGACACGATCACGCTGAGCATCCACGCCGGCGCGATCGGCTGCAATCTCGAGGACAGCGTTCCGGCAACGGGCGAATTGCGCGACGCGGACGAAGCGGCGGCCCGTATCGCGGCGGCACGGCAGGCGGCCGATCGCGCGGGCGCCGACTACTTCATTAACGCGCGTACCGACGTGTTCTTCAAGGCAGCCGCAGATACGCACGACGAACGCTTGCTCGAGGCAACGCTCGCTCGTGCCCGCGCCTATGCCGCGGCCAGCGCCGACGGCCTGTTCGTGCCGGGCCTTCGCTCGCCGGCGCTCATTCGCGCGCTGACGGCCGCATCGCCGCTGCCCGTGAACGTGATGCGCGTGTCGGAAACGCCGACGCTCGCGGATTTCGCCGACTACGGCGTGGCACGCATCAGCCACGGGCCGTATCCGTACCTGCAGGCGATGAAGACGCTGGCTTCGCTGGTCAAGCAAGGCGGCTAACGGATTCGCGGGGCGGGAGACGCCCTGTCGCGCGTCAAACGATTACATCCCATGTAATTGGCGCGCGACAGGCACGCTCCTACGCTTCGGGTGTCGCGCCGCCATTCCGGCGGCGCTCATCGCCCCGGAGACATCATGTCCGCCTATCCGCTTCATACGATCGATTCCGCACCGGCCGAATCGAAGCCCGTCCTCCAGCAACTCCAGCAAACCTTCGGCATCGTCCCGAACATCGCGGCGGCCATGGCCGCGTCGCCGGTGCTGATCAACGGCTTCATCGGCCTGTTCGAGCGCGTGCACGCCAGCAGCCTCACCGAGCCGCAGATCCAGACGCTGCTGCTCACCAACGCGGTCACGAACGCAAGCGAATGGCCGGTTGCGTTCCACACCGCGCTCGCGCTGAAACAGGGTGTGACGCACGCCGACGTCGACGCGATCCGCCGCGGCGGCCTGCCCGCCGACGCGATTCTGGCCGCGCTGTCGGCCATCGCGCGCAAGCTGATCGACACGCGTGGACGGATCGCCGACGCCGACCGGCAGTCGTTCCTCGACGCCGGATTCAGCGCCGAGCAGTTGCTGGAAGTGATCGCCGTCGTCGCCGCATCGACGATCACGAACTACGTCGGCAGCGTCACGCGGCCCGCGCTCGAAGCGCCGTTCGACGCATTCGCGTGGCATGCGCGTGCCGTGTGAGTCCGCTATAGTCGTTCGCGTCGATCACGGAACGACCAGGGACATCCGATGAACGCCAGCCGCCGCGATCCGGACACGCCGCCGCACGAACTGGGCCAGTTGCTGCGCTACTGGCGCGACGTGCGCGGCGTGAGCCAGCTCGACCTGTCGCTCGACGCGGGGATCTCGCAGCGCCAGATCAGCTTCATCGAAAGCGGGCGCAGCGTGCCGGGCCGCGACACGCTGCTGACGCTTGCGCAGACGCTGGATGTGCCGCTGCGCGAGCGCAACGCGCTGCTGCTCGCGGCCGGCTATGCGCCGGTGTATTCGGAAGCGCCGTGGGACGCGCAGGAGATGCACGGCGTGATCCGCGCGCTCGAACGCGTCGTGCGCCAGCACGAGCCGTTTCCGGCGATCGTGATGGACCGGCACTGGAACGTGCTGATGACCAACGATGCGGCGCCGCGCTTCTTCGGCTGCTTCATCGACATGGCTGCACGCGAAGGCCCGCGCAACCTGCTGCGCCTGATGTTCGATCCGCTCGGCATGCAGCCGTTCGTCGCCGACTGGGACACCGTGTCGCGCAGCCTGCTGCAGCGCGTGCATCGCGAATCGGTCGGCCGCGTGATCGACGACGAAACCCGGCGGCTGCTCGACGACCTGCTCGCCGCCCCCGAGGCGCCGTGCGACTGGAAAACGCCACCGGCGCCGGCCGCGTCGCCGTCGCTGCCGGTCATTCCGATCGGCTTCATTCACGAAGGCGTCGTGCTGCGCTACTTCTCGCTGGTCACGACGGTCGGCACGCCGCAAAGCGCGGCCGCGCAGGAACTGCGCATGGAGTGCATGTTTCCGGCAGACGACGCGACCGACGCGCGCCACCGGCAGTTGCTCGACGCGCACGCGCCGGTGCGCTGAGCGGCGGGCCGGCGCGGCGCCCGCCCGCATCGCTCAGGATGCCTTGATGAAATCGATGAACGCGCGCAGTGCCGGCGGCACGAGACGTCGGCCGGGGTAATAGAGGAACGGCCCTGAAAACGGCCGCCACCAGGGTTCGAGCACGGGTTCGAGGGCGCCGCGCTCGAGATGCGGACGCAGCCAGTCTTCGAACAGATGCACGATGCCCGTGCCGGCGATCGCCGCATCGACCATCAGGTCCGACGCGCCGCCGACCTGCACCAGCAGCGGCCCGGCGGCCGGCTGGATCCGCACGACCTCGCCGTCGCGCTCGAACTCCCACGGCGGCATCGACCCGCTCGCGAAACGTCCGCGCAGGCAGCGATGGTCGAGCAGGTCGCGCGGATGCCGCGGCCGGCCGTGACGATCGAGATAACCCGGCGCGGCCGCGGTCGCGAACCGCTGAATGCGCGGGCCGATCGGCACCGCGATCATGTCCTGTTCGAGCCGCTCGTCGTAGCGGATGCCCGCGTCGCATCCCGCGGCCAGCACGTCGACGAAACTTTCGTCGGCGATCACTTCCAGCCGGATGTCCGGGTACGCGTCGAGGAAGCGCGGCACGATCGAGGGCAGCACGAGCCGGGACGCGCTGACCGGCACGTTCAGCTTCAACGTGCCGGCCGGTCTGTCCCGGAAATCGCCGATACCGTCGAGCGCCGCCGCCACTTCGGTCAGCGCGGGCCCGACGCGCGCGAGCAGGCGCTCGCCGGCTTCGGTCGGCACGACGCTGCGCGTCGTGCGGTGCAGCAGCCGGAC
The DNA here is from genome assembly GCF_902833225.1 of Burkholderia sp. BCC1644. GTDB lineage: Bacteria > Pseudomonadota > Gammaproteobacteria > Burkholderiales > Burkholderiaceae > Burkholderia. Next base: position 673,753 of record NZ_CADFEI010000002.1, read on the forward strand.
GCCGAGCTGCGCCTCCAGCCGGCGCACGGCCTCGCTCAGCCCCGACGCGCTGAGGCCCGTCACGCGTGCGGCGTCACGGAATCCGCCGGCGCGCGCCACGGCCATGAACGCATTCAGATCGCCCAGATCGGCTTGCATTGTTCGCCTTTTCGTACAACCCGTGCGGATTATGACGGCTTATCGCGCAGACGGCCAATCCCTATGCTGGGCGGACTCATCAACAGGAGCAGAGTCATGTCCGACATCCGACACACCGCCGCCTTCAGGCTCGGCAATCGCAACGTCAAACGAATCGGCTACGGCGCAATGCAGCTCGCGGGCCCCGGCGTGTTCGGCCCGCCGAAGGATCGCGACGCGGCGCTGAACGTCTTGCGCGAAGCCGTCGCGTCCGGCGTCGACCATATCGACACCAGCGACTTCTACGGCCCGCACGTCACGAACCAGCTGATCCGCGAAGCGTTGCATCCGTATCGCGACGATCTCGCGATCGTCACCAAGATCGGCGCGCGCCGCGGCGACGACGCAGCGTGGCTGCCCGCGTTCGCGCCCGACGAACTCGAACGGGCCGTGCACGACAACCTGCGCAACCTCGGACTCGACAGGCTCGACGTGGTCAACCTGCGCATCATGTTCGACCCTCACGGGCCGGCCGAAGGGTCGATCGAAGCGCCGCTGAGCGTGCTCGCCGAACTGCAGCGGCGCGGGCTCGTCCGCCACATCGGCCTGAGCAACGTGACGGCCGCGCAGGTCGCGCAAGGTCGGCGGATCTGCGACATCGTCTGCGTGCAGAACCACTACAACATCGCGCATCGCGGCGACGATGCGCTGATCGACGCGCTGGCCCGTGACGGTATCGCCTACGTGCCGTACTTTCCGCTCGGCGGCTTCTCGCCGCTGCAGTCATCAACGCTGTCCGGCGTGGCGGCACGCGTCGGCGCGACGCCGATGCAGGTCGCGCTGGCGTGGCTGCTGCGCCGCGCACCGAACGTGTTGCTGATTCCAGGCACGTCGTCGGTCGCGCATCTGCGCGAGAATCTCGCGGCGGCCGACCTCGATCTGCCGGAAGACTCGCTCGCGGAACTCGACCGCATCGCGACTACCGGCGCGGCCTGACGGACCGACGACCGCCGGCGGGCCCGCGAAACGCGGGCCCTGCCCGGCCGGTCAGGACACCGCGACACCGACCCGCTTCGGCACGCCGGTCACGATCGTTGCAACGGCAACGGCCAGTACGACGGCCGCACCGACGAACACGCCGGCCGCACCGTTCGCGTCGAACACGACGCCGCCGGCCGCCGCGCCCGTCGCGATCGCCAGCTGGATCGCCGCGACGATCAGCCCGCCGGCACTCTCGGCCTCGTCGGGCACGGTACGCGTGACCCACGTCGACCACGCGACGGGCACGCCGCCGAACGCCATCCCCCACAACGCGACGAGCACCGCGTCGATCATCGGCGCGCGGCCGAGCGCGACGAGCGCGATGCCGAGCACGACCATCAACGCGGGCATGCCGATCAGCATCGGCCGCAACCGGTGTTCGAGCACGCGGCCGGCCAGCGACGTGCCGACGAAGTTCGCGATGCCGTAGCCGAGCAGGATCGCCGACAGCCCGTTCACGCCGACCCCGGCCACCTGCTCGAGGAACGGCCGCAGATACGTGAAGAACGCGAAATGCCCGGTGAACACGAGGATCGTCGCGAACATCCCGAGGCCGACGGTCGGCCGGCGCAGCACGTCGATCAGCGTGCGCAGCCGCGTCGTGCCGCTCGGCGGCATCGACGGCAGCGTGAGGATCTGCGACACGAACGAAAGCCCGCCGAGCGCGGCCGCGATCAGGAACACGTTGCGCCAGCCGATCAGGTGGCCGAAGTAACTGCCCATCGGCGCGGACGCAATCGTCGCGACCGCCACGCCGCTGAAGATGATCGACAGCGCGCGCGGCACCATCGACGTCGGTACGAGCCGCATCGCGGTGGCCGTCGCCATCGTCCAGAAGCCGCCGAGCGCGATGCCGAGCACGACGCGGCCGATCAGCAGCGTCGTCAGGTTCGGCGCGAACGCGACCGCCAGGTTCGACGCCACGAGCAGCACCGAGAACACGAGCAGCACGCGCCGCCGGTCGATCGTGCGCGTCAGCGCCGAGATCAGCAGGCTCGTGACGAGCGCGACCGTCGCGGTGGCCGTGACGGCCTGCCCGGCCACGCCTTCGGTCACGCCGAGGCTGTCGGCCATCGGCGTCAGCAGGCTCGCCGGCAGGAATTCGGCCGTGACCAGCGCGAACACGCCGAGCGTCATCGCGAACACCGCGCCCCAGGCCGGTTCGCGGGGGGCCGCCGTCGAGGCGGCCGAGGAGATTCCGGGATTCATGCGTGGTTCCGTGTCGGTTAGGGAAAATACTGATGAGGGCGTATCGTAAGGAACCACGTCAGGACGGTCTATGACATACAATCCGCACTTATTGATCGAACGTCCGAATCTCGATATGTCCGAACCCCTTCTGCCCCCGATTCCCGATGTGCACGACCTCGTCAGCGAGCTTCTGCTGGGGATGCGACTGAGCGGCGTGCAGTACCGCCGCATCCAGGTCGCGCGGCCATTCGGACTGAATTTCGGCCATGTGACGGGCCGCGCGCAGTTCCATTTCGTGGTGCGCGGGCCCGTGCTGCTGCGTGACGCGTCGGGCGACACGATGCGGCTCGAGGCCGGCGACGCGATCCTGCTGCCGCACGGCCGCGTGCACGCGCTGGTGTCCGACGCGGATGCGCCGTGCCGCGAGCTCAACGGCTTCGAGGTCGCGAAGATCTGCGATACGGTCGCGTCGGTGGCGTCGGCCGGCGCATCGCCGGCCAGTTGCGCGACGACCGAGCCGGGCGCCGGCGATGCGCTGATCTTCAGCGCGTGCATGGAGCTCGATCTCGGCGGCATGCAGCCGCTGGTCGGCACGATGCCCGAGTTCATGCACGTCGGCACGCTGCTCGCGCGCTACCCGGAAATCCGCCCGATGCTCGACGCGATGGAACGCGAAGCGTGCACGGCGCGCGCGGGCTTCGCGGGCATCCTCGCGCGGCTCGCGGATGTGGTCGCGGCGTTCATCGTGCGCGGCTGGGTCGAGTGCGGATGCGGCGACGCGACGGGCTGGGTGCAGGCGCTGCGCGAGCCGAAGCTCGGCCGCGCGATCGTCGCGCTGCATCGCGACCCCGGTCGCAACTGGAGCGTCGCGGAACTCGCAACCGAGGCGGGCGTGTCGCGCTCGGTGTTCGCCGAACGGTTTCTCGCGGCCACCGGGATGACGCCCGTGCGCTACCTGACCGATCTGCGGATGCGGCTCGCCGCGCAATGGATCGCACGCGACCACGAGTCGATCGAAGCCGTCGCGTACCGGCTCGGCTACGGTTCGCTGGCCGCGTTCAGCCGTGCGTTCAAGCGCGTGGTCGGCAAGCCGCCGGGCGCGGTGCGCGCGGATGGCGAGGTGCGCGCCGAAGCGTAACGCCCGACGCTGCTTCAGCGCTCAGCCGCTGCGCGCCTCGAGCTTGTCGACCAGCGCCGTTGCGCACTGCACGGCAAGCGCCGCACACTGCTCCGCATCCACGGCCGCGCCGTTCGCGACGGCACCCTGCACGATCCGGCCCAGCAAGTCCTTCGAGAGATCGGCAATCTCGTCATCCCGTTCCGTCATGATGGCCCTCCCGCGCGTCGACCGATGGCGGCGACGCGCTCGATGCCGCTACCCGTTCAACGCCCTTTCGCCCGCACGACGATCTGTGCCTGCGTGTCGCGCTCGATGCGCTCGAGCGACGCGCGCAGCGCGGTAAATTCGCCGGGCGTGCACACCTGGCGGCCGAAATCCGCCTTCATCCGCCGCGTGACCTGCACGACGCGCGCGGCCGCATCGAACACGTAATGCGACGTGAAGTCGACAAAGCCGTCGTGCACGGCCGCGTCGGCCGGCAGGTCGGTCACGACGACACCGGCCGGCAACGCGATCTGGCCCGTCTCGTCGAACGTGCCGCCCAGGCAGCCCCACGGCTGCGTGCGCACGGGCTCGGCCAGCCAGCTCTCGACCTGCGTCGCGATACCGCCCGTGAGGCTCGACAGCGCGGGCAATGCGGTCGTGCCATCGGGCCATACGAAATGATCGAGCGTGCCCGCGACCGTCACGTCGAACGGCCCGTCGGTCACGCGCCGGTCGCTGGTCGACAGTTGCGCGCGGCCGCGCAGGCCGCTTTGTCGCAAGCGCTCGGTCGCGAGCTGATCGATGCGGTCGTGCGGTGCGCGACGAAAGAGGTTGCGTTCGAGTTCCGCCGTCCAGCCGCTGTCCTCGACGTACGCATGAAAACGCGCGGCGCCCGGCTGCGCGGCGTCGATCTCGACGCGCGCCACGCGGCCACGCGGCTGCGTGGCCGGCGTGCGCGACAGCACGCCCGTGTCGACCAGCAGCGCCGGGCGGTCCATCACGATCGGCGGCAGGTAACCGAACGCGATGCCGGCCGTCGTCGTATCCGCGTAAAGCGCGAGATCGGGCAGCCACGTGATCGCGTGGTTGATCGCGCCGCCGCCGTAACCGGGTACCGACGGCAGCGTATAGACCGAACCGAGATTGATCAGCACCGGCTCGCTGCGGATGCCGACCGCCGCGAGCAGCGCGCCGAACAGCGCGACGTGATCCTTGCAATCGCCGTAGCGGTTGCGCAGGATGTCCGTCGCGCGATGCGGGGCGGCGGCCGTTTCGCCGAGGAACAGCCCCACGTAGCGCACGTTCGCCTGCACCCAGTCGTACAGGATGCGCGCCTTGTCGCGCGGATCGGCAGCATCGGCGGTGAGCGCGCGCGCCAGTTGCACAACGGCCGGATCGCCTGCGCTCGGGTCGACAGCCGCGTTGCGGTAGCGTGCGGCGAATGCCGCGTAGTCGGGTAGCGTCGAGACGACGAGCCGGTCGCCGTAGGTCGGGTAGCCGACCGCGCCGCTCTCGATGCGCTCGTACGGGCCGTGCCGGTAATCGAATTCGTAGCGCGTGCGGCCGTTCACCGTGACCGGCGGCAGCGCGACGTAGCCGCGCGCATCCGCGTACAGCGGCAGGTCGGCCGGTACGTCGAAGATCAGCCGCTGGCTGTCGACGGGCTCGCGCGACGGCTCGACGTAGTAGCCGAAGTAGCCGCGATTGACGGGCTTCGTGCGCGTCTTGCGGAACGCCACTCGCGTGCTGGACCCGGCTTCGACGCCGGGAAACACGACGGTGCGCAACAGCCCGTCCTGAAACGTCGGCGCGCCGGCCGAGCGCGGCTCCTGCACGTCGCGAATGCCGTCCGCGCCGACCGGATGCGCGACGCCTTCGCGATCGATCGTCTCGGCCGCGAGCAGGTCGACCTGCTCGAGATTCTTGTCGAACCATACGTAGCGCTGCGCGACCGCGTCGATACCGTTCGCGTTGTTCGCGCGCAGCGTCGAATCGTCGTGCTCGTCGAGCGAGCCGTCGTGCTGGATCACGAATTCGTGGACGTCGCTGACGAGCGTGACGGGCGCTTCGTCGGCTGTGTCGTTCGCGCCCGTCGTCGCATCGACGGCGTTCGACGTACCGAACGCGGCAACGCATGCCAGCATCCAGCCGGCCAGGCCGACAGAAAAGCGCACCACATCGCACCTCGTCGCGGTTCACGGAAAGCGCGGTTGCGCGGCGATCAGGGTCAACCGCGCGACACTCGTGGGGCCAGTGTGGGCGACGCATACGCACGCGTCAAGCCGGTGGCCGCCGGCCTAGAATGAGACATGAAAGCGTCGTCGCGTGCGGCCGCCGGCATACGCCCGATCGCCCAACGCTGACGAAGGATCGCACGCCTGCGACCGGGAGGCACCATGGAAAACGGGATCGTGGAAATCGTCGTACTGCTGGCGTTTGTCGCGCTCGCCGTGCTGTTCTTCGTCAAGCGTCCGGGGCGCGACCGGCTGCGGGCCAAATTCCGTCATCCGTCGCTGCGGCGGCCTCACCGCCCGCATCGGCATCATCAGCCCTGACGGCTGCGGCCAGCAGTCGCCCGCGCGCTTGCCGCACCACGTCAAGCGAACGTGTGCGTGCCGCCATGCTACCCGACGTTCATCGGCAGCAACACCATCTGCTTTCCCTCGACATGCAGCCGCGCCTGCAATTCGACCGGCGTCTGATTGTGCAGCCACGCGGTCAGGAAATTCACGCGCCGGAAGATCAGCTTGCTCGCGAAGCACACCGCGTTCGGATAGTCGTCGAGCGTCGACGACGCGAGGTTCATGAATTCGACGACGGGGTTCGTGCCGAATGCGATCCGGTAGTCGGCCGCGATGCCGTTGCGGCGGCAGTGCGCGACATAGTAGTCGAGCGATTCGGTGATCGCGTGACGCAGCCGTTCGAGATGTTCGTGCCCGTCGTATGCCTTCGCATCGACTTCGCCGACCGCGAGGAAGATCACGTTGCGGAAGTGGCCGGGAAACAGCCGGTTGACCCACAGCAGCGCATGCATGCTCGCGCCGCGATGCTTGCCGACCAGCAGCACGGCGGTCGGCTGCGACGGGTCGGGCTTGCCCGGCGCGACGGCCTCGTCCACTTCGGGCGGCTTCCCGGAGAACAGCGCGTCCTCCTTCGCGAGCTGCGTGCGCGTATCCGCATAGTGGCGGTTGATCATGAAGCACAGCGCGATCACCGCGCTCGTCACGAGCACCGTCAGCCAGCCGCCCGCCGTGAACTTCTCGATCAGCGTGATGACGAGCACGGTGGCCGTCACGCTCAGCCCGAGCGCCGACAGGAAGAAGTGCTTGAACCAGCCCTGCTCGCCGCGATGGCGCCACCAGTACGTGCACAGCCCGAGCAGCGACATGCTGAACGTGAGGAACACGTTGATGCTGTACAGCACGACGAGCACGTCGACGTTGCCGTGCGTCCACAGCAGGATCAGCAGGCTCGACAGGCCGACGACGATGATGCCGTTCTGCCGCACGAGGCGTGTCGACAGGTCGCGGAAATGGCGCGGCACCCACGAATCCGACGCCATGTTCGACAGCACGGCCGGGCCGTCGAGGAAGCCCGTCTGCGCGCCGACCAGCAGCAGCCCGGCCTCGAACGCGAGCACGGCCGCGAGCAGCGCATGGCGCGCGAACGCCGAGCCGAGCCCGAGATGATCGATCACGCTGCCGAACACGACCGCGTTGAGCGTCTCGCCTTCGACGGGCCGCGCGTGCCACAGCATGTACAGCAGGATGATGCCGCCGGCCGTGAACGCGAGCGACGTCGACATGTACCACATCGTCACCTTGCCGTTCGGCACGCGCGGATCGGCGAGCATGTTCACGTTGTTCGACACGGCCTCGAGGCCCGTATAGGTGCCGCCGCCCAGCGAGAACGCGCGCATCAGCAACGCGAGCATCACGAACGCGCCGACCGACTGCGACATGCCGTGCGCCTCGTGCACGGCGTCGGGCACGATCATCGCGAGGTTGCTGCCGTGCGCGGCGACGCCGTACACGATCAGCCCGAAGTGCAGCACGACGAAGCCGATGAAGATCGGCAGCATCACCATGATCGATTCGCGCATCCCGCGGAAGTTGAGCCCGGTCATCAGCAGGATCAGCACGATCTCGGTCGTGAGCTTGAACGCCTGCGCACTGACCGGCAGCAGGCTGAAGAACGCGTCGACGCCGCTCGCGAGCGACGTCGCGACGGTCAGCACGTAGTCGACCAGCAGCGCGGCGCCCGATACCAGCCCCGGCTTCGACCCGAGCAGCGACGTCGCGACGCGATAGCCGCCGCCGCCCGTCGGGAACAGCTCGATCACCTGGTTGTAGCCGAGCGCGATGATGAAGACGGTCGCCGCGGTTGCAAGCGCGAGGAACAGCGCGAGCGGCGTGTGGTGCGCGAGCGCGAGGAACGCCTCTTCCGGGCCGTAGCACGACGACGACAACCCGTCGGCGCCGAGCCCGACCCAGGCCAGGAGCGGCGTCACGGCGATCGCATGCCGCGTGCGCGGATCGAGCGGATCCAGCGGTTTTCCGACGAGCAGCTGCCACACCTTCTGGAATGCGGTCACGACTCCTCCGGAACGCACGACGCCTCGGCGACACTCCTCTAAAAATAAATGAGTTCCGGGACGACTTCCAGTCGGCGTATTCCATAGGGCAGCGTCGCGCGCCGGATTTCTTTCGACATGCCGACTTTTTTCAGACAGTCGCACTACAACCCCGCAAGCCGGACTCGCGTCAGCCGGCCTTGCCCAACGCACGGGCGAGCAGGTGCGACACGCCGACGAAGGCCGGATGCGGCGCGGTGATCACGAAGGTCGGAATCTTCGCGAGGTAAGCGGCAAAGCGGCCCTTCGCCTCGAAGCGGGCTCGAAACGGCGACGCATCGAACCATGCACCGAGGCGCGGCACGACGCCCCCGCCGATATGGATGCCGCCGGTCGCGCCGAGCGTCAGCGCCAGGTTGCCCGCGAACGTGCCGAGCATGCCGCAGAAGCAATCGAGGGTCGCCGCGCAGCGTGCGTCGCCGGCAAGCGCGCGATCGATGATGGTGGCCGTATCGGCCGCGTCGGCCCGCGGTGCGTCGCAGCCGTCGCGCACGGCAAGCGCCGCGTGAATCACCGCGATGCCGGGGCCCGCGACCAGCCGCTCGAACGACACGTGCGGCCAGCGCGCCCGCGCGTACTGCAGCACGTCGGCCTCGCGTGCATCCGCGGGCGCGAACGACACATGCCCGCCCTCGCCGGACACCGGCACCCATGCGTCGCCTGCGCGCACGAGCGCCGAGACGCCCAGCCCCGTTCCCGCGCCGAGCACGCCGATCGTACCCGCGGGCGCCGCGCGCCCGCCGCCGACCTGCCGCCGTTGCTCCGCGGGCAGATGCGGCACGGCCATCGCCAGCGCCGCGAAGTCGTTGAAGACGTGCAGCGTGTCGAACCCGAGCGCGCGACGCGTCGCGTCGATCGAGAAGCGCCAGTCATGATTGGTCATGCTGATCATGTCGCCGTCCACGGGATTGGCGATCGCGATCGCCGCATCCCGCACCCGCGCGCCGCCCGTGTCGCGCAGGAACGCGCGCACCGCGTCGTCCACGCCGGCATGGGCGCTGCATCGATAGACGCGCACGTCGCCGATCCCGCCGAATGCGGTCTCCAGCGCGAAGCGCGCATGCGTGCCGCCGATATCGGCCAGCAAGCGGGGTTCTCCGGTGCGGACACCGCACGGCGCAGCCGGATCACCGTTGAGGGTTGCTACGCTCATCGTCTCTCCCGAATTGTCATCATGTGTCGATCGCAACGGTCATGGCACCTCCACGCCGCGCGCCGCGCCCAGCAGTTCGAACCATTGCTCGCGCCCGAGCGCGATGCGGGTCGCCGCGACCGCTTCGCGCAGCGCCGCGATCCGGCTCGACCCGACGATCGGCAGCGGCCGGCATGGCAGCGCGAGCAGCCACGCGAACAGCACCGTCGTCGCGGACACGCCGAGCGCGTCGCCGATCCGCGTCGCACTCTCGCGCACCCGCGTCGCGGCGGGCGACGCCTCCGTCAACAGGCGTCCGCCCGCGAGCGGCGACCACAGCATCGGCGGACAGCGCCAGTGCTGCGCCTGGTCGAACGTGCCGTCGTCGAGCGGCGCGACGTGCAGCAGCGAGCATTCGACCTGGTTCGTCGCGAGCGACATGCCGTGTGCCGCCATGCGGTCCTGCAGCAACGCAGCCTGCGCCGGCGTAAAGTTCGATACCCCGAACGCCCTCACCTTTCCGTCACGCCGGAGCGCGTCGAAGGTCGCGGCGACTTCGTCGGCATCCATCAGCGGATCGGGACGATGCAGCAGCAGCAGATCGAGCCGGTCGGTACGCAGCGCGCGCAGCGACTGCTCGACCGACGCGACGACATGCGCGGCGCGCGTGTCGTAATGCTTGATCCCGTGCGCGGGCCGGCGCGCGGACACGAGCCGGATCCCGCACTTCGTGATGATCTGCATCCGTTCGCGCAGGTGCGGCGCATCGGCCAACACGTCGCCGAACAGGCCCTCGGCCGTGTAGTCGCCGTAGATGTCCGCATGATCGAAGCTCGTCACGCCGAGTTCCAGCGCCGCCTCGATCAGCGCACGTCGCTCGCGGACCGACAACGCCCAGTCGCCGATCCGCCACATCCCGAACACGATGCGCGAGAACGGCGCGGCATCGGCCCCCATCGATATCGTCGTACAACGTTCCGTCATCGCGCTCACCACCACCATTCGACCTGCGCGCCAACCGTCGAACCCGTGCGCGACGTGCCGAAGATGCCCGTCGTCGACAGCGGATCGCCGGGCGCCGCCGCATCCTGCGCGGCCTGGTTCCAGCGCGCGTACGTGTAGAACACGCGGAATTCCGGCCGCGACCAGAACGAGCGGTCCATCGCCAGCGTCAGCGCGACGCTCGCCTTCAGCAGCGTGCGCGTCGGGCCACCGGACGGCGTCACGCGATCGTGCCCGAGGTCGCCCTGCAGCTTGATGTGCTGCGTGAACGCGTACACCGGCCGCACGCCCATCGAGATCCAGGTCTGCGACCCGCCCGACGGCGCGATGTCGCGCTGGTAGATGCCGACCACCTGCCCGCTGAAGTCGCGCGTCACTTGCCAGTCGAACGCGTCGAGCACGCGGAAACTCTTGTAGCGGTTGTCGTTGGTCAGCGTGCCCGTGTAGCCGAGGCCCGTGCCCGGACCGACGCCGTACTGGAACGCGAGCTTGTTCTTGCCGCCGAGCAGGTTGGTCTGCACGTGCTGGACCGTGAACGACCAGCCGCTGTGTGCGTCCTGCAGCACGCCGCCCGCGTTCAGCACCGGTGCGCGGGCCGGGATGTACGACAGCCCGAACTGCAGTTCGCCGCCGGGGTTCGGGTGCACGCCCGACAGCTGCAGGTCGTGGCGCGTCGCGTAGTTGGGCTGGTCGATGTAGTCCTCGCGGAACAGCGCATAGCTGAGCTTCAGGCCGCCGCCGATCGGCACGTTCTCGACGCCCGCGCCGAGGCCGCTCGGGTTCCAGTAATAGAAGTCGTTCATGTGGACGTCGTTGCGCCGGTAGTAGATGCGCCCGAACCAGATCCGCATGTCGTCGAGCCCCGGAAGGTTCGTGAGCTGCACGTACGATTGCGGCAGGCGCACGCGGCCGTGATCGCCGTTGAAGGTCGGCGCGCGATCGAGATCGTTGACGAGGCTCGCCATCCCCACCGCCGACAGTTGCATGCCGTTCGAGAACTTGTACAGCGTCTGGTCGATCTCCAGCTCGCTGTAGACCTGGCATTCGTTGCCGAGCCGGTATTTGCTCTGTGCGCCCGGCAACTGGAAGCAGGCCTGCGAATGACCATCGCTCGTGCCGACGCCGGCCCGCATATAGCCATGGAACTGCGTCCACGGCGTCAGCTGGTTCCAGGCCGACGACGGCGTCGGCGTCGCCACGTTGGCGGGGCTCGTGTCGGCCGGCACGACGCCGGTGGCCTGCGAGAGCCCGCCCGGCGCGCTGTCGGCGGCGACCGTCGTGACCGGGTCCGGCGCCGCATGCAGCGCGGCCGATGCGACGGCCAGCGAGAAAACGGCGGCGAGCCGCGTGAGCCTGAACGGGGTGCGTGCTGCGCCGCGCGCGGCGCAGCCTGCTTCGTCGATCATGAACGTGTCTCCAAACGTTGTCTGTGCGCCGCGTGCGATGCGCGGCGTCATCGAATAGGTGTGTGTGCTGCGTCGTCCGTCATGCTGCTGACGGGCCGGCGCGGTGGACGATCCGCGCGCCGGCCCGGTACGAAATCGGCGCTCGACGTCAGCCGGCGACGTCGAGGTCCACCACCGGCGCCGCGTCGACGGCTGCCGGTCCCGGCGCGTGAATGCGGATCGGCTCGCCCGCGGCCGCGCTCGCATAGATCGCGTCGAGAATCTCCATCACGATCAGCCCTTCCTCACCGGGCGCGGGATGCGGGACGTCGCACAGAATCGCCTCCGCGTAGTCGTACATCGCGGAATGCGCGCCTTCGGCGGGCGGATTCAGCCGCATGTCGAACTGCGCGCCGTTCTGCTCGATGAACACGTGCGCGTCGAACGTGTAGCCCTCGTTCAGGTTCTTCTGCAGCAGCCCGGCACGCGTGCCGAGCAGGCGGGTTTCCATCAGCTCCGCCTCCTGGATGTTGGTCGCCCACGATGCCTCGAGCGCGAGCGTCGCGCCGTTGTCGAAGCGGATCATCGCGGCGGCGAGATCCTCGACGTCGAAGGTCTTGCCCGCGCGCGCCGCCAGCTCGCGCGCGATCGGATCGTAGGTGCTGCCCATCACCCACACGGGTTTCGGATAGCCCATCAGCCACAGCGCGAGATCGAGACGATGCACGCCGAGATCGATCAGCGGCCCGCCGCCCGCCAGCGCCTTCGTGCCGAACCAGCCACCGAAGCCGGGCATCCCGCGCCGGCGATGCCAGACCGTCCGCCCGAAATAGAAGTCGCCGAACAGGCCGCTTTCGACCTGCGCCTTCAGCGCGCGCGACTGCGCGCTGAAGCGGTACGAGAAATTGATCATCAGCCGCTTGCCGGCGCGCTGCGCGGCGATCAGCATCTCGCGCCCCTCGTCCGCGTTCAGCGCCATCGGCTTCTCGCACAGCACGTGGCAGCCGGCGTCGAACGCGGCGAGCGTCAGCTCGCGATGGAACTTGTTCGGCGTGCAGACGCTGACGACGTCGAGCCGCTCGGCCGCGAGCATCGCGTCGGCCGACGCGTAGCGCGCGTCGATGCCGAACGCGTCGCCGACCTTCGCGAGCCGCTTCGCATCGGGGTCGGCAATCGCGACCACGTCGACGTCCGGATGCTCGCGCCAGCCTTCGATATGCTTGCTGCCGATCCCGAGCCCGATCACGCCGACGCGCAGGCGCCGGCCGCGTGCAATCACCGCCGCTTCCGGCAGCTCAACCTTGTAGTCGTCGTTCATGCGAGGTCTCCTGCGCTTTGCTGGATGCCGACGTGCGCGAACTGCTGGCTTTTCTCGCTGAGCTGTTCGAGCGGCGGCGAGTTCGGGCAGCTATCGGCGAGGTTCACGCGCGGCGCGGCCCACTGCACCGCGTTCGCGATCACGCGCTGCACGTTGCGGTCGTGATAGGTCGGGTAGGCTTCGTGCCCGGGGCGGAAATAGAAGATCCGGCCGTGACCGCGCTCCCAGCAGCAGCCCGAACGGAACACCTCGCCGCCCTCGAACCACGAGATGAACACGGTGCTGTCCGGCTGCGGGATGTCGAAACGCTCGCCGTACATTTCCTCGTGCTGCAGCTCGAAGTACTCGCCGAGCCCGGCCGCGATCGGATGCGACGGTTCGACGACCCACAGCCGTTCCTTCTCGGCCGCCTCGCGCCACTTCAGCGAACAGTTCGTGCCGAGCAAGCGGCGGAAGATCTTCGAGAAGTGCCCGGAATGCAGCACGATCAGGCCCATCCCCTCGAGCACGCGGCGCTGCACGCGCTCGACGATCTCGTCGGAGACCTTCGCGTGAGCCTTGTGCCCCCACCAGATCAGCACGTCGCATGCGGCGAGCCGCGCTTCGCTGAGGCCGTGCTCGGGCTGGTCGAGCGTCGCGGTGCCGATCTCGAGCGGCAGCGCACCGTGGCCGAGCGCCGGCGTCTCGGCGAGCGCGGCGGCGATCACCTGGTGCAGCCCGTCCGGATAGATCGCGCGCACACCCGCATTTTCCCGTTCGTGCTCGAACTCGTTCCATACGATCACTGAAAGCTTCTTGTTTAGCATGACTATCCTTTATCGATGATTTGGCGCCCATTCGACAGCGGCCATGCGCCGTGGCCGCCTGAAACCTGTAGCTGGATTCGCCGGGTACCGGGTATCGCGCGCCGCTCAGGCGATCGCGAGCGCCGGTGCGGCAGGCTCGCGCGGCGTGCGTACCGCCGCGCGTCCGTCCGGATGAAACAGATGCAGCGCGGCGGCCGGCAGATCGACGCGCAGGCGCTCGCCGACCCGCGCACCGGCGGCATCGGTCTTAGCGACGATCGGCTGATCGCACAGCGGCGTGTCGAGATACAGATAGGTGTGTTCGCCCATCTGCTCGACGTGCGCGACCTGGCCGGTGACGGCGCCGGACCCGACCCGCACGTGTTCGGGGCGGATGCCGAGGGTCACGGCGGCGCCCGTCTCGAGGCCGTCGCCGGACACGTCGGCGCCGAGCGGATGGTCGCGGACCAGCACGCGAACCTCGCCGCTGCCGGCCGCCGCGACGCTCGCCGGCAGGAAGTTCATCGCGGGCGAGCCGATGAAGCCGGCAACGAACTGGCTCGCCGGACGGTGATACAGGTCCAGCGGCGTGCCGATCTGCGCGACGCTGGCGATCCCGCTGCGCCCTTCGAGCGGCCGCAGCAGCACGATCTTGTCGGCGAGCGTCATCGCCTCGACCTGGTCGTGCGTCACGTAGACCATGCTGGTGCTGTCGAGGTTGCGGTGCAGCTTCGCGATCTCGACGCGCGTCTTCACGCGCAGCGCCGCATCGAGGTTCGACAGCGGCTCGTCGAACAGGAACACTTTCGGCTTGCGGACGATCGCACGGCCGATCGCGACGCGCTGCCGCTGGCCACCGGACAGTGCGCCGGGCTTGCGTTCGAGCAGCTCGCCGAGGCGCAGCGATTCAGAAGCGAGCCGCACCCGCCGGTCGATCTCGTCCTTCGGCAAACGCAGGTGACGCAGGCCGAACGCCATGTTTTCGTAGACGGACATGTGCGGATAAAGCGCATAACTCTGGAACACCATCGCGATGTCGCGCTGCGCAGGCGCAAACGTGTTGACGCAACGGCCGTCGATCCACACGTCGCCCTCGCTCTGCTCCTCGAGGCCGGCGACGATCCGCAGCAAGGTCGACTTGCCGCAGCCCGACGGACCGATGAAGACGCAGAACTCGCCCGGCTCGACCGTGAGATTCACGTCGCTGAGGATGGGGGTCGTGCCGAACTGCTTGCGAAGACCGCTCAACTTGATCTGACTCATGTTTTCCCTCTTGATCCTGTTCGGGCCGAGACGCGTCAACCCTTGACCGCACCGGCGGTCAGGCCGGAGACGATTTGCCGCTGAAACACCAGCACCAGCAGCACGAGCGGCACGGTGACGATGACCGACGCGGCCATGATGGTTCCCCACGGCAACTCGTAGCTGCTCGCGCCCGAGATCATCGTGATCGCGACGGGCACCGTGCGCTGGCTCGACGAGATCATGAAGGTCAGCGCGAACAGGAACTCGTTCCAGGCCGACACGAACGCGAGCAGCGACGTTGCGGCCAGCGCCGGCCGCAGCAGCGGCATGAAGATCCGGAAGATCAGCGTGAACACGCCGACGCCGTCGACGAGTGCCGCCTCCTCCAGCTCGCGCGGCAACTCGCGCATGAACGTGACGAGAATCCAGATCGTGAACGGCAGCGTGAAGATCAGGTCGGACAGCACGAGCGCGCCGAGGTGGTCGTACAGGCCGAGCGAGCGGACCAGCTCGAACAGGCCCGACAGGATCGCGACCTGCGGAAACATCGACACGCCGAGAATGCACATCATCAGCACGCCGCGGCCGCGGAACGACACGCGGCCAAGCGCGTACGCGGCGAGCACCGACACGGCGAGCGACAAAGCGACGGCCCCGCCCGCGACGAGCGCCGAATTCAGCAGGTACGCGCCGAACGGCTGGCCGCGAAACAGCTGGCGGTAGTTGTCGAGCGACGGGCTCGCGGGGAACAGCGACGTATCGAACAGCGCATCGCCATGCTTGATCGACGTACCGATCATGTAGACGAACGGGAACAGCGCGATCACCAGCACGAGCGCCGACAGCAGCCAGTAAATCGCGATATCGAGCGGATGCTTCTTCATGTCACGCCTCCTGCAGCCGGCGGCGGCTGAGCGCCATGTAGCCGATGGTGAACAGCACGATCGTGACGAACAGCAGCATCGCCGACGCCGACCCGAACCCGACCTGCTGGAAATCGATCAGCTGTTCGCGCACATAGATCGACATGCTTTTCGTGATCCGGCTGTTCGACGTCATCACGTAGATCAGGTCGAACACGCGCAGCGCGTCGAGCGAGCGGAAGATCATCGCGACCAGTACACCCGGCAGGATCAGCGGCAGCGTCACCGAGCGGAACACGCGCCAGCGCGGCACGCCGTCGACCCGCGCGGCCTCGTAGCAATCGCGCGGCACGGTCTGCAGCGCGGCGAGCATCAGCAGCGCCATGAACGGCGTGGTCTTCCACACGTCGACGAGCACGATGGTCGGGAAGACGAGGCGCGCGTCGGCCGTGAAGGCGAGCGGCTCGTGGATCGCGCCGATCGACATCAGCATCGCGTTGACGATCCCGAACTGGTCGTTGAGCATCCAGCTCCAGATCTTCGCCGACACGACGGTCGGGATCGCCCACGGCACGAGCACGGCCGCGCGCAGCAGCGTCCGCAGCCGCGACGGCACGTCCAGCAGCAGCGCGACGCCGAGGCCGGTGGCCGTCTCGAGCACCACCGACACGACGGCGAACAGCACGGTATTGCCGACGGCCTGCCACCACGCCGGGTCGCGCAGCACGCCCGCTGTGCCGAGATAGTTGTCGAGGCCGACGAAATGACGCTGCGACAGGTCCGACAGCTGCGCGTCGGTCAGGCTGAACCACGCGGTGCGCAGCAGCGGCCAGCCGGCGATGGCCGCCAGCGTGAGCAGCGCGGGCGCCACCAGCAGCCACGCCTGGCGCCGGCGCGCTCGGGCGAGCCCGGCACGGGCCTTGACGGGCACCTGCACGAACGCAGGACTACTACTTATCTCGATGCTTCCGGTTCTCATTCGATGTCTCCTGTCAGGCCGGCACCCTGCGGAGGCCGGCCCGATCGATCAATCGCGCGCCGCGGCGCTCAGTGCCAGACACCGCCCGGCGCGAGCCGGTTGAGCGTGGCGGCGAGCCGTGCGAGCGCGCTCGCTGCGGTGTCGCTGCCGGCGAGCACGTCGTGCGCGGCATTCCAGAACTGGTTGCTGACCTGGTTGTACTTCGCGCCGGTCACGGTCGACGGCCGCGCGACCGCCGTGCTGAAGGTCGGCAGCAGATCGGCCATGAACGGGTTGGCCTGCAGGATGTCCTTGTCCCGGTAGAGCGCCGGCATCGTCGGGTTGAACGACGCCTGGATCGCGCGCATCTTCTGCACTTCCGCGCTCGCCATGTACATCACGAGATCGGCGGCCAGTTTCGGGTTCGGCGAGTAGCGCGACACGGCGAGCTGCCATCCGCCCAGCGCGGCAGCCGGACGGCCGTCGGCGCCGCCCTTCGGCAGCGGCGCGATGCCGACCTTGCCCTTGATCGGGCTACCGGTGCGATTCGCGATCGCCCATGCGTACGGCCAGTTGCGCATGAATACGGCGTTGCCGGCCTGGAACACGCCGCGGGCTTCTTCTTCGCCGTAGTTCAGCACGGCCTTCGGGCTGATCGTGCCGACCCATTTCGCCGACTGATCGAGCGCCTTGATCGCGCCCGGGTTGTCGATGGTCACGCGGCCCTTGTCGTCGACCACCGTGCCGCCGTTGTAGCTGCTGACCCATTCGAGCGCCGCGCACGTCAGCCCTTCGTAAGCACGCCCTTGCCACACGTAGCCCCAGACCTTCTCGTTGCCGGCGGCGCGCTCGCCCGACTGGATCTTGCGCGCGGTGGCGTCGAGCTCCTCCCACGTGGCGGGCACTTTCACGCGGTACTTGTCGAGCAGGTCCTTGCGGTAGTAGAGCAGCCCCGTATCGATGAACCACGGCATCGCGACCAGCTTGCCGTTCACCGTGTCGTTCGCGACGATGCTCGGGAACGACTGGCTTTCCAGCCCCTTGCTGTACGGCTTCAGGTCGATCAGGTGGTTCGCGAGGATGCCCGGCCAGACCGTATCGATCTGCATCACGTCGATCTTGTCCGAGCCGCCGCCGAGCAGTTGCTGATAGAGCGCCAGCGTTTCGCTCGAGTTGTTGGGCATGCTGATGAACTCGACTTCGTTGCCGGTCTTCTCGGCCCACCGCTTCGCCGAGACCTGGCAAATGTCCTGGTCGACGCCGGCTGCGCCGCATGCGATCCGCAGCGTCGCCGCGCCGGCGCTGGTGGCCGTGGCGGCCGCCACCGCGAGCGCCATCGTCAGCAAACCTGCCTTGAGCTTCATCATTCGGTGTCTCCAGTTTTTTTCGAATCGTTCGAATCGTGCGCCGCGGAGTCGCGAGCGCGTCGCCGGGTGCCGTGGGTCTATGAGACTCCAGTCCGGTTAATCGAAAATTTCGGAAACGCGCCGCGCCATTAACAATCGAAACAATCGCCGCCGCGCGTCAGCCCAGCAGCGCGGCGAGCGCCGCGAGATCGAACGGCTTCGGCACGAACGGCAGGTCGGCTCGCCAGTCGGGATGGGTCTGATGAATCTCGGGCGGCAGGCCCGAGGTCAGCGCGACGCGCTGCGCCGGCCAGCGCTCGGCGAGCCGCGCCGCGAACGCGATGCCGCTGCCGCCCGCGCCGAGCGAGATGTCCGACAGCACGAGCGTGACGGGGCCGTGCTCGGCCAGCCAGCGCAATGCCGCGTCGCCGGTCGCCACCGCGTCGGCCCGCGCGCCGAGCGCCGCGAACTGGCTGAGCGCCGTGTCGCGCACCTCGGGATCGTCGTCGACCACGAGTACGCGGGCACCGGCCTGTCCGGCAACGGGCGCGGCCGCGACGGCGGCCGGCGCGCCGCGCCGTTCGGGCGGGGCGCTCTCGGGCAGCCACAGCTCCACGCATGTGCCCCGGCCGACCTCGCTGTGGATGCGCAGATCGCCGCCGCTCTGGCGCACGAAGCCGTAGACGCTGCTGAGCCCGAGCCCGCTCCCCTCGCCGGCCGCCTTGGTCGTGAAGAACGGCTCGATTACCTTGTCGAGCAGCACCGGGGCGATCCCGCAACCCGTGTCGGTGACGCTCAGCACGATCGCGTGCGGCGCGGCGGCACCGTCGGGCGCCGGTGCGCGGCGCGCGGCCAGTGCCAGCGTCCCGCCGCCCGGCATCGCGGCGGCGCTGTTGAGCGCCAGGTTGAGGACGGCGTTCTCGAGCTGGCCGCGGTCGACGTTCACCCACATCGCGTCGGCGGCCGGCTCCAGCACGACGGCCACTCGCTGGCCCGCCGAGTATTCGACGAGATCGAGCATCTCCGCGAGCATCGCCCTGACCGACACGCGTTCGGCCTGCAGCGGCTGGCGCCGCGCGAACGCGAGCAGCCGCCGCGTGAGCCGCGACGCGCGTTCGGCCGCGCGGCGCGCCCGCTCGGCCATCGTCTGCGCATCCTGCTGGCCGTCGAGCCGCGGCAGCAGCAGTTCCAGGTTGCCGAGTATCGCGACCAGGAAGTTGTTGAAATCATGCGCGACGCCGCCCGTCAGCTGGCCGAGCACGTCCATCTTCTGCGCCTGGCGCAACTCGGCCTCGACCGCGCGCCGGCTCGTCAGGTCGCGGCAGACCGCCACCCAGCCGCCGTCCGGAAGCGGCTGGCAGTGGAATTCGAGGGTCCGCTGGTCGCGCAGGTGCAGTTCGGCCGACGCGGCAATGCGTGCGCCGTCGGATGTGCGGGTCGCGGTCTCGCGCGACACCTGGCGCCAGCGCGCAGGCTGATGCATGGCCTGCCGGAGCATCGCGAGCGACAGGCCCGCGTACAGCGTGCCCGGGTCGATCCCGAGCAGCGTCGCGAAGGTCGGATTCCACGCGATCAGGCTGCCGTGCGTATCGTGGACGGACACCCCGTCGTTCATCGAGTTGAGCACCGACTCCTGCAGGCGGCGCTGCGACTCGAGCCCGTGGGTCAGTTGCTCCTTCTCGATCAGGTTGGTGCGGAACACCTCGAACGCGCGCGCCAGCTCGCCGATCTCGTCCGGCCGGTGCGTCGACGGCATCCGGTCGGACGTGATCCCTTTCGCGAGTCGCGCCATCACGCGCGTCATCGCCTGCAGCTTGTGCAGGATGCGGCTCGCATACGCGACGCCGAGCAACGCCACCACGACGCCCGCAACCGCCAGCAGCAACAGGCCCGACTGGCTGGAGACCGCGACCTTGCGCACCTTGTCGCTGCGCTCGCTGGCGATCTGCCGCAAGCGCTCGACGTAGCGCGCCGACTTGCCGCTCAGGTGATCCGCGTGGCCGCGCAGGAGCGTGACGAGATAACCCGTCTGCGCTTCGCTCGACAGAAACTCGCGGCGCACCGCGAACACGCTGCGCGCGCCGCCGTCGAGTTGCTGCAGCGCCTCGGCAAGCGCCGGCTGGCGGCGGTCTTCGGCGCGTTCGCGCACGCGCAGCCACAGCGCCTCGTTGTCGCTTTCCGCGCTGCCGAGCTCCGCCGCGTTGGCCGCCTGCAGCGCACCGGCCGTACGGGCCCAGATCTCGAGCAGCGTCGGCGCCTGCTGCGCGATCACGCTCTTGTCGCGCGCGATGCCGTCGCCGATACGGTCGTTCGCGAGGCGCAGCGCGCTCAACTCCTCCTTGAGCTGGCGCTGCCGGCCCGACACGATCAGCAGCCGGGCGAGATCCTGGTCGATCGCGTCGAGATCGTCGATCACCGCGAGCTGCTCGCCCGCCTTCGCGGCGGGGCCCGGCTGTTTGCCGAAGCCCGGCGACAGCCGCCGGATATCGCCGAGCAGGCCGCGCATCAGCTCGGTGTCGTTGTGCAGCAAGTCCGGCGAATCGGTCAGCATCATGCTCGGCGCGACCGCGGCGAGTTGTGCGACCTTGTCCGACAGCTCGAGCGCGCGGGCGATCTCGGGTACGACGTTCGCCTCGTATTCGTCGAGCGCGTTCTGGTTCGCGCGCATGCCGAGCACGCCGACCACCACGACCGCGAGCGTGATGCCGAACAGCAGCAGAAACGTCGCGATCAGCTTGGCCCGGACACTCAAGGGCGGCAACAGCCTCACCGTCGTGCGCATCGCATCACACGCGCGAGACGGGCACCGCGAACACGTAGCCGATGCCACGCTGCGTGCGGATATAGGTCGGCTGCTCGGGGTTCGGCTCGATCTTGCGGCGCAGGCGCAGGATCAGCACGTCGATCGTCCGGTCGTACACGTCGATGCCGAAGCCGCGCGTATGTTCGAGCAACTGGTCGCGCGACCAGACCCGCGAGGGCTGCTGCACCATCGCCGCGAGCAGCTCGAATTCGCCCTGCGTCAGCGCGCACGGGCCGCCGTTGTGCGTCAGCGTGCGCGCGGCCAGGTCCATCGTCCAGCCGTCGAAACAGTAGCGCGGGCCGCCGCCGTTCGACGCGGGGCGCGGCATCGACAGCTCGATCGTGCGCCGCAGCTGGGCGCGCACCCGCGCGATCAGTTCGCGCCCGGAGAACGGTTTCGTGACGAAATCGTCGGCCGCGGTCTCGAGGCCGAGCACCCGGTCCGTCTCGTCGCCCAGGCCGCTGATCATGATGATCGATACGTCGGACCGGCGCCGCAGCTCGCGGGCCACCGTCAGGCCGTCCTCGCCGCGCAGCTTCAGGTCGAGAATCACGAGCGCGTGCGGCGCGGCCGCGAGCTGCTGCTGCATCCGGGCAGCGCTGTCGACGGCCGAGACCTCGAACCCGGCCTCTTCCAGCACGCTCTTCAGCCAGACGCGCACTTCCGGATCGTCGTCCAGCACCAGGATCCGATGTTTTTCTGACATGGGTGTTCTCCTCCAAGCCGGTCGCGCGCGCCGATTCGGTCGGCCGTGCGGTGCGGACTGGCATTTCTGTCGGTATGTGGCCGGACCACGGCGGGATGACGCAGTCGGGCCGGAAGCGAATGGTGGCCGATCCGGGCCGATCCTGGCAAGTTCCCGTGAACGCGCATCGGCATGAGGATGGGCGGGGTGCCACTCGCGCCTTCGCGCGGCACATACAGGACGCGCGCGGGATTCTAACGTCGAAAAATTTCGACGCAACCGCGCCGCGATCGGTGAATACCCTGCCCGAATTGCGGCCCGAACGGACGAGTCGGCGGTACGGAATGCCACGCCGTTGCACCAGGCGCGCGGGCCATGCCGCGCCCCGTGCCCGACCCGGATCGGGCCACCGGCACGTCACGCACGCACGACGCATGCATCGATCCACGACGATTTCGCGAATCGATCTGCATGACGAACGAATTCGACGTCCCGTTGCCGATACCCCGATCACGATCGTCCGCGCCGTGTGCAACGTCATGGTGCGCCCCGTTACTATCTTCACGCCCCGATAATCGGGGCTATGGCCAGCCAGGCCCGGCATGATTCCCGCCCCCAGTCGCAGTCATGATCCGGGGGGTGTTGTCACCGGGCCTGGTGGGTGGCTGGT
>NZ_CADFEI010000003.1 GCF_902833225.1 Burkholderia sp. BCC1644
CTCGGCGCATCGCGCGCGGCAGTCGACGCCGGCTACGTGCCGAACGACTACCAGGTCGGCCAGACCGGCAAGATCGTCGCACCGCAGCTGTACATCGCGGTCGGCATCTCGGGTGCGATCCAGCATCTGGCCGGCATGAAGGATTCGAAGGTGATCGTTGCGATCAACAAGGATCCGGAAGCGCCGATCTTCGGCGTGGCCGACTATGGCCTCGTCGGCGATCTGTTCACGCTCGTGCCGGAACTGGTCAACGAACTCTGACGGGAACGGCTGCAACGACACGCTTGCGCGAGCCCTTGCAGCCTTCAAGACGCTTCAATCATCGAGAGCGCGAAACGACATGAGTGTCGAACAACCCGAATCATTCGACGCGTGGGTCGGCCGCCGTGAAGAAAGCGCGGACCGGATTACCCGGGCGCCGATCCGGCTCCTGCGAGCGACGCTGGATTATGACGACGCGTCCGTGCTGCCGGACGCCCTGCCGCCGCTGTGGCACTGGCTGTACTTCCTGCCGGGCGAGCGCCAATCGAACATCGGTGCAGACGGCCACCCGCGGCGCGGCGGTTTCCTGCCGCCGGTCGCGCTGCCGCGACGCATGTGGGCCGGTGGACGGCTGCAGTTCTTGCGCCCGCTGGCCGTCGATGCGACGGTGCAGCGTCGTTCCACGATCATGAACGTACAGAGCAAGTCCGGCCGCAGCGGCCAGCTCGTGTTCGTGACCGTGCTGCACGAAATCGGCGACGCGCAAGGCGTGGCGATCCGCGAGGAACAGGACATCGTGTATCGCGACGCACCGCCGCCCGCGTCGGCCGGCGCCCCTGCCCCGGCTCCGCAGCCGGCACCGGTCGACGAACAGTATTCGTGCACCATCACGCCCGACCCGGTGCTGCTGATGCGCTTTTCCTCCCTGACCTTCAACGGCCACCGGATCCACTACGATCGTCCGTACGCGATGCAGGAAGAAGGCTATCCGGGCCTGGTGGTGCACGGCCCGCTGATCGCGATGCTGCTGATGGAGGAACTGCGCCGCACGCACCCCGGCAAGACTGTCCGCCACTTCGAATTCAAGGCGGTCAGCCCGCTGTTCGACACCGCGCCCTTCACGGTGAACGGCGCGCTCGAAGGCCATACCGCCCGCGTGTGGGCACGCGGCCCGCAAGGACAGCTGGCCATGCAGGCCAGCGCCGAACTGGAATAACGATCCGACCATGCAAGCTCGAAAAGGCCCCCTGAGCGGGATGACCGTCGTCACGCTCGAACACGCGATCGCCGCGCCCTTCTGCACCCGCCAGCTCGCCGACCTCGGCGCGCGCGTCATCAAGGTGGAGCGCCCCGGCGTCGGCGATTTCGCGCGCGCCTACGATCACCGTACGCGCGGACTCGCGTCGCACTTCGTCTGGACCAACCGTTCGAAGGAAAGCCTCACGCTGGACCTGAAGCAACCCGCCGCCCAGGAAGTGCTGGGCGAGCTCGTCGCGCAGGCCGACGTGCTGGTGCAGAACCTCGCACCGGGCGCGGCCGCGCGCATGGGGCTGTCGTTCGACGCGTTGCACGCGAAATATCCGCGCCTCATCGTGTGCGACATCTCCGGCTACGGCGGCGACGGCCCCTATCGCGACAAGAAGGCCTACGACCTGCTGATCCAGAGCGAGGCCGCGTTCCTGTCGATCACCGGCACGCCCGACGAGCCGAGCAAGGCCGGCAACTCGATCGCGGATATCGCGGCCGGCATGTATGCGTACACGGGCATTCTCAGTGCGCTCCTGCAACGCGGCGTGACGGGCGAAGGCTCGCACGTGGAAATCTCGATGCTCGAAGCGCTGGCCGAGTGGATGGGCTTCCCGATGTACTACGCGTACGACGGCCAGCAGCAGCCGGGCCGCAACGGCGCGGCGCACGCGACGATCTATCCGTACGGCCCGTTCACGGCGGGCGACGGCCGCGTCGTGATGCTGGGCCTGCAGAACGAGCGCGAGTGGAAAGCGTTCTGCGACACCGTGCTGCGCGACCCGGTGCTGGCAACCGACCCGCGTTTCGACGCCAATGTCCGGCGCTCGGAACATCGGGCCGAACTGAAGGCCGTGATCGAAGCGGCGTTTGCGGGCCTCACCGCGCAGGAAGTCATTGCACGCCTGGACGACGCGCAGATCGCGAACGCGGCCGTCAACCAGGTGAGCGATCTGTGGACGCACCCGCAACTGCATGCGCGCGAGCGCTTCCGCACCATCGACTCGCCCGCCGGCGAACTGCAGGCGCTGCTGCCGCCGGCCACGATCGACAGCTTCGACGTCCGCATGGACGCGGTGCCGGCGCTCGGCGAGCACAGCATGGCGATTCTGCGCGAACTCGGGCGCTCCGACGCCGATATCGAACACCTGCGCGCCGCGGGCGCGATCTGAACCATGTCCACGCCCTCTTCTCCCGTGCATCACGCGCGCAGTTTCCTGTTCGTGCCGGCCACCCGGCCCGAACGTTTTGCGAAGGCGCTCGATTCGGCTGCCGACTGCATCGTCATCGATCTCGAGGATGCGGTCGCCATGGACAGCAAGGACGCCGCGCGCGATCAGCTCGCGCAGCACCTGCCGCTCCTGACGCCGGAACAGCGCTCGCGCACCGTCGTGCGCGTGAATGCCGTCGGTACGCCGTGGCATGACGCGGACATCGCATTGCTGCGCGACTGGACCAGCCAAGGCGTCGTCGTGATGCTGCCGAAGTCGGAAGACGCGAATGCGCTGCGCCGCGTCGCGCAACAACTCGGCGACGCGGCGCGCATCGTCGCACTGATCGAATCGCTGGCCGGGCTCGATGCGGCCGATGCGCTGGCGCGCGACCCTCAGGTCCTGCGGCTCGCGTTCGGTCATCTGGATTTCCAGCTCGACCTCGGCATGCGCGCATCGGCGGAAGAACCGGAGCTGGCCTTTGCGCGCAACGCGCTCGTGGCTGCCTCGCGCCGCGCGCGGCTGCCCGCGCCGATCGACGGCGTGACCGTTCGCACCGACGACGCCGAGCGCCTCGCGGCCGATGCCCGGCGTGCGCGCGCGTTCGGCTTCGGCGGCAAGCTGTGCATCCACCCGGCGCAGGTCGCCGGTGTGAACGAAGCACTGGGCCATTCGGATGAAGAACAGGCGTGGGCGCGCCGCGTGATCGACGAAGCCGCGAAACATGGCGGCGCGGTGTTCAACCTCGACGGCCGCATGGTCGATCTTCCGGTGATCCGCGCGGCCGAGGCGATCGTCGCGAGCGTGCGGAAATAGGCGCGATCGGCAGGCGGTCCGCGATTTACTCGCGGCGTTGACGGCCCGGTATCCGAGGGGCAAAGAGAAAAAATGGGCGGCGTCCGGTATCCCGGCGCCGCCCATTGTCTTGTGTGGCGCCCGCCCGTGACGCACAGCGCGCCCCGGACGGTCATCACGATCAGCCTTCGACGGCCCACATCGCAGTCAGCTCGGCGGCCTTCGTCGCCGGATTCAGCTCACGCAGCGCGGCCAGCAACGCGCGTGCCCGTTCGGTGCCCAGCACGTCCGTGGTCAGGTCCATGAACTTCGCATCCTGCTCGTGCTCCGGCATCGGGTTCGTGTCGGTGCCGATCGGGTCGCCGACGAACACGTGCTCGGCGCGGCCGTCCTTGAACGTGACGGTCACGTCGGCCACGAACTTGCCGGGATACTGCTTCTCCAGCTCGGGTGCCTCGCTGATGCGGATGCCGCGCGCGATGTCGATCACGGGAGCCATGTCCACCTTGCCGGCCAGGTAGTCGCGATGCACCGGGTAGCCGTTGCCCTTGCCGAGCAGCGTGAACGCGGCCTGGATCGGCAGACTGAACTGCACGTGTTCGATGTTCTTCGGCGCATACGCGTTGACATTGGCCGTGCCAACGACGACGTTGAAGTGCGGCGTGATCTTCAGGTGGATGTCGGCGATGTCGTCGCGACGCGCCGCGAACGGCCGCAGCGCATCGATGTACGCATGCGTGCAGTAGCACGCGCAATACGCCTTCAGCCACACCGTGCCGATCTCGAACGGCCGGTCGATGACGAAGCGCTGTTCGGCGTGGTCGCCGGCCGTGCGTTGCAGGAAGGTGCGGAAGAAACCCTTGTTGCCGCTCAGGAACGCGCGCGGGCCGGTGATGCCGGCACGCGCCATGTCGGCCGCCGCCATCCCGTTGCGCGTGCCGATGCCCGCATGGATGCGCTTGATCGAGCCGCCGGTCGACGTGTACTCGGTCGTGCCCGACACGTGGCTCAGCGCGATCGCCAGCGCGTGCAGCGTCGTCTCGGCGTCGAACCCGCGCAACTTGGCGGCCACGGCCGCCGCGCCGAAATTGGACAGCGTGCCGTGCGGGTGATAACCGCGCTGCAGCAGCTCGGGCGCGGCCAGCATGCCGATGCGCGCGTAAACCTCGTAGCCGGCCACCATCGCGACGATGATCTCCTCGAGCGACGAACCCAGTTCCTCGCCGATCGCGAGCGCGGCCGGAATCACGCAGCTGCCGGGGTGGCTGTAGCTGGGGCCGTGCGCATCGTCGTACTCGAAGCCGTGCCCGTACGAGCCATTGACGAACGCGGCGTCGGCCGCGCTCATCGTCAGCGCCGACGCGCTCACGCGGCTGTTGCCCGGGCGTTGCTGGGCCGTCGCATACGCGAGCAGCTGCTCGGACCACGGCAGTTTCGAAATGCCGACCTGCAACGCGATCTGGTCGCGCATCAGCCGGCTGATGCCGGCATGCGCGCGCGCGTCGAGATGCTCGTATTTCAGTTCCTGGATGAAGCGCACCACCGCTTGCTCGAGCGGCGGGCAGTTGTCCGGCGCAACCGGCCGGGTGTCACGGGTGACGGTCATTGCAGTCTCCTGGATGATCGAAGGATGAATGGCCCGGCCTGCGCGCGGGCCACGTCGGTTCACGCGGGGCGATAGGTACGGCGCTGCCGCCCCACCGAAAGTGCGATGCCGGCGGCCAGCAAGGTGACGACGGCCATCAGCAGCAGCGCCGCCGTGTAGCCGCCCGTGTGGGCCTTGGTCACGCCGAGCAGGTACGGCCCGGCGAAACCGCCCAGGTTGCCCACCGCGCCGATCCACGCGATGCTGGCCGCGGCGGCGGCTCCGGACAGCAGGTCGGTATTGATCGCCCAGAACGCGGGCAGCGCGCCGAACACGCCGAAGGCCAGCACGCAGAAACAGCCGAGCTTGAGCACCGGTGCATCGATCAGGCCGGCCCCTACCAGCGCCGCGGCGGCGATCAGCGCGGGAATCGCGATGTTCCAGCGCCGTTCGCCGGTCCGGTCGGCGCGGCGCGCCCAGAACACCAGGCTCGCCGAGCCGATCACGTAAGGGATCGCCGTGACGAAGCCGGTCTGCACGTTGGTCAGGCCGAAGGATTTGACGATCTGCGGCAGGAAAAAGCCGATGCCGTAGATCGTCAGGAAGAAGCCGAACGCCATCGCGGCCAGCAGCCACACGCGCCGGTCGCTGAACACGCGCGCCACCGGAATGTCGTGTTCGTCGCGGCGCCGGTTGTTCTCGCTTGTCATGCGCTCGGCGAGCCACGCGCGTTCGTCCGGCTGCAGCCAGTGCGCGTCGCGCGGCGAACCCTTCAGGTAGCGCAGCGTGACGAAGCCCAGGATCACGGCGGGTGCCGCCTCGATCAGGAACATCCACTGCCAGCCTTGCAGCCCGCCCAGGCCGTCGAGCCCGCGCAGCCCCAGCAACATGCCCGAGATCGGCGAGCCGATCACCGACGACAGCGGCGCGGCCACCAGCAGATAGCCCATCACGCGCGCACGGTACGCCGACGGGAACCACAGCGTGATGCAATAGGCGACTCCGGGGAAGAACCCGGCTTCCGCGAGGCCCAGCAGCAGGCGCACGGCATAGAAGCTCCATGGGCCGGTCACGAAGGCCGTGGCGCCCGAGATCAGCCCCCAGGTAATCAGGATGCGGGCGATCCAGATGCGGGTGCCGACCCGCACCAGCAACAGGTTGGACGGCACCTCGAACAGGAAATAGAGCAGGAAAAACAGCCCCGAGCCCAGGCCGTACTGCGCGGGCGTGAGGCCGATCGCGTCGTTCATCTGCAGGCTGGCGAAGCCGACGTTGACGCGATCCAGGAACGAGATGAAATAACACAGCATGAAAAACGGGACGAGGCGCCGAAACACCTTGGCCATCGTGACCTGCTCGAGCGAATGCATGAGGTCTCCTCACATGTTTTTATGGTGCCGGGCGATCACCGCGATTCGCCCGGCACGAACTTTCCGCGCCGGTTTCGTCCGTGTCTCGATCAGTGCCCGGACGGCACGAGCGGATCGAGCAGCGCGGCGGCCACGTCGTCCACTTCGTCGAGGTGAAGGATGTCGCCGATCATCGTGTCGACCGTCTGCTTCGACAGCTCGATCGCGGCATACGGCACGCAGAGCCTGAACTTGGCGACGAAGTCTTCTTCCGTGAACGGGTTGCGCGGGTGACCCTTCACGTACACGCATTCCTGCTTCAGCACGCGCCCATCGCGCAGCGTGACGGCGAGGCGCGCGCCCCAGTCCGACACGTCGGGGTTTTCCTCGGCGGTGATGCGCGTCATCAGCTCGCGCACCTCGGGCCGGTTGCGCGCGTCCTCGTTGTACGACTCGAGGAACACCTTGTCGTCGAACGCGGCAATGGCCACCACGTAAGGCAGGCTGAACTGGCACTCGGGCACCGTGACCGGATGCCACTTCTTCTCCTGCGGCTCGCACACCGCGCGCCAGCTCGGCGTGGACGTCTCGATGTGGATGCCGGCGATGTCGGCCGCGCCGAACCGGTGTGCCTTCATCAGTTCGCGGATGGCGTCGATCGACGAATGCGAGAAATAGCAGGCACTGTAGCCCTTGGTGATGATGTTCTCCATCTCCCAGTGCTCGCCGAGCGCGTGCAGGATGAAGTCGGGATCGGTCTCCCAGCGCGCCGTGCTCAGATAGCCCTTGGGCCCGGTCAGTACCTCGGCGCGCGGGCCCGTAATGCCGCGCTGGGCCAGCTGGCAGCACGTGATCGCGGCCTGGCTCACCAGCCCGTGATGCATGCGCACCATCAGCGTCGCCGGCGAATAGATGCCCATCGTGTTGGGCTGCGTCATGGTCCGCGCGATGCCCTGCGCGTTTTCCAGCTGGTCCTGGGTCAGCCCGAGCAGCTTGCCCACGGCGGCCACCGCGCCGAAGATGTAGTGGCCGCCGCATTCGTGATGCTTGATCGCGCGGTTGATGACCTTGTAGGCCGTGCCGAGCCGCACCAGGATTTCCTGCCCGACCGCCATCGCCGCGAGGAATTCCTTGCCCGACACCTTGCCGCGCAGGCCGGTGGCGGCCAGCAGCGTCGGCACCACGTATTCGGTCACGTGGCCGGCTTCTTCGTGCAGGTCGCCGCAATCCATCGCGCGCGGCATCGGGCCCAGCGCGAGCGCCGCCTCGTGGGCCGGCACGCGGCCGCCGTAGAACGGCAGCGGCGTCTGCGGGTTGCCGCCCCGCTCCTTCACGAGCGCGACGATCTCGGGGATACCCTCCATGGCCGAGCCGCCGATGGTGACGCCCATCGCGTCGAGCAGCGTCTGCTTCGCATGGCGCGTCACGCCGGCCGGCAGGTCGGCATACTGCGTTTGCAGCGCCATCCGGCACAGCGTGGCCATCGGGTCTTCGACCCCTTGCCGTTCAAATTTCGTCATTGTTCCGTCTCCTGGTCGCGGGATGCCTTGGCGTGCTCAGAACAGGAACACGCCCTTGCCGCCCGCCTGCGCGTCGAACTGCCGGTAAGCCTCGTCGGCCTGGTCCAGTTTCCAGTGGTCGGTGAACAGCTTGTCGACGTCCACGCCGTGTTTCGCGACGAAGTGGATGCAATCCTTCATCCCGACTTCCGAGAACGTGTAGGAGCCGATGATGGTGCGCTGCTTGCCGATCACGTCCTTCATGCCGTCGACGTTGAGGTTACCGCCCACGGCCACCAGCGCGATGCGGCCCCACGGGCGCGTGCTGCGCACGGCCTGCTGCTTGGGCACGTCGCCGCCCGCGCAATCGATCGCGCAGGTCACGCCGAGGCCGCCGGTGAGCTTGTGGATTTCCTCGATCGGGTCCTGCTTGCTGCCGTCGATCACGTGGGTCGCGCCGAATTCCTTCGCGCGCGCGACGCGGTCGGCCGCGATGTCGATGCCGATCACTTCCACGCCCATCGCCGCGGCCAGCTGCACGGCCGACAACCCGACCGGGCCGAGGCCGAACACCGCGAGCGTGTCGCGCGCGCTGATGTCGAGGCGCAGCAGCGCGCCCCAGGCCGTTCCCGTGCCGCAGGAAATCGCGGCGCCGGTGGCATACGACACTTCGTCGGGCAGGTGGACCAGCGACGTCACGGGCACCTTCATGTAGTGCGCATGGCCGCCGTGCTTGATGACGCCGTGGATATCCGCGCCGTGGCTGCACATCTGCGTCCAGCCGGTGCGGCAGTGATCGCAGTGCATGCAGCCTTCGTAGTGGAACACCGCGACGCGGTCGCCGGCCTTGAACGCGCGCGGATCGACGCCCGCGCCGACCGCGACCACCTGTCCGCACGGCTCGTGACCGCCGATGATCGGCGTGTCCTCCGACATCCCGCGCGATGCGAGATCCTTGAAACCCAGCGAGCGGATCACGTCGGCCGGCTTGTTGCGATAGAAATGCAGGTCGCTGCCGCACATCCCGGATGCCTTCATCTCGATCACGGCCTCGCCCGGGCCGGGCGTCGGGTCGTCGAAATCCAGGATCTCCAGCGTGCGTTCGCCTCTGAAAACTACGCCTTTCATGTCTTGTGTCTCCTGTGCGGTCGGGCAGCGGCGTCGTGCCGGCTCAGACCAGGTTGATATAGGTGGCCTTCGGGTACAGGAAGCTCTCGACGTGCTCCTTCCCGCCCTTCCATCCGTAGCCGCTCATCTTCGTGCCGCCGAAACCCACGGCCGGGTCGATCACGCCGTAGCAGTTGACCCAGACGGTGCCCGAGCGAATCCCCTGCGACACCTTGTGCGCGGTCGACAGGCTGCTCGTCCACACACCGCCGGCGAGGCCGTACGGTGTGTCGTTCGCGAGCCGCAGCGCGTCGTCCATCGTGTCGAACGGAATCACCGACGCGACGGGCCCGAAGATTTCCTCGCGGGCGATCGTCATGTCGTTGCGGACATCGGCAAACACCGTCGGCTCGACGAAGAAGCCGCCGGCCGGTGCGCCGTCCGGGCGCCGGCCGCCGTGCACGAGCCGCGCCTCCGTGGCGCCGATGTCCACGTAATGCATCACGCGATCGAGCTGGCGCCGCGAGATCAGCGGGCCGATCTGCGTATCGGGATCGCGGCCGTCGCCGATCCGGATCGAGCCGGCGAACGCGGCCATGCGCTGCACGAATTCGTCATGAATCGCGCGCTGCACGAAGATCCGTGTACCTGCCACGCACACCTGGCCGGTGTTGGTGAACACGCCCATCGCCGCGCCCGGCACGGCCTTGTCGAGATCGGCATCGGCGAACACGATGTCGGGCGACTTGCCGCCGAGTTCGAGCTGCAGCCGCTTCAGGTTGCCGGCCGACGCGCGCACGATGGCCTGCGCGGTGCCCACCGAGCCGGTGAAGGCCACGCGATCGACGTCCGGGTGTTCGGCCAGCGCCTGGCCGACGTCCTTGCCGTAGCCGGTCACGACGTTGATCACACCGTCGGGCACGCCGGCTTCCATCATCAGCTCGGACACGCGCAGCGACGACAGCGACGCATCCTCGGCCGGCTTCAGCACGGCCGTGCAGCCGGTGGCGAGCGCGGGGCCGTAGATCCACCACAGCCCCATCAGCGGGCCGTTCCACGGGATGATGCCGCCGACCACGCCCACCGGCATCAACTGCTTGAGCGCGGTGAAGCCGGGTGCGATCGACATCGGCGGCGTTTCCACCGCGCCGGCGCCGGTTTGCGATGCGTAGAACTGCAGCAGTTGCGACAGCCATTCCTTGTAGCCGCGCGTGCGGGCGAGCGGCGCGCCCATGTCGAGCGTCTCGATCAGCGCGAGCTCGTCGAAGTGATCGAGGATCACGTCGTGCACGCGCAGCAGCAGCTTGCGCCGCTCGTGCGGCGTGAAACGGCTCCACGGCCCTTCGAACGCGCGGCGCGCGGCGGCCACGGCGCGGGCAACGTCCTGCGCGTTGCCCTGCGCGACATGGCACAGCACTTCGCCGGTGGCAGGATTGATGGCCTCGATGCGTTCGCCGCCGGCGGGGTCGACCCATGCCCCGCCGATCAGCAGCTTCTTGGTGCCACGTACGAAATCCGGCATGCTCGGGTTGATGCTCAAGAGTGTCTCCTTCCGAATTGTTCTGGATGACGAAGTTACATGCGAAGCATGATCGACTTCGTTTGCGTATAGGCGTCGATCGACTCCTGGCCGAATTCGCGCCCCCACCCCGATTGCTTGTAGCCGCCGAACGCCATGGCCGGATCGGATTCGCCGAAGGTGTTGATCCACAGCCGCCCGGCCTTGAGCGCGCGCACGACCTTGTGCGCGCGTGCCACGTCGCGCGTCCACACCGCGGCGGAAAGGCCGTAGCTGGTGTCGTTGGCCTGCAGCACCGCATCGTCCTCGTCCTTGAACGGGATGATCGACAGCACCGGTCCGAAGATCTCTTCCTGCGCGATCCGCATGCCGTTGCGCACGTTGTCGAACACCGTCGGCTCGACGAAGTAGCCGGCGCCGTCCCACGGCTGGCCGCCGAGCCGCAACGTCGCGCCGCCCTCCTGGCCCACGCCGATGTACGACCGCACGCGCTCGCGCTGCGTCGCCGAAATCAGCGGGCCGATCTTCGTGTCGGCCGCGAACGGGTCGCCGGCCTTCCATGCGGCCGCCACCTGCGCCACGCGCTCCGCCACTTGCTCGTGGATGCTCTCCTGCACGAACAGCCGCGTGCCGGCCGAGCACACCTGGCCCGAGTTGCCGCAGAAGGTCTTCACGGCGGCCTGCACGGCCTTCTCGATGTCGGCGTCGGCGAACACCACGTTGGGCGCCTTGCCGCCGAGTTCCAGCGTCACCTTCTTCAGGTTCCCCGTCGCGTCGCGCGTGATCTGCTTGCCGACCGCCGTCGAGCCCGTGAACGCGATCTTGTCCACGCCAGGGTGCTGCGCCAGCGCCGCGCCCGCCGTTGCACCGAAGCCCGGCAGCACGTTGATCACGCCCGGCGGCAGGTCGGTTTCCTGGATCAGCTCCGCGAGGCGGATCGACGTGAGGCAGGCCAGCTCGGCGGGCTTGAGGATCACCGTGTTGCCGCAGCACAGCGCGTTGGCGAACTTGATCGCGGCCATCAGGATCGGCACGTTCCACGGGATGATCTGGCCGCATACGCCGAGCGGTTCGCGCAGCGTGTAGATCAGCGTGCTGCCGTCCGACGGGATCGTGGTGCCGAGCACCTTGGAGCACCAGCCCGCGTAGTAGCGCACGATGTCCACCGTGGCGGTCACCGCGCCTTGCGCGAACCACAGCGGCATGCCGTTGTCGAGCGATTCGATCGCGGCCAGCTCGTCGATGTGGGCCTCGATCTGGTCCGCGATCTTCAGCAGCGCGCGTGTGCGGGCGTGCGGCGACAGTGCCGACCATGACGGCGCTTCGAATGCCTTGCGCGCGGCGATTACCGCGGCGTCCACATCGGCGCTGTCGGCCTCGGCGACCCGGCAAAGCAGCTGTTCGGTCGCGGGGTTGATCGTCTCGAAGGTCTTGCCCGATGCGGCATCGACCCATTGCCCGCCGATCAGCAGGCGCTTCGCACCCTGCCCGATCCACGCGAGCGCTTTTGCACGCGCGGCTTGCGCGGTGTCCGTGATAGTCGTCATGAATGCTCCAGTTGGGGTGGCGTGATGCATCAGGCCAGCGGCACGTCGACGCGCGTCGACAGCACCGCACTCAGCGGATTGGCGCGGCGCACCTCCGGATTGAAATCGGCGGGCGTCACGCACATGAACAGCGTGCGTCGATCCTCGCCGCCCAGCGCGCAGGCATAGCAGTTGCGCTCGCCGGTCTGGATCTCCTCGAGGATCGTGCCGCCGGGCGCCACGCGCAGCACGCCCGTCTTCGTGAAATCGGCGACCCAGATCGCGCCCTCGGCATCGACCTGCGAGATGCCGTCGGGAGCCACGACGATCTCGGCCATCGAGCGGATCACGTCCTCGTCCTGCGGCACCGGGCCGAACGTCGCCCAGTCGCGGCGCGCGGAGAGCGAACCGTCGGGCCGGATGTCGAACGCCGACATCCGGTTGCCCCAGGATTCGGACACCACCAGCGTGCGCCCATCGATGATCGTCGCGCCGTTCGCGAAGTGCAGCGGCTCGCTCACCATCGTGACCGTGCCGTCCGGATCGACGCGCGCGAGCCGGCCCGGGCGGCGCGGCGCAAGCTTCATCACGTCGAAGCCGAGGTTGCCGACCCACACGCGGCCCTGCGCGTCCACCACCATGTCGTTGGGTTCGAATTCCAGGTGCGGCGACAGGTCGGCATGGCGCACGACCGAGCCGTCGTGCTCGCGGCGCAACAGCGCGCGGTCGTGCATCGACACGACGATCAGCCGCCCGTCGGGCAGCCAGCCGATGCCGGACGGGCATTCGGGCACGTGCATCTCCTCGCAGAGGTTGCTGCCGTCCTCGCGCATCGAGTACACGCATTCGGTATAGAGATCGCTGAACCAGAAGCGGCCGTCGTGCCAGCGTGCGGCTTCGGTATGCGTCATGCCGTCGAGAAGCAGGGTGAGCTGTCTCATTTAACCTGTCGTTAGTTAGATTGAAGGATGCAGCGTGATCGCGGTCCGTGGGTTCGAGCGGTCACGACTGCGGCAGGCGGGCCGACGGAAATTCGGGCTGGCGCTTGCCGCGCAACGCGGCGACGCCCTCCTTGACGTCCGCCCCCAGGAAACACAGCATTTCAAGCGCGAGCGAGTTGTCGAAGACCGGCCCCGCCACGCGCATCCAGTTGTTGAGCGATTTCTTGGTCGCGCGAATCGCGGTCTGGCTGCCGCGCGCGAGGTTGGCCGCGATGGCCAGCGAGCGCGACAGCACCTCGGCGCGCGGCGCGCAAAAGCTGACCAGGCCGATCCGTTCGGCTTCCTTGCCATCGACGAAATCCGCGGTCATCAGGTAATACTTGGCCTTGGCCATCCCGCACAGCAGCGGCCACACGATGGCCGCGTGGTCGCCCGCCGACACGCCGAGGCGCGCATGTCCGTCGGTCAGCTTCGCGTCCTCGGCCATCACGCTCACGTCCGCCAGCAGCGCGACGACGAGGCCCGCACCGACGGCCGTGCCGTTGATCGCGGAGATGATCGGCTTGTCGCACGCGAGCATGTTGTAGACGATGTCGGACGCTTCCTTCATCACGCGCATCGTGGCCTCCTGGCTGGTCGCCATTTCCTCGACCACGGAGAGATCGCCGCCGGCCGAGAACGCGCGATCGCCGGCGCCGGTCACGACGACCACCTTCACGCTCGGGTCGTCACCGACGACACCCCAGACCTTGGTCAATTCCCAGTGCATCCGGTTGTTCGTGGCGTTCATGACCTCCGGACGATTGAGCGTGACGAGCAGGACGCCGTCCGGCTGGCGATCGAACAGGAGGAACTGGAAATCTTCGTATTTCATGCTGGGCCCTGGGATTGTCTGGAACGGCCGGCGACGTATGTCGAAGCCCGCCGATGAAGTGACCTGCGTCGGTTCGCGGTACCGGGGAAAGCGCAAGGGACCGTCAGGATACCCTGCAATCTAACTAACAGTTGTTATTCTATTTTGCTTGCGGGGATTTCCCATCAGGGAATCCCCGCATGCCGCGAGTCAAATGCACGCCTTCCGGCGCGCGCTTTTCGACGCGCGGAACGTTTCCGACACAAACGTTGCGTGCGGCGGGTTCAGCGCCAAACCTGAAGGCATTCGCAGGAACAGAATCAGAACAAGGAGCGAGACACATGAGTCACCCGACCCTCATCCAGCAACTGGCCGACTTCTCGGCCGGCGTCGACATCGCCCGGCTACCCGACATCGTCGTGCAGGAGTGCAAGCGCGACATTCTCGACTCGCTGGGTGTCGCGCTGGCGGGGATCGATCATCCGAGGGGACGCATCGGCATCGAAACGGGCCGCCGCATCGGCGGCCGCGCGGGCGACGCGACCATCATCGGCACCGGCGAACGCTCGACCGCCTACGGCGCGGCGTTCGCCAACAGCGAATTGCTGAACGCGCTGGATGCGGACTCGGTGCTGATGCCGGGCCACGTGAGCCCCTACGTGCTGCCCGGTGCATTCGCGACGGCCGAGACGCACCGGCGTGCCGGCCGCGACCTGATCGCCGCCGTGGCGGTGTCGCACGAGATTTCGTATCGCTTCGGCGCCGCGATGAGCGGCTACCGCGACACCAAGGACGGCAAGTCGGCCAATCCCGCATCGGTCGTGGGCTACAGCAGCACCGTGTTCGGCGCGACCGCGTCCGCGGGCAAGCTCAAGCGGCTGTCGGCGGCGCAACTGGCCAACGCACTGGGCCTGGCCGCAGCATCGGCACCGGTGAATGCGCAGCGCGCGTGGTTCACGCACGCGCCCACCGCCACCATCAAGTACCAGCTGGCTGGCGGCCTGACCAACATCGCGCTCACGGCCGCCGACCTGGGCGAACTGGGCCATCGCGGCGATGTGCGCATCCTCGACGACGCGGTCAACGGTTACGCGAGTTTCATCGGTACCGACCGCTGGATGCCCGAGATCATCACGCGGGATCTCGGCGACGAGTGGCGTTTTCCCGGCTTCCAGATGTTCAAGCCGTATCCGCACTGCCGCGTGATGCACGCGCCGCTCGACCTGCTGATCGACATCGTCACGCAACACGATTTGAAGCCCCACGAGATCGACGGCATCACATCGTTCGGCGAAGGCTGGGCCTATGTGCTGCCCTGCTTCACCAACCGCGAAATCCTGGAGGTGCACGACGCGCAGTTCTGCTTCTCGCACGGCCTGGCCGTCGCGGCTCATCGCATTCCGCCCGGCCCCCGCTGGCAGGATCCGGCCGTCGTGTTCGACCCGTCCGTGATGGCGCTGATGAATCGCGTGTCGCTGGAAACCCATCCGGCCTATTTCCAGTCGATCTCGGCGGACATCACCAGCCGCCCGTCGCGCGTGGAAGTGCGTGCGCGCGGGCAAGTCTTCGCCGGCGAGAAGATGTTCCCGAAAGGCACGCCGTCGGTGGACACCGCGACCTACATGACCACCGACGAACTGGTGAACAAGTTCCGCACGTTCGTCGACGGCCTGCTGCCGGTATCGACTGTCGAGCAGGTCGTCGACAGCGTGCTGAACCTCGAAAAGGTGGAGGACTTCGGCACCGTCATCCGCCAGTTCGTGCGCTCGTCCGGCCACTGAGCACCGACGGCAACCTCGAAAACCACGACCATGGCCCGTCATGCCGTCAACATGCCGCACGCGGATCGCCTCTGCATCTGCGGCCGCTGGAGGGCGCCCTCGTACACCGACACCTGCGCCGTGTTCAATTGAGCGACCGATGAATTGGCTGCGCGCGCAACCATATCGAACGACACGATCTTCGGCCTCAATACGGTGGTGTTCACGCACGACGCAGAGCGGGCGCTGCACGTCGCGCGGCGGCTGCGTGCGGGGTTGGTGGGACACAACGCGTCTCGCACCGATTTCTCCATCGGCTTCGGGGGCTTCAAGCAATCGAGCGCGGGCGGCCTCGAAGCATTTCTCGAAGTCAAGACTGTCGTACCTGGCCCGCCGGCCGAATGAGTACCGGCGCATGAACAAACATCTGGAGGAGCAACCGATGAACAAAACCGAATTCAACAACGCAGCACCGCACGACTGGATGGTCCATTCGCGCATCAAGGGGCTGGTCGCGCTGGTGGTCGGCGCCGGCAGCGGCATGGGCGAGGCCAGTGCGAAAACCTTCGCGGCAAACGGCGGCGCGGTCGCCGTTGCCGACCTGAATGCGGATAACGCCGAACGCGTGGCCGGCGAGATCGCGCGACGCGACGGCCACGCGCTCGCGCTCGGCCTCGATGTATCGAAACAGTCGGACATCGACACGGCCATCTCCAGAACGGTCGAGCGCTTCGGCCGGCTCGACGTCGTCATCAACACGGCCGCGCTGGTGCGTTCCGGGATGCTCGAGGACGTGTCGATCGACGAATGGCGCAGCGGCTTCCAGGTCAACGTGGACGGTGCGCTGATGCTCGCGCGCAGCGCGCTGCCGCACCTGAAGCAGAGCCCGCATGCGGCGATCGTGAACACGGCTTCGCTGGCGGGCGTGCATGGCTATTCACAGGGCGGCGCCTATGGCCCGAGCAAGGCGGCGCTCATCACGCTCAGCCGGCAGATGGCGCACGAGTGGGCATCCTACGGCGTGCGCGTGAATGTCGTGCTGCCGGGCGTGATCGACACGCCGATGGCGCGCTGCTCGGTACCGCAGGAACTGCTCGACCAGCTTGCGGCGATGCTGCCGATGAGCCGGGTCGGCCAGCCGGAGGAAGTCGCCGACCTGATCGTGTATCTTGCGTCGCCCGCGGCCGGCTACATCACGGCCCAGGCAATCGCATGCGACGGCGGCATGTCGCACATGATGTTCGCGAAGCCGATGGGCAAGTAAGCGCGCCGCGAAGCAGGTGCGCCGCGTGCGGCGAGGGCTCGTCCGGGCCTTCGCCGCTGGCGTTCGCACGCATTGCCTGTATCGCCTGCATCGCCCGACGCGAATGACCGGGCTGCGGGCACCTCCGGCCTGATCCCCCGCATGCGGGCCCGGATCACGGCTGACGACGCCCTCTCCGCTCCATCTCCCCCACTACACGTTGCATCGGCCGCGCGAATCCGCACGCCCATCCGACCTTCGACGAAGCTGCGCACGGTATGGATCGCGCCTCGATGCTCGCGATGAACGATCCGTCCATGGACGAGCGCGCCGATTTCCGGATCGAGCTGCACTTGCAGCGACGGCGAACCTGAAAAATTTCGTTCCGTCGGGTAAAACGCCGTTCGACAGCGACATCGCCTCCGAATCGAGTAAACACGGCCCCCAACACCCGCATGGGAACGCTTCCGCGCGCGTTATTACGTAGAACGGATCATGTTTTACGGCGCCGAGTTCGTATGAACAAGTTGAAGTACGGAACACCGGTATTCAGCCAACGGATCATTGCCTGAAAGCACGAATCCGCCTCGGGTTATACCCGATGGAGATTCGATGTCACGCCCCTCAATCTACCGAACGTTAGATTGTCGTCGTACCAAAAGACGACTGTCCGCACCCGGACATCGAGAACGAACCGGCCCATCCGTCCGGTCCTGAATCCGCCGCACAGCCTCGGCAGTTCGACACACTCCGCTCCTTCACTTCTCATTAAATTCGGATACCGAAATGAATGTAAGCCGATCATCAGGGTTGGGCACGAAGAAGACGATCCTCGCGCTTGGCGTCGCTCTCCTGCCCGCTTGTTCGTGGGCGCAAAGCAGCGTCACGCTGTACGGCACGCTCGATACGGGCCTGCTGTTCACCAGCAAGACGCACAACCCGACGACCGGTACGAACGGCGGCAAGCAGGTCAGCCTCATCAACGGCGGGCTGGAACCCTCCAATTTCGGCCTGTTCGGGCAGGAAGACCTGGGTGGCGGACTGAAGGCGACCTTCAGGCTGGAAAGCGGCGTGAGCGTCGTCAACGGCGGCTTCGACAACAGCAACGGCAATTTCTTCGGCCGTCAGGCCTGGCTGGCCGTCGACGGCAACTTCGGTCAACTGAAGGCCGGCGTGCAGTATTCGCCGTTCGTGCTGGCGATCTACGAGGCCGACCCGCGCAACGCCGGCCAGTTCGGCACTGCGTTTTCCGTCTACGGCGCCAATACGTTCGTCGGCAGTTTCAATCCGAATGCGATCACCTATACGAGCCCGAAGTTCGCCGGGTTTTCCGCCAGCGCGATGTATGCATTCGGCGGCATACCGGGCGACTACCGCGCGGCGCAGCAGTATTCGGTCAGCGCCCGCTACGAGTTTCACGGGCTGGTCGTGAACGCCGCGATGTACGACTCGAGTTCGGCCAGGAATGCCGCGGGGCTGACGATCTTCCAGCAGCCGTTCCTGGGCCGAATGCTCGGGCTCAGCTACCACTTCGGCACGTTCGCGGTGAAGGGTTCGTTCACGAGCTACAAGCTGCCGACGACGGTCGCCGGCGGGGTGACTAACGGCGGCACCAACAACGTCTGGAATCTCGGCTTCGATTACTATCCGCTGCCGCAGCTCGATATCAACTCGGGCGTGTGGTACATCCGCGATCCGCAGGATGCGAACAATCACACGTTGCTCGGTGCGCTGACGACGCGCTACTTCCTGTCGAAGGCAACCTCGCTGTATGCGGAGGTCGGCGCGGTGAACAATCACGGCCGGCAAAAATTCGGCCTGTCGATCGACAACGCGCTGTACGGCGCGCCCGGCACGACGATCGGCGCGATCATCGGGATCAACAAGCGGTTCTAGCGGTGCCCCATGGGGCACGATGCGATGTGCCTTGCCCCATTCGGCCGGAGTACGGAACATTCCGGCCGACTCGATTGACTCGATTGCCAACTGCCGCGAACGTATGCAGGGGCGTGCCGAATTCCGTTCGGCATGCATGACATTTCGGCAATGCAGCGCCGGAAACCGGCCGGACGAGGATCACCCATGGCGGGCGCTCCGGCCCGGGCTGCGCAACGCGAATGCAATCGGATCATGAACCATGCGATGACGACGGGAACACGTGCGGTCGGCCCGGCCGGCACCACGCACACCTGGAAAGGCGCCGACGGAATCCGGCTCGCGGGCCGCTCGTGGGGTGACCCCGACGGCACGCCGGTCGTGCTGCTGCACGGCAGCGGGCAGACGCGCCATGCGTGGAGCGGCATGGGCCGCGCGCTCGGCGCGGCGGGTTTTCATGCCGTTGCGTTCGATGCGCGCGGCCATGGAGAGTCGGACTGGTCGCCGACCGGCAACTACAGCCAGGGGGCGATGATCCGCGACCTCGAGCGTGTCGCCGCGATGTTCGAAGGCCGGCGGCCGGTACTCGTGGGCGCGGGGCTCGGCGGCGGGACGAGCCTGCTCGCGGTCGGCGAAGGGTATCTCGACGCCGAAGCGCTCGTGCTCGTCAACATCGCACCGTACATCGAACCGGCGGGCGTGTTGCGCCTGCAGTCGTTCATGCGGCAGCCGCCGGACGGGTTCGGATCACCGGACGAAGCGGCCGACGCGATCCGCAACTATCGCGCGCACCCGGCGCATGCGCTCACGCAGGAAAGCCTGGCCCGCAGCCTGCGCTACGACGACGGGAAATATCGCTGGCATTGGGATCCACACTTTCTCGCGTGGCCGCGCGACCTGGCGCGACGCCATACGCGCTTTGCGGCCAGCGCGCGCCGCCTGAAGCTGCCGACGCTGCTCGTGCGCGGGGAGGAGTCGGAAATCGTCAGCAAGGCGGGAGCGCGCGAGTTCCTCGACCTGTGCCCGCACGCGGAACATGCGGACGTGCGGGATGCCAGCCACACGGTCGCGGGGGAACACAACGACCGGTTCGCCCATACCGTGCTCGATTTTCTCGAACGCCGGCTTCCGCGCGGCCCGGCGCTGCGCGATCGCGCGGTCGCGTGAGCCGGTTGCGTGCGCCGTGCAGCGCACCGCCCGCCGCTCAGCCGCGCGGCGTCAGGACGATGCGGCCAGTTCGGCCTTGCGGCTGCCGCGCCTGGCTTTCGCCGCGGGCTTCGCGCCTGCCGCGGGCTTCACGCCTTCGAAGAACATCGTGGCGAGCTGGTCGGCGACCTTGTCCAGCGAGCCCTTCTTCGGGTCGAACCAGGTCTGGACGGAGTTGATGCAACCGAGGACGAACACGCGGCACAGCGCGATGTCGACGTCCTCGCGCAGGAAACCTTCGGTGCGCAAGTCGTCGAACACCGCGGTCCACAGCTGCTGGTGGCGCTCGCGCCGCTTGACCTGACGCTCCCGCACCTTGTCCGGAAGCTGGGTCAGCAGCCGGCCATGCGCGAGCGCGTAGTCGCCGAACTTGATCAGCGCGCTCATCTGCCCGACCAGCGCTGCCTTGAAGCGCGCGTCGGCCGTCGCATCGGGCGGCAGCGCGTCGAAGTGTTCCTTGATGTGCTGCACGATGCTGTCCGCACCGTGCTCCATCACGACGTCGACCAGTTCTTCCTTCGACGAGAAGTGATAGTAGATGCTGGCCGCCTCGATGCCGGCCTGGTCGGCGATGGCGCGCATCGTCGTCGCGGCATAGCCCTGCGTCGCAAAGGAACGCGCGGCCAGCCGCAGCAAGGTTTCCCGGGTATCCGCGCTGGGATTTACATTTCGCTTTCGCACGTTCGTGTATCAGCCGTCCGCTGTTATCAAGATGAAGTGAAGAGATCCGGATGCCGCATGCGCAGTGCCCGGCCGCGCGGCGTCGTGGAGGGCGCCGCCCGCATGATCATCCCGTTGCCGTTCCGGCTCGCCGATGGCGGCCGGCGGCGTGTCTCCGTCTCCCCGGGTACTGCCTGATCCTCTCGCATGCCGCCGCGCGGCGGCACAAAACTAATGTTTGAGAGGGTAGCGTATTTTCAGGGCGCGAGCCAGTGAACCAAAACACGGTCGGCACGCCCGCCGCGCGGGGTTCGCCGGCCGCGCGATTGCCTGAATCTCTCGTCGGCGGTTCGACGTTGCGCAGCGTTCGCACGATGGCGTCGAGTCGTGCAGCGTCCACGCGCTCACTGTACGGAACACCGTGGCCGCTCGCGTTGACACGCATGCGCCCACCGGCGAAGTTCGAGGGCACGGCGGCCCGCACGAGCGGCGCGCCCTTCTCCATCCGTCGATCATCGTCCCGTCATGCCTTCATCAACCGAATCCATCTTGCGAGCCCCGGCCAAACCGGGAAACCGGCTGCCCGGCACCCCCGATCCCGCGCACCTGTGGCGCACCGCGGACGGTGTGCGGCTCGCGGGCGATACGTGGGGGCATCCCGACGCGCCGCTCGTCGTGCTGCTCCACGGCGGCGGCCAGACGCGTCACGCATGGGGCGGCACGGGCGCGTTGCTGGGCAGCGCAGGCTACTTCGCCGTCGCGTACGATGCGCGCGGACATGGCGACTCGGACTGGAGCGCCGCGGGCGACTACAGCCAGGACGCGTTCGTCGACGATTTGCGGCACGTCGTCGGCGCGCTTGGCGGGCGCCGTCCGGTACTCATCGGCGCATCGCTGGGCGGCGGCACCAGTCTTGTCGCGATCGGAGAACGCCGGATCGATGCGCGCGCGCTGATCCTGGTCGATATCGTGCCGTACACCGAGCCGGCCGGCGTCGCGCGCATCAGGACGTTCATGCAGCAGAATCCCGATGGCTTCGGCTCGCTCGACGAAGTCGCCGACGCGATCGGCCGATACCGCTCGAGCCCGCCGCGTCCGGGCAGTCATGCCGGCCTGTCGAAGAAT
Source organism: Burkholderia sp. BCC1644 (assembly GCF_902833225.1). Classification (GTDB taxonomy): domain Bacteria; phylum Pseudomonadota; class Gammaproteobacteria; order Burkholderiales; family Burkholderiaceae; genus Burkholderia. The sequence goes on from NZ_CADFEI010000003.1 coordinate 21,482, forward strand.
GTCCGGCTCGGCGACGACGGCCGCTACCGCTGGCACTGGGACCCGCGCTTCCTGTCGGGAACGACCGACCTCGTGGCCCGTCACGCGCGCTTCTCGGCCTGCGCGCGCAACCTCGCGCTCCCCACGCTGCTGGTGCGCGGCGGCAGTTCCGACGTGGTCAGCGAAGCCGGAGTTCGCGAGTTTCTCGAACTCTGCCCGCACGCGGAATACGTGAATGTCGCCGCGGCGGGACACATGGTTGCCGGCGACCGCAACGACGTGTTCGGCCAGGCCGCCGAACAGTTTCTCGCGCGCCACGCCCCCGCTGCATGACCGCGGCGCGCGGACGCGCGGGCGTTCGCGTGTGCAGATGGGCCGATTCAGATCGGCGGTGTGTCCGGCGACGTCGAAAAATGATGCTGGCGGACTTTCCATTCGCCCTGCTGCAACGCGATCACGAGTGTCGTGCGCAAACGCGAGCGCGACGTGTTGCCGTCGCCGAGGACGAACGCGAACTCGCCGTAGCCTTGCGCGAGAAAGCAGTCGTCACCCAGGCGGATGAAGTGCTGCTCCACCAGCGCCAGCGTGGCCGACCGGATCACGCCGTCGTACGACGCGAAGTACGCGCGAATTGCATCACGCCCGGCCGAATGGCCGGGCCGGCCGCCGAAGAACAGCGCATCGGCCGTGTAGATGCTGGTCAGCGCGTCGGGATTCCAGTCGCGCGCGGCCGCGTTCCACGCCGCCTGCACGATTGCCAGCGCGGGGCCGGGCGTGTCGTTCGTTCCAACCATCGACTCCTCTCCTTTCCTGGGACGCCTGCCGGCGCCATTGCCGAGCGTGTGCGCTCGCCGATCCGCCCTGCCGTTGCCGTCACGCAGGCGCACGACGGATGCCGACCGGAGTGACACCGTTCAGACCATCTGCATCACGTCCGCCGTGGCCACGCGCGACGAGCGGAACGCGTTTGCCGGATGGGTCATGTCGGCATAACCGAACCCGATGCCGCAAACGAATTTCCGCTCATCGCCGATCCCGAAGTAGCGGCGGATGAACCGGGCGTGATGTGCGAGCGCCGCCTGTGCCGTCGTCGCGATGCCGTGCGCGCGCGCCGCCAGCATGAACGACGCGACGAACGCGCCGCAGTCGAGCGCCGCATACGGCCCCAGCTCGGCCGGTATCGTCAGCAACGCGACATGCGGCGCGCCGAACAGCCGGAAATTCTCGGCGACCTGCCGCTCGCGCGCCGGCCGGTCGTTGCGCGCGATGCCGAGCGCCGCATAGAGCGCATAACCGACTTCCCTGCGCCGCTCGCCGTACACGCCGCGGTATTCGTCCGGGAACGGAATGTCGGAATCGATCCCGGGATGCTGCGCGGCATGCGCGACGAGCGCCTCGCGGAAGCGTTCGGTCGTGTCGCGGGACGTCACGGTCGCGTGCCACGGTTGCACGTTGCACCACGACGCCGCGCGTTTCGCGACGTCGACGATGCGCTCGATCACGTCGATCGGCACGGCGTCCGGCAGGTACGCGCGGCAGGTGAAACGCCCGGACGCAAGGCGCTCGATCGCTTCCGCGTCGGCGATCGGGCGGACGCCCGATTCCTCGTACTCGGTTTGCGCTTGCATGGAACGTCTCCGGTTAGCGGCACATGAAGGCGCCGCGTGCAACAGATATAACTACCATTAGTTAGCCATCAAGGCCGGCCTGCGCCCGCGTTCATGCGTGATCGTCAGGGCTCGCAGTCGACATCGCTCAGGATGAAGGACAGCGTCTCGGCCGCCGCCTTCAATTCCGGCGTCACGCGCTGGCGGATCGCCGTCATGTCCGGCTCCAGTTCCACGGCCCCGCAATTCAGCGCCATCAGCGTGCGGTTCCGGCCGACCACGATCGGCAGTGCGACGCCATACGCATTGCGCTGATACTCGCCGACCGACATGCACACGCCCGACTGCTTCAGATCCTCGAACGCCGCATCGAGGTTCTCACGGACGGTGTCCGCATCGTCCCCCGCCGCATCGAGCAGCTCGGCAATCAACGGCGCGCGCAGCGCGTCGGGCAGCCCGTACAGATACGCGCGCCCGACCGAGGTCGTCGCCATCGGCAGCAGCGAACCGACGCCGAGGCGCAGCGTCGCGATCCGGGCGCTCGCGCGCCAGGCGATATACACCATGTCGAGCCGGTGCGGAACGGCGAGCGCGACGGACAGGTTCAGCTTGTCGGCCAGCTTCTGCATCACCGGCGTGACGAGGCGCGTGACGGGATTCGCTTCCAGGTACGCATGGCCGATGCTCAATGCGCCGGCACTGAGTTCGAACTGGCGCCCGCCGCCCACCCTGCGCAGGTAGCCGATCGAGATCAGCGTGGTGGTCAGGCGCGACACCGTGGCTTTCGGCAGGCCGGTGCGCCGCACCAGTTCCGCGTTGGACAGTGGCGCGCGTGCCGCGCGGAACGCGTGGAGCACCTCGAGCCCGCGTTCGACGGTCAGCGTGACGCCCTGTTGCTTGTCGGTCCGGTTCATGTTCGTGTCAGTCGATGACGACCGCCTGCTCCTGCAGATGCTGGGCCGCCGCCACCAGCCGCGGCCCGAGTTCGCGTTCGACCCGCGCGCGCCCGAGTCGCGCGCTGCGCCCGATACAGGCGAGCACGAGCGGCGTGTGGTCCTGGACCACCAGCGGCACCGCGAGGATCGTCAGGTCCGGCTCCCACTCGCCGAGCGACATGCAATAACCGACGTTGTGCACCTGCGAGATGCCCTCGCTGATGCGGCGGCGCAGGTTGGGCCAGTCGCGGCCCGTCTTGCGTTCGATGTTGCCGAGCAGGTAGAAGCGTTCGAGTTCCGGCAATGCGGCCAGCAACGCCCAGCCCATCGGCGACGACGCGATGCGCAGGCGCGTGCCCGCGTACAGCTTCAGGTCGACCGACGCCGGCTTGCCCGCGCACGTTTCCAGCACGATCACGTCGAGACGGTCGCGCGTGCCGAGCATCACGTAGGTGTCGTTCATGTTCGCGAACGCCTGCATTTCGAGGCGCGCGAGCAGTTGAACGTTGGAATGCGCGATCGCCGCGTAGCCGAGCGACAGCACGGGGGCCGCCAGCCGATACTTGCGGCGCTGCGGCGAGTAGTGAAGATAGCCGAGCGCGACGAGCGAGCGCACCATCCGCGACACCGTCGGCGCGGGGATGCCCGTTTCGATCACGAGCTCCTGATTGCCGAGCCACGGCTCGTGCGGCGAGAACGCGGCCAGGATCGCGAGGCTCCTCGCCAGCGGCACGACCATCGCGCCGGACGCCTGCCCGCCGTCCGCGCGCTCGCTGTCTCCGAGCGGCGCGTCGTGCCAACTCGCGTCTTCCTGTCCTGGCAGGGGCAGCGCTGCCCGGTTTGCGTGCGGCGACATCGATTGCTCCATGTGTCTCGATCCGGCTCTGGAAGCGGCCATGAACGGCTTGTCCGATCGGTCGGGGCGGGACGCCACACGCGGTGGCGGCGCTCGCCCAGGCGACCGTCCGATGGCTTCATTACACGAGCCAACCGGGAAGCGAGTCAATTGTAGCGCCGATATGTTCCGTACTTTGAAACATGAACCAGGGCGGCGATCGAACGCCCGCGCTCTGAAACGGGGCTTTTTCGACAATGTGGAGACGGAACACGCGTGCGAGCGTCCATCAAAGTACGGAACACGGAATCGAGTCCCGAAGCGCATCGCGGCGCCGCGGCCGGCGCACGGCCGGCCCTCCCGAACCCGGTCGATTCGAGCCGTGCCGCGCGGCAGGCCGTCGTGTCGAGACGGCCTGCCCGATCGCGCGACCGGCGCGGCGCGCGTTACGCCGCGCCCTTCAGCTCGATCAACAGATCCTTCGCCGCGACCCGGTCGCCCGGCTTCACGTGCACGGCTGCGATCTCGCAGTCACGCTCCGCCGCGATGTGGGTTTCCATCTTCATCGCCTCGAGCGCGAGCAGCGTCGTGCCGGCCGTCACACGCTGCCCCGGCTGGACGGCGACCGTCACCACCGAGCCCGGCATCGGAGCTGCGATGTGCAGCGGATTCGCCGGATCGGCACGCTGCAGGCCATGACGCTCCTTGCCCGCCTGCACGACGCTCTTCTGCTCGACCAGCGCGGAGCGCGACTGGCCGTTCAGCTCGAACAGCACCTTCACGATGCCGTCCTGCGCGTCGGCGTGCTGCCCCTGCAGCGACACGAGCAGCGTCTTGCCCGGCTCGATGTCGATCGCCGCTTCCTCCTGCGGCTGCAGCCCGTACAGGAACGCCGGCGTTGGCACGACCGACGTGTCGCTGTACGCGCGAACGTGTGCGTAGTAGTCGACCGTCTGCTTCGGGTACATCAGGTAGGACGCGAGTTGCCGGTCGTCGAGAGGCTGCTCGCAGGCGGCCTCGGCCTGCATGCGCACCGCGTCGAGATCGACCGGCGGAATCTGGTCGCCGGGGCGATACGGCGCCGGCGGTTCGCTCTTCAGCACCTTGCGCGACAGGTCCGCCGGGAAGCCGTCGGGCGGGAAACCCAGCTCGCCCTTGAACAGCGACACGACCGATTCGGGGAATGCGATGTCCTTGTCCGGGTTGCGCACATCGTCCACGCCGAGATCGTTCGCGACCATCATCAGCGCCATGTCGCCGACCACCTTCGACGTCGGCGTGACCTTGACGATGTCGCCGAACAGGCGGTTCACGTCCGCATACGCGCGCGACACCTCGGTCCAGCGATGATCGATGCCGAGCGAGCGCGCCTGCTCGCGCAGGTTCGTGTACTGGCCGCCGGGCATCTCGTGACGGTAGACGTCGGCCGTGCCCGCGCGAATCTCCGATTCGAACGGCGCGTAATAACGGCGCACGCCTTCCCAGTACATCGACGCTTCGTGCAGGCGGTTCTGATCCAGACCCGGATCGCGTTCGCCACCGGCCAATGCCGCCGCGATGCTCGACAGGTTCGGCTGCGACGTGAGCCCGCTCATCGCATCGAGCGCGCCGTCCACCGCGTCGCAGCCGGCTTCGACCGCCGCGAGCACCGACGCGGCGGCGATGCCGCTCGTGTCGTGCGTATGGAAATGCACGGGCAGCCCGGTTTCTTCCTTGAGCGCCTTCACGAGCGTGGCGACCGCCTGCGGGCGGCAGATGCCGGCCATGTCCTTGATGCCCAGCACGTGCACGCCGGCCTGCTGCAGTTCGCGCGCGATGCCGACGTAGTACTTGAGGTCGTATTTCGAACGCGACGAGTCGAACAGGTCGCCGGTATAGCAGATCGCGCCTTCGCACAGCATCCCGCTCTCGCCCACCGCGTCGATCGCCACGCGCATGTTGCGCACCCAGTTCAGCGAATCGAATACGCGGAACACGTCGACGCCCGCGCTCGCGGCCTGCTGCACGAAGAAGCGCACGACGTTGTCCGCGTAGTTCGTATAGCCGACCGCGTTCGAGCCGCGCAGCAGCATCTGGAACAGGATGTTCGGCACACGCTCGCGCAGCAGCGCAAGGCGTTCCCACGGGTCTTCCTTCAGGAAGCGCAGCGCGACGTCGAAGGTCGCGCCGCCCCAGCATTCGAGCGAGAACAACTGCGACAGCTCTCGCGCGTAGAACGGCGCGATCGGCAGCATGTCGGCGGTACGCATGCGCGTCGCGAACAGCGACTGGTGCGCGTCGCGCATCGTCGTGTCGGTCAGCAGCACCTGCTTCTGGTCGAGCATCCAGCGCGCGAACTTCTCCGGCCCGAGTTCACGCAGCCGATCGCGCGTGCCGGCCGGAATCGCCGCGGTCGTATCGATCTTCGGCAGCACCGGCTTCGACAGCGGCAGCGCCGGCAGCGTGCGGCCGTTCATCTCGGCGTTGCCGTTCACGTTCAGCTCGCCGAGGTAGCGCAGCAGCTTCGTCGCGCGATCGCCGCGCTTCGCGAATTCGAGCAGCTCCGGTGTCTTGTCGATGAAGCGCGTCGTCACGTCGCCGGTGATGAACGCCGGGTGGTTGATCACGTTTTCGAGGAACTGCAGGTTCGACGTGACGCCGCGAATCCGGAACTCGCGCAGCGCGCGATCCATCCGGTGAATCGATTCGGCGGCCGTCGGCGCCCAGGTCGTCACCTTGACGAGCAGCGAGTCGTAATATGGCGTGATCACCGCGCCGCCATACGCGGTGCCCGCGTCGAGCCGCACGCCGAAGCCCGCCGCGCTGCGGTACGCGGTGAGCCGTCCGTAGTCGGGGAGGAAGTCGTTCTCCGGGTCCTCGGTCGTGATCCGGCATTGCAGCGCGTTGCCGTTCAGCGGAATCGCGTGCTGTTCCGGCACGCCGGCCGCGCGCGCGACGAGTGTGCCGTCGCCATCCGTCGCATCGTCGGCGAGACCGATCCGGCCGCCTTCGGTGATGCGGATCTGCGCCTTCACGATGTCGATCCCGGTGATCATTTCAGTCACCGTGTGTTCGACCTGGATGCGCGGGTTCACCTCGATGAAGTAGAACCGGCCGGTGTCGGCGTCCATCAGGAATTCGACGGTGCCCGCGTGCGTATAACCGACCGCGCGCATCAGGCGCAGCGCCGATTCGCACAGCGCGTGCCGGCCCGCGTCGTCGAGATACGGCGCCGGCGCTCGCTCGACCACCTTCTGGTTGCGCCGCTGCACCGTGCAGTCGCGCTCGTACAGGTGCACGACCGTGCCGTGCAGATCGCCGAGCACCTGCACCTCGACGTGCCGCGCGTTGCGCACGAGCTTCTCGACATACACCTCGTCGTTGCCGAACGCGGCCAGCGCTTCGCGGCGCGCAACCGGCAGCAGCGTCTCGAGATCCTGGGCGTTTTCCAGTACGCGCATCCCGCGCCCGCCGCCGCCCCAGCTCGCCTTCAGCATCAGCGGGTAACCGACTTCCGCGGCCAGCGCCTTGCAGGCATCGAGGTCGTCCGGCAGCGGCGAGGTCGCCGGCATCACGGGCACGCCGGCCGCGATCGCCGCGTTGCGCGCGGCCACCTTGTTGCCGAGCGTGCGCATCACTTCCGGCGACGGGCCGATCCAGCGAATGCCGGCGTCGATCACGGCCTGCGCGAAATCGGGGTTCTCCGACAGGAAGCCGTAGCCGGGGTGGATCGCGTCGACCTTGGCCTGCCGCGCGACACGCAGGATGTCGTCGATGTCGAGATACGCGGCGAGCGGCTTCTTGCCTTCGCCGATCAGGTAGCTTTCGTCCGCCTTGAAACGATGCAGCGCGAGGCGGTCTTCCTTCGAATACACGGCCACCGTGCGCATGTTCAGCTCGGCGGCGGCGCGCATCACGCGAATCGAGATTTCCGAGCGGTTCGCGATCAGGATGGACTGGATGGGGGTAGGCGTCACGGCAGCCATGGAGTGTGAATGGTTGAATGAGGTTCGCCGACGTGCCATCTTCGCCTGCCCGATTCACGGGGCGGCGGACGGATCGTCGCGTCGGTCATGCACTGTTGCATCGTCCCGGCTTTCGCCAGTCAACATCTTCGTCATATCGCCCGATAGCCGCTATCGACATCGCGACGACGAACAGCATCCAGCCGACCAACCGGGCAGACGAACAGGAGACCGGCCGGCCGGTCGTCGATCGGGACACGGCGGGCCCGCGCCACGACGCGGCCCGCCACGACGTCAGTCGCGGTGCTCGAACAGCGGCGCGTGATCCATCCAGTCGTAACCCGCCCCGGATTTCGCCCACGCCCAGTTCGCATCGCGGGGCCGGTCGCCGGGCTGCGTCGTCGCTCGAACGCGCGCGCGCCCTCGTTCGAGCGCGAGCCCGTGCGCGTCGTCCTGCGGTACGCCATTTCGCTTTTGGTAGCCAGTCATTGCATCACCTTACGTTTATGGAAGCTTTTCGCTCTTCGGCCAGGCCCGTCCGGGTCAGGGCAATTCCTGCGTGACCGGTGAGCGCCGAATACGTCGAGGTTCGGTCACGCAAAAAGCAGGCCACATCGGATCTCGAACGAACGGCCCCGCTCCGCGGGGAAATCGTTCAAACGCGGTTTCAAAATTCGTTCAATTCTGAAATTGAGGTTCTGGTTTTGAAATTGCGCGGCGGCGCGTCGCGCCTTATTGCGCGTCGCGCACCATGTTGCGGGCGATCACGATCTGCTGGATCTGGGTCGTGCCTTCGTAGATGCGGAACAGGCGCACATCGCGGTAGAAGCGTTCGATCGCGTATTCGGACATGTAGCCGGCGCCGCCGAAAATCTGCACCGCGCGATCGGCCACCCGGCCGCACATCTCGGACGCGAACAGCTTCGCGCACGACGCCTCGGTGCTGACCGGCAGCTTGTCGTCGCGCCGGCGTGCGGCATCGACCACCATGCAGCGGGCTGCGTAGATCTCGGCCTTGCTGTCGGCGAGCATCGCCTGCACGAGCTGGAAATCGGCGATCGGCTTGCCGAACTGCTTGCGCTCCATCGCATACGACAGCGCCATCGACAGCATCCGCTCGGCCACGGCCACGCACACCGCGGCGATATGGATGCGGCCCTTGTCGAGCACCTTCATCGCCGTCTTGAAACCCTGCCCTTCCTTCCCGCCGATCAGGTTCGCGGCAGGCACGCGCACGTTGTCGAAGATCACGTCGCACGTATGGGCACCCTTCTGCCCCATTTTCTTGTCGCGCTTGCCGAAGCTGATGCCGGGCGTCTTCGCGTCGACGATGAACGCCGAGATGCCGCCAGAGCCCTTGTCGTCCGGGTTGGTCCGCGCCATCAGCGTGAAGATGCCCGCATGCGGCGCGTTCGTGATGAAGCGCTTGGTGCCGTTCACCACGTAGTCGTCGCCGTCGCGGATCGCGGTGGTACGCAGCGACGCCGCGTCGGAGCCGGCTTCCGGTTCGGTCAGCGCGAAGGACGCGATCAGCTCGCCGGTCGCGAGGCGCGGCAGGTACTTCTCCTGCTGCTCGGGCGTGCCGTCGAACAAGATGCCCTGCGAGCCGATGCCCACGGTGGTGCCCAGCAGCGAGCGGAACACCGGCGACGCCTGGCACAGCTCGAACACCGCCAGCACCTCCTCCTCCATCGTCAGCTCGAGGCCGCCGAAGCGCTCCGGAATGGTGAGACCGAACAGGCCCATCGCCTTCATGTCGGCGACGATGTCGTCGGGAATCTCGTCGGTGTCGGCCACGTGCTCCTCGTTGGGCACGAGTCGCTCGCGCACGAACCGCGCGATGGAGTCGAGCAGGCCGTTGAGCGTTTCTTGATCGCGAATCATGTCGGTACGCCTGAAAAAGAGGGGGAAAACGACCCGATGCTGCGCCGGCGGCCGGCGCGAAACAATCGCCCGGCCGAAAACGTTCCGGAGAATGAAATCGCACCGGCGAGGCCGGTATTGGCCCGGCGAGCGTGGCGCCCCGGGCGTCTGCCAAGGTACGGAACAAAGTCCGCCGATCCGTTGACCGGCACAGCGGGCGGTTCCATCGTGGGAACCTGAATCCACTGCCGTCACGTTCGCCATGCCGCTCCAGCCCGATCACCTGCTGTCCCGCCCGTTCCCGCCCATCGAGCATGCGTACTCGCTGCGCGATACCCAGTTGTACGCGCTCGGCCTCGGCGTCGGCGCCGATCCGCTCGATGCCGGGCAATTGCGTTACGTCTACGAAGGCCGGGACGGCACGGCGCTGCGCGCGCTGCCGACGATGGCGAACGTGCTCGCGTATCCGGGCTTCTGGGCGCGCGAACCGGATATCGGCATCACCTGGCAAAAGATCCTGCACGCGGAGCAGGAAATCCGGATTCACGCACCGTTGCCGGCCAGCGGCCGCGTCACGGGCACGACGCGCGTCACCGGGCTGTGGGACAAGGGCGTAAACAAGGGCGCGTTCCTGCAGCAGACGCGCGAGATCGCCGATGCCGACACCGGCCGCCTGCTCGCGACCGTCGTGCAGCTGAGCCTGTTGCGCGGCGACGGCGGCTTCGGCGAAGGCGGCAGCACCGAGCCGCTGCCGGTGCCGCATGCAATGCCCGACGGCGAGCCCGATCACGTCTGCGAGCTGACCACGCCCGCGCAACTGGCGCTGATCTACCGCCTGAGCGGCGACCTGAATCCGTTGCATGCCGATCCGTCGGTCGCCTCCGCGGCCGGTTTTGCGCGCCCCATCCTGCACGGCATGGCGCTGATGGGGGTGGCCGCGCACGCGGTGCTGCGCACGGTGCTGGCCTACGACGACACACGCTTCGCGGGCATGCGCGTGCGCTTCACCGCGCCGGCCTGGCCCGGCGACACGCTGCGTACCGAGATGTGGGTGCGCGGCGACACGGTTTCACTGCGCGTCACGGCCGTGGAGCGCAACGTGGTGGTTTTGACCAACGCGCGGGTCGACCTGCGCTGAATCGCAATTCTTCAGGAGACACACATGGATCTGGGTTTGACCGGCAAGGTTGCCATCGTCACCGGCTCGGCACGCGGCCTCGGCGCCGCCACCGCGCGCCGGCTCGCGGAGGAAGGTGCAAGCGTCGTCGTCACCGACATCAACGCCGAACTGGCGCAGGCCACGGCACAAGCACTGCGTGACGAAGGGCTGGCCGCGCACTGCGTCGTGGGCGACATCACGCAGGCGGCTGATGTGCAGCGTCTCGTCGACGAAACGGTCGCGCATTTCGGCGGCGTGCACATTCTCGTGAACAACGCCGGCGCGCCGCGCGACAAGTACCTCGTGAAGATGAGCGAGGACGACTGGGATTTCGTGATGACGGTGATGCTCAAGGGAGCGTTCCTCGCCGCCCGCGCGGTGATGCCGCACTTCATCGAGCAGGGCTGGGGCCGGCTGATCAACATCAGCTCGCGCGCACACCTGGGCAATCCGACGCAGGCCAACTACTCGGCCGCGAAGGCCGGCCTGATCGGCATGGCCCGTGCGCTGTCGATGGAGGAAGGCCGCTACGGGATCACCGCGAACTGCGTGGCGCCGGGTTTCATGGAAACGGAAATGGTGCAGGCGCTGCCGACCTACGAAACGATCAAGGAACGCGCGGTGGCCGCGCAGCCGATCAAGCGCGTCGGGCGTCCGGACGACATCGCCGACGCGGTGGCCTTCCTGGCGAGCGAGCGCGCCGGCTTCATCAGCGGCGAAGTGCTGCACGTCACGGGCGGCCGCTACGGCTGATCCGTTGCCCGCACCGCAACCACGATAGCTGCCGGCGCGTGACACGCGAGCACGGGTGGCTGAATATTGATGACATTGAAGAGGCATTCGAAATGAAACGAGCAGCCATCGTCGCCCCGCTGCGCACGCCGGTGGGCGCATTCGGCGGAACGCTGAAGGGCGTTCCCGTCGAGGAACTCGGCGCGACCGTCGCGCGCGCCGTCGTCGAACGTACCGGGCTCGATCCCGCGCGCATCGACGACGTCGTGTTCGCGCAAAGTTATGCGAGCGGCGAGACGCCGTGCACCGGGCGCTGGGTGGCGCTGCAGGCGGGCTTCCCGATCGAGGTCGCGGGCATGCAGCTGGACCGGCGCTGCGGCGGCGGCGTGCAGGCGCTGGCCACGGCGGCGATGATGGTGCAGACCGGCGCGGCCGACGTGGTGATGGCCGGCGGCGTCGAAAGCATGAGCAACGTCGAGTTCTATACGACCGACATGCGCTGGGGCAAGCGCGCGGGCTCGGTCACGATGCACGACCGGCTCGACCGCGGCCGCGAGCGTTCGCAGCCGGAAAGCCGTTTCGGCCGCATCAGCGGCATGATCGAAACCGCCGAGACGCTGGCACGCGAATACGACATCACGCGCGAAGCGTCGGACCGCTTCGCCGCGCGCAGCCACCAGCGCGCCGCCGCCGCGCAGCGGAACGGGTATTTCGATGCGGAGATCGTTCCGGTCGCCGTGCCGCAGCGCAAGGGCGATGCGCTGATCGTCGCGCAGGACGAAGGCGTGCGCGGCGAAACGACGCCCGACAGCCTCGCGAAACTGCGCACCATCATGAAGGACGGTGTCGTCACGGCCGGCAATGCATGCCAGCAGAACGACGCGGCCGCCGCTTGCCTGATCGTCGCCGAGGACAAGCTCGACGAGCTCGGCCTCACGCCGATCGGCTGGCTGGTCGGCTGGGCCGCCGCCGGTTGCGACCCGGCCCGCATGGGCATCGGCCCCGTGCCGGCCGTGCAGAAAGTGCTGGCGCGCACGGGCCTGACCTTCGGCCAGATGGACCTGATCGAGCTCAACGAAGCGTTCGCGTGCCAGGCGCTGGCCTGCGTGAAGGGCTGGGGCAGCTCGATGGACGCGCTCGAAGACAAGCTCAACGTGAACGGCTCCGGCATCTCGCTGGGCCACCCGGTGGGCGCGACGGGCGGGCGCATCATGACCACGCTGCTGCACGAAATGCAGCGCCGGCAAGCCCGCTACGGGCTGGAAACGATGTGCATCGGCGGCGGCCAGGGCATCGCGATGATCGTCGAACGCGCATAAGGCTGGAGACCGACCATGAGCCATCCTGAATCCGGCCAGACCTGGCAACCCGGCGAGCGCGAACTGCAGAACGCCGGCATCGTGAAGCTGATGCGCGCGCTGGACGTGCCGTCGTATGACGAACTGATGCGCGTGTCGATTGCCGAACCCGAGCGCTACTGGAACACCGTGATGCGCGAATGCGCGATCGCGTGGGACGCGCCACCCACCGGTCATGTCGACCTGTCGCGCGGCCCGCAGTTTCCAAGCTGGTTCCCCGGCGGCCGGCTCAACTGGGTCAATACGATTTACGGCTGGGCGCGCAATCCGGCCACCGCGCAGCAGAAGGCCGTCGTCGCCGAACGCGAGGACGGCAGCGTCAGCGAGCTGACCTACGCGGCGCTGGAGCAGCGCGTGCGCGACTTCGCGGCGGGCCTCGCGCTGCGCGGTGTCGAGCAAGGCGATCGCGTCGGCCTGTTGATGGAAAACGGTATCGAGGCGACCGTCTCGCTGCTGGCCATCGTGCATCTGGGCGCGCTGGTCGTGCCGTTGTTCAGCGGCTTCGGCGTCGACGCGATCGTGGCGCGCCTGTCGGCGGCCGACGCGCGCATCGTGATCGCGTCCACCGGCTTCTCGCGCCGCACCAAGCGCGTGGACGTCCAGGGCGCGCTGCGCGACGCATGGCGCCAGTTGCCGCTGCTCGAACACGTGATCTGGAAGCGCGGCGAAGGCGACACCGCGCAGGACGCGCGCGATCTCGACTGGCAGGAAACGGCGAGCATCGCACGCGGCCAGGGCAGCGCGCCGGTATCCGTCACGCCCGATACGCCGTTCATGGTGATCTATACGTCGGGCACCACGGGCAAGCCGAAGGGCGTCGTGCACACGCACGGCAGCTTCCCGATCAAGATCGCGCACGATTCGCTGATCCACTTCGACGTGCATCCGGGCGACGTGTATTGCTGGCCCGCCGACATGGGCTGGATCGCCGGCACGCTGGTGCTCGGCTGCGCGCTGCTGCGCGGCGCGACGCTGGTGTGCTACGACGGCGCGCCCGACTACCCCGACTGGTCGCGCATGTCGCGCGTGGTGGAACGCCACGGCGTCACGCACTTCGGCTCGGCGCCCACGCTGATCCGCGGGATGGCCAGCCACGAAGCGCTCGCGCTCGCGGGCGACCGCTCCACCGTGCGCTTGCTGATCACGGCGGGCGAAGGCATCGCGCCCGAGCATTTCAGCTGGTTCCTGCAGCGCTTCGGCGACGGCACGGCGCCCGTCATCAACTACACGGGCGGCACCGAAGCGTCGGGCGCGCTGCTCGCGAGCGTCCCGATCAGGCCGATTCCGCCGAGCGGTTTCAACACGGTCTCGCCCGGCGTGGCCGTTGACGTGGTGAACGCCGACGGCCGGAGCGTGACCGGCGAAGTCGGCGAGCTGGCGATCCGCGCGCCGTTCGTCGGCATGACGCAATCGTTCTGGCGCGACGACGAACGCTACCTGGAAACCTACTGGCAGACCCTCCCGGGCATCTGGGTGCACGGCGACCTCGCGCTGCGCACGCCCGACGGCAACTACTTCATGATGGGCCGCTCCGACGACACGCTGAAGGTCGCCGGCAAACGCCTGGGGCCGGCCGAGGTCGAGGAAGTCGTGCTGGAGCTGCCCGACGTGGCCGAGGCGGCCGCGATCGGTGTGGCCGATGCGGACAAGGGGCAGAAGCTGGTCGTGTTCATCGTGCCGAAGCCCGGCGCCGGCGTCGCGGCCGCCGATCTGGAAGCCGTCGTGTCGGGCCACGTCGACAAGCGCCTGGGTCGCCCGTTCCGGCCCGGCCGCGTGCACGTGGTCGCGCAGCTGCCGAAAACACGCAGCTCCAAGATCATGCGGCGCGTGATCCGCAGCGTGTATTGCGGGCAGCCGCCGGGTGACCTGTCGTCGCTCGACAATCCCGGCGCGCTCGACGAAGTGCGCGCGGCCGCGACCTCCGCCTGACCCAACCGTGAACGCAACATGAAAGTACTCGAAGGCATCAAGGTCCTCGATTTCGGCCGCTTCATCGCCGGGCCGTTCTGCTCGGCGCTGCTCGCCGACTATGGCGCGGACGTCATCCGCATCGATCGCGTCGGCGGCGGCGAGGACCGCTTCATCGTGCCCGTGACCGAACACGGCGAAGGCGCGCTGTTCCTGCAGGTCAACCGCAACAAGCGTTCGATGACGCTCGATCTCGACAGCCCCGAGGGGCGCGAGATCGTGCGCAAGCTGGTCGCCGACGCCGACGTGGTGATCGCCAACATGCCGCCCCGCACGCTCAAGAGCCTCGGGCTCGACTACGACAGCCTGCGCGCGATCAAGCCCGACGTGATCCTCGTCGCGTCCAACGCGTTCGGCAACAGCGAGGCCGTGCGCGACCGCGTGGGCTTCGACGGCGTCGGCCAGGCGCTGAGCGGCGCGGTGTACATGGCCGGCACGCCCGACCGGCCGCAAAAGGCGATGGTGCCGGTGGTGGACTTCGCCACCGCGTTTTCGTGCGCGCTCGGCGTGATGCTGGCGCTCTACGAACGCCAGCGCAGCGGCATGGGCCAGGAAGTCAGCGCGTCGCTGCTGTGCACGGGCCTGAACATGGCCAGCGGCGCGTTGATCGAGGAAGCGCTGCTCGGGCTGGATCGTCAGGCCACGCTGAACCGTGCGTCCGGCTACGCGCCGTCCGACATCTTCAAGGCGACGGACGGCTGGTTCATCACGCAGGTCATCGGCCGGCCGATGTTCAAGCGCTGGACGCAGCTCGTAGGCCGGCCGGAACTGCTCGACGATCCGCGCTTCGCCGACGATACGTTGCGCGGGGAGAACGGTGCGTTGCTGAGCGAACTGATGAGCGCATGGTGCGCGGACAAGACGCTGGCCGAGGCGCTCGGCGAACTGGAACAGGCGCGCATCCCGGCCAGCCCCGTCAACTCGCCGCGCCAGGCGCTGGAGGACGAAACCATCAAGGCCGCCGACGTGATCCGCTGGATGGATTATCCCGGCGCGCCGAAGCCGGTGCCGATCTTCGCGACGCCGGTTTCGCTGTCGCGCACGCCGCCGGAAATCCACACGAGACCGCCGCTGACCGGCGAGCACACGGATGAAATCCTCGCCGGCATCGGGCTCGATGCGCGTGCGGTGGCCGATCTGCGGTCGCGCAAGATCGTCTGACGGAACCGGTCGCTTCGTCGCGCGCACCGCCGTCGCAACGACGGCCGGTGCGCGCGCCCTCCTTTACCTGCGCCGCACGCCAAGCGGCCCTTGTGCATCCGCATGCCCGCGTCGCTCGTTGACGTCGCGCGCGGCAACCCGCCTCCCCCCGTTTCACGTTCACCGCGCAGCGCATGCCGCGTGCCGCGTGCCGCTGCACGGCCGACACCGGCATTCCGCCGATTACCGGAAAATCAAATATCGTCTATATTCGTCAGCCACACTTGACAATCGCATCATGGACCCGTCCCAGCTTCCTTCCCTCGCGTGGTTCGTGCACATCGCGCACCATCTCAGCTTCACCAAGGCCGCCGCCGAAATGGGCGTGTCGCGCGCCGCGTTGTCGCAGAACCTGAAAGCGCTCGAACGGCAACTGAACGTGAAGCTGCTGTACCGGACCACACGCGACATGTCGCTGACCGAGGACGGGCAACGGCTGTACGACACGCTGCGGCCGGCATTCGGCTCGATCGAGCTGGCGATCCAGAACCTGCACGAAGTCCGGCACGAGCCGTCCGGGCTGCTGCGCATCAACACGTCGCGAGTGGCCGCGCGAAAACTGGTCGAGCCGCACCTGGGCGAATTCATGGCACGTTATCCGTTGCTGCGGGTGGAGCTCGTGATGGACGACGGACTGTCGAACATCATCGCCGACGGCTACGACGCGGGCATCCGGCTGGGCGAAAGCCTCGCCGAACACATGGTGGCCGTGCCGATCACGCCGATGCTCGAAATGGCCGTGGCCGGCTCGCCCGGCTACTTCGCGCGCCACGGCACGCCGGCCACGCCCGCCGACCTGATCGAGCACAACTGCCTGTGCTATCGGCATACGACGAGCGGCGCGATCTATCGCTGGGAGTTCACGTCGCCCGAGATCGAGGGGCATGCGTTCGAAGTGGAACCGCAGGGCAGCGTGGTCACGAATGACGACGACGGGATGATTCGCGCGGCGCTGCAGGGGATCGGCCTGATCCAGCACCAGGACGTCGCGCTGCGCGAACATCTCGATGCCGGCACGCTGGTGCGCGTGCTCGAGTCCTGGTGCAAGCCGTTTCCCGGCTATTACCTGTACACGCCGTCGCGCGAGCAGATGCCCGCGAAGGTGCGCGCGCTGATGGATTTCCTCGTCGAGAAGCGCGAACACCTGGCCGTCGATATGGCCAGGCGCGCGGCCAAGCCCGCGCAGGCTGCCGCGCCGAAATCCCGCAAGCCGCGCGCGACGCGGGCATGAGCGACCGTGTATCGCCGCACGCCGTTCAGCCCGGTTCGCGCTGCGCGAAATCGTGCACGGCCGTCACCAGCGACGGCGACGCGGTGCGATAGCGGTACTGCATCCACCGCTCCATCGACAGCCCGTCGTTCAGCGGCATCTCGAGCGCGCGGCGGGTCATGTGCTTCATCGCGGCCAGCGCATCGGCGTCGGTGCGCGCGATCTCGCGGGCGAGTTGCATCGTCGCCGAGTCGAGCGCATCGCCGCTTACCGCGAGCGACGCGAGCCCCATTCGCTCCGCCTCGCGCCCCGTCATGCGCCGCCCGGTGACGAGGTAGTACATCGCGCGCGCGAGCCCGATCTTGCGCGGCAGCCGCTGCGAGCCGCCGCCGCTCGGCAGCAGGTTGCGCTGCAGATGCGCGTCGCCCAGTTCCGCCTGTTCGTCGACGACGACGATGTCGGATGCCAGCGCCAGCTCGAACCCGCCCGCCACCGCATAACCGTTGACCGACGCGATCACGATCTGCCGCGACGCCTCCATCAGCGCGAACGTGTCCTGCATCAGGTCCTGGTGCCGCATGTGCGCGGCGGGATCGGCGAGCACGCCGCTCGCGAGCCACTTCAGGTCGTTGCCCGCGCAGAATGCGCGGCCGCTGCCGCGAATCACGATCACGCGGATGTCGCGGCCCGGATCGGCGGCCGTTCGCACCGCGTCGTTCAGCGCCGCGAGCGTCGTGCCGTCCAGCGCATTCATCCGCTCGGCGCGGTTCAGCGTGACGACGCGGATGCCCGGTGTCGAGTCGTCTGTCAGCAACGTGTTCGTCATGGTGTCTCCTGGTCCGGTCGAATCGATCCGCGCCGGTCGGCGCGTGACCGTTCGTTCGGAACCGTCCTCGCTGTTATCGATATGTTCGTCACGCCGGGTACCGGGCCGTCGGGTCGGCCGCATGGGGGTGCGTTGCCGCCCCGTTCCCATTCTTCGCCCGCGTCTGCCGCACCTGCGCCGAGACGAATAGGCGGACGGCGCCGCCTGCAATCAGTCACAAGCAACGACAATCCGCTGGATCGATGCTATCGACGGCAATATTCCACCGTCAATTTTGCATTGCTTGGTGTTCCGTACTTTGGCGAATGTGATACATCCATGCGTCCTGTCGGGACGGTCTGCGCCTGCAGACGAAGTTCGCGCCGATCAAGTGGCCTGGCATGCGCGATGCGCCGATCGCGCCGGCATTCTTCAATGTACGGAACAGTGTGTGGAAAGTCCGGCAGCAATGGCACCCGGTGTGGTCGAATCGCCTGTCCGCGTACAGGCACTCACCGCGCTTCCCGACGACGGGCGTCAATTGATTTACCGAAGCGCCCTTCGGCAAAACGCCCAACGCAACGCTCTCCAAGGAAGAACGCCATGCCGTTGCTGCACACCATTCGCTCCCGGATCGGTCACGCGGAAATCGTGCAGATCGTCGAAATGGACATCAGTGGCATTCTGGGCATGCTGCTGCCCGAGGCCACGCCCGACGTGATGAAGTCCATTCCGTGGATGAAGCCGCCCTACGTGGACGACGAACACCGCATGCGCGCCGTCAGCCAGTGTTTCATCGTCACGATCGGCAAGCGCGTGCTGGTGGTCGACACTTGTGTCGGCAACGACAAGCACCTCGCGGGCTTCGACGCGTTCGCCGCGCTGCGGCTCGAATTCCTGGCCACGCTGGAACAGGCCGGCATCGACCGCCATGCGGTCACCGACGTGCTGTGCACGCACCTGCATTTCGATCACGTCGGCTGGAACACCTACCAGCAGGACGGCCGCTGGCTGCCCACCTTTCCGAACGCAAAGTATCACTTCGGCAAGACGGAATACGCATTCGCACAACAGGGCGACCCGAACGACGCGATGTACGCGGCGCAGGACATCTCGTTCCAGGAGTCCATCCAGCCGGTCGTCGATGCCGGGCTCGCGAACTTCATCGAACGCGATACCGACCTGGGCGACGGGATCTCGGTGTTCTCCACGCCCGGGCACTCGATCGGCCACATCGCGGTCGAGGTCGACGCGGGCACGGAGCGGTTCATCATCGGCGGCGACGCGATGCATCACCCGGTACAGGTCGCCCGGCCGGACATGGCGCTGGTGCTGGACTACGACAACGCACAGTCGGCGGCCACGCGGCACACGCTGCTGTCGCGCCTCGACGGAAGCGCCACGCTGTTTACCTGCACGCATTTCTGTTCGCCGTCGTTCGGGTTGATCAGCCAGGACCCGAACGGCGACTACGTCTTCACCGGGGTGCCGAAGTAAGCCCCCTTACCCTTCCGAATCCATGCTCAGTCTCGTTTCCCGGCTCGATGCGCTGAATGTCAGCCCGGGCCGCCTTTTCATCGACGGCCAGTGGCTCGACTGGCCCGATGCGCGTTTCGACCAGATCAACCCCTGCACGAACGAGGTCATGACCAGCTTCGCCGAGGCCGGCACGCGCGGCGTCGCGCTCGCGGTGGCGGCGGCTCGCAAGGCGTTCGACGAAGGTCCGTGGCCGCGCATGCGCGCGCAGGACCGCAAGCGCCTGCTGCAGCCGATCGTCGAACGTCTGTATGCGGCCGAAGACGAAATCGCCCGGCTGCAGACGCTCGACAACGGCATTCCGTACACGTTCAGCCGCAACTCGCGCGTGTCGGCGAAAGCCGCCGCCGACATCTTCGACCATTTCCTCGGCTGGATCGACAAGATCAACGGCGACACGCTGCCGATCTTCTCAGGCGCGTCGAACATGCAGTACATGACGTTCCGCGACCCGGTGGGCGTCGTCGCGGCGATCCTGCCGTACAACGGCCCGGTGATGACGTTCGCGATGAAGGTAGCGCCGGCGCTGGCCTGCGGCTGTACCGTGGTCGTCAAGCCGTCGGAACTCACCAATCTCGCCGTGAGCCGGCTCGCGCAGATCCTGGCCGACAGCGATTTGCCGCCGGGGGTCTTCAACCTCGTGACCGGCGCGACCGAAACGGGCACGGCGCTCACGTCGCACCCGGGAGTCGACAAGGTGACCTTCACCGGCAGCCCGCTCGTCGGTGAACGCATCACGGTGGCCAGCGCGCCGACCATGAAGCGGCTGTCGCTGGAGCTGGGCGGCAAGAGCGCGGCGCTGGTCTTTCCCGATACGCGCAGCGTGCCGGCCACCGCGCAGGCACTCATGGGGCTGTGTTCCACTTTTCTATCGGGGCAGGTCTGCACCACGCCGTCGCGCGCGATCGTGCATCGTTCGATCATGGACGAGTTCCTGCATCACGCCCAGGCGCAACTCGCGACGGTACGGTTCGGCGATCCGTTCGATGCGGCCACCACGTCCGCGCCGATGATTTCACGACGCCACCAGTCGCGCGTACTCGAATACGTCGAAAGCGGCCGGCAGCAAGGCGCGACGCTGCTGGCCGGCGGCGGTGTGTCGGGCGGCGCATTCGCCAATGGCAACTGGGTCGAGCCGGCACTTTTCGCGAATGTGCGCAACGACATGAAGATCGCGCAGGAGGAAATCTTCGGCCCCGTGCTGTCGGTGATTCCGTTCGAAACCGAGGAGGAAGCCGTACGCATCGCCAACGACAGCGAATACGGCCTCGCCGGCTGCGTGTACACCACGGACGTCAGCCGCGCGTTTCGCGTCGCGCGCGCGGCGAAGAGCGGCTCGATCGGCGTCAACGGCTTCGCCAGCATTCCGAACGCGCCGTTCGGCGGCATCAAGCGCTCGGGCGTGGGGCGCGAAGGCGGCTGGTCGACGATCGAGGCGTTCACCGAGCTGAAGACCGTCAATTTCAATCTGGATGCCTGATCAATGAGCGAAACCTTCGACTACGTGGTCGTCGGCGCGGGCAGCGGCGGCAGCGTGGTGGCCGCGCGACTGGCCGAAGCCGGCCATACCGTGTGCGTGCTGGAAGCCGGCCCGCCCGATACCAACCCGTTCATCCACATTCCGGCGGGCTACATCAAGAACCTGTTCAACGACCGGCTGGTGTGGCGCTTTCGCAGCGGGCCGATCGCCGGCACGGACGGGCGCACCATCGAACTGACCCAGGGCAAGGTCGTGGGCGGATCGGGTTCGATCAACGGCATGGTCTACAACCGCGGGCAACATGCCGATTTCGACGGCTGGGCCGCGCTCGGCAACCCCGGCTGGGGCTACGACGACGTGCTGCCGTTCTTCCGGAAGGCCGAGACGCGCATCGGGCCCGGCGACGATCGTTATCGCGGCCGCAGCGGCCCGTTGATCGTGACCGACCCGGTCATGCCGGCGCCGCTGTGCGACCTGTTCGTCGAGGCGGTCGAGAGCCTCGGTTATTCGTATGTGGCCGATTCGAATGCCGAAGCGCAGGACGGCGTCGGCCCGTGGCATTTCATGATCGACACGCGCGGCCGCACGCCTCGGCGCTGGAGCGCCGCGCGGGCCTACCTGCATCCGGCCATCAGGAAGGGCCGCGTGGCGCTGCGCACCAACAGCCCCGCGACGCGCGTGCTGCTGGACGGCCGCCGCGCGGTGGGCGTACGGTATCGGGCAGGCGGCACCGGCGCGCCCGAGCGCGAGGTGCGCGCCAACCGCGAGGTGATCGTCGCGGCGGGTGCGCTGAACACGCCGCGCCTGCTGCAGATCTCCGGCATCGGCGACAGCGCGCATCTGCGCGCCATCGGCGTGCAACCGAAGGTCGACCTGCCTGGCGTGGGCGCCAACCTCGTCGATCACTTCAACCTGCGCGTGGCCGTCAAGGTGAAGGACGTCGCCACCATCAACGAGCGCGGGCGCGGGCTGCCGCTTGCCCGGGAGATCGCCCGGTACTGCCTGGGCCGGCCGAGCATCCTGAGCATGGGCCCGGTGCCGATGCGCTTCTTCTTCCGCTCCGAGCCCTCGCTGACGCGGCCCGACCTGCAGGTTTCGTTTACGCCCGGCAGCTATCAGGAAGGGTTGCCCGGCCTGCTCGATCACTATCCGGGCATGACGCTGGGCGGCCACAAGCAGCGCCCGGACAGTCGCGGCTGGGTCCGCGCGCGTTCCGCGAACATCGACGAGCTGCCCGAAGTGCAGCCGAACTACCTGACCGACGAATCGGACCAGCGCGCGATGGTGGCCGTGGTGAAGATGGCGCGAGCCGTGTTGCAGGCGCGGCCGTTCGCGCCGTACTACGTCGACGAGATGTTCCCCGGCAAGGACGTACGCACCGACGACGAGATTCTCGCGTTCGCGCGCCAGCGCGGCGGCACCGTCTACCACCACAACGGCACCGCGCGCATGGGGCCCGACAGCGACCCGATGGCGGTGGTCGATGCGCGGCTGCGCGTGCGCGGCGTGCAGGGCCTGCGCGTCGCCGATGCGTCCGTGATGCCGATGCCGATCTCGGGCGCGACCAATGCCGCCGCCATCATGATCGGCGAGAAGGCGGCCGACATGCTGGTACAGGATGCGAAAGCGGCGCGCTGAGCACGCGTTTGCACATCGCGTCACGCCGGGAGGCCGCACGCAGGCCCGGCAGTGGCGCGTTGCTGCTTTCGCGCGTCGGTAAAAGGAGGCAGACCGATGCGTCGGCGACCGGCGGCAGCCGATCGCCGACGCCGGCGCTACGCGATCGCGTCCTTCACGGTCGACGCCGACGACCACCGGACCACCTGCTCGAGCCCGTGCCGGCACAGGATCTCGCTTTCGTTGAAATGGACGAACGGTTTCGCGCCAGTCTCCATGCCGGCCTGCATCGATTCGATGTTGCCGAGATCCTCGAGCATGCCGTCGGAGATGTGCGACGTGAAATGCTCGAGTTGCAGGCGCTCCCGTACGCTCTTCGGTTTCTTGTTGTAGAAGCGCGCTTCCCAGATGGTCGTGTTCGCCGACGTCGGCCAGAATTCGTGCGTCCAGAACTGGTTCGCGGAAATCTGCAGATGCCAGTTCGGGAAGAACCAGTTCACGTCCTGCGACCACGCCGGATGCCGCTCGGGGTTCACGCCGCGATGCTCGGTGAGCGGATTGGCCTGGGCGACGTTGCGCGTGCCGGTCACCGTCTCGCCGGCCGCGAACAGCCAGCGCATCACCTTCGCGTGCTCCGGCACCGCGACGCTCTGGTTCAGCCACAGCGAGAACGAGCGATGGGCGCCGCGCAGGTTCGCGCCCAGCGGCCGCCCGAACGGATTTTCCTTGCCGGTGTAGATCGGCCCGAACGTCTTCGGGTGGATCGACGCGATGTGATACACCTCGCTGAAGTTTTCGGCCACCGCCTTCCAGTTCGCCCTGAACTCGCCGCGCAGCACGATCGCGTTGTCGGCGTCCGGATAGTCGATGCCGGACAGCGCGTCGGCCATCGGTCCGAGGAATTCCGCGAGACCGACCTCGGGCGCCGGCGCCAGGTTGACGAAGATCCAGCCGTCCCACACGTCGAGCGCGACGGGCGTCAGACCGCATTTCTTCCGGTCGAGATGGAAGAAGCCGGCCTCGTCGGGCACGTTCGCCAGCTCGCCTGCGTTGTTGTACCCCCAGCTGTGATACCGGCAGACGAAACGCTTCGCGTTGCCGCTCGGCCGGTGCTCGACGATATTCGCGCGATGCGCGCAGACGTTGTGAAACGCGCGGATCTTGCCGTCCTCCGAACGCGCGACGATCACGGACGCCTTGGCGACCGCAAGATCCTTGACGAAGAAATCGCCCGGCTTCGGGATCCGCTCGACGCGGCCCACCATCAGCCAGGCGCGGCGAAAGATCCGCTCGCGTTCGATTTCGTATTGCTCCGGATCCGTGTACAGCGTGGTCGGCATCGGCTTCGTCGACAGGCCGACGGATTCGGTCAAGCTCGGTTTGAATTCACCAGGGTGGTTCATGCCAGCTCCTGAAAGGGATGGGGACGGCGGGTTCGGATCGACCCGACGACGCGCGATCAGCCGTGCGGCTGAAAGCCGGTCGCGATCGTCAGTGCGTGAACGGGCGGCGCATGCCGGATGCCCGACGCCTCGTGCATTTCGACGGCGATCGCCGCATGGCACATCGCGAGCAGCAGGCGAAACAGGTTCTGCGCGGGCGCCGGCATGTCGTCGAGCGGAAACTGCTCGAGATAAACGGTCGCCTCCTCCGCCCGCCCGGACATCGCTTCGTAGAACGCCACGATCTCCGCATACGGCGTGGCCGCGCGATGGATCCAGCGCGCGTGCGACGTCGGCGCATTCCATCGGTCGAGAAACGGTTCGAGCGCCTCGAAGCCTTCCGGCAAGCGCTGCGAATCGCGTGATACATCGTCAGTCATCGTGCTCCTCCAGTTCCGGATCGCAACGCCTGCGCCCGGAATGGGCCGCATCGCATTGCGTCGTGTCACAGCGTGATACGTGACCTCGCGGCATCGGCACCGGGCCGTTCGTGCGGCCTCTTCTCCGGTGTCGACCGGCAACGCGAGCGAATTCGTGTTCCACCGGACACACTTCGCATTCCGTACTTCGAAACACGGAACGGATTGCAAGCGGATACGGCATCTTCGGCGTCGCCCGTTTACCTAACGAACGATAGATTGATTCGATGCAGGCGATCGCTCCATCCGGTCTAACCCGGACGCAGATGCCGGTTCCGACAGGATGGCGGCGCACTTGCGTATCGACGACGAACGCGCCGAATGCTGCGAACGGCATGCCGGCGCGCAGCGCGCGACAGCCGGCACACGCTTCACGGCCCACGGTGGCCGTGCTTAATGGATAACACTCATGGCACATCACTTTGCGTCACGCCAAACTACCTAACGATAGTTTGGTAATCGAGTGCGTGCCGGCGAAATCGCCGATGCGTCGAACGACCACCCAGGCTGACCGGATGCCCATGACCGGCCTGACGCACAAGCGGCATGCCGTCCCGACATCCCCTTTCACAAGCATCAGACGATCGTATCGGAGACAAGATGAGGAATGCCATGAATGAAGTGCCGCCCGTCGGCGGCCTGGACGACGCGCTATCGGGACGAACCTCGTCGAGGGTCGTCCATGACAGCCTCCGGTCGTGGTACATCCTGGGCATCATCACGTTCGCGTATTCGCTCGCGTACATCGACCGCCAGCTTCTCAACCTGCTCGTCGATCCGATCCGGCATTCGCTCGCCATTTCCGACACGCAGCTCAGTCTCGTTCAGGGCATCGCGTTCATTTCCGCGTACCTGATCGCATCACCGCTGTTCGGCCGGCTCGTCGACGTCACCAACCGGCGCAACATCCTGCTGGTCGGCATTTGCCTGTGGTGCATCTTCACGGCGCTGTGCGGCAAGGCCACGACGTTCCAGGGGTTGTTCCTCGCGCGCTTCGGCGTCGGGGCCAGCGAAGCCTGCGTGTTTCCGATCGCGCTGTCGATGATCGCCGACTGCTTTTCGGCGAAGCAGATGCCGCGTGCGATGAGCGTGTTCATTCTCGGCCCGATGCTCGGCGGCGGGCTCTCGCTCGTCGCCGGCGGCCTGGTCATCTCGTTCGCCCGCGACGTTCATCAGCAGTTTCCGATGCTCGCCGGGTTCGAGACCTGGCAACTTGCTTTCGTGCTGATCGGGCTGCCCGGCATGCTGTTTGCGTTGCTGGTATGGCTGACGGTGCGCGAACCGATGCGCAGCAAGGTCGTCAGCGGAAGCGCGGACGATCGGCAGTTTTCGACCCGCGAATCCGCTGCATTTCTGTGGGCGCGCCGCGGGTTCTACGCGCGCATCCTGCTCGGCGTCGGCATGCTCGCCATCGTCGTGCTCGGGATGCCTGCGTGGATGCCGACCTACCTGATCCGTTCACACGGGATGCCCGCGGCGCTGGTCGGGTTTCGTTTCGGCGCGCTGGTGGTCTGCTGCGGGATTGCAGGCGCGCTGGTGGGCCCCTGGGCCGTGCGCCGATTCGAAAAGCGCGGCTACGAAGACGCACCGTTGCGCACGGCCGCGTTCGCGATGATCCCGATGTTGTTGTGCTGCGCGAGCATCCCGTTTGCGCCCGGCGCGACGGGTACGCTGATCGCGGCCGGCGGCACGGTGTTCTTCTTCACGCTGCCGACCGGGTGCATGGCCGCGGCGCTGCAACTCGTCGCGCCCAGCCGCATGCGCGGTACCGTCGGCGCGCTCTACTCGTTCTTCGCGCAGCTGATCGGTTTCGGGCTCGGGCCGACGCTGATCGCGCTCTTCACCGATCGCGTGTTCGGCAATCCGAAGATGGTCGGCGATTCGATCGGGATCGTTTGCACGATCGCGGCCGCGCTCGCCGTATGGTTGCTGTTTGGCGCGCTGCCTCACTATCGTCGATTGCTTGCGGAGGAGCGTGGCACGCTGGTGGGGTGACTTGTGGGGTTCAGGCGGGATCATTGAGCGCTGCGGCCAACGACACGCGCCGCAGTGACAGGATTTTCGATGCGGATGGGCAGCGTCGAGTGTTGCCTGATCGTCGTCGATGGGGCGCAGAATCCGGTTGTCCCCGGAAAAAGCCGCACCCCGCGCCAGCCTGGACTGGCAAACTGCGTCAAAATCAGCGGGAGGTGTCGAAGGCACCATGCCACTCATCCGAATGAGCGGCATGGAACGCCGTGCAGGCCAAACCCGGCAGTTGCGGCATGGCACCACAAGGTCAGGTTGGATGACGCGAAAACGGGCTCGCGATCGTGTGCGAGGTAACGTTTCCGGTGCCGCGGCGGTGGCCCGCTGGGTCGGAAATCGCCCTGTCAGCCTGCGCCACGGCAACTTCGGCCATCGCGCAACATGGCCGATTTCGGCGGATCCTCGCACAGCGTTAGAATAGCGCCCTTTGCATGGGAGACGACAATGTCCTGGTTCGTGTATGAAGTGCCCGAATACCACGAAGACGCTGCGCGCATCGAACCTTTCAGCGACCTGCGTAGCCGTGTGCTGAAAGCCGGTGGTCCGGCCATGGCCGACGACCTGGAAAGTGTTCGCGAAAACGCCGCTGCAACGGCGGACACGCCCGAGCACCCCCTGCGAACGCCGGAGAATCCGCAGGTCTTTCCGATTCCTTACGCCGACTCGATGATCCTGGTCGGGTTCATCTTCGATCTGAAACGCGAATTCCGGCAACTGGTCGTGTCACCTGTGGAAATGCCCTGGCTGAAAGACGCGTAACCGGTGCTCGGATCGGAAGCCGGCGGGAACGTCGGCAGTAACGCGAAGGCCGACAGTTGCAGGTGTCTGTCGTCCGCGGTTCTCTAAAGCAACGACAACTGCGCCGGTATGCTTGTGCGACCAGCGTGATCGCTTTCCTTTACCGCCGAGCGCTGCTGGGTCGTGGGCTGAGTGCTCCCGTCGTCCGGTCGATACTTGCGCGCCCACTCGACACCAAGCACCTCGGACGAGAACACAACGCCAGGCGCAATCTGTACAAGTTCGCTCATCTACGGATTTCCTGGGCAGGCTGAACATCAAAGTGCGCGGCGGCATACCGCGCACTGCAGTTCCACACTTCGACGCCGTCACGGGTGAAGGTAGCCCATCCGTCCTTGACGGTCATCTCGGCGTACGGAAATACCTCGCCGTGTCCCATCGCCTTGGCAGCCAGGATCGTCCGTTCACGGCACAGCGCCTGATAAATTCCATCATGCAGCGTTGACGGCATCGCGCTCAACCGACAACCCCACTCATCACTGGATATAAACCGGTCGCGATTCTTCGCGTTTGCAACCCGGTGAGGAACCTTGCCACGCCCGCTCCAGGCCGCGCCTGTTCCGGGGTCGCGATACTTCGGCGCAACCGGAGCGCGTGTGCCCGACGCAGGCGCGCGTCATTGCCCGAAAAGTTGCTCAGCCGTGATGCCATACTCGGCGATCTAATCACGGATCGTCGTGATGCTGCTGTCCAGCTCGGCAATCCGCGCTTCTTCCGCCAGCGCATCTGCTTGAGCTTTCAGTTCGAGATAGGCCGCCATGTACGTGAAGGGACTCCGATTCAGCAGATTGGCCAATGGTCGAGACGGTATGGAGTGCAGGTGCAAGTCTGCTGTCCACGATCGACACATTATATTCCCGCGATTGGGAAAAGCGACCGCTTCAGCGGAGTGCACGGCGACCGTGGCGGGGACCCGGTGAACAATGTGGGTTCGAGTCGGACGCCCCTTTCGGCGAGTCATTAAATTCGTATTACGAACGATACTTTATATAAATCAAGCGCTTCGATTCCACGAAATTCAAGCGCCGGTTTCCCGAGTTCGAGGTGACGACGTACCGGGAAGGGCTCGAACGCGTTCGACGGGAGTCCTAGGCGGACGGCGGGCCCGCCTTCGCCGCGACAGGAAAATGCTTTCTACGAATCGTTGGTTTGAGCCGCGCGGCGCTGCCCGTAGCATGGGCGCGTCACCCTCCTTCCAGCATCGGAATGTCCGCGCAAACAGACAAGGTCGTCCATTGGCTGCTCTCCAGCCTGGAGCCCAGAAGCCAGCTCTTTCACGTCGGCCAGTATTGCGGGGACTGGCAGGCGTCGACCGCCGGTCGGGCCAAGGCGAGCTTCCACATCATCCTGCACGGTGCCGCGTGGCTTCACTTTGCCGACGGGCGCGACAGCATCCCCGTCTCCGAAGGGGACGCGGTGTTCCTGCTGCGCGACGTGCCGCACGGGTTGTCGCCGAGCGCGATCAACCCGAAGGCCTGCGCGATCGCCGACGGCCAGCCCGTCGAGCGACGCGGGTCGATGCAACCGCTCGACCCGTCGGTCGACGGCAGCGTCGGCCTCGCGTGCGGCTTCATCGAATTCCGGTCCGCCATCTCGCGCGCGATCGTGTCGCTGTTTCCCGCGTGCCTGATCGTGCGGCGCGGCGACGGCGCCCATCGCGGCATCCACGGGCTGTTCGACCTCATTCGCGCCGAGGGCCGCCATGGCGTCGACGAGCCTTCGCCGCTGATCGACAAACTGGTCGAACTGCTGCTGTTCTACGCGGTCCGTGACGCCGCGGGGCACGATACCGTGGCCAGCGGGCTCGCATCGCTGATGCAGCGGACCGGCTTCGGCACGCTCGTGGCCGCGATCATCGATGCGCCCGGCGACGCGTGGACCACCGAGTCGATGGCCGCGTTCGCCAACATGTCGCGCACCGCGTTCTGCAAGCACTTCAGCGAAGCGTCGGGCCATCCGCCGATGCAGTTCGTCACGCTGGTGCGCATGCGGCTAGCGGCAGACCTGTTGCAGCAGGGCTTGCCGATTTCGCGTGCGGGCGAACGCGTCGGCTATCAGTCGGAATCGGCATTTGCCCACGCATTCAAGCGCACGATGGGCATGCAACCCGGCGCATGGCGTCGCGACCGCGACGGCGCGTCGCAATCGGCCGCTCGCCTGCACTAGCCGGACGGCGTGACGCCGCTTCGCGGGACGAACGCACAGGAATCGCGGATGTTCGCGCATTGTCCGTGGGCGGTGCGGGCTCGACAATGATCTCACTGCCCTTCCGGAGAATCCTGTGAGCCGTCTGCCCTTGCCCACCGTCGAAACAGCCCCTGCGCCCAGCCAGCCATTCCTCGAAAAATCGCAACGCGCGAACGGCTTTTTGCCGAACCTCGTGCGCTCGCTCGCGAATGCGCCGGTTGCCCTCGAAACCTATCTGACCGTCGCTGAGATCAACGGCCGCGCGGGCCTCACGTTCGCCGAACGCGAAGCGGTTCAGATCACCGCCGCCGCCGTTCACGGTTGTGCGTTCTGCGTGGCCGGACACACCGCGACCGCATTGAAAAAGGCGAACGTCGATCGCGCCGACGTCGACGCGTTGCGCGACGGCGAGCCGGTGGCCGATGCGCGGCTGGACGCCGTCGCTGAATTCACGCGCGCAGTGATCGCGACACGCGGCGCCGTGGCCGACGATGCGCTCGACGCGTTCCTCGCGGCCGGCTTTACCGAAGCAAACGCGCTCGAGGTGGTGCTGGGCGTGAGCCTCGCGACGCTGTGCAACTTCGCGAACAACCTGGCGCGCAACGAACTTAACCCCGAACTGGCGGCATACCGATGGGAACCCCGGACACAGGCCGCCTGACGGTGCCCGCCCTCGACGCGTCGCTCGTCGACTGGCTCGACTCGAACGCGACGCAACTCGACACGAGCGCCGACTCGAAAGCCGAGGTCGTGCCGCGCCTGGCGGCCGCCGGGCTGTTCCGGATCGGCGTGCCGGCGAGCCTCGGCGGCGCGGGCGGCACCACTACCGATGCGATCGCGAGCATCGCCGCGGTGGCCGAGCATTCGCTCGCGGCGGCATTCGTGCTCTGGGGCCAACGCAGCTTCATCGAGTATCTGCTGCAAAGCCCCAATACCGCGCTGCGCGAGCGCCTGCTGCCGGCACTGCTCGACGGGACCTGCGCCGGCGCAAGCGGCCTGTCGAACGCGATGAAATATCTGTGCGGAATCGAGTCGCTTCAGATCGAAGCGGCGCGGCGCACGGAAGCGGCCGAAGACTGCCGGTTGACGGGCCGGATGGCCTGGGTGACGAACCTGCGCGCGGAGCAGTTCGTCGTCGCGGCGGCCGTGTCGTTTCGCGATGGCCGTCCGTCCGCGATCGTTGCGATCCCGCATGACGCGCCCGGCCTGACACGCAGCGCGGATCTCGACCTGATCGCGCTGCGCGGCAGCAACACCGCCGCATTGCAGCTTGAAGACGTACCGACCGATAGCGCATGGCTGATCCATGCGGACGCGCAGGCATTCCTGCCCGCGGTGCGGCCGGCGTTTCTCGGCTTGCAGTGCGGGCTGTCCATCGGGCTCGCGCGTCGTGCGTTGGCCGAAGCGCGCCACGCGGCGGAGACGACGCGCGGCATTCTCGGCCCCGAAGTCGATACCTGCGCGGCCGAATTGAGCGCCGCGTGTGCGCTGTTGTCATCCGGTATTGCCGACGGTAGCCTGCGCATGCACCCCAACCGCCTGTTCGAGCTGCGCATCACGCTCGCGACGCTGGTGGCGAGCGCGGTGAACCTCGAACTCGAGGCCAGCGGCGGCCGCGGCTATCTGCGCGATGCCGGGCTCGGCTTCGATCGGCGCTGGCGCGAAGCGGCGTTCATTCCGATCGTCACGCCGAGCGTGGTGCAGTTGAAGGCGCAACTCGCGGCGCAGACGCGGAGTATCGCCGCATGACGCCCGCGCTGCTGGATGCCCGCCACCTGACGCTCGGCTACGGCGAGACTCCGCGCAATATCGTGCTTGCCGATGTCTCGCTGTCGGTCGACGCGGGCGAAATCGTCGCGTTGATCGGCCCGAGCGGCACCGGCAAGTCGAGCCTGCTGCGCGCACTGGCCGGCCTGGAGCAAGCGCAATCGGGCACCGTGTCGATCAACGGTGCGACGCTGCAGGGCCCGCATCCGCGGATCGCGATCGCGTTTCAGGATCCCTGCCTGCTACCGTGGCTGTCGACCGAAAGCAATGTCGCGTTCGGGCTCGCATTCAAGCATCAGGAGCGCCTCACGCGCGACCGGCAACGCGAGCGGGTCCGATCCGCGCTGCGAGCGGTCGGGCTCGAAGCCGCCGCGGCGCTGCGCCCTGCCCAACTCTCCGGCGGCATGGCGCAGCGCGCGGCGCTCGCACGCGCGTTGGCGCGTCAACCGCAGGCCCTGCTGCTCGACGAGCCGTTCTCGGCGCTCGACGAAATCACGCGCGCCGCGATGCAACGGCTGCTGGTGAGCATCGTCTCGTCGACACGCTGCGCGACGGTGCTCGTGACCCATGACATCGACGAAGCGCTGCTCGTGGCCGACCGCATCGTGCTGCTCGGTACGCAAGGCCGCTTGATCGATGCATGGCATGTCGATTTCCCGCATCCGCGCGACGCGTTCGTCAGCGAACTCGGCACGATGCGCATCGACATCCTGAAGGCGTTGCAGGCCGGCATGAAGCGCCCGCACGCCACCGAACTCCCCTTCCTGACCTGACCTGTCTACCCATGTGCCAGATTCCGATGTCGCGCCGCGAATGGCTGAAGCTTGCGGCCCTGTTCACCGCGGCGGGTGCCGCCCCGCTGCTGTCCGCGGCGAACGCGCATGCCGCGACGGAACCCGATGCGCCCGTTCGCATCGGCTATCTGCCGATCACCGACGCAGCGCCGCTGCTGGTGGCCCACAACAACGGCTATTTCGCGGACGAAGGGCTGAACGTCGAGCAGCCGAAGCTGCTGCGCAGCTGGGCGCAACTCGTCGAAGCGTTCCTGTCCGGCCAGGTCAACGTCGTGCACCTGCTGTCGCCGATGACGCTCTGGGCGCGCTACGGCAGCCGCGCACCGGCGAAGGTGGTCGCATGGAATCATGTGAACGGTTCCGGGCTGACGGTCGCGCCCGACGTCGATTCGCTGCGCGATCTCGGCGGCAAGACCGTCGCGATTCCGTTCTGGTATTCGATCCACAACGTCGTGCTGCAGGACATGCTGCGCCAGCAAGGGCTCGTACCGGTGCTCAAGCGGCGCGGCACACCGGCGGCGAACGAGGTCAACCTGGTCGTCATGGCGCCGTCTGACATGCTGCCCGCGCTCGCCGCACGCCAGATCGCCGGGTATATCGTCGCCGAGCCGTTCAACGCGACGGCGGAATTGATGAAGATCGGCAAGATCCTGCGCTTCACCGGCGATGTCTGGAAGAACCATGCGTGCTGCGTCGTGTTCATGCACGAGCACGATCTGGCGCAGCGCCCCGCGTGGTCGCAGAAAGTCGTCAACGCGATCGTGAAGGCCCAGGTGTGGGCGCGCTCGCATCCGCAGGAAACCGCGCAGTTGATGTCGAAGGACGGCGCCCACCGCTATTCGCCGCATACGCTCGCGGCGCTGGATCGCGTGCTGGTTCCGTCGGCGTCGCTTGCCGATACGTATCGCGCAAGCGGCGCGATCCGCCATGCCGACTGGAACGGAAAACGGATCGACTTCCAGCCGTATCCGTTTCCGAGCTATACCGAGGCGCTGGTTCAGCGGTTGAAACGTACGGTGGTCGACGGCGACAGTGGATTCCTGGCGTCGCTCGACCCGGCGTTCGCGGCTCGCGATCTCGTCGACGACCGGTTCGTGCGCAAGAGTATCGACGCGGTCGGCGGGATGGCCGCGTTCGGTCAGCCAGGCGCCTTCAAGCGAGAGGAGATCATCGTTGTCTGACGCGCTTGCCCCCCGCCGGTCATCCGCGCGCGAAACGCGCCGGCCTTCCGGCTCCCGTTACCTGGTGCGCGCTACCGCCGGATGGCTCGGCGTGGCCGGCCTCGTCGCGACGGTCGTCGTCTGGTGGGCCGCGATCCATGCGTTGACCGAACCCGGCTCGCTCGGCCGGCAGTTCGCGCCGGACAGCGCGTTCGCCAGCTTGCGGGCGCTGTGTGCTGACGATCATCTGGTCGAGCATGCGCTCGTCAGCCTGCGGCGCATCGGTGTCGGGCTCGGCGCGGCGCTGCTGGCCGGCGTCCCGCTCGGGTTGCTGATCGGCCGCGTGCAATGGGTCGAGCGCGTGCTGTCGCCGACCTTCCAGTTCCTGCGAATGGTGTCGCCGTTGTCGTGGATGCCGCTCGCCGTGATGTCGTTCGGCATCGGCGACCGCGCGATCTACTTCCTGCTCGGTTTCGCCGCGCTGTGGCCCGTGCTGATGAGCACGGCGGCCGGGGTCGCCCAGATCGACCGGCGCTGGCTGCAACTCGGCGAGAGCCTGTCGGCCACCCGCCGCGAGCTGCTGCTCCACATCATGCTGCCGGCCATCGCGGGGCCGCTGCTCAACGGGATCCGGCTCGCGATCGGCATCCTGTGGATCGTGCTGGTGCCGGCCGAGATGCTGGGCGTCAGCGCGGGGCTCGGTTACCTGATCCTCGACACGCGCGACCGGCTCGCGTATTCCGAACTGACGGCGGTGATTCTCGTCATCGGTGCACTGGGGTTTGCGCTCGACGGAATCGCGCGGCTATTGGCGCGCGCGGTGCTGGCGGCCGACCGCTAGCGCGATGCGCGGCGGCCGGTCGACCCGCGGGGCGCTTCAGTTCCACGCATGGCGTGCCGGACGCACGCCGTTCAGGTAGTAGTTGCCGACCAGGTGATATTTCCAGCGCACCGGATCGTGCAGCGTATGCGTGCGCGCGTTGCGCCAATGCCGGTCGAGGTTGTGCTCGGCGAGCGTCGACTGCGTGCCGGCCAGCTCGAACAGCTTCTCGCCCGCGAGCAGCGCGACCTCGGTCGTCAATACCTTCGCTTCGCCGACCGCGACCGATGCGCGCGCGACGTCGTCTTCGGTCACTTCACCGCGTGCCGCGATTTCGTCGAGCGTGCGCGCCGCACGTTCGAGCAATGCCTCGGCCGCGTGCAGCTGGATGTGCAGGTGGCCGATCTCGCGAATCGTCAGCGGATCGTCGGCTGCCCGCTCGACGCCGCTGTCGACCCACGGCCGCGTGCGGGTCCGCACGAACGCCAGCGTATCGTCAATGGCCGCCTTCGCGATGCCCGCGTCGATCGCGGCCTGAATGATTTGCGACAGCGGGCCGTTGAGCGTCGGCACGTCCGACACGCGCTGCGCGGGCAGCACGTGCGACGCGGGGACGCGCACCGCGTCCAGCACGACCGTGCCGCTCGCGGTCGTGCGTTGTCCGAAACCCGACCAGTCGTCGACCACGGTCAGCCCCGGCGTCGATCGCGGCACGTACGCGAGCCACGCCTGATGCGCGTCGTCGAGGCCGAGCACCGGGACGTAATGGGCGAACAGCGCACCGGTCGAGTAGAACTTCGTGCCGTCGACGACGTAGTCTTCGCCGTCGCTGCGCACGCGCGTCTTCAGGTCGAGCACGTGCTTCGTGCCTTTCTCCGAGAACCCGTTGCCGAAGCGCTTGCCGCTCAGAATTTCCGAGAAGAAATATCGCTTCTGCGCGTCGGTGCCGGTCAGCGTAATCACGTCGACCAGCCCGAAATGATTCTGCGGCAACTGCCCGAGCGACGGATCGGCCGCCGCGACGATCTTGATGACTTCGGTCAGCGTGACATGCGACACGCCTGCGCCGCCGTATGCCTTCGGCACCGTGATCGCCCACAGCCCCGACTGCGAGAACCATTCGATTTCGTCGCGCGGCAGGCGGCGGGTGCGATCGCGCTCGGCTGCCCCTTCCGCGAGCCGTTGTGCAAGCGCGTGCGCGGCCTCGATCGCCTGCGCGTCGTCGGCAATCACACGGGCTACGTGCGGTTGTGCTTCAACCGGCCGCTCCTGAATCGTGGCGCTCGTGTCTGACATCGGACCCTCCTGTCGAATGACGAAAGCATTCAATCTAGCAGCGCAGCGCAAGCCGTAAAAACGAGCGATTCTCGGAACGATATTCCTTTGGATAACAAACGACCAGGCGATCCGCACGCGCGACGTCGTGCTTCCACGTCGTAATCGACGTCGCAACGTCGGCGCAGTCCAGGCCTGTCGCGGTAATACGCATCGACGATAACGATCTGCGAATCCGTTATTGGAACGCTCGCCGCGCGCTTCCTATACTGGCCTCCCGGCGCAATCGGCCCCGCTCTTCGAGGAACACCGCATGACTTCGTCGCACGCAGCCCCCGACCTTTCCACCGGTACCGACTACGACACGCTCGCGAGCCGGTTCCGGCCGATCTTCGAGCGCATCGCCGCCGGCACCGCCGAACGCGAACGCCGCCGCGAACTGCCGCACGAGGCAATCGGCTGGCTGAAATCGGCGGGCTTCGGCGCGGTGCGGCTGCCGGCCAGTGCCGGCGGCGCCGGTGCATCGCTGCCGCAGTTGTTCCGACTGCTGACCGAGCTGGCCGCCGCCGATTCCAATCTGCCGCAGGCGTTACGCGGACATTTCGCGTTCGTCGAGGACTGGCTGAACGCACCGCCCGGCCCGCAGCGCACGACCTGGTTCGACCGCTTCGCGAGCGGCCAGCTCGTCGGCAATGCGTGGTCGGAGGCCGGCGACGTGCCGCTCGGCCAGACCATCACGAAGGTATCGGAGCAGAACGGCCGGCTCGTGCTGAACGGCCGGAAGTTCTACAGCACGGGCAGCCTGTTCGCCGACTGGATCGACGTGTTCGCACAGCGCGCGCACGACGGCAGCGACGTGATCGTGGCCGTCGCGACGGCACAGCCCGGCGTGATTCGCGAGGATGACTGGGACGGCTTCGGCCAGACGACGACCGGCAGCGGCACGACGCGCTTCGAGGATGCGAGCGTCGACGCCGACAACGTGATCGACTTCGCGCGCCGCTTCAAGTACCAGACCGCGTTCTATCAACTGTTCCACGTCGCGACGCTGGCCGGCATCGGTCATGCGATCGTGCGCGACGCCGGTGAGCTCGTGCGCAACCGCACGCGCGTGTACAGCCACGGCAACGCGGCGCGGGCGGGCGACGACGCGCAGCTGCAGCAGGTGATCGGCGAGATCGCTTCATGGGCGTACGCAGCCGACGCACTCGCGCTGCGCGCCGCGCAGCCGCTTCAGCAGGCCTATGAAGCACGCTTCGGCGGCGACGAAGCGGCCGAGCACGCGGCGAACGTCGCCGCGGAGATCGAATCCGCGCAGAGCCAGCTCGTCGTGTCCGAACTCGTGCTGCGCGCGGCGACGCGCCTGTTCGACGCGCTCGGCGCGTCCGCGACGCGCACCACGACCGCGCTCGACCGGCACTGGCGCAACGCGCGCACGGTGTCGTCGCACAATCCGCTCGTCTACAAGGCGCGGATCGTCGGCGACTGGGTCATCAACGGCCGTACGCCGCCGTTCGTCTGGCGTGTCGGCAACGGCGCGGGCGCCAGCGCGGAAACGGGAGCCGCACGATGAGCAAGACGATCCGCTTCAACGCGTTCGAGATGAACTGCGTCGGCCACCAGTCGCCGGGCCTGTGGGCGCATCCGCGCGACCGCTCGTGGCAATACAAGGATCTCGACTACTGGACCGACCTCGCCCGCGTGCTCGAACGCGGGATCTTCGACGCGATCTTCATCGCGGACGTGATCGGCTATTACGACGTCTACAAGGGCAGCAACTATCACGCGCTGCACCAGGCCGCGCAGATCCCGGTCAACGACCCGCTGCAGCTCGCCGCGCCGATCGCGATGGCGACCGAG
Source organism: Burkholderia sp. BCC1644 (assembly GCF_902833225.1). Lineage (GTDB taxonomy): Bacteria > Pseudomonadota > Gammaproteobacteria > Burkholderiales > Burkholderiaceae > Burkholderia. Next base: position 58,260 of record NZ_CADFEI010000003.1, read on the forward strand.
CATCTCGGCATCGGCATTACCGCGTCGACGACGTTCGAGCATCCGTACACGTTCGCGCGCCGGCTGTCGACGGCCGATCATCACACGAAGGGCCGGCTCGCGTGGAACATCGTCACGTCGTACCTGGAGAGCGGCGCGAAGAACGTCGGCGATCACGGCCTGCGCACGCACGACGACCGTTATGCGGTCGCGGCCGAATACGTCGAGGTGCTGTACAAGCTGTTCGAGGGCAGCTGGGAGGATGGCGCCGTGGTGCGCGATCGCGACGGCCGCGTGTTCACGCATCCCGAGAAGGTGCACGAGATCGGCCACAAGGGCCGCTTCTTCGACGTGCCCGGCTACCACCTGTGCGAACCGTCGCCGCAGCGCACGCCGGTGCTGTTCCAGGCCGGCGCGTCCGGCCCGGGCAAGGCGTTCGCCGCGCAGCACGCGGAATGCGTGTTCGTCGCCGCGCCGACCCGCGAACAGCTCGCGCGCTACGTGGCCGATGTGCGCGCGCAGGCGGCGGCCGCGGGACGCGATCCGGCCAAGGTGCTGATCTACAACCTCGTCACGGTAATCGTCGACGAAACCGACGAGAAGGCGCAGGCGAAGTTCGACGAGTACCGCCGCTACGTGTCGTACGACGGCTCGCTGGTGTTCATGTCGGGCTGGACCGGCATCGACTTCGGCCAATATGCGCCGGCCGATCCCGTCCGGCGCGTCGAAACGAATGCGATCGTGTCGGCCGTCGAGCACCTGTCAGGCGGCGACACCGCGTGGACGATCGAGGCGCTGGCCACCTGGGGCGGCATCGGCGGACTCGGTCCGGTGTTCGTCGGATCGCCCGAAACTGTCGCGGACATCCTGCAGGAATGGGTGGCGGCGACCGACGTCGACGGCTTCAATCTCGCGTACGCGGTCGCGCATGAGACCTTCGAGGATGTCGTGCGTCACCTCGTTCCGGAATTGCAGCGGCGCGGTGTGTACCCGAGCGCGTATGCGCCGGGCACGCTGCGCGAGAAGCTGTTCGGCGGCACGGCGCGGCTGCCGGACGAGCATCCGGCCGCGCAGTTTCGCGATATCGAGCAGGTCAAGCGCGAAGCCGAGCGGGAGGCGGTCAGCGCGTAGCGAGACGTGGAGGCCGATCCGCCCTCGCGCGGGTCGACCTGCTTCAGCACAAACGGCTTCGTGCGGTTCGACGAAGCCGTTTGCGTTTTCCAGGGAGCGCTGACGCCCCCGCGCGCGTTCACGCGACGCTTTCGTCGTCGATGTCGCGTGCTGTCGGCTCATGGCGCACGATCAGCAGAAACACGATCGGCGTGACCGCACTGATCGCGACGACCCAGAACATGTCCGTGCCGAGACGGGCCTGCAGGATCGGCAGCACGAACAGCGCAAGCGCCTGGCCGATGCCGCACAGCGAACGCCCGAAGCCCACGCCGGTACCGCGGATAGCGGCCGGATAGGACAGCGTCGGATAGATCATCATCTGCGCACCGGGCCCGAAGCCTTCGGCGAACAGCCAGGTGCCGAGCATCAGCAGCACGACGCCCACCGCGAGCGCGCCGTGCGGATGCCCCGCCAGCGCAAGCGCGACCAGCGCCACCGTTTGCAGCGCGAAGCCCGCGATCGCGACATGGCGCGACGGATAGCGATACGCGAGGCGCATGCCCAGCAAACCGCCGGTGAACGCGAACAGCACGTTCAGCGCGAGCGAGGCCGCGATCGTCTCGAACACGCCCGCGCCGAGAAACTGCGACAGGATCGACGGCAGGAAGAACGCGATCGCCGTGTACTCGAACGGGATGCACAGGTTCATCACGCTGGCGACGATCGTGCGCCCGAGATACGGGCGCTGGAACAGCACGCGAATCCGCACGGGCGGCGGGTTCGGCTCGGGTCGCGCATCCTCGGCTTCGTGCGCGTGAATGCCGTACGACTCGCGCAGGATGCGCGCGGCATTGGCCAGGTCGCCCTGGTTCGCGGCCCACAGCGGCGATTCGTTCATGAACCGGTTCCGGAACAGGATGATGACGAGCGCGGGCACCGCGCCGAAGATCAGCGACGCGCGCCACAGCCACCCCGCATGCTCGGCCGGCAGCAGGAAATACAGGCCGAAGATCAGCAGGAAGCAGGCCGACGACGCGACGTACCACATCGGGCACCACGCAGCGAGCCGCGACGCCTTGTTGCCGCGCCCGTTGAACTTCGAGAATTCCGCGAGAAACGCCATCGCGACGGGCAGGTCGATGCCGACGCCGAGCCCCATCACGAAGCGTGCGCCGATCAGCACCCAGACGTTCGGCGCCAGCCCGGCCGCGATCGCCGCGACCACGAAGAACAGCATGTCGGCCATGAACACCTGGTAGCGGCCGATCCGGTCGGTCAGCCAGCCGCCGATCAGGCTGCCGAAGATCGTGCCGATCATGATCGCCGAACCGACCAGCCCGGTCAGCGCGGGCGTCAGGCCGAACTCGCGCGCGACGTCGTCGATGCCGTAGGACAGCGTCGTCAGGTCGTATGCGTCGAGAAACACGCCGCCGAGCGCCAGCAGCACGATCATCCGCGCATGGCTGACCGAACTGTCGACCGTATTGATCAGGCGTGCGACGTCGCTTGCCGAGCGGATGGGGGAAGAAACGGGTGTGGCGGGGCTTAGATCGATCGAACTCATCGCATTCCTTGGTGTTGGGCGGAATGCACGGCGATGTCGGCGTGAAGCCGGGAACCGGGCTTGTGCATTCGCGATCGGCGGGGCTTCAACGGAACGCGGGCTCGTCGACCGACGCCCGTCATTGCGTTCCGGCAGCGGGCATTCTGTTCCCCCGATCCGGGTATCCCAAGCGATATAAAGCGATTAATTAATCGGCCTGCGTCATAAAGTTGCCCGGCCGGCTCGCTTAGCAGCAGCGCGCATGTTCAATCGCGGATTTCTTCGTTATCGGATCGCGGGCGCTTCGTTACATTAGTCGATCACCTGCCTGTTCGCGGCGCGTTGCCGCTCTTCCGGAGATTCCCCGATGAAGCTGTTCTGGTCCCGCGCGTGGCAATCCGCGGCCCTCGTCGTCGCCGCGCTTGCCGGCCTCGCATCGATGCAGGCGCACGCGGCGACACCCGCCGAAATCCGCGTCGACTATGCGTACTACTCGCCCGAGAGTCTCGTGATCCGCCACTTCGGCTGGCTCGACGACGAGTTCAAGGCAGACCGTACGTCGATTCGCTGGGTGCTGAGCCTCGGCAGCAATCGCGCGCTCGAGTACCTGAACAGTGGCGCGGTCGATTTCGGCTCGGCGGCCGGGCTCGCGTCGGTGCTCGCACGCGCGAACGGCAACCCGATCCACGCGGTCTACGTGTTCTCCCGCCCGGAGTGGACGGCGCTCGTGGTGCGCAAGGATTCGCCGATCCGCACGCTCGCCGACCTGAAGGGCAAGAAAATCGCCGCGACGCGCGGCACCGATCCGTTCCTGTTCACCCTGCGTGCGCTGCACACGGCCGGCCTGACGCGTGACGACGTCGAGATCGTCAACCTGCAGCATCCGGACGGCCGCACGGCCCTCGCGAACGGTCAGGTGGATGCCTGGGCCGGGCTCGATCCGCACATGGCCGCGGCGCAGCTCGACGACGGCGCTCGCCTCCTGTACCGCAACGTCGCGTTCAATACGTACGGATTTCTGAACGTCCGCGACGCATTCGCCGGCCAGTATCCGCAGGCGGTCGCGCGCGTGCTGAAGGTCTACGACCGCGCGCGCCAGTGGATCATCGCGCATCCGGCCGACACCGCGCAGATCGTCGCCGACGAATCGAAGGTGTCGCTGCCGGTCGCGAAACTGCAGCTGCAGCGCAACGACTTCAGCGACCCGGTGCCGGGCGACACCCAGCGCGCGGCGCTGAAGGCTGCCGCACCGGTGCTGACGGCCGAGCAACTGACCAAACCGGGTGTCGATCCCGCGAAGATCGTCGATACGTTGATCGATCCGTCGTTCGCGCGCCCGATCGTCGCCGCATCGCACTGAGGTTGCCGCCATGACGGATACCGCCGCACGCGGCGACGCGCTCGCAACGAATCGCACCGCGCCGCCCCGTGCGAGCCACCGCGACCCGCTTCGCGCGTGGCGCATCGCGGGCCTCGCGCTGCCGTTCGCCGCGCTCGTGCTGCTGGAGTACGTCGTGCGGCGCGGCTGGCTGCCCGATCATCTCGTCCCGGCGCCGAGCGAGATCCTCGATACGCTCGCGCGGATGGGCGTCACGCGGGTCGCGCGCCATGTCGGCGCGAGTACGCTGCGGGTCGCGGCCGGCTTTGCGGCCGGCGCCGGGCTCGCGCTCGTCGTCGGCGCGGCGATGGGCCTGAGCCGCCGGATCGACGCGCTGCTCGAGCCGACCTTCCAGGCGCTGCGCGCGATTCCGTCGCTCGCATGGGTGCCCGTGCTGTTGCTGTGGCTCGGTATCGACGAAGCGCCGAAGATCACGCTGATCGCGATCGGCGCATTCTTCCCGGTTCACCTCGCGGTGGTCGCCGGCATCCGCGACGTCGACCGCAAGCTCGTCGAGCTCGGCGCGGTGTACCGGCTCGGCCCGCTCGCGCTGTTCCGCCGCATCCTGCTGCCGGCCGCGCTGCCGCAGATCGTCACCGGCCTGCGTACCGGCCTCAGTCTTGCGTGGATGTTCATGGTGGCTGCGGAATTGATCGCGGCGACGCGCGGCCTCGGCTTCCTGTTGAGCGACGGCCGGGAAACCGGGCGCCCCGATCTCGTGTTCGGTGCGATCCTGCTGCTCGCGTTGCTCGGCAAGCTGACCGACGGCGCGATGCGGCGCATCGAGTCGCGCTGGCTCGGCTGGCGCGACGCATTCGACGGCGCATCGCGCGAGGGATCGAAATGAGTACGGTGGCTTCTGCGCGCACGACGGCGGATACCGATACGCCGCTGCTCGACCTGCGGATTGCCCGCAAGCAATACGGGGATCGCACGATCCTCGCCGACATCGCGTTGCAAGTGGCGCGCGGCGAGATCGTCAGCATAGTCGGTCCGAGCGGCTGCGGGAAAAGCACGCTGCTGCGGATCGTTGCCGGTCTCGACGCGCACTTCCGCGGCAGCGTGAAGCTCGACGGCATCGCGCTCGACGGGCCGTCCGCGCGCGTCGGCGTGATCTTTCAGGAGCCGCGGCTGCTGCCGTGGCGGTCGATCGCGGACAACGTCGGTTTCGCGGCCGGCCCGCGCGGCGGTCGCGAGCCGAGTGTCACGCGCCTGCTCGACGAAGTCGGCCTGGCCGGCGTCGCGCGGCAACTGCCGGCCACGTTGTCGGGCGGGATGGCCCAGCGCGCCGCGATCGCGCGCGGGCTGTTCGGCGAGCCGGATCTGCTGCTGCTCGACGAGCCGTTCAGCGCGGTCGACGCGATCACGCGGATGCGCTTGCAGACGCTGCTGCTCGACGTCGTCCACCGGCACCGGATGGCCGCGATCGTCGTCACGCACGATCTCGACGAGGCACTGTATCTCGGCGATCGCGTGCTGATGCTCGCGCCGAATCCGGGGCGCATCGACGACGAGATCCACGTCGATATCGCGCGGCCGCGCGATCGGCGCGACCCGTCGCTGGCCGCGCTGCGCGCGCGGCTGCTCGGTGCGTTCCAGCGCTTTCACGATCGTGTGGACGGCACGGACAATCGTTCGCACGACCGTCACGCATCCGCGCGCGCGGTTGCAGCGCCGCCTCAGCGCCCGTAGAAGACGACCGGTTCCGGTTCCACACCTTCCCGCATCGCGTCGACGCGCGCGGTCCGTCCGCGTCGCGCATCCTCGGTGTTGTGCAGCGGCATCCCGAGATCGAGCACGACCTGGTCGGCGCCCGGCACGCCGCCCGCCGACCAGGCTTTCAGCAGTGCGCGGATCGCCGCATACGAGCGTGTCGGGCCATTCGAGAGCCGCGCCGCCAGATCCAGCGCCGCTTGCTCGACCTCGTCTTCCGGCACCACGAAGGCGGCGATACCCAGATCGCCGGCCGTCGCCCCCGACATCACCTCGCTCAACATCACGTAGCGCGCCGCACGCGCCGGCCCTGCCCGCTCTGCGATCCGCTGAACCGCGCCGCAGACGGGTATCGTGCCGACCGACGGCTCGATGCAGCGGAACGATGCGTTGTCGGCCGCGATGACCAGATCGCACGCGAGCGCCAGCTCGAACGCCCCGCCCCACGCCCGGCCGCGCACCGCGCATACGGTCGGAATCTGCAGCGCCTCGATCTTGCGGTATGCGTGATGCATGTCGCTGATGAAGGTGCGCCACGCGTTGAATTCCTTGTCGATGAAATCGAGGATATCGCCGCCCTGGCTGAAGTTCGGGCCCGCCGCGCGAATGAGCAGCACGCGGATATCCGATTCGCTGGCCGCGTGAATCGCGTCGCTCAGGTGTTCGGAAAACGCGTTGGCGATCAGGTTGAGCGGCGGATTGTCGAGCACGATGTGGCCAACGGAACCGTGACGCTCGAAACGGACGGATGTCATGGGTGTCTCCTTGACGGGATGGGTGCGGGGGTTCAGGTCGGGCTGCCTGCGTGCAGGTCGAGTTCGCGGATCATGCTTTCGCGCATCGCGAACTTCTGCGCCTTGCCGGTCACGGTCATCGGCATGTCGTCGACGAAGCGGATGTAACGCGGAATCTTGAAGTGCGCGATCTGGTCGCGGCAGAACGCGCGGATCTCGTCCTCGGACGCATCCTGGCCGGGCTTGAGCACGATCCACGCGCAGATTTCCTCGCCGTACTTCTGATCGGGAACGCCGAATACCTGCACGGTCTGCACCTTCGGATGGCGAAAGAGGAACTCCTCGATCTCGCGCGGGTAGACGTTCTCGCCGCCGCGAATGAGCATGTCCTTCACGCGCCCGACGATGTTGCAGTAGCCGTCGGCGTCGATCGTCGCGAGGTCGCCGGTATACATCCAGCCGTCGCGGATCGATTCCCGCGTGCGCGCGTCGTCGTCCCAATAGCCGAGCATGACCGAGTAGCCGCGCGTGCACAGCTCGCCCGTCTCGCCGACGGGCACGACGTTCCCGTTCATGTCGACGACCTTGCATTCCAGATGCGGCTGGACGTGCCCGACCGTCGAGACCCGCTTGTCGAGCGGATCGTCCGTCGCGCTCTGGAACGACACCGGGCTGGTTTCCGTCATGCCGTAGGCGATGGTGACCTCCGTCATGTGCATGTTCGCGACGACCCGCTTCATCACCTCGATCGGGCACGGCGCGCCGGCCATGATGCCGGTGCGCAGGCTGGAGAAGTCGTGCCGCGCGAAGTCCGGGTGATCGAGCTGCGCGATGAACATCGTCGGGACGCCGTGCAGCGCGGTGCAACGCTCGTCGCTCACGGCCGCCATCGTGGCTGCCGCGTCGAACGCCTCGCCGGGAAAGACCATGCATGCGCCGCTTGCCGTGCACGCGAGCACCGACATCACCATGCCGAAGCAGTGATACAGCGGCACGGGCACGCACAGCCGGTCGGCTTCGCCCAGGTTCATGGCTGCGGCGACGAACCGCGCATTGTTGACGATGTTCCGGTGCGTCAGCGTGGCGCCCTTCGGCGCGCCGGTGGTGCCGCTCGTGAACTGGATGTTGATCGGGTCGTTCGCGTCGAGCGTCGCGGCGATCGCGTCGAGTTCGTCCGTCGAAACATGTGCGCCGCGCGCGAGCACCTGCCGGTACGTCAGCATGCCCGGCGTGGGGATGTCCTCCATGCGAATCACCCAGCGCAGCGCGGGGAGCCTCGCCGCTTCCAGTGCACCGGGTTCGCAGTGCGGCAGCTCCGGCGCCAGCGTCCGCAGCATGTCCAGGTAACGGGACGTCTTGAACGATTCGGGCGCGACGATCGCCTTGCAGCCGACCTTGTTCAGCGCATACTCCAGCTCCGCGAGCCGATACGCGGGATTGACGTTGACGAGGATCAGGCCGAGCCGGGCCGTCGCGAACTGGGTCACGGTCCACTCGAACCGGTTGGGCGACCAGATGCCGATACGGTCGCCCTGGCGCAGGCCCATCGCATGCAGGCCGGCCGCCATCGCATCGACCTCCGCCGCGAATGCCTGCCAGGTCCAGCGCACGCCCTGCTCGCGGAAGACGACGGCGGGACGTTCGCCGTGGCGCTTCACGGTGTCCGCCAGCAGTGCCGCGACCGTCAGTTCGCTCAACGCGGAATCGCCGGCGCCCCTGACGTAGGACAGTCCGCCGACCGGCAGCGTCGGATCGGCGCCCAGGTCGGGCGTTGCAGTCTGCATCTTCATGCGTGTCTCCAGAGTTTCGGCGGAGACGGGCTCACCGCACCAGGCGCGTGAGATTCTCTCCGGGATGTTTCTGGAAATCATCATCGTATCTTCCATGGAAGACGTCAAGACGGAATTGGCCTGAATCGTGCGGATGGTCTTTAACCGCATGAACGCTGATATTTCGCGGGTTTGGCGCGAATGTTCCGCTCCTGCAACGCTGTATTGCGCGTGGCGGCCTACAGGTATTCTGCGAAAGATCCGCCTAAAATCATCCATGGAAGTCGCTCCGTGCGTGTCGCGCGCCGTGGCGCTTGCCCGCCAGAACGATTACCGGCACACGCGTCACGACGCGTGCGCCGTTCCGTCAGAACATATGACGAATGCCGAGCATCACGCCGGTCTGGTCCACGCCGGCGGCCGGCCATGACGACGTGCCCGCGGTGCCGCCGTCGATCGTCAGCACGGAATTGCGCTGATTGAAGATGCGCCCCGCGGTCACGTACACCGAGCTGCGCTTCGACAGCAGATACATCGCACGCGCCGCGATGACCGACGCGCCGGCGTCGTGCCCGCTCACGGTGAGATGGCCGTACTGCGCGTCGAGGACGATCCTCGGCACCGGCAGATAGGTCGCGCCGAGCCACCAGTAATTGCTGTTCGCGTCGACGACGCCCGGTGCGAGCTCGCCGTGATCGATACGGTGCAGGAAGCCGCCGCCGATCGTCGCGGTGCCGAACTTCACGTAGCCGTCGATGACGGCCCGCGTGTCGGTCTGCGAGCTGCTCGGCAGCGGCGAGCCGGGGCCGCCGCCGCCATTGTTCCGGTCGATCGCGGTGGCGATCCCCCAGCTGTCGGACTCGTACTTCAGCATCGCGGCGATCGTCTTGCACGCGCGGTAGTCGGTCGGCGACTGGCCCGCGCATCCGCCGGCGGCCGCGGGCGCGACCGCATCGCGCCCGAGCGAATAGCTGACGCCGAAGGTGAGGCCCGACGCCGTAATGCTGTAGACGATCGTGTTGTCGAGACGCGCCTGCGCCAGGTACGTGTCGAGCAGCCCCGCCGCATAGATGTTCGGCCCCATCGTGTCGCCGGGTATCGCCCAGTAGATCTGCGAATACTGGCGGCCGAACGACAGCGTGCCCCACCGCCCCGACAGGCCGACGTACGCCTGCCGGCCGAACAGGCGGCCGCTCTGGTTCAGCGTCCCCTGCCCCGGCGAAAAGCCCGATTCCAGCACGAAGACGGCGCTCATGCCGCCGCCCAGGTCTTCCTTGCCGCGGATGCCCCATCGCGACGGCAGCGAACCGGTGAGCTGCGGCACCTTCACCACGCTCTGCTTCTGCGGGCCGACGTTCGTGACGTATTCGACGCCCGTATCGATGATCCCGTACAACGTGACGCTCGATTGCGCGTGCACGGCGCCCGACGCACATGCCGCGAGCGCCGACAGTCCGGCGCAAACCGCCTTGTACCGTGCCAATCCTTCTCCAAACCTGTTTGTCCGCAGACTCATTTTGATGCCTCCATGTGATTCTGTTCTTCCATGGAAGATAGTAATCACACATCTTCCGTGTCAACCGCACGGCGGATCGTGAGTTACCCCTAGGCCGGCTCGCGAAGACGCCTGAACGGGGGTTCACCGCGGAATCCTGGTCAGTCATAGTTTTCCCTACCTCGACTTTTGACACACACCAATCTATCTTCCACGGAAGACGATAATGATTCGTCTGATCCGCTTCATGGAACGAGGTATGGAAATGAAAGAGTCAGAAGATCACCGGACCGCTGCCCGGAACGGGTATGCGCAGTCGCCGGCGAGCGCTGCCGGCTTCATCTGGAACGACGACTACGCGCTCGGTCACGGGCCGATGGACGACACCCATCACGAATTCGTCGCGTGCGTGAACGCGCTGCTCACGACGCCGGACGACGACCTCGGGCGCGCGCTCGACGCATTTGCCGCGCACGCACACAGCCATTTCGGCGACGAGGACACCGCGATGCGCGAGACGGCTTACGGCTCCGCGGGCTGCCATATCGACGAGCACGCGGCCGTGCTGCAGTCGACCGGCGAGGTGCGCGCCGCGCTGGCCGAAGGCCGGCCGCAAGTCGTCCGTGCATTCGCCCGCGCATTGGCCGGGTGGTTTCCCGAGCACGTGCGCGTCATGGACCAGGGTCTCGCGCGCTGGCTCGTCCAGCAACAACTGGGCGCGTCGCCGGTGGTCATCCGGCGCCGCCTTCCCGTCGCGGCCTGACGCACGCGTCCCTTCTCATACGAGCGTCCATCATGGAACAGAACACTCCGTCGTCCAACGCGCTGCTGCCAGTCGTCGTATCCGCGAAGACGTGGCTCGCCGACGGCATCGTCGGTTATGAACTCACGCCGCTGTCGGACGACCGCCTGCCCGACTTCGAAGCCGGCGCGCATATCGACGTGCACCTGCCCGGCGGGCTCGTGCGCCAGTACTCGCTGTACGAGCTGCCCGCCGAACGGTCGCGCTACCGCATCGGCGTGCTGCGCGATCCGCAATCGCGCGGCGGATCGACACGCCTGCACGACGAGGTCCGCGCGGGCGACACGCTGTCGATCAGCGCGCCGCGCAATCACTTCGCGCTGCACCGTGGCCCCGAGCGGTCGCTGCTATTCGCGGGCGGCATCGGCATCACGCCGATCCTCTGCATGGCGCAGCAACTGGCGCGCGAGCACCGCCCGTTCGATCTGCACTACTGCGGCCGCTCGCTGTCGCGCATGGCATTCGTCGAACACGTGCAGCAACTGTCGTCCACGGATGATCCGCACGCCCGCGTGCAGGTTCATGTCGACGACGGTCCCGACGGACAGCATCTCGATGCGCACGCCTCGATCGGCGCACCGTCGGCCGACAAGCATCTGTACGTGTGCGGACCGACGGGTTTCATGGATCACGTCCTGCAGACCGCGCGCGCGCTCGGCTGGGACGACGCGCATCTGCACCGCGAATATTTCGCCGGGCCGCCGGTCGAGCCGTCGGACGAAGACGGCCCGTTCGAGATCGAAATCCGCAGCAGCGGCGAGGTGATCCAGGTGGGTGCCGACCAGACGGCCGCGCATGCGCTGCTGGATGCCGGATTCAACCTGCCGCTGTCGTGCGAGCAAGGCGTGTGCGGCACCTGCATGACCGCGGTGCTGGCCGGCGAGCCCGATCACCGCGACCTGTACCTGACCGACGACGAGAAAGCGCGCAACGACAGCTTCATGCCGTGCTGCTCGCGTGCGAAGACCGCACGGCTGGTGCTCGATCTCTGATGCCGCCGCGCACGTGCCACTGAACACTGGAACGAGGAACTCAACATGCTGACCAAGCAGGACAATGAACTGATGTGCCGCACGGGCCCGGGCACCGCGATGGGCAACGCGATGCGCCGCTTCTGGCTGCCGGTGATCCAGTCGTCGGACCTTCCGCAGCCGAACGGCGATCCGGAAACGATCGAGCTGCTCGGGCAGCGGTTCGTGGTCTGGCGCGACCGCGACGGCCGGCCCGGCCTCTACGACGAAGGCTGCCTGCACCGCGGCGCGTCGATGCAGCTCGCCCGCGCGGACGGCGACGGCCTGCGCTGCATCTATCACGGCTGGAAATTCGCGGTGGACGGCACGGTGCTCGAAACGCCGAACGTCCCCGATCCGAAGTTCAAGAGCCGCATCCGCGGCCGCACGTATCCGGTGCGCGAGGCGGGCGGCCTGATGTGGGCGTACCTCGGCCCCGAAGGCAAGGCGCCGCCGTTCCCGCACCGTGCGTTCATGGACCAGCCCGATGCCCACCGCATCAACGTGTGCGCGATCGTCAACTGCAACTTCGTGCAGGTGATCGAGGGTCTCGTCGATTCGTCGCACCTGACGGTGCTGCACAGCTCCGCGCTCGCGCAGACCAACGCGTCCGACCTGGACTACGCGGGGAAGATCACGCACATGCAGTTCGACGCCGCCCCGACGATCGAGGCGGACGAGACGGATTTCGGCTTTCACTATGTCGCGATCCGCCAGGCCGGCGACAACCACATCGCACGCGTCACGTCGTTCATCGCGCCGAGCTTCATCGCGAACGCGAACGGCGACGTATGGCTCGCGGCGGTGCCGATCAACGACGAGCGCTGCTACTTCTTCCACGTGTGGTGGGATGCGGAGAAACCGGTCGGCGAAGAACCGCTGCGCAGCGCGCAACTCAAGTTCGTCGGTCTCGACGAACCGACGCTGCGCAAGTACGGGATGACGCTCGACACCTGCGATTCGCCGGCCGCGATGTCGTTCGTCAACGGCTACCGGCAGGATCGCCGGGCCCAGCGCGACGGCCACTTCACCGGATTCGACGGCATCACGCAGGAAGACGCCGCATGCAGCATTTCGAGCGGCGCGATCCGCGACCGCTCGCAGGAAATGCTGTCGACCGCCGATCTCGCGATCAGCCGCCTTCACCGCACGTTGCTCGCGTGCGCCCGTGCCGAGCGCGATCAGCAGGACATTCCGGCGCTGCGGGCGGAATCGGGCGGCGCGATCGGCGTATCCGGCGAGATCGGCCCGGGCGAAGACTGGCGCCGGCTGGTGCCGCACCACCGGATCGTGTCGCCGGCCGGCACGCGCACGCAGCGCAATGCATGACCACCATTTGAACAGGAGTCCAACATGTTGAGCCACGAAGATAACGAGATGTTGTGCCGTGTCGGCCCCGGCACGCCCGGCGGCGCATTGATGCGGCGCTACTGGCACCCCGTGTGCACGTCCGCGCAACTGCCGGAGCCGGACGGCGCGCCGCTGCGCGTGCGACTGCTCGGCGAGCAGTACGTCGCGTTCCGCGATTCGAACGGCGAGGTCGGCCTGCTCGAGGAGCTGTGCATGCATCGCGGCGCATCGCTCGCGCTCGGCCGCGTCGAGGAAGGCGGCATACGCTGCCTGTATCACGGCTGGAAGTTCAGCGTGTCCGGCGCCGTGCTGGAGACGCCGAACCATGCGGACCCGAAGTATGCGGCGCGGATGAAGGCGCCCGCGTTCCCGGTGCGCGAAGCCGGCGGCATCGTGTGGGCGTACGTCGGCCCGAAGGAGCTGGAACCCGCGTTCTCGCGCTATGCGTTCATGGATGCGGCGCCGGACCACCGCGTCGTGCTGCGCATCAACGTCGCGTGCAACTACCTGCAGCTGGTCGAAGGCGGCGAGGACAGCTCGCACGTCGGCGTGCTGCATACCAACATGGCGCGGCCGGGCTGGAAGGACGATTCGTTCACGCGCAATCCGGACGTCGTGAATCCGGCCGCGCTCGCGTCGAACGACCTCGAACCGTCGCTGAAGATCGAGGACACGGCATTCGGTTTTCACTATGTTGCGCTGCGCAAGACCGGCGAGCCGGGCGTGCGCAACGCGCGCGTCGTGCCGTTCATCGTGCCGTACGGCCGCATCATCCCCGCGCCGGCGTTCCTGTTCACCGTGCTCGAGGTGCCGGAAGACGACATGCACACGAGCACCTATATCGTCGTGCACGGCGACTCGCCGGTCACCGAGGACAAGATCATCGAGCTGCTGGGCCTGGACGATCCGAAGTACTACGATCGCAAGAACTGCACGTTCAACGCGAGCTGGGCCGATTCGTTCGGCCAGAGCCGCGCGCTGATGCAGGAAAACTGGACCGGCCTGCGCGGCGTCGAAGTCGAGGATGCGACGATCGGGCTGTCCCAGGGGCCGCTGTACGACCGCTCGCGCGAGCATCTGGTGCCCGCCGACCAGGCCGTCGTGCGCGTGCGCCGCGCACTGCTGGCAGCGGTCAGGCGCGTGATGAACAACGAGCAGCCGCCCGCGCTCGGGCTCGATCTGCGCGGCGTGAGCGCATGTGACCGGCCGCTCGCGGACGATGCGGCCTGGCAGGATCTGCTGCCCGCGCATCGCGATACCACCGAAGCCGTCGAAGCCTGAGGAGAACCTTGATGACCCACGATCCATCCCCCAGCCACACGCCGGATTACCTGTCCCTGCTGCGCCTCGACGGACGCGGTTTCGTCGTACTCGGCGCCGGCCAGGGCATCGGCGAGCAGACCGTTCATGCGCTTGCGCAGGCCGGCGCACGCGTGCTTTGCGTCGACCGCGACGAGACGCTCGCGCGCCGCATCGCCGAAGCGGTCGACGGTATTCCGTGCACGGCCGACGCAACATCTCGCGACGACATGCAGCGCGTGTTCGACACGGCGCGCGAGCAATTCGGCCGCATCCACGGCGTGGTCGACATCATCGGCGTGGCGGGCATCAAGCCGCTGGCCGCCGTCGACGACGCCTCATGGGCGCAGCAGTTCGACATCGTCGTGCGCCACGCGTACCTCGCGCTGCAGATCGGCGGCGAAATGATGAAGCGCGACGGCGGCGGCACGTTCGCGTTCGTCGGCTCGCTCGCGGGCGATCGCGCGGTGCCGAGCGAGGTCGCGTATGCGGCGTCGAAGGCCGCGCTGCACCATCTCGTGCGCTGCGCGGGTGTCGAGTATGCGCCGTACAACGTGCGCATCAACGCGGTGTCGCCGGGGTTCGTGCGCACGCCGCGGCTGAACCAGCGGCTGGACGCCGCGACCTGGGCGCGCGTCGGCGAAGCGATCCCGATCGGGCGCGCGGCCACGCCCGCCGAGATCGCCGGCCACCTGCTGTTCCTCGCGTCCGACCTGAGCGCACACATGGCCGGCGAGATCGTCACCGTCGACGGCGGCCTGAGCGTGAAGGCCGCGATTCCCGCGATCACGTTTGCCCCGTCGGCCACGCCCACCCCATGAGCACGATGAAACAGCCCTCCCCGCGCGACCTGATTCATCCGTCTCTGCGCGCGTTCGCCGACGCGGCTGCCGCGCGGCCGAGCCTCGCGCAGATGAGCGCCGACGACGCGCGCGCCGGCATCGCCGCGCGCACGGCCGCACGGGCCGCCGGCCCACGCATCGCCAAGGTGTTCGACCTCGCGGTGCCCGGCCCGGGCGGCGGCATCCCGGTGCGCATCTACCATCCCGACGGCGCGACCGGCGTGACGCTGGCCTTTCACGGCGGCGGATGGCGGATGGGCAATCTCGACAGCTTCGACGCCGTGTGCCGGCACCTGGCCAACGACTCGGGGCTGGCCGTGATCAGCGTCGACTATCGGCTCGCGCCCGAGCATCCGTTCCCCGCCGCGCTCGAAGACGTATGGGCGGCGACTTGCTGGGCGGCCGAGCACGGGCACGAGCACGGGCTGCCGACCGCGCGGCTGACGGTATTCGGCGAATCGGCGGGCGGCAATCTCGCCGCCGTCGTGTGCCTGCTCGCCCGAGAGAATGCGCAGCCGCGCCTCCTCGCACAGGCGCTCGTGTATCCGGCGACGGACGCGCGCCAGCAGCACGCGTCGCGGTCGGTGTATGCGGAAGGCTTCGTGCAGCGCACGGCCGACGTCGCGCACGCGTTTCGCAAGTACGCGCTCGATCACGGCGTGTCGCCGTCGGTCTGGACGCTGTCGCCGTTCCATGCAACGAGCCACGCGGGCCTGCCGCCGGCCCTCGTGATCACCGCCGAGTGCGACGTGCTGTGCGACGACGGCGAAGCGTATGCGCGCAAGCTTGCCGATGCGGGCGTGCCGACGACCTGCGTGCGCTATGCGGGCATGCTGCACACGTTCTACGGCATGCGCGGCGAGGTCGACGCCGCCGCGCTCGCCCAGCGGCAGGTGGCCGACATGCTGCGGGCGGCCGTGCAGGCCGGGTAGCGATGCACATGGACGTGCGACCGGGAAACTTACGTACAATGGCGGACAGCGGCACCAGTCACCGCCCCGTTACGATCGATCCGGTCGCACCCCTTCCAAGGAAGCCATCGAGATGAGCACCGCAGACGCGAAGCAGCCCGCCCGTCGCCGAACCGCCGGCACCGCAACGGCCCCGGCGGCCCCGGCGGCCCCGGCGCAGACGGAATCCGCCGCCAAGGCGAGCCTGCCGCGCAACAGCCTGATCGAACTGATCACGCTGCAGTGGCAGCACGAGCACAGCGATCTCGACCTGTCGAATTTCCTGCTGGCGATTTACTTCATGCGGATCGGCACGCTCGTCGAGCAGTCGTTCGACAAGATGTGCCAGCGCATGTGCGGCATCAGCGGCTCCGACATGCGCGTGCTGCTCGCGCTGCGCCGCAGCGGGCAACCTTATGCGAAACGCCCGACCGACCTGTACCGTGCGCTGCTCGTGACGTCGGGTGCGATCACCAAGAAAATCGACCGCCTGGCGAGCCTCGGAATGGTCGAGCGCCGCCCCGATCCGGGCCATGCCGGCGGATTCATCGTGCACCTGACGCGAAAGGGGCTCGACATCGTCGAAAAGGCCGTCGTGAAGCTCGCGAACGAATCGTCGATTGCACCGGCGATGGCGCATCTCTCCGATGCCGAGCGCGCGGCCGGCAACGAATTCTGCCTGCGCACGCTCGCGTTGATGGAGGAACTGGTGGCACCGGACGCCGACGACGCGGACAGCGCACCGCCGGCGCCGCGAGCGGGGAAAGCGCGGCGCGCGCCGCGTGGCGCCAAGTAGGGGCTGGACCGGCGCGCGGCTTCGGTGCATGAGGCACAATACGCGGCCTCGAAAATCGACCACGGTCCACCCATGCGCTTCATCGTCGTCGGAACAAGCGGAGCGGGAAAATCCACCTTCTCCAGCGCGCTGGCTACTGCAGCAGGCTGCCCGTACATCGAACTCGACCGGCTCTACTGGGGCCCCGGCTGGACAGCCGTGCCGCCCGAACAGTTCGAGCAAGCCGTACGTGCCGCGACGACCGGCGACCGCTGGGTCGCCGACGGGAACTACAGCGCCGTGCGCGACGTGCTGTGGTCGCGCGCCACGCACGTCGTCTGGCTCAACTTCGGACGCTGGACCGTATTCTCCCGTGTGCTCTGGCGGACGATCAGCCGCGGGCTGATGCGTACCGAGCTTTCCCACGGCAACCGGGAATCGCTGCGGATGGCGTTCTGCTCGCGCGACTCGGTACTGCTGTGGTCGTACGGCACGTTCACCAGAAACCGCGTCAAGTTCGCGAAGCTGCGCGAGGATCCGAAATACGCGCACCTGCAATGGACGGAAATCACCGAGCCATCGCACACTCGCGCGTTCATCGACATGCACGCCCGCGCCGGCCGTTGAGCAAGACGTGACGGACGCCCGCGTCAGTCGTCGAACGTGCCTTGATATTCCGGCGAGGCATCCGCGCGCGTGTTCAGTTCGAACATCACGCCGCCGGGCTCCCGGCAAAAGAATCGCGAACCGCGCCCGTTGTTGAAGATGTCCGTTTCCATCGCAACGCCCTCTTCCCTGAAGCGCTCGAACAGTGCGCGAACGGCTTCGAGGCTCGGCAGTTCGAACCCGACGTGGAAATTCCTCGGCCATGCGGGTACGCCGTCGCCGACGTGATCGATCACGACGTCGAAGCCCGGGCGCTTCAGGATCCAGGATTGGTCCCAGTTTCCCGCGATCGTGAAGCCGAGGTAGCGCTCGAAGAATCGGGCCGTCGCCAGCGTATCGGCCGAGGGGAAGCTCAGGTGGTTGAGCTTCATCGTGTGTGTCGTTCCGGTCATTGTCGTGCTCTCACATGCGGTGATGGGCGGTGGCCCCATGCCGTCCCGCCCGACGACTTCAGAATACGAGCGAAGGCTCACATTCAACAACTCGCATTGGAGGGCGCCCCGGACCGCGCGTGAAACCCGTGCGGGGCCGCCGGTTGGAGCATGGAGACGATCGCGGTGGATTGCGCTACTCGCATTCGGGACGGGCCCACCTGATGCGAGATGCCCGATCTGCGCCCGCGTCAAACGTCGAAGGCCCGAGATCCGCGTACGGACCTCGGGCCTTCGATTTCCGGCCGGCACCCGACATCACCTGCATTGCCGGCGGCTCGCGCTCAACGCTGCTCGACCGGCTGGGCTGGCCGACCCCGCTCGAGATGCGTATCAAGCCGGGTAACCCGATCAGGTGGCTTCCGGAAGTCGCCCGCGCGCGGCCATTTCCTGCGGTGGACGTTTCCGGATCACGAATTCGATGCCCGCTTCACCGACAGGCGTCAGTGTCTGGTCCGATCGAGGCAAGCGGAACCGGAACGTGGCATCAAGCAACTCGACCTTGAGAGGCTGCGCCGATGGTCCCAGCTCCTGCAGCAAGTCGAACAGGTTGATCGAGCGGGAACTCCACGACTGCGCCTTCCACAACGTAAACGTCCACTTGTGGTCGCCATTGAACGTGGACGGGAAATGGCCCTGTTCGTATAAATCTTCGTCGGGCACCATGCAGACGAGATGACCGTCGGGTTTCAAAACCCGGAACCAGTTGTGCAGTGCCTGCGTCGGGTCGCGCATGTGCTCGAGGCAATGAGAGGAGTGCACGAAATCGAGGCTTTCGTCGGGCACGCCTGCCAGGTGTTGCGCATCGCCATCGGGCATATCCCAGGCGCGAACCGAGCGCATGCCAGGGAAAAATTCCTGATACTGAGCAATCGAATCGTCTCCCGCCCCGACGTCGATTCCGTCGCCGACGAAGTACCGCGTAGCGAATCGGGCGTCGTGCAAACGGCGTGCTATTGCTTTGCTGGCTTCATTCAAGGGGCAACTCCACAGAGTGTGAATGCGTCATCCGAAGCCACATGATACGGAGAAACCGGTGTCGTCACGTTGCCGGCAACGCGATCATCGCCAGCAAGCTCGGCATTCGCGCGGAAAGCCGCCGGCGGATCCTGGGCAAGACCGGTGTCGTGAATGCCCATGAACCGCTGGCCGGCCCAAACAGGAAAACAGCCTGTCACTCGCATGAGAAACAGGCTGTTCGTTACATCACTTAAAACGCGCCGGTCAGAACTGGTAACCCGCGCCGACCACCGCGCCGAAGTCCGACCGCGTGTTGCCCGTCACCGACGCCTTGACGACCCAGCGGTTGCTCTCCGTCACGTACGAGTACCCCGCCGCGAAGCCCTGCTGGCCGTGATAGTTCGACGTTGCCGCCGACACCATCGAGCGCCCCGCGCCCGTCGGCTGCGGCAAGCCGGCCACCGCCATCGCCGATGCGACGCCGCCGTACATGTCCTTCTTCAGGTCGTTGAACGAGTTGTACACCTGCCCGATGCGCTGGTCGGTGTAACCCTTCGCCTGCGTCGACGCCGCCGACAGGTTGTCGTTCAGCTGCTGCACGTTCACCGCGTCGGTCGGCGCCGTCCCGGCCGCGACGTTCGTGACCTGGCGCTCACTGCCCTTCGCGCCGACCGAGAACGAGTTGTCGCGATCGGCGACGGAGCCCTGGCCGACCGCCACGGCGTTCTTGCCGGTTGCCGTTGCCGTCGACCCGATCGACCCCGCATCGGCGCGCGCGATCCAGGTCGTGTTCGCATCGGTGGCCGCCGCACGGATCTTGTCGGTGGCCGCGGCGTTCTGCAGTGCCGTGTTGAACTGGCCCATGTTCACCGCGTCGTTGTCGTGTACGCCCGCCGCGACGCCGGTCAGCACGCGGTCGCCCGCCGTGCCGGAGAAGTTCACGCTGGTGCCGCCCGTGTCCTTCCCGACCGTGATCGCGCCGTTCGGATCCTGCTGCTGCACGAGGCCGGCCTTGCCGTTCGCGATGTTGGTCACGCTCCCCTGCAGGTTCGAGATGTCGGTCGTGTTCTTCGACACCTGCTGGTTGGTCGCGTACAGCTGCGAGCCGTTCACCGCATCCGTGCTGGTGGCGCCGAGCGTGCCGGCCTGCACGTTGGTGATGCGCGTGCCGCCTGCGCCGCCGAGCGTGATCGTGCTCTTCGAGCTGTCGTCGTACTGCACCGCGAGCGCGCCGAGCTGGTTGAGGTTCGACTGCACGTCCTTCAGCTGCTTCACGTTCACCGCATCGGTATCGCTGGTGCCCGCGGCGACGTTCTTGAGCACGACGGCCGAATTGACGTCACCCCCGACCAGCGACACCGAATTCAGCCGGTTGCCGTTCGTGTCGACGTCGTACTTGACGACGTTCTTCACGGCCTCGCCGGCCTGGTTCGATACGTTCGTGATCTGCTGTTCGAGCGCGGTTTTCACGCCCGACAGCTGGCCGCCGTTCACCGCGTCCGTGCTGCCCGCTGCGACGTTGCCGTCTGCCACGTTCGTCAGCTTCGTCGGCGCACCGCCGCGCGCCGCGCTGTACGCGCCGAGCTTCGGGTCGAACTGCAGCGCGTCCTGCTGCAGCCCGGCGATCGCGGCCGTATTGCCCGCGATGTTCGTTTCAGCGTTGCCGAGGCGCGTTTCGTGATTCTCGAGCGTCGTCGTGTTGCTGCCAACGCGGCCGTCGAGGTTCGTCAGCGCATCGCCGACGTTGTTGAACGAGCCGCCGCCGACCTTGTAGGACGGCGCGCTGATCGAGCCGTCCGGGTTCGCGGTTGCGCCACCGCCGAGCGCGGCCGCCGTCCCGTCGGTCGCGCGGCGCAGCTGCGCGCCGTTCACCGCGTCGGTACTGCCGGCCGCCACATTGCCTTCCGCAACGTTGGTCAAGTGCACCGGGCTTCCGCCGTTGCCGGCGCCGAGCGACACCTGCCGCTTGCTTGCATCGTCGTACTTCACGGCCAGCGCATCGAGCTGGCTCGTGCCGTCGTGAATCGCCGCGGTCAGCTGGTCGACGTTGACCGCATCCGTGCCGTTCGTGCCGGCCGCGACGTTGCCGATCCGTTGCGGGCCATGGCCGCCGTGGCTGGCATCGTAGGCGCCGAGGCCCGGGTTCCACTGGAGCGCATCCTGCTGGAGCGCCGCGATGTTGCCCGTATTCGTCGTCACCTGGTTGCCGACGGTCGTGATCGACTGGTTGAGCGCGTCGGTCGCCTTGCCGAGCTGGCCCACGTTCACGGCGTCGTTCGCGGCAACCCCGTCCGCGACATTGTGCAGGCCGACCGGCGCCGCTGCCGCCGTCCCGCCGAGCGTGACGCCGGTGTGGGCGTCGCTGTCGTACTGCACGGCGTTCTTCGTCGCGTTGTCGATCTGGCTGGTGATCGACGTGCTCAGGTTGCCGAGCGTCGTGCTGAGGTTGTTCGTCACGCTCGTGCTGAGCGACGCGAGACCGCCGCCCAGTTGCCCGACGTTGACCGCGTCGTGCGCGTCCTTGCCGTCGGCGACGTTGTGCAGCGTCGTGCCGTTCGTGCCCGCGAACGTCACCGAGTCGAAGCCGCTTGCGCCGTCGTATTTCACGTTGCGCGTATCGGCCGCCTGCAGGTTGCCGATGTTCGAGGCGGCCGTGCTCAGCGACGTATTGATGCCGGTCACGCTGGTCTGCAGGTTCGCGATGTTCGAGGCCGCCGTCGAAATGGACGTCTGCAGCGGCGCGACGCTGCCCTTCAGCTGGCCGACGTTGACCGCGTCGGTATCGGCCACGCCGGCCGCGACGCCGCCGATCGTGGTGCCGCCGGCGCCGTCGAGCGCGATCGCCGCATGCGTGTTGTCGGTGTATTTCACGACGTTCTGCGTGGCCGCGACGATGCTGGTGCTGAGGCTGTTGCCGACGTTGGTCACACGCTGGTCGACGTTCGAGATCGTGGTCGACAGCGAATTGCCGACCGACGTCACGCGCGCGTCGACGTTACCGATGCCCGTGCTGAGCGTGTTGTTCACGTTCTTCAGCTGCTGGACGTTGACGGCGTCCGTATCGGCCGCGCCGGCCGCGACGTTCTTGAGCTGGCGCTCGCTGCCGGTTGCGCCGAACGATACCGCGCCGCCGACCGGTGCGGCCGTGCCGCCGAACACCGGCGTGCCGCCATTGTTCGCGCCGATGCTCCCCGACCCGATCGCGACCTGGTTGTTGCCGTTCGTCTGCGCACCCGCACCGATCGCCACCGATTGCGTGCCGCCGGCGCGCGTCTGCGTCGCCGCGTCATACGACGCGCCGGCCGACACGCCATCGCTCGACGTCGGGTTCGCGCCGCCGATCGCAATCGAGCGATCGCCGCTGGCCAGCGCCGAGTGGCCGAGCGCGATCGAGCTTGTGCCGTGTGCATCCGCGACGTTGCCGAGCGCCATCGAGAAATCGCCGATCGCGGCTGACTGACGGCCGATCGCCAGCGCCGTGTTGCCTTGCGCGACGGCCACCGTGCCGATCGCGGTGGACGAGTTCGCCAGCGCCTGCGAGCCGACACCGATCGCAATCGCGCCGCCGCTGCTGCTGCCGCCGTTGCTGCTCGCGTTCGACTGGTCGCCGATCGCGATGCCGCTGGTGCCGGCCTTCGCATTCGTGCCCTGCGTCACGTTCGCGGTACTCACCGCCACGTAGTTCCCGCTCTTCGTTGCAACGCACAGCGGGTTGGTTCCGTCGATGCACTGCCCGGTCAGCGCGTTGTCCGGGTTGCCGCGGTCGACGAAATTGTCGGCGTGCGCGGCGCCGGCGATCAGCACACCTGCACCCGTGAACATCGCGGCGGCGAGCGCCGAAATCTGCTTCCTCTTCATGGCCTTCTGCTCCGTTGTATAGCGTCTTGTTTGAATACGGACTACTTACCTTTATTGACAGCTTCGACTTCGATTGCGATTGCGACTTCAGTGCGGAACCCGATTCCGGCATCCGGCCCGGCCACATCGGTGGTGACTTGCATCGACCGTTCGTTTCGACAGGACGATCGAAGCCTCCGGGCACGCCGTCTCTTTGCGGCCCGTTCCGTTAATCTGTAAACTGAATTAGGAATGCGTAATACTGTTTATGGGCGAGCCTTTCCCCGGCTGAATCCGGAGATTCGACCTGCCGTTATAAACACCTCTGATGTGATGTCGCGCCGACCGCGACCAACCCCGCTTCTTTTATTTCATCTTCGGCAACCGGCGTTTCGCTTCCATGCCACGAGCATTCGCTCGGATGCGCATCAACTGATGCGCCGGACTCGAATCGCACAACGTCCGTCACCGCTTGCGGCGCCTTCCGTTGCGCTGTGCCACCCGGCATTCAAAGTTCGGACGAATTATGGGACACGAGCTTGAATTATTAAAGGCGGCATTCTTTATAGATTGTAAAATTCAATGCATTCAATGGTTTACGTGAAATATCCGCGCCTCGCAAACGATTTCGCGCAGTCGATATTATTCGAAATGTTTTGCGCGGCGGATAAATACTTTGCCAAAGCGGATTTAAATTCAATTCGATCTCGAGACGATAATCTCGGAGCTGGCCGACAGCATCGGTTGTGCGCTGGTTGTTCGCGTAAACCATGAGCTTCGACGCATATCAACGCGCGGCGTTCCTGTCGTAAACCGCCATTTTTATAATCATGAAAGCGGAATGACGCGAATACAGTTGTCGCGTCTGGCGGGATTCGAAATAAGCTCCTACAATTCCGCTCGCATTGATTTCCGCAGTCGCGATCTTCACCACGCGAGCACGGCAATCGTCCGAGTCTTTGCCGGCTCAGTGATCAAAAAAGAACGAACGCCGTGGCTTGCGACGAACGGTTGCCTGCCGCGCAGTGCCGGCAATCTCCGGAATCGATGCGAGCGTGCGATGCATGTATGCGTCGTCATAGAGCGGCACACGACGTTTCCTCCGAACCGGGCAGGCCACCCGCGGAAACGCAGTCAACCGCCATTCCACAACAGGTGCACGATGCCTTCATCGATCTCCGCATTGAGCGACGCCCATATCCTGGTCGTCGACGATCAACCCGACCAGCTGCGCTTGCTGATCGACATCCTGCGCGACACGGGCTGCCGGATCAGCATCGCGTCGGACGGCATGCAGGCATGTCAGCGCGCGCAGGCGCTGTTGCCCGACCTGATCCTGATGGATGTCCGCATGCCGCGGATGGACGGTTTCACCGCGTGCCGGCTGCTCGCCGCCGATCCGGCCACGCGCGCGATCCCGGTGATTTTCCTGACCGTGGCCGGCGAATTGCATGAACGCCTCGAAGGGCTGGAAATCGGTGGCGTCGACTATGTCGTGAAGCCGTTCGAGCCGGCGGAAGTGGTCGCGCGGATTCGCGTGCAGCTCGCGCGGACGACGCGCGAACGGCCCGCCGATGCGGAGCAGGTGGACAGCCCGTTCGCGGCCGGCAAGGACGACGACATCATCGTGCGCGCGGCGATCCGCCACCTGTCGCGCACGCTGAACGACCCGCCGACGGTGGAGCAGCTGGCGCGCGCGGTCGGCACGCATGAAAAGCGGTTGTCGCGCGCGTTTCGCGACAATCTCGGGCAGACGGTGTTCGAGTACCTGCGGCACGAGCGGCTGCGGATCGCGCAGGATCTGCTGGATTCGACGTCGCTCAGCATTGCGAGCATCGCGAAGGAAATCGGCTTTTCCACGCCGGCCAATTTCGCGACGGCCTTTCGCGAACGCTTCGGCATCACGCCGACCGAATGGCGGCGCCAGCGCCAGGCGCGCTCGCGCAACGCACCCCGCGGGCCGCAACGCGGCGCGTAGGCGCCTTCGCCACGCTCGCGATCACCAGTTGTATTTCGCGCTGGCCAGCACGGTCCGCTCGTTGCCGAACACGCACACGGCGTACGACTGGCAGCCGCTGACGTAGCGCCGGTCGAACAGGTTCGCGACGTTCAGCGCGAAACGCCAGTGCGGCATGTCGTAATGCAACGCCAGGTCGTATAGCGTCGCGCTCGGCACCGTGAGCGAATTGTCGGGCGCGCCGGCCGACGCGCTCTGGTACCGCACGCCGCCGCCGATTCCGAGCCCCGACAGCGCGCCCGTGCGCCAGGTCCAGTCGGCCCACATCGACGCCATCTGCCGTGGCAGCGGCACGGAGACGGGCCAGTTGTTCAGCGACGCATCGTTCGCCTGCACGTTCTTGACGTCCTGATACGCATACGACGCGACGATCGACAACTCGCGCGTCACCTTGCCGACCGCGCTCAGCTCGATGCCGCGCGAGCGCACCTTGCCGGTCTGCACGGACGTCGTGCCGGTCGGGTCGAGATTCACCGGTGTCGGCGTCACGACGTTGGTCTGGTCGATCCGGTAGACGGCCGCGCTCAGCATCAGGTTCCTGCCGGGCGGCTGCCAGCGCAGCCCGGCCTCGGTCTGCGCGCCGCGCGTCGGTTTCGGCAAGCCGCCGCCGAACATCCGCACGCCGATGACGGGATCGAACGACGTCGAATAGCTCACGTACGGCGACAACCCGGCGTCACCCTGATAGGTGAGCCCGACGCGCCCGGAGAACGCACTGACGTCCTGCCGCGCCTGCGTACCGGCCGTCCGGTCGTCGAAGCGCGCATTCACGACATCCTCGCGGCCGCCGAGCGTCAGCGTCCAGCGCTGCCAGCGGATCTGATCCTGCGCGTACACGCCGAACGCGTTCAGCGCCGTGTACTGGTCGACATGGCCGAGCGACGTCGGGCCGGAGAAGATCGCGGCCGTCACCGGCCGGTAGACGGGGTGGTACAGGTTGAGCGACGGCGCCAGCGCCAGCCACACGCTGTTGGTCGTCGTCTGCCGGTCGAATTGCAGGCCGAACAGCAGCGTGTGCTCGAGCGGCCCCGTGCCGAAGCGCGCCTGCGCGTGATTGTCGATGTCGAGCCGGCTGTAGTTGAGCTGGAACAGCCCCGCGAATCGCATCATGTCGGTCGTGCTGCGCGGCGCGAAGCCGTTGCCGAACACCGTCGCATCGTCGAGCGACAGGTGCGACCAGCGCACGTCCTGGTGCAGCGTCCAGATCGCATTCACACGATGTTCCAGCGCGTAGCCGAGCGACCATTGCTTCTTGCGGTAGTCGTTGAAGGACGGGTCGCCCATGTAGATGTCCTGCGACAGGCGACCGTTCGGGTTCGGCAATACGGTGCCCGACGCGGGCAGGAAGTTCGACGAAATGTCGCCGCTGTCCTGCAGGAACGTCGCGGAGACCGTCAGCGACGTGTCGGCGTTCGGTCGCCACCGGAACGACGGCGCCAGCGCGACGCGCCGGTCGCCGTTCGGGCCCGTCTGCGCATTGCCGTCGCGCGCGACGCCGACAAACCGGTACGCAATCTTGCCGTCCGGGTCGAGCTTGTCACCGACATCGAGCATGACCTGCTTGCGCGCATCGTTGCCGATCTGCACGCCGGCCTCGCGCACGCGTTCGCCGTCGGCGAGCTTCGTATGGGCGTCGACGATCGCGCCGGGCTCGCCCGCGCCGTACAGCACCGACGTCGGCCCGCGCAGTATGGCGATCGAATCGATCGTGTACGGATCGACGCGCCAGTTCGCGATCACGGCCGTATTCGGCGCGGCGATGCCATCGACGTACAGCGTCGGCGTGAAGCCGCGCAACGCCGCATACCAGTCGGTCCGGCTGTCGGCGCCGAAGG
Organism: Burkholderia sp. BCC1644; assembly: GCF_902833225.1. Classification (GTDB taxonomy): domain Bacteria; phylum Pseudomonadota; class Gammaproteobacteria; order Burkholderiales; family Burkholderiaceae; genus Burkholderia. Next base: position 84,758 of record NZ_CADFEI010000003.1, read on the forward strand.
TCGAGAAGCCCGGCACGTAGCGCAGCGCCTGGTTCAGGTCGGCCGCGCCGGTCATCTCGATCTGTTGCGCGGTCACGATATTGATCGTTTGCGGGATCTCGGCCACCGCCGTGTCGGTCTTCGTGCCGGCCGTGGTACGCCGCCCGACGAGCCCGACGGACGCGCCGTCGGCCGCCCCGTTCACGTCGATTGCCGGCAGCACGGCCGCCGCCGCGCCGGCCTGCGGCGCGCCCCCTGCATCCGAAGCCTGCGCGGGCGCGCTGCCTGCCGCCGCCACGCACAATGCTCCGCCGGCCGCGATCGCCCTCGCGTGTCGCGCCGCCTTCGTCCCCGTTACCATCGTTCCCTGCTCCGTCGTGCTGGTGGCCGATTCGGCCCGATCGCGGCGCGACGCATCGAACGGCGTCCGCCCTGTTTTGTCATGCTTGTGATGTCGATTGCGCGCGAGCCGGAATCCGATGGCCAGTGCCGTCGTTCGCGAGCGCAGCGATCATACCGGGCGAATATGGCGCGGTCTTCAAAAAAAGTGTGCGGACACGCGAATCCGGCGATCGCGCGGCGAAAACGGCGCAGGCACGCCATCGATCCGGCTGGCTGCCGCCGGGAAAGGCGGATGAAAGACGGGAACGCTAGACTGCGTTCGACCCGGAAACGGCTGCGGACCACGCGGCCCCGCACGATGCATTGCGATGCGTCGACCCGATGCGCCCGGCGTCACGACCGTTACCACCGGGGACCGTATGCGCCGCCTGTCGACTCGACCGCTGTTCGCCGTATTGCTCTCCCTGGGCGCGTTATTCGGCGCCGCGCCGTCGGCCCACGCCTGCGACCTGCCGGCGGCCGTCACGACGATCGATCCGCCCGGTTACTACGACGCCGCCGCCGGCTATGCGCGCGCCGTGAAGCCGATGCGCGATTTCATCGCGCGGCTCAACGCGGCGGCAGATCACGGCGACTGGTCGTGCGCATTGAACCTGCTGGAAAGCTGGGCGCGTGCCGATGCACTGATGGGCCGGATCTCGGGTTACCAGGGCCATTACGAGCGCTCATGGGCCGGCACCGATTTCGCGATGGTGATCCTGCGCATGCCGCGCGACGTGCGCGATGCGAATCGCGCGCGCTTCGACACGATCGATCCGTGGCTCGAACGCATCGCGATCGCGACCCGCGATGCGGAAGCGATCAACCACCTGCACAACAACCTCGTCTACTGGGCCGGACTCGACCTGATCGCGATCGGCACCGTGACCGGCAATGCGAGCCTCGTCGACTCGGGGCTGCTGCGCGTGCGCGAGGGCATTCGCGACATCGGGCCCGACGGTTCGCTCGCGCGGGAAGTCAAGCGCGGTAACCGCGCGCTGCACTATCACACGTTCGCGCTGCTGCCGCTCGTGTTCGCCGCGGAGCTCGTGCAGCGGCGCCATATCGATCTCTATCGGGAAAACGACGGCGCGATCGGCCGCCTCGCGAATCTCGTGATCGCCGCGGTGGAGAATCCCGTGAGCTTCACTGCCATCACGCCGGTCAGGCAGGACCTGTTCCCGTGGACGTTTCGCGATGAATTGAGCTGGGTCGAGCCGTACTACGCGCGCTTTCACGATCGTCGCCTGCCGGCGATCATCGCGCCGCGCCGCCCGTTCGGCGAATGGCGGCTGGGCGGCGATGTGACGGCGGCGTGGGGTGCGCCGCTGTCATGAGCCCGGTCACCCCCTCATGCGGCGCATCCTGTGCGTTGCCGTATCGTCGACCGGCAGCTTCTCACGCGAATGTTGCAGCCGCAACTGCCACACGCAGCCCATCGCCCCATTCAATCGAGGCTTTCCGGATCGCCTGCGAGCCGCTCGTTGAGCACGCGCGCGTCGGCTAGCCGGTCCAGCGACAGGCACAGGTCGCTCAACGCATCGACGCGCGCACCGTCGAGCGCCGTGCTTGCCAGCGCACGATATTTCGCCAGCAGCGTCGCATCCGGCAGCGGATTGCGCGGATCGCCGAGTGCGATCGGAACGTGACGCGATTCCCGCGTCCCGTCCGCGCGCTGCAGGGTCACCGTCGGCTCGTCGAGATCGCCAAGTTCCGGATCGACGTCGACCGTGATGCGCGCGAGCAGCGCGGTCACACGCGGGTCGGTGCGCCGGTCCGCGCGATAGGCGTCGATCCCGGTGTCGCCGAACACGAGCGCCGCCGCAACCGCGTACGGCAGACTCATCTGCGCGGACGACAGCGTCGACAGATCGCGACCGCCGCACATCCGCGCAACGAACGCGCTTGCACGCACCACCACCCGTTCGATCTCGCCGACTGTGAGCGTGCGGCCGCGCGCGAGTTGCAGCGCCGCGTCGACCGCCGCATGTGCGCTGCGGCACGACGCGTGCGGCTTGATCGAGCAGCGCATCAGTTTCCAGTGCGTGCCGAGGCCGTCGGTCAATGCGTCGGGCGCATGCGATTGCGCGGCGAACGTGTTGAAGAAGCCGCCCCACACGTCGTCGAACACGCGGGCGGGGCCGCTCACGCCCTCCCGGGCAAGCAACGCCGCCAGCACGCCGCCTTCCGCCGCGCGCCCGGCGTGCAGCCGCTTGGTCTGCGATCCGTCGTGGATGAAGCTCCACAGGCCGCCGGCGAAGCTCGCCGCGTGGCCAAGCGTGTCACGCGTGCGTGCGGCGTCGAGCCCGAGCACGCGCGCGCTCGCGGCCGCCGCACCGAACACGCCGCAACTTAGCGTCGAATGCCAGCCCGCACCGTTATGGGCCGAGTAGCCGCCCGCCGCCTCGAGCACGCGCCGGCCGACGTCGTATCCGAGCACGATCGCGGCCACGCATTCCCGGCCCGTCACGGGTTGGCTGGCGCACGACAGCGCGGCAAGCACAGCGGGCAGCACGACCGCGCCCGAATGATCGCAGCCGCCGGAATCGTCGAGCTCGAGCGCGTGCGCGGCAATGCCGTTGACGAACGCCGCGTCGCGCGCACTCGCGCTGCGTCGCGTGCCCCATAACGACGCGCCACCCCGCGCAACGGCGCCGGTCAGCGCGCGGGCGCTGCGTGTCTCGACGGCCGACGTGCCGGCCAGCGCGGCACCGAACGTGTCGAGGACATGACGTTTGGCTTTCGCGACGACGTCGTCCGGCACTGCATCGGCGGAGGTCCGTGCGACGAATGCCGCGAGCCGGGTGGCGCGCGCTTGCGTGTCGGTCGTCATCGTGCCGCCTCCTCTGCCACGCAGCGTGCGAACACGTCGACCGGATGGCCCGGCGCGTTGACGGGCGCCTGCGCATGCCACCAGCGCGCGATGTCGCGCCCCGTCGCGAACCATGCATCGCCGGTGCCGCGCAGGTGCGCGAGCAACGCGTGCAGCAGATCGATCCGCCCGGCCGTGCCGATGATCTCGGGATGCAGGCGCAGCACGCAGCACAGCCCGAAACGCCTGAACCCGTCGACGTCACGCCGCCAGTTGTCGAGCACGTCGCGGTACGCGGCGATGCGCGGCTGGCCTGCCGGCACGGGCGGTGACAGGTTGAACTCGAAGTACGGTTCGTCCTCGAGTTCGTAGTGCAGCGGCAGCTCGACGAGCCGCGCGCCGTTCGCGTCGCCGCCGTCGCGGGGATGCACGTAAGGCAGATCGTCGCCGCGCCACGACGACGACCACGTGAAACCTTCCGCGACGAGAAAATCCGCGAAACCATGGGCCCAGTTGCCGGTGAACGATCGAAAGCCGTCCGCGTCGCGACCGATTGCGTCCGCGAGCGCGGCACGCCCCGCGCGGCACGCGTCGACCTGTGCGGCAAGCGGCAACGCATCGAAATCCTCGCAGCGATAGCCGCTCACGCCGAGCTCGTGGCCGGCTGCGGCAATCTCGCGCACCGTATCGCGGTGCGTTTCGGCGACGGCGCCGGGCACGAACCAGCTCGCCGGCACGCCGAATGCGTCGAACGCCGCAAGCAGCCGGTCGACGCCGCGCGTCGCGCCGTAACGCCACACCGACAGCGATTTCTCGCGGCCGACGATGCGCGGTTCGCGCGTCTGGATGCCATGAATGTCGTTGAAGTCGACCGTGATCGCGACCGCGTATCGCGCGCCGCCAGGCCAGGAAGGAAGGTGGGTCAATTGCCGCTCCATTGCGTGGGTGCTGCATCCCGCGTGGCCTGCGCGAGCCACCAGTCGGCTACCTCGCGGCAGCGCGCGAACCATACGCCGTCCTGCGCGCGCATGTGGTCGAGCCAGGTCTCCAGCAGTGCGATGCGTCCCGGTTTGCCGCACACCTTTGGATGAAGGAGCGTCGTCAGGCACAGCCCTTCGCGGTATACGCCGTCGAATTCGCGCGTCCAGTTGTCGAGCGTCGCACCGTATCCGGCGATCCGGTCGAGGCCCGCCGGGTAGTCGGGGTTGCGGTGGTAGGCGAGCGACGCGTAGTCGTCGGTCTCCCAGCGGCCGGGGATCTCGACGAGCGGCGGTTCGCCCTCCTCACCATGCAGCAGGTACGGCCGGTCGTCGCCGCGCATCGAACTCGAATAGCGCACGCCCGCTTCGCGCAGCACCGCCACCGTCGCTGCGCTCCAGTCGCCGGATGGCGTGCGGAACCCAACGGGCCGCACGCCGAGCGTGCGCGCGAAGATGTCGGCCGACTGCGCCATGATCTCGCGCTGCCGATCGGGCGCGAGCGTCCAGAACGCTTCGTGCCGGTAGCCGTGATAGCCGATCTCGTGGCCGCGCTCGACGATCGCCGCGCATTGCGCGGGCCACGTCCGCGCGACCCAGGCGGGCACGAAGAACGTCGCGGGCAGCTCGAACGACGCGAGCATGTCGAGCAACCGGCCGAGCGCGCGCCACGGCCCGTAGCTGCCGAGCGTGAAATACGCGGGGTTGCGCCAGATCGACCCGTTCAGCATCGCGTCGCCGGTCGGGCCGTCGAGATCGAACGCGAGCGCGACGCACGCGCGCTGCGCGTCCGGCCAGCGGGGAGCCAGATCCGTCATCGCGCGCTCAGTGGGTGCCGTTGATCGTCGCCTTCGCCACCGCGTGCTCCTGCAGCCCCCATTTCGCGAGCAGCTTCTGGTATGAGCCGTCCGCGATCATCTGGTTGAGCGCCGTCGTCAGCGCGCTGCTCAGCGCGGTGTTGCTCTTCGCGACGCCGATGCCCGTGTATTGCGACAGGAACGGCTTGCCGACCGGCGCATACGCGTTCTGCTCGAGGCTGTTCTGATACGGCAGCGTCTCGCCACCCTGCACGGCCGCGTCGATACGGTTCTGGCGCAGCTGCATCCGCGCATCCGACGAGCCGTCGGTGCCCACCACGACGATCGCCGGCTTGCCGGCCTTCACGCAGTTCTCCGCGCTCCACGCGGTCGTGTTGTCCGGGAACGACGTGCGCCGGCTCGACCCGACGCGCTTGCCGCACAGCGCGTTCATCTGCGCGAACTCGCCGGCGCGCGCCTTCAGCGTGTAGAACTGCGGGCCCGTCTCGATGTAGTCGACGAACGTCACCGCATCGCGGCGCGTCGGCAGGTCGGTCATCCCGGACAGGATCATGTCGACGCGTTGCGTCGCGACCGCGCTCATCATCTGGTCGAAGCTCGTCTCGACCCAGTTCAGTTTCGCGCCCATCTTCGCGGCGAGGGCCTCGCCGAGATCGACGTCGAAGCCCGCCAGCTTGTCGGTCGCCGGATCCTTGTATTCGAACGGCGGGTAGTTCGGCACGATCGCGACGTTCAGCGTGCGTTTCGCGCTCGTGGATTGCGCGACGGCGAACGACGCGTGAAGCGCGAGTGCGCCGAATGCGACAGCGGCCAGCGTGCGGGTCAGGACGGATGCTTTCATGGGATGTCGCCTTGTCATGGTGGAGTAATGGGGTGCTGCGCCGCTCGGGTCGGCGGCTCGATCGCTCGGGCGCTACGGGGCGGGCGTCCGGCCCGCTTATGCAATCACCGCTGAAATGAAATCGCGCGTGCGCGCATGCGTCGGCGCGGACAGCACCTGGTCGGGCGGCCCGCTCTCGACGATCCGGCCGCCGTCCATGAACACGACGCGGTCGGCCACCTCGCGCGCGAACCCGAGCTCGTGCGTGACGACGATCATCGTCATTCCGCTCTTCGCGAGATCGCGCATCACGGCCAGCACTTCGCCGACGAGTTCGGGATCGAGCGCCGACGTCGGTTCGTCGAACAGGATCAATTGCGGGTGCATCGCGAGCGCCCGCGCGATCGCGACGCGCTGCTGCTGGCCGCCCGACAGCTCGACCGGAAACGCGTCGCACTTGTGCGCGAGCCCGACACGGGCCAGCAGCGCGCGCGCTTCTTCCTCCGCTTGCGCGCGGCGGCGCTTGAGCACCTGGACGGGGCCCTCGATCACGTTTTCGAGCGCGGTCTTGTGCGGAAACAGGTTGAAGCGCTGAAACACCATGCTCGTGGCCAGTCGCTGGCGCGCGACCTGGCGCTCCGACAGCTCGTGGAGCCGGTGGCCGGCGCGGCGGTAGCCGGCCAGTTCGCCGTTGACCCAGAGCGCACCCGCGCTGATCGTCTCGAGCTGGTTGATGCAGCGCAGGAACGTGCTCTTGCCCGAACCCGACGGCCCGATGATGCACAGCACTTCACCCTGCTCGACGTCGAGCGTGATGCCATGCAGCGCCTGGAAATCGCCGTACGATTTGCGCACGTCGACCGCGCGAACGACTGCGTTCGTCATGACGTTCTCCCGATGGTTGAGGGTCGTGCGGTTCATTTGCGGCCCGCCGCCCGGCCCGCGCCGCGTGCAAAGCGCCGTTCGACACGCGCCTGTGCGAGCGACAGCACGGTGACGACTGCGAGATACCAGATGCCGGCGACGATCAGCAACTCGATCACGCGGGCATTCGCGTAGTAGATGTTCTGCGCGTTGTGCAGCATCTCCGCGTACTGCACGACGCTCGCGAGCGACGTCAGCTTGACCATGCCGATCAGCTCGTTGCCGATCGGCGGCACGATCACGCGCATCGCCTGCGGCAGGATGATCCGGCGCAGCGCCTGCAGGCGTGGCATGCCGATCGATTTCGCGGCCTCGTACTGGCCGGTGTCGACCGACAGCAGCCCGGCCCGCACGACTTCCGATGTATACGCGCCTTGATTGATGCCGAGTCCGAGCACCGCCGCGAGGAACGGCGTCATCACGTCGACGGTCCGGAATTCGGCGATACCCGGGATGCCGAGCGTCGGAAACACCAGCGCGAGGTTGAACCACAGCAGCAGTTGCAGGATGATCGGCGTGCCGCGGAACAGCCAGATGTAGCCCTGCGCGATCGCCCCGAGCACCGGGTTCGACGACAGCCGCATCACCGCGGTGACGACCCCGAGCACGACGCCGAGCGTCATCGCGAGGACGGTCATCACGATCGTGTTGGCGAGCCCCGTCATGATCGAGCGAGCGGTCAGGAACTGGCCGACGACACGCCACTCGATCTGGCCGCGCGCGAACGCGGCGGCGATATAGGCGAGCGCGGCAACGATCGCGACCGACGCGACGTAGCGGCCCCAGTAGCGCCGGCGTACGCGCACGAGGCCGGCGGTGTCGTCCGCCGGCGCATCGGCCGGCCCCGGTGCGCCGTCGAGGCGGCGGGAATCGGATGCGCTCAGCATGACGGCCCCCGGTAATCTGCTGCCCACGCCACCTGGCGTTCGATCGCGTCGCTCAGACGGCCGATCTGTTCGCGCACGCGCGCAGGCGACGTGCCGCCCGCGCCGCCGCGCGCGGCGACGGCCGCGTCGAGCGTCAGATGCGCGCGCACCGCCGGTGCGAGGCGCGTGTCGACGGCCTGCAACTGTTCGGCGCTCGCGTCGGCCAGCTCGATGCCGTCCCGCTCGCACGCACGCACGAGCGTGCCGGTGATCTCGTGCGCTTCGCTGAACGGCACGCCCGTCAGCGCGAGCCAGTCCGCGACCTCGGTGGCGAGCGTGAAGCCGAGCGGCGCCTGGCGACGCATCTCGTCGACGTTCACGCGCATCGTGCGGATCATCCCCGCCATCGCGGGCAGCACGAGTTCGAGCGTGTCGATCGAATCGAACGCGGCGATCTTGTCTTCCGCGAGATCGCGGTTGTACGCGAGCGGCAGCGACTTCAGCGTCGCGAGCAGCCCCGTCAGGTTGCCGATCAGCCGCCCCGCCTTGCCGCGCGTGAGTTCCGCGATGTCCGGGTTTTTCTTCTGCGGCATGATCGAGCTGCCGGTCGCGTAGCCGTCGTCGAGTTCCACCCAGCGGAATTGTCGCGACGTCCACAGGATCACTTCTTCCGACAGGCGGGACAGGTTCACGGCCAGCATGCTCGTGACGAACACGAATTCCGCGACGTGATCGCGCGCGGCCACCGCGTCGATCGAGTTCTCGCACGGCGCGTCGTAACCCAGCTCCTGCGCCGACAGCTCGGGCCGCATGCAGATCGCCGAGCCCGCGAGCGCGGCCGCACCGAGCGGCGAACGCGCGGTGCGACGGTCCCAGTCGACCAGGCGGTCGGCATCGCGATACAGCGATTGCGCATGGGCGAGCAACTGATGGCCGAACACGATCGGCTGCGCGGGCTGCAGGTGGGTGAACCCGGCGGTTACCGTGTCGACGTGCCGGCTCGCCTGGCCGATCAGCGCATCCTGCAGGTCGAGCATGCCGCGCACGAGCTGGCGCGCCTTGTCGCGCAGGTACAGGCGCAGGTCGTTCGCGGCCTGGTCGTTGCGCGAGCGCCCGGCGCGCAGCTTGCCGCCGAGTGCCGGCAACCGCTGCGTGAGCACGCGCTCGAGGAAGGTGTGCACGTCCTCGTCGGCGAGCGACGGCGCGATCGCGCCGGCCGCATAGTCGCGTGCGATGCCGTCCATCGTGTCCAGCAGCTGCGCGAGATCGTCGTCGTTCAGGATACCCGCGCGATTCAGCTCGCGCGCATGGGCCCGGGAGCCCGCCAGATCGTACGGCACGAGACGGAAGAAACTCGGATCGGAGCGGGACAGATTCTGCAGCGCATCGGACGGCTTCGACTGGAAACGGCCGCCCCACAGGCGTTCGATCGGTTCGGTAAGGCTCATTGCGGTCGACCTCGACTCGGTTGGATTGCCCCCACTGTAGGCATTCAATTTTTTTTGTTGTAGCGAGAAATTGAATCCGTTTTAATGAAATTTTTCTCAGCACCGTCGCCTGCGACACGCCCCGCCGATGCGCAACCGCCTGCCCCCGCTGAACCCGCTCCGCGCGTTCGAAGCCGCCGCCCGGTGCGGCACCGTGTCGGCCGCCGCCGACGAACTGCACGTAACGGCGAGCGCGGTCAGCCACCAGATCCGCATTCTCGAGAACACGCTCGGCGTCGCGCTATTCGTCCGATCAAAGGCCCGCGTGAAGCTCACGCCCGAAGGCGAGGCGCTGCTGGAGCCGGTCGGCACCGCGTTCGACATGATCGCGAACGCCACCGTCAGGCTCGATTCGCCGGCCGCCGCCGGCGATCTCGTCGTGTCGACGCCGCTGTCGCTCACGTCGCGCTGGCTCGCCCGGCACATCGGCGATTTTCTGGAGCGTTATCCGGGTATCCATCTGAAAGTGATTCCGTCGAACGACGATCGCGAAATCTATTCGCCGGACGTCGACGTCTGCATTCGCTACGGAGAGGGCAACTGGCGCAACCGGCGCGTCGAACTGCTCGAGCATCCGGCGCTGTTTCCGGTCGTGAGCCCGGCGTTGATGAACGGGCCCGATGCGATCCGCAAGGTGCAGGATCTCGCGGGACGCACGCTGTTCTGCGAGCATGCGGGCTCGTGGACGCGGTGGCTGGCGGAGGCGAACGCCGACAGGCTGCCGGGCATCCGCATTCTCGAAATCGGCAACGCGCACATCGGCGTCGAAGCCGCGGTACACGGGCAAGGCGTCGCGCTCGGCGACAGCCTGTCGGTGCGCGACGACCTGATCGACGGCACGCTCGTGCGGCCGTTCAGCGCAACCGTGCCGTCACGCCACGCGTACTATCTCGTCACGCGTCATGAGCTGGCCGAGTCGCCGCTCGTGACCGCGTTCACGTCCTGGCTGCGGGCGTGCCTCGCGTGAAGCGCCGCGCCGCGCGGGGCCTGCTCAGGCACCGAGGCGCGCGAGGTCGTCCCACACCATGACGATGTTGTGCGATCGCCAGACCGGCCCCGGATCGATGTATTCGCCGGCTGGCCGACCATCCAGCGCCGCATAAAACGCGATCGCCGCGTCGTTGCCGTCGACGACACTCAACGCGGCCCCCTGATACCGCAACCGGCTCAAATGCGTGGCGAGCCGGGCGAGCAACTCGCGGCCGATGCCGCGACGCTTGAATCCGGGATCGACATACAGGAACTTGATCTCGCCACGGCCGTTGAAGATCGGTTCGGACGGCGCGCCGGCGGCTCCGATGCCGACGATCGTGTTGTCGATCTCCGCAACGAGCACAAGCTGGTTCCCGTCGCTCGACGACAGCTTTTCCTTCCATTGTTTGCGGCGATAGCGTTCGTCGAGAACGGCGTGCGCTTGCGCCGGTGCGAGATCCCGATAGGTATGCCGCCAGACCTTGACATGAAAATCGGCGATCGCCTGCGCATCGTCGATCCTGGCGGGCCGGATGGATAGGCCAGTCATTGAAGATTCTCCCGGGGGCGTCGCGCCGACGGGCGCGGTGTGCACGACGGATTGTCGATGATCCCGGCAACGATGTCGAATGTGCGGCGTGGCCGCGCAAGCGAGCGGCCGACCCATCGCGTCGCCCGTCACCCGCGCACGCGCCGCATCCTCAGCGTCGCCGACGGCGATTCGCCGAACGCCCGCTTGTACTCGATCGCGAACCGCCCGAGGTGCGCGAAGCCCCATTTCAGCGCGATGTCCGTCACCGATGCGAGCCCCGATGTCTGGTCGGCCAGCAGTTCCTCGCGCACATGTTGCAGCCGCAACTGCCGCACGAAACCCATCGGCGTGATCCCGTGGCGATTGCGGAACCCCGCGAACCGGCCGGATCGCTTTCCGCCGACGAATCGGGCCGGCGGCAACGCGCGCTGCCGGCCGGGACGCGCCTGTCCTATAGTTTTTGGAGAAGGCAGGAAAGAAGTTCGTCACGAACCCGGAGGGACCGCGCCATGGCTACTTCAGCAACCTTCCGGTGCGTGCCGCGCGCGGCGAAACGGCTGGTGCGGCGCATGGTTGCCGTCGCACCGGCCGTCGTCATCGGGCTCACGGTGTCCGCATGCGGCGGCGACAGCTCGCCCGCATCGGGCGGGCCCGCGTTCGCGAACGCGGCGCGCCCGCAGATCAATGCACTGCTGTCGGACACGATGACGGCCGGCGCGGTCGTCTACGTGCAGTCGCCGCAGGGCAACTGGCTCGAATCGTTCGGCACGGCCGTGCGCGGCACGAACACGCCGATCCCGACCGACGCGCACTTTCGCGTCGGCAGCATCACGAAGACGTGGACCGGCACGGTGATCCTGCAACTCGTGCAGGAAGGCAGGCTGAGCCTGGGCGACACCGTCGACAAGTTCGTCGCCAACGTGCCCAACGGCAATACGATCACGATCGAGCAGTTGCTGAGGATGCGCAGCGGCCTCTACAACTACTCGACCAGCCTCGCGTTCAACCAGACGCTCGATGCGCAGCCGGACAAGGTCTGGACCACGGCGGAACTGCTGAACATCGCCGAAGGCCAGCCGGTCTATTTCGCGCCGGGCGCCGATTTCCGCTACTCGAACACCAACACGGTACTGCTCGGGCTCATCATCGAGCAACTCACCGGCATGAGCGCGGCCGACGCGATGAACGCGCGCCTGTTCGCGCCGCTCGGCCTGAGCAATACGTTTCTCCCGCCGCAGGCGAATACGGCGCTGCCGGCGCCCGCGCCGCACGGCTATCAATGGGGCACCAATGCGGAGACGACCAACAGCGACGCGCTGTCGCCCGAACGCCAGGCGGAAGCGAAGAACGGCACGCTGCAGCCGACCGACGTGACCGGTGTCAACACGTCGTGGGCGTGGACGGCCGGCTCCGGCATTTCGACGGTGACCGAACTGGCCGCCTACGTGCAGCGGATGGTCGGCGGCGGCTACCTGAGCGCCGACCTGCAGGCGCAGCGGCTCGCCAGCTGTACGCCAATCGATGCGTCCGACCCGATGTCGGCTAGCTACTGCATGGGTTTGGCGAAGTTCGGCACGTTCTACGGCCACACGGGCGAAATACCGGGCTTCAATACCTTCATGGGCTACGACCCGGCGACGAAAACGACGATCGTCACGTGGGCGACCACCGCTGCCGCGCCCGACGGCCGGGCACCGGCCAACGTGATCGCGCAGATCGTCATGGGCGAGCTCAACAAGGCGGCGGAAGTGCCGAGCGAGGGGCGGCCGTGAGGCGGTGAAGGCGGTGATGGCGGCTTGTTTCCCTGCCTGCACCGGCGGCGTGAAGCCGCCCGTCGGATCGCGCGCGAAACGAACGCAAGGCAATCGCAATCGGCAGCGCGATGAATCATCCCGCGCATGAGGGCTGCCGGTTTGATCCGGCGGCGGGCATTCGATCCCTTTTCCATCGCCTCGAACCGTGCGGGCGTCATGCCGGCAACGGCCTTCGGGTTAGCAGTAGGGGGCAGCCGGAAAGGCGGTGGACTACGGCTTGTTCCATGGCCAACCATGGGTCCAGGATGCATTGACGCCGCTATGGTCAACCTGTCTCGCGGCGCCGCCTGGGGAGGGAGCCTCCATGAAGCCTGTTGCCGTGCCGGCCGGCGGGTGAGTCGGGCCGGCACGTTCATTCCTTACGGCGAGCCCGGCGTCACGCCGGCTCGCCGCTCACTGCGCGATGCCCACGAACGTCGGCAGCAGCACGCGATAGACGTGGATCATCGCCGGTCCGAGCAGCACCAGCATCAGCGCGGGGAAGATGCAGAAGATCAGCGGAAACAGCAGCTTCAGCGCGATCTTGGCGGCCCGCTCCTCGGCGCGCATGCGCCGCCGCGTGCGCAGCATGTCCGACAGCACGCGCAGCGATTCGCTGATGCTCGTGCCGAAGCGATCGGCCTGGATCAGCATCGCGCAGAACGACTCGATGTCTTCCACGCCGGTGCGCAGTGCGAGATTGCGCAGCGCGGTTTCCTTCGTGAAGCCGGAGCGCATCTCGAGCAGCAGCAAGTCGAGTTCGCTCGCGACCACCTCGCTGCTGAAGCGCAGTTCCTCGCTCACCTTCATCAGCGCCGCATCGAGCCCGAGCCCCGCTTCGACGCATACCGTCAGCAGGTCGAGCGCATCCGGAAAATCCTCGAAGATCTTTTGCTGGCGCACCTTGACCCGCTGCGACAGCACGATGTTCGGGATGTAGTAGCCGATACAGGCGAGCACCACGAGGATGACCGACAGCAACGCGCGCTCGTCGCCGAGCGAGGTTGTGATCAGCACCAGCAGCGCCGCGCACGGCAACGCGAGCGCCAGCATCGTCTTCGCGGTGAAATACAGCGCGGCCGCGCTCTGGTTGCGCCAGCCGGCATTCATGAGCCGGATGCGCAGCGGTGAATTCTCCCAGCCGTCCTTCGGCACCGACAGCTTCGAGATCGGGGTGGACAGCTCGACCAGCTTCGCGACCCAGCGCGACGTCAGGTCGTCGTCGCCACCCGTGCCCGTGCCCGCGACGGCGCCCGCACCGGCACCGCCGGCCTGCTGAATCCGGCGCTGGATGCTGCGCGGCGCGAACAGCAGCATCCCGACGAGCACACCGCCGGCTACGAAGATGAACAAGCCGCCCAGCATCACGGCCTGGACCACGCTCAGGTTTTGCATGACAGCCTCGCTACGGTTCGTTATTCGACTCGCGCGTCAGACGCGAATGCGGACAATGCGGCGGATCCAGAACAGGCCGAACGCCATCGACACGAGCATCGTGCCGACCATCCGGATCCCGGCCGGATCCTCCCAGAGCACCGACAGGAACTCGCGGTTCAGCACCGCCATCACCGCGGCGGTACCGAACGGCAGCAGCCCGAGAATCCACGCGGACAACCGCCCTTCCGCCGACAGCACGCGCACCTTGTCGAACAGCTTGAAGCGCTCGCGGATCAGCGCGGCGATGCTGTCGAGCAGTTCGGCCAGGTTGCCGCCCGTCTCGCGCTGGATCAGCACCGCGATCACGAAATAGCGCAGGTCCTGCACCGGCACGCGCGTGGCGAGGTTCATCAGCGCGTCATGCAGCGACACGCCGTAGTTGACCTCGTCGAACGTGACGCGGAATTCGCCGCCCATCGGGTCGGGAAACTCGTCGCCGACCATCCCGAGCGTGCTCGTGAACGAATGACCGGAACGCAGCGCGCGCGCGATCATGTCGCAGATGTCCGGCAACTGCCGCTCCAGCTTGCGCATCCGGCGGCCGCGGCAGCGCATCACGTACATCAGCGGCAGGAAGCCGGCAAACAGCGCGACCGGCAGCGCGGCGAGCGGCATGCGTGTGGCGAAGCTCATCGCGAGCCACGCGAACGCCGCGAACACCGCGCTGAGCACGATCAGCTTCGGCAGCGTCCAGTCGAGGCCCGATTGCTGGATCACGAGATCGAGCCGGTGCACGCGCGGCACGCGCAGCAGCAGCCGGTCGAACGGCTTCGATTCGTCGAGCATCCGCTTCTTCAGGATCGACAGCCGCTCCTGCTGCACGTTGCCGCCGGCCGACATCGAGCGAATGCGCGATTCGATCCGGCGCGCGGCGGAGCCGTGCCGTGCGTTCCACCACTGATACCCCCCTTCGATCGTCAGCACGACCGCGACGAAGGTGAGAATCACAAAACCGTAAAAGATCGTGTTCATGAAGCCTCCCCGGCAGCAAACGCGCCCTGTCGTCAGTCCGTCTCGTACCGCTGGGACGGGTCGTAAAGCGAATCCGGCAGGTTGATGCCGAACGCCTGCAGCCGCTCGACGAACTTCGGCCGCACGCCGGTCGCGCAGAAGTGGCCGCGTACCGAGCCGTCGCGGTCCACGCCCGTACGCTTGAACGTGAAGATCTCCTGCATGTTGATGATGTCGCCTTCCATCCCGGTCAGTTCCTGGATGCTGACGATCTTGCGCTTGCCGTCCGTCAGCCGCGCGGCCTGCACGACCACCGAGATCGCCGACGCGATCTGCTGGCGCATCGTCTTCGGCGGCAGTGACAGCCCGGAGACGCTGATCATGTTCTCGAGCCGCGTCAGCGCATCGCGCGGCGTGTTCGCGTGGATCGTCGCGAGCGAGCCTTCGTGGCCGGTGTTCATCGCGTTGAGCATGTCGAGCGCTTCGGCGCCGCGCACTTCGCCGAGGATGATCCGGTCGGGCCGCATCCGCAGCGCGTTGCGCACCAGCGTGCGCTGCGTGATCTCGCCCTTGCCTTCGATGTTCGGCGGGCGCGTTTCGAGCCGCAGCACATGCGGCTGCTGGAGTTGCAGTTCGGCGGCGTCCTCGATCGTCACGATCCGCTCGTTGCGCGGAATGTAGCCGGACAGGATATTGAGCAGCGTCGTCTTGCCGCTGCCGGTGCCGCCCGACACGAGCACGTTCACCTTCGCGCGCGACAGTGCGTCGAGCAGCTCGGCCATCGGCGGCGTCAGGCTGTGGAAGCGCACCAGGTCGTCCATCTTCAGCGGATTGACCGCGAAACGCCGGATCGACATCAGCGGCCCGTCGATCGCGGACGGCGGGATGATCGCGTTCACGCGCGAGCCGTCCGGCAGCCGCGCATCGACCATCGGGCTCGATTCGTCGATGCGGCGCCCGACGCGCGACACGATCTTCTCGATTACCTTCATCAGGTGCGCGTCGTCGTAGAACGTCACGTCGGTCAGCTCGAGCTGGCCGCACCGTTCGACGTAGACCTGCCGATACGTGTTCACGAGGATGTCGGAGATCCCGGGATCGCGCAGCAGCGCTTCGAGCGGGCCGAAACCGAACATCTCGTCGTACACGTCGATCGCGAGCTGCCGGCGCTCGATGTCGTTCGCGGGCAGCCGCTCCTCGTCGAGGATGCGCGCGATCAGCGCGCCGATTTCCATGCGGACCTGATCCTGCGGCATCCGCGACAGGCGTTCGAGCTCGACGCGCTCGAGCACGGTCAGGTGAATTTCGCGGCGCAGCTTCTGGTACGCGTCGCGCACCGACGAATGGGCCGGGCCGGCCGGTTCGCTGCCCGCCGAAAGCGGCTGGGCCCGGTGCAAGGACATCTGTTCGCGCAGTGACATGATGGTTCCCCGAAAAATTTACATGGACTTGAGCTTCGGCGTGGCCTTGCGGCCGAACAGCCGGGACATCAGCGGTTCGCTCGGCTTCGCGCCGTGTCCCGCGCGTACTTCGCCGTCGACGAGTTGTTTTGCGCACGCCTGCAATGCACGTACGACGGCCGTGCCGCGCGCGAGCCGCGACACCGGATGGCCCTGGTTGATCGCTTCGAGCACGGTCTCGGCGTCGTCGGGAATCGTGCACGTGGCCTGCAGGCCGAGCACTTCCTCGAGCGCGGTGCGGGTCCGGTCGCTCGCGCGCGTCGCGCGGTTCACGATCAGGCGCAACTGGTCGGTCGAGTAGCCGAGCGACACGAGTATCTCCAGCAGCCGGCGGCCGGCGCGCACGTGCGGCATCGCGGGCTGCAGCACGAGCTGGATCTGGTCGCTGCGATCCAGCGCGACCATCGTCAGCGGATTGATGCCGACGCCGACGTCGAAGATCACGAAGTCGTAGCGCGGCGCCGCGACGCCGAGGATCCATTCGAGCGCGTCCTCGCGCATTTCGGCGGCCTTGACCGGGTCGCCTGCGCCCGCGAGCACGTGGAAGTGCTCGGTCACGTGCGCGACGCTCGCGTCGAGGAACGCGCTGTCGAGCCGCTCGATCTGCGCGCAAAGCTGCGGCAGCGTCGACGGCGGGGTTTCGTCGCTGACGAGGAATGCCGCGTCGGCGAACTGCTGGTTCAGGTCGATCAGCAGCACGCGGCGCTTGAAGCCCTCGGCGATCTCGAACGCGACGTTGCTCGCCGCGAAGCTCGTGCCGGCCCCGCCCTTGCACGACATGAACGACACGATCCGCGTATCGTCGGTGTCGCGCCGCGTACTTTGCGCGGCCGCCCGGTCGAGCGCATTGCCGAGCGCCTGCGGATCGAGCGGCCACTGCAGCACGTCGCGCGCACCGGCGCGCATCGCGTCGAGCAGCACGTGCGGCGACGTGTCGGCCGTCAACAGGATGCAGGTCAGGTTCGCGTGCGCGCGGCAGATGCGCTCGATCGCCGACAGCTCCGACGGGTCGAGCGACGTGCCGTCGACCAGCAGGATGTCGAACGCGTCGAGCCCGTCGGTGCGATGTTCGATCTGCGACGGGCGGCCGGTCGCGCGCGTCGCGCGATAGCGTCCGCAGTCGGCCACGAGACGCGCGATCTGCGTGAGCCGCGCGGTATCGTCGGAAGCTACGAGGATGTTGATCATGTCGTGTGCCTCGTTTGTTCGATCAGTTGCAGTTGGCGCCGCCGGTCGCGGAGGTCAGGCTTTCGCGCGGCAGCGTCGTCGTGAAGGGCGGCATCGTGACCGTGACATTCACGAACGGGATCATCGTCTTGACCGTGACGTTCGTGACGCTGACGGTCACGAACGCGCACGAGTTCACGTCGCAGTTCGTCGGCGAGTAGTTCACCGACACGTTCGCGTTCGACAGCAGCGGCAGCAGCGCCGTCACGCGCTTCGCGACGCCGGCGGCATTCACGTCGCAGACCACCGCCGTGCGTGCGCCGAGACGCACGGCTTCGCTCGCGGTGTTCCAGTAGAACAGCACGCGGCCGAATTCGAAGATGCCGATCAGCAGCATGATCAGCACCGACGCAATCAGCGCGAACTCGACGATCGTCGCGCCACGTTGGGCGCGCCGGCGAGACGGGGAAGCGTTGCGCGCGTTCATGACACTTGCCTCATCACGGTGACGATGTTGTTGAAGGTGATCGACGGCAGCCACGGGTACGCGGGAATCGGCTGGTACTTGTAGCCCGTGATCTTCACTTCGACGACGTTGATTGCGCCCGTCGCCGTACCGCCTGCCGCGTTGTTGTTCGAGTCGTAGGTCGGCAGGTTCGCGAACTGCGTCGGATCGGACGCGTCGCTGCAGCCGGTCGTGCGCTGCGCGTCGCAGATGGTCACCATCGATGTCTTGAGCCCGGGCACCAGCTCGGTGCCCGACGAACCGCACGTCGTGCTGCCGTAGACGACGAGACATTGCGCCTGCGACACCGGATACGCGCTGTCGGTCGGCAGCCAGACCGACAGGTAGCGCGCCGCATCCCGCGTGGCCTTGGTCAGCGTCTCGTACTGGTAGATCATGCGGCCGAACTCGGCCACGCCGGTCGCGAGCGTGACCATCGGTATCAGCACGAGCGCGAACTCGACGGCGGCGACGCCACGGGTGCGCGAACGGCGAAACGGCGGCTTTTTCATGATCGTCTCTCCGCTATTGAACGAGCATCGGAACCTGGGTCCCCGATGCGCTGCCGCTGCCGGGCAGGCCGTGCGTCGCGCACGGATTGTTGCCCGACACCGACGAGCCGAGGTATTCGAGGTGCGCCACGACAGCACCGCTGCCGGCGCTGAACGGAAGCGGATCGAGCATCAGCACGCAATCCCATTGCGTGACGTGCACCTTGCCGCTGTTGCCCTTCAGCGTCGAGCAGTCGCCCTCCGGCGCGAGCGCAACGCGGCGGTCGCCACCGTAGGTCTGGTAGTTGCTCGCCGTCACCGTGCCGTTGGTGGAAATCCCGCTGCCCGAAGGCGGCGCGCCATCGCCCTGGTACGGCTTGAAATTCGCGCGGTCGGTGACGAACTGCGTATAGGCGTCACCCTTGATGCCCGCCGTTCCCGGCGGCCCGTAGTTCGGCCCGACGTAGGCATAACCGGTGAAGTCGGGCTGGCCGCTCGAGCCGTTCGCGCCGTTCGTGTAGATGCCGAAGCGCGTATTCCAGGCACGCAGCGATGCCGACTTCAAGCCCGTCGTGCTGAGGTCCGGCGGGCTCGTGATGTTGCAGGTGTTGCCCGACAGCTCGCCGGCCAGGGTGGTTTCGTTCGTCGAGCCGTCGAGCGCCGCCCAGCCGAAGTTGCCGGGCCCGTAGGTCGACGACGAACCGGACGGCGACGTGATCCAGTCACCGACGTTGTACGACGGCGAGCCCGTCGTGCGGCACACGAACACCGGAATCGCGCAGGTCGTCTGCCCGCCGCCGACGGTTGCGATCGCGCTCGCCGACACTTCCGCGGCGTTCGCGAGCTTCGTGCCGGGCAGCACGTTCAGCACCTCGATGAACCAGTGCGCGATGTTGCTCAGCTTCGTCGTGCACTGCACGTACTTGATGTTCGCCGGCGTCGTGACCGAATTCTTCGTCAGGAACGCGTTGGACAGCGAATCGCTGAACGTGACGTTCGCGTTCGTCGACAACTGCACCGCGTTGTTCTGGAAAAACACGAAATTCAGGTGGCCGGCGGCGATGCCGTCGGCCTCGGCTACCGACAGGCTGATGGCCGAGGTCAGGTCACGCGCAGCCGACAGCGCGCACGCATCGGCGCTGTTCTGCAGTTCGCTGCGCGTGACGTACAGCTTGCCGAGATCCAGCGCGAGACCGACGAACCCGATCATCACCGCCAGTGCGAGACCGACGATGATCGCGACGGCACCGCGCTGCCGATGCAGGCCGCGACGCGTGACTTTCGGATGGCGAGCTGCGCTGTTCATGGCGTTCTCCCTGAGCGTGCCGTCGTTACTGGGTGGCCTTGCCGATGCCGATCACGAACGCATTGGCGGGCGGCACGGTCTGCTTGAACGACTTGTCGTAGTTGTCGAGCGCGGCCGCGGCGGCGCCGCCGTCGACGCCCGACGACGACGCCGAGGCCGCGTGTTCGCCGGCATGCGGATCGATGATCTGGGCCTGCATCACGGTGCGGACCGAGTCGCCGAAGCGGCTGTCCCACACCGGTGTCGACGACATGCAGCCGGCAAGCGCGAACGCGAGCGGGACGGCGAGCGCCGCGCGGCGCACGAATACGAGGTAGGCGGTTTTCATGAGTGTCCCCTTGACTGGTTTCAACGATCGGTGGACTCGGGGGCCGCGCTCACGTGCGCAACCTGCGCCCGCGCTGCTGCCGGGATCCGGTGGTTGAGCCGCGCCGCCGGCCGGGCCGGCGCGTCGGGGCCGGCCGCCGCGAGACGCGCGGCGGTGGCCTCGATGTGCGCGATGCGGGCCGCGTTCGACGTGTCGGACAGCGGTGCGGTGGCGACCACCGGCGCGGGCACCTTCTGCGGCTCGGCCAGCACCGGCGGTTGCGCATCGGTGCCTTGCGGCGCGCGCGGTGCGGGCAGCGCGGCGGCCGGGCCGACGGGCGCTTCCGATTGCGGCGCCGGTGCGGGGGCCGGCGCCTGGGCCGGTGCCTGCGGTGCGGCTGCTGCGCCGTTCGCGGGTTGCGCGCCTGCCTTGCGAACCCCGCCGCGGCCTTCCATGTTGCCGGTCGCATACACGTCGACTTCGTTCGGCTTCGAGAAGCTGTCGGTCGGCAGTGCGACGTCCGCGGTCTGCAGCGGCTTCACCAGGTGCGGCGTGATCAGGAAGATCAGCTCGGTGCGGTCCTGCTGGAACGACGTGCTGCGGAACAGCGCGCCGAGCACCGGCACTTCGCCGACACCCGGGATCGCCTTCAGCGCACCGGTCGCGTTGTCCTTGATCAGCCCGCCGATCGCGAACGATTCGCCGTCGCCCATCTGCACCGTCGTCGACGCGCGTCGTGTCGTGATCAGCGGCAGGATCGACGTGCCGCCGATGTTGGTCGCGCTCAGCGTGACGCCCGTCTGCGACAGCTCCGACACTTCCGGCGCGACCTTCAGGCTGATCCGGCCGTTCGAGAGCACCGTCGGCGTGAACTTCAGCGCGACGCCGAACTCCTCTTCCTGCAGCGTGATCGACGACGTGCCGTTGCCGCTGCTTTGCGGGATCGGGATGAAGATCTTGCCGCCCGCGAGGAAGGTCGCCTCCTGGCCGCTGATCGTCACGAGATTCGGCTCCGCGAGGATCTTGACGAGGTTGTCGGTGTTCTGCGCGTCGGCCGAGATGCTGAACGGCTTGTTGTTCGCCTTGTTGAAGACGGCCCCGCTGGCGACGCCCGCGAGCAGGTTGCTGACCAGCGCGCCGCTCCACGAACCGAACCCGCCCTGGATGTTGAACGCGCTGCCCATCTGGTTGATCAGCGTCTTCGACACCTCGGCCACCTTCACCTCGAGCATCACCTGCTGCGGCGACGTGACGTTGAGCATGTTCAGCACGCCGCCGCCGCCCTTGCCGCCCGCGGCGGGATCGCCGGCGCTGTCGCCGTAGGCGCGTGCGATCTGCACGGCCTGCTGCGCGGCCTGCGAGCTCGACACGGTGCCCGCCAGCACGATCGTGCCGGCCGCGGTCGACACGTGGATGTCGCGCTCGTTCGGCATCAGTTGCAGCAGCGACGCCTGCAGGCCGCCCGCATCCGCGCCGACCGCGACGTCGATCACGCGGCACGCCCCGCTCTTGCCCTGCACGATCATGTTGGTCGTGCCGACTGCGAGCCCGAGGATGTACAGCGTCTGCGGCGACACCATCGTGGCCTGCGCGACGGCCGGATTGCCGATCGTCCGATTGCGGACCGGCTCCGGCATCGGCACCAGCAGCGACTTGCCGAGCGGCACGCTGACGCTGGTCGACTCGCGCACGGCGCCGACGCAGTTCGGCCCGCGCAGCGGCCCTGCCGAAGCGGCGGGCGCGGCGGCCGGTACCGGCGCCATGCTGATCGTCATCTGCATCGGCCCCTTGCCGACCGCGGCCGGCGCGCTGGCGCCGCCCTTCGTCAGCACGGCCGACTCGACGCCTTCCTGCGCGAGTGCGCCATAAACGGTCAGCCATCCCGAACAGAGGATCGCGGCCATCATCGTGCCCCGTGCGACGCGCGTCCGCAGTGGGCCGGTACCTGTGCATTGCGGTTTGATCTTCATTTCGTCTGATCCCCCGAGAGACCGGCGCCGTGCCGGTTATCGACTTCCAAGGCCGCCGCGCCTGGCCGGCGGCCGATCTGTTTATCTGGCTGGTTTGATCTGTTTCAGAAACACTCGACGCTGCCCTTCACGCCCGTCAGCACGCCGACGCAGTCGCGCCGCACTTCCGGCGCTGCGTGCGATGCGACGTGCACGCGTACCGGCCGCACGTGTGCGGGAGCCGGCGGCGCTTCGGGCACGGGTTCCTTGCCGAGCAGCGTCAGCTTGGTCGCGCCATCGGTGTTCAGCGTCTTCTGGTCGACCTGGTTGCGCAGCACGAGCGACAGCGTGCCGACGCTGCGCGCGAGGTCGAGCCGTTCGGCCTGGTCGGGCGTGACTTCCAGCGTCACCGCGTTGACGACCTTCGGTGCGGTGTCGTCACGGCTGACCTGCTGCGCGACGGCCAGCACGAGGATGTGCTCGAGCACGATCTTGGAGATGCTCTGCCCGTCGGTCTTGCCCTGCTGTTCCTGCGTGTTGACGATCACGTCGACGTAGTTGCCCGGCAGCGCGAAGCCCGCGACGCCGACCACGTCGTTCACGCGCACCGTGATCGCGCGGCTGCCGTCGGCGATGACCGCGGACAGCCCGCCCTTGGTGCCGACCGGCGCGAGCTTCGACTCGATCACCGGCTCGCCGCGCGACAGGCTGGTGCGCACGACGCGCCCTTCAAGGGCCTTCGTATCGGTGAACGCGCCGGTCGGCACGCTGCCCGACGGCCAGCTGACCATGTGGATCTGGTTCGGCCCGAGCGGTTCGCCCAGGTTCAGGTCGGTGGTGGCGACCGCGACCGGCGTCACCGAGCTCGTGGATGTCTGCACCAGCCAGTGGGACGCGAACACGACCGCGGCAAGACCCGCGACCATCGCGACGACCAGCATCAAGACCGCTCGACTGTTTTTCATGGCAATGCTCCTCGACGAATCGTGAAAGAAACCGCTCAACCGGTGACGAACGTACGGCCCCCGCGCTCGACGGGCGGCGGATGGCTGCCGTCCCGTTCAGGCGCTGCGCCGAAATAACTCGCCCACGCGTCGTACAGCGCGTCGTGCGTCACTTCGGGCGGATCGCCGCGGTAACGCGCGCCGGCGGCCACGAGGCGCAGCAGGTCCGCCGGAAAGCACGCGAGAAACGCCTTGCCGGTCGGCAGGTGCAGCCGATGCAGCAGGTAGTCGAAGGCATCGCTCGCCGAGACGAGTCCGAGCGATGCGCAGGCCGCGTTGTATACGGCGCGGTAATCGTCGATCGACATCGCGCCGACGTGCAGCTTCGAGCCGAGGCGGCGCAGGAACGCGTCGTCGCAGAACTGCTCGGGCGACAGGTTGCTCGAGAACACCGGCCAGACATCGAACGGCATCACGAAACGGTTGCCGGATTCGAGCGTCATGAAATCGACGCCGCGGTCGAGCGGACGCAGCCAGCGATTGAGCAGGTCGCGCGGCTCGACGCGCTGGCGGCCGAGATCGTCGATGACGTACATGCCCATGTTGGCTTTCATGTGCGGCGGCGCCTGGTAGAAGCCGGAGGCTTCATCGCGGCGCAGGTCGAGTTCCTCGAGCGTCAGCTCGCCGCCCGACATCACGACCGGCCGACGGCACAGGCGCCAGCGGCGATCGATCGACCGGCCGCCGGACTGGGCGTCCGCATCGACATGCACGAGCGGGTCGTAGATCTGGATCACTTCGCCGGCCGCGCAGATCGCGTACGGCACCGGCACGCGGCCGTGCATCAGCGAGCCGAGCCGTTCGGCGAGGAAGGTCTTGCCGCTGCCGGCCGGGCCGTAGATCAGCAGCGGACGGCCCGCGTTCAGCGCCGCGGCCGCCGCATCGAGCACCGACGTGTCGATCACGATTCCTTCGAACGCGGCCCACACGTCGCTCTGGCCGATGTGCAGCGCGCGGACCGAATGCGCGTTCACGCATTTGAGATACGCGTCGAGCGTCACCGGTGCGGGCCCGCTGTAGCCGCTGCGTTCCCGTTCCTCCAGCGCGAGCACGCGGCCCGCGTCGGTCAGGCGGAACGTCACGTCGAGATCGGTCGCGCCGCGATGCGTCAGTTCGACGAGATGCTCGCGCACCAGGAACGCAAACACGTCGTCGAGCACCGCGAGCGGCAGGCAGTGCCGCTCGACCAGGTCGCCGTACGACGGGCGGCCGAGCATCAGCGTCGACTTCAGCACGAGCCCGGCGACGAACGTCATGCTCAGCCCGGTTTCCTCGAGCGTGCGCGGCGCGGCCGGCAACTGCGTACCCAGTTTCGTATGGGCTTCCCGCGACGGCAACGGGTCGGGCAGGTGCGCCACCTGCGCGTCGCGTCTCGGTTCGGTGTGATTCGTGTTCATGATCGCTCCGTCCTCGTTGCTTGTTCGTCGCGCTATGCGCACGACACGAACAACATGCCCAGCGTGCCGGCCGCGATCGCCACGCCATACGGCAGCGTGCCGACCGATGCGATTTCCACGGAGCCGCCGGCGGCCTCCGCGTGCGCTCCCTGCGAACGACGCGCGATCAGCGCGCGGACGTTCGCCCACATCTGGCGCATCCGGCCGCGCAGCAGCGCGAACGCGATGGCGCCGATCCCGCCGGCCAGGAACGTGGCCAGCACGATGTAGAACGTCATTTCCGCCCCGACCCATGCGCCGATCGCGAGCATCAGCTTCACGTCGCCGGCCGCCATCCCGCGCAACAGGTAGAACGGCAACAGCAGTCCGAAGCCGGTCGCTGCCCCTGCGAGCCACCCGAGTGCGCCGGCGAGGACGCCGTGCAGCATGCACTGCGCGACCAGCGCGCCGACGAGCCCGACCGCGACGAGGCGGTTCGGAATGCGGCGGGTTGCGATGTCCGTGCTGGCCGCGGCGACGGCGAGCAGCGTCACGCACAACGGGACCGGGTAAGGCGGCGCAACAGGTAACATGGCGAACCTCTCGGATCGAATCGTCGAATCAGGAAACCAACGCCAGCGCGGTGGTGACCGCAGCCGTCACGGCCGCTGCAATCACCTCGTACGTGTCGGCAAGCGAGCCTTTCAGGGTGACGACGCTGCCCAGCACTGCGGTGGCGAACATCGCCGCGAGCAACGCATATTCGATCGACGTCACGCCCAGCTCGTCGACGATCCAGCGATAGACGGCACGCATCGTGGCTTGCATGATGGTCTCCGGTTCCAGGTTGATCAGATGGCCGGGGACGGCTCGAGCACTGCACCGGCCGAGCCGTCCGCGGCACGGTCCATCAGATACCGGCGACCGCGGAATCGAGGTCGGCCGCGATCGTGCTGAACACGGTCTTCAGGTCCTTCCCGATGGTCGACAGCGCGAGGATGATGCCGACTGCGATCAGTGCGGCGATCAGGCCGTATTCGATGGCGGTCACGCCGTCTTCGTCGCGAATGAAACGGCCGGCTTGTTGAATGAACTTGGACATGATGAATCTCCTTTCGTGGTGACTTTCAAAACCCTCGCGTACCGGCTGGTCGGATGACCGTGCATCGATACGTCCAGGCAGGTTGTTGATGCCGTGTGGTGCCGACGAACGATTCGGACGAGCCGTTCGTCGTACCGTCCATCAGATGCCTGCTACCGCCGAGTCCAGATCCGCGGCGATCGTGCTGAACACGGTCTTCAGATCCGTACCGATCGTCGTCAACGCAACGACGATGCCGATCGCGATCAGCGCGGCGATCAGGCCGTATTCAATGGCCGTCACGCCGTCCTGATCCTGAGCGAACCAGGCGATCTTTTCGATGATTCTTGACATGAGCATTCTCCTTTCGGACTGCTATGAAATACCCTTCGTCGGTCAAGACGTCGGGGGTGGGCACCACCGGCACTACACGAAAAATCGGAACGCGACGCTCAGCTGCGGGAACGGGGATGCACACCCGTGTCCGTGCGAACGGGAATCAGTGAAGCGGAGCGCGAGAGAGGCGTGTACGGTGCGACCAGCCGGATGAACCGGGCTTGTCGACGGACCGGAACGGCACGACGGCCGTTCGACGCATGGAATTCAATTGAACGGGAAATGAACTCCCGGCAAATCCGCAATGTGTCTTTAACGCGGCTTGCGATCCGCGATGTGCTGTGGTCTTTCATTTTTATTCCCCATGTGCTGCCATGCCGATTTCTTATTGCCCTGAAGATTCCGGGTCTGGTTGGTCGATCGACGACTGATATCGCGGTTCATCGGCCTGGCGCTGCGTGTTCCCCGACGCGCTCCGGTCATTTTTTCCGCTGACTCCGCAGCCGGTTCCATGTGTCTGTTTTCGGAACCGCCCGGTCGTCACATCGTCGACTGCCGTGCCAACGCTTACGCAAAGAGCAGGCCATCCCGAGTGAAATCACGGCGTATCAAGGGTTCCGGCGATTCCCCCCTTCCCCGGCCAACGGTGCGATGCCCGAAATGTTTCAAATCTGAACGGCCCGCGGCGGCCGGCGCGGCCGGTCGGAATGCCCGCCGCCGCGCTGCACAAAGGGCGGAAAAAATTTCGTCGGGACTTTCCCGGACGCGGCACGCCGGTCCCGCGCCGTGCGTTCGGCGGGATGCAACGCCGGCGAAAATCGCGGAATGTTTCAAGCCAGAAACACGAAACCCGACCGCACGGATTTCTCATACCTGAAAACGCGGTTTTCAAGCCCGTCACTCGACAATCTCAATACCGGCTTTCAGTGCGTGGTTTGCATCACGCGATTTTTTCTTCAACAATGAATTCACCGGACAACGCCGTTTCAACGCGATTCGATCCGCAGGCACGACAACATCAAACGGCTGCGACAGACCACGCAGCCACTACGACAAACGGGGCATCATGTACACAGCCAATCGTGAAACGCGCGATCGCGCCATACGCTGCGCTCAATGGCTGACAGCGGACCGGATCATTCCGTACAGCTGCATCATGCTGCTGCTCTTCGTCGCATTGGTGGTCGTGTGGGGCGTCGTGACCGACGGCTTCACATCGAACACCACCGCCCGTCCGGGCACCGACTTCTCGGTCTTCTGGACTGCATCCCATCTCGTGTTGCAAGGCCATGCCGCATCGGCCTACGACCCTTCGTCATTCGTGCGGGCCGAGTTCGCGCACTTCGGTGCGTATCTGCAAAACCGGCCGCTCCCCTGGCTCTATCCGCCGACGATGCTGCTGTTCATCGCCCCGGTTGCCCTCGTGCCTTTCCTGCCCGCTTACTTCCTCTTTTTCGCGGGCAGTCTTTTATGCTATGCGTTCGCCGTCTCGCGGTTGTCGGGATTGCGCGCGCATCTTCCCGTGCCGCGCGCCGCGGCGCTCGTCGTGGTCGCGTACTCGGCCGTGTGCATGTCCGCGCTGTTCGGACAGAACAGCATCCTGACGGCCGGCCTCGCCGCGCTTGCACTGCACCTGCTCGGCAAGCGCCCCGTCGTGGCCGGCGTGCTGATCGGGTTGCTCGCGATCAAGCCGCAACTGGCCGTGGTGTTCCCGTTCGTGCTGATCGCGACGCGTGCGTGGCGCACGTTCGCGGCGGCGGCGATCAGCGCGACGCTGTTCGCGGCGGCGGGCGTCGCACTGGCCGGCCCGGCCGCGCTGCACGGGTTGTCTCATGCCATGTCGACGGTGCGCGAGCAGCATTTCATGCTCGCGTCGTACTGGCTCGCATCGCCGACGCCGTTCGCCGCGTTGCGGCTCGCAGGCGCACCGGTGGCCGCCGCGCTCGCCGCGCAGGCAGCCGTCGCGCTGCTCGCGATCGCCGCGGCCGTCAGCGTGTGGCGCCGTACGCGCGACATGCGCCTGCGCGGTGCGGTGCTGGCGGTCGCCACGCTGCTGACGACACCGTATCTGTGGAACTACGAACTGACGTGGCTCGGCATCGCGGTCTTCTGCCTGATCGCGCACGGACTCGACGAAGGCTGGCTGCCGGGCGACCAGGGCATCCTCGTGCTCGCGTGGCTGCTGCCGATCTTCGAGATGCTGAACCGGCTGATGAAGCTGCCGCAGGTCGGGCCGATCGTGCTGCTCGCGGTGCTGTTCGTCGTCGTGCGCCGCACGGCGCTTGCATCCGGGAGCGCACGATGAAGACGCCTTCGTTCGCCCGCCACATGCATTCGTCCGTCGACGTGCATCCGGAACTCCCGATCGCCGGCCCGCGCCGCTACCCGCACTGGCTCAATCGCGACCGCGTGCGCCTCTATGCGGCTGCCGCGCTGCTGACCGAACTGCTGTTCATCGTGATCTACGTGACCCGCGTGCTCCTGTCGCACAACGGCGCGCTTGAACCACTGTCACAGGACTTCTCGCCGATCTGGAGCGCCGCGTGGCTCGCCGCGCACGGTCACGGCGCCGACGCGTGGCATTTCCCCACGCTGTTCGCGGTCCAGAAGCTGGCCGTTCCGACGATGACGCTCACGGACGGCGCGCTGCCGTGGCTCTATCCGCCGACGATGCTGCTGCTCGTGCTGCCGCTCGGCTGGCTGCCGTACACGCTGGCGCTCGTTTTGTGGCTCGCCGTCACCTACGCGCTGTTCGCCGCGACGATCCGCGCGACCGTGCAGCGCGATGCCGCCTGGCTGTGCGCGCTCGCGTTCCCCGGCGCATTCCTTACCTTGATCGTCGGCCAGACCAGCCTCTTCACCGCGATGCTCGCCGGCGTCGGCCTGCTCGCGCTGAACCGCCGCCCCGTCGTCGCCGGCATCTGCTTCGGCTTGCTGACGATGAAGCCGCAGCTCGCGGTGCTGTTCCCGCTCGCGCTGCTGTGCGCGGGCCAGTGGCGCGCACTGGCCGCGTGGGCCGCGACGATCGCCGGCAGCGCCGCGCTTGCGACGCTCGCGTTCGGCGTCGGCCCGTGGGTCACGTTCGCGCATGTGATCGGCAACGTCTACGCGGTCGTCGGCACCGGTCAAGCCAAGCTCTCGCGCATGCCGTCCGTGTTCGCGCTCGCGACGATGGCCGGCTGGCCCGTGCTCGTCGCGCGCGGCCTGCAACTCCTGTCGGCCACGACCGCCGCGATCGCCGTCGTCTACGCATGGCGCGGCGCATGTTCCTACGCACTGCGCGCCGCGACCCTCGTATGCGCATGCCTGCTCGTCAGCCCTTACCTGTACGACTACGACCTGACCTGGTACGGGCTCGTGATCGCGTGGTACGCCCGCTATGCGTGGACCCACGGCTGGCGCCGCTTCGATCGCGAATGGCTGATGCTGCTGTGGCTGATGCCGCTCGCCGGCCTCGCGGTCATGCCGCACCTGCCGTTCCAGTTCATGCCGCTCGTCACGCTGGCGTCGCTCGCGCTGCTCGTCGGCCGGATCGCACGGGAAAGACACGACGTGCCGTCGATGCCCGACGCGCGCGACCAATCGACCGAGACCGGGTTTGCTCATCCGCTCCGGCCGCACCACCGCCCGGCGTACGGAATGCGCCGCACCAGCCGCCCGACCATCGACGCCGACCGGTGACGCGACATTACAAGGGAGTCATCATGCGGGAACCACTCTATACACCGCTCGTTTCGCTGGTCGTGCCGTTCTATAACGAAGGCGAGGCCGTCGAGCGCTTCTTCGACGTCGTCATTCCGTTGCTGACGGCCATCGACGCGATCCGCTTCGAGATCGTCTGCGTGAACGACGGCAGCCGCGACGACACGCTCGAGCGCCTGGTGCGGATCAGCGCCACCGAGCGGCGCGTGCGCGTGATCGACCTCACCCGCAACTTCGGCAAGGAAGCGGCGTTGACGGCCGGCCTCGACGAAGCCAGCGGCGACGCGGTGATTCCGCTCGACGCCGACCTGCAGGACCCGCCCAGCCTGATCCCCGTGATGATCGAACACTGGCGCGACGGCGCGGAAGTCGTCGCCGCGAAACGCAGCAACCGCGCGTGCGATTCGTTCGCGAAGCGTACCGCCGCCGCGATCTACTACCGCGTACACAACATGCTGTCGGACGTGAAGCTGCCGGAGAACGTCGGCGATTTCCGGCTGATGGACCGCAAGGTCGTGAATGCGCTGCGCAGCCTGCCCGAGCGGCACCGCTTCATGAAGGGGCTGTTCGCGTGGGTCGGCTACAAGACCGTGATCGTCGAATACCAGCGCGACCCGCGCAGCGCCGGGCACTCGAAGTTCTCGGGCTGGAAGCTGTGGAATTTCGCGCTGGAAGGCATCACCAGCTTCAGCACCGTGCCGCTGCGCAGCTGGACCTACATCGGCGTCGGCATCGCCGCGCTCGCGTTCCTGTACGGCAGCTTCATCATCTTCCGCACGCTGCTGTTCGGCAATCCGGTGCTCGGCTACGCGTCGCTGATCTCGGTCACGCTGTTCATCGGCGGCATCGAGCTGATCGGGATCGGTGTCGTCGGCGAATACGTCGGGCGCATCTACGACGAGTCGAAGCAACGGCCCGTCTACCTGATCCGCCGCCGCTACCAGGCGCACGGCAAGGTGATCGAGCTCCCGGTTGCGCGTGACGCGCGCCGCCTGGCCGCCCGCCGCCGCGCGCAGCCGACCCGCGCACGGATCGGCACCCGCTGACGCACGCGAGCCGCCATGATCGACCTGCTTTACGCCGAACGCACGCGGCTCGTGCGCTTCGGCGTGTCCGGACTCTGCTCGACCGCGATCCACACGCTGGTCGCCACGGCCATGTTCGCGCTGTTCGATGCAACGCTGGTGACCGCGAACGCGGTCGCCTTCCTGTGCGCCACGGCGTTCTCGTATCTCGCGAATACGCTGTGGAGCTTCTCGTCGACGGTGCGCGCGCGCAATGTGATGCGCTTTCTCGCGGTCACGCTGGCCGGCTTCGTCGAGACCATGCTGCTCGCGCGCGGTGCCGAAGCGCTCGACCTGTCGCGCGGGATGAGCATCGTCGCGATCGCGCTGCTGATCCCGCCGACGACGTTCGTGCTGCACCGGATGTGGACGTACCGGTAAGCGGCGCCCCCGCCTTTCATCCTCCCCGCAGATAATCGGCCAATCGATTAACAGATTCAATGTCGCTGTATTTAAGTAGCGGATCGAATCGATTGATTCCGATTTTAAAATTACCGCCAGGAATAATATTAACGACCTGTTTACATTTACAGCTTCCACAATTAATCAAACGGGATAATCTGCATTCGCCGTCGCCTCAGCACCTGCCTGATTCGACGAAAGTCCTTGCAGCACAAGGCGATGGCGGCCGCACGAAGCAATTCGCGCAACGATAAGTCCCATTACTTCAAACGGGAGCTTCCATGTCACGCGTTACCGATGTGCTCGTTTCGTTCGATACCGAAACCATTCTCAAAAAATATCCGAATCCCAGCAAGAACCCGGCCGCGCCGACGCTGATCGACTGGCGCTATGTTTATATGGTGACCAACCAGGACAACGTCATCTCCGGGCAGGCGGGCGGCGAGCTCGATCTGAAGGCGCAGGTCGGCGACCTGATCCGCTGGCGTGAAACGAGCCTGTCGCTGGGCTTCGAGAACCAGGTGGTGTTCTACAAGTTCATCGGCAACGTCGGCAACGACCTGATCTCGACGCCCACGCCGCGGGTCGCGGAAGCGTCGATCCCGGTGCCGAACACCAGCAAGCCGGAAGTGCCGACGTGCCAGAAGGTCGCGAACTACTACTGGTCGTCGGAATGCCTGAAGGTCGGCCGCGTGACCTACCACTTCCAGTTCCAGATCATCGATCGCAACTGCCAGAGCCAGGGCTGCTTCTCGTGGGATCCGTTCATCTCGATCCATAACTGATTGCGGCCGGCGGGCGGCCGTGCGACGGCCGCCCGTACCGCTCCCTTGTTGCGGAGGAGATGCTCATGTCTGGTCTTCGTTGCGATGTGCTCGCAGTCGTCGACGCCGTCACGCTGCTGTCGACCTACCCCGATGCAAGCCGGAACGCCGACGCGCCGACCGTGATCGACGGCCGGCACATCTATGTGCTGAGCCCCGGCGATGCCGGGCAGGTCGGCCACAACGACAACCGGCTGTTTGCCGGCCTGTCGCCGGGCGACCAGCTTCATCTGCGCGAAACCGCGCTGGCGCTGCGCGCCGAGGTGAGCGTGCTGTTCGTCCGGTTCGGATTGAAAGACGCCGGCATCGTCGCGCCGATCGAAGCGGAAATCCGCGATGCGGCCACGCCGGTGCCCGATGGCGACGACCTGCTTCAACCGTCGTGCCGGCCGATGAAAGACCATTTCTGGCGCAGCGAGGTGCTCGCCGCCGGCACCACCACCTGCACGGCCGATTTCGCGGTGCTCGACCGCGACGGCGCCGTGTCGGGTTACTTTCGCTGGGAAACGACGATCGAGATCGCGGGCAGCCAGCCGGACAAGAAGCAGCCCGGTTTCAAGCCGTCGTCCGACCGCAACGGCAACTTCACGCTGCCGCCGAACACCGATTTCAAGGCGACCTTCTACGCGAACGCCGCCGACCGGCAGGACCTGAAGCTGTTCATCGACGACGCGCCGGAACCGGCCGCGTCGTTCGCCGGCAACGGCAACGACGGCGTCAGGCAGTTCACGCTGAACTCGCGGGGCGGCAAGATCCGGATCGACGCGTCGGCCAACGGCAGGCCATCCGCGACCGATGCGCGGCTCGCGCCGCTGTCCGCAGGCGATACGGTCTGGCTCGGCTGGCTCGGTGCGGAAGACGGCGCCGACCGCGACTACAACGACGGAATCGTGATCCTGCAGTGGCCGATCACGTGAGCGGCGCCGCACGCGGCGCTCAGGTGCGCGGCAGCCCCGGCGGATTGGTCTGCGACTGGTCGATCGCTTCGGCATCGAGGCTCCAGCGTCCGAGCACCTTCCGGTAGCTGCCGTTCGCGATCAGCGCATTGATCGCGAGCGTCAGCGGCTCGGCGAGGCCGCTGCCCTTGCGCGTCGTGATCGCGATGTCCGCGGTGCGCGGCCAGCCGCCGCTCACGGTGCCGATCAGCTTCGCATCGCCGCGCAGCGACGCCTGGTACGCGAGCATCGAATTCACGCTGAAGATCGTGTCGACGCGGCCCGACTGCAGCGCGACCCAGCGCTCCGCCGCATCCGGGTAATACTGGATCTCGACCGGCGCGAGACCGCGTGCGACGTTCTGCCGGTTCCATTCGAGCAGGATCTTTTCCTGGTTCGTGCCCGAATCGGTCACGACGCGCAGCCCGGCGACATCCTTCGGCTCGCGGATCGCGGCAAGCTTGCTGCCGTTCTTCACGTAGAAGCCGACCTGATCCTTCCGGTAGGTCGAGAAGTCGAACTTCTCCTTGCGCTGCTCGGTGACCGTCACGTTCGAGATCACCGCATCGACCTTGCCCGACTGCAGCGCGAGCGGCCAGTCGGCCCACGCGAGCGGTACGATCTTCAGCTTGCGGCCGACGCTGTCTGCGATCAGCTGCGCGAGATCGGGATCGAAGCCGACGACGGTCCGCGCATCCGTCGCATACGTGCTGAGCGGCGGCAGGTTCGGTGCGATGCCGATCGTCAGCGTGTTCGCTTCGGCGAACTTGAAGCCGCCCGGCACCGCCTGTTCCACCGCCGGGTTCACGGCGCCGCGCTGCCGGCCCGGCTGCTCGGGGCTCAGGTCGAACGTCGCGGCCTGCGCGGCGACGCTGCCGCTGATCACAATTGCAGCCAGCACGCGAGCGACGCGTGCAACGGGAAAAGTCGTTCTTCTCATGTCTTGTGCAATCCTTTGTTATTCGATGATGCGTCGGGTAACCGCGAGTGGGGCGGGCGATGTGTTGCGCATCGCCGCCCCGCCCGGTCTCTCACGCGGGCGTCGCCTCGAGTTCGGCCGCGGCCGTGCGCTGCGGCGCCGGTTGCGCGACGCGCGATGGCTGCCTCGCCTGCGGCGACTCGCCCGCGTACAGCGCCTTCGGATCGAACACGCGCGCCTGCAGCGGCGTGAACGAGCGGAAATTCCACAGGCTGCGCGCGACGAATACGCGCTGCACCCAGCGGAACGCGCGATCGTTCTCGTCGTATTGCGGATCGAAGCGGTCGCGCGAATGCAGCGTGAAATGGTTGTTGATCAGCACCAGCTTGCCCGGCGACACCTGGACGCCGAACGACACTTCCCGCACCGCGCGGTACAGGTTGGCCAGCGCCTCCTGGGCGCGCGTGTTGACGGCCAGCACCATGTCCGGATAGAACGCGACCGTCACGCGCGGCGCGTCGAGCGGCCCCGACAGCACGGCGCTCAGGTCGGTGTTGTCGCGCGGCGTCGGCGCGGCGCCGCGCCACCGGTACGGCACGCGGATGATGTAGTGCTCGCCGTACAGCTGCGCGATGTCGTCCGGCGACAGCAGCGCCAGCGCACGGCGCGCATCGGCGAGCCGTGTGTACGGACCGCCGCCGGCTTCGCTGCGCACGCCGAGCAGCAGCAACGCGAACGGCGACGTATCGCCTTCCGGCATGTGCGCCTGCGCGGCGTTCTCGATATGGAAATCGAGTTCGACCTCGGAGCCGAGGCCCGTGTACTCGCGCGCGGTCGTCTTGTGCGGCGTCAGGTTGTTCACGAGTTCGCGGCCTTCGTGCGCGATCGAATACGGTTCGCCGGCCAGCGTGCTCAGCGCGACCAGCACGTTCTCGCTCAGCACGCCGGCCTTGAACGAGCGGCCGGTTTCCTCGAACCGCGGGCTGCCCTTCACGTCGTCGTCGATCGGCAGGTTGTCGATCTCGATCGAACCGTGTGCGTCCGCGGTCGGCGCCTTGGCGCGGTCGAACGCGTCGACGATGCGGTCGGGAAACGCGTTGTACGCGAGCTTGCGCACCGCACTGATGTAACCGGCGCCGCCGGCCGGGTCGTAGGCCAGCGCGCCGAGCGTCTTGCGGATATGAGCGGACTCCACTGCCGTCAGGGCGATGCGTTCATCTGCGAGATAGGTCATAGGTCTCTCGTATAAAGATTCTGGGTCGAAGAGCGGTAGGGCACCACCGCCGCGCTCAGCCGTCCTCGGTGCGAAGCGCTCGACAAGACTAGGAGACCGTCATTGCATTGCGAAATGATATTAATTCGATTGCAAACAAAAATTATCGATATAAGTTCAGCAACGCAGCCGCGGCAGGCCGCATCGATCACGCCGGCCTTTAACACGAATACTTGTTAAAAAATCGCTGGTTATTATTTGTATTCGCTAGCGAGTCGATGCTAGTTTTCTGTCGGATCCGACGATGCGGCCGGCGCCCGACGCGCAGCCGCCTCCCTTCATCCGCCACACGGAAACCCGCCAGATGAATCGATGCCGCCTGCCGCGCTGCTGCTTCTTCGACGACGCCGGATACGACGCGCCGTTGCCGGTGTGCCGCCCCGCCAGCCAACCTGCCCGGGAGCCGCAATGAGCGACCGTGCTCCGGCGCTCGACAGCGCACTGGCCGCCGCCGCGCCGGCACCCCGTACGTCGCTGCGGGCGATCTTCCCGACCGTCGCGGCGGCGAGCCTCGGCTTCGCGATCGTCCAGCTCGACGTAACCGTCGTCAACGTCGCGATTCCGAGCCTCGGCCATTCCTTCGGATCGAGCGTTCACGGGCTGCAATGGATCGTCGATGCGTACACGCTGTCGTTCGCCGCGCTGCTGCTGACGTCCGGCACGCTGGCCGACCGCTTCGGCAGCCGCCGGCTGTTCGCGTACGGTCTCGCACTGTTCCTGCTTGCGTCGCTCGGCTGCGCACTCGCGCCTTCGCTCGTCGCGCTGATCGCCGCGCGGGTCGCACAGGGCGTCGGCGCCGCGATGATCCTGCCCACCTCTCTCGCGCTCATCACGCATGCGTGTGCGAACGACTCCGCCGCGCGCGTGAAAGCCGTCGCGTGGTGGAGCGCGACCGGCGGCGCAATCAGCGCGGCCGGGCCGACGCTCGGCGGCCTGCTGATCGATTCGCTCGGCTGGCGCGCGATCTTTTTCATCAACCTGCCGATCTGCGCAATCGGGCTGTGGCTCACGCTGCGCCACGTGCAGGATTCGGCCGCCGCGCGCACGCGGCTGTTCGATCCGGCCGGCCAGATCGTCGCGGTGCTGGCACTCGGGCTCCTGACCGGCGGGATCATCCGGGCCGGCGCACAGGGCGTCGGCGATCCGTATGCCGCCGGCGCGCTGATCGCATCGGCCGTGCTCGGCGCGTTGTTCGTCGCGATCGAACGGCGCGTGGCCGCGCCGATGCTGCAGCTGGCGTTCTTCCGGATCGCGCGTGTGCCGGGCGTGCTGGCGATCGGCGCGGTCACGAACGCCGCGTTCTACGGGCTGATCTTCTCGCTCAGCCTCTATTTCCAGAACGCGCGCGGCTTCACGGCGACCGAATCGGGGCTGGCGCTCGCGCCGCTCACGATCATCATGCTCGCCAACATCGCGAGTGCACGACTCGCCGTCAGGTACGGGTTCCGCGCGACCGTCATCATCGGCCTCGCCGTGTCGCTCGCGGGCTACGCGTGGTTATGGCACACGCTCGCCGCGCACACGCCATACGTCCTGCTGGCGCCGGGGCTTGCGGCGATGGCGATCGGCGGCGGCATCGCGATTCCCGCGCTGACGTCGACGATGCTCGGCAGCGTCGAGGCCGGCCGCTCGGGCACCGCGTCCGCGATCCTCAATACCGCGCGCCAGGTGGGCGCCGCGATCGGCGTCGCAGCACTCGGCGCGCTGGTCGCGGGCCAGGGCGCGGCGATCGTGGCCGGCGCGGCGCACGCGTTCGCCGTCGCGGCCGTGCTCGTCGCCGTCTGCATCGTGGTGGCCGTGCGCTGGCCCGGCGACGCACCCGACACCGGCGTGCGGCCCTGAGCCGCTTCCGGCCGACACCCTTCAACCGATCCCCCAGCCGAGCGAGGAATCCATGCAGCATCGCTTCATCGATACCGTCCTGATCGTCGACGGCGCGTCGACAGCCGCCTACCTGGCGCCCGCGTTTCGTGCGTACGGCATCCGGTGCGTACACGTGATCAGCGATCCCGATCTGCCGGAAATCTACCGGAACCAGTTCGTGCCATCCGACTACATCCGCCAGGTCCAGCATCGCGGCGACATCGACGCGACGCTCGCGCAATTGGGCGACCTGCGGATCGGCGCGGTGCTGCACGGCCTCGACGCGGCGCTCGAGCTGGCCGACACGCTGGCCGAGCGGCTCGACGTGCCTTGTCGCAACCCGCTCGCGACCTCGGCCGCGCGGCGCGACAAGTTCGCGATGAACGAACGCATCCGCCAGGCCGGCCTGCGCGCACCGGTGCACTTCCACAGCACGTCGGTCGACGAAGCGCTCGAATGGGCACGAGCACAGGGCACCCTGCCGCTCGTCGTGAAGCCGGCGCGCAGCGCAGGGGTCGCCGGCGTGAAGATCTGCCGGACGCTCGCGCAGGTCGAGGACGCCGCGCGCGACGTGCTGGCCACCCGTTCGCTGTACAACCAGCCGAACGACGACATCGTGATCCAGAGCTATTCCGAGGGACAGGAATACATCGTCGACTCGGTGTCGTTCGAGGGCCGCCATCGCGTGGTCAGCCTGTGGGAAGTGCATCGCGACCGCACGCACGCGCCGCGGCTCGACAAGATGCTGGTGCTCAATCACGCGGATCCGCGCTACACGCCGCTGCTCGACTACGCGGCCGACGTGCTCGACGCGCTCGACGTGCGCTTCGGGCCGACGCATCTCGAGCTGTTCGATACGGCCGACGGCCCGACGATCGTCGAGCTGAACGCGCGGCTTCACGGCAGTCTCGACCCGCGGCTGACGAGCGCGGTCAGCGGCGAGAATCACGTGTCGGCCGCCGTCGAAGCCGTGCTGCATCCGGAGCGCCTGTTCGGCGAAACCGCCGCGCCGACGGATTTCCGCGGCTACTGCGGGCACGTGCTGCTGCTGTCGTCGCGTAACGGCGTGCTGCGGCAGGACTTCACGTGGCAGGCGATCCAGGCGCTGCCGTCGTTCGTCGGCCTCAAGCAATGGATCAAGGTGGGCGATACGCTGCGCGTGACCACCGACCTGCAGACGGCGCTCGGCACCGTCGGCCTCTACAGCCCGACGTTCGAGCGGCTGCTCGAGGATTGCCGGCGCATCCGCGAGATCGAGGCCGATTTCTTCGCGGACGAACGCGCGGTCGCGCCGGCCTAGCGCGCGAGCAGCGCGCCCGCCTGCCGGCCGAGCACGGCGCGCAACGCATCGAGTTCGGGCAGCGCGGGCGCTTCGTCGGGTG
The DNA here is from genome assembly GCF_902833225.1 of Burkholderia sp. BCC1644. Lineage (GTDB taxonomy): Bacteria > Pseudomonadota > Gammaproteobacteria > Burkholderiales > Burkholderiaceae > Burkholderia. The sequence continues at coordinate 122,853 of NZ_CADFEI010000003.1, forward strand.
TGACGAGGTAGGTCGTCACGCTGTCGAGATCGTCGAATGCATGCGCGCGCAGTTCCTTGCGCGCAACGTGCTCGGTCGTGATCCGTTTCGGCAGGATCGCGACGCCCATTCCGGCCGCCACGCAGCCGAGGATCGCGCCGAACGTGCCGAACGACGACACCGATTCGATCGCGACGCCGCGTGCCTTCAGCCAGTGCTCCGCGACCGCGCGGTACGGGCAGCCGTCGTGAAACGCGAGCAGCCGCACCGTGTTGTCGGCCAGCAGTTGCCGGCGCGTGACCGTGGCCGCGCTGACCAGCACCATGTCCTCGGCGAACGCGGGCTCGTAACGCAACCCGGGCCGGACGACCGCGCGCGCGGTGAGCGCGGCATCGATCCGGCCGCGCAGCAGCGCGTCGGCCAGGTCCGGCTCGCTGCCGATCTGCACGGCGAGACCGAGCGCCGGCTCGCGCTCCTTCAACGCGGCGGCCAGCGCCGGCAGCCGCGTGGCCGCCGTGCTTTCCATCGAACCGAGCCGGAAGCTGCGCGCAACCGGCGTCTCGCGCACCACCTGCGTCGCTTCGTCGACGAGGCGCAGGATGCGGTCGCAATACGGAATCAGCCGGCGCCCCGCATCGTTCAGCACCAGCCGCTTGCCGTGCCGGTCGAACAGCGGCGCGTCGAGCGACTCCTCGAGCTGGCGCAGCCGCGCGGTGACGTTCGATTGCGTGCAGCCGAGCCGATCGGCCGCGCGCAACGCGCTGCCTTCCTGCACGACGGCGCGAAAGGTTTCGAGCAGAGGAATGTTCATATCACTTTCTCTTGTTACCGATTCAGTTTATATCATTTTACTTCGCTCATCATCCGGATTAGCCTAGCGGGTATTCGATGCCGGCCGCCTCTTCCCAGGAATCCGCATGCCATCCGCCGTCTGTTCCGGCTTCACCTCCGTTCGCCGCCGGCCCGAGGTTCGCCCGTGCGCGCACTGATCGCCGCGACCGTGCGGCGCGGGCCGACCGTGCTCGCGGGCGGCGTCGTCCTCGGGCTGCTGGTGCCGCCACTCGCGGACCTCGCGCGGCCGCTGATGCCCGTCACCGTGTTCCTGTTCGTGCTCGGCACGCTGCTGCGCGTCGAACCCAGCGCCGTGCGCGCGGTCGCGCGCCGGCCGGCCGTGTCGTTGCTGCTGCCCGCCGTGACGATGATCGCGTGCCCGGTCGCGCTCGGCATCGCCGCGCGCCTCGCCGGCATGCCGTACGACTGGGTCGTCGCACTGGTGATCGCGTACTGCGCGCCGCCGTCGAGCGGCACGTCGACGATTGCACGAATGCTGTCGCTCGACGCGAGTGTCGCGCTCGTCGCGACGCTCGCGTCGATGGTGTTCGTGCCGCTCACCGCGCCGCTGCTGACGGCGTGGTTCAGCCACGATGCCGCCGTGTCGATCTCGCCGTTGAGTCTCGCGTTGCGGCTGGCACTGCTGATCGGCAGCGCCGAAGGTGTCGCGCTGCTCGTGCGGCGGTTTGCCGGTTCGCGGCTCGACCGCTATGCGACGCCGATCGACGCGATCGTCGTCGTCGCGCTGCTGGTGTTCGCGCTCGGCACGATGGCCGGCATGCAGCAATCGATCATCGACGCGCCGCATCGTGCATTGACCGCGATCGCACTCGCGTTCGCCGTGAATGCCGGCTTCCAGATCCTCGCTTACGGGCTGACGCCCGGCGACGTCCGCACGCGGCTCAATGTGGCGCTGATCGTCGCCAATCGCAACGTCGGCCTGATGTGGGCCGCGCTCGGGCTGGCCGCGACGCCGACCATGGCGCTCGTGTTCACGTGCGCGCAGTTGCCGATCTATACGCTGCCGCGCGTCATCCAGCACCTGCTGCCGCGCCTCGAAGCGCAACGCCTGCGCCGGCGCGCGCGCTAGCCCCCTCCTCCGTTCCCGATCAAGGATCCGACATGAAGCGACTCATCGTGATCGGCGCGCGCGCCACCGGCAGCAGCGTCGCGCTGGTGCGCGCCGCATTGACACGCCAGTTGGCCGTGACCGTCATCACCGCGCCCGGCCATCGTCTCGACGGCGTATTTCCCGATGCGGTCGAGACGGTGAACCTCGAGCCCGACGCCGGCCAGCTCGCCGGCTGGCTGCGCACGCGATTTCCGGACGAACTCGACACGCTGCGCGTGACGACCGCGCACGACACCTACGCGCGCACCGCCGCGTGGGTCGCCGACGCGCTCGGCCTGCCCGGCCCCGATGCGCGGCACGTCTCGCACGCCGTGTCGAAATCGAACCAGAAGGCGTTGCTCGCCGCGCACGGCATCCCGGCCGCGCAGTTCGTCACGGGCACGCTGGCCGCGCCGGCGGCGCTCGTGGCCGCGGCCGCCCCGCTGCGTTTTCCGGTTGTCGTCAAGCCGTCGGAAGGATCGGCGAGCGACGGCGTGCGGCGCTGCGAGGACATCGCCGGCGTGCGAGTGCAACTCGATGCGCTTGCCGCCGCGCAAACCGATGCGCAGGCGCTCGCGACCGAACGGATCGTCATCGAGGAATTCCTGAGCGGCAGCGAATACTGCGTCGAGTATTTCGACGGCCGCTATGTCGGCGCGCTGCGCAAGCTGAAGCGGCATGGCGCCGGTTTTCTCGAACGCGGCTATACGTCCGAACTCGATCTCGATGCCGACACGCTGCGCGCGCTGATCGAGGTCGGCACGCGCGCGACCGCGGCGGCCGGGCTCACGTGGGGGCCCGTGCACCTCGACTGCATCGTGCACGACGGCGTGCCGCACGTCATCGAACTGAATCCGCGCATCGCGGGCAGTTTCATCTGTGACATCGTGCGCGACGGGTATGGTTTCAATGTCGTCGAAGCGTTGCTCGACAAACTCGACGGGCGGGCGGTGGCGATCCCCGAGCTGTTCGAGCCGCACGCGTATGCGCGCGCCGAATTCCTGCTCGACAGTGATCCGCGCGCGTGGCGCTTCGCGCAGGCCGGCGAGATTAATGACGGCGCGGTCACGCTCAGTTACGGACCGCAGGTGCTGCCCGATCGAGAAAGGCGGGCGTTTCTTTATGTACGGGTTGCGTTGACGGCGGTGCACGGTTTGGCGGAACACGCGGGATTGTCGGCCGGACACATCGGTGCCGTGCGGTCGACGCTGGGTGCGGCGCCTTCTCCTTATCCGGAGCCTTCAGCCGGAAAGGTGCCCTGACACATTCATCGGGTTTTCAGGAATGGTTGCTGCGTTGCCTGAGCGCATCCGTGAGGCACTTCACGCGCAATCACGCGCCTCGTTCGTCGATGTGGGCGCGGATACGGCGAGCGCCCTCGTCCGGGCTGCATGTCGATGTGTCGATGCGCATCGAGTACGACCGTGAATAGGCTGGATGTCCGAATTGGGATCTGGCCATTCCCTCGCGCCGATCCGGCCTCGCACGTTCGCGCTGCTCAAGTATGGCCAACGGACACGAAACGCCAACGACGACTGTGTGGCGAGGTGACAGTGCGGCAATGCACGCGTCCAGTGCCGGAGTATCACGAAGGACGAGATCGACGACGATGTCGAAATGACTGCCCGCAACGCAGCGGAGCGTCGACTGCAGGTTCAGATGATGAAGTCTGATCGCGTCGTTGAGTTCGTCGTCCGACCGCATGTCACGCCTGCGCGACATTTCGACAAACGCGTCCAGTGAAATGTGAAACATGGGTACGTCCGAGCTGTCCTGGAGGGCCCTCGCCAGGCTGCTCTTGCCGGCACTGGTCGGGCCGTGCAGCACGATCGCGATTGGGTTCATTTCGAATGGCGGTGAGCGTGGCTGTCATGTTTCAGTGTCAACTCGGAGTATCTACGCCAAGACCTATGCTCACGCTGTTGCGGATTGACGGTTCTCGACCCTAAGCGGTAGTTCGCGATGTATCGATCAAACGACGGCTTTCGTGTGAGAAGCGGACATGTTCGCCAAAGACACTGCAGATCAAACGCTCCTGCGCCAGACTTCTACATCCGTTCGGCCCTAAGGTTGTCATGGTGAGTTGAGTGGGAAACGCGTGCTGACCGCATCGAACGATACGTCTCGCCTACGCATACAACACGCCAGGGAGCCAGTTCAAGCAGTTGATCGCAATGCGGCGACCACGACTCTGTGCTTTGCCCATGCAATTCATCCATGCGTGCCCTGTTTAGTCCGGGATATACGCGTCTTCCTCCGTATCCGGCGTCAAGCCGAGCATTTCGATCATATTGTCTAAAGTAGACGGGTTCAAATCACTGAAGTGGTGCGATACGAGCGCTGAGTAGAAATCCGTTACATCGTTATCGTCAAAAATCCAAGCGATCTGCGTATTGTCTTGTGCGACCTCACATAGGACATTTGCCTCAAACGTCGTGAAGTTATGCACGAAACGTTTCAATTCGGCGATTGCCGCGTGGGTTATGGCGAAGCTCTCCGATTCAATCAACCGCTTCATTGCCTCATGCTTCAAGGCGCGGTCTCCCGGCGTGAGTCCGTCGTCTTCGATCTCGGCACGATCTTGCGGCTCGGCTACTGGTGCTTCAGGCTCTACCGGCATGGGTTCTGCGGCTGTCGGTTGCTCCACTGGCTCGAAAAAATGCCGCGCGTCTAGTGCAGGAAGCCCCTCCTGCGGCAGATCGATCTTCCTGAGATCAAGCTCGAAATCACCGTCTGGGGCGTGTTCCGGTTTCCTGAGATCTAGTTCGAACTTAACCACTGGCTGGGGTGCGGCGTTGACAGCGATCGCCTTATCATAGTGCGACAACAATGCTTTCAACGTCTCGAAGACATATAAGTTGCAGCCCGGCTTCTTTGTCTGCCATTCTTCACGAAGAAACGCGTTGGGATATGTCATTCCGCCTTCATCCTGTCCGTCTAGAGCCGAAATGAAGTCGCCATCCCTTGTTACGACGTATAGGTCCGTCTGTGGTACGCGTGCAAGGAGCATTTCCCAATTGTATTGATCACCGTTGCTACCTGGCTTCCCAGGCGGATTTCCACGCTCGGCCCGGAACCTTCCGGCGGAAAAAACCGTGTCATCGTGTTCATACTCTTCTCCAGCCTCGAAGAGCGACTTGATATACACGTCGACATCTAGTTGATGCGTGCGCGCCTTCAAGTTCGCCTCCGCAATCAATGTGTCCCGTGCCTTTCTCGCTTCAAGGATTGCCTTTTGGTAAGACTCGGCCTTCGACAGTCCCAGCATGTGTCGAGGAATGTCAGTCTTGAACGACACGCTCTTGAAATCCTTCGCAGCCGCAGCGAGTCTCGCATCGCGGTTGCGTGTAAATTCGTCGCGAACCTGACGTGGAATGTGCAGAACGATGGACCCCTTCGTGATTTCTTGAAAGAGCTTTTCCAGAGCAGGAACGTCATCCCTCGTGTGTTGGTAGAAGCTGAGGTATGCGTTTGTGTCGATGAACAAGTGCATAGCGATATTCCGTGCCGAAATGATATTCTTAGAGATATTGCCACGAAACCGTCGTTATGCTGGGAAAATAGGATCCCATGAAAAAAGCATTAACGGTCGTAAAGTTTATCCGGCGGCGGCCGTTACAACAACATACAACCGAGGCAAAGACCAACACTTGAAGTTGTGCGAGTGCCTAATGAGGATGAACACGGATGAACGACAGAGGCGATGCGATCGACGACAAGAAGCGCTGTGAGATATGGACAGGCAAGCAATGGGAGGTCTGGTCCGTATCGGCTGCGCATGCGCATCGCAAAGAAACGGCAATCCGATGCCCAGAGTGTCACGGGCCCGTCGTGCTCATGAAGGGGAGCCATAATGGGCGTAATGAAGCTCACTTCGAGCATCGTCCGTCACATTCTGGTTGCTCACTTGTGTACAAGGGTTTTTCTGGCACGCGATCGCGTCACCCCCATGCCGTCGAGACACCACGCTCGTCCAATCAGTTTGCATTCACGGACTACATGCCAGACGACGCCGCCGAGGAAATTATCGGTCCGCACGTCAATGGCACAGAGAAAGAGCGCCTCATGTTAGCGCGAGTTGGGCAAGGGCAATTTAGAAAGCAGCTTTTGTCTCGGTGGGGAACTTGCAGTGTCCTAGGCTGCGGGCCCGACACTGCGTTGGTCGCGTCGCACATTGTCCCTTGGCGAAGCTGTTTGAACAATCGGGAAAGGCTCGATGTGAACAACGGTCTGCTGCTGAGTCCGAATCTGGACAAGCTATTCGACCGCGGACTAATTTCGTTCGCGGACGACGGTGCCCTTTTGGTCAGCGGCGATCTCAACCGGGACGACGCTGTCGCCTTGGGTTTGCTCCCAGATATGCGGCTTCGCACAGTGCGTCCGGGAATCCTGAAATACCTCGCCCGACACCGAGAAGGCACGAATTGGCACCACCTTACCTGACGCGCTGGCGCCGGAACTGGATCGATCATGGGCGCACTTCGAGTGAGATGTATAGATTATTCGTTCGGCGCACACTAACGGACACCCTGAACTCATGGTGTAGCGGTCCACTTCCGGGTGATTAGGAGTTTTCAACCACGGGATCCTATCCTCGACGATGGTTGAGTGCACCAAACTCGGCGCCATTTATATGAAGAGTCGGGCGAAGTTTACCGCAGACCCTGCTGCCGTCCCGTCGAATCGATTCGCTAGTTTCTTGAAGGACTGTTAGGCACATACACGCTGACGTTCGCAATGGAAATTCGAGTGGCGCTTTGTGTCCGGTTTCTGCTCCTAACCCGGCCTCTTGCCACCACGCCTACCCCGAACAGATCATCAAAAATCGCCCCATACCGAACCAAACCTCCGCATCGGCCATGGCTTTCATCGAACCGGAAATCCCTGACGCTCGAGAAACTCGGATACCACGGGCTCCCAAACGTCGATACCGTGCGCAAACAGCAAATGCCCATTTTTCTCGAACGCCGGAAGCAGCCGATAGTCGGCATAGCCTCCGGCACGAACGAATGCATCGTGCCAGGCGCTGCTGTACCTCGGTGCGAAGTACTGGTCGTTTTCGGTATAGATCCACAGCATCGGGACGCGCGCCGTTTTTCCGAATCGCGAATACATGGCTTCCAGCCGTTCACCCTGACAGGGGACGCCGGGATGCTCGACCGGATCGCCGCCGGAACCGCCAGCGAAGTTGATCGCGCCGACCACACCGTCCGGATTGTCGGCCGCCATGGCCGTCGTGACGAAGCCACCGACCGATTGCCCGACAATGACGATGCGATGCGGATCCACATGGAGCTGCCGCCTCGAGTAGTCCAGTACCGCAAGCTCCTCCGTGCGCGCCGCCTCGATCAACGGTGCATAGTCTTTCTGACGACATTTGCCGCTGTATTCCGGATCGAATTGCGTGCCGAACTGACCGTAGCCGATGCGCGTCGGCTCGAATACGGCGAAGCCCCGTTTCACGAAATAGGCGGCTTGCCGGGTGAAGCGAAACCGCGGCGGCGTGCCGCGATCCGACGGGCTGCGACCATGATTGAGAATCAGGATCGGAAATGGCCCATCGCCATCCGGAAAGAATTGGGTGATCGCAACCTTGCCCGTTCGTTCCGTCCCGTACAAATCCTTGACGGTCACGTCGATTGTCGAAACAGACTCGTGGAGGTCCGACCTGAGTTGTTCAGCGTGGACGCCGGGTATCACGAGCGCAAGGCAGATCCAAAGCAGGCGTCTGGCGGTTGTCATAGTGACCTACACGTCGAAAACGATGGATTCAGCATGGCCACAACCGAAGCGTATCGCCCACACCGACTACGTCCCGCGCGGCAACGAACGCTGGTCGATTCCCGAGAGCATCTTCCTGATCCTGCGTCACCCTGGTAGCCGGGCCAGACGCCGTCACAAACGACGCCCCAGCAATTGCCCCGGCCACCCCTCCACGTCGAAGGTTGAAATCCGCTCATACCCGCAGGACTCGTAAAAACGCACCAGCGCCCCCGTCCCGCCGCCGTAGCAGTCCACGCGAAGGCGCGCCACCCCGGCAGCCCGGGCGCGCTCGTCCGCGAAGGCCATCAGACGCCGGCCGACACCGCGCGCCTGTGCATCACGCCCCGCAACCAGCACTCTCACGTAGATTTCCGGCTCGGTGGCGGCAGGCACGTAGGGCATGGACTCGCCCAGGATCAACGCGCCCAGAACGCGGCCCTCCGGCCCCTCCGCCACCCACGCGTCGGGCAGCGCACAGGCTTCGGTCACGAGCGCGATCCGCTTTGGCGACGTCGACCAGGGCTCGCGGCCCCATTGCCCCTCGTTGCCGATGGCGACGAACCAGGCGATCACCTCGTCGAAGATCCCCAGCACCGCCGGCACATCAAGCGCGCTGGCGCGGCGTATCACCCGTTCGTCCGTTCCTGTCACCTTCACGTTCCATACTCCTTCGCCGGATTCAACGACCGGCGCACGATTGATGGCAACGCCGGGCCGTCCGTGGGTGTGCAAAGGAGACCAGGCGATCAAGCCTGCAACGGTACTGAAATTCAACCCGGTTGATCAAGACATGGCGGGGGTGCGGAGCAGCCATGCTGCAGCGCACGACCCGTGACGTCCGCTCGATCCGGCACGCCGACGCGCCGCCGGCTCCATACGGGATGGAGGCAGGACGCTTCCCCCGCCCATGTCGCCCGGCGCGGCAAAACTATACAATCGACGCGATGCATCGAAGACATGAAGCGCCGGCCGCCCAATCTCGTCTGCCACCATGATCGCACCCGCTGCCCCCTCCTCCTCCTCCGCCCCGTCGGTACTCGGCGTCTATCGGCAACTGGCCGACCCGTCCGCCGGACAATGGGTCGTCAGCCGTTCCGAACGCGCGCACATGTACCGGATCCAGCATCACCGGCCCGACGGCAGCACATCGGTCGACACGGTCGTCGATGCGGACAACCTCGACGCAAAGCTGCACAAGTGGATTCAGGAAGGCTTCGTCCAGCGCGAAACCGGCGACCGCGCGGCCCCTGCCCATCGCATCGGGTTCATGCACGATCTGCGCCGCGCGCAGGCGTTGCGACCGGCGGCAGCCGGCGAGGCGGCGGATCGGGTGCACGTGGGCGGCGTGCCGATGCCGCGCGGCCCGGGCGGGCCGCTCGTGCCGCTGCCGAACCCGGCCTACCTGTTCACCGCACGCACGACGAACGTGCTCGAAGACATCGTCGAGAACCGCCGCATCCTGCTGATCGGCCATACCGGCACCGGCAAGACGAGCCTCATCGAACAGGCCGCCGCGCAAGCCGGCCACGGCGTGCTGCGCTCGAACATGAACGGGCAGACGACGGTCGGCGACTTCGTCGGCTTCTGGACTGTCAAGGGCGGCGAGACGATCTGGGTCGACGGCGTGCTGCCGACCGCGATGCGCGAAGGGCTGTGGCTCATCGTCGACGAGATCGACTTCGCGGAACCGGCGATCCTCGCGGTGCTGACCGCCGTGCTCGAACCGGGCGGCCGCCTGCTGCTGAAGGAAAAAGGCAACGAGATCGTCGTCCCGCATCCGTCGTTCCGACTGTTCGCGACCGCCAACGCGGTGGGTGCAATGAGTCAGTTCCGCCACCTGTACCAGGGCGCCAACGTGATGAACGAGGCGTTCCTCGATCGCTGGCGCGTGTACCACCTCGACTACCTGCCGCCGGCCGACGAGGCGCACGTGCTGCAGCGGACCTTCGGTGCGGCCATGTCGGCAGCGATGGCCGGCACGCTCGCGTCGATCGCCGCCGACTGCCGCGCCGCATTCGTCCGCGAGGATCTGGCCAGCGCGTTCTCGACGCGCCGCCTGCTCGACTGGGCCGAGCTGATGCTGCGCACGGGCGACCCCGAATCGGCCGCCGGCCCGACTATCTACGCGAAGGTCAGCACGGAAGACGCCGACCTGATCCGCACCATCATCCGCCACTACATCGACGTCGAGGCCTGATGCGATGGACCGGGACGACGACGCGCGCTCGCAGCATCTGACGCGGCTGGCCCGGACGCTCACGCAGCGGCACGGCATCGAAGTGCGGTTCGCGCGCCACGGGCCGGCCGTGCAGCGCGACGTGCTGCTGTTGCCCGACACGCTGCTCGCCGGCGAGATCGACGACGATGCAATGACCGGCCTTGTCGACCTCCATGCGGCACGGGTGCGCTTTGGCGCGATCGATGACATCGCCGCGCTGGTGTCGCCGGTCGTACGGGCCATTGCGCAAGCGATCGACGACCGCCGCGCAGCCGGTTGTCTCGTCGCGATCTATCCCGGCTCGAACGCGTTCCTGGGCCGGATGCGGGCGATGTCGGCCGCCGACACGCTGCGCCGCTGGCCGCGCATGGCGTGGCGCGACAAGCTGCTGTGGCGCTTCGAGCGCGCGCTGTGGGGCGAACCGCCTTCGTCCACGGAACACGTTCCGTCGCTCGACGCCACGCTGGCCGCGTCCGACGATCTCGTCGACGAAGCGCGTGTGGCGACTTCGACGGCCGACAGCATCCGCGCCGCGCAACGGATCGTCGAACGGGTGCGCGCGCTGGCATCGGCCGGGGCGAACACCATGATGTTCACGGCCGATCCAGGCGGCACGATCGACAGCACGGCCATCGCCGCCGAATTCGAATCGGACGGACAGGGCACGTCGGACGACGCGCGTGCGCCGGTGGCGGCCGAATCCGACGCCGGTGCGATCGCGGACACGGCGTCGTCAACCGAATCGCCCGCGCCGGGCGATGCCGCGCCCGGCGCGATCCGCCTGTCCGCCGACAACCGGCCGCTGCTCTCCGTTCCGCTGACGACCGCGTTCGACACGGTGACGGACTTCACCGGCAAGGGTGAACCGGCCTGCTGGCATCGTCTGCGCGCGGCGGCCCGCGCGCAGACCGAACCGCTCAAGCTCCGGCTCGAACGTGCGTTGAAAGTGGACGAGCAGACGCGCTGGATGCGCGAACAGGAGCGCGGCGCGCTCGACCGGACCTCACTCGTCCGTCTGGCGACCATCCCCGGCTATCGCACGCCGTTCCGCACCCAACGCGCGGCACCAGGACGCGACGCGGCCGTCAGCCTGCTGATCGACTGCAGCGGTTCGATGGCCGGCCGGAAAATCGAACTCGCCAGACTCTGCGCAGCGGCGCTGTGCGACGCGCTGATGCAGCTCGGCTTCGCGTGCGAAGTGCTCGGCTACAGCTCGGTCGAGGATGCCGCGATGCGTGCGCATTACCAGCGCTGGATCGACGACGGCCACCGCACGTTCGGCTACAACCGGTTCGTCGAACGGCTCGATCTGCGCGTCTACAAGCGGTTCGAGTCCGATAACCCGAGCGGCCTCGCGTGCATCGAATGCGGTCACGAGAATCCCGACGGCGAGGCATTGAGCTGGGCCGCCGAACGGCTGCTGTCGAAGCGTGCGCGCCGGCGGATCCTGATGGTGCTGTCGGACGGCTATCCGGCCACCGGCGACGGCAACCCCGCGATCCTGCGCACCGACCTGCGCGCACGCGTCGATGCGCTGCGCGAGCAACGCGTCGAGCTGATCGGTGTCGGGATTCTCGACGATTCGGTCGAGTCGTTCTATCCGGTCAGCAGCGTGGTCGAACACCTGAACGAACTGCCCGGTGCGGCGTTCAGCGTGTTGAGCGATACGCTGCTGGACCGGCGGTAGCCACGTCGTCATGCGCGTTGCGTGAGCGCGGCCGCGTTCGCGTGGTCGCCTGCCTGCCGCACCGGCAGCCGCACGCGGAAAGTCGTGCCGCGCCCGGGCTCGCTGGTCACGTCGATCGCACCGCGATGGCGTTCGACGATGCCGTGCGATACCGATAGCCCGAGCCCCGTGCCCTGCCCGACCGGCTTCGTCGTGAAGAACGGATCGAAGATCCGCCGCACGATATCGGGCGCCATGCCCGTGCCGGTATCGCTGATCGCGATCGACACCTGGTCGCCGTCGCTCGACGTGCGGATCGTGATCACGCCATGTTCGGGAATCGCCTGCGCCGCGTTGACCAGCAGGTTCATGAATACCTGGTTCAGTTGCGACGGCAGGCATTCGACGTGCGGGACGTCGCCGTAGTCGCGCACGACGTCGGCCTTGTACTTGAGTTCGTTATGGACGACGTTGAGCGTGCTCTCCAAGCCGGCATGCAGATCGACGACGCGCCATTCGTCGCTGGCCGGACGCGAGAAATCGCGCAGGTCCTGCACGATGCGCCGCACGCGCAGCGCGCCGTCGATCGATTCGTCGATCAGCGTCACGATCTCGTCGCGGACGTAGTCGAGATCCGCGGCGCGGCGCACGGCTGCCAGCGCATCGCGGGCGGCCGGGTCGTGCTGCGGCAGCGCGGCTTCATGCGCGGCGACCACGTCGAGCAGGCTGCGCACCCACGTCTTCAACGTATTGAGGTTCGCGCTGACGAAGCCGATCGGATTGTTGATCTCGTGCGCGACGCCGGCCGCGAGCTGGCCGATCGACGCGAGCTTTTCCGACTGCAGCAACTGCTCGTGCGTTTCCGCGAGCGCATGCAGCAGGCGCCGCTGTTCGTCCTTTTCCTGTTCGAGCAGCGCGTGCGCGGCCTTGCGTTCGTCGATCTCGGCCGCCATGTTCTCGCGCGTGCGTTGCAGCATCTGCGTCGTCTGCTCGTAGCGGCGCAGTGCGCGCTCGAGTTCGTCGGTTCGCAACCGCACGAGCCGTTCGAGCGTGTCGGTCATCCCGCGCAGGAAGGTGGTGCGCGCATCGAAACGGCACAGCATCAGCGTGACGACCAGCGTCGCCATCGTAAACAGCGCGACGGTCGTCGCGAGCCACGGTGCGTCGACCCCTTGCGCGGCGCCGCATCGCGCATCCGGCGCGAAATGCGCAGCGGCCATCCCCGTGTAGTGCATGCCGGTAATGGCAATGCCCATGATGACGGCCGCGCCGACGCGTTGCACGGTCGCATGGCGTGCCTGCCGCGCGCGCAATGCCTGCGCGATCCATAGCGCAGCCGTCGATGCGATCACCGCGATGCCGATCGATGCGGCAAACAGCGCGGCATCGTAACGAATGGCCGGCTGCATGTGCATCGCGGCCATGCCCGTGTAATGCATGCCGGCAATGCCGCCGCCCATCAGCACGCCGCCCGCGCCTAGCCGCCGCCAGCCCAGTCGCGCGCGCGTGACGACGTTCAGCGCGAAATACGACACGAGCACGGCGATTCCCAGCGAGATGCCCGTGCCCTGCCACGCATAACCGAGCGGGATCGGCAGCGAGAACGCGAGCATCCCGACGAAATGCATCGACCAGATTCCGGTGCCCATTGCGGCCGCGCCGCCGCCCAGCCACGCCCGCTTCAGCTTCGGGTTGTCGAGCAGCGAAATGAACGCCGCGAGGTCGAGCGTCGTATAGGACGCCAGCGTCGCGATCGCGAGCGACAGCAGGACGAGCGTGACGTTGTAGGTGCCATGCATGATCGGACGCCCCAAGCAGGGTGAAGGCATCTTCGCATTGCGCGGTGCGCGGTCGATCGCGCACCACGCAACGTCAGGCCGGCGGCGCGCCTGCGTTGGGCGCCTGCGCCTGCGCCGCCGGACCGGCCAGCACGAGGATGTCGAACGGTGTGCCTTCCCGCGTTTCGAAGCGCCGCACGAGTTCGATCTGGTGCGCCGACATCACGCTGCCCTTCGTCATCAGCAGCACGCCGCGATGCGTGCGCAGATCGTCGGCGAGCCGCATCCCTTCGCGCAGCTGCGCCGACCGGATCTCGGCGACGGACGCCGCGATGCCGAGACTCGCGGGATCGCGCATCAGCTCGGTGAAGCGCTCGACGAGCTGCGGGTCGTAACGCACGCCGGCCTGCGAGCGCAACACGTCGATCGCCTGTTCGATCGAATGCGGCGCACCGATCTCGCCGTGGCGCAGTCCTTCGAAATCGCGTGCGATCGCAACGATCCGCGAGCCGGGCGGGATCGCGTCGCCGATCAGTCCGTCCGGCGTGCCGCGCCCGTTGAAGCGCTCATACTGGTGCAGCACGATCGACGCAACCTTGTGCAATTGCGCGACAGGCGTCAGCACCATCTGCGCACGCAGCGGATGTTCGTGGAACAGCCGGTGCTCGTCCGTCGTCATCCGCGTGAGCGGCTTGTGCAGCAAGTCGTCCGGCAGCGACAGCTTGCCGATGCCGTGCAGCAGCCCCGCGAAATAGACATCCTGCGCGTGCAGCTCGCTCATCTCCGCCGCCAGCGCGAGCCGGCGCGCGATCTCGCCGACCCGCATCGCGTGGCCGCTGGCCGCTCCGCAACGCAGCTCGATCATGCTTGCGCAGACCTGCACCATCGCCGTGAAACTGCGTTTCAGGTCGCGTTGCGCAGCCTCCAGGAACATCACCGTCTGCCCGAGTTCCTCGGTACGCGCGCGCACCTGCGTTTCGAGTTCCGTGTTGAACAGGCGCAGCGCGTCGTTCTGCGCTTCCGTCAGCGCGGCGAGCCGGGCCGCTTCGCGGCGCAAACGGCGCTGCTCCAGCGCCTGCTCGATGGTCAGCAGCAGGTCGTGATCGTCCCACGGTTTGTTCAGATAGCGATACACGCCGCCTTCGTTGACGGCCTGCACGACCGATGCGATCTCCGCATAACCGGTCAGCAGGATGCGCATCGTGTCCGGATACAGCGCCCGAGCGCGCGCGAGAAATTCCGCGCCGCTCATGTGCGGCATCCGCATGTCGGACACGATCAGGTCGATCTCCGTCGACGCCAGGATCCCGAGCGCGGCCTCGCCGCTGTCGGCGGTCAGGATCTCGTAGCCGGTGGGCCGCAATACGCGCCTGAGCGCCGACAGCACGTTCGGCTCGTCGTCGACCAGCAGGATCGACGGTGCGCGGTCCGCGTCGCCGGTTGCCGCTGTTGCGTCCGGAGTTTCGGGTGGCACGGCATTCACGCCGTTTGTTGCAGATGCCGTCATAATTGGCCTCGGATCAATTATTCACATCCTCTCTGCAACATCGGCCGGCCTCGCGTTTTCCATATTGGTGAAAACGCTAATACGTGCGTGCCGGTTTCGACCGGCGTAGATCCGGCGAGTGCTACACGGTTGCCGAACCCGGCTCGCGCACGTAGTAGATGTCCCATTCCGCTTCGTCGCTTCGCACGAAGCCGTGCCGTTCGTAGAAGCGGTTCGACGCGCTGCCGCGCAACGCGACCAGCGTGTCAATGTCGGATTGTGCGGTCCGAACGAAGGCCAGGTTCACTGGCTGGGACTGGAGCGCCCCGGACAACACGCCTGCGCGTCAGGGCGCCTGGATCCCGTCCGCCCGCGTGGCCAGGAATCGCAGGTACTTGTCGTCCTCGTCCTCGAAAAGCTCCGGCCCGCCGCCCATGTAGGCTCGCATCAGTTCGTCCGCCGCGCGGTCGAGAGCGCCGAGTTCGAACTGGCACTGACCGAGCCGCAGGTGCAGGAACGGGTTGCCGATCGCGTTGGGGAAATGCATCGCGTGGCCGAGATTGTCGCTGCCGGCCGCGTAGTCTTCCTGAAAGAAATTCGCGTCGCCGATCGCGGCCATGAGCCAGGTGCCGGCTTCCCAGTTAGTCCTGGGTTCGGGGAGTAGGTCGAACGCCTCCCAGTATTTCGCGAGCGCGCCTTCGTAGTCCTCGTCTTCCGCCAACGCGTCGCCCGCCTCGCTCAGCGCGCCGATCTGCTCGTAAAGTGCGTTGTCCAGTTCTGCCATGAAGGGTCCTTTTTCCCGGAAATGGAATTGGCGTCGTGCGGCGAACGGGGCGATGCAAGCGCGGTATCGAGCGCACCATGCATCGCCGTGTGTGATGTGTTCACCAGGCCAACGAATAGTGACGCAGCATACCCGAGCGCCATGACGCGCGCGCGTCGGTTTCCGGGGGACCGGCCCGGCGCATGCCGGCGTGTGTCCGGCATGCGGGCCGTGCCAGGATCCGCGCCGCCCGTAACGTCAATGACCAACGCGATAGACGCGGCCGCTATGTACCCCCTCCACACTGCGTCGATAGGCCAATGCCACACGTGTCGCCGGCACGCCTTCGTAGCCGGGAAAGAACGGCCCGAACCGGCCCATGGATTCTGTCAGCACGGTCGGACTCACTGCATTGATGCGGATGCCGCGCGGAAGATCGCATGCGGCGGCACGCACGAACCCTTCGATCGCGGCATTCGACGCTGCGGCATGGGCGCCCTGCGCAATCGGATCATCGACCGCGATGCCGGACGTCAGCGTAATCGAGCCGCCGTCGCTCAGGAAGTGCTGACCAACCAGCACGACACGCACCTGACCGAGTAGTTTGTCCTGCAGGCCTTGGTGGAAATCGGCCGCTGTCATCTTGTCGATGGGTGCCAGAATGACGTTGCCCGCCGCGACAACGATGGCGTCGACTCGCCCGATCTGCTCGAATAGCGAACCCACACTGTCGTCACGGGTGATGTCGACCTGACGGTCACCGCGGGTACGACCGACACGAATGATTTCGTGCTTGCCGTCATGTGCAAGCTCATCTGCCACGGAACGGCCCACGTCCCCGCTGGCACCGATTACGACGATCTTCATCGAACACTCCTTTTCGCGTTCAGGTTGAAATGTCGCCATTCTTCACGAACCAACAGACCAATAAATATGCTCTAATTTCCGACACTACTAACCTACAGTTCGCAATATGGACCGACTGCGCGCCATGGAAACCTTCGTTGCCGTTGTGGAAGGCGGCAACTTCACCGAGGCAGCGGAGCGGCTGGAAATCTCGGCGGTCATGGTTGGAAAATATGTCCGCGAACTGGAAGAACGTCTCGGTGCGCGCCTGCTGGAGCGCACTACCCGGCGCCAGAGCCTGACAGATGCTGGCCGTGTGTTTTACGAAGACGCGAAGCGTGCGCTCGAACACATGCGAATCGCCGAAACGTCGATCGAACGGCTTCGCGCGTCACCGTCCGGAACGTTGCGGATCAGCGCGCCGATCACCTTTGGCGCTTGCGTCATCGCGCCTCTGGCCGCGACTTTCCGACAGATGTATCCGCAGGTGCGTGTCGAGCTGGAATTGAGTAATCGCAACGTCGACCTGATCGACGAGGGTTTTGATCTGGCGATCCGCATTGGCGACCTGGGCGATGCCGATCTCGTTGCAAAGCCGTTGACGCTGTATCGCATGGTGATCTGTGCATCGCCGGGCTATCTCGCCCAGTACGGGCGCCCGGAGACACCGCAGGATCTCGGTGCGCATCATTGCCTGTCTCACACGGTGTGGAACAGCCGTAACGGCTGGAAGCTCGGGGACGATGAAAGCCCGCACTTCTCGACGGAATCGGTGTTCACATGCAACGACGGCAACGGCCTACGGATGGCCGCAATCGCAGGTGCCGGATTGTTGTTGCAACCGGAAGTCCTGGTGAGCCCCGATCTGGCAAGCGGTGCGTTGGTGCAAGTGCTGCAAGACTATTCGCCGAAGCCGCACCCCGTGCATATCGTGTATCGACACGACCGGCGCCCGCTGCCCAAGCTCACCCGCTTTGTTGCGCATTTGCTCGAGCACGTGACGAATCGTGAAGTGTCGTAACGTGCGTTTTCCGCTTGATGGCATGCACGAGAGCGAGAGGGGGCGTTTTCGTCCGCGAAAAGCAATCGGGCTACGCTGACAACGAAATGGTTACCGCTTCTTCAAATCGATGAGAACGAATATCATCACCAAAAAAAAGAGCAGGAAGGGAAGAAAAAATGCGGCCACGTTGGTTGCCCTTCTAACCCACCGAGGTCCGATTTTGCATTGGACATTCTGAGGCTCGAAGTGGACTGATGATGCGGCAGATTGAAGATATCTTGAAACGTCCCGCAGCTCCGAAAAAAACATTTCGACCTGCAACCCATCTTTATACGGGTCGTAATAGTACATATTGATGTTTGCAGTCAGATTTTTTCCATCCCACTCTACGGCAAATGCGTATTCCGAAAAGAGATGCCTTAGCATTTCCGGCAGGCGATCAATTTCCCGCAAGCGAGCCGAAAATTCCTTTGCCCCAAACCCATAGACATAAACATCTGCGCCGATGTCATAGTGGGGAAAAAATATCGATTTTCTAAGATCGCTTCGACCAAAACCCACGTCAACGTCGATATTGCATGGTGTCGCCGTGGTGGCGATCAAGAGTCGATCCAGCTGCGCTACTTCGATTTCGTATTTTTCTGCCAAATCGCGCAAGTATTTCATGTCGCATCTGTCCTCGATCGCCAGCCAAATCAGCCTTTATCGACCACATGGCGCCCAACCCACCGGCGCACCCGCAAACATCACGCCAATGATGCCGCAGTACCGTCGCCTTATGTGACACGGCAAAGCACACAGATCTACACGAAGACCTACACCCATCCCTCGAACTCAAAGCGGTCCTCCGATGCAATCGGCTGCCCACGCTCCGTCTCGAAAGTCCTCGGTCGTTCATTCGGACAGACGCGACTGGTGCCAGCAAGCACGATGGCTACGGATGGGAAAACCGATCGTTGCCGGGCAACACATACGATCCTCCGTCACCACGAATGAAAAAAAGCGCACCGAAGTGCGCCTCGTTTCGCATCCCCCGACTCAGTGCCCCGCTTGCTGTTGCGCGAGGTACTTGTCGAGTGCGTCCATCGTGCCGCCCCAACCTTGAGTCATGCTGGCGTGCGACGCGTCGAAGATGGCTTCCTCGGCCTCGCTGGCGTCCAGCGCGCGCCACTCAAGGCGCATCGACGTGCCACCCTCGATTTCGCCAAGCGTGGTTGTCGAGAGCGTATAGAGCGGCCATTGCGCCGCCATCGGATGCCGCGTCACACCGCCGTCGGCATCACTGAACTGCACGACGACGACAATGCGCTCGGGCGGCGTCAACTCGCGAAACGTCCATTTGCCCCACATTGCCTGCGCGTCGGGCGCGCCCTGCGGCTTCATCGCGTAGTGAAAGACGCCGCCGACACGCGCGTCCACCGTGCAATGGGATATTTCCATGCCAGGCGGGCTCATCCACTTGCTCAAATGCTCAGCCTCCGTCAGCGCGGCATAAACGAGTTCGCGCGGCGCGGCGAAGCGGCGCTCGATGACAAAGGGAGCGGACAGTTTGTCAGTCATGGTGACGAGTCTTCCTGGTTCGGGTTGAGGAATCTTTGGACACGGCTTTCGGCGCGGCCTTTTTGGCGGCGTCCTTGTCAGGCTGCTGTTGCAATTGCTGCAGGTAGCTATCGAGCTGGTCGAGACGCTGCTCCCACAGAGCGCGGTACTGCAGCGCCCAGTCGGCAGCCTCCTTGAGCGGCTCGGGCGCGATTCGACACGGACGAAACTGCCGGTCGCGCCCTTGCGTGATGAGGCCGGCCTTTGCGAGCACGCGCAGGTGCTTGCTGATGGCCGGCGCACTCATGTCAAAAGGATCGGCGAGATCGCCGACCGTGGCCTCGCCTTGCGCCAGTCGCGCGAGGATGGCGCGTCGAGTCGGATCGGCAAGCGCGGCAAATGTGACGCTGAGATGGTCCGCTTCCAATTACTTTTCCAATTGGTTAATTAGCTGATAGGTTAATCATGTTGCCAACCCGATCCGCTTGTCAAGCTATCCGTGCGGTTGGTCTTCAGGCAGCGCGGTCCGGCGACGTGCGAGTCCCCAACTGGCCCGCCCGTGATCGCGAGGGCCGACCCGGCTCGGACATGTCTTGTGGGTTGTCATGGGCTGCGGGTTCAAACCGATCGCGTCCGGCAATGCACATCTTCACGACCGAAGACACCGTCCAACGTGCCGGCGATCGCGCACCGGCGATCATTGCCTCCAGCGATGCCAGCCAGGATTGGCGTATCGAACGCCGACGCGCTCCTTGAGTTTTCGCATCCGGATGCAATACTCCCATCACCATTCGATGCGAGATTACCTATCGTCCGTCCTGACGGATTCCGCCATTGGTATGACCCATCCGATCGTTCAGGTCGATCCTGACCTGCCGTTCTCTGCTGGCGCCCCTGACCGGGTGGGGACATCGCGACCAGACTTGCGGCGGATGTCATTCTGGAGAAGTTCGACATGCCCGCAACTGCATCCGCGCAGTTGCTCATTGCAATCGAAAGCAGACAGGAGGTGTTTCATGAACATCCGGATGCTGGTTCCCTGCGCCCTGGCCGTCGTGGCCATCACCGCTCATGCTGCCGACATCACCGGAGCCGGTAGCACGTTCGCCGCACCGGTTTACACGAAGTGGGCGGATGCCTATCGGAAGTCGGGCGGCGGCAAGGTCAACTACCAGGGCATCGGCTCATCGGGCGGCCTGAAGCAGATCGTCGCGAAGACGGTCGATTTTGCCGGATCGGACGCTCCACTGAAGGATGACGATCTCGCGAAGGAAGACCTGTTCCAGTTCCCGACGGTGGTCGGCGGCGTGGTGCCGGTCGTCAACGTTCCCGGCGTGAAGGCCGGTGAACTGACGCTGTCGGGCCCGGTGCTCGGCGACATCTACCTCGGCAAGATCAAGAAGTGGAACGACCCGGCAATCGCTGCGCTGAACCCGAAGGTCAAGCTGGCGGATACCGACATCGCCGTGGTTCGCCGCGCTGACGGCTCAGGCACGAGTTTCATCTGGACGAACTACCTGTCGAAGGTCAACGGCGAGTGGAAGTCGAAGATCGGCGAAGGCACGACGGTCAACTGGCCGACGGGCACGGGCGGCAAGGGCAACGACGGCGTCGCAGCCTTCGTGCAGCGCCTGCCGGGTGCGATCGGCTACGTCGAATGGGCATACGCAAAGCGGAACAACATGGTCTACACGGCCCTGAAGAACTCGACGGGCACGGTGGTCGAGCCGAAGACGGAAACGTTCAAGGCCGCTGCTGCCGGCGCGAACTGGTCGAAGTCGTTCTACCAGATCCTGACGAACCAGCCGGGCAAGGACGCATGGCCGGTTGTCGGCGCGACGTTCGTGCTGCTGCACGCGAAGCAGGAGAAACCGGCACAGGGCGCGGAAACGCTGAAGTTCTTCGATTGGGCATTCCGCGCAGGCAACCAGACTGCCGCGGACCTCGACTACATCACACTCCCGGATTCGGTCGTATCTGAAATCCGCACGCAGTGGAAGACGAAAATCAAGGATGCCTCGGGTAAAGCGCTCGCGTATTGAGCGCGCCACGGACGCTGGTGTCCGCATCGACACTGTCGGACTGCGGACACCCTCCCCGCCCATGTTCAACCATTCAGGATAGCCACATGACCGAATGCGCTCTAACGTTTTCCAGTCAGTCCGAGTGGGAAAGCTGGTTAGGCGAGAACGGCAGCACTTCGAGCGGAGCATGGCTGCGTCTGGCGAAAAAAGGCACAGGACAGCGAACCGTCACTTACGAACAAGCGTTGGAAAGCGCGCTCTGCTTTGGCTGGATCGATGGTCAAAAGCGGGCCGAGAGCGAAACATTCTGGTTACAGCGCTTCACCCCGCGCACGGCAAAAAGCATCTGGTCCAAACTCAACAAAGATAGGGCTGAAGCGCTGATCGCCGCAGGAAGAATGCGCCCGTCCGGCATGGGTGAAATCGAGAGGGCCAGGAAGGACGGCCGCTGGAAGGCTGCGTATACGTCGTCCAGCAACTCGACCGTGCCGGACGACATGCAGGTTGCTCTGGACGCCAATCCAGGAGCCAGGAAGTTCTTTGCAACACTGAACAGCCGTAACCGTTATGCCATTCTGTTTCGGATACAGAATGCCAAAAAGCCGGAAACACGGGCGCGTAAAATCGGCGAATTCATCGACATGCTGAACCGGGGCGAAACCTTCCATCCATAGACCTTGCGCTTCCGACGGCGAGTTTTGCAGACGGGGGCATATGCCCCTTCATGGCCGCTTCGTCTCGGCAGCCAGCCGTCATTCGCGCTTTCGGGAATCGGTCACTCGAGGGTACGGTTTCGTTCCTTAGCAGGTTCTTGGTACAGTGCTTCGCGGCAAGGCGAGCTTTGCACTTACCCGCCCGACTCGCTGGTAAACTCGGGCAACCCGAGCAATTTTTCCCAGTCGCATGCTGCGTTGCCTCCGCCTGCTGATTGCCGCGACATTGATCCTGGGCAGTGCGAGTTGCACTGAGAATATCGACACGCCTCCGATCGTGTCGGCAACCGGGTATCGACAGGGGAAACCTGCACCTTTTACGCGGGAAGAAACTCTCGTTTTGTCGCGCTGGATCGACGCGCACCGCACCGGTTGGCGGGGACTGTGGGAAACGCCACCGGCACCATCCGTCTCTCTCGCTGTGAAATATTCGAATGGCAAGGATGGTTCATTCGAGGTTTGGCAGGATCCCCGCGGCGGCGGCGGGGTTGTCTATCGCTACGTTTACGAACACTCCCCTGGAGCAAAGCAGGTTGCTCCCTTAAAAAGGCGCTTGTCCGAGCAGGACATACAGGCGTTTCGCGCGATTGCTGAAAGCGTCAACAAATGACTTCCCGGTCGCCATGTTCGACACCTGGCCGAACAGCGAGCTTCGCACTTGCACCTCAGCCGCCACTGGTAAGCTCGGGTATGCCGTACGCGGATGCGGTGCCTGGCGATACCCGAACCTTGGTCAAACTCCCGAACGCTCCACTATCACCTCACTGATTTGCAGCACGGGTTGTATATCCGTGTAATTGGCTATGTCGGCCATGATCTCCTGCGCATGCGGATCGCGGGCTGCCTGGAAAGCTTCGATGGAAGTGCAGACGAAGTCGCACCTGGCCACGTAGACAGGATCAGTGCCCGGAGCGCCGCCTGCGACGCCCTTGTCAATCGTGTAGTACAGACATGCCGCGCCGAGCCGCTGCTTCACCATCGGCATATGTCGCTCGCGGTAGTAAGCATGATCGAATCGTGCGCCTGCGGCGTACGGGTACATGACACTGACTTTGATCATCGGGTTCTCCAATTGCTGCACGGTAATCGAGGCGCCGCTGCCCGCGAGCCGACATCGAGGTCGGCGATACAGGGCGATTGGCCAAGGCTTCTTCCAGAATCGGCATACTGATTCTTCTGATTGTAAGCACCGGCGCCCCCGTCTTGCCAGATTGGTGGCGCTCGTCGTCCAACGATTCAGGAGCAGTTCGGCGACGTCGGACGCATGGTGCATCTGCAGTCGAGTGAGTGCGCCTTTCGGATATCAAGCCGTAACCATGCCTATGCCAAGGCTGCCGGGAAACTCACGGCGCACAGGCCATTTTTCCCGGCTACAGCCTCCCACCACCGCGCCTGCAAACGTCTCTCCAACGATACTGCATTAGCTACGCCGTGCCACATCAGGCACGCGTCACCGATGCTCGCATCGAGTGCCACTGGCACGAAGCAATCGCGCCTGTTGCCCGACATACGCCATCCAATTCGACATCAATCCCGGTAAAGATTTACCGATCGAACAGTTTGTTACTGTTCGTTTCAAAGATACCCAAATAGTAAGCTGCGGCCCCGCTATTCTTCCGTCACCCACAATAATGCCCACAAGGGGGACATATGAATAACATCATCAAGAGCGCCCTTTGCGCCGCCTTCGTGCCATTCCTGCTGGCAGGTTGCGGTGGTGGTGGCGACGATGGCGGCAGCAGCCCGCAAACCGGCACACTGCATGTTGCGATGACCGATGCGCCGTCCTGCGGATACGACCATGTCTACGTGACCGTCTCGCAGGTTCGCGTCAATGCGAACGCGAATGCAGGCGACAACGACGCGGGCTGGTCCACGATTGCGCTTGCCTCGCCGCAGAAGATCGACCTGCTGTCGCTCACCAACGGCGTGCTCGCCGACCTCGGCCAGACTGCGCTGCCCGCCGGCCAGTATCAGCAAGTCCGTCTCGTGCTCGCGCAGAACCAGGGCAACAATCTCGCGAACTCGATCGTCCCGACGGGCGGGACGGAACAGGCGCTCGCCACACCAAGCGCGACGCAAAGCGGCTACAAGATCATCCAGCCGTTCACGGTCCAGCCGAACACGCTCGTCGATCTGGTGCTCGACTTCAACGCGTGCAAGTCGATCGTCCAGCGCGGCAACGGCTCGTATGCGCTGAAGCCTGTCGTCACTGCAACCCCGACCGTCGTGAGCGGCGCGATCTCCGGTTACGTCGCCCCCGCCGAAGCCGGCGCGACCGTGTACGCCGAACAAGGCGGCAAGGTCGTCAGGGGTACGGTTGCGGACAGTTCCGGGAAATTCGTGTTGTCGCCGCTGATTCAGAGCTCGACACAAGGCAACTACGACGTCGTCATCGTGCAGAACAGCTTCGCGTCCGGCATCGTCCGCTCGGTGCCGGTTGTGGTGAACACGACCACGGCGGTGTCTGCATCGACCGCACCGATCACGCTGCCGGCCTCGACGATGAGCACCGTCAGCGGTACGGCAACGGCCAGCGCGAACGCGTTCGTGCGCGCGCTGCAAACGATCGACGCGAACGCCTACGAGATCACGTCGGTCAACGCGAACATGGACACGGGCGCCTATGCGCTCAACGTACCCGCGGCCGCACCGATCGTCGGCACGTACTCTGGCTCGCTGCCGGTCGCGCTGGCTGCGGCGCCGGCGGCTGCAGGGCAATATACGATCGAAGCGGATGCAGCGTCGGGGGCGACCCAATCGGCGAACGTCAACGCAACGACCAGCCAGTCGAACGTCAATTTCACCTTCTGACGCACGGCAGCGCCATCGAAAGGGCCGCAGGGCCCTTTCATCAATAACGGGAGAACGAAGTGAAAAAAGGGGTGATCGCATTGCTCGCAGCAGCGAGTTTGGTCGGCGCGCTCAGCGGGTGCGTCGCATACGTTCCGGGCGCACCGGTGGTCGTCGCACCGCAGGGTGGACCGGGGAACGGATTCTGCCCGCCCGGACAGGCGAAGAAAGGCAATTGCTGATTGCACAGGGCCCGCGAACAGCGGGCCTTTTTCATGCCTTGCATCAGCAGACAAGCCCCATACCGCTGGCAAACTCGGGCTGCCAAAGCAACTTTTCCCGGTCACGTGGGCACGCACCCCACCACGGCACCTGCAACCGCCCCCCCAACGCTTCAGCCCTACCTGCACATGATCGGACAAGGCTCGGCGCACAAAGCTGCGCTGCCCTCCGTTCGATATCGGCCTTCACGGTCCCGTATCAGTCGACGTTGGCCGCCATTGCCCACCATGAGATTCGCGGCATTCAAGCCGGACGCTAAACTTTGGCAATCTTGTTCCGGCCGGTCGCCTTCGCGCGATAGAGCGCTTCGTCCGCGGCCTTGATCGCTCCACCCGCGTCGCCGTCCTGTTCCGACGTCCAGCTCGCCAGCCCGATGCTCGCAGTCACACGGCCAAATTCACTGCATGCATGCTCGATGGCCAGGTCGCTGATCGCCGTGCGGATTTTTTCCGCGATCAGTTCCGCACCTGCAGCCGGCGTATCGGGCAACAACACGACAAACTCCTCTCCACCGTATCGCGCGGCGACGTCGCCGGGGCGGCGGATATTCTCGCCGATGCACCGTGCGACCGCGGCGAGCGCATCGTCGCCTGCCTGATGGCCGTAAGTGTCGTTGTACGCCTTGAATCGGTCGACATCGAGGAACAGCAGCGAGAAAACACTACGTGACCTGCACGCCCGGCGCCACTCTCGATCGAGGATTTCACCGAACGTGCGGCGGTTGTTGAGACCGGTCAACCCGTCGGTGCGCGCCAGCAGAACAAGCTCCGATTCCGCGCGCATGCGTCGACGCAGTTGCGCACTGAGCACGACCGCCAGCGCAACAAACCCGACGCCGAACGCGGCCACCAGCGTCCCGATGGTGATCGCACGATGCCGCCACGCCGCGTAGATATCCTGTTCGGCTTCCGCGACCATGAGGATCAGCGGAAGATTCGGCAGATTCTTGAAATAGTAGAGCCGGCGCACCCCGTCAATCGTTGCGGTTTCCGAAAACGTACCCTCCGGTGCCGTAAGGAATCGTTTGAAAGTGCTGGCCTTGCCGAGGTCGCGACCGACGATGTGCGGGTCGAACGGTTGTCGCATGAACATGATGCCGTCTTTGCCGATCAGCGACATCGAGCCATGTGGCCCGAGCGCAAGACCGGCGAACAGCTTGTGGAAGTAATCGAGGTTGATCGCAATCAACGCAACCCCGGCGAACGAGCCGTCCGGTCGGGAGATTCGGCGCGTCAGCGCAATGCTGGGCATTCCGCGGCGCAATCGCGACTCGAACGGATCGCTGACGTACAGCCCGATATTCGGATTATCGCGGTGGATCGTAAAGTATTTGCGATCCGCAAAATTGCCTTTGCGTGGTACATCGTTGGCCGAGTCCAGCTGGATGTTGCCGTCACGATCCAGCACCAGCATCGAGCCGAGAAACTCGGCAGTCATCGCATGATCGAACAACACGCCGTTGCGCAGCGAGGGGGCGGCCGCCATCACGTCCGGGCGCTGCAATCCTTGAATCACGGCCTGCAACGACAGGTCGTAGAGTTCGAAATTGCGCTCGATGTCGCGCTCCGCCATCAAGCCGAGGTTACGCGACGTCTCCCGCGCGCGATCGAGCGCGTCATCGCGGCTCTGTAGCAGCTGGAGTGTGCACAAGCCCATCAATACGCATGCGATGGCGACGCCGACCAGCACGACGTAAAGAGGAGCCGCTGACCGCTGTTGCATGTCCGTCCTCGTGGATTTAGACCGCGCTTGAACCGCCGAAAGGGGCCGGGTCGAGCATTCTGCATACTAAAAAAGTCGGCGCCCGGAAGCAAGCGAGATTCACCCGGATGAAAAACGGGCGCCACGGCTTTCGGCGCCATTGAATCCGGGCCATGCAGGCTGAACAGGTACACCCTGCAACACGCTTCCCCCGACGTCCTGGTGATAAGCTCGACATCGCCACGCCGTTGCGTGCCCTCGATCGCCCTGCCGACCCTAAGCCTCCCACGAGCCTGATCATGCCCATCGCCCCTTCCGTCCGCTCCGCCTTCACCCCCACCGGCAAGCTCCGCGCGTCGATCAACCTCGGCAACCCGATCCTCGCTAATCTCGATCCGGCGACCGGCGAACCGTTCGGCGTATCGATCGACCTCGCGCGCGCATTCGCCGAGCGCCTGTCGGCCGAACTGGAACTCGTGGTGTTCGACGCCGCCGGCAAATCGGTACAGGCGCTGACCGAGGAACGCGCCGATTTCGGTTTCTTCGCGGTCGATCCGCTGCGCGGCGAAACGGTCGCGTTCACCGCCCCGTACGTACTGATCGAGGGCTTCTATCTCGTGCCCGACGCTTCGCCGATCCGCACCAACGACGACGTCGACCAGCCGCACAACCGCGTGGTCGTCGGCAAGGGCAGCGCGTACGACCTGTTCCTCACCCGCGAACTGAAAGCCGCGCAGATCGTGCGCGCGCCGACGTCGCCGGCCGTCGTGCCGACGTTTCTCGAACAGTCACTGGAGGTCGCCGCCGGCGTGAAGCAGCAGCTCGAAGCCGACGCCGCGAAAACGACCGGCCTGCGCCTGCTCGACGAGCGCTTCATGGTGATCCGGCAGGCAATGGGCGTGCCGAAGAGCCGCGGCGAAGCAGCCGCAGCGGTGTTGAACGAATTCGTCGAGGAAATGAAGGCGTCGGGTTTCGTCGCCGATTCGCTGCGCCGGCACGGCATCACGGGCGCATCCGTCGCGCCGGCAGGCTGATCGACAACCGCGCTGGATGCGAGACGGCCCGGATGATCGGGGCCGTCTCGCCGATCAGCGCTGCGCCGCGAGCGCGTCGGTAATCGCGACGAATCGCGCGATATCGTCCGGCGCATGACAATGGAGCGGCGAGATCCGCACCGCGCCGCCGAGCCCGAACGATTTCAGCATCCGGCCCGAATACAGGCTCGATGCGACGCGCTCATAGACGATCACACCGTGCTTCTCGTATTCCCGCACCGCCTGCGTCGGTTCAAGGTGCGCGAAGCCGATCCCGACGATCAGGTCGCGCTGCGTCAGGTCGTCACGATCCCAATACACGTCGACGCCGTCGATCGCGCGCAACCCGTCGAGCAACGCGGCCAGCAGCGCGCGCTCGTGCAGCTCGATCCGGTGCATGCCCTCGACGAACAGCGTGCGGCGGTCGTCCGAATCGATGAAATACCGGCCGATCCAGGCCACGTAGTCGACGATCGCCGTCACGACCGCGAACTGCGCGGGCGCCGGGCTGCCGAGTTCCCATACGCCGCTCTCCTTCGCGGCGAGCCGGTGATGCGGCAATGCGGCCGCACGCGGCGACAGCCACGACATGCCCGAGCCGCGGCATCCGAAGAACTTGTACGGTGCGAAGTTGATCGCGTCGACCGGCGTGCGCTGCAGGTCGATGATCCCGTGCGGCGCATGCTGGACCGCGTCGACGACGATGAACAGATCGGGGTTCTTCTCGCGCGCCCGCGCGACGATCGTCTCGATGTCGAATTTCGCGCCGGAGATGTTCGACGCAGCCATCACGCTGAGCAGCGCGGTGTCCGCGTCGACCAGCGACACGATCGCGTCGACGTCCACGCCGCCAGTCTCCGGATTGCTCGGCGCGATACGCAGCGTCTTGCCGGTCCGTTGCGCGTAAACCGTCATCGCGTCGTACGAGGACGGGTGTTCGAGCACGGTCGTCACCGCGTTGGTGCCCGGCACGTGCTCCATGATCGCGCGCACCATGTCGAACATCGCGCCCGACGCGGTCAGCGACGCATACACGGTGCCGCCCTGCGCGTTCAGGATCGTGCGCACGTCGTCCTCGCCGCGCGACTGGATCGCCTGCAGATCGAGCGCGCGCGCGTGGATCCGCTCCGGGCAATCGGGCAGCGCATCGACCCGTGCGTACGCGTCGACCGCGGCCTTCAACCGGAACGACCCGCCTGCGTTGTCGAAGAACAGCCGCTCGCGGCCGTCGACGTCGCGATCGACGTGATGAAAGCGCGACTTGATTTGCTGTATCAACGCGTCGGGAAAAAGTGCACCACGGGGACTGCTCATCTTCGATGCTCCTGTTTGCTTCGGAATGTTGTGCGATACGTGCATGGCGGCGTTCAGCCGCGCAGCGATTCGACGTACGCGCGGCCCTTCTCCGCGTCGTACCGGCCTTCCCATTTCGCGATGACGAGCGGCGCGAGCGCGTTGCCGACGACGTTCAGCGCGGTGCGGCCCATGTCCATGATCCGGTCGACGCCGGCAATGAACGCGAGCCCTTCGAGCGGCAACCCCGCACTCGCGAGCGTCGCGAGCATGATCACGAACATGAAGCCCGGCACACCGGCGGCGCCCTTCGACGTGACGACCATGGTCAGCGTCAGCAGCACCTGCTGCTGCCAGCCGAGATGCACGCCATAGAGCTGCGCGACGAACAGCGTGCCGATGCCGAGATAGATCGACGCGCCGTCGAGGTTGAACGTGTAGCCGGTCGGCACCACGAACGTCGTGATGCTCTTCGGCACGCCGTAGTCCTCCATCTTCTTCATCAACTGCGGCAGCACGGTCGCCGAGCTGCAGGTCGAGAACGCGATGATCAGCTCGTCCTTGATCACGCGCAGCAGCGTCAGGATGCGGAACCCGAACAGCCGCGCGATCACGCCGAGCACGGCGATCGCGAACAGCAGGATCGCGAAGTAAGTGACGGCGACGAGTTTCAGCAGCGGCAGCAGCGATCCGAAGCCGAAGCTCGAAACGGTCACCGCGATCAGCGCGCACACGCCGACCGGCGCATAGCGCATCACCATGTTCGTCACCTTGAACATCGCATCGGCGATGCCCTTGAGCATCGCGAGCACCGGCTTGCGATGTTCTTCCGGCACCGACTGCAGCCCGAGCCCGAACAGCAGCGAGAAAAAGATCACCGGCAGCAGGTCGCCCTTCGCCATCGACGCGACGATGTTGTCCGGGATGATGCCGAGCACCAGCGCCATCAGCCCGTGATGCGCCTGCTGCACCTGTTGCGTGGTCTGCTGGTAACGGGAAATGTCGGTGTGCCCGAGTTGCGACATGTCGGTGCCGACGCCCGGCTGCAGCACGTTGCCGATCACGAGCCCGAGCACGATCGCGATCGTCGTGATCACCTCGAAATAGAGCAGCGTCTTGAGGCCGAGGCGGCCGAGCGACTTGCCGTCGCCGACGCCGGCGATGCCGATCACCATGCTCGTGAACACGATCGGCACGACGATCATCCGCACCAGCTTGATGAAGATGTCGCCGGCCGGCTGCAGCAACCCGGACACGACCGTGTCGCGCAGCTGCGGAAACCGGTTCAGCACGAGCCCGGTCGCGATGCCGATGACGAGGCCGATGACGATCTGCCACGCGAGCCCGACGCGCGGCTTGCGGGCCGCGTCGGCGACGGGCGGGGAATCGATGACGGTGTCCATGCAATCTCCAGGAAATGGGGGTTCGATTGAACGCTGGGTGCGATGCGGCGCGTTTTCTGATGAACGCACTCGCCAGGCGACGCAACGGGAGCACCTTAAACAGCCGAAATATGTAAAAAAAGCGATTTTTTGACATGCGAACATATCGCTTTTATTCATCTATCGAGGGACACGCGATGCTGACGTTCAAGCAGATGGAAGCGCTGTACTGGATCGTGCAGCTCGGCTCGTTCGACGCGGCCGCGACGCGCCTGAACACGACGCAGTCGGCCGTATCGAAGCGGATCCAGGAACTCGAACGCGCGTTCGAGCTAACCGTCTTCGATCGCGCGCATCGCAGCGCGCGGCTCACCGACAAGGGCGCGGAGCTGTTCGATCACGCGAAGGAACTGCTCGAGCAACGCGATCGCGTGGTCGAGCGGATGAGTTCGAAGGAAGCGCTGGTACGGCATGTCCGGATCGGCGTGACCGAGCTGACCGCGCTGACGTGGCTGCCGCGCCTGATCGCGGCGATCCAGGCCGCGTATCCGCGCGTGCACGTGGAAGCCGAGGTGGACCTGACCGCGACGCTGCGCGACCGGCTCGCGGCCGACACGATCGATCTGATCGTGGTCCCGCAGATTCATGCGACGGATGCGTTCACGGCGACGGTGGTCGGCGAGGTCGACAACGCGTGGATGTGCGCGTCCGGATTCATGCCGAAGTCCCGGGCCGCCCTTGCGTTGACGGACATCGCGCGGTTTCCGCTGATCCTGCAAGGGAACCTGTCGGGCACCGGGCACCTGTACACGCGCTTTCTGCAGGAACACGGCGTCGCGATGCAGCGCGTGCTGTCGAGCAACAGCCTGCTCGCGCAGATCGGCCTGACGCTGTCGGGGCTGGGTGTCAGCTATCTACCCAAGGCGTGCGTCGCGCACCTCGTCGCTTGCGACGCGCTGGAGATCGTGCGCACGCAGCCGGCGCTGCCGCCGGTTCGCTACGTCGCGCTGCATCGCGCCGAACGCGCCCATTCGCTGACCGCCGAGATCGTCGGGCTCGCGGCGCAGGCGTGCGATTTCAGCACGAGCCTGCTGGATCCCCGGGCGCATGAATAACGAAGCATCCCGACAACGGGAACGGCCCGACCGGCCCATGACGCGATGCGCGTGCATCGCTGCACACCGAGGCACACGGTCAGATCTCCAGCGTCATCGATCACGTGCTGCGCATTCAGGATTGAACGGAATCACCTTGACGCGACGCGCCGGCGGCTTCGCTACGCATATTCCGACGCCAACGAGCCGCCGTCACCGCAACGTCGCGAACGTCGAACCGCCAGTGTGCTGCTCCGCACAAAGCGGTATCGGGTTGCGCCGGCTTCGGGCACGAATCATGCACGAAGCGCCACCGGCGCCATCACCGTCGCCACGAT
The DNA here is from genome assembly GCF_902833225.1 of Burkholderia sp. BCC1644. Lineage (GTDB taxonomy): Bacteria > Pseudomonadota > Gammaproteobacteria > Burkholderiales > Burkholderiaceae > Burkholderia. Next base: position 154,490 of record NZ_CADFEI010000003.1, read on the forward strand.
CAGCGTGACCCGGCGCTAGCGCAAACCCGAACCCGGTTGCACTGTTCATCGCCATTCTGGTCCTGTATCGTCCTCCCATTCCCGATTGCGAAACCGCTGCATGGGAGGCTTACGATGCGTAAAAAGAATGCTGCAGCCGTCTGGATCCTGATCGCGATGGTGGCAGGCATCGCGATCGGCTACATGGTCTTCACGAGCTTTCCGGACAAGAAGGCCGCCGCCGAAGTCGCCGGATACATCTCGCTCGTCTCCGACGTGTTCCTGCGCCTGATCAAGATGGTGATCGGGCCGCTCGTCTTCTCCACGCTGGTCGTCGGCATCGCGCACATGGGCGACGCGGCCTCGGTCGGGCGCGTGTTCGCGAAATCGATTACCTGGTTCATCACCGCGTCGCTGGTCTCGCTGCTGCTCGGGCTGCTGATGGCGAACCTGCTGCGACCCGGCGACAATCTCGGCTTGCCGCTGCCGGACATCGGCGCATCCGCGAACCTCGCGACGTCCAAGTTCACGCTGAAGGATTTCGTCGGCCACATGGTGCCGAGGTCGTTCGCCGAGGCGATGAGCAATAACGAAATCCTGCAGATCGTCGTGTTCTCGATGTTCTTCGGCGTCGCGCTCGCCGCGCTCGGCGATCGCGGCAAGGTCCTCATCGCCGCGATCGACCAGTTGTCGCACGTGATGCTCAAGATCACCGGCTACGTGATGAAGCTCGCGCCGCTCGCGGTGATGGCCGCGATGGCCGCCACCGTCGCGGTCAACGGGCTGTCGGTACTGCTGAAGTTCGCGGTGTTCATGGGCGACTTCTACGTCAGCCTGTTCCTGCTCTGGGGCCTGCTCGTGTGTGCCGGGCTGGTGTTCCTCGGGCCGCGGGTGTTCAAGCTGCTGGTGCTGATCAAGGAAGCGTTCATGCTGTCGTTCGCGACGGCCAGCTCCGAAGCCGCGTACCCGAAGATCCTCGACGCGCTCGACCGTTTCGGCGTGAAGCGCAAGATCTCGAGCTTCGTGATGCCGATGGGCTATTCGTTCAACCTCGACGGGTCGATGATGTACTGCACGTTCGCGTCGCTATTCATCGCGCAGGCGTACAACATGCACCTGTCGCTGGGCACGCAGATCACGATGCTGCTCGTGCTGATGCTCACGTCGAAGGGGATGGCCGGCGTGCCGCGCGCCTCGCTCGTCGTGATCGCGGCCACGCTGCACCAGTTCGGGCTGCCGGAGGCCGGGCTGCTGCTGATTCTCGGCGTCGACACGTTCCTCGACATGGGCCGCTCGGCCACCAATGCGGTGGGCAACTCGATCGCGAGCGCGGTGGTCGCGAAGTGGGAAGGCCAGCTCCTGTCGGAAGCGGAAGCCGAAGCCAACGCGGCGCGCATCGAAGCGGAACAGGAAGCGTCAATCGCACATCCGACGCAAGTCTGACGGAGGCCCGGCGATGAAGATGCAGCGATTCTGGCGTGCGCTCGCGCTCGCGGGCCTGCTCGCCACGGGCGCGACCTCGCGCGCGGAAGATGCGCCGTCGACGCTGCCGCGCGTCGAGCCGTTCGCGCCGGCCCAACTGACCGGCACGCTCGCGAAGGTGCGCGGCAGCGGCACGATCGCGCTCGGCTATCGCGACGCGTCGATCCCGTTCTCGTACCTGAACGCGCGCAACCAGCCGATCGGCTATTCGATCGAGCTGTGCAAGGCGCTCGTGGCGTCGATCGAGGATGCGATCAACAAGAGCCTGACGATCCGCTGGGTGCCGGTCACGTCCGACAACCGTATCGACGCGGTGGTCGGCGGCAAGATCGATCTGGAATGCGGCTCCACGACGAGCAACCTGGAGCGCCAGAAACGCGTGGCGTTCTCGCCGATCTTCTTCGTGGCCGGCACGAAGGTGATGGTGAAACGCGGCGCGCCGATCCGCTCGTTCCGCGATCTCGCGGGCAGGAAAGTCGCGGTGACGGCCGGCACGACCAACGAGAAGGCGCTGCGCGACCTGAACGACCGGTTCAGGCTCGGGATCCAGCTACAGGTGGTGCCGGACCATGCGCAGGGCTTCGCACTCGTCGCGAACGGCGGCGCCGACGCGTTCGCGACGGACGACGTACTGCTGTACGGCCTGATTGCCGAGAATGCGAGCAAGGGCGGCCAGTACGACGTGGTGGGCGACTTCCTGTCCTACGACCCGTACGGCATCATGTTCCGCAAGGACGATCCGCAGCTCGCTCAGGTCGTGAAAAGCACGTTCCAGGAACTGGCCACCGACGGCGAGATCGCGCGTCAGTACAAGCGCTGGTTCCTGCGCCCGCTTCCGTCGGGCTTGAGTCTCAACCTGCCGATGAGCCCGCAACTGGAGACCATCATCGAGACGATCGGCGTGAAGGGGGAATGAGCGCAGCGACCTGAATGATGAAACAGGCGCGGCCCCGATGCCGCTCGTGGCACCGGAGCCGCTCGCCGGATACAACGCGTTCAGCCGACCCGTGCCGCGCCCTGCTGCTCCGCTTCAACGTCTTCGCTGGCCGTCCGCGCCAGCACCGGCTTCAACGCCTGCCCCGTATGGCTCGCGCTCACCTTCACGAGCGCTTCGGGCGGCGCGGCCGCGACGATCGTACCGCCGCCCACGCCGCCTTCCGGCCCGAGATCGATGATCCAGTCGGCTTCCGCGATCACGTCGAGGTCATGCTCGATCACGACGACGCTGTGCCCCGCATCGACGAGCCGGTGCAGCACGCGGATCAGCTTCGCGACGTCCGCCATGTGCAGGCCGACCGTCGGTTCGTCGAGCACGTACAGCGTATGCGGCGCCTTCTGCCCGCGCCGCGTGATGTCGTCGCGCACCTTCGTGAGTTCGGTGACGAGCTTGATGCGCTGCGCCTCGCCGCCGGACAACGTCGGCGACGGCTGGCCGAGCGTCAGGTAGCCGAGCCCGACATCCTTCATCAGCTGCAGCGGATGCGCGATGTTCGAGATCGGCGCGAAGAATTCCACGGCCTCGTCGATCTCCATTGTCAGCACGTCGCCGATGTTCCGGCCGCGCCACGTGACGGCGAGCGTCTCCGGGTTGAAGCGCTGCCCGTGGCACACGTCGCACGGCACCTTCACGTCGGGCAGGAAGCTCATGCCGATCGTGCGCACGCCTTGCCCTTCGCACGCGGGGCAACGCCCGTCGCCCGTATTGAACGAGAATCGCGACGCCGTATAACCGCGTGCACGCGCCTCCAGCGTATCGGCGAACAGCTTGCGGATCGTGTCCCACACGCCGATATAGGTCGCCGGGCACGAACGCGGCGTCTTGCCGATCGGCGTCTGGTCGACTTCGAGCACGCGGTCGATCTGCTCCCAGCCGCTCAGCGACTCGCAGCCCTGCCACGCATGCGTGACATTCAGCGACGGCCGCGGCGCGCTGCGCGCGAGCACGCTCGAACGGCGGTTGGTGGCCGGTGCGTCCTGCTGCGCGGCCTTGCGCGCGCGCCGCGTGGCCGGCGACGACAGCACCGAGCGGCCAACCGCGTCGAGCAGGTTCGTCATCAGCACGTCGCGCGCAAGCGTCGACTTGCCTGAACCGCTGACGCCCGTCACCGCGACGAGCCGCGCGAGCGGAATGCCGACCGTGACGTCGCGCAGGTTGTGCAGCCGTGCACCATGCACGGTCAGCCACGCCTCCGGCACGGCCGCGCCGCCCTTCTTGCCCGGCAGGCTCACGCTGCGGCGCGGCTGCAGCGGGTGCGTCATCGGCTGCGCGAGCAGCCGGCCCGTGACCGAATCGGCCTGCGCGGCGAGATCGGCGACCGCGCCCTGCGCGACCAGCGTGCCGCCACGCTTGCCGGCGCCCGGGCCGACGTCGATGATGTGATCGGCGCGGCGGATCGTGTCCTCGTCATGCTCGACGACGACGAGCGTATTGCCCTTGTCGCCGAGCTTGCGCAGCGCGTCGAGCAGGATCTGGTTGTCGCGCGGATGCAGGCCGATCGTCGGCTCGTCGAGCACGTAGCAGACGCCCTGCAGGTTGCTGCCGAGCTGCGCGGCAAGCCGGATGCGCTGCGCTTCGCCGCCCGACAGGCTCGGCGCCGCGCGATCGAGGCTCAGGTAGCCGAGCCCGACTTCCTCGAGAAACGCGAGGCGGCTGCCGATCTCGCTGACGATGTCGCGCGCGATCTGCGCGTCACGCCCCGTCAGCTCCAGCCCGTCGATCCAGCGGCGCGTGTCCGACACCGTCCATTGCGCGACCTCGACGATCGGATGCGCGTCGAACGTGACCGCGCGCGCGGACGGGTTCAGCCGCGTACCGTTGCAATCCGGGCACGGCTCGTTGCCGACACCTTCCGGTTCCTGCTCGTCCGACGGCAGCGTTTGCTCGCGGCCGCGATCGTCCCCGGCGAGCACCGTGTCGTCGTACGCGGCGCGCTGCTCGCGCGTGAGCGTGACGCCGGTGCCCACGCAGGTCGTGCACCAGCCATGCTTGCTGTTGTACGAGAACATCCGCGGGTCCAGCTCCGGATAGCTCGTGCCGCACACCGGGCACGCACGCTTGACCGACAGCACCTTGATCGTGCCGACGCGCGCGGTCGACCGGTCACCCTGCATCGCATCGTGCAGCCCGTCGAGCGGCGCGAGCAGATGCATCACGCCCTTGCCGAGCTCGAGCGTCTCGTCGAGCCTGCGCCGCAATTCGGCTTCGTTGTCCGGCGACACGACGAGATCGGCGACCGGCAACTCGATCGTATGCTCGCGGAAGCGATCGAGCTTCGGCCACGGATCGACCGGCACGAACTCGCCGTCGACACGCAGATGCGTGCTGCCGCGCGCCTTCGCCCACTTCGCGAGATCCGTGTACACGCCCTTGCGGTTGACGACGAGCGGCGCGAGCAGCCCGACGTGTTCGCCGCGATGGTCGCGCAGCAGCTGCGCGGCGATCGATTCGACCGATTGCGACGTGACCGGCGTACCGTCGTGGACACAATGCTGCAGCCCGAGCTTCACGTACAGCAGCCGCAGGAAGTGCCACACCTCGGACGTGGTCGCGACCGTGCTCTTGCGCCCGCCGCGCGACAGCCGCTGCTCGATCGCAACGGTCGGCGGAATGCCATACACCGCGTCGACTTCGGGGCGGCCGGCCGGCTGCACGATCGAGCGTGCGTATGCGTTCAGCGATTCGAGGTAGCGGCGCTGGCCTTCGTGAAACAGGATGTCGAACGCGAGCGTCGACTTGCCGGACCCCGACACGCCGGTGATCACGTTGAACTTGCCGTGCGGGATGTCGACATCGAGCGCCTTCAGGTTGTGCTCGCGCGCGTTGACGATCCGCACGACGTCCTCGCCTTCGATCGCGCGCCGCTCGCGCGCCGCGTTCAGCACGGCTTGCAGCGGCTTGCCTTCGTCGGCGAGCGCCGCTTCGGCATCCATCGCGCGGTCGTACTGCAGCAGCGCCACGCCGGTATGCGATTCGGCGCAGGCCTTCACGTCGTCGGGCGTGCCCGCGCACAGCACGAGGCCACCGCCGTCGCCGCCCTCCGGGCCGAGATCGATCAGCCAGTCGGCCGCACGGATCACGTCGAGGTTGTGCTCGATCACGATCAGCGAATGGCCGGCCGCGAGCAGCTTGCCGAACGCCTGCATCAGCTTCGCGATGTCGTCGAAGTGCAGCCCGGTGGTCGGCTCGTCGAACATGAACAGCTTCGCACGCGCGACGCGCGCCTCTTCCGTCGCAACCCGGCGCCCGTTGGCCGCCGCCGCGGATTCGGCGAGGAAGCCCGCGAGCTTCAGGCGCTGCGCCTCGCCGCCCGACAGCGTCGGCACCGGCTGGCCGAGCTTCACGTATTCGAGGCCGACGTCGACGATCGGCTGCAGCACGCGCAGCACCTCGGCGTCGGTCGCGAAGAACGCGGCCGCTTCGCTGACGGTCAGGTCGAGCACGTCGGCGATGTTCAGCGCGCGGCCGTTGCGCTCGATGCGCACTTCGAGAATCTCGGCGCGGTAGCGGCTGCCGTCGCAGTCCGGGCAGCGCAGGTAGACGTCGCTCAGGAACTGCATCTCGATGTGCTCGAAGCCCGAGCCGCCGCAGGTCGGGCAACGGCCGTCGCCCGAGTTGAAGCTGAACGTGCCGGCGCTGTAGCCGCGCTGCAACGCGAGCGGCGCCTTCGCGAACAGCTTGCGGATCTCGTCGAACGCGCCGACGTAGCTCGCCGGGTTCGAACGCGTGGTCTTGCCGATCGGCGACTGGTCGACGAACACGACGTCGCCGACCTGGTCGGCGCCCGTGAGGCTGCGGTACGCGCCCGGCGACTCGGTCGCCTTGCCGTGATGCCGCGCCATCGCCGGATACAGCACGTCCTGCAGCAGCGTCGATTTACCGGAACCCGACACGCCCGTCACGCAGACGAGCCGCTGCAGCGGAATCTCGACCGTCACGTCGCGCAGGTTGTGTTCGCTCGCGCCTTCGAGCACGATGCGCGGCGTATTCGCGTCGACGACGCGGCGTGCCCAGTTCGACGCATGCGCGACCTGCTTGCGGCCGCCGAGATACTCGCCCGTCAGCGTGTGCGCCGAACGGATGTCGGACGGCGTGCCGTCGTAGACGATCGTGCCGCCGCGCTCGCCCGGGCCGGGCCCCATGTCGATCAGACGATCGGCCGCGAGCATCACCGACGGATCGTGCTCGACCACGACCAGCGTATTGCCCGCATCGCGCAGCCGCTGCATCGCCTCGACGATCCGCGTCAGGTCGCGCGGATGCAGCCCGATGCTCGGTTCATCGAGGACGAACAGGGTTTTGGTCAGCGACGTGCCGAGCGCCGTCGTCAGGTTGATCCGCTGCACCTCGCCGCCCGACAGCGTGCGGCTTTGCCGGTCGAGCGTCAGGTAGCCGAGCCCCACGTCGCACAGGTATTTCAGGCGCGTGCGCACTTCGGCGAGCAGCAGTTTCAGCGCATCGTCGAGCAGCGCGCTCGGCAGGCTGATGCCGTCGAAGAAGCGACGGATGCGTTCGATCGGCAGCAGCATCAGGTCGTGCACGGTCAGGCCCGGCAGCGCCTCGAGCTGCGCGCGGCTCCAGTCGACGCCGCGCGGCAAAAAACGATCGGCCGGCGCGAGCACGCCGTCGGCGTTCTCTTTCGAGCCGAGCCGCCATTGCAGCGATTCCGTCTTCAGGCGCGCGCCGCCGCACACGTCGCACGGCGTGTAGCTGCGGTACTTCGACAGCAGCACGCGGATGTGCATCTTGTACGCTTTCGATTCGAGGTAGCCGAAGAAGCGCTTCACGCCGTACCACTGGCTCTGCCACTTGCCGTTCCAGTCCGGCGAACCGTTGACGACCCAGTCGCGTTCGGTATCGGTCAGCTCGGACCACGCCACGTCGCGCCGGATGCCGGCCTTCGCCGCGTAGCGCATCAGGTCGTCCTGGCACTCTTTCCACGCGGGCGTCTGCATCGGCTTGATCGCGCCGCCGCGCAGCGTCTTGCGCGCGTCCGGAATCACGAGGCCGAGATCGACGCCGATCACGCGGCCGAAGCCGCGGCAGGTTTCGCACGCGCCGTACGCCGAATTGAACGAGAACAGCGCCGCTTGCGGCTCCGCGTAGCGCAGGTCGCTGTCGGGATCGTGAAGCCCGGTGGAGAAGCGCCACACCTGCGGCTCGGCAATCGCGTTTTCTGCTTCCGGTGCCAGCACGTACACGTTCACGCGCCCGCCGCCGCGCTTCAGCGACGCCTCGATCGCCTCGACCACGCGCACCTTGTCGGCCTGCTGCACGCGGAAGCGGTCGGCCACCACGTCGAGCACCTTGCGCGGCCCGGTGGGCGACGCGACTTCGCGCTGCGCCTGCACGCGCGTGTAACCGCTCGCGGACAGCCACTGCGCGATTTCCTCGTCGGACACCGCCTCCGGCAGCTCGACCGGGAACGTGACGACGACGCGCGGATCGTCCGCCAGCGTGCGTGCGACGAGATCCGCGTAGATCGTCTCCGGCGTGTCGTGCCGCACCTGCCGCGCGGTCTGGCGGTCGAACAGCTCGGCCGCGCGCGCGTACAGTAGCTTCAGGTGATCGTTCAGCTCGGTCATCGTGCCGACGGTCGAACGCGAACTGCGCACCGGGTTGGTCTGGTCGATCGCGATCGCGGGCGGCACGCCGTCGACGCGCTCGACCTGCGGGCGGTCCATCCGGTCAAGGAACTGGCGTGCGTACGCGCTGAAGGTCTCGACGTAGCGCCGCTGCCCTTCCGCGTACAGCGTGTCGAACACGAGACTCGACTTGCCCGAGCCCGACGGGCCGGTGACGACCGTCATTTCGCCGGTGCGCAGGTCGAGATCGAGATTCTTGAGGTTGTGCTGACGTGCTCCGCGAATGCGGATCAGATTGCTGGATGACAATTTGCCTGCCCGTCTGAATGAGTTAGCCGGATTTCACGGTGCCGGAACGCTGCGGCGGATACCCGCAGGCGCGGCGCACGTGCCGCAAGGGTTGCACCTGTGCGGCTCGAGTTCGACGGGTACTATACTGTATATTCATACAGTTTTCCATGACGACCCTGCGGACGTCATGGGCAGGCGGCCGGGTGTCGGGATTCACGTCCCGCAGAATTCGGCTCGGTACGGGGCTGGGCCTGCCATGGGTAGCGATGCGGACGTCAGGTCAGTCGTCGCCCTTTTTCACTGCGTGACAGTCCATCCAGACCCACCGTGACGTTCCGGTCGACCACGCCCCCTTTTCCCGCGTGTGTTCCACGCGTCGATTCCACACCCCGACTCGATCCGGACGTGCCGTCAGGGAGCCGCGTCGGCACCCGGGTAACTTCGGACGCAATTTTCCGAAAGCGCCGCAATTAGCCGATATCGATGAAGTGTGCAGGTCACTAGCATTTCATCAAACCGAAGGCACGCAGGCTGACGGGTGGCGCGACGACACGGAATGCGGCGAAAACCGATGGGATGCCATACAGGGTCCCGGTCGGCAATGCTCGACCCGCCGACGTCATTACCGTCCGTGACCGCGATGAACGACAGCAGAAGGAAGGCCGGGGCATTCGAGCAGTTTCACGTCATTTCTCTGCGCAAACCATAAAGGAGCTACGACTCCTGGGAGACATTCATGCGACGCTGCAACATCCTATGCGCAGTCCTGTTGTTGGCTTCATCCATTGTCGCCGGCCTCGCGGCTTGCAGTGGTCATGATGGCGTCGACGCCGCCCATGCAACGATCGCAGCAGACGACTTGCCGGAAACGGGGCTTCAGGGTCAAGTACCGCTCGCCGACCAGAACAGCGGTCGCTCGGCTGCAGGCTATCGCAAAGGCGTGGCGCTCGTGGGTCAGTCGACGTTGATGGATCGGGGCGCCAACATGCAACTCGCGTGGTACAGGAACTGTGCCTACGTTGACAACGGCTCGGCGGGAGACCACCCCCTCGAGGGCCTCGCGGTGGTTGATGTCAGCGATCCAACGAAGCCTTCTCTCGTCAAGATCGTCTCGAGCCCCACGGGGCGAAACAGCTGGGAAGGGCTGGAAGTGGGTTCGGCCACCGGCGTCATGGTGGCGTTCGCGACCTCACGAACGAATCCCTTATACGTCAGCCTTTTCGGAACGGACAATCCGAACAACGATGCCATCGCCGCGGACGCACTGGACGTCTATGACATCTCGCAGGACTGTCGCAATCCGATCCGCGTTGCCACGCTGAATACCCGTGGCCTCTTCCCCGGCGGCATGCACGGCCTGAAAATTGCCCCGGATGGCAAGACTGCCTACATTTCGACGATCAAGGGATCCTCGGCGCCGGAATCACAAGCCACGCTCGCTGCCGTCGATCTTTCGGTGCCCTCGGCGCCGAAGGTCATCGCAACGTGGAACTGGAGCGACGATGCAGAGAACACTGGCGCCGAGGCATGGCATGACGGCGACATCAGCTCGGACGGCAACACGCTCTATTGGGGAACCGCTGCATCCTTCGCGAACGAGCCAGTCAAACATACGGGCGTCCGCGCGTTTGACGTCACGTCGATTCAAAACCGTTCCGCCAATGCGTCCTTCAGGTTGCTCGGGAAAGTTGACTGGACCGACTGCGGGGACGCACAGGGACACACGGTTCAGTTTGCGACCGTCAATTCCGTGCCGTATCTGTTCGCGGGTGCCGAGTGTCCGGGCGTGCAGTATCACGTCATTCCAGTCACCGATCCCGCGCACATGACGGTAGCAGCAACTTACACGACCGAGGCCAGCGACCCGAAAAACGCAGCCGCCGTGGCAAACGACAACGTCCTGTACTGGGGCCACTACACCGGCGTGGACAATGTGTCGAATGCCACCACGCTGTTTGTCACCTGGTACGGCTCCGGCTTACGCCTGCTCGACATCCGGGACCCGCTCCATATCAGGGAGTTCGCGTACTACAACCCTCCCGCGCATCCCAACAACGTCTTCTGCGGCTTCATGTGCGCAACCAAGAACGAATTCCTGATGAGCGACGTTCACTACGACACGCGTTCGGGAAATATCTGGTTCGCGGGTGTGAATGGCGGCTTCTACGTCGCGCATGTCACGACGTCTGCCGGCCCGAACGGACTGAGCGTACATTGAACGGACCGTCGCGATGCAACACCGGAAACCGCAACGGAGCCTGTCGCCTGGAGGCGCGACGGGTTTCGCCACCCTCGCCTGCCTGGTCCCGTCGGACGTCGACGCTCACGCATTTGGCGCAACCTACACGCTCCCCTTGCCGCTCTGGTTGTATCTATACGGTTGTATCGCCGCGCTGGCTGCGTCGTTCTTGGTCGCAATTGTCGTGGGACGGGATGGGCACCGGCCTGGCGTGCAATCTCACCTCCAGCGGGCCGATCTCGTGCTCGGTCATCGCGGCATCGGCGCCTCCCGCCCTCGCTGGCATCGCGCCGGCTGGGCGGCGGCCCTGGTTTTCAGCACGGTGTGCGGGTTGGGTGGCTCACAAGTCGCCAGCGCGAATGCAAGCATGACGTTGTTCTGGGTATTGTTCCTTCTCGGCTTTCAGTACGCTTGCGCATGCTTCGGGAATCTCTATCGCAACATCAATCCGTGGCAGACGACTGCGCAAGTCATGGGGATTGCGGAGAGCGGTAGCAAACCTGTGCAACATGGCGATTCACGCGGCTACTACGTCGCGTTCGCCTTCATGTACGCATTGATCTGCCTTGAGCTGTTCGGGACAGGAAATCCCCGCGAACTCGGGATTGCGTTGCTCGCATACACGACGATCAACATCCTTGGTGCGTTCGCACTCGGCACACGCGTCTGGTTCGGGAACTTCGAGGCGTTTGCGGTGGTATTCGACATCGTCGGCTCGCTCTCCCTGCTGCGCCCTGCCAGAAGACATCTGAAGATCGTCGATCCCGTCATGGTGCCGTGTGCCGACGGCGGCGCATTGTGCGCGCCCCCTGCCGGGCTCGTGTTGTGCATCCTCTTCCTGCTGTCCTCAACCGCCTTTGACGGCCTTCGCGACACGCGCGTCTTTGTCGATCTTTACTGGGTTCGCCTTTATCGATGGCTGACGCCCCTGGTGGGTTCGGATATCACCCAATCTTTTGCGCGCTTGCAGACGGGCTATCACGCGTTTCAGTACATCGTCTTGTTTTTTTCTCCGCTGCCGTTTGCATTTGTCCTCTGGCTGGCGTGCCGGTGCGGCAAAGCGCTGATGCGGACGCGCATTTCCTCCGTCCTGCTCGCGCACGCCTTTGCCCCAGCGATCATTCCCGTGGCCGTCGGATACAACGTCGCGCACTACTTCATGCTTGTCGCGATGCAAGGGCCGGATATCGTAAGACTCCTGTCCGATCCGTTCGGACAAGGCTGGGATCTGTTCGGCACCGCATATCGTCACCCTGTCACGTTGATCCTTCCGGCAGATCTCGTCTGGCATATCCAGGTTGCCGCGATTCTGGTCGGCCATGTAATCGGCATCCTTTTCGCCCATCGAATCGCACTCCAGATCTTTGGTACGGGGAAAATGGCCGCCCTCAACCAGTTCCCGACGCTCGTCGTGATGCTGCTTTACACAACGACGGGACTGTGGATTCTGTCCGCACCCATCGCAGGCGCCGGCATGGCTGTTGTTCGATAAGAAGCGGCAGGTTTCCATCGATACGGAGGAAGACAAAATGCAATTACGGAACCGGTTGGCGATCGTGATCTCGCTCGGCACGCTCGTGCTCACTGGCTGCGGCGGACACGAGGACGAAACCGCGGGTCAGGCAGCCGACGTTTCCGTGGCCGACTACGTCGTTCCGCGGGTGTCGAACTGCGTCTCCGGGGACCGGCCCGAGACGGCGCTGCAAGGCCAGGTGCCGGCTGCGCTTCGTCAGTCCGGGTTCGGTGGATTCAACTGCAACCTGAAGCTCGTCAGCCAGTTGCAGGGCGAAGGCGCATCGTGGTCTTCTGCCACCTACACCGACAGGCAAGGTCAGACCTGCTTCTATCACGCCACGATGGGCGCGACGCCGATATTCAACAATCCGTCTGCGCCACCGCGTGTGAACCCCGGCGTGCCGGTGATCGATATCACCGACCCTGCGCGACCGATGCGGGTGAGCGCATTGACGTCCACGTCCATGATCGACCCCTGGGAGTCACTGCGCGTCAACGTCGCCCGCGGGATCCTCGCGGCTGATAACGGACTGGGCGGCGCCGGCGGGCCCGAGATCGACCTGTACGACATTTCCACCGACTGCACCCGGCCCCAACTGCTTGCGAGCGTGCCCGTCGGTACGGGGACGGACGGCGGCATCGTCCCGTCGGTCAAAGCACTGGGCCACGAAGGGGCATTCTCGCCGGATGGTTTTACCTACTACATCGGGGCAAGCGCCGCAAAGACCTACTATGCGGTGGATTTGACCGTGCCGACGCAACCGAAGCTGATTGCTTCGATCAGCATGTCCGACCTGGAATTTGGATCACTGCCCCACGGCCTGTCGGTGAGTCAGGACGGAACACGGGCGTACTTTGTCGCGGCCGGAAACGGTGGCCCCGCATACCGCCAGGGCCCGGCGCCGTTGAACGACGCGAACGCCAACGGGGATAACGGGTTCTTCGTCATCGATACCAGCGAAGTCCAGCGTCGCCGGCCGAATGCGCAAATGCACCGCATCGCGACGGTACCGGTGCGAGACGGCAGTGCGGCACAGCACACGATCTCATTCTTGGTCGGAAGCAAACCCTATCTGATCGAAGTGGACGAAGGAGGATCGGGCGGATTTCAGGACCCTGCGGCAACGGACGTGCAAGCCGCCTGCAATGCGGGCATGACGCCGTTTCCGCTGGGACATATCTACGACATGTCGAACGAAGCTTCGCCCAGACTGGTCTCCGAACTGCGTCTCGAAACACACGCGGTCCAGAATTGCAGCAAGGTCATTCCCGACGTCAAGGGATTGACTACGTTCACCTACGGCAGCCACTACTGCAGCGTGGATAACCGGCAGAACGCCACTGCGCTGGCTTGCAGCTACTTCAACTCGGGCGTGCGCGTGTTCGATATTCGCGATCCGTCCAGACCCAGGGAGATTGCCTACTACAACCCGCCTTCCGCCAAGGCTCCCGGCGCCGGGTCCGGGCACCTCATGCTCGGCCAGTATCGGGAGGGCGGCCCCGACTGGTGTTCCTCGCGCCTCGATTTCGATTTCGACCGGCATTTGCTGACGACGGCGTGCCAGGACAATGGTCTGCTCGTCCTGTCGTTCGAAAACGGCTCGTGGCCCTTCCCGGAAAGCACGAGGGCAACTGAGATCGGCAACTGACGCACCCGCATCACGCTCTCCTCGTGTCGTGGCACACGGGGAGTACAACTGAAAGAGTCGCGATGTGCCGTATGACGCACCGAATTCCGGGGCGTCACACGGCCCGCACTGCGGTACATCATCCGTGAGTCGGCCGCCAGGGGAATCAGCGAAAGAAGAGTTCCCGCATGCCGAACGTGTGATGCGCTTCGGCCGCCATCAGCACCATCAGCACCAGCAGGCACGGCGGCGGTACCCGGATCGCATACACCGGCGCCAGCCGCTCCCACATCATGTGCATGAAGATCGACACGATCGGCCCGGCCTTGGCGATCATCAACACGACGACCCTGCGGACGTCATGGGCAGGCGGCCGGAGCCTCGGCGCGCAGCAGCAACGGCATGGCCGTACGAAAACCAATGGCGCTCCAGCGAAGCAAGTGGCCCACGGCCCAATGCGCTCCCACATGGCACCTGCCATGGCGCCGGCAAGCAACATGCAACGCCCGTCTATCAGGTCGAATACGCCGCACGCGGTGCCGCGCAACGCGGCGGGTGACGTTCAGACGCCATCGCGGCAAGTACGCCGAAATCGACAGGAATAAGTCGCCCGCGCCGCGCGTTTACTGCACGTATCCCACGCAGTTGAAAGACCCGTGCCGTTGCCATGGCAGGGGCACGTTCGTGCTCGCCGGCGCCGCCGGGCGCAATCGCTCGAAGCGCGCCTGCGCAACTTTCATTCAAAGGGGGCTGTCATGCGTGTTGTTTACCGAATTGCCGGCGTCGTCATGCTTTGCACGATTTCGCATGCGGGCTGGGCTCAGCAATCCGTCAAAGCGACCTTGCTGTCGAACTCGATCAAGCTTGAAACGCATAGCGTGAAGGCTGGCCGCATCAAACTTGTCGTCGCGAACACCGCGAACAACAACATGGAGCACGAACTCGTCGTGTTCAAAACGGACCTTGACGATAACGCGCTGCCCGTCGGCAAGGAACAGGTGCTCGAACACAAGCTGACCAAGATCGGGGAAGTCGAGGACATCGCGCCGGGCAAGACCAAATCCGCGTCATTCAGGCTCACTCCTGGACGCTACGTCCTGATTTGCAACAAGCCCGGACACTATGCGGCAGGCATGCACACGGTACTGGCCGTGACACCGTAAGCGTGACGGGGGCGGGATGGCGCACAACGTCCACTCGAAAGCCTCCCTCCCCTTGCCGGCGCAACGCCCCCGGATGCCGATTCGGCCCTCCATCCCGCCGGTTATCCGTCATCGGATCCCGACCATCGAGTCGATACGATCGGGAAAGCGACCAAAATTCCTTTGTAGATAATTCAACATCTACGTAGAATATTCTACATGGATGCCATCTCGATCTGGTCGCTTCTCGTTCTTACCCTGCCGACGGAAAACGCCACGGCCCGCATGCGGTTCTGGCGCGCGCTCAAGGCGAAGGGCTGCGCGGTGCTACGCGACGGCATCTACTTGCTTCCGTACACGGACGAACACGAAAGCACGTTGCGCGAACTCGCGGACGCCATCGAGGAAAGCGGCGGCACGGCCTATCTGCTGCGCGCACCGAGCCTCGACACATCGCAGGAGCAGGCATTCCGTGCGCTCTTCAATCGCGACGAAGACTACGCGGCATTTGCCCGCACGCTCGCCGACGCACGCAAGACGGTGGCCGGGCAGTCCGCCGCTGAACTCGCCCGCCTGCTGCGCCGCCTGCGCAAGGATTTCGACGCACTCCACGCGATCGACTATTTCCCCGGTGACGCGGCAGTTCGCGCCGAAGTCGCGCTGCAGGATTTCGTTGCGCTGGTCGACACCGTGCTGTCGCCGGGCGAACCGCACGCCGCGGACCGCGAGATCCGGCCGCTCGCGATCGATGCATATCAGGGCCGCGCGTGGGCGACACGTCAGCGCATGTGGGTCGACCGCGTCGCGAGCGCGTGGCTGATCCGCCGTTTCATCGACGCGCGCGCGCGCTTCATCTGGCTGGCGTCGCCGGCCGATTGTCCGGTCGATGCGCTGGGCTTCGATTTCGACGGCGCAACGTTCACCCATGTCGGCGAACGCGTGACGTTCGAAGTGCTGCTCGCGAGTTTCGGGCTCGACCAGGACCCGGCGCTGATGCGGCTGGGCGAGATCGTGCACGCTCTCGATGTGGGCGGCACCACCGCGCCGGAAGCGGTCGGCTTCGAGGCCGTGATGGCCGGCATGCGGCAACGTACGGACAACGACGATCAACTGCTCGAACAGATGAGCGCGGTACTCGACGCCCTGTATGCGCATTTCGCGTCGAACGACCGGAACGGGACCGAGGCCAAGCCATGACCACCGCTATCGTCGCGACCGAACCGACCTATTCGCTGGGCCAACTGATCGGCTACATGCTGCGTCTCGGCACGTTCGGATTCGGCGGACCGGTCGCGCTCGCGGGCTACATGCGTCGCGACCTCGTCGAGCGGCGCGGCTGGATCACTGAAGCCGACTACAAGGAAGGGCTCACGCTGGCCCAGCTCGCGCCGGGGCCGATGGCCGCGCAACTCGCGATCTACCTCGGCTTCGTCCACTACCGGATTCTCGGCGCGACGCTCGTCGGCTTCGCGTTCGTCATCCCGTCGTTCGTGATGGTGCTCGCGCTCGGCTTCGCGTACGCGCACTTCGGCGGGTTGTCGTGGATGCAGGCCGTGTTCTACGGCGTCGGCGCCGCGGTGGTCGGCATCATCGCGATGAGCGCATACAAGCTCACGACCAAGACCGTCGGCCACGACAAACTCCTCTGGGCCATCTTCCTGACGCTGGCCGTCGTGACCTTCATCACGGAATCGGAAATTGCGTGGCTGTTCGTCGTCGCCGGGCTGATCGGCTGGCTGTGGCGCGCACCGCCCAAATGGCTGCACAAGGGAGGACTGAATGCCGTGGCCGCCGCCAACCTGCCGGCAGCCAGCGGACTGCTGAGCGGCATCGATCTGCCGCAACTCGTTCAGATCGGCGCGTTCTTCATGAAGGCGGGCGCATTCGTATTCGGTTCCGGACTCGCGATCGTGCCGTTCCTGTACGGCGGCGTCGTCACCGAGCATCACTGGCTGAACGACAAACAGTTCGTCGATGCCGTCGCGGTCGCGATGATCACGCCCGGCCCGGTCGTGATCACCGTCGGCTTCATCGGGTATCTCGTGGCGGGTTTTCCCGGCGCGTGCGTTGCCGCGCTCGGCACGTTCCTGCCTTGCTATCTGTTCACCGTCATTCCCGCGCCGTACGTGAAGAAGTACGGCCACCGGCCCGGCGTGAAGGCGTTCGTCGACGGTATCACGGCCGCGGCCGTCGGCGCGATCACGGGCTCCGTGCTCGTCATCGCGAAGCGATCGATCGTCGACGTCCCGACCGCCCTGCTCGCGCTCGCAACCGTACTGCTGCTATGGCGCTTCAAGAAGCTGCAGGAGCCGGTGATCGTGACCGCTGCAGCCCTCGTCGGCCTCGTGGCGTATCCGCTGCTCCATCACTGACCCGCGTACACGGGGGCGGACGCTGCGTTGTCGAACGGGTTCTCGTCCACTCTAAGGAGCGGTCATGCGAAGGCCCTGCGGATGGATGGCTGTCGTCATGGCGATCGCCGTCTCGATTGCCCTGTCCGGTTGCGGAAGAGGCACGCCCGACCGGGCTTCCGGTGAGACCGTCGCGCTCGAGCAAGTGCCGGCGCCGGTAAGAACGACGATCGAGCGGCAACGGCAAGGCGGCCACGTCGAAACGATTCAACGGCGCGCGAAGAATGGCCGGTCGCTCTATGTCGTCACGATTGTGCAGGGCGACCAGGAACAGCGCCTGATTCTGGCCGACGACGGCAAGCTCGTCAGCAGCCGCCCGGCCGGCGACGACGAAGAAGACGACGACTGACCCGTCAGCCGTGCGACCACGCATCTCCCATACGGCCGGACAGGGGGAGCGCCATGAAGTGGATGACGCGGGAACGTCCCTGAAGCGATCGCATCGCTTCTTCGTGGCGCGTCGCCCGATTCATCAACGACGCACCCGGATTTCCCTACGTGCCCGGCGTCGCGCCCCCTCCTTCGAGTCGAGCGACCGACACGTGATCGCGTGATCAATGGACATCACCCGGGAAGTTCCGCGTCAAACGAGCCGGAATGCGGATGGTTCGCACGTGAGCGAACCGCAGGTTCGACGCTGCATGAACCTCACCGCCGAAGCGCGCCGGCGTAGCGGTGCGAGCGGTTCCAGGTCAGGTGAATCCCGACACGCGCGGCCGGCGAAGACATCAGCGAAAGAACAGCTCCCGCATCCCGAACGTGTGATGCGCCTCGGCCGCCATCAGCACCATGAGCACCAGCAGGCACAGCGGCGGAACCAGGATCGCGTACACCAGCGCCAGCCGCTCCCACATCATGTGCATGAAGATCGACACGATCAGTCCGGCCTTGGCGATCATCAGCACGACGATCAGCACCCAGCGCAGCAGGCCCTGAACGTGGAAGTAATCGACCAGGTACGACATCGTGCTCAGCAGGAACAGCAGGCCCCAGATCTTCAGGTAGAGGCCGATCGGATGCTGCTGGCCGTGCGCGGCGTCGGGTCGATCGGCGGGATCGGTGTGGTCCATGGCCTGCCTCACCACAAATAGAACAGCGCGAAGATGAACACCCACACCAGGTCGACGAAGTGCCAGTACAGGCCGGCGATCTCGACAATCTGGAAGTTGCCGTGCTCGATGAACCCCGGCCGCATGATCTTGCGTGCAACCAGCAGCAGGTAGATCACGCCGCAGGTCACGTGAAAGCCGTGGAACCCGGTGATCGTGAAGAAGCACGCGCCGAACTGCGCCGCGCCCAGCGGGTTGCCCCACGGACGGATACCTTCATGAACGATCAGCTTGGTCCATTCGAGGGCCTGCATCGACACGAAGGCCGCGCCCAGCAGCGCGGTCGCGAGCAACAGCATGCCGGCGCGCCGGGCGTTGCGCCGGTAGCCGAAGTTGACGGCCATCGCCATGGTGCCGCTGCTGGTGATCAGGATGAACGTCATGATGGCGATCAGCAGCAACGGCACATCCAGGCCGCCGACCGAAAGCCCGAACACCTTCGACGTGTCGGGCCACGGCGCCGTGGTCGAGATGCGCACCGTCATGTAGCCGATCAGGAAGCTGCTGAAGACGAAGGTGTCCGACAGCAGGAAGATCCACATCATCGCCTTGCCCCACGGCACCTTGAAGGCTTCGCGGTCGGCCGACCAGTCCGTGACGACGCCGCGCCAGCCGTCGGGCCCGGCTTCGTCCGGCGGGATAGGCGCGGATTCGGTGGGGAGCGAGGTCACGGCGCGACTCCATACAGCGGCCCGCAGACGGCGGCGACGATCCCGGGCGTCAGCCACCACATCGCCGCCAGCAGCACGAGCCAGACCGCGAGCAGGAAATGCCAGTAGAGCGCGCACAGCGCGATCGCGTGCTGCACCCGGAACGGGTCCGCGCGCCGGAGATACGAAAGCGTCATGGCCCAGGCCACCAGCGCGCCCAGCACATGCACTCCGTGCAGGCCGGTGAGCAGGTAGAGAAAGCTGTCGGACGGATTGACGATGACGGTCTGCCCAGCCGCCGACAGCATGTGCCACGCGGTCAGTTGCCCGGCCACGAATACGGCCGCCAGCACGCCGCCGCACACCAGCCACGCCGTGCGGTGCAACGTCAGTTGCCGGGCGCGCTGCATGGCGACGCTGGCCAGCGCCAGCGCGCCGGTGTTCCACCACAGCAGCACCGGATGCGGGATCGGCTGCCAGTCAGGCTCGCGCATGCGCATCGCATAGGCAAGCAGCAGCAGCGAAAACAACGTCGTGGCGACCGCCATGAAGACGACCAGGCCGGTGCGGCCCGCATTCGGCAAGCCGGGTGGCGCGTCGTGAACGAAGGGGCGCGGCAGCGTGGTCATTCGCGGGCCTCGCCGGGGTGAAGCGCCGGGTGAGCCGGTTCAGGCACCGTCGCGGGCGGCTGGTTTTGCGGGACGAAGTCTTCCGCCTGCCCCGGCGGGCTGTATTCGTAGGCCCCGCGGTAAACCACGGGCAGCGCGGCGCCCCAGTTGCCGTGCGCGGGCGGTGTTTGCGGCGTCTGCCACTCCAGCGTGGTGGCCCGCCACGGATTGCCGTCGGCACGCTTGCCGTGCACGAGGCTCCACGCCAGGTTGAACAGGAACAGCAGCTGCGCCGCCGCGACGATCAGCGCGACGACGGTGATGAACGTGTTGAGCGTCTGCGCCGAATGCGGAATGAAGCTGTAGCCCTGATACGCGTAATACCGCCTCGGCATGCCGAGAATCCCGAGATAGTGCATCGGGAAGTAGATCGCATAGGTGCCGACGAAGGTGATCCAGAAGTGCGCGCGCCCGAGCGTGTCGTCGAGCATGCGGCCCGTCACCTTCGGGTACCAGTGGTAGAGCCCGCCGAACACCACCAGGATCGGCGACACGGCCATCACCATATGGAAGTGCGCGACCACGAAATACGTGTTCGACAGCGGAATGTCCACGCTCACGTTGCCGAGGTAGAGCCCGGTCAGCCCGCCCAGCACGAAGGTGCTGATGAAGCCGATCGCAAACAGCATCGGCACGGTCAGGTGGATGTCGCCGCGCCACAGCGTCAGCACCCAGTTGTAGACCTTGAGGGCGGTCGGGACGGCGATGATCAGTGTCGTGGTCGCGAAGAAGAAGCCGAAGTACGGATTCATGCCGGCGATGAACATGTGGTGCGCCCAGACCACGAAGCTCAGCGCGCCGATGATCACGATCGCCCACACCATCATCCGGTAGCCGAAGATGCTCTTGCGCGCGTGCGTGCTGATCAGGTCCGACGCGATGCCGAAGGCCGGCAGCGCGACGATGTAGACCTCCGGATGCCCGAAGAACCAGAACAGGTGCTGGAACAGCAGCGGGCTGCCGCCGGCGTGCTTGAGCGTCTGCCCCATCGACACTACGGCCGGTATGAAGAAACTGGTGCCGAGCGTCCGGTCGAGCAGCATCATCACCGCCGACACGAACAGCGCCGGAAATGCCAGCAGCGCCATGATGGTCGCAATGAAGATGCCCCATACCGTGAGCGGCATGCGCATCAGCGTCATGCCGCGCGTGCGCGCCTGCAGCGTGGTGGTCACGTAATTCAGGCCGCCCATCGTCGCCGCGACGATGAAGATCGCGAGCGACACGAGCATCAGCACGATGCCCCACTCCACGCCCGGCGTGCCCGGCAGGATCGCCTGCGGCGGATACAGCGTCCAGCCCGCGCCGGTCGGCCCGCCCGGCACGAAGAAGCTCGCCAGCAGGACCAGCACGGCCAGCAGGTAGACCCAGTAGCTCAACATGTTGAGAAACGGGAACACCATGTCGCGCGCGCCCAGCATCAGCGGGATCAGGTAGTTGCCGAAGCCGCCCAGGAACAGCGCCGTCAGCAGGTAGATCACCATGATCATCCCGTGCATCGTGACGAACTGGTAGTAGTGGTTCGCGTCGATGAAACTGAATTTGCCCGGAAACCCGAGCTGCAACCGCATCAGGTCCGACAACACGAGGCCGACCAGGCCGATGGCGATGGCCGTCAGCGCATACTGCACCGCGATGACCTTGTGGTCCTGGCTCCAGACATAGCGCGTCCAGAAGCTGTGCGGGAGGTGGTCGTGATGGGCGTAGGGCATGAGGTCTGCTCCGTCAGGGCTGGGCCGCAGTGTTGGCCGGCGGGCCGCCTTGCGCCTTGATATAGGCCACCAGCGCAGTCAGCTCCTGATCGCTCAGGTCGAAGTGCGGCATGATCGGCGAGAAGCCCTTCACGACACGGGCCGTCGGGTCGCGGATGAACGCACGCAGATAGGCTTCGTCCACCTTCGCGGTGCTGCCGTCGGCCATCGTTTCGGTCTTGCCGTACAGGCCCTTCCAGGTCGGGCCCACGCGCGGGGTGCCGTCGACGGTATGGCACGCGACGCAGCCCTTGGCCGCCGCGAGCGTCTTGCCCAGATCGGCAAGCGCCTGGGCGCTGCCGCCGGCGGCGGCGGGCGCAGCCTGCACCCTCGCCTGCTGCCGCTGCGCGAACGTGGCCTGCTGCGCCAGCCAGCGCGAGAACGATGCCTCGTCTTCCACCACCACCACACCGCGCATGTTCGAGTGCCCGATGCCGCAGAGCTGCGCGCACAGGATGTCGTAGCGCCCCGCCTTGGTCGGCGTGAACCAGAAGGTGGTCACCATGCCGGGCACCATGTTCATGCGCGCCCGGAACGGCGGGACATAGAAGTCGTGCAGCACGTCGCGCGACCGTGCCAGGACCTGGATCGGCCGGTTGAGCGGCAGGTGGACCTCGGGCGTCTCGATCAGGTAGTTGTCGCGGCCGTTGGGGTCGGCGGGGTTCAGCCCGAAGGGATTGTCGTCGCTGATGTAGCGCACGTCCGTCGTACCGAGCTTGCCGCCGGGGCCGGCGAAGCGGAAGCGCCATTGCCATTGCTGGCCGAGCACCTCCATCTGCAGCACGTTGCGCGGCGGCCGGATGTAGTCCGCATAGACGAAGAGCCCAGGCGCCAGCAACGCCGCGACGCCGGCGGCGGTCAGGCCGATCAGCCACCACTCGAGCCGCCGGTTGTGCGGCTCGTAGGCCGCGTGATGCCCGCTGCGATGGCGATAGCGCACCAGGGCGATCGCGATGAACAGGTTGATTGCGATGAAGAGCACGCCGGTAATGACGAGCGTGATCGTCAGCATGTCGTCCATGCGCACCCAGTTCGACGCAATCGGCGTGATCCACCAGGGACTGGCAAAGTGAAACCCCACCGCCAGGATGACGATCAGGATCAGGGCAATCGCAAGCGCCATAAGCCGCCTCGTTGCATGTCACTCGCCGGAGCCGCCGACACCGGGTTCCGTGTCTCCCGCGAACGCTGCGTGGTCAAGCTCGGCGCGGCGGGAAACGCGATGTGTCAGTCGTCCGCGTTCTGCTTGCGCAATCGCTCCAGCCTGCCGTAGGTGATGGCCGCCACCACGCCGAACAACAGGTTGGCCAGCAAGGGCCCGGAACCCCGCTCGGAGACAAACCACGGGAACACGGCCGTCATGACGTAGAAGTTCCACCCATATGCGACGATCCCGAACGCCAGCCCGATGGCGGCTTCCATGCCCACGCTCGAATCGAGGCGGAACGGCGCCATGATCGCGGCAAGCATCATCCCCATGACCGCGCCGAGCACGTAGTGCAGCAGCAGCGCCATCGCCACGATTTCAAGGTTGAATTGCGTCATCTGGCCGAGCGCGCTGCGGCCCATCACCATCGCCGCGATCTTGTGTGTCGGTTGCCACGGGCTCGAGCCGAGCACGAGTGTCGACCAGACGAATTCCAGCGCGATCACCAGCGCACCGCCTGCGAGACCGGCCACGGCGGCGGCGCCCCAGTCCGGCGTACGACGCTCCCAATGATGCGATTGAATGTGCAGTTCCATACGACCTCCTTGCCGACGGTTCGACGTCGGCGCTTCGGCGCCGAGGGCGTCACGCGCGTCGGGCCTGCGTCACTTGCGCGATCCGGAAGCGCGGACCGGGTTGCCTGCGCAACGTGCGTACGCCCCCTCCGCGCGCCGCCCGCGGCCGTGCGATCGACGAGATGCGTCGATGAACCCGGGTATCGGGCAGGCCGGCTTGCTGTCGCGCGTCAGGGGAAGATCGGTGTCGTAGGCTCGGCGCCTTCCAGGTCCGCCTTCGGAAAATGCTGGGCGACCATCTCTTCGATTTCCTGCTCTCGCAATGCCGGCACGTCGGCCATGATCAGGATCTGGCCTTCCTGTATGGCCTCGCGAAATCGCTGGAGTCGCGCGTTCGGCTCGGCGATGCCGATCATCGCGGCGGTCCACGCCCCGAAACCCGCTCCGGCCAACGTCAACCCGACGACGGCGCCGCCCGCGATCACGAGCTCCGCCGGGGGAAATACCAGCGCGACGAGGCCGATCAGCGCACCGGCCGCGCCGCCGAGCGCGACGCCGCGCTCCAGCGCGTGCACGACATCGCTGCTTTGCAGCAACGATGCTTCGGGCAACTGATCGAGTGTGACGCTGTGGTCGGCGAGGACGTGGATATGTCGCCAGATGATCCGCGCGCGCAGCAGGTCATCGACGATCGCCTTGGCCATCTGCGTATCGGGTACGAGGAAATAAAGGCGTCTCATGTTGGCACCCCTTTTTGCCGTCAACTACTCTTTCCATTCTATGTCAGCAACGGCGACGTGGTAGGTGTATGCGGGCCAGTACCGATGCCGCATGCGAAGCGTTTCGCCCCCGATTGACGCTATCCGCGTTTGCGCAACGGCTCCAGCAAGTCCCGCAGGCCGTTGTGATCGATTTCGTGCATCAGCGCAAGCTGCCGGCCGATTTCGCCGCGCGGGAACCCTTCGCGGGCCAGCCAGTTGAGGTACGGCCCGGGCAGGTCGGTTATGAGTCGGCCCTTGTATTTTCCAAAGGGCATGATGACGGTGACGAGGTGTTCAAGGTCTGGGGTCTGCATGCGCGTATTGTGCATGGCTTTCCGCTTCTGTCGCATGCCGCGTCGATATGCGACGCGGCAAACCCTGCGGCACCGACCTCGCGGAAAAGGACGCTGCAAACCGCCTGCGCCCCTTTTCTGGCCTGCTAGACTGGAATTCCCCCCTGCAAACCGATGGAGGGAATCATGTTGTCCGTCTACGTCGTGAAGACCGGCGAGCAGTTCCTCTGCACCGCCGAGGATGGCGATATCGGCATGGCGCCGGCGGTTGAAGATGCCACGTCGTATCGTTCGTATGAGGAAGCGGAAAAGGCGGCGCACGTGCATGCCGACCCCGGGTACGAAATCGTGGCCGTTTGCGTGCTCAGACACTGACCTGGCGTGCGCAGCCGTGCGCCCGGCTTGTCCGCCTCCGGAAACGGCTTCATCACGCGCGCGGTCGCCGCGCAATCGAACAAGGCCGGCACCGGCCGATCCACGCGTGCGCCGCTTGAACGGCGCGACACATCCGGCATCCACCGGCCGCTGCGTTGAACGCGGCATGGCCGGCGGGGCCGCTCAAGCGCCCGCAGCCGTCGCGTACGCAACGCATTGGCGAGCGAGCACGTCGGTCGGATCGACCAGCGTCGCACGCGCACCGCTCGGCGCGACATATTCGCGGCCCGGCAGCAGGATCGGAAGCTCGGTACAGCCGAGCACGATCACCTCGACGCCGTCCGCAATCAGCGCGTCGACGGCCGCGCCGATATCCGCTTCGCACTGGCCGGTCGTAAAACCGGCCTTGACGCCACGCTCGCCGTAGATCGCCTCCATGACGCGCGCCTGCAGCGCCAGCGCCGGCGCAACCTGTCGGAATCCGTACGATTCGAGCGCCTTTTCATACACGCCGCTTTCGATCGTGCCCGACGTTGCCAGCACGCCGACCTCGCGCAGCCCCGGATACGCATCGCGCAGATGCGCGGCCGTGACGGTCAGCATGTTCACGATCGGGATGCCGAGGTGCGGCTGAACCCGTTCGACAAACGCATGCGCGGTATTGCACGGAATCGCAATGAGATCCGCCTCCCCGTCCTCGAGCCGCCTGCACGTCGCATACAGCGAGATCGTGGGGTCCGTACCGTCACCGACGAGGTTCGCCGTCCGGTCCGGGATCTGCGGATTCTGTTCGACCAGCAGCTTGATGTGCTCCTGATCGCGCGAAGCCGGCGTGTTTCGAACGATCTTGTCCAGGAAGTCGACCGTCGCGGCCGGCCCGACGCCACCGACGACGCCGATCTTGAACACCGGTGCGCGGGCCCCGCATCGTGCCGAGACCGCGTACTGCGCATACGCGAGATTCGAATCGATCAACGGTATCCGCAGTGGCCCGATTTCATCCGCGACGAGCGCGATCTCGGTCAGCCCCGGAACGATGACCTGCGCGCCCTGGTCCGCCAGATCCTCGCATGCGTCGCGCAGCAGTTCCACCGGCCGGCCGCGAAGATGGCCACGCTTGATGCCGTCCGGCCCGTAGATCGCCTCGGTAACGCGATCGACACCGCCGCGCGGCCGCGGATGGACGATCTCGAACTGCGGCGACGGGAAATACCGCTCGAACAGCCCGTCGGCCCGCACATAGTCGGAAGCCAGCACGCCGATGCGCGTGGCGCCGGGGTACGTGCGCCGCACGTGGTGGCGAACGGCTTCGACGATATCCACGATCGGCAGGCGCGTATTGGCCTTCAGTTCGTCGATAAAGGTGTGGCTCAGGAAGCACGGCAACACCACGGTCGTCACGCCGCGTTTCTCGAACGCGCGGATCATGTCGAACACGTACAGCTTGCGTGCCGTCGTCGCCGTACTGCCCGAACCCGCCCCCCTGAACGGGTGCTGCTCGAAGATCAGATCGACGTGATCCTCGTCGGACGACGCAGGCGTCGCCCGCACCAGCTTGAAGAACACGTCGGCGCTTCCCAGCGGCCCGAGGCCGCCGACCACGCCGAACTTCCGTCCCGTGCCTGCGAGTTCCCGGTGCGTCATGCGTTCAGCTCCTGCGGATCGAGCGCGGCGCTGTCCGGCTGCGCGGCCCGCGCGCCCTCCCACTTCGCGATCACGGCCGTCGCCACGCTGTTGCCGATCACGTTCGTCATCGTGCGGCCCATGTCGAGCACCTGATCGATCGCCAGGATCATGGCCACGCCGGCGGCCGGCAAATGGAACATCGGCGCGACGGCCGCGACGACGACCACCGACCCGCGCGGTACGCTTGCCATGCCCTTGCTGCTCAGCATCAGGATCAGCAGCATGAACACCTGTTGCGAAAGCGGCATCTGCACGCCGAATGCCTGCGCGATGAAGATGGCCGCAAACGCCTGGTACATCATCGACCCGTCCAGGTTGAATGCGTAACCCAGCGGCAGCGTGAAGCCGACGACCTTCTTGTCGACACCGAACTTCTCGAGCTGCTCGGTCAGGCGCGGATACGCCGCTTCGCTGCTGGCGGTCGAAAACGCGATCAACGCGGGTTCGCGCACGGCCTTCAGCAACGTTCCGACGCGCCGCCCGAGAAACAGGTATCCGGCGCCGATCAGGATCGCCCAGAGGACGAGCAGCCCGAGATAGAACGCGCCGATCAGCTTGCCGTACGTGTAGATCACGTCGAGCCCGCGCAGCGCGACGGACGACGCAATCGCACCGAAGACGCCGAGCGGCGCGGCGCGCATCACGTAGTTCGTCAGGCGCAGCATCACCGGCACCATGCCGTCGATCGACCGGATGACGAGGCCGACGCGCGGATCGTGCTTCAGCGCACTCAGCGCGATGCCGAGAAAGACGGAGAAAACGAGAATCTGCAGGATGTCGTTGCGCGCCATCGCATCGAGCAGGCTGGTCGGAAACGCGTGCGTGATCACGTCCCTGGCGTTCAGCGCGGCGGTATTCAGGCCGAGGCTCGCCTCGCTCGCGGGTTCCGTCAGGTTCAGTCCGGCGCCGGGTTGCAAGGCGTTGGCCATGACGAGGCCGAGGCCCAGCGACACCAGCGATGCGCAGACGAACCACGCAACCGAGCGCAGGCCGATGCGTCCGACGTCTTCGCCGCTGTCCATTCCGGCCAGGCCGGAAACGAGCGTCACGAACACCAGCGGCGCAATGATCATCTTGATCAGCCGAAGAAAGATGTCCGTCACGATCGAGAAATAACCTGCGACCATCTTGAGCGTGCCCGGGTCCGCGATGCTCGCATGACACGCATAGCCGGCGGCGACGCCGAGGATCATGCCGATTGCGATGCTTAAGGTAAGGCGATTTTTCATGTCCATCCGTCCTTGGGTGACGCTCGACCGCCGGAAGGCGATGAGCAGGCGCGGCGAAACGGGCCGCGCCACGCGTCACATTTGCCGTTGGAACGAATGGTAGGGACGGTCGGACCCGCCATGATGCCGGTGCATCATGGCGGTATGCGAGACTCGCATAAGGCGGGAAAACCCTAGCCGCGCCGCGACGGTTCGGCGCGCAGATGCTGCCAGAGCGTCTCCAGGAACTCGCTGCGATTGGACGCGTCGCGATAGACGCGCAGCTCGATTTCCAGGTTCCATGCCGCGGGCCCGGCCGGCACGAGTTCGCCGGCCGCCAGCTCGGCGGCGATCGCACTGCGCGGCAGCCACGCCACGCCTTCGCCTTCCATCACGAGCTTTTTCAGCACCTCGGCCATGTCGGATTCATAGTGCAGCTGCAACGCCGGCGCATCCGCGGCGCGGTCGAGCAGCAACGCGAGGCAGCGCCCGAAGTAGCTGGTTTCCGTATAGGAAATGAGCGGCAGCGGTTGCTGCTTCGTTCCGGGAAGACGAAACGCGGGCGCCGACCGGCGGTTGGGCCGGCAGGCCGGCATCAACGTATCGAGTCCGACCGTCACGTGCTCGTACCTGGCCGGATCCAGATGGAGCGGCAGCTCCGGATGGTGATAGGCGAACATCAGCTCGCAGTTGCCGTTGACGAGCATCAGGATCGAATCGTGGACGTTCGTCGGAACGACGCGGGCCCGCACCTCGCCGAAATGCGGCGCAAGCGCCTTGAGCCAGGACGGCAGGAAATTCAGCGCGATCGTGTGGCCGGCCGCGATCTGCAGGCTCTTGCCCGCGATACGCTGTTCGGTGCGGATGATCGCCCGTGTGTCGAACAGGCGGCTGAGAACGTCTTCCGCCGTCTCGCGAAACAGCCGCCCTGCCGGCGTCAGCACCGGCGGAAAACTGCTGCGGTCGATCAGTTCGGCGCCGATCCATTGTTCGAGCGACTGGATGCGACGGCTGAAGCCCGACTGCGTGACATTGCGGAACTCCGCCGCCCGGGAAAAGCTTTGATATTGAGCGAGGGCGATGAAATCCTCGATCCACTTGATTTCCATGTTTGCCTTGGAGGTCTGCGACCGGATCGACTTGCAGTCGACCGCGATCACGGCGCCGATTGAACGGGCGCATCGTGACGGAAGGCACGGCGGTCGTCATGCCGACGACCGCCGCGGAACGCGCGTAAGACATGGACAGGTTACAGGATCGGGAAACCTGACGGTCGTACGCTCCGCGTTCAGTCCGGTGTCGGCTGTCCCGGTTCGCCATTGTCGCGGCGGCGCGCGACGACCTCGGAGCACGGCATCGACTGCCGTGCTCGACCCGCATTGGCCATCGCGGCGACGCAACGGTCGCGATGGATGTGGCCGCGAGCCGGCCGCCTTCGCCGGTACCGCCCGCGGCCCCGCCCGCTAGTTCTGCAGCAGGATCTCCACGCGACGATTGCTCGCACGCCCTTCGGCGGTCTCGTTGGAGCCCACCGGATCGGCCTCCCCCTTTCCGGTGGCCGTCACGGAATCCGCGTTCACGCCATGCTCGCGCAAATACGTTGCAACTGCCTCCGCGCGGCGCCGCGACAGCGCAAGATTGTGCGCATCCGAGCCGACCGAGTCGGTATAGCCGGTCACTTTCACCACCGAGAAATGCCGGTCCGCCTGGCGGCCCAGCAACGTGTCGAGCGAAGCACGGGCGGCAGGCGTCAGCGTTGCGGAGTCGGTCGCGAAGTACGTGTCGCCGGTCAGGCTGACCTTTTCCGCGGCGGCCGGCGGCGCCGCCACCGGTACCGGAAGCGGCGCGGGTGCCGCGCCGCACTGGAACTCGATCGACCGCGGATCCGCGCCGTCGCGGAACGGCGCCTCCGAATCGACCCGGCGAACCGGCTCCTTGTCGCACATGCGCGTCGCGACCTTCATGCAGGTCTTTTCGCTCGACAGGATGCCGTGACAATCGACACGAAACGTCCGGACGCCGTTTCTCGGCTGCAGTTCGTACGCATTGAACGTCGGCCCGGACGCGCTCGTGCAAGCGGCAAGGGAGGCCACGGACACGAGCAGGGCAAGAGAGATTTTGTTCACTGATTCACTCCGGAAAATCGATTCGATATCGCGCATGCGGCGCGGCAGTGCGACCGCATGCGGATGCGTTCTCGTTCAGCGCGAACCGTTCCGGCGCTGTACGCCGGAGCGGTTCGGTGCGCACGGATCACTTCCACTGATACAACATGCCCGCGCCGACCACGCGCTGACTGCCGGCGAAACCGCCATTCAGCGTCGCCTTCAGGTTCTCCGTGAGGCGCGCCTGCATGCCGACGGCCATCGCCTTCTGGCCGAGGAAGGTCGCCGTACCGACCCCCATCGCGAAGTTCGAGTCACGGTCCATGTGCGGGATCGACGCCATGGCGGCCGTCGCGGCAATCCCGTCGCGCGCCATCGAATCGGTCTGCTGGATCTGCTGCTGCATCTGCGTGAGCTGGTTGTTGACCGTGTTCAGCGATTGCGTGAACTGGCTCGATACCGCGTTCAGCTGGTTCACGTTGACCGCGTCGGTGCCCTGCGTACCGGCCGCGACGTTGACGACCTGGCGCGCCGACTCCGCCGAGCCGACCGCGACGACGTTCGAGCGCCCGCCGTCGTTGCTGCCCGTGCCGATCGCGGTCGAGCCGTTGCCCGTTGCCGTCGAGCCGACGCCGATCGCGGTCGAGCCGTTGCCGGACGCCAGCGAGCTGTTGCCGACCGCCGTGCTGTTCGAGCCCGATGCAACCGAGCCCGAACCGCCCGCCGACGAATTCGATCCCGTCGAACCCGGCGGCACGTTCGTGCCGGTCGGATTCGTCGTGTACGACCCGCCGAGGTTCGACGTGCGCTGCGTGATCAGCGTCGTCAACTGGTTGGCGACCGAGTCGAGCTGCGACACGTTCACCGCGTCGGTGCCGTTCTTGCCGGCCGCGAGGCCGGTGATCTGCCGGTTGCCGATGTTGACTTCGCCGGCCGACGACTGCGGGCTGCTCAAGCCGTACGCGATGTAGTTCGTCTGCGCGCCGACGGTGGTCAGCGAACCCGCGCCGAGCGCGATGCTGTTCGCGAACGTCGACGACGCACCGGCCCCGAGCGCAAGCGCATCGGTCCCCGTGGCGTGCGCGCCCGAACCGAGCGCGACACTGCCGACGCTTGCCGCGACCGCGTTGGCGCCCTGCGCCACCGATTGCGCGCCGGTGGCCGTCGCGCCGCTGCCCAGCGCCATCGCATCGGCCTGCGCGGCGCTCGCCGCCTGGCCGATCGCGACGCCGCCCGGCGCGGTGGCATCGACGATCGCGCCGTTGCCGATACCCACGCCGTTGTCGCCGTTGACTACCGTCGTCGGGCCGACCGCGACCGACTCTGCGCCGACCGCGAGCGAATCCACGGCCGTCGAGTTCGCGTGGAAGTACTTCGTGGTCGTGACCGCGAACGACTGCAGTGCGCCGGCCAGCTGCCGCACGGTCACCGCGTCCTGCTGGCCGGTGCCGTCCGCGACGTTGGTGATCTGGCGATACGTCTTGCTCGTCGCGTCGCCGACCGATACCGCACCCAGCAGCGTCTGGTCGGTCGTGTTGAACGGAATCGACGCGCTGCCGTTGCGGATGGTCCCCGAGGCCGGCGCCGTCGCGCGATCGGACACCGAACCGGCGCCGAGTGCGATGCTGCCGTCCACCTTCGCGACCGCGTTCGGGCCGATCGCGACGCTGTCGAGCCCGAGCGCCTGGCTGTCCGGCGCGGTGGAGTTCGCGTGGAAATACTTGATGCCGTGCGCGTTGATGTTGTCGATCGCCGAGCCGACGTTGTTGTTGATCGTCGTCGAGCCGTCGCTGTTGTACGTCACATACGAAGGCGCGGAGATCGTGCCGGTCGTCGGGTCGTAGGTGGCCCCGCCGCCGATCGCGCCGGCCGTGCTGTTGCCGAGGTTGGTGTTGTTCGACGCGATCGAGCTGAGGCTGGTCGACAACGAACCGATGCCCGTCGACGTCGCGGTGGACAGCGACGTCAGGTTGCTGTTCGTGCTCGACAGGCCGGTGGACAACGAGCCGACGATCGTCGAGGTCGACGTCGACAGCGACGAGATCGAGCTCGTGGTCGAGCTGAGGCCGGTGGACAACGAACCGATGCTGGACGACGTGGCGGTGGACAGTGACGTCACGCTGCTGTTCGTCGTGCTGAGGCCGGTGGACAGCGAACCGATGCCGGTCGACGTGGAGGTCGACAATGACGTGATGGAGCTGTTCGTGTTCGACAGGCCGGTGGACAGCGAGCTGATACCGGTCGATGTCGACGTGGACAACGACGTGATCGAGCTATTCGCCGACGACAACCCGGTCGACGTAGAAGTCGACAACGAAGTCACCGCACTGTTGGTCGAACTCAGGCCCGTTGACAACGAGGTGATGCCAGTCGACGTCGACGTGGACAGCGACGTGATCGCACTATTGGCCGACGACAACCCGGTCGACGTAGAAGTCGACAACGAAGTCACCGTGCTGTTAGTCGAACTCAACCCCGTCGACAACGAGCTGATGCCGGTCGATGTCGATGTGGACAGCGACGTGATCGCGCTATTAGCCGACGACAGCCCGGTCGACGTGGACGTCGACAACGAAGTCACCGAGCTATTGGTCGAACTCAACCCCGTCGACAAAGAGGTGATGCCAGTCGATGTCGACGTGGACAACGACGTGATCGCGCTATTCGCCGACGACAGCCCGGTCGACGTGGACGTCGACAATGACGTTACGGCGCTGTTGGTCGAACTCAGGCCCGTCGACAACGAGGTGATGCCGGTCGATGTCGACGTGGACAACGACGTGATCGAGCTATTCGCCGACGACAGCCCGGTCGACGTGGACGTCGACAACGAAGTCACCGAGCTGTTAGTCGAACTCAACCCGGTCGACAAAGAGGTGATGCCAGTCGACGTCGACGTGGACAGCGACGTGATCGCACTATTGGCCGACGACAACCCGGTCGACGTGGACGTCGACAACGAAGTCACCGAGCTATTGGTCGAACTCAACCCCGTCGACAACGAGCTGATGCCGGTCGATGTCGACGTGGACAGCGACGTGATCGCACTGTTAGCCGACGACAACCCGGTCGACAACGACGACACCCCCGTCGACAACGAACTGACGCTCGACGCGGTCGACGTCGACAGCGAATTCACCGCCTGGTTCGTCGCAGCGAGCTGCGACCCGTTGATCGCATCCGTGCTGGCCGAACTGATGCGCCCGGCCGCGACGTTGGTGATCTGGCGCTCGGTGCCCGCCGCACCGACGCTGACGACGCTGGTCGGGTTGATGCCGTTGAAGTTGTACGTGACGCCGCCGATCGTCGTGCTGGCCGTCGGATTCGGCGCGGCCGTCGTCGAACCCGAGCCGAGCGCAACGTCGTTTGCATTGTTCGCCACGGCCGACGCGCCGAACGCCACCGCACCGGCCGCCGCGGCCGTCGACGTATTGCCGAGCGCGAGCGAGCCCGTGCCCTGCGCGATGTTCGAATTGCCGATCGCGACCGCACCGTTGCCGTTCGCGGTGTTGTTCGACCCCATCGTGACCGCGCCGGTGCCGATCGCGGTGCTCGGATCGCCGATCGCCACCGCGCCGTTGCCGCTGACCGTCTGACCCAGGCCGAGCGCGACGGCGCCGAGACCGCTCAGCACCTTCGAGCTGTTGCCGCCGGCGATCGAGCCCGCACCCGCGGCCGCTGCGACCGAGTTGCTGTCGCCGATCGCGATGGTGGAACCCGCCGCCGCGACGCTGTTGATGCCGATCGCCGTCGCATTCGTGGCCGACGCCGTCGCACCGGGGCCCAAGGCCGTCGCCGATACGCCGCTCCCGAGCGCGAGATTGCCGAGCGCGACCGCGAACTGCTGCGTCGCGGTCGCCTGCACGCCTGCTGCGATCGAACTGACGCCCGATGCATTCGCGCTCAGGCCGAGCGCCATCGCCTGATTGGCACCGGCCGTCGTGGACGAGCCCAGCGCGATCGAACTGGTGCCGAGCGACTGCGTGCCCGAGCCCGGTACACCGGCCGTGCCGCCCCAGCCGATCGCGATCGACGTGCCGCCCTTTGCACCGCTGTTGACGCCCATCGCGACGGCCGAATTGCCGGACGCCAGCGCGCCGCTGCCCACCGCCACGCCGGCTGCGCCCGAACTCGTCGACTGGTTGCCGATCGATACCGTTCCCGTATCGGTGGCATGCGACGCGTAGCCGAGCGCGATACTCTGGACCCCGACCGCGCTCGCCCCGAGACCGAGCGCGGCCGCATACTGGCCGGACGCCAGCGCATTGTTGCCGAGCCCGACGGCCGACACGCCGGTCGCTGCCGCGCCACTGCCCATCGCTACCGCGCCGCTTTGGGTCGCGCTCGACAGATTGCCGATCGCCACCGAATAATCGCCGCTGCCGATCGCCTGCACGCCGAGCGCCGAGCTGTTGACGCCGGTTGCCTGCGCGTTGATGCCGACGGCCGTCGATGCATCACCCATCGCATGAGCGCCCGGGCCGAGCGCCGTGGCCGACAAACCCTGCGCCGTCGCCAGGTTGCCCAACGCGGTGGAATTCTGTTGCGCGGCACTCGAACCGACACCGATCGCGATCGAACTGATGCCGCCGGTTGCCGACCCGCCATCCTGAGCATATTGCGCATACGCGGCAGCATGGAACAAGCCGAGATACGCCGATGCCATCAGCACGGCCAGCCGCCGTAGCGACGGGGTGGAAGGCATTCCCGCGTGTGTCGGTGCGCCCCCGAGCGCGGCGCGTTCCGCCGTGCCGCTTGCCGACGCAACACGCTTGCCGCGCGCACGGTCAAGCTCGGAAGCCGCGACCCAGGCTCCCAGTGCTTCATTCCAGATCGACTTGAACGACTTGTTCATCTTGTGTTCCCTCGGTTCTCATGTGCTGGATAACGCGGCAGCGAACACGACGGCAGGCGATGACGCATCCGTCTGCTTCTTCGCCCGTACCGCGACGCTTCGCGCTTCACTTTGGATGACTAACTAAACGATCGAACAACGCTGCTCGGCACTCGCGATCGCCAGGACGATCGCGCGAATGCACGCCGCACGTGTGCATCGGCACGCCGTGCGACGACACTCGCCGGTTATCGGATTACGGAAGCCGATGGCGCAGGAAAGACGGCGGCATGCTGCCCCGCGCATCGCGAATCCGCGTGCGCGCGCCGTCGCGCCGAGCCGGCGGCGACCTTGAATGGCATGGGAAGGCGTCGTTCAGACGCCGGATGGACGGCTGCCGGCCCGTGCCCCGGGCCAGCCCGTCACGATTCATTCAGGAGGAGGATGACGCCGAGTAGTCCCCGGGTATGAAGCATGCGCATCCGGTTCGCTCGAACCGGTGCGTTGACCTGCCATGCCTGTTGTATTCATGTTTTTCGTGCCCGCCTGATTCGAGAACGCGCCGCGCGATCGCGCCCGGACGGATCAGACCGCCGGGCTGCACGCGCAGCCGCTCACCCTCTCCGCCGACAGTCAAACGCCTTTCCGGATTTCCGGAAATAGCGCTTGACTTGCCGAACGACCCCCGCATCGAATTGATCGGTCGAATTTTCTTGACGATTTTTCCAGTCGATGCGTCACACCCTGACCAACCTCACAATTTTTCCGCTTATCTTGTATACGAACACATTCGGAAAATTATGAAATTTGTATTACCCTCGTGCCAATTTTCTTGTCCGCCATCGCATTCCCATATCCTGAGAATTGCCATCATTCGATGTCACATTGAATATCGCGTCATCCGAATATGGCAGCGGCAGGGAATCCACGCAAAACCGTTCCCCTCGAAGAACCGATTCCAGCCGCTCCGGGTCTAGTGTGCAGGTATCCGTTCAAACAAACCTTTTCCAGAACGGAAAAAAGCTTTTCCCGAGCGGACGATATTTACATTCATACGCTCCGGTTAGAAATCCGGTTTTTACGGGAATAACGCTTGACCAACAAAACAAAAGGCATTCACCGAATCAGGGCTGACTCGACCCATCCATTTCACATTGAAAGGCATCGTCTCTCGACACAATCAACCCGAACTTATCCTTCGGGCCAATTCAATTTTTCAATCGATAAAATCCGGAAATAAAGACCGATATTAAAATTCAATTCGGCATGTTTTTCCACTCTCATTTCGTTCGGCCGAACATCGGTGCCGAAACCGCGCAGCGACCTGCCGGATATGCCCACACAGGCCGCACGGAATCCTCACAATCGGTACTGTTGTCGACATATAATTTTTCGCAACAATTGAGCAGAAAGCGATGCTTTCAATCCGACCGACCACCCTTCCACCGCGTCCGCCACCATGTCATCCCGCTCGTCCAGTTCGGCGCCGCCACGCACCACGCCGGATCTCGGAGACGCACATATTCTCGTCGTCGACGATCGCCCGAACGACCTGCGGCTCCTGACCGAAATCCTGCGTGCCGCGCGATGCCGGATCAGCGTCGCGTTCGACGGGCTGCAGGCGTATCACCGCGCCCAGGCGATCGCGCCCGACCTGATCCTGATGGATGTCCGCATGCCGCGCATGGACGGCTTCGCTGCCTGCCGGCTGCTGGCGTCGACGCCGTCCACGCAATCCATCCCGGTCATCATCCTGACGGCCGCGGGCGATCTCGAGGATCGCATCGCGGGGCTCGAAACCGGCGCGATCGACTACATCGTCAAGCCGTTCGAGCCGACCGAAGTGCTGGCCCGGATCCGCAACCACCTGAAGCGCGCGCGGCGCAACCAGCCGTTCGCGCACCTGCCCGAGATGCCCGACAACGCGGATGCGGCCCTCGTGCGCGCGGCGGCCGAGGTCCTGCTGCGCGACCTGCGCCATCCGCCGGCGCTCGAGGATCTGGCCCGGCAGGTCGGCACGCACGAAAAGCGGCTGTCGCGCGTGTTCCGCGACCAGCTCGGCCAGACCGTGTTCGAGTACCTGCGCGACACGCGCCTGCGCGCCGCGATGCATTTCCTAGCGGAGACGTCGATGGGGATCGGCGACATCGCCGAGGAAATCGGCTTCTCCACGCCCGGCAATTTCGCGACGGCGTTCCGCGAGCGCTTCAGCATCACGCCGTCCGACTGGCGGCGCCAGCGCCATGCGGTCGACGCGCCGCCCACACCCGGCGGGCATCATCCCGATGCGTAGGCGCGACGCGGCGCGGGCAGCCGGGTGGCGCGCGGTGCTGCTGCTTCTGATGGCACTGGCCGTCACCTGCGCGACGGCCCGCGCGGCATCGACGCCGAACCCCGCGCAACTGGAAGCCGTGTCGGTGTTCGAGGACGCGAGCGCGACGATGACCGCCGAACAGGTCGCCGCGCGCATCGCCGAGCCGGTTCAACGCGCGGCCGCGGCAGGCGCATCGACGTTCAACATCGAGTTCTCGCGGTCGGCATGGTGGGTCCGCGCGACGCTGGTCAACCGTGACAGCGCCGACCGCCCGCTGGTGCTGGTAATTCGTGACGCGCGCGTCGACCATGCCGACTTCTATGTCGACCAGAACGGCCGGTGGGCGCTCGCCAGCCGTTTCCCGGCCGCCGACTCCGGCGGCGATGCAGCCGGGCAGCCCTCGCGCTACCCCGCACTCGACGTCACGCTGCCCGCCGGCGAAAGCCTCCCCGTGCTGATCCGCGTCACGTCACGCAAGGAAATGCGGCTCGCGCCGGCGGCATTCACACGTGCGGCATGGGATGCGCTGGAACGGCGCGCGACGATGTGGGACTTCGGTTTCTTCGGCGGGCTGCTCGCGCTCGTGTGGTGCGCGCTGCTGATCGGATTCTTTTCGCGCAGCGGCGTGTTCTACGTGCTGGCCGCGCTTGCGCTGGGCACGACGCTGTTCGAAGCGGCGTACCGCGGCTATACGGCAATGGCGTTGCCGCCCGCGCTGCGTGAATGGTCCGCGCGCGGTGAGGTGATCTTCGCGTACGTGGCGGTCGCGTGCTTCATCGCCTTCATCCTGATGGTCGCCCGGCGCGAGCAGGCCAGGCTGCCGATGCGCGCGGTCTACATGGCATTCCTCGCGCTCGAATGCATCGGCATGGCCGGCGCCGCATGCGGCGACCTGCTGACCTTCACGTGGTTCTGCCTGCGGCTGAACGCGGTGCTGGGGATCGTCAACATCAGCCTCGCGCTGTTGCTCGCGATCCGCCGGACGCCGACCGGCCGCGTGATGCTGATCGCGATTGCGATTGCCACCTTCAACATGCTGATCCGCGTACTCGACGGCATGAACGCGCTGCCGCCCGTGCTGTCCTGGCTGAAGTCCGACATCTATCCGAACCCCGTCATCGCGATCGTCGGGCTTGCCACGCACCTGCTGGTGCTGGCCGCGTGGATCCACCACGTGGGCCGTCAGCGCACCGAGGCGCGCAAGCGGCTCGAACACTGGCAGCTCACCGAACAGGATCGCCTGCGCGACGAAGTCGCCAGACGCACGGTCGCGCTCAACGACGCGCTGCAGCAGGTCACCACCCACATGCAGCAGAAGATCGAGACGCTCGGCTATGTCAGCCACGACCTGCGTGCGCCGCTGTCCACGATCAACGGTTACGCGAAACTGCTGCTGCAAGGCGCGACGCTCGGCCAGGCGCGGCTGATTCGCTCGATCGACCGGAGCATCCGCTACCAGCTCACGCTGATCGACGAACTGCTCGCGTTCACGAAGGCCGAACTGCAGCCGCTCGGCGTGTCGCCCGACGCGACCGACCTGCCCGGCCTGCTCGACGACATCGCCCACTATGCACTCGCGCTGTGCGCGCAGCAGGACAACCGGTTCGTGTACCGTCCGGCCACGCCGCTGCCGCGCACGATGTCGATCGACGGGATGCGGCTGCAGCAGGTGCTGCTGAACCTGCTGTCGAACGCATCGAAGTTCACGCGCGACGGCACGGTCACGCTGTCGGTGCATGCGTCGCGCGAAGGCGACGCATGGCGTCTGCTGTTCGAGGTCGCCGATACGGGCATCGGCATCGACATCAGCGGCACCCGCGGCATCTTTCGCGCGTACCAGCAGGTGCAGGCCGTCAACGGCGGAACCGGGCTCGGCCTGTTCATCGCGCAGCGCATCGTCGGCGCGATGGGCGGCGAACTGGCCGTCGCGAGCCAGCCGGGCGTCGGCACGGCGTTCTCGTTCGCGATCGTCGCACCGGCCGTCGGGCATGCGCTCGTGCCGGCGTCGGAACTCGTGCGGCGGTTTCATCCGGGCGACGAAGCCGGGCCGGAACGTGTCGCGCCCGCGATGGATGGCCCGCCCGACGATGCGCTCGACGAACTGATCCTGCTCGCCCGCGACGGGCGGCTCACCGATATCGAGGAATGGCTCGGTCAGGTTGCGGATGCGCCGGATTACGAGGCCTTCGTGCAGCACGTGCGCGAGCATCTCGATACGCTGGACTTGCACGCGATCGAGAAGCTGGCCGGCTCGCTCAAACGTGCGCGTGTCGCGGATGCTTCGTTCGACAACGAGGCGGACGCGGCCGGGCCTGCTTGATCGCGTGTGGCGCGAGCACCGGTCGCGCGGCGCCGGGCCGTGCGGCATGATGCCGTCTGCTCAAACGCACTGCGGCAGCGCCCTCGCAAAGCACTCCGTCACGCGGCGCACCCGCGCCGGAACGAATCGGCGCTTCGGCCAGACGACGCACTCGTGAACAACGCCGGCAATGGCCATATCGGCGTAATCGAAGAAGGCCAGGATGCCGAGCATCGCGCGCAAACCGCTGGCGACCATGACCCGGGATCTGGATACGCGGAGGCGCAGACGCGGAGCACCGCCTTCGCCGAGTCGCCGTAGACTCAGACCGCCGCTATTGCGGCGCCACCGTATATCCACCGGTCTCGGCCGCGGGCCGCCTCATGCGGGCCGCCCCATGCGGGACGGCAAGGGACAAGCCCCCGCCGCCACACGGCGACATCGCCGACACCGCATCAGGCCCGCGTTCCCGATTCCGCCGCATCAACCGTCCAGCCCGCGACGCGATCGCTGAGCGTCAGGCCCAGCCCCGGGCGCGTCGGGACGATCATCCGGCCGTCGCGGGTTTCGAGTCGTTCATTGAACAGCGGTTCGAGCCATTCGAAATGCTCGACCCACGGTTCGCGCGCATAACACGCGGCCAGATGCACGTGCAGTTCCATCGCGAAGTGCGGGGCCAGCATCAGACCTGCGTGATCCGC
Organism: Burkholderia sp. BCC1644; assembly: GCF_902833225.1. GTDB lineage: Bacteria > Pseudomonadota > Gammaproteobacteria > Burkholderiales > Burkholderiaceae > Burkholderia. Next base: position 194,235 of record NZ_CADFEI010000003.1, read on the forward strand.
CAGCGCCGCCACTTTCAGAAACGGCGTGATGCCGCCGACGCGCGGCGCGTCCGGCATCAGGTAGTCGGCCGCGCGTAGCCGGATGAATTCCCAGTGCTCGGACACGCTGGTCAGCATCTCGCCGGTCGCGATCGGCGTGTCGAATTGCGCGGCCAGTGCCGCATGGCCTTCCGCGTCGTAGCAGTCGAGCGGCTCCTCGATCCAGACCAGCCCGAACTGCTCGAACGTGCGGCACATGCGTTGTGCGGTGGGCCGGTCCCACTGCTGATTCGCATCGACCATCAACGGAAACGCATCGCCCAGATGCCGGCGCACGGTTTGCACGCGATGGATATCGAGCGCGCAATCCGGCTGCCCGACCTTGAGCTTGATGCCGCCGATACCTTTCTCGCGCGACGCATCCGTGTTGACCAGCAACTGATCGAGCGGCGTATGCAGAAACCCGCCGGACGTGTTGTAGCAGCGCACCGAATCGCGATGCGCGCCGAGCAACTTGGCCAGCGACAGGTTCGCGCGCTTCGCCTTCAGGTCCCACAGCGCGACGTCGAACGCACCGATCGCCTGTGCCGCGATGCCGCTGCGGCCGACCGATGCGCCGGCCCACGCGAGCTTGTCCCACAGGCGCGCGATGTCGCTCGGATCCTCGCCGAGCAGCGTCGGCGCAATCTCCTTCGCATGGGCAAACTGGCCGGGGCCGCCCGCCCGCTTCGAGTAGCTGAAGCCGAGGCCGCGGTGACCGTCGGCGGTTTCGATCTCGACGAACAGGATCGCGATTTCCGTCATCGGCTTCTGCCGGCCGGTCAGCACTTTCGCGTCGCTGATCGGATTGGCCAGCGGCAGCAACGTCGACGCGACACGAATCCATTTGATCCGGTCGTTCGACGTGCCGGAAACGAGGGAAGACGAGGTATTCATGAACAAGACCCTTGCAGAAGAAAAATCGGTACGTGCGTTCAGTTGCCGCGCGTCGGCTTCAGCGCGGCCGGCGCGACCGGCGCAGCGGCGTCCGCGGTCGCCGGATCGGATGCATCGCCTTCGATCCGTTCGAGCTTGCCGACGATGAAGAGATACGAGAACGCACCGAGCAGGGAAAGCGCCGCGACATACGTGAGCGCGACCTCGAACGTGCCGGTGCGCTCGATCATCCAGCCGATCGCGAGCGGCGTGACGATGCTCGCGAGGTTGCCGCAGAAATTGAAGATGCCGCCGCTGATGCCCATCGCGTGCTTCGGCGACACGTCGCCGACGATGCACCAGCCCAGATTGCCGACGCCCTTCGCGAAGAACGCGATGGACATCACCAGAATGACGATCGCGGTCGAATGGACGTAGTTCGCGGCCACGATCGTGCTGGACAGCACGAGGCCGCTGATGATCGGCGTCTTGCGCGCGACCGTGAGGCTGAAGCCGCGCTTGAGCATCCAGTCGGACCACAGGCCGCCGATCAGGCCGCCGACGCACCCCGCGATGGCCGGCAGCGACGCGACGAGACCGACCTTGAGGATCGACATGCCCTTCGCTTCGATCAGGTACGTGGGAAACCACGTGAGGAAGAACCACGTGATCGACGTCAGGCAGAACTGCCCGATGTAGATGCCGATCATCATCCGGTTGGCCGCGATCGCGCCGGCCTCGCGCCACTTGAACGGCCGCGGGCTGTCGCCCATCGCCGGCAGCCCGCCGCCGGACGCGATGTAGTCGAGCTCGGCCGCGTTCACGCGATGGTCGCGCCGCGGCTCCCGAACCGCCTTCAGCCACCAGAGCCCGATCAGCACGCCGACCGCGCCCGTCGTGAAGAACACGTAGTGCCAGCCCCAGCGGCTGACCGTATAGGTCATCACCGGCGTGAACACCGCGAGCGCGAAGTACTGCGCCAGCTGGAAGATCGACGTGGCGAGCCCCCGCTCCGCGTTCGGAAACCACATCACCGTGAGCCGGCTGTTGCACGGGAACGCCGGCGCCTCCGCCACCCCCATCAGGAACCGCAACGCGAACAGCGCGGCGAACGCGGACGCGAACAGATGCACGTAGCCCTGCACGAACGTGAGCGCCGACCAGACGATCAGGCTCACGCCGAGCACGAGCCGCGCGCCGAACCGGTCGAGGACCAGCCCGCCCGGGATCTGCAGCGCCGTATAGGCCCACCCGAACGCCGAGAACGCGATCCCCATCGTCAGTGCGTCGAAACCGAGGTCGTGGCGCATGCTGGGCGCCGCGATCGACAACGTCGCGCGGTCGACGTAGTTGAACACCGTAACGATGAAGATCATCGCGAGGATGAACCATCGGACGTTCGTTCGCCTGCCGGCGCGCGGGTCGGTTGTCACTGTCGTCTCCTTGATGTTCGATGCATCTCGTGTCGGTGAACAGGATCATACAATGATTGCGCAATCATTCAACGCAGAAATGATTGCGCAATCATCATCGTTTACACCGATGCCCGGGCGCCGGGCGCTGCCGCCCTGTTTCCCCGGCGACGCCCGGCTTCGTGCTCTAATGCCGGTCTGGTGCGGACCCCGCCCGTTCCGCCGCACGATGTCGACGAAACCCGGCCCGCCCGCGCAGCGACGTGAGAACCGACCAACGCAGGACGCATGGAGATGTCAAAAAAGAACGTACGCCGTCCGGCCGACGTGGCCGACGCAACTGGAAGCGTGACGCTGATCGACGTCGCACGGGTGGCGGGCGTCGCGCCGATGACCGTATCGCGCGCGCTCAATCGTCCGGAACTCGTTCGCAGCGACACGCAGAAGAAGGTGCTCGATGCCGTGCGCGCGACCGGCTATGTGCCGAACCTGCTCGCCGGCGGCCTGGCAAGCAATCGGAGCCGGCTCGTGGCCATCCTGCTGCCGACGATCGCGAACTCGATCTTCGCCGACACGGTCCAGGCGATCATGGACGGCCTCGCCGCGTCGGGATACCAGACGTTGCTCGGCCTGACCGCATATTCGAAGGCACGCGAGGAGGCGCTCGTCGAAGCCATTCTCGGACGCCGGCCCGACGGCATCGTGCTGGCGGGCACGAACCACACGCGGGCCACGATCAAGCGGTTGTCGAAAGCGAATATTCCGGTCGTCGAAATCTGGGACCTCACCGACAAGCCGATCGACATGATGATCGGGTTCTCGCACGAACAGGTCGGCACCGACGTGACGCGCCATCTGGTCGGCAAAGGATACAAGCGCTTCGGCATCGTGTCGGTCGACGATCCGCGCGGCTTGCGCCGGTGCGAAAGCGTGAAGCTGGAGCTGGCCCGGCAAGGCCTCGCGCCGCCCGCATTCGAAGTCCTGCCCGCGCCGGCGACATTGCAGGCCGGCCGCGAGGGACTCCGCCGGATGCTGGCGACAGCGGCGCCGGACGTCGTCGTCTGCAGCTCGGATACGCTCGCGCAAGGGGTGCTGGCCGAGGCCGCCAGCCGAGGGCTCGACGTACCGCGCGATCTTGCCGTGATGGGCTTCGGCGATCTCTCCACCGCTGCACATGTCCATCCTTCGTTGTCGACGGTACGCATCGACGGCACGACGATCGGCGCGAAGACAGCCGAGGCGCTGCTCGCGCGCCTTGCGGTCGACGCGCAGCCCGGCGCGCCCGCGAACAAGGTGCGCATCGATACGGGCTTCACGATCGTCGATCGGCAAAGCGCCTGAGGGCGGCGGATCGTCGACGGGCAGGCGCGCGCGGCACTCGTCGCGCATTTTCCCGCTCCCGGTTTCGCCGCCGGCGCAATCTGCTCGCCGGCTCGCGCTTTCCGCTACGCGCCCTGTCGAGCGATGTCGGACGCACACGTTTGCGTGCCGCCCCCGCCCAATTGCGTTGCATGCGAGCCTCGATTTCGCGGATGACCTGCCGTTAACCCGGATTTCAGCGCAGCCCGGTTCATCGCGCCGGGCCTCCCCGTACGAGCGCCAGCATGTCCGCATCCACCTCCATCGAGAAAATCGCCGACTGGGCGGGACGAAACCATCTTGCCGTCGGCGCGCTGGGCACGCTGATGTCGCTCGCGGCGATCGGCATCAGCGCGGTCACGCTCTGGGCCACGAGAAGCGAGGTCGTCGAGCACGCGCACGAAACCTCGCGCAATGTCGCCGCCGTGCTGGTCAGCGAGATCGCGCGAACCGTCGAAACGTCCAACAACGCGCTGATCGCACTCTCAGCCGATCTCGGCAAGCCGGCGGTGCGGCGCATGGACGCCGGGCTGCGGCACGACCTGCTGTTCCAGCGCGCGGCCGCGCAATACGTGACGGGGATGGGCGTGACGGACCGCGACGGCCAGCTGATCGACGCGTGTTGCGGCCCGTCCCACCACTGGAACTTCGGCGATCGCGACTATTTCAAGGTCCATCGCGATTCGCCTGATGTCGGCCTGTACGTATCGGAGGCCTATCGTGCGCGCTCGCGCGGCGGCACGGAATCGATCGCGCTTTCCCGGCGCATCGAACGGCCGGATCACACGTTCGGCGGAATTGCGGTGGTCGCGATCGACCTCGCCTATTTCGATCAGCTGCTGTCCCGGCTGAACGTCGGGCCGCACGGCATCAGCGCGATCCTGCGCGCGGACGGCACCATCCTCGCCCGCAATCCGCCGGTGAGCGATCACCAGATGATCCGCCTGAGTCGGTCGAACACCTTCGATCGCATGCTGAACCAGGACTCGGGCTTCTACGCGGCGTATTCGCGCATCGACGGAACGTTGCGGCTCTATACGTTCCAGCGGGTACCCGGCACACCGCTGATCGCGGTCGTCGCTCCGGCCGAAGGCGACGTGCTGGCCGGCTTCATCCGGATGTCGTGGTCGGTCGGCGTGTCGGCGTCGCTGCTCTGCGCGCTTTTCTGCGCGGTCGTCTGGCTGCTTGCCTTCGCGTTGCGGGACAACCTTCGCAAGCAGACGCTGCTCACCGGCCTCACACGCACCGATCCGCTGACCGGCCTGCACAACCGCCGTGCGCTCGACGTCGCGCTGGCCGACGAATGGGAACGGCTCCAGCGCGGCCACGACGGCAGCCTGTCGGTGCTGTTCATCGATGCCGACCACTTCAAGCAGTACAACGACCGATACGGGCACGCGCAGGGCGACACAGCGCTGTGCTTTCTCGCCGAATGCATCCGCACGCACACGCAGCGGCGCGGCGACCTCGCCGCGCGTTACGGCGGCGAAGAGTTCGTCGCGGTGCTGCCCGACACCGACGAACGCGGTGCCGCGAAGGTCGCGGAGGCGATTCGCCGCGAGGTCGAACGCAACCGGCTCGACGGATTCGAGGAAGCCGTTCCGCCCTTCACCGTCAGCATCGGCTGCGCGACAGGCCATCGCGCACGCCCCGCCTCCGTGCACGCGCTGTCGCATCAGGCGGACATGGCGCTTTATCGTGCGAAGCGCGAAGGCAGAAACCGGGTATGTTGCGAGGAAACGGAGCCGCTCGTGCGCTCGGCATGACGGCCATGGGTCGAGTCGCGGTTCCGGGCCGCAGGTTGCACACGAACGATTGCCCTGGGCCGCGGACCTGTCACGTGTCGTTCCGGCAATAGGGATCGCTTTCGATATCGAGGTCGCCCGATTTTCCATCCATGCGCCTGGCCGGCACATAGCGGCACGCCACCGCATACCCGTCCCAGGCACGTCGAAAATGGCATTCGCCATGTTCAGTAGCAGAAATTAACCAGATAGTGGGAATTTTCGTGCACCGAGCACGGCGCGCAACAAATCCTTAACGGCTGCGTAACGAATCGTCACCACAATTCGCCATCTTCGACCATCAGGATGGAGTCTTGCATGTTTGCGTCACGAAGCCGTTTCCCGCTGCATGTCGCCGCGCTGTCGAGTGCGATCGTTCTCGCCGCGTGCGGCGGTGGCGACGATGTCGCGTCGACCACCCCGACCAGTGCGGCCATGCCGGCGCCGCCGGCCGATCCCGGTTTCGTCGACAATGCGCCGGTTCCGAGCGTGCCCGCCTTCGTCGACAACGTCGCGACCAACCAGCGCGGCGACGCCCGCTACGCGACGCTGTCGACGAACGCCGCGGTGCGCGTGGTCAGCCGCTTCCTCGACCTGTGGCAGCCGTCGACGATGCTCGTCGATGCGGGCGTGAGCGCGCCGGCCAACGGCGCGTTTCCGGCCATTTCGCCATCGACCTGCACCGGGCTGCCCGGCAACGGCACGCCGTGCGGCACGAGCCTGAACGACGCGGTGCTGCAGGCGAACGTGCAATACGTGGTCAACGCGACGACCGCGCGCACGCCGCAGCAAGCCGACGCCGCGTACTACGACGACCGGCGCGGCAAGGGCTACAGCGTGACCGACGGCATGGGGCCGCTCACCTCCGCGTGGCGCACCGCCGCGCAGCAGACGACCAGCATCACCAGCGTGCCGGCCGACGCGACGACCGTCCTGTACAACGACTCGGGCAACAACGTGGGTGTGGGCGGCAGCGCGAACGCGAGCTTCGGGAAAGTCGTCGACCTGCTCAACGAGATGGGCAACAACGCGTCGACCGAACCCGCGAAGCGCTTCTACAAATATGCGCGGCCGCACCGCTGGAGCACGAGCGTCGTCGTCGATCCCACGCTCGTCCCCGCGGAAAGCACGACGCCCGCGACCGACGGCGGGTTCATCAGCGGCCACCAGGCCGAAGCGATGCGCGACGCCGTGACGATGGCGTGGCTCGTGCCGGAGCGCTTCCAGGAAATGGTCAGCCGCGGCCTCGAACTCGGCGAGAACCGCATCCTCGCCGGCATGCACTCGCCGCTCGACGTGATCGGCGGGCGCATGCTCGCGCTGGCCGTCAGCGCGGCCAATCTCGCGGCGTACGCGAACGACGCGCAGGCTGCCTACGGCCAGGCGCACCAGACGCTGCAGCAGCTCACCGGCACGACCGATTCGACATTCCCGGCATTCGCGCGCTCGGGCACGACGGCAACCGACCGCTTCGCCGATTACACGACGAACAAGGCGGCCTTCGCGCGCCGCATGACCTACGGCTTCGGCGCGCTCGACGCGACCGGCGCGCCGCCGGTCGTGCCGAAGGGGGCGGAGATCCTGCTGCAGACGCGTTTCCCGTACCTGGGCGCGGATCAGCGGCGCGTCGTGCTGAAGACCACCGAACTGCCGTCCGGCTATCCGGTGATGGACGATGCGGAAGGCTGGGGCCGGCTGAACCTGTTCGCGGCCGCCGACGGTTACGGCGCATTCAACGGCAACGTGATCGTCGCAATGGATGCGTCGAAGGGCGGCCTCAACGCGGCCGACCTGTGGCGCAACGACATCACAGGCGCCGGCAAGCTGACGCTGCAAGGCAGCGGCGCGCTGACGCTGGCGGGCAACAACAGCTATACGGGCGGCACGCAGGTCAGCGGCGGCACGCTCGCCGCCGCGTCCGCGACGGCGTTCGGCAACGGTGACGTGTATGTCGGCGCCGGCGGCGGCGTCAGGATCGCGGCGGGTGCGCCCGTCACGATCGCGACGCGCTATACGCAGCTCGACGGCACGACGCTCGAACTCGACATCGACGGCAACGGCGGCGGACGGCTGCGCGTGGGCGGCGCGTTCACCATCGCAGGCGGCACGCTGCACGTGAAGTTCGTCAACGGTTATGCGCCGAAAGCCGGCGACACCATCGCACTGATCGACGCGGCAGCGGGTGCGGCGAAATTCGCGACGGTGACCGTCGACGGTTTCAAGGCGACGCCGGTTTATACGGCGACGGGGGTGTCGATCGTGCTGTCGGCGGCGTAACCGGCGGCGGTACCGATCCAGCGAAGTCGCCGCCGACCGGCGGCGGCTTCCATGCGAAACGACCGAGCGCCGCCCTGCCGCCGGTTCACCTCGGCACAGGGTGCCGGCGCACGGGCGCGTGTCTCGGCGAGCATCCGCAGGGTCTCCTTCGCAGCCGGATCGCGCCCCTCGTGTGTCAGCGAGCGCCCGAGGACGCGGCCTCGTTCATCGCGTCGCCGTATCGCTCCGCGCGCTCGACGATGCGCGCGATCCGGATGATGTCGGTCAGCGCGAAATCGTTCGCGTCCGGCCTCGGACGATCGTGCTCGTCCGCCACGCGCATCGCGAACGCGAGCGCTTCCGAGCGCTCGCGCAACAGCGTGCGCAGCGCATCCGCGATGACGCGGCGGTCGCGCGGATCGCCCAAGCCGAGCGCGACGCCGTGGTCGTAGTCGACGACCGGCGTCGCAAGCGGCGACGCCGGCAGCATGGAGATCCCTGGCATCGGCACCGTGTTCCGTTTCATGTCCACCTCTCGTTGACGAACGACCGAGGCGCGCCGCCTCATCGCCGGTTCGACCGCGACACCACGTCGATCCACACCGCCAGCACCAGTACCGCACCCTTGACGATCATCTGCCAGTACGCGTCGACGTCGAGCATCGACATGCCGTTGTCGAGGCTCGCCATCACGAGCGCGCCGATCAGCGCGCCGTACACGGTGCCCGAGCCGCCGCGCATCGACGTCCCGCCGATGAAGCACGCGGCGATCGCGTCGAGTTCGCCCATCGTGCCTGCGGACGGCGAGCCGGCCGCGAGCCGCGCGGTGTTTACGATGCCGGCGAACGCGCACATCAGCCCCATCAGCGCGAAGATCGCGAGCTTCACGCGGTCGGTATCGACGCCTGACAGCCGTGTCGCCTCGAGATTCGAGCCCACCGCATAGATGCGCCGCCCGAACACGGTCTGCGTCGCGATCCACGAGAAGATGCCGAGCAGCGCGAGCAGCAACAACACCGGCACCGGAATGCCGCCATAGCGATCCAGCGTCGCAACGAACGCGAACAGCACCGCACCCGCGCCCGCGATCTTGACGACGTCCTGCCACAGCGGCGCGACCGCGAGCCGGTAGCGGCGCCGCGTGCCGCGCTGACGCACGACCAGCAGCGCGACGAGCGCGAACAGCAGCAGCGCGAGGCCATCCCCGGCCACGCGCGGCAGGTAGCCCTGCCCGAGGAACACGAAGCCGTCGGACACCGGCGCGATCGTCGAGCCGCCCGTCACGCCGAGCAAAATCCCGCGAAACGCGAGCATTCCGCCGAGCCCGACGATGAACGAGGGCACGCGCCGGTAGGTCGACCACCAGCCGTTGAAGAGCCCGATCAGCACGCCGAGCGCGAGCACCGCCGGCACCGTCGCGGCGACGGGCCAATGACGGTTCACGTCGAGGATCGCCGCGACGCCGCCAAGCAGCCCGAGCAGCGAGCCGACCGACAGGTCGATCTCGCCCGCGATGATCACGAACACCATCCCGCATGCGAGCATGCCGGTGATCGACATCTGCCGCAGCAGGTTCGACACGTTGCGCGGCGTGACGAATGCGCCGTCGGTCAGCACCGAGAAGAACGCCCAGATCGCCGCGACCGCGAGCAGCAGCGCGAGGATCTTGTAGCGCACGAATATCTGGCGAAGCCGACTGCCGGTTGCGCGACCCGCCGGGCGCCCCGTGTCGTGATCGCTTGAACGGCGCGCATCCGCGTCCTGCGTCGCCGGGGTAGAAGAAGAAAGTTCGGAATTCATGTCGCACTCTCTGCGGTGGGTTCGGTCGGCCGCCGGCCGGATTTGAGCGCGGCGCCGAGGATCTGTTCCTGCGTGAGGCCGTCATTGACGAAGTCGCCGCGCAACTCCCCTTCGCCGATCACCAGCACGCGATCGGCGAGCCCGAGCACCTCGGGCATTTCCGACGACACGACGATCAGCGCGACGCCGCGCTTCGCGAGCGCGAACACGAGCCGGTAAATCTCGGCCTTCGCGCCGACGTCGACGCCGCGCGTCGGCTCGTCGAGAATCAGCACCTGCGGCTCGGCCAGCAGCATCTTCGCGAGCACGGCCTTCTGCTGGTTGCCGCCGGACAGGCTCGCGATCGGCAGGAACGGATGCGCGGCGCGCACCGACAGCCGCTGCATCTCTGTGCGGATCGTGTCCAGTTCGGCGGCCGCGTCGATCCGCCCGCGTGCCGCGAAGCGCCGCAGCACCGCCAGCGTGATGTTGTGGCCGACACCGAGCTGCGGCACGATGCCGTGACGCTTGCGGTCCTCGGGCACCATCGCGATGCCGGCGCGAATCGCATCGGCGGGCGTGCGGATCGACAGCGGCCGGCCGTTCATCAGCACGGTCGCCGTGCACGCGCCCGGATACGCGCCGAAGATCGCCTGCATCAGCTCCGTACGGCCCGCGCCGACGAGCCCCGCGACGCCGAGGATCTCGCCGCGCCGCACGCTGAACGACACGTTGTCCACCCGCTTGCGGTGCGCATTCGTCACGTCGCGACAGGTGACGTTGCGCGCTTCCAGCACGACGTCGCCGATCTCGTGCGGCTCGCGCGGATACAGGTCGCGGATCTCGCGGCCGACCATCATCGCGATGATCCGGTCGGTCGTCAGCGCACGCATCGGCGCGGTCGCGACATGGCGGCCGTCGCGGATCACCGTCACCGTATCGCACACCGCCTCGACCTCGTCGAGCTTGTGCGAGATGTATACGCACGCGACGCCTCGGCGCTTCAGGTCGCGCACGATGTCGAGCAGGATGCGCGTTTCGGACGCGCTCAGCGACGAAGAAGGCTCGTCGAGGATCAACAGCTTCGCGCGCTTGTTCAGCGCCTTCGCGATCTCGATCAGCTGCTGGTGGCCGCCGCCGTAGTTCATCACCGGCTGCGCGACGTTGATCGAGTCGATCCGCAGTTCGTGCAGCAGTGCCTCGGCGCGCTGCACCATCGCCGCATAGTTCATGCGCCCGCCCGGCAGCGTGATCTCGTTGCCGAGAAAGATGTTCTCGGCCACCGACAGCTCGGGCACGAGCATCAGTTCCTGGTGGATGATCACGATGCCCGCGCGCTCGGTGTCGCGCACGCCGGACGCGACGAGCGGTGCACCCTCCCAGCGGATCTCGCCATCCCACGTGCCGTGCGGATACACGCCCGACAGCACCTTCATCAGCGTCGATTTGCCTGCGCCGTTCTCGCCGCACAGCCCCACGCACTCGCCCGGCCGCACCATCAGGTCGATGCCGTCCAGCGCCTTCACGCCGTCGAATTCCTTGACGATGCCGCGCATCGTCAGCAAGGGTTCGGTCATTCGCTCATGCCTCGCAGTGTGCGCGCGGACACGCCGGTGGGCCGCCCGCGCGCCGCGCCGTTACTGGCTCGCCAGTTGCGCCTGAGTGTAGAAGCCGTCCTTCACGACGACGTCGACGTTGCGCTTGGTCAGGAGCGTCGGCTGCAGCAGCACCGTATCGACCTTCTTCTTGCCGTTGTCGTATTGCGCGTTGAACGCGGGCTTCGTGCCCTTCGCGAGATCCACCGCAAGCTTTGCCGCTTCGCTCGCGATCAGCTTGAGCGGCTTGTAGACGGTCATCGTCTGCGTGCCGGCGATCACGCGCTTGACCGCGGCGAGATCGGCATCCTGCCCGGACACCGGCACCTTGCCGGCCAGGTGCTGCGCGGCGAGCGCCTGGATCGCGCCGCCCGCGGTGCCGTCGTTCGACGCGACGATCGCGTCGATCTTGTTGTTGTTCGCGGTCAGCGCATCCTCGACGATCCGCAACGCGGTCGACGCGCTCCACTCCGGCACCCACTGCTGGCCGACGACCTTGATGTCGCCGCGATCGATCGCCGGCTTCAGCACCTTCAACTGCCCTTCGCGCAGCATCTTCGCGTTGTTGTCGGTCGGCGCGCCGCCGAGCAGGAAATAGTTGCCTTTCGGCTTCGCGTCGACGACACCCTGCGCCTGCAGTTCGCCGACCTTCTGATTGTCGAACGAGATGTACGCATCGACGTCGGCGTCGAGGATCAGCCGGTCGTACGACACCACCTTGATGCCGGCCTTGCGCGCTTCGGCGACCACGTTGCCGAGCGTCTTCGAATTGAACGGGACGATCACGATCACGTCGACGCCGCGCGAGATCAGGTTCTCGATCTGCGAGATCTGCCGCTCCTCGCTCGCGTCCGCGGACTGCACGGACACTTTCGCGCCGAGCCTGGTGGCGGCGGCCACGAAGTAGTCGCGGTCGCGCGACCAGCGCTCGACGCGCAGGTCGTCGATGCAGAAGCCGATTTCCGGCTTGTCCTTGCTCGCATGCGCGAGCGGTGCGCCCAGCGTCAGGATCGTCAGCGCGGCGGCACCGGCAAGCGAGCTCAATACGGTACGACGTTTCACGGATTTCATGTCTCCATTCCTCTCTTTATTGGACCACTCCACGAACGCCGGGCGGCCGCCGAAGCCGGTCGCCCATCGTCTTGCTACCGCGCGGCACGGTTTCGTGCGGCGGGTCACGCACCTGCCGCAAACACCGGTTCGAGCGCCCGATACAGCGCGCGAAACGTCGGCCTGCGCGCGTCGCGATACCACGCGTGGCGCGCCATGTCGGGCTCCCGTACCGCGACGACCGGCGGCTGCGGGCACACCGCGTCGAGCGGCGCGTCGGGTTCGAGCGCGAGATGCGCGAGCCGCGCGGCGCCGAGCGCCGGGCCGACTTCGCCGCCGGCGCGCAAGGTCAGCGCACGGCCACTCAGGTCGGCCAGCATCTGCGTCCAGTACGCGCTGCGCGAGCCGCCGCCGATCACCGTGATGCCGTCGGGCGCGAGGCCGGCCGCATGCAGCGCGTCGATCCCGTCGAGCAGCGCGAAGCCGACCCCTTCGAGCGTCGCGTTCGCGAGATCCGCACGCTGCGTGTCGGGCGTCATCCCGTAGAACACGCCCTTCGCATTCACGTCGTTGTGCGGCGTGCGCTCGCCGCTCAGGTAAGGCAGGAACCACGGCCGGTTCGCGCGCGCGTTCGCTTCCGCGTCGGCGAGCAGCGCGGCAACGCCGTCGTAGCCGGCCAGTTGCGCGGTGAAATCGACGCAGCCGGCCGCGTTCAGCATCACCGACATCAAGTGCCAGGTGCGCGGCAATGCATGACAGAAACTGTGAACCGCCGATTCGGGATTCGCGCGAAAACCGTCCGACACCGCGAAATAGACGCCCGACGTGCCGAGCGACAGCAGTGCATCGCCAGGCCGCACGATGCCGACGCCCACCGCCCCGGCCGCGTTGTCGCCCCCGCCCGCGACGACGGGGATGTCGCGCAACCCGAGCGCGCGCGCGACGGCCGGCAGCAGCATGCCGGTGACGCGGTTGCCCTCGAACACGGCGGGCACCTGCGCGCGCGACAGCCCGCATGCGGCGAGCAGCGCGTCGTCGTAATCGCGCTTCGCGACATCGAGCCACAGCGTGCCCGCCGCATCCGACGGATCGGTCGCGAACGCGCCGGTCAACCGGTAGCGCAGATAATCCTTCGGCAACAGCACATGGGCGATCCGCGCGAATACGTCCGGCTCATGACGGCGCACCCACAGCAGCTTCGGCGCGGTGAAGCCCGGCATCGCGAGATTCCCGGCGACGGCACGCAGCGCGGGCGCGAGCCGCTCGAGTTCCGCGCACTCTGCATCCGCGCGGCCGTCGTTCCACAGGATCGCGGGGCGCAGCACGTCGCCGCGTGCATCGAGCAGCGTCGCACCGTGCATCTGGCCGGTCAGGCCGAGCGCCTCGATATCGCGCGGATCGATACCGGCCGCGCGCGCATCGGCGACGAGCGCCGCCAGCGTGCCGCACGCCGCCTCCCACCAGTCGCGCGGCGCCTGTTCGGACCAGCGCGGCCGCGGCCGGCTTACCGCCAGCGGCCGGCTCGCACTGGCCCGCACCGCGCCATCGCGGTCGAGCAGCACGGCCTTCACGCCCGACGTACCGAGGTCGACTCCGATGTACATGGCGTCAGCGCAACCCGTAGATGGCCTGGTTCACGATGTTCTCGAGCCGCTCCTGCCCGCCGCTCGCATGCTGCGGGTTCACGCCGCGCGCGAGCGCGTCGGCGGCGAGCGCCTCCAGCGTGTAGCCGCCCGACAGGATCTCGCGGCCGAATGCGCTGTCCCACTGCGCGTAGCGCTGCCGGCGCAGCGCGTCGAGCCGGTCGTGCTCGACCAGCACGGCTGCGCGCTCGACGGCCAGCGCGAGCACGTCGATCGCGCCGACATGGCCATGGAACAGGTCTTCCGGATCGACGCTCTGGCGTCGCACCTTCGCGTCGAAGTTCATGCCGCCGGTGGTGAAGCCGCCGTGACGCAGGATCTCGTAGAACGCGAGGGTCAGCTCCTCGACGCTGTTCGGGAACTGGTCGGTGTCCCAGCCGTTCTGCGGATCGCCGCGATTCGCATCGACGCTGCCGAACACGCCGAGTGCGAACGCGTTCGCGATCTCGTGATGGAACGAATGGCCGGCGAGCGTCGCGTGGTTCGCCTCGATGTTCACGCGGATTTCATTCTGCAATCCGTATTGTGTGAGGAAACCGTGCACGCTCGCGACGTCGTAGTCGTACTGGTGCTTGGTCGGTTCCTGCGGCTTCGGCTCGATCAGCAGCGCGCCTTTGAACCCGATCCGGTGCTTGTGCTCGACGACCATCGACAGGAAGCGCGCGAACTGCTCGCGTTCGCGCACGAGATCGGTATTGAGCAGCGTCTCGTAGCCTTCACGGCCACCCCACAGCACGTAGTTCTCGCCGCCGAGCCGATGCGTCGCGTCGAGTGCGTGGCGCACCTGGGTCGCCGCCCACGCGAACACGTCGGGATTCGGGTTGGTCGCCGCACCCGCCGCGAAGCGCGGATGCGAGAACAGGTTCGCGGTGCCCCACAGCAGCCGCACGCCCGTGGCCTGCTGACGCTCGCCCAGATAGTCCGTCATCCGCGCGAAGTTCTCGACGTACTCGCGCAGGCTGTCGCCCTCCGGCGCGACGTCGGTGTCGTGGAACGTATAGAACGGCGTGCCGAGCTTCGTGAAGAACTCGAACGCCGCATCCGCCTTCAGTCGTGCGCGCTCGAGCGGGTCGCCCGGCTGCTGCCATGGCCGCCGGAATGCGCCCTGGCCGAAGATGTCGTGGCCCGGCCACACGAACGTATGCCAGTAGCACACCGCGATGCGCAGGTGCTCCTCGAGCGTCTTGCCGAGCACCCGCTTCGTGCGGTCGTAATAACGGTAGGCAAGCGGGTTGTCCGATTGCGGACCTTCATAGCGAATTGCGGGAATCTGTTCGAAATACGACATGGCGTCTCCGTCCGGTTTCTTGTTGCAGTGCGGCGCGCGGCGCGTTGGCGTGCGGGCCGAATTCGATCTGGCTGGATCGTGCCCGCGTGCCCCCGCGCCTGCAATTGCGAAATTGCGCAGGATGCTTAACGTTTCTTGCCAGCACACTGCGCACGGCTTGCGTTCCGTCCTACAATCGCCGGACACCAGACAAACCCGACAACCGCGCGGCGCCGCCCGCGCCCCCGGAGACAACGGCGCGACGCCCCGCCCGGTGCGCGCCTCGAGACCGAGATGACCCGCGCCCCTTCCAGCCAGACACCGCACCGCATCGCGCTGCTGTTCAACGCCAACAAGGTCTACGACCGCGAGATCATCAGCGGCATCGGCCAGTACCTGCGCTCGACGCGCGTGGTGTGGGACCTGTTCCTCGAAGACGACTTCCGCTGCCGGCTCGCCGGCATCGAGCATTTCGACGGCAACGGCATCATTGCCGACTTCGACGATCCGGCTGTCGCCGACGCGCTCGCCGGCTCGCCGCTGCCGGTCGTCGCGCTCGGCTCGTCTTACGAGGATCCGGCGCAGTACCCGGATGGTGTGCCGTATATCGCGACCGACAACGCGAAACTCGTGTCGCTCGCGTACACGCACCTGATCGGCGCAGGGCTCGCACACTTCGCGATGTACAGCCTGCCCGTCGCGCAGCAGAACCGCTGGGCGCAGCAGCGCGAGCTGGCGTTCGACCGGTTCGCGCGCGCGGACGGGCTCGACGCGCCGATCTACCGCGGGCTGTCGACGAGCGCATCGGCATGGAACCACGCGATCGAGCAGCTGATCGACTGGCTGCACGCGCTACCCAAACCCGTCGGCATCATCGCGGTGACCGACGCGCGCGCGCGGCACCTGCTGCAGGCGTGCCTGATCGCTGGTCTCGCGGTGCCGGAACAGGTCGCGATCATCGGCATCGACAACGATCCGCTCACGCGCACGCTGACGCGCATCCCGCTGTCGTCCGTGATCCAGGGCACCGAGGAAATGGGCCGGACCGCCGCGCACCTGCTGCACCAGATGCTGCGCGGCGCGCGCTTTCCCGACCGGCGCATTCTCGTGCCGCCCGTCGGGATCAACGTGCTCGAATCGACGCGCCACCAGCCGCTCACGAGCCCGTACGTGATGCGCGCACGTCATTTCATTCGTCAGTACGCGTGCCAGGGCATCAAGACTGAGCAGGTCGCCGACTACGTCGGCGTGTCGCGTTCGCTGCTCGAGGAACACTTCCGGCGCGAACTGCAGCGCACCGTGCACCAGGAAATCCTGCGCCACAAGCTCGAAGCGGCGCAGGCGCTGCTCGCCGGCCGGCAGGCGTCGAGCGCCGAAGTCGCGATCCGCTGCGGGTTCACGTCGCTCCAGTACATGTACGCGGTATTCCGCCGCGAACTGGGGTGCACGCCGCGCGAATACCAGGAACGCACGACCGCCGCGCAGTGAAGCCGGCCTTACCCATCGAATCCACCCATGCATATCGATACCGACTCTCCCCGCCAGGCGCCCGGCGTCGCACGCGTGCCTTCCGAACCGTGGGGCACACTGCCCGACGGCGACGCGGTGCGACGCTATACGCTGCGTAACGCGCACGGGGTGCGCGTGGTCATCAGCGATCTCGGCGCGACCGTCGTGTCGTGGCTCGCGCCCGACCGCGCCGGACGCTTCGCCGATATCGTGCTCGCACACGACACACCCGCCGAATACGTCGAGTCGGGCGTCTACCTCGGCGCGACGATCGGCCGGTGGGCGAACCGGATCGCCGGCGCGCGCTTCACGCTCGACGGCGTCGACTACCGGCTCGATCGCAACGAGTGCGGCAATCTGCTGCACGGCGGCGCGAACGGCTTTCACCGGCAGCGCTGGGCCGTCGTCGACGATTGCGGCGGGTTGACGCTGCAGCTCGATTCGCCCGAAGGCGACGCGGGTTTTCCGGGCAACGTGAGCGTGCAGGTTCGTTATGCGCTCGACGACGACGGCGCGCTGACGATCGACTACACCGCCGTCACCGACGCGCCCACGCCGCTCAACCTGACGAATCACAGCTATTTCAACCTCAGCGGCCGCGCGGGCGGCGACGTGCGCGGCCACGTGCTGAGCATCGACGCCGACGCGTTCCTCGAAGTCGACGACGCATTGATCCCGACCGGCACCGCCGACGTGACCGGCACGGCGTTCGACTTCCGGCAGAGCGCGCCGCTCGGCGCACGCCTCGACTGGCCGCACGCGCAACTCGCGCGGGCGCGCGGATTCGACCATTGTTTCGTGCTGCGCGACGGCACGCATGCACTCAGGCCGGTCGCGGCCATCTACGATCCGGAAAGCGGCCGCGAGCTGGTCGTGTCGACCGATCAGCGCGGCCTGCAACTCTATACGGGCAACTACCTGGACGACGTGCGCGTGAGCGGCGGCACGCGGTGCGCACGCCATGCGGCGCTGTGCGTCGAAGCCGGCGGCTTCCCGGATCAGGTCAACATGGCCGGCCTGCGCGACGACGTCATCGTTCATCCGGGCACCGTCTATCGACAGACCACGCAGTACCGTGTTGGCGTTCGCGCATGACGCGTTGCGCGCCGCCTGCGACACGCACCGGCGGTGCGGCGCGACTATGCCGTGCGCCGCTGCCCTGTTGATCCGCAGCACGACACGCGTCGTGCGATCCGCTACACGCGCCGCATCGCCGATACGAGCGCCGCGTCCTCGCCCGCTCCGGCCGGCCGTGCCGATGCCGCATCGGCCGGCTGCGGCCGCTCGCCCAGCCCCGTGCCGCCCGTGCGCCGCCGTGCGGCATGCCGCTCGATCACCCGCTGCAGCACGCAGAACACGCACAGCAGCGCGCCGATCACGATCCGCGTCCACCACGAGCTCAACGTGCCGTCGAACGTGATCAGCACCTGGATCGTGCCGAGGATGCCGACACCGAACACCGAGCCGACCACGTAGCCCACGCCGCCGGTGAGCAGCGTGCCGCCGATCACGGTCGCGGCGATCGCGTCGAGTTCCATCCCCTGCGCCTGCAGCCCGTAACCCGACAGCACGTACAGCGTGAACACCACGCCGCCGAGCGCCGAGCACAGCCCGCTGAGCGCATACACGCCGATCTTCGTGCGCGCGACCGGCAAGCCCATCAGCAGCGCCGAGCGCTCGTTGCCGCCGATCGCATACACGTTGCGGCCGAAACGCGTGAAATGCGCGACGTAGATCGCGACAGCCAGCGTCGCAAGCGCGATCAGCGCGCCCGCGCTCAGCGTGCCGCCGCCGACCGGCACGCTGATGCCCGCGATCGCATGGAACACCGGCTCGTTGATCGTGATCGACTGCGTCGTGATCAGGAAGCACGCGCCGCGCGCGAGAAACATCCCGGCCAGCGTGACGATGAACGGCTGCAAACGGAAGTAATGGATCAGCGCGCCCATCGCCGCGCCGTACAGCGCGCCGAACGCGAGCACGAGCGGCACGATCACCCATACGGGCCAGTGCAGCCGCTCGGCGCCGACCGCGCAGAATATCGTTGTCAGCGCAACGACCGAGCCGACCGACAGGTCGATGCCGCCCGACACGATCACGAACGTCATCCCGATCGCGACGATCAGCAGGAACGCGTTGTCGACGAGCAGCCCCGTCAGCACCTGCATCGAGAAAAATCCCGTGTACATCACGGACCCGAAGCCGAACAGCGCGGCGAACAGCACGATCGTCACGGCGATCGGCAGCGTACGCGGGTCGGCGAGCCGTGCGAGGAATCGGTTCATCGCGGCGTCACTCCGGTGGTGGTTCGCGAACGCGCGGCAGGCAGCAGCCGCGACGCGTGCCGGACGAAAAGCGCACGCGCCGCCTCCGACTGGATCAGCGTCACGACGATCACGACAACCGCCTTGACGACGAGCGTCGCCTCCGGCGGTACGCCGATCGAATAGGTCGTGTAGGTCAGCGTCTGGATGATCAGCGCGCCGAGCACCGAGCCGGCGAGGCTGAAACGGCCGCCGAGCAGCGACGTGCCGCCGAGCGTCACCGCGAGGATCGCGTCGAGTTCGAGCAGCAGCCCCGCGTTGTTGCCGTCGGCGCTGCGCACGTTCGAGCTCGCGAGGATGCCGGCCAGCGCCGCCATCACGCCCGAGCACAGATACACGCCGAACACGACCGCGCCCGAGCGCAGCCCGACGAGCCGCGTCGCGACCGGGTTCACGCCGATCGCGCGGATGAACAGCCCGAGCGCCGTGCGGTTCACCAGCAGCGCGGTCGCGGCGATCGTCGCGACCGCGATCCACACCGAGCACGGCACCGTCGCCAGATACCCGCCGCCGAGCGCGAGGTAGCCTGGCGCGCCGATCGGAATGATCTGGCCGCCCGTCAGCAGTTGCGCGACGCCGCGCCCGGCCACCATCAGGATCAGCGTCGCGATGATCGGCTGCATCCCGACGAACGCGACGAGCAGCCCGTTCCACGCGCCCGCGAGCAGCCCGACGCCGAGTGCGGCCGCGAGCGCCACGCCGACCCGCGACGGGTCCGCATCGAGCACGATCGCCGCCGCCGCGCCGGCAATCGCGACGATCGCGCCGACCGAGATGTCGATCCCGCGCGTCGCGATCACGAGCGTCATCCCGAGCGACACGATCACGAGCGGCGCCGCGCGGTTCAGGATGTCGATCGGCGCGCCGAACAGGTGGCCGTCGAGCAGCGCGATCGACAGGAAGCCCGGACGATGCGCGACGTCGAGCGCGAACAGCAGCGCGAGCGTCAGCGCCGGCCACGCGAGCGGATGACGAAACAGCGTGCGTAGCCACGTCATGACTGGCCTCCCGCGATCAGCCGGTACACGTGCTCCTCGGATGCGTCGGCGCCGGTCAGTTCGGCGACCTTGCGCCGGTCGCGCAACACCGCGATCCGGTGGCTCACGCGCACGACCTCGCCGATCTCCGACGAGATGAACAGGATCGCGAGCCCGGTCGCGCACAGCGCGAGCACGCGCTCCATGATGTCGAACTTCGCGGCGACGTCGATGCCGCGCGTCGGCTCGTCGAGAATCAGCAGCTTCGGGTCCGTCGCGAGCCAGCGCGCGAGCAGCACCTTCTGCTGGTTGCCGCCCGACAGCAGCCCGATCGGCTGCTCCGCGTCGCGCGCCTTGATGCCGAGCCGGGCGATGTAGGTGTCGGCGATCTCGCGCTGGCGCGCGCGTCCGATCAGCCGCCACCAGCCGCGTCGCGCCTGCAGCGCGAGGACGATGTTCTCGCGGATCGACAGCGCGGCGACGATGCCCTCCTTCTTGCGATCCTCCGGACAGTACGCGATGCCGTGCCGGACCGCATCGTGCGGCGACGCGAGCCGCTTGCGCGCGCCGTCGATCTCGATCGCGCCGGTGTCCGCGCGCTCGGCGGCAAACGCGAGCTGCGCGGTTTCGGTGCGCCCCGAGCCGAGCAGCCCGGCCAGCCCGACGATCTCGCCCGGACGCACGTCGAGATCGAGCGCGCTCATCATCCCACGCCGGCCGACCTGCCGCATCGACAGGAACGGCGCGGCGTCGCCGGCCGTACGTTCGACCGCCGCCGCACCCGCCTGCAACTTGTCGGACATCCGCTCGCGGCCGGTCATCTTCGCGACCAACGCGTCGACCGGCAGGTCGCGCGCCAGATACTCGCCTTCGCGCTCGCCGTTGCGCATCACGGTGATCCGGTCGGACACCGCATAGGTCTGCTCGAGAAAATGCGTGACGAACAGGATCGCGATACCCGACGCCTTCAGCCGGCGCAGCACGTCGAACAGCCGCGCGACCTCGCCGTCGTCGAGGCTCGACGTCGGTTCGTCGAGGATCAGCACGCGCGCGTCGACGGACACGGCGCGTGCGATCGCGACCATCTGCTGCACGGCGATCGGATACGCATCGAGCGAGCGCGTGACGTCGAGCGCCAGGTCGAGTTCGGCCAGCGCCGCGCGCGAGCGCGCATGGATCGCGTTCCAGTCGATCGCGCCGCGCCGCATCGGCTGCCGGCCCGCGAAGATGTTCTCCGCAACCGACAGGTTCGCGCACAGGTTCACTTCCTGGTAGAGCGTCTGGATGCCGGCCGCCTCGGCCTCGCGCGGCGCGGCGAAGCGCACCGGCCGGCCGCCGACGCGAATCTCGCCCGCGTCGTGTGCATGCACACCGGTGAGCACGTTGATCAGCGTCGACTTGCCCGCGCCGTTCTGGCCCATCAGCGCGTGGATCTCGCCCGGAAACAGCCGGAAGTTCACGCGCTGCAGCGCGCTCACGCCCGGAAACGACTTGTCGATGCCGATCATCTCGACCACCGGCGGACTCTCCATGCAGCCTCCCCTAGAAGCGGTTGCCATCGTCCGGGCGGGCGCGACGCGGCGCCCCGTGACGAACCTGCCGGACCGGTCAGTACTTGCGGGTCGGCATCACCTGCGCCGCGACGTTCATCGGGAACACGGTCTCGTTCGTGACGATGCGCTTGGGCAGCGGCTTGCCGGCGACGACGTCCTTCACCGCGCTCATCAGTTGCGGGCCGAGCAGCGGGCTGCATTCGACGTCGACGTTGATCTTGCCGGCGACCATCGCCTGAAAGCCGCCCTTCGTCGCGTCGAACGACACGACGCTCACGTCCTTGCCGGGCTTGATCCCGGCTTCCTCCATCGCCTGGATCGCGCCGAGCGCCATGTCGTCGTTGTGCGCGTAGACGACGTTGATCTGCTTGCCGTAGGTCTTCGCGAACGCTTCCATCACCTGCTTGCCGCCGGCGAGCGTGAAGTCGCCGCTCTGCGACGCGATCACCTTGAATTTCGGATTGTTCTTGATCACTTCGAGCAGACCCGCGCGACGGTCGTTGGCCGGCGCCGAACCGACCGTGCCCTGCAGCTCGACGATGTTGATCGGGCCCGCGTCGTTCTTGTAGTGCTCTTCCATCCAGTGGCCGGCGCGCCGCCCTTCCTCGAGGAAATCCGAGCCGATCATCGTCACGTACAGCGACGGATCCTTCACGTCGACCGCGCGGTCGGTCAGGATCACCGGAATGTGCGCGGCCTTCGCTTCGGTCAACACGGGCTCCCAGCCCGATTCGACGACCGGCGAGAACGCGATCACGTCGACCTTCTGCGCGATGAACGAGCGAATCGCGCGGATCTGGTTTTCCTGCTTCTGCTGCGCATCGGAGAATTTCAGGTTGATGCCGGCATCCTTCGCCGCGCCCTTCACCGACACGGTGTTCGCGGTGCGCCATGCGCTTTCCGCGCCGACCTGCGAAAACCCGAGCGTGATCGGCTTCTGCTGCGCGAACGCGCCGGGCGCGAACACCGTCGCCGCGGCGACGAGCGCGCCGGCCGCCAGCTTCCTGATGAATGTCATGGTCCGTCTCCGATGATGTCGTTGTCTGCCGCGGCGCTGTTCTGGTTCTGCTTGGCGCTGGCGCGGATCGGGGCTGCGCCGGCCGGCGCGTGCGGCCGGCCCGGTCTGCCTGCCCCGCATCAGTCTAGGAACAAGTCCGATAACCTTCCAATGAAATATTGGATTGAGGCGATATCGGAATCGGCATACGTATAAACACCTAAACGCGCCGGATAGCGGCTCGGTTGCAGTGCACCGGCCTAGCGGTGACGAATACGCGAAGGCCGGCGCATGCGTGAAATGCGCCGGCCGGATCGTGATGCCGTCAGGAAAAAGGAAGCTGCGGGCCCGCTTCAGATCGACGCGGCGGACCGCGCATCGCCGGGCGCCGGCGCGGGCATGCGCGCCCGGATGAACGCCCAGGCCAGCAGCGACGCCGCGACCGCCGCGCCGGCGCCCAGCAGGAATGCGAGGTGGTAGCCGCGATTGAGCGCGGCAACGGCGTCGGCGCCGGCCGCCACCAGCCCCTCGGTGCGCGCCGCCGCCAGACTCGCGAGGATCGCGAGCCCGAGTGCGCCGCCCATCATGAACGACGTGTTGACGGCGCCCGATGCAAGCCCCGACTCGTCGGGCGTCACGTCGCTCATCGCGGCCAGCATCACCGGGTTGAAGACCGCACTGGCCCCAAGGCCCATCAGCAGCATGCCGGGCAGCACGTCCGCGACGAAGCGGCCACCGGCCGGCGCGCGCGCCAGCAGCATCAGCCCGGACGCCGCGACCAGCAGGCCGGACGACAGCGTCGCGCGAATCCCGAACCGCATCACCAGCTTCGGCGACAAGCCCAGCGAAAAACCCGCCATGACGACGCTGGCCGGCAGGAACGCGAGCCCGACCTGCATCGCGCCGTAGTGCAGCACGCGCTGCAGGTACAGCGCGGAAATGAACGACCACGCGAACATCGCGGCCGCCCACAGCACGCCCACCGCGTTGGCAGCGGCCACGTTGCGCCGCGCGAACAGGCGCAACGGCATCAGCGGATGCGGCACACGCGATTCGACGACGACGAACGCGATCGCGAGCACGACCGCGACACCGAGCTGCACGAGCGTCTGCGTCGACGTCCAGCCTGCCGCATGGCCATGCACGATCGCATAGACGGCCAGCATCAGCGACCCGGTGACGGTCACCGCGCCCGCGAGATCCAGCGGTGCGCGTTCGGCCGGCGCTGTGCGCGCCGGCAGCAGCGCCGCGCACGCGGCATACACGGCCACGCCGATCGGCAGGTTGACGAGAAAGATCCAGTGCCAGCTCAACGCGCTGGTCAGCACGCCGCCGAGCAGCACGCCGAGGCTGCCGCCGCTCGCGGCGACGAACCCGTACACCCCCATCGCCTTCGCGCGGTCGGCCGGCGACGTGAACAGGTTCATGATGATCGACAGCGACACGGCCGACACCAGCGCACCGCCGAGCCCCTGCACCGCGCGCGCCGCGATCAGCAGTCCTTGCGTGTTCGCGAGCCCGCACGCGACCGATGCGAGCGTGAACAGCGCGATGCCGCGCAGAAACAGCCGGCGGTGGCCGTACAGGTCACCGAGCCGCCCGCCGAGCAGCAGGAACCCGCCGAAGGTCAGCAGGTACGCGTTCACCACCCAGACGAGCGACGTCTCGGCAAAGCGGAGGTCGGCCCGGATGGACGGCAGCGCGACGTTCACGATGGTCGTGTCCAGCACGATCATCAGCATGCCCAGGCAGAGCACGACCAGCGCCAGCCAGCGCTTGCGTTCGTCGATCCCGTGCGTCGTCATGAAACGGCTCCCGTCGAATCAGCGCATCACGCCCGTGGCGCGCAGTTCGTGGCCGATGCGCACGATTTCGCGTTCGCCTTCCGCCAGCGCGGCCGCGCTCGTATGCACCGAGTAGTAGCCCAGATGGAGCTCGTGCGGATGCGGGATCGCGGTGCCGACCACGAAGCGCGTATCGGCCACGGCCTCGAATTCGATCGCGGCGTCGGACGCGTCGAACACGACCAGTTCACCCTGGCGGACCGCATCCGGCGTACGCAGGCTGCCGTCCATCACGGCCGTCCAGCCGACCCGGTGGCCCTGCGGCGGCCGGCAGGTCCAGCGCTCGCCGGCCTTCAGCTGCACGACCAGGTAGTTGATGCCCGCCGGCGCGTCGATCGGGCTGACCGCGTCGCCGTGGCGGCCGAGCAGCACGCGCGCAGGGCCGTCGGTCGGGATGTCGTCGATCGACAGATGCTGGCTGAACGCCGGCGCCAGCTCGCGCCCCGGCGGCAGCGCGACCCACAGCTGGAACGCCTTGACGGGCGGCACGACCGAACCCGTATGCCAGACGCCGCGCCCGGCGCTCATCCATTCGATGTCGCCGGGCGCCATCGTGCCCTCGTGGCCGGTGGATTCGGCGTAGGTGCCGTGTCCGTCGATCGCGAGCGTCAGCGTCGCGATGCCCGAATGCGGATGCCAGCCGAAGGCCGGCTGCCCGATCGGCGCCTGTGTGTCGATCAGGTCGAGAAAGACGAACGGCTTGATCATCTCGCCGACGTCGGACGGGCTCGCCATCCGCACGACCGGGCCATGCGCGTGGCCGTGCGTGCGGAACACGACGTGACGACCGGCGACGGTGGCCTGCGAAACGGGTTCGAGGGCATTCAACATGGTGGTTCTCCTGTGGCCGGCTGCCGGCCCGTTGCGTCAGGCCGCGAGTGCCGCCGCCGCTTCCTTCGCCGATGCAATGGCGCCGCTGCGCTTGTCCGGCCCCATCGCGACGCCTTCCGCGCGAATGAAGGTGATGTCCGTGATGCCGAGAAAACCGAACGCGTCGCGCAGATAGGTTTCCTGATGATCGAACGACGCGACCGGCGACCCTGCGCTGTACACGCCGCCGCGCGACGATGCGATGACCAGCTTCTTGCCGCCGGACAGCCCCTCCGGCCCGTTCTCGGTATAGCGGAACGTCTTGCCGGCCACGGAGATGCGGTCAATCCACGCCTTCAGTTGGGACGCGATGCCGAAGTTGTACATCGGCGCGCCGATGACCACGATGTCGGTTGCGAGGAACGCGTCGAGCGCACGCTGGCCGATTTCGACGTCCGCCTTCAGCGCGTCGTCGACGGGCGCGCCTTGCGCGGCGGCGAGGTGGCCGGCCGTCAGATGGCCGATCGGCGTGGCGGCGAGGTCGAGGCGCGTCACCGTGAGGCCCGGATCGCGGGCGCGGAAATTGGCGACGATCTCTGCCGACAGTTCGCGGCTGACCGAGCCCTGGCCGAGGATGCTGGAATCGATGTGCAGCAGTTTCATGAGGATTCTCCGAACGGGATGACGGGGTTACTGCTTGAGGGCTTCGGCCGTGATGAGCAGGCGCGTCTTCATGTTGAAGCCGTATGCCTTGCCGAAATCGACGCCGAACTCGCTGCGGTCGAACTCGCCCACCGCGTCGACGCCGCACACTTCGCGCTTGAGCATCGGATGCGGCATGCACTTGAACGAATCGATCTTCAGCGTGAGCGGACGCGTCACGCCGTGCATCGTGAGATTGCCGACCACCGTCGCCGGCCGGTCGCCGTTGAACGTGATCGCGCCCTTGTAAGTCGCTTCCGGGAACTTCGACGCGTCGAAGAACTGGTTCGACTGCAGGTCCTGGTCGAGCTTCGTGCTGCCCGTATGAACCGACGCGATCGCGGTCGTCACCTCGACGGTGCCGGTCTTCGCCGTGCGGTCGAGCGTCACGGTGCCGCTCGATTTGTCGAACTTGCCGCGCCACACCGACAGGCCGCCGATGTGATCGGCTTCAAAGCTCGGGTACGTGTGGTCCGGATCGAGCTGGTACGTCGATGCGGCGGCGAATGCGGAAAACGACAGCGATGCGGCGAGTGCGCCGGCCGCGATCGTCAGGGTCTTGTTCAATTCAATCTCCTTGAAACATCAGGGGGTTCGTTTGTAGCGTGAGACCAGTATGGAGAGTGAATCCGCTTTACACTAGACGGATAAATAGGATTTGATTAATCCATTTTTGGAGGAATCCGATGCTCGATCTGAATGATCTCGCGCTGTTCGTCCAGGTCGTCCGGGCCGGCAGCTTCTCGGAGGCCGCGCGGCGCCTGCGCATGCCGGCCAATACGCTGAGCCGGCGCATCGACCAGCTCGAAGGGCAGATCGGCACGCGCCTGCTGCATCGCTCGACCCGCAAGCTCGCGCCGAGCACCGAAGGCCAGGCGCTGTTCGAGCGCTATGCGCCGGCGCTCGACCGGATCTTCGAGATCGAGCGGATGCATGCGGACGGGCAGGAACCGTCCGGCACGGTACGCGTGACGGCGATGGCCGGCCTGTTCGAATTCTTCAAGCTGGAATGGCTCGCCGAGTTCTACGCGCGCTATCCGCAGATCAGCATCGACTTCCTGCTCGACGACACCCCGTCCGACCTGATCGCGGAGCGCATCGACCTCGCCTTGCGCATCGGCGTCGAGACGGGCGGCAGCTTCCGCGTGCGCCGGATCGCGCCGGGCACGATGATCCT
Organism: Burkholderia sp. BCC1644; assembly: GCF_902833225.1. Lineage (GTDB taxonomy): Bacteria > Pseudomonadota > Gammaproteobacteria > Burkholderiales > Burkholderiaceae > Burkholderia. The sequence continues at coordinate 221,167 of NZ_CADFEI010000003.1, forward strand.
CGCCGCCAGCCCTGCCTACCTCGAACGGCGCGGCGCGCCGCGCACGCCGCGCGACCTGGCCGACCACGATTGCCTCACGGTATCGAGCCGCCAGGGGCGCAGCATGTGGCGGCTGCAGGGGCCGCGCGGCACGCAGGAAATCGCGATCGCCGGCCGCTTTTCGGTCAACGACATGCGCGTGGTCGTGCAGGCCTGCATCGCCGGGCTCGGCATCGCGCTGGTGCCGCAACTGCTCGTCGCGCCGGCGATCGAGCAAGGCAAACTGGCGCGCGTGCTGCCGTCCTATCGACGCTCGAGCACGGGCCTCGGATTGCAGCTTGTCTATACGAGCCGCCCGCCCCTGCCGCCCGCTGTCACGCTCGTCGCCGAGTTCCTGCTGGAAAAGCTGGGCCAGGGGATTCCGGGGTACCCGGAGCCCGCGGCCGACCGATAAGGTTTCGTTGTCGCGGCGAACGGAATTTCTTGTTGGACGCGGATTTTCGGCGCACGAACACTGCGGGGCATCGCGTCAGGTCGCAACTGACGCCCATGCAAGGGCCCGGGGCCCCATCGCAGGAGACAGCCATGCCGGTATCAGGAAGCGCCATCAACGTCCGGGAGTTCATCGACGAACGCCCCGTCAGCCCGTTTCAGTGGCTCGTGGGGCTGCTCACGTTCGTCGTGATCTCGCTGGACGGCTGGGACACCGTCATCATCGGCTTCGTCGTGCCGGAACTCATCAAGGAATGGGGCGTCACGAAGAGCGCACTGGCGCCGGTGCTCAGCGCCGCGCTGTTCGGTCTGGCGGCCGGCGCGCTGTTGGGCGGGCCGATCGCCGACCGCTTCGGCCGCAAGCGCGTGCTGGTCGCGAGCGTGCTGATCATCGGCATCGGGACGCTGGCGACCGCGCACGCGACGTCGCTCGCGACGATGCTGCCGATCCGCTTCGTCACCGGGCTCGGCCTCGGCGCCGTGATGCCGAACGTCGTGACGCTGTGGTCCGAGTACGTGCCGGAACGCCGGCGCTCGTTCCTCGTGACGGTCGTATACAGCGGGTTCACGGTCGGCGCCGCGCTGTGCGGGTTCATCGCGGCATGGATCATTCCGAGCTACGGCTGGCGCGCGATGCTGACGGTGGGCGGTGCGCTGGCGGTGGTCTGCGTTCCGGTCCTGATGCGCTGGCTGCCCGAATCGGTCGCATTCCTGACGGTTCAGCACAAGCGCCCCGAACTGATTGCGAAGATCCTTTCCGCGATCGGCCGCACGCGCGTGGCGGCTGATACGACTTTCTTCCTGCCCGCGCAACCGAAGGTGAAAGGCGGCGCGATCGGCACGATCCTGTCGACGCGCTATGTCGCGGGTACGGTCCTGATCTGGCTGTGCTATTTCGTCGGGCTGTTCGTCCTTTACCTGCTGTACAACTGGCTGCCGACGATGGCGAAAGACGCCGGTTATACGAGTGCGCAAGGCGCGATCATGGTCGGTTTCCTGAACTGGGGCGGCACGCTGGGCTCGGTCGCGATCGGCTGGCTGATGGATCGCTTCGACCGCTACCGCGTGATCGCCGCGAGTTTCTGCCTGGCGGCACTGTCGCTCTGGGCCGTGCATGGAATGCAGTCGACGTTCTGGGTCCTGCAGATTCTCGCCTTTGCGTGGGGATGGTTCATTCCCGGCACGAATACCGGAATGAACGCGCTGACCGCGCGCTTCTATCCGACCGTCGCGCGCTCGACCGGCTTGAGCTGGATGCACGCGTTCGGACGGCTGGGCGCGATCGGCAGCGCATTCGCCGGCGCGGCCCTCCTGAGCGCGGGGCTGGGCCTCGGCCAGATTCTCCCGCTGATGGCCGTCGCGCCGCTGGCCGGCGCGGTGGCCGTGCTCGTGATCGCGGGGCTCGTGAAGCGCCGGGCGCTTACGGATGAGTCGGTGGGGGCGGCCGTGACTTCTGCGGCGGAGGTTTCCGCGAATACGTAACGACAGGATAGTCGTCGCGACAGCGCTCGGCGTCACTCAGCTCCGGCAAGGCGCCGCCTTCCTGTCGGTCTCACTGCCCTGACTCGACACGACGCCGGCCGCGTGCGGCCGCGCGTCGTCGGTCACGCGCGTCGGATTCAGCTCTCGCAGCACGCTCACGCGGCTGCCGTCGTCATTGGGCAATTGCGGCATCCCGCGTGCAAAGGCGGGCGCGACCGCCGCCGCGAGCAGCGCGGCGATCGCCAGTCGGGAAAGGCTTTTCATCGCCCGACTCCCCGCTTACTGCGCGCTGGCGGCCGGCACGGACGCCGACGCCGTTGCCGTGCCCTGTTCGCCATGCGCGATCGCATAGAGTTCGCGATTGCGCGCGATCGTCTGCGTGCTCGGCGGATAGTCCCAGTTCGACGTCGGCACCGTGCCGACGCGCTGCGCCTGGACGAGATCGGCGATCACGTCGGCGCGGGTCGGACCCGACGACGACATCTGTGCGAAAGCGGCAACCGGCGTGCCGATGGCGAGGGCGAGCAGCGCGGCGGCTGCGATCAGTCTGCGATTCATGATGAAACTCCCCAGAACGGTTCGATGAGGACGCATCGTCGATGCGCCGCCGGCGGAACCGCGGATGCGATTCGCCGCCTGACACATTCATTCTGGTGATCGCAGCCGGCACGACGCTGACGCCCGGATGACAATCCTGAAATCTGCCGCATCGCGCGCAGATAACAGCTTCGTAATCTTCGAGTCAGGGCCGGGTCAACGCGCCGCCGTCAGACTTCAGGCTCGTGTCGCATCGCATGCGGCGCCCCTGCCCTGCTTCGAGGAACAACATCATGTGGATCGTCCGGCTGGCGTTGCGCAGGCCCTATACGTTCGTCGTGCTCGCGCTGCTGATCTTCATCGCGGGACCGCTCGCGATCCTGCGCACGCCGACCGACATCTTTCCGAACATCGACATCCCCGTCGTCAGCATCGTGTGGTCGTACAACGGCTTCTCGGCCGAAGACATGGCCAAGCGGATCACGTCGAACTACGAGCGCGCGCTGACGTCCGACGTCGACGACATCGAGCACATCGAATCGCAGTCGCTGAACGGCGTGTCGGTCGTGAAGATCTTCTTCCACCCCGGCGCGGACATCAATCGCGCGATCGCCGAAGCCGCGAGCAACTCCGCGTCGATCCTGCGGATCCTGCCGCCCGGCACGCTGCCGCCGAACATCATCACGTACAACGCGTCGACGGTGCCGATCCTGCAACTCGGGCTGTCGAGCGACACGCTCGCCGAGCAGCAGCTGTACGACCTCGGCAACAGCTTCATCCGCACGCAGCTCGCGACCGTCCAGGGCGCGGCCGTGCCGCTGCCGTTCGGCGGCAAGATCCGCCAGATCGTCGTCGATCTCGACACGCGCGCGCTGCAGGCGAAGGGGCTCGCGCCGATCGACGTCGTGAACGCGATCAACGCGCAGAACCTGATCCTGCCGGGCGGCACCGCGAAGATCGGCACGCGCGAATACAACGTGCAGATGAACGGCAGCACGCAGACGGTCGCCGCGCTGAACAACCTGCCGGTGAAGACGATCGGCGGCAGCGTGGTGTATGTGCGCGACGTCGCGCACGTTCGCGACGGCTACGCGCCGCAGACCAACATCGTGCGCGCGGACGGCAAGCGCGCGGCGCTGCTGACCGTCGAGAAGACCGGCAACGCGTCGACGCTGACGATCATCCAGCAGGTCAAGGCGATGCTGCCGAAGATCGCGGCCGGCCTGCCGAAGGCGCTGCACATTTCGGCGCTCGGCGATCAATCGGTGTTCGTGAAGGCGGCGATCCAGGGTGTCGTGCGCGAGGCGCTGATCGCCGCGTGCCTCACCGCGCTGATGATCCTGCTGTTCCTCGGCAGCTGGCGCGCGACGCTGATCATCGCGGTATCGATCCCGCTCGCGGTGCTGACGTCGCTGCTCGCACTCGCCGCGCTCGGCCAGACGATCAACATCATGACGCTCGGCGGGCTCGCGCTCGCGGTGGGTATCCTCGTCGACGACGCGACCGTCGCGATCGAGAACATCACGCACCACCTCGAACGCGGCGCGCCGCTCGAGGACGCGATCCTGACGGGTTCCGGCGAGATCGCGGTGCCGACCTTCGTGTCGACGCTGTCGATCTGCATCGTGTTCGTGCCGATGTTCCTGCTACAGGGCGTCGCGCGCTACCTGTTCGTGCCGATGGCCGAGGCGGTGATCTTCGCGATGGTCGCGTCGTATTTCTTCTCGCGCACGCTGGTGCCGACGCTCGCGATGGTGCTGATGCGCGCGAAGGGGCACGGCCGCCCGCCGCGCGGCATCTTCGCGCGGATCGCGCGTTTCCAGGCCGCGTTCGAACATCGTTTCGAAGCCGTGCGGCTGCGCTATCGCGCGCTGCTGTCGGCCGCGATCGCGCGCCGCCGCCGTTTCGCGGCCGCGTTCCTGCTCGCGTGCGCCGCATCGACCGCGCTGTTCGCATTCGCCGGCCAGGACTTCTTCCCGTCGGTCGACACCGGCGAGATCCGCCTGCACCTGCGCGCGCCGACCGGCACGCGGATCGAGGAAACCGCGCGCCTGACCGACGAAGTCGAAGCGCGCATCCACGACGTGATTCCCGCGAGCGACATCGCCAGCGTGCTCGACAACATCGGCGTGCCGGTGAGCGGGATCAACCTCACGTACGACTCGTCGGACCCGATCGGCACCGAGGATGCGGACGTGATGATCACGCTGAAGCCGAACCACGCGCCGACCGCCGCCTATGTCGCGAAGCTGCGCAACTTGCTCGCGCAGTCGTTCCCCGGCGTGACGTTCGCGTTCCTGCCGGCCGACATCGTCAGCCAGATCCTCAACTTCGGGTTGCCCGCGCCGATCGACATCCAGATCGTCGGCAACAAGCTCGACCAGAACCGCGTTGTCGCGAATGCCTTGCTCGCGAAGCTGCGCGGCGTGCGCGGCCTCGTCGATGCGCGCATCCAGCAGCCCGGCGATGAACCGGCCATCAACGTGAACGTCGACCGCACGAAGGCGATCCAGGCCGGCCTCGAACAGCGCGACGTCGCGCAGAACCTACTGATCGCACTGTCCGGCAGTTCGCAGACGACGCCGAATTTCTGGCTCGACCCGCGCAACGGCGTCAGCTATCCGCTGATGGTGCAGACGCCGCAGTATTCGGTCGATTCGCTGCAGGCGCTCGCGAACGTGCCGCTGCCGGCCGGCACCGCGCGTTCGCCGCAGACGCCGGCCGGCGGCCCGGCCGCCGGCGCGCCCGCGCAGAATCTGCTCGGCGCGCTCGGCAGCTTCTCGCGCGCGACGCAGCAGGCGGTCGTGTCGCACTACAACGTGCAGCCCGTGCTCGACATCTTCGCGTCGGTGCAGGGGCGCGACCTGGGCGGCGTGACGGCCGACGTGACGAAGCTCGTCGACGATGCGCGCGCGCAGTTGCCGCCCGGCTCGTCGATCGTGCTGCGCGGCCAGGTGCAGGCGATGCACGAATCGTTCGCCGGGCTGCTCGGCGGCCTCGCGCTCGCGATCGCGCTCGTCTACCTGCTGATGGTCGTCAACTTCCAGTCGTGGCTCGACCCGCTCGTGATCGTCGGCGGCCTGCCCGCGTCGCTTGCCGGCATCGCATGGATGCTGTTCATCACGCGCACCACGCTGTCGGTGCCCGCGCTCACCGGCACGATCCTGTGCATCGGCATCGCGACCGCGAACAGCATCCTCGTCGTCAACGCGGCGCGCGAGCTGATCGCCGGCGGCGCGCCGCCGTGGCAGGCCGCGCTCGATGCCGGTTTCAGCCGCTTCCGCCCGGTCGTGATGACCGCGCTCGCGATGCTGATCGGCATGCTGCCGATGGCGCTGGGCCTCGGCGACGGCGGCGAGCAGAACGCGCCGCTCGGCCGCGCGGTGATCGGCGGGCTCGCGTTCGGCACGCTGTCGACGCTGCTGTTCGTGCCCGTTCTGTTCGGCTTCGTTCATGCATGGCTCGAACGACGCCGCGACGCGGCTGCCGCACGCCGTGCGCCGGACACGCCGGCCCTGTCCTGAGCGCGGTTTCACATCGACTCCCTTCGACTCGCCCGACCCCGAACCATCATGAACGACTCGATCGAACCTCTCGCCCCGCCGCCGGCCGCCGAAGCCGATACTGCGCCGCCCGTCGCACGCGACACGCCGCCCGCTGCGGCGCCATCCCGGCGGCGCCGCAAGCTGACCGTGCCGCTCGTCGCGATCGCGGCGGCGGCCGCGCTGCTCGCCGCCGGCATCGTGCCGCGCATCGACGCGCGCGCCGCGCAGCGCGTGCAGGTCGCCGCCCAGCAGGCGCTGCCGGTGTCGGTGATCCTGCCGGGTACCGCGCCCGCCGACCAGACGCTCACGCTGCCGGGCGCGGTGATGCCGTATGCGGAGGCCTCGATCTACGCACGCACGAGCGGTTATATCGCGCACTGGAGCGCCGACATCGGCGCGCACGTGAAGGCCGGCGCGACGCTCGCGCAGATCACGGCGCCCGACCTCGACGCGCAGTTGCGGCAGGCGCGCGCCGACGCGGCGACCGCGCAGGCGAACTACGACTATGCGAAATCGACCGCGCAGCGCTGGCAGGACATGCTGAAAACGCAATCGGTATCGCAGCAGGACACCGACACGAAGGTCGCCGACATGAACGCGAAGCGCGCAATGCTCGCATCCGCGCAGGCCAACGTCGCGCACCTGACCGAGCTGGTGTCGTACGAATCGGTCACGGCGCCGTTCGATGGCGTGATCACCGCGCGCAACGTCGACGTCGGCACGCTCGTCACCGCCGGCGGCACGCCGGGCAGCCCCGGATTGTCCGGCGAACTGTTCCATCTCGAGCAGACCGGCACGCTCCGCGTGTTCGTCGACGTACCGCAGGACAGCGCGGCCGGCGTGACGACCGGCACGTCGGTGTTCCTCACCACGCAGCAGTATCCGGGCCGGCGCTTCTCCGCGCGCGTCGCGCGCAGCGCAGGCGCGATCGATCCGGTCACGCGCACGCTGCGCGTCGAAATCGACGTCGACAACGGCGATGGCGCGCTGATGCCCGGCGCGTATGCGCAGGCGCACCTGCTCGTGCCGAGCGCGGCCCCGGCGTTCGAGCTGCCGGTCAGCGCGCTGCTGTTCCGGCCGAACGGCGTGACGGTCGCGACCGTCGCCGCGAACGGCACCACCGTGCTGAAGACCGTACAGATCGGGCGCGATTTCGGCACGCGTGTCGAGATCGTGTCGGGGCTCGCGGCGCGCGATCGCGTGATCGACAACCCCGGCGATTCGATTGCCGCCGGCGAGGCCGTGAAGATCGCGTCAGCCGCACCGGCGGTGCAGGCGGCCCCGGCAACCGGTGCGACGGCAGCGTCCGGCGCAGCCGTATCGATGCCGGCCTCGATGCCGGCGGCAGCGACTTCAACGCACGCCCGAGGCTGATCCGCCCATGAATACCCGCGAGATATCCGCCATGCGCTTCGTTCGCCCACTTCCGTTCGCCCGCCGCGTTGTCGCGCTCGGCGTCGCCGCCGCGTTGGCCGCGTTGTCCGCATGCTCGACGCTGCCCGCCTATTCGCCGCCCTCTGTCGTGGTGCCTGCGCACTATGCGGGCATACCGGCATCGGGGATACCGGCATCGGGCGTACCGACATCGGGCGCACCCAACGCCCAGTCCGGCTGGAATGTCGCGGCACCGGCCGATGCCGCTTCGCGCGGCGCGTGGTGGACCGTCTTCAACGACGACGTGCTGAACACACTGGAAGCGCGCGTCGACATCTCAAACCAGACCGTGAAGAAAGCCGTCGCCGATCTCCAGCAGGCGCGGGCGATGGTCGACTACCAGCATGCGGGGTTCCTGCCGACCGTCACGGCTGGCGTCGCGCAGAGCCGCGCGCGCATCTCGCAGAACAAGCTCGGCTCGTCGCTCGCCGGCAAGACGACACCCGACTATCAGGCCGGCGTGGCCGCCAGCTGGGAGCCCGACCTGTTCGGCCGCGTGCGCGACGCCGTGACGGGCGCGCAGGCGAACGCCGATGCGAGCGCGGCCGACCTGCAGGCCGTGAAGCTGTCGGTCACGGCCACGCTCGCGACCGACTATTTCGCGCTGCGCTCGCTCGATACGCAGAAGCAGTTGCTCGACGATACGGTGCGTGCGTATGCGGATGCGCTGAAGCTGCTGAAACAGCAGCTCGCGGCCGGTGCGATCGATGCGTCGGCGGTCGCGCAGGCCGAGACGCAGCTCGAAGCGACGCAGACGCAGGACACCGACATCGACGCCTCGCGCGCGCAGCTCCAGCATGCGCTCGCGACGCTCGTCGGCGAAAGCGCGTCGACCTTCACGCTGCCGCCGCGCGTGCAGGCGTTCGACGTGCCCGCGATCCCGGCCGGCATGCCGTCGCAACTGCTCGAACGGCGGCCCGACATCGCGGCGGCCGAGCGCCGCGTCGCGGCTGCGAATGCGCAGATCGGCGAGGCGCGCGCCGCGTTCTTTCCCGATCTCGTGCTGTCGGCGAGCGCGGGGCTCGAAAGCGGCTTCTTCGCGCCGTGGCTCACCGCGCCGAGCCTGTTCTGGTCACTCGGCTCGCAGCTTGCCGGCACGCTGTTCGACGGCGGACGCCGCAGCGCGTCGCTGCGCGCCGCGCATGCGCAATACGACGGCACGGTCGCCGATTACAGGCAAACCGTACTCGCCGCGTTCCAGCAGGTCGAGGATCAACTGTCCGCGCTCGATGCGCTCGCGTCGGAAGCCAACAGCCAGCAGCGCGCGACCGATGCCGCCGACCTGTCGCTGAAACTGACGACCAACCGCTTCAACGCGGGCGCCGTCAGCTACCTCGACGTCGTGACCGCGCAGACGATCGCGCTGTCGAACCGGCGCCTTGCCGACCAGATCGACGCGCGCCGGATGGAGGCAGCGGTTACGCTGCTGACGGCGCTCGGCGGCGGCTGGAACAAGCAGGTGGATGCGGAGGCAACGACTGCCGCGCCCGCGGCCGTTACGCCGTCGGCGTCCTGACGAACGTGAGGATGAACCGCGTGCCGGCCGTGTCGCTTTCGACGCGCGCGGTGCCGCCGTGGAGTTCCATCACCGAGCGCACGATTGCGAGCCCGAGCCCGGCCGTGCCGCCCGGCACGCCGCCGCTGCGCGCGGGATCGCCGCGCACGAAGCGATCGAAGATGCGTGGCAGCAACGCGGGATCGATCGGCTCGCCCGGGTTCGCGACGACGACGCGCACCGCGTCCGCCGTTTCGTCGACGCCCAGTGCGATGACGCCGCCTGCCGGCGTGTAACGCAGCGCGTTCGCGAGCAGGTTGCTGACCGCGCGGCGAAACAGTTCGAGATCGGCGGTCAGCCGGCCATGCCCGTCGACGCGCAGCGTCGAGCCCGCTTCGTCGGCCAGCCCCTCGAAATAGCCGGCGATGCGTTCCAGCTCCTCATGCACGTCGAACGCGCGCTGCCGCGTGACGAAGCCGGGGTGCTCGGCGCGCGCGAGAAACAGCACGTTCTCGATCATCCGCGCGAGACGGTCGTATTCTTCGAGATTCGATTCGAGCAGCGTCTGGTATTCGTCGACGGAACGCGGCCGCGCGAGCGCCACCTCGGTCGCGCCGCGCATGTTGTTCAGTGGCGTACGCAAGTCGTGCGCGAGATCCGCGCTGAATTGCGACAGGTGTCCGAACGCCTGCTGCAGGCGGCCGAGCATCGCGTTCTGCGCGTCGACGAGCGCGGTCAGCTCGCGCGGCGCGCGCGACGCGTCGAGCCGCGTATCGAGCTTGTCGACGGTGATCCGGCCCGTGTTCGCGACGATCTCGCGCAGCGGCGCGAGCGACTTGCGGATCAGCCAGTAACTGAACAGCATCGCGAACAGCGCGCCGAGGCCGCCGGCGATCTTCAGCTTGTCGCGGTAGCCGTCGAGCAGCTCGGCGCGATCGCTCATGTTGCGCGCGATCGCGATCCGGATCGTCGTATGGTCGCGCAGCACCGCATCGGTGACGACGCCACGCACGGACGTGCCGCCGTCGGCGGTCCACGTCACGATCCGGTCGGCGGTGATCCGTTCGTTCGCGGGCACGGGCGTCGCGTGCGGCGGCAACAGGTCGGCATCGGGCAATGCGGGCCGCGCGGGCGACGACGTGCCCGGCAGGGCATCCGGCGAATCCTCGAGTTCGGTGCGCTCGACGTTGTGGCGCGCGAGCACGTTGCCTTGCGCGTCGACGACGGCGATCGACAGCGCCGCGTTGCCGAGCACCTGGCTCGTCAGCCGGTCCGCATGCGTGCGCACCGCGTCGAGCGAATCGAGTTCGCCCGCGAGCCGCCGGGTATGCCGTGCGGCGAGCACGATGTCGAGGTCGTCCTGCGAGCTGACCTGCCGTTCGAGGCCCGTGTATACATACGTGCCGACGAGCGCGAACACGGCGAAGGTGGTCGCGCCGAACGCGAGCGCGAGCGTCGCGCCGAGCGAGCGGCCGAGCGTCATGCGCCGTCCTTCGGCTCGAGCACATAGCCGACGCCGCGCACCGTATGGATCAGCTTGACCGCGAAATCGTCGTCGATCTTCGCGCGCAGCCGCCGGATCGCGACTTCGACGACGTTGGTGTCGCTGTCGAAATTCATGTCCCACACGTACGACGCGATCTGCGTGCGGCTCAGCACCTCGCCCTGCCGGCGCGCGAGCAGCTGCAGCAACGAGAACTCGCGCGGCGTCAGGTCGATCCGCACGGTGCCGCGCTTCACGCGGCGGCGCACGACGTCGATCTCCAGGTCGCCCACCGCAATGCGCTCCGTCTCGCGCGGCGGCCCGCGGCGCGCGAGCGTGCGGATCCGCGCGAGCAGTTCGACGAACGCGAACGGCTTCACGAGATAGTCGTCGGCGCCGAGTTCGAGGCCGTGCACGCGGTCCTGAACGTCGTCGCGCGCGGTCAGGAACAGCACGGGCGTCGCATGCGTGTCGCGCAGCCGCTTCAGCACGCTCCAGCCATCGAGCACCGGCAGCATCACGTCGAGCACGATCACGTCGTAGCTTTCTTCCTGCGCGAGCGTCAGCCCCTCGCCGCCGTCCTTCGCGAGGTCGACGCTGAAACCGGATTCTTCGAGCCCCTTCTTCAGGTACGCGCCGGTCTTCGGTTCGTCTTCGACTATCAGGATGCGCATGATCGGCTCCGTCGCATTCGGTGATGACATGCGCCGATGTTACCGGGAAACGGGGCGGGCGCGCCGCCCCGCGCCCGCGCGAGACAGCCTGATTACGAAACTGTAATCAGCGGGTCAGTGTCGTGACTGCTGCGGAAACCAGAATGGGATACGTGGGCCCGCCCCACTTGCCCGTTCGTTCAACCACCCAGGAGTTCGCCATGAAACTCGTCGCCGCTTTCGTCGTCGCCACCCTGAGCCTGCCGTTCGGCACGCAGGCCTTCGCCCAGTCCTCGCAAGCACCGATCACGCGCGCGGAAGTGCGCCAGCAGCTGATCGATGCCGAAGCAAACGGTCTGCTGCCGTCGAACCGCAACGACTATCCGCCGTCGCAGTCGCAAATCGCGCGCAACCGCCAGCTTTACGCGCTCGCGCATCCCGATGCGGCGCCGGTCGCGACGGCTTCGACCGGAAATTGATCTCGGCACATTACCGACAGCCGGCTGACAACCCGATGTCGTGCCCGCCCTGCATGTTTCTGCATATTCCGCGGCGCGCGCTGCCGCGCCGGCGGAATCCTTTTTCAAGCACGGTCGATTACGACCTCGCCGCGCACCGGCTCGTCAGCGGGCTGCTCGGGTTTCAATATGCGACCGACTGCTGGGCCGTCAGCTTCGCGCTGCAGAAATACACGAACTACAACGGCACGACGTCGCCGACCACGGGCACGCGCGTGCTGGTGCAGTTGCAGCTCAACGGGCTGAGCCGCATCGACAACGGGCTGCAGCAGCAATTCCGCGCGAACGTGCCCGGATATTCGACGCCGACGCTGCCGGCGCCGACGTCGCGGTTCAGTGACTATCCGTAAGCTGCTCGCTCAATGCCCACAACCGCTCGGCCGCGCCGGCATCGATCGCCCACGGCAATACGCCGTCCAGCGGGCGATGCTCGGCCGGCACCGCTTGTGCGACGTCGCCGCGCACGCGCTGTCGCACGTGCTGGCGCTGCTGCGGATCGAAACCGGCGCGTCTTCTCCCGGCACCGATATCGCGAAAACGAGCCTTGCGACGCTCGTGCTCGTGCAGACGCTGCGCGCCGCGATCGCGAGCGGTGCGGTGGCCAACGGCTGGCTCCAAGCGCTGTCCGATCCGAAGGTCGGCCCGGTGCTGTCGGCGATGCACGGCGCGCCGGCATGGCCTCGACCTGGAACGACTGACCGCGCGCGGCATTCTTGCCGACGGAAAAGGCCCGCGGCGCGTGCTGCTCCAGCGCTTCACGCAGCGTCAGATCGGCCCCGTGTTCTTCGAGATCATCGAGCGGCGCGGCGAGGACGGATTCGGCGAAGGCAATTTCAAGGCGCTGTTCGAATCGCAGGAGCAGGATCAGCAGGAACGCGGCGCGCGCCGATGAAAACGGGCCGCGGAGCGTCGTTCCGCGGCCCGTGCGTGGCTGTCACGCGTCGAGCGCGTGCGCTTACGACGGTTCCGAGTCGAGAAACACATAGAGCGCGGCGATCTTTCCGTCACGCACGATGATCACGTCGACGCCCGTATATTCGGGCGCTTCACCGCGCGGGCCGGAACCCCACGACACACGGCCGGCGTTGTGCAGCGCCTGCGGCTGGCCATGCGCGGTGTAGACGAAATGCGGATGCGTCGCGCGCAAGTCACCGGCAAACCTGTCGAGCGCTTCGTGCCCGACGAACGTGCCGGGCGGCACGTAAAGCACACAGTCATCGGTATAAAGCGCTTCGATCGCGGCACGGCGGCGCACCGCGTCGCCTTCGCCGAACACCTCCTGAAGATTGCGTTCGAGCAGTTCATGGATACGGTCATTCATCATCGTTCTCCTGATCAAATAACGTGCGGTTGCATTACTGCGCGAGTGCCAGTGTCTTTTCGACGGCGGTAACGACCGCCGGGCGAGCGGCAACATCGTCGTACCAGCGCGTCACGGACGGAAAGCGGTCGAGCGTCGCGCCGATCGCCTGATGGCGCCACAGCCAGCCGAAGTGCGCGATGTCCGCGATGCTGTATGCATCGCCCGCCACGTAGCGGCCGCGTTCGAGCACGCGCTCGAGTACGCCCAGCGCGCGGTCCACGTCCGCCATCGCGCGCGCTTTCGCATCGGCTTCGGGCACCGCCCCGATCGCCACCCGGAACGCCTGCAGGAAGGCCGGACTCAACGCGGACGCGTGAAAGAAAAGTTGCTCGAACACCTTGCCGCGCGGCAAGCCATCCTTCGGCAGCAATTGCCCGGTCTTCTCGGCCAGGTACACCAGGATCGCGGCCGACTCGCTCAGCACGACGTCGCCCTCGGCGTGCACTGCACGGTCGACCAGCACCGGCACCTTGCCGTCGGGATTCATGGCCCGGAACGCGTCGGTCTTCTGTTCGCCGCGACGCAGATCGACCGCCACGAGCCGATAGTCGATGCCCATCTCTTCCAGCGCGATCGGCACCTTGACGCTGTTGGGCGTCGCGAATGCAAACACGTCCAGCGTGGCCGTACCGGGAAGGCCGCCAGCCGTGACGGCACCGTTTCCTGCGAATTGGGGTTCCATGATTCATCTCCGTTGAGGTGAGACAAATGTAGGGCGCCGTGCTATTTTTCTAAATAGAAACGATTGCAAACCATCATTGCAAAAATGTCGCTATCCAGACTGCCTGATTTTGAAGGTTTCGCGATGTTCGCGAAGGTCGCCGAAGAAGGCTCGTTCGCCGCCGCGGCCGCGGCGACGGGCGTCTCGGTCGCGACGGTGTCGCGCGCCGTGACGCGCCTCGAGGAACGGCTCGGCGGACGCCTGTTCAACCGCACGTCGCGACGGCTCGCGCTCACCGATTACGGCCATACGCTGATCGAGCGCGCGGCGAAGCTCTATGCCGATGCGGAAGACACCGAGGATTTCGCGCGCGAGACGTCGAGCCGGCCGCGCGGCCTCGTCAAGCTGGCCGCACCGCTGTCGTTCGGCGCGCGCTGGGTTGCGCCGTTGCTGCCCGAGTTCTTCGATCTCTATCCGGACATCGCGGTCGATCTGCACCTGACCGATGCGCAATCCGACCTGATCGGCGACGGCTTCGATGCCGCGCTGCGCATCGCGATCATGGAGGATTCGTCGCTCGTCGCGCGGCTCATCGCGCCGGTCCGGCGCTTCGTCGTCGCGTCGCCGGCCTATCTGTCGCGTCACGGGCGGCCGCTTCATCCGCAGGAACTCGGCGCCCATCCGTGCCTGACGTACGCAAACCGGAGCCAGCGCGACGTGTGGCGTTTCACCCGTCCGAACGGTGAAACGTGCGCGGTCACGCCCGGCGGGATGTTGCGCGGCACGAGCGTCGAAGCGTTGTTGCCGACGGTGCTCGCGGGCGTCGCGATCACCGAACTGCCCGAGTTCATCGCGACGCAGTATTTCGCCGACGGGCAGCTCGAACCGGTGCTGACGGACTGGCGCCTGCCCGAAGGCGGCCTGTACTTCGTCACGCCGTCCGCCCGCGCGCGGCCGGCCAAGGTCAGCGCGCTGGCCGAATTCTTCATCGCGAAGCTGACCGCGGCCGAGTGGCGTTTGCCGACCGTGTAAGCGCGCACGCGCTCTCTCGTGTACTCGCGTCGCGTCAGTCGCGGTCGATGCGTGGCCGCCGCCATCGCGGGCTGTATCCATGCATGACAAGCCCGCACGTACCCGATTCAGCACGACAGCCGCCGTTCCTTCCATGTCGTTTACAACCGGGTTCCGGGCGCATGACCGATAGTCGGCCGCGACCGTTTCTCTAAACTGGCTCTCACAACAAACTTGCCCGGTGTCGCCCGCAGCGCGCGTCACTTCACCGACACCGAGGCCCCCGAGACATCCGCCTTCGCTGACCATCGGCCCGCACGACTCCACTGCATTCCAGCCCGGCCGGCTGCCAAGGCAATTCCAGGAGAGTTCATTGAGCCCGTCGCAAGCGCACCCCGCGAAAGCCCGGTCTTCGCGCAAGTCCGTCAAGCTGGATGACATCACCATCGTCGACCCTGCCGTCCTCAAGCGCGCGGTCGGCGCGATGGCGTTCGGCAACGCGATGGAATGGTTCGACTTCGGCGTCTACAGCTACATCGCCGTCACGCTCGGCAAGGTGTTCTTCCCGTCCAGCAGCCCGTCCGCACAGTTGCTCGCGACCTTCGGCACGTTCGCGGCCGCCTTCCTCGTGCGCCCGCTCGGCGGCATGGTGTTCGGCCCGCTCGGTGACCGCATCGGCCGCCAGCGCGTGCTCGCCGCGACGATGATCATGATGGCCGTCGGCACCTTCGCGATCGGCCTGATCCCCAGCTACGCGTCGATCGGCATCATGGCGCCCGTGCTGCTGCTCGTCGCGCGTCTCGTGCAGGGTTTCTCGACCGGCGGCGAATACGGCGGCGCCGCCACCTTCATCGCCGAATTCTCGACCGACAAGCGCCGCGGCTTCATGGGCAGTTTCCTCGAATTCGGCACGCTGATCGGTTATACGCTCGGCGCGGCCACCGTCGCACTGCTCACGGCGACGCTGTCGCAGGAAGCGCTGCTGTCGTGGGGCTGGCGCGTGCCGTTCTTCATCGCCGGGCCGCTCGGCCTCGTCGGCCTCTACGTCCGTCTGAAACTCGAGGAAACGCCGGCATTCAAGAAGGAAGCCGAAGCGCGCGAAGCGGACGAACGCACGCGGCCGAAGCAACGCTTCGCGACGCTGCTCGTCGAGCAATGGAAGCCGCTGCTGCAGTGTGTCGGCCTCGTGCTGATCTTCAACGTGACCGACTACATGGCGCTGTCGTACCTGCCGAGCTACCTGTCTGCGACGCTGCACTTCCGCGAATCGCACGGCCTGTTCATGGTGCTGCTCGTGATGGTGCTGATGATGCCGATGACGCTGTACGCCGGGCACCTGTCGGACAAGGTCGGCCGCAAGCCGGTGATGATGGCCGGCTGCGTGGGCCTGCTGGTGCTGTCGGTGCCGGCGCTGATGCTGATCCGCACCGGCGGCATGCTGCCGGTGTTCGGCGGGATGCTGATCTACGGCATCCTGCTGTCGACGTTCACGGGCGTGATGCCGTCGGCGCTGCCGGCGCTGTTCCCGACGCGGATCCGCTACGGCGCGCTCGCGATCGGCTTCAACGTGTCGGTGTCGCTGTTCGGCGGCACGACGCCGCTCGTCACCGCGTGGCTGGTCGATCGCACCGGCGACCTGATGATGCCCGCGTACTACCTGATGGGCGCCTCGTTCATCGGCATCGTGTCAGTGCTCGCGCTAAGCGAGACGGCGGGCCAGCCGCTGCCCGGTTCGGGGCCGTGCGTCGCAAGCCGCGCGGAAGCGTTGAGCCTCGTGCGCGGCGGTACCGACGCAGCCCGTGTACCGGGCCGGAAGTTCACGCCGGTCGGCGAGCGCGCCTGACGCGATCCGGCATGACGCGACGCCGCGCGGCCCGCGCCGGCGCCGCCGCCCACGCGTTCGTCAGTTCGACGACAGTTGCTGCGCGTCGAACCAGTCGAGCAGCGTCCGCGTGACGAACGCAGGATTTTCCAGATTCGAGATGTGGCCGGCATCCGGCACCAGCGCATGCGCGCAACCGATCACGCTTGCCATCTTCACGGTTTCCGACGGTGGGCGCGCCATGTCGCCCGCGCCGCACATCAGCAGCGTGCGTTCGGCATCGAGTGCGGCCAATGCCGACAGCGTGTCGGGCCGGCCGAAGATCAGCCGGCCGAGCGGGACGATCGATTGCCGCAGCCGGTCCGCGGGCAGGCTCGCGAGCGCGGTGCGAAACGCGGTCGGCACCGGGTCCGCCAGATTGACGTCCGGGCGGAAGAACAGCGGCACGATCGCATCGAGCAGCGGCGGCACGATGCTGCCGGCCGCGGCGATCGCATCGAGCATCCCGAAGTAGCGCAGCCGTGTCGCTTCGGGCTCGGCCTCCAGCGATGCATCCATCAGCACGAGCGAGCGCACGCGCTGCGGTTCGCGCAACGCGAGCCGCGCGCCCCACATGCCGCCGACGCTGAGCCCGACGACCGCACACTGGTCGATCTCCAGCGCATCGAGCAGCGCGCTCGCGTGCCCGGCGAGATCGTCGAGCGTCTGCGTGCCGTCGGGCAGCGCACCCGATGCGCCATGCCCCCACAGGTCGGGCACGATCACGCGATACCGGCGCGACAGCGCATCGATCTGCGGCGCCCACATCGCCGCGTCCCACAGATAGCTGTGTCCGAGCAGCACCGGAAACCCGGTGCCGTGATCCTGGTAATGCAGCGTGCTGCCTTGAATGATGTGTGCGGGCATGTCGTCTCCGGGTGTCAGGACTCGGCGGTGACCCGGAACCGGGCGCCGCAGTCGGCGGCGTTCTGCAACGAACGCGAAGCGGCGCATCATCGCACAGGTCGCGGGTGTCGGGTGTGACGGAGCGCACGTGTTGCATGCCGCCACGCGCAACGGATTCCGATCTGCCCGCCGGCGGTCAGTTCGTTCCGTCGTACGACACGATCTCGACCCAGTTCGCGCCGTTGCCGACCGGATACTTCCCGATCTCGTCGAGATGCCCCGTGTCGCGATCGATCCGGTACACGGCAAGCGTCGGCGACAGTTGCCCGGCCGCGAGCAGATAATTGCCCGACGGATCGATGCCGAAGCCGCGCGGCTGTTTCTCTGTCGCGAACGTGCCGATCCGCGCGAGCTTGCCCGATGCCGCGTCGACCCGATATGCGGCAAGCGTGCTCGACGTACGCTCCGACGCATATAGGAAGCGCCCGTCGGGCGTCAGGTGCACATCGGCACCCCATGGTTTGTCGCCGTGGAAATCCGGCGGCAAGATCGACACGGCCTGGATCGGCCGTGCGTCGGTGCCGTCGCGCGACAGCGCGAGCACATGCAGCTTGCCGTCGAGTTCGTCGATCAGGTATGCGACCCGCCCGTTCGACGAAAACACGAAATGACGCGGGCCCGACTTGTCCGGCAACCGGTACGCAGGCGTCGCGACGTCGGTCAGCGTTCCTGTCGCCGCGTCGAACGGCAAGCGCAGCCATGCATCGGCGCCAAGTACCGATGCGAACGCATAACGACCGTCCGGCGACTGCCGGATCGCGTGCGCCATCGGGCCCGTCGTCACCGTCTGCTGCACGTCGCCCGCGACGCCATCGGCACCGATCCGGTTCACTGCGAGCAAGTTGCCGCCATACGACGCCGAGAACAGATGGCGGCCCGAAGCATCGGTCGACACATACGCCATGCTCTCCGCGAGCGGCGCGCGGCCCAGCTCGATCAGCCGCCCGTCGAGCGGATTGATCGCGAAGCTGACGACGCGATACGGTGTCGAGCGCAGCGCCGCATAGAGGCGATGGCGATCGGGCGAGAGCGCCATCGGCATCACGGCGCCGCCGACCGGCACCGTTTCGATCGCCGTCAACGCGCCGTTCGACGTGTCGACGCGGAACACCGAGATATCGCGGCTGTCGCTGTTCGATACGTATGCATACGTCGCCGCGTGTGCAAGCGACGCGACCATCCCGAAGGCGGCCGCCGCGACGGTGCGCCAGAGTGTCTTCGTGTTCACGGGTTTTCCTGCAACAAAAAAGAGAACCGCAGATGCGACCGCGGCGCCGGACAATCTCGGTCGTCCGGCGCCGCGACGGGAGCAGCACGTGATCGTGGAATCAGAACACCGCGTGCCCGCTGATCAGGCTCGGCAGCCAGGTCGAGAAGAACGGCAGGTACGTGACGATGTTGATCGCACTGAAGATCGCGAGGTAGTACGGCCACGCCATCTTCGTGGTCTCCCCGATCGACACGTTGCCGATCGCGCAGCCGACGAACTGCACCGATCCGATCGGCGGGTGCACGAGGCCGAGCGAGCAGTTCAGCAGCAGCATGATCCCGAACTGCACCGGCCCGACGCCGCACGCCATCGCGATCGGCAGGAACAGCGGCGTCGTGATCAGGATATGCGCGGCCATGTCGACGAACGTGCCGAGAAACACCTGGATGATGTTGATGTACAGCAGCATCAGCCACGGCGCGGCGGTCGACTGCTTGAGCAGCCCTTCGATCGCATCCGGAATCTCCAGGTACGACATCTGGAAGCGCAGCATGTTGGACACCGCGATCAGCAGCAGCACGACGCCCGTCGTGCGCGCCGCATGCGACAGCGCGCGGCGCAGCTTCTCGGCCGTCAGCGTGCGGTAGACGACCGCGGTCAGCACGAGCGAGTACACGACGGCGATCGCGGCGGCTTCGGTCGCGGTCGCAATCCCCTTCGCGACGCACACGAGGATGATCGCGATCACCATCAGCCCGGGCACCGCACCGACGAAGCTGCGCAGCACCGCATACCAGCCGGGGAACTTGGGCAGCGCGGACGAACCGTCTTCACGGCGCGGATAGCCGTGGCGCACGGCCTGCCAGTACGCGGCGGCGAGCACGAAGCCCATCACCCACAACACCGGCAGCAACCCCGAGAACAGCAGGTCGCCGATCGACACGCCGCTCACCGGCTGGCCGTGCAGCATCCCGGTGATGCCCTGCGCGGCGAACGCGTAGATGATCATGTTGGTCGACGTCGGCATCAGTGCGCCGGCGAGCGACGCGTGCGTCGTCACGTTGACCGCGTACGCGGCGCTGTAGCCTTCGCGCTTCATCAGCGGAATCACCACGCCGCCCATCGCGGACGTATCGGCGGTCGGCGAACCCGACACGCCGCCGAACAGCGTACAGGCGACGACGTTCGCCATCCCGAGGCCGCCGCGAAAGTGGCCGACGGTCGCTTGCGCGAAGCGCAGGATCCGGTCCGCGATGCCGCCGTGCAGCATCAGTTCGCCGGAGAAGATGAAGAACGGCACCGCGAGGAACGAGAACGCGTTCATTCCCGAGATCATCGCCTGCATCGCGGTCGCGATCGGCAGGCCTTCGACCATGTAGGTCAGCACGCAGGCTATCCCGAGCGCGAACGACACAGGCACGCCGAGTACGAGAAAAATCAGAAAACTGACGGACAGGATCGCGAGTTCCATGGCGTTATTGTCCCGACGAAGAACGACGAAGCGCGAGCAGGTGCTCGAGCGAGAAGAGAATGATGGCGATCGCCGCGGGTATCGCGATCAGGTAGCGCACGCCTTCGGGCAGCCCGATGATCGGGATGCGGTCGCCCATCGTCTCGGCGGCCATGCTGCCGCAGCCGGCGATGATCATGATCGCGAACGCGATCAGGCTCAGGTGCTGGATCGCGACGACCACGTTGCGCGATTTCGGCGGCAGCCGGCGGACGAGCGAGTCGAGGCCGATATGGCCGCCGTCGCGCACCTTCATCGCCGCGCCGAACATCGCGATCACGATCACGAGCAGCAGCGCGATCGGCTCGACGAAATCCGGTGCGTTCTCGAACACGTAGCGCATCACGACCGCGTAGAACACCAGCACCGTGAGCACCGCGAGACACGCCGACGCGATCACGGCCAGCACGCGGAACAACACGTCGTTCACGCAGCGCAGGAACGGCGCGGCATGCGGCCGCGCCGGCGCCGCGCCGTCCGGGGCGGCGGCCGACGAACCCGCGGCCGCCGCGCTGTTCAGGGAAGTGCGACGCGTCACTTGGTGGCCTCGATCTCGTCGACGATCTGCTTCATCTGCGGCGTCTTCTCATACTTCGTCCACAGCGGCTGCATCGCCTTTACGAACGCCGCACGGTCGATCTGCGCGGCCGGCAGGATCTTCGCGCCACCCTTCGTCACCAGCTGCTGCGCGGATGCCTCGCGCGCGGTCCACAGCTTCTGGTAGTACGGCACCGAATCGGCCGCGGCCTTCTTGATCGCGGCCTGCTCCTGCGGCGACAGCGTGTCCCACACCTTCTTCGAGAACACCAGCACTTCCGGCGTCATCGCGTGCTGCGTCTCCGAGTAATCGGGCGCCACTTCGTAGTGCTTGGTTTCCTCGTACGACGGCATGTTGTTTTCCGCCGCGTCGACGAGGCCCGTCTTCAGCCCCGTGTACACCTCGGCGAACGGCATCGGCGTCGGCGTGCCGCCCATCGCCTTGATCTCGTCGACCATCAGGTCGGACGGCTGCACGCGCACCTTCAGCCCCTTCATGTCGGCCGGCGAGCGCACCGGGCGCTTCGCGTAGATCGAGCGCGCGCCGCTCTCGTAGAACGTCAGCGCGATCATCCCCTTCGCGGTGAACGCATCGAGGATCTTCTGGCCGGCCGGGCCGTACATCGCCTTGCGGAAATGGTCGACGTCGCGGAACAGGAACGGGAACGACGGGATCAGCGATTCCGGCACGATCTCGTTGAACGACGCACCGTTCACGCGCGCCATGTCGATCGCACCGATCCGCACCTGGTCGACCGTGTCCTTCTCGGAGCCCAGCGCGCTGTTGCCGAACACCTTGATCGAATCCTTGCCGCCCGTCTGCTTCGACAGTTCGTCGCCCATGAACTTCACGGCCATGTTGGTCGGGAAGTTGTCGCCATGCACGTCCGCCGAACGGAACACGCGCGCCTGTGCGGACATCGCAAAGCCGGCCATCAGCGCGACGGCCAGAACGGTACGGGAGCCGGTGAATCGGTGCTTCATGGTGAGTCTCCTTGATGGTCGATCGTTGTTGTGTGGCGATCCGTCGGCAGGCACAGGCGTCGGCGAGACGCGCCGCTGAACCGCAGAGTCATACGTCGTATGACGTGTTGAGCGAATGTACGTCGGTTAATCGTTTAACTCACTTGGTGCATACCCCTATGACCGCCGTCAACAAGGGTTTGGGGCGAAATTTGGGGAATCTCTTTCTCTGTTCAGGTGATTTTCAGCGAAACGTTTTCCGGCGACCGATCCGCTTTCACTCCGGACGGCCGCGCAGCCGCCTTTCGCGATGCCGGACAGCCGGCTTTCACGTTACTTAATTTCGTCATAGGATGACTGACCACAAATCACCCGTGTCGATGCAATGCCCATGCGTCGGCCCCGCCAGCGGCCGGCAGGGAATCCGCAGGCTCGAGCGCCTGCCGCGCCGTCACGTCTGCATGACCAGCGACGTCAGTTGCGCCGCGCGCGTGACGTCGGTCTTCGCGTAGATCGCCTTGATCTGCGTCCGGATCGTGCCGATCGACACGCCGCGCAGCGCAGCGCATTCCTGCGGCGAGCGCCCGTCGCAGCACAGCAGCACGGCGAGTTCGGCTTCGGCCGACGACAGGCCGTAGAACACGCGCAGCCGCTGCGCGCGCGCCGCCGGCGAGCACAGGTCGGCGGCCGTCATCAAGGCCGTGACGCCGGGCCGTTCGCGCACGAGGCGCGACTGCTCGGGAACCGGCATCAGCGCGAGCGACAGCGGTTCGCCCGTCGCACGCCGCAGCAACAAGCCACCGCGCGCGAACGCGTGCCGCCATTGCGCATCGTCGACGCAGCCTTCCGGCGCGAAACGCCCGTTCACGATCCGCAGCGCGGGCTCCGCCGCGATCAGTTGATCGGCCGCGCGGTTGGTGTAGCGCAGTTCACGTTGCGCGCCGAGCAGGAACACCGGCACCGGAATCGCATCGAGCGCCGATTCCGCCGCGGCCACGCGCGCCTCGAGTTCGCCGATGCGCGCCTGGATCCGCAGCGCGCGGCTGATATGCGTGCCCATGATTTCGATGGCGAGGCGCTGCTCGTCGGACAGGCCTTGCGAGTCGGGGCCGCCCTGGACGCTGAGGAATGCGCCGGTGCCCTCGCCGCGATGGATGTACAGGCCCGAGATGCTGCCGAGCCCGAACGGGCGGAGGAACTCCTGGTAGAACACGCTGTGTGCGCGCTGGTGCGCGGACAGGTGCTTGACGTCCTCGAACCAGCGGCCCGCCGGCCAGTTGCCGGCGACCGGCACGACCGGGTCGTACCGGTAGAACTCGGTGTTGTAGGTGCCGTAGCACTCGGCGACCCAGGATTCGTCGTCGCCCGCCGCCTGCTCGATCGCCGGCAGCCTCGCCGCTTCGTCGAATGACAGCAGCGTGACCATGCGCACACCGACCGACGATCGCAGCCCGTCCAGCACCGCTTCCCATCGTTGATCGCCCAGTGCCGCAGCGTAGAGGTCGTCGATCCACGCCGATGGAATCACTCCGTTCAGTTGCATCTGGCTACCCCGCGCCGTGCGTTTTTTGTCGAACGTCTTCAGCGCATCTTACTCAATGAACGAGATCGTTCAAATTCTCCATGTGCGTTTGGTTCGAAATACCACGTTTGTTACCGTTTCTCGTCTGATGTATCGGTCATTCCCGACGTGAATGCGCAATCGACGTCGGCACGGATCGTGTCGCGGCCGGCTTTTCATCCGGACCACGGTATGCCATGATGCAGCGCATGACGATCCGAAACGCCACGCCCTCGCTGCACCATCACCACGGCCGCCCTCCATTGCGCCGTGGTTCGTTTCGTATCTAGTCATTGCATCGGGCAGCGTCCCGATCAAGACGACAACCAAGGCGCCTCCGGCGCCTTTTTTGTTTTCTGCCGCCTGAAAAACCTGCTGCGCAGCCCCATCGATCACGTACGGAGTGCTTTCAATGCAACAACCGTGGAAAGACATTGTCCTGTCGGATTTGCCGCTCCGGGAGGACCTCAAGTTGCTGCACGCATACGGGGCGCCGCAGCTCGACGTGCCGGTCCGCCTGAACGTCAACGAGAATCCGTATCCGCCGTCGCCGGCGCTCGTCGAGCGCATCGCGGCCGCGGTGGCCGACGCGGCACGCAACGCGAACCGCTATCCCGACCGCGACTTCGCCGAATTGCGATCGCATCTCGCCGCCTACCTGACGCACGATACCGGCGTGCCGGTCGACGCGACCAGCGTCTGGGCAGCCAACGGTTCCAACGAGGTGATCCAGCAGATCCTGCAGGCGTTTGGCGGCCCGGGGCGCTCGGCGCTGGCCTTTACGCCCGCGTATCCCATGTATGACGAATACTGCCGAACGACCTTCACGCACCTGCATACATTGCCGCGCACCGAGGATTTCGCGCTGGATGTGGATCAGGCACTCGCCAGCATCCGCGAACACCGGCCGAGCGTGATCCTGCTGACGTCACCGAACAACCCGACGGGAACCGCGCTGCCGGTCGACGACATCCGCGCGATCCTCGACCTCGCACCGGGCGTGGTCGTCGTCGACGAAGCCTATGCGGAATTCCGGCGTCACGGCGTCCGCAGCGCGGTGACGCTGCTGCCCGACCATCCGCGGCTGATCGTGACGCGCACGTTGAGCAAGGCGTTCAAGTTTGCGGGTGGCCGCGTCGGGTATTGCGCATGCGCGCCGGCGATCGTGGACGCGCTGAAGCTGGTTCGCCTGCCGTATCACCTGTCCGCGCTGACGCAGGCGGCCGCCTGCGCGGCGCTGGTCGCGCGTGACGAGATGCTGTCGCAAGTCGACGCGATCAAGGCCGAGCGCGACGCAACCGTTTGCTGGCTGCGCGGCCTGGGCCTCGCGGTGGCCGATTCGGACGCCAACTTCGTGATGTTCGGCAAGTTTGCGGATCGCCACCGGATCTGGAGCGGACTCCTGCGCCACGGCGTCCTGATTCGCGAGTCCGGGCCGCCCGAGTACCTTCGCGTATCGATCGGCACCGCGGCGGAGATGGCCGCGTTTCGCGCGGCGCTGCTTGATGTGATGACGCCCGGTTGAGCAACGGGCACGATCGAAGCGATCGACGACGCAATGGAATGCGTGTCAACGCAGGATCCGACGGTGTACTTACTTCATCGTCGCGAGTCGCGATTCCAGCTCGTCGATCTTCGCGAGCACGGCTTCGCCGAGCTTCCTGACGTGACGCGGCACGTCGGGCGCCGACATCAGTTCCTCGAGGCGCCCGCGCCAGTAACTCGGATGCCTGACGCGCCCCGCGCCCGACATCGATACGTCGTCAGCGACCGCGTCGCTGTCCAGGAGAGCCACCATTCTCTGGATATGAGAGAGCTCTCGTTCCACATAGTCTCTTGCCAGCATATTGATTGAAATTCCCCGAAATACGACATCAGGCCTTCCGTCATCAACGCGCCATCGTGTCGCGGCGCCAACGACGCGCCGCTCACGCTGTGCGTCAGCGTACGCAGCGGCTGTGTCAGTCAAATGCGCGGACGAGCGCGGCAATCGACATTCGACGGCAGGCCTGTTCGTTTGTTTTCGTTCCGCCCAGTCCCCGGTGCCCTGCTGCCAATCGTAGGCGCACCGGCCCGCGCCGGCATCCCCAAAAGTGGGGATATTGGCCGATATCGTTTGCGCGGTGGTTTCCGGAAATTACGGAGCATGACGGCCTAGCGCCGATAAGACGGCGGCGCGAGTTCGAGTGGATCGGGGTTCAGGCGCACCCATGCAACGGCCAGGCGACACAGTTGCGCCGGATCGCCGGCCTGGCGCTTGACGTCGTGTACGACAGCGTCCACGTCCGACAAATCGGCTGCCGGCAGCGACGTGCCGGTGCGCACGATCGACGCGAACGCATCGGCCATCTTCCGGAAGTCAGCGTCCCAGTTGCCGCCGCCGTTGTGATCGAGCTCATGCGCGATGCGGCCCGCGATCCGGACGAGTTCGCCCTGCACCGTCGCAGCGTGCCCGGTTCCCGGCACCAGTTGCGTCCACAATGCCTGATGCTGCGCCTGCCACGTGCCGTCCGCGACGACGATCGGCGACCGGCCGTCATGCAGTTGGCGGCGCGGCACTGGCCGCACGTCGAACAACGCATAGAGCCGCTCCAGCGCAGCACTGGCCGCGTCGACCGTCTCGGGATTGAAACGCTCGCGCATGAACTCGAAACGCTCGCCGATCGCCGTGACGCTGGCCTGCATTGACGGTGTCTTCGCCGCGCCGGCGCCGAGCAGCACGTCGGCGAGCGCCACCATGTGCTCGAGATCCGCATTGCCGCAAGTGCGCAACGCACGCTCGAGCGGCGTATGCCCGTCCCGGTTCAACGCGTCGACGCGCGCGCCGTGCTCCAGCAGCAGCCGGGCGGACCGCGCATGGCGCGAATCGGCCGCCGCGTGCAGCGCGGTGCCGATCGACGCACCGTCGTCGTGAACGTCCGCACCCAGTTCGAACAGCACGTCGAAGCGGCTGCGCCGGCTGCGGGCGCGCGCGTGCAGCGCCGTGTTGCCGTACGCGTCGGCCGCACCGATATCCGCGCCCTGTGCGACAAGCCAGCGCGCGAGATCGTCGGGACACCGGTCGAACGACAGCGCGGTCCGCTTGCTCGACCCGCCACGCGCATTCACGTCGCAGGTGTCGAACACCGCCTGCAGTTTCGCAAGGTCGCCCTCGTCGAGCAGTGCGTCGAAGTCCTTCGGCAGCAGTTTCTTTTTTGCTTTCGGCATCGTGGGCCTCCTGCCTTCGAACGCGCGCGCATCGTCGGCATTTCGTCAATGTGATAAACCGGCCTGGCATCCGCTGCGGGCACGCAGCGCACCCTGGCACGCGCGTCAGTCCAGCGGCGCCAGAAGCGCAAGTCCGTCCGGCCGGCCGGACGCGCCATCCAGCTTCGTGATGTTCCAGCGAGCGGCGTCATCCCAGTCGTAATCCATTCGATAGGAAAACCGGGCATTGGCGCGAAACAGCGCGGCGCGGAATTTCCTGCCGTCATTCGCCAGCGCGTCGCGCAGCGGCGGCCCGATGCGCATGATGCCGTCGATGAAGTCGCGATGACGCATCGCGGAGATCAACTCGACGCCGGCCGCCGTCGCGCAGGACGCGCGGACGCCGTACTGGACCTCGCTCGGCGCGTTGAAGCGAACGTAGACTTCGCTCCAGCCGGGAAACGCGGCCTGCATGTAGCCGATGACATGCCGGGCCAGCTCGACCAGCCGTTCTGTTGCGGCGTCGTTCATCGATCTTCCTCGGAATGGGATCGCGGACGAGCGTAATAGGACGTGGGGCGACGCGTCAATGTCCGTCCCGGAACGTCCGTATCCGGTCACTGTCGCGCGCCTCGGCATGCGAGGCCGATGTCGCACCTTGCATGTCGATTGGCGCGCTTTGCGAGTGAACTGGCGCGCAAAAGGCGTCATCATGGCGCATCACTTCTGCAACGGAACCCACGCCCATGAATATCGATACCGACCTCCCTGTCATGGTGACCGGCGCAACCGGATACGTCGCGGGCTGGCTCGTGCAACGACTTCTCGAGGCCGGCCTGACGGTCCACGCGGCCGTCCGCGACCCCGACAGCCCGGACAAGCTGAAGCACCTTCAGCGCATCGCGGCCGGCAAGCCCGGCACGATCCGCTTTTTCCGCGCCGACCTGCTCGAACCCGGCTCATACGCAGACGCGATGGCCGGTTGCGGCACCGTGTTCCACACCGCGTCGCCGTTCACGGTCACGGTTCGCGACCCGCAGAAGGAACTCGTCGACCCGGCGCTGCTTGGCACGCGCAACGTGCTCGAAACGGCCAACCGCACGCCATCGGTGCGACGCGTCGTACTGACCAGCAGTTGCGCGGCGATCTACGGCGACAATGCCGATCTCGCGGCGACGCCGAACGGTGTGTTCACCGAAGCGATCTGGAACACCAGCTCGTCGCTCGCCCATCAGCCGTATTCGTATTCGAAGACCGTTGCGGAACGCGAAGCGTGGAAAATCGCCGCCGCGCAGCAACGCTGGGATCTCGTGACGATCAATCCGACGCTCGTGATCGGTCCCGGCATCAATCCGCATGCAACGTCGGAAAGCTTCGAGATCGTGCGGCAGATGGGCAACGGCACGATGAAAATGGGCATACCGGATCTCGGCATGGGCGCGGTCGACGTGCGCGACGTGGCCGACGCGCACCTCCGTGCCGCGTTTCTGGCGAGCGCCAAGGGCCGCTACATCGTCTCGGGTCACGACACCAACCTGCCGGCGATGGCCGCCACGCTGCTCGAACGGTATGGCGCCGACTACCCGATTCCGCGGCGCATCCTGCCCAAATGGCTCGTGTGGCTCGTCGGGCCGCTCGCGAACAAGGGCGTGACGCGCCGCATGATCGCGCGCAACGTCGGGCTCCCTTGGCGCGGCGACAACAGCCGCAGCCGCAACGAGCTCGGCATCCGTTATCGCCCGCTCGCCGAGTCGATGAATGATTTCTTTCAGCAACTCGTCGAAACCGGGCAATTGCGGCGATGAACCGTTTCGTGATCTCCCCGGGCTGGCAGGTCGTGATGGTCGATCTCGGCCTGCGCATCGACGAGCTGCTGCGGCACGCGCAATTGCCCGCCGATCTGTTCAAGCGGCCGGAAAGCGGGCTGACGACCCGCGAATACTTCCGCATGTGGCGCGCGATGGAGGAGTTGGCCGACGCACCGGCCATCGCGCTGCGCATCCTCGATCTCATGTCGGTCGAGACCTTCGATCCGCCGCTGTTCGCCGCGCTGTGCAGCCCGAACCTGGACATTGCGATTCGGCGCATCAGCCAGTTCAAGCCGCTGATCGGCCCGATCCGCTTGCGCGTCGCGCACGAGGCCGACATGCTGACCCTCGCCATCGACTTCCTGGAACGCGACGTGCCGCCGCCCGGCATGCTGCTCGCGTTCGAACTCGGCTTCTTCGTGAAGCTGGCACGGCTGGCCACCCGCACCGACTTGCCCGCGCGCGCCGTCACGCTACCGCGCGAAATCAAGCAGCATCCCGGCTATGCGCGGTTTTTCGGCGTGACGCCGCAGTACGGCGACTCCCCCTCCGTGAGCGTGGCGCTGCAGGATGCCCGACGTCCGTTCGTGACGGCCAACCATGCGATGTGGGCGATCTTCGAACCCGATCTGCGCCGCCGCCTCGATGCGCTGTCGGCCGGCGCCGGCATCGTCGAGCGCGTGCGTGCGGCGCTGCTGGAGTTGATCCCGGGCGGCCTCGCCACCGCGGACGACGTTGCACGCACGCTCGGCATCAGCAAGCGCACGCTGCAGCGCCGGCTCGGTGACGACGGCGCGAACTTCAAGACCCTCCTGGCCGATGTCCGCGAAAAGCTCGCGTGGCACTACCTCGATCGCTCGGATCTGCCCTACAGCCAGATCGCGTTCCTGCTCGGCTACCAGGATCCGAACTCGTTCTTCCGCGCGTTCAATGAATGGACCGGCATGACACCCGACGCCGCACGCTCGCGGACGACGCCACGCTGACGCGCAAGGTCGCCCCGTCGTTGAACCGAAGCGCAATCAGCGCGCGGCGTCGTTGCGGTTCAGCCCGAAAATGAAATCGGCCTCTACCGCCGCGCCTTTGGGCAACTGCAGCACACCGACCGACGAACGCGTATGTACGCCGGCGTCGCCGAGCACTGCATACAGGACGTCGGAAGCGCCGTCAGCCACTTCGCTTTGCATCGTGAAGCCGGGCGCGCTCCGCACATAGACGGTGATGCGCGGCACCGTCGCGATCGCATCGAGCGTGCCGCAATGCTTGCGGATCAACGACAGCGCACGCAGCGCCGATATGCCGGCCGCCCGGCGGCCGTCATCCAGCGAAACGGATTCGCCGACGATGCCGACGAAGTGCACGACTTCCCCGATTCGCGGAATCTGGCCTGAGATATAGGCCGTCCTTCCATCGACCAGAACGGGCGTGTACTTTCCGCCGATCCTGATTTCCTCGTCCGGATCGAATCCGAAATCGGCCGCGACCTGTTTCAGCTTATCGTCTCTGTTCATCAGTGAATTCCCCGATCCTTCATAAAAAAGATAAAGAATAATTGAGTCTCCGAATCTTGTCCCGGCGGAGCCGATCCGCGAAAAATGACAAAATTGACACACTTATCAGGTGTTCGAAGCAGTCCTGCACGCCATATCGATGCCGTAATTCGTAGTCGGCGAGATTTTCTTCATCATTTCCGGTTGAAACCGCTATCATGTGAGTACATAACCTGATGAGCGATATATGGCGACTTACAAGGAACTGAAAGCCCAAATGGACGCTTTGGCCGAGAAAGCCGAAGCAGCGCGTGTCGCGGAATTCCAGGCGATCGTCGACGACATCCGTGCCAAGGTCGCGGAATTCGGCATTACCGAGAAGGACATTTTCGGCACGCGTCGTGGTCGGCCGGCCAAGCAGGCATCGGCACCCGTGCAGGCGAAGTATCGCGATCCGAAGACCGGTGCGACCTGGTCGGGTCGCGGTCGCGCGCCGGCATGGATCAAGGATGCGAAGAACCGCAATCGATTCCTGATTCAGGAATAAGATTTTCGGCGCGTACCGGCGCACGGTTCAGTGCGCCGTCCGGCATGTTGGGCATTGATACCGGCGGGATTCAAAGACCGCTCCGGGTTAATGCCGATTTGCGTCATTCGGCACGTCGCACGCCCATTCTTTCCTCATCGTTCGTAATAAATCGCAAGCCACACGGTTTGCGTTTCTTCATGCGTCCACGCAACGCGATGGCGACAATGCGGCTCGATCAGCACATAGTCGCCCGGGCGCATCTCGTGCCGTGTCGAATCTTCTTCGAATTCGAGCACGGCCGCTCCCGACAGCAATACGACCCATTCGGCACGCGAGTCGTCATACCAGAATCCATCCGGGCTCGCGTGCCCCATCGACACGATCCGCTCGACATTCAGGCGCTGCCCCGTGACGAGGAGATCGATCCGCTCGTCGCCGCCGCGTTGCCCGTCGACGCCGAAAAGGTTACCGGTTTGAAGTTGCATCGCTCGACCTCGTCATTGACCTTCTGATGATGAAAGCGGATTTAAAGGCGCCGGAAACAGTTCACTGCAGTCCAGCTGTTGCCGCGCCGCTGGCGGCATTCAAGGCCTGCATGCAATCGCTTCGATTTCTATCTTCGTGCCGACCATATTCGTCGCCTGCAATGTCGATCGTGACGGCTTGTTCCCGGGGAAGAATTCTGCGTAAACGCGATTGAATTCCGCGAAGTCGCCTGCGTCTTCAAGCCATACGGTGGTTTTGACGACGTCGTCCAGCGTACATCCGGCCAGCGCCAGTACGTGCGCGACGTTCTGCAACGTCCGGCGCGTCTGCGCGTCGATCCCGCCGGTGACGAGGCTCCCGTCTTCGTTTCTCGCGACCTGACCGGATACGAATACCAGGTCGCCGGCTTTGGTCGCCAGCGAGCGCGGCAGGTTTCGTGTCAGCGGATTGCGCTCCGCAATATATTCGATCGCCATTTGACTCTCCTTTGACCGGCCTGGCATCTGCGTCGATCATCGCTCACGAGCGTATCGCGGAACAACAGCGCTGCCAATTCCGGAGACCGAGAGATCTCCAACGCTGGAATCGATCGCTTTCGTCTGCAGTTAGACGGACGCTCAGGCTTTGAACCGACCTTTCGCGACGACCACGGGCCGGCACACGGAAAGCGCCTTGAAGCGGTTCTTCGAACTTGCCACAATTCGGAAGGCAACCCGCATTTATCGCATGCGCGATGCAGTGACGAGCGAGGGCGATATCAATGAGCACCGATAGCGTTCATCCAGCGGTACTGATCACGATGCCGCACAGCCATTACAGCGAGAAGGCGCGGTGGGCGCTCGACAGGCTCGAGCTGGCCTACCAGGAACAGCCGCATGCCCCGCTGCTGCACCGGCTGGCCACGATACCCAATGGCGGCAGCAGCGTGCCCTTGCTGCTTCATCGAGGCGCACGCTTCACCGACTCCACCGATATCCTCGTACATATCGATCTGCTTCACGGCGGCGATTGCCTGTACCCGCGCGACGTCGACTTGCGGCCGGAAGTCGAGGCGCTCGAGACGCAATTCGACGAAGTGCTAGGCCCGCATGCGAGGCGTTGGGCGTATGCGCAATTGCTGCCGGAGCGCAGCCTGCTGCTGCACGTGATGTCACGAGGCGTGCCGCGGTTCGAAGCCGTATTGCTGCCGATCATTCTGCCAGGCGTCGAGCGGCTCATTCGTGCGGCGCTCAGGATTACGCCGGCAAGCGCCACGCGCTCGATCGAACGCGTACGCGGCGTCTTCACGGAGATCGACGGACGGCTGGCCGATGGCCGACGATTCCTGGTCGGCGAACGCTTCACGGCCGCCGATCTGACATTCGCGGCACTCGCCGCGCCCGTGCTCTTTCCGCCCGGCTATCGCGCGGCTTACCCGGCGCTCGATCACGTGCCCGCCGCGATGCGTGACGAAGTCCTGCGTTTGCGGGATACGGCCGCCGGACAATTTGCGTTGCGCTTGTACGCGGAAGAACGCGACCGTACGCATACCGCTCCGCAAGAATGGAACTGCAGCGCCGAGTAACGACTTCCAGAAGGCATCCAATAAACTGATCGCTTGCGTCCGTCAGCGCGCCGCAGTCTGCGCGTTGACGGTTCGCAGGCTGGCGTGAGTGAGCATCAACAGGTTGATGACGACAACGGCGATGGTCGCATCGATCATCAGATTCACGCCGCCGCGCGTAACCAGTACGCCCGCCATGTATGGAAACCCGAACAAGCCGATGAAGTAGGCAATCGTGAAAACCTGGGAACTCGCCGATGCGGACAATCCCCTTTCGCTGGCCAGATTGACGGCCATGCCGTTCAACGTGGAATAGCTGAGCCCGTAGCCGATTGCGAAGATGATCGAGCCGATCACGTACAGCGTTTCGTTGCCCCGGTTGGAGACGAACAGCACCAGCGCAAGGAGCGTGGCGCTGAATAGCGCTAAAGCGAGTTTTCGAACGGGCAAGCGGCTGATCGTTTTCGCCAGCGTGAAGCGGCACGCAACGGTCGTCAGCGTGAAAGTCACGAAAAACAGGTCCGGCGACAGGTGGCGCGATTCCGCATAGGTCGCCTGAAAATTCGACAGCGCGGAAAAGACGCAAGCGGCGAGCGCAATCATGATGATCGGCAGCCGCGTCACGTTGCGCAGGATCTCGGCGATCCGTGCAGGCGTCAGGCCGGTTGCGGTCATTTGTGGTGTCAGCGTGTGGGCCGACTGTTTTCCGACCGCGGAGAATGCGGCGGCTGCAATCAGGCAGATGCACGCCAGGCCGCCATAAACGATGGAATACGACCCGAATCGACTGGCAACGAAATGGCCGACCGGAGACGCGAGACCGAGCCCGACCATTTGACCGCCCGACAGCAAGGTCAGGTATTTGATCCGTGCGTCGGGCCTCAGATGATGAATGATTTGAAGCGGCGCGAGGGTGTAGAACGCCGACCATCCCATTCCGAGCAGCAGACCACCGATAAACGCAATCGCCGGATCGATCGCGGCCAGGCTGAACGCGAGCATGGAAAGGGACATCACGACGGCGGCGGCAACGATCGTCCGCATCAGCCCGATTCGCTGCGCGATCCATCCGGCAAGCAGGGAGCTGACGATCATGGTCAGGATGCCGGTCGAGATGACTGCCCCTGCCATTGACACATCGAGTCCGCAATGACGCAAATGCTCGGAAAGCAGGAAGCTCGCACCGTATGCGGCGGCAAGCGCGATGCTCGCACCGAGAAATGGAATGAACGTGGCGGCACCAAGCGATGACGGCAGTGGGTCAGCGGGTGTGTTCATGGAATGGGCGTCCGGTTTTTATCGCCGCCGCGATGTCGTGAGCGGAGCGGTTTTCTTTCATCGGCTTGCTTGACTGCATATAGCGGGACGATGGACGTTTTCAAATTCCCGGCCCCGGTATTCACGGGAAGTGTGTTTTATGTAAAAGCGCAATGAAATGTACAGTGGCGCCGATTTGCTTCTGCACAGTTATATGAGGGGCGCCTCGCGAGATTGTGGGGAAGCTTCACGAATCGAGAGCACGCGTCACGGAGTCGAGGCGCGGAGTTATCCGTCTTGCGACATCAAGGAAAAGGCCTGTGGGGTGGCCAGCGCGAATAGCGTCTGGCCGCAGTTGGCCATCTGCAGTCGTTCGTCTTTGCCTCACACAGTCATTCGCGCGCCCCCAACGCGCGACTTTGCGGACTCGCGCATGCCAGCCAGGCGAGGCGACGCTCGCACAATTATCAGGCCTGAGCCTCGATCTCTGCCTTGCATCGAAGAAGCGTCGCCTTCAGCGTACCGAGATCCCGTTCGAAGCGAACGGCAGGTGCTGCGATGGAGAGCGCATACCGCTCGTTCGTACCGCATTCGACAACCGCACCTATTCCGCAGACGCCCTCTTCGTGCTCTTCACGATCGAACGCTACGCCGGTATCCCGGACTTCGGCGATTTCCTGCAACAGCGCCGACATGTCGGTAATCGTGCGGGGCGTTCGACCCGCGAGATCGTTCCTCAGTAGCGTGCGAATTTCGTCATCGGTGAACAGGGAAAGAATCGCCTTGCCGTGCGCCGTGCAGTAGACCGGAAACGCCGTGCCGACGGGTGAAACGACTCGCAGTTCACGATCCGACGAGTGCTGAAAGACCGACAGTACGTGTGATCCCCGAAAGACCGAAAAGTCGACCGTTTCCCGGCTTCGCTTTGATGCCGCCTCGACAAACGGTGACGCAATCGCGACGAAGTCGGTATGTATCGACGCCGCCAGCCGGGTGATGGCGGGGCCAAGTCTCACACCCGACTGCCCCGCAACGACCAGACCTTGTGCTTCGAGCGCGCCCACGAGTCGCTGGACGGTGCTCTTGGGAAGCGCCGTCGCTTTTGCTATGTCGCCCAGGCTTAGCCCGGTCGTTTGCCCTTCCAGCGCCTGAAGCACGGCTGCCGCGCGCGCGACGACCTGTTTCCCGCCATTGTCCGCTGCTTCGTCCACCACTTCACGACTCCCTTGACATATCCCTAAAACAGGATGAGACTTTGATTCGTACCGATCAATGGTACCACAGTATCGTTTAACGGTACGATCGATACGGAGCTTTTATGCACAACTCGTTTCAGCCGCTCGGCAAAGCAGGGGCATTCACCCTTCTCTTTGTGGCGTGTCTGACCATCATGGTCGGCTGTGTCATCGTCCCCGGCCTGCCAAGTATTGCACCGGCGCTGAATGTCGCCGGCGCTGCAAGCTGGCTTGTTACGCTCCCGTCGCTGGGCGTGGTGGTATTCGGCGCTGCAGCCGGGAACCTCATCGGCAAAGCGGGCGCCTACCGTGCGCTGGTCATTGGACTGGCGCTGTACGCCGTACTGGGCGCCGGTGGCGCGTTACTCAGCGGGCCGGTCGTCCTTGTCGACCGGTTCCTGCTTGGTGGCGCGACGGCCCTGGTCATGGCCGCGGGCACCACGCTGATCTCGGAGTTCTATAGCGGCGACGCGCGTCTCGCAATGATTGCGCGTCAGGGCATGGCCATCGAGTTGGGCGGGGTTGTTTTCCTGACGATAGGCGGTGCGCTGACTCATATCGGATGGGCCGCTCCGTTCGGTCTTTATCTTGTCGCGCTCGTCGTTCTGGCGATGGTGATCGCGTTCGTTCCCAAACGACGCCACGATGCGATCACGGAGCGGGCCGGCACCCACGAGGATGCAGCGCCCGGCAGAATGCCGCAGGTATTCGGCGCAGCGCTTCTCGGGATGCTGTGCTTTTTTACGGCCGTCATCGTGTTGCCGTTCCGGCTCGGAGCCGGCGTTGGCGGAGTCGAATTCTCCGAAGCCGCAGTCGGCTACTTTCTTTCCTTCGTCTCGTTCATCGCCGTACTCCTCGCAGCAATACTCCCGAGGGTCGTGCGGCGGGTCGGCGAAAGCGCCACGCTCGCGATCGCGTTCGCGTGCTACGCGCTGGGACATCTTTGCTTCGCAATGGCGGACGGAATGCCGGTTCTGTTCACTGGCGGGGTACTGCTGGGTGCCGGCTTCGGCCTGCTCACACCGCTTGTGAATCACATGACCGTCGAACGCAGCAATGCGGCTGCGCGAGGTCGCAACCTTGCCCTTCTTTCCGTCGCCATCTTCCTCGGGCAATTCGCATCCTCCTTCATGGAGTTCGTGCCTGGAGGCTACGTCAGGATCTTTTCTGCGGCGGCTGTGCTGGCAGCCGTTGTGGCCATCTCCTGGGTTGCGCAGTTTCACAAGGCCCAACCCGACACCTCGGCTCTCCAAAGGTCTGCCAATGAAATTGACTGAAGTTGCCCCCCTTCTCGATCCCGCGCCATTGAAGCTCGAAACGGGCTATGAGCGGTTTGACGACGGTACCGTTCATGTCGCCTGCCGAACGGATCTGCACAATTGCACAGGCGAAATGTTCGAATGGTGGTTCCGCTCGCGCCCCGACACCGAGCGCTACATCTGGTGGCATCCAGTCGATCACGTATCGAGCAGCTGGAGCGAGGGAACGGATGATACCCATGTCGGTTCCATCCACCATGCGGAAGAGTACTTCACCGCACTGCCGTCGCAAAAGCTGGCGATCCAGTTCCGCAGCGCCACCGAATTCTTTGATGCGAACGCTTATCACACGGCGCGGAAAGACGGCTTCATATCTGCCGCGGTATGCGCGCGCGTCGGCAGCGCACCCGAAACGATTCGCGGAAAAGACGGTGAAATGATCGGCAGCCGGCTCCTGCACATCGGCCGTGATACCGAATGGGGGTTCGCTCTGCGCAGCCACTTTTACATGGGACACGATCTGCCTGCGATGGGACTTTCGCCTTCGCAGATTAAAGAACTGTTCCCCGACTCGTTCGCGGAAGCACCGCTCATGCATTGCTATAACGAATTCGTATTCCTCTCGCGATTCCTGCCGTCGGTATACATCGGGAAACATCGGGACACGTTAGATATCGCGCTGCCCTGGTAGGGCGCATGCGCGAGACAGTGGCAGCGATCGCGGATTCTCTTGCGCGGCCGCACAGCTGACCAGGGATTGAACGGTGCTTCAATCATTCTTTTTTCTTAACATAAAGTACTACTTATCAAAAAATGGAATTCGATCTCAAGAGAAGGAAAATTCTCGGAAGCGGCCCGGCACTTCTCGCCGGTGCCGCGCTGGCAAACACCTTGTCCTCCGGTGTGGTGCATGCCGCGTCGACCGCTACCGCGGGACAGCGCAATGCCGACCGCACGCTGATAACGTATTTCCAGGTTCCCATGCAAAAGCGCTGGCCGCTCAACGCTCGCCTTGTCGAATCCAAGCCCTACGCGAAATATTTCACGAAGGATCTGGTTGCACCTGTCGACATGGTCAACGCCCTGGAAAAAGGACCGCTTCCGCCGGAGTACGTCATACCGCCATCCGTGGACGGGCTCGACACCATGATGCGAACTTTCGAGCAGGCCCCGGTGTCAGGCTATGCCCTCGTCGAAGAGGGGCCGCTGGCGTACGCACAGAGTCGGCACGTGTTCCCTGGCGTGACGGCCAAGATGTTTGAATGGTGGTTCACATGGCACCCCATCGAAAGCGAGCGATACATGCTGTGGTTCCCGCACGCGCATATCCATAACTCGGTCGCAGACCCAGCACGGCTGTCAGACACGAGCCTCGGCTACGGTGAACGCCTTTACGGCAATCCCAATCACGTCACCGAGTACATCGGGAACATGCTCCTCGACGGCATCATCAGCTTCGACACTCCCGAGAGTCTTGGCGTCAAGCGCAGCGCGCTGGACGCGAACCGGTTCACATTCAATGCAAGCGGTATTGTTTCGCCCGTCTCGGCAAGGAACACGCCGCTCGTGTTGATGATCCATCTGGGACGGGATACCCCGGCTGGACTTGAAATGATCAATCGTTACTGGATCGGGACGCATGCTTCGTTCGACCGGTTCAAAAAATTCCCGGGGGGCGCGCATCTGTCGCGAGAATTGACGAGGAAGATGGGCCTGGACAAGGCGGCGCTGGAAAACTTCGCATACGAGATGGCGCTGCACGACATGACCGAATTTACGTGTCTTGGTCAGTTTCTTCCTGACATCTATCGGGAGTACGCCGGTTAAGTCCGCTCCCTGCGCCCGAGCGGGCGCAGGGAACAGGACATGACTTACGCACATGGAGGGCCAATTACGCAGCCGGCGGCACGCCACGCCTGCCGACGGTAATCGGCTGGCCCTCCATTGCTTCCGAACCGGAAATCGCGTGCCAGCGCTTCGAAGGCGCGGAGACAATTCGCCCTGCCGTCGAAGCGGACGTCGGACCGCTTTGCTGACGTTTTGCCGAACGTCGCCTTCGCGCCAAAACGCATCGTTCGATACCCGTCATGAACGAAACCGCAGCGACAGCCGCAAGCGTCGAATTCCGGTCTCGATCGAAACTGAGGCCTTCTGATCGTGGAGTAGTATTCCACCATGTCCAGGTTATTGCTCGGACTTACGGCTCACCACCAACCCATCCGTGACGGCGGCGGCAAGCTCGTCAAAGGGTTGGCGAACTGCTTCAACATTAGGTGTGATGGCGTCGGCCATAACGACAGCATTGACGGGAACGCATGATGTCAACCGAGTGGAAGCACCGCGTCAGACTGTTTATCCAGCGCTTCTGGCAGCCGACCAGTGCGTGCATGACCTGCATGCCGGGGAGCTGGGGCAATATCATGAGCCTTGCCCACTGGACTATTGCATTTCATACAGGCCTGCTTACGGGACTCCTGGCTGTACTTTTGACTTTCACGCCGGCGGTGAAACTCTACGCGCATCGATACGGCAATGCGCTGGTCGTGGGTGTCCTGACAACGTTGGGCGACGCCTACTCGCACACGAGTCACTATCGTATCCCTTACGTCGAGCACATCGTGACCGGTGCAATTTCAGGTCTCTTGACGCTGGCGGCCTCATATCTCCTCGAAGATCGCGCACGACGCCTTCGGGCCGTATGGGCTCGGGTTTTCGGATAGCTTGTCCGTTGACTTTCCGAACCCATCGGCCCACGCGGAAAGAGACTCCGCAATGTGGTGATGCTGCATGATCGGGAGGTAGCGCATGGACAACAAGCGCTCGCGTTGGTTACATCCGCCAGCGTCAGGGCGCGGCAAGGAGCGGTCATTCCTGGCCATTGGGTAGATCGCCGCCAATTCCGGGCTCCAAAATTCCGCTGAAATTGAAGGCGCCTCACAACTTGGGGCCATGGCAATAACACGAAAAACATCGCGCCGGAGTTGCTCATGGCAATGCACTTATGTGCACGTGGGTTACTCGGGCCTTCACATTGGCCACGAATTCCGCCCGCTAGGGCACAATCGTCATATAGATGGAGATTGGGAGCGGCCCGCCATCTTGGGTTGGCGGTGGTGGCGGTGCCTGAAATGAGGTCATTGCAGCCGCGAAGCAGGCAGCAGTGTCCGTCTTGGGCTCAAATGCGATGCGGGTGAACCGACCATCCCCGGAGATGTCGGCGATTAC
This sequence comes from Burkholderia sp. BCC1644, assembly GCF_902833225.1. Taxonomy (GTDB): domain Bacteria; phylum Pseudomonadota; class Gammaproteobacteria; order Burkholderiales; family Burkholderiaceae; genus Burkholderia. Next base: position 260,386 of record NZ_CADFEI010000003.1, read on the forward strand.
CTTGAACGGCGTAGTGCTGGCTCCGGAAGGTTCCAGGCAATCATGCATTGCCTGGCCAGCTGCGGGACCGACTGCTCGAGGCATCGAGTGCCTGATATAGCTGCGGGTCGGCTCATTCTCCTCCGCCATCTGCCCAAGGCGATATCGCTCGTCAAACGAGTCCACCCCGGCCCCAAGCGCGTTGCGATTCAAGCAGAGCAGAAGAAGATAGGCTGCTACACCAAGCGACTTGTGAGTTTTAAGCATCATCCCCTCCCATCGAAATACTTCTCTCTGCGAGGCTGACCATGTCGGTTGCCCGAGTTTACCAGCGGTCCGGGCGCGTCTGCGCAAAGTTCGTCGTTCGGCCAATTGTTGGCGTTGGCGAGTGACAGCGACCGCCCACGAGCAGTCGGTCGACGTCAGTGCCTAGATTATCGACAATTACCGTGCCGGTCTGTGGAAGGCCGGGCGCAAACAAAAGGAAATGTGCGATGGGCCAGAAATTGAGCGATTCCGAGCTGGAGCTGTACAGGCGAGTGGATGAGGTTCTGCACTACGTATGGGACCCAATTGGCGTCGCAACCAGTCCGGCGGCACGCGACGAATATCAAGGCTATCTGCCCAGGGTTTTTGCCATGCTGCGGGAGGAAATGGACGCGGCGCACCTCGCGACGTACTTAGACAGCGTCGCGACCGAGAGCATGGGCCTGAACGCAAATCCGGAACATTCGAAGCGCGTCGCCGAATTGCTACTTAATTGGAAAACCGAAATTTACGGGAATCGGCGACGACAAGGTATGGTTAGAGGCTAGTAGTTGAAATGCTCAATACGCCAGCGTTTTTGGCGCTGAACGGCCGCTTTGTAGCAAACCGAACCACCGGAGTGGTCGCTACCAGCCAATCAAGTTCACCACCCACCGCCCACCTCCGGGCACCAGCCCCCATTTACCGCGCATCCGATTTCCCCTCGTCACCCCTCCGCCCGCAACCACTCCAACAACTCCGCCTGCGCACTCCCTTCCACCACTGGCGTCGGCGTCAACAGGCAGTAATGCGAACCATCCTCGACGAACCCCATCGGCGCGACCAGCACACCGCTTTCGACGTCGTCGCGCACGAGATGCCACGGCCCGATCGCTACCCCCAGCCCCGCGACAGCCGCCTGCAGACTGAAGTAAAAATGGTCGAACATCTGGCCGCGCCCGCCCGCCGCTGGCTGACCGGCCGCCGCCGCCCATTCCTTCCACGCATCCGGCCGGGTCCGCGTATGCAATAGCGCCGCATCCTGCTTCAACGAACGCGCACCGCGACGCGCGGCAAACCACGCACCGACTTTGTCGGCCCGGCAAACCGGCCCCACCCGCTCAGCGAACAACGGCGCCGCGTGATACTCCGCCGGCCACGCAAAATCGTTGCGTCGAATCGCCATGTCGATCCCGCTGTCAAACGAAAACGGCCCGCCCGCAGCGACCAGGTGGATATCGACACCCGCATATCGCGCCTGGAAATCCGGCCAGCGCGGGATCAGCCAGCGCATCAGAAGCGTCGGCTCGCATGACAGCACCCATCGCCGCGCACGCGCAGCCTCGCTACGCAACTCCCGCGCAGCGTGACGCATCAGGCCGAGGCCGTCATGGACGGCCTGCGCCAGCTTGCGCCCCGCATCGGTCAGGAATACACGACGACTGCGCCGCAGGAACAACGCCACACCCAGATCGTCTTCGAGCAGACGCACCGCGCGACTGACCGCGCCGTGGGTCAGGCACAGCTCGTCGGCGGCGCGGCTGAAATTCTCGTGACGCGCCGCCGCCTCGAAACAGCGCAACGCCATCAGCGAAGGCAGGCTCGTACGAGTCGACTGTGAGTCGGCCTCACCATCCTGGTCAGAAATCATCGTTTTTCCTGATGAAACACGGTCGCTAATATTCTGCCATCAAGACTCCCGTCGCAAGGAAAAGGCAATGACCGAACTGATAGTTGTAGTCACCATCACGTTGCTGGCCGTCATCAGCCCAGGCCCGGATTTCGCGATGGTCACACGCAACAGCCTGTTGCTGTCGCGCCGCGCCGGCGTGCTCACCGCGCAGGGAATCGGGCTGGGCGTCACGGTTCACGTGAGCTACACGCTGCTGGGCGTCGGGCTGCTGATCCGCCAATCGTTGTGGCTCTTCAACACCGTCAAGCTGATCGGCGCGATCTACCTGATCTACCTGGGTGTCAAGATGCTCATGGCCAAGGCCCATGACGGGCAACCCGACACACCGGCAGCGCCGCTGTCCGATCTCGCCGCGCTGCGCACCGGCTTCCTGACCAACGCGCTGAATCCCAAGACCACAGTGTTCATCGTCAGCCTGTTCATGCAGGCAGTCCGGCTCGACACGCCATTGATCGTACAGATCGGCTATGGCTCGTTCATCGCGGTGGCGCATGCCGGCTGGTTCAGCCTGGTGGCCGTCTGTTTTTCAGCGACGGTTGTCCGCGATCGCCTGCTGTCCCTGCGCCACTGGATCGACCGCACCTTCGGATGCCTGCTCGTGGGCTTCGGTGTCGCGCTCGCCATCGCGCGCGGCGGGCGCTGACCTCACCGCCCGCGACGAGTTGCAACGTCAGAACGCGCGCGCGATCGTCCGCGCTTCGTCAATCGCGCGACTGCGATCGACCTTTCCGTCCGGACCGAACAACGTGCGTTCGACGACAATCCCCGTGATGTCCGTCACGCCCACGAACTTCAGCCACATTTCCATATACGGACGCTGCAGGTCGAACTCGGCAGCCGGCGTAAACGAACCCGGCGCCTCGTAGCTGAGCCCGCGCGCGTATACGACCGCCGCTTTTTTTCCGGCCAGCTTGCCGCTGAACCCCGATCCGTCGAACGTGAACAGCACATCCTTCTGCGAGATCACGTCGATCAGGTGCTTGAGCTTGTACGGAATGCTGAAATTCCACAGCGGCACGCCGAACAGGAACTTGTCCGCTTCGCGAAAAGGCGCCGCGAGCCGTTCGATCTGCTGCCACGCCACGACCTGTTCCGGCGTCAACGCCGCGCCGCTCAGTCCGGCATATTTCGCGGCCAGCGCGGCTGCATCGAATTCCGGTAGCGTCACGTTCCAGATGTCGAGCGTCCGTATCTCGTGATCGGGATGCGCGTGCCGGTACGCATCGAGAAATGCGCTGCACACGTCGATGGACGCCGAATATGCCTTGTTGGGGGAGCCTTCGATATAAAGCACGCGTGTCATGGAGCCGATCCTTGCGACGAGTGACGGCGACGCACGGGATGCGCGATCGCCCACTGCGATTCGCAGCCTATCGGGCCGGCCTATAATCCGGAAACGATATTAATTGATCGAATTAACCCGGATTGGTAATCAATGAGCCCTCCCCTCGACACGACGCTGCTTCATACGTTTGTTGCGGTCGCCGACGTGCGAAGCTTTACCGGCGCCGGTCACCGTCTGAACCTCAGCCAATCCGCGGTCAGCGCGCAGATCGTTCGGCTCGAAGAACAGGTCGGCCGCGCGCTGCTCGTGCGCAATACGCGCAGCGTCACGCTCACCGCGCATGGCGAGACACTGCTCGGCTACGCGCGCGCGATGCTCAATCTGAGCGAGGAGGCACGGGCGAGGCTGGGAACCGGCAACGCCGTCGACATCAAACTGCGGATCGGTGCATCGGAAGACTTTGCCGGAGACTGGCTTCCCGACGTGATACGCCGCTATTGCGCCGCGCAACGCGGCCTGCGGCTGGATCTGGTGGTCGACATCGGCGACAGCCTGTTTCGACGTCACGCAAACGGCGAGTTCGATCTCGTGATCGGCAGCCGGTGCTCGCATTCGGGCCAGGGCACGACGTTGTGGCGGGAATCGCTCGTCTGGGCATTCGCGCGCCACGAGCCGCTTCCGGAAGGTGACGTGCCGCTCGCCTGCTTCCCCGATCCGTGCCCGTACCGGGGCGCCGCCATCAAGACGCTCGCGCTGGCCGGCATGGGCTACCGCATCGCGTGCGAAAGCCCGAGCGTCGCCGGCATCCTGACGTTCGCGCGCGCCGGCATCGCGATCGCGCCGCTGCCGCGCAGCGCGATCGACGACACGCTCCGTGAATTGGGCGTATCCGAAGGATTGCCAGAGCTGCCGGACATGGAATTCGTGATGATGCACGACGCCGCGGTACCGGCGGCCGTCGAATTCGCGGCGACGATTGTCGACGAAAGCGCCGTTCGAACAGCCGCTGGCAAACGCAATCGAGCCTGACGAACAGCGCTCGCGAGAATACCCGCGGGGCACGCTCCGCGCCCCGCCCGACTCACCGCTTCGCACTCCATTCAACGCGCCCGCCGGCAGGCTCCTGCCCGCGCCCGAGCAGCGCGGCCAGCGTGACATCCGCGAGCTTGCCGAACGGCGCGCGCAGCAGCGTCGGCAGGCTCCAGCGGCCCTGCACGAACACGCCTTTCGCGTGGCTCATCGCTCGGAATCCCTCGATGCCGTGATATGCGCCCATCCCGCTCGGCCCGACGCCGCCGAACGGCAGGTCTTCCTGCGCGACGTGCAGGATCGTGTTGTTGATGCCGACATTGCCCGACGTGGTGCGCGTCAGCAGCGTCTCGCAATCGCCGTCCCGGACACCGAAGTAATACAGTGCCAGCGGCCGCGGGCGCGCGTTGACGTAGTCGACGACCTCGTCGATCGTGCGATACGTGCGCACCGGCAGGATCGGCCCGAAGATTTCTTCCTGCATGACGGCCGTGTCGTCGCCCGCCCCGACGATCAGCGTCGGCGCGAGCGTGCGCTTGCGGGTCGCCGCGTGCCGCGGGTTCACGCCCGCCTCGATCACGCGCGCACCTTTGCTGCGTGCTTCGTCGACGAGTCCCTTCAGGCGATCGAAATGCCGGTCGCTGACGATCGATGTGTAATCCTGACTGGTCGGCCCGTCCGGATAGAACCGCGCGACGGCCGCATCGTATTGTGCGATGAACGCCTCCAGATCGTCTTCGTGGACCAGCGCGTAATCGGGCGCCACGCATGTCTGCCCGCCGTTCGACAGCTTGCCGAACACGATGCTGGACATCGTCCTGCCATCGACATGTCCCCTCGCGACGATCGCGGGGCTCTTGCCGCCCAGTTCGAGCGTGACCGGCACGAGATTGTCGCTCGCCGCCTTCATGACCTTGCGGCCCACCTGCGTACTGCCGGTAAACAGCAGATGATCGAACGGCAAGCCGCTGAAGTCGGCGCCGACTTCCGGGCCGCCCAGCACGACCGCGACTTCTTCGCTCGGAAAGGTGTCCGCCAGCATCCGGCGCATCACTTCGCTGGTGCGCGGCGTCAGCTCCGACGGCTTGAGCATCGCGCGGTTGCCGGCCGCCAGCGCGGTGGCCAGCGGAATGAACGTCAGCGCGAACGGGTAATTCCACGGCGCCATCACGCCGATCACACCCAGCGGCTGGTATTCCACGTGCGCCTGCCCGGCCCGATAGAGGAGACCAACGTGCCGGCGCTGCGGCTTCATGAAACGGCGCAGGTTGCGCGTCAGGTAATCGATCGCCTGGACCACGCCCATCAGTTCCATGATCGCGGTTTCGTGATGCGAGCGATGCCCGAAATCGGCACTGATGGCCTCTTCCACATCGCGGCGATGCGCGAGCACGACGGCACGCAGCCGCGCGAGCTTCGCCTTGCGCTGCTGAATCCCCGGCGGCCCCTCGGTGACGAATGCCTTGCGCTGACGGGCGAGCAACGCCGCCGGGTCGATGCTCGAGCTGGATTCTGCGGAAACGGCCATGGTGGACCTCACGAGGTTGCGTCGATGTAGACACTGTCAACTTGCATGCGACGGATCATAGGACCACAATGTGTTCCTTGTCAACATAGGAGCAACACGATGTCGTCGGATGGGGATGCGGACGCCGGGCAAAAGACTTATCACCACGGGGATCTGCGTCGCGCGATCATCGAAACGGCGCTCGACACGCTGCAGGAGCAGCAAGGCTGGCAGTTCACGCTGCGCGAGATCGCGCGGCGCGCGAACGTCAGCCACTCCGCGCCGTACCGGCATTTCCCCGACAAGGCCGCGTTGCTGCACGAACTCGCGCTGATCGGTTTCGATCGCCTGCGCGACGAACTTGCCGCATCCATCGATCCCGCAGCGGGCGCACCGGACGTGCTGCTGGCGCTCGCTTATGCCCATCTCGCGTTCGGGCAGCGCAACCCGGACCTGTATCGCCTGATGTTCGCCGCGGATGCCGGGGAGCCGTCCGACATTCATCTCGATCCGCGGGTGCAGGCGCCCTTCCTGCTGGTCGTCGACATCCTGGAGCACGGCCAGCGCGCCGGCACGATCCGCCCGCGCTCGGCGCTCGGCCAGGCAACCGCGTGCTGGGCCCATCTCCATGGCCTGACGATGCTCGCGATCGACGGACGTCTGGTGCGCGAGAAGGTAGGCGATCATGCGATCGAAGATGCCCTGACGACATTGCTGGACGGACTCGTGCTGCCCGACACGCGCACGCGCGCAACCAAGGCGAAAAGGTCTTGACCTTAAACTTCACTTAAGGGTTATGGTTTGCCTTGGCAGCGTATCGAGGCCATGGGTATGGGTACTGCCATCCGACAATCCGGCGGCGCGTCGACGACGTCCGCCCGTGGCCGATCAAGAGGAAACCGCATCATGACCAGGCGCATCCTTCACGTCGTCAGCAATGTCGCGCACTACGCCGATCCGTCGCAGCCGACCGGCCTGTGGCTGTCGGAGCTGACCCATGCCCACGAGATCTTCGCGGCGAAAGGCTACGAGCAGCGGCTCGTGAGCCCGAAGGGCGGCGTGTCGCCGCTGGAGCCGCGCTCGCTGAAATGGCCGCATGCCGACGCCGCGTCGAAAGCGTGGCGCGCCGACAAGGCCAACGAGGCGCTGCTCGCGAACACCGCGCGCCCGGACGAAATCGATCCGGCCGATTTCGATGCGATCTACTTCACCGGCGGCCATGCGGTCATGTGGGACTACCCGGACGATGCGGGGCTACAGCGGCTCACGCGCGAGATCTACGAGCGCGGCGGCGTCGTGTCGTCGGTCTGCCATGGTTACTGCGGGCTGCTGAACGCCAGGCTGTCGGACGGCTCGCTGCTGGTCGCCGGGCGTCGGATCACCGGTTACTCGTGGATGGAAGAAATCCTCGCCGGCGTCGCGAAGAAAGTGCCCTACAACGTCGAGCAGCAGATGCAGCAGCGTGGCGCGCGCTACGAGAAGGCGCTGCTGCCGTTCACGTCGAACGTCGTCGTCGACGGCCGCCTCGTGACGGGCCAGAATCCACAATCGGCGAAGGCAACGGCCGAACAGGTCGTCGCGCTGCTGTAACGCGATGCACCGGCGGCCGCCTAACGGGCGGTCGTCCGGCGCGGCAGCGGTTCGTCACGCACGTCGGCGGCGACAGCGGCGCCGGTGTGCGCCGCATCCGCGGACGGGATCGCCGACAGCAGCCGCTTGGCGTTGGTTGCGCAATCTACCGTATCCGGCTTCGCGCCGATCCCGGCAATCAGCGCGACGACGTGCGCCTTGCTGCGCGCGAGCCGCGCCTCCAGCGCCTCGATGTCCTGCACCTTGCGGTACAGCGCATCCAGCAACGACCCGCATTGCCATTGTGCAAAGTCGGACGGAATCAGCGTGCGAATCTCGTCCAGGCTGAAATCCGCCTTCTGCGCCGCCGTGATCAGGTCGAGCACCGTCACCGCTTCCTGCGGATACGTGCGATAGCCGTTCGCTTCGCGCTCGACCAGCGTCAACAGGCCGATGCGTTCGTAGAAGCGGATGCGCGAAGGGGTAAGGCCGGTGCGTTCCGCCAGTTCCCCGATCTTCATGTTCCGATACTCCCCGGCCGGAGCGGATCCGGCCATTCAACCAACCGTGACGGCAAGCAGTCTCCTCACGTTGATTCGCAATCCGATCTTTATCCTTGCCTCTTCCGTGGCAGGCCGGGTTGCACTCAAATCACCTCGAAGCCCAACCCCGCATGGCGAACCAGACGTTCGACATAGCGTTCGTCGAACATCGTCGCGGGCGTCCAGAAACCGCCGCCGCGCCCGTTCTTGACACCTTCACTGCTGCAATCCAGCGCGAGACTGATCGCGGCCTGCCCGAGCATCTTGCCGGTCGAGCCGTAACCCGGATCGCGATCGCCGGTGACTTTCACGCGCACGGTCCGCCCGTCGTCGGCACGGCCGAAGAAACGCAAGTCGTAGCGGCCGGCCTGCTGAGCCGCCACGCTCGGCCCCTCGCCGGGCTTCGGCAGCAGGAAGCGCTCCATCAGGATGCGTACCGGCTTGATGAGGACGCCCACCATGAACGCGCCGAGTCCCGCGACCATCGTCAGCGCGGTCAGGCGGCCCTTCAGGCCCGCCCCCGTCATCACGGCCTCGTCGTAGGTAAAGCGGCTGCCGTACGCATTGCCAGCCAGCGCGTTGGAGCGGTGCACGACGCGCTCGTTGATCGCCGCCATCACGAACGGCGCGATCCATGCGTCGCAATCGCGATCGAATTCGGCAGACCGAACCACATGCTGCCGCGCCGTAAAGCCATGCCCCTGCGGACACAGCGAATAAGGATCGAGCAGCTCCCTGCGCAACGCGGGATCGGCCGCCGCTTCCCGCACGACGTTGATCACGCTCGCGACGGTGCCGCCCGACGCGCCGCCCTTCAGCGTCCTGACGCGCATCTTCACCTGCCCGGCCGGCACGCCCCACTGCTCTCGCGCCTGTTGCTGCAGGAAGAAAACGCCCATGTCCGACGGCACCGAATCGAAGCCGCAGCAATGCACGATGCGCGCGCCCGATTGCCGGGCCGCAGGCTCGTACCGGTCGATCATCCGCTTGATCCACTGCGTCTCGCCGGTGAGGTCACAGTAGTCGGTGCCGGTTTGCGCGCAGACCCTGACGAGCGGCTCGCCGTAAAGAGCGTATGGCCCGACGGTCGACACGACCACCCGCGTTTGCGCGCACAGCGCCTGAAGCTGCGCTTCGTCGGCCGCGTCCGCGACGATGATCGGCACGGACTGCCCGGCCGCGCCGAGCGCCTCTCTGACCTGCCTGAGCTTCGCGTCGGACCGGCCGGCAATCGCCCAGCGCAGCGTCTCGCCTGCGCTCGACAGATAGTCGGACAGATAGCGGGTCAGGATCTGCCCGACAAAACTGGTGGCGCCGAATACGACGAGATCGTAGGCGGGTTGCGGCATGGGCGTCTCCTTCGGTGCGCGCGTGTCGCGCGCATCCGCATGGTTAGCGTGACTTTCCGGGTTCATCGAAGGTCTTCAACGGCGTCGGCAGGTTCAGGACCAGCTGCGCGTCCTTGACCACGTCGAGCCGCATGATGGTCGACGCACCGAGCCCGTCGAGCAACTGGCTCAACGGCCCGCCGTGCCGAATCAGCTCGACGTTGCGCGGCAGCAGGCGCTGCGCGAACGAGAGCATGTTGGTCTGCACCGTCGACTGATGCCATTCGCCGTCGATGCGGTTGACCATCGTCGTCGTGCCCATGTGCGATTGCGATGGCACGGTGGTCAGCGTCGGCAGCGGCACGCTCAGGCTCAGGTCCGGCCGGCCACCGGGGCCGGCAATGCTTGCTCGGGCGGTGGCGCCGATGTTCACGTCGATATCGGCGAGCCATTTCGGCAACTGATAACCGTGTACGCCACGCACTCGCGCGATTTCCGTCGTGACCGGCAGCGCCAGCACGTGCGCGAAGAAACTGCGGCGGCGCATCGAATCGATCAGCTCCCGCGCAGGCGATCCTTTCGCACCCGGCCGGCGGATCACCACCGCGACGGATACTTCGTCATACGGATCGTTGTCGCACACCGAATATGAAAAGAACGTCAGCGCGACCAGCCCGTAGCCGGGGAGCGCCCGCAGCGGTTCGAGCGGTACCGGCAGCGTGGTCCGCAGGCGTTCGAGCGGCGCGAGAAACAGCAGCTGGATGCTGCTGGAGCGGTAATAGAAGTTCGGCGCCCAGGTCGGCCCGACTCGCGAGGCGACCTGACGCTTCGGAATCCGGCGGAAAAAATCGATGTTCCCCGCGGCAGGGTCGCGCGCCACTTCGTCCAGGTCCGGGTTCATCCGGAACCGGTCGTAGTACCCGCCTTCCGGCACGTCGACCGTATGCGGCCCGAATTCGACCTGTGTAAAACGCCTGTCCATGCTCGTCGCCTCTCGTCGATGATTGACCGTGGCAGGCAACACCCGAAGCCTGCTGATTCACTGCCGTCAGCAAGCACTCTAAGCTTTAAGTCAACTTTAAGGTCAAGGCCCGGAATAGAGGAACGCGTCGGACGTCGTTCGAGACGATTTCCGGCGATCGCCGCCGTGCCGGCGGATCATTTGGCCGTCGTGCGGCGCCCCTTGCCGCGGATCGATACGACGCCGCGATCGCGCAGCCGGTCCATCACCCAGCGTGTGCGTTCGGTGCAGTTCAGGTCGGTCGGCCGGTTCCTGATGCTGTCGATCGCGACCAGCAGTTGCGCCTTGTTCTCCTTGAGGCGCTTCTGCATTGCTTCGATCTCGGCGACTTTCCGTTCGAGCGCCGCCACCAGCCCGTCGTGCTGCCAGTTGCCGGCCTTCACCGGCAGCAGATGACGGATCTGCTCGAGCGAAAAACCCGCGCTTTGCGCGCTGGAAATGATCTCGAGCATCCACACGGCGCTCTCGGCGTAGTCGCGATAGCCGTTCGTGCTGCGCTCGACGGCCGTGATCAGCCCTTCAGCTTCGTAAAAGCGGATCCGCGATGCCGAAAGACCGCTGAGCTTCGCGAGCTCCCCGATTCTCATACCTGCCTCGCCAGCGTGTTGACATTAAACCTAACTTTAAACCTAGAGTGACTGCATCGCCAAGCCGGACGGACGGCCGATGCCGTCGCGCACGTTGCACGGGCCTGGCGATCGCGGCACCCGGAAAGACCGTCACGAATCGATATCGCCCACCGAACAGGAGCAGACATGGGATACGTCACGACGCAAGATGGCGTCGACATCTTCTACAAGGACTGGGGTCCGCGCGACGCCCAGGTGATCTTTTTTCATCACGGCTGGCCGCTCAGCGCCGACGACTGGGACGCGCAGATGCTGTTCTTCCTCGCCCAGGGCTATCGCGTGATCGCGCACGACCGTCGCGGCCACGGACGCTCCAGCCAGGTCTGGGACGGTCATGACATGGATCACTATGCGGACGACGTCGCCGCGGTCGTGAACCACCTCGGCGTGCAGGGCGCCGTCCACGTCGGCCACTCCACCGGCGGCGGCGAAGTGATCCACTACGTCGCGCGCCACGGCGAAGACCGCGTCGCCAAGGCCGTGCTGATCAGCGCCGTGCCGCCGCTGATGGTCAGGACCGACAGCAACCCGGGCGGCCTGCCGAAAGAGGTGTTCGACAACCTGCAGGCGCAACTCGCGGCGAATCGCGCGCAGTTCTACTACGACGTGCCGGCCGGCCCGTTCTACGGCTACAACCGCGACGGCGCGACACCGTCGCAAGGCGTCGTCTGGAACTGGTGGCGACAAGGCATGATGGGCAGCGCGAAGGCGCACTACGACGGCATCGTCGCGTTCTCGCAGACCGACTTCACCGAAGACCTGAAAAGCACCACGATTCCGGTGCTCGTGATGCACGGCGACGACGACCAGATCGTCCCGTATGCCGATTCCGGCCTGCTGTCGGCGAAGCTGGCGCGGAACAGCACGCTGAAGGTTTATGCGGGGTTCCCGCACGGCATGCCGACGTCGAACGCCGATACGATCAACGCCGATCTGCTCGCGTTCATCCGCAGCTGAACGCGGCGGATGACGGTGCGGCCTTCAGGCTGGAGTCGCGGGCTGAAGGCCGCCCTGAACGGCTGCCGAACGCGGCTACCGACGTTCGCGAAGAAAATCGGGAACCGCTTCGCCAATCGACGCGAGATACGCCGCCATCGCACCGGCCACCTCGCGCACGGCGGGACGCGCCGTCATCCGTTCGCGCCACGCCAGCAGCTTCGGCGTTTCGTCAGTCATCGGCGCGCCCTTGCGCGCACCGAACAATTGCGCCATGTAGAACGCGATGTCGGCGTAGGAGTACGTGCCGGCCAGAAAGTCCCGCTCCGCGAGCACGCGCTCCATGCGCCGATAGTATTGGGCCGCTTCGGCACGCGCGGCCTGCGCCGCCGGAATGTCCGGCGTGCCCTCCAGCCCCATCAGCCGGACGACATGCGGGAAATAGACTTCGTCGCTGCCGTGTTCGAGCTGACGCGCAACGGCGCGCGCCGCAGGTTGTGCCGGCCACAACGCGGGCTCCGGCTTCAGGTCCTCTAGATATTCGAAGATTTGCGTGGAATCGAAGATCTCCAGATTGCCGTCGATCAGCACGGGCACCTGGCGCTTCGGATTGATGCGCAAGACGTCCGGATGCTTCGGGTCGTAGCCGCGCTGTTGGCTGAACGGCACCATCACCAGCTCGAAGTCGATGCCCTTCTCGTGCGCAGCAATCTCGACCTTGGCGCCGAACATGCTCAGCGGTCCTGAAATGATCTTCATGGTTCGTCTCCGCTTCAATGGAATGGGTCAGGGATGCCGCAAAGCATAAGCCCAAAAACATGACACCTGATGTCATGTATTTGAGGTAACGTGTCGCGTATGAAAGCGAGCCGGCTGTTGTCGATCATGATGATGCTGCAAGCGCGCGGCCGGATGACCGCGCCGGCGCTGGCCGAAGCGCTGGAGGTGTCCGAGCGCACGATCCTGCGCGACATCGACCAGCTCTCCACGGCCGGTGTACCGATCTGGGGCGATCGCGGCCGCAACGGCGGATTTCAGTTGCGCGACGGCTGGAGCACCGATCTCACGGGGCTCACGGAACACGAAGCGCACGCACTGATCCTGGCGGGTTTGCCCGGGCCGGCGAGCGAACTGGGGCTCGACGGCATGGCGACTTCCGCTCGGCTGAAGATGATTGCCAGCCTGCCGCCGGCCTCGCGCGAGCGGGCCGATCGCGTCGCCAGCCGGTTGCACATCGATACCGTGGACTGGTACCGCGCGCAGGAAACGCCCGAGTTCCTGCGTGAAGCCGCCGACGCGGTGTGGGGTGCGTACCGGATCGACGTCACGTACCAGAGCTGGCGCGGCTTGTCCCGCCGCGCGCTCGAACCGCTCGGCCTCGTGCTCAAGGGCGGCGCCTGGTACCTGATTGCGAAGGTGGTCGGCAAGCCCGGCGCGCTCACCTTCCGGCTCGCGAACATCCGCGAACTCAACGCGACGCGCCGCCGTTTCAAGCGCCCTGCGCGATTCGATCTGGCCACGCACTGGCGTGACGCGATGAGCCGGTACGAAGCCGATCTCCATCGGCTGACCGCCCATATCGCCGTATCGCCGCGCGGCGAAACGTGGCTGGCCAATGCGCGGATCAAGACCGAACCGGCTTCTGAAGCGTCACACGGCACGGACGTGCCGCCAGGATGGAAAGCATTCCTGATGCCGATCGAATCGATCGAGCATGGTGCGCGCAAGCTGCTGGGCTTCGGCGCGCACGTAAAGATCCTCGGGCCGCAGGCGCTCAAGGATCAGTTCATCGACGAGTTGTCGCAAGTGACAGCGCTTTATCGATCCGGCGGTGATTGAAGCATCGCCTTCAGATCTCGTCGGAAAACTCGTCGAGAAATCGCTGCAACCGATCGCGACGGACGATCGCCATGCGCGTACCGGTGACGGTCTGGAAACCGGTTGCCAGCTTCAGCAGTTTCGTGCGGAAGTGATCGATCGCGAATCGCGTGTCGTCGAGTGCCCGATCCGCTGCATGCGGATCGGCCGGGTCATACAACGCGCTGCCCATCCGGCCCGCGACGTAAAAACAGCGCGCGACGCCCACCATGCCGATCGCATCGAGCCGGTCTGCATCCTGCAGCACCTTGGCTTCCGGCGTCTTCGGCGCAATGCAGGCGGAAAAACTGTGCGCCTCGACCGCGTGTGCGACGGCGTCGATCCTCGCATCCGGCCAGTCGAGCGACTTCAGCACCCGCCGCGCCTTTTCCGCCGACAGCCGCGACGCCTGTGCGCGCAGCGGAGAATCCTTCTCGACCGCTACGCAGTCATGCAACAGCGTTGCCGCACACAGCACTTCGGCATCGCCGCCCTCCTCGGCATGAATCGCGGCGGCATTCTTCCACACGCGCTGCAGATGCGACGTGTCATGGGAACCGTCGCCATGGGCGTCGTGCCAATGGGCGAGCAAGGTGTGAGCCAGATCCTGAAAGGGGGCAAACGCAGAGGTAGTCACGGGGCGGATGGTCGACGACTGGAAGCCGATTATCCCCCATGCGCCACACGGTCAGGACCCGACGTCGCATCCGGCTTCCGCGCTGTCCGCGCGTCAAGCAAATCGTTCCCTCCGGCTGGAACCGGCTGGCTTATAGTGCGGAGTGACCATTCAACGAGGAGCGCTGCAATGAAACTGCTGGCCAACGGTCCGTTCGAAGTGAAGCTGAATCCTGAATCCCTGAGCACCGTCGCGGAAAATTCCGGGCTCGGCCGCATGTCGCTGGACAAGCAGTTTCACGGCGACCTGGAAGCCGTCAGCCACGGCGAGATGCTCGCGTTTCGCAGCAGCGTCCAGGGTTCGGCAGGCTATGTGGCGATGGAAACGGTACAGGGTGTGCTCGGCGGGCGCCAGGGCAGCTTCGTCCTGCAGCACAGCTCCACGATGACGCGTGGGGAGCCGACGCAGTCGATCACCGTCGTGCCCGATTCCGGGACGGGGGAACTGCTGGGGCTTTCCGGTTCGATGATCATCCATATCGACAACGGCCGGCATTCATACAGCTTCGACTATGGATTGCCTGATGCGGCACAGTGAGTCGCTCACGGCGTTAGCGCTGGGACCGCGGCGGCGACACATTCCCGCATCACGCAACGGCCTCGTCACGCAAACGGAACTGCGCGACCGCCGCGCTCAGTCGTGAACCCTGTTCGTCGAGCGACAGTGCGGCGGCGGCCGCCTCCTCGACCAGCGCCGCATTGCGTTGCATCGTCTGCTCCATCTGGATGACGGCGGCATTCACCTGCTCGATCCCCGACGACTGCTCTTCGAATGCATGGCTGGTCTCGCCCATGATCGCGTTGACACGCTCGACCGCGGCGACGAGCTCGCTCATCGCCGAGCCGGCCAGCGTGACGAGGCCGCTGCCGTCTTCGACACGCCGCGCGGCATTGCCGATCAGGTCGCGAATCTCCTTCGCCGCCGACGCGCAGCGTTGCGCGAGCCCGCGCACCTCCGTCGCGACGACCGCGAACCCGCGTCCCTGCTCGCCCGCGCGCGCGGCTTCGACCGCCGCATTCAGCGCGAGGATGTTGGTCTGGAACGCGATGCTTTCGATCGTGCCGACGATGCCGGAAATCCGCGCGGAGCTGTGCGAAATCGCGGACATCGTCTCGACCACGCGCCGCATCGCCTCGCCGCCGCGCGACGCGATGCCGGCCGCGCCTTCGACGTACGTGCGCGCATCGCGCGCGTTGTCCGCGTTCTGGCGCACGGCCGCCGTCAGCTGTTCGACGCTCGCGGCCGCCTGCTGCAGCGACACGGCCTGCTGCTCGGTGCGCGCGGACAGGTCGACGTTGCCGCTCGCGATCGTGCGAACGTCGCCGACGATCGTCTCGGTGCTCGCGCGCACCTGGTTCACGGTGTCGACGAGGCCGTCCTGCATCCGCTTCAGCGCATTGAGCAGATAGGCCATTTCATTTTCGCCCGCGATGACGACGGTGCCCGTCAGGTCGCCTTTCGAAATTTTCTCGAACTGGCCGACCGCGAGATTGATCGGCTCGATGATCGCCTTCGCGAGCACGCGCTGCGCAAAGAAACCGACGACGAGCGCGAGCCCGGCAACCGCCGCCATCCCCCACACGATCCGGTGGAAATGCACGCCGGCAGCGTCATAGCGGGCCTTCTGGCGCGCGACCTGGAACGATTCGAGCGCGTCGATCGAATCCTGGTAGGCGGCGAACAGCGCCGGCGGCGCGGTGCGCTGCGTGTCGAGAAAGTTGAACGCGTCGTCGCCGTCGAGCTGCGACAGCGCTTTCAGGAACACGCGATCGAGCAGCGCTCGCCGGTGGCTTTGCAACGCGTCGAACAATGCCTGCTCGTTCGCGTCGCGCGCATGCAGGCGCGCATACGCATCCAGTTCGTCGTTGCTCTGCTTGAGGAGCGTGTGAAGCTGCGCGGCTCCCTCCTTGCCCGACTGGCCCGCGCTGATGACCTGCGCGACGTCGCTCATGCGTTCGCGCAGCACGAGCATCCGCTCGGAGCTTGTCTTCAGGTGCAGCAGCGACGCAGTGTCGTCGCGGTACATCGCCTCGAGCGAACCGTTGCCCATGTAGAGCGCCGCAATGCAGGCGCCGACCACCAGCACGAGCAGCACGGTATAGCCGGCGATGGTCGCGACGAGTCCACCGCGGATGGTGAGTTGTTTTCGCATGACGTTCCCTTGCGCGGGCCAGGCACGGCCAGCGGCGGATGTGGATTCCGGATCACGAAAGACGAGCGCCACGTCGCAACACGCGGCGCGGGGGCTGCGAACGGGTTAACGGCGGGGGGAACGGGAAGGTTTTACCTGTACGCGACGTGAATCTTGACGATTACGACAGGCGAGGTAGGCAATGACAGCGTGCGGCTATTCCCCGCCGGCCAGCCTTGAACGGATCTCGTCGGCCGACAGGTCGCGCTGGTGCGTGGCAATCTGCCAGATGTTTCCCCACGGATCCCTTACCATCGCGCGCCTGTCGCCGTACGGCATGTCGGCGGGCGCTTCCAGCGAGATCGCGTGCGCCGCGATCGCGCGCCGATGGATCGCATCGGTATCCTCGACATACACGTACAGGAACGCCGGCATCGGATCGCGCAGACCGTCCCCGCCGCTGATCATCACGACCGAATCGCCGATGCGGATTTCGGCAGGCAAACCGGCACGGAATTCGCCTCGGGCGTCGAACACCGTCCGGATGAATTCGACCAGGTTTTCCGGATCCGGCACGACAATGCGCGGCGTGACGGTATGCCATCCAGCGGGCTGGAATGTGGCCATGGTGCTCAACCTCCGATGCGGGCGTCAGCCGTATTGTCCTCCGCGCACCGGTGGTCTGCAAAGGAATGCGAAGGGTTGCTCAAATACCGCACGCCCCTTCGCCGCTCGTCAGAGGCTGACGTTCGACTCCAGCCACTGCGGTTCATATGCTCCCAGTGCCCGTGCCGGATGGAACCACGCAAGCGGTGCCCCCGCGATCTGCAACGGTGGGTGGAGCCGTGTTGCCGGCCCCCATGACGTCGCTTCGACGTGATCGGCGTGGTCGTGTTGCGGATCCGGAACCACGGGAACCACGTCGCTCATCGGCTCCGGACGCAACTGCAAGACGGCCGACGTACGCGCCAGCGAAGCGCGGACTTCGGTACCCACACCGTCCTTCAACCGCGCCGTCAGCCCGCGGATGGCAGCCGCCGCCATCAGGTAACCCGTCGCATGGTCGATCGCCTGGACGGGCAGGCTCACCGGCTCGTCGCTTCCCGTCACGCGCATGCCCGCGTCGGCGATTCCCGTGCTCATCTGGATGAGGCTGTCGAAGCCACGCCGGCCACGCCACGCGCCGGTCCAGCCGTACGCGTCGAGCGACACGTCGATGAGCGCGGGATTGAGATCGCGCCGTTGCACGGCGTCGAGACCGAGACGCGCAAGTGCGTCGGACCGGTAACCGTGCACGACGATATCCGCGTCGCGCAGCAGCCGCTTGAGCATATCGAGATCCGCAGGCTGCTTCAGGTCAAGTCGCGCGCAGCGCTTGCCGAGAACAACGTCCGGCACCGTACCCGGTTCTTCCCAGCCATGCGGATCGATGCGCAGCACGTCGGCACCGAGGCCCGCCAGAAAACGCGTCGCGACGGGGCCGGCGAGTATGCGCGTCAGGTCGAGCACGCGGATGCCGCGCAGCGGCCGATCCCGCGACGGCTGCCATTCGCGCGCCGCAACCGCCGTCGCGGTATGAGCGTGCAGCAACGGTTCGGATGCAACAGCCTTGCCTTGCGGATGCGCGGCCCATTCCTGCCGTGAATACATCACCGCCGCGCACCCGCCGCGCTCGACGATCGCGTCTTCGAGCGCATGGGCATCCCAGCGGCTGACCGCTTGCGCGACCGCTCGTGCGTCTGCCGCGCAGTCGAGCACCGTCAAGGCGGCTTGCCGATGATGGGGCGCGTTGGTGTGCAATCGGATCCAGCGATCGCGCGCCCGATAGTTGCCGGCCACCGGATCCCATTGAGGCGGTAGCGTCCATCCCGACGGACGAAGCGACGTGCCGAACCACAGCGATGTCATGCGCCGGTCGACGTGAACCGCCGGCAATGTGCCGGTCGATTCGAGCAGCAATTCGGCGACGGCCGCACCCGCCGCGCCAATCGCCGCACTGGCCAAATCGGTGACGCGAAACGCTGACGGCAATTCGCCCGAGCCGCTGAAACTGCAACGCTCAAGATACTGCCGTGCGCCACCCAGCGCGGCCCAGAATTCCTGCAGATGACGCGGCATCAGGCCCTCATCGGCCGTAGCCGCAACATGGGAAATTTGATCGACACGCATGTTCGCCTCGAATCGTTTTGGTGAAGCAAAGATCGGCTCGCTCGCATTTATTGTCAACGTTGATTATTCTGATCAACCTGCCGAACGAATCGAGCCTCGTACCATGTCGCCCTACCTGAATTCGACCGAAGCGGCCGCGCGGCTCGGCGTCTCGCGACAGACGCTTTACGCATACGTCAGCCGTGGCCTGCTTCGCGCGGAACCCTCCGGCAATCCACGTGAAAGCCGCTACTTCGCAGCGGACGTCGACCGGCTCGCGGCCGAACGTGCACGCGGCCGCAAACCGAAGGAAGTCGCGAAAGCCGCGTTGAACTGGGGTTCGCCCGTGCTCGAATCGAGCATCACGCTGATCGAGGGCGGCCAGCTTTTCTATCGCGGCGTGGACGCACTCGATCTCGCCGGCCGCGCGAGTCTCGAGGAAGTCGCCGCGCTGCTTTGGCAATGCGACGAGCGGACTGCTTTCGGCCCTCGCGTCCCTCGTGCACCCACGGTGTTGCGAACCCTCTTCAAACACTACGGCGATCAACGCGCGGAACAGGCGCTCTTGTCGCTGTTCGCCGTCGCCACCGAAGACGCACCGACGGCAGCGTGGCAGCAATCGGCCGACAGCCAGGCGCAGGGCTGCGGCGACCTCGTACGGATCCTCGCGGCATGCCTGTTGCGCACCGGGTTCGATACGGCGCCCGTCCACGAGCAATGCGCGCGCGCATGGGGCGTCGGGCCGTCGGGGGCGGAACTCATCAGGATCGCGCTCGTCCTGTGCGCGGATCACGAACTGAACGCATCGAGCTTCACGGGCCGATGCGTGGCGTCGACGAACGCGAGTTTGCGCGCGGTCGTGATCGGCGGCCTCGCCGGTCTGTCCGGTGGGCGGCACGGCGCGACCACCGCGCGTGTCGAGGCGATGTGGGATGAAATCGGCAACCGGGACGTCGAGCGAAAAATGCGCGAGCGCCCGCACCGAGGCGACGATCTGCCGGGGTTCGGACATTCGCTGTATCCCGGTGGCGACGTGCGGGCGGCATACCTGCTGTCGCGCATCCTGCCGCGCCATCCTCAATGGAAAACGATGATTGATGCAGGCAGTTTGCTGGTCGGCCAGAAGTCTTCTCTGGATCTCGCGCTCGTCGCGCTACGCAGGCATTTGCGGCTTCCGGTCGGTGCAGCATTCGGCCTGTTCGCGCTTGGTCGCTCGATCGGCTGGGTCGCGCATGGGCTCGAGCAGCGAGAACATCCGGAGTTGATCAGGCCTCGTGCGGTTTATACGGGGGTGCGGCCGGACAGTGTTGAAGCCGGCACGGGTCAGCCGCGGTCACGCGGGCGGTCCGGAAAGGGGTCAGTGGCGCAACATGCGGGTCCGGAAAACGACATACTTGCGACGTTTTTCAAGGCCCGATAACCGGGCGCGCAAGTGGTTCTCGAAGTCGGTACTCGATCGGAGCGGAATGGAGAAGGTTCGTTCGATCAGTACGTGCACCAACAAGAATGCACTGCAACATAGATAGGACGGGTTGCTGAACATGCCTCTCGAAACTGTCCACTTTGATCGGGTCTTTGGCGTCACACATACGTCGCAAAACCGTAAGCCCGTTACGCTGTTCGGATTCGAAAGCGAAAACCGGAAGGAATGTTCGGTCGCGGCGCCAGGAAAGCCCCGCATCGAGTCTGGGATCACAATTACCGCCTATTTGTCGGAGGCCGGTAACTGGCAGACGCTAGTCGGCTGGCGTGATCACGAGAGCGGCGAGATTGTGTGCGAATCCTTGGGGGGACCCATTTTCCTTTGTATCTGGTCTGCAGCAGGCCTCGGCATGACGTTACGCGGGGTCGTGCAGCAATCAGTGACGCTCTCCGTCATCTCGGTCGGGCTGGTTGCCACGTTGCTTTGGGGCATCCGTCAGGTTCGCGATCTGCGACGGGTCCGCCGTGAACTGGCGGCATCGGCGACGAGGGAATGAGGCAGCGAAGACAAGTGCTCTTATTGGCAGTTTTCGGCCAGGAGCGGTCCATGACCGCTTGCGTACCATGGACAGAGGAATGTCCGCCCGCACCATTTTCCGGCCGATTGATCAATCACTGATCTCTGCTACCGCTGGGCGCCGGGAAACAAGAAACCTGGGCCTGAAGATGCTGTATCGTAAGCATCACCACAGTCGCGCAGACGGGCCCCACGATCTCCGTCGAAATGTCTCAGATGATCCCACTCCACCACAACCCAGCCTTCTATCAGCTCCTTGCCGACAGCTACGCCCGGCTGCTTGGCCGCCCCCTGGTGCCTCAGGCCATGCATGTGGTTGAAGCTACCGAATGGCTCTATGAGCGTGCGCCGTTCGCCGTACTCGCGCACAACACCGATCCCGACCCGCTCTTTATTTACGGCAACAAGGCCGCGCAGCGCAGGTTTGGGTATAGCTGGGATGAAATCATCCGCCTGCCTTCCCGACTTTCGGCCGAGGCCCCGAATCGCGAGGAGCGGCAGCAATTCCTCGCACGCGTACAGCGGCTCGGCTATGAGGCGGGCTACAAGGGCGTGCGGGTCACCAAGTCAGGCCAGCGCTTCATGATCGAGGAAGCCACGCTGTGGCAACTGCTCGACGCCGACGGCACACTGCACGGCCAGGCGGTTGTCATCCCGCGCACGCGTGACATCTGATCGCGCATAGCAATCGTTTGTGCTTGAGCCCTGCGGAGGTAAATGGGTGAGGGGAAGCTGTCCGAAGTTGGTGACATCGAGCAGCAGCGAAGGCTTACAGGTCGAATCCGCAATTCGGCCGAACTCCCATAGTGGTCGAGAATTCGCGAATCGAGCGATTTCATCAATCTGTTGCGTTGATCAGCGGGTTCCGCACTTGAAAGCAGTCGTTGCGGTGGAGGCAGTCTGAACGGCGGTTGAGGGTCGCTTCGAGCCGGTAACGTACCGCCGAGGCGGTATCCGGAGAAGTTCGTCCATGATGAGCAATTCACGACCGGCGCCCGCATTGGCGCTTGAGTGCCGGTGTGGCGCTCGTGGCGATAAGCTCGAAACGTGTTCCGCGATCTACCGCGCGCAGTTGTTTTCATCGCTGCGCTTGCGTCCCGGCAAAACGCATGCCTTGTCGCCCTCGCGCCTCCGATGCGTGGCGCACTCGAACGCATGAATCTCCCGGCCACGGTGCGTTTGCACGGGCGCCAATGTCGGCGCCAAGGTGTGTGTTGCACCATCCGGATTCGAAGCACCTGCCTGGGTGCGGCCTGTGCGATGATGTGCCACGATCAACATGAGAAATGGCATGACGACTACATTCGACGAGGCAACAACGGCGGCGATCGCCGCGTTTGCCCAATTGGATTTCTACACGGCCGTGCAGGCGATGCGCGCCGAGGCCGACTACGACCACGAACGAGACCAGTGGATCTCGCGCTACATCGACGAGCACGGCGGCGGTGTGGACGATGCAGAATACGACGCCTTGCACGCACGGGCCCAGGCAACCCCGGAATACGCGCAGTTCGTCGATGCGGTTCGCCAGGAAATCCTGGAATACTTCGGCGTGACCGACGATCAACTGGACTGCATGGTCCTGCTGCGTAATGACGACAGCGATGAGCTTTGGGCGGAAGTCAACCGGCAGCGGAGCGCGCTGGGAACCGGCGAAGTGCGCGGCGATCTCTGACAACTGCTTGCCATGGGGCGTTCCAGTCGTGCCGGGTGCGGGGCTGGAGTCACGTCGGGCTCTCAGCGGCTGCAACCGATCCGCCAAGAAAGGGCAAGCTTTCGGATCGTCGAAACGCGTGACCATTGTGCTCCGACCCCTGCCCTCGGACGTGCAACGGCTCGACAGGCAGCATCGATTCCGCGAGGTAGCCAATGCAGGTATCGGAACACGAAGTTGTCATTGCCGGAGGCGGGCCAACCGGTTTGATGCTGGCTGGCGAACTGGCGCTCGCTGGCGTCGATGTCGCCATCGTCGAACGCCGCCCCGACCAGACGCTTGCAGGTTCGCGCGCCGGCGGCTTGATTGCCCGGACACTCGAGATTTTCGATCAACGCGGCATCGTGGATCGCTTCCTCGCTGAAGGACAGAAGGCGCAAGTCACCGGCTTTGCGTCGATCCGCCTGGACATCAGCGATTTTCCGACCCGGCACAATTACGTGCTGGGGTTACGGCAAAAACATATCGAGCGCATTCTCGCCGGGTGGGTCGACGAGCTGGCCGTGCCGATCTATCGCGGCTGCGACTTGACGGGTTTCGCCCAGGACGACACGGGCGTCACCATCGAACTGTCCAGTCGTCCGTCACTGCGGGCACGCTATCTCCTCGGGTGCGATGGCGGCCGCAGCCTCGTGCGCAAAGCCGCCGGCATCGAGTTTCCTGGCTGGGACGCAACGACCAGCAGCATTCTCGCCGAGTGCGAGATGACAGAGGAACCGCCACTGGGCGTCCATCGCACTGCGTTGGGCATTCATGCCTTCGGCCGTGAGGAATACGAAATTCGCGATGGCAAGATCGTCTTTGCCACTGAAGGACCTGTCGGCGTGATGGTGACTGAAAAAGCGGTCGGCGCGAAGACCGAACCCACGCTGGACGATCTCAAGGAAGCCCTCGTTGCCGCATGCGGAACCGACTACGGCGCGTATAACCTGACGTGGATTTCCAGGTTCACCGACATGGCACGGCAAGCAGCGACCTACCGAAAGGGCCGCGTTCTCCTCGCCGGCGATGCTGCACACGTGCATTCCCCGGTGGGCGGAAAAGGCCTCAACATCGGTGTTCAGGATGCGGTGAATCTGGGTTGGAAACTGGCTCAGGTGGTGAAAGGCACATCACCTGACAGCCTGCTCGACACGTATCACGCCGAGCAACATCCGGTCGCGGCCCGCGTGCTGCGCACGACGATGGCGCAGGTCGCCCTGCAGCGCACCGACGACAGCACCGAAGCGTTGCGTGAAATCGCCGCGGAGCTGTTTCGCATGGAGGAACCCCGCAAGCGAACCGCCGCCGAGATGTGCGGACTTGGCGTCCATTACGACCTCGGTACCGGGCATCCGCTGCTCGGCCGCCGCATGCCGGACCTCGACCTGATCACGCCTGACGGGCCCGTCCGCGTCTTTGCGCTGCTCCGGCGTGCCCGGCCCGTGCTGTTGAATCTCGACGAACCCGACAGCATCGACATCACGCGCTGGCTGGATCGCGTCACGTTGGTTCACGCCCGATACGACGGTCCTTGGGAACTGCCTGCGTTGGGTCAGGTGGCCGCACCGACGGCAGTATTGATCCGCCCCGATGGCTATGTGGCATGGGTGGGGACCCGCACGCAAGACGGTCTTCAGGACGCGATGAACACCTGGTTCGGGCCACCCGGCTGATCACTCACGCCGCCCGCGTCGTCGTAGGTCACGACATTCAGCCCCTCCGCCGCATCCGGCGCGACGAAGTACCGCGTGATCTGCTCGAACTCGGCATCCGACGCCTGGAACGGATGTTCCCCTAGCGCATTGCGCGCACGCAGGCGCGCCTTGCACACCGCATCGCTGACATCGAGATAATGCAGACGATGGCCGCAGCCGGCGACCTGCGCGATGCGATGCCCCCATGCGCGCGCCGCCACGGTATTGAATGGAAAATCGAGCACCACCGACACGCCGGCCTGCAGCATGGCACCAACGTGATCGGCCATCACGTCCTTGATACGTTTTGCACACCTGACATAGTCGTCGATCGACAGGATCTCGCCCGGATAGAGGCGAGCAAGCCACGTGTCTTCGCTGATCAGGACGGTCCGCTCCGTGTTCGCCAGCCGTGCGGTCAGCGTCGATTTTCCCGACGCGATCTTGCCGCACACCATGTGGAGCAACACCGCGTCGTTCGATGACGCCGCTTGAAGTGGATGCTCGATCTGCATTTCCAGGTACTCCATGAAGAGCCCAGAAAGCAAAAACCCGCCTTCCGGGCGGGTTGTGACGACAATCTTTCAGTCGATGGCTACCCCGCCGGCAAAAGTGCGGCGCAAATAATCGAATGGGCAGGCGATCGGTTCATGCGCATCAGAATAACGAACCGTCCGGGCGTGAGCAAGCCGGTGTGATACAGGTTGCTTCAGCCGCCCTTCGGAAACACCCCCTTGCTCATCGCATCGAGCTGCCGCACGATCTCCGCGCGCAGTTCGACCGACACCTCGACGCTGTCGAGCAGCTCCGAGATCCACAACCCGTCGGCGGCGAGCCGGCAGATCATCAGCGTGGCAGCCTGCTCGAGCGGCACGGGATCGGGCCGCGTCCATTCACGCATCGGCACCGACCATCGCTCGCGCGTGTCCTGCTCGGTAATCATCGACGCGACCAGCACGCGCAGCACATCGGTACTCGCGGCCGGATTCGCCGAATCGAGCACCGCATGCAGATAAGCGCGCGCCGCCGCGCCGTCGCCGCTCGGATCCGCCGCCATCCGCGCGTCCATCTGCGCGCCGAACCGCGCGGTCGCCTGCCCGAACAGCGCATCCAGCAGCCCCTGCTTGTTCGCGAAGTGATACTGCAGCGCGCCTTTCGTCACGCCGGCGCGCTCGGCCACCGCATCGAGCGTCAACGCGGCCACGCCGTGATGTGTCGCGATTTCCGATGCGGCTGCCAGCAGCTGCGCGCGCACCTGGTCCGGCGCTTTTTTTCGCCGCACGCCGGCAACGGCTCCGGCCGGCGCCGATGCTCCTTCAGGCGCCCGCGCGCCGGCCGTTCCAGCCGGTTCAACAGGCGCGGACACGTCGTGCGGCGCGGGTTCGAGGCGTTTTTTCATGGTGCGGATGGTAGCACCAGGCGTCTCGATATAAACATTCCGGCTGGATGGTATGATCCGCCGCATGAATAAACCTGCCCCCTTCTCCTGGTCCGCGCTCGACACCGCGATCGCCCGTGGACGCGACGCGCTCGTGCGTCTTCAGCAACCCGACGGCAGCTGGTGTTTCGAACTCGAATCCGATGCGACGATCACCGCGGAATACATCCTGATGATGCATTTCATGGACAAGATCGACGACGATCGCCAGGAGAAGATGGCGCGTTACCTGCGTGCGAACCAGCGGCTCGACACGCACGGCGCATGGGCGCTGTACGTCGACGGCGAGCCGGACGTGTCGTGCAGCGTGAAGGCGTATTTCGCGTTGAAAGCGGCAGGCGACAGCGAACAGGCGCCGCACATGATCCGCGCGCGCGACGCCATCCTGAAGCTCGGCGGCGCGGCGCGCGCGAACGTGTTCACGCGCATCCTGCTCGCGACGTTCGGCCAGGTGCCGTGGCGCGCGGCGCCGTTCATGCCGATCGAATTCGTGCTGTTCCCGAAGTGGGTGCCGATCTCGATGTACAAGGTCGCGTACTGGGCGCGCACGACCATGGTGCCGCTGCTGGTGCTCTGCTCGCTGAAAGCGCGTGCGCGCAATCCGCGCAACATCTCGATCCGCGAGCTGTTCGTCACGCCACCGGACGAGGAACGTCAGTACTTCCCGCCCGCGAGCGGCATGCGCAAGGTGTTCCTCGCGCTCGACCGCACGGTCCGCCATATCGAGCCGCTGATGCCGAAGGGCTTGCGGCAGCGCGCGATCCGGCATGCGGAAGCGTGGTGCGCGGAACGCATGAACGGCGAGGACGGGCTCGGCGGCATCTTCCCGCCGATCGTATACAGCTATCAGATGATGCAGGTGCTCGGCTACCCGGACGACCATCCGCTGCGTCGCGATTGCGAAAACGCGCTGGAGAAACTGCTGGTCACGCGTCCGGACGGCAGCATGTATTGCCAGCCGTGCCTGTCGCCGGTGTGGGACACGGCGTGGAGCACGATGGCGCTCGAACAGGCGCGCGGCGTCGCGGCGCCGGACGCCGGCGAGCCCGACGGCGCGCTGCGCGAACTCGATGAACGCATCGCACGCGCGTACGACTGGCTGGCCGTGCGTCAGGTAAACGACCTGCGCGGCGACTGGATCGAGAACGCGCCGGCCGACGTCGAACCGGGCGGCTGGGCGTTCCAGTACGCGAACCCGTACTACCCCGACATCGACGACACCGCGGTCGTCACCGCGATGCTCGATCGCCGCGGCCGCACGCATCGCAACGCGGACGGCACGAATCCGCATGCGCCACGCGTCGCGCGCGCGCTCGACTGGATGCGCGGGCTGCAATCGCGCAACGGCGGCTTCGCTGCATTCGATGCCGACTGCGACCGCATGTACCTGAACGCGATCCCGTTCGCCGATCACGGCGCGCTGCTCGATCCGCCGACCGAGGACGTGTCGGGCCGCGTGCTGCTGTGCTTCGGCGTGACGAAACGCGCGGAAGAACGCGCGTCGCTCGCGCGCTGCATCGACTACGTGAAGCGCACGCAGCAACCCGACGGCAGCTGGTGGGGCCGCTGGGGCACGAACTACATCTACGGCACGTGGAGCGTGCTGGCCGGCCTCGCGCTCGCCGGCGAGGACAAGTCGCAGCCGTATATCGCACGCGCGATCGACTGGCTGCGTTCAAAACAGCATGCGGATGGCGGCTGGGGCGAGACGAACGACAGCTACATCGACCCGAAGCTCGCCGGCACCAATGGCGGCGAGAGCACGTCGAACTTCACCGCGTGGGCGCTGCTCGCGCAGATGGCGTTCGGCGACTGCGAATCCGATTCGGTGAAGCGCGGCATCGCGTATCTGCAGTCGGTGCAGCAGGAAGATGGCTTCTGGTGGCACCGCTCGCACAATGCGCCCGGCTTCCCGCGCATCTTCTACCTGAAGTATCACGGCTATACCGCGTACTTCCCGCTGTGGGCGCTCGCGCGCTATCGGCGGCTGGTCGGCGCGGCGGCGGCAGCCCCCTCGGCAGTCGAAGCGACCGACACGGCCGTCGCTTGATCGATCGCGCGCCGCGGTGCCCGAAGGCACCCGGCGCGCTCGCTGTCGCATCCCCCTCCCCGCCGAATCACCCGGCCCCCTTCTCGCGCATCCTCGCAAACGCATCGCGCAAATCCGCGCAGAACGCGTCGCCGATCATCGACAGCGGCTGCGACGCAGACGTCACCAGATAGAAGTGATCGGGCACGGCCGGCTCGAACGGCTTGACGGCCACGCGCTGGCCCGCGTACGCGGCCGTCACCGGATCGATCAGCGCGACGCCCGCACCGTTCGCGACGAACGCGACGATCGTCTGCGACAGCTGCGCCTCGATCGACAGCACCCGCGACACGCCAGCCTCGACGAACACGCGATCGATCGCGCTGCGCGCCTCGAAACTCGGCGGAAACGAAATGAACGATTCGTCGCGCAGGTCGGCCGGCTGCACGACGCGCTTGCGCGCGAGCCGATGCCCGCGCGGCACGATGCAGCACATCGCGCTTTCCGCGAGGCGCTCGCCGCGCACGGCCGGATGCGGCACCGGTTCGGCGATCAACCCGACATCGCACTGCCCCGACGCGACCTTGTCGACGACGGTGGATGCACTATGCGCGAGCAGCGTGATGTCGACGCCGGGATGCGCGAGCGAGAACCGCGTGACGAGCTCCGGCAGCAGGTCGAGCGCGACGGCCGGTGAGCCGGCCACGCGCAGCGTGCCGCGCCGCATCGCGCGGATCTGCTCGGCGGCCTGCGCAACGCGATCGAGCCCGACGAACGCGCGCTCGACCTCCTCGTAAAGCACGCGCGCCTGCGCAGTAGGCGTGAAGCGCCCCTGCTGCCGCTCGAACAGCACGAAGCCGATCCGGTCCTCGAGATCGGCGATCAGCCGGCTCACGGCCGGCTGCGAGATATGGAGATCGCGCGCCGCGCGCGTGACGGTATGGCGCTGCATCACCGCACGGAACGCTTCGATCTGACGAATCCTCAGCGATGGCGTGGTCATAACACTGGATTATGGGTCGTTGATCAAGCTGTATTGGACAGTGCATTTTGCCTGTCCGAACATCGGTTCCGCAACGTATGGAAAGCAAGGAGCCGCGCCGTCATGGGATATAACACGCAACCGCTGTTTCAGCGACACCGGAGCCGTGCATGACCGTGCGCCGCTTCGACGTCGTCGTGGCCGGCGGCGGCCTCGTCGGCATGGCGATCGCATGGGGTATCGCGCGGCTCGGCAACAGCGTCGCGGTCTGCGACGGCGACGACATCGCGTTTCGCGCGGCGCGCGGCAATTTCGGGCTCGTGTGGGTGCAGGGCAAAGGCGGCCGTTGCCTGCCGTATGCGCGCTGGTCGCGCGAATCGTCCGAGCGTTGGCATGCGTTCGCCGCACAGTTGCAGCGCGAAACGGGTGTGAACTGCGGTTTCGAGCGCCCGGGCGGCATCGAGCTGTTCGAGCATCGCGCCGAACTCGACAGCGCAACCGACCTGCTCGAATCGCTGCGCCGGCAGGAAGCCGCACTGTCGTACGAAGTGCTCGATCCGGCGGCGCTGCGCCGGCGCATCCCGTCGGCATCGCCATCGCTGGCCGGCGCGCTGTGGTCGCCGAACGACGGCCACGCGAATCCGCTCTACACGCTGCGCGCCATGCTGCAGGCGTTCCAGCAGTGTGGCGGCACCTATCTGCCGCGCAGCGACGTGACCGAGATCCGTCCGCGCGCCGGGCGCTTCGAGATCGACACGCGCGCTGCGCGGCTCGAAGCCGGGCGCGTGGTGCTCGCCGCCGGCCTCGACAATGCACGGCTCGCGCCGATGGTCGACCTGCTCGCGCCGATCTCGCCGTTGCGCGGCCAGATCATGGTCACCGAGCGCCTTGCGCCGTTTCTCGACTACCCGACGCTCGTCGTCCGGCAAACGCCGGAAGGCTCGGTACTGCTCGGCGACTCGGCCGAGGACGTCGGCTTCGACGACGGACAGACGCGCCCCGCGATGGTCGACATCGCGCGCCGCGCACGCACCGCGTTCCCGGCGCTCGCGCATGCGCGCGTCGTGCGCGCATGGGGCGCGCTGCGCATCATGACGCCCGACGGCCTGCCCGTCTACGAAGCGTCGGCCACGCATCCCGGCGCGTTCCTCGCGATCTGCCACAGCGGCGTGACGCTCGCGGCGACCCACGCCGATCTCGTCGCGCCATGGATCGCGGGCGGCGCCGCGCCTGCCGACTTGTCCGCCTTTACCACCGCGCGCTTTGCCGCGCCCACGGAAGCCCGGCATGTTTGAATCCCTCATTCCCGCCGCCGCGATGTTCGAACGCGTGCGCATCCATATCGACGGCACGCCGCACGACGTGCCCGCGCACTACAACGTTGCGGCCGCGATGCTCGCCGCCGGTTCGGCCGCGTGCCGCGCGAGCGCCGTGAGCGGTGCGCCGCGCGGCCCGTTCTGCATGATGGGCGTGTGCTTCGACTGTCTCGTCGAGGTCGACGGCGTGCCCAACGTGCAGGGCTGCATGACGCCCGTCTCCGACGGCATGCAGGTGCGTGCGATGCACGGCAAGGCGAGGCTCGCATGACGCGCCGCCAGTGTGACCTGCTGATCGTCGGCGCCGGGCCGGCCGGGATGGCGGCGGCAGCCGCCGCGCGTTCGGCCGGGCTGTCGGTCGTCGTCGCGGACGAAGGCCGCGCGCCCGGCGGCCAGATCTACCGCAACGTGACCGATGCACCGGCGCCGCTCGCGTCATGGCTCGGCACCGACTACACGGCCGGCCGGCCGCTCGTCGACGGCCTGCTCGCGAGCGGTGCGCACTATCTGCCGCGCAGCGTCGTCTGGCAGGTCGCGTTCGAACCGGCGCCCGTCGCGATGCTCACGCAAAGCGGCCCGTCGGGCGGCACGCTCGAAGTCGGCGCGCGTGCGGTGTTGATCGCGACCGGCGCGCAGGAGCGCCCGTGGCCGGTGCGCGGCTGGACGCTGCCCGGCGTGATGGGCGTCGGTGCCGCGCAGACGCTGCTGAAATCGTCGGGCCTCGCGCCCTCGGCCGACGCCGTGATCGCGGGCAGCGGTCCGCTTCCGTGGCTGTTCGCCGCGCAGTTGCTGAATGCGGGCCGGCGCGTGCGCGCACTGGTCGACACGACACCGCGCGACGCATGGCGGCGTGCGCTCCCGCATGCGTTGCCGGCACTGCGCGGCGCCGACTACCTGCTCAAGGGCTGGCGCATGCTTCGCGCGGTGCGCAACGCCGGGATTCCCGTGTATCGCCGCGCGACCGAGATCGGCATCGACGGCGACACGCGCGCCGAACGCATCCGCTTTCGCGACGAAGACGGCGTCGTGCAGACGCTCGACACGTCGCTCGTGCTGCTCCATCAGGGCGTCATTCCGTCGACGCAGCTCGCGCGTTCGCTCGGCTGCGCGCATGCATGGGACGAATCGTCGGCATGCTGGCGTCCGCAGTGCGACGCGCGCGGCCGCAGCAGCGTGCCGCACATCTGGATCGCGGGCGATGGCGCAGGCATCGGCGGCGCGCAGGCCGCGGCACTCTCCGGCGAAGTGTCGGCGCTCGACATCGCCGCGCAACTCGGCGCACTCGACGCACAACGGCGCGCCACCCGCGAACGCCCGGTGCTGCGCGCATTGCGCCGTCATCTCGCGGTGCGCCCGTTGCTCGACGCGCTGTACACGCCGCCCGCCGCACTGCGCCGCCCCGACGACGACACGATCGTGTGCCGCTGCGAGGAAATCACGGCCGGCGAGGTTCGCCAGCTCGCCGCGCGCGGCTGCCAGGGGCCGAACCAGATGAAGGCATTCACGCGCTGCGGGATGGGCCCGTGCCAGGGGCGCTGGTGCGGCACGACGGTCGGCGAGCTGATCGCCGACGTGCAGCAGCGCAGCGTCGACGATGTCGGGTACTACCGGATCCGCGCGCCGATCAAGCCGGTCACCGTCGGCGAGATGGCCGACGCCCTCGAACTGTCGAACGATTTCCAGCGCGGCGAATTTCCGAGCTGACGCATGAGCATATTCATCCCCACACGAACGGAGCCAGACCATGAAGACGCGCCTCACGATTCTCCTTTCCGCCGCCGCGATGGCTTTCGCGTCGATGGCGTCGGCGAAGGAATGGACGACCATTCGCATCGGGGTCGACCCGACCTACCCGCCGTTCGAATCGACCGCGACCGACGGCAGCGTGAAGGGCTTCGACATCGATCTCGGCAACGCGCTGTGCGCGAAGCTGAATGCGAAATGCGTGTGGGTATCGAGCAGCTTCGACGGGCTGATTCCGGGGCTGCAGGCGCGCAAGTTCGACGTGATCCTGTCGTCGATGGCCGCGACCGAACAGCGGCGCCAGCAGATCGACTTCACCGACCGCCTGTATCGCAACCAGACGCGGCTGATCGCACGCACCGGCTCGGGGCTGCTCCCGGAAGCGGCGAAGCTCGCCGGCAAGCGCGTCGCGGTCGAACAGGGCACGATCCAGGAAACCTATGCGCGTGAAAAGTGGGCCGCGGCGAAGGTCGAGGTCGTCCCGTACCCGAGCTACGACCAGGCGTATGCGGATCTCGTCACCGGGCGCGTCGACGGCGTGCTGATGGATGCCGTGCAAGGCCAGCTCGGGTTCCTGTCGACGCCGCGCGGCAAGGGCTTCGCGTTCGCGGGCGGCGTGGTGTACGACCCGAAGATCATGGGCAACGGCGACGCGGCCGGCGTGCGCAAGGCCGACGGCGACCTGCGCGACGCACTCAATCGCGCGATCGCGCAGATCCGCAGCGACGGTACCTACAACACGATCCAGTCGAAGTATTTCGATTTCGACATGTACGGGAATTGACGGCGAACGCGGGATGATCGAACGGCGGCAGCACTGACTGCCGCCGTGCGCATACGACCGGCATCGCGACGATCGACGTTCACCGAAGCGACGGAACCCGCGCCGGCCGGCGCGGCCGCATCGCTTGCCGCTCAGCGAGCGAGCGGCAACGGCGCATCGGGAGCAACGAGTTGCTGCTCGCGCATCTCGCGCCAGAAATCGGCGGGGATATCGAACGCCAGCGCCGCGGCATCTTCCGCGATCCGCTCCGCCCGGCTCGCACCCGGAATCACCGAAACCGTCGCCGGATGCGCGAGCACGAACTGCAGCGCGGCCGCCTTGACCGGCACATCGTGGCGCGCGGCGATCGCCTTGATCCGTTCGACCTTCTCGACGATTTCGGGCGGTGCCTTCTGGTATTCGTAGTGTGCGCCGCCGACGAGCACGCCCGAGCTGTACGGGCCGCCAACGACGATCCCGACGTGACGGGCCGCGGCCGCCGGCATCACGCGTTGCAGCGCGCGCTCGTGATCGAGCAGCGTGTAGCGGCCGGCCAGCAGCATGCCGTCCGGTTGCGGCTCGGCGAGGTCGAGCACGAGTTCGATCGGCTCGACCCGGTTCACGCCGAGGCCCCACGCACCGATCACGCCTTCCTCGCGCAGCTTGCCCAGCACGCGGAACGCGCCCTTGCGCGCCACTTCGAATTGCGCGAGCCATTCGTCTCCATAGATGTCCTGAGCAATGTCGTGCACCCAGACGATATCAAGGCGATCGGTGCGCAGGCGCTTCAGGCTGCCCTCGATCGAGCGCAGCGTCGCGTCGGCCGTGTAGTCGCTCACCAGCCGGTTCGCTCGGCCGTGCGCGAAGATTCCGCTCTTCTCGCCGTAGTCGCGCGTCTTCGCGTCTTCCATTTCATCGAGCACGATGCGGCCGACCTTCGTGCTGATGAAGTAGTCGTCGCGGCAACGGCCAGCGAGCGCGTCGCCGAGGCGCGATTCCGCGAGGCCCGCGCCATACGACGGCGCGGTGTCGAAGTAGCGTATGCCGCGCGCCCATGCGGCTTCGACGGTCGCGCGCGCTTCTTCGTCGGGAATGTCGCGGAACATGTTGCCGAGCGGCGCCGCGCCGAAGCCGAGCCGGTTGCCGGCCAGCAGCGTGTCTTTGAGACTCATGTGTTGCTCCGGGTTTGACAGGAAAGTGAGCCCAGTCTAGGTTGCGTGAATAAGTCTGTCCAAGACATAATTCATCAAACTTGAGTCCCATAAGGTCTTATATGCTCGACATCCGCCAGCTTCAGTATTTCATCGCGGTCGCGGAAGAAGAACACGTCGGCCGCGCGGCCGAACGCCTGCACATTTCGCAATCGCCGCTCAGCCGCCAGATTGCGCAGCTCGAGGAAAAGCTCGGCCTGACGCTGTTCGAACGCAGCCAGCAGCGCATTCGTCTGACGCGCGACGGGCGCACATTCCTCAGCGAAGCGCACGCGTTCCTGCGCCACGCGAACCGGCTCGAGTCGCTGGCGCGACGGCTCGGCCGCGGCGACGAAGGCGGCCTGTGCATCGGCTACCTGGAAACGGCCACGCACTCGGGCGTGCTGCCGCGCGCGCTGAAAACGCTGCGCGCCGAGCGCCCTGCCGTCCATATCGCGCTGTACAACTACACGTCCGCCGCGCAGCTCGAAGGCCTGCGCGAGCGCAGTCTCGACATCGCGCTCGTCACCGAGCCGCCCGCGCCCGACGATCCCGAACTCGATGCGACGATGGTGCTGAACGATCCGATGCTGCTCGCGATGCCCGACGGGCACCCGCTCGCGAAGAAGAAGACGCTGGTCGCCGACGACCTCGCCGCGCAGGCGTGGATCGGCGTGACGCAGCAGGAAAGCGCGCCGCGTCACGGCGCGTTCGTCGCGGCCTGTGCGAAGGCCGGTTTCTCGCCGGAGATTTCGGTGGAAGCGACCGAGCCGCTCGCGGCGCTCGGGCTCGTCGCCGCCGGGCTCGGCGTGACGATGATCCAGCAGAGCCTGCGCCATCAGGTGCCGGAAGGCGTCGTGCTGCGCGAGCTGCCGTGGTTCAGCTACCGCACGCCGCTGTGGGCCGCGTGGCACAAGGTCAACCTGCGGCCGCTGGTCGGCACCTTCCGCGAGATCCTGACCGGCGAGGAAGTCGTCGCGGCGGTCGGAAAGTGACTCCCTGCCTGGATGGTCGGGGTTCCCGCGCATCGACGCCGTCGCGCATGCGAAGCAAACATGCCAACGCCTTCGCTGCGAGCCTGAACCCGCAACGAAGGCGCTGACGAAGCCCGATATCGCCAGGCTCCTGCTCGCACGATGCGATGCGCTGCCGTCAGGCCGCCGCGAACCGCTTCGCCACTTCCGCGAGTCCGTCTTCGTAGATTCCGCGGAACAGCTTGACGGTGTCGTCGTCGGTCGCGCCGTGCGGCGTGAACGTGCCCGACCACTCGACGGTCGACGCGTTCGGGCCGTTTTCGCGCACGCGCAGCGTGGAGCGATAGTTCACGACCGGGAACGGCGCTTCGAGGATCGCATACGTGTAGCTGCGCGCCGCTTCGTCGAACGCGACCAGCCGCTCGACGATCGCCTCGCCGGCCGGGTTCGCGAGACGCCGTACGCGCCCGCCTTCGCTCACCTCGCTGGCCGGAATGTACGACAGCCAGTCGGGCAGCGACCCGAAGCCGCCGATCAGTTGCCAGACGGTCTCGGCCGAAACCGCGAGTTCGATGCTTGCATTTGCTTGTGCCATGTCATCACCTTTCAGGATCAACGATCGGTCGGCAGCGGCGCATTGGCCGCAATCAAACCTTGTTCACGCATGTCGCGCCAGAAGTCGGCCGGAATCACCACGTTCAGCGCAGCCTGGTCTTCCGCGATCCGCTCCGGACGGCTCGCGCCCGGAATCACCGCGACGGTGGCCGGATGCGACATCGAGAACTGCAGCGCGGCGGCCTTGATCGGCACGTCGTAGCGCGTGGCGATCGCCTTGATCCGCTCGACCTTCGCGAGGATTTCCGGCGAAGCCTTCTGGTATTCGAAGTGCGTGCCGCCTGCGAGCACGCCCGAGCTGTACGGGCCGCCGACGACGATCCCGACGTTCTGCGCGGCAGCCGCCGGCATCACGCGTTGCAGCGCACGCTCGTGATCGAGCAGCGTATAGCGGCCGGCCAGCAGCATGCCGTCCGGTTGCGGTTCGGCGAGATCGAGCACCAGTTCGACCGGTTCGACGCGGTTCACGCCGAGGCCCCATGCCTTGATCACGCCTTCTTCGCGCAGCTTGCTCAGCACGCGGAATGCGCCCTTGCGCGCCACTTCGAATTGCGCGAGCCATTCGTCGCCGTAGAAGTCCTGCGCGATGTCGTGCACCCAGACGATGTCGAGGCGATCGGTGCGCAGGCGCTTCAGGCTGTCCTCGATCGAACGCAGCGTCGCGTCGGCCGTGTAGTCGTTGACGATGCGGTTCGGCCGGCCGTGTTCGAACAGGCCGCCCTTTTCCCCGAGATCGCGCGCCGACACGTCTTCGACTTCGTCGAGGATCACGCGGCCGACCTTGGTGCTCAGGACATACTCGTCACGCGGGTGGTTCGCCAGCGCGTCGCCGAGGCGGATTTCCGCCAGGCCGGCGCCGTAGAACGGAGCCGAATCGAAATAACGGATGCCGTGTTGCCACGCCGCTTCGACGGTGGCCGCGGCTTCCGCGTCGGGGATGTTGCGGAACATGTTGCCGAGCGGCGCAGTACCGAAACCAAGGATCTTGTTACCGGGCAGCTTGTCTTTGAGACTCATGATTTTCTCCAGGGAGTGAGGGAAAGCGAGTTCAGTCTAGGGACGCAGGTTAAGTCTGTCCAAGACGGAATTCGACACACTTGAGTCCCGCGAGGTCTGATGGGTCGATTTGAGACCTGCCTCGACGAGCCACGCCGACACCCCGTTCAGACAGGACGCCCGACCGGCAAGGCTTTCGCCCTAATCCACGTCCGATTCGTGATTCCAGATCAAAAATCATTTGGGCCGGCAACCGTTTTTCCCGGGCGCCGCGATACCTATATTGGCTGCACTCGCAACGACATCAACGTGGTTGCGGTTCACTCAACCTGACAGGTACCCATGATGAAAACGCTGATCTCTTCCACGCTTGCCGCACTGATCCTTTCCGCACCGGCGCTGTCGTTCGCGCAGCAGGCCGGCCATCAACTGACCCGCGCCGAAGTGAAGGCCGAAATGGCCCGCCTCGCGGCCGTCGGCTACACCCCGGCGCTGGACCACAACCAGTATCCGGTCGCGATCCTCGCCGCAGAAAAGCGCGTGCGTGAAAACGCCGTCGCACAAGGTACGCCGGGCACCGCACCGGCCGCCGCGACGACCGGTTACGGCAGCGAAGCCCGCACCACCAGCGAATCCGGCCGCGCGACAATGATCAACGGCCGCGACTCGATCTATCGCGGTCATTGAGTCGCGTCGACGCGCAGGAGAGCATGCCTCTCGATACGCGCCAACGCTCGTCCCTCCTCTCCGCATGGCCGGCCCGAATCGCCTGAACAGGCATTCGGGCCGCGCGTCGTTCGAATGCAATCGGCGCCACGGCGGCATCGATGCACCACATCGACAAACGGAAGGATCGGAATTTCGACAGGAAAGTAGACGACTGCATCGCACGACCGACAGCGATGCACGGCAGGCGGACGATTAGCGTCAGTCGATATCGCCGCTGCTCTTCAATTGCAGGGCGACATAGTCAAGAAAGCTCGAGATGCGCAAGGACAACCGGGTATTTCGATAGTAGACCGCATGAATCGGCTGACGGAACTCGACGGTTTCGTCGACGAGCAATTCAACCAGGCTGCCATCAATACGATGATGGCTCGTCATGTAGTCGGCCAGGCATGCGATGCCGGCGCCATTCAACGCCAGCGTCATCAGCGTCTCGCCGCTCGATGCCTGCAGCGCGGGATGAATTCGATAGCTGTCGCCGTCCGCAGTGCGCAGCGGCCAGTGGTTCAGCGTTTCCGGCTGCACGAAGCCGAGCAGCGTATGGTTCGCGAGATCGGCGACGCTCGTCGGCACGCCGGCTTTCTCCAGATAAGCGGGGCTCGCCAGGATACGCAACCGGCTGCTGCCGAGCCGGCGCGCGTGCAGCGTCGAATCGCGCAGCTCGCCGATCCGGATCGCCACGTCGGTGCGCTGTTCGAGCAGGTCGATGATTTCGTCGCTCGTATGGAGTTCGGCCGCGATCGCCGGATACGCTTCGCGGAAGCCCGGCATCATCGGCGCGATCACATGCTGCATGAACGGCATCGCCGCATTGATCCGCAAGCGCCCGGACGGCGTCTCGCGCTGGCTGACGATCTGCTCCTCGGCAAATTCGACCGACGCGATGATGTCGCGTGCGTAGTCGAGAAAGAGCTTGCCCTCCTCGGTCACTTCGAGGCGGCGCGTCGTGCGGCGGATCAGCGTCGTGTCGAGCTTCTCTTCGAGGCGCCGCAGGATCCGGCTCATCACCGAGGTCGGCTGATGCAGCTTGTCGGCCGCGCCAGTCAGCGAACCGGTATCGGCGATGGTCACGAACGCGAGCATCTCGTCGAGGGTCGTCTTCATGGTCGGCAGTCATCAGCGGTTTCGGGAACCGTCACGATAGTGCCGCCGCGCCGGTTTGATAAGCGGGCGCGGACGCGAATCACAGTTGATTTCGATTCAACAATGCGCGGCGAATATTGTCGGAACAATCCGGAATGCGCCCCGTGGCCGGTCGCGCGGACGCGCCCGGGCGGGCGCGCGTTTCTTCATACGGGTCGATGCAGCGGCTTCACGCGGCGACGGGCATCTCGTCGCGAATCCAGTCCAGCATCGCGCCATGCTTCGGCGCCCACCCGAGTTCCTGCCGCGCGCGCCGCGCCTTCACGCGGCTGTTCGATGCGAGCGAGAAATGCGCGCGGGAATGACCGAGCGCCTGCGCTGCCGCGGCGACGTCCCATTCCACGACGGACGGCAAGTCGAGACGTTCGGCAAGCGCGCGGCCGATTTCCGCGAACGACGCTTCGCCATTTTCCGCGAAGTAGAACGCGCCCGGCGACGCGGCGTGGATCGCGCGCAGATACAGATCGGCAACGTCGTCGACATGCACGTTCGACCAGCGGTTCAACCCCTTGCCGATCACGCGCACGGCGCCGGCATCGCGCGCGATGGCCGCGAGCAGCGGCAGTTGCGCGCTGTCGCGGCGGATGCCGAGGCCGTCGCCGTAGATCATGCTGTTGCAGATCACGGCCGAGCGGATGCCGAGGTTCGCCGCCGACATCACGCGCCGGTCGATCGCGTGGCGCTCGGCCTTCGCAGGCTCGACGACGGGCGTCGTTTCGTCGAATACGGCGGCATCGCCATGGGCGCCCTGTGCGTCGTCCGCGATCACGCTGGTGCCGCTCGTATGCAGGAACGTCTTGCCCGTGCCGCTCAGCGCCGCGATGATCGCCTCGACGGCCTCGCGATGATCGCTGCTCGCCGCGTTGACGACGCAGTCGGCGTCGCGCGCGAACGCATGCAGCAGCGCCACATCGTCGAGCGAGCCGACGACCGGCATGATGCCGGCCGCCGCGAGTTTCGCGGCGTTGTCGCCGTCGCGCGTCAAGCCGGTGACGACGTGCCCGGCCGACACGAGCCGTGCGGCCACCGAGCCGCCGATGTAGCCGCTTGCGCCCGTCACGAATATCCTGATGCCTTTCATCCACTGCTCCGAGAGCGAGACAGTCAGTGCGTGACACGTCTCGCGAAATGTCGTGTGTCGGAGTATCGACGGCCAGCGTTGCCCGGG
The DNA here is from genome assembly GCF_902833225.1 of Burkholderia sp. BCC1644. GTDB lineage: Bacteria > Pseudomonadota > Gammaproteobacteria > Burkholderiales > Burkholderiaceae > Burkholderia. The sequence continues at coordinate 299,434 of NZ_CADFEI010000003.1, forward strand.
AAAGGCACGAATCGCCAAAACAGTTTTGAGCGCAACGGGATGATCGGCCGCGTCAGACGAATCCTTCTTCGACCAGCGTACAGCCGTTCGCGGTGATCTCGTGCCGCTGGCCCGAGCCGCCGACCACGCGGCTCCAGCTCGCCGACACGAGCACGGCCGCCTCGCCATCCGTGCGCAACGCATAGCTGAAGCCGCCGTACATGCCCGGCACCGCGAACCACGTGCTTCCGGCCCGCGCGTCGAGTTCCAGCAGCGGTTCGAGTTCGGGCAGGCGCAGTGCATCGACGCGCAGGCGCGCGATGCGGCCCAGGATCATCGCGTGGAAATGGCGCTGGATGGCAAGCAGCGTAACGTCGGGCACGAAGCGCTGCGGCTGCGGCGTCAGCCACTCGACCAGATGCCGATGCCCGCGCCGCACGGCGATATCGATCGCGCGCTCGCGTTGCGCATCGCGCAGCATGCGCGATGCGCCGAGCCGCAGCAGTTCGGCAACGACAGCGTTCGGCGCGCCGCCGTAAGCGGCCTGATGCAGCGGCGTAAAGAGCGACGTGCCGCCGAGCCGCGTCGCGTTGACGAGGTCAGGCTGTCGCGCGACGCAGTCGAGCATCGTCGCCCATTCGCCATTGCGCGCCGCGTCGGCCAATGCGTGCCGGCTCGCGACCTGCGCGTCGCCGAGCACATCGGCGCCCGTGATGCCATCCCATGCCATGCTCAATCGGCTCTCCTCGGGTATCGCGTATGCGTCACGGCAGCAGCGTCACGCGTCGCTCCGGCGCGCCGCCGACGACGCGTCGAGCGCATCGTGATCGACCAGCAGGTTCAGCAGCTGGCGCCGCGATTCGATGCCGAGCTTCGCGAACGCGCGACGTGCATAGGTGTCGATCGACGACGGACGAATGCCGAGTTCGTGCGCGATATCCTGCGTCTTCCGGCCGCGAATCAGGCGGACGCACACCTCCGACTCGCGCGACGTCAGCTTCTCGAACACGTCGTGCAGCCGCTGCGTGGCGATGCCCTCGCGCACCCGGGCCGCGCCCGCATCGGCCGGCCGGTCGCCGACGATGCGCCGATGCGCGACCGCCAGCGGCAACACGATCAGCGCGACATGCCGCACGATGCTCAGCTCCTTCAGCGAAAACGGCGGCAGCCGGCGCGCACGGCACACCGACAGCGCATAGGTCAGCTCGTCCACGCGATACGTGACCACGCATTCGTCGTGAATGTCCTCGGTATCGTAAAACGCGCACCGGATTTCCGGGTTCAGCCGCAGCGTCGACAGCTGCAGCAACTGCGTATCGCGTTCGCCGCGGATGCAGTCGAATGTCGTATCGATCTGCGCGAAATCGCGGTAATAGCGCGTCATGGTGCGCTCGATCTGGTCCGGATACGTGCCGTAGCTGCCGATCCAGCCGACGCGACGCTCGAGCAGCGACTCGTCTTCGTAATCCAGATGAATGGAATCGCAATCGACGATGCGCGTCAGGTTCTCGAACACAACCGCGACGAAATCCGGCGATCCGATCGCACCGGCCACGGCCGACAGCGCGTCGGACATGAACACGAGCTGGTTCAACTGGATATCGATCGTCGCGGCGGCGTCATGGTCGGTCATACGATGCACGGGGAATGGGGACGCTTACCGTTACCACGCCAAAAGTGCGCTGCCAATTCCCTCGCGCCGGGTTCCCGTACGCACGGCCGCCCGGCTGTACGGATTTCATGGACAGACATCCGGCCGGCCGCCACATACAGTCGTTCCCGATATCCGGCGAGGCCCGTCGGCGCGTTCCCGGTTCGAAGCGGACCGCCGCGCGCCTCGCCGACCGACCCGCGGCGCGTCCGCGCCCCGCAGTGCGCCGCCCTCGTTCCGAAAGGGAGTGACCATGATCGTCCGCGTTTTTCGTCTCGCCTTCCCCGTTGCAATCGCGACCGTTGCCTGCTTCGCGCCGCTGTCGGTATCGCCGGCCCGCGCGGCCGACACCGAACTGAACGTGTACAACTGGTCCGAGTACATTGCGAAAACGACGATCCCGGACTTCCAGAAACAGACCGGCGTGCACGTGCGCTACGACGTCTACGACAGCGACGACACACTGCAGTCGAAGCTGCTGGCCGGCAGTTCCGGCTACGACATCGTGGTGCCGACGTCGAACTACATGGCCAAGCAGATCCAGGCCGGCGTGTACCAGAAGCTCGACAAGACGAAGCTGCCGAACCTCGCGAACCTCGATCCCGCGCTGATGAAGAAGATCGCCGAATCCGACCCTGGCAACCAGTACGGCGTACCGTGGGCCTACGGTACCGACGGCGTCGGCTACAACGTGCAGGCGGTCAGGAAGGCGCTCGGCGACGGCGCGCCGCTCGACAGCTGGGCGCTGGTGTTCGATCCGGCCAACGTGTCGAAGCTGAAAAGCTGCGGCGTGTCGTTCCTCGACGCGCCGGACGACGTGTTTGCGGCCGCGCTCCAGTATCTCGGCAAGGACCCGAACAGCAAGAACCCGGCCGATTACCACACGGCATTCGACATGCTGAAGAAGGTGCGCCCGTACATCACGCAGTTCAACTCGTCGGGCTACAACAACGACCTCGCGAACAACGACGTCTGTGTCGTGCTCGGCTGGTCGGGCGACGTCAGCGTCGCACGCCGCGAAGCGGCGGCGGCGAAGCGCGGCTACGAGATCCGTTACGCGAACCCGAAGGAAGGCGGCATCCTGTGGTTCGACGTGATGGCGATTCCGAAGGATGCGCCGCATCCGGAAGCCGCGCTGCAGTGGATCAACTACATCCAGGACCCGAAGGTCAACGCGGACATCACCAACGAGATCTACTACCCGAGCGCGAACAAGGCGGCCCATCAGTACGTGACGCCGGCCGTCGCGCACGACCCGAACGTGTATCTGTCCGCCGACGTGCTCGACAGGATGACGCTGTCGAAGCCGCGTTCGGCCGACATCGCGCGACTCGAGAACCGCCTGTGGCAGCAACTGAAAACCGGCAACTGACCGCGCCGCCCTCAACCGTGCAATCATGCGAACGCGCCGTCGGCGCGTTCATTTCAATTCGACGCAACCTGACCATCATGATCGACGTTTCCTCCATCACCGACGCGTTTGCCCCCAGCGGCGAGCCGACGCAGTACCGCGTATCGCCCGAGAAGCTGATTTCCGGCGATCCGCTGCACACGCTCACGCCCGGCTTCGCGAGTCCGTGCGGCCGTTTCTCGACCGGCATCTGGGAAAGCACGCCCGGATGCTGGCACGTCGCGTACACCGAAGCGGAATACTGCGAGATCCTCGAAGGCACGTCGGTGATCACCGACCTCGAAGGCAACCGGAAAACCCTGCGTGCCGGCCACCGCTTCGTGATTCCGCCAGGCTTTCGCGGCACGTGGGAAGTGGTCGAACGCACGCGGAAGATCTTCGTCGCGTACGACGAGCAACCGGCCGGGTAAGCGGCGGCGGCGCGGGTCGCGCGCAACATCGCTCCCCAATTCGCCACGCATTTCCACGCCGATGACATGGAAATGACACACGCGGCCGGTAATTTCCGGTCGTCCCGTCCCGTGTGCCGCCATGCTTGCCCTGCTTCTCGCCGCCTTCTACGAAACCGCCCGCCAGGGCAGCGTGACCGCGGCCGCGAAGCGCCTCGACGTGAGCCAGCCGACGATCACGTCGCGCATCCAGCAGCTCGAACGCCACTACGGTGTCGAGCTGTTTCATCGTCGCGGCAACCGTCTCGACCTCAGCGATGCCGGTGCGTCGCTGATGCCGATGATCGGCCAGATGCTGCAGATGGAATACGACATCGATTTCGCGCTGCGCAACGAGCGCGAACTGCACACGGGCAACCTGCGCGTCGGCACGACCGGCCCGTTCTACATCCTGCCGGCGATCGCCGCGTTCCGCCGCCAGTATCCGGCCGTGAAGATCAGCATCGAGATCGGCAACTCGCAGCAGGTGCTCGATGCACTGGTCGATTTTCGCGTCGACGTCGCCGTGTCGTCGCAGCGCGACGACGATCCGCGCTTCGTCCGGCATACGATCGCGAACGATCCGCTGGTGCTGGTCGTCCACCGCTCGCATCCGCTCGCCGCGCGTGAATCGGTGACGCTCGCGATGCTGGCCCGCGAGACGCTGCTGCTGCGCGAGGCCGGCTCGCGCACGCGTGCGCTGATGGAACACGTGCTGAAGCACGCGGGCATCGACGTGCCCGCGAACGCGATCGAGCTCGGCAGCCGCGAAGCGATCCGCGAAGCCGTGCGGCACGACATGGGCTGCACGCTGATGCCGCGCGGCGAGGTCGGCGCGCATCCCGAGCTGCGCGCGATCGCGATCGCCGACGATCTGCCGCCGATGCACGAATACCTGTACTACCTCGACGCGCGCGCCGATACGCGGCTGATCACGGCGTTCATGGCGAACGTCGAACGCCGCGACGACCGCACGTTTGCGCGCGCATAGCGACGCGCACGCTCATACCGTTTCGAACAAGTCGACGATCTGCCAGCCCCGCTGCATCGCCACGGCACGCAATCGTTCATCCGGATTCGTCGCGATCGCATCGGTCACCTGCTCGAGCAGCGGCACGTCGTTGTGCGAATCGCTGTAGAACCAGCTGCGCGCGAAATCCGTCCGCGCGAGACCGAGCGACGCCAGCCACGCATCGGTACGCACGATCTTCCCCTCCCGATAGCTCGGCACGCCGGCCGGGCGCCCCGTATAGCGCGACTCGGGCCGGCCGTCGACGGTCTCTAGCTCGCAGGCGATCAGCGCCTCGATGCCGAATGCGCGCGCGATCGGCCGCGTGATGAACGCATTCGTCGCGGTGACGACGCAGCACAGGTCGCCTCGCTCGCGATGATGGCGCACGAGGTCGAGCGCGGTCGGCGAGATCGCGGGCCATACGACGTCGGCCATGAAGCACGCGTGCCAGTGCGCGAGCCGTTCGCGCGAATAGCGTGCGAGCGGCGCAAGCATGTTGCACAGATGCGCGTGGATATCGAGCGTGCCGGCCGCATAGCCGGCCGCGAATGCGGCGTCGATGCGGTCGAATTCGGCCGCGTCGACGAGGCCGTGCTCGACCATGAAACGGCCCCAGGCCTGGTCGCTGTCGAACGGAATGAGGGTGAGGTCGAGATCGAAAAGCGCGAGTTGCGTCATCGAATGAAGCGTCGTGTGAACAGGAAGGAATGAAAAACGCGCGGCCTCGCCCACGCGAAGCCGCGCACAAAAGCCGCCGGCGCGAATCGGCGCGCCGCCGGCACCCGGTGATGCGACGCCGGCCGCACGGCCGGCGCCCGTCAGCTGGACACGCCCATCGCCGGATCGCTGATGCTGTCCTTGCCGGTCTCGACGCGGCCCGCGAAGCGGCGCACGAGGCCGTTCTCGGCCGTCAGCGTGAAGTCGTACCAGCCGCTCGACGCGGCGAGCGTCCAGTACGGCTCGACCTGCATCCCCGCCGGCACCGCATAGCTCCACGGGCCGTCGGTGCGGTACGCGTTCGACGTGACCGTGACCTGGCTCGCCGCGTTGCCGACGTTCATGATCGTCAGGTACACGGCGTCGTTCGCCGGGTCGTAGCACACGCGGATTTCCGGCACGGGGCCACTCGCGGCCTGCGCGACGTTGCCCTGGAATTCGCGCAGGAAGCCGTTCGGCCCGAGCACCCACAGGTCGTAGTTGCCTGCGTTGTCGGCCACCGCGCGCCACGAATCCGACAGCTGCTTGCCCGCCTCGACCGTATAGCGGCGCGGCGCGCGATCGAGATGCAGCTTGTCGTACACATGGAACACCGCGCCGACCGTGCCCGTGTTGCTGAACGTGAGCCACAGCAGCCCGCCCGATACGTCGGCGCTCGCGCTCGTATGCAGTTCGTACGGCAATGCACGCGACGGCCGCGTGCCCTGCGGCTGCACCGGCATCTGCTGCGACGCGACCGACGGCACAGGCACCGCGCCCATCAGGGCCTGCTGCACGTGCTGCGCGTCGGCCGCGGCCTTGGTCGGTGCCGGCAGTGACGCTGTCGGGTTGCCGTTCGGATTCCTGAAGTTGAATGCCGACGTCATGTCGCCGCACACCGCGCGGCGCCACGGGCTGATGTTCGGCTCCTGCACGCCGAAGCGCTGCTCGAGAAAGCGCAGCACCGACGTATGGTCGAACACTTCCGAGTTGACCCAGCCGCCCGTGCTCCACGGCGACACGACGAACATCGGCACGCGCGGGCCAGGCCCGTACGGGCGGCCGTCCGGCGCGAGCGGCGACGAATCGCCGGGCGGGTTCGGCAGCGTGAAGTACTCGTACTGCGTGGTCACGGTCGACTTGCCCGCATACGTGCCGTCCGTGTTGCGCGACGGCGGGTTCGGCGGCGGCATGTGATCGAAGAAGCCGTCGTTCTCGTCGTAGTTCACGAACAGCACGGTCTTGCTCCACACGTCCGGATTCGCGGTCAGCGTGTCGAGCAGGCGCTGCAGGTAGTACGCGCCCTGCCCCGGCGTCGACGCGCCCGGGTGCTCGCAGTACGCGGTCGGCGACACGATCCAGCTCACCTGCGGCATCCGGTTCGCCGCGATGTCGTCGGCGAGCGACTGCAGGAAGCCGCCGTCCGGCATCGTGTTGCCGATCCCCTTGTACAGCGGCGACAGCGCCTCCATCGCGGGCGAGTACGGCGCGTTCGGCGAACCCGGCACGGTCTCGTTGACCTTGCGGAACGTCGCGAAGCCCGCGAGCGGGTTGTCGGTGTAGTTGTCCGGCATGTTCTGGTAGACCTTCCAGCTCACGCCCGACGCCTGCAGGCGCTCCGGGTAGGTCGTCCACGTGAGGCCCGTCTTCGACGAACCGAGGCCGTCCCAGCCGTCGTTGTTCACGACGGCCGTGTTCGAGCCCGTCGGGCCGTTGGTGCCGGTCCACAGGAAGATCCGGTTCGAGTTCGTGCCGCCGTGCAGCGAGCAGTGGTACGCGTCGCACACGGTGAACGCATTCGCGAGCGCGAAGTGAAACGGCAGGTCGGACTGGCGCAGGTAGCCCATCGACGCATCGCCCTTCGACGCGGGCCAGGCGGTCATCCGGCCGTTGTCCCATGCCGAATGCGAATCGGTCCACGAGTGCGCGCCGCCGACCAGCAGCGCATTGCCCTTCGTGCTGTCGAGATAGAACGGCAGCACCGGGCGCTTGCCGTCGTTCTGCTGCCAGACCGGCGTGCCGCCCGGCTGCGGGATCGTCAGGCGATCGCCGAAGCCGCGCACGCCGGGCATCGTGCCGAAGTAATGATCGAACGAACGGTTTTCCTGCATGAAGATCACGACGTGCTGGACGTCGTTGATCGTGCCCGTCTGGTTGTTGGCGGGAATCGCGAGCGCGCGCCGGATCGCCGGCGGGAACATCGAGAAGGCCGTGCCGGCAGCGGCGGCACGGAGAAACGAGCGGCGGTCGATGGAAGTCATGATCGGGAAAGAAGAGCGTTGCGGAAAGGCGCGCGCGTCACGGCGCGCAGCGCAGCTGCGAGTTCAGCAACGGCGACGGCAGCGCGGCCGTGCCCGATGCAGCGCACGGGCCGGCGCCCGGCAGCGCGACGATCGGCACCGGCGCGCTCGCGCCGCCCGCACCGGCCGGTGCGGCATTCGCCTTCGCGGCGCCGGCGGCCGTACCGCCCGAATCGTCGCCTCCGCATCCGGCAACCAGCGCGCTCAACACGCAGGCGGCGAGCCCGACGCGCACGCGGCGCAGGTGGGTGAGGTTCATGTCGGCACTCCGTCAGTGAAGGATCGTCGACAGCGGCTTGCCCGAGCCCGCGACCGACTGCAGTTCGGTTTCGGTAACCACGCGGTTCCACATCGCGACGTCGGAGAAGCTCTCGACGTTCGGCTTGACGGTCGTGCACGCGTTGACCGTGTAGCCGCCGCTGTAGTGGCTCGCCGGGTAGCCGCACGCGAGCATGTGGTACTGGCCCGTGCCGTCCTCGTTCACGCCGAAGGTCTTCGTGCCGAGGCCCGGCAGCGCGGCCGCCGACACCGTCAGCGGCGTGCTCTGCTTCTGCTCGCCGAGCACCGGGTCGAACGTGTAGGCCGTCATCGTCTTGCCGACCGTGTCGATCACGAACGCCGCGTACACCCACTGGTTCGCGCTCACGCTCATCGTCTTCAGGTCGTTGCGGGTAGAGCCATCGCCCGCGTTGTACTGGATGTTGCAGGTACCCGACGGCGCGCCCGACGCCTGCGGGAACAGCCCGATCGCGATGCCCGCGTTCTTGCCGCTCTGCCAGTTCTTGTTCGCGAACACCGGCGTGCCGAAGCCGACCACGTCGGTACACGGCGTCTTCAGCCACATGCCGATCGTGAACTGCGATTGCGTCGCGATGTCGGCGTTCTGTACAAGCTTGTAGCCGTCGTAGCCGTTCGTGTCGACGGTCTGCGTCGTCACCTGCAGCGCCTGGCCGCCGAACGGATCGGCGCTCAGCGAGCCGCCGTTCGCGGCGGCCGAGAACGGGCCCATCGTGCTCGCGTTCAGCGCATCGACGGCCGGCAGCGCGCCGAACGGGTAGTACGACGCGAGGCCGTTCTTCAGCGTCGTCGCGAGCGGCGGCGGCGGGGGCGGCGGCGGCACGTACGCGATCCGCGCGATGCTGCCGAGCGGCGCGCCGCCCGCCGTCACCACGTAGTCGAAGCTGTAGGTGCCAGCCGCGGTCAGGCCGAGATCGCTGTCGGTATAGGTCGTCGCGCCGGCCGGCAGCGTCGCGATCTGCTGGCCCGCGCGGTACACCGCGATCGCGCCGCTCGCGGGCGCCGCCCACGTCAGCACGACGCTATGGCCATCGGTGCTGGCCGCACCGGCGAGCTGCGACACCGGCTGCGCGCCGATCAGTTCGCCGCCGTCCAGTTCGTACGCGGACGGCGCGGGCAACGCACCGAACTGCGCGAGCACGGTCGGTGCGATGTCCGCGATGCTCGCACGCGTGTGCAGGTCGGCCAGCGACGCCGGCTGCGCGGCGCTGCCCAGCCGCCCGTTGTCGGCCTGGTTCATCGCGATGAAGGTCGTCGATTCGGACAGCAGCGGCAGGCCGTCGCTGCCGCCGGCCGCGTTCAGGCCATGACCGCCGGTGACGACGATCAGCCAGTTCTCCTTGTTGCGCTTCGCGGTTTCGGCGACCAGCGTGCCGACGGCCGCGTCGAGCTGTTTCAGCGTGTTCGCGTACGCCGCTGCGCCGAGGCCGTAGTTCAGCGCCGCATCCTGCGCCGAATGGTATTGCGCGACGACGAGCGAGTAACCCTGCTGGATCATCGTCGCGCCCTGCTGCGTGACGCAGCTGTCGACCGCCGCGCAGTTCGCGAGCGTGTCGAGGCTGCCCGCGTTGCGTCCGGCCGTCAGCAGCGCCGCGAGCGCCGGAGATCCGACCGCCGCGCCGAGCAGGCCCGCGTTCGCGGTCTTCAGCGTGTCGAAGGCGGTCGGCGCCTGCAGCGCCTGGTTTGGTGCGTCGGACAGCACCTGATGGCGGTTGCCCCACGCGCCGGTGAGCAGCGTGGCCCAGCTCGGCGTATCGAGGTTCGGTTGCTGCGACAGCTGGCCGTTGACGCCGCCGCTATACGCGGGCGCGACCTGCAGCTTCGCGAGATTCGGCAACGTGCCGCCCGCGATGCCGGCCGCGAGCGCCGCATAAGTGACGCCGTCGAGCTCGATCACGAGCGCGCGGTTCGCGACCTGCTGGCCCGGCGGCGTGCCGTTGTTGCCCTTGCCGTTGTCGGTGCCGCCGGCCGCGTTCGTCGACGCGCTGCCGGTGCCGCCCGAGCCATCCATGTTGCCGCCGCACGCACCGAGCGCGCCGACCAAGGTCAGCCCGCACAGCAGCCGCGCGAGAGTGGTCTTCCTCATGTTTCCCCCTGACTGGACTATCCGGACAGGCCCGGAGATCTGCCCGGATTCTGCTCAGGGGATGCGATGCGCGTATTTCGTTTTGCAGAAGCGCGCCGATACAGGTATCGGCTTTTTTGGGGGGAGCCGGACCGGGCGACATCGCCGGCCCGTTGGTGGAAACGTTACCGCCCGTCGCCAAGCGAGCCGAGAATCCCGTACGCGGCCTTCACGCGGTCTTCGATCGGCACGCTGCCGTTCGCGAGCATCACGATCGCGATCCGCTTCGACGGAACGAATGCGACATACGTGCTGAAGCCGCCGGTCGAGCCCGTCTTGTTGATCCACGTAGCGGGATTCGGCGCCAGCGGCGGCTTGATCGCGCTGGCCGGTACCGCGTCGTACAGCATCTTCGGCGCGTTGCCTTCAAGCAGCGTCGGCAGCGCGACCGGGTACGAATACTGTTCCCAGATCAAGTCCTGCGTCAGCGGCCCCGCGCGGAAATAACCGGTGTGCGTGCGGTCGATCGCGCGCTGCAGGCGCGGCGCCGTCTGGATCATCCCCATGTTCGCCTGCACGAAGCGCAGCAGGTCCGCTGCCGTGGTCCGCACGCCGTAGGCCGGCTGCCACAGCATGCCTTGCGTCATCCGGACCGGCTTGCCGTCCTTCGTATAGCCCTGCGCATAGTCGGTCATGCGTGCGTCGGGCACGTTGATGTACGTATGCGTCATCCCGAGCGCGGGAAAGAGCCGCTGCTCCATCAGCGTCGCGAAGTCCTTGTGCAGCGCCTTGGCGGTGAGCCACCCGAGCATGCCGATCGCGACGTTCGAATACTTGCGGTACGTGCCCGGCGCATACTCGGGCCGCCACGCGTCGAGATAGCGGATCAGGCCGGCGTCGTCGCGGATGCTGTCCGGCACCTGCAGCGGCGTCCCGCCGGGCGTGTGCGTGCCGAGCTGAAGCAGCGTGACGACGCCGAACGGCTTGCCCTGCAGTTCGGGCAGATATTTGGCGGCCGGGTCCGCCAGCGACAGCTCGCCGCCCTCCTGCGCATCCGACGCGAGCGTCGCGGTCAGCGTCTTGCTGACCGAACCGATCTCGAACAGCGTATCGCCGTTGACGGGCTTGCCGGACTGCTTCGACAGCACGCCGTAGTCGAACACGTACGGCTTGCCGTCCGCGACGATGCCGATCGCCATGCCGGGAATCGCGTACTGCTTCATCAGCGGCGCGATGTGGCGGGTCACGGTGTCGTGGATGTCGTCCTGCGCGGCAGCGGCCGCGCGGCTGGCCGTTGTGATTGCGCATGCGGCGACGAGCAGCGTCGCGGCGAAGCGTGTCACGTTGAATCGCATGGTTGCGGTTCCTTTGGTATCGAATGGTTGCGTGAGCAACAGGCCGGTACGCGTCACACGGCGATCGTGCCGGCCTGTCGAAGCAGGACTATCCGCTGCCGGCCGGCCGCCAACAATCGACGATATGTTGCGCGAGCCTAAAGAAAATCTTATGAGATACACGAAGCGCCGGATTGCACCGTCGCAATCGCGGGTCGCCGCCCGGTTTGCACGGGAAACCTGTCGGTTTTAACAGCACCGAATCCGGCGAACGAATAGCGCCGCATAAAAAATCCATGAAAAAGAGATAACTCTTGTCAGATTCGCCAACGCCGGCACGCCGCGCGATTGATTCACCCGCGCGGATCGCAGTAGACTCGCAAAAGTAAAAAATAAAATCCATCCTGAGAGAAACAATGAATCACCACTCGTTGATCGCCCGCTCACGCGTCACTGGATGCCGGCCGGTCGCGTGATTTTCACGCGCCAGCCAACCTGCATCGGGACACCTCAACGCTGCCGCGCATCGCTCGCGCGCACGTTCGCCGTTTCGCCCGCCAGCCGAACGCACCGCCAGGGTCTCTCGCGCACTGCCCGCGCACGCCCTGCCTGACCGGAGAGTGACCTCGTGACAGAAACCGTGGCGGCGTCCGCCTATCGGCCGCGCGATGTCGTCAATGCACCCGACATCAAGGCGGCCATCGCGCGCCGCAGCGCCGAGCGCGGCGATCCGGCCGACATCCTCGCGTGGCTTGGCAACCACTTCTTCCGCTGGGTCGTCGGCGCGTTCGAGCAGGCACGGCCGCTCGAGTCGCTCGCCGATTACCGCGCGCTTGCCGGCGCCGACCGGCCGGCGCCAGACTGGCTCGTGCGCCGGTTCCGCGTATCGCCGGCATCCGGCGCGGCGGCCGACGCGGCGCCGCCGGCCGTCGAACCGAAACCGCTCTACTTCATCGATCCCGATCACCTGCTGTTGATCGACCGCGAGCGCGTGCTGGTCGAATTCCTGCGCTCGCGCGCCGGCACGCGGCTCGCGCAGAAGCTGCAACGCATCACGTGCACGATGGCGCTCGACATGTGGGAGCGCGAGCACCAGCGGATGCAGGCGCGTCGCGACAAGGGCTGGGTGCCGAGCAGCGGCCTCGCGCTGCGCGAGGTGATGCGCACGCCGAACGGCGTCGTCTTCGAATTCATCGGCGATCACGCGGCGCTGCGCGAGGAGCTCGCCTACGAGTCGTTCTACATGCAGCACTGCCTCGGCCAGTTCGCGGATCGCCGCCGGCTGCGCGGCGGCTACGGCGAACAGTACGCGCAGGCCGCGCAGGAGGGCCGGCTGCGCCTGTTCACGCTGCGCGGCGCGGGCAACCAGCCGCACGTGACGATCAGCCTGCAGGTGACCGGCGACGGCCTGCGCGTCGACCAGATCAAGGGCAAGCAGAACCGCCATCCGGTACGCCGCTATGCGGACGACGTCCGCCAGTTTCTGCGCACGCTCGCACCGCGCGGCGAGCGTCATCCCGATTGCGAGGGCATGGGGCTCGTGTTCGAACCGGACGCGCCGGGCGCGGACGTCGGCGCCTGGACCTTCGTCACCGACGTGCGCTCGCCCGACCATCTGCTGAGCGTGATGAGCGAGAACTTCCACCTGATCGAGCATTTCCCGCAGCCACCGGCCGTGCTGCAATGGCTGCTGCTGCGCAACGCGCCGTATGCGCTCGGCCAGCTCCGGCAAATCGACCCGGCCGTCGCGGCTGCCGCGCGCCATGCGTTGCCGGCCGATGCGCTGCCGGCCGCGCGCGAACCGGATGCACCGCCGGCAACGGCAGCGTTCGCGATCGAAGGCATCGCGATCGATCCCGCGCTGTGCGCGGCATTCTCACTGCCTGCGACGGTCGACGGGAGCACGTCATGTTGAAACTGCTGATCGGCGCGGCCGTGCTGTGGTTCGCGTGGTACGTGTGGCGATCGTTCCGAACCGCCGCGCGGATGGTGCGCGAAGTCGATGCCGACCAGGAAGCGGGGGCCGACGGCGCGGTCCCGGTGCGGCAAACCACGGCCGTCAGGCTCGCGCACTCGCTGGCCGACCAGGCGCCGCCGAACCGCCGCCGCTGGGCGCTCGCGCTCGCCGACATCCTGCTGATCCGCAACGGGCTGCGCTGCGATTGCGACGACCTCGTCTACGCGCTCCCGGACGCACAGCGCGAGAAACTCGCGCGCCAGATGCGGCGCGAACTCGACCTGCCGGCCGACCTGCCCGAGTGGCAGATCGTGCAGCGCGTGCCGCCGATCCTCACGGGCTGGATCCGCGGCGTCGGCCGCTCACACGAAGGCTTCTACGAACAGCTCGCAGCCGTTGGCCGCGTGCGCGACGCGCTGGCGTTCGATTGCGCCCGCACCGCGTTTCTCGTGCGCTGCATCGCACTGCTCGGCTGGGCATCCGAACAGCACGCGTGGGTCGTGCTGCTGCTCAACGCGCAGCGCGCGCAGGACAGTTTCGACAGCTGGGAAGACTTCGGGCTCGCGTATGCGCGAGCACGCCAGCACTGGCTGCGCGGCAGCGGCCAGGACGGCCCCGCGTCGTCGCGCGCCACGCAGGAAGTGCGCGAGCACCTGCGCAATCCGTCCGGAAACTGGCTTTCGCTGCCGTGGAAGCGCTATCGCATCTTCGATCCCCAACCCGTTTCGTCATGACCACCGACACCGACATGTCCTCCGCTCCCGCCGACCTGATTCCGCCCGCGAAGTCCCGATGGTTCATCTGCGACGTCGACGCGCTGTTGCGCGCGGGCGAGTTTGCCGCGCTCGACGCGCAGCTCGACGCCGCGCTCGCCGCCAGCTTCGCCGACCGCACGGCCGAAGCGCTGTACGTCGACGCGCTGCCGGCCGACGTTCAGCCATGCATCGACGCCGGCGCCGACGGCCTCGCGCGCCTGCGCGCATGGCAGGCCGCGAACCCGCGCTCCGCGCACGCGTGGCTGTGCGAAGCGCATTACTGGCACCACTGGGCCTACGAATACCGCGGCTCCGGCTGGGCCGAGACGGTGACCGAATCCGGCTGGATCTGTGCGCATGCATGCGCCGCGATGACAGTCGTCGCCGCGCTGCGCGCGCTGGTGCTCGCGCCGACGATGTGGAGCGCGCCGATGGTGATCTTCACGAGCGTGTCGTCGTTCGGCGAGCCCGAGTGGCTCACGCAGCTCGTGCGCGAGCGCCGCTGGCCCATCACCGAACTGCACCTGAACGTCGGCGCCGAAGACGAGGCCACGCGCGCCGAACTGCAGCGCATGCTCGCGCGCTCGGGATTGAATCCCGACGTGCCGGTCGCGTGCCCGGCCGAATTTCCCGAAGCGCTGCCCGGCCCGGTCCAGGGCAAGAAGCTGCGCAAGGAGAAGTGGTACTGGATGGAAGCGACGCTGCACGTCCACCGGAGCCTGTTCTTCCCGATGCGCACGTTCATCTGGTACATGCAGCCGCGCTGGGGCGGCTCGCACGACCATGTCCGCGCGTTCGTCGACTCCGATGCATGCGCGCACCTCGATGCGGTCGAGAAGGACCGGCTGCGCCACGAGATCTGGCGCGACGATTACGCCGGCAATACGCTCGATCCGGATGACGGCGAAGACGATGCGCGCCGCGCGATGGCCGCGACGCTCGCGCGTGCGAAGGCCGCGCTGCATCCGTATCACCGCTGGGAAACGCTGCACTGGCTCGCGTACAGCCATTTCAAGCGCAATGAGGACGAACAGGCCTACGCGCGGCTGCAGGAAGCCGAGCGCCACGAGCCGATCGACGACAATCGCGCGATGGCGATGGGCTTGCGGCTGACGCTCGGCCTCGACCCGCAAGGCGACTGGCTGACCCGTGCGATCGAACGTGCATCGGACGCACGCGCATGCACGTCGGCGATGATCCTGCGCGGCTATGCCCATCGCACCGGCACGTTCGGTTTCGCACAGGACGACGCGCGCGGCGACGCATGGCTCGAAGCCGCACGGTTGAACGAGCCTGGCTCGCTCGCATGGAACCAGCTCGCCACCGCGCTGGAATACAACAACCGGCGCCCCGCCGACGCCGTCGCACTCTGCCAGCTCGGCTACGAGGCGGGCGGCGATTCGTGCGGCTACCTGCTCGGCTGCTTCTACAAGGAAGGCACGGTTGTCGAGGCCGACCCGTACCGCGCCGCCCACTACTTCCGCGAGTCGATGGACGCCGGCGGCAACATGGCCGCGTACCGGCTCGGGTACACGTACCACCACATCGGACTCAACAGCACGGACCGCGACGAACGCGCGCGCATGCAGGTCGAGGCCGTCGAAACCGCTCGCAAGGCGCACGAAATGGGGCACACGGACGGCCTCGAGTGCATGCTGATGTTCATCGGCGACATCGAGGATCATTCGTCGCGCCACCGCTATGTCGACGAGTTGCGCCGGCATGCCGACGGCGGCCACCCGGCCGCGATGGCCGCACTGTCGTTCTTCTTCGCCGACATCAGCGACAAGTCGCTCTACGACTATCGTGAAAGCGTGCGCTGGATCATGGGCGCGCAGGCGATCGCCCCGGACGACGAATACGTGCTCAACATCACGCGCGTCAGCCACGAGGACGGCATGCTCGCGAAGCTGCGGTACAAGCTGCAGCGCAAGCAGATCAAGGCGCACGAGATCCCCGGCGCCGACAACGCGATGGTCTGAGCGCCGACGATGCGCGCGTGCCCGGCAACAGGCCGCGCGTGTCACCCGCGCGTTACCCCGGCAGCCGGTCGAGAAACGCCAGCATCGCCGCGTTGAATCGCGCGGGTCGCTGCAGCGGCGCGAAATGGCTCACGCCGGGCAGGATCGTCAGCGTTGCACCGGGAATCGTGCGTGCGAGATACGCGGCATGCTCCGGCCGGATGAATTCGTCGTGCTCGCCCTGCACGATCGCCACCGGCACCGCGATCGCCGCGAGATCCTGCTCGCTGTAATCCGGTTGCGTGCGCATCATTTCGCTGACGGCCGCGACGAATGCGTCGAACTGGCCGGGTGTCGCGGACAACTGCGCGTAGTCCTTGCGGTGCCGCGCGAAACAGCGCTCGATCAGCGGGCCCGGCACCATCTCCTTCGTGCCGCCCGGGTCCATGTTGCACGCGAAGAAGAACACGCCCGCCGCGCGCTCCGGTGCGCGGGCCGCCAGCACGAGCGCGATGCACGCGCCGTCGCTCCAGCCCACGAAGCGCGCACGGTCGACGTGCAGCGCGTCGAGCACCGCGAGCACGTCTGACGCCATGCGTTCGTAGGAATAGGGTTGCGCGTCGCGCGTGCTGCGGCCGTGGCCGCGGCTGTCGATCAGGATCGCGCGATAGCCGGCCGCGAGCAGCGCCGGCACCTGGTTGCCCCAGTTGCCACCGTGGCCGAGGCCGCCATGGAGCAGCACGACCGGCGGGCCATGGCCGAACGACGCGTGCCAGATGCGCGCGCCGTCGTGTGCAAGCCAGCCTTCGGCATCGGCCGCCGGCAGCGGCGTGCCGCCATGGGCGTCGAAGCGGACGAGTTCGTCGTCGTCGAGTTCCGCATTCATCGTTCTGCCGTCCTGTCGAGGGAGACGAGCTTGCGATTGTAATGCGTGTGGCCGACGCAGCCGTGACGGCTGCGCAGCCCGAAGCCGTCAGGCCTGCGTCGACACCAGCCCGCCCGACGACGAGTTGCCCGACTTCTGGAGCGCCGCCGCGAGCTGCGAGATCGCCGTCGACAGCGCCGCCGAGATCGAGCTGGCTTCCGCGCTCAGCGTCTGCTGCTCGATGACCGCGGACGGGTCGTCCTTCGCGCGCTGGGCCGCGTCCGCCATCTGCCGTTCCAGTGTCGCGAGCTGCTTTTGCAGCCGCTCGATCAGCGCCTTCAACTGGGTGACGGCAGGATCCTCCGCCGACGATGCGCCCGCCGCGCCGAGCGTTTCGCCGGTGTCGCCGGCCGCCGCCTTCGTGCCGGTGGCGCTGCTCGCGCCCGTCGTGCCGGTGCCGCCCTTGGCAGCTGTCGTGCCGTCGGCGGACGAAGCCGCGGCCGGGGTGGCCGACGTGTTTGCGGTAACGCTGCTGTCCGCCAGTGAGGCGCGCGCGGTCGTGGAGAGATCGATCTGCATCGTGTCGGTCCGTGTGTGTCGGTAAACGAATCGTGACGGGGCGGGAAATGCCTTCCAACTCGTTTACGGCATTCGTCACACGAAACTTGAATGCCGGGGTCGGACGAATGCCGAGCAGATCGCCGCATTCCACGCGCGAAAGGGCCAGATTGGCGCCACGGCGGCGCTGGTAAAATTGCGGTTTCGCCGGCCGGCATCGTGCGTCGACCGCCTTCGGGCGCCCGCGCGCAACGTCGCCGGTTTCGACTCCCGCCCCGTCGGGCGCGGCATGCCACGCGTGCCGACGCCGCAATCGCGGCGCAGCGGGTCGCCTTTTCCGTCCGCCTTCGTGACCCGCTCGCCGGTTCGAGCGGCGAACGCCGTGCGGCGCGCGCTCCATTCATTACGTATTCGAGGAACACACGATGGCCCGCATCGGCGCCTTCTGCATCACGACGTGGCTTGCCGCCGCGATTCTCTACTTCGGCCAGCACTCCGTCGCGATGATTGCGTTGAGCGGTGTCGTCGTGTTCGGCGGCTTCGATCTGCTGCGTCCGTAACGCACGTCAGCAGGCCGCGAACGTCGCCACCGCCGGATCGACCGCCAGCGCACGCTCGTTGAAGACGACCGGCACGCCGCCGAGTCCCAGCTTGCAGTTCGGACGATCGAGCCGCCACCCGTCGATGCGCAGCGCGACGCGCGACACCGGTGCGCCACTCGCATGCGGCAGGTCGATCGTGATCCGCCGCTTCGCACCCGGAACCAGGTTCAGGTAGTTGTCGCTGTAGAACGCGGGCAGCACGCGCGCACCGGTCGACGGGTCGAATACCTGCAGGTGCGTCATCAGCGCGATGCCGGCCCCGACGTTCGCGACGTCGACCGTGATGCGCGTCGTCGCGTCGTCGGCCTCGGATGCCGTCGCGCCGACGGCCACTGCCGCCGCCGGCATCGCATCGAGCGACGTGTAAGCCGTGTCGCCGCCGTCGCGCTGCCGCCAGTACACGTTCTCCGCGAGCGCATTGCCGCCTGCATCGGTCAGCGCGAGCGCGACGACGCACACGTCGGATTTCGCGGCAGCCATCGCCGCCTTCAGGTTCGCCACCACACGATACGACGCCTTCGCCACGCCGCCGACATCCGCGGTGGTCCGGCTGCTCAGCGTGCCGTCCAGGTTGTACACGCGCATCTCGACGCGGCCCGTGACGGCCGCCGCCGTGTGGTTCGCAATCGTCACGTCCGACGTATTCGCATCGAGGATCGCATTGACGCGGCGGCATCCGTGCCGGACCGCGAAGAACGACGCATGCGCCTCGAGATCGTGGCTGTACATCTGCCACACGAAGCTCGGTTGCGCGGGGTTCGTCATCCACATGATCACGCCGGTGGCAGGCGACGTGATCTTCCCGGCCACGGGGCCGATCATCACGGCCGCATTCGCCTCGTAGATCGAACGGATGCACTCGTAGTTCATCATCTGCGCCTTGCGCACGAAGTCGGCCAGATTCCGGATCGCACCGTAGCGCAGCGCCGTCATCGCGATGTAGCCGGCGCCGCCCTGCTGGCCGACCTGCGCGTAGTACGCACCGTTGCCGTTCATGTCGCGGTCGGCCCAGAAGTCGTCCGGGCATTCGTACGAACCGGGCGGCAGCATCGATTCGACGAATTCGAGTGTGGGAATCGAGTGCGAACCGACTTCGTTGTGGAACGCGACCGACGTCGTGCCGTAGCCACGGCCGAACGCGGCCTGCGGCGACGCCCAGTTGTACGGGCCGCCCGACGAATAGCCGTTGACCGCGCCGGCGCCGGTATCGCCCGCCGAACTCGTGAGACACAGGCGTTGCGGGTCGAGCTCGGCGACGAGCGCGTCGAGCCCCTTCACGAGCGCCGGTGGCGGTGAGCCCTCGTTGCCGCCGCACCAGAGCAGGATCGACGGACGATGACGGTTGCGCGCGATCACGTCGCGGATGTTGTCGAGATCGCGCGGCACGTTGGCGGCGCCCGAACCGTCGCCTTCGGTCGAGAAGAAGAAATCCTGCCACACCAGGATCCCGTAGCGATCGCACGCGTCGAAGAAATCGTCGCTCGTGCTCTGCCCGTTCCAGTTGCGGATCAGGTTGAGGTTGGCGTCGCGATGCAGTCGCACCTGATTGAACAGCCGTTCGCGCGGAATCCGCTTCAACGCTTCGTCGAGCCCCCAGTTGCCGCCCATCACGAGGATCGGCAAGCCGTTGACGGTGATGCTCAGTTGCGTGCCCATGCCGATATCGCGCGAATACTCGATGCAGCGCAGGCCGACGTTCAGCTTGCGCTCGTCGGACAGCACGCGCCCGACCTTGATCCCCACCGTCACCGCGTAGAGATCCGGATCGCCATACCCGTTCGGCCACCACAGGCGCGGCCGCCTGATCGACAGTGCCGCGATGTCCGACGACGTGAGCGACACCTTCGTCGTCGTACTCGATGCGGGAATCGCGATGTCATGGCTGAACGTCGCGCCGTTGCCGATGCTGCCGACGAGCGTCGCGACGAGGTCGATGCCCGAGCCGTTGTCCAGTTCGAGATCGAGCCGCAACTCGGCACGCGAGAGATCGGCCGACAGCGTATGAGCGACATTCAGTGCGGCGATGCGCACCGCGCCGGTCGTGAACCACCGGACCGGCTGCCAGATGCCGAGATCGCGGTCGGGAATCGTCGGCAGCCAGTCCCAGCCGGCCGAGCAGAAGAAGGTCGGCCCGTTCTTCAGCGTGACGCCGGTCGGCCCGCCGTTGCGGCCGCCACGCGTCACGCCGCTTTTGTAATTCGGCAGCAGCGGCCCTTCGGAGAAATCCAGCTTGACGACGCGCACCGCCAGATTCGCTGCGCCGCCCGCCTGCGGCACGAGCCGCGTGATGTCGAATGCGCCTTGCTTGAATGCCCCTTCGAGACGGCCGACGAGCGCGCCGTTCAGCCAGATTTCGGCGCAGTAGTTGACGCCGCCGAAGTTCAGCCACAACCGCTGCCCCGGCCGCCGCGCCGGCGCCGCGAAGGTCGTGCGGTACCAGTAGTCGGTGTCCTTCAGCGTATCGGGAACGGTGTCCGTGACAATGCGGCCGTAGAACGGATCGGGATACTTGCCGTTGACGATCATGCTGTTGAGCACGGTGCCGGGCACCGTCGCGGGCGCCATGCCCGTCATGCCGCCGACGCCCGACAGTTGCGCACCGCTCGCACCCGGCAGGCTGCTTGCGGGCGCGAACGTCCAGTTCTGCGCGAGATCCTGCGCCGCCAGCAGGCTGTGCTCCGGGTCGGCCGGCACGCCCGGCACGGTGGGCGTGACCGTCGCCGGGCCGTCGGCGCCGGGCATGCCCGACGAGGCGGCAGGCGAATCGATGTCGCCGTTGCAGCCCGCGAGCCAGCTCGTGCCGACCAGCGCGGCACCGTAGGACAGGAATTTGCGGCGTTCTTTCGATGTCACGTTGCGTTCCTCCCTGATGGTGTCGTCGTCAGTGCGCGCCAGCCTGGCCCAGTCGCATTGCAGAGGGCGACGCGCCTGCCGTCATGCGCGTGTAGTCCGCGTTCGGCCCGGACGGCGGCGTCAGGTTGTCGGCGGCCGCCCATTGCGTCGGCGTCGCGGACAGCGCGTAGGTCATCGTCCCGCCGTTGGCGATCGTGCCCAGCGGCAGCCACGAACCCGCATAGTCCGCGCCGTTGACCTTCAGCGACTGGATATACGCGAACGACGGATGACCCGACGCGTCCATCGCGACCTGCTTGTCGCTATCGAGCCGCAGCGTCTTGCCGTTGCCGAGCCAGACGGTGATCCCGCCGAACTGCGGCGTGGACAACGCGAGCCCGGCTTCCGACGGAATGACCGGGAACATGCCGAGCGCGGCCCACACGTACCAGCTCGACGTCGCGCCCATGTCGTCGTTGCCCGGCAGGCCGTCGCGCGCGGTCGTGAACGCCTTCGACATGATGATCGGCAGGATGTACTGCGCGCCGCTCGGCTGGCCGGCCCAGTTGTATCCCCACGGCGACTGGAACGACGGTTCGTTGCCGATGTACAGGTTGGTGGACGACTCGCCGCCGTTCAGGTCGGCGGAGCCCGGCACGGTCGAGAACGGCGTCGTGATCGCGAACAGGTTGTTCAGCCGCGCGACGGCCGCCTGCTTGCCGCCGATCGCGTCGATCAGCGCGGTCCAGTCCTGCGCGAAGGTCCAGAAGTAGTTCGGTTCCGTCGATTCATGGAACGAACCCTGCACGAGCGTACCCAGCGTGCCGGGCGCCGAACCGGACGGCGGTGCGTTGCGCGCGGCGATCACCTTGTTCGTGTAGTCGAAGATGTTGCGCCACCATCCCGCCCGCGTGTACAGCGTGCCGATGTTGTCCGGCGTCACGCCGACCGACGGCGCGTTCAGCACGCCGGCCGGCAGCGCCTGCAGGAACGCGGCGGCCGAGCGGTCGCTCAGCACGCGTTCGATCGTCGCGGACGACGAATGGCCGTCGTCGCTTTGCGACAGGTAGTGGGCCGTCAGGAAATTGGCGAGCCCCGCCGCACTCGTGCGGTCGTTGCAGGCGCTCGACGGATCGAACACGGACTGCTTCGTCAGCCGCGCAGCCGACACCAGGTCGAAATCGGTCGCGCCGAACTTGTACGCGCCGGCGATTACGTTCAATGCGTTGTCGCCGGCCATCGGCGTCGAGTCGTCGCTGCCGTCGACCCAGTGCGGGAAGGCGCCGCACTGCAATGCGTCGACGACGAGCGACTGCATCATGTCGCTCGATTCCTTCGGCGCGAGCATCGCCAGCAGCTGCGCCTGCGACCGGTACGTGTCCCACAGCGAGAAACCCGTGTAGTGATCGCCTGCGCCGCCCTGCGAGCCGTCGGCGCGCCGGAACGCGTAGTCGCCGACCTTCGCCGTCGCGCGCGGCGGGATCGTGCCGGTCTGGTCGACCGACTTCGGATAGCTGCCGTCCGCGTTCCGGGGCTGACGCATGCTGCGGAATTCGCCGTTCGCGTCGCTGTAGAGCGTCGGCGTGCCGAACACGCGATAGAGCGCGGTATAGAACTTCGTGAGGTTCGCCTTCTGCGTCGCATCGAGCGATGACGGATTCGCGGCCTGGTCGATCTGGATCGTGTTGAGCCGGTCGTTCCACAAGCCCGACGCGTTCGTCCGTGCGTCGTCGAACGCGAGCTTTTCACCCTCGCCTTTCAGGTTGGCCTGCGCATTCCGGATACTGACGGACGAGATCCCGACTTTCACGGTTACCGTCCTGTCCGCATCGGTCAGGTCGAATTGCAGCGTCGCCGCGCCGTTACCGGCCGTGTTCACCGACGACGCGCCGGCCTGCTTGCGCAGCGGCTTGTCGAAGGTCGCGTAGAAATACACGGGCGCATTCCATACCGTGCCGTACGGCGTGCAGAATGCCGGCGCCACGGCCTGCCCGCTCAGCGACTTGCCGTCGCTCGCGAGCGCCAGCGAGACGTTGTTCGCGGTGACTTTCGTGCTGCCCGAATCGCTGTTGCCGTTCAGCTTCGCATCGATCGAGAAGAAGCCCTTGTCCTTGTTCGTGTACGTGAAGCGCGCGATGCCGGAGCGCGCCGTCGCGCTCAGCTCCGTCACGATGCCGTTCGCGAGGCGCACCTTGTAATACCCCGGCTGGGCCGTTTCATCCGCATAGCTGTACCCGATGCCGATCGGCCGGCCGCCCGACGCCACCGCGGTCGCCGCATCGGTCGGCAGCATGGCGACCGTACCCTGCCCCGGGCAGCCGACGCCGCTCAGGTGCGTGACGCTGAAGAAGTCGATCGTGCCGCCCGAGCCGCCCGACGACAGGTAGCCGCCCGAGCCGTTGAAGTTGTAGCGCGGCGTGTTCGGCCCGAAGTTCACCATGCCGAACGGCACCATCGCGCCCGGGCTCACGTTGCCCGCGTAGCCCGAATCCGCGTTGACCTGCGTGCCGATCAACGGGTTGACGAACTGGGTCAGCTGCATGTTGACGCGCTTGGGCGGCGCCGGTTGGCCGGGCTGCGACGGCTGGGAGGGTCCCGCGGTCGGCGGCACGGTCGACGGCGTATCGCCGGCGCCGTTGCTGGCCGTCGGAACACTGCTCACGTCGTCACCGCCACACGCGGCAAGCGCTGCACAGGTCAGCGCAGCGACGAGCAAGAATCGTGGATTTTTCATTTTTTGATTAGTACCGTTAATTAAAACGATTAATCCGGCGTCGATGATGGTTCGAAGCGCCGCCATGCTTGTGACCTGGCGTAGCACATCGGCGCCACGTGGCGCGATGCCGGATGGTCCCCCCAGGCGGCATCGCGCTGATTGCCACAGGCATGTGCCCGGCAACGATCGTTGCTGCCACAACCGTTGCCCCCTCCTCCTGTTTCCGGGAATGTCACATGCTTCCCGCAGGCTTACAGTGCCCCAATGACTGTTTATTCACTACAGGAAGTTTCCCGAATTTTCAGTTTGTTTAACTAAACAATCAGGCGTTAAGTGGCTTTGGGTACAAATTTCCACCATTTGTTGCGTTGCAGCGGCCGTGCAGAGGGGCGTGCATCGACGGGCGCCCGGTGAATCCGGGCGCCGCATGAACTCACGGAGAGGAACGAACGGGATGCCGTGCGCGTCAACGCGGCAGCGTCCTCAACGACGACGGCCCGCCCGTCAGCGCGATCCGCTTGCCCGTATCGCGCAGCTTGCCGCCTTCCACCGCATACAGTGCAAGCTGCCGTTCGACGTTGAACTGCACGATCACGTGCCGGCTGTCGGCGGTAAACACGATGCCTTGCGCGGCCTCGCCGCCGGGCAACTCGCTCACCTTCACGGCCTGCCCGTCGCGGATCGCGAACAGCAGCACCTTGCCGAGCTTGTGGCGGCCCGGGTTGTCCGGCGTCAGGTTCGAGCCGTCCATTGCCTGCACCGCGATCCATTTCCCGTCCGGCGAGATCGCAACGCCTTCCGGCAGCGACGGCACCGTCAGGTACTGGACCGTGCGGAACGGCACGCGCGATACGTCGATCAGCGCGATCGAATCGGCATCGCCCGCGAGCGTGCCCGTATAACCCGGCAGCCCCGCCAGCCCCACGTTGCTGACGACGGCCCAGCGGTTGTCGCTCGACACGTCGATCGTGTAGGGCGCGACGCCCGTGCTCAGGCGCGTGCCGCTGTCGGTCACCTTGCCGTCGTCGACGTTCAGTACCGCGACGCCCTGCTCGTCGCGCAGCGACACGAGCGCGTGCTTGCCGTCGTGCGTGAAGCTGATCCCGGCCAGCCGCTTCTTGCCGATCTTCAGGTTGCCGTCGAGCGTCACCTGCGTGCCGTCGATGCGCAGGATCGACACGCTGCCGTCGACATTGGCGACGAGCGCGAGCCGGCCCGAGCGGTCGATCGCGATCCCTTGCGGATGCGTGCCGAGCTCGATGCGTGCGATCGCGGGCGGCGCGGCGTCGAGCTTCACGACCTGCAGGAACGTGTCGAACACGAGCTGCTTCGCGGCCGTGTCGTAGCGCGTCGGCGCGCCGACGAGCGCAAGCTTCGCGTCAGGCGTGATCGCGACGGCCTGCGGCGGCCCCTGGATGCCGTTCTCGACGTCGACCTGCAGCGCGACCTTCGGCGGGAACGTGCTCGCGTCGAGCAGCGTCAGCGTGTCGGCGGGCGGAGAAGGCAGATAGGTGTCGCGGCCCTCGACGCGCTGATACTTGCCGTCGTTGCCGGACACGATCCAGTCGGCGGCGTGTACGGCAACGGCCGTCGTGGCGAGGGTCAGCGCGGCGAGCAGGCGCGCGCTGCGCAGGCGGAAGGGATTCGAATGCATGGCGGTCGGTTCTCCGGATCGGTTGCGGACGCAATGGATGGCACGACCCTGCTGCTCGACGGGTCGATGCCATCGCATGATGCCGGAAAGCGCGCAAATCCGGCGTCTCGCGTCGCGGTCCGTCACGCTGCCGATCGCACGCCCGACTCCCACTGCGCGACATCGTCGAGCGGATAAACCGGCCGCGCGAGCCGCTCGTAGCGGAACAGCCCGTAGTCCGAGCCCGTCACGCCGCGGCTGTCGCACTCGACCAGCGCGGCCGCAATCGGCACGAACACCGGCCGGCAATACATCCGCGACTTCAGCAGCAGGAAGCGTGCGCGGCGCGGATCGACGCCGACGCTCTCGAACACGCCGAGATCCCAGGGCTCCTGCGTGCGCTCGGTGACGACCAGCGTGGCCGCGCCGATGTCGAGCACGGCCGCGCGGCCCATGTACGCGCGCTGCCCCGTGTAGGTCGGCCCGGTAATCACGTATTCGCCGTCGGTGATCGCGCGCACGACGCCCGTCGCGCGGAACGGTTCGCGCCGCACGCCGCCATGCGACGGCAGCCGGTTGCCCACCGGCACCGTGACCGTCGCGCCGACGCCCGCGTCGATCAACGCCGCGACGGCCTCCGGGTCGCACAACGGCCCGCTGACGATACCGTCGAGCCCGTGCGCGAGCGCAGCCTCGAGCAAGTCCATCGTGTCGCACGGGCCGCCCGACATGCAGTTGTCGCCGTGATCGAGCATCAGCACGGGGCGGTTCGCGCCACGCGCGAGCGCCGCGGCCTGCGCGACCGATTCGTCGAGCGGCGCGCTGCGATAGACGAACTCGTCGCGCGCGTCCCAGATCTGCCGCGCGATGCGCTCGGCCACCGCGTCAGCCGCGGCGCGGTCGCCATCGCCCACCACCACCACGCTGATGCACGGCGCGGGAATGTCCGCGAGCGAGAAACCGGGCAGCACCGATACCGCCAGCATCCCGTCGGCTTCGGCCGCGCGCGCGGCCTCCACCGCGCGCCGCATCGCGCCTTCCGCGCTCGCGCTGCGCAACGTCGACGTCATCAACGGCGGCTGCCGCCATGCGAGCACCGGCTGCGCGCGACCATGCAGCCGGTCGAACAGCACGCGCGCCGCATGCTCGCCCGTCTCGTACATGTCGACGTGCGGATAAGTCTTGAAGCTGACGATCACGTCCGCATGGTCGATCATCTTCTGCGTGACGTTCGCGTGCAGGTCGAGCGCGACCGCGATCGGCGCATCGGGCAGTGCCGCGCGCACGCGCGCGAGCAGGTCACCCTCGCCGTCCGCGCTCTGCTCGGCGACCATCGCGCCGTGCAGGTCGAGCATCACGGCATCGCAACCGGGCGCGGCCGCGACGATCGCGTCGCAGATCGCCGCATACGCGCCGGCCGCAACGGGCCCGCTCGGGTTCGCGGCCGCCGACACGGGCGTCACGACGTCGGCGCCTTCGCGCGCCGCCGCGTCGATGAACGCGGCCATCGCCGTGCGCATCCCGTGGTTCGCGCGATACGCCTCCTCGCCCCAGTCGGGGCCGTTGCGGCCGAACGCGGCAAGCGGTGTCGGCACCGGCGAGAACGTGTTGGTCTCGTGGTTCATCCGGGCGATCAGGATCTTCATCGCGCGCGGCCCTCCCCGCACATGCCGTCGTTCATCTGCGAAACCTGCATCGTCGACCTCCTCGCAATCGATCAAAAGGTGCGGCGTCCCGCAGGACGCCGCCACCCGGTCAGCGCGCTTGCGCGCCGCTCAAGCGTACCCCGTCGTGCCCTTCGTCTCCAGATATTCGACGAGGCCGAACTCCGCATACTCGCGCCCGTTGCCCGAGCGCTTGTACCCGCCGAACGGCGCGGCCGGGTTCCACGCCGGGTAGTTGATGTGGACGTTGCCGACCCGCAACCTTGCCGCGACGCGGCGCGCCCGCTCGAGATCCTTCGACTGCACGTAAGCCGCGAGCCCGTAGACCGAATCGTTCGCGAGCGCGACGGCTTCTTCTTCGGTCCGGTAGGTCATGATCGCCAGCACCGGCCCGAAAATCTCCTCGGTCGCGATCGTCATGTCCGGCGTGACGTTCGAGAACACCGTCGGCCGCACGTAGAACCCGTCGCCGAGCCCTTCCGGCCGGCCGGGGCCACCGGCGACGAGCGTTGCGCCTTCCTCGATCCCGAGCCGGATGAAGTGCTGGATGCGGTCGAACTGCGTACGGCTGACGACCGGCCCGATGCCGGTTTCCGTCGAACGCGGATCGCCGACGACGGTGCGTTCCGCTTCGCGCCGCGCCGCCTGCTCGGCCAGCGCCAGATGATCGGCATGCACGAGCATGCGCGTCGGCGCATTGCACGACTGGCCGCTGTTGCTGAAGCAGCTGCGCGCGCCGCGCGTGACGGCATCCTCGATATCGGCGTCGGGCAGGATCAGGTTCGGGCTCTTGCTTCCAAGCTCCTGGTGCACGCGCTTCACGGTATCGGCGGCCGCCTTCGCGACCTCGACACCGGCGCGCGTCGAGCCCGTGAACGACACCATGTCGACATCCGGGTGCCGCGACAGCGCATCGCCCACCTCATGCCCGTAGCCATGCACGAGGTTGAACACGCCGGGCGGCACGCCGGCCTCGTGCAGGACCTCCGCGAACAGGATCGCGCTGAACGGCGCGATCTCGCTCGGCTTGAGCACCATCGTGCAGCCGGCGGCGAGCGCAGGCGCGACCTTGCAGACGATCTGGTTGATCGGCCAGTTCCACGGCGTGATCAGCGCGCACACGCCGATCGGTTCGTGCGACACCAGCAGCGCATCGGTCTGCGTGCTGAAGCGGAACGACTGCAGCGCGCGGATCGTCTGTTCGAGGTGCGCGGTGCCGACTGCAGCTTGCGCCGCGCGCGCAAACGCGATCGGCGCGCCCATTTCCTGGCTGATCGTCTGCGCGACCTCTTCGTAGCGGCGCTGGTAAATCTCGAGCACGCGCTTCAACAGCGCGACGCGCTCGTCCACGGACCAGCGCGAGTACGTGTCGAAGGCCTGTTTCGCCGCGCCGACCGCACGATCGGCGTCGGCCGCGACGCCGATCCTGAGCTGCGCATACGGCCGCGCGGTGGCCGGGTCGATCACGTCGATCGATCGTGCATCGGCCGGATCGAGCCACTGGCCGTCGATATAGGACTGCTGCGAGGTTCGCATCGAATGCTCCTTGACTGGAGGACGCCGCGCTCAGCGCGTCGCCCGTGCGTAGGTGTCGACGAGGATGTCGCGGATCTGCGCGACGAACCACACGATCTCGTCGCGTGACATCACGAGCGGCGGCGAGAACTGCAGGATCGGCGTGCCTTCATGATCGACACCCGCGCGACACAACAACCCGGCGTCGAAGATCGCGGGCGCGAGCAGCGTCGACACGAACGCCTGCGCGCTGATGCCGGCCGCCCAGCGGCGCGCGGCCTTGTCGGTCACGAGTTCGAGCGAATAGTGGTAGCCGTCGCCGCGCACGTCGCCGACGCACGGCAACTCGAGCAGGCCGTCGAGCGTCTGGCGGAATACGGCTTCGTTGGCGCGGACATTCTCGAGTACGCGTTCGCGCGCCATGATCTCGAGGTTCGCGAGCGCTGCCGTGCAGGCGACCGGATGGCCGCCGTACGTCGCGCCGTGCAGGAACATCTGCTGCGGCCCGTCGAGCACCGTGTCGACGACCGCATCGCTCGCGATCACGCCGCCGAGCGGTACGTAGCCCGACGCAATGCCTTTCGCGAACGTGATGATGTCCGGCTTCAACCCGTAGCGCGCCGACCCGAAATATTCGCCGAGCCGGCCGAACCCGCAGATCACCTCGTCCGCGACGAGCAGCACGCCGTGCCGGTCGCAGATGTCGCGCAGCCCCGCCGCGTAGCCGGCCGGCGGCGTCAGGCTGCCGCCCGCGTTCTGCAGCGGCTCGACGACGATCGCGGCCACCGTATCCGGCCCCTCCTGCACGATCAGCGATTCGATCTCGTCGAGCAGGTGGCGCGTGAACTGCGCTTCCGTCTCGCCCGCCGGGCGGCCGTAGCGCTTCGTGTTGCCCACGTGCCGCACGCCCGACATCAGCGGTTCGAAATGCTTGCGGAAGTTCGTCATCCCGTTCAGCGCGAGCGCGCCGAACGACGTGCCGTGATACGCGACGCGACGCGCGATGAACTTGCGCCGCTGCGGCTCGCCGCGCGACTGGTGATACTGGCGCACCAGCTTGATCGCCGATTCGTTCGACTCCGAGCCGCTCGACGTGAAGAACACGCGGTTCAGGCCCTCGGGCGCGAGCGCCGCGAGCTTGTGCGCGAGCCGGATCGCCGGCTCGTGGCCGACACCCCAGTTGGTCGCGAACGGCAGCCGCACCATCTGCTCGCGGATCGCATCGCCGATCTCCGCACCGTGGCTGTAGCCGACCTGCACGCAATACAGCCCGGCCAGCCCGTCGAAATAGCGCTTGCCGTTGCGATCGACGAGCCAGCAGCCTTCGCCGCGCTCGAACACGGTCAGCGCGTTCTCGCGATACGCATCGGCATGCGTGAAATGCATCAGCAGATGGCGCTTGCCGAGCGCCTGCAGGTCCGCATCGAGATTGACGTCAACAGCGTTCATGGGTCACTCCTCCTTCAGGGTTTCAGAACCGGCGCCGCACGGCCAGTCATTCAATTCATCGACAGCGTCGGTGCCGGGCGCGTGAAGCCGCGCGTCAGCCACACGAGCTGGCAGAGTCCGAGCACGAGCCAGCCGATGCCGACGTAGAACGTCTGGCGCGACAGTCCCGACCAGAGCCACACGTTCATCGCGAAGCCGATCGCCGGCATCACGCCGAACGTGACCCAGCCCGCGACGTGACGGTGCTCGGGCCGGCCCAGATAGCTGCGCATCACGCACAGGTTCACGATCGCGAACGCGACGAGCGCGCCGAAACTGATCATCGTCGACGCGAGGTCGAGCGTAATGAACAGCGCGGACAGCGACACGACGCCGACCGCGAGCGTCGCGCGCACCGGCGTGCGCAGCCGCGCATGCAAGTGGCCGAATACGCATTCGGGCAGCACGCGGTCGCGGCCCATCGCAAACAGCACGCGCGTCACGCTCGCCTGCCCGGCCATCGCGCTCGCGAAGCAGCCGGCCACGTACACGGCGACGAAGAACGCCGACAGCGTGCCGCCGCCGATGCGCCGCATCAGGTCGAGGCTGGCCGAATCGAGATCCTTGAACGCGTGCCAGTCGGGAAACACCACTTGCCCGACATACGCGATCAACATGAACAGCAAGCCGCTCGCCAGCGTGCACAGCAGGATCGCGCGCGGCACCGTGCGCCGCGGCTCGCGCGTCTCCTCCGACAACGTGGTGACCGCATCGAAGCCGAGGAACGACAGGCACAGGATCGCGGAGCCCGCGAAGATCGCGCGCGCATCGCCCGACGACGGCAACGCGACGGCCATCGCCAGCCCTTCGTTCGCGGCGACGCGCGCCGATGCGATGACGAAGATCGCGATGAACACGAGCTGGCTCGCGATCAGGATCAGGTTCACGCGGTTGACGAGCCGGATGCCGACGATGTTCAGCCCGGTGATCAGCGCGATGCTGCCGACGATCCACACACTGGCCGGCACGCCGGGGAAAAGCTGCTTCATGTAGATGCCGATCGCGAGGTAGCTGATCATCGGGATGAACAGGTAATCCATCAGCAATGCCCAGCCGACCATGAAGCCGGCCGACGTGCCGAAATTGCGGCTCGCGAACGTGTAGGCGGAACCGGCGCTCGGCATCAGCCGCGCCATGTGGCCGTAGCTGCGCGCGGTGAACAGCATCGCGACCAGCGTGACCGCATACGCGGCCGTCAGATGCCCGTTCGTCTCGCTCGTGACGAGGCCGTAGGTCGTGAACACCGTCATCGGCAGCATGTACGCGAGACCGAAGATCACGAGCGTCGAGAGGCCGAGCAGGTGCGGCTTGCGGCGTTCGTCCGGGTCGCCCCGATGCGCGGGCGCGCCGACATCATGCGTCGCGGCGGCGAATGCGGTTCGACCTGGCCTGTCGTTGTCCATGCTGTCCTCACGTCGGTGGCGTTCATGACCTCAACACGCGTGCGTCCGGCGCTGCCGGCGGGGCACGACTGGAAGAAAGTGTGGAGCGCCAAAAAATCGAGGACGAATGAGAAATGCGGACGTAATCGAGGGATATTTTCGGACACGATGTCGTGCATCGCACCGTCCGGCCCTGCATGCTGCTGTGCCGCACTGGCATTTTGCGGACATTCCGGCTATGTTCTACGCGACCCCGTCACCGTATCGGCATCATGGACAGCCGCTCCCAACGAAACCAGAGCCGTGCCGAGCG
Source organism: Burkholderia sp. BCC1644 (assembly GCF_902833225.1). GTDB lineage: Bacteria > Pseudomonadota > Gammaproteobacteria > Burkholderiales > Burkholderiaceae > Burkholderia. Next base: position 330,848 of record NZ_CADFEI010000003.1, read on the forward strand.
CAGCCTGCGCACATCGCTCGGCCTCGCGCGCCCGGCCGGGCGCCAGGAGGATATTCCGGCCACCGTCCACGCAATCGCGGTTGCGCTGGACGAGTGCCGCGTGCGGCACATCGACGGCGCCGCGCTGCTCGAAGGCACGGGGCTTGGCGCGGACGAAGTCGCGTCGCCGAACCTGCACGTGAATCGCGGCCAGGAGCAGCGTTGCTTCCGCAACCTGCTGCGCTGCAGCGGCGTACCGTCGATCGGGCTGTCGATCGGCGCGCGGCTGCACGTGTCGACGCTCGGCCTCGCCGGCTACGCGATGCTGATCTGCGGCTCCGTGATGCAGGCGTTCCGCTGCATGGGGCAGTTTCCGCTGTTCATGGGGCTGTATTTCGACGTGCGCATCGATACGTACGCCGATGGCATGAGCGTGACCATCGGCCGCTACAACGGCGAACCCGATCTCGAGGGATTCCAGGTCGACATGTGCCTGTCGAGCCTGCGGCTGATCGTGTCCGACCTCGTCGGCAAACCGGTGTGGCCGGAACAGGTGCAGCTCGTGCGGCGCACGCCGCGCAACGCGGCCGACTACACGCGCCACTTCGGCTGTCCGGTCGCATTCAATGCGGCCGACAACCGTCTCGTGTTCACGTCCGTGAACGGCACGGAAGCGCCGCGTCTCGCGAACGAAGTCAGCTTCAATGCGCTGCATGGCCAGTGCGAAGTGCTCGAACGACAGTGGGCCGCGTCGGTCGGCACGCGCTTCGCCGATCGCGCGAAGGAGCTGATGGCGCGCGACCTCGCGCGCTTCAAGTCGATGACGTCGCTCGCGAACGCACTGCACCTGACGGAGCGCACGCTGCGCAGGCGGCTCGACAAGGACGGCATCACGTTCCAGTCGCTGCTCGACGAAGTGCGTCATGACGAGGCGGCGCGGATGCTCGACGACCACACGCTGACGGTCGCGGCGATCGCCGAGCGGCTCGGCTACAGCGAGCCGCGCAGCTTCCGTCATGCGTACCGGCGCTGGACGGGAAAAACGCCGCGCGCGGACACCGAAATCGACACGTAACGTCGCTCGCGCATTCCGTTTCGGAACGACGGCGCCGTCTATTAGTTTGGAATTCGAATCATTTTCACGAAGACCGGCGACGTCGTCGATCTCGATGCCGCCACACGAGCGCGCGCCTCGCCCAAGGTAGACGCGATCTTTCGATTGCTCTATACTCGCCCCAACTTCATCACAAAACGCATGATCTCGTGCGCAACGTGATGTCATTTCGCACTTTGTTGCGCATGCATCCGTTTCGCCACGTCAAAGGGGCCTCCGGCCCCAGCGGTCGGCGTCAAGTCGCCCGCATCCATGCCGTCTTCACTCGACGGCGCCCTGCTCGAACGCGCCTCGCCGTTACGGCGCCGCCGGGCTGAACCTGACAATCAGAAGAACGCAGCATCGCGTTCACCCGACCGCCAGCCGCACATCCGTGCAGCCGGCAGCACTGTTTCCGTCAGTTCAATCGCGGCCATGCCGGGATCACGAACTTCCATCGCGACGCCATCCGGCGTCATCGCGGCGCGCGCCTGCGCGCGCGCCGCACCGGGATTGAGGAGGCGTATCTTCATGACTCGACGCACTGTCCAGCTGGTGGGCAGCCTGGTAGCCATCATCGCAGTCGGTTGGGCATTGGCGCGCGGCATCGGCGCCGACACGTTCCACCAGCGCGCGGACGATCTCGCCTACTACGCGGGCCAGCACATGCTGCTGGTCGTCTACTCGATGACGCTCGCGATCGCCGTGGGCGTACCGGCCGGCGTGCTGCTGAGCCGGCCGCGATTTCAGCACCAGGCCGAGCGCTTCATGCAGGTCTTCAACATCGGCAACACGATCCCGTCACTGGCCGTGCTGGCCATCGCGCTCGGCATCTTTGGCATCGGCGACGTGCCCGCGATCGTCGCGCTGTTCCTCGCGTCGCTGCTGCCCATCACGCGCAATGCGTACGAAGGCATGAAGAACGTGCCGGCCGCACTGCGCGAAGCGGCCAAGGGCATCGGCATGACGGGCTGGCAATCGCTGGTTCGCGTCGAATTGCCCGATGCACTGCCGATCATCGTCGGCGGCGTGCGCACCGCGCTCGCGATCAACGTCGGGACGGCGCCGCTCGCCTACCTGATCGGCGCGGACAGCCTCGGCTCGCTGATCTTCCCCGGCATCTACCTCGACAACCAGCCGCTGCTGCTGCTCGGCGCGTCGCTCACCGCGATCCTCGCGCTCGTGCTGGACGGCATCGTCGCGGCCGGCAGCCGCCACTGGCTCGCGCGTCACGGAGGTGCGGCATGACGCGCCATCGCACGTTTCGATCGTTCGCCCGCCTGTGCGCGGCCGGTGCGTTGTGCTTCGCGGCCGGCACACCGGCATTCGCCGCGAAGCTCGTGCTGGGCGCGAAGAACTTCACCGAGCAATACGTGCTCGCGGAAGTCACCTCGCAGTACCTGCGCTCGCGCGGCTACGACGTGGAAGTCCGCTCGGGCCTCGGCAGCACGCTCGCACGCAGCGCGCTGGAGAACGGCCAGTTCGACCTGATGTGGGACTACACGGGCACCGCCGCGCTCGTCTACAACAAGATCCAGGACAAGCTTTCTCCCGAAGCGATGTACCGGCGCGTCAAGGCGCTCGACGTGCCGCGCGGGCTCGTGTGGCTCGACGCGTCGCCGCTCAACGACACCTACGCGATCGGCCTGCCGAGCCAGCTCGCGCAGGCCACCGGCATCCGGACCGTGTCGCAGCTCGCCGAGCACCTGAAGACCGATCCGGCCGCAAAGCACTACGTGTTCGGCATGGATGCGGAATTCGCGAACCGTCCCGACGGCCTGAAGCCGCTGCTCGCCGCGTACGGCATGCAGTTCGGCCGCGCGCAGCTGAAGCAGATGGATCCGGGGCTCGTCTACACGGCGCTGCACAACAACCAGTTGAAGATCGGCCTCGTCTACACGACCGACGGACGGGTGAAGGGCTTCGGCATCGTGCCGCTCGAAGACGACAAGCATTTCTTCCCGCCGTACAACGCGACGCCCGTGGTGCGCAAGGACACGCTCGAACGCAATCCGAAACTCGCCACGCAGCTCAACGCGCTGTCGGCCGCACTCGACAACGACGTGATGCAGGCGATGGCCAAGGCCGTCGACCTCGACGGCCAATCGCCGCGCGACGTCGCCGACGCGTTCCTGCGCACGCATCCGCTACCTTGAAGGAGACCCGATGAGCGTATTCGACTATCTCGCTTCGAGCTGGCCCGAGCTGCTGCAGCTCACGCTGCAACACGTTTGGCTCGTCGCGATCGCCGTGGGCTGCGCGATCGTCGCGGGCGTGCCGCTCGGCATCCTCATCAATCGCCACGACTGGCTCGCCGGGCCGCTGCTCGGCATCGCCACGATCGTGCTCACGCTGCCGTCCATCGCGCTGTTCGGCCTGATGATCCCGTTCTTCTCGCGCTTCGGCCTGGGCATCGGCGCCGCGCCCGCGATCACGGCCGTGTTCCTCTATTCGCTGCTGCCGATCATGCGCAACACGTACCTCGCGCTGCACAACGTGGATGCGGGGATCAAGGAAGCCGGCACCGGCATCGGCATGACCTCGTGGCAGCGCCTGCGCCTCGTCGATCTGCCGCTTGCGGTGCCCGTGATTCTCGCGGGCGTGCGCACCGCGGTCGTGATGAACATCGGCGTGATGACGATCGCCGCCGTGGTCGGCGCGGGCGGGCTCGGCACGCTGATCCTGCGCGCGATCGGGCAAAGCAGCATGATGAAACTGCTGGTGGGCGCGGTGCTCGTGAGCCTGCTCGCGATCGTCGCCGACCGGCTGCTGCAGATGCTGCAGCGCGCATTGACACCGAAGGGAGTGCAGAAGACATGATCGAACTCGACCAACTGACCAAGACCTTCACGCGCAAGGACGGCCAGGCCGTCCGCGCGGTCGACTCCGTGAGCCTGTCGGTGCCCGAAGGGGAAATCTGCGTGTTCCTCGGCCCGTCGGGCTGCGGCAAGACCACCACGCTCAAGATGATCAACCGGCTCATCGCCGCCACGTCGGGCCGCGTGCTCATCAACGGCGAGGATACGGCGCAGCTCGACGAAGTCGACCTGCGGCGCCACATCGGCTACGTGATCCAGCAGATCGGGCTGTTTCCGAACATGACGATCGAAGAGAACATCACCGTCGTACCGCGCCTGCTGGGCTGGGACAAGAAGCGTTGCACCGAGCGCGCACGCGATCTGATGGCGATGGTCGCGCTCGATCCGAAGCTGTACCTGAAACGCTATCCGCGCGAGCTGTCGGGCGGGCAGCAGCAGCGTGTCGGCGTGATTCGCGCGCTGGCTGCCGATCCGCCCGTGCTGCTGATGGACGAACCGTTCGGCGCGGTCGATCCGATCAATCGCGAATCGATCCAGAACGAGTTCTTCCAGATGCAACGGCAACTGAACAAGACCGTGATCATGGTGAGCCACGATATCGACGAAGCGATCAAGCTGGGCGACCGTATCGCGGTGTTCCGGCGCGGCCAGCTCGTTCAGTACGATCACCCCGACACGCTGCTCGCGCGCCCGCGCGACGAATTCGTCGCGCAGTTCGTGGGGCAGGACAGCACGCTCAAGCGCCTGCTGCTCGTGAAGGCCGGCGACGCCGCGACGCAGCCCGAAACGGCACGCGTCGATACGCCTCTCGCGCACGCACTCGCGGTGATGGACGAAACCGACTGCCGCTACCTGACCGTACTCGACGACGCGGGCCGCGCGCTCGGCTACGTAACGCGCCGCGCGGCACGCACCGGCGGCGGCGTATGCGGCGAACGCGTGACGCCGTTCCCGGCCGGTGTCTCGGCCGACGACAACCTGCGCATCGTGCTGTCGAAAATGTACCAGTACAGCGCATCGTGGATGCCCGTGCTCGACTCCGACGGCGTGTGGATCGGCGAGGTCACGCAGGATTCGATCGCCGCGTACCTGAGCTCGGGCCGATCGCGCCGGCAAACGGGGCAGCCGCCGGGCAGCCCTGCCGATGCGGTCGCGGCGGCCGCGGCGCACTGATTCGTCGCCCCCGGGGCGGGCCGGTGCGCCATCGCACCGGCCCCTGGAAACGAATCGACACGGTGCGCCATCGCAAAAACGTGCGATTCCGTTTGAGAGCCAAACGGTGCTCGAACGGCCTGCAACGCGGACTGCATTGCCGTCATCAGGATTGCTTGCACACGTAGTTCATGACCAGCGTCTGAATGGAATCGCGCTCGACATAGCGGTAATCGTCCGGGTCTTCGCGCGAAACATGGGTCTGGCCCGGCTGTGTTCCGGTCATGATCGTCTTGCCCATCGCCCACGTCTTGTTCGCACAGTCGAACGACCAGTCGGAAACGATGCTTCGCACGGGAAACGGCGCCGAGTACCGGCGCGGTTCGGCATAGGCGATCCTGACCGTCACCCACGAATTGAGCGGGCCACGCTGGACGGACGCGGGATCGACATCAAGCCCGACAGCCGGACCCGGGCCCAGCGTGACCCAGTTCACGGCCCATGCGCCGTGGGTGGCGAGTGCAATCAATCCCCCCGCGATCCAGCTTCTTTTCATTGTCTTTCCTTGCATCCCGTCCGGTGAATTCCGGTGGCGTGATTCTACGTGCCGCGCTTGCGCGACGGACGCGCGTCGAAACAACCCGCACCCGGAATGAATCGCGAATCGAATGGAATCGACTCGCGTAGAATGCCCGCAACCATTCACCCGAGCGGGCCGCCCTTCCATTCCACTCGCATCGGCATAACACCAACGAGAGCCGTGGCATCCGCCGACGTCGCCGCCCCGATCGGGCGCGCGCGACCGCGACGATCGTCGACCGACGAAGCATTCATGAGCAAACCGATCCTGTACCTCCTCGCCGGCAACGGCAGCGCGGCCGACTGGTGGGACGATGCATTGCCCCACTTCCGGCACTACCGGCCGGTGCCGCTGGAACTGCCGGGCTTCGGCGACCACCCCGCGCCGCCGTGCGAGGATCTCGCCGCGTATGCGCAAGCGCTGCTGGACGCCACCGAACCGGGCCACGCGATCATGGCGGTCGGCGTGAACGCGCTGCTGGTCCTGCACGCGTTGCAGCGGCGTCCCGGCCACTTCGCGCGCAGCGTGCTGCTCGCGCCCGTCGGCGCGTTCCTGTGGGAGCGGCGCCTGCCGAAACTGATGGCGCCGAAGCCGCTGCGCAAGACGATCCACTGGCTGCTTGCGCACTATCCGGCGCTGTTCGCCCGCAAGTTCTCGAACCAGACCTGGACGCCCGCGCAGTACCGCCGCATGGGTGCCGGCTATGCGCGCTGCCGCGCGTTCCTGCCGCACTGGGATCTCGTGCGCGCCGATACCGCGCTGCCGCTGCTCGAGTGGGTCACCGACCGCATCGAGCTCGTATGGGGCGACCAGGACGCCGTGCTCGGCGTGCGCCAGGCCGCCGCGTGGTCGGCGATCCTCGCGCGTGCGGACCTCACCGTCACGCTGCAACCCGGCTGGGGACACTATCCGTGGATCGATGCGCCGGCCGCATTCGCGCAGTGGCTCGAAGCCGGCGACGCGGGCTTCGTCGCGCACACGAAGGGCGGACGCCTGGCACTGGCCACGCTGGCCGGCCTCCCCGTGCCCCCCGCCTTGTCGCTGACCCGCGCCGACGATCCGCGCCTGCCCGGCTTTCTCGCGAGCCAGCCCGGCGCCGAATGGGCGATCCGCTCGTCGAGCCACGGCGAAGACCAGGCCGACGCGGCGAATGCCGGCCTGCACACGACGTTCCTGCGCGTGCCGGCATCGCACGCGGCCGGCCGCGTGGCCGAGCTGCTCGACGGCGGCCTCGAGGAAGCGGTCGTGCAGCGCTTCGTCACACCCGTCCTGTCCGGTATCGCGTTCGTGCGCCATCTCGCAGTCGAAGTCGAATGGGTGGAAGGCCACCTCGAATCGCTCGCCGACGGACAGGCAAGCCCGCGGCGCGCGATCCTGTCGCGCCTTGGCGAACCGTGGCGGCATGGCACCTTCGCGCCCGCTCACGGGCTGACCGCGCAGCGGCTGTGGGCATTCCTGCAACGCGTGCTGCGCGCGTTCCATTACGTGCCCGGCGATGTCGAATGGGCGTGGGACGGCACACAGCTTTGGCTCTTGCAGTACCGCCCGATCAGCAGCTACGGCTGGCACCGGCACCTGACCTCGGCCAACATCGCCGAGATCCTGCCGCCGCAGCCGAGCCGGCTGGTCGAGTACGCGCAACGGCGCGCGGCCGGCAGCATCCCGGCCATCATGGCGCGCTGGGATGCCCGCGTGCTGCGCGACAACGAGCCGTTCACCGCGCTGTACGGCGGCGCGTCGTACATCAACAACGACCTGTTCCTCGCCCGTCTCGCGGACTGGGGCGTATCGGCCGCGAACTACAGCGGCGAGATCGGCGGCGCGACGCCGCCGCTGCGCTGGCGTCCGCTGCGCCTGCTGCGCTCGCTGCCGGTGTTCTGGCGCATGCTGCGGGTCGCGCGCGGGCACCTGCCGACGCTCGCGCGCGGCCTGCAGCGCTTCGACCGGGAGCTCGCGACGCTCGTCGAACGGCGCGCCGACGGCCAGCAACTGGCCGACTGGTTCACGCGCTTCTACGTGTTCGTCGTGCAGGGCAACCTGTGCATCGCGTCATCGCTCGCCAGCAGCGGCGGCGCCCTGTGGGGACGTCCGCCGACCGCCTATGGCCAGCTCGACGACAGCCCGCACCGCCTGCCGTGGGAAACCGATCCGGGCACCGCGCGGCCCGCGGCCACCGACCTGCCGCTGCAGCCCTTTCCCGACTGGCCGCTGCCGGTCCGCGTGCTGCACACGCTCGGCGCGCCCGGCATGCGCGGCTGGTATCTGCAGGTACGCGAGTGGTACCGCGACAACCTGATGCGCGTGTTCTTCCGCCTGCATCACGCGATGCCGGCCGCCGACCGCGACACCTGGTTCGCGCCCCACCCCGAGCGCCGCGAACGCAACGGCAGCTTCTGGCAGGACGGCAGCGAAGGCACCGACGAGGCCGCCGGTTTCATGATCTATCCGGGCGACACGCAGGGCGTGCTCGGCCACGACATCCTGCTCGAAGATTCGCTCGACCCGGGCCGGCACGCGCAGTACCAGGCCGCGCGCGCAGTCGTCGCCCGCATGGGCGGCCGGCTGTCGCACGGCGCGACGCTGCTGCGCGAACTGCGCAAGCCGTCGGCCGTGCTGCCGCGCGTCGATGCGGCGTGGATCGGACGCGAAGTGCGGCTCAGCGACGGCCGGCTGACACTGGTCGAATAAGCGCCCGGCGGCGTGTTGAAGGGGCTGGCGCGGATCGCTACACTGGTCCGGCGAATCCCGGAGACCCCACATGAAAGACACGCTTGCCGGACTGTCGGCGAACCTCGAGCGGCTGCTCAAGCTGCGCAGCATCCCGTTCGGGATGAAGCTGTTCGAACGGCGCGAGGACATGGAAGCCGTCCCGCGCATTCGCCGCCCGAAGGCGATCCATTCGCTGGACCAGATCGTCGGGCAAACGGCGCGGCTCGGCTTCACGGTCGGCATCACGGCCGACGACCTCGTCGGCGCGCAATGCCGGTCGGTCGTCGGGCTCGGTCACGCGAAGGATGCCGAGTGGGCGTCCGGCCAGCAGATGGCGGGCGTCTGGTATGCGACGCAGGAAGATTCTCGCGCCCACCAGGCCGCGATGCACTGCGTGGCCGACGGCAAGTACGACGCGCTCGTCGTGTCGCCGCTCGCGGCCGGCCGCATCGAGCCCGACATTGCGCTGTTCTACGCGACGCCCGGCGCGATGATGTACTTCATCAACGGGCTGCAATGGTCGGGATACAAGCGCTTCGACTGGAGTGTGGTCGGCGAATCGGCCTGCGCGGATTCGTGGGGCCGCGCGCTGTCGACCGGGCAGCCGAGCCTGTCGATTCCGTGCTACGCGGAGCGCCGCTACGGCGGCGTGCTCGACGACGAGATGCTGATGGCGCTGGCGCCCGACGCGCTCGAACTGGCCATTACCGGAATGGAGGCGCTGTCGCGCAACGGGCTGCGCTATCCGTTCGCGCAGTACGGCATCCAGCAGGACGTGCGCGCGGGCATGGAAGTCAGCTACCCGAAGACGACGTGACCTCACGCGCCGCGGCTGCCACGTGGCCGACGCGGCGGGCCATCAGCGCAGCGGCGTGCGGACTTTTCCGTCGACCTTCAACGTGCGCCTGTCGCGCGCGGCCTCGTATTCGACCGTCTGCGCGGGCGTGACGGGGCCGTACGACCGCCCATTCACATAGACGATGCCGTTGCGCAGTTCGATCCGGTCGCCGTTGACCGTCGCGGTGGCGTGGTCGCCCTGCAGCACTGCACCGGAACACCCGGCGGTCGAAAAGCTGCGGACCGACGTACCCGACGTTGCCGCATTCCCGCCCTGGTCCGCCGCATGCGCGGCGCTGCAGGGCGGCGCATCCATGTCGCCGGCCGCGTGGAGCGATCCGGCACTGATGCCGCATCCGGCAAGCAACGCAATCGACATCGGCAACAGCTTGTTCATGGTGGCCTCCGTGGTCCGCGGACCTGGATCGATGATCGGGCAACGCCGCCGGTCGCCGGCCGCCGGTCGCCCGATATGCGCAGTATGCGTCCACCCGGCGGCACGCCGCCATCCGCGCCAATACCACTCCCGCTCGCCGGCAAATTCGCCTTGACAAGTTGCGCATCGCAACTATTATCGATTGCGATACGCAACCATTTGGGGCACCCCATGGACCTCATCGACCCGCCTGCCAAGCCTCGCGACGCGACCATCCTCGAATTGCGCGACTTCTCCCGCAAACTGGTGCGCGAGCTCGGCTTCATGCGCGCGACGCTCGCCGACAGCGACTGGGCGCCATCGGCCGTACACGCGATCCTCGAGATCGGGATGGCGCCCGGCATCAACGCGAAGGATCTCGGCAACATCCTGCGGCTCGACAAATCGAATACGAGCCGGCAACTCGCGCGGCTCGAGGCGGCCGGTGTCGTGGAGCGCCGCGTGTCGAACGAGGATGCACGCGCGATCGAGTTGTACCTGACCGCCGAAGGAAAAAAGCTCCAGAAACGAATCGACACGTTCGCGACCGATCAGGTGTCGAACGCGCTGCGTCGCATGATTCCCGCCGACCAGCAGGCGCTGCTGCGTTCGCTCGCGCTGTACGCCGATGCACTCGCGCAGGACAACGCCGCCAAGGCGCCCGCGGCAGCAACCGACACGCCGCCGATTCTCGAAGGCTACCAACCGGGCTGTATCGGCGATATCGCGAGCCTGCATGCACGCTTCTATTCGGAGCACTGGGGGTTCGGCGCCTTTTTCGAGAAGCGGGTGGCGACCGAGCTGGCCGAGTTCGCGGGTGCGTTGCCGGCCGACGGCAAGGCACTGTGGCTCTGCCGGGAAGACGGGCGGACGCTCGCGTCGCTCGCGATCGACGGCGACCCGACCACCGGCGTCGCGCACCTGCGCTGGTTCATCGTGAACGACGCGTTGCGCGGGTCCGGCGTCGGGCGCCAGATGATGACGCGGGCCATGCGCTTCGTCGATGAGCACCGGTTTCACGAGACCTACCTGTGGACGTTCAAGGGACTGGATTCGGCGCGCCACCTGTACGAGTCGTTCGGCTTTACGCTGACCGACGAATCCGCAGGCACGCACTGGGGAACCGAGGTGGTCGAGCAGCGTTTCAGCCGGCCGGGGCCCGCCGGCAGCTGATATTCAACGGTCCCGCTTCGATCCAAAGCGCACACCAACGCTCACCACAAAAAAGGACGCCGTCCATGCTCGAACGTCTCGCGGCCTTCGCGCTTTGCGCGGTCGTCACCGCGCCTGCCGCCGTTGCCGCGCAACCCGATGCCGCAACCGGCCTCGACCCGATCGACCAGACGATGACGCAGTGCCTGAACGATCCCGCACACGCGTCGACAGGTGGCCAGGACGAATGCATCGTCGACGCGAACCACGCATGGGACGCACGGCTCAACGCCAGCTATCGCGCGCTGCAGGCATCGCTGCCGGCGGCGGACCGGCCCGCGCTGCTGCGCGCCCAGCGCGCGTGGCTCGCGCGCCGTGACGCCGACCTGAAGCTGATCGGCGCCGTCTACGCGACGACACGCGGCACGGTCTACGCACCGATGAATGCGAACGACGTGATGGAACTGACGCGGCAACGCGCGCTGTCGCTGCAGCGGTTCGACGCCGATCGCACGGCGCGCGGCTTCAGCCTGGCCACGCGCCTGCCGCCCGCGACGGACGACAAGCCCGAGCGCGTCGCCGCCGTTCCGCGACGCGGTGCGCGCTTCGAACGTACGCACTGCACGGCGCTCGCCGATCTCGACGCGAAGGGCCGCTGCGCGGCGCAGGCCACGCCGCTGTACCTGCGGGATATCGACGACGTGACGGCGGCGATTGAACGCCGCCTGCCGCCTGCATCGCGCGAAGCGATGCGTGCGTCGTCGCGGAAATGGCGCGCGTTCGTCGCGGCCCAGCCGCCGCTGATCGGCGCGCTTTACGCGCCAGCGGGTGCGTCCGGCGTGCCGCCGCAGGTCTCGATCGAGATGCGCGATGAAGCCGCCGCGCGCCTGCGGCAGCTCGTGTACGCCGAAGACAAGATCGGCGCCGACTGACGCGGCGGCGCGCAGCCGCCGTTCATTTGACGCGTTGCATCCGCGCGCTCACTCGATCACGCGCCAGCCGCCGACGCCTCGCCCGCAAGCTGCCGCACGGCCGCAATGTGGTTGGCCGCCACGTAGCCGAACGTCATCGCCGGCCCGATCGTCGAGCCGGGGCCCGGATAGGTCTTGCCCATCACGGCCGCCGACGTGTTACCAAGCGCGTACAGCCCGTCGATCACCGAGCCGTCGGGTCGCAGCACGCGCGCATCCGCATCGGTGCGCAGCCCTCCCTTCGTGCCGATCTCGCCCGGGTCGAGCCGCAGCGCGTAGAACGGCGCGCGCTCGATCGGCCCGAGGCACGGGTTCGGCTTCGACGACGGATCGCCGTAGTAGCGGTCGAACACGTTGCCGCCCTTGCCGAATTCCGTATCGACGCCCGTGGCCGCATGGCCGTTCATCCGCGCGACGGTCTGCGCCAGGCCGTCGGCGTTCACGCCGATCTTCGCGGCGAGTTCGGCCAGCGTGTCCGCGCGATAGATGACCGAGTCCAGCCAGCCGGCCGGGATCCGGCTGTCCGGCTGCACGCTGCCGGGCAGCAGCACGCCGCACGGGTAGCGCTTGCGATACTCGGCATCGAAGATGAACCACGCGGGCACATTCGCCTGCGTGCGCTCATGATCGGCATACATCGCGTGAATCACGTCCGGATACGGCGCGGATTCGTTGACGAAGCGCCGTCCGAGCCCGTTGACCATCACGCAGCGCGGCGCCGAGCGCTCGACGAACAGCCCGCGCTGCTTCTCCTCGCCCGGCACGCGCACCGTCGGCACGCCCCAGACGAAATCCATCAGCGCGACACCGGCGCCCAGCGCGAGCCCCGCGCGAATGCCGTCGCCCGTATTGATCGGCGGCGCCGCGCTCCACTCGGCGCGCGTCGGCGCCGGCAGGTACTGCTCGCGCATCGCCTGGTTCGCCTCGAACCCGCCGCATGCGAGCACCACGCCGTGCGTCGCGCGGATGCCGACCGTGCGCCCGTTCCGCTCGACGACCACGCCGTTCACGCGCGCGCCGTCGGACTGCAGCGAGCGCATCGGCGTGTCGAGCCACAGCGCGATGCCGCGCTGCGCCAGCGCCGCGCGCAGGCTGGCGACCAGCGCATTGCCGAGCGTGAGGCGCCGGTCGCGCGCGGTGCGGCGGCGCCAGCGGAAATCGGTGGCATAGCGCAGCATCAGGCGCGCAGTGAGCCGCAACCAGCCGCGCTCCTTCGTGACGATCGTGTGCGCTTCGATCTGCGTCATCGCGATGCGGCCGGCGATCAGCGTGGCAGGCGACGGCGCGCGCAACGTGTCGAAATGCGCGCCGAGACGGGCGGCATCGAACGCCGCCGGTTCCATCGTCCGGAAGCCCGGCTTGCCGCCGACGCGGTCGGGGTAGTAGTCGGGATAACGCGGCACCGCGTGAAAACGCGTTTGTGCGTGCTGCGCGAGATACGCGACCATCTTCGGACCGTTCTCGAGATACGCATCGATGCGCGGCCGGTCGAAGTCCTCGCGAACGACTTCGCGCAGGTACGCAATCGCTTCGTCATACGAATCGTTTCCACCGAGCGCCGCGATCTGGTCGTTGCATGGAATCCAGATGCCGCCCCCCGAAACAGCCGTCGTCCCGCCATACACGGGGCTTTTCTCGACGACCAGGACTGACAGGCCCTGATCGTGCGCGCGCAGCGCCGCCGTCATCGCGCCCGCGCCTGAGCCGACCACCACCACGTCGTACGTGGCGTCGTCGGCGGAATCGTATCGATCGTCGTGCATGATGGCCGCCCCCGCGTCAGATCGTGGACAGGCGGCTCGCCGCGTCGGCCGGTACATCGGTCAGCTGGCGCCAGCACGCGTTCTCGCCGCGGTACTCGTGCACCTCGACGCGCGCATGCAGCGCCGGCAGCGCGGCGACGTCGGTGTAGAACTGCCGGTACCACTCGCGCAACCGGTAGATGGGGCCGTCGCCTTCGCACAGCAGCGGATTGTCGACGCGCGTCTTGTGATCCCAGATCGCGACATCCTCGCGGAACGCCGACTGCGCGGCCAGCACGTAGCCGTCGATCATCGCGCGGCTCTGCTCGTCCGACAGTGCAGGATCCTTCTGGACCATCACGCCGAAGCGCAGCTCGAAGCTGTTCGTGTCGATCGGCACGTGGCTGTTGAGCAGGATCGAGTTGACCGCCTGCCCTTGCGCCTCGCCCGTCATCAACGTCACGTGGTACGCGGGGCCGAAGTACGCGGAATCCGCGGTCAGCCGCCCGCTGCCCGCCAGCCGCGAGCTTGCGCCGCGCAACTTCTGGTAGGCGACCGGGCCCGCGAACGTATTGCAGAAATAGTCGATCGGCGCGCCGTGCACGGGGCCGAAGTGCACCTTGTCCGACTGGTTGTCGATCAGTTCGCGGCAGTTCGTGTTGATCACCCACTTGACGATGGCCCAGTCGCTCCATGCGTCGGAGAAGCACGCGTCGATCCGCGGAATCGCGACTGACGGATCGGGTGCGTTGCCCTCCGGATCGTTCCACACGAACAGCAGATGGTTCTGCTCCATCACCGGCCACGACTTGATGCGCGCCTTCGGCGGAATGCGCGACGAATACGGGATCGCCGCGCAAGACCCGTCGCCGGCCCACGACCAGCCGTGAAACGGGCACACGAGCGTGTCGCCTTCGACATGCCCGCGCCCGAGGTCGGCGCCCATGTGCGGGCAGTAGCCGTCGAGGATGCGCAATTGCCCGTCCTCGCCCTGGAACACCACCACGCGGGTGCCGAAGATCGACAGGCCATGCGCGCGGCCGTCGCGGTAATCGTCGGCCAGCCCCAGGCAATGCCAGCCGCGTGCGTAGCGCGCGTCGATGGGTGCGGCGTGAATCCGGTGAATGGGGCGCTGGGTCGCCAGCACGGTGGAATCGGTCATGGATCGTCTCCTCCAGTCAAAGGTGGGCACCGGCCGACACCTGCGTGGCCGGACCTTGCCCGCGAATGCGCCGGCCGGAGAATCCGGCCGGAACGCTATGTCACAAAATATCTTATTTGTGCCGCATAATGGCACAAATTCGATTTCTGTGACAACGTGTGCGAAAATTCCGCACCGCCGGAACCGGTCGGCGGATCGACACACGCCGCGCGGCATGCGGCATCGAGGAAAGGTATGGATCGGCAACTGCGCTGGGGCGACGCCAGCAGGATGGACAGCGTCAATGACGGGCGAAACGCGATCCTGCGCGCGGCGCTCGACGCGATGATCGAGCACGGGATCGACAGCCTGTCGATCGACGATGTCGCGCGGCGCGCCAACATTTCGCGGCGCACGCTGTACCGGTATTTCGGCACGAAGAAGGAACTGATCCAGGGTGTGATCAGCGTCCAGAACGCCGAATTCTTCGACGAGATGCACCGCGCGCTCGTCGGCTTCGAACACGATTTCGAGGCCTACTGCGAGGAGAGCGTGTGCTTCGCGGTACGCTACCGCGATCGCCATCACGGCGGCTTTCACCACAACTACCTGGCCACGAGCCTGTCGACCGACGTGTTCGGCTTCATCGTCGAGAACATCGCGCCGATGTGGCGGCGCGTGCTGGACGAGCCCTACCGCGCGTACGTCGCCGTTCGCGGCGCGTCGGCGCCCGCGCTCGACGACATCATCGCGCTGGTCAGCCGCATCGGTCTCGCATACTGCCTGGTTCCGGCAGACGACCTAGCGATGCGCGCGCAGATGCGGATTCTGTGGCCGACGCGCGCCGAACCGGCCGGCAAGCCGGCTGCGGTTAAAAGGAAGGCAGCGCAGTAGGCGATGCCGGTCGCACGATGCGACCGAAATCCGGATAATGTTTGCCCCGCCCATTCACATGACTATGGATCGCCTCATGACCCTTGGTGTCTCCGTGACCGGCCGCACGCTGGATCGCGCCGAATTGATGCAACTCGTCGAAGGCTCGACGGCGCCCCTTCATCTGGAGGACTGCGACCTCGAAGGCGCGAACCTGTCGCGCCTGGATTTGCGCGGCGCGCGCTTCGAACGATGCGCGCTCGCGGAAGCGTCGTTCGTCGGCGCCACGCTCGCGCACACATCGTGGATCCGCTGCCGCGCCCGCCAGGCCGACTTTGCGTCGTGCGACCTCGAGGACGCCGTGTTCCAGTCATGCGATCTCAACAATACGAGCTGGCGGCGCAGCAAGCTCGGTTCGGTCCGGTACGACGAATGCCGACTGACCGGGGCGGATTTTGAGGAATGCAAATCGCTTGGCCTCGAATTCGCGAACACGCTGCTGGTCGGCGCGAGCCTCCGGCGCTTCTCGTTCCGGAAGACCCGGCTCGTCGCACTCGATTTCTCGGACGCCGACCTCGCCGGCGCGGACTTCCGCGATGCCGTGTTCGAAGGCGGCAGCCTGCGCAACGCACACCTGAACGACGCCCGTTTCGAGGGCGCCGACCTGCGCGACGTCGATCTGGGCGCCATGCCCAAACTGCTCGCATCCGGCGTGCTGCGCGGAGCGATCGTCTCCTACGATCAGGCGGCCATGATGATCGAGAACTTCGGGATCCGGGTCGCCTGAGGACACGGCTATTCTCGCGACAGCCATTTCTCCATCTTCACGATTTCAAGTTGAATCGGGCTGTTTCCATGGGAAAAATGGCCGGTGCCGATCACGGCGAAGCCGTGGCGTTCGTAAAACGGCACCGCATTCGTTGTCGCCTCGAGATAGACGCGAGCGCATCCGTCGCGCGCGATGCCGGACACGGCCGTCTCCAGCAGCGCCTGGCCCGCGCCACTGCGCGCACGGTCGCCGCGAACGAACAGCTTGGTCAGTTCTTCGCCGGCCGTTTCCGCGAACCCGAGCACGTCGCCGTCGTCGGCAACCCACAGTGCGTGGCGCCCGATCGCATCGAGATACATGGCCGGCGTGCGCCCGTCCAGCCAGCTTGCGATCTGCTCGCGCGAGTAATCCGCCGCGCACAGTCGCGTGACGGAATCCAGATGGACTTCGAAGATCCGCTGCGTGTCGGATTCGTTCGCGGATCGGATTTCAAAGGCTGACACATTCCCTCCCGGTGCATTGGCGCGTCGCGGCGCAAGCGGCAGACCGTCGAATATTCTCATCACCTTCGATGCGTTCGGATCAGCGAAAACCCTTATTCTCATGCCATGCGCGGCGGGCCGTTTCCCGTACCGAACCCTCTCATCGGCGTGCAAATCACTAGGGAAAATCCGGAGACATCCTTACAGCGATTTACCTGATGATTCACGGGAGCGTCATGTTTCGACGATTTCGCTGAATGTCATGCTTTCAGTCCGAGTGAGGCAGTCGATGCCGCCAGGCGGCAAAGGCGATGATCGCGCCCCGGAACGGCAGCCGTTGGCGAATCGTCAGGTGTTCAATACTTTCAACAACCCGGTCGAGAGTAATCGTGAGAATCCGTGGCCCGCTGGTGCGGTGGAGACGAGGCGATGCGCGCAATTTGCGCGCCGCGATCGCGTCCCCCGACGACAGTGACGGCTGGCGAAGCCCTCGCCTGCCTCTGTCGATCTACACCATCCTGTCGCGCCGTTCCGTTCGCCGTCACAACGCCGTCGCCGCCCGCGCGCCCGTCGCGATCCGTACCGACGACGTGGCGTCGCTTTTGCCTTAGCGCTCCACGCCCTTTCCCCGTGTCCGTTCGTCCTGCGCGTCGTATCGCCTGACCGGTGAAGGGATCGGCTCGCGCTGCAACCGCCAGCCATCCACGCACAGCTTCGAACGGACTCCTGATTTTTTGCATCGCCGGTGCTTGCTGTCAGCACCGGTCATGCATGCCTGCTCCATCCGACGAACCGTCGCGTGACGATCCGCTCATCGCGGCTCGACACGCGCACCGCCAGGGAAAACTACGTCATGCGAATCCGCACGCTTCGCCGCGCCATTTCAACCGCCGCCATCCTGTCGCTGGCCGCCGTCACCGTCACGACCGCCCGTGCAGCCGGCGAACTGAACATCTACAACTGGTCCGACTACATCGCGCCGGACACGATCCCGAACTTCCAGAAGCAGACGGGCCTGCACGTCCGCTACGACAACTACGACAGCGACGACACGCTGCAGGCCAAGCTGCTGTCGGGGAATTCCGGCTACGACATCGTCGTGCCGACGTCGAATTACATGGCCAAGCAGATCCAGGCGAACGTCTACCAGACGCTCGACAAGTCGAAGCTGCCGAACCTGTCGAACCTCGATCCGCTGCTGATGAAGATGGTCGCCGACGCCGATCCGGGCAACCAGTACGGCGTACCGTGGGCCTACGGCACCGACGGCATCGGCTACAACGTGCAGGCCGTGAAGAAGGCGCTCGGCGACAAGGCGCCGGTCGACAGCTGGGCGCTCGTGTTCGATCCGGCCAACATGGCGAAGTTGAAGAGTTGCGGCGTGTCGTTCCTCGACCAGGCCGTCGACGTGTTCGCCGCGACGCTGCAATACATGGGCAAGGATCCGAACAGCACGAACCCGGCCGACTACCGCGCCGCGTACGAGGTGCTGAAAAAGGTGCGCCCGTACATCACGCAATTCAATTCGTCGGGCTATATCAACGATCTCGCGAACAACGACCTGTGCGTGTCGTTCGGCTATTCGGGCGACGTCGGCATCGCGCACCGCCGCGCCGCCGAAGCAAAACGGCCGTACGAGATCCGCTTCGCGAATCCGAAGGAAGGCGGCCTGCTGTGGTTCGACATGATGGTGATCCCGAAGGACGCGCCGAACCGCGATGCCGCGCTGAAGTGGATCAACTACCTGCAGGACCCGAAGGTCAACGCGGGTATCACCAACGCGGTGTTCTACCCGACCGCGAACAAGGCCGCGCGCCAATACGTGAAACCTGCCATCGCACGCGACCCGTCCGTGTATCCGGCCGACGAGGTGTTGAGCAAGATGACGCTGCTCAAGCCGATGTCGCCCGAGATCCGCCGGCTGCAGAACCGGCTGTGGGCGCAGCTGAAAACGGGGCGTTGAACGGCGTGTGACCGAACCGTGCCTGCGGCGGCTCGCGCCGCAGGCACGCGCGCATCAGAACCGGTGAATGATCCCCGCGCCGAACGCGAACTGGTTGCCGGTCGACGACGGCGCCGTATTGAACCCGTCGCCCAGCGTCGCGGTCGCATCGACGATGCTGCCGGCACCGCTCGTGCCGAGCGTCTTGCCCTTCGCATGCTGGTACGCTTCGAGCAGGTACAGCCCCGTGCGCTTCGACAGCGAGTAGTACTGCGACAGGTTGAACTGGTGATACTGCGCGCTGTCGGTGATACCGTTCGACTCCGTCGCACGCGTGTACGCATAGCCCGCGCCGAAATCCCAGACCGCCGACGGCTTCCAGTGCAGCACCGCGCCGGCCGTGTTGAAGATCGCCGTATTGAAGAACTTCGACGCCGCACCGGGGATGTACTCGGTGTTGGTGTACGTGGCCGTCGCGTCCCACGCATCGCTGAACCGGTACGCGAGCCCGACCGCGAACCGTTGCTGCGCCTTCGCGGTCTGGTAGCCGTTCGTGACCGCCGAGACGCCGATCTGCGCACCGCCGTTCGATGTCGTCGAATTCGCGCCCCACGTTCCGCCGGCCGTGTTCGCGTTGTTCACGCGCTCGAACGCGACACCGACGCCGAGCGGGCCGGCCGCATACTGGATGCCGGTCGCCCACGTCGAACCGGCGTTCGTGCTGCCGGCCACGCCGCCGAGCGAGTAGGACCCGCTTAGCGTCACGCCATACCATTTCGGCGACGTGTACTCGATCGTGTTGTTCGCGCGGTAGATCGTGTCGAGCCCGTCGACGTCGCCCGGGTGTGCGCCGTAGTAACCGGTAATCCACGTGGTCGGGCTGAACGTCGACATCGTCTGGTAGTACGACGCATATTGCCGGCCCGCGGTGAGCGTGCCGTACGTCGCGTTCGTCAACCCGACCCACGCCTGGCGCCCGAACATCGCGTCGGTGTACTGCGCGGCGCCCGTGGCCGAATTGAAGCCCGATTCGAGCGTGAAGATCGCTTTCGTGCCGCCGCCGAGATCCTCGCTGCCCTTCAGCCCGAAACGGCTGCCGGCCCACACGCCCTGGTTCATCCTGACGACCGACTTCCCGCCGCTCGTCGACCCGACCGTCGTCGCGTTGCTCTGGTAACCGATGCCGTTGTCAACGATCCCGTACAACGTGACGCTGCTTTGCGCGAACGCCGGCGCGACGACCGCCATCGCGACGCCGGACGCCAGTGCCGCCCGCATTGCCTGCTTCTTCATCGAACTGTCTCCTTCCTTGCCTGTTTGAGTAAGTGAATTGTCGTGATCGTGACCTGCCGCTCGCTCAGGGGCGATACGCGCGCCAGCCGTTGCCGCCCGTGCAGACGAGTTGCGAACCCTTGGCCTGGCACTGCGCCTCGTAGCCCGGCGAATACAGCCATTCCCCGGCCCAGTGCAGGTCGACATACGGATCGGCCCTCGGCGTATCGGCCACGAAATTCGCGGCATCGTCGGTACTGCCACTGCCCGTATAGCGCGCGGTGGCCGGGTACGGAAACACCGGGCGCGTACGCGTCGTGTTGCCGTTCGCGTCGACGATCGACGCGACGATCCTGCCCGGCGCCGCACCCGTCTCGGTCCACGCCATCAGCGGCGTGAGCACGTCGAACACGTCCGGCCCTTGCCCGCCGCCGCAGTGCGCGACGCCCGGGAACAGGTAGAAGCGCGCGAAGCGGTCGACCTGTGCATCGCCCATGGTCTTCTTCATTGCTTCGTAGTACGCGATGCTGGAACGCGGCGAGATATGCTGATCCTCCAGGCCGTGCCACAACAGCAGCTTGCCGCCACGGCCCGCGAAGCGGCCGAGGTCCGGGTCGGTCGCGGCCAGGTAGTTCGACACCGGCACCGTCCTCATGAACGCGTCGAGCGTGAACTTCAGGTCGCCGATCGTTGCGGACGGATACGACGCGTTGTAGTAGTCGAGATAGCGCAGGAACGGCAGCACGAAGCTGATCGTGCCGCTCGGCGCCGTCGCGGTGGCCGGAACGAACAGGCTCCAGTTCAGCTCCGAACCCCATTCGCGCGACACGAGCGGTTCGAGCCGCACGCCGTTCGCGGCGGTCGCGCCGTCGTGAATCCTGCGCACGACGTCGGCTTCCTGAGGCGTCAGACACGTCGCGGTCGATTGTCCGGCCGCGCACACCAGCGTCGAGGGATCGAACCGGCATACGCGCGGGTTGTCGATCACGCCGTCCACCACGCCGTCGAGCCCGTCGCACGCCTTCAGCACCGCCGCATGCAGCATCGGCAGCTTGCCCGCGAGCAGGATCGCGTTGCCCGTCTTCGGGTCCGTATTGACCGCGGCCGGCCATGCGTGATGGAACGTGTTCTGCACGATCAGGTCGTTCGCCGGCGCACCGGCCGCAATGCCGTCGAAATCGTCGGGGAAACGCTGCGCCTCCATCAGCGCTTCACGACCGCCGTCCGAGCAGCCGTCGAAGTAGGCGTAGCGCGCGGGCCTTGCATAGAACTTGCCGATGATCGCCTTCGCCACCTGCGCGGTCGCGTGCTCGGCGCGATACGCGAAGTCGAGTTTCGCCTTCGGGTCGAGCGCCCATGCGCCGTCGTTGCCGCCTTCGTGGCCCATGTCGGTCGCGGCCATCGCGATCGTCCCGTTGGTCACCGGTACGCAGGTCGACGCCATCGGTGCGTTGACGGACAGGTTGCCGCACAATCCGCCGCACCCGGTCTGCAGATAGCGTTGCGTCCAGCCCTGCGTCGGCAGTTGCAGTTCGAACAGTGACGCGCCGGGGCCGATCGTGCCTTTCACGTCGCACACGGGCGCCGGCAGCGTGTTGTTGCCGACGACCGTGCCGGCGGGCAGCAGCACGGCCGACGTGATCGTGACCGTGCCGTCGGTCACGCCGCTCAGGTCGAGCGCCGCGACGGACGGGCACGACATCACGGACATCACGGCCGGCAGACTCGCGAGACCGCCCGTCGCAGTCGCGGCACGCGCGGCGCCGGGCCAGCCGGCCATCGCCGCGCACAACCACACCATGCCGATCGCCAGCATCCGGATCAGCGCATCGCGCCGGACGCCCGCTGCGCGATGCCACGCGCGCCACATCCACCCTGCCCTGCGGTTCATCTGCATGTCTGTCTCCTGTCGTTCTGATTGGGGTGCCGATCGCCGGGAACGGGCGGTGCGGCACCATTGCGAGCGTCCTGCGATACATCGGGCGAAACGGATCGAATCGCCCCCTACCTTTTACTCAGCATAACTAATCTAGTGTCCTGAACTCGTTGCGAAGACAGCCGAATCCCATCTGATTCGTTTATCGATCCCGGTACGAGTGGCGGTCATGCTGCCCGCCGGCGCTACGCCGGTTCCATCCCGCATTCACGCTTGATGCGATCGGCCCGCGGCGAAGCCAGATACGCGAGAAACGCCTCGGTGGCGGCGCGATCGTGCGCCGTACGACACACCGCTGCGGCGAACACGGTAACGGCCTGAACCGCCTCCGGCAGCTCGCCGACGACATCGATACCCTGCACATGCAGCAGCTCGCTCAACTGCTGGAAGCCGAGGTCGACCTCGCCGGAAGCGATCAACGCGCCGACCGGTACGCCCGGCGGCGCCTGGACGATACGCGGCGCAATCGCGGTAGCGATGCCCCAGTGCGCGAACAGTTGATTCAGGTGCGTGCCGCTCGGTCCCGTCGAATAGCCGATCCGGCCGGCCTGCAGGATCGCGTCGCGCACCTGCGCGTCGGTGCCGATCGCCGGGCGCGCCGCGCCCGCCTTCACCGCGACGGCAATCCGCGAGCGTGCGACTTCCACACGGCTGCGCGCATCGACATGGCCGTCGGCCGCGAGCATCGCGAGCGCATCCGCAGCGAGCACGACGAAGTCGAACGGCTCGCCGGCCTGCACGCGCCGGGCCGCGTCGACGCCGCCGACGGAGGCGACGGTCACGCGGCACCCGGTTTCTGCCTCGTACGCCGCAGCCAGTCGCGCCAGCACCGCACGGGTGGCCATCGACGACATGCCCGAAACGGCCACCTCGGCCCATGCGGTCTGTTCCATCTTCGCCACCCGCATCAGTCGATGTAGCGCAGGCCGGCCTGGCGCAGCGGCTCGCGCATGTCGTACATGTCGAGGCCCAGCACGCCCGACGCGAGCTTCGCGCGCTTCGCGGCTTCGTTCCTCTCGCGTGCGATTGCCTTGTCGAGCACGTCGGCCGCGCGCGCGGCCGGCACCGCGACCACGCCGTCGTCGTCCGCGACGATCACGTCGCCGGGCTGGACCAGCGCGCCCGCGCAGACGACCGGCACGTTCACCGAGCCGAGCGTCGCCTTGATCGTGCCTTTCGCGGAAATCGCCTTGCTCCAGACCGGGAACTGCATCGCGTCGAGCACCGCGACGTCGCGCACGCCTGCATCGATGATCAGCGCCTGTGCGCCGCGCGCCTTGAAGCTCGTCGCGAGCAGGTCGCCGAAATAGCCGTCCGTGCAATCCGCGGTGATCGCCGCGACGACCACGTCGCCCGGCCGGATCTGCTCGGCCGCGACGTGCATCATCCAGTTGTCGCCCGGATGCAGCAGCACGGTGACGGCCGTGCCGGACGCCAGCGCACGCGGATAGATCGGCCGCAGGTACGGCTTCATCAGGCCCGTGCGGCCCATCGCCTCGTGAACGGTCGCCGAGCCGAGTGCGCCGAGCCGCGCCGCAACGTCCGGATCCGCGCGGCGGATCGTGCGGTACACCACGCCAAGTTCATTCATGGTCAAAGCCCCTTCGCTTTCAGTTGCGCATCCAGGCGCGGATACACGCGCCGCGCATTGCCTTCATAGATCTTGTGCCGCGCGCTCGCGTCGAGCGCGGACGCTTCGATATAGCGCTTCGTGTCGTCGTAATAGTGGCCGGTCTCCGGATCGATCCCGCGCACCGCGCCGATCATCTCGCTCGCGAACAGGATGTTGTCGACCGGAATCACGCCGGTCAGCAGGTCGATGCCGGGCTGGTGATACACGCAGGTATCGAAGAAGACGTTGTTCAGCAGATGGTCCTTCAGCAGCGGCTTTTTCAGCTCCTGCGCGAGCCCGCGAAAACGTCCCCAGTGATACGGCACCGCGCCGCCGCCATGCGGAATCACGAAGCGCAGTGTCGGGAAATCGCGGAACAGGTCGGAGGTCAGGCACTGCATGAACGCCGTCGTATCGGCGTTCAGGTAGTGGGCGCCCGTCGTGTGGAAGCACGCGTTGCAGCTCGTGCTCACGTGGATCATCGCGGGAAGGTCGTACTCGACCATCTTCTCGTAGACCGGGTACCAGTAGCGGTCCGACAGCGGCGGGCTCGTCCAGTGGCCGCCGGACGGATCGGGGTTCAGGTTCAGCGCGACGTTGCCGTATTCCTCGACACACCGCACGAGCTCCGGGATGCAGGTCGCGACGTCGACGCCCGGGCTCTGCGGCAGCATCGCCGCCGGCACGAAGCAGTCGGGAAACAGCCGGTGCACGCGATGGCACAGCTCGTTGCAGACGGCCGCCCACGTGCTCGATACCGCGAAATCGCCGATGTGATGCGCCATGAAGCTCGCGCGCGGGCTGAAGATCGTCAGGTCGAGGCCGCGCTCGCGCATCAGCCGGAGCTGGTTCAGCTCGATCGATTCGCGCAGCTCGTCGTCGCCGATGTGCAGCTCGGAGACTTTCGGCCGCTCCGACGGGCTGTTGATCGCCGCGACCTGGCGATTGCGCCACGCTTCCAGCGCCTTCGGCGCGGTGGTGTAGTGGCCGTGAATATCGATGATCATGCATGCTCCTGCGTGTGATGACGTGTCCGGCGCGTGCCGAGCTCCGCGCCGGTTCGGCGCGGCCCGGTCAGTGCGCCGGGTTTTCCAGTTCCTGCGGTTCGGGCGCGGGTGCGCGCCGCGACGTCATGATCGCGATCGCGGCCAGCGTGGCCGGCACCGCGAGCATCGACAGAATCGCGTCGAACTTCCAGCCGAGCCCGAGCAGCGCACCGCCGATCGCCGAGCCGAAAATGCTGCCGAAGCGCCCCATCCCGAGCATCCAGCTCACGCCGGTCGCCCGCGCGACGGTCGGATAGCGTCCCGGCGCATACGCGTTCAGGCCCGTCTGCGCGCCGCTCATGCAGAACCCGGCCGCGAACACCAGCAGCGCGAGCGACGACGACAGCGCGCCGGCCCAGGCGAGCACGGCCACGCACAGCCCGCCGCCCAGGTACGCGGCGCCGATCACCGGTGCCGGCCGCACCTTGTCCATCAGCCAGCCGACCCCGATCGCGCCGATCGTGCCGCCGATCTGGAACATCGCGGTCACGTTCGCGGCCGTGCTGACCGACAGGCCCGCGTCCTTGATCAGCGTCGGCAGCCAGCCCGTCAACAGGTAGATCACGAGCAGCCCCATGAAATACGTGATCCACAGCGACACGGTGACGAACCCGTAGCCTTGCGAGAACAGCACGCCGATCGGCTTGCGCGTCGGCAGCGGCGGCTCGTTCGACACGAACGTCTCGTTGCCGCTGAACTGCCCGCCGCACACGCGGTTCAGCAAGGCGGCGATCCGCTGCGACGGCGCCCCGCGGACGGCCAGCAACCGGGCCGATTCGGGCAGCAGCCACAGCTGCAGCGGAATCAGCAGCAGCGGCAGCGTGCCGCCGAACAGCAGCACCGTGCGCCAGCCGTGCAGCGGAATCAGCCAGCCGGCGACGAAGCCGATCAGCGCCGAGCCGAGGTTGAAGCCCGTGAACATCACGGTGATCATCCGCGCGCGCATCCGCTTCGGTGCGTACTCCGACAGCAGCGTCGTCGTGTTCGGCATCGCCGCGCCGAGGCCGATGCCCGTCAGCAGCCGCAGCACCGCCATCTCGAACGGCGAGCGCGCGTGTGCGGTCACGATCGTGAACACGCCGAACAGGAACACCGACGCGATCAGCACGCGCTTGCGCCCGAACCGGTCCGCGCTCGGGCCGGCCACCAGCGCGCCGATCACGAGCCCGATCGGCGCGGCGCTCATCACGAGGCCGAACTCGGGACGCGAGATCGCCCAGTCGTGGATGATCGACGGCGCGACGAACCCCATGATCGCGACGTCCATCCCGTCGGCGATCACGACGAGGCAGCACAGCACGACCAGCAGCCACTGGTAGCGCGTCACCGGCCGGTCGTCGATGAACGACTTGATGTCGACTGTCTTTCCGCTTCCCATCATCTGTCTCCTTGGCGACGATCATTCATCTTGATTCGTCATCCTATTTATATGGATTGGTAATCCGCCCGGATCGGCGGACATGAAGGCGCGCGACGTCACGCGCACCTTCGTCGTCCGTCACGTGTTTTCCGGCTTCTCCGCGCCATCCCAGCCGAGCGGCGCCGCACTCTTGCCCGCGACGGAGTACAGCGCGCCCGGCGCATTTCGCGTGCGCTGGAAATCTTCCAGCGATTCGCCTCGCATCGCGGCGTAGATGTGCAGGTTCGATACGCCCGTCACCGCACCGAGCTTTTCCAGCAGGAAGAAGATCACGCCGTAGCGCAGCAGCCCCAGCCAGTCGCGCCGGCGGATCAAGTCGCGCTCCTGCGCGCTGAGGCCGGCCGCGTCGAAGCTCGCTTCGGGATCGCCGATGAACTGCGCGCGATGCGCGGGCTCGATCATCCGGTGCAGATAGTCGTTGATCCGATACGCGTCGACGGCCTTCGCGATCGTGAACGGGTAGGTGCCCGGCAACTGCTCGACGCCGGCCAGCTCGGCCGCGATCCGCTGGCGGTGCCGTTCGGCCGCCGCCGCGTCGATGTCGGTATCGGCCGGCTCGTAGACGGCCGTCGCGATCCCCGTCATCGACGGCAGGTAGTAGCTGCGATGACGGCACACGACGCCGGCTGGCAACGCGCCGCGCATCGTGAGCCACATCACGACCTCGGCGCCTTCGTAGCCGCCGAGCGTCGCGTATTCGGCGAGCGGCATGCCGGCCAGGCGTTCGGGATCGCGTTCGAGCAGGTCGAGAAAGCGTTCGTCCCATTCGGGGTGGTTGAAACCCGAGCGCTCGCCATGCACCTGGTGCGACAGACCGCCGGTCGCGACAATCGCGACGCGCAGATCCTCCGGGTAGCTTTCGATCGCGCGCCGCAGCGCCTGCCCGAGCCGGTAGAAGCGCCGCGCGGACGGCACCGGCAGTTGCAGCACGCCCATCTGCAGCGGCACGAGCCGGACCGGCCAGTCGGGCCGGTGCGGGCACAGCACCGACAGCGGCGAGAAGCAGCCATGGTCGAGCGGCTTGTTCTGGAAGAACGACATGTCGAACTCGTCGGCCATCAGCGACTGGCCGACATGCGCGGCGAACGCCGGATGGCCTGCGATCGGCGGCAGGTCGCGCGCGCCGCCGCCTTCGTCGGCCGGATGCCACTGCGGCCCGACACCGAGGGCGAATGCCGAGTAGTGGTCGAAGAAGAACGACGTGACGTGGTCGTTGTAGATGAACAGCAGCACGTCCGGACGCTTGTCGGCGAGCCACGCGGCCAGCGGCGCGAAGTTCTCGAAGATCGGTGCCCACACGGGATCGTCGCGCTTGTTCTTGTCGAACGCGAACCCGATCGTGGGCGTGTGGGAGGCCGCGATGCCTCCGATAATCCGTGCCATGCCAGTGCTCCTTCGTGATGCTCGAATGCGGTCCGGCCCGGCCGTCCGCGACAGAATGAATGCGTGCCCTGCCCGCTGCCTACGCGCGGGCCGATTGCCGCGGCGCGAGGCTGCGCTTGACGACCAGCGCGAGCGGAACCGCAAAGACGAAATGCGACATGAACCCGCCGATGATCACGTTCGGATCCAGATAGTTCGGGTGATTGCTCGACGCGATCGCGATCAGCACGTGCATCACGATCCACGCGACGATCGCGAAGAACAGCGCGACGAACGTCGCCTCGTAGCCGCGCCGGCGGAACCACGGCCAGATCGCCGCGAAGACGATGCCCCACGACAGCGCGAACGCGAAATGAATCGCGGTACCGATGAAGTACGACCCGATGCCGAGCGCGTCCTGCACGGCCTTGCCGAACACGAGCCCCGTCGCGTTGCGCGGGATGCCGGCAAGCGGCATCAGATGCTGCGCGCCGACCCACACGAGCGCCTCGTAGACCCAGATCAGCACCGCGCCGGTCAACCCGCCGCGCATGCCTGCCCGCACCGTGTCGGCCCACGCGACACGGCCCGGCGCCGCGTCGGCCTGCCTGCCGCCCGCCGGTTTGCCGGCGCCCAACGTGTGCTGCTGTCCCATTGCCCTGCCTCGCTCGTCAGATGGGTGTCGCGCACGGCGGGACCCCCGGGGTGATCGGACAAACAATGAATCAGATGGCGGCCCGACACGCCGGCAACTGCATCGATGCGGTTGCCGGAGTCGAAATTACGCATTCGCTGGCAGGGGCAAATAGTCGGGGTAAACCCTTGCATACGATCGAATCGGCATGACCGTCATGCATTTTCTAACGAAACCATTCCGCTGACGGATAGCCGAAAAGCCCGCCGGATATGGCGTCCACGGCTGGCCACGTTGCGCTCGGTCGGTGCGAACACCGATCCTGGCGATTCAATCCCGATAAACAAAACAGATAGGTCGATAAGCACGACGCAAGCTGCCGCGCCACCGTTCCGGTAAAGTCGGTCGACACCTGCCGCCCCGGCGCGCCGCGCGCCGGCCGGCCTCCACTGCGGCTCGTCCGCGCGTGACCGACCCATGGACCACACCGATCTCCCGAACCTCGCCTGCCTGTATGCGGTGCAGCGCGTCGCCGAAGCCGGCAGCGTGAGCCGCGCGGCCGCAACGCTGTTTCGCGCGCAGTCCGCCGTCACGCGTGCCGTGCAGGAAATCGAAACGGCGCTCGGCGAGCCGCTGTTCGAACGGAAGCCGTCCGGCATGCTCGCGACGCCGGTCGGGCGCGCGGTACTGAAGCGCGGCGAGCGCGTGTTCGCCGAACTCGGCGAGCTGGCGAACTGGTGCGCGCTGCGCCAGTCGCGCCGGCGCGCATCGGCCGACGGCGGGCTGCCCGCGTACCTGCTCAACACGCGGCGGCTGCAGCTGCTCTCGACGCTCGCACGGCACCGCCACATGCCGAGCGCGGCCCGCACGCTCGGCGTCACGCAGCCGGCCGTCAGCAGCGCGATCCGGATTCTCGAGAGCGGCGCCGGGTTCGCGCTGTTCCATCGCCATCCGCGCGGCCTGCTGCTGACGAACGACGGCGAGACGTTCCTGCTGCACGTGCGGCGTGCGCTGAACGAATTGCGACATGTCGCCGACGACGTCGCCGCGCTGCACGGCAGCATCCAGGGCGTCGTGACCGTCGGCGCGCTGCCGCTCGGCCGCACGCTGATGCTGCCCGAGGCCGTCGCCCGCGTCGTCACGCGCTTCCCCAAGGTGCGCGTGATCACCGACGAAAGCGCGTACGAAGCGCTCGTCGCCGGCGTGCGCGCGGGCGACATCGACTTCATCCTCGGCGCGCTGCGCGCCGGCGACCCGACGAGCGACCTCGAAAACGAGCGCCTGATGTCGGAGAACCTCGTCGTGCTCGCGCGGCGCGATCACCCGCTCGCCGGCGTACGCAACCTCGGCATCAGGAGCCTCGCCGGCGCGCAATGGATCCTGCCGCGCAGCCATGCGCCCGCGCGCGGCCTGTTCGACACGCTGTTCCGCCGCATGAAGCTCAAGCCGCCGATGCCGACGGTCGAATCGGCCGACCTCGCCGTGATCCGCGGCCTGCTGCTCCACACCGACATGCTCGCGGTGCTGTCCGCGCAGCAACTGCATTACGAGTGCGAATCGGGGTTGCTGGCCGTTCTCGACGTCCCGCCGATGCGCGAGACGACCCGCGACATCGGCCTGATGACGCGCACCGGCAGCCCGCCGTCGCCGGCGGCGCGCGCGCTGATCGACGCGCTCCGCATCGTGGCGACCGAAGTCGCGCGCTCGCCGCACGCCACCGTCGCGCGATAAGGAAAATGCATGGCGATCGCGCCCGGTTCGCATTGCCCACGCGGTACACACCCCCGCACAATATCCAAGACAGGCAGAGCCACACGGCGCCGCGTCGACCTGCGCTCATAAGCGACGGCGATACCGTCGTCCCGCGCACGCCCCACTCGTACGCCCAGGGAGTCAAAGCATGCACGAAGCGACGATCGCCTTCATCGGCTTCGGCGAGGCCGGCGGCCTGCTCGGCGGTGCGCTGGCCGCGCGCCGCGTACGCGTAACGATGTACGACCGGCAGCTCGACGATGCACGCACCGCGCGTGCGATGCGCGACAAGGCCGCGCGCCTGAACGTAGCGGCCGCGCCGACCGTCGCCGACGCGATCCGCGATGCGCGGTGGATCGTCTCCGCCGTCACGGCATCGTCCGACGCCGAAGTCGTCGAAGCGGTCGCGGCATGTATCAGGCCGGGCCAGACCTTCGTCGACATCAATTCGGTATCGCCCGCGATGAAGCAACAGGGCCAGCAACGGATCGAAGCCGCCGGCGGCCGCTATGTCGAAGCGGCCGTGATGGCGCCCGTGCCGCCGGAAGGGCTCGCCGTGCCGATGCTGCTCGGTGGCCCGCAGGCCGAAGCGGTCGCGCACGAACTGACGGCGCTCGGCTTCAACGCACGGGCCGTGGCGGCCCGGGTCGGCGTCGCGTCGGCGGCCAAGATGTGCCGCAGCGTGATGATCAAGGGCATCGAGGCGCTGACCGTCGAATGCCTGGCCGCCGCACGCGCGTACGGGGCCGATGCGCTCGTGCTCGCATCGTTGCGGCAGACGTTCGACCGGTTCGCGACGTCGCCCGACCTGCCCGGCTACCTGATCGGTCGCGTCGCCGAGCACGGCCGCCGACGCGCGGCGGAAATGCGCGAAGTCGCCGACACGCTGCGCGAAGGCGACATCGCACCGGACATGAGCGAAGCATGCGCACGCGTGCAGGACCGCTTCGTCGACACGATGGCCGCGCGCGGGCTCGACTATCAAGCACTGCTGCCGTTCGACTGGGCGCAGGTGCTCGACATGCTGGACGGCCGGCAACCGCTGGAGAACATCACGATGCCGTCGAAGCCGGTCGCGTGAGTTATCTCGGCGCCTGCGCGTGCTCCCCCGCGAACGCCGTCTCCACGAACCGGATCACGTCGTCGAGCGACGACGTGCACACGGCATCCGCCGCCAGCGCCTGAAACGCGCCGTCCGGCCCGAAGCAGACGAGCGGCTTGCGCCAGCGTTGCGCCAGCGCGATTTCCTGGGCCGTGCCGTGCCCGCCCGGCAACGCGACGATCAGGTCGCTGCTCAGCACGTTCACGTGGTTGCGGTTGATCGTCCGCGGATCGGCATCCGGTTCGCGGCGCGGCAGCGGCGTGAGGATCGGGATGTCGACGAACGGATGCGGATAGCCGTCGAGCGGCACGAAGCCCGCGACCGGATCGGCCTGCGTCGGCAGGATGCCGATCGATCGGCCGGCCCGCCCCGGCACGCCGGCGAACGCGCGCGCGACGGCCAGCATCACGCCCTGCCCGCCGCCCGTCAGCAGGTTGAAGCCGGCCTGGGCGAGCCATGCGCCGAGCGGGTCCGAAAACGCGAGCCACGGCTCCTTGCCCGAGCCCATCACGCCGATCGTCCTGTTCTTCTGTTGCATCGTGGTTTCCGGTGAAATCGTTGCGGTGCGCGCGGGCACCACGCTCATTCGAGTTCGACGCCCTTCAGCTCGGGGATCAGGAACAGCGTCGCGATCATGTCGAGCACGTAGAGGCCCGCGAGCAGCGCGATGGCCGTCTGGAACGAGTAGTGCGCAGCCAGCGCGCCGACCGCGACCGGGCCGAAGCCGCCGACCGCGCGACCGATATTCCACAGCACGTTCTGCGCGGTGGCGCGCGCGGCCGTCGGATAGCCTTCCGACATCAGCGTCCCGTAGCCGCCGACCATCCCGTTGACGAACATGCCCATCAGCGCACCGGCCCACAGCATCGCAGTAGGGTCCGTCAGCCGCGCATACGCGATGACCGTGACGACCGAACCGACCTGGTACAGCAGGAACGTCGGCTTGCGCCCGATGCGGTCGGCCAGTTGCCCGAACACCCACACGCCGATCATCATCCCGACGACGGTCGCCGCCGTCCACAGCCCCGACTTCGTCAGCGAAAAGCCCATCTGCTTCGACAGGAAGGTCGGCAGCCAGATCATGATCCCGTAGTAGCCGAAGTTCTGGACCGAACAGAGGATCACGATGCCGAGGCTCGTGCGCGCGGTGCGGCCGTCGGCGACGAGCATGCGGAACGCATTGGATTTCGGCTGCGTCGCGCGCTGCACGAACGCCTCCGGCTCGTGCAGCTTGTTGCGCATCGCCCAGGCGAGCAGCGCGGGCAGCACGCCGACCAGGAACATGCCGCGCCAGCCGATGTGGAGCAGCAAGAGCGGCGTCAGCAGCGCGGCCAGCAGCACGCCGGCCTGCCAGCCGAGCGCGACGTAGCACGACACGCGGGCGCGCTTGCTCGCCGGCCACGCTTCCGCCGCGAGCGCCATGCCGATCCCGAACTCGCCGCCCAGCCCGATGCCTGCGATGGTGCGGTAGGCCAGCAGATCCCAGAAGCCGCGCGCGAACGCGCACAGGCCGGTGAAGATCGCGAACAGCAGGATCGTCCAGGTCAGCACGCGCACGCGCCCGTAGCGGTCGCTCAGCGCGCCGAACACGATGCCGCCCGCGACGGCGCCGATCAGCGTCCACGTGACGAGCGCGCCGCCCTGCCCGGGTGTCAAATGCAGCGCCGCCGTGATCGCCGGCAGCATGAAGCCGAGGATCAGCAGGTCGAAGCCGTCCATCGCATAGCCGATCGCCGACCCGGCCAGCGCTTTCCACGCATACGACCCGACCTGCTCCACGCGCGGGGCCGACGGGCCGCCGAGCGTCGAAGATTTCATGTTTGCTGCCATGGTGTCCTGCCACGAATGTCCGGCGACATTTTAAGGCCTGTGCCCGCCAACGACGGACGCGGGCGCGCATCGGCGCCGCTGCCGGAACGGCAAGCGCGACATGGCGGGCAATGAACGGGGAAAACGTCGATCCGGTGTCGGCGGCGAAGCCGGCGATGTCGCGGCCATGCCGGACACCGGATGAAAGACTGCGGACGGACGGAGTGTTACCGGCGGGCCCGCCGGCGCGAACCGGACGGCGCCCTGTGGCCCTGCGGCGCGGCCTGCTTCAGCCCTGATCGTCGCCGGGCCACCAGGCCTTGGCCTCGCGGTCGACGGCGAGCGAATCGAGATCCTTGCCTTCGAGCCATTTCGGCCGAGGGCCGCGACCCGACCACGAACGGCCGGTCGTCGGATCGTAGTACTTGGCGGGCGCCTTGCGTTTTCGCTGGACGATGTAGCCGAGCGCGCTCAGCACTTCCTGCTGCGAAATGCCCAAAAGCTCGACCTGTTCCTTGAATGCCGCGAGCGCGGCCTGCTTCTCCTTCTGCTTCGCATCCGACAGCTTGATGTTCAGGTCCCGAAGTTGTGCTTCGAGTTCCTGTAGGGCCTGAGTCATGTATTCATCCTCTTTGGGCATGTTTTTGCAAAAAACTCCGATGCGCGAACCTACCACGAAGTTCCGTCGATCGGTGCTGTCAAATATGTGAATCGTTTGCCCGAGCCGGCATGATTTGCGCGATGCGCACTAAACGACGTCGTGCGTCATCGACACGCAGGACCGGGCCGGCGACGCTCGGCACGTCGCGCACGAACAGGCATGGCGAACGGCTGCGGCAAGTCAGGCGCCGCCCCTGGCACGGGCGCGGCATGGCGCGAATGATAGCAGTGCGCGACATCGTGTTGCAGAAGTCGTGCGACGGAATCGATGCGGAGCGGGCGGCTTACCGGCCTGCGTCGCCGGTATCCCATGCGATCCGGTCGAACAGCGCGCGCAGCTTCGCGCCGCGCGCCGCGTTCAGCGCGGCGGCATGGGCGACGCGTCCGGCGAGATGCGCGCGGAAATCCGGATGCGCGCGTCGATTCTGCGAAGCCGGACCGCGCCGGATGCAGTTGGTCAGGGTGGCCTTCAGGAGATCGAACTCATCGCGCGCCAGGTTCGGGTGACGGTTGACGACCACGCCGGCCAGTTGCTGCCGCGACCCGCGCCGCATCACGCGCGTCTTGCGCAGGTGCAGCGCGAAGCCCTCCTCGAGCGCGATCGCGGCAACCCTGATTTGCAGGCGCTCGACGTTGCGCGCCAGCGCGCCGCCGCCCGAGAACGCGAGATCGTCCGCATAGCGCGTGTAGGTCGCATCGAGCGAACGCGCGAGCGCGGCGAGCCGCATGTCGAACCGGAACGCGCACAGGTTCGCGAGCGCCGGCGACGTCGGCGCGCCCTGCGGCAGATGCCGTTCGCGATAGCGCTGGCGGCCGATCCAGTCGAACCGGTCGCGCAGGTCCCGCGCGAGCAGCCGCGCCGACGGTACGCGGTTCGTGCACAACCCGGTGAGCGTGCGGGCGACTTCGACCGGATACCCGAGCGTCACGAACAGCGCATGGACGCGCGAGGCGCGCACCGACACGAAGAAATCCGCCAGGTCGAAGCGCACGACGACGTCGCGATCGGCATGCGGCGCCGCGAACGACACGATCCCGTGCCCCTTGCGAAAACCGTGTACGGCACCGTGCGGCGCAATGCGGTCGAGCAGCCCGTGCAGGATGCGGCGCTGCGCTTCGCGCAGCTTTCCCTTCGGGATCTCGACCAGCCGGGTTCCGCCGCTGCGCTTGTCGACCGCGACGTACGTGTAGTGATGCAGCGGTGTCGCGCTGCTGCGCGCGTCGACGCGCCAGTGATCGGACAGCCAGTCGAGTTCCGGCGCGCTCACGCCGAGCCAGCCGGCGAGATCGCCGGGTGTCGCCCATTGCGGCACGTCGCAACCGGCGAGCGGCGCAGGCAACGGCCGCTGGACCGGCGGCCGCCGCACCACGCGAATCACGACCGGCCGAGGTTCGCCGTACCACGCGCGCACGAATCCGGGCGCCTCGGCCACGACGTCCGCAAGCACATCGATGTCGGCGCCGGCCCAGTGCGCGCCGAAGCGCGCGAGCGATGCATCCGCGACTTCATGCGCCCATGCCGGCGCGTCGCCGAGCACGGCCGCCATCCGCGCGATGACGCCGCCTCGCTCGGGCGGGCCGGCGAGCATCGCCTCGGCAATCGTGCGGGTGGTATCGCGCAGGGATGCGTGCATGGCCAGGAATGGGCGGGACGATGAGTCAACGTGGCTGGTGCTGCGAGGGGATACGTTACGCAACGCGCAACCGGTCCCCTTGCGACGCATCGGTGTGTCGATCTGATCCACGGGGTAGCCCCGTGGTCCTGGAACATCGGCTGCCTGTTCCGGGCGTGTGCTTGACCCACCGGCCCGCGTCGCGACTGTAATCGGCGCGCACGCCAGGTGTCAAATCGGGCGGGACGGCATTCGATGCGCGGCGGGCCGCGCGTATCGCCGGCCCGTGCCCGGCATCCCCTTAACGCGCTTGCACGCCCCGGGCGAACAGCGCGCTGTACGCGATCGGCGCCACGCCGATGCCGGCCATGCCGCTCAGCATCGTCGCCCAGGTCGCGTCGGCCACGCTGACCGGAAACGACCGCACGCGATTGGCGAGCAGCCAGAAAGTCCGCGTCATGCCGTCGCTCATCGCGACTTCGTACCCGCTTCCCGCCGGCCAGTAGCCGACCGGCGGCAGCGCCACCGGCGCGTCGCGGCCGCCCCTGAACGCGCTGGCGGCGATCGCGAACTTGCTGTCGAGCGGCATGGCCCGGCGCGGTACGCAGTCCTGCGAATCCTGTTTCGGGAACGCCGGGCTCGTTTCGAGCCAGCGGCGATAGAACGCCTCGGCGTCGAGATGGACGACGAAACGCTCCACCCCGCCCGGCTCGGCCGCCAGATAGCAGTCGACCTGGCCGGGTACGGGCACGCGCCAGATCGCGCGCTTCGCGCTCAGGTCGACCAGTTCGCATGCCGTCGGCCGGAGCGAGAGGGTTGAAGCGGGTCCGGACTCGCGCAGGTCGCGTGCGCGGTCGAGTCCGTTACGAAGACGTGTCAGCATGGGCCCTCTCTTTCTCTCTCGATTTGTTCGAATGAGTCGGGGTGCGTGACGCGATCCGCGCCGTCGCCGCCGGTTCGCCCGGCTCCCCCGACGCTCCCGACCGGATCGGGAACCCGCGCAGTGTATCGCCTTTCGATGACGGGACGACAGGGCATGCCGCCCGCCCCGGTGGGCGCGGATCACGCGCCGTGTCAAACGGAAACCCGCTTCGACCCGGGCTTTTCAGCGTCGTGGGCACTGTCCGCCGCAGCGCATCAAAACCCCGCGGATCGTGGAACGCGCCCCGCGCTGCGGCCGCTACGATCAGCCCGCCCCGACCATCAGGCATCGGCCCGACGGGTGCCGCTCTTCCAGACTTCCAGAAGCAGCTGCTCGCATGCGGCGGCGTCCGTTGCCCGGCGGCTGCGCCGGGCATGAATCCGACCGCAGGGGGCCGGCGGGATCAGCGGTCGAGCAAACGCCCCAGCCGCATCATCGTGACGTTCACGCCGAGATGGCGCATCGACGGCTGCACGATCACGCAGTTGTCGTACGGCGTGACGATCACGTCATCGCCGTCGCGCGCGATCTCGGTACCGGCTTTCTCGATCACCTCGAGCCCCGTGAACGGCTGCGAGAACCGGAAATCCATCGAGCGCGCGACGACCGGCTCCGTGATCTCGATGAACTTCTGCCGCACCGGCGCGGCTTGCGTGAGGAACGCCGCGACGTCGTCGCGTGCGACGACGCCTGCATGCAGCAGGAAACGCGCGGCGCTGTCGAGCGCGACGTCGCGCGCGCTCGCGGCGAAGTGCTGGCCCGTCTCGATCAGCAGCGCATTCTTCGCGCTCGCCGGATCGCCGAAGCCGCCGTAGTCGCGCAGCCGCGTGCCGTTCGCATGGCCGCGATCGACGATCACGTGCTCGGGCGTGCCGATCGCCGCTGCCAGCGCGATCGCCTTGTCGAGCGGACCCGTCATCATCAGCGGCGCCGATGCTTCGTGCATCGAATGAATGTCGAGCAACAGGTCGACCGTATCGAGCAGCGGCCGCATCGCGCGCGCGCGGGCCAGCTCGCGGCTGTCACGCGTGCCGTCGAGCGCGGCCGGCGTCCACACGCGGTTCATGTCCTCATCGAGATAGCGCGTCGCGTCGGCATTCTCCGCGCTGAAATGCTCGTACGCGCCGACGTTGCCGAAACCGAGCGACAGCCGGCCCGCGACCGGCCGCAGGCCGGCGGCCAGCAGCGCATCCACCGCGATCGCGCCGCTGACTTCGTTGCCGTGCGTGAGCGCGAGGATCATCACGTGCTTGCCGGGCTTGCCGCTGTCGAACGTATGCAGGTAATCGATGCCCGCGTTGCCCGCACGCCAGCGCGAGATGTCGGGGAACGCCACTTCGATCGGATAGGCCGGCAACGCGGCGCGGATGGCTTCAAGCGTAGTCATGTCGAAAGGATTCGTCAGGGTTCGGGAAAGGCACGGCCGGCACATGCCGGCCGCGCCCGAATCGGGTTCGTGTCGGGTCGGTCACGCCTCGGTCGCGCGCGTCGACGGTGCGGAACCGGCCGCTGCACCGCGCATCCGGCGGCCGAGCGAGATCACCGACGTGATGCCGAGCACGGCCGTCGCCATCACGTAGAAGCTCGGCGCCAGCTTGTTGTGCGTCGCATCGATCAGCCAGGTGACGATCAGCGGCGCGAAGCCGCCGAACAGCGTCACCGAGAAGTTGTACGACAGCGCGAGGCCCGTGCCGCGCGTGCTGGTCGGGAAGATGTCGGCGAGCAGCGCCGGCAACGGTGCGAGGCTCACCGCGATCAGCAGCCCGACGAGCGCCTGCACCGCGAGCAGCGTTTCGACGGTCGGATAGCGGTTCAGCGCGACGAACAGCGGCCACGTCGTGACGCCGACCAGGATCAGCGCGACCAGCATCACGCGGATGCGGCCGAAGCGATCCGACAGGTGCCCGACGACCGGCGCCGCGACCATCAGCATCGCGCCCGTGACGACCGCGCCGAGATACGACGACGTGGCCGGGATATGCAGCTGCTTGACCGCATACGTCGGCATGTACAGCTTGTGCACGTAATTGAAGGCCGTGGCCGTCGCGACGACGCCCGCGCCGAGCAGCATGTTCGCGCGATCGCGGACGAACACGTCGCGCAGCGGCGACTTCGCGCGACCTTGCTCGCCGAGCCGGCGGAAATCGACCGGTTCGTCGATGTTGCGGCGGATGTACAGGCCGACCGGGCCGATCAGCAGCCCGACCGAAAACGCGACGCGCCAGCCCCACGCATGCAGCTGATCGGCCGTCAGCAGCAGGCTCAGCAGCGCGGACACGCCGGCCGCGAGCACGGTCGCGAGCCCCTGCGTCGACATCTGCCAGCTCGCGAAGAAGCCGCGCCGCTTCGCGTCGGC
This sequence comes from Burkholderia sp. BCC1644, assembly GCF_902833225.1. Lineage (GTDB taxonomy): Bacteria > Pseudomonadota > Gammaproteobacteria > Burkholderiales > Burkholderiaceae > Burkholderia. The sequence goes on from NZ_CADFEI010000003.1 coordinate 369,000, forward strand.
CTGCTCGACCATGAACGCGGTCGCCGCGCCGAATTCGCCGCCGGTCGAAAAGCCCTGCAGCATCCGCGCGACGATGATCACGAGCGGCGAGGCGATGCCGATCTGCGCATACGTCGGTGCGAACGCGATCATCGCGGTGCCGACCATCATCAGCCCGATCGACACCGTGAGCGATGCCTTGCGGCCCGCGCGGTCCGCATAGCTGCCGAGCACGATCGAGCCGAGCGGACGCGTGATGAACGAAATGCCGAACGTGCCGACCGACAGCAGCAGCGAAGTCGCCGCGTCGTGGGTCGGGAAAAACAGCTGGCCGATGACGATCGCGAAGTAACCGTAAATCAGCAGATCGTAGAACTCCAGCGCGTTGCCGATGCTCGCGGCGCAGATCTCGCGCCACGGGTTGTGCGGGGCCGGCGTCGCGGCGTGCGTGTTGCGGGTCATCCCTGTGCTCCTCCGGTAAATGCTGGCCGTCAGGATTTTGAAAGACGGCGCGCGGCGATTGCCGGCGGCCGTTCGGGCCAGTCAAGCGCGGAGTGTAGGCAACGCGGTGCGCGCGTTCGTGCCGTTTCGGCACGCAAGCGTGCTGATCGGCGCACCGCGTGCGCCGCCCGGTTCGGGCGGCCGGCTCAGGCGGCCGGGGCGCCGTCGTCGTCGCGTGACGGTGCGGTGCGCCAGATCGCGTCGAGCACCGGGTGCGGTTCGTTCCGGCGGCGGTACAGCGCGATGTCGAAGCCGATCTGCCAGTCGGCGCCGCCGACGATCGCGAGCTCGCCGCGCCGGACGTCGTCCGCGACGAGCCGTTGCGGCAGCCATGCGAGGCCGAGCCCGCGCCGCGCCATTGCGAGGATCGCTTCGTACGAGTCGGCCTGGTACACGGGCCGCAGTGTCGGGCGGTTCGGCATTTCGGCGAGATGCCGCGCGAGCACCGCGCGCAGCGTCAGCGTGCGCGCGAACGCGAGCCACGGCACCGGCGCCTGCCCGGCCGGCAGCCGGTAGCGCGCGCTGCCGCGCGCATCGAGTGCGCTGACGGGCACCAGCACCTCGCGCGCGACGGACAGCCAGTCGAAGCGGTCGCGATCGATCAGCAACCGCGTGTGCGGGCTCGAATAGACGATCAGCATGTCGGCTTCGCCGGCCGTGAGCTGCAGGATCGCTTCCTCCGCGCTGCCGGTCGAGACGGTCGCCGTGAAAAAGCCCGCGCGCGCAACCGTCTCGTCGTACCAGTCGGGGAAGAAGGTGGCCGACAACGTGCGGCCGGTCGCGATCCGCAGGTTGTTCTCCAGCACCGGCGACGCTTCCTGCAGTTGCGTGCGTGCGCCGTGCAGGATGTCGAGCGCATTCGATGCCGCATCGAGGAAGACGGTGCCGGCCGCCGTCAGCTCGAGCGGCTTCGTGCGCGCGATCAGCCGCGTGCCGACCCATTCCTCGAGCGAACGGATGCGGCGGCCGAACGCCGGATGCGTGACGAAGCGGTTTTCCGCTGCGCGCGTGAAGCTGCGCGTGCGGGCCAGTTCGACGAAGTCTTCGAGCCATTTCAGTTGCATGGCGTGGCTCCGGGGCAGGTATGCGACGGGATGCCGGGCAGCGCCGCGCGAGCGCGACGCTCCGGCCGGCGTTCCCGGTTCGATCGACGGCGACAAGTCATGTGCATGGGGTCGACATCACCCCGTCGTCACGACGCGCACGCGCGGCGAATCGAGCCGCACGCTCAACCAGCGTTCGATTCGCTGGCGATCCGCGCGCGCCAGCGGCTTCGCGGTCGACACGACGAAGGTCACGAACGGTTCCGCGTCCGGCGTGCTCGCGCCGGCGTCCCATCCGTCGGTCGCGCCGTACAGGATCTCGCGGATCTGCGGATACTGCGTGCGCAGCTCGCGCGCGACGCGCGACAGTTCGGCCTGCTGCGCCGCACGGCCATCGATTTCGTGCTGCAGGCGCGCGATCGTCCGGTCTTTCGCGTCCATTTGAGTGCGCGTCGCGTCGTTCGCGGCGATCAGGTCCTGCGCGATGCTCGCCTTCAGCGACGACGCGAGCGAGCCCGTGTCGATCCGTTCGTCGCCCGCCTGCTGCACGACAAGCCGGCTGTTCTGCAGGCCGTAGGCCGGCAGCTTGTCCGCAAGCCGGTCGAGTTTCGCCTGGTCGACCCGCTGGCCGACCAGCGTCGCCTCGATCACGCGGCCGCGCGGATCGACGCGCTTGCTCGCGACCACCGACAGCGGCAGCGACAGCTCGGCCTTGATGAACTGCTCGGCGCGCGCGTTGAACACTTCCTGCGTGACGAGCCGGTACGCGAGGATCACGCTCGGCACGGCCGTCAGCACGACCGCCGCGAGCACGACGCGCCGCACGCGGCGCTGCAGCGTTTCGTCGACCGGCGCGACCGGCTTCGCGCGGATCACCCACGTCACCACCAGCGTCGCGAACGCGATGAATACCGAGTTGATCGAGAACAGGTAGAACGCGCCGGCGAAATACGCGAGGCTGCCGTGCGCGAGGCCGTAACCGGCCGTGCACAGCGGCGGCATCAGCGCGGTCGCGATCGCGACGCCGGGGATCACGTTGGTCTTTTCGCTGCGGGTCGCGCCGATCATCCCGACGAGGCCGCCGAACAGCGCGATCAGCACGTCCCAGATGCTCGGCGACGTGCGCGCGAGCAGTTCGGAGTGTTCGCCCGTCAGCGGGCTCAGCGAGAAATACAGCGCCGACGTCGCGAGGCTGATCAGCGTCGCGATCGCCAACGTCTTCAGCGACCGGCGGATCAGCGCGAAATCGTAGATGCCGATCCCGTAGCCGAGCCCCATGATCGGCCCCATCAGCGGGGAAATCAGCATCGCGCCGATGATGACCGCGGTGGAGTTCACGTCGAGGCCGATCGACGCGACGAAGATCGCGGAGATCAGGATCCACAGGTTCGTGCCACGCAGCCCGACGCCGCTGCGGATGTCCTGGTCGATCGTTTCGCGGTCGGCCTGGCCTTCGCGCAGGCTGAAGTACTGGCGAAACGTGGCACGCAGGCGGGTCAGCGGGCGGGAAGCTGAGGTCGTCATGGTTGTTGTCGGGTTCGGGTGCCGGGGGCGACGGGATTGCGGCGGCCATGCGTCGCGCGGTGCGCATGGCCGATGCCCCGCGCACCGCGGAGAAAGCATCGCATAGGGGCCGCGTTCGCACAATTCTTCGGGGCGGCCCGTTCGGCGTCGTGGCGGCGTTACGGAAGCGGTGGCGCGCCGTGCAGGACCGTGCGCAACGCCGCGTCGAACGGCGTCGCATGGTCGATGCCGAGCGCGCGCAGGCGCGACGCGTCGAGATGGCAATCGTACGGGCGCGGCGTCGCGTCGGCCGGCTGGTCGATCGGCGTGAGCGATGCGTCGACGCCGAACGCGGCAGCGATGCGCTGCGCGATGTCGTGCTTCGTCATCGGCTCCTCGCCCGACCAGTGACGGATGCCCGTGACGGATTCGCCCGCGAGATGGCGCAGCGTCAGGTCGCGGATGACCTTCGCGACGTCCGGCGTGTAGGTCGGGTAGCGGATCGCCCACGCGTCCATGCCGACCGCTTGCGCACCCGGACGGGCGGATGCCACGGTCGCCGGGACGAGGCTCGTGACCGCCGATTCGCTCCAGTCGGCGATCGGACCGAAGAGCAACGGCAAGCGCAGCACGCAGGAGAGCGACGATGCCGCGAGGAGTGCCGCCTCGCCTTCCAGCTTGGTGCGGCCGTAGATGTTCAGCGGGTTCGGCGCGGCGTCTTCCGTGTACGGGGCGGCCTTGCCGTCGAAGACGTAGTCGGTCGAGATGCCGAGCGTCCATGCGCCGTATCGGGCGGCCAGCGCGCCGACGCGGGCCGGTGCGTCGACGTTGATCGCGCGAGCAGCGGCCGGGTCACGTTCGCAGACGTCCGGGCGGCGTTCGGCGGCGCAGAGGATGACGGCGGCCGGTTGGCGGGTTTCGAAGAGCTGTTCGAGGGCCGGTTGATCGAGGACGTCGAGCTCTGCGATGTTTTCCGGTGGCAATGCCAGAAGTTTCGCGCCTGCGCTTTGCGGGTTCCGGATCGTTGCAAGCAGCGTCAGCGACGACTCGCTGGCCAGCGATGCGGCAACCGCGCGGCCAAGGAGGCCGGAAGCGCCGATGAGGAGGATGGTGGGAAGTTCGGTCGACGGAGTTGGGCTTGGCATGAGCGGCGATTCGGGTGTCGTGGGGCAGCGCGAGGTCGCGATCCACGTTCGAAGGTCCGGCTCGACGTTCGAACGATGAACGTGCCGAGGATAGCCGAGTTTGGCAGCGCACACATCTGCGCGACAGACACGAAGCGTTGCGGCCGACGCGCGTCATGCTCGCCGCTTCAGTCGAATCCGCATGCCACGCGTCATCGATCCCCCAAAATGCAGCGCGCGGTACACATCCGTGCACCGCGCGAGTCACACCGGACAGCAACTTCGCCCTGCCTTACTTCCGATCCACCGAATACCGCCCCGGCCCGGTCAGCGCGAGCAACAGCAACCCGCCGATGATGCTCACGTTCTTGTAGAAGTTGATCGTCGCCATGTACTGCTCCATCCCTTGCAGCGCCCAGTAGCGATGGCCGATCAGCGCGGTCGCGAGCGTATAGGCGGCAACCACCAGCGCGAGCGGACGCGTATAGAAACCGATCGCGATCAGCGCGCCGCCGGCCAGCTCGACCGCCACCGCGATCGTGGCCGCCAGTTCGGGCGCCGGGTTCCCCGTCGACGCCATGTACGCGACCGTGCCCGAGAAGCCGTTCAGCTTCTGCCAGCCGAACAGCACGAACAGGATCATCATCAGCACGCGAGCCGCCAGCAACAGCTCGTCCTTCTTCGACTCCAGCGAAACGTAACGCATAGCAATCACCCTTGAATTGACGGTTTGATGCGGCCGTTGCCGAGGCACGCCGGAGCGGCGCACGTGGCCGGCAACGGACCACTCCTCGCTCGATCGGATCGCTGGCCGATACCGCGGCCAGCTTGCCGAAGAATCCGTCCGGTCGCGCCGCTCGCGGCGCGCTTCGAATCGGTTCTGGCGAAGCACGGGTGCAGTCTACTGTCTCACCGGAAATCATCAATCCGTCAAAACATGATTCGCTGTCTCAATTTAGTGGACAATTGGGTGCAACAAGGGCTTTGTGACGCGTCACGGCGTGCATGACGGCACGACAGGCTGCGACGCCGGGCTGCGCACGCGGCCCGGACGGCGCGTGCGCTACACGTTCTCCACGACGATGCCGGCGCGCCGTCGACACCGCCCGACGCGCCCCACCGCCCATTACGCCGCGATCCGCCGGCGGAAATGCTCGGTTCCCGCGACGATCTTGTCGAGCACCGCGTCGAGCGCCCAGAATCGCTCGCGCACGTCGTAGTCGATCGCACGGCACCTGATCGACCCGAACGTCCCGATCCGCTGATGGTAAATCTTCGCGAGCGCCGGGTAGCCGAGTGCCTCCGACACCGCCGATACGACCAGGAACGTCGACAGTTCATCGGCCAGCGCCGGATTCGTGTCGCCTTGCGTGCGCAACCACCGGTAGAGATCCGGGTGGAAGTTGGTGAACACGCCGTTGAAGCCGGCGGATCCGGCCTTCATCGCATCCCACGCAATCGCGGCGTTCGCGTTCAGGATCTTCAGCGGCGATCCCGCGGCGAGCGCAACACGCCGCTTCACCGTGTCGAGATCGCAGCTCACGTCCTTGAGCATCACGAACCGGCCCGTGTCGATGCATGCACGCAGTTCGTCATCCGAAAGAAGCCGCCGGTAAGGGGCCGGACATTCATACAGGCCGAGCGGGAGATCCGACGGCAGTCGCGCGAGCAGCCGGTGCAGATGGTCGAGCAATGCGGCGCTGCCCTTGCGCTGCGGATCGAGGCGGTTGGTCACGAGCACGACGCCCTGCGCGCCCGATTCGGCCGCCGCGCACAGCTCGGCGACCTGCGCATCGAGATCGTCGCTGATGTGCCCGGACGCGACGACGGGCACGCGTCCGGCCACCCGATCGACCACGAAGCGCGCGAGTTCCGCGCGTTCGGCCAGGCTCAGGAACTGCATCTCGCTCGATTGCGCGACCGCGAACAACGCATCCGAGCCGTGCGCCAGATACCATTCGATGAGCCGCTCGAGCCCGGCGTAGTCGATCGCGCCGGCGTCGTCGAACGGCGTCAGCATCACCGGCACGATCCCCTCGATGGTCACGTTCGATTGCTGCGGGTGTTGCATCTGTTTCTCCTTGCTTCAGTGAATGCGGGGAGCAGACCGCGGCTCACGCCGGTAACGGTCCGGGCGCGGCGTTCGCGGCCTGCTCGGGAATCGGCTTGCGTACCAGCAGCAGATAGGCCATTGCACCGGCGAACGCGATCGCCGCGGCCGTCAGCAGCGCCGGCACGAACGACCACTTCTGCGCAATGATGCCCGTCAGGATCGGCGCAAGCGCGCCGCCGATGAAGCCGCCGAAATTCTGGATCGCACCGAGCGACGCGACACGGCTGGGCGGCGCGGCTGCCGTCGCGAGCGCCCACGAGCAGGCCGACGCCGCGTTCGCGAGAAAGATCACGACCGAAATGCACGCGAGCGCAACCGTGTTGCTTTGCACGAGCGCGGCCGGGATCGTGAAGGCGACCATTCCGAGCATCGCGACCACCACCGCGTTGCGCCGGCTCACGACCGGCGAACGGCTGCGGCGCGTGACCAGGTCCGACAGCCAGCCGGCGACCAGCGAACCGACGAACCCGCACAGGAACGGCACCGACGCGGCGAATCCGGTGCGGATCAGGCTCATGTGCCGCTCCATCGTCAGGTAGCCCGGCAGCCAGGTCAGGTAGACCCAGTTCAGGTACACGGAGCCGAAGAAGCCGATCAGCATCCCCCAGGTCGTGCCGTGCGAGAACAGGCTGCGCCATTCGGCGAACGTCAGTTTCGGCGCCGCGGCCACGCTTTGCGCGTCGGCATCGAGATAGCCGCGCTCGGCGGCGGACAGTTGCGCGCGCACCGGATCGCGATACAGCGCGAACCAGACGACCGCGACGACGAGACCGAGCGCCCCCGTCACGATGAACGCCCAGCGCCAGTCGAACGACACCACGAGAATCGACAGCAGCAACGGCGCAAGCGCGGTGCCGAGCGGCGATGCTGCGTTGAAAATGCCGGTCGGCGTGCCGCGCGCGCGCAGCGGAAACCAGTTGCTGACCACGCGCGCGGCCGACGGGAACTGTGGCGCCTCGCCGATGCCGAGCACGATGCGCGCGACGATGAACCAGCCGAAGGTCGACACGATGCCGCCCGCCGCCTGCGCGAACGACCAGACGATCAGCCCGATGCCGAGCAGCCGGCGCGGGCCGATGCGGTCGACCAGCCCGCCGACCGGGAACTGGCACAGCGCATAGCTCCACGAGAACGCGGACAGCAGCAGCCCCATCTGTGCGAGCGACAGGCCGAGATCGCCACGGATCGCCGAGCTCGCGACGGCCAGCGTGCCGCGATCGAGGTAGTTGACGATCCCGCTCGCCATCAACAGCGCGAGCGCGATGCGTTGGCCGCGCCGGATGCGTGGCGGCGCGAGCGGAACAGGTTGGTTTTCGTTCATGTCGGTTGTCTCCATGTCACTGGTATCGGCCGGTTCCGGCCGTTCCGTCGTGTGCGGAATTCAGGTCTCCATACGCATGACTTCGTCGCGCGTCGGGATCGAGGTCTGTGCGCCGTAGCGCGTGACGCTGATGGCGGCCGCGCGCTGGCCGAAGCCGATCGCGTCGTCCATCGACGCGCCGCCTGCGCGGGCCGCCGCGAACCCGCCGACGAACGTGTCGCCGGCCGCGGTCGTATCGACGGCCACCACCTTCATCGCCCGATGACGGCCGTTCCCTGCACTGCCGCGCCAGCAGACGCCGCGCGCGCCGAGCGTGACCAGCACGTTGGCGACGCCCTTCGCGCACAGCGCGTCGGCAGCGCGCACGGCCGACGCGTCGTCGCCGACGGCGATACCGGTCAGCGACTCGGCTTCCGTTTCGTTGACGACGAGGTAGTCGACCCGTGCCAGCAATGCGTCGAACAGCGGCTGCGCGGGCGCCGGATTGAGCAGCACCGGCGTGTGGTGCGCACCGGCACAGGCCATCGCGCGCACGACGGTGGCAACCGGCACTTCGAGCTGGCACACGAGCAGCGCCGCCCCCGCGATCGCTTCGCGCGCCGCGTCGATCCGGTCGGCATCGAGGCACGCATTCGCCCCGGGCACGACGACGATGCTGTTCGCGCCGCCGTCGTCGACCGTGATCGTCGCCACGCCGGTCGCCGTGCCGCCGATCCGATGCAGATGCGTCACGTCGATGCGCTCCGCCGCCAGCGCGCCGTGCAGGCGCGCACCGAACGCGTCGTCGCCAACGCAGCCGATCATCGCGACCGATGCGCCCAGGCGTGCGGCCGCGACCGCCTGGTTCGCCCCCTTGCCGCCATGCACGGTCTGGAATGCCGTGCCAAGCAGCGTTTCGCCCGGCACCGGCAGGCGCGGCGCGCGCGTGACGAGGTCGATGTTGACGCTGCCGACGACGGCGATACGCGGTGAAGTGGTCTCGCTCATGCCCGAATGTAACCGCTTACATTTGTGGCCGACAAAATGGCCGAAAAGGCCGTCGTCTCGGAAAATTTCGCAATGCGGGTGAGATCCATGTCTGACATAATACGAAGCAGCTGGAAGATAGCGCTTACATTCTCACAGGATCGAATGAGGATGCAAGCGGGACCATCATGAATCGAGGGTAAACAATGACGCGACTGGCAACGCACGGCGCAGGCAGGCCCACCGCGCCGGAAGACAGCCAATGAGCACGCCCCCGTCCCGCGGTGGCGCGTCGCGGGCGCGCCGCGGCAGCGGCCGTTCGGTGCTCGGCGATGTCGCGAAACTGGCCGGCGTGTCGACCGCGACCGTCTCGCGCGTGTACAACGACCCCGGCAAGGTGTCGGCCGACGTGCAGCAGCGCGTGCGCGACGCGGCGCGCACCTTGAACTGGATTCCGAATGCGGCCGGCCGCGCACTCGCGTCGACGCGCACGCACATCACCGGCGCGATCATTCCGACGCTCGACGACCAGGTGTTCGCGTCGCAGGTCGCGGGCATGCAGACGGTCATGGCCGAACACGGCATCACGCTGTTCCTCGGCTGCTCGAACTACGATCCCGCGCAGGCGCTGGCGCAGGTGCGCGCGATGCTGTCGCGCGGCGTGGAAGCCGTGTCGCTGGTCGGCGAAGCGTATCCGCCGGAATTGTTCGAACTCCTGGCGATGCATCGCGTGCCGTACGTCGTCACCTATGCGTATCGCGACGACAGCCCGCACTGCTGCATCGGCTTCGACAACCGCGCGGCGTTCGCGCGGCTCACCACGCACCTGCTCGACCTTGGCCACCGCGATTTCGCGATCATCATGCAGCCGTCGGCGGACAACGACCGCGTACAAGCCCGCCTGCGCGGCATTCACGACACGCTGGCCACGCAGGGCCTCGCGGTGCGCCCCATGCATCAGCACGAAGGCGCGGCAACGATCGCGTTCGGGCGAGCAAGCCTGCGCGCGATCGCCGGCAGCGACGCGGCGACGCGGCCGACGGCCGTGATCTGCGGCAACGACGCGCTCGCGCTCGGTGCCTTGCTCGAAGCGCAGGCGCTCGGCATCGACGTGCCCGCGCAACTGTCGATCACGGGGTTCGACGACATCGCGCTCGCACGCGAGATCCAGCCGCCGCTGACGACGATGTGGGTCGACACCGACGCGATCGGGCGCCAGGCCGCGCATGCGTTGCTCGACGCGCTCGAGAACGGCGCCACGGGGCCCGGCAGTGCCGTGCTGCCCGAGTTGCGCGCGCGGGAATCCGCCGCGCCGCCGGCGCAGGTGCGTGCCGTGCGCAAGACATGAAGCACCGCCGGGCGGCGGCGCCCGCTTACTGCATCACGCCGACCGGCAGCGTCTTGTCGAGATTGTCGCGCCACGCGTTGATCGTCTTCGGCACGGTTTTCTTCCACGCCGGCACGTTCGAGTAATAGCGCATCCGGACGTTGTTCTTCGCATCGAACACGAGCAGCCCGATCCACAGGTCGGTGCCGCGGCGCATCACGATCGCCGCGTTCGTCGTCGCGATGCCGCGCACCCAGTACGACGTCACGTGTGCGTTGAGCCCGTCGAGATCCTTCTCGTCGGCGCTGTAGTTGACCATGTCGACGAGCGTCTGATAGTCGGCGCCGAGCAGCTTGTGCGCAGTCGCGTTCTGTGTCGCGTCGGTCACGACCTTGAGACTCAGCAGGTCGGCCGGTGGTTTGGCCTGAAACTGCGACGCAGTCACATATTCGCCCCCGTAGACGACACCCGCGCCCGCGCCGCAATCGAAATCGGCGCCCTGTTGCGTGACGCGGATGCGCGTGCCCTTCCGGTCGAAATCGAGCCGGCATTTGTCCTGGCGATAGGTGCCGCTGTCGCCGTGCAGCACGATGTCGCCGTCGAGCCCGCCGGTATTCGCGCCGTTGTTCGCGCCCAGCTCGAAATGCAGGCGCGGTGCCGTGCCGGTGAACGTGAGCACGCCGCCGAACGACGGGTTGTCGCTCGTCATGTACCAGGTCTGCTGCCAGCGGTCGGCGGCGAGCGGCGTACCGTTGAGGCTCGCGAGCCGTTCGCGGTAGCGGTCGCCAAGGCACGGCGCATCGCTGCCGCACTGGTCGCGCTGCTTCAGCCACTTCAGTTGCGCGGCCTTCAGCGCGGCCGTATCGCCGCCCTTTGCGAGCGCCTTCTTCCACGCGGCCGACAGGTCGCCGTCGAGCTTCGACAGTGCGGTATCCGCGCAAATCGCCTTCTCGGTCGGCGAAGCAGCCTTCGCGCAGTCGAAGCCGGCCGCATGCGCGGCAACCGGCAGCAGCGTCAGCAGCGCGGCCGCCGCGACGGATGGCAGGTGTGTGCGCCGCTTGTCAGATGCGGAAGTCGCGGCGTGTCCGCGCGCATTCGATCGGTTCTGGATGGTCATCGGCTTGATCGTCGCTGGGTCGCGCGCCTGTAGAAGCTACCTGCACGCGACATTCGAGGTAAAAACGCCCGGCCCGGCATGCCACGCATGCCGCCGCCCGCCGAAGCGTAACCCGAATGCGCGACGCCGATCAATCGACGTTCGATGTCATGGCAACCGCTTCGGCAGCCACGCTGCATTGCACGATTCCGTCACGCAAGACGGCTTCCGTCGCATGATCGAACATCCCGATGAACACCATCGCGCCCTCCCCCGCGTGCGGCGCCCGCCCTTCGCCTTCCATCGACGAGAACCGGAGGCGCCGCGCGGCGACCTGGCAAACGCGCGTGGCGACCGCACCTTCCGCGTCGGCCACGCGCACGATCCCTTTCGCACGCAGGATCGTGCGCGGCAACGTCTTCAGCCACGTGCGCAACCGCGCCTTGTCGAGCACGTCCGGCACGGCGACAGTGACGCTCGCGAACGCCGGCATCGCAGCATGACCGATCGGCTGGTGCAAACGCGCGATGTCAGCCGGCATCGCGCGGCGATCGGGCACGGCCGTGTCGAACAGCAACGCGAGCGGAATCTCGCCCTGCCGTGCCGCGACGACGATATCGGTCGGTGCGCACGCGCGCACATCGTCGAGCACCGCATCGCGCTGCGCCGGCGCGACGAGATCGAGCTTGGTCACGACGATCGCGCCCGCACCGTCGAGCTGGCGCTGCGCCATCGCGCCGACGAGCGGATCGGCCAGCGTGTCGCGCCACGCGAGCGCGTCGGCAACGACGAGCACCGACGTCAACCGGAACGCCCCGTTCAGTAGTCCGATTTGTGCGATCTTCGCGGGATCGGCCACGCCGCTCGCCTCGACGAGCAGCAGTTCGGGCCGCACGTCGCGCGTCGCGACGCGCGTCAGTACATCGACGAGCGCGCCGCCGATCGTGCAGCAGATGCAGCCGTTGTCGAGTTCGATCACGTCGTCGCCGCGCGCGCGGACGAGCCGCGCGTCGATGTTCACCGCGCCGAAATCGTTGACGAGCACCGCGATGCGCCGGCCGTGCGGCGCCTGCAGGATCGCGTTGACGAGCGTCGTCTTGCCCGCGCCGAGATAGCCGCCGATCACCGCGAGGTCGATCGGTGCACGCGCGGCCGAGTCGACTGCAGTGCGCGCGCTCATCGCGGCGACCGGAACACGCGCCCGCCGAGCACGGTGCCCCATACGGCGAGTTCTTTCAAACGCGCGGGCGCGCAGACCGACGGATCGTCGTCGAGCACCGCGAAATCCGCGTACTTGCCGATCTCGATGCTGCCGACGAGATGATCCATCCGCAATGTATACGCCGCGCCGAGCGTGATCGCGTGCAGCGCATCGTCCACCGGCAACCGCTCGCCAACGCCCAGCACACGCCCGGACGCCGTCTCGCGCTGCACCGCGCACCATGCGGTAAACAACGGATTCAGCGGCGTGATCGGCGCATCCGAATGCAGCGCGAACGGAATGCCGAGCCGCCGCGCGGAGCCGGCCGCGTCCATCCGGTTCGCGCGATCGGGGCCGATCGTCTGGCTGTAGTGCGCATCGCCCCAGTAGTACAGATGATTCGCGAAGAAGTTCACGCACATCCCGAGCGCGCGAATGCGCCTGAGCTGCGCGGCGTCCGCCATCTGGCAATGCTGCAGCGTATGGCGATGATCGGGGCGCGGATGGCGCGCAAGCAGCGTCGTCATCGCATCGAGCACGACCTCGGTCGCTTCGTCGCCGTTGGTATGCACGTGCAGTTGCAGCCCCGCGCGATGGAACGGCTCGAACACGTCGACGATCTGCGCGGGCGGAATCAGCCACAGCCCGTTCGGCTGGCCGCCCGCGTAGCCGGGCCAGCGCACGCGCGCGGTGAAGCCCTGGATCGAGCCGTCGACGATGAACTTCACGGGCCCGAAATGCAGCTTGTCGGTGTTGCGTTCGATCTCCGCGAGCACGCTGTCGGCCGAGCGCGCCGGATTGCGCTGCGGCGCGAACGCCGGCACGATCCGCACCGGGTAGTCGGGATCGGCGGTCACCTCGTGCAGCGTGCGATTACCGTCGGCCGACAGGTCGTTGACGAGATCGGTGGCCGTCGTCACGCCCGCGAGCTGCGCGACGCGCCCGAAATTCCAGACCGCGTGCGGCTTCTCGCTCGCGGAAATCGCCAGCTTGCCGCCGATCGTCTGATACACCGGCAGCATCGCCGCGAACTCCTGCAACTCGCCGGTCGGGCGGCCGTCGGCGTCGCGCGACACGCCGTCGATATCGGTGTCCTCGTCGATGCCCGCACGCGCGAGCATCGCGCCGTTCACGTTCATCAGGTGCACGCTCGCGTGCAGGATCGCGATCGGCCGCTGCGCCGACACGCGATCGAGCTCGCGGACGGCCAGCCGCGCGGTGCCGAAGAAGATCGGATCGAAGCCCCACGCGAGCAACGGCCCGTCGTCGGTCATCGCGCGCTCGGCGTCGGCGAGCCGGTCGAGCACCGCGTCGAGCGAGCGCAGGCCCGGCCAAAGCGTGCCGTCGGGGCCGCGGCGGTCGTAGTAGCCGACATACACGGCGTCCCACATCGCGCCTTCCATCAGATGACAATGCCCTTCGACGAGCCCCGGCATCAACACCTTGTCGCGCAGCGTGTCGTCGGCCGTACACGCGCCGAACCGCGCTTGCCACGCAGCCGCGTCGGTGGCGTCGCCGACCGCGAGGATGCGGCCGTCGCGCACGGCCACGTGCGTGGCCGACGGCTGCGCCGGGTTCATCGTCAGGATGCGGCGCGCGGTGAAGACCGTCACGGGTGCGGCCGGAGTGGCGGATGCTTGCATGAGGGGCGGTTCTCCTTTGCGTCAGGATACGGCGTATTGCTTGACGGGACGGCCGTGCAGCATCGCATGCACGGCCGCGACGACGAGTACGTTGACGACGAGGCACACGAGGCCGAGATTGATGCCGCCGAAATCGACGTGGAACACGTAGAAGATCATCGCGAGCACCTGGCCGCAGATCATCCCGGCGCCCACCGCGACGGGCCGCACCTGGCGCCGCGCGAGCAGGATCAGCACGCCCGGCAGGAATTGCGTGACGCCGTAGTAGGTGGTGTTGATCAGCGTGAGCATCAGGTTCGGCGTAAGCAGCGTGGTCGCGATCGACAGCAGCAGGTAACCGACGATCACGTATTTGGCCGCACGCTTCTGGCGCGACTCCGGCAGGTTCGGCATCAGGTTGCGCGTGACGATCGGCCCGATCGCGAGGCAGATGCCGGCCAGCACGAGCAGCCCCGACAGCGCGGCGCCGGCCGCGACGAGCCCGATCAGCCAGTCGGGCAGCAGGTGCGTGACCGCGGCGAAGAACGCGTCGTTCGGCGACGCGAGCTTCAGGTTCGCGGTGATCGCGTAGTACGACGCGATCACGAGGAACGGATACATCAGCATGTACAGCGGCATCACGACCTGCGTGCGCCGGATCGCGTTCGGTCCGCGCGCGGTGAAGAAATTCTGCGCGGCGAACGGCATCAGGTAGAAGCCGAGCGACTGGAACAGCATCGTGCTCATCGAGAAGCGCAATTGCGATCCGCTCATCGTGTTGCTGACCTGCCGGCTCGCGGCGTCGAACACCGGATGCACGCCGCCGACCTGCCAGGCGACGGCGATGCCCGTCACGACGATCGCGAGCAGCATCAGGATGTCCTTCAGGATCGCGATGTACGCGGACGCACGCACGCCGGAGATCGCGATGTAGGTGAACGCGAGCGCCGCACACACGAGGATCAGGTACAGCGGCTCGACATGCCAGCCGAGCCCCTTGAGCGCCGCGACGAGCCCCGTGAACTGCAGCTGCCCCCACGGGATCAGGAACAGGATCGATGCGCACGCAACGACGAGTTCGAGCCCGCGGCTGCGGTAGTGGCCCTTGAACAGGTCGGGCAGCGTGATCGCGTTGTGGCGCTTGCCGGCCTCCCAGATCTTCGGGCCGACGAAATAGCCGATCGGGTAAGCCAGCAGGATATAGCCGAGGAACCACACGCCGTAGGTCGGCCCTTTCGCGTAGATGCCGCCGGGGAAGCCGACCATCGTGCCGATGCTGTAGATCTCGCCGGCGGTCAGGAAGAACACGAGCGCCGTGCCGAACTGGCGCGACGCGACGAAGAAGTCATGCACGCTCTGCTTGCCGCGACCGCGGCCGGATCGAACGGCGAGATAGAGCGACAGCGCGATCAGCGCGGCGAAGACGACCGTTGACATGCGCACCTCTGCGAAGGGACGGAAAGCGTGGGGTTCGCCGGAAAGCGCTTGCGGCCGGCGCGCCGCAACGAAGCGACGGCGCGCTACGCGGTGCCGCCCGCGCGGCGATCGAACAGCATCCAGCACGCGAACAGGCAGCCGGACGTCAGCACGAACCACGCGAAGATCCACATGAAGACGAACGGCACGCCCAGCACGTAGCGGTCCTGCGCGGCCACCCAGGGCAGCACGCCCAGCACGCCGAGATACGGAATACCGATGCCGATCAGGTACCTGAGCATGCGTGTCTCCTCGAAAGCGGGTTCGTACGGAATGACCGTGCACGGATGCGGCAGGCGGCGCCTGCGCGACATCCGGCAGCGAATCCAGTATTCGAAGACAAAAAGGCGCGGGATAGTGCCAGACGCAGGCAATCGCTTGGGCCAGTGACGGGCCGCACGCGCTGGTGATCGCACGAACGGCTATCAGCCGTCGAACGGCGCCAGCTCGTAACTCGTGCTCCGGCCGCCGGACGACGAACGGCGCAGCACGCCGTGTTCGACGAGCTCCGTGATGTCGCGCAGCGCGGTGTCCGGCGAACACTTCGCGAGGGCCGCCCACTTGGTCGTCGTCAGCTTCCCTTCGAAGCCGTCGAGCAGCCGGTTCATCACCTTGACCTGACGCGCGTTCATTGCGAAGCCGGCACATCGCTGCCAGAAGCGCGCCTTGATCAACACCGCGTCGAGCGTCGTGTGCGCGTGATCGATGGCCCTGCCCAGCGTATCCAGAAACCACGCGAGCCATTCCGTGACGTCGAGCGAACCGCGTTGCGTGCGCTCCAGCACGTCGTAGTACGCGTTGCGCTCGCGCTGGATCTGCGCCGACAGGCTGTAGAAGCGCTGCGGACTCCGGTCGGCGCGCGCCAGCACCAGATCGCCGAGCGCACGCGCGATACGGCCGTTGCCGTCGTCGAACGGATGGAGCGTGACGAACCACAGATGGGCCAGGCCGGCCCGGATCAGCAACGGCTCGGCCGGCTCGGCATTGAGCCACGCGAGAAAGCGCGCGATCTCGTGCGCCAGGCGTGCGGCCGGCGGCGCCTCGAAATGCACGCGCTGCCGGCCGATCGGCCCGGACACCACCTGCATCGGCCCGCTCGCATCCGTACGCCATCCGCCGACCGTGATTCGCGACAATCCGGAATAGCCGGTCGGGAACAGCGCCGCATGCCACCCGAACAGGCGGGCTTCGGTGACTGGCGCCGCCGCATGGGTCGTCGCATCCAGCACCATGTCGACGACGCCCTCGACGTGGCGGTCGACCGGCGCCAGCGCGCCGATGTCGACCCCGAGCCGGCGCGCGATCGACGAGCGGACCGATGCGACGTTCAGGGTTTCGCCTTCGATGGCGCTGGTCTTGACGACGTCCTCCGTCAACGCGGCCAGGCTGGCCTCGTCGCGCAGCGCCAGGCCGAGATCCGCCAGCCGCCCGGCCAGCATGCCTTGCGCACGGCTGACGTCGGCCAGTGGCGTGGCGAGTGCCGGGAGGTCGAAGCGCCACGTCGGCCAGTCGGCCGACTCCCAGATGAAAGTGTAATCTCCGCTCATGATGCGGAGATTATCTCATCGATTCACCGCATGGCCCAATATTCTCCGCATATTTTGCGGAGAATAATCGCCCTATTCGCCGCACGCCGGCCCGCTACCGCGTCCGGCCCGCGTCGCGTTTACCGGATGGCGGCGCGTCGCCGAGCCGCTCGGCAAGAAATCCGATGAACGTGCGCAGCGTGACGAACCCTTCGCGATGCTGCGGAAACACCGCATTGAGCGTGATCGGCGGCGGCACGAACGCGTCGAGCACCGGCACGAGCGCGCCGCTGTCGAGCGCTGCGCCGACGATGAAGTGCGGCAGCAGCGCGATGCCGAGCCCCGCGATCGCCGCGTCGCGCACCACTTCGCCGTTGTTCGCGACGAGCGGCCCCTGCACGTCGAACGTGCGCGACGCGCCGTCGATGCGGAATTCCCAGCCGACGCGCCGCTCGCGCCCGTACAGCAGGCAGGTGTGGCCAGCGAGGTCGGCCGGCGTCTGCGGCGCGCCCTGCCGCTTCAGGTACGCGGGGCTCGCACACGCGATCATCCGCCACGCGCCGAGCGGGCGCGCGATCAACGTCGAATCCTCGAGCGAGCCGATCCGCAGCACGAGGTCGAAGCCTTCGCCGATCAGGTCGACGCGCCGGTCGGTCAGATCGAGGTTCAGCCGCACGGCCGGGTGCGCGGACAGGAATTCGGCGATCAGCGGCGACACGTGCGTGATCCCGAACGACAGCGGCGCGCTGATCTTCAGCGAGCCGTGCAGCTCGGTGCTGCGCACCGACATCGCCTGCTCGGCGTCGGCGATCTCCGCGAGGATGCGCTGCGCGCGCGCATAAAACTCCTGCCCCGATTCGGTCACCGCGAGATTGCGCGTATTGCGGTGCAGAAGCCGCACGCCGAGCGACGCCTCCAGCGCCATCGTGCGCCGGCTGACGAACTGCTTGGACAGCATCAGCTGGTCGGCCGCCGCCGTGAAGCTGCCCGCATCGACGGTCGCGACGAAGATTCTCAGGTCGTTGAGTTCCATATTGTCCACTCCATAGCGACAGTCATTATCTCTACAGCGATTTATTTGTCAAATCGATTGACCTAAGATTCATCTCAACGAACGGCCGGTCCCACTTCCGAGGTCCGGCGACTTCAAGGAAAAAATCATGATCGAAATCCGTGCAGCAAACCAACGTGGCCGTGCGGAGCATGGCTGGCTCAGCTCCCGTCATACGTTTTCGTTCGCGAATTACTACGATCCGAAGCAAGTCGGCTTCTCCGACCTGCTGGTGATCAACGATGACCGCGTCGCCCCGGCCCGCGGCTTCGGTACGCACCCGCACCGCGACATGGAAATCCTGTCGTACGTGCTCGACGGCGCGCTGGAACACAAGGACTCGATCGGCACCGGTTCGGTGATCGTGCCGGGCGACGTGCAGCTGATGAGCGCGGGCACGGGCGTGCGCCACAGCGAGTTCAACCACTCGCCGGACACGCCGGTCCACTTCCTGCAGATCTGGGTCGGGCCGTCTGAAAAGGGTGCCGAGCCGCGTTATCAGCAGACGAATGTCGCGGACGGCGACAAGCGCGGCAAGCTCGCACTCGTCGTGTCGCCGAACGGCGATGCCGGTTCGCTGAAGATCCGGCAGGACACCCGGATTTACGCGGGCCTGTTCGACGGCGATGAAAGCACTACGCTGGAACTTGACCCGAGCCGCTTTGCTTACGTGCATGTGGCACGCGGCAGCGTGACGGTCAACGGCGTGACGCTCGGCGAAGGCGACGGCGCGCGTATCCGCGGCGAACAGGCGCTGACGATCGCCGACGGCAAGGATGCCGAAGTGCTGGTGTTCGACCTGCGTCCGGTCGAAGTGACGGCTGAGTGGGCATAACGCCCGTTCGGGAAACCGGGCCCCGCTGAACGCGGGGCCCTTTTAATCGGAGATTCGCAACATGGCCAAGGTACTCGTTCTTTACTACTCGTCCTACGGGCACGTCGAAACGATGGCGCAGCACATCGCGGAAGGCGCGAAATCGGTGCCCGGCGTCGAGGTCGCGCTCAAGCGCGTGCCGGAAACGATTCCCGTCGACCAGGCCCGCGCGATCGGCGTGAAGGTCGACCAGGCAGCGCCGGTCGCCACGGTGGACGAACTCGCCGACTACGATGCGATCATCTTCGGCACGCCGACCCGCTTCGGCAACATGGCCGGCCAGATGCGCACGTTCCTCGACCAGACCGGCGGCCTGTGGATGAAGGGCGCGCTCGTCGGCAAGATCGGCAGCGTGTTCGCGTCGACCGGCACGCAGCACGGCGGCCAGGAAACGACGATCACGTCGTTCCACACGACGCTGCTGCACCACGGGATGGTGATCGTGGGTGTGCCGTATGCGTGCAGCGGGCTCGTCAACATGAGCGAAATCACCGGCGGCACGCCGTACGGCGCGACGACGCTCGCGGGCGCGGACGGCAGCCGTCAGCCGAGCGCGAACGAGCTCGACATCGCGCGCTACCAGGGCAAGCACGTCGCGGAAATCGCGAGCAAGCTCGCGTCGTAACGCGGCAGCCTCGCGCTCCCGCAGTCGCGCACACGAACGAACGGCGCCGGTTCAACCGGCGCCGTTCGTCCTGTGCACGGCTGGCGGGCGTTACTGGCCCGAAGCCGGCGCGGCCGGCGCCGCCTTCGTCGCGGGCGCCTTCTGCGCGGCGTTCTGCGGATAGTTGCTCTGGTCGTTGGTCAACCGGTAGCCGCTGCCGGTGCCGATCGCCTTCAGGTCCGACGCGTGCCGCGCGCGGGCTGCCTTGCGCGCCGCCTTCTTCTGCGCCTTGTCGAGCTGCTTCTGTGTCGGCGCGGACGCCGGATCCTGCGCGTATGCCGCCGGCACGGCGGTCAACAACAGACCGAACGACGCCGTTACTGCTACTGCCACCGAAACCACGCGAGACTGCTTCATGGCCGGATCTCCTTGTCGATTGTTGATTGTGGGTCGGACACCTGCGCGCACGCGACGGCTTGCGACAACGGCGCCGATGCAACGTTAGCCGATCACTGCACAAATGTCCGTGTGCGTTCCTGAATTCTCCCGATAACGGCCACGATACATGCGCGCCGTGTGCGCCGTCTTTTCGGCAAATCTTCCGCGCCATCAGGGAAACCGATACCCCGCGCCGGCCGGCGCCCGCTCAGATCCAGCGCGACAGCATCGGCAGCAGGATCGGCACGACGAAGGCCGTCAGCACGCCGTTCAGCCCCATTCCGAGCCCCGCGAACGCGCCGGCCTCCTCGCTGACCTGGAAGGCGCGCGCGGTGCCGATCCCGTGCGACGCGACGCCGAGCGCGAAGCCACGCACGGCCGGCTCGTCGACCCGCAGCAGATTGAGGATCCCGCGTGCGCACACCGCGCCGAAGATCCCGGTCGAGATCACGAGCACGGCCGTGAGCGACGGAATGCCGCCGATCTCCGCCGCGACGGCCATCGCGATCGGCGTCGTCGCCGATTTCGGCGCGAGCGACGCGATCGTCTGGTGCGACGCACCAAACAGCGCGGCGATGCCGACCGCCGACACGATCGCGGTCAGCGAGCCCGCCAGCAGGCCGACGAGCAGCGGCAGCGCGGTGCGCCGCAGCTTCGACCACTGGCGATACAGCGGCAGCGCGAGCGCGACGGTCGCGGGGCCGAGCAGGAAGTGGACGAACTGCGCGCCTTCGAAATACGTCGGATACGGCGTGTGCGTGATCGTCAGCAGCACGACGATCAGCGCGACCGCGATCAGCACCGGATTCGCGAGCGGGTTGAAGCGCGCCCGCGCATAGACGGCCTGCGCGAACAGATACGCGACCAGCGTGATGGTCAGGCCGAGCAACGGGCTCGCGGCGAGATAGACCCAGATCGCGCCGAGTTTCGGGAAGGCCGTCATTGCACGCCCTCCGCGTTGCCGCCCGCGCGGCGCTGGCGCCGCAGCAGCGCGCGCGTGACGAGCGCCGTCACCGCGATCGCCAGCGTGGTGCTGACGGCCAGCGCGACGACGACCGCGACCGCATCGCCGCGCACGCGGTCGGCCGACACCATGATGCCGACGCCGGCCGGCACGAACAGCAGCGACAGGTGGCGCAGCAGCTCGAGCGCGGTCGGTTCGATCGCATCGGCCACTTGCGGGCGCAGCATCACGAAACCGAACAGCAGCAGCATGCCGATCACGGGGCCCGGCACCGGCAGGCCGAACAGATAGGACACGCCTTCCCCGAGACACTGGAAGGTCAGCAAGACCGCGAACGCCTGCAACATGAACCGCTTCTCCCGAACGTGGCCGAGCCTGCGTGCAGCCGCGCGGCCGATGAGCCGGCGGCTTGCGGCGCCGGCGTGGACATACGCGCGATCGTACCAACAATGCTCGTGGCGTGAACCCACTCGGTCGTACGTGCCCGCACACAGCCACTATCATCATGCACTTTCGGGTGCCGGCAAGCCGGCCCGCGAACCACGGAGTTTGCCGATGATGACCGTGCAGGAACTGCTGGACACCCCGTCGCTGGGATTGCTGGGCGTGGCCGGACTCGCCGGTACGCACCGGCTGATCACGTGGGCGCACGCGGTCGATCTTCCCGATCCGTGGCGCTGGGTCAGCGCGGGCAACCTCGTGATGACGACGGGCGTCGGCCTGCCGCGCACGCCGAGGGACCAGGTGGCGTGGCTCGAACGCATCGCGCAGACGAATGCGAGCGCGCTGGTCGTTGCGCCGCAGGCCGATGCGCCGAAGCTGTCGCGCAAGCTGCTGGATGCCGCGGACGCGCTGATGTTCCCGGTGCTGCGCGCGAGCTTCGAGCTGGAATTCGTGAAGCTGTCGCGTCACGTGATCGAAAGCGTGCTGCGCGCTCAGCGCGACAGCTTCAAGGCGAGCGAACGGCTGTTCGAGACGTATGCCGACGCGATGCGCAAGGCGGCCGATTTCACGGGGCGACTCACCGCGCTCGCGGCGAGCCTCGGGCTCGCGCTGACCATCGAGGATGCCGCGAGCGGCGCGACGCTCGTCGCGACCGGCGGGACGCGTTCCGCCCACGATGCACGCGATGCGGAGCGCGTGCCGCTCGCCGGCCGTGCACGCGCGAACCTGGTCATCCGCCGCGCCGGCCGCAGCACACCGGAAGACCCGTTGTTCGTGCGTTCGCTCGTCGGCCTGCTCGGCGTCGAACTCGAACGCCTGATGATCACGCGCGACGCGCAGCGCGACGAAGGCGCAGCGCTGCTGCGCAGCCTGCTCGACAACGAAACCGATTTTGCGTTCGTGCGGCCGCTGCTGGAGCGGCGCGGGCTGACCGGCACGCTCGTGTGCCTGTCGATCCGGCCAGGCGGCACGGGCCGCTGGGCGCCCGGCGACATCCACCACGCGCCCGGCCTGCAGGAGAAGACCCCGCTGCTGCTCGATGACGACGTGCTGCTCGCGCTCTCCCGCGACGACCGCGACACGATCGACGCGCTGCTGTGCAACCTCGGCGACGGTACGGTCATCGGCGTCAGCGGCCCGATCGCGGTCGCGACCGGGTTCCGCGAAAGCGTACGGCAGGCGCGCCTCGCGATGACGCAGGCGCTGGAACTCGACACCGCCGTGCTGCGCTACGGCGATGCCGAAACCGGGCTGATCATGGCGCCCAAGTCGCTCGCCGAAGCGCGCGCGCTGGTCGGCCGCTACCTCGGGCCGCTGATCGAGCACGACCGCCTGCACGAAACGGCGCTGCTCGCAACGCTGATGCGGTTTCTCGAAAACGACGGCAACTGGAAGGTCACGGCGTACGACCTCGGCATCCATCGCCAGACGCTCGTTTATCGGTTGAAACTCGTCGACCAGCTCACGGGCCTCAAACCGACGACCACGAACGGCACCGCGCGGTTCTGGATCGCACTGCAGGCCGGCCGGAACGCAAAGCTGTTTCCCGCTCAGACATTGAGCGGTTAAAGGGACGGCTTGAAACCTTCCCGGCATGGAGCGCCCTCAGCAAAGGGCTGCTGGCTTCATACATTTGTACAAACCGGCTGCGTGACGCCAGCATTTTTCGCATAGGCACACGCCGGCCGCTTGCCTAGTATCCGTCGACAACGACTGCACAGACACGTCACGACGGAGACAGGCAATGCCCATTCAAACGGAACACGATCCGCGCCTGAAACGCGCACTCAAGACCCGCCACATCAGCATGCTGGCGCTCGGCGGCGTGATCGGCGCCGGGCTGTTCGTCGGTTCGAGCGCGGTAATCGCGTCGACCGGTCCGGCCGCCTTCATCACGTACGGCATCACCGGCGTGATCGTCGGCCTCATCATGCGCATGCTCGGCGAGATGGCCGCCGCGCGCCCGATGAAGGGCTCGTTCGTCGACTATGCGCGGATGGCGTACGGCGAACTCGCCGGCTTCTCGACCGGCTGGCTGTACTGGTACTTCTGGGTGATCGTGGTCGGCTTCGAGGCGGTGGTCGGCGGACAGATCATCCACGGCTGGCTGCCACAGATGCCCGTGTGGGCGATCTCGCTCGGGCTGATGGTCATGATGACGTCACTGAACCAGTTGTCCGTCAATTCGTTCGGCGAGGCCGAATACTGGTTCGCGGGCATCAAGGTCGCGGCGATCGTCGTCTTCCTTGTGATTGCCGGCGCGTACGTGTTCAAGCTGTGGCCCGGCTCCACCGCCAGCTTCTCCAACCTGAGCGCGCATGGCGGTTTCCTGCCGCACGGCGCACTGACGCTGTTCTCGGGCGTCGTGTCGGTGATCTTCTCGATGACGGGTGTCGAGGTCGCAACGATCGCGGCCGCCGAATCCGATCATCCGGCCCGCAACATCCGCCGCGCGGTCAACACGGTGATGGCGCGCATCCTGGTGTTCTTCGTGCTGTCGACCTTCTTCATCGTCGTCGCGCAGCCGTGGACCGACATCGTGCCCGGCAAGTCGCCGTTCGTCGCGACGTTGGAGAGGATCGGCATCCCGGGCGCAGCAACGATGCTGACGGCCGTGATCCTGGTCGCCGTGCTGTCGGTGCTGAACGCCGGTCTCTACACGTCGTCGCGGCTGCTGTACGTGCTCAGCACCAACCGTGAGGCGCCGAAGCTGCTGTCGAAAACGAGCCGCCGTGGCGTGCCGCGCTGGGGCGTGCTTGCATCGACGCTGGTCGGCTATGGCTGCGTCGTGATCGCCGCGCTCTGGCCCGACACCGTATTCCAGTTCCTGCTGAATTCGTCGGGGGCCGTGTTCCTGTTCGTGTACCTGATGATCTGCCTGTCGCAGCTCAAGCTCAGAAAGCAGTGGGAACGCGAAGGCACGCTGAAATTCCGGATGTGGCTGCACCCGTGGCTGCCGATCCTCGTCACCTGCTCGATCGTCGCGGTACTGGTCAGCATGGCGCTCGACCCGGCCACGCGGATGAGTCTCGCGCAGTGCCTGGTCGCGATCGCCGTCATCGTCATCGCGTACGGCGTGCTGAAGCTGGTTCGTGCAGGGCGGTCGCCGTCGATCGATCATGCGGCACCTGCACCGCGACCGACCGGCACCGTCGGCAAATAACAGGCGCTCCGCGCCATCGAAACCGGGAAACGGACATGCAATCTGAAGCAGAACTGTTGAAATTGCCGCTGAAGCCGCTTTGGCACCAGGCCGCGCCGGCGCGCAGCGCACTGGCTGGCCAGGTCGATGCGGACGTCGCGATCGTCGGCGCCGGTTACACGGCGTTGTGGACGGCCTACTACTTGTTGAAGGCGCAACCGTCACTGCGCGTCGCGCTGGTGGAGCGCGAGGTTGTCGGGTTCGGCGCATCGGGGCGCAACGGCGGATGGGCGTCAGCAATCTTCCCGATCTCGCTGTCGCGGGTCGCGCAGATGGTGTCGCGCGACGGCGCGCTTCAACTGCAGATGGCGATGAACGAAACCGTCGACGAGATCGGCCGGGTCCTCGCGCTCGAACACATCGATGCGGACTACAAGAAGGAAGGCTTCCTGTCGCTCGCCCGCAGCGACGCGCAACTTTCGCGTGTGAAGGCGGCGGTCGATGCATCGGCGCGCTTCGGCCTGCCAGATCAATGGCACGCGCTCGATGCACGGCAGGCGCAGGCGCGGATCGGAGCAGGCGGTGTACTCGGCGGCCTGTACACCGGACATTGCGCGCTGATCCATCCCGGCAAGCTCGTGCATGCGCTGGCACGGCTGGTCGAAAGCCTCGGTGCGCGCATCTACGAACGCTCGGAAGTGACGGCGATCGGGCCGGGCCTGATCCGCACCGCCGCGGGCAGCGTGAACGCCCGCACCGTCGTGCGCGCGACCGAGGCGTTCTCGTGCCAGCAGGCCGACCATCGCCGCTCCGTGATTCCGCTCTACTCGCTGGTGCTCGCCACCGAGCCGCTGCCGCCGTCATTGCGACAGACGTTGCGGCTCGACCACCGGCTCGCGTTCAACGACATGCGACACCTGCGCATCTACGGGCAGGTCACGGCAGAAGGCCGGCTCGTGTTCGGCGGGCGCGGCGCCCCGTACCAGTGGGGCTCGCGGATGTCCGACACCGGCGACCAGCTCGGCAATGCGCACGCGAAGATCCACGCGTCGATGGTCGAACTGTTCCCGGAACTGGCCGACGCGACGATCACGCACCGCTGGGGCGGCGCGCTCGGCGTATCGCGCGACTGGTGCCCGACCGTCAGCATGGACGAGCGCTCGCGCATCGCGTGGGCCGGCAACTACGTCGGCGACGGCGTCGCGACCAGCAACCTCGCCGGCCGCGTGCTGCGGAACCTGATCCTCGACATCGACGAACCGGTCAACCGGCTGCCGTTCGTCAACCATCGATCGCCGGCGTGGGAGCGCGAACCGCTGCGCTGGCTCGGCATCAACAGCGGCCTGATGGCCGCCGGGTTCAGCGACTTCGAAGAGAAGCTGACCCGTCAACCCTCGCGCACGGCCCGGCTTCTCGAGAAGCTGACCGGCGCCCACTGAACAGGAGCGTCATCCGATGAAGTCATTCACCGTCGTCAAGGCTGGTCAGATCGCCGCCGCCACGCTGACCGCCGCAGGCCGGCGCGCAGGCGCGGATCGCGGCGATCCGCAGGTCGCCACGCAAGCGCTCGCGCCGGACGCAGTCGGTCACCTCGGCATCTGGGAATGCCAGCCGGGCGGCTGGCCGGTCGTCGACCGGCCCGACACCGAATTCACGTACATCATCTCGGGCCGCGCGAACCTGACCGACGACGCGAGCGGCGAAGTCGTCGAAATCGGCGCAGGCGATCTCGTGATCCTGCCGCCGGGCTGGACCGGACGCTGGGACATCATCGAGCCGGTGCGAAAGGTTTACGCGATCTATTGACGCGCGCCGTCACTGCCCCGGCGCGTGAACGCCCTCGCGTTCGCCCGCCGGCGCATCGCCCTTGCCGCGATACCACACCGCGTAGACGACCGACAGCACGAACATGAACGGCACACCGCAAAACAGCGTCATCCGGAATTCGCGCGTGAAGTATGTCGTGACCAGCGCCGCGAGCATCAGTGTCGCGCCGAGCAGCGATGTGACCGGAAAGCCCCACATCCGGAACGCCAGTGCCTGGCCGCGATGGTGGCGGCGGAAGAACAGGTGCGTGACGAAGATCATCAACCACGTGAACATCGCGCCGAACATCGACACCGACATCATCATCACGAACGACGTGTCCGGATACCGCACGTTCAGCACGGTCGCGAGCGCAATCCCGATCGCCGACAACCCGAGCGCGGCAGCCGGCACGCCGTGCGCCGTCAGCCGGCCGAGCGCCTTCGGCGCATAGCCCGCGCGCGACAGGCTGAACATCATCCGCGTCGTGATGTAGAGCTGGCTGTTCATCGCGGACAGCGCAGCCACCAGGATCACGAAGTTGATCACGCCGGCCGCGCCCGGCACGTGCGTCGCGGCCATCACCTTGACGAACGGGCTTTCGTCGGAACCCGCAGCCGTCCACGGCACGATCGCGAGCATCAGCGCGAGCGTCAGCAGGTAGAAGAACACCAGGCGCAACATCGTCGCGCGGAATGCGCGCGTGATCGCCTTGTGCGGATCGCGTGCCTCGCCGGCCGCCACGGCGATCATCTCGATGCTCAGGTAGCTGAAGATCGACACGATCACCGCGACCCACATCCCCCACACGCCTTTCGGGAAGAACCCGCCGTGCGCCGTATAGTTCGCGAAGCCGATGCCGGAACCGGCCGGCGCACCGAACACGACCACCGCGCCGAGCGCGATGAACGCGACGATCGCGGCGATCTTCAGCATCGAGAACACGTACTCGACCGCACCGAACACCTTCACGCTGACCAGGTTGATCCCGATCAGTGCGGCCGAGAAGCCGATGATCCAGTACCAGCCCGGCACGGCGGGAAACCAGTACTTCATGTACACGGCGATCGCCGTCACTTCGGTGCCGACTGCGAACACGATCGACGCCCAGTACGCATAGCGCACCAGGAAGCCGGCCCACGGGCTCACATAATGCTCGGCATACGCGCCGAACGAGCCCGACGTCGGGTGCGCAACCGTCATCTCGGCGAGGCAGCCCATCAGCAGCAGCGCGATCAGCGCGCCGATCGCATAGCTGACGAGCACGCTCGGCCCCGCGAAGCCGATCGCGAAACCGCTGCCGAGGAACAGCCCCGTCCCGATCGCACCGCCGATCGCGATCATCGACAACTGCGCGGTCGACAGCCCGCGATGCAACCCCTTCTCACGTTCGACGATCGTGTCGAATCCCTGACGCTGGTTCATGCCTTGTCTCCTTCGCCGAACGCGCCCTGCGTCGTGCGGGACGTCGTTCGATCTCGATCTGTTGTGTCGTACTGCGCACCGCGCCGGCCGTCAGGTCACGGACTTGCGCGCGCGGAATGCATCGGTGCGCCATGCGCCGGTCGTCACGACGTCCTTCAACGCGGCGATCGTGTCCCACACGTCGACGTAGCGCACATACAGCGGCGCGAATCCGAAGCGCAGGATGTCCGGTGCGCGGAAGTCGCCGATCATGTTGCGCGCGATCAGCGCCTGCACGATCGCATAGCCCTCCTCGTGCGTGAGCGACACCTGGCTGCCGCGCTGCGCGGCATCGCGCGGCGACGCGAGCGTGAAGCCGAGACCCGCGAGTTCCTGGTCGACGAGCGCGATGAACAGGTCGCCGAGCGCGACGCTCTTGTCGCGCAGCACGCGAAGATCGACGCCGTCGAACGCGTCGAGCGCCGCTTCGAGCGCGATCACGCCGAGCTGCGGCGCGGTGCCCGTCAGCATCCGGTCGATCGCCGGATGCGGCGCATAGTCGTGCGTGAAGTCGAACGGCTTCGCGTGGCCGTGCCAGCCCGTCAGCGGCTGCCGGACATCGGCGAGATGCCGCGACGCGACGAACACGTAGGCCGGCGCGCCAGGGCCGCCGTTCAGGTACTTGTAGCCGCAGCCGACCGCGAAGTCCGCCTCGCATGCGTTCAGCTCGATCGGCATCGCGCCGGCCGAGTGGCACAGGTCCCACACGCTCAGCGCGCCGGCCTCGTGCGCGTGGCGCGTGATGGCCGCCATGTCGTAACGCTTGCCGCTCTTGTAGTTCACGTGCGTCAGCGACACGACCGCGACGGTGTCGTCGATCGCCTCGACGATGTCGCCCGGATCGACGCAGCGCAGCTCGCACCCCGTCATCTCGGCGACGCTCGCCGCGATATAGACGTCGGTCGGGAAATTGGTGCGCTCCGCGACGATCACGCGGCGCCCCGGCCGCATCCGCGTGGCCGCGACGAGCACCTTGAACAGGTTCACCGACGTCGAATCGGCGACGATCACCTCGCCGGTGCCGGCGCCGATCAGCTTCGCGATCTTGTCGCCGGTGCGCTGCGGCGCCGGATACCAGTCGGCGTCGTTCCACGAGCGGATCAGTCCGTGCGCCCACTCCTGTTCGAGCGCGCGCTGCATGCGCGCCGGCACGTTCGACGGCATCGCGCCGAGCGAGTTGCCGTCGAGATAGATCGTGTCGGCGGGCAGGTCAAAGCGCGCGCGGCAATGGGCGAGCGGGTCGGCCGCATCGAGCGCGGCGCAGTGTTCGCGTGTGGTCATGAAATCAGTGTTCCTTATGGAATGACGTATGTCGTTGAAGGTGTCAGGCTGCACGCGACGCCGCCGCTGGCGGCAGGTCGAAGAAGCGCAACGCGTTGCCGCCGAGGATCTTCGCTTTCGCGGTGTCGGACAGATCGGGATGCTGCTCGACGAGCGAGCCGATCCGCTGCTCGCCGAGCGGGAACGGATAGTCGGAGCCGAGCATCACGCGGTCCTCGCCCATCGTGTCGACCAGCAGGCGCAGTGCGCCGCGATCGAACACCGCGCTGTCCACATGGAAGCGGTCGAGATAGCTGACGGGCGGATGCGGGCAGTCCTCGCGCACGACGTCTCGCTGCTCCCACGCGTTCTGCACGCGGCCGAGCAGGAATGCGAAGCTGCCGCCGCCGTGCGCGAAGCACAGCTTCAGCGCGCGCGGAATCCGCTCGAACGCGCCGGACAGGATCAGCGACACCATGCTGAGCTGCGTCTCGGCCGGCATCGCGACGAGCCATGGCAGCATCCATTTCTTCATCCGGCCGTCGGTCATCATGTCCCACGGATGCACGAGCACCGGAATGCCGTCGTTCGCGCAATGCGTGAGAAATGCGACGAGGTGGTCGTCGTCGAGATCGAGCGGCCCGAGATGGTTGCCGATCTGCACGCCGCGATGGCCGGCGCGATGCGCGCGCGTCGCTTCGCGGCACGCGAGCTCGACATCCTGCAGCGGCACCTGCGCGAGCGCGAACATCCGGCCCGGTGCATGCGCGCACAGTTCGAGCGCGCGGTCGTTCATCCGCATTGCCCAGTCGCGCGCATCGTGCGGTGCGCTGTCGTAGCCGAACATGACGGGCGTCGCACACATCAGCTGGATCCCGATGCCGAGCGCGTCCATCTCGGCGACGCGCGCTACCGGGTCCCACAGCGCGCGGTAGACCGGGCGGAACGCGCGCTCGCCCGTCATGATCATCCCGTGTTCGCCGTCCGCGTCGATGCGCAGCCACGGCGCGCGCTGCGCGTCGAGGCGCGCGGCCTCTTCCCGCGAGATCGCCGGGAAGAAGTGCGAGTGCATGTCGATTCGAAGTGTCATCGTCGTTGTGTCGGTGTAGGGGCGTGGCGGGCTCAGGCCGCCTTGCCGGAATGCAGGTCGCCGCAGTGCCCGCAGCGGCGCAGCGTGTCCGACGCATAAAACGCGTCGAACAGCGGCGGAAGATCCGCGACGATGCTCTTGAGCTGCACCTCGACGCGATGGACGAGATGCCCGCACGCGTCGCAATACCACTCGAAGCCGTCGACGACGCCGGCCGGCCGCTGGCGCTCGATCACGAGGCACGCACTGCCGGCTTCCGGGCGCTGCGGTGAATGTCGCACGTGCGGCGGCAGCAGGAACATGTCGCCCTCCTTCAGGTCGACGCGCTCACGCTTGCCGTCGATCCACAGGTGCAGGTACGCGTTGCCGCGCAGCTGGTAAAAGAATTCCTCGAACGGATCGTCGTGATAGTCGGTGCGGTGATTCGGGCCGCCGACGACGGTCACGATGAAATCGCTGTCCTGCCACACTTGCTGGTTGCCGACCGGCGGCTTCAGCAAGTGCGCATGCTCGTCGATCCAGCGCAAGAAATTGAACGGGTTGCCGTACTTCAGCATGGTTGTCTCCTCCGGGCGGGTGACGTGTCACGCCAACCCGCCGTGCATGTCATCGCTTCGGCGCGTACGCGATCGCCTTCATCTCGATCAGCAGATGCGGATGCGGCAGTTGGTGCACCGCGACCGTCGTGCGCGTCGGGCCGGTCTCGTCGAAATACTCGCCATACACTGCGTTGTAGCCGCCGAAATCGTTCATGTTCACGAGGAACGACGAGATCTCGACGAGCGACGACAGGTCGGCGCCTTCGCTGCGCAGGATGTCGCGGATGTTCTCGATCACCGTGCGCGTCTGCTCGCGAATATCGAGCTGCACGGTGCCGAGCACATCGGCCGACGCGCCGGCGATCGTGTTGTCGGGCCGCCGCGAACTCGTGCCCGACACGAACAGGAAGTCGCCTGCACGCGTGATGTGCGGAAAGCGGCCGCGCGGCGTGGCCTTGCCGGGCACGACACGGCCCTGGATCGATTGGTCTTGGTTCATGATGGTCGAGTGGTGGTGAATTCGGTACTGCCGAGCCCATGCACCGTGCAGTGCACGTGCGCGCCGGCAGGTAACGCGGCGGCGGCCGTCGCGGCGCCGGCCATGATCAGCGAGCCGGCCGGCAGCACGAGCCCGCTCGCCGCGATCAGGTGCGACGCCTGCACGACCGAGCGCAGCGGATCGCCGAGGATCGCGGCGGTCGAGCCCGTCTGGACCACGCGACCGTCGATCCGCATCACGACACCCGCGTTGCGCAGCCCGTCGAAACGCGTGCTCCACGGGCCGATCGTCAGGCCGGCCGACGAGCAGTTGTCGGCCACCACGTCCTCCAGCGTGAAGCGGAAATCGCGGTAGCGCGAATCGATGATCTCCATCGCGGGCGCGACGGCCTCCAGGTAGCCGGCCACTTCCAGCAGCGTCAGCGGCCGGTCGATGTCGCGACGCGTGAGGAAGCACACTTCCGGCTCGACGCGCGGATGGATGAAGCGCTCGAGTGCGACGTGCCCGCCGTCCTCTTCCAGCATCGTGTCCGTGAGCCAGCCCCAGATCAGGCTGTCGACGCCCATCTGGACCATCTTCGCGCGGCTCGTGAAGCCGAGCTTCACGCCGACCATCGTCTCGCCGCGATCGATGCGGCGTTCGATCGACGCACGCTGGATCACGTACGCCTCGTCGAGCGAGAACGCGGCGCCGGTCGTCAGCTGCGCGATCGCCTCCGCGTGGCGCGCGGCGTCGTCGACGCGAGCCGCCAGCCTGTCGAGATCGGTCATGCGGCCTCCCGTGCCTTCAGCATGTCGAGCGCGACGTCGACGATCATGTCTTCCTGTCCGCCGACCATGCGCCGCCGGCCGAGTTCGACCATGATGTCGAACGCCGACAGCCCGTATTTCGCGGCGGCCGCTTCCGTGTGACGCAGGAAGCTCGAATACACGCCCGCATAGCCGAGTGCGAGCGTCTCGCGGTCCACCCGCACCGGGCGCTCCTGCAGCGGCCGCACGATGTCTTCCGCCGCGTCGATCAGTTGCTTCACGTCGCAGCCATGATTCAGCCCGAGGCGGTCGACCGCCGCGACGAACACTTCGAGCGGCGCGTTGCCGGCGCCCGCGCCCATCCCCGTCAGCGATGCATCGATGCGGTCGCAGCCGTGTTCGAGCGCGACGATCGAGTTCGCAACGCCGAGCGACAGGTTGTGGTGCGCGTGCATGCCCGTCTGCGTGGCCGGGTCGAGCACGGCCTTCAGCGCATCGAAGCGCGCGGCAACGTCGCGCATGCCGAGTGCGCCGCCCGAATCGACCACATACACGCACTGCGCGCCATAGCTTTCCATCAGCTTCGCCTGTTGCGCGAGCGCGTCGGGCGACGTCATGTGCGACATCATCAGGAAGCCGACGGTATCCATCCCGAGTTCGCGTGCATACGCGATGTGCTGCTTCGAGATGTCGGCCTCCGTGCAGTGCGTTGCGATCCGCACGATGCGCGCTCCGGCGTCGTACGCGGCACGCAGGTCGTGCACGGTGCCGATGCCCGGCAGCAGCAGCGTCGCGACGCGTGCGCGCTTCACCGTACCCGCTACCGCCTCGATCCACTGCAGGTCGGTATGCGCGCCGAAGCCGTAGTTGAAGCTCGAGCCCGACAGCCCGTCGCCGTGCGCGACTTCAATGCTGTCGACGCCCGCGTCGTCAAGCGCGCGTGCGATCGCGACGGCGCTGTCGAGCGAATACTGGTGACGGATCGCATGCATGCCGTCGCGCAGCGTCACGTCCGACAGATGGATTTTCTTCGTGTGGTCGGTCATCGCCGATCTCCCGTCAGGCTGCCACGCGGCTGGCCGCGATCTGTTCCGCGGCCGCGAGCGCGGCCGACGTCATGATGTCGAGGTTCCCCGCGTACGACGGCAGGTAATGTGCGGCGCCTTCGACTTCGAGGAACACGCTGACCTTCAGCCCCGTGCGGCGCTCGCCCGCGTCGAATGCGAGCGGCTGCGCGGCCGTATAGCGGTCGAACTGCACGGCCTGCTTGAGCCGGTAGCCGGGCACGTAGCTCGCGACCGCATCGACCATCGTGCGGATCGAATGCTCGATCGCCGCGGTGTCGGCGTGTTCGTCGGTCAGGCAGTACACGGTGTCGCGCATCATCAACGGCGGCTCGGCCGGGTTCAGCACGATGATCGCCTTGCCGCGCGCGGCGCCGCCGACTGTCTCGATCGCCTTCGACGTCGTTTCGGTGAATTCGTCGATGTTCGCGCGCGTGCCGGGGCCGGCCGAGCGGCTCGAGATCGACGCGACGATCTCCGCGTAATGCACGGGCGCGACGCGCGACACCGCATGCACGATCGGGATCGTCGCCTGGCCGCCGCAGGTCACCATGTTCAGGTTCGGCGCGTCGAGATGTTCGAACAGGTTGACGACGGGCACGACGAACGGGCCGATCGCGGCCGGCGTCAGGTCGATCACCTGCACGCCGTGACGGCCGAGCACCTCCGCGTGGCGTGCATGCGCGCCGGCCGACGTCGCGTCGAACGCGATCCGCACGTTCGCGAACCCGGGCATCGCGACGAGGCCGTCGATCCCGCCGGCGGTGGTCGCCACCCCGAGCCGCGCGGCGCGCGCGAGGCCGTCGGAGGCCGCATCGATGCCGACCATCGCGGCCATTTCCAGATGCTTCGCCTGGCGCAGCACCTTGATCATCAGGTCGGTGCCGATGTTGCCGGAGCCGATGATGGCCACGGCGAGCTTGTCGAGGTCTTTCATCATTCACGCTCCGGTTGGGTGGAGAAATACGCGCTCACGCTGCCGAGCCCGTCGATCCGCGCGGTGAACACGTCGCCCGGCTGCACGCCGACCATCGGCCCGAGCGCGCCCGTCAGCACGATGTCGCCGGCCCGCAGCGGCGCGCCGACGCGCGCCATCGTGTTCGCGAGCCACAGCGCCGCATGCAGCGGATTGCCGAGGCACGCGACGCCCGCGCCGACGCTCACCGGCTCGCCGCGCCGCTCCATCGCCATCCCGCACTGGATCGCATCGAACGCGCCGACTGTCACCGGCCGGCTGCCGAGCACGAACAGGCCGCTCGACGCGTTGTCCGCAACCGTGTCGGTCAGCCGGATGTCCCAGTTCGCGATCCGGCTGCCGACGATTTCGATCGCGGGCAGCGCATACGCGGTCGCGCCGATCAGGTCCGCCATCGTGTGCCGTTCGTGCGGCAGGTCGCGCTCGAGCACCAGCGCGATCTCGGCCTCGACCTTCGGCTGCTGTGTGCGCACCAGCGCGATCTCTTCGCCGTCGGCCACCGCCATGTCGTCGAACAGCATCCCGAAGTCGGGTTGATCGACGCCGAGCTGCTTCTGCACGGCCGCCGACGTCAGGCCGATCTTGCGGCCGACGAGCCGGCGCCCCGCCGTACGCTTGCGCGCGGTGTTCGCGCGCTGCACCGCATAGGCGGCATCGAGCGCATCGCCGCCAAGCGCCGCGATCGCGTCGCGTACCGGCGCGCACGGCACGCCGTCTCGCTCGGCCGCCCACAACGTGTCGGCGATCGCCTGCACTGCATTCCGGTCGAATTCGCTCATGCGACCCTCACGCAGACGTTGGTGGTTTCGGAGTAGAAATCGAGGGAATGGCGGCCGCCCTCGCGGCCGATGCCCGACAGCTTGGTACCGCCGAACGGCGTGCGCAGGTCGCGCACGAACCATGCGTTCAACCACACGATGCCCGTCTCGATCCGCTTCGCGACGCGGTGGCCGCGTGCCAGGTGCGTCGTCCACACGCTGGCGGCCAGGCCGTATGCGCTGTCGTTCACGCGGCCGATCACTTCGTCCTCGCTGTCGAACGGCGCGACGTGGCACACCGGCCCGAAGATCTCCTCGGTCACGCAGCGCGCGGTGTCGGGCAGCCCGGTCCAGATCGTCGGCTGCACGAACGCGCCGTCGTCGCGCGCATCGCCGAACGCCGGCACGTCACCACCCGTCACGACCGTCACGCCTTCTTCGACGGCCAGCCGGAAATACGACAGCACCTTGTCGCGATGGCCGCGCGAGATCAGCGGCCCCATGGTGGTCGCGGGATCGTCGGGTGCGCCGACGCGCAGCGCTTCGGTGCGCGTTTTCAGCGCGGCGACGAAGCGCTCGAAGATCGGCCGCTCGACGTACACGCGCTCGCTGCACAGGCATACCTGCCCGGCGTTGGTGAAGCTCGACTTGACGATGCCGTCCACCGCCGCGTCGAAATCGGCGTCGGCAAACACGACGGCTGCATTCTTGCCGCCGAGTTCGAACGAGATGTCCTTCACGCCGTCGGCGACGGCCTTCATGATCGCGCTGCCGGTGCGCGATTCGCCGGTGAACGTGATCGCGTCGATGCCGGGGTGGCGCGTGAGGAATTCGCCAGCGGCGGCCGGCCCGTGGCCATGCACGAGGTTGAACACGCCGCGCGGCAGGCCGACGGCGTCGATCACTTCGGCCAGCAGCGTCGCGGAACCGGGCGTCTCTTCCGACGGCTTCGCCACGACGCAGTTGCCCAGCGCAAGCGCCGGCGCGACCTTCCACGTGAACAGCAGCAACGGCAGGTTCCAGGGCGAGATGATCCCGACCACGCCGAGCGGCTTGCGCGTCACGTAGTTGAGGTACTGCGCGCCGTCGGCCGTCTGCGATTCGAAGCAGTCGTCGCCGGCCGTGCGGACGAGGTCGGCGAACGTACGGAAGTTCGCGATGCCGCGCGCGATGTCCAGCGAGCGGGCCTGCGCGAGCGGGCGGCCGGTGTCGGCCACTTCGGCCGCCACGAAATCGTCGAAGCGCGCCTGGATGCCGTCGGCAATCCGGTGCAGCCAGTCGGCCCGCTGCGCGGGTGTCGTGTCGCGCCAGCCGGCCGCCTGCGCGGCGCGTGCCGCGTGCACGGCCGCGTCGACGGTCGCCGCGTCGGCCTCGCATACGCGGGCGATTTCGCGGCCGTCGACGGGGCTCGTATCCGCGAAGGTCTGCGCGGTCTCGACGAACGCGCCGTCGATGTAGTGTCGCAACAACCGCGGCGGGCGCGCGGCGTCAGTCATTTCTCGATTCACAACGTCTCCTGCTCGTATGGACTGTCAGCAGGAGTCTAGGGAAGCCGCGCGAGAAGCGACAATCAAACATTCGGCGCTGGCTATGCTAAACGGGAATACCCGTGCGAGCCTTGCGCCGCAACGGTTCCAGCCCGGCGCTCAGGTTTCCTCCGGGCACTCCTGCACCGCTTCCTTCAGGCATTCGACGAACGCGCGGCACGCGGCGCTCTGCTCCTTGTTCGAGCGCACCGAGAATCCGACCGTGCCGAACGCGCCGGCTTCGGGCAGGTCGAGCACGCGCAGCAGCCCGGCCTGCGCGAACTGCCGCGCGGCGACGCGCGGCATCAGCGCGATGCGCGGCGTGTCGAGCAGCAGCCCGATGTTGGTGAGCAGCGACAGCGATTCCACGATGTCGATCGGCAGCGGCAGCCCCGCCGCGCGAAACAGCTGCTCGGCCGCGAGCCGCGACGGCGAATCGGGCGTCGGCAGGATCCACGGCGCATCGACCAGCTCGCGCAGCGACGGCGCCGGATCGGGCACGGGGCCATAGCCGTTGCCGACCACCGCGCACATCGATTCGTCGAACAGCGCTTCGTGCGTGAGCGGGAACGCACTCGCGATCGGCAGCTCGCGCTCCGGCAGCCGGCCGACGACGATGTCGAGATCGCCGGTGGCTAGCGCCGGGAACAGGTGCGCGGTCGTGCCTTCGCGCACGGTCACCAGCACGTGCGGCGTGCGCGCCTTCAACATCGCGATCGCGCGCGGCAGCAGCCGCGCGGACGCCGAGATCAGCGTGCCGACGATCACGTGGCCGCTCGTGCCGAGCCGGAAATCGTTCAGCTCGTCGGTCATGTAGCGCAGCTCGGCCATCAGCGACTTCACGCGCCGCCCGAGCAGCAGGCCGAGCTCGGTCGGCACCACGCCGCGGTTCGAGCGCGAGAACAGCGCGCCGTCGAAGCACGATTCGAGTTCGTGGATCACCTTCGTCACGGCCGGCTGCGTGAGCCGCATCTCGTTGGCC
Source organism: Burkholderia sp. BCC1644 (assembly GCF_902833225.1). Taxonomy (GTDB): domain Bacteria; phylum Pseudomonadota; class Gammaproteobacteria; order Burkholderiales; family Burkholderiaceae; genus Burkholderia. The sequence continues at coordinate 406,028 of NZ_CADFEI010000003.1, forward strand.
GCGCGCACTACCGAGCGCGTTTCCAGCACACGCTCGAAAATCATCAACTGGTTCAGCTTGAGCCGGCGGATCAGGGAGATCTCGCTGAGCGGATTCGCGTCCATGTCTGCTTCGTCGTCGAAAAAAAGGGGAATGACGGACCCTAACAACTTTACGTCCGGCGTGCATCGGGAGATGCACGGCCGGTACCTCTCCCCTGTATCAGTAGACGCCCATCATCGCGGACAGCTCCGCCACATACTCGCCATAACGCGGGTCGCGCTTGATCTCGTCCGGCTGGCGCGGCCGCGGCAGGTCGATCTTCACGTCGTGCAGCACGCGGCCCGGGCGCGCGGACATCACCAGCACGCGATCCGACAGGAACACGGCCTCGTGAATGCTGTGCGTGACGAGCAGCACCGTCAGCGTACTCTGCTGCCAGATGCGCAGCAGCTCGACGTTGAGCCGGTCGCGCGTCAGTGCGTCGAGCGCGCCGAACGGCTCGTCCATCAGCATCACGCGCGGCTCCAGCAGCAGGATCTGGCCGATCGCCGCGCGCTGCCGCATCCCGCCCGACAACTCGTGCGGGTAGCGGTCGACGAACTGCGCGAGGCCGAGCGTGTCGAGCAGCGCGGGCAGCCGTGCGTCGACGTGCGCCCGCGGCAGGTTGCGCAGCTTCGCGCCGAGCCGGATGTTCGCGCCGACGGTGAGCCACGGCAGCATGTTGCTGGTCTGGAACACGACACCGATGTCGGGATGCGGGCCGGCCACGGGCGTGCCGCCGACGCGGATCGACCCGGCATCGCACGGCACGAGCCCCGCGACCATCCGCAGCAGCGTGCTCTTGCCACAGCCGCTCGGCCCGAGGATCGACACGAACTCGCGTGGTTGCACGCGCATCGATACCTGTTCCAGTGCGCTGAACGCATCGGCGCCGCCGCGCGCCGCGAAGCGCTTGCCGGCCTGCTCGACGGCGATCAGCGCATCCGCGCGGGCGTCGTCCTGGAGGGGCGCCGCCGTCGCGCCTTCGGAAACGGAAGCGCGCCGCACCGGACGCGCGAGATTGACGATCGTCATCAGGCCGTGACTCCTCTCCACCAAACTGCACGCGAAACCAGATCCACCGCACCGTAGAACAGCATCGCGAGCGCGGTCACCATCAGGATCGCCGCAAAACACAGCGGCGTTTGCGCATTCGACGTCGCGAACACGATCAGATGCCCGAGTCCCGCTTCCGCACCGATGAATTCGCCGACGATCGCGCCGATCACCGCCAGCGGCATCGCGATCTTCAGGCCGTCCATCAACGCCGGCAGCGCCGCGGGCAGGCGCAGGTGCCAGAACGTGTGCGCGGCCGACGCGCCGAGCGCGCGGAAATGCTCGTCGAGATGACGCGGTACGCCCGCGAGGCCGCCCATCGTCGCGACGACGATCGGGAAGAACGCGAACAGCACGGCCGCCGCGAGCTTCGACGCGAAGCCGTAGCCGAACCAGACGATCAGCAACGGCGCGAGCGCGATCTTCGGCATGCTCTGCAGCGCGGTCACGAACGGCAGCACCGTGCGCCGCACGAGGTTCGACGCGCTCGCGAGCAGCCCGATCGCGAGGCCGCCGGCCACCGCCAGCGCGAAGCCCGCGAACACTTCCCATGCGGTCGTCAGCGTGTCGGCCAGCAGCTGCGCGCGCATCTCCCAGCCGGCCGCAAGCACCGACGACAGCGACGGCAGCACGTATTCGCGCGTGCCGGTCCAGCGCACGCCGAATTCCCATGTGAGGCCGACGACCGCCCAGAACGCGGCCGCTTCGATCAGCCGCTTCATGCCGGGTCTCCTTCCGGCGCGTGGCGTGATGCTTCCGCATCGTCGGCGGCAGCCACGGCCGGTGCGGCCGGCGCATTGCCGCGCGACTTCTCCGCGACGAGATGCGGCGGCGGCGGCACGACGAAGCGCGCGAAGCGGTACTGGTCGAACGATTCGATCGTGCGCTCCCACACCTGCGGCTCGCGTGGATCGCGTTCGCCGATCTGCTCCATCTCGCAGTAGACCTCGACGTTGTTGCCGTCCGGGTCCTTGAACACCAGGAACAGGTTGTTGCCGGGCCCGTGCCGCCCGATCCCGCGCACGATCTCGACACCGTGCGACTGCAGCACTTTCACCGAGCGTTCCATCTCCTCGACACTGTCGACCAGGTACGAGAAATGTTCGAGACCCGGGCGCGAATAGCGCGGCAGATCATCGAAATCGGGCGAATCCTTCGGCAGCTGCGCGAGCGCGAGATCGTGGTGATCGGTACCCGCGCGCAGGAACACCATCTGGTCGCCGATCCAGTCGGACACCTTCAGGCCCATCACTTCCGTATAGAACTTCGCAGACCGATGGATATCCCGCACCATCAGCACCATGTGTCCGAGCCGCCTGGGACGCAAGCTGTTCATTACCGTTCTCCTGTGTGCCCACGCGCCGCGCGGGCCGGGTTGGATCGCCGGCGGCGGCTCGCTGCCGCCGCCGCGATCCCGATCGGGTTACTTGACGAAGCGATTGGTGTACAGACTGCCGGCCTTGACCGTCGTGCCGAGCGCAAACGCGCGCGACACGAAGCCGAGCGTCGCGTCGATGCGTTCGGGCCGCAGCCAGCCGAGCTGGTGGCCGGACGCGTCGTCGGTAATCAACGCATTGGTCTCGTCGATCTGCTCGCGCAGGATCGTGCGGTCGAGCAGCGGATTGCGCGACACGATTGCATCGACCGCGTCCTGCGGCCGGTCGCGCATCAGCGCATAGCCGCGATACGTCGCGTCGACGAAGCGCTTCACGACGTCCGGATGCTGTGCAGCGTACGCATCGGTCGTCACGATCCCGCTGCCGAGCATGTCGAGCCCGAGATCGCGGTACGTGACCTTGCCGAGTGTCTGCCCCGCGCGCCGCGCAAACGCAGCCTGCACCGGCAGGCTCGCACCCTCCCAGCATTCCGACAGGTCGATGCGTTTCTGCAGCAGCGCGGTATTGATCACGGCCGGATCGAGCCGCACGAGGCGGATCGCGCCGGGCGCCATCCCGTTCTGCTTCAGCCATGCCGGCACGATGTTCTGCACCGCCGACGCGTTGCCGCCGCCGAGCGACAGCCCCGCGAGATCCTTCAGCGACTTCGGCTTGAAGCCGGGCCGCTCGAGATAGCACATCGCACCCGGCCAGCGCGTGTTGATCGCGCCGACCAGCACCGTATGGCCGCCATGCGCGCGATTCAGGATCACGCTGACCGGGTCGCCGTAACCGAACTCGAACAGCCCTTCGTCGACTTCGTTGACGGTCCGCTGGCCGCCGTAGCCGCGCTGCACCGTCACGTCGAGGCCGGCGTCCTTGTAGAAGCCCTTCGCCTGCGCGACCAGGATCCCGCCGGTGCTGCCCTGCGGCAGCCAGGCGAGATTGACGCGTACCGCGTCGGCCGCCTGCGCGGCCGGGGCCGCGGCCCACAGGCCCGCGGCCAGCACCGCGCCGCGCGCCAGCGCTTGGATGCGCTCAAACATGTCCTCCTCCTGTCTTGTCGAGTTCGGGGCCGGGCCGGCGCGGCACGCGCGGCTTACCCGCGCACCAGCGGGTTTTCGATCGAGCCGATGCCGTCGATCGATGCGACCATCACGTCGCCCGGCTGCAGATAGATGCCACGCCCCATGCCGACGCCCGTCGGCGTGCCGGTCGCGATCAGGTCGCCGGGCTGCAGCGTCAGGATCGACGACAGGTAATGGATCTGCTCCGCAATACTGAAGATCATCTCGCCGGTATTGCCGTCCTGCATCGTTTCGCCGTTGACGGCCAGCCGCATCCGCAGGTTCTGCGGTTCGGCGATGCACGCGCGCGGCACGAGCCAGGGCCCGAGCGGACCGAAGGTATCGAAACTCTTGCCGCGAAACCAGTCGTGCTTGAACGGATAGTCGGTGCGGCGATTCAGGTCGCGTGCGCTCACGTCGTTCAGGATCGTGTAGCCCGCGACGTAGTCGAACGCGTCCTCCACGGCGATGTGGCGGCCCGGCCGGCCGATCACGACGGCCAGCTCGACCTCCCAGTCGACGCGCTCGGCCTGCGGCGGCATCACGACGTCGGCGAGCGTCGGCACCACGCTCGTCTCGGCCTTCATGAACATGTACGGCGAGCTTTCCTCGCGCGGCGCGAGTTCGGTGCCCATCTCGCGCGCATGCTCGTAGTAGTTCGACGCGGCCGCGAAAATCCGCCGCGGCGCATACGGCACGTGCAGCCGGTAGCCTGCCAGCGGCTGCACGTCGAGCCGGCCGGCGGCGATCTCGCGCGCGGCCGCCTCGAGGCGCGCGACGGTCTGCGCACCGCGCAGCGGCCAGTCCGCGACCAGCGTGTCGACGTCGAGCGGCGCGTCCTCACCGCCCGCCCGCTGCAGCACGGCCTGCGCGTCGTACAGCGCGCCTTCCATCGCGAGCCCCGCCGCGACGCGGCCATTCAGTTCATACGTTGCGATACCGAACCAGATCACGGTTGTCCTCTTTTGTCGTCGTCAGGAGGGGACGAGTGACGCGTATACAATAGATCACTCGTGTATTCATTTGATATTTCTCGTATACTCCTATCGGGTCGGAAACGAATTCCGCGTACACTGCGCGGCGGGTCCGGTCCGGCGCCGCGCGTCGCAAATTGAGCGGCTCCGGCGGCGGGCGCATAATGGGCCGGCCCGGCGGCCGAGGCGTCCCGCGCGGGTTCCGGCCGGCAGGCGCTGCCGACCGCGATGTCCACACCACACACGACACGATGACCACGCTCTCTTCCAAGATCTATCGCCTGCTGTTCGACGAGATCATCGACGGCACGCTCGAACCGGGCCAGAAGCTCGAGGAAATCGCGCTTGCCGAGCGGTTCAACGCGTCGCGCACGCCGATTCGCGAAGCGCTGCGCGAGCTGGCCGCACGCGGCATGGTCGAGCTGACGCCGCGCAAGGGCGTGGTCGTCGCGCAGTTCAGCCTCGACGAACTCGCCGACATGCTCGAAGCGATGTGCGAACTCGAGGCGCTGTGCTGCCGGCTCAGCGCGCAGCGGATGAGCGTCGTCGAGAAGAAGCAGCTCGAGGAGCTGCAGATCGAGATGAACGAGGCGATCGCGCGCGGCGACGAGGCCGATTACTTCCAGCTCAACCGCGAATTCCACGAACTGATCTGCAAGGGCGCGCAAAGCAAGTCGCTCGCGTCGATCATCGCGGTGCAGCGGCAGCGCCTCGCGGGCTTTCGCGCGGCGCAGCCCGCGTCGCCGAAGCGCTTCGAGGCAGCCACCGACGAGCACCGCGAGATCGTCGATGCGATCCTCGCCGCCGAGCCCGAGCGCGCGTACAACGCGATGCGCGACCACACCGCGCGCCTGTCGATCGTCGTGCTCGGCCGGCTCAAGCGCCAACGCAACGAGCGCGAATCGATCTGACGGCAAACCGGCGCGGCCGCGCGGTGCGTTGAGCCGCGTCATGCGCGCGCCGCATCGATCGACGGCATCGTGAAGCCGAGCGCGTCGAGCTGCGCGAGCAGCGCACGCGTGTCGGCCGCTGCATGCGATGCAAGCGGCGCGCGTACGCGCGCCCAGTCGCCGTGCCGCGTGAAATGCGCGACCACGGCTTTCAACGCTGGAATCATCGACGGCGATTGCAGCGCGGTGCGCACGGTCGACACGCGCCCTTCCCATGTCGCGCGTTCGACGACCGTCGGCGCCGCGAGCAACTGCGCGATCGCGTGCGGCTGCAGGTTCGCGGTCGCCGAGATGCAGCCGGCCGCACCGAGCGGCAGCGCGCGACCGAGCAGCGCCTCCGACGCCGGGAACACCGCGAAGCCCGGAAAGCGTTCGAGCAGCGTCACCGTGTTCGCCCAGTCGCCCGAACTGTCCTTGATGCCGACCACCGTGCGCGGATACGCGGCCACCAGCCGCTCGATCAGCGTGTGCGTGATCGGCACGCCCGTCAGTTGCGGGATGTGATACAGCAGCACGCGCAGCTGCTCCGAGCCAACCGCGTCGATCACGCCCGCGTAGTACGCGAACAATCCTTCATCGCTCACACCCTGGTAGAAGAACGGCGGCAGCATCAGCACGCCTGCGCAGCCGGTTGCCACCGCATGGCGCGTCAGCGCGATCGCGTCCGGCAGCGCGCACGCGCCGGTGCCCGGCAGCACCTGCGCGGGATCGATGTCGGCAGCCGCGATCTCGTCGAGCAACATGCAGCGCTCCGCGACACTCAGCGAGTTCGCCTCGCTGTTGGTGCCGAACGGCGCGAGCCCGGCGCCCTGCCCGACGAGCCAGCGGCAGAACGCGACGAAACGCGGCGCGTCGATCGACAGGTCGGCGCGGAACGGCGTGAGGACGGGCGCGAACACGCGCGGCGTGGCAAAGGCAGACATGCGGGAGTCTCCGGTTGGATGAGCCGATCGGCGGGCAGTCATGCGCATAAGCTGAAGAAATCCAGCATCGCGTCGCCCAGCAGCGTTTCGCCCGAATCGAAATGGGCGACCACCGACGTATGGTTGTGATGCGGCATCTGCATGAAGCGCGGTGCGCGCCCCGGGCGGCGTTCGCGTTGCCGCGCACGCGCGACGCGCTCGAAGAACGCCGCGCCGTACGCGTCGAGATACGGGTTCTCGTATTCGGCGACGACGATCATCAACGGCGCGTCGATGCGCTCCGCGTAGGCGAGCGGCGAGCGCGCGGCGTAGCGCGACGGGTCGCTGCCGAAGTACGCAAGCACGCCCGCCGCGTTCGGGTTGTCGGGCAGCGTATCGGCCGCGAGCCGCGCACTGATCAGCACGGCGCCCGCCACACGTTCGCCACGCCGTGCATCGAGCAGGGGATCGCCGAGATACGTCGCGACATGCGCACCGCCCGCCGAATGCCCGACGATGAAGATCCGCCCCGGATGGCCGCCATACGACGCAATATGCGCGCGCGTCCAGTCGAGTGCGGCCGCAATGTCCTGCGCGCCGGCCGGATACGGCGCGTCGGGCGCCAGCCGGTATTCGACGTTGATCGCGACGTAGCCGTGACGCGCGAACCAGCGCGGCACGTTGTCGTAGATCAGCCCGTTGATGCTCTTGCGGCCGCGCACGAACGCGCCGCCATGCACGAACAGCATGACGTCGGCCGGTGCGCCCTGGCGGGTCGCGTGCTGCACGAACACGTCAAGACGCTGACGCGCATCGGGCCCGTACGGAACGTCGCGCTCGATCTCGCATCCGAGGTCGGTCGCGGCACGCGCGGCGACGAGCGGCGTGTACGTGTCGATCACCCAGTCGCGGTGCGCGTCGATGTCCTGCCCCCAGACGGCGCCGATCTCCCCAAAGCGCGCCCTCAGCGCTTCCGACAGATTTCCCAGCGGTTCCTGCCAAGCGTGCATCCCTGCCTCCCTGCATGACGACTAGCGGCCGGCGCGAGCCGGTGTTCCGCCGTTCGAACGGCGACGAGGACCATTCTGGTATATAAATTTCGTTTTGTGTATACACAATCACTACGTAGTATACCCAATGAGAATCCAGGCATTTTTGCGCGACAGTCACGCCCATGCACTCATCCGTCGCACGCCGACATTCTTCAAGGACACCCATGGACAAGCTTCGCCACATCGCGCTTTCGGTCGACGACCCGGAAGCGGCCGCGCAATTCTTCGAGCGCGCGTTCGGCATGCGCCGCGCGGGCAACGCGATGCGCGGGATCTACATGACGGACGGCACGATCAACGTCGCGCTGCTGAACTTCAAGGACGAGACGGTGCCCGGCTATGCGGGGCTGAAGGACGTGCGCGGCGTGATCCACTTCGGGATGTGGGTGGACAACGTCGACGCGACGGCCGAGCGCGTCGTAGCGGCCGGCGGCACCTATCTGACCGGCCGGCACGAGCAGGACCCGAACGTGTTCTATGAAGTGAAATACCGTATGCCCGACGGCACCGTGTTCGACATCACGTCGAACGGCTGGAAGGGCGCGGTCAAGGAGGTCGTGCCGGCCGGCGCAGCGGGCACGCAATCGTGACCGCGCGGCTGGCGGTGCTCGCACTGGTGCCGTTGCCGGACATGACGCTCGACGCGCTGCGGCGCGACTACGTGCTGCACTATCACCCGGACGGGATGCCGGCCGAACTGCCCGAAGCCGGCACGATCCGCGCGGTCGTGACCAACGGCACCTGCGGGCTCGACGACATGCGCATCGCACGCCTGCCCGCACTCGAAATCGTCTGCGCATTCGGCGCGGGCTACGAGAACGTCGACGTCGCGGCCGCCGCGCGGCGCGGCATCGTCGTCACGCATGCGCCGGGTACCAATGCGGCGACCGTCGCCGACCACGCGATCGGCATGCTGCTTGCGCTCGCGCGCGGCTACGCGCCCCTCACCGGCGCGGTACGGGCCGGCCGCTGGCACGCATCGCGTGCGGCGCGACCGACGCTGACCGGCGCCGCGCTCGGCGTGATCGGCATGGGCCGCATCGGCCGGCTGATCGCCGCGCGCGCGCAGGGCTTCGACACGACACTCGGTTATCACGCACGCGCCCCCCACGACGATGCGCCCGGCCGCTACTACGCCGATCTCGTGCAACTCGCGGCCGACAGCGACTTTCTCGTGATCGCGTGCCACGGCGGCCCGGCCACGCGGCATCTGGTTGACCGCACGGTATTGCGCGCGCTCGGACCGCACGGCTACGTCGTCAACGTCGCGCGCGGCTCGGTGCTCGACACGGCCGCGCTGCTCGATGCACTCGATGCGGGCGAGCTCGCGGGCGCCGGGCTCGACGTCTTCGAGCACGAACCCGACGTGCCGGCCGCGCTGTTCGGCCATCCCGACGTGCTCGTCACGCCGCATGTTGCTGGGCGCTCGCCGGCCGCCTGGCTCGCCCAGCGCGACGCGCTGCTCTCAAGCCTCGCGCAGCACTTCTCCCGCCTGCCCGTCGAATTCGCGGTACGCGCCGCATAGGTGCGAGCGGCGCATCCCCGCGCCGTTTCGTTCGCCGCGCGGCTGCGCGCCGCCCCGGAGATCGCCATCATGAAGGTCCGATCGTTGTGCATCGCCGCGCTGTCCTGCGCGGCCGCCGGCCTGCTGGCCGGCCGTTCCTCCCACGCGCAATCGTCCGCGACGCTGTACGGCCTGATCGGGCTCGACGTCGCCAGCTCGAAACGCAGCGGCGGCCCGCCGGCCGCGATCGCGATGCAGAGCCCCGGGCTCACCGCGCCGTACTGGGGGCTGCGGGTGGTCGAGGATCTCGGCGGCGGCTACCGCGCGCTCGCCGTGCTCGAAAGCTTCTTCCAGCCCGTCAACGGCGGCATCGGCCGTACGTCGGCCGACCCGTACTGGGGGCGCAACGCGTATGCGGGCATCGAAGGCCCGTTTGGCACCGTGACGCTGGGCCGGCAGACCAACCTGCTCTATCTCGCCGAACAGGCCGTCAATCCGTTCCGCGCATCGATCCTGTTTTCGCCGCTGGTGATGCAGACCTTCGTCGCGTCGTATGGCGGCACGATCGCCGGCGACACAGTCTGGAACAACGCGATCCAGTACACGAGCCCGACCGTCGGCGGGCTGACCACGAGCGCCGTCTACGCGCCCGGCGGGCTTGCGGGTGCCAGCGGCGCGGCCAACGCGGGTCTGTCGCTGCGCTACGCGAGCGGCCCGCTCACGGCGGTCGCTGCCGCACAACGAACCCGAATCGCCGCAGGCGCGGCCGCGCCAACGCAGAGCGCGTACCTCGCAGGTTTCGCGTACGCGTTTTCACGCGTCACGCTGTACGGCGCGATACAGGGCACGCGGACGTCCGCGACCGACACGGGTTCGCACACGTTCGAGGCCGGCATGTCGGTGCCCGTCACATCGCGGCTGGCTGCGCTCGCCGAATGGGCGTACACGCGCCGCACCGCATTACGGACGGCCGTGTCGCGCAATACCGGCGCGGCCGGGCTCGACTACACGCTGTCGCGGCGCACCGACGTCTATGCGCTCGCCATGTACGACCGGCTCGGCGGCAGCGGCATCGCGACGACCTGGGCGCTCGGCATCCGACACCTGTTCTGACGGGCGCCGCACCGCGTATCCGGGTCTACCCGCTATAACCAAACCGCTGTTTTGTATAAAAAAGAAGTGCTTCGGATTCAACAACGTCCGTGCGTATAATTTTTCTCAGTTCATGTATACACAGACACGATTCATGAACCGGCACGGCCCGCGTCCCGCTCGCGTCATGCGAACCGGCCGCCGCCCGCGGGATCGCCTCGCACGATGCCCGTACGGCGCAAGCCGCTTCGCCCCGGAAAACAACGACGACTATTTGGAGACCGAATGAAAAAGAAGCTGATCGCGTCCAGTGTCATGCTGCTCGCCTGCGCCGGTGCGCATGCGCAGTCGCGCATCTGGCTCTCGGGTTACATGGACCTGAACATCGAGCACCTGATTTCGTCGGGCCCGGGCGGCAACATCACGCGGATGTCGAGCGGCGGTCTGAACAATTCGCGCTTCAACCTGAGCGGCGTCGAGGAACTCGGCGGCGGCAACAAGGCCGTCTTCACGATCGAGCCGATGTTTGCCGCGAACACAGGCGTGCAGTCGACGCAGTTCCGGCAGTCGTTCGTCGGACTCAAGGGCAACTGGGGCGAGTTGACGATAGGCCGCCAGTTCACGCCGTCGTACTGGCTGGCCGGCTATGCGGACCCGACGTGGGCGGCCGACTTCAGCATGGTCAACGACATGCAGTTCTTCTACGCGACCTACCGCGTCGACAATGCGCTGCAGTACAAGACACCGACCTTCCACGGCTTCACCGGGCGCGTGATGATCACGACCGGGCTCGGCGACGGCACGCGCGCCGGGCGCTTCTTCAGCACCGGCATCGAGTATCGCAACGGGCCGCTGTTCCTCGGTGCGGTCAGCGAGCTGCAATACACGCGCGACATCTTCCGCTCGTCGCAGATCCATTCGTCACGCGACAACTACTTCTCGGCCGTGTACCGCTTCGGTGGCTTCGAGCCGACCGTGATCTATCACACGTACAACGGCTATTACGCGTATCCGCCGTACGTCGCATTCAACTCGCAGGGCTGGGACGCGCAGATCGGCGCGCGCTGGAACATCGACGGCATCAACCGCGTGTACCTGAGCGTCGTCCATCGCCACGACGACAACAACACGAGCATCTCGAGCGCGACGGGTGGCGTGATCGGCTACATCTACGGGCTGTCGAAGCGCACCGACCTGTACGTGACCGCCGCGCACGTGAAGAGCCAGCATCGCGTGCCCGTCGCGTATCCGGTCACGTTCCAGGTGTATCCGGACGGCGGCCAGAACCCGTCAGGGTTCCAGATCGGGATTCGTCACGCGTTCTGATAATCCGGATTCGCGCGCCGCGACCGCCCTGCCTGCTGCTCGCGACGCCACGACACAATCATGACAAGGAGACATTCATGCTTCGACCACGCAACAGACATATTCCGCAGGCCCGGATCATCGGCCCCGCTGCCGCATCGATCCTGATCGCGGCGTCGGCGCTCGCCAGCGCCGCGCAACCGGCGGCGGAAGCCCCCGCCGCCACGAGCGCAAGCGTTGCCGCATCCGTTACGCCCGGCACACCTGCCGTCGCCGATCCGTATCTCGCCGGCTGGCTGCGCCTTACGCCCGAGCGCCGGCCGGTACCGCTGAAGCCCGGCGTCGACTACGGGATGGACCCGGCCACCGGCCGGTTCGTGTGGCCGAAGGCGGCGCCCGAAGTCCACCAGGGGCAGCGCTTCCCCGGTGAGCTTTCGACCTGGGACAGCAAGAGTTATGCGAAGAACGTGAAGGTGCTCGCGTTCTACCCGGGCGTCGATTCGCCCTTCCACGCATGGAACAACATCGTCGACTTCGACGGCAAGCGCTACCTGTATATCCACGATCGCGATTACCTGCGCATCATGGACGTCACCGACCCCGCGCACGGCAAGGTCGTATTCTCGAGGGGCGGTGTATGGGGGCCGAAGGGTTCGAGCGAGCACTTCGATCCGAACAACGTACACGACTACCTCGGCGGCGCGACGGTCGCGTGGAGCCGCAAGCTCGGCAAGCCGGTGCTCGTCGCGTCGTTCGAGATCGGCCGCTACGGGCTGATGACCGAGAAGATCGACCAGCCCGACAAGGTCGCGGCGCAGCGCCGCTACAACTCGCTGAAGGGTTTCCGCGTGTACGAGATGGACGGCCCGCTGCCGAGCCAGTGGAAGCTGATCGCGACGCGCACGACCGACTACCGCCACCCCGACGCGCCGATCGGCCAGCAGCAGGGTTCCGGCTCGCTCGACGCACCCGAGTACTACGGCGGCAAGTACATGATCGTGGCGGCCGCGCCGGACGACAGCTATGCGCTGACCGAGTATCCGAACTACCTGTACTCGCCGGGTTACCAGGTATGGGACATGTCGGATCCGGCGAACCCCGCTTTCGTGTCGCAGATCGCGGTGCCCGGCCAGATCCTCGGCAATGAGGAACACGAGCAGGCGTACCTGATGAATCCGCGCGCCGGCAACCGGACGTCGTGGATGGGTTCGCGCAACCCGATCTTCCTGCCGAAGCCGCTGGAGAACGGCGGCAAGATCGGCTTCGGCGCAATGGGTGGCCTCGGCTTCTACGCGTTCGACCTGAGCGACCCGGCGAAGCCGAAGGTCCTCGGTAACGTGAACACACCGCCGAGCTTCGCGGGCACCGAATTCGACAATGCGGACGTGAGCCAGTACGCACGCACCGGCTACGTGCTCACGAACGGCTATCCGATGAACCGCGACTGCTACGAGCCGTACAAGGACATCTTCGTCGTCGACGCGCGCGACCCGTCGCACCTGAAGGTCGCGGCCAAGCTGCCGGTGCCGGAAGTACCGGCCGGCGCGCCGTTCACGAGCTTCTGCCAGCGCGGCGGCAACTTCGGGCCGAAGCGCGCGAACGCGATCGGCCAGCCCGGCACGTGGCGTCAGGGCATCGTCCCGTACTCGTTCTACAACGCGGGCGTGCAGATCTACGACGTGAAGAACCCGGCGAAGCCGACGATTGCCGGCTACTTCGTGCCGGCGCTCGCGGACGAGAAGGAGCTGCCGTCCTATACGCTCGGCAAGGGCGTGTTCGCGATCTACACCGAGTACGACCGCAACATCATCTGGGCCTTCACGGAGAACGGTGCGTATGCGCTGTCGACGCCGCTGCTCGGCGAGCCCGTGCTCGGCAAGCCGGCGAAGCCGTGGCCGCCGCGTTGAGTCGCGCCATGCAATGGCCGGGCGGGCGACCGTCCGGCGCGCGTTGAATCGCATCGTATCGATCCCCGCCGGGCGACCGGCGGGTTCACGTTCAAGGACGCTTTCCCGATGATGTTCAAACCCTTCGCCGCCCCGCTGCTGTGCGCGCTCGCACTCGCGACGGCGGCAACGCCCGGCCACGCCGCGACGTCGGCCAGCGAGCAGACCTGCCGCGCATGCCACACGCTCGATACGACGAAAATCGGCCCGCCGTTCCGCGCGATCGCCGCGCACTACCGCGACGACTCCGATGCGCTCGCGAAGCTCCAGAAAAGCATGCTCGAAGGCAGTACCGGCAAATGGGGCAGCGCGACGATGCCGCCCAACGCAATCTCGGCCGACGATGCGGCGCGATTCGCGAAGTGGATCATGTCGCTGAACCGGGACGGGAAGTAGCGGACGATCGCCAGCATGAGACGCGCGGGTCGAAACGATAGATCCCGCGTGCCGGCTGCATGCGAAAAAGGCGGGCATCAGCCCGCCTCCCCGCCTCCGCATCGTTCGCACGCGCACCGCGACGCTTGCGGCACGCGTGCGAGCCCGCCGCGTTACTTCAACCGCGTCGCGATTTCATTCGCCATCGCCTTCGTCGCGGCCTTCGTCGGCGCATCGTCGGCCAGCACGTTCAGCAGGCCGAAGTCGTGAATCGTGCCGTCGTAGCGCGTGGTCGTCGCGTCGACACCGGCCGCGTCGAGCTTGCGGCCGTACGCTTCGCCCTCGTCACGCAGCACGTCGAACTGCGCGACCTGGATCAGCGCGGGCGGCAGGCCCTTCAACTGCGCGATGCTCGCGCGCAGCGGCGACGCGTAGATCTCGTTGCGTTGCGCTTCGTTCTTCGTATAGGCGTCCCAGAACCACTTCATCATCGGGCGCGTCAGGAAGTGGCCCTGCTGATACGCGTTGTACGAACCCGTGTTGAAGTTGTGGTCCGTGACCGGCCACATCAGGCCCTGGAAGCGGATCGCGGGGCCGCCCTTGTCCTTCGCCATCAGCGCCACGACGGCCGTCATGTTCCCGCCGACGCTGTTGCCGACCACCGCGAGTCGGCTGCCGTCGACACCGATCTCGGCGCCATGCGCGGCCACCCACTTCGTCGCCGCATAGGCCTGGTTGATCGCAACCGGGTAATGCGCTTCCGGCGACGGCGTGTAGTTCACGAACACCGCGACCGCGCCCGACTGCACGACGAGATCGCGCACGAGGCGCTCGTGCGTCGGGAAGTCGCCGAGCACCCAGCCGCCGCCGTGGATGAACACGAACACCGGCAGCGTGCCCGTCGCGCCTTGCGGGCGCACGATCGTGACCGGCACGGACAGGCCGTCCTGCTCGATCGTGCGGTTCGACACGTCGATGCCGGACAGATCGACCTTCGCGCCGTTCTGCGCGTCGACCAGCACCTGACGCGCCTTCGCGGGGCTCAGCGTTTCGAGGCCCGGGCCCTTCTGGCCGTTCAGCGCAGCGAGGAACGCGCTCGTCTTCGCATCGGGACGGACGGTGTCGGTGCCGGCCGCGAAGGCGGCGGGTGCGGTGGACAGCGCGGCTGCAACGGCGGCGGCGATCAGCAGCGGCTTGACGATCTTCATGATGGTGTTCCCTGGTGTTGGCAAGTGAATGACGATGGATGATTCGCAGTGCGATGAATCAGGCAAGCGTGAGCGTGACGTCGATGTTGCCGCGCGTCGCATTCGAGTACGGGCACACGAGGTGCGCGCGGTCGATCAGCGTTTGCGCGACGTCGCGATCGAGGCCCGGCAGCGAGATCTTCAGTTCGACTTCGATGCCGAAGCCGTTCGGGATCGCACCGATGCCGACGCTGCCTTCGATGGACGCGTCCGCGGGCATCGCGATCTTGTCGCGGGCCGCGACGAACTTCATCGCGCCGATGAAGCACGCGCTGTAGCCGGCGGCGAACAGTTGCTCGGGGTTCGCGCCTGCACCGCCTGCGCCGCCGAGTTCGCGCGGCGTGGTCAGCTTCAGGTCGAGACCGCTTTCGGGCACCGTCGCACGGCCGTCGCGGCCGCCGGTGGCTTTTGCATGGGCGCGGTACAGCACTTTTTCGATCGACATGACAGACTCCTTTTCAGCAAATGAATGAAACAGCCTTCGAACCGGGGACCGCGTGCCGGCAGCCTTGCCGACTGCATCACGCTTGTTTATCTACTCATAGATAGATAAACGTCCCCAAAAAATGCAGCGGGTTGCCCCATCTGCGCCAATCATCTATCTATCAACAGATAGACAACAAACCTCAATAAAAAGGCGGCGAACCGCCTTGCTGCTTGCGCCGTCCGTCAGGACCGCGCTTTCCAGACGGCCTCGACATCCTCGAGACGCGCCCGCGTGTGAAACAGCCGGCTGGCCAGCACACTGCCCTGGAACGCCGCGTACAACGTGCGCGCCGCCGTGTCGGGCTCGCCGCTGAACTGCAGCGTGCCTTCCTGCGCGCCCTGCTTCAGCAATTCCGCCAGCCAGCTCTCGTTGGCCTTGAAGAACGCCTGGACGGCCTGCCGCACGGTCTCCGGCAGCGTTTCGATATCGGACGCCAGCATCCCGCACAGACAAATCAGGTTGCCGTCGCCCAACGTGCGGCCGAACAACTTCGTGTACAGGCTCAGTTTCACGTCGGCCGGCAACGCCGGATCGATCGCCCGCATCGCCGAGAGAACCTCGTCGCTATAAACCGCCACCGCTTCCAGCACGAGATCGTCCTTCGACGGGAAGTAGTAGTGGATGCTCGACGTCTTCACGCCCACCAGGTCGGACAGGTCTCGATAGCTGAAGCCGTTGTAACCGCGCAGCATCATCAGCGTGATCGCGTGGTCGAGAATCTGTTCGCGGACGGTCGGTTTCGTTTCCATGGATCGAACTTTATCTACTCATAGATAGACAGTCAAGGGGTTTTTTGGGGGCATGATGAAGCGTCCGGGCGCCCGGCGAACGCACCGGCCGGCTCGTCGTTGCCGGACCTCAGCCCGGCACGAGATCGGCCAGCGTCTCGCGGTTCAAGCTCTCCGCTGCATCGCCCGCCCCGGCCACGGGCAGGCTCAGCACCACCGTCGTGCCCTGCCAGGCGGCGCTGTCCACGCGAATCTCGCCGCGATGCCGATCGACGACCGCCTTGGCAAACGCCATTCCGAGCCCGACGCCCTTCGTATCGGGCTGCCCTGGCAGGCGAAAGCGCCGATAACGCTCGAACAGATGCGCCTGCTCGCCGGCGGCGATCCCGTAGCCGTAGTCGCGGATCACGCAGCGCACCGATGCGCGATCCGTGCTCAGTCCGACCGTACACTCGATGCGGGTATCGGGTGCGCTGTATTCGACGGCGTTGCCGAGCAGGTTGGCCAGCGCGCGCGACAGCAGTGCCGGGTCGCCGTGCACGAGCGCTTCGTCGCAACGCGGCACGTCCTCGACGGTAATCCGCTTTTCCTGCGCGCGCGGCCAGATTTCGTCCCGTGCCTGATTCATCAGGTCAGCGACGTTGACGAGTTCCGACACGCACTCGCCCGCCTCCGCCCTCGAGACCTGCGCGAAACCGTCGGCCATCGCCAGCGTATGGCGCGCCAGCCGGCCGATTTCATGCAGGCGCTCGCGCAGCGTGCAGCCGGGCGAGCATTCGGCGGGCGCATTCACGAGCACGACGACCGACGTGAGCGGCGCGCGCATGTCATGCGAGAACAGCGTCAGCATGTCGCTGCGCTGCCGTTCGAGCACCGCACGGCGAACGTGGGCGCCGCGCAGCATGTCCAGTGCGTCGTTCACCCGCCCGATCTCCGGGCTCGCGCCCGGCACCCGGGCGATCGGCGACACATCGCCCTGGCTCAGCGCCACGATGCGGCGACTCAGCTCGGCGAGCGGCTTCGACAGCGTCCGCTGCGTGCCGCGCACGAGCAGGAACAGGATCAACGTGCACATCGCCGCTTGCGCGACGGACAGGGCCATCTTGACGCGGGCGGCATCGCGCAGCTCGACGGTGCGCGCGCTCGTCATTTCGATCACGCGGTCGCGCAGTTGCTCCGACGACCCGAGATCGCGCATGATCCGCCGCGCGAAGTCCTCGGCGCTCATCGTATACGCGCCCGTCCGGCTCGCGCGGATCGTCGCCGCGACAAGCGGCATGAAGCTGCCGTCCAGCGTGTCGTTCAGCCGTGCGAAGTCGTTTGCGAGCGTCGTGTCGGCGAGCAGCGGCGCGATCGCGCCGGCGATCAACGCGCGCAGTTGCACGATGCGTCCGCGCATCTGGAGGATGCTCGCGAGCCGCTCTTCGCCGATCGGCTCGCGCTTGATCAGCGACGCGACGAACAACGAGCCGAGCCGGCCGGTGTATTCGCGCAGGTCGCCAAGCAGATGCGCGAGCATCAACGAACCCGCCGTCTCCGGATTGCGCATTGCCGTGCCTGCCATGACGCCGTTGGCCAGCGACGCGAGATCGTCGGCGACCGCGAACATCCGGTCTTGCGCAGACTGGACCTGCCACACCGCGCGCGCCGCCAGCGGCCGCGCCGCGAGCGCGTCGACGTCGCCGCGGGCGCCGTCCAGTTCGGCGCGGATCGACTCGAGCGCACGCAACGTGGTCCGCCGCTCGGGTGCCTCGATGGTCACCGCCTGCGCGATGTCCGTTCGAAGCGCGTCGAGTGCCAGGTTCGAGCGCATCCGCGCATCGCCGACGGCCTGCACCTCTGCCGCCGGGTCGCGCCGCTGCAACGCAAGCAGATTGTTGGCCGGCCAGCGTTCGGCCGAAATCAGGTTCGCCGCGACCATCACGCGCTCGACCCGCCCGAAATCGCGCAAATCGAGGCTCCCCTGCCGGTATTGCCGGTAGCTTTCGAGGACGATCGTTCCACACGCCACGATCGTCAGCATCACGACGAGCACGAAGCCGATGCCCATCCGCTGTTGGATCGAGAGGCCGTCGAAGCTCATGGCACCCGTCCGCTTCGACCACGGGGCACAACCGGTGCGGCATCGCGCGCGGGATAGGGATACGTCATGTTCGATTCCTGAATTACGTCATTGCCGTTGACAACGCTCGTCGCCCGCATCGATTGACGCGCAATCGAAATCAATGGTCTCGCCATCGAATGACACATGGAAAATAAAAATATGCCGTTTCACCATTTTTATTTCATGTGAAATATTCGATTCGACTGCTCCGGTGCGCCGACTCTCCACGGCCTTCCGCCACACGCTTGCTTCGCACTGCGATACACGCAGGTTGCAGGCGGCATTCAACGGCAGACATACGCTGACGAATCCTGTGCCGCACCTCCTGAATCACCTGTCATTACCCACTGCCGCGATGGAGTCTCGGTCTTTTTCAATCGAATGTAAACGCGACGTTCGACGCAAGGAAAACACCGGATAAACAGGACCTTAGTATTACGACTTACGTCTTGTACAATCCAGTTCCTTCATATCGGACTGGCGTCGGCTTTCCCACGGCCGATCGCGCCCATGAAAATACTGATCGTCGACGATCACGCGATCCTGCGTGACGGCGTGGAGATGCTGCTGCGTCAGGAAGACGCCGACACGGTCGTCGTTCAGGCGAGCAGCGCCGATGACGCGCTGCGCCTGCTCGACCTGCACGTCGACCTCGACGCCGTCGTGCTCGACCTGAAGCTGCGGGGCATGGACGGGATCGATGCGCTCGCCGCGTTCGCGAAGATGCGCCCGGGGCTTCCCGTCATCGTGCTGTCGGCGTCGGAAGATCCGGGCGCCGTGCGCACCGCGTTCTCGCAAGGCGCGATGGGCTACGTGCCGAAATCGGCCAGCCCGCATACGCTGCTGTCCGCCATCCGGATCGCGCTCAGCGGCGAGCGTTACGTGCCACCGCTCGTACTCGACGAACACGCGACACTGCAGCCGGACAGTGCCGGGGCGGCGACGATTTCGCGCGACGCGTTGCTGACGCCCCGCCAGGTCGAAGTGCTGCGCTATCTTGCAGAGGGTGTGCCGAACAAGGTCATCGCCGACAAGCTCGGTCTGTCGGAAAAGACCGTCAAGGCGCATATCACCGCGATCTTCAAGGCGTTGAACGTGATCAACCGCACGCAGGCGGCAGTCGTCGGCAGGAAGGCCGGACTCATCTGACCTGACGCGCGAATTGCGTTGCCGGCGTGGATCGCCTAAATTTTTCTGCATCCTCGATGCAAACGGGGCGTGTTGATGACAACCCTGCCCCGATACGCGAACCGTGGCGCGTTCCTCAACTCCCCGGTGCGCCCGCGTGCGAGGCGCGCGATTGCAATTCACTTCGCACGCTTGAACGATCTCAGGCAGACATTCATGCGCATTTACGTGCCAATCGGCGGGCGCGGCATGGGCTCCGGCCGCCGGGCCGGGTCGCGATACCGCATGCGGGCCCCGGGTCCGGGGCGTGGTGCCCGGGGAGCCCGTGCATGACGCGCGCCGACGAACCACGCGAAGCCCCGCCACCGGTCGTACCGGCAGCCCCTGACGTCCCGTTCGACCTGGCCGCCGACGTGATCGCGCGCTGGCAGCGTCTCGTCGATCTGATCGCGGAAATCGTCGGCGTGCCGGCCGCGCTGATCATGCGCAACGTCGGAAAGGACATCCGCGTGCTGGTGGCGAGCCGATCCGAAGGCAACCCGTTCTATCCGGGCGAATCGGCCGAGCTGCATGGATCGGGGCTCTATTGCGAAGCGGTGATCGAGAGCGGCCGCTCGCTGGTCGTGCCGAACGCGCGACGATCGGAACGCTGGCGAAACAATCCGGACCTGCGCGTGAACATGGTCTCGTATCTCGGCCTGCCGATCCGCTGGCCGGACACGACGACGTTCGGCACGATCTGCCTGCTCGACTGCAAGGAGAACGCCTATTCGGAGCGCTACATCCGGCTGGTCGAGGAGCTGCGCGACCAGATCGAGATGCAGTTGCAGCTCATCCACGCGCAACGGACCGCCGAACACGCACACCAGCAGGCCGCTCAATTGGCCGAACGCTTCCGGCAGCAGAAGGATCTCGCCGCGGAAGCCGTGCGCGTCAAATCGAGCTTTCTCGCGGCGGCGAGCCATGACCTGCGCCAGCCCGTCCACGCATTGAGCCTGTTCGTCGGCGCATTGCGGCACGTGCCGATGCCCGACGATGGCGCGCTGCTCGTCGAACGCATCGAACAGTCCGTCAATGCGATGGACGAGCTGTTCACCGCGATCCTGGACATCTCGCGGCTCGATGCGGGGGTCGTGCCCGTCCATCGCAGGCCGTTCGCGATCGATTCGGTGCTGGAGCGGGTGTGCCGGGACGTGGCCGTCGACGCGCGCGCGAAGGGGCTGCACCTGTCGTACGTGCCCAGCACCGTCGTCGTCGACTCCGATCCGGTGCTGATCGAGCGGATCGCGCGCAACCTGCTGTCGAACGCGGTGCGCTATACCGACGCGGGACGGATCGTGGTGGGCTGCCGGCGCACGCACACGCATGTCCGCCTGCAAGTGATCGATACCGGGCGCGGCATTCCCGCCGATCAGCAAAGCCGCGTGTTCGACGACTACTACCAGTTGCCCCACCGCAACCGCGGCCACGAACAGGGCGTGGGCCTCGGCCTGGCGATCGTGCGGCGCCTCGCGGAGCTGCTCGAGTGCCCGCTGGCGCTGCGCTCGGCGCCCGGGCAGGGCTCGTGCTTCGAACTGCGCCTGGCGCGACTGGACGCGGTCGTGAAACCGCCTGCGGCCGCCGTCGACGAGTTCGCGTTCGACGAGGCCGCGGCGGCGGCGCACCTCGTCGTGGTGATCGACGACGAATCGGCCATCCGCGCGGGCATGGCGATGCTGCTCACCCGCTGGGGATACCGCGTCGTCGTGGCGTCGTCGGTCGACGACGCGATCGCGCTTTTGGCGACCTGCGACGTACGCCCGACGTTGTTGATCTGCGATTTGCACCTGCGCGGCGACGAGAACGGGATCGGCGCAATCGCACGGATTCGCGAAGAATTCAACGCGGCCATTCCCGCGATGCTGATCACCGGCGACACCACCGCGCGCCGGCCCGGCCGGTCGCAGCACGGCGGCTTCATGCTGCTGCACAAGCCGGTGCCGAGCGACAAGCTGCGCTCGGCAATCGTGCGCTGCCTGGGTACGCCGAAGGGCAGATGAGACGAAGACCGAAACGCGCGACGACGAGGATGTCGGGCGGTATCGGGGACAGCAATCGTCACTGCGGCCGCAACATCCGCTGAATGATCGTCCGCAGCATCGCGCGATGCGCGCGCGGCTTGAATCCCGGCTCGAACACGACGCGACAGACCGCCCCTTCCGCCAGCGCGAGCACCCACGTCGCGACGAGATCCGGTTTCAGGCTCCCGTCGATCGTCCCCTGCGCCACGCCGCGCTTGATCAGCGCAACCATCCGCCCTTTCACCTGCGCCTCGTTCGCCGCGAACAGCGCGGCAACATCGGGATTGCGCGTCGCCTCGGCCGCGGTCTCGATGCTGATGCGCGCATAGACGGGATCGCTCGACAGTTCCATCAACGCCAGCGCGATCTCCTCGATCGCGGCCAGCGCGTCGTCGGCGTGCGCGTGCCGCGCGAACAATTCGGCCATCTCGCGCTGGTCGTCCTGCGCGATCGCCTCGATGATCGCCGCCTTCGTCGGGAAATAGTGAAACAGGTTGCCGGGGCTCATCCCGGCCGCCTTGCAGATCGCGGCCGTGGACGTCGCATGGAAGCCGTCGCGTGCGAAACAGTCGATCGCGGCATCCAGGATCTGGCGCCGCTTCGCTTCCACTCTTTCAGGATCGATCTTTCTCAACGGGAACTCCGTGCTCGACGATGGCTCGAATATTTATTAGACTGATTAGTCGATCTATTATCATTGCGATGCAGCACAGGCGTCAAGGCATCGTGCCTGTCACGGGCCGCCTGCGGCATTCGCTCTGCACGACCACCACGAGGGACCCTTGAAACGCATCGTCATTGCCGGTATCGCGCTCGTCCTGTTCGTGCTCGCCGCCGCCGGTGCGCTCGTGCTGCGCGGCCTGGCCGACTTCGAGCTGAAGGACGCGCGCGTGTCGACGCTCACGTTCCGCGCCGGCGGCGCCGATCTCGTCGGCACGCTCGCGCTGCCGGCGCATGCGGCCGACGCGCCGATCGTGCTGCTCGTCCACGGCGACGGCCCGCGCACGCGCTTCGCCGACGATGCCATGCTGCCGCTCGTCAACAGCCTGCTCGACGCCGGCATCGGCGTATTCGCGTGGGACAAGCAGGGCACCGGCCGCAGCGGCGGCGACTGGCTCGCACAGTCGATGCAGGATCGCGCGAGCGAAACGATCGCCGCGATGGCGCGCGTGCGCGCCGTCGCCGGCCCCGCGCACAAAGTCGGCCTGCTGGGCTTTTCCCAGGGCGGCTGGGTTATTCCGCGCGTGGCCAATGCAGTCCGGCCCGCGTTCTCGGTGATCGTCGGCGGCGCCGTCAGCTGGCGCCGGCAAGGCACCTATCTGACGCGGCAGCAGCTCCAGGCAACCGGCCTGCAGGCGGATCGAATCGATGCGACACTGGCCGCCGAGCGACGCAGCAACGACGCAATCTTCGGTCAGGCAGGCGCGCCGGCCGATCCGCGCCTGCGCCCCGACATCGAGCCGCGCCGCTTCGGCTTCATCGCGCGCAACTACCGCGAAGACGCTTCGCAGGCGCTCGCAACGATGCAGGGGCCCGTGCTGGCCGTATGGGGCGCGCTGGATCGCAACGTCGATCCGGTCGACGAAGCGGGCACCTACGTGCGTGCGTTCGCAAACCGGCCCGACCGCCGCATCGTGGTCGTGCCCGGTGCGACGCATGCTTTGCTGCGCGCCGGCTGGTTCGACTATCAGCTCGAGTCCGACTGGCCGACGTGGAAGACCTGGCTGTACATGGCGCTCGGGCGCCACGCGTATGCGCCGGGTACGCTCGGCCCGATCGAGGCGTGGATCCGGTCGCAGTGAACACGTGTGCAACCCGGCGGCGCCGCGAATGGCGCGGCAGATGAAACAGGCATCAGGCAATACCGGTCGCGCCGTCCCGCGTGGCCGCACCAAGGAGAAGTCTCAATGTATTCGTGGTTCGAACGTCGCCTGCCGACTTTCCCGCTCGAAGATCCCGTTACGCCGCCGAAGGGATTCTTCTCGTTCGTCTGGGCGTGCACGAAAGGCGCACGCAGCTGGATCCTGCTGATCGCGCTGACCTCGGCCGCACTCGCCGCCTATGAAGCGGCGCTGTTCGCGATGATGGGGCACGTGGTCGACTGGCTGTCGACGTCGACGCCAGCGGATTTCGGCGGCCGCCACTTCGGCACGCTCGTCGGTTTCGCGGCGATCCTCGCCGGCAGCGCGCTGCTGATCGCGCTGCACACGATGGTCAAGCACCAGGTGCTCGCGATCAACTTCCCGATGCGGCTGCGCTGGCTGTTTCACCGGCTGATGCTCGACCAGAGCCTGTCGTTCTACGCGAACGAGTTCGCGGGCCGCGTGACGACCAAGATCATGCAGACCGCGCTCGCGGTGCGCGACGCGCTGTTCATGTCGGTCGACGTCGTGATCGGCGTCACCGCGTACCTGATCGGCATCCTGGTGCTGGCGGCCAGCTTCGACTGGCGGCTGATGATTCCGCTCTTGCTGTGGGCGCTCGGCTACGGCGCCGCGTGCGCGTATTTCGTGCCGCGCCTGGGCGCCGTCGGCAGCCGGCAGGCCGACGCGCGCGCGCTGATGACGGGCCGCATCACCGACGCGTACTCGAACATCACGACCGTGAAGCTGTTCTCGCACACGCGGCGGGAAGCCGACCACGCCCGGCGCGCGATGGAAGCGTTCAAGGCGACCGGCGACGCGCAAATGCGGCTCGTCAGCGCGTTCGAGATCGTCAACCACCTGCTGTCGACGCTGCTGCTGGTCGGCTCGGCCGGGCTCGCGCTCTATCTGTGGATGCGCGGCGAAGCGAGCGCGGGCGTCGTCGCGGCCGTGATCGCGATGGCGCTGCGCCTGTCGAGCTATTCGCACTGGATCATGTGGGAAATGACCGAGCTGTTCGAGAACGTCGGCACGATCCAGGACGGCATCAACACGCTGACGAAGGTGCGCAGCGTGGTCGACGCGCCCGATGCGAAGCCGCTTGCCGTGCAGCGCGGCGGGATCGTGTTCGACAACGTGCAGTTCGCGCACGAGGACAACGACCGCACGGTGTTCGACGGGCTGAACCTGACGATCCGGCCGGGCGAGCGGATCGGCCTGATCGGCCGCTCGGGCGCCGGCAAGTCGACGCTCGTGAACTTGCTGCTGCGCTTCTACGACGTCGGCGGCGGCGTGATCCGGATCGACGGGCAGGACATCGCGCACGTGACGCAGGACAGCCTGCGCAGCGCGATCGGGATGGTCACGCAGGATACGTCGCTGCTGCACCGCACGATGCGCGAGAACCTGCTGTACGGGCGGCCCGATGCGACCGAGCGCGAGATGCAGGAGGCGGCCGTGCGGGCCGAAGCGACCGAGTTCATCGACCGGCTGCGCGACCGCCACGGGCGCAGCGGCTACGACGTCGAGGTCGGCGAGCGCGGCGTGAAGCTGTCCGGCGGCCAGCGGCAGCGCGTCGCGATCGCGCGCGTGATGCTCAAGGACGCGCCGATCCTCGTGCTCGACGAGGCGACCAGCGCGCTCGATTCCGAGGTCGAAGTCGCGATCCAGCGCAGCCTCGACACGCTGATGAGCGGCAAGACGGTGATCGCGATCGCGCACCGGCTGTCGACGATCGCGGCAATGGACCGGCTGATCGTGCTCGACGAAGGGCGCATCGTCGAGGAAGGCACGCACCAGCAGCTGCTGAACGCGGGCGGCATCTATGCGGCGCTGTGGGCGCACCAGAGCGGCGGGTTCCTCGGCGAAACGGAGGAAGCGGTTCAGTAAGCGCGACGGCCATGGCAACATGGCGGCACATCGGTTGTCGGCGGATTTGACCGACGCCCACCCAAGGAGCCCGCATGACCACGCGACCGGATATCGCCACTGCTTTGAATGCACCCGATTCGGCGCTCGAGGAAGACGAGCAACGCTTCGTGCATCAGATTCGCCAGCACGGA
Organism: Burkholderia sp. BCC1644; assembly: GCF_902833225.1. GTDB lineage: Bacteria > Pseudomonadota > Gammaproteobacteria > Burkholderiales > Burkholderiaceae > Burkholderia. The sequence continues at coordinate 431,327 of NZ_CADFEI010000003.1, forward strand.
TGGTTCCGCACGGAAGTGTTTGCGGAAGGCGGCGAACCGGGCTTCTCGTTCACGACCGGGTTGTGGGTCAACCACGGCTTCCCGGAAATCATCGTGTTCTCGTTGCCGGCGCGCATCGTCCACGACGTACTGTGGGACGTCTACCGCATGGTCGCGGCCGGCACGCCACCACCGGTCGGCGAAGTCACGGATTCCGTCTACAGCAATGCGAACGCGCTGCTGATGCCGGTCGCGAAAGAACACTACGCAGCCCATCTCGGCTGGAACCGCTGGTTCTACGGCAACGACGACTTCCCGTGCGTCCAGCTGCTGTGGCCCGACCGCGACGGGGTTTTCCCGTGGCAGCCGGAAGCGGACGATACGTTGAACGCCGCGCAACCGCGGCTGTTCGTGCCGGGCGACGATCGCCACTGACCCGTGCGGCGTTTCGCGCGGCACGTTCTTGCAAGCGTGCCGCGCATCGCGACGTTACAGCCGTACGATCGTCGATTTCAGCTCGGTGTATTTGTCGAGCGCATGCAGCGACTTGTCGCGGCCATTGCCCGACTGCCGGTAGCCGCCGAACGGAAAATTCATGTCGTCGCTGCCGTCGCCGTAGCAGTTGACCCATACGGTGCCCGCGCGCAAGCGCCGCGCGACGGCATGCGCGGTCGACAGATCGGCCGACCAGACGGCCGCCGCGAGCCCGTACTCGGTATCGTTGGCAATGCGTACGGCTTCGTCGACATCGTCGAACGCGATCACCGACAGCACGGGCCCGAAGATCTCCTCCCGCGCAATCGTCGCATCGGGCTTCACCTCGAACAGCGTCGGCTCGACATAGAACCCGCCCGTCTCCTCGCGCACGCGCGAGCCGCCCGTCACGAGGCGGCCTTCGTCGCGCCCGAGACCGATGTAGCCCATCACGCGGTCGAGCTGCATGCGATCGACGATCGCGCCCATCGTCACCGCGGGATCGAGCGGATGCCCGGGCGCGAAGCGCCGCGACGCATCGACCAGCTTCGCGACGAATGCGTCCTTGATGTCGCGGTGCACGAGCAGGCGCGAGCCGGCCGTGCACACTTCGCCCATATTGAAGAAGATCGCATCGGCGGCCGCCTGCGCGGCCCGGTCGAGATCGGGGCAATCGGGCAGCACGATGTTCGGCGACTTGCCGCCCAGTTCGAGCCACACGCGTTTCAGGTTCGATTGCGCGGCGCACGCCATGATCTGCCGCCCGGTGCGCGTCGACCCCGTGAACGCGATGCAGTCGACGTCGCGATGCAGCGCCAGCGCCCTGCCCGGCTCCGCGCCGCCCGGCACGACGTTGAACACGCCGGCCGGAATGCCGGCGTCGCACGCGAGCTGCGCGACACGGATCGCGGTCAGCGGCGATTTCTCCGACGGCTTGAGCACCACGCTGTTGCCAGCCGCGAGCGCCGGCGCGAACTTCCATGCGGCCATCAGCAGCGGGAAATTCCACGGTACGACGGCCGCGACGACGCCGATCGGCTCGCGCGTCACGAGCCCGACGAGATGAGGGTCGGCCGGCGCGACTTCGCCGCCGATCTTGTCGACCGCTTCCGCGTACCAGTCGACGCAATGCGCGGCGGCCGGGATGTCGATCGCCGTGGTGTCGGCGATCGGCTTGCCGGTATCGAGCGTCTCGAGCAACGCGAGCTCGTCCGCGTGCTCGCGCATCAGTGCGGCCCACCGCTGCAGCACGGCCTTGCGGGCCCGCGGATTCAGGCCGGCCCACGCCTGCGCATCGAACGCGCGGCGCGCGGCGGCGACTGCGCGGTCGACGTCATCGGTGCCGCAATCGGCCACGTGCGCGAGCACGCACCCGTCGATCGGGCTCACACAGGCGAAGGTCGCGCCGGCATGCGCGTCGCGCGCCTCGCCATCGATGAATGCGCGCCCTTCGACCCGCAGCATGGCCGCGCGGGCCTGCCAGTCTTCGAATGTCGTTTGATTCATGGGTTTCCTCGTGACAGGTCGCGCATCACGATCCGCGAACCGGATCGATCGGCGTGAAAAGGCCCGCGCGCGCCTCGATCGCTTCGCCCGCGGCGAGACACAGCGCTTCCTGGAAGCGTCCGGCGACGAGTTGCACGCCGGTCGGCACGCCGTCGCGGATGCCGGTCGGCACCGACAAACCCGGCAGCCCGAGCAGCGCGGTTGCAAGCAGCGGCCCCTGCCGGTCGACGATCTCGCGCATCGCCGCATCGCCCTGCAAATCCGCGTCGACCGCGAACGGCCGCGCGCACGACACGGGCATCAACACCAGCGGATAGCGTGCGAAGAACTGCTGCCAGTCGCGCAGCAGCGCCGTGCGCCGCGCGAGGCCGTTCATGTAGCCGGCAAGATCCAGCGGCGCCGCGAGATTGCGCTGGCTCGCGAACGCGGTGCGGATCGCTGCGTCGCCATGCTGCATGATCACGTCGCCGAGCCCGCTGCGCGCCTCGTTGGTCACGAGGTCGAGCCACAGTTCGCACGCTTCGGCGAACCGCGGCGGCGTCGCTTCCTCGACAATGCAGCCGGCGTCTTCGAGCCAGCGTGCGGCCTGCCGGATCGCGTCGACGACCGTCGGGTCGGCCGGCACGCCGGGCAGCTCGGCACACATCGCCACGCGCGCGGGGAATGCGGCCTCGCGCGCAGCCGGCGCAACCGGCATCCACCACGCGTCGCGTGCGTCGCCGGCCGACATTGCGTCGAGCGCAAGACGCAAGTCGCCCACCGTCCGCGCGAGCGGGCCCTGTACCGATGCGAGCTGCACCGCGAGCGTGCGGTCCTTCGATTGTGTCGGGTTGTACGCCGGCACGCGCCCGGTGCTCGGCCGCAGCCCCGCGACCCCGCAGGCGTAGGCCGGGTAGCGGATCGAGCCGCCGAGGTCGTTGCCGTGCGCGATCGCGCCGATGCCGGCGGCCACCGCCGCCGCCGCGCCGCCGCTGGAGCCGCCCGGCGTCAGCGATGCATCCCACGGATTCAACGTGCGGCCGTGCAGTTCGTTGTCGGTGAACCAGCGGTACGAAAACGCCGGCGCGTTGCTGCGCCCGATCACGATCGCGCCGGCCTTGCGCAGGTTCGCGGTCACCGGGCTGTCTTCCTGCGCGATCAGGTCGGCGAACGCGCGCACACCGTTGGTCGTCGCGTGTCCGGCCGTGTCGACGTTGATCTTCACGGTCACCGGCACGCCGTGCAGCGGGCCGACCGGCGCGCCGCGCGCGATCGCGGCATCGGCGTCCGACGCCGCCTGCAGCGCGCTGTCGGCCATCACGTCGACGATCGCGTTGATGAAGGGGTTCACCTGCTCGAGCCGCTGCAGGCAGCTGCGCGTGAGTTCCGTTGCCGACACGTCGCGCCGTGCGACATGCGCGGCCATCTCCGCCGCGCTGAGACGCCACAATTCCTGGGTCATGGGTTGCTCCTCGTTGATCTCGATGGTTGGATTGACTCGGCCGCGTCAGACGCCCGGCCGCGCAGCCTGCGGTGCGTGCGACGCGTAGATCTTGCGGCACGTTTCGACGACTTCCCACGTGCCGCGAAAGCCCGGCGGAATCACGAAACGGTCGCCGGCTCGCAGCACGCGTTCGCGACCGTCCGCGTCGCGCACGCTCGCGACGCCGCTCAGCATCTCGCAATACTCCGACTCGTCGTACTCGATCGTCCAGCGGCCGGGCGTGCATTCCCAGATCCCGCAACTGAACTGCCCGCACGGGCTGATGTAGTGATGCGACAGCGTCTGCATCGGGTTGCCGTCGAGCAGCAGCCCGCTCGGCACGCGGCTCTGCGTGAGCTTTGCCGGCGCCCGCATCAGGTCGACGAGATTCGTGATGTTGGTCATGGTTGCCTCCAGGGCATCAGGGGTTCGAAACGATTCGGTGCCGCGCGGCCGGTCGAGCCGGCCCGCGCGGGTCACAGCAGGTCCGCCATCCGGTGCCACGCCATCGCGAGCGCCAGCATCGGCGCGCGCAGCATGCGCCCGCCCGGGAAGTCGCGATGACGAATCCGGCCGAACAGGTCGAAGCGCGCGGCCTGCGCATCGATCGCCTCCGCGATCAGCCGCCCCGCCAGGCCGGTCACGTTGACGCCGTGCCCGGAAAAGCCCTGCGCGAAATACACGGTCGGCTCGAGCCGGCCGAAATGCGGCGCGCGGTTCATCGTCGCGTCGATCAGGCCGCCCCACGCGTAGTCGATCCGCACGTCGGCAAGCTGCGGGAACGTCTTCAGCATGTCGCGCCGCATCGCGGCCGCAAGGTCGCGCGGCGTGTTCGTCGAGCTGCTGGCCTTGCCACCCCACAGCAGCCGGCGGTCGCGCGTCAGCCGGAAATAGTCGAGCGCCGAATTGCAGTCGCTGATCGCCGCATCGGCCGGCATCGTCTGCGCCGCACGTGCGTCGCCGAGCGGCTCCGTGGCAACCAGGTAAGTCGCGACGGGGATGATCTTGCGCGCGACCGACGGCGCCAGCTGCCCGAGATACGCATTGCACGCCAGCACGACATAGCGGGCATCCACGTGCCCGCGCACGCACCGGACGCGGTGGTACGGCGCGGCGCGATCGAGCGCGAGCGCGGGCGTGTCCTCGTGGATCGTCACGCCGGCTTCGCGTGCCGCGCGCGCGAGGCCGAGCGTGTAGTTCAGCGGATGCAGGTGGCCGCTGCCTTCGTGACGCAGGCCGCCGACGTAACGGTCGGATGCGACGAAGTGCTGCATGTCGGCCCGCTCGACGATCTCGTAGCCGCGATAGCCGAAGCGGCTCGCCGCCGCATCGCGCCATGCGCGCAGCGCGTCGAGATGGCGCGGCTTGTTCGCGGCGGTCAGGTAGCCGAAGGTCAGGTCGCAATCGATACCGTGCCGTTCGACCCGCTGCCGGACGATGTCGACCGACTCCAGCCCCATTGCCCAGATACGCCGCACGTCGTCCTCCGGCAGATGGGCGGCAAACGTGTCGATGTCGCACGAGTACCCGGCGATCAGCTGGCCGCCGTTGCGCCCGCTTGCGCCCCAGCCGATCTTCGACGCTTCGACGAGCACGACCGAATGGCCGCGCTCGGCGAGATCGAGCGCCGCGGACAGGCCCGTCAGCCCGCCGCCGATCACGCACACATCGGCATTCACGGCCCCGTCGAGCGCCGGATGACGCACCCGGTTGTTGACCGTCGCTGCATAGTACGACTGAACATGTTGCTGGTTCTTGAACTTGAGCATAGGTAAGACTCGCGAACGGTGTCGCGTCAGAACGCGTAGATGAGTTGGGTCGCGAGCAGGTCGTTCGACTTCGCATACGACCCGTCGTGACGCAGGAAAACCTTGTTGCTCGCCCAGTCGTGCCGGTATTCGACCTTCACCGTCACCTGCTGGGTCGGGTAGAACAGCAGGTCGAACGCCGCCGCCTGCCGTGTCGCTCCCTTGCACTCGAAGCCGACGCCGCCGTTCGCCTTCGACTGCGCGAGGCAATCCGCGTCGATGCCGAAGCCGTTGTATGGATCCATCCCGTTGCCGTTCAGGCCGATCGACGAGCCGCCTCCGCCGTTCTTCCGGTTCACGAGCAGATCGTAGCGCAACGTCGCGCCCATGCGCCCGACCACCGGCGCATTGAACTTGCGGTGCGCGAGCAGCGACAGCCCGAACCACTGCGCGAGCCCGCCGTTGAACGCGCCGTGCTGCTGCTGGCCGTAGTCGAGTTCCGCGTTGTACTGCGCATCGGCCACCGTGTAAGTCGCATCGGCTTCGCCGAAGAAGAACGCGCCGTACGCGCTCGGCGCATTGCCGCCGACACCGTAACGCACGTTGCCGGTCGTCGGATCGACCGCGCTCACCAGCGTCTGGCGGCCGATGTTGATCGAGCCGCCGAGGTCGAGCGCGCTGCCGTGCATATAGTCGACGCGCGCGGTGAAGGTCGGCACCTTGTTGCTGGTCGTGATCGGGTCGCCGAGCGCGTTGACGCCCGTCTGCGTGAGCGCGCCCGCGCTGCGGAACTGCTCGTTGCCGACGAAGAACTTCCACGCCCAGTGGCCATCCGCGCTCTGGTAGTTGACGCCCGCGCCGATCGACGAGCCCGGGTCGGAGAAGTCGTACAGCAGGTTGTGCGTGAGCGTGAGCATCTGGTTCGACTGCTGGTACTCGTAGCCGCCGAAGCCAAGCACGAGCCCGCCGACGAGCGACGTCGTGCCCGACAGCGGCACCGTGACGACCGCCGTGTTCACGATGTCGAGCCCGCTCGCGCCGCTGCCCGTCATCATCGACAAGCCTGCACCGCGGTTCGGCATCAGCGTGATTTCCGCGGACGGCGCGGTCGGGCCGACGCCGAAGGTCTTCTTGATGTCGAGGAACACGTCGCCGAACGTGCTGTTGTAGTAGGTGTATGCGTTCTCATGATTCGCGAACTGGAACGACGACGTGCCGCCGCCGCGGTTGTACAGGTAGGTCGGGTCGAGATAGCCCGTCACCGACAGCCCCGCGATCGGGCCCGTGCGGGCGGCATCGGTCAGCGAATCGACCTTCAGTTGCTGGTTCGCGACCTGCTGGCGAATTTCCGTCACGTCGTCGTTGGTCAGCACGGCCTGCGCCTGCCCGTAGCCGGGCGCGGACGGGTCGGCCGCAGCCGCGGCGGACGCCGCATTCGACGCAACCGGCGCGGCCGCCGGTTTCGCGGCGAGCTGCGACTGCAGCGCGCTCATCTGCCGCTGCAGCACCGCGAGCTGCTGTTGCAGCGCCCTGATCTGGTCGGCGCTCGAATTGGCGGCGGCGAGCCCCGGCAGCGCGCCGGCGATCAGCGCGCAAAGCAATTTCTTTTTCACGGAAAGTCTCCTGGTCGTCATTCACTTCACGGGATGCGGTGCGGGGGCATGCCGGGGCTGCGCGGCCGACGGGCGGGCAGACGGCAAGGGCAAGGCGGAAGACGGAGCCGGCGAATCGAGCGCGGATGCGGCATGCCACGCGCGCGCGTCGCGCGCCTGCCGCCGCTCGCGGGCCAGCATCGCGCGGTTCACGACGACGACGCCGATCGTCACGAGCGTGATGAACACCGTCGCGAGCGCATTCATCTCCGGATTCAGCCCCATCCGCACGCGCGAGAACACGACGAGCGGCAGCGTCGTCGAGCCCGGGCCCGACAGGAACGCGGACAGGATCACGTCGTCGATCGACACCGTGAACGCGAGCAGCCAGCCGGACACCAGCGCCTGTGCGATCAGCGGCAACGTGATCACGAAGAACACCTTCACCGGCCGCGCGCCGAGGTCAAGCGCGGCTTCCTCGATCGAGCGGTCGAGCTCCTTCACGCGCGACTGCACGATCACCGCGACGAACGACAGGCACAACATCACGTGGCCGATCCAGATCGTCAGCCAGCCGCGCCCGGCCGGCCAGCCGAAGGTCTGCTGCATCGCGACGAACAACAGCAGCAGCGAGATGCCCTGGATCACTTCCGGAATCACCAGCGGTGCGTTGATCATCGCGGCATACAGCGTGAAGCCGCGGAAGCGCCCCATGCGGGCCAGCACGAAACCGGCCCACGTGCCGATCGCGACCGACGCGGTGGCCGTCAGCAGCTCGTCATCGTGCAGCAGCGCGCCGTACCACTTCAGCGAGAAACCGGTCCACACCGTCACGAGCTTCGACGCGTTGAACGAATAGACGACCAGACTGACGATCGGCACGTACAGGAACAGGAAGCCCGCGCCCAGCACGCTCGCGGACAGGAGGCGATTCGCCCGGGTCATTGTCGTGCCTCCGCTTCAGTCTGGCTGTAATGGAGCAGCGCCATCGGCACGAGCAGCACCAGGACCATCGTCACCGTCACCGCGGACGCCATCGGCCAGTCCATGTTGTTGAAGAACTCATCCCACATCACGCGGCCGAGCATCAGCGTGTTCGCGCCGCCGAGCAGTTCGGGGATCACGTACTCGCCAACGGCCGGGATGAACACCAGCAGGCTGCCCGCGACGATGCCGTTCCTCGACAGCGGCAGCGTGATGCGCCAGAACGCGGACCACGGCGTCGCACCGAGGTCGTTCGCGGCCTCGAGCAGCGTCAGGTCCATCTTCACGAGGTGCGCGTACAGCGGCATCACCATGAACGGCAGGTACGAATAGACCATCCCGATGTAGACGCCCGCGTCGGTGTGATACAGGCGCAGCGGCGTCGCGATCATGCCGAGCGCCGCCAGCGCGTGATTCAGCAGCCCGTCGTCCTTCATGATCCCGACCCAGGCATAGACGCGGATCAGGAACGACGTCCAGAACGGCAGCATCACGGCCATCATCAGCAGGTTGCGGCGCGCCGGCGCCGCGCGTGCGATGCAGTACGCGATCGGGTAGCCGGCCAGCAGGCACATCAGCGTCGACGCGGCGGCCATCTTCAGCGAACTGACGTACGTGTTCAGGTACAGGTCGTCCTGCAGCAGCAGCGCGTAGTGCTTCAGCGACAGCACCAACCGCACCGTGCTGGCCTCCAGCCGCGCGAGCGCCGTGTACGGCGGGATGCCGAGCATCGGGTCGGCGAAGCTGATCTTCAGCACCAGCACGAACGGCAGCGCGAAAAAGATCACGAGCCACAGGTACGGCACGCCGATCGCGACGCTACGGCCCGACGGCAGCCAGCGCGACAAGGTGGAAACGGAAGGTTTCGTCATGTCGTCCTCATTGCGTCAGCACGACGCCGCCGGCCGGCGACCACGACACGAACACGTCGTCGTTCCACGCCGGCGCGTTGTCGCTCATCAGGTGCGAGCTCGACAGGTTCGACACCACCGTCTTGCCGCTCGGCAAGCGCACGTGGTACAGCGAGTAGCTGCCCATGTACGCGATGTCGGTCACGACGCCGCGCGCCCAGTTGTGTTTCGAACCGGGCTTCTCGCGCGACACGTGGATACGCTCCGGGCGCACCGAGATGCCGACCGGCATCCCGAGCGGGCCGGTGATGCCGTGGCTCACGACCATGCGCGCTTCGAGGTCGTCGCTCTCGACGAAGATGTGATCGGGTTCGTCCTCGACCACGCGGCCTTCGAACAGGTTGGTCGAGCCGATGAATTCGGCCGAGAAGCGGCTGTTCGGGAATTCGTAGACTTCACCCGGCGCGCCGATCTGCACGATCTTGCCTTCGCTCATCACCGCGAGGCGGCTGGCCATCGTCATCGCCTCTTCCTGGTCGTGCGTGACCATCACGCAGGTCACGTCGACCCTCTCGATGATGTTCACGAGTTCGAGCTGGGTTTTCTGGCGGATCTTCTTGTCGAGTGCCGACATCGGCTCGTCGAGCAGCAGCAGCTTCGGGCGCTTGACCAGCGAACGGGCCAGCGCGACGCGCTGCTGCTGGCCGCCGGACAGCTGATGCGGCTTGCGCTGCGCATACTTGCTCATCTGCACGAGGGCGAGCGCATCGGCCACGCGCTCCTTGATCTCGTTCTTCGGCGTGCCTTCCTGCTTCAGGCCGAACGCGACGTTCGATTCGACCGTCATGTGCGGGAACAGCGCGTACGACTGGAACATCATGTTCACCGGGCGGCGGTACGGCGGCAGCGACGCGAGGTCCTCGCCGTCGACGAAGATCTTGCCGGAGGTCGCCGTTTCCAGCCCGGCGAGCATGCGCAGCAACGTCGACTTGCCGCAGCCCGAGCTGCCCAGCAGTGCGAACAATTCGTTCTTCGCGATCGTCAGGTTCACGTTGTCGACGGCCGTGCTGTCGCCGAATTTCTTCACGACGTTTTCGATACGCACGAACGCGGCCGTATCGGAGCGTGCGCCGGCCACGGCCGGCGCAGCGGGGAGCATTCGGATCATCGTCGTCTCCCTCAACCGCCCGACTTCAGCTGCAGCCACAAACGGTTCTGCATCCGTGCGATGTCGGCGCTTCGCGGCATCGCGAGCGATGTCTTTGCGATCGTCGCGTCGGACAGGTAGATGCTCGGGTCCTGCACGATCGCCGGCGTCACGAATGCGCGCGCGGCCTTGTTGGCGCTCGGATAGAAGATCTCGTTCGTGATCGCCGCGTTGGTCTTCGGATCCTCGATGTAGTTGATCCACTTCAGCGCGGCCTCAGGGTGCGGTGCATCCTTCGGAATCGCCATCACGTCGAACCACAGCAGGCCGCCTTCCTTCGGATTCACATAGCGGATCTCGTACGACCGCTTCGCGTCCAGCGTGCGCCGCCGCGCGATGCTCACGTCGCCCGACCAGCCGAGCACGACGCACACGTCGTTGTTCGCGAGATCGTCCGCATAGCCGGCCGAACTGAACTGCGTCACGTACGGGCGAATCTTTTTCAGCACGTCGTAGGCGGCCTGGTAGTCGGCCGGGTTCTTGCTCTCAGGATCCTTGCCCATGTACTGCAGCGCCGCCGCGAACGCGGCGTCCGGCGCATCGAGCAGCGAGATGCCGCAGCCTTTCAGCTTCGCCGCATTCGCCGGATCGAACAGCAATGCCCAGCTGTCGGTCGGCGCGCTGTCGCCAAGCCGCTTGCGCACGGCTTCGACGTTGTAGCCGATCCCCGTCGTGCCCCATGCCCACGGCACGCCGTACTGGTTGCCGGGGTCGGCCTTCGCGATCATCTTCATCAGCACCGGGTCGAGGTTCGCGAGGTTCGGCAGCTTCGACTTGTCGAGCTTCTGGTACACGCCGGCCTGAATCTGCTGCGCAAGATAGTTCGACGTCGGCACGACGATGTCGTAGCCCGAGCTGCCCGCGAGCAACTTGGTCTGCAGCGTGTCGTCGCTGTCGTAGCTGTCGTAGCGCACCTTGATACCCGACTGCTTCTCGAAGGTCGGCACCGTGTCCTTCGCGACGTACTCCGACCAGTTGTACACGTTCAGGTTGGTGTCGCCCGCGCGGGCGGACAGGCTGGCCGCGAGAGCCAGCACCGCCGACGTGACGAGCGCGGCACGCAGGGCCGGTTGACGACGGATAGGGATACGCATGGGGATTCTCCTTGTGATGGGGATCGGCCGTCGCGCCCGGTCCGGGTCCGGACTCGCGTCAACGCCGTCAAGCGGTATTCGGCACAAGGGTCAATGTAGAGATCGCGGCCCGCAGCGTCAGTCCCGAAAACCGGGACAAACGGCGACGTCGTGCGGGGCTGCTTGGGTAGATTCCCGTGTAGGCAGTCGAAAATATTCGTGATACCTGTAGCGCCACCTGAAATCTTCGACACCCGACGCCATGAGCGCTGCGCTTCCCGCCCCCGATCTCCCGCTGAGCCACGTCGCGTTCGTGACCGAAACGCTGGGCGATATCGCGCAAGCGGTCGGGACGCCGCAGTTCATGCGCGCCGTCTACGACACACTCGTGCGCTACGTCGACTTCGACGCCGTGCACCTCGACTACGAACGCGGCGCGGCGGCGGGCCGGCGCAACGTCGGCTGGATCGGCAGCTTCGGCCGCGAGCCCGAGCTGGTCGCGCAGGTGATGCGTCACTACTACCGGAGCTACGCGAGCGACGATGCAACGTACGCGGCGATCGAAACCGAAAGCGACGTGCAGTTGCTGCAGGTCTCCGCGCAGCGCGTCGCGAGCGAACTCCGGCACCTGTTTTTCGACGCCGGCGACATTCACGACGAATGCGTGATCGCGGGCGTGACGGGCGGCACGCGCTACTCGATCTCGATCGCGCGCTCGCGGCGGTTGCCGCCGTTCTCGCTGAAGGAGCTGAGTCTGCTGAAGCACCTGTCGCAGGTCGTGCTGCCGATGGCGTCCGCGCACAAGCGGCTGCTCGGCGCGATCTGCGCCGACGACACGTCGCGCGACGAACTCGATCTCGACCTCGTCGCGCAATGGCTGCCCGAATGGCAGGAACGGCTGACCGCGCGCGAGATGCACGTGTGCGCATCGTTCATCCAGGGCATGACGTCGGCCGCGATCGCGCAATCGATGGGGCTCAAGACGTCCACCATCGACACGTACGCGAAGCGCGCATTCGCGAAACTCGGCGTCGAGTCGCGGCGGCAACTGATGACGCTCGTGCTGCGAAACGCGTCGCGACGGCACGACGCGTAGGTCCGGCACATCGGGCTCCCGACGTCGCACCCGTTGCGCGCGCATCCATCTCCGCGCCGCTTCATAACGATTCGACAATTTATTGGTTCCCTCGACGATGCGCCGTCCGTATCGTTCACCGACTCGTCAGACCAATCGACCAACGGGGGAATCCAACAATGAAACGAATCCGGTCATTCGCACTGCTCGCGCTGCCGGCCGCGCTCTACGCCGCCGGCGCGCACGCGCAAAGCAGCGTCACGCTGTACGGCATCGCCGACGCGGGCATCGCGTACGTACACAACGCGCAGAACGGGACCGGCGGCAACGCGTCGAGCCTCGTCAAGTTCAGCAGCGGCAACCTGTCGGGCAGCCGCTGGGGGCTGCGCGGCATCGAGGATCTCGGCAGCGGCCTGTCCGCGCTGTTCCAGCTCGAAAACGGCTTCAACATCGGCACCGGGGCACTCGGCCAGGGTGGTCGCGAATTCGGCCGCAAGGCCGTCGTCGGCCTCGCGAGCAGCACCTACGGCACCGTGACGCTCGGCCGCCAGTACGATCCGGTCGTCGATCTCGTGCAGGGCCTCACGCAGGACAACTATTTCGGCGGCGTGTTCGCGACGCCGGGCGACCTCGACAACTACGACAACAGCCTGCGCGTCAGTAACTCGGTGAAGTACACGAGCCCGCTGATCTCGGGCTTCCAGTTCGCGGCCCTGTACGGCTTCGGCGGCGTCGCGGGCTCGACCGGCAACGGTCGCACGTACAGCTTCGGCGCGAGCTACGCGAACGGCCCGCTGTCGCTCGGCGCCGGCTTCTTCTACGCAAACGGCGGCACGACGGTCGCCAATGGCGTGCGCACGTGGTCGAGCAGCTCGGACACGCTGTTCAACACCGTGATCAACCAGGGCTTCTCGAGCGCGAAGTCGATCCAGATCGTGCGCGTGGCCGGCCAGTACGTGGCCGGTCCGGCGACCTTCGGTCTCGCGTATTCGAATACGCAGTACGGTGCGGACACGCTGTCGGCGTTCAGCCAGAACGCGAAGTTCAATAACGGTTCGGCGTTCTTCAACTGGCAGTTCTCGCCGACGCTGCGCGCGGGCGTCGGCTATAACTACACGTCGCTGACGGGCCCGGCTTCCGCGCACTACAACCAGGTCAACCTCGGCGCGGACTACGCACTGTCGAAGCGCACCGACCTGTATGCGCTGTTCGGCTATCAGAAGGCGAGCGGCAACACGCTCAACGCGAGCGGCGCGACGGTGAAAGCGGCCGCGTCGGTCGGCTCGTACGGCGTGAACTCCGGCACCGACACGCAGGAACTCGCGATCGTCGGCATTCGCCACAAGTTCTGATCGCATCGTCGCACGACGACTGCTGGCAGGCGCGCACCACGGTGCGCGCCTGCGGCGTTTACACTGTCCTGCTTCAGGTTCCACACGACGCAAGGAGGCCGGCATGCTGACGGTATGGGGACGACGCAACGCGTTCAACGTCCAGAAGGTGATGTGGCTCGTCGACGAGCTCGCGCTCGCGCATCGGCACGTACCGGCCGGCGGCCGGTTCGGCGTGCTCGATACGCCCGAATTTCTCGCGATGAATCCGCACGGACGCGTGCCGCTGATCGACGACGAAGGTTCCGTCGTATGGGAATCGCACAGCATCCTGCGCTACCTAGCCGCGCGTTACGGACGCCCCGGCTTCTGGCACGACGACCCTGCCGAACAGTCGCGCGCCGACCGCTGGATGGACTGGGCGCAGACGACGCTGCAACCGGTGTTCCTCAATGGCGTGTTCCGCGGTTACTACCGGACGCCGCCCGAGCAGCGCGACACCGTGCGCGTCGAGCAGAGCATCGCGCAGTGCGCGCAGCATTTCCGGCTGCTCGACGCGGTGCTGGCCGGGCAGCCGTTTCTCGCCGGCGACGCGATCACGCTCGCCGACATCACGGTCGGCACGCATCTGTATCGCTACTTCGAACTCGACATCGCGCGGCCGGACATACCGCACGTGCAAGCGTGGTACGAACGCCTGCAGACGCGGCCCGCGTATCGCACGCACGTGATGATCCCGTTCGACGACCTGCGCGGCAAGCTCGACTGACAGGCATCGGGCCGGCAGCGGAACGGCTTGCCGGAAGGTCTCGAGAACCTCCGACTGCCGGCCTAATGTCGCCGCATGCCTCCCGCCCCGCCCATGCCGCCGAACCGGTGCATGCCGCCGAATTCGTGACTCGTACCGACCGGGAACGTGCCATGGTGAAAGCCCGCGCCCACCGGGACGCCGAAGCGGCGATGACCGATCGGGTTGAAGTGGTCGACGTGATCGAAGTGGTGGAAGCGATGGAATCGATCGACGAAGATGAAGCTCACGCCCGCGCCGATGAACAGCGGCGGCCCCCAGTACCACGGGTCGTCATACGGATAGGCTGCCACCGGATACCACAGCACGCTACCGTCGGCACTTTGCACGATCTGCCAGGTGCCGTCGCTTTGCAGGCATGCGCGTCCGACGATTTGCTGCGCCGTGCCGTCGATGTCCGCTTGCGCGACGACCGCGCGACAGTTCGAGCCGTTGTCCGACGGATCGTCGATCATCTGCGCAAGGACGGACGTGGAAAGACCGAGACAGACGATGCCTGCCACGGATCGAAACAGGTTGCACATGATCGGCTCCTGCGTTGTTGCCCCCGACCACTCGATCCCCGGTGCCGCTGGCGGCGCCCGGTACACCGGTTTGCTTGCACACGATCGATCGCGCGGCGGTCTTGGCTCGCCGCGTCGTCGTGCAGGGTCTCCTGACGGCTAAACGATGCGGCCTGCCGGGTTATTCCTGGGGTCTGGATGCGAATGGCCGTGGCCGCAACCCTCGGCACGCGCAGCCGGGCTCAGCGCATGGCCGGGCGAGCCGCGACGCGGTAGACAACCGCTGCCGTGACCCCGAATACCAGATGGGCCACCAGCGTGATCGCGCCGCGAACCGCGATGAACCACGGGAAGATTGCCGTGAAGGCGTACAGGTTGACGCCGTACAGGATGAGGCCGAACGCGCCGCCGGCGAGCAGCGTGGCGCGCAGCGACCATCCATGGACCAGCCGCGCCAGCACGGCTGCATAGGCCAGCGAAAGCGCGGCATGCACGAGTGTCGCCACACCCATGACCAGCGGATCGAAACCGCCGGGCGCACCGAGCACGCTGCGCCCCATCACGATGGCCGCCGTGAGGCGCGCGTCGCGAAGCAGGTTCCGAACGGCGTCATCGCCGACGATCGCCCAGAGCAGCAGCTCGATGACGGTCGATCCGACCGCCGCACCGAACGCCGCCCAGAGCATCGGGGCCAGACGGATTTGTTTCAATGGTCGTCCACCATCGCGACCGGCGGATGCGTGGAGTCGCCGTGCGGCATTACGCAGGGCGCTCGCAATCCGACCAGTACGCAAACGGGTCGCGATGCTTCGGATAGTGCTCGTCGAGCCATTTCAGCAATGTCGCGCGAGCGTTGTCCATGTCGGCTTTCAGCGACGACGTCGTGAGTTCGTGCATGTCGACGGACTTTTCGCGGTCGATCACGAAGCAGTTCCAGTCGGGGCCGTCCAGATCCGGATCGTCGGACGCCTTCGACGACTTGCTCCAGCCGAAGCGCTTGCGCGCGTCGATGAAGTAGCGCGGGTGCACTTTCAGATACGACATCTCGCCGCCCTGCAGGCTGCTCTCGGCGCGCAACACGTCGTGTTCGTCGACGATCTGCGTGACTTCCGGAAGGCGGCGCGAGCGCCATCCGGCCGGCAGCGTCGCCACGGCCCGGATGCTGTCGTACGTCCCCCATTCCAGCCCCCATGCTTCGGCCATGCGCTTCATGAACGCATCGGCGCTCGGATAGCCGCGCAACTGGATCCGGGTCGACAGCGTGACTTCGACGCGGCCGCCGGATGCACTGGACACCTCGTCGCCCGCCGCTTCGAACGGATTGCCGGGGCGCGGCGATGAGCGCGTCGCGTCCGCAGGCGCCATGCCCGAAAACAGTTGATCCAGCGCTGCACGCGCTTTCGACGACTTGTCTGGTCTATTCATCGGTTCCCTTTTCTGCAAATTTGAACCCGTACTGCCATTGTTGGAGATTGGCTCGCCGCCGGCCAAAGGTGTGATTCTGCCGCACTGCGGCGATCTCGCCGTATTCCGCGGCTGCATTGTAACGATCTGGCGACGGCGGTCGAGCGAATGGTACGGGCACAGCACGCTCCGTCGCATCCACGGCATGCCGCGCGCCCTACCCCAACGCCTTCACCATCCGCTCCATCAGCGCCAGCACCTCCGGCCGATTCTCGCCCTTCGCATGCACGAAGTGATACCTGAGCAGCGAATCGACTTCATGGCGGCTGACGCGAACGAGCGCGCTGCGCTTCAGGTACGCATCCGCGAGCGGCGTTCGCGCGAGCGCCACGCCGAGCCCCGCTTCAGCCGCCGCGAGGACGAGGTTGTAATCCTCGAACCGACGATCCTGCGCCCGCGGCTTGAACGGAATGCCGAGCCCGTCGAACCAGGTGCGCCAGCCCGTCACGTCGGAATCGTGCAGCAACGGCATGTCGAGCAGCGCGGCGTCGCCGGCCCGGCGGCGCGCCTTCGCCAGTTGCTCGGCAAGCCGCGGATGCGCAACCGGATACAGCCGCTCCGGCATGAACGCACGCGTTTCGAGCTGACGCCAGTTGCCGCGCCCGTAACGGATCGACAGATCGGCTTCGCCGCCGGCGATATCGACGTTGCGCAGTTCGATGCCGAGCTCGATACGCAGCGCGGGCGCTTCGCTTTCGAGCACATGCTGCCGCTCCAACAGCCAGAGCTGCGCGAACGCGGGCACCACGCTCATCCGGACCAGTCGCGGCGTACGCGGCGAGCGCCACTGATCGGCCGCGCCGTCGATGATCGCGAACGCCTGCTCGATCCGGCCGACGAAGCGCTGCCCGTCCGGCGTCAGGCGCACGCCGCGCGCATGCCGCTCGAACAGCGCCATCCCGAGCCAGTTTTCGACGGCGGCGACCCGCCGGCTGATCGCGCCGTGCGTGACGCCGGAAACATCGGCGGCCGCGAGAAACGAACCCTCGCGCGCCACCGTGCAGACCGTCTCCAGGCTCGCGAGCGGCGGCCTCGGCCCGGGCGCCGGCGCGGCGACCGGCAGCGCGTCCACGACCTGACGCGCACGCCCCGGACCGGCCGCCCGACGCGAACCCGAGCTGTGAGCCATATTCATATCCGGGTGTTGATCTGTGCGCTAGCTTAACATCTCGCCACGCCGCACCATGGGCGCATGAATACCCTTTCCACATCGACGTCGCGCGGCGCGCGACAACCGCTCGTCGCGGCAGGCGCGGTCGCGTTCACGATCGTCTCGTGGGCGTCCGCTTTCCCGTTCATCCGGATCGGCCTGCACGGCCTCGCGCCGCTGCAGCTCGCGTCGGCACGCTTCGCGACCGCGGCGCTGCTCGTGATCGCGTGGCTCGCATGGCGGCGACCGCCACTGCCGGCGAAAGGCGACGCGCTGCGCTTCGTCGCGTGCGGCTTTCTCGGCATCGCGCTTTACAACGCACTGCTCAATACCGGCGAGCAGACCGTGTCGGCCGGTGCGGCGAGTTTCATCGTGAACACGCTGCCGATCTTCACCGCGCTGCTGGCCGCCGTGTTTCTGCGCGAGCGCTTCAATCGCTGGGGATGGCTCGGTTCGCTGGTCAGCCTGGCCGGCATCGCGGTGATCGCGCAAGGGCAGCCGGGCGGCCTCGTGCTCGGTTCGGGAAGCACGCTGATTCTCGGCGCGGCGCTGTGTTCGGCCAGCTATTTCGTGTTGCAGCGGCGGTTGATTCCCGTCTACGGCGCACTGACCTGTACCGCATACACGCTGCTGGCCGGCGCGGTGCTGCTCACGCCCTGGCTGCCCGGCGCGCTCGGCTCGCTCGCGGGCGGGTCGCGCGATACGGCGCTGGCCGTCGTCGTGCTCGGCGTATTTCCCGCCGCGCTGGGTTATGCAACCTGGACCTTCGCGCTCGGCTACTTCGGCGCGGCGCGCGCGGCCAACTTCCTCTATCTGACGCCGGCGGTCGCGACGCTGCTGTCGATGGCGCTGACGGGCGAACGGCCCGGCATCGCGACGGCATGCGGTGGCCTGCTGGCAATTGCTGGCGTGGTCTTCGTCGCATTCCGCGGACGTTCGTAGGATCGCAACCATGGCGAATGTCCGTGCCGGCCCGGCGATCCGGAAACGGGCGGATCGAAAAGCACTGCGGTATCTGCGAAGCGGAATGGATCATCCGGGCCGTGTTGGCCGCGCCCATTCGCAGACGCCGCCGGGCTTGACCGTTAGTTGCATTACAACGAATACAACCGTTGATGAAGCCAGCCGACGAAACCGGATACGCACTCGCGAGTGACCAAACTGTGCAGACAAATCGACCGAACAGTTCCGGATTGACCGCGCATCAGTGTGCATGGCTTCGCCCCGGCGACCGGCCGAATAATGGATACGGCCGTAAGGCCATCGACAGCGAACCGCAGCCTGCGGCCCGCCGCAGCGCACGATTTCCGGCATCCGGAGCCTTCGACATCCGGGCGTCGGCCCGCGACGCGATTCGCCGCAGCGCGCAAAATCGGCTTCATATATATTCATACGAATTGCATGACGTCCGGCGACGATTCGCCTGCTCGCCCGGGCTGCCGTCACACCAGCGGACGCCATGCAAGTGAAGCCCGTGATGGGTATGGAGACTCGTCCGATCGCCCCGGCACGCTGGCCGGCCGGTCGAGACGTCAATAGAAAGACATTCAATTCGGAGATGGCAGATGGAACGAAGCACTGTCGGCATGCGCTGCAAACCCCTGATCACCGTTGCACTGGCTGCCGCCGCATTCGCGGCCGCATCGACGGCAATGGCCGACCAGGTCGTGAAGATCGGCAGCGTCGAACCGACGACGGGCGGCATCTCGCACCTCGGCAAGGACAACGAGAACGGCGCGCGCCTCGCGGTCGAGGAAATCAACGCAAAGGGCCTGACGATCGGCGGCAAGAAGATCACGCTGCAGCTCGACGCGCAGGATGACGCGGCCGACCCGCGGCAAGCCACGCAGGTTGCGCAGAAGCTCGTCGACGACAAGGTCGTCGCCGTCATCGGCCACCTGAACTCGGGCACGTCGATCCCGGCATCGAAGATCTACAGCGACGCGGGCATCGTGCAGATCTCGCCGTCGGCCACGAACCCGACCTACACGCAGCAAGGCTTCAAGACGACCTACCGCGTCGTCGCGACCGATGCGCAGCAGGGTCCGGCGCTCGCGAGCTACGCGCAGGCGAAGGGCGTGAAGAGCGTCGCGGTGATCGACGATTCGACCGCGTACGGCCAGGGCCTCGCGAACGAGTTCGAGAAGAAGGCGAAGGCGCTCGGCCTGAAGGTGCTGTCGCACGACGCGACCAACGACAAGGCCGTCGACTTCCGCGCGATCCTGACGAAGGTCAAGGGCGAGAACCCGGACGCGATCATGTACGGCGGCATGGACGCAACCGGCGGCCCGCTCGCGAAGCAGGCGAAGCAGCTCGGCCTGCGCGCGAAGATCCTGTCCGGCGACGGCGTGTGCACCGACTCGCTGGCCGAACTTGCCGGCCCGGCGGCCGACAACGTGCTGTGCTCGCAGGCAGGCGCGGCACTCGAGAAGATGCCGGGCGGCGCGGACTTCCTCGCGAAGTACCAGAAGCGTTTCAACCAGGGCATCAAGTTCGATGCGCCGTTCGCGTATGACGCGGTCTACATCGCGGTCGACGCGATGAAGCGCGCGAACTCGACCGACCCGGCGAAGATCCTCGCCGCAATGCCGTCGACGAAGTACGACGGCGTGATCGGCACGACGACGTTCGACGCGAAGGGCGACCTGACGCACGGGATCATCTCGATCTACGGCTACAAGGGCGGCAAGAAGACCTTCCTCGACCAGGTGAAGATGTAACCCGCCGCGGCGCCGGCACGACGGGAACGCCACCCGTCCGCGCCGGCGCCGCGCGGGCCGATTTCTGATTCACGGAGACGAAGCATCATGTGTGCAATGGCGTATGCGGAATTTCAACAGGAGTTGAAGAAAGCCCAATTGACGGCGCGCGAGTTCGCCCGTCTGATCCGGATGAACGAAAGTTCGATCACGAACTATTCGAGCAAGGGCACCGTCCCGTCCCACCTCGCGGTCATCGCGAAACTGATCGGCACGCTGGCCGCGCACGAGATCGATTTCCGGCGCGTGATCCGGCAGATGCGGATCGAGCCGAAACGGCCGCGCGGCGTCGGCGTGTTTCCCGCGGCCGAAAAGCCGCGCGCACGGAAGGCCGCGAAAGCCGAAGCCTGAACCACGACATGCGTCGAACGCGGCAAGGAGATGGCCGCGCGACGCTCGATCGATACACCCTCACGGGCCACGCGATACGCGCCGCCCGATCGTTACCCCGCCGCCCGTACGTGATCGAGCAGCGCCTGCAACGGATGGCGCACCTGCTTCGACGACATGCGCTTCACCTGGCTGCGGCACGAATACCCGGTCGCCAGCGCCTCGCCTTCGTCCTCCGGCCCGTCCACGTGCGTCGCCCACGACTGCGAATAGATCGTCTTCGACGTCGCGAGATTGCGCGCCTCGTGCCCGTACGTGCCTGACATCCCGCAGCATCCGGTCGACTCGACCTTCAAGTGCAGCCCGCGCCGCGCGAACACCTGCGTCCATTGCTTGCCGCTGTCGGGCGCGTTGGTCTTCTCGGTACAGTGCGGCAGCAACCGGTACGCGCCGGCCGCACCGTGCGGGCCGGCTTCCGGCAGCGCGTGCAGCAACCACTCCTGCGGCAGCGCAACTTTCGGTACATCGCCGAGCCCCGTCACCTTCAGGTATTCCTGCCGGTACGTGAGCGTCATCGCCGGATCGAGGCCGACCAGCGCGACACCCGGGCGCGCCAGCGCGGCCAGCTGCGTCGCATTGCGGATCGCGGCCTTCTCGAACGCCTGCAGAAAGCCCTGTACGTGCAGCGCCTTGCCGTTCGGTGCGAGCGGTGCGAGCCACACCTGAAAGCCCGTGCGCGCGGCCAGCTCGATCAGCGTCGCCAATTGCTCGGTATCGAAATAGCGCGTGAACGTGTCCTGCACGATGACGACGCTGCGTGCGCGCTGCGCGTCGCTCAGCGCGGCAAGCGCATGCGGGTCGGCCGGCTTCACGTTCCATTGCCGGATCACGGCCGCAAGATCGAAGCGGCTCAGCAGCGGGCTGTCGACCATGCCGACCTGCCGTTCGAGCAGCGTGCGCACCCATCCCGCACGCATCAGCCCGTTGTACAGCGCGGGGACGCGCGCCATCCACGGCATCGTGAATTCGAGCGAGCCGATCAGGTAGTCGCGCAGCGGCCGCAGGTAGCGCTGGTGATACAGCTCGAGAAAGCGCGAGCGGAACTCGGGCACGTTGACCTTCACCGGGCACTGCCCCGCGCACGACTTGCACGCGAGGCACCCGGCCATCGCGTCGTACACCTCGTGCGAGAAATCGGCGTCACCGTTGCGCGCCGCGCGGCTGTTGCGCCAGCGCCCGGCCAGCCCGCGCAGGAACGGCTGCCGCGCCCGCGCCGCCGCGACGACGTCGATGCCGGCCTGTCCTTGCAGGCGCAACCATTCGCGCATCAGCGACGCACGCCCCTTCGGCGATTGCACGCGTTCGCGCGTCGCCTTCCACGACGGGCACATCGCGTCGTCCGGATCGAAGTTGTAGCACGCGCCGTTGCCGTTGCAGTGCATCGCGGTGCCGTAGCTCTGCCACACGCGCTCGTCGATCTGCCGGTCGTGGTCGCCGCGCGTCGGCACTTCGTCGATCTTCAGCAGCCGCATCGTGTGATCCGGCGGCGTCGCGATCTTGCCCGGGTTGAACTGGTTGCGCGGATCGAACGCGGCCTTCAGCTGCTGCAGCGACGGATACAGCTCGCCGAAAAACGCCGGCGCGTACTCGGAGCGTACGCCCTTGCCGTGCTCGCCCCATAACAGGCCACCATGCCGCTGCGTCAGTTCGGCCACCGCGTCCGACACGGGCCGCACCAGCGCGGCCTGCTTCGGGTCCTTCATGTCGAGCGCCGGGCGCACGTGCAGCACGCCCGCGTCGACGTGCCCGAACATCCCGTACTGCAGCCCGTGACCGTCGAGCAGCGCGCGGAATTCGGCGATGTACGCGGCGAGGTTCTCGGGCGGCACCGCGGTGTCCTCGACGAACGGCTGCGGACGCGCCTCGCCCTGCACGTTGCCGAGCAGGCCGACCGCGCGCTTGCGCATCGCATAGACACGCTTCACCGCATCGTCGCCGGCCGCGAGCGTATGGCCGAGGCGCTCCACGCTCGTATCGGTGCGCAGATGCTCGACGAACGCGCGCACGCGTGCATCGACGTCGTCCGCAACGTCGCCGCTGAATTCGATCAGGTTGATGCCGAGCGTCGGCCGCGGGTCGTCCTGCGGGAAATACTCGGCGACGCTGCTCCACACGAAATCCTTCATCGCGAGCATCAGCACCTTCGAGTCGACCGTCTCGATCGACAGCGGCTGGTGCCCGAGCAGCGCACGCGCATCGCGCAACGCATCCATGAAGCCCGCGTAGCGCACGTTGACCAGCACTGAATACTTCGGGATCGGCAGCACGTTGAGCTTCGCCTCGACGACGAAGCCGAGCGAGCCTTCCGCGCCGCACAGCACGCTGTTCAGGTTGAAGCGGCCGTCGGGTTCGCGCAGGTGCGCGAGGTCGTAGCCGGTCAGGCAGCGGTTGAGCTTCGGAAACTTCGCGTCGATCAGCGCCGCCTTGTCGTCGCTGATGCGGCGCGCGGTGCGGTAGACCTTGCCGATGCGGTCCTGCCGCGCGCAACGGCGCTCCAGCGCTTCGTCGTCGAGCGCGTCGCTGTGCAGTTGCTCGCCGCCCATCAGCACGAAATCGAGTTCGAGCACGTGGTCGCGCGTCTTGCCGTACGTGCAGCTGCCCTGCCCGCTCGCGTCGGTGTTGATCATCCCGCCGACGGTCGCGCGGTTCGACGTCGACAGCTCCGGCGCGAAAAACAGCCCGTGCGGCTTCAGCGCGGCATTGAGCTGATCCTTGACGACGCCTGCCTGCACGCGCACCCAGCGCTGCTCGACGTCGATTTCGAGGATCCGGTTCATGTTGCGCGACAGGTCGACGACGACGCCGTCCGTCAACGACTGCCCGTTGGTGCCCGTGCCGCCGCCGCGCGCGGCGACCGCGACGACGTGGTGCGCGGGTTCGGCCAGCAGCCGCGCCAGCAGCCGCACGTCATCGGCATGCGCGGGGCAGATCACCGCCTGCGGCAGGCGCTGGTAGATCGAGTTGTCGGTGGCCTGCACCGTCCGGTTCGCGTGGTCCGCGCGAATCTCCCCGGCGAATCCGGCGGCCCGCAGCGCGGCAAGAAAGTCGCGGTACGCGTGGGCGGGCGGGCTGGCGGGACGGGGCAACGGGGCGATCGACATGGGTAAAAGCGCAGTGTGGGTGGAGCCGGCCGATTCGCGCGCTCCGAAACATGATTTTTTGGCAAGTTTCCACGCGACCGGGAATTCCAGTATCTTCGGATATTCCTTGAGGAACAAACGAATTCTCGCCCGGCGAATATTGCATAAAACTCATGAATTACCGTCGTCTGACCCCGTCGATGTCACTGCTGCTCGTGTTCGAGGCCGCCGCGCGGCATGAAAGCTACACGCGCGCGGCCGAGGAACTGTCGCTGAGCCAGAGCGCGATCAGCCGGCAGGTCCAGACGCTGGAGGATCAGCTCGGTGTCCCGCTGTTCCGGCGCGAGGGGCGCTCGGTGAAGCTGACCGAAGTCGGCCGCCGCTACTTCGCGGAACTGAGCGGCGCGCTCGGGCGCATCCGCGGCGCGACGCTGCAGGCGATGTCGCACCAGGCGGGCGCCGGCACGCTGCGGCTCGCCACCTTGCCGACCTTCGGCTCGAAATGGCTGCTGCCGCACCTGCACGACTTCTACACCGCGCATCCGGGCGTGACGGTGCACCTTCATTCGCGGATCGGCGCGATCGATTTCCTCAACGACGACCTCGACGCGGCCATCACCGTCGGCGCGGGCGACTGGCCTGGCCTGCACGCGCACCGGCTGTACAACGAGTTCCTGATCGCGATCGCGCCGCCCGACCCGGGCAGCGGCCGCAAGGCCGACGCGCGCACGCCGGCGTGGGCCGCGAAGCAGACGCTGCTGGGCGTGACGAGCAACCAGCACGCGTGGGCCGAGTGGTTCTCGCACTATCGGCTCGACCATCGCCAGATGCGCATCGGCCCGAGCTTCGAGCTGACGTCACACCTGATCCAGGCCGTGCGCGCCGGGATGGGGATCGGGCTGGTGCCGAAGGTGCTGGTGGAAGATGAATTGAGCCGCGGCGAGCTGGTATCGATCGGCGACGCGATTACGAGCCAGCGCAGCTACTACCTCGTCTATCCGCCAGGCAACGAGACACTGCCGTCGCTCGTTGCGTTCCGCGAATGGCTGCTGACGTCGTGCTGACGGGCGGCCGGCAGCGGGCCGCTCAGGTGCGCCATTCGCCGAGAATCTGCTCGGCCAGGTAATCGCACGGCGGGCGCGCGGACTGCGCGCTGCGCGCGAGCACGACTTCGAGCTCGCCCAGTGGCGGCAGCCCGTGGCTTTCCGACAGCTGCATCAGGTGATCCGGAATGCAGCAGCGCGCCAGCGGCGCGACCGCGAGCCCGGCCTCCACCATGCTCAGCAGCCCGAGGTGGCTCGGGCTTTCGTACGACATCCGGTACGGGATCTTCTGCCGGTTCAGCGCCTTGACCGCCTGATCGCGCGCCATGCTGCCGCCGTGCGTGAAAAAAGCCACCGGCAGCGGCCGCTCTTCCCATACGTTGCGCTTCGGCGACCCGGCCCAGACGAGCGGCTCCATCCGGATCAGCTCGCCGGTCACGCCCTTGATCCGCGTGAGGCATGCGAGGTCGACCGTGTTGTCCTTCAGCATCGGCACGAGCGCGCTGCTCGGCTGGCCGATCACGCGCAATTCCACGCGCGGATGCATCGCGGCGAATTTGCCGAGCACCTGCGGCAGCAGCGACGAAATGTAATCGTCCGGCACGCCGATCGTCACGCGGCCGCGGATCTCCGGGCGCACCACCGACGCCCATGCCTCGTCGCGCAGCGCGAGCATCCGGCGGCCGTACTCGGCGAGCATGGTGCCGTCGCCGGTCGCCGTCACGTTGCGCGTGTCGCGGATGAACAGCGGCTTGCCGAGCGCGTCTTCCAGCGCCCTGATCTGCATGCTCACCGCCGACGGCGACCGATGCACGGCCTGCGCGCCCTGCGCGAACGATCCGGTTTCGGCGACGGCCACCACCATCGCGAGCACATCGAGGTCGAGCTTTTTCATGTCGCTTCAGGAAATCTGATCAATCGATTCAGTTTATCCCGTTTTACTGTTCACCTCCACGGCCGGACAATGAATCCCGTCAGCACTCACTCGATGCAGGAAGCGGAAACATGCAACCCTCCGGATCGCTCTACGGATTTCTCGCCATCGGCGGCATGCTCGCGGTCACGCCCGGGCCGAACATGGTCTACGTGATGTCGCGCTCGATCGCGCAAGGCCGTACGGCCGGGCTCATTTCACTGGCCGGCGTGATGATCGGCTACCTGTTCTACATGTTCGGCGCGGCGTTCGGCATCACGACGCTGTTCATGAGCGTGCCCTATGCAGGCACCGTGCTGGGCGCGGTCGGCGCGGTCTACCTGCTGTACCTGGCGTGGCAGGCGGTCCGGCCCGGCGGACGTTCGCCGTTCGAGGTGCAGGCACTGCCGGACGAGCAGCCGATGCGCCTGCTCGCGATGGGCGCGACGACCAGCGTGCTGAACCCGAAGCTCGCGATGCTGTTCGTGTCGCTGCTGCCGCAGTTCATCGACTACCGGCAGGGCAGCGTGTTCGGCCAGTCGCTGTTTCTCGGGTCGCTGCTGATCGCCGCGTTTGCGTCGGCCAACGGGCTGGTGGCGATCTGCTCGAGCAGCATCGCGAAGTTCCTGCACGGGCGCCCGACGCTGCTGCTCGCGCAGCGCTGGGCGATGGGTGTCATCCTCGGCGGGCTCGGTGTGCAGATGGTGGTCGAAGCATCGAAGCTGGCGGGGGTTGCGTGACAGCGGCCGGCACACGCGTCCAATGAAACCGGCCAGCCGGCACGCATGCCCGGCTGGCCGCGCCGCGCCGGCGCCGCGCCGTCATTTCGTCAGCAACTCGGCCTCGAGCTCGCGCAGCCGCTCCGGAAACCGGATGCGCAGCACCAGGAACCACCCGAGCCCGATCGCCAGCAGCGCGACGAACACATACGGCAGCCATGCATAAACGCCGTCCGGCGCCGGATACACGCTGCCGGCGAGCGGAATCGCGAGCAGCACGACCGCGACGATGCTGATCGCCACATGCCGCGCGCGCAGCCGGCGCTGCCGGCGCAAGTAGAGCGGCGCGCCGATCGCCACCAGCACGTATGCGAGCAGCCAGCCATACGTCGCGATCGAGCTGAGATAGCCGTACGAATCGAGCAGCGCAGTGCCGCGCGCGGTAAACACCAGCGCGGTGACGAGCGCCGACGCAGCGATCACCGCGACCGCGACGTGTGGCGTTGCATTCCGCGCGTGCGCGCGCCCGGTCGACGCATGCAGCACACCCTGCCGCCCGAACGTATAGACGATGCGCGCCGCCGCGTTGATCGACGAGAAGAAGGCCGCGAAGAAGCTCAGCGCGACGCCCGCGTCGATCAGCACGCCGACCCACCCGGCCCCCAGCCGGTGCGCGAGCACGGCAAGCGGGCCGTCGACCCGGTCGAGCGGCGGCGTCTGCCCGTGGAACGCGCTCACCATCCCGTACGCGCCGATCACGAACAGCAGCGCGGGCCCGACGACGCTGATCAGCACCGCGCGCGGAATCGCGCGGAACGGGTCGCGCGCCTCGGCGCCGAGCACGGTCGCGCTCTCGAAACCGGTGAAGCTGAAGAACGCGAGCACCATGCCGAGCTGGAGTTGCGTCGGCTTCACGCCCTCGAGCGTCAGTTGCGCGCGATCGACCGGATGACCGCCGAACGCGATCGTCGCGATCACGACGACGGCGATCAGCAGCAGCGTCGCCAGCTCGACGAACAACGTGAAACGCGTGGAAAGCCGGATGTCGCGAAACGCGATGTACCACGCGGCGAACGCGGTTGCGACCGTGAGGCCGAGCACCGTGCCGACCGGTGTCGCGCCACCGAGCAGCCCCGTTTCGCGGCCGAGCACGAGGAACGTGTTGATCGTTCCCTGCAGGATGCCTGCGGCGGCCACCGCATAGGCGATCAGCAGCGACCAGCCGCAGATCGCGCCCCAGATCGGCCCGATACCGGCCGACACATACGCATACAGCGCCCCCGGCGACGCCGAATCGCGCGCGAACACCGAGATGCTCCACGACGAGAACAGCAGCGCGACGATCGCGAACAGGTAGGCGAGCCATGTGCCGTTGCCGGCCGTCGCGAACACGGCGGGGATCAGCACGCCGATTCCGCCCGACACGCCGACGAGGCCGATCGACTGTGCGATCAGTTCGGGCAGGCTCAGGTAGTTGCGCCGCAGGCCGCCTGCCTGCGGTGCGGTGTCCTGCACAGGGCGCGCCTGCGCGGAGGTGGCTGGATGACTCATTGGTCTGTCTCGTCAGGAATGGCGCGGCGCGGCGGCCTTGGCTGCCGCCAGGGCCGCGCGAAACCGAGCTGTCGTACGTATCGGAAAACCCCGCACCGTGTGCCGGTCAGTTCCACGAATGGCGCGCGGGCTTCACACCGTTGAGGTAGTAGTTGCCGATCGCGTGGTACTTCCAGCGCACGGGGTCGTGCAGCGTATGCACGCGCGCGTTGCGCCAGTGCCGGTCGAAGTTGTATTTCGCGAGTGTCGACTTGCTGCCGCCGAGTTCGAACAGCTTGCTCGCGGCCAGCAGCGACACTTCGGTCGTCGCGATCTTCGCCTCGCCGACCGCGATCGCGGCCTGCGCGACCGTTTCCTCGCCCGGCTCGCGCTTCGCCGCGTCGACGAAACGCCCCGAACGCGCGAGCAGCGCTTCGGCCGCGTGGATGCGGTACGCGATGTCGCCGATCTGCGCGACGGTCAGCGGGTCGTCGCTCGCGCGTTCGACGCCGCTGTCGATCCACGGACGCGCGTGCTGCTGCACGAACGCGATCGTGTCCTGGAGCGCGGCGCGCGCGATGCCGAGATCGATCGCGGCAGTCGTGATCTGCGCGAACGGCCCCGCGAAGGTCGGGCGGTCGTACGAGCGCTGCGTGTGGAAGATCTCGAACGGGCTCACGCGCACGTTCTCGACGATCACCGTGCCGCTCGCGGTCGTGCGCTGCCCGAAGCCGCTCCAGTCGTCCACCACGGTCAGCCCCGGCGCGCCCTGCCGCACGAACGCGAGCACCGCCTGATCCGACTCGTCGAGCGCGAGCACCGGAATCCAGTGCGCGAACAGCGTGCCGGTCGAATAGAACTTGCGCCCGTTCAGCACGAACGCGTCGCCATCGCGGCGCACGCGCGTCTGGATGTCGAGCACGTTCTTGCCGCCGGCTTCGGAAAAGGCATTGCCGTAGCGCGTACCCTTCAGCACGAGGTCGAAGAAGAAGCGCTTCTGCGCATCGCTGCCTTCGAGACGGATGTCTTCGATCAGGCAGTAGTGATTCTGCGGAATCTGGCCGAGCGACGGGTCGGCCTGCGACACGATCGCGATCACTTCCGCGAGCGTCACGCTCGACACTTCCGCGCCGCCGTATTCGCTCGGGACGGTGATGCCCCACAGGCCGCTCGACGAAAACAGTTCGATCTCGTCGAACGGCAGTTTCCGCTCGCGGTCACGCAGCGCCGCGTGCTCCTGAAGTTGGGCGGCAACGCGATGCGCGACGTCGATCGCTTCGGCATCGGAGCCGATCACGGGAACGCGGTGGGTTTCTGCTTGCTGCGATGCACCTGCTTCGATGATTTCCGTGGACATAAGATTTCCGGCAAAACCCCTGAACCGGCCGACGATGCCGCGAAGGCATTCGTCGACCTCCTGTTTCCCTTTCCGCAACGTCGAGCCGGGCCGGCCGGTGATGACAGCCCCCGGCCGGCCCGCTTCAATCCACCCGCGTCACGCAGCCACTGCCTGCCGCTGCGCTTCGAGTTCGCGCACGAGCGGCAGCACGCGCTGGCCGAAGTACTCGACTTCCTCGATGAAGTGCAAGAACCCGGCGAGCACGAGATCGACGCCGATCGCCTTCAGCGCGACGATCCGCTCGGCAATCTGCTGCGGCGTGCCGATCAGGTTCGTGCGGAAGCCGTCGTTGTACTGAACGAGATCCTCGAACGTCGATTTCGCCCAGTTGCCCTCGCCTTCGGGCGATGCCTTGCCGGCCTCCTTCACCGCATCGCCGAACGCATGCACGGCCTCCACGTGCGCGTGCCGGATGATGTCGTCGAGCACGGCCTGCGCCTCCTCCTCGGTGTCGCGCGCGATCACGAACGCGTTGACGCCGATCCGCACGCGATGGTTGTTCGCGGCCGCCTTCGCGCGGATGTCGTCGATCTGCGCCTTCAGGTTCTCCGGCGTATTGCCGTTCGTGAAATACCAGTCCGACACGCTCGCCGCGTTGTCGCGCGCCGCGCGCGAGCTGCCGCCCTGGAAGATTTCCGGATGCGGCTTCTGCACCGGCTTCGGGCTCAGCGTGTAGTCGTTGAAGCGGTAGAAGTCGCCCTTGAACGTGAAGTTGTCCTGCGTCCAGATGCCTTTCAGCGCCTGGATGAATTCCTTCGAGCGCCGATAGCGTTCATCATGTTCGAGCCACGGCTCGCCGATCGCGGTGAATTCGCCCTTGAACCAGCCGCTCACGACGTTGATCGCAATGCGACCGTTCGAGATGTGGTCGATCGTCGCGAGTTGCTTCGCGACCACGGCCGGATGCCACGGCCCCGGCAGGATCGCGGCGAGCACCTTGAGCTTCGTCGTCGCATGCAGCAGCGCCTGGCTGAACGACACCGACTCGTGCTGGTATTCCGCGCCGTAGCCGGCCGTGAAGCGGATCTGGCTCAGCGCATAGTCGAAGCCGGCCGCCTCGGCCGTGCGCGCGAGCTGCTGGTTGTATTCGAGGCTCCAGTCGGTGCGCTGCTCGATCGTGCTGACGACGAGGCCGCCGCTGACGTTCGGCACCCAGTACGCGAATTTGACGCCGTCGGCGGAAGGGTCGGTAAGGCTCATGAAGGTGTCCTGGTCGAAGGAGAAACGAAAGCGGCCTACGCGGCCACGGTGGAAAGCGCATGCGGGCGCAGTTGCGGCACGGCGCGATCGACGGCGAGCGCGATGCGCTCGCGCAGCGCCGGGTTCGCGATCCGGTACTGGTCGAAGTCGCTTTCGGACGCGTACACGCCGATCGGCAGCGTGCGCGCCTGGAAGAAGCTGAACAGCGGCCGCAGTTGATGGTCGATCACGAGCGCATGTCGCTCGCTGCCGCCGGTGGCCGCGAGCAGCACGGGCACGTCGACGAGCGCGTCGTGGCGCACGAGGTCGAACAGGTGCTTGAACAGGCCCGTGTATGACGCGCGATAGACCGGGCTCGCGACAACGAGCGCGTCGACCGTCTCGATCGCGCGGATCAGTGCTTCAAGGTCGGCCGGCACCTGCGCGCGCGTCAGCGCGCCGGCCAGCCGGCTGCCGATCTCGCCGAGTTCGATCAGCCGCGTATCGATCGGCAGCGCGGCGCCGAGTGCCGCGACGATCTCGTTGGTCAGCGTCAGCGTGCGCGACGGCCGTTGCAGGCTGCCCGATATCGCGACCACGTTGAGGGTGTTGCTCATGCGATGCGTTCCCGTTGTCGAGCCGCGTGTCGATGCGGCGATACCGCTTCGGGTCAGCAAGGAGCGTGCCATTCGCACGACTGTCTCGCGGCGTGATCGTCTGCATCGCGAAGTTTTTCGCGATCGCCCGCCTGGCGCGGCATTCGCCCAAATGCACGCGCGCGGCAAGCGTTCCGGTGCGCGTGTCACATCGATATTCCACGGCGTGATGAACCGGGTGAAGCGATCGTGCTTGCGAACTGCTGCCCAGGAAGCAGCGCATCGCACGTCATCACATCGAATCCGGCGCTCATGCATCGGAGCAAGCCCGCTCACCCGCACCATTGCAGGTTCCGCAGCAATCGCGCTTTGGTTATCAGAAATCGATGCTTTTCGCGCGTGGCGAAACGTTGAACACTCTGCTGACCACGCAGCAGCCGGACTCGCTGCGCCCGTCGGCACGGGTCCGCTTCACCCGGCTCACCCGGCCATTCAACGGTTCATCGCCATGACTTCCATTTCCGCATCGCCGCGCCCGCTCAACCTTCGTGTCGTCGCCGCGCGCCGCGACGCGTCGGAAACACACGATCCGTCCGACCTGCACGCTGCGGAACGCACCGCCTCCGTCCTGACGATGCCCGGACGCCCCGCACCGGCCCGCGCACGGGCGCAGGTGTTTGCCGATCCGCGTTCGCTCGCACTGCTCGAACAGGTGCGCCGTGTCGCACCGAGCGACGCGAACGTGCTGATCGTCGGCGAGACGGGCACCGGCAAGGAACTGATCGCGCGGCACGTGCACGATCTTGGCGATCGCCGCGACGGGCCGTTCGTCGCGGTGAACTGCGGCGCGTTCTCCGACACGCTCGTCGACAGCGAACTGTTCGGCCACGAGAAAGGCGCGTTTACGGGCGCCGTCAGCGCGAAGCCCGGCTGGTTCGAAGCCGCGCATGGCGGCACGCTGTTTCTCGACGAGATCGGCGACCTGCCGCTGTCGATGCAGGTCAAGCTGCTGCGCGTACTGCAGGAGCGCGAGGTCGTGCGGCTCGGTTCGCGCACGGGCATTCCGGTCGACGTGCGCGTGGTCGCGGCGACCAACGTCGATCTGCAACAGGCGGTGGCCGCCGGGCATTTCCGCGGCGACCTGTACTACCGTCTCAATGTCGTGCAGCTCGCGGTACCGCCGCTGCGCGAGCGGCCGGGCGACATCCTGCCGCTCGCGCGTCACTTCTTCGACGGCTACCGCGCGCGCCTCGGCGACGGACCACGCAGCATCGATCCGCGCGCCGAGCGCCGGCTCGTGTCGCATCACTGGCCCGGCAATATCCGCGAACTGGAGAACGTGATCCATCACGCGCTGCTCGTGTGCCGCCACGATGTGCTGCGCGACACCGACCTGCACCTTGCGCCGCCATGCGCGCCGCCGGCCGTCATGCCTGCGCAGGAACCGTCCGCCCACGCTCAGGCAGCGTTCGAACATGCGCTGCGCGACCTGTTCGACGACGGACACGGCAACCTCTTCGAACACATCGAGGACACCGTGATGCGCGTCGCGTTCGACTTCAGCCACCGCAACCAGATCCGGGCCGCGCAGTTGCTCGGCATCAGCCGCAACGTGCTGCGCGCGCGGCTGATCCGCGCGAAGGTCATTGCAGCGCTGAAGTGACCGCAGCCGACGGTGCGATCGCGCCGCAATCCGTGCATTGACGTCCGAACCTGATGTATCGTGGCGCGAAGCACGTGCTGCGTTGCCGCTCCCGCATCCGGTTGCCCGTCACGCAACCGCCCGCACCCGGCGGCCAGGCACCCGCACGATTCTCCGCAATACGAAAGCCGGCCGGCGCCCGTGCGGGCCCGGTCGCGCCCCGTTCACCCGTCCGGAATCCGCTGCCATGAAAAAGCTTGTAAACCGCCCGTCCGATGTCGTGCGAGAAATGCTGGAAGGCATCGCGCGGCAATCGCCGCATCTCGCGATCCTCGGCGACGAGCACGTGCTCGTCCGCCAGCCGCTGCCCGAACCGTCTCAGCGCCCCGTCGCAATCCTGTCCGGCGGCGGCAGCGGCCACGAGCCCGCACACGGCGGCTATGTCGGCGAAGGGATGTTGAGCGCGGCCGTCTGCGGCGAGGTGTTCACGTCGCCGTCCACCGACGCCGTGCTCGCCGCGATCCGCGCGAGCGCCGGCCCCAACGGCGCGCTGCTGATCGTGAAGAACTACACGGGCGACCGGCTCAATTTCGGGCTCGCCGCCGAGCTTGCACGCGCCGAAGGCATTCCGGTCGAAACGGTCATCGTCGCCGACGACGTATCGCTGCGCGGCCGTGTCGACCGCGGCCAGCGGCGCGGGATCGCCGGCACCGTGCTGATCCACAAGCTCGCCGGCGCGGCCGCCGCGCGCGGGCTGCCGCTTGCCCGCGTCGCGGCCGTCGCGCGCGACGCGGCGGCCGAGCTCGGCACGATGGGCGTCGCACTCGACGGCTGCACGATCCCGGGCGCCGACAAGTCCGGCTTCAGCCTCGGCGATCACGAGATCGAGCTCGGCCTCGGCATTCATGGCGAGAAAGGCGTCGAACGCCGTGCGCCGCTGCCGGCCGATGCGCTGGTCGACACACTGCTGTCGAGCATCGCCGCCGATCTCGTGCTCGACCGCGGCGAACGCGTCGCGCTGTTCGTCAACGGTCTCGGCGCAACACCGGACATGGAGCTCGCGATCGTGCTGCGTGCCGCGTACGACAACCTGACCCGGCGCGGCATCGTCGTCGCGCGTGCTTGGGCCGGCACGTTCCTGTCCGCGCTGAACATGCCCGGCTGCTCGATCTCGGTGCTGCGGCTGAACGACGAACGCGCTTCGCTGCTCGACGCGCCGACGCAGGCGCGTGCGTGGCCGGGCGGTGGCGCGGTGAATGCGCAGATCCGCGTGGCCGCAGCGGCGTCGCAGGATGCGCCGCTGCCGCCGCTCGACGCGGCCGGCCGCGCATGGGCTGCACGTCTGCGGCCGGCGCTGCAGGCGGTTGCACAAACGCTGATCGACCACGAGCAGACGCTGACGGATCTCGATGCGGCGGCCGGCGACGGCGACCTCGGCGCGAGCATGCTGCGCGCCGCGCAAGCGATCCTCGCGTTGCCCGACACCGCGTACGCCACGCCGGCCGGCGCACTCGCGGCGCTCGGCGCGGCGTTGCGCCGCGCGATCGCCGGCAGCTCCGGGCCGTTCTATGCAACCGCGCTGCTGCGCGCGGCGCGCAGGCTGGCGGATGTCGCCGAGCCGTCGGCGCGCGACTGGGCCGCGGCATTCCGCGCGGCCGTGGATTCGATCAGTGAACTGGGTGGCGCGCACGCCGGCGACCGGACGATGCTCGATGCGCTGGTGCCGGCCGTCGACGCATTCAGCCGCGCGCTCGACAGCGATCGCGACACCGCAAGCGCATGGACGGCGGCCGTCGAAGCGGCCGTCGAAGGCGCGGAGGCCACCGCGCGCATGACACCGCGCGCGGGGCGTGCGAGCTATCTCGGCGAGCGTGCGATCGGCACGCCGGATGGCGGCGCGGTAGCCGTGTCGTACTGGTTGCGCGCGTTGCAGCCGCACGTGCGCTGAACAGCGACGCGCGCGATGCGGGAAGGCGGTCGCGCCGCCCGCATCAGCCTGCCTTCATCCGCCCGGGCAACAGCATCGCGCCGACCAGCGCCGCGCCGAAACTCGCGAGCCAGCACCAGTAGCCGATCGCATCGAGGTGAACCGGCTCGACGGTGCCCGCTTCGTTCACGACGATCCGGTGCTGCGACAGGAAGCTCAGCCCGAACAGCAGCGCGAGCGCGGCCAGCACGGCCGCTTGCACGCGCAGGCGCTTCACGGTCAGTAACCACGCGCCGAACACGAGCGGGTTCGCGAGCCACGCAAAGATGCCGCCGAGCACGCCCATCCAGCCCGTCAACAGCACCTGCCAGCCATCGGCCCACGGGTGCGGGTCCGGCGCGCCGACGCGGAACGGCGCGGTGAACATCGCGACGAGATAGCACAGCATGCTGGCGGCGAGCAGTGCGGTGGCCGCGCGGCCCATCGGCTCACGGATGGGCGCGGAGGAAGGCGTCGTCGGGTTCATCGTGTCATCGCGTGCGGAAGATCGTCGCGATTCTGCCATACGCGGGCCGGCCGCCCTTCGGCTCAACGGCTTCGCCGGTACCGCGCCGCCGGCGCAGCGGCCCGCGCCTGCCGGCGCCCGGCCGCGTGCCGCGGGCGGCTTCGCGCCCGCTCAGCGGGACACGGCGGCGGCGGCCGCCGCCCCGCTCGCCCGCACGCGCTTCGCCGGATGGGTTTCCGGCATCCGCCAGTACACGAGCAGCGAAATCGCCGCGCAGGCCGCGACGTACCAGAAGAACATCGTCTCGCTGCCGCTCGCCTTCAGCCGCAGCGCGACGAACTCGGTCGTGCCGCCGAGGATCGCCGTCGTCAGCGCATACGGCAGCCCGACCGCCAGCGCACGGATCTGCGGCGGGAACAGCTCGGCCTTGACCAGCATGTGCACCGACGTGAACCCGCTCAGCACGACGAGCCCCGCGAACACCAGCGCGAACGCGGCGAGCGGATCGTGCACGTGTGCGAGCGTCGTGAAGATCGGCACCGACAGCAGCGTGCCGCCGATCCCGAACCACAGCAGCACCGGCCGGCGGCCGACATGGTCCGACACGAGGCCGAACAGCGGCTGCAGCGGCATGTACAGCAGCAGCGCGGCCGTGCAGATCCAGGTCGCCGTCTCCTTGTGCAGCCCGACCGAGTTGACGAGGTACTTCTGCATGTAGACGGTATACGTGTAGAACGCGACGGTGCCGCCGATCGTGATGCCGATCGCGAGCAGCAGTTCGCGCCAGTGGGCCGCGAGATCGGCCGACACCCGTGTCTTCGCCGCACGCGCGCGGCTGGCGATGAACGCATCGCTCTCGACGACGTTGCGGCGCATGTAGAGCGCGAACAGCGCGAGCACGCCGCCGACGAAGAACGGGATCCGCCAGCCCCAGCGTTCGATGTCGTGCGTGCCGGCGAAGATCCGCTGCATCGCGAGCATCAGGCCGAGCGCGACGAGCTGGCCGGCCACCACGCTCACCTGCAGGAAGCCGACGTAGAAGCCGCGCCGGTTCGGCGGGGCGATCTCGCTCAGGTAGGTTGCGCTGGTGCCGTATTCGCCGCCCATGCTGAGCCCCTGCAGCAACCGTGCGGCAACGAGCAGCACCGGCGCGAGCACGCCGATCGTCGCATAGCCGGGCGTGATGGCGATCAGCATCGATCCCGCGCACATCGCGAGCACCGACTTCGTCAGCGCGGCCTTGCGCCCGCGCCGGTCCGCATACAGGCCGACGAGCCAGCTTCCCGCCGGCCGTGCGATATACCCGACGGCCGCGATCGCCGCGGTGTTCATCAACTGCACGGTCGGGCGGTCGGCGGGAAAGAACGACGGCGCGAAGTAGATCGAGAAGATGCTGTAGGCGAGAAAGTCGTACCACTCGATCAGGTTGCCGGCCAGCCCGCCGACGATCGAGCCGATGCGCGGCGGTTCGCCGGCGGCTTCGGGAGAAGAAGGTGCCACGGTTGTCTCCAGGTTTTGTTCGTATGTGCCGGGCGGCTGCCGATATCGCCCGTGCCGGCTGCGGACGGGCGTTACACGCGTTATGCGCGTTATGCGCGGTCGGCCGCGTAGCGGGCGTCGAGCGCGTCGAAGCGCGCCTTGTCGACGAGCCGCTGCCGTTCGGCGAACGGCGCGACGAGCGCGGGATTCTCGTCGAGCCGCCCCGTGTCGCGCAGCTCCGTCAGCGCGGCCTGCATCCCGCGCACCGCGCCTTGCAGCGCCGCGTTCGCATACAGCACCACGCCGTAGCCGAGGCGCGCGAGCGCGTCGCGCGAACGCGTCGGCGTCTTGCCGCCGATCACGATGTTGATGAGCTGCGGCGTGTCGAACAGCGCCGGCAGACGCTCGACGTCCTCCGCTGACTCCATCGCCTCGATGAACAGCACGTCCGCGCCCGCTTCCGCATAACGATGGGCTCGCTCGATCGCGTCGTCGATGCCGTGGACCGCGGCCGCATCGGTGCGCGCGACGATCAGCAGGTTCGGATCCACGCGCGCGTCGATGGCCGCCTTCAGCTTGCCGACCATCTCGCCGGCCTCGATCACTTCCTTGCCCGCGAAATGGCCGCACTTCTTCGGCAGCACCTGGTCTTCGAGCTGGATCGCGTCCGCGCCGCTGCGCTCGAGCGTGCGCACCGTGTGCAGCACGTTCAGCGCATTGCCGAAACCGGTATCGGCATCGACCATCAGCGGCAGCTCGACCGCGTCGCGCACGCGCGCCGTGTGTTCGGCCAGCTCGCCGAGCCCGACGAAGCCGAGATCGGGCAGGCCGAGCGACATGTTGGTGACGCCCGCGCCGCTCAGGTACAGCGCGCCGAAGCCGAGATCGGCCGCGACGCGTGCGCTGAGCGCATTGAACGTGCCGGCGACGAGCAGCCCCTGGCGGGAAGCGATGCTGCGCCGGAACCCGGCGCGACGAAGTGCGGTGTGATCGGACATGCGGGGCCTCATTGGTCGAAACGAAACAGGGTGCGCGGCGAATCGCGCAGCACGCGCAGGCGCTCGCCGGAGTCGGGCAGCCAGCGCGCGAGCGCCGCATACGTCGCGTCGAAGTCGACGCGTTCGCGGTGCTGCGTGTGCGGCCAGTCGCTGCCCCACACGAGCCGCTCGGCCGTGAACGCGGTGCGCAGCGCGCGCGCGGCGCCGAACGCGTCGATCGCGCCGTCGCCGGCCACGCTGTTGCGATACGCGGCCGACAGCTTGACCCAGACGCGGCCGGTATCCGCGAGCAGCAGCAGGCGGCGGAAGCTGGGCGCGCGTTCGGCGAGCGCGGGCGACGGGCGGCCGAAATGGTCGATCACCAGCGTGCACGATTGCGCGAGCAGCGGCGCCGTGATGGTGTGCAGGTCCTCGATGCCGCGATGGATCTCGACGTGCCAGCCGAGCGCGTTGATGCGGGCGAACAGTGCGCGCCAAGCGGGTGCGCCGAAATCCGGAATCGGCAGCCCGACGAGGTTCAGCCGCATGCCGACCACGCCCGCCCGGTCGAGCGCATCGAGGTCGCGATCCGAAATCGTCGGGTCGACCACCGCGACACCACGAAAGCGGCGCGGGTAACGCCGCAGCACGTCGACGAAGAACGCGTTGTCGGTGCCGAGAAAGCTCGGCTGCACCAGTACCGCGTGCGTGATGCCGTGTTCGGCGAGATGCGCGACGTACGTGTCGAGCGACGCGTCGTAGTCGGGCGCGTGCCGCACCACCGGCGCGAGCGGCAGGCCGCGCGCGAATACATGCGCATGCGCATCGATGGCGGCGACGGCCGGGTCCGCTGTACACCACGCGTCCATCGACCGCGCAGCCGGAATCTGTTCGACGAGGTGAGTCACGAGTCGATCCATGAAGTCTGCAAGAGGCGCCCGGCCGCAGTGCCGGGCGGTTCGGTGGCGACGCGGCGAACGCTACAGCGACGCCTCTGCGCGCGGCTGGCCCTCGGCATTCGCGTCACCGCCAGGCGCGACGCCGGACAACCGGTGGCTGCGGGCTTCGGGCAGGAACCACACCGCGATCACGACGAGCCCGTAGGCGATGCCCGCGTCGATGCCGAGTGCCGTGCCGAGCGGCAGCGACTCGCCCATGCGCCCGACCAGCACCGGGAAGCCGGCCGACACGATCCGGCCGAAGTTGTAGCAGAAGCCCACGCCGCGCCCGCGCACGTTGCGCGGGTAAAGCTCGTTGAACAGCGTGCCGAGCGTCGCCGGAATGCCGGCCGAGAACAGGCCGAGCGGGAACCCGAGCAGCAGCATCGCGACATCGTTCAGCGGCAGGAACACGTACAGGTTCACCATCACCGCGCAGCACGCGGCGAACAGCATCACGTTGCGGCGGCGGCCGATCCGGTCCTGCAGGTACGCACTCAGGAAGCAGCCGCAGATGAACGCGACGATCACGACCGCGAGATACGCGCCGGTGCCGAGCACCGACAGGTGGCGCTCGGTCTTCAGGTAGGTCGGCAGCCAGATCGTGATGGCGTGATAGCCGCCGTGTGCGCCGACGCCGATCAGGCCGCCGACCACCGTCGCGCGCAGCACCGACCGGTCGAAGATGCCGACGGTCGGCCCATCGTCGGCGCTCGCTTGCGCCGATGCCTGGACCGGCGTCGCGTGCGGCGGCTCCGGAATCGCACGGCGGATATACAGCACCAGCAGCGCGGGCAATGCGCCGATCGCGAACAGCACGCGCCACGCCCACTCGGCCGGCACCCATGCGAACACCAGCATGTACAGCACCACGGCGCCGCCCCAGCCGAACCCCCACGCGCTCTGCACGACGCCCATCGCCTTGCCGCGGTGGCGCGCGCCGACCGTTTCGGCGAGCAGCACGGCGCCCGCGGTCCATTCGCCGCCGAAACCGAGGCCCTGCAGCGCCTTCAGTACGAGCAACTGCTCGAAGTTCTGCGCGAACGCGCTCAGGAACGTGAACAGCGAAAACCAGCACACGGTGATCTGCAGCGCGCGTACGCGGCCGTAGCGGTCGGCGATCATGCCGGCCAGCAACCCGCCGAGCGCACCGGACACGAGCGTCGCCCCGCCGATCAGCCCGGCCTGCCCCTTGCCGATGCCCCAGGTCGTGAGCAGCACGGGGATCACGAGGCTGAACATCTGCGTGTCGAGGCCGTCGAGCGCCCAGCCGGCAAAGCAGCCGCGCAACGTGCGCCGTTCGGTCGTCGATAGTTCGCGGGTCCAGTTCAATGCGGGTCTCCTCGTGTCGTCGTTCCATCGCGGCGCGCGGCGATGCCGTGGCCCGATGTGCATCCTATGAAGCGCTGGGATAATTCGCTACCATGTTTTGAATAATTATTCATAACGCAAGCTTATGGAAATCAGGCACGTCCGCTACTTCCTTGCGATCGTCGATACGGGCAGCTTCACGCGCGCGGCCAACGAACTCGGCATTGCGCAGCCGGCGCTCAGCCAGGCGCTGAACCGGATGGAGAAGGAACTGGGTGTCCGGCTGTTCGACCGCTCGCGGCGCGGGGCGACGCTGACGCCGGCCGGCCTCGCGATGGTCGACGACCTGCGGCTGAGTCTCGCGCGGCTCGACGCGGCCGCGCACCGGGCCAGCGAGATCGGCGCGCAACGCGCCGGGCGCCTGACGATCGGCTTCGTCAGCGCCGCGCTGTTCGACACGCTGCCGCGTGCGATCCGCGCGTTGCGTGAAAGCGCACCCGACGTCGAGCTCGTGATGCGCGAGATGAGCAATGCCGAACAGGCGATCGCGCTCGAGCGCGGCGAGATCGACATCGGGCTGCTGCACACGCCGGTGGCCGTGAACGGCCGGATGCGCGAGAAGCTGATCCGGCGCGACCCGCTCGTCGCCGTGCTGCCGAAGGATTTCCGGCGCCAGCCCGACGGCACGGTTACGCTGCAGGATCTCTCTGCCGTCGGCCTCGTGTGGTTTCCGCACGATCAACTGCCGCTGATCCGCGCGGGCATCCTCAGCGCGTTCCGTCAGGCCGGGCATCCGGTGGACATCGTGCTCGACGTGAACCGCACGCTGACCGTCGTCGCGTGCGTCGCTGCCGGATGCGGCGTGTCGCTGCTGCCACGCTCGATCCACGCGTTCGCGTTCGACGGCGTCACATACAGCCCGGTCCGCGACGGCGCCGCGCTGCCGAATTTCGAATTGAGCGCGATCTGGCCCGCACGGTCGCGTCCGACGCTCGCGGACCGTTTCGCCGCGCTGCTGCCGTCGGACGATACGCGCGCCTGAGCATCCGGCCGGCCGGAGCAACCGCCCGTGTGCGCCGCGCGGAACATCGGCGACGCCAACATCGAGGCATCCAGATGCGCTCGTATCCGCAGCACGCGCGTGCGGTCCTCGTTGACCGCCGACACGCATGCGCTCGTTCGGAAAACGAGTCAAGGCGTGTCGAGCACGCCGGCCTGCGAAAAGAGCAGCGGCTTCCCGCGCCCGTTGACGAGCGCGGCGGTCATCGTTGCGCGATCCTCGCGCTGCGACACCGAAACCGGGCCACCCGCCACGCGCTGCGTCAGCACGAGGCCATCGAGGCCGACGCCGGTCAGCCCGCCGCCTGTCGCGACGAGACCGGTGATCGAGCTGCGCGTGCCGGTGTGCTGCGCGGCCCACGTCGTGCCGCCGTCGCTGCTCTCGAACAGGCTGCCGAGCAGCCCGCCGACCACGATCCGCCCATCGGGCATCGCGACGCCCGACCACAACGTGCCCTTGCCGCCCGTCGGCAGATAGGCCCAGTTCGCGCCCCCATCGGCCGACTTGAGCACCATCCCCTGCTCGGACACGATGTAGAGCGCGTGCGCGGGATCGGCAAACACGTGATAGAGATTGCGGTCGGCCTTGCCGCCGCCCGGCGGCTTCTGCAGCGTCGTGCGCGTCCATGTCTTGCCGCCGTCATGCGTCTGCAGCATCAGCGACCACAGGCCGACCGCGATGCCGTCCCGTGCATTCGTGAACAGCACCGAGAACAGGGGTTGATCGATCGACGTGTCGAGCCGCTGCGTGACCCACGTATCGCCGCCGTCGTCGGTCGCGAGAATCGCGCCCCACTGGCCGACGGCCCAGCCGTGCTTCGCATCCGCGAACGCCACGGCCGACAGCGTCGCCGACACCGGCACGCGCCGCGCCTGCCGCCAGCTCTTGCCGTCATCGTCGGACAGCAACACGATGCCGTGTTCGCCGACCGCGACGATCCGTGAACCGGCACGTGTGGCGTCCATCAGCATCATGTGCGTCGGCGCGGCCCACGCGTGAGCCGGCCGGCTGGCCCACGCGGCAACCGTGCCGCCCCCCTCCTGCGCGAACGCGGCGGCGGCGATGAAGAATCCGATACCTGCAACGAGTGTCTTGATCATGGCTGGAACTCCGGTCAGTGGCTGAACAGGCCCGGCGCACGGGCCGGTTTGCGGCGCGGAAACCAGCGCTCGAGCAGCGACGCCAGCGCGGGCAAGGCAGTCATCGCCATCACGAGGTTCACGATGAACATGAATGCGAGCAGCTTGCCCATGTCGGCCTGGAATTTCAGCGCCGAGAAGCTCCACGTCGCGACGCCGATCGCCAGCGTGATCGCGGTGAAGATGGTCGCGACGCCCACTTCGAGCAGCGCGTGCTGCACGGCCTTGACGATGTCCTGGCCGCCCGCCAGATGCACCTGCAGCCGGTTGTAGATGTAGAACGCGTAGTCGACGCCGATACCCACCGCCAGCACCATGACCGGCAACGTCGCGACCGTCAGCCCGATCTGCAGTTCCTTCATGAACCAGTAACCGATGAAGGTGGCGACCGACAGCGGCAGGCAGCAGGCCAGCATCGCGCGCCAGTCGCGGTACGCGAGAAACACGAGGATCAGGATCGCCGCGTACACGTAGAGCATCATCGGCAACTCGCTCTTCTCGACTTCGTCGTTCGTCGCGGCGAGCACGCCCGCATTGCCGGCCGCGAGCCGCACCGTGATGCCCGGAAACGGATGCGCCGCGCGGTACTGCTTCACGTCGTCGAGAATCCGGTTGATCGTCGTCGCCTTGTGGTCCGTGAGGAACAGATGAACGGCCGTCATGCTGCAATCGGCATTCATGAGCCCTTTCGCGCGTCCGACGTCGACCGACACCGCGCCGTAGTTCTCCGCAGCGATCGGCACGACATTCATCTTCGGGTAGTCCTCGTTGTAACCCTGGTTGTACGCGCGCAGCATCGAGGCATACGACTGCACCGACACGACGCCCGGTTCGGTGCGCATCGCGGCCGAGAAATCGTCCCCGTACAAGCCGACCGCCGCGTTGTCGCACCCCTTGCCGTTCGACTCGATCGCAACCGTCAGCCAGTCGAGCCCCATGTCGTAGTTGCCGGCGATCGACGTCGCGTCGCGATTGAAACGCGCGTCCGCGCGCAGTTCCGGTGCGCCCGGCTGCAGCGTGCCGATCACGCGGTCGCGGCTCTGCCACGCGGCGAGACCGAACACCACGACGGTCAGCAAGACGGTCGCACCCGCGTATTTCGGTTGTGCGACGCGCGCGAGTGGCCGCAGCCACGCCGCGCGGCGTTCGGCGCGCTTCAATGCGCGGTCCGCATACGCCTTCGTGAAGTTGAAGCACGAAGCCGCGACGGGCAACAGGATCAGGTTCGTGACGATCTTGTATGCAACGCCGAGCGACGCGGTAATCGCCAGCTCGCGCACCATCGGAATCGGAATCAGCAGCAGCGTGATGAACGACACGAACGCGGTAATCAGCGCCAGCACGCCGGGGATCAGCAACCCGCGGAAACTGTGGCGCGCGGCATCGTATGAGCTCTGCCCGTGCGCGATCTCGCGGACGATGAAGTTCACCTGCTGCACGCCGTGTGACACGCCGATCGCGAACACGAGGAACGGCACCAGCACCGCGAGCGGATCGAGCCCGAAGCCGAGCAGCTTCAGCGTGCCGAACTGCCACACGAGCGACGTCAGCGAGCACGCGATCAGC
This sequence comes from Burkholderia sp. BCC1644, assembly GCF_902833225.1. Classification (GTDB taxonomy): domain Bacteria; phylum Pseudomonadota; class Gammaproteobacteria; order Burkholderiales; family Burkholderiaceae; genus Burkholderia. Next base: position 474,686 of record NZ_CADFEI010000003.1, read on the forward strand.
AGCACCGTGAAGCGCACCGAATGGCAGTACCAGTACACCGCGAGTGCCGTCAGCAGCAGTGCAATGCCACAGAAGCCGAGCACGGCCGTCGCGCCGTCGGCGATATCGCCGATCTGCTTCGCGAAACCGATGATCTGGATCTCGTAGCCGGCATCCTCGAACGGCTTGCGGATCTTGCTTTCGAGCAAATGATTGAACGCGACGTAGTCGAGCACCTTGCCGGCGCTGTCGCGCTCGTTCAGCTCGGCCGTGATCATCGCGCTGTCCTCGCCGTGCGACACGAGCGTGCCGACGTAGCCGCCGAGCGTCGTCGAGCGGCGAATGCCCTGCACGCGCTCGGGTGTCAGCTGGTCGGGCGTGATCGTGCCGGGAATGATCGGCTCCGCGCGAAAACCTTCATCGGTCACTTCGTTGACGAACGCGTTCGGCGTCCACAGCGAGCGCACGCCGATCCGGTCGACGTTCGGCAGGTACGTGACGGCCTGCGTGACGTCGTACAGCCGCGTCAAGCCAGCCTTCGACCAGATCGACCCGTGCTTCGCCCGCACGACCACCGTGATCCGGTTCGCACCGAGCAGATCGTTCCGGTACTGCTGGAACGTGCGGATGTATTCATGCCCGATCGGCATCTGCTTTTCGAAACCGGCATCCATGCGCAGCTGCACGGCGAACACGGCCATGACGACCGTGAACAGCGCGATCGCCGCGAGCACGAGCACGCGATGACCGAAGAAGAACCTTTCCAGGCGACTGACCAAACGATTGAGCACGACCTTACCCCTTCATGTATTGCGACGGTGCACGGCGAACGATGCGCACCGCCTGCCCCCGTCACCATCAGAAATTCCGCGTGACGAACATCCCGACGAAATTGCGGTCCGCATACGGCTGCCCGACCGTCTGGTGTCCGCCGAAGAACGCGGTGAAATTGATGCCCGCCTGCCAGGTCGGCGGGTTCTGGTTGAACAGCACGTAGACGTTCACCGACTTCGCGCCCTGCAGGTAATTCGCGGTAAAGGTCGGCGTATAGCCGTACAGGCCGTCCGAGAACGTCACGCCCGGCGTCACCTGCCAGCCGTGGATCAGCGAACCGTCGTAGGTCCAGTTGAAATCGATCGTCGCGCCCACCGAGCTCGCGGTGCCTTGCGCCATCGCGATCGGGTAGCCGAGCCCCGAACCGTTGTTCAGCCACGGCGCATAGCCGGCCTGCGGCGCCTGCGTGACGGTCTGCCCGCCGACGGTGCGCGTCACGCCGCTCGCGCTCAGCCCCGGGTAGTAGATCCATGTCAGCTCCCACGTCAGCGCGGCCGAATCGGCGCCGAGCAGTTTCAGCAACGGATACTCGCTGCGCGTCAGCGCCAGCAGCCCGTTGAGGTCGTACTGGAATTTCTTCTTGTCGACCCATTGCTGGCAGTCGAGGCCGGTCACACCGTTCGTGATCGCATCGAGCGGGCCGCCAGGCCCGTAGCAGCCCGTCAACGCAACGGCGTCGCGCGGCCGGTACGACAGCTCGGTGCCGATCGCCCACGGGCCGACGCCGAAGTTCGCGCTCGCGCCGAACAGCTGGCGGCTGCCGAGATAGGACGCCCGGATGCCGCCATTCGCCAGCGCGGTCAGCACCGGCGACTTGTCCGTATAGTTTTCGTAGTAGAGCGCGAAGTTCGCATCGAACGAGCGCGGCGAGAAGTTGAACTTCACGCCGAACTGCGGCCGGTATTTCGCCGGCAACGTCGTCGTGAGCGGTAGCCCGATATCGTTGAACGGCGGCCCCGCATACGTCCCGTTGACGAGCCCGTTCCTGATCGCGTTCAACGCGTCCTGGTTGCCTGCGGCGTTCGTCCCGCCGATCGCGCTCGCGATCGTTCCCGCGCTCGGACCCGCGACGTTCGGGTTGGCGGTATTCACCGTATAGGGCTCGGCGCCGCGCCCGACGATATTCGACGTCGACCAGTACGAGCCGACCGGCGGGTAACGGTTGCCGTTCCACTGGAACTGGTAATACGCCTCGGTGCTGAACCCGTGCGACAGGTCCGCCGCGAAGCTCGCCATCGGCGCGGGCAGCAGCGCCTGCTTGAGCTGCGAGCCGGGAATCAGCAGCTTCTGCACGTCGATCGAGTTGGTCGCGTTGATGCCGCTCTGCGCGAAAATGCTCTCGCCCCAGTTGATCACCTGGTTGCCGACGCGCACATGCGCATTGCGGCCCGCGATCGTGAAATCCTTCTCGCCCCACAGATCGAGCAGCTGCGCGTTGTACACGACCTGCGCGGCAGCCGTGCTCGACAGCGGCGTGCGGTTCGTATTCCCGGCCATGAAGTCATACATGCCGGTGCCGCGCACCATGAACTTCAATCCTTCGCCCGGCATCTTCAGCAGCAGCTCGCTGGTCGCGCTGACGTAGGTGCTGAACGGCTGGCCCTTCCGGTAGTTCAGGTTGCCGCTGTCGCCGAAGCCCCATTGATTCGTATTCGCGCTCGCACCGCATCCGAACGCGTTCGGGTCGCCGGTGAGCGAGCAGCTCGGGCTCTTGGTCCGGATCCCGGCGCCGGCCGTCAGGTTGGTGACCCACGAACCCTGCAGGTCACCGGTCCCGGTCGCGAACTGGTAGCCGAATGCATTCGTTGCCGTCGCACTCGTCACGGCAAGCAAAATCATAGTATGCCTAATCATTATTCTCGGTTTCATGTCCTGTCCCTCCCCTTCTCGGCGCCGGCGCGCGTCGCGCGCACGCCGGATCTTCACGCTAGGCGGTGTGCGTCATCGTTCGCTGACCGAGCGCAGCGATTCGGCCGTGTAGAAATCCGGCTTGAAGCGCGGATCGTTCGCGCGTTCGTAGTAGCGGATGTCCTTGCCCTGCCCGATCGACGAACCGTCGAACACGTAGCGGCCGTTGTTCAGGTCGTACTGGACGAACGGCTGGTTGTCGCACGCGCCGCCCAGTTCGAACACCGGAATCGGGTAGCTCTCGCGCACCTTCCAGAGCTTGCCCTGCGCGTCGTAGTCCTCGGCCGTCAGCGCGAGCCAGCTGTCCTCGTCGAGGTAGAAGGTCTTCTTCGACGCGACGTGGCGCGCACTCGCCTTGAGCGTCGCTTCGACGACCCACACGCGATGCACTTCGTAGCGGCGGTGCTCGGTGGAAATGCCGTTCGGCGTCGCGACGTCATGCAGCTTGCTTTTGAACGAGTACAGCCCGAACGCGTTGTACGGCACGATCATTTCCTTCTTGCCGACCAGCTTCCAGTCGAACCGGTCGAGCGAGCCGTTGAACATGTTCGAGTCGTCGACCAGATACTGATTCTCGAAGCCGATCAGCGGCGCATCGTGCGTGTAGGCCGGCATGCGCCGCACGCGGCGTTGGCCCGGGAAGTAGTAGTACGTCTCCGAGTCCTTGTCGTAATACTGGCGCTGCACGAACGACTGCCCGGCAAGCGCGGCCGGCGAATTGATCGAGAAGTAGACGGCCATGTTCATCTGGTCGACGTCCTGCGGCGACGTCTTGCCGAGCTTGCCGGCCGGCAGGTATTCGGCCTGCGGGCCGACCCCGTCGATCCAGTCGCTGCTGCCCGGGCGCGGTGAAATGACGGTCGCGATCGGCGACCATTCGATCCCTTCGCCGCGATAACGCGTCTCGTAGTTCAGCATCGCCTCGGCGCCGGTCTTCGGCTGCGGGAACGGTACCCCGGGCAGCACGGCCGCCTGCAGCGACTGGCCGTTCGCGGCCAGCTTCGCCGCCGTCAGGTTCGCTTTCGAGTTCTGTTCGGCCACGTCGGGCAACTGGCATTCGCGGTGCGACGGATAGACGTCCATCCGATAGCCCTTCAGTTGCCTGATCAGCTGGATCTGGCCAGGCGACAGCTTGTCCGCGTATTTGTCGAGGTTCGCCGCGTCGATCGAATACAGCGGCTGCTCGTTGCGGTGCTTCCAGAAATCGCCGCGGACTTTCCCGTACTCCCATCCCGATTGCGGCGCCTGTCGGCCGGCAAAGGCCGGCACGAGGCCGTCCTTGCTCGGCCCGCGCTCCGCGCCGGTCGCCGTGAGTTCTTCGGCCGCCGCGCTGCCGGCGGCCAGCCACAACGCCGCCGCGACGGCGGTCAACGTTCCGATTGCATGCTTCCTGTTCATGGTTCTCGCTCCTGATCCTCGTTGCCGGCAGCCGCCGTGCAGCGCCAAGCTGTCCCTGCCATCGGCTCGATGGCGCGTCCTCCGGGAGTCGGTGTCTCCGGCCCGGATGTCGAATGTCGGCACACCTCCTTCAGCGAGCAGATCGCCGTCATGCGATCGCCGGACGGGCCTCGCGCAGGAAAGTGCGGCGGGTCACGCCGGGGCCTGTTCTTACGTCATTTCCACCACCCCTTAAATATGTCACATGACCTAATAAGCGTTATACGCAGGGCAGTTTTTTGTCACAAGTCGGGTGAAACCCTCGCCTGAGAAAGGTGCATCTTGTGTCGCATGTTCAGGCTGGTTGGTTGGATTTATCGCGTATTTTTCGAATATTTCGGGCGCCTTACGTCGCTCGTCGGCAAGTCGACGGCCGTCATCGGCGCGCTCGAATGGCGCGGTCAAACACTTCGTGCGCACCACCACCTAGGTTGATTGACCTACTGACAAGCGTCGCACCAAGGCAAGTTGCGCCGAAGATGCCGTCGCGAGTGAAACAACGGACTTCATGCCAGGCGGGCGACGCCGGAAACGCACGTAGAATTTCGCGCAGCGCCGTTCGGGGCGAACTGGCACCGGCGGGCTCCGGCAGCGTGCGCGGCCGCGGTCGACGCACGCGTGCAACCCGCACGGCTTGAGACACTAGGTCGGATAACCTACAATCAGCGCTGCATCCGCAAGACGCGGGCAAGCGTTGCCCGCCGGAGGAGAAACCTCGATGGAACCGAAATCGACGAGCCCTGATGACATTCGCGCGGAACCTGCGTCGCCGCGTCGGCCAGAGCCCACGTCAGACGCGAAGTCGGCCGATGGCACGCGTGCGCTGACCCAGCGCGGCCGCAACACGGTCGGCCGCATTCTGGAGAGTGCGATCGAGATCTTCGTCGTCGACGGCTATGGCGGCCTGACGATGCGCAAGGTCGCGACCGGCGCGGGGCTCGCGCTGTCGAACCTGCAGCACTACTTCCCGTCGCGCGAGGATCTCTTCGCGGCGATCATCAGTGAGACCACCTCCGAGTATTCGAGGAACTACGACAGCGTGCGGACCGACGCGACGCTGTCGCCCGAAGCGCGGCTGGAGAAAGTGGTCCGGATGCTGATCGAGGATGCGAAGCTGCCGCGAACCCAAAGCCTGTTCGTGAACATCTGGGCGCTCGCGCATGCGCACGAGTTTGCGCGGCAGGCGATGGAAGACGCATACCTGTTCCAGCGCCAGATGATTGCCGGCTTCGTCACGGCGGTGAATCCCGGCCTGACGCCGCAGCAACTCGCGCGCCGGTCGGCACTGATCACCGCGCAGATCGAAGGGCTGGGCGTATTGATCCCGCAGCGCAATCGCTTCCCGTCCGATATCAAGGGAATGGAAGACGAAGCGGTGAAGGCCGTGCTCACCGTGGCATCGTTGCCGGGCTGAACGCGCGGCAACGGTCTGCCGCCGCTGCAAACGGGAACGCTTGCGGCCATGCGCCCTTGCCGGCCAGCGCAGAGCCGAGCCGAGCCAATCGACTTGGAGATTGACCGCGCACGCGACGACACCGGCCGGAATCGCGGCGACGCGCTGTTGCGCCGCGAACGGCGCGAGCGTGAGGCCGGGTGCGGGAATCGTGCCCGTCATCATCGGACACGGAAGCGGAATCGGATCGTGCCGTTCGCGCAACATGTCGTCTGTCGCCGCGCGCCGGCGCCGCGCCTGTGACGCGTCTTGCGCCCCGTCGCCGTCAGCGCACCGACGCGCGTCAGGCAAGCGTCGCGGTCGCCTGCATCGTCAGCCAGCCGTCGCGATCCTTCGCCCACAGCTCGATCGTGCGGCCGTCGTCCGACGGCTTGCCGCACAGCGTGAACGGCTCCCCGTCGAAGGTCGGGCGCACCGCGCGGAACGCGAAGCTCGCGAGCGTCGCGTCCGGCCGTTCGCGATGCACGAGATCGACGAGCAGCGTCGCGATCAGCGGGCCGTGCACGACGAGCCCCGGATAGCCTTCTTCCTGCGTCACGTAGCTGCGGTCGTAGTGGATGCGGTGGCCGTTGAAGGTCAGTGCCGAATAGCGGAACAGCATCACGGCGTCGGCCGTGACGGTGCGCGCCCACGTTTCGCCCGTGGGCGCCGCGACCGGCTTCTGCGCCGGCGCGCCCGGCTGCGGCGCGTCGCGATAGACGATGTCGTGCTCTTCCTCGACGCACAGCGCGCCATCGGATTCGATCCGGTGCTGCACCGTCACGAACACGAGCCGCCCGCTGCGGCCCGTCTTGTCCTCGATGTTCGCGATCGTCGATTCGCGCGTCGCGCGCCGCCCCGCACGCAGCGGCGCATGAAACGTCAGCCGGCCGCCGGCCCACATGCGGCGCGGCAACGGCACCGGCGGCAGGAAGCCGCCGCGCTTCGGGTGGCCGTCGGGGCCAACCTCGGCCAGCGGTGCGACGGGCAGGAAGTAGAGCCAGTGCCACATCGGCGGCACGACGTCGCCGGGCGACGGGCGGTCGAGCGTGGCGGCCAGCGCGTTCAACGGGAACGCGGTGATGTCGTCGCCGAGCGTTTCGGTCTTGCCGGCCCACGCGTCGAGTGACACGGGTGCGGCGGGTTGCGAGGATGAGTTCGACACTGATGGAGTCTCCGGTGCGCTGGCAATGGCCCTAATATGCACGCCGCACGCCGTTTCGCGAAGTCGGCTTTCCCGAACCGGGGCTTCGAATTTGCTTAACGCATGCGGCCCTGCCCGTCCTGCCGGACGATTTTCGTCTGACCATTCGAACCGTTCAAATATAGTCGCCACGCGCGCCGCGTGCGATTCCTGGCGCCAAGCTTACAGCTTGACCACCGCCGGCACGCCGCCTAAATTGCTTCTGACGGACCGGCCGCGCCACGAGCGACATGTCATCCGGGTGAAAAAAACGATAGTTTGCTATCGAATATTTTTGCCCCTATCATCTCGGCCATGACCAATCTGCACGACCTCCGCCTCGCCGTCAGCAGCCTGCTGGTGCTGTCCGCGCGCAAGTGGCGCCGCACCAGTGACGGCGTGCTGACCGCGTACAACGTGTCCGAGGCCTGCGCGACGCCGCTCCTGATCGCCGGCCGGCTCGGCGAAGGCGTCCGGCAGGGCGCGCTCGCCGAACACGTCGGCATCGAAGGGCCGTCACTCGTGCGCCTGCTCGACCAGCTGTGCGCGGCCGGCCTCGCGCGTCGCGACGAGGATCCGCACGACCGCCGCGCGAAAACGATCTCGCTGACGGCCGCCGGCCGCGCGGTCACCGCGAAGATGGAAGAAGACCTGCGCGTGCTGCGCGCCCAGGTGCTCAAGGGCGTGTCGCGCGCCGATCTCGAAACGACGCTGCGCGTGCTCGAAGCGTTCAACGCATCCGAGTCGCACTCGCCCGCCACGCGTCTCCCGCACGTCGACGACACCGCGTCATGACCTATCCGAGCCTTCGCGACTGGCTGTTCTCGGGCAAGACGTTCGCCGCGTCGATGCTGGCGCTGTACCTCGGCCTGTATTTCCAGCTGCCGCGTCCGTACTGGGCGATGGCGAGCGTCTACATCGTGTCGAACCCGTTCGTCGGCGCGACGCGCTCGAAGGCGCTGTACCGCGCGCTCGGCACCGCGCTCGGCGCGGCCGCCGCGATCTTCTTCGTGCCGCCGTTCGTCGAGACGCCGCTCCTCTTCAGCATCATCGTCGCGACCTGGTGCGGCACGCTGCTCTACCTCGCGATCTCCGACCGCACCGCGCGCAGCTACGTGTTCATGCTCGCCGGCTATACGATGCCGCTGATCGCGCTGCCGACCGTGACCGATCCGTCCACCGTGTTCGACGTCGCGATCGCACGGACCGAGGAAATCGTGCTCGGCATCGTGTGCGCCAGCGTGGTCGGCAGCGCCGTGTTCCCGAACCGCCTCGCGCCGACGCTGATCGAGCGCACCGACGCATGGTTCAAGGACGCCGCGTTCTACGGCCGCGAGACGCTGTCCGGGCAGATCGCCGGCAAGGCGTTGTCGGCATGCCGGCAACGGCTCGCGGCGACGATCACCGGCCTCGAATTCCTGCTGAGCCAGCTGAGCTACGACCATGCGCACCCGCGCATCCTCGCCCGCGCGCAGGCGCTCGCGGGCCGCATGCAGCTGTTCCTGCCGCTGATGTCATCGCTCGCCGATCCCTTGATCGCGCTGATGCGCGACCTGCACGTGCGCCCGCCCGCCCTCGATGCGCTGCTGGCCGATGCCGCGAAATGGTTCGACGCCCCGCTGCCGGCCGTGAAGACCGGCACCGACGGCGACATGGCCCACGATCCGGTCGCGGACAACCTGCGCGAGCGCATCGCCGCGCTGCAGCCCGCCGACAGCGCGCTCGCGAGCTGGGACGGCGCGCTGCTGTCGAACGCGCTGTGGCGGCTGCGCCAGGTCATCGACATCTGGCAGGACTGCCGCTCGCTGCGCGCGCTGATCGCGAACGAATCGGGCGTGTGGCAGCCGCGCTACCGGCACTGGCGGCTCGGCGGCACCGAGCGCTTCTTCGATCGCGGGATGATGCTGTTCTCGACGCTGACCGTCGTGCTCGCGATCGTGTTCGCGTGCTGGCTGTGGATCTCGTCCGGCTGGCACGACGGCGCGGCGGCCGTCACGCTCGTGGCCGTGTCGTGCAGCTTCTTCGCCGCACTCGACGAACCGGCGCCGCTGGTGTTCAAGTTCTTCCTGTCGACCGCCGCGAGCGTCGTGTTCGCGGGCCTGTACCTGTTCGTCGTGCTGCCGCACGTGCACGACTTCGCGATGCTCGTACTGATGTTCGCGGGCCCGTTCATCCTGATCGGCACGCTGCTGCCGCGCCCGCAGTTCAACATGGTGACGATGCTCGTCGCGGTGAACACGGCCACCTTCATCAGCATCCAGAGCGCGTACGAGGCCGACTTCTTCGTGTTCCTGAACAGCAACCTCGCGGGTGTCGCCGGGTTGCTGTTCGCGTACGTGTGGACGCGCGCGACACGGCCGTTCGGCGCGGAGCTCGCGGTGCGGCGCCTGCTGCGCTCGGGCTGGGAAGACGTCGCGCGCTCCGCGTCGACCCAGCCGCTCGACGACCAGCGCAACCACGCATCGCGAATGCTCGACCGCGTCACGCAGCTGCTGCCGCGCCTCGGCGCATCCGACGACCACCGCCACCCGTCGATCGAGAGCTTCCGCGACCTGCGCATCGCGCTGAACGCGCTCGACCTGCGCCGCTCGCGCCGCCGCCTGTCGGGCGACGTGCCCGACGCGATCGATCGCGTGCTCGCCGGCGTCACCGATCACTACGCGCGCTGCGCGGCCGCGAACGCGCGCCAGCCGGCGCCGCCGGCGTTGCTCGCGACGATCGACGACGCACTGCATCGCGTGGCCGGCCGCAGCCTGCCGGGCGCAGCGCCGGTCGACGGCAGCGCCGCGCCTGCGGCCCCGGCCACGCACCGCCGGCTGCGCGACACGCTGCACGCGCTCGTCGGGCTGCGCCTGTCGCTGTATCCGGCCGCCGCCGGCCAGGCGCCCCAGGCTCCGGACGGAGCACGCGCATGATCCGGCTTCCCAACCTGTCCTTCCGACCGCGACCATGATCGGCGAAATCGACATCTTCGGCGTATTCGTGCCGGCTCCGCTCGTGCTGATGCTGATCGCCTACCTGATCAACATCGTCGTGCGCGCCGTGCTCGAGCGCGTCGGCTTCTACCGCCTCGTCTGGCACCGTTCGATCTTCGACCTCGGCATCTACGTGTTCGTGCTTGCCGCCGTCATCATCGCTTCCCACCATCTCGTGGCTACCTAACGTGAAAAAATCCTGGCTCTCGGCAGGACAAATCCTGCTCACCCTGATCGTCGTCGTCGTGGCCGGCCTCGTGCTGTGGCGGATCATCAACTACTACATGTTCTCGCCGTGGACGCGCGACGGGCACGTGCGCGCCGACGTGATCCAGGTCGCGCCGGACGTATCGGGCCTCATCACGTCGGTACAGGTCGCCGACAACCAGGAGGTCAAGCGCGGCCAGGTGCTGTTCGTGATCGACCAGGCGCGCTACACGCTTGCGGAACGGCTCGCCGAAGCGACGCTCGCGCAGCGCCGCGCGACACTGGCCCAGGCGAAGCGCGAATACGCGCGCAACCTGCAGCTCGGCAACCTGGTCGCGAGCGAGCAGGTCGAGGAAAGCCGCACGCGCGTCGAGCAAGGCGAAGCCAGCGTCGCCGACGCGCAGGTGTCGCTCGACACCGCGAAGCTGAACCTGCAGCGCACGACGATCGTGAGTCCCGTAGACGGCTACCTGAACGACCGCGCGCCGCGCGTCGGCGAATACGTGCCGGCCGGCCGCGCGGTACTGTCGGTCGTCGACCGCAATTCGTTCCGCGTCGACGGCTACTTCGAGGAAACCAAGTTGCGCGGCATCCACATCGGCCAGCCGGTCGACATCATCGTGATGGGCGAGCCGCATGCGCTGCGCGGCCACGTGCAAAGCATCGTCGCCGCGATCGAGGATCGCGACCGCACGCAGGGCGCGAACCTGCTGCCGAACGTGAACCCGGCGTTCAGCTGGGTGCGGCTCGCGCAGCGCGTGCCGGTGCGCGTCGTGCTCGACGAAGTGCCCGACGATTTCCGGATGATCGCCGGCCGCACCGCGACCGTCTCGATGCGCGACGCCGACACGCGCCGCAACGGCAACGCGAAGCCGGCAGCCGGTGCCAGCGCGGCCTCGGCCGCGGCGCCGCTCTCCGCGGCATCCGGGGCAGCCGCCAGCGCGGCGGGAGCATCGCAATGAACCGGCACCGTCTGCGCCTCGCGGCTGCATTCGCGCCGCTTGCGCTCGCACTCGGCGCGTGCAAGTCCGTCGGCCCCGACTACACGCTGCCGCAGCAGGCGTACGTGAATGCGCCGCTCGCGAACCATGCGCTCAACGACGCGAACGGCACGCTCGTGTCGCGCGACGCGGTGCCCGGCAACTGGTGGCAGCTGTACGACGATCCCGTGCTCGACGCGCTCGTGCGTGACGCGCTGAAATCGAACACCGACCTGCGCGTCGCCGCGGCCAACCTCGCGCGTTCGCGCGCGGCGCTGGAAGTCGCGAGCCAGCAGGGCGGGTTCTCTGGCGGCGCCGAAGCCGCCGTGCAGCGCGCGCAGGAATCCGCCGAGCAATACCTGCTCGAGAACAAGCTGCCGGTCGTCAACGAAGGCGCGGTCGGCATCAACGTGTCGTACGAGATCGACCTGTTCGGCAAGCTGCGGCGCGGTGTCGAGGCCGCGCGCGCGGACAGCGACGCCGTCAAGGCGGCCGGCGACCTGGCGCGCATCACCGTCGTCGCCGACGTCGTTCGCGCGTACGTCGAATCGTGCTCGGCCGGTGACGAACTCGCGATCGCGAAGCAGTCGCTCGCGCTGCAGAAGCAGCGCGTCGCGCTGTCGCAGCGGCTGCGCGATGCCGGGCGCGGCAACCAGACCGACGTGACGCGCGGCGTGACGCAGGTGCGCACGCTTGCCGCCGACATCCCGCGCTTCGAAGGCCGCCGCAAGGTCGCGCAGTACCAGCTTGCCGCGCTGCTCGCGCGCTCGCCAGCCGACCTGCCGAAAGCCGTTGCCGAATGCGAACGGCTGCCGAAGCTGCGACAGCCGATCCCGATCGGCGACGGCGCCGCGCTGCTGCGCCGCCGACCCGACGTACGCGAAGCCGAGCGGCAACTCGCCGCCTCGACCGCGCGGATCGGCGTGGCGACCGCTGCGCTGTATCCGTCGATCAGCATCGGTGCGTCGGCCGGCTCGGTCGGTGTCGCCGCCGACCTGTTCTCGTCCAACACGAATCGCTGGTCGTTCGGCCCGCTGATCAGCTGGTCGTTCCCCGTCAACGGCCAGCGCGCACGCGTGCGCGAAGCCGAGGCTGCGACGGGCGGCGCGCTCGCACATTTCGACGGCGTCGTGCTGAACGCGCTGCGCGAAACGCAGTCGAGCCTCGCGACCTATGCGGCCGACGTGCAGCGCACCGATGCGCTGCGCACGGCGTACGAATCGGCGCGCAATTCCGCCGACGAAACGCATCGTCTCTATGCGGCCGGCCGCGAGTCGTTCCTCTCCGATCTCGATGCGACGCGCACGCTGACGAGCGTGCAGGCGCAGGTTGCGGCGGCCGAAGGCCAGGTCGCGGCCGATCAGGTCCGGCTCTTCCTCGCGCTGGGTGGCGGGTGGGACAGTGACAACACGGCGAGCGCGCAGGGCGCCCGGCCCGACACCGCGCACGCCGCTTCGGCATCCGCGACGAACGAGTAATACCCCGAGCGTCATAGACTTCGGTATATAGCGCCAGCATCGCAAAACGCCGTGTACAAAGGGGTTTTCGTGATTCGCACCATAGCATCCGGAGGGCGACGGACGCCCGCATTGGCGGTAAACTCGCCGATGCATTCCGCTCATCTTTCGCTGCCGGTCCGGCAGCGACATCCACTCCGGAGATCCATCATGCAAACCAGCGCTCGCAACCATTTCGCCGGCCAGGTCAGCGCCGTCAAGCCCGGTGCCGTCAACGACGAAATCACGCTCCGCACGCAGGACGGTCTCGACATCGTCGCCGTGATCACCCACGGCAGCGCGGCGTCGCTGGGCCTCGCGGCCGGCACGAAGGCGTTCGCACTCGTCAAGGCCTCGTCGGTGATCGTGATGGTCGACGTCGACAGCAGCAAGGTATCGGCGCGCAACTGCGTCGCAGGGACCGTCGCGACGGTCACGAAGGGCGCGGTCAATTCGGAAGTCGTGATCAAGGCCACGGGTGGCGCCGAGATCGTCGCGATCGTCACCAACGACAGCGTCGATCGTCTCGGCCTCGCGAGCGGCTCGGCCGCGTCCGCGATCTTCAAGGCATCGAGCGTGATCGTCGGCGTCGAGTGATCGCGTGACGGTCGCGATGGCGAACCGTCCTGCGCCGCGCATCCGCGCGGCCCGGCTGTCATCCGGAGACATCCGATGACAGCCGCTTTCGATCGCGTGCGGGACCAGGCGTTGCAAACGCTGCAATCAGCAGCGGCCCGCGCCGATGCACCTGACGCACCGCTGTTCGGCGCACTCATCGCCGCACGTGCGTGTCGCAACGAGCATGCGCTGCTGGGTCTCTCTCCAGCACAATTCGCCGGCTTGCTTGCCCGGCAGTTTTCGCACCTGACTCCCGCCGAGACCACCGCACTCACGCCGACGGTCGCGTTGGCACTATTGCCCGCGGCCCACGCCGAGTTCGTCGCGACGCTGCACACGCGACTGATGGACGACGCGAATCCCGCCGTCGCCCGCGACGATGCCGACTGCCTCGCATCGATCATCGCGCATGCGTGCCTGCGCCCCGACCATCTGTGGCGCGATCTCGGGCTCGACGGGCGCGACGCGGTATCCGCGATGCTCGATCGCTATTTCCCCGCGCTTGCCGCGCGCAACGTCACCCACCTGCGCTGGAAGAAATTCCTCGCACTGGAAGTGGCCGCCTCACTCGGCGTACCGCCAGGCCCGGCACCCGGATGCCCGGGCTGCGAGGATTTCGGTTTCTGCTTTCCTCACGCGCGATAACCATCACGGCGACCTGAGCGCTTGCGTCATCGCCGTCATGGACGGGTACGCGACGCATATCCCATAAATGGTCACCTTGAAGCGCGCGTCGCCTGCCGTCCATGACTGCGGTCAATGCCGATGCCGGTGATGAATGTCCGGAAAGTGCGCGTGACTGTGCGTGATCGGCAGATGCACGTGCGGATGCGAGTGCGGTTCGTTGCCGTCGTACTCAAAATCATGCGTGTGCTGGTGATGTTCGTCGTGCCGATGCCGGTGCGTGTGCTCGAGCCGCTCGTGCTCATGCGTGTGCTCATGCCGTTCGCGCACGTGCAGCCAGATACCGAGCGCCATCAACACGGCGGCGACCCAGAAAGTTGCCGGCGGCAGCGCGGGCCAGATCAGCAGCGACAGCACGACGCCGAACAGCGGAGCGATCGAGAAATACGCACCGGTGCGCGCGCTGCCGAGATGGCGTAGCGCAACGACGAACAGCACCAGGCTGATCCCGTAGCCGCCGAGCCCCGTCAACATTGCAGCAGCCGTGACCGGTGCGGCGGGCAACGTCGCGCCGGTCGCCAGCGCAATACCGATGTTCACCGGCCCGGCGATCAGCCCTTTCACGCACGCGATGACCATCGCGTCGTTCGCGGCGACCTTGCGGGTCAGGTTGTTGTCGATCGCCCAGCACAGACATGCACCGACGATCAGCAGCGCGCCCACCGGCACGCCGGCCCGACCCGGCACCCACGACAGCAGCGTGCCGCCCACGACGATCGCGACCATGCCGAGAAACACCTGTGTATCCACGTTCTCGCGAAACACGACCCATGCGATGACGGCCGTCAGCACGCCCTCGAGATTGAGCAGCAGCGCGCTGGTCGCCGCTGGTGTGCTCGACAGCCCGAGCATCAGCAACGCTGGGCCGGCCACACCGCCCGCCACGATCGCGCCAGCCAGCCACGGCAGGTCGGCGCGCTGCAGCGGCGCGGCATCCGTCACCGGTGCGCGACGGTTGTGCAGCCTGCGCAGCAGGATCCCGATGCCGAGCCCGACGCCGCTGCCAAGATAGAACAGTCCGGCGACCATGAACGGCGACATCGCGCCGACCAGCGCCTTGGCAAGCGGTGTCGCGGCGCCGAACAGCGCGGCGGCGGTGAGTGCGACAAGAATCGCGGAATGTCTCGGGTTCATGATCCGGCTTGAATTGACGTTGAAAGTCGATGGACGTGACTTCGGATCAAGTCGGCACGGGCCTTTCGCACCTTTCGAAATGCAAGCTGCAGCGTGCAGCACGACGATCCAGTCGGGATTATCGCGCGTCATCGTGTCGCGACGCCCCCGACCGGATCGTTCGCATCCTGGCCGGCGGTTCCGCCGAACCTGTTTTAGGAAACCGAATTATTACGTGACGACACCGTAACATTCAGGTATGCAAATCGTTAACCTGAAGATAGCGAGCGCCCGCAGTGCCGATTGACGAGTGTTCTTCGTCCGGTTGCGTTGCCTGTCTTGCTCGGGATAAGTGGGTGCTGGCCGGCAAGCGCCGGGGAGGCAGTCCTGACCTGCCTCTATCGAGGCAGGTCAGTCCATCGTGTCATGCGCCGCATACGACGTTCATGCGGGTACGCGCCGTGCAGTAAGCGGCGGTATTACTCGTTGCCGGCCACTTGCTGCTCGACCTGTGGTGCGGTATCGGTCTGCGCTTCTGCTGCGTCCACCGCTTGCGGTGCGGCAACGGCCTCGGCCTGCTGCTCGGCCTTCGGCGGCTGCTGTGCGCCCTTGGCCGCTTGCGCGGCGCCCTTGCCGGGACGGCGTGCCTTCAACCGGCGTGCCCGTGCTGCGTCGTCATGCGTGACGCGCCCTGCTTCGTTGCCCTGCAGGTCGACGCGCACCGCGTCTTCGACGAGGCACGACCAGTAGCGGTTGCCGCGGCACCACGTCGACATGGCTTCGCGCAGTTCGGCTTCGGTAAGGCCGACGGCCTGTGCTTCGCGCGCCAGGTCGTCCCAGATGCCGACCTTGAGCGGCACTTTGGGGGCCGGATTCTTCGGGAACGCGCTCGGAAACTTCCGCTGCAGTTTGCCGATCGCGACGATGACCGGATCGACCGGCGCCGACGGCTTGGCCGAAGCGGGCTTCGCGCGATGCGGTGCCTTCGCACCGGCACCCGCCTTGGCGCCAGCACCCCGCTTGGCACCGCGGGACGGCTGATCGCCGGACTTCGGCTTCGCACCGGTGTCCGCCGGCGCTGCCGGCCGCTTCGCGTTGCGCTCCTGCTTGGCCTTCGCTGCGAGCTGCGCCCGCAATTCGGCAAGTTGTTCAAAACCCATAAATTCAATCCACCAGGAATATAAGGTGTGGTTCGTGCGGCCATGCCGTGCGGCTCGAAAGCTTCGCCGCCGTGCGGGCGGCCCGTCTGCCGCCGATGCGGACCACGACGGGGCCGCATCGCGCACGCCACTCTGTTTTCAGGCACCCGGCCACGATGCCGGACAAGGCAGGAGTGGAAGTATACCGGTACGCGCGGTGGCCGGTTGACTCGCCGGTCTGCATTTGCCCGACCCCGGAGGCCGAAAAGGCGTCCGCGCGGTCATGTTGCGCATTATATGGATACGTTTCCGGATGTCACGCCATTCGAGGCCGTCGCGGAAATCGGGCCAGGCCCGGCTTCGGCACCGGCCCGCATCCGGCGTGCTGCAATCCGCGTGGCGGACGCCGAACGCCGTCGCGCGACACGTCACCTGCCCTCCCGGTTGTACCGGGCACGCCGTCGACTCGTTGCGTCCGCATCGATCGTGCCGCGTACGAGAATGCCGGAAAATGCGTAGTATGGCCGCATCGACGTCGTCGGCAGCGCACCTCGGCCAGTTTCGCTGCACGCCCGGTCAGCCGGCGATGCTCGCCCTTTGCCTGCGAAAAGAACCGGTTGTACGAAACGGAGCGGATACATGGTTCCCCGACACGACATCGCGCACGACGACATCACGCGCGAGGAAATTCACCATCGACACATCGACATGCGCGGCTATCGGCGCAGCGACGGCCTGTTCGAAGTGACAGCCTGCCTCGCCGACCGCAAGACCAGCGATTTCACGCCGCCGGGCGGCACGCGGACGGTCGCGGCGCTGTCGCCGATCCACGACCTCGGCGTGACGCTGGTCTTCGACGCCGACATGGTCGTTCGCGCGGTTTCGACGTTCATTCGCGCGCATCCGTATGCGCAGTGTCCGGGCGGCGGCGATTCGCTGCAGGCACTCGTCGGACTGAACATCGGCGCCGGCTGGAACAGCGAGGTCCGCAAACGCCTGCCGTCCTGCGATACGTGCACGCACCTGAAGGAATTGCTCGGCCCGATCGCCACCACGGCCTATCAGACAATGGTCGGCGTGCGGCAGTCGTCGCTGGACTACCGCGACAGCGAAGGAAGGCCGCTCAAGATCGACAGTTGCCACGCGTACGGCGCATCGCGCGATCTCGTGAAACGTCTTTGGCCCGAATACCACCGGCCTTCGTCAGCGGCAAAAAGCAGCTAGGTTTTGGGGATTCGGCCGGTTGCTTGTCTTCACGACCGCGTGAGCTGTCCGCCGAACCGCGCCGGCAAGTCGTCGCAGCCACAACCTGCATCAGAAGACGCCCAGCGCGAGTCCCGCGGCAAGACCTGCACCGAGCTCCGCGCAGCGCACGAGATCATCGCCGTCGATCGTCTTCGCCGCGAGAATACGCTCCGGCGTCTGCGCGTGCGTACAGACGATCAGGCCCGGCGCCACGTTCTTCAGCCGCCATCCGGTCGCGATCCGGTCGATCTGGCGCAACGCGTTCTGTCCGTCGCTGCCCGCGCAAATCATTGCCGCATACGGGCGACCGTTCACGCGATCGAGCGCCGCGTAGTAGCAGCGATCGAAAAAGTCCTTCATCAGCCCGGACATCGCCGCGAGATTCTCCGGCGTCGCAAACAGGTATGCGTCGGCGGCCAGCACGTCGTCTGCGCTCGTCGCGTCCGCACGCTGCAGCCTGACGTCGATGCCGGCCTGCTCGCGCGCCGCGCCGGCAGCCGCTTCGGCCATCTGTTGCGTGCCCCCGGTCATCGTGTGATAGACAATCAACAGCGTCTTCATGCGTAATCGCTCGCGTTCGGCTTCAGGTGCGACGGCGCATCGATGCTGCGCGCACCGCTCGCGCGCATCGCGCCGGCTCCGCTTCGCGCAGGGCATCCCGATGCATGGTCAATCCTGCGTGGCGCGCATTGCATCGCCGTCGTCCGGCCGCGCGTAGTACGCGAGAAACATGTCGGCCGCGGATTCCGCGACTTTCCGTTGCTCCTGCGCCGTGAGCGGCGGCTGGCCCATCGTGATCTGCGGCCAGAACGCAAATGCCTTCACGACGCCATGCAATTGATGCGCGGCGAACAACGGATCGGTGACCGACAGGCGGCCGGCCGCCGCGGCCGCCCGCACCCAGACCGTCATGTCTTCCTCGCGCTCGCCGAGACGCTCGACCATGTCGCGCGCGCGCTCCGGCGAATGGATCGCCGCGCCGATCGCCACGCGCGCAAGTGCGAGAAATGCCTCGTCGTTCAGCAAGCGCAATTTGCGGTCCAGCAACGCGAGCAGTTGCTCGCGCAGCGGCACGTCGGCGCGATAGGTCGGCGAACCGCCGGTCTGCGTCGCCTCCCACAACTTGTGCAGGATCGCTGCAAACAGCGTTTCCTTACCGGGAAAGTGGTTATAGACCGTGCGCTTCGACACGTCCGCGCGCGCAGCGATACGATCCATGCTGGTCGCATCGTAGCCCGCCGCGAGAAATTCCTCGATCGCCGCATCGACGATGGCCGCGCGCTTTCGATCAGTCAGGCGCAGGTGGGGAGTGCTGGTATCCATACGAAAATTTTACACCGGACAGTTTACTTATCCAAAAAATAAACTACACTGTTTAGTGTACTTTATCCTCCGGACGAACCGACATGGCATCGCCTCTCGTTTTGATTCACCGCATTCTGGGTTTTGCGGCCGCCCGGCGCGGCCGCGCGCTGTCCGGCGGTTCGCCGCAGCACAACGGCGAACGCTTCGCCAATGTCGCGCCGCGTCCGGTCGAAGGATTCGGCAAGACGCTCGGGATCGCGTGGAACATGCTGGTCAACAAGCCGCGCAACACCGTGCCGACCAGTGCATTGCCCATCGATTCGCTGACTCGCGCGGCGCTCGACGCGGCGCCCGATCGCAGCCTGTACCGGCTTGGCCATTCGACGCTGCTGCTCAAGCTGCGCGGCGAATTCTGGCTGACCGACCCCGTATTCGCCGAGCGTGCGTCGCCGTTCCGGCACGTCGGCCCCAAGCGCTTCCATGCGCCGCCGATCGCGCTTGAGGATCTCCCGCCGCTGCGCGGTGTGATCCTGTCGCACGATCACTACGATCACCTCGACCGCGACACGGTGCTGGCGCTTGCCGCAACCACCGATGTGTTCGTGACCACGCTGGGCGTCGGCGACCGCCTGATCGAATGGGGCATCGACGCAACAAAGGTCCGGCAGCTCGACTGGTGGCAGAGTGTCGACGTGGCCGGCCTGACACTGACGGCAACCCCCGCGCAGCACTTTTCCGGGCGCAGCCTGTTCGACGGCAACAGCACGCTGTGGGCATCGTGGGTCATCGTCGACGACGACCTGCGCGTGTTCTTCAGCGGCGACACCGGCTACTTCGACGGGTTCCGGACGATCGGCGAGCGCCTCGGACCGTTCGACGTGACGTTGATTGAAACAGGCGCCTATGATGCGCAATGGCCGTACGTGCACATGCAGCCGGAAGAAACCGTCCAGGCGCACATCGATTTGCGCGGACGCTGGCTGGTCCCGATCCATAACGGCACGTTCGATCTTGCAATGCATCGCTGGCAGGAGCCGTTCGAGCGTGTCACGGCACTGGCTCTCGTGCGCGGCATCGAACTGTCGACGCCCAGGATCGGCGAGCGCCTCGATCTCGGCACGCCGCACCGCGGTGAGCGGTGGTGGCGCGCCGTCGACGAGCACGCGGCGGCGCCGGCAACGAAATCGCGCCGCTGGCAATTTTGCGCGTCGCAGGCGACCAAGTAGGTCCGTCGGTCGTTGTGCCTGCCGTCCGGGAGCGCGCCCATGCCGCGACTCCCGAAGAAAGGCGCATGTGTTGCCGGGGCACCTGTACACCGACGGCCTGCCTGACCACCCGCTTACCTGAATAGAGAAGTCATGCATCTGGCACCCGTCCGATACACACCCGGCCAACGAGACGACGACGTCGCCATCGCTGCATCCAACCAGGCAGACCAACAGTCGACCAACCGCAGCCGCGTGTGCGATCTGCGGCAGGCACTCGCAACGCGCGTCGCGAGATGGACCGAAGGCGCCGACCACGTCACCACGGCCATTCCGAACCTGAGCTTCCATCGCAGGGAAGCGCCGACGCAGCCGATGGAGTGCATGGTCGAGCCGAGCTTCGGTCTCGTCGTTCAGGGCACGAAGCGGGTCATTCAGAGCGGCGACGCTTATATCTACGACGCCAACCGTTTTCTGATCACGTCGCTCGATTTGCCTGGCTCGACGCAAGTCATCGAGGCCAGCCACGAGGAGCCGTTTCTCGGGATCGGGCTCAAGCTCGATTTTCACGTCCTCGCGGAACTGATGATGCAGGTCGCACCGGATCACGACGATGCGCCCGTGGGCCGCGGCCTCGTCGTCGGCGACATGACCGAACCGCTGTTCGATGCACTCAACCGGTTGCTGGCGTTGCTGGACGACCCGAACGCCATCCCCGTTCTCGCACCGTACGTCGAGCGGGAAATCTACTATCGGCTGCTGACGAGCGACCAGGGCGCTCGCCTGCGTCAGATCGCGTCCGCCGGCAGCCAGGGCAACCGCGTGTCACGTGCGATCCGTTGGCTGCGGGCCCACTATGACGAGTCGCTGCGGGTCGACGATCTCGCGGCGCAGGTTCAGATGAGCAGTTCGACCTTCCATCACCACTTCCGTCAGCTCACGGGCATGAGTCCGCTGCAGTACCAGAAATGGATACGGCTCAACGAGGCACGTCGGCTGATGCTGTCCGAGCGACTCGACGCTGCGTCGGCATCGTTCAGGGTCGGGTATGCGAGCCCGACCCAGTTCAATCGGGAATACAGCCGGTTGTTCGGCAATTCACCGCGGCGAGATATCGATAGCCTGCGGAGCGGGACGGATGTCGTTCTGTCAATCGCGGCAAGCTATTGATCGCAGGCAACGATCTCGGAGATGCGGGGCGCCCTGCTTTGGCGGGATCCACAGCATTGCAGGATCGGCTCAATGCGTAAGTGATCAGGTCGGTTGAATCGAGTGCGCGACAGGGCGTGTGTGCCTTTCCCACTCACGATCAATTGTTCAGCATCTGTCCGGCGAATTCCCTTTGAAGGCCTTGAGCGTCGTGACGACCGCATTCAAGGGGGCGCGCATCCAGACTCATGGGCGATCTGTTGTTGACAGGCAGTCACCCATCTCATCCCTGAACCTATGTGGGCTCACCTCTCTCGACGACCGAGGCACCTGTTCCAGTGTTCACGTCCCTGGTCGCAAATTTCTCATCGATCGATTTCTCCTGAGACGTCGCGGTTCAACGGATCGTGCGACTGACGCGATGCGTTGTCACGTGACAACTCGGGTTGATTATCGGCATGACGTGTCGGATCTGGGCGTCGACATGGTTCCATGATGGCCCCGACCAGTAGCAAATCTGCTTCCTTCAGGTCTGGATCATCGAAAACGTCTTATTAACTACGAAATACGTATCCAAACCTACAAATCGTGTCGCTCATGAGTGCATCGATGACGACGGCGGGTGGAAATATCATACGCCCCTATTTCCGCCGGCGATCCTGCTCATTTCGCGTGAAACAACATGAAGAATGTAGCGCAAGCCATTGCCACACAAGGATTTCCGAGAACGCTCCATTTTTCGAAAATGTTTCACGATCCGGCCCGTTTGCGTTGTCGCAGGTCCCTCGACGGGCGAATTCCCACCGATTCGCCCGCTCCAGTGCGTCGCGGTCGTAGACAGGACTCCAGGATGTATTGGCGGCAACGCGAGCGTACGACGAAGCCACACCCCTCCCCTGCTGACGGTTGGACGAGACGGAGCTACGGCGGGGCCTCTCTATAAATGGGGCCATATCATGGATATCCGCAACGCGCTTCGCCGGATATATCTGTCCGTGCAGCCGCTAAGCTCACGCGAGGACGAGCGCGTGCGTGGGCAGGTAGCCGGTGACACCGACTCCAGACCGATAGGTCACTCGTCGACTCACCATCTTCAGGCGTGCATCTACAACGACAACTGAGGACTTCCTGTCGATCAAACGACCTCGCCCGGAGTTTCGGTTGTCACGTGACAACTCATCAGCGAACCGTTCAGCAAGCCACGTTTAACGGCGAACCGTCACCCGCGAAGCCTCTCCTTAATAGACTGCGTCTACGCTCTACACGCTGTTCGATCTCACTATCTTCGGAAGACGCTACGAAGCCAACCCTGGCGCACATCACGGGCGCTTGTCACGTGACAACTCACCTTGTCGGCAAGTAATCGCATGAGGCCCAAAGCCGCATATCGAATGTAGAAGTGGCGCTGCCGAGGCCGGCACCATTCCGTGATCAAAAGCGACCTAGCGATGTAAAGCGACGACGCGAATCGATGTCCAGCCACTTGTCACGTGACAACTACCAACCTGTCGCCGTTCGAGATTCCAGTCAATCGGAATCTCAGCGAGTTTCGATAGAAATGGAAAAGTCGTGACGATCGGCTTCCATGCTTCACCTTCGTCGTCGATATTAAAATCAGGTGAATTTTCCACACTCTAGTGAATGCATTGTTGGTGTGATCGACAATTTTATTTTTACTCGATCATTTGTCGATGATGACAGGTAGGCCGTTTGGCCAACTTGTCACGTGACAACCACATCGACCATCAAGGTATGCATTGCATTCAATGCTTTTCTGGACATTTCAACAATAACTGCATATATTACGCAAAACTCCTTGGAGGAATTTAATGGCTTTCAAGATCGCCGTCAGTAATCAAAAAGGTGGGACCGGGAAGACGACCATCTCCGTCAACATCGCGGCTGCGTTCGAAGCCGGTGGCAACAAGGTCGCCCTGATAGATGCCGACCCTCAAGGCACTTCTGTTCGTTGGGTAACGAGTGGCGAGAACACGTTGCCTATGACGGTCCTTTCGCTGGCGCCCGCCGGCCGCGGCATCGGTGGCGAGATCAAGAAGCAGGACGCGAACTTCGACGTGATCGTCGTCGACTGTCCTGGCAACCTCGAAGATCCGCGCATCGCCTCCGTCCTTGAAGTAGCCGACTTTTGCCTGGTACCGCTGTCGCCGTCGCCGGCCGACCTGTACAGCACCGTCGCGATGATCCGCATGATCGAATCGATGCGCTCCGTTCGAAACCCTAATCTTTCTTCCGCATTGATGCTGAATAGCGTCAATGGAAAAACTAAAATGCGTGAAGAAATTTTAAAAATTCTAAGAGCTGAAGAAATAGGGGAGCATCTGCTCGACAGCCAGATCGCGCAACGCGAGGTCTACCGTCAGACATTCGCGCTCGGCACCACGATCCACCATCACAATCGATACCTGAAGGGCCTGAAAGAAGCCCGCGCGGAAATCGAAAAGCTGGTCACGGAAATGGCCCAATACATCGCGTCGACGCGCGCTACCGGAGCCGCCCATGGCTAAGGACACTTCGAAAGACAAGAAGCCGACCGGCAACCTGCACCTCGCTGCCGGCCTGTTGCGCGGACTCGCGCAGGAAAATGCCGCCCTCGAAACGCGGCTGCCCGAACCTACGACCGCTGCGAATGTTGCCGTCGAGGCGGCGCCTGCCGGCGCGCCGGCCGCAGTCACGCCCGCCGGTACGTCGGATCTCGGCGCGCCGCAGAAGGTGCTGGTCAAGGACTGCATCCCGAACCCGTTCAACCCGCGCGTGTTCTACTCCGAGTCGAGCTTGCACGAGCTCGCGCTGACGTTGAAACGGGAAGGGCAGATCGAGCCGATCAAGGTCACGCGGCTCCCGGAATTTCCCGGCAAGCTCGTCGTGATCGACGGGCAGCGTCGGCTGCGCGCGACGAGCATCAACGGCGACGAGACCATCAACGCCACGTTCCGCACGGATCACACGCCCGAGCAGCTCTATACGATCGCGTATCGCGCGAACCACGACCACGAGCGCCAGACGATTTTCGACGATGCGGTTGCGTGGAAGCGCCTCCTCGACGAGAAGGTCTTTTCCGACCAGAACACGCTGGCGGAAAAGATCGGCAAGGACAAGGCATCGATCAGCAAGACGCTGTCGCTCAACGCACTGCCCAACACGCTGCTGGAGCGGATGGCCAGCGCGAATGACGTGGTCGGCCTGCAGGCGGCGTATTTCCTGAAGCTGATCTTCGAACGCCTGGGCGAGCCGACGGCCGACCGGCTGCTGACGGCCGTGATCGACCGGAAAAAATCGGTCCGCGATCTCGAGAATTTCCTGCGGGCACAGAGCGACGGCAACAAGAAAACGGGCCGCACGCGTTACAGCGTTCGTCACGACTTCGCACTCGAGTCGCGCGCGATCGGCCAGTTGAAGACCTACCCCGATGGCCGTCTGGATCTGCAGCTCAAGGGCGTCGACGCGTCCCATCAGGAAGCGCTTGCCGACCAGCTCAAGACCGTCATCGATGCTTACGTCGCCGAGCTGGCGACGGCCGCGCAAAAGTAACGCGCCAAAAGCAGAAGGCCTCGCATCCGCCTTGCACCGCGAAGCCGGACGACACCAAGTCCGGCGCACGACGCACCCTCGGCTGCGAGGCCTTGATCAGTTACCTGCGAGACTGCTTTTGAGCAGGAATTCCAGCAGGTCGTCCGAGGTCGGTTCGCCCCAGGTATCCAGTGCGAGCCATCGGAAGAAGCTGGTCTGCGCGAGCTTGCTCGCCTTCTTCTTCGGCGACAGCGTCAGGTCCTTCGAGCCCGCCACCGTCTCGTTGTAGCGTTCGAGCAGCTTGGTCTGGTCGTCGATCTCCAGCTCGCGGAAATACGCGCCGGCTTCCTCGACCTTCGCCGCCAGATACTTGTCGCGAATCTGCTCCTGCTTGCTCTGCGCGGATTCCTTCGCCGGTGCGGCTGCCTCGGTTCCCTGCCCGTCGGCCAGCGTATAGCCGTGCGTCAGTGCCTTGCGGAAATACGCGGCCACATTGTCGACCGGCGCCGCATTCTTCTTCGTTGTCCGATTGAGCGTATAGGCGATCGCCGCCTTGATGCGCTGCACGCCGTATTGCGTGATCAAGCGGCGCGCCTCCGAACGCGGAATGCCGAACTTGGCGACTTCCTCGACCAACGCCTCGTTCTTGACGTCGCCGTCCTCCACCGTATCAGCGCTCTGCTTGCGCGTCACCTTGAACTGCACGGCTTCCACGCTGCGGCCGGACTTGTGTTCGATCAGCTCGAGCGTGTGATCCGATACTTCGTTCACCTCCTGAATGCACGGGACCAGGACCTTGCTCTTGAACAGCTTGTATTCCTTGTACGATTGCGACGCCTTGTCCTGGCCGAGAATGAGGTCACGGAATTTCGGCAGCGGGATCTTCGCGGTGATGCCGATCCCTTCGTAGCGCACCGTGTTTTCCCACAGCGCGAGCGAGTGCGACCGCCGGAACTCGCGGGCGATCCGCATATCGATCAGCGCGTAGATTTCGGGGTTCAGCAATTCGCTGCGAATCTGGTCGGAGAAGCTGTACTTCAGCACCGATTGCTCGAGCTCCGCGCCGGCGAGCAGGCCCGACGCTTTCCAGACCGTCGAACGGTCCGCGGCCAGGTAGTCCCAGTTGACGACGGTACTGATCAGCGAGTTGACCGTGTCCTTCACGTACTTCGTGTTGTTGCTGTTCAACCCGCTCTCGTGAGAAAGCGAAGCGATCGAGATCGAGAAGCTGGTCCGGCCAGGCTCGAACGCCTCCTGCCGAAGGGCGTTCTTGATCAGCGAACTGAACATCTTGCGCTGCTGCAGCCCGATCTTTCCCGACTTGGGCGCGATATGAATCGCCTGGACCGCCTTGCGCAGCAAGTCGGGAGGCTCGGGTGTCTGAAACAGTGAAACCTGTTTGTCTGAGCCTTTGCTTGCGGGCTTGCGCGGCATCGTGATGTCCGGATAAGGTGACCTTGTTGATAGCGGACTTTATACCTTTTCTCGCGCCGGAGCAACGTCCTCGCTCCAGCATCACTTTCACTATCGCGTGTAACCATCAGATATTAAAGGGAAACTCATGTTTATTAGACTTGCGATGAGCCCCATATCCATCTACCTTTGGAAAAAAAAACTTCCCAAAAGCCGCTACCTTTAATGTCCCGACACCAAAACCCGGCACGAGATTTGCCCTCGGGAAGGTAACCATCCATGGGAGACAAACGACCGTAATCGAGATCGTCGGCCGGATTCGTGGTGCTCTGCAGCACAGCCGCGTCTTTCTCCCATAACTTGCTACCTTCATCGTTTCCCATAGGAGGGTACCTGTCGACTTCATCGATTTCGTTGTTTTCGATCCCGACGGTAGAAATAGCTCCCATAAATGGCAACCTTCCGGTTCCCCCATAGCTGGCAACCTATCCGTAGCAACGATCCTGTCCATGGGAAAGGTTTCCGCAGCAGGTTGGTGAAATGTAGCCGATTGGCCCAGACTTCCTCCCATAAACAGGTACCTCCGAGATTCCCCATAAACGTCTACCCGAAGAAAATCGCTGTGCCTCGAGGCACCCGAGGATCGAGAAAACTGGCCCATAAAAGGCTACCTTGATACGTTCCCATAGACGACTACCCTGTGCGATTTATGACCCCTTTCCCATAACCGGGTACGCTCGCCCCATATCCACAACCCCGAATCCCCACAACGCGGTACCCCATTCCCCAAATCCACAGACCTGAAACCCCAGACCCTTCCACCTGTGCTCCCATAAATGGGTACCGAACACCGCTCAAACCCTTGTGGCACAAGGCTGTGAGCCGTCTAAAAGTAGTTAAAGAAGTAAACGTGGTTTACAAAAGATGTAAACACACGTGTGCTGCCACAGAAAGACGAACCCCATAAACCGCTACCAATGGGAGCCGTCTGTGGTACGGAAAGCGCGTTGATCCTTCGATCCAGGCCTGCGGAACATCAGGTTGCCCCTTGTTCCACTGGGACTTCAGGCCCGACAAGGCTTCCCAGAGAGGTGAGTACCTACTCACAAACGCCGAAACGTAGAAACCTATGGGAGGAAATCGCAAAAAAATCCTCCAACTTGGCGCACAGGTTCCCGGTTATGGGACCGAAGAATCCACTTCCCGATCATCAGAGCGACTGCGATTGGCCGGCGGAGCCGATTCGCAACCGGGGCAGCCGACATCTTCGGATTCACCGGCCGCAGTTCGAAATCATCGTGGATTGCATGTCAGTGGTTTTTTGTACTCGCGCTTCCCCGTCCGTGGATAAGTTTTTACCGGTCGCCTGTCGACGCGCATCGACAAATTTAGCCTGTGGACTGTGCGCAGAGGAAATCGCCTCGGACTGCTTCGCCACGCCGCAGCCTTCCGATTTTCTACCTATGCATCAGTGGAGGCGTCGCGCTGTGCCCCTGGCAAGCTGCGAGAGGCCCGCACAACCGATCTGGAGCGATCGTCGTGCCCGGAACGCCATCCGCACAGGTCGTCGGCTCCTGGGCCGATCCGGAGATCGTTTCGAGCCGACGTGAAGATTCGGTCGACGATGAAGCTCACCGTAGTCGAATTGCGAGTGGCTCCCGAACATGCTCACCCATCCGGGATGGCCTTGTCCCGTAAAAGCTCACCGGTCGGCATTACTACAGGTATAAGCAAGCTGTGAAGATCGCCGTATCGTCCAGCTGGCGGACCACCGAAGCGGACAAATGAAAAGCCTGTGGCAAACGCGCGCTGTGCGAGGTAATCGCGTGCACAGCCGCGCGAACCGACAAGCTTTCTCGCGACTTCGACACCGAAACAACGTCTGCCAGATGAGCAGCACGCGTTCGCGCGGTTCCTCGACGCATGCGTGAAGCGATGCCCGTCGACATCTTCACCTCACACACTACGTTCGGCTTTTCGTCATACGTACCTGTCGATGACGAGCGTCACCCGTACCGATAACCAAAGCCACAGGTAACCACCGTCATTACTGCGCGGCGACTCGACGCGATCGTATTGGTCGCCGGATGAACCGAATCGTGGTCGTTTATGGGAGGAACCGTCGTTCAAGCCGCGTCGAATGACAACGTGACGCACAGGTCGACTGCTGCTGCGGTGATCGTGGATGCGCGACGAGGCTCACGTCACGCATAAGCGTGTCGACATCACCACCAGTGAAACAACTGTCGATGTCGCACATCGGTCGTGGATCGTACTGCGCGTGCGTAACCCATTGCCGTTACCGAAGCGCGCGATACGGCCGCCCTGTCTCTGTCATGCGACGGCCGTGCAGAGCCGCCGTCTTCTCCCATACGTGTATCCCGATTCCGTCCGCACGTTCACGCCACATTTTTCGCGACGCGGTTATGATGCACAGGTCCTGATCGCGACATGACGACCGATCAGGACAGGGGCGGTATCTCGATGGTTTTTCAATCCGTGATAGTCATCAAAAAAGAGAGTTCAGCGATGCAAATCCAGATCAGAAAATTCGCGCTGGCTGCTACGGCAGCCGCTTTCCTGTTTGGCTCGGCAGTTCCCGCGTTTGCACAGACCGACGCCGCCAGCGCACCTGCTGCACAGGATGCCAAGGCAGCGAAGAGCGAGGCACGCAAGGCGGCCAGGGCCAAACGCAAGGCCGAGCACAAGGCTGCACGTGCGAAGAACACCGCCGAACTGAAGAAACTCGAAGATGCCGGTTACAAGCCGGCGGCCAATGATCCGAACTATCCGCAGAACCTGCAAAACGCAGAGAAGAAGGCCGGCGCCGCAGCAAGCCAGTAAGCGTCGTCCGGCGGCAAGCCGCGGCTCGCACCGCGGCTTGCCGCATGCATCACGGTCACGCGATGCACACCGAAAATCACGTTCCGTTGATTTTCGTCATTTGATTTGGAATCCTTCTTTTCTCGTCGCGCACGACCGGCACCTCGACGTGGTCAGTGTCGCGTGTCCTGCGCAGTCGCGTTCCCCGTCATTTTCAGCCAGTCCTTGAATGCACGCACGGCATCGTCGTTCGCACGCGCGGATGCCACGTAGGTGAAGTAGCGCCACGGGGGCAGTGCCGGTTCGCTGAACGGCTGCACGAGCCGGCCTTCGGCGATGTCGTCCGCGACGAGCGCGATCGGCCCCATCGCGACACCGAGCCCGTCGAGCGCGCCTTGCAACGTCAGGTAGAAATGCTCGAGCGTGAGCGAGTGTCGCGGCACGAGATTCGGAAACCCGGCCGCCGCAAGCCACTCGGGCCACATGCCGGGATAGGTTGCCGCGTGCAGCAGCGTAAAGCCCGCGAGATCGGCCGGCGTGTCCAGCGGCCGGCCCTCCAGCAGCTTCGGCGCACACACGGGCAGCCGCACTTCGGACAGGAATTCCTCGGCGACGTACCCGTCGATGACCTGCGGGCCACCGCGCACGATCAGGTCGACCTTGTCGCGCAATTTCTCGATCGGCTCGTTCGACGTCGATAACCGTACCTCGATGGCCGGATGGGCGACTTGGAACGATGACAGCTTCGGCACGAGCCACCGCAGCGAAAACGTCGCGGGCGCGCTGACGCGCAGCACGCGCTGCTGCGCGTGACCGAAGTGCTGCGCGGTGGCGAGCGCGATCCGGTCGAACGACGCGCCGACCTCGGCGAGATACGCGCGGCCGGCGTCGGTCAGCTCGACGCGCCGGTTGTGGCGTTCGAACAGTGGCCGCCCGAGCCATGCTTCGAGTTGTTGCACGTGCCGGCTGATCGCGCCGTGCGTCACGCACAGCTCGTCGGCGGCCAGCGTGAAGCTGCCGAGCCGCGCGGCAGCTTCGAAAGCGCGCAGTGAATTCAACGGAGGGAGTCGTCGGGCCATCGCATCGTTTCGAGTGAGATTTACTCACGCGAAGGTTCAGGTTTAATCGTTTGATCGGGTGATCCAGCTCCGCCAATATGGCACACAAACGGCCGGCTCGGCCGAACGAGTGTCTGAAATTCTCACATGGAGTGCGGAGCATGCCGAACGTGGTGGTAGTGGGCGCCCAATGGGGCGACGAGGGCAAGGGGCGCGTCGTGGACTGGCTGGCGGCCCAGGCCGATCTCGTCGCGCGCTACAACGGTGGCCACAACGCGGGCCATACGCTGGTCGTCGGCGGCAAGACGTACAAGCTCGCGCTGCTGCCGAGCGGCGTCGTGCGCGGCAAGCGCGGCGTGATCGGCAACGGCGTGGCGCTCGATCCGGAAGCGCTGCTCGCGGAAATCGGGCGAATGGCCGAGCTCGGGCTGTCGGTGACGCCGGACAATCTGTCGATCGCCGAGAACGCGACGCTGGTGCTGCCGATTCACCGCGCAATCGACCAGGCGCAGGAGCGCCTGCGCCGCGAGCCGATCGGTACCACGCTGCGCGGGATCGGGCCGGCCTACGAGGACAAGGTCGGGCGCCGCGGACTGCGCGTCGGCGATCTCGCGGAGCCCGGCCGGCTCGCCGCCAAGCTCGACGTGCTCGTCGACCATCACAACGCGTGGTTCCGCGGCCTGGGGCTCGACGAATATGATCGCGACGCGATGCTGGCGGCGCTGGTCGACCTCGCGCCGAAGATCCTACCGTTCGTGCGCCCCGTCTGGGCCGACCTCAACGACGCAACCGATCGCGGCGAGCGCATCCTGTTCGAGGGTTCGCAGGCCGTGATGCTGGATATCGACTGGGGCACGTATCCGTTCGTGACGTCGTCGGGCACCGTGGCCTCGGCCGCGGCGGCCGGCACCGGGCTGGGCGCATCGAAGCTCGGCCATGTGCTGGGTGTGACCAAGGCGTATGCAACGCGTGTCGGCGGCGGCCCGTTCCTCACGGAGCTGAACGATGTCACCGGCGAAACGCTGCGCGCGCGCGGGAAGGAATTCGGTGTCAACACGGGCCGGCCGCGACGCTGCGGCTGGCTCGATGCCGCACAACTGCGTCAGGCCGTCAGGATCTCCGGCATCGATTCGCTCGCGCTCACGAAGCTCGACGTGCTCGACGGCTTCGAGTCCATCGAGCTGTGCGTCGGTTACGAACTCGACGGCGCGCGCGTCGACCATCTGCCTGCGAGCCTTGATGCACAGTCGCGCGCGAAACCTGTATACGAGCGATTCGACGGCTGGCGCGGCACCGTGAAGGGCGTGCGCGAGCGTGCGGCGCTGCCGCGCGCCGCGCAGGATTTCATCGTGCGCATCGAAGCGGTCGCGGGCGCGCCGGTGTCGATGATCACGACCGGTGCGGAGCGTGACGACACGATCGTGTTGCGCAATCCGTTCGATGTGGCTGCCGCTGCGTAACGTGCGAGACAGGAAGGACGTAAATTGAGCCGCGGCATCGCGGCCGGCGAGTAGTTTTTGCCGGCTCGATGCCGTTTGCCCGTTGGAACATTCAGTCGCATTCGGGCGCGTGCACGCGCGGCCCGGATACCATGAGGCGAGCGGTTTCGCCGCATGATTCGGCATCCGGATCACGCCGCGTACGGCGAACTGGACACGCCTGCAGCGCTGCTGTACTGTTCCGCACAATTCGCGCCAGACCGGCCGGTGCCGGAGCCGCCGGCACCCAGGCCGCACGGTGGCGCGACGTGATCTCAATCCCGGGGACAGGTCGATGGACACGTTACAGATGATGCGCATTTTCGTCCGGGTCGCGGAGGAGGGCAGCTTCACGAGCGCGGCCCATCGCCTGGACATCACGACGGCCTATGCATCGCGCTCGGTCGCGCAACTCGAAACGCATCTGCGCACG
Organism: Burkholderia sp. BCC1644; assembly: GCF_902833225.1. Classification (GTDB taxonomy): domain Bacteria; phylum Pseudomonadota; class Gammaproteobacteria; order Burkholderiales; family Burkholderiaceae; genus Burkholderia. Next base: position 506,308 of record NZ_CADFEI010000003.1, read on the forward strand.
CGTCTGCTCAACCGCAGCACGCGCCGCATTGCGCTGACCGACGCCGGGCAGCGCTATCTCGATCGCTGCCAGCGCATCCTCGGTTATATCGACGAAGCGGAAGCCGAGGCGGCCGACGCGCAGGCGAAACCGTCGGGACGGCTGCACGTTCACGCGACGACGAGTTTCGGCCAGTCCTACGTGGTGCCCGCGGTCGTGCGCTACCGTGAGCGCTATCCGTCGGTCGCGGTCGAACTGACGCTGTCGCAGCACGTGCCCGACATCATCGACGAAGGCTACGACGTATCGCTGCAGTTGAGCACGACCGAGCTGCCCGATTCCGGGCTCGTGTCGCAGCGGCTCGGCGACGTGGGCAGCGTGCTGTGCGCGTCACCCGCGTACCTGAAGGCGCGCGGCACGCCGCGTACGGTGAGCGATCTCGAAGGGCATGCGTGCCTGCAGATCGTCACGCCGCTCTTTCCGCGTGACCGCTGGCATCTCGACGGCCCCAACGGACGCGAAACGTTCGAACTGCCGTTGCCGGATTTCCAGGTGAACATCGCCGATGCGCTCGGCGCCGCGCTGCGTGCCGGCCTCGGGATCGGCTCGCTGCCGATGTCGGCCGCGCTGCCCGGGCTCGCGAGCGGTGCGCTGGTACGCGTGCTGCCCGAATACCGGTTGCAGAAGCTGACGGTCTACACGCTGTACGCGTCGCGTCAGTATCTCGACGCCAAGATCCGGACGTTCGTCGATTTCCTGCGCGAATGCGTGCCCGAGTTGCTGGCTGCCGACGAGGCTGCGCTGGCCGCGTCCTGCGCGTCACGCAATGCCTGATTCAGCCATCGCCGGTGCGTGAGTGACATGCATTGCCTGATCGGTGAAAATAGTACGCAGTCCTGTATTTAAGGGAATGCCGAATGTGAGCGCTCGCCGGTTCCGGGAACTGTTTCCCGTGCAACCGGCGCGCCCTTATGAGAACGCTTGCTTTCGATATCGAACATCGTTGGTTCGATGCACGGCGCCAACCTCCTAGAATCGGTTCGACCTGCTTCATCGCAGGCGCGCGCCCTCCGCGCCCCCTTCATCGAACCCGAAACGACATGGCAGATCGACACTCAAGAACCCGCCGCCGGCTCCTTCAAGCAGGCCTGGCGATTGCGGCCGGCGCCACGCACCCGGGCTTCGCGCTGGCGAGTGCGGCCGGCGCGCGGACGTTGCGCATCGGTTATCAGAAAGGGCCGCTTAGCCTGTTGAAGGCGCGCGGCACGCTGCAAGGCAAGCTCGCGCCGCTCGGCGTGACCGTCACGTGGACCGAGTTCCCGTCGGGGCCGCCGCAACTCGAGGCGCTGAACGCGGGATCGATCGACTTCGGCGATGTCGGCGAAGCGCCGCCGATCTTCGCGCTCGCGGCTGGTGCGCCGCTCGTCTATTACGCACAAACGCCGTCGGGTCCGGCAGCCGAGGCGCTGATCGTCCCGAAGGATTCGCCGGTCAAGACCTTTGCGGACCTGCGCGGCAAGCGCATCGCTCTGGTGAAGGGATCGAATACGCACTTCCTGCTGGTCCGGCTGCTGCAGGCCGCGAAGCTCGACTATGCGGACGTCACGCCTGTCTGGCTGTCGCCGTCCGATGCGCGCGCCGCATTCGAGAACCGCTCGGTGGACGCGTGGATCATCTGGGATCCGTTTCTCGCGGTGGTTCAGCAGGCGTTCGGCGCGCGTATCGTCGCGGACGGCACGGGGCTCGTCGAGAATCGCGGCTACTACTTCGCGTCGCGCACGTATGCGCAGCACAATGCCGACGTGCTCGACGTCGCCGTGTCGGAATTGACGACCGTTCAGCGCTGGCTCGATGCGAACCGCGCGCAGGGGGCGGCCGAATTCTCGAAACTCTGGGGGATTCCGGAGCCGGCCGTCGCGCTCGCGTTTCGCCGCGCACGCTTCGGTGTCGAGCCCGTCACGCGCGACACGCTTGCGTATCAGCAGCGCATCGCGGACGTGTTTTACCAAGCCGGCATCCTGCCGAAACGCGTCGACGTCAGCCAGGCTGCGCCGCCCACGCTCGCGTGACGACGCAACCGGCGCGGCACGACATGCTCAGCGGCGGAACGGCAGCGCGACGTCGTCCGGAATCGGGCACACGTACGGCCGGCCGCCGCGCCGCTCGAGCAGTTCCGCCTTCGCGTTGGCGAGCGTGTCGGGTGCGCCGAGCAGGTCGATCGCGGTCGCGGCCATCGTCTTCGCCGCGAGCATCATCCCCTTGTGCGCGAGTGCCGTCTTGCCTTGCGCGACCCATTGCCACGAGTGCGGCGGCGTGCCGAACGCATAGCAGCTCGTGTGGCATTGCGCGGTCGGCGTGACCCAGCTCACGTCGCCGACGTCGGTCGAGCCGCAGATCGGGCGGCCCTTGCCCGGCTCGTACGGGTCGATCCCGTCGAACAGCGCCTTCGGATCGCGCCATGCCTGGTTCAGCGAACGCGACGACGTTTCGATATCCTGCGCAGTCAGCGTCTGGCGCTGGTATGCATCGGCGAGCGCCGCGTCGTCGGCGTCGAAGCCGGCCGTGCCGATCGCCTGCAGATGGCCGTACATGACCTGGTTCAGCACCGCGTTTTCCAGCAGGTTCGAACACGCCTTGTCGAACACGATCTCGAGCTGGCAGTCGGTCATCAGCGCCGCGCCGCGCGCGACGTTCTTCACGCGCTCGAACAGTTCGGCCGCCTGGTCGTTACGGGCCGCGCGCACGAGGTACAGCACTTCCGCATTCGCCTGCACGACGTTCGGCGACAGCCCGCCCGTGTTCGTCACCGCGTAGTGCACGCGTGCTTCGGGCAGCATGTGCTCGCGCAGGTAGTTGACACCCACGTTCATCAGCTCGACTGCGTCCAGCGCGCTGCGGCCGAGATGCGGCGACGCGGCTGCGTGCGACGCCTTGCCGGTGAAGCGGAAGTACGCCTGGATGTTCGCGAGCGAGCCAGCCGGAAAGATGCCCGTGTACACGTGCGGATGCCACGACAGCGCGGCGTCGAGATCGTCGAATACGCCCGCGCGCGCCATGAAGGTCTTGCCGGAGCCGCCTTCCTCGGCCGGGCAGCCGTAGAAGCGCACGGTGCCGGGTTGGCCCGTACGCTCGAGATGCGCCTTCACCGCGGCCGCGGCGAGATGCGCGGCCGTGCCGAGCAGGTGGTGGCCGCAGCCGTGGCCGTTGCCGTTCGAGATCTCGCCCGACGGCCGGCACGTGAGCGCACCGGCTTCCTGGCTGAGCCCGGACAGCGCATCGTATTCGCCGAGGATACCGATCACGGGGCCGCCGTGGCCGGCTTCGGCGACGAACGCGGTCGGGATGTCGGCCACGCCGCGCGTCACGCGAAACCCGGCGTCTTCGAGCATCCGGACGTGCAGGTCGGTCGACGCGAATTCCTCGTAGCGCAGCTCGGCGAGATTCCAGATCCGGTCGGACAGTTCGGTGAATTGCGTACGCTGGCTGTCGATGAAATCGAGGGCGAGTGAAGTCATGAATTGCTCCTGTAAAGAGGCTGGCGCGGTCAGAATTTCTGCCGGAGGCCAAGGGCGAAGACGGTGCTGCTCATGCCGGGGGCGGACATCGGCGCGGAGCCGAACGACAGCGCCGACTGACCGGTGTTCCTGAAGCCGCCGATTCGCACATACATGCCGGTAAGCTTCGAGAACTGGTAGTCGTAGCCGAGCAGCGCACCGAGTGCGTGGCTCGCCTGGCCGGCGATCGTGCGGTAGGCGAGATCGGCGCGCAGTGCGTGCGGGCCGCGCTGCCAGATCGCGCCCAGCGAATAGACCTGCGCGACGAGCGTGCCGGGCGCGGTGGGACGCATCAGCGTGTACGCGAACGACGCGAGCGTCGGGCCGAACGCGTACGACGCGCTGGCCATCACCGAGTCGGTGCGCGGGCCGTCGGGAGCGCCGCCGGGTGTCGACTGCGTGGCGGCCCACATCGCGTTGTACGCGCCGCTCAGCATCACCGGGCCGCGCGCGAAGTTGGCGACGGCGCCTGCGTTGCTCGCGATCGGGCTCGCGCCCGCCGCGTTGCGAAATGCGTAGAGCACGGTGACGTCGAGCCCGCCGTAGGTCGGCGTCTTGTAGCTGATTGCGTTCTCGATGCGCCCCGGCAGCGATGCGGCGCCGCGCCCGAGGTCGCTGCCGATCAGCGCGGTGCTCGCGAACGGCGACAACTGGCCGACGAGGTAGAACGGATCGGCCGCTTCCGGCACGATCGCCGGATACTGCTTGCCGAGCTTGATCGTCCCCCAGTCGTCCGAACCGATCGCGACGTTGGCTTCGCGGTTGTAGAACGACGCCGCGCTTTGCTGACGGCCGGACATCAGGTCGAAGCCGCTTTCGAGGCGGAAGCTCGCGCGCAGGCCGCCGCCGAGATCCTCGCTGCCGATGAAGCCGAAGCGCGACGTCGATGCGCCGCCGCTCATCAGGCCGATGCTCGTCTGGCTGCCGACGCGCGCGTATTGCAGGAAGCTGTCGAGTGCGCCGTAGATCTGGACGTTCGCGCGGGCCGGCGCGGCCCACATGCAGGTTGCCGCGAAGCACGCGGCCATCAGGGTTGAATTGCGCACGTTTGTCTCGTGGTGTCGCGATCGTCGGCGCGCGAATCGCAGGCGTGCAACGGCCCGCCCGCGCACGCGTCGACGTCGCGGATTCTGTTGTCGGGTAGAAAGGGGCGGAGCCGGTGCCCGGCGTCGCCGTGAATGAAGCGGTGCGCCGGTCAGCGGCCGTCGTCGAGCGAATCTGCCGGGCGTTCGCGGAAGCGCCACAGCGCGATCATGCTGACGGTGCCGCACGCGAGCACATACCATGCGGGCGACATCGGGTCGCCGGTGCGATGCAGCAGCCACGTGACGTTGAACTGCGCGAAGCCGCCGAAGATCGTCACGCCGAAGCTGTAGATCGTCGCGAGCGCGGTGGCGCGCACGCGAGGCGGGAACGCTTCCATGATCAGCAGCAGGAAGGCGGAACTGCCGGCGGTAGCGAACGCCATCACGACGGTGACGATCGCGACCATCAGCCCGACCGACGGCGCGGCGATCAGCAGCCGGAATGCCGGATACACGCATGCGAGCGACAGCAGCCACGTGACGGCGATCATCGGCTTGCGGCGCGGCAGGCGGTCGATGACCAACAGTCCCGATACGAGGGCGGCGACGATCATCGCGAGCCCCGACGCGCAGCCGGCGAGCAGCGACGTCGCCATCGGCAGGTGGAGCGTGCGTACCGCATAGGCCGGCATATAGAACACGAAGATGTACAGCGTCGACGTGCCGCCGATGATCATCAGCGTGCCGAGCACGACGCGGCCGAGGTAGCGCGTGAACACTTCGCGTACCGCGCTGCCGCCGGCGTCGTGCGTCGGCACATGCGTTTCGTCGAGATGGCGGCGGATATAGAAGCCGACCGGGCCGAGCAGCAGGCCGAGCAGGAACGGCACGCGCCAGCCCCAGCTTTCGAGCGCGTCGGTCGACAGCACGGCCGACAGCAGTGCGCCGCTGAGCGCGCCGAGCAGCGCGGCGACGCCCTGGCTGATCATTTGCCAGCTCACCATGAAGCCGCGGCCGGACAGCGGGCCCGATTCCATCAGGAAGGTGGTCGATGCGCCGATCTCGCCGCCGGCCGACAGGCCCTGCAGCAGCCGGCCGATCACGACCAGCACGGGCGCGACGACGCCGATGCGTGCATAGGACGGCGTCAGTGCGATCAGCGCGGTGCCCGCGATCATCAACTGGATCGTCAGCGTCAGCGCCGCGCGCCGGCCGGCGCGATCGGCGTAATTGCCGATCAGCACGCCACCGAGCGGGCGCATCACGAAGCCGACGCCGAACGTCGCCATCGCGAGCAGCAGTGGGCCGGCACCCGAATCGACCGGGAAAAACGTCTTGCCGATCAGCGCGGCGAAGTAGCTGAACACGGTGAAGTCGAACATCTCGAGCGCGTTGCCGGCCGAGGTGGCGATGATCGTCCGGGTCTGTGCCGAGCGGCGGCGCACGGTCGGCGGCGCGTCGACGAGCGGCGTGGCGGCGTCTTGCATCGGGGGTGTCTCCATGGGTATCGGTATCGTGAGCGCCGCATGGATCGTCAGGCATCCTGCGAGAGCTGGCCGCATGTTAAGACCGGGGAAAACATCGCGATACGCGCAAATTTTTATCCTGATAACATCTGTTTATCCCCTGATGCCCGACGGTCGCCTCCCGGCGGTCGCTTCCATTCGTCGCATGAAACTTCACCAGCTCCGCGCGCTCGTGGCCGTCGCCCGCTCGGGCAGCATCCATGAAGCCGCGCGCACCCTGCACCTCACGCAACCGGCCGTCACGCGCTCGCTGCGCGATCTCGAGGACGAACTCGGGTTGATGCTGGTCGCGCGCAGTTCGTCCGGCGTGACGTTGACCGATGCGGGGCGCGCGATGCTGCAGCGCGCCGAGCTGGTCGTCAACGAGGTCGCGCGCACCGAGGAGGAAATGGCGCAGCTGCGCGAGAACCGGCAGGGGCAGCTCGCAATCGGGATGACGCCGCTGGCCGGCATCACGGTGCTGCCGGCTGCGTACAACCGCTTTCGCCGCGCGATGCCCGACGTGCAGCTCGAGTTCGTCGAGGGCAGCCCGTCGCAACTCGTCGAGCAGTTGAAGAACGGCGCGCTCGATTTCGCGCTGGGCGCGGGCGCGGATGCGCAGGACTTCACGTCCGTGCGCTGCGAGCATCTCGACACGTTTCCGATGTGGTTCGCGGTGAGCGGCAAGGGCAAGCTCGCCGGTGCGACGTCGCTTGCCGACCTGCAGGACGCGGAGTGGCTGCATACGGGGCCGTCTGCCGAGTTCCGCGCGTATCTCGCCGAGCTGTTCGGGCAGGCCGGCCTGCCGGTGCCGCGCCGCGTGACGCGTTGCGCGTCACAGACGTTGTTCTACGCGCTGGCCGTCAACAGCGACGTGGTGACGGCGTGGACGCAGCTGGCGCTGCGCGGCGATGCTTCCGATACGCTGAAGACGCTCGATCTCGTCGGGCAGCCGCCTGCGCGCAACCTGTATCTGCTGTTTCGCGACAGCGCGGTGCTCACGTCGTCGGCCGAATACTTCGTACGTTGCATCGACGAAGCCGTGCAGGCCGAGCGGGCAAATGCGGGCGGGAAGAAGGGCCGCGCACGCTCGCGGACGCCCCGCGCGTGAAGCAGCCTACGGGGCGACGCGCGACAGCGGCACCGCTTCGCCGCGCAGCCTCGCGACGTCGCGGCCCGGCGCATCGCCGAACAACCGCGCGTATTCGCGGCTGAACTGCGACGCGCTGACATAGCCCACGCTGCGGCACGCTTGCCGCGCATCCATCGCCGACAGGCACATCAGGCGGCGCGCTTCCTGCAGCCGCAGCACCTTCTGGCATTGCAACGGGCTCATCGACGTGACCGCACGGAAGTGGTGATGGAAGGTCGACGGGCTCATGTCGACCTGCTGCGCGAGCGAGTCGACCGTCATCGGATCGAGGTAGTGGTCGCGAATCCACGCGACCGCACGCGAGATGCGTTGCGTCGTCGAACCGGCCTCGCCGACCTGCGCGACGCGCGCCCCCGACGGGCCGCGTAGCAGCCGGATGAGGATTTCGTCGACGATCAGCGGCGCGAGCAGGTCGAGGTCGTCGGGTTGCGCGATCAGCTGCATCAGCCGCGCGACGGCGTCGACGATTTCGGGCGTCGCGTCGAGTGTGTCGAGCGCGCTGTAGTCGACGGCTTTCGGCAATCCGCGCGGAAAGACAACCGGCGTGAGCGCCGCGATGCGCACCGGATCGAGTTCGAGCTGCGCATAAAGGAACGGCTCGGCCGGGTTCGCGCGCGTCACGCGGCCGGTGACGGGCACGTCGGCCGTCGCGACCAGCATCCGCGCTTCATCGATCGCGTAGGTGGCGTCGCCGACCCGCATCGACTTCGCGCCCTGGCCGACGATGCTCAGGCACGCGTGGTGCACGCCGTGGTTCCATTGCGGCGGCGCGCCGGATGCGCGTGAGATGCGCATGCCGCGCACCGGCAGGTCGAACGACCCGTCGTGCGGCGCATACGCGGCGATCAGCGCCGCAAGCCGGGCCGCGTGCGGCCGCACCGGCGACCGAGGGTCGTGATCGTGCAGGGGGCGCGGTTGCGATGGCGTTCGGGCGTCGATTTCCATGTTGAGTGAGCGGATGGCGGAGTGAGCGATGCGAGGTGCGCGGCTGCGATTCCCCGTCGAGGTGCAGGCAGGGGCGCCGGCACGGCGGTCACATCGTACGGCCAGATGCGCGCGCGGGATTGCCCAAACCTGTCGGAAATTAGCCCGATCATCCGGACCTGCACGGTCGGTGGTCGCATCGGCCGTCGTTGCGTAGTGTGCAGCGCACAAATTCGGAAATTAAGGCAAAACAATCGCAGGATCGGGCAAGCCATTTTCCGGCGGTTTTCATACCATTGCACCTGCTGAAAGAAATGTGTTCCAGCGCGTTCGGGTAACGCGGGCAAGACCGGCGCATGATGCGCGGTCGCAGCCGTGCGTGCTGCCGTTGCGAACCACTGGAAAAGACTCAGGACTGCTATCGAATGGTCGTGCATCGGGCCAGCCGAGGCTGGTTTGCGTCCGTTGCATGCCGGCGCGCGCCCGTCGCGAGCGTACCGACCGACCCGGCGTGGCCGGTGTCGGCGCCGCCGCATTGGCCGGGCCGATGCAGATCGGCCGCGAGGCGACGGCGGGCGCAGGTGGAACGGCAGCCGTCCGCGCAGGGGAATCCGGACAAATGGACCAACTTCAATCGATTCGGGCATTCGTGACGGTGGCAAGGGAAGGCGGGTTTCGCCGGGCGGCGACGCGGCTGCGCGTGTCGACGGCGATGGCGAGCCGGCTGGTCGATGCGCTCGAAACGCGGCTCGGCGCGCGCCTGCTTCAACGCAGCACCAGCCACCAGTCGCTGACGGAAATCGGCGAGCTGTATCTCGCGCGTGTCGAGCGGATTCTCGGTGCGATCGACGAGATCGACGGCCGTTTCGTCGCGATGGGCAGCAAGCCGGAAGGCGTGTTGCGCGTGGCCGCGCCGGTCGCGTTCGGGCTGAGCCAGTTGAGCGCGTTGCTCGATCGTTTCGTGCACCTGTTTCCGGACGTGCGGCCGACCGTGACGCTGACCGATGCGCACGTCGACCTGACCGCCGAAGACATCGACGTCGCGTTCCTGACCGACGGCATGCCGGTGTCCGGTGCGCACGCGCTGCATACGCTTGCCGCGTATGAATCCGTGCGCGTCGCCGCGCCGGGTTACGTCGCCGCACATGGCGGTGCGGCCGCATCGGGCGACTGGCCGGACCTCGCGACCGTACGCCTCGAACTGCCGGCGGCCGACAACGATCCTGCAGCCGTGATTCGACCGGGCACGGTGCCCGGCAATGCGGGCGTCGGCCATCTCGAGATGGCACGACGGCTGGCCGTGGCCGGCATGGGCGCGGCGGTGCTGCCCGTGTATCTCGTTGATGGCGATCTGGCGGCCGGCACGCTGGTGCGTATTGCGCCGGTCCGCCCGCTCGCACCCGTCACGCTGAAGCTCGCGCACGCGCGTGCCGCGCATTTGCCGGCCGCCGCGCGCGCATTCATCGAATTCGCCGGCGCCGCGTTCCGGCCCGTGCGCTAGCGGCCCGACCGGCCGCCACGGCAACGCGAGCCCGCCGGGGCCGCGGGCTCGCCGTTCCTTTTTTACGGAAGCAGTTCGGCAAACGAACGCTCCGCAGGGTGCAACGCACACCCGAAGCAAGCGCCCGCATGGGTGGCGGACCGGAAGCGACAGCATTCCGTTCGCGCATGCAGGCCGTGAGGAGATCTGGTGATTCCCATTGAAGGTTGTCTATTTGCGAGAGGTCGCTCCATGCGCGTCGAACGGGTTCCATACCGCTTAATTACTGCCGCAATGGCTGCCGTTTTCCTGGCCGCGTGCGGGAAAAAAGAATCGGCGCCGCCGCCGCAAACGCCGGAAGTCGGCGTCGTTACCGTCCAGCCGCAAGCCGTGCCGGCCGTGACCGAACTGCCGGGCCGCACCAGTGCGTTCCTCGTCGCGCAGGTCCGCGCGCGGGTCGACGGCATCGTGCTGCGCCGTGAATTCACCGAAGGCACCGACGTCACGGCTGGCCAGCGTCTGTACAAGATCGACCCGGCACCGTACGTCGCCGCGCTGAACAGCGCGAAGGCGACGCTTGCGCGGGCGCAGGCAAACCTCGTCACGCAGAACGCACTGGTCGCGCGCTACAAGGTGCTGGTCGCCGCGAACGCGGTCAGCAAGCAGGACTACGACAACGCAGTGGCCACGCAAGGTCAGGCCGCCGCGGACGTCGCGGCCGGCAAGGCAGCGGTCGACACCGCGCAGATCAACCTCGGCTATACGGATGTCGTGTCGCCGATCACGGGCCGCGTCGGCATCTCGCAAGTGACGCCGGGCGCGTACGTGCAGGCGAGCCAGGCGACGCTGATGTCGACCGTGCAGCAGCTCGATCCGGTGTACGTCGATCTCACGCAGTCGAGCCTCGAAGGGCTGAAGCTGCGCCAGGACGTGCAGAGCGGCCGCCTGAAGACGAGCGGCCCGGGTGCGGCGAAGGTGTCGCTGGTCCTCGAAGACGGCAAGACCTACTCGGAAGCGGGCAAGCTGCAGTTCTCGGACGTGACGGTCGACCAGACCACCGGCTCGGTGACGATCCGCGCGATCTTCCCGAACCCGGGCCGCGTGCTGCTGCCGGGGATGTTCGTGCGTGCACGCATCGAGGAAGGCGTGAACGAGAACGCGTTCCTGGTGCCGCAGATCGGCGTCACGCATGATCAGAAGGGCCAGGCGGTCGCGATGGTGGTGAACGCCAGCAACAAGGTCGAGACGCGTCCGTTGACGACGACCGGCACGTACGGTCAGGACTGGATTGTCGAAGGCGGTCTGCAAGCGGGTGATCACGTGATCGTTCAGGGCGTCGACAAGGTGCGTCCGGGTGCGACCGTGAAGACGGTCGCGGCGCAGCTCGCACCGGCGCCGGATGCCGCTTCTGCTACGCCTGCAAACGCCGCGCCGGCAAGTACCGCCACCAATGCTGCTGCGAGTTCGGCCGCCGCGTCGGCCGCGCAATAACTGGGAGTCCGTTTCATGGCCAAGTTCTTTATCGATCGCCCGATCTTCGCGTGGGTGATCGCGATCGTGCTGATGCTGGCCGGCATCGCATCGATCTTCAAGATGCCGATCGCGCAGTATCCGACGATCGCACCGCCGACGATCCAGATCCAGGCGAACTATCCGGGCGCTTCCGCGAAGACGGTGGAAGACACGGTGACGCAGGTGATCGAGCAGCAGATGAGCGGTCTCGACAACTTCCTGTACATGTCGTCGACGAGCGACGACTCGGGCAACGCGACGATCACGCTGACCTTCTCGCCGGGCACGAATCCGGACGTCGCGCAGGTCCAGGTGCAGAACAAGCTGTCGCTCGCGACGCCGAACCTGCCGCAGGTCGTGCAGCAGCTCGGCATGCAGGTCACGAAGTCGAGCAGCAACTGGCTGATGTGGTTCGCGTTCAACTCCGAGGACGGCAGGATGTCGAAGGAGGACCTGACGAACTATGTGGCCTCGCACGTGCTCGATCCGCTGAGCCGCGTCAACGGCGTCGGCCAGACGCTGCTGCTCGGTTCGCAGTTCTCGATGCGGATCTGGCTCGACCCGAACCGCCTGACCAACTACGGCCTCACGCCGGTCGACGTGTCGACCGCGATCACGCAGCAGAACGTGCAGATCGCGGGCGGCCAGATCGGCGGCACGCCGGCGAAGCCGGGCACGATGCTGCAGGCGACGATCACCGAATCGACGCTGCTGCGCACGCCCGAGCAGTTCGGCAACATCCTGTTGAAAGTCAACCAGGACGGCTCGCAGGTCCGGCTGAAGGACGTCGGCCGCGCGGCACTGGGTTCGGAGAACTACACGTTCGACACGAAGTACATGGGGCAGCCGACGGCCGGCCTCGGTATCCAGCTCGCGACCGGTGCGAACGCGCTGGCGACCGCGACGGCGCTGCGGGCCAAGATCGACGAGCTGTCGAAGTACTTCCCGCACGGTCTGGTCGTCCACTACCCGTATGACACGACGCCGTTCGTGCGCCTGTCGATCGAGGAAGTGGTCAAGACGCTGATCGAAGGTATCGTGCTCGTGTTCCTCGTGATGTATCTGTTCCTGCAGAACCTGCGGGCAACGATCATCCCGACCATCGCGGTGCCGGTCGTGTTGCTCGGCACGTTCGCGATCATGGGTGTCGCCGGATTCTCGATCAACACGCTGTCGATGTTCGGCCTCGTGCTCGCGATCGGCCTGCTGGTCGACGATGCGATCGTGGTGGTGGAGAACGTCGAGCGCGTGATGGCGGAAGAGGGCCTGTCACCGAAGGAGGCGACCCGCAAGGCGATGGGCCAGATCACCGGCGCACTCGTCGGCGTGGCGCTCGTGCTGTCGGCGGTGTTCGTGCCGGTGGCGTTCTCCGGCGGCTCGGTCGGCGCGATCTATCGTCAGTTCTCGCTGACGATCGTGTCGGCGATGGTGCTGTCGGTGCTCGTCGCGTTGATTCTGACGCCGGCGCTGTGCGCGACGATCCTGAAGCCGATCCCGCAAGGGCATCACGAAGAGAAGAAGGGCTTCTTCGGCTGGTTCAACCGCACCTTTGATCGCAGTCGCGATCGCTACACGGGTGGCGTGAATCACGTGATCCGGCGCTCGGGCCGCTGGCTCGTGATCTACCTGGCCGTGTTCATCGCGGTCGGCGTAATGTTCGCGCGCCTGCCGAAGTCGTTCCTGCCTGATGAAGACCAGGGCTACATGTTCATGATCGTGCAGACGCCGTCCGGTTCCACGCAGGAAACGACCGGCAAGACGCTCGACAACATCAACACGTACCTGACGACCGCGGAGAAGGATGTGGTCGATTCGGTGTTCACGGTCAACGGCTTCAGTTTTGCGGGCCGCGGCCAGAACGCGGGCCTCGTGTTCGTGAAGCTGAAACCGTACGAGCAACGCCAGCGTTCGGACCAGAAGGTCCAGGCGCTGATCGGCCGGACCTTCGCGCACTATTCGACGTACAAGGACGCGATGGTGATTCCGTTCAACCCGCCGTCGATTCCCGAACTTGGCACGGCCGCCGGCTTCGACTTCGAGCTGACGGACAACGCCGGTCTCGGCCACGAGGCGCTGATGGCCGCGCGCGGCCAGTTGCTCGGGATGGCCGCGAAGGATCCCGCGCTCGCGCTCGTGCGTCCGAACGGTCTGAACGACACGCCGCAGTACAAGGTCGACATCGATCGAGAGAAGGCGAATGCGCTTGGCGTCACTGCTGCAGCGATCGACCAGACGTTCTCGATCGCGTGGGCCTCGCAGTACGTGAACAACTTCCTCGATACCGATGGCCGGATCAAGAAGGTGTACGTGCAGTCGGACGCGCCGTTCCGGATGACGCCGGAAGACATGAACATCTGGTACGTGCGCAACAGTGCGGGCGGGATGGTGCCGTTCAGCGCGTTCTCGACCGGCCACTGGATCTACGGTTCGCCGAAGCTCGAACGCTACAACGGCGTGTCGTCGATCGAAATCCAGGGGCAGGCCGCGGAAGGCAAGTCGACCGGCCAGGCGATGGCCGCGATGGAAGCGCTCGCAAGCAAGCTGCCGGAAGGCATCGGTTATTCGTGGACGGGGCTGTCGTTCCAGGAAATCCAGTCCGGTTCGCAGGCGCCGATCCTGTACGCGATTTCGATCCTCGTCGTGTTCCTGTGTCTGGCGGCGCTGTATGAAAGCTGGTCGATCCCGTTCTCGGTGATCATGGTCGTGCCGCTCGGCGTGGTCGGCGCGCTGCTCGCGACGATGCTGCGCGGCCTCGAGAACGACGTGTTCTTCCAGGTCGGCCTGCTGACCACCGTGGGCCTGTCGGCGAAGAACGCGATCCTGATCGTGGAATTCGCGCGAGAGCTGCAGGCGAAGGAGAACATGGGGCCGGTGCGCGCGGCGATCGAGGCGGCGCGCTTGCGGTTGCGCCCGATCCTGATGACGTCGCTTGCATTCATGCTCGGCGTGCTGCCGCTCGCGATCAGCAACGGCGCAGGCTCGGCCAGCCAGCATGCGATCGGCACGGGCGTGATCGGCGGGATGATCACGGCGACGTTCCTCGCGATCTTCATGATCCCGATGTTCTTCGTGCGGGTTCGCGCGATCTTCAGCGGCGAGACGGAAAACGTCGACGACGCATGGCGTCTCGTGCAGGGTGACCTGCAGCGCGGTCACGGCGACGCACACGATTCGAAGGGGCAGTAATGATGCAAAAACACGCTTTGACTGCAATCGCGGTCGCGCTCTTTGCCACGGGCTGCACGATGGCGCCGCATTACAAGCGGCCCGACGCACCCGTCGCGCAGGCGTACCCGGCCGGCGGCGTCTA
>NZ_CADFEI010000004.1 GCF_902833225.1 Burkholderia sp. BCC1644
AACGCGGTGTTCGCGGGCAGCGTGCCGTACCTGAAGCTGGCGGGCGTGGTGCTGTGCGGTTGGCAGATGGCGCGCGCGCTGGTGGCGGCGCAGGCGAACCGCGCGAGCGACCCGGCGTTCTTCGACGCGAAGATCGCGATCGCGCAATGCTATGCGGAGCACATTCTCGTGCAGGCCGGAGCGCTCGAAGCGTCGATCGTCGGCACGAAGGGCAACGAGGGCGTGCTCGCGTTGACGGAAGACCAGTTCTGACCGCGCGCAACACTATCGCGAAATGAAAAAAGGCGCCCCGAGGGGCGCCTTTCTGTTTGAAACCGACCGGCCCGCGTTGCAGGCCGTCGCGGCTTACGCGTAGGCCGGGCGCGTCTGGCCGGGCACGTCCTTCAGGTAGCGATGCACCGACAGGTCGTCGGCCTGGATCGCGGGCATCTTGCCCGAGATCAGGTCCGCGAGCAGCTGGCCCGAGCCGCACGACATCGTCCAACCGAGCGTGCCGTGGCCGGTGTTCAGGAACAGGTTCGACACCGGCGTGCGGCCGACGATCGGCGTGCCGTCCGGCGTCATCGGGCGCAGGCCCGTCCAGAACGTGGCCTTCGACGTGTCGCCGCCGCCCGGGAACAGGTCGTTCACGCACATTTCGAGCGTTTCGCGACGCGCGGCGCGCAGCTTCTTGTCGAAGCCGACGATTTCCGCCATGCCGCCGACGCGGATGCGCTGGTCGAAACGCGTGATCGCGATCTTGTAGGTTTCGTCGAGCACGGTCGACACGGGCGCGGCCGCTTCGTTGACGATCGGCGCGGTGATCGAATAGCCCTTCAGCGGATAGACGGGGATCTTCATCAGGTTCGAGATGAAGTTCGTCGAATACGAGCCGAGCGCGACGACGTACGCGTCGGCACGCACCGTCTCGCTGCCGCACTGCACGCCGGCGATCTTGCCGCCCGCGATCGCGAGCGCGTCGATCGGCGTGTTGTAGCGGAACTTGACGCCGAGCGATTCGGCGAGCGCGGCAAGGCGCGTCGTGAACAGCTGGCAGTCGCCCGTTTCGTCGCCCGGCAGGCGCAGGCCGCCCGTCAGCTTGTGCGAGACGGCCGCGAGCGCCGGTTCGGCATGCTTCAGCTCGGCCGGCGACAGCAGTTCGAACGGCACGTTCGCTTCCTGCAGCACGGCGATGTCCTTCGCCGCGCCGTCGAGCTGCTGCTGCGTGCGGAACAGCTGCAGCGTGCCGCCCGTGCGGCCTTCGTATTCGATACCGGTATCGGCGCGCAGCGCCTGCAGGCAGTCGCGGCTGTATTCGGCGAGGCGGACCATGCGGCCCTTGTTGACTGCATAGCGCTCGGCCGTGCAGTTGCGCAGCATCTGGTACATCCACTGGAGCTGGAAGCGCGTGCCGTCGAGGCGGATCGCGAGCGGCGCATGCTTTTCGAACATCCACTTGACGGCCTTCAGCGGCACGCCGGGCGCGGCCCACGGTGCGGCATAGCCGGGCGAGATCTGGCCTGCATTCGCGAAGCTCGTCTCGAGCGCCGGGCCGGCTTCCCGGTCGATCACGGTGACTTCATGGCCCGCGCGTGCAAGGTAATACGCGCTTGCCACGCCCACCACACCACTGCCCAGAATGACGACTCGCATAGCTGCTCCAGATGGAAGGGACCAGGTCGAGGCGGGGCGCATGTGCGGCTCCGTGTAACCTCTAGCTGATCTAGTTTTTTGCGCTATGGTATTGTCGAATGTGCAGGTTTTGTTATCGTATTTTTCAGGTTTTCAGCATAAACAAATGAGAACGCAACGTCAGCCCGTACGCTCGCTCGACAAGCTCGACCGGCGCATCCTGAAACTGCTCCAGGACGACGGCCGGATGGCGATGAAGGACCTCGCGGAACAGGTCGGACTGACCGTCACGCCGTGCATCGAGCGTGTGCGGCGCATGGAGCGGGATGGCGTGATCACCGGCTATCACGCGCGCGTCGATCCCCACCAGCTGGGGGCCTCGCTGCTGGTGTTCGTCGAGATCACGCTCGGCCACAAGGGCGGCAACATGTTCGAGCAATTCCGCCGGGAAGTGATGAAGATCGACGAGGTGCTCGAATGCCATCTCGTGTCCGGTGATTTCGACTACCTGATCAAGGCGCGGATCGGCGAGATGGCCGACTACCGGAAGCTGCTCGGCGACATCCTGCTGCAGTTGCCGGGCGCCGTGCAGTCGAAGAGCTACGTCGTGATGGAAGAAATCAAGGAAACGCTGACGATCGCCGTCGATGAGTGACGCGCCGGCGGCCCGTTGTCGGACCCCGTATCCCGCTCTTGGCACGCTGCGCCCAATACTGTATAAATGTACAGTATTGGGCGCAGGCGAATGGGTGGGCACATGGACGATCGATCCGACAACGAATTTCCGGTAGCGCCGCCCGTGCCCCGCAAGGGGCGCGGGGCGGTCGACAACCTGCCGGGGCGGTATGAAATCGCGCAGCGCGAAGCGGTCGACGACGGCTGGACGCACGAGTCGGATGATGCCGACTTCCCCGCGCCGCTGCGCACGCAGGTGTTCGAGGAGCGCGCGAAGAGCATCCTGACGCGCAACCAGTCGCCCGATATTCCGTTCAGCGTATCGCTCAATCCGTATCGCGGCTGCGAGCACGGTTGCATCTACTGCTTCGCGCGGCCGACGCACAGCTATCTCGGCCTGTCGCCGGGGCTCGATTTCGAAAGCCGCATCTACGCGAAGGTCAACGCGGCCGAGCTGCTCGAGCGCGAGATTTCGCGCAAGCGCTACGTGCCGGAGCCGATCGCGCTCGGCGTCAACACCGACGCGTACCAGCCGGTCGAGCGCGACCTGCGCATCACGCGCAGCGTGATCCAGGTGATGCACGATCGCGGGTTGCCGTTCGCGGCGATCACGAAGTCGTCGCTGATCGAGCGCGATCTCGACCTGCTCGCGCCGATGGCCGAGCGCGGGCAGGTGATGGCGGCGGTCACGATCACGACACTCGATGCCGATCTCGCTCGCACGCTCGAGCCACGCGCGGCCACGCCGGCGCGGCGGCTGCGCACGATCCGCGCGCTGCGCGATGCAGGCGTGCCGGTCGGCGTGAGCATTGCGCCAGTGATCCCGTTCGTGACCGAGCCCGACATGGAGCGCGTGCTCGAAGCGTGCGTGGAAGCCGGGGCGACGCATGCGAGCTACATCATCCTGCGGCTGCCGTGGGAGGTCTCGCCGCTGTTCAAGAACTGGCTCGCCGCGCATTTTCCCGATCGTGCGGAGCGCGTGATGAACCGCGTGCGCGACATGCGCGGCGGCAAGGACTACGACTCGGATTTCTCGAAACGGATGAAGGGCGAGGGGATCTGGGCCGATCTGTTGCGGCAGCGCTTTCGCCAGGCCGTCAAGCGGCTCGGGCTGAACGAGCGCACGAATGGCATTCTCGATCTGTCGCAGTTTAGCGGTGCGCCGGCCACGGTTGCGCCGGCGCCGCGTGTTGCCGTGCGTTCGGTCGGCGCGAAGCCGCGCGACGACATGCAGTTGAACCTGTTCTGACACGCGAACAACGCTGTCGCGTGTCGGCACCGGGCGCAAGGCGCCGGTGCCGTGTTCGTTGCGCTTACTGCGAAATCTGCTTCGCGGCTTCGACCTGCGATTCGAAATACGTCTGGAACGACAGCGCGAGTGCGGTCATCAGCAGGAACGCGCCGATCAGCAGCGAGAAGATCACGACGAAGATCACGGTCCAGCCCGACTTGCTGTGCTTGCCGGTGTCCGCGTTGAATTGCGCATCCCATTTCTCGTCGGGGCGCAGCCCGTAGACGAGTGCGGCGAGGAATGCCGCCAGCAGCGAGATCGCGCCGGGTAGCGCGAGCCACCAGCCGAGGCCGGCACTGCGTTGGGTCGCCGCGAGCAGAAGGAAGCCCGGGATGCCGACGATCGTCGCAAGGAGGTGTGCCCAGCCGTACACGTCGCGAATGCCATACAGATAGAAGCGGTGCGCGCCGAGCGATCCGAACAGGAACGCGAGGGCGGCGGTGAGCGTCTTGGAGCGGAAGCGGCGGGACGGTGCGGTGCTGCTGGACATGGATGGCGGCGTATTGTCGTTGGCATGGGCGGCCGGCGGGCCGGCGCGGGCGCGCGGCCCGGCACGCATTCTACGATGCTCGGTCAGGCCCGGTCACCCCTTGCCTGCGTCAAGGTGCCGCATAGGTCACGCGGTAGATGGCGCCGGCGTAATCATCGCTGACGAGCAGCGAGCCGTCCGGTAGCGGCAGTACGTCGGCCGGGCGTCCCCATACCGCGCCGTCGGGCCGCAGCCAGCCCGTGACGAATGGCGTCTGGCGCGCCTGGCTGCCATCCGCCGACACGACCACACGCATCACGCGGTAGCCGACCTTCGTGCTGCGGTTCCACGAGCCGTGTTCGGCAATGAACGCGTTATTGCGATACGACGCCGGAAACATCGGCCCGGTATAGAAGCGCATGCCGAGCGCGGCAACGTGCGCGCCGAGCTTCAATACGGGCGGTACGTAGCGGCGGCACACGTCGGCACTGCCGAATTCGGGGTCGGGCGTATCGCCGCCATGACAATAAGGAAAGCCGAAGTCGAGCCCGGCGCGCGGGGCACGGTTCAGCTTGTCGTCGGGCACGTCGTCGCCCATCATGTCGCGCCCGTTGTCGGTAAACCACAGCTCGCCCGAATCGGGGTGCCATGCGAAGCCGACCGTATTGCGCACGCCGCGTGCGACTACCTCGTTTCCGCTGCCGTCCGGCTTCATCCGCGCGATGATCGCGTAGCGGCTGCGATCGGCGAGACAGACGTTGCACGGTGCGCCGGTCGGCACGTACAGCTTGCCGTCGGGGCCGAACGCGATGAATTTCCACCCGTGATGGTGTTCGGTCGGCAGCGCGTCGGTCACGACGACGGGGGCGGGCGGGTTGGCGAGCCGGTCGTCGACATGATCGACGCGCAGGATGCGCGATACGGCGGATATATAGAGGGCGCCATCGCGGTAGGCGACGCCGACGGGCATGTCGAGCCCGGACGCGATCACGTAGCGCGCGCCGATCCGGCCCTCGTGCATCACGAACGCATGCACGCGGCCTTCCCGTGTGCCGACATACAGGATGCCGCGCGGCGACCAGGCCATTTCGCGCGCGGCCGGTACTGCGTCGGTCAGGATTTCCACGTGGAAGCCGGGCGGGACGACGAGTTCGCTCACCGGCAACGGCGCGGCAAACACCGGTGCGGACGCGAGGCAGGCAAGGCCGGCAAGCAGCGCCGTGAAACGGTGCTGCGCGCGGCGCGTCGAGGCGGCGCGAAGGGGCGGCATGACGGTGGGGAACGTCCTGGACACGACGATTGTATGCCTGCCCGACAGGCCGTCCGCGGATTTTTTGCGCGTAAGTGTTTGTTGTACCTCTGGTTTCCGGCTATAATCGCGTGTTTCAGTAGTTTCGAACCCGGTTTTCCGAAGGACATCATATGGTTATCATCCGTCTGGCTCGTGGCGGCTCGAAGAAGCGCCCGTTCTACAACATCGTCGCTACCGATTCGCGCAACCGTCGTGACGGCCGCTTCATCGAGCGCGTCGGCTTCTACAACCCGGTCGCCACGAAGGGCGAATCGCTGCGTATCGCTCAGGATCGCCTGACGTACTGGCAAGGCGTGGGCGCGCAACTGTCGCCGACCGTCCAGCGTCTCGTGAAGGAAGCGCAAAAGGCGCAACCGGCTGCCTAACATGGCACGGTGTGCCGGTCGTGCCGGCTGTGAGGTGCATTGATGGCGGGTCACGATTCCGGTAATGCAAGGCGCGGGCGTGCGTCGTTTGGCGCATTCGTCCGCAAGCCGGTCGAGCGCGACGTTGTCGCGAGCGCCGGTGAGGCTGCCGAGCAAGGTGGTCTCGAAGCGACGCAAGCCTGGCCCGACGATGCCGTCGAGGTCGGGGCGGTAGTCGACGCCTATGGCCTGAAGGGCTGGGTCAAGGTGGCGGCACACGCCGACGCCGGTCGCGGCGGCGATGCGCTGCTCAAGGCGCGGCGCTGGTGGCTGGAGCGCGGCGCGGAGCGGCTTTCCGTCCGCATCATGCAGTCGAAGACGCACAGCGACACTGTCGTTGCGCAACTCGAGGGCGTGAGCGACCGCGATGCCGCGCTGGCCATGCGCGGCTTTCGCGTGTTCGTGCGTCGGGAAGATTTCCCGGCATTGGCCGCGGACGAATTCTATTGGGTCGACCTGATCGGTCTCGACGTCGTCAACGAGCAATCGGTGGCGCTCGGGAAGGTGAGCGGGATGATCGACAATGGCGTGCATTCGATCATGCGTGTCGAGTATCCGGCGACTGGCAAAGACGGTCAGCCGACCACCGACGAGCGGTTGATTCCGTTCGTCGGCGTATACGTCAAAACGGTGGACCAGGCGGCGCGTCGCATCGTCGTCGACTGGGAAGCCGATTACTGAAATGAACCAGGTTACCGAGAGCGCGGTGCAGTTCGACGTCGTCACGCTCTTCCCCGAGATGTTCCGTGCACTGACCGACTGGGGGATCACCAGCCGGGCCGTCAAGCAAGGGCGCTTCGGGTTGCGCACCTGGAACCCGCGTGATTTCACGACGGATAACTACCGCACGGTCGACGATCGTCCGTACGGCGGCGGTCCGGGCATGGTGATGCTGGCCAGGCCGCTCGAAGCCGCGATCGATGCCGCGAAAGCGGCGCAGGCGGAACAGGGCATCGCGAGCACGCGTGTCGTGATGATGTCGCCGCAAGGTGCACCGCTCACGCACGATCGCGCGGTGCGGATGGCGCAGGAACCCGGTGTCGTCGTGCTGTGTGGTCGCTATGAAGCGATCGACCAGCGCCTGCTCGATCGGTGCGTCGACGAGGAAATCAGCCTCGGCGATTTTGTCCTGTCCGGCGGAGAGTTGCCGGCGATGGCGATGATGGATGCCGTCGTGCGGTTGCTGCCCGGCGTGCTGAACGATTCGCTGTCGGCCGTGCAGGACAGTTTCGCCGACGGGCTGCTCGATTGTCCGCACTACACGCGCCCGGAGGAATACGATGGCGTGCGCGTGCCGGACGTGCTGCTCGGCGGGCATCATGCCGAGATCGAGCGGTGGCGGCGGCAGGAAGCATTGCGGAATACGTTGCGGAAGCGGCCGGACCTGATCGTCCGGGCGCGCCGCGAGAAGTTGTTGAGCCGTGCCGACGAGGCGTGGCTTGCGAACCTCGCACGCGAAGCGAAGAACGCCTCCTGAGGCGGCTGCGCGGGCGGGAATTGGCGGTGCCGTGCATGCGTGTGCGGTGCCTGATGTGAATCCATCCTCTATCGGGGCCAGGCCTGGAAGCAGGCGGGTGCCAACGCCGACACGATGGCATAAGGAGTCAGTCATGAATCTGATCGAAAAACTTGAGCAGGAAGAAATCGAGCGCGCGCTCGCCGGCAAGACGATCCCCGAATTCGCCCCGGGCGACACGGTGATCGTGAACGTGAACGTGGTTGAAGGTACCCGCAAGCGCGTTCAGGCTTACGAAGGCGTCGTGATCGCGATTCGCAGCCGTGGTCTGAACTCGAACTTCATCGTCCGCAAGATCTCGTCGGGCGAAGGCGTCGAGCGTACGTTCCAGACGTACTCGCCGCTGCTGGCAAGCATCGTCGTGAAGCGTCGCGGTGATGTGCGTCGTGCGAAGCTGTACTACCTGCGCGAGCGTTCGGGCAAGTCGGCTCGTATCAAGGAAAAGCTGGTGTCGAAGGATCGCGCCGCAGCAGCTTCCCAAGAGTAAGAGCTGTAAGGAAAAAGCACCCACCCGGGTGCTTTTTTCATTCTGGCGCGACAATATGCTCGATACGACACGAACCCGAGAGCCCCATTGAATCGCCGCCCCATCATCGATCCCGAAGTCCTGCCGGTCGAAGGCACCGGTGCCGGCCTGCCTGTTATCGATCCCCGGCTGATGACGCCGTCCGGCTTGCGCGAACGTTTCGCGCGCACGCTCGAATGGAGTGTCGAGCCCGGCGAGGCGAGGCTTCAGGAGGGCGTCGATCCGCGTAGCGCGGCCGTCCTCATGCCGCTCGTCGTCCGCGAGCCGGGCCTGACCGTGCTGCTGACCCAGCGCGCCGACCACCTGAACGACCATGCAGGGCAGATCAGCTTCCCAGGCGGCCGTCGCGAGCCGTTCGATCGCGATGCAACGGCCACCGCGTTGCGCGAGGCGAAGGAAGAGATCGGGCTGGCCGACGAACGTGTCGAGATTCTCGGTGCGCTGCCCGACTACCTGACCGGCACGGGCTTCTGCGTGGCGCCGGTGGTCGGCCTCGTGCATCCGCCGTTCACCGTGCAGGCCGATACGTTCGAAGTCGCCGAGATTTTCGAAGTGCCGCTCGCGTTCCTGATGAATCCAGCAAACCACCAGGTCCGCGTGTTCCGTTGGGAAGGCGGCGAGCGTCGTTTTTTTGCGATGCCCTATCCGAATGGCGAACCGGGCGGGCATTACTTCATCTGGGGCGCAACTGCCGGCATGTTTCGCAATCTCTACCGCTTCTTGGCCGCCGGCTAGGCGCATGCACCGGCCGGCGCGCGCGGCCGGCCGCCGGGCGACCGCGCCGGCAGCCATGCGGGGCTTACGCTGTGCTATCGTTATGCGAAAAATGACATAACTCCGAAGACGGCGCCACGCATGACTTTCTTTTCGGTTCTCCTCGCACTCATCATCGAACAGGTCCGCGCGTTATCACCGAGCAATCCGGTGTTTGCGTTGTTCCAGTTTCATGCGGAAACCGTTGCGCATGGCCTCGACGCCGGCAAGCAGAAGCACGGCATCCTCGCATGGCTCGCGGTCGTGCTGCCGTGGGTGCTGATCGTCGCGCTGATCTATTTCCTGCTGTACAAGGTGAGCTTCGTGCTCGCGTTCCTGTGGAACGTCGTCGTCGTGTATTTCACGCTCGGCTTCCGCCAGTTCAGCCATTACTTCACCGATATCCACCTCGCGCTCAACAACGACGACGTGCCGCGTGCGCGCGAAATCCTCCATGAGTGGACGGGCATCGATACGGTCGACATGCCGGTCGGCGAAATCGTCCGCCATACGCTGATTCACGCGGTTGTCGCATCGCATCGCCACGTGTTCGGCGTGTTCTTCTGGTATGTGCTGCCGATCGGCCCGGCCGGTGCCGTGCTGTACCGGATTTCCGAATATCTCGCGCGCAGCTGGTCGACGCCGGGCGACGACCGCACGGCCGCGTTCTCGACGTTCGCGCAGCGCGCGTTCTTCGTGATCGACTGGATTCCCGCGCGACTGACCGCACTCGGCTTCGCGATCGTCGGCAATTTCGAGGATGCGATCTACGCTTGGCGCAATCACACGCGCCAGTGGCCCGATCCGAACGACGGCGTGCTGCTGGCAGCCGGCAGCGGGGCGCTCGGCGCACGTCTCGCGGGGCCGCTTGCGGAACCGTCGAGCCTCGATGCGCTGGCGGTCGGCGACAGCGGTCCGTTGACGGTCGGCGACGATTGCACGCCGCGTACGCTGCAATCGGCGGTCGGCCTCGTCTGGCGCGCGGTGATCCTGTGGATGATCCTGCTGCTGATGCTGACGCTTGCCGTCTGGGTGTCGTAACGAAGCAGTGCAGGATTCGATGAAAGAAAAGGCCGGCTCGATGCCGGCCTTTTTGCTGTGGGGTCAATCGTCGCGCGGGTCGCGCACGGCACCGCACTGCCAGCACGCGGTGAATTGCGCTTCAAGCGCTTCGCCGCACTGCCGGCAACGCCATGGTGCTGCGCCGGCCGACGGCCCGTGCGATGCGGCATCGAGGAGCCGGCGCGCGAGTGCGTCGTCGCGTTCGTCGTCGAGCCACAGCTCGGGCGAGCACGCATCGGCCGGCAGGCCGCCGAGCGCGCCCGTCGCGTAGCAGTTGTGCAGCTCGCAACCGATGCCGGCCACCCGAAGCACGTTGGCCCAATGCTGCGCGGTCGCGAGATTGGGTGCCTTGAAGCGCATCGCGGCTCCTGTCGGTGAAGGCCGGCCCGCAGCGTGCCGGCCGGCGCCGCGCGCATGTCGCGCTTAGCGGACGATCTGGCTCGCCTCGTGCACGAGCTGCGCGTACAGCGCATGCCGCGTCGGCCCGATGCGGCCGTCGGCGACGGCTTCGAGAATCGCGCAGCCGGGCTCGTGCAGATGATGACAATTATAGAAACGGCAGTCCGCGAGCAGCGGCCGGAACTCCGGAAACGCACGTTCGAGACGGCCTTCCGTCAAGTGGTAGAGGCCGAATTCCTGGAAGCCGGGCGAATCGATCAGTGCACCGCCGCCTTCCAGCGGGTAGAGGCGCGTGAACGTCGTCGTGTGGCGGCCACTGTTGAGCGCGGCCGAGATCTCGCGCGTCGCGGCTTCGGCATCGGGAACGAGCAGGTTCACCAGCGTCGACTTGCCCATCCCGGACTGGCCGAGCAGGATCGTCGAATGACCGGCGAGGCGCGGCATCAGTTGCGCGCGCGCGTCGTCGGGTGAGCCCTTCACCGACAGCTCGAGTACGTCGTAGCCGAGTGCGCGGTATGGCGCGAGGCGTTCGCGCGCGACCGGCAGCGCGGCCTCGACGTCGATCTTGTTCAGCACGACCAGCGGCTTCAGCTCGTTCGCCTCGGCGGCGATCAGCGCGCGGCCGAGCAGGTCCTCGCTGAAATAGGGCTCGGTCGCGAGCACGATCAGCAACTGGTCGAGGTTGGCCGCGAACAGCTTCGACTTGAACTGGTCGGAGCGGTACAGCAGGTTGCGCCGTTCGCCGATCTCGACGATCACGCCCTGGTCGGCCGAGGCGAGTTCGTACACGACGCGGTCGCCGACCGCGATGTCGCTCTTCTTGCCGCGCGGGAAGCACTGCAGCATCGGACCGCCGTCGTCGGGCGCGACGATATAGTGGCGCCCGTGCGCCGCGATCACGCGGCCTTCGACCCGTTGCGCGCTCGACGCGCGCGGGGCCGGCTTGCGGGAAGTCGGGCGGCTCATGCGTGTTGCAGCAGGCGGTCGATCCGCTGCGAAGCAGGCGGATGCGAGTAGTAGAAGGCCGTGTAGACGGGGTCGGGCGTCAGCGTCGACGCGTTGTCCTCGTAGAGTTTCACGAGCGCACTGACGAGATCCTGTGCGTCGGTCTGGCTGGCCGCGAACGCGTCGGCCTCGAATTCGTGCTTGCGCGACGTGAGGCTGCTGAACGGCGTCGCGAAGAACAGGAATACCGGAATCGCGAGGAAGAACAGCACGAGCGCGGCGCCGGCGTTGCTGGTGTCGAGCGACGGTATGACGCCGAGCCCGGTATAGAACCACGTGCGTTGCGCGAGCCAGCCGAGCAGCGCGAGCAGCAGGAGGCTCAGCACGAACGACACGAGCATCCGTTTCATCACGTGGCGGCGCTTGAAATGGCCGAGTTCGTGCGCGAGCACGGCCTCGATTTCCTGGCCGGACAGGCGCGCGAGCAGCGTGTCGAAGAACACGATGCGCTTCGATGCACCGAAGCCCGTGAAGTACGCGTTGCCGTGCGCGGAGCGGCGGCTGCCGTCCATCACGAACAGTCCCTTTGCCGCGAAGCCGCAGCGCTTCATCAGCGACTCGATGCGCGAGCGCAGCACGTCGTCCTTCAGCGGCTCGAATTTGTTGAAGATCGGTGCGATGAAGGTCGGGTAGATCAGCAGCACGAGCATCTGGAACGCGACCCAGACGATCCAGGTCCACAGCCACCACAGGCTGCCGGCCTGGTTCATCAGCCACAGCACGACGAACAGCAGCGGCAGGCCGAGCGCGGCGCCGAGCAGCGAGTTTTTCAGCATGTCGGTGAAAAACAGCCGTTTCGTCATCCGGTTGAAGCCGAACCGCTGCTCGATCCCGAACTGGCGGTAGTACTCGAACGGGACGTCGATCACGCTCGTGATCACGAGCACCGCGGCGACGAGCGCGACCTGCTGCCCGTAGCCGCGGCCGAGCCAGCCGGTCAGCAGCGTGTCGAGCGCGCCGACGCCGCCGAGCAGCGTCAGGCCGACCAGCACGGCCGCACTGACGACGATCTCGAGCATCGTCAGCCGGGTGCGCTCGACCGTATAGTCGGCCGCACGCTGGTGGGCGGTCAGCGGGATGGTCGCGCTGAACTGCGCGGGCACGCCGTTGCGGTGCGCCGCGACGAAGCGGATCTGCCGCGACGCGAGCCACAGCTTGGTGACGACCATCGCGAGTACGGCGATCGCGAACAGCAGGGTGAACGAAAAGGGTGACATCGAAGGCGCCAAAGGGTTCTATGCGAGAATTATATGTTCTTGCGGACCGGCCCCGCTGATGCGATGCCGGCCGTCCGGGCGGCGCCGCGCGCCGTCCGCCATTTTCCAGGATGATTCATGACCGATACCGCCGCTTCCGCCAGCCAGCCCGCGCTCGTGCGCAACGAGTTGAACCTCGTCTGGCTCGATATGGAGATGACGGGCCTCGACCCGGATAACGACCGCATCATCGAGATCGCGGTCGTCGTGACCAATTCCACGCTCGATATCGCGGTCGAAGGCCCCGTGTTCGCGATCCACCAGAGCGACGAAACGCTTGCGAAGATGGACGACTGGAACAAGTCGACGCACGGCCGCTCGGGCCTGATCGACCGCGTGCGCGCATCGACCGTGACCGAGGCGGACGCCGCCGCGCAACTGCAGGCGTTCCTCGCGCAGTACGTGTCGCCCGGCAAGTCGCCGATGTGCGGCAACTCGATCTGCCAGGACCGCCGCTTCATGGCGCGCTGGATGCCGGAATTCGAGCGGTTCTTCCACTACCGCAATCTCGACGTCAGCACGCTCAAGGAGCTGTGCCGCCGCTGGCAGCCCGCGATCTACAAGGGTTTCCAGAAGCGTGCGATGCATACGGCGCTCGCGGACATCCACGAGTCGATCGACGAGCTGAAGTACTACCGCGAGCATTTCCTGATTCCGGCCGCGTCGGCGCCGGCAGGCGAGTCCGCGCCGGCCGCCTGAGCGGGCCGGCACGCGTTCGGCGCCCGGCAAGCGCTCAGCGCCGCGCGCTTTTCGGCCGGAACGCCGCGACCACCGCGGCGTCGGTCTCGATGTACGGGCCGCCGATCAGGTCGATGCAGTAGGGCACCGCGGCGAAGATGCCGGGCACGGTCGACTTGCCGTCGGCGTCGCGCAGCCCTTCGAGCGTTTCCCGGATCGACTTCGGCTGGCCGGGCAGGTTGATGATCAGCGCCGCATGGTCGGCCGTCTCGCGGATCACCGCGACCTGCCGCGACAGGATCGCGGTCGGCACGAAATTCAGGCTGATCTGCCGCATCTGCTCGCCAAATCCCGGCATTTCCTTCGTCGCCACGGCCAGCGTGGCCTCGGGCGTCACGTCACGGCGCGCGGGGCCCGTGCCGCCGGTCGTCAGCACGAGGTCGCACCCCGCGACGTCGACGAGCTCGGCGAGCGTGGCGGAGATCGTGGGCGCATCGTCCTGGATCAGGCGCGTTTCGGCGCGCCACGGCGAGACCAGCGTACCGGCGAGCCATTCCTGCAGTGCCGGAATACCCTTGTCTTCGTAGACACCCGTGCTCGCGCGGTCGCTGATCGACACGAGGCCGACGATCAGCTCGTCCGGGTGATTACGCTTCGTCGTCATGGTCGTCTTCGGTGTCGTCCGGCGCGTCGTCAGCCGCGTCGGGCGTGCCGCTCGAGGTCTTGATCCACTGGAACAACTCGCGGAAATAGCGCGGCGGCTTGCCTTGCTGCGCTTCCTTGCGGGCGTTGCGGATCAGCGTGCGGCCTTCCTGGATGTCTGCGTCCGGGTGCTGGCGCAGGAATTCGGTCAGCGCGTCGTCGCTGGCGAGCAACTGGTCGCGCGTACGCTCGATCCAGTGCAGGCGGGCCGTCGCGGCCTTGTTCACGCCGCGTTGCGCGTCGAGCGCGGTGCGCAGCGCGGCCGTTTCGTCGTCGGTCAGCGAGCGCATCACGCGGCCGACGTACTGGAGCTGGCGGCGCTTGCCTTCGTGATCGGTGATCCGGCGTGCCTCACGGACGGCGTCCGCAAGGCTTTCGGGCATCGGCATGCGCTTGAGGGCGTCTTTCGGCAGATCGACGAGCGCCTGGCCGAGCACCTGCAACTCGTGCATCTCGCGCTTCAACTGGGATTTGCTGGGGCGATCGTAGCCGTTGTCGTCGTCTTCGACGGCATGCTCGATCGGCTGGATTCGGGTTTTGCGTGTCATGGGCGGCATTGTATCGCGGCGCGGACACCCCAAGCTTGTCTGTGTCCGGCCCCGGACCTTGCTATGATCGCGGGATACGCAACATTTTGACCATGCGGGCGCCCGCCCGCCACCGGATACCAAGACGATGGCAGCCAATCTCGACGTACAAGCGCGCTATTTCCCGCACACGCAGGACCAGCTCAAAGAAATCGCGTCGGACATCCTTCGCCATGCGAAGGCACTCGGCGCGTCGGACGCCGCGACCGAAATCTCCGAAGGCGACGGCCTGTCGGTGTCGGTGCGCCGCGGCGAAGTCGAAACGATCGAGCACAACCGCGACAAGATGGTCGGCGTGACCGTGTTCATCGGCAAGAAGCGCGGCAACGCAAGCACGTCCGATTTCTCGCCGGCCGCGATCAAGGATACCGTCGCGGCCGCGTACAACATCGCACGCTTCACGGCCGAGGATGAAGCAGCCGGCCTCGCCGAGTCCGAGCTGCTCGAAACCGACCCGCGCGACCTCGATCTGTACCACCCGTGGGCGCTGACGGCCGACGAGGCCGTCGAGCTGGCCCGCCGTTCGGAAGATGCCGCATTCGCGGTCAGCCCGCAGATCCGCAATTCGGAAGGCGCGAGCGTGTCGGCGCAGCATTCGCAGTTCGTGCTTGCGACGTCGCGCGGCTTCCTGTCCGGCTACCCGTACTCGCGCCACTACATCGCCTGCGCGCCGATCGCGGGCAGCGGCCGTCACATGCAGCGCGACGACTGGTATTCGTCGAAGCGCAGCGCGATCGATCTCGCGGCACCCGAAGCGGTCGGCCGTTACGCGGCCGAGCGCGCACTCGCGCGGATGGGGGCACGCCGTCTCGACACCCGCAAGGTGCCCGTGCTGTTCGAGGCGCCGCTCGCGGCCGGCCTGCTCGGCGCATTCGTGCAGGCCGTGAGCGGCGGCGCGCTGTACCGCAAGACGTCGTTCCTCGTCGACAGCCTCGGCAAGCCGGTGTTCGCACCGCATATCCAGGTCGTCGAGGATCCGCACGTACCGCGCGCGATGGGCAGCGCACCGTTCGACGAGGAAGGCGTGCGTACGCGCGCGCGCAGCGTCGTGAAGGACGGTGTCGTCGAAGGCTACTTCCTGTCGACGTATTCGGCACGCAAGCTCGGCACGCAGACCACCGGTAACGCGGGCGGTTCGCACAACCTCGCGCTGCGCAGCTCGAACACGCAGGCGGGAGACGACTTCGAAGCAATGCTGAAGAAGCTCGGCACGGGCCTGCTGCTGACCGAGCTGATGGGGCAGGGCGTGAACTACGTGACGGGCGACTATTCGCGCGGCGCGGCAGGTTTCTGGGTGGAGAACGGCGTGATCCAGTATCCGGTCGAGGAAATCACCGTCGCGAGCACGCTGCAGGAAATGTTCCGGCACATCGTCGCGATCGGTGCCGATTCGATCGTGCGCGGCACGAAGGAAACGGGCTCGGTGCTGATCGAGCAGATGACGATCGCAGGGCAGTAAGCGACGCGCGGCGTCAGCCGCGATCCAACGAAAAAGCCCGACCGGCGCAAGCCGGTCGGGCTTTTTTCATCGTGCGTGACTGCGAAGCGCGTCAGCCGCGCTTGCGCGCGTAGACGACGAACGCATAGCCGAACGTGTTCGGCGCGGCAGCCTGGTGCGCATCGCGCGACACTTCCTGCCAGTGTGCGGCGTCGGGTGCGGGGAACGACGCATCGCCGTCGAAGTCGGCATCGATCTCGGTGACGACCAGCTTGTCGGCGAGCGTGAGGCCTTCCGCATAGAGTTGCGCACCGCCGATCAGGAATGCCTCGGGCACGCCGTCGTGCGCGGCGAGCGTCAGCGCATCGGCGAGCGACGTGACCGTGTCGCAGCCGTCGAAGCGCCGCGCTGCGTCGCGCGTGACGACGATATTGCGGCGGCCGGGCAGCGGCCGGCCGATCGATTCGTGGGTCTTGCGGCCCATCACGATCGGCGCGCCCATCGTCGTGCGCTTGAAGAACGCGAGATCCTCGGGAAGTTTCCAGGGCAACTGGTTGTCGCGGCCGATGATGCCGTTGCGGGCACGCGCGACGATCAGGGTCAACGTCGTCATGAAGGTCGGGGAAGAGGAAAACCGGAATGGCGCCGATTCTACCGGAACGGCGGCGCGCATCGGCTTTCGCGTGCTGCGCGCCGCGACGCTCGAGGCATTGCGTCGCGGCGACGGACCGAATAAAAAGAGTGCCCGCCGGGGGACGGAGCACAAAACCTTTTCGTGTTGCGGGAGCGGCGATGTCGGCACGGATCGGTGCCGTCCGGCCTGCTCGAATCGTCAAATCAATACGCAATCCTTATTGAATGGGCCGGCGCACGCTCACTGGCGCGTATTGCTCTGCGCATGGCCTTCCATTGCGTGCTGCGCGTCACCGGATTGCGGTACCGGAAGCGGCATCGGGAGTTGGGGCGGTGGCGGGATCTCGTCCCACAGCGTGACGGTCGCCTTGCCGGTTGGCAGCGGTTGCGGTGCCGACACGGTCACGATGCCGAAACCGTTGCCGTGCTGCAGGCTCGGTGCGTTTTCGGCCAGCAGTATCGCGCGATCCGGTTTTGCGATTTCATCCGCGCGGGCCGGCGCAGGCGGGCCGGCGGCCGAGAGCGCAAGCGCTATCGGCACGAAAGAAAGTAAAAGATGTTTGCGCATGGTTGCTGTCTCCGGTCGTTTACGTATTCAGCGAAATACATGCCACCGTGCCGGGACCGTTGTCGCGACGGCGATTCGCGCTCAAGCGTTGCGAATTGTGGCCGAAAAAGCCTGAAAATGTTTCAGGCCTGAAACGAGGGGGCTTGGGAATACTGCGGATTCAATCGATACGCTTCAAGGATGAAAATCGGCCCGTGTGTTGATGAATGAACACTTCGCTGCGCATGTGCTATGTGCAGATGATTGACTTGCATCGACCTCCTGAGCGATCGGGCCGCATCGCCGTCGGCGCTGAAACGGGTTTGTCGTATTCGGTGCCTATAACTAAGCTGTCTTGACCAAAATATAACTGGACGCAAGATAAGCGCCATCATGCGAGGCTTTGTCGTTGCCGAGCATCGGCATGGCGAATCGAGCCACCTCTGGCTGACCCGATTCGATCCTTTTCGCACGAGACCTGACGTGCGCGGCAATCGTTAGACGGTTGATGAACGGGGTGAGCATATGGGAGCCGATCAGCGGCACGTGATCTACTATTCGCGCGAACCGAACGACGCGTTGCGCGGCCATTTCGACGAATGCGGCTGGCGCGTCGATCTCGCGGAGACCGTACGCGACGTACGGCGCGTCGTGCAGCACGGTGTGGCAACCGCCGGCCTGCTCGATTTCTCGCCGGGCTTCAAGCCCTCGGACCTGCGCGAACTCGAATCCTGCCTGAGCATCCAGCACATCGGCTGGATCGCCGCGACGCGTCGCGGCCAGTTGCAGGACGCGACGTTGCGCCATCTCATTCGCGACTATTGCTTCGACTATGTGACGATGCCGTACGAGACGTCGCGGATCGTCGAGACCGTCGGTCATGCGCACGGCATGGTCGCGCTGACCGAACCCGTTGCGCCGCCCGTCGGCGCCGGGCGCAGCGAAGGCGAGATGGTCGGTACCTGCGATGCGATGCTCGGGCTCTTCAGGACGATCCGCCGCGTCGCGGCGACCGATGCACCGGTGTTCATCTCCGGCGAATCGGGTACCGGCAAGGAACTGACGGCGGTCGCGATTCACGAGCGTTCGTCGCGCACGCAGGCGCCGTTCATCGCGATCAATTGCGGGGCGATTCCGTCGACGCTGCTGCAGGCCGAACTGTTCGGCTATGAGCGTGGCGCGTTCACCGGTGCGAACCAGCGCAAGATCGGCCGCGTCGAGGCCGCCAACGGCGGCACGCTGTTTCTCGACGAGATCGGCGATCTGCCGCTGGAAAGCCAGGCAAGCCTGCTGCGCTTCCTGCAGGAAGGCAAGATCGAGCGGCTCGGCGCGCATGTGTCGGTGCCCGTCGACGTGCGCGTGATCTGCGCGACGCACGTAGACATGGAAGTCGCGTTGCGCGAAGGGCGGTTCCGCGAGGACCTGTTCCATCGCCTGTGCGTGCTGAAGATCGAGGAGCCGCCGCTGCGCGCGCGCGGCAAGGACATCGAGGTGCTCGCGCGCCACATGCTCGAGCGTTTCAAGGGCGATGCACATCGCCGCCTGCGCGGTTTTTCGCCTGACGCGGTCGCGTCGCTGTACGGCTATTCGTGGCCGGGCAACGTGCGCGAGCTGATCAATCGCGTGCGCCGTGCGATCGTGATGTCGGAGGGCCGGATGATCACCGCGGCCGATCTCGAGCTGAACGACTTCGCGACGCTTGCGCCCGTGTCGCTGCTGGAGGCGCGGGAAGCGGCCGAGCGGCAGGCGATCGAGCAGGCGCTGCTGCGCCACCGCGGCCGTTTCGCGGATGCCGCGCGTGAGCTCGGCGTGTCGCGTGTCACGCTCTACCGGCTGATGTGCGCACACGGGATGCGCGATCGCGGCGACACGCTGGCAGGGTTTTCGGCGCCGTTGCCGGAGCTTCCTCACCACGCTTGCTAAAATTGGCGGGTACGGCCGCCCTCGCGGCCGAAGGAACCCGCATGAAACAGTATCTCGATCTCGTTCGTACCATTCTCGATACCGGCGCCTGGCAGGAGAACCGCACGGGGATCCGCACCATCAGCATGCCGGGCGCGATGCTCCGCTTCGACCTGCAGCAAGGCTTTCCGGCCGTGACGACCAAGAAGCTCGCGTTCAAGTCGGCGATCGGCGAACTGGTCGGTTTCCTGCGCGCGTCGCGCAGCGCGGCCGATTTCCGCGCGCTCGGCTGCAAGGTGTGGGACGCGAACGCGAACGAGAACGCGCAGTGGCTCGCGAACCCGTATCGCCAGGGCGTCGACGATCTCGGCGACGTGTACGGCGTGCAATGGCGCCAGTGGCCGGGCTACAAGGTGCTCGACGCGGGCGCCGACGCGCAGATCGCCGACGCGACGGGCCGCGGTTTCCGGATCGTCACGCGTTTCGACGAAGACGGCGCGCCGAAGGTGCTGCTGTACAAGGCGATCGACCAGCTGCGCCAGTGCCTGGACACGATCATGGAGAACCCGTCCGACCGCCGCATCCTGTTTCACGCGTGGAATCCGGCCGTGCTCGACCAGATCGCGCTGCCCGCGTGCCACCTGCTGTACCAGTTCCTGCCGAACGCGACGAAGCGCGAAATCTCGCTGTGCCTGTACATCCGCAGCAACGACGTCGGCCTCGGCACGCCGTTCAACCTGACGGAGGGGGCCGCGCTGCTGGCGCTCGTCGGCCGGCTGACGGGCTATACGCCGCGCTGGTTCACGTACTTCATCGGCGACGCGCACATCTACGAGAACCAGCTCGACATGCTGCAGCAGCAGCTCACGCGCGAGCCGTACGAAAGCCCGCGGCTCGAGATTGCCGAGCGCGTGCCTGAATACGCGAAGACGGGCGTTTATGCGCCCGAATGGCTCGAGAAGATCGAGCCGTTCGATTTCTCGCTGGTCGGTTATCGACACCATGAGCCGCTGACTGCGCCGATGGCGGTCTGAGCGCGCGGTACGCGTCGCGCGGTTTCATCGATCCGCGCTCCGCAGAAAAAAGGCCCGACCGGCTGAAACCGGTCGGGCCTTTTTGTTTCACGTTTGCGGCACTTACTGGCGATGCCGCTCTTCGTGACCGCCTTGCGGCGGCGGGCTGCTCGGGCGCGGCGCCTCGACGTGCGGTGCCGGTTGCGGCCGCGGTTCCATGCGCGGAGCGGGCATCGACGGGCGCGGTTCCATGCGTGGCGCCGGCTGCGGACGCGGTTCCATGCGAGGCGCGGGTTGGGGCCGAGGCTCCATGCGCGGCGCCTGCGGCTGCGGGCGCGGCATGTCGTGCACGGCAGGCGCCGGCGGCCGGTACTCGTTCACGCGCGGCGGTGCGATGTCGCGGTGCGGCGCCGGTTGCGCGAATTCGGGGCGCGGTTGCGGCGTCGGGGCGGCCCGTTCCGGTTGCGGCTGCGCGTGCTGGCCCGGCGTCTGGAAATCGGGGCGCGGTCGCGGCTGCGAAATCTGCGCCGTGTTGTCGATCCTCGGTTGCGGCAGCGCTCGTGGCGCTTCGTTCCGGCCGCCGGGCTGCATGCCTTGCGGCGTCAGTACGCCTTCCGGACGCGGCACGGCTGCGCTGCGCACGGGCGGCAGCGCATTCTGGCCCGCCGCGTGAAGCGCGGTCGGCGGGGTGGTGCGCTGACGTTCCATCGGTGTGTGCGGCTGCATCCACGCGGGTGACGGCGTCTCGGCTGCGTGTGCGCTGCCGATGCCCAGCGGCGTGTTGCTTGCGACCGGCGGATGCGGGACACCGTTGCCGGGCCCGAAGGCCTGATGCGGCGTCGCGTTGCCGGGTGCCTGCGGCATGCCGCCGTTGGCGAAATGCGGTGCGTTGGGCGGTTCGCCATTCGCCGGCCGCCCGGCAATCGGCCCGCCCGGCACCGGCGCACCCGGTGCACCCGTCCGTCCGGCCTGCACCGCGGGAGGCTGGCTTTCGCGCGGCGCGCGTGACGGCTGCACGACGGGGCCATGCGGATTCACGAGCTGCACGTTGTGCATCGCCCACGCGCCGCCGCTCGGGTTACCCGGCACGCGGACCGGGCGGGCCCGGTAATCGGCCGGCACGCTCGTCTTCACGACCGGCGCGCCTGCGCCCGGCACGCGCCCGCCTTGCTGGGCGAGATGGGCGGCTGCCTGGTCGCGATAGGCGGCCGGCACCGCAGGGTTGCGCGTTGCGACGTACGGATGCTGCGCGACCACCGCGGGCGGACGGTAGCTGGCATTGCGCAGCCCGCCGGTAAAGCTCTGCCGCACCGGCGCGATGCCGGGCGTGCCCGGCGTGACGTGCGCGTTGCGCCATTGCTGCGGATCGACGTGCTGCGAGAAGTGCGCGACCGGCTGGCCATGTACGAACGCAGAGGCCGGCACGGCCGTAATCGCGTGCGGCGCACGGAAGTTCACGTACGTCTTGTTGATGTTGGTGATATTGGTGATGTTCGTCACGTTCACGGTCTTGTTCACGTTCACGTTGACGTTGACGTTGTTCACCACGACGTTGCGGTTCACGCGGTCGTAGTAGTGCGGGCTCCAGCCACCCCAGCCCGGATGCCAGGGTTCGCCGGGGCCGAGCGCGAACCATGCGCAGCCGGCCGCGGCGACGCCGCCGACCGTGAGCGCGACGCTCCAGTCGGGACCGCCGCCACCGCCGACGAACGCGACGAGCGCCGGCGCATAGACCGGCGGCTGGCTGACGACCATCGGGCCGGGCACCCATGCCCAGCTGTCGTCCACGTACGCCCAGCGGCCGTAGTGATACGGCGCGAAGCCCCACGGTGCATCATCGACCCACGTCCAGCCCCACGGTGCCTGCCAGATCCAGTGGCCGTCGTGATACGGCGCCCAGTCGGCCGGCGTGTCGTTCGGTACCCAGACTGAGCCGTAATTCGGCGTTTCACGCCACGTGCCGTTCGCGTCGAGATCCTGGTAGCCGGGAACGTCACGCGACACATAGCGGGCCGACACCGAACGCTCCTCGGCCGCGTCGCGGCTGGCGGCCCACTGGTCGAGCGGGTCGGGGCCCGGTGCCGCCGATTGCTGCGCGACCTGCAGGTCGGTGCCCGTGAACACGACCTGCTGCCCGGGCGACAGCGGATACTGCCCGTTGCTGCCGTAGACGGTCGCGCTGCCGTTGCGCATCGTGACCGTCGTGCTCGCGCCGTTCGGCGCGACATCGACGCGATAGTCGCCGGGGCCGGTGATGCCGAGCGCGAGGTTCGGCGTGTCGATTTCGTACGATCCGCCATGCGGCAGATCGCGCACGTGCGTCGATACGGTGCCGAGGCCGACCTTCAACTGCGTCGTCGTGTCGTCGAGATTCAGCACCGACAGGCTCGTCGAATCGCCGAGCCGTACCGCGGTCGAGCCGATGTGCAGCTCCGAGCGGGCGCCGGCATCGTTCCAGAGCTGGTCGCCGGTCGTCAGCGGCCGGTTCACCGCCGCGTACGACCACGTATCGGTGCCGGCCGGCTCGGTCGTCACGGCGCCCGACAGGTAGTTGAGCCGCGCGACGCGGCCGGGCGGGTCGCCGCCCGGTTGCCGCGCGGCGGCCGCGTACGGCGGCGCATCGGCCGATTGCGCGAATGCGGGCGGCAGTGCCGCGAGCGCGGCGAACGCGAGCAACGTGTAGCGGGCGGTTCGCTTGAGCGTGAACAGGGTGGCCATGGTGAGCGTCATCGTCGTTATCGCGGCGCGTCGATTCGTGCCGATGAGTTCACAATATCCGCTTGGCCTGTTTCAATGCCCCATGTTTTGTAAGTCGGATGGCACGCGATGTAACAAAACCTGTCCATCGCGCGCCGTTGTCGTGCAGACGCAATCCAGGCGTCAAGCAGACGTAAGCCACCCGTCGAAAACCTGCTGGCCGGGCACGGTCACGCGCAACACGCGCGGTCGCGCGGAACGTTCGATCCAGCCGTTCGCACAGAAGCTCTCGAGCAGCGCCGCGCCGAGCGCGCCACCGAGATGCGAGCGCCGCTCGCTCCAGTCGAGGCAGCCGCATGCGAAGCGGCGCCGGCGCGTGCGCTGCTGCGCGACGTCGATGCCCCATTGGGCCAGCGCCTGCGTGCCGAGCTCGGTGGTCTCGATCGCGTCGCCGTCCGCGAGCAGCCAGCCGCGCGCGGTGAGCCCGTCGAAAATGCGGACGGCAAGTTCGCCGGCCATGTGGTCGTAGCAGGTGCGCGCGTAGCGCAGTTCGGCCGGTACCGTGCGCGTCGGCGGCGGAACCGGGCGGTGCGGCGCGGCCGCGCGGGCGACGTTTGCGAGCGCTTCGAGCGACGCTGCGATGTCGGCCGACGCGATGCGGTAGTAGCGGTGCCGGCCGCGCACGTCGAGCGCGAGCAGGCCACCTTCGGTCAGCCGCGCGAGGTGCGCGCTTGCCGCCGACGGCGACAGCCCCGCGATCATCGTCAGTTCACCGGCAGGTCGTGCGCTGCCGTCCATCAGCACCCACAGCATCGCGGCACGCCCGGGGTCCGCGATCAGTGCGCCGATGCGGCTCAGGCCCGGAAAGTGGTGGTCGTCTTGATCGGTCATCGTCGTCTCTCGTCAGGCGGGATGAGTTGCAGTGTAGTGGGTGCGGGGCATTCGATGTTTCGCATCTGGATGAAATGTCGGATGCGGCGGCGTTCCGTCGGCAGGCACGACTGCGGCCCGTTGCGGCGCGCGCGTAGAATGGCCGGACGCGGCGGCAGCGGGCCGCCGCATGTGACTCGACGCAATGATGAAGACGATTTTCTGTATGCTGGCCGCCGCGCTCGTCTGCGCGGCCTGTGCGCAGGGCGGCGCGGGCGCCGCCGGCGGGCAGGGCGGCAGTATCGAGATGTACGGGACGATCGACCAGGGCATCACGGTGCGCCGCTGACCGGCGCCGATCCGCGGCCTTGCCCGGTATGGCCGCCGCAGCCGCGTCATACGGGGCTTGCCGCGACGCGTTGCCGCAGCGCAACGTATAATGGCCCGATTACAGCGCCCCTGCCGCCTGGAGCCAAAAGATGTCCCAACCGTCCCCCGTGCCGGCCGCCCTCGACCGCACCGAAACCGTATTCCGCTTCCTCGCCGAGCCTTCGTCCGTGAACTTCGGCGGCAAGGTGCATGGCGGCGCGCTGATGAAGTGGATCGACGAGGTCGCGTATGCGTGCGCGGCCGTCTGGTCGAGCCGCTATTGCGTGACGGTCAGCGTCGGCAACATCCGTTTCCAGCGTCCGATCCTGGTCGGCAATCTGGTCGAGCTGAAAGCGCGCGTCGTGGCGACGGGCCGCACCAGCATGCACATCCATGTGTCCGTGCACGCAGGGGACCCGAAGGGCGGCGTGCTGCGCCAGACGACCGATTGCCTCGTCGTGTTCGTCGCGGTCGACGAGAACGGCAACCCGGTGCCGGTGCCGCCGTTCGTGCCCGAGACCGACGAGCAGAAGGTGCTCGCGAAATATGCGGCCGACGTGCGTGCCGCGCTCGACAAGATCGTCGAGATGAAACCGGAAGAAGTCGCGAAGGGCGCGGTCTGACCGCGACGGGCGCCGCGCTCGACGCGCCGCGCCCGCCATCCTGCCTTTACCGCGTCCCGATCATCTGCTCGGGGCGTACCCACGCATCGAATTCCGCCTCGGTCAGATAGCCGAGCGCGAGCGCGGCCGCCTTCAGCGTCGTGCCTTCCTTGTGCGCCTTCTTTGCAATCTGCGCGGACTTGTCGTAGCCGATGTGCGGATTGAGCGCCGTCACGAGCATCAGCGATTCGTTCAGCAACATGTCGATCCGTGAACGGTTCGGCTCGATGCCCACCGCGCAGTGATCGTTGAAGCTCTGCGCGCCGTCGGCGAGCAGCCGCACCGACTGCAGCACGTTGTGCGCGATCATCGGCCGGAACACGTTCAGCTCGAAATTGCCGCTCGCACCACCGACGTTGACCGCGACGTCGTTGCCGAACACCTGGCAGCACAGCATCGTCACGGCTTCCGACTGCGTCGGGTTCACCTTGCCCGGCATGATCGAGCTGCCCGGCTCGTTCTCCGGAATCGACAGTTCGCCGAGCCCGCAGCGCGGGCCGCTCGCGAGCCAGCGGACGTCGTTCGCGATCTTCATCAGGCCGGCCGCGACCGTCTTCAGCGCACCGTGCGCGAACACCAGCGCATCGGCGGCCGCCATCACCTCGAACTTGCTCGGCGCCGTCACGAACGGCAGCTTTGCGAGCCGGCCGATTTCGTCGGCGACGCGTACCGCGAACTCCGGATGCGCATTCAGCCCGGTGCCGACCGCGGTGCCGCCGAGCGCGAGTTCGTACAGGTGCGGCAGCGCTGATTCGACGTGACGGATGCTTTGGTCGAGCTGCGCGACGTAACCGGAAAACTCCTGGCCGAGCGTGAGCGGGGTGGCGTCCTGCAGGTGCGTGCGGCCGATCTTCACGATGTCGGCGAACGCCTTCGACTTCGCGTCGAGCGTCGCGCGCAGCGTGCGCAACGCCGGCAGCAGGTGGTTGACGATCGCGTAGGCGGCCGCGACGTGCATCGCGGTCGGGAACACGTCGTTCGACGACTGGCCGCGGTTCACGTCGTCGTTCGGGTGAACCTTGCGCGCTTCGCCGCGCTCGCCGCCCATCAGTTCGCTCGCGCGATTCGCGATCACCTCGTTGAGGTTCATGTTGGTCTGCGTGCCGGAGCCCGTCTGCCACACGGCGAGCGGGAATTCGCGCGGATGCTTGCCGGCGATGATCTCGTCGGCCGCGTCGATGATCGCGCGAGCCTTGTCGTCGGCGAGCACGCCGAGCGACTGGTTCACGGCCGCCGCCGCACGCTTGACGATCGCCAGCGCGTGGATCAGCTCGGGCGACTGCTTCTCGGTCGAGATCCGGAAATTCTGCAGCGAGCGCTCGGTTTGCGCGCCCCAAAGTCGGTCGGCCGGCACGGCGATTTCGCCGAACGTGTCGCGTTCCATCCGAACTGCTTCGTTCATGATGCACTCCTCCTGGAAAGGGGAAAGGCCGCGCGTCGTCGCGCGGCATCAGACGTATCGTGAGGCAGTCGCGCCGCTCGCGCGGCGTCTCGAGGTGTACAACCGACAAGCATAGCGCCGGCCGCGATTTCGCGTCGTGTCGCGCTCAGCGCGGCGACGTCGCAAGTGACGCGCTCTTCAGATGAAAGCGCCACGCCATCAGCACGGCCACGCTGGCAAGGCCGGCCGCGAGCCCCCACCAGAGGCCCCGGGCACCGAGGCCCACGTGGAACGCGAACCAGTAGCCGGTCGGAAAACCGATGCCCCAGTAGCCGAGGGTCGCCGCGAGCATCGGGATGCGCGTGTCCTTCAGGCCGCGCAACGCGCCCGACGCGACGGTTTGCGCGCCGTCGACGATCTGGAACACCGCGGCGATGCCGAGCAGCGACGCGGCGAGCGACACGGTGGCCGCGTTCGACGGATCGTCGAGGTTCAGGTACAGGCCGACGATCGCATGCGGCGCGACGATCAGCACGATGCCCGACAGCGTCATGAACGCGACACCGAGGCCGAGTGCGACGAAGCCCGCATGCCGCGCGGCGACGGGCGCCCCGGCGCCGACCCAGTAGCCGACCCGCACGTTGGCGGCCTGGCCGATCGCGAGCGGTACCATGAACGCCACCGACGCGACGTTCAGCGCGATCTGGTGCGCGGCCAGCGACGTCGCACCGAGCACGCCGATGGTCAGGCCGGTTGCGAGGAACAGCGTCGACTCGACCCCGTACGTGATCGCCACCGGCCAGCCGATGCCGATCAGTTCGCCCATCATGGGCAGCTTCGGGCGCGCGGCGGTGACGAAATGGCGGAAGCGTTGCCGGCCGTGCAGCAGCCAGATCAGCGCGAGCGCGGTGAGCCAGATCGTGATCGTCGTCGCGACCGCGGAACCGAGGAAGCCGAGGCGCGGCAGCCCGAACGCGCCGTGGATCAGCCCGTAGTTCAGCACGGCATTGACGCCGACGCCGCCGACCGACACCCACAACAGCCGCCGCGCCGCGCCGATCGCCGGCAGGAACGCGCGCATCAGCCCGACGCCGATCAGGCTGCCGAGCGCCGCGTAGCGCAGGATGCCCGTGTATTCGCCGACGTGATGCGCGAGCAGCGGCGGCTCGTGGAACATCAGCAGGATCGGTTCGGACAGCGACAGCGCGACGATCGCGGGAATCGCGAGCAGCACGGACAGCGCGAAGCCCGTCCAGTAGATGTGCGGCACGCGGTGCTCGGCCTGCGCGCCGCGCGCGTGCGCGACGCTCACGCTGACCGACGACAGCACGCCCTGCAGGATGGTCACGATGACGAAGAAGAAGTTCGCGCCGAGCCCGCCCGCCGCGAGCGAATCGGGGCCGAGCGAACCGAGCAGCACCGTGTCGGTGACGCTCATCGCCATCTGCGAAAGTTGCGCGATCGCGAGCGGCGCGGCGAGGCGCGCGGTATCGGCGGCGTGACTGGATAGCGACGGCGGCGCAGCGACCGTCCGCGTAAGACCGGAATGCGACATGGAATGGGCGCTCGCGCGGGTGCGGGCCCGCGCTATATGTATTTATTTTGAGAGACGCTCAGCTTACGGCTTTATTCAAACCGTGTCGAACGCGTGCGCCGAAGGCCATGTCGCGGACAGGGGGAACGACGCGGGTGCTAGGCCTCGCGCACGGCGATGCGCGTGTCGCCGAGCAGCACGACCTGGCCCGCGCGGATCTTGCAGGTCTTGCGCAGCTCGACCGCGCCGTCGACTTTCACCGCGCCGGACGCGACGATCAGCTTCGCAGTGCCGCCGCTGTCCGCGAGGCCGGTGATCTTGAGAAGGTTGTGCAGCTCGACGTATTCGCCGGTCAGCGTGAAATCCAGGTTGGGCATGACGAAGAAGGTGCGCAAGGCGCGGGAGGAAACGCTCCGCATCATACGGCACCGCGGGCCGGCGCGCGAGCGCGGGCCGCCGCGGCATGCAGTTGTTAAGGACTGTGAGCGATTCGTCAGCAAATGAAACGGTGGGTAACAGTCTGAGAGATTCGAGAACCGGCCGGGCGCGCCGCGGGTCTTTTGTCGTACCTGCTGCGTGTTGCGGCGGGGGACGCGACGGACCGCATCGCTGCGGTTCGGGCTCACAACTTATTGAGGAGAATTGCCATGTCCAAGATTCGTACGATGCTGATCGGTGCCGCGCTGACGGCGTTCGCCACTTCGGCCGCATTTGCCCAGACGGGCACGGCGGCGCAGGGTGCAGCCGGTGCCGGCGTGCAGGCGCAGACTCCGGCGGCAGGCGTCGGCGCAGGCGTGCAGGGCAGTGCCGGCGCGAACGCGTCGGGCAACGCGGTCGGCGGTGCAACCGATGCGGTCGGCGCGGCAGCCGACGGCGCGAAGGACTCGGCGACGTCGGCCGTCCATTCGGCCAAGAAGCACACGAAGCATGCCGCGAAGTCGGCCAAGGGCCATGTCGGCGCAGCCAAGGCGAAGGCCGGCGAAGCGACCGAAGGCGGCGCATCGGTCGGCGTGGAAGGCGGTGCATCGGCCCAGGGCGCCGCGCAGTAAGCGGTGCCTGGCACCGCGTGACGCCCGCCCCCCGGGCGTTGCGCCGGCGGCAGTACGACGGCCCGGTCCGCTGCGTGCGAACCGGGCCGTTTTCATGGGTTCATGCTTTCAGCGGGATGGGCGCGCGGTCAAGGCCGGTGCTGTCCTTGCCCCTGTCCCGGTTGTCCCTGCGCCGGTCGCACGGCGGCCGGCGTGAACACGCTGCGCAGCCACGCGGCAAGCCGCGCGAAGACGTCGTACGGTTCCTCGACGAAGATCTCCGGCTTCAGCAGCCGCAGGTATTCCATGATCTGCTGCGCTTCCTGCTTCTGGAACGAGCCGTGCGCGAGCCCGAGCCGCAGCAGCCCGCGCAGTTCGCCGAGCTTGTCGCGCGCGGTGCTGCCGACGCTCATCTCGCACGCGAGCTTGGCCTCGTAAATGCGCTGGCGCAACGATTCGGCGAGCCGCCACGCGGGCGTCTGCATCAGTTCCTCGAGCGTCTGGATGTCCTGCGCCGCGCCCTTGATCTGCGACGCGAGCGGGTCGATCAGCGACGGGTCGCCCTGCGCTTCGGCGACGATCGCCTTCGCCCAGTCGCGGCACGCTTTCGCGAGTTCGTCGGGGGTCCATTCGGAGCGCGATGCGAAGCCGAAGCCGAATTCGCCGGCCTGTCGCATCAGGATCGCGACGACGTCCGGAAATTCCTTGTCGAGCGTGCGCTTGGCCCACGCGTACTGGCCGCCCTGCAGCATCCGCTGCACCGCGTGTTCGGTCAGCGGCACCATGTTGTCGAGCAGCTTGGCGCGCAGGAAATCCTCGAACGACGGCGTCGCGAACTGCGGGTCGAGTTTCAGCGACACGCGAACGAACGCGTCGTAGTCCTTGCGCAGGGACTCGAGCGTGTCGTCCTTGAGGGAAAGGGTGATCTGGCCCATGAATCGTCTCGATGGCGGCCCGCGCAAGCCGACGGCCGGCACGGCGCACCGGAGCGGGCGCAGTGTCGACTGACCGGTGCGCGCAGAGGCCGG
Organism: Burkholderia sp. BCC1644; assembly: GCF_902833225.1. Taxonomy (GTDB): domain Bacteria; phylum Pseudomonadota; class Gammaproteobacteria; order Burkholderiales; family Burkholderiaceae; genus Burkholderia. The sequence continues at coordinate 29,349 of NZ_CADFEI010000004.1, forward strand.
TGGCGGGTCTTCATTCCCTATATCGGCGCGCCGGGCGAAAACTTGAGCGCACGCGGGTAGAGCGTCCGCTCAGGCGGGCAGCCAGTGCGGGATCACGACCCCTTGCCAGAGGAAGAACACCGCGAGCCCCGCGGCGATCGTCACGAGCGGGCGACGGGTGGCCGCCGACACGAGCACGGCGGCGAGCGCGCCGACGAGCTGCGGATTGCGCCAGGTCAGCTCGGCCGTGCCGCCGTGCGGGGAGACGGTCATCGGCACGATGATCGCCGTCAGCACGGTGACGGGCACGAAGCCGAGCGCGGTCCGCACGAGCGGCGGGAAGGTCAGCCGTTCGCCGAACAGGAACAGCGTCGAGCGGATCGCGTACGTGATGACGGCCATCCCGAGGATCAGGAGCGCGTAGTTCACGATGCGGCCTCCGTGCGCGAGCCGGCGCGCGTGCGTTCGTGCAGCAGCGTGAGCGCGACGCCGATCGCGACGCCCGCGGCGACCGCGCCGAGCAGCCCGAGCTTGTACGGCCAGCCCTGCCAGAAGTACGCGAGGGTGCCGGCCGTCGCGGCCGCCGCGAAATAGCGCAGCGTGCCGAGCTGCGGGACGACGATCGCGATGAAGGTGGCCGCCATCGCGAAATCGAGGCCGAGCGACTGCAGGCCCGGGAACGCCGCGCCGAAGCCGATACCCGCGAGCGTCCAGACCTGCCAGTTCAGGTACATCGCGAGCCCGGAGCCGAAGAAGTAGTGGGGGCCGATCGTACCGGGCGCGAAGTGCCGGTAGTGCGCATAGGCGACCGCGAACACCTCGTCGGTCATCAGCGCGCCGAGCGTCGCGCGCCAGCGCAGCGGCAGGTGTGCGACATAGGGCGCGAGCGTCGCGCTGTACAGCAGGTGGCGCAGGTTCACGATCAGCGTGGTCGCGAGCACGACGACGAAGCTCGCGCTGCCGGCGATCAGGCCGAGCGCGATGAACTGCGCGGAGCCCGCGAACACGGCGAGCGACATCAGCGCGCCATGCCATGCAGCGAGCGGGCCGCCGCCGACCAGCGTGCCGAAAATCACGCCGAACGGTGCGGCGCCGATCATCATCGGAATCGTGTCGCGCGCGCCGTCGAGCCATTCGTTGAGCGGGCGGCGAGGGGGCGATGCGGGTGTCGGGTTCAAAGGGTTTCCTCCATGGATGGGAGGATAGCGGGCCGGTGGCGGGGCGGCTTGTATGTTCTTGCGCTCGCAGAATCGGAGGCGGCCGCGTCAGCTCGCCTGCCAGCGTCCGGGCGGCACGCCGAACATCCGTTTGAAATGGCGCGTGAAGTGGCTCTGGTCGACGAAGCCGCTGGCCGCCGCGACGTCGGCGACGGGCACGCCCGCGCGCAGCGGCGCCAGCGCGCGCTGCAGCCGCAACTGGTTGCGCCACGCATGCGGCGGCATGCCGGTCGTGCGCGTGAACAGGCGCGCCGCGTGGAACGGCGACAGGCCGGCCGCCTGCGCGATGTCGTCGAGCGTCACCGCGCACATGAGATCGGCCGCGAGCCGCTCGCGCATCGCGTCGACGCGCGGTTCGTCCGCCGCGAGCGGTGCCGGTCGCGGCAGCGCGTCGGCATGGCGCACGATCAGCGTCGACAGCGCGTCGAGCATCGCCGTTTCGGCGGCGAGCGGATCGTAGATGCGCGGTGCGTCGATCACCGTATCGCTGGCCGGCTGCCCGTGCGCATTCGACGACAGGGCGCGCTCGCTGCCGGCTTCCATCATCCGGTGTGCAAGTGTGAGCCGTGCCGCGAGATCGGCATCGCGAATCACGTCGGGGGCAAACCACGGCGCATCCTGCGGGCGGCCGGCGATCGTGCTCGTGAGTTCACGGATGAATTCGACCGGCATGTAGCTGACGCGATAGCACCAGCCTTCGTCGGCCGCGCGCGAGCCCGTATGCACTTCACCGGGATTGATCACGGGCACGGTGCCCGTTTCGGCGACATAGCCGTTGCCGCGATAGGTGAAGCGCTCCGCGCCTTCGAGAATCACGGGGATCGTGTACGCGTCGTGCCAGTGCGGCGCGAACGTGTGGTCGCGATAGGTCGCCGTGACGAGATCCGCCTCCGGCAGCAGCGGCGTGCGCCAGTAGCGTGCGGCGTCGGGAAGGCGGGAGGCGGACATGATCGGGCGCGGGAGCGGTCGAACCGACAGTGTATCGCTCGCGCGCCCGGCCGGTGTGCGCGTTACTTGACCGGAATCGTCGTGCCGGCGGGCATCGGTACCGCGGTGACCGCGTTCTTCGGGCTGCCGCTGACGATGCGGTCGCTGTAGGTCAGGTAGACGATCGTGTTGCGCTTCTTGTCGACCACGCGCACGACGTGCAGCGTCTTGAAGATGAACGACATGCGCTCGCTGAACACGTCGGTCTGCTGCTTGAGCGGTTCCTTGAAGCTGATCGGGCCGACCTGCCGGCAGGCGATCGACGCTTCGCTCGGATCCTCGGCGACGCCGAGCGTGCCCTTGATCCCGCCGGTGCGCGCGCGAGATACGTAGCAAGTCACGCCGTTCACGACCGGATCGTCATACGCTTCGACGACCACGCGATCGGAGCCCGTGACGCGGAAATGGGTGTTGACGCTGCCGACTTCCTCCGCGTGCGCGAGCGGTGCCGCGGCGAATGCGGAAAACAGGAGGGCGAACGGGGCGGAGCGGAGGAGGCGATGCTTCATCGACGAAACCGGAGGCGAATGCGGGACAGAGACTCTAGCATGCGCGTGAGCGGGCGACGAAAGGCGGAACAGCGAGCGGGCGGCCGGAAAAACAAAAGGCCCGTCGATTGACGGGCCTTTCGCTGTCTGGCTCCCCGACCTGGGCTCGAACCAGGGACCTACGGATTAACAGTCCGGCGCTCTACCGACTGAGCTATCGGGGAATAAATCGGTATATCTGCGTGTGTTCGTTCCAACAAAAAACCCGTCCACTTTCAACGGGCTTTTGTGTTTTTGGCTCCCCGACCTGGGCTCGAACCAGGGACCTACGGATTAACAGTCCGGCGCTCTACCGACTGAGCTATCGGGGAACAAACAACAACAGCAGAGAAACGAGATTGTATGGAGTGATCGCTAGCCTGTCAATACTTTTGGGCCGCGACGCACAAAAAATTTCTGCGGCCGCCGCGCGATCAGCGCTCGAGCAGGTGCAGCTTTTCCTGCACGTCCTTCCACTCGTCCGCGTCGGCCGGTGCCGGCTTGGTCTTCGTGATCGACGGCCAGCCCTTTGCCAGCTCGGCATTCAGCTCGGTGAACTGCTGCTGGTCGCCCGGAACGTCTTCTTCGGCATAGATCGCATTGGTCGGGCACTCGGCGACGCACACGGCGCAGTCGATGCACTCGTCCGGATCGATGACGAGAAAGTTGGGACCTTCACGGAAGCAATCCACCGGGCACACATCCACGCAGTCCGTGTATTTGCACTTGATGCAGCCTTCGGTCACAACGTGAGTCATTAAAACGCTCCTGCTTGGCGGTATATATGGGGTGGCGTTTGCGCCAAAAGCGGCATTGTAACTGAAGCGCAAAACCCGCATGGCGTGGTCGGCTATCCGGCTTATATCGTTTCGTGATTAGTTTATGGGGTGCGCGGGACGGGACCCTGCGCATGGCGCGCCGGCGCGACGGGAGCAGGGCGGCAGGCGGTTTCACGATGGTCGGGCCCGCATTCGGGTAACATGGCCGACAGACCGGGCGGCGCGCGGTGCGCCGGGGCCTTGTCACGATATTGGCGGTGCCGCAATCATGATCATCACTTCGCTGCTCGACACGGATCTCTACAAGTTCACGATGATGCAGGTCGTCCTGCATCACTTCCCCGCCGCAAGCGTCGAATACCGTTTCCGGTGCCGCACGGCGGGCGTCGATCTCGTGCCGTACATCGACGAGATCCGCGACGAGGTGCGCGGCCTGTGCGCGCTGCGCTTTTCGGACGTCGAACTCGACTACCTGCGGCGGATGCGCTTCATCAAGAGCGATTTCGTCGACTTCCTCGCGCTGTTCCACCTGAACGAGAAATACATCTCGATCACGCCGTCGCCGAGGGGCAATGGCGAGATCGACATCGTGATCGAGGGGCCGTGGCTGCACACGATCCTGTTCGAGATCCCGGTGCTCGCGATCGTCAATGAAGTCTATTTCCGCAACACGCAGCGCGAGCCCGACTATCGCGAGGGCCGCGAGCGGCTGCGCGAGAAGATCAAGCTGCTCGGCGCGAAGCCCGAGTTCGCCGACTGCAAGATCGCCGACTACGGCACGCGCCGGCGCTTCTCGAAGGTCTGGCACGAGGAAGTCGCGCTCACGCTGCGCGACGGGCTCGGCCCGCAGTTCGCGGGCACGAGCAACGTGCTGTACGCGATGAAGCACGACATCACGCCGCTTGGCACGATGGCGCACGAGTACCTGCAGGCGTGCCAGGCGCTCGGCCCGCGGCTGCGCGATTCGCAGATCTACGGGTTCGAGATGTGGGCGAAGGAATATCGCGGCGACCTCGGGATCGCGCTGTCGGACGTCTACGGGATGGATGCGTTCCTGAACGACTTCGACATGTACTTCTGCAAGCTGTTCGACGGTGCGCGCCACGATTCGGGCGATCCGTTCGAATGGGGCGAGCGGATGCTGCGCCACTACGAGGCGAACCGCTGCGACCCGCGCACCAAGGTGCTCGTGTTCTCGGACGCGCTCGACATCCCGAAGGTCATGCAGTTGTACGAACGGTTCCGCGGCCGCTGCAAGCTTGCGTTCGGCGTCGGCACGAACCTCACCAACGATCTCGGCTACGTGCCGCTGCAGATCGTGATCAAGATGGTCCGCTGCAACGGCCAGCCGGTCGCGAAGCTGTCGGATTCGCCGGGCAAGAGCATGTGCGACGACAAGGCGTATCTCGCGTACCTGCGCCAGGTGTTCGGCATCGCGCAGCCGGTCGAGGAAAGCGCGTCGAAGTGAGCGCCGGCCGTTCGGCCGAAGGTGCGTGGCGGCAGGGGCGGCCGGTATAATCCGACGGTATTGCACGCCAACGTCACGAGGACCGTTCATGGACACTTCCGCTGCCCGTCGCCAGATCCTCGCGCGCATCCGCGCGGCGCAGGGGCGCCCGGCCGAACCCGAGGCAGCGGAGCGCGACGGCGTCGCCGACTATCTCGCGCAGCATCCGCAGGGCCCGCGCCCGCCGGTGCCGGCCGACCTCGTCGCCGCGTTCGTCGACGAGGCCGCGCGCCTGTCGACCACGGTCGACGAAGTCGCGACGCTGGCCGACGCGCCTGCCGCCGCCGCCCGCTATCTTTCCGCTCATGGCCTGCCGGCGCAGGCCGTCGCGTGGCGCACGCTGGCCGATCTCGACTGGGCCGGCGCCGGCCTGTCGGTCGAGTGCCGCAAGCCGCGCGACGGCGATCTCGTCGGCCTCACCGGCTGCTTCTGCGCGACCGCCGAAACGGGGTCGCTGGTGCTGCTGTCGGGCCCGGACACCTATGCTTCGGCCGGCCTGCTGCCGGAAACGCACATTGCGATCGTACCGGCTTCGCGGATCGTCGCCGGGCATGAAGACGCGTTCGCGCTGATCCGTGCGGAGCGCGGCGAATTGCCGCGTGCGGTCAATTTCGTGTCGGGCCCGTCGCGCACGGGCGACATCGAGCAGACCATCGTACTGGGCGCGCACGGCCCGTACCGCGTGCACGCGATCGTCGTACGCGGCGCATGACGCGCCCGCTGCATCCACTACCACTCGAACAAGGAAGTTCTGCATGAAACGACATGCCGCCTGGGCGGGCATGGCGTCGGGAATCGCGCTTGGCGCGGCTCCCGCGCTCGCATCGGCCGCCACGCTCGACGGTGCCACGCTGTCCGCACTCTGGGGTATCCCGTTCGCCGGTATCCTGCTGTCGATCGCGCTGTTCCCGCTCGTCGCGCCCGTGTTCTGGCATCACCACTTCGGCAAGATCGCGGCCGGCTGGGCGGTCATGTTCCTGATTCCGTTCGCGTTCGCGTTCGGCGCGGGCACCGCGTTCGGCACGCTCGTGCATGCGCTGCTCGAGGAATACATCCCGTTCATCGTGCTGCTCACCGCGCTCTATACGGTCGCGGGCGGCATCTGCGTGAACGGCAACCTGCACGGCTCGCCGAAGCTGAACACCGCGATCCTCGCGCTCGGCACGCTGCTCGCGAGCGTGATGGGCACGACCGGCGCCGCGATGCTGCTGATCCGGCCGCTCTTGCGCGCGAACGACAACCGCAAGCATGTCGTGCACGTCGTGATCTTCTTCATCTTCCTCGTCGCGAACGCGGGCGGCTCGCTGTCGCCGCTCGGTGATCCGCCGCTGTTCCTCGGCTTCCTGAACGGCGTGAGCTTCTTCTGGACCACCACGCATCTCGCGCTGCCGATGCTGTTCATCTGCGTCGTGTTGCTGGCGTTGTTCTTCGTGCTCGATACGTACTTCTACCGGAAGGGAGGCGAGGAGCGGCCGGCCGCGCTCGACCCGACACCCGACGGCGCGGCGCTGTCCATCGACGGCAAGATCAATTTCGTGCTGCTCGCAGCCGTGATCGGCCTCGTGCTGATGAGCGGCGTGTGGAAGCCGGGCATCACGTTCGACGTGTGGGGCACGCACGTGGCACTGCAGAATCTCGTGCGCGACGTCGCGCTCGTGGGCGTGACGCTCGCGTCGCTCGCGCTGACGCCGCGTTCCGCGCGTGAGGGCAATGCATTCAACTGGGCGCCGATCGAGGAAGTCGCGAAACTGTTCGCGGGGATCTTCGTGACGATCGCGCCGGTGATCGTGATCCTGCGCGCGGGCGCGGACGGTGCGTTCGCGCAGATCGTCCATCTCGTCACGGGGCCGGACGGCAAGCCGATCGACGCGATGTACTTCTGGGCGACGGGCATCCTGTCGTCGTTCCTCGACAACGCGCCGACCTATCTGGTGTTCTTCAACCTCGCGGGCGGCGACGCGCAGGCGCTGATGACGACGGGGGCATCGACGCTCGCCGCGATTTCCGCGGGCGCGGTGTTCATGGGCGCGAACAGCTATATCGGCAACGCGCCGAACTTCATGGTGAAGGCGATCGCGGAGTCGCGCGGCGTGAAGATGCCGAGCTTCTTCGCGTACCTCGGCTGGGCACTCGTGATATTGGTCCCTGTGTTCCTGCTGACGTCGCTGATCTTCTTCCCGGCGTAACCGGGCAACTTTCAACCCAGCGCGGGCGATCCCGGCGGCGCGGCGCGCACCGCGATTGGCTCGCGGCATACGGAGATGGCGATGCAGAAGATCCTGGTCGCGCGTCCGATCTTTCCGGACGTGATCGAACGGCTCGAGCAGTATTTCGAAGTCGACTGGAACAACGGCGACGCGCTCGCGCCCGATGCGCTCGCCGCGCGTCTCGCCGACAAGGACGGTGCGCTGACGGCTGGCGACCCGGTCGGCGCGGCGGCGCTTGCGGCGGCCCCGCGCTTGCGCGTCGTGGCGAACATGGCGGTCGGCTACAACAACTTCGACATGGCCGCGTTCAACGCGGCGAACGTGCTCGGCACCAACACGCCCGACGTGCTGAACGAGTCGACCGCCGATTTCGGCTGGGCGCTGATGATGGCCGCCGCGCGCCGGATCGCCGAATCCGAGCACTGGCTGCGTGCCGGTCACTGGCAGAAGTGGGCGTACGACGGTTTCCTCGGCTCCGACATCTACGGCTCGACGCTTGGCGTCATCGGGATGGGCCGCATCGGCCAGGCGCTCGCGCGCCGCGCACGCGGCTTCGGGATGCAGGTGATCTATCACAACCGTTCGCGGGTCGCGCCCGAGATCGAGGCGGAGCTGAGTGCCGAGTACGTGTCGAAGGATGCACTGCTCGCGCGTGCCGATCACGTCGTGCTCGTGCTGCCGTACACGAAGGAGAACCATCACACGATCGGCGCGGCCGAACTCGCGAAGATGAAATCCACCGCGACGCTGACCAACATCGCGCGCGGCGGGATCGTCGACGACGCGGCGCTGGCCGCCGCGCTGCGCGACGGGACGATCGCCGCGGCCGGCCTCGACGTGTACGAGGGCGAGCCGGCCGTGCATCCGGCGCTGCTCGAGGTGCCGAACGTCGTGCTGACGCCGCATATCGCGAGCGCGACCGAAAAGACGCGCCGCGCGATGGCGAACCTTGCCGCCGACAACCTGATCGCCGCACTGGGCGAGGGGCCGCGCGCCGGGCAGCCGCCGAATCCGATCAACTCTGACGTGATCGGGAAGCCGCGCGCATGACGATGACGTTGTTGCTTGCGGCGGTCGTCGTGCTGGCCGTCGCGCTCGCGGTGGCAATCGTCGCGCTCGTGCGCGGCGGTGGACGCCACGACGATGCGGCCGTACTCGGCGACCAGATCGAGGACGCCGCGCACGCGCAGGCGCGCGCGGTCGAGCGGCTCGAACGCGAATTGCGCGGCGAGATCGTCGAGAACGCGCGCGGTTCGCGCACCGAGCTGGCCGGCAGCTTCGCGCAGCTTCAGCAGACGCTCGCCGCACAGCTGACCAGCGTGGCGACCGTGCAGAACAGCCAGATCGAGGGCTTCGCGCAGCAGCTCGGCAAGCTCGTCGCCGGCAATGCGCAGCAGTTCGACGCGATGCGCGAGAGCGTGCAGCGCCAGGCGCAGCAGGCGCGCGAAGAGCAGACCGGCGCGCTCCGGCTGTTCGGCGACACGTTGAACCGGCAGCTCACGCAACTGACCGAGTCGAACGACCGCCGGATCGGCGAGGTACGTGCGACGCTCGAACAGCGGCTGAAGGAAATCGAGACCAACAACGCGGCGAAGCTCGAGGAAATGCGCCGTACCGTGGACGAGAAACTGCACGCGACGCTCGAGCAGCGACTCGGCGAATCGTTCAAGCTCGTGTCGGACCGGCTCGAGCAGGTCCATCGCGGGCTCGGCGAGATGCAGACGCTCGCGGCCGGCGTCGGCGATCTGAAGAAAGTGCTGACCAACGTGAAGACGCGCGGCACCTGGGGCGAAGTCCAGCTCGAGGCGCTGCTCGAACAGATGCTGACGCCCGAACAGTACGCGAAGAACGTCGCGACGGTGCCGAAGAGCACCGAGCGCGTCGAGTTCGCGATCCGGTTGCCGGGGCGCGATGCGGGCACGCGCGACGCACCGCCGGTGTGGTTGCCGATCGACGCGAAATTCCCGCGCGAAGACTACGAGCGGCTGATCGATGCGCAGGAGCGTGCCGATGCGCCGGCGGTCGAGGAAGCGGCCCGCGCACTCGAAGCGCGCGTGCGGCTGGAGGCGCGCACGATTGCCGAGAAATACGTCGCGCCGCCGCACACGACCGATTTCGCGCTGCTGTTCCTGCCGACCGAGGGGCTCTATGCGGAGATCCTGCGCCGGCCGGGGCTGACCGACCTGCTGCAGCGCGACTATCGTGTGACGGTCGCGGGGCCGACGACGCTCACCGCGCTGCTGAACAGCCTGCAGATGGGCTTCCGCACGCTCGCGATCGAGCAGCGGTCGAGCGAGGTGTGGCAGGTGCTCGGCGCGGTAAAAACGGAATTCGGCAAGTTCGGCGACGTGCTCGCGCGCACGAAGGCGCAGCTCGAAACGGTCACGCGCTCGATCGAGTCCGCCGAGCAGCGTACGCGCGTGATGAGCCGCAAGCTGAAGCAGGTCGAGGCGCTGCCGGGCGACGCGGCGGCCGGGCTGCTCGGCGCGGAAGGTAGCGACGGCGCCGATGCGGACGACGCGTGACGCGCGCGGCCGCACCGGCCGGAACGAAAACGGGCGCCGCGGCGCCCGTTTTTTCATGAAGCGACCGCCGGTGCGGCCGCCGTGCGCTCAATGTCCGGCGAGCGTGTCCAGCGCGTCGCCCGTCACGCGGACGATGCGCCAGTCGGGCAGCACGGTGGCGCCCATCTTCTCGTAGAAATCGATCGCCGGCTGGTTCCAGTCGAGGACCGACCATTCGAAGCGCCCGCAGCGGCGCTCGACGGCCAGTGCCGCGAGGTGACGCAGCATCGCAGTGCCGAGGCCCGTGCCGCGCTGCGACGGTTGCACGTACAGATCCTCGAGATAGAGGCCGCGGCGGCCGAGGAACGTCGAATAGTTGTGGAAGAACAGCGCATACGCGACGATCGCGCCGTCATGCTCGGCCACCCGTGCTTCGGCGGCGGGGTGTGCGCCGAACAGCGCGTCGGCGAGATCGGCTTCAGTCGCGACGAACAGATCCGTGAGCTTCTCGAACTCGGCCAGCTCGCGCATCAGCGCGAGGATCGCGCCGACGTCGCGTGTTTCGGCCGCGCGGATCAGCGGCGTGCCGCTCACGCTTCCTCCGGCGGATCGGACAGCACGATCTCGATGCCGCCAAAGCGCGACGCGACCCAGTTGTACGCGTGGCAGGCGATCCACAGCAGCACGAAACCGAGGATCGCGTTCAGCAGCAGCGCGCTCAGGATCGTGCTCAGTTCGACCATCCCGTAGCGGATGTAAGCGACGAGAATGCCGAGCAGCACGATCGGCACGCTGAACGTCAGGTAGACGAGGATCAGCGCCTTCGCGGTCTGCCCCGCGGCGATCGACGAGATTTGTTTCTTCATGTGCGGATTGCCCCCGTAGAGATATACCAATAGTGGAATTCAGATCAGGCCGTCGAGCGGCAGGATGTCGACCGGGGTGCCCGCGTCGACTGCCGCGGTATCGTGGCCCAGGACGATGAAACAGTTGGCGGCCGCTAGGCCGCTCAACGATGCGGAACTCTGCGAACCGGCCGGCGTGACCTGCCAGCGGCCGTCGGCGGCGCGAGTCGCGATGCCGCGCAGGTATTCGGTGCGGCCGGGGCGCTTCTTCAATGCCAGCGTGCTGAGCGCCGGGTACATCGCCGGCGGTGGCGTTTGCGCGCCGGCCAGCGTCAGCAGTGCAGGGCGCACGATCGCGTAGAAAGTGACGGCCGACGCGACCGGATTGCCGGGCAGCCCGAAAAACAGCGCGTGACCGGCGCCGCCTGTCGCGCGTGCGAGCGTGCCGCAGGCGAGCGGCCGGCCGGGCCGCAGCGCGAGGCTCGCGAACGTCACGTCGCCGAGCTTTGCCATCACGTCGCGCGTGAAGTCGGCTTCGCCGACCGAGACGCCGCCCGACGTGATCACCGCGTCGGCCTGCGCGGCGACCGCGTCGCGCAACGCGGCTTCGAGCGCGGCCGGGTCGTCGCGGACGATCCCGAGATCGATCGCGTCGACATTCAGTCTTTCCAGCATCGCGATCAGCATGCCGCGATTGCTGTCGTACAGCGCGCCGCGATCGAGCGGTTCGCCGGGCTCGCGCAGTTCGTCGCCGGTCGAGAACACGGCGACGCGCACGCGGCGGCGCACCGTGACGTCGGTGAAACCGAACGATGCGAGCAGGCCGAGATCGGACGGGCGCAGGATGCGGCCCGCGGCGAGCGCGCAGGCGCCGCGCGCGAGATCCTCGCCGGCCTTGCGGCAGTTTGCACCGCGTGCGACGTCGTGCGCGGCGAAATGGATCGTGTCGCCGTCGACGCGCACGCGTTCCTGCGGAATCACCGTGTCGCATCCGGCCGGCATCGGCGCGCCCGTCATGATGCGCACGCATGAGCCGGCTGCCACGACGCCGTCGAACGGGTGGCCCGCGAACGCGGTGCCGGCGACCGTCATCCCGATGTCACCCTGCGGCGACGCGGGCATGCCGGCGCTGCCGTCGAATGCATAACCGTCCATCGCCGAGTTGTCATACGCGGGGATGTCGAACGGCGCGTTCACGTCGGCCGCGAGCACGCGGTCGAGCGCATCGCGCAGCGTCACCGTGTCGCACGCGTCGACCGGCGCCGCGAAACGGCACGCGAGTGCCTGTGCGTCGGCGAGCGACAGCGCGGCATCGGAATCGGTTCGGGAGGCGGGCGAGGATTGCGTGATCATCAGTCGGACTGCGCCGCAAGGCGTATCGGGTTCGTGGCCGGTGGCGCGAGGAGGGTGCCTGGGCGCGGGTTTCGCGTGCGGCAGGCGCCGGGCGGGAACGGCGCGTGTGCCGTCAGCGGCGGGCCAGCGCGGCGAGTTCCTGCCAGGAGTTGGCATTGTAAAACGCACGCTCGTCGCGAAACTCGACTTCGACCGTCTTGTGGCGTGCGTACCACGCACGCACCTTGCGGTCGCCGGCCGCGAGCCGGGCGGCCAGATCGTCGGCCAGCGACGTGCGCAGCAGCGCGAACGTCGGCTGCGGCGAGCGCGCCTGCAGCGCATCGACGGTCACGGCCATCGCGATGTCGGCCTGTTGCGCGTCGAGGGCCGCGTGCAGCCGCGCGACGAGGTCGTCGGGCAGGTAGGGCGTATCGCAGGGCGAGCACGCGACGAGCGGTGCGCGCGCCGCCCGCATGCCGGCGAGCAGGCCCGCAAGCGGGCCGGGGAAGTCGGGTGTTTCGTCCGCGACGATGCGCGCACCGAACGGTGCACCGAGCTCCACATAGCGATCGGCGTGACGATTCGCGCTGATCAGCGTCTCGTCGACCTGCGGCGAAAGCCGGCGCAGCACGTGCAGCGCGAGCGGCGTGCCGTCGAGCAACTGCAGGCCCTTGTCGACGCCGTCCATGCGTGTGGCGCGCCCGCCTGCGAGCAGCAGGCCGGCGATCGAGGGGGAGGCGGAAACGGGCATCGTGCGAAAGCGGAAAGAGCCGGCGTGCGTCAGCCGCCGATATACGACATTTCGACACGCTTGCCGGTGCCATCGGGCATGGCTTCGGCCGACGCGCTGCCACGCAGCTGCGAATAGCGGTCGGTGCGGGCCTGCCAGATGCGGGCAATCGCGGTCGCGATCTCGGCGTCGGTCGCACCGCCGCGCACGAGCGCGCGCAAGTCGTGGCCCGTCGACGCGAACAGGCACAGGTACAGCTTGCCTTCGGTCGACAGCCGTGCGCGCGTACAGTCGCCGCAGAACGCTTGCGTGACGCTCGAGATCACACCGATCTCGCCGCTGCCGTCCGCATAGCCCCAGCGTTGCGCGGTCTCGGCCGCCGTGTGCGGCTCGAGCGGCACGAGCGGGAAATGTTCGGCGATCCGCGCGACGACGTCGGCCGACGGCAGCACCTCGGTCATGTTCCAGCCGTTCGACGTGCCGACATCCATGTATTCGATGAAGCGCAGGACCACGCCGGTGCCGCGGAAACGCTCGGCCATCGGCAGGATCTCGCTGTCGTTGGTGCCGCGCTTCACGACCATGTTGACCTTGACCGGCGCGAGGCCCACGGCCTGTGCGGCGAAGATGCCGTCGAGCACGTCGGCGCTCGCGAACTCGGCATCGTTCATGCGCTTGAACAGCGCATCGTCGAGGGCATCGAGGCTGACCGTCACGCGCGTGAGCCCGGCGTCCTTCAGTGCGCGCGCCTTGCGCGCAAGCAGCGAGCCGTTGGTCGTCAGCGTCAGGTCGAGCGGGCGGCCGGCATGCGTCGTCAGGCGCGCGAGGCGCTCGATCAGGAATTCGAGATTCTTGCGCAGCAGTGGCTCGCCGCCGGTGATGCGGATCTTCTCGACGCCATGTGCGACAAAGAGTCGCGCCACGCGCTCGATTTCCTCGTGCGTGAGCAGCGCGCTGTGCGGCAGGAACGGGTAGTCCTTGTCGAAGACCGCGCGCGGCATGCAGTACACGCAACGGAAGTTGCAGCGATCCGTCACCGAAATGCGCAGGTCGCGCAGCGGCCTGGCGAACGTGTCGGCCAGCGTGCCGTCAGGGGCATGCGCGACGCCGGAGACGTCCGGCATCCCGCTGACGTCGGCGAGAGGAATGTTGCGTCGGGACATGTTGAAAGAAGTGCGAACCAGACCTCTATTTTAGCCGCAAGCGGCCGACTGGTCCGGTGGGCGGAAACCCGCAGCGCGGACATGAAAAAGCCCGCCGGAGGCGGGCTTTTCCTGGTCAGGCGATGCGCCGTTTTAGTGGTGCGTCGTTTCGACCTGCTGCATCGGGGCCGTATCGGCCGGCGGCAGCACCTTGCGTTCACGCGGCACGCGGGACGGACGCGGGAGTTGCGACGCGGCTTCCTGCGCTGCGGCGAACTTGTTGGCGTCCGTGTTCACCCAGACGAGGCCGGCTTGCTCCAGCACGACATCCAGGCTCGCCGAAGCGGGCGCGGCTGCCGGTTGCGCGGGGGCTGCTGCCGGTGCTGCGACGGCCTCGACTGGCGCAACTTCGACCGGTGCCGGCTCGACAGCCACCGGAGCGGCTTCGATCGCAACGGCCGGTGCGGCTTGCTCGACGATCGCGGACTGCGGTGCCTCGACAACGGTCGGGGCCGCGGCCGGGACTGCCGGTACTTCGAACGCGTCGGTCGGCGAAACCTCGACCGGAGCCGGGCCGGCTTCGGTGACGACGGCCGGTGCAACCGGTGCCGCCTCCACTGCCTGGACGGCGACGGCCGGCTCGACCGGAGCAGCTTCGGCGGGTGCCGGTGCCGGCTGGGCCTCGACAGCGGCCGGTGCAGCATGCTGCTCGACGACTGCTTCCACGACGACGGCGCTTGCCACGGCCGCGACGACTGCCGGTGCGGCCGTGTGGGCCGGTTCGACAGCAGCCGGTGCTTCCGGCGTCACGGCTTGCACGGCCGCTTCGCCATCCGCGCCTTGCTCGGCCTGGTCGATGACTGCACCGTCTTCGTCACGCTCGCGACGACCACCGCGGCGGCCGCGGCGGCGGCGGCGGCGTTCTTCGCCGTCACGCGCGCCGGCTTCCGCATCGGCTGCCAGGTCGGCGCCGGGCAGGGCCTCTGCAACGGCCTTGTCGTCTTCCGGTTCCGGATGGTTTTCACCGCGGTTGACGGTCTCGAGCGTGGCCGCATGCTGGGTCGGCTTGCGGCGCTCGCCGCGCTCGCGACGCTCGCCGCGTTCCTGGCGCTCGCCACGGCCGGTTGCCTCGACGGCTTCCGGCTGCTCGGTACGCTCGCGCGGTTCGCGGTTCTCGCGCGGTTCACGCGGTTCACGCGGTTCACGGCTTTCACGCGGCTCGCGCGGTTCGCGCGGGCCACGGCCCTCGCGACCTTCGCGGCCCTCACGACCTTCGCGGTTTTCGCGACCTTCACGCGGCTCGCGACCCTCGCGCGGCTCACGGCCTTCACGCGGCTCACGGCCTTCACGCGGTTCGCGCACTTCCTTGCCTTCGCGTTCCTGGCGTTGCGGCTGGCCACGGCCTGCTGCTGCCTGGTCGCGGCCGCCTTGCGCCTGCTGCGCGCCGCCACGACGGTTGCGATTGCGGTCGCCGCCGCGTTGCTCGCTCTTCTCGGTCCGCTCGCGGGCCGGACGGGCTGCCTGTTCCTTGGCCGGTGCCGGAGCAACCGGTGCGGGTGCCGGTGCCGCCGACACGCCGAACAGGCCCTTCAGCCAGCCGATGAAGCCGCCGCTTGCCGCGACGACAGGGGCGGGCGCGGCAACCGGTTCGACCGGACGCTGCGGTGCCGGGCTCGGGGCCGGACGCTCGGGCGTGATGCCCTTGACCGCGGCTTCCTGCTTCGGCTTCACTTCCGCTGCGCGCTTGCTGTAGCCGGTTTCCGACTCGAGTTCGCGGGCCGCTTCCTCGGCCATCTTCCACGACGCGCGCGGATCGTCGAGGCGCGCATCGTCATGACGCAGGCGCTCGAGCTTGTAATGCGGCGTATCGAGGTGCTTGTTCGGGATCAGCACGATGCCGACCTTGAAGCGCGACTCGATCTTGTTGATTTCCTGACGCTTTTCGTTGAGCAGGAAGGCGGTCACCTCGACCGGCACCTGGCAGTGGATCGCCGCGGTGTTTTCCTTCATCGCTTCTTCCTGAATGATCCGCAGGACCTGCAGCGCGGACGATTCGGTATCGCGGATGTGGCCGGTGCCGTTACAGCGCGGGCAGGTCACGTGGCTGCCTTCCGACAGGGCCGGACGCAGGCGCTGGCGCGACAGTTCCATCAGGCCGAAACGGGAAATCTTGCCCATCTGCACGCGCGCGCGGTCGTGCTTGAGCGCGTCTTTCAGGCGCTGCTCGACTTCGCGCTGGCTCTTCGCCGATTCCATGTCGATGAAATCGATCACGATCAGGCCGCCGAGGTCGCGCAGGCGGAGCTGGCGGGCGACTTCGTCGGCCGCTTCGAGGTTCGTGCGGGTCGCCGTTTCCTCGATGTCCGCGCCCTTGGTCGCGCGCGCCGAGTTCACGTCGATCGCGACGAGCGCTTCGGTGTGGTCGATCACGATCGCGCCGCCCGACGGCAGCGGCACCGTGCGCGAGTATGCGGTCTCGATCTGGTGCTCGATCTGGAAGCGGGAGAACAGCGGCACGTCGTCGTGGTAGCGCTTCACCTTCGCGACGTTGTCCGGCATCACGATATCCATGAAGGCGCGGGCCTGATCGTGGATTTCGTTCGTGTCGATCAGGATTTCGCCGATATCGGGCTGGAAATAGTCCCGGATCGCGCGGATCACGAGGCTCGATTCCAGATAGATCAGCATCGGCTGGCCGGCGTTGCCGCTTTGCGATGCCGCTTCGATCGCGCGCCACAGTTGCAGCAGGTAGTTCAGGTCCCACTGCAGTTCTTCGGCGCTGCGGCCGATGCCCGCGGTACGGGCGATCATGCTCATGCCGTCCGGAATCTGCAGCTGCGCCATCGTTTCGCGCAGTTCCTGGCGCTCGTCGCCTTCGATCCGGCGCGACACGCCGCCGCCGCGCGGGTTGTTCGGCATCAGCACGAGGTAACGGCCGGCGAGCGAGATGAAGGTGGTGAGGGCGGCGCCCTTGTTGCCACGCTCTTCCTTCTCGACCTGGACGATCAGCTCCTGGCCTTCGCGCAGGGCATCCTGGATGCGCGCGGAGCGCATGTCGATGCCTTCCTTGAAGTACTGGCGGGCGACTTCCTTGAACGGCAGGAAGCCGTGGCGGTCTTCGCCGTAGTTGACGAAGCACGCTTCGAGCGACGGCTCGATGCGGGTAATGACACCTTTGTAGATATTGCCTTTGCGCTGTTCGCGCCCGGCTGTCTCGATGTCGATGTCGATGAGCTTCTGCCCGTCAACGATGGCGACGCGCAGCTCCTCCTGCTGCGTCGCATTGAACAGCATGCGTTTCATGAACGACTCCAGGCGGCTCCGCTGCCGGCGCCTCGCGGTTGTCAGTCGCGAAGGCGGGAACGACGGCAGGCCGCACCTTGTTGTGTTGTCACAAGCACGCTGGAGCGGGAACGATGGCGGGGAGAATTGCCTGAAGAGGCGCTTGGGCCCGAAAGACGGGGCCGGCGGCCGTAGGGCACCTGCGAATACGGTTTCAAAGCACGGCGTTCACACACCGCACGCTGCAAAAGCGCGCTAAGCCTGAGTCCGGGCATTGCCACGGGCGCGCGCAATGCGTCGCGCGCGCCGACGGGCGGCAGATGCTGCGGCTTGGGCCGCAGCGGGGAGTATCGAATCCAGCCCGACTTTCCCGCTTGGGGTGTACTTCCCTGGTTTGACGTCGCCAAGTCCCGCACGCTTCGCGGGACCAAATCGGGCGCAACGCCGTAATTTTCGCAACCGGCAGCCTGCGGACGCACTTCGCGCCGTCGGGCTGCCGATCAAATTCTTTTCAACCAACTTTCCGTTACCGCGGCGCCTTGCCGACCGAATCCGCCTGTGGGCGCGATCCTTGCCGACGGGCAGCGCCGTGCGTGCAACTTGCTGCATCTCTTTGATTAGGGGCGAGCAGTAGACCCCCGGCGCAAGTAAAATAACGGTTTCCGCTTGCGCCTTGCCCGACTCGGTCGGGGCCGGCCGGTCAGGCCACCCTCAACGTCAGGCTGGGCAAAATTATATTCAGTATGAATGAGTTAGGCAAAATATCCCAGAATTCAGTCGCAAGCGGCCAGGTATCGATGATCGAGATCGACGAAAACTCGGCCGGTCAGCGGATCGACAACTTCCTGTTGCGCGTCTGTAAAGGCGTGCCGAAAAGCCATATTTACCGGATCCTCCGCAGCGGCGAAGTGCGTGTGAACAAGGGCCGGATCGATGCGCAGTATCGCCTGGCCCTGGGCGACGTTGTCCGCGTGCCGCCCGTGCGTGTGGCGGCGGCGGACCTCGCACGCGCCGACACGCCCATCGTGCCGCCCGCGAATTTCAACGTGCTGTACGAGGACGACGCGATGCTCGTCATCGACAAGCCGGCCGGCGTCGCCGTGCACGGCGGCAGCGGCGTCGCGTTTGGCGTGATCGAGCAGATGCGCCAGGCGCGCCCGCGCGCGAAATTCCTCGAACTCGTGCACCGGCTCGATCGCGAGACGTCCGGGATCCTGATGCTCGCGAAGAAGCGCACGGCGCTGGTCGGCCTGCACGAACAGATCCGCGAGAACCGGATGGACAAGCGCTACTTCGCGTGTGCGCACGGCGAATGGCAGCCCGACTGGGGCCGCCGCCGCGCGGTGAAGGTGCCGCTGTTCAAGTATTCGACCCCGGAAGGGGAGCGCCGCGTGCGCGTGCAGGACGACGGGCAGCCGTCGCATACGGTGTTCAACCTCGTCGACAGCTGGTCCGACTACGTGCTCGTCGAAGCGGAACTCAAAACGGGTCGGACCCATCAGATCCGCGTGCACCTCGCGCATCTCGGCCTGCCGATCGCCGGCGACGCCAAGTATGGCGATTTCGCACTGAACAAGGCGCTGGCGCGCGCGAACGCGCAACCGTCGCTGAAGCGGATGTTCCTGCATGCGTACCGGCTGCGGCTTGCCCATCCGCTGACCGGCGAGGCGCTGCAGTTCGACGCGCCGCTGCCGGATGACTGCCAGCGTTTCCTCGATCAACTCAGCGCATTGCGCGATACCGCCTGAACCGCATGGCTCGACAGCAATTTGACCTGATCGTCTTCGACTGGGACGGCACGCTGATGGATTCGACTGCGCACATCGCGCACAGCATCCAGGCCGCATGCCGCGATCTCGGACTGCCCACGCCGTCCGACGAGGCGTCGCGCTACGTGATCGGCCTCGGCCTGCGCGATGCGCTGCAGATTACGGCTCCGACCCTCGATCCGTCCGAGTACTCGAGACTCGCCGAGCGTTACCGCTATCACTATCTGCTCGACGACCAGCGCATCGAGCTGTTCGCCGGCGTGCGCGAACTGCTCGCCGAGCTGCGCGACACGGGCTATTTGCTCGCGGTGGCGACCGGCAAGGGGCGGGTGGGGCTGAACCGCGTGCTCGACCAGTCGAAGCTGACGAGCGTGTTCGATGCGACGCGCTGCGCGGACGAGACGTTCTCGAAACCGCACCCGGCGATGCTGCACGAATTATCGCGGGAATTGGGGCAGGACCTGTCGCGCACCGTGATGATCGGCGACACCACACACGACCTGCAGATGGCCGCGAGCGCCGGTGCGGCCGGCGTCGGGGTCGCGTATGGCGCGCACACGGCCGATGCGCTGGCGGCGCTCGCGCCGCGCTTCGTCGCGCCCGATGTCGGTGCGCTGGCCGAATGGCTGAGGGAGTACGCATGAGCACGGCGCCGGACGCCGTGCGCGTGTGCGCATCGGACGCGCTGACCGACGGCGGCGCCGGCGTGCGCGTCGACGCGACGCTGCGCGGCGAGCAGGCCGTCGTGTTCTTCGTGCGCTACGACGGCCGTGCCTACGGCTACCTGAATCGTTGCGCGCATGTGCCGATGGAGCTCGACTGGGCCGAGGGGCAGTTCTTCGAGTCGTCGGGCCTCTATCTGATGTGCGCGACGCACGGCGCGATCTATGCGCCGGATACCGGCAAGTGCGTCGGCGGCCCGTGCCGCGGCGGCCGCCTGCGGCCGGTCGAGGTCGACGAGCGCGACACGCCCGACGGCCGTGCGGTATTCTGGGTGCCGGATGCCGACCTGCATCCTGCCACTCCCGCCACGACCGACTGACGACACCACTGCATGGCCGACCAACCGAATTCCCCGGAATCCTCCTCCCGTCCCGACAGCCGTGAACCGAACTGGGAGCGCGCGGCGCTCGAACGGATCGCGCTCGCGGCCGTCAAGGAGCAGCGTGCGGCGCGGCGCTGGAAGATCTTCTTCCGCTTCGCGTTCCTCGGCGTGTTCGTGCTGTTCGCGTTCGCGCTGATCGATTTCTCGAGCGATTCGAAGTTTTCGTCGAGCGGGCGGCACACGGCGCTCGTGACGATCGACGGCGAGATCGCGGCCGGCGTCAATGCGAACGCCGACGACATCAATACGGCGCTCGACGCCGCATTCGACGACGATGGCACGGCCGGCGTGGTGCTGCGGATCAACAGCCCGGGCGGCAGCCCCGTGCAGGCCGGGATGGTCTACGACGAGATCCGGCGGTTGCGTGCGAAGCATCCGGACAAGCCGCTGTACGTCGTCGTGACCGACATGTGCGCATCGGGCGGCTATTACATCGCGGCCGCGGCCGACAAGATCTTCGTCGACAAGGCGAGCATCGTCGGGTCGATCGGCGTGCTGATGGACAGTTTCGGTTTCACCGGGCTGATGGGCAAGCTCGGCGTCGAGCGCCGCCTGCATACGTCGGGTGAAAACAAGGGCTTCTACGATCCGTTCTCGCCGGAGACGCCGAAGATGGATGCGCACGCGCAGGCGCTGCTCGATCAGGTGCACGCGCAGTTCATCAAGGCCGTGAAGGATGGCCGCGGCAAGCGGCTGCACGAGACGCCCGACATGTTCTCGGGCCTGTTCTGGACGGGCGAGAAGAGCGTCGAGCTCGGGCTCGCCGACGGTTACGGCACGACCGACACGGTCGCGCGCGACGTGCTGAAGGCGCCGGATCTCGTCGATTACACGGTGAAGGAAAGCCTGACGAACCGTGTCGCGCGCAAGTTCGGCGCGGCCGTCGGCGGCGCCGCGATGAAGGCGCTGACGGCTGGCGCCGCGTCGGTCAGCCTGCGCTGACAGGCCGGCGGCGGGCCGCGATGGCCCGCCTTGCAGGTGGCTGATCGCCGATCGTGGCGTCAGTTCGCGAGCAGCAGGAAGATCGCGGGTCGCTTGTGCAGGTTCGGCGCAGGCGCCTTTTTCCAGTCGGCCACGGTGCGGCTCGCGATCGTCTCGGTCGCGAGGGTCAGGTCGGCCGCGACGCAAATCTGCGTCGACGGCGCGCAGGTCGCGACCAGCGTGTCGAGCATCGCCTGATTCCGGTACGGCGTTTCAATGAAGATCTGCGTCTGGCGCGCCTTGCGTGACAGCTGCTCAAGTTCGCGCAAGCGCTTCGCACGCGCGGCCGCATCGACCGGCAGGTAGCCGTTGAACGCGAAGCTCTGGCCGTTCAGGCCCGACGCCATCAGCGCGAGCAGGATCGAACTCGGCCCGACGAGCGGCACGACCTTCACGCCGCGCTCGTGCGCGCGGCGCACCAGCAGCGCGCCGGGATCGGCGACGGCCGGGCAGCCGGCCTCCGACACCAAGCCGGCGTCCGCGCCGGCCAGTATGGGCGCGAGCAGCCGGTCGATCGCGCCAGCCGGCGTATTGACGTTCAGTTCGCTGATTTCGATTTCCTGGATCGGGCGTGTCGTGCCGATCTTCTTCAGAAACGCGCGCGTCGTTTTCGCGTTCTCGCCGATGTAATAGCCGAGCGTGCCGGCGCGCGCCTGGACGGCCGCGGGCAGCACCGCGGCGAGCATCGATTCGTCGCCTTCGCCAAGCGTGTTCGGGACGAGGTAAAGCGTGCCGGCGGTCATGCGCGGTCTCCACGGGTGGTTGCAAACAGCGGGTATTCGGCGGCGCGCAGCATCCGCGTGAGCGCGATCAGCGGCAGGCCGACGAGCGCGGTCGGGTCGTCGGAATCGATCGCGTCGAGCAGCGCGATGCCGAGCCCTTCGGATTTCGCGCTGCCGGCGACGTCGTACGGCGTTTCCGCGCGCAGGTAGGCGTCGAGCTCGGCCTCCGGCAGCGAGCGGAAGCGCACGTGCGTGACGATGTCCTCGACCTGCGCTTCGCCCGTCCGGCTGTCGTACAGGCAAAGCGCGCTGTGGAATTCGACGGCGCGGCCCTGCATCGACAGGAGCTGCGCGAGTGCGCGCTCGTGCGTGCCGGGCTTGCCGATCTGGCGCCCGTCGAAGGTCGCGACCTGGTCCGACCCGATCACGAGCACGCCGTCGGGCGCGTCGATCGTCGCGGCGACGGCGCGTGCTTTCGCGTCGGCGAGGCGCAGCGCGGTCGCAGCCGGCGTTTCGCCGTCGAGCGGGGTTTCGTCGAGGTCGGGCGACACGACGTCGAACGGCACGCCGAGGCGCTCGAGGAGCGCGCGGCGGTAGCGGGAACTGGAGGCGAGAATCAGCCGCGGCGGGCGGCAAACGGTATCCGGCATGGTCGGTTGGATCGGTGAGTCGTCAGGTGTGGCGCGGCGTTGCGCGGACGCAAGCTTAAGTGATTGACCGCAAAAGGTAAAACAGGTATGCTTTCCCGCTTTTCGTCGGCAGGCTTCTGTTGTGGTGGCGCCTGCCGGGTCTTCGGAAGTAAAGTACGTCATCCGCGGATGAGCCGTACGCGAGCGGTGCCAAGCCGGATTCGCAAGTCAGCCTGTAGGCAGGAGCGCACATGAACACTTCTTCTGGCAAACCTGCGGCGGCGCTTGATCCGCATGCGGTCGACCTGTTCGAGTTCGCCCGCAGCGGGCGGCAGGCAGCAGGAGCGGTGCACCTTTCGCTACTGCCGCGCATGTTAAACGAAGTGCCGGCGGACGCGCCAGATCGCGACACGGTCTTCACTTGGCAGGCGGAAGGGTTCACGCAGAAGGAATTGCAGGACGACGGCGCCGATGGGCAGCAGCCGTATCTGCGCCTCGCGGTGCATGGCCATGCGTGGCTCACGTGCCAGCGCTGCGTGACCCCGTACGACCAGACGTTCGACGTCGACATGACGTACCGTGTCGTCGCGACCGAAGAAGAAGCTGAAGAATTTCCGCTCGACGACGATGAAGCCGATGTGATCGTGGGCTCACGCCAGTTCGATCTCGTCGACTTGATCGAAGAGGAGTTGCTGCTTTCGTTGCCGCTCGTGCCCAAGCACGAGGTTTGCCCGGCAGTCCACGAAAGCCTCGTGTCGGGTGCGAGCGGTCCCACGGAAGAGACGGACGAGGAGTCCGAGGAAGCCGGGGACGAAGGCAAACGGCCGAATCCGTTCGCAGCGCTGGAAGCGCTGAAGAAGGACGGTGACGGCACCAAGAAACACTAAGCAGTTGTGGCGCGGGAAGGCGTAAGGGCTTTGGGCCAGGGTAGTTAAGCGTCGGATCGGGCTGTGTTAGAATCCGGAAAATTATTTAGGAGTTAGTCATGGCAGTCCAGCAAAACAAGAAGTCGCCGTCGAAGCGCGGCATGCATCGTTCGCACGATTTCCTGACGGCAGCGCCGCTGGCAGTCGAGCCGAGCACGGGTGAAGTGCATCTGCGTCACCACGTCAGCCCGAACGGCTACTATCGCGGCAAGAAAGTCGTCAAGACGAAGAACGACTAAGCGTCAAGTCACGCGTTGCGCGCTACGCTCGTCGTTCGCGTGACAACTGGTCGCTTGACACTTTCCTGGCGCAACAAAAAGGCGGCATTCAACTGCCGCTTTTTTGTGCCTGAAATTCGTCGCATTCCATGACCGTAAAGCTCACTATCGATTGCATGGGAGGCGACCACGGCCCGTCCGTGACCGTTCCCGCAGCAGTCAAGTTCGTCCGCGCGCATCCCGATGCGCACCTGATGCTCGTCGGCATCGAAAGCGCGATCCGCGCTCAGCTGAAGAAGCTGAAAGCCCTCGACGATCCCGCGCTGACCATCGTTCCCGCCACCGAAGTCGTGGCGATGGACGACCCTGTCGAAGTGGCGCTGCGCAAGAAGAAGGATTCTTCGATGCGTGTCGCGCTCAACCACGTCAAGGAAGGCGCGGCGCAGGCCTGTATCTCCGCCGGCAACACCGGCGCGCTGATGGCCGTTTCCCGTTACGTACTCAAGACGCTGCCCGGCATCGAGCGGCCCGCGATCGCGTTCGCGCTGCCGAATCCGACCGGCTACACGATGATGCTGGACCTCGGCGCGAACGTCGACTGCGAACCGCAGCACCTGCTGCAGTTCGCGGAGATGGGGCACGCCCTCGTGGCCGCGCTCGAAGGCAAGGAGCGCCCGACGATCGGCCTGCTGAACATCGGCGAAGAGGTCATCAAGGGCAACGAGACGATCAAGCGCGCAGGTGAACTGCTGCGTGCGAGCACGCTCAATTTCCGCGGCAACGTGGAAGGCAACGACATCTACAAGGGCACCGTCGACGTGATCGTGTGCGACGGCTTCGTCGGCAATGTCGCGCTGAAGACGTCGGAAGGGCTCGCGCAGATGCTGTCCGACATCATCCGCGAGGAGTTCGGCCGTTCGCTGATGTCGAAGCTGATGGCGCTGCTCGCGCTGCCGGTGCTGATGCGTTTCAAGAAGCGCGTCGACCACCGCCAGTACAACGGCGCGGCGCTGCTGGGGCTGAAGAGCCTCGTGATCAAAAGCCATGGTTCGGCCGATGCCTACGCGTTTGAGTGGGCAATCAAACGCGGGTATGATGCCGTCAAAAACGGCGTGCTGGAGCGCCTCACGCGTGCGATGGCGGATAATTCGGTGTCGCTCGGCGATGGCGAACACAACGCGGGCGGCGCGGGTCATGCAAGCCCCGCCGCAGGCCATCACGCCGAACCTTCCGCTGCGCAATCCTCTAAAGCATAAATGGCCCAATCGACTCTCTATTCCCGCGTGCTCGGCACGGGCAGCTATCTGCCGCCCGACCGCGTCACGAACCAGCAGTTGACCGATCGCCTTGCGAAGGAAGGCATCGAGACGAGCGATGAGTGGATCGTTGCGCGCACGGGCATCCATGCGCGCCATTTCGCCGCACCGGACGTCACGACGAGCGATCTCGCGCTCGAGGCGTCGCGTCGTGCGATCGAAGCGGCCGGCATCGATCCGCAGTCGATCGACCTGATCATCGTCGCGACTTCGACCCCCGATTTCGTGTTCCCGAGCACCGCGTGCCTGCTGCAGAACAAGCTCGGCATCAAGAACGGCGGCGCGGCATTCGACGTGCAGGCCGTGTGTTCGGGCTTTGCGTACGCGATGGCGACGGCCGACAGCTTCATCCGCAGCGGCCAGCACCGTACGGCGCTCGTGGTCGGCGCGGAGACGTTCTCGCGCATTCTCGACTTCAAGGACCGCACGACCTGCGTGCTGTTCGGCGACGGCGCGGGGGCGGTGATCCTGTCCGCGTCGGACGAGCCGGGCATCCTCGGCAGCGCGCTGCACGCGGACGGCAGCTATTCGCACATCCTCTGCACGCCGGGCAACGTCAATCGCGGCGTGATCGAAGGCAGCGCGTTCCTGTACATGGACGGGCAGGCCGTGTTCAAGCTCGCCGTCAACGTGCTCGAAAAGGTCGCGATCGAGGCGCTCGCGAAGGCGAATCTCGCGCCCGAGCAGATCGACTGGCTGATTCCGCACCAGGCCAACATCCGCATCATGACCAGCACCTGCCGCAAGCTCGGCCTGCCGCAGGAGCGCATGGTCGTGACGGTCGACCAGCACGGCAATACGTCGGCTGCGTCGATCCCGCTGGCGCTCGACACCGCGGTGCGCGACGGTCGCATCCAGCGTGGTCAGCACGTGCTGATCGAAGGCGTCGGCGGCGGCTTCACCTGGGGCGCGTCGGTCTTCCGCTTCTGATCCGCGGCGCGCGATTGCTGCGCGCGGATCCCATCGGCGCGCCGTTCGTGCGCGCCGTCCGAATCGATTCAATTGGGGACGATATGAAATTTGCATTCGTTTTTCCGGGGCAGGGCTCGCAGGCGATCGGCATGCTCAACGCATTCGCCGATCTGGCTGTCGTGCGCGAGACGCTTCAGGAAGCGTCCGATGCACTCAATCAGGATCTCGGCAAGCTGATCGCCGAAGGCCCGGCCGAAGAGCTGAACCTGACCACCAATACGCAGCCCGTGATGCTGACGGCCGCCTACGCGTGCTACCGCGCGTGGCAGCAGGCAGGCGGCCCGGCGCCGTCGATCGTCGCCGGCCACAGCCTCGGTGAATACACGGCGCTCGTCGCCTCGGGTGCGCTCGCGTTCAAGGACGCGGTGCCGCTCGTGCGCTTCCGTGCGCAAGCGATGCAGACGGCCGTGCCGGTCGGCCAGGGCGGCATGGCCGCGATCCTGGGCCTCGACGACGACGCGGTGCGCGCAGTGTGCGCCGAAGCCGCGGAAGCGGGCGTCGTCGAAGCGGTCAACTTCAATGCGCCCGCGCAGGTCGTGATCGCAGGCAGCAAGGCCGCGGTCGAGAAGGCGTGCGAGATCGCGAAGGCGAAGGGCGCGAAGCGCGCGCTGCCGCTGCCGGTGTCGGCGCCGTTCCATTCGTCGCTGCTCAAGCCGGCGTCGGACCAGCTGCGCGACTATCTCGTGAACGTCGACGTGAAGGCGCCGCAGATTCCGGTCGTCAACAACATCGACGTGGCCGTGATCAGCGATCCGGCCGCGATCAAGGATGCGCTGGTGCGCCAGGCCGCGGGCCCGGTGCGTTGGGTCGAGTGCGTGCAGCACATCGCCGGCACCGGCGTCACGCACGTGATCGAATGCGGTCCGGGCAAGGTGCTCGCCGGCCTGACGAAGCGCATCGACGGCAATCTGACGGGTGCGTCGGTGTTCGATCCGGCGTCGCTCGACGAAGCCCTCAAGCTGGTGACCGCCTGACGCGGCGCCTTTTTTCAAGAAACGGATATTCGATTCATGGAAAAGACTCTCGATAAACAGGTTGCGATCGTGACCGGCGCGTCGCGCGGCATCGGCCGTTCGATCGCGCTCGAACTCGCGCGCCTGGGCGCGACGGTGATCGGCACGGCGACGAGCGAATCGGGCGCCGCCGCGATCACCGCGGCATTCGCGGAAGCGGGCGTCACGGGCCGCGGTGCGGTGCTGAACGTCAACGACGCAGCGGCCGCCGAGGCACTGATCGATGCGACCGTGAAGGAATTCGGCGCGCTGAACGTGCTCGTCAACAACGCGGGCATCACGCAGGACCAGCTCGCGATGCGGATGAAGGACGAGGACTGGGACGCGGTGATCGACACCAACCTGAAGTCGGTGTTCCGCCTGTCGCGCGCGGTGCTGCGCCCGATGATGAAGGCGCGCGGCGGCCGTATCATCAACATCACGTCGGTGGTCGGTTCGGCCGGCAACCCGGGTCAGGTCAACTATGCGGCCGCGAAGGCCGGCGTTGCGGGCATGACGCGTGCGCTCGCGCGCGAGATCGGCAGCCGCGGCATCACCGTGAACTGCGTGGCGCCGGGCTTCATCGATACCGACATGACGAAGACGCTGCCGGAAGAACAGCAGGCCGCGCTCAAGACCCAGATTCCGCTCGGCCGCCTCGGCAGCCCGGAAGACATCGCCCATGCCGTCGCGTTCCTCGCATCGCCGCAGGCCGGTTATATCACCGGCACGACGCTGCACGTGAACGGCGGCATGTACATGTCGTAACGGTTTTCGTTTACCATCCGCGCCGTATCCCGATTTTCAGGCGGATCGGCGCTTGATCGACCATCAAGCCAACGCGCGTTTTGGCGTCAGCAAACCTGATAAAATGCGCGCACTTGTAAATCTGAACTTTCCCTCGGAGGGGTAATGGACAACATCGAACAACGTGTCAAGAAGATCGTCGCTGAACAACTGGGCGTCGCGGAAGCCGAGATCAAGAACGAAGCTTCGTTCGTGAACGACCTGGGTGCCGACTCGCTCGACACGGTCGAACTGGTGATGGCTCTGGAAGACGAGTTCGGCATGGAAATCCCGGACGAAGAAGCAGAGAAGATCACGACCGTTCAGCAAGCGATCGACTACGCTCGCGCAAACGTCAAGGCGTAAGCGCCTTTCGCGCTTGTCCGCCACGTCGCCGCGATCTTCGCGATTGACGCGCCATCCAGCCGGCTTCGCGCCGGACGGACTAACAGCCACAGGGCTCGCAGGGCTGGTTCCTGTGGCCACTGTGGCTTTTGTTTTTGTCATCCAATAATGGAAAAGAGGTTACCGTGAGCCGCCGTCGTGTTGTCGTTACAGGCCTGGGGCTTATTTCGCCTGTTGGCAATAGTGTTGCCGACGGCTGGGCCAATCTCGTCGCCGGCAAGTCCGGTATCGCCACCGTCACGAAGTTCGATCCGTCGAACCTCGCCGTGCATTTCGCGGGCGAGGTGAAGGGTTTCAACGCCGAGGAGTACATTCCGGCGAAGGAAGCCCGCAGCATGGATACGTTCATCCATTACGGCATCGCCGCCGGCGTCCAGGCCATCAAGGACAGCGGGCTGGAAGTGAACGAAGCCAATGCCGAACGCATCGGCGTGCTGGTCGGTTCCGGCATCGGCGGCCTGCCGATGATCGAAGATACGCACCAGACCTACGTCGATCGCGGCCCGCGCCGGATTTCGCCGTTCTTCGTGCCGGGTTCGATCATCAACATGATCTCGGGTCACCTGAGCATCATGTTCGGCCTGAAGGGCCCGAACCTCGCGGCCGTGACGGCCTGCACGACCGGCCTGCACAGCATCGGCCTCGCCGCGCGCCTGATCCAGGCCGGCGACGCCGACGTGATGGTCGCGGGCGGTGCCGAATCGACGGTGTCGCCGCTCGGTATCGGCGGGTTCGCGGCAGCGCGTGCGCTGTCGACCCGCAACGACGATCCGGCGAGCGCCTCGCGTCCGTGGGACAAGGACCGCGACGGCTTCGTGCTGGGCGAGGGCGCCGGCGTGATGGTGCTCGAGGAGTACGAGGCGGCGAAGGCGCGCGGCGCGAAGATCTATGCGGAAGTCTCGGGCTTCGGCATGACGGGCGACGCGTACCACATGACCGCACCGAACATGGACGGCCCGCGCCGCTGCATGGTCGCGGCACTGCGCGACGCCGGCGTGAACGCGGACGAGGTCCAGTACCTGAACGCGCACGGCACGTCGACGCCGCTGGGCGACAAGAACGAGTCCGACGCGGTGAAGGCAGCCTTCGGCGAGCATGCGTACAAGCTCGTCGTGAATTCGACGAAGTCGATGACGGGCCACCTGCTGGGCGGCGCGGGCGGCCTCGAATCGGTGTTCACGGTGCTGGCGCTGCACAACAACGTGTCGCCGCCGACCATCAACATCTTCAACCAGGACCCCGAGTGCGATCTCGATTACTGCGCGAACACCGCGCGTGACATGAAGATCGACGTCGCCGTGAAGAACAACTTCGGCTTCGGCGGTACCAACGGCACGCTGGTGTTCAAGCGCGTCTGACGCTGAATCGCTTGACGAGTCCATTCGATGCGCCGGCCGGGCGTCCGCAGCGCTTTGCGCTGCGGGCCTCGGCCGTGTCGTATGTCGTGCTGGCCGTGTTCGTCGCGGCGGCTGCCGCGTCGGCGTACCTGTTCTGGGCGCCGCGCGCGGGCGCTGCCGGCGGCGCATGCGTGTCGGCCGCGACGGCCGCCTTGCTGGCCGTGTGTGCCGCGCGGGCCTGCGCCCGCCGGTTGCCGGCCGAGCTGCGGATCGACGCATTCGGGGAAATCGCGGCGTTTGGTCGCACCGGGCGGCTGCTGGCCCGCGGCCGCGTGACGGGCCATGCGCACTGGAGCAGCCTGCTGCTGGTGCTGTCGGTCGGGCAGGGCGCCCGGCGGGCCCGGCCGCTGCTGATTCCGGCCGATGCGCTCGACGCGGCATCGTTCAGCGCGCTGTCCGTGCTGGCGAGAACCGCGGGCACGGCGGGGCGGGCATGACGGCGGCATGGTTACCGACCGTAACCAGCGTCCGGCGCGGGAACGCTACAATGACGCTCCGCGTTGCATCCCTAGTTAATGGATTTGTCAGGTGAGTGAAAAAGAAATCGATCAGGCTCTGGTCGAACGCGTACAGAAGGGCGACAAGGCGGCGTTCGAACTCCTGGTCTCCAAATACCACCGCAAGATCATTCGGCTGATCTCGCGCCTCGTGCGGGATCCCGCCGAGGTCGAGGATGTGGCCCAGGACGCGTTCATCAAGGCGTATCGTGCGCTGCCGCAATTTCGCGGCGAATCGGCGTTCTATACGTGGTTGTACCGAATTGCCGTCAACACGGCGAAGAACTACCTTGCGACGCAAGGCCGCCGGGCGCCGACCTCGACCGAGGCCGATGCGGAGGAAGCGGAAACTTTCTCCGATGCAGACCAACTAAGGGATATCAACACGCCTGAGTCGATGTTGATGAGCAAGCAGATTGCCGAAACGGTCAACGCTGCAATGGCTCTGCTGCCCGAGGAACTGCGCCAGGCAATCACGCTGCGCGAGATCGAGGGCCTGAGCTACGAAGAGATCGCGGAAATGATGGGCTGTCCGATCGGGACGGTCCGGTCGCGGATCTTCCGTGCGCGTGAAGCAATCGCTGCCAAATTGCGTCCGCTGCTCGATACGCCCGAAGGCAAGCGCTGGTAAGCGCCAAGGGCGGAACGACGCGGGTCGGGGTCTAGTTACGGATAGAGTCGTGAAGTCACGACGGGGTGTGCAAGATGGGGAGCATCATGGGGTCGGTCAATACGCAATCGCAAGCGTGCTCGCGCGGCGAGCGCCTTTCCGCGCTGGTCGACGGCGAAATGTTCGATGGCCCGGACCACGGGCAGTTTCTGGCTGAGCTCGACCGCGCGGATCGCGCTGTGTGGGCCCAATACCACCTGATCGGCGATGCGCTGCGCTCGGACGAGCTCGCGCTGTCGCCCGCGCTGAGCGTCGCGTTCACCGCGCGCATGTCGGCTGCGCTCGAGAGCGAGCCGCACCTGCTCGCGCCGGCGGCCGCGCCGGTCGCGCGCAAGCTGCTGTCGCTGCGCCGGCGCGTCGTGCCCGCGCTCGCGGTCGCGGCCGCGGCGGCCACGCTGACGTGGATCGTCGTCCCGCAGATGCAGACGGCCGGTGCCCCGGGCGCCGTCCAGGTCGCGTCGGCCGGTGCGCAGCAAGGCGGCAATATGCAGCGCGTGACGGTTGCACAGGCATCGGCCCAGCCGGGCCTGCAGGACGTCAACATCATTCGCGATGCGAGCCTCGACCAATATCTTGAAGCGCACCAGCAATTCGCGCAGCAGCCCGTCGTCACGGGTTCGATGCCGCTGATCCGCGCAGCCGTGACCACCACGCCAGGCCAATAAACCCGATGCGGACATTGCAGTTGAATCACGCCATCTCCGGATGGAAGCGGCTGCCGGCTCTCCTGCTTTGCGCAGCCGCCCTGTTGTCCGTTCAATCCCTTCCTGCCAGCGCCCAGCAACCGGACGATCCCGTCGCGACCCGCAAGGGCGCCGCGGACTGGCTCGACCGCGTCCAGCAGGCGGCGCAGCAGCAGAGCTACGAAGGTACGTTCGTCTATCAGCGCGGCGGGTATGTCCAGTCGTCGCGCATTGCGCACGTCGCGTCCCGCGACGGCGAGTTCGAGCGGATCGAGACGCTCGACGGCAAGCCGCGCAAGCTGCTGCGGCATAACGACGAGCTGTACACGTTCGTGCCCGAGCGCAAGCTGTGCGTGGTCGAGCGCCGTCAGACGCGCGACTCGTTCCCCGCGCTGCTCGGCGCGAGCGGCGAGCACGTGATGTCCGTCTAC
The DNA here is from genome assembly GCF_902833225.1 of Burkholderia sp. BCC1644. Classification (GTDB taxonomy): domain Bacteria; phylum Pseudomonadota; class Gammaproteobacteria; order Burkholderiales; family Burkholderiaceae; genus Burkholderia. The sequence continues at coordinate 60,886 of NZ_CADFEI010000004.1, forward strand.
GACGCGAAGTCGCTCGGCAAGGACCGCGTGGCCGGGATCGACGCGCAGGTCGTCGAGCTCGTGCCGAAGGATGCATACCGCTTCACGTACAAGCTGTGGGCCGACGCGCGCACGGGGCTGCTGCTGCGTTCGCAGACGCTCGATGCGAACGATCACGTGCTCGAACAGATTGCGTTCTCCCAGCTGCAGACGGGCGGCGCGAGCGGCGACAAGGCCGCGATTGCGGCGGGCATGCGCAACCTGAGCGGCTGGACGGTCGTGCGCCCGCCGGTCGCGACGGTCGACATGGAAGCGCAGGGCTGGCAACTCGCACCGAGCGTCGCCGGCTTCCAGAAGATTCGTGAAGTGCGCCGGCCGATGGCCGCGCGCGACGCAGGGGAGCCGCCGATTCCGGTCGATCAGGCCGTCTTCACCGACGGTCTCGCGACGATCTCGGTGTTCATCGAGCCGGCCGAGAAGAATACGCGCAAGGAAGGCGCGGGCAGCACCGGTGCAACGAACGTTCTCGTGAAGCGCCGCGGCGACTACTGGATCACCGTGCTCGGTGAAGTGCCGCCGGCTACGTTGCAGCAGTTCGCGTCTGCCATAGAATACAAGGCTTCCAAGTAACGCTACGGCTTCCGACATGATGAAACTCACGCTGCGCAAATGGCTCGCGGCGGCGGCGCTGTCTGCCTGCCTGCCGCTCGTGCCGCATACCGCGTTCGCGGTGACGGCTCCCGCTGCCAGCCTGCCCGACTTCGCCGATCTCGTCGAAAAGGTCGGGCCGGCCGTCGTGAACATCCGGACCACCGCCAACGTGCCGACGAACAGCGGCCCGCGCGGGATGCTCCCGCCGGGCTTCGACAACGGCGACATGTCGGAATTCTTCCGGCGCTTCTTCGGCATTCCGCTGCCGCAGGCGCCCGGCAGCGGTAACGGCGGCGGCAACGGCAGCAACCCGAAGAGCGCGCCGGCGCCGGACAATCCGCCCGACACCGAGCAGAACCGTGGCGTGGGCTCGGGCTTCATCGTGTCGGCCGACGGTTACGTGATGACCAATGCGCACGTCGTCGACGATGCGGACACCATCTACGTGACGCTGACCGACAAGCGTGAATTCAAGGCAAAGCTGATCGGCGTCGACGATCGCACGGACGTCGCGGTCGTGAAGATCCAGGCGTCGAACCTGCCGGTCGTCGCGATCGGCGATTCGAACAAGGTGCGCGTCGGCGAGTGGGTCGTCGCGATCGGTTCGCCGTTCGGCCTCGACAACACGGTGACGGCCGGCATCGTCAGCTCGAAGAGCCGCAATACGGGCGACTACCTGCCGTTCATCCAGACCGACGTCGCCGTGAATCCCGGCAACTCGGGCGGCCCGCTGATCAACATGCAGGGCGAGGTGATCGGCATCAACTCGCAGATCTACAGCCGGACCGGCGGCTTCATGGGCATCTCGTTCGCGATTCCGATCGACGAGGCGATGCGCGTGGCCGACCAGCTGAAGGCGACCGGCAAGGTCACGCGCGGCCGGATCGCGGTCGCGATCGGCGAGGTGACGAAGGATGTGGCCGACTCGATCGGGCTGCCGAAGGCCGAAGGCGCGCTCGTCAGCAGCGTCGAGCCGGGTGGCCCGGCCGACAAGGCGGGCATCCAGCCGGGCGACATTATCCTGAAGTTCAACGGCCGTCCGGTCGATACGGCGTCGGACCTGCCGCGCATGGTCGGCGACACGAAGCCCGGCGCGAAAGCGACGGTCAGCGTGTGGCGCAAGGGTCAGGCACGCGATCTGCCGATCACGATCGCGGAGACGCCGGCCGAGTCGACGGCGAAGGCCGAGCAGCGCAAGAATGTGCCGCAGAAGCCGCGCCAGACCAATTCGCTCGGCCTGACGGTCAGCGACCTGACGGCTGACCAGATGAAGACGCTGAAGCTGAAGAACGGCGTGCAGATCGACGGTGTCGACGGTCCGGCCGCCCGTGCGGGCCTGCAGCGCGGCGACATCGTGCTGCGTGTCGGCGACACCGACATCACGAACGCGAAGCAGTTCGCCGACGTGACGGCGCAGCTCGATCCGCAGAAGGCGGTCGCGGTGCTCGTGCGGCGTGGCGACAACACGCAGTTCGTGCCCGTGCGGCCGCGCCAGAAGTAACGCGCCGATGTTCACGCTCTACGGCCGCGGCTGGTGCCACCTGTGCGACGACATGCGCGACGCACTGGCGCCGGTGGCGGCCGAATTCAGCGTCGCGGTCGATTACGTCGACATCGATACCGATGCGGCGCTGGTTGCCCGTTACGACGAGGACGTGCCCGTGCTGCTGCTGGACGGCGCGGAAGTGTGCCGCCACCGGTTCGACGACACGCGGGTGCGCGACGCGCTGGCGGCCCGGCGCTGAGCCCGGCCTGTCGCCGGCGGGTGTCGCTTCGTGCGGGGCGTCGCCCGGCGGGCGCCTCCGGCCGGGCGCCGCGCGGCCAGGCGTCCGAAATCCCGCCCGTCGTAAGCCTTTTCGGCTAAAATAGGCTGTTTTTTCACCGACTTACACAAGGCGTGCTCCGCAGTCGTCGAGCGCGCCTTTTTCGCTTGATCGGCACTGAATGGATCATATTCGCAATTTCTCGATCATCGCGCACATCGACCATGGCAAGTCGACGCTCGCGGATCGCATCATCCAGGTATGCGGCGGTCTCGCCGACCGTGAAATGGAAGCGCAGGTGCTCGACTCGATGGATATCGAGCGCGAGCGCGGCATCACGATCAAGGCGCAGACGGCGGCATTGTCCTATCGCGCGCGCGACGGCAAGGTCTACAACCTGAACCTGATCGACACGCCGGGGCACGTCGACTTCTCGTACGAGGTCAGCCGTTCGCTGTCCGCGTGCGAAGGCGCGCTGCTGGTCGTCGACGCGAGCCAGGGCGTCGAGGCGCAGACGGTCGCAAACTGCTACACGGCGATCGAGCTCGGCGTCGAAGTCGTGCCCGTGCTGAACAAGATCGACCTGCCGGCCGCGAACCCCGAGAACGCGATCGAGGAGATCGAGGACGTAATCGGCATCGACGCGACCGACGCGACGCGCTGCAGCGCGAAGACGGGACTCGGCGTCGAGGACGTGCTCGAGTCGTTGATCGCGAAGGTGCCGCCGCCGAAGGGTGATCCCGACGCACCGCTGCAGGCGCTCATCATCGATTCGTGGTTCGACAACTACGTCGGCGTCGTGATGCTCGTGCGTATCGTCAACGGCACGCTGCGCCCGAAGGACAAGATCAAGATGATGGCGACCGGCGCTCAGTATCCGGTCGAGCATATCGGCGTATTCACGCCGAAGTCGCGCAATCTCGATTCGCTGTCGGCAGGGCAGGTGGGCTTCATCATCGCCGGCATCAAGGAGCTGACGGCCGCGAAGGTCGGCGATACCGTCACGCTGGTGTCCAAGCCGGCGCTGGAAGCGCTGCCGGGCTTCAAGGAAGTGAAGCCGCAGGTGTTCGCCGGGCTGTATCCGGTGGAAGCGAACCAGTACGACGCGCTGCGCGAATCGCTCGAGAAGCTGAAGCTCAACGATGCGTCGCTGCAGTACGAGCCGGAAGTGTCGCAGGCGCTCGGCTTCGGGTTCCGGTGCGGCTTCCTGGGTCTCCTGCATATGGAGATCGTGCAGGAGCGCCTCGAACGTGAATTCGACATGGACCTCATTACGACCGCACCGACGGTTGTCTACGAGGTCGTGATGAACGGTGGCTCGATCGTCAAGGTCGAGAATCCGGCGAAGATGCCGGAGCCGCCGAAGATCGAGGAGATCCGCGAGCCGATCGTCACGGTGAACCTGTACATGCCGCAGGACTACGTCGGCTCGGTGATCACGTTGTGCGAGCAGAAGCGCGGCTCACAGATCAACATGCAGTATCACGGCCGCCAGGTGCAGCTGACCTACGAAATCCCGATGGCCGAAATCGTGCTCGATTTCTTCGATCGCCTGAAATCGGTGTCGCGCGGCTATGCGTCGATGGATTACGAGTTCAAGGAATACCGGTCGGCCGACGTCGTGAAGGTCGACATGCTGATCAACGGCGACAAGGTCGACGCGCTGTCGGTGATCGTCCACCGGTCGCAATCGCAGTATCGCGGCCGCGAAGTGGCGGCGAAGATGCGCGAGATCATTCCGCGCCAGATGTACGACGTGGCGATTCAGGCGACGATCGGTGCGCACATCATCGCCCGCGAGAACATCAAGGCGCTGCGCAAGAACGTGCTGGCGAAGTGTTACGGCGGCGACATCACGCGTAAGAAGAAGCTGCTCGAAAAGCAGAAGGCCGGCAAGAAACGCATGAAGCAGGTGGGTTCGGTCGAGATCCCGCAGGAAGCGTTCCTTGCGATCTTGCGCGTCGAAGACAAATAACAGGACTGTTCCTTTTATGAATTTTGCGCTGATTCTTTTTGTGCTCGTCGTCGTGACGGGCGTAGCGTGGGTGCTGGACAAACTGGTGTTCCTGCCGCGGCGACGCAAGGCGGCCGACTCGGCGATCGAGGAGTTCGATCGCCAGCAGTCGCGCATCGACAAGCGTTTCGCGGATGAAAACGCGGTGCAGACGCGTTCGAAGCTGCGTGACGAGAAGCTGCGCCAGCCGTGGTGGCTCGAGTACACCGCAAGCTTCTTCCCGGTGATCCTGGCCGTGTTCGTCGTGCGTTCGTTCGTCGTCGAGCCGTTCAAGATTCCGTCGGGCTCGATGGTGCCGACGCTGCTCGTCGGCGACTTCATCCTCGTCAACAAGTTCGAATACGGGCTGCGCCTGCCGGTCACGAACACGAAGATCACGCAGGGCAGCCCGCTGTCGCGCGGCGACGTCGTCGTGTTCCGTTATCCGAAGGACGAGTCGGTCGACTACATCAAGCGTGTGATCGGCCTGCCGGGCGATACGGTTGCGTATCAGGACAAGCAGCTCACGATCAACGGCCAGCCGGTGCCTGAAACGCCGCTGCCCGATTTCTTCGACGACGAGCGTCAGAACTACGCGAAGCAGTTCGAAGAAACGATCGGCAACAAGAAGAACGCGATCCTCAACAACCCGGCCGTGCCGCCGTTCGTGATGGGCGCCTACGACTATCCGTTTCGCGACAACTGCACGTACAACAGCCGCGGTGTGATCTGCAAGGTGCCGCCCGGTCACTACTTCATGATGGGCGACAACCGAGACAACAGTGCGGACAGCCGCTACTGGGGTTTCGTGCCGGACCAGAACATCGTCGGCCGCGCGTTCTTCATCTGGATGAACTTCAGCGACCTGAAGCGCATCGGTTCCTTCAACTGATCGCAGTCGACTCGCACGCAATACGTGACGCACGGGCCGCGTCACGTATTGTCGAACTACTTTAAGAACCGGCGGTAACACCGCCTCGTCACGCCTTTTCGTGTCCGGCCGAGCCGTTTCGGCCCGACCGGCGCCCGCGTTATACTCCTGCACATGCCCCTATCCCAGTTGGAAAGCCGGCTGCGCTACGAATTTCGCAATGCGGAATTGTTGCGCCAGGCTTTGACCCATCGCAGTCACAGTGCCACGCACAACGAACGGCTCGAGTTTCTCGGCGACTCCGTTCTGAATTGCGCGGTGGCCGCCCTTTTGTTCCAGCGTTTCAGCAAGCTGGACGAAGGTGATCTGTCGCGCGTACGCGCCAACCTCGTCAAACAGCAGTCGCTGTACGAAATTGCTCAGGCCCTGAATATTTCGGACGGCTTGCGGCTGGGCGAGGGCGAGTTGCGCAGCGGCGGGTTCCGTCGCCCGTCGATCCTCGCGGACGCGTTCGAAGCCATCATCGGGGCCGTGTTCCTCGATGGCGGCTTCGAAGCCGCCCAAGGGGTCATCAAGCGCCTCTACATCCCGATTCTCGACCACATCGATCCGCGCACGCTCGGCAAGGACGCGAAGACGCTGCTGCAGGAATACCTGCAGGGGCACAAGATCGCGCTGCCGACCTACACGGTCGTCGCGACGCATGGTGCGGCGCACAATCAGCAGTTCGAGGTCGAATGCACGGTGCCGAAGCTTGACGTGAAGGTATCGGGTTCCGGCGCGAGCCGGCGCGCGGCCGAGCAGGCCGCCGCGAAGAAGGCGCTCGACGAAGTGATGGCAGCCGCGCCGATGCTGGCCACGAAGCCGAAGCGCTCGAAAAACGCGCGCGGGTCGAAGCATGTCGAACCCGAAATCGTGCCGGGCGTGAAGGGCGTGCAGGAAGCGCTCGACCTGCGCTCGCCGGAACGGAAGGAACGCGCGGCTGCACGCGAGGCCCGGGCGGCGGCCGCCGGTGCGGTGCCTGCGGCAACCGCTGCGGCAGGCGCCGAGCCGGCCGCAGCGCCGATGGCCGCGATCCGCGCGGCGCATGTCGAGACGGCTGCCGACAAGGGCGAACGGGCGGCAAAGCCGGCGACCGACAAGGTGGCCGATAAACCCGCCGACCGGCCCGACAAGGCTGCGGACAAGCCCGCGGACGCCACGCCGCGCGCAGCCGATCCGGCTGCTTCTGCCGCTTCGCCCGCCGACAAGTCGTCCACCGGATCCGATCCCGCGGCGCGCCCGGCCGCGCGTGCACGCGATGCCGCGGCACCGGACGCCGAGACGCCGCCGGGCGGCGCGAGCCTCGCTGCCGCGCAGGCGCGCGTGGCCGATGCCGACCACTGAATTGCCCATCGATCGTGCCGCGCGCCGCGCGGCCGTTTCCGAACCTGTCTCCCAAACGATATGAACACTCCCGCTCCTACCGGTTTCCGTTGCGGCATGATCGCGATCGTGGGCCGCCCGAACGTCGGCAAGTCGACGTTGATGAACGCACTCGTCGGCCAGAAGATCAGCATCACGTCGCGCAAGGCGCAGACGACCCGCCACCGCATCACCGGCATCAACACGTTCGACGACGCGCAATTCGTGTTCGTCGACACGCCGGGTTTCCAGACCCGTCACAGCACCGCGCTGAACCGTTCGCTGAACCGCGCGGTCACGTCGACGCTGACGTCGGTCGACGTGATCCTGTTCGTGATCGAGGCCGGCCGCTTCGGGCCCGACGACCAGAAGGTGCTCGACCTGATCCCGCCCGGCATGCCGACGCTGCTGATCACGAACAAGATCGACCGTGTGGCCGACAAGGCCACGCTGTATCCGTTCATGCAGAAAATGAACACGCTGCGCGAGTTCGCCGAACTCGTGCCGCTGTCGGCACAGCAGCCGGAAGACATCAAGCGCCTGCTCGAGACGATCAAGCCGTACCTGCCGGAAGGCGCGCCGATCTACGGCGAGGACGAGCTGACCGACCGCAGCTCGCGCTTCCTCGCGGCTGAAATCCTGCGCGAGAAGGTGTTCCGCTGGACCGGCGACGAGCTGCCGTACACGAGCACCGTCGTGATCGACAAGTTCGAGGAAGAGGGGCGGCTGAAGCGCATCTTCGCGACGATCCTCGTCGAACGCGATTCGCACAAGGCGATGGTGATCGGCAAGAAGGGCGAGAAGCTCAAGCAGATCAGCACCGAGGCGCGGATGGACATGGAGAAGCTGTTCGACGGCCCCGTGTACCTCGAGACCTTCGTGAAGGTGAGGAGCGGCTGGGCCGACAACGAGGCCGGACTGCGCGCCTATGGGTACGAATGACGCGCTGACGTCGACTGAAGACGCGGTGACGGCCGGCGCGAACGACGCGCCGCTGCCGGCTCCGCCCGAACCGCCGCGCAAGGCGCGGCGCGCGACGTCTCGCACGTCCGATTTTCGTGTCGCCGAGCAGCCGGCGTTCGTTCTGCACAGCTATCCGTATCGCGAAACGAGCCTGATCGTCGACGTGCTGACGCGCGATCACGGCCGGCTCGCGCTCGTCGCGAAAGGCGCCAAGCGCCCGCACTCCGCGCTGCGCGGCGTGCTGCAGACGTTCCAGCCGCTGCTGCTGTCCTGGTCCGGCAAATCCGAAGTGCGCACGCTGACGGGCGCCGAGTGGGTCGGCGGCATGTTGCCGCTCGGCGGCGACGGGCTGCTGTGCGGTTTCTACGCGAACGAACTGCTCGTGAAATTCTGCGCGCGCGAGGATCCCCAGCCGCCGCTGTTCAATCACTATGTCCTGACGCTCACGCGCCTCGCGCACGGCGAACCCGCGGTGCAGGTGCTGCGCTCGTTCGAGCGCGTGCTGCTGCGCGAGACCGGTTATGCGATGGCGCTGAACCGCACGGTCGCGCGCCGCGCGGTCGAGCCCGACCGCCGCTACGTGTTCGATCCCGAGCGCGGCGTGCGCAATGCGGACGACGACGTGCCGTCGCACTGGCCGGTCATCACCGGACAGACGTTGCTCGACATGGAGCAGGACGATTACCATCGAGCCCAGACGGTTGCGCAAAGCAAGACGCTGATGCGCTTCCTGCTGAACACCTATCTCGGCGGTACGCCGCTTGCCACGCGTCAGATCCTGATCGACCTGCAAAACCTATGAGCTTCTTCCTGACAACGCCCACCGCCATCGACCTCGGCGTGAACATCGACCACGTCGCGACGCTGCGCAATGCGCGCGGCACGAGCTATCCCGATCCGATCCGTGCGGCGCTCGCCGCCGAAGAGGCCGGTGCGGACGCGATCACGCTGCATCTGCGCGAGGATCGCCGTCACATCGTCGACGCCGACGTGCGCAAGCTGCGCCCGTTGCTGAAGACGCGCATGAACCTCGAATGCGCGGTGACGGCCGAGATGCTCGACATCGCGTGCGAAGTGCGTCCGCACGACGCGTGCCTCGTGCCCGAGAAGCGCGAAGAGCTGACGACCGAAGGCGGTCTCGACGTCGCCGGCCACTTCGAGGCCGTGCGTGCCGCGTGCAAGCAGCTGGCCGACGTCGGCGTGCGCGTGTCGCTGTTCATCGACCCTGACGAGACGCAGATCCGCGCCGCGCACGAAGCCGGCGCGCCGGTGATCGAACTGCACACGGGCCGCTACGCCGAAGCGCACGACGAAGCCGAACAGCAGCGCGAGTACGAGCGCATCGTCGCGGGCGTGCAGGCCGGTGCGCAGCTTGGCCTGAAGGTCAATGCGGGGCACGGGCTGCATTACACGAACGTGCAGCAGATCGCCGCGATCGACGGCATCGTCGAGCTGAACATCGGCCACGCGATCGTCGCGCACGCGATCTTCGCGGGCTGGGACAACGCGGTGCGCGAGATGAAGGCGATCATGGTCGCCGCTCGCGTCGCCGCGCTGCACGGCGGCGCGCGCTGAAGATGAAATTCCACCGCGTGCGCGCGTACTGACATGGCGATCTACGGCATCGGTACCGACATCGCCCAGGTGAGCCGCGTCGCGGCCGTGCTCGAACGCACGGGCGGCCGGTTTGCCGAGAAGGTGCTGGGTCCCGATGAACTGCGCGTGTTCCATGCGCGCCGCGCCCGCTCCGAGGCGCGCGGCATCGCGTTTCTCGCGACGCGCTTTTCCGCGAAGGAAGCGTTCTCGAAGGCGATCGGGCTCGGCATGCACTGGCCGATGACGTGGCGTGCGCTGCAGACGCTCAACCACCCGAGCGGCGAGCCATACGTGGTCGCGTCGGGCGAGCTGGCCGACTGGCTGGCCGCACGCGGCATCACGGCGCGTGTGACGGTCAGCGACGAACGCGACTACGCGGTGTCGTTCGTGATCGCGGAGACGGACGCCGCGCCCGCACCTGTTTCCCGAACCTCCTCCTGACGGAATTTCCGATTCGATGAAAACGACTCCCGGCCCGGTCATGCTCGACATCGTCGGCACGGCCCTGTCGCGCGACGATGCGCGGCGCCTTGCGCATCCGAATACCGGCGGTGTGATCCTGTTCGCGCGGCATTTCCAGAATCGCGCGCAGCTGACCGCGCTGACCGACTCGATCCGCGCGGTGCGCGAAGACATCCTGATCGCCGTCGATCATGAAGGCGGGCGCGTGCAGCGGTTCCGCACCGACGGCTTCACGGTGTTGCCCGCGATGCGCCGCCTCGGCGAACTGTGGGATCGCGACGTGCTGCTCGCGTCGAAGGTCGCGACCGCCGTCGGCTACATCCTGGCCGCCGAGCTGCGCGCGTGCGGGATCGACATGAGCTTCACGCCGGTGCTCGACCTCGACTACGGGCACTCGAAGGTGATCGGCGATCGCGCGTTCCATCGCGACGCGCGTGTCGTGACGCTGCTCGCGAAGAGCCTGAACCACGGGCTGTCGCTGGCCGGCATGGCGAACTGCGGCAAGCATTTCCCGGGGCATGGTTTCGCTGAAGCCGATTCGCACGTCGCGTTGCCGACCGACGATCGCACGCTCGACGCGATCCTCAAGCAGGACGTCGCGCCGTACGACTGGCTCGGCCTGTCGCTGTCGGCCGTGATTCCCGCGCACGTGATCTATACGCAGGTCGACAAGCGGCCGGCCGGATTCTCGCGCGTGTGGCTGCAGGACATCCTGCGCGGAAAGCTCGGGTTCACGGGCGCGATCTTCAGCGACGACCTGTCGATGGAGGCCGCCCGCGAAGGCGGCACGCTCACGCAGGCAGCTGACGCCGCGATCGCCGCCGGTTGTGACATGGTGCTCGTCTGCAACCAGCCGGAAGCGGCCGAGGTCGTGCTGAACGGGTTGAAGGCGCAGGCGTCGGCCGAGTCGGTGCGGCGCATCAAGCGGATGCGTGCGCGCGGCAAGGCGCTCAAGTGGGACAAGCTGATCGCGCAGCCGGAGTATCTGCAGGCGCAGGCGCTGCTGAAAAGCGCGCTGGCGTAAGCGGGGAGGGGACGGCGCGGGTTCGCGTCCTTCCGGTCGCCGAAACAAAAAGCCGCGCAATTGCGCGGCTTTTTTCATGGGCTGCATTCATGGGCTGTGTTGCGACAGCGGCGAAGCAGGTAATCGGGCGGCGGGCCTTTACGCAACTAACGGTCAAACCCGACTCGCGCCCGTGTTCACGGGCGCACGCTCAGTTCACCTTCATCCGCTGCAGCTTGTTGTACAGCGTCTTCGGGCTGATGCCGAGCAGCGTGGCCGCGCGATGACGCGTGCCGCCGACCGCGTCGAGCGTCGCGCGGATCAGCAGGTCCTCGACGTCGGACAGCGGCGTGCCGACCTTGATCTGCACGCTGCTGCCGTTCAGCGCGGCGCCGGCGGAAAAGCTCGGCTCGCCCGCACGCAGCGTCTCGATGAAATCGCCCGAGGCGTCGTACGCGAAGCGCACACGCTCCTGCAGTTCGCGCACGTTGCCGGGCCATTCGTAGGACAGGCATTCGCGCACGAAGCCCGGCGCCGCGCGCTTGTCGGTCGTGCTGCGGCCGGTGGCGCGTGCTTCGCGGTTCAGTTCGTCGATCTGCGCGTCCGCGATCGCGAGCGCGTCGCCGTCGCGCTCGCGCAGCGGCGGCATCGTGATCGACGCCGCATCGAGGCGCAGCCACAGATCCTCGCGCAGCGTGCCGTTCGCGACCGCTTCGCGCGCCGGGCGGCGCGTGGTCGCGATCAACCGGAAATCGCTCGTGATCGAGCTCGTGCCGCCGATCCGCATGAAGTTCTGCGAATCGAGCGCATGCAGCAGTGCTTCCTGCAGCACGAGCGGTAGCGCGGTGATCTCGTCGAGGAACAGCGTGCCGCCGCCGGCCTGTTCGAACAGGCCCGATTCGCGGCGCTCGGCACCGTCGAACGCGCCGCGCTCATGGCCGAACAGCACGCTGTCGAGCGACGCGCCGTGCCGGCCGGCCTGCGCGATCGTCCGGCAGTCGAACGACACGAACGGCCCCTTGCGGCGCCGGCTCAGGTCGTGCAGCGTGCGCGCGGCCAGTTTCTTGCCGGTACCGGCTTCGCCCGAGAACAGCACGGCCGTTTCGGTGCGCGCGTTGTGCTCGATCATGTCGTACACGTGCTGCATCGCATCGCTGCGGCCGACCAGCGCGCCGAAGCGGCCGAGATGACGCAGCGACGCACGCAGCGACTGCACTTCGTCGATCAGTTCGTACGGGCGCGGAATCCGCGCGAGCAGGCTGCGCAGGCGCGGGATGTTGATCGGCTTCAGCAGGTAGTCCCAGATGCCGTGACGCAGGCCCTCGATGGCGCTCTCGACCGTTGCGTTGCCCGTCAGCACGATCACGGGCAGCGATCCGTTCGGCTGTTGCTGCGGCAGGTGCTGGAGCAGGTCGAACCCGCTGCCGTCCGGCAGGTTCAGGTCGACGAGGACGACGTCGGGGATCGAGCGGCCGAGCGCCGTGCGCGCTTCGGCGAGTGATGTGGCCGTGTCGACCGAGAAGCCGTCTGCGGCGAGCAGCGCGGTGAGGCCGGAGAGACTGTTGGGATCGTCTTCGACAATCAGGGCGTGTGGCATGGTGGACGCGAGTCGAGTCAAGAGAGGCGGGCTGTCGGCCATCGGGGCCGCAGCCGCATGTCAGATTAAAAACTGATTTTATGCCCCACCGAACGCGTAACGCTCATTATTTCTCCGGCGCTATAAAACAGTTACCGATGATACAAATTGAATATCTTTACCGGTGGATTTTGTGCTTCTTATGTTCTCCGGCGCTTGCCCGCTGTTGGCGCCAGACAAACAAAAAGCGCCCCGAAGGGCGCTTTGTTCGATGCGTATAACGCTGGCGATTACGCGCGGCTGCGGTATTCGTTCGTACGCGTATCGATTTCGATCTTGTCGCCGGTGTTGCAGAACAGCGGCACTTGCAGTTCGAAGCCCGTTGCGAGCTTGGCGTTCTTCAGCACCTTGCCCGACGACGTGTCGCCCTTGACGGCCGGTTCCGTGTAGGTGATCTCGCGAACGAGGACCGTCGGCAGGTCGACCGAGATCGCCTTCTCGTTGTAGAACACGACTTCGCAAGCCATGCCGTCTTCGAGGTAGTTCAGCGCTTCGCCCATCATTTCGGCTTCGACTTCGTACTGGTTGTAGTCGGCGTCCATGAACACGTACATCGGGTCGGCGAAGTACGAATACGTCACTTCCTTGCGGTCGAGCACGACGACGTCGAACTTGTCGTCTGCCTTGTAGACCGATTCCTGGCCTGCGTTGGTCAGCAGGTTCTTCATCTTCATCTTGACGACGGCGGAATTGCGGCCCGACTTGTTGTATTCCGCCTTGGCGATGACCCAAGCATCGCTGCCGATCTGCACGACGTTGCCTACGCGGAGTTCCTGTGCGGTCTTCATAAAAACTGTCCTGATCAAATCAAATAAATAGGTGCCTGAGCGTTGCGCAACGGCTGACGGCGCAAGCGGCGCGTTCCGGTGGACGCCAAAAGCGAGCGCTTGCCTGGTCAGCCGTCGGATAACCGCTTATTTTAACTGAGATTTTGCGTATTCCGCCAGCTTTCCGGCGAGATCGCCGACGGCCGCAAGCGCGTCGGCCCAGCGGGCTGCGTTGGCGTCCAGTGCGGCGCGGTGCTGCCAGAAATCGGCCCAGTCGGGCGTGCCGGCGCCGTTCCACGCGTGCCAGAATCGCTCGAGCGCCGCGCGCGGCGCGTCGGCGAGGCCGGCCGACAAGTGCGCGAGCGCGGCGTCGAGCTTCGGCAGGTGCACGTCGTCGGCCTGCGGGTAGATGTGCCACACGAACGGCTTGCGCGCCCACTGCGCACGGACGAACGAATCCTCGCCGCGCACGAAATTGATGTCCGCCACCCACAGCATCGAATCGTAGTCGGCCTGGGGGACGAATGCGAGGCCATGTGCAACCAGGTTGCCGCAGTGCGCATGCGCGCCCGCGCCGAACGAATCGACCCCGAAAAAGCGCGCGACGGCGGGCGACACGCGGCCGGTCGGCACCAGCGCGACGATCGGTGACGGGCCGTCGCGCCACTGGGCGAGCAGCGCGTCAACGGCCGGATTCTCGTACGCGAACAGGCTGACGACCGTCGTGCCGGCGGCCGGCGGCGCGCCGCCGGTCGTGCGCCGCCACCATGCGTCGCGTGCCGCCGCGTCGGCTTTGAAGGCCATGCGGCGCGAATCGAGGTCGTGCTCCTTCAGGACGCCGCCGGTGCCCGCCGACAGGCCGGGGAAGAAGAACGTCTTCAGCAGCGGGTAGCGCGGGTGCGGCGACGGCCGCAGATGGAAATCGGCGACCCAGTCCTCGGCGCTCAGGTATTCGAGGTTGATCCACACGGGGCGGCGCTCGCGGCGCGCCATCGCCGCGAGATATGCGCCGGGCAACTCGCACGCGAACGCCTCGATCACGACATCGGCGATCTCCAGCGCATCGCCGACTTCCGCGTGCCAGTGCTCGATCACGATCGTGTCGACCGTCTGCCGCCCGGCGTCGGCGTCGACCCCCGGCAGCAGGCGCGCGAACGTGCGCAGGTCGTCGACGAACAGCCGGACCTGCCAGCCGTGCTCGTGCGCGAGCTGGCGCGCCACGCGCCAGCACACGCCGATGTCGCCGAAATTGTCGATGACGGTGCAAAAGAGGTCGCAGGCGATCGGTTCGCCCGGCGCGAGCGGTACGGTGGGGCGTGGGGCAGCGGTGGTGCGTGGCATCGAAGCGGGCCGGTGAATGCTCTAAACTGGCGATTCTAATAGACCCGTTCCGCGTTACAAGGCGCCCGGATCACGCATGACAGCCCCAGAAGCCTCCGATACTCCGTTCGAACCGAAGAAGATCCTTGCGCAGTTGCCGCACATGCCCGGTGTCTATCGTTATTACGACACGGCGGGCGCCGTGCTTTACGTCGGCAAGGCGCGCGACCTGAAGAAGCGCGTATCGAGCTATTTCACGAAGACCCAGCTGTCGCCGCGCATCGCGATGATGGTCACGCGCATCGCGCGCATCGAGACGACCGTCACGCGCTCGGAAGCCGAGGCGCTGCTGCTCGAGAACAACTTGATCAAGGCGCTCGCGCCGCGCTACAACATCCTGTTTCGCGACGACAAGTCGTACCCGTACCTGAAGCTCACCGCGCACCGATTTCCGCGGATGGCCTACTACCGCGGGTCGGTCGACAAGCAGAACCAGTATTTCGGGCCGTTCCCGAGCGCGTGGGCCGTGCGCGAGAGCATCCAGATCCTGCAGCGCGTGTTCCAGTTGCGGACCTGTGAGGATTCGGTCTTCAACAACCGCACGCGGCCGTGCCTGCTGCACCAGATCGGGCGCTGCACGGCGCCGTGCGTCGGCGCGATCTCCGGCGAGGATTACGCGGTCGACGTGTCGAACGCCGCGCGGTTCCTGCTCGGCCGGCAGTCCGAAGTGATGAAGGAACTCGAGCAGAAGATGCACGCGTTTGCGGCCGAGCTGAAATTCGAGCAGGCGGCGGCCGTGCGCAACCAGATGAGTTCGCTTGCGACGGTGCTGCACCAGCAGGCGATCGAGGTCGGCAGCGACAGCGACGTCGACATCCTCGCCGTCGTCGCGCAGGGCGGGCGCGTGTGCGTGAACCTCGCGATGGTGCGCGGCGGCCGGCATCTCGGCGACAAGGCGTATTTCCCGACGCACGTCGAAAGCGCGTTGACGCTCGCCGAAGGCGGTCTTGGCGACGAGGCCGAATCGCTCGAAGCGACCGATACAACTGGCGCGACCGCCGCCGCGGCGACCGACCAGCCTGCGGAAGAAGCCGGCAGCGCGCGCGCCGCCGCGGCGGCGTCGGTCGAGGCCGAAGTGCTCGACGCGTTCATCGCGCAGCACTATCTCGGCAACCGCGTGCCGCCGGTGCTCGTCGTCAGCCATGCGCCGGCGAGCCGCGACCTGCTCGAGCTGCTGTCCGAGCAGGCCGGCCACAAGGTGTCGCTCGTGCGGCAGCCGCAAGGGCAGCGGCGCGCGTGGCTGTCGATGGCCGAACAGAATGCGCAGATCGCGCTCATGCGACTGCTGTCCGAACAGGGCTCGCAGCAGGCGCGCACGCGCTCGCTGGCCGACACGCTCAGCTACGACTGCGATGATCTCGCGACGCTGCGGATCGAGTGCTTCGACATCAGCCACACGATGGGCGAGGCCACGCAGGCGTCGTGCGTCGTGTACCACCATCACAAGATGCAGTCGGGCGAGTATCGCCGCTACAACATCACGGGCATCACGCCGGGCGACGATTACGCGGCGATGCGGCAGGTGCTCACGCGCCGCTACGAGAAGATGGTCGAGCAGGCCGCGCAGGCGGCCGCCGTCGACGAAGCGGCCGGCATCGACGGCGAGTCGACGCGCCAGGCCGAGGCGTCGAGCCTGCTGCCGAACATCGTGCTGATCGACGGCGGCAAGGGTCAGGTCGAAATCGCGCGCCAGGTGTTCACCGAGCTGGGGCTCGACACGTCGATGCTGGTAGGCGTCGCGAAAGGCGAGGGGCGCAAGGTCGGCCTCGAGACGCTCGTGTTCGCGGACGGCCGCACGCCGCTCGAACTCGGCAAGGAGAGTGCCGCGCTGATGCTCGTCGCACAGATCCGCGACGAGGCGCACCGCTTCGCGATCACCGGCATGCGGGCGAAGCGGGCGAAGGCGCGCCAGACGTCGCGGCTCGAGGAGCTCGAAGGCGTCGGCGCGAAGCGCCGGCAGCGGCTGCTCGCGCGATTCGGCGGATTGCGCGGCGTGGTGGCCGCGAGCGTCGAGGAACTCGCGAGCGTCGAGGGCATCTCGCACGCGCTCGCCGAACAGATCTACAAGCAGCTTCACTGACTCGGCCGTGCGGCCGGCTGCCTCGCGCGCTTTTTCGCGTTCTTGTGGCAGGCCGGTCGACACGGCACAATTGCGAATCCTTTACTGTCCCGCATGCCATGCCGTTCAATTTCCCGATTTTCCTGACGTGGGTACGGATCGTGCTGATTCCGCTCGTCGTCGGCGTGTTCTACCTGCCGGACACGGTGATGGGCGGCGCGCACCGCAATCTCGCGGCGGCGGCGATCTTCATCCTCGCGGCGCTGACCGACTGGTTCGACGGCTATCTCGCACGCAAGTGGAACCAGACGTCGTCGTTCGGCGCATTTCTCGATCCGGTGGCGGACAAGCTGATGGTGACGGCCGCGCTGCTGATCCTCGTGCAGATTTCGCGGGTGGACGCGGCGATCGCGCTCGTGATCGTCGGCCGCGAGATCGCGATTTCGGCATTGCGCGAGTGGATGGCGCAGATCGGTGCGTCGAAGAGCGTCGCGGTGAACCAGCTCGGCAAGTTCAAGACCGCATGCCAGATGGTCGCGATCCCGATGCTGCTGTTCTATGGGCCGCTGCCGCTCGGCGTCGTGACGATCGACACGCGCGTGTGGGGCGAGTGGCTGATGTATCTCGCGGCGGTGCTGACGATCTGGTCGATGCTGTACTACATGAAGCTCGCATGGCCGCAGATTCGCGAGCGCGGCGGTGCGTGATACGCGCGTCTCGCATTCGGCCGAGACGGTTTTTGGAAAAAGGGCTGGAAAAGCCCTTGACACACGAATGTGCCTTCGACATAATCTCGCTTCTCCGCTGCACGACGAAGTAAGTGTGTGACGGGGAAGCAGTAGCGCAGCAATACGCGGGAGTAGCTCAGTTGGTAGAGCGCAACCTTGCCAAGGTTGAGGTCGCGAGTTCGAGACTCGTCTCCCGCTCCAGATTTTATCTGGCAGCGTGTTGGTCGGCGAAGCGCTGCAGATGCAGGACACATGCGGGAGTAGCTCAGTTGGTAGAGCGCAACCTTGCCAAGGTTGAGGTCGCGAGTTCGAGACTCGTCTCCCGCTCCAGATTTTTCTGGCAGCGTGTTGGTCGGCAAAGCGCTGCAGGTGCAGGACAATGCGGGAGTAGCTCAGTTGGTAGAGCGCAACCTTGCCAAGGTTGAGGTCGCGAGTTCGAGACTCGTCTCCCGCTCCAAGTAATGGGGAAGCCAAGCTTCCCTTTTTATTTGATGGACTTCCGGTCCTCGAATAAAAAATCTGTCGCTTGCCTCACGGCATCCGGACAGTCCGCTTTTGGCGCGATAGCAAAGCGGTTATGCAGCGGCCTGCAAAGCCGTTTAGGCCGGTTCGACTCCGGCTCGCGCCTCCAGAAAAAGCCCCGCTTCGGCGGGGCTTTTCTTTTTTCTGCCTCGCTTTTCGGCCGTCGAGCAGGGTGCTGCGACGGCCTCCGTTCGATCAGCCATCCACCGGCTGCGCCGGCGTTTCGAGCTTCAACTGATAGAACGCCGCATCGAGCCAGCGGCCGAACTTGAATCCCGCCTCCGTGATCGTGCCCGAGTGCACGAATCCCAGTTTCGTATGCAGTGCGATGCTCCCGGCATTGGTCGCATCGATGCAGCCGACCAGCACGTGCACCTGTGCGTCGCGCGCACGCCGGACGACTTCGCGCAGCAGCAGCTCGCCGAGCCCGCGGCCACGCTGGTCGCTGCGTACATAGACGCTATGTTCGACCGTATATTTGTACGCGGGAAACGCACGGAACGTGCCCCAGCTCGCGAAGCCGAGCAGCACGCCCGATTTGTCGACGGCGCCGACGACCGGAAAACCGCCCGCGCGCTTCGTCGCGAACCACGTGACCATGGCTTCCGGCGGGCGCGGCCGGTAGTCGTACAGCGCGGTCGAGTTCGCGATCGCGTCGTTCAGGATCTCGAGGATGGCCACTGCGTGCTCGGCCTCGCTGCAATCGATCAGGCGCACGTCGTCGTGCTGTTTCGGGGAATTCATACGGGCTCCTGGTGGTGTTGAACGGCGCGTACGCACGACGTGTGCATTACGCGCTCCGCACGCCGGCAGCGGCGGACGCATCGCAGATCACGACGACATAGCGCGCGGGATGCGGTGACGGATTGCTGAAGATCAGCGGCTGGTCGAGCCGCATGGCCAGACAGTCGCCTTCGTGAAGTTCGTGGAGCGCATCGCCGAACGTGACGTCGACGCGGCCGCTGATGACCCACACCTGCTGATGCAGCGCGCTTTCGCGTCCACCGCTGTCGTACGCGACGCGCGCGCCGGGCGGGAAATCGACCTCGACGAGCTGGATCGGCGACGGCCACCCGGCCGGTGACAGGTTGCGCCGCACATAACCGGACGCCGGATCGCGCCATTCGGCCTGCTGCGCGCGTCGGGCCAGCGGCTGCGCGGGCGTGTCGTCCCGGTCGCCACCGAACAGTCCGGCCAGCGACACGCCGAGGCCGGCCGCGAGCTTGTCGAGCACGACGGCCGTCGGGCTGGCCGATGCGCGTTCGATGAGCGAGATCATCGAACGGCTGACGCCGGAACGCGCGGCCAGCGCATCGAGCGTGTAGCCTCGAACGGTGCGCAGGTCGCGCACGCGCCGCGCGATGCGCTCGTTGATGCCGGTGTCGTCGGCCTGGGTGATCGTTGATTCTTTCATGATGGATTTATTTTCCAGCAAACTGGAATTCGATGTCAACGACATCGGTTGTGGCGGGCCGACGGTTCGACGGATGCCGAGCAGCTTGCCCGGCCGTCGTGCGCAGCGTAATATACGAAACAGCTACGTTTCGTTTAATTGGGGATATATGGGCATCATCAAGATTTCCGAGCACATGCATGAACGGCTGCGCTCGACGAGCACGGCACTGAGCCGTTCGATCAACGCGCAGGCCGAACACTGGCTGCGCGTCGGGATGCTGGCGGAACTCAACCCGGCGCTGTCCTACGGCGACATCTGCAAGATGTTGATCGAGGCCGAGGCGCGGGGTGGCGACGTGGCGCCGGCGGAACCGGTCGCGTCGCATATCGAGCAGGTGGCGTAATGGCGAAACGAGAAATCCCGATTCGCGGCGGCGCAGAGATCGCCAAGTCGCGCGAAGCCGCCAGGCTCGCGTCGCAGGTGCTGACGATGATCACCGAGCACGTGAAGCCGGGCGTGACCACCGACGAACTGGACGCGCGCTGCCGCGAATACATCGTCGACGAACTCGGCGCGATTCCCGCGAATATCGGCTACCACGGCTATCCGAAGACGCTGTGCACGTCGGTCAACCACGTGGTCTGCCACGGCATTCCAACGTCGCGGCCGATGCGCGACGGCGACATCGTGAATCTCGACATCGCGGTGATCAAGGATGGCTGGTTCGGCGACACGAGCCGCATGTATTTCGTCGGCGAGCCGAACGAGCTCGCGCGGCGTCTCGTCGCGGCGACCTACGAGGCGATGCACGCGGGCATCCGCGCGGTGCGTCCGGGCGCGACGCTGGGCGACGTCGGCTACGCGATCCAGCAGGTTGCGCATCGCGAAGGGTTCAGCGTGGTGCGCGAGTATTGCGGGCACGGCATCGGCGATGTTTATCACGACGAGCCGCAGGTGCTGCACTACGGCCGCCCGGGCACCGGCGTGCCGCTGCGGCCGGGGATGATCTTCACGATCGAGCCGATGCTCAACGCGGGCAAGCGCGACACGCGCGTGCTGGCCGATGGCTGGACGGTCGTCACGAAGGACCACTCGCTGTCCGCGCAATGGGAGCACATGGTCGTGGTGACGGAAACGGGCTTCGAGGTGCTGACCGAGGACGCGAAGCCGCAGGCGTTCGCGGCGCTTTCCGGCACGCACGCGGCCTGACGGCAGCGGTGCGCCGCGCAGGGCGGCGCGGTGCTGCAATGAAACGGGCCCCTTCAAGTGAAGGGGCCCGTTTCGTTTGCGGCGACCGGCGCAGCGAGGCTTAGCCGCGCGCCTTCTGCCACGCATGCTCGACGAACACGCGGCACAGCGCTTCCATGCCTTGGCGATCGTCGTCGTCGAAGCGCGCGGCGACCGGGCTGTCGACGTCCCACACGCCGATCAGCGTGCCGTCGCCGGCCACCAGCGGCACGACGATTTCCGATTCCGAGGCCGCGTCGCACGCGATGTGGCCGGGGAATTCATGCACGTCGCGCACGACCTGCGTTTCGCGCGTCTGCGCGGCTGTGCCGCACACGCCTTTGCCGAGCGCGATGCGCACGCAGGCAGGCTTGCCCTGGAACGGCCCGACGACGAGTTCGGTCCCGTCGAAGAAGTAGAAGCCGGCCCAGTTGAGACGATCGAGCGAGTGATAGACGAGCGCCGAGAAATTCGCCGCGTTTGCCGTCAGGTCGCGTTCGGACTCGACGAGCGCGCGCGCCTGCTCGACGAGCGTCGCGTATTGATCGGCCTTGGAGGTGTTGGGGTCGTTGGACAGCGTGAACATGGCGGGAAAGCGATCAGGGTTGTGAAAATGCGCGTGGCGCGTACCGCAGTCTACGGTACGCGCGCGCGGTCTGCAGCGCTCAGTCGGGTTCGAGTTCGGCAAACCGCGCCGCCAGGAAGTCGAGCAGCGCGCGCACCGCGGGCAGCAGCCCCCGGCGCGACGCGAACACCGCGTGCACGATCTCGCGTCGTGGCGCCCAGTCCGGCAGCACCGTGACCAGTTCGCCGCGCGCGACTTCGTCGCGCACCATCATCGTCGGCAACTGCACGACGCCGACACCCGCGACGGCCGCCGCGCGCAGCGCGAGCATGCCGCCCGTCACGAAGCGCGGCTGGTGATGGATTTCCGCGTGCGCGCCGTCGGGCCCGCGCAGCCGCCACACGTGCGTGGATTGCGGCACGCCGTGATCGAGGCTCGGCAGGCGCGCGAGATCGGCGGGAACGGCCGGCGCACCGCGCTCGCGCAGCAGCGTGGGGCTCGCGACGAGGCACTGGCCGCGCTCGGCCAGCACGCGCAGCGCGAGATCGCTGTCTTCGAGCGGCGGCGGGCGCACGCGGATCGCGACGTCGATCCCTTCGCCGACCACGTCGACACGCCGGTTGGTCGCTTCCAGATGAATCTCGACACGCGGGCACGCGGCCATGAACGCGGCAATCATCGTACCGACCAGTGAATCGAGCAGCACGATCGGACAACTGACGCGCACGATGCCGCGCGGCTCCTCGTGCAGCAGCGCGATCGCTTCGTCGGCCGCGTCGGCCTCGACGAGCATCGCACGGCAATGCGCGTAGTACGTCTGGCCGACGTCGGTGACCGTGAAACGGCGCGTCGAACGCTGGATCAGCCGCATGCCGAGCCGTGCCTCGAGCAGCGCGATGCGACGGCTCAGCTTCGATTTCGGCATGTCCAGCGCACGCCCGGCCGGCGCGAAGCCGCCGTGTTCGACGACCTGCACGAAGTAGTAGAGATCGTTCAGATCCCGTGCTTTATCGTTCATGAAATAGAACGCTGAGTGCGATTTCGGCAGTCTACCGGATCGATCGTTCCACCACTATATTGCTACTCATGGATGCGAAACACGTGTTTCGCCGCAATTTGGAGAAGGCAATGAAGAAGATCCAGGGTGTGTACAGTGCGCCGCGCGGCCATTGGGTCGGTGACGGTTTCCCGGTGCGTTCGATGTTCAGCTACCAGTCTCACGGCACGCACCTGAGCCCGTTCCTGCTGCTCGACTACGCCGGCCCGACCTCGTTCGAGCCGGGCTCGGTCTCGGCGCCGCGCGGTGTCGGCCAGCATCCGCACCGCGGGTTCGAAACGGTGACGATCGTCTATGACGGCGAAGTCGCGCACCGCGACTCGACCGGCGCGGGCGGCGTGATCGGTCCGGGCGACGTGCAGTGGATGACGGCCGCGAGCGGGATCCTGCATGAGGAATTCCACTCGGAAGGGTTCACGAAGCACGGCGGCCCGTTCGAAATGGTGCAGCTGTGGGTGAACCTGCCCGCCGCCGACAAGATGGGTGCGCCCGGCTACCAGACGTTGCTGAACGCGGACATTCCCGTGGTCGAGCTGCCGGACGGTGCAGGGCGTGCGCGGATCATCGCCGGTGAACTCGACGGGCGGCGCGGCCCGGCTCGCACGCACACGCCGATCGACGTGTGGGACGTGCGGCTCGTGGCAGGCGGCCATGCGCGGTTCCCGGTTGCCGAAGGGCGCACGCTCGCGGTGGTCGTGCTGAGCGGTACCGTGCAGGTGAACGGCGAGACGGTCGCTCGTGAAGCGCAGTTCGTGCAACTCGGTCGTGACGGCAGCGACGTCGAGATCGAAGCGAACGGCGACGCGAAGCTGCTGATCCTGAGCGGCGAGCCGATCGACGAGCCGGTCGTCGGCTACGGTCCGTTCGTGATGAACTCGCAAGCGGAGATCCGTACCGCGATCGAGGACTTCAACGGCGGCCGCTTCGGCCAGATGCCGGCATGACGGTCGTGACGGCATGACGAACAGGCCCCGCACCATGCGGGGCCTTTTTTTTGCGCGCGAGCAGGCGGTCGCGCGCGGTGTGCGCTTCGAGGCATAATCGACGGTTGCCGCGCGCCGGCCGGCGCGCCCGAATCAGGACCGCACATGAACGCATCCGCCGCATCCCCGAGCGCCGCCGATCTCGACTGGCGCTGGAAATCCTTCGACGCGCTGACGGCGCGCGAAGTCTATTCGATCCTCGAGGCGCGCAGCGCCGTGTTCGTCGTCGAGCAGAACTGCGTGTATCGCGATATCGACGACGCGGACCAGACCGCGTGGCACCTGGCCGCGTTCGATCCGGCCGGCCGCCTGGCCGGCTATCTGCGTGTGCTGCTGCCCGATGCGCAGAACACCGACGTGCGGATCGGCCGCGTGCTGACGACCGCCGCGTTCCGTGGCGCGGGCCTCGGCAACGGGCTGCTGTCGCGCGCGCTCGAGCATATCCGCGTGCAGTGGCCGGATACGCCGGTGAGCCTGCATGCGCAGGCTCACTTGCAGCGTTTCTACGGCGCATTCGGCTTTACGCCGAGTTCGGACGTGCATGACGAGGACGGCATTCCGCACGTGTGGATGAGCAGCGCGCGCGCGTGATGCGCGCCGCGCTGCGCCGCGGTCAGTGCGCGGCGTGCGGCACCGGCGGCTTGTCCGCGTGCTGCACCGCGCGTTCGCCGATCAGGCGACCGCGCGCGGACAGCCGCAGCCAGTGCCGCAGCGCGATCAGCGCGCCGATCACGCTCATCATCGAGCCCGGAATCCACAGCAGCAGCCCGCCGATCTGCTGATCGCGCAGCGGGCTCAGCCACGTGAATGCGCGGCCGCAGATCGAGTAGATCGGATACAGCTCGTGCGGCGTGAAGAAGATCAGCGCGCCGAGCGCGATCTGCGGCGGGATCGCCGCGACGACGATCAGGATCCGGCGGCCCGGCGACAGCCGCGCGGGCGGCGCCGGCCGCGGATCGACGACGAGCCACCAGAACAGCAGCCCGTCGATCACCATGCTCCAGTTCATCACGCGATAGAGACGCCAGTCGAGCATCGCGATGAAGTGGATCGGCGACAGCAGCCAGAAATAGATCAGCCCGACGAACAGCACGACCGCGACGACCGGATGGAACACCACATCGAGCGTCGCGCGCACGGGCGCCCACGCGAGCGCGGGGCGCACGAAGCGCTGCCGCCAGCTGAACGGGATACCCGCGCGGATCGCCGCGCCCGGATACGACAGCGCGATGAAGAACGGCCCGAGGTGGTGCAGCACGAGGTGCTGCGCGCGGTGCATGAAGAACTCGTGCTCGAAGAAATAGTCGAGCCGCGTATGCAGCGCGATGTAGAGCGCCGTCAGTCCGAACCAGAACGAGAACTGCCGCAGCGGCGTCACCTTCGCCTTCTTCACGCCACGCGCGAACAGTACGGCAGCCGTCAGCACCGCGATGACGACCGTCGGCGACGGTTCCCACGGATCGAGCCAGTACAGGAGGTTCATCGCGCGCGGATCACTTCGTCTGGGCCGGCGACTTCACGGCAAACGGCGCATCGACGGTTTCGCCGTCGGAGAATTTCAGGCGCAGGTGCACGGTGTCGCCCGGCTTGATCGCGTGCTTCGGCTCCTCGAGCATGAAGTGATAGCCGCCCGGCGCGATGTCGACCTTGCCGCGTGCGGGGATCGTCAGCTTGTCGACCATTTCCATCTTCTGCGTCGAGCCGTTCGACACGGTCTGGTGCAGCATCGCCATCCCGTAGTCGGGGCTGTCGACGTCGACGAGATCGACCGGCTTGTCGCTGGTGTTCACGAGCGTCACGTAGCCGCCGGCGGGCAGCTTGTTCGGCAGCCAGCGCACCCATGCGCCCTGGGCGGTGATCGCGCCGGCGGCATACGCTTGGGCGCCGGCGCACAGCGCGGCGAGGAGGGCGAACGTCTTGAGAGTCGTCTTCGTGTTCATGTCGGAATTCAGGTCGTGGAGGCGGTGTCGATGATCCGGCGCACATCGGCGGCGATGGCGTCGGGCGAATCGCGATCGGTCGCGAGCAGGCGCGCGCGGCCGGTTGCGTCGAAGATGTAGACGGCCGAGCTGTGCGTGACTTCGTAGCCGCCGGACGGATCGCGTTTTTCCATCTGGTACGCGACGCGATAGCGTTTCGCGAGCGATTCGATCTGGCCGTCGGTGCCGGTCAGGCCGCGCGCGTGCGCGGCGTCGAACGCGGCGACGTACGACTGCATCAACTGCGGCGTGTCGCGCGCGGGATCGACCGACACGAACAGGATGCGCACGTCATTGGCCTGCGGGCCGAGCTTGCCGAGCACTTCCATCAGCCGCGCCATCGTTTCGGGGCAGACATCGGGACAGTGCGTATAGCCGAAGTAGACGAGTGCGATACGGCCGTGGAACGCATCGGCGTCGACGGGACGACCGTCGCCGCCCGTCAGCGTGAACGACAGGTCGGGCAGGTGGCCGGTAACGTTGGTCAGGTTCCAGCGCGGCTCGTCGTGCGTGCACGCGGCGAGCGCCACGGCGGCGGCGAGGGCCGCGGCCGTGCGGATGAAGCGGGAGATGCGCCGGTGCGGCGCGGGACGGGCAGGCGACATCTCAGGGACTGTTTCCATATGGAACACACATGCGAATGCCCGAAATCGCTCGTAGGGCAAGGAGTAAGGAGCGCCGTTTGGCCGAGCCAAACAAGCGACGCGCGACGCCGCCATACGGGCGATTTCGGGCATTCCCGTGGGATGTTTTTTTTGTAATTTGGGGTTGCCACGAGAACGGCCGCTCGCCGCGTTGCGCTCCTTGCGAATACGTCAGTATTCGCAGCGTCACGCGCCTCGCGAGCGGCCGTTCTCGTGGCAACGCATGCGCGTTCCATATGGAAACAGTCCCTGAGCTCGATCGGTCGGAAAGGTGGCCCGCCGGCGCGATGCCATGCGTCGCGCGGCAGGCGGTTGCGACTGTAGCGCAATTCGCGCGCCCGCGTCCTTTCGAAACCCGTACGGGGCGGGCGAGCGGGGCAATATGTCGCAGTTGACGCAATCGGCGGCGCGAGGCCGGCGATGCACCGGTTTCGCCCATCTCGGTGCGCAGGCGCGGTAAGATGCGCACAATTCCATTCGCGCAGCGGCGGCCTGCGTTTGCCGGCCGACCCTCAGACTATCGAATCGATGCAATCCGTTCCGGCTTCCCTGTCCCTGACCGATACCGCGTTCTTCTTCGACTTCGACGGCACGCTCGTCGAACTCGCGCCGACTCCCGACAGCATTCACGTTCCGCCGTCGCTGCTGACGCTGCTCGACGAACTGCGCCGCCGCTCGCACGGCGCTGTCGCGATCGTGTCGGGGCGCGGTATCGACAACCTCGACACGTTCCTGAAGATGCCGGGCCTGCCGATCGCCGGCTTGCACGGCGCGGAGCGCCGCGATGCGAACGGCGACACGCAGCGCATCGGCTTCAACGACGAACGCCTGCTGCGCATCGAACGCGAGCTGGCGGGTGTCGTCGACCGATATCCGGGCATGCTGCTCGAAATCAAGGGCGCGGCCGTCGCGCTGCACTTCCGCAATGCGCCCGAGCGTGAGGCGGTCGCGCGCGAAGCGGCCGAGCGTCTCGTGGCCGACTATGCCGATGCGTATGTGCTGCAGCCCGGCAAGATGGTGTTCGAGATCAAGCCGAAGGGCGTCGACAAGGGGCGCGCACTGGCCGCGTTCCTCGACGAACCGCCGTTCGCCGGCCGCGTGCCGCTGTTCGCGGGCGACGACCTGACCGACGAGAAGGGCTTTTCGGTGGTCAACGCGCGCGGCGGCCTGTCGATCAAGGTCGGCGCGGGCGAGACATCGGCCCGCATGCGGCTCGATTCGGTCGACGCGCTGCATGAGCAGATCGCGTGCTGGCTCGGCGCGGGGCAGCCGCACGCATGAGCCGGCTCATCATCGTTTCAAACCGCGTCGCACCGATTTCGGAAGGCGAACCGGCGGCGGGCGGCCTGGCGATCGGCGTCTACGACGCGCTGAAGGAGACGGGCGGCATGTGGTTCGGCTGGAGCGGCGAGGTCGTCGCGTCCGGCGCGCCGCAGCCGCAGATCCGCATCGAGGAGCGCGGGCCCGTGACGTTCGCGACCGTCGGCCTGACGCGTCGCGATTACGACCAGTACTACCGCGGTTTCTCGAACGCGACGCTGTGGCCCGCGTTCCATTACCGCGCGGACCTGATCCAGTACGACCGCCACGAATTCGACGGCTACCGTCGCGTCAACGTGTGGCTCGCGCAGCAGCTCGTGCCGCTGCTGCAGGACGACGACGTGATCTGGGTGCACGACTATCACCTGATCCCGTTCGCGCGCGCGCTGCGTGATGCCGGCGTGAAGAACCGGATCGGCTTCTTCCTGCATATCCCGTTTCCGGCCGCGCAGGTGCTCGTCAACGTACCGCCGCACCGCGAGCTCGTCGAGTCGCTGTGCGCGTTCGATCTGCTCGGCTTCCAGACCGAACCCGACTTGCGCGCATTCTGCGACTACGTCGAGTTCGAGGCGGGCGGCGAAGTCGAGCGCGACGGGCACAACACGGTGCGCGTGCGCGCGTTCGGCCAGACGCTGCACGCAGCTGCCTATCCGATCGGCGTGTATCCGGACGAGATTGCGTCGCTCGCGCAGGCGGGCGAGCACGGCAAGGCCGTGCGCACGCTCGCGACGTCGCTGCGCGGGCGGCAGCTGATCATGAGCGTCGACCGGCTCGACTATTCGAAGGGGCTCGTCGAGCGCTTCCGTGCATTCGAGAAGCTGCTCGAGCATCAGGCGTCGATCCGCAACCGCGTGTCGTTCCTGCAGATCGCACCGTCGACGCGCGCGGACCTGCGCGCGTACCAGGACATCCGGCTGCAGCTCGAAGCGGAGTCGGGGCGCATCAACGGGCGCTACGCGGAGCTCGACTGGGCGCCGATTCTCTACATTCACCGCCAGTACGACCGCCAGGTGCTGGCCGCGCTGTACCGGCTCGCGCGCGTGGGCTTCGTGACGCCGCTGCGCGACGGGATGAACCTCGTCGCGAAGGAGTATGTGTCCGCGCAGAATCCGGACGATCCGGGCGTGCTCGTGCTGTCGCGTTTCGCGGGCGCCGCGCGCGAGCTGACCGGCGCGCTGATCGTCAATCCGATCGACATCGACGGGATGGCCGATGCGCTGTCGCAGGCGCTGACGATGCCGCTCGCCGAGCGGCGCGCGCGCTACACGGACATGATCGCGCAGCTGCGCGAGAACAACGTGTCGGTATGGCGTGACAACTTCCTGCGCGATCTGCAGCACGCCTGACCGGCTGCTGCCGAGGCAATAAAAAAAGCCGCAGTGCGTGATGCACTGCGGCTTTTTTGTCGGCTGCGCGCGGGCGCGTCAGGCCACGCGCTCGCCGGTCGGCGTGTTGCCGTCCGCGTGATGGCGGCCGTGCTGTTTCGCGAGGAGATCGCGGTACAGGCCGGGACGGTTGCGCAGCACGTCGGGCGGGCCGTCGTCGATCACCTTGCCGCTGCTCATCACGATGATCCGGTCGAAGTTGCGCAGCGTCGACAGGCGGTGTGCGATCGCGATCACCGTGCGGCCGACCATCAGGCGGTCGAGCGCGCTCTGGATCGCTTCCTCGGACGCGCTGTCGAGCGCCGACGTCGCTTCGTCGAGCAGCAGGATCGGTGCATCCTTCAGGATCGCGCGTGCAATCGCGATGCGCTGGCGCTGACCGCCGGACAGCTTGACGCCGCGATCGCCGACGATCGTGTCATAACCTTCCGGCATCGCCTCGATGAACTCCGCGCAGCGCGCGTCGCGCGCGGCGGCGAGCACTTCGTCGCGGGTCGCCTCGGGGCGGCCGTACGCGATGTTGTCGTAGATCGTCCGGTGCAGCAGCGAGATGTCCTGCGGCACGAGTGCGATCGCATGGCGCAGGCTGTCCTGCGTGATCGTCTTCACGTCCTGGCCGTCGACCTTCACGACGCCGTCCTGCGTATCGTAGAAGCGCTGGAGCAGCGCGAGCACGGTCGACTTGCCGGCGCCCGATTTGCCGATCAGGCCGACGCGCTGGCCCGGTTCGATATGGAGGTCGAAGTGGTCGAGGATCGCGCGGCGGTGCGGATACGCGAACGTCACGCGCTCGAAGTCGACGCGGCCACCCGTGGCCGACAGCGGCTGCGCGTCGGAGCGGTCCGGCATCCCGTGCGGCTCGAGCAGCGTCTTCACGGCTTCGGACAACCGTGCGACGTGCTGCGTGACGTCGACGAGCGCGACCGCGAGGTCGCGCGTGCCGTGCAGGATCGTGAAGCCGAGCGAACTGACGAGCACGATGTCGCCCGACGTCGCGCGGCCCTGGTCCCACAGCCACAGCGCCCAGCCGAGCAGGCCGGCCGACAGCATCGCGGTGATCACCGCGTGCAGCAGGCGCAGCTTTTCAAGATAGAGCAGGCTTTGCTGGCGCGCGTCCATCTCGGCCTTGACCGTCGCGCCGAAGCGCTTCTGTTCGCGCAGCGTCATCCCGAACGCGCGCACGAGGCCCATGTTGCCGATCACGTCGACGAGCTCGCCGTCGACCGCCGCAGCCTTCGCCGCGAACGCATGGTGGCGTGCCGAGCCGCGCCCGGCGAGCTTGAACAGGATGACGGACAGCACGGCCGAACAGCCGAGCAGGCCGGCGGCCATCAGCGGATTGACGACGATGATCATCAGGATCGCGCCCATCACCGCGATGCACGGCGGCAGCACGTTCCACGCCATCGTGTTCTCGGACGTGTAGACCGCGTTCGACGTGGCCGTGATGCGGCTCGCGAGCGTGCCCGGCTGCTTCTCCGAGTAATACGTCGGCGAATGGCCGATCAGGTACTGGAACAGGTCGCGCCGCAGGTCGCCGGTCACCGCGACGAACGTGTGTGCGGCGACCCAGCCGCCGACGCGCCACAGCAGGTTGTCGGCCGCGATCAGCCCGACGAGCAGCGCGAACGCGCTCCACAGCGGGCCCGGGTGATGGCGTCCGGTCGCGAGTACGTCGATCAGGTGCTTGATCGCGTATTGCGAGCCGAGCGCGCAGCCGACGGCGGCCAGCACGCTGCAGAACACGATGAGGTGCGCGACGGGGTGGAGACGGATGTAGCGGAACAGGAACGCGATCGGCCGGTGCGCGTAGCTCGACAGCTCCGCGTTGTGGGCGTTGCGCTGGGCAGGGGTGAGAGATTCCAAAATATGCGTGCGGTGATTCGGTGATTGAGCGTTGCGGCTGGATCGCATGCCGGCGTTCGCCCGGACTGAATAATCCGGCATTGTAAACAAGGCCGTGCGTCGCGCTGCGCGAATCTTGCCTTGGCCAGGGCTCGCGATCGATTTTGAGATAAAATCCGGCATCCCGTCTGCCTCATGTGCCGGAATCACGCTGCCGGCAGCCACGGGTGACAAGGATCGCCAAAAGGGCCTTCCACTCTAGAACGGACACCCAAGTCCGCGGGTTGCAAAGTGTTGCGCCTTT
The DNA here is from genome assembly GCF_902833225.1 of Burkholderia sp. BCC1644. Taxonomy (GTDB): domain Bacteria; phylum Pseudomonadota; class Gammaproteobacteria; order Burkholderiales; family Burkholderiaceae; genus Burkholderia. The sequence goes on from NZ_CADFEI010000004.1 coordinate 91,368, forward strand.
GTAACAAAGTAAAGTGTTTGAAATGTTGTGCGCCGTATCGGGATTAACCCTAGATAATCGGCTCCGGGTTCGATTCCAGGTTTTTTACGAACCCCTGTCAACGGGTCTTCGTTTCAAACGTTCTATGCCTGTCGCGTCGCCGACGCTCCTTGAGCAGCGCGGGTTCGACGCCCCCGGCAGGCTGATTCGTCCGATCTTCGGACGAAATGCATCCAGCCCGGACCGCCGGCAGGTTGCCGACCCATACCTGGTTTTTAGCCGATTTTTTAGGAGTTACGCATGCGAATCGCCCAAATCGCTCCGTTGCACGAAGCGGTGCCCCCGAAACTGTACGGTGGTACCGAGCGAGTGGTGTCCTACCTCACCGAAGCACTTGTCGAGATGGGGCATGACGTCACGCTCTTCGCGAGCGGCGATTCGCAAACTTCCGCGAAGCTCGAAGCGTGCTGGCCGCAGGCGCTGCGCCTCGACCCGACGATCCGCGACGTGATGGCGCCGCACATGCTGCTCCTCGAGCAGGTGCGCCGCCGCGCGGAAGAGTTCGATGTCCTGCACTGCCACATCGACTACTACCCGTTCTCGCTGTTTTCGCGCCAGCCGGTCCCGCATCTGACGACGATGCACGGCCGTCTCGACCTGCCGGAACTGCAGCCGATCTTCAATGCCTTCAGCGACGTGCCGGTCGTGTCGATCTCCGACAACCAGCGCATCCCGCTGCCGCAGGCGAACTGGCTGTCGACCGTGTACCACGGCCTGCCGGAAAACCTGCTGACGCCGATCCCGAACGTGAAGCCGAGCTACCTGGCGTTCCTCGGCCGCATCTCGCCGGAGAAGCGCGTCGACACGGCGATCCGCATCGCCGAACAGGCCGGCTTGCCGATCAAGATTGCCGCGAAGCTCGACAAGGCTGATCGCGCGTACTACGAAGAGAAGATCAAGCCGCTGTTCGCGCTGCCGCACGTCGAGTACATCGGCGAAATCAGCGAGTCGGAAAAGGCCGAATTCCTCGGCAACGCGCATGCGCTGCTGTTCCCGATCGACTGGCCGGAGCCCTTCGGCCTGGTGATGATCGAGGCGATGGCATGCGGCACGCCGGTGATCGCGTTCAAGCGCGGCTCGGTGCCGGAAGTGATCGACAACGGCGTGTCGGGCTTCGTCGTCGAAGACGAACTGTCGGCCGTCGCGGCGCTCAAGCGCCTCGATACGCTGCCGCGCGAGAAGGTTCGCGCCGCGTTCGAAGCACGTTTCTCGTCGAAGGTGATGGCGCAGAACTACGTGAAGGGCTACGAGGAACTGCTGCGCCAGAAGCGCCGCACGGTGCTCCGCGAAGTCAACGCAAGCTGATTGCGGGCCGCTGCCGCGCTGCGGCGCGCGGCCTTCATCGACGCCCCGTCCGGGTTTTCCGGCGGGGCGTTGTCACATCCGCGGCGCGGATGTGTTGTATTCTCGCCGCGCCCGGCGCCGCGAACGGCCTCCGAAGCGGCCCGGCACGCCATCCGGCCGTCTGTCCAGACGGTAATGTCCCTATAATGGCCGTGCCGTGAAATCCGGCCCTGTATGAATATCAAGAGGAGAGCAGTCTTGGCGAGAACGAAAACCACGCGCGCAGCGCCGGCCCCCGGCGCCGGTGTGATCTTCGCGTTGCGCGCGATCGGTCTCGTGCTGCTCGCGCGCTGGCTGTTCTCGATGTCCCAGATGGGCTATCGCTCGTCGCTGTCCGCGATGGTGTCGTCGCCATGGGCGTTCGTCTACCTCGTGCTGATCTTCCTGCTGCTCGCGCTGCCGGGCGCCGTCGCGCGCGCCGAGCGGCCGTTCCATCCGCTGCCGCAGTGGCTGCGTCAGGCGCTGCGCGTGTTCGCGCTGATCGGTTTCCTGTTCGCGGTCTGGTCGATCGGCATGTACGCGTGGGTAGCCGGCTGGCGTCACGCGCTACATGCGGTGACGGCGACCAACGGCTGGCTCGTCGCCGCGCCGGCGCTCTACGCGGCAATCGTCTGGATCTGCCGTCCGCGCCCGCTGTGGCGTACCAACGTGGCTGCCCGCCGCTTCGCGGTCGGCCGGTATGCGATTTCACTCGACGTGATGACGCGCACCGCGATCGTCTGGATGGAAAGCCGCAAGGTCGGCCAGTACGACGCACGTGAACTGTCGGTGCGCTGGCCCGGCCGCAAGGCTGCCGCGTCGAGCGGGCAGGGCGCGGCGGACGCGCAGCCGGCCGTCGTGCCGCCGCGTCGCGGCAGCCTGTTCAATCGGCCGAAGGTCGAACTGCTGTGGGATTCGCCGGCGGCTGTCGGCCATAACCGGCAGATCGTGATGCGCGCGCCGCTCGCGACCGAGGGCGACCGCGTCGCGGTGCTCGCGCTCGACGCGGCACTCAAGCAGATCGTCTGACAGGCCCGCGCACCGGGCGCGGGCGACAAGGAGGCACGATGATCGTCCGCTGGTTGCTGGCCGCCATTCACCTGAGTGCATTCGGCGTCGCGTTTGCCGCGATCGCGGGGCGTAACCGCGCATTGCGCCGGCTCATCGCTTCCGCGCAGGCGGCCGACCTGCCCGGCGTATTCAAGGCGGATGCCGCGTGGGGGCTGTCGGCGCTGGTGCTGATCGTCACGGGCCTCACGCGCGCGTTCGGCGGTTTCGAGAAGGGCGCCGCGTACTACCTGCACGAGCCGCTCTTTCACCTGAAGATGACCGCGCTCGTGCTGATCCTGCTGCTCGAGGTCGTGCCGATGCTGGGGTTGATCCGCTGGCGTGCGGCCGCGCGGCGGCAGCAGATGCCCGATCTCGGCCGGGCGCGCACCTATGTGCGGATCGGCCATTGGCAGGCCCTGCTGGTGATCGTCATCGTGTTCGCCGCGTCGGGGATGGCGCGGGGGATTGGGCTGGCCGGGTAGGTGCGGCTTGCTAGGTCTGGCCGGGTGGGTGCTGCGGCCAGGGATGGCCGGGTACGTGCGGCCGCGTAGATGCGGCCGGCCAGGCCCGCCATCACCACCCCGATCCGCATCCCGTTCGACCCGCGCAGCATCTTCCGCCAGATACCCGCAAGCCGGGTGCGGGCCGTGTCGCTTCTCCCGATTGCGGCTCGACCGGGCGACCCAGCCGCCCGGTTCGTCCCTTGCTCAGCGCACGAGGCAGGGGCGTTTGTTGTTGAACGTCCACCCCGGAATCAGATACTGCATGGCCGCCGCATCGTCGCGGGCGCCGAGGCCGTGCTGCTTGTACAGCTCGTGCGCGACCGCGACGGCATCCATGTCGATGTCGACGCCGAGACCCGGCCGCTTCGGCACTTCCACCAGCCCGTTCTCGATCTTCAGCGGCTCGCGCGTCAGCCGTTCGCCGTCCTGCCAGATCCAGTGCGTGTCGATCGCGGTGACCTGACCGGGCGCGGCGGCCGCGACATGCGTGAACATCGCGAGCGACACGTCGAAGTGGTTGTTCGAATGCGAACCCCACGTAAGACCCCAGTCGCGGCACATCTGCGCGACGCGCACCGAACCCTGCATTGTCCAGAAGTGCGGGTCGGCGAGCGGGATGTCGACGGCCTGCAGCTGCACCGCGTGGCCCATCTGCCGCCAGTCGGTCGCGATCATGTTGGTCGCCGTCGGCAGCCCCGTCGCGCGGCGGAATTCGGCCATCACCTCGCGGCCCGAGTAGCCGTTCTCCGCGCCGCACGGATCCTCCGCATACGCGAGCACGTGATGCTGATCGCGGCACAGCCGCACGGCTTCGTCGAGCGACCATGCGCCGTTCGGGTCGAGCGTCACGCGCGCGTCGGGGAAGCGTTCGGCGAGCGCCGTCACGGCCTCGATCTCGCGTGCGCCTTCGAACACACCGCCCTTCAGCTTGAAGTCGTTGAAGCCGTAACGCGCATGCGCGGCCTCGGCGAGCCGCACGACGGCCTCGGGCGTCAGTGCGGCTTCGTCGCGCACGCGCGTCCAGTCGTCGGTCGCGCCGCTGCCGTCGCGATAGGCGAGCGTGGTTTTCGTGCGGTCGCCGATATAGAACAGGTAGCCGAGCATTTCGACGCGGTCGCGCTGCTGGCCTTCGCCGAGCAGGGCGGCGACCGGCACGCCGAGATGCTGGCCGAGCAGGTCGAGCAGCGCGGCTTCGAGTGCGGTGACCGCATGGATCGTCGTGCGCAGGTCGAAGGTCTGCAGCCCGCGGCCGCTTGAATCGCGATCGGCGAAGGTGCGCCGCACTTCGTTGAGCACCGCGTGGTAGTTGCCGACCGGCTGGCCGACGACGAGCGCGCGCGCATCGTCGAGCGTGCGGCGGATGCTTTCGCCACCCGGCACTTCACCGACGCCGGTTCGGCCCGCGCTGTCCTTCAGGATCACGAGGTTGCGGGTGAAGAACGGACCGTGCGCGCCGCTCAGGTTGAGCAACATGCTGTCGTGGCCGGCGACGGGAATCGCTTGCAGGTCGACGATGCGCGGCGTGTCGTGGGAAGGCGAGGCTGTGACGGCGTTCATGGGCGGCGATGGCAAAAGAGTGGGCAATGCCGTGCGGCAAAAGCTTTGCCGCGCGCGGCGGGAGGTGCGATCATTCGACAACCGACGTGCGCGGCGCGCAAGGCCCGCATGTCGACAGCAACCCGGAACAGGGCGGGAGCGACAACGAGACCGGCAGAGCGCAGAACGCGAACGCTGGCTGATCGTCAAGCATGGGACCAGGCGGCGCTGGAATGCCGGTTTGAGTCAACAGGAGATCCGTGCACCGATCATCAGTCGTCGGATGACTTGTGACGCAGTATAATGAATCATCGGCTTTCGCTCAAACCCCGCGTAAACCCTCGGCTCACATTACGATCATTCAAAAAGGAACCGGCCTCATGTCCGTGCCTACGCTTCCCGCAGCGCCGCGCCGTCGCGCACGCAGCCTCGCACAAGATGTCGTCGACGCGCTGACCGCGCAGATCGAAAACGGCACGCTGCGTCCCGGCGACAAGCTGCCGACCGAAACCGAAGTCATGGCGGCGCAGGGCGTAAGCCGCACGGTCGTGCGCGAGGCGATCTCGCGGATGCAGGCGAGCGGCCTCGTCGAAACGCGCCACGGCATCGGCAGCTTCGTGCTGGAGCCGTCGCGCCGGCAGACGCTCGGCATCGATCCGGCGACGATCACGACATTGCGCGACGTGCTCGCGGTGCTGGAGCTGCGCATCAGCCTCGAGAGCGAGTGCGCGAGCCTGGCCGCGCAGCGCGCCAACGATACCGACCTCGCCGCGCTGCGACGCGCGCTCGACGCGATCGCGACGGGGGCGGGCGGCGGGCGCGACACCGCGCAGCTCGACTTCCAGTTCCACCTGCAGATCGCGCAATCGACCGGCAACCGCTATTTCGTCGACATCATGACGCAGCTCGGCACGTCGATCATCCCGCGCACGCGCGTGAATTCGGCGCGCTTCGCCGGCGACGACCTCGAGCGCTACGTCGGCCGGCTGAACCACGAGCACGAGGATATCTACGAGGCGATCGCGCGCCACGACCCGGAAGCCGCGCGCGCCGCGATGCGCACGCACCTCACGAACAGCCGCGAGCGGCTGCGTCGCGCGCACGAAGCGGCCGAAGCCGAGGCCAGCTGACCGCGGGGGCCGCGTCGAATCGCTTTAACATCAGTCGTCATACAAGATCGATGTGACTGCATCGATCTGCACGGCCAGGCGGCGCATCCGCCGCCGGCCGCCGAGCCCGCCGATCAGCCTCCCTTCGTCGTGATCGTCTTCCACGCGCCGCTCTTCACCTGGTACAGCGTCGACATCCCGCTCTTCAGCGAACCGTCGTTCGCGAACGAGATGCGGCCGGTGACGCCTTCGAAGTCGATCTTCTTCAGCGCCGGGCGATAGACCTTCGGGTCGGTCGAGCCGGCCGCCTGCATTGCCTTGATCGCGGCCCACGCCGCGTCATAGCCGAACTGCGCATACGACAGCACGTCGACGCCGAAGCGCTTCTTGAAGCGCTGTTCGAAATCCTTCCCCTGCGGCAGCTCGTCGAGCGGCCGGCCGTACTCCCACGCCATCGCGCCTTCGGCGGCCGGGCCCGCGATCTTGATGAACTCGTTGTCCTTCACGCCGCCGCCGCCGACGAACTGCGCGTTCAGCCCGAGCTGGCGCATCTGCTTGATGAAGTTCGCGGCGAGCGAATCGAGGCCGCCGAAGAAGATCAGGTCGGGGTTCTTGCCCTTCAGGCTCGTGATCTGCGCACGGAAGTCGACCGCCTGGTTGCTGGTGAACTCGCGGCCGATGATGTTCCCGCCGGCGGCCTTCACGGCCTTCTCGAACTCGTCGGCCTCGCCCTGGCCGAACGCGGTGCGGTCGTCGATGATCGCGATGCGCTTCGCCTTCGTCACGTCGACCGCGTACTTGCCCGCGTTGCCGGCGTTCTGGCCATCGGTCGCGATCACCATGAACATGTTCGCGAGCCCGCGTGAGGTGAGCGTCGGGTTGGTCGCCGCGGGATCGATCACCGGGATGCCGGACTTGTCGTAGACGACCGAGGCCGGAATCGTCGTCCCCGAGTTGAAATGGCCGACCACGACCGACACGTTCTGGTCAACGAGCGCCTGCGCGGCCTGCACGCCGATGCGAGGATCGGCCTGGTCGTCCTGCACGACGAGGTTGAAGTGCGCGGGCTTGCCGGCGATCTGCACCTTCTGCGCGGCCGCATCGTCGAGCGCGAGCTGCACGCCGTTCTGCAGATCCTTGCCGTATCCGGCGTTCACGCCCGTGAGCGGCGCGGCGAAGCCGACCTTCACATCGGTTGCGTCGGCAGCCTGGGCGGCCTGTTGCGAGAGGAGGGCAAGCGCGGATGCAATCGACACCGACAGCAGGGAATGACGGAATTTCATGTTGTTCCTCTTGTTCGACACCTGCGAGTGGGTACCGCGCGCGTCCGGGTGGGCCGGGCGCGTGCGACGGGCGGGCGGTTCGACCGCTTCTCGGAATCGGGCGGGGAGGTCGGCATCGTGATCCTCGGAACACTCTCCCGTCAGGCTCTTTGCGAAGAGCCCCGATCGCCTCGATATATAGGTCGCCGATATGCCCGGGTCTTGGCAATTTGCCGCGCATTCGGTGCGGATTTGCGCATAGCTTCCGCGCGGGCGCGGCCGGCCGGTATCGGGAGTTTCCCGTCGCTGAATGAACGGACGAAGAGGAGGGAAGGAGGGGCGAGACAAAAGGCGCGGCGCGGCCCGTCGGGCCCGCGCCGCGCAGGCGATGCCGTCAGTCGGACAGCGCGTCCGATGCGGCTTCGGTGTCGTCGTGCGACGCGTGCGTGCGGATCAGCGGATCGCTGGTGCTCGGACGGCCCGTTTCGACGTGGCCCGCGAAGCGGCGCAGGAACCCGAGCAACCGGCCGTCGCTGACGGTCAGGTCGTACCAGCCGTGGCTGCCGCGCAGGTCCCAGTAGTCGTCGACGTGCGCGCCCGGCGCGAGGTCGAACGTGCGCGAGCGGCCGTGGCCGTACGCGTTCGTGACCTTGAGCCGCACGGCCTTGTGGCCGCGGTTCATCAGGCGCAGCGTGATGTTGCCGTTTGCGACGTCATAGCCGTAGACCACCTCGGGGTTCACGTTCGCGCTGCCGACGCCGGTCGCGAACGGGCCGCGGAAATGGCAGTAGAAGCCGTTCGGGCCGTACACGTCGAGGTCGTACAGGCCGAGCGATGCCGCGGCGCTCCACGTGTCGGCGATCCGCTTGCCGGCTTCGACCGTGTATGCCCACGGGCCGTCGAGGCGGTTGCGTGACTGCACCTGGAACGCGGCGCCCGCCCGGCCCGTGTTCGCGAAGGTCAGCCGGAACAGGCCGTTGACCGATTCGACGCGGCCGTGCACGAACAGCTCGTAAGGCAGCGCGCGCGCCGGACGCAGCCCGGCCTCCTGCTTCGGCAGCTTCTGCAGCGCCGGCGGTACCGGGATGTAGTCGGGGTGACGCAGGCGGTCGGGCGGTGCGTAGCTGCTCGTGTCGGGCAGCGTCGGCCAGGCGGCATCGGACGTCGCGAAGTCGAACGCGGCGGTCAGGTCGCCGCACACCGTGCGGCGCCACGGCGACACGTTGGCCGCCGTGACCGGGTACTGCGCGCCGAATCGCGCCTCGATGAATTGCAACAGCGACGTGTGATCGAAGGTCTGCGAGCAGACCCAGCCGCCCTTGGTCCACGGCGACACGACGAGCATCGGCACGCGCGGCCCGAGCCCGTAAGGGCCGGCCATGTGCGACGCGTCGCCGGCGAACACCTCGTTGGTCGTCGCGACCGTCGACAGCCCGTTGTCGCGCGACTGCGGCGCGAACGGCGGCTGCACGTGGTCGAAGAAGCCGTCGTTTTCGTCATACGTGATGAACAGCGCGGTCTTGCTCCATACCTCCGGATTCGACACGAGCGCCTTCAGCACCTCCTCGATGTACCACGCGCCGTAGTTCGCGGGCCAGTTCGGGTGCTCGGAATACGCTTCCGGCGCGCAGATCCACGACACCTGCGGCAGCGTGCCGTTCTTCACGTCCTGCTGCAGCACGTCGAACAGCGTGCCGCCGGCGCTGATGTTGGTGCCGGTGCGCGCCTTGTCGTACAGCGGCGTGCCGGGCAGCGCGGTGCGGTACTGGTTGAAGTAGAGCAGCGAGTTGTCGCCGTAGTTGCCGATGTACGGGTTCTGCGTCCAGCCCCACGAGCCGTTCGCGTCGAGCCCCGTGCCGACGTCCTGGTAGATCTTCCACGACACGCCGGCCTGTTCGAGCACTTCCGGATAGGTCGTCCAGCCGTAGCCCTTTTCCTCGTTGCCGAGCACGGGGCCGCCGCCCGTGCCGTCGTTGCCGACGTAGCCCGTCCACATGTAGTAGCGGTTCGGGTCGGTCGAGCTCGGGATCGCGCAGTGGTAGGCGTCGCAGATCGTGAACGCGTCGGCGAGCTGGTAGTGGAACGGGATGTCGTCGCGCTTCAGGTACGCCATCGTCGTGGTGCCCTTGTTCGGCACCCACTGGTCGTAGCGGCCCTTGTTCCACGCGGCGTGCATGTCCTGCCAGCCGTGCGGCAGGTCCTGCAGGAACTGCAGGCCGAGCTTGTCGGCGCCAGGATGGAACGGCAGCAGTTCGGCCGGGCCGACGGGCTGGTGGAACACCGACTTGCCGTTCGCGAGGCGCAGCGGGCGCGGGTCACCAAAGCCGCGGACACCGCGCATCGTGCCGAAGTAGTGGTCGAACGAACGGTTCTCCTGCATCAGGATCACGATGTGTTCGATGTCGCGGATCGTGCCGGTGCGGCGGTTCGCGGGAATCGCGAGCGCATCGCGGATCACGGGCGGAAACAGGTTCAGCGCGGCAGCGCCGGCAGTGCCGGCGGCGACGCGCAGGAAGTCACGACGGTTCGATCGGGTCATGGTCGTTATCGTGCGGTAAAGGGGGGAGCCGATTGGCGGGACCTACGGGAAGGGCGCGCTCCGGGCGCAGGATGCGGCTGCGCCGGTTCGTGCCGCCGCGAGCATAGCGAGGAATCGGTGTCATTCATGTGAAGTCCGGAAACGTTTGCATGTGCGGCGAAGCGGCAGCGAAGCAGTATCTGGGCGCAGGGCGGCTGCGGTCGTGGAGCAGCAGGGGAAGCGAGACAGCGGCGCGAGCGGCACGCCGGCGAAGCGGACGGCGGTACCGGTGCGTCAGGCGTCGGTCACCCACGCGCCGAACCATTCGCTCGGGCGGGCGATCTCGTCCTGCGCGGCGACGAGTTCGAGTTCGTAGCGACGCGCATCGTAGGTGGCCTTCACGACCGCATGCACGGCCGCGAGCGTGTGCTCGAACGCGGCGCGCACGGAGTCGCCGCGCAGCCGGCAGGCGACGAAGATCGCGCTGGTCAGGTCGCCGACGCCGACCGGATGGCGCGGAAACGCGTACAGCGGGCGCTGGCCGATCCACGCTTCGGTTTCGGTGACGGCGAGCATGTTGAAACGGTCGGCCGGACTGTTGCGGTCGTGCAGGTGCTTGACGAGGATGATCTGCGGGCCGCGACGGATCAGCGCGCGGCACGCGTCGACGGCTTCGGCGACGGTCTCGATGCGCCGCCCGGCAAGCTTCTGCAGTTCGGTGTGGTTCGGCGACATGCCGTCGGCGAGCGCGGGCATTTCCTGCACCATGAATTCCTCGACGCCGGGCTCGGGGCGAATGCCGCCTGTCTGGCCCATCGCGGGATCGCAGAAGTACCACGCGTCCGGATTCATTGCCTTCACCGAGCGGACGATCTCGACGGCGGCGCGCGCCTGCGGCGGCGAACCGAGGAAGCCGGACAGCACGGCGTCGCAGCGCTTGAGTGCGCCGATCGCGGCGATCCCGTCAACGAGCTGTTCCATCTTCGCGGCATCGATCGCGCTGCCGGCCCAATGGCCGTACTGCATGTGATTCGACAACTGGACGGTGTTGAGCGGCCAGACGTTGACGCCCAGGCGCTGCATCGGGAACACGGCCGCACTGTTGCCGGCATGGCCGTAGATGACGTGCGACTGAATGCTGAGGACGTTTTTCATGGGAATCGCCTGCACGCGTTTCAGGGTCACGTCACACGATACCCGAGTTCGTCGCACGCGCGGAAGTCGCGCCGCACCGGAGTGTTGCGCGCCGTCGTCAGCGCGACCGCGTAGAATCGCGGGGCGCGAGGCGGCCCGGCTTGCCCGCGTGCGTCTCCAATCACCGTGATCGCCATGCTTTCGATTTGCAAGATGTTGTCCGTTGCGCGCGCCGCCGTGCTCGGCGCGGCCGCCGCCGCGTGCGCCATGCCTGCCGGGGCCGTTGCCGCGACGCCCGCCGGCAACGACGGGCCCGCGTACGGCCCGCGCCTGGAAGGGTTCACCTATCCGGCGCCCGTGCACCTGTACACGTTCGTGTCGCAGCGCGAAACGCTCGAGATGGCGTTTCTCGATGTGCAGCCTGCCCATCCGAACGGCCGCACCGTCGTGCTGCTGCACGGGAAGAACTTCTGTGCGGCCACCTGGGAGGACACGATCGGCGTGCTGAGCCGCGCCGGCTACCGCGTGATCGCACCGGACCAGATCGGCTTCTGCAAATCGTCGAAGCCCGAGCGCTATCAATACACGTTCCAGCAACTCGCGCGCAACACCCACGCGCTGCTCGAATCGGTCGGCGTGAAGTCGGCGACGATCGTCGGCCATTCGACCGGCGGGATGCTCGCGATCCGCTATGCGCTGATGTATCCGAAGGCGACCGACCAGCTCGTGCTGGTGAACCCGATCGGCCTCGAGGACTGGAAGGCGCTCGGCGTGCCGCCGCTGTCGGTCGACTACTGGTATGCGCGCGAGCAGAAGACGACGGCCGACGGCATTCGCCGCTACGAGCAGGCGACGTATTACGCGGGCAAGTGGTTGCCGTCGTACGAGCGCTGGGTGCAGATGCTGGCCGGCATGTATCGCGGCGCCGGCCGCGATGCGGTCGCGTGGAACTCCGCACTGATCTACGACATGATCCTCACGCAGCCGGTGGTCTACGAACTCGGCGCGATCCGCGTGCCGACGCTGCTGATGATCGGCGACAAGGACACGACCGCGATCGGCAAGGACGTTTCGCCGCCCGACGTGCATGCGAAGCTCGGCCGCTACCCGGAACTCGCGAAGCGCACGCAGGCCGCGATTCCCGGTGCGCAGCTCGTCGAATTCCCGGCGCTCGGGCACGCGCCGCAGATCCAGGATCCGGACGCGTTCCACAAGGCGCTGCTCGACGGGCTGGACGCCGTGCACCCGCAGTAACGCGGGGCAGGTGCGCCGGGGCGCGCGGCCGTGCCGTCAGCGCGTCTCGTTCGCGAGCTCGTCGCGAATCTGCGCGGTCAGTTCGAACGAGCGCAGCCGGGCGGCGTGATCGTAGATCTGCGCGGTGACGATCAGCTCGTCGGCGCCGGTTTGCGCGATGCGATCGCGCAGCTTGTCGCGCACCGTGTCGCGTGAGCCGACCGCCGCGAACGACAGCGAATGCGCGACGGTCGCGAGCTCGAGCTCGTTTGCCTCGAGCACGTCGACGGGCGGCGGCAGCTTGCCCGGCGTACCGCGCCGCAGGTTGATGAACTGCTGCTGCAGCGACGTGAACAGGCGACGTGCCTCGTCGTCGGTCTCCGCGGCGAACACGTTGACGCCGACCATCGCGTGCGGCTTCGGCCACGCGGCCGACGGCCGGTACTGCGCGCGATAGATCTCGAGCGCGCGCATCAGGTAGTCCGGCGCGAAGTGCGACGCAAAGGCGAACGGCAGCCCGAGCATCGCGGCGAGCTGCGCACTGAACAAACTCGAACCCAGCAGCCACACCGGCACGTCGAGCCCGGCGCCGGGCACCGCACGCACGCGCTGGCCGGGCACCGGCTCCGCGAAGTAGCGCTGCAGCTCGGCGACGTCGTCCGGAAACGAGTCGGCGCTGCCGATCAGGTCGCGGCGCAGCGCGCGCGACGTGGTCTGGTCGGTGCCGGGCGCGCGGCCGAGACCGAGGTCGATGCGCCCCGGATACAGCGATGCCAGCGTGCCGAACTGCTCCGCGATCACGAGCGGCGCGTGGTTCGGCAGCATGATGCCGCCCGAGCCCACGCGGATCGTCTGCGTCGCGCCCGCGACATGGCCGATCACGACGGCGGTGGCCGCACTCGCGATGCCTGGCATGTTGTGATGCTCGGCCAGCCAGTAGCGCTGGTAGCCCCAGCGTTCCGCGTGCTGCGCGAGATCGACGGTGTTACGGAACGCTTGCGAGGCGTCGGCGCCGGCCGGAATGGGGGCGAGATCGAGTACGGAAAACGGTGTCATCGGGTGGCCTTCGAATGGGGGAGCGCGGTGATGCGCTTACGCAACAAATGCCAAGGATTTTGCCAAAGGGTTCCGGAACGTGCTGGCGACGCGCCGATACCCATGCGCCTTACAGGGGTGCAGGGTCGAATACCTCGATTGTTGCAAAAATCAAACCAATCGCTGGTTAATTACCAATCTTTACGGCGATTGGACGTGAATCCGCATCGACATACAAATTTGCACGAAACGTTTGATTTTCAAGACTGCAATACGCCTGCAAAGTGCTTACGCTAATGTGAACGTGGCTGTGGCGATAAGGTTCGTCGACGACTCAGCTTTGCCGGAATTGCACCAGTCCGTTTCGCGTAGTGCCGAGCGCGGGGTGCCGCAGACTGCTAAAATCCGGCGCCTGCCCATGTTGTGCCGATGGTAGCCATTCGAGTCTTCCCGCATCCCGTCCGGGCATTGCGCGGAGCGAAGCCACGCGAAGCCGGGCATGGCCGTACCCGAATAACGGGTCGTGCTTTCCCCCATTACAGACGCTGCTGGAACAAGGAGTCGGGTCGTGCCCGCGTTCGTCGTAGTCGGAATACCGCATCACGTTCAATCACGCTCAAGCGTTCTCCGTGGCGTTCAGGTCGCCGGGAGGCGTTGCGCATGACGCCAACCGCAACGCTGCTCGACTGGCTCCTGATCGCGTTCACGCTGGCCGCGGCCGGCTATGCGCTCGTCGCTGCGTTCGCGCCGCGGCCGCGTACGCCGCGCACCGCTGCGCGCGACGGTTTCGAGCCGGTCAGCGTGCTCAAGCCGCTGTGCGGCGCGGAGCCGCACCTGTACGAAAACCTCGCGACGTTCTGCGAGCAGCGCCATCCGCGCTACGAGGTGCTGTTCGGCGTCGCGTCGTCGGCCGATCCGGCGATCGCCGTCGTCGAGCGGCTGCGCGCCGACTATCCCGAGTGCGACATCACGCTGGTGATCGACGCGCGCGTGCACGGCAAGAACCTGAAGGTCAGCAACCTGATCAATCTCGCCGCGCGCGCGAAATACGGCCGCATCGTGATCGCGGACAGCGATATCGCGGTGCAGCCCGACTATCTGGAGCGCGTGACGGCGCCGCTCGCCGACGTGTCGGTCGGTGTCGTCACGTGCCTGTATCATGCGCGCAGCGTCGGCGGGTTCTGGACGCGGATCGGCGCGCAATTCGTCGACGCATGGTTCGCGCCGTCGGTGCGGATCACGCACCTCGGCCGCTCGAGCCGCTTCGGCTTCGGTGCGACGCTCGCGCTGACACGCGACACGCTCGACCGGATCGGCGGCTTTTTCGCACTGAAGGACGAACTGGCCGACGATTTCTGGCTGGCCGAATTGCCGCGCCGCCTCGGGCGGCGCACCGTGCTGTCGGAGGTCGAGGTTGCGACCGACGTGATCGAGCCGTCGTTCGGGCCGCTGTGGCACCGCGAGACGCGCTGGCTGCGCACGATCCGTTCGCTGAATCCGGCCGGCTTCGCGTTCCTGTTCATTACGTTTACGGTGCCGTGGCTCGCGATCGGCGCGGCGCTCGCGCTGCGTCTCGACGGCACCTTCGCCGGCACGCTGGCGGGCGGGGCGGCCGTGGTCGGCGCATTCGGGCGGCTCGTGCTGCACGCGCGCGGCGAAGACGGCTGGCGCGCGTTCTGGCGCGACCTGCCGCTCGTCGCGGTGCGCGACACGCTGCTGGCGCTCGAGTGGCTCGCGGCAGCGTTCGGCACGCACGTCGTGTGGCGCGGCGCAAGGATGACGGTCGTCGGCGGTGAACGCGCGACAGCCGCAGTGGAAGCAGTGGACGGCCGCTAGGGCCGTCGATCGAACCCGGCCCGAGGGCCGAGACGCGCTGCACGGCGAAGCCGCGCGGCGCGACATGACAGAGAGGCGGGCGCCGGCACGGCGGCCCGCGGTTTTTTGACTGAATCGTTGCAACGAAACGAACTATGCAGGCTACCGGAGCATTCATGAAAACGCTGTTCTTGCAGGCCCCTTCGTATGACGGCTTCGACGGCGGAGCCGGCTCGCGCTATCAGGCTAAGCGCGAAATCCGTTCCTTCTGGTATCCGACGTGGCTCGCGCAGCCGGCCGCGCTCGTGCCGGGCAGCCGCGTCCTCGATGCGCCGGCCGACGGCCTGTCGGTCGACGAAACGCTGAAGATCGCCAACGACTACGACCTCGTGATCATCCACACGAGCACGCCGTCGTTCCCGACCGACGCGATGTTCGCGCAGGATCTGAAGAAGATGAAGCCGTCGATGCTGGTCGGCATGGTGGGCGCGAAGGTGATGGTCGATCCGCACAACTCGCTCACGGCGAGCGACGCAATCGACTTCGTGTGCCGCGAGGAATTCGACTACACCTGCAAGGAAATCGCCGAAGGCAAGCCGTTCCCCGAGATCAAGGGCCTGAGCTGGCGCGCGAAGGACGGCTCGATCGAGCACAACGAAGCGCGTCCGATCCTCGAGAACATGGACGAACTGCCGTTCGTCGCGCCCGTCTACAAGCGCGACCTGAAGATCGACAACTACTTCATCGGCTACCTGAACTACCCGTACGTGTCGATCTACACGGGTCGCGGCTGCAAGTCGCGCTGCACGTTCTGCCTGTGGCCGCAGACGGTCAGCGGCCATCGCTACCGCACGCGCTCGGTCGAGAACGTGCTCGCGGAAGCGAAGTGGATCCGCGACAACATGCCGGAAGTGAAGGAACTGATGTTCGACGACGACACCTTCACCGACGACCTGCCGCGCGCCGAGGCCATCGCCATCGGTCTGGGCAAGCTCGGCATCACGTGGTCGTGCAACGCGAAGGCCAACGTGCCGTACAAGTCGCTCAAGATCATGAAGGAAAACGGCCTGCGCCTGCTGCTGGTCGGCTTCGAATCCGGCGACGACCAGATCCTCGTGAACATCAAGAAGGGCGTGCGCACCGATTTCGCGCGCCGCTTCAGCGCGGACTGCAAGAAGCTCGGCATCAAGATCCACGGCACCTTCATCCTCGGCCTGCCGGGCGAGACGCAGGAGACCATCAAGAAGACGATCGAGTACGCGAAGGAAATCAATCCGCACACGATCCAGGTCTCGCTCGCCGCGCCGTATCCGGGCACGACGCTCTACAAGCAGGCCGTGGAAAACGGCTGGATGGAAGAGAACAAGACCATCAACCTGGTGAGCAAGGAAGGCGTGCAGCTCGCGGCGATCGGCTACGCGCACCTGTCGCGCGACGAGATCTATCACCACCTCGAGCAGTTCTATCGCCAGTTCTACTTCCGTCCGTCGAAGATCTGGGAAATCGTGCGCGAGATGCTGACGAGCTGGGACATGATGAAGCGTCGCCTGCGTGAAGGCGTCGAGTTCTTCCGCTTCCTGCGCGCACACGAGGCGTAATCCGTGGCGACGCAGCGGGCGGCGCGGGCGCTGATCTTCACCGCGGACGACTTCGGGCTGCACCCGCGCGTCAATGCGGCAGTCGAGCGCGCGCATCGCGACGGCGTGCTGAACGCCGCCAGCCTGATGGTCGGCGCGAGCGCCGCGCAGGATGCGATCGAACGCGCGCGGCGGCTGCCGTCGCTCGCGGTCGGTCTGCATCTGGTGCTCGCGGACGGGCCGGCCACGCTGCCCGCGCATGAGATTCCCGCGCTCGTCGGTCGCGACGGGCGGTTCGGCGACGCGATGGCGAAGGACGGCTGTCGCTTCTTCTTCCTGCCGCACGTTCGCGCGCAACTGCGCCGCGAGATCCGTGCGCAGTTCGACGCGTTCGCGGCGAGCGGCCTGCCGCTCGACCACGTGAACGCGCACAAGCATTTCCACCTGCATCCGACCGTGCTGTCGATGATCATCGAGATCGGCCGCGACTACGGGCTGCGTGCGGTGCGGCTGCCGTACGAGACGAGCGCGCCCGCGCTGCTCAAGCCGTGGATCGCGCTCGTGCGCGCGCGGCTCGACCGCGCAGGGCTCGCGCACAACGACTACGTGGTCGGGATCGAGCAGACGGGCGCGATGGACGAGGCCGTGCTGCTCGACGCGCTGGCCAAGCTGCCGCCGGGCGTCGGCGAGATCTACTGCCATCCGGCCGAGGCCGGCGACGGCCCGATCACGCCGACGATGGCCGCGTACCGTCCGGCCGACGAACTCGATGCGCTGCTGTCGCCGCGCGTCGCGGCCGCGCTGAAGGCGGCGGGCGTCGCGACCGGCGGCTTTGCCGACGTGTTCGGCCAGCCCGCGGCACGGAGCGGTGCGCACGCGGCGCGCGCACCGGGAGCGCAGCCGTCATGAGCAAGTGGATCAAATGGCTTGGCTGGCCGATCGGCATCGGCATCCTGCTCGCGCTGGGGCTGCACGAAGGCGTCGGCGACGTGTCGCAGATGCTCGCGCGCGCCGGCTACGCGCTGCTGTGGCTCGTGCCGTTCCATGGGCTGCCGCTGCTGCTCGATGCGTACGCGTGGCACCTGCTGCTCGACAAGCGCTCGTCGCTGCCGTTCCTCTGGTGGATCGCGACCGTGCGCGAGGCCGTGAACCGGCTGCTGCCCGTGGTCGGGATCGGCGGCGAGATCGTCGGCATCCGGCTGGCGCGCTGGCAGGTGCCCGACGCGAGCCGCGTCACCGCGTCGGTGATCGTCGAGGTGCTCGTGACGATCGTCGTCCAGTATGCATTCGCGGCGCTCGGCCTCGTGCTGCTGCTCGCGACGACGGACAACATGGGCGGCGGCACGATCGGCCTCGCGCTGCTGCTGACGCTGCCGTTGCCGGTGCTCGGCGTCGTGCTGATGCGGCGCGGCGGGATTTTCCATGCGATCGAGCGGTTCGCGGGGCGCCTGCTCGGCGATTCGCACCGGCTGTTGCAGGGCGTCGACGGCAAGCGGCTCGATGCCGACATCGACTCGCTGATGTCGCGCACCGGGCTGCTGTTCAGCGCATTCTTCTGGCAGCTGGCCGGCTACGTGCTGGGCGCACTCGAGATCTACTGGGCGCTCGCGCTGCTCGGCCATCCGGTGTCGATCGGCGGCGCGATCGCGATCGAAGCGATGACGCAGGCCGTGCGGCATGCGGCGTTCATGGTGCCGGGCGGCCTCGGCGTGCAGGAGGCGACCGTCGTGCTGCTCGCGCAGATGTTCGGCGTCGACCGCGAGGCGGCGCTGTCGCTCGCGGTGGTCAAGCGCGGCCGCGAGGTGCTGTTCGGCTGCCTGGCGCTCGGCTCGTGGCAGCTTGCCGAGCTCGTGCGTACGCGCCGCCGCGTCGGCGCGCCGCCGACCGCACCGCATGCGCCGCAACCGGCGAGCCGCGTGTCCGAAGCAGAGACCGAAACCGAAACGACGCATTGAACACGAGACGGGCCGCGCGCCCGTCTCGCGCTTTTGGCGTCGCACGGGTATCCTTGCCGCGTGTTTTCTTCACGCGCATTTCTTCCGATGATTTTCCGATTCCGGCTGCTTCCCGTGACGATGCTGGCCGCCGCGCTGGCGCTGACCGGCTGCGACGACAAGCAAGGCGACCTCGACGTGCAACGTATCAGGGACTTCTTCAACGCGATCAAGCCCGCGCCGCTGCTGTTGAAGGGGCTGAAGGTCGGCGAATCGACCGAGGCCGACGTGCGCGGCACGATGGGCAAGCCCGAGATCGTGCGCGAGTTCACCGACGGCTCGAAGCGCTACGAATATCCGCGCGGCCCGATGGGCAACCAGACCTGGTTCGTCGATCTCGATGCGAACGGGCGCTACGCGGGCGCGACGCAGGTGCTGACCGCCGAGAATTTCGCGAAGGTGCGCCCGGGGATGAACGAGGACGAGGTGCGGCGCCTGCTCGGCAAGCCCGGCGACATCGCGCAGTATCCGCTGAAGCCCGAGACGGTCTGGAGCTGGCGCTGGCTCGAGGACGGCGTCAACACCGACGCGTTCTTCAACGTCCATTTCGGTCCGGACGGCCTTGTCTATACGACTTCGCGCTCCGACATCCTGAAGGGGCGGTAAGCGCGGCCGCCTTCGGCGCTATATCGAAAAAGCGACCGGAAAATTGCAAAAAGTCCGCTTCCCTGCGTGTCATCCGACTGTCAGGAAGCGGCTTTTTTCCTTTTGAAACAGCGACGTAGGGACCGGTCGCAAATGGTGGGACGGGTTGCTGCGATGCAGCAATCGCACGCAAGGTGATTTGAGGCAATCAATTTCGCTTGCGACTATCCGCGTCAGCCCGGCGCGGGACAGGCAGACGCGTCGGCATTCATTCCAACTCTGGAGACGCGCGTGTTCCTTTACGGCTTTGGTCCCGTCCTCTGGGCCGGCACCGTGCAGACCATCGAGCTGTCGGTGCTGTCGCTCGCCGCTGCGGTGGCGCTGGGGCTGATCGGCGCGGTGGCGAAGCTGTCGCCCAACCGGGTATTGCGAGCGATCGCGACCGGTTATACGACGCTGATCCGCTCGGTGCCCGATCTTGTGCTGATGCTGCTGCTGTTCTACAGCATCCAGATCTGGCTGAACCAGTTCACCGAC
Organism: Burkholderia sp. BCC1644; assembly: GCF_902833225.1. Taxonomy (GTDB): domain Bacteria; phylum Pseudomonadota; class Gammaproteobacteria; order Burkholderiales; family Burkholderiaceae; genus Burkholderia. Next base: position 110,618 of record NZ_CADFEI010000004.1, read on the forward strand.
CTCGTCGGCTGGGACCAGATCGACATCGACCCGTTCGTGGCCGGCGTGCTGACGCTCGGCTTCATCTACGGCGCGTACTTCACCGAGACCTTCCGCGGCGCGTTCCTGTCGGTGCCGCGCGGCCAGCTCGAGGCCGGCGCGGCTTACGGGATGAGCGGTGCGCGGGTGTTCGTGCGGATCATGTTTCCGCAGATGATGCGCTTCGCGCTGCCGGGCATCGGCAACAACTGGCAGGTGCTCGTGAAGGCGACCGCGCTGGTGTCGATCATCGGCCTCGCGGACGTCGTGAAGGCCGCGCAGGACGCCGGCAAGAGCACGTTCAACATGTTCTTCTTCATCCTCGTCGCGGCGCTGATTTACCTCGCGATCACGACCATTTCCAACCTCGTGCTGATCCAGCTCGAGAAGCGTTATTCCACGGGCGTGCGGCACGCAGAACTATGATCGAGATCCTCCAGGAATTCGGCAAGGCGTTCCTTTTCTGGGACGGCCAGCGCATCTCCGGCCTCGCGGTGACGTTGTGGCTGCTCGTGGCGTCGATCTCGCTCGGCTTCGTGTGCGCGGTGCCGCTCGCGGTCGCACGCGTGTCGAAGAAGAAGTGGGTGTCGATGCCGGTACGGTTCTACACGTACGTGTTCCGCGGCACGCCGCTCTACGTGCAGTTGCTGCTGATGTACACGGGCATGTACAGCCTCGAATTCGTGCGGTCGCACTCGTTGCTCGACGCGTTCTTCCGCAGCGGCTTCAACTGCGCGATTCTCGCGTTCGCGCTGAACACCTGCGCGTACACCACCGAGATCTTCGCCGGCGCGATCCGGGCGATTCCGCATGGCGAGGTCGAGGCGGCGCGCGCGTACGGGATGTCGCCGTTCACGATGTACCGCCGCGTGATCCTGCCGTCGGCGCTGCGCCGTGCGTTGCCGCTGTACAGCAACGAGGTGATCCTGATGCTGCACGCGACGACCGTGGCGTTCACGGCGACCGTGCCGGACATTCTCAAGGTCGCGCGTGACGCGAATTCCGCGACCTACATGGCGTTCCAGTCGTTCGGAATCGCCGCGCTGATCTATCTTGCGGTATCTTTCGCACTCGTCGCGGCGTTTCGCCGCGCGGAGCGCCACTGGCTCGCGTATCTCGCGGCCGCCCGTCATTGATTCACATCGAGGAGAGCCAGTTGGCCGAGATCACTCAAACGAACGGTGCCACCAAGCTTGCGGCGCTCGACATCCACAAGCGCTATGGCGACAACGAGGTGCTCAAGGGCGTGTCGCTGAACGCGAAGGCCGGTGACGTCATCAGCATCATCGGTGCGAGCGGCTCGGGCAAGAGCACGTTCCTGCGCTGCATCAATTTCCTCGAGCGGCCGAATGCGGGGCAGATCGTCGTCGACGGCGAGGCCGTGCGGACGAAGGCCGACCGTGCCGGCGCGCTCGAAGTCGCCGATCACAAGCAGCTGCAGCGCATCCGCACCAAGCTCGCGATGGTGTTCCAGCACTTCAACCTCTGGGCGCACATGAACGTGCTCGAGAACGTGATGGAAGCGCCCGTGCACGTGCTCGGCATTTCGAAGAAGGAAGCCGAGGAGCGCGCGCGCGAGTACCTGGAGAAGGTTGGCCTGCCGCCGCGCGTCGAGAAGCAGTATCCGTCGCATCTGTCCGGCGGCCAGCAGCAGCGCGTGGCGATTGCGCGTGCGCTCGCGATGCATCCGGACGTGATGCTGTTCGACGAGCCGACGTCGGCGCTCGACCCGGAACTCGTCGGCGAAGTGCTGAAGGTGATGCAGAAGCTCGCCGAGGAAGGCCGCACGATGATCGTCGTGACGCACGAGATGGGTTTCGCGCGCAACGTGTCGAATCATGTGATGTTCCTGCATCAGGGGCGGACCGAGGAAGAGGGCGATCCGAAGGAGGTGCTGGTGCGCCCGCAGAGCGAGCGGCTCAAGCAGTTCCTGTCGGGCAGTCTCAAGTAACGCGACAGGGCAGGTTTCAAACGTGGTACCGGTGTCTCGTCCCGCAGGCGCCACCCGCACGACGCAGGTGGCGATCGTTGCATTGCCGCCCGTGTCGATGTCGGGTGTGGGTCCGATCGTCGATGCATTGAATCTGGCGAACGAGATCGACGGGCGGTTGCTGTACCGCTGGCAGGTGTGTTCGTGGGACGGGCGGCCCGTGCCGCTCGCGGGCGGTGCGCAGTGGCATGCCGACGCGGCGTTCAACGATGCGATCGCGTGCGACTGGCTGATCGTCGTGACGGAGCGGTTCCAGCAGTTTGCCGATTACCGGCTGTTTCTTGCGAGTCTCGCGCGGGTCGGGCAGCGCACGCCGGTCGTGACCGGCATTCACCACGGCGTGTGGTGGCTCGCGATGGCCGGGCAGCTTTCCGGGTATCGCGTGAGCGTGAACTGGGAGACGTATCAGCAGTTCGCCGAGCAGTTCGAGCGGTCGATCGTCACGCAGCAGATCTTCGAAATCGATCGGGATCGGGCGACGTGCGCGGGTGGGCAGGCCACTGTCGATTTCATGCTGGCCATGATCGGCCGGGAACATGGGGCGGACCTCGCGGAGCGGATTGCCGATGCACTCGGGGTCGGGACGTTGCGCAGCGGCGAAGAGCGGCAGCGAATTCCTTTCGTGACCGCGCCGGGCGAGCGGCATCCTCGGTTGAACGATGCGTTGCAGCTCATGGAAGCCAATGTCGAGGATCCGTTGACGACGGATGAGATCGCCGAACTCGTCGGCGTTTCACGCCGGCAGCTGGAGCGGCTCTTTCGACAGTATCTCGGGGCGATGCCCTCCAAGTATTACCTCAATCTCCGATTGCTCAAGGCACGCACGCAGTTGCAGCGGACCAGCAAGTCTGTCGTTCAGGTCAGCCTCGCCTGTGGGTTCTCTTCTGCTGCGCACTTCTCTAACGCGTACCGCGAAAGGTTCGGGGTCACGCCTCGGGAGGATCGGCGAGCGTGGCTCGAGAAGCAGACCGGCGGGGGTAGTGAGCCTCGCGGGGGCGCGTTGGTTGAGCGCGGGGGGAAGGATTGATTTTGTTTTGGGTGGTTCGCTTGCGTTTGGCGTGAAGCACCTGTGGTCGTGTCGGTCTATTAGCGTCGCCCCTGCGCGGGGCGGCGGTTACTTTTCTTTGTCTTGCCAAAGAAAAGTAACCAAAAGAAAGGCGCTCGGAGAACGCATGACTTCCCGGTGCCATGGTCGTCAGAGTGGTTCGCATCTAAGTGTCCGCGCCAGTTGCGAGCGCGGAGTGGTTCGAGCAATGGTTCTGACACCACTCCCTACCCAACAGAGTGGTATACCGCCCGCCAGCTCCATCCTCGCTTCGCTCGGCTGCAAGGTGCTTCACGTCGCGTTGCATGCGCTCGCGTGCTTCTGTCTGCATTGCATCAACTGCCGCGGCTTTCTCTTTACTCACATCATTCGCACCTATCGGACTGCTTGCCATCGACGGTGCTTGATAACGTCTCGCGCCGCATGTTTTCGTGCGTGCGAACCTGCTTGCTGCGTCCCCTTTTCCTTGCGAATGAAGGCGCGCCTTGATTTGCCGAATCCGGGGGCTCGCCCGCGATTGCGGGAGCTGATTGACCTCAAGCGTTACTGGAGGGGGTGTACCTGTCGGCCGAGCGAAGCGAGGGCGGAGCTGGCGGGCGGTATACCGCTCTGTTGGGTAGGGAGTGGTGTCAGAACCATTGCTCGAACCACTCCGTGTTCCTGACTGGCGCGGACGCTTAGATGCGAACCACTCTGACGACCACGGCACCGGGAAGTCATGCGTTTTCCGGGCGCCTTTCTTTTGGTTACTTTTCTTTGGCAAGACAAAGAAAAGTAACCGCCGCCCCGCGCAGGGGCGACGCCAATAGACCGACACGATCACAGGTGCTTCACGCCAAACAAAGGCGAACCACCCAAAAAGCCTCAAAATACCGACACCCAACGAAGAACCCACCGAACCCGCCCGAGAGGGCAAAAACCAAAACCTTCCGATAGAACCCGTCGCAAATCCGCAAGACGCTTGCGTCGCCCTTACCTAAACTTGATCCTGTTGAACCCTCTTACGAAACCGAAAGGAACGACCATGACGACCTCGACCGTGAACCGCCAGACATTCGACGAAGTGATGGTGCCGGTATTTTCTCCCGCCCCGTTCGTGCCGGATCGCGCAGAGGGCTCCCGCGTGTGGGACACGGCCGGCCGCGAGTACATCGATTTCGCGTGCGGCATCGCCGTGACCTCCCTCGGCCACGGCCACCCGGAACTGCTGAAAGTCCTGGACGAACAAAGCCGCAAGCTCTGGCACATCGGCAACGGCTACACGAACGAGCCGGTGCTGCGCCTCGCGAAGCGCCTCGAATCGCTGACCTTCGCCGACCGCGCATTCTTCGCGAACTCGGGCGCGGAAGCGAACGAAGCCGCCCTGAAACTCGCGCGCCGCGTCGCGTTCGACCGCCACGGCGCCGATAAAGCGGAAATCATCTCGTTCGTGCAGTCGTTCCACGGCCGCACGTTCTTCACGGTCAGCGTCGGCGGCCAGCCGAAATACTCGGAAGGCTTCGGCCCCGTGCCGGCCGGCATCAAGCACCTGCCGTACAACGACATCGAAGCCGCAAAGGCCGCGATCGGCCCGCAAACCTGCGCCGTGATCGTCGAACCCGTGCAAGGCGAAGGCGGCGTGATCCCGGCCGATCCGGCCTTCCTGAAAGCACTGCGCGAAGCCTGTGACGCGAACGACGCACTGCTGATTTTCGACGAAGTGCAAACGGGCGTCGGCCGCACGGGCCAGTTCTACGCATACATGGATACCGGCGTCACGCCGGACATCCTGACGACCGCGAAGGCACTCGGCAACGGCTTCCCGATCGGCGCGATGCTGACGACCAACGAACTCGCCGCGCACTTCAAGGTCGGCGTGCACGGCACGACGTACGGCGGCAACCCGCTCGCATCGGCGATCGCCGACAAGGTCGTCGAACTGATCGGTGCCCCGGCACTGCTCGAAGGCGTGCGCGAACGCAGCGTGCGCCTGAAGGGCGCGCTCGAACGCATCAACGCGCGCTTCGGCATCTTCAAGGACGTGCGCGGCAAGGGCCTGCTGGTCGGCGCCGAACTCACCGCGGCATTCGACGGCCGCGCGAAGGACTTCGTCACGGCCGCCGCAGAGAACGGCCTGATCATGCTGATCGCCGGCCCGAACGTGCTGCGCTTCGTCCCGTCGCTGGTGATCCCGTTCGACCTGCTCGATGAAGGCATGAAGCGCTTCGAGAAGGCAGTCGAACAGGTGCTCGCCGCCCAGGAAGCCACCGCGCGCTGATCGGCGCCCCCATCGCAGACAGGAACGACGATGCTATTTGTTCGCCCCGGCAAACTCACGGATCTCGATGCGCTCGCGCACATGGCGCGCACCGCGCAGCCGGTCCTGCACTCGCTGCCGCACGACCGCGCGGCGCTCGAAGCGCGCGTGGCGCTCTCCGAGGATTCGTTTCGCGCGGACGTCGACTTCGCCGGCGAGGAGTTCTACCTCTTCGTGCTCGAGGATTCGTCGACGGGCAAGCTGCTCGGCACGGCGAGCATCGTGGCCGCGGCCGGCTACTCGGAACCGTTCTACGCGTTCCGCAACGACGCACTGATCCACGCGTCGCGCGAGCTGCACGTGAACCGCAAGATCCACGCGCTCACGATGTCGCACGAGCTGACCGGCAAGAGCCGGCTCGCGGGCTTCTACGTCGATCCGTCGCTGCGCGGCGACGCAGCCGCGCACCTGATCTCGCGCGCCCGGATGATGTACATCGCCGCAAACCGCCGCCGCTTCACGCCGGAAGTGTTCACGCTGCTGCTCGGCGTGAGCGACGGCAACGGCGCATCGCCGTTCTGGGAAGCAGTGGGGCGCAAGTTCTTCGGCCGCAACTTCACCGACGTCGACATCGCCTCGGGCGGCCGCAGCCGCACGTTCATCGCGGAAGTGATGCCGGCCTATCCGCTCTACGTGCCGCTGTTGCCGGAAGCCGCGCAGCGCGTGCTCGGCGAGCCGAACGAAACGGCCTTGCTCGCGTACGACATCCATCTCGAGGAAGGCTTCGAGCCCGACCGCTTCGTCGACATCTTCGACGCGGGCCCGGTGCTGACCGCGCAGGTCGATCGCACCGCGTGCGTGAAGCACGGCACGGAGCGTGTCGTGCGCGAGGCCGCGCACCAGCAGGGCGATGTCGCATACATGGTATCGACCGGCAGCGGCGAATCGTTCCGCTGCGTGCTGGCCGACCTGCCGGGCGATGCGGCCGACGCGCGGGGCGCCCATGCGCCGCTGGCCGGCGACGTGCGCGCGGCGCTCGATGTGCAGGAAGGCGATGTCGTGCGCTGCGTGCCGCTGCACCGTCGCGACGATGAAGATTTGAAGGGAGACGCAGCATGATCGTCGTTCGGGTCGTACAAACGGGCGATGTCGACGCGCTCGTGTCGCTCGCGAAGGAAACCGGGCCGGGCCTGACCACGTTCAAGCCCGACCGCGACGCGCTCGCCGCGCGCATCGAGCGCGCGCGCCGCACGCTGGACGGGCAGGCCGCGCCGGGCGAGGCCGGCTACTTCTTCGTGATGGAAGAATCGAAGACGGGCGACATCGCGGGCGTGTGCGGGATCGAAACGCAAGTCGGCCTCGAACAGCCGTTCTACAACTATCGCGTGAGCACGGTCGTGCACGCGAGCCAGGAACTCGGCGTGTGGACGCGCATGTCCGCGCTGAACATCTCGCACGACCTGACGGGTTACGCGGAAGTGTGCTCGCTGTTCCTGAGCCCGCGCTATCGCACGGGCGGCGTCGGCGGCCTGCTGTCGCGCTCGCGCTTCATGTTCATCGCGCAGTTCCGCGAGCGCTTCCCGGAACGCATCTGCGCGGAACTGCGCGGCCACTTCGACGAGGACGGCACGTCGCCGTTCTGGCGTGCAGTCGGTTCGCACTTCTACCAGATCGATTTCAACGCGGCCGATTACCTGAGCTCGCACGGCCGCAAGTCGTTCCTCGCGGAACTGATGCCGCGCTACCCGGTGTACGTCGACCTGCTGCCGCAGGATGCCCAGGATGCGGTCGGCCTCACGCACCGCGACACGCTGCCGGCCCGCAAGATGCTCGAGGCGGAAGGGCTGCGCTACCAGAATCACGTCGACATCTTCGACGCGGGCCCCGTGCTCGAATGCCACGTCAACGACCTGCGCACGGTGCGCGAGAGCGTCGTCGTGCCGGTCGCGATCGGTGAGCCGGATGCGGGCGAAGGCGCGCGGGGCGGCCATCCGCCGAAGTCGCTCGTGTCGAATACGTCGCTTGGCGATTTCCGCGTCGGCGTCGCGCCGGGCGTGGTCGCGAACGGCTCGTTCGTGCTGTCGGCCGACGATGCCGTCGCGCTCGACGTGAAGGCCGGCGATCCGGTTCGCGTGCTGCCGCTCAAAGTCAAACAGGGATAAACGAATCATGACGGAACTCTTCATCGACGGCGCCTGGGTCGCAGGCTCGGGCCCCGTGTTCGCTTCGCGCAACCCGGGCACCGACGAGATCGCGTGGCAGGGCGAAAGCGCGTCAGCGGCCGACGTCGACCGCGCGGTCGCGAGCGCGCGCCGCGCATTCGCCGGCTGGTCGGCGCTCGACTTCGAATCGCGCTGCGCGATCGCCAAGCGTTTCGCCGCGTTGCTCAACGAACGCAAGGAAGCCATCGCGACCGCGATCGGCCGCGAGACGGGCAAGCCGCTGTGGGAGGCGCGCACCGAAGTCGCGTCGATGGCCGCGAAGGTCGGCATCTCGATCCAGGCGTACCAGGAACGCACCGGCGAGAAGCGCCAGGACATGGCCGACGGCGTCGCGGTGCTGCGCCACCGCCCGCACGGCGTCGTCGCGGTGTTCGGTCCGTACAACTTCCCCGGCCACTTGCCGAACGGCCATATCGTGCCCGCGCTGATCGCCGGCAATGCGGTCGTGTTCAAGCCGTCGGAACTCGCACCGGGCGTCGCGCGCGCGACGGTCGAAGTGTGGAAGGATGCAGGGCTGCCGGCCGGCGTGCTGAACCTCGTGCAGGGCGAGAAGGACACGGGCATCGCGCTCGCGAACCATCGGCAGATCGACGGGCTGTTCTTCACGGGCAGCTCCGATACGGGCACGCTGCTGCACAAGCAGTTCGGCGGCCGTCCGGAAATCGTGCTCGCGCTCGAGATGGGCGGCAACAACCCGCTCGTGATCGGCGAAGTCGAGGACATCGACGCGGCCGTGCATCACACGATCCAGTCGGCGTTCCTGTCGGCCGGCCAGCGCTGCACGTGCGCGCGCCGCATCTTCGTGCCGCAGGGCGCGTTCGGCGACCGCTTCCTCGCGCGCTTCGCCGACGTCACGTCGAAGATCACGGCCGACGTGTTCGATGCCGATCCGCAGCCGTTCATGGGCGCGGTGATCTCGGCCCGTGCGGCCGCGAAGCTGGTCGACGCACAGTCGCGCCTGATCGAGCAAGGCGCGAAGCCGATCATCGCGATGACGCAGCGCGATCCGCGCCTCGGCTTCGTGAATGCCGCGATCGTCGACGTGACGAACGTCGCGAACCTGCCTGACGAGGAACATTTCGGCCCGCTCGCGCAGATCGTCCGCTACGCGACGTTCGACGACGCGATCGAGCGCGCGAACGACACGGCGTTCGGCCTGTCCGCCGGCCTGCTGGCCGACGACGAGAAGGCATGGGAGCACTTCCGCCGCACGATCCGCGCCGGGATCGTCAACTGGAACCGGCCGACCAACGGTGCATCGTCCGCCGCGCCGTTCGGCGGCACGGGCCGCTCGGGCAACCATCGCCCGAGCGCGTACTACGCGGCCGACTATTGCGCGTATCCGATGGCGTCGGTGGAAAGCACGCAACTGACTTTGCCCGCGAGCCTGTCGCCGGGCCTGCACTTCTGATCGAGGGAACGACGATGAACGCACAAGAAGCCAATTTCGACGGGCTCGTCGGCCCGACCCACAACTACGCCGGGCTGTCGTTCGGCAACGTGGCGTCGCTCAACAACGAGAAGTCGGCCGCGAACCCGAAGGCCGCCGCGAAGCAAGGGCTGCGCAAGATGAAGCAGCTCGCGGATCTCGGTTTCGCACAGGGTGTGCTGCCGCCGCAGGAGCGGCCGTCGCTGCGCCTGTTGCGCGAGCTCGGCTTCTCGGGCAAGGACGCGGACGTGATCGCGAAGGCCGCGAAGCAGGCGCCCGAGCTGCTCGCCGCGGCGAGCTCGGCGTCGGCGATGTGGACCGCGAACGCGGCCACCGTCAGCCCGTCGGCCGACACGAGCGACGGCCGCGTGCACTTCACGCCGGCGAACCTGTGCAGCAAGCTGCATCGCGCGATCGAGCACGACGCGACGCGCCGCACGCTGTCGACGCTGTTCGCCGATCCCGCGCACTTCGCGGTGCATGAAGCGCTGACGGGCACGCCGGCACTCGGCGACGAAGGCGCGGCGAACCACACGCGCTTTTGCGCCGAATACGGCAAGCCGGGCATCGAGTTCTTCGTGTACGGCCGCGCGGAATACCGCCGCGGGCCCGAGCCGAAGCGCTTCCCGGCGCGCCAGACCTTCGAGGCGAGCCGCGCGGTCGCGCATCGCCATGGTCTCGCCGAAGAAGCGACGGTCTATGCGCAGCAGGATCCGGACGTGATCGACGCGGGTGTGTTCCACAACGACGTGATCTCGGTCGGCAACCGCGACACGCTGTTCACGCACGAGCGCGCGTTCGTCAACAAGCAGGCGATCTACGACACGCTGACCGCCGCGCTCGACGCACGCGGTGCGCGCCTGAACGTGATCGAGGTGCCGGAAGCTGCCGTGAGCGTGAACGACGCGGTGACGTCGTACCTGTTCAACAGCCAGCTGCTGTCGCGCGCGGACGGCTCGCAAGTGCTCGTCGTGCCGCAGGAATGCCGCGAGAACGCGAACGTCGCGGCCTATCTCGACGAACTCGCGGCCGGCAACGGCCCGATTCACGACGTGCTCGTGTTCGACCTGCGCGAAAGCATGAAGAACGGCGGCGGCCCTGCCTGCCTGCGCCTGCGCGTCGTGCTGAACGACGCGGAGCGTGCGGCCGTCACGTCGAACGTGTGGATCAACGACACGCTGTTCGCGTCGCTCGACGCGTGGATCGACAAGCACTACCGCGATCGCCTCGCACCGGCAGACCTCGCCGATCCGGCGCTGCTCGACGAATCGCGCTCGGCGCTCGACGAACTCACGCAGATCCTGCGCGTCGGTTCGCTGTATGACTTCCAGCGCTGAGGCACGGATGCCCGCCACCGCGCTGCTCGACGACTTTCTCGCGTTCACGCTGGCCGGCGGCGCGCCGGCCGAACAGGGCGGTACCTGCGCGGGCGGCGCGGTGCGCTGGCAATGGCCGGGCGACGGGCTGCTCGTGCTCGAACCGGTCACGGCGGATGACGCGGCGCGCGCGAGCGTGCTCGTGTCGGCCGGCGTGCATGGCGACGAGACGGCGCCGATCGAGCTGCTGTCGATGCTCGTGTGCGATCTCGCGTCGGGTGCGCTGCCGCTCGCGTGCCGGCTGCTCGTCGTGCTCGGCAACGTGCCGGCGATGCGCGCGGGCGAGCGTTATCTCGACGACGACCTGAACCGCCTGTTCAGCGGCCGTCACACGCAGGTTCCCGCGAGCCGCGAAGCGCCGCGCGCCGGGCAGCTCGAAGCGGCCGCCGCCGCGTTCTTCGCGGCCGCACCGGCGGGCGGCGCGCGCTGGCATATCGACATGCACACGGCGATCCGCGCATCGGTGTTCGAGCAGTTCGCACTGCTGCCGCACACGGGTACGCCGCCGACGCGCGCGATGGTCGAATGGCTCGGCGATGCGCGCATCGCGGCCGTGCTGCTGCACACCGCGAAGGGCAACACGTATTCGCACTTCACGGCCGAGCACTGCGGCGCGCTCGCGTGCACGCTCGAACTCGGCAAGGTGCGGCCGTTCGGCCAGAACGACCTGACGCGCTTCGCGCCGGCCGACCGCGCGGTGCGCAAGCTGGTGTCGGGGGCGTCGGCCGATGGTGAGGCGCAGGGCGGCCATCCGCCGTTGCCGCGCGTGTTCACGGTGATCGACCAGATCACGAAGCAGAGCGACGCGCTCGAGCTGTTCGTCGCGGCCGATGTCGCGAACTTCACCGCATTCGCACGTGGCACGGTGCTCGCGCAGGACGGCGACTACCGCTACACGGTGACGCACGACGAGGAACGGATCGTGTTCCCGAACCCGACCGTGAAGCCCGGCCTGCGCGCGGGCCTGCTCGTCGTCGACACGACGCGCGAGACGATCGCGGCACTCGTCTGACCGATCGGCCCGGTCGCGCCCCCGCGCGCGACCCGCCTTGCGTATTTGCGACATCGTCTTGCAAGTTCGATGGCAGGCCCGGCCGGTGTCGTATGCGCACCGCAGCATCGCGCACCGGCGGCCGCTTTGCCATATCGGGCCGCGCGGATTGGTACAATCGCGGCCTTGCGGCTGTTGCGCCGCATCACGGCGCGGCAGCCGCATTGTCGTGGTCATCCGACCCTGCAATGATGCATGCGCCCGTAGTTCCGGAACATTCGAGTATCGAGGAGAGCACCTGATGAAGTTGGATTGGCGTAAAGTGGCCGCGCATGCGGTGGTGGCGGCATCGGCCGTGGCGGCAGGCAGCGCGTTTGCCGCGGATCTGAAGGAGATCCGGTTCGGCGTCGAGGCCTCGTACGCACCGTTCGAATACAAGACGCCCGACGGCAAGCTGACCGGCTTCGACATCGACATCGGCAACGCGGTGTGCGCGAAGCTGAAGACGAAGTGCGTGTGGGTCGAGAACGACTTCGACGGCCTGATCCCCGCGCTGCAGGCGCGCAAGTTCGACGCGATCAACTCGGACATGACGATCACGGACCAGCGCAAGCACGCGATCGCGTTCACCGACCCGATCTACACGATTCCGAACCAGCTGATCGCGAAGCAGGGCAGCGGCCTGCTGCCGACCCCGCAGTCGCTGAAGGGCAAGCGCGTCGGCGTGCTGCAAGGCACGATCCAGGAAGCGTACGCAAAGAAGAAGTGGGCGCCGGCCGGCGTTGAAGTCGTGCCGTACCAGACGCAGGATCTGGCGTATGCCGACCTGAAGTCGGGCCGTCTCGACGCGACGTTCCAGGATTCGGAAGCCGGCTCGAAGGGCTTCCTGACGAAGCCGCAAGGCCAGGGCTTCGCGTTCGCGGGCGGCACCGTCAGCGACACCGAAATCCTCGGCTCGGGCGTCGGTTTCGGCCTGCGCAAGAACGACGCGGCGCTGAAGACCGCGCTCGATCAGGCACTGAAGGATCTGAAGGCCGACGGCACGATCGACAACCTCGCGAAGAAGTACTTCAGCGTGCCCGTGACGCTCAAGTAAGCGTAGCGTTCGAACGCACGAAGCAAAAAAACCGGCCGCTGATGCGGCCGGTTTGCTTTTGCGGCTCGGGAACGGCGGGGGCCGGCCGGCGGTCAGCCGTGCTGCGCGGGAAAGAACCGCCCCAGTTCGCGCGCAAGCTCGTTGAGGATGCTCATTTCCTGTTGCGAGATCTTGCGGGCCGGCTGCGCGCCGGCCCAGTCGCCGTACAGCAGCGCGACCGTCGTCGCATCGACGCGCACCGGCAGCAGCACGAACGCGCGCGTATCGTCGAACACGTCGAGATACCACGCGGGCAGGCGCTTGAGCATCTTCGGTTCCTGCGCCTGCTCGATGAAGATGCCGACCGAATTGGTGATCGCGAGATGGAACACGTCCGGCTCGAAGCGCTCGTCGAAGCGCAGCCGGTAGAGCGCCGCGTCGACGCCGGGACCGAAGCCCAGGCGCGCGGCGAACGTGCCGTCGTCGTGCCGGACGAACGTGACGGTGCGCGTGAACGCGAGGCTCGCGAGCAGGCTTTCCGACGCCAGTGCGAGCACCGGCGTCAGCACGTGCTCGGACGGCAGCGCCCGCAGATCGGCGAGGCCGGCCTCGAGGCAGGCCTCGGGCTCGGCCTGCGCGCGCGCGATCGCATCGGCGTTCGCGCGCAGCTCGACGATCTCGCGCATCACGGTGTCGCTGGCTTCCTCGTGCGCGAGCCGGTCGGCGATCTCGACGAGCGCGTCGGGTTCCGTATCGAGCGGCAGCGCATAGTGCTGCGCGAGCGCCGTGATATGCGCATCGCGCTGCGGACCGTCGGGCATCGCGAGTGCACTCGCGACGTCGGTCGAGCAGCGACTCACCGCGCGCAGCCAGGTCACGCGTTCGATCATGTCCTCGTCGGCGGCGAGTTCGCGGCCGAACGCGTCGACGCGGTTCACGTGGTGATGATCGTCGGCGATGCCGTCCCGGATCATGTCGGGCAGCCGCCAGCGCGTCGCCGCCTCGAGCCCGATCTCGTCGAAGCCGACGCCGAGCACCTCGACGCAGGCGGCCGATTCGTCGCCGTGCATCTCGGCCGCGCGGCGGCGGATCTTGTCCCATTCGCTGTCGAGATAGCAGACCACGAGCAGCTTGCCGACCTGGCGCATCAGCGTGCAGACGACGGCTTCCTCGCCCGCGCGCAGGTCGGCGCGCTCGGTGAGCTTGCGCGCGACGCAGCCGGACAGCAGCGCCCGGTTGAGTTCGAGCTTCGCGTCGATGCGCCGCGGTGTGCTGTGGTGGAAATGGTCGACGAGCTTCAGCCCGACGACCAGATGGCCGACGGCGTCCATGCCGAGCACCATCAGCGCTCGGGTCACGGTCGTGATGTTGCCGCCGAATGCCATGTACATCGCGGAGTTCGCGAGCCGCAGCACTTTCTGCGTGAGCGCGAAGTCCGACAGCACGACGCGCACGAGCGCGGTGAAGTCGAGGTCGTCGTTCTTCATCGCGGCCATCGTCGCACGCAGCGATTCCGACAGCAGCGGGAAGTCGCCCCGTTCGCTCATCCGGGCCCACAGCTTGTCCAGCAAGGCCGTGCGGGGCATGTGTTCGGTGATTGACATACGGATCTGTCCGGTTCGCCGCGCGCGTCAGGCGGCGGCGTGCAGGTGCAGCTGCTGCGCCTCGAAGCGCCGCGCGAGCTCCTCGGACGGCAGCGCCTGGCAGACGAGCCAGCCCTGGATGTGATTGCAGCCCATCTCCGTCAGCAGTTCGCGCTGCGCCTCGGTCTCGACGCCTTCGGCGACGAGTTCGAGATCGAGTGTCTGCGCGAGTCCGACCACCGCCGATACGATCGCGCGGTCGTTGCGCGACGTCAGCAGGTTCTCGACGAAGCTGCGGTCGATCTTCAGTTTCGCGAGCGGGAAGCGCTGCAGGTAGGCGAGGCTCGAATAGCCGGTGCCGAAATCGTCGATCGCGAAGCGGATGCCGAGATCGGTCAGCTCCTCGAGCAGCACTTTCGCATGGGCGGGATCGTGCATCAGCAGGCTTTCGGTGATTTCGAGCACGATGCGGCGCGGGTCGATGCCCGTCAGCGCGATCGCCTCGCGCACGCTCTGCGTGAAGCGCGGGTCGCGGAACTGCTGCGGCGACACGTTGACGGCCACGTACTGCAGCGCGAGCCCCTGGCGGTCCCACGCGACGAGCTGCATGCACGCGGCCTTGAGCACCCAGTTGCCGAGGTAGTTGATCAGGCCGGTCGATTCGGCGAGCGGAATGAAGGTCGCCGGCGGCACCAGGCCGTGTACCGGATGGCGCCAGCGGATCAGCGCCTCGACGCCGACCACCGCGCCCGACTGGCTGCGCGTGATCGGCTGGAAATGGAGCGAGAACTCGCCGTTGCGCACGCCGTCGTACAGGTCGGCTTCGAGCTTCAGCCGTTCGGCGTCGGCCGGATCGTCGACCGGCGCGTGGAACGCGAGCGCGTTGCCGCCCGATGCCTTCGCCTGCGCGAGCGCGTGGTCGGCGCGGCGCAGCAGCGGGCTGTGATGCTGCGCGCGATGCGGCGCGGCCCGTTCGTCCGGATACAGCGCGATGCCGATGCTCGCGGACAAGTGCACGGTCTGCCCCTGGTACACGTAGGGCTCGCGCACCGCGGCCTGCAGCCGGCGCGCGAGCGCGTCGGCGGCATGGCTCGCCTGCGTGCGGCCGGATGCGCCGAGCACGACCGCGAACTTGTCGCTCGCGACGCGCGCGAGCCGCTCGTTCGGCGTGACGAGCGCCTTCAGCCGCTGCGCGGTCTCGCGCAGCAGCGTGTCGCCCGCGTCGTAGCCGAGCGCGCGGTTGATCCGCTGGTAGTCGTCGAGGTCGAGCAGCAGCAGCGCCGCGCAGGTGCCGTCCTCGTCGGCGGTCTGCTGCGCGCGCATCAGCGCCGGCACGAGCGCGGACAGGTTGTCGAGCCCCGTCATCGGGTCATGGTGCATTTCGTACGTCAGCTTCGCCTCGAGCGCGCGCCACGACGACACGTCGAATGCCGCGATCGCGAAACCGTCGACACCGTGGTGGCGGCTCTTGAACGCGCGGACCTCGACGTCCAGCGGATAGGTGAGCGACTTGACGATGCACATCGTCGCCTTCTCGACCTGGCCGGAGCGCGCCGCGCGCGCAAGCAGGCCTTCGAGCGCCGAGGTATCCTGTTCGGCGATCAGGTCGCGCAGCGTCAGCGTATGCAGGTAGTCGCGGTGGTAGCCGATGAAGCGCAGGCTCGCGTCGGACACGTACAGAAAGCGCAGCTCGCGGTCGACATGGGCGAGGAAGTCCACCGTGCCGACCGTCTGTTCCAGCCAGTTGCGCACGGAGTCGTCGCGGCGCGGCGCGCCGGCGCGCGCGGGCATCAGCGCGCCGCCCGACCAGGCGAAGCGGCGCAGCGTATGCAAGGCACTGCGCCAGGAGCCCTTGCGTGACGTCTGTTTCCTGTTGGCTTCCATGTTTCTCGCTGACGTGAAGGGCTGGAACCGGTTGTCCGCAAGGAATAACGGCAGACTGTGCGGAATCTTTAACGGGCCGGCCGCGGATGGCGCTGCCGCTGGTCCGGATCGCAAACCGGATGTTCGACAGGCGAACGCCGGCGTGGCCTACATTGAGGCTGACTTTATAAGAAATGAGGACGCAGATGAAGCGAAAACTGTTGCTGGGCGCCGTGGCGGCGCTGGTGGCCGGCCATGCGCTGATGGCGCAGGCGGAACTGAAGCCGGGTGCTGCTGCGCCGGACTTCACGACGCAGGCGTCGCTGGGCGGCAAGACTTACACGTACTCGCTCGCCGATGCGCTGAAGCAGGGGCCGGTCGTGCTGTATTTCTACCCGGCCGCGTTCACGAAGGGCTGCACGATCGAGGCGCATGCGTTCGCGGATGCGGTCGACCGTTACAAGGCTTACGGCGCGACGGTGATCGGCGTATCGGCCGACAATATCGACACGCTGACGAAGTTCTCGGTGAGCGAGTGCCGGAGCAAGTTCCCGGTCGCGGCCGATCCGGACGCGAAGATCATCCGTGAATACGACGCGAAGCTGCCGGCGCTCGACCGCGCGAATCGCGTGTCGTACGTGATCTCGCCGGAAGGGAAGATCCTGTACGAGTACACGAGCCTGTCGCCCGACAAGCACGTCGAGAACACGCTCGCCGCCGTGAAGGCGTGGGCCGACGCGCATCCGAAGCAGTAAGCGCGCACCCGAGGCGACGACGCGGCCCGTCGTGCGGGTCGCGGGCACGGGAGCACGCGCCGCCGGGCGGCGGCGCGCGACCGGTTGCTACGCGCGCAAGGCCTGCTCGATCGGCACGCTGCCGCCGACGAAGCCGACGATCTTGCGCGAGATGCCGAGCTTGATCGCCTCGATCGCGGCCCACGCGACGTCCTGGCGCGATACCGGCGGCGCGGGATCGAGCCACGCATCGGTCAGCGCGATCTTGCCGACGCCCGGATCGTCCGTGAGCGGGCCCGGGCGCAGGATCACGTAGTCGACGCCCGAGGCCGTCACGCCGTCGTCGCCTTCGCGCTTCATCTGCGAATAGTGGCGCAGCGCATCCGGCGCCTGTTCGGGCCGGTAGGCCGACAGCGAACTGATCACCACGAGCTTCTGCGCGTTGTAGGCCAGCGTGTATTCGGCCGCGCGGGCCACCGCATCGCGGTCGACCTGTTCCTCTTCGGCCGCGCCCTCCGATTCGGCCGAGCCGGCCGCGTAGATCACGTGCGTGATGCCCTGGAATGCGTGCGAGAAATCGTTCGTCAGATCGGCCTCGACGACCCGTGCGCCCGCCAGCGCATAGCCGTGCCGGCGCACGAGCGCCGTGACCTCGAACTCCGGCTGCTTGAGCAGCAGATCCGCGCAGGCCTGGCCCGTTCGGCCGGTCGCGCCAATCAGCAGTACCTTCGTTGTCATGAAACCGCTCCTTGCTCGATGCGTCATCCGTTCAGATAGGGACGGACGACCGATAACTCAAGTGTAATGTCGATTTGCCCCGGCGGCGGGTGCGTATTAAGGGGCGTACCGGCAGCGGGCATACCCGCATTGGGCTTTGCCGCACAGGCATCCCGGCGCGGGCATGCGATCTGCGACGCCTCGACTGGCGTTCGGGCGTTCATTCATGTACACGAATGCGGGAATGACGCGCCGACCGGCTATCATGTGCGCGATGCTTTTTTCGCCGCACCGTCATACAACGCGTCGGCCCACCGGTTGGAGTACACATGGCATTACCCCTGGACAACGTCAGCATGGCCGTGTTCTGCGACTTCGAGAACGTCGCGCTCGGCGTGCGCGACGCGAAGTACGAGAAATTCGACATCAAGCCCGTGCTGGAGCGCCTGCTGCTGAAGGGCAGCATCGTCGTGAAGAAGGCCTATTGCGACTGGGATCGCTACAAGGGCTTCAAGGCGTCGATGCACGAGGCGAGCTTCGAGCTGATCGAGATTCCGCACGTGCGCCAGTCGGGCAAGAATTCGGCCGACATCCGGCTCGTCGTCGATGCGCTCGACCTCTGCTACACGAAGTCGCACGTCGACACGTTCGTGATCATCAGCGGCGACTCGGATTTTTCGCCGCTCGTGTCGAAGCTGCGCGAGAACGCGAAGAAGGTGATCGGCGTCGGCGTGAAGAAATCGACGTCGGACCTGCTGGTCGCGAACTGCGACGAATTCATCTTCTACGACGACCTGGTGCGCGAGCAGCAGCGCACGCTCGCGAAACGCGAACAGCAGCAGCGTGCGGGCAACGGCGGGGCGAAGCGGCCCGACGAGCCGTCGTCGCGCAAGCACGACCTGGACGCGCGCAAGGCCGAGGCGATCGCGCTGGCGGTCGAGACGTTCGATGCGCTCGCGTCGGAGCGCGACGACGTCGGCAAGATCTGGGCGTCGGTGCTCAAGAGCGCGATCAAGCGCCGCAAGCCGGATTTCAACGAGTCGTATTACGGATTCCGCGCGTTCGGCAACCTGCTCGACGAAGCGCAGGCGCGCGGCCTGCTCGAAGTGGGGCGTGACGACAAGTCGGGCGCGTTCGTGTCGCGGGCCCGCCAGCCGGCGGCCGTGGAGCATGTCGCGCCGGCCGGTGACGGCGGCGCGCACCACGGCACGCGTGCGGCGGAGCCGGCGCGGGCCGGGCGCCATGCGCAACGCCGCGGGCAGCGGGCGGAAGCGGTCGTGCACGAAAGCGTGCAGGTCGAGGCGGAAGCGGTGGAGACGGCCGAGTTTGCCGACGTCGTGCCGGTTGCGCCTGCTGAAACGATCGAAGCGGCCGAGGTGCACGGCGAAGCGCAGGATGGCCGCAAGCGTGCGCGCAAGAGCGCGGCGAAGAAGACCGGGGCGAAGAAGGGGGCCGCCGCGAAGAGCGCCGGCGCGGCGAAGCACGGCGGCGACAAGCACGCGCACGGCAAGCATGCCGACGACGCGCATCGCGACGCGGAGCGGGGCGATGCGCCGCACGTGGACGTGACGCATGCCGGGACGGCGGCCGACGATCGCGGTGGCGAGACTGCTGCCGCGCAGCCGTCGCACGACACGGCGCCGGTCGAAGCGCATGCCGAAGCCGCTGCCGAAGCGCCGGTCGCTGCCAAGAAGAAGCCGGCCCGCAAGGCCGCACCGCGCGCGCGTCGTCCGCGCAAGACGGCGGCGGCCGAGTAACGGCATCCGCACCCTGCAGGCCGGCGCGACGCCGGCCTGCCGCGCTAGCCGTTCAGCGCATACGGCCGCGTCATCACTTCGAGGAAGTGGCCGTCCGGATCGTCGAAGTACACGCCGCGCCCGCCGTTGTGGTGGTAGATGTCATCGGGCTGCCGCTTCGCCGGATCGGCCCAGTGCGCCAGCCCGCGCTCGCGGATGCGCGCCAGCACGCGGTCGAAACCGGCTTCGTCGAGTAGGAACGCGTAATGCTGCGACCTGATTTCCCCCGCCTGTTCGTAGAAATCGAGCGACACGCCGTTGTCGAGCGCGACGACCAGCATCGCGCCGAACGGCGTCGGCGGCGGCAATTCCAGGAGTTCGGTGAGGAAGCGGCTCGACGCGCGCTTGTCGTGGCACCAGACGATCGTATGGTTCAGCTGGACGTTCATGGCGGATTCCCGGCAAAGGGGCGCGAGGGTGGTCATGGACACACGATAGTTGATCGTCCCGGGCGTGCAAGCCGGTTCCGAGGCCAACGTGGGGTCAGCTTCGGCGACCGAGCGCGATTCGTCGGCTGAAACGATCTGGACGATCGGCTACTTTTTCGGGAGCAAAGGTCATTGGCGCGGCTTTTTGCGCCGCCAAGAATCTCTGTCAACCATCGCCGTCATCCGCCGGATGACGAACCGGCGATGCCAGACAGGGAGACAGACGATGCGCTTCACGCTGAACGGCCGGCCGTTCGATTTCGACGGCGATCCCGATACGCCGCTGCTGTGGGTCATTCGCGACTCGGCCCGGCTCACCGGTACCAAATACGGCTGCGGCATCGGTGCATGCGGCGCATGCACCGTGCATCTCGACGGTGAGGCCGCGCGTTCGTGCGTGCTGCCGGCCGTGAGCGTCGCGGGCCGTTCGGTCACGACGATCGAGGGGCTGTCGCACGATCGCTCGCACCCGGTGCAGCGCGCGTGGATCGAGAAGGACGTGCCGCAGTGCGGCTACTGCCAGTCGGGAATGGTGATGGCCACCGCCGCGCTGCTCGCTCGGCACCGTAAGCCGACCGACGCGCAGATCGACCAGGCCGTCACGAACCTGTGCCGCTGCGCGACCTACCAACGCATTCGCGAGGCGATCCATGTCGCGGCCGGCTGATGCGGGGCGGGCACCGGATGTGCCGAATGCGTCTCGGCGCGGGTTCCTGAAGGGCGGCGTCGCGCTCGCGGGAAGCCTGCTGCTGCCGCTTGCAATCGGTGACGTCGTGCAGGCGGCCGGCGACGGCGCGCGCTTTCGCGAAATCAACGACTGGGTGCGCGTCGACGCCGACGGCAGCACGATCATCGGCCTGTCGCAGGCGGAAGTCGGGCAGGGTGTCTACACGGGGCTGCCGCAGGTGCTCGCCGACGAGATGGATGCCGACTGGCGCAGTGTGACGGTCGAGTTCGTCACGGGGCGCGACGCGTACCGGATCGACGCCGCGAACGAGGCGCCGCAGCAGTTCGTCGGTGCGTCGATGTCGGCGACGATGTTCTACACGCGGCTGCGCATTGCCGGCGCGCAGGCGCGCTCGGCGTTCCTGCGCGCCGGCGCCGCGCGGCTCGGCGTGCGCGACACGCAGTGCGTGACGCGCGACGGCCGCGTGATCCATGCGCCGAGTGGCCGGTCGCTGTCATACGGGGAACTCGTCGACGCCGCCGCGAAGCTGCCGCACGATCCGCAACCGCGGTTGAAGCCGGCGTCTGCCCACACGCTGATCGGGCGCCCGCTGCACAAGCTCGACGTGCCCGCGAAGGTCGACGGCAGTGCGATCTACGGGATCGACGTGCAGGTGCCCGACATGCTGGTCGGCGCGCTGACGATGGCACCGACGCTGAACGGCCGACCGACGGCCGTGAAGAACCGCGACGCACTGCGCGCGATGCCGGGCGTGGCGGACGTCGTACTCGCGAAGGATGCAGTGATCGTCGTCGCGCACACCTATTGGCAGGCGAAGAAGGCGTGCGACGCGGCGGACATCGTGTGGGATGCGGGTTCGACGCCGGCGTTCGACAGCGCAACGATCCTCGCCCAGCGCAAGGGCGCGTTGCAGGCGGAACACGCAGTGGTCGCCGCGCAGATCGGCGAGCCCATGCGCCATCTCGCCGAAGCCGGCACGATCGTCGAGGCCGACTACCACACGCCGTACATCGTTCACGCGACGATGGAGCCCGTCAACGCGACCGTGCACGTGCGGGCGGACGAGATCGAGGTGTGGGGGCCGATCCAGGGGCAGGACAAGGTGCGCTGGACGCTGTCGTCGCTGTTCGGTGTGCCGGCCGGGAAGGTCATCGTCAACACGACGTTTCTCGGCGGCAGCTTCGGCCGCAAGTACGTGCCCGATTTCGTCGTGCACGCGGCCGTTGCGTCGAAGGCGGTCGGGCGACCCGTGAAGGTGATCCGCTCGCGCGAGGACGACATCCGTCACGGCTTCTATCGACCGTGCGCGTCCGCGCGCTTTCGCGCGGCGCTCGGCAGCGACGGGCTGCCGGTCGCGCTGCATGCGCGCGTCGCCGGTCACTCGCTGTATGCGGCGATCAAGCGCGACCGCTACGAGAAGGCGGGCGGCTGGGACGAGACGATGCTCGACGGCCTGTACGACCTTTGCTACGACGTGCCGAACCTGCTGGTCGACTCGGTCACGGTGATGCAGCCGATCCCGGTCAGCTTCATGCGCAGCGTCGGCAGCACGTCGACGGTGTTTTTCCTCGAGAGCTTCGTGAACGAGCTCGCGCACACGGTGCGGGCCGATCCCGTGCGCTATCGGCGCGCGTTGCTGAAGCGCGACCCGCTCGCGCTACGCGTGCTCGACGCGACGGCCGCGCGCGCGAACTGGTTCGGTCACGCGCCGGCCGGCCTGTCGCGCGGCGTCGCGTATTCACTGTACACGGGGCGCGGCGGTGCGTTCAGCACGTATGTCGCGACGATCGCCGAGGTGCGCGTGACGGGCGGCAACGTGAAGCTCGAACGGATCGTGTGCGGCATCGATTGCGGGCGCGCGATCAATCCGCTGCTGATTCGCGAGATGGTCGAAGGCGGCGTCGGCTTCGCGCTGACCAATACGTTCAGGAGCGAGATCACGTTCGAGCACGGCGCGGTCGTACAGCGCAATTTCGCCGACTACCCGCTGCTTGGTCTGGCCGAGATGCCGAAGATCGAGGTGGTGATCGTCGACAGCGATCGCGATCCGCAAGGCTGTGGCGAAGTCGCGTTGCCGCCCGTTGCGCCGGCCGTCGCCGATGCGATCTGGCGTGCGACCGGCGAGCGGCCGCGCGCGATGCCGTTCGTCACGCCGCTCGCGACCTGAACGACCGGGTATCCCCCACGGGCCAGCGCCGCCGCACGCGTCGCCGGTCAATATCAAGCATAACTACACAACAGGTCTGGAGACTTCAATGAAAACCTTTCGCTCGGCCGCGACGGCCGTCTCGCTGGCGGCCGCCGCCGCCGCATCGCCGGGCGCGTACGCGCAGGGTAGCGTGACG
Organism: Burkholderia sp. BCC1644; assembly: GCF_902833225.1. GTDB lineage: Bacteria > Pseudomonadota > Gammaproteobacteria > Burkholderiales > Burkholderiaceae > Burkholderia. Next base: position 133,154 of record NZ_CADFEI010000004.1, read on the forward strand.
CTGTACGGCATCGTGGACACCGGCGTGCAGTACTACAACAACGCCGCGGGCGGCGGCGCGGTCGCCGGCATGCCGTCGCTGACCGGTGAAGTGCCGTCGCGCTTCGGGTTACGCGGCGTCGAGGATCTCGGCGGCGGCTACCGCACGTTCTTCGTGCTCGAAAACGGCTTCGCGTTGAATTCCGGTGCACTGAACTACGGCGGCCGGATCTTCGGCCGGCAGGCGAACGTCGGCATCGATTCGCCGTACGGCACGCTCACGCTCGGGCGGCAGATGAACATGTCGATGCTGGTGCTGCTCAATGCCGATGTGATCGGCCCGTCGATCCACTCGATGGCGAGCTTCGACAGCTATTTGCCGAACGCGCGCAGCGACAACGCGATCGGTTACCTCGGTCACTTCGGCGGCATGACGCTCGGCGGTACGTACAGCACCGGTCGCGACTCGGCGGGCCCGGCCGGCCCGTCGGCCACGAACTGCGCGGGCAACGTGCCGGGCGACCCCGTTGCATGCCGGCAGTACACGATGATGGTTGCGTACGACGCGCCGCAATTCGGCGCGGCCGCTTCGTATGACGTGATGCACGGCGGCACGGGCGCGTCGGCGCCGCTGTCGAGCCCCGGTTATACGGACACGCGCACGATCGTCGACGCCTACGTGAAATTCGGCATCGCGAAGCTCGGCGCGGGGTGGATCCGCCGTAACACGGCGGCCGCCATGCACGGTCAGTCGGACATCTTTTTCGCGGGCGGCACGGTCTACGCGACGCCGGCGCTATCATTCGACGCACAGGCCGTGCGCTATCTGCTGCGCGGCCGCTACGACTCGAACCTGTTCGTCGCGCGCGCGAACTACAGCCTGTCGAAGCGTACGATGATCTATACGTCTGTCGGCTATATGACGAACAGCGCGCTCGGCACGTCGGCGGTGGCGGCCGGCGGCACCGTCCGCGCCGGCCAGAACCAGGTCGGTGTGATGGCGGGCATCCAGCAGCGCTTCTGACGCGGCGGCGCGCACTCCGGAGGTTTCGACGATGACGACCGATCTACTCAGCGATGTGCTGACCGACCTGCGGGCCGATGCGGTCGTCACCGGGCGCTTCACGCTGAGCGCGCCGTGGGCGATCCGCAAGCCGGCCGTCGCGGGCGCGCCGTTTCGTACCTGTGCGGGCAGCCCGTTCTTCCTGTCGGTCGCAGGCGCGGCGCCCGTGCACGTCGAGCCGGGCGACTTCGTGCTGCTGCCGCACGGCGACGAGCACGTGATGGCGTCGTCGCTCGACGAGCCGCCCGTGCCGTTCGACACGCTGATGGCAGACAAGGGCATCCGGCCGCGCTTCGACACGCCGCTCGAGTTCGTCGCGGGCGGCGGCGGCGCGACCAGCGAGCTTTACACGGGCATCGTCGTGTATCGGGACATCGTGCGCAGCCCGCTGTTCACCGTGCTGCCGCCGCTGATTCACGTCCGCGCGAACGACGCGGCCGTCGCGCCGTGGCTCGCGAGCACGCTGCAAAGTTTCATCGAGGAATCGATGGCGTGCCAGCCCGGCTGGGCCGTCGCCGCGACGCGTCTGGCCGACGTCCTGTTCGTGCAGCTGTTGCGCGCGCACTTGCAGTCGTCGGCGAATCACACGGGCTGGCTGCGGGGCCTGACCGATCCGCAGATCGGCCGCGCGATGGCGCTGATGCACCGCGATCCGCGCCGCAACTGGCAGCTCGCGAGCCTCGCGGCCGACGCCGGCATGTCGCGCTCGCGTTTTTGCGCGCGTTTCGCGGAGCTGGTCGGCGAAACGCCGATCGTTCACCTGACCGCGTACCGGATGTATCTGGCGAGTGGCGAACTCGCGCATGGCAAGCTGCGGCTGATCGAGATTGCCGAGCGGGTCGGCTACACGTCGGAGAAGGCGTTCGCGCGCGCATTCCACCGATGGTCGGGGATGGCACCGCGCCGCTATGCGCGCAACGCACAGGATCTGTATGACCTCGCACGACATGGATGACGATGCGGCGCGCAACCGGGTGCCCGCGCTCGCACGCGGGCTCGCGATACTCGAAGCGGTCGCGGCGGGGCAGCCGCCCGCGACCGCGGCCGCGCTCGCGGCCCGGCTCGGCGTGCCGCGCAACTCGATCGCGCGGCTGCTGAGGACGCTGGTCCGGCAGCAGTTTCTGAGCGTCGACTCACACGGTGGCTACCGGCCCGGGTCGGCGACGGCACGCGTCGCTGCCGCGTACCTGAAAGCCCGGCCGGAACTCGCGCGTGCGCAGCCGGTGCTGCACGCGTTGTCCGCGCGCAGCGGACTGGCCGCGCAGTTGCTCGGGCGGGATCGTGCGGAGGTCGTCGTGCTCGCGCAGGCGGCGCCCGATGGGGCCGCCTGCGTGCTGACGCGCGTCGGCGCACGCTTCGTCGGCCGGCCGGTGCAACGCGCGGATACGGAAGATGGCGTTACGCGCGACGTCCGGCACTTCGGCCGGGACGATGAAGCACGCGGCGCGCCCGGAATCGTTGCGATGCCGGTGGATGCGTGCGATGCGCTTGCGATCGGCGTGGCGCTCGACACGCCGGACGATGCAAGGCGGCAGCACGTGCGTGCGCTGCTCGGCGAAGCGGCAGAACGTCTGTCGGACGTACTGGCCGATGCGGCCGATCGTTGCTGAATCGAATCCCGACCGCTCCTGGCCGAGGCCGCACATGGCGTACCGCGCACGGCGCGGCGCTCGTCCGGCGAGCCGGTCGGCACACGGAGCGCAGCGGCAGGCCCCGCCGCTGCGTTTCCGGCCGTTTCCCGTTACTCCCCGGCGACGGCCGGCCCGCCGGTATTGCCGCGGCGGTTGCGGCGCTTCTCTCCCCACACGCGGAACCGGTCCATGTACAGGTAGACGACCGGCGTCGTATAGAGCGTCAGCACCTGCGACACGATCAGGCCGCCGGCGATCGCGATCCCGAGCGGCGCGCGCAGCTCGGCACCGTCGCCGCTGCCGAATGCGAGCGGCAATGCGCCCAGCAGCGCCGCCATCGTCGTCATCATGATCGGACGGAAGCGCAGCAGGCATGCCTCGTGGATCGCGTCGAACGACGACTTCTGGTTGTTGCGCGTCTGGTCGATCGCGAAGTCGACCATCATGATCGCGTTCTTCTTCACGATACCGATCAGCAGGATCACGCCGATCAGCGCGATGATGCTGAACTCGGTCTTGAACAGCAGCAGCGCGAGCAGCGCGCCGACGCCGGCCGACGGCAGCGTCGACAGGATCGTGATCGGGTGGATGTAGCTCTCGTACAGGATCCCGAGCACGATGTAGACGGCCAGCAGCGCGGCGAGGATCAGGATCGGCTGGTCGTTCATCGACTGCTGGAACGCCTGCGCGGTGCCCTGGAAGCTGCCGACGATCGTCGGCGGGACGCCGAGCTGCGCCATCGTCTGGTAGATCACCTGCGTCGCCTGCGACAGCGACACGCCCGGCGGCAGGTTGAACGAGATCGTCGTCGCGACGAACAGCCCCTGGTGGTTGACCGACAGCGGCGTCGTGCTCGGCCCGAACGTCGCGATCGCCGACAGCGGGATCATCGTCGACTTCGACGTCGACACCGAGGCACCCGACGACGCGCTCGACTTGCCGCTCGCCGCGATCGCGTTGAGCGCCTGGTTGCGCGCGGAGTCGGACGCGATCGCCGCGGCGCTCTGCGTACCCGTGCCGGCGCTCGACGTGCCGGCCGATGTCGCGACATAGGTGCCGGCGGCCGCGTTGGTGGTCTGCGAGCCGTTCGCGCTGCCGCCCGACGTGCTGATCCACACCTGGTTCAGCATCTCGGGGCTCTGCCAGTATTTCGGCGCGACTTCCATCACGACGTGGTACTGGTTCAGCGGGTTGTAGATCGTCGAGACCTGGCGCTGGCCGAACGCGTCGTACAGCGTGTTGTCGATCTGCGCGGGCTTGATGCCGAAGCGCGCGGCCGTCGCGCGGTCGATCGTCACCATCGCCTCGAGGCCGCCTTGCTGCTGGTCGGAGTTCACGTCGGTCAGCTCCGGGCGCTTCTGCAGCGCCTCGGTCAGGATCGGCCCCCACTTGTACAGGTCGGCGCTCGAATCGCCGAGCAGCGTGAACTGGTACTGCGCGTTGCTCTGCCGGCCGCCGACGCGGATGTCCTGCGCGGCCTGCAGGAACGTGCGCGCACCCGCGACGTCCGCCAGCGGCGGGCGCAGCTGCTGGATCACCTGGTCGGCCGACAGCTTGCGTTCGGTGCGGTCCTTTAGCGTGACGAACATGAAGCCCGAGTTGGTCTGCGTGCCGCCCGTGAAGCCCGCGACGCTCTTCACGTTCGGGTTGCTCTGCACGATCCGCATCATCTCGGAGAATTTCAGCTTCATCGCCTGGAACGACGTCGACTGGTCGGCCTGGATGCCGCCGATCATCAGCCCGGTGTCCTGCTGCGGGAAGAAGCCCTTCGGCACGACGATGTACAGGTAGACGTTCAGCCCGATCGTTGCGAACAGGGTCAGCAGGATCAGCAGCGGCCGGCGCAGCGCCCACGACAGCGAGCGCTCGTAGCCGCGCTGCATGCGCGAGAAGCCGCGCTCGAGGAAGCGCCCGAAGCGGCCCTCGCTTCGCGGGTCGTGCGATTCGGGCAGCAGGCGCGCGCACATCATCGGCGTGACGGTGAGCGACACCGCGAGCGACACGGCGATCGCGAGCGACAGCGTCAGCGCGAACTCGCGGAACAGGCGCCCGACGATGCCGCCCATCAGCAGGATCGGCAGGAACACCGCGACGAGCGAGATGCTCATCGACAGCACCGTGAAGCCGACCTCGCGCGCGCCGTCGAATGCGGCCTGCATGCGCGACTTGCCGTTCTCGATGTGCCGCGAGATGTTCTCGAGCACGACGATCGCATCGTCGACGACGAAGCCGGTCGCGACGATCAGCGCCATCAGCGACAGGTTGTCGATCGAGAAGCCGAGCAGGTACATCGCACCGAACGTGCCGATGATCGAGATCGGCACCGCGACGCTCGGGATCAGCGTCGCGCGCCAGTTGCGCAGGAACAGGAACACGACCATCACGACGAGGCTGACCGCGATCAGCAGCGTGTGCTCGGTGTCCTTCAGCGACGCGCGGATGGTGGTCGAGCGGTCGAGCACCGGCGTGACCGTGATGTCGGCCGGCAGCGACGCGGTGAGCTGCGGCAGCGCCGCGCGCACACGGTCGATCGTGTCGATGATGTTCGCGCCGGGCGAGCGGTAGAGGATCACGAGCACCGCGCGCTTGCCGTTCGACAAACCGAGGTTGCGCAGGTCCTCGACCGAATCGACGACGTCGGACAGGTCGGACAGCCGTACGGCGGAGCCGTTGCGGTAGGCGACGACGAGGTCGCGGTATTGCGACGCCTGGGAGGCCTGGTCGTTCGTATAGAGCTGGTAGCGCTGCGGACCGAATTCGATCGCGCCCTTCGGCGCGTTGGCGTTCGCGGAAGCCAGCGCCGCGCGCACGTCCTCGAGGCCGATCCCGTAGTGGAACAGCGCCTGCGGTTCGAGCTCGACGCGCACGGCCGGGTTCGCGGAACCGCTCACCGAGACCTGGCCGATCCCGTCGATCTGCGACAGCGACTGCTGCAGCACCGTCGACGCCGAGTCGTACAGCTTCGCGGCCGACGACGTTTCCGAGGTCAGCGACACGATCATGATCGGCGAATCGGCCGGGTTGACCTTGCGGTAGGTCGGGTTGCTCTTCAGCGCGGCGGGCAGGTCGGCGCGCGCCGCGTTGATCGCGGCCTGCACGTCGCGCGCGGCGCCGTCGATGTCGCGGTTCAGGCCGAACTGCAGGATGATCCGCGCGTTGCCGACCGTGCTCGTCGACGTCATTTCGGACACGTCGGCGATCGAGCCTAGGTGCCGCTCCAGCGGGCTCGTCACGCTGGTCGCGACCGTTTCCGGGCTCGCGCCCGGCAGCGATGCCTGCACCGAGATCGTCGGGAAGTCGACCTGCGGCAGCGGCGACACCGGCAGCTTGATGAACGCGAACAGGCCCGCGAGCGCGACGCCGATCGCGAGCAGCGTCGTCGCGACGGGGCGGGTGATGAAGGGGCGCGACAGGTTCATGTCGGCACTCGCTGGGCCGCCGCGTGTTCCGACGGATGCGTTTTCGGGAGATGGGGGGGCTGCGCCCCCCCACGCGAACGAAGTGAGCGTAGGGGTCGTTTCATTTACGCATCCGTGCGCGTGCCGGCGTCAGGGCCGTGGCGTTCGAACCAGCCGCGCACGCGGCGCGCGAGCGAGTCGAAGCCGAGGTAGATCACGGGCGTCGTGAACAGCGTCAGCACCTGCGACACGATCAGGCCGCCGGCGATCGCGATCCCGAGCGGCTGGCGCAGCTCGGAACCCGCGCCGGAGCCGACGATCAGCGGCACCGCGCCGAGCAGCGCGGCGAGCGTCGTCATCAGGATCGGCCGGAAGCGCAGCAGGCACGCCTGGTAGATCGCCTCGCGCGGCGGCTTGCCTTCGACGCGTTCGGCCTCGAGCGCGAAGTCGATCATCATGATCGCGTTCTTCTTCACGATGCCGATCAGCAGCACGATGCCGATGATCCCGATGATGTCGAGATCGTGCCCGGTGATCATCAGCGCGAGCAGCGCGCCGACGCCGGCCGACGGCAGCGTCGACAGGATCGTGATCGGGTGGATGTAGCTCTCGTACAGCACGCCGAGCACGATGTACATCGTGATGACCGCCGCGAGGATCAGGAACAGCTGGTTCGACAGCGAGGCCTGGAACGCGAGCGCCGCACCCTGGAAGCGCGTCTGGAACGACGCGGGCAGGTTGATGTCCTTCTCGGCGGCCTCGATCGCCTTGACGGCTTCGCCGAGCGACGCGCCCTGCGCGAGGTTGAACGAGATCGTCGTCGACGGGAACTGCGACAGGTGCGCGACCAGCAGCGGCGACGGCCGCTCGTGGAACGATGCGATCGACGACAGCGGCACCTGGCCGCCGCCCGCCGACGGCAGGTAGATGTCGTTCAGCGATTGCGCGTAGTGCTGCTCCTTCGGCTCCGACTCGAGAATCACGCGGTACTGGTTCGACTGCGTGAAGATCGTCGACACGATGCGCTGGCCGAACGCGTCGTACAGCGCGTTGTCGACGGTCGCCGGCGTGATGCCGAAGCGCGCGGCGCTCGCGCGGTCGATCTCGATGTACACCGACTGGCCGTTGCTCTGCAAGTCGGTCGCGACGTCGGCGAGCGACGGCTCCTGCTGCAGCCGCGCGACGAGCTTCGGTACCCAGGTCGCGAATTCGTCCGGGTTCGGGCTCGTCAGCATGAACTGGTACTGCGTCGGGCTGACGGTCGAATCGATCGTCAGATCCTGCACCGACTGCATGAACAGCGAGATGCCCGTGATGTTCGACACGCGGTGCTGCAGGTCCCGGATGATCTGCGCGGACGTTTCGGAACGATCGTCGCGCGCCTTCAGGTTGATCAGCATGCGGCCGCTGTTCAGCGTGATGTTGCTGCCGTCGACGCCGATGAACGACGTGAGGCTGTCGACGTTCGGATCTTTCAGGATCTCGGCCGCGAGCGCCTGCTGCCGTTCGGCCATCGCGCCGTACGAGATCGACTGCGGCGCCTGCGTGATCGCCTGGATCACGCCGGTGTCCTGCGCGGGGAAGAAGCCCTTCGGAACGTAGACATAGAGCAGGGCGGTCAGCCCGAGCGTCAGCAGCGCGACGACGAGCGTCGAGCGCTGGCGGTTCAGCACCCATTCGAGCGCGACCGCGTAGCGCGCGATCACCCAGTCGATCGCGCGGTGCACGCGTGCCTCGAAGCGGTGGCTTTCCGGCGGCGGCGAATGGCGCAGCAGCTTCGCGCACATCATCGGCACGAGCGTGAGCGACACGATCGCCGAGATCACGATCGTCACGGCGAGCGTGATCGCGAATTCGTGGAACAGGCGCCCGACCACGTCGCCCATGAACAGCAGCGGGATCAGCACCGCGATCAGCGACACCGTCAGCGAGATGATCGTGAAGCCGATCTGCTTCGAGCCCTTCAGCGCGGCCTCGAGCCCCGTTTCGCCTTCCTCGACGTAGCGCGCGATGTTCTCGATCATCACGATCGCATCGTCGACGACGAAGCCGGTCGCGATGGTGAGCGCCATCAGCGACAGGTTGTTCAGCGAGAAGCCGGCCATGTACATCACCGCGAGCGTGCCGATCAGCGACAGCGGCACCGACAGGCTCGGGATGATCGTCGCGTAGACGTTCGCGAGGAACAGGTACATCACGAGCACGACGAGCCCGACTGCGAGCAGCAGCTCGAACTGCACGTCGCGCACGGCCGCGCGGATCATCGTCGTGCGGTCGGTGACGATCTCGACGTCGAGCGCGGCTGGCAGCGTTTCCTGCAGCTTCGGCAACTGCGCCTTGATTGCGTCGACCGTCTGGATCACGTTCGCGCCCGGCTGCCGCTGCACGTTCAGGATGATCGCGGGATCGGAATTCACCCACGCGCCGAGCTTGGTGTTCTCCGAGCCGGCGACGACCGTCGCGACGTCGGTCAGCATCACCGGGCGGCCGTTCTTGTACGCGACGACCGCGCTGTTGTACTGGTCCGCGCTCGTCAGCTGGTCGTTCGCGTTGATCGTGTACGCGCGCGTCGGGCCGTCGAAGTTGCCCTTCGGCGTATTCACGTTCAGGTTCGAGATCGTCGTGCGCAGGTCGTCGAGGTTCATCCCGTACTGCGCAAGCGCGGTCGGGTTCGCCTGGATCCGCACGGCCGGCCGGTTGCCGCCCGACAGGCTGACGAGGCCGACGCCCGCGATCTGCGAGATCTTCATCGCGAGGCGCGTGTCGGCGAGGTCCTGCACTTGCGTGAGCGGCAGCGTCTTCGACTTGACGGCGAGCGTGATCACCGGCGCATCGGCCGGGTTGACCTTCGCGTAGATCGGCGGGGCAGGGAGGTCGGACGGCAGCAGGTTGCCGGCCGCGTTGATCGCGGCCTGCACTTCCTGTTCGGCGATGTCGAGCGGCAGGTCGAGCGAGAACTGCAGCGTGATCACCGACGCGCCGGCCGAGCTTTGCGACGACATCTGGTTCAGCGACGGCATCTGCCCGAATTGCCGCTCGAGCGGCGCGGTGACCGACGAGGTCATCACCTCCGGGCTCGCACCCGGGTAGAAGGTCTGGACCTGGATCGTCGGGTAGTCGACTTCGGGCAGCGCGGCAAGCGGCAGAAAGCGCAGCGCGACGAGACCGGCCAGCATGATCGCCGCCATCAGGAGGGCGGTGCCGACCGGCCGGAGAATGAAGAGGCGGGATGGATTCATCGAGCGGCCCGCGCGTTATTGGGCCGCTGCTTGCGACGCACCGTGCTTGTGTCCACCGCGATGGCCGGCGGTGCCCGATGCGCCCGACGCCGCACCGGCGCCGCGCGCGCCCGACGCGCCTTTCGGCTTGTCGGCCGGAATCGAGATCTTCGCGCCTTCGCGCAGGCGGTCGGAGCCGTCGGTCACCACGCGCTCGCCGAGCGCGACGCCGCTGACGATGCTCGTGCGTTCGCCGTCGACCGGGCCGATCGTGACCTTGCGCACCGTCACCGTGTTGTCGGGTTTCACGACATAGACGAACTGGCCGATCGAGCCCGTCAGCACCGCGGACGTCGGCACGATCGTCGCGTTGCGCAGCACGTCGACGAGCAGCCGCGTGTTCACGAACTGATTCGGGAACAGCATGCCTTCCTTGTTATCGAAGTTCGCGCGCAGCTTGACCGTGCCGGTGCTCGTGTCGATCTGGTTGTCGAGCGTCGCGAGCGAGCCCGTCTCGAGCGGCACCGTGTTGTTGCGGTTGTACGCGGTGACCGACAGCTTCTGGCCCGCGTTCACCTGCTTGAGGATCTGCGGCAGGTTGTCTTCCGATGTCGTGAAGATCACGCTCATCGGCTGCAGCTGCGTGATCACGACGAGGCCGTTGGTGTCGCCGGCCGTCACGTAGTTGCCCGGGTCGACCTGGCGCAGGCCGACGCGGCCCGACACCGGCGCCGTGATGCGTGCATACGTGAGGTTCAGTTTCGCGGAATCGATCGCGGCCTGGTCGGTCTTCACCGCGCCTTCGTACTGCTTGACGAGCGACGCCTGCGTATCGACGGTTTGCGACGCGATCGAATCCTGCGACAGCAGCGTCTGGTAGCGCTTCAGGTCGAGGCGCGCCGTCGCGAGCAGGGCCGAGTCGCGTGCATGCGTGCCTTCGGCGTTCTCGAGCGACACCTGGTACGGGCGCGGGTCGATCTGCGCGAGCACGTCGCCTTTCTTGACGATCTGGCCTTCCTGGAACGACACCGACTGCAGGTAGCCCGACAGTTGCGTCTTGACCGTCACGTTCGCGAGCGGCGTCACGGTGCCGAGCGCGGACAGCACGATCGGCATCTCGCCCTGCGTCGCGGTCGCGACCTGCACGGGCTGCGGAACGTTCGCCATGGCAGCGGGGCCGCCGCGGCCGCGATGGCCGCCTGCGCTGCTGCCGGCGGTTGCGCTTGCGCCGTTCGCCGTGCCGCCCGCGGCCGGCGTGCGGTTCCACGGGTGCCACCACAGCAGGCCGCCGATGGCGACGACCGCGACCGTGCCGATCATCAGCGTGCGGCGCGGACGCCGTGCGGCGGGCGACGCGGGGTCTTTCGAAGGGGGCGTGGGCTTTTGTTCGTTATCCATCGTGATCTGTCAGGAAGACGGCGCGGCGTGCCGGAAATCGGACTGCTGGGCTGCGCGTGGGCGAGCGGGTGACGGGAAGGGGGCCCGGCTCGGTCCGGGGCCCCGCCGACCCGCGCGGGAAAAGAGCGGTGCGCACCGCGAATGCGGCGCGACGATGGGCATGATCCTACGTCCCGTCCCCGTTACAGTCCAGTGGTCTATCTTTCAACGGGTTACGGTCGTTACAGAACGCGACAGGACGATGACGGAACGATTACACGCTGATGCGCCGGGCCGGTGCGCCGCCGATCTCGCGGGTGATTTTCGCGATGCATTCGTGCAGCGCGGGCACGACGTGTTCCTGCAGCCATTCGGGCGAGCACTGGTGCGCAGCACCGCCGCAATTCACCGAATAGCGCTGGCCCGACGGGCCGACGAAACCGGCTGCGACCGCATTCAGGCCCTCGCGCCATTCGCCGATCGCGATCGCGTGGCCGTCGCGCATGGCTTCGTCGAGCGCGGGGGTCAGGCGCGACGAGACGTGCGGCCAGTCGTCGCCCGCCGTGGTGCGCAGCGACTCGAGCAGCAGGCGCCGCTCGTCTTCCTCGAGCGCGGCGAGATACGCGCGACCCACTGCCGTGCGTGCGATGTCCATCCGCGAGCCGATCTCGAGACGCGTGACGAGCACGGCGGAGCGCGGGCGGATCACGTCGATCGCGACCATGTCGAGCCGGTCGCGCACCGCGAGGTGCACGGACAGCGACGTGCGTTCGGCCAGCTCGATCATGAACGGCCGCGAGCGCGCGCGGATGTCGAAGTTGCGCAGGAAGCCGTGACTCAGTTCGAGCACCGACGCGGTGAGCACGAAGCGCTCGCTGTCGGGCAACTGGAACAGGAAGCCGGCGCTGACGAGCGTCGCGGTGATGCGCGAGACGGTCGGCTTCGGGATACCGGTCAATTCGGTCAGTTCGCGGTTGCTGACGGGCGCGTCGGCAGCTGCGATGCGGCGCAGCACGGCGAGGCCGCGGGCGAGGGCGGTGATCTCGTCGGGCGAAGATTCACGGTCCCGCGGCGCGGGAGGGGTTACAGTTGTCGACACGAGGGATTCTCTCTAATTCCGAAACTCGATTTCAATTTTGTTGGTATTGTAGGACTATTGTCAAAAGATGCATGTTCCGCAGGTGAACCGTTCATTGGATGAGATTTTACGGGTTCACCCTTGGTTTATTAGGAAAACGCTCAATTGAGCGTTGCCAGAAAGTGCATGAACCGGTGCAAATACCGCTTGACTTGTCGGGCGGAAACGGAAAGAATGTCTCACGTTTTCGAAACATCGTTTCAAGAGTTTAACCGGCAACGATGTTTCGCGCAGTCTCTCAGGTTCTAGCACGGCCCTCGGAATGGCTAGAACTTTTTTAGCGCCACGGTCTCCGTGGCGCTTTTTTTTGCCCGTCATTTTGACTGTCCGCCCGGACGCGTCAGGCCCGTATTATCCCCCGATCGCTGGAAACGCCCGGCCGAGCCCGTTCGGTGCGTGCTTGCGCACGCCATTCACGCGATTCGCGCGCGCAAAAAAAAGCGCGACGCCCGCACTGGGCATCGCGCACAAAACGGCGTGGAGCGCCGACGAATGAACGGTGATGAAGAAGGGACGCCCGGCCAGGGGCATCCCCCTCGCGCGACCCGGTCAGGCCTTCGCGAGCTTGATGCCGGTCTGCTCGGCCGTCAGGTAGCCGACGCTGGCGCCGAAGCGGTCCTTGAAGTTCGCGCGCACGAGCGGATCGAGCGTCGGCTTGACCTTGTCGTGCAGCGGCGATTCCCAGTCGCCCGCGTGCTGGAAGTTGCTCATGATGTACGTCCAGCCGTTGATCTCGTCGACCGCGTGCAGTCCGGTCGATTCCGCGCCGGCCGGGCACGACAGCACGCGCACCAGCGACTTCGTATCGACGTTGTACGCCCACAGGAAGTTGTTCACGTGCATGCCCGAGTCTTCGCCGATGAACAGCGTGCGCAGCTTTTCGGAGAACTTCAGGTTGTCCGGGTTGGCGATCTTGTCCGGGTTCGCGAGGTTGCCGAGGCCGTCGGCCGCGGCGAGATCCTCGCCGACGAGCGCGGCCGGCGCGCCCATGTCGACCGGCACCCATTCGCTGTCGATCGCGCTGCCCGTCGTGTCGCGCTGGCTGCCCTTCAGGTTCAGCGCGTAGACGGCGCCCGCGGCGATCTTCTTGTCGACCGCGACATCGCGCGACACGGCGTTGCCCTTGACCATCGACGTTTCGATCCGCGACATCGCCGTGTAGACGATCTTGTCCTTCGCGTTCACGGTCGTGCCTTCGAGCTTCGTGAAGCCCATGCTGCCGCCGAGCAGTGCCGCGTAGCGGTGCGTCTCGAGGAACGCGGCCGCCTTTTCCATCCCCGGCTTCACGCGCATCCAGTTGAACTTGCCGCCGAAGTGGATCTTCGCGTAGCTCGCATCGTTCGGGTCGGTGGTCACCAGGTCCATGATGTCCGACGCCTTCAGCGTATTCGCGAGCGCTTCGATCTCGCTGCTCGTCGCGTGGCCGATCTTGATCCACGTGAGCGTCGCGGTGCCGGCGCCGGCCGACGACGTCTGCGTCCACCTCGCGACGTACAGCGTGCCGGCCGACAGGTCGGCCGCCTTGTCGGCGACGAACATGAACAGGCCGCCGTTGGTGGCGTCGTCACCCATCATCACGGTGCGCTGGTCCGGCATCACCTGGATCAGCTCGTGCGAGATGCGGCCGAGGCAGTAGTGCTTCTTCACGGTGCCCGTGCCGTCCGGATTCACCGTGATCTCGGGCAGGTGGCCGTAATGGTAGGGGTTCGCCTTCGTCTCGTCGCCGAACGTGTTCTTGCTGAACGCCTTGAACTGCGCGTCGGTCGCAACCTTGGTCGCGTCCGGCTCGTATTCCTCGCTCGACAGGTGCGTGCCCCACGGCGACAGGCTCGCGCCGCAGGTGATCCACAGGCCGTGCGCCTTCGACGTGTCGACGTTGTGGTACTTCACGACCTTCAGCGCGCCGGTGGCCGGATCCTGGTCGAGCGAGAGCACCGCGATCGGCGACGGCAGCTGGCCGTACTGCGATGCGCTCGCCTGGTCGCGCGTCGTGTATTCGAACTGGACGACCGCGAACACCGTGTTGCCTTTCACGCCGGGGACGTTTGCGTTCTTCAGCGTCAGCAGCGAGCTGCCGTCCGGGCAGTCGGAATAGAACTGGCGCTCCTTGCCGGCGACCGAGCGATCGATGATCGGCTGGTTGTTGATGTCGTAGTAGCCGCCCGCGAGCGTCGTGCCGCCCTTGCCGTCCGGCACCATGTCGCCCGTCACGAAGAACGGCCGGTACGCGAGCTTGAAGTTGCGCGACGAGCCGTCCGAGAACGACACCGACAGCGTCGAGCCGACCGTCGTCGTGGCCATCGCGGCCGCATTGTCGAGCGTGGGTGCGGCCATCGCCGAGAACGCCGCCGACGTATAGGCCGCGGCAACCGGGGCGGGCGTCGATGCGGGATTGTCGTCACCGCCGCAACCCGTCAGCAGGGCCGGCAGCGCGAGACCGGAAAGGGGAAGCATCGGCGCGCCGGCAAGGATCTTCAGGGCCTGACGACGGGCAGCATTGGGCAACGCGGGCATGTGGAGTCCAGTTTCAGTTGTTGGAAGAATGGCCTTCGCGAAGCAGGCGATCGGCAAGCTTCACGAAGGCTTATTGAAAACTGGACGGAAGTGTAAGGACGCTCGATGAAAGTTTTTTGAATTGAAAACGTAATGATGCGTCAGGTGTTCGTCACCGGATCAATCGCGCTCGGGCGTGGCCGAGATGCGATGGATCGACAGGTCGGCGCCGTCGAACTCGGCTTCGCGGTCGAGGCGCAGCCCGACGGTCGCCTTGAGCGCGCCGTAGACGAGCGTGCCGCCCGCGCTTGCGATCACGATGCCGCCGAGCGTGCCGACGAGCTGCGACAGGAACGACACGCCGCCGAGACCGCCGAGCGCGGGCAGGCCGAACACGCCGGCCGCGAGGCCGCCGAGCGCACCGCACATGCCGTGCAGCGGCCACACGCCGAGCACGTCGTCGATGCGCCACTTGTTCTGCACGCAGGTGAACATCGCGACGAACAGTGCGCCGGCGGCCGCGCCCGTGACGAGTGCGCCGATCGGATGCATCACGTCGGAGCCCGCGCATACCGCGACGAGGCCGGCGAGCGGCCCGTTGTACGTGAAGCCCGGGTCGTTGCGGCCGGCCATCCACGCGGCGAGCGTGCCGCCGACCATCGCCATCAGCGAGTTCACGGCGACGAGGCCGCTGATCTTGTCGAGCGTCTGCGCGCTCATCACGTTGAAGCCGAACCAGCCGACCGCGAGCACCCATGCGCCGAGCGCGAGGAACGGAATGTTCGACGGCGGGTGGGCGGCGATGCGGCCATCCTTCGCATAACGGCCGTGACGCGCGCCGAGCAGCAGCACGGCCGGCAGCGCGACCCAGCCGCCGAACGCATGCACGACGACCGAGCCGGCGAAATCGTGGAACGGCGCGCCGAACGCGTGCGTGAGCCAGGCCTGCACGCCGAAGCGCTCGTTCCACGCCATTCCTTCGAAGAACGGATAAATGAAACCGACGATGATCAGCGTCGCGACGAGCTGCGGGTTGAACTTCGCGCGCTCGGCGATGCCGCCGGACACGATCGCGGGAATCGCCGCCGCGAAGGTCAGCAGGAAGAAGAAGCGCACGAGCGCGTAGCCGTTGTGCTGCGACAGCGTGCCGATGTCGTCGAAGAACTCGACCCCGTACGCGATCGTGTAGCCGATGAAGAAATACGCGAGCGTCGACACCGAGAAGTCGACCAGGATCTTCACGAGCGCGTTGACCTGATTCTTCTTGCGGACCGTGCCGAGTTCGAGAAATGCGAAGCCCGCGTGCATCGCGAGCACCATGACGGCGCCGATCAACAGGAACAGTGTGTCGACGCCGGATTTCAGACCATCCATGCCGTGGCTTCCTTGCGCAAAAAACGGGCAAGGAACGCAAGTATCGAGCCAACTTGGTGAACGCGCGCGTGGAGTTGGTGCTTGGGCACTGCGCGGTGTGGCATTCCGGTGAATCGTGCACGGGATGAGGGCGCGGCCGATGGCGATCGACTCCCGTACGGGGTGCACGCACGTGGTGCGATGCGTACTGAACTGGTGCGTGCTGCGGGTGTAGTGATGCGGCGTGGTGCGCGCTGGTGCGCCGTGACGCACCGATCTGGCGCGTCAGTGGCGGGCGAACAGTACGGGTGGCCGGCGCAGCCGCAGCGCGCACGCCGACCAGTAGGCGGCGACGGTCGACAGTCCGAGCGCGGCGAACGCGAGCGCCGCGAAGCCCGTGAGCGACTGGCCGTCGCCGTCGGGGCCGAGGATGCCTTCCACGACGATCAGCGTGGCCGTCCAGAAACCGATCACGGCCTGCGTGAGCAGGCGCGCGGATGCGACGCGGCGCGGACGTCCGGATTCGGCTAGGCGGCGCGCCGACGGCGCGCGCAAGCACAGGAACAGGGTGGCGGCGAGCAGCGCGGCCAGGGCGATGAGCCAGTCGACAAGGAAAGCCATAAGCAAAAGGGGTCACGTACGAAACGGATTGAAGCGTGCCCACTTTAGTGGCGTAGCGCCTGCGATTGAATCAGACGAATCCGAAATTGAAAGGCATTTTTAATGGCCGGTCGTTATTTGGCCTGTTCCACAGGCGGTATCATCGACACCGTTCCAACCCTGAGGCCGTGCGACGCGCGGCCGGAGATTGCTGATGAACACGAAGACATCGCGGGCGCGTCGCGTGCCCGGGTCCGTGCTGGCGGCGGTGGCCGCCGGTGCGCTGCTGTTGCTCGCGGGCTGCGAGAAGTCCGGTACGCCGGTCGCCCAACCCGATACGGCCGCGAGCGCGGCCGCCGATGCCGCGAACAATGCGGCCAAGGCGCTCGACCAGGTGGCGAGCACTGTCAACCAGCAGATCAACGCTGCGAAGGCTGGCATCGCGTCCGCGGCGTCGGCCGTGCCGCCGCTGTCCGCGAGCGGTCTCGCGTCGGCGGCGCAGGCGCAGATCGACGCGGCTGCCTCCGCGGTCGTCGCGCATGCGGCTTCCGAAGCGGGCGCGAAGATCGCGGAAGCCGGCAAGAAGCTCCAGCAATGGAGCCAGCAGAACGCATCGGGCGCCAAGCCCGCGAGCGGTGAATGACGCGGGCTTGCATGATCCGCAAAATGTAATTATGATGGTTACACATGTCGCCGGTTGCGGGTCGGGCCGGCGTCGCCGAGTGAGTGAGGAATGAATACCAGCAGCCGGTTCGCGTTTGCCGTCCACGTGCTCGCCTTGCTGTCGATGCAGGAAGGCGTGCCGCTGTCGTCCGACATCATCGCGGGCAGCGTGAATACGAATCCGGCGCTGATACGCCGGTTGCTGTCGATGCTGGCAGCCGCGGGGCTGACCACGTCGCAGCTCGGTGCCGGCGGCGGCGCGCTGCTGGCGCGCGAGCCCGGCGAGATCACGCTGCTCGACGTGTATCGCGCGGTCGACGATGCGCAACTGTTTGCGTTGCATCGCGAGGCACCGAATCCCGCGTGTCTCGTCGGGCGGCACATCCAGGGCGTGCTGACCGGCTATATCGGCGATGCGCAGCGCGCGATGGAAGCATCGCTCGCCACGCGCACGCTCGTCGACGTGACGGCCGACATGCTGGATCTCGAGCGACGCACGCAACAGGCAGTACGCGCCGGCGGATAGCCGGCAGCAGACAGGGCAGGAAACCGGACGGCGCGCAGGTGCGGTGTCCGGTGCAACGGGGGCTTCGCCCCGTTTTTTTCGATCTTATGTGTAATTAACTGAGTTACATATTTTTCTTACTGGAGAATCGCCATGACGCAACGTTCCTTGAATATCGCGCTGTTCGGCGCCACCGGCATGATCGGCTCGCGCATCGCAGCGGAAGCCGTGCGACGCGGCCATCGCGTGACCGCGCTGTCGCGCCATCCCGGCGCATCGGGCGACGGCATCACCGCGCAAGCGGCCGACCTGTTCGACGCGGCCAGCATCGCTGCCGCGCTGCCGGGTCATGACGCGGTCGCGAGCGCTTACGGTCCGAAGCAGGACGATGCGGCGAAGGTCGTCGCGGCCGCGAAGGCGCTGGTCGCCGGCGCGCGTCAGGCGGGCCTGAAGCGTCTCGTGGTGGTGGGCGGCGCCGGTTCGCTCGAAATCGCGCCGGGCAAGCAACTGGTCGACAGCGAAGGCTTTCCTGAAGCGTACAAGGGGCAGGCGCTCGCGCACCGCGACGCGCTCGGCTACCTGAAGACGGTCGCCGATCTCGACTGGACGTTCTTCGCGCCGGCCGCGATGATCGCCCCGGGCGAGCGCACGGGCACGTTCCGCACGGGCGTCGGCAAGCTGATCGTGGATGCGCAGGGCAACAGCAAGATCTCGGCGGAAGACTACGCAGTCGCGTTCGTCGACGCGCTCGAGCAGGACAGCTTCGTGCACGAGATCGCGACGGTCGCGTATTGAGCGGCATGATGGCCGGCGGCGCATGCGCGCCGGCCCGGCCGCGGCCCGCAAGCTGCGGCGCGCAGTTGCATCAGGCGATTCCACCTCGACGGGCGGAGTCGCCTGTTTCGTTTGGAGACGCGGGATAGCCGGCGGAATTGTTCAGGATTGGTATTTATACCGGTCGACGCGGTGTTGCCGTTTTCATATTGTTCCCCGTTGTGCAAGATGAATAGAATAAATTTCTATCTACGAGGGACTGGAGAAATGGACGCCATCGATCGCAAGCTGCTGGAACTGCTGCAGGCGGATGCCACACTGCCGATCGCGGAGCTGGCGCAGCGCGTGAACCTGTCGCAGACGCCATGCTGGAAGCGCGTGCAGCGGCTCAAGGAAACCGGCGCGATTCGCGCACAGGTTGCGCTGTGCGATCCGCGCAAGCTTGGCGTCGGCACGACCGTGTTCGTCGCGATCCGCACGAACCAGCACACCGAGGAGTGGGCGCAGCGTTTCACGCAGGCCGTGCGCGACATGCCGGAAGTGGTCGAGGTCTACCGGATGAGCGGCGAGACCGATTACCTGCTGCGCGTCGTGGTGGCCGGCATCGACGACTACGACCGTGTCTACAAGCAGCTGATTCGCACGGTGCCGCTGTTCGACGTCAGTTCGTCATTCGCGATGGAGCAGATCAAGTATTCGACCGCGCTGCCCGTACGCGATCTAGCGGAGCCTGCGTAGCGCGCCGATGAAGCGGCACGGGTGCCGACGGCGCCGCGTGACGAGGCCGCGGCGCCGCTTCAGCGGCCGCGCGCCAGTGCGCGCGCGCGTTCGTCGGCCAGCGCGTCGCGGCGCACGAAATCCGCGACGAATGCGCTTGCCGGATGATGGTGCAGCGCGTACGGCGTGTCCCATTGCGCGAGCTGGCCGTCCTTCATCACGCCGATCCGGTCGGCGATCGCGAACGCTTCGGCCTGGTTGTGCGTGACGAGGATTGCGGTGTGGCCCGTGCGTTTCAGGATGTCGCGCAGCTCGAACGCGAGCCGCTCGCGCGTATCGACGTCGAGATTCGAGAACGGTTCGTCGAGCAGCAGCAACTCCGGTGACGGCGCGAGCGCGCGGGCGAGCGCGACGCGTTGCTGCTGGCCGCCCGACAACTCGTGCGGATAGGCGCCGCCGGAATCGGCGAGGCCGACGAGATCGAGCATTTCGGCAACACGCATGCGCCGTTCGGTCTTCGGCATGCGCCGCAAGCCGAACGCGACGTTGTCGGCCGCGCTGAGGTGCGGGAACAGCGCGTAGTCCTGGAACATCATGCCGATGCGCCGCCGCTCCGGCGGCACGTCGAGCGATGGCGCCGCGACGGGCGCGCCGTCCAGCATGATGCGTCCCATGCGCACGGGTTCGAAGCCGGCGATCGCACGCAGTACGGTCGTCTTGCCGCAGCCCGACGCGCCGAGCAGGCAGCCGATGTCGCCGCGCGGCAGCGCGAGGCTCAGCCCGTCGACCACCGTGCGGCGGCCGTGCGGCGTGTCGTAGGCGACGCAGAGGTCATCGAGTTCGAGCAGGTTCACGGGTTCAGGCTCCGATCTTGTGGCGGGTGCGCGCGAGCAGGATCACGGGCACGAGCCCGGCCAGCACGATCGCGAGCGCGGCGACCGCGCCTTCTTCGTAGGTGCCGCGTGCGGCTTCCGCATACAGCCAGGTCGCGAGTGTGTCGAAATTCAACGGACGCAGCAGCAGCGTGGCCGGCAATTCCTTCATCGCGTCGACGAACACCAGCAGCGCGCTCGTCGTGAGCGCGGGCCGCAGCAGCGGCAGATGGACGCGGCGCAGCGTGCCGCCGGCTGTTTCGCCGAGCGAGCGCGCCGCGTGTTCGAGCGAGGGCGGAATGCGTGCGAGGCCGGCCTCGATGCTGCCGGCCGGGATCGCGAGGAAGCGCACGGTGTACGCGATCACGAGCGCGGTGACCGAGCCCATCAGCAGCAGCCCGTCGCGTCCGAGCGCCGCGCCGAACAGCCGGTCGGCCGCCGCGAACGGGATCAGCAGGCCGATCGCGAGCACGGTGCCCGGCACCGCATAGCCGAGGCTCGCGATTCGCGCACACAGGCGGGCAGGGTCCGCGCGGGCGCTGTCGCGCTGCGCGCGCGCGGCCCACGCGACGACGAGCCCGCACGCGAGCGTCGCGGCGGTGGCGGCGGTGGCGATCGTCAGCGTGTTCGCGAGCCCCGTCATCAACTGGTCGGACACGCCGCCGACGAGATGCAGCCGCTTGCCGGTCTCGACCGCGAGGTACGCAGCGGGCGCGCCGAACCCGAGCAGCACGGGCAGCCAGCCGAACACGGCGGCGCCGAGCGCGGCCGCGCCGGTGAGACGACGCGGCGTGATCGGCCGCATGCGCCGGCCATGCGCGTAGCGCTGGCGGCGGCGCCCGTAGCGTTCGAGCACGATCATGCCGACGACGATCGCGAGCATCGCAAGCGCGATCTGCGCGGCGCCGGCGAGGTCGGAGCGCGTGATCCAGGTCGTATAGACGGAGACGGTCAGCGTCTGCACGCCGAGGAATTCCGACGCGCCGATGTCGTTCAGCGTTTCGAGCAGCGCAAGGCTCACGCCGACCGCGATCGCGGGCCGTGCGAGCGGCACGACGACGCGCCAGAACGTCGCGATGCGTCCCGCGCCGAGCGTGCGCGCGGCTTCGAGCAGGCTCGCGGATTGCGTGACGAACATCGCGCGCGTGCTCAGGTACACGTACGGATACAGCACGAAGCCGAGCACGAAGATCGCACCGGGCAGCGAGCGCAGGTCGGGCAGGCGGAACTGGCGCGGGCTGTCGAAGCCGAGCAGCCAGCGGATCGCGCCCTGGACGGGGCCGATCGGGTGCAGCAGGTCGAGATACGCGAACGCGACGATGTAGGTGGGCACCGCGAGCGGCAGCAGCAGCGCCCACGTCAGCATCCGGCGGCCGGGAAAATCGTATGCGGTGACGAGCCACGCGCACCCGGTGCCGACGATCGACACGATCGCACCGACGCCTGCCAGCAGCAGCAACGTATTGACGAGTGCCTGCGGCAGCACGAATTCGGCGAGATGTCGCCAGTGCGCGAGATCGGCGTCGAACGCGGCGGCGACGAGCACCGCGAGCGGCGCTGCGACCGCCGCGGCGATCGCCAGCGCCGCGAGCAGCCACAGGCTGCCCGCGCGCGGCCGAAGGCGCGGCCGGGATGGCCGGCGGTACGCGCCGGCCGACGAAGCGTCAGTTGTCAAAGCCGACCTTGTCGACGAGCTGGCTTGCCTGCTTGCGATGCTTCGCGATGTCGGCCAGCGGCAGCGGATCGACCTTCAGCGCACCGAAGCTCGCGATCACCGGATCGAGCTTCACGTTCGCGCGCACCGGGTATTCGTAGTTCGCCTGCGCATACAGCGCCTGCGCTTCCGGCGACACGAGGTATTCGAGCAGTTTCACCGCGTTGGCCTTGTGCGGCGCGTGCTTCGCGACCGTCGCGCCGCTGATGTTCACGTGCGTGCCGCCGCTTTTCGCGTTCGCGAACGTCGGCCGCACGACCTTGATGGCATCGCCCCACTTGCGCGCATCGCTGCCCGGTTCCGCATTCTTCATGTGGCCGACGTAGTACGCGTTCGCGAGGCCGACGTCGCAGATGCCGCCAAGGATGTCGCGTGCGACATCGCGGTCGCCGCCCGTCGCCTTGCGCGCGAGGTTCGCCTTCACGCCGCGCAGCCACTTCTCGGTCGCGGCTTCGCCGTCGTGCGCGATCATCGCCGCGACGAGCGCCGTGTTGTACGGATGCTGGCCCGAGCGGATGCAGACCTTGCCCTTCCATTTCGGATCGGCGAGATCCTCGTAGCGGAATGCGTCGACCTTCAGGTCTTTTTCGACGTACAACACGCGGTCGCGCAGCGACAGTGCGTACCAATCGCCGTTCGCGCCGCGCAGGTTCGCGGGGATCGCATCGTCGAGCACCTTCGAGCGCACCGGCTGCGTGATGCCGCCGTCGACGAGATCTAGCAGGTTGCCGACGTCGACCGTCATCAGCACGTCGGCCGGCGACTGCGTGCCTTCCGCCTTCACGCGCTCGAGCAGGCCGTCCTTCACGAACACCGTGTTGACCTTGACGCCGCTCTGCTTCGTGAAGGCGTCGATGAGCGGCTGGATCAGCTTGGGCTCGCGAGTGGTGTACAGGCTGACTTCCTCCGCCGCCTGGGCAAGCGGCGCGAAAGCGGCCGCAGCCAGGGCGAGGGCGCCGGCGAGCGGCAGCAGGCGGGTGCGCGGATTCGACATGGAGACTCCGGTGGAACAGGTGGACGAAGGGAATATTACAAAATGAAAGACTCCGGATTCTAGATCGAAATGGGAACGATTATCAACTGAAAGCTTGCGGAAAGCGGTGGGGACGGGAGGAGCGGCGATCGGAAACGGGGCGTCGCAGCTCGGGCGCAAGCGCGTAGAATGCCCGCTTCGATGAATTTGACGGAGACGCACCGACCATGAACGATCAGCGCAAGAAGAACCCTGTCCGCAACGTGAGCATCCTGATCGTCGTGGCCGTGCTGCTCGTGATCGGGACGATCCTGTACAACGCGATTTCGCAGAAGCGTGCGTACGACGAGGCCCATCCGGCCGAGGCCGCGAGCGCGGCATCGCACTGACGTGCCGGTGCGCGGCCCGGCCGGGCCGCGTGCGCGGGGCATGCGAAGGGGAGCAATCCGCGGCTTCCGGCGCGACTGACGTCGCGCGGAGCCGGGGCAGCAGCGGGCGCCGAACGAGGCGCGCCGCGCATTCAGGTCAGCCGTGCGTCAACGTGACGCAGGGGCGAATTTCGGGCGGATCCGTGCATAGAACACGGCCGCGAGCAGCGCGAGCCAGGCCGCGCCGACATACAGCGCGACGCGCGTATCCTCGAACCAGCCGAGCATCACGATCACGAAACCCATGAACGCGATCGTCAGCGCGGGCGCGACCGGCCACAGCGGCACCTTGAACTTCAGCGCGGCGACTTCGGCGCTCGACAGGCGGCGACGCATCGCGACCTGCGACAGCAGGATCATCAGCCAGACCCACACGGTCGCGAACGTCGCGATCGCGGCGACCACCAGGAACACGTCCTTCGGCATCAGGTAGTTCAGCACCACGCCGACGAGCAGCGCGCCGGCCATCACGAGCACCGTGACCCACGGCACACCGTGCCGCGACGTCGTCATCAGCACGCGCGGCGCCTGGCCCTGTCGCGCCATCCCGAACATCATCCGGCCCGCGCCGAAGATATCGCTGTTGATCGCCGAGATCGCCGCGCTGATCACGACCAGGTTGAGGATCGTCGCAGCCGACTTCACGCCGAGCGCCGAGAAGATCTGCACGAACGGGCTGCCGTCGCCGCCGACGCCCGTCCATGGGCTGATCGACATCAGCACGACCATCGTCAGCACGTAGAACAACAGGATACGCGCGGGCACCGCGTTGATCGCACGCGGAATCACGCGTTCCGGGTCCTTCGCTTCGCCGGCGCTCATCCCGATCACCTCGATGCCGCCGTACGCGAAGATCACGACCGACAGCGACGCGATCAGCCCGCCCATGCCGTTCGGCAAGAAGCCGCCGTGGTTCCACAGGTTCGCGAACGTCGGCACGTCGGCCGAATGGCCGAAGTGCATGCCGGTCAGCAGGATCGCGACGCCGCCGCCGATCATCGCGACGATCGCGCCGACCTTGATGATCGACAGCCAGAATTCGAGTTCGCCGAACACCTTGACGTGGCACAGGTTCAGCCCGCAGATGATCGCGACGACGCCGAGCACCCAGATCCATTGCGGGACGTCCGGAAACCAGAAGCCCATGTAGATGCCGAACGCGGTGATGTCGGCGATCGCGACGATCACCATTTCGAGCGTGTAGGTCCAGCCGGTGACGAATCCCGCGAACGGGCCGAGGTTCTCGGTCGCGTAATGGCCGAACGAGCCGGCGACGGGTTCGCGCACGGCCATCTCGCCGAGCGCGCGCATCACCATGTAGACGGCCGCGCCGCCCAGGATGTACGCCAGGATCACGGCCGGGCCCGCGAGCTGGATCGCGGACGCCGAACCGTAGAACAGGCCCGTGCCGATCGCCGAGCCGAGCGCGAGAAAGCGGATGTGCCGCGCGCTCAGGTGGCGCTGCAAGTTTTTCATCGAGTCTCCGATATCGTTATGCGACGGACCGGGCGAGCGTGGCCGGTCCGATTGGCTCAAGTTGTCTATACAACTTGAATGTGAACGAATGATAACAAGCCGGGCCGGGTGACCGGAATCGGGTATTCCCTGACTGGCGCGATGAGCGGAATAGGGCGTGGGGCGAGCGCGCGGCGTGCGGGCGGGCCACGTGAGGCGGACGCGACATGCTTGGGGGAGATCGTTGAAGCGGGGAGCGCCGGTGGCCGACCCGCGGTGTGCGCGGGCCGGCTTGCCGGCCAGTGATTCGGGGTCAGGCGGGCAGGCGGATCACGCTCGCATCCTTGCGGATCAGCTGCGACGACGCGAGCATCTGCTTGCACTGGTGCGCGAGCACTTTCAGGTCGTGCGTGAGCTCGGCGCCGACCGCATCGGATTTCTCCGCGGACACGACCATCGCGTCGAGATCCCGCGTGATCTGCTTCGAGGCGTCGATCTGGTCGGCAGGCGGCGGCTCGCCGGCTTCGGCTTTCTCGAGATTGTCCAGCACGGCGGTGAGGCCGCGCTGCAGCGCGTCGTCGTGCAGGATGCCGCCGTCGGCCGCGCATGCGCTGCGGATCAGCGGCGCGGCGGCCGTTATCTGCGCGCCGAGCACGTGCGTCTGCACGAGCAGGTCGTTCAGCTCGGGTACGAAGCGCTGGTGCGCCTTCGGCTCGATCATCATGCGCTGGAATGCCTGCCCGAGGTTCGCGAATGCGATGTGCACGTCCTTGCGTGCAAGGCGGTAGCGATAGTCGTCGTCGAGGCTCGCGGCGGGCGACTCGACCACTGCCGCCACGCCCGGGACGACGGCCGCGCCGTCGGCGGCCGGGACCGGCGGCGGCGACATGCCGCGCCCGGCGCGCCACACGGCCTCGAAATACTTGCGGGTGGACGTCAGCATGTCGGTGACGAGCTTGCCCATCAGCCGGTATTCCCAGTACGGGAACAGCCGGCTCGCGGCGATCGCGATCATGCAGCCGACCACCGTGTCGATCGCACGTTCGCCGATGATCCGCATGCTGCCCGGCGCGAGCAGGTGGAACATCAGCAGCACGTACGACGACGTGAACACGACGCTCGCCGCGTAGTTGAACAGCAGCAGGCTGTAGCTCATTACCATCGACCCGAACATGATCGCGATCAGCAGGTGCGGCTCCTTCACCGTGTAGATCAGCGCGATGCTGGCCGCGCAGCCGATCAGCGTGCCGATGATCCGCTGGGCGTTGCGCTGCTTGGTGAGCGAGTAGCCGGGCTTCAGGATGATGATGGTCGTCATCACGATCCAGTACGCGTTCGTGAGCGGCAGCAGCCGGCCGAGCCAGAACCCGACCGCGACCGCGATCGTCACGCGCAGCGCGTGGCGGAAGCTCGGCGAGCGCATGTTCAGGTTCGAGAAGATCAGGAGCGGCGACATCCGGCGGCGCTGCAGGAAGCGCGTGAGCGCCTTGTCGATCTTCAGTTCGGTTTGCTGCGGATCGGCGTGGCCCGACAGGTTGCGGCGCATCCGGTCGATCAGGCGCGTCGCGCTCCAGATGCGCCGGAACGTCGCGAGCACGGCCGCATACGCCTCCGCGTTGGTGGCCGGGAAGTTCTTCTTGCGCATCAGCTCGATCTCGTACTCGATCGCGCGCAGCTCGGCCTTCACGCTGATCCGCGAATGCGGTGCGCGGTTTTCGAGCACCGCGAGGCCGATCTCCTCGAGATCGCGGGCCGCCTTGCGGATCAGGTCGCGATAGAAGATGATCAGGTCCGAGCCGCCGAACGTGTTGCGCACCAGCGGGTAATCGGTGTGCGCGCCGACGAACAGCTCGTGCAGGTCGACGCTGTTGATGAACAGGTTGTACATCGTCGTGCGGCCGGGATCGAGCTTGCCGCGCCGCAGCTTCGGCAGGTTGCGCAGCACGATGTCGCGCGCGGTTTCCTGCGTTTCGACCGCGGTGATCTGCCGGGCGACCAGATTGCGGTAGCACTCGTCGAGGTCGGCGTCGAGATCGTAGAACTGCGCGCGGGCGAGCAGGTAGTCGGCGCAGGCGAACAAGCTTTCGGCGAGCGCCTGCTGCTCGATCCGGCGTGCCTGCCATTGCGACACGAGCGTGGCCCAGTACGTGTACCAGAGGCCGCCCGCGAGAATCCAGCCGGCGTTGATGAACGCCTGCAGCGGCGTGAACTTCTCCTCGAGCGTCATCACCATCATGAACAGCGTCGCGAAGCTGATCTGCGGCCAGCGGTTGCCGTAGACGACGATCAGCGACAGCACGAACGTGAGCGGCACGATCGTGAGCCACAGCGCGAAGATGTTCGGTGTCGCGAGGCCGGTGGCGAGCGCGGCCAGGAAGCCGATCACGCTGCACGCGAGCATTTCGTTGTGCTTGTACTTGAGCGGGCCCGGCATGTCGACGACGCAGGCGCCGAGCGCGCCCGTCGAGATCGTGAAGCCGAGTTCGCGGTTGTGAAACACGATCAGGCACAGCACGGCCGGCAGCGAAACGCCGACCGCGATCCGCAGGCCGCCGAAAAAGTACTGGCTGTAGAAAAACTTTCTGATTTCGACCGAATAGCGCATCGATGGGCTGAATGGCAGACGAAGACGCCCGGGGGCGGCGTATTGACTGGCGACGAGTCTATCGTATTTCGCGGTCCGCAAAACCTGGCTTTCCGGCCGAGGTTCGCGGCGGCGGTCCATTTGCTATCCTTGGTGATCCTGTTCGCCCGGCCCGGCCGGTGCGAGGTTCCGACGCCCGCTTCATGCTCCATCTCTTCTATTCGAACCGTCACGAAACGCTGGCCGACGCGCTGCTCGAGGATCTGGCCGCGTTCCCGGCCCGCAACGGCCCGTGGGCGCCGCAACAGGTCATCGTGCCGAGTGCGGCGCTGCGCCGTCGCCTCGAGCTCGACATCGCCGCGCGCAACGGCGTGTGCGCGAACGTCGAGTTCACGTATCTCGCGCAATGGCTGTGGGCGCAGATCGGCCGCGTGATGGACGTGCCCAAGCGCTCGCCGTTCGCGCCCGACCGCCTCGTGTGGCGCTGCTACCGGCTGTTCGCGCAGGCGGCCGGCGGCGCGCCGTGGCTCGCGTCGCCGCGGCTGGCCGCCTATCTGTCCGCGTCCGACGATGCGATGCGCTACGAGCTTGCGCACCGCGTCGCGGCCGTGCTCGATCATTACCTGACCTACCGTCCCGAATGGCTGGCCGCGTGGCAGGCGGGAGAATCCGTGCTCGCGGGCGACGGCGCGCCACGGGGGATCAGCGACGCCGCGCGCGACGACGAGCACTGGCAGGCCGCGCTGTGGCGCGCGCTGCTCGCCGAGCTGAGCGACAGCGTCACGCCGCCCGCGCATCGCTTCCTCGTCGAGGCGCGCCATCTCGATCCGGAAACGGTCGCGCGCGCGCGTGCGCACTGGCCGGAATCGGTCAGCGTGTTCGCGCTGCCGACGATGCCGCCGCTGCACGTCGCGCTGCTGCGCGAGCTGTCGCGCTGGATCGACGTGCGTGTCTATGCGCTGAACCCGTGCCGCGAATTCTGGTTCGACATCGTCACGGCCGCGCATGCCGAGGCGCTCGACGCGGCCGGGCGGCTCGACTACCAGGAAGTCGGCCATCCGCTGCTCGCCGAGTGGGGCAGGCAGACGCAGGCACAGTTGCACATGCTGCACGAACTCACCGAAAGCGCCGCGTCAGGCGATGCGTCGCGCTTCGTCGCGAATCCCGAGTCCACGTGGCTCGCGCGCGTGCAGAACGCGATCCTCGAACTGCAGCCGGAGGCCGAAACCGGCGACACGCCGGCCGAGCGCGGCATCGAGGTGCACGTGTGCCACAGCCTCGCGCGCCAGCTCGAAGTGCTGCACGACCGCCTGCTCGCGTGGTTCGACGCCGACGCGAGCCTGCAGCCGTCCGACGTGCTGGTCGCGGTGGCCGACCTCGCGGCGGCCGGGCCGCTGATCGATGCCGTGTTCGGCACGGCCGGCGCCGGCGGCGCGCGCGTGCCGTACCGGATCACCGGCCTGCCGCCGTCGCAGGCGAACCCGGTCGCCCGCGTGCTGCTCGACTGGCTCGCATTGCCGGAACGGCAGGTCGGCGCGCCGGAGCTGGTCGAATGGCTGCGCGTCGATGCAGTGGCCGCGCGCTACGACATCGACGCGGCTGCGCTCGAGACGGTGCAGACCTGGCTCGCGGCCGCCGGCGCGCGGCGCGGGTTGTCGCCGCTCGCCAGCGACGACGCGGCCGTGCCCGCACCGCGCCACACGTTCTCCGACGCGCTCGCGCGGCTCTTTCTCGGTTATGCGATGCCGGAGGGTGCGGCGCCGATCGGAGCGTGGCTGCCGATCGAGGCGGCCACGGGCAGCGAGGCCGAACTGCTCGGCCGGCTTGCGCGCTTCACCGACGATCTCGACGGCTTCGCGCGGCGCCTGGCCGAATCGCACACGCCGGGCGGCTGGAGCGAACTGTTCGCCGACACGCTCGCACGCTTCTTCGATTCGGGCGCCGCGTATGCGGACGCGCTGGCCGGCGTGCGCGATGCGCTCGACGCGATGCTGGCCGCGATGACGGAGGGCGCGCCCGACGAAGCATTGCCGGCGGCCGTCGTCCGCGCGGGATTGGCCGCGGCACTCGACGATCCGGCGCGCGGCGGGGTGCCGTGGGGCGGTGTCACGTTCTCGTCGCTGACGAGCCTGCGCGGGCTGCCGTATCGCGTCGTCTGCCTGCTCGGGATGGACGACGGCGTGCTGCCGAGCCTCGCTCGCGCGGACGAGTTTGACCTGATGGCCGTGTTGCCGAAGCTCGGCGACCGGCAGCGCCGCGACGACGAGCGCAACCTGTTTCTCGACCTGCTGCTCGCCGCACGCGACCGGCTGCTGATTGCCTACACGGGCCGCAGCATTCGCGACAACGCGCCGTTGCCGCCCGCGGCACTCGTCGACGAGTTGCTCGATCATCTGGCGATCGTCACGGCCGGGCCCGACGCCGCACCGGATGAAGTCGATGCCGCGCGGCGCGCGTTCATCGTCGAGCATCCACTGCAACCGTTCGCGGCCGCGTATTTCCAGCCTGGCAGCACGCTCGTGTCCTATGACGCCGAGCGTGCGACGCTTGCGTCGCTGCTTGCCGCGGAAGTGTCGCGCGACGGCCCGCGCGAGTTGCCGTTCTTCGCGCAGCCGCTGCCGGCCGAACCGGTCGAGCCCGTCGCGTTCAGCGAATTCGAACGCTTCTGGCGTCATCCGGCGCGTGCGTTGCTGCGCGGCCGGCTCGGCATCGTGCTTGCCGACGCGCAAGCCGAACTGCTCGATACCGAACCGTTCTCGCTCGACTTCGCCGGCAGCGATGCGCTCGCCGAGCGCGTGTTGCCGCTGTTGATCGAATCGGACGAGGGCGGCGTGCACGACCACGCGCTGCGCATTGCCGACGCGAGCCCCGAACTGCCGGGCGGTGCGACGGGCGCGGTATGGCGCGACCAGGCGCTCGGCTCGATGACGCAACTGGCGTCGAGCGTGCGCCGAGCGCTGGCCGACGGCATCGAGCGGCGGCCGTTCTCGCTCACGGTCGTGCCGGCGTGGCCCGATACGGAGCAGGCGTTGTTCGGCACCGACGACGCGATGCTGTTGGCCGACGCGGTGAGCGCGCCGCTCGAACTGCATGGCACGCTGAACCGGTTGACGCCGGCCGGCCAGATCATCTACCGCTACGCACGGTCGAGTGCGCGCGACTATCTTTCCGCGTGGCTCGCGCATCTCGTCTACTGTGCGGTCGAGCCCGACGGCCCGCGCCGCACGCTGTGGTTCGGCAGCGGCGGCGCGTTCGAGCTGACGCCCGTCGCAGCGCCGCTGGAGCGGCTCGCGCCGCTTGCCGCACTGTTTCGCGCGGGGCGGCGCATGCCGCTGCGGTTCTTTCCGCGCAGCGCGTGGGCGAGGGTATCCGACGGCGAAGCCAAGGCCGCCAGCGTGTGGATCAACGAACGCGTCGTGAGCGAAGCCGACGATCCGGCCATCGCGATCGCGTGGCGCGGCGCACACCCGTCGCTCGACGAGCCGTTCGGCACACTCGCGAAGCTCGTGTTCGAGCCGCTCATCGAGCATCTGAAGGAGGTCGCATGAGCGCCGTGTCGCAGCCGCAGCAGGCGGTCGAACTCGACGTGTTCGCGTGCCCGCTCGACGGCGTCAACCAGATCGAGGCATCGGCCGGCACCGGCAAGACCTGGAACATCTGCGCGCTGTATGTGCGCCTGTTGCTCGAGAAGGATCTCGGCGCTGACGAGATTCTCGTCGTGACCTTCACGAAGGCGGCGACGGCCGAACTGCACGAGCGGATTCGCAGCCGGCTCGCGCAGCTTGCGCATGCGCTCGACACGGGCGACGACGGCGGCGATCCGTTCGTCGCACGCCTGCTCGAGACCACGCTCGGCGAAGACGGCGCGCTCGATCCGGAGACGGCCGCAAAGCGGATCCGGCGCGCGCTGCGTGCGTTCGACCAGGCCGCGATCCACACGATCCACGCGTTCTGCCAGCGCGCACTGCAGGAAGCGCCGTTCGCGGCGGCGATGCCGTTCGCGTTCGACATGGAGGCCGACGACGCGTCGCTGCGCTTCGAACTCGCGGCGGATTTCTGGCGCACGCGCGTCGAACCGGCGGCCGCACGCTGGCCGGGATTTGCGACCTGGCTCGTCGAATCGGGCGCCGGTCCGGCGGCGCTCGATGCGCAGCTCGCGCGCCGGCTGAAGAAGCCGCTCGCCGCGCTGCGCTGGGACGGCGTGACCGAACCGGACGAGTCGGCCGAAGCCGCAGCGGCCGAATGTTTCGCCGAGGCGTCGCGGATGTGGGCGGCCGAGCGCGATGCAATCGATGCGTTGCTTCGCACGGCGCAGCCGGTGCTCAACCAGCGCTCGCACAAGCCCGATGCGGTCGCCGATGCGCTGGCCGCATGGACTGCGCATTTCGCGCAGGGCGACGCGACGGCCGCGCTGCCGAAGGCCGCGTTGAAGCTCACGCAATCCGCACTGGTGAAGGCGACCAAAAAAGGCGGCGTGACGCCCGCGCATGCGTTCTTCGATGTCGCCGACGCGCTCGAAGCCGCGGTGGCGGCCGCCGAGGCCGCACAGCGCGCGCGCTGGCTCGCACTGATCGCCGACTGGCTCGACGTGGCGCCGGGCGAGCTGGCCGAGCGCAAGCGCACGCGGCGCGTCGTGTCGTTCGACGATCTGCTGGCGAACCTGTACCACGCGCTGCATGCGCATCCGTGGCTCGCCGAGACGCTGCGCGCGCGCTATCCGGCCGCACTGATCGACGAGTTCCAGGACACCGACCCGCTGCAGTTCGCGATCTTCGACCGGATCTTCGCGCCGGGCGGCCCGCTGTTCCTCGTCGGCGATCCGAAGCAGGCGATCTACAGCTTCCGCGCGGCCGATCTGCATACCTATCTGGCGGCGCGCGCGCGGGCGAGCGCGTGCTACACGCTCGCGGTCAACCAGCGTTCGACGCCCGCGATCGTCGATGCGTGCAACCGCTTCTTCATGTCGAATCCGCGCGCCTTCGTGCTCGACGGGCTCGACTATTACGCGGTGCGCGCCGGCACGCGCGTGCGCGCGCCGTTCGTCGACGAAACCGATCCGGGCCCGGCCGGCGACTTCCGGGTCTGGGCGTTGCCGGGCGGCGAAGGCACGTTGCTCAAGCGCGATGCACAGGCACAGGCCGCGCAGGCCTGTGCCGCCGAGATCGCGCGGCTGATGCGTGGCGCGCGCGAAGGGCACGTGCGGCTCGGCAAGTCGCCGCTGTCGCCGGGCGACATCGCGGTGCTCGTGCAGACGCACCGGCAGGGCAGTCTCGTGAAGCGCGTGCTCGCCACGTGGGGCATCGGCAGCGTCGAGCTGGCGCAGGCGTCGGTGTTCTCGACCGGCGACGCCGAGCAGCTCGAACGCGTGCTGGCGGCGATCGATGCGCCGGGCGACTTGCGGCGTCTGCGCGCGGCGCTCGCGTCCGACTGGTTCGGCCTCGATGCCGGTGCGCTGTGGCGGATGGAGCAGGGTGACGGCGATGCGCGAAACGAAGCATCCGACAGCACCGACGCGATGAGCTGGGTCGAGCGCTTCTCGCGCTATCGGCTGCTGTGGCGCGAACGCGGTTTCGCGGTGATGTGGCGCACGTTCACGCGCGAGCTGCGGATCGCCGAGCGGTTGATGGCCGGTGCGGATGGCGAGCGTCGCGTGACCGACATCAACCATCTGGCCGAACTGACGCAGGCGCGCGCATCCGCGCAGCCGGGCATCGCACCGACGCTGCGCTGGCTCGCCGCGCAACGGCTTGACGGCGGCGGCGAGGAAGCGCAGTTGCGGCTCGAATCCGATCGCAACCTCGTGCAGATCGTGACCGTGCACAAGTCGAAGGGGCTGGAATACGCAATCGTGTTCTGTCCGTTCCTGAACGACGGCGGATTGCGCGAGCCGCCTTCGTCCGCGCTGCCCGATGCGCGCGAATATCACGACGAAGCGGGCGACGCCGTGCTGCATTACGGATGCGACGACGAGGCGGCTGCGCACGCGGCGCGGCAGGCGTTGCGCGAGCAGGCCGCGGAGCGCGCGCGGCTCGTCTATGTGGCGCTCACGCGCGCGGTCTATCGTTGCTATGTCGTTGCCGGGCCGTACCTGTCGTCGCGCTCGACGCGTGAAGCGCGGCGCAGCGTGCTCAACTGGCTCGTCGCTGGCGCCGGCCAGTCGTTCGATGCGTGGCTCGACGAACCGCCCGACGAAGCGGCGCTCGATACGGCGTGGCAGGCGCTCGCGGGCGGCCCCGTGAGCGTCGCGCCGCTGCCGGCGCCGGCGCGCCGCGAGCGTCTCGCGGCCGGGCACGATGCGTCGCAGACGCTCGCGGCGCGTCATGCGACGCGTGTGCTGCGCGACGCGTGGCGGATGGCGAGCTTCAGCTCGCTGACTGCGTCGATGGCGCGCGAGGAAGCGGGCGTCGCGGCCGTCCCCGACGAAGAGTTGCGGCCCGATCACGACGCGCTTGCCGAGGTGACGCCGGACGGCGAATGGATCTTCGACGAGCCGGTCGCAGCCGTTCCGCCGGACGACGACATCCTCGTGTTCCCGCGTGGGGCGGCAGCCGGCGAATGCCTGCACCGCCTGTTCGAACTCAGCCGCTTCACGGAGCGCGAGTCGTGGCACAAGGCCGCGCTCGGCGCGCTGCACGACCGGCCGGTCGAGGCGGAGCCCGGGCTCGCTACGCGGTTGCCGGCGATGATGGCCCAGCTGGTCGACGATGTCGTGCACACCGAGCTCGTGCCGGGCATGCGGCTCGCCAATCTCGATCCGGCGAAGCGGCTCGACGAAATGGGTTTCCTGTTCCCGGCGCCGTCGCTCGACCTGATGGCGCTGCGCCGCTTGCTGGTCGCGCACGGCTATCCGGACGTTGCACTGGAGGCGGGCATGCTCGCCGGTTTCATCAAGGGTTTCATCGACATGATCGTCGAACACGACGGCCGCTTCTGGATCGTCGACTGGAAGTCGAACCATCTCGGCACGACGCCGGATGCCTACGGCCCGCGCGCGCTCGACGTCGCGATGGCCGATCACGCGTATCACCTGCAGGCGCTGCTCTACACGGTCGCGCTGCATCGCTACCTGCGCGGGCGGCTACGCGACTACGACTACGACACGCACATCGCGGGCTACCTGTACCTGTTCGTGCGCGGCGTGCGGCCTGACTGGCGCAGCGGCGGCGAGCCGTCCGGCGTGCATGCGCGCCGGCCCGCGCGTGCGCTCGTCGATGCCCTCGACCGGATGATGGAAGGGGGCCGCGCATGAACGCGTCGGACGACACGCTCGAATTTACCGGCGGCCTCGTCGCGCGGCTGCCCGAGCCGGCCGATTTCGGCATTGCGCTCGCGGAAGGCTTCGCGCGTCGGATCGGCGATCTCGCGCGGCGCGCCGGCGCGCCGTCCGCAGCGGCGCGCTGGGCGGCACGCGCCGCGTTCGCGACGAGCCGTGCGACGGCCGGCGGTCACGTATGCGTCGCGCTCGGCGCGCTCGCGCAGCGCTACGAAGCACCGCTCGACGAGGTTCGCGCGGCGCTCGCCGCGAGCGGCGTGGTCGCGTTCGGCACGCTTGCGCGTGGCGACGAGCGGCCGCTGATCGTCGACCGGCACGACCACCTGTATCTGTCGCGCTATTTCGATTACGAACGGCGGCTTGCCGATGCGCTCGTCG
Source organism: Burkholderia sp. BCC1644 (assembly GCF_902833225.1). GTDB lineage: Bacteria > Pseudomonadota > Gammaproteobacteria > Burkholderiales > Burkholderiaceae > Burkholderia. The sequence goes on from NZ_CADFEI010000004.1 coordinate 167,739, forward strand.
CGCAGGCCGGTGCCGCAGCACCGGATGAAGGGCTGTCGCCCGACCGGCTGCGCGACAGTCTCGCGCGTTACTTCGGGCCGGCGACCGGCGAAGTCGACTGGCAGCGCGTGGCGGCGATCGTCGCGCTGACGGGCCGCGTGACGATCGTCAGCGGCGGCCCCGGCACGGGCAAGACGACGACCGTCGTCGGCGTGCTGGCCTGTCTGCTCGACGCGCACCCGGGGCTGCGCATCGCGCTGGCCGCACCGACCGGCAAGGCCGCACAGCGGATGCAGGAAGCGCTGCATGCACGGGCCGGCGACTTGCCGCCCGAGCTGGCGGCGCGTTTGCCCGATACGTCGTATACGCTGCATCGGCTGCTGGGCGGCGGCGGGGCGGCCGGCTTTCGCCATCATCGCGACAGTCCGCTGCCGTACGACCTGATCGTCGTCGACGAAGCGTCGATGATCGACGTCGCGCTCGCCGCGCATCTGCTCGACGCGCTTGCGCCGGGCGCGCGGCTCGTGCTGCTCGGTGACAAGGATCAACTGGCCGCGGTTGAAGCGGGTGCCGTGTTCGCGGAGCTGAGCGCGCGGCCTGCCTTTACGGCCGCGGCGCGCACGCGCATCGCACAGGCGCTCGGCATCGACGAGGCGGCGTTCGTCGCGGCGTTGCCGGTGCCGGACGAAGCTGCAGCCGCAGGGGTTCCGGCTACGAGTCCGGCTTTCGCTTCGGCGCAAGCCCCGGCGTCACCTTCGACATCGGCTTCCGTTTCACGCAAACCGGCGTCCCGGGCGAAGGCCGATCCGCGACAGGCATCGCTCTTCGACGACGAACCGCAGGATGACGAAGTTTCGTCGGCCGGGATCGTGTCGCCACCGCCCGCCGTCCCGGCGCCGGCCGAGATCGGCGGCACCGTTACAGCGGGTGACACGCCCGCATGGATCGAAGCCGACGAACTTGCATGGCTCGACGCCGTCGAACTGCCGCCGTTCGACGCCGGCGACGTGGCGCTTGCGTCGATGACGGCGACCACATCGCCATCGACCGGCGAAGCCGCCGCAGCGTCCGCCATGCCCGGGCCGGCACCACTCGCGGATTGCGTCGTCTGGCTCGAACGCAATTACCGTTTCGGTCTCGATTCACCGATCGGGCGGCTGTCGCTCGCGATCCGCAGCGGCGACGTGCAGGCCGCGCTCGATGCGCTGCCCGCCGACGACGCGGCCGCCGCGTCGTTCCACGACGATGCGGGCGACGCGCTCGCACCGTCGACGGTCGAGCGGCTCGCAAGACGGTTCGGCGCGTACCTCGACGCGTTGCGCGACGCACTGACCGCGCCCGTGCCCGATCCGCTGCCGCTGTTCGACGTGCTCAACCGGTTTCGGATCCTGTGCGCGACCCGCAACGGCTCGCGCGGGGCGGAGCACGTCAACGCGCTCGTGGCCGCGCATGTGCGGCACGCCGCTCGCGTGCCGCTCGCGGTCGGCGCGCACTGGTTCACCGGGCGACCGATCATGGTGACGCGCAACGACTATGCGCTCGGGCTGTTCAACGGCGACATCGGCATCGCGTTGCCCGATGCGCATGGCGTGCTGCGCGTGTGGTTCAGGCGCGCGGACGGCACCGCGCGTGCGGTGTCGCCGGCTGCGCTGCCGCCGCACGAAACGGCGTTCGCGCTGACCGTTCACAAATCGCAGGGCTCGGAATTCGACGAAGCCGCGCTTGTGCTGCCGGCATCGTTCAGCCGGGTGCTCACGCGCGAGCTGGTCTATACGGCCGTCACGCGTGCCCGCACGCGTGTCCAGGTGATCGGGCCGCGGCGCGTGCTGGCGCAGGCGGTCGCGACGCGCACGCAGCGCGATTCGGGGCTCGCGGCGCGCGTCGACGAAGCGCTTGCGCGGCGCCGCACGGAGGCTTCGCGATGATGATCCGCTATACGCTCGATCCGGCCGACGTGGAATGGACGGCCGTGCGCGCACAGGGCGCGGGCGGGCAAAACGTGAACAAGGTGTCGAGTGCGATTCACCTGCGCTTCGACATCCGCGCGTCGTCGCTGCCGGCGGTCATCAAGGAGCGGCTCCTCGCACTGTCCGACCAGCGCATCACGCGCGACGGCATCGTCGTGATCAAGTCGCAGGAATACCGCACGCAGGAGAAGAATCGCGAGGCCGCGCTGGCGCGGCTCGATACGCTGATCGGCAGCGTCGCGTTCACGCCGCGCGCACGCGTTGCGACGCGGCCGACGCGCGCGTCGAAGGAACGTCGGCTCGAGCACAAGTCGCGCCGCAGCGTGGTGAAGTCCGGAAGAGGGAAGGTGACCGACTGACGAATGAACGGCCGGCGGCCCGCGCAGGCCAACGTCCGCTGCCCGCGCGGCTAGCGCATCACCGTTCCCGCGCTGTCGAGCACGAAGTCGACGCAGAACACGACGAGCCGGCTCTGTGCACGGATCGCGACGGCGGCCGTATAGCAGTCGCGACCTTCCGTCAGCGAGAAGTGCGGGCCCATCAGCGCGACGCGTCCCGGTGCGGCGATTGCGCGCTGGAAATACGGGCGTCGCGACCAGTTGCTGTGGGTTTCCGGGAACAGCGGCGCGAGGCGGGTGGCGCCCGCCTGGCCGTCGTCGGCGCGGGCGCCGATCGACGGCAGGAACTGCTCGCCGATCTCGTCGGTGACGAACACGCGGCGCGCGGCCGGCACCGCAAACACGCGTTGCGCGGCGTCCTGCAGGTTGCCGCTCGCGGAAAACGCGGCCGCGCCGGTGAGCACGAGCCGCTCGATTGCGTCGAAGCCTGGTTGCTCGGCGATGACCGGCGTGTGCCGGCCGGCGATGAAGCGTTGCCATGCGGCGTCGATCATCGCGGGCGCGGCCGCGCTAGCGTTGGCGATCGAGGCGTCGGGCTGGCCGAACCGGAAACCCTGCACGAAATCGATATCGGCTTCCATCAGCGCCTGCAGCGCGTCGTCGCTTTCGACGCCTTCGGCCAGCACCATTGCGCCGGCCTGGTGCAGCATCGACACGAGGTGATGCATGATGCGTCGATCCTCGGTCGACCCGGTCGAGCGTTCGACGAGCGAGCGGTCGAGTTTGACGATGTCGGGCCGCGCGCGCCAAACGCGGTCGAAGTTCGAGAAGCCGGTGCCGAAATCGTCGATCGCGATCAGGAAATCGCGATGCTGGATCATGTCGATCGTGCGGGCGAGCGCGGCTTCGTCGCGCGCCGGTTGCTCGACGACTTCCAGCACGATGCGATTCGGCGGCAACGAGAAATGCCGGCACAGCGCCTCGACGAACTCGCGCTGCACGAGGCCCGTATCGAGCACGCGCGGCGTCACGTTCAGGAACAGCCAGCCGTCGCCGATTCCTTGTGCGACAAAGTTGGCCGTGTGCAGGCAGCGCGCGAGCCGGTCGAGCAGCAGCGCGTCGGCGTCGCCGCGCGTCCGGTCGAACAGCGCGGTGGGCGACACCAGCGCGCCGTTCGCGTCGACGACGCGCAGCAGCGCTTCGTAGCCGACGACACGCTTGTGCGTGATCGACAGCACGGGCTGGAACACGCTGCGCAGCTTCGTGGTGCGATAAGTGGCGAGCCAGCCGCCGGGCGTCGGCGTGAGGCGTTCGAGCAGGGAGTCGAGCGATAGGTCGCGGGCGGGCTTCATGTCAACGGTGCCCGGGGGCGAGCGATGGGGCGGGAGCGAGCCGCCACGCCGATGCAGTCGCACGCGCAGGCGGACGCGAAAGAACGTGGAGCATCGATGCCGCCTTCTGCGGGTAAGTGTTTCGAGTGTAACGGGATTGCAGCGGCGCGCGTATCAGGGTAACTCCAGACGCAAACGGTACACGGCCCGGCCGTGGCTGGCGCGCAGGGGGATCAGGCGCCGGGCGAGTGCGCGCCGCGCATGACCGTCACACAAAGAAGTGCGCCACCGCGGGACATGACAACCCGGCCGCATGGCGAATGGTGGGGAGTGGGGTACGGGAAATCCCGGCGGCCGACACGGGCGCAGCCGGGATTGGCCGTCAGAGGAATGTGGGCGTGCCGCGACACCATTCGCGGCGCGTTGGCAGGCGGGCATTGCGCGTCACCGGCGGCTGACGATGGCCGCGCGACTCACTACGGCGCCTGCGCCCGGTTCGTCAGGTCGCCTCGCCGCCGCGCGGCCCGAAGCCGGGAATCCGCTTGATCACGCCGGTCGCGAGCGCGGTGCCGACGAGCACGATCGCGCAGCCTTCGATCATCACGGCCGACACGTGTTCGCCGAGGAACAGCGCTCCCCACAACAGCCCGAACACGGGGATCACGAACGTGACGGTAATCGCGCGGGCGGGGCCGATATGCGCGATCAGGTAGAAGAAGATGAAGTACGCGACGCCCGTGCATGCGATGCCGAGGGCAAGCACCGAGCCCCATGCGTGCGCGCTGACCGGCGCGGCCGGCCAGGTGGCGATCGCGAACGGCAGCAGCAGCACGGACGAGCCGATCATGCTGCCGGCCGCGTTGACGAGCGGGTCGACGCCGCTGAGCTTGCGCTTCGTGTAATTGGCCGCGATGCCGTAAAGCAGCGTCGCGCCGAGCGCCGCAGCGGCGGCGAGCGCGGTCGCGCTGGCGCCCGTGTCGCCGTGCGCGTTCGCGATCTGGTTCCACACGAGCGTGAGCACGCCGGCAAAGCCGATCACGAGGCCGAGCGCGCGCGGCAGCGACAGCTTGTCCTTCAGCCACAGGTACGCGACGAGCGCGCCCCACAGCGGCGTCGTTGCATTGATCACCGACGTCAGGCCGGCCGACAGCGTCAGTTCGGCGAACGCGAACAGGCAGAACGGGATGCCCGAGTTCAGCGCGCCGACGACGAACAGCGGCCACGCATGATGGCGCAGCCGCGCGCCGAGGTCGGCGGGTTTGAAGCGCGTCAGCGCGAAGCCCGTGAGAAACAGCGCGCCGATGCCCACGCGCAACGCCATCAGCGGCGCGACGCCGAGATCGACCACGCCGATCCGGATGAACAGGAACGACGCGCCCCACAGGGCAGCGAGCACGGTCAGCAGGAAAGCGTTCTTGGGCGACATCGATCGTGAGGGCGGGGACGGGATGCGATGAATCTTACACCGCGTTACCGCGCCGTCGTTTCACGATTGGATGAAACGACAAGAAACGGGAAGGTCGCCGGTTGCGGGGGAGCGGCGGCCTTCCGTCGGCGGCCGTGCCCGGTCAGTGATGGCGCCAGCCGCCGCGTCCGCCGAAGCCGAAATTGAGCGACAGCGCCGGTCCCCAATAGCCGCCCCATGCGGGTGCATAGGCGGGTGCCGGATAGTAGTAGGCGGGGCCGGGATCGACGTACACGGGCGCCGGCTGCACCGGCGCGGCCGTGTAATAGCCGCCGGGATAGTAGCCGTACGGGTAGTAGCAGCCGGCGAGCGTCGTGCAGGCGAGCGCCGCGGCGACGAGGGTCCTGTTCATGATGTCTCTCCGGCGGAGCCGGCAATCGGCAGATGCTTAAGCTTAGGCCGTGCGCCGATGACACGGTGTGCAAAACGGTAACCGATCATTTCCGGCGGCTGCCGCGCATATTGCGGCGCCGCATGCGAAAACGGCGCTTCCGCATCGCGGAAGCGCCGTCTGGACGAATGTTGCGCCGGGTCCGGCCGGCTGCTTACTTGCCGACCTGGTTACCGATGATGCCGCCGGCTGCCGCGCCGCCGAGCGTCGACAGTGCGCTGCCGCCGATCGCCGCGCCGGCGACGCCACCGACACCCGCGCCGATTGCCGTGTCGCGCTGCCGCCTCGTCATCGAATCGCAGGCCGACAGGCTGGTCACCGTTGCGACGAGGAGCGCGCATACCCCAATACGTCGGATCGAAATCATGATCGTTGTCCTTGTGGTAGTGAACGGAGGACGCGCGACCGGCTGGCGGCCACGCATGTCCCCAATCTACGCGCCGCTCCACGGGGCTGCTGTAAGGACTTGTTAAGGCTCGCGCGGTTTCGTAATCAATTGTGTCCCGTGCGCCGGCGGGTACACGACATGCGCAAAAAAGCCCGCTCGAAAGCGGGCTTCGTGCATCGCGATGCGATTCCGGCGTGGATCGCCGCTTGCGTTTACTGACGGTGATAGATCTCGGCGCCGGTCTTGACGAACTCGACCGCCTTCACTTCCATCCCTTTCTTCAGCGCTTCGGTTTCCGACACGCCCTGCTGCGCCGCGAACTCGCGCACGTCCTGCGTGATCTTCATCGAGCAGAAGTGCGGGCCGCACATCGAGCAGAAGTGCGCGACCTTCGCCGAATCCTTCGGCAGCGTCTCGTCGTGGAATTCGCGCGCCTTGTCCGGATCGAGACCGATGTTGAACTGGTCTTCCCAGCGGAACTCGAAGCGTGCCTTCGACAGTGCGTTGTCGCGAACCTGCGCGCCGGGGTGGCCCTTGGCGAGATCGGCGGCGTGCGCGGCGAGCTTGTACGTGATGATGCCTTCCTTCACGTCGTCCTTGTTCGGCAGGCCAAGGTGTTCCTTCGGCGTCACGTAGCAGAGCATCGCGGTGCCGAACCAGCCGATCATCGCGGCGCCGATGCCCGACGTGATGTGGTCGTAGCCCGGTGCGATGTCGGTGGTGAGCGGCCCGAGCGTGTAGAACGGCGCTTCCTTGCACCAGTCGAGCTGGAGATCCATGTTCTCCTTGATCAACTGCATCGGCACGTGGCCCGGGCCTTCGATCATCACCTGCACGTCGTGCTTCCACGCGATCTGCGTGAGCTCGCCGAGCGTCTTCAGTTCGCCGAGCTGGGCTTCGTCGTTCGCGTCGTAGATCGAGCCGGGGCGCAGGCCGTCGCCGAGCGAGAAGCTCACGTCGTACGCCTTCATGATCTCGCAGATCTCTTCGAAGTGTTCGTACAGGAAGCTTTCCTTGTGGTGCGCGAGACACCACTTCGCCATGATCGAGCCGCCGCGCGACACGATGCCCGTCATCCGGTTGGCGGTGAGCGGCACGTACTGCAGGCGCACGCCCGCGTGGATCGTGAAGTAGTCGACGCCTTGCTCGGCCTGCTCGATCAGCGTGTCGCGGAAGATTTCCCAGGTCAGGTCCTCGGCCTTGCCGTTGACCTTTTCGAGTGCCTGGTAGATCGGCACCGTGCCGATCGGCACCGGGCTGTTGCGGATGATCCACTCGCGCGTTTCATGGATGTGCTTGCCGGTCGACAGGTCCATCACAGTGTCGCCGCCCCAGCGGATCGCCCACGTCATCTTGTCGACTTCCTCGCCGATCGACGACGTGACGGCCGAGTTGCCGATGTTCGCGTTGATCTTCACGAGGAAGTTGCGGCCGATGATCATCGGCTCGGATTCCGGGTGGTTGATGTTCGCGGGGATGATCGCGCGGCCGCACGCCACTTCCGAGCGCACGAACTCCGGCGTGATCTCGGCCGGCGCGTTCGCGCCGAAGGCCGCGGCGCCGAACGCCTGGCCCGGGTGCTGGCGGCCCATCATCGCGGCGAGCTTCGCGCCGTTCGGGCCGCTCGACTTCAGGCTCTCGAGGTACTCGGCGCGGCGCTGGTTCTCGCGGATCGCGATGTATTCCATTTCCGGCGTGATGATGCCCTGGCGCGCGTAGTGCATCTGCGTGACGTTCTTGCCGGCCTGGGCACGGCGCGGGTTGCGGTGCAGGCCCGGGAACCGCAGGTCGGCGGTGGCCGGGTCGGCCGCGCGCTCGAGGCCGTACTGGCTCGACAGGCCGCCGAGCATTTCGGTGTCGCCGCGTGCCTCGATCCAGCCCTGGCGCAGCGCGGCCAGGCCCGCGCGGATGTCGATCTTCGCTTCCGGATCGGTGTAGGGGCCCGACGTGTCGTACACGTAGATCGGCGGGTTCTTTTCGCCGCCGAAGCCGGTCGGCGTGTCGGCCTGCGTGATTTCGCGCATCGGCACGCGGATGTCGGGCTGAGAGCCGGTTACATAAACCTTGCGGGAATTCGGCAGCGGGGCGACGGCCGCGGCATCGACATGAGCGTCGGCGGACAGAAACTTCGGATTGGCGTTCATGCAATCTCCTGTGTGAGCGCCGGACAGGCGCTTCGGCGCTTGCCCGGAGCCCTTGACGTATGTGGGGCTCGAGCTAAGCAGGAGACGAGGCTTGGTGAGGCGGCGGATTTCGTCAGAAGGATGGCGGCGAAATCCGTACGCTTCCCTGCGCTGGCATTATCCAGATCAGGTTCAAAGGGTATTTCTCACCCGCAATGCCGGTTGTTTGACCGAACGCATTGCAGGACCCCCGCGTTAGCAGCGCACACAATACACCGGCTTGGCGGCGGTTTCAACCGGGAACCGATCGGATGCCGCCGGGCAATCGTCTGATCTCCGCCGGCGAACCGGGCAGGGTGCGCCGCAGCAAGTGCGCCTGCCGAACGGCGTTCCGGCAGCGCGGGAAAGCACCGAGCGGTGCAGCATTCGCATCTTCATTTCAGGCGCCTAGAATTTTTTTTGACATCGCTGTCATTTCCGGCGGTGTGCTCCGTCTATTCGGCTCCTAAACCCATGTAGTGGAGAGATGTCATGAAAAACGTATTCCTGGTTGCCTGTGTCGCCGCACTTGCCACGATCGCAACGGGCGCCTACGCGCAGAACGATGCGATGTCGAAGGACGGCATGTCGATGTCGAAGGACGCGATGGGTCACGACGCGATGGCGAAGGATGGCGCGATGAAGAAGGACGGCATGAAGAAGCATGCGATGAAAAAGGACGCGATGTCGAAGGACGCGATGGGCCACGACGCGATGTCCAAGGGCGACGCGATGAAGAAGGACACCATGAGCCCGTCGAACTGATCGACGTGCGCGGGGCGCGGCCGGCCGGCTGTGGGCGCATCGCGTCCCGTCGCATCATTGCGGGAGTCTTCATCATGCAAACGGTTCCTGTCACGGATCGCGCGAGCTCGACGCCGCCCGCGCCGACGATCCATCCACCGTGGGTGCGCGTGAGCCACTGGCTCAACGCGCTCGCGGCGATCCTGATGGCGCTGTCCGGATGGCGTATCTACGACGCGTCGCCGATCTATCCATCGTTCACGTTCGCACACGGCATCACGCTCGGCGGCTGGCTCGGCGGCGCGCTGCAATGGCATTTCGCGGCGATGTGGCTGCTGGTCGGCAACGGGCTGTTCTATCTCGCGATGTCGATCGCGACGGGGCGCTTCGCGCGCAAGCTGTTGCCCGTCACGCCGGCGTCCATATGGCGCGACGTCCGCGCCGCGCTCGGCGGGCGGCTGTCGCACAACGACCTGAGCGTCTACAACGCGGTGCAGCGAGCCGCGTACCTGACCGCGATCGTCGATCTCGTCGTGCTGGTGCTGTCGGGGCTCACGATCTGGAAATCCGTGCAGTTTCCGCTGCTGCGCGAACTGTTCGGCGGTTACGACAACGCGCGCGTCGTGCATTTCTGGGCGATGTCGCTGCTCGTCGCCTTCTTTGTCGTCCACGTCGCGATGGCGCTGCTGGTGCCGCGCTCGTTGCTCGCGATGTTGCGCGGCCGCTGACCTGCTCATCGCGGGCGAAGGAAATCATCATGTCGGAATCCGAAAAAAACCGTGGCGAGCCGCGCTGGACACTCGACCGGAAGTCGCTCGAACTCGACGTCCGCCGCGAGCTCGAGATGCCGTCGCGGCGGCTCTTCAACCGGCGCGTGCTGACGCTCGGCGGCCTCGCGATGCTGACCGGCTGCACGCTGCAGGACGACGCGTCGGTCAACACGTTTCTCGAGAAAGTGTCGCGCATGAACGATCGCGTGCAGGCGTGGCTGTTCAACCCCGACCGGCTCGCGCCGACCTACACCGAGGCCGACATCACGCGACCGTTCCCGTTCAACGCGTACTACGGGATCGACGAAGTGCGGCATGTGGACGAGTCGACGTACCGCCTCGTGCTGTCCGGCCGCGTGACGGGCAAGCGTGTGTGGACGCTCGACGAGCTTCGCGCGCTGCCGCACGCGGAACAGATCACGCGGCACATCTGCGTGGAAGGGTGGAGTGCGATCGGCCGCTGGGGCGGTACGCCGTTCGGCGCGTTCCTCGCGCGTGCCGGTGCCGACACGCGGGCGAAATACGTCGGCTTCAAATGCGCGGACGATTACTACGAAAGCATCGACATGCCGACCGCGCTGCATCCGCAGACGCTGCTCGCGCTCGAGTACGACGGCCGCCAGTTGCCGCCGGAATACGGCTTCCCGATGAAGCTGCGGATGCCGACCAAGCTCGGCTACAAGAACCCGAAGCACATCATGGAAATCTTCGTGACCGATACGTTCCCGGGCGGCTACTGGGTCGATCAGGGGTACAACTGGTTCGGCGGATCGTGAGCGGCGCGCGAGGTGCGCTCATCCGTCATGCGGATTCGCGCACCTGGAGATCGACGCGCAGGCCGACTGCCGCGGCCATGTTCACGAGCGCGTCGAGCCCGAACAGGTTGATCTTGCCGCGCATCAGGTCGGACACGCGCGGCTGCGTGACGCCCAGCTGCTTCGCGGCCTGGGCCTGACTGAGTTCGAGCTGCGCGATGCGCTGCTTGAGCGCGATCATCAGTTCGGAGCGCAGCTTCATGTTTTCGGCTTCGGCCGGCTGGCCTTCGATTGCGTCCCAGACGCTCGTGTAGCGTTCGTCGGTCATGGTTTCTTCAACTCCATCGGCAGGGCGCGATAGCGCCGGGCGGCCAGGTCGATATCGGCTTTGTTCGTGCGCGCCGATTGCTTCCGGAAGCAATGCGGCACGTAGATCGCTTCGGCGAACGTCGCGACGTAGACGATCCGGAACGCGCCGCTCGCATCGCGCACGCGGATTTCCCGAACGCCGGCGCCGATCGTGCGCATCGGTTTCCAGTCGTCGGGCGCGAGGCCGCGCTGGACCTGGTCGATCTGGTGGCCGGCTTCGCGCCGGGCAGGCAGCGGAAAGCCGCGGAGATCGCCCAGTGCGCTGTCGACGAAAACGACGGGCTTCGGCGGAAGTACGGTCGAATTATACAAAATTTTGTATCAAGGTGTGGGTTGCGAAGCGCAGCGCCGGACGGCAAGGGAAGGGCGCGTCGTCCGTTGCGATAGGGGTGACGGGGCGCCCCGGTGTGCATAACCGGCCGTTCGGCCGATGCTGCGTTCAACTGCTGCGGATGGCGACGGCGCGTGCGCGGAAGGAACCGGCGCCGGCCACGCGTGCGTCCTGCGCATCCGGCCCCGGATTTCACCTGCCCGCCGGCCGAAAAATGTCGCGCCGAAACGTCAGTCGTTATCCTTTCAGACAGGTCTGACGATGCTTTCGAATCCTTGATGCCATAATGCCGAGCGTGTGCAGCCGAAGTGGCTGCGCACGTTTTTTTTGTCCCTCTGCCGCCGCTTGCCGGTTCTCTTTCGTCGCCGTTCGCACTGCCATGTCGTTCCGCACGTTCGCTCTGCCTTCCCGGTCCCGCCAGGACCGTTTGCCGGCATTGCCGGCGTCTTTCAGCGGAGCACGCGGCGTGACGTGCGGGCGGGCTGCACGATGACGCCGCTCGACCGCCTCCTCGATTTCTTCGCCCGCTTTTCGTTCCGGATCCGCCTGCCGCAAAGCCGCGGCGGCCGCGTCGCGCTGGCGCTCGTGTTCATCTATTTCGTCTGGGGTTCGACCTACAGCGGGCTGCATTTCGCGCTGCAGTCGTTCCCGCCGCTGCTGCTGTCGGGGTTGCGCAACCTGCTCGGCGGGATCGGGCTGTTCATCTTTGCGCTGCGGCGCAAGCCCGAGTGGCCGACGCTGCTGGAGATTCGCAACGCGGGGATCGTCGGCACGATGCTCGTCGCGCTGTCGTCCGGCACGATCGCGCTCGGGATCAGCTCGGTCAGCAGCGGCTCGGCCGCGGTGATGGTGGCCACGGTGCCGCTGTTCGCGACCGTGATCGCGGCGGTGGCCGGCCGGCCGGTGACGAAGGGCGAATGGGCGGCCGTCGGGCTCGGCATGGTCGGTATCGTCGTGCTGAATTCGGGCGGCGCGGCCGCCCAGAATTCGGCGCTCGGCACGATCTGCGTGCTGGCCGGCGCGTTGTTCTGGGCAGGCGGCGCGCACCTCGCGACGCGGCTCAAGCTGCCGTCCGACCTGTTCCTGTCGACGTCGCTGCAGATCGGCCTCGGCGGCCTGATCTCGACGCTCGTCGCCTGGCTGATCGGCGAACGCATCGAGCACGTGATGGTGGGGCCGGTGTTCGCGTTCCTGTACCTGATGGTGTTCTGCACGATGGCCGCGTACGTCGCGTACGGCTACCTGATCCGGCACACGAGCCCGATCATCGCGAGCAGCTGCATGTACGTGAACCCGATCGTCGCGGTCGCGCTCGGTGCGCTGCTGCTCGGCGAACCGGTGACGATGGCGACCGTGGTCGCGACCGTCGCGATCCTCGGCAGTGTCGGGCTGTCGTTCGTGTTCGATCCGGCCCGCCGCCCCGCGGCGCGCGCGGCGGCCGTGGCGGCCGAGCAGGCGCCGATGGCGGACGCCGCGACCTCCCCGGAGCAGATCGCGATTCCCGAAGCGGCGCCGATCCTCGCGCCTTCCGCCGTCCCGCTTGCGGTGCCGATGCCGGCGGCCGTGATGGATCCCGCCGCGGTGATCGATCCGGCACCGGCGTTCGCGCCGCCGCCCGTCGACGAACCGGCCGCGCCGCGCGCCGACGCGTGACGCCGCCGTGGCCGGTCGCGCTCAGCCGCGCCGGCCGCCGCGATGGTGGGACCAGCCCGCGAGCGCGGCAAACAGCAGCCCCGTCGCGCACATGCCGGTCCAGCCGAATGCATGCCACGCGGCAACCCCGGCCGACGAGCCGAGCGCGCCGCCGATGAAGTAACACACCATGTACACCGTGTTCACACGGCTGCGCGCTTCGGGCTTCAGCGCGTAGATGCGCGACTGGTTCGAGATCTGCGCGGCCTGTACGCCGACATCCAGCACGATCACGCCGATCACGAGCCCGACGAGGCTCGAACCCGACAGCGCGAAGATCACGAACGACAGCGCGAGCAGCGCGATCGCGAGCGAGATGATCGCGCGCGGGCCGCGCTTGTCCGCGAAGCGGCCCGCGTACGGTGCGGCGAGTGCGCCTGCTGCCCCGACGATCCCGAACAGGCCGGCTGCCTGCGGGCCGAGATGGAACGGCGCGCCGGCGAGCAGCAGCGTCAGCACGGGCCAGAACGCGCTGAACGCCGCGAACAGCGCGGCGCCCGTCAGCGACGCCTCGCGCAGCCCGCGCAATTCGACCGCCAGATGCCACATCGAGCCGAGCAGCTTGCCGTACGACAGCGTCGACGTCGGCGAACTGCGCGGCAGCCGCATCACGATCACGGCGGCGAGCGCGACGAGCGCCGCGACCGATGCGGCGAATACCGCGCGCCAGCCGAAATATTCGGCGACGAAGCCGGCCGCCGTACGCGCGAGCAGGATGCCGAGCAGCAGGCCGCTCATCACGGTGCCGACCGCATGCCCGCGTTCGGCGGGCGGCGCGATTTCGGCGGCGAACGGCACGGCCTGCTGCGCGATGGTCGCGAGAATGCCGATCGCGAGGCTCGCGACGGCGAGTACGGCCAGCGACGGTGCGGTGGCCGCCACGATCAGCGCGACGGACAGGCCGGCGATCTGCATCAGGATCAGCCCGCGGCGATCGAACCGGTCGCCGAGCGGTGCGAGCAGGAACATGCCGGCGGCATAGCCGAGCTGCGTCGCGGTCGGCACCGCGCCGATCCATGACGCGCCGTCGGGGAAGGCCGAGCGGAAGCTGTCGAGCAGCGGCTGGTTGTAGTAGATGTTCGCGACCGACACGCCCGCGATCGTCGCGAGCAGCAACAGCAGGCTGCGCGAGTAGTGGGGCGAGGCGGCGTCGGTCGGACGGTCGGTGGAGGCGGTGGACATGGCTGCGCGGACGAAGTTGGGCGGCGCGGCAAGCGGCGCACGCGTCGGGTGCGCAGGCGGGCCGGGCGCCGGTCGAGGCTGCCGATCATACCGGAGCGACGTGAATCCTGCCGGGCGCGCGGCGAACCGGCCGCCGCCCGTCATCGCGCGCGCCGCAAGCCGTCAGTCGACCAGTTCGCCCGTCGGTTCGTAGAACGGATAAGGCCCGGCGCCTTCGTCGACGTACACGTGATGCGACGTCATCCCCGTATCGGGCGCATAACGATGGACCGCGAACGCCGGCGGTTCGAGCCGGAACGCGGACGGCGCATCGGTCCGCAGGTCGAACGCGACCTGATGCGCGGGCGACGGCACCGCCGACGCGAGCGTGCCGCCGAAGCGCGTGAACATCGTGCGGTGCACGTGACCGCACAGCACGCGCTCGACGTTCGGATGACCGCGCAGCAACGTGTCGAGTTTCGCGGCAGCCGCAGGCGCGAGGCGCAGCTTGTCCATGTGGCCGATGCCCGCCACGAACGGCGGGTGATGCAGCGCGACGATCACCGGCCGGTCGCGGGCGGCGTCGAGCTGCGCGGCGAGCCACGCGAGCCGCGCGTCGCACAGGTCGCCGTGGCTCGCGCCGGGCACCTGCGAATCGAGCGCCAGCACGCGCACCGCGCCGACGTCGAGCGCGTATTGCACGAATTCGCCGTCCTGCAGCTCGGCGCGCTCCGCAAACGCGCGGCGCAGCCCGGCGCGGTCGTCGTGATTGCCGATCATCAGGTAGTACGGAATCTCGAGCGTCGCGAGCAGCGCGCGCAGGTTGCCGTACTCCTCATCGTGGCCGAAGTCGGTCAGGTCGCCGGTGACGAGCACGGCGTCGGGGCGCGGCTCGAGCGCGTTCAGCTTCGCGATGCAGCGCGCGAGCGCGGCAGCCGTGTCGACGCGCCGGTACGCGAGCTGGCCCGGACGCTTGATGTGGAGATCGCTGATTTGAGCAAGCAGCATCGTCGTTTCTCGGAATCGTCTGTTTGTTGTGGGGGCGGCGTCGTGCGCCGCGATGGGGTGCTGCATGAATGATGCCCGAACGACGGATTACGCGCCGAGCGCGATCAGGCCTTCCGGGGCGATCGTGAGGCCGACCGCCGTGCCGCGTGCGAGCGCGATGCGGCCCGGCACGTCGATCACGAGCGCATCGGGCGCCGCGTGCTCGATCGTGAGCCGCGTGCGTTCGCCGAGAAACGCACACGCGCCGACCGCGCCACGCAGCGGCGCATGCGCGGGATCGGCGAGCTGCGCGTCCTCGGGGCGGAAGAACCATTCGTCGGCGGCGTGCGGCGTCGCGATCGCGCCGCCCGTCGTCACCAGCGCGCCATCGCGCCATTGCCCGGCGAGCCGGTTCAGCGTGCCGATGAACTGCGCGACCGTGCGGTTCGCCGGGTGGTAGTAAATGTCGCGCGGCGTGCCGATCTGCTCGATGCGGCCCGCGCCCATCACGACGATCCGGTCGCCGAGTTCCATCGCTTCGGCCTGGTCGTGCGTCACGTAGACGGTCGTCACGCCGAGCTCGCGCAGCAGTGCGTTCATCTCGCGGCGCAGCACGTCGCGCAGCTTCGCATCGAGCGCGGTCAGCGGTTCGTCGAGCAGCAGCACGCGCGGGCGCACCGCGAGCGCACGCGCCAGCGCGACGCGCTGGCGCTGGCCGCCCGACAGCTGATCGACCGGCTTGTCCGCATGTGCGTCGAGCCGCATCATCGCGAGCAGCTCGTCGACGCGTTCATGCAGCGCGCGCGGCTCGGTCTTGCGGATCTTCAGCCCGTAGCCGACGTTGCCGCGCACCGTCAGGTTCGGAAACAGCGCGTAGTTCTGGAACACCATGCCGACTTGCCGGCGCTCGATCGGCAGCGCGGTGACGTCGTCGTTGCCGAATGCGATCGTGCCGCCGGCGTCCGGCGTGTCGAGCCCCGCGATCAGGCGCAGCGTCGTCGTCTTGCCGCAGCCCGACGGGCCGAGCAGCACGAGTGTTTCGCCCGCGCCGATCGACAGGTCGAGCGGTTCGAGTACGCGCGTGCCGCGGAACGTCTTCGCGCAGCGGGTCAGCGTGATGGGAGTGGAATCGAGTTTCATGTCTGCGAGAAATTCAGCGCGGACGCTTCT
Source organism: Burkholderia sp. BCC1644 (assembly GCF_902833225.1). Taxonomy (GTDB): domain Bacteria; phylum Pseudomonadota; class Gammaproteobacteria; order Burkholderiales; family Burkholderiaceae; genus Burkholderia. The sequence continues at coordinate 183,739 of NZ_CADFEI010000004.1, forward strand.
TGAGCGCACGCGTGCCGGACGGATCGACGCCGAGCCATTGCATCGCGACGAGCAGCGGCAGCGTCATCAGCAGGAACAGGATCGTGTACGCGCTGCCGACTTCGAGGCGCAGCGACGCATAGGTATCGGCGAGCCCGACCGGCAGTGTCTTGGTGTCGGGCGTATGCAGCATCCACGTGAGGTTGAATTCGCCGATCGACAGCGTGAGTACCGCGAGCGCGCCCGCGACGATGCCGGGGCGCAGGTTCGGCAGCACGATCGTGACGAAGCGCGTGACGAACGGCGCACCGAGGCTCGCCGCGCCTTCCTCGAGCGTGCGCAGGTCGGCGCCGGCCGCGACGGCGGCCACCGCACGTACCATGAACGGCAGCGTGAACACGACGTGGCCGACGACGATGAACCACAGGCTCATCCGGAACGAGGTGAAGCCGCCGTACACGATCAGCAGCGCGAGCGCCGACGCGAGGCCGGGCAGCGCGACCGGCAGTACGAGCGCTTCCTCGATCGCGCGTGCGGCGCGGCTCTTGCTGCGCGCGAGCGCATAGCCGGCCGGCACGCCGGTGACGAGCACGATCGCGAGCGTCGCGAATGCCACATAGAGCGACAGCGCGACCGAGCCGTGATACTGCTGCCACACCTGTTCGAGCCAGCGCAGCGTGAGGCCGCTCGACAGGCCACGGAAATAGTTGACGGTCACGCCCGCGAGCACGGACATCACGACGGGCACGATCAGGAACGCGCACAGCAACAGCGTGACGCCCCATTGCAGCGCGGCGATCGCGCGCGCGCCGGTGACGCGCGGCGCGCGGCGCGCGACACCGTTCGCCTGCGCGGGAGCGGGTGCCGGCGAAGGAGACGGCGACGGCGCGGAAGAGCCGGAAAGCGATTGCATGCAGGAATCCTCAGGCCGCGGCGGCAGCAGTGTGGCCGGTGAAACGACGCGCGAGCGCGAGCACGGCCCAGGTGACGATGCCGAGCACGATCGACAGGCCGGCCGCCGTCGCGATGTTCGCGTTCAGCGTGAACTCGGTATAGATCGTCATCGGCAGCACGTTCAGGTCGGTGGCGAGCGTGAACGCGGTGCCGAATGCGCCCATCGCGGTCGCGAAGCAGATCGCGCCGGCCGCGATCAGGCCCGGCGCGAGCGCGGGCAGCACGATGTCGACGAAGATGCGCCACGGCGACGCGCCGAGCGAACGGGCGGCTTCCTCGAGCGACGCGTCGAGCTTCGACGCGGCCGCGATCACGGTGACGATCACACGCGGAATCGAGAAATACAGGTAGCCGATAAACAGGCCCGCAACCGAGTACGCGAATACCCACTTGTCGCCGGTGAGTTTCGCCGACAGCATCCCGATCAGCCCCTGACGGCCGGCGAGCATGATCACCATGAAGCCGACCACGACGCCCGGGAACGCGAGCGGAAACGTGAGCAGCGCGAGCAGCACGCGCTTGCCGGCGAATTCGCGGCGCGCGAGCAAGAGACCCGAGATCGTCGACAGGGCGAGCGTTGCGAGCGTCACGCCCGCGGACAGCGTGATGGTCCCGCCGAGGCTCTTCATGTAGCGCGCGTTGCCGAGCAGCGCCGCGTACCGCGAGAAGAACGCGCCGTCGGCGGACACCTGCACGAGCGCCGCCATCGGCAGCAGCCAGAACGCGGCGAACACCGCGAGCGCCGGCGCGACGAGCGCGACGCGCCAGCGCAGCGGGAAAGTCAGGTCGAGCATCGGTCGTATCCTGCCGCTTACTGCATCACCTGCAGGTACTGCTGGCCGAACGCCTGCTGGCCGGCCGCCATCTTGCCGAAGTCGACCGATTTCGCCCGTGCGTACTCGCTCGCCGGCAGGAACTTCGCGGCGATGTCGGCGCCGAGCGCCTGCGCGCGCACCGGGCGCAGGTAGGCGTTGGCCCACAGCTTCTGGCCTTCGTCCGACAGCACGAAGTCGAGCACCTTCTTGCCGTTCGCATCGTGCGGCGCACCCTTCACGAGGCTCATCACGTACGGCACGGCGATCGTGCCTTCCTTCGGAATCACGAACTCGACGTTCGCGCTGTCCTTGTACTTCGCGCGATACGCATCGAAGTCGTAGTCGAGCAGGATCGGAATCTCGCCGGACAGCACGCGTGCATAGGCGGTCTGCTTCGGCACGATCGGCGCGTTCGCCTTCAGCTTGCGGAACCAGTCGAGTGCCGGCTTGAAGTTGTCGAGGCTGCCGCCGAGCGCCTGGTTGACGGCGACCGCACCGGCGTAGCCGACGAATGCGCTCGACGGATCGAGATAACCGACCATGCCCTTGTATTCGGGCTTCAGCAGATCGGCCCACGAACGCGGCACCGGCTTGCCGTCGAGCGCGTCCTTGTTCACGAAGAAGCCGAGCGTGCCCGAGTGAATCGCGAACCAGTAGCCTTGCGGATCCTTCAGGTTCGCGGGAATGTCGTTCCAGTGCGCGGGCTTGTACGGCGCGATCACGCCCTTGTCCTTCGCCTGGAATGCCGACGACACGCCGAGGTAGACGATGTCGGCCACCGGGCTCTTCTGCTCGGCGATCAGCTGCGCGATCGACTGGCCCGAGTTCTTGTTGTCGAACGGCACGCGGATGCCCGTCTTCTGCTTGATCGCCGCGATCTGCGCGGCCCAGTCGGCCCATTCGGGCGGGCAGTTGTAGCAGATCGCCGTTTCGTCGGCGTGGGCGGCGGGCGCGCCGGCGATGAGCGCGGCGCAGGCTACGGGAGCTGCGAGCGCGCGCAGCAGCGAGGTCAGGCGAAAGGACACGGCGGGTCTCCGGGCGAGTGGGGGTAGCGCTGGGATGGTGTGGTGGTCGGGGGGCGCGGTGGCGCGGCCTGCGTTCAGGCCTCGCGCAATTGCAGGTCGGTGGCCGGCGGTGCGACCGTCGCCCCTTCGCGCACCGCATGCGGCAGGATCAGCGACGTGCGTTCGATCGCCGCGCCGCCGATGCATTCGACGAGACGCTGCCACGCGTGGCGGCCGATGTCGCGGTTCGGCGTCGCGACGCTCGCGAGCGGCGGCGCAAGCAGTTCACCGATCGCGATCCCGTCGAAGCCGAGCACCGACAGGTCGTCCGGGATCGAGAAGCCGGCGCGGCGCAGGCCGCGCATCACGACCATCGCGAGCAGGTCGTTGCTGCAGAAGAGGGCGGTCGGGCGCGTCGCGTGCGCGGTCAGGTGCGCGAGCACGGCATCGGGCAGCTCGGGGGCGTTGAAGTCGACTTCGACGGGCGGCAACGTGGCGACGCCGTTTTCCTCGAGGGCCTGCGCATAACCGAGGTGGCGCTGACGCGCGCGATCCGACGCGGCGAGCGAGCCGGCCAGCATCAGCACGCGGCGGTGACCGCGCGCGGTCAGCAGCCGCACGCCGTCATACGCGGCACTGCGGTTGTCGACCGACACCGACGGGCGGCGCTGCGTGTCGTTGTGCATCAGCACGTAGTGCGGGCCGTCGCGGTCGAGCATGTCGAGCAGCGGGTGCGTGTCCGCATCGGCGACGGTGAGGATCAGCCCTTCGACGCGCTGCTCGCGCAGCGTCTCGATCGCGTGGCGCTCGCGCGCCGCGTCGTACTCGGTCGTCATCAGGATCAGCTTGAAGCCGGCCGCGGTCGCGAGTTCGTCGATGCCTTGCAGGCAGTCGGCGAACACGGGGTTCGACAGCGTCGGCACGACGACGCCGACGAGCCGCGTGCGCTCGCCGCGCAGTTGCCGGCCGAGCGGGCTCGGGCGGAACTGCAGCGTATCGATCGCGGTGCGGATCGTCTGCAGCGTGGCGGGGCTGACGGTATGCGGGGCGTTGATCGCGCGCGAGACGGTGGCGATCGAGAAGCCCGCGAGGGCAGCGACATCCTTGATGGTCGAGGTCATGAAGTAGCGCGATGTAAACGTTTTCGGCGAGGAAATTATCGAAAACGTTTGTGACTTCGCGATGACGCAAGCGACGCTTGTTTCGCAAAAAGCACGATACAAACGTCAGACGGTTGGTGCCGTCGGACGACGCGGGCTCGATTGTATCGGGGATGTTGCGGCGCGGGAGGAAATTGGTGGGCGGCGTGTCGCGCGTGTGCCGCCCGCCGGCGTGTCAGACGAGCCGAGGCAGCAGCGTGCGGACTTCGTCGAGCAGGTGGGCAATCGCGTCGGGCTGGTTCGACACGTGCAGCAGCAGGTGTTTCTGGAACAGCCCGTCGAGCAGCGCATAGGCTGCGCCCGGCGTGATCGACGGCTGCCGGCCGCCGAGTTCGGCATAGCGCGTGACGACGCGCCAGACCATTTCCTCGAGGCTCTTGTCGATCTCGTTCACCACGTCGCGGAACGCGTCCTCGAACAGCGCCTGCGCGCGCAGGTCGTACCAGAGGCAGTGCATCTGCGGTTCGTCGCGGATCGTTTCCGCGAGCTTGTCGAGGAAGCCGTTCGTCAGTTCCTCCTGCGACTGCGCGGCGGCCGTCACGACGTCGTAGCGCGTCGCGCACTGCGCCTTGAATTGCCGGATGCTGCAGCGGATCAGGTCGAGCTTGTCCTCGAAGTAGTAATGCAGGACCGCATGCGTGTACTCCGACTTCTGCGCGATTTCGCGCAGGCTCGTCTTGGCGTACCCGAGCTCCGCGAGCGTGTTCAGCGCGGCTTCCGCGAGTTCGACGCGACGCGCTTCGTATTTGTCCACAGGATCGCGCCTCGAGCGCGCGGAACGTTGCCGCGTGGCAGTGGGCGCGGTGTCGTGCTGCTTCGTCATCCTGCTGTCGTCTCCTGTCGATCGGTTGCGCCGCACGACGCCGCGCGGCTTGCGTGGCGCCGTCGTGAGCCGGCCATTGCATTGTGCGAAGCAGCGAAACGACTGTCAAGAAAAAACCGGACGGTTGTAAAAATAAATCTTGACAGTCGGAAAGACATATCTAACCATTCGTAAAAAATTATCTTTCCAGTTGGTTAGATGCTGTCGGGCCCGACGGCCGTTCCGGCTGTCGCCCGGCGCAACGTTGAAGCGTGGAGGGAGACATGGAGAACGGCAGGCTGGCAGGACGCAAGGCATTGGTAACGGGCGGCGCCCGCGGGATCGGCGCCGCGGTGGCGCACGCGCTCGCGCAGGCGGGGGCGGACGTGATGATCGGCGACGTGCTTGCCGACCTCGCCGCACAGACCGCGCGCGACATCGCGCAGAAGGGCGGGCGCACGGGGGCGGTGGTGCTCGATGTCGGCAACGACGAGCAGTGGGCGCATGCCGCCGGCGCCATGCTCGACGAGCTGGGTGGCTTCGACATCCTGATCAACAACGCGGGGATCGAGATCACGTCGCTCGTCGCGGATCTGCAGGCGGCCGATCTGCGCCGTATGTGCGACATCAACATCGTCGGGGTCGGTCTCGGCCTGAAGCATGCGTTTCGCGCGATGCGCCCGGGCGGTGCGGCGGGGCGCGGCGGTGCCGTCGTCAACGTGTCGTCGGTGGCGGCCACGATCGCCTTCCCGGCCATCGCCGGCTATTCGGCCACCAAGTCAGCGGTGGATCGCCTGACGCGCGTCGCGGCGATGGAAGCCGGCAAGCTCGGCTACGGCATCCGCGTCAATTGCGTGTACCCGGGCCTCACGCCGACCGAGATGGGGATGAAGCTCGCCACCGACATCGTCGCCAACGGGCTCGCGCCAGACGTCCAGGGGGCTGTGTCCGCCGTCGTCGAGCAGACGCCGCTCGGGCGCCTCGCGACGGTCGACGAGATCGCCGACGCGATCGTTTTCCTGTGTTCCGACGATGCCCGCTTCATCACCGGCGCCGGCATGCCGGTCGACGGCGGCATGGGCATGTAACGAGCGGCGGGAGCCGGATTTTTCTTTGATCAAGGAGGAGACATGAGCGACAAGAAGCCCGTGGTCGTCTACGGCGTGTCGGGGTACACCGGCCGCCTGGTATGCGAATACCTGCGCGAGTACAACATCCCGTTCATCGCGGCGGGGCGCGACCGCAAGCGCATTGCGGAAGTCGTCGAGCGCATTCCCGGCATCGAGACCGCAGACTACGAAATCGTCGAGGTCGAGCATTCGGTGGACGCGCTGACCGAGCTGTTCAGGGGAGCGAAATTCGTCAGCAACATGGTCGGGCCGTTCATCAAGTACGGGCCGGAAGTCGTCGAGGCGTGTCTGGCGGCCGGCTGTCACTACTCGGACACGACGGGCGAGCAGGACTGGGTGCTGCTCGCGAAGGAGCGTTGGGGCGACGCGTTCGCGAAGAAGGCGTTGCTGCTCGCGCCGAACCTCGCGCAGATGTACACGACGGGGGAGATCGCGGCGAACCTGTGTCTCGAGACGCCGGGGCTCGACACGCTCGATATCCTGGTGTTGTGGAAAGGCTTCCCGACCTATGCGTCGACGCAGACGATCTTCACGATCCTGAAAGCCACCTGGTACTACCTCGAACAGAACAAGTACGTCGCCTGGGAGCCGACCGCGCATGCGGAGGTGGTGGTGCCGGGGCAGCATGAAACGGCGATCGCGATGCCGTGGGGCGGAACGGCGCACCCGGTGTGGTTCAAGGACGATCCGCGCGTGTCGAACTGCCGTGCGATCGGCGGCGTGATGGCGCGCGCCGTGATGGAGGGCGTACAGAAGACGACGCGGATGTTCGACGAGAAGATCCGCCCGCTGCCGCCGGCCGAACAGGAGGCCGCGCTCGCCGAGATCGCGAGCAGCATGCAGGCGAGCATGCCGCCGCGCGAGAACCCGCGCGTGAACACGACGATCGACTCGGTGCATGCGTCGGGCCCGCTCGGCCGCGCGCACTGCGTGATCCATGGCGTCTGCAACTACAAGCAGACCGGCCTTCTGCAGGCGTATGCCGCGTTCTCGCTGCTGCAGACACCGCCGAAGCGGGTCGGCTTCGCGTCCGGCTGCCAGGCGTTCGGCCATCACGCGCTGCTCGGCCAGTTGCGCAGCTTCGGCCTCGTGATGAAGCCCGTGCTGACGGTACAGGACTGACGGGTCGCACTCTTTCAGGAGAATCTTCATGCGCTTGACTCGCTATCTCGACAAGGGCGCGTCGCTCGGCGCCGACCGGCCGTGCCTCGTCGCCGACGACGAGACGCTGACCTACGCGCAGGTGCAGCGCCTCACCTACCGCGTCGCGCGCGGGCTGGCCCGCTCGGGCGTGGCCGCCGGCGACAAGGTGGCGATCCTGTCGGGCAACGATCCGGTCGCGTTCGCGTGCGTGTTCGGTATCGCGCGGGCGGGCAACGTCTGGTGCCCGGTCAATCCGCGCAATGAAGTCGCGGAGAATCGCTTCGTGCTCGCGACCTTCGACTGCCGCGCGCTGCTGTTTCACAGCGCGTATGCCGCGATGGTCGAAAAGATGCTGCCCGGGCTGCCGGCGTTGAGCGTGGCGGTGTGCCTGGATGCGACGCTGCCGTTTGCGCCGAGTCTCGACGACTGGCTGGACGGTTTGCCGGACGCGCCGTACGAACGCGAGCCGGTGAACGACGTCGCGATGCTGCCGGGCACCGGCGGCACCACGGGCGTGCCGAAGGGCGTGATGCTGTCGGAGCGCAACCTGGAGACGATGACGGCGCTCACGCTGATGAGCTATCCGTTCGACGGTCGGCCGGTGTACCTGGCGTTCGCGCCGCTCACGCATGCGGCGGGCGTGTTGTGCCTGCCGGTGATGACGCTGGGCGGCAGGATCGTCGTGATGCGTCACCCCGAGGTCGGCGCGTTTCTCGCGTCGATCGAACGGGAGCGTGTCACGCATACGTTCCTGCCGCCGACGGTGATCTACATGCTGCTCGACCATCCGGCGCTGCCGGCGACCCGCCTCGATTCGTTGCAGTGCTTCTGGTATGGCGCCGCGCCGATTTCGGTCGAGCGTCTTGCCGAGGCGCTCGTGCGCCTCGGCCCGATGGCGCAGTTGTTCGGCCAGACCGAGGCCCCGATGATGGTGTCGACGCTGGCGCCGGCCGATCACTATCGCCCGGACGGTTCCATCGCGATCGAGCGGCTGTCGTCCGCCGGCCGGCCGACACCGCTCGTCGAGGTCGGCATCATGGACGAACAGGGACGCCTGCTGCCGACGGGCGAGCGCGGCGAGATCGTCGTGCGCGGGTCGCTGGTCATGAAAGGCTATTACGGGAATCCCGAAGCGACGGCCGAGGCATCGGCATTCGGCTGGCACCACACGGGCGACATCGGCTACCTCGACGCCGAGAACTTCCTGTACATCGTCGATCGAGCGAAGGACATGATCATCACCGGCGGATTCAACGTCTACTCGATCGAAGTCGAGCAGGCGCTGCTTGCGCACCCCGACGTGCGCGACTGCGCCGTGATCGGTCTGCCCGACGACAAGTGGGGCGAGCGGGTGGTAGCCGTCGTGCAGCCGCGCGACGGCAAGCGCATCGATACCGCGGCGCTTGCCGCGTTCGTGAAGGAGCGGATCGGCAGCGTCAAGGCGCCGAAGCAGATCGAGGTGTGGAGCGACCTGCCGCGCTCGAAGGTCGGCAAGGTGTCGAAGCCGGAGGTGAAGAGCAGGTTGCGCGACGGCGCGTCGGCCGGGTAGGGCGGACGTACCGGGCGATCCGGGATTCGGTCGTCTCGCGCATTAAAAATAGGTGTACTGAACAATAAGGATGGAGACATGAAGGCAAAGACGTTGCAGCCTGCCGCGCTGGCGGGTGTTTTGCTGGCACTCTCGACCTCGGCGTCGGCGATCGACATCTACCCGGGGGACTACACGGTCGTGCCCCCCGGTACGACGCTTGCGCTCGGCTATCTCGGCTATACGCCAAGTAGCGACTTCCGGCTCGACGGCGTGGGCAAGGTGCCGGATTCGAGCCTCGACCAGACCGTCGGCATTGCGCGGGTGCTGCACTACACGCAGATCGGCGGAATGCCGGTGGCGTTCCAGGCATTCCTGCCGTTCGCGAAGCTGACCGACGTCAAGGTCGGCGGAAGCCCGCTGCCGACCAACAACGGGCTCGGCGACCTCACGCTCGGTGCGACCGCGTTTTTCGTGAACCGTCCCGATCCGCAGTACGGCACGGTCGTCGGGTTGACCGCGTACATCTCCGTGCCGACCGGGAAATACGATTACGGCCGGGTCGGCGCCGGTGCCGGCACCGTCGTGTTTACGCCGCAACTCGGCGTGATCCAGGGGCTGGGGCGCAACCTGTTCCTCGACGCCGCGCTGGACGTGGCAGCCCAGCCGGGGCACGACGACGCGGGGCACCACATCTCGGTGCGGCCGTCCGTCGAGCTGCAAACGTACCTGCGCTATCAGTTCACGCCGGCCACGTCGGTTTCATTCGGCTATGCGGGCACCTTCGGCGGCAAGCAGTACGTCGACGACGCCTATACTGGCCAGAAGACGGACACGAACCAGTTGCGATTGTTCGCGAGTCACATGCTGACCCCGACCTGGCAGGTATCGGGGATGCTGGGCAAGGCGCTCTCGGCCGAGGGCGGCTTCAAGAACAGCTACAGCGTCCAGTTGCGCGTGATGAAGATATTCTGAATCCACGAAGGAGACCAGCATGAGTCGTCGAGTCAACGTCATCGGTGTCGGGATGATCCCGTTCATGAAGCCGGGCGCGAGCCCGCAGTACCACGAGATGGCCGCGGAAGCCGCGCGTATTGCACTCGCGGATGCCGGCATCCCGTACGACGCGATCGAACAGGTGTACGCCGGGTATGTGTACGGTGATTCCACCTGCGGGCAGCGGGCGATCTACGAGGTCGGCATGACGGGCGTGCCGGTCGTCAACGTGAACAACAACTGCTCCACCGGTTCGACCGCGCTGTGGCTCGCGCGCCAGGCGATCGAAAGCGGCGCGGCCGAATGCGTGCTGGCACTCGGGTTCGAGCAGATGGCGAAGGGCGCGTTGACGACCTGGTTCAACGACCGCGCATCGCCGCTCGAGCTGCATCTCGACGTCGCCGATGCCGTGCAGGGCGAGACGGACGCGCCGCTGGCCGTGCGGATGTTCGGCGGCGCCGGGCGCGAGTATATGGAACGCTACGGTGCCGAGCGGGAGACATTCGGCATGATCGCCGTCAAGGCGCGCGAGCACGCCGCGCGTAATCCGTACGCGCTGTTTCGCGAGCCGCTGGACCTCGCGCAGGTGATGGGGTCGAGCGAGGTGTTCGATCCGCTCACGCGCTTCCAGTGCTGTCCGCCGACCTGCGGCGCCGGTTGCGCGGTGCTGTGCTCGGATGACTTCGCGAAACGTCACGGTCTGGCGCGGCGGGTGCACATCGCCGCGCAGGCGATGACCACCGACTACCCGGGCAGCTTCGAGCCGGCGTCGATGATCCGGATGGTCGGCTACGACATGTCGGCCGAGGCCGCGCGCCAGGTGTACGAGCAGGCCGGGATCGGGCCCGAGGATCTCGATGTCGTCGAATTGCACGACTGCTTCACGAGCAACGAGTTGCTCAGTTATGAAGCGCTCGGGCTGTGTCCCGAAGGCGGTGCCGAGCGGTTCGTTCGCGATCGCGACAACACGTACGGCGGCAAGGTCGTCACCAATCCATCGGGCGGCCTGCTGTCGAAAGGCCATCCGCTCGGTGCGACCGGGCTGGCGCAATGCGCGGAGCTGGTCTGGCAACTGCGGGGGGAGGCGGGCGCAAGACAGGTCGAGGGCGCGCGCCTGGCGTTGCAGCACAACATCGGACTGGGGGGCGCCTGCGTCGTGACGCTGTATCGTCGTGACGCATGACGCCGTCGTACGGGGCCGGACCGGTGGTAGAATGCGGTCCGCCCTCTTGCCGGGGTGATGAAATTGGTAAACATAGCGGACTTAAACGATTGAGTGCCCGGCCGGAAACGGTCGGTGCAGAACCCTTCAAATTCGGTGAAACCCCTGATGCGCGCATCGAGGCAACGCCGAGCCAAGCCTCGCGGTTTTCGCGAGGAAGGTGTAGAGACTAGACGGGGGGCGCCTAAGGCGCACGGGCAGCGGTCACGCCCGCGCGCGACGGTGAAGGCATAGTCCAGCGCACGAACGGCGTCGCCCACGCGACGCCGGCTTTGAAAGAAGCAGTGTGACGAAAATCCGCCGCCTTAACTGGCTTGCCGGTTCAAGTCCGGTCCCCGGCACCACGATCGCTTTCATGGCGATGCGACGACGGTTCGAAAACCCGCGAGAAATAAAGCGCTCGCGGGTTTTTTGTTTGTACGGCGCCTGGGCCCGCGCAGGTGCGGAAGGTTGCCTATGTCGCTTGGCCCGAGCCCGATCATTCGACGCGCAGTATCAGCTTGCCCGTCGTTCGACCTGATTCGAGCGCTCGATGCGCGTCCGCAATCGCATCGAACGCATAGCTGCCGCCGATCAGCGGCTTCAGTGCGCCGGTCGCCAGCAGGCCGAACAGTTCGCCCAGCGTCCGGCGCACGACCTCGTCGGTGAGGAACGCGTACAGTGCGAAGCCGGACAGCGAGCGACAGCCGAAGATGAGCGCGTTCATCAGGTATTCGTCGACCGTGAGTAGTTGGCCGCTCGCCGCGCCGTAGCTGACGAAACGTCCGAATGTCGCGAGGCCGGCGGCAAGCGTGCGGGCCGCCGTCCCGCCGATCGAATCAAAGACGACGTCGGGGCCGGCGCCGCGCGTGACCGTGCTCAACTGACCGGCCCAGTCCTCGTCGCGATAGCTGATGGCGTGATCGGCGCCGAGTGTCGTCACGGTATGCAGTTTGTCCGGCGCGCCTGCGAGGCCCACGATGGCGCGAGCGCCGTCGAGTCTTGCCAACTGGATCAGCATCGAGCCGACGCCGCCGGCCGCGGCGGTAATGGCGACCGTACTTCCGGCCACGCGCGTTTCGCGAAGCAGCATCCTGGCCACCAGTCCTTGCAGCATCACGGCGACTGCATCGTCGTCGGACACCGCGTCGGGAATCGCGGTGATCAGTGCTGCGCCGAGCGTCACGTATTCGGCGTAGCCACCGGTCGAACGCATTGCGCCGAACAGTGGCGCCGCGACACGCTCGCCGATTCGAATGTCGCGGACATTCGCGCCCACGGCGGCAACGGTGCCGACGACTTCGGAGCCGGGCACCGCCGGTAACGCCAGGGCCGGGCCCGGATAGGTGCCGGCCCGTTGCAGCGTTTCCGGGAAGTTCAGTCCGACGCGCGTGACGCGCACCAGGACCTCGTCGGCGGCAGGTGTCGGACGCTCGATCACGACTGGACGAAGGACGGAAGGATCGCCGACACGCGCGATCTGGATGGCATGCATGGTGCTCATGGAAGCATCTCGCTTGAAACGGGGTGTTCGCCCCCGGAATGAATGGCGCGCGGGCCTGGATCGGCCGCGCGGCAATTGGGTGCTGCCTGATGGATCAGTCCGCCTGCGTGCGATCGAACGCGACGCGGCCGGCGCCATTCAGGACGAGCGCAAGCAGGCCGCCTGCCATCGACAGATTCATCATGAAGAATGTCTGCTGCGTCTGATCGCCACCGCTGTGGAAGATCACCGCGGCGACGACCGAAAAGATCGCGAGCCCGAGCGCCGCGAGACGCGTCATGAATCCGGCGATCAGCGCGAGACCTCCGGCGACCTCGACGACGATCACGAGCGGAAGCAGCGCGCCCGATACGCCCATGTGCGCCATATATTGCTGGGTTCCCGCGTAGTTGAATAGCTTGCTGATGCCTGCGCCGAGATACACGCCGGCGATGAGGAGCCGTACGAGGACCGATAGCACGATGTTGACGGCGGGAACGCGGACGGCCGTTCGGTAAAGTGCACGGTTGATTGACGTAATCATTTGGATTCCAAAATAAAAGGTTGGGTGGATTGCCGATACGGTTTCGTGTCTTGCAATCTGTCGGGTGAATGCCTGCTTACGCGTCGAACGTCGGATAGTCGGTGTAACCGGCTTCGCCGCCGCCGTAAGCCGTCGACATGTCCGCATGCGCGAGCGGGCGGTCTTGTCGGGTGCGCGTCACGAAGTCGGGGTTCGCGATGAACGGGTAGCCGAATGAAACGAGATCGGCATTTCCGTCGTGCAGTGCCTGTTCCGCGCGTGCTTTCGTGTAGCCGCTGTTCGCGACGTAGAACCCGCCGAACGCACGGCGCAATGCCCGGTAGTCGAATGGCGCTGCTTGATCGGACGCCACCTGCGGAATGCCTTCGACGACATGCAGGTAGATCGCGAGACCGGTCAGCCGGTCGGCGAACCGTTCGAACAGTGCCTGCGGATTGCTGTCCGAGATGCCGCCGAAATGGGGGGTGACCGGAGAAATGCGAACACCCAGGCGATCGGGGCCCACGACACGCCCGACCGCCCGGACGACATCCAGCGGCAATCGAATACGGTGGTCGATCGTGCCGCCGTACTCGTCCGTGCGCCGGTTCGTCCCGTCGCGCAGGAACTGATCGAGCAGATAGCCGTTCCCCGCGTGGATCTCGACACCATCGAAACCTGCCTCCAGCGCGGCGTGCGCCGCATGCACGTATTGCTCGACGATGCCGGGCATTTCATTCGTGTCGAGCGCACGTGGTACCGGATGCGGTTTCGGTCCGGTCGGCGTGAATGCGTTCCCGTCCGGCTGAATCGCCGATGGTGCGACGGGCAGCGCGCCGTCGCTCTGCAGATCCGGATGGCCGATGCGGCCGACGTGCGCGAACTGGACGAAAATGCGGCCGCCTTCACGATGCACTGCGTCGGTTACCTGCTTCCAGCCCGCAATTTGCGCGTCGCTGTAAATTCCCGGCGTGAACGGATAGCCCTTGCCCTGCGGCGAGATCTGCGTGCCTTCCGTGACGATCAGACCTGCCGACGCTCGTTGCGCGTAATAGCGGGCATTGACCGCGCCGGGCGCGTCGCCGGCGCCGGCGCGGCTGCGCGTCATCGGGGCCATCACGATGCGGTTGTCGAGCGTGATCCGACCGAAATCGAGCGGTTCGAACAGCGCGGAGCCGGTCGTTTCCGGCCGCGGCGGAGGGGAGTGGTGAGTCGTCATGATTCCATCTTCCTGGTTGCGTTCAGTGGGCGTCGAAGCGCGTGCCGGAAGGCCGGGAGTGCAGGCTTCGAACGCTGCTGAGCAGGAATTTAGGAGAATGTCGTGATCTAAACAATCGTCTAGAATTGATCGTTAAAATCAACTTTCTTGATTGTTCATGGATCGAAGCCCCAATCTGGATCAACTGCGCGCGTTCATCGCGGTGGTCGAAGCCGGCAGCTTTTCCGGCGCGGCCCGGCGGCTCGAGCGTGCCCAGTCCGTCGTCAGTTACGCGGTTGCCAATCTGGAATCGTTGCTTGGCGTGCCGCTGTTTGAACGTGGCAAGCGGCGGCCGACGTTGACGGCTGCGGGCGAAATCGTCCTGGCGGATGCGCGTCGGCTCGACATGCTGGTGGGCCAGCTTCAGGCAAAGACCGCCGGGTTGCGTGGCGGAGTGGAAGCGGAGCTGTCGCTGGCGGTGGACGTGATGTTTCCGTTGACGAAGCTCGTCGAGGGATTGAGCGCGTTCGCCGAAGCATTCCCCACGGTCGCGCTCAACCTGACGATCGAAGCGCTCGGCGGCGTGATGAAGCTGGTGCTCGACGGAGGGTGCTCGCTCGGCATCAGCGGGCCTGCTCAAAGCTGGCCGGACGTGATCGATGCGACGTCCATGGGCTCGATCGAACTGGTCACGGTCGCCGCGCCCACGCATCCTCTCGCGCAGCGTAGGGGAACCGTGCCGCTGTCCGACGCGCGCGAATATACGCAGCTTGTGCTGACCGACAGAAGCAAACTGACCGAAGGGCAGTCGTACGGCATCTACGCGACCCGCACATGGAAGACCGCGGACCTCGGCGCGAAGCACCGTCTGTTGCTCGAAGGGCTAGGGTGGGGATCCATGCCGACACACCTGATCGACGATGATTTGCGGCAAGGCAGGCTGGCCGTCGTGCGGTTGTCCGATCGTGACGTGTTTCGCTACGGCGTGTCGTTGATTCGACGAGCCGACCGTGCCTGCGGACCCGCGACGCAATGGCTGATCGACTATCTGACCCGCCTTGGCGGATCGGGTACCTGAAACGCGATGCCGGGTTCGCCCGTGCAACGCGGATGACGGGGCATGACGCGCCCACCGTGCCCTTGCCACGTCGCTGCGACGAAATCAACGCCATGTGATACTGGCGCGCACGTCGTACCGGACGCCTCGCCGCGATCCGCACACGCGCTCCCGCCGATAGACTTCAACGCAATTTGCCTCTCGCCAGACCCACTGTCATGACCGACTCGACCTATCACTATTACGAACCGTCGCAAGGCCACGGCTTGCCGCACGATCCCTTGAATGCAATCGTCGGCCCGCGTCCGATCGGCTGGATCTCATCCCGCGGCAGTGACGGCACGGTCAACCTCGCGCCCTACAGCTTCTTCAACGCATTCAACTACCGGCCGCCGATCATCGGCTTTTCGAGCACCGCCGCCAAGGACAGCCTGCGCAACGTGCAGGAGACCGGCGAGTTCGTCTGGAACCTCGCGACGCGCGAGCTCGCCGAGCGGATGAACCAGACGTGTGCCGCGGTGCCGTACGACGTGGACGAGTTCGAACTCGGCGGCCTGACCGCCGTGCCGTCGCGCCTGGTCGACGTGCCGCGTGTCGCGGAAAGCGGCGTCAACTTCGAGTGCAAGGTGACCGACGTGATTCGCCTGCGCGATCACCATGGCGTGGAAACGCCGGCGTCGCTCGTACTGGGCGAGGTCGTCGCCGTTCATATCCGGAAGGATCTGCTGAAGGACGGCATCTTCGACACGTTCGGTGCGGGCATCATTCTTCGCGCGGGCGGCCCGTCGGCCTATGTGCATGTCACGCCCGACAGCCGTTTCGACCTCTTTCGCCCCGACGCATGATTCAACGTGCGCCGGGACAACCGGCAAGCGGGCGCTGACGCGCCCGAACGGACAGCAACAGGCCCCGCGGAAATCCGGGATTTCGCGGGGCCTGTTGTTTTCGTGGCGTTCGAGCGGATGCGTCGACCGTCCGCGGGACTCGGCGTCGGTCTGCCAAGTTTTGGATATTTGCCCATAAAACAGCCGCCGATCTCGTGAAAAATCGTGCATCTTGACGATGAGTCGGCCGGCCGGACTGCGTACCATGCGCAGATCAAAATACCGAATATCCGGAGACAAGTATGGGCATCGCCCCCGCCACCGCGCCCCTCGCGACCGACGCATTGAGCAGCGGTTATCGGAAGGTCACGTCACGCGTGATTCCGCTGATCTTTATCTGTTACCTGTTCAATTACCTCGACCGCGTCAACGTCGGGTTCGCGAAGCTGCAGATGCTCAGCGATCTCAAGATGAGCGAGACCGTCTACGGACTGGGCGCGGGCGTGTTCTTCATCGGCTACGTGCTGGCCGGTGTGCCGAGCAACCTGATGCTCAGGCGCGTCGGCGCGCGTATCTGGATCGCGATCATCATGTGCCTGTGGGGCGCGCTTTCCGCGTCGCTGCTGCTCGTGAGAACCCCCGAATCGTTCTACGCGCTGCGATTTCTGACGGGTATCGCCGAGGCCGGGTTCTTTCCCGGCATGGTGCTGTTTCTGACGCAGTGGTATCCGTCGGCGCGTCGCGGCCGTGCGATTGCACTCTTCATGTCGGCGATTCCGGTTTCCGGCGTGCTCGGCGGCCCGCTGTCGGGCTGGATGCTGACGCATTTCGCGGCCGGGCAGAGCGGGCTCGCCGCCTGGCAATGGCTCTTTCTGCTGCAGGGTGTGCCGACCGTCCTGCTCGGTGTCGCCGTGTTCTTTCTGCTGCAGGACCGGATTGCCGACGCCACGTGGCTGAACGAAAGCGAGAAAGCCGCGCTCGCGCAGGCGCTGGCAGATGACGCCGCGGCGCACGGGTCTGCCGCCGGCAAGCCGCAAAGCGCCACGCCGGTGCGCGACATCGTGTGCAACCTCGCGGTATGGAAGTTCGGCCTCGTGTACTTCAGCATTCAGATGGGGGTGTACGCGATCAACTTCTGGCTGCCGACCATCATCAAATCGCTCGGGATCGGCAACGACGGCATGGTCGGATGGCTGAGCGCGGTTCCGTACCTGTTCGCGGCGATCGCGATGATCGTCGTGGGACGATCGGCGGATGCGCGCCGGGAACGCCGCTGGCATCTGAGCGTGCCGATGGCAATCGGCGTCGCCGGCCTGCTGATCGCGGCCCGGTTCGACAACCAGATCGCTCCCGCGATGATCGGCCTGACGCTCGCGACCTCCGGCGCGCTGACCGCGCTCGCGATGTTCTGGCCGCTGCCGACCGCGGTACTCGCCGGTACGGCCGCGGCGGGTGGCGTCGCACTCATCAATTCGCTCGGGCAGATCGCGGGTTTCGTGAGCCCCTACATCGTCGGCTGGATCAAGGACGCCACGCATCGTACCGATATCGCGCTCTATCTGCTGTCGAGCGCGATGGTGGTCGGTTTCGTGCTCGTCATGCGAACGCCGGCCCGTCAGGTCAACCGTTGACACAGGGCCACGTCGCGCGCACGGCGCGCGACACTGCCCGACGTGCCGGCAAAGGCATGAGGATACCTAAATGAAAATCGTTATCGCACCCGATTCCTTCAAGGAAAGCCTGAGCGCCATCGACGTTGCGCGGCAGATCGAGGCCGGCTTCCGCGAGATATTCGCCGACGCGGCGTATCTGTGCCTGCCGATCGCCGATGGCGGCGAGGGCACGGTGGACGCATTGATCGCCGCCGTCGGCGGGGACCGGCGCAGCGCCACGGTCGAGGACCCGCTCGGCCGGCCGGTCGCCGCCGCTTACGGCTTGCTGAGCGACGGCACGGCCGTCATCGAAATGGCGGCCGCGAGCGGCCTGCATCTCGTCGCGCCGATGGAGCGCAACCCGCTCGTCACGTCGAGCCGCGGTACCGGGGAACTGATTCGTGCGGCGCTCGACGACGGCGCGCGGCGATTCATCGTCGGCATTGGCGGGAGTGCGACCAACGACGGCGGCGCCGGCATGCTGCAGGCGCTCGGCGCGAAACTGACCGACGCCGACGGGCGGGAGATCGGCCGCGGCGGCGGTGCACTGGCGGCGCTCGCGCACATCGACACAGCCACGCTCGATGCGAGGCTCGCATCATGCCGCTTCGAAATCGCGTGCGATGTGGACAACCCGCTCGTCGGCCCGAACGGCGCATCCGCGGTTTTCGGCCCGCAAAAGGGGGCGACGCCGGCGACGGTTGCCTGTCTCGACGACAACCTGCGGCATTTCGCCGACGTGATCGCGCGCGATCTGAACCGTCCGGTCGCGGCGCTGCCGGGTGGCGGGGCCGCGGGCGGCATGGGGGCGGCGATGCTGGCCTGCCTGAACGCGACGCTGCGTCCCGGCGTGCAGATCGTGACGGAAGCCGTGGGCTTGCATGAAGCGATTCGCGACGCGCAACTCGTGGTGACGGGGGAGGGATGCCTCGACGGCCAGACCGTGCACGGCAAGGCGCCGATCGGCGTCGCGCGGATCGCGGCCGAGCACGGCGTGCCGGTCATCGCAATCGGCGGCGCCGTGTCCGGAACCGCGGGCGCGATCTACCAGCATGGTGTCGACGCGATGTTCGCGTCGGTCAGACGCGCGTGCTCGCTTGGCGAGGCATTCGAGGAGGCCGCATCCAACGTGCGCTTCGCCGCACGCAACATCGCCGCAGCCATTCGGCTCGGTCATCGCATCGCGCAACGGAGTTAATCATGTCCATCGAGAACAGGGCAAACGGCGGCCAGCGCCGTTCGACGAAGATCATCGCAACGCTCGGGCCGTCGAGTTCGAGCGAAGCGGCCATCGAGGCGATGGCGCGTGCCGGCGCCGACGTGTTTCGCCTCAATTTCAGTCATGGCACGCACGACGACCATGCGGCGCGGCATACGGCAATCCGGACGGTCGAGGCTCGCCTGGGCCGGCCGATCGGCATTCTGATCGACCTCCAGGGCCCCAAGCTCAGGGTCGGCAAATTCGCCCAGGGGCGAGAGCGCGTGGTCAAGGGGCAGACTTTCGTCTTCGACGCCGACGAAGCGCCGGGCGATGCGCACCGTGTGCACTTGCCGCATCCGGAGATTTTCGCGGCCGTACAGCCCGGCCATCAACTGCTGGTCGACGACGGCAAGCTCCGTTTCAAGGTGCGGAGTGCCACGCCGGGACGCATCGAAACGGAAGCGCTCGTCGACGGTGCGATCTCCGATCGCAAGGGCGTGAGCGTGCCGGACGCGCCACTCGCGATACGGGCCATGTCACGCAAGGATCGCGACGATCTCGCGTTCGGGCTGTCGCTCGGCATCGATTGGGTCGCGCTCTCGTTCGTGCAGACCGAAGCTGACGTGCGCGACGCGCGCAGCCTGATCGGTTCGCGGGCGAACATCGTCGCCAAGATCGAGAAACCGCAGGCCGTCGCGAACATCGCGGGCATCATCGACGCGGCCGATGCGTTGATGGTGGCGCGCGGGGATCTTGGCGTGGAAATGTCGATCGAAGACGTGCCGGGCGTGCAGAAGCGGCTCGTGCGCCTCGCTCGCGCGGCCGGCAAGCCGGTCATCGTCGCCACGCAAATGCTCGAATCGATGACGTCGTCCCCGACGCCGACGCGCGCCGAGGCTTCCGACGTCGCCGCGGCCGTCTACGAAGGCGCCGATGCGGTGATGCTGTCGGCCGAATCGGCGTCGGGCGAATATCCGATCGACGCGGTGACTTTCATGCGGAAGATCGTGTCGACCGTCGAGGCCGATCCGCTGCGGCGTGAGCTCATGAAGGCGAACGCGACCGCGCATGCGCCGAATGCGACCGACGCGATCGGCGCGGCGATCGAGGCGGTGTCGGATACGCTGACGCTGGACGCAGCGGTGACCTATACGACGTCGGGCGCCACGGCGCTCCGGCTGTCGCGCCTTCGGCCGCGGGCCGCGATCCTGAGCCTGACGCCACACGTCGACGTCGCGCGACGGCTCACGCTGGCGTGGGGCGTGCATTCGCGCGTCGGCGCCGAGGCGGTCGGAATTGAAAACGTCGTCGAGATCGCAATCGCGGCGGCGCGCGAGGAAGGATTGTCGACGGGAGAACGGCCCGTCGTCGTCGCGGCCGGCGTGCCGTTCGGCCATCCCGGCTCGACCAACCTGATGCGCATCGTCTGGCCGACGGAAATCGTTCAGGGCGGCTCGCCGGCCTGAGCGCGTCCGTGCGCCGGCCTGCCGTCGGGGCGGTTATTTCCTGATAGACTCGCCAGCCGTGATGATCGATTCCCGCCTCGCGACAGCGATCGTGGAACGCACGCTCGACGTGATTCCATTCGATGTCAATGTCATGGACGCGCACGGCTCGATCCTCGCGAGCAGCGACGCGAAGCGCGTCGGCGAACTGCACGCGGGGGCGCAGCTCGCGCTGGCCGGCGCGCGCACGGTCGAGATCGATGCGGACATGGCACAACGCCTGCACGGCGTGCGGCCGGGCGTCAATCTGCCACTCAGCGTGCGCGGGCAGCTGTGCGGGGTGATCGGCGTAACCGGCGATCCGGCCGAGGTTCGCCGGTTCGGCGAGCTGCTGAGAATTACCGCGGAAATGCTCCTCGAACGCGAACAACTGACGCACGAGCTGCGCCAGAACGCGCGCCACCGCGAGGCGTTCGTGCTGCAGCTGATCGAGCGCCGGGGCGCGGCCGCCGAACTGGATGCGTGGGCGCAGCGGCTCGGCATCGACTGCGGGCTCCCGCGGGTCGCGATCGTCTGCCGTCTCACTCATGTCGATGCGAATCCCGAGGCCGGGGTGGCGCAGATCGAGCGGATGCAGTCGCAGCTCGCCGACGAGCGGCCACACCAGCTGACCGCGAAGACATCGTTCCGCGAACTCGTGATCTTCGATCCGATCGACGCGCGTGCGGTCGAACTCGACGCGGTGGCCGATGCCGCCCGCAAGGCGCTGGACGCGCTCGAGACGATCCTGGGCCAGAAGGCGACGCAGCCGTTCAAGCTGGCACTCGGCATCGCAATGGACGGCGTCGCCGGCTTCGAGCGTTCCTACCAGTGCGCACTGACGACGCTCCGCGTCGGCATCGAGCGCATGCCGCAGCGGACGACGTTCTCGTATTACGAATTCAGTCTGCCGGTCCTGCTGTCGGGTATGTCGCAGAGCTGGCAGGCTCAGCAATTGCAGTTGCCGCTCAAGCGGCTGCTTGCGTTGGGCCGGCGTTCCGGCCCGTTGCTCGATACCTTGCGGGCATGGTACGCGTCGGACGGACACCTTGGGGCGACCGCCGCGCTGCTCGGCATCCACCGCAATACGCTCGACTATCGGCTGCAACAGGTTTGCGACGCGACCCGTCTCGATCTGTCGGTGATGGACGATCGACTCCTGCTGTATATCGCGCTGCAGATCAGCGAAAAATGACTGCGGCCGCGCGCCGGACCGGCGCGTGTGCCTGAACCGCGCTGGTCACGACACACCTTTCCTCTCTCCTCGCCAGACATGGCAAATCTGCTCACCGTGGTCGAGCGGGTTGGTCATCGACGCCAGTCGCCGCAAGGCATAAATTTCCAAGGTTGACGTGCTTATCCGCACGTCAGCCCGCGCGCAGGCCGGCAACCGGCCGCGCGTCCCCAAACAGCGTGAGACACAATCGAGCGTGGAGACGACACGATGAGCCTGTCAGAGCCATTGCGTCTGCATGTGCCGGAGCCCACCGGGCGTCCGGGCTGCAAGACGGATTTTTCCTATCTGCATCTATCGCCGGCCGGCGCAGTCCGCCGCCCGCCGATCGACGTAGCCGCGGCGGACACCGCCGATCTCGCCCGCAGCCTCGTGCGCGTGCTCGACGACAGCGGCAAGGCCGTCGGCCCGTGGGCGCCGGATCTCGACGATGCGCACCTGATCGCCGGGCTGCGCGCGATGCTCAAGACCCGCATTTTCGACGCGCGCATGATGATCGCGCAGCGCCAGAAGAAAATCTCCTTCTACATGTTGAGCCTCGGCGAAGAGGCGATCGGCACCGCGCACGCGATGGCGCTGCGTGACGGCGACATGTGCTTCCCGACCTACCGCCAGCAGAGCATCCTGATCGCGCGCGACGTGTCGCTCGAGCGAATGATCTGCCAGCTGATGTCGAACGAAGGCGACCCGCTGAAGGGGCGCCAGCTTCCGGTGATGTATTCGGATCGCGAAGCCGGCTTCTTCTCCATTTCGGGCAACCTCGCGACGCAGTTCATCCAGGCGGTCGGCTGGGCGATGGCGTCGGCGATCAAGGGCGACACGAAGATCGCGTCCGCGTGGATCGGCGACGGCGCGACGGCCGAAGCCGACTTCCATACCGCGCTCACGTTCGCGCACGTATACCGCGCACCGGTCGTGCTGAACGTCGTCAACAACCAGTGGGCGATCTCGACGTTCCAGGCGATCGCGGGCGGCGAAGGCACGACCTTCGCCGGGCGCGGCGTCGGTTGCGGGATCGCGTCGCTGCGCGTCGACGGCAACGATTTCCTCGCGATCTACGCGGCGTCGAGCTGGGCGGCCGAACGCGCGCGCCGCAATCTCGGCCCGACGCTGATCGAGTGGGTGACCTATCGCGCGGGTGCGCATTCGACGTCGGACGATCCGACCAAGTACCGGCCGAGCGACGACTGGTCCCATTTCCCGCTGGGCGACCCGATCGAGCGTTTCAAGCGCCACCTGATCGCGAAGGGCATCTGGTCGGACAGCGCGCACGACGCGCTGACTGCCGAACTCGAAGCCGAGGTGATCGCCGCGCAGAAGGAAGCGGAGAAATACGGGACGCTGGCCGACGACCGGATTCCGTCGCCCGCATCGATGTTCGACGACGTGTACAAGGAGCTGCCTGCGCACCTGCGCCGTCAGCGCCAGGAACTGGGAGCATGATCATGGCGCAACAAGAGACAGGCACGGCGACGCAGCCGATGACGATGATCCAGGCGTTGCGCTCCGCGATGGACGTGATGCTCGGGCGCGACAGCGACGTGGTCGTGTTCGGGCAGGACGTCGGTTATTTCGGCGGCGTGTTCCGCTGTACCGAAGGACTGCAGAACAAATACGGCAAGTCGCGCGTGTTCGATGCGCCGATCTCCGAAGGCGGGATCGTCGGCGCGGCGGTCGGGATGGGGGCGTACGGGCTGCGCCCCGTGTGCGAGATCCAGTTCGCCGACTATTTCTACCCGGCGTCCGACCAGATCGTGTCGGAAGGCGCGCGGCTGCGCTATCGCTCGGCCGGCCAGTTCATCGCGCCGATGACGATCCGGATGCCGTGCGGCGGCGGCATCTACGGCGGCCAGACGCACAGCCAGAGCCCGGAGGCGATGTTCACGCAGGTGTGCGGGTTGCGCACGGTGATGCCGTCGAATCCGTACGACGCGAAAGGGCTGCTGATCGCATCGATCGAGAACGACGACCCGGTGATCTTCCTCGAGCCGAAGCGGCTGTACAACGGGCCGTTCGACGGCCATCACGAACGGCCGGTCACGTCGTGGCTCAAGCATCCGGCGAGCGCGGTACCCGAGGGCTATTACACGGTGCCGCTCGATACGGCCGCCATCGTGCGGCCCGGCAACGATGTGACGGTGCTGACGTACGGTACGACCGTGCACGTGTCGCTCGCCGCGGCCGAGGAGACGGGCATCGACGCGGAGGTGATCGACCTGCGCACGCTGTGGCCGCTCGATCTCGACACGATCGTCGCGTCGGTCCGCAAGACCGGGCGCTGCGTCGTGGTGCACGAGGCGACGCGCACCTGCGGCTATGGCGCGGAACTCGTGTCGCTGGTTCAGGAACACTGCTTCTACCACCTCGAAGCGCCGGTCGAGCGCACGACGGGCTGGGACACGCCGTATCCGCATGCGCAGGAATGGGCGTACTTTCCGGGCCCGACCCGGGTCGGTGAAGCGTTGCGACGCGTGATGGAGGCCTGAGATGGGGATTCATGTCATCAAGATGCCGGATATCGGCGAAGGGATCGCCGAGGTCGAGCTGGTGGCCTGGCATGTGGAAGTCGGGCAGGTGATCAAGGAAGACCAGCCGCTCGCCGACGTGATGACCGACAAGGCGGCGGTCGAGATTCCGTCGCCGGTGACGGGCAAGGTGATCGAGCTCGGCGGCCGCATCGGCGAGATGATGGCGGTCGGCAGCGAGCTGATTCGCCTCGAGGTCGAAGGCGCCGGCAATCTGAAGGCCGGCGCACCGGTGCGGGAATCTAAGGTAGAAACCGCACCGGTCGCGGTGGCGCCGTCGAAGCCGGCGGCCGACCTGCCGGCCGAGCCGCCTGCACGGCCGGCGGCGAGTCACGCGCCGGCGAAGCCGCGTCGCGAGGAACCTGCGACCCGGCCGCGTGCGGCGCTCGCGCCGGGCGAACGGCCGCTCGCGTCGCCGGCTGTGCGTCAGCGCGCGTGGGACATAGGCGTCGAGCTGCGCTATGTGCGCGGCACCGGTGAAGCGGGGCGGATCCTGCATGCGGACCTCGATGCGTATGCGGGCGCCGGTGGCGGTGCTGCGCGCCCGTCGCACGCGCACGGTTACGACGAACGCCACGACGAAACCGAAGTGCCGGTGATCGGCTTGCGGCGTGCGATCGCGCGCAAGATGCAGGAAGCGAAGCGCCGCATTCCGCACTTCAGCTACGTCGAGGAAATCGACGTCACCGAACTCGAATCGTTGCGCGCGGAACTGAACCGCCGCTACGGCGACACGCGTGGAAAGCTCACGCCGCTGCCGCTGCTGATCCGCGCGATGGTGATCGCGCTGCGCGATTTTCCGCAGATCAACGCGCGCTTCGACGACGAAGCGGGTGTCGTCACGCGCTACGGCGCGGTGCACATGGGCGTCGCGACGCAGACGGACGGCGGCCTCACGGTGCCTGTGCTGCGTCATGCGGAAGCGAAGGACGTGTGGTCGATTTCCGCCGAGATCGCCCGGCTCGCCGATGCGGTACGCGCGAACCGCGCGCAGCGCGACGAGCTGAGCGGTTCGACGATCACGATTTCGAGCCTCGGCGCGCTCGGCGGCATCGTGTCGACACCGGTGATCAATCATCCGGAAGTCGGCATCGTCGGCGTGAACCGGATCGTCGAGCGGCCGATGATCCGCGACGGCGCGGTCGTCGCGCGCAAGATGATGAACCTGTCGTCGTCGTTCGACCATCGCGTCGTCGATGGCGCGGATGCGGCCGAATTCATCCAGGCCGTGCGCGCGGTGCTCGAACGCCCGGCCATGCTGTTCGTGGAGTGAGCACGATGAAGAACGAACACACCACACTGCTCGTCGTCGGCGGCGGCCCGGGCGGCTACGTCGCCGCGATTCGCGCCGGCCAGCTCGGCATCCCGACCGTGCTCGTCGAACGCGACCGGCTCGGCGGCACCTGCCTGAATATCGGCTGTATTCCGTCGAAGGCGCTGATCCACGTGGCCGATGCGTTCGAACAGGCGTGCGGTCACGCGGGCGAAGGCGCGCTCGGGATCCGCGTGCGCACGCCCGAGATCGACATTGCGAAAAGCGTCGCGTGGAAGGACGGCATCGTCGACCGGCTCACGCGCGGCGTCGGCGCGCTGCTCAAGAAGAACGGCGTGCGCGTGCTGCATGGCGACGCACACGTAGTCGACGGCAAGACCGTCGATGTCGTCACCGGCGGCCACTCGGTGCGGATCAGTTGCGAACACCTGTTGCTCGCGACGGGCTCCGAGCCGGTCGAGCTGCCGACGATGCCGTTCGGCGGGCACGTCGTGTCGTCGACCGAAGCGCTGTCGCCCGCGACGTTGCCGAAGCGGCTGGTCGTCGTCGGCGCCGGGTATATCGGGCTCGAACTCGGGATCGTCTATCGCAAGCTCGGTGTCGACGTCAGCGTCGTCGAAGCGGCCGAGCGCGTGCTGCCCGCGTACGATGCCGAACTCTCGCGGCCGGTGGCCGACTCGCTCGCGCGGCTCGGTGTCCATCTGCGGCTCGGCCACAAGGTGCTCGGGCTGGCGGAGAAGGGCGCGGTGCGCGTGCAGGCCGCCGACGGCGCCGAGCAGACGCTGCCGGCCGATCGCGTGCTGGTGGCCGTCGGCCGCCGGCCGCGCGTCGACGGATTCGGGCTGGAGACGCTGCAGCTCGATCGCAACGGCCGTGCGCTGCGGATCGACGACGAATGCCGGACGTCGATGCGCAACGTGTGGGCGATCGGCGACGTCGCCGGCGAGCCGATGCTCGCGCATCGTGCGATGGCGCAAGGCGAGATGGTCGCCGAGCTGATTGCCGGCCGGCGCCGCCAGTTCGTGCCGGCGTCGATTCCGGCCGTGTGCTTCACGGATCCCGAGATCGTGACGGCCGGCTGGTCGCCGGACGACGCGCACGCGGCCGGCGTCGATTGCCTGAGCGCATCGTTCCCGTTCGCGGCGAACGGGCGCGCGATGACGCTGCAGGCGACCGACGGGTTCGTGCGGGTCGTCGCGCGGCGCGACAACCACCTGATCGTCGGCTGGCAGGCCGTCGGGCGCGGCGTGTCGGAGCTGGCTGCCGCGTTCTCGCAGTCGCTGGAGATGGGCGCGCGGCTGGAGGATATCGGCGGCACGATCCATGCGCACCCGACGCTCGGCGAGGCGCTGCAGGAAGCGGCGTTGCGTGCGCTCGGGCATGCGTTGCATGTCTGACGGGCGCTTGTGACACGGAGCCGCCGATGCGCAACGCACGCATCGGCGGTTTTCCGTTTGCGGCACCGGTTTCCGTGCCGGCGCGTGCGCTGCTCGTCAAGACGGCGCGCGGTGGTCGACGTATTCCGCCGTCACCTCGCGATAGAACGCGTCGATCGCATCGACCATCTGCGACAGCCCCGGCTGTTCGAGCGGATAGTGGCCCGCGTTCTCCAGCATCGTCACCTTGACCGGCACGCGGCGAATGCGCGCAAGGAACGGTTCGCTCAGGTGCAGCGGCGTCCAGCGGTCCGCGGCCGGTTGCGTGAGCAGGACCGGACATACCGCGAAATCCTCCGGCTCGACCGCGGGCCGGTACGACATGTAGGAATCGAGAAACGCGATCGTCATCGCGTTGCCGGCGGAGGTGCGATCGGACAGCCACACCTTCAGCGCATCCGGGTCGTTGACGAGCGCGGACATCTTGCTGGCGAGCGTCATCGGCACGCGCATCGATTTAAGCGGGGTCATCGCGGTGAGATGCATCATCGGCCCGCCGACGCGGCTCATGAACACGTTGCGCGCGGTTTCGTCGCGCACCTGCTGAAGGCGCTGGTCGAGGAAGGTCATGCCGACGATGCCCTTGACCTTGCCGTTCAGCGCGGCCACGTGATACGTGAGCATGCCGCCCGCGCTCAGCCCGTACAGCACGATCGGCCGGTCGTCCTTCGCGCGCTCCGCGTCGATCAGGTCGCTGCCGGCGCGCACCCAGTCGTCGTAGCGAACCAGTGCGCCGTTGGCCACCTCGGTCATCCCGTATTCGGGCATGTCGACCGCGATCGTTTCGTAGCCGCGGCGCGCCAGCTGCTCGCCGAGGATCATCGACATCTGCCGGCCGTTGGTGCCCACGCCATGGAACAGGATCACCTTCACCCGCGCCTGCGGGTTGCGGTACGTGTCGAGATGCATGCGATGGCCGTGCCAGGACCACCATTCTTCCGTCGGTTGCCGGCCGTTCTTCCACTGGAAGTCGGCCGGAAGGAATTTCTGCATGTCGCGCCAGACGGGCTGGTCTGCGTAGGTCCTGGGCATGGTGGCGGGCTCCGGTGGGGTGGGCGAAACGGCATCGTCGGCCAGCGCCGGTGCGAGCGGTGCGCCCGACAGGCCGGCGGCCAGCAGTAGCGTGCGGGCCGGACGAAAGAGCGAGGAGAGCTTCATGGTGATCGACGCCGTGCGGGTTGCGATGTCGTCCATCATCGGCGCCCCGGCTCGCACGATCCATGCTGCGGCAGGCCAACCGCTTTAGAATCTAGGCCAACCCCACGTCGCGAGGCGTCTGATGAATGTCTGGAACTTTGCCCGCAGCCCGGCTTCCGTCCTGCTGATGATCGAGTTCGGGCGTGACCGGAAGATCGCGTCATCGGCATTGCTCAAGGGCTCGCAGCTCACGCTGAAGCAGCTTGCCGACCCCGATTTCACGGTGCTGGCCGCGCAGGAGCTGGCTGTTGCGTCGAACCTGCTGGATCTGACGTCCGGCGAGGCCGGCATCGGCCTGAAAGTCGGCCTGTCGTACCAGCTGTCTGCATACGGGCTGCTCGGTTACGGGCTGCTGAGCAGCGCGACGGGCATGGACGCGGTCGCGCTCGCCGGCCGCTACCTGGCGCTGACCTACACGTTCGTCGGGATGACGTTCCGCCGAATCGGGCCGCACGACGCGATTCAGTTCGACGCGTCGCCGGAGCTTGCCGCGAACGTGCAGCGTTTCTTCGTCGAACGCGCGATGGGCGCGACGTGCCGCGTGCTGCGCGACGTGATCGGCAGCGCGTTCGAACTCGCGACGTTCGACCTGGCGTGCGACGCCGGATCCGGTTCCGAAGCGAAACAGACGGTGCTCGGCGCGAAGATCCGGCATGGCCAGCCTGCCAGTACGCTCACGTTCGAACATGCGCATCTCGAGCGGCCGTTGCCGCAGGCGAATGCCGCGACCGCGGCGATGTGCGAGCGCATGTGTGCGGAGCTGATGACACGCCGGCGCACGCGCGTCGATCTCGTGTCGTTCCTGAACGAGTACCTCGCCACGCGCCCGTTCGACCGGCCGCCGCAACTGAAAGACATCGCGACGCTGCTCAACACGAGCGAGCGCACGTTGAAGCGCCGCCTGCAAGAAGAGGGTGCGTGCTTCCGCGACATCTCGAACGCGGTACGCAAGGCGCGTGCGCAGGCGCTGATCGCCGAGGGAAGCTTGTCGATCAAGGAGATCGCGGAGGAGCTGGGCTTCAGCGACATGTCGTCGTTCTCGCAGGCATACAAGCGCTGGACGGGTGTTGCGCCGAGCGTGTCGCGACAGGAAGCGACCGCTTCATAGCATGTGAACCGCCACGACTTCGCCGATAAAAAAGCCCGTGGGCGACCTGACGCTCACGGGCTTTTCCGTTTCCACAGCGGGGCGGGCCGGCACGATCCGCGCCGGCCTGCGCGGCATCACCACGAATGCCCGATGCCGCCGTTGACCATCATGCGCGAGCCGTTCACCGTGCCGACACCGAGCTTGATCACGGTGTTCTGCGTGATCCGCGCGCTGCCGCCGACCGCGATTGCCGTATAGCCGCCGTAGTTGCCGAACCCGGCGCCGACCGAGACGACCTTGCCCGGATCGACCTGCGGCATCCCCGCGAGCGCGCCGGCGATCGCGATCCCCGAATAGGCGTTGCGTGCGAGATCGTTCACGCCTTGCTGAATCGCGCCGACCCGCTGGTCGGTGTAGCGGTTCGCCGATTCGGTCGCCATCGTCAGCTGATTCAGGTTGACCGCGTCGGTGCCCTGCGTGCCCGGTGCGACGTTGACGATCTGGCGCTGCTGCTCCGCGGTGCCGACCGAGACCACGTTCGAGCGGCCGCCGTCGTTCGAGTTCGCGCCGATCGCGACCGAGTTGGAGCCGGCCGTGACGGTCGGCGCATCGGTGCCCGAACCGTTCATGTCCGCGGTGATGCCCGTGTTGCGCGACGCCGACGTCGACAGGTTGTTGATCTGCGTGTTGATGTTCGTCACGCTGGTCGACAGCGACGACACGCGGTCGTTGGTCGTCGACAGGCCGGTGGACAACGACGTCACGCTCGTCGACGTAGAGGTCGACAGCGAGCCCAGCGCTTCGTTGGTCGACGACAGGCCGGTCGACAGCGAACCGATGCTGGTCGACGTCGACGTGGACAGCGAGGCGAGATTGCTGTTCGTCGAGCTCAACCCGGTCGACAGCGATGCGACGTTCAGGTTGGTCGCGTGCAGCTGGCTGCCGTTGATCGCATCGGTGCTGTCGGCACTGACGCGGCCAGCCGCGACGTTCTGGATCTGGCGTTCCTGGCCCGGCGAGCCGACGCTGAACACGCCGAACGGGTTCGCCCCCGCATATCCGCCGAAATGCAGGTCGCCGATGCTCGACGACGACACGCCGACCGCGGCGCCGGTGACCGAGCGGTTGCCGATCGCCACCGAGTTGTCGAGGTTCGCGACCGCGTTCGGGCCGATCGCGACGCTGTTCGCGCCGGTGGCCTGGCTGTCGGCCTCGGTCGAGTTCGCGTGGAAGTACTTCGCGCCCTTCGCGTTGAGGTTGTCGATCGCGTCGCCTACGTTGGCGTGGGTCGTCGTCGTGCCGTCGTTGTTGTACGTCACGTACGACGGCGCGGTGATCTTCCCGGTTACCGGATCGTATGTGGCGCCGCCGCCGAGCGCGTCGGCCGTGCTGTTGCCGAGGTTCGTCGTGTTGACGGTGACCGAGCTGATGCTCGTCGACAGCGAGCTGAGGCCCGACGACGTCGACGTGGACAGCGACGTCATCGTGCTGTCGGTCGCGCTGAGGCCGGTCGACAGCGAATGGATGCCCGTCGAGGCCGACGTGGACAACGACGCGAGCGTGCTGTTGGTCGTCGACAGCCCGGTCGACGTGGAGGTCGACAACGACGTGACCGTGTCGTTGGTCGTGCTCAGGCCGGTCGACAGCGACACGAAGCCGGTCGACGTCGAGGTCGACAACGAGACCAGATTGTCATTCGTTGTACTGATCGTGGTGGACAAGGAACCGACGGTCGTCGACGTGGCGGTCGACAGCGACGTCAGGTTCTTGCCGAGCGTATCGATGCCGGTCGATGTGGACGTGGACAGCGAAACCAGCGTGTTGTGGGTGGTCGACAGGCCGGTGGACGTCGCGGTCGACAGCGATGCGACGGCGTTGTCGGTCGTGCTCAGGCCGGTCGACAGCGAGGCCATGTTGCTGTCGACGATGCGCAGGCTGTCGGCGGTCGACGTCGACAATGACGTGAGCGTGTCGTTCGTCGTGGAGAGGCCGGTCGACGTCGAGGTCGACAGGCTCGTGAGGTTGGAGCCTACCGTGCCGAGTTCGACGTTGGTCGCGTTCAGCTGCGAGCCGTTGACGGCGTCGGTGCTGTTCGCGTTGAGCTGACCGGCCGCGACGTTGGTGATCGTCCGTTCGCGATTCTGGTTGCCGACGCTCACCGTCCCGACGGGCGCGGTGCCTTTGAAGTCGTATGCGCGGCCGTTGATCGTCGCGCCGCTCGTGCCGGTGGCAGCCGCGGTGACCGCGCCGCCGCCCAGCGCGACCGAGTTCGCGTCGGCAGCCGTTGCGCTCGCACCGATCGCGACCGCACCCGCGCCCGACGCGACCGCACGCGGCCCGATCGCGCTAGCGGCCTGTGCGCTGGCGTTGGCCTGTGCGCCGATCGACACGCTGGTGGCGGCCGAACTCGTCGCGCGGTCGCCCAGTGCGATCGCGCTCGTTGCAGTGGCGGCGGCGGACGAGCCTGCGCCCAGCGCGCCGCGAGCGGTCGCTTCCGCCGCGCGGCCGAGCGCCGTGCCGGTATGGCTCGACGACGCGTTCGCGCCGATCGCCGTGCTGTTTTCCGTGGCCGAGCTGTTGTAGCCGATCGCGGCGGCGCCCGTGTAGCCACCCGTGCCGGCCTTCGCGCCCGCGCCGAGCGCGATCGCGCCGAAGCCGCCGCCGGTGGTGATCGCGCGGGCGTCCTGGCCGATCGCGACGTTGCCGGCGCCGGTCGAGCCGCTGCTGCTGGCCGCACCCGCACCGATCGCAACGTCGCCATGGCCGGTCGCCGATGCGTTCACGCCTGCCGCGAGTGCGTTGTTGCCGGTGGCGCCGTCGTTGTTGTAGTTCGCGCCGGCGGTGCCGCCGTCGTTGACGCTGTAATAACGCGTGGTCGCGGCATCGATCGCGGCCGACGTGGCGGTCGACAGCGACGCGAGACCGTTCGATGCGGCGGTGTCGACGGCGGCCAGCTGCCGGACGTTCACGGCATCGGTGTCCTGCGTGCCGCCGGCGACGCGGGTGATCTGGCGTTCCGCGCCGGCGCTGCCGACGGACACGACGCCGTTCGATGCGACGGCTGCATTGGAGAAGCGCTCCGTGCCCGAACCGGTGCGGTCGGCGACCGAGCCCTGGCCGAGCGCGACTGCATTGGCGACGCTCGCGTTCGAGCGGTAGCCGACGGCCACGCCGCTTGTACCGGTTGCGGTGGATTTCCCGCCCATCGCGAGCGAGCCTTCGCCGGTCGCGTTGGCTTCGGCTGCAAAGGCCGCCGCATAGGTGCCGCCCGTCGCCTTCGAGCGCGAGCCGACCGACGTCAGGAAGCTGGCCGTCGTCGCACCGGCGCGGTTGCCGGTTTGCGTCGCCGTGGCTTCATCGCCGATCGCGACGGACCAGTAGTCGGCGCAGGCGGCCCACGTGCCGGAGCACTGGTAGCCGGTATCGCCGCCGACGGACACGTAGGCGAGGCTGTCGAGGGGAATCAGGGTCGCGGCGGCGGCGGAGAGGGTGGCAGCAACGCGTGCGGAAGCCGATACCTTGCTCGACGTTTTCTTGCCGTTGGCGCGGGTGGTTTCGGAGGTGGCGACCCAGGCGCCCAGTGCGTCGTTCCAGATCGTACGGAAAGTGCGGTTCATAGTCTGTCTCGGAAAAAAGAGGACGCCGCACCGCGATACGATGACTTGAGGAATTAAGGCAGCTGGATGGGCGTTCCCGGGTGAATTAAGAGATAACGAATGAGACGAATCTTACAGATTGAAATGTGTTTGTAATGTAAAACAACGAAAAATGAATGCACTTTCTTGCATTGTTTGACATTAAAAGTCGTACAAATGTCTAGAAAATCGACATTTTGAGAGATAGGGTGCGATGAAAATGACAAAAATGCGTGAAAAGGTGCGGCGAAATGCTGCATGCGTGCGTGTCCGGGCAGAAGCCGGTTTCTGCAAATTCGAGATATGTAATGAGCGCCGTCTGTAATTTTTCGAGATGCAGGAAGGTTGTCGGCGCGAGGTCGGCCGACGATCATGTCGAAAGCCGGAAACCGGGCCGCATCGGACCCGCCAACGCAGGCTTCACACGGAAGAACCGGACATGAAACTGCTGCTCGTCGGCGCGACGGGACTCGTCGGGCGCCACGTCCTCGAAGTCGCGCTCGCCGATTCGCGGGTCGATCAGGTGGTCGTCCTCGCGCGCCGGCCGTTGTCGCCGCATCCGAAGATGCGCGCGCTGGAGGTCGATTTCGATCAACTGCCCGACGCGGCCGACTGGTGGCAGGCCGATGCGGTCATTTGCACGCTCGGCACGACGATGCGGGCCGCCGGCTCGCAGGCGGCCTTCCGGCGCGTCGATCACGACTATCCGCTGGCGGTTGCGCGGCTCGCGCACCGGCACGGCACGCCGGCCTACGCGCTGAATTCCGCACTCGGCGCGGATGCTGCATCGCGCATCTTCTACAACCGCGTGAAGGGCGAGGTCGAGCAGGCGCTGGCCGGCGTCGGGTTTGCGTCGCTCACCTATGTGCGGCCGGGCCTGATCGGCGGCAGCCGTGACGAATTCAGGCTCGGCGAGCGGCTGTTCGTGTTCGCGTTGAACGCTGTCGGGCCGGTGCTGCCGGCGAAGTGGCGCGTGAATCCGGCATCGCGGATCGCGCGTGCGCTGGTCGATGCCGCGATCGACGCGCGGCCGGGCGTGCACGTCGTCGCATCGGACCGGCTCGTCTGACGCGCAGCGGGCTGCCCGCGTACCCGGTTATCCGCCCGACAATCCGTCGAGCCCGCCGAACTGTTCGGCGAGCGCCGCGGTGAACGCATCCAGCGCTTCGCTGCCGTCGCAGTTCCGCGGCGTCGCGAGCTGGAATTCGACCGTATGGCTCAGCTTGCTCGCGAGCAGCCGGCGCATCTTTCCGGCGGCGATCCACGGCGCCGCGACGTGGTCGGGCAGGAAGCCGACATGCGCGCCGGACAGGATGAAGATCACGTCGGCATCGACGTTCTCGGAGAATGCGGTCGGCTGCGCGTTGCGCGGCGCGGCGCCCGACGTATTCGTCTTGTAGAGCCGCGCGACGTTGCTCGTGCGCGCGATGTCGTTCACCGACACGTTTTTCTTCGCAAACAGCGGATGTCGCGCGCCGCAATGCAGCGACTGGTGTTCGACGAACAGCGGCGCATGGTGCAGGCCGGCCTGGTGACCGGAGAAATAGCCGATCGCGAGCTGCAGTTCGCCTTTCAGCAGCCTGCGCTCCAGTTCGTCGGGCGGTATCGCGATCATCTCGATCAGCACGTCCGGCGCCTGTTCGCGAAAACGGCCGACGGCCGCCGCGATCGATTCGACGACGTCGGGCGCGAGCCGCTCGGACAAGCCGATGCGCAACTCGCCGAGCAACGTGCCCGACACGTGCTGCGTGTCGCGCGTGAACACGTCCATCGCCTGCAGGAGCCGCCGCGTCGACTGCAGCACGCGTTCGCCTTTCGGCGTCAGCCGGAAGCCGCTTTTGCCGCGATCGCACAGCCGGAACCCGAGCCGCGTCTCGAGCTTGGCCATTTGCGTGCTGATGGTGGACGGCGCCATCCCGAGCGTGCCCTGCGCGGCGCTGAAGCCGCCGCTTTCGACGATCGTCAGAAAGAGCCGCAGCAATTGCAAATCCATGTCTCGGAGTCGGGTCAGCATGGCGATACATCGCGTTTCGTGAAGTCGGCTTATGTTAGTTCATATTTTTCGTTGGATGCCGTGCCGGCAGAATCGGGCACGAGGTCGCCCCCCGCGCGGCCGTGTTCCCCTTCAGACAGGACTCCGACGATGAGCCAGAACGATTTCGCGTTCACGCGCGACAGCCTCTACGGCACGCAGGCCGAACCAACCTTCGCAGGCGCGACGAGTTTCATGCGGCGGCGCTTCAGCCGTGATCTCGACGGTGTCGACCTTGCGATCACCGGCGTGCCGTTCGATTCCGCCGCATCGCACCGGCCCGGCACGCGTTTCGGCCCGCGCGGATTGCGGATCGCGTCGACGGGCATCGCGTGGGCGCGCCCGTGGCCGTGGTCGTTCGATCCGTTCGACGTGCTGGCTGCCGTCGATTACGGCGATTGCGCGTTCGATCTCGGGCAGCCCGAATCCGTGCCGGGCGCGATCGAGCGGCATGCCGATGCGATCCTCGCGCGCGGCTGCGCGATGCTGACGCTCGGTGGCGATCACTTCATCACGTATCCGCTGCTGAAGGCGCATGCGAAGGTGCACGGGCCGCTGTCGCTCGTGCATTTCGATGCGCACACCGACACGTGGCCCGACCGCGACGTGAAGCGCATCGATCACGGGACGATGTTCTATCACGCGGCGCGGGAAGGGTGGGTCGTGCCCGAACGGTCGGCGCAGATCGGCATCCGGACGACCAACGACGAGCCGATGGGATTCGACATCCAGGATGCGCGCCGCGTGCATGCTTCGACGCCGGCCGCGATTGCCGCACGGATTCGCGAGCGCGTCGGCGATCATCCGGTGTACCTCACGTTCGACATCGACTGTCTCGATCCGGCGTTTGCGCCGGGCACGGGTACGCCGGTGTCGGGCGGATTGTCGAGCCACCAGGCGTTCGAGATCCTGCGTCATCTGGACGGCATCAACCTGGTCGGCATGGACGTGGTGGAGGTGTCGCCGCCGTATGATCATGCGGAAATCACGTCGCTGGCCGGTGCGACGATCGCGCTGGAACTGATCTGCCTGCATGCATCGCGCCGGCGGCAGGCAAAGGAAAAATCGATCGATGGATGAACTCGGCTGGCGCAAGGCCGTGCCCGGTGACGCGGCCGCGTGCATCGCACTGCGCGGAAAGACCCGCGAGAACGCGTTCACCGAAGCGCAGTTGCGCGATCTCGGCATCACCGTCGGAAGCTGGGACGACGGGATTCGCGACGGCCTGTTCTCGGGCCATGTGTGCTGCGCGAACGGACGCATGGTCGGCTACTGCTTCGGCGATACGGCTTCGGGCGAGATCGTCGTGCTCGCGATGCTGCCCGAGTACGAAGGCGCGGGGATCGGCAAACGGCTGCTGCGGCACGTAATCGACGATTTCGCGGCGAACGGTTTCACGTCGCTGTTTCTCGGCTGCTCGACCGATCCCGCGTCGCGCTCGTATGGGTTCTACCGGCACCTCGGCTGGATACCGACCGGCAAGCTGGATGAAGCGGGCGATGAAATTCTCACGCTTCACGTCGGGCAGCACGCGTGACCGCATGCGTTGCCGCGGATCGCGACGCTTCGCGATCCGTAAAACTGTTTCGTCATACAAAACAACGATGCAATTGCGGCACGCGCGCTGATCTACGATGGAAGCATTGCTTCCATCGTCGGCACGAATCGTGTGCACTCACTACCGCGCCCCCGGCGAAGACCCGGGCATCAGCGAACTGAAGATCGGCATCGGCGATCTGTATCGCCGCGACCCGTGGGCGCCCGACGTGTATCCGGACTATGCGGCGCCGGTCGCATGCGCCGACGGCGACGGCCTTGCAGTCGCGGCGGCCGTGTTCGGCTTCTGGCCGAAATTCATGCAGCCCGAGCGGCTCGACGAGCATGGCCGGAAAAAGAAGAAGCTCGATACGGTGAACGCGCGTACGGAAACGGTCGGCGCGTCGCGTCTCTACGCGAACGCCTGGCGCAACGGCCAGCGCTGCCTGATCCCGGTGCGCTGGATCTGCGAGCCGTGCTACGAGACCGGGCGCAACGTATGGCACCGGATCGGCGTCGACGGCTGGCAGCCGTACTGCGTCGCCGGTATCTGGCGCCGCTACGGAGACACCGACGGGCGCGTCTGCATCGGCATGGCGATGCTCACGGTGAACGCCGACGATCATCCGCTGTTCGCGCGGATGCATCGGCCGGGTGACGAGAAGCGCGGCGTCGTGATCCTGCGCCGCGACGATTACGACGAATGGCTGCATACGCGCGACATCGAGACCGCGCGGCGCATGCTGACCCTGTTCCCCGCCGATGGCATGACGGCCGAGCCCGACCAGGCACCGCCGGCCGGCGCGTGACCTTTCATTTTTCCGACGCGTGACTTGCGGCGAAATTGCCCGGCCGTGCACCGATTATTCGGACGATTTCGAAAATCGATCGATACCGGGTAATCACCGATATCTCGCAAGTTGTATATACAAGATCATCCGCTGGCAATGTCGGCACACGTCGTGCCGCTTGCGCGCCAGCGTGCAAACCGTGCGTGCGTGGCGCATGCCGGCGATCCACGGCGCCCCGCACCCGCAGAGCCGAAAGGGCGGCTCGCTGCATCCTGTCCCGTTCAAACCATGTGTGGTCCTGAGTATTTTGGAGATTGACCCGTGTCAACGAATTCCAGTGGAAAAGCCGGCGGACTGATCGAGGTACGCTCGATCGACTTCATTCCCGACGCCGAGCGCCACGGCGGCCTGCTGAGCCAGTTCACGCTGTGGCTGTCGGCGAACATGCAGATCACGGCCATCGTCACGGGCGCGCTCGCGGTCGTGCTCGGCGGCGACGTGTTCTGGTCGCTGGTCGCGCTGTTGCTCGGCCAGTTCGTCGGCGGCGCCGTGATGGCGCTGCATGGCGCGCAGGGGCCGCAGCTCGGGCTGCCGCAGATGATCTCGAGCCGCGTGCAGTTCGGCGTGTACGGCGCGATGATTCCGATCGTGCTTGTGTGCCTGATGTATATCGGCTTTTCCGCAAGCGGCTCGGTGCTGGCCGGGCAGGCCGTGGCGCAGCTGCTGCACGTCGATGACGCAGCCGGCATCCTGCTGTTCGCGGCCGTGATCGTCGTGCTGACCGTGTTCGGCTATCGTGCGATCCATGCCGTCGGCCGGATCGCGAGCGTGGTCGGCATCGCCGCGTTCGTCTACATGTTCACGCAGCTGTTCGCGAACCACGACGTCGGCGCGCTGCTCGCCAACCGGCATTTCTCGCTCGCGAGCTTCCTGCTGTCGATGTCGTTGTCCGCGTCGTGGCAGATCGCGTTCGGTCCGTACGTCGCCGACTATTCGCGCTACCTGCCGCGCTCGACGTCGTCGGTCGCGACGTTCCTCGCAGTCGGCCTCGGCTCGGTGATCGGCGCACAGGCGGCGATGGTGTTCGGCGTGTTCGCGGCCGCGCTGGCCGGCAGCCAGTTCGCGCACCATGAAGTGTCGTATATCGTCGGCCTCGGCTCGACGGGTGCCGTGGCTGCGCTGCTGTACTTCAGCATTGCGTTCGGCAAGGTGACGGTGACGGCGCTCAACGCGTACGGCAGCTTCATGTCGATGGCGACGATCGTCAGCGGCTTCCGCGGCAAGGGCGCCGTGTCGTCGAAGAGCCGCCTCGTGTACATCTTCGGGATGATCTGCGTGTCGACGCTGATC
Organism: Burkholderia sp. BCC1644; assembly: GCF_902833225.1. Lineage (GTDB taxonomy): Bacteria > Pseudomonadota > Gammaproteobacteria > Burkholderiales > Burkholderiaceae > Burkholderia. The sequence continues at coordinate 221,972 of NZ_CADFEI010000004.1, forward strand.
GCGCTCGCGGGCCGTCATTCGTTCCTGAAGGAATTCACCGCGTTCATCCTGTTCCTGCTCGCGTTCTTCACGCCGTGGAGCGCGATCAACCTGGTCGACTACTACTGCTTCACGCGCTCGCGCTACGACGTGCCGGCGCTGTCCGATCCGGACGGCCGCTACGGCCGCTGGAACGTGATGGCGATCACGATCTACGTGGTCGGCATCCTCGTGCAGTTGCCCTTCATGTCGACGCACATCTACACGGGGCCACTCGTCGATGCGCTCGGCGGCACCGACATCTCGTGGATCCTCGGGCTGATCGTGCCGGCCGTGCTGTATTACATCGGCGCACGCGCGTCGCGTCGCAGCATCCCTGAACGCCTGATCCTGCCGATCGAACGCGGCGAAGTTCACCACTGACGGTGCCTCTCGCGCATCGGGCCGGCTCGTTGCCGGCCCGAGCGCCGAGCCGGGCGCCGTCTGCGCCAGGCTGACCCGACCGATTCCCATTCCCGCGATACCGGTGCGGCGCGATTGCCGCGCCCGGTGTCGTTTCATTCTCTGCCTATTGAATAGTATGACTAAATATATGAAAGCGCGCGGCGGCGATGGCCGGGCGCGGCCGGCGCACACCGGTCTTCGCACGACGGTCGCAGTTGCGTGCCTCGCCGCATCGGGCACCGTGCTCGCGCAGGACGGCGTCACGTTGTACGGCGTGATCGACGAATTCGCGCAGTACGTGAATACGGGTAACGGCTATACGGCGGCGATCAACTCGGGCGGCCAGTGGGGTAGCCGGTTCGGCTTGAAGGGCGGCGAGGATATCGGCGGCGGGCAGAAGATCGAGTTCGCGCTGGAAAACGGCTTCAATCCGAACGACGGTTCGCTCGCGAGTTCGGGCAGCATGTTCAACCGGCAGGCGTGGGTCGGCATCGCAGGGCAGTGGGGCAAGGTGCGTGCAGGCCGCCAGAATTCGCCGCTGTTCAACGACCAGGGCGGGCAGGATGCGTTCGGCGGCGTCACGCAGGCGTCCGGCATGGACAACCTGACCGTGTTCGCGTTCCGCACGAGCAACACGCTGTCGTACCAGAGCCCGGAGATCGCGGGTTTCCAGGGCGGGCTGTACTTCGGGTTCGGCGATGCGGGCGGCGTGCGCTCGGCCGGTTCCAGCCAGCAGTTCGACCTGACCTACGAACATGGGCCGTTCGGCGCGTTCGTCGCGGGGCAGTGGCTGAAGAACGCGACGGCGACCACGACCGATCGCACGATCATGGCCGGCGCATCGTACGAGATCGGCAAGGCCACCGTGTACGGCGGTTTCTCCGCGGTGAAGTGGGCCGACTTCGGGATCGATTCGCGCGTGTACGGGCTGTCGGTCAAATACCAGTTCAATCCGGCGAATTACGTCGCGCTCGGCTACGCGTATCTGCACGACCAGTCGTCGCAGGGCAACAACGCGGACCAGCTCGGGCTGATGTACGAGTACGACCTGTCGAAGCGCACGAGCTTCTACGGCGCGCTGTCGTACCTGCGCAACCGCAACCAGGCCGGCTACACGCTCGCTGGCGCGGCGAACCCCGGCCTGCCGCTCGCGTATCCGGGCGCGAATGCGCGCGGCGTGCAGCTCGGCATCGTGCATCGCTTCTGACGAGCGCGCCGCGCCGGGCCGCGTGTGCCCGGCGCCTTCCGCCGGCGCATGCGCGCCGTCACTTCCCCAGCCGCTCCGCGAGGGAATAGCGCTGCATGCAGCGCTCCATCGCGTCGAGAAACGCATGCTCGGCCGCGTTCATCTTGCGGTCGCGATGCCACAGCAGGAACACGTCGACGTCGACGAGCCCGTCGTCGGGCGGCAGCCGCCACAGCCGCTGCTGCGCGATGTCGTCGCGCACGATGTGCTCGGGCAGGCAGCCGATTCCGTAGCCTGCGAAGATCAGCCGCCGCACCTCCTCGAGGCTCGGCGACGACGCGACGATGCGGCCCGTGAAACCCTTCTGGTCGCGAAACACGGTGAGCGGCGACAGGCTGTCGCCGATCTGGTCGCTCGTGAACGAGACGAAATTCTCCGCGAGCAGATCGTCCATGCGCAGTTGCGTCTGCCCGAACAGCCGGTGGTGGCGGCCGCAGTAGATCGCATAGCGCTGACGCAGGAAGCAGCGCATCTCCAGCTTGTCGTGCGGCGTGCGGCACAGGCCGAGCCCGGCCGTCGCCGTCTTCTGCAGCAGCGACGACAGGATGTCCGACGAGCGCATCACCTCGATCTGCAGGTCGATGCGCGGATACGCGCGATGGAATTCCGCGAGGAACTCGTCGTAGACGGGCGATTCGATGCGGCTCACCGTCAGCAGCCGGATCGAGCCGGTCAGGTCGGCCGTGCTGTCGTCGATTTCGGTTTCGAGGCGCGAGATGCCGCCATAGATGTCGCTCGCGATCCGGTACACGGCTTCGCCGGCCGGCGTCGGCGCGAAGTGCGCGCCGCGCCGCTCGATCAGCCGGCGTTCGAGCGTCTCCTCGAGCCGACGCAGCGCCTGGCTCACGGCCGGCTGCGTCACGTGCAGGCGCGCGGCCGCACGGCTCACGCTGCGCTCCTGCATGATCACCAGGTAGGTGCGCAACAGGTTCCAGTCGAGGCGGTCGTTCAGGAACGGGGCGAGGTCGGGGCGCATCGGGTCTCCGGGCGAGGCGTCAGGTGGTCATTAGCTGAATTTATACGGCGAATAATAACTTGAAATTTGACTAATGATTTGCGGTCGCCGATAAAGGAGGGGTGCCGCAGCGTGCGGCGCGAGGCCGCGACAGACGGCCGTCGTCACGATATTGCGCGTCGCTCCGCGGCGGCGCGCGTCAGGAGCCCGCATGACCCAGTCCCTTCCTTCCGCCCGCCAGCCGGGACGCGCCGCGACGGCCGCGTTCATCGGCACGATGATCGAGTGGTATGACTTCTACATCTACGCGACGGCCGCCGCGCTCGTGTTCGGCGAACTCTATTTCCCGTCGCATGACCGCTTCGTCAGCACGATGGCGTCGTTCGCGACGTTCGCGGTCGGCTTCTTCGCGCGGCCGCTCGGCGGCGTGATCTTCGGCCACCTCGGCGATCGCATCGGCCGCAAGAAGGCGCTGATGACGACGCTGATGATGATGGGTGTCGCGACCGTGTGCGTCGGGCTGCTGCCCGATTATTCGAAGGTCGGCATGCTCGCACCGGTGCTGCTCGTCGCGCTGCGCGTGGTGCAGGGCATCGCGGTCGGCGGCGAATGGGGAGGCGCGGTGCTGATGGCGGGCGAGCATGCGCCGCAGGGGCGCCGCACGTTCTTCGCGTCGTTCGCGCAGCTCGGCAGCCCGGCCGGGCTGATCCTGTCGCTGATCGCGTTTCGCGCGGTCACGTCGATGGACAAGGCCGACTTCCTCGCATGGGGCTGGCGCCTGCCGTTTCTTGCGAGTTCGGTGCTGCTCGTGGTCGGGATCCTGATCCGGCTCGGCGTGAACGAATCGCCGGAGTTCGCGCGGGTGAAGGAGACGAACCGCACGGTGAAGCTGCCGGTCGCGGAAGTGTTCCGCTCCGCATCGGGGCTCGTGGCGCTTTGCATCGGCGCGAACACGATCGGCATCGCGGGCGTCTATTTCACGAACACGTTCATGATCGCGTACACGACGCAGTACGTCGGCGTGTCGCGTTCGCTGATTCTCGACAGCCTGTTCGCGGTCGCGATCATCCAGTTCATCGCGCAGCCGATCGCGGCCTGGACCGCCGAACGGATCGGCGGCGCGCGCTTCCTGAAGCTCGCGGCGCTGCTCGCGATGCTGTCGCCGTATCCGATGTTCATGCTCGTGCAGGGCGGCACGTCCGCATCGCTGATTGCGGGCATCGCGCTCGCGGTCGTCTGCATGGCCGGCTTCTATTCGGTGATCGCGGGCTTCGTCAGCGACGTGTTTCCCGCGCACGTGCGCTATTCGGCGATCTCGCTTGCGTATCAGATCTGCGGCGCGATCGCAGGTGGCCTGACGCCGCTCGTCGGCACATGGCTCGCGCATCGCTTCGCCGGTCAGTGGTGGCCGCTCGCGGTGTTCTACACGTGTCTTGCCGGCATTTCGCTGCTCTGCATCGTCGCGCTCGACGCGCGCCGCGCGGCGCAACCGGCCGCCGCCGAAGCGCTCGGCTCGCACTGAACCTCAACGAACGAATTCATCCGGAGTGCACATGAAAGACCTGCTGGAAATCAACGGCGCCCGCCTGTGGCAGAGCCTGGCCGACATGGCGCGCGTCGGCGCGACGCCGCGCGGCGGCGTGCGGCGCCTCGCGCTCACCGATGACGACCGGCGCGGGCGCGACCTGTTCGCGCAGTGGTGCCGCGACGCGGGGATGACGGTGAGTGTCGATACGGCCGGCAACCTGTTCGCGCGGCGCGACGGCACCGACGCGCAGGCCGCGCCGGTGCTGATCGGCAGCCACCTCGACACGCAGCCGGAAGGCGGCCGCTTCGACGGCGTCTACGGCGTGCTCGCCGCGCTCGAACTCGTGCGCACGCTGAACGACGCCGGCGTCGCGACCGGCAAGCCGCTCGAGATCGTGTCCTGGACCAACGAGGAAGGCGCGCGTTTCGCGCCGGCGATGCTCGGTTCGGCCGTGTTCACGGGCGCGTTGCCGCTCGACGATGCGCTCGCGAAGCAGGATGCCGACGGCGTCACGCTCGGCGCCGCACTCGACGCGTGCGGCTATCGCGGCACGCGTGCGACGGGCGGCGCGGTCGATGCGTATTTCGAAGCGCATATCGAACAGGGGCCCGTACTCGAGGCGAACGGCACCACGATCGGCATCGTCACGGGCGGGCAGGCGATCCGCTGGCTCGACGTGACGGTGACGGGCGTGGCCGCGCATGCGGGCACGACGCCGATGCCGTATCGCAAGGACGCGTATTTCGCGAGCGCGCAGATCGCGCTCGAACTCGAACGGATCGTCGCCGGCTATGCGCCGCGCGGGCTCGCGACGATCGGGCAGGTCGGGATCCGCAATGCGTCGCGCAACACGATTGCCGGCGACCTGACGTTCACGGTCGACCTGCGCCATCACGACGATGCCGAAGTCGATGCGATGGAGCGCGACTTGCGCGACGCGTGCGCACGCATCGCCGCCGCGCGTGGCGTGCAGGTCGCGATCGAACCCTGCTGGCGCAGCCCGGCGACGCCGTTCGACCGCGACTGCGTCGAACTGGTCGCGCAGGCGGCAGCCGCGTTCGGCTACACGAACGAGCGGATCGTCAGCGGCGCCGGCCACGACGCGATCCTGCTCGCGCGCCGTTTCCCGACCGCGATGGTGTTCATCCCGTGCGTCGACGGCCTGTCGCACAACGAGGCCGAGGACGCGCTGCCCGACGACGTGACGCACGGCACGAACGTGCTGCTTCATGCGGTGCTGGCGCGCGCCGGCATGGCGGCGCGCGTCGAAGCGGCGGCCGCCGCGCACGATGCGTGACGTGACGAATCGACGAGGACGAACGATGAGAACCTATTTCCATCCGGAACAACTGCTGCACCATCCGCGCAGCTACCTGTCGCGTGGCCAGATGCGCGAACCGCAGGAAGTACCCGAACGCGCGGCGCGGCTCGTCGCGGCCGTGCGCGCGCTCGATTTCGACGTGCGCGAACCGGCCGACCGCGGCGCCGCGCCGATCGCGGCCGTGCACGACATGAACTACCTGCGCTTTCTCGAGGACGCGCATCGCGACTGGAAACAGATGCCCGACGACTGGGGCGACGAAGTGATGTCGAACGTGTTCGTGCGCGACCCGAACCCGTTGCGCGGCGTGCTCGCGAAAGCCGCGCGCTACCTCGCCGACGGCAGTTGCCCGGTCGGCGCGAACACGTGGCGCGCTGCGTACTGGTCCGCGCAGGGCGCGCTCGCGGCCGCGGCCGACGTCAACGACGGCGCGCGCGAGGCCTACGCGCTGTGCCGGCCACCCGGCCATCACGCGCGTCGCGATGCGGCCGGCGGCTTCTGCTACCTGAACAATGCGGCGATCGCCGCGCAAACGCTGCTCGGCCGCCATCGTCGCGTCGCCATTCTCGACACCGACATGCATCACGGGCAGGGCGTGCAGGAGATCTTCTACGGCCGGGACGATGTGTTGTACGTCTCGATCCACGGCGATCCGACCAACTTCTATCCGGTCGTCGCGGGCTACGAGGAAGAGACGGGCGCGGGCGCCGGCGCCGGCTTCAACCTCAACCTGCCGATGCCGCACGGTTCGCCGGAATCGGCATTCTTCGAGCGGCTCGACGACGCGCTGCGCGCTGTCGCGCGATTCCAGCCCGATGCGCTCGTGCTCGCGCTCGGCTTCGACATCTACAAGGACGATCCGCAATCGCAGGTTGCCGTCACGACCGACGGGTTCGGGCGGCTCGGCGGGGCGATCGGTGCGCTCGGGTTGCCGACGGTGATCGTGCAGGAGGGCGGCTATCACCTTGAAAGCCTTGACGCCAACGCTCGTGCGTTCTTCGGCGGGTTTGCCGCCGCACGCTGACCGATTCGGCGGGGCCGGATCGCGCGTGCGCGGGTTCAAGTTTTCCGTGTGCATGCCGATAATTCGTGCATATGCTGGATGGATGCACGAAGGAGGGCCGCACGATGACAGCCGGCCAAATCAGACGCGGTGCGATCGCGCTCGCCATGCTGAGCGCAGGGTCGCTCGCGGGTGCAGCGGAACCCTCGATTCCGCTGCGCGTCAGTCTCACCATTCCGGAAACCTGCACGATCGGTACCGACGTTCGACAGGCCGCCGACGCCGACATGCCGAGCGTCAGCTGCGCGCACGGCACGCCGTTCGTGCTGAGCCACGCGCCGCTGCCCGATCTGCGATCGGCGCCGCGTAGCGTCGGCGCGGGTGCGCCGCCCGCATGGACCGTCACGTTCTGAACGGCAGGCCCGCGCGGGCCCGCGATTTCCGCTAGAAACTGATCGTCGCGGTGATCGTGTCGCTGTAGTTGCCGGGCGCGGGGGTGGTCTGCGCCGGCACCGCGCCGTACACGGTCACGACCTGCGACGTACCCGTGCCGACACCCGTGACGGTCGAGCTGCCGCTCGTGCCGTCGCCCCACGCGATCGAGCGTGCGGCATCCGTATAAAGCCCGTAATTGATCGTGCCGCCCCCGCCGCTGCGCTGCATCTGGCGCGCGGTCACGCTGCCGGCGCCGCCGCCGTTCAGCGCGATTTTCCACGCGTCGCCGTTCGTACACTGCGCGGTGATCGAGCCGGTCGCCGTGAGCGCGCCGGACAGCACGCTCGCGGTGCCGAAGCTGACGTTGGTCGCACTGATGTTGCAGTTGTTGATCACGTTCGCCGTTGCGCTGAACGGGAAGGTGCCGTTCGACGCCGTCAACGACGGGCAGGTCGGCGCACCGAGCAGGTAGAACCCCGCGTTGATCGATGTCGTGTTGCCGCCGAACGTCTGCGAATAGGTCGTCGTGTTGTTGCCCGTCGTCGGCACGGTCGGCTGGTTCGACGTGATCTGTCCGTAGATCGTGACCGTCGCGCTCGCGCTCGTTCCGAGCGCGGGCTTGACGAGCGTGACGGACGCGGGCGTCGTGCCGGAATACACGGAGCCCCATGCGACCGAATGGGCGGCGTCCAGGTACAGGTCGTACTGCATCGAGTTGGTGCCGTTGACGAGGCTGCGCGGGCTCGTGCCGCCGAGATTCAGGCACACGAGCACGTTCGGCGTCAGCGTGATGGCCGACCACGTGCACGTGATGCTGACGGTGCCGGTCGCGGCGACCGATGCGCGCGAGATCGGGCTGACCGAGCCGAAGCTCACCGTCGACGCGGTGGCCGTGCACGACTCGGCCTGTGCGTGACGCGGCACGCCGCACCACACGGCGAGCGCCAGGACGAGCAGCAGCACGACCCTCATGGCGCCGCCCGGCAGGTGAGCGGGCCGATGGTCGGCAGCGTGCCGTTGCCGGGTGCGGCGAACGCGAATTCCGCGGCGCAGCGTTGCGTGCCGTAGTCGATCACGAGATGGTTGTCGTCCTTCAGCCCGTCGATGAACGTGAGCCCGTCGTAGCCGACGATCGTGTCCGCGCCGCTTTCGGCGTGATGCACGCGTGCGCCGGCCGGCAGCGGATTCCCGGCAGCATCGCGCAGGATCACCGATGCAGCGCGGTAGCGCGACACGCCGAAATGCGCGACGACGCCCGATTGCGCCTGCGGCACGATCGTCATCGACGTGCGGGCGATCCGCGCATCGGCCGGCAGTTTCATCGAATCGATCGCGACCTGGTTGTTCTGGTACGCGTTCAGGTCGGGCACGAGCAGATGGCCCGCGCGATCGGTCGTGCCGATCACGCGGTTCTCGTGCAGCACCGGGATGCCCGCGACGCCGTCGGTCGACACCAGTGCGAAGCCGTCGTCGATGCGGCGCGACAACTGCAGGCTGCTGTCCATCAACACGAGTGCGCCGCTGACGTCGAGCGACGCACCGGTCTGCCGGTCGATGTTCTGCGCGGCGGCGATGACCTCGCCGGCACGGCCGAGATAGCGCAACTGCGCCTGCCGGTAGGGCACCGCGCCCGTGCCGCCGGTCTGCACGCCCCAGCCCCAGCCGCCGTCGTAGTCGGGCGGGCGGCTCGCGTCGACGCTGTAGTTCGACTGGCCGCGCTGGCGGCCGACGGTCGCGTTGATCGACGTGTTGCGGCCGAGCCCGATGTTCAGCGACACGAAGGCGCCACTCGCGCCCTGCTGCGCGAAATCGCGGTATGCGCTGACGCTCAGCGACGCGAGATCGCCGAAGCTCAGCGTGTACGACACGGTGCCGATCCGCGCACTCGGGCCTTGCGGCAGCCGGTAGCCGATATAGCTGAGCGACAGGGTCTGACGGTGCATGAACGGCAGCGCGAGCGTCGCCTGGTCGGTCGCCGACGGCACCGGCGCGCCGTCGCGCGATGCCAGATCGCCGTAGCGGCCGAATGCGCGGATCGTCTGCGCGTTGATCGAGAAGCGCGGTTCGATCAGCTGGTAGCCGACGCTCACCTGCGTGCCCGGATAGCGGCCGGCGCTGCCCGCGACCGCGCCGCTCACGACGCCCGCGTAGCCGAGCCGCATCAACGCGCCGACGCCGGCATTGAGCACGCCGCCGGTCGCTTCCGCATGCCCCTCGACGGTCAGCGCGTCGCTCACGCCGCGCCGCATCGAGCCGCTGACGGCCGGCCGCGCGTCGTAGTCGAACGACTGCAGCGCATAGTTGCGGCGCAGGAAGCCGGCTTCGAACGAATAGCTCGACAGCCCGGCCGACAGCATGCGTGTATCGACGTAGAGCGGCACCGACGTCGCGACCGTGCGCCCGAGCGCGTCGCGCGTGATGACGGTCGCCTGGCCGGCGCCGGTGATGCCCGGCACGTCGTGGATGATGAACGGGCCGCTCGGCACGTTGCCGGTGTACTGCCGCACGTTGTTGATGTACAGGTCGACCGCCGACGGCACCGCGGCGGAGCCTGCGAGCGACGGAATCGGGAACGTCACGAGGTCCGGCCGCAGCGCGAAGTTGCTGCGCCACTGGAAGCCGCCGAAGCGCACCGAGCGCGTCCACGCGAGCGATCCCGAGATCGCGTCGCCGATCTGCGTCGTGCTCGGCCGCGCCGGGTCCGAGCGGCTCCACGACGTATCGAAGCGTGTGTAGCGCTGCTGGCCGTTGTAGAAATACGCGGTGCCGGTGGTGTTGAACACGCCGTTCGGATCGAAGTAGCGCACGTCGGTGTAGAGCGAGAACTGCCGGTCGCCGATCGTCTGGGCATACGCCTCGTAGTTGATCGCGAGCCCGCGCGACGCGGTGGCCGCCTGCGTGGCCGGCAATGCGCGGCTGTCGACCGCGTACGGGCGGCGCAGCGTGTCGGTCATCTGCAGGTCGACGCTCTGGCGTGCGGCGTCGTAGCGATAGTGCAGGCCGGGAATCGTGTCGAGCTCGACCGTCGCCGCGTCGGCGATGCCGAGCCGGTCGGTCGCGAAGCCGATCGTGCGCAGGTCGGCGCCGCTCGCGGACAGGTGGCCGTCGCGTTCGCGGAAATGCGCGAGCAGCGCCGTGTTTTCGCCGTTGACGCTGACTTCGAGGATCACGTCGTGTGTGCTGTCGGTCATCACGAGCGCCGCCGGTTCGTCCGCGCGAGCACCGCAGGGCACGAGCAGGCGGCCAGCCACGACGGCCGCGAGCACGATGCGCCGGGTGCGTCGCGACGTTCCGCGTCCGTTGGCCGGGAGCGCGCCGGCGCGTGGCGAGGGGGAAGAGGCCGGGCGGCGCACCGGCGGGCTAGCCCGGCGGCTCCACCGCGACGACCGCGCTGGCCGGCTGCGAATTGACGGCCGCTCGCACCGTGACCTTGCCGCCGAGCGTGACGCCGGCCGGCAGCGGCACGCTCCACTGGCCCGTGCGGCCGGCGAGCGCATAGCCGAGCAGCCCGTGCGTGAGCGGGTACGCATGGCCGTCGCCGGTCACGAGCTCGACCGATGCCAGTTGCGCGCGCCGCGCACCGCCGTTGCGCACGCGCAGCACCCAGCCGCCGTTGCTGCGCGCGAGCGCCCAGTCGAGTTGCGGCGCGCCGTTGGTCGGCGGTTCGACGAATACCGGAATCGAATAGCGCAGCCGGATCGACACGCCGTTGGTCGGCGCCTCGCCGGGCTGCGGCAGTTCGTCGATCAGCAGCCGGTAGCTCTGCTCGACGCCGGACGGCGTGCGCGATGCGCGCACGACGCGGATCAGCTGTTCGGACTGCGTGCCGACCTCGATCAGCGGCGGGCTCGCGACGAGATCCTGCGTGGGCGTCAGCGTGTCCTGGCCGTCGGCCTGGTCCCACCGGAACACGCGTACCTGTCCGTAGACGGGCCGCTCGCCCGGATTGCGCAGCGTGATGCCGGTGGCCGTGTCGTCGGTGCCGAATTCGATCGTGACGGGGGAAATCTGCAGCGACGCGGCGTGCGCGGCGCCGGCCGCGCACAGCAGCGCGGCGAGCGTTCGACGTAATACGGTCATGCGATGCGGCGCCGGTCAGAAGTAGACGGTTGCGGTGACGGTCGTCTGATAGGTGTCCGGCTTCGGCGTGGCTTGCGCGGGCACCTGGCCGTAGACGGTCAGCGCCTGCGCGGCGCCCGTGCCGGTGCCGGCCACGGTGTTGGTGCCTTGCGTGTTGCCCCAGATCGTCGTGCGCCCGGCATCCTGGTACAGCTGGAAGCCGACGGTCGTCGTCGTGTTGCCGGTCGAGGTGCCGGCCATCAGGCGGCTCGCGACGCTCGACCCCGTGACCGTACCGGCATCGAGGCCGACGTTGTACGGCGTCGTGTTGGTGCAGGTGACGCTGACGGTCGTCTGCTGGTTGATCGCGGTGGCCAGCACGCCGTTGGTCCCGAAGGCCAGCGGGTTCGCGCCGATCGTGCAGTTCGGCTGCAGCGTCAGCGTGACGTTGAAGGTGGCGGTCGCAGTGCCGTTCGAATAGGTAGCGGCGTCGGCGGCCGGCGTCGAAAGGCCGATTGACAGCGCGAGCGACAATGTCGTTGAAGCGATGGCGACTTTCACCCTGATCCCTCATCGGTCGGTATTTCATTGGATTTATGCCGCGCTCCGCCTGCCGCGGCATGGTAAATGCTGATACGAATCGATGAGTCTTTCAATCTTAAAGTTTAGGCTGTTTCATCTTGTTACAGTTTGGTCGAATAATGATTGAACAAAGCCGGAAAACATTACGCTTTTCGATTTTGTCTTGTGTGCGCCAGGCGAAAGATTTTCCTGCGCAGCGGAAATTGCTGCGCGCCCGATGCAGGGTGTGAATCGATTTTTCCGATTGGCGTGACGGATTGAATCGGCTGATACGGAATGGATAATTAGCGCGCGTGGTGAAATGAGAGTGACGAAAGATGAATCATTTCGGAAGACTGAATCGATTCCGGTAATCCGTTAAGGGACTCAATTCGAATGCTGAATGAGAAGGGCGATATTCTGGATTTTTCCCGATTGAAGAATCGGCGAATCCGGATTGGCGGCTGAAAAAGAAAACGGCCGCATGGCGCGGCCGTGGGAGTCGGTACTGCGTGTTGCGTGGCCAGCGATTACGAATTCGCGGTAGCCGGTGCGCGGCGGCGTTGCACGATCTGCAGCATGACGAGCGCAAGTCCGGCCGCGGCGATCAGTCCGCCGACGAGTGGCACGGCTGCGTAACCGAAGCCTGCGGAGATCGCTGCACCGCCGGCAGCCGCGCCAACCGCATTGCCGAGGTTGAACGCACCGATGTTGACGGCCGACGCGAGCCCTGGCGCTTCATGGGCGGCACGCATCACGCGCATTTGCAGCGGCGGCACGACCGCGAACGTGGCGACACCCCACACGAGCAGCGTGACGGCGGCGCCAACCTGCGTGCTGGCGAGCAGCGGGAACGCAGCCATCGTCGCGATCAACAGCAGCAGGAAGCCGATCAGCGTGCCGTCGAGCGAACGGTCGGCGAGGCGGCCGCCCGCGATGTTGCCGATCGAGAAGCCGACGCCGATCAGCACGAGCATCGCGGTCACGAAGCCGGGCGTCGCGCCCGTCAGGTGTTCGAGCGTCGGTGCGACATACGTATAGAGCGTGAACATCGCGCCGGCGCCGAGCACCGTCGTCCCGAGTGCGCCGAGCACGACGGGGCGCGTCAGCACCGAGAGTTCGGCGCGCAGGTTGGGCATCTTGCCGGCGTCGCCCTTCGGCAGCGCGGCGAACAGGCCGGCGATCGCGATCAGGCCGAGGCCCGCGGTTGCCGCGAACGACATCCGCCAGCCGATGATCTGGCCGAGCCAGGTCGCGGCCGGCACGCCGCCGACGTTCGCGATCGTGAGGCCCATGAACATCGTCGCGACTGCGCTCGCCTGCTTTTCGCGCGGCACGAGGCTGGCCGCGACCACCGAGCCGAGCCCGAAGAACGCGCCGTGGTTGAGGCTCGTTACGAGGCGGGCGAGCAGCAGCGTCGTGTAGCCGGGTGCGATAGCCGACAGCAGGTTGCCGATCGTGAAGATCGACATCAGCGCGATCAGCGCCGAGCGGCGCGACCAGCGCGCGAGCAGCAGCGTCATCAGCGGCGCGCCGACCATCACGCCGATCGCATACGCGCTGATCAGCATGCCGGCCTGCGGAATCGACACGTGCACGCCGTCGGCGATCACGGGCAGCAGGCCCATCGGCGAGAACTCGGTCGTGCCGATGCCGAACGCACCGGCGGCGAGCGCCAGCAGCGGCAGTGCGGCGCTGCCGCCCGGGCGGGAAGGAGAAGAAGTCGTGGCGTTCACGCGATGGGCTCCGGTAGTCGAGTGGCAACGGCACGGGACCGTTGAGGACAGGGCGAAGTGTGCCTGCATTACTTTTGCCGAAAAAGCCGCATGCGGACGAAATTATCTTGATTTCATGTCAACAATGCGGAGCGCGGGCCGTGTGCCTGCGGGGCCCGTGGGCGTTGTACCGCCACGGCGGGCGACCGACGGCGCCTTTTGCGAAAGGTATTGGTAATGCGGAAACCGGATTCGCAGGCCGCGAGCCGCGATTCGGTGGCGGCCTGCGGAGGATGGGGAGGCGTGTCCGGGATGGCACGCCGGACGTTGTCCGGCGACCGTGCGGAGACATGCAGCCGGGTGGTTCGGGCCCGCTGCCCGGGCGCCTCCCATCACGTGAACAGATATCGCGCGACGACTGGAAACCCTTTTCCGGCAAGGCGCAAGCGCAAAAAAGCCCCGACCACAGGGGGACCGTGACCGGGGCGGAAACGCATCCTCTCTTTGGCACGAGGGTTGGATGCGGGCGCAGTATATTTCGACCCGCGACAATTCGAATCGGCGTTAAACGACCGTTTTTGGTGCCAATTTAAAGATTCCGGCGCCGCGGCATGAGTCGTCGGGCTTTTGAAAGATTTTTCGCTGGACCGTCAGTCTTGTTTAGTGCGCTGGAACAGCCAAAACGACGAGTCGGCAGAGAGTGGATTCCGTTCATCAGCCGGTGGTGCGGATTGCATTGCCTGACCGGATGCCGGACGCCCCGTCGCCCGGTACTCGATCAGCCCGCGTCGCCGGCCGCATCGCGCACCGCCGCGAGAAATTGCGCGACGATCGGCGACTGTGCCGCTGCCGCGCCGTCGAACACGAATTCGATGTCGAAGCGGCTCGCGAGCTCGTCGAGCGCGACGAGCCTGACCGTGCGCGGGCAGGTCGGCGATGCGCTTTCCGGCACGAACGCGCAGCCCATCCCGGCCGCGACGAGGCCGATCAGCGTCGGGATGTCGCTGCCGACCTGCGCGATGCGCGGCGTGAAGCCGGCCTGCTGGCACTGCGCCATCAGGAACCGGTGGTGCGCGGCCGAGCGCTGCGCGTCAAACCAGACGAACGGTTCGTCCGCGACGTCGGCCAGCATGCGCGGCGCGTTGAAGCGACCGCCCGGCGGCGCGGGCATCGCGAGCACGAAGCGGTCGCTCAGCAGCCGCACGCCCGACAAGTGCGGCGCCTCGTCGCGACGCCATGCCATGATCCCGGCGTCGAGCTGGCCGCGCATCAGCGCGCTCGCCTGTTCGGCCGACAGCATCGGCGCGATCGACAGCTTCACGTCCGGGCACGCGTCGCGAAACGCCTTGAGCACGTTCGCGACGATCGGCAGCGGCAGGCAGTTCGGCAGCGCGCCGAGCCGCAGTTCGCCGAGCTGGCCGGCCGCGCTGCGCAACGCGCGTTCGCGGCTGTCCTGCAGCGTCGCGAGCAGGCTGATCGCATCCTTCAGGAAGCTCGCGCCGGCCGCCGTGAGCGTGACGCCCGTCGCGCGGCGGATCAGCAGCGGCGTGCCGATCGCGTCCTCGAGTTCGCGGATCTGCCGCGACAATGCGGGCTGGACGATGCCGGCCGCACGCGCGCCGGCCATCACGCTGCCGGCTTGCGCGACGGCCACGAAGTAGCGCAGGTGACGCAGTTCGATCTGGCGCATGCGGTGTTCGTCCGGGGTCGTTGATATACCTGTAAAGCATAGCAAATGCCATCAGATGGTATTGGAAAGCATGGCCTGCCTGCCGTACGATGACCGTCATTACCGCATGCGCTTGCTCGCGAGTCGCGTGCGTTTCCTCCGTTTCCACTGCGCCCCGTCTCATGCCGCTTCATATCCCGACCCCTTATATCCGCTCGCAAATCGCGTCCCGCCGGCTCGGCAGGACCATCCGGCTGAAGCTCGATGCGCTGCAGCCGTCGGGCTCGTTCAAGCTGCGCGGCATCGGCGCCGTCTGCGAAGCGCGGCACGCGGCCGGCGCGCGGCGATTCGTGTCGTCGTCGGGCGGTAACGCGGGTATCGCGGTCGCGTATTGCGGTCGCGAACTCGGCGTGCCGGTGCTCGTCGTCGTGCCGGAAAGCGCGTCGGCCCGCGCGCGCGAACTGATTCGTGTCGAAGGCGCCGAGGTGGTCGTGCACGGCGCGAGCTGGGCCGAGGCGAACGCGTTTGCACAGTCGGCGCTCGGCGAGCACGACGCGTTCGTTCACCCGTTCGACGATCCCGTGCTGTGGCAGGGCCACGCGACGATGATCGACGAGATGGCAGCGACCGGCCCGAAGCCCGGGGCGGTCGTGCTCGCGGTTGGCGGCGGCGGGCTGCTGTGCGGCGTGCTCGAAGGGTTGACGCGCAACGGCTGGCACGACGTGCCGGTCGTCGCGGCCGAAACGGAAGGCGCCGACTGTTATGCGCAGTCGGTCGCGCAGGGGCGCCCTGTGGAATTGGCCGCGATCGCGAGCATCGCGACGTCGCTCGGCGCGAAGCGGCCTTGCGATGCAGCGGTCGAATGGGCGACGCGGCACGAGATCCATCCCGTCGTCGTGTCCGATGCGGAGGCGGTGGCGGCGTCACTGCGGTTTGTCGATGAACACCGGATCGTCGTCGAACCCGCGTGCGGTGCGGCGCTGGCAGCGCTCGAGCGGCCCGTGCCGGTGCTCGAGGCGGCGTCGGACATTGCGGTGATCGTTTGCGGCGGCGTGACGGCGTCCATCGAGCATCTGCAGACGCTGCGCGCGACATTGCGGTAAGGCGGGGGAGCCAGCGGGCAGGGCGGTCACGCCCTCGGATGGCGGAAACTGCTGCGGTGAACGACGTGGAGGGTGTGCGTTTCGTCGCGCCGGGCCGTGTGTGGCCGGCCGCGACGATACCGATGTTCGGTCAGTTCGCGGCCGGTGCGCTTGCGCCGGACGGCGCCGACGATGCGACAGGGTTGGCCGTGGCCGGCGCGGGCGCTGCGCTCGACGGTGCGGATGCCGATGCGGGTGCGGAGGTGGCGGATGCAGGCGCGGGCACGGCCGATGCCGGTTTGGCAGCGGCCGGAACCGAAACGGCGGGGGCCGATGCCGTGGCGGCAGGCGTTGCCGCCGGGCTGGGAGCCGATGCAGGCGCGGAAGCCGATGCGGCAGCCGAAGCCGGTGCGGGCACGGAACCGGAAGCCGCCGCCGGTGCGGCAGCCGACTGCGAACCGGACGCCGCCGCCGGCGCGGCAGCACGCATCGCAGCCGGTACGGCGACAGCCGACGCCGCGCCAGGCACGGCATTCGCACCCGACTCGGGCGCGACACCCGGCACCGACAGCGGTACTGGTGCCGCAGGCGGCGTCGGCACGACCGGCGTCGTCATCTTCATCGGTTCGCCTTGCGGCGTCGGCGCGGGTTCGGGCAGCGGCGTGACGGCTTCCTTCTCGGCTGCCTTCACGGTCGCACGATCGCGGCGTGCCGGGTCGATCTTCAGGAAATGGTCGACGAGATTGAAGAAGCGTTCATAGAACACGCCGGCCGGAATGGTCTCGCTCGCGGTCTTGACGAGCGCATCGTCGCTCGATCCGATCGGCAGCGACAGCGAGCCGAACACGCTCAAGCCCACGCTGGCCGACGTATTCGACTTCTTCAGCGTGTAGCGGTCCTGCACGGCGTTCACGTACGCGATGCTCGACGTGCCGTCGGCATTCGCATCCGCGCACACGACGTGAAATTCGATCACGACGTGCATGTCGTTGTTCGGCTGGAAGTTCTTGCTGCCGTCGACCGCGTCATTGCGCGATGACGACACCACATAACCCTGGCTCAGCAGCGCGCGCCGTGCGGCCTCGCAGGCCGCGTCGGATTTCGAGTGGAACGTATGCGCATACGGGCTGCTGGTCGCGTCGAACTGTTCCTGCTGATAGATCGGCTTGGGCGGCGACGAGCACGCCGCCAGCACGGTCGCGGCCGCGAGCGCGCACGAAACGGAAAACAGGCGAAATCGGTTGTGCATGGCGTCTTTCAGAAGGCTTGGCGAGAGGCCGCGCAACGGCGGCGCCTGGACGAGGCGTGCGGCAATCTCGTAAGGCCGGGGCGTCATTATAGTTTCGTTTGATGTCGCGCTCGCTTCAGTCGGCCGGCGCAACGCGCGCCGCGGCCAGCAATTGCGACGTCAGCGGATGATGTTCGCCGCGCCGCGAGCGGATCGCGTGGATCTCTTCGGTCACGTCGCCCGCGCGCCCGAGCCGCCGCAGCCCGCGCAGCAGCGACGCATCGTTCGCGCCAAGTTCGCTCAGCGGAAACACGCCGAGGCCGCGCGCCGCGAACACGGCCATCAGCGCGCTGTCCTCGAATTCGCCGGCCACGCGCGGCACGATCCGCTCGCCCTCCAGCCACAGATCCAGGCGTGCGCGCAGCGCCGAATGCGCGGTCGGCAGCAGCACGGGCAGGTCGGCCAGGCAATGCGGAAAGCGCTGCCGTGCGGCCGGCGTGACGAGCGCCGCGGGCCCGTACCAGTCGACCGGCGACGCGACGAGCCGCTCGCTCGTCACGCGCAGGTTCGACCCCGACGGCGCCCCCTGGCCGGCCAGCACGAGATCGAGGTGATGCAGCGCGAGTTCCGCCAGCAGCGCATCGTGCTCGCCCTCGTGGCACAGCAGTCGCAGCGTGGGCGTGTCGAGCACGGGGGCAAGGATCGCGTGCGCGGCGAGCTTCGAAATGCCGTCGGCGAGCCCGACCGCGAGCCTCACGGTCGGCTGGCTGGCCGCCGCGCGCACTTCGTCGGGAATCAGCCGCCCCATCTCGAAGATGACCTCCGCCCGCGCAAACGCGGCCTGGCCCGCGTCGGTCATCGTGACGCCGCGTCCCGCCGGGCGCAGTAATTGGTGCCCGAGCGACTTCTCGAGCTCGCGCACCTGCGCGCTGATCGTCTGCACGGCCATGTCGAGCCGGCCGGCCGCGCGCGCGAAGCCGCCTTCCTTCACGACGACCCAGAAGTAGTACAGATGTCGGAAATTGAGCATCGGATCGATATATCGTAAAAACCGAACCTAAAGTCAGATTCTCTCTGATTTTTCCGAAGTTCGGGGCGGCATATCATCTGGCTTTCCACTTTCGTATCGGCCCATTTCATGGACTACCTGCTGACGCTTGCCGCCGACCCCGCCGTCTGGGCCGCGCTCCTGACGCTCGTCGTGATGGAAGTCGTGCTCGGCATCGACAACCTGATCTTCATCTCGATCCTCAGCAACAAGCTGCCCGAAGCGCAGCGCGCCCGCACGCAGCGCCTCGGCATCGCGCTCGCGCTGGTGATGCGCCTGGCGCTGCTCGGCAGCGTCGCGTGGATCGCGAGCCTCACCGAACCCGTGTTCACGCTGTTCGACCATGCGTTCTCGTGGCGCGACATGATCCTGCTGTCCGGTGGCCTGTTCCTCGTGTGGAAGGCGACCACCGAGATCCATCACCACGTGTCGCACGACGGCGACGGCGCGGGCGGGTCGGGCGGTGCGGCCGGCCTGACGGTGTGGGCCGCGATCGGCCAGATCGTGATGCTCGACATCGTGTTCTCGATCGACAGCATCGTGACCGCGATCGGCATGACCGAGCACATTCCGATCATGTTCGTCGCCGTGATCGTCGCCGTGGCCGTGATGCTGTTCGCTGCACAGCCGCTTGCACGCTTCATCGACCGCAACCCGACGATCGTGATGCTGGCGCTGTCGTTCCTGGTCGTGATCGGCATGACGCTGATCGCCGAAGGTTTCGGTTCGCACGTGCCGAAGGGTTACATCTACGCGGCAATGGCGTTCTCGGCGTTCGTCGAGGGCATGAACATGCTGGCGCGGCGTGCGAAGGCGAAGCGCGCGGCACACGTGGAAGGCGACTGACCCACCGCGCGTGACGCCGGCTGCCGCGGCGGCCGGCGCGCGCGCCTCATACGGAATCCAGACGAAATTCGCCCGGAAAGGAGAAACGCGATGAAATGCCCTGTCTGCAAGACACCCGACCTGCTGATGGCCGAGCGCCAGTCGATCGAGATCGACTACTGCCCGACGTGCCGCGGCGTGTGGCTCGATCGCGGCGAGCTCGACAAGCTGATCGCCCGCGAAACCGGTGATGCGCCGGTACGTCGCGATGAGACACCCGTGCGGCACGATGCGCAAGCGCCGCGCGGCCACGACGGCGGGTGGGGGCGCGACGCTCGCGCTTACGACGACCGCGACAGACACGACGGCCGCTCGCACGACGATCGCTACAAGCACGACGGCCAGCGTCGCAAGAAATCGGTGTTCGACCTGTTCGACTTCGACTGATTGCGCAGCACATCGTAAAAAAGCCCCGCCGGGTATACGCCCGGCGGGGCTTTTTCATGCGTGCGGAATGACGGTACGCGCCAACGCTTACGCGTTGCCGGCCGTGACGTCGATACGGCGCGGGCGCGTTTCTTCACGGCGCGGAATCGTCAGCGTCAGCACGCCGTCGCGCAGGTTCGCGTCGATCCGCGACGTGTCGAGGTCGGGACTCAGCACGAATGTGCGTGCATAGCGTGTCGCGCGTACTTCGGCATGCCGCACGCGCAGGTCGGACGGCGTGTCGATGTGCGTGTCGGCTTCGATCGTCAGCGTGTTGTCGTGCACCTTCACGTCGAGGCTCTCGCGCGGCACGCCGGGCAAGTCGGCCCGCAGCGTGACGCCGCGATTGTTCTCGACGATGTCGACGCTCGGCGTGATCGCGGGCCGGCGCGCGGCCTCGGCGGCGGCAGGGTGAACGGTATTCGTTTGGCGTTCGGCCAGGGTCGGGTTCGTATTCATGTCGGTATCCTGAAGATTACTGAACGGTGATCGCACGCGGCTTCGAGGCTTCGCGCCGGCCGACGCGTATCAGCAGGCAGCCGTTTTCGTAGCGCGCGCTGACCTGGTCGGGATCCGCGTCGCGCGGCAGTTCGACGACGCGGCGGAATGCGCCGTGAAAGCGCTCCTGCGCGTAGGTGCGTACGTTTTCGTCTTCGCCTTCGGCACGCGGCGCCGGTTTGCGCTCACCGCTGATCGTCAGCAAGTCCTTGTCGATCGACACGTCGAAGTCGCCCGCGGCCATGCCGGGTGCGAACGCAACGATCTCGATGGCTTCGTCGGTGGCGCCGACGTTGAGTGCCGGGAACGCGCCATGCCGCACCGCACGGATGCCGGTCGGGCGTTCGCCGAGCAGAGTGGCCACTTGCCGCTGCACGCGGGCGAAATCGTCGAACAGGTCGTTGCCGAAATGGATACCGCTCATGTTGGTCCTCCTGAACAGGGAACGCGGGAGACGTGACGGCGCGACGCCTGCGGCGGGCGCGACGGGTGGCTCCACGGGATCGAAACGGGGGCAGTGCAACGGATGAAGCACGGCCCGACGACGAGTAATTAGTGGCCGTCATCACGCATTTCAAGAGGGAATCCGCAATCTGCGTCAACGCATGCGCACAGGATTCGATGCGACAATCGCCGCAGAGCTATCTGCAGACCAACCACACGGGACAACCATGGACATTCGACGTATCGCGATCGTCGGCGCCGGCGTGATCGGCGCGAGCTGGGCGGCTTTCTATCTGACGCAGGGTTTCGACGTCGTCGCGACCGATCCGGCGCCGCAAGCCGACGCGCGACTGCGCGACGCGCTGGCCGCGTTTCTCGGCGAGCGGGCCGCCGAACTAACCGCGCGACTGTCGTTCGACGCCGATCTCGTGCGCGCGCTCGACGGCGTCGACTTCGTGCAGGAGAACGGCCCCGAACGGCTGGACCTGAAGCGTGCGCTGTACCGCCAGATGGACGACGTGCTGCCCGCGCACGTCCCGATCGCATCGAGCTCGTCGGGCCTGAAGATGTCCGACATCCAGACCGCGTGCGCGAAGCATCCGGAGCGCTGCCTGATCGCGCATCCGTTCAATCCGCCGCACCTGATTCCGCTCGTCGAACTGGTTGGCGGCGACGCGACCGGCCAGGACGTGATCGCGCGCGTGAAGGCGTTCTACGACGCGCTCGGCAAGCAGACGATCGTCCTCAACAAGGAGATGACCGGCCACGTCGCGAACCGGCTCGCGGCCGCGCTGTTCCGCGAGGTGTATCACCTCGTCGGCGAAGGCGTCGTGAGTGTCGCCGATGCGGACAAGGCCGTCGCATGGGGGCCCGGCCTGCGCTGGGGGCTGATGGGGCAGTGCCTGACCTATCACCTCGGCGGCGGCGCGGGCGGGATCGAGCACTTCCTCGAACACCTGTCGGGGCCGATCACGAGCTGGTGGGACGACCTCGGCACGCCTTCGTTCGATCCGGACGTCGATCGCAAGCTGAACGAAGAATTGCGCGCAATCCAGGGCGAGCACTCGATGCAGGAGCTGGCGGCCGAGCGCGACCGTTTGCTCGTCGAGCTGATCGACGCGCGGCGGCGCAGCTTCCTGCCCTGAGCGCGCAGGCTATTGCTGCGACGTCGCCTGCGGTGCGGGCGGCGTTTGCGCGAGCCACGAGGGGCTCGCGGCCTGCACGAGTTCGCGGTTGCGCGCGCGCGTGGCGGCATTCGGCGGGTAGTTGCCGTCGTTCGTCGGCAGTTCGCCGTCGAGATAGGCCTGCTTGAGCTGGGCGATGACTTCCGCGCGCGTCAGGCCCTGTTCAGGCGCAGCGGTATCGGTCTGCGCAAAGGCGGGGGACAGCAGGGCGGCTGCAGCGGTCGCGACGACGAATCGCAAAACGTTCATGGCGGGCTCCGATCAAGGGGACGGGGAACCGGATGCGCGCGGCGATCTGCCGAGCGTTCCGATGGGTCCCATTGTCGCGAGCGGGTGCTGCGCGGACGATGACGCGTTCCGGGCAAAGCTGTCAGGTGCGGGCACGGCCGTGCATGCGTGCGGGCGCGCCCGGTGCGGTTACAACTCGGCCGCCGCCGTGATCAGCGTCGCTTCGAGCGCGAGCGTCGAACGCGACGCGGCCGCCGGCCGGTCGATCACGTATTCGAGTTCGCCGAGTTCGGGCAGTCCCGCGTCGAGCCGCGCGAGCCCTGCCGGGATCACGTAGCCGGCGAACGCGCTGACGCCGAGCCCCGCGCTCGCGGCCGCACGCAACACCGCGACGCTGCTGCTGACCACCGCGATCCGGTATGGCCGCCCGACGGCCTCGAGCGATTCGAGCACGCGGCGGCGCGACACGCTCGGCTCCGGATGCATCGCGAGCGGCAGCACGGTTTCATGGCCGGTGATCCGCGATTCGGGGCCGGTGCACCAGTACAGCGGTTCACTGCGGATCACGCGGCCGCGCCGGCTGCCCGCGATGCGCTTCGCGAACACGAGATCGTGCCGGCCTTCGTCGAGCGCATCGAACAGGTCGCCCGACAGCCCGGTCGAGATCGCGAGCTCGACCTCCGGATTGCGCTGCACGAAGCTTGCGAGCGCGGCCGTCAGGTGCGCCGACGCGAAATCCTCCGACATCGCGAGCCGCACCTTGCCCGACAGCGGCGGCCCGCACACCGACGTGACGGCTTCGTCCATCAGTTCGAGGATGCGCACTGCGTAGCGGAACAGCGCGTCGCCGTGCTGCGACAGGTGCACGTTGCGCGTGTCGCGCTCGAACAGCGGCCGGTCGAGCAGCTCCTCGAGGCGGCGGATATGCTGGCTGACGGTCGACTGCGACAGGTTCACGCGCTCGGACGCGGCGGTGAAGCTGCCGGACTGGGCGACGGCGACGAAGCTGCGCAGCAGCTCGGGCGGTAACGGACGCATTGCTAAATCCACTGAATCGGTTTCGACAACTTCATAAATGGCCGGATGGTGCGGCGCTAGTATCGGATCACGCGCCGGTGCGTGCCCGCAACGGGGCGCACCGGACGCGTAGCCCGCGTCGTGCCGGCGGCTGCATCGTTCAGTCTACGGCATCCGGCGTCCGGCCCGAAACCGCATCATCCCATCGACCGCCCGAGAACAGGCCCGCCAGACGGGCCGCCGGGCCGCGGCGCACCGCCGCAGGAGACAAGTCCGCGCACGGGATCGGCGTGCGGGGCCGGCTCCTGCACGCGTCCGGCGCCCGTCACGAAGAGACTGGAGACGACTCATGATCATCTACGGAACCGCGCTGCTGGCGTTCTGCCACCTGGCCGGACTGTTTCTCGGCGACCTGCTGGGCAGCGCCATCGGCGTGAAGACCAACGTCGGCGGCGTCGGCATCGCGATGCTGCTGCTGATCTGCCTGCGCCTGTGGCTGCACCGGCGCGGCTGGATGCCGAAGGAAACCGAGGCCGGCGTCGGTTTCTGGGGCGCGATGTACATTCCCGTCGTCGTCGCGATGGCCGCGAACCAGAACGTCGTCGCCGCGCTGAAGGGCGGCCCCGTCGCGCTGCTGGCCGCCGTCGGCGCGGTTGCGATCTGCGCATGCTGCATTGCGGTACTCGTGCGCACCGGGCGCGACGAAACGGCCTTCGCGGGCGTGCCGCAATTCGAAGAACAGTGACGGAGGCCGCCATGCTGCAGATGCTCGAAAAAACCGTCGCCCACAACGGGCTCGTCGCGTCGTTCGCCCTGGTCGGCCTGATCATGTGGCTGTCGTCGATCGCGTCCCGCAAGCTCACGTTCGGCCGCGTGCACGGCTCCGCGATCGCGATCGTGATCGGTCTCGCGCTCGCGTACGTCGGCGGCGCGTTCACCGGCGGCGAGAAGGGGATCGCCGACGTGCCGCTGTTCGCGGGCGTCGGCCTGATGGGCGGCGCGATGCTGCGCGATTTCGCGATCGTCGCGACCGCGTTCGAAGTGCAGCCGACCGAGGCGCGCAAGGCCGGGCTCGTCGGCGTCGTGTCGCTGCTGCTCGGCACCGTGCTGCCGTTCATCGTCGGTGCGTGCATCGCGCGCGCATTCGGCTACACCGATGCGGTCAGCATGACGACGATCGGCGCGGGCGCCGTCACCTACATCGTCGGGCCCGTCACCGGCGCGGCGATCGGCGCGAGCTCCGACGTGATCGCGCTGAGCATCGCGACGGGGCTCGTGAAGGCGATCATCGTGATGGTCGGCACGCCCGTCGCGGCGAACTTCATGGGCCTGAAGACGCCGCGTTCCGCGATGATCTTCGGCGGCCTCGCGGGCACCGTCAGCGGCGTGAGCGCGGGGCTTGCCGCGACCGACCGCCGGCTCGTCCCGTACGGCGCGCTGGTCGCGACCTTCCACACGGGCGTCGGCTGCCTGCTCGGGCCGTCGGTGCTGTACTTCGCGACGCGCGCGCTGGTCGGCGCGTAGCGCGCTGCGAGGGGGCCCGCGCATACGGGCCGCATCCATCGCGGCGTCCTCTGAGTCGCATTCGTCAACATCATCAATCGGCGGCGGCGCCAGGCTTAGAATGCCGCTGAACCATCGAAGCGGGAGAACTGTTCATGACGGGATGGAATCACGCGCGGCAGGCGCGCGATGCACGGCTCGCGGCCGGCGCGGCTTACGCGCAGGGCAAGCGGGTCGATGCGCGCGACACCGTCGCGTTGCTCGAAGCGGTGCTGCGGCCCGGCGACCGCGTCTGCCTCGAAGGCGACAACCAGAAGCAGGCCGACCTGCTCGCGACGGCGCTCGCCGACGTCGACAGCGCGAAGGTCCACGACCTGCACATGGTGCAGTCGGGTGTCGTGCTGCCCGAGCATCTCGACGTGTTCGAGCGCGGCATCGCGAAGCGTCTCGATTTCGCCTATTCGGGCCCGCAGTCGCAGCGCATCGCGAAGCTGCTGTTCGGCGGCAAGATCGCGCTCGGCGCGGTGCACACCTATCTCGAGCTGTTCGCGCGCTACTTCATCGACCTCACGCCGCAGGTCGCGCTGATCGCCGCGGTCAGCGCCGATCGCGACGGCAACCTGTACACGGGCCCGAACACCGAAGACACGCCGACCGTCGTCGAAGCCACCGCGTTCAAGGATGGCGTCGTGATCGCGCAGGTCGACCGCATCGTCGACAAGGTGCCGCGCGTCGACATCCCGGGCGACCGCGTGCATTTCGTCGTCGAGGCCGGCCGGCCGTTCTACGTCGAGCCGTTGTTCACGCGCGATCCGGCCGCGATCACCGAAACGCAGATCCTCACCGCGATGCTCGCGATCAAGGGCATCTACGAGCCGTACGGCATCAAGCGCCTGAACCACGGGATCGGCTTCAACACGGCCGCGATCGAGCTGCTGCTGCCGACCTATGGCGAGAAGCTCGGGCTGAAGGGCAAGGTCTGCACGCACTGGGCGCTCAATCCGCACCCGACGCTGATTCCCGCGATCGAGTCGGGCTGGGTCGAGCAGATCCACTGCTTCGGCTCCGAGGTCGGGATGGACGATTACATCCGCGAACGTTCCGACGTGTGGTTCACGGGCCCCGACGGGTCGCTGCGCTCGAACCGCGCGTTCTGCCAGACGGCCGGCCTTTATGCATGCGACATGTTCATCGGCTCGACGCTGCAGATCGACCTGTCCGGCCATTCGTCGACGGTCACGGCCGAGCGGATCGCCGGCTTCGGCGGCGCGCCGAACATGGGCAGCGACGCACGCGGCCGGCGCCATCCGAGCGAGCCGTGGCTGAAGGCCGGTGCGGAAGCCGACCCCGATACACCGGCGGCGCTCAGGCGCGGCCGCAAGCTTGTCGTGCAGATCGGCGAGACGTTCGGCGACAAGAACGTGCCGATGTTCGTCGAGAAGCTCGACGCGCTGAAGCTCGCCGACAAGCTGCAGCTCGACCTCGCGCCGATCATGGTCTACGGCGACGACGTCACGCACATCGTCACCGAGGAAGGCATCGCGAACCTGCTGATGTGCCGCGACAAGGACGAACGCGAGCACGCGATCCGCGGCGTCGCCGGCTATACGGAGATCGGCCGCGGCCGCGACCGGAAGATGGTCGAGCGGCTGCGCGAGCGCGGCGTGATCCGCCGTCCGGAGGATCTCGGCATCGATCCGCTCGACGCCGACCGCCGCTGGCTCGCCGCGCGTTCGATCAAGGATCTCGTGCACTGGTCGGGCGGCCTCTATGCGCCGCCGGCCCGGTTCCGCAACTGGTGAGGAAGAGGGCATGGAACAGTTGAACTATCGCTTCACCGCGCGCGAACGCGCGAAGGGCGAACTGGCCGCGGCGCTCGTCGGCGTGGTGGCATCCGGCAATCTCGAAGTGCTCGTCGAGCGCGTGCTGCCGGGCAACGAATGCGAGATCGACATCCGCACCGCGGCGGTCGGTTTCGGTGCGGTGTGGCAGGCGGTCGTCACGGATTTCGTCGAACGGCGCACGCCGGGCGGCCTGAAACTGTCGATCAACGATGGCGGCGCTCGGCCCGACATGGTGTCGTTGCGGCTTGCCCAGGCCGTGCGCGCGATCGAGGGGGACGCATGATGAGCGACGTGATCCACGACGCACCGGCGTTCGTCGCGAACGGCGCGAGCTGGTACGAAGCATCGGCGCGGCAGCGCATCGACGGGCTGCTCGACACGGGCAGCTTCGATGAATTCCTCGGGCCGGCCGAACGCGTGACGAGCCCGCACCTGCCGCTGTTCGACCTGCCGCAGCAGTTCGACGACGGGATGGTGGTCGGCCACGGCCGGCTCGACGGCCGGCCGGTGTTCGTCGCCGCGCAGGAGGGCCGCTTCATGGGCGGCGCGTTCGGCGAAGTGCACGGCGCGAAGCTCGCCGGGCTGCTGCGCGCCGCGCGCGAAGTCGGCAAGCCGGTGCTGATCCTGTTCGATACGGGCGGCGTGCGGCTGCAGGAAGCGAACGCGGGCGAGCTCGCGATTGCCGAGATCATGCGTGCGCTCGTCGACGCGCGTGCGGCCGGCGTGCCGGTGATCGGGCTGATCGGCGGGCGCGCGGGCTGCTACGGCGGCGGCGGGTTGCTCGCCGCGTGCTGCTCGGCGCTCGCCGTGTCGGAGCAGGGGCGTATCAGCGTGTCGGGCCCCGAAGTGATCGAGACCAATCGCGGCGTCGAGGAATTCGATTCGAAGGATCGTGCGCTGATCTGGCGCACGATGGGCGGCAAGCACCGGCGCCTGATCGGCGGCGCGGATCGTTACGTGGCCGATACGCCCGATGCGTTCCGTGCGGCGGCGCTCGAGCTGATCGGCCGCGCGCCGACGTTCGACGCGGCGATGCTGCGCGCGGAGCAGGCGCGCCTTGAAGCGCGTGTCGCCCGATTCGGCGAATGCAAGGATGCGCTCGACGTGTGGCGCACGCTTGGGGCCGACAAGCCGGAAGCGATTCCGGGCATGCCCGACGACGAATTCGCGAAGCTCGCCGACCAGTTACAGGAGCCGCAGCATGACGCTCGATGAAGTACTGAATTCGCTGTTTCCCAAGGGCCATGCGATCGCGCGTAGTGGCGGGCTGTTGACGGGCCATGCGGAACTGGCCGGTACGCGCGTCGACGTGATCGGCGTCACCGGCCGCTTGCCGTTCGGCATCGACGAAGCGCTGACGCTCGCGTCGCGCGTGCTCGACACGATCGCGCGCGGCGGCGACACGCCGATCGTCGTGCTCGTCGACAGCGACAGCCAGCGGATGAGCAAGCGCGACGAACTGCTCGGCCTGAACGAAGGGCTGTCGCATCTCGCGAAGTGCCTGATGCACGCGGATCTCGCCGGGCACCGGACGATCGGCGTGCTGTACGGCCACACGGCAGCAGGCGCGTTCATCGCGACCGCGCTCGCGACGCGCACGCTGCTCGCGGTGCCGGGCGCCGAGCCGGAGGTGATGGACCTGCCGTCGATGTCGCGCGTGACCAAGCTGCCGATCGACGTGTTGACGGAGATGGCGCGTTCGACGCCGGTGTTCGCGCCGGGGCTCGACAATCTCGTGAAGATGGGCGCCGTCGACGCCGTGCTCGATCCAACCCGCGCGCTCGACGCGCAGGTCGGCGAATGGCTCGGCAAGCCGGCCGACCGTATCGACCGGCGTGCGGCACGCGGCCGGCCGGTTGCGACCGACGTCGCGCAGCGCGTCGAGGCACTCGCGCGTGCCGCACGCTGAGCTGCCGCTGCGCCGCCACACGCTCGTCACGCTGACGGCGGCCGGGTGGGGCGCGGCCTTCGCGCGCGACCCTGCGCTCGCGGGCGATCCACTCGTGCGCGCATGGGCCGAACGCGGCTGGCCGCTGATCGTGCGCCGTGCGTCGCCGGATGAAGCCGATGCCGGCCGCGTGCCGCTCGGCCTGCCGCTGCCACCTGCGGCAGGCAAGCGGCGCATTGCACTGAACGTCGCCACCGACGCGCTCGCGACGGTCGGCCCGCTGCCCGCGCTGGCCGACGCGCTCGCCGCCGCACCCGGCGCATGGCACGCGCCGTTGCGCGAGCTCGACGCGCTCGGCGCGCGCTGCGGCGTGCAGGGCCGCGTGTTCGGCAGCCTCGCATGGCAGGCGCTGACGGGCGAGCCGTACCTGGGCCCATCGTCCGATCTCGATATCGTGTTCCCGTTGCCGCAAGCCGCGTCGCTCGCGCCGCTGCTCGATGGCCTCGCGGCGATCGACGCGCGTGCGCCGATGCGCATCGACGGTGAATTGCTGCGCGCCGACGGCGCGGGCGTCAACTGGCGTGAACTGCACGCGCGGTTGCCCGAAGTCGCGGTCAAGACCGCGATTGCCGTCGAATTGATGGCGGCCGACGCATTCACCGGAGGCGCGCAATGAGCGCATGGGCCGCCTGCCGCGTACCGGCGCCGTCCGATGCCGAGCGTATTGCCGCGCTGGCCGAGCGCAGCCTCGTGCTCGAGATCGACACCTATCCGAAGCCGGGGCTCGTCAGTCACGTCGACACCGGCAGTCACACCGACATGGATGCCGCGACGTTCGCGCGCAGCGCCGCCGCGCTGCGGCCTTACTTCGCCGAACTGGCCGACGCTGGCGCGCGCGATGCGGACATGGCCGTGCTGCGCAAGATCGGCCTGCGTGCCGAACACGCGATGCTCGCCGCGACCGGCGGCGTCAATACGCATCGCGGCGCGATCTTCGGGCTCGGGCTGTTGTGCGCGGCCGCGGGCCGGCGCACGATGCCGGGCGCGGTGCCGGACGGGACGACGCTCGGCGCGTTCGTCTCCGCCCGCTGGGGCGCCGATATCCTTGGCGGCCCGCGTTTGCCCGACAGCCACGGCGAGCGTGCGAGCCGCCGCTACGGTGTCGGCGGTGCGCGTCGCGAAGCGGCCGACGGTTTCGCGACCGTGTACGCGGTCGGGTTGCCTGCGCTGCGCCGCGCGCGGCGCGATCTGCCCGGCGATCCGGAAGCCGCGCGCGTCGAAGCGTGCTTTGCGCTGATCGCCGCGCTCGACGACACGAATCTGTTGCACCGGGGCGGGCAGGGAGGCCTCGATTTCGCGCGGGCGACCGCCCGTGCGTTCGTCGCACGCGGCGGCGTGCGGGCGCGCGACTGGCGGCTGCGCGCGGCCGCCGCGCACCGCGCGTTCGTCGCGCGCCGGCTGAGCCCCGGCGGCGCGGCCGACCTGCTTGCGATGAGCGTATTCGTCGATGTGCTCGACGCCGACGGGAACCCGCAATGACGCTGGCCATCCTCTGTTCGGGACAGGGCGCGCAGCGCGCCGACATGTTCGACCTGACGGGCACGACGCCGCAGGCCGAGGCCCTGTTCGCGCACGCAGGCCGGCTTCTTGGCGACGATCCGCGCACCTGGGTCCGGCAGGCCGGACCGGACGCGCTGCGCGAGAACCGCGCCGCGCAGATCCTCTGTACGGTCCAGGCGCTCGCGGCCG
The DNA here is from genome assembly GCF_902833225.1 of Burkholderia sp. BCC1644. GTDB lineage: Bacteria > Pseudomonadota > Gammaproteobacteria > Burkholderiales > Burkholderiaceae > Burkholderia. The sequence goes on from NZ_CADFEI010000004.1 coordinate 251,911, forward strand.
CCGCGCTGCTCGACGCGGCGTGGCCGCGCCGGCGCTGTATCGCCGGCTACAGCGTCGGCGAAGTCGGCTCGTGGAGCGTCGCGGGGATGATCGAGCCGCATGACGCGCTCGACCTGGCCGACGCGCGTGCCCGCGCGATGGATGCGGCGAGCGGCGGCGACGAGCGGATGGTGTTCGTGCGCGGCCTGACGCGCGCGCAGCTTGCGCAGCTGTGCGACGGTCGCGATGCGGCCATCGCGATCGTGAATCCCGGCGATGCGTTCGTCGTCGCGGGGCGGCAGGCCGATGTCGATGCGGTGGCCGACGACGCGGCCCGAGCCGGTGCACTGCGCGTCGCGCCCGTGTGCGTGCGGATCGCGTCGCATACGCGCCGGCTCGCGGCGGCCGTGCCGGTGTTTCGCACGGCGCTCGCCGCGACGCATGTGCGGCGGCCGCTGCCCGGCACGCGGCTGTTTTCGGGGATCGACGGCGCATCGGTGCTCGACGTCGACGCCGGCCTCGACAAGCTCGCGCGGCAGATGGCGGAGCCGGTCGAGTGGGCGGCCTGTCTCGCTGCCTGCGTGGAGGCCGGTGCGACGGCGTTTCTCGAACTCGGCCCCGGCCGCGCGCTGGCCGAGATGGCCGGCGGCGCATACCCGGCGTTGCCGGCGCGCAGCCTCGCGGATTTCCGTTCCGTCGACGGCGTGACGAGCTGGCTCGCGCGCGTCGCGGCCGGCTGACCGACCGGCCGAAAAAACAGGCTGAAACACAGTCGTCGGGCCCTCGTTCCACACTGTGTGTTGCGCCGGCGCAGCAGCGTCGCAGCCGGTGCTTGCCACGCGATTTGGCATCGCTACAATGGCGCCCGCCATGAGACCAGCCGCCATCCTTCTCGCCGCGCTTTGCTGCGCGACGAGCGCCCACGCCAGCCAGATTCCGTCCGACGCCGCATCGGTCGGCACATACTTTTCGTATGACAATGCGGCGGCCGACGCGACCGTCGATCTGATCGAACAGGCACAGCGTCGTGTGCTGCTGGCCGGCTATACGCATGTGCCGCCGGCGGTCGCGAGCGCGTTGCGCGCGGCCCGCACGCGCGGAGTCGAGGTCCGTGTCGTGCTCGTGCGCTCGCCGCGCGCGGGCCGCTACAGCGGCGCCGGCTATCTGAAATCCGCAGGCATCGACGTCGCGATCGATTCGCGGCATGGCGATCCGGCACCGCGCTTCGTGATCGTCGACGACAGCGTCGCGCTGACGACGCTGTCCGACGGTGCGGCCGCGCACGCGGAAACGGTGAACGTGTTCCAGCGCGCGCCCGAACTCGCGCAATCCTACGCGCAATCGTTCTGGCGGCTGTACCGGCAGGCCGGCGGCCTCTGACCCTTTCCTTCGGCGTCGCGTACGCCGGTGTGACCCTGCTTGCATCGGCGCGGCCGATGAACCATGCTCGTTGACAGGCGCCAGCGCGGGGTTCGCGCATCCGGCGCAACGGCAGGGAGCCGATCTTGACCGAGTGTTTTGCCGATCGCGCCGATGCCGGCCGCCAGCTGGCCGACGCGTTGTGCGATTACGCGGGGCGCAGCGATGTCGTCGTGCTCGCGTTGCCGCGCGGCGGCGTGCCCGTCGCGTATCCGGTCGCCTGCGCACTGCGCGCGCCGCTCGACGTGCTGGTCGTGCGCAAGCTCGGCGTGCCGTTCGATCCCGAACTCGCGATGGGTGCGATCGCCACCGGCGGCGCGATGCATCTGCAGCGTTCGGTGATCCGTTCGATGGGCGTGTCGGACGCGCAGCTTGCCGACGTGATCGTGCGCGAGACGGCCGAGCTGCATCGTCGCGAAGCGCTGTATCGCGGCGCCATGCTGCCGGTCGACGGTCGCACCGCGATCGTCGTCGACGACGGCGTCGCGACCGGCGCGTCGATGCGCGTCGCGCTGCAGGCGCTGCGCGAGCGCCGCCCCGCACGTATCGTCGCGGCGGCGCCGGTCGCGCCGGCGAGCGCGCGGCACGCGTTCGACGATCTGGCCGACGCATTCGTCACGGTGTCGCAGCCGCTGCGGTTCTTCGGGATCAGCCAGTTCTACGCGCGCTTCGAGCAGACGAGCGACGACGAGGTGCGCACGCTGCTCGAAGCCGCGCGGCCCTGACGCCGCCTCACGGCCGCCTGGTGCGGCGCGGGCGCGGGCGGGCCGCTTCCGCCAGCGCGAACACGCGCTGCAGCGCCGGATGGACCTCGCCGCGCCAGCGTGGCCCCGTAAACAGCCCGTAGTGATCGCAATCGTCGATGTCGACGCGATGGCGCTCGCCGGCCGCGAGGCCGCGACAGAGGTCCAGCGCCGCATGCGTCTGGCCGGCGCCCGTGACCGCGTCGCATGCGCCTTCGACGGTCAGCAGCGCGACGCCGCGCAGCGCGGCCGGCTCGACGCGTGTGCCGCCAACGTTCCACGTGCCGGTCGCGAGGCTCATGCGCTGGAACACGATGTCGACCGTGTCGAGGAAATAATCGGCCGGCATGTCGAGCAGCGCCGTGTATTCGAGCAGCGCGCGGCGCGCACCGGCGAGCCCGGCCATGTCGAAGCGCGACGCGGCGAGCGCGTAGGCCTCGATCAGTGTCAGGAAGCGCTGTGGATACAGCAGCGCGATTTCGCCCTGCTGCAGATAGGTCGGGAACACGTGGCGCCCGTGCCCCGCGAAGCGGGGCGGCACGATGTCGATCAGGTGGCGGCGGCACCAGTCGAGCGAGCGGGCGGCGGCGGCCGTGCCGAGTGCGCTCGGGTTCAGGCGCGCGTCGAGCGGGCCGCCGATCAGCGTGACGCTTGCAGGCGGCGCAAGGCCGCGAGCGGCGCGCAGCGCAAGCGCGCCGAGCGCCGGTACGGTCGCCTGGCACACGGCGACGACGTGCAGCGGCCGGTCGTCGTGCGCGAGCCCGTCGACGAAGCCGTCGAGCATCGCGACGTACTCGTCGAGCCCGAAGCGTCCCGCTGCGAGCGGCACGTCGCGCGCATTGCACCAGTCGGTCACGCAGACGTCGCCGTCGGCGAGCAGCGTCTCGACGGTTTCCCGCATCATCACGGCCGCGTGCCCGGCGAGCGGCGCGCACAGCAGCACCGTGCGCCGCGCGTCGGCACGCGCGAAGCGCCGCAGGTTGCAGAACGGCGTGCGGGCGGCGATCCGCTCGACGACGCCCGGCCGCCCGATGTCGAAGCACGGCGGCCCGGCCGACGGCCCGAGCAGCGGTTCGAACAGGTCGTCGTAGCACGACGACGCGGCGTGCGGCAGCGTGGCCGCGGGCCACGCATCGAACGCGTGCCGCGTCGCCGCGCGCCAGGCGCGCATCCATTCCCGCTGCTGCTCGACGAGGGCATACCACATGGCGAACCTTGGGGCGGAAGGGGCGTGAATCTGCATTATGGTCACTGTGGCCGCGCAGCGGGAGACGGAACGCGCGACCGTCTGCTGCGCATCAACCGCGCGGGCACGCTAGCCGACGCCGCGCGACGCTGCTACAGTCGTCGGTCCCATTCCCCAGAAGCGGAGCGTTTGCGATGAAGCTGATCGGCATGCTGGATTCCCCGTTCGTACGCCGCGTCGCCATTTCGGCGAAGCTGCTCGACCTGCCGTTCGAACACGAGTCGATCTCGGTGTTTCGTCATTTCGAGCAGTTCAGCACGTTCAACCCGGTCGTCAAGGCGCCGACGCTTGTGACCGACGACGGCTCGACGCTGATCGATTCGTCGCTGATCGTCGACTATCTCGATCATCGCGTTGCGCCCGAGCGGCGCCTGCTGCCCGACGCCGCCGACGCGCGGCTGCGCGTGCTCGTGCCCGTCGGGTTCGCGCTGGCGGCGGCCGAAAAGACCGTCCAGATCGTCTACGAGCAGGCGCTGCGCCCGGCCGACAAGCAGCACGCGCCGTGGATCGAACGCGTGCTGAGCCAGCTCGAAGGCGCGTACGGCGCACTGGAGCCGCTCGTCGCGGCAGCCAATGGCTGGTTCGGCGGCGCGCGGCTGCTGCAGTCGGACGTGACGGTCGCGGTCGCATGGCGGTTCACGCAATTCATGGCGGCCGATTACCCGGTGCTCGCGCGGATCGATCCGGCCCGTTATCCGGCGCTGGCCGCCCATTCGACACGGGCTGAAGCGCTGCCGGCATTCGTCGAAACGCCGCTCGCGTAGGCCGGGCGGCGGGGCGTCAGGCCGCCGCGAGCCGCTGTCGGCTGCTCGCCGGGCCTTGCCCGGCAAGCGTTTGCCGATTGTTCTCGGGGGCTGACAAGTGACTTCGTATTCGCGCGGTTTATCCGGGAGGCGCCGATCCCTAGAATCCACTCCATCGAACAACGCATTGCCAGATGGAGCCGATGATGAGAGCCCTGATCGAATCGAGCCTGTACCACCCGTCCGTCGTGTTGCCGCTTGCCGCGCTGACGCAGTTGATGGTCGAGCGCGATTTCAATCTCGGCCAGGTCGGGTTGATCATGGCCACGCGCGGCGCCCAGGCAGCCGTGTCGCGCTCGCGGGCGCGGATCTTCTGCCGTCATTGCGAAGCGCGCGCGTGAAGGCGTCCGCATCGAATGGATGAAAAAAAGCCCGGCCGGCGCAAGCCGGTCGGGCGGATCGGGTTCGATCGGGCCCCGGCTTCGGCCGGGGCCTTTTTCATGGGGCGACGCTCACGCGCGTGCCGGCGTCGCGACGCCGTACAGGTCCGGCGCATCGTCCTCTTCGCGCAGCTTGCGCGCGAGCTGGTGCGCCTCGCGGCGCGTCGCGACGGCCGGCGGCGAGCCCTTCAGCGGCTGGCGCGCGGTTTCGGCGAGTGCGACCACCGACACGATGCCGATCACGGCGGCGCCCATCATATAGTACGCGGGCATCATCAGGTTGTGCGTCACGTCGACGAGCCACGCGGTCACCAGCGGCGTCGTGCCGCCGAACAGCGATACCGACACGTTGAAGCCGATCGCGAGCGCGCCGTAGCGGATCTCGGTCGGGAACAGCGCCGGCAGCGCCGACGGCATCACGCCGGTGAAGCACGACAGCAGCACGCCGAGGATCAGCAGGCCGCCGAACACCGACGCCGTGGTGCCGGCGTGAATCAGCATCATCGACGGGATCGACAACACCAGCAGGCCGACACAGCCGGCGAGCATCACGGGCTTGCGGCCGACCTTGTCCGACAGGCGGCCGGCATACAGCGTCATCGGCATCATCAGCACCATCACGATCAGCACGAGCACGAGGCTGTGCGATTCGTCGAAGTGCAGCGTCGACGACATGAAGCTCGGCAGGTACGACAGCACCATGTAGTCGGTCACGTTGAAGATCAGCACGAGGCCGACGCACAGCAGCAGCGCACGCCAGTTGCGCATCAGCGTTTCGCGGAAACGCGTCGTCGGCACGGCCTTGTCCTGCGCTTCGCGCGCTTCGGCCTGGCGCTTGAACGCGGGCGTTTCCTCGAGCTTCATCCGGATGTAGAGACCGATCAGGCCGAGCGGGCCGGCGATCAGGAACGGCACGCGCCAGCCCCACGACAGCAGCGCTTCCTGCGACAGCGACGCGGTGAGCAGCGCGACGACGCCGGCGCCCATCACGTATCCGATCAGCGTGCCGAATTCGAGGAAGCTGCCCATGAAGCCGCGGCGCTTGTCGGTCGAGAATTCGGCGATGAAGGTGGCGGCGCCGCCGTATTCGCCGCCGGTCGAGAAGCCCTGCACGAGGCGGGCGACGAGCAGCAGCACGGGCGCCATGATGCCGATCGACGCGTAGCTGGGAATCAGGCCGATCGCGAAGGTGCCGACGGCCATCATGATCATCGTCGCGGCGAGCACGCGCTGACGGCCGATGCGATCGCCGAGCGGGCCGAACACCATGCCGCCGAGCGGGCGCACGAGGAACGCGGCCGCGAACGTGCCGAAGGTCGCGAGCAACTGCGCGGACGGGCTGCTGGACGGGAAGAACACCTTGCCGAGCGTGACGGCGATGTAGCTGTAGACGCCGAAGTCGAACCATTCCATCGCATTGCCGATGGCCATTGCGCTGACGGCGCGCTTGAGCAGGCTCTGGTCGACGACGGTAATGTCGTCCGCAGCGAGCGGGGCCTCGCCGGACGGCGAAGCGGAGGAAGAAGCAGCGGTCGGGCTGACGTGTGTTGCGGTCAAGGTCATGCACTCCTTTGACTGCGCCGGAACGGGCGGGCCGTCCGACACGGTTTGCCGGCGAGCGCGGTGTCGGATGCGGCGCGTCGAGGCAAACCATTAAGCACTTACTGCACAAAGGGCGGTAAAAGGCGATAAGGGGCTGCTTCGACGCGGGCCCGATGGGCCGTCGCGACAGTGCGCTCATGAAGAATGGGCCGCGTGATGCAGGCGGCAGATGCCGGTGCGGACGGTGTGTCCGGCGTTCCGGCAACGCCCCGGAGGGGCAACGAAACGAGAAAAGCGGGCCTGTCGGGCGGGCTTTCCTGTGGGTGTATTTCGGTCGAAAGGCCGGCCCGCAACGCGTGGACAGACTTCCTTCGAAATTGAAAAGACAGAGATTGAATGTCGAAACAGGCGACATGATAGCACGATGACGGATGATCGTGCAAATTGCCGGGAGACGCCCGTCTGGCGGGGCGTTCGGCAAGGCGTGCTCGGGTATGATCGGCGGCGCGCGGCGGGGCCGTGCCGCGCCCGGCGACGGGGGCGAATACACGAGGAACCGGATGACCGAACTGATCAGGATCGCGGCGCTGTTCGCCGCTACCGCGCTGGCCGAAATCGTCGGCTGCTACCTGCCGTGGCTCGTGCTGAAGGACGGGCGCCCGGTCTGGCTGCTGGTGCCGGCCGCGCTGTCGCTCGCGCTGTTCGCGTGGCTGCTGACGCTGCACCCGAGTGCGGCCGGGCGCACGTATGCCGCGTACGGCGGCGTCTATATCGCGGTGGCGCTGGTCTGGTTGCGGGTGGTCGACGGCGTCGCGCTGACCCGCTGGGATGTGGCCGGCGCGGCGCTCGCGCTCGGCGGAATGGCGGTCATCGCGCTGCAGCCGCGCGGATAGGCGCGGCCGCAGTGCGAGCCGTGGGCGTCAGTTCGTGTCGGCGGCGCCCGCTTCGGCCGACGTGCGCCACACGCAGGTGCCCTTGACCGACTTGTCGAGCTCGTCGAGCTGCGCCTGGTGCGCGGCGAGTTCGTCGTCGCTCGCGGTTACCACGGCCAGATCGAGCGCGGCGAGCGACACGCGCTGACCGTTCGCCGCGCCGCCGTCGGCGCCCCCGTCGTCGAGCATGTCGATCACGAGGCTGTCCTGGCCGCGCGTCATCGCGAGATACACCTCGGCGAGCAGCTCCGAGTCGAGCAGTGCGCCGTGCAGCGTCCGGTGTGCGTTGCTGATGCCGAAGCGGTCGCACAGCGCGTCGAGCGAGTTGCGCTTGCCGGGGAACATCTGCTTGGCCTGCACGAGCGTGTCGATCACGCCGCCGCATTGTTCGGTGAACGGCGGCTGGTCGAGCCGCGCGAATTCGGCGTCGAGGAAGCCGAGGTCGAACGGTGCGTTGTGGATGATCAGCTCCGCGTCCTTCACGAAGTCGCGGATCTGGTTGGCGACTTCCGCAAATTTCGGCTTGTCGCTGAGGAATTCGGTCGTGAGGCCGTGCACCGCCAGTGCGCCCGGGTCGCTGTCGCGCTCGGGGTTCACGTAGAAGTGCAGGTTGTTGCCGGTGAGCCGCCGGTTCAGCAGCTCGACGCAGCCGATTTCGATGAGGCGGTCGCCCGTGCGGGCGTTCAGGCCGGTGGTTTCGGTATCGAGAATGATCTGGCGCATGTCGGGGAAAACAAGGAAAACAGGGGAACGGCCGGCGTTCAGGCCGTGAGCGATTCGACGCCGCGATTCGCGAGCGCGTCCGCGCGCTCGTTTTCGGGATGGCCCGCGTGACCCTTGACCCAGCGCCACTCGACTTCATGCTGCGCGACGAGCGCGTCGAGCCGCTTCCACAGGTCGGCGTTCTTCACGGGCGTCTTCGCCGCGGTGATCCAGCCTTTCTTCTTCCAGCCGTGGATCCACTCGCTGATGCCTTTCTGCACGTATTGCGAGTCGGTATGCACGACCACCTGGCACGGCCGCTTCAGCGCTTCGAGCGCGGCGATCACGCCCATCAGCTCCATGCGGTTGTTGGTCGTGTTCGGCTCGCCGCCGAACAGTTCCTTCTCCTGGTCGCCGTAGCGCATCAGTGCGCCCCAGCCGCCGGGGCCGGGGTTGCCCTTGCAGGCGCCGTCGGTATAGATGTCGATGGTATCGGTAGTCATGAATGTTCTTGATGGGTGGTCGGGGAGGCCGCCGGCGTCAGGCCCGGTGCGAGCACGGGCTTCTTCATCTTGATCTGGCCGACGAGACGCATGCCGCGCACGCGCTTGACGGCCGTCACCATGTAGACGGCGCCGAAGATCGGCCACCAGCGGTCGCCGGCGGCCTCCATGAAGCCGTAGCGGGCGAGCCACTTGTCGGTGACAAGCGGCGGCCGGTAGCAGCCGAAGCGGCCGCGTTCGAGATCGAAGCCGAGCAGCTTGATCCAGTCCTTGAGCCGGATGAACGCGATCTGGTCGCGCGTGGCCGGCACGAAAGGGTGGTTGGCCATGCGCCCGAACGACTGCCGCATGCCCCACAGGCTGAGCGAATTGAAGCCGGTGATCACGAGCTGGCCTTCCGGCATCAGCACGCGCTCGGCCTCGCGCAGCAGGCGGTGCGGGTCGGACGTGAATTCGAGCGTGTGCGGCATCACGATCAGGTCGACGCTCTGCGACTCGAACGGCAGGTCGAGCAGGTCGCACCAGGTCGTGCTGCGATCGGCGGGCGCGTGCTCCGGCGCGTGCGCTTCGCGTGCCCACGGGTACTGGTACGGCGCGCTTGCGCCGCTCGCCGGGTCGAGCACGAGGCCGCGATACGGCATGCGGTTCTCGCGCAGCGTGTCGAGCTGGGGCAGGCCGAGCTGCAACGCGTGGAACCCGAAGACGTCGGACACGATCCGGTCGAGCTGCGCCTGCTCCCAGCCCAGCACGTAGCGGCCGGGAGGCGAGTCGGTCCAGGCGGGCCAGTCTATAATTTGACGGTCAGACATAACGATGATTGCGCGCCCATGAACGAGCTGGAATACGTGCCGGTTCCGGCATTCGAAGACAACTATATCTGGCTCGTCTCGGACGGCCGCGATGCAATCGCCGTCGATCCGGGTGAAGCCGCGCCCGTACGCCGGGTTCTTGCCGAACGAGGCTGGCGGTTGACCGCTATTTTACTCACGCACCACCATGCCGACCACGTCGGCGGTGTCGATGCGCTGCGCAATAGCCAACCGGCCGATGTGCCGCTCACCGTTTACGGCCCCGCGGCCGAAGCGATCGGCGTGGTCACGCGGCCGCTGACGGGCGGCGATCGCGTGACGCTCGACGCACCGGCCGTCGCATTCGACGTGCTCGACGTGCCCGGTCACACGCGCGGCCACATCGCCTATTTCCAGGCGGCCGGGCCGCGCAACGCGGCGCCGCACGTGTTCTGTGGCGACACGCTGTTCTCGTGCGGCTGCGGCCGCCTGTTCGAAGGCACCCCCGCGCAGATGCTCGCGTCGCTCGACGCGCTCGCGGCGCTGCCGGGCGACACGCGCGTGCATTGTGCACATGAATACACGCTGTCCAATATTCGTTTCGCGCTCGCATGCGAGCCCGGCAATGCGGCGCTCGCGGCGTGGCGCGACGAAGCGCAGGCGCTGCGCGCGCGGGGCGTGCCGACGCTGCCCACTACGATTGCTCACGAGCGTGCCGTTAACCCGTTCATGCGGGCCGACAGCGCGGCGATTCATGCCACGCTCGAGGCCGAGCTGCACGAAACAGTGCCGGATCGTCTGGCGGCATTCACGCTGATGCGCGAGTGGAAAAACCGGTTCCGATGATGATTTCCGGAGGACTCCAAAGCTCAAGCGGTGTCTGTAAAAATTGCTCCAAATGTAGGATTTCGCTGAGTTTTCGGTGTTTTTATTGACGTGAAGCACGCACTTCCGTAGTATCGCCTGCAATTTCCAGCCGTCGGAAGCCGAGATTTTCATGCGACTTATATTGAGTGCGATGGTGGTCCTGCTACTCGCCGCTTGTGCGAGCCAGGCCCCTGTCGCCAACAACGCCGCCGATTCGCAGGCGACGTCCAACTACCTCCGTAAATCAGCCACCGCCAAAGAAACTGTCGATGTCGACAAGCAATCCGTCGGCGACCTGACCAGTGCCGACTCCGATCTGTGGGGGCGCATTCGCCGCGGCTTCCAGATGCCCGACCTGCAGAGCGACCTCGTCGACATGCAGACGACCTGGTACACGCAGCGTCCCGATTACGTGCAGCGCATGACCGAGCGCTCGCAGAAGTACCTGTATCACATCGTCGAGGAGCTCGAGGCGCGTCACATGCCGACCGAGCTCGCGCTGCTGCCGTTCATCGAGTCCGCGTACAACCCGCAGGCGCTGTCGGTCGCGAAGGCGGCCGGCATGTGGCAGTTCATGCCGGGCACCGGCCGCACGTACAACCTGAAGCGCAACATGTGGCAGGACGAGCGCCGCGACGTGCTCGCGTCGACGAGCGCCGCGCTCGACTACCTGTCGCGCCTGCATGACATGTTCGGCGACTGGTATCTGGCGCTGGCCGCGTACAACTGGGGCGAGGGCAACGTGCAGCGCGCGATCGCGCGCAACCAGGCGGCCGGTCTGCCGACCGACTACCAGAGCCTGCGGATGCCGAACGAGACGCGCAACTACGTGCCGAAGCTGCAGGCGGTGAAGAACATCATCGCGAGCCCGCAGCAGTATGGCCTGACGCTGCCGGAGATCCCGAACCACCCGTATTTCGTGACGGTCACGACGTCGCGCGACATCGACGTCGCGGTGGCGGCAAAGCTCGCGAACCTGCCGCTCGATGAATTCCGCTCGCTGAACCCGTCGTTCTCGAAGCCGGTGATCCTCGGCGCGACCGAGCCGCAGATCCTGCTGCCGTTCGACAACGCGTCGGCGTTCGAGAAGAACCTGAAGGCCTACAACGGCCAGCTGTCGACGTGGACCACCTATACGGTGAGCGAACGTGCGCGCCCGGCCGCGATCGCCGAGAAGATCGGCGTCGACGCCGATACGCTGATGTCGGTCAACAAGATTCCGGCCGGCATGCGCCTGAAGCCGGGCTCGACGATCGTCGTGCCGCGCGGCGATGACGACGACGAGGACATCAGCGCCGACGTCGCCGAAAACGGCGCGCTCGCGATGGAACCGGATGTACCCGACACCCGCAAGATGCTGATCCGCGTGCGCCGCAAGCAGTCGATGGCGGCGATCGCCGGCCGCTACGGCGTGTCGGTCGGCCAGCTCAAGGCGTGGAACCGCACGCACCGCGATCTCGCGATGCCGGGCCAGGCGCTCGTGCTGCACGTGCCGGTCGGCCGTTCGGTGCCGGCGGAGCCCGGTCCGGAACGGATCTCGACGTCGGCTGGCGGTGCGCACATCGAGCGCGCCAGCCTCGCGGTGGGCGGCAAGTCGCACGGCGCGAAGCGCGGCGCGGCGAAGCCGGCCGCCAAGTCGGCGAAGGCGGCGCCCGCGAAGGCTGCGCCGGCCAAGGCCGCTACGCACAAGGGCAAGAAGAAGTAACGCGGCTGCTCCGCGCAGCGGGCGGCCGGTCCGGTCCGCGCGATTGCGTTATCATCCGACGAAATGCGACGAAACGCCGTCACTTAGGTGACGGCGTTTTCGTTTGTGCGCGGCGCGGGGCGCTGCTTCGGGAGTCTTCAACGAACAAGGGGAAGCGATGTCGTCGGTGCAGGTGAGGGTGCTCGCGCTGTTTTCGGTCGGGTATTTCGTGTCGTATGTGTTCCGCGGCGTCAATCTGGGCTTCGCGCCGTTCGTCACGCACGAGCTCGGTCTGTCGGCCGCAGATCTCGGCCTGCTGACCAGCCTCTATTTCCTCGGTTTCGCGGGCGCGCAGATCCCGGCCGGTGTGATGCTCGACCACTTCGGCCCGCGCCGCGTGACGGCCGGCATGCTGTTGTTCGCGGCGGCCGGCGCGGCCGTGTTCGGCGCCGCGCACAGCCTCGGCACGATGATGGTCGGCCGGCTGCTGATCGGTGTCGGCGTATCGGTGTGCCTCGGTGCGGCGTTCAAGGCGCTCGCGCAGCATTTCCCGGTCGGCCGGCTGCCGCTCGTCAACGGTCTCGTGATGGCCGTCGGCGGCCTCGGCGGCGTGATGGTCGGCTCGCCGCTGACCTGGCTGCTCGGCTGGACGAGTTGGCGCGCGATTTGTTTCGGCCTCGCGGTGCTGACGGTGGTGGTCGCGGCGTCGATCGGCTTCGGCGCGCCCGAAGCGACACAGGCGCGCCACCAGGGCGGGATCGTCAGCCAGTTCAAGGGCACCTGGCACATCCTGAGCAGTCGCGCGTTCTGGAAGATCTCGTCGTTCTCCGTCGTCACGCAGGGCGTGTTCTACGCGATGCAGTCGCTGTGGGTCGGGCCGTACCTGCGCGATGTCGCGGGGTTCGATGCGGCGCATGCCGCGCGTCTCGTGTCGGTGCTCGGCTTCGCCATGATGGCCGGCTGCGTCGGCTTCGGCGCGGCGGCGCGCATGCTCGAGCGGCGCGGCGTGTCGGTCTACGCGTTCTGCGGCGTCGGGATGGCGCTGTTCGTCGCGACGCAGGTCGCGATCGTCGCGGGCGTGCCGCTGCCGCCGGCTTTGTTGTGGGCGGCTTACGGGATATTCGGCGGCGTCGGCATCCTGACCTACGCGGTGATGGCCGGACACTTTCCCGCCCATCTGATCGGCCGCGCGAACACGACGCTCACGCTCGTGATCTTCCTGCTGATCTTCGCGTTCCAGATCGGTGTCGGCGCGGTACTGTCGCACTGGCCGGCGGTCGACGGACGTTATCCTGCTGCCGCGCACTTCACCGCATGGGGCGTGCTGCTCGCGCTGCAGCTCGCGAGCGCGGTCTGGTACGTGTGGCCCGCGCGCGGTGCTGGTCAAGCGCACTGATCCGGCGGTACGCTGACGGGTAGGGCGGCTGCGGAAACGGGGCCGCAGCACGTTGCGCCGCGTGGCGCGTGCATGGTCGGACGGCCGTATCGATTGAAGATAGGGCCATTTTCAGGCTATAATTTGAAAGTTTGTGCTGATCAACCTCGCACCCTAGCGCCTACCTCATTCATCCCGTTCATCCGCCGCACGCCGCCTGCCGGGCGATGCCGCGAAGCCTCGTGCGCCACGCGCCGGGTTCGCGACTCGACAACGCAGACCGCGTCCAGCAAGCGACCACGCGCGCCCACGCAGCGCGGCGCTCGCGCGGCAGGGTAAACAGGTCGGCAGCAGGGTGTTCCCCAAGGAGCCTCCCGTGTTGCCGTCTTTTACTCCCGCCTTGCTTGCACTCGCCGACGGCACGGTCTTTCGTGGTTATTCGATCGGGGCCGAAGGCCACACGATCGGCGAAGTCGTGTTCAATACCGCGATTACCGGCTATCAGGAAATCCTGACTGACCCGAGCTACTCGCGCCAGATCGTCACGCTCACCTATCCGCATATCGGCAACGTCGGCGTCAACGCCGAAGACGTCGAAGCCACGAAAGTCCATGCCGCCGGCCTGATCATCCGTGATCTGCCCACGCTCGCATCGAATTTCCGCATGGACCGCACGCTCGGCGACTACCTGCGCGACGAAGGCGTCGTTGCGATCGCCGGCATCGATACCCGCAAGCTGACCCGCATCCTGCGCGACAAGGGCGCGCAGAACGGCTGCATCCTGACGGGCTCGGACGACGAAGCGAAGGCGATCGAGCTCGCGCGCTCGTTCCCGGGTCTCGCCGGCATGGACCTCGCGAAGGTCGTGTCGACCACGAAGCCGTTCGAATGGAAGCAGACCGAATGGCGCCTTGAGGGCGGCTACGGCATGCAGGAAGCGCCGAAGTACCGTGTCGTCGCCTATGATTTCGGCGTCAAGTACAACATCCTGCGCATGCTCGCGGAGCGCGGCTGCCACGTGACGGTGCTGCCGGCACAGGCGAGCGCGGAAGATGCGCTCGCGCTGAATCCGGACGGCATCTTCCTGTCGAACGGCCCCGGCGATCCGGAGCCGTGCGATTACGCGATCGCGGCCACGAAGGAATTCATCGCGCGCGGCGTGCCGACCTTCGGCATCTGCCTCGGCCACCAGATCATGGGCCTCGCGGTCGGCGCGAAGACGCTGAAGATGAAGACGGGCCACCACGGTGCGAACCATCCGGTGAAGGATCTGGGCGACGGTCGGGTCGTGATCACGTCGCAGAACCACGGCTTCGCGGTCGACGCCGATTCGCTGCCGGCCAACGCGCGCGTGACGCACGTGTCGCTGTTCGACGGCACGCTGCAGGGCTTCGAGCTGACCGACAAGCCGGCCTTCTGCTTCCAGGGTCACCCGGAAGCGTCGCCCGGCCCGCACGACATCGGCTATCTGTTCGACCGTTTCACCGCGCTGATGGACGCGGCGAAGCAGCGCAACGCTTAAGTTACTGACGCAACCGAAGGACGGGAGATTCACATCATGTTCGGCCACGCACTCGGCATCACGGATATCTGGACCTACGTGTTCGGCGTGATCTTCATCATCCTGCTGCCGGGGCCGAACTCGATGTACGTGCTGTCGCTCGCGGCGCAGCGGGGCGTGAAGGCCGGCTATCGCGCGGCCTGCGGCGTATTCGTCGGCGATACGGTGCTGATGGTGCTGTCCGCCGCGGGCGTCGCGTCGCTGCTGAAGGCGAACCCGCTGCTGTTCTCCGTCGTCAAGTACGGCGGCGCCGCGTACCTGCTCTACATCGGCACCGGCATGCTGCGCAGCGCGTGGCAGAAGCTGCGCGCGCCGGCGAATGCGCCGGCCGAGGCAACGCCCGCGGTGGACGGCGAGCGGCCGTTCCGCAAGGCGCTGATCGTGAGCCTGCTGAATCCGAAGGCGATCCTGTTCTTCATCTCGTTCTTCATCCAGTTCGTCGACCCGGCATTTCCGCATCCCGCGCTGTCGTTCGTCGTGCTCGGGGCGATCGCGCAATGCGCGAGCTTCCTGTACCTGAGCACGCTGATCTTCGCGGGCGCGCGGCTCGCCGAGCATTTCCGCCGCCGCCGCAAGCTTGCGGCAGGCGCGGCGAGCAGCGTGGGCGGCCTGTTCATCGGTTTCTCGGTGAAGCTTGCGCTCGCGACCATGAGCTGAGCGCTGCCGGCCGACCCACGACAACGATTACTTATTGAATTCACAAGCCATGCCAAAACGCACAGACATCAAGAGCATCCTCATCATCGGCGCCGGCCCGATCATCATCGGCCAGGCGTGCGAGTTCGACTATTCGGGCGCGCAGGCTTGCAAGGCGTTGCGTGAGGAGGGCTACAAGGTCGTTCTCGTCAACAGCAACCCGGCGACGATCATGACCGACCCGAACACGGCCGACGTGACCTACATCGAGCCGATCACGTGGGAAGTCGTCGCACGCATCATCGAGAAGGAGCGCCCGGACGCGATCCTGCCGACGATGGGCGGCCAGACCGCGCTGAACTGCGCGCTCGACCTGCACCACCACGGCGTGCTCGAGAAGTTCGGCGTCGAGCTGATCGGCGCGTCGCCGGAAGCGATCGACAAGGCGGAAGACCGCCAGAAGTTCAAGGAAGCGATGACCAAGATCGGTCTCGGTTCCGCGAAGTCGGGCATCGCGCACTCGCTGGAAGAAGCGACCCAGGTGCACGCCGAGATCATGGCGCTCACCGGCGGCAGCGGCTACCCGGTCGTGATCCGTCCGTCGTTCACGCTCGGCGGCTCGGGCGGCGGCATTGCGTACAACCGTGAAGAGTTCGAGGAGATCTGCAAGCGCGGCCTCGATCTCTCGCCGACGCGCGAGCTGCTGATCGAAGAGTCGCTGCTCGGCTGGAAGGAATACGAGATGGAAGTCGTGCGCGACCGCGCCGACAACTGCATCATCGTCTGCTCGATCGAAAACCTCGACCCGATGGGCGTGCACACCGGCGACTCGATCACGGTCGCGCCGGCGCAGACGCTCACCGACAAGGAATACCAGATCCTGCGTAACGCATCGCTCGCGGTGCTGCGCGAGATCGGCGTCGACACGGGCGGCTCGAACGTGCAGTTCTCGATCAACCCGAAGGACGGCCGCATGGTCGTCATCGAAATGAACCCGCGCGTGTCGCGTTCGTCGGCGCTCGCCTCGAAGGCGACGGGCTTCCCGATCGCGAAGGTTGCCGCGAAGCTGGCGGTCGGCTACACGCTCGACGAGCTGAAGAACGAAATCACCGGCGGCCAGACGCCGGCATCGTTCGAGCCGACGATCGACTACGTCGTCACGAAGATCCCGCGCTTCGCGTTCGAGAAATTCCGTGAAGCCGATTCGCGCCTGACGACGCAGATGAAGTCGGTCGGCGAAGTGATGGCGATCGGCCGCACGTTCCAGGAATCGTTCCAGAAGGCGCTGCGCGGCCTCGAAGTGGGCGTCGACGGTCTCGACGAGAAGTCGACCAACCGCGACGAAATCGCGATCGAGATCCACGAGCCGGGCCCGGACCGCATCTGGTATGTCGGCGATGCATTCCGCATCGGCATGACGGCCGCGGAAATCTTCGCGGAAACCGCGATCGATCCGTGGTTCCTCGAGCAGATCGAGCAGATCATCCTGAAGGAAAAGGCGCTGTCGGGCCGCACGCTCGCGTCGCTGTCGTTCGACGAGCTGCGCTACGTGAAGCAGAGCGGCTTCTCCGACCGCCGCCTCGCGAAGCTGCTCGGCGCGACGCCGGAAGACGTCCGCAAGCGCCGCGTCGAACTCAACGTGCGCCCGGTCTACAAGCGCGTCGACACCTGCGCGGCCGAGTTCGCGACGAAAACGGCGTACATGTACTCGACCTACGAGGAAGAGTGCGAGGCGCAGCCGACCACGAACAAGAAGATCATGGTGCTGGGCGGCGGCCCGAACCGGATCGGCCAGGGCATCGAGTTCGACTACTGCTGCGTGCACGCGGCGCTCGCGATGCGCGAGGACGGTTACGAAACGATCATGGTCAACTGCAACCCGGAAACGGTGTCGACCGACTATGACACGTCCGACCGCCTGTACTTCGAGCCGCTGACGCTCGAAGACGTGCTCGAAATCGTCGACAAGGAAAAGCCGGTCGGCGTGATCGTCCAGTACGGCGGCCAGACGCCGCTGAAGCTCGCGCTCGATCTCGAAGCGCACGGTGTGCCGATCGTCGGCACGTCGCCGGACATGATCGACGCGGCCGAAGACCGCGAACGCTTCCAGAAGCTGCTGCAGGACCTCGGCCTGCGCCAGCCGCCGAACCGCACCGCACGCGCCGAAGACGAAGCGCTCAAGCTCGCCGAGGAAATCGGCTATCCGCTGGTCGTGCGTCCGTCGTACGTGCTGGGCGGCCGCGCGATGGAAATCGTCCACGAGCCGCGTGACCTCGAGCGCTACATGCGCGAGGCCGTGAAGGTGTCGAACGATTCGCCGGTGCTGCTCGACCGCTTCCTGAACGACGCGATCGAATGCGACGTCGACTGCATCTGCGACGGCGAAGCCGTGTTCATCGGCGGCGTGATGGAGCACATCGAGCAGGCGGGCGTCCACTCGGGCGACTCGGCATGCTCGCTGCCGCCGTACTCGCTGTCGAAGGAAACCGTCGCCGAGCTGAAGCGCCAGACGGGCGCGATGGCGAAGGCGCTGAACGTGGTCGGCCTGATGAACGTGCAGTTCGCGATCCAGCAGGTGCCGCAGGCGGACGGTTCGAAGCTGGACATCATCTACGTGCTGGAAGTGAACCCGCGCGCGTCGCGCACGGTGCCGTACGTGTCGAAGGCGACCAGCCTGCCGCTCGCGAAGATCGCGGCGCGCGCGATGGTCGGCCAGAAGCTCGCGCAGCAGGGCGTGACGAAGGAAGTCGAGCCGCCGTACTTCAGCGTGAAGGAAGCGGTGTTCCCGTTCGTCAAGTTCCCGACCGTCGATCCGGTCCTCGGGCCTGAAATGCGTTCGACCGGCGAAGTGATGGGCGTCGGCCAGACGTTCGGCGAAGCGCTGTTCAAGTCGCAGCTCGCGGCCGGTTCGCGCCTGCCGGAGTCGGGCACGGTGCTGCTGACCGTGATGGATGCCGACAAGCCGAAGGCCGTCGAAGTCGCGCGCATGCTGCACGACCTCGGTTACCCGATCGTCGCGACGAAGGGCACGGCTGCCGCGATCGAAGCGGCCGGCGTGCCGGTGAAGGTCGTGAACAAGGTGAAGGATGGCCGTCCGCACATCGTCGACATGATCAAGAACGGCGAGATTGCGCTCGTGTTCACGACGGTCGACGAGACGCGCCAGGCGATCGCCGATTCGCGTTCGATCCGCATGAGCGCGCAGGCGCACAAGGTCACGTACTACACGACGATGTCGGGTGCGCGCGCGGCTGTCGAAGGCTTGCGCTACCTGAAGGATCTGGAAGTCTATGATTTACAAGGTCTTCACGCTCGCCTAAACTAAGCAGTCAGTTACCTGTCGAAGCAACACGTGCCGCGATTAGGCGGTGTTTCCAGTGCATCGGAAGCGCGCTTAATCGCGGTGATTTTTTTTAAAGCCGTTTTTAGCGATTGAGCCGTTTATGAGCACCATTCCGTTGACAAAGCGTGGCGCAGGGCAACTGCGCGATGAATTGCAGCGCCTCAAGTCCGTCGAGCGGCCGGCCGTGATCAACGCGATCGCGGAGGCCCGCGCACAGGGTGATCTGTCCGAAAACGCCGAATACGATGCCGCGAAGGAAAAGCAGGGCTTCATCGAGGGTCGCATCGCGGAACTCGAATCGAAGCTGTCCGCCGCGCAAGTCATCGATCCCACGGTGCTCGACGCCGATGGCCGCGTGGTGTTTGCCGCGACGGTCGAACTCGAGGATCTCGAATCGGGCGACACCGTCAAGTACCAGATCGTTGGCGACGACGAAGCCGATATCGATCACGGCCTGATCTCGGTCAGCTCGCCGATCGCGCGCGCACTGATCGGCAAGACCGAAGGCGACGTCGCGGCCGTGCAGGCGCCGAGCGGCGTGCGCGAGTACGAAATCATCTCGGTCAGCTACGTCTGAAGCGGGGCGACGTGATGCCGCATCGCGTGTTCCGTCTGCTGTCGGCCGTGTGGGTCGGCAGCCTGCTGACGATCGGGTATGCGGTCGCGCCCGTATTGTTCAAGACGCTGGAGCGGATGACGGCCGGTTCGGTCGCCGCCCAGCTGTTCCGTATCGAGGCGATCCTCGGCGTCGTGTGCGGTGTGCTGCTGCTCGCGTTGTCGAACCAGCAGGTTCGGCGCGGCAGCAGCGAATATCGCCGCGTGCGCTGGGTCGTCGCCGCGATGGTCGTGTGTGTGCTGGTCGGGTATTTTGCGCTGCAGCCGTTCATGAACGCGCTGCGGGTGGCCGCGATGGATGCGGGCACCGATATCGCAAACTCGCCGTATGCAAGCCGCTTCGGGATGCTGCACGGCGTCTCGAGCGTGTTCTATCTCGTCGAGAGCGTGCTGGGGCTGATGCTGATCTGGCGTCTGCCGGCCCGCGACGCCTGACGCGCGTGCCGCGCCGGCCCGGTCGATGCCGGGCCCGCGGGCAGGGAGGCGGTACGGCGTGGCCGTGCCGCCCCGATGCTTACTTGTCCTGGAACGGACGCTTCGTGCTGGCCTGGCGCTTCTTGGCGCGCTTCACGTTACCGCCTGCCGTCACGCGCTCGTTGCCGCGCACGGTGACCTTCGTCGGCTTCGGGCGACGCACGGGGCTCGCGTTCGGCGACACCTTGACGACCTTGACGGTGCGCGGTGCACGGCCTTTCTTGTCGTCGGCGGCTTCGGCCGCGCTCGGCAGCGTGCCGGCACGACGGCCGCGGGCCGGGGCCGCTACGGCGGCTTCGGGCTTCCAGATCACCAGCAGCTTGCCGATGTGCTGGATCGGCGCCGCGCTCAGGCGGTCGCAGATCTTGTCGTAGATCGCGATGCGTTCGTCGCGTTCGTCGCCGAACACGCGGATCTTGATCAACTGGTGCGCGTCGAGGTGCACCTTGATTTCTTTCAGCACGGCGTCGGTCAGCCCTTCGGCGCCGATCAGCACGACGGGCTTGAGCGCATGGGCCTGGGAGCGCAGCGCGGAGCGCTCGGCGGGAGAAAGCGAAAGGGCGGGCATGGAAATGTCGGAATCTTAATAAGGGCGCGCTGACTGAATAGCGATCGCGGGAAGTTACCGCGTCAGTCGTGCGCCGAAACCACGTAAAATCGCGGCTTGGGCCTCAAAAGGGGCCGCAGCCGCGCGAAGAAGACGCGTATTATCCGCTAAAAGCGCGGCTTCACGAAGCAATTGGCAGCAATCTCTCTCTCGAATGGCAAAAAACCGCTTCAACCAGCACTGGCTGCACGACCACATCAACGACCCGTACGTCAAAATGGCGCAGCGGGAGGGCTATCGCGCGCGTGCCGCGTACAAGCTGAAGGAAATCGACGAGCAGGACAAGCTGATCCGTCCGGGCCAGGTGATCGTCGATCTCGGCGCGACGCCGGGCAGCTGGAGCCAGTATGCCCGCAACAAGCTCGCGCTGGGCAAGAAGCGTGACGCGGAGCGCGAAGGCGGCATCGACGGCACGATCGTGGCGCTCGACATCCTGCCGATGGAGCCGATCGCCGACGTCCACTTCCTCCAGGGCGACTTCCGCGAGGACGCCGTCCTTCACCAACTCGAAGAAGTGCTCGAAGGGCGCTCGGTGGACCTTGTTATTTCCGACATGGCCCCCAACCTCTCCGGCGTGGCCTCGGCGGACGCGGCGCGCATCGAGCATCTGTGCGATCTGGCGCTCGAATTCGCGCAGAATCATCTGAAGCCGGATGGTGCGCTGCTCGTGAAGTGCTTTCACGGCAGCGGCTACAGCCAGATCGTCGAGAAATTCAAGCAGCAGTTTAAGACTGTCGCGCCGCGCAAGCCGAAGGCGTCCCGCGACAAATCGTCCGAAACGTTCATTTTGGGTCGGCATCTGAAGCATCCGCGGTGACGCGGAGCGGGATACCGCAAACGGGCTCCGGCCCTTGCCAGACAAGCGAAGCGCTATCGCGGCGGTTGTCAATGCTTATGGCGAGGGTGGTCGGACTGGATTAGAATGACCGAGGGGCGCCGCAAGGAAAATGTAGGCGCTCGTCTACGAGTGAAGGAGTGGTGCTTTGAACAACAATATGTTTTCGAAGGCAGCGGTGTGGCTGGTGATCGCACTGGTGCTGTTTACGGTGTTCAAGCAGTTCGACAAGCCCCGCGTCCAGGAAGGCGTGTCCTATTCGCAGTTCATGGACGACGCCAAGAACGGCAAGGTCAAGAACGTCATCGTTCAGGGGCGCAACCTCACCGTCACTCCGGCTGATGGCCAGAAATACCAGATCGTGTCGCCCGGCGACATCTGGATGGTCGGCGATCTGATGAAGTACGGCGTGCAAGTCAGCGGCAAGGCCGACGACGAGCCGAACGCGCTGATGTCTGCGCTGTACTACCTCGGGCCGACGATCCTGATCATCGTGTTCTGGTTCTACATGATGAGGCAGATGCAGGGGGGCGGCAAAGGCGGCGCGTTCTCGTTCGGAAAATCGCGTGCGCGGCTGATCGACGAGAACAACAACGCGGTGAACTTCTCCGACGTCGCGGGCTGCGACGAAGCGAAGGAAGAAGTGTCCGAGCTCGTCGACTTCCTGCGTGATCCGCAGAAATTCCAGAAGCTGGGCGGTCGCATTCCGCGCGGCGTGCTGCTCGTCGGCCCGCCGGGTACCGGCAAGACGCTGCTGGCCCGCGCGATCGCGGGTGAAGCGAAGGTGCCGTTCTTCAGCATCTCGGGTTCGGACTTCGTCGAAATGTTCGTCGGCGTCGGCGCGGCCCGTGTGCGCGACATGTTCGAGCAGGCGAAGAAGCACGCACCGTGTATCGTGTTCATCGACGAAATCGACGCGGTCGGCCGTCATCGCGGCGCCGGCATGGGCGGCGGCAACGACGAGCGCGAACAGACGCTGAACCAGATGCTCGTCGAGATGGACGGCTTCGAGGCGAACTCGGGCGTGATCGTGATCGCCGCGACCAACCGTTCCGACGTGCTCGACAAGGCGCTGCTGCGTCCGGGCCGTTTCGACCGCCAGGTCTACGTCGGTCTGCCGGACATCCGCGGCCGCGAACAGATCATGCGCGTACACCTGCGCAAGGTACCGATCTCGAACGACGTCGATGCGGCAGTCATCGCGCGCGGCACGCCGGGCTTCTCGGGCGCCGATCTCGCGAACCTCGTGAACGAAGCTGCACTGTTCGCCGCACGTCGTGGCAAACGTATCGTCGAGATGCAGGATTTCGAGGATGCGAAGGACAAGATCTTCATGGGTCCGGAACGCAAGTCGGCCGTGATCCGCGAAGAGGCGAAACGCGCAACCGCTTACCACGAGTCGGGGCACGCGGTGATCGCGAAGCTGCTGCCGAAGGCCGACCCGGTGCACAAGGTCACGATCATTCCGCGCGGCCGTGCGCTGGGTGTCACGTGGCAGCTGCCGGAGCATGACAACGAGACGTACTCGAAGGACTACCTGATGGACCGCCTCGCGATCCTGTTCGGTGGTCGGGTGGCGGAAGAGTTGTTCATGAACCTCGTCAGCACCGGCGCGTCGGACGACTTCAACAAGGCAACGCAGACGGCGCGTGCGATGGTCGCCCGGTTCGGCATGACCGACGCACTCGGGCCGATGGTCTACGTCGACGACGAGAACGACGCATCGCCGTTCGGCCGTGGCTTCACGCGTACGATTTCGGAAGCGACGCAGCAGAAGGTCGACTCGGAAATCCGCCGCGTGCTCGACGAACAGTACGGCCTTGCGCGCCGCCTGCTCGACGAGAACCGCGACAAGGTCGAAGCGATGACGGCTGCACTGATGGAGTGGGAGACGATCGACGCCGATCAGATCAACGACATCATGGAAGGTCGTCCGCCGCGTTCGCCGAAGAGCTCGCCGGCTGTCGGCGGCGATTCGTCGGGCGGTGGCAGCAGCGCCGAGGTCAAGCCCGGCAACGCACCGGCGCCGGCTTCGCCGGCGGCGTAATCTCTCCGCTTTAGCACCGTTCACGGGCTGGTGTGGCTTCACACCGGCCCGTTTTGCATTCATTCACGCCAGTCGCTCGTGTCCGATTCCGCAGTTTCCCCGTCCATTCCCGCGCCACTTCAGTGCGGCCGCTTCGAGCTGACGTTCGAACGCCCGCTCGTGATGGGCATCCTCAACGCGACGCCCGATTCGTTCTCCGATGGCGGCCGCTTCCTCGCGCGCGACGATGCACTGCGCCAGGCCGAACGGATGATTGCTGAAGGCGCGGACCTCCTCGATATCGGCGGCGAATCGACGCGTCCCGGCGCGCCGCCCGTGCCGCTCGACGAGGAACTCGCGCGCGTGATCCCGCTTGTCGAGGCGCTGCGGCCGCTGAACGTGCCGCTGTCGATCGACACCTACAAGCCGGCCGTGATGCGCGCGGCGCTGGCCGCCGGCGCGGACCTGATCAACGACATCTGGGGGTTCCGCCAGCCGGGTGCGATCGACGCGGTGCGCGAAGGCAACAGCGGGCTGTGCGCGATGCACATGCTCGGCGAGCCGCAGACGATGCAGGTTGGCGAGCCGGATTACGGCGACGTCGTGACCGACGTGCGCGACTTTCTCGCCGCGCGCGCGCAGGCGCTGCGCGACGCGGGCATTGCGCCGGAACGGATTTGCGTCGATCCCGGTTTCGGGTTCGGCAAGGCGGTCGTCGACGACAACTACGCGCTGCTGGCCGCGTTGCCGGACACGGCGCCTGCGCGGCCCGGCGGGCGTGCGTATCCGATTCTCGCGGGCATGTCGCGCAAGTCGATGCTCGGCGCGGTGATCGGCGGCAAGCCGCCGATGGAGCGCGTCGCGGCGAGCGTGGCGGCCGCGTTGTGCGCGGTCGAGCGCGGTGCCGCGATCGTGCGCGTGCACGACGTCGCCGCGACGGTCGATGCGCTGAAAATATGGAATGCCGTGCGCGAAGCCGCACGGCAACGATAAGTCAGAAGACGAAGGAGGAAGATCCGCTATGGGACGTCGATATTTCGGCACGGACGGCATTCGCGGTACGGTGGGCGAGGCGCCCATCACACCGGATTTCGTATTGCGTCTCGGCTATGCGGCCGGCAAGGTGCTGGCAGGTTCGGCCGACGTCGCGGCGGGCTCGCGTCCGACCGTGCTGATCGGCAAGGACACGCGCGTGTCGGGCTACATGCTCGAAGCCGCGCTCGAGGCCGGCTTCTCGGCGGCGGGCGTCGACGTGATGCTGGCCGGCCCGATGCCCACGCCGGGCGTCGCGTACCTGACGCGCGCACTGCGCTTGTCTGCCGGCGTCGTGATCAGTGCGTCGCACAACCCGTATCACGACAACGGGATCAAGTTTTTCTCGGCTGACGGCAACAAGCTGCCCGACGACACCGAAGCCGCGATCGAAGCGTGGCTCGACAAGCCGCTCGAATGCGCATCGTCCGACGGCCTCGGCAAGGCGCGCCGCCTCGACGACGCGGCAGGCCGCTACATCGAGTTCTGCAAGAGCACGTTCCCGGCCGCGTTCGACCTGCGCGGGCTGAAGCTCGTGATCGATTGCGCGCACGGTGCCGCGTACCAGATCGCACCGCACGTATTTCACGAGCTCGGCGCCGACGTGATCCCGATCGGCGTCGCGCCGAACGGCTTCAACATCAACGACGGCGTCGGTGCGACCGCGCCGGACGCGCTGGTGCGCGCGGTGCGCGCCAACCACGCCGATCTCGGCATTGCGCTCGACGGCGACGCGGACCGCCTGCAGGTCGTCGATTCGACCGGGCGCCTGTACAACGGCGACGAACTCCTCTACGTGCTCGTGAAGGACCGGATCGCGACCGACGGCAAGGTCGACGGCGCGGTCGGCACGCTGATGACGAACCTCGCGGTCGAAGTCGCGTTGCAGCGCGAGGGCGTGAAGTTCGTCCGTGCGGCAGTCGGCGACCGCTACGTGCTCGAGCAGTTGCGTGAAAACGGCTGGCAGCTCGGCGCAGAAGGGTCGGGTCACATCCTGTCGCTCGACCGGCATTCGACCGGCGACGGCATCGTGTCGGCGCTGCTCGTGCTGGCCGCGCTGAAGCGCAGCGGCCGTACGCTCGCGCAGATGCTCGATGGCGTCACGCTGTTCCCGCAGAAGCTGATCAACGTGCGGATGAAGCCCGGCGCCGACTGGAAGGGAAGCGCATCGATTCGCGCGGCGATCGACGCGGCGGAAGCCGCGCTCGCCGGCAGCGGCCGCGTACTGATCCGCGCATCGGGCACCGAGCCCGTGCTGCGCGTGATGGTCGAGGCGCAGCAGGCGGCCGATGCGGTGCGCCATGCGGAGACGATCGCCGACGCGGTGCGCGCTGCGACAACCTGACGCAGGATGGCGGCGCGGCGCGGTCCTTTCGCCCGCGCGCCGGCGTTCCGATATATGGACAGGCGGCGCCTTCGGGGCGCCGTCATTTCGTCAGACGCAAAGGTTTGCGATATCGATGGAAGCGCGTTTTCGCACACGCATTCTTCCTGCCAAATAAATCCTCCGACCCCGGATATTCGGCCTGCTGTCGACAGGGCTTCACGTCCCGCCGACGCTGCGCTACGATCCGCTCGCACACCCGCGAAACGGGTGTCCGCCACGTCCTTGCCAGGCAGGCAATTCTTGCCGCCATCGCCGTTCCGGTGCCGCCCGGGCGCCACTCGCGCCGCCCTCGCTATTCCCTTTCAACCAGTCATGTTACTGTCACGCCAGTTTCATCGATTGTCACATTACCGTCATGAGGAGCCCCTAACCTTCGCGGTGCCGTAGTCATCCGCTCACACACTGGAGGTCTCATGAAATTGATGCAAACCGCGATTGCCGGCCTGGCTGGCGCGCTTTTCGCCGTCGCCGCCCACGCTGCCGACATCACGGGCGCAGGCAGCACGTTCGCGATGCCGATCTATACGAAATGGGCTGCCGACTACCAGCAGTCCGGCGGTTCGAAGGTCAACTACCAAGGTATCGGCTCGTCGGGCGGCCTGAAGCAGATCGTCGCGAAGACGGTCGATTTTGCCGGTTCGGACGCTCCGCTGAAGGATGAAGAGCTCGCGAAGGAAGGCCTGTTCCAGTTCCCGACGGTGGTCGGCGGCGTGGTGCCGGTCGTCAACGTGCCGGGCGTGAAGGCCGGTGAACTGACGCTGTCGGGCCCGCTGCTCGGCGACATCTATCTCGGCAAGATCAAGAAGTGGAACGACCCGGCGATCGCCGCGCTGAACCCGAAGGTCAAGCTGCCGGATACGGACATCGCCGTGGTTCGCCGCGCTGACGGTTCGGGCACCAGCTTCATCTGGACGAACTACCTGTCGAAGGTCAACGACGAGTGGAAGTCGAAGATCGGCGAAGGCACGACGGTCAACTGGCCGACGGGCACGGGCGGCAAGGGCAACGACGGCGTCGCAGCCTTCGTGCAGCGCCTGCCGGGCGCGATCGGCTACGTCGAATGGGCGTACGCGAAGAAGAACAACATGGTCTACACGGCCCTGAAGAACTCGACGGGCACCGTGGTCGAGCCGAAGACGGAAACGTTCAAGGCCGCTGCTGCCGGCGCGAACTGGTCGAAGTCGTTCTACCAGATCCTGACGAACCAGCCGGGCAAGGAAGCATGGCCGGTCGTCGGCGCGACGTTCGTGCTGCTGCACGCAAAGCAGGACAAGCCGGAGCAGGGCGCCGAAACGCTGAAGTTCTTCAGCTGGGCGTTCAAGAATGGCGAGAAGGCTGCTGACAGCCTCGACTACATCTCGCTGCCGTCGGCAGTCGAAGTGGAAATCCGCAAGCAGTGGAAGGCGAAGGTGACGGACGCTTCGGGCAAGGCAGTCGCCGCCGAGTAAGCAATGCAGCGGTTCGCTGCCCGGCCGTGCCGGCCGGGCAGTGTGTGCGGTAAAGCCGGGCGTTATGGCGCCCGGCAATCAAAAGCAGGCACCCATGTCTGATATTTCCTACACGTCCTCCCGATCGCCCGACGGTGCGCAGCACGCGCCGAGCCGTCTCGGGGATGTTCTGTTCGGCGGCCTCGCTCGGCTCGCCGCGATCGTGACCCTGCTGCTGCTGGGCGGGATCATCGTTTCCCTGATCATTGCGTCGATGCCGACCATCCAGAAGTTCGGCCTCGGCTTCCTGTTTCAATCCGAGTGGGATCCCAACTCGGACATCTACGGCGCACTCGTGCCGATCTACGGCACGATCGTGACGTCGATCATCGCGCTCGCCATCGCGGTGCCCGTCAGTTTCGGCATCGCACTGTTCCTCACCGAATTGTCGCCCGTCTGGCTGCGCCGCCCGCTCGGCATCGCGATCGAGCTGCTCGCCGCGATTCCGTCGATCGTGTACGGCATGTGGGGCCTGCTCGTGTTCGCGCCGATCTTCGCCGAATACTTCCAGAAGCCGATCGGCCGCCTGTTCAAGGACGTCTGGGTGCTCGGTCCGCTGACGGCGGGCCCGCCGATCGGCATCGGCATCCTCGCGGCCGGCGTGATCCTCGCAATCATGATCATCCCTTACATCGCATCGGTGATGCGCGACGTGTTCGAAGTCACGCCCGTGCTGCTGAAGGAATCGGCGTACGGGATCGGCTGCACGACCTGGGAAGTGATGTGGAAGGTCGTGCTGCCCTATACGAAGACCGGCGTGATCGGCGGCGTGATGCTCGGCCTCGGCCGCGCGCTCGGCGAGACGATGGCCGTGACCTTCGTGATCGGCAACACCAACCTGCTCGACAGCGTGTCGCTGTTCGCGCCGGGCAACAGCATCACGTCGGCGCTCGCGAATGAATTCGCCGAGGCGCAGCCGGGCCTGCATACGTCCGCGCTGATGGAACTGGGCCTGATCCTGTTCGTGATCACGTTCATCGTGCTGTCCATCTCCAAACTGCTGCTGCTTCGTCTCGAGAAGGGAGAGGGCAAGAAATGAGCGAGCCCATCATGAATTTCCCGGGGCCGAGCGGTGCCGCGCTCGAAGCGATGCGCAACCGCCTGCAGCGCAAGCGCAAGGCCATCAACGCGATCGCGCTCGCCGCGGCGCTCGGCGCGATGGCATTCGGCCTGCTGTGGC
This sequence comes from Burkholderia sp. BCC1644, assembly GCF_902833225.1. GTDB lineage: Bacteria > Pseudomonadota > Gammaproteobacteria > Burkholderiales > Burkholderiaceae > Burkholderia. Next base: position 280,057 of record NZ_CADFEI010000004.1, read on the forward strand.
TCGTGTGGATTCTCTACACGACGATTCACCTCGGTATCGGCGGCCTGTCGCTGCAACTGTTCACCGAATCGACGCCGGCGCCGAACACGGAAGGCGGCGGTCTCGCGAACGCGATCGTCGGCAGCCTGCTGCTGTGCGGTTTCGGCACGCTGGTGGGCACGCCGATCGGCATCCTCGCGGGCGTCTATCTCGCCGAATACGGCCAGAAGAACCTGCTGGCGAGCACGATCCGCTTCATCAACGACATCCTGCTGTCGGCGCCGTCGATCGTCATCGGCCTGTTCGTGTACGCGATCGTCGTGGCGAAGTCGGGGCGCTTCTCGGGTTGGGCCGGCGTCATCGCGCTCGCCCTGCTGCAGATTCCGATCGTGATCCGCACGACCGAGAACATGCTGAAGCTCGTGCCGAACGCGCTGCGTGAAGCGGCCTTCGCGCTGGGTACGCCGAAGTGGCGCATGGTGCTGAAGATCACGCTGCGTGCGTCGGTCGGCGGGATCGTGACGGGCGTGCTGCTCGCGGTCGCGCGGATTGCCGGCGAAACGGCGCCGCTGCTCTTCACGGCACTGTCGAACCAGTTCTTCTCGTGGGACATGAGCCAGCCGATGGCGAACCTGCCCGTCACGATCTACAAGTTCGCGATGAGCCCGTTCGCGGAATGGCAGTCGCTCGCATGGGCGGGCGTGTTCCTGATTACGCTCGGGGTGCTCGGACTCAATGTCCTGGCGCGCTCGATCTTCTCGAAAAAGTAACGGCGGAGCAATCCGATGAATATGGCAGAGAGCCACCTGAATCCTGTCGAGCGCACCGCTGCGCCGGCCGGCACGCATGACGCGGCGAACGATCGCCCGCTCGCGCCGCTGAACGCGAAGATCGAGGTCAACAACCTCAACTTCTTCTACAACAAGTTCCATGCGCTGAAGAACATCAACCTGCGCATTCCGGACGGCAAGGTGACCGCGTTCATCGGCCCGTCGGGTTGCGGCAAGTCGACGCTGCTGCGTACGTTCAACAAGATGTTCGCGCTCTATCCGGAGCAGCGCGCCGAAGGCGAAATCCTGATGGACGGCGAGAACCTGCTGACGACGAAGCGCGACATCTCGCTGCTGCGCGCGCGGATCGGCATGGTGTTCCAGAAGCCGACCCCGTTCCCGATGTCGATCTACGACAACATCGCGTTCGGCGTGAAGATGTTCGAGAAGCTCACGCGTTCGGAGATGGACGACCGCGTCGAGTGGGCGCTCACGAAGGCCGCGCTGTGGAACGAAGTGAAGGACAAGCTGGGCCAGAGCGGCTACGGCCTGTCGGGTGGCCAGCAGCAGCGTCTGTGCATCGCGCGCGGCATTGCAATCCGTCCGGAAGTGCTGCTGCTCGACGAGCCGTGCTCGGCGCTCGACCCGATCTCGACGGGCCGCATCGAAGAGCTGATCGCGGAGCTGAAGAGCGACTACACGGTCGTGATCGTCACGCACAACATGCAGCAGGCCGCACGCTGCTCGGATTACACGGCCTACATGTACCTGGGCGAGCTGATCGAATTCGGCGAAACCGAAAAGATCTTCATCAAGCCGGTGCGCAAGGAAACGGAAGACTACATCACCGGCCGTTTCGGCTGATGACGGAGAACAACAGCCATGTCGGATAAACATCTGTCGAGCCAGTTCGACGCGGACCTGAATGCCGTGTCGTCGAAAGTGCTGGAAATGGGCGGGCTCGTCGAGTCGCAGATCGTCGGCGCGATGTACGCGCTGAACGAATTCGATCGCGAGACGGCCGAGAAGGTGATCGCGGCCGAGGAAACGCTGAACGCGATGGAAGTCGACATCGACCAGGAGTGCGGCAACATCATCGCGCGGAGGCAGCCTGCCGCACGTGACCTGCGTCTTTTGATGTCGATTTCGAAAACGATTACGAACCTCGAGCGCGCCGGCGACGAGGCCGAGAAGATCGCCAAGCGCGTGCGTCGCCTGGTCGACGAGCCGGCCGCGCGCACGGTCAACATCGCCGAGATCAAGGTGTCGGGCGAGATGGCCGTGACGATCCTGCGCCGCGCGCTCGACGCGTTTGCACGCCTCGACACGGTCGCGGCCGCGCAGATCGTCAAGGACGACAAGGAGATCGACCTGGAATTCCGCGCGTTCGTGCGCAAGCTCGTGTCGTACATGCAGGAAGATCCGCGCACGATCTCGGTTGGTCTCGAGTATCTGTTCATCGCGAAGGCGATCGAGCGGATCGGCGACCACGCGAAGAACATCGCCGAGTTCATCATCTACATCGTGAAGGGCACGGACGTGCGGCACCAGCCGCGCGACACGCTCGACCGTGAAGCCAACAGTTAACACGACCCAGCACAGGAAAAAAAGAGGTGCCGATGCCCAGCAACATTCTCGTCGTTGAAGATGAGCCCGCGATTTCCGAACTGATCTCGGTGAATCTCCAGCACGCCGGTCACTGCCCGATCCGTGCGTACAACGCCGAACAGGCGCAGAACCTGATCAGCGACGTGCTGCCCGATCTCGTGCTGCTCGACTGGATGCTGCCGGGCAAATCCGGTATCGCGTTCGCGCGCGACCTGCGCAACAACGAACGGACCAAACACATCCCGATCATCATGCTGACTGCTCGCGGCGACGAGCAGGACAAGGTGCTCGGCCTCGAAATCGGCGCGGACGACTACGTGACGAAGCCGTTCTCGCCGAAGGAACTGATGGCGCGGATCAAGGCCGTGCTGCGCCGCCGTGCGCCGCAGCTGACCGAGGACGTCGTGTCGATCAACGGGCTGCGCCTCGACCCGGCCACGCATCGCGTCGCCGCGCACGGCGACGGCAGCGAGATCAAGCTCGATCTCGGCCCGACCGAGTTCCGCCTGCTGCATTTCTTCATGACGCATCCGGAACGCGTGCACAGCCGAACGCAACTGCTCGACCAGGTGTGGGGCGACCATGTGTTCGTCGAGGAGCGTACCGTCGACGTGCACATCAAACGATTGCGCGCGGCCTTGAAACCGGCCGGTTGCGATGCGATGATCGAGACCGTGCGCGGCAGCGGCTACCGGCTCGCCAAGCACGCGTAACGTATTCGGGCATGCCGTGTGCCGCGGCATGCCGTTCATTCTTTCGGACGCTGAATCATGAACATCATCTGGGCGCGCTTTCTGGTGTCGCTCGTGCTGCTCGTGCTGATCGGCGTATTGGTCGGCGTCTTCGCCGGCCCGACCGCGGGCCTCGTGTTCGTGGTCGTGATGCTGATCGCGCAGGGCTTTTTCAGCACCTTCCATACGCAGCGTCTGTGGCGCCTGCTCGACGCGCCGGTCTACGGCGAAGTGCCGAGCGCGCCGGGCATCTGGGGCGAGATCTACTATCGTCTGCACAAGCTCGCGAAGCAATGGCATGCGCAGGTGCGGCAGGTCGAGCAGCAGCATTCGCGCTTCATCCAGGCGATCCAGGCGTCGCCGAACGGCGTCGCGATGCTCGACGACCACGACCAGATCGAGTGGTGCAACGCGATCGCCGAGGTTCATTTCGGCCTCGATGCGAAGCGCGACCTGCGCCAGCACATCACGAACCTGGTGCGCCATCCCGACTTCGTCCGCTATCTGAATGCGCAGCATTACGACGAGACGCTCGTGATGCGCGGCATGGGCGACTCGCGGCAGAACGTGCTGGCCGTGCAGGTGTTTCCGTACGGCGAGAACCGCAAGCTGCTGCTCACGCAGGACATCACCGAGCTCGAGCGCACCGACGCGATGCGGCGCGACTTCGTCGCGAACGTGTCGCACGAGTTGAAGACACCGCTCACCGTGCTGTCGGGCTTCCTCGAGACGATGCGCGAACTGCCGCTGAACGAGGAAGACCGCGGGCGCTATCTCGAGATGATGGAGCAGCAGGCCTCGCGGATGCGGCACATCGTGACCGATCTGCTGGTGCTCGCGAAGCTGGAAGGCGAGAGCAAGCCGCCGCTCGATCGCGCGATCGACATGCGCGCGGTGTTCGATCATCTGAAGGAGGACGCGCAGACGCTGTCGAACGGGCATCACGACATCGCGTTCACGATCGACGAGACGCTGGGCGTCACGGGGGCGCAGACGGAGCTGTTCAGCGCATTCGCGAATCTCGTCACGAACGCGATCCGCTATACGCCGGAAGGCGGCAAGATCGTCGTCACGTGGCGGCGCGAGGGTGCGCAGGGCGTGTTTTCCGTCACGGACAGCGGCTTCGGCATTCCGGCCGCCGATCTGCCGCGGCTCACCGAGCGCTTCTATCGCGTCGACCGCAGCCGTTCGCGCGATACGGGGGGGACCGGGCTCGGGCTGGCGATCGTCAAGCACGTGCTGCAGCGGCACGACGCGCACCTGTACGTGCAGAGCGAGGAAGGGCGCGGCAGCACGTTCACCGCGCGATTCCCGGGCTCGCGCATCATCGCGATCCGGCCGGCCGCGTACGAGGCGTGATCGCGTAGCGGTCGTCTGTTCGGTCAATAAAAAAGCGCAGCCCGCGGGCTGCGCTTTTTTATTGGCGGGGCGGCGTGCGTCTGGCGCGCCGCGTCCGCTTTACGAGCAGAACTTCGCGAGCAGCCCGAGTTGCGCGTTGCGGATCGTCTTGCCGGAGCGGCGGCGGCGGTAGTGGCCGTCGCTGTGCATCTGCCACGCCGACTGGTTGTCGCCGAGACACACCGACAGGCCCTCGGCGATCACGCGCCGCTTGAGCTTGCGCTCGCGGATCGGGAACGCGACTTCGACGCGGCGGAACAGGTTGCGGTCCATCCAGTCGGCGCTCGACAGATAGACGTCCTCCGCACCGCCCGCGTGGAAGTAGTAGATCCGGTGGTGTTCGAGGAAGCGGCCGACGATCGAGCGCACCGTGATGTTTTCCGACAGCCCCGGCACGCCGGGCTTCAGTGCGCAGACGCCGCGCACGATCAGGTCGACCTTGACGCCGGCCTGCGACGCTTCGTACAGCGCGGCGATCACCGACGGCTCCAGCAGCGCGTTCATCTTCGCGACGACGCGCGCACGCTTGCCGGCGCGCGCGTTGTCGATTTCCGCGCGGATCGCGTCGATGATGCGCGGATGCAGCGTGAACGGCGACTGCCACAGCTCGTGCAGCGAGAGTTCGCCGCCGATCCCGGTCAGTTGCTGGAACACGTGATGGACGTCCTCGCAGATCTTCTGGTCGGCCGTCATCAGCCCGAAGTCGGTGTAGAGGCGTGCCGTGCGCGGGTGGTAGTTGCCGGTGCCGAGGTGCACGTAGCGGCGCAGCGACGCCTTGCCGGCCTGCACGACACGCCGCACGATCAGCATCATCTTCGCGTGGCACTTGTGGCCGACCACGCCGTACACGACATGCGCGCCGACGGCTTCGAGCTGCGACGCCCAGTTGATGTTGGTTTCCTCGTCGAAGCGCGCGAGCAGCTCGACGACGACGGTCACTTCCTTGCCGTTGCGCGCGGCTTCCATCAGCGCATCCATCAGCGGCGAATCGGTGCCGGTGCGGTAGATCGTCTGCTTGATCGCGACGACGCTCGGGTCCTTCGCGGCCTGCTGCAGCAGTTCGAGCACGGGCTGGAAGCTCTCGTACGGGTGGTGCAGCAGGATGTCGCCGTTGTCGATCGCGTCGAACATCGTCGGCGCGTTCGTGATCGCATCCGGAATCGACGCGGTGAACGGCGTGAACTTCAGGTCGGGGCGGTCGACGAGATCGGGAATCTGCATCAGGCGCACGAGGTTCACGGACCCGGCCACGCGATAGCAGTCCTTTTCGCCGAGCTCGCTTTCCTCGAGCAGGCGCCGCACGATGTGCAGCGGCGTGTCGGCCGACACTTCGAGGCGTACGGCATTGCCGAGGTGGCGCGCGGGCAGTTCGCCCTGCAGCGCGACGCGCAGGTTCGTGATTTCGTCTTCGTCGACGAACAGCTCGCTGTTGCGCGTGATGCGAAACTGGTTGCAGCTCTTCACGACGAGCTGCGGGAAGAGTTCGCCGACGAAGCGCTGCATGAACGAGCTCAGCAGCACGAAGCCGTGCTCGAAACCCGATAGCGCGTGCGGCATGCGCACGACGCGCGGCAGCGCGCGCGGCGCCTGCACGATACCCATCACGGCCTGGCGGCCGAACGCGTCGCGGCCTTCGAGCTCGACGACGAAGTTCAGGCTCTTGTTCAACACGCGCGGGAACGGGTGCGCCGGATCGAGGCCGATCGGCGTCAGCACGGGCAGCAGTTCATCGAGGAAGTAACGCCGCGCCCATTCGAGCTGCTCGTCGTTCCACGTGTCGCTCGCGTGGAAGTAGATGCCTTCCTGTTCGAGCGCGGGCAGCACGGTTTCGTGCAGCATCGTGTACTGTCGATGGACGAGCCGCTGCGCGCGTTCGACGACGAGATCGTAAGCATGCTGTAACGACATGCCGTCGGGTGTCAGTGCGCCGGGGTTGTCGCGGATCTGTTCCTGAAGGCCGGCCATGCGGACTTCGAAGAATTCGTCGAGGTTGCTGCTGGTGATGCAGATGAAACGGAGGCGCTCGAGCAACGGGACTTGAGGATCGGCCGCCTGGGCCAGCACGCGCTCGTTGAAACCGAGGATGCCGAGTTCACGATTGAGAAGCGGATAACGGACGGACATCGGCAGGGTAGGGGGTGATTCAGGCGATGATTCGAAAGGACGCTCGGAAACTCTCACGGTACGATGACGTGCTGATGACAATACTGTATTTATATCGGCAAATTCTACGCTGGAACCATTTCGTCTCATAAATGTTTCGGCTATATGGAATCAAGCAGTGTGATCGAGCAGTGTGCATGCCCGTGAAGCGTGGCAATGGCAAGCGTTCCACGCTTAAAATGTCGCCTTTGATTGATCGCCCAGGGCTGCCGGTCCGGCTGCCGCGGGTGAACGCGCACGGAGCCCCCTTCTGATGGTTACAACTCCCCACTTGCTGGCTGCCGTGGATCTCGGCTCGAACAGCTTCCGGCTGATCGTCGGTCGCGTCGAGGAAACGCCGGCGGGCAGCCAGATCTATCCCGTCGACGCGCTGCGCGAGCCCGTTCGGCTGGCCGCGGGCCTGTCGAGCGACAAGATGCTCGATCGTGCGTCGCAGGAGCGTGGCTGGGAGGCGCTCAAGCGGTTCGGCGAGCGCCTGCGCGATTTCCATCCCGATCATGTGCGGGCGGTGGCGACCAACACGCTGCGCGTCGCGAAGAACGCGGGCGAGTTTCTCGGCGAGGCTGAAGCGGCGCTCGGTTTTCCGATCGAAGTGATCGCGGGCCGCGAAGAAGCGCGGCTGATCTATGCGGGCGCCGCGCACTCGGTGCCGGCGAGCGCCGGCAAGCGGCTCGTCGTCGACATCGGCGGCGGCTCGACCGAATTCATCATCGGCTCGCACTACACGCCGATCGTGATGGAGAGTCTGTATATCGGCTGCGTGAGCCACAGCCGCACGTTCTTTCCGGCCGGCAACGTCGACGAATACACGATGCGGCAGGCCGAACTCGCGGCCAAGCGCGAGATCCAGATCATTTCGAGCGAGTACAAGAAGGCCGGCTGGGACCAGGCGATCGGTTCGTCCGGCACCGCGCGTGCGCTTGCGGAACTCGTCGAGGCGAACGGCTTCAACGATCCGGGCATCACGCACGGCATTTCGCGTGGCGGCCTCGAGCGCCTGAAGCGCGCGCTGATCAAGTCGGAGAACGTCAACCGGCTGAAGCTGGTCGCGCTGAAGCCCGATCGCGTGCCCGTGCTCGCGGGCGGCCTCGCGATCATGCTCGCGGTGTTCGAGGAGCTCGGCGTCGATTACGTCGATACGACCGACGGCGCGCTGCGTCTCGGCGTGCTGTACGACCTGCTCGGCCGGACGCAGCACGAGGACATGCGCGCGGTGACCGTCGAGGGCTTCACGCGTCGCTACGGCGTCGATCGCGCGCAGGCCGAGCGGATCGGTGCGCTCGCCGGGCGTTTCTACGACGAACTCGAGGAAGACGACGAAGAGGCGCGCGAGGAAGGACGGATGTTCCTCGGCTGGGCGGCTGCGTTGCACGAGATCGGCCTGTCGATCTCGCACAGCGCGTATCACAAGCATTCCGCCTATATCGCGAGCAACGCGGACATGCCGGGCTTTTCGCGCACCGACCAGGCGCGGCTCGCCGCGCTCGTGCTCGGTCACGCGGGCAAGCTCGGCAAGCTGTCGCAGGCGCGCGAGGTCGAGTGGCCGCTGTTGTTCTGCCTGCGGCTCGCGGCGCTGCTGTGCCGGCGCCGGACCGATGCGGGGCTGCCCGACATTTCCGTTTCGCAGATGAAGAAGGGCGGGTATGAAGTGCGCTTGCCGAGCGCATGGGTCGAGCAGAACCCGTTGACCGACTACAGCCTCAGCCAGGAGGCTGCCGAGTGGGAGAAGGTCGGTATCCCGTATCGCGTGGTGTACACCGGCGCGTAACGGGCCGATAGCGGGGCCTGGAGGCGTTGGACGGGAGCGTGGTTGCGGCGCCCTCAGGCGTGCCGCACGATCGTCCTGACGGCTCGCTCAATCCGACGAGCAGACGATCGCGGTCAGGAACGGGAACGCCTGCTTGACGGTCGCGTCGCTGCCGGCCTTGCGCACGGCTTCCTCCACCGAACTCTTCGTGCCGCGTACCACGACGCCGTAGGCCCAGTCGCCGATCGGCGTACCGTCGCCCGGACGGAAGATCGGGTCGTTCGCCTGATAGCCCAGCACGACATAGACGCCGAAGCCGTATGCGGTCAGCGGGTGGCTCGTGCGGAACGCGTTGACCGAGTTCGATTCGACATGCATGGGCTCCGACTGGATGTCGCCGGCGGCGAGCAGCGGCGCGACGAACTTGTGGCCGGTCGAATGGCAGTCGAGCGCATTGTCGAGCGCCTTGGCCGAAGCGGTGCCGGCGGTCGCGAGTGCGAGCAGCGACGCGCAGAGCGTGGTCTTGAGAATGTTGTTTTTCATGCGCGGGTGCGGGTTGTTCACGCGCATTATCGCGTGTTCCCGGAAGTGCCGTGCGCGGGTTGCGGGCAGGGGCCTGAGCGTTGTCGCGTCGCTGCCCCAATGAATCCCTACAATGAATTGAAGTGCGCGAGCCGGGTGACCGCACGTGCGATTCAGCGGCCCGGAAACGGAAAAGGGGCTACGGTGTTTAACCGTAACCCCTTGATTCCTTGGTCGGAGCGATAGGATTCGAACCTACGACCCTCTGATCCCAAATCGGGCGCTCCTGCCATTTTTAACGTCGTTGGCGATCGATTAAAATCATAAGCCATTGATTTTATGTAATATTCAAGCTCATTGCGATTTTGTGTTCCGACCCACAACGCTACACGTAGTAGCAACGATGAGCGATAGCGAGAAAGCGCAGCGTGCGGGCAAGGACGCCCTGAATTTCACGAAAGCGGCGATCGAAGCGTTGGCGATGCCAGAGAAGGGTTGGAAGTATTACTACGACGCGAAGGTGGGCGGTCTTGCGATCGGCATCGGCCCGGACGGCGTCAAGACGCTCACTCTCTATCTGAAAGCAAATCGAAGGAAATGGCGGATCAAGATTGGGCGCTATCCTGATCTGACGGTCGGTAAGGCGAGGATGCAAGCTCTGACCCTGATCAAGAATCGCTGCTGTTCCAAACTGGCCTGAAGTTGTCTCGCTAACGGCCGCTTTCCCATTTGTTTGTTGTCTCTCGGCCGCGATCGTAGTTGCGACCGATGTTTCCCAGTAGCACACACTCACCAACGAATTCCGGAACGTGGCGGTATCCTCGATTCGGTAATCAATCGACCAGTTTCTTACCGCGCGGAGGGAAGCCCCGGTGATGGTAATCAATCCCGGGCGGAAGAGAGACCTACTCATCGAGCGCACGCATGCCGGGTTGGCGCGTGCCAAAGCCGAAGGGAGGAAACTCGGTCGCCAAGACACGCCGACGGCGGAACAAAAGACCGAAATTCGGCAGAAACTAGCGGAAGGTGCTACTGCACGGGGACTGGCGAAGGAATATGCCGTCTCGCATCCGACTATCCTGAAGGTGGCGCACCCGACGTAAATAATGCTTAGGATAATGCAGCTGATTGGCTGATCTGCATCGGCGTAAGATGCCGTCTCTCAAATTCCGTCGATTAATCTCGTGACCAAGAAACGGTCCCCTTCGCGGAAAAGTAAGCGCCCTTTGTCCAAGGAGATGCTGTTGCCTCTTCCGGCCGCGACCGCCCGCAAGAAATCGATCGAACATCATATGGCGTGCCATACCCTCGCATCTGGTGAGGGTAGCCGTTCGGTTATCGCTCAGTTATTCAATACCGTCTATAACGCGTACTTTGTCCACGAAGCGACTGAGGGGGCGATCTGACCTGGACTTGTTTCGCGCAGTTGAAGCCGTGCTTCACGATTGCGCCGTACGCGGCAAGGCTGAGGGCAAATTCACGGTCACAGACGATGGCATGGTCGTGATCCGCGAGGTGCTTGTGCTCCGTGACGAGCAATTGCTGAACTCCCCGTCCTATGTCATTGCGGATGGCCAAGCACGGCTCGCCGCATTTCTGTCCAACGATTCGTTGTCACCAATCGCGCCTGAATGTATCCCCGGCGTCAATTGACAACTTGGCGTTAATTTTTGTCAAGCTGCGTCATATTTTTCAGACTTTAGATAAAATCGCGCGAGCGACCTACCGTCGCAACGGCTGACCGTCTTTGTGTCATTTTCTTGACGGTTGAACCTGAGAGAGAAGGATAACGAAAAATGGTAATCAGACCGTCCACACTCGGGGACCTGAAGTTTCGCGATTTGCATGATGCGATCGGCAAGGGCATTTTGCAGCAGGGCCGGCTGTTGATGCTGGACACCCCGCTTGGTAAGAATGCGCTGGTGCCGTTGCGTGTACGAGGATCGGCCAGAATCGGGCGTGACTACTCGTACACGATCGACGTTGCATCGACGCGCGATGATACAGCGCTGCTGTCGCTGATGCACCAGCCTGTCACCCTGCGGATTCAACAGATGACGGCTCCCTTTGCGGTTCCCGTCTATCGTCCGGTCCACGGTTTCGTGCATCGGGTTGCCTATCTTGGTGGAAATGGCGATCTTTCTACGTACCAGATCGAATTTTCATCGGCACTGGTCTTCCTCGACAAAACCCACAACGAAGAAGGCTGGCTCGAGAAAGACGCGCGCGAAATCATTTCCGACATACTCGATCGGTATCCGCAATTACGCGGGCAGTATCGTTTCGCGCTGTCGTCCGATCCTGCCAAGCGGTCGTGGTGCAGACAGAGCGAATCCGATCTTCACTTTGTGAACCGCTTGGCTGAGGTCGAGGGTTGGTATTTCTACTGGGTCCACGAAAACGTTAGCGAAGGCGACGCTCCCAAGACGACGCTCGTCATCGTTGATCGCGTGTCGTCGCTTCCCGACGCGAAGTCGGTTGAATTTATCCGCGCGAACGACAGCAACGAGTCTGATGGATTTGCCCATTGGGCCTCGGTGCAGACGATGCAGAGCACGCGCTATATGTCGCGCGCATTCGACTACAAGCGCCCGGCGTCCAATTTTGAGGCTGAGAGCGCACTCGCGGCGACAAGTTATTCAACGGATGAGCGCAACGAGAAAGCTGAGCATAACGTTCCCGATGTGCCGATGACCGTGTATGAGTCGACGGCCTATGGGTATTCCAGTTCGGACAACGGCGAAGTGCGCGCACAGCGTCGCGTGCAGGTGTGGGATGCGCGGGCAAGCCGATATTTCGGTGTAGGTGGCGTGCGATGGCTCGATGCCGGTCTACGGTTCGTGTTGAACAACCATCCACGTCACGGAGACGGTGACTCCAAGAAGCGGGAATTTCTGGTGGTCGAGGCGCGATGGTTCATTGAGAACAACGTGCCGATCGGTCAGCAGATGGCCGAATTTCCCCAAAGTCTGCGTGCCACATTGGCCGAGCAGCAGGCGATTCATCGCGAACGGTTCAAGACGCCTGACCATGAGGCAGATGGTTCGGCCGGATTTTTCGTGCTCGAAGTTGAAGCGCAGCCCACGACGGTCGAATTCCGAAGCCCGCTGGATCATACGAAGCCGGTCATGTCGATTGAGCATGCGCTCGTCGTCACGCCGGACGGCGCTGAGGCATGGACGAACGACCGGAACCAGATCAGGGTGCATTTCGCATGGGATCGCAAGAACCCACCGGATGCCTTCAACTCCTCTCCGTTGCTGTCGTCGCTTCAATCCGATACCGGGAACGGTTATGGAGCGGTTCACGTTCCGAGGGCGCGTGAATGGGTCATCGTCGGTTACTGGAACGGTGACTGTGACAAGCCGTTCGTGCTGGGGCGAATCAACGGCGGTACGACGCCGTCCCAATGGCATTCGAATGCTTTGCTGTCCGGGTTCAAGTCGGAAGGGTTCGGCAAGACGGGTGCCTACAACTCGTTCGTTCACGACGACTCTACGAATCAAAGCGGGACACGGCTGGTCAGCTATACCGGCAAGAGCTATGCGGCGCTGACGCAGGGCTACCTGATCAAGCATGACGACAACACACGCGGCCAGTATCTGGGGGCCGGTTTCGTTCTGCATGCCGACGAGTTCGGTGCGGTTCGCGCCAGCAAGGGGCTGTCCATCAGTTCGCACTCGAAATCCTACGACGATGAACAAATGAGCGTCGACGAGGCGCGATCACAGTTGCAGCAGGCCGGAATGCTGGTCGAATCGCTGTCCAGCGCAAGCACGACCGCTCAGGCGGAATCGTTGCAAACCGGGCAGGATGCGCTCAAGGCCCTGTCGAAGGACATCCAGCACCCGGTATCGGGTGATACGTCAGGCGGGGTGACGGCGGGCGGCGGTACGGGCAGCGCCAACGGATTTGCGCAGCCGAACATTCTGGTATCGACGCCGAAAGACATTGCACTGGTCGCGGACAACTCGACGCATATCGTGGCCGAGAAAGAGGTCAACGTTGTCAGCAACGAAAACACGTACGTCGCAACGGGCAAGTCGCTAGTCGTGGCTGCTGCGGAAAAGGTCAGCTTCTTCGCTCAGAAACTCGGCGCGTTCTTTGTCACGGCGAAAGGTCCGATCAAATTGTCGGCCAACACGGACGACGTGAACATCAATGCAGGCAAAGACGTGACCGTAAAGGCCAAGCGCATTGTGCTCGACGCAGATGAAATCATCATCAAGGCTGGCGGTTCGTACACGAGGTGGGTGGCTGCTGGCATCGAGGATGGTACGCAAGGGCCGCGCACGATCAAATCGGCGTCGCTCAGTCGTCAGGGGCCGAGTTCGATTGCGCAGCATATGAACAACCTGCCGCAGGCCAAATTCAACGATCCATATGTGCTGCGCGATCGCATCACGGGCGAGGTGCTGAAAAACCATCCGTACGAACTTATCCGCGGGGACGGCACACGCCTAACCGGGATGACGAACGAACTGGGGCACGTGGCCGAGCAGAAGAGCGAGGATATCGAGAAGCTTGCGGTGCGCGCATTGCGGCCGAAGCCGACCGGTCCTGCGGCATGAATCCGATAACCGATGGTCGAATCTGAAGAACGACGATGAGTGAAAACACAGAACAATCCGGCGGCGGATCGCCGTTCAGTGACGATGCCGAGAACGAAGTCGTCCAGCAGGCTGGTCGCACGGACAAGGACGGGGCGTCGGTCGGGCATTTTACATTGACTCCGGCGAGTGACACGCGCTCCAAAGAACTGCTGTGCGACGTGCGGCCAATCATTCCGGTGATCTTCCTGCCAGGCGTGATGGGATCGCCGTTGATGAACACCGACACCGGTGACGAGATGTTCTTTGCGCCGGAGACGGACGGCCTATTGGGGAAGGCGGGCGCATTGCCCGCACTGATCGGCCTGTGGTTCAAGGGCGCGTCCACGCGAGAAACGCGGTTCGACCCGACTAAGGCCGCCGTGACACCGTTCGGGCCGGTCAGTGCTGGCAAGCACGAAAAGGATGACGACCCGAACCAGTACGTGGACGAGAAGGAGGCCATTCGGCGGGGTTGGGGCTCGGTGTATCGGTCGAGCTATCAGCCGATGTTGGCGTGGCTACAGGAGCAACTGAACGAGCCGATGCATCTGGGGAAGCATAAAGGGCCGTGGATTCAAGGCGACCCTGACGGCGAGAAGTGGGCGCTCAAGCCACTGCTGGACACCGAGCCTTCCGACTATGGAGCGATCGACGCCGGCGCGCAACACCGTGGGCAGGCGATCACGAAAGATTCGGAAGTATTCAAGCACTTCATGAAATACCAGTACCGAGTGTACGCGATCGGCTACAACTGGCTGCAATCGAATGAAAAATCGGCGCAAGAGGTGATTAATGGTTCGAATTTCACGGACAAGAAGACCGGCAAGGTCACGCGCCTGATGGGCATCAAGGAGATCATCGACGAGAATCATAGCGGCAAGGCGATCATACTCACGCACTCGATGGGTGGGCTAGTTGCACGGATGGCGATCGCCATGCACGGCGGAGCGGGCCTAATGCACGGCGTGTTCCACAACGTGCTACCAGCGACCGGGGCGCCAATCGCGGCGAAGCGGTTCCGCACTGGTGGCGGCAGCGAGGGCGGGGTGAACGGTTTTATCAACGGCGCCTTGCTCGGGAGCAATGCAGACGAGTTTGTGGCGGTGGCCGCGAATGCGCCGGGGCCACTTGAGCTGTTGCCGATGCCGGATTACCACAACGGTGAGGCATGGTGGATTTTTTCGCCGCTCAACGGTGATCCGGTAATGAAGCTGCCGCAGCAGGGCGATGTGTACAACGAGATTTATATTAATCCGAAGTGGTACGGATTAGTACCCGAGCAATCTATTTCGCTCCTCGATCCGGCTGGCATTGTCCAAAAGCGGCTCGACAAGCAGCCGGTGAAAACGACCGTGTCTGAGAACTTTGCAAAAACAATGCTTTTTGTTGTGCGCAATCAGGAGAAAATAAAAGATAAATACCATGACAAAACATACGTAGCATATGGGGATGGCGCGCTGACGCCCAAGGCATCAACCGCATCGAGCGATGGGCACGACAAACCTAAGATCGAGAAAAGCGAGAAGCTTGACGATTTGTTGGCATGGGGCACGGTGATCTGGAAGGGGAATATACCGCCCGGCGTAACGGAGGAAGAACTGCGCGCCGCGCGGTTCCTGGGTGAGAAACACGACGATTCCCACACCGGCACGCTGCGCGTGCACCTGGACTCACGCAACGTTACGGTCGAATTTGAGGTGCAGAAAGTAGCGAAGCTGCCGCCTGGCAGCGACGCCCCCGATCCCAAAAAAAATGGCATCGTACCAGGTGACGGAACGGTGCCGGTCTGGTCTGCTGAAGCTCCCGCACACAGTGCGGAGGGAGGCGCGGCCCACGGCGTACAAATGGTGTTTGACCAAGGAGGCTATGTGCACCAAGAAAGCTATAACCATCCATGGGCGCGCTGGGCGCTTCTCTACAGCATCGTGCAAATCGCGCAGGATGCACAGTCATGCTGAGGCGTTTTGGGCGACTCCTGTTTTTGGTGGCGGGCGTGTGCGCCTGTTCGATAACGTTTTCGGGTGAACCGACTATGACGAATCCTTTGTTTTCCAAGTCGCGCCCGTGGTGCATCGGCCGCTTCGTGTTCGACCGGCCAGTGGCAAGTAAAATCACGAATCAACGATATGCATTTTGGGGGGACAAACTAGAGACGCAGCACAACGCATCTCCGGGCGAATATCAAGCTAAAGTTGACGCAGCGGAAAAGAAATATCGCACTGAAAGACGCTTTGATCCTGCAAATCCAAGAAATCAATCGGGGCCTGTTTGGCTTGAGAAAGTATTTTCTCCGACAAAGACTTCAAAGGTTTTCGCTTATCAAGAAGGAATCGCAAAAGCTGCGAAGTTGCCTTTTGATACGGATGGTTATATTTACGAGAACAACACCTTGTTCCATACGACCGGGTCAGTTGGCTCAGGTGGTTTAGACAAGTTCGAGCCTGTTTACACCGATCTCTACCGTCGCATCAAAGCACGCGATAACTGGTCGGTGCCGACGGAGTCGGGATTCTGCTTCGACGGCGGAATTGCCACGGGGTCGTCAACCTACACCGAGGAAGTCAGCCAGTCGTTCGCACTGATGCCGGGACGGCCTGCTCTGCTGGTGATTCAGATGCGGGATTCAGTCGACGTCGACCAGAAAGAACCGCTGACCAAGACACTGCCCGCCCTGCGTGCGCAGATGGATCGCGTGTCGAGCGGGAGCTACCGGATTCTGCGGCAAGGCAAGCACACGGTGGCCGGGATGGATGCCGAGGAAGTCCTGTTTGCACTGAAGGAAGGTGAGATCACATCCTACCGCTTCTACCTGCTTGCGCCGGGCGATCCGAGCACGCTGGCGAAACCGCATACCGCTATTCAATTGCTGTTGGGTGCACCCAGTCCCGACCTGTCGCCCGACCAGGCAAGCTCGCCGGTGGACGAGGCCGGTGCACTGCAAACATGGGATACGCTGCTGAACAGCCTTCGGCTGCGGCCGGGCGCGGTTTGAGCGAGGGTGTGATGCGACGCTATGACATTGTGAAGGGTGACACGACGACAGTCGGAGGCATCGTACAGGGCGGCGATGGACAGGACATGCTGCTCGGCCGCGAGCAGGCATATGAACACGATCCGGTGTGGTGCCCGGTGTGCAAGATCGTCGGCGTGATAGTGTGTGACGGACCACGCCATTCGAGCACCGGGCCGGATGGTCGGCAGTCGGCGTTGAGCGACGATCTCTGTCGCTGCGCATGTCCGACACCTCCGAAACTAGTGGCGTCGCAGTCGGTATCGTACGTCGAGGTCTGAACGGTTGGTGATTCGAACGGAATATTGAACGACGTCCCCTATCTCTCCGTTCCCGGCACTGGGCCGATATCGTGGTGCTAGACGCCTTCTCCTTTTCTACTCCATTGGTAGCGAAGCCCCGTTTCCGTGACAACCCGTGACGAGCGATTCGCAATGCTTCAGGATTACCTCACGGACGCGGGCTTCGTGTTGCTCGAGCGCAAGTGGCATAGCGTGCATCATCAGTACCGGTTCCGCTGCGTAGACAAGCACGTTTCCACGATGTCTGGTGCGAGTTTTATGCTCAGGGTGCGCGGGCAGGGTGGGTCATTAATCTGCCATCAGTGCCGGGTCAAGCAGACGCTGGCTTGCCTTCACGATATCGCCCTTCAAGCAGGAGGTCAGTGCCTGAGCAAGCGGTATCGTGGAAAAAATGCGCACTACCGCTTTGTCTGTGCCGCACGTCACAAATTCGAAGCCACAGCCGGATCAGTTCTGACGGGGCACTGGTGTGCAAAGTGCTCGACGGAACGACGAGCTGAGCGTCGTCGATATCAAGGTGGACTGAAACCGATACAGGATCGTGCGCAAGGGCGTGGCGGAGAATGCCTGTCGACCATCTATGACGGGAGAATGGCGAAGTATCGATTTCGATGCGTCTGCTGGCGCTCGAGATGCCCGACGCAATCCCATATCATTTGAACTGGAAGGTATCCGAGACCCACCAGGCATTTTGGCATCTCTGCGCGACAATCGATCACGTCGTACCAGTCGGCACGGACGATGAAAAGGCGGCGCTGGATCGGGATAGGACGGCGTGCCATCGGGTGCGATTCCTTATGGAAATCGCTCCAGATGGTAGCAATGGAGTAGCGATGCGGCTGGATGCGACAAAAGAAAAAGGGGTTAGCATCAGCTAACCCCTTGATTCCTTGGTCGGAGCGATAGGATTCGAACCTACGACCCTCTGATCCCAAATCAGATGCGCTACCAGGCTGCGCTACGCTCCGACGAGCCAAAGATTATATCGGTACGTGCCAGATTAGGTCAATCGCAATATGCGGGTAAATGCCGCGGCGGTGAACCGCCGCGATTTGCGACAATTTGCGCGGTAATCGGCCGTACCCGTGTGCATGTGCGCGCGGACGCTCGCCGAAGCAAGGAGAACATCATGATGAACCTGATCCTGTGGCGTCACGCCGAAGCCGAAGACTACGCGGCGAGCGATCTCGCGCGCCAGCTGACCGTTCGTGGCCGCAAGGACGCGCAGGCGATGGCCAAATGGCTGCGCAGCAGGCTCGAGACGAATAGCGTGATCCTCGCGAGCCCGGCGGCCCGTACCGTGCAGACGGTCGAGGCGCTGACCGATCAGTACCGTACCGTCGATGCGCTCGCACCGGGCGGCAGCGTCGACGACGTGCTCGAAGCGGCAGGCTGGCCGGAAGGCATCGCGCCGACGGTCGTGATCGTCGGACACCAGCCGACGCTCGGCAGCGTCGCCGCGCAATTGATCGCCGGCAGCGACGACAGCTGGAGCGTCAAGAAGGGGGGAATCGTGTGGTTGGCGAGCCGCACGCGTGACGGTAGCCGGCAGGCCGTATTGCGCGCGGTATTGACGCCGGAACTGGTGTGAAGCCCGGCTGAATGGGTTTGAAGGGATTCATCATACGGTTTCGCAAGCTTTCTGCTAAAGTCAATTCGGCGACACGTCATTGAAAGGACACGGTCGTGCCACATAACGGTCACGGCCGATTACTACATTGGCGGGCATGTCGCCTTATTCCTTACGACCAGGAAAGCCTGATGCGAGAACTGCCGACGCCTACGCTCCCTTTTGCCTCGCTGCCCCTCGACACGTCGCGGCGCCACCTGCCGCGCGCCAGTGAAACCGTCACATCGGAGTATCGCCTGCGCGCCGCATGGGCGCGCACGGAAGACGAATTGCGCGAAGCCCAGCGCCTGCGCTACAGCGTGTTCGCCGAAGAGATGGGCGCGCAGGTCAGCGGCCCGTCCGGTCTCGACGTCGATCCGTTCGACGCATACTGCGACCACCTGCTGGTTCGCGATCTCGACACGTTGAAAGTCGTCGGCACGTACCGCGTGCTGCCGCCGCACCAGGCGGCGCGCGTCGGCCGCCTGTACGCCGAAGGCGAATTCGATCTGTCGCGCCTCACGCACCTGCGCGGCAAGATGGTCGAGGTTGGCCGCTCGTGCGTGCACAGCGACTACCGCAGCGGCGCCGTCATCATGGCGCTGTGGGGCGGCCTCGGCGCATACATGATGCAGAACGGCTACGAGACGATGCTCGGCTGCGCGAGCGTGTCGATGGCCGATGGTGGCCACTATGCGGCGAACCTGTACCAGTCGCTGTCGGCCGGCTCGCTGACGGCGCCCGAATATCGCGCGTTCCCGCACACGGCACTGCCGGTCGACGAACTGCAAACGGGTACCGTCGTCGCGCCGCCGCCGCTGATCAAGGGCTACCTGCGCCTCGGTGCGAAGATCTGCGGCGCACCGGCCTGGGATCCCGACTTCAACTGCGCGGATTTCCTGACGCTGTTCCGCCTGTCCGACATCAACGCGCGCTACGCCCGCCACTTCCTGGGCTGAGCCGTCTGAACCACGTCGCGCCCGTTGCGGGCGCGCGCAAACGAACGCCGTCGCACGGCCATGGCCATGCGACGGCGTTTGTGCATTCGGCCCTGATAATTTCCGGAGTGCGCGGTTTCCGGCGTGCCGCGGCACGGCACGTTTCCGGGCGGCCCGGGTTCGGTACGGGCCGGACTGCAGGACGACTTGCTCAGTGCTTGCGCCGCCAGTCGAGCAGGTGATGTTCCGCCATCCAGTGGTGGATCATTCCTTCGCCGTCATGGCTACGCTTGTATTCGCGCGACTCGAAGTACGACAGCGCGACCAGCACCATCAGGCCAATGAACAGGCCGATCAGGCCCGCAATTTCTTCAGACGACATGGCAGCCTCCTTTCCACGGCACAGCGCCATGCGTACATAGTAGGACATGCGCGGCGCGACTCTGAAACCTGATTTCAGCTAGACTCGGCGCGGTCCCGGCGCGCGATGGGCGCACCGTTTTCCGGAGCCATACCCGATGACCCGTTTCATGCTGGCCGTGCTGGCCGCGTCCTTTCTCGCCGGCTGCGGCAGCGACCCTCGTCAGGCGCGCCGCGGCCACCCGCCGGAAGATCCGGCCGACTATCACGGCGTGCCGACCGACATGACGCCGCCGTCGATGCTCGACGCGCCGCCGCCGAAGCCGACGCAGTAACGGTCAGCCGGGCCCGCCGTTACGCGCGTGCGGCGGGTGTGACGTGCGCGTCGGCGCCGATGCGCGTCAGCAGTCCAGGCAGGTAGCGCGCGAGCGTCGCGCCGCGCGCGGCCATGAACAGCAGCAGCGCGAACCAGAGGCCGTGATTGCCGAACGTGCCGACGGCGGTGAGCGTGGCCGCAATGAAGATCGAGAACGACACGACCATCGCGCGCATCAGCGATTGCGTCTGCGTGGCGCCGATGAAGACGCCGTCGAGCAGGAAGCCCCAGACCGACACGATCGGCGAGATCGCAGCCCACGGCAGGTAGCGCAGCGCGACGGCGCGGATCTCGGCCTGATCGGTCAGGCGCGCGACGATCCAGCCGCCCGCCGCCCAGTAGACGAGCGCGAACAGCAGCGCGCCGAGGGCCGACCAGAGCAGCGTGACGCGTACCGCCTGCCGAAATGCGCGGCGGTCGCGCGCGCCGGCCGCCGCGCCGACGAGCGCCTCGGCCGCATGCGCGAAGCCGTCGAGGCCATAGGCCATGAAGGTCTGGAAATTCAGCAGCAGCGCGTTTGCCGCGAGCGTTGCGTCGCCCTGTTTCGCGCCGAGGTGCGCGAACCAGCCGAACGCACCGAGCAGGCACAGCGTGCGCAGGAAGATGTCGCGATTGAGCGCGATCAGCCGTTTGAGCGCGACGCGGTCGGCGAGCGTGCGTACCGCGATCGGCGCCAGGCCGCGCGGGCGCAGCCGCCACAGGATCCACGCGCCGAGCGCGAAACCGCAGGCATCCGCGGTGGCGGTTGCGGCGCCGATGCCGGCGATGCCCCAGTCGAAGCCGTACACATAGAGCAGGACGGCGCCGATGTTCACCGCGTTGATGAACACCTGCGCGACGAGTGCGAGCCGCACGCGCTGCATGCCGAGCAGATAGCCGAGCACGACGTAGTTCGCGAGCGCGAAGGGCGCGCTCCAGATCCGCGCATGGCTGTACGCGAGCGCCGTTGCGCGGACGGCATCGCTGCCGCCGAGCGCGGACAGCGCGAACGACAGCAGCGGCACCTGCAGCGCGAGCACGGCTGTGCCGAGCGCGAACGCGACGATCAGCGCGCGCAGCAGGTTCAGGCGAATCCCGGCGGTGTCGCCGGCGCCATGCGCCTGTGCGACGAGACCGGTCGTTCCCATCCGCAGGAAGCCGAAACCCCAGAACACGAAATTGAAGAACAGCCCGCCGAGCGCGACGCCGCCCAGATACTGCGCGCCGTCGAGGTGACCGGCTACGGCCGTGTCGACGGCGCCGAGGATCGGCTGGGTCAGGTTCGCAAGGACGATCGGGAAGGCGAGCGCGAGGACGCGCCGGTGCGTGACGGTGGCCGAGCCGGCGCCGGCCCCGTGCGGTAACGCGGATTCGGACATGGCGGACGCGTCAGGCGCGTTCCTGCACGCAGACCCACGGCGAGATGACGACCGCCCACAGCTCCGGGTTGCGCGCCGCGTAGTCGGCGGCCGTTTCGGCCGGCATGCGTGCGACGAGGCCGGCCGACAGCCAGCGCGTGACCTGCTCGGCGTCGTCGCTGGCGACCGCTTCCGCGACGCTGACGAGATCGAGGTCGCGCGCGACGGACAGCAGCTTGCCCTGCGCGAAGAAGCGTTCGAGATCGCACCAGTCGATCTTGGCGGTCTCGCCGAGGAGTTTGGCGTAGAGCGGGCTGTGCGACGCGCCCGCGGCGGATTGGTGATCAGAGGACATCGGTTTCTTGGAAAAACTGCGTGGCGCCACTATAAACCATCCGGCCGCACGGGCCGAGCCGCCGGCGGGCGGGTCACGCGTCGCGCAGTGCGCGACGCACGATCTTGCCGGTCGCGGTCATCGGCAAGCTGTCGACGAACGCGATCGCGCGCGGATACTCGTGTGCGGCGAGCCGCGTGCGCACGTGCGCCTGCAGCGCGAGCACGAGCGCGTCGTCGCCGATGTGGCCGGGATTCAGCACGACGAACGCCTTGACGATCTCGGTGCGCGTCGCGTCGGGCACGCCGACGACGGCCGCCATCCGCACCGCCGGATGCGTGAGCAGGCAGTCCTCGATCGGGCCCGGGCCGATCCGGTAGCTGGCGCTCGTGATCACGTCGTCGTCGCGGCCGACGAAGCGCACGAAGCCGTCGGCGTCGATCGTGCCCGTATCGCCGGTGAGCAGGTAGTCGCCCGCGAACTTGTCGCGCGTCGCATCCGCGTTGCGCCAGTATTCGATGAACATCACCGGGTCGGGACGGCGCACCGCGATGCGACCTTCGACGCCCGGCGGCAGCGGCGTGCCGTCCGCGTCGACGATCGCGACCGCATGACCGGGCACAGCCTTGCCGATCGCACCGGGCTGCGCGTCGAACAGTGCCGCGCACGATGACAGCACCATGTTGCACTCGGTTTGCCCGTAGAACTCGTTGATCGTCACGCCAAGCGCGTCGCGTCCCCAGGCCGTCAGCTCGGTGCCGAGCGACTCGCCGCCGCTCGCGACCGATTTCAGCGACAGCGCGTAGCGTTCGCGCGGCCGCTCCACGGCGCGCATCAGCTTCAACGCGGTGGGCGGCAGGAACGCATGCGTGACGCCGTGCCGGGCCATCAGCGCGAACGCCGCATCGCCGTCGAACTTCTCGAAACGGCGCGCGAGCACCGGCACGCCGTGATGCCATGACGGCAGCAGCACGTCGAGCAGGCCGCCGATCCACGCCCAGTCGGCCGGCGTCCAGAACAGGCGCGCGTCGCGCGGGAAGCATTGCTGCGACATCTCGACGCCCGGCAGGTGGCCGAGCAGCACGCGATGGGCGTGCAGCGCGCCTTTCGGTTTGCCCGTCGTGCCGGACGTGTAGATGATCACCGCCGGATCCTCGGCGGCCGTGTCGGCCGCCACGAAATCCGGTGATTCCGCGGCGAGCGCCGCGTCGTAACGCAGCACGCCCGGCGCGTCGGGGGCATCGTCGCCGACGCAGTAGACGGTATGCAGCGCCGGCAGCTGCGCGCGCAGCGGCGCGATTTTCGCGTAGCCGGCCGCGTCGGTGACGAGCGCGGCCGCCTCGCTGTTCGCGAGCCGGTATTCGAGCGCATCGACGCCGAACAGCGTGAAGAGCGGCACCGCGATTGCACCGAGCTTGTACGCGGCGAGGTGTGCAATGGCCGTTTCGGGCCCTTGCGCGAGAAAGATGCCGATCCGGTCGCCGCGTCGCAGGCCGGCGCGCGCAAAGCTGTTCGCGAGCCGGTTAGAAGCATTCTTCAAGTCGTCGAACGTGAGGCGGAACACGTCGCCCTGCGCCGTTTCGTAGATCAACGCGAGGCGACCGCTGCCGTCGGCCCATTTGTCGCAGACGTCCATGCCGATGTTGTAGCGGGCCGGAATGTCCCAGCGGAAGCGGGTGAGCAGGTCGTCGTAGCGGTCGGCGGCGGGCAGCATCGCATTGTCTCCTGGGTGTCGATCGTGGCGTCGGGCGCGCGGCTTACATCAGGTTTTCACGCAGACGAATCCACAATGGTGTCTGCTGATAGGGAATGTTCGGACTCGTCCAATAGCCTCGGCTCAGTGCACGATTCCACAATGACGCATAAGATCAAGTCAAAACAGTGATGTGACCATGGATTTGCTTCTGATAGCTGCGGGGTTCAGCCTGATCGGAATCGGTGTGCTGGTGGCGTTTGCTCGTCACGTCGATCCGCTGTCCGGCCGTTTCACCGGACGTCTGCGCAAGCGCTGACTCAATCATTTTCGTGTTTCGCCGCGACGGCACGCGATGCGTGCCGGCATCGCGTGTCGTCCGTCGTGCGCTCAGCGCGACGGCAGGTAGCGTGACGGGTCGATCGACCGGCCGCCGTAGCGCAGCTCGAAATGCAACGCGACGCGATCGCTGTCGCTGTTGCCCATTTCCGCGATCGACTGCCCCTGCGTAACCGACTGACCTTCCTTCACCAGCAGCGCGCGGTTATGCGCGTAGGCGGTCAGGTAGTCGGCGTTGTGCTTCAGGATGATCAGGTTGCCGTAGCCGCGCAGCCCGTTACCGGCATAGACCACGACACCCGGCGCGGCTGCGACCACCGGCGTGCCCGGTGCGTTCGCGATGTCGATCCCCTTCGATTTCGAGCCGTCGAACGTGCGGACCACATTGCCGGCCGCCGGCCAGATCAGCGAAATGCTCGTGGCCGGCTTGACGGCCGATTCGACCGGCGCGGAAGGGGCGGGGCGCGCGCGGCCGGCGCTGCCGGTGCCGGTGGTCGACGGCGTCGATGCGGTCGTCGTGCCGGGCGGCGGCGCGACGCGCAGCACCTGGCCGACTTCGATCGCATCGGGGTTCGTCATCTGGTTCCAGCGCACGACGTTCTGCACAGACGTGCGGTTGTCGCGCGCGATCTTGTAGAGCGTGTCGCCACGCTCGACGCGATAGAACCCGGGGCCGACGGGTGCGGAGCCGCACGCGACGAGCAGGGCGGCGCAGGCGGCTGCGAAGAGTCGCTTCGTTGTTGTTCCGAACATTGAACCTCGCAAAACCCTGCCGCGGGTGACGCGGCAGGCAACACAAAACGTCCGATTTTAACGGGTTCGACCCGCGCACCGCAGTTTAGGCCGTTGCCGGGGCCGTCGCGCGCCGGTTTGGCGCGCCGCGTATCAGCCTGCGAGCGGGCGTACGCGAATGCGCAGCGTGGCCGTTTCCGTCGCGCCCGGCGCGAGCATGCGCAGCCCGAGGCCGTTGTGGATCGCATCGGGCAGGCCGAGCCACGGCTCGACGCAGTAGAAGTCGGAATCCGGCTTTTCGGTCCAGGTCGTGACCGCGTACCACGGGATCGAGCCCGGCACGTCGAGCGCAATCTCGATCGTGCGGCGGCGGCCCGGCATCACGATGCGCACCGGCGCGGACGGTTCGCCGTCGAGGCAGTGGAAGCGGTCGACGATGTCCGGATCGTCGAGGCGGTAGTGCGCTTCGCCGGGTTCGAGCGGGCTGATCGAGCCGTCCGGGCGCTGCCGGCAATTGCGGGTCGGCGGCAGTTCGAGCGTGGTTTCGGCGCGTTCGCCATGCGGCAGCGCGAAATAGAAGTGGTGGCCGGCGTAGTAGGGCAGCGGTGTGTCGCCGCGATTGGTCGTCGTCAGCGCGACGTCGAGCGTGTGCGCGTCGGCCAGCCGGTAGGTCGTCTCGAACCGGAAATCGAACGGGTAGCTCGCGCGCAGCGCGTCGTTCGCGTCGAGCGTCATCGACAGCGCGCACCCGTCGGCCGACGGATGCGCGTCGAACGGCAGGTCGCGCGCGAAGCCGTGCATCGGCAGGTCGCGGACCACGCCGGCGGCATCGCGCCAGCGGCCGAGTTCGCCGTCGACGCGGTGGCGGCCGAGGAACGGGAACAGCAGCGGATTGCCGCCGCGCACGCGGGCGAGGTTGCTCCAGTCGGCCGTTTCCGGCCAGAAGATGACCGGTTCGCCGTCGACGTGCCAGGACAGCAGGCGGCCGCCGAATTGCGGAGCGACCCGGACGAGCGACGGGCCGGCGTGAAGTTCGTGGATGTCGTGTTGCTGGAAGATCGGCATGGCGAATCGGATTGGGCGGGTGGACGGAGCAACGCGCGTTCCATTATCGGGCCGCAGCGGCTCGGGGAAAACCCTTCTCGGGAAATTGCGAGTTTTTAACATTCTCAACGGTCTGGATAATGCATCTAAACCGGTGATGTTGCCGGGTCATGACACTTCGAGGAGGGGGCCATGGATCTGGCAATGGCAATGGGTATCGCACTGTTCGGCATGTTCACCGGCAGCACGGTATTATTTTTCTATCAGCTCGGCCGCTGACGGCAATTCCTGCCGAAGTCGACAGGCCCGCCATGCAAATGGCGGGCTTTTTGCTTTCTATGCGCTTACAAATTGCAAGCGTTTGTGTGCATTGCCGCAATAACCTGCCAAATGCCTTGGCGCAGTAATCCTGGCTCGGCATAATCGGGGCGCGTTTTTTCGGACGCGCATCGCGTCGTCCGTCTTTCTTCCCGCTTAATCTCGACTAAAAGGACCGACGCGTGAGTCTCTGGTTTCTGGTATTCCTGAGCGTCCTGCAGGGCGTCACCGAACTCTTCCCCGTCAGCAGCCTCGGCCATACGCTGCTCGTGCCGGCGCTGTTCGGCATGCATATCGACAAGCACGCGCCGCAACTGCTGCCGTTCCTCGTCGCGCTGCACCTCGGCACCGCGCTGGCGCTGCTGTGGTACTTCCGCGCGCGCTGGATCGCGCTGATCAGCGGTTTCTTCGCGCAGCTCGGCGGCCGCAAGAACGACGACGGCCACCTGATGTGGGCGCTCATCATCGGTACGATTCCGACCGGCATCGTCGGGCTGTTGCTCGAGAAGCGCATCGAGCGCGTGTTCCACGATCTGCGGATCGTCGCGATCGCGCTGATCGTGAACGGCGTGCTGCTGTGGCTCGGCGATCGCATCCAGCGCAGCCGCGTGCACCAGGCGCCCGAGAAGATGACGTTCAAGCAGGCGTTCTTCGTGGGTCTCGCGCAGATCGGCGCACTGATTCCGGGTTTCTCGCGCAGCGGGCTGACGATGATCGCGGGCAACGCGGCCGGGCTGACGGCCGAGAAGGCGGCGGAGTTCTCGTTCCTGCTCGGCACGCCGATCATCTTCGCGGCGGGCGTGCTCGAGCTGCCGAAGCTGTTCCATGCTCGCGACCAGCTTGCCGATGCGCTGCTCGGCGGCGTGCTGACGGCGATTGCCGCGTACCTGAGCGTGCGGTTCCTGATGCGCTATTTCGAAGGGCGCGGCCGGCTCGCGTCGTTCGGCGTGTATTGCGTGATCGCCGGCGTGTTCTGTCTCGGCTGGTTCATGCTGCATCCGCAGCCGGTTTGAGGCTGTGGCGGCCCGATTCGCGTGATGTGACGTGATGATCGGGTATAATTTCGGGCTCGGTTTCGTACCGGGCCCGTTTTGTTTCGGGGCTTTGAGTCTGGCGGTGCTGTCGCTGCTGCCCGACAGCCCGGTACCGAATGCGGTCCGCGTCAGGCCGTGTCTTTTCTCCCCGACCGCCCTTAGCTCAGCTGGATAGAGCAACGGCCTTCTAAGCCGTAGGTCACACGTTCGAGTCGTGTAGGGCGGGCCAGTTTGATCAATTGATGATCGTCGCGAGCCCGCCCGGGCAGACGCAAACCCCTCACTCCACCGTCACCGATTTCGCCAGATTCCTCGGCTTGTCGATATCTGCACCGCGCAAGCATGCCGCGTGATACGCGAGCAATTGCAACGGCACGACGTGCAGGATCGGCGACAACAGCCCGTAGTAATCCGGCATCCGCAGCACCGACACGCCTTCGCTGTTGTCGATCCGCGTATCCGCATCGGCAAACACATAAAGCTGCCCGCCTCGCGCCCGCACTTCCTGCATGTTCGACTTGAGCTTTTCGAGCAGCGCATCGTTCGGCGCGATCGTCGCGACGGGCATCGTATGCGTCACGAGCGCGAGCGGCCCGTGCTTCAGCTCGCCCGCCGGGTACGCTTCCGCGTGGATATACGAAATCTCCTTCAGCTTCAGCGCACCTTCGAGCGCGATCGGGTAGTGCAGCCCGCGCCCGAGAAACAGCGCGTTTTCATGCTGCGAGAATTCCGCCGCCCAGCGTTCGATCTGCGGCTCCAGCCCGAGCACGTCTTCGAGCGCACCGGGCAGCCGCCGCAGCTGGGTCGTGTAGCGCGCGAGCTGCGCGTCGTCGACGTAGCCGCGCAGCCGTCCGAGCGTGACGGCAAGAATGAACAGCGCGACGAGCTGCGTCGTGAATGCCTTGGTCGACGCGACGCCGATTTCCGGGCCGGCCCGCGTCAGGAACCGCAGGCCGGTCTGACGCATCATCGCGCTGGTCGGCACGTTGCAGATCGCCAGCGTGTCGATATGGCCGAGCGCCTGCGCGTACTTGAGCGCGGCGAGCGTGTCGGCGGTTTCGCCGGATTGCGACACGCTGACCACCAGCGTGTTGGGCATCGCAAGCGCATCGCTGTAACGGTACTCGCTCGCGATCTCGACCTGCGCGGGTATGCGTGCGATCGTTTCGAGCCAGCGGCGCGCGGTCAGACCGGAATAGTGGCTCGTGCCGCACGCGAGAATCAGCACGTTGTCGATCTGCTCGAACGCCCGCGCGGCATCCGGGCCGAATACGGCCGGATCGAACAGCCCCGCGTCCGGGATGGTCGCGGCCACGGCCTGCGGTTGCTCGAATATTTCCTTCTGCATGAAGTGCCGGTACGGCCCGAGTTCGACCACACCCTGTGCGGACGAAACGGTTTGTATCGCGCGCTCGATCGGTGCGCCGGTGCGATCGAGCACGCGTACGCCACCCGGCGTCAGCTCGACGATGTCGCCTTCCTCGAGAAAGATGAAGCGGTCGGTGATGCCGGCGAGCGCGAGCGCATCGGACGCGAGAAAGCATTCGCCGTCCTTCACGCCGACGACGAGCGGCGAGCCGGCCCGCGCGCCGATCAGTCGCTGCGGCTCGTGTTTGCTGAACACCGCGATCGCGTAGGCGCCGTGAAGCTGCGACGTCGCATCGCGTACGGCCGCGAGCAGGTCGCCGCGATACTTGCTGTGGATCAGGTGGGCGACGACTTCGGTGTCGGTCTGGCCGTCGAACTCATAGTGCTCGTCGGACAGTTGCTTGCGCAACGTTTCATGGTTTTCGATGATGCCGTTGTGCACGAGCGCGATCTCGTCGCGAGAGAAGATCGGGTGTGCGTTGCAGGTCGCGGGCGCGCCATGGGTTGCCCAGCGCGTGTGGGCGATGCCGGTGCTACCGGTCAGGCCGGCGCTGCGCACGTGCGCGTCGAGATCGGCGACGCGCGACATGCTGCGCTCCCGTCGCGCCTGGCCGTCGACGACCGTCGCCACGCCGCATGAATCGTAGCCGCGGTACTCGAGGCGACGCAAACCTTCAATCAGAATCGGGACGATGTCCCGTTGCGCGACCGCGCCGACGATGCCACACATGACACGTCTCCTTCCCTGTGGATTTTCTTGGGCCGCATGCACGCTGTATCAGCGCGCCGCAGTCTCCGTTGCCTCCGCCGTCGTGAAACCGCACTGAGCGGGCGCGACGGGGTCGGCCATCCTGCTTTCGAATGCGAGATAAAGCGATTCCTCCAGTACGTTCCAGTGCGCGCCATGCCGGTATGGGCCCGATCGCGCATGCCAGCAGGCGACCGTGCTCCAGTCGTTCATCTTGAATGCGACCAGCGCAATCAAGCCCCATGGATAATCGCTGCCGGCCAGTTGCAGCCAGGTCTTGCCGTATTTCTGCATCCACTGCGCATAGAGCGTCTCGTTCGATTGGTCGGGGACCTGAATCCCCGACAGGAGCGGGAAGATCTGCGCGACTTTCGCCGGATAGAAGCTCGTGTCGCTGATGCGCTGCGTGCTCGCGCGAAAGCCGGATTGCGTGCCGCGCCAGAACACCTTCAGGATCGCGGACGAGAGCCGGTCGGCGCGCTGGCTCCACGGGCCCGCGTGCGTGTAGTCGGCATGCCGGACGTAGTACGCGGCGAGCGCCTGGAACGCGCTGTGTACCTCGACGTTGTCCATCAGCAGCGCGACGTGCAGCGTCGACGAGATCTGATAGACGCCGGCGGGCTTGCTGAGCAGGGTGTCCAGATGCGCACCCGCGCGGTTCAGGCTGAGTTCCCACGCGGCGGGCATGCCGTCGGGCGGCGCGAAGCGGGAGAGCAGTTCGATCCACGTCGCCATCATCGAGTCGTCGGCGTCGGCTTCCGCGCATGCGCTGTACTGGCCGCTCTTCACGCAGTAGCGATCGAAGCCGCCGTCGGGGCGCTGACGCGGCAACAGCCACGCGATCCACGCGAGTGCGGCCTGATGGGCGTCAAGCCCGGCATCGGCGGCGGCGAGCAGCGCCTTCGCCGCGAAATACGGATCGATACCGGCGCCATTCAGGCGCACGGTGATCGCGCCGTCGGGGCGCTGGTACAGTCCGTTGAGCTGGAGTTCGGCGGCGCTCGCGTGCAGCGCGAAGCCGAATGCCGAGACACAGCAGGCAACGCACCACAGGCGGCATAGGCGGGCGGCGGCCGCCGCGCGTGCGCGTGCGGCCGGGAAAAGCGCGGGCCGGTTCATGATCGGGGGCTCCTGCGCGGTGGTCCTGCGCAATGTCCGCCGGGCGCGGCGTTGGCCGCGTCGCGCGCCGGCGGGGGTGTCGACGTTGCGGCTCAGTGCACCTTGGCGCTGGTGAACTTGAAGCTGGTGCCGCTGTTCGCGGTCACGAGCCAGTACGTCGAATC
Organism: Burkholderia sp. BCC1644; assembly: GCF_902833225.1. GTDB lineage: Bacteria > Pseudomonadota > Gammaproteobacteria > Burkholderiales > Burkholderiaceae > Burkholderia. Next base: position 310,392 of record NZ_CADFEI010000004.1, read on the forward strand.
GGTAATGACGACACTGCCGATGCCTTGCGTGATGACCGGCAGGGCGAAGCCCTTCTTCGGCAGCAGCCAGGTCATGTTCGCGAGGCTGGTCGGATGGCTGGCGGCGAATGCCCAGCCGCTGCCCGTGTCGGTAGCCGACCACGTGACGTTCAGGCGCGCACGATCGAAGATCGTGATGTCACTCATCGTGTACCACTTGAACTGACCGAGCAGCTTCAGCGTATTCGCCTGCGAGAAGATGGCCGACAGTGTCGACGTATAGGACGACGCGCCAAGCGGGTGCGCATAGATCAGCCGGCTCGTGCGGTTCGCGACGACGAAGTTCATCAGGGCTGCGTACCAGTTGTTCACGTCGCTCGTCGGCACTGCATACTGCTGGAACTCCTCGAACGTCGCGTACTTGCCGAACGGCATCACCGGGTAAGCCCACAGGCCCGGGTTCAGCAGCGCGCCGTTGCGATATGCGCGGGTCGGCGCCGAGCCGGTGTGGCCGGTGAAGTAGTACCCGTTGAAGCCGTTGGCTTCGAGCCAGTTGACCGACCAGGTCGGCGTGTTGCCTTCCGGCGCCGCATATTCGACGTCCGGCTGGCCCGTCGCGGCCTGGACGGCCTGATGGTTCATCACCAGGTACTGCGTGAACGTGCTCGCGTTCGTTTCGCTGGCATTTGCCCCCCAGTAGTCGTGAATCCAGCCGCCGTGGCTGCCGACGTGATGGCCCTTGCTCAGGAAATACTTCACGAGATTCTGCGCGGTAGGGTTGTTGGCGAGGTTCACGCCGTCGCCGTCGCCGAAGGCCGCTTCGTCAGGGCCTGCCGTGATCACGAGCGAGAACGGTCCGTTGTTCCACACGCCGAGGTTCTTCAGCTGGAGCGCCGGCTGGATCTGGTCGCCCGCGCAGAAGTGCCAGTTGAACACCAGCCCGGCCATCGCCTTCGGCAGCGGCGACAGCGACGGCAGGTTCAGCATCTGTGTGCCGAAATAATGCAGGTAGCCGTGGATCAGCATCCCGTCGGTCTGGCCGTCGAGGTAGGCGAGCGGCAGGTTGACGAACAGCACGCCGCCGTTGCCGTACGTGTTGTAGCCGGACACCAGCCCGAACGTCGGCGAGGTCAGGATCGTCGTGCCGGTGTACGTCCCCTGCGTGACGAAGCTCGGATAGGTGAGGAAGCCGTACACGTAGCCGGAGATACCCTCGAGCGTGTCGGTGGTCGTTGCCATGGTCGACGCGAGCGTGGTGGCTGTCGCGCCGGTCGCCGTGCTGACGAGCGAGTTGGCGCTATACGTGCCGGACTTCACCTGCTTGCCGTTCGCGACGCCGGTCAGCTTCGGGGCCGTCTGGTTCAGCACGCCGCTGCCTGCGGGCGACGTGTCGTACTGGAACCATGCGCCGTGGTTGTAGTTGGCGAGGCCTCCGGGGTTCGACGGGCTGCCGGACAGATACAGCGCGGTACCGGTCGTCTGCTTCGACGAATTGTTCGTCTTCGAGTTGCTGGTGGTCGCCGCGGCCATGACGCTGGCGGTCGTCGTGGTCGAAGCCGTCGTGGTCCACGTCATCGACTTGCCGGGAGGCACCTGGAGCGTGCGCAGCCAGCTGCTCATGCCGGTCACGTTGCCGAGGCCGATCATGTTGCCGCCCAATTGGTCATACAGTACGTAGTCCACACCGACCATGTTGCTGAAACGAGATTTCGGGCTCACGTAGAAGCCGGCCGAATTCAGCACGCCGAAATCGTAGACCAGCATCACCTTGCCGCCGTTCAGCGCATAGTTCTGGATCGCCGTGACGAGCGTGTCGTCGGCCGTCGTATGCACCTGATCGGGCAGGATCAGGCCGGGATACTGCGACAGCGACGCGCCGGCCGCCATGAACTGGCTGTCGGTCATCACCGTGATCTGCAGCCCTTCCTCCTGTGCGGTGTCGAGCCATGCGGACACGCGCGGATCGGGCAACGTCAGCGTATTCGGCACCAGCAGGATGAGCTGGTTGGTGGCCGCCTGAACGCCGCCCGGACTGAATGCGAACGCGAGCGCGAACAACGCGAACAGGATCCGCAAGAACTTGCCTGACTTTGCCAACATGGTGTGCTCCTCGCTCAAGGAATGGGGGCGCGCGGCAGCCGTGATACGCGTGCCGCCAGGTCGACCAATCCTGCCCCGTAGGTGTGTGCGGCTGTCCGGTGCGTCGGACATCGAGCGGCACCTGTCGACGGCAGCCGGACCAACAGGACATGTCGGTACGCCGCGCTGCCGTCGTCGACGAGCGGACTCGATGCGACACATTGAGTGAAGCGAACAACGTGCCATTTGCCCCGGAGGCCCGGTCCTGCTGGCTTCATGTGACGCGAGTCGCGCGGCACGGCAGCAAACGCAATGGATTCGTTTCATCGCTGATACGGTGCGTTTGCGTGCGAAATCAGCAGACGGAATCCGGGCCGTTCGTCAGCGCGCCGGGCCAGCTCGCGCAGTAGGTGTAGAGCGTGACCAGGAGGCCGATCAGCAGCGGTCCGCCGAGCAGGAAATAGCAGAACGGCAGAAACAGCAGCGAGCCGTGATGGATGATCATCGCGTGCAGCAGCATCACGAACGGCAGCGCGAAGACGAAGTAGCCGAGCACCAGCACCGATGCGAGGGCCTTCTGCAGCAGCGAGAAATCGAGCGGGTAGTACAACGCCGCCATCACCAGCGGGATCATCGCGATCGCCGCGCCGTGCAGCACGAACATGTCGCGTAGATGCAGCAACGGTACATAAGGAAACGTGCCGGGCGCGAGCCAGAAATAGACGCAAATCAGCAACTGGGTGAAGCTCGCGATACGTAACAGATATGCAACGGGCAGCCAGTTCCGATGCCGCATGAAGGACGCGGCGAAGCCGATGGCGCAGAGCGCCGCGGTGGCCGCCAGCAGCACGCCGCCGGGCATGCGCGCGGCGACGTCGATCGACAGCAGCGGCACGCGCGGCGCGTCGGGCGGATAGCCGATCACGATCACGTGGAGCGCCGGGTCGATCTGGTGCGCGCCCCAGGTCATCACCGCGCGCCAGTAGCGCCACGCGATCGGCAGGTCGGCCCACAGCAACGCGTACAGCGCAGGCGTCAGCAGCGCGATCGACGACAGCCAGCGCTGCGGATAGGCGTGGATCCGCAGCGAACGGTCGGCGGGAGGTCGGACGGGGTGCGTCTGCATGGCGCCCGCCCGGCTACCAACGATAGAACACGCTCAGCTCGCCGCCGATCCGTGAGTAGTACGGGTTGTGGTAGTAGTCGAACTCGAGCTGCGTTCCCCACTTGCGCGTGAACCAGTAGCGCCATTTCGCGTCGATCTCGTGGCTGCGGAAATCGGCGATCTGCGAGCCGGAGCCGGTGACCTGGTAGGCCTCGCGGCCGAACCCGCCGCGCAGCACGATCACGCTCTTGCCGACTTCGCCGTAGGTGACGGCGCCGTAATAGGCCGGCGCCTTCACCGATCCGGGCGAATCGACCGTGTAGTTGGTGCCTGCCTCGAAGATCCATTTCGGCAGCGCGTACCAGATCAGGCCGGCGTGATAGAGCTGGTCGCGATGGCCGCTGCGGTTCCACGCGTAGCCGGCGCCCAGCGACACGACGAGCGAACGATTCGACAACAGCTTGCGATTGATCGACAGGTCGACGCGTGCGCTCGGCAGGATCGTCCCCGACGTGGTGCCGGCGAACCCGATGCCGCCGAACCAGTCGGGGTTGAAATCCTGCACGTAGGTCAGTGCGCCGAGCTGCGTGTTCTCGCCGAAGCGGTGCAGTTGCGCGAGTTCGCCGAGCACGGTGCGCCCGCCGTCCTGATAGACGCCGCGCAGATGCACGCCGTACCAGTCGCCGTAGCCGTGCGTCAGGTGTGCGCTCGAATAGCCGAGCGACAGTTCGGTGTGCTTTTCTTGCGGCGCCTGGACATGTGTGACGATTGCGTCGGGCAGCGGCGGCCGGTTCGTATCGTCAGGCGTGAACTCGGCGAGCGGCACGCCGTCCGGCAGGCCGTCGGCGCTGACGCGGACGAACGTGGATTCGTCGCGCGGCCGCGGCATGATGACGGTGGGAACGTCGGGCGACTGCACGGGCGGCGCGGCGGCGGCGTCATCCGGCAGTGCCGCCAGTACCGGTGGCGTACCGAAGGCGACGCCGCACAGCACCGCGAGGGTGGCAACCGGCACGCGCGGGCCGCGATGGCAGGGGCGATCGGACATGAAGGCGCTCCTTAACGGGATGCGTGGAACCAGCCGCTGCGCCACGCGACGAGGTCGCCATGCACGCATGCGTGACCGACGACCGAGACATCGCGCGCGCACGCGCTGACGGGATGGCCGGCGACACCGATGCGCGCACCGGTCAGCCGCAGCAGGCCGCCGGCCGACACGACGCCGTCGATGCAGCTCGCGTTCGCGAGCAGCACGTCGTCGCGCGCGAACACGGCGCCGTGCAGCAACGCATGGCGTTCGAGTTCGACGCGATGCGCCTTGACGCTGCCGCGCAGCACGCAGCCTTCGCCGAGCGTGAGCGTGCCGTCGACGATGAGGTTGCCTTGCACGACCGTGTGCGCGGGCAGGCGAACGTCGCAATGCACCAGGTAGCGGCCGTGCAGAAAGCGGTGCGGCAGCGATGCGAAGTGGCGGGTGAGCGAGATCGCGCGGCGCGGCGCGGCTGGCGCGCCGGCGGGGCGCGCACTCGGCGCGGCACCGAAGACGATCGGTTCGCCGTACAGGCACGAGAAACCGCCGGCGCCGTGCAGGTGCACCGTGCCGCCGACCACGACGCCGCGCAGCACCGCGCCGTCGACGTCGATCCGCGGCGCGTGCGCAAGCGCGCCGATCGTCGCGCCGGCCTGAATGTCGATGCGTTCGCCGGCGAACGCGTACGCCGCGCGGGCGCCGCCGTCGAGCGTGATCGCGCGATCCGCATGGAGCACGTCGTCGCGATGCTCGTCGTGGGCGACGTGGATCGTGTCGGCGTGCTGTACGGCCAGCCCGAGTGCTTGCCAGGGCGGTGCGGCGGACGGATCGGCCGGCGGTTCGCCGGCCGCATGTGCCCGCAGCGCGTCGTGCCAGCGCGTGGCGAGCAACGCCTGATCGACGAACGGACCGTCGCCGATCGGCAGCGCCGCGACGTCGCTGCGCCGGATCAGTTCATGCAGCATCGGCAGGAACGGCAGGCTGAGCACGCCGGCTACCGGCACCATCACATTGAAGGTCGTCATCGATCATCGCTCCGGTTTCAGTTGCCGGCGAAAACGCTCGGTCTTGTCCCATTTCAGTTCGCGGCGGAACGCGGCGTCGAGCGTGAGTCCCCATAGCGCGGAGACGACGGCCGCGATCGTCACGCAGAAGCCGACGACGTTGATCGGCACGAGCCGCAGCCGCGTCGCGCGGCCGTCGAGCCGGGCCGCGACGACGATCTCGAAGAACACGCCGAAGTTGCCGAAGGTGCTGAACGAAAACAGCGCGAACAGCGACACGATCAGGCCGAGCGCGGTCGAGTTGACGCCGTTGAACAGGTAGAGCGCGAGCGCGGCGCTCCAGGCGACCGCGAGGAGCGCGGGCATCACGAACACGCCGAGCAGCAGCGCGCCGTCCATCCGGCAGCGCCGCGAGATCAGCGGATTGCGCAGCACCGGAACCAGATAGCGCAGCAGCGTCTGGTTGTGGCCTTTTGCCCAGCGCGTCAATTGGCGGGCGCGCACGGCCCAGCGCTCGGGCACTTCCTCATAACATTCGGCGTGATTCAGGTAGACCGTGCGCCAGTCGCTCAGCAGCAGGCGATAGGTCATGTCGGTGTCCTCGGCGAGCGTGTCGTCGCGCCAGCCGCCCACCGCGTCGAGCGCGCCCTTGCGGATCCCGCCGACCGTGCCGCCGTACTGCGGCACCAGGTTGAGGTTGTTGCGGGCTTGCTGGTTGACCTGGTAGCCGCCCGCGCGCTCGAGGTCGAGCAGCCGCGCGAGCAGGTTGCTGTCGGCGTTCTGCGGCACGACGCGGCCCATCACCGCGCCGACTTCCGGATCGAAGAAGGGTGCGACGAGTTCCTTCAGCAGCCCCGGGCGCGGCAGGTAATCGGCGTCGAACACCACCATGATGTCGCCGCGGATGAAGCGCAGCGCATCCTTCAGCGCGGCCGCCTTGCCCGGCTTGCCGGTCTCGCGGTGAAACGGCTGGATGAGGTCGGGCTCGAGCGCCCGGACCTCGTCGATCAGCGCGCGGGTGTTGTCGGTCGAGCGGTCGTTGACCGGAATGATCGTCAGCCTGTCGCGCGGGTAGGTCGTCGCCAGCAGCGCCATCAGGCAATCGACGACGACGGCTTCTTCGTTGTGGGCGGCGACGAACACCGTGAGCCGCGGCCATTCGCCGTGGGTAATCGTCCGGTAGGGCGCGCATTGCGGCTTGAACAGGCGGTCGAGGCTGAATACGTAGTGCCGTCCGGCGTAGACGCACGTCAACACCGTGAACAGCCACAGGTACGCGACGCAGGGCATCAGCAGCAGGTCGGGGTCGAACGTGATACCCGGAGCGCTGGCCGGCGGCGGCTCGAGCGACGCGTCAGCCGCGGGCGAGGCCGGTGCGGCGATCGCGAGCGGGGCGCCGTCGAGGGCCGTGCGTTCGACCGCGACCGCGGCGTTTGCGGCGGGCATGGCGATCCGCACCGGTTCGGCGATCGCCTGCGAAGCGGTGTCGCGCACGGTCAGCGAGAAGGCAAGCACGATCAGCAGCAGGATGCCTTGCTCGCAGAGTGACGCCATCCGCGCTTTCTTCATGTCCTGGTCCCCGGTGTCCGCGACGATGGCCGATGAGCGCTGAAGGCGCTCGTGGATCGCGCGGATGTCAATGGGACGCGGCCGCTCGTTCGTCGCGCAAGGGCGGATGTGGTTCGCCCCGGCGGACGCGTCGCGTCGCCTCCCGGCTTCGTTGCTTTGGCGTCCCCGTCGGTCTGCTGTTGCCGTGCGAGTGCTTCGGGACGCACCTGTCTGACATTAAGCAAGGCGTGAGCCATGCGCCGCGATGCCCCGTGCTGCAAGGGGCCGGGCGCGAGGTACGCGCGTAGTCGGGGCCGCGGCGACGTGTTTTGATTCACTGACGAATCAGCGTAGGCGCACGACATTCGACCCCGGACAGTCCGCGACCTGTCTCGCGTGCGTCGCACGGCAGGCGGTTTGTCTAACGAGTCGTTGCCGCCTTGTCCGATGCGCCTGGCGAGACGCGCGACCGTGCGTCGTTCGCTGCGCGCGCGTCGCCCCGGAGGCCGAAACGGCGATTGCCGTCGTCCGCGCCGAATACACCGGACTCCGATGTATCTGCGCGCTCCGGCGCTGCGTTACACATTCGCAACATTTCCCGCGCATCGATTCGTGCGACGCAAGCGACGCCGCGTGGCGGGGAAATCGTGCGCGCATGATCGTGGCCGCCGGCCGTGTGCGCGCCGCACGCTGCACAGACAAAAGTGCCGAATCGAGACGACGCAAAGCGTTTCGAAAGATGAAGGCAGTTCGATGGGCCATCGACGCCCGACATGCATGCGCGATTCGTCGGACGACGTCGTCAGACGGATCGCGCGGTCGGCCGGCTGTTTATCGTTGTCGTGCCGATCCGTCGATGCGACGCCCCGTAGCAGTTGTGAAACATTCCGTAACGCACCGCGCGTGTGCGGTGCACGCCGTGCGAACCGGACCCGCCTGCAGTGCGGCTGGTTTGAATATTGCTGGTGTGGAAGCAAACGTGACGAACCGACGTGACGCTCGACACAGCGAGGAACGACTCATGACGTGACTGATCAGCGCAACGGGACGCCGGTAGTACGACGATTCGCGCGGCCGGGACCGCGCGGACAAGACGGCGCGCTCGCCCCGCGACACCGCTACGTGTTGACCGCGTGCGAGTACGGGAAGCGCCGCCTGAATACATGCTTCGCGCCACGTGCAGGGTGATCCGCGCGAAGTGGCTAAACGAGGATAACGATGAAGAAGATCTTGCTTGTGTTCGGGACTCGGCCGGAGGCCATCAAGATGGCACCGCTGGTGCGCGCGTTGAAGGCGCAAGCGGATGTCGACGCCCGGGTGTGCGTGACCGCGCAGCATCGGGAAATGCTCGACCAGGTACTGACGCTGTTCGACATCAAGCCTGACTACGATCTCAACCTGATGCGGCAAAGCCAGACGCTGACCGACGTGACCACCGGCATTCTTCAGGCGATCGGCATGGTCTTCGACGATCTGCGCCCGGACGTCGTGCTGGTGCACGGCGATACGACAACCACGCTCGCGGTCAGCCTTGCGGCGTTCTACCGTTATCTGCCGGTCGGGCACGTGGAGGCCGGGCTGCGCAGCGGCGACATCTGGTCGCCGTGGCCGGAGGAGCTGAATCGCCGCGTGACCGATGCGGTGTCGTCGTGGCATTTCGCGCCGACAGGGCAGGCGCGCGACAACCTGCTCAGCGAGGGCGTGCCGGGCAGCGGCGTCTCGCTGACCGGCAATACCGTGATCGATGCGTTGCACGAGGTCAAACGCATGCTGGACCGCACGTCCACGCTGTCGGACAAGGTCGCCGCGTATTTTCCGTTTCTCGAGCCGTCGCGGCGCGTCGTGCTGATCACCGGCCATCGCCGCGAGAGTTTCGGTGAACCGTTCCAGCACTTCTGCGAGGCGCTCTGTACGCTCGCGGGCCGCTATCGCGACGCGCAGTTCGTCTATCCGCTGCACATGAATCCGAACGTGCGGGAGCCGGCGCGCGCGCGGCTCGGCGGCGTGCCGAACATCTACCTGATCGAGCCGCAGGAATACCTTTCGTTCGTATTCCTGATGTCCCGCGCGCATTTCATCATCACCGATTCGGGCGGCATTCAGGAAGAAGGACCGGCGCTCGGCAAGCCCGTGCTCGTCACGCGCGAGACGACCGAGCGGCCCGAGGCGATCCAGGCCGGCACCGCGCGGCTCGTCGGCACGGACCAGGAGCGGATCGTGTGGGAGGCATCGCGCCTGTTCGACAGCGAGAGCGCTTACGAGGAAATGTCGCGAGCGAGCAATCCGTACGGCGACGGTCACGCGAGCGAGCGAATCGTTCACGCGCTGATGCGCACGCCGGGCGTGACGACGAAGACGACCAGCTTCTCGATGGGGGCCGCGGAGATGCCGTTCAACGCGCTCACGCTGGGGTTGCAGGCGTTGCGGTCGCCGTGAGCCGGGCTGCGCGATAGCGTCTTCCGTATCGTTCGTTGCCGTCACACAAGGATCCGGTTCGGTCGTCAGGCCGGCCGGATCGTTGCATTTGTGCGACCAGGAACGAATTTCCCCGCCGGGTTCAAAAGTGCTTTCGTCGAATGTCTCTTTCCCGGTACAGCGCCGGGCACGGATACTTCGGCGGATACCCGCCCCGCATCGACCGGCATTCACTTTGAAGCCCAGCTGTCCGAGCAACTGGAAGGACTCCGGCAGCGGCAGTTTTCCGGCAAGCCAGTGGTGTTCGTCGGGTAACGGAAGCGACCCACGCGCGTGAAGCGCCGCATCCGGCGGGCCAGCGCACAACCGCCGCACATCAGTTAAAGTTGGATCCCAGCTCAATCCCCATACGAATCCGCCCGCCCGGGCGATGTCGAAGTTGCGCGGGCGGGACGTCGTGCGCGGGTGACGATGATCCGGGCTGCGGTTTCTGGCAGCCCCGACAGGATCGCGTTGCCTGAGCGACGGTTCGCGTGGGGCAGAATCGGGACCCGCGGGCGCCCGCTTTCGACCGGAGTCATGCGCCCGGCAGTCATCGGCGCCGATAGCGCATCAACCGCCGGTTCTTCCGGCGAAGCAGTCCACCAGGCGGTGCCGGGTCGGCACCGTTCGAATCCCCACACGGCACCCGTGGTGCGACGCGGGCGCCTCGACCAGGAGGTGAACGATGATCACGCTGACCGTCAACGGTAGCGAGCAGCACTTCGACGGCAATCCCGAGATGCCGTTGCTCTGGTATCTGCGCGACGTCCTCGGCCATACCGGCACCAAGTTCGGCTGCGGGATGGCGCTGTGCGGCGCGTGTACCGTGCATCTCGACGGCGTCGCGATCCGGTCCTGCATCACGCCCGTTGCGGCGGCTTCCGGAAAGCGCGTGACGACGATCGAGGGACTGTCGACGGACCTGACCCATCCGCTGCAGCAGGCGTGGCAGGAACTGAACGTCGCGCAATGCGGCTACTGCCAGTCCGGGCAGATCATGCAGGCCGCGTCGCTGCTGAAGACGAATCCCCATCCGAGCGACGCCGACATCGACGATGCGATGTCCGGCAACATCTGCCGCTGCGGCACCTACACGCGCATTCGCGCGGCGATCCGGCTGGCCGTGCGCCGCGGAGGTGCCGCATGAGCGCGCGCGAACCCTCCGTCCACAACGAAAGCCGTCGCGCGCTGCTGCTCGGCTTCGCGTCCGGCGGGCTGCTGCTCGCATTCGGCGTGCCGTCGCTCGCGCACGCGGCCGCGCCGGTGCAGCCGCCCGTCAGCGCGAATCCGCAATACGGCGGCGCCGGGATGCCGCACGGGTTGCGCGACGATCCGCACCTGTTCGTCGCGATCGCACCGGACGGCACCGTTACCGTGACCTGCATCCGCTCGGAGATGGGGCAGGGTGTGCGCACGAGCGTCGCACTCGTGGTCGCCGACGAGCTGGGCGCCGACTGGGCGCGCGTGAAGGTCGCGCAGGCCGTCGGCGACGAGCCGCGCTACGGCAACCAGAACACCGACGGGTCGCGCAGTTTGCGCCAGAGCTTCGCCGCGCTGCGCCGGGCCGGTGCGGCCGCGCGCACGATGCTCGAGCAGGCGGCCGCGGCCGCGTGGGGCGTCGATGCGGGGCAGGTCAAGGCGACGGTACACGAGGTCGTCGACACGAAGAGCGGGCGCAAGCTCGGCTTCGGCGAGCTCGCGGCGAAAGCGGCCGCGTTGCCGGCGCCCGACATGAAGACACTCGCGTTGAAGGCGCCGGCCGAATTCCGCTATATCGGCAAGGGCAAGACCGCGCTGATCGATGGGCGCGACATCGTCGGCGGTCGTGCGCATTACGGGATCGACACGCGGCTCGACGGCATGCTGTATGCGGTCGTTGCGCGACCGCCGGCCTACGGCGACACGGTCGCGTCATTCGACGCAGCGGCGGCCGGGAAGCTGCCGGGCGTCGTCAAGGTCGTGCAGCTCGCGTCGGCGCCGCTGCCTTCCGGCTTCCAGCCGCTCGGCGGTGTGGCCGTCGTCGCGCGCGACACGTGGACGGCCATCCAGGCGCGCGCGCTGTTGAAGATCGACTGGAAGCGCGGACCCAACGCGGGCTACGACTCGGCCGAATATCGCAAGGCACTCGAGGCGGCCGCCGCGCAGCCGGGCGACGTGATCCGCAACGACGGCGATGCGGCCGCGGCGCTCGCCGGCGCCGCGAAACGCGTGCGCGCGACGTACTACATCCCGCATCTCGCACACGCGACGATGGAGCCGCCCGCTGCCGTCGCGCGCGTCGCCGACGGCGGCTGCGAAGTATGGACCTGTACGCAGGCGCCGCAGACCACGCGCGACGAGATCGCGAAGGCGCTCGCGTTGCCGGCCGAGCGCGTGACCGTCAACGTGACGCTGCTCGGCGGCGGGTTCGGCCGCAAGTCGAAACCCGACTACGTGGTGGAGGCCGCGCTGCTGTCGAAGGCGATCGGCGCGCCCGTGAAGCTGACGTTTACGCGCGAGGACGACATCGCGCACGATTATTTCCACGCGGTGTCGCTCGAAGCGTTCGACGGCGGGATCGATGCGTCGGGGAACGTGGTCGCGTGGCAGCATCGCACGGTCGCGCCGTCGATCCAGTCGACCTTCAAGACGGGCATCGTGCACGAGCAGCCGGGCGAACTCGCGCAAGGGATCGCGGATCTGCCGTTCGCGATTCCGAACGTCCGGATCGAAAATCCGGCGGCCGTTGGGCACACGCGGATCGGCTGGTTCCGTTCGGTCTACAACATCCCGCATGCGTTCGGCATCCAGAGCTTCGTGTCGGAGCTCGCGCATGCGGCCGGCCGCGATCCGAAGGATTTCCTGCTCGAGCTGATCGGGCCCGCGCGGCGCTTCGAGCCGCACATCACGGTGAAGAACGTGAACTACGGCGAGGATCCCGCGCTGTACCCGGTCGATACGGGGCGGCTGAGGCGCGTGGTCGAGACGGTCGCGCGCGAGGCCGGCTGGGGGCGCAAGCTGCCGAAGGGGCACGGGCTCGGGATCGCCGCGCATCGCAGCTTCGTGTCGTACACGGCGGCCGTTTGCGAGGTGCAGGTCGACGCGGACGGCAAGATCACGGTGCCGCGCGTCGACATTGCGATCGACTGCGGGCCGCAGGTCAATCCGGAGCGCGTGCGCTCGCAGCTCGAGGGCGCGGTGGTGATGGGGCTCGGCATCGCGCTGCATGGCGAGATCACGTTCAAGGACGGTCATCCGGAGCAGAGCAACTTCAACGGCTTCCAGGTGCTGAGAATGAACGAGGCGCCGCGCGAGATCCGCGTGCATCTCGTTGCACCGGACGACTTCACGGCGCCGCTCGGCGGCGTCGGCGAGCCGGGCCTGCCGCCCGTGGCGCCGGCGCTGACCAACGCGATCTTCGCGGCGACCGGCACACGCATCCGCAGCCTGCCGGTTGCCGATCAGCTTGCGAAGCCGCAGGCGAGTTGACGCACAATACCCCCGCACCGGGCCGCATCATGCGGCCCGCTTCGCACCAACCTGTCGACAAGGAGTGTGACGTGGCCTCATCCGATATCAGTGTGCAGCAGGCGGTTTCTCCCGCCGAATGGGATGCGCGAGTCAACCTGGCGGCGGCCTATCGCCTGACCGCGCTGTTCGGCTGGGACGATCTCGTGTTCACCCATATTTCGGCGCGCGTGCCCGGCCCGGAACACCATTTCCTGATCAATCCGTACGGGATGATGTTCGACGAGATCACGGCGTCGTCGCTGGTCAAGATCGATCTCGACGGTCGCAAGGTGTCCGAATCGCCATACGAGATCAACCCGGCCGGCTTCACGATTCACAGCGCGGTGCATGCGGCCCGCGACGACGCGCGGTGCGTGATGCATACGCATTCGATCAACGGCGTCGCCGTGTCGGCGCAGGAAGCCGGCTTGTTGCCGCTGTCGCAACAGTCGCTCGGTGTGCTGGCGTCGCTCGGGTATCACGACTACGAAGGCATCGCGCTCAACGAGGGCGAGAAGGCGCGCCTCGTGCGCGACCTCGGCGGCAACACGAACCTGATGCTGCGCAATCACGGATTGTTGACGGTCGGCGCGACGCCGGCCGACGCGTTCGTCGCGATGTACTTCTTCGAGGCAGCCTGCATGATCCAGGTCCGCGCGCAGGCCGGCGGCTCGGCGCTGCTGCCGATCGCGCAACCGATTCTCGACGGCATCAGGCAGCAGATCGCCGCGGTCACGCGCGGAATGGGGGCCGGGGCGCTCGTCTGGCCCGGCCTGCTGCGCCGGCTCGATCGACGCAATCCGGGGTACGCGGACTAACCCGCTCGTCGTTGTCGTTTGCGAACGGTCGTGCTAAATTTGCCGCCAGCACTTGCGGTCATGAAACCCTTCATTCGGCTGACAAAGCCGGCACCCCGGGAGGCAGCACGATGAGCCTGTTGATGTCGCGACGCGATCTCGCGTTCCTGCTGTATGACTGGCTCGACGCCGAAGCGCTCGTCGCGCTGCCGCGCTTCGCGGAGCACAGTCGCGAGACCTTCGATGCGGTGCTCGACACCAGCGAGCGGATTGCCGAGGATCTGTTCGCGCCGCATGCGGCGCGCGGCGATCGCGAGGAGCCGCATTTCGACGGCGAGCGCGTGACGCTGATTCCTGAAGTCGAACCGGCCGTGCGCGCGTTCGCGGATGCCGGGCTGATCGCCGCGGGCCATGACGAAGCGCTCGGTGGCATGCGGTTGCCGAAACTGGTCGAAGCCGCGTCGTTCCTGTTCTTCCAGGCCGCGAACATCGCAACGGCCGCCTATCCGTTCCTGACCGTCGCCAACGCGAACCTGCTCGTCGCGCACGGCAGCCCCGCGCAGATCGACGCGTTCGCGCGCCCGGAACTGGAAGGGCGCTTCCTCGGCACGATGTGTCTGTCCGAGCCGCAAGCCGGCTCGTCGCTGTCCGACATCGCGACGCGCGCCGATTTCGAGGGCGACTCGCCGCTCGGCCCGCGCTACCGGCTGACCGGCAACAAGATGTGGATTTCCGGCGGCGAACACGAGCTGGCGGAGAACATCGTCCACCTCGTGCTCGCGAAGATTCCCGACGAACACGGCCGGCTGCAGTCCGGCACGCGCGGCATTTCGCTGTTCATCGTGCCCAAGTACCTGCCGGGCGCCGGCGGCGCCGCGCGGGGCGAGCACAACGACGTGGTGCTCGCGGGGCTGAACCACAAGATGGGCTATCGCGGCACCACCAACTGCCTGCTGAACTTCGGCGAAGGCACGCGCTATCGTCCCGACGGGCGCGCGGGCGCGATCGGCTATCTGATCGGCAAGCCGAACCACGGCCTCGCATACATGTTCCACATGATGAACGAGGCGCGCATCGGGGTCGGCGCGGGCGCGGTGGCGCTCGGCTATACCGGTTATCTGCACGCGCTCGACTATGCGCGCAACCGGCCGCAGGGGCGTCCGCTCGGGCCGGCCGGCAAGGATGCGGCCGCGCCGCAGGCGCCGATCGTCGAACATCCGGACGTGCGGCGCATGCTGCTCGCGCAGAAGGCCTATGTCGAAGGCGGTCTCGCGCTGATCCTGTACTGCGCGAAGCTGGTCGACGAAGCCCGCGCGCATGACGATGAAGCGGCGCGCGCGCATGCCACGCGCCTGCTCGACATCCTCACGCCGATTGCGAAAAGCTGGCCGTCGCAGTGGTGTCTCGCCGCGAACGACCTCGCGATCCAGGTGCACGGCGGCTACGGCTACACGCGCGACTACGCGGTCGAGCGGCTCTACCGCGACAACCGGTTGAATCCGATTCACGAAGGCACGCACGGAATCCAGGCGCTCGACCTGCTGGGCCGCAAGGCCGTGCAGGACGACGGTGCGCTGCTGCGTGCGCTCGACGCACGGATCGGCGCGACGGTCGAACGGGCGCGGGCGCTGGATCCCGGCACCCGCGACCAGGCCGATGCGCTGGCAGGGCGCTGGGCACGACTGTGCGACGTCACGCAGCAGCTGAGCGCGATCGGCGATCCGCAGACGCGGCTGGCGAACGCGAGCGTCTATCTCGAAGCGTTCGGCCATCTCGTCGTCGCATGGCTGTGGCTCGACGTGACGCTTGCGGCGCACGGGCGCGGCGGCGATTTCCACGACGGCAAGCGTGCGGCGGCCCGGTATTTTTACCACTGGGAGCTGCCGAAGGTGGATGCGCAGCTCGACCTGCTGTCGAGCGTCGACACGACGACGCTCGACATGCAGGATGCGTGGTTCTGAACGTTATGTCACCGACATTCCGGAATGCAGACGATATCGCGGGTGCCGGCTCTGCCGGCATCGCGTACTCGTCGTGAACCTGCCGGGCGGGGGCCTCCCGCCGGCCGAACCGATGCGCGGCCGCGCCGTGCAAGGAGAGAGAAACGCATGAAAGCCCTGTTGTGTACCGCATTCGGCCCGATCGACAGTTTGCGTATCGAGGACGTCGCGATTCCCGAACCGGCTGCCGGCCAGGTGCGGATCCAGGTGAAGGCGGCGTCGCTCAATTTTCCCGACGCGCTGATCGTCCAGGGGTTGTATCAGGTGAAGCCGGCGCTGCCGTTCTCGCCGGGCGCCGAGTTCGCCGGCGTGATCGACGCGGTCGGTGAGGGCGTGACCGCCTGGCGGCCGGGCGATGCCGTGGTCGCGTTCACCGGGCACGGCGGGTTCGCGGAGCAGTGCGTGGCCGACGTGCACCAGATCGCCGCGCTGCCGCCGGGGATGTCGTTCGAGCAGGGCGCGGCGCTCGTGCTCGCCTACGGTACGTCGCTGCACGCGTTGCAGCAGCGCGCGCGATTGCAGGCGGGCGAGACGCTGCTCGTGCTGGGTGCGGCGGGCGGGGTCGGGATCGCCGCGATCGAGATCGCGAAGGCGCTCGGCGCGCGCGTGATTGCCGCGGCGTCGAGCGCGGACAAGCTCGCGCTGTGTCGTGAAGCCGGTGCGGACGAGACGATCGACTATGCGACCGAAGACCTGCGCCGCCGCGTGGACGAACTGACCGGCGGGCGCGGTGCCGACGTCGTCTACGATCCGGTGGGCGGCGCATACACCGAGGCGGCGCTGCGTGCGACCGCGTGGCGCGGCCGGTTCCTCGTCGTCGGGTTCGCGGCCGGCGAGATTCCGAAGATCGCGCTGAACCTCGCGCTGCTCAAGGAGCGCGACATCCTCGGCGTGTTCTGGGGCGATGCGGTGCGCCGCGACCCGGCGCAGCATGTCGCGAACATGCGGCTGCTCGCCGAATGGTTCGCGGCCGGCAAGGTGCGACCGGCGATCACCGAGCGCGTGTCGCTGGCCGGCGCGGCCGATGCGATCGCGCGGATGGCGAACCGGCAGGTAATGGGCAAGGTGGTGATCCTGCCGGGCGCGTGATCGCCGCCCGGCGCACGGCGGCGCGATGCGTGCCGCGTGTGCCGTTGCGACGCTTGCACGGCGCGCCAGCGGCCGCTATGCGACGCGGTTCAGCTCCTCGAAGCCCGCAACGAGCGCGTCGAGCAGATGGCGCACCGCGGGCACCATCCCGCGCCGCGTCGGGAAGATCGCGTGAACGAGCGCCGTCGGTGCCGACAGCGCGGGCAGCAGGTGGAGCAGCCGGCCGGCCTGCAGGTCGGCGCTGACCAGATCTCGCGGCAATTCGGCCACGCCGATTCCGTCGAGCGCGGCAAGCCGCAGGCTTGCCAGATCGTCGGTCGCCAGTCGCGGTCGATGTGAGAACGAGATGGCGCGCCCGTCGGCGTCCGTCAGGTTCCACACGAACCGGTCGCCGTTGCTGGCCGTCGACACCGTCGGCCAGTCCTTCAGGCTGTCGATCGACCCGGGCGCCGGAAAGCGGGCGGCCAGCGCCGGGCTCGCCACGAGAATCCGGTACGACAGCCCGAGCTGCCGAACCGCAAGATCGGTGTTCTCCAGCGGCGGCACCCGCACACGGATCGCGAAATCCAGCCCTTCCTCGACCACGTCGACCCGCCGGTTGGTCGCATCGAGCCGCACCTGAACCTGCGGATTGTGCTCGATATAGCGCGCGACGATCGCGGCGACACCCGAACTCAGCAAACCGACCGGGCAACTGATGCGCACGGTGCCCTGCGGCTGGGTGCGCGTGCGGTCGACGATGTCCTTCGCGGCTTGGGATTCGGCGACCAGCGCGACGCAATGCTGATGGAACTGCCGCCCGGTTTCCGTCAGCGACAGGCTGCGGCTCGTGCGATTGAGCAGCCGCACGCCGAGTTCCTCCTCGAGCGCGCGGATGCGCCGGCTGAGCTTCGACGTTTGCACGCCGAGGCTGCGGGCGGCGGCCGTGAAGCTGCCGTGTTCAACCACTTCCGCGAACAGCCGGAGATCGTTCAGGTCGGCGATGGGGTTCATGGCGGCGGCTCCGTTCGGCTAGATCGTTCTACTGGGAGCAATGATACGTTGCCGTTCAGGAGATATGCGATCGATCTTTGCGAAATTAGCATTCATCCCATGTTCGGTGCCGTGCAGAAACCCGCAAGGCACCGCCAGGCAACCGCCCGTCGTTCGGGCCGCAGGAAAAGGAGGCGGACATGTTGACGCATCGGCGCTGGACCTCGCTGGACAACGCAAATCACGGCTGGCTGCGCGCGAAGTACCACTTTGCGGTGACGGCCGACGGCACGCCCGAGCATGGGCCGCTGGGCCCGCTGATCGTCTGGAACGACGACGAGATTGCCGTCGGCAGCGGGTTCCCGATGCACGGGCACCGCGACGTGGAGATCATCACGTACGTGCGGCAGGGCGTGCTCGGCCACCGCGACACGCTCGGGTCGGAAGGCACGATCGACGCGGGCGACGTGCAGGTCATGAGCGCAGGCACGGGCATCCGGCATGCGGAGTTCAACCGCGGCGACATGCCGCTCAAGCTCTACCAGATCTGGTTGCTGCCCCGCGCAAATGGCGGCGCGCCCGGGTGGGGCACGAAGCAGTTTCCGAAGGGCGAGCGGTCCGGGCGTTTCGTCGTGCTGGCGAGTGGCCATGCCGACGACGACGACGACGGCGCGCTGCCGATCCGTGCCGATGCGCGCGTGCTCGGCGCCACGCTGAAGGCGGGCGAGCAGGTCAGGCAGGCACTGGGTGCCACGCGCCGCGCCTATCTCGTCGCGGCTTCGGGGCGCATCGAAGTGAACGGAGAACGCGTGGGGCCGCTCGACGGCGTCGCGATCACGAACGAAGCCGCGCTCGACATCGTCGCGGTTGAAGATTCCGAGCTGGTGATGGTGGACGCCGGCTGAATGCCTTTATTTTTCAGTCCACCGAATCATTTCATTTCAGGAGTACATCATGGATCGTTACAAGTATCTTCCGCTTCTTGGCCGCATTCTGATCGGCGCGCCGTTTCTGATGAGCGGCTTGAGCAAGCTGGCCGCGCACGCGACCACCGTCGGCTACATCGCATCCGTCGGCCTGCCGGCGCCATCGCTCGCCTTCATCGTCGCGGTGCTCGTCGAGGCGGGCGGCGGGTTGCTGCTGATGTCGGGTTACCGGGCACGCCCCGTCGCGCTGGCGATGGCGCTGTTCAGCCTCGTGACTGCCGTGTTCTTCCACCACAACTTTGCCGACCAGAACCAGATGATTCACTTCCTGAAGAACGTGATGATGGCCGGCGGCCTGCTGCAGATCGCGTACTTCGGCGCGGGCGCATTCAGCCTCGATGCGCGGAACGCACGCACCGCGCTGCGTATCGCCCCGGCGGTGTGAGCCGGGCCGGCCGGTGCGCGTCATCGACGCGCACCGATCGCGCGCAGCGCGAACGCGCTGTCCGGTCGCACGTCGGCGGCCCCGCGCAGCAGGCACGAACCCGGTTCAATCCTTCGGCAGGCGCAGCGTGTCGAGCGCATCCTGCGAAAACTCGACCCAGAACCGCTCGTTCGCGATGCCGGCCTGCAGCACCAGATGCTGCAGGCGCTTCGTACGTGAATCGTCAGGCGCCGAAAAATCGCGCGCCTCGATCTGCAGGTACAGGTCGAGCTTTTCCTGGTGAAGCGCGATGCGCCGCCTGATTTCCTCCTCGAGCCCGGCCGGGCCGAGCACCGCTTCCGCGCGCAGGCGCACCATCAACGCTTCGCGCAGCGGCGTCGGATCTTCCTGTTCGGCGATCCAGCGGCGCAACTCTTTTTTACCGGCCGGCAGGATCCGGTACGCGCGCTTGCGGCCGCGCCCCGATTCGGCGGGCAACGATTCGATCCAGCCAGCTTCCTCGATGCGCCCCAGTTCGCGATAGATCTGCTGGTGCGTCGCCTGCCAGAAATAGCCGATCGAGCGATCGAAGCGGTCGGCGAGCTCGGACCCCGAACCGGGGCGTTCGGCGAGCGCGGTGAGGAGTGCGTGAGGCAGGGACATGTCGGATCGGAGGAGGCTGCGGAATGAACCGCATCTTGCCATATCGGGGCCACAGTACAAGCCGAGGATCACGTTTATGCAACATGTTGCATAAACGAAGGCGGTGAACTACCATCTGTGCAACTTGTTGCATAAAAATGGAGACCCCCGATGACACCCCGTTATCCGCATTTGACGACCCCGCTCGAGCTGGGCTTCACGTCGCTCAGGAACCGCGTACTGATGGGGTCGATGCACGTCGGTCTCGAGGAAGCGCCGCACGGCTTCGAGCGGATGGCGGCGTTCTATGCGGAGCGCGCGCGAGGCGAGGCCGGCCTGATCGTCACGGGGGGATTCGCGCCGAACGAGCGCGGCCGTCCGGCGCCGGGCGGCGCGATGCTGACGACCGAGGCGGAAGCCGAACGCCATCGTGTCGTGACGCGTGCGGTGCATGCGGAGGGCGGCAAGATCGCGCTGCAGATCCTGCATTTCGGGCGCTACGCGTATCACCCGGCGCTGGCCGCGCCCAGCGCACTGAAGGCGCCGATCAACCCGTTCACGCCGCATGCGTTGAGCAGCGACGAAGTCGACGAGACGATCGCCGACTTCGTGCGATGCGCGGCGCTTGCGCAGCATGCGGGCTACGACGGCGTCGAGATCATGGGGTCCGAAGGCTACCTGATCAACGAATTCATTGCCGCGCGCACGAACCATCGCGACGACGCGTGGGGCGGCGCCTACGAGAACCGCATCCGTTTCGCGGTCGACATCGTGCGTCGCGTGCGCGAGCGGGTGGGCACGAACTTCATCGTCATCTACCGGCTGTCGATGCTCGATCTCGTCGAAGGCGGGTCGACGCTCGACGAGGTGATCCGGCTCGCGCAGGCGATCGAGGCGGCCGGTGCGACGATCCTCAATACGGGCATCGGCTGGCACGAGGCGCGCATTCCGACCATCGCGACCAAGGTGCCGCGCGCCGCGTATGCATGGGTCACGCGGCAATTGATGGGCAAGGTCGGCATCCCGCTTGTGGCGACCAACCGGATCAACACGCCGGAAGTCGCCGAGCAACTGCTCGCCGACGGCTATTGCGACATGGTGTCGATGGCGCGGCCGTTCCTCGCCGATGCCGAGTTCGTCCGCAAGGCGCGGGAAGGGCGCGCGGACGAAATCAACACGTGCATCGGCTGCAACCAGGCGTGCCTCGACCATACGTTCAGCGGCAGGATCACGTCCTGTCTCGTGAATCCGCGCGCCTGCCATGAAACCGAACTCGTGATCCGCCCCGCGCAGCAGCGCAAGCGCATCGCGGTGGTCGGCGCCGGTCCGGCGGGCCTCGGCTTCGCGGTTACGGCAGCCGAACGCGGTCACGCGGTGACGCTGTACGAAGCCGGCGCCGAGATCGGCGGCCAGTTCAACATCGCGAAGAAGGTGCCCGGCAAGGAAGAGTTCAACGAAACGCTGCGCTACTTCCGCCGGCAGATCGCACTGCGCGGCGTGACGCTGCACGTCAACACGCGTGCGAGCGCCGAGATGCTGCTGCAGGGCGAATTCGACGAGGTGGTGATCGCGACGGGCATCGTGCCGCGCACGCCGCCGATCGACGGCGTCGGGCATCCGAAGACGCTCGGCTATCTCGACGTGCTGCGCGACGACAAGGCGGTGGGCCGCAGCGTCGCGATCGTCGGCGCCGGCGGCATCGGTTTCGATGTCGCGGAATATCTCGTGCATCGCGATGGCGGTGAGCGGGTCGACGCGGACCGGTTCTTCACCGAATGGGGCGTCGATCGATCGTATGCGAATGCGGGCGGCCTGGGCCGCGCGCAACCGGAGCCGGCCGCACGGCAGGTGCATCTGCTGCAGCGCAAGGCGTCGAAGATCGGTGACGGGCTCGGCAAGACCACCGGATGGATCCACCGCACGGCGCTGAAGGCGCGCGGTGTCGGAATGTCGTCGGCGGTGACGTACCGGCGCATCGACGACGAAGGATTGCACGTGACGATCGACGGCGTCGAACAGACGCTGCCGGTGGACAACGTGGTGATTTGCGCTGGGCAGGAACCGTCGCGCGACCTGGCGGAG
Organism: Burkholderia sp. BCC1644; assembly: GCF_902833225.1. GTDB lineage: Bacteria > Pseudomonadota > Gammaproteobacteria > Burkholderiales > Burkholderiaceae > Burkholderia. Next base: position 332,015 of record NZ_CADFEI010000004.1, read on the forward strand.
CAACTGCAGGCCGCCGGATGCCGCGTGCACCTGATCGGCGGCGCATGCGAGGCCGCCGAACTCGATGCGAAGCGCGCGATTCACCAGGGCACGACGCTGGCCGCGACGCTTTGAGGGCGGCTCGTTTTTTCGGTCCGACGATACAGGAGACTTCGATGACACACTCACCGCTGCATGCACATCCCGCCGTCGCGAAATCGCTCGCCGCGTGGCACGTGATGATCGACAACAAGGATTTCGGCGCGCTCGATTCGATCGTTCACCCGGATGCGGTATTCCGTTCGCCGATGGCGTTCAAGCCCTACGGGCCGGCGCCTGCGCTGTTGATGGCGCTGCGCACGGTGATCACGATCCTCGAGAACTTCACCTATCACCGCCAGTTCGTCACCGACGACGGCCTGAGCGTGGTGCTGGAATTCAGCGCGAGCGTCGGCGACAAGGCGCTGAAGGGGATCGACATGATCCGCTTCGACGACGAAGGGCGGATCGTGGAATTCGAAGTCATGATCCGGCCGTTCAATGCGCTGCAGGCGCTCGGCGCGGAAATGGGCGCGCGGCTCGGGCAGCAGTTGCCGGCGTTCAAGGTTGGCGGCTGAGCCGGGCGATCGCCGGCGGCAGGCGCCGCGCGCTCAGCGCGCGAGTTGTGCCCGCGCGAGCCGGCCGAGGCGCCGGACACCGTCCTCGATGTGTGCGTTCCAGACATGTCCCGCGCTCAGGCGCAGGCAATGGCGAAAGCGCCGGCTGGCTGAGAAGATGTCGCCCGGCGCGAAGCAGACACCCTGTTCGAGGGCGGCGTCGAACAGCGCGCGTGAATCGAATCGCTTCGGCAGTTCGAGCCAGAGCACGAAACCGCCGGCGGGCCGGCTCACTTTCGTGTCGGCCGGAAAGCTCGCCTCGATCGTGCGCGTCATCCGCGCCAGGTTTGCCTCGAACACGCGGCGGATGCGGCGCAGATGCGTATCGTATGCGCCGCTTGCGAGGAAATCGGCCAGCGCGACCTGCAGCAACACGGGGCCGCACAGGCTGAGCGCAAGCTTGCGTTCCATCACCTGCTGGGTGCGGGCGCCCGCCGCGATCCAGCCGATCCGGTATCCGGGGGCGAGGCTCTTCGAGAACGAGCTGCAGTAGATCGTATCGGCGCTGCTGTCGAGCGCGCTGAACGGCCTCGGCCGGTCTCGCCCGAAGTGGATGTCGCCGTAGACGTCGTCTTCGATCAGCGGCACCCGATGGCGCGCGAGCAGCGCAAGCAGCGCCCGTTTGTCGTCCTCGGTCATCGCGGAGCCGAGCGGGTTGCCGAAGCTCGACGACAGCACGCAGGCGGCGATCGATTCCGATTCGAGCCGCTGCGCGAGCTGGCCGACGTCGACGCCGCGCAGCGGGTCGGTCGGCAATTCCAGCGCCTTCAGTCCCAGTGCCTCCAGCGTGTGAAGCAGACCGAAGTAGGTCGGCGATTCCACCGCAATCGTGTCGCCGCGCGTTGCCACGGCATTCAGCGCGAGCGTCAACGCCTCGGTGCAGCCATTGGTGACGAGGATGTCGTCGGCCGACAGCGGATGGCCGAAGCGCATGGCGCGTCGCGCGATTTCGCGGCGCAGCGCCGGCTCGCCGTAGGGGGCGCAATAGACGTTGTAGCGCATGCCGTGCTGGCGCGCCGCACGGGCGAGGGCGAGGTCGAGCCGCTTCGATTGCAGCAGCGCCGGATCGGGCACCGCACACCCGAGCGGCACGAGTGCCGAATTGGCCGCATGTTCGAGCATCGCGGCGACCGCGCCGCTGATCGACACCGTCGAGGCCTTTGCGCGCGAGCGCGATGCTGTCGGCAATGCCAGCGTGCCGCCGCGTGCGGCCGTGACATAGAAGCCCGACTGCGGGCGCGATTCGAGCACGCCGCGATCTTCGAGCAGGCGGTATGCCTGCAGCGCGGTGGAGACGCTGATGCGCTGCTGTTCGCTGACGGTGCGCACGGACGGCAGCCGGGTGCCGGGCGCGAGCGTACCGTTCTCGATCATGCCGACGATGAGGTCGGCCAGCTGCCTGTAGCGGAATGACGTCTGCGTTTCCATGTAGCACCAGCGGCGGGGGAGTGCCCGATTATCGACCGTTCGACGAGATCCCGCCACGCATAATTGTGTTGGTCGGAGTGGCGGAAAATTGTGGCTGTTATGGTTTTTGTGTGGGCGCTACGATGGCGGTGTTTCGATCCATCGATCGGCCAATGCGAGGCTTGCACATGCAGACGACACAAGCGCATTCCGGCGAGTGGCGCGGACGATTTCCGTACAACGAAATCATCTCGCTGCTTGACGTGAACCGTACCTTCAACCTGGCGGAGAGCACGTCGCAAGACCTGACGGTCGGCGAACTGCTGGATCTGGCCGGCGTCGACGCGGTCCGCAACCTGAAGCTCGGTTACAGCCAGTCGGCGGGCGCTGCCGTGCTGCGCGACGCGATCGCGGATGCCTGCAATGTGCGTGCCGAGCAGATCGTGACGACGCAAGGCACCGCGCTCGGGTTGTTCCTGCTCGCCTACGAAGTGTGCCGGCCCGGCGACGAGGCCGTGCTTGCGACGCCGTGCTTTCCGCCGAGTCGCGACTCCCTGGTCGGCGCTGGCGCGACCGTGCGGGAAGTGCGGCTGTCGTTCGAGCACGGCTATCGGCTGGACCTCGCGCAATTCGATGCGAGCCTGTCGTCGAAGACGCGGCTGGTCAGCATCGCGTCCCCGCAGAATCCCGGCGGCGTGCAGGCCTCGCGCGCGGAGATCGACGCGTTGCTCGCGTTGATGGCGCAACGGTGCCCGGACGCGATACTGTTCATCGACGAGACCTATCGCGAAGCGACCTATGGCGATGCAGCCGTGGCGGCCAGTTTCGCGGCGGTCGATCCGCGCATCGTCACGGGATCGTCGGTGTCGAAGGCGCTGGGTGCGCCCGGTCTGCGGACCGGCTGGCTCACGGTGCCCGACGCGGGGTTGCGGGCGCGCCTGCTCGTCGCGAAGCTGAATACGGTGATCTCGGGTTCGGTGCTCGACGAAACGCTGGCCGCGACCGTGCTGCGCCACCGCGAGCACGTGCTCGCGCCCCGGCGCCGGCTGCTGGCGGGCGCGCTCGATATCGTGTCGGGCTGGTGCGAACGTGAACGCGCGCGGGTCGAGTGGGTGCGGCCCGATGCGGGTGCATTGTGCTGCGTGCGGCTGCGTCAGGATGCGTTCGACGAGCATGCCGTGTCGCGCTTCTGGCAGCGCTTGCCGGATCACGACGTGCAACTCGCGGCGGGCACCTGGTTCGGCGAAAGCAGCCGCGTGTTCAGGCTCGGGTTCGGCTATCTTCCGCTGGAGCGCCTGCCGCCCGCATTGACGGCGCTGTCGCAGGCGATGGATGCAGCGGTTGCATGAACCGGGCGCCCGGCGTCCGGGCGCGGCGAACATCATTGAACCTCAGGAGTGACACCATGAAGGTAAGGATTGCGTACATCGAGGAACCGCCGTTCTACTGGACGGCAGAGGACGGCACCGTGACCGGCGCGGATATCGATCTGGCCGAGGTGGTGTTGCGCGCGATCGGCGTGACGGAAATCGAATATCACCCGACGTCGTTCGATGCGCTGCTGCCTGGCGTGCAGGCCGGGCGCTGGGACATGAACGTGCCGATCTTCGTGACGGCCGAACGCGCGCGGCACGTGGCGTTCAGCGTTCCGGTGTGGGCGATCGGCGACGGCTTCGTGTTGCGGGCCGGCAATCCGAAGCAGCTGACGAGTTATGCGGACGTCGCGGCACGCGGCGATGCGCGGCTCGGGTGCGTGACCGGCCAGGTGCAGATCGATTCGGCGAAGGCGGCCGGCGTGAGCGGCGGCCAGATCGTCATCTTCAAGGATCAGCCGGACGCAGTGGCTGCATTGCTCGCGGGGCAGGTCGACGCGTTTGCGGGCACCACGATCGGGAACCGTGCGCTCGCCGGCACGGACGAGCGGCTGGAGGCCGTTGCGCACGAGCGTGGCGTGGGGTCGGCCGTGCCGGTTGGCGGCTTTTCGTTCAGCCAGGCCAACGATGCCCTCGTGCAGGCCGTGAATGCGCAATTGCGCGCGTATCTCGGCTCGGCCGATCATCGTGAGCGGATGGCGAAGTACGGCTTCACGCGCGCAGAAATCGACGGCGTGGTGGAGCGTGGCGGCGCGACGTCGTAATGCCTGATGCCGCGCGCGGTGTCGACCGTCAGCACGGCCGGCACCGCACGCGTGGTCACGCAGCCGCCGCCCGCGCCAGCCGCTCGACGAACCAGTCGCACACGAGCGCGGTGCGCTCGGACGCGTGGTTGTAGATCGTGTGTTCGCCGTCCGGCCAGACCTTGAGCGTCGCATCGCCAGACGTCGCCGCATCGAGAAACGGCTGCTGGTCGTCGAGCCGGATCAGCGGATCTGCTCCGCCGTGCAGCACCAGCAGCGGGCACGCGATGCGCTCGCGCCCGGACGAGAAGCTCATGCGCGCGAAGTTCGCGGCGACCGCATCGGGATCGTCGTTGCCGAGCATCGCCGCGGCCTGTTCGACGAACGTGCGGAACGGCAGCAGCGTCGGCGCCGCGAGTGCGCCGTTCACGCAACAGGCCGCGATCCGCGGGTCGCTGGCGGCGGTCGAAGCCGCCCACAACCCGCCGATGCTGTTCCCCCAGATACCGATCGGCCCGGGCACGCGATCGGCGACATGGTCGACGAAGCGCCGGTACGCGGCGCGCATGTCGACGTCGACGAAGATCCGCTGTTCGAGCCGCGTCTCGCCCTGGCCCGGCCCCTCGGCGAGCAGCGTCGCGACGCCGCGTGCCGCGAGCGCGCGTGCGATCGGCCAGTACGCGAAGCCCCAGCCGCTCTGGCCGCCGAACACGATCACGGTGCCGCGCAGCTGCTCCACCGGTGGGCGGACCAGCCAGCCGATCAGGCGCGCATCGTCGAACGGCACTTCGACGCGCTCGATGCGCTTGTCGGACCAGCGCGCGAGGCCATGCGACGCGTCGACGAGCCGCGCATAGAGCGCGCGCTTGCGCGGCACGTCGTGGTTGAACGCCATCTGCGCAAACAGAAGATTCGCAATAGCCATCGCCTGCGCGTCGGCGGCCGTGACGAGGTGGCCGGCATCCGCCGCCTGCGCGGCGCGCGCGAGCTGCGCGTCGGCCAGCGCTTCGGCCGCGACGTCCCACGGTTCGCCCGCGGACGTGCGGCCGTGCAGCGTGGTTGCGTCCGCGTAGTCCATCCCGCAATCGAGCAGGCGCGTGACGGGCATCGCGCGTTGCAGCGACAGCGCGAACGGTGACAGTTCGGTCGTCATGCGTCAGCCTCCTTCACGATGCGTGGGTGACGGCCGCCGAAGCCGTGGACAGCTCGCTCGAAACGGCGGACCAATGCAGCTTGTCGCGCAGCGCATCGACGAGCGCGCCGAGGTCGCGCAGGTCGGCCACCGAACCGAATACGATGAAATCGGGCCGCTTGATGTACGCCGCGATGCCATGCGCATGCATGAACGCGTGCTGGTCGCCATCGAGATCGACCACCGCATCCGGCGCGCACACGTCGTCGGCCAGCACGGCCACGTGACAGCCGAGTTGCGCGAGGAACGCGCGTTGCGCATCGTCGAGATGGCGGGCAGGGTGCTCGCGCGTGACGAGCTGGAAGCCCTGGCCGACCACGTCGTCGAAGCGGCCTTCGGCCGCGCCGCGACGTGCGCGGCCTTGCGGTGCCGGCGCGCCCGTCGTCGGCAGCAGCGTCCCGTCGGCATCGGCATGCACGATACCGTGGCCGAGCTTCGGGAACGGCGGCATCGGCGGCATGTTGCCGGAGCGGAACGCCGCGTCGCGCTCGGCGACCTTGCGCGGATCGTCCTCGTTGACGACTTGCCCGAGAAACAGCGACATCTGCGTGATCGCGGTCACGTGCGGGCGACGCTCGGCTTCGTAGGTGTCGAGCAGGTCGGCGGACGCGCGCCCGGTCAGTACGAGATCGAGCTTCCACGCGAGGTTGATGCCGTCGCGCATGCCGGAGCACGCGCCTTGCCCCATGTACGGCATCATCGTGTGCGCGGCATCGCCCGCGAGCAGCACGCGGCCGGTGCGCCAGCGCTCGGCCATGCGCGTCTCGAACGTGTAGACGACGTGACGCAGCAGCTTCAGGTCGTCGGGGCCGTAGCCGTAGTGATCCTCGAGCCACTTCCAGCCGGCCGCTTCGGTTTCCCATTCAGCCGTCGATTCGTCCGGCAGCACGCGCAGCTCGAAGCGCGTGCGCTTCGTGCCGATCGGCATGTGCATGTACGCACGCGCCGGATCGCAGTAGATCGTCGTGCGCGCGCAGCCGTCGCCGAGATCGCGCTTGTTCTCCGAATCGAGATTGAGCCAGCGCTCGTTGTAGCCGAAGTCGGAGCGTTCGATGCCGAGCGTGCGGCGCACGAGGCTGTTCGCGCCGTCCGCGCCGATCACGTAGCGCGCGCGAATGGTGCGCGGCTGGCCGGTCCATTGCGCGTCCTGGCCGCCGCGCCACGGATGGGCGGCCAGCGTCACGCCGTCGTCGTCCTGCTGCAGCGTGTCGACTTCCCAGCCGCGCAGGATCGTCACGTTCCGGAACGTGCTTGCGCGTGCGTCGATCGCATCCTCGATATCGGGCTGGTAGATCGAGATGTGCGCGGGATAGCCGCACGCGCGGCCGGTCCAGTTCAGTTCGAGCAGCAGGTCGCCGTTCGCGTCGCAGTAGTGGTAGGTGTCGACGGCCTTCGCGTTGCGCAGCGCGTGATCGACGTCGGCGCTGGCCTGCACGATGCGCGCGGTTTCGCCGTCGATGTGCGTGAGGCGCGGCAGCCCGTAAGGCGTCGGCCAGCGTTCGAGGACGATCACGCGATGGCCGGCGCGGCCGAGCATCGACGCGGCGACGAGGCCGGTCGGGCCGTAGCCGACGATCGCGACGTCGCACTGTTCGACGGTGCCGTGACCCTGTTCGCTCGGTTCGGTATTCATGCGGGGTGTCTCCTTGACGGGTTCGTTTGTTGGTTTGTCGTGTGGTCGGCTCAGTGCGCGGTCGAGCCGGGCAGGTTGCCGTCGAAGGCATCCTGCAGCAGCGCGCGCAAGCCGTCGCGTTCGATCGGGCGCGGGTTCCAGTACGGATTGGCGGCCGCGAGATCGGCGGCGCGGTCGAGATCGGCCTCCTGCATGCCGATTGCCTTCAACGAGACCGGTGCGCCGTTGTCGAGCGCCAGTGCGTAGAGGCCGCGCGCGGCGTCGTTCGTCCCGATCGCGCGAGCGATCCGCTGCATCGCCTCGGGTGCATGCGCTGCGTTGTACGCGAGCGCATGCGGCAGCACGACCGTGTGGGTCGGCGCGTGCGGCAGATTGAAGCTGCCGCCCAGCGTGTGACAGAGCTTGTGGTGCAGCGCCATGCCGACGTTGCCGAGGACCATCCCGCACAGCCACGCACCGTAGAGCGCGTCGCCGCGCGCAGCGAGATCGGCCGCGTTGCGGCGCACGCCGGGCAGGCCGCGCGCCAGCGCACGAATGCCTTCCTCGGCGACGAGGCTCATGACCGGATTCGCATTGTTCGCGTACAGGCCTTCGGCCGCGTGCGCGATCGCATTGAGGCCGCTCGTCACCGACAGCTCGACCGGCAGCGTCACGGTGAGCTCGGGATCGTAGATCACTGTTTTCGGCAACACGCGTGCGTCGGAGCCCGTGCGCTTGAGGCCGCCTTCGGTCAGGCCGTAGATCGGCGTCATTTCGCTGCCGGCGTACGTCGTCGGTATCGCGAGGATCGGCAGGCTGCTTTCGAGCGCGATCGCCTTGCCGAGGCCGATCGTCGAGCCGCCACCGATTGCGATCGCGCAATCCGCGTCGCACGACCGGGCGAACGCCTGCGCATCGCGGGCGATCTCGATCGGCACGTGCATCGTCGCGCGGTCGTACAGCCCGGCGGCACGTGCGCCGAGCCGCTCGACGATGCGTTGCGCGAGGCCGCGTTGCTCCGGCGTGCAGAGGACGATCGCGCGCTGCGCGCCGAGTTCCAGCACCTCGCGTTCGAGATGTTGCAGGCTGCCTGCGCCGAAGACGACGCGTGCCGGACGCGCCTGATAGATGAAGTCCATGTCGTGGTCACTCCGTGGCGTAGTCGACCTGATGGCGCGCGATGCGCAGGCCCGTCAGTGCGTCGCGTACGCGTGCGTGTTCGGGATGCGCCGCATAGCCGTCGAGCGCTTCGCGCGATTCGAATTCGGCGACGAGAATCAGGTCGCACGCGTAATCGGCCGCGCTGAAATCCGCCCCGACCTCGAGGTGCGTCATGCCGGGAATCCGGCCGCGCAGGCTTTCGAAGGCCGTCTTGACACTGGCGCGTGCTGCCGCGCGCTCGTGGTCGGTTGCGCCTGCAACGTTCCACATCACGACGTGCCGGACCATGCGGCACGCTCCGCGTGATTCAGCACGAAGTCGTAGTCGAGCGTGTAGAACGGCGTGTCCATCCGCGTTCCGTCGGGTGCGAGGCCCGGCGCATGTCGCACCCAGTCGGCGACGAGCGTCGAGCGCACGCCGAAGACCGCGTCGGAGTCGAGATAGCGGTCGCCGTCGCGGAACACGTGCGTGATCAGCGTTTCGTAGCCGCGCGCGTCGATCATGAAGTGCAGGTGCGCGGGGCGCCACGGATGGCGGCCGAGCGCATCGAGCATCGCGCCGACGGGCCCGTCGTGCGGAATCGGATACGGCTCGGCGAGGATCGAGCGAAACGCGTAACGGCCGTCGGCGCCGCTGCGCAGCCGCCCGCGCGCACGATGCGTGACGGACCCGTCGTCGGCCGGCTGCTGCACGTCGTAGTGGCCGTCTTCGTCGGCCTGCCAGACTTCCAGCGACGCGTTCGCGACGGGCGTGCCGTCGATGCCGCGGACGTGGCCGGACACGAAGCAGGGCTCGCCGCAAGCGCCGTTCGCGATGTCGTCGAACATCGCGAATTCCGGGCTGCCGTCGACATAGAACGGGCCGAATACGGTCGCCTCCGTGCAGCCGGCCGGTTTCGCATGATTCTGCGCGGTGACGAGCGTCGACAGCCCAAGCACGTCGGACAGCAGGATGAACTCCTGGCGCTTGTCATCGGTGATGTGGCCGACGGCCGTCAGGAAACCGATCGCGGCTTGCCATTCGGCCTCGGTGAGCTTCGTCTCGCGGGCGAACGAATGCAGGTGCTGGACGAGGCTCGTCATCACCGTGCGCAGCCGCTCGTCGCGACAGCCGGAGAGCGATGCGATCACGGCCTGCGTGATGGTGTCTTCGTTGAGATTGCGCATAGGGGTTGTCTCCTGATGTCGTTCGATGGCGCGTTGACGTAACATTAATTCCTCCTTGAATCGTAAAAAAGATGGTTTGGAGGAGTTTTGTTCTCCGCCAAGTGGAAGAATCGAACGCATGGACAAGTGGACGCAGATCGAATTTTTCGTGCAGGTGGCCGAGCTGGGCAGCCTGTCGAAGGCCGCCGAACGGCTCGGCATGTCGAGCGCGGCGGCGAGCCGCTGCCTGAATGCGCTGGAAGAGCGCCTGGGCGCGCGGCTCGTCGAGCGCACCACGCGCCGCCTGTGGCTGACCGACGCGGGGCACGAGTACCACCGGCGTTGCGTCGCGATCCTGACGGAGCTGTCCGAGGCCGATGCCGCGGTCAACGAGGCGAGCGTCAATCCGGCCGGCACGCTGCGCGTGACCGCGTCGGTGTCGTTCGCATCGATCTATATCGCGCCCGCGCTGCCTGAGTTTCACCGGCGCTACCCGAACCTGAACGTGCAGATCATCGCGGCGAACCGCTACCCGGATTTCATCGAGGCCGGCATCGACGTGGCGATCCGTACGCGCGAGCACGAAGCCGATTCGGGCATCACCGTACGCAAGCTCGCCGAGACACGGCGTGTGCTGGCCGCGTCGCCCGGGTATCTGGCGAAGCACGGCGCACCGGCGACGCCCGATGCGCTGTGCGACCACCGGCTGCTGGTCTACAACCTCGCGAACGATCCGTACGTGCTGCATTTCCGCCATGGCGCGAAGACGCAGTCGGTCACGATCAAGAGCGTGCTCGATGCGAACGAAGGGCAGGTGATCCGCGCGGCGGCGCTTGCCGGGCTCGGCATCCTGATCCAGCCGCTTTACATCATCCATGACGATATCGTCGCGGGGAAACTGGTGCCGGTGCTCACCGGCTGGCAACTGCCGGCGCTCACCGTCAACATCGCGTACCAGAGCCGCCGGCACCAGCCGGCGAAGATCCGCGTCTTCACCGAGTTCCTGATCGAGCGTTTCGAACGCCTCGGGCTCGCGCGCAAATGGAAGGAAGTCGGCCGCTGATCGCAGGCCGGCGCGGCGCTGTCGCGCATTTCTCCGTGTGACGGAGAACTGTTCTCCCGATCGTCGTCTTTTTCGCCGCTGTCGTGCGTTTTACATTGCGTTTCCCCGGGCCGGCAGAGCCCGGTTCGCGATTACACGATAACAATCCGGTCTGGAGACGACATGAAACATGCATTGCGACGGGTGCCGTTGGCACTCCTGATCGCCGGAGCCATTCACGTTCCGGCGTCGGCCACGGAGGGCGGGCAGATCAGCTATCCGTTCGGTGTCAACACCGTGCTGAACGGGATGCTGCCGCCGCCCGGCAACACGCAGTACTTCAACTATTCGCTGTACTACTCGGCAAACCGCTTTGCCGGGCCGGACGGCGGCAACGCGGTGCCGGGGTTTCACCTGAGCGTCGTTGCGGAAACGCCGCGCGTCGTCCATACCTGGGGCGCGACGTTCGGGCCGTTCTCGCTGTCGAGCAGCGCGATTGTGCCGATCGTGCACCTGCATCTGTCGACGCCGGGCGGCACCGGCAACCGCACGTCGCTCGGTGACGTGATTCTCGAGCCGTTCATGGTCAACTACGCGAATGCGACGAAGAGCTTCTTTGCGTTCTTCTCGCCGTCGTTCGCGGTGCCGAGCGGCGCGTATTCGGTGAACCGGATCGCGAACACGGGGCTGAACACGTATGCGTTCCTGCCATATCTCAGTACGACGTGGTTTCCGGGCCGCGACTGGGAAATTTCGACGACCACGCTGCTGGAGCTGAATTCGCCGAACCACGCGACGCGCTACCACTCGGGCGCGGTCGCCGTGCTCGACTACCTGATCGGCTATTCGATCGACCGGCGCGTGCAGATCGGCGTGCAGGGCACGTTCCTGAAGCAGTTCACCGACGATACGCAGGACGGCGTGAAGGTCGGCCCGGACGGCTTTCGCGGGCAAACGGTCGCGATCGGCCCGCAGTTGCGCTACATGTGGGGGCCGGCGTCGGGCGTGGTCGTGAAGTACCAGCACGAGTTCGCGGTGCGCAACCGGCCGCAGGGCGACAAGCTGTGGGTGCAGTTCAGTTTTCCGCTGTAGACGCGCAGGGACGGGGAGGAAGGCTGACAAATTCCTGACGAATCAAGTTGATATATTGTATCATCTGACGTTTTCGTCGCCGGGGGCCGGCGACGACACCCAACAAAGATCGATACGACGTGACGAAATCCGGAAACCACCCGGCGCGCGGGGAGCGGCGCCATGCCGCGGCGCGCCGGAACACGGGCGCCTGGCGCGCACGCGCGGCGCGCAGCTGCACGACGCTGCTGGGCTGCGCGATGGCCACGTCTGGCGCGCTGGCCGCCGAAGCAGCCGCGCCCGCGCCGGACGACCGGCACGCGCTGCCGGCGATCAAGGTCAGCGCGCCATCCGCGCCGGCCGACCCGCTGACGCAGCCGCTCGCAACGGGTTCGCGGCTCGGGCTCGCGAGCCTCGATACCCCCGCGAGCGTCGAAATCGTCACGGCCGACACGATCGAAGCACGCGGCGATCGCACGGTGCTCGACGCGGTCACACGCACCGCCGGTTTTTCGAGCGCGATCGCGCCCGGTACCGGCGGCACGGCATTGAGCGTGCGCGGCTTCAGCGGGCAGGAATCGGTGCTGACGCTGCTCGACGGCGTGCGGCTGATGCCGGCGGCCGGCACGATCACGTTCCCGTTCGACACATGGTCGGTCGAGCGCATCGAGGTGCTGCGCGGCCCGGCATCGGTGCTGTACGGCGAAGGTGCGATCGGCGGCGTCGTGAACGTGGTGCCGAAGCGGCCGCAACGCATGCGCGAGACGACGCTGCAGGCCGGTGTCGGCGCCGACGGCGCGAATCGCTTTGCGTTCGATACGACGGGCGCGCTCGGCCCGCGGCTGTCTTATCGTTTTTATGCGAGCGATGCGCGCGCAAACGGCCTCGCGGAGCGGGCCGATACGCATACGACGGCCGTCGGCGGCGCGCTGAAGTTCGACGTGAGCCCGCAGCTCACGCTGACGCTCGACTACGACTACGGCCGCCAGATGCCGGCGACCTACTACGGCGTGCCGGCGCCGAACGGCGTGCTCGACCCGTCGCTGCGCAAGCTCAACTACAACGTCGGCGACGCGACGATCGCGTACTACGACCAGTGGACGCGTCTGTCCGCCAGCTACCGGCCCACGGCCGGCGTGACGATCGACAATCAGCTCTACTACCTGACGTCGAACCGTCACTGGCGCAATGCCGAGGCGTATGCGCTCGACCCGGCGACGGGGCATGTCACGCGCAGCGATTATCTCGACATCGGTCACCACCAGCGGCAGATCGGCGACCGGCTGAGCGCGCGTTTCGACGGCACGCTGTTCGGCCGTGCGAACCGCTTCGTCGTCGGCACGGAATTCAGCCAGATCACGTTCAGCGGCACCAACAACTCGCCGTACGGCGGCGAATCGACGGTGCCCGCGCACGGCTTCGATCCAGGCGCATTCACGAGCCCTGATCCGACGGTGCCGCAATTCAGCACACGGGCGCGGCAGGCCGCGGTCTTCGCGGAGAACCGGCTCGAAGTGCTGCCGCGGCTCGCGTGGGTGAGCGGCCTGCGCTACGACCACATTGCATTCAGCCGCGAGCAGGCGGCCACCGGCGCGGGCTTCGACAAGCGAATCGCGAACGTCGGCTGGCGTACCGGTTTCGTGTTCGAAGTCGCACCGACGCTCAGCGCGTATGCGCAATACACGACGGGCGCGGAAGGGCTGGGCTCGCTCGTGACGCTGTCCGCGTCGCAGGCGAACTACCGGCTCGCGACCGGCGAACAGTGGGAGGCCGGGCTCAAGCAGACGCTGCTCGACGGCCGCGCGTACTGGACCTTCGCGGTGTACGACATCACGAAGCGCAATCTGCTCAGTACCGATCCGGTCAATCCCGCGCTGCGCCAGCAGGTCGGCCGGCAATCGTCGCGCGGCATCGAGTTGATGGGGGGCGCGCGGCTGCCGCACGGCTGGGCGATCGACGCGAACGTCGCGCTGCTGCGCGCACGCTACGACGAATTCAACCAGACGGCCGGCGGCGCGACGGTGTCGCGGGCCGGCAACGTGCCGTCCAACGTGCCGCAGCAGACCGCGAACCTGTGGCTCGGCTGGGCGTTCGCCGAACGCTGGCAGGCGAACGCGGGCGTGCGCTACGTCGGCGCGACCTACGGCGACGATGCGAACCGCCTGCAGGTGCCGTCGTACACGGTGTTCGATGCGTCGCTGCGCTGGCAGCCGACGTCGCGCACCGAGCTCGCGCTGTATCTGCGCAATCTCGCGAACCGCACGTACGCGGTGACGACGTCGAATGGCGGCGAGCAATGGCTGCTCGGCCCGTCGCGCTCGGCGGAGCTCGTCGCGACGATGCGCTTCTAGTGCGGCGCGACGTGCATCCCGTCACCCACATGCTCGACATCGAACGCGTGAGCTGGTCTCCCGGCGGCGCGATCGACGTGCTCGATTCGGTGACGCTGACCGTCGCCGAAGGCGAGTTCGTCGGACTGGTCGGCCCGAACGGCAGTGGCAAGACGAGCCTGCTGCGCTGCATATTCCGTTACGCGCGGCCCGACGCGGGCCGCGTCGCGCTCGATGCGCAGGACGTATGGCGCATGCGGCCGCGTGCGGTCGCGCAGCGCGTCGCGGTGCTGCAGCAGGAGACGCCGGACGATTTCGGGCTGACGGTCGACGAACTGGTCGGTATGGGGCGTACGCCGCACAAGCGGCCGTTCGATGCCGAGTCGGCCGACGACCGCCGCATCGTCGAATCCGCGCTGCACGACGTCGGTCTCGTCGAGCGCCGCGCGCAACGTTTCGCGTCGCTGTCGGGCGGCGAGAAGCAGCGCGCGCTGCTGGCCCGCGCGCTTGCGCAGCAGCCCGAACTGCTGCTGCTCGACGAACCGACCAACCATCTCGACCTGCGTCACCAGCTCGAACTGCTCGCACGCGTGCGCCGCCTCGGCATCGCGACGCTCGCGACGATTCACGACCTCAATCTTGCGGCCGCGTACTGCGACCGGCTCCATGTGCTCGCGCACGGCCGGGTCGTCGCGTCCGGCGCGCCGGGCGACGTGCTGACCGAAGCGCTGCTGCGCGACGTGTTCGGCGTCACCGTGCTCGTCGATCGGCATCCCCTCTCGGGCCGGCCGCGCATCACGCCGCTTCATCCGGAATGACCGCCATGCCGTTGCCTTTGTCCTCTGTTGCACGCCGGCTGGTTGCCGCCGCCGTGCTCGGCTGCGCCGCCGCTCGCGCGGGCGCTTATCCCGTCACCGTGCGCAGTTGCGATCGCGACGTGACGTTCGAGCGTGCGCCGGCGCGTGCGGTGAGCAACGACGTGAACCTGACCGAGATGATGCTCGTGCTCGGCCTGAAGGACCGGCTCGTCGGCTATACGGGCATCGGTGGCTGGAAGACGGGCACCGCGCGCGTGCGCGACGCATTGCGTGGCGTGCCCGAACTGGCGGGCCAGTATCCGTCGCTCGAGGTGCTGGCCGCCGCGCGTGCCGACTTTTATCTCGCGGGCTGGAACTACGGGATGCATGTCGGCGGCCCCGTGACGCCCGCGACGCTCGCGCCGTTCGGCATTCGTACCTATGAACTGACCGAATCGTGTTCGCATGTGATGAAGCAATCGGCCGCGTCGTTCGACGACGTGTTTCGCGACCTGAACAATCTCGGCCGGATCTTCGGCGTCGACGCACGTGCCGTGCAGGTCGTCGCCGCGATGCGCGCGCGCCTCGCGACGGTGTCGCGCACGATCGGGCAGCCGACGCCGCTGCGCGTGTTCGTCTACGACAGCGGCACCGACAAGCCGATGACCGCGGGCGGGCTCGCGATGCCGACCGCGTTGCTGACGGCGGCCGGGGCGCGCAACGTGATGGCCGACCTGCCGCGCAGCTGGACGCAGGTGAGCTGGGAAAGCGTGGTCGCGCGCGATCCGCAGGTGATCGTGATCGTCGACTATTCGGCGGTGACGGCCGCGCAGAAGCAGCAGTTCCTGCTGCGCCAGCCGGCGCTCGCGCGCGTGGCCGCGATCCGCGACCGGCGCTTCGTCGTGATTCCGTACGATGCGGCGACACCGGGCCCCGAGAACGTCGCGGCGGTCGAGACGCTGGCGCGCGCGCTGTACCCGGCCGCGTTCGCCGGGCCGGCGCGATGAGCGGGCACGTGCGTGCATCGCGGCCCGGCATGCGCGTCGTGCTGCCGGCGCTGGCCGTGCTGCTGATCGTGTCGATCGTCGTGTCGGCCGCGTTCGGTCCGGCGCCGATCGCGATGCCGGCGGCGGTGCGGATCGTCGCCACGCATATCGCGTCGGCGGTCGGCGGGGCTGGCGCATTCGCGGCGGGCGCGGGCGATGACAGCATCGTGTGGCTGATCCGGATGCCGCGCGCGCTGCTGGCCGCGATCGTCGGCGCGACGCTGGCGGCGGTCGGCGTCGCGTTGCAGGCGGCCACCGCAAATCGCCTGGCCGATCCGCACCTGCTCGGCGTCAGCGCGGGCGCGATGCTCGGCGCCATCGCGGTCACGGTGGTGGTCGGCGCGGCGTTCGGCCCGTTCACGTTGTCGGCCGCCGCGTTCGCGGGCGCGCTCGCGGCAACCGCCTGCGTCGTCGCGCTCGCTCACCGCGGCGGCCGGCTCGAATCGGACCGGCTGTTGCTCGCGGGCGTGTCGGTGTCGTTCATGATGGCCGCATTCGGCAACCTGTTGCTGTATCTCGGCGACCAGCGCGCCGCGTCGTCGGTGCTGTTCTGGATGCTCGGTGGCGTTGGGCTCGCGCGCTGGGATTTGCTGCCGGTGCCGGCCGTGTGCGCGGTGCTCGCCGGCGGCGCGCTCTACGCGCGACGGCGCGAACTGAATGCGCTGATGTCGGGCGACGTTGCCGCCGCGTCGCTCGGTGTGCCGAGCGCGCGGATGCGGCGCGAGGTGTTCGTCATCGCGTCGTTCGCGACGGGCGCGATGGTCGCGGTGAGCGGTGCGATCGGCTTCGTCGGGCTCGTGACGCCGCATCTGTGCCGGCGCGTCGTCGGCGCCGAGCACGGCCGGCTGTTGCCGGTCGCCGCGCTGACGGGCGCGATCCTGCTCGTGTGGGCCGATGTCGCGGCGCGCACGCTTGCCGCGCCGGAAGATTTGCCGATCGGTATCGTCACCGCGCTGTTCGGCAGCCTGTTCTTCGTCGCGTTGCTGCGCCGCCGCTGAGCGGCGCAATCCGGTCGGATCCGCTCAGGCAAGGGTGGGGCGGCGGCTCGCCGTGCCTGTCATCGCGACGGCTTGGCCGTGCGCTTGCCGGCGCCGGACGTGTCGGCGCGTGAATCGGTGCCGGGCACGTCGAAGAGGCTGTCCGGCAGTGTCAGCGCGGGCAGCGTGACGACGAAGCGTGCGCCGCCGAGCGGCGAATCCACGAGCTGCACGTCGCCGCCGTGCACCTGCGCGACGCGCCGCACGATCGCGAGCCCGAGCCCGAAACCGCCGGTCTGCCGGTCGCGGCTGGAGTCGAGCCGCTGGAACGGTTCGAACACGCGCGCGCGTTCGGCGGCCGGAATGCCGGGGCCGTCGTCGTCGACGCTGAGCACGAGCGCGCCGGTCGCGTCGCTGGTAGCAGCCAGCAGGACCTTGTGCGACGCATAGCGTGCGCCGTTGCGGATCAGGTTCAGCAGCGCGCGGGCGACGAGCTTCGGATCGCACACGTGGGTCGCAGGCGCACCGAGCGTCGATACGTCGAGCGTGATCCCGCGATCGGCGACGTCGTTCGCGACGTTGCCGGCGACGCTGTCGATCAGCGCGTCGACGACGATCTCCATCGGCGAAAGCTCGCTCGCACCCTGTTCCAGGCGGCCGATCGTCAGCAGCTCGGTGACGAGTTCGTCGAGTTCGCGCACGTCGCGTCGCAGGGCATCGCGGCGTTCGCGCATCCGTCCGGTTTCGTCGGGCTCGGCAAGCAGCGCGAGCCCGAATTCGAGCCGGGCCAGCGGCGTCTTCAGTTCATGCGAGATGCCGTGCATCATTTCGCGCTGCTGCTTGATCGACGCCTCGATGCGCGCGGCCATGTCGTTGAACTGCTGCGACAGATCGTAGATGTTCGACTTGCCCGACAGTTTCACGCGTGTCGACAGCGTGCCGGCGCCGAATGCGCGTGCGGCGTCCTGCAGCCTGCGAATGTCGCGCCAGTGATAGTGAATCCACAGCACGACCGCAAACAGCGTCGCGAGCGCGAGCAACAGGTACGCATAGATCCGGATGTCGAGGTCGGGCGGCTCGATCGGGCGCGCGTGCAGCACGGAGCCGTCCGCGAGCGGCATGTAGTAATCCTTGCCGTTGTAGCTGATCGCGATCCTGCCGGCATCGAGATCGCGCAGCGGCACGCCGCTCAGTTGTGCGCGTGCGTCGGCCATCGACATGAAGCTGAACCCTTCGTTGCCGTGCAGTGCGAGTTCGCGCAGCGCAAGCTCGCGCTGCGTGCCCGGATGGCGCTCGAGGTAGTCGTTCAGTACGAACGAATAGGTCGTCAGCGAGTCGCGCTGCGCCTGTGCGACGCGCTCGTAGAAGATCCGGTCGAACGCCAGCTGGATGAACATGATCGAGGCGGCGACGCACACGATCACGATGAGGTACAGCCTGATCAACGGGCGCAGCATTTATTCGTCCCACGCGGAAGGGCTGAACAGATAGCCGCGACCCCAGATCGTCTTGATCTTGTGCGGTTCCGATGACGCATCTTCGAACCGGCGGCGCAGCTTCGAGATGCCCGAATCGACCGAGCGGTCGAGTCCGTCGAATTCGATCCCGCGCAACTGCTTCAGGATGTCGTCGCGGCTCAGTACGGTGCCGGCCGCGCGCGCGAGGATCAGCAGCAGGTTGAATTCGGCCGTCTTCAGGTCGACAGGCTCGCCGCGCCACGTGACGGTGCGGTTCGGCGGCGAGATCGTCAGTTCGCCGAATACGAGGGCCTCCGGCGCGGCAACGGGCGCTTCGGCGGCGGCCGGCTGCGCGCGGCGCAACAGCGCACGGGCGCGCGCAACGAGCACGCGCGGCTCGAGCGGCTTCGTCACGTAGTCGTCGGCGCCGGTCTCGAGGCCGGCAACCTGGTCGTAGACGTCCGCGCGCGCGGTCAGGATCAGCACGGGGACGTTGGTGAACGCACGGATGCGCCGGCAGACTTCCATCCCGTCGAGGTTCGGCAGCATCAGGTCGAGGATCACGAGGGCCGGCTGGTGCTCGCGCACGGCCGCGACGGCGAGGTCGCCGCGTCGCACGACCGTCACCGCGAATTCGTAGCCGTCGAGGTATTCGCGGACGAGCTGCGCGAGACGGTCGTCGTCCTCGATCAGCAGCACACGGTATTTGAGCAGGTCTTCGTTCATGGTCTCCTCAGGATGCACGCGCCATCTCGCACCCGGCAGGCTGAGGGGCGGCGCGGCACGCGAATTCTATCCGGCGTACCGGAGGGCGGGGGAGCGGGACGACAATCTCGAACAATCGAACACAATTGAGCACAGATTCTCCGCAGATTCAGGACAGTCTCGGCGCAGGGCGGCACCTAGACTGCGGGCTCCGTCACTCCTATCTCAATATTGTGCGCCCACTACTCCGCCGCTACCGCTATTGCATGCCGCTCGCCGGCCTGACCCTTGCCGCCGCCGCCCACGCGGAAAACCAGTATTCGCTGTCGCTCGGCGGCGGTGTCGCACCGCGCTACCCGGGCAGCAACCAGTATCGCGGGGTCGTCGCGCCGTCGTTCTCCGCGACGTTCGGCAACGGCTTCTTCATCGACGGCACGCAGGGCGCCGGTTACCGGCTGGACCTGCCGCATGGCGCGTTCGTATCGGCGGCCGTGAGCTACGACGCCGGCCGCGCGGACGAGAACCGCTTCGACTTGCCGGGCTCCGACTACCTGAAGGGCATGGGCCGGATTCCGGGTTCGGTGCTGGTCGGCGTGCGCGCGGGCGTGACGCTCTTCAATGCGGCCGAACTGAGCGTCACGATCGACACACCGGTGACGCACACGTCGCGCGGCGTGTCGGGGCACATGGATCTCGCGGTGCCGGTGCTCAAGACCGCGCAGCACGAGATCGTCGTGACGGGTACCGTGCACGCGGGCTCGGGGCGCTACACGCAGACGTTCTACGGCGTGACCGATGCACAGTCGATGACGAGCCGGTTCCGGCCGTATTCGACGAGCGGCGGGATCGACAGTGCGTCGATGGCGGTCGCGTGGAACTGGACGCTGTCGCGGCATTGGTCGGTGCTCGCGACCGGCGGCGTGACGCGGTTGCTCGGTCGCTACGGCGACAGTCCGATCGTTCAGTCGCGCAGCAACTACTACGGGATCGCGGGCGTGACCTACAAGTTCTGAGCGGGGTGCCGGCGCGCGCATGCCGCACGGGATGCGTCGGTGCCGACGTTGCAGCCGTCGCGGCGAATTGCGTGCGGTAACATGCAGCGGGTCCGGTGCGATACCGGATTTGCGACCCGGTTCGCCGATACGGCCGGACCGTGTCGCGTCGCCGCCGACGTTCGCTGGCCGGCCTTCGTCAGGAAGCGGCCGGCGTCGCGCGGCACCGATCATTCATGCGATGCCCGGCCGTGCACGAAGGCCGTACACGGCACACCGGGCCGAGACTGGGAGAAACCGATGAAGAACACGATCGCGATGCTCGTTGCACTCGTTGCGAGTGCAACCTTTGCAGGATGTGTGGATATGAACACGAAGCACCCCAACGCCACCGCCGGCGGCGCGGTGATGAACCCCGCGCCGTCGGGCGCCGTGAGCGCGTGCAAGGCGGACGCCGCGCCGGACGACGCGCTGGTCGGCAAATCCGAGGCCGACGCGGCCACGCTGCTCGACGGCTGCCTGTGGCGCGTGCTCGAGCGCGACGGCCAATCGCTGCCGGGCACGATGGACTACCGCGAGGAGCGCCGGAATCTCGGCATTCGCGACGGGAAGGTGATCTGGGTGCGGCGCGGGTGAGGCGACAGCCCGACGTGACGCGCTAGACGCGCTAAACGCGCGAGCGAAGGCGCGTCACTTCGAGATGTACCACAGCGCATCCGTACTGACGCGCGAAGGCTGAGGGGCCGCAGCCGGTGCTTGAGCCGGCGCGGGCGGCGGCGTGTTCGACGTGATGGCCGTCGGCAGCGTGGCGGGAATATTCGCCGTCGATGGCGAGGCTGCCGCCGATCCCGACGTCGACGGCGTATTCAGATACCACAGCGCATCGGCCGACGCCGTGCGTTTTGACGCCGTACCGGCTGCCGGATTCGGTGCGGTACCGGCGGACTTCTTCGCAGCGGCGGCCGCTGCCGTGCCTGTCGTACCGGCCTGCGCGGTCATGCCCGCGCTCCCGGCTCCACCGCGCTGCGCGCGCGCCTCGAACGGCCCGAGCTGGAAGATTAACGTTTGCGCGGGACGCGTCAGGACGGCATACGGAAACTGCAGCTCCCACGACATCAGGACGCGGCCCGACGACGTTTCGGTGAAGATCGCCGGCAAGTGCTTCATGTCGCTGAACTGCACGTAGATTCGCGAACCGTCGTCGAATACCTGGGTCGGCTTCGCCTGGTCGGCACCGGTGACCGTCCAGCCGAAGTTGTACGTGCCGGCCGGGCCCGCGGGCCCGCCCTGCGGTGGCGGAGGCGGCGGGGCCGACGAGATCGTGCGCGGACGCGTGACCGGCTGCGACGCGGACACGCTCAGGCTCGCGAACGGGTTGTACGCCTGTGCCTGTTGCGGCGGCGTAAAAGAGGGGGGCAGGATAGGCATGGGAGTATCCGGCGAATCCGGCATGGTCCGGATTGCATCATAGACCTTGCGCGCATACGCGAGGCGCTTGTCTGGCGAGGCGGAGTTGTACGCGCCGATTGCGTTCCAGTTGGGGCCGAGCTGGCGGATGTTCTGCGACAGGATCCACGCACCGACATACGCGTTCGTGCATGCATCGAACAGGCTCTCCCGCGTGATGCCCTCGCGCGCGAGCGTCGGCAGCCATGTGCTGTTGATCTGCATCAGCCCGATGTCGACCGTGCCGTTCGTGTTGGTGTTGACGGCGTTCGGATTCATCCCCGATTCGACCTGCGCGATGCCGCGCATCAGGCTGACGCTCACGTGCTGGAACGCGGCCGCGTCGTCGAGGCAATCGGCCCGCGCGACGCCGTGCAGCGCGCACGACATCGCGATCGTCGAGGCGATTTTCAGCGTTTCGCGGCTGAGCGAACGGGTTGTATGACGCGGCATGGCAGGATGGGGCGGAATCCGGCCGCCCGGTGCAAGGAAATGACGAGAGACGCGAAGTGTGCCATAGCGTGCAGACAAATGGCTCGCGTCAAACTTTCCTTTGCATTTGTCCACGCGTTCGCCACGCATTTTTATCGCGTCGGATCACGAGGTGTGACGGTGCCTGATCGGTAAAAATGGCCGGATTTTCGGTGAATGCCGGTGCGACGGCGGCGATTGAAACCTGACGCACTACGTCAGTCGTAGCGTGAGCACCGTATTGAATTGCGGGGAAAGGATTTCACCGGGCAATCCTTGTCCGGCTCGAATGAAAGCGGCAAAAAACAACGGCGGCCGAAGCCGCCGTGTACGCCATGCTGATTCGACCAGCCGCGCCGCGCGCAACCGGTCGTTTGACATCAGAAGCGGTGACGCAGGCCGAGGTTGACCATCGTCTGCGAGCTCGTGCCCGCGTAGCCGTACGAACCGATCGACGCCTGCGCGGCCATCGACCCGCCGTTGCCGTCGCCGGTCTGGCCGCTCGCATGCTGGTACGCGGCGGTCAGGTAGACGTCGGTGCGCTTCGACAGGTTGTAGTCCGCGCCGGCCGATACCTGGTGATAGGTCGCCGACGTATCGCCGCCCGAGCGCGTATAGCTGTAGCCGAGGCCGACGAGCAGCGCATTCGTCGCCTGGTAGTTCACGAAGCCTTGCCCGGTGTTGTAGTGCTCGTTCGAATTGAATGCCGAGCTCGCATCGCGGCGGTACTGCGCGTTGCTGTAGCCGAGGCCGAACGTGAACGGGCCGGCGACGTACTGGCCCGCGATGCGCGCGATGCCGATCGAGTGGGCGCTCGCATAGCCGTTGTTGATCGGGCCGTCGAACGTGCCGTCCGACGAACTGGTCCAGCCGTTGCGCAGGCCGTTCGATGCGGGGCTGTTGGTCGCGTGGAAGTAGCCGCCCGCGACGCTGAACGGCCCGTTGTTGTACGACACGGCGGCCGAATACGATTGCGCGGCGCCCGTGCTGCCGGCGATGCCGCCGAACGAGTACATCGTCGAGAACTGCAGGCCCGAATAGACGGCCGACGTGTACTTCACCGCGTTGTCGACGCGGAAGCTGTTGTCGTAGTTGTCGACGTCGCCCGGCGTCGCGAACACGCTGCCCAGATAGTTGTCGGCGGTGATGCCCTGCACGAGATCGACGAGCGGATCGTACTGGCGGCCGAACGTGAGCGTGCCGTAGCGGTCGCTCGTGAGGCCGACGAAGGCCTGACGGCCGAACATGCGGCCACCCTGGCCCTGCCGGCCGTTGCTCGGGTCGAAGCCATTCTCGAGCTGGAACAGCGCCTTCAGCCCGCCGCCGAGATCCTCGGTGCCTTTCACGCCAAAGCGGCTGCCGGCCAGGTTGCCCGCGCTGCTGTTGCCGAGCATCCACGCGTTGTCCTTGCCCTGCGCATGGTTCACGTAGGTGATCGACGTGTCGATCACGCCGTACAGCGTGACGCTCGACTGCGCATGGGCGGCCGGTATCGCCGCGAATGACGCGATCGAAATCAGCGAGAGGGTCGTGCGTTTCATCTCATCTCCTTGCGCATTGCGCTCGTGTTCGTGATCCGGAATGGCAGGAGACTACAGAGCCGTAATAAAACGACAAAAATGAAATTCTCTTTTGTGGCCTGACGCAGACAGAGACGTCCTTCGATATGCCAAATTGAGGGATTTGAATTATTGAGAATCGCGTATCAATTGGTTGTCATTTCGCGATTTCTCCATTGCGCCTTGCATATCCCGTGACAATTCCGCGCAATCGACCGGGGAATGGCGGTGATCCGGATATTGTTATTGATCCGTCAAATAATTATTGAATGAATTGAATTGGCCGGACTGTAATGGGTGTGTTAGGGACGTATCACCCGCGGCCGGCGACGACATCGCGGCTTCGCCCCCGGCGCGACCCGATCGTCGCCGCGCGCACCGGCGCGCATCGAAACCGAGGCCGCAAGCTTACTTTTGTATATAATAATCATTCTCATTTACAGAATCGTTGACGCCTGCGCACCCCGGAACCCGGCCATGTCCGCTGACAAGCTGTCTCTCCATCGAGAAATCGACGCCCTCTATGCCGGCCACCATGCGTGGCTGCGCGGCTGGCTGAGCCGGAAGCTCGGTTGCGCGCATCGCGCGGCCGATCTCGCGCACGACACGTTCATGCGCCTGCTCGCACGCGACGAGCCGATCGGCGCCGACGAGCCGCGCGCGTTCCTGACGACGGTCGCACAGCGCGTGCTGAGCAATCACTGGCGGCGCGAGCAGATCGAGCGTGCGTATCTCGACGTGCTCGCGCAGCGCCCCGAAGCGTATGCGCCGTCGCCGGAAGAGCGGGCCGTCGTGCTCGAGACGCTGCTCGAAATCGACCAGCTGCTCGACGGCCTGCCGCTCGCGGCGAAGCGTGCGTTCCTGCTCGCGCAACTCGACGGGCTCACGCAGGCCGAGATCGCGCGCGAACTCGGCGTGTCGCTCGCGACGGTGAAGCGCTATCTCGTGAAGGCCGGCACGCAGTGCTTCTTCGCGATGGCGGCCTGACCGATGGCCGTTCCAGGCGCACCGGCGGTGCCGCCGCACGTCGCGCGTCGCGCCGTCGAATGGTGGGTCGACCGGCAGTCCGGCCGCACCGACGACGCGTTTGCCGCCGCGCTCGCGCGCTGGCGCGCCGAGGATCCGGCGCATGACGCGGCATGGCGGCATATCGAAACGATGCAGGGCCGCTTCGGCCGGCTCGCGGCCGGGCTCGACCCGCAGGCCGCGCATGCGGCGCTGTTGCCGCCGCGTGCGGGCCGCCGCCGCGCGGCCGTGAAGACGCTGGCCGTGCTGCTGTTCGCGGGCGGTGCCGCATGGATGGCGGAGCCCGCGCGGCGCGCGGCAATCTGGCCGGCCGACCTGCGCACGGCGGTCGGCGAGCGACGCACGGTGACGCTCGCGGATCGCACGAGCGTCGTGCTCGATACCGACACCGCACTCGACGTCCATTTCGACGACGCGGCGCGCCGCCTGCGCCTGCTGCGCGGCACGATCATGGTGACGAGCGGCCATGACGATCGCGTGCCCGCGCGACCGCTCGTCGTCGCGACCGCGCAAGGCGAGTTGCAGCCGCTCGGCACGCGCTTCGCGGTACGGCAGCGCGACGGCGCGACGCGCGTCGAGGTGTTCGCCGGCGCGGTACGCGTGCAGCCGGCCGAGGCGACGGCCGGCACGCGCGTGATCGCGGCGGGAGAGGGCGCGGATTTCACGCGCGATGCGATCGGCGCGCCGGCGCCGCTCGATCCGCATGCGTCCGCGTGGACGGGCGGCATGCTCGTCGCGTCGCGCATGCGGCTGGCCGACCTCGTCGCCGAGCTCGACCGCTATCGGCGCGGCAGCCTGCGCTGCGATGCAGCCGTGGCCGACCTGCGCGTGTCGGGCACCTATCCGCTCGACGATCCCGCGCGCGTGCTCGACACGCTGAAGGCGACGCTGCCGATCGACGTCCACTACCTGACGCGCTACTGGGCGACGGTCGTGCCGGCCCGGTCGTGAGTCCGCAAAAAAATTCCGCCGACCTGAGCTGTTTTTCAATGTTCGCGTGACATGGGTAATGAAAGCAGCACTAGCCCATCGTCCACCGACTCCCCGATCATGGTTTCCATCCGTCTCACGTATCGGCGCCGTCCGGCGCCTGCCCGTCATCTGCCGCGTGCGGCCGCACCGGGCCGTCTCGCACGCCGGCTGGCCGGCGCGGTCCTGCTGTCGGCGCTGCTGCCGCTGCCCGCGCTGGCCGACACCGACACCGATGCGGCACCCGCCGCACAGCGCACGCCGCGTCGCGCGTTCGACATTCCGGCCGGCCCGCTCGAGGCCGCGCTGAACCGGTTCGGGCGCGACGCGGGCATCCTGCTCGCGTTTCCGGCCGAGATGACGGCCGGCCTGACGAGCGGCGGCGTGCAGGGCCGTTACGACATCGATGGCGCGTTCGACCGCCTGCTGGCCGGCACGGGGCTCGTCGCGCTGCGCCAGCCGGGCGGCGGCTACACGCTGATGCGCGCGGACGGGTCGGCGGCCCGGCCCGTGGCGGCCGGCGTCGCACCGGCCGCCGAGCTGCCGACGATCAACGTGCGCACCAGCGCGCTGCGCGCCGAAAGCTATCGCGCGCCGAAAGAGGCCGGCGTACTGCGCTCGGAGATTCCGCTGCTCGACACCGCGCAGGCCGTCAACATCGTGCCCGCGCAGGTGTTGCGCGACCAGCGTCCGCGCAATCTCGACGATGCGCTCGGCAATGTGAGCGGCATCACGCAGGGCAACACGCTCGCGGGTACGCAGGACACGATCATGAAGCGCGGCTTCGGCGGCAACCGCGACGGCTCGATCATGCAGAACGGCATGCCGCTCGTGCAGGGCCGTGCGTTCAACGCGGCGGTCGACAGCGTCGAGGTGCTGAAGGGGCCGACGTCGCTGCTGTACGGGTTGATGGATCCGGGCGGCATGATCAACGTCGTCACCAAGCAGCCGCAGCTCAAGCGTTACAACGCGATTTCGCTCGGCGCATCGACGTTCGGGCACGGCAAGAACGGCGGCGGCGCGACGTTCGATTCGACGGGGCCGATCGGCGATTCGCGGCTCGCGTACCGGCTGATCGTCGACCAGTCGAACGAGCAGTACTGGCGCAACTTCGGCGAGAACCGGCAGACCTTCGTCGCACCGTCGCTCGCGTGGTACGGCCGCGATACGCAGGTCGCGGTGTCCTACCAGTACCGCAAGTTTCATTCGCCGTTCGATCGCGGCACCGCGCTCGATCCGCGCACCAATGCGCCGCTCGACATCCCCGCGCGGCGGCGGATCGACGAGCCGTTCAACAACATGGACGGCGAGTCGCATCTCGCGCAACTGACCGTCGATCACCAGTTCAATGCGGACTGGAGCGCGCATTTCGGCTACAGCTACAACCGCGAGACCTACGACGCGAACCAGTTGCGCACGACCGGCGTCGATCCGGTGAAGGGCACGATGACGCGCAGCAACGATGCGACGCACGGCTCGCTCAGCACCGACAGCTACGGGGTCGGCTACGTGAACGGCAAGCTGACGCTCGGCGGGATGCGTCACGACGTGCAGGTCGGTTTCGATACCGAATACCGCCGTATCTATCGCAAGGACATGCTGCGCCAGGCCGTGAAGACGCCGTTCAGCTACATCGATCCGGTGTACGGCCTGCTGCCGCCGTCGAGCACCGTGTCCGCGAGCGACAGCGACCAGACCGACACGCTGCACGATGCGTCCGCGTTTTTCCAGGACACCGTTCACCTGACCGACAAGTGGATCGTCTCGGGCGGCCTTCGCTACATCACGTACAACCAGGTCGCGGGGCGCGGCCGGCCGTTCAAGGCGAACACCGACCTGAGCGGCTCGAAGTGGCTGCCGCGCGCGGGTGTCGTCTACAAGTGGACCGATACGTTCTCGCTGTACGGCAGCTATTCGCAGTCGCTGAAGCCGTCGTCGTCGATCGCGCCGATGGCATCGGGCTACATGATCGACGGCTCGACGCCGCCCGAGGAGGCGACCGCGTGGGAAGTGGGCGGCAAGCTCGACCTGCCGGGCGGGATGACGGGCACGCTCGCGCTGTTCAACATCGACAAGAAGAACGTGCTCGTGTCGCAGTACAACGACACGACGAAGCTGACCGACTGGCGCACATCGGGAAAGGCACGTTCGCGCGGGGTCGAACTCGACGTGTCGGGCACGATCGGCGAACGCGTGAACGTGATCGCGAGCTATGCGTACATCGATGCGAAGACGACCGAGGATCCGCTGTATGCGGGCAACCAGCTGTGGAACGTCGCGCGCCATACCGCGTCGCTCGCGGCCGTCTACGACTTCGGCACGGTGCTCGGCGGCGACGACCTGCGCGTCGGCGCGGCCGCGCGCTACGTCGGCGCACGGCCCGGCGATTCGGCGAACAGCTTCACGCTGCCGTCGTACGTGCTCGCCGACGCGTTCGCGACCTACGACACGCGGATCGGCAAGCAGAAGCTGTCGTTCCAGCTCAACGTGAAGAACCTGTTCAACCGCACGTACTACCCGTCGAGCGCCAACCGCTATTTCGTCGCGATCGGTGACGCGCGACAGGTGTCGCTGCTGACCACGCTGCAGTTCTGACCACGCAATCGCCGCGCGGCCGGTGTGACGGCGCGCGATCATGGAGAAGATGTCGATGAACCCGAAGATGAAGACCGGCGCCATGCGCGCCGTTGCCGGCGGCGCCCGACGCCGCGCATTGCGCGCGATCGCGGGCTCGGTGCTCGCGTTGGGCGCGGGCCTGGGCCTTGGCGTATCGGCACCCGCAGCGGCAGCCGATGCACCGGCTGCCGTCACGCGCGTCGCGATGCTCGTGCAGTTGCGCGGCCCGAACCTGAAGGTCGACGAACGGATCAGCCAGCATCTCGGCGAACGCGGCTACGCGGTGCGCCTGATCGACGAGTCGGCCACGCCCGATGCGGCGCACGACGCCGACCTCGTCATGATCTCGTCGACGGTGTCGTCGAAGAACGTGCGGCCCGGCTGGCGCACGCTCGACAAGCCGCTCGTGACGTGGGAAAACGACCTGCTCGACGATCTCGCGATGACGGGCAAGCGGCACGACGCCGACTTCGGCGAAACGGGCAAGGAACGCTACCTGTGGCTCGTCAACGCGCCGCATCCGATCTCGGCTGGCTTGCCGGCCGGCGCGACCAACGTGTACGGCAAGCAGGCGCCGATGAGCTGGGGCAAGCCGGGGCTCGGCGCGATCACGATCGCGACCGTGTACGGGCAACCCGACAAGGCCGCGATCTTCGCGTACGAGAAGGGCGCGACGATGGACTACGAAGCGCTCGCGCCGGCGCGCCGCGTGATGTTCTTCCTCGACAACGACACGTTCACGAACCTGTCGCCGGCCGGCGTCGCGCTGTTCGACGCGGCCGTCGACTGGGCAGCCGGGCGGCGTTGAGCGGCCACGCGCCGGTCAGGCAGGCCGCGACGCCGCTTCGATCAGTTGCGCCAGTTGCTGCGCCGGTTCCGACATCGTGCGCCGCGCGCGATGCACGAGCCCGATGTCGCGGTGGAACGTGTGATGCCCGAGGTCGATCGCGCGCACGCCGGCCGGCCAGCGGCGATATACGGCCGTCTGCGGCACGATCGCGATGCCGACGCCGTTCTCGACCAGCTTGACGATCGCATCGAGCTCGTCGAGTTCGCAGGTGTCGCGCACCGCGATGTGCATCTTGCGCAGAAAGCGGTCGACCTGACGGCCGCCGAACGACGCACGGTCATAGCGCACGAACGGTTCGCTCGCGAGCAGTTCGGCCCAGTCCTTGCCTTTCACGCCGCGCGGCACGATCAGCCGGAACGGTTCCTGCGCGAGCGTCGTCCAGTGCAGGTCGCTCTGCAGCGAAAACGGCGGACGGATGATCGCGGCCATGTCGATCTCGCCCGCATCGACCCGGTTGACCAGCTCGATCGACAGCCCCGGGATCACGCGCGTGCGGCACGCGGGCTGCCGGCGATGGAAGTCGGCCAGCGCGGCTGGCAGCAGCGCGCTCTGCACCGACGCGATCGCGCCGATCGTCACGCGCACGGCGGCCGGCGAGCCGGGCGCGGTCGAGCTCAGGTTCTCGTACAGGCCGATCAGCGCCTGCGCCTGGTCGAGCACGTGATGCCCCCGCTCGTTGAGGCGGGCCGAGCGGCCTTGCCGGTCGAACAGCGCGAAGCCGAGTTCGGCTTCGAGACGCTGCATCTGCGCGCTGACGGCCGCCTGCGTCAGTCCGATTCGGTTGCCCGCGGCGGCGAAGGTGCCTTCCCGGGCGACGGCGACGAGGGTTTTCAGTTCGCGGATCATTGATCAATTCCGTTTGTGAATCGCAAAACTATATATTGATTTAATTTTTGCCCGGCGTTGTCTACCATGATGCGATCCTCGCGCCACGCGAGCGTTCCTTCACGAGGCAACCATGAGTCTTTCCCCGTTTCACCTGGCGATTCCGGTCTACGACCTGCCGGCCGCGCGCGATTTCTATGGCCGCGTGTTCGGGCTGGAAGAGGGGCGCTCGAGCGCGCAGTGGGTCGACTTCGACTTCTACGGGCACCAGCTCGTGATCCACGAGCATCCGAAGACCGCAACGCAGGAAGGCGCGCACACGAATGCCGTCGACGGCCACGACGTGCCGGTGCCGCATTTCGGGATCGTGCTCGACTGGGCGAGCTGGGAGGCGCTGGCCGAGCGGTTGAAATCGTTCGGCGTGACCTTCGCGATCGAACCGTATGTGCGGTTCAAGGGGCAGGTCGGCGAACAGGCGACGATGTTCCTGTTCGACCCGTGCGGCAATGCGCTCGAATTCAAGGCGTTCCGCGACATCGGGCAGCTGTTCGCGAAGTGACCCGCGGCGCCAGCGCCGATTGAATTTGGGTGCGAGAATGCGGCCTCCGGCATGAGCGCGCAGTGCGCCGGCCGGCGCCGCGCCGCACGGCATCCGTCCGTGCGCGCCGTTCTCCAAGGAACCCGTATGGACAGTCACATCGCTCCGGTGGAGCTGAAGAAAGCCTACCGTCTCCTCAACCACGGCCCGACCGTGCTCGTGTCGGCCCGCCACGACGGCGTCGACAACGTGATGGCGGCCGCGTGGGCGTGCGCGCTGGACTTCCTGCCGCCGAAGCTGACGGTCGTGCTCGACAAGTCCGCGAAGACGCGCGAGCTCGTCGAGCGCAGCGGCACGTTCGTGATCCAGGTGCCGACGGCCGCGCAGCTGCAGCTCACGCACGCGGTCGGCAGCCACAGTCTCGCGGAGCGGCCGGACAAGCTGCGCGAAGCGGGCGTCACGCTGTTCGACGTCGACGGGCACGACCTGCCGTTCGTCGCCGGCTGCTCGGGCTGGCTCGCGTGCAAGCTGATTCCCGAGCCGCACAACCAGCAGACCTACGACCTGTTCATCGGCGAAGTGGTCGGTGCGTGGTCCGACACGCGCGTGTTCCGTGACGGTCACTGGTATTTCGAATCGGCCGATCCGGCGCTGCGCAGCCTGCACTACATCGCGGGCGGCAATTTCTATGCGATCGGCGAATCGCTGCACGTCGATCCGGACGCGCAATAAGCGTCTGTCGACCGGCCATTTCTCGTCAGGGCGCGCGGTTCACGCGCGCTTTTTCAATTCCGCCAGCATCGCTTCGGCGAACGCCTGCGCGACGCGCGGCAGCGTGCGCCCGCGTTTCGTGACGAGCGCGATCGGCCGCACGAACGCGGGATCGTCGATCGGCTTCGCGACCAGTTCGGGCTCGGCGCGCACCTCGCGCGCGGTCGCGGGCAGGATCGTCACGCCGAGGCCGCCGCGCACCATCGCGACGGCCGTCATCATGTAGGTCGGCTCGCACGCGATCTCGGGCGCGCAGCCGGCCGCTTCCAGCGCGGCATCGACGACGCTGCGCACGCTCGTACCTTGCGCGGTCAGCACGAGCGGCACGCCGGCGACGTCGGCCGTGCTCACGCGGCGCTTGCGCGCGAGCGGATGATCCTTCGGGCACACGGCGACGAGCCGGTCGGCGCCCGCATACAGCACTTCCAGCGACGCATCGAACGCGTCGCCGCCCGTCAATCCGAGATCGGCTTCCTCGTTGCGCACGAGCGCGGTGACGAGGCTCGCGACGCCGTCGCGGATCTCGAAGCCCGCGCGCGGCACGTCGCGCCGGAACGACTGGATCAGCTCCGGCAGCACGCTGGACGCGAAGGTCGGCAGGCACGCGAGCCGCACCGTGCCGCTCGCGCCTTCGCCGAGCGCGCGCGCATCGCGCAGCACGCGCTCCATGTCGTCGAGCGAGCGCTGCAGCAGCGGCAGCAGCTCGCGCCCGGTCTGCGTGAGCGCGACGCTGCGGCTGTTGCGGTCGAACAGCCGCGCGCCGACGATGTCCTCGAGCCGGCGGATCTGCACGGTCAGCGCCGGCTGCGACAGGTGTAGGCGCGCGGCGGCGCGCGTGAAGTTGCCGGTGTGCGCGACGGTGACGAACGCGCGGATGTCGCGAAGATTCAGATCCATAATGGTTCGTGATTGCTGCGATCAAATCATTTCAATTGTGCTATCGCTGCGCCGACCTTACGCTCGTCTCCAACAAAAGACAAGGTAGGAGACACGGATGCTGCCGTTACTCGGGCTTGGCACGATCGTCGTGCTGCTGGCCGCGATTCTGTCGAAGCGGATGTCGCCGCTCGTCGCGCTGATCATCGTGCCGATCGCGGCCTCGCTGATCGGCGGCTTCGGGCTGCATACCAGCAAGTTCGTCATCGACGGGCTGAAGGGCCTCGCGCCCGTGGTCGGGATGTTCGTATTCGCGATCCTGTATTTCGGCACGATCACCGATGCCGGCACACTCGACCCGATCATCGATCGCATCCTGCGCGCGGTCGGCACGCGGCCGACGCGGATCGTGATGGGCACGACGCTGCTCGCGCTGCTGATCCATCTCGACGGCTCGGGCGCCGTCTGCTTTCTCGTGACGATTCCGGCCGTGCTGCCGCTGTACGACCGGCTGAAGATGGACCGGCGCGTGCTGGCCGCGGCCGTATCGATGGCCGCGGGCATCAACTTCCTGCCGTGGACGGGGCCGATGATCCGCGCGTCCGCTTCGCTGCACCTGCCGGTGTCGGCGCTGTTCAATCCGCTGATCCCGGTGCAGGCGATCGGCCTGGCGTTCGTGTTCGGCGTCGCGTACTGGCTCGGGCGGCGCGAGGAGAAGCGGCTCGGCCTGTCGCGCGACGATGCGTCGGTTCCGCTGCCGAAGCGCGAACTGACGCCCGACGAGCAGGCGCTGCGCCGGCCGCACCTGTTCTGGTTCAACCTCGTGCTGACGCTCGTCGTGCTCGGCACGATGGTCGTGATGGGCGAGAAGATCCCGCCCGCGATCATGTTCATGGTCGGGCTGTGCATCGCGCTGATGGTGAACTACCCCGACGTCGACATGCAGCGCAAGCGCATCGACGCGCATGCGCGCGCCGCGCTGATGATGGCCGGCATCCTGCTCGCGGCCGGCGTGTTCACGGGGATCATGCAGGGCAGCGGGATGCTGAAGGCGATGGCGCAGGCGGCGGTCGGCTTCGTGCCGCCGTCGATGGCCGGCCACATTCCGGTCGTGCTGGGGATTGCGTCGATGCCGCTCAGCATGCTGTTCGATCCCGATTCGTTCTACTTCGGCGTGCTGCCCGTGATCGCGGAAGTGGCCGGCCAGTTGGGGGTGCCGGCGGTACAGGTCGGGCAGGCCGCACTGCTCGGCCAGATGACGACGGGGTTCCCGGTCAGCCCGCTGACACCCGCGACGTTCCTCGTCGTCGGCCTGTGCGGCATCGAGCTGGCCGAGCACCAGAAATTCACGTTCCCGCTGCTGTTCGGCGCCTCGATCGTGATGACGATCGCGTGCGTCGTGCTGGGCATCTTTTGATCATTCCCGGCGGCGCGATCCGCCGGACGACGGTACGGACATGACAGCAAAACAACCTGAACCGCGCGTGCGCATCGGCGCGGGCGCCGGCTACTCGGGCGACCGGATCGAGCCCGCGGTCGAGCTTGCCGAACACGGGCAGCTCGACTATCTCGTCTTCGAATGCCTGGCCGAGCGCACGATCGCGATCGCGCAGCAGGCGCGCCGCAAGGACCCGGCGCTCGGCTACGATCCGCTGCTCGACGCACGGATGCATGCGGTGCTGCCGGTCGCGGCGGCGAAACGCGTGCGCATCGTGTCGAACATGGGCGCCGCGAACCCGCGCGCGGCTGCGCGGCGCACCGCACAGATCGCGCAGTCGCTCGGCATCGCGGGGCTGAAAGTCGCGGCGGTCGAGGGCGACGACGTGCTCGATGTCGTGTTGCGCGGGGCGTTCCGCTTCGAGGAATCGGGCGACGAAGTCGCCGCCTATCGCGACCGCATCGTGTCCGCGAATGCGTACCTCGGCGCCGCGCCGATCGTCGACGCGCTCGCGGCCGGTGCGGACGTCGTGCTGACCGGGCGCGTCGCCGATCCGTCGCTGTTCGCTGCGCCGCTGATCCACGCGTTCGGCTGGCGGATGGACGACTGGGACACGCTTGGGGCCGCGACCGTCGTCGGCCATCTGCTCGAATGCGCGGGGCAGGTGACGGGCGGCTATTTCGCGGATCCCGGCTACAAGGACGTGCCGAACCTGGCGCGGCTCGGCTTCCCGATCGGCGAAGTCACGGCCGACGGCTCGGTCGTGATCACGAAGGTGCCGCACGCGGGCGGCCGCGTGAGCGCGGCGACCTGCAAGGAACAACTGCTCTACGAGATTCACGATCCGGCGCGGTATTTGCAGCCCGACGTCGTCGCGGATTTCACGCGCGTCGCGGTCGCCGAGGAGGCGCTGGACCGCGTGCGCGTGACAGGCGGGCGCGGCACCGCGCGGCCCGATACGCTGAAGGTGTCGGTGGCCTATGTCGACGGCTACATCGGCGAAGGCCAGATCTCGTACGGCGGCCCGGGTGCGCTCGAACGCGCGCGCCTTGCGCTCGACATCGTCCGCGAGCGGCTGGCGCTGACCGGCGTCGCGGCGACCGAGTGGCGCTTCGACCTGATCGGCGTCGATTCGCTGTATGGCGACGCGACGCCGCCCGTGCGCGGCGAACCGGCCGAGGTGCGCGTGCGGGTGGCCGGCCGTGCGGCGAGCGCCGATGAAGCCGCGCGGATCGGCAACGAAGTCGAGACGCTCTATACGAACGGGCCGGCCGGCGGCGGCGGCGCGTTCAAGTCGACGCGCGAGGTGATCGCCGTGCAGTCGGTGCTGCTGCCGCGTGCGGCCGTGACGCCGTCGTTTTCATTCGTGGAGGCATGATGCAACTGCGTGAACTCGCGCATGCGCGCACCGGCGACAAGGGCAATACGCTGAACGTATCGGTCATCTGCCGCGATCCGCGTCATTACGATCATCTGCGCACGCATCTGGATGCGGATGCGGTGAAGGCGTGGCTCGCCGGCATCGTGCGCGGTGACGTCGTGCGTTACGAATTGCCGGCGCTCGGCGCATTCAACTTCGTGCTGCGCGATGCGCTCGGCGGCGGCGTGACGCGCTCGCTCGCGCTCGATGCGCACGGCAAGTCGGTCAGTTCGGCGTTGCTGGCGATCGAGGTGCCCGACCCGGCGTAACGCGGGGCGGGCGGATGCATGTTACGGAATCAGCAACTCGCGACGTCCGTCCGCATGCTCGATGCGCTCGCCGGCGATATGCAGCCGCTGATCGTTGCGATAGTCGTAGACCGCGCGCGATGCGGCGAGCTGGTCGAAATCGAGTTCGACAGCATGACGCGATTCGGTGTTGCCGGCTTCGAAGATCACGTTGCCGTACGGATCGACCGCCAGGCTGCCGCCGGCGAACACGACGTCGTGCGCGCTGTCGCCGACGCGGTTCGCGACCGCCGCGAACACCTGGTTCTCCATCGCGCGCGCCGACACCGACGTGCGGTGGACGTTGCGGTACGGCTCCATATTGCCGTCGGTCACGAGGATCAGCTGCGCGCCGAGCGTGGCGAGCGCGCGGCCGGTTTCGGGAAATTCGCTGTCGTAGCAGATCAGCAGGCCGATCCGTACGCCGCGCCATTCGACGGTCGCGTAGCGGTCGCCGGGCAGCACGACGCCGTGCTCGCTCACCCACAGATGCGTCTTGCGATAGCGCAGCGCGATGCCGTCGGGCGTCACGAACGCGGTCGTGTTGTAGAAGCGGCCGCCATCGTTCTCGATCAACCCGATCACGACCGCGACGTCGCGTGCGCGCGCGGCGGCGATCACCGCGCCGATGCTCGGCCCGTCGAGCGGCTCGGCGACGGCCGCGAGATTCGACGGATCGAGGAAGCCGGTGAGCTGCGCTTCGGGAAACATCACGATATCGGTGCCGGGCGCGCAGGTTGCGATCGCTTCGAGCGTGCGCTGCAGGTTGTAGTGCGTGTCGCCGTCGCGACCGGCGAGCTGGACGATGTCGAGCTTCAGTTTCATGGGCGGTTTCGGGGGCAATGACCCGTCGCGGCGTGCGGCGGAGCGGTTGGAACGAGGCTCCAGTATGCGCCGAACCCCGCGCTTTCCCATCCCGCCGATGCGTTAACCCGCCGGGGGTATTGATTTCGCGATCCGTTGCCGTGACCCGTGAAGACGCAAGGAAGCCGCCGTACCGGCAAAGGGAGGCGAACAGGTTCCGACCACGACGATCGTGCCGTCATCGCCCGTGCTGCCGCGACCGGCGCGTGTTGCACGCGGGCGCAGACGATCCGGTCCGGCGAGGGTCGTGACGGGCCCCCGTTTGCGCGGAACGCGCGGCCGATAGCGGATAGCCGATAGCGGTGGTGCGCGCCGCCGCTAACCGTCGAGCAGCGCCCAGTCGAACAGTTCGCCGCGCGTGCGCACGCCGAGCTTCGCGAACGCGCGCTTCACGTAGGTTTCGGCGGTGGAATGGCGGATGTCGAGCAGCGCGGCCGCTTCCGGTACCGAGCGGCCGCTCAGCAGCAGCTTGCAGATTTCCTGCTCGCGGCGCGACAGCCGCACGTCCTGCCGCGCGACGCGCGTGTCGAAGCCGTGATGCGACGGTGCGTGGCCGGCGGCCGGCGCGATGCGCCGCGCGGCGCACGAACGCGCATGCACGTCGAGCAGCGGGAACAGCAGGTCGGCCATCTGCCGCAGGTGAAACAGCTCGTCGCGACTGAACGCGGTGTGATCGGTCGAGCGCGTGACCGACAGCGCGTACTGCACGTTCGCGTTGCCGTGCACGAGCATGCATTCCTGGGTGACACGCTGTTCGTCGAAGAAGCGCCGACGAAAATCGCCGTCGGGGAGGCCGCCGACGTGCCGCTGCAACAGCAGCGTGCCGTTCGTGCCGCGCACCGGCGCGACGAGCGGATCGGTCTGCCAGAAATCGCGGTAGTACGCGTCCATCAGCACGCACAGCTCGTGATGGCGGTCGCCCCAGCTTCCGAACCATTCGATCAGGTAGCCGGACGCAGCACCCGGATCGGGCCGCCAGCGTTCGAGGTGGATCGCGTCGGTGACGATGCTCTCGTTGACGAAGCCGGCGACGGCGTCGGCGAACCCGGCGGTGCCGGCCGCCCGGATCGCGTTGCCGAGTGTCTGCGGCCGCACGCCGATGACGGGGCCGCCGGGGCCGGGCAGGGCGGATGGAGGGGTGAGCATGACGGGCGCCCGGGAGGATGAACGATACGCAGACCATACGCGAGCGCCATGCGGGCGTCAGCCGGGGATTGCCCGTGTCCGGTGCCCGTACCGGCTCGCGGTGGCAGTCCGCGTCACGCGTCGGTCTGCGCCTTCAGGAACAGTGAAAACAGCTCCGATTGCGAATTGATCGCGAGCTTCCCGTAGATGTTGCGGCGGTGCACCTTGACCGTTTCCGCCGAGATTTCCAGCTTGTTCGCGACTTCCTTGTTCGAGCGGCCGCTCAGGATCAGCCGGATCACGTCGAGCTCGCGCGCGGTGAGCGGCGTGCCGAGCCGCGCCATCGCGTGCTCGAAGCCGTTCCCTGCCTCGGCGCCGGGCCGGCGCGACGCAGCCGGTTCGGTAAGCGTGTGCTCGTACGCGAGGCGCTGGCGCATCAGCGCGGCGACCCACGGCCGGACGAGATCGAGCAACGCGACCTGCTCGGGGCCGAAACGACGCTTGCTGCCGAGCGACAGGCACAGCGTGCGCGCATCGTCGAGCACGACGTTGAACTGCACTTCGTCCTCGACGACGTTGTGCGTGAAATAGCGCGTGTAGTACTCGGTGTCGCGAAAGCACTCGGGCGCGACGTCGGACAGCCGGAACAGTCCGCTCGTCGGCGCGTCGCGGTTCGCGATGTAGAACGGGTCCAGCAGGTACAGCCCCTGCACGTAGTCGCGGAACAGCGGATCGGGGCCGTCGCCTTCGTACGCGCATTCGGCGAACACCTGCGGGCGGCCGTCGTCGAACATCAGCGCGACCCAGCTGTCGACCGCGACGTATTCCTCGATCAGCCGGATCAGCGACAGCCAGAAGCCCGACTGGTCGAGCGTGTCGATGAGCCGCCCGACCGAGCGGTGCCAGGCGACGTCCTGCAAGGTCAGGTTCATGCGTATGTCCGTGTCGGGCCGGTCGATGCGCGCTTGCGGCGCCGTGCCGTGCGTGTACGCTACGGGCTCGCGGGCAGCTTCCCGCGCACATCGAACGGATCCTGGAATGAAGAACGAGATCGTACCGCCGGCCGGCGCGAATGGCGAGGCCATGCGCCGTCGCCGGTTGGCGGCTGTGTTCATGCCTGTTGCACTGGCAAGCGTGGGCGCGATGGCCGTGCAGACGGCCACCGCCGCGCCGCCGGCGTCGTGCAACGACCAGCTGACGCAGCTGATCGTGCCGGCGCTGCGGCAGGCCGCGATGAACCGGCACGACATCCGTGCCGACGTGGACGAGCGCGACGGCGACATCTACCGCATCAGGCTGTTCACGATACCCGACCACTCGGGGACGCCCAATCGCGAAGCGACGATCGGCTGGGTGTCGCTCGATACGCGGGCGATGCGCGCGCTCGACGTCACGCGCGATCCCGACCGGCCGGACGTGCTCAAGGTCGACCGGCGCGCGCTGTCACGCTTCGTGTCGACCTGTGCCGGACCGGCCGCATCGGCCGCGCCGGAGCAGGGCACCGGCATCGCGCCACGGCAACCGTGATCGTGCACGCGGCAACCCTTCGCAACAACTCTTCTCGACCAGAACGAACCTCGTCATGACAGTCCCGCCCAGGAACCAACGTTTCAAGCCGCTCGCGGCGTCGCTCGCCGCACTTGGCGCGCTCGCGGTACTCACGGCGCCTGCCGCGCTGTCGCCTGTTCATGCCGCCGAGCCGGTTCAGCTTGCCCCTCCGTTGAAGACCTTCGTCCACGACACCTACGGCAAGTGGCGAGCCGACCGCAAGGGCTGGCAGGCGGACGGCGACGATTTCATCTATGCGCCATGCGGCACGCTGCGCGTCGCGACCGCGGACGGCCCGCGCACGCTGCTCGCGATGTGTGGCGAGACCGAGGCCGCGGTGCAGAACGGGATGCCGGGCATGGATTCGGACGCGTCGTCCGGCACGATCGACCTGTACGTGCTGAAGCCCGCGGCGGACGGCAAGACGCTCGAGCCGATCGTGAAGAAAACGGAGATCGCGTCGGGCAGGCGCGGCGAGCCGGGCACGGTGCGCATCGAGCGCCTCGGGCCGCACCTGTTCGGGTTCGTCATCGGCGAAGGGGACATGCGGCAAGGCTATACGCAAACCTTCCGGTCGATCTGGCTACCGTACGGCAATGCGCTGGTGCAGGCGGCGGCGCGCATCGACGAGGCGCTCGACAATGCGGAGTCGAGCGAATGTGCGAACGCGCGGGCACGCTGCGAGGACCGGCGTTTCGAGATTGCGCCGGACCTGACCGGCACCGGCGACGTTTATCCGCTGACGGTCACGGAAACGGGCACGCGCGGCGACAAGGCCATCCACGCGCGCCATACGGTGACGTTCGACGCGGCCCGCGGCCGCTACGTCGTGCCGAAGGCATTGCGCGAAGGGTACTGATCCGTCGCGCAGGCACGGGCGGCATTGCGCCGCCCGCGCATCACACGTACAGGTAGCGTACGAGGTGGAAGAACACCGGAGCGGCGAAGCAGATCGAGTCGACGCGATCGAGCATCCCGCCGTGGCCGGCGATCATCGAGCCCCAGTCCTTCGTGCCGAGCGAGCGCTTGACGGCCGACAGCACGAGGCCGCCGACGAAGCCCGCGATCACGATCGCGAGCGAGATGCCGAACGCCGACCA
Source organism: Burkholderia sp. BCC1644 (assembly GCF_902833225.1). Taxonomy (GTDB): domain Bacteria; phylum Pseudomonadota; class Gammaproteobacteria; order Burkholderiales; family Burkholderiaceae; genus Burkholderia. The sequence continues at coordinate 371,429 of NZ_CADFEI010000004.1, forward strand.
GAAGCCGAACGGTGTCACGCGATACAGCGACGCGCCGCACAGCGTGGCCAGCAAACCGCCGCCGACGAAGCCTTCGATCGTCTTCGACGGCGACAGCTGCGGCGCGATCTTGCGCTTCCCGAACAGCTTGCCGACGACGTATTGCAGCACGTCGCTGATCTGCACGACGAACAGGAAGAAGAACAGCAGCAGCGCGTTCTGCCCCGCGTAGTGCGGGATGTCGAGGATCAGCACGGCCGGCGCATGGCTCAGCCCGTACACGCATACCATCAGCGCCCAGTTGATCTTTGCATTGCGGCTCAGGAACTCGCGCGTGTCCTGCGTGAGCGCCGAGACGAGCGACATCGCGAAGAACAGGTGCACGGGCACGAAGATCGAATACATCCCGTACCAGTTGATTCCGAGCAGCAGGTACTGCACGGGGATCGCGACGAAGAACGCGATGAACAGCGTCGTATGGTCGCTCGCGGTAGTTGGCGTGAGCGTGATGAACTCGCGCAGCGTCAGGTACGACAGCAGCGCGAACACGAGGTACGTGACATTGTTGCCGAGGCCGATCGCGATGGCCATGATCGCGATCATCGCCCACCACGCGCGGATGCGCTGGTTCAGGTTGACGATGGTCGCGCTCTGGCCGCCGCTGCGCGCGCCGAGGATCGTGCCGATCACGGTCGCGACGACGAGCACGGCCGTGACGCCCGCGACCAGTTCCCAGAAGATTGTTCGCATTGTTGATATCCGGAAAAGGGAGAAGAGGGCGCCGCGCTCAGCCCGCGGGCCGCTGCGGCGGCGCGAGCGCCACCACGGCGTCGCGCATGCGGGCGAGGAACGTCGGTTTTTCTTCCTGGGCGCCGAGTGCGTCGTTCGCGCCGAAATGCACCTTGCAGATCAGCGGCACGGGCCAGATCGCGCCCTTCGGCATGATGCGCTGCAGGTTCTCGAGGTAGACGGGCGCGAGCGCGACGTCCGGGAACTCGGTCGCGAGATGGAACAGCCCGCTCTTGAACGGCTGCGGCAGCACGTCGGCGCCGCGCGTGCCTTCCGGGAAGATGATGATCGAGTGGCCCTGCCGCAGCGCGTCGCGCACGGGGTCGAGCGGGTCACCGCCGGATTCGCGGTGACGGTCGATCAGCACGACGTTCAGCAGCTTCTGCGCGATGTGCCGCTTCATGTCGCTGCTGTCCCAGTAGTCGCGCGCGGCGACCGGCCGGACGACCGCGCGTACGTCGCGCGGCAGCGCGGCGAGGATCGCGAGCGTGTCGATGTGGCTCGTGTGGTTCGAGAAATAGATCTTCTGCGTCGGGGGCGGCGGCGCCTGATGCCAGACCGGATACGCGCCGGCGACGAGCCGCACGATGGACAGCAGGAAATCGCGCTGCCAGACGTTGACGATGTTCATCGGCGCGGTGCCTCCTGCCTGCCTGCATGGCCCGCTGCGCATGCGCGGCGGGCGGGACCCCGGAATGCCGGCGCGGCAGGATGCGCGCCGGACGGTCGTTGTTTAAATTTTTTCAAGTTCGTGGCTGCCTGTCGCAGGTCCGCGATAATCGGACGGTTCGCCATCGTCACGCCACGTTGCGTAGCGGCGAATGCGCCGGTCGGCGGCGTGATGATCGGCTGTTGCACGAGCGCCCGTTTGCAGTTCGAATGGATCGTCGCTGCGATCGGGCCAGCGGATTATCGCGAGTTTCCGTCAAAAACGCCAGATTGGCGCCGCGCGGGCGGGCCATGCGCATGCTTGACGCGTCGGGGCGGCTCGGCGACGATGAGGGCCGTCCATTGAGGGCCGCCCCAGGCCGTCTTGCCGCCCGGGGCATGGCGGCGGGAAACGTGCCCGACCGTGCCGCGCGAACAAACAATACGAATACGAAACGATGAGCCTCTACGCACTCAAACCCAAATTCCAGGACCGTCTGCGCCCGTTCGCGAATTCGCTCGCCGAGCGCGGCGTCACCGCCAACCAGGTCACGCTGTTCGCGGCCGGTGGCTCGATCGTCGTCGGCGCGCTCGCCGGGCTCGGCGTGTTCGCCCGCGCGCTGTTCCTGCTGATCCCGCTGTGGCTGTTCGTGCGGATGGCGCTCAATGCGATCGACGGGATGCTCGCGCGTGAGCACAACCAGAAGAGCACGCTCGGCGCGTACCTGAACGAACTGGGCGACGTCGTGTCCGATGTCGCGCTCGTGTTGCCGTTTCTCGCGATTCCGGCGTTCGCTCCGGCAGACGTCTGGCTGTTCGCGCTGACGGCGGTGATCGTCGAATGCGCGGGGCTGATCGGCCCGCTGGTCGGCGTGAGCCGCCGCTACGACGGCCCGTTCGGCAAGAGCGACCGCGCGCTCGCGCTCGGCGCGTTCGCGCTGTGGATCGGGCTCGGGTTTCCGGTCGGCGCTGTCGCCGCATGGCTGTGGCGGCTGCTGATCGTGCTGTCGATCGTGACCGTGGTGCGGCGCGTGCAGGTCGGCATCGCGGAAAAGGGTTGAAAGGGCAGTCAAGGCAGTCAAAGGCAGTGGCGGGTCCGGGCGCCGGAGGGCGGCGCACCAAGATACGAATAACGAAACGAGAGAAAAACACATGAGCGCACGCGCGGCACGTGAGGCCGACTTCATCACGCACGACGGCGAAACGCTGTTCTATCGTCACTGGCCCGCGACGGGCCCGCATTGCCGCGGCGCCATCGTGCTGCTGCATCGTGGCCACGAGCATTCTGCGCGCGTCGCGCACCTCGTCGACGAGCTCGACCTGCCCGATTTCGCATTCTTCGCCTGGGACGCGCGCGGCCACGGCCGTTCGCCCGGCGCGCGCGGCTACAGCCCGAGCGCGGCCGCGTCGGTGCGCGACCTGCAGACCTTCGTCGAACATATTCGCGATGCGCACGGCATCGCGATCGAGGACATGGCCGTGGTCGGCCAGAGCGTCGGCGCCGTGCTCGCGGCGACCTGGGCGCACGACTACGCGCCGCCGATCCGCGCGCTCGTCGTCGCATCGCCGGCGTTCCACATCAAGCTCTACGTACCGTTCGCGCGGCCGGGCCTGCGGCTGATGCACAAGCTGCGCGGGCTGTTCTACGTGAACAGCTACGTGAAGCCGAAATTCCTCACGCACGATCCCGAGCGGATCGCGAGCTACGCGTCCGATCCGCTGATCACGCGGCCGATCGCGGTCAACATGCTGCTCGACCTGCACGACACCGCGCAGCGGATCGTCGCCGATGCGGCCGCGATCACCGTGCCGACGCAACTGCTGATCTCGGGCGCCGACTGGGTCGTGCATCGCGGCCCGCAGGACCGCTTCTTCGAACGGCTCGGCTCGGCGCGCAAGGAGCGCATCGTGCTGCCGGGCTTCTATCACGACACGCTCGGCGAGCGCGACCGCGCACAGGCGCTCGCGCCGCTGCGCGCGTTCGTGCTGCGCGAGTTCGATGCGCCGAGCCCGCGCGTGTCGCTCGCCGACGCCGACCGGCGCGGCGCGTTCCACGACGAATACGCGGCGCTCGGCCGCCCGCCCGCGAACGCGTTCGCGCGTGCGTACTGGGCGCTCACGCGCGCCGGCCTGAAAGCAGGCGGCGCGCTGTCGGACGGCATCGCGCTCGGGCTGCGGCTCGGCTTCGATTCGGGCTCGACGCTCGACTACGTGTACCGCAACCGCGCGCAGGGGCGGCTCGGCGTCGGCGCGCTGATCGACCGCACGTATCTCGATTCGCCGGGCTGGATCGGCATCCGCCAGCGCAAGGTGCACCTGCAGGAGCTGATTGGCTCGGCGATTGGCCGCCTGCGCGGCCACGGCACGCCGGTGCGGATCGTCGACATCGCGGCCGGCCACGGGCGCTACGTGCTGGATGCGATCGCCACGGCCGCCGAGCGCGACGGCGCGGCGCCCGACGACATCACGCTGCGCGATTACAGTCCGCCGAACGTGGAGGCCGGGCGCGTGCTGATCGCACAGCGCGGGCTCGAGCCGATCGCGCGCTTCGAGCGCGGCGACGCATTCGACGAGACGTCGCTCGCGACGCTGGAGCCGCGCCCGACGCTCGCGATCGTGTCGGGGCTGTATGAGCTGTTCGGCGAGAACGCACTGATCGAACGCTCGCTGCGCGGGCTCGCGCAGGCCGTGCCGCCGGGCGGTTATCTCGTCTATACGGGGCAGCCGTGGCATCCGCAGCTCGAATTCATCGCGCGTGCGCTGAACAACCATCGCGGCGAGGCGACCTGGGTGATGCGGCGCCGTTCGCAGGCCGAGATGGACGAACTCGTCGCGCGAGCGGGCTTCCGCAAGCTCGATCAGCGGATCGACGAGATGGGCATTTTCACGGTCAGCCTCGCGCAGCGGGTCGACGCGTCATGAGCGAATTCGGCGGCGACGCGCGCGGCCTGGCGGCGCAGGCGTCGGCGGCCGGCGCACGCGATGCGTCGCTCGCGCTGCGCTTCGGCTGGCTCGTGGCGATGGGCGCGGTGTTCTTCTCCACCTACGGCTTCGCGAACTGGCTCGCCGCGCGCCGTGCGGCGGTGCCGACCTTTGCGTTCGGCTGGGAGCACGCGATTCCGTTCGTGCCGTGGACGATCGTGCCGTACTGGTCGATCGATCTTCTGTACGCGCTGTCGTTCTTTTTCTGGACGCGCCGCGACGATCTGCTCGATCACGTGAAGCGCTTGCTGACCGTGCAGCTTGTGTCGGTCGCGTGCTTCATCGCGTGGCCGCTGCGCTTCGGTTTCGAGCGGCCCGACGCGGGCGGCGCGGCCGGCGCGCTGTTCACGCTGCTGATGGGGTTCGACAAGCCGTTCAACCAGGCGCCGTCGCTGCACATCGGCCTGCTCGTCGTGCTGTGGGCCGTCTATGCGAAGCATGTGCGCGGCACGGTCGCGCGCATCGTGCTGCATCTGTGGTTCGCGGCGATCGGCGTGTCGGTGCTGACGACCTACCAGCATCACGCGATCGACGTGCCGACCGGCGCGGCCGTCGGCTGTCTCGCGCTGTTCCTGTTTCCGCTGCGCGATGTCGCGGGCCGGCTGCCGGGCGCCGATGGGTCGCCGGGCGCGGCCGGCCGTGCGCTCGCACGCCGTTATGCGTTCGGTGCGGCGCTGGTCGCGCTCGTGGCGCTGTGGTGCGTGCCGCGCGCACCGGGCTGGGCGCTGGCGGCCGGGTGGGTCGTGCTGGCGCTCGCGTGCGTCGCGTGGGTCTACCGGCGCGGCGCACCCGGCGCGTTCCAGAAGGATGCGCACGGGCGTTTCCCGGTATTCATCCGCTGGCTGCTCGCGCCGACGATCGCCGGTGCATTCGCGAATTCACGGCTGTGGACGTTCCGGCAGCCGGCCCCGGTGCGGATCGACGAACGCGTGTCGATCGGCCGCACGCCGACCACGCGTGAAGTACGGCGCCACGGCTTCACGGCGCTGGTCGATCTGACCGCCGAGATGCCGCGCTGGACGGCGGCCGATGCGTCGCTTGCGTATGCGGCGGTGCCGCAACTCGACCTCGTCGCACCGACCGCGGCGCAGCTCGCACAGGCCGTCGCGGCGCTCGAGCGCCTGCACGGCGAAGGGCGCGACGTGCTGGTCTGCTGCGCGCTCGGCTACGGGCGCAGCGTGTTGTGCGCGGCCGCGTGGCTCGCCGCGCGGCGCGGGCTCGGCGATGCGCGCGACGCGCTGGCCGCGGTGCGCGCGGTGCGGCCGCACGCGGTGTGGTCGGACGATGGCGTGGCCGTGCTGCAGCACTGGATCGATCGCCATCGCGGCGCGGCAGGCAGCGTGTGATGCGCGATCCGTCCGCACCGTTCCGGATTGCCGCCGCGCGCGGCGCGCTCGATGCGGGCGCGTGGGCGATCGCGGCCGCGCTGGCCGCGGCCGGCGCGGGCTGGTGGATTGCATCGGGCTGGGCGCCGGCGACGATCGCGCGTGTACTGCTGGCGGTCGTCAGCACGGGCTCGGGGATCGCGGCGCTGTGGTACGCGGTGCGCATCGAGATCGACCGCCGGCTGTTCGCCGCGCTCGCGCGGTCGGCGGGCGACGGGGCGGTCGACGACGGGCTCGCGGCGCTCGACCGCGCGCTCGCCGATCTCGGCTGGATCGACGCGGCGAAGGCTGGGCGCGCGCTCGATGCGCGGGTGCGCGGCGCGGTCGGGCTGTGCCGCGCCGGCGTGCTGATCGCGATCGTGCAGTGGCTCGCGGTCGGGCTCGCGCTCGCCGTTCCACGTATCGGCTAGCGCCACGACACGCCAATCACGGGCGGGCCTTTGCCCCGCTTTCCAGGTGGATTTCCTCCGGGCGCGCGTTACGCGCGTATCGCACGCTGCGATCGCGTCCGCTTGGCCTCGTACATCGCCTGGTCGGCATGCTCGATCAGCGCGGTCATGTCGGTGCCGTCGTCGGGCATCATCGCGATCCCGACGCTGACGCCGAGCCGCAACGCGCGTCCCTCGAATTCGAACGGTTCGCCGACCTGTTGCGCGAGCCGCGTGCATTGCGCGTGCGCGTCGTCGCGGGTGCCGATGTTCGGCAGGATCACCGCGAATTCGTCGCCGCCGACGCGTGCGACCGTATCCGAGCGCCGCACCGCGCCCTGCATGCGCGTGGCGATCTCGCGCAGCGCGGCGTCGCCCGCGCGGTGGCCGAACCCGTCGTTGATCGGCTTCAGCCCGTCCATGTCGATGTTGAGGATGCCGAGCCGGCCGTTCGCGCGCAGCGCCGTGTGCATCGACTGCCGCAGGCGGTCGTAGAACAGCGCGCGGTTCGGCAGGCCCGTGAGCGCGTCGTGCGTCGCACGCAGGTACAGCTCGTTCGCCTCGTTGCGCGCCGCGTGGAACATCGCGGCGGCGATCAGCTCGGCCGTCAGCCGCAGCGTGCCGGCGTCGGCTGGCGAGAAACCGTCGACCTCCGGCGACATCACCTTCAGCACGCCGACCGTCGTGTCGGCATGCGTGAGCGGCATCACGAGCATCGAGCGCAGGCCGACCCGGCGGCACGCGTCGCGATCGACGCGCGGGTCGGTTTCCGAATCGACGCAGTGCAGCAATTCACCTTGCTGCACGCACAGGCCCGACAGGCTGCCCGAGCGGCGCAGCCGCAGCCCGAGCATCCCCGCGGCGGTGCCCGACGCGGCGCGGTACACCATGTCGTCGCCCTCCGCGAATTCGACCGCGGCCGCGCTCGCGCCGGTGAGCAGCGGCACCTGCTCGGCCACATAGGTCATCACGCTGCCGAGGTCGAGGCCGAGCTTCGCGATTTCGGTCTGGACGGCGATGACGCGCAGCAGCGTGTCGGGGGACGGGGTGGCGGTGTCGACGATTTGATTCAAGTCAGTTTTCCGTGAAAGAAAGCGCATCCGGCGTCGCGGGATTGCGGTAGCATACGCGCCGCCTCGCGGCAGCGCGTCCCGGGCGGTCCGCAACGGACCGCCGCCGGCCAGCCGCACCGCGCCGGCAGTATGCCGTTCGGTCGGTCCGGCGACAACGGCGCAATTCTTACCATTCGTCCCTCTCGTGCAGCATTTCCGACTGGATTGAGGTTTTTTTCGCCTCACCGTCACGAATTCGCGTAAGTTTTGTCTTGTTTTTGAGATAGTGTGACGAATGGGTGCGCGCCCGTGCCAGGCGCGCGCAGCACGACGACGGCCATTAAAGAATTCGCCGCGTTGTTTCGATAAATGCATCAGGTCAGTTCGCCATATGAGGGGAAGCAGTGGGGATGTGCACTCACGGGCATAGCTGCTTAGCGCGCGTCGGTTCCGACGTGCTTGATGACCGGATCAACCAGACGAAACGGAGGGGCGCATGAAGCCGGCCGTGTCGCTGCTCGTCCTGTCGGCCGCCATGGTTGGCGCCTTCCACGCGGCCGCGCTGTCGGCCGCGCCGATGCCGGCGGTGCCGGCCGCCGCGTCGGCCGCCGGGCTCGCCGAAGCGTCGGCACCGGCGCTCGCGGCTGCGCCGGGCGCGGCCGGCGCATCGTCTGCCGGCCTGCCGGCGACGACCGTGCATCTGCCGTTCGCGTCGCTCGGCGCGTTCGATCCGCTGCGCCTGCGCGGCGCCGACGACGCGCGCACGATCAATGCGGGCGTGCGGCTCGACCGCGTGGTGACGGGCGCGCGGTTGCGCCTGACCTACGCGTATTCGCCGTCGCTGGTGTTCCCGATGTCGCACCTGAAGGTGTCGGTGAACGGCGAGGTGATCGCGACCGTCCCGTTCGACGCCGCGCGCGCGGGCCGCACGGTCACGCAGGACATCCCGATCGATCCGCGTTACTTCTCCGATTTCAACCAGATCGGCCTGCGCCTGATCGCGCACTACACGCTCGACCATTGCGAGGATCCGTCGAACTCGGCGCTGTGGGCCGACGTGAGCCCGACGAGCGAGCTGATCCTCGACGAATCGCCGGTCCGCCTGCCGAACGACCTCGCGCTGCTGCCTGCGCCGTTCTTCGACCGGCGCGACAACGGTCGCGTGCGGCTGCCGTTCGTGCTGCCGGCCACGCCCGATTCGGCGACGCTGCGCAGCGCGGGCGTGCTCGCGTCGTGGTTCGGTGCGCTGGCCGACTACCGGCATGCGCGCTTCCCGGTGTCGTCCGGGCTGCCTGCCGACGATCAGGCCGTGGTGGTCGGGACGGCCGCGACGCTGCCGGCCGGCCTCGCGCTGCCGTCGGTCAACGGCCCGCTGCTCGCGGTTGCCGACAACCCGGCCGCGCCGGGACGCAAGGTGCTGGTCGTCACGGGCCGCACGGCGGCCGAGGTCGACGATGCGGTCGCGACGCTCGTGCTCGGCCGCGCGGCGCTGTCGGGGCCGGCGGCCACGGTCGCGCACGTCGATCTCGGCGCGCCGCGCAAGCCTTACGACGCGCCGCGCTGGCTGCCGGTGAACCGGCCGATCACGTTCCGCGAGCTCGTCGGCGATCCGCGCCAGCTGGAAGCGCGCGGCACGACGCCCGACGCGATCCGCCTGAACCTGCGCGTGCCGGCCGATCTCCATTCGTGGAACGGCGCGGGCGTGCCGATCACGCTGCGCTATCGCTATACGGCGCCGACCGTGCAGGACAATTCGACGCTCGCCGTCGAGATCAACGACCAGCTCGTGAAGTCGTACCGGCTCGGGCCGGCCCACGCCGAGGACGCGCGCGGCCGCATGCAGCTGCCGCTGCTGTCGGTACCGGAAGGGCGTGTGACGAGCGATGTCGACATCCCGGCGTTCCGCGTCGGCAGCGGCAACCAGCTGCAGTTCCGCTTCACGCTCGATTCGCAGAAGACGGGGCTCTGTTCGAGCACGGCGAGCGAGCCGCAGCGCGCGGCGATCGATCCCGATTCGACGATCGACTTCTCGCACTTCGTCCACTACGCGCAATTGCCGAACCTCGCGTTCTTCGCGAACAGCGGCTTCCCGTTCACGCGCTTCGCCGATTTGTCGCAGACGGCCGTCGTGATGCCCGACCGGCCGTCGCCGCAGGAGCTCGAGGCTTACCTGACGATGCTTGGCCACATGGGCGAATGGACCGGCTTTCCGGCGCTGCGCGTGCAGGTCGCGCGACCGGGCGACGTGGCCGCGTTGGCGGGCAGCAAGGATCTGCTCGTGATCGACGGCTCGCCCGCGTCGCCGCTGCTCGCGCACTGGCGCTCGGCGCTGCCGCTCGCGTTCGGCGAGCCGGGCGGCGCGGGCGGCGACGGCGCCACGCGCGTCGCGTTCACGGTGAAGGAACGCTGGCGCAACGGCGTCGGTCTCGCCGACGGCGGCGCGCATATCGAACAGACGGGCCCGCTCGCGGCGCTCGCCGGATTCGAACTGCCGGGCAGCCACGGGCGCAGCGTCGTCGCGCTGACGGCGACCGATCAGCCGCGCCTCGGCGATCTGCTCAACGTGTTCGAGAACCCGGGCCTCGTGTCGCAACTGCAGGGCGACCTCGCCGTGGTGCGGCCGGGGCAGGTCGACAGCCTGCGTGTCGGCGAGCCCTACGTGGTCGGTTTCGTGCCGTGGTATGCACGCGTGTGGACGCATGCGGCACGCCATCCGGTCGCGCTCGGCGCGGTCGGCGTCGTCGCGGGGCTGCTGCTCGCGCTCGGCGTGTTCAGCGTGCTGCAGAGAATCGCCGCGCGTCGACGGGGGATGTAACGGATGGCGCGGGTTATGACGAAGCGACGGGCAGCGCGGCCGGCGCGGCGTGTCGGCGCGACACTCGCGCTGGCGCTTGCGGTGACGTGCGCGGCGGCCGGACTGGCCACGCGCGCGCAGGCCGCGGGCGCTACCGCGCCCGATGCGGCATGCAGCGCGGCGTGGCCGCGCTGGGACGCGTTCAAGCGCGATTTCATTTCGGCCGACGGCCGCGTGATCGACGTCGGCTCGGCCGATTCGCGTACGGTCTCGGAGGGGCAGGCGTATGGACTTTTCTTCGCGCTGGTCGCGAACGACCGGCGCATGTTCGACACGATCCTCGCATGGACCGAGAACAACCTCGCGCAGGGCGACCTGAGCGCGCATCTGCCCGCGTGGCTGTGGGGCCGGGCGCCCGACGGCGCGTGGCGCGTGCTCGACGCCAACGCCGCATCGGACGCCGATCTGTGGATCGCGTATGCGCTCGTCGAGGCCGGGCGGCTGTGGCGCGAGCGCAGCTATACGGCACGCGGCGCGCTGCTCGCGAAGCGCGTGCTCGACGACGAGACGGCGAGCGTGCCGGGCCTCGGCCTCACGCTGCTGCCGGGGCCGACCGGGTTCAAGCTCGCCAATGGCCAGTTCCGCGTGAATCCGAGCTATTCGCCGCCGCAGGTGATCCGCGCGCTCGGCGCGCGCCTGCCCGACGACCGGCGCTGGGCCGCGCTGGTTTCCAGCACCGGGCGCGTGCTGCTCGACACCGCGCCGAAAGGCTTTTCGCCGGACTGGGCGCTGTATCGCGCGGGCACGGGCTTTGGCCCCGACCCGGAGACGCACGCGGAGAGCGCGTACAACGCGATCCGCGTGTATTTGTGGGCCGGCATGCTCGACCGTGCCGATCCGCTCGCCGCACCGCTGCTCGCGCGCTTCGCGCCGTTCGCCGACTACATTGCCGCGCATGGCGCGCCGCCGGAGAAGGTCGATACGACGACGGGCGTCGCGGGGGCGAACGACGGCAACGGCGGGTTTTCGGCGGCGGCCGTGCCGTTCCTCGACGCGCGCGGCCAGCGTGCGCTCGCGGATGCGCAGGCGGCCCGCGTCGATACGCTCGCGCGCCAGTCGCCGCCCGGCTATTACACGAGCGTGCTGACGCTGTTCGGCCTCGGCTGGCGCGACGGGCGCTACACGTTCGGCGCGGACGGCACGCTCGACACGCGCTGGGGAGGCCGCTCGTGCGCCGCTCGCTGAAACGCGCCGCGCCGCACGTCGCGGGATTCGCGTGGCTCGCGTCGTCGGTATGCGCGGCGGCGCCCGGCGCCGCATCCGGCACGGCGATGGCGAGCCCCGTCACGCCGGCGACTTCTGCTTCCGCCGATGCCCGGCGCCAGCTCGACACCGCGCGGATGTGGGGCGTCAAGCATCGCGACGATCTCGCGCGCGATGCCGTGCGCAAGGGGCTGCTGATTGCACCGGGCGATCCCGAACTGCTGGCGGAACAGGTCCGCGTGCTGCTGCGGCTGGGCGATGCGAAAGGCGCGCAGGCGTCGCTCGCGCGTTTGCAGGTGCAGTCGCCGAATGCGCCCGCCACGCGGCGGGTGGCCGACGAGTACCGCGTCGCAACGAGCGGGCGCGGCGAGATGGCGCAGATCCGCTTGCTCGCGCGCAGCGGCCGGTCCGACGAGGCGGCACGGCGGATCGTCGCGCTGTTTCCGAACGGCGCGCCGTCGGGCGCGCTCGGCGCCGAGTATTACGAGATCCGCGCGAATGCGCCGGGCGGGCGCGAGTCGGCGATCGCCGCGCTGCGCCGCGCGATCGCGGCCGATCCGCAGGACACCAGCGCGGCCATGGCGCTGGCGCGGTTGCTGAACCAGCATGCCGATACGCGCCCGGAGGCCAACCGGATCGCCTGGTCGCTCGCGAAGCGGGACGACGCCGACCATACCGAGGCGATGTCGCTGTGGCGGCGCGTGCTGCAATCGACCGGCAACGATCCCGCGTATCTCGATGCGCTGCAGGCGTATCTCGCGCTCGTGCCGGACGACACCGAATTCAGCGGCCGCGTGGCCGAACTGGACAGTCAGCGCGATGCGCAGCGCCGGCTCGAACGCAATCCCGACTACATCGCGCAGCAGCGCGGCCTGCAGGCGCTCGCGCGCGGCGACCTGGCCGCCGCCGATCCGTTGCTTGCCCGCGCCGCGAGTGCGCGGGCCGACGACGCCGACGCGGTCGGCGGGCTCGGCCTGTTGCGCCTGCGCGAAGGGCGGCACGACGAAGCGCGCGCGCTGTTCGCGCGGGCGGCAACGCTCGCGACTGACCAGCGCGGCAAGTGGCAGAGCCTGGCGCGCACCGCGCAATTCTGGGGGCTGCTCGCGCAAGGCAGAACGGCGGCTGCCGCGGGTCGGCCGCAGGATGCCGAGCGCGCGGCGCGGGCGGCGCTTGCCATGCAGCCGAACAGCCCGGACGCGAAGCTGCAGCTTGCCGATGCGCTGCTCGCGCAGCGCGACTGGGCGCGCGCGGAGCCGTTGCTGCGCGAGTTGCTGGCCGCGCGTTCGCCGAGCCCGTCGGCCGTGCGTGGCGCGGCGACGCTGTATGAAAACACCGGCCGCGCGGACCGGATCGGTCCGCTGCTCGACGCGCTGCAAGGGCGCGTGACGGGCCGCGACGATCGCCGCACACTCGACGGCCTGCGCGCCGACCTGCTCGCGAGCCAGGCGCGCGCGCTTGCGGACAAGGGCGAACGCGGGCCCGCCGCGCAGCGCTACGAGGCGGCCGTGCGCGCGGCGCCCGACGCGCCGTGGACGCGCTTCGCGCTCGCGCGCCTCTATCGCGACATGGGGCTGCCGCAGCTCGGCCGCACGGTGATGGACGACGGGCTCGCGCAAAGCGATACGCCCGAGATGCGTTACGCGACTGCGCTGTACCGCAATTCGCTCGACGATATCGCGGGCGCGCAGGCTGCGCTGGCACCCGTCGACGACGCGCACCGTTCGGACGGGATGCGCGCGCTGGCGCGCAAGCTCGACGCCGAAGGCACGCTGGCCGACGCGCGCGGCGCGCTCGGGCGCGGCGACCGCGCGGCGTTCGCGGCGTCGCTCGCGCATGCCCAGGCGAGCGCGCCGGACGATCCCGACCTGCTCGCCGCGATCGGCGCGCAGTGGATCGATGCGGGCGAACCCGAGCGCGGCCTCGCACCGCTGCACGACTGGATCGTCGCGCATCCGCGCGAAGCCGATGCCGACGTGCGGCTGCGCTATGGCGACCTGCTCGGCAGCGCGGGGCGCGACGACGCGCTCGCCGCGTGGCTCGACACGTTGCGCCGCGAACCGTCGCTGACACCCGCACAGACGGCGCGGCTCAACGACCAGTCGCTGCGGCTCGTGTTGCGGCAGACGGACGATGCGATCGCGCAGCAGGACTATGCACGGGCGCGCCAACTGCTCGATCGCGCGAGCCCGGCCGGCCGCGCGGACAAGCGCTACGCGCTCGAACTGGCCGATCTCGAACGCGCGCAGGGCCATTACGGTGCGGCGCGCGACGCGCTCGCGCCGCTCGTCGCACGTACACCGGACGATGCCGATACGCAGCTCGCGCTCGCGCGCATCGACGAGGACAGCGGCAACCGCGCGGCGGCGCTCGCACGTGTGCAGGCCGTGCTCGCGCGCACGCCGGACGACGACGTCGACACGCAACTGTCGGCCGTGCGCCGCCTGAACGCGCTGCGCCGCTCCGACGAGGCCGCACAGCTGACCGGACGGCTGCATGCCGCGTATCCGGAGCGCGCCGACGTGACGGTCGCGGCCGGGCGCGTGGCCGAGGCGCAGGGCCGCTATGACGACGCAGCGTCGCTGTACCGGCTGTCGCGGTCGCAGGAGCGCACGGCGGGCGTGAGCCCGGGCCGCGACGGCCTGACGCCCGCGCAGGCCGCGTTCGCGGATCTCGAACAGCGGCGTGACCCCGAGATCGAGACCGGCTGGATGCCCTCGTACAAGTCGGGCGACGAAGGCATTTCGTCGTATCGCGCGCAGCAGGTGCCGATCTACGTGCAGATGCCGATCCGCTACGACGGGCATGTGTTCGCGCAGATCGACACCGTCCATCTGGATCCGGGCACGCTCGACACGAGCGACCCGAACGCCTATTCGCTGCAGACGTTCGGGACCTACGCGGCGCTCAGGGCCCAGAACGGGCTGCCCCCTCCGTTCCAGTCGAATCAGCCGGCCGCCGCACTGATCGCGAACCCGCCGGGCTCGCTGCACCAGTCGACGACGGGCGTCGCGCTCGGCGCCGGCTATCGCACGGACGCATGGCGCTTCGATCTCGGCACGTCGCCGCTCGGCTTCCCCGTGCATTACCTGGTCGGCGGCGTACGCTACCGCTTCGACGCGGGCCCGGCGAGCTTCACGGTGAATGCGTCGCGGCGGCCGGAAACGAGCAGCGTACTGTCGTACGCGGGGATGCGCGACCCGTGGACGGGCGCGGTCTGGGGCGGCGTGCGCCGCGACGGCGTGAACCTGCGCGCGTCGGTCGACGTCGGCCGCACGAACCTGTTCGCGGAACTCGGCGCGGGCGTGCTGTCCGGCCGCAATGTCGAACGCAACGCGGAAGTCACGCTGCGCACCGGCTTCACGGTGCCCGTGTACGAACGCGCGACGATGAAGGTCAGCACCGGTCTCGTCGGCAGTGCATGGCACTACGCGCAGAACCTGCGCTACTACACGTACGGGCAGGGCGGGTACTACAGCCCGCAGCGCTACCTGTCGCTCGGCGTGCCGATCGAGTGGGCGGGGCGGCGCGACGCGCTGTCGTGGGACCTGACCTTCACGGGCGGGATCTCGAACAGCTACGAGAAGGATTCGCTGTACTACCCGACGTTCTCGGGCCAGCGGGCCGAGCAGGTCGCGGCCGGATTCGTGTACGCGGGCAGCTCGACGCGCGGCGTGTCGTTCTCGTACGGCTTCAACGGCATCGTCGAGTACCGCATGAATCCGCACCTGAGCGTCGGCGCGCAACTGCATATCGACCGGTCGCACGACTATGCGCCGAGTTCGGCGCTTGTGTACCTGCGCTATGCGTTCGATGCACGCGCGCAGCGCAGCTGGCTCGTCACGCCGACGCCGGTACGGCTTTATTCGGATTACTAGGGTCTGCTTGCATATGGAACGGACATGCGAATGCCCGAAATCGCTCGCCCCCCAAGGGGACTTCCTTCGGGGCGTAGGGCAAGAAGTGAGGAGCGCCGTTTGGCCGAGCCAAACAAGCGACGAGCGACGCCGCCATACGGGCGATTTCGGGCATTCCCCTGGAATGGATTTTTTAATTTGGGGTTGCCACGAGAACGGCCGCTCGCCGCGTTGCACTCCTTGCGAATACTTCAGTATTCGCGGCGGCGCGCGCCTCGCGAGCGGCCGTTCTCGTGGCAACGCATGTGCGTTCCATATGCAAGCAGACCCTAGGGGAACGTCGTGAATACGGAATTCGATGCCACCCGTCCCGTGCTCGGCGCCGCCGGCTTGCCGGGCCGCCTGCGCGCGCTGCTGCGCATGGGGCCGGCCGGCGGCCGCGTCGGCCCGCTGAGCCGGCTCGCGATCGACGGCCTGCCCGACACATGGACGCAACTGGAAGCGGGCGGCCTGTACGCGATCTACGCGGCCGGCGGCACGCCGGCGTGCGACGCGCTCGTCTGGGAAAGCGCGCGACAGGCACGCACGCGCGACGTGACGGTCGTGCTCGCGCGCGATGCGGCACGCGTCGCCGGCCAGATGGAATCGCTCGGTTTCGCAGGCGGCGCACAGCCGGCCGGCTGGCCGCGCAACCTGAACGTGCTGGCGATGCCGCCGGCGGCCGAGCCGGCCGACGGTGATGGCGCGCGCGCAACCGCCGACGCGCCGCGCCGCGCGGCGCCGGGCCCGTTCGCGCGGCTGACCGGCGGCCTGCGCGCGATGAAGCGTTACGGTTTTCGCGCGCGTTCGCTGTATTTCGTCGAAGGCGCCCAGCGCTGGTTCAGCTGGGACGACCCGGTCGCGCTCGCGGATGAAGCGCACGCACTGGCCGACTGGTGCCGTACGCGCCGGATCGCGCTCGTGCTGCTGCTCGATCCCGAGTCCGCACGGGCGGGCGACGACGTGCGCACCGACGATGCGCCGCTCGTGCGCGATGCGGACCGCACGCCGCGCAGCGGCTTCCACGGTATCTGTTCGGGCGTCGCGCAGTTGCAGCGCACGCACGGCGAACTGCTGTGGATCGTCGATTTCTGGCGTGCGGGCGACACGCTCGCGGCCGGTGAAGTGCGGCCGCTGCGCTTCGCGCCGGGGGGGCGGCTGTCCGCGAGCGTCGATGGCGGCGCGACCGAACCGGCGCACCGGATGAAGCTCGCGAGCGACGAGGATCGTGTCGTCGTCAGCCGTGCGGTGCTCGACGGCACGAATCGCGTGCCTGCCGACTGGGAAATCGTCGACGA
Organism: Burkholderia sp. BCC1644; assembly: GCF_902833225.1. Classification (GTDB taxonomy): domain Bacteria; phylum Pseudomonadota; class Gammaproteobacteria; order Burkholderiales; family Burkholderiaceae; genus Burkholderia. The sequence continues at coordinate 387,940 of NZ_CADFEI010000004.1, forward strand.
CAACGCGGCCGTCGTCGCGGCGTGCGCCCATGCCCAGGCCGCGACCGCCGTGCTCGCGTTCCGTTCGCATGCGCAGCTCGAAGGGTTGTGCGCGGACGTGCATGCGTTGCGTCGCCAATGCGGCGGCGCGCTGAAGATCGCGGTCGTCGAGCGCGGCGAAGTGCTGCGCCAGCAGTTCGAGGTGCTCGTGCTGAGCGTCGGCGCGAACCGTGTCGTCGCGCGCGATTTGCCGGTCTCGCGGATGCAGGCGGCCGTGCATGCGCTGCGCGGCCAGCTCTACGCGCGGCCCGTCGCGCCCGACTATCGCGCGGCGCTCGCGGCCGCGCTCGGCGATTCGGTGCTCGGCTATCTGCCGGTCGGCGCGTTCTGCCTGCGTATTCGCGCGGTGCTCGATCGCGGCGCCGTGCTCGCGCTGCCGCACACGCTCGCGAAGATCACGCTGCTGCCTGGCGTGTCGCATGTCGACGCATTGCGGCAATGCCACCCGCGCCGCGCGGGCGACGTCGTGACGGCCGACCCTGGACATCTGTTCGTGTTCCTGTTCGCGTGCGAACCGGTCGATGCCGACGATGCGCTCGCGCGGATCTTCGACGTGCCGGTCGACACGCTGTCCGATCGCGTCGTGTGCCTCGGGCAGGGCAGCATCGACACCGAGCTCGACGCGCTGAAGGCCGAGAACCGCCGCACGCCGATCGCCGACTACAGTGACCTGTTCGCGGCGACGCGCCCGGCCGGCGGCGTGCGCACGCCGCCCGCGGGCGCCGATCCCGGCGTGACGCCGGCCGAAGCAAGCGAGGCGATCGATGAAATCGATGCGATCGTCGCGCTCGAGGCGATCGGTGCGACGCCGGCGCCCGATGCCGTCGACGCACCGGCGCCGCATCCCGTCATTCCCGCCGCGCGTGCGCGCGGCGCTACCCGCAGCGCGATGCCGCTGCGCAAGCAGGAGCGCGCATGATTGCCGCACTCGTCATCGGTTTCCTTGGCGGCATCGTGATCGCGGTGCCGGTGTGGATCATCGCGCAGCACCTCGGCATCGGCCGCGGCTTCCATGCGCCGCGCGGGATCGACCGGCACGACGCCGTGCCGTGCGAACTCGTGCCGGTCGCGTTGCGCGGCCGGTTGCTGCCCGGCGCCGTTGCCGTCGACAAGGCGGCGCGATGAAGACGATCGCGATTACGTCGACGACCGGCGGCGCGGGCCGCACGACGCTTGCCGCCGCGCTCGCGGTGTTGCTTGCGCGCCGCGGACGGCCGGTCGTCGCCGTCGAATTCGATGCGCAGAACCTGATGGGCGCGACGCTCGGCCTCGACACGCTGGCCGAACACGGTCTCGCGCAAAGCGTGCTCGGCGGCGCCGAGCCGTGGCATGCGCATACGTGGCGCAATGCCGACGGCGTGCTGTTCGTGCCGTACGGGCAAGTCGATGCCGCCGATGCCGCCGCATGCGATGCGCGGCTCGTGGCCGATCCCGCATGGTTGTCGCGCGCGCTGGACGAGATTGCGCTGCCGGCCGAGGGCGTCGTGCTGGTCGACACCGCACGCTATCCGTCGCCGCAGGCCGAGCAGGCGATTCGCCGCGCGGACCTGACGCTCGTCGTCGTGCCGCCGGAGCCGACCGCCTGCGCGACGACGGCCGCGCGGCTCGGTGCGCTCCGGGCCGGCGCCGGCGAACTGCAGATCGTCGTGAACCGGCTGAACCCGGCACGCGACATGCAGCGCGACGCGCTCGCGATGCTGCGCGCGGTCGCGGGGCCGGCATCGATGCTCGAACAGCGGATCCACGTCGACGCGGCGGTGCCCGAAGCGCTCGCGCGCGGCAGCTGGATCTTCGACGACGCGCCGTATTCGCAGGTGTCGCACGACCTGAACGGCATCGCCAACTGGGTCCATGCATGGCTGACGGCCGTTGCCGCGGGCCGCACCGGAGCGGCGCGATGAAGCCCGCGTTCGCGCCGCGGCTGCGCACGCTCGGCCGCCGTGTGGCCGACTGGTGCGCACGCGGCATCGGGCTGCCGGCCGAGCGCACGCTGGTCGACTGGCTCGTGCGGCTGTTCTTCCACGCGCCGCGGCCCGGCCGGCCCGATCACGTGCGCCGTTGGGTGCGCGTCGCGTTCCTGCGGCTCGCGCACGACTGGGGCGTGCTGCAGCCGCTCAGTCCGCGCGAATGGCTGTGGCGCGCAATCGTGCGCGCGCCGCGCGCTGCCGATGGCCGGCCCGCGCGCGATCCGCTCGCGTGGTTCGACAAGACCGTCGTGCCCGTTTACGTGGCCGTGCGCGCGGTTGGCCGGCGCATCGACGCGCTGCTCGAACGCCTGCCGTGGGTGCGCTGGGGCGGCTGGCTCGATGCACGCGCGAATGGCGTCGGCCGGCACCGCTGGCTCGCGCCGCTGCTGCTCGTGGCCGGCGCGCTGCTCTGGGCCGCGGCCGGGATGTCGCCGCTGATGCCCGGCGCGCAGTTCGCGTTCTTCGCGATCGTCGCGGTGCTGGCACTCGCGCTGCGCCGCCTGCCGGGCCATCTGCCGACGCTCGCGCTCGCGTCGCTGGCGCTGCTCGCGACGGTGCGCTACGTGTGGTGGCGCACGACGCAGACGCTCGATTTCCGCAGCCCGGTCGAGGCGATCGCCGGCTACCTGCTGTACGGCGCCGAAGCCTATACGTGGATGATCCTGCTGCTCGGCTTCGTGCAGACCGCATGGCCGCTCGACCGGCCGATCGTGCCGCTGCCCGACGATCCCGACACCTGGCCGACCGTCGACATCTACATCCCGACCTACAACGAGCCGCTGTCGGTCGTGAAGCCGACGGTATTCGCCGCGCAGAGCATCGACTGGCCGAGCGCGAAGCTGCGCGTGTACCTGCTCGACGACGGCAAGCGCCCCGAATTCGAGGCGTTCGCGCGCGAGGCCGGCATCGACTACGTGACGCGCGACGACAACCGCCACGCGAAGGCCGGCAACATCAACCGCGCGCTGCCGAAGACGCACGGCGAATACATCGCGATCTTCGACTGCGATCACGTGCCGACGCGCTCGTTCCTGCAGACGACGATGGGCGTGTTCCTGCGCGATCCGAAGTGCGCGCTCGTGCAGACCCCGCACCATTTCTTCTCGCCCGATCCGTTCGAGCGCAACCTCGGCACGTTCCGCGAGATCCCGAACGAGGGCAACCTGTTCTACGGGCTCGTGCAGTCGGGCAACGACCTGTGGAATGCGACGTTCTTCTGCGGATCGTGCGCGGTGCTCAAGCGCAGCGCGCTGGAAGAGGTCGGCGGCGTCGCGGTGGAAACCGTGACCGAGGATGCGCACACGGCGCTCAAGCTGCACCGGCGCGGTTATACGTCGGCGTACCTGCCGACCGTGCAGGCGGCCGGCCTCGCGACCGAAAGCCTCGCCGGCCACGTGAAGCAGCGCACGCGCTGGGCGCGCGGGATGGCGCAGATCTTCCGCATCGACAATCCGTTCCTCGGGCGCGGGCTCGGCTTGATCCAGCGGATCTGCTACGGCAACGCGATGCTGCACTTCTTCTACGGGATTCCACGGCTGGTGTTCCTGACGATCCCGCTCGCGTACCTGTTCTTCCACCTGTACTTCATCAACGCGTCGTCGCTCGCGCTCGCGAGCTACGTGATCCCGTACCTCGTGCTCGCGAACGTCGCGAACTCGCGGATGCAGGGGCGCTACCGTCATTCGTTCTGGGCCGAGGTCTACGAATCGGTGCTCGCGTGGTACATCGCACTGCCGACCACGGTCGCGTTCTTCAGCCCGAAGCACGGCAAGTTCAACGTGACCGACAAGGGCGGCAAGATCGACGAAGGCTACGTCGACTGGTCGACGTCGAAGCCGTATCTCGTGCTGTTCGGGCTGAACGTGCTCGCGATCGCCGCCGGCCTGTGGCGGCTGGTGGCCGACCAGGGCGACGAGGCGTCGACGATCCTGATCACGCTCGGCTGGACCGTGTACAACCTCGCGATGCTCGGCGCGGCGCTGGCCGTCGCGCGCGAGACCAAGCAGGTGCGCGTCACGCACCGGATCGCGATGCGCGTGCCGGCCATGCTGCTGCTGGCCGACGGGTCGACGGCCGCATGCTTCACGAGCGACTACTCGACCGGCGGCCTCGGCCTCGAAGCGGTGCCGGGGCTTCCGCTCGCCGTCGGCGACACGCTGACGGTGTGCGTGACGCGCGGCGATCGCGCGTTCCCGTTCCCGGTGCGCGTGACCCGCGTGACGCCGATGCATGTCGGCGTGAGCTTCGAGGAACTGACGCTCGAACAGGAGCGCCAGCTCGTGCAGTGCACGTTCGGCCGCGCGGATGCGTGGCTCGACTGGCACGAGGGCGAACGCCTCGACACGCCGCTCGGCGGGCTGAAGGAAGTGTTGCGCATCGGCCTGGACGGCAATGTCCGAATGTGGAAGAGTGCGGCGCGCGGCCTGCAGGCCATGCTGGCGCCGAAACTCGATCGGGCGCGCGACTGACGCGGCGCTCATCATGGAGTGGGTTAGATGACGTTCTGGAATCTGTATTTCATCCTGAAGTTCGCGCTGTTCGCGACCGGGCACCTGCAGCCGTTCTGGCTCGCGAACCTCGCGTTCGCGGTGGCGCTCGTGGCGAGCGCGCCGGTCCGGCAGCGCGCGTGGCGCATCGTCCGGCAGGTCGTGGCGATCGCGATCGCGGTGCCGCTGCTCGCGCGCGAGATGCATGCGCCGCCGCTCGCGCGGCTCGTCGACGCCGCGCGCGAAGTGAGCACGTTCCGCCTCGACTACTGGATGGAGCTGCTGCCGCGCCTGCTGCCGCCGTTGCTGGTATTGACGGTCGTCGGCGCGCTGATCGTCTATTTCATCGTCAACCGCTGGCTGCGCGTCGCGACGTTCGTGATGGCCGTGCTGATCGTGATGCCGTTGTGGCAGGCCGGCAGCGGGTTGATGGCGTGCGTCGTCGCGCCGGCCCAGCAGCAGGCGAACGTCACGGACGCCACGCGCGCCGGCCAGCCCGAGGACCACAACGCGGCGCTCGCGACGTTCCGCACCCAGGAGTCGCAGCGGCAGGTCGCGTTCGGCCATCTCGGCAACGATCCGGCCGCGCAGTTCGACGTGATCGTGCTGCACGTCTGCTCGCTGTCGTGGGACGACCTCGATGCGGCGAAGGTGCGCAACCATCCGATGCTGAACCACTTCGACTACCTGTTCACGAACTTCAGCACGGCCGCGAGCTACAGCGGCCCGGCGGCGATCCGCGTGCTGCGCGCGAGCTGCGGACAGGAGGCGCATGCCGACCTGTACAAGCCCGCGCAGCAGCAGTGCTACCTGTTCTCGCAACTGGCGCGCGCCGGCTACTCGGTGCAGTCGCTGCTGAACCACGACGGCCATTTCGACAACTTCCTGCAGGTGATCCACGACAACATCGGCGTGGCCGATGCGCCGATGATCTCGAACGCGGCCGCACCCGTCGCGATGCATGCGTTCGACGGCTCGGCGATCAAGGACGACTATTCGACGCTCGCGAACTGGTACGCGCAGCGCGCGTCGGTGCCGGGGCCGGTCGCGCTGTACTACAACACGATCAGCCTGCATGACGGCAACCGGGTCGTCGGCAGTTCGCTGACGAGCATCGACTCGTATCCGCAGCGCGCGACGAAGCTGATGAACGATTTCGACCGGCTCGCCGACCTGATCGCGCAGTCGGGCCGCCGCGCGGTGATCGTGTTCGTGCCCGAGCACGGCGCCGCGCTGCGCGGCGACAAGAACCAGGTCGCGGGCCTGCGCGAAATCCCGACGCCGCGCGTCGTGCACGGGCCGGTCGGCGTGCGGCTCGTCGGCTTCGCGGGCAACCACGGCGCGACGACCGTGATCGACCAGCCGGCCAGCTTCCTCGCGCTGTCGCAGTTGATGTCGAACCTGGTGTCGAACAGCCCGTTCAAGCCGGGCACGACGCTCGCGCAATACGCGGCGGACCTGCCGCGCACGCGGATGGTCGGCGAGAACGAAGGCACGGTGATGATGCAGACGGCCGCGGGCTACGCGGTGAAAACTCCGGACGGCGTATGGATCGACGAACAGTAATTCTCCCGAGCGATGGCGACGGCGATCGCCTGTCGCAGCCGAACGACGTGCGCGGTCTCGCGCGGCATCTGCCCGCGCTCGATCCCGAACGTTACGTCGACGAACAGGCGCGCCGCGCGTTCATCGAGTCGCTCGACCGCTGGCCGACGCTCGCGAAGTTGATGGGATTGAAGCCGTAAACGCACGACGGCCGGCATGCATGCCGGCCGTCGCGTCGTTGCGGGCGATCTGCCTATTGCCTATTGCCTAGTGCGCCTTGCGCTCCGGCTGGCGCGTCCATTCGTTTTCTTCGCCCGGCACCTTGCCGAACGTCTGATCGGCCCACGCGGCCCGCGCTGCGTCGATCTTCGCGCGCGCGCTCGACACGAAATTCCATTCGATGAACCGCTCGCCCGGCAGGTGTGCGCCGCCGAGCAGCATCACGCGCGCGCCGTTCGCGCTGGCGAGCGCCACGGTCGCGCCCGGTTCAAGCACGGCCATCGTCGCGGGGGCGAGTGGCGTGCCGTCGACGGTGAGATCGCCGTCGACGAGATACACGCCGCGCTCGTCGTGTTCTGCATCGAGCGCGAGTTGTCCGCCCGGCGTGAATTCCGCGTACGCGTAGAGCGTCGGCGAGAACACGGCGACCGGCGACGTCAGCCCGAACGCGGTGCCTGCGATCACGCGCACGTTCGCGCCGTCGCGTGTGAACGACGGCAGCGTGTCGGCCGCGTGGTGAACGAACGCGGGCGTGGTGTCTTCATGCTCGACCGGCAGCGCGACCCAGGTCTGGATCCCGTGGACCGGCTGATCGTGCGGGCGGTCTTCGTCGGGCGAGCGTTCCGAATGCACGATGCCGCGGCCGGCCGTCATCCAGTTCACGTCGCCCGGCACGATCTTCTGCCGGAAGCCGAGGCTGTCGTGATGCATCAGCGAGCCGTCGAACAGGTAGGTGACGGTCGCGAGCCCGATGTGCGGATGCGGCAGCACGTCGATACCGCGGCCGGCCGGCAGCACGGCCGGGCCCATCTCGTCGAAGAAGATGAACGGGCCGACGAGGCGCGCGGCGCGCGCGGGGAGCACGCGGCGCACGACGAGGTTGCCGATGTCGCTTTCGCGCGGCGTGAGCAGGGTCTTGATCGATGCGGACATGGTGGGGATTCTCGTGGTCGATGCGGAAAGCGTCAGGCGATCGCCGTGTCGATCGTGATCGGATGCGTGAGGATCTTGTGAACCGGGCACGCATTCGCGATCTGCAGCAGGCGCTCGCGCTGCTCGCCGGTCAGGTCGCCGTCGAGCGTGATGCGGCGCACGATCGTGCTGCCCGCGCTGCCCGATTCGTGCGCGAGCTTCACGTGCACTTCGGCGAGCGGCCAGCCCTTGCGTTGCGCATACATCTTCAGCGTGATCGCGGTGCACGCGCCGAGGCTCGACAGCAGCAGTGCGACGGGCGTCGGTGCCGCATCGCCGCCGCCGAGCGACGCCGGTTCGTCGGCACGCCACTGGTGGACGCCGTCGGTGAAGTGGACGAGGTAATCGACCGAGCCGATGCTCGCTTCGACGGACAGTTCGCTCATTGCAGATCCATGGAAAAAGGGGGAGGGCCGGCGGCGTGGCCGGGCATTACGGTTCGAGCAGGCGCTGCAGCCGCAGTTCCTCGAAATCGAGCTCCGATTCGATCCGGTGCAGCACCGTGTCGTCGACCTTGCCGTCGCGATGCAGGTCGAGCAGCGCCTGGCGCGACACGCCGACGAGTTCGAGCTCGACGCGCAGCATGCGCGCACGCACGCGGGCCGGTTCGGCGCCTTGCCGGTGCGCGCGTTCGTTGAACGTGACGCGGTTGCGGTATTCGGCGAGCAGGCGGTCGAGCGACTGGCGTTCGAGATCCGATCCGCGCTGCTCGCGCGCATCGAGTTCGGCGAGCGCCGCACCGAACGTCTGCGCGCGCACCGCGTGCTCGGACATCGTGTGACGCGCGGCCGGCCGCAGCTTCAGCACGCGGATCAGCGGCGCGAGCGTGCCGCCCTGCACGACCAGTGTCGCGATGATTAGCAGGAACGTGCTGAACAGGATCAGGTCGCGGCCGGGGAAGTTGCTCGGCAGCGCGATCGCGGCCGCGAGGCTCACGACGCCGCGCATGCCCGACCAGCCGAGCACGACGGCCTCGCGCCACGACCACGGCGCGTGGCCCGCGCGCGGCGCGCGCAGGCGGCCCGGCAGCCACATCGCGACGAACACCCACACGACGCGCGCGCCGATCGCGGCGGCCGTCGCGGGCAGCGCGACGCGCAGGCCGGCCATCAGCACCGCGCCTTCGTGGTTCACGCGTGCGAGGATCGCGTGCAGCGCGAGACCGATCAGGATGAACACGAGCGCGTCGAGCACGAACACGATCGCCTCCCACGTCGCCTTCGCCTTGATCCGCATGTCGGCGTCGAACACGCGATGCTGGCGCACGCCGAGCACCAGGCCGCAGGTGACGACCGACAGCACGCCCGAACCGTCGACGGCTTCTGCGATCCCGTAGCTGCCCCACGCCATCGCGAAGGTCACGACGATGCCGAGCATCGGATCGCGCAGGCGCGGCAGCACCCAGCACATCGCATGGCCGCAGGCGAGGCCGACCGCGATGCCGATCAGCGTGAGCGAGAAGAACAGGCCGGTGGCGCTCGCGGTCGTGATCGACACGGCGAGCGCGGCCGACACGGCCATCTGGTACAGCAGCAGGCCCGATGCGTCGTTGACGAGGCTTTCGCCTTCGAGCACCGCGACGAGCCGCGCGGGCAGCGGATGGCGTTGCAGGATCGCCTTCGCGGCGACCGCGTCGGGCGGCGACACGATCGCGCCGAGCGTGAAGCACGCGGCCCACGGCAGCGACGGGTTGGCCGCATGCACGGCCACCGCGACCGCGACGGTCGTGAACGCCACCGCGCCGAGCGCGAGCGACGCGATCGATGCGAGCTCCTGGCGGAATTCCTTCCACGCGGTGTAGAACCCGCTCGACATCAGCAGCGGCGGCAGCACGGCCGCGAGCAGCAGCGCCGGGTCCATGTCGGGCACGCGCTTGCCGGCGATCGCGACCACGCAGCCGCCGAGCAGCAGCACGACGGCCGGCGGAATCGAGATGCGTTCCGCGAGCCACGTGAGCGCGCCTGCGCCGCAGATCAACAGCAGCAGGTAATGAAACAGTTCGACGTTGCTCATGAGCCTTGCGTCACGACGGCTTGCGGTCGTTTGCGGCACCGCCCGGCAGCGTGCCGAACATGTGCTGGCTGCACTGCGCGTCGCGCCATGCGGTGTTCAGCCGGTAGCCGGCCAGCATCCGGCGCGCGAGCGGCAGGATCTGCTCGCCGGCCAGCATGCCGAGCAGGCCGACGAGCGCGATGATCGGCGGCGCCGGCGAATTCACGCCGAGCGCGCCATAGATGACACCGGCGAGGATGCCGGCGAGCAGCGACAGGAAATACGGTTTCATGGTGAGCATCCGGTGATGGCCGACGAGCGACGCGGTGCGTGTCGTCAAGGTCTTGAAAGCGTATCGGGTTTGCGTGAAGAAAAAAAGGGCGGGTAGCCCCGATCGGGCATCGATTCCGGAATCGGATCGATTCCATTTCTTGGATGTTCGCGCCGCGCGTTTGCGGCTTAAATATTTCGAGCCGGATGACGATCCGGCACCGACGTACCTCCGGCTCCTCCCGTTTTCACGGTCGAGGCAGGCCCCCCTTTTTTCGTTCACAGGACACCTTGCGCCATGAGCAATCCGAAACTTGAAGTACTGACGCCGCAGAACAGCCAGCTGATCTTCATCGACCAGCAGCCGCAGATGGCATTCGGCGTGCAGTCGATCGATCGCCAGACGCTGAAGAACAACGTCGTCGGGCTCGCGAAGGCCGCGAAGGCGTTCAACATTCCGACCACGATCACGACGGTCGAGACCGAGAGCTTCTCCGGCCATACGTTCCCCGAGCTGCTCGACGTGTTCCCGAACCAGAAGCTGCTCGAACGCACGTCGATGAACTCGTGGGACGACCAGAAGGTACGTGATGCGCTCGCCGCGAACGGCCGCAAGAAGGTGATCGTCTCGGGCCTGTGGACGGAGGTTTGCAATACGACGTTCGCGCTGTGCGCGATGCTCGAGGGCGACTACGAGATCTACATGGTGGCCGACGCATCGGGCGGCACGTCGCAGGCCGCGCACGACTTTGCGATGCAGCGGATGGTGCAGGCCGGTGTCGTGCCCGTTACGTGGCAGCAGGTCGTGCTCGAGTGGCAGCGCGACTGGGCGCGCCGCGATACGTACGACGCGGTGATGTCGCTCGTGCGCGAGCACTCGGGTGCGTACGGGATGGGTGTCGACTACGCCTACACGATGGTCCACAAGGCTGCGCAGCGCACCGCGACGCCGCACGAGTCGGTCGCGGCAGTCCCGGCGAAGTAACGGGCCGCCGGCTGCGATCGTCGCGCGGGATGCGGCGATCGCCTGCCATCGGCCATCGCGCGGTCAGGTGATGGGCAGCGCCCACGGTGCGTGCGCGAAGTGCTCAGCGAGGAAGTCGAGCAACACCGTCACGCGCGCGGCGCGCAGCATGCCGGGCGGCGTGACGAGGTTCACGTTGATGTCCGCGATCTTCCAGTCGTTCATCACTTCCTCGAGCTCGCCGCGTTGCATCGCTTCCCACACGAGGAATTCGGGCTGCAGTGCAAGGCCGTGACCGGCGACGAGCGCGGGAAGGATCACGTCCGCGTTGTTGGTGCGGATGCGTCCGTGCACGGACACACCGACTTCGTCGCCCGAGGCCGGGTGGCGGAAGCGCCAGTGCTCAGGCGTCGGCAGGTTCGTGTAGGTGAGGCACACGTGCTGTTCGATGTCGCGCGGGTGCGCAGGACGGCCGCGCCGGTCGAGGTAAGCCGGTGCCGCGACGAGCGGCCGGCGCACTGCGCAGAGGCGACGCGAGCGCAGCGACGAATCGTTGAGTTCGGCGATGCGGATCGCGACGTCGAAGCCGCCGGACACGATGTCGACGATGTGATCGGTGAGCACGAGGTCGATGTCGACGCGCGGATAGCGCTCGAGAAACGCGGGCAGCACCGGCGAAAGGTGGCGCAGCCCGAACGACATCGGCGCATTCACGCGCACGAGGCCGTGCGGTTCGAGCGCCTGTGCGGACGCCTCGTTCTCGATCAGCTCGGCGTCGGCGAGCAGGCGGATCGCGCGGTCGCGCAGCAGTTCGCCGGTCGGTGTGAGGGACAGCTTGCGCGACGTGCGGTACAGCAGCATCGCACCGAGACGTTTTTCGAGGCGCGCGATCGCTTTCGACACGGTCGGTTGCGACACGCCGAGCAGGTCGGCGGCTTTCGCGAACGAACCGGTCTCCGCGACGCGCGCAAAGATGGCCCAGGCTTCGAGATCAGGAAGGTGTTGCATGGTCGGAATGGATGGCAGGGAAGCGAAACGGATGCGACGTGCCGCGAGGGCGCGTGCGCGATGCAGGTGATTCTAATCCGGCCGGGAGAAAAATCGTTATGGAATCTTATCTACTTTCGTTGGGCGCCGGCGTGCTGATCGGCGTCGTATACAGCGTGATCAAGGTGCGCTCGCCGGCACCGCCGCTGATCGCGCTCGTCGGCCTGGCCGGCATGCTGATCGGCGCACAGGCGATCGCGCCGGTCCGTCACTGGCTCGGCTTCTGACCGCATCGAGGACACTTCATGAGCGCAACCGATACTCAACCCGATCTCATCCTGCACAACGGGCGCATCACGACGCTCGATCGTGCGAACCCGGTCGCGACCGCCGTCGCGATCAAGGACGGCCGCTTCGTCGCGGTCGGCGGCAACGCGGACATCGTGCCGCTCGCGGGCCGCGCGACGAAGGTCGTCGATCTCGACGGCCGCACCGTGCTGCCGGGCCTGATCGACAACCACACGCACGTGATTCGCGGCGGCCTGAACTACAACCTCGAACTGCGCTGGGACGGCGTGCGTTCGCTCGCGGTCGCGATGGAGATGCTGAAACGCCAGGTCGCCATCACGCCCGCGCCGCAATGGGTGCGCGTGGTCGGCGGCTTCACCGAACACCAGTTCGCCGAGAAGCGCCTGCCGACGATCGACGAACTCAACGCGGCGGCGCCAGACACGCCCGTGTTCATCCTGCACCTGTACGACCGCGCGCTGTTGAACGCGGCCGCGCTGCGCGTGGTCGGCTACACGAAGGACACGCCCGAGCCGCCGGGCGGCACGATCCTGCGCGACGCGGCAGGCAACCCGACCGGGCTGCTGCTCGCGAATCCGAACGCGACGATCCTCTATGCGACGCTCGCGAAAGGGCCGAAACTGCCGTTCGACTACCAGTACAACTCGACGCGCCACTTCATGCGCGAGCTGAACCGGCTCGGCGTGACCGGGGTGATCGATGCGGGCGGTGGCTCGCAGAACTATCCCGACGACTACGAGGTGATCCGCAAGCTGCACGATGCAGGCGAGATGACTGTGCGGATCGCATACAACCTGTTCACGCAGAAGCCGAACGCGGAGAAGGAAGACTTCGTGAACTGGACGAAGAGCGTCACGTATCACGACGGCACCGACTACTTCCGCCACAACGGCGCGGGCGAGATGCTGGTGTTTTCGGCGGCCGACTTCGAGGACTTTCGCGTCGCGCGGCCGGACTTGCCCGCACAGATGGAAGACGATCTCGAAGGTGTCGTGCGCGTGCTCGCGCAGAACCGCTGGCCGTGGCGCATGCATGCGACCTACGACGAAACGATCAGCCGCGCGCTCGACGTGTTCGAGAAGGTGAACCGCGATATTCCGCTCGACGGGCTGAACTGGTTCTTCGATCATGCAGAAACGGTCTCCGAACAATCGATGGACCGGATCGCCGCACTCGGCGGCGGCATTGCGGTGCAGCACCGGATGGCGTACCAGGGCGAGTACTTCGTCGAGCGTTACGGCGCGAAGGCGGCCGAGGCGACGCCGCCCGTCGCGAAGATGCTCGACAAGGGGCTCAAGGTGTCGGCTGGTACGGACGCGACGCGCGTCGCGTCGTACAACCCATGGGTGTCGCTCGCGTGGCTCGTGACGGGCAAGACGGTCGGCGGCTTGCGGATGTATCCGCAGCGCAACCTGCTCGATCGCGAGACCGCGCTGCGCATGTGGACCGAGTACGTGACGTGGTTCTCGAACGAGGAGGGCAAGAAAGGGCGGATCGCGGTCGGGCAGCTTGCCGACCTGATGGTCCCGGATCGCGATTTCTTCACATGCGCTGAGGACGATATCGTGGACACGTCCGCGTTGCTGACGGTGGTCGGTGGAAGGATCGTATGGGGCGCGGGGCCGTTCGCGTCGCACGACGCGCCGATTCCGCCCGCGATGCCTGACTGGTCGCCGGTGCGCGAATACGGCGGTTATGGCGGCTGGGGTGCGACGCAACGCAACGGCGCGCCGCTGCAGCGTGCAGCCGCCGCTGCATGCGGCTGTTCGAGCGCGTGCAACGTGCACGGGCATGCGCATGCGGGTGCGTGGAGCCGTGCGTTGCCGACGTCGGATGCGAAGGGCTTCTGGGGCGCGTTCGGCTGTTCGTGCTGGGCGGTCTGACGTGGCGGCCCCGACCAACCCCGGCGGCGTCGGCAATCCGGCATGGGTCCGCGCGCTGCTCGCGCAGCCGTGGGTCCTGCCGTTCGTGCGCTTGGCGCTGGTGTCCGCGTACCTGATCGGCGGCATCGCGAAGGCGCTGGACTTCGGCGGCGCGGTCGCGGAGCAGGCGCATTTCGGCTTGCAGCCGGCCGCGCTGTGGGCGGCGCTCGCGATCGTGGTCGAGATCGCCGGCTCGCTGTGCGTGGCGTTCAACCGTTTCACGTGGCTCGGTGCCGGCAGCCTCGGCATGCTGACGCTGGTCGCGATGGCGGTCGCGAACGATTTCTGGAACCGCACGGGCGCCGAGCATTTCATGGCGCTCAACAGCTTTTTCGAGCATCTCGGACTGATCGCGGCACTCGTGCTCGCGACGCTGCTCGCCGATACGAAGCACGCGGCCGGTGACGGCCGCACCACTCGATGACGATGAAACAACCAGGAAAACCCTTCATGAAAACCATTCGTTCCGTGTTGCTCGCCGCAATAATCGCGGGCGGTCTCGCCATCGCGCCTGTCGCGTTCGCGAAGACGCCGGTCACGAAGGCCGTCGCGACGCCGGCCGTGGCGGTCGGCCCGCAGTACGACACGACGCACGTGTGCGTGCCGCCCGACGATTTCGACCGCTTCACCGACAGCTTCGTCGCGACGTTCGGCGGCAAGAAGTCGAAGCAGGGCGTGTTCCAGGTCACGCCCACGCCGAGCCAGACGATGTCGCAGCTCGTGCTCACGCCGGTCGGGACGATCTCGGTGTTCGGCTTCAAGACGCCGATCCCGTATCCGTTCTGCGCGGAGCGCACCGGTTATCTCGTCACCGATCTCGACGTCGCGATGAAGTCGGCACGCGCGCACGGTGCGGACGTGGTCGTCGACACGTTCCCCGATCCGATCGGCCGCGACGCGATCATCCGCTGGTCGGGCGGCGTGAACATGCAGCTGTACTGGCATACCGAAGCGCCGCGCTATGACGCGCTGGAGACGGTGCCCGAGAACCGCGTGTACGTGTCGCCGGAAAGCGCCGACAAGCTCGTACGCGACTTCGTCGCGTTCTCGCACGGCAAGGTCGTGTCCGACGTGCGCAACGCCCCGGGTGTCGAGATTGGCCGGCCGAACGACACGTACCGCCGCATCCGAATCGAATCGGGCTTCGGCAAGATGACGGTACTCGCCACCGACGGCCATCTGCCTTACCCGTTCGGCCGCGAGATGACCGGCTACGAAGTGGCCGATCTCGCCGGGACGTTGAAGAAGGCGCAGGCCGCGGGCGTGACGGTGCTCGTGCCGGCGTTCACGTCGGACGGCCGCGACGCGGCGCTCGTGCAGTTCCCGGGCGGCTACGTCGCCGAGATCCACGCGGGCGCGGCGCGATGAAGCACGAGGACACGATCCTAGCCGCGGTGGCCGGCTTCGTCGACACGCTGAGCTTCGTCGCGCTGTTCGGGCTGTTCACCGCGCACGTGACGGGCAACTTCGTGCTGATCGGCGCGGGCATCGCGGGTTTCGGCCAGGGTGTCGTGCTGAAGCTCAGCGTGTTTCCCGCGTTCGTGTGCGGTGTGATCGCGAGCAGCCTGATCGCGCGGTCGATGTCCGCGCGGCCCGCGTGGCAGGGTACGCGGGCGCTGCATGCGGTGCAGGCCGTGCTGCTGCTCGGCTTTTGCGCGGCCGGCGTGTGGGCGACGCCCGTCACGCAGCCCGACAGCCTGCCGGCGCTCGTGGCCGGCATCGTCGGCACGTTCGCGATGGGCGTGCAGAACGCGCATCCGCGCGTGATCCCGCGCGCCGGTGTGCCGAACACAGTGATGACCGGCAACGTCACGCAGGCGATCCTCGACGTCGTCGACATGTTGTCTCCCGGCACGGCCGACAGCGTGCGCGCGGCCGCACGCGCGCGCTTCGCGAAGATGCTGCCGGCGATCGTCGCATTCGCGCTCGGCGCGGCGGGCGGTGCGCTCGGGTTCCGCCACGTCGGGTTCCTGGCGCTGCTCGCGCCCGTCTGCGCGTTGGCGGCGCTCGCGCTGTGCGCGTCGCAAGCGGCCGACACCGTCAAGCAGGAGCACGCATGAGCCAGTGGCGGGAACGAAGACATCGCGTGCGCAGCTTCGATCGTGCGGCTCGTGTGTCGGTCTTCGCGGGACTGCTGCTCGCGGGCGCCGATGCGGCATATGCGGAAACCGCGGCGCCACCGGCGGCCGCCGACGGCGCGCCTGCCGCGACCTGCACGGCCAAGCGGCCGACCGTGCTGTTCAACCGCTGGCAGGAAGACTGGTCGGTACTCGCGAATCCATGCGTGCCGCGCGCGCCGCTCGACGGGTTGAAATACATCCCGCTCGGCAACGATCCGGCCTCCTATCTGTCGCTCGGCGTGAACCTGCGCGAGCGCCTCGAGACCAACGACGCGCCGCTGTTCGGCATCGGCTCCGCGCAATCGGATACCTACCTGATCCAGCGCGTCGAAGTGCATGCCGACGCGCATCTCGGCCAGCACTGGCAATTCTTCGTGCAGTTGCAGGACGACCGCGCATTCGGCAAGAACACGATCACGCCGGTCGACAAGAACCCGCTCGATCTCGAACAGGCGTTCGCGACCTACACGGGTGCGCTCGGCGGCGGCACGTTCAAGTTCCGCGTCGGCCGCCAGGAGATGGCATTCGACTTGCAGCGCTTCATCGCCGCGCGCGACGGCCCGAACGTGCGGCAGGCGTTCGATGCGGTGTGGGCCGACTACGAGTACCAGAAGTGGCGCTTCATCGGATACGCGACGCAGCCGGTGCAGAACCGCACCGTGTCCGCGTTCGACGACGTGTCGAACCGCGATCTCACGTTCAGCGGCGTGCGCGTCGAGCGGCAGTCGGTCGGGCCCGGCGACCTGTCGGGCTACTGGTCGCGCTACAACCGCAGCAACGCGCGCTTTCTCGATGCGAGCGGCGCCGAGCGGCGCGACGTATGGGACCTGCGTTATACCGGTACGCAGGGCCGCTTCGACTGGGACCTCGAAACGATGTTGCAGACGGGCACGGTCGGCAGCAGCTCGATCCGGGCATGGGCGGTGGGCTCGATCGCCGGCTACCGGCTCGACGCGCCGTGGTCGCCGCGCGTCGCACTGCAGGTCGATGCGGCGTCGGGCGACCGGCATCCGCACGACGGCCGCGTCGGCACCTTCAATCCGCTGTTTCCGAACGGCTATTACTTCACGCTGGCGGGCTTCACGGGCTACTCGAACCTGATCCACGTGAAGCCGTCCGTGACGCTGAAGCCGTCGCCGAACCTGTCGCTGCTCGGCGCGCTCGGTTTCCAGTGGCGCGAGACGACCGGCGACGCGGTCTACCAGCAGGGCAACGCGGTCGTACCGGGCACGGCAGGCAAGGGCGGGTTGTGGACGGGGATGTACGTGCAGCTGCGTGCGGACTGGACGATCGCCGCGAACCTGATCGGTGCGGTCGAGGCCGTGCATTTCCAGGTCGGCGATGCGATCCGGCAGGCGGGCGGGCACAACGCCGATTACGTCGGCGTCGAGCTGAAGTACGGCTGGTAACACACGCGCGTACCGATGAAAAAAGGGCGGCCAGGAGGCCGCCCTTCGTGCGTTCGCGGCCGGCGATGACACCGGCCCGCTCGTCGCGATGCCGTTACAGGTTCGGCGACAGCGCGAGTGCGTTCGTCAGGTCGCCCATCGGCTGGCCGCCGTTCGCCTTCAGCGCGTCGTCGCGCTGTTGCAGGCCCGCGAGGCGCGGCAGCGAGAAGCGGCGCGTGATGAAACGCAGGATCGACGCGGTGTCGTACTGCGTGTGGTCGACGAAACCCTTCTTCGAGAACGGCGACACGATCAGCGCCGGAATCCGCGTGCCCGGGCCCCAGCGATCGCCCTTCGGCGGCGACACGTGATCCCAGAAGCCGCCGTTTTCGTCGTACGTGACGACCACGACCATGTTCTTCCACTGCGGGCTCGCCTGCAGGTGCGCGATCACGTTCGCGATGTGCTGGTCGCCGCTCGACACGTCCGTGTAGCCCGCATGTTCGTTCAGGTTGCCCTGCGGCTTGTAGAACGCGACTTGCGGCAGCGTGCCCGCGTCGATCGCCTTGATGAACTCGCTGCCGTCGGTGCCGCCGTCGAGCAAGTGCTGCGCGCGGCTCGTGCTGCCCGGTGCCTGGTTCGCGTAGTAGTTGAACGGCTGGTGGTGCGGCTGGAAGTTCGGCGCCGTCATGTTCGGGCCGTAGATCACGTTCGCCGTGCCGCTCTGCGCAGCCTGCAGCGCCTGGTTCCACGCGCCGCCGTACCACGCCCACGACACGCCGGCGCTGGTCATCAGGTCGCCGATGTTCTGCTGCGACTGCGGCGGCATCGTCGACGCCGCCGACGGGTCGGCGAGGTTCGGATCGCCGCCCGACGCGGCCTTGTTGCCGCTCGGCTGATACGGCGGCTGCATCGTGTTGATCGCGTAGAAGTCCGGCGTCAGGTTGCCCGAGTTCACGAACTTCGGAATGCCGTCGAGCGCGGATGCCGGCGAGTTGGTCGCGAGTTGCAGCGACTTGCCGTCGGCGGCGACGGCCGAGATCGAGCCGGCGGCCGGGCTCTTGTCCGCGTTCGCATAGAACGGCGCGCATGCGCAGATCAGGTACTGGTGATTCAGGAACGAGCCGCCGAACGCGCCCATGAAGAAGTTGTCGGCCAGCGTGAACTGCTGCGCGATCTTCCACAGCGGCAGCTTCGTCGCGTCGGGCGTGTAGTGGCCCATCACGAGGCCGCCGGAGTCGGCCCATGCGGCGAACATGTCGTTCTTGCCGCCGTTGATCTGCATCTGGTTCTCGTAGAAGCGGTGATACAGGTCGCGTGTCGTCACGCTCATCGGCGTGTTGAAACCGTTCGGGTCGTCGATCGCGAAGGGCGCGTTCGGCAGGTTCGCCGTCATCGCTTCCGTCACGGCAGGCGTCACGCCCTTCGCGGTCAGGCCGCCCCAGACCTTCGGCAGCGTCGCGAGCGGCTGGCCGTTGCGGTCCTTCTGCTGTGCGCTGGCCGCGGTCACGTTCTGCAGGCCGTTCGCGCCCGGGAAGTTGCCGTACAGGTTGTCGAAGCTGCGGTTTTCCGCATAGATCACGACGACGTTCTTCACCGTCGACAGACCTTGCTGCTGCACGTCGTCGCCGCCGCAGGCGGTGAGGGCGGCCGCCGCCGCTACGGCGATCGGTGTAAAGCGAATCCAGGCGTGGTTTTTCATCCGTTGTACTCTCTATCTCTCTCTTGTCGCGTGGGGAACCGGCGCATTCGTGTACCGCCGGTTCGCGAGGTGACCGTGGCATGTCCGGCTGCACGCATTTTGAGGGTGCGATTTGACAGGCGGGTGTAGGCGTCCTTTCGATTAGCTGTCGGCGAGTCGTCATGTAACGGTCATGCGACTGACATAAACTCCGGCCGCTCCTGAACCTACTTTCCGACGAATCGATGAAGCCTCGCCAACCGACAGCCGGCGCGTTCGCGCGTTCGTGGCTGCATCTCACCGGCGCATTCGCGCTGGCCGCCACGCTCGTCACCCTTGCCGGCTGTGACGGACAGCCCGGTGCCGGTACGCCGGCCGCACCGGCCGCGAGCGCGGCGAGTGCGTCGGGCGCCGCGAATCTGGTTGCGTCCGCAACGGTTGCCGCGAGCGGTGCCGTGGTCGCGACGAACCAGCCGCAGACGCGCGCGCAAGTTTACGAAGGCGTGCGCCGGATGACGGCGCTCGGCAAGCAACTTTTCTTCGACCCTACGCTGTCAGGTTCCGGCAAGCTCGCGTGCGCGTCGTGTCACAGCCCCGATCACGCGTTCGGGCCGCCCAATGCGCTGGCCGTGCAGTTGGGCGGCGACGACATGAAGCATCCGGGCTTTCGCGCGGTGCCGTCGCTGAAGTACCTGCAGGGCGTGCCGCAGTTCACCGAGCACTTCCACGATTCCGACGACGAAGGCGACGAGAGCGTCGATGCAGGCCCGACGGGCGGCCTCACGTGGGACGGCCGCGTCGATACGGGTGCCGAGCAGGCGCGCATTCCGCTGACTTCGCCGTTCGAGATGAACAGCTCGCCCGCGAAGGTCGCGCAGGCCGTGAAGGCCGCGCCGTATGCGGACGAGTTCCGCGCGGTGTTCGGCGTGAAGGTGCTCGACGACGATGCGGCCACGTTCAAGGCCGTGCTGCGCGCGCTTGAAACCTTCGAGCAGACGCCCGAACTGTTCTCGCCGTACACGAGCAAGTACGACGCGTATCTCGCGGGTCGTGCACAGCTCACGCCGGCCGAACTGCGCGGGCTGCAATTGTTCAACGACGAGAAGAAGGGCAATTGCGCGAGCTGCCACATCAGCCAGCGTGCGCTCGACGGCACGCCGCCGCAGTTCAGCGATTTCGGGCTGATCGCGATCGCGGTGCCGCGCAACCGCGCGCTGCCCGTCAACCGCGACCCGCGCTTTTACGATCTCGGCGCATGCGGCCCCGAGCGCACCGACCTGAAGGGCCGCGACGAATTCTGCGGGCTGTTCCGCACGCCGTCGCTGCGCAACGTCACGCTGCGCAAGACCTTCTTCCACAACGGCGTGTATCACACGCTCGAGGACGTGATGCGCTTCTACGTCGAGCGCGACATCCATCCGGAGAAGTTCTACCCGGTCGTGCACGGCAAGGTCCAGATTTACGACGACCTGCCGAAGCGCTACTGGCCGAACATCAACCGCGAAGCGCCGTTCGACCGCAAGCGCGGCGAGCAGCCGGCGCTGAACGCGGCCGAGATCAAGGACGTGATCGCATTCCTCGGCACGCTGACTGACGGATATCAGCAAACGGCCGCGCCGGCCGGGCACTAGAAGGCATCGCCGGTTGCACGCATGCTATGCTCGCTCGTTGACGGGCGTGGCGCGAGCCGGTTCGCCGGCATGCGCCACGCCGTTCGATCGAACATCCAAGGAGAACAACATGTCGATGCGTGCATCCCTTTCCGTCGTCACGCGTGTGCTGGCCGGTGCCGCGTGCGCAGCCGCGATGCTGCCCGCCCATGCGCAGAACAACCTGAACTTCCTGACCAACACGCCGCTCAGCTATTTCAGCAAGGCCGACACGGCGTCGCTGTCGAAGGCCGCCGAGAAGGTGCGCGACGAAGGCAAGGACGGCGAGACGACGACGTGGCAGAGCAGCGGCCGGGGCACGCAGATCGATGCGAAGCTCACGCCGACCACGACCGAGACGGACGGCAAGACCTGCCGCGAAATCACGACCGACATCACCGCGAAGGGCCAGTCGATGACGCTCAAGCCCGTCTACTGCAAGACGGCCGCGGGCAAGTGGCAACTGCAGAAGCGCTGAGCACGCGTGTGATGAAGCGGGGCGGCGCGCCGCGCACGGTGTCGTGCGGCGTCGTGATCCTCGATGCGGCCGGCCGCGTGTTCCTCGCGCATGCGACGGATACCACGCACTGGGACATCCCGAAGGGGCAGGGCGAGCCTGGCGAGACGCCGGTCGACGCCGCGCTGCGCGAGCTGCTGGAGGAAACCGGCATCGAATTCGCGCCGGCCAGGCTGCTCGATCTCGGCCGCTTTGCGTACCGGCACGACAAGGACCTGCACCTGTTCGCGGTGCGGGTGGCCGAAGGCGAGATCGATCCCGCGCACTGCACGTGTACGTCGCTGTTCCCGAGCCGTCGCGACGGCTCGATGATTCCCGAGATGGACGCGTACCGCTGGACCGTGCCGGGCGACATCGACGTGTATGCGAGCCGCAGCCTCGCGCGGCTGTTTCGCACGAAGCTGTCGCTGGCGGAACTGCATCGGCGGTTGTCGGGCGGGTGAACAGGCGTGGCCGCGTGCGTGGCCGTGTTCCGCTTCGATGCACGCAATAAAAAAACCGGCCCGAGGGCCGGTTTTTTCATGGTCATGCGACGGCGGCTGTCGAAGCCGCCCGCCGCATGCGGAGCGGGCCGTCAGGCCGGCTTGCCCCAGCTGTCGCGCAGGCCGACGATCCGGTTGAACACCGGCTTGCCCGGCTTCGAATCGACACGGTCGGCAACAAAGTAGCCGTGGCGCTCGAACTGCAGGCGCGTTTCCGGCGCGATGTCGCCGTTACCCGGCTCCAGATAAGCCTGCACGATCTTCTTCGAATCGGGATTCAGCGCTTCGAGGAAGTTCGCGCCGCCGGCGTCCGGGTGCGGCTCCTTGAACAGGCGGTCGTAGATCCGCACTTCGGCCGGCTGCGCATGCTTCGCGCTGACCCAGTGGATGTTGCCCTTGACCTTGTACGTGTTCGCGCCTTCCGTGCCCGACTTGCTGTCCGGGAAATAGTTGCAGTGCACGGCCGTCACGTTGCCGTCGGCGTCCTTGTCGAAGCCCGTGCATTCGATCACGTAGCCGTAGCGCAGGCGCACCTTGTTGCCCGGGAACAGGCGGAAATAGCCCTTCGGCGGGTTCTCGACGAAATCCTCGCGCTCGATCCACAGCTCGCGCGAGATCGGGAACGTGCGCACGCCGCGATCCGGGTGGTGCGGGTGCACGGGTGCCGTGCACGCTTCCTCGAGGTCTTCCGGATAGTTGTCGATCACGAGCTTCAGCGGATCGAGCACCGCGACCGTGCGCGCGGCCTTGTCGTCGAGGTCGTCGCGCAGCGCGCCTTCGAAGATGCTCATGTCGATCCACGAATCGATCTTGGTTACGCCGATCCGTTCGCAGAACAGGTGGATGCTCTCCGGCGTGAAGCCGCGACGGCGCACGCCGACGATCGTCGGCATCCGCGGGTCGTCCCAGCCGTCGACGTGACCTTCGGTGACGAGCTGCAGCAGCTTGCGCTTGCTGGTGATCGCGTACGTGAGGTTCAGGCGCGAGAATTCGATCTGTTGCGGCAGCGGGCGCGTGAACATGCCGGCTTCCGCGAGTTCGTTCAGCACCCAGTCGTACAGCGGGCGGTGATCTTCGAATTCGAGCGTGCACAGCGAATGCGTGATGCCTTCGAGCGCATCCGAGATGCAGTGCGTGTAGTCGTACATCGGATACACGCACCACGCGTCGCCGGTGCGGTAGTGGTGCGCGTAGCGGATCCGGTAGATCACCGGGTCGCGCATGTTCATGTTCGGCGAAGCCATGTCGATCTTCGCGCGCAGCACGTGCTCGCCTTCCTTGAACTCGCCGGCCTTCATGCGGCGGAACAGGTCGAGGTTTTCTTCCGGCGTGCGCTCGCGGAACGGCGACGGCTTGCCGCCTTCCGTCAGCGAGCCGCGGTTCGCGCGCATTTCATCGGCGCTCTGGCTGTCGACATACGCCTTGCCGCGCTTGATCAGCAGCTCGGCGAACTCGTACAGCTTGTCGTAGTAGTCGCTCGCGAAATACTGATGATCGACCGCGTCCTTGCGCCAGTCGAAACCGAGCCAGCGCACCGCGTCGACGATCGAGTCGACGTACTCGACGCTTTCCTTTTCCGGGTTCGTGTCGTCGAAGCGCAGGTGGCACACGCCGCCGTAGTCGCGCGCGACGCTGAAGTTCAGGCAGATGCTCTTCGCATGGCCGATGTGCAGATAGCCGTTCGGCTCGGGCGGGAAGCGCGTCTCGACGCGGCCGCTCCATTTGCCGGTGCGGTTGTCGTCGTCGATGATGTTGCGGATGAAATTGGAAGCCGCGGGGGCGTCGTTGCGTTCGGTGCTCATGCGGTTGGCGTCAGGTTGTGTCGGCGCGTCGCGCCGGTTTAATCCCGTAATTCTACCTGACCGGGGTCCGTCCCGCGCGGCTTGCGGGTCCGGCGCCGTGCGTACGCGATGCGTACCGCAATATATCGAGTGTGTGTCGGCTGTAACACGACGTAAATCGGATTGCCCGCGCCGTTCGGGTTTTCCTATGATGGCTTTACCGATACAACGCCGCCATTCGTATTTTTTTCCGGGCGGAAGGAAGCCAATAACCATGATGAAGAAGACCACTTTTCTCGTTCGCACCGCGGTGATCGTCGCGGCCCTGTCGCAACTCGGCGCATGCGCGATGACGCATACGCAACGTAATGCCGGTATCGGCGCGGCCGCAGGCGGCGCGCTCGGCTACCTGATCACGGGTGGCCCGGTCGGCACCGTCGCCGGTGCGGCGGCAGGCGGCCTGGTCGGCGCCGGCGTACGCTGATCGACGCCGGCGGGCGCCCGCGACGCGGGTGCCGCTGAACGCCGGCCGGTCGTGACGCCGATCCGAACGCGTCACGACCCGCATGAATGTCACGCACATCCCCGGTTTTTGACAGGCAGCATCAGGGAGAGGAGGGTGTGCGACACTTCGTCGACGCCACATCACGATTCCAATCGTCGACGAATCCTCCATGAGCGACCCCTTCGTTTTCGTCCTGCCGGGCTACGGCAATTCCGGCCCGCTTCACTGGCAGAGCCGCTGGGAGCGCGCCGATGCGCGCTTTTCGCGAATCGCGATGCCCGACTGGGACCGCGCGTTCCGCAACGGCTGGTGTCTCGCGCTCGACCGTGCGGTCGAAGCCGCGCGCGGGCCCGTACTGATTGCCGGTCACAGCCTCGGCACGCTGACCACCGCATGGTGGGCGACGCGCTATGCGCGCCCGGCCGCGCTCGCGAAAGTGCGCGGTGCGCTGCTCGTCGCGTTGCCCGATCCGGCCGGGCCGGCGTTTCCGGCCGACGCGCACGGCTTCGGCCCGGTGCCGCGTGAGCGGCTGCCATTTCCTACTTGCGTTGTCGCGAGCAGCGACGACCCGTACGGTTCGCTCGCGTTCGCGCGCGGCTGCGCGCACGCGTGGGGCAGTGAACTCCGCGAGATCGGCCCGCGCGGCCACATCAACGCGGACAGCGGGCTCGGCGACTGGCCGGCCGCACGCGGCTGGCTCGACGCGCTCGCGCAGTAGACGGGCGAGCGCCACCACGCGAGCCTGACGCGTCAGATCGCCTGTTTCGCCTTCAGCGCGGCAATCCGCGCATCGTCGTAACCGAGCATGTCGCGCAGCACGTCGTCGGTCTGCGCGCCGAGCAGCGGCGGGGCCGTGCGTGCGTCGGGCGGCGTCGCGCTCATCCGGATCGGGTTGCGCACGAGCTTCACGTCCGCGCCGCACGGGTGCGGCAGCGACACCTGCATCCCGCGCGCGACCACCTGCTCGTTGTCGAACACTTCGTCGAGATCGTTGATCGGCCCGCACGGCACGCCGGCCGCTTCGAGCACGGCGATCCAGTCGGCCTTGCCGCGCGCCTTCACCATCTCCGCGAGGATCGGCACCAGCGTGTCGCGATGGCGCACGCGCGACGGGTTCGTCGCGAAACGCTCGTCGTCGGCCAGCTCGGGCCGGCCGCCGGCCTCGACGAACTTGCGGAACTGCCCGTCGTTGCCGACCGCGACGATGATCCAGCCGTCGCTCGTCTGGAACGTCTGGTACGGCACGATGTTCGGATGCGCGTTGCCCCAGCGCACCGGCGGCTTGCCGCTCGCGAGGAAGTTGGTGTTCATGTTCGCGAGCAGCGCGACCTGCACGTCGAGCAGCGCCATGTCGATGTACTGGCCTTCGCCGGTCCGGTCGCGGTGCGCGAGCGCGGCAAGCACGGCAATCGTCGAATAGAGGCCCGTCGCGAGATCGGCGATCGCGACGCCGGCCTTCTGCGGGCCGCCGCCCGGCTCGCCGTCGCGCTCGCCGGTGATGCTCATGAAGCCGCCGATCCCCTGCACGATGAAGTCGTAGCCCGCGCGGTGCGCGTACGGGCCCGTCTGGCCGAAGCCGGTGACTGAGCAGTAGACGAGATCGGGCTTCACCGCGCGCAGCGAGTCGTAATCGAGCCCGTATTTCTTCAGCTGGCCGACCTTGTAGTTCTCGAGCACGACGTCGCTTTGCGCGGCGAGTTCCCGCACGATCTGCTGGCCTTCGGGCGTCGCGATGTCGATCGTCACCGAGCGCTTGTTGCGGTTTGCCGCGAGGTAGTACGCCGCCTCGGCGGTGTCCGCGCCGTCCGCGTCCTTCAGGTACGGCGGCCCCCAGTGGCGCGTGTCGTCGCCGGCGCCCGGGCGCTCGACCTTGATCACGTCCGCGCCGAAATCGGCGAGCGTCTGCGCGCACCACGGGCCCGCGAGCACGCGGGTGAGGTCCAGCACGCGGATATGGCTCAGGGCACCCATCGTCGAATCGTCTCCTTTCATGGCTGGCCTTGGCGGGCAAGGCGAATTGGCATGCCGAGCATCTTAAGGCGAATCGGCCGTCCGGGTGGCCCACCCGGCCCGGCCGGAGGGCCGAGCCGCTTTGCCGGCGCTTTGCCCGGAAGCCGGCCCCGATCCCGTATAATCGATCGTTTCCGAATCCATGCCGTCGCGCGCCCGTCAAGGGCGCCGGCGTTTGAAGCCGTCTTTGCCAGACTGTCCCCGCACGCCATGAAAGCTGCCGAAATCCGCGAGAAATTCCTCAAATTCTTCGAATCGAAGGGCCACACGATCGTCCGGTCGTCGAGCCTCGTGCCCGGTAACGACCCCACGCTGATGTTCACGAACTCGGGCATGGTCCAGTTCAAGGACGTGTTCCTCGGCACGGATCCGCGCCCGTACTCGCGCGCCACGACGGCGCAGCGCAGCGTGCGCGCGGGCGGCAAGCACAACGACCTCGAGAACGTCGGCTACACGGCGCGTCACCACACGTTCTTCGAGATGCTCGGCAACTTCTCGTTCGGCGATTACTTCAAGCACGACGCGATCAAGTTCGCGTGGGAGCTGCTGACCACGGTCTACCAGCTGCCGAAGGACAAGCTGTGGGTCACGGTCTACCAGGAAGACGACGAGGCGTACGACATCTGGGCGAAGGAAGTCGGCGTGCCGACCGAGCGCATCATCCGCATCGGCGACAACAAGGGCGCGCGCTACGCGTCGGACAACTTCTGGACGATGGGCGATACGGGCCCGTGCGGCCCGTGTACCGAAATCTTCTACGACCACGGCCCGGACGTGTGGGGCGGCCCGCCGGGGTCGCCTGAAGAAGACGGCGACCGCTACATCGAGATCTGGAACCTCGTGTTCATGCAGTTCAACCGCGACGCGCAGGGCAACATGACGCGCCTGCCGAAGCAGTCGGTCGACACCGGCATGGGCCTCGAGCGCCTGGCCGCGGTGCTGCAGCACGTGCACAGCAACTACGAGATCGACCTGTTCCAGAACCTGATCAAGGCCGCCGCGCGCGTGACCGAGATCAGCGACCTCACGAACAACTCGCTGAAGGTGATCGCCGATCACATCCGCGCGTGCTCGTTCCTGATCGTCGACGGCGTGATTCCCGGCAACGAAGGCCGCGGCTACGTGCTGCGCCGGATCGTGCGCCGCGCGATCCGCCACGGCTACAAGCTCGGTCGCAAGGGTTCGTTCTTCCACAAGCTGGTGGCCGACCTCGTCGCCGAGATGGGCGTTGCGTATCCGGAACTGAAGGAAGCCGAACAGCGCGTGACCGACGTGCTGCGCCAGGAAGAAGAGCGCTTCTTCGAGACGATCGAGCACGGCATGTCGATCCTCGAAGCCGCGCTGGCCGACGTCGACGCGAAGGGCGGCAAGGTGCTCGACGGCGAACTCGCGTTCAAGCTGCACGATACGTACGGCTTCCCGCTCGACCTCACGGCCGACGTGTGCCGCGAGCGCGGGATGACGGTCGACGAGCCGGCATTCGACGACGCGATGGCGCGCCAGCGCGAGCAGGCGCGCGCGGCCGGCAAGTTCAAGGCCGCGCAGGGCCTCGAATACACGGGCGCGAAGACCACCTTCCACGGCTACGAGGAAATCGCGTTCGACGACGCCAAGATCGTCGCGCTGTACGTCGACGGCTCGTCGGTCAACGAAGTGAAGACCGGCCAGGACGCAGTCGTCGTGCTCGACCACACGCCGTTCTACGCGGAATCGGGCGGCCAGGTCGGCGACCAGGGCGTGCTCGCGAACGCCGCGACGCGCTTTGCGGTGGCCGACACGCTGAAGGTGCAGGCCGACGTGATCGGCCATCACGGCACGCTGGAGCAAGGCACGCTGAAGGTCGGCGACGTGCTGCGCGCGGAAATCGACGCGCACCGCCGCGCCCGCACGCAGCGCAACCACTCGGCCACCCACCTGATGCACAAGGCGCTGCGCGAAGTACTCGGCGCGCACGTGCAGCAGAAGGGTTCGCTGGTCGACGCGGAGAAGACCCGCTTCGACTTCGCGCACAACGCGCCGATGACCGACGACGAAATCCGTCGCGTCGAGCAGATCGTCAACAACGAGATCCTGGCCAACGCGCCGGGCATCGTGCGCGTGATGCCGTACGACGAAGCGGTGAAGGGCGGCGCGATGGCGCTGTTCGGCGAGAAGTACGGCGATGAAGTGCGCGTGCTCGACCTCGGCTTCTCGCGCGAACTGTGCGGCGGTACGCACGTGAGCCGCAGCGGCGACATCGGTTTCTTCAAGATCGTCGTCGAAGGCGGCGTCGCGGCCGGCATCCGCCGTGTCGAGGCCATCACCGGCGACAACGCGGTGCGCTACGTGCAGGAACTCGACGCCCGCGTGAACGAAGCGGCGGCCGCGCTGAAGGCGCAGCCGTCGGAACTCACGCAGCGTATCGCGCAGGTGCAGGACCAGGTGAAGTCGCTCGAGAAGGAACTGGGTGCGCTGAAGTCGAAGCTCGCCTCGAGCCAGGGCGACGAGCTTGCGCAGCAGGCTGTCGAAGTGGCCGGCGTGTATGTGCTGGCGGCGACGCTCGACGGCGCGGACGCGAAGACGCTGCGCGAAACGGTCGACAAGCTGAAGGACAAGCTGAAGAGCGCGGCGATCGTGCTGGCGGCCGTCGAAGGCGGCAAGGTCAGCCTGATCGCAGGCGTCACGCCGGACGCGAGCAAGAAGGTCAAGGCCGGCGAGCTCGTGAACTTCGTCGCGCAGCAGGTCGGCGGCAAGGGCGGCGGCCGTCCGGACATGGCGCAGGCAGGCGGCACCGAGCCGGCCAACCTGCCGGGCGCGCTGGCAGGCGTGAAGGGCTGGGTCGAAGAGCGGCTCTGATCGTCACGTCATCGATGCGGTGCCGTTTCACTGGCGGCATCGCATGAGTCGAAAAACGACCCGATCGGCAGATGCCGGTCGGGTCGTTTCGTTTGTGTGCGTCGATCGATGCGACGACGCGTGAACACGGGTCAAGCCGTGACGGTCACCGCTGGCTTCGTGTCGCTGGCGGGCTGCTGCGTGGCTTGCGTGAGCGCATCGCGCAGCGCGGCGAGGGCAGCCGACGCGTAACCTTGCCGCCACGCGAGCAGCGTGTCGATGCCTTCGAGTTCGGGGATCGTGTGCGCGGCAATGTTGCCGGTCTCGGGCTGCAGGTCGAGCACCGAACGCGGCGCGACCGCGACGCCCGCGCCGGCCGCGACACACGCGACGATCGCGTGATACGAGCCGAGTTCGAGCACGCGCGCCGGCTTCACGCCATGCGCCGCATACCACCGCTCGACGTACTTGCGATACGTGCAGCCGCGCTCGAACGCGATCAGCGTCGGCAGGATCACGTCACGCGGCGTGCGTACCGGCGGATGGCCGCGCGGCGTCAGCAGCACGAGATCCTCGCGGAAGATCGGCACCGTCTCGAACGTGTCGGGCAGCGTGCCCGGCTCGGGCGGGCGGGCGAACAGCGCGGCATCGATCTCGAAGTCGCGCACCCGGTCGATCAGCCAGCCCGTCGTGCCCGTCTGCAGTTCGAGCGACACATCGGGCCATGCGTGGTGATAGTGCGCGAGTATGGTCGGCAGCCGGCTCGCGGCCGTGCTTTCCATCGTGCCGAGCCGCAGCCGGCCGCGCGGCGTGTCCTCGCGCACGGCGTCGCGCGCCTCGTCGGCGAGCGCGAGCAGGCGCTCCGCATACGGCAGCAGCGTGTGCCCGGCGGGCGTCAGCACCAGCCGGCGGCCGTCGCGCACGAACAGCGCCGCGCCGAGTTCTTCCTCGAGCTGCTTGATACGCGTCGTGACGTTCGACTGCACGCGATTGAGCTTGGCCGCCGCACGCGTCACGCCGTTCTCGCGCACGACCGCCCGGAATATCGCCAGCGCGGCCAGATCCATGATTCTCTCCAAGGGATGAGTCGATTCTCAATTATTCATTTTTCGAGAATGATTGGTCAAGCTACGATCGAGCTGTCCCGATTCTCGTTGGGGCCGGCGCATCGCATGCGGCGGCCCATGCTGCCGCCATGTCACGTCCCGATGCACCGCTCGCCGTCCACGCGCTTTCGTCAGACGAAGCAGACCGCCGTGCCCGTGCGGCCGCGCTGGCCTGCATGATCGGCCTCGCGATCGTGCTCGGCGTCGGCCGCTTCGCGTTCACGCCGCTGCTGCCGCTGATGCTGGCCGACGGCTCGATCGGCCTGAAGGCCGGCAGCTGGCTAGCGTCGGCGAACTACGCGGGCTACTTCGCCGGCGCGGTCAGTTGCGCGGCGCTGCGCGTCGCGCCCGCGCGGATGGTCCGCATCGGGCTCGCGGCCACCGTGCTGCTCACCGCCGCGATGGGCGTCGGCCATCTGCTGCCCGTGTGGCTCTCGGTGCGCTTCGTCGCGGGTGTCGTCAGCGCGTGGACGTTCGTGTTCATGTCGCAATGGGGGCTGAAGCGGCTGGCTGAGCTGCACGCGCCCGAGTGGAGCGGGGTGATCTACGCGGGGCCGGGCGTCGGCATCGTGGTGACGGGGCTGATCGGCAGCGTGCTGGCCGGCCATCGCGCGGCGACGGGCTGGCTGGGTTTCGCGGCGCTGTCGGCCGTGCTGTCGGTCGCGATCTGGCGGACCTTCGCGGTCGTGCCGGCGGTCGGCGCCGCCTCGCATGCGGCCGTCGCCACCGCCGCAGCTTCCACGGCGCCGGCCGATGCCCGGCGCCATCGCGCGGACGCCGCATGGCTCGTCGTGCTGTACGGCATGCCGGGCTTCGGCTACATCATCACCGCGACGTTCCTGCCCGTGATCGCGCGCGCCGCGCTGCCGGCCGGGTCGCCGTGGCCCGACCTGTTCTGGCCGATGTTCGGCGCGGCGCTGATCGTCGGCGCGATCTCCGCTTCGCGGCTGCCCGGCCACTGGGACAACCGGGTGCTGCTGGCGGCCGGCTGCGCGACGCAGGCGCTCGGCATCGCGGCCGGGATCGTGTGGCCGAACGCGGCCGGTTTCTCGGTCGGCAGCATGTTGCTTGGCCTGCCGTTCACCGCGATCACGCTGTTCGCGATGCGCGAGGCACGGCGCCTGCATGGCGAACGCGCGGCCGGGCTGATGGGTTATGCGACCGCGTCGTACGGCGTCGGCCAGATCGCGGGGCCGCTCGTCGCCGCGCCGCTGGTGGCGCGATACGGGTCGTTTACGCCCGCGTTGTGGGTCGCGGCCGCAGCGCTGCTGGCCGGCGCGGCAGGGTTCGTGGCGATGGCGGCGGTTGCCGTCGCGCATCGGCGGCGCGCGTGACACCGGCGCCCGATGTTGTCGGCGTGCGTGCCGCGTAGAAGGCGGCACCGGCGCGCGCTGGCAACGTGCCGATTGCCGAGGGACGATGCCGTTTCGATCGAGGCAAATTAATAGGATTACTATTTTTCCCGGAAGCGGCTTAGTACGCGACTGCATTTTAACGACGATAGCTGCGCAAATTTCGTACCTGATCTACATACATCCGGAATGCCTGTCTGTAGCATCCGCCGAATAAATTGATCGCCGGAGGGGTCCGGCGATTGCACTTCGGATGCAGTGGCGCATGTGGGTAGATCAACGAAGAATCGTCGTCCGCTGCCGTAACGACAGCGGCCGTTTCGTCATCGCGGGGGCGCGTGCAGCCGGTTCGCCGCCCGTGGCTGTCGCCGGCGGCGGTATGCCGCGCGTGTTTCGGGGCGCCGGCAGCATGCTGTGCCTGTCGTTGCTGTGGGGCGCGGGCGTGGCGGGTGTGTCCGGGCAGGCACACGCACAGGTGCCGAACGCCGGAGCGACGATGCGCGACGTCGAAACGTCGCGGCCCGCGCTGCCGCCGCAAGCCGCGCCCGATCTCGAGATCGTTCCCTCCGAAGGCGCCGCGCAGCCGCAACCGGACGCCGGGCCGCGCATCGCCGTGCGCGTGTTCGAAGTCGGCGGCAACACCGTATTCGACACCGCAATGCTGCAGGCGCTCGTCGCCGGGCTGGCAGGCGACTCGCTGACGTTTGCCGACCTGCAAAGCGCGGCAGAGCGGATCACCGCCTACTATCGCGAGCGCGGTTACGTGCTCGCGCGTGCCTATTTGCCGAAGCAGGACATCGAAGACGGTGTCGTGCGCATCGAAGTCGCCGAAGGACGCTACGGCAAGATCCAGATCCAGAATCATTCCCGCGCATTCGACGCCGTGCTGCGGCAGCCGCTTGCCGCGCTGCATCCGGGCGACGTTGTCCGCGGTTCCAGCCTCGAGCGCAGCCTGCTGCTGCTCGACGATCTGGCGGGCGTCGGCGCGCGCGGCACGCTGCGCCCCGGCGAAGCGCCGGGCACCACCGATCTCGTCGTCGATGCCGAACGCGGGCCGCCCGCATCCGGGTCGCTCGAATTCGACAATTTCGGCGGGGCGTCGACGGGGCGCTACCGCGTCGGCGGCGGCGTCGACGTCAATGCGCCGCTGCGGCTCGGCGATCGCCTGAGCCTGCGCGGGCTCGTCAGCGACGAACGGCAACGCTATTACCGCGCCGCCTATCAGGTGCCGGTCGGGCCGGCATCCACGCGGGTCGGCGTCGCGTATTCGTCGCTGCGCTACCGCGTCGCGGGGCGGTTTTCCGATCTCGAGATGAGCGGGCGCGCCAGCGTCCAGACCGTCTACGTCGCGCAACCGCTCGTGCGCGCACGCGATTTGAGCGTCACCGCGCAGGTGCAATACGAGAACAAGAACCTGCACGACACCTACGGCACTTTCTCGCGCCAGAACGACAAGAACGTCGGCCTGTGGACCTTCGGGCTCAGCGGCAACAGCCAGGACGGCTGGCTGGGCGGCGGCCGCAACGGCTTCTCGGTGATGTTCGGCGTCGGGCGGCTGCGCAGCAGCGATGCGTTCGAGTCGAATCCGCTGACGCAGTCGATCGGCAGTTTCAAGAAGCTCAACGTGGACGCGCAGCGGATCCAGGCGCTGGGCGGCCGTTTCCAGTTGTACGGGCAGGTCAGCGCGCAGTTCGCGTCACGCAATCTTGATTCATCCGAGAAATTCAGCCTCGGCGGCCCGTACGGCGTGCGCGCGTACGCGCTCGGCGAAGGTAGCGGCGACCAGGGCTGGCAGGCCAGCGCGGAACTGCGTTATCTCGCCGCGCCGGGGTGGCAGGTCAGCATGTTCGTCGATGCGGGCGCCGTGCAGCTCAACCGGCATCCGTGGACAGGCGAACGGAACACGCAACACATGCAGGCGGCAGGTATCGGCGCGAGCTGGTTCGGCGCGAAGCGCCAGGTGTCGCTGACGGCCGCATTGCCGCTTGGCCGGGGTGGCGATTCGCCGACCCGTGCGCCGAGCGTATGGGTTCAGGCTGCTCAGTATTTCTGAGTTGGCGTGATCGGCTGCTCGGTTGTTTCACGAGCATTCAAAAACCACATAAAGAGGATTCCAAATGAACAAGGCCTATTCATTGGTATGGAACGAAGCGCACGGCGGCTGGTGTGCGGTGAGCGAAACCGCGCGTCGTCGCGGCAAGACGGGTAGCGGCAAGCGCCTGCTGGCGGCCGGGGTGTCGTTGCTGGGTCTGGCGGCGACGAGCGCGTATGCGTTGCCGACGGGCGGTGCGGTGGCCTCCGGGAAGGCTGACATTGCGACGTCGGCGGACGGCAAGACGATGTCGATCAACCAGCACACGGACAAGTTGATCACGAACTGGCAGGACTTCAGCGTGGCGGGCGGCGAGCGCGTGTCGTTCCAGCAGCCGGACGTCAAGTCGATTGCGCTGAACCGTGTGATCGGCACGAACGGCAGCCAGATCCACGGTCAGATCGATGCGAACGGGAAGGTGTTCGTGGTGAACCCGAACGGGGTGGTGTTCGGTGCGGGTGCGCAGGTGAACGTCGGTGGACTGGTGGCGTCGACGAAGGACATATCGGACAAGGATTTCCTCGCAGGCACCTACCGGTTCTCGGGCGCATCGGGCCAGTCGGTGGAGAACGCGGGGACGATCGCGGCGGCCGAAGGCGGCAGTGTGGCGTTGCTGGGTGCGCGAGTGTCGAACACGGGCGTGATCAGCGCGAAGGCAGGTCGCGTGGCGCTGGGCGCGGGTAACGCATTCACCGTGAACTTCGACGGTAACGGCCTGCTGAACCTGCAGGTGGAAGGCGGCGCGATGGACGCGCAGGCACACAACGGTGGTCTGCTGAAAGCGGAAGGCGGCGAGGTGCTGATGACGGCGCGCGCGGCGAACGGCCTGCTGAACGCAGTGGTGAACAACAGCGGAACGATCGAGGCGCAGGGCCTGAAAGAGCGCGACGGGAAGATCGTGCTGGACGGCGGTCTGGTGCAGGTCGCGGGCAAGCTGAACGCGGCGGGCGGTGAAGTGACGACGCGCGGCGAACAGGTGAAGGTGGCGGGCGATGCACAGGTCGATACGCGCAGTGCGTCGGGCCGCACGGGCACGTGGACGATCGAATCGGCGAACGCGAACGTCGATGGCACGGACGCAGCGATCGGCGCGGCAACGTTGTCGCGCGCGCTGGGCACGACGAACGTCGCGTTGACGAATACGTCGAGCGACCTGACGGTGGACGGCGCGGTGAACTGGGCGAGCGACCACGATCTGACACTGACGTCGAAGAAAGGCAACGTCGCGCTGAAGCAGGCGGTGACGGCGAGCGGCGCGAAGGCTGGCGTGACGGCGAACGCCGCAGGCGAAATCCGGATCGACGACAAGGTCGCGCTGACGGGCGATCTGGCGCATCTGGAACTGAACTCGACGAAGGGCCACCGGTTCACGCAAGACAAGGCAACGGCCACGCTGTCGGGCCGCAACGCATCGTTCTCGTCGAACGGCGAAGGGTATCAGGTGATCCACGACGTGGCGGGCCTGCGCAACGTGGACCGTGACCTGAAGGGCCGCTACGTGCTGGGCAACGCGATCGACGGCAAGGGCGCGACATTCCAGAGCATCGGCGGCTACTACGCGTTCGAAGGCGTGTTCGACGGCCTCGGCAACACGGCTTCCCGGCTGAACGTGACCGGGTTCGGTCCTTCCGTTGGCCTGTTTTCCGAGAACAACGGACGCATTGCCAATCTCGCGCTCGATTCGCTGACCGTGAACAACCCGGCGAACGCCGTCAATTCGCAGGTCGGCGGTCTGGCCGGCACCAACCGCGGGACGATCTCGAACGTCCGCGCGACGGGGATGACGGTCGCGTCCACGTCCTCCGTCCGGGGCAACAGCGTGGTTGGGGGCCTCGTCGGCTTGAATGAGGGGGGCACGATCGACGGCGCGCGCTTCCACGGCCGTATCAACGGCAACGACAAGGCGATTTCGATCGGCGGGATCGCCGGTCGGAACATGGACGGCGCGCGTATCGCGAACAGCCGCGTCGACACCGAGATCACGAGCAAGGGGGCATGGGCGCTCGGCGTGTATACGTTGGGCGGCATCGTCGGCTCGAACTGGGATTCGACCGTGTCGAATTCGTCGAGCAGCGGCAAGCTTTCGATGGGCGACAACGCGATCGCGGGCGGCCTGGCCGGTTTCTCGGCCGCCGGCGCGATCGACCACTCGACGTCGTCGATGACCGTGTCGGTCGGTAAAGACGCCTTTGTCGGCGGCGCGGTCGGCTGGAACGCCGGTTCGGATCTGTCGAACGTGTCGGCGAGCGGTAACGTCAGCGCGACGTCCGGGGCCAAGATTGGCGGCCTGGTCGGCTGGAACAGCGGTGCCATTCGCGACGCATCGGCGAGCGGCAACGTCAGCGCGAAGTCCGGGGCCACGATTGGCGGTCTGGTCGGCGGCAACGAAGGCACCATTCGCGATGCATCGGCAAACGGCACCGTCACCGCGGCAACCGGCAGCACGATCGGCGGGTTCGTCGGCAGCAACGACAACGGCGCGATCAGCGGGTCGCATGCGTCCGACAACGTCAGCGGAAACGGCGCGGCCGCGGTGGGTGGCTTCGCGGGTAAAAACACTGGCGGCGTCCTCGCGGACGTATCGGCGAAGGGGCGCGTGACCGATGCCGCGAGCCAGTTCGTCGGCGGCCTCGTGGGCGTGAACACCGGAACGATCCGTCTGGCGGTGGCGGCCGGCGACGTGAGCGCCGGCAACGCGAGCAAGGTCGGCGGGCTCGTGGCCGTCAACGACGGGAAGATCGAGGATTCGCGCTCGAGCGGCACCGTGCGCGGCGGGCAGAACAACTCGATCGGCGGGTTGGTCGGCGAGAACAACGGCTCGATCGCATCGTCGAGCTCGACGTCGAACGTTTCCGCGGGGCGCGTCAGCTACGTGGGCGGCCTGGTCGGTCACAACAAGAAGGTCAGTGCCGAGGTGAGCGGCTCGAAGGCCTTCGGCAACGTCAGGGCTGTCGAAGGGGTGAGCGTCGGCGGGTTCGTCGGCTGGAACGAGGCGTCGATCGTCAATTCGGAATCGTCGGGAACGGTGACGGGTATCGACACGAAGGGCGGCGGCTTCGCGGGCGGTAACACCGGCGTGATTCGCTCGTCGCGCACGAGCTCGAAGTTCGAATACCCGGCCGGACGGCAGGTGCTTTACGGCGATTTCGTCGGGCTGAATGCGGGAAGCATCGTGTCGAGCGAGACGATGGGCGCCGCAGCGGGTAATCGGTTCGTCGGCTTCAACCTCGGCATGATCGAAACCAAGCGGTAATTCGTGTCGGGGCGGGGGAGGGGGCAGCGTATGGCGCCGACGCATTCGCGCCGTCGCGGCGCCGTCCCCCGTTCCCGTTCGTCATGCGACCTCTCCGTCACGCGGTATGCAAGGTGCCGGCAACGTCCAGTCGACTCGAGGGCACGATTGCCCGGCGCCGCGCATGGTCAGCGGTTGGTCGGTCGCATGCATGCGTTCAGGCCGGTTCGGCGTTTCCGGGCAGGCGTGAACGGTCGCTCGCTTTACGCGAGCATTCAAGAGTCAAATAAAGAGGATTCCAAATGAATAAAGCCTACTCGCTGGTATGGAACGAAGCGCAGGGCGGCTGGTGCGCGGTGAGCGAAACCGCGCGTCGTCGCGGAAAGACGGGTGGCGGCAAACGTCTGCTGGCAACTGGGGTGTCGTTGCTGGGTCTGGCGGCGACGAGCGCGTATGCGTTGCCGACGGGCGGTGCGGTGGCCTCCGGGAAGGCTGACATTGCGACGTCGGCGGACGGCAAGACGATGTCGATCAACCAGCACACGGACAAGTTGATCACGAACTGGCAGGACTTCAGCGTGGCCGGCGGCGAGCGCGTGTCGTTCCAGCAGCCGGACGTCAAGTCGATTGCGCTGAACCGTGTGATCGGCACGAATGGTAGTCAGATCCACGGTCAGATCGATGCGAACGGGAAGGTGTTCGTGGTGAACCCGAACGGGGTGGTGTTCGGCGCGGGTGCACAGGTGAACGTCGGTGGACTGGTGGCGTCGACGAAGGACGTGTCGGACAGGGATTTCCTCGCGGGCAATTTCCGGTTCTCAGGTGCCTCGGGGCAGTCGGTGGAGAACGCGGGGACGATCACGGCGGCCGAAGGCGGCAGCGTAGCGCTGCTGGGTGCGCGAGTGTCGAACACTGGCGTGATCAGTGCAAAGGCAGGTCGCGTGGCGCTGGGCGCGGGCGACGCGTTCACCGTGAACTTCGACGGCAATGGCCTGCTGAACCTGCAGGTGGAAGGCGGTGCGATGGACGCGCAGGCAAACAACGGCGGCCTGCTGAAAGCGGAAGGCGGCGAGGTGCTGATGACGGCGCGCGCAGCGAACGGCCTGCTGAACGCAGTGGTGAACAACAGCGGAACGATCGAGGCGCAGGGTTTGAAAGAGCGCAACGGGAAGATCGTGCTGGATGGCGGCCTGGTGCAGGTCGCGGGCAAGCTGAATGCTGCAGGCGGTGAAGTGACGACGCGCGGCGAACAGGTGAAGGTGTCGAGCGACGCACAGGTTGACACGCGCAGCGCGTCGGGCCGCACGGGCACGTGGACGATCGAATCGGCGAACGCGAACATCGAGAATACGAACGGCGCGCAGCGCGACTTGTCGATCGACGGCGCGAATTCGAACGTAGCGAGCGCGGACGCCGCACTGGACGCTGCAACGCTGTCACGCGCGCTGGGCACGACGAACGTGGCATTGACGAACACGTCGGGCGACCTGACGGTGAATGGCACGGTGAACTGGGCGAGCGACCACACGCTGGCGCTGACGTCGCAAAAGGGCGACGTGGCGTTGAAGCAGGCGGTGACGGCGAGCGGCGCGAAGGCAAGCGTGAAGGCAAATGCCGCAGGTGAAATCCGTGTGGACGACCAGCTTGCGCTGACGGGCGATCAGGCGCATCTGGAACTGAACTCGAAGAAGGGCCACCGGTTCACGCAAGACAACGCATCGGTGACGCTGTCGGGCCGCAATGCATCGTTCTCGTCGAACGGCGAAGGGTATCAGGTGATTCACGACGTGGCAGGCCTGCGCAACGTGGACCGAGACCTGAAGGGCCGTTACGTGCTGGGCAACGCGATCGACGGCAAGGGCGCGGCGTTCCGGAGCATCGGCGCGAGACGCGCGTTCGAAGGCGTGTTCGACGGCCTCGGCAATACCATCGGCGATCTGTCGATCTCCAATCCGGGCAGCAACGCCGTCGGCCTTTTCGAGGCCAACGGCGGGCGCATCGCGAACCTCGGGCTCGACCGGATCTCGACGCGCGCGGTCGTGCCGTACGGCCGCGCGCCGGCCAGCGTCGGCACGCTGGCGGGCTACAACTTCGGCACGATCTCGGACGTGAAGGCGACGAACATCGCGGTGAGCGGCGAAGGCATGGCGATTTTCGGCGGGCTCGTCGGCAGCAACTACGGCGGATCGATCGAGCGTGCAACCGTGCTGGGTTTCGTCAACGGCGGCAACGATGCGCTGCACGTCGGCGGACTCGCCGGTGAAAACATCTCGTTCATCTCGCCCGGTGCCGACGACGCGCTGATTCGCGACAGCCGCGCCGACGTCCAGGTCGTCAGTGCGTCGAACGGCAGCGCAGGCGGGCTCGTCGGGGACAACCGCGGGGTCGTCGACGGCTCGACGGCGACCGGCATCGTCAACGCGCGCGGCAGCGGCGCGCGCGTCGGCGGGCTGGTCGGTGTCAACAATGGCGGCGTGATCAACGCGTCGACGGCCGTCGGCGATGTGCGCGGCGCCCGCAACGCATCCGTGGGCGGCCTCGTCGGCCACAATACGGGCCGGGTGAACGCATCGACGTTCAAGGGCATCGTGGCGGCGACCGACGGCGCGCGCGTGGGTGGCCTGGTCGGCGAAAACCGTGGCGCCGTGAACGCGTCGACGGCAGTCGGCAGGGTAATGGGCGGCGCGTCGAACGTCGGCGGCCTCGTCGGCGCCAACTTCGCGAGCGTGCGCGACTCGACGGCCAGCGTCAACGTCGACGCCGGCATGGCAGGCGTGGCGGGCGGGCTGGTCGGCCACAACGCGGGCAGGATCGACGCGTCGAGTACCGACAGCTACGTTACGGCAGGAGCGAGCGGCATCGCGGGCGGGCTGGTCGGCCGCAATGCGGCGACCGGCGAAGTGCTCGCGTCGTCGGCCGCTGGTGACGTGATCGCGGGCGACTTCGCAACGGCCGGCGGACTGGCCGGCGTGAACGACGGCGCGATCCGCGGTGCGTCGTCGAAGGGGGCCGTGATGGCCGGCATGATGGCGCAGGCCGGCGGTCTGGTCGGCGTCAATGCGGGCACCGTGCAGGCGTCCGCATCGACGGGTTCGGTCGTCAGCGATTTCGAGAGCGTCGTCGGTGGCCTCGTGGCGTCCAACAGCGGCGTGATCGACGGATCGTCCGCGTCGGGCGACGTCCGGGCCGAGTTCGGCAGCATCGCCGGCGGGCTCGTCGGCCGCAACACGGGTACGGTGCGCGACGCCGGCGCGAAGGGCGCTGTTGCCGTGATGGGGACGGGCAAGGCCGGTGGGCTGGTCGGCTTCAATGCCGGCCGCGTGTCGTCGTCGAGCGCAAGCGGCGACGTGCTGGCCGACCGGCGCAGCTCGGTCGGCGGCCTGATCGGCGAAAACTACATGGGCGCGTCGGTCGAGCACTCGAGCGCGACCGGTTCGGCGGCCGGCAGCCACGACAGCTACGTCGGCGGCCTGGTCGGCTTCAACAGCGGCATGGTCGCATCGTCGTCGGCGGCCGGCACGGTTTCCGGCGGCTACCATGCGCGGCTCGGCGGCCTGGCCGGCGCGAACTTCGGCACCTTCGACAACTCGACGACGACGACCCGCGTTGCGCAGACGCCGGGTTACGGCCAGCAAGCCGGCGCGTTCGCGGCCCTGAACTTCGGCCTCTTCAAGGGCAGCAGCGCAACCGGCGCTGCAGCGGGGATGCCGCTCGCCAACCTCAACTACGGCCAGATCCGCGACTGACCGGTGCCGCCCATGCCGGCGGCCCGGCCCGACCTGACCTGACCGGATCGCCGGCAACCCCGCCGCATGCAGCGGCCCGCGCAGGGGAACGGGCCGTCGCCAGCAGGCCGGGCGCACCTCGCCGGGCATGCACGCGCATGCCCGGTGCGCAAACCGGCCGGGCACGACCGCAGGCCGGGCGCCGGCGGATAGCATCGCCCGCGCGGCTCCGGCCGGTTCGTCCGGCCGTCGCAGAAATCCTCGGCGCCGCGCAAACTCGCTAGAATCGAGACTTTCCCGCGCCGAACGCGACCGGCGCCGCCGCTGCAGGCGGCCCCGGTCGCCCCATCTCCATCGATGACCACCGCCGATTACCGCTTTTGCCCGCGCTGCGCCAGCCCGCTCACCGAGCGTGCCGATCCCGACCACGAAGGCGGCCGCATCCGCCAGGCCTGCCCCGACGACACCTGCGGCTACGTGCACTGGAACAACCCGCTGCCCGTCGTCGCCGCGATCGTCGAACTCGACGGCAAGATCCTGCTCGCGCGCAACGCGGCCTGGCCCGAAGGGATGTTCGCGCTGATCACCGGTTTCCTCGAAAACGGCGAGACGCCCGAGGACGGCATCGCGCGCGAGGTGTTCGAGGAAACCGCGCTGAAGGCCGAGCACGTGTCGCTCGTCGGCGTGTACGAATTCATCCGCAAGAACGAACTGATCATCGCGTACCACGTGCGTGCGTCGGGCACGGTCGCGCTGTCGCCGGAACTGCTCGAATACAAACTCGTCGATCCGCCGCTGCTGCGCCCGTGGCGCGCCGGCACGGGCGTCGCGCTCGCCGACTGGATGCGCGCGCGCGGCCTCGATTTCGAGTTCGTCGACCGGCCGGGGCAGTGACGGGCCGGCCTGCCCGCAGGGTGTCGTCCGCCGCGCCGCGAGCGATCGCGACGCGGCGTTCCGCTTTTCGCCGGCGTGCCGTGCCGCACGGCCGCCGCGCGTCGTCCTCGTCGTTCCCATCGTCCTGACCGCCATCGCCATGTCCGACAAGCCGCAGCCGCGTCCCCGCGACGCCTATCGCCACTTCCTGCCGATCACGACCCGCTGGATGGACAACGACGTCTACGGGCACGTGAACAACGTCGTCTACTACAGCTACTTCGACACCGTCGTGAACGAGTACCTGATCCGCGCGGGCGTGCTCGACGTCGAGCACGGGAAGACGATCGGGCTGGTCGTCGAGACGCAGTGCAACTACTTCGCGCCGCTCGTGTTCCCGCAGTCGGTCGATGCGGGGCTGCGCGTCGTGAAGCTCGGCACGTCGAGCGTGCGCTACGAGGTCGGTCTGTTCGCGCAGGGCGACGCGTCACCGGCCGCACAGGGGCATTTCGTGCACGTGTACGTCGATCGCGGGACACGCCGCCCCGTGCCGCTGCCCGACGCGTTGCGCGCCGCGCTCGAGCCGCTCACGGCCTGACGGCTCGCGGTGCACGCGTTCGCGCTCCAGGCCTTCAACGGCCTCAGCTACGGCTTGCTGCTGTTCATGCTGTCGGCCGGCCTCACGCTGATCTTCAGCGTGCAGGGCGTGCTCAACTTCGCCCATGCGAGCTTCTACATGCTCGGCGCGTATGTCGGCTACAGCATCGCGGCCCATGCGGGCTTCTGGCCGGCGCTCGTGCTCGCGCCGCTTGCGGTCGGGCTGCTCGGTGCCGGCTGCGAACGCACGCTGCTGCGCCGCGTGCAGGCGCGCGGCCATACGAGCGAACTGCTGCTGACTTTCGGTCTCGCGTACCTGATCGGCGAGGGCGCGAAACTCGTCTGGGGCCTCGCGCCGCTGCCGGCGCCCGTGCCGCCGCTGTTCGACGGTGCGCCCGTGAGCGTCTTCGGCCTCGCATTGCCGCGCTACCGGCTGTTCATGATGGCGATGTCCGCGACGATGCTGGTCGCGCTCGGCGCGCTGCTGCGCGCGTCGCGCATCGGGCTCGTCGTGCGTGCGGCGCTCACGCATCGCGCGGCGGTCGAGGCGCTCGGCTACGACGTGCCGCGCGTGATGACGGGCCTGTTCGGC
This sequence comes from Burkholderia sp. BCC1644, assembly GCF_902833225.1. Taxonomy (GTDB): domain Bacteria; phylum Pseudomonadota; class Gammaproteobacteria; order Burkholderiales; family Burkholderiaceae; genus Burkholderia. Next base: position 430,128 of record NZ_CADFEI010000004.1, read on the forward strand.
GCCGGCACCGCGCTCGCGGCGCTCGCCGGCGTGATCGGCGCGCCGCTCGCGGTGATCGAACCCGCGCTGGCCGAGACCGTCGGGTCGGTCGTGTTCGCGGTCGTCGTGATCGGCGGGCTCGGCTCGCTCGGCGGCGCGTTCGTCGCGTCGCTCGCGGTCGGTTTCTCGCAGACCTTCGCGGCCGCGAGCGACACGTCGCTGCGCGACCTCGCGTCATGGGCCGGCATCGCGCTGCCCGACCGCGTGGCCGCGGTGTCGATCGCGCAACTCGCGCCGCTCGTGCCCTATCTGCTGCTCGTCGCGGTGCTGGTCGCGCGGCCGCGCGGGTTGTTCGGAGAACGTGCCGATGCGTAGCCGCGTGTTCGCCGGATGCGCGCGCTGGGCGCTGTTCGCCGCGTGCTTCGTGCTGCCCGCGTGGCTGTGGCCGCATGGGGCGGTGCTCGGTTATCTCGCGCAGACGGCCGCGCTTGTCGTGCTCGCGCTGTCGTACAACCTGCAGCTCGGCACGACCGGGCTGCTGTCGTTCGGGCATGCGGCATTCGCGGGCCTCGGCGCGTTCGCGGCCGCGCACTGGTTCAACCATATGGGCGGCCCGCTGCCGCTGTTGCCGCTCGTCGGCGGCGTGGCCGGCGCGGGATTCGGATGCGTCGCCGGGTTGCTCGCGACACGCCGTTCCGGCACCGCATTCGCGATGATCACGCTCGGGCTCGGCGAATGCGTCGCGGCCGCCGCGTGGAGCGTGCCGGCGTGGTTCGGCGGTCTCGGCGGCGTGCCGATCGACCGCGCGAGCGGCACGCCGTGGGGCAACTGGCATTTCGGCGCACCGGCACACGCGTACACGGTGATCGCCGCGTGGTGCGTCGTGTCGGCGTGGGCCATGCACGCGCTGACGCGCACGCCGCTCGCGCGGCTCGCGAACGCGGTGCGCGACAACCCGGCGCGCGTCGCCGCGCTCGGCACCGATCCGCGCCGCGTGCGGCTCGCGATGGTCACCTGCGCGTCGTTCTTCGCGGGTATCGCCGGTACGCTGACGCTGATCGACATCGAGATCGCGACGCCCGACAGCGTGTCGATGGCGCGCTCGGCAACCGTGCTGATCGCCGCGGTGATCGGCGGCACCGGCGCGTTCTTCGGGCCGGCGGCCGGCGCCGCGGTGCTGACCGCGCTGAGCATCGGCGTCGCGGGCGTGTCGCGCGCGTGGGCGCTGTACCTCGGCGTGCTGTTCGTCGCGATCGTCGTGGCCGCACCGCGCGGGATCGCGGGCCTTGCGCAGGCGCTCGCGCACGCGATGCGCCGCGATGCGCCGGTGGCCGAGCGGTGGCGGATGCTGTGCGCAATCGGCGCGTGCCTGTTCTGGGGTGTCGCGATCGTCTGCGCGGCCGAACTCGGCTACGCGTGGCGCTTCGCGCAGGACGACGGCTCGGGTCTCGCATTCGGCGCGTGGGGCATCGATGCCGATACGCCGGCCGGCTGGGCCGTCGCGTGCTCGGCGGCCGGCATCGGCACGCTGCTGTGGGGCTGGCGCGCGCGGTTCGTGCAGGGCAGCCAGGCCGGCAAGCGGGAGGACGCGCGATGAACGGCAACGCGATTGCGCTTCATGGCGTCGTGCAGCGCTTCGGGGCGCAGACCGTGCTCGACGGCGTCGAACTGAGTATCGCGGCCGGCGAGCGCCATGCGCTGATCGGGCCGAACGGCGCGGGCAAGTCGACGCTGTTCGGCGTGATCGCCGGTGCGACACGGCCGACGCGCGGGCGGGTCGTGCTGCACGGCGTCGACCTGCGCGGGCGCGGGCCCGTCGTCGCGAGCCGCCTCGGCATCGGCCGCAGTTTCCAGCAGACGAGTGCATTTGCGAGGCTGACCGTATTCGACAACCTGCGCTGCGCGGCGCTGCATGCGCCGGCCGAACGGCGGCGCTGGTGGAACCGGCTGCGCGAATCGGCGTCCGTCGATCTCGCGGCCGAGCGTGTGCTGCACGACATCGGGCTCGATGCGCGGCGCAACACGCTGGCCGCGGAACTGAGCTATGCGGAACAGCGCGCGCTCGATCTCGGGATCGCGCTCGCGAGCGGCGCGCGCACGCTGCTGCTCGACGAGCCGACGGCCGGCATGAGCCGCGCGCAGGCGGCGCGGATGATCGCGCTGATCCGCGCGACGACGCAGGGCCGTACGGTGCTGATGATCGAGCACGACATGGACGCGGTGTTCGGTTTCGCCGAACGCATCACGGTGCTCGTGCGCGGCACGGTGGTCGCGACCGGCGCGCCCGATGCCATCCGTGCCGATCCGCGCGTGCGCGCCGCGTATCTGGGCGAGGGGCGCGCATGAGCGCACTGCTCGACATTCGCGGCCTGCGCGCGTGGTACGGGTTGCAGCCCGTGCTCGACGGCGTCGATCTCACGCTGGCGCCGGGCGAGACGCTCGCGCTGCTCGGCCGCAACGGCTCGGGCCGCTCGACGCTCGCGAAGGCCGTGATGGGGCTCGTGCGCACGACTGGCTCGGTGCGCATCGCCGGCGCCGAATGCGTGGGCGCGCGGACGTTCGAGATCGCGCGGCACGGTGTCGCTTACGTTGCCGAAAGCCGCGACGTGTTCCCGCTGCTGACGGTACGCGACAACCTGCGGCTCGGGCTGCGCGGTGCAGGCGGTGCGGCTGAACGCGCGGCGCTCGACCGCCTGTTCGACCGTTTTCCGCTGCTGGCCGCGCGCGCGGACGTGAAAGCCGGGCGGTTGTCGGGCGGCGAGCAGCAGGTGCTCGCGCTGGTGCGCGCGCTGGCCGGCAGCCCGCGCGTGCTGATCGTCGACGAGCCGGCCGAAGGGCTCGCGCCGCTCGCGGTCGACGAGGTCGGCGCCTGCCTCGCCGCGCTGCAGGCCGACGGCGTCGCGATCCTGCTGATCGAGCAGCGGCTGCAGTTCGCGCCGCGGCTCGCACGGCGCGTCGCGGTGATGGGGCGCGGCCAGATCGTCTTCGACGGCGCGCTCGACGGCCTGGGCGGCGAAGTCGCCAATGCATGGCTGAGCGCCGGCTGACGGCGCGCGATCGATTGTTCGGCAAACTCCGCCAGTCAATTCGTTGCGAGCCGCTTTATCGTCGCTGCGGTGCACAGTAAATTTCCAGTCATGCCGGTTGCCGCAGCAACGCATCCACACGGCAAACGGCGCCAACCATCGAACGTCTTCTGACTGAGGAATGAAATCATGAGCAAGCTGGCAGGCAAGGTAGCGATCGTCACGGGCGCATCGAAGGGCATCGGCGCGGCCATCGCGAAGGCACTGGCCGTCGAGGGCGCGGCGGTCGTCGTCAACTACGCGAGCAGCAAGGCAGGCGCCGACGCGGTCGTGAGCGCGATCGTCGAAGCGGGCGGCCGGGCGGTCGCGGTCGGCGGCGACGTGTCGAAGGCAGCCGACGCGCAGCGCATCGTCGATACGGCGATCGACACGTACGGCCGTCTCGACGTGCTCGTCAACAATTCCGGCGTGTACGAATTCGGGGCGATCGAAGCGATCACCGAGGAGCACTACCGCCGGCAGTTCGACACGAACGTGTTCGGCGTGCTGCTGATGACGCAGGCAGCCGTCAAGCATCTCGGCGAAGGCGCGAGCATCGTCAACATCAGCTCGGTGGTGACCAGCATCACGCCGCCGGCCAGCGCCGTGTACAGCGGCACGAAGGGTGCGGTCGACGCGATCACCGGCGTGCTCGCGCTCGAACTCGGCCCGCGCAAGATCCGCGTGAACGCGATCAACCCCGGCATGATCGTGACCGAAGGCACGCACAGCGCGGGCATCATCGGCTCCGATCTCGACAAGCAGGTGCGCAGCGAGACGCCGCTCGGCCGCCTCGGCGAGCCGGACGACATCGCGTCGGTGGCCGTGTTCCTCGCGTCGGACGATGCCCGCTGGATGACCGGCGAGCACCTCGTCGTGAGCGGCGGGTTGAACTGATCCTGCGGGACGGCGCAATCGGCGCGCATGCGCCGATTGCGTCGTTACGCGAGCATCGCCAGCGCGTTCGCGCCGACGTGCCATTGCAGGCACTCGACGACGAGCGCGTGATTGTCTTCGGAATCGAGTCCCGCGATCGTCATCGCGCCGACGATGCCGGCCCCGGCGATCCGCAACGGCACGCCGCCACCGTCGAGCGCATAGTCGTCGGCGGACAATCCCTGCGACTGCAGCGACCAGCCGGCGCGGCGAAAGCGCGCGCCGACCGCGAGCGAACTCAGGCCGAAACGCAACACGGTGTTCTGCCGGCGGCGGATCGCGTCGCTGTCGTTTGCGCCGCTGCCGTCGAGCGCGCAGTAGAACAGCGGCGCTTGCTCGCCGACGATGCTCACCGCGATCGGCAGCCCGCGCCGCGACGCGAGGTTGACCGCGATTTCCCCCATCCGCCGGGCGACGGCCGCATTGAAGCGCGGCAGCGCCGGATTCGACGCGTCGTCGTCGAAGGCGTGGGGTTCAAGGCGAAAATGGGTCGTCACCATGGCGGCTCCGTGGCGTCGCCGGCTCAGTGTGCGCGTGCCGGGCGTCGCGTCGTCACGGGCCGCGCGCGGGCCCGTCTTCCGTTCAATGCTTCGGCGTTCTTCAGCTTTTCGGCGCCGCGTCGATCATCCACTCGTGCGCGGGATCGTTCTTGAACGCCCACGCGCGGCTCGGCCCGGCCATCACGTTCAGGTAGTACAGGTTGTAGCCGTGCGGCGCGACGACCGGGTGATAGCCGCGCGGCACCATCACGACGTCGTGGTTCTCGACCGCGCACGCTTCGTCGAGGCTGCGGTCGTCCGTGTACACGCGCTGGAACGCGAAGCCCTGCGGCGGATCGATCCGGTGATAGTAGGTTTCCTCGAGCGACGTCTCGTCGGGCGCCGCGTCGCGATCGTGCTTGTGTGGCGGATAGCTGCTCGAGTGGCTCGCCGGCGTGACGACTTCGACGACGAGGAGGCGCTCGGCCGCCGGGTTGTCGCCCATCAGGATGTCGCACACGTAGCGCGTATTGGTGCCTTGCCCGCGCACCGACCGGCGCATCCGTTCGCCGTCGAGACGCCGCACGGGCTTGTCGCCGCTCGCGTACGGCGCGGTGCACAGCGCGATTTCCGCGTCGCGCGTCGCGACCAGCGTGACGGTCTTGCCGCCCGGCACGTACAGCGCGTCCGGCGACAACGCCTCGAACACGCTGTCGCGCTTGCCGAGCGCGTCGTAGGTTGCGCCATCGACTTCGGCACGCACGGTGCCCGTCAGCACGACCACGCACAGCTCGCGCGCGCCGGTGTCGAGCATTTCGGTATCGCCGGCCTTCAGGCGCAGCGCGCGAAAGCCGACATGCTTCCAGCCGGCCGATTCCGGCGTGACGTTGCAGATTTCGCGCTCAGGCGACGCTTTGACCAGCAGGGGAGAAATCGTCATGGGGTGGGGCTCCGCAATAGGGTAGGGCTCAAGCGCTCACGCACTCAACCGGTCGACGATCGTGCGCAGCGACTCGTAGCCCTTCTTCGCATAGGCATAGCTCGGCGCGACGGCCGGATCCTGCTCGGCCTCGACGACGAGCCAGCCTTCGTAGCCGGCGTCCTTCAGCGTGCGCAGCGTCGCGTCGTAATCGAGCGCGCCGTCGCCCGGCACCGTGAACGTGCCGTTGATCACGCCGTTCAGGAAGCTCCAGCCGTCGTTGCGCGCCTGCGTGACGACCTGCGGCCGCACGTCCTTGCAGTGCACGTGCGCGACGCGTGACACGTGCTTCGTCAGCAGCGTCACCGGATCGGCCGCGCCGCCGAAATACGCATGGCCCGTGTCGAACAGCAGGAACACCTTCGCCGGATCGGTCAGCGCCATCAGGCGGTCGACGTCGTCGGGCGACTCGACGTACGCGCCCATGTGGTGATGGTAGGCGAGCTTGATCCCGTAGGTCGCGAGCAGGTGCGCACCGAACGCGTCGAGGCGCGCCGCATAGCGCTGCCAGGCGTCGTCGTCGACGAAGCGCGGCCGTTTCGCGACCGGCGTGTCGATGCTGCCCTGGATCGTGCCCGCGCATTCGCCGTAGACCACGACCTTCACGTCGTTGAACTGCAGCTTTGTCATGTGCGCGCGGCAGCGCTCGATTTCCGCGGCGACCGCATCGGCGTCGCTCATGCCCGGCGCGACTTCCGCGAGGAAGCCCGAATACCAGCCGGACACGCACACGAGGCCGAATTCGGCGAGCTTCGCCTTCAGCTCGGGGCCCGTCTTCGGAAACTTGTTGCCGAGCTCGAAGCCCGCGTAGCCGATTTCGGCGCCTTCCTTCAGTGCCGTTTCGAGCGGCGTCTCGCCGCCGAGCGACGGCAGGTCGTCGTTCATCCACGACAGGGGATTGATGCCGATGCGGACGTTCCAGCTCATGACGGGCTTCCTTGGTTCGGATGTGTTTTTTCGCGGGGCGGGTTCGTGGGCAGCGCGCGCCATCAGCGCCGCTGCCGGGTTTTCGCGTCGAGATACGCGCGGTGCGCGCCTTCGACGCCGGTGCGTTCGGATACCTGCGGCACTGCGACTTCCCACCACGCGCCGCCGTCGTCGGTCGTGCGCTGGTGCGTGGTGTCGATCACGAGCACCTGGCTCGTCTTCGCCGCGCGGGCGCGCGTCATTTCGCGGCGCAGTTCGGCGATGTCGCGCACGTGCACGGCTTCGGCGCCCATCGCACGCGCATGCATCGCGAAGTCGATCGTCGAGCGTTCACCGCCTTCGAGCACGCAATCGTCGAGCATGTTGTTGAAGCTTGCGCCGCCGCAGTTCAGCTGCAGCCGCTCGATGCAGCCGTAGCCGCGGTTGTCGAGGATCACGACGATGATCTTGCGGCCGAGCATCACGGAGGTGGCGAGCTCCGCGTTGAGCATCATGTACGAGCCGTCGCCGACGATCACGATCACTTCGCGTTCGGGGCGCGCGAGCTTCGCGCCGAGGCCGCCCGCCACTTCATAGCCCATGCACGAGTACGCATAGTCCATGTGATAGTTGCCCGGCACGCCGCTGCGCCACAGCTTGTGCAGTTCGGCCGGCAGCGTGCCGGCCGCGCAGACGACGAGGTCGTCGCGCGCGCTGTCGCGTCCCGCGTCGGCCGCGGAGTCGCGCACCGCGCCGATCACTTCCGCGTCGTACGGCAGCGTGTCCGTCGGGATGCGCGTCGTCAGTTCGGTCACGCGTGCATTCCACGCGGCGGCCTGGTCGCGGTTCGCCGCCGCCCAGGCCGGATCGGCGTGCCAGCCGGCCAGCGCGGCCGACAACTGGCCGAGGCCCGTGCGTGCGTCGGCGATCAATTGCCGCCCGCGTTTCTTGCCGGCGTCGAACGGCTGCACGTTCAGGCTCAACAGCGTCGCGTTGCCGAACAGCGCATGCGAGCCGGTCGTGAAATCCTGCAGCCGCGTGCCGACCGCGAACACGACATCGGCCTGCGCGGCCGCGCGGTTCGCGGCGGGCGAGCCCGTCACGCCGATCGATCCGAGGTTCAGCGGGTGATCCCACGCGAGGCTGCCCTTGCCGGCCTGCGATTCGGCGACCGGCACCCCATGCGCGTCGGCGAACGCGCGCAGCGCGTCCCACGCCTGGCTGTACAGCACGCCGCCGCCGGCGACGATCAGCGGCTTCTTCGCGGCCTTCAGCACGTCGAGCGCATCGGCCAGTTCGAGCGCGTCGGCCGGCGGCCGGCGCATCCGGATCACCGGCGGCGCGAAGAAATCCTCGGGCCAGTCGTACGCGAAGGTCTGCACGTCCTGCGGCAGCGCGAGACACACGGGGCCGCACTGCGCGGGGTCGGTCATCACCTGGATCGCGCGCGGCAGCGCGACGAGCAGTTGCTCGGGCGACGTGATGCGGTCGAAGTAGCGCGTCACGGGCCGGAAGCAGTCGTTCGCGCTGACGTCGCCCTGTTCGAAATCCTCGACCTGCTGCAGCACGGGGTCGGGCAGCCGCGACACGAACACGTCGCCGGGCAGCAGCAGCAGCGGCAGCCGGCCGACGTGCGCCAGCGCCGCCGACGTCAGCATGTTGGTCGCGCCGGGGCCGATGCTCGACGTCGCGGCCATCATCCGCTGGCGGAAATTCGCTTTCGCGAACGCGACGGCCGCATTCGCCATCCCTTGCTCGTTGTGCGCGCGGAACGTCGGCAGCCGGTCCTTCTCGGCATGCAGCGCTTCGCCGAGCCCGGCCACGTTGCCGTGGCCGAAGATCGCGAACACGCCGCCGCAGTACGGCAGGATTTCGGTGCGGCCGTCGGGCTGGACGACTTCGGCGCGCAGGGCGGCCAGGTAGCGCACGAGCGCCTGGCTGACGGTCAGTCTCACGGTGGTGGTCATCGTCGGTCGATAGAGAGGAGTCGGGTGGTCGTCACGGGCACATGCATCAGGCTGCTGCGGCGGCGCGCGCGGCGGCACGGCGGCCGAGCCACGCGTCGACCAGTTGCGTGAAGTTGCCGGCGACTTCGTCGATCAGCGCCTGGTCGTCGATGCGGCCGGCGAACCAGTTCAGCGATGCATCGGCCCACAGCGTGCGCCCGACCATGAAGCCCTTGACGATCGGGTTGGTCGCCGAGCGGAAGCTGTCGACGAGGTATTGCAGCGGCTGGTTCAGGCCGAGGATCACCGCGCCGCGGCAGTGCGGGTCGCGCTCGGCGATCAGCGCGGCGAGCCGCGTCCAGCCGTCCGCGCTCAGCGGCGTGAGCTTCCACCATTCGGGTTTCACACCGAGGTTGTAGAAGCGCGCGACCGTGCGCAGCACTGCATCGTCCTCGGTGCCGGCCGGCGTGACCGCGCGCGGCGGAATCATTTCGAGCAGCAGCTCGTTGCCGCTGGCCCGCGTGGCTTCCCACAGTTCCAGTACACGCTGCTCCTGCTCGACGCGCAGGTCGACGTCGTCGTCGGGGTGGTAGTGAACGAGGCATTTCACGACCTGTTCGGTCGGCCAGTGCGTGAGCGACGAGCCGACCGAGCGCGTTTCGTCGAAACGCAGCGGCCGCGAGCCCGGCAGCTCGACCGGGCGGCCGACCCACCAGCCGCGCCCGGTGGCCGACGCGAGCGCGTCGCTGCCGTAGGCGCCGCCGTCGATCAGCACGCCGACGTGGCCTTCGATATGACGATCGCGCTCGACCTGTTCGACCGCGCGCACGAGCAGGCGCTTGAGCGTCTTGATCCGCGCTTCGTCCGCGCCGGCCTGCACCGCGAGTTCGTAGAACTGGCTGCGGTGGTCGAACGCCATCACGCACAGGTCGTCCCAGTCGCGGCGCGGCACCGTCACGCGGTGCAGGTGCGCGAGCGTGCGGTCGGCGTCGACCGCCGGATTGCGGCTGCCGTCGAACCAGTGCGCGAGTTCGGCCGGCGTCGGCATCGCGGCCGAGCACGCGTGGCGCGACACGACGATCGCGCCGCACGCGTTCGCGATGCGCGTCGCTTCGGCCCAGTCGCTCCCGCGCAGCAGCCCCGACAGCAGGCCCGACAGGAATGCGTCGCCCGCGCCGAGCACGTTGAGCACCTCGACGCGTTCGCCGAGGAAGTTCGGCGCGGCGTCGATGCTGGCCGGAAGGTCGCCTTCGATCACGCAGCAGCCGAGCGCGCCGCGCTTGACGACCAGCGTTGCGTTCGTGATCTTGCGTACCGCCTGCAACGATCCGGTCAGGTCGTGCGGCACGCCGCCCGCGATCAGGAATTCCTCTTCGGTGCCGACCAGCAGGTCGAATTCACCGAGCGCCTGCTGCAGCTGCCGCGTCACCTGCGCGTCCGGCACGTAGCGGTTCTCGCCCGCGCCGCGCGCGGTCAGCCCCCACAGCACGGGGCGGTAGTCGATGTCGAGGATCCGCACGACGCCGTGGCGGCGCGCATAGCCGAGCGCGGTCAGCGACGCCTCGCGTGTGCCCGGTGTCGAAAGATGCGTGCCGGTGATCGCGAGCGCCCGGCAGCCGGCGATGAAGTCCTCGCGGATCTCGTCGGCGCGCACGGCCATGTCCGCGCAGTTCTCGCGCACGAACAGCAGCGGGAACGTGTCTCGATCCTTCAGCCCGAGCAGCACCAGCGCGGTGAGGCGCTCGCTGTCGGTCTGCAGCTGGCTCGTGTCGCAGCCTTCGCGTTCGAGCGTCTCGCGCAGGAAGCGGCCCATCTGCTCGTCGCCGACGCGCGAAATCATCGCGGTCTTCAGCCCGAGCCGCGCGACGCCGAACGCGACGTTGCCCGACGAGCCGCCGAGATACATCTGGAAGCTGCGCGCGTCTTCGAGGCGGCTGCCGTACTGCTGCGCATAGAGATCCACGGCCACGCGGCCGAGGCAGGCGAGATCGATGGGGCGGTCACTCGGAAAGTTCAGCTGGCTCATATCACGTGTCACGCTCGCGGCCGGCGGTCGGCGTTGCCGGCAGATTAGGGGACCGATCCTTTGGACGCACGCCGCGGCGTGCGCTGCACGACGCGAGACTGCCTGCCGCAGGGAATCGGGCTACGGACGCAGTCTAGACTTTTTGGAAATCCAGTTCCCTAGGTGAAATCACGTAGAAATAAATTTCCAAATCGTAGAGGAACTGATCTACAGTTTCATCCGGATGCTTCAGTCCGTATCGGACTCGGCCCGGCGGCGCGCAACGCGCCGTCTTCCGCCCCCCGGAGATGAGGAGACAGATTGATCATGAAGACCAAGCTGATGGCCGTCGCGGCCGCCGCGATCCTGGCTGCGCCGCTCGCGCATGCCGAGAAGATCGGCGTGACGATGGCGTCGTTCGACGACACGTTCCTGACCATCCTGCGCAACAGCATCACCGACGCAGCGAAGAAGGACGGTGCGACGGTGCAGATCGAGGACGGCGGCAACGACGTCGGCAAGCAGTTGAGCCAGGTCCAGAACATGATCGCGCAGAAGGTCGACGCGATCATCGTGAACGCGGTCGATACCGACGCGACGCCGAAGATCACGAAGATGGTGACGGCCGCCAGGATCCCGCTCGTCTACGTGAACCGCAAGCCGGTCGATTTCGACAAGCTGCCGGCCGGCGTCGCGGTCGTCGCGTCCGACGAAAAGCAGTCGGGCACGCTGCAGGCGCGCCAGGTGTGCAAGCTGCTCGGCGGCAAGGGCGACCTCCTCGTGCTGATGGGCGAGCTGTCCAACGAATCGGCGCGCGCCCGCACCAAGGACATCGAGGACGTGATCGCGACGAAGGACTGCTCGGGCATGAAGATCGTCGACAAGCGCGAAGGCAAGTGGAGCCGCACGCAGGGCCAGGACATCACGATGAACTGGCTGAGCTCTGGGACGAAGTTCGACGCGATCATCTCCAACAACGACGAGATGGCGATCGGCGCGATCAACGCGCTGAAGGCCGCCCGCAAGTTGACGCCGAAAACCGTCGTCGCGGGTATCGACGCGACGCCGGACGGTCTCGCGGCGATGAAGGCCGGCGAGCTGAAGGTGTCGGTCTACCAGAATGCGGTCGGGCAGGGTGCGCAGTCGGTGGCCGCCGCGCTGAAGCTCGCGAAGAAGCAGCCGGTCGACCGCTACGTGAACGTGCCGTTCGAGCTCGTGACGCCCGAGAACATGAACCAGTACGCCAAGCACTGACCGGCGGTCCGTTGAACTGCGCGGGCCCGGCAGCGCCGGGTTCGCGCGCGCTTTGTCGAGGAACGTCCATGTTTACAGCCAGGGTCGCGCGCCCGATGGCCGGCGGCGACGCACCGGCCGCTTCATCCGGCGGATCGTCCGCCGCGCCGGCTTCTCCCGCCGCCGACTGCGTGCTCGAGGTGCGCGGCGTCGGCAAGTCCTTTCCCGGCGTCGTCGCGCTCGACGGCGTGCAGTTCCGCGTGCGCCGCGGCACCGTTCATGCGCTGATGGGCGAGAACGGCGCCGGCAAGTCGACGCTGATGAAGATCATCGCGGGCGTCTACACGCCCGACCAGGGCGAAATCCTGATCAACGGCGAACCGGTCGTGCTGAACGGTCCGCTCGATGCGCTCGACCGCGGCATCGCGATGATCCACCAGGAACTCAACCTGATGCCGTACATGACGGTCGCGGAGAACATCTGGATCCGCCGCGAACCGAAGAACCGCTTCGGCCTGATCGATCACGCGGCGCTGCGCCGCCAGACGGCCGCGCTGTTCGAGCGGCTGTCGATCGACATCGATCCGGAAACCGATGTGCGCACGCTGACGGTCGCGAGCCGCCAGATGGTCGAGATCGCGAAGGCCGTGTCGTTCGACTCCGACGTGCTGATCATGGACGAGCCGACCTCCGCGCTGACCGACAAGGAAGTCACGCACCTGTTCCGGATCATTCGCCAGCTGCGCGAGCAGGGCAAGGGCATCGTCTACATCACGCACAAGATGAACGAGCTGTTCGAGATCGCCGACGAGTTCTCGGTGTTTCGCGACGGCAAGTACATCGGCACGCATGCATCGAGCGACGTCACGCGCGACGACATCATCCGCATGATGGTCGGGCGCGAGATCACGCAGATGTTTCCGAAGGAAGAGGTGCCGATCGGCGACGTCGTGCTGTCGGTGAAGAACCTCGGCGTCGACGGCGTGTTCCGCGACGTGAGTTTCGAGCTGCGCGCCGGAGAAATCCTCGGTGTCGCGGGCCTCGTCGGCTCGGGGCGCTCGAACGTCGCGGAGGCGCTGTTCGGCGTCGTGCCGGCCACGTCGGGCGAGATCCGCATCGACGGCAAGCCGGTGCGGATCGCGACGCCGGCGCAGGCGATGAAGCACGGGATGGCCTTCCTCACCGAGGATCGCAAGGACACCGGCTGCTTCCTGAATCTCGACCTGCTCGCGAACATGGAAGCGGCGGTGCTCCGCAACCGCTACGTGAAGTTCAACTTCGTGCAGCAGGCGCAGCTCAAACGCGACTGCGAGGAAATGAGCCGGACGCTGCGCGTGAAGTCGCCGGGGCTGCACGAGGAAATCCAGAACCTGTCGGGCGGCAACCAGCAGAAGGTGCTGATCGGCCGGTGGCTCCTCACGCAGCCGCGCATCCTGATCCTCGACGAACCGACGCGCGGCATCGACGTCGGCGCGAAGGCCGAGATTCACCGGCTCGTCAGCGCGCTGGCCGGCAAGGGCGTCGCGGTGCTGATGATCTCGTCGGAAATGCCGGAAGTGCTGGGGATGAGCGATCGCGTGATGGTGATGCACGAAGGGCGCATGACCGGCATCGTCGATCGCAAGGACGCCGACCAGGTCCGCATCATGGATCTCGCGTCGCGCTGAGCCGAACCAAGATTGGAGACAAACAAATGGGCAACCTGAACCCGGCTGCGGATGCGCAGACCATGACCCTCAAGTCGCGGCACACGAAGTGGCCGCCCGAGCTGAGCATCTTCCTCGTGCTGGTCGGCATCAGCCTGTTCTTCGAGATCGTCGGCTGGATCGTCGTCGGCCAGAGCTTCCTGTTCAATGCCGAGCGGCTCGAGATCATCGTGCTGCAGATGGCCGTGATCGGCATCATCGCGGTGGGCGTGAACCTCGTGATCATCACCAGCGGGATCGACCTGTCGTCGGGGTCGGTCGTCGCGGCCGCGGCCGTCGTATCGGCGAGTCTCGCGCAGGTGTCGGACTTCCCGCGCGCGGTGTTTCCGCACCTGACCGACCTGCCGATCATCTGGCCCGTGCTGGCCGGCGTGTGCGTCGGGCTGCTGGTCGGCCTGCTGAACGGCACGCTGATCGCAATGACGGGCATCCCGCCGTTCATCGCGACGCTCGGCACGATGGTCGCCGCGCGCGGCTTCGCGAAGTGGTTCACCAACGGGATGCCGGTGTCGATGCTGACCGACCCGTTCGCGGCCATCGGCGCGGGCGCGAATCCGGTGATCATCTTCCTCGTGATCGCCGCGATCTTCCACGTCGTGCTGCGCTACACCCGCTTCGGCAAGTACACCTATGCGATCGGTGCGAACCGCCACGCGGCCGTCGTGTCGGGCATCAACGTCACGCGCCACCTGATCTTCGTCTATGCGATCGCTGGGCTGCTGAGCGGGATCGCAGGCACCGTGACGGCCGCGCGTGCGATCTCCGGCCAGTCGGGCATGGGCGTGATGTACGAGCTCGATGCGATCGCGGCCGTCGTGATCGGCGGCACGTCGCTGTCGGGCGGCCTCGGCCGCGTGACGGGCACCGTGATCGGCGTGCTGATCCTCGGCGTGATGACGTCGGGCTTCACGTTCATCCGCATCGACGCGTACTACCAGGAGATGGTGAAGGGCGCGATCATCGTCGCGGCCGTGATCGCCGACCAGTACCGCAACAAGAAGACGCGTCGCTGAACGCCCGCGTCGTGCCGGTAACCGCATTCGCGAAGGAAGCCTGATGAAGATCGCGCTGGACCCCTACATGATTCGCCACCTGCCGCTCGACCGGCTGCCGCACGCGGTGGCGGAACTCGGCTACGACCAGATCGAGCTGTCGCCGCGCAGCGATTTTCTCGACTGGTGGGTGATGCCGCGCGCGACGCGCGAGCGCATGGCCGCATTCCGGCAGGCGATGCGCGCGAGCGGCGTCGGTCTCGCGTCGCTGCAGCCGATGTACCGCTGGGCGAGCCCGTTCGAGGACGAGCGTCAATGGGCCGTGCGTTGCTGGAAGAAGGCGATCGAGGTGGCGCTCGAGATGGAGTGCGCGCTGATGGTATCGGAGTTCGGGCGCGGCGCGTCGCCCGAGCGTTCGGTCGGCGAGCGGCCGGGCGCGAACCCGAAGGAGCTGTGCGAGGCCGCGTGGTTCCGGTCGATGGACGAGCTGCTGCCGATCCTCGAGCGCGAACGCATCGTGCTGTCGGTCGAGCCGCATCCGGAGGACTGGATCGAGCAGCTGCAGCCGGCGATCGACATCGTCACGAACGTCGCTTCGCCGTCGCTGAAGCTGTCGTATATCGCGCCGCACACGTTCTACTACGGCGACGACATGGCCGCGATGATCGCGCAGGCCGCGCCGATCCTCGCGCACGTGCGCGTGGCCGACACCTTCGACCACCGCAAGAGCAGCCAGCTGCGCTACATCGTGAACCCGCCCGGCTCCGCCCAGATCCGCGTGCACCAGCATCTCGACATCGGGCAGGGCGAGATCGACTGGGACATGTTTTTCCGTGCGCTCGTCGCGGCAGGCTTCGACGGTGTGATGTCGTCGTGCGTGTTCGCGTGGGAGGACCGTGCGGAAGCGTCGTCGCGCTACATGCGCGAGACGATCCAGCGCTACGTCGATCGTCATTTCGATCGCACCGCGCGCTGACCGAATGCTGACCGGCGCGGCACGGGCCGCGCCGCTGATGAACGACTGGAGACTTGTAGATGACCTTGCAAATCGGCGTGATCGGCTGCGGCGCGATCGGCCAGGACCATATCCGCAGACTGACCCGCACGCTGTCCGGCGCACGCGTCGTGGCCGTCAACGACATCGATCCGCAGCAGGCGCGTGACGCGGTGACGAAATACGGGCTCGACGCGGAAATCTACGCCGACGGCCATGAAGTGGTCGCGGCCGCCGACGTGCAGGCCGTGCTCGTCACGTCGTGGGGGCCGACGCACGAAGCGTTCGTGCTCGACGCGATCGCGCACGGCAAACCCGTGTTCTGCGAGAAGCCGCTCGCGGTGACGGCCGACGGCTGCATGCGGATCGTCGAAGCGGAAGTCGCGCACGGCAAGCGGCTCGTGCAGGTCGGCTTCATGCGGCCGTACGACGAGGGTTATCGCGCGCTGAAGCGCGTGATCGACAGCGGCGAGATCGGCGCGCCGCTGATGCTGCATTGCGCGCACCGCAACCAGTCGGTCGGCGAGCGCTACACGACCGACATGGCGATCACCGATACGCTGATCCACGAACTCGACGTGCTGCGCTGGCTGCTCGGCGAGGACTACACGAGCACGCAGGTCGTCTATCCGAAGAAGACGCGCCACGCATCCACGCATCTCGCCGATCCGCAGATCGTGCTGCTGGAAACCGCGAGCGGCGTGCGCATCGACGTCGAGATCTTCGTGAACTGCCAGTACGGCTATGACATCCAGTGCGAGGTCGTCGGCGAGCAGGGCATCGCGAAGCTGCCCGATCCGCCGGCCGTCGGGCTCAAGCATGCGGCGCGCCAGTCGGTCGAGATCATGACCGACTGGAAGGAGCGTTTCATCGCATCGTACGACGTCGAGCTGCAGGCGTTCATCGACGGCGTGCGGCAGGGTGCGCTGACCGGGCCGTCCGCGTGGGACGGCTACGCGGCGGCGGTCGCGGCCGACGCCTGCGTGAAGGCGCAGAAGAGCGGCGCGGTCGAGCCGATTGCGATGGCCGACCGTCCCGCGTTCTATCGCGGCTGATCCATGGCCACGCGCCGCTTGCCGGACTGACCGACATGACGATGAAGATTGGTTGCGCCCCGTGCTGCTGGGGCGTCGACGACGTGAACAACCCGCACCTGCCGCCGTGGCGGCACGTGCTTGCCGAGGCCGCGCAGGCCGGCTACTCGGGCATCGAGCTCGGGCCGTACGGCTACATCCCGCTCGAACTCGACGTGGTGAGCGCGGAACTCGAGCGGCAGCGCCTGAGCATCACCGCCGGCACGATCTTCGACGATCTCGTATCGCCGGAGAACCTGCCGAACCTGCTGCGCCAGACGCGCGACATCTGCGCGCTGATCACGCGGCTGCCGAAGCTGCCGACGCAGCCCGGCCAGCGCTACGCGGCGCCGTACCTGGTCGTGATGGACTGGGGGCACGAGGAGCGCGACTACGCGGCCGGCCATGCCGATCGCGCGCCGCGGCTGTCCGATGAATGCTGGGCCCGGATGGTCGATCACATCCGGCAGATCGCGACGATCGCACGCGACGAATTCGGCGTGCGCGCGGTGATCCATCCGCATGCGGGCGGCTACGTCGAGTTCGCGGACGAGATCGACCGGATCGTTGCCGATATGCCGGCCGACACGGCCGGCCTCTGTCTCGACACCGGCCACCTGCATTACTCGGGCATGGACCCGGAAACCTGGCTGCGCCGCCATGCGGCGCGTCTCGACTACGTGCACTTCAAGGATATCGACGCAGCTGTGTACGACGCGGTGATGGGCGAGCACATCGCGTTCTTCGCCGCCTGCGCGCGCGGCGTGATGTGCCCGATCGGCACCGGCGTGCTCGACTACCGGTCGATCCGCCACGCGCTCGACGACATCGGCTACGCCGGGTACATCACGATCGAACAGGAGCGCGACCCGCGCAATGCCGGCACGAGCCTGCGCGACGTTGCCGCGAGCCGCGCGTTTCTCGCGTCGGCCGGCTTTGCATGACCCCCGAACCCGCACCAGGAACACCATCATCATGATTGACGGACAGATTCTGCTTGGACATTCGATTCGCTGGGGCATGGTCGGCGGCGGGCTCGGCAGCCAGATCGGCTACAGCCATCGGTCGGCCGCGATGCGCGACGGCAGCTTCCAGCTCGTCGCCGGCGCATTCGACATCGATCCCGAACGCGGCCGCCAGTTCGGCGTGAAGCTCGGCGTCGCGGCCGAGCGCTGCTATCCCGACTACTCGACGATGTTCGACGCCGAGGCGCGCCGCCCGGACGGGATCCGCGCGGTGTCGATCGCGACGCCGAACAACACGCACTTCGAGATCTGCCGCGCCGCGTTGAGCGCGGGGCTGCACGTAATCTGCGAGAAGCCGCTGTGCTTCACGACCGAGGAGGCCGAGGCGCTGCAGCGCCTGTCGGTCGAGAAGAACCGGATCGTCGGCGTCGCGTACGGCTATTCCGGACACCAGATGATCGAGCAGGCGCGCGAGATGATCGCGCGCGGCGATCTCGGCGAGATCCGCATCGTGCAGATGCAGTTCGCGCACGGCTTCCACAGCGAGGGCGTCGAGGCCGCGAGCGCGGCCGCGCGCTGGCGCGTCGACCCGAAATTCGCGGGCCCGAGCTACGTGCTCGGCGACATCGGCACGCATCCGCTGTACCTCTCCGAGGTGATGGTGCCCGAGCTGAAGATCAAGCGGCTGATGTGTTCGCGGCAGAGCTTCGTGAAGAGCCGCGCACCGCTCGAGGACAACGCGTTCACGATCATGGAATACGACACCGGTGCGGTCGGCTATGTGTGGTCGAGCGCGGTGAACGCCGGCTCGATGCACAGCCAGAAGGTGCGCGTGATCGGCTCGAAGGCGAGCATCGAATGGTGGGACGAGCATCCGAACCAGTTGCGCTACGAAGTGCAGGGGCAGCCGGCACAGGTGCTCGATCGCGGGATGGGCTACCTGCATCCGCAGGCGCTGCGCGAGGACCGCATCGGCGCCGGGCATCCGGAAGGGTTGTTCGAGGCCTGGTCGAATCTCTACGCGCGCTTCGCGCTCGCGATGGACGCGGCCGATCGCGGCGACGCCGGCGCATTGAAGCAGATCCGTTATCCGGACGTTCACGCGGGCGTCGAGGGCGTGCGCTGGGTGGAGAACTGCGTGCGCTCTGCCGACGCGGGCAGCGTCTGGGTCGACTATCGCTGAGCAGGGCAGGCCGGCTGCGCGCGGAACGTCATGTTGCGCACCGACAGCCGGCCTCGGTACACGCCCTAATCTTTACGACGCCGCGAGAGCGTTGGACAATCGCTTCCAGTCTTGCCGTGGAGCGAGTGCAAGTGATGATCGAGCGCGTGGGAGCGAGCGTGCGGCGCGGGCCGTGCCGCAAACGTGATTAAATTCGCCCTTCATGCATGTATCCAGGTGAGTCCCGGGCCGCGTCCGCCAGCACCGCGCGCGCATCGGGGCCGTCAACTTCGCGCTATCCGATGAGTTCATCCGAGAAACCTCCCGCCACCGTCGAGCAGTTCCTGCAGCATCTGACGCAGGAATACGACGGCCTCAGCAATCGCCTGAAGGTGATCGCGCGCCACGTGGAAACGCATCGGGACCAGCTTGGCCTGGAAGGCATCCAGTCGCTCGCGGAGGCATGCGGCGTCCAGCCGTCGGCCGTCGTGCGCTTTGCGAAGCACTTCGGCTTCTCCGGTTTCTCCGAGATGCAGCGGCTGTTCCGCGAAGGGCTCGCGCAGCAGATCGCGCCGGGGCGTGCATACAATTTGCGGCTGCGCGACGTGATCGAAGCGGGCTCGTCGAGCCTGCAGCCCGAACAGATCGCCGACGAGTTCATCAAGGGCAGCATTGCCGGCATGCAGCAGCTGCGGCAGACGCTCGATTCGCAGGCGCTCGCGCAGGCCGTCGACCTGCTCGCCGACACGCAGGCGATCTGGATCGCCGGCTCGCGGCGCGCGTTTCCGATCGCCGTGTATCTCGACTATGCGCTGCAGCACACCGACAAGCGCATCGGGCTGTTCAGCGCGCTCGGCAGCATGCATCTCGGGCAGATCCGCTCGGTGCGCGAAGGCGACGTGATGATCGTGATCTCGTTCATGCCGTATGCGGAGGAAACCGTGCAGGTCGCGCAGCAGGCCGTGCAGCGCGGCGCGCGCGTGATCGCGATCACCGACAGCCGGATGAGCCCGCTTGCGCGGGAGGCCGAGGTGACGCTGATGGTGCAGGACAGCGAGACGTTCGGTTTTCGCGCGCTGACGGCCACGATGGGCCTCGCGCAGAGCCTGTTCGTCGCGCTCGCGTACCGGCTCGAGCTGTCGTACCTGCCGACCGCCGACGGCGCGCACGGCACGAAGGCCGGTTGACGTATTCCGCCGGCATGCCGCCCGCGACCTCGATCGGCGGGCGGCACGCCGGTTGGCTTACTTCGCGGTCGGCATCGCGAATTCGGCGCCCTTGCCGATGCTCGACGACCAGCGCTGCATCACCGACTTCTGGCGCGTGTAGAAGCGCACGCCTTCCTCGCCGTACGCGTGCATGTCGCCGAACAGGCTCTTCTTCCAGCCGCCGAAGCCGTGCCATGCCATCGGCACCGGGATCGGCACGTTGATGCCGACCATGCCGACCTGGATGCGCCGCGCGAATTCGCGCGCGATGCCGCCGTCGCTCGTGAAACACGACACGCCGTTGCCGAACTCGTGTGCGTTGATCAGGTCGACCGCTTCGCCGAAATCCTTCACGCGCACGCAGCCGAGCACGGGCCCGAAGATTTCTTCCTGGTAGATCCGCATGTCGGGCGTCACGTGATCGAACAGCGTGCCGCCCGTGAAGAAGCCAGCCTCGCGGTCCGGTACGCGCAGCCCGCGGCCGTCGACCACCAGTTGTGCGCCTTCGTTCACGCCTTGCTCGATATAGCCTTCGATGCGCTTCAGCGCTTCGCCGGTGACGATCGGGCCCATCTCGACTTCCGGCGACATCCCGTCGCCGATCACCAGCTTGCGGGCGCGCTCGGCCACCAGCGGCACGATCTGGTCCGCGACGTCGCCGACCAGCACCGCGACGCTGATCGCCATGCAGCGCTCGCCGGCCGAGCCGTACGCGGCGCCGATCAGCGCGTCGACGGCCTGCTCGAGGTTCGCATCGGGCATCACGACCAGATGGTTCTTCGCGCCGCCGAGCGCCTGCACGCGCTTGCCGGACTGCACCGCGCGCTGCTGCACGTAGGCCGCGATCGGCGTCGAGCCGACGAAGCTGACGGCCTGCACGTCGGGGTGGTCGAGCAGCGCGTCGACCGCGCCCTTGTCGCCCTGCACGACGTTGAACACGCCGGCCGGCAGCCCGGCCTGCGTGAGCAGGTCGGCGATGAACAGCGCGGCCGACGGGTCGCGCTCGCTCGGCTTCAGCACGAACGTATTGCCCGTCGCGATCGCGACCGGGAACATCCAGCACGGCACCATGCACGGGAAGTTGAACGGCGTGATGCCCGCGACGACGCCGAGCGGCTGGCGCATCGTCCAGTTGTCGATGCCGGTGCTGACCTGGTCGGTGAAATCGCCCTTCAGGAGCTGCGGCACGCCGCATGCGAATTCGATGATGTCGATGCCGCGCGCGACTTCGCCTTGCGCGTCGGAGAACACCTTGCCGTGCTCGGCCGTGATGATCGCCGCGAGCGTGTCGCGGTGTTCGTTCATCAGCTGCAGGAAGCGGTGCAGCACGCGCGCGCGGCGGATCGGCGGCGTCGCGGCCCAGGCCGGGAACGCGGCGTGGGCGGAGGCGACGGCCTGCTGCACTTCGCTGTCGTCGGCGAGCGCGACGCGGCGCACCGCGCGGCCGAGCGCCGGATTGAGGACGTCCTGGAAGCGGCCGCTGCGGCCGGCAACGGGCGCGCCGTCGACATAGTGGCCGACGTCGGCGTCGGACGTGTAAGCGGGAACCGGATTCATCGTGTCTCCTGGGGATGAGGTGAGGGTGGACAGGGGCTAGTCTATGCACACCGGCAAAGCGGGAGAAGACCGCGAAACTTGATTCACTGTTCAGAATTCTGAATAATCGATGGATGAATCAGCAAAATGTCCAGGCGCTCTGGCCGCATATCCATTCGCTGACGGTGCTGGCCGCGGCCGGCAGTTTCACGGCTGCCGCGCAGCGGCTCGGCATCAGCAAGGCCGCGATGAGCCAGCGCATCGCCGATCTCGAAAAGGCGGCCGGCGTGCCGCTCGTGCGCCGCACGACGCGCAGCGTGCGGCTCACCGATGCGGGCCAGACGCTCGTCGACAGCACGCGCGACGCGTTCGAGTCGATCGGGCAGCACTTCGCGCGCGTGAAGGATCTGGCCGGCGAGCCGCGCGGGCTGCTGCGCCTGACGGCGCCGGTCGCGCTCGGGCGTCAGCAGGTCGTGCCGCACCTGCCCGATTTCCTGCGGCAGCACCCGGGCGTGCAGATCGAGCTGGACCTGTCCGACCGGCTGCATTCGCTGACGCAGGAGGGTTTCGACCTCGCGATTCGTCATACGACTACCGCGCCGCAGACCCACGTCGCATGGAAGCTGTGCGACACGCGCTCGCTGCTGGTCGCGAGCCGCGACTACCTCGACGCACGCGGCGCGCCGCGCCATCCGAATGAACTCGTCGATCACAGCTGCCTGTGCTACCTGCGCGACAACGAGCCGGCCGCATGGAGCTTCGAGCCGCACGGCCGGCGGCGCGAGCGCGTGAGCGTGCCCGTGCGCGGCAGTTTCGCGGCGAACAACAGCGAGGCGATGCGCGAGGCCGCGCTCGGCGGGCTCGGCATCGCGCTGCTGCCGGATTTCAGCGCGCGGCGCGATCTCGACGCCGGCCGGCTCGTCGCATTGCTCGACGGCTGGCGGCCGTCGGGCGCGTTCGGCGACCACATATTCGCGATTCGCCCGTACAGCCCGGTCGTGCCGAGCGCGGTGCGCGCGCTCGTGCGGCACCTGCGCGAGCGGCTCGCGGGCGGCTTCTCCGACGCGTGAGCCCGGCACCCGCGCGCACCGCGCCACGGACTGCCCGGGCAGCGGCGGCGGCGCTGCGGTAAAATCGCAGCTTCCTCCCGCGCCGCATGTGGCGCGTCATTCGAAGGTCGAAAGCCGATGCAGATTCACAAGGAAGTGGATGCGCGCGGGCTCAATTGCCCGTTGCCGATCCTGCGTGCCAAGAAAGCGCTCGCCGATATGGAAAGCGGGCAGATCCTCAAGGTGCTTGCGACCGATCCGGGTTCGCAGCGCGATTTCGCCGCGTTCGCGAAGCAGACGGGTAACGAGATTGTCGAATCGACGACGCAGGACAAAACCTTCGTGTTCCTGATGCGCCGCCGCTGACGGCCCGCATCGCCTGCCGCGTCGCGCTGCGCGCCGGCCGGGCCTCTCTGACAATTCTTAAACCTCACTGCGTGACGGGCTGCGTATACTGACCCGGCCGGTCGTCCGCTCCCAGCGGACGCGCCGGCCACGGTACGTCGCAAGGCGGGCACGGGGGCCATGCCTGACGCTACCGTCGTAACAACGGGGAGAGGACATGTCCTTCAGACCAAGGACCCTTCGAAGTCCGTCCGGAGCGGAATGCATTGCGCCCGCGCGCGCGTCGGAATTGAGCCGGATCGAGCTCGATCCGCAACAGGATCGCCATGCGCGTGCCGCGCTGGAGGCCTACGCGGATTCGGCCGCGGCCGAGATGCCGTGGCTGGCCGAGTGGCTTGACGAACGGCTGCGCGATGCCGCGCAGGACGACGGCTCGGGCCCGACCTACTGCGGTGCGACGATCGAGCGTGTGTTCGATCTGGCGCAGGCATGGGCGGCGGGCCAGCCCGACTACGCGGCGACTGCGTGGGAGCGCGTGCGTGGCCAGCTGCAGCGGATGCTTGTTCGACCGGCGCTGTCGGAGCTGCCGTCGCCACGCGCGCCGGCCGACGATTTTGCCGAGCCGGTGGCCGGCATCGCGGGCGCCGATTAGGCGTCCGATTGCGCGGCAAGAAGGATTATTCGAAGAAAGGACGCTAGTCCGCGCAATTTCTTGGCGAATTTCATACTACTATGATGAAATCGCCGGTTCGTCCGTGCCCCGTTTTTGAGATATTTAACCGGGGTCGCCGGTTTGCGCAGGTGGCGCGAACGGCGAACGACGGCTCACCGGCCGATATCCGGACGCCGCGCACGTGCTGCGCGGCCGGGGGTAGGCGCGGGAGTTGAATGGACGAATCGATTTCGATTTGCGGGGTGCTATGAGAATTGCTGTACTGGATGACGATCCGGCCCAGACGGATTTCGTCAGTCAAACGCTGACGGCCGTTGGCCATACGTGCTATGCGTTCAAGGAAGGCAAGGCCCTGAAGAAGCGCCTGCAGCGCGAGACATTCGATCTGCTGGTGCTCGACTGGAACGTGCCCGACATGTCCGGCGAGGAAGTGCTCAAGTGGGTGCGTGCGAACCAGACCGAGCACAGCCTGCCGATCATCTTCATGACGAGCCGCGACGACGAGGCGGGGATCACGCAGATCCTCAACGCCGGCGCCGACGACTACGTGGTCAAGCCCGTCTCGGGCCCGATCCTGCGCGCACGCATCGGCTCGCTGCTGCGCCGCGCGTATCCGGTCAACGCCGAGGCCACCGTCCGCGAGTTCGACCAGTTCCGTTTCGACGTGAACCTGAAGCAGGCCTACGTCGGCGACAAGGCCGTGAGCCTCACGCAAAAGGAATTCGAGCTCGCGCTGCTGCTGTTCCAGCACCTCGACCGGCCGTTGTCGCGCGCGCACATTCTCGATCTCGTGTGGAAACAGGCGACCGACATCCCGTCGCGCACGATGGACACGCACATCTCGATGCTGCGCACCAAGCTCGGCCTGCGGCCCGAGAACGGCTATCGCCTCGCGCCGATCTACGGCTACGGCTACCGGCTCGAGCGGGTCGGCCAGGGAGAACCGGAGTGACCACGGGAATCACGCAGCGCACGGCGAACCTGCGCACGGCGGCGCTGCGCGCGGCCTGCGCGGTCGCGTTTGCGTTCGCCGCGCAACATGCGGTTGCGCAGCCGCCTGCCGACGCCGGCAGGACGGTGGTCTACCGCACGCAGGCGGGCGACACGCTGTACGACGTCGCCGCGCGCTACCTGCAGGGCGCGGACGACTGGCAACTGCTCCAGCGGATCAATGGCGTGCCTGCGCCGAAGCACCTGCAGCCCGGCGTCGCGCTGAAGCTGCCGGTCGCGCGGCTGCGCAAGGAAAAGCTGACCGCGCGCGTCGTCGCGGTGCAGGGCACGGCCGAACGCGCGTCCGGCGCCGCTTACGCGCCGCTCGCGAACGATGCGACGCTCGCCGAGGGCGACCGCGTGCGCACCGGCCCGAACGGCTTCGTCACGCTCGAGCTGACCGACGGCACGCACATGAGCCTGCCGCCCGACAGCCAGCTCGACCTGAAGTCGCTGCGCCGCACCGTGCTGACCGGCACGCTCGATCGTGAGTTCGAACTCACGCGCGGCTCGGTCGAAAGCGAAGTCACCCATCTGAAGAAACGCGACGACCGCTTCCAGATCCGCTCGCCGTCGGTCGTCGCCGGCGTGCGCGGCACGCGCTTTCGCGTGAACTACGACGCGGCCGGTAATGCGTCGACGCGCGTCGAAGTGCTCGACGGCACCGTCGGCGTCGCCGGCAACCGGCAGCCGGCCGACCCGACGCTCGTGCATGCGAACTTCGGCAGCGTCGCGACATCGTCCGGCGCAGTCGGTGCGCCCGTCGAACTGCTGCCGGCACCGGCGCTCGCGCATCCCGACAAGGTGCAGGACGAACCCGACGTCGCATTCGACGTCGCGCCGCTCGCGCAGGCGCATGCTTACCACCTGCAGATCGCGCATGATGCGGGGATGCTCGACCCGTTCCGCGAAACGCGCACCGTTTCGTCTCGTGCGGTATTCCGCGACGTGCCGAACGGCACGTATTTCGTGCGGGTGGCCGCGATCGACGCGAGCGGTCTCGAAGGCGTGCCACGCATCTATGCGTTCGAGCGGCGCCTGATGGGGCTCGACGCGAGCGCGTCGCCCGGCGCGGACGGCTACGAGTTCCGCTGGTCGCCGAACGGTTCGGGCAAGGATGCACGCTACCGGTTCGTGCTGTCGCGCTCGAAAGACCTGAGCGTGCCGGTCGTCGACCAGGTCGGCCTGCAGGCGCGCAAGATCACGATCGCGCGCCTGCCGCCCGGCGACTACTACTGGGCCGTGACCGTCGAGGAATTCGAAGGCGGCAAGTTCTACGAGAAGACCAGTCCGGTCAGCGCGTTCACGCTGTCGCGCTGATCCGCGGCGCATGAAACCCGACTCAGCGTCCCCACGGCGGCACCTCGGCCGCCGCTTCCTCATCGAATGGATCGCGATCGGCTGCCTCGGGATCGCGGTGATCCTCGCGTGCGCGCTCGGCCGCCTGTCGTCGAGCGTCGACGGGCTGATCTACGACCGGCTGCTGATGCTGCGCAGCCTGCCGCTGTCGCCCGACGTCGTCGTCGTCGACATTGACAACCAGAGCGTGTCGGCGCTCGGCCGCTGGCCGTGGTCGCGCGACGTGCATGCGCGGTTGCTCGACACGCTGGCGCGCGCTCAGCCGGCCGCCGTCGTCTACGACGTGCTGTTCACCGAACCATCGCCGGAGGATCGCGCGTTCGCGGACGCGATGAGCCACGTGCCGACCTTCCTGCCCGTGCTGCTGAGCCCGGAGCAAGCGGACGGCACGCGCAGCGTCGACCCGCCGGTCGCCGCGCTCGCGGCGCGCGCGACGGGGCTCGGCCACATCAATCTCGAAGTCGATCGCGACGGCATCGTGCGCAGCGTCGCGCTGTTCGAAAGCGACGGCCGCGTGCGCTGGCCGCAACTGATGGTGCCCGTGTACCGCGCGATCCAGGCCGGCCGGCTGCATCCGGTCGGCGGCGCGCCGGGCGCGAACGCGCACGACCTGTCGCGCGATGCGGCCGGGGAGGGCCGCTACCTGATCCCGTTCAGCCGCAACACGCCGGCCTATCCGACGCTGTCGTTCGACGACGTGCTCGAAGGGCGCGTGAATCCCGATGCGCTGCGTGGCAAGATCGTCGTCGTCGGCGTGACGGCGTCCGGGCTGTACGACCGCTTCGCGACGCCCGTGTCCGGCGAGTTCGGCCCGCTGGCCGGCGTGTATATCCATGCGAACGTGCTCGACATGCTGGCGACCGGCAGCGCGATCTCGCCCGCGTCGCGCCTGGGGTTGTTCGCCGCGTCGCTGCTGCCGCTCGCCGCGCTGCTCGGCGGTTTCCTGATGCTGTCGCCGTGGCGTGCGCTGCTGCTGACGATGAGTCTCGCCGTGCTCGCCGTGCTCGCGAGCCTGGCGCTGCTGTTCGAGGCGCGCATCTGGCTGACGCCGGCACCGGCGATCTTCGGGCTGATCGCCGTCTACCCGATCTGGAACTGGCGGCGCCTGGAAATGACGATGTCGTACCTGCGCCGCGAGCTGCAGCGGCTCGCCGACGAGCCGCACCTGCTGCCCGAGGCGCCGCGCACGCGCAGCGTCGGCGGCGACGTGCTCGAGCGGCAGATGGCGCTGATGGCGCAAGCGGCGCAGCGCGTGCAGGACATGAAGCGCTTCGTGTGGGACAGCCTCGACAGCATGCCCGAGCCGATCTTCGTGACCGACCTGGCCGGCACCGTGCTGATCGCGAACCATGCGGCGAAGCGCTACGGGTCGCGGCTGTCGCTGCCGCTGCCGGAAGGGCGGCCGCTACGCAATGCGCTCGGCGAGCTGACCTTCATGAAGACCGTCGACGGCAATGCCGAACACGACGCGGCGATCCGCGAGCACTGGCCGGCCGTGCTCGACCCGACCCTCGAGGCCGAACACGACGCGATGGCGCGCGGCATCGAGGTGCGCGATCGCGACGGGCTCGACCATCTGTTACGCTACGCGGCCTGTACGAACGCGCAGGGTCGCGTGACGGGCTGGATCGCCGGCCTCGTCGACGTGACCGAGCTGCACGCGGCCGAGCGGCAGCGCGAGGAAGCGCTGCACCTGCTGTCGCACGACATGCGCTCGCCGCAGGCGTCGATCCTCGCGCTCGTCGAGATCGAGCGCGACCGCGTCGACACCGACGCGATGCGCGGGCTGCTCGCGCGGATCGAGCGCTATGCGCATCGCGCGCTGTCGCTGGCCGACGAGTTCGTGCAGTTGGCGCGCGCCGAGTCGCAGGCGTACCAGCTCGAGGTCACGAGCCTCGTCGACGTGCTGATCGATGCGAGCGACGAGGTGTGGCCGCAGGCGCAGGCGAAACATATCCGCGTCGACACCGAAGTTGGCACCGACATGTGCTGGGTGCGCGCGGACCGCTCGCTGATCACGCGCGCGTTCGTGAACCTGCTGAACAACGCGGTCAAATACAGTCCGTCCGACACCGTGATCACGTGTACGCTGACGGTCGAGCACGCATCGAAGCGGATGTTCTGTACGATTCGCGATCAGGGGTACGGCATTGCGCCGGAAGATCAGCGGCATCTGTTCGAGCGTTTCAAGCGATTCCATGCCGGCGAGCGGCCCGAGATCTCGGGTTCCGGGCTCGGCATGGCGTTCGTGAAGACGGTCGTCACGCGCCATGGGGGCAGCGTGTCGGTCGATAGCGAAGTGGGTGTCGGCACCGCGGTGACGGTGTCGCTGCCCGCGATCGACGAGCCGTCCGCCTGACAGGGCCGGGCACGACGGCAGGTATCTGGGGAAAGCCATGAGAAAGGAATGGGCAGCGGCCGCGCTGGCGGCGTCGCTGTTGGCGGGTTGCGCCGGCGTGACGAGCGGCGTGAGTACGGTCGGGCAGCCGAATGCGTTTGCATCCGGCGCGCACGGCTATGACTTCGTGCGAACGGCCGCGCAGGCGGGCGACACCGAATACCGGCAGATCGAGACGCTCGTGCGCGACGAACTCGCGCGCCGCGGCTTCGATGCGCAGCCGCTCAAGGACGCGCGCTACCGCTTGTCGATCGCGTATGCGACGCAGCCGGCGTCGGTCGCGGCGATCGCCGACCAGTGCGGCGCCGCGAGCAGCGCCTGCGTGACGGTCGACGGGCCGGCGCCGTTCGCGCTGCCGTTCATGGGCACCGTGTATCGCCACGTGCTTACGCTGCGTTTCGTCGACGCGCAATCGGGTGCCGACGTGTATCGCGTATCGGCCGCGCTGCGCGATCGCGACCCCGGCACGCAGCTGGCCGCGCCCGCGCTCGTGAAGAGCGCACTGGCGAAGGTGCCGTTCGGCGACGGCAGCGGCTGGCTCGTCAAGACGAAAAAAGACGACGCGGGCGGGATGCCGGGCGTCGTCTCGGTGAAGCCGGCCGAAGCGCGCTGAGCGCCGGCCGGCGAGGTGAGGGCGGGCTCGCCGCGGCGAGCCCTTGGCCGCTTCAGGCGGCCGGATGCGTGCCGCCGCGCGTACGCAGGTACGCGTCGAAATCGGCGCTGACTTCCGGGTGGCGCAGCGCGAATTCCACCGTCGCCTTCAGGTAGCCGAGCTTGCTGCCGCAGTCGTAGCGCGTGCCCTGGTACTTGTAGGCCAGCACTTGTTCATCGGCGAGCAGCGCCTGGATCGCATCGGTGAGCTGCAGTTCGCCGCCCGCGCCGGGCTTCAGCGCGCGCAGGTGTTCGAAGATCCGCGGCTTCAGGATGTAGCGGCCGACCACGCCGAGGTTCGACGGTGCGACTTCGGGCGCCGGCTTCTCGACGATCGCCGACATCTTGACGATCGATTCTTCCCATTCCTTGCCGTCGACGATGCCGTACGACTTCGTGTCCGACGGCGGGATCTCTTCGACGCCGATCACCGAGCTGTGATAGTGGTCGAACACGTCGACCATCTGCTTCATCACGGGCGGATTGCCGTCGAGCAGGTCGTCGGCGAGGATTACGGCGAACGGGTTGTCCGCCACGAGTTTTTCCGCGCACAGCACTGCATGGCCGAGGCCGAGCGCTTCCGGCTGGCGCACGTAGAAGCAGTCGACATGGCTCGGCTTGATGCTGCGCACGAGTTCGAGCAGCTTTTCCTTGCCGCGCGCCTCAAGTTCGGCCTCGACCTCGTACGACTTGTCGAAATGATCCTCGATCGCGCGCTTGCTGCGCCCGGTGACGAAGATCATCTCGGTGATGCCCGCGGCGATCGCTTCCTCGACCGCATACTGGATCAGCGGCTTGTCGACGACCGGCAGCATTTCCTTCGGGCTCGCCTTCGTTGCCGGGAGGAACCGCGTGCCGAGACCGGCCACGGGAAATACCGCCTTGGAAACTTTCAGCATGATCGAACCTTTATTCCTGTAATCGACTTGTCAGACAGTCTATGTTCACGTTCGCATTATAGTGAACGCAAACGGCCTTACCCTTTGTTACGCAGGCAACCGATCGAGCTGCGCGCGCAGTTTTTCGAGCGTGCTCTGGAATTCCGCGACGCGTTTCTGCTCCTGTTCGACCACGGCCGGCGGCGCTTTCGCGACGAAGGCCTCGTTGCCGAGCTTCGCGTTGCACTTCACGATCTCGCCCGTCAGGCGCGCGATTTCCTTCGACAGGCGCTCGCGTTCGGCCGCGACGTCGATTTCCACTTTCAGCACCAGCTTGTTCGGGCCGACGATCGCGATCGGCGCGCCGTGCGCTTCCTTGTCGAGCGTCGCTTCATCCGCGAGGATCTGCACTTCCGACAGGCGCGCGAGCGCCTGGACGTACGGCGCGAACGAGCGCAGGCGGTCGGCATCGCCGGCAGCCAGCAGCGGCACCTTGGTCGCCGGCGACAGGTTCATCTCGCCGCGCAGGTTGCGGCATGCGTCGACGATCGCCTTCAGGTCGGCCGCCCACTGCTCGGACGCCTCGTCGATCTTCTGCAGGTTCGCGAGCGGATACGCCTGCGTCATCAGCGACGCTTCGCCCTCGGCCTTGCCTTGCGGATAGCGGCCGGCGAGCGGCGCGACCTTCTGCCAGAGCGCTTCGGTGATGAAAGGGATGACCGGGTGCGCGAGGCGCAGCACCGTTTCGAGCACGCGCAGCAGCGTGCGGCGCGTCGCGCGCTGCTGTTCCGGCGTGCCGTTCTGGATCTGCACCTTCGCGAGTTCGAGATACCAGTCGCAGTACTCGTCCCACACAAACTTGTAGATGCCGCTGGCGATGTTGTCGAAGCGGTAATCGGCGAAGCCCTTCGCGATGTCGGCCTCGGTGCGCTGCAGCAGCGACACGATCCAGCGGTCGGCCGCCGAGAAGTCGAGGTAGCCGCCGGGGCCGCAATCGCCCGCGCCGCACACTTCCGGCTTGTCGCTGCCGCAGTCGTGGCCTTCGCAGTTCATCAGCACGAAGCGCGTCGCGTTCCACAGCTTGTTGCAGAAGTTGCGGTAGCCTTCGCAGCGCGCGAGGTCGAAGTTCACGTTGCGGCCGAGCGTCGCCATCGACGCCATCGTGAAGCGCAGCGCGTCGGTGCCGAACGCGGCGATGCCGTCCGGGAATTCCTTGCGCGTCTTCTTCTCGATCGTCGCGGCCTGCTTCGGGTTCATCAGGCCCGTCGTGCGTTTCGCGACCAGCGTCTCGAGGTCGATGCCGTCGACGATGTCGATCGGGTCGAGTGTGTTGCCCTTGCTCTTCGACATCTTCTGGCCTTCCGCGTCGCGCACGAGGCCGTGCACGTAGACGGTGTGGAACGGCACCTTGCCGGTGAAGTGCGTGGTCATCATCACCATCCGGGCGACCCAGAAGAAGATGATGTCGAAGCCCGTGACGAGCACCGACGACGGCAGGAAGTGCTGCAGTTCAGGCGTTTCGTTCGGCCAGCCGAGCGACGAGAACGGCACGAGCGCCGACGAGAACCACGTGTCGAGCACGTCCTCGTCGCGCTTCAGCGCACCCGCGTAACCCTTGGCAGCGGCCTGCGCGCGCGCTTCTTCCTCGTTGCGCGCGACGAACACCTCGCCGTTCTCGCCGTACCACGCGGGAATCTGGTGGCCCCACCACAGCTGGCGCGAGATGCACCAGTCCTGGATGTTCTCGAGCCACTGGTAGTAGGTGGTCGTCCAGTTTTCCGGCACGAACTTGATCTGGCCGTTGCGCACGACGTCGAGCGACGTTTCGGTGATCGACTTGCCCGGGGTGAACGTGCCTTCCGGCGCGGGCTTCGTCATCGCGACGAACCACTGGTCGGTCAGCATCGGCTCGATCACGACGCCCGTACGGTCGCCGCGCGGCACCATCAGCTTGTGCGGTTTGACGGAGTCGAGGAAGCCCTGCGCGTCGAGGTCGGCGACGATCGCCTTGCGCGCGTCGAAGCGGTCGAGGCCGCGATACTGCTCGGGGCCGTTGTCGTTGATCTTGGCGTCGAGCGTCAGGATCTCGATCGGCGCGAGGTTGTGGCGCAGGCCGACCTGATAGTCGTTGAAATCGTGCGCGGGCGTGACCTTCACGACGCCCGTGCCGAACTCGCGGTCGACGTAGTCGTCGGCGATCACCGGGATCTCGCGGCCCGTCAGCGGCAGCGTGACGAGCTTGCCGATCAGGTGCGCGTAGCGCTCGTCTTCCGGGTGAACCATCAGCGCGACGTCGCCGAGCATCGTCTCGGGGCGCGTGGTGGCGACGGTCAGCGAGCCCGAGCCGTCGACGAGCGGGTAGCGGATGTGCCACAGGTGGCCGTTTTCCTCTTCGCTCGCGACTTCGAGATCCGACACGGCCGTGAGCAGCACCGGATCCCAGTTGACGAGGCGCTTGCCGCGGTAGATCAGGCCTTGTTCATAGAGCGTGACGAACACGTCGCGCACGGCGGCCGACATCTTGTCGTCCATCGTGAAGTATTCGCGCGACCAGTCCGGCGACGCGCCGAGGCGGCGCACCTGGCCGGTGATCGTCGAACCCGATTTTTCCTTCCATTCCCACACGCGCTCGACGAACTGCTCGCGGCCGAGGTCGTGGCGCGACACGCCCTGCGCGTCGAGCTGGCGCTCGACGACGATCTGGGTGGCGATCCCCGCGTGGTCGGTGCCGGGCACCCACAGCGTGTTCTCGCCGAGCATCCGGTGGTAGCGGGTGAGGCCGTCCATGATCGTCTGGTTGAACGCATGGCCCATGTGCAGCGTGCCCGTGACGTTCGGCGGCGGCAACTGGATCGCGAAATCGGGGCGGGACGGATCGAATGCCGGGGCGGCATAGCCGCGTTTTTCCCACTCCGGCCCCCATTGGGACTCGATGGTGTGGGGCTCGAAGCTCTTCGCAAGCGTGTTGTCGCTCATGTTGGAAATCTGCCGAAAAATGCGTGAATTGGATGCCGAATCTGACAATTATAAATGGATGCCCATCGGCCAGCCATCGCCTTGCCGCCACGGGCTTGTCGCGACGGGGCCGCAACGCGCCGGCAGCGCGTCCGCAGCGTGCGGCCGAACGGATCGGGAACGGCATCGCGCGGCCGACTTATAATGTCGGGTCCGCATTTTTCTCGCCCGTCCGCTGCCGCTCCATGCCCGATCTGCTCGCCAATCTGAACCCCGAACAACTCGCCGCCGTCACGTTGCCGAACGAACCGGCGCTGATCCTTGCAGGGGCGGGCAGCGGCAAGACCCGCGTGCTGATCACGCGCATCGCGTGGCTGATCCAGCAGGGCTACGCATCGCCGCCCACCGTCCTCGCCGTGACCTTCACGAACAAGGCCGCGCGCGAGATGATGGCGCGCCTGTCCGCGATGATGCCGATCGACACGCGCGGGATGTGGATCGGCACGTTCCACGGCCTGTGCAACCGGATGCTGCGTACGCACTGGCGCGACGCCGGCCTGCCGCAGACCTTCCAGATCCTCGACACGGCCGACCAGCTGTCCGCGATCAAGCGGCTGATGAAGGCCGCGAACGTCGACGATGAAAAGTACCCGCCGAAGAACGTCCAGTACTTCATCAACAACGCGAAGGAGCAGGGGCTGCGCCCCGACAAGGTCGACGCGACCGACAACTTCAACCGCAAGTTCGTCGAGCTGTACCAGGCATACGACCAGCAGTGCCAGCGCGAGGGCGTCGTCGATTTCCCCGAGCTGCTGCTGCGCTGCTACGAGCTGCTCGCGTACAACGCGCCGCTGCGCGCGCATTACCAGGCGCGCTTCCGGCACATCCTCGTCGACGAGTTCCAGGACACCAACAAGCTGCAGTACGCGTGGCTCAAGATGCTCGCGGGCGGCGAGAACGCGATCTTCGCGGTCGGCGACGACGACCAGTCGATCTATGCGTTCCGCGGCGCGAACGTCGGCAACATGCGCGACTTCGAAGACGAATTCCGCGTGCGCAACCTGATCAAGCTCGAGCAGAACTACCGGTCGCACGGCAACATCCTCGACGCGGCCAACCAGCTGATCTCGAACAACGCGCACCGCCTCGGCAAGAACCTGCGCACCGACGCCGGCCACGGCGAGCCCGTGCGCGTGTACGAGGCGAGCACCGATTCGCAGGAAGCCGGCTGGATCGTCGAGGAGATCCGCTCGCTGATCAACACCGGGATGGCGCGTAGCGAAGTGGCCGTCCTGTACCGCAGCAACGCGCAGTCGCGCTCGATCGAGCACACGCTGATGTCGTCGGGCATCCCGTACCGCGTGTACGGCGGCCTGCGCTTCTTCGAGCGCCAGGAAGTGAAGCACGCGCTCGCGTACCTGCGCCTGATCGACAACCCGAACGACGACACGGCGTTCGTGCGCGTCGTGAACTTCCCGACCCGCGGGATCGGCGCGCGCTCGATCGAGCAGCTGGCCGACGCCGCGCGCCTGTACGGCTGCTCGATGGCCGCCGCGATTCCGTACGTGACGGGCAAGGCCGGCACGAGCCTCGGCGGGTTCGCGAACCTGGTCGCGAAGATGCGCGCCGATACGCAGCACATGAACCTGCCCGACACCGTCGAGCACATCGTGCGCGCCAGCGGTCTCTCCGATTTCTACCAGGGCGAGCGCGAAGGCCAGGACCGCCTCGAGAACTTGCAGGAACTCGTGAACGCGGCCACCGCGTTCATCGCCGAGGAAGGCTACGGGCTCGACACGCCGGCCCGCTCGATCCCGTTGCGTGCGGGCGCGATCGCGGCGCCCGAGCTCGGCACCGCGACCGACGATCCGGCGGTCGACGTGCTCGATCCGGCGTCACCCGCCGACCCGGCACAAAACCCCGACACGATGACGCCGCTTGCCGGTTTCCTGTCGCACGCGTCGCTGGAGGCCGGCGACAACCAGGCGCAGGCCGGCCAGGACGCCGTGCAGCTGATGACGGTGCACGCGGCGAAGGGGCTCGAATTCTCGGCTGTGTTCATCACGGGCCTCGAGGAAGGGCTGTTCCCGCACGAGAACAGCGTGCTCGAATCCGACGGCCTCGAGGAAGAGCGCCGGCTGATGTACGTCGCGATCACGCGCGCGAAGGAGCGGCTCTACCTGTCGTTCGCGCAGAGCCGGATGCTGCATGGCCAGACGCGCTACAACGTGCGCTCGCGATTCTTCGACGAGCTGCCCGAGCACGTGCTGAAATGGCTGACGCCGAAGGTCGAGGCCGGTTCGCGGTGGGGCGGGCGTTCGGACAACGCCGGGTACGGGCGCGACTGGTTCGCGCGGCCGGGCGGCGGCAGTCGCGAGCAGATCGTCGACGCGGCCGTGTCCGCGCCGCTGCCCGCGTTCGCGAACAAGCAGCGCGCCGCCGATACCGGGTTCCGGGTCGGCCAGCAGGTGTTCCATACCAAGTTCGGCGAAGGCACGGTCACCGCGCTCGAAGGCAACGGCACCGATGCGAAGGCGCAGGTGAAATTCAAGCGGCACGGCGAGAAGTGGCTCGCGCTCGCGGTCGCGAAACTGCAGGCGGTGGAATGATGGGCATCGACATGGTGGGGACGGCTTCGGCCCGTCCGCTCGGCATTCTGGCCGCGCTGCCCGAGGAGCTCGGCGACCTGATCGCCGCGATGCGCGCCGACGGCGCGATGAAGACGGTCACGCTCGGCCGCCGCGATTATCACGTCGGCACCGTGCACGGCGCGGCCTGCGTCGTCACGCTCGCGCGGGTCGGCAAGGTCGCGGCCGCCGCGACGGTCAGCGCGCTGATCCACGTGTTCGGCGTGTCGGGCGTCGTGTTCACCGGTGTCGCGGGCGGCGTGTCGCGCACGGTGCGGGTCGGTGACGTCGTCGTGGCCGATACGCTGCTGCAGCACGATCTCGACGCATCGCCACTCTTTCCGCGCTACGAAGTGCCGCTGCTCGGCATCACGCGCTTCGCGACCGACGCGGCGCTGACGGCGCGCCTGCGGGCTGCCTGCACGCTGTTCGTCGCGGAAGAGGGCGCGCAGTTCGCCGAACGCTTCGGGCTTGCCGGCGCGACGCTGCATGCGGGGCTCATCATCAGCGGCGACCGCTTCGTGTCGAGCGAGCGCGAGGTCGTCGCGCTGCGCGACGCGCTGCCGGACGCGCTCGCGGTCGAAATGGAAGGCGCCGCGATCGCGCAGGTGTGCGCGGAGCACGACGTGCCGTTCGCACTCGTGCGCACGATTTCCGATACGGCCGACGACCACGCGACGCAGTCGTTCTCGCACT
Organism: Burkholderia sp. BCC1644; assembly: GCF_902833225.1. GTDB lineage: Bacteria > Pseudomonadota > Gammaproteobacteria > Burkholderiales > Burkholderiaceae > Burkholderia. The sequence goes on from NZ_CADFEI010000004.1 coordinate 465,913, forward strand.
TCCTGTCGGCGATCGCGAGCAGCTACTCGTCCGGCATCCTCAAGCGTTTCCTGACGCTGCATGCAACGACGGCGGCCTGAAGCCGCCGCCGTATTCTCCCTTCGAGCCGATCGACTGGCCGCGGCGCACACACCGCGGCCGGCTCGTCACGCCTTCTTGCGCCGGCTGCTTTCGAGGTTCGGCAGGAAGATCGTCAGCACGCCGATCAGCGGCAGGAACGAGCACACCTTGTAGACGAACGTGATGCTCGTCGCATCGGCGAGCTGGCCGAGCACGGCCGCGCCGACCCCGCCGAGCCCGAACGCGAAGCCGAAGAACAGGCCCGCGACCATCCCGACCTTGCCGGGCATCAGTTCCGTCGCATAGACGAGGATCGCGGCGAACGCCGACGCCAGCACGATGCCGATGATCACGGTCAGCACGCTCGTCCAGAACAGGTTCGCGTACGGCAGCAGCAGCGTGAACGGCGCGACGCCGAGGATCGATACCCAGATCACGTACTTGCGGCCGATCCGGTCGCCCACCGGCCCGCCGATCAGCGTGCCGGCCGCCACGGCCGCGAGGAACACGAACAGGTGGATCTGCGCGGCCTGCACCGACAGGTGGAACTTGTCGATCAGGTAGAACGTGAAATAGCTGTTGATGCTCGCGAGGTAGAAGTACTTCGAGAACACGAGCAGCACCAGCACGCCGATCGCGCCCATCACGCGGCCGCGCGACAGCGTCGGATGGCCGGCCGGCACCGCCTTCTTCTTCATCGACGGATGCTTCTTGTACCAGTGGCCGATCTGCGTGAGCACGATCATCGCGACGAGCGCGGCCGCCGAGAACCACGCGATGCTGTGCTGGCCGTGCGGAATGATCACGAGCGCGGCGAGCAGCGGCCCGAGCGCGGAGCCCGCGTTGCCGCCGACCTGGAACACCGATTGCGCGAGCCCGTGCTGGCCGCCCGATGCCATCCGCGCGACGCGCGACGACTCCGGATGGAACACCGACGAGCCGCAGCCGACGAGCGCCGCGGCCCCCAGCAGCATCGGGAAACTCGACGCGACCGACATCAGCAGCAGCCCCGCGAGCGTGAAGCCCATGCCGACCGGCAGCGAATACGGCTTCGGACGCTTGTCGGTATAGAGGCCGACGAGCGGCTGCAGCAGCGACGCGGTGATCTGGTACGTGAGCGTGATCAGGCCGATCTGCGCGAACGACAGCGCGAACTGGCTCTTGAGCATCGGATAGATCGCGAGGATCAACGACTGGATCATGTCGTTGAGCATGTGCGAGAAGCTGATTGCGCCGAGCACCGGGTAGACGGTGCGGGGCGCGGGTGGCGCGGACGGCTGGGCGGCGGCTGCGCCGGCTCCGGAGTCGAGGCTGGTTTCCATGTGAGCTGAACGAGTTGAGGTGGCGGGCGCGCTCTGATGGGGATCGGCGCGTTGTTGATTCGTTGATGCGTCAAAGAAGTGTAATGTGGCGTATCGAGAATGTCAGGCCAAGTTTTATCGCGAATCGGACATTCGTCGGACAGGTCGGACGATGCGTATTTTTTTGGACGGGTATAACGCTGGCGGCGCGTCCGGCCTTCAGCGGCGGCCGCGCCGGGGCCCGGTGCGTGTTTTACCGGACTCAAGAAACGGCGGTGGCGGCCGTAGAACGACCCAATGACAACAGGCGCGCCGCGCCCGGCACCGGCTACCCGCCGGGCGGGCGAAGGACGCGCGGCATGGCCAGCCATCGCGGGAATGCCGGGACCCACCTTTCCGGCAGCGTGATCCATACGGGGATAGTTCGATGAAAGCAGCATCTTTGCATCCACAGCCCGGTGCGGCGGCCGCCGCACCCGACGTTGCCGGCGGTCGCGCCGCACGGCGCACGCGCGCGGCGCGCCGAGCGCGCCGGCCGTGGACCGTCAAGGCGACGTTGCGCGCCGCATTCGCGATCCTGCTGGCCGGCACACTCGCGATCGGCGTGTTTTCGCTGTGGCAGATCAGCCGGCTGAACGCGTCGATCGCGTCGGTCTACGAGCAGGGCCACGTCGCGAGCCGTGCGGCGCAGGAGGTCCGGGCCGAGGTCCTGCGCGCGAGCCGCGCGCAGAAGATGCTGCTGACCGCGACCACCGCCAAGGAGCGCGACGAGCTCGGCGCCGAGGTCGGCGCGGGGCTCGCGTCGATCGGCCAGGCGCTCGGCACGCTGCAGCGTTACGCGGATCCGGCCGATGCCGACGATTCGGCGCGGCTGCGCGCATTCTCGACGGCCGTCGGCACGTGGAGCGCGCATCTGCGCGATTTCGTCACGCTCGTGCGCGCGCAGCCCCTCGACCTGTCGCAGATGAACTGGCAGGTCGGCACGCAGGACGTGTCGCTGCTGGTCGAGACCGGCAAGCTCGAGAAACTCGTCGCCGAACTCGTGAAGACGCGCGGCGAAAAGTCGAAGGCGACGCTCGATGCGTCGGCCACCATCTTCTCGTCCTCGTTCGCGATGATCGCGGCGATGACGGCCGCGCTGATCGTGCTCGCAATCGTGATCGCCGAGCGGGTCGTGCGGCGTCTCGCGTCGCAACTCGGCGGCGAGCCTGCCCATGCGAAGGCGATCGCCGCGGACATCGCGCGCGGCGACCTGACGCGGCCGATCACGCTCGGCCGGCACGATCGCGACAGCATGGTGCGCGCGCTGGCCGAGATGCAGACGGGGCTGGCGGCGACCGTCGGCGAGATCGCCGTCAGCGCCGAGGCCATCGCGGCCGCGTCCGGCGAGATTTCGACCGGCAACCTCGACCTGTCGCGGCGCACCGAGCAGCAGGCCGTCGCGCTCGAGCGCACCGCGGCCAGCATGGAGCAGCTCACGTCGACCGTGCGGCAAAACGCCGAGAATGCGCGGCAGGCGAGCGCGCTCGCGGCCAATGCGTCGGTGGTGGCGGAGACGGGCGGTGAAGTCGTCGGGCGTGTGGTCGCGACGATGAGCGAGATCGACGACAGCGCGAAGAACATTCGCGACATCATCGGCACGATCGAGGGTATCGCGTTCCAGACCAACATCCTGGCGTTGAACGCGGCGGTCGAGGCTGCACGCGCCGGCGAACAGGGGCGCGGCTTCTCGGTGGTCGCGGGCGAGGTGCGCCTGCTTGCGCAGCGTGCGGCAACGGCTGCGAAGGAGATCCGCGCGCTGATCGGCGCGTCGGTCGAGCGCGTCGCGAACGGCGCGGCGCTCGCGCACGATGCCGGCCGCACGATGGGCGACGTCGTGCGCGCCGTCAAGCGCGTGACCGATATCATCGGCGAGATTTCGGCGGCGTCGGACGAGCAGAGCGCCGGGATCGACGAGATCGGCCGCGCGGTCACGCAGATGGACGCCGGCACGCAGCAGAACGCGGCGCTCGTCGAGCAGGCGGCCGCGGCCGCCAACGCGCTCGACGAGCAGGCTCAGGCGCTGAAGTCGCTGGTCGGGCGTTTCCGCATCGCGGCCTGAGCGTGCCGGGCCGTCCGGCCGTTACGACTTCTTCTGCTTGTCCGGATCGATGATGACCGTGCAGGTCGTGCCCGCCGACAGCACCACGTCGGCCGGCACTTCGTCGATCTTGATGCGCACCGGCACGCGCTGCGCGAGGCGTACCCAGTTGAACGTCGGGTTCACGTCGGCGACGAGGTCGCGGCTTTGCGGGTTGTCGCGATCGTAGATGCCGCGCGAGATGCTCTCGACGTGGCCCTTCATCACGCCGCCGCTCATCAGCCGCATCTCGGCCGGCGCGCCGATCTTCACGCGCGGCAGCTTGGTTTCCTCGAAGTAGCCGTACACCCAGAACGAGTGGCTGTCGACGATCGCGAGCTTCGCCTGGCCGGCCACCGCGTAGTTGCCCTTGAACGTCTGCAGGTTCGTGACGTAGCCGTCGACCGGCGCGACGACGCGCGTGCGCTCGAGGTTGAGCTTCGCGGCGTCCAGCGCAGCGATGGCCTGCTGGTACTGCGCGTCGGCGCTCGACGCGCTGTGCGCGGCGTTCTCGCGGTTTTCCTTCGACACGACGAGCGCATCGAGATCCGCGCGGCGGGCCGCGTCGTCGCGGCGCATCTGCAGTTCCGCGCGGCGGGCGGCGACGGCCGCCTGAGCCTGCTCGACCGCGATCTGGTAGTGCGACGGATCGATCTGCATGATCAGGTCGCCTTTCTTCACGAGCTGGTTGTCATGCACGGGCAGCTCGACGATCGCGCCCGACACGTCCGGCGCGACGTTGACGATCTCGGCGCGCACGCGCCCGTCGCGCGTCCATGGATCGTCCATGTAGTGCACCCACAGCGAGCGCCCGATCAGGATCGCGACGAGAAGGATGACGGCGGTCGCGACGAAGCCGAAGAGTTTTCTGAGAATCATGATGGTTCGGAATCAACGGTAAACGGCGAGACTCAGTCCGCCGCAAATGCAGACGAGAAGGCAGGCCCGGAACAGCGACGGGTGCCAGACGAGACGGTAGAGGCCCGTATAGGCGAGCAGGCGGTCGACGGCCCAGGTCGCGAGCGCGCCCAGGACGAACATCAGCACCACCGTCGGCATGTAGGCATCGAGAATGGCGATTTCACGCGGCATCATGACGAGGCTCCTGGTTGGGGACGCACGGGGCGGTTGCGGTTGAGCGGCTCGAGCGGCGATTCCGGATCGAGCAGCGCGGTACGCACGAAATGCAGGTGGCTGAGGATGCGCTGCAGCCGGTGGCGCTCCTCGCGCGACGGCTCGAACGCGTCGAGCGTCTGCCGCGTCGCGTCGATCGCCGCATTGGTCGCGGCGAGCGTCGCGTCGAAACGCGCGGCGTTCGGTTTCGTGAACAGCGCGGCCAGCGCGGCGCGCATCGTCTCGATCGCGCGACGCCACGGCATCGCCGGCGCATAGCGCGGGTCGAGCGGCAGCGTCGCCAGTTCGTGGCGCAGGTCGATCGTCGCGTTGCCGGCTTCGAGCACCGCGAACATCCAGCGCAATGCGTCGCGCTGCACGTCGGGCTGGTCGGCCGACAGCGTGTGCGCCTGGTACATCAGGTCGCGCGCGCCGCTCTCGAAGCGCGTGCGCAAGCCGGCGAGCCGTGCATGGCCGGCCGCGACGGCCTGGTGGCGGAGGTCGGCGAACAGCCGCTTCTTGAGCCATGGCGCGGTCGGCGGGAACAGCACCGCGAACGCGATCGCCGACACCAGCATCGACAGCACGAGTGCGAGCGCATCGTTCATGAAGCTGGTCGGGTCGTAGTGCGTGATGCTGTCCGGGCCCGCGAGGAAGCAGAAGAAGATCAGGTAGCCCATCCCGTAGCCGGCGAGCTTCGGTTTCAGCGTCATGTAGATGCCGATCGCGAGCAGCGGCGCGAGTGCCACGCACAGCAGCGGGAAGCCGTCGATGTGCGGATAGATGCCGAACGTCAGCAGGAAGCCCGTGCAGACGGCGAGCGCCGTGCCCATGCCCATCTGCGCGGACATCGCGGTCGGACGCGGCGTCGACGACGCGAGCGCGCAGGTGGCCGCGGCCGTCAGCGTGAGCGTCACGCCGCTCGGCCACGCGGTCTCGATCCAGAACCAGCCGAGCACGAGGATCACGGTCGCGGTGCGGATCGCCGCGATCACCATCGCGGTCACGTTGGTGCGCGGCTCGTAGCGTTCGATCCAGCGTTCGCGCTCGTGCGTCGCGGTTGACAGCGACGCATAGGTCGCCGCGTACTCGTGCAGGTCGGTGATGAAGCGGTACAGCAGCTCGGCGGCCGTATCGAAGTCGAGCAGCGGAAAGTCCGGCTGCGTTTCGAGCGCCGCGCGCGTCGCACGGATGCGGCGCGGCAGCGCGTCGCGCCACGCGAGCAGTTGCTCGGCCGCGTGGCCCGCGTCGGCCGACGTGCGCACGGGTTCGCCGGCGTGCGTCAGCAGCAGCGGCGCGATTTCGCGGAAGTACGGCTCGATCGCGTCGATCGCGGCCTGCGCGCCGGCCGCATGCAGCCGGTTCATCAACTGGTGCAGCGCGTGGAAGCGGCTCGATGCGCTCATGAACTCGCTGTTCAGCCGCGCGAGGCGGCCGCTGCGCATCCGCGTGTCGGGATCCTCGAACACGGCCATGCTGCGCGCGGCTTCGAACCCGACCACATCGGCGACGAAGCGCGTATGGATGGTTTCGATATGCGCGCGGTCGAGCGTGCCCGACAGCGCCGATGCGACGTAGTCGACGAAGCTGCCGAAGCGCTTGCGCACCGTCGTGCGCATCTGCTCGCCGGTGGTCTGCGGAAACACGAGCGCGCTGACCACGCCGGCCGACACGATCCCGACCATGATTTCGGCCACGCGCGTCATCGCGCTCATGAACGCGCCGTCCGGGTGCTGCGAAGCGGGCAGCCCGATCAGCGCGGTCGTGTAGCCGGCCAGCAGGAACCCGTAGCTGCGGAAGTTGCGGTTGCGCGCGGCGCCGGCCGTGCACAGCGCGACCCACAGCGCGACGGCCAGCAGGAAAAGCTGCGGCTGCTGCGGGAACAGCCCGACGAACGTGAGCGTCGCGATGAGCCCGAAGATCGTGCCGGCGACGCGGTAGAAGCTCTTCGCGAGCACCGCGCCGCTTTGCGGCTGCATCACGATGAACACCGTCGTCATCGCCGTTTTCGGCGCGGGCAGGTCGAGCCGCATCGACACGCCGGTCGCGATGAACGCGGCGAGCAGCGCCTTGAACAGGTAGAGCCACGCGGCGCCGTCGGTGCGGGCCCAGTCGCCGAACGCGGCGGTCCAGGCCGCGAACGGGCCGCCGGCGGGTGTGGAAGCGGGGGAAGAGGCGGACATGGCAGGCGCTCCGCGTTACCGTGCGGCCGTCACGCCGGACGAGCCGGTGCTCGCGACCCGCGCGGGCCGATTGGCTGCCGCCACGGGCTTGGTGCCCGACGCGGCGGCCGGCGCGGCGGCGCCGATCGCCGTCTCGTTCTTTGACGGATGGCCGCCCCGCACGTCCGTGCCCGTCTCGACACCGCCGCCGAGCGCGGCCATCAGCTGCGCATGCACGGCGAGGCGTTCCGCATCGATGCGGGCGGCCGTCTCCTGCGCGCGCAGCAGCTGCTGTTGCGCGATCAGCACGTTCACGTAATCGGTCAGCCCGCGACGGAAGCCTTCGCGCGACAGCTGGTAGCTGCGGTCGTTGGCGGCCACCGAGCGCGCGGCGTCCTTCTTCTGCGTATCGAGCGAGCGGATCCGCACGACCTGGTCGGCGATGTCCTTGAGCGCGCCGACGATCGTCTGGTTGTAGCGCTCGACCGCCTGGTCGTAGCCGGCGTTCGCCGCGCCAAGCTGCGCACGCAGCCGGCCGCCTTCGAAGATCGGCAGCGACAGCGCGGGGCCGGCCGTCCAGCCGCCGTTCATCGCGCGCAGGAAGTCGGTGAACGGCGCGGTCACGCCGAAGCCGCCGACCGTCGCGAGCAGGTCGATGTTCGGGTAGAACGACGCCTTCGCGACGTCGATGCCGCGCGCCTGCGCGTCGACCGTCCAGCGCGCCGCGACGACGTCGGGGCGGCGGCCGAGCAGGTCGGCCGGCAGCGCCGACGGCAACCCGGCCGGCGCGTCGAGCGACAGCTGCGGCCGCTTGATCGCGTCGCCGGCGCCCGGGCCCTTGCCGGCCAGTGCGGCGAGCTGGTGGCGCGCGAGCTGGATCGCTTCTTCGTAGCTGTCGATCTGGCGTTCGTAGTCGGGCAGCGTCGATTCCGCCTGGCTCACTTCGAGCTGCGTGCCGAGGCCGGCCTGCAGCCGCTTGCGCGCGAGATCGGCGAGCGAACGCTGGCGTTCGAACGTTTCGTGCGCGAGGTCGAGCAGCGCGTAGTTCATCGACATGCCGATATAGGCGCGCACGACGTTGACTTCGAGTTCGAGCTTCGCTGCACGCGCGTCGGCGGCGGTCGCATGCGCGGTGTCGAGCGCGCGTTCGGTCGCGTTCTTGTCCTTGCCCCACAGGTCGAGGTGGTACGACAGCCCGAGCGTGCCGGTGTTGTTCCAGGTGTCGGTGTTCGCGAGCGGGCCGGGGCCGTAGTACACGTTGTCCGGCCAGTGCTGGCGCATCAGCGAGAGGTTGCCGTTGATCTGCGGCAATTCGGCCGAACGGGCCACGCGCGCCATCGCCTGCGCTTCGCGCACGCGGGCCTCGGCCGCCGCGAGGGTCGGGTTGCCGGCCTGGGCGGCGGCGATCCACGTGTCGAGCTGAGGATCGCGATAGGCACGCCACCAGTCGGCCGCGGGCCAGCCCGCGTCACGGTCGGCCGCGCGGATGGCCGCCCCGCGGATCGCGGCGCCGGCGTCGAGCGCGTTCGCCTCGGTGCGGGCCGATTGGGGCTTGTTGTCGCCCATGCTCGCGCATCCGGCCATTATTAATGAGACTGCAAGAACCGCCAGTGCGAGCGTCCCTTTTGTCGCCGGAGACTGCACGATTTTCTCCCTTTCGGATATAGATGAGTCGGATGCGATTATATTTTTCAGTGATTCCTGAATAAATGGACAACGGTGCAAGTCATTTTTACGAATCCTGAGATAATATTTGTTGGCGCCTGTGCAACAATCCCTCCGGATTCACACGGGTAATGGGATGGATACGTTACAAAACATGCGGGTATTCGTCCGCGTGGTCGACGCGGGAAGCTTTACCGCGGCCGCCCAGCAGATGAATTCGACCACCGCCTATGCGTCGCGCGCGGTCTCGGATCTCGAGGCGCACCTGCGCACGCGTCTCCTGAACCGCACGACGCGCCGGATCGCGCTGACCGAAGCCGGCGAGCGCTACCTGCAGCGCTGCGAGCAGATCCTGGCGTATGTCGACCAGGCCGAAGCCGAGGCCGGCGACGCGCATGCGCGCCCGTCGGGCAAGCTGAAGGTCCATTGCTTCACGAGCCTCGGCCAGCACTACCTGGTGCCGGCGATCGCGCGCTACCGCGAGCGCTATCCGGACGTGCACGTCGAGCTGACGCTCGCGCAGCGGATGCCCGACCTGCTCGACGAGGGGTACGACGTCGCGATCGTCGTCGGCCGCGACCTGCCCGATTCGGGGCTCGTGTCGCAGCGGCTCGGCGAGAGCTACAGCGTCGTCTGTGCATCGCCCGGCTACGTCGAGGCGCATGGCGTGCCGCAGCGGCCGGCCGATCTCGCCCAGCACGTGTGCCTCGGGATGGTCGCGCCGGGTTTTCACTTCGACGAATGGGCGCTGGCAGGGCCAAACGGCGACGAGGTCGTCCCGATCACGGCGCCGCCGTTCCGCGTGAACGTCGCCGAGGCGCTCGCGGTGGCCGTGCGGGAAGGGATGGGGGTCGGCGGGTTGCCGCTCTATTCGGCGATCGGCTGGTTGCGCAGCGGACACATCGTGCGCGTGATGCCGGAGTACCGGTCGCACGTGATGAACATCTACGCGCTGTATCCGTCGCGCCAGTACCTCGATGCGAAAATTCGCACCTGGGTCGATTTCCTGCGCGACGAGCTGCCGGTCACGCTCCAGGCCGACGAGGCCGCGCTCGAGCAGTACACGCGTGCGACATGAGAGCGCGGTTGATCGCAATCTGACGAGATTTGTCCTTCACGCAACATTTTTTTACGAACGCGTGTCAGACAGTTTGATACTGTGGGAATTAACGAGATAAGCAACCCCGGAGTAGCAATGGATACGCACCTGATGATCGGCCTTGGCGTCCTGCTGGGCGCGGCCGCTGCCGCCGCGGCGACGCGCGACCTGCTGCGCGCGATGAAGGCGAAGGCGCAGATGAAGCCGGTTCCGGTTCGCGTGCGCGAGCCGCGTCGCCCCGGCCGCTGATCCTGCCGTCACGCGAGGAGGCGGGCAGGGCCGCGCAATGCGGCCTGGCGGGCCGGTGTTCAGCCGAGCTCGACGACCTTGTCCCAAGCGAATGCGGTGTTTTCCCGTTCGCCGGTACGCCGGTGGATGTAGCCGCGCGGGTTGCACACCACGCGCGTGCCGCCGTCCGCAACATAGTCGAATGACGTATGCGTGTGGCCGTGGAGCCACAGATCCACGGGCGGCTGCACCAGTTCCGCCATGTCCGTCACGAACCCCGCCGAAGCGAGATCTTCCGCATAGCGTTCCGCCAGCGAGCGCCGGTGCGGCGCATGATGGGTGACGACGATCGTCTTGCCCGCGAACGGCGTCGCGAGTTGCGTTTCCAGCCACTTGCGGCTTTGCCGGTGCAGCGCGATCGCGTCGGCCGGCGAGAAATCGCGTTCAGCAGCACCGGGCGTACCCGGCGCCGCATGCAGCGCCGCGTCGTGCGGCCAGGTCACCTGGATCAATCCCTTGAAATCGAGCATTACGCGCAGCGCGGCGTCGATTGCGCCGGCCATGCTGGCTTCGTCGTTGCCGAACAGTGCAAAATCGGCCCAGAGCGTCGTGCCGAGCACGCGGAAATGCTGCTCGGGATCGACGTAGACGCCGTTGTTCAGGTAATGCACGTTGTCGAGCGTATGCGCCGCGTCGCGCATCGCCGTCTCCAGCGCGCCGAATTCCCCGTCGTAGTACTCGTGGTTGCCCGGCACGTAGACCACCGGTACGGCCGGGTCGAACGTTTCGGCGGCCCAGCGCAGGCCTTCCGCGTGATTGTGGATGTCGCCGGCCAGCACGACGAGATCCGCATCGGCATGCGCGATCACGTCGGGCTGGTTGCTTTCGAGATGCAGGTCGGACAGGACGCGGACTTTCACGGGCGGGGCTCCGGAGTGGGCGGCTTCAGCGCAGGACCTTGCCGGGATTCATCAGGCCGCGCGGGTCGAGCGCGGACTTCAGCGTGCGCATCAGCGTCGTTTCGACCGGCGACTTGTAGCGCTGTGCGTCGTCGATTTTCAGCTGTCCGATTCCGTGTTCCGCGCTGATCGTGCCGTGATGGCGGTGCACGTTGTCGTAGACGATCCGGTTGATCGGCGCCTGGAACGCCGTGAGGAACGCCTTCGCATCGCCGCCTTCGGGCATCTGCACGTTGTAGTGGAGGTTGCCGTCGCCGAGGTGGCCGAACGTGACCATCCGCGCGCCCGGCGCGGCCTGCTGGATCGCTGAGTCGGTCTCGTCGATGAAGCGCGCGACCGACGAGATCGGCACCGCGATGTCGTGCTTGATGTTGAGCCCCTCGTCGGCCTGCGCGAGCGGGATGTGCTCGCGCAGGTCCCAGAACGCGCGCGACTGCGCGAGATTCTCCGCGACCACGGCGTCGACCACGAGCCCGGCCTCGAACGCTTCTTCCATCAGTTTCTCGAACAGCGCGCGCGCATGCGCTTCGCTTTCGTTGTCGGACAGTTCGAGCAGCACCGTCTGCGCATGCGTCTGCGCGAACGGATAGCGCAGTTGCGGATAGTGCTTGCCGACCAGCTGCATGCAGAAATCCGACATCAGCTCGAAGCCGGTCAGGAGCGGCCCGGCCGCGCGCTGCGCGAGCGACAGGAAGTCGAGCGCCGCGTGCGGCGATTCGAGTGCGGCGAGTGCCGTGACCTGCGCGGCCGGCAGCGGATGCAGCTTCATCACGGCCGCCGTGATGATCCCGAGCGTGCCTTCCGCGCCGATGAACAGGTCGCGCAGGTCGTAGCCCGTGTTGTCCTTGCGCAGTCCGCGCAGGCCGTCCCAGATTTCACCTTGCGGCGTCACGACCTCGAGCCCGAGGCACAGCTCGCGCGCGTTGCCGTAGCGCAGCACCGCGGTGCCGCCTGCATTGGTCGACAGGTTGCCGCCGATCGTGCAGCTGCCTTCCGCCGCGAGGCTCAGCGCGAACAGCCGGCCGCCTTCGCGGGCGCGCGCCTGCACGTCGGCGAGAATCACGCCGGCTTCGACGGTGATCGTGTTGTTGTGCGGATCGAGCGCACGCACGCGGTTCAGGCGCGCGACGCTCAGCACGGCCTGGCTGCCGGTCGCATCGGGCGTGGCGCCACCGGCGAGGCCCGTGTTGCCGCCTTGCGGCACGAGTGCGACGCCGTGCGTGTTGGCCAGCTTCACGAGTGCGGCGACTTCGGCCGTGTTCGCGGGCTTCAGCACCGCGCACGCGGTGCCCTTGTAGCGGCGGCGCCAGTCGGTCAGGAACGGTTCGGTATCGTGCGGATCGGTCAGCACGTAGTCGGCGCCGAGCGCGTCGCGGCACGCGGAAACGAAAGCTTCGGAGGACATCATCACCTTGTCGCGTAAGGGTCAGGACGCAGCGCGCGACTTTTTCGCCGCGCGCTTGTACGGCGCGACGTACGCCAGCGCCGCCACGAAGAAGCCGACGGCAAGCGCGGTCTCGCACCAGCCGAGCGTCGCGGACAGCCCGCGATCGGACATGCCGCGCACGATGCCTTCGGCAAAATAGACGAGAATCAGCATGCTCGCCCACTGCATCGTATAGATGTTACGCCGCCAGACGCCGGGCAGTGCGAGCGCGAGCGGCACGGCCTTCAGCATCAGCGCCGAGCCGCCCGGGCGCAGCGGCGCGAGCCACAGCTCCCACGCGAGCGACAGCGCGATCAGCGCGACGAGGCACGCGGCGGCGGCCAGCGCATAATGCGGCCGGGCTGCGACGGCGGGGCGGGCGGGGGCGTTCATGCGGCCTCGGCGGCTTGGGCGGCCGACAGCGCCGCGGCCGCGCGCGCGAGCCGCACGCCGAGCGCGGCCGCGAGCGTTTTCTCGTCCGCGGACAGCCCGCCGGGCGCCGTGCGATCGTGCTGCGCGACATGCGACGCGCCGTACGGCGTGCCGCCGGTGCGCGTCGTGCTGAGTGCCGATTCGGTGTACGGGATTCCGACGATCATCATCCCGTGATGCAGCAGCGGCAGCATCATCGACAGCAACGTCGATTCCTGGCCGCCATGCAGGCTGCCCGTCGACGTGAACACGCTCGCCGGCTTGCCGGTCAGCGCGCCCGACAGCCATTGCGGTGTCGTGCCGTCGAGGAAATACTTGAGCGAGGCGGCCATGTTGCCGAAGCGGGTCGGCGAGCCGAGCGCGAGGCCCGCGCATTCCTCGAGATCGCGCAGTTCCGCGTACGGCGGGCCGTCGGCGGGGATGTCGGGGGCAGTGGTTTCGCAGACGGTCGACACGGGCGGCACGGTGCGGATGCGCGCCTGCATGCCCGGCACGCTGTCGATGCCGTTCGCGATCGCGAGCGCGAGATCGCGCGTGGCGCCGTGACGGCTGTAATAGAGGACGAGAATGTCTTTCATGGGCTACGGAGCCGCGTGCGGCCGCGCGCGTGCCCGGTGCAGTCGGCCCCTGCTGGAATCGAGCGGCTATTATAGGGGCTGAAGCCGTCGCGCAGCGCGGCGGCGGCGCGCCGTGAGGCGCGCGGCATCAAGAAGGAGAAGTCGTTTGCCGAAGTTGAGCGTCGATCTCGACACCCTCAAGCGCCTCGCGCAGTTCGCGGCCCGGCGCAGCGCCGAGGATCGCATCCCGCAAGTGGCGGGCAGCCTGACCTTCACGACGATGCTGGCGCTCGTGCCGCTCGTGACGGTCGCGTTCGCGCTGTTCACCGCGTTCCCGATGTTCGCGTCGTTCCAGATCTCGCTGCAGGGGTTTCTCGCGGATCACCTGATGCCCGCGCAGTTCAACATCCAGATCTTCAAGTACCTGAACCAGTTTGCGTCGAAGGCGAAGGGGCTGACGACGGCAGGCCTGATCGTGCTGGTCGTCACGTCGGTGATGACGATGATGACGATCGAATCGGCGTTCAACCTGATCTGGCGCGTGCGCAAGCCGCGGCCGTTCGCGCAGCGCGTGCTCGCGTACTGGGCGTTGATCACGCTTGGGCCCTTGCTGTTCGGCGTGAGCCTGTCGATCTCGTCGTACCTGTTCACGCAGTCGCTCGCGTTCACCGGCGCCGGGCCGTCCACGTCGATCGTCGAGTGGCTGCTCGCGCTCGCGTCGCTGCCGCTGACGGTGCTCGCGTTCACGCTGCTGTACGTGTACCTGCCGAACTGCGCGGTCGCGTGGCGCGACGCGGTGATCGGCGGGCTGTTCGCGGCCGTCGCGTTCGAGCTCGCGAAGCGCGGCTTTGGCTACTACGTGCGGCGCATTCCGACCTATACGGCCGTCTATGGCGCGTTTGCGGCGCTGCCGGTGTTCCTGCTGTGGGTGTATCTGAGCTGGTTCATCGCGCTGCTCGGCGCGATGGTGGCCTCGGCGCTGCCCGCGATCCGCGTCGGCCAGTTCCACCGCATCCACTATCCGGGCAGCGACCTGCTCGACGCGCTCGAGCTGCTCGCGCGGCTGGCCGAAGCGCGCGCGGCCGGCAAGCGCGGCCATACGGCGATGCGGCTCGCGACCATGTTGCGCTGCGACATGGAAACCGCGCAGCGCTTGCTGACGACGATGGAGGAGCGGGAATGGATTGCGCGGCTCGACGGCGGCGGCGAAACCACGCCGCGCTACATCCTGCTCGCGAACCCGGAGCAGCTGACGCTCGCGCAACTGTTCGACGTGCTGGTGATCGACCGCACGGAGCTGACCTACCAGCTGCAGCGCCGCCGCAGCCACGTCGAAGGCGCGGCGCTGCTCGCGGTGCTGTCGAGCGACCGGTTCGACGTGACGCTCGCGTCGTTGATCGCCGCGCACCGGCTCGCAGGCGCGCAGACGGCAGACATCCCCGGGCAGGCGCCCGACGGCGTGCCCGACCCGCACGCGCGGCCGCCGCGGCCTGCGTGAAGGCGGAGCCCGGCGGTTACAGCGGAATCTTGCCGGTGCAGATGTCCTTGAACATCACCCAGTCGCCCATCAGGCTGTAGATCGGGTGCCGGAACGTGGCCGGGCGGTTCTTCTCGAAGAAGAAGTGTCCGACCCACGCGAAACCGTAGCCGCAGACGATCGCCGCCGGCAGCCACAGCCAGTTGCCGGTCGCGATCGCCATCGCGACGCAGCCGATCACGCCGAGCGAGCCGATGAAGTGCAGCCGCCGCGACGTCAGGTTCTGGTGTTCGTTCAGGTAATACGGGTAGAAATCCGCGAAGCTGGCGAATTGCTCCGAATGCGTATGCGCCATGGCCGTCTCCTCGGGCCGCCATCGATGGGGTCATTGTGCGGCGGCTGGTCCGTGTCCGCAAGCGGGGGCGGGCCGCCGCGCCGGGCCGCGCTTTCCTTTTGACAGGCTTTCCGATAGGATCGAAAGAGATTTTGCATTCAAGCATGAGGGGACTACGATGCGCGTCAGCGATATTCTGAAAGTGAAGGGCAACACGCTGTTTACGGTGACGCCCGATAAACCGCTGCGCGAAGCGGTCGACACGATGGCCGAACACGATATCGGTTCGCTCGTCGTGATGGAGTACGGCGATCTCGTCGGGATGCTGACGTTCCGCGAGATCATCCTGCGCCTGCACGTGAACGGCGGTGCGATCGGCGACGTCCAGGTGCGCAAGGTGATGGACGAGCCGCTCACGTGTACGCCGGAAACCGACGTCAACGAAGTGCGCCGGATGATGCTCGAGCGTCACGCGCGCTACATGCCGGTGCTCGACAAGAAGGTGCTGATGGGCGTCATTTCGTTCTACGACGTCGCGAAGACGGTCGTCGAGGCGCAGAGCTTCGAGAACCGGATGCTGAAGGCGTACATCCGCGACTGGCCGGAATCGGAAGCCGAAGCGCACAAGCCGTGAACCACGCCGCGCCCGGCACCTTGATGCATGGGCGCCGCCATCCGGCATGCGGCGGCGCAGGCTTGTCCTGCGCCGCCGTTTTTTCAACGACAACACGAGGCCCGCGCAGCTTCGCCGAGACGACGCGCGCGTATTCCGCATGAGCGATCACACGCAAGCCACTTCGGAGCGGCGCGACGAGCGGCGCGCCCACGCATCGCAGTTCGACCTGCTGCGCGAGCGCCGCTTCGCCCCGTTCTTCACCACCCAGTTCCTCGGTGCGCTGAACGACAACGTCTTCAAGATCGGCTTCACGTCGCTCGTCACCTATCACACCGCGCGGTTCTCCGGCGTCGACGCCAAGACGGCCGCGTTCCTGATCTCCGCGATCTTCATTCTGCCGTTCGTGCTGTTTTCGGCGACGTCCGGCCAGATCGCCGACAAATACGACAAGGCGACTCTCACGCGCTTCGTGAAGACCTTCGAGATCGCGCTGATGCTCGTCGGCGCGGCCGGCTTCGTCACGCATAGCGCGACGCTGCTGTATCTGTGCACGTTCATGATGGGGATGCACTCGACGCTGTTCGGGCCCGTCAAGTATTCGTACCTGCCGCAGCATCTGGGCGAGCACGAGCTGGTCGGCGGCAATGGCCTCGTCGAAATGGGCACGTTCATCGCGATCCTGATCGGCACGATCATCGGCGGCGCGGCCGCGGGCATCGAAGGCGCCGGCGAGCGCGTGCTCGCGGTGAGCGTCGTCGTGATCGCGCTCGCGGGGCGGCTCGTCGCGCAGCGCGTGCCGTCGACGCCGGCGCCGCAGCCCGATCTCGTGATCAACTGGAATCCGTTCAGCGAAACGTGGCGCAACCTCGGGCTCGCGCGCCAGAACCGCACCGTCTTCCTCAGCCTGCTCGGCATCTCGTGGCTGTGGTTCGTCGGCGCGACGTTCCTCACGTCGTTCTTCAATTTCGCGAAGGACGTGCTGTCCGCGAGCCCCGACGTCGTCACGATCCTGCTCGCGACCTTCTCGGTCGGCATCGGCCTCGGCTCGCTGCTGTGCGAGCGGCTGTCGCAGCGTCGCGTCGAGATCGGCCTCGTGCCGCTCGGCTCGATCGGCATCAGCGTGTTCGCGATCGAGCTGTATTTCGCGAGCCACGCGCTGCCGTCGCCCGGCCATCTGCTGTCGGTCGGCGAATTCCTGGCCGGCGCGCGCCACTGGCGCATCCTGGCCGACCTGTTCCTGCTCGCGATGTTCGGCGGCTTCTACAGCGTGCCGCTGTACGCGCTGATCCAGAGCCGCAGCGCGCCGACGCACCGCGCGCGGATCATCGCCGCGAACAACATCCTGAACGCGCTGTTCATGATCCTGTCGGCCGTGATGGCGATGGGGCTGACCAAGGCAGGCGTCGACATCCCGGGGCTGTTCCTCGCCACCGCGCTCTTGAACGTGATCGTCGCGACGTATATCTACCTGCTCGTGCCCGAATTCCTGCTGCGCTTCGTCGCGTGGGTGCTCGTGCACACCTTCTACCGGATCCGCCTCGTGCACGCGGAGCGGATCCCGGCGGAAGGGGCGGCCGTGCTCGTGTGCAACCACGTCAGCTACGTCGATGCGCTCGTGCTGGCCGCCGCGAGCCCGCGCCCGATCCGTTTCGTGATGGATCACCGGATCTTCAAGACGCGCTTCGCGAGCTGGGTGTTCCGGCATGCGAAGGCGATCCCGATCGCGCCGCGCCATGAGGATCCCGCGATGCTCGCGCGGGCGTACGACCTGTGCGAGGCCGCGCTGAAGGACGGCGAACTCGTGTGCATCTTCCCCGAGGGCAAGCTGACGAAGACGGGCGACATCAACACGTTCCACCACGGCATCACCGAGATCCTGGGCCGCACGCCGGCGCCGGTGATTCCGATGGCGCTGCGCGGGCTGTGGGGCAGCTATTTCTCGCGGCATTCCGATGCGCGGATGCCGCGCCCCATCAAACGCGGCGTGATGAGCCGGCTGACGCTGGCAGTCGGCGAGCCGATCCCCGCGTCGGTCGCGACGCCCGAGTCGCTGCAGGCCGCAGTGACGGAGCTGCGCGGCGCGCGCAAGTAGTCGGGCGGGCTGGCGCAATCTCGATGGCAAGGCGGTATGATCGTGCCGCTTTTGTCGCCTGAAGGACGGCTCGTCTATGCCGCTCCGACCGCTGAGTGCGGCCCGGAGCGCGCCGCACGTCGCGAACCGTCGGGACGGCTGGCATAATATAGGCTTGTCTATATTCCACGACTTCCGAAATATAGGTCTGTCGATATTTCGACAGGCCATGTATTGGCTTGTCTAATTTTCTTTGGGCGGTTCCATCATGTCCGGCAATACCCTCGGCACGCTTTTCACTGTCACGACCTTCGGCGAATCGCACGGTCCCGCGATCGGTTGCGTGATCGACGGCTGCCCGCCGGGGATGGGGCTGACCGAAGCTGACATCCAGGTCGAGCTCGATCGCCGCAAGCCCGGCACGTCGCGGCACGTGACGCAACGGCAGGAGGCCGACGAGGTCGAGATCCTGTCGGGCGTGTTCGAAGGCGTGACGACCGGCACGCCGATCGCGCTGCTGATCCGCAACACCGACCAGCGCAGCAAGGACTACGGCAACATCGTCGAGACGTTCCGTCCCGGCCATGCCGATTACACGTACTGGCAGAAATACGGCATCCGCGACTACCGCGGCGGCGGTCGCTCGTCCGCGCGCCTGACCGCGCCGATCGTCGGCGCAGGTGCGGTTGCGAAGAAGTGGCTGCGCGAGCGCTTCGGCGTCGAGGTGCGCGGCTACATGAGCGGCCTCGGCGAGATCGACGTGCCGTTCGTCGATTGGGCGCACGTGCACGAGAACCCGTTCTTCTCGCCGAATGCGGCGGTCGTGCCGGAACTCGAGGCGTACATGGATGCGCTGCGCAAGGAAGGCGATTCGATCGGTGCGCGCATCGACGTCGTCGCATCGGGCGTGCCGGTCGGCTGGGGCGAACCCGTGTTCGATCGTCTCGATGCCGATATCGCGAAGGCGATGATGAGCATCAACGCGGTGAAGGGCGTCGAGATCGGCGCGGGCTTCGACAGCGTCGCGCAGCGCGGCTCGGTGCACGGCGACGAGTTGACGCCGGGCGGTTTCGTCGGCAACCATGCGGGCGGTGTGCTTGGCGGGATTTCGACGGGGCAGGACATCACCGTGTCGATCGCGATCAAGCCGACGTCGAGTATCCGCACGCCGCGCCGCTCGATCACGAAGGCAGGCGACGAAGCGACGGTCGAGACGTTCGGCCGCCACGATCCGTGCGTCGGCATTCGTGCGACGCCGATCGCAGAGTCGATGCTGGCACTGGTGCTGATCGACCACGCGCTGCGCCATCGCGCACAGTGCGGCGACGTCGAGACGTCGACGCCGAAGATTGCCGGCAGCGCGACCTGACGCAAGCGGGCGGGGTGCTTCGAGCCTCGTGTCGCCTGACAGACGTGCCGGGAATGCAAAACGGGGCGCTGCTTCAAGCAGCGCCCCGTTTCGTTTGTGGCGGCCCACAAAAGCGCGCCGCTCGTGGCGGCGCGCTGTGGCGGATTACATGTTCGGGTAGTTCGGCCCGCCGCCGCCTTCCGGCGTGACCCACACGATGTTCTGCGTCGGGTCCTTGATGTCGCAGGTCTTGCAGTGCACACAGTTCTGCGCGTTGATCACCAGCCGGTCGCTGCCGTCGTCGTTCTTCACGAACTCGTACACCGCCGCCGGGCAGAAGCGCCCCTCCGGCCCCGCGTACGTGCGCAGGTTCACGTTCACCGGCACGTTCGCATCCTTCAGCGTCAGGTGCGCCGGCTGGTTCTCTTCATGGTTCGTGTTCGAGATGAACACCGACGACAGCCGGTCGAACGTCAGCTTGCCGTCCGGCTTCGGGTATTCGATCGGTTGGCATTGCGACGCCGGCTTCAGCATCTCGTGGTCCGCATGCTTGTGGTGCAGCGTCCACGGCACATTGCCGCCCATCATCTTCTGTTCGAGCCCGACCATCAGCGTGCCCAGGTACAGGCCCTTCGCCATCCACTGCTTGAAGTTGCGCGCGCGGTACAGCTCCGTGTACAGCCACGACTGCTTGAAGGCATCCGGGTACGCGTTGAGCTC
>NZ_CADFEI010000005.1 GCF_902833225.1 Burkholderia sp. BCC1644
TCAGGCCCGAGCCGCACACCTTGTTGATCGTCATCCCCGGCACTGCCGTCGGCAGCCCGGCCTTGATCAGCGACTGCCGCGCCGGGTTCTGCCCCGAGCCGGCCGTCAGCACCTGGCCCATGATCACTTCGCTGACCTGATCGGGCTTCACGCCCGCACGCTCCAGCACCGCGCGGATCACCGTCGCGCCCAGCTCGGGCGCCGCAATCTTCGCAAGCGAGCCGCCGAATTTGCCGACCGCGGTCCGCGCGGCCGATACGATCACTACGTCCGTCATTTCCCTGTCCTCCAGGCCCGCACGACACGGCGCATCGTTACCGGCCCTGTTAAAAAAACTGCGGTGCACCGGACAGCGTGCGCCGCTGTCCGGTTTTCGTCAATCGCGCTGCAACACGTAGCGTCCCGGCGCCGGCTCGATCGCCGGGAACTGCGCGGAACCGGCTTCGGCGGGCGGCGCCACCTTGCGGCCACCGTACTGGTCGAGCCATTCGACCCACGTCGTCCACCAGCTTCCCGGCTGCTCGGCCGCACCGGCGAACCAGTCGTCCGCGGATTCGGGCAGGTCGCCGTCGTTGATCCAGTAGCTGCGCTTCTTCTTCGCCGGCGGATTGATCACGCCCGCGATGTGACCCGACGCGCCGAGCACGAATTTCAGCGGACCCGACAGGATCGACGTCGATGCGTAGGCCGTCTGCCACGGCACGATGTGATCCTCGCGCGAACCGTAGATGAAGGTCGGCACGTCGATCAACGACAGGTCGACGGCGTCGCCGCACACGGTCAGCGCACCCGGCTCGCGCAGCTTGTTCTCGAGATAGGTATTGCGCAGGTACCACGCGTACATCGGGCCCGGCAGGCTCGTCGAATCGCTGTTCCAGTACAGCAGGTCGAACGGCGCGGGCGTACGGCCCTTCAGGTAGTTGTCGACGACGTAGTTCCAAACGAGATCGTTCGGACGCAGGAACGAGAACGTGTTCGCGAACTCGACGCCGCGCATCAGCCCCGGTTGCGAGCCGTTCTTGCCGCCGATGGTCTGCTCGCGCATCTGCACGTGCGCCTCGTCGACGAACACGTCGAGGATGCCGGTGTCGCTGAAGTCGAGCATCGCGGTGAGCAGCGTCATCGACGCGGCCGGATGTTCGCCGCGTGCGGCGAGCACCGCGAGCGCGGTCGCGAGCATCGTGCCGCCGACGCAGAAACCGAGCGTGTTGATCTGCTCGCGGCCGCTGACCTGCTGCACGGCGTCGATCGCCGCGAGCAGCCCTTCGTTCATGTAGTCGTCCCACGTCTTGTGCGCGACCGATGCGTCCGCATTGCGCCACGACACGAGGAACACCTGATGACCGTTCGACAACGCGTGCGCGACGAGCGAATTCTCGGGCTGCAGGTCGAGGATGTAGAACTTGTTGATGCACGGCGGGACGATCAGCAGCGGCCGCTCGAACACCTTGTCCGTCTTCGGCGTGTACTGGATCAGCTGGATCAGGTCGTTCTCGTAGACGACCGCACCTTCAGTACACCCGAGGTTCTTGCCGACCACGAACTGCGATTCGTCGGTCTGCGAAATCTTGCCGCGCTGCAGGTCGCCGAGCAGGTTCATCATCCCCTGCCGCAGGCTTTCGCCCTGCGTTTCGAGAATCGATTTCTGCGCGTCGGGATTGAGTGCGAGGAAGTTGCTCGGCGCGGCGGCGGCCGTCCATTGCTGGACCGTGAAACGGATGCGCTCGCGCGTCTTCGGATCGGTCTGCAGCGAGTCGGCCAGTTCCTGCAGATAGCGCGCGTTGAGCAGATACCACGCCGCCGCAAATGCATGCGCGGGCGACGACTTCCACGCATCGCCGCTGAAGCGGCGGTCCTTCAGTTCGGGAGATTCGAGCTTCGCGGCCGCGGCCTGCTGCATCAGCGTCATGCAATCGCGTGCGTAGTCGGCCTGCAGCGCCTGGAGCCGTTCGGGCGGAATCGCGGCGACCGGCAGCTTCAATCCCGCGAACGGCGACGCCATGCCACCCAGCCCCGCGAGGCCACCGAGATCGGGCATCGACGGCATCTGGAACGGAAACGACGCAGGGAACTGGAATGTCGCGAACGGATTGACGGTGGCCGACGCAGTCGCGGCGCGCGCGGGATCTGCAAAACCACGCCACGCGTTCAACCACGACTCGAACATCTGCTGCATCGGCTGGGCGGCCGGATCGAAACCGGTGCTGCCCGCGGAAGTGCCCGCCTGAGCGGACGTCGACGAATTTTTCGATGCTGTCATTACCTGCCTTACCGGTGATTCGTGAGCGTCAATCGTGAAATCCTGCTCGCGCGCGGCGTGCCGGCTGCGAGCCGGGCCGTCATGCTCTGGAGAGGCGTCTCCAGATTCTGCCGCAGTGCGGTATTTTTATCATTATCGTTTTCCCCATGTGAAGCGCCAAGTCAAACCGCTGAACATTTCTGCGTGGAGATAATCCGCGTGTAACAGGCGGGACAAGGGTTCCGGCGAAACATAAAACATTTTGTTTGGCTTGACTTCGGGGTTTTTCATTCAGTTGCGCATGCCACGCCGCATTGCCGTCTAAATATCGAGATAACCCGATTTCGCGACGCAACAAACCGCGCGCGCATGCGCATGCCGTCATTCGGCCAGCCAGATCGCCGCTGCCATGCGGCCCGTCACGCGATCGCGGCGGTACGAATAGAAGCGTGCGTGTTCGGTGACCGTACAGGCCGTCCCGCCGCTCACGTGCGCCACGCCCGCACGCGCGAGACGCAGGCGCGCAAGCGCGTAGAGATCGGCGAGAAACTTGCCGGGTGCGCCGTCGATCGCGACGAACGCGAGCCGGGTTTCATCATGCTCCGACTGCGGAGCCGTGTCGAGAAACGCGTCGCGCACGTCCGCGCCGACCTCGAACGCCTGCGGGCCGATCGCCGGCCCGAGATACGCATGCAACGTGTCCGTCGCACTGCCGGCGAGCGCCGCGACGCGTGCCGCGGTCTGCTCGACGATGCCGGCCGCGAGCCCGCGCCAGCCCGCATGCGCGGCGCCGACCGCACGGCCCTGCGCGTCGCACAGCAGCACGGGCAGGCAATCGGCCACCATCACGAGGCAGACGGCGCCGGCCCGGTCCGTGACGCTCGCGTCGGCCTGCACCGGCGCCGCAGCCGCGGGCGCCGCCGCGATCACCTCGTCCGCGCGGACGATTTCCGCGCCGTGAACCTGCTCGAGCCAGGCGGCGCTCGACTGACCAGCGAGGGCGAGCAAACGTGCGCGATTCGCGGCGACATGAGCCGGATCGTCACCGGTATGCAGGCCGAGATTCATCCCGCCCGGCAGCGTGTCTCCAGCCTGCCAGCGCCCGTACGGGCCTTCGCTCACACCGCCGTCGCGCGTCGTGATCAGCGTACGCACGCGCGGCGACACCTGCCAGTCGGGCTGCACGCAGTCCTGCCACGTCAACGGCGCCAGGTTCGTCATCGGCACTCACGCCTCCTCATCATCGTCCAGATACGGCTCGTCATCGTGATACTCGCCGCCGAAATCGTCATCGTCGTAGACACCGTCGCCGTCGTCGAATTCCTCGTCGCCCTGCCCGAAGCCGAGGGCCGCGACGAGGGTGTTCATGTCGTCCGGCAGCGGACAGCGCCACTGCATCGCCTTGCCCGTGACCGGATGCACGAGGCCGAGCCGCCATGCATGCAGCGCCTGTCGCGCGAACCCGTCCGGCAGCGGCGTGACCGAGCGCTTGCCGCGCGCCCGCCCGTAGACGGGATCGCCGAGCAGCGGGTGCCCGGCGTGCGCGCAGTGCACGCGGATCTGGTGCGTGCGACCGGTTTCGAGATCGCACTGGATTGCCGAAACCGGCTGACGTTGCCACAGACATGTGTCAACCGTGCGGAAATGCGTGCGGGCGGGCTTGCCCGACGCGCCCGTGACGACGGCCATGCGCGTGCGCTCGCGCGGATCGCGGCCGATCGGCGCGTCGATCGTGCCTTCCTCGGGCATCGTGCCCCACACGAGCGCGAAGTAGCGGCGCTTCACCGTGCGGGCCTGCAACTGGCGCACGAGGTCGGTCTGCGCGGCCAGCGTACGGGCCACCACCATCAGGCCGGACGTTTCCTTGTCGAGCCGGTGGACGATGCCCGCGCGCGGCAGGCCGGCCGCCGCGTCGCCGTAGCGATGCAGCAGCCCGTTGAGGATCGTGCCGCTCCAGTTGCCGGCGGCCGGATGCACGACGAGGCCGGCCGGCTTGTTGATCACGACGAGCGCATCGTCCTCGTAGATCACGTCGAGCGGCACGGGCTCCGGCGTGAACGCGAGCTGCTCGGGCAGCAGGTCGGGCACGAGCTCGATTTTCGCGCCGAGCGGCACCGGCTGGCGGATCTTCGCGGGCGCGCCGTCGACCAGCACGCGCTGCGCCTCGATCCAGCTCTGCAGGCGGCTGCGGGAGAATTCGGGGAACAGTTGGGCAAGCGCCTTGTCGAGGCGTTCACCCGCGAGCGACAGCGGCACTTCGACGACGCGCGGCGCATCGTCGACCGCCGCGGACGGCACGACGGGCGGCTGCATTGCGTCGCCAACCAGATCGTCATCGAGGGAATCCCCCGACGCAGCGTCGGCGGGCCGATCGCTTGGGCTATAATCTTCGCGATTTGGTGTGCCCGGCTGGGCATTCTGCGAACTTGAACGGGTCATTTAGACTGGGTCACCGAGACTTGAAGCTAGGACATGCGAGCATGATGAATTCGACCAAACGTACGGCCAGAACCGTCGCCGCCCGGGCTGCGGCGGTAGCGGCCGTGGCCCTCATCGCCGGCTGCCACGGCTTGCCGCAGAAGCAGGACGAGACGGCTACCTGGTCGAATAACAAATTATACTCAGAGGCCCAGGACGCACTGTCCGGCGGCGACTGGGGCAAGTGCGCGAAATATTTCGAATCGCTGCAAGGCCGCGATCCGTTCGGTCATTTCGCGCAACAGGCACAGATCAACGTTGCATACTGCAACTGGAAGGATAACGAAGCGGCAGCCGCCGATCAGGCCGTCGACCGCTTCATCCAGCTCCACCCCGATCATCCGGATATCCCGTACGCGTACTACCTGAAGGGGATGATCCACTTCAACGACGATCTCGGCCTGTTCGGGCGCTTCTCCGGCCAGGACATGAGCGAACGCGATCCGCAGGCGCTGCGCGAGTCGTACGATGCGTTCAAGGTCGTCGTCGACCGCTTCCCGAAGAGCAAGTACGCGCCCGACGCGGCAGCGCGGATGCGCTACATCGTCAACGCGCTCGCGTCGCACGAGGTGCACGCGGCCGACTACTACTACCGTCGTGGCGCCTACGTGGCGGCGATCAACCGCGCCCAGCTCGCGATCAAGGATTACAAGGGTGCGCCGGCGATCGAAGACGCCCTGCACATCATGATCCTGTCGTACAACAAGCTGGACCAGCCGCAACTCGCCGAGGACACGAAGCGCGTGCTCGCGGGCACGTTCCCTGACAGCCCGTACGTCACGGGCCATTCGCGCCCCGGCGCGAAGAAGTCGTGGTGGCAGTTCTGACGAACTGCGCGACGCAACGCCCGTTGCACGAACAAAAAACCCGGCCATCGAGCCGGGTTTTTTATTGGCGCCGCACTCAGGCGCGGCGGGTGCGATCGCGCGGCCGAAGCCGCGCGTGCCGTCACATGCGCTTTTCCGAGCGGTGCTCGTCGAAGAAGTCCTGCACGACCGCGATCTCGCGGGTGCGCTTGAACGGCGGCAGGCTCTGCCAGATCCGGCGCCCGTAGGGCTTGTCGACGAGCCGCGTGTCGCAGATCATCAGCACGCCACGATCCGTCTCCGCGCGAATCAGCCGGCCTGCGCCCTGCTTCAGCGTGATCACGGCCTGCGGCAGCTGGTGCACGGCGAACGGGCTCAGGCCTTTCTTCGTCAGCGCGTCGAGGCGCGCGGCCAGCACCGGATCGTCCGGCGGTGCGAACGGCAGCTTGTCGATCACGACGAGCGACAGCGCGTCGCCGCGCACGTCGACGCCCTCCCAGAAACTCTGGCTGCCGACCAGGATCGCATTGCCATACGCGCGGAAACGGTCGAGCAGCTCGGTGCGGCTCGCATCGCCCTGCACGAGCAGCGGCGTGTTCCAGCCGCGCGATTCGATGACGTCGCGCAACTTCGACGCGATCCGGTCGACCGCGCGCAACGTCGTACACAGCATGAACACGCCGCCGCCGGATGCCTCGATCGCCGGCAACGCGGCATCGAAGACGGCATCGGTAAACGCCGGCGAAGACGGCTGCGGCAGGTTGCGCGGCACGTACAGCAGCCCTTGCGACTGGTAGTCGAACGGGCTCGCGAGCGTCATCGAGCGACGCGAACTGAGGCCCATCTGCGCCGCGTAGTGAGTAAAATCGCCGCGCACCGACAACGTGGCCGACGTGAACACCCATGCACGCGGGACGCCCGCACGCTGCTTCGCAAAGATCGGCGCGACCGACAGCGGCGTTTCATGCAGCTGCACGGTATGCGCGAACACCTCGACCCAGCGCACCTTCTCGTTCGGATCGCCGTCGGATGCCGCCTTGTCGCCGGCCGCTGCCGCGTCGGCTTTCGCGGCCGCTTCCGCCGCACCGGGCGCGACCCAGCCGGCCAGCAGATCCTGCAGCTCGCGGGCGCGCCGCAGGCACGCGCCGAGCGATTCCGCGCGTTCCGCCTGGCTCGCGAGCGCCGACGCGAGCGCATCGAGCGCAACGTCGAGCGCGTCGAGCGCGCCGAACATCGGGTGATCGTCGCCGAGTTGCGCGAGCGACATGCGGACGATCTGGTCGTTCGCGAACGCGAGGCGCAAGTCGCGCGCCGCACGTTCGAGATCGCCGCCGAGCTTCACCCACTCGACCGCGTCGCGCGCATGGCCCAGGCCTTCGGCCACCGTGTCGCGTGCGAGCTCGAGGATCTGCGTGGTCGACAGCGTCTCGCCGAAGAACAGCGTCGCCGTCTCCGGCAGCTGGTGCGCTTCGTCGAAGATGACCGTGTTCGCGTTCGGCAGCAGCTCGGCCATCCCGGTGTCGCGCAGCATGATGTCCGCGAAGAACAGGTGATGGTTGACGACGACGACGTCGGCCTGCTGCGCCTCGCGCCGCGCCTGCATCACGAAGCATTCCTTGTAATGCGGGCATTCCTGGCCGAGGCAGTTGTCGCGCGTCGACGTGACCATCGACCAGACGGGTGCCGTTTCCGGCACGCTCGCAAGCTCGGCCTTGTCGCCGCTCTTCGTGATCTTCGCGAAGCGGACGATTTCCTGCAGATACGCGGTGTCCTGCCGCGACGGCAGGCGGCCGTTGTCGGCCGTGCGTTGCAGGTAGTAATGGCACAGGTAGTTCGACCGCCCCTTGAGCATCGCCACCGACACCGGCACCGCGAGCGCGTTGCGCACGGTCGGGATGTCGCGCTGGAACAGCTGGTCCTGCAGGTGTTTCGTGCCGGTCGACACGATCACCTTGCCACCCCACAGCATCGCGGGCACGAGATACGCATAGGTCTTGCCGGTACCCGTACCGGCTTCGACGATCAGCGTGTTGTCGGCCGCGTCGTTATCGGATTCGGCTGCCGTGGCGCCGTCCGCGCCCGGTTCGGCCGACTTGTCGCCGTCGCCGAGCCGGCGCGCCGGCCGCTTGCGGGTTTCGAAGATCTCGGGCTCGGGCATCCGGCGCGCGGACGCTTCCATCGCGGACGCGACTGCACGCGCCATCTCGATCTGGGACGTACGCGGCCGATAACCGTCGAGCGCGCGCGCCAGCAACCCGCCTTCGCCGAAGATCGTGTCGAGTTCGTCGACGCGCTTGCGGCTCAGCTCGAAGGTGCCTTCGGGCGCACGAACGCGCCCGGCGGACGATGTGTCACGCCGGGCATCGGGGGTGGCTTCAAGCGGTGAATTCAAGGCAAGCGTTCCTGTGTCCAGCGCCCTGGCGGCGCCGGCGCTTGCCAGGCCGCGCTCAGGCGCGCTTATCCGGTTCGAGCTGCGATTGCAGCAGAATGATTTTGTCCTTGGCTGCCAGCTTTTCCTTCTTCAGCCGGTGCAGCGTGATGTCGTCGATGTCGGAGTGTCCTTCCTTCAGCTCGATCTCCCGAGCGAGCTGCTGGTGCTGCTCCTGCAATGCAGCCAAACGGTTGTGCAATTCCTGCTGCTGTTCCGTGTGACGGTTTTGCATAGTTGCCTCCTCATCGAAGCAGCGCGGCGGCTGGCGTGCCGACGCGCCCGAGACTGATCCCGATCAATCCAACACGTTACTGCCCCTGCTGTTGCTGTTGCTGCTGCTTGGCCTTCTCGGCCGCTTCCTGCTGACGCCGCTCGACATCGGCCTTGTGCTGCACGGCTTCCTTCTGCTTCTGCTCGTAGCGCGCGGCGTTGTCCGCCCGCTCCTGCGCCTTCTGCGCCGCCTGCTGGTGCGCCTGGTCGAGCTTGCGCTGGAAGTCGCCCTGCTTCTGGTCGTATGCCTGCTTGCTCGCCGCGCGTTGCGGCCCTTCCGCACCGCGCTGCGCCTGCTTCAGTGCATTCTGCTCCTGCTTGTCGCGGAACGCAGCGGCGTTCGCCGCGTCGTTCGCCGCGCGCTGCGGCGCTTCCGCCGCGTTCTGCGCCTGCTTCAGCGCCTGCTGCTGGTCGCGCTGCTGCGCGCGCACCGCACGCTGCTCGTCGTTGAGCGCGAGTTGCTCCTGGCGGATGCTCGCACGCTCGTCGCGCATCTGGTCGCGCGCCTTGCCGAGGCAGTGATTGACGAAGAATTTGCTGTAGCAATCGTGCTCGGCCACCGCATAACGATAATCGTTTTCCGCGGTGCGTTGATTGAGCACTTTTTGACGGGCGTCGAAATCCGGTGCGGCGGAGGCTGCAACGGGCGCGGCCGCGACGGCGTCCGGCGCGGTTGCGCCCGAGGCCTGCGCGAACGCGCCGGAAGGCCCGGCAGACAAAGCCGCGGCGAGCGCTGCGCCGAGCGCGACGAGAGAAATTCGGGAAGTTGGCAACGTCGTAGGAAAGCTGCGGGACATGTGTCAAATTCTATCACCCCCGGCTGGACGCTCCGCCATTTATGGCAAAATGCCCCGCTTCACTCACCCGCGGCATCTGGCCCGTCGGGCCCGCCATGCAGCCCGCCGCTTCGGGCCTGCCGGCCCGCGCCGCGATTTCAGCAGGCAGATCATTCACGACATGACGGAAACCGTAGCACTCAAGATCGTACAGCGCATCGCCACCGAACTGTCCGTCCAGCCGCGCCAGGTCGCGGCGGCCGTGCAACTCCTCGACGAAGGCTCGACCGTTCCGTTCATTGCCCGGTACCGCAAGGAAGTGACCGGCAACCTCGACGACACGCAGCTGCGCCAGCTCGAGGAACGTCTCCTGTATCTGCGCGAGCTCGAGGATCGCCGCGCGACGATCCTGTCGAGCATCGACGAACAGGGCAAGCTGACGGACGAGCTGCGCGCCGCGATCGATACGGCCGACAGCAAGCAGGTGCTCGAAGACCTTTACCTGCCGTACAAGCCGAAGCGCCGCACGCGTGCGCAGATCGCCCGCGAGGCCGGCCTCGAGCCGCTCGCGCAGGCGCTGCTCGCGAATCCGCTGCTCGACCCGCAGGCCGAGGCGGCCGCGTATGTCGACGCCGACAAGGGCGTCGCCGACGTGAAGGCCGCGCTCGACGGCGCGCGCGACATCCTGTCCGAACAGTTCGGCGAAACGGCCGAGCTGCTCGGCAAGCTGCGCGACTACCTGCACAACCAGGGCGTCGTGTCGTCGGCCGTCGTCGAGGGCAAGGAAAACGAGGAAGGCGAGAAATTCCGCGACTATTACGACTACGCGGAAACGATCAAGACCGTGCCGTCGCACCGCGCACTCGCGCTGTTCCGCGCCCGTAACGCAGGCGTGCTGACGGTCAAGCTCGGCCTCGGCGAAGAGCTCGACGCGCAGGTGCCGCATCCCGGCGAGGCGATGATCGCGCGCCATTTCGGCATCGCGAACCAGAATCGCCCGGCCGACAAATGGCTTTCGGACGTCTGCCGCTGGTGCTGGCGCGTCAAGGTGCAGCCGCATATCGAGAATGAACTCCTCACGCAGCTGCGCGAAACGGCCGAAACCGAAGCGATCCGCGTGTTCGCGCGCAACCTGAACGACCTGCTGCTGGCCGCGCCAGCCGGCCCGAAGGCCGTGATCGGTCTCGACCCCGGCCTGCGCACGGGCGTGAAGGTCGCCGTCGTCGACCGCACCGGCAAGGTGCTCGCCACCGACACGATCTACCCGCACGAGCCGCGCCGCGACTGGGACGGCTCGATCGCGAAACTCGCGCGCATCGCCGCGCAGACGCAGGCCGAACTCATCAGCATCGGCAACGGCACCGCATCGCGCGAAACCGACAAACTCGCGAGCGAACTGATCGCGAAGCACCCGGAATTGCGCCTGCAGAAGATCGTCGTGTCGGAAGCCGGCGCGTCGGTCTACTCGGCGTCCGAGCTCGCGGCGAAGGAATTCCCCGAAATGGATGTGTCGCTGCGCGGCGCCGTGTCGATCGCACGCCGCCTGCAGGATCCGCTCGCCGAGCTCGTGAAAATCGAGCCGAAGGCGATCGGCGTCGGCCAGTACCAGCACGACGTGAACCAGCGCGAACTCGCCCGCTCGCTCGACGCGGTCGTCGAGGATTGCGTGAACGCGGTCGGCGTCGACGCGAACACGGCATCGGCCCCGCTGCTGGCGCGCGTGTCGGGCCTGAACGCGACGCTCGCGCGCAACATCGTCGACTACCGCGATGCGAACGGCCCGTTCCCGTCGCGCGAACACCTGCGCAAGGTGCCGCGCCTCGGCGACAAGACCTTCGAACAGGCCGCCGGCTTCCTGCGCATCAATGGCGGCGAGAACCCGCTCGACCGCTCGTCGGTGCACCCGGAGGCCTATCCGGTCGTCGAACGGATGCTCGCGAAGATCAGCAAGCGCATCGACGACGTGCTCGGCAACCGCGAAGCCCTGTCGGGCCTGTCCCCGACGGAGTTTGTTGACGAACGTTTCGGCCTGCCGACCGTGCGCGACATCCTGTCCGAGCTGGAGAAACCGGGCCGCGATCCGCGCCCTGAATTCAAGACCGCGACGTTCCGCGAGGGCGTCGAGAAGGTGTCGGATCTCGTGCCGGGCATGACGCTCGAAGGCGTCGTGACGAACGTCGCCGCGTTCGGTGCGTTCGTGGATATCGGCGTGCACCAGGACGGCCTCGTCCACGTGTCCGCGATGTCGACGAAATTCATCAAGGACCCGCACGAAGTCGTGAAGGCCGGCCAGGTCGTCAAGGTGAAGGTGCTCGACGTCGACGTGAAGCGCCAGCGCATTGCGCTGACGATGCGCCTCGACGACGATGCGGCAGCGCCCGGCATGTCGTCGCGCGGCAGCCAGGATCGCGGCAACGCGGGGCGCGGCGCGGCCCGTCCGCAGCGTTCGCGCGAGCCGGAACCGGCCGGCGCGATGGCCGCGGCATTCGCGAAGCTGAAGCGCTGAGCACGCGAAAGCCGCCGACAGAAAAAAGCCCGCCGGAAGGCGGGCTTTTTTTATTGCGTCGCCGCGCGGTTTCGACAATCGCGATGAAAACCGGATAGGTGCGTTTTCGTCACTATTTCCCTGCTTCCAGTCGGCGAATTAAACAATTCGCACTGCAGCATGCATTTTCTTGACGCTTTGAATACCGCACATAAAATAAATTCGCGAACGGTATTTCAACGCCTTCGACAAGCGAAGCGAATTGTCCGCTCGGCAACCGGTTTCCTCGCGACGCTCATACGCGCCGCGCGTTTCAGGCCTCCCGTCTTTCATTGCCACTTTCTGAAGTCGATTCGCGGCGCATCACATCCGCAATATGTGCCCGCCGGCAAGCCGGCGCATATTCGCAAAAATGGATCGGGGAATCATGAAAGCAGATGATCTGGAAACCGAACTGGGCGCCTTGCGCATTCCCGTGTTCGATGTGCCGTGGGCCGGTGCGTGTTCACCGCACGTCGAGCGGATCGAATCCCGCATGCTCGAATGGGCCGACGCATACGGCCTGCTCGTCTCCGACGCCCATCGGGAGCGCGTCGTACGCACCCGTTACGGCTGGCTCGCCGCACGCTGTTACCCGAACGCCGATCCCCCTCTGCTGCAGGCGCTCGCCGATTACTTCGTGTGGTTCTTTCTCGCCGACGACCTGTTCGTCGATCGCGTGGAGCCGGTCGGCGCCGATACGCTGCGCAACCTGACCGCGATAATCGACGTACTCGACTACGCATGTACGAGCCCCGAGCCAGTCTATGGCGAGCGAGCGTGGCTCGACGTGTGTCAACGCCTGCGTGCGCGCCTGTCCGCCGAGCATTTCGCGCGCTTCGCGCAAGGCATGCGCCTGTGGGCCACCACGGCCGGATTGCAAATCATTGCACACCTGAAGGTCGAGCCGGTCGCCGTGCCGCAGTACGAAACGATCCGGCGCCACACGAGCGGCATGAATCCGTGCCTGGCACTGGCGGACGTGGCCAATTCCGGCGCCGTCCCGCCCGACACGTTTCACCGCCCCGAGATCCAGGCGCTGTGCAGGCACGCGAACAATATCGTCTGCTGGAGCAACGACATCCAGAGTATCGGGATCGAAGCGCGCCAGCCGGGCCAGTTCCGGAACATGGTGATGGTGCACGCGTCGCGCGGTCATTCGCTGCAGACCGGCATCGACTACACGGCCGCCCGCGTGCGCGCCGAGATCGGCGAGTTCGTACAGTGCGCCGATGCGCTCGTGCAGCACGCCGACACGCGCGTGCGCGGCCTCGTCGACGGCTACCGATACTGGATACGCGGCTATCTGGATTGGGTGGCGCGGGATACGCAGCGCTATGCGGCTGCGTTCGCGGCAAGCGATGCGGACGATCGCAGCCTGATCGCGCTGTCGGCGAACGCGGCGCGCGGCTGAACAGCCCGCGCGCCGCGCCCGGTCAGATCTCGATCTTCGTGCCGAGCTCGACGACGCGGTTCGCCGGAATCGAGAAGAAGTCGGTCGGCTTCGCCGCGTTCTGGTGCATCCACGCGAACACGCGCTCGCGCCAGATCGACATCCCGGGCAGATGGGTCGGCACGACGGTTTCGCGCGCGAGGAAGAACGACGTGTCCATCAACT
This sequence comes from Burkholderia sp. BCC1644, assembly GCF_902833225.1. Lineage (GTDB taxonomy): Bacteria > Pseudomonadota > Gammaproteobacteria > Burkholderiales > Burkholderiaceae > Burkholderia. Next base: position 13,143 of record NZ_CADFEI010000005.1, read on the forward strand.
CGAACGTCATGTCGTGCGCCCGGCCGAATTCCTCGAGCACGGCCTTCACGTCCGGCGTCTCGTTGAAGCCGTACTCGGCCTTGACGATGTACAGCCCGCCGCCCGCATCGCGCGAGGTCTGGCGCTTGTCGTCGCGCACGTAAGGAATGTCGCGCGTGACGAACGTCAGGAAAATGGTCCGCTCGTGCAGCACCTTGTTGTGCTTCAGGTTGTGCAGCAGGCTGACGGGCACGAGCTTGTCGTTGCCGGTCAGGTAGATCGCGGTGCCCGACACGCGATGCGGCGGATGCGCGAGCAACCCCTGCAGGAACGGCTCGAGCGGAATACCGTCGGCGGCCGTGCGCTCCTTGACGATGTGACGCCCCTTGTACCAGGTCATCAGCAGGAAGAACAGCAGCGCGCCGATGCCGAGCGGCAGCCAGCCGCCCTGCGCGACCTTCAGCAGGTTCGCGCCGAAGAAGCCGAGGTCGATCGCAAGGAACACCGCGATGATCGCGCCGACCAGCAGCCGGTTCCAGTTCCACACCTTCACCATCACGACGCATGCGAGCACGGTCGTGATCACCATCGTCGCCGTCACCGCGATGCCGTACGCGGCCGCGAGGTTGTCGGAGCTCTTGAAGCCGACCACGATGCAGAGGATCACGAACAGCAGCAGCCAGTTCACGACCGGCACATAGATCTGGCCGATCGCGAGCTCGGACGTGTGCAGTACCTTCATGCGCGGCACGTAGCCGAGCTGGATCGCCTGCGACGTCAGCGAATAGGCGCCCGAGATCACGGCCTGCGACGCGATCACGGTCGCGACCGTCGACAGCACCACGAGCGGCAGCAGCCCCCATTCGGGCGCCAGCAGGAAGAACGGGTTTTCGATCGCCTTGGGATTCTGGATCAGCAGCGCGCCCTGGCCGAAGTAGTTCAGCACGAGCGACGGCATCACGAGCCCGTACGCGGCGATCCGGATCGGCTTCGCGCCGAAGTGGCCCATGTCCGCGTAGAGCGCTTCCGCACCGGTCAGCACCAGCACGACCGAGCCGAGCACGACGTAGGCCTGCAGCAGGTGGTCGGCCATGAACGACGCCGCGTAGTACGGGTTGATGGCCGCCATGATGCCCGGCACGCGCACGATGTGGTACACGCCGAGCGCCGCGATCACGATGAACCACAACACCATGATCGGGCCGAACAGCTTGCCGACCAGCGCGGTGCCGTGACGCTGGATCCAGAACAGCGCGATCAGGATCACGATCGTGATCGGCAACACGAGGTGGGACAGGTGAGGTGTCGCAATTTCGAGACCTTCGACCGCCGACATCACCGAGATCGCCGGCGTGATCACCGCGTCGCCGTAGAACATGCACGCGCCGAAGATCCCGAGCGCCATCAGCGCACCCGCGACGCGGGTTTTCGAGTCGAGCGGCCGCAGCGACAGCGCCATCAGCGCGAGCACGCCGCCTTCGCCGTTGTTGTCGGCCCGCATCACGAACAGCAGGTACTTGACGCCGACCACCAGGATGATTGCCCAGAACAGCAGCGAGATCACGCCGAGAATCGATCCTTCGGTGAGCGGAATGCCGTGTGCGGGGCTGAACGCCTCTTTCAGCGAATACAACGGGCTGGTGCCGATGTCGCCGAACACGACGCCGATGGCTGCTATCGCTAGCGCCCGCATCGAGTGTTGTTGCGTCGAATGCGGCGCATGTGCGGCGTCGGTCGCGTGGATCGTGTCGTTCATATGAAGCGTAATAATCGGGTCCGGGTCGGACAAAACGAGCGCTATTCTACTCGCGCCCCCGTGAAACGCCGCCCTGCTCTGTTGCCGTGGAACCACGTGATCCACGCTGCGCATGCAATTCGGCGCGAGCTGTGGCAGGGCTGCCATCATAGCCGGGGCCGCGCCGTCTGCCTACCCGATCCTCGGATTGCACCGCTCGGCGTACCCGGCGCCCCAATGAAAAACGGCGCCGCAAGCGGCGCCGTACAAGGCTTTCCTTCGATCGGCCGGGCGCTTACGCGCCCGAACCGTCGCGCTGCGCGCGACCGCGCTTGATCCACGCCTCGAGGTTGTGCGGACGAACCGTGTCCCACTCCTCGAACGGCTGATGAATCCACGGATTCGTCGGCAGAAACTGCGTGTGATAGTCGGGCTTGACCTTCGAGCAACCCTTGTACCAGAGCACGGCCGAGCGCACGGCCGTCACCGACGGGTAACGCTCCTTCAGGTGCTCCTGCACGCGCGCGAGCGTGACGCCCGAATCGACGAGATCGTCGACCAGCAGCACGTTGCCCGCGAGGTTGCCGCGCGTCATCGTGATGTACTGCGCGATGTCGAGTTCACCTTGCTCGGTGCCGGCCGCTTCGCGGTACGAACTCGTCGCCAGGATCGCGAGCGGCACGTCGTAGATGCGCGACAGCTGGTCGCCGACGCGCAGGCCGCCGCGCGCGAGGCACAGGATCTGGTCGAACTTCCAGCCCGAGGCATGCACCTGGAGCGCGAGCAGCTCGATCAGACGGTGATACTCGTCCCAGCCTACCCACAGGTTCTTGTCGTCGTTGCGCGGATCGGTCATCAAGTCTGCCGCCGTCATCGTGATTTGCTGCGTCATCTGAAAATTACACCTTGAACGGATGGCGGAGCAGGATCGTTTCGTCGCGGTCCGGGCCCGTCGAAACCATGTCGACCGGCACGCCGGCCACTTCCTGGACACGGGACAGGTACGCCTGCGCGTTCGCCGGCAGCGCATCCCACGTATTGATGCCGACCGTGCTTTCCTTCCAGCCGGGGAACGTTTCGTACACGGGTTCGCAACGCGCCACGTCGGCTGCGCCGCGCGGCAGGATGTCCGCATCCTTGCCGTCGATCTTGTAGCCGACGCACAGCTTGACTTCGTCGAGGCCGTCGAGCACGTCGAGCTTCGTCATGCACAGACCCGACACGCCGTTGATCTGGATCGAGCGGCGCAGCGCGGCTGCGTCGAGCCAGCCGGTGCGGCGCGGACGGCCGGTGACCGAGCCGAATTCCTTGCCGACGTTCGCGAGCGTGACGCCGATCTGGTCCTGACGCTGCGGATTGTCCGCATCGTACAGTTCGCTCGGGAACGGGCCCGAACCGACCCGCGTGCAATACGCCTTCGTGATGCCGAGGATGTAGTTGAGCTTCTGCGGACCGACGCCCGCGCCGGCCGACGCCGCACCCGCGACGCAGTTGCTCGACGTGACGAACGGATAGGTGCCGTGATCGATGTCGAGCAGCGTGCCTTGCGCGCCTTCGAACAGCAGGTTCTGGCCCGCATTGTTCGCGTCGTACAGGCGGCGCGACACATCGGCCACCATCGGCTTCAGGCGGTCGGCATAGCCGAGCATCGTGTCGAGCGTGGCCTGGAAATCAACGGCCGCGCCACCCAGGTACTGGGTCAGCACGAAGTTGTGGAAATCGAGATTTTCGCGCAGGCGGTCGGCGAAGGTCTTCGCGTCGAACAGGTCCTGCACGCGCAGCGCACGGCGGCCAACCTTGTCTTCGTACGCAGGGCCGATGCCGCGGCCCGTCGTGCCGATCTTGCCCGCGCCCTTGCGCGCTTCGCGCGCCTGGTCGATCGCGATGTGGTACGGCAGGATCAGCGTCGTGGCTTCGGAGATGAACAGACGGTCGCGCACGTTCACGCCGGCTTCTTCGAGCTCGCCGATTTCCTTGAACAGTGCTTCGGGGGACAGGACGACGCCGTTGCCGATGTAGCAGGCGACGCCTTCACGCATGATGCCCGACGGAATGAGGCGCAAGATCGTTTTCTTGCCGCCGATGATGAGGGTGTGGCCGGCGTTGTGACCGCCCTGGAAACGCACGACGCCCTGAGCGTGGTCCGTCAGCCAGTCGACGATCTTGCCCTTGCCTTCATCACCCCATTGCGTTCCCACGACGACGACATTGCGCCCGGGAGTCACGTTCACTGCGCTGGCAGACATGTTGATTCGTTAGCTGGTTAAAAACGTATTCTACCTATGTTCGCGGGCGATTCCGAATTTTTCCGTTTCGCTTCAACGATATGCACGCCGAAGCACGGCCCGCAAACGCCTGTTTAGCGGGGTTCGACCACCCATGCGCCGTTGCGCTCGACGAGCGAACGATCGCATGCGAACTCGTCGAGCACGTGGTCGTGGCCCGGCAATGCCTGGATCACGACCTCGCCCGCATCGCGCAGCGCGGCGACGGCCGCGCCCAGCGCGTCGTCCTGCGCCCACGGCGCGAGAATCGCGGTGCCGCGCGCCTCGACCGGCGAAATCCGCGCGAGTTCGCGCAGGTCGAGCGAGAAGCCCGTTGCCGGTCGCGCACGGCCGTACGCCTGCCCGACGTGGTCATAACGCCCGCCGCGCGCGATCGCGTTCGGCACGCCGTCGATGTATGCGCTGAACATTGCGCCGCTGTGGTACGCATAGCCGCGCAGATCGGCGAGGTCGATCGCCACTTCCGCACCTTTCGCCTGTGCCGCGAGCTGCGCCAGATCGTCGAGCGCCCGCGTGATTTCGGGCAGCACCGGCAGACGCGCACGCGCCTCGGCGAGCACGCTCGCGTCGCCGTAGAGGCTCGGCAGCGCACGCAGCGCGGCGCGCGTATCGGCGCCGAGATCGTCGGTGAGTTCGTTCAGGAGCGGCACGTCCTTGCCCGACAACGCGTCGTACAGCGACTCGCCGCGCTCGGCGGCCTGCGCGTCGCGTGCGAGCAGCGCCGCGAGCACGCCCGCATGACCGAGGTCGAGACGGATGCGCGACAGGCCCGCGAGATGCAGCGCGTCGAGCATCAGCTGCTGGATCTCGAGATCGGCTTCCAGCCCGGCATGCCCGTAGATTTCCGCGCCGATCTGGATCTGCTCGCGCGTGGCGTGCAGGCCGCGCGGACGCGTATGCATCACGTGGCCCGCGTAGCACAGGCGCGTCACGCCCTGGCGGTTCAACAGGTGCGCGTCGATCCGTGCCACCTGCGGCGTGATGTCCGCACGCAGGCCGAGCGTGCGGCCCGACAGCTGGTCGACCAGCTTGAAGGTGCGCAGGCGCAGGTCGGTGCCGCCGCTCGTCAGCAGCGACTCGAGATACTCGAGCAGCGGCGGCATCACCATTTCGTAGCCGTACGAACGGAAGCGGTCGAGCAGCCTGCGGCGCAGCTCCTCGATCTTGCGCGCTTCCGACGGCAGTACGTCGGCGATATTCTCGGGAAGTAACCAGGTCGACATCGGTACGGTCCTACGACGGGAAACGGCGCGCGCCACGCGCGCCGCGAGTTGAATCGGAACTTCGAAATCGGGCGGGACGAACGGCGGATGCGCCGTCCGGATCAAGTGGCGAGCAGCAGCAGCACGAGCCCGAGCACCATCACGATCAGCCCGCCGATCCGGATATGATGCGGCGGCCGCTCAGCAATTCTACGAAACGTGTCGCGCCAGGCGACGGGAAACACGAAGGGGAACGCCCCCTCGATGATCAGCATCAGCGCTACTGCGAGCAACAACGAGCCAGCCAGGTCCATGCGAGCGACGGCGCCGCTCGACGCGGCGCCCCAAGGTCAATGTTTGCGGGGAGCAGGTGCCGCCGGTGCGGCACCGCCCGTCGGGCTGCGCATGAAGCGGAAGAACTCGCTGTCGGGATCGACGACGATGATGTCGTTGCGCTTGAACGTATTCCGGTAGGCCTGCAGGCTCGCGTAGAACTGATAGAACTGCGGATCGCGGCCGAACGCATCGGCGGCGATCGTCGCGGCTTTCGCGTCGCCCTCGCCCTTGATCGTCTGCGCGGACTTGTATGCGTTCGCGAGCACGGCCTGCTGTTCGCGCTCGGCGTCCGCCTTGATCTGCTCGACGTCGGCCGCGCCTTCCGCACGCACCTGCGCCGCCTGATCGCGCAGTGCGCCGATCATCCGTTGATAGACGGCATCCGTCTGCGCGGCCGGCAGGTCGACGCGCGTCAGCTGGACGTCGACCACGTCGACGCCGAAACCGGCCGCCTTCGCCTTGGCCGCATCGCGGGCCGCATCGGCGATCGCACGTTGGCCGCCAAGGGCGTCGTCGAGCGCGCGCTGGCCGAACGCATCGCCGAGCGCACTCTTCAGCACGCCGGCCAGGCGTTCGGTGGCCGCTGCCGGGTCGCCGCCCGTCGCGGTGAAATACTTCATCGGATCGCTGATCCGGTACTTCACCGCATACGCGACGAGCAGGTCGTGCTTGTCCTGGGTTGCCAGCTGCAGCGGATCGGACGACTCGAGCGATTGCAGGCGCGTGTCGATCAGCGTGGCCGTCTGCAACGGTGGCGGCAGCTTGAAGTGGATGCCCGGGCCCGCGAGTTCGGGCTGCGCGCCATCGCGGCCCGACAGCACGGCCGCATGGCGCGGATCGACGGTCAAGACCGTCGAGGACGCCGCGAAGGCAACGATCACGATTGCGACGACGAGCGCAATGATTCGGTTCATGTTCTGCGCTCCCCGTTACTTCGTATCGTCTTCGCGCGACCGGCTGCGAAACGCTTCGCGCGATCGCAGCACGTCGACACCCGACGCCGCGGCTGCCGGTGCGGCGCTCGCGGGTACGGCCGCAGCTGCGGCCGGCGCGACGGCTGCCGGTACCGACGCCGCATCGGGCGCGGACGCACCGGTGGACGCCGCGGCATTTTGCCGCCCCTGTTCGACGAGCTTGTCGAGCGGCAGGTACACGACGCTGTTGCCGCCCTTGTTGCCGACGAATACCTTCGTCGCGTTCGAATAGATTTCCTGCATCGTCTCGAGGTACATCCGCTCGCGGATCACCGCGGGTGCCTTCGAGTACTGCGCATAGACCTGCTTGAAGCGGTCGGCATCGCCCTCGGCTTGCGTGACCACGCGATCGGCATACGCCTTCGCTTCGTCGACGAGCTTCGCGGCATCGCCCTGCGCCTTCGGCAGCAGGTCGCTTGCATAGGCCTGCGCAGCACGCTTCGCGGCCTCGCGCTCGTCGCGCGCCTTCGCGACTTCGGCGTATGCGGCCTGCGTCTGCTCCGGTGCCGCGACGCTCTGCATCGTGACGGCCGTCACCTCGAGCCCCGACTGGTAGCGGTCGAGATCGCGCTGGATCGCCGTGGACAGCTGCTCGCGCAGCGCGTCACGATCCTGGTTCAGCATGTCGGCCGCGCTGCGCGTGCCGACGATCGCGCGTACCGCGGCCTGTGCGGCCTGCGAAACGCTGCGTTCGGGATCGACGCTGCGGAACAGGTAATCGGTGGCTGAACGGATCCGGTACTGGACGATGAAACGGACGTCGACGATGTCGGCATCGCGCGTCAGCATCGCTGCTTCCTTCACGTTCGCGAGACGCACGACGTTGTTGCGACCGATCTCGATCGAGCGGACCTGCGACGTATCGACGATTTCGTGCGACGCGAACGGATACGGCGCGCGCCAGTGCACCCCCTGGCCGACCGTGCCCGACAGCTTGCCGAGCTGCAGCACGACGCCCGTCTGACCATCCTGCACGACGAACAGCCCGCTGCCCGCGTAGACCGCGACCAGCACGCCGATCACGATGCCGACGCCGACCCGCGCGGCCCGGCCGTTGTCAGGACGGAAGCCGTTGCCGCCCTTGCCGCCGAACAGGCCGCTCAGACGCCGGTTGAAGTTGCGCCACATCTCGTCGAGATCGGGCGGACCGTCGCCGTCACCGCCTTGCGGACGCTTCGATTCGTTCGGACGCGGACGGGATCCGTCTTTGCCATTGCCTTCGCCGCGTCCCCAGCGGGGATCGTTGATCGACAGCAAGGCGCGCATCCGCCGCCAGGTACTCCGCTCGTTGTATTCGTTCACCAGAGTTTGTTCACCAGATAAGACGCCGGCGAACCGGCCGGGACCGGTTAGCGCCCGTGTTCGGAAATCGTGTGGTCTTCGTGTGGTTCAGCGGGTGCGCCATCGAGCGCGCCGCTGGGTAACGTCGCGCTGGAGAGGTGTTCCGCGGAGGCGATTTCGGCGATGGCGGCACGCAACGTATCAAGACCCTGACCGGTGCGCGCGCTCAAAAAGACGCGCGAAATATTACCATATTCGTCCCGCTCGACCGCGTCGCCGCGGGCCGCCAGCTCGGGCACGGCGTCGATCTTGTTGAACACCAGCACCTGCCGGATCGTGTCCGCGCCAATTTCGTGCAGCACGCCGTTGACCTGCTCGATCTGCTCGAGCCTGACCGCGCTCGACGCATCGACCACATGCAGCAGCAGATCCGCGTGGATCGTTTCCTCGAGGGTCGCGCGGAACGCCGCGACGAGCTGGTGAGGCAGCTCGCGGATGAACCCGACCGTATCCGACACGACGATCTGACCGACCTCGTCGCCGAGGTACACGCGCCGCGACGTCGTATCGAGCGTGGCGAACAGCTGGTCGGCCGCGTAGGCCTGCGCTTTCGTCAGCGCATTGAACAGCGTCGACTTGCCCGCGTTCGTATAGCCGACGAGCGACACCGACATCGCGCCGCTGCGCGCACGCTGCCGACGCTGCGTGCTGTGCTGCCGGCGCAGCCGGTCGAGCCGCGACTTCAGCATCTTGATGCGTTCGCCGATCAGCCGGCGGTCGGTTTCGAGCTGCGTTTCGCCGGGGCCGCGCAGGCCGATACCGCCCTTCTGCCGTTCAAGGTGGGTCCACGCACGAATGAGTCGTGTCGACAGGTATTGCAGCTGCGCGAGTTCGACCTGCAGCTTGCCTTCGTGACTGCGGGCGCGCTGCGCGAAGATGTCGAGGATGAGGCTCGTGCGGTCGACGACACGCCTGTTAAGTGCCTGCTCCAGATTGCGTTGCTGGGCCGGCGCCAGGGCGTGGTTGAAGATGACGATTTCGACGTTGTGCGCGTCGCAGGCAAGCCGCAGTTCTTCGGCTTTGCCGCTGCCGATGAACATCTTGGCATCGGGACTGGAGCGACGACCTGTGAGGGTGACGGCGGGACGGGCCCCCGCGCTGGAGGCGAGAAGACTGAGTTCTTCGAGACTGGCCTCGAAATCGGTCTTGCCGAAATCGATGCCGACGAGCGCTGCGTTGATCAAATTATCGGGTGTCAAGATAAGGCGGCTGGCATCGGTCGCTCGCGGCGACCGGATGCCGGCCGCTGCGATGGGTTAGGACGAGACTTCCGCGTCCGGGTGGAAATTCACCGGGCGCGCCGGCACGACCGTCGAGATGGCGTGCTTGTAGACCATCTGGGTCACCGTATTACGGAGCAACACGACGTACTGGTCGAACGATTCAATGTTCCCTTGAAGCTTGATGCCATTGACGAGGTAGATCGAAACGGGAACGTGCTCTTTGCGCAGTGCGTTCAAAAACGGGTCTTGTAACAATTGCCCTTTGTTGCTCATGGCGTACTCCATCTTTTTTTGCAGGTTGATCTGGATTGGCGAGGAAGAAAAAGAGATCCGGCGCCAATCGCTACACTATAGCTGATTTTGCCTGCCCCGCCCGGGGCGTAGGCCTTGCGGCCTATCCCTTGCGGGGCGTGCTTCAGCCCTTGTCCGCGTACGGGTTGTTCGACGAACGGAACTCTATGCGCAATGGAGTCCCGGTCAGCGAGAAAGTTTCGCGGAACCGGTTTTCGAGGTAGCGTTTGTAGGTTTCCGTGACCGCGTCGAGCGCGTTGCCGTGGATGACGATAAGCGGCGGATTCTGGCCGCCCTGGTGCGCGTAGCGCAGCTTCGGGCGCACCGGACCGCGACGGCGCGGCTGCTGGAATTCGACGGCCTCGATCAGCGCACGCGTGAGCTTCGGCGTCGGCAGCTTCGCCATCGCCGCCGCGTACGCGTCGTCGACCGAGCGCATCAGCGCGCCGATCCCCGTCTTCTTCGCGGCCGAAATGAAATGCGATTTCGCGAAGTCGAGGAATTTCAGCTTGCGGGTCAAATCCGCTTTCGCACGGTCGCGCGCGTGCTCGTCGAGGCCATCCCACTTGTTGACGCCGATCACGAGCGCGCGGCCCTGTTCGACGACGAAGCCGGCGATGTGCGCGTCCTGGTCGGAAATGTCCTGCTGCGCATCCAGCAGAAGAATGACGACGTTCGCATCGGAGATCGACTGCAGCGTCTTCACGACCGAAAACTTCTCGATCGCCTCGAACACCTTGCCGCGGCGGCGCAGGCCGGCCGTGTCGATCAGCGTATATTTCTTGCCGTTACGCTCGAAGTCGACGTAGATCGAATCGCGCGTCGTGCCCGGCATGTCGAACGCAATCACGCGATCTTCGCCGATCAGCGCGTTCACGAGCGTCGACTTGCCGACGTTCGGACGGCCGACGATCGCGATCTTGATACCGCGCGACGGATCGTTCTCGTCCTCTTCCTCCGGGCGGTCGGCGTAAGCAACCTCCAGGGCCTCGTTGATCATGTCGGTCACGCCGTCGCCGTGCGCAGCCGAGATCGCGCGCGGATCGCCGAGCCCGAGTTCATAGAAGTCGGTCGCGACCGCCGTGTACTTCATCCCCTCGGCCTTGTTGACGACGAGGAAGATCGGCCGGCCGGTCTTGCGCAGGTAGTCGGCGATCGACTTGTCCTGCGGCGCGAGCCCGTTGCGGCCGTCGACGATGAACACGACGATGTCGGCTTCCTCGACGGCCTGCCGCGTCTGGCGTGCCATCTCGTGCAGGATGCCGTCCTTCGCGACGGGTTCGAAGCCGCCCGTATCGACGACCAGGTACGGCCGTTCGCCGACGCGCCCTTCGCCGTAATGGCGATCGCGCGTCAGGCCCGGCAGGTCGGCGACCAGCGCATCGCGCGAGCGCGTGAGCCGGTTGAACAGCGTGGATTTCCCCACATTGGGGCGCCCAACAAGGGCAATGACCGGTTTCATCTGTGTTTTCTACGGTGAAGCGCAGCAGCGGGAGGCCCGCTGCTGCGGGCGGCTGCGCTGAATGAAAATATCACGAATTCGCGCCGCGTCGGATGCGCGCGCCCGGCGCACGTTGCGCGCCGTCGTCTTTCGTCTCGAACTGCCTTTCAAATACCGAGCGGCCGGGAGCACCGGCCGCCTTCATGCGGCACGGCCGGGGCGCGCGGGACAAGCCCGCCGCGCCGCGGCCGCACCTGTTTACTGCGTGTCAGCGCGGACGGAACCCGTACAGGCCGCCGTCCTTCGTCTGCACGACGAGCGTATTGCCCGCGAGGACCGGCGCCGCCGTAATCGCGCTGCCGTCGGTCTTCATCCGTGCGATGAAGCTGCCGTCTTCGCGCGACAGGAAGTGCACGAAGCCCTTGTAATCGCCCATCACGACCGCATGCCCGAGCAGGTACGGCACGCCGACGTCACGGCTCTTCAGCTTGTCGTTGCGCCACAGCTGGTTGCCCGACGCCGCGTCGTACGCCGTCACGACCGACCAGTCGTCGCCGCCGGCGACCACCGAATCGTCCTGCGCAAGACCGCTGCGGCTCGAGAACGCCTTTTCCCACAGCGGGCGGCCCGAGTTCGCATCGAAGCAGCCGAGCTGACCCTGGAACGTCACCGCGCACGCCTCCGCGCCCACGAGCGTCGGCGGGCCGCTGACGTCGTTGATGCGCTCGACCTCGGTCACGCCCTTCGGAAACGACACCGGGGTCTGCCAGAACGGTTCGCCCGTCTGCAGGTTGATCGCGACGAGACCGCCGCCGGGGAAGCCCGCCAGCACCGCCGCGTCACCCGCGAACGTCATGCCGGCCGACACGCGCAGGTTCAGCGGCACCGCGCGGTTGCGGTAGTTCCACTTCTGCTCGCCCGTCTGTGCGTTGAACGCGATCACCTGGCCGTCGATCGTACGGACGACCACGAGACCGTTGCCGACGAGCGGCGGCGAGAAAATCTCGCCCTGCACGCTGGTCTTCCACAGTTGCTTGCCGTCCGGGCCCAGCACGAACACGCCGCCCTTCAGCGCGCCGACCGCGGTCAGGTTGCCGTCGCTGCCGACACCGGCCGACAGGTCCGAACCGACCTTCGAACGCCAGAGCGTCTGGCCCGTCTTCGCGTCGATCTTCTCGACCGAACCGTTTTCGCCCGCCGCATAGACGGCGTCGCCCACGGCCACCGGCGAGAACAGGTAGCGTCCGCCCTTGCCGACGCTCGCCTTCCAGACCTGTTGCACGTCCATGACGGGCTTGAACTCGGTCAGCGGCGTCGGCACGCGACGCGCGTCCTTCGACGACGAGCAAGCCGCCAATGCGAGGACAGCCGCCGCGCAGGCAACGGGCACAGCGTAACGTTTCAGCAAATTCATCGGTTAGCGAAGCAGAAGTTAAGAGGTTGAGGGGACCGCGATTCAGCCGCCGAGCGCGTCCAGCTTGAACTGGACGAGTTGACGCGCGGACTGGTCGTCCTTCGACAGGCCGTCGAGCGCGAGCTTGTAAGCCGCGCGCGCATCGTCGGTCTTGCCTTGCGCGGCCAGCAGATCGCCGCGGCGATCGGCCACGAGGCCCTTGAATGCATCGACCGGCGTACCCGACAGCAGCGTGAGGCCCGCGTCGTACGCCTTTTCGTCGAGCAGCAGCGACGCGAGGCGCAGCTTCGCGATCTGCTTGTACTCGTCGTCCTTGGCGTGATCGACGGCCCACTGCAGCTGCGCCTTCGCACCTGCCGCGTCGCCGGCTGCATACAGCGTCTTCGCGGCCGAGAGCGCCGTCATCTGCGCATACGGCGTGCTGCCGAACTTGTCTTCCATGTCGGCGGCCGCGCGGGCCATCGTCGCCTTGTCGTTCGCGGCGGCGGCCTTCTGGACCTGCTCGTACAGCCCGGACGCCTCGGCAGCCTGACGGCGCTGCCAGTAGTTCCAGCCGTTGAAACCGGCCGCGACGACGAGCGCCGCGAGCACGATCCACGTGGTGAGGTTGCCCCAGCGGGCCCACCACGCCTTGAGACTTTCAATCGATTCTTGTTCGTCGTGATAACTCATCGGCGAGCGATTCCTTCCTGTTCAGGCCTTTCTTGTCGAGCGAATGCCAGCGCGATCAGTCGTCGCCGTCTTCGGCGGATGCAACCATCGCATTGATTAGGAATTCGGTCAAGCTTTCGACCGGTACGGTCTGCTGAACGTTCTTTTCCCCATCCGCGCCCGCACCGCGCAGCGCTTTCACGCCCACCGTGCCGTTCGCGACTTCTTCTTCGCCGAAGATCACCGCGAACGCGGCACCGCTCGCGTCGGCCCGCTTCATTTGCGACTTGAAGCTTGCCGTCGCGCCATCGGCGCTGCAGTGGAAGATCACGTCGAGGCCCGTATCGCGCAGGCGCTCCGCAGCGATGAACGCCTGTTCGCGCGCGGTTTCGCCCTGATGCACGACGTACACGTCGACACCTTCCTGCTCGGGCGCGAGATCGTCTTCTTTCAGCAGTTCGAGAATGCGCTCGATGCCCATCGCCCAGCCGCACGCGGCGGTCGGCTTGCCGCCGAGCTGCTCGATCAGCGGATCGTAGCGGCCGCCGGCGGCGACCGTGCCCTGCGCGCCGAGCTTGTCGGTCACCCACTCGAACACGGTCAGGTTGTAGTAATCGAGGCCGCGCACGAGACGCGGGTTGATCTTGAACGGAATGTTGTTCGCGAGCAGCAGGCGCTGCAGCCCTTCGAAGTGCGCGCGCGATTCTTCGCCGAGGAAGTCGATCAGCTTCGGCGCGTTCTGCGCGATCTCCTGCAGCGCGGGGTTCTTCGTGTCGAGCACGCGCAGCGGGTTCGTATACAGGCGGCGCTTTGCGTCCTCGTCGAGCACGTCGGCGAACTGCTCGAGGTACTTGATCAGTTCGACGCGGTGCGCGGCACGCTCTTCGGCGAGGCCGAGCGAGTTGATCTCGAGCTTGATGCCGGTCAGGCCGAGGTCGTCCCACAGGCGCTGGCACATCATGATGATCTCGGCATCCGCATCAGGACCCGCGAAGCCGAGCGCCTCGACGCCGACCTGATGGAACTGGCGATAGCGGCCGCGCTGCGGACGCTCGTGACGGAACATCGGACCGATGTACCAGAGGCGCTTCGGGCCGTCGTACAGCATGTTGTGCTCGATCGACGCGCGCACGACGGCCGCGGTGTTTTCCGGGCGCATCGTCAGGTTTTCGCCGTTCAGCGCGTCGGTGAAGCTGTACATCTCCTTCTCGACGATGTCGGTGACTTCGCCGATGCCGCGCGTGAAGAGCTGCGTGTGTTCGACGATCGGCGTCCGGATGTTCTGGTAGCCGTACGCGCGCAGCAGCGATTTCACGGTAGCTTCGAAGAATTCCCACAGGCCGGCATCCTGCGGAAGGATGTCGTTCATGCCTTTGACGCCGGTGAGCTTCTCGATCTTGCGTTTCTGTTCAGTCATCGTTCGTGTGTGTGGACGAATTAGTTCAGGACCTCGGTGCGGCCGTAATTGCGTGCGACGTAGTCGCTGACGATCTGCTGGAATTCCTCGGCGATCCGCTCGCCGCGCAGCGTCTTGACCTTCTCGCCGTCGATGAAGACGGGCGCGGCCGGGTTCTCGCCCGAACCCGGCAGGCTGATGCCGATGTTCGCGTGCTTCGACTCACCCGGGCCGTTGACGATGCAGCCCATCACCGCGACGTTCATCTTCTCGACGCCCGGATATTCCTTGCGCCAGACCGGCATCTGCTCGCGCAGGTAGGTCTGGATCTGCATCGCGAGTTCCTGGAACAGCGTGCTCGTCGTGCGGCCGCAGCCCGGGCATGCGATCACCATCGGCGCGAACGAGCGCAGGCCCATCGTCTGCAGGATTTCCTGGCCGACGATCACTTCACCCGTGCGCGGCGCACCCGGTTCCGGCGTCAGCGAGATGCGGATCGTGTCGCCGATCCCTTCCTGCAGCAGCACGCCCAGCGCGGCCGTCGACGCAACGATGCCCTTCGAGCCCATGCCGGCCTCGGTCAGCCCGAGGTGCAGCGCGAATCCGCAGCGGCGGCCGAGCTCGCGGTACACGGCGATCAGGTCCTGCACGCCGCTGACCTTGCACGACAGCACGATGCGGTCACGGCCGAGGCCGAGTTCGACCGCACGTTCGGCCGAGCCGATCGCCGACTGGATCAGCGCCTCGTACATCACGCTTTGCGCGCCCCACGGCTGCGAACGTGCGCCGTTCTCGTCCATCATGCGCGCGAGCAGGTCCTGGTCGAGGCTGCCCCAGTTCACGCCGATTCGCACAACCTTGTCGTACTTGGCCGCGGCCTCGATCATCAGCGCGAACTGCGTATCGCGCTTCGCGCCCTGGCCGACGTTGCCGGGGTTGATCCGGTACTTCGACAGCGCCTCCGCGCAGCCCGGGTAATCGCGCAGCAACAGGTGGCCGTTGTAGTGGAAATCTCCGACGAGCGGCACGGTCACGCCCATCCGGTCGAGCTGCTCGCGGATCGCCGGCACGGCGGCCGCGGCCTCGGGCGTGTTGACCGTGATGCGCACCAGTTCGGAGCCCGCGTTCGCGAGTTCCTTGATCTGGATCGCCGTGCCGATCGCGTCGGCCGTGTCGGTATTCGTCATCGACTGCACGCGCACCGGCGCGTCGCCGCCGATCGTCACGAGCTGCCCGCCCCAGCGGACATCCACCGCATGCGATACGCGGCGCGGCTGATGCCCGCCGAACACCGGCTCGGTTGAACAAATCTGACTGCTGCGTGGGGATTGAGCTTCGGATTGCATCGATAGATCCATTTACGCGGAATGCGCCGCGACGCGGCACATGAATTGAAAAAGCGCCGTGCCCTCACGGCCTGTCGATATCGACGACAGGCCTTCGTCACGGCGCTTGACGTCAGGGCAACGTGAACCGTGCCACATTACCCCGCGCTGCCGAATATTTTGCCGGATCGACAGGTTTTCCGTCGAACGCGACTGCGTCGAGGCCTGCCTTGTTGCCGATCGTGACCTTGAACGGCCCGTCGCCGGCGACCTGCTTCGTCTCGCCGGCCCGCACCAGCGCCGAGAACAGCTCCTTGCCGTTCTTGTCGCGCACGCTGAACCAGCAATCCTGCTTGACCTTCAGTTCGACCATCGACTGACCTGCCGCGACCACGACGCTCGCCGGCTGGGCCGGCGCGGCGGCGCTTGCCGCCGTCGTGGCCACGACCGGTTGCGATGCAGCGGCCGTCGCGACCGGCGCCACGGGCGCCGGAACAGCGGATGCAATCGACGGCGCCGCAGATGCGGCCGCCGGGGCCGGAACCTCATTGGCGACGACGGTCGACGCGCCGCTTGCGGCCGCTTCTTCAACAACCGCCGACGATGCAGCCGAAGCGCTCGCCGCCGACGCATGCTCCACGTCGTTGCCCTTCAGGCGCGCGAGCAGGCTCGACGAATCGCCGCCAGTGTGCCACATCAGTACGGCGACCACCGCGACGACGACGATCGCCGTTCCCCACAGCCACGGATGATGACGCGACGAGCCACCCAGCGGAATCGATACGCGGCCGCGCGGCAGATCCGTCCCCGACGACGCGGGCATCGACAGGTCGACTTCCGGCACCCCGCGCTCACGGCGCAACGCCTGCGCGAACGGTTCCGGGTCGACGCCGAGCATCTTCGCGTAACTGCGCACGACACCGAGCGCGAACGTCACACCGGGCAGATGGCTGATGTCGCCGGCCTCGAGCGCCCGGAGCTTCTGCGGTGCGACCTTGAGTCGCGCCGACACATCGTCGACCGACCAGCCCTTCGTCTCCCGAAGCTGCGCCAGCCGGCTGCCGACCGCTGACAGCGATTCCAGTCCCGCCGGTGCCGGTTTCGCGGCATTCGTCTCTGCGCCGTTGGTCGGCTGCGGCTCACTCATCCTTGTCCTCGCGTCGATTCTTCTTCACTGGCGGGCGCCTCCGGCTCCCGCCGGCCGGCACCCGCAACTGTCCATACCATGCGCGGCGCCGAGGCGCCGCGACCGATCGCTATTCGCGTGTTGCACCGCCAAGGGGTTCGGGCGTCCCCGGCCAGGTGCCCCCGTCAAACTGCCCGAACTTCGATGATTTTTCCTGCTGCGCCCGTTCGTTCCGCCAGGCGTGTGCGGTCCTTCACCGCGCCGGCCAGCTGGCCGCACGCGGCATCGATGTCGTCGCCGCGCGTCTTGCGCACGGTCGTGACGACACCCGCGTCGATGAGAACCTGTGCGAAGCGCTTGATCTGCTCCGGCTTCGAGCGGATGAGGCCCGACTCCGGAAACGGATTGAACGGAATCAGATTGAACTTGCACGGCACGTCGCGCGTGACGGCCAGCAGTTCGCGTGCATGCGCTTCGGTGTCGTTGACGCCGTCCAGCATGCAGTATTCGAATGTAATGAAGTCGCGCGGCGCGACTTTCAGATAGCGCTGGCACGCAGCCATCAGTTCGCGAAGCGGATACTTCTTGTTGAGCGGCACCAGCTCGTCGCGCAGCGCATCGTTCGGCGCGTGCAGCGAAACGGCCAGCGCGACCGGCAACTCGGCGCCGAGGCGATCCATCATCGGCACCACGCCGGACGTGGACAGCGTGACGCGGCGGCGCGACAGCCCGTACGCGTTGTCGTCGAGCATCAACCGCATCGCGGGCACGACCGCGCTGTAATTCAGCAGCGGCTCGCCCATGCCCATCATCACCACGTTGGTGACGACCCGTTCGGCCTTGCCGTTCGGGCCGGGCGCACGGCCCAGCGACGCTCGCAATGCAAATTCGGCCATCCGGAGCTGGCCGATGATTTCGGCTGTCGACAGGTTGCGGGAAAAACCCTGCTTGCCCGTCGAACAGAAGCGGCAGTTGACCGCGCACCCGGCCTGCGACGACACGCACAGCGTGCCGCGCGTCTCTTCCGGGATGAACACGGTTTCGACCGCATTGCCGTTTCCGACGTCGATCAGCCACTTGCGCGTGCCGTCGGTGGAAACGTGATCGCTGGCGATATCGGGCATCACGATCGACGCGCGGCCCTTGAGTTTTTCTCTCAGGGACTTCGCGAGATCGGTCATGCCGTCGAAGTCGCCGGCGTTGTACTGATGGATCCAGCGCTGCAACTGCTTGGCGCGGAACGGCTTCTCGCCGAGGCTGCCGCAGTACGCGACAAGACCCTCGGCATCGAAGTCGAGAAGATTGACGGAAGTTTCGCTCGTCATGATGTGCTGCCTTGCCGCGTGCGCTGGATCCTGCCTACTTGCTGTCAGCCAGGGCTTAACGCGAGTAAACGTTCATTTCCGGGAAGAAGAACGCGACTTCGACCGCTGCCGTTTCCGCAGCGTCCGAGCCGTGAACGGCGTTCGCGTCGATGCTGTCGGCGAAATCGGCGCGGATCGTGCCCTTTTCCGCCTTCTTCGGATCCGTTGCGCCCATCAGGTCGCGGTTCTTCAGGATCGCGCCTTCACCTTCCAGAACCTGGATCATCACCGGGCCCGAGATCATGAAATCGACGAGGTCCTTGAAGAACGGACGCGCTGCGTGAACCGCGTAGAACTTCTCAGCGTCAGCACGCGACAGGTGTGCCATGCGCGATGCGACGATCTTCAGGCCGGCGCCTTCGAAACGGCTGTAGATCTGGCCGATCACGTTCTTTGCCACCGCATCCGGCTTGATGATCGACAGGGTGCGCTCGATTGCCATAAAAACTCCAAAAAATTAAGAAGTTACAGGTTCAAATGAATCCGCTATTGTAGCACGATCCCGTGTATCATTGCGATTGAACCCTTACACATGTGAAAGGTTCCGAATCTATATGTTTTGTGCCGCACGGCCATTGAAACCTCCCGGCACGGAACGTATCTTAGCCATAGCTGCTCCGGTTTGCTGCGCCGCACACCGCGTGTGCCGAACCGGCCCCGGACGCCCACGCGTTCAATGTTAGGAGAAACCATGAACGACTATCCGTACAATTTCGGCCGCGGCGGTTCCGTCAGCACCGCCGAGGTTCGCAACCGCGTGCTGCGGAACACGTACTGGCTGCTCGCGCTGTCGATGGTGCCGACCGTGCTGGGCGCTTGGGTCGGCGTCGCGACGGGCTTCTCGCTGTTCGCGGCCACGAGCCCGATGATGAGCCTGCTCGCGTTCTTCGCGATCGCATTCGGCTTCATGTTCGCGATCGAGCGGACGAAAAACAGCGCGGCCGGCGTGTTCGTGCTGCTCGGCTTCACGTTCTTCATGGGCCTGATGCTGTCGCGGCTGCTGAGCTTCATCCTCGGCTTCTCGAACGGCCCGTCGCTGATCATGCTCGCGTTCGGCGGCACCGGCATCATCTTCGCCGCGATGGCGACGATCGCCACCGTCAGCAAGCGCGATTTCTCGGGTCTCGGCAAGTGGCTGTTCATGGGCGTGATCGTGATCCTGCTCGCATCGGTCGCGAACATCTTCCTGCAGCTGCCGGCGCTGATGCTCACCGTGTCGGTGCTCGCGATCGCGATCTTCTCCGCGTACATGCTGTTCGACGTCCAGCGCGTCGTGAACGGCGGCGAGACGAACTACATCTCGGCCACGCTCGCGATCTACCTCGACCTGTACAACGTGTTCACGAACCTGCTCGCCCTGCTCGGCATCTTCGGCGGCAACCGCAACTGACGTTCGCCGTGCACCATGAAAAAACCGGCCTTCGGGCCGGTTTTTTTACGTCCGCCGCCGGGCTCAGTCGCGCTCGAACAGCGCGATCGATTCGACGTGCGACGTATTCGGGAACATGTTCACGACACCGGCCCCCTTGAGCCGGTAACCGGCCTCGTGCACGAGCAGGCCCGCGTCGCGCGCGAGCGTCGACGGGTTGCACGACACGTAGACGATGCGCTTCGGCAGCGGGCCTTCGCCGCTCTGCGCGATCTCGGCCAGCGCCTTCGACACCGCGAGCGCGCCTTCGCGCGGCGGATCGATCAGGAACTTGTCGAATGCGCCAAGCGCGCGGAGGTCGTCACCCGTCACTTCGAACAGGTTCCGGCACGCGAACGTCGTATGACCGTCGACACCGTTCTCGCGCGCATTCGCCAACGCGCGCGTCGTCAGCGTGTCGCTGCCCTCGATGCCCATCACTTCGCGCGACAGTCGCGCGAGCGGCAACGTGAAGTTGCCGATCCCGCAGAACAGGTCCAGCACGCGGTCGTCGCGCGACGGCGCGAGCAGGCGCAGCGCACGCCCCACCAGCACGCGGTTGATCTGGTGGTTGACCTGCGTGAAGTCGGTCGGCTTGAACGGCATGCGGATGCCGAATTCCGGCAGCGTGTAGTCGAGCGCCACGTCGAGCGGATAGAACGGCGTCACCGTGTCCGGGCCCTTCGGCTGCAGCCAGAACTGCACCTTGTGCTCGTCCGCGAACGCGCGCAGCAGCGCTTCGTCGTCCGCGTTGATCGGCTCCAGCACGCGCAGCACGAGCGCCGTGACTTCCGAACCGACCGCCAGCTCGATCTGCGGCATCCGATCGCGGATCGACAGCCCCTCGACGAGCCGGCGCAGCGGCACCAGCATCGCCGACACGTGCGGCGGCAGCACTTCGCAGCTCGTCATGTCGGCAACATAGCTGCTCTTCTTCTCGTGGAAACCGACCAGCACGCCGCCCTTCTTCGCCACGTTGCGCACGGTCAGGCGCGCACGGTAGCGATAGCCCCACGACGGGCCGTGGATCGGCGCGAACATCGTTTCCGCGCGCAGCTTCGCCAGGTGCCACAGGTTGTCCTCGAGCACGCGCTGCTTGACCGCCACCTGTGCACGCATGTCGAGATGCTGCATCGAGCAGCCGCCGCAAGTACCGAAGAACTTGCATTTCGGCTGCGTGCGCATCACGCTCGGGCGCAGAATATCGACAACCGTCGCCTGCTCGTAGCTCGGCTTGCGGCGGTAGCTCGAATAGGTGACGCGCTCGCCCGGCAACGCGCCTTCGACGAAGATGACCTTGCCCGGCTCGCCGTCCTCGGTGATCGTGCGGCCGACACCGCGCGCTTCCATGTCGAGCGATTCGATCTCGAGAACCGGGGCGGGCCCGGGCGCGACGGGCGCATTTTTCGATTTGCGCGCAGAAGTGGGGACGGCTTCGGACACCAGCTTTTCCTGACAAACGTTGAAGAAGGCGAGATTGTAGACGACGAAGGCCCGTATCGCCCGCTTTGGATGGGCCGGGTGTCGATACTTGATGATGGACGGCCCTGCATCCGGCCGAAACGGCCACGCAGCCGGCTTACGGCACCGACAGCCGCGCAAGACCGCGGAACGCGTCAGGACCGGCCCGAAGCCCGCCACCCAACCACCAGGAGATTCGAGCATGCAACTGATCGACTGGAACATCCAATGGGGTCGGGACGCGGACGGCATCGTCGACCTTTCCCGCACCGTCTCGGCGATCCAGCGGCTCGGCGATTTCGACGTACTGTGCCTGCAGGAGGTCACGCGCGGCTTCGGCGCGCTGCCCGGGCAGCCCGGCCCCGACCAGTTCGCCGAACTCGCGGTGCTGCTGCCCGGCCATACGATCATCGAAGCAATCGGCGCCGACCTGCCGGCGATCGAACCGGGCGCACCGCGCCGCCAGTTCGGCAACGCGATCGCGACGCGGCTTCCGGTCGGGCGCGTGCTGCGCCAGTTGCTGCCGTGGCCGGCCGACGCCGGTGCGCCGTCGATGCCGCGCGTCGCGCTGGACGTCGAACTGCACGCCCCCTTCGGTCCGCTGCGCGTGGTGACCACCCATCTGGAATATTATTCGGCACGCCAGCGGCTCGCCCAGGTCGACGCGTTGCGCGGCCGGCATCGCGAGGCCTGCGCGCACGCAGAACGTCCGGCGCCTGCCGAGACCGCCGAGGGGCCGTTCAGCGCGACCGGCCAGCCGCGCGATGCGATCGTCTGCGGCGACTTCAACAGTGCGTTCGACAGCGACGCATATCGGCGCTTCCTGGAACCGATCGCGGACGCGCCGCGCTTCGTCGACGCATGGGTCGCGCAACACCCGGGGCGCACGCCGCCACCGACGGCCGGCGTCTACGATATGGTGCAATGGTCGGAAGGGCCGCTCGCGTGCGACTTCGCGTTCGTGACCGAGACACTGCTGCCACGCGTCACGCGCTGCGACATCGACGGTGACGTGCGCGCGTCGGATCACCAGCCGGTGCTGCTCGAACTGGCCTGATCGCGCCGGTTGCGACGCAGGCCGCCCGCGCTACGCGTCGAAACCGGCCAGGTATTCGACCCAATGCGGCGCCGGCTCCAGCGCGAGCGCGTTCTTCACGATCAGGATCTCGTCCGCGTACTCGCTCGGTGTCAGGCCGCCGCGCATCAACTGGAACCGGCAGTACAGCAGGTAGGTGTTGACGACGTCGGTTTCGCAATAGTTGCGGATTTCGTCGATCCGGCCATCCCGGAACGCCGGCCACACCTGGCTGCCGTCCATCCCGAGCTTGCCGGGGAAACCACACAGCTTCGCCAGCGCGTCGAGCGGCGCGTTGGCGCGCGCCTGATACATCGCGAGCACGTCCATCAGGTCGGTATGCCGCGAGTGATAGCGCGAGATGTAGTTGTTCCACTTGAATTCACGGTCGTCCTCGCCGAGATCCCAGTAGCGGGTCGCGGGGATGCCGTGCACGAGCGCACGGTAATGCAGCACCGGCAGATCGAAGCCGCCGCCGTTCCACGACACGAGCTGTGGCGTGTATTTCTCGATCACGCGGTAGAACGACTGGATCAGCGTCGCTTCGTTGTCCTGCGGCGTGCCGAGCGAGCGCACGCGAAAACCGTTGTTGTCGCGGAACACGCACGAGATCGCCGCGATCCGCTGCAGGTGATGCGGCAGGAAATCGCTGCCGGTCTTCTCGCGGCGTGCGGCGAATGCATGTTCGGCCACCGCGGCATCGTCGAGCGTCGCGGGCAGGTCTTCCAGACGGCGAATGCCGTCGACATCGGGAATCGTCTCGATGTCAAAAACAAGAATCGGAGTCATCAGTTACAGAACGGCGTCCTTGCGCACGCCGTTGGAGGCAAAGAACCGCTTGAGGCGCACCAGCGCTTCCTGCTGGATCTGTCGCACGCGCTCGCGCGTGAGCCCCATCTCGTCGGCGAGCTCCTCGAGCGTCGCCGGTTCGATATGGTTCAGGCCGAAGCGGCGCTCGATCACGTGCCGATGCTTGTCGGACAACCGCGACAGCCACGCGCGCGTCAGCGTTTCGAGCTCGCGGTGCTGCACCTCGGCGTCGGGCGACTGGCTCTGATCGTCGGGCAGCAGGTCGAGCAGGCTGCTCGCGGGATCGAGGTCGAGCGGCGCGTCGAGCGATGCCGTGTGCTCGTTGAGCGCGAGGATGTCGGTGACTTCCTCGGCGGTCTTGCCGGTGAGATAGGCGATGTCGTCGATGCTGGCTTCACGGCGCTCGGCCGCCTCGCCCGTCGACATCGAATTCTTTTCGAGGTGGCGCTTCGCGCGCAGCACCTGGTTCAGTTCACGGATCACGTGCACGGGCAGGCGCACCGTGCGGGCCTGATTCATGATCGCCCGCTCGATGCTCTGCCGGATCCACCACGTCGCATAGGTCGAGAAACGGAACCCGCGCGTCGGGTCGAACTTCTCGATCGCGTGCATCAGGCCGAGGTTGCCTTCCTCGATCAGGTCGAGCAGCGGCACCCCACGGTTCAGGTATCCCTTCGCGATGCTGACGACGAGGCGCAGGTTGCGCTCGATCATCACCTGCCGCGCCTCGAATTCGCCGGCCTTCGCCAGGCGCGAATAGCGCTGCTCTTCCTCGACGGTCAGCAGCGGCTTCACGCTGATTCGGTTCAGGTAATGCTGGATCGTGTCGGCCGTGAGCTCGGCCTGCAGCATCGTGCGGAAATCGTCGACGTCGGGCGCCGCTTCCGGGCGGCCTTCGCGCTCGTCCTCGCCACCGTCCGCCTCGGCGTCACGTGCCTCGATATCGCGTTCGTTGTCCGCGATATCGTCCTCGTCGTCCGTCGAAGCACCTGCTCGCCCCACCGATGCTTGCGTGGCACGACTGATCTTCTCAGACTCGGCTTGCGGCTCGTGGCGCTTCGATTTCGGCATGGTCGTCTCGGTTATTGAGGCGGCAAATACTTCAGCGGATCGACAGGCTTACCCTGCCGGCGAACCTCGAAATGCAGCATCACGCGGTCGGCATCGCTGTTACCCATCTCGGCGATCTTCTGCCCCTTCGTTACCGCGTCCCCCTCTTTTACCATCAAAGCACGATTGTGTGCATACGCCGTGAGGTAAGTTGCGTCGTGTTTGATGATAATGAGGTTGCCGTAGCCGCGCAGGCCGTTACCGGAGTAGACGACGCGGCCGTCGGCCGCCGCCTTCACGGTCTCGCCGGCCGTGCCGCCGATGTTGACACCCTTGTTCTTCGCATCGTCGAACCCGTTCAGCACGGGGCCGCGCGCAGGCCACGCGAATGTCACGGGGCCGCTCGGGGCCGCTGCCGTATCGCTCGAGCCGGCGGCCGCAGCCGGCGGCGTGGCGAGCGTGGACGACGTGCCGGCAGCCGGCGTTGCCGGGCCGCTGCTGAGCGGCGCGGTTGCGACTGCGGCGCCCGCGATCGGCGCAGCGACCTGTGTGCCCGCAACGGCGGCGCCCGCCTGCGGCGAAACGCGCAGCAGCTGGTCGACTTCAATCTGATTCGGGTTCGACAGGTTGTTCCACGCGGCGATGTCGCGATAGTTCTGCCCGTTTTCGAGTGCGATCCGGTACAGCGTGTCGCCCGGCTTCACCCGGTAGTAACCCGGGGGCGCCGGCGGAAGCGGCGCCGCGGGCTGCGCGGTGCCGGTCGTGCCGAGCGAGCCGGAGCGATCGACGACAGGCGCGTTGTCGAGCCGCGTCGCACAGGCGGCCAGTAGCGTGGAGAACGCAGCCACACAGATCGCGCGCTGGGCGAGTGTGAGCGGTTCCCTGGATCGGTTGTTTTGCATCGCGCGCAACATACTCATCGGTTTCAAATCACTCCGGATTTTAAAGGGACAAAGAAAACGCGATCAAGCCGTGACTCTCGCCATTGCGCGTGCGCGACGCGCTCGACAAGCGTGAGCACCTGATGCTGCCCGCTCTGCGCGCCGACCGGCGCGACGAGCCGCCCGCCGATCGCGAGCTGCTCGAGCAGCGCCTGCGGCACGTCGAGCCCCGCCGCCGCGATCACGATCGCGTCGAACGGGGCCGCGGACGGCAAGCCGACACGCCCGTCGCCGTAGTGCAGACGGATGTTCGGCACGCGCAGCGGCCGCAGGTTCAGCTTCGCGCGCTCATAGAGCGGCTTGATGCGTTCAATCGAATACACGTCGCGTGCCACGTGGCTCAGCACGGCGGCCTGATAGCCACACCCCGTGCCGATCTCGAGCACGCGCTCGAGTGTGCGGCCGGCCATCGCGAGCTCGATCATGCGCGCGACAACCGACGGCTTGGAAATGGTTTGCTGGTGGCCGATCGGCAACGCCGAATCCTCGTAGGCCTGCGTCGCGAGCCCCGGATCCACGAACATGTGGCGCGGCACCGCGGCCATCGCGTCCAGCACGCGCGCGTCGGTCACGCCGTTCGCGCGCAGTCGTTCGACCATCCGCTCGCGCACGCGTTCCGACGTGAGCGCGAACGCGCCGGCCGGCGCGACGCTCGGCGCAGCCGGTTTCGGCATCGCGGGCTTCAGCGCGGTCGGCTTCGGCGCGGTCGCCGGCTTCGCGGCGGCGGGACCGTGCGACGCCGACCGCACGGCGGCAGGCTTCACCGCAACCGGTTTCAGCACGGCAGCGGACTTGTCGGCAGCCTTCGGCACCGCGACCGCCGCATGGCGTTCACCGGCCCGACCTTCCGATTTGCGTGGCGCTCGCTTGAGATCTTCGAGCGCGAGCGGGAACCGCTTCGCGCGCTCGCCGCTCATGAAGCCCGCCCTCCGGCGCGCGCCCATTCGCGCGTCGCGGGCAGCATCTGCGTATGCGTGAGATCGAGCTGCAGCGGCGTGATCGACACGAAACCGTTTGCGACGGCGTGGAAATCGGTGCCGTCGCTCGCGTCCAGCGCCGCGCCCGCGGCGCCGATCCAGTAGATCGGCTCGCCACGCGGGTCGGTCTGGCGAATCACCGGCTGGGACGGATGACGCTTGCCGAGGCGCGTGACCTTCCAGCCCTTCAGTTCGTCGTACGGCAGATTTGGAATATTGACGTTCAGCAACGGGTTGCCCGGCAGCGGATGCGCGAGGTAGTGCCCGGCGATCTCCGCGGCGACGCGCGCGGCGTCCGCCAGATGGGCCCAGCCCTTGTCGGCCAGCGAGAATGCGATGGCCGGCACGCCGAACATGATGCCTTCAGTGGCGGCCGCAACTGTCCCTGAATAGAGCGTGTCTTCGCCCATGTTCTGGCCGTTGTTGATCCCGGAAACGACGAGATCCGGCTTCGCATCGGCCATCCCCGTCAACGCGACGTGCACCGAATCGGTCGGCGTGCCGTTCACGTAGAAGAAACCCGTACCCGCCGCACGCTGTACCGACAGCGGCCGCGACAACGTGAGGGAATTCGACGCGCCGCTGCAGTTCTGCTCGGGCGCGATCACCGTGAGCTCGGCCAGCGGCTGCAGCGCTTCGCTGAGCGCGGCGAGACCGGGGGCGAGGTAGCCGTCGTCGTTGCTGAGTAGGATTCGCATCCGGCGATTGTAACCGAGGAAAGATGGCGCGAGAGCGACAGTCCGACGGGCGCGGACGGACGGGTGTGCGCATGTGCGCACGGTACGCCGCCGCAGGGCGCGGCGTCTTTCTGCACGCTCGGGAAAACGCCATGCCCCCCGGGTTTTCCGCCTCGAAGGAGGTCCCGCCGGCGAATGCCTGCGTCGCGGACCTGGCGCGAAGCGACAGGTCCGCGAGCACTTCCCTCAGATCGCGCCTGCTTCGCGCAGCGCGGCAATCGCCTGGGCGTCGTAGCCGAGGCCGCGCAGCACCTCGTCCGTATGCTCGCCGAGCTCGGGCCCGAGCCAGCGCGTTTCGCCCGGTGTGTCCGACAGCTTCGGCGTGATGTTCGGCAGCGGAATGTCGGTACCGTCAGCCAGTTTGAAACGCTGGATCATCTGCCGGGCGACAAACTGCGGATCGGTGAACATGTCGGCGGCGCTGTAGATACGCCCGGCCGGCACGTCGGCCGCGTTGAGCACGACCAGCGCCTCGTCGATCGTGCGCGGCGCGAGCCACGCGGCAATCGCGTCGTCGATCTCCTGCGTACGCGGCACGCGCCCGTCGTTTTGTGCGAGCGCGGGATCGTCGGCGAGGTCGTCGCGCTCGATCGCCTTCATCAGCCGCTTGAAGATCGGGTCGCTGTTGCCGCCGATCACGATGCTGCCGTCGCGGCACGCATAGGTATTCGACGGCACGATGCCCGGCAGCGACGCGCCGGTGCGCTCGCGCACCATCCCGTACACGCCGTATTCGGGCACCACGCTTTCCATCATGTTGAAGACGGCTTCATACAGTGCGACGTCGACCACCTGCCCCGCGCCGCCGTTGACCTTGCGGTGATGCAGCGCCATCAGCGCGCCGATCACGCCGTGCAGCGCGGCGATCGAATCGCCGATCGAGATGCCGATGCGCGGCGGCGGCAGATCGGGATAGCCGGTGATGTGACGCAACCCGCCCATCGATTCGGCGATCGCACCGAAGCCGGGCCGGTCGCGGTACGGGCCCGTCTGACCGTAGCCGGACAGGCGCACCATCACGAGACCCGGGTTGTCGGCCGACAGCACGTCGTAGCCGAGCCCGAGTTTCTCCAGCAGGCCGGGACGGAAGTTCTCGATCACGATGTCGGCCTCGCTCGCGAGCTGCCGCGCGATCGCCTTGCCGGCGTCGGCTTTCAGGTTCAGCGTGACCGATTTCTTGTTGCGTGCCTGGACGGACCACCATAACGACGTGCCGCCCTGCTCCGGGTGGAGCTTGCGCCACTTGCGCAGCGGGTCGCCGCCGTTCGGATCCTCGATCTTGATCACTTCCGCGCCGAATTCGGCGAACAGCCGCGACGCGAACGGCCCCGCGATCAGCGTTCCGAATTCGAGCACTTTGACGCCCGCGAGCGGGCCCTGGCTGGTGCTCATGTGTCTCCCTGGCATGAGGAACGGCGCCGCCGGCCGGCGGCGCCCGGCTTACATCGTGCGGCGATCGAGCATCGCGCGGGCGATGGTGCCCGCGTCGACGTATTCGAGTTCGCCGCCCACCGGCACGCCGCGCGCAAGGCGCGTGACCGCGAGGCCGCGCGCCTTCAGCGTCTGACCGAGGTAATGCGCGGTGGCTTCGCCCTCGTTCGTGAAGTTGGTCGCGAGCACGACTTCCTTGACGATACCGTCGGACGCGCGCCGCACGAGGCGGTCGAAATGGATTTCCTTCGGGCCGATCCCGTCGAGCGGGCTCAGTCGCCCCATCAACACGAAATACAGCCCGCGGTACGTCATCGTCTGCTCGAGCATGATCTGGTCGGCAGGCGTCTCGACGACGCACAGCAGCGTCGGATCACGCTCCTCGTCGCTGCAGACCTCGCAGATCTGCGCTTCGGTGAACGTGTTGCACTTTTCGCAGTGCTGCAGGTGCTCGGTCGCGAACAGCAGCGACCGGCCAAGCCGCTCCGCGCCTTCGCGGTCGTGCTGCATCAGGTGGACCGCCATGCGCTGCGCGGATTTCGGCCCGACGCCGGGCAGCACGCGCAACGCTTCGACGAGAGCAGACAGGGCGGACGGCTGTTTCATACGGCGGCAAACGGTGGCAAGGACGCTGCGCTCAGAACGGCAGCTTGAAGCCCGGGGGCAGCGGCAGGCCCGACGTCATGCCGCTCATCTTCTCCTGCGACGTCGCTTCGGCCTTGCGCACGGCGTCGTTGAACGCAGCGGCGACGAGATCCTCGAGCATGTCCTTGTCGTCCGCGAGCAGGCTCGGGTCGATCGCGACGCGGCGCACTTCGTTGCGGCACGTCATCGTCACCTTGACGAGGCCGGCGCCCGACTGCCCTTCGACTTCGATCAGCGCAAGCTGCTCCTGCATCTTCTTCATGTTTTCCTGCATTTGCTGCGCTTGCTTCATCAGTCCGGCGAGGTTGCCTTTCAACATGGAAATACTCCTTCTTGATCGTGTGAAAACCGGCACGCGGCGCGTGCCGGCCAAAGTGTGCGGGGCGTGATTGTGCCTGTCGCGGGGCGGTCAGTTCAATGCAGCGTCGGCGGCACGCCGTCCGGCGCCGAATCGGCGAGCGGACGGACCGAACCCTCGACGATGCGCGCACCGAAGTCGCGCACGAGCTGCTGGACGAACGGATCGCCGTGAATCTCCTGCTCGGCCTCGCGCTGGCGCGCCGCGCGCGCGGCCGCATCGAGCGCCGCCGCGGTGCGCAGTGCGGGCCCGACCTCGACGGTCACCTCGACGGGTTTGCCGAGCGCGTCGGCCAGCGCCGCCTTCAGCTTCGCCACCTGCGCGGCGTCCGCGTATTGCGGCACCGGCACCGAAAGTTTCACGGTGGTCGCGTCGACGGCCGTCAGTTCGCTGTTGAATGCGAGCTGGTACGCGACGCCCTTCAGCGGCAAGCGCGCAGCCAGCGCCGGCCATTCGCCGTCGAAGCCGAGCGGATCCAGCGCGATGGCGGGCGGCAACGGACGCGTATCGACCGGTGTGGACGGACGCGTTTCCGCCGGTTTCGGCATCACGCGCACATCGTCGGGACCGCTGTCGAACACCGGCACGAAGCCGTCGTCCGGGCCGCCGAACATCTCGTCGGCGCTGAGCGGCACGTAGTCGTCGGGCGGAATGTCTTCCCACGGCGGTGAGGCCTGGCGCGAATCGGCAGCCTGCGGCGCACGGGCTGCAGCACGCGGCGTCGGCACCGGCACGACGGGACGCGGTGCGGCCGGCTTCTCGGCGACCGGCTGGGCTGCCGGTTTCGGCGCCGCGCCTGCGCGCCCGCGATCGGACGACACGCGCATCCCTGCATTGCGCAGCACGTCGAGCGCGGCGGCGGCACCGCCTGCGCGCGCGGCCGGGCGTGCAGCCGGCTCCGGCGGCGCAGCGCGCGGCACCGGCGCGGCCTGTGCGACCGGCTCTTCGATTTGCGGCGCAACCGCAACAGCGGCCGCCGCAGGCGGTTCGGGCTCGTTGCGGGCAGGCGGCGGCAGATCCGGCGCTGCTTGCTGCACGGCATCCGTTCCCGGCTGCGGCGTTTCAATGACGAGCGCGTCAACCGGCACCGGCGCGGGCGCCTGAACGGCAACCGGCTTCGCGGACGGCGGGCGGGCTTCGTCTTCGGGCCGAGCAGGTGCCGAACGCACGACGGGTGCGCTCGGAGCAGCCGGGGCAGCCGCCGGCGGACGCGCCGCCTCGACGGGCGCAGCCGATACCGGCTTCGCAGCAGCGGCCGATGCCGCGGCAGCGCGCGGAGCCGGCACGGCCCGCGGCACGGACGGCTGACCGCCCGGCGCACTGCCGGCGGCAACCGTCGGCTCGAACGCGAGCATCCGCAGCAGCGTCATCGTGAAACCGGCGTACTCGTCCGGCGCAAGACCGAGCTCCGCACGACCGACCGTCGCGATCTGATAGAACAACTGCACCTGTTCGGGGCTCAACGTCTCCGCGAAGCGGCGCAGATCGGCCGCTTCCGGCCATTCGTCGAGCACCGATCCCGGGGCGAACTGCGCCCACGCGATCCGGTGCAGCAGGCTTGCGAGATCCTGCAGCGCGGTCGAGAACGACAGGCTGCGCAGCGACATTTCGTCAGCGATCGTGAGGATTTCGGGGCCGCTGCCAGCCGCGAGCGCGTCGAGCAGACGCACCATGTAAGTCTGGTCGAGCGCGCCGAGCATGCCCGACACGGCCGACTCGGTCACTTCGTTCGCCGAATACGCGATCGCCTGGTCGGTGAGCGACAGCGCATCGCGCATGCTGCCCTGCGCCGCACGCGCGAGCAGGCGCAGCGCCTGCTGCTCGAACGTGATCTGCTCTTCGCCGAGGATCCGCTCGAGATGCGACACGATGTGCCCGGCCGGCATCTGCTTCAGGTTGAACTGCAGGCAGCGCGACAGCACGGTAACGGGAATCTTCTGCGGATCGGTCGTCGCGAGGATGAACTTGACGTGCGGCGGCGGCTCTTCGAGCGTCTTCAGCATCGCGTTGAACGCGTGGTTCGTCAGCATGTGCACTTCGTCGATCATGTAGACCTTGAAGCGCGCATCGACAGGCGCGTACACCGCGCGCTCGAGCAGCGCGGCCATCTCATCGACGCCGCGGTTGCTCGCGGCATCCATTTCGACGTAATCGACGAAACGGCCCTCGTCGATCTCGCGACAGGCGCGGCACACGCCGCACGGCTGCGACGTGACGCCGGTTTCACAGTTGAGTGCCTTGGCGAAGATCCGCGACAGCGTCGTCTTGCCGACACCGCGGGTTCCGGTAAACAGATAGGCGTGATGGAGACGCCCGCCGTCGAGCGCGTGCGTGAGCGCCCTGACGACGTGCTCCTGGCCGACGAGCGAAGCGAAATCCTTCGGACGCCACTTGCGTGCGAGAACTTGATAGGTCATCGGGAAATTGTATCAGTAACGCTGCGTCGCGCCGACACGCGAAACGGTGCGGAGAACGGGCAAAGTGCGGGTCGAACGGAGTGTGATGCAGAAATAAAAAACGCCCGGCGAATGGGGCGAGATGGAAGGTGACGAGCCCAACCCTCGGCACTGGCGGAAAACGATTGTGGCTGCTTCGTTCCCGACCTGACCAGGTTCACCGCCCCACCATGCGAGGAGGCCCGTCACGGTATATTCTATCACCGCTTCCGGATGAATGCGACCGTTTGTTCGCATCAATGCGAATATCGCCGGGCAAACCGGCGCGCCATCCGTTCGTACGACGCGCAAGCGTGCCCGCCCCTTGTAATCTGCAGGCCAGCCTCCACTTGCATGGCACAACGGTCGAACGTCGCGTCGTACCCCTACTCGCGTAGCGGCTACTATCGCCGCCCGCAGCAGATAGCAATTTAGGCTAATATGACGCCCGAACGACCCGCGAGCCGCGGCATGCAGTGCTTACGCCCCTCCTTTCCGGAGCGCGGAGTGGCCTGCCGCAGCGGCCGGCAGCCTACGGCGGCCGGTACGCCGCAACGCGCAAGCAGGCAGTCCCCGAACCGTAAGAGGTATTGACCCAATGAGCGAACAGATCAAACACATCAGCGACGCATCGTTCGAACAGGACGTCGTCAAATCCGACAAGCCCGTGCTCGTCGATTTCTGGGCCGAATGGTGCGGCCCGTGCAAGATGATCGCCCCGATCCTCGACGAAGTCGCGAAGGACTACGGCGACAAGCTGCAGATCGCGAAAATCAACGTCGACGACAACCAGGCGACGCCCGCGAAGTTCGGCGTGCGCGGCATCCCGACGCTGATCCTGTTCAAGAACGGCGCGGCCGCCGCGCAGAAGGTCGGCGCGCTGTCGAAGTCGCAGCTCACCGCATTCCTGGACAGCCACCTGTAATACCGGCCGTTCCGCGGACGTGTTGTCAGCCGGCAACACGTCCGCCGTCAAGCCGCCGATCGCTCGCTCAAGCGCGAATCGGCCTATGCTAGAATTAAAAAACGTCGACAAGACGCATTTAAGTCTCTGAGCGCTTCCGCTCGCCCTCCTCCCTTATTTTCTTTCGTCGCTTCTCCTCCCTGGCGGGTTCTCCGTATGCATTTATCCGAGCTCAAGTCTCTGCACGTCTCCGAACTGATCGAAATGGCCAATGGCCTGGAGATCGAAAACGCGAACCGCCTGCGCAAGCAGGAGTTGATGTTTGCCATTCTTAAAAAGCGCGCCAAGACGGGAGAGACGATCTTCGGCGACGGTACGCTCGAAGTGCTGCCGGACGGCTTCGGCTTCCTGCGCTCGCCGGAAATGTCGTACCTCGCGAGCACCGACGACATCTACATCAGCCCGTCGCAGATCCGCCGCTTCAACCTGCACACCGGCGACACCATCGAAGGTGAAGTCCGCACGCCGAAGGACGGCGAGCGCTACTTCGCGCTGGTGAAGGTCGACAAAGTCAACGGGCAGCCGCCCGAGGCCTCGAAACACAAGATCATGTTCGAGAACCTCACGCCGCTGCACCCGAACAAGCCGCTGTCGCTCGAACGCGAAATGCGCGGCGAAGAGAACGTCACGGGCCGCATCATCGACATGATCGCGCCGATCGGCAAGGGCCAGCGCGGCCTGCTCGTCGCATCGCCGAAGTCGGGCAAGACCGTGATGCTCCAGCACATCGCACACGCGATCAAGCAGAACCACCCGGACGTGATCCTGTTCGTGCTGCTGATCGACGAACGCCCTGAAGAAGTGACCGAAATGCAGCGCTCGGTCGCCGGCGAAGTGATCGCATCGACGTTCGACGAACCGGCCACGCGCCACGTCCAGGTCGCCGAAATGGTGATCGAGAAGGCCAAGCGCCTCGTCGAAATGAAGCACGACGTCGTGATCCTGCTCGACTCGATCACGCGTCTCGCCCGCGCGTACAACACCGTGATCCCCGCATCGGGCAAGGTGCTGACGGGTGGTGTCGACGCAAACGCACTGCAGCGTCCGAAGCGCTTCTTCGGCGCGGCGCGCAACATCGAGGAAGGCGGTTCGCTGACGATCATCGGCACGGCGCTGATCGAAACCGGCAGCCGCATGGACGACGTGATCTACGAAGAGTTCAAGGGCACCGGCAACATGGAAGTGCACCTCGAGCGCCGCCTCGCGGAAAAGCGCGTCTACCCGTCGATCAACCTGAACAAGTCGGGCACGCGTCGCGAAGAAATGTTGATCAAGCCCGAAATCCTTCAGAAGATCTGGGTGCTGCGCAAGTTCATCCACGACATGGACGAAGTCGAGGCCATGGAATTCCTGCTCGACAAGATCCGCCAGACGAAGAGCAACTCCGAGTTCTTCGACCTGATGCGCCGCGGCGGCTGATCGCCTCCGCTCCGCAAGACGGCCGCCCGCGCAGCTTGCCCGGCGGCCGTTTTCAGGCCCCAACCTGAACGTGAACGTACAGGTTGATCTAT
Source organism: Burkholderia sp. BCC1644 (assembly GCF_902833225.1). Lineage (GTDB taxonomy): Bacteria > Pseudomonadota > Gammaproteobacteria > Burkholderiales > Burkholderiaceae > Burkholderia. Next base: position 47,029 of record NZ_CADFEI010000005.1, read on the forward strand.
AATCGCGTCATCGCCCCGCCCCAACCCCGCGCCTCCCGATGCCGAACGACGCCTCCACCCCGCTGCTGACCGTGAGCGACGCCGCATCGCGGCTCGGCGTCACGCCGCGCACGCTGAAGTACTACGAAGAGCGCGGGCTCGTCACGCCAACGCGCAGCGGCGGCCGCTACCGCCTCTACGATGAAGCCGACCTCGAGCGCTTCGCGCGCATCCTGCGGCTACGCGCGCTCGGCTTCTCGCTGCACGGCATCACCGAAATGCTGAAACGCCCGCTGGAAGAAACGGGCGACGGCCGGCGCCGCTATTCGGACGCGTCGCTGCGCGACATCCGCACCGGCCTTGCCGAACAGATCGACACGCTCGACCGGCGGATCGCGGCGGTCCAGCGCGAACTGAAAGAAGCCGTCGCGCTGCGCAAGGAACTGCAGCACGACATCGACTACGTCGAGCGGCGTCTCGCCGGCGAAAACCCCGATGCGCTGATCGCGCAGCGACAGGCCGAAGCCGGCACGCGGCGCACGCACAAGGATCGCGAATGAACGCGGGGGCCGGTCGCCCGCCGCTGTGGAGCCGTGCGAACCTGCGCATGGACCTGTTCCCGTGGGCACTCGCACTCGTCACCGGCATCGACTACTTCGACAACGCGGTCTTCTCGTTCTTCGCCAGCTACATCGCCGGCGGCATCAACGCGTCGCCCGACGAACTCGTATGGTCATCGAGCGCGTACGCGGTCACGGCCGTGCTCGGCATCCTGCAGCAGCAATGGTGGGTCGACCGGCTCGGCCATCGCCGTTACGTCGCCGGCTGCATGCTGATGTTCTCGTTCGGCGCGATCGCGGCCGCGCTCGCCGATACGTCGCTGCAACTCGCGTTCGCGCGCGGTTTCCAGGGGTATTTCATCGGCCCGATGATGGGTGCGTGCCGCATCCTGATCCAGATCAGCTTCAAGCCGCAGGAGCGGCCGCCCGCGACGCGCGCATTCCTGATCATGATCCTGCTCGGCAGCGCGCTCGCGCCGATCGCGGGCGGGCTGCTGGTCGCGCATTCGACATGGCGCGCCCTGTTCGCATGCACGGCGCCGGCCGGCATCGCATTCGCGATCCTCGCGCTGCTCACGCTGCCCGACTCGGGGCGCACGCCCGACGACGAACGCGGCTCCGGACACTTCTGGCCGTATGTCGTGTTCGCGCTCGCACAAGGCGCGCTGCAGATCGTGCTGCAGCAGGTGCATTACCAGCTCTACAGCGGCTCGCCGATGCTGATCTTGCTGACGATCGCGGGGATCGGCGCGCTCGCGTGGTTCGCGTATCACCAGTGGAACCACCCGACGCCGCTCGTGCGGCTGCATGCGTTTCGAGAGCGTACCTTCCAGGTCGGGCTGCTGCTCTACATGTTCTATTACTACGAGACGACGGGTTTCAGTTACCTGACGTCGCGGTTTCTCGAAGGCGGGCTCGGCTATCCGGTCGAGAACGCCGGACGCCTGGTGGGCACGATGTCGCTGATTTCGGCCACCGCGCTGTTCGCGTACCTGCGTTATGCGAAGTTCGTCACGCACAAGAAGTGGTTCGTCGTGCCGGGATTCGCGATCGCCGTCGCGGCCGCGTTGTGGATGACGCGCATGACGCCGCAGGTCGGCGAAGCCGCGCTGATCGTGCCGCTGCTGCTGCGCGGACTGCTGCTGCTCTTCATCGTCCTGCCGGTGGCCAACCTGACGTTCCGGATCTTCGCGATCGACGAATATACGCATGGCTACCGGCTGAAGAACATCGTCCGGCAACTGACGATCTCGTTCGCGACGTCGTCGGTGATCATCGTCGAGCAGCACCGCGTCGCCGTGCACCAGACGCGGCTCGTCGAGCGCGCGAACGTGTTCGACCCGCTATTTCAGCAGACCGTCGACGCGCTGACGCGCAGCTATGCCGCCGCGGGCCATGCGCTGAACGAGGCGCACGCCCTCGCGATCGCCTCGATCGCGCGGATGGTCGCGCAACAGGCGTCGTTCCTCGCGTCGCTCGACGGCTTTTACTTCCTGGCGGGCGTCGCGCTCGTCGGCGGCGTCTTCGCAGCATGGCAAAAAGAGATCGATTGAGTTAAAAGACAGGCTTTGGATTATCGTCAGCCATCTCCATGCTCTCGAAACTCACCCGCTGGTTCGACGACCGCCGCCGCGACCGTGCGCTGCGCAGCCACCCGATCTCCGACGCGCTGTGGCAGGACACCGTCGAGCGCCTGCCGTTCCTCGCGGCGCTGGCGCCTGATGCGCTCGGCCGGCTGCGCGAGCTGACGAGCCTGTTCGTCGCGAAGAAATCGTTCTCGACCGCGCACGGGCTGGAACTGACCGACGAGATGATCGTCGCGATCGCCGCGCAAGCCTGCCTGCCCGTGCTGAATCTCGACCTGTCGCTGTACGACGGCTGGGTCGGCGTCGTCGTGTATCCGGGCGAATTCGTGATCCGCAAGACCGTGCAGGACGAGGACGGCGTGGTCCACGAAGTCGAGCAGGACGCGAGCGGCGAGGCCTGGGAAGGCGGCCCGGTGATCCTGTCGTGGGAAGACGCGCAAATGACTGACGGCCGGGACGCGTACAACGTCGTGATCCACGAATTCGCGCACAAGATCGACATGGTCAACGGCGCGGCCGACGGCTATCCGCCCCTGTTTCGCCGCTGGCACGCGCCGCATCTCGATGCACAGGCCTGGGCCGACGTGTTCGAGCATGCGTACGACCAGTTCTGCGCACGCGTCGACGCGGTGCCGGACCGTGCGTGGGCGCGCTTCGAGCGGGACTCGCTGATCGATCCCTATGCGGCCGACCACCCGTCGGAATTCTTCGCGGTATGCAGCGAGGCGCTGTTCGTGCGGCCGAAAGCGTTCGAGTCCGAATTTCCGGAGCTGTACCGGCTGCTCGCGCGCTACTACCGGCAGGATCCGGCCGGCACCGGCGCCCTCGACGCACGTTGAAAATTATTCGTCAACCATCTGATTTTCTGGCATAATCGCCGTTTTTCGACCTTAGGCAAGTGGCTCGCGCCGGGCTTGGCGTCGTCTGGTATTGCGCAATGTGCGCAGGCCGGCACGGCAAGCGGCGGGTTGGCTACCGCTCTCACCAAGGAAAGACCATGAAAGAAGGCATCCACCCGAATTACCGCGAAGTCGTCTTCCAAGACATGTCGAACGGCTTCAAGTTCATCACGCGCTCGACGATCCAGACGCGCGAAAACATCGAACTCGACGGCAAGACCTACCCGCTCGCCAAGATCGAAGTGTCGTCGGAATCGCACTCGTTCTACACGGGTCAGCAAAAGATCATGGACACGGCAGGCCGTGTCGAGAAGTTCAAGAACAAGTTCGGCGTTCGCGCCAGCGGCAAGGCGAAGTAAGCTTCGCTCCGTATCCGGTGGTTGCATTGCGCCGGTATCGCACAAAAGGGCAGCCCAGGCTGCCCTTTTTTGTCTCTGCTCGCCCGGAAACCGCCGGCCGGCGTCCGGGCATCGACCTGACGCGTCACGGCCGGCGCGTCTACAATGCCGGATGCTCGAAACCGGCTCGTCCGCGCGCGACCGCGCCGGACGCCCGCCCATAACAAAACGCTCATCTGCATGAAGCCTGTCGTCCGTCTCACCGCCTCCGCCACGCGTGCGCTACCGCGCTGGCTGCTGCTCACGCTCTGCCTCGTCTACGCGGCGTTCGGCCTGTTCGGCCGCGACCCGTGGAAGAACGAGGACGCGGCGGGCTTCGGCGTGATGTGGACGATGGCCAAGGGCGGCTGGCACGACTGGCTGCTGCCGAACCTCGTCGGCAAGTTCATCACGACCGACGGGCCGCTCGGCTACTGGCTCGGCGCGCTGTCGATCCGCGGCCTCGGCCCCTGGGTCGATGCCAGCAACGCGTCGCGCGTCGATACGGGCGTGCTGTTCTGCGTCGCGTGCGCATTCGTCTGGTACGCGGCCTACCTGCTCGGCCGGCGCGCCGAGGTCCAGCCGTTCAAATACGCATTCGGAGGCGAACCCGAGCCGCGCGACTACGGCCGCACGCTCGCCGACGGCGCGCTGCTGGTGCTCGTCGCATGTTTCGGCCTCGCGGAGCGCGGGCACGAAACGACGCCGCAGCTTGCACAGTTCGCATGGATCGCGATGCTCGTGTACGGGATCGTACGCGGCATCGACAAGCCGATGCAGGGCGCGCTGTGGTGGGGCGTCGCGATCGGCCTCGTCGCGCTGTCCGGCAACCCCGTGCTGGTCGTCGCGCTGCTCGCCGGCACGGCCGCGCTGTGGCTCGTCACGCCAGAGATGCGCAACCTGCGCCTGCCCCTGATCGGCGTGCCGCTCGCGGCCGCGATCTTCGCGCTGTGGCCGCTCGCCGCGTTCGTCGCCGCGCCCGACGACGCCGCGTGGTTCTTCAACCAGTGGATCCACGGCAGCCTGATGCGCTTTTCGGGACCGCCGACGGCCGTGCTCGGCTATGCGGCAAAGAACCTGCCGCTGTTCACCTGGCCCGCATGGCCGCTCGCGATCTGGGCCTGGTGGAGCTGGGCCGGCATGCGCCGCCGCGCACACATCGCCATTCCGCTGTCGGTTGCGGTGCCGCTCGTCGCGCTCGTGATCCTGCAGAGCCAGCAGTCGAACCGCATGTACATGCTGCTGCTGCCGCCGCTCGCCGTGCTGGCGACGTTCGCGCTGCCGACCCTGAAGCGCGGCGCGATCAACGCGATCGACTGGTTCGCGGTGCTGAGCTTCACGATCCTCGGCACCTTCGTGTGGCTCGTGTGGCTCGCGTCGCTCACCGGCTTCCCGCATCCGCTCGCACGCAACCTCGCGCGCCTCGTGCCCGGCTACGAACCGCATTTCAAGATCCTGTCGTTCATCTGCGCGGTGATCGTCACGGTGTGCTGGTGCTTTCTCGTGCGCTGGCGCATCTCGCGGCAGCCGAAAGTACTGTGGCGCAGCGTCGTGCTGTCGGGCGCCGGTACCACGCTGATGTGGGTGCTGCTGATGACGCTGTGGCTGCCGATCGTCAACTACGGCCGGACCTACCGCGATGTCGCGCAACAGATCGCCGTGCATTTGCCGTCCGACTACGAGTGCATCTCGCCCGTGCGGCTCGGCGATGCGCAGATCGCGACCTTCGCGTATTTCGGCGACATGCACTTCGATTTCTCCGGCGACTGCGACGTGATCCTGCGCCAGGACCGCGCGGACTTCGGCGAGCCGAGCGCGATGTCGCAATACGTGTGGCGTCTCGTGTGGGAAGGCCGCCGCGTCGCCGACCGCGACGAACGCTTCCGCCTGTACGAGCGCATCGAACGGCCGAAGACGCCCGTCAAGAAGCGCCCGCCCCGCCGCCAGGCGGCCGATTGACGATGTTCGGCGACATCCGCCGGATCGTCGGTCTCGCGTGGCCGGTGCTCGTCGGCCAGCTCGCGATCATCGCGTTCGGCGTGATCGACACCGCGATGGTCGGCCGCTATTCGGCCGTCGATCTCGCCGCGCTCGGGCTCGGCTCGTCGATCTACATCTCGATCTATATCGGCCTGACGGGCATCCTGTCGGCGCTGCAACCGATCACCGGGCAGCTGTACGGCGCGCGGCGCTATGCCGAGATCGGAGAAGAAGTACGCCAGGCGCTGTGGCTCGCGCTGCTGCTCGCCGTGCCCGGCTTCCTGCTGCTGCATTTTCCCGAGCCGCTGCTGCGTGTCGCGCACACACCCGCCGCGCTGCACGACCGCACCGTCGACTACCTGCGCATCCTGTCGTACGGGCTGCCTGCCAGCCTCGTCTTCCGCATCTACAACGCGCTGACCAATGCGGCCGGCAAGCCGCGGCTCGCGATGATCCTGCAGATCGGCGCGCTGCTGCTCAAGTTTCCGCTCAACGTGTGGTTCATCTTCGGCGGGTTCGGCGTGCCGGCCCTCGGCGGCCCGGGCTGCGGGCTGGCCAGCACGCTGATCAACTGGGGACTTGCGCTGATCGGCTATACGCTGCTCGCGAAGCTCGACGTGTTCGCGCCGCTCGCGATCTTCTCGCGCTTCTGCTGGCCCGTCTGGGAGCGCCAGAAGGCGATCCTGAAGCTCGGCGTGCCGATGGGCCTGTCGTACCTGATCGAGGTCACGTCGTACACGTGCATGGCGCTGTTCATCGCGCAGTTCGGCACGACGACGCTCGCCGGCCACCAGATCGCCGGCAACATCGGCGCGGTGCTGTACATGACACCACTGTCGATCGGCGTGGCGGCATCGACGCTGGTCGCGCGCGCGCTCGGCGCCGGACGCCCGGAAGAAGCGCGGCTGCTCGGCCGGCACAGCGTGATGTTCGCGTGCGGCGTGGCGGCCGCCTACGGCGTGCTCGTGTTCACGCTGCGCCCGCTGATCATCGGCGGCTATACGCCGAACCCGGCCGTCGCCGCGGCCGCGATGCCGCTCGTCGCGATCGTCGCGTGCTACCACTGCTTCGATGCGCTGCAGGTCACGTCGGCGTTCGTACTGCGCGCCTACAAGGTCGCGGTCGTGCCGACCGTGATCTATGCGGTCGCGCTGTGGGGCGTCGGGCTCAGCGGCGGCTACGTGCTCGGCTTCGACGTCGGCGGCATCGCGCCCGCGTGGCTGACCGGCGCGCGCGGCTTCTGGTTCGCGAACACGGTCAGCCTGATGCTCGCAGGCGCCGGGCTCGTGCTGTACCTGCGCCGCGTGAGTCGTGCGCACGCCGCTGCCGCCGCCTCCGCCGCCTGACACAAGGCCCGCTACGCGTCCTCCAGCACGTCGGCCGCATGATAGGACGACCGCACGAGCGGGCCGGCGACGACTTCCCTGAAACCAAGTTCGAGCGCCTCGTCGCGCCACGCAGCGAACGCCTCCGGGCTCACGTAACGCCGCACCGGCAGATGGTGTTCCGACGGCGCGAGATACTGGCCGAGCGTCAGCACGTCGACGTCGTGCGCGCGCAGGTCGCGCAGCGTGTCGCGCACTTCGTCGTCGCACTCGCCGAGCCCGAGCATCAACCCCGATTTCGTCACCAGCCCCGGCCGCGCGCGCTTCGCCTGCGCGAGCAAGTCGAGCGAGCCGCGATAGTCGGCGCCCGGCCGCGCCGCGCAATACAGCGACGGCACCGTCTCGATGTTGTGGTTGAACACGTCCGGCCACGCCGTCGACAGCGCCTCGAGCGCACGCGCCACGCGGCCACGGAAGTCCGGCGTCAGGACTTCGACGCCGATGCGCGGCACGCTCGCGCGCACCGCCGCGATGCACGCGGCGAAATGCGCCGCGCCACCGTCGCGCAGGTCATCGCGGTCGACCGACGTGATCACGACGTAGCGCAACCCGAGCGCCGCGGCCGCGTCGGCCAGCCGCGCGGGCTCGTCGGGATCGAGCGGATCGGGGCGGCCGTGCGCGACATCGCAGAACGGGCAGCGCCGCGTGCACAGCCCGCCCATGATCATGAAGGTCGCGGTGCGCTGCGCGAAGCATTCGCCGATGTTCGGACACATCGCCTCCTCGCAGACGGAATGCAGCCGATGGTCGCGCAGCACGGCGGCCATGTCGGCCACCGCCGCGCTCATCATCGGCCGCGCGCGCAGCCACGGCGGCTTCGGCAGCGCCGCGCCGGCCGCGGGCTCGACGCGCACCGGAATGCGCGCGAGCTTGTCGCGGCTGCGCGTGCCCGGCTGGCCGAGCGCCGTGAGGCTGGGTCGTTCGAGCGCGGCGGCCATCGTCAGTCTCCGAGAAACGCGACGATCAGGCGGTTCACGTCGGCGGCCGCCTCCATCTGCACCATGTGCCCGCTGCCGGCGATCACCTCGGCCCGCACGCCGTCCGGCAAGCCCTGCGCATGCTGCGCGGGAATCACCTGGTCGCGCTCGCCCCAGATCACGAGCGTGCGCGGCGCAAGCGTCGCGAGCCGGTCGCGGAACACGCGCCGCTGTGCGGCGCCGTCGAACGCGGCATTCGCGATCTGCTCCAGCGCGGCCTGCACGCCTTCGAGCCGCTTGTACTTGACGAGATCCTCGACGAGCTGCCGCGTGACCAGCGCGTTGTCGGCAAACAACGCGCCGAGGTGCGGCTTCAGCGTGTTGCGGCTGTTGCCGGCGACGAAACCGTCGATGTACGCACGGTTGATGTCGGTGCCGAGCCCCGCACTCGCGATCAGCGTCAGCGACGCGACACGTTGCGGCGTGCGCTCGGCCGCCGCCATCGCCACCGCGCCGCCCATCGAATGGCCGATCAGGTGCGCCTGGTCGATGCCCTTCGCATCGAGCAGCGCGAGCACCGTGTCGGCCAGTTCGTCGAGGCTGCCCGTCTCGACCGCCTTGCCCGATTCGCCATGACCGGGCAGATCGAGCGCCCACACGGGTCGGTGCGCGGCGAGATCCGCGTGATTGAACAGCCAGTTGTTCAGGTCGCCGCCGAAGCCGTGGATCAGCACGGCGGGCGTGCCGGCGCCTTCGCCGAGCTTCAGGAAACGCACCGTGCGGCCGCCGATCTGCGCCTTCTCGGGTTGCGGGCCGGCCGCTTCGTCGGCAGCCGCGCTCGGCACGAAATCGCGCTGGAATTCGGCGATCGCCGCATCGATGTCGGCATCGCTCGCCTCGGCCGCCGCGACGACGCCGAGCAGCGCGCCGACCGGCAGCGTGTCGCCTTCCTGCGCGACCTGCCGGCGCAGCGTGCCGTCGAACGCGCATTCGACGCCCGACGAGATCTTGTCGGTCTCGACGTCGAGCACCTCATCGCCCTTGGTCACGCGTTCCCCGAGCGCCTTCAGCCAGCCGTTGACCTGCCCCTGCTCCATCGACAGCCCCCACTTGGGCATCGTGATCATGTGAATCGACATCGTGTCAGCTCCTCGTCTTCAGGACCGCCTGCGCAATCGCATCGGCGGTCGGGATGTACAGGTCTTCGAGCACGCTCGCGAACGGCGCGGGCGTATGCGGCGCGGTGACGAGCTCGATCGGCGACTTCAGCGAATGAAATGCGCGCTGCGCGACGAGCGCGGCGATGTCGGTCGCGATCGAGCAGCGCGGATTCGCTTCGTCGACGACCACCACGCGCCCGGTACGCTCCGCGCTTTCGAGGATCGTTTCCTCGTCGAGCGGCGACGTCGTGCGCAGGTCGATCACGTCGCACTGGATGCCGTCCTTCGCGAGCTTCGCGGCCGCATCCGTCGCGAGATGCACCATCCGGCCATACGTGACGATCGTCACGTCGTCGCCCTCGCGCACCACGTTCGCCTCGCCAAACGGAATCGCATAGGACTCCTCCGGCACGTCGCCTTCGCGCGTATAGAGCAGCTTGTGTTCGAGGAAGATCACGGGATCGTTGTCGCGGATCGCCTGGATCAGCAGCCCTTTCGCGTCGTACGGCGTCGACGGACACACGACCTTCAGCCCCGGAATGTGCGTGAACAGCGACGTCAGCATCTGCGAATGCTGCGCGGCCGCACGCAAACCGGCGCCGTACATCGCGCGAATCACGACCGGCGTCACGGCCTTGCCGCCGAACATGTAGCGGAACTTCGCGGCCTGGTTGAAGATCTGGTCGAAGCACACGCCCATGAAATCGATGAACATCAGCTCCGCGACCGGCCGCATCCCGCACGCGGCCGCGCCGACCGCCGCGCCGATGTAGCCGCCCTCGGACAGCGGCGTATCGAGCACGCGGCCCGGAAACTTGTGGAACAGCCCCTTCGTCACGCCGAGCACGCCGCCCCATGCGTCGTCCTCGCCCGGCGCGCCCGCGCCGCCCGCATTGTCCTCGCCCATCACGATCACGCTGTCGTCGCGCGCCATTTCCTGCGCGAGCGCTTCGTTGATCGCCTGCGAATAAGTGATCTTCCTTGCCATGTCTGTCTCCTGGAATGTTCGGTTCGCCGTGCCGGCTGCGGTGTCAGGCCGCGTTCACGGATACGACACGTAGACGTCGGTCAGCAGGTCTGCGGCATCCGGCACCGGCGCGGCCTTCGCCTGCGCGACCGCGTCGTCGATCAGCGCCTTCACCTGCGCGTCGACCGCGCGCAGGTCGGCCGTCGTCAGCGCCTCGGCGCGCACGACACGCGTCTCGAAATGCTTCAGGCAGTCCTTCTCGTCGCGCAGCTTCTGCACCTCGCCCGGCGCACGGTAGGTTTGCGCATCGCCTTCGAAGTGGCCGAAATAGCGCGTGAACTTCACCTCGACGAGCGTCGGGCCGCCGCCGTTGCGCGCGCGCACGACGGCCTCGCCAAGCGCTTCGTGCACCGCGAAGAAGTCGAAGCCGTCGACGATCACGCCCGGCATCCCGAACCCGTTCGCACGATCGGCGATGTTGTCGGTCGCGACCGACCAGCTCGACGACGTCGCTTCCGCATAACCGTTGTTCTCCGCCACGAAGATCGCAGGCAGACGCCACACCGACGCGAGGTTCATCGATTCGAAGATCACGCCCTGGTTCGACGCGCCGTCGCCGAAGAAGCACACGCCGACGCCGCCCGTCTTCTTGTGCTTCGCCGCGAGCGCGGCGCCGCACACGAGCGGGCCGCCCGCGCCGACGATCCCGTTCGCGCCGAGCATCCCCATCGACAGGTCGGCGATATGCATCGAGCCGCCCTTGCCATGGCAAACGCCGGTTTTCTTGCCGTAGATCTCGGCCATCATCCCGTGCACGTCGACGCCCTTCGCGATGCAATGGCCATGGCCGCGGTGCGTGGTCGCGACGTAGTCGGCGAGGCCGAGATGTAGGATCGTGCCGACCGCGGACGCCTCTTCGCCCGCGTAGAGGTGAACGAAGCCGGGAATCTCGCCGGTCGCGAATTCGACGTGCAGGCGCTCCTCGAATTCGCGAATCGTGCGCATCAGCCGGTAGGCGTCCAGCAGTGTGTCCCTGCTGAGCTGTGTCGAAGCGGTCATGTATGTCTCCTGGGTAGGTCTGACTGCGAATGCCGCCGCGGCGATGCCGTGGCGACGGATTGCACGGCCTGCGGCCGTCAGTGGAACGTGAAGCCGCCGTCGACGTTCACGGCCTGGCCTGTCACGTTGTCCATCGTCGCGAAGAACAGCGCGAGCCGGCCCATGTCCTCCGGCGTCTGCGCGCGGCCCTGCGGGATCAGCGTCAACTGGTGCCGCTGCCACGATTCCTCGACCGTTTCGCCGCCGGTCTTCCATGCGTCGGACAGCCGGTCCCACATGTCGGTACGGACGATGCCGGGGCAGATCGCGTTGACGGTCACGCCGTCGCGCGCGAGTTCCTTCGCGAGCGCATTCGTGAAGCCGACGACCGCGAATTTCGATGCGCTGTAGTGCGCGAGATTCGGAAAGCCCTCCTTGCCCGCGATCGACGCGACGTTGATGATCCGGCCGTGCCCCTGCGCCTTCAGATGCGCGAGCGCCGCGCGGCAGCCAAGGAACGTGCCTTTCGCGTTCACGTCCATCACGAAATCCCAGTCGCGTTCGGTCAGCTCGGCAACCGGATGAATGCTGATCACGCCCGCGCAGTTCACGAGGATGTCGAGCCGGCCGAGATCGGCGAGCGCCTGCGCGACCATCGCGTCGACCTGTGCGGCCTGGGTGACGTCGACCTTCGCAACCGCCGCGCGGCGGCCAAGCGCGCGCACCTCGCGCGCGGTGGCGTCGAGCGCGTCGTCGAGCAGATCGGCCAGCAGGATGTCGGCGCCCGCGCCGGCAAGCGTCAGGGCAATGCCGCGGCCGATGCCGCGCGCGCCGCCCGTGACGATGGCGACCTGTCCTTCGAGTGGGGGTGTCATGGCAATGTCTCCTTGATGATCGTTATGGATGTCCAAATGTGTCGCGAGAAACCGGATGCTCAGTCGTGCCACGCGCCGGCGTCGCGCAGCAATTGCCGCGACGACGCGTAGCGCAGCGTGCGGCCGACATCGACCGTCAGCGGCCCGCGCCAGTCGAGCGAGATCTCGTAGCGATCGCCGCGCGCGACCTCGATCTCGCGCTCGCCGTCGAACGCGAGCGTGCCGCGTTCGAACGGAATCGCCTGCCACGTGCCCGGTTCGAGCCGTTCGCAACTGCGCATCACGACGCGGTCGACGCGACCCGGCGCGATCGGCGCCACGAGCGGCGTGCCGGCCGTCTTGCCGGCTTCCGCGAAGCGCATCGCGAGCCCGTGCGGCGCGCTGCGTTCGAGCGGCGCCCACGCGCCGCCGAGCGCGGACAGGCCGATACCGTCCGGTTCCGCGAACGTCAGGTAGAGCGAATCGATGTCGTCGGATCCGGAGATCGCGCGCGCGCCGATGAAACGCTGCCGCGCGGCGCACACGTCGACCAGCGCGATTTCCTCGCGCCCCGGCTGCGCACCGGCCACGCAACGCACGACGAGCCGCTTGTTGCGCACGAACGCGACCTCGGCCGGCACGGCGCCGGTCGCGGCGAGCCCTGCCGCGACGCCGGCGACGGTCGCCTCGCGATGTTCGGGAAACGCATTGTTGGTGCCGGTGGACAGCGCGACGAGCGGCGTCGCGCCGCAATGCGCGGCCACCGCGCGATGGGTGCCGTCGCCGCCGAGCACGACGATCAGCGCGACTTCCATCCGGTGCAGGTACGCGGCGCCGGCCTGCGTGTCGGCGACGGTATCGGTGATCGGCAGGTCGACGAATTCGACCTCGGGCCAGCGTTCGTGCGGCGCGACCGCGCGATGCGTGTCGATCGCGCGCAGCAGCAGCGTCGCGATGCCCGTGCGGTCGCGCAGCGTCAGGACGCGCTCGACGCCCATCGCACCGAGGCCGGCCAGCAGGCGCACGATCATGTTCGCCTTCTCGGCCGTCGGAAATACGGATGCATGCGTCGTGAGGCGGCGGATGTCGCGCCCCGATGCGGGGTTCGCGATCACACCGACGGTAACGGGCGTCGTCACGGGTTCGTCTCCATCCAGTGGGCCGGCATGCCTGCCCTGCCTGTTTCGTCCGCTACCATCGACGGGCGGCGGATCGTCGTCGCCGACACGACCGCATCGGCTTGCCCGTGATCTCTGCAAGCGGCGTGCCATCGTCGCGGCGATGACCGTGGAACCCGCGTGCACACTGGCGCGGCAGGCAGGCACGTGTTCGGGATGCGCGATCGTGACGACGCAGCACATGGCGAATCCGCCGGTGCGTCTCACGACGTCGATGCGACGGCGCGATCGTCCCGGCATCCGTGCATGCGCACCACGCTGCCCGCAAACCCCGCACGCGTGCGGCTCGACGCATGCGCCGGCAAGCCTGCCGACCACCGCACGCCACGCATGCGGCTGTCTCAGCGGCGCGAGACACGGCGAGATACCGGTGAGACGAACGTCTCACGCGCACCGCGTGCTGCGATGCAATGTGATCCGCCGAACGGGATGTGCTACAAGGACAGCGATATCCCCGCCGTACGGAACCGGAGCCGACCATGCCCTACGCCGTCCCCCAGGCCCAGCACGCCGACCGTGTACTCGGCGCGCTCGCCGGGCGCCTGCCCGCACCGGCCGACTCCGAGCGTCTCGTGTCGTCGTGGCAACGGTCGCTCGAGCGCTACTGTCTCGACCCCGCTTCATCGATCGGCCCGCGGGTGCTGACCGCGGCCGAGCTGCGCGAAGTGCGCGACAAGGAAGAAGCCTTCCTGCGCGCGTCGGGCCAGTGCCTGACGCGGCTGCACGACATGATCCGCGTCGCCGACTACTGCGTGATGCTGACCGACGCGCACGGCGTGACGATCGACTACCGGATCGACCACGGGCGCCGCAACGACTTCCGTCATGCGGGGCTGCACATCGGCTCGTGCTGGTCGGAAAGCGAGGAAGGAACGTGCGGCGTCGCGAACGTGCTGACCGATCTCGCGCCGATCACCGTGCACAAGACCGATCACTTTCGCGCGGCGTTCACGACGCTCACCTGCAGCGCGGCACCGATCTTCTCGCCGGGCGGCGAACTGATCGGCGTGCTCGACGCGTCGGCCGTGCACTCGCCCGACGGCCGCGACAGCCAGCGCCTCGTCTACCAGCTCGTGCGGCAAAGCGCGGCGCTGATCGAGGACGGCTACTTCGTGCACAGCACCGCGCAGTACTGGATCCTGTTCGGGCATCCAAACCGTCACTACGTCGAAGCGCAACCCGAATGGCTGATCGCGTTCGACGAATGCGGCAACATCGTCGCCGCGAACCGGCAGGCACGCGACGCGCTGCCGGCGCTGCGCGAGCCGCGCCATATCGACGAGATCTTCGATGCGACCGAGATGCCGCTGCGCGATGCCGCGCGGCTCGACACGATCGTCGCGCTGCGGCTGCGCGCGACCGGCGCACCGCTCCATGCGCGGTTGCGGGCGCCGCTACGGCGCGCCGGCCGCGAACCCGGCACGGTATCGCGCCGCGCGGGCACCGCGCCACGCCACGTCGGCGCGCTGACGCCGTTCCTGCACAGCAGCGACACGCATATTGCACAACAGGCCGAGCTCGCGCTGCGCGTGGCCGGCAAGCGGCTGCCGATCCTCGTGCTCGGCGAAACCGGTGCGGGCAAGGAAGTATTCGCACGCGCGATCCACGATGCCGGTGCGCGGCGTGCGCGGCCGTTCGTCGCCGTCAATTGCGGCGCGCTGCCGGACGCGCTGATCGAGAGCGAACTGTTCGGCTATGCGGCCGGCGCGTTCACCGGTGCGCGCAAGCACGGCGCGCGCGGCAAGATCGCGCTCGCCGACGGCGGCACGCTGTTTCTCGATGAAATCGGCGACATGCCGCTCGCGCTGCAGACGCGCCTGTTGCGCGTGCTCGCCGACGGCGAGGTCGTGCCGCTCGGCAGCGATACGCCCGTGCGCGTCGATCTCGACGTGATCTGCGCGACGCACCGCGATCTCGCGCGGATGGTGGCCGACGGGACGTTCCGCGAAGACCTGTACTACCGGCTGAGCGGCGCGACGTTCGAACTGCCGCCGCTGCGCGAACGCGCGGACGTGCGCGACGTGATTGCCGCCGTGTTCGCCGAGGAGGCGCAGGCAACCGGCCACGTGCTCACGCTCGACGCGACGCTCGCCGAGCAGCTCGCTGCGTATGCGTGGCCCGGCAACGTGCGGCAACTGCGCAACGTGCTGCGCTATGCGTGTGCGGTGTGCGACGCCGCGCGCGTGACGTGGCACGACCTGCCGGCCGACCTCGCCGCGCAGCTCGGCGGCGCGTCGCCCGGCGCACTGCCCGACGACGAACGCGGCCGCATCGTCGCAGCGCTCACCGCGCACCGCTGGCGGCCCGACGCGGCCGCACGGGCGCTCGGCATTTCGCGTGCGACGCTGTATCGGCGCATCGCGAAACACCGGATCGTCGCGCCGCACCGCGCGTGACGCACGGGCGCGACTGCGGTCATGCGGTCTGCCCGGCCGCTTCGACCGACTTTCCGGCGTTTCCAGCTTCGCCAGCCGCTTCGTCACGCCGCGTGAACACCTCGTGCGCGGCGAACAGCGCGTTGAGCGCGGCCGGGATACCCGCGTAGACGGCCATCTGCATGAACACCTCGACGATCTCGTCGCGCGTGCAGCCGACGTTCAGCGCGGCCTCGATATGCACCTTCAACTGCGGCTGCGCGTTGCCGAGCGCGGCCAGCGCCGCGATCGTCGCGATCTCGCGTGCTCTCAGGTCGAGCTGCGGCCGGCTGTAGATGTCGCCGAAGCTGAACTCGACCAGCAACCGCCCGAAGTCCGGTGCGATCGGCGCGAGCGCCGCAATCACGCGTTCGCCCACTTCGCCGTCGATTTCCTTCAGTTTGTTCCAGCCGCGCGTGTAGCGGTCTTCAACGAGTCGTTCCATTGTGTCCGTCCGGTTCCGATAAAGCGTGAGAAGGATTTGCCCGTCGAGCCGTATCGCGCTCCTGCGCCTCGTAATACGTGATCTTGTCGCTGATCGCGTCGAGGTTCACCTGCAGCTCCGCGAGATGCGCGCGCACCGCATCGCGATGTGCGGCCAGCAACCTGCGCCGCGCACCGAACGACTGCTCGCCCTGCTCGCGCAGTTCCACGAACGCCTGGATCTGCGCGATCGGCATGCCGGTCGCCTTCAGGCGCATCACGAAGGCCAGCCCGGCAAGGTCGGCCGGTGCATAGAGCCGGTGCCCGGCCGCCGTGCGCGAAATCGCGCGCAGCAGGCCGGCCTGCTCGTAGTACCGCAGCGTGTGCGTCGACACGCCCGTCAATTCGGCGACTTGCCCGATCGTCAGCGGACCGGTGGCGGAGGGTTGGGATACGGTTTTCGACATGGCAGGAACAAGGTTAGGAGTTAGAGTTCACTCTAAGTCAAGCGTTATCGAACGGCCAGCGCGACGACGATCCGTTCGCCCGCCGCGACACCGTAAACAATGGTCAAAATCGCCTCCCGGCACGGGTTTCGGCCTTTACAGCACCGCAAGCCTTCAGCAAGATTCGGTCAGCCTGTCTTAAAAAGGGCACGCATTTGTCCTATGCTTAACGGCGACGCCCGGCCGGGCCTCGCCCCGCCGTCCGTTGCAACAGCCATTCATCCGTCAGAACCAGGGAGCCTTTGCCATGCTGAAAAAGCTGCTGATGCTGTTCGTCGCGCTATCGCTGTCGCTCGCCGCAGGCCTTGCCGCGGCCGTCGAAGTCAACTCGGCTGACCAGGCCGCGCTCGAATCCGTGAAGGGTCTCGGGCCCGTGAAGTCGAAGGCGATCATCGACGAACGCACCAAGAACGGCCCGTTCAAGGACGCCGACGACCTCGCGAACCGCGTGAAGGGCCTCGGCACGAAATCGGTCGGGCACCTGGAGGAAAACGGCCTGACGATCGGCGGCTCGTCGACGCCGCCGAAGGGCGTGAAGCTGTCGAAGCCGGCCGCGACGACGTCGGCTACCACGTCGGCAACGACGTCGGCAGGCACGACGTCCACGACCGCGACGGCCGGCGCGACGGCCACTGCACCGGCACCGGCGGCAAGCGCGCCGGATGCGGCGGCGAAACCGGCCAAGGCCAAGCGCGCGTCGAAGAAGGAAAAGGCAGCGGCCGCCGCAGCCGCATCCGCCGATGCGGGTGCGAGCGCACCGGCCGCAGCGTCGTCGGCAAAAGCGACGAAGGGTTCGAAGAAGAAAAGCAAGAAGGACAAGGCAGCCTCCGCCGCCGCGGCGTCGGGCGCCTGATGTGCGCCGCGCGCGCGACGGCGTGCGCGCGGCATTCGTTCAACGGGCGCCCACAGCGTGGCGCCCTTATCGGTAAAGGTGAAAAACCATGGGTCTCCTCGACATCGTTGGCGGTCTGATCGGCGGCCAGGCCGGCGGTAACTCGCAAAGCGCGCTGATCACGACCGCGCTCGAATTCATCAACAACCAGCCGGGCGGCCTGAATGGCCTGATCGAGAAGTTCAAGGCCGGCGGCGCCGGCGACGTCATCGGCTCGTGGGTCGGTACCGGCCAGAACCAGCCGATCTCGCCGGACGCGCTGCAGAACGTGCTGGGCTCGGACGCGATCGGTGCGCTTGCGAGCAAGTTCGGCGTCGACCCGTCGATGGCCTCGACCGTCCTCGCGCAGGTGCTGCCGCACGTCGTCAACCACGCGACGCCGGACGGCGCGGTGCCGGCCGACGGCCAGGCCCAGGTCGACCCGTCGAACGTGCTCGGCTCGCTGTCGCAGCTCGCCGGCATGTTCGGCGGCAACAAGCAGGGCTGAAGCCCTGCGTCGTTGCGACGCTCCATAAGCAAACACCCCGCCGAGGCGGGGTGTTTGTTTTTGCGCGCCCGGCGCGAACCGGGCGGGCGGCCGATGACAGGCGATCAGTGCACGACGCGGTCGAACACGAACTTGCCGTCGTGGATGTCGACCGGAATCACGTCCTTCGGACCGAAGCGGCCCGCGAGGATGAGCTTCGCGACCGGGTTCTCGATCTCCTGCTGGATCGCGCGCTTCAGCGGCCGCGCACCGAACAGCGGATCGTAACCGACCTTCCCGATCTGTTCGAGCGCGGCTTCCGACACCTCGAGCGCCATGTCGAGCTTCGCGAGCCGATCGTGCAGGCGCGCCAGCTGGATCTTCGCGATCGACTCGATGTTGCTGCGGTCGAGCGCATGGAACACGACGACGTCGTCGATCCGGTTCAGGAACTCGGGGCGGAAATGCTGCTTCACCTCGAGCCACACCGCGTCCTTGATCTCTTCCTGCGGCGCACCCGTCATCGCCTGGATCACCTGCGAGCCGAGGTTCGACGTCATCACGATCACCGTGTTCTTGAAGTCGACCGTGCGCCCCTGCCCGTCCGTCATGCGGCCATCGTCGAGCACCTGCAGCAGCACGTTGAACACGTCCGGGTGGGCCTTCTCGATCTCGTCGAGCAGGATCACGCTGTACGGCTTGCGGCGCACGGCTTCCGTCAGGTAACCGCCTTCCTCGTAGCCGACATAACCCGGCGGCGCGCCGATCAGCCGCGCGACGCTGTGCTTCTCCATGAACTCGCTCATGTCGATGCGGATCAGGTGCTCTTCCGAATCGAACAGGAACGACGCCAGCGCCTTGCACAGCTCGGTCTTGCCGACCCCCGTCGGGCCGAGGAACAGGAACGAGCCGTACGGACGGTTCGGATCGGCGAGACCCGCACGCGAACGGCGGATCGCGTCGGCCACCGCGCCGATCGCCTCATGCTGGCCGACCACGCGCTCGTGCAGCTTTTCCTCGATGTGCAGCAGCTTCTCGCGTTCGCCCTGCATCATCCGCGACACGGGAATCCCGGTCGAACGCGACACGACTTCCGCGATTTCCTCGGCGCCGACCTGCGTGCGCAGCAGGCGCGGACGCGTCGGGTTGTGCTGCTCCTGCTCTTCGGCCTGCGTGACCTGCTTCAGCTGCGCCTCGAGCTGCGGCAGCTTGCCGTACTGCAGTTCGGCGACCTTCTCCAGCTTGCCGTCACGCTGCAGACGCGCGATGTCCGCACGCACCTTCTCGATCTCTTCCTTGAGCTGTGCGCTGCCCTGCACCGCGGCCTTCTCGGCGGTCCAGATCTCTTCCAGGTCCGCGTACTCGCGGCCGAGGCGCTGGATCTCTTCCTCGATCAGCTGCAGGCGCTTCTGCGACGCTTCGTCCTGCTCCTTCTTCACGGCTTCGCGCTCGATCTTCAACTGGATCAGACGACGGTCGAGCTTGTCCATCTCTTCGGGCTTCGAATCGATTTCCATCTTGATCTTCGAAGCGGCTTCGTCGATCAGGTCGATGGCCTTGTCGGGCAGGAAGCGGTCGGTGATGTAGCGGTGCGACAGCTCGGCCGCGGCGACGATCGCCGGGTCGGTAATGTCGACGCCGTGGTGCAGTTCGTACTTCTCCTGCAGCCCGCGCAGGATCGCGATCGTCGCCTCGACGCTCGGCTCGTCGACGAGCACCTTCTGGAAGCGGCGTTCGAGCGCGGCATCCTTCTCGATGTACTTGCGGTATTCGTCGAGCGTGGTCGCGCCGATGCAGTGCAGTTCGCCGCGCGACAGCGCCGGCTTCAGCATGTTGCCCGCATCCATCGCGCCTTCGGCCTTGCCCGCGCCGACCATCGTGTGGATTTCGTCGATGAAGACGATCGTCTGGCCTTCGTCCTTCGCGATGTCGCTGAGCACGGCCTTCAGGCGCTCCTCGAACTCGCCGCGGTACTTGGCACCCGCGAGCAGCGCGGCCATGTCGAGCGACAGCACGCGCTTGCCCTTCAGCGTTTCCGGCACTTCGCCGTTGACGATCCGCTGCGCGAGCCCTTCGACGATGGCCGTCTTGCCGACGCCCGGCTCGCCGATCAGCACCGGGTTGTTCTTCGTGCGGCGCTGCAGGATCTGGATCGAGCGGCGGATTTCGTCGTCGCGGCCGATCACCGGATCGAGCTTGCCCGCCCGGGCGCGCTCGGTCAGGTCGACCGTGTACTTCTTCAGCGCCTCGCGCTGGCTTTCCGCGTCCTGGCTATGGACCTGCGAGCCGCCGCGCACGGCAGCGATCGCGGCTTCGAGCGCCTTGCGCGTGAGGCCGTGCTGGCGCGCGAGCTTGCCGGCTTCGCCCTTGTCGTCGGACACGGCGAGCAGGAACATCTCGCTCGCGATGAACGTATCGTTGAGCTTCTGCGCTTCCTTGTCGGCCTGGTTCAGCAGCCCGGCCAGCTCGCGGCCGATCTGGATGTCGCCGCCCGTGCCCGTCACTTGCGGCAGGCGCGAGATGGCTTCGTTCAGCGCGCCTTGCAGCGCCTGGATGTGAACACCCGCGCGCGACATCAGCGAGCGGGCGGAACCGTCCTGCTGCGCAACCAGTGCGGCCAGCACGTGAACGGGTTCGATGTATTGATTGTCGCGGCCGGCCGCAAGGCTTTGCGCGTCGGAGAGTGCTTCCTGGAACTTGGTGGTGAGCTTGTCGATTCTCATTTAGTCGAGACCTCCAATTTTCGATTAACACCAAGATGAGGATGGTTATGCGGCTTTCAAGCGAAATTCGGGTTGATTCAGCGCAAAAATTGCTGGATTGGCTGGAAGCGGCCCCGGGACGGGCCACGCTCGGATTGCGGGACGCGGCGCCCGTGTGTCAGCCGGCCGCCGACGGCGGCTCGGCGGTCGCCGGCGTGTCGTCCTGCAACGATTCGGCACGCACGAGCGCGATCGGGCGGATGCCGAGCAGCGCCGCGAGCGGCGACGCGGGCTCGACCAGTTCGCCGAGCCGGTGACGATCGAGTTCGGCGAAAAACGCGTCGCGCGCGGCGGCCAGCACCCCCTTCAGGCGGCACTGCGGCTCGATCACGCAACCGCGCGATTCGCCGCTGTCGGTCGAAAAGCAGCCGACCAGCGCGAAGTCGCTCTCGGTCGCGCGCACGACCTGGCCGACCGTCAGCTCCAGCGATTCCGGAAAGAGCCTCAGCCCGCCGTTGCGGCCGCGAACCGTGTCGACCCATCCCAGCTCGCCGAGCTGCTGCACGACTTTCATCAGATGGTTCTTCGAAATGCCGTAGGCATCCGAGATCTCCTGGATCGTCGCGAGCCCCTCGCCGCGCACGGCAAGGTACAGCATCACGCGCAGCGAATAGTCGGTGTAGTCGGTGAGTCTCATGAGCGGATACGGAAATGATCGATCGTGCCCCGATGACGTGAACCGGGCCGATCGCGATGCGCGCGGATCCGGCCGATGGTCCCGTTCCACGGCCTCGGGTTGCCGGGATCGCGTGCACGCAATAAGATGCGTGACATCTACACGTTTTTCAGGGGGTATTGGACGCTATTTTGCGTCAAAATCCGACCGGCGTCCTAACTGATGCCCACGCCACCGCCCGCCTGCGCCCCGATCTACCGGCCCTTTTTGCCATGACTGCCCTGCCCGCCTCGCCCGAATCCGCACCGGCCCGCCCTCGCGACGCCGAGCCGACCGAAGACAACATCCGCGATCTCGTCTACGCGTTCTACGACCGCGTGCGCGCCGATCCGCTGCTCGGGCCCGTGTTCGACGCGAAGCTGGCCGGCCGCTGGGACGACCACCTGCCGAAGATGGTCACGTTCTGGTCGAACCTCGTGCTCGGCACCAGGGGCTACCGCGGCAACGTGCAGCAGGCGCACCAGCCGCTCGACGGGATCGAGCCGGCCCATTTCAGCCGCTGGCTGGCGCTGTTCCTGAAGACTGTCGAGGCGCGCTACGCGCCGCCCGCGGCGATCCGCTTCATGGAGCCCGCGCTGCGGATCGCGCAGAGCCTGCAGTTGAGCCGGTTCGGCTGGGACTATCAGATTCCGCCCGAGCAGCAGGCGCTGCTCGATGCGATCGCGCCGCGCCGCCGCGGCGGAGACGACGCGGGCGACGATCCGCACGCGTTGCCGTCGCGTGCCCGCGGCGAACCGTTTCCGACGAAGATCATCGGGCGCGGCGTCGATCCGGACGCGTAACGCGCGAACCGCGATGCCCGGCGAACACGCCACCTGCGGCACATCGCCGCATCGTTTGTCCGGATGCCCCGTTCAGCGCGGCGTATTGCCCGACTCGACACCCCAGCGCGCGAGCGCCGCATCGTCGGTGCTGCGCGCATCGACCCACCGCTCGCCGTCCGGTGTCGTTTCCTTCTTCCAGAACGGCGCCTCGGTCTTCAGATAGTCCATCACGAACTCGCACGACGCGAACGCGTCGCCGCGGTGCGACGCGACCGTCGCGACCATCACGATCTGGTCGAGCGGCAGCAGCTTGCCGACGCGATGCACGATCGCGACGTCGATGCCCGGCCAGCGCCGGCCGGCCTCGGCGGCGATCTTCTCGAGCGCCTTCTCGGTCATCCCCGGATAGTGCTCGAGCTCCATCGCGGCGACCGCATCGCCTTCGTTCAGGTCGCGCACCGTGCCGACGAAGCACGCGACCGCGCCGATCTTCGGGTTGCGCGCCCGTAATGCCGCGACTTCGGCGTTCAGACTGAAGTCGTCGGTCTGGATTCGTATCGTTGCCATTACCCGTTCCTGTCGACCGGAATGAGCGCGTTAGCGTCTACTCCGGTCCCATGCAAAGCTCAACCGCCCGTCACCGGCGGAAAGAACGCGACCTCGCAGCCTTCGGTGAGCCGCGTGTCGGGATCGGTCATCTCGTGGTTGCACGCCATGCGCAGCGCGCGCCCTTCGGCGAGCGTCTCGGCCCACGCGCCGCCGCGCACGCGCAGCCATGCGCGCACGTCGCCGACGGTCGTCACGCTGTCCGGCACGTCGGCCTGTTCGTCGGCGACACCGAGTGCCTCGCGGACGCTTGCAAAAAATTTCAGCTGAATCTTCATGGTTCGGGAAGCCGTCGCGTTACGACAGCAGTTCGGAAAACGGAATGAAGCGCACGGTCTCGCCGGCGCTGATCGCGTGCTGCGGCGGATTGTCGATCAGGCCGTCGCCCCAGACCGTCGACGTCAGCACCGCCGAGCTCTGGTTCGGGAACAGGTCGAGGCCGCCGGCCGCATTGACGCGCGCACGCAGGAATTCGTTGCGCCGGTCGCCCTTGCTTTGCGAAAAGTCCGCCCGCAGCGACAGCGCGCGCGGTGCGACGTCGCGCACGCCGGACAAGCGCAGCAGGAACGGCCGCACGAACAGCAGGAACGTGACGAAACTCGACACCGGGTTGCCGGGCAACCCGATGAAGTGTGCATCGGGGCGATCGTCGCCGCGACGCACCGCGCCGTATGCGAGCGGCTTGCCGGGCTTCATCGCGATCTGCCACAGCGCGAGCCGCCCTTCGGACTCGACCGCCGGCTTCACATGATCCTCGTCGCCGACCGAGACACCGCCGCTCGTCAGGATCACGTCGTGATCGCGCGCAGCCTCGCGCAGCGTGTCGCGCGTCGCGGCGAGCGAATCGGGCACGATCCCGTAGTCGGTCACGTGGCAGCCGAGCCGCTCCAGCAACCCGCGCAGCGTGAAGCGGTTCGAGTTGTAGATGGCGCCGGGCTTCAGCGGCTCGCCGGGCATCGTCAGCTCGTCGCCGGTGAAGAACACCGCGACGCGAATCCGCCGTGCGACCGACAACTGCGCGCAGCCGACCGAGGCGGCCAGGCCGAGCGCCTGCGGCGTGAGCCGCGTGCCGGCCGGCAGGATCACCGAACCCTGGCGGATGTCCGCGCCTTGCGCGGTGATCCACTCACCGGCCTTCGGCGTGTGCAGGATCTCGACCGCGTCTCCGTCGGCCGATGTCTGCTCCTGCATCACGACCGCGTCGGCGCCGGGCGGCACCGTCGCACCGGTGAAGATCCGCGCGGCCGTGCCGGCCGCGAGCGGTTGAGCCGGATGGCCGGCCGGAATGCGCTGCGACACCGGCAACCGCCGATCGCCGTGCAGCAGGTCGGCGACGCGCACCGCATAACCGTCCATCGCGCTCGTATGCATCGGCGGCACGTCGAGCGGCGAGCTCACGTCGGCGGCCAGCACGCGGCCGAGCGCATCGAGCGTGACGACGGTTTCGGCGCCGGGCAGCGGCTTCGCGGCATCGAGCAGCGCGGCCAGCGCCTCGGCGGTCGACAGCATCGGCGCGCGCGGCGCCGCGGGATTCGGGTTCGACATCGATGTGATCGGGGATCGTTGGAGTCAATACGTCATTGTAGCGACGCCGTCGCACGGACGCGCGATATGGCGGACATGCGAAAACTGTGATCGGTGCGAACGCGCGGGTCTGGCACTTGTTTCGCGCGACAGGCGATGCCCGGGCGCCAAACGAAACGGCCGGAACCCCGATCCGTTCGACGAATCGGCATTCCGGCCGTCCTGCGCAGCCGGGCCCGCGGGCCCGGCCGTGCGTCATGCGCCCGTGTGGGCGACGATGAAGTCCTTCACCTGCCGGGCATCGGCCTTCACGACCTCGAAGCGCTGCGGCAGCGCCTCGAGCCCGTCGAATGCGGCCGGCCGCTCGGCTTCGCGATCGAGCGCTTCACGGATCGTCTCGCCGAACTTGATCGGCTGAGCCGTTTCGAGCACGACCATCGGCACGCCTGCATCCAGGTGCTCGCGCGCGACCTTCACGCCATCGGCCGTGTGCGTATCGATCATCGTGTCGTAGCGCGAGAACACGTCACGGATCGTCGCGATACGGTCGGTGTGGCTGCTGCGGCCCGACACGAAGCCGAACTCCGCGACGCGCGCGAAATCGCCGCTCGCCGCGAGATCGAAACCGCCCTTCTCCTCGACATCGCGGAACAGCTGCATCACGCGCGCCGGATCGCGGCCGAGCAGGTCGAACACGAAGCGCTCGAAGTTCGACGCCTTCGAGATGTCCATGCTCGGGCTGCTCGTGTGATACGTGTTCTCGGCGCTGCGCACGCGATACGCGCCCGTACGGAAGAACTCGTCGAGCACGTCGTTCTCGTTCGTTGCAACCACGAGCTTCGCGATCGGCAGCCCCATCATCCGCGCGATGTGACCCGCGCAGACGTTGCCGAAGTTGCCCGACGGCACCGTGAACGACACGCGCTCGTCGTTGGACTGCGTCGCTGCGAAGTAACCCTTGAAGTAGTACACGACCTGCGCGACGACACGCGCCCAGTTGATCGAGTTGACGGTACCGATCTTCTGCTGCGCCTTGAACGCGTGATCGTTCGACACGGCCTTCACGATGTCCTGGCAGTCGTCGAACACGCCTTCGACCGCGAGGTTGAAGATGTTCGGATCCTGCAGGCTGAACATCTGTGCCGTCTGGAACGCGCTCATCTTCTTGTGCGGCGACAGCATGAACACGCGCACGCCGGCCTTGCCACGCATGGCGTACTCGGCCGCGCTGCCGGTATCTCCCGACGTCGCGCCGAGGATGTTCAGCGCTTCGCCGTGCTTCGCGAGCGTGTACTCGAACAGGTTGCCGAGCAGCTGCATCGCCATGTCCTTGAACGCGAGCGTCGGGCCGTTCGACAATTCGAGCAGCGACAGCGCCGTGCCGTTCTCGGTGCCGAGCGTCTTCAGCGGCGTGATGTCGGACGCGTTCTCGCCGTGGCGCGTGTTGCTGTACACGGCGGCCGTGTACGTGCGGCGCGTGATCGCGCGCAGGTCGTCGGCCGGCACGTCGTCGCAGAACTTCGACAGGATCTCGAACGCGAGATCCGCATACGACAGCGCGCGCCAGCGCGCGAGCTCGTCGGCGGACACCTTCGGATACTCGGCCGGCAGGTAGAGCCCGCCGTCCTTCGCGAGGCCGCCGAGCAGGATGTCGGAGAACGTATGGCGCTCGCCGATGCCGGCGCCGCGCGTGGAGATGTAGTTCATGTCGCCTTCCGTCCTCAGTTCAGCGCTTCCATGCGCAGCTTCGTCACCTTCGACACGACCGTCGCGAGGCTCTCGATTTGCGCGATCGCCGCATTGACGTTCTTCTCGACCGTTTCGTGCGTGATCAGGATGATGTCGGTTTCGCCGTTCGCGTCGTCGACCTGCTCCGACTCCTTCTGCAGCAGCGCGTCGATCGAGATGCCCGACGCGGCGAGGATGCGCGTGATGTCGGCCAGCACGCCGGTCTGATCGGCGACGCGCAGGCGCAGGTAGTAGCCGCTCGTCACTTCCTCGATCGGCAAGATCGGCGTGTTCGACAGGCTGTCCGGCTGGAACGCGAGATGCGGCACGCGGTGCTCCGGGTCGGCCGTATGCAGGCGCGTGACGTCGACGAGATCCGCGACCACGGCCGATGCGGTCGGCTCCGCGCCCGCGCCCTTGCCGTAGTACAGCGTCGTGCCGACCGCGTCGCCGTGCACGACGACCGCGTTCATCGCACCCTCGACGTTCGCGAGCAGGCGCTTCTCCGGGATCAGCGTCGGATGCACGCGCAGCTCGATGCCGTTTTCGGCGCGGCGCGTGATGCCGAGCAGCTTGATCCGGTAGCCGAGCTCTTCCGCGTAGCGGATGTCGGTCGCGTCGAGCTTGCTGATGCCTTCGACGTATGCGCGGTCGAACTGCACCGGCACGCCGAACGCGATCGCGCTCATGATCGTCGCTTTGTGCGCGGCGTCGACGCCTTCGATGTCGAAGGTCGGATCGGCTTCCGCGTAGCCGAGCTCCTGCGCGGCCTTCAGCGCGGTCGCGAAGTCGAGCCCGCGGTCGCGCATTTCCGACAGGATGTAGTTGGTCGTGCCGTTGATGATGCCGGCGATGTACTGGATACGGTTCGCGGTCAGGCCTTCGCGCAGCGCCTTGATGATCGGGATGCCGCCGGCGACGGCCGCTTCGAACGCAACCATCACGCCCTTTTCGCGCGCCGCTTCGAAGATCTCGGTGCCGTGCACCGCGAGCAGCGCCTTGTTCGCCGTCACGACATGCTTGCCGTTCGCGATCGCGCGCAGCACGAGCTCCCGCGCGATGCCCGTGCCGCCGATCATCTCGGCGATGATCGCGATCGACGGATCGTCGACGACTGCATTGAAGTCGTCGGTGATCTGTGCGGCGGCGGCGTCACCGCCGAGCGCTGCCTGCGCCTTGGCCGGGTTGCGCACGGCAATGCGCGCCACCTCGATGCCGCGCCCCGCGCGTCGCTTGATTTCTTCCTGGTTGCGGCGCAGCACCGTGAAGGTGCCGCTGCCCACCGTGCCGAAGCCCAACAGGCCAACTTTGATCGGTTCCATGCTGCGTGTGATCGATGAGTAAGAAGTAGTGAATTCCGTGTGACCCTGCCCGCTCAGACCGAATGGCGCTTGCGGTAGCCGTCGAGGAAGCGTGCGATCCGGTTGATCGAATCGGTCAGGTCGTCGAGGTTCGGCAGGAAGACCACGCGGAAGTGGTCGGGCGTCGCCCAGTTGAAACCCGTGCCCTGCACCAGCAGCACGCGCTCCTCGAGCAACAGGTCGAGAATGAATTGCTGGTCGTTCTGGATCGGGTAGAGCTTCGGGTCGAGGCGCGGGAACATGTACAGCGCGGCCTGCGGCTTCACGCAGGTCACGCCCGGGATCGACGTAAGCATGTCATACGCGAGCTCGCGCTGCTTGAAGAGACGCCCGCTCGGCACGATCAGCTCGTTGATGCTCTGGTAGCCGCCGAGCGCCGTCTGGATCGCGAACTGCCCGGGCACGTTCGCGCACAGGCGCATCGACGACAGGATGCCGAGCCCCTCGAGATAATCCTTCGCGCGCCGGCGGTTGTCGCCGCCGAGGCCCGACACGGCCATCCAGCCCGCGCGGTAGCCGCACGAGCGATAGCTCTTCGACAGGCTGTTGAACGTGACGGTGATCACGTCTTCCGACAGCGAACCCATCGCCGTGTGCTCGAGGCCGTCGTAGACGATCTTGTCGTAGACCTCGTCGGCGAACACGATCAGCCCGTGCTGGCGCGCGATGTCGAGCAGCTCGAGCAGCAATTCGTCGGAATAAAGCGCGCCCGTCGGGTTGTTCGGGTTGATGACGACGATCGCCTTCGTGTTCGGCGTGATCTTGCTGCGGATGTCGTCGAGATCGGGCATCCACGCGTTCTGCTCGTCGCACACGTAGTGCACGGGCGTGCCGCCCGACAGGCTCACCGCCGCCGTCCACAGCGGGTAGTCGGGCGCGGGCAGCAGCACTTCGTCGCCGTCGTTCAGCAGCGCCTGGGTCGCCATCACGATCAGCTCGGACGCGCCGTTGCCGATGTAGATGTCATCGAGGCCGACGCCCACGACGCCCTTTTCCTGCGTGTAGTGCATCACGGCCTTGCGCGCCGAGAACACGCCCTTCGAATCCGAATAGCCGGACGACGCCGGCAGGTTGCGGATCATGTCCTGGATGATCTCGTCCGGCGCGTCGAAACCGAACGGCGCGAGGTTGCCGATGTTCAGCTTGATGATGCGGTGGCCTTCTTCCTCGAGGCGCTTCGCGTGCTCGAGCACCGGGCCACGGATGTCGTAGCAGACGTTGAGCAGCTTGTTCGACTTCTGAATCGGTTTCACGACGACACGGTTCCTGGGTTGGCCTCGCGGCCGGGGGGGACGGGATCAAAACTGGAAAGCGGCCGGTCTGTGCGCGCTGTCTAGACTGGGAAAAAGCGGGCGGTCGGACGCGGCTTGTGGCGACGCACGACGCAAGTGGCGCCCGGGGGCGACCAAAAAGTTATAATTTAGCGGATTTTGGCCGACTTTCGCAATGCACCATAGCCGCGCCGGGCTCACGCCGCCGGGCGTTCCCACGTGGCCAGGCGCGCGAAACCGGCCAACCGGGCCCCTGCGGCCCTGCGAACCATTCCCCTACGGAACCGCGGAATACCGATTTGAAACTGCACCAGGACACGAGCGGCGCGCTCAATACCGTCACCGGCTACGGCCCCGATTACGTCGACGTCAATCTCGAACGCCATGAAACGAGCGTCATCGTGCTGCCCGGCGCGCCGGTCCAGGCATGGCCCGTGTCGTCGTTCGACGCGCTCGCGCCCGAGCATTTCGCGATGCTGCTCGACCCGACGCCCGAACTCGTGATCTTCGGCAGCGGCGCGCGGCTGCGCTTCCCGCACCCGCGGCTCGTCGCGGCGCTCACGGCCAAGCGGATCGGCGTCGAGACGATGGATTTCCAGGCGGCCTGCCGCACCTACAACATCCTGATGGCCGAGGGCCGGAAAGTCGCCGCCGCGCTCTTAATTGAACGTTAATCCCCGATGCGGTAAAACTCGGGCCGGCGCAGCGGGTCGATCCCCCCGATCGGCCCGGCCAGGCCGCCCGCCCCCGGCGCAACCCGCCGGCGGCCCGTCACAACAACCAACAGGCTGAAAATCCATGAACGATACGCCGTCGAGGCTACCGCTCAATCGCATCACGCTCGTCCTCCTGCTCGTCGCGCTCGCGATCGTCTGGTTCGCGCCGCTCGGGCTGCGCCACCTGATCCCGAGCGACGAAGGCCGCTACGCGGAAATGGCGCGCGAGATGTTCGTCACCGGCGACTGGATCACGCCGCGCTACAACGGCTACAAGTACTTCGAGAAGCCGCCGCTCCAGACCTGGCTGAACGCGCTCACGTTCGCGTGGTTCGGCATCGGCGAATGGCAGGCGCGCCTCTACACGGCCGTGGCGAGCTTCGCCGGCGTGCTGCTCGTCGGCTACACCGGCGCGCGCCTGTTCAACCCGCTGTCGGGCTTCCTCGCGGCCGTCGTGCTCGCGTGTTCGCCGTACTGGAACCTGATGGGCCACTTCAACGCGCTCGACATGGGGCTCGCGTTCTGGATGGCGCTGTCGCTCTGCTCGCTGCTGCTCGCGCAACGGCCCGGGCTGCGTCCGGCCGCGGTGCGCGGCTGGATGTGGACGTGCTGGGCCGCGATGGCGTTCGCGGTGCTGTCCAAGGGCCTCGTCGGCCTGATCCTGCCCGGCGCCGTGCTCGTGCTCTATACGCTGATCGCGCGCGACTGGGCGCTGTGGAAGCGCCTGTACCTGGTCAGCGGCCTCGTGATCTTCTTCGCGATCGTCACGCCGTGGTTCGTGCTCGTCCAGCAGCGCAACCCCGAATTCTTCAATTTTTTCTTCATCGTCCAGCAGTTCCGCCGGTACCTGACCCCGGAACAGAACCGCCCGGGCCCGCTGTACTACTTCGTACCGGTGCTGCTGGTCGGCTTCCTGCCGTGGCTGTCGGTCGCGTGGCAGAGCATCCGCCATGCGCTGCGGATGCCGCGCCAGCCGAACGGCTTCTCGCCGATGCTCGTGCTGCTGATCTGGAGCGCGTTCATCTTCCTGTTCTTCAGCACGTCGCATTCGAAGCTGATCTCCTACGTGCTGCCGGTCGCGCCGGCGCTTGCGCTGATCATCGGCGCGTACCTGCCGCTGATGACGGCCGACCGGTTCCGCCGCCACCTGCTCGGCTACCTCGTGTTCTTCGTCGTCGCGGCGTTCGGGCTCATCTTCCTCGCGTACCAGGGCGACGCCCGCACGCCGAATGCGCTGTACCGCGTGTTCCAGATGTGGCTGTACGCGGGCCTCGCGGTCTCGGCCGCGCTGACGCTCGCGGCCGCATGGCTGAACCGTCGCACCGGCGTGGCCGCCGCGATCACCGCATTCGGCGCCGCATGGCTCGCGTTCGGCACGATCGGCGGCACCGGGCACGACGAGTTCGGCCGCTACAGCTCGGGCGCGCTGCTCGCCCCCGCCGTGCGCGCCGAACTGGCGAAACTGCCGCCCGACACGCCGTTCTACTCGATCGAGATGCTCGACCACACGTTCCCGTTCTACATGGGCCACACGACGATCATGGTCCAGCGCCAGGACGAGCTCGCGTTCGGGATCTCGATGGAGCCGAACAAGTGGATTCCGACCGTCGACGAATGGATCACGCGCTGGAAGCAGGAAACCCATGCGCTCGCGATCATGCCGCCCGGCCAGTACGACACGCTGGTCAAGCAAGGCGTGCCGATGCGCGTGATCGCGCGCGACAACCGCCGCGTGATCGTCGAGAAACCGCAATCGTAAGGACGCCCGTCGCATGAATCCCGTTTCGTTGGTCTGCATCGTCACCGGCGTGATGCTCAACGCCGTTGCGCAACTTTTGCTGAAAGCCGGCGTCAACGCCGTCGGGCACTTCGAATTCAGCCGTGCGAACATCATCCCGGTCGGCCTGAAGATCGCGACCCAGCTGCCGATCATCGGCGGCCTCGGCTGCTACGTGCTGAGCGTCGTGGTCTGGATTCTCGGGCTGTCGCGGGTCGACGTGTCGATCGCGTATCCGATGCTGTCGCTCGGCTACGTCGTCAACGCGTTCGCGGCCTGGTACCTGTTCGGCGAGGTGCTGTCGGTCCAGCGGCTCATCGGGATCGGCATCATCCTGATCGGGGTGGTCGTGCTCGCACGCAGCTGAGCACGCCCCGCGGCGTTAAGCGTCCGCCTACAAAAAATCACGGTGCGAATCCGCCAACCGGTGTTTAATGCCGGTTTCGGGCGGGATCGCCCGACCCTTTTATTACACGCCATTACAGGCCAACGCGTTCATGAGCCAGAATACCGCTCCGTTTCTGCCGTTCACCCGCCCGGAAATCGACGAGGAAACCATTCAGGGCGTCGTCGAAGTGCTGCGCTCGGGCTGGATCACCACCGGCCCGCAGAGCCAGAAGTTCGAAGCGGCGCTGTCCGAGTACTGCGGCGGCCGTCCGGTCCGCGCGTTCAATTCGGGCACCTGCACGCTCGAGATCGGCCTGCGCATCGCGGGTGTCGGCGCCGGTGACGAGGTCATCACGACGCCGGCGTCGTGGGTCTCGACCAGCAACGTGATCATCGAAACGGGCGCGACGCCCGTGTTCGCCGACATCGATCCCGTCACGCGCAACATCGACCTCGACAAGCTCGAGCAGGCGATCACGCCGCGCACGAAGGCGATCATCCCCGTGTTCCTGTCCGGCCTGCCGGTCGACATGGACCGCCTGTACGCGATCGCGCGCGCACACAAGCTGCGCGTGATCGAAGACGCCGCGCAGGCGTTCGGCTCGACGTGGAACGGCAAGCGCATCGGCGCGATCGGCGACATCGTGTCGTTCAGCTTCCACGCGAACAAGAACCTGACGACGATCGAAGGCGGCGCGCTCGTGCTGAACAACGAGGACGAAGCGACGCTCGCGCAGAAGTACCGGCTGCAGGGCATCACGCGCACCGGCTTCGACGGGATGGACTGCGACGTGCTCGGCGGCAAGTACAACCTGACCGACGTCGCCGCCCGCGTCGGCCTCGGCCAGCTGCCGCACATCGACCGCTTCACCGCGCAGCGCCGCGCGCTCGCCCGTGCGTATTTCGACGCGTTCGACGGTAGCGCGGCCGTGACGCTCGGCGTCGGCCTGCCGGTTGCCGACTTCGAGAACAGCAACTGGCACATGTTCCTCATCACGCTGCCGCTCGAGCGGCTGACGATCACGCGCGCCGAGTTCATGGCGCAGCTGAAGGAACGCGGCATCGGCACGGGCATCCACTACCCGGCGATCCATCTTTTCACGCTGTACCGTGCGCGCGGCTTCAAGGAGGGCATGTTCCCCCACGCCGAACGGTACGGCGCGTCGACCGTCACGCTGCCGCTGTTCACGCAGATGACGGAAGGCGACGTGCGTCGCGTGGTCGACGCCATCAACCAGATTTGCGAACAATACGGAAAATAAGCGTACATGAGTCACCTTGAAGCACGCGCCGGGCATCCGGGCGCCGGACACCTGGACGCCGGCCGGCCCGAAGTATCGGTCATCATCCCCGTGTACAACGAGGAAGATGGCCTCGCCGCGCTGTTCGCGCGACTGTATCCGGCGCTCGACGCACTCGACACGTCATACGAAGTGATCCTGATCAACGACGGCAGCCGCGACCGCTCGGCCGCGATGCTCGCCGATCAGTTCCACGTACGGCCGGACACGACGCGCGTCGTGCTGCTCAACGGCAACTACGGCCAGCACATGGCCATCCTCGCGGGCTTCGCGCAGTCGCACGGCGAGATCGTCATCACGCTCGACGCCGACCTGCAGAACCCGCCCGAGGAAATCGGCAAGCTGATCGCGAAGATGCGCGAGGGCTACGACTACGTCGGCTCGATCCGCAAGCAGCGCCAGGACAGCCTGTGGCGGCGCAAGGCGTCGCAGATGATGAACCGGCTGCGCGAGCGCATCACGCGCATCAAGATGACGGACCAGGGCTGCATGCTGCGCGCGTACAGCCGCCGCATCATCGACACGATCAACGTGTGCGGCGAAGTCAACACGTTCATCCCCGCGCTCGCGTACACGTTCGCGCAGAAGCCGACCGAAATCGAGGTCGCGCACGAGGAGCGCTTCGCAGGCGAATCGAAGTATTCGCTGTACAGCCTGATCCGGCTGAACTTCGACCTCGTGACCGGCTTCTCGGTCGTGCCGCTGCAGTGGCTGTCGTTCATCGGCGTGATCCTGTCGCTCGGCTCCGCCGCGCTGTTCGTGCTGCTGCTCGTGCGCCGCTTCATCGTCGGCGCGGAAGTGCAAGGCGTGTTCACGCTGTTCGCGATCACGTTCTTCCTGCTCGGCGTGATCATCTTCGCGCTCGGCCTGCTCGGCGAGTACGTCGGCCGCATCTACCAGCAGGTGCGCGCACGGCCGCGCTACCTGATCCAGGCCGTGCTCGAGCAGCACGACGGCATGCCGCCGGTGCCCGCCGGCGCGAACCGCACGGGAGCCGGCCAATGAAGCCGCGCGCGGTCGTCTTCGCGTATCACAACGTCGGCGTGCGCTGCCTGCAGGTGCTGCTCGCGCGCGGCGTCGACGTCGCGCTCGTCGTCACGCACGAGGACAACCCGAACGAGAACATCTGGTTCGGCAGTGTCGCGTCGGTCGCGGCCGAGCACGGCATTCCGGTCGTCACGCCGGCCGATCCCGCTGATCCGGCACTGCGCCGCGCGGTATCCGACGCGCAGCCCGATTTCATCTTCTCGTTCTACTACCGTCACATGCTGCCGGTGGACCTGCTCGCGGTCGCGCCGCGTGGCGCGTACAACATGCACGGTTCGCTGCTGCCGAAATACCGGGGTCGGGTACCGACCAACTGGGCCGTGCTGAACGGCGAGACCGAAACCGGCGCGACGCTGCACGAAATGGCCGCGAAACCCGACGCGGGCGCGATCATCGGCCAGACCGCGGTGCCGATCCTGCCCGACGACACGGCCACGCAGGTGTTCGACAAGGTCACGGTGGCCGCCGAGCAGACGCTCTGGCGCGTGCTGCCCGCACTGCTCGCGGGCGAGGCGGCGCACCTGCCGAACGATCTGTCGACCGGCAGCTACTACGGCGGGCGCAAGCCTGAAGACGGCCGCGTCGACTGGTCGAAACCGGCCGCGCAGGTCTACAACCTGGTGCGCGCGGTCGCGCCCCCGTATCCGGGCGCGTTTACGGACGTCGGCGGCACGCGTTTCGTGATCGCGCGCGCGCGCCTCGCGGCGCCCGGCAGCGCGGCAGCGGCCGCCGCGGCAGATTTGCCGCCCGGCCTGCACGTAAGCGATAATGCGCTATTCGGCGTCTGCGGCGACAGCCGCGCCCTATCCATTCTCGAGCTGTGGCAGCAGCGCGACGGCAGCGAAACCGTCGTGACGCCCGCGGAATTCGCGCAGTTCATTCATTCTTCCCGTCATTCATGAAAGCAAAAAAAGTCCTGATCCTGGGTGTGAACGGCTTCATCGGCCATCACCTGTCGAAGCGCATTCTTGAAACCACCGATTGGGAAGTGTTCGGCATGGACATGCAGACCGACCGGCTTGGCGATCTCGTCAACCACGAGCGGATGCATTTCTTCGAAGGCGACATCACGATCAACAAGGAGTGGGTCGAGTATCACGTGAAGAAGTGCGACGTGATCCTTCCGCTCGTCGCGATCGCGACGCCCGCCACCTACGTCCAGCAGCCGCTGCGCGTGTTCGAACTCGACTTCGAGGCGAACCTGCCGATCGTGCGTTCGGCCGTCAAGTACGGCAAGCACCTCGTGTTCCCGTCGACCTCCGAGGTCTACGGCATGTGCTCGGACGAGCAGTTCGACCCCGATGCATCGGCGCTCACCTACGGCCCGATCAACAAGCCGCGCTGGATCTACGCGTGCTCGAAGCAGCTGATGGACCGCGTGATCTGGGGCTACGGGATGGAAGGCCTGAACTTCACGCTGTTCCGTCCGTTCAACTGGATCGGCCCGGGCCTCGACTCGATCTACACGCCGAAGGAAGGCAGCTCGCGCGTGGTCACGCAGTTCCTCGGCCACATCGTGCGCGGCGAGAACATCAGCCTCGTCGACGGCGGCTCGCAGAAGCGCGCGTTCACCGACATCGGCGACGGCATCAGCGCGCTGATGAAGATCATCGAGAACAAGGACGGCGTCGCGTCGGGCAAGATCTACAACATCGGGAATCCGAAGAACAACTTCTCGGTTCGCGAACTCGCGCACAAGATGCTCGAACTGGCCGCGGAATACGCCGAGTACGCCGATTCGGCCAAGCAGGTGAAGCTCGTCGAGACGACCTCCGGCGCCTACTACGGCAACGGCTACCAGGACGTGCAGAACCGCGTGCCGAAGATCGACAACACGATGCAGGAACTCGGCTGGGCGCCGCAGGCAACGTTCGACGACGCGCTTCGCAACATCTTCGAAGCGTATCGCGGCCACGTCTCCGACGCGCGCGCGCTCGTCGAACAGCAAGGCTGACCGGGACGTTCGCTTGGCTCGCATCGTCCTCAAGATCGACGTCGACACGCTGCGCGGCACGCGCGAAGGCGTGCCGAACCTCGCACGCATCTTCGACCGCTTCAGTGCGCGCGCGACCTTCCTCTTCAGCCTCGGGCCCGATCACACGGGCTGGGCGCTGCGGCGCGTGTTTCGCCCGGGCTTCCTGAAGAAGGTGTCGCGCACGTCGGTGGTCGAACACTACGGCGTGAAGCAGCTGATGTACGGCGTGCTGCTGCCGGCTCCCGACATCGGCCGCCGCGCGATCGCCGACATGCGCGCGATTCACGAGGCCGGCTTCGAATGCGGGATCCACACGTGGGATCACGTGTACTGGCAGGACAACGTCCGCGCGCGCGATCGCGACTGGACCGCGCGTGAAATGCAGAAGAGTCACGCGCGCTTCATCGAGATCTTCGGCGCGCCGCCCGTCACGCACGGCGCGGCCGGCTGGCAGATGAACGATGCCGCGTTCGGGCAGATCGATGCATGGGGGATGCGCTACGCATCCGACGGGCGCGGCCATTCGCCGTACCTGCCCGTCGTCGGCGGCCGCACGCTGTCGCACGTGCAGATGCCGACCACGCTGCCGACGCTCGACGAAGTGCTCGGCATCGACGGCGTCGACACGCACAACGTCGCCGCGCACATTCTCAAGTTCACCGAAACCAATCCGCACGACCAGGTGTTCACGCTGCATGCGGAACTGGAAGGCCAGAAGCTCGCGCCCGTGTTCGAGCAGCTGCTCGCCGGCTGGCGCGCGCAAGGCCACACGTTTGCGACGATGGGCGACTACCACGCGACGCTGGACCGCGACTCGCTGCCATCGTACCCTGTCACGTGGGGCGAAATCCCCGGCCGCTCCGGCGAACTGATCGTCCAGCCCGACTGAGTTGAGTTCGCGCGCGAGCCGGCGTCGCCCGCAGCGCAGTTGCCACGCGCTGCCGCGACGCCCCGCCGCACCGCGCCGCCGCAGCGGCGCCTTTCCATAACAACAGGAGAAACACGTGTCTGTCGAAGTTGACCGTCAAGTTCCCGATTTCACCGCACCGGCCACGGGCGGCGACATTTCGCTGTCCGACCTGAAAGGCAAGAAGCTCGTACTGTACTTCTATCCGAAGGACAACACGCCGGGCTGCACGACCGAAGGGCTGCAGTTCCGCGATCTCTATCCGAAGTTCAAGAAAGCCGGTGCGGAAGTCATCGGCGTGTCGCGCGACAGCCTGCGCTCGCATGACAATTTCAAGGCAAAGCTCGAACTGCCGTTCCCGCTGATCTCCGATGCCGACGAAGCGCTGTGCGCGCTGTTCGATGTCATCAAGATGAAGAAAATGTATGGCAAGGAAGTGCGCGGAATCGAGCGCTCGACGTTCCTGATCGACGCCGACGGCGTGCTCCGTCAGGCATGGCGCGGCATCAAGGTGCCGGGGCATGTGGACGACGTGCTAAGTGCTGTACAAGCGCTTTGAGGCGCGTTATATTGGGCCGCAATGAATGCCAGTTCGCCCCATATTTCTCGTAGCTGCGCCGGTGCTCGATGCGATGCTTCCCGGCACTTGACGCGCATCACGACCGTATCAGCCGAGCCGCATGTCCCTGTCGACGGGGCAGCGGCTTTTTTTATGGATTGTGCGCCGGCCTTCGGTCCGGCCCTCACCCCGTCAAGGAGCTGATCGACACTTAGGCGAACCGGCTAGACGAAATTCCTGTGCGCCACCGCGCGCAAACTGCATGCGTCTACGTCACGCAGGATGCGATCAGCGGCGCACGCCATGCGACACGATTCCTCCCGAGGGACACCATGCCTTTGCCTACTCCCCCCAGCAAGCTCGGCAGCCTGCTGCCACCCGACGAATACAAGGCGAAAGCGCGGCCCGCGAAAGCCGCGAAGAAATCCGCCGAAGGGGACGCATCCACAGCCGGTGACTACGGTCCGGCGAGCGTGGCCCAACCGATGATCGAAGCCGCGAACACGGCCGCGCCGCTGCGCGCCGTCGCGTCTTCGGCGCAGGAAACCGCGAGCGCACCCGCACGCGGTCGCAAGACCAAACAGACGGCCGCACTGTTGCAGCCGATGCAGGCGCCCGCCGAACCCGCGGCGCCGGTCGTCGCGCGCAACGACAAGCCGGCTGCCGGCAAACCGGCCGCGGCGCCCGCGCGCGACAGCGGCGCCGCGACGAAGTCGCGCAGCCGCAAGCCCGCCGAAGTCGAACAGCAGAAACTGTTCGTGCTCGACACCAACGTGCTGATGCACGACCCGAGCAGCCTCTTCCGCTTCGAGGAACACGACGTCTATCTGCCGATGATGACGCTCGAGGAACTCGACAACCACAAGAAGGGGATGTCCGAAGTCGCGCGCAACGCACGCCAGGTCAGCCGCACGCTCGACGCGCTGGTCGCCGATGCGGGCCCGATCACGGCCGGCATTCCGCTGTCGCGCCTCGGCAGCCGCGAGGCGGTCGGCCGCCTGTACTTCCAGACGAAGCTCACCGACATCGCGCCGGTCGAAGGCTTGCCCGAAGGCAAGGCCGACAACCAGATCCTCGGCGTCGTGCGCGCGCTGCAGCGCGACCGGCCGGACCGCCAGGTCGTACTGGTGTCGAAAGACATCAACATGCGGATCAAGGCGCATGCGCTCGGCCTGCCCGCTGAAGACTACTTCAACGACCAGGTGCTCGAGGATTCGGATCTCCTGTACAACGGCGTGCGCGAGCTGCCGCAGGACTTCTGGACCAAGCATGCAAAGGGCATGGAGAGCTGGCAGGACACGAAGACGGGCACCACGTACTACCGCGTGACCGGACCGCTCGTCGCGTCGATGCTGGTCAACGAGTTCGTCTATCTCGAGCCGCAGAACGGCGAGCCGACGTTCCATGCGATCGTCCGCGAACTGAACGGCAAGACGGCGCTGCTGCAGACGCTGCGCGACTACAGCCACCACAAGAACAACGTGTGGGGCATCACCGCGCGCAACCGCGAGCAGAATTTCGCGCTGAACCTGCTGATGAACCCCGAGATCGACTTCGTCACGCTGCTCGGCCAGGCCGGCACCGGCAAGACGCTCGTCGCGCTCGCGGCCGGCCTCGCGCAGGTGCTCGACGACAAGCGCTACAACGAGATCATCGTGACGCGCGCGACCGTGCCCGTCGGCGAGGACATCGGTTTCCTGCCCGGTACCGAGGAAGAGAAGATGCAGCCGTGGATGGGCGCATTCGACGACAACCTCGAAGTGCTGCAGAAGACCGACGACGCTGCCGGCGAATGGGGCCGCGCTGCAACGCAGGAGCTGATCCGTTCGCGCCTGAAGGTGAAGAGCATGAACTTCATGCGCGGCCGCACGTTCGTCGACAAGTACCTGATCATCGACGAAGCGCAGAACCTGACGCCGAAGCAGATGAAGACGCTCGTCACGCGTGCGGGCCCCGGCACGAAGATCGTGTGCCTCGGCAACATCGCGCAGATCGACACGCCTTACCTGACCGAAGGCAGCTCGGGCCTGACCTACGTCGTCGACCGCTTCAAGGGCTGGGGCCACAGCGGCCACGTGACGCTCGCTCGCGGCGAACGTTCGCGGCTTGCCGACTACGCGTCGGACATCCTGTAACACCGCAAGCCGGCCGATCGGCCGGCTGTCGACGCCACACGGCGCTCCGTTTCCGGAGCGCCGTTTTTATTTGGGGTCGAAGGGAAAAGTAACGCTTCGTCACGCAACAACGCAGTTTACGCGCGAAACTTCAAGTAAATTCTCAAGAATGGTTGCTTAAGCCCCGCCGGAGCGTCTACCATCGGGTCTGTCTGTTGTCATACGATTCGCGAGCGCGCCGCGCTCGCCCGCCTCGCCATGCTTCGAATCTGGGTTCCCGTCGCCGTCGTTTCCCTGCTTGCGGCCTGCTCCAGCGTGCCGCCGCAGTCGGCATCGCGTCCCGCATCGGGCATGAAGATCACGACGCCGCGCGCGTTCCCTGCTCCGGCCAATTTCCCGAAATTCGTCGATCACAGTGTCGGCCAGGAAGAAATCTCGATCCAGGCGATGAGCCTCGTCGGCGTCCCGTATCGCTGGGGCGGCAACACGCCGACGAGCGGCTTCGACTGCAGCGGGCTCGTGCGCTACGTGATCGGCCGCGCGGCCGACGTGAACCTGCCGCGCACGACCGCCGACATGAGCGGCCGCGGCGTGTCGATCGAACCCGACGAGATCGCGCCGGGCGACCTGATTTTCTTCAATACGACCGGGCGGCCGCATTCGCACGTCGGCATCTATGTCGGCAAGCTGCGCTTCGTCAATGCGCCGTCGACGGGCGGCACCGTGCGGCTCGACTACCTGACGAACCCGTATTGGGCCAAGCGTTTCGACGGCATTCGCCGCGTCGCACCGCCGCGCACGGCACCGACGCCGTTCGATGCACCGACCTACGAGGCAAAGCGCGACGAGCCGCGCAATCCGCCGGCAGCTGCGCCGGCACCGGTGGTCGCGACTGCCGCTGCGCCGCGGCCGCCTGCCTATGCATCGTCGCAAGCGAAAACCACACAGGCGCCTGCACTCGCTCCGGCCATCGCTGCCGCGCCGGTCGTGACGACCGCCGCAGCAGCAACCCCTGCAGGCCCGGCCGCCGATCCGTACGAACCGCCGCCGCCGCGCATGCAGGCAGCGCAGCAACAGGCATCGTCCATGAATGACGGCATGACCGCGATGACGGCCAATGCAGCGCCTGCCGCCCCGGCGGAGTCCGGCACGCAGATTCCGACGACGGCCCTGACGGCCGCCCAGGCTGCCGCGTTCGATGCCGAACCGCCGCCCGCCACTGCGTCGGCAGCTCCGCGCGGTATCGAGCCCGCCCCCGTGCAAGTATTGCGGGCGTCGACGCAATCCGCGCCCGTCAGCCCCCGCACCAGTACGGCGGACGATCCGATCGCGCGATTCGCGAACGGAAGTTACTGACCGGTTGCCCGAACCCCGTCGGCGAGTATCGTTGGCGGCACCTGCCGCAGCGCCTCGCCTGCTCCGCCTGACATTCCCCCGCCCCAAAAGAAAATGCGCCGCAGCCTTTCGGCTTGCGGCGCATCGGATGTCGATCCGGCAGCGTCGACGATCAGAAGATCTGGTGGCCGAGCCACCATCCGCCGGCCGCGAACAGCGCAGCCGCGGGCAGCGTCAGCACCCACGCCCACACGATGTTGCCGGCGACGCCCCAGCGCACGGCCGACAGCTTCTGCGTCGCGCCGACACCGACGATCGCGCCGGTGATCGTATGCGTGGTCGACACGGGAATGCCGAGGAACGACGCGATGAACAGCGTGATCGCCCCGCCGCTTTCCGCGCAGAAACCACCGACCGGCTTGAGCTTCGTGATCTTCTGGCCCATCGTACGCACGATGCGCCAGCCGCCGAACAGCGTGCCGAGGCCCATCGACAGGTAGCACGCACCGATCACCCACGCCGGCGGCGCATCGGCGGTGGCCGATGCGTAGCCGCTCGCGATCAGCAGCATCCAGATGATGCCGATCGTCTTCTGTGCGTCGTTGCCGCCGTGGCCGAGACTGTACAGGCCGGCCGACAGCAGCTGCAACCGGCGGAAGCGCCGGTCGACCTTGCTGGGCGCGGTACGGAAGTACAGCCACGACACGCCGAGCATGAACAGCGAACCGAGGATGAAGCCGAGCAGCGGCGAAATGAAGATGAACGCAACCGTCTTCAGCAGCCCGTCGATGTTCAGCGAGCCCCAGCCCGACTTCGCGAGCGCTGCGCCGACGAGACCGCCGATCAGCGCATGCGACGAGCTCGACGGAATCCCGTAGTACCAGGTGATCACGTTCCAGCCGATCGCACCGACCAGCGCGCCGAATATGACGTAGTGGTCGACGATCTCGGGATCGATCGTGCCTTTACCGACGGTCTGCGCGACTTTGAGGTGGAAGATGAAATACGCGATCACGTTGAACGCGGCCGCGAACACGACGGCCTGCTGGGGCTTCAGCACCCCGGTCGACACGACGGTGGCGATCGAGTTCGCCGCGTCGTGAAAGCCGTTCATGAAGTCGAATACGAGCGCGACGAGCACAAGCGTCGCGACCATCCAGAGGGCGAGTTGTATCGAATGCATCGTGGTCCGCTCAGGCGTTTTCCAGCACGATGCCTTCGATGATGTTCGCGACGTCCTCGCACTTGTCGGTGATCTCCTCGAGCAGCTCGTAGATCGCCTTCAGCTTGATGAGCGTCTTCACGTCGTCTTCCTCGCGGAACAGCTTCGACATCGCCGCGCGCAGCACGCGATCGGCCTCCGACTCCCAGCGGTCGATCTCCTCGCACTGCTTGAGGATCTGTGCCGACTGCTTCATGTCGGACAGCAACCCGACCGCCTGTTGCACGTGCTGGGCCGACTGCGTGACGATGTGCGCGAGCTGGCTCGCCTCG
This sequence comes from Burkholderia sp. BCC1644, assembly GCF_902833225.1. Classification (GTDB taxonomy): domain Bacteria; phylum Pseudomonadota; class Gammaproteobacteria; order Burkholderiales; family Burkholderiaceae; genus Burkholderia. Next base: position 88,914 of record NZ_CADFEI010000005.1, read on the forward strand.
GACGTGACTGCGCGCACGTCGTACAGCGACACGGCCGTCGCGACGTCTTCCATCAGGTCCAGGATGTCGTCCATCGTCGTGATCAGCTTGTGGATCTCGTCGCGATCGAGCGGCGTGATGAAAGTCTTGTGCAGCAGATCGATCGCCTCATGCGTGAGCTTGTCGGCGGCCTTCTCGGCGGTTTGCACGTTTTGCTTGTGAATCTCGGCGTCGGCGAGATTGTCGATCAGCAGTTCGAGCTCGCGGCCACCGGAAACGATGTGCTTCGCGTGCGCGTTGAAGAGTTCAAAGAACTTGCCCTCGGTGGGCATGAATCGACCGAACATGGGATTCCTGAGAGATTGTCAAACTACTGTCACGAAAACGGGCGACATTGTACCGTTTCCGGTCGAGACTCGGCGCGCACATATGCGCGCGCCGGGATTGAATACAACGTTTGGCGAAATAAGGGTTTACTTCCGGCGTTACTCGCCGTGGAAGTTCTGTGCCCCGGCGAAGTTGTCGAACTTCGTGTATTGCCCCAGGAACGTGAGCCGAACGGGTCCGATCGGACCGTTACGCTGCTTGCCGATGATGATTTCGGCCGTCCCCTTGTCAGGGCTGTCGGGATTGTAAACTTCGTCACGGTAAATGAACAGGATCACGTCCGCATCCTGTTCGATTGCACCCGATTCGCGCAAATCCGACATCACCGGACGCTTGTTCGGACGCTGTTCGAGGCCACGGTTCAACTGCGACAGCGCGATCACCGGCACGTCGAGTTCCTTCGCAAGACTCTTCAGCGATCGCGAGATTTCCGAGATTTCGGTCGCCCGGTTCTCGCCCTGCGACGAACCCGACATCAGCTGCAGGTAGTCGACGATGATCAGGCCGAGCTTGCCGCACTGCCGCGCAAGACGTCGCGCGCGCGAGCGCAATTCCATCGGGTTCAGGCCGCCCGTCTCGTCGATGAAGATCTGCGCCTCGCTCATCTTCTGCACCGCATGGGTCAGCTTCGGCCAGTCCTCGTCCGTCAGGCGACCCGTCCGCATCCGGTGCTGGTCGAGCCGGCCGATCGAGCCGAGCATACGCATCACGAGCTGGGTGCCCGGCATTTCCATCGAGAACACCGCGACCGGCAGCCCGTACTCGACCGCGACGTATTCGCCGATGTTCATCGAGAACGCGGTCTTACCCATCGACGGCCGCCCCGCGACGATGATCAGTTCGCCGCCGTGCATCCCGGACGTCATCCGGTCGAGGTCGACGAAGCCCGTCGGCGTGCCCGTGACGTCGCTCGGGTTCGCCGTGTGGTACAGCGTATCGATGCGCTCGACGACCTGCGTGAGCAGCGGGCCGATCTCGAGGAAGCCCTGGTTGCCACGCGCGCCCTCTTCGGCGATCGAGAACACCTTCGACTCGGCTTCGTCGAGCAGCTGGCGGACTTCCTTGCCCTGCGGGTTGAACGCATCGGCCGAGATTTCATCGGCGACCGACACGAGCCGGCGCAGCACCGCGCGGTCGCGCACGATTTCCGCGTAGCGACGGATGTTCGCCGCGCTCGGCGTGTTCTGCGCGAGCGCGTTCAGGTACGCGAGCCCGCCGACATCCTCGGCCTTGCCGGACGTGACCATCGCTTCGTACACGGTCACGACGTCGGCCGGGCGCGTCGACGCGATCAGGCGGCCGATGTGCTCGTAGATGATCCGGTGGTCGTAGCGGTAGAAATCGCCCTGCGACAGGAAGTCGGCAATCCGGTCCCATGCCGCGTTGTCGAGCAACAGGCCGCCGAGCACCGACTGTTCGGCTTCGACCGAATGCGGCGGGACTTTCAGCGATTCGATTTGGGGATCTTGCGGCGCGTTCATGGGTTGGGATTATCGCGAATTACACAGGACGGCGCCATACCGGCCGCCAGTGATGCGGCAATAAAAAAGGCAGGCCCCGGTTGCCCGGGCGCCTGCCCTTGTCCGGACGGCGGAAGCCGCCCGGAAAGCTTGCGTACGCTTACGCGTGGTCGCCGATCACGTTGATCGTGACGTCGACGACGACGTCCGTGTGCAGCGCGACTTGCACGTTGTGCTCGCCGATCATCTTCAGCGGGCCTTCCGGCATGCGAACTTGCAGCTTCTCGACTTCGAAACCTGCCTTCTTCAGCAGTTCAGCGACGTCGCCGTTCGTGACCGAGCCGAACAGACGGCCGTCAACGCCCGACTTCTGCGTGATTTCGAACGACTGGCCGTTCAGCTTCTCGCCGACTGCCTGCGATGCTGCCAGCTTTTCAGCGGCGATCTTTTCGAGTTCAGCGCGGCGCACTTCGAATTCAGCGATCGCTTCCTTCGTTGCACGGCGAGCCTTGCGGTTCGGGATCAGGAAGTTGCGAGCGTAACCGTCCTTGACCTTGACGATGTCGCCGAGGTTGCCCAGATTGGCGACTTTTTCCAACAGAATGATTTGCATTCGAATTCTCCTTATGGCGTCGCCGAGTTACGCCTTGTGCTGATCGGTGTACGGCAGCAGCGCGAGGAAACGCGCACGCTTGATTGCCGTGTCGAGCTGACGCTGATAGTGCGCCTTCGTACCCGTCAGACGCGCCGGCGTGATCTTGCCGTTTTCGCCGATGAAGTCCTTCAGCGTTTCCGTGTCCTTGTAGTCGATCTGATCGACACCTGCAGCCGTGAAACGGCAGAACTTCTTGCGCTTGAAGAGCGGGTTTTGTTGCTGACGACGCTTGTCGAATTTCTTACCAGTCGGGCGGGGCATGATTTCAGTCCTTTCCAATGTCCTGCAATGCTGTGATGTGAAACACCAAGGTTCTCGCGTTGCGGCTTTTCTTGGCCAGGAAGCCCGTGAACAGCGTTTCGACGCCCATTTCACGACTTTCCAGCCCGCCGCTCGCCTCACCGGCCGCCACCGCCTCGATCGTCATTTCGACCTGACGGCGAATGCCTGCTTCGACGACTTCCGTGCGGTGCTGCAATGTGGCGCTAGCGATCGGAACACCTGCCGGCGTATATCGCACCGGTGCGCGTTCGACGACGCTCGCCGTCAATTGCAACCTGTTCACGAGAGTGGCGCGCTCCTTGATGGCTTAATGAATGACGAACTTAAGCCTGCGCTTCGGTCGGCTGAGCTGCAGCCGCCTTCTTGGCTTCTTCGCGCTGAACTTCCTTCATCATCGGCGACGGGCCGGTTTCGGCCTTCTTCATCTTGACGATGAGGTGGCGCAGCACGGCGTCGTTGAACTTGAACGCGTGTTCGAGTTCGTCGAGCGTCGTCTGGTCGCACTCGATGTTCATGCAGACGTAGTGAGCCTTCGCGAGTTTCTCGATCATGTAGGCCAGTTGGCGACGGCCCCAGTCTTCGACGCGGTGGATCTGACCGCCGTGCGACGTGATCGTGGTCTTGTAACGCTCGATCATCGCGGGCACTTGCTCGCTCTGATCGGGGTGCACGATGAATACGATTTCGTAATGACGCATTACACACTCCTTGTGGATTAAAGCCACCCGGGCGTCTGAACCGGTGTGGCAAGTGAGAAGCCGAAGATTTTAACCCGATTACGGGGCACGTGCAAGGCCAATCAACGACTGGCGTGCGGATTCGGCCATGTTTTCAAAGACTTGAACGGGCGAGCCGGTGTGCACGGCCGCCCTGCGGTTCTTTTTTATCGGGGTCTGAACTCAAGCCGCGCGCACACCGGCGCGCAACAGGCGTCGCGGCGTCACTCGCTGCGCGTGCCGGAAAGCCGCGCGTCGAGCGCCGTGCGGAACGCCGCGAGCGCCGACGGCTCGGCGTCGGTCACGGCCCACCACGTCATCCCGGCCGCGTCCCAGCGGTCGAGCGCATAGCCCTGCGACACGGTCGTGTACGGTGCCGCGGGCCCTTCCCCGGCGGGCCGCACGTAGACGTCGATCACGTGCTGCCGGTAGCGGTAGACGAGCACCGCGACGCGACGCCGCCCGACGTAGTCGAGCCGGCCGCCGACCAGTGCGAAGCCGTTCGCCGCGAGATCCTCGACCGGCGGCGCATAGTCGAGCCGGCCGTTGAACCACGGCTTGACCGTATGCCGGTCGGTCGAGATCACGTCGATGTCGCGCGCCGACAGGTCGGCCCGCACGTGGCTCGAGACGAGTTCGTCGACCGTACGGTCGGTGTCGGCGTGGCGCGCGGACAGCGCCATCCCGCCCGCCGCCGCGAGCGCCACCAGCAGCGCGACGCCCCAGCCGAGCCCGGGCAATGCCGCAACGCGCGGCCCGGTGCCGGCCGTGGCCGGGCGTGCCGACCCGTCATTCCCCGGCAGCCAGGACCACCAGCTGCGCTCGCGCGGCCGCCGCTGCGGCTGCGATCGGGATTCGAACCGCGGCTCCGCCCGCGACGGCTCGCGAGCAGGCGCGTCGGCCGCGGCAGGCAGGCTCGCAAGAATGCTCGCCCGCAACGCATCCGGCGCACGGTGATAATCGGCCTGCCGCACGGCCTGCACCAGCGTGACGATACGCGCGCGTTCACGACGGCACGCATCGCACCCTTCGACATGCTGCTGGACCCGCAACGCATCGGGCGCCGACAGCTCGCGGTCGACGTCCGCGTCCAGCAACGCTCGCGCTTCGTTACAGTCCATCGATAGCCTCCGATGCGGTTCCGCCGGCCGACGCACGGCCCGGCCTGCCTTCGGGCGCCGGTGCCGGCGCGCCGCCCAGCAGCGCGGCGAGCTTGCGCCGGCCGCGCGCGAGCCGCGACATCACCGTGCCGACCGGCACGTCCGCGATCGCCGCGATCTCGCGGTAACTCAAGTCCTCCATCTCGCGCAGCACGAGCACCTCGCGGTATTCGGGCGGCAGCTTCGCGAGCGCCGCATTCACGAGCCGCACGTTCTCGCCGCGCAGCAAGTGCGCCAGCGGATCCTCCGTCGCCGGCTGCCAGTCGTCGGGCACGTCGGCGTCGTCGAGCGTGTCGGGCAGCGCGACCTCGTGCGCATGCGTGCGGCGCCGCCACTCCGTGTACCAGGTGTGGCGCACGATCGTCAGCAGCCACGGCCGCGCGTTGTCGCCGCGACACGAATCGACGAAGCGCAGCGCGCGCATGCACGCGTCCTGGACGACGTCGTCCGCGTCGCCGGCGTTACCGCTCAGCCAGCGTGCGAGGTTGTACGCGGCGTCGAGATGCGGCAGCACGAGCACGCGAAACCGCTCGCCGCGCGCGACCGCGTCGTCTGCCACCCGTTCATCGACCGCCTGTCCGGCTTGCGCCACATGACCTCCCTGGTCCCGGCGGCCGATGCCGCGCCCGTTCCGCGCACGGCGCCCGGACAGACCGGCAACGTGCGCGCTCGATGACCATACCGTTGTTGCGTCGAGTTTATTCCCGCGCCGGGCACATGAAGCGTAAAAAATCGCCGGGCCGCCCGCGTCCCGTTACGGCGTGGTGCTCCAGTAACCGGGGCGCGCATACGCGTCGCGCAGGTAGTCGATGAAATAGCGTACGCGCGCCGGCACGTAGCGCTGCTGCGGGTAGACCGCGAGGATGTCGTAGTCGGGCAGCGCGTACTCGTCGAGCACCGTCTCCAGCGCGCCCGTCTCGAGCTGCGCGGCGATCTCCCACGTCGAGCGCCAGCCGAGCCCGAGCCCCTCGGCCACCCAGCGGTGCAGCAGCTCGCCGTCGTTGCAGTCGAGGTTGCCGGCCACGCGCATCGTCGCGATCTTGCCGTGACGCTGGAAATACCAGCCTCGGTTCTGCCCGCCCTGCAGGTTGAACGCGAGGCAGTTGTGCTTCAGCAGGTCGTCGAGCGACTTCGGCCGGCCGTGCCGGCGGAAATACTCGGGCGTGCCGCACACGACGCGCCGGTTCGACGCGAGCTTCACCGCGACGAAGTTCGGATCGACCGCGCCGCCGATCCGGATCGACAGGTCGTAGCCTTCGCGCACGAGATCGACGACGCGGTCGGTCAGGTTGAACGACAGTTGCATCTCGGGCTTGTCGACCAGAAAACCGGGTGCGTGCGGCGCGACGTGCTTGCGCCCGAACGCGGCGGGCGCCGATACGATCAGGTGGCCGCTGACCGCGCGCCGCCCGGCGGCCAGCTCGTTCTCGGCCTGGTCCCATTCGGACAGCAGCCCGCGGCAGCGCTCGAGGAAGGCGGCACCCTCCTCGCTGACCACCAGCCGCCGCGTCGAACGGTACATCAGCTTCACGCCGAGGCGCTTCTCCAGCGCGTCGATGCGCCGCCCGAGCACCACCGGCGACACGCCCTCCTCGAGCGCCGCCGCCGCGAGGCTGCCGGCATCGGCCACCCGCACGAACGTCTCGATCTGCTTGAAGCGATCCATCTCCTGTCTCCGTCTCCGTTCCGGCCCCGGGCGGGAAGCCCCGTCCGGCCGTCATTCCATACTTTTAGTTTCGAAATAAGCGACTCGGGCTGATCTTATCAAACCTTTCATGCATCCCTAAAGTGTTCCCAACAGACCCATTCGCAAGATCCGCCACATTCAAGGAGACATTCATGGCCAAGATGAGAGCCGTCGACGCAGCAGTGCTCGTGCTCGAGAAAGAAGGCATCCAGACCGCGTTCGGCGTGCCGGGCGCAGCGATCAACCCGTTCTACTCCGCGATGCGCAAGTCGGGTGGCATCAGCCACGTGCTGGCGCGCCACGTCGAAGGCGCATCGCACATGGCCGAAGGCTTCACGCGTGCGGCCCCGGGCAACATCGGCGTGTGCATCGGCACGTCAGGCCCCGCCGGCACCGACATGATCACCGGTCTGTACTCCGCTTCCGCCGATTCGATTCCCATCCTCGCGATCACGGGCCAGGCACCGCGTGCCCGCCTGTACAAGGAAGACTTCCAGGCCGTCGACATCGAGTCGATCGCGAAGCCGGTCACGAAGTGGGCCGTCACCGTGCGCGAACCGGCGCTCGTGCCGCGCGTGTTCCAGCAGGCATTCCACCTGATGCGCTCGGGCCGTCCGGGCCCGGTGCTGGTCGACCTGCCGATCGACGTGCAGCTCGCCGAAATCGAATTCGACATCGACACGTATGAGCCGCTGCCGGTCTACAAGCCCGCGGCAAGCCGCGCGCAGATCGAGAAGGCGCTCACGATGCTCAACGACGCGGACAAGCCGCTGATCGTGTCGGGCGGCGGCGTGCTCAACGCAGCGGCCGAAGACCTGCTCGTCCAGTTCGCCGAAACGATCGGCGTGCCGGTGATCCCGACGCTGATGTCGTGGGGCGCGATTCCGGACGATCACCCGCTGATGGCCGGCATGGTCGGCCTGCAGACGTCGCATCGCTACGGCAACGCCACGATGCTCGCGTCCGACTTCGTGCTCGGCATCGGCAACCGCTGGGCGAACCGCCACACCGGCAGCGTCGAGGTCTACACGAAGGGCCGCAAGTTCGTGCACGTCGACATCGAGCCGACGCAGATCGGCCGCGTGTTCGGCCCGGATCTCGGCATCGTGTCCGACGCGAAGGCCGCACTCGAGCTGTTCGTCGCGGTCGCACAGGAATGGAAGGCCGCCGGCAAGCTGAAGGACCGCAGCGCATGGGTCTCGGAATGCCAGGAACGCAAGCGCACGCTGCAGCGCAAGACGCACTTCGACAACGTGCCGGTCAAGCCGCAGCGCGTGTACGAAGAGATGAACAAGGTGTTCGGCCGCGATACCTGCTACGTCAGCACGATCGGCCTGTCGCAGATCGCCGCCGCGCAGTTCCTGCACGTGTTCAAGGCACGCAACTGGATCAACTGCGGCCAGGCAGGCCCGCTCGGCTGGACGATCCCCGCCGCGCTCGGCGTGCGTGCCGCCGACCCGAGCCGCCCGATCGTCGCGCTGTCCGGCGACTACGACTTCCAGTTCATGATCGAGGAACTGGCGGCCGGCGCGCAATTCAAGCTGCCGTACGTGCACGTCGTCGTGAACAACTCGTACCTCGGGCTGATCCGCCAGGCCCAGCGCGCGTTCGACATGGACTACTGCGTGCAGCTCGCGTTCGACAACGTGAACGCGCCGGAACTGAACGGTTATGGCGTCGACCACGTGGCCGTCGCGGAAGGCCTCGGCTGCAAGGCGCTGCGCGTGTTCAAGCCGGAAGAGATCGAGCCGGCGCTGCGCCAGGCGCAAACGCTCGCGGAAGAGTTCAGCGTGCCGGTGGTCGTCGAGGTGATCCTCGAGCGTGTGACGAACATCTCGATGGGCACCGAAATCGACGCGATCAACGAATTCGAGGAGCTCGCCGAAAAGGCCGAGCACGCACCGACCGCGATCTCGATGCTCGACTGAACCGCACGACATTTTTGACTGACCGACCGAAGAGGCTTAGCTCATGCCGAAGTTTGCTGCAAACCTGACCATGCTGTTCAACGAAGTGCCGTTCCTCGACCGCTTCAAGGCGGCCGCGGACGCGGGCTTCGACGCCGTCGAGTTCCTGTTCCCGTACCCGTACGCGAAAGAGGAACTCGCGGAGCGGCTCGAGACGCACCGCCTGCGCCTCGTGCTGCACAACCTGCCCGCCGGCAACTGGGATCAGGGCGAGCGCGGCATCGCGTGCCTGCCCGATCGCGTCGGCGAATTCCAGGAAGGTGTCGGCCGTGCGATCGAGTACGCGAAGGCGCTGAAGGTGCCGCAGCTGAACTGCCTCGTCGGCATCCCGTCGGCCAGCACGGCGCGCGACAAGACGTTCGTCACGATCGTCGACAACCTGCGCTTTGCGGCCGACGCGCTGAAGCGCGAAGGCATCCGCCTGCTCGTCGAGCCGTGCAACAGCTTCGACATCCCGGGCTTCGCGCTGAACCGCTCGTCGGAAGGGCTCGACGTGATCCGCGCGGTCGGCTCGGACAACCTGTTCCTGCAGTACGACATCTATCACATGCAGCGCATGGAAGGCGAACTGGCCGCGACGATCGAACGCAACCTCGCATCGATCGGCCACGTCCAGCTCGCGGACAACCCGGGCCGCAACGAACCGGGCACGGGCGAGATCAACTACGCGTTCCTGTTCGCGCTGCTCGACCGGCTGGGCTATGCCGGCTACGTCGGCTGCGAATACAAGCCCCGTACCACCACGACGGAAGGCCTCGGCTGGCTGCAAAGCGTTGCCGGCTGCGCACCGGGCTCGGCGCGTCGCGCCGCCTGAGAAGCGCCCTTCCCGTTTTCAGCCCTATAGGAGACTTTCACATGGCAACCATCGGTTTCATCGGCCTCGGCATCATGGGCGCGCACATGGCGCGCAACCTGCTCAAGGGCGACCACCAGCTCGTCGTGAACGGCGCGTTCCCGATCCCGGACGACCTGCGCGCGAGCGCCAAGGTCGTCGCGAACTCGACCGAAGTCGCGCAGAACGCGGACGTCATCGTCGTGATGGTGCCGGACACGCCCGACGTGCGTAACGTGCTGTTCGCCGACGACGGCGTCGCGAAGGGCCTGACGGCCGGCAAGCTCGTGATCGACATGAGCTCGATCTCGCCGCTCGACACGCAGGAGTTCGCGAAGCAGATCAACGCACTCGGCTGCGACTACCTCGACGCACCGGTGTCCGGTGGCGAAGTCGGCGCACGCGAAGCGTCGCTGACGATCATGGTCGGTGGCCCGGAAGCGGCCTTCGAGCGCGCAAAGCCGCTGTTCGAGAAGATGGGCAAGAACATCACGCTCGTCGGCGACAACGGCGCGGGCCAGACCTGCAAGGTCGCGAACCAGATCATCGTGGCGCTGAACATCGAAGCCGTCGGCGAAGCGCTGCTGTTCGCCGCACGCTCGGGCGCCGATCCGGAACGCGTTCGCCAGGCGCTGATGGGCGGCTTCGCCGCGTCGCGCATCCTCGAAGTGCACGGCGCGCGGATGACGAAGCGCACGTTCGATCCGGGCTTCCGCATCGAGCTGCACCAGAAGGACCTGAACCTCGCGCTCGACGGCGCACGCAAGCTCGGCCTCGCCCTGCCGCATACGGCAAGCGCGCAGCAGCTGTTCAGCGTGTGCGCATCGCACGGCGGCAAGGCATGGGATCACTCGGCACTCGTGCGCGCGCTCGAGATCATGTCGAACTTCGAGATCGGCCAGACGCCGGCCGCGTAACGCGACTGCCGCAACGCGCGTTTCCGCTGCAATGGCGGAGGCGCGCGACAGATTTGTGCGATCCGGCCACGGCCGGTCGCATCGATGCGCGGACACGCGCGCATCACGGTGGGGCGCCCCGCCCTGCATCGCCAACGGCGTGCGGGACGGGGCGAAAAACGCCGCTCTGGGCTGAGAGCGGCGTGGTGGGGTCCGCAGCGGCACCCGGCGGCGCCGGGGAAGCCTTGGTCGGTCAGACGTCGTCGTCGGGTGTCCGCCTGTCGGATTTTGCGTATTACATTTCTTTACGTTCAAGCGTGCGATTTTTCATGCAATCGTCGCGCTGAACGCCTACACTTTCGCCACGCCTTTCGAGAAAACCGCCGCGCTTGCGTTCACCTTCGGTGACCGCGCCCAGCGCGGTGTTTTTTTCGCCACTTCACGGCGCGTTTTCTTTTCAACCACCTAGGGAGTGCAGCGATGGGTCTTCTTTCGTTTATCAAAGAGGCGGGTGAAAAACTGCTGGGTCATGCCGACGCGCAAGCGGCGGAAGATCCGAATGCCGCGAACCAGACTGCGGCCGATGCGATCAAGAATTACATCAGCACGCAAGGTCTCGACACGTCGAACCTGACTGTCGTGTTCGACGGCGCATCGCGCACCGTCACGCTGTCGGGCAGCGTCGCCGATCTCGACACGAAGGCGAAGGTCAAGGTCGCGGCCGGCAACGTGCAGGGCGTCGCGGGCGTCAACGACGACGATCTGCAGCCGGACGATCCGGAAGTGCAGTACCACGACGTGAAGCCGGGCGACACGCTGTCGGCGATCGCCAAGGAAGTGTATGGCGACGCGAACAAGTACCCGGCGATCTTCGAGGCGAACAAGCCGATGCTGTCGAGCCCGGACCGGATCTACCCGGGCCAGAAGCTCGTGATTCCGCCGCAGTCCTGAGCATTTCTGCCGGACTGACGCAAAAAAGGCAGGCCGTATGGCCTGCCTTTTTTTCATGGGCGACTCGCGCCGCCCGATCGGTGCGTATCGGCTACAGCGTATCGAACGCGCGTTGCAGCGCGTCGCGATCGTGAATGCCGTTCGCGAGCGCGAGCATCAGCAGCACGCGCGCCTTGAACGGGTTCAGCGAACCCGCGCTGACGAAACCGAGCGCATCGTCGTTCGCGGCGCCGTTGCGCATCACATGCCCCGACCCGACGCGCGACGCGCGGACCACTGCCACGCCCGCCTTCACCGCATCGGCAAGTGCCGCCTGCAGCGTCGCGTGGATCGACCCGTTACCGGTGCCCGCGACGACGAGACCGCGCACGCCGGCAGCCACCAGCGCATCGACGGCCGTGCGCGTCACACCCGCATAGCTCGTGACGACTTCGACGGGCGGCCAGGTCGCGGCGATCGCCAGCTGCGTGTCGCGCGAACGCGTGACACGGCGCGCGAATTCGACACGGCCGTCCTGCACCCAGCCGAGTGCGCCGAGCTCCGGCGACTGGAAGGCATCGACTGCATAGGTGCTCGTCTTCACGACGTCGCGCGCGCCGTGGATCCGGTTGTTGAACACGACCAGCACGCCCTGCCCGCATGCGGCCGGATGGCCGGCCACCGTCACCGCGTTCAGCAGGTTCAGCGGGCCGTCGGACGACAGTGCGGTCGCCGGCCGCATCGCGGCCGTCAGCACGACCGGCTTGTCGCCTTTCACGACCAGATGCAGCGCGTACGCGGTTTCCTCGAGCGTGTCGGTGCCGTGCGTGATCACGATGCCGTCGACCGCCGGATCGGCCATCAACGCGTCGATCCGCGCGGCAAGCGTGTTCCACAGCGGCAGCGCGAGATCCTTGCTGTCGATGCTGGCGATCTGTTCGGCGTCGATGCGCGCGACCGACGCGAGCGCCGGCACCGCGTCGACCAGGAAATTGACGCCGAGCGCGCCGGCCTGGTAGCCGGCCGTGCTGGCCGCGTCGGGGGCGGCGCCGGCGATCGTGCCGCCAGTAGCGAGCACGGCGATGCGCGGCAGCGCCGCCGCGGACGAAGGAGATGCGGATTTCGGTGTATTCATGGCCGCGATTGTAATGGCTCGCGGCCGGGATCCGGCACGTTCCGGCGCAGCGGCCGAAGCCGGTGGCCGCGCGTCATGGTTTGTCCCGATCGCCCGGCCGCACGCGCCGTCAACGGCCGTGGCGTCCGCAACGTTATAGGAAGTGCCGTTTTGGTGTTTTCACATTGATTTGCCATAATCGGAGCGCACGGTGCGATGCGGCCCTATCCGCAACGCCGCGTGCATCGTGACGGCGTCGATAACACGCAATTCACCCCATGGGAGTGTCGAAATGAAAATCCAATCGCTCGTAGCCGCAGTGCTTCTCGGCGGCATGCTGGCTTCCCCCGCATTCGCGGCGAACAGCCAGCAGGACAAGATGAAGGCCTGTAACACCCAGGCAGCCGGCAAGTCGGGCGACGAACGCAAGGCGTTCATGAAGGACTGCCTGTCGGCGAAGCCCGCGAAGGCGATGTCGCAGCAGGACAAGATGAAGGCCTGCAACACGCAAGCCACCGGCAAGAAGGGCGACGACCGCAAGGCGTTCATGAAGAGCTGCCTGAGCAATCAGCCGGCCGCCTGAGTTCCGGCGCTCCCGTATCGAATGCCGCGTACCGCTTCGGCGGGCGCGGCATTTTCGTTTTCGTTGCACGCGCATCGACACCCGCGCCTCCCGCCTGATTTCCCCTTCCCGCCCCGCTTTTCCTGCCCGCTGCCACATGGTGCGGCAATTCGCCGCGTTTTCTTCTATGATGGCTGCAACGCGGCCCACCCAAGTACAAGAAGCGCCATCGGGCCGCCCTCGAGACGGACGCGCACGCGCGTCAAACGGAGGCTTGGATGGCATGGAGACAACACCGCTGGTTCCGCCGCTGGCTGATCGTGATCGTGTTCTGGGCCGTGCCCGTCGCGATCGTCGCCGTCCGCGAGATCCGCGAGGAAATGGCCTACAACAAGGCGGACCTGCAGCTCGCGCTGACCACCTGGCAGCTCACCGATGCGCAGCAGGCCGCAGGCGCCGCCGCGAAGTGCCACGGGGAGCCTGACGAGGCGCGCGCGGCCGGCTGCCCGGTCGACGTGCTCGCCGCCAACGCGCCGCGCCAGCAGGCGGCCCGCGACGAATACGTGGTGCGCCGCAATACGCTCGCCGGCTACCTGTGGCACGCGTTCGTCGGCTACTGGGTCGTCCCGGCCGCGTTCCTGTTCGCGTGCGGCGTCGTGATCGCGCTGATCCGCCGCGCACTGCGCCGCCCGCCGATCAAGCCGCCTGTTCCGCCGGTCACGCACTGACGTACGCCGCAGGCGCCTGCCGCCCTCCCGATCGACCGTCGAGTTCCCCGCGCGCGCCGACCACGTGCGGGGCGCCCCGCACGCGCCGGCGCCGCTTCGTCCGTTGGCGCGCCGCGACACCCCCGAGCGATTTGACGCTTTTTCATGCGCCGACGAAAAGGGGCTGTAATCCGCTGTGATATAACTGCCGACGTGATCCGCCTCATGAGCGAGACTCACTCCGAACATCATCCGATGGAGAAGAACGATGCAAAAACGGAATCTTGTGCTGAAAGCCGCCGCTGCGCTCATCGTCGGTAGCCTCGCGCTCACCGGTTGCACCACCACCCCGGACAAGCCGGACAACGCCGCGACCAACGCGTCGAAGCGCCAGTCGATCGACGCGAGCGTCGACGCCACGCTGTCGCGCATGTACTCCACGGTCAAGGGTTCGCGCGAACTCGTCGCGAAGTCGCGCGGCGTGCTGGTGTTCCCCGAAGTGATCCAGGCCGGCTTCATCGTCGGCGGCCAGTCCGGCAACGGCGCGCTGCGCGTCGGCGGCAGCACGGTCGGCTACTACAACACGTCGTCGCTGTCGGTCGGCCTGCAGGCCGGTGCGCAGTCGAAGGCGATCGTGTTCCTGTTCATGACGCAGGAAGCGCTCGACGAATTCCGCGGCTCGGACGGCTGGGCAGCCGGTGCCGGCGCGTCGGTCGCGCTCGTGAAGATGGGCGCGAACGGCGCGGTCGACACGACCACGGCCACCGCGCCGGTCCAGGTCGTCGTACTGACGAACGCGGGCCTGATGGGCGACGTGTCGATCAACGGCACGAAGGTCACGAAGCTCAAGATCTGACGCTGATGCACCGCCCGTGCGCGCCGCGCGCGGGCCATGCGAAAACGGCGATGTCCTTGCGGGCATCGCCGTTTTTTTATCCGTCCGCGTGCTGCGTCGGGCCGTTCAGGTCGTCGAGTCGATCACCTTGAAGCGCGAGCGCTTCTGCGCGCGGATCACCGACTGGTAGACGTCGACGTACTGCTGCGCCATCCGGCGCGACGTGAAGCGCTCCTCGAAGCGCTGGCGCACACGCGCACGCGGCAGCAGGTGCAGCCGGTTCACGGCAGCGACCGCACTGATTTCATCCTCGACGATGAAGCCCGACACGCCCTCGTCCACCACTTCGGGCACCGCGCCGCGATTGAACGCGATCACCGGCGTGCCGCACGACATCGCCTCGATCATCACGAGGCCGAACGGCTCCGGCCAATCGATCGGAAACAGCAGTGCATGCGCGCCCGACAGGAATTCGGCCTTCTGGTGATCGGCGATCTCGCCGATGTATTCGACGTGCGGCAGCGCGAAGAGCGGCTTGATCTCGCGGTCGAAGTACTCCTGGTCGGCCGCGTCGATCTTCGCCGCGATCCGGATCGGCAGCCCGCACTGGCGCGCGATGCGAATCGCGGTGTCGACGCGCTTCTCCGGCGAGATGCGCCCGAGGAACGCGAGGTAGCGCGGCTCGACGGGTTGCGGCATGTAAAGCGTGTCGGGCAGCCCGTGATAGACCGTCGTCAGCCATTTCGCCTGCGGCAGCGGCTGGCGCTGCGAGTTCGAAATCGAGATCACCGGCGCCGTGTTGAACGTGTCGAACACCGGCTGCTGCTCGGGCAGGTCGAGCCGGCCGTGCAGCGTCGTCACGTACGGCGTTTCCTGCCGGTTGAAGACCGAGAACGAGTAGTAGTCCATGTGGAAATGGAGCACGTCGAAATCCTTCGCACGGCGTGCGACCGTCTCCATCAGCAGCATGTGCGGGGCGACGCGGTCGCGGATCGACGAATCGAGCCGCAGCGCACGCGGCCAGACCGGCTCGAGCTTCGCACGCGTCGTCGAGTCGCCGCTCGCGAACAGCGTCACATCATGGCCGAGCTCGACGAGCGCCTCGGTGATGTAGGACACGACGCGCTCGGTGCCGCCGTACAGCTTCGGCGGCACGGATTCGGTCAGCGGGGCGATCTGCGCAATTCTCATGGTTCACGTCTCCTGTGTCCTGTCCCTTGCGGCACGGCCGGCGGGCGATTGCGCCATTGCGCTCCCCCTCCCCATGCAGCGCTGGCCGGCAAGGCGCCGGCCGGATATCCCGACATTATTCGCGATCCCGATGCCCGGAACCGCCTGCCTTGCATTTTATGGACGTTGTTACAGGCAGGATACATTCCGTTCGCCGGGTCCGCCGCCCCGAACCGGGCGCGGCCCGATCGATCCGCCCCCTTTAGTGATACAGGCGGGAGCGCACGCCACCCGGCCCGTCAACGCGACGGCCACTTCCAGGCCGGCAAGTCGCGCGTGTCGGCATCGACGAGCGAAGTCGCGCCGAGCTGTTTGTCGAGCACCAGCGATTCGCAGCCGGCCTCGCGCTCGAGCGTCGCGATCAGCCGCGCCGCGTGCGACACGACGAGCACCTGCGAACGCTGCGCGGCCTGCGCGATCAGGCGGCCGAGCGCCGGCAGCAGATCGGGATGCAGGCTCGTTTCCGGTTCGTTCAGCACCATCAGCGCCGGCGGGCGCGGCGTCAGCAGCGCGGCAGCGAGCAGCAGGTAACGCAGCGTGCCGTCGGACAGCTCGGCCGCCGCCAGCGGCCGCAGCAGGCCCGGCTGGCGCATCAGCACGTCGAAACGGCCGCGGCCACCCGGATTCTCGATCTCGACCGACGCGCCGGGAAACGCGTCGTCGATCGCCGCATCGAGCGCCGCACCGTCGCCGATTTCGCGGATCGTCTGCAGCGCGGCGGCCAGGTCCGCGCCATCGTCCGCGAGCACCGGCGTATGGGTGCCGATGTGCGACTGCCGCGCCGGCGCCTGCGCGTCGGTCCGGAAATGGTCGTAGAAGCGCCACGAGCGGATGCGCTCGCGCACCGCGATCATCTCCGGCGCACCGGTCGGATCGGCGAACTCGGTCATCATGCTGTCGAAGCTCGCGACCGGCTGCGGAATCGTCTGCCAGTCGCCCGACGCGGTGCGCGCGCGGATCTGCGCGCCCTGCCGGTCGACCAGCAGCGTCGACGGGCGCAACAGCGCGCCGCCCCAGATGCATTCGCGCTTGACCACCGGATCGAGCGCGAATTGCGAATTGCTCGGAAGCGGCAGGCCGAGATCGATCGAATAGCCGAAATCGTCGCACGCAAAGCCGAGCTTCAGGCTCACGGGGCCCTTGCGCACCGTGCCCGTGACCGGCGTCTCGCCGGCCAGCATCGCGCGCGAGAAGCGCTCGGGGCCCGCCCACAGCGTCGACGGCAACCCGCCTTCGCGGGCGAGCGACGGAATCACGCGGCCCTGCGCGGTATCGGCGAGCAGCCGCAGTGCGCGGTACACACTCGACTTGCCGCTGCCGTTCGGCCCCGTGACGACGTTGAGCGCCGCGAGCGGCACGATCAGCTCGCGCAGCGAGCGGTAATTGGCGATGGCAAGCGTTTTCAGCGCGGTCATGGGAACGAGGAATGGCAGACAGGCACCGGGCCGCACTCAGCGGCCCTCGGCGGCCTGCGGATCGGCAGCGGTATTGGCCGCCGTGCTGGCGGCAGGCGCCCGCGCGTGCGGCCGTTCGGGATTCGGTGCGTCCGGCGCGGATTCGTGCGGATACAGCTCCATCCGGTTGCGCGGCAGGCATTGCGGATAGCGGTCCTGCAGGTACGCGATCAACCCTTCGCGCACGCGGCAGCGCAGATCCCAGCACGACGGCGAATCGGCCGCGCTGACGAGCGCGCGCAACTGCATCGTGCGCTCCGTTGCGTCGGTCACTTGCAGCACCTGCACACGGCCGTCCCACTCGGGCGCCGCGTGGACGAGCCGCGCGAGTTCCTCGCGCAGCGGCGCGAGCGGCGTGAGGTAGTCGACCGACAGGTAGACCGTGCCGATGATTTCCGAGCTGCTGCGCGTCCAGTTCGTGAACGGGTTCTCGATGATCCACTGCAGCGGCACGACGAGGCGCCGCTGGTCCCACAGCCGCACCGACACGAACGACCCGGTGATTTCCTCGATGCGCCCCCACTCGCCCTGGATCACGACCACGTCGTCGAGCCGGATCGGCTGCGTGAGTGCGATCTGCAGCCCGGCGATCAGGTTGCCGAGCACCGGCCGCGCGGCGATACCGGCAACCAGGCCCGCGACGCCAGCCGACGCCAGCAGGCTCGCGCCCACCTGGCGCACGTTCGGGAACGTCATCAGCGCGGCGCCGGTGCCGATGATCACGATCAGCACCATCACGGTCCGCACGAGCACCTTGGCCTGCGTATGGATGCGCCGCGCCTGGAGATTGTCGGCCGTATCGATCGGATGGGCCTGGATGATCGCGTCGCCGACACCGGCCGCGAGCCGCACCAGCAGCCACGTGAGCGACACGATCGAGCCGACCGCGGCCGCGGTGCGCATGCCGCGCACGAACGACATGCCGTCGTCCGCCTGGACCCACAGGAATTCGAGCGCCAGCAGCGCGAGCACGACGAGCGACGGCTTGTCGATGTAGCGCAGGATCGCGCTCATCAGCGGATACGGTTGCGCGATGCGCTTGACGATGCGTGCGCCGAGACGGTGCACGATCGTGACGACGAGTATGACGACGACCGACACGGCCAGCGTGCCGAGCCACGAATGCAGCGGCGCATCGGCGATGCGCTGCAGTTCCTCGATTGAAATCATCGGCGCCCTTGGGTGATGAGGCGCACGCGCCTCGTCCTGGATGCGTCGGCGACGTCCGGGCCGCGCATGCGCCCGGACACGGCGTCAGATCAGTTGCCGCTCCTGCACGGAAACGCCTTGCCGAGACCGAGCGACACCGCGGTGCTCGCGTTGTAGTCGGCGAGCTTCGGATTTTCCGCGATGTACTTGCGCACCGCGTCGGTCATCTGCTGCGCCCGGATGTCGGGCGGCAGGCAGAAATACTGGCCGACCCGCGGCCCCGTCGTGCCGCCGATCGCGTCGATCGTGTTGTAGACGCCGTCGGCGGCGCCTTCGATGTAGGCCGCGCACGACGCCCGCGACTTGACGTCCGTCTTCGCGCACAGCCGGTCGAGATCCGCGCCCGTGAAAGCCGCCGCCGACAACGGTACGGCAAACGCCGCGGCACAAAACATTGCGCGCAACATGGTGTTCCTTATGTCAATGCGGCCCGAGACCGCCTGCTGCCTTGGCCGGCGCGCCGCCGGACACCCTGCTCCGGCCGGAATCCGGCCGGGCGGGCGCACCGTCCGGACGCACCGAAAACCGTCATTTTGCACTCTTTTGCGCATCTGCCGGCGCCGATCCACCGACGCGCTCGGTCCGCTTGCTCAGGATGTCGATCGCGTCCGGCGCCTTGTAGTGCTTCGCGAACTCGAGCGCGGTGATGCCGAGCTGGTTCTTCACCTGCGGATCGGCACCCTGGTCGAGCAGCAGGTTGACCGTCGATGCATGGTTGCCGCGCGCGGCCATCATCAGCGGGGTCGTGCCGTTCGGCGACGCGGTATCGATATAGGCGTCGTGGTCGAGCAGCAGCTTGACGACCGCGTCCTGGCCGTTGGTCGCCGCGTAGTGCAGCGGCGCCCAACCCTTCTTGCTGACTTCCGCGCCCTTGTCGATCAGCAGCTTCGCGAGGCCGACGTCGCCGTTCAGCGATGCCAGCATCAGCGCGTTCTCGCCGGCCTTGTCTTCCTTCTCGAGGTCGACGTTCGGCGTCGTCGCGATCGCGGCCGCGACCTTGTCCGACTTCTCGCGTGCGGCGATCACCAGGATCGGATCGCCGTTCGGCGCGAGCGTGTTCGGGTCAAGCTTGCCGCTCTTGAGCTGCTTGCCGATGTCGGCGATGTCGTCGAACTTGACGGCCTTGACGATCGCGTCGAGCGACTCGGCATGCGCGCCGGCGGCAGCGAACAGGCCGCTCGCGACCAGCACGGCGGCGGCGAGTACGCGTTTGGGCAGATGATTGGTCGGCTTCGTCATTGTTGTGGGCTCCTTCCCTGGGTTGTGTCGGCTGCGCGCACGTCGTTAGCGGGCGATCTTGAACAGCCGGAAAAAGTTCTGCGTCGTCGCATCGGCGAGCGCCTCGACGGCGATCCCGCGTTCGGATGCGATAAAGCGTCCGACATGGCTGACGTACGCAGGTTCATTCGGCTTGCCGCGATACGGCACAGGCGCGAGGTACGGCGAGTCGGTCTCGATCAGCAGCCGCTCGAGCGGCACGCGCCGCGCGACGTCCTGCACGTCGGTCGCGCTCTTGAACGTGACGATGCCCGACAGCGAGATATGGAAGTTCTGTGCGAGCGCCTGCTCGGCGACGGACCACGGCTCGGTGAAGCAGTGCATCACGCCGCCCGGCACGTCCGCGCGCTCCTCGGCCATGATCCGCAGCGTGTCTTCCGACGACGAGCGCGTATGGATGATCAGCGGCTTCATCGTCGCGGTCGCCGCGCGGATGTGCGTGCGAAAGCGTTCGCGCTGCCATTCCATGTCGGCGATCGAGCGGCCTTCGAGGCGGTAATAGTCGAGGCCCGTTTCGCCGATCGCGACGACCTTCGGGTGCGCGGCCAGCTCGACGAGCTCCGCGAGCGTCGGCTCGCGCGCCTCCTCGTGGTCGGGATGCACGCCGACCGACGCGTAGACGTTGTCGTGCGCGTCCGCGATCGCGAGCACGTCGGGCAGCGTCTCGAAATCGACGGACACGCACAGCGCGTGCGTGACGTCATGCTCGCGCATGTTCTCGAGAACGGCCGGCAGGCGGTCGGCCAGGCCCTTGAAATTGATGTGGCAGTGAGAGTCGACGAACATCGTGTTTCCTGAATACGTAAGACGCGCGCTCAAGCGCTCGCCGGCAGGCGGCAACGGGCCGCGTCGCCAGGTGATCCGTTCATCGTTTCGCAATCCACGGGAAACAATGCCGGATCATGCAAACATTTCCCGATATCCGAGAAACAATTCCTCGAATACGAGCCGCGCGTTGAGCGGATGGTTCTCGACCGTCCGCTGCCGCGTCACGGCTTTCATGAAGCGTGCGAACGCGTTCGCGTCGACCGACTCCGCGCAGCGCGCGAGCGCCGCCGCGTGCATCGGGAAGTAGCGCGGCGCGCCCGCCATCCGTTGCGCGAGCAGATCGTACAGCCAGCGCTGCAGCCAGCCGAGCACCAGCGGCACCGGCAGCTTCTGCAGCGTCTCGCCGCACGCGAACGGATCGCATGCCGCACCGGCCGCGAGCTGCCCGAGCGTGTAGTCGCGCAGCGGGCGGTTCTCGTCGCTCGCGAGCGCCAGCGCAGCGAGCGGCGCGCCGCCGGCTTCGGCAAGCAGCGCGTGCGCGTGGTCGACGCCTTGCGCCGCGAGCCATGCCTCGGCCGAGTCGGGCGCCGGCACCGTCATCGGCCACTGCCGGCAGCGGCTGATGATCGTCGGCAGCAAGCGGTCGATGCGTGCCGACACGAGCAGGAACACGACGCCGGACGGCGGCTCCTCCAGCGTTTTCAGCAACGCGTTCGACGCGGCGACGTTGAGCGCCTCGGCCGGATACAGCACGACGACGCGCGCGCCGCCGCGGTGCGAACCGACCCCGCAGAAGTCGAGCAGCGCGCGCACCTGCTCGATCTTGATTTCCTTGCTCGGCGCACGCGTCTTCTTGCCGCCTTCGTCCGCATCGGCCGGCTTCGCGTCGTCCGTGGCGCCCGGCGCTTCGCCGGCCAGCGCCTCGGGCAACACGATCCGGTAGTCCGGATGGTTGCCCTGCGAGAACCACGTGCAGGCCGCGCAGGCGCCGCACGGCTCGCCGTTCGGTTGAGGCGATTCGCACAGGAAGCCCTGTGCGAGATGCTGCGCGAACTGCAGCTTGCCGATCCCGGCCTGGCCGTGCAGCAGCAGCGCATGCGGCCATTGCGCGCGCAATTGCTGCAGGCGGTTCCAGTCGTCGGTCTGCCACGGATAGATCATGTGGTGCGTTCCTTGCGGGTTACAGCGCGGCGAGCACGCGTTCGAGCTGCTGGCGGATCTCGGGAATCGACTGCGTCGCGTCGACGATCGCGAAACGGTGCGGCGCCTCTTCCGCGCGCCGCAGGTATTCGCCGCGCGTGCGCGAGAAGAACGCGTCCGACTCGCTTTCGAATTTGTCGGGCATGCGCGCGGCGCCGCGGCGCTCGCTCGCGACGTGCGGCGCGACGTCGAACAGCACCGTGAGGTCGGGCTGGAACCCGCCCTGCACCCAGCGCTCGAGCGTCTCGAGCTTGTCGCGCGGCAGCCCGCGGCCGCCGCCCTGGTACGCGAACGTCGCGTCGGTGAAACGGTCGGACACGACCCAGTCGCCGCGCGCGAGCGCCGGCTCGATCACGAGCGCCAGATGCTCGCGGCGCGCGGCGAACATCAGCAGCGCTTCCGTCTCGAGATCCATCGGCTGGTTCAGCAGGATCTCGCGCAGTTTCTCGCCGAGCTGCGTGCCGCCCGGCTCGCGGGTCACGACGACCTGTCGGCCGGCCGCGGCCAGCTTGCCCTGGAGCCGTTCGCAGAACCATTGCAGGTGGGTGGTCTTCCCCGCCCCGTCGATGCCTTCGAACGTGATGAATTTACCGCTCGCCATTATTGACCTCGTATGTACTTGTCCACGGCCTTGTTGTGATCGCCCAGCGTGTCCGAGAACACGCTCGTGCCGTCGCCCTTCGCGACGAAATAGAGCGCGCTCGTCGGTGCCGGATTGATCGCCGCCTGCAGCGCGGCTACCCCCGGCAACGCGATCGGCGTCGGCGGCAGGCCGCGTCTCGTGTAGGTATTGTAAGGAGTGTCGGCCTGCAGGTCGCGCTTGCGCAGGCGGCCGTCGTACGCGTCGCCGAGGCCATAGATCACCGACGGATCGGTCTGCAGCGGCATGCCGATCCGCAGCCGGTTCGCGAACACGGCCGCGACGAATGCGCGGTCGGCCGCGTGGCCCGTTTCCTTCTCGACGATCGACGCGATCGTCAGCGCTTCGTAAGGCGACTTGTACGGCAACCCCGGTACGCGGGCGGCCCACGCCTCGTCGAGACGCGTCTGCATCAGGTGGTACGCGCGCCGGTAGATGTTCAGGTCGCTCGTACCCTTGTCGAACAGGTAGGTATCGGGGAAGAACAGCCCCTCGCCGCTGCCGCGCTGCACGGCGCTGTCCGGCGCGCCGATCGCGCGCAGCAGCTCGGCGTCGCTCATGCCGGCCGTCGAGTGCGCCAGGTCGGGATTCGCATCGAGTTCAGTGCGCATCCGCTTGAAGGTCCAGCCTTCGATGACCGTCGCGACGTACTCGTTCACGTCGCCGCGCGCGATCTTCTGCAGCACCTCGTAAGGCGTGATGCCGGTCTTGAATTCGTAGTTGCCGGACTTGAGCCGGCTCGACAGCCCGAGCACGCGCGTCATCGCGACGAACCCGAACGGCTCGACCGGCACGCCGCCGCGCTTGAGCTGCAGCGCGACGCTCTTCACGGTGCTGCGCGGCTTGATCGTGACGTCGAGCGATGCCGAGCCCAGCAGCAGCGGCCGGGTCGCCCAGTAATACCCGCCGCCCGCGCCGGCAGCGGCCACAACGACGGCCAGCGCCACGATCGTCGCGGCGCATTTCTTCAGTAGGGACATGGAAACGTGACTCAGGTAAGACCCATATAATACTTGCTCGCCTCCGTCAAAGTCAGAGTTGACTGTTCCCTCATTCCATGAGCACACCGTTCGCTTCACCGGCTGCCCAGGCCGCATCTGCCTCGCTCCCCGTTTTCCCCCGCCCGTCCGCCGCCGATTTCGATGCGCCGGGCGCCTGCATGCCGCTGCCTCAGTTCGGCGTGATCGACGTGGCCGGCGACGATGCCGCCACGTTCCTGCACAGCCAGCTGACCAACGACATCGAGCATCTCGATGCCGCGAGCGCGCGGCTGTCCGGCTATTGCTCGCCGAAGGGGCGCCTTCTCGGCTCGTTCCTCACGTGGCGCGCCGGTCACGGCGTGCGCTTGCTCGTGTCGAAGGACGTGCAGCCCGCCGTGCAGAAGCGGCTGTCGATGTTCGTGCTGCGCGCGAAGGCGAAGCTGACGGACGCGAGCGACACGCTCGCGGTGGCCGGCTTCGCGGGCGACGTGCGCGACGCGCTCTCCGGCATCTTCGATGCGCTGCCGGACGGCGTGCACGTGAAGGTCGATGGCCCGGCCGGCGCGCTGATCCGCGTGCCCGACGCGGCCGGCCGCAAGCGCTATCTGTGGATCGGCCCGCGTTCGGAAGTCGACGCGCGCCTCGCGGCGCTCGCCGGCACGCTGCCGGTCGTGTCGCCAGCCGTGTGGGACTGGCTCGACGTGCGCGCGGGCGAGCCGCGCATCACGCAGCCGGCCGTCGAACAGTTCGTGCCGCAGATGGTCAACTTCGACGTGATCGGCGCCGTTAACTTCAGGAAGGGGTGCTACCCGGGCCAGGAAATCGTCGCGCGCAGCCAGTACCGCGGCACGATCAAGCGCCGCACCGCGCTCGCGCACGTCGCCGGCGACACCGATACCGTGCATGCCGGCGTCGAGTTGTTCCACAGCGACGATCCGGGCCAGCCGTGCGGGATGATCGTCAATGCGGCGGCCGCGCCCGCGGGCGGCGTCGATGCGCTCGTCGAGATCAAGCTCGCCGCGCTCGACAACGGCACGGTGCACCTCGGTTCGGCCGACGGCCCGGTGCTCGCGTTCGATACGCTGCCGTACGCATGGCCGACGGAAGCGTGATGCACTGACAACCCGTTCGGGCGCCGGCTCGCGAGTCGCAGCCGGCGCCCGATGTTTCCTGCGAGAGAATCGCCCGATGTGTCTGATTGCCTTCGACTGGCAGCCCGATGCCGCCGCCGGTCCCGTCTTTACCCTCGCCGCCAACCGTGACGAGTTCTTTCGCCGGACCAGCGCGCCGCTCTCGTGGTGGGAGGATGTGCCGGGTGTACTGGCCGGCCGCGATCTCGAAGCGGGCGGCACGTGGCTCGGCGTCTCGCGCGACGGCAGGTTCGCCGCGCTGACGAACTACCGCGCGCCGTTCGACATTCGCGCGGGCGCCCCGACCCGCGGCAAGCTCGTGTCCGATTTTCTCGGCGGCCCGTCCGTCGCGCCGCTCGAGTATCTCGGGCAACTGGCCGAGCATGCCGCCGTGTACAACGGCTTCAACCTGCTCGTCGGCGACTGGCGGCGACGCGAACTCGCGTGGTTCTGCAACCGTGCGCCCGAAGGCGAAAGCAGTGTCGCCGCGCCCGTCGCGATCACGCCCGGCGTGCATGCGCTGTCGAACGCGCGGCTCGATACGCCCTGGCCGAAAGTCGTGCGCAAGCGCGCGGAACTCGGCACGCTGCTCACCGACAATCCGACCCCGTCGCTCGACGAGCTGATCGCGTTGATGCGCGACCCGCATGTCGCGGACGACGACGCGCTGCCCCATACCGGCATCCCGATCGAACGCGAACGTGCGCTGTCGGCCGCGTTCATCGAGACGCCCGAATACGGCACGCGCGGCACGACCGCGCTGCGCGTCACGATGAAGGAAGGCGTGCGGCTGACGGTCGAGATCAAGGAGCGCTGCGACGACGACGGCTCGCACCGCACCGTCCGTCCGGGTTCGTTCGAGCGCGCGTTCACGTTCGACCTCGACGCGACGCGGCCGCGCTGAACGCGCGCACCGCGCGCTACGGCGCGCGCGTCATCTCGACGTGCGGCACACCGGCTTCGACGAACGGTTCACCGACCGCCGCGAAGCCATGCCGCACGTAGAACGCCACCGCCGAATCCTGCGCGTAAAGCCGCACGGCAGTTTCGCCGCGGTGCCGCGCGGCACCCAGCAACGCGTTCAGCACGGCTGACCCGACACCCTGCCCGCGTACATCGGCCAGCACCGCGACACGGCCGATCATGCCGGATGGCAACAGCCTTCCCGTCGCGACCGCCCGACGCGTACCTGTCGCCGCATCGATCCGGTAGGCAACCGCATGGAACGACAGCGGATCGTCATCGTCGAGTTCCCATTCCGGCGGAATCTGTTGCTCGCGTACGAACACCGCGTCGCGAATGCGCGCAGCATCACCGCCCAGCACCGTCCAGTCACCCGTTTCCACTACGCCGTCCGCCATCGCAGCTCCCATGCGGCGCGTGCGCCGTCAAACGCCTGCCGTCAAACGTCGTCGAATGCGGCCTTCAGCGCCGCGACCGCATCAACATGCGCGGCCCGCACCTCGGGGATGTAGCCGCCCATCTTGAAGAATTCGTGGATCATCCCCGGATAGCAGACCAGCGTGACCGCGTTGCCGGCCGCGCGCAGCTTCGCTGCGTACGCGGCACCCTCGTCGCTCAGCGGATCGTATTCGGCCGTCGCGATCCACGCCGGCGCGACGCCCGCAAACGACGGCGCGCCGCGCGTACCGTCGAGCGGCGCGAAGCGCCAGTCGTCGCGATCCGCCCGATCGCGCACGTATTGCGTGAAGAACCACTGGATCGTGTCCTGCGTCAGCAGGTAGCCGTTCGCGAGCCGCGCGTGCGATTCGGTGTCCTGGTAACCCGTCACGCCCGGATAGATCAGCAGCTGCAGCGCCAGGCGAATGCCCGCATCGCGCGCGAGCACCGCGCAGACGGTGGCAAGCGTGCCGCCCGCACTGTCGCCGCCGACCGCCAGCCGAGCAGCGTCGATGCCGAACGTGGCGGCCTCGCGATGGAGCCACTGCAATGCGTCGTCGGCGTCGTTCACCGCGGTCGGGAACCGGTGTTCGGGCGCGAGCCGGTAATCGACCGACAGCACCGCGCACTGCGCATCGCGCGCGAACATCCTGCACAGCGCGTCGTGCGTGTCGACGCTGCCGACCGTGAAACCACCGCCGTGATAGTAGACGAGCGCGGGCAGCGGCTCTGCAAGGCTCGGCGCGACCGGCAGGTACAGCCGCGCACCGATCGTGCGGCCGTCGCGCGTCGGCACGACGCATTCTTCCACCGAATGCATCGGCGCCGGCGCGACGTCGAGGATCGGCGCGCTCTTCTCGTACGCGGCGCGCGCCTGCTGCGGCGTCTGGTGGTGATAGGACGGACGTTTCGCGCGCTCGATCATGTCGAGCACCTGGGCGACCTTCGGATTCAGCGGCATCGGGGAAGACAGCGCCTGTGCGGCGCCCTGAACGGACAAGCGTGCATGATGCCACGCTCGCGTCAGGCCGGTATGGCGCGCGATGTGCGGGAATCCCGTGCCGCCAAACAAAACGGCCCTGCCTCATTCGGGAGACAGGGCCGTTCGTCCGGGTGCTTACGCGTCGCTCGGGCCGGGCTGGGCGTCCGGCGCCGTGCGCGAGCGTTGCCGCTTGATGTCGCGGCCGACCGCAAGCCGCCGCATGTACTTGAACGTACCGAGCGCCTTCGCGACGAAGTTGCCGTCGCTGTCGCGCACTTCGCCTTCGCAGTAGGCCATCGTCGTCGAGCGGTGCATCACGCGCCCGTAGGCGCGCAGTTCGCCGCGGCCCGGCTGCATGAAGTTCACCTTCATCTCGACCGTGACGACGCCGATGCCGTCGTCGGTCAGGCTGCGCGCCGCCATCGCGAGCGCGATGTCCGCGAGCGTCATCGTCACGCCGCCGTGCGCGATGCTCCACGTGTTCATGTGCCGCTCCTCGAGCGGCAGCACGATCTCGCTCGCCCCGTCCTTCGCGGACACGAGCTGCACGCCGAGCATGTCGACGAACGGGCTTTCGATCGACGGGCCGTCCGTCGGGGTTGCCGCGTCGCTCATCGTGCGCTGTCGACGATGTAGTCGACGCACTCGCGCGATTCGGCCACCGCAACGACGAATTTCTTCACTTCCTGGTGGATCGGGTGCACCTGGTATGCGTCGAGCGCGGCTTTGTCCGCGAAATCGGACACGAGCACGATGTCGGCGGTCGCGTCGAGGCCGGGCGTCGCCAGGCCGACGTCGATCTGCAAGGTGCCCGGCACGAGGTCGCGGCAGCCTTCGAGCTTTTCCTTCAGCTTCAGCGCGTTCTGTGCGCGCGTCGCGCCTTCGGCCGATTCTTTCAACTTCCACATCACAATATGTCTGATCACTTCGGTTGCTCCTGTTCGTGTTGGTTCGGCAGTGTGCCCGTCACCCTTAGCAGTCGGGTACCTTGCACCGTTCGCCCGGAATCGTGTCCAGTCTCAAGATCCGACCAGCGAAGGCAGGCGACAAGCCTACCAAACTTGCCGACGGCAATGGACAGTATCTGTTAGTGAATCTGTCCGACTCGAAGCTTTTGCGACACAAGTATGGAATCGCAGGGAAGGAGAATCTCTTCGCGATCGGAGAATATCCCACTGTCAGCCTTCAAGACGCTCTCCCGGCACGCGATGATGCCCGTGCACTCGTCAAGAAGGGATTGCATCCCTCCCATGCGAAGCACGAAGTGCTGTCCGCGCGTATCAACGAAGGCAGTTGTCAGTCCAATGATGCACCTCCGCCGCGCATAGCAGCATTAAAATTCAAGAGCTATGCCACGACCTACGCCGAATTTGCAAAAGAATAATTGCTGCCAGCCCGGAGAAGCCACTCATGAACTACGTTCGTCCAGACGTATACAAGGCCATCACTGAGAACGACATTGGTGAGGTTGTCTTTCAAGATCCATTAACGGACGATACTCGTAAAGCAAAGCGGAATCTCGTAGCAGGTAGCTTCACGGCATTGTTGATTGCGGCGTTGAATCTGCAGGTCAGTGGATTCCTGGGGTTACAAACTGCCGTTCACACTACATTGGAAAGCAGCATAACGAAGGGCCTTGCATGCCTCATAGTAGGCTATTTTCTTTCCGCATTCGCCCTCGCAGCCTATGTCGACTACTCCGCGTGGAAATTCACGCGCGAGCGCGCCCTGACCAAACCTTACCTTGATCTAGTGTCGATGCTGGAAGCTCATTTTCACATCACAGGCGAACAAGTGAAGAACGCGATGCACGGTCTCGATGGCACAGTGATCGAAACGGATATGCGGTCTCAAGTGCAATTCTCGTCGCAAATCTCCAGTGCGACCGGGCAACTCAAGGCAATCCAAGAAGGGATGAATTCGTTGCATGCAGAGGTAGCGCCACTCCTCGCCAAATGGGCGACTGTGATCACACGATCAGAGCGTCTTTCTTGGCGCCTACGAGCAAGATTCATCAGTCTTTGGCTCCTAGATCTTCTTCTGCCATTGCTGTTGGGCGGTTTGGCAATCTGGAAAACATACGACGGCTTGTCGTCCGTGCTTGTAAAGCTTGTGACCTGATAACGTCGAAAAACATGAACCCGAGAACACGATCACCCGGCTGGGGAATTCGGCGTCGATAAATGTCACGGGTGCCGCCCCGCCTTTCCGTGCATCTTTCCGCAAACAACCTCCGGAAAATAAAACCCCCCGCGTTCTGCGGGGTCCAGGTAGTAAGCAAACTTGTGATCAAGGTTTGTGACGGCTTTGCAACAACCGAACCTCATCAGCGCGCGCTTTCACGCAAAAGTACCCACCGGCACGCCAGATCAGATTTTTGTTCTGCACATCCTTGTCACTCATGGATCCACCGTCGGCCTTATTAAAGGCGAGTGGATCTCGGCAAAGCAACAGCACACTGGCGAAATTGAAACGCACATAGCTGTCCACAAAGTAGGCAGGCAAATCCTTGCTATAAGGGGATTGAGCAACCATATGGACTGTGAACCCGGCCCCCTGCATCCCGGTCACAAGATCTGGCTTGAGCACCTGATAGACGTATCGATTCTCATCAATAGCACCAATCGATCGTAGGATCGTAGATGTAACCGGGCCAAGGGTCAGCGCCACAATCCATAGCACATAAAACACCATCACGCCAGCAACGGTTGTCGTTTTAAAAATATCGAATGGCTTTTTATCTGAAATCTTTTCAAACAAATAGGCCATTCCCGGAAGAACACCTATAACACTATAAAAAATACATGCAACGAACACCCCAAAAGCCGCCCAGTCCGACATTTCCCCAGACGAGAAAACACTAAGACAGATAAACAAAGAAAGTGATACTGGCAATGCAGCAAATGTCGGAGCCACCATAAGCCTGAGCCAATGTCCCACGACACTAATAAAGCCCGATTTACTCGAATCCGAAAGCGAATTTCTCCACCGATAAATTACTGCAATCTCAAACAAAACCATCACACCGATGCTTATCAAAAACGTCCAACCACCAGAAGAGTCTGCAATCAGAGCTAGAACTCCAGCCGTTCCCAGCCACACGACCGGAGAAAAAATGAATAAGCACGCGATTGGATTTCTAATACTGGGCAATCCCGCAGCTTTCGCCACCTTGCTTTGCTCGTCGTAAACGCCAGCAGCACCCACTGAAATTATCGATGGCACACAAAATTGAACCGCCAGTACGAGTGTCAGCAAGCATGCTGACACGATCATGACTATCAACCCCGGCACCGACACCACCGACTCCTGAAACAATTGCTGCCATCCGATTTTCTTCAAATACGACCATATCAAAATGGCAGGCATGATCAAACCAATTGGAGCGAGCTTCCAAAGGACGTCTAGCGTATCTTTGACCACTGCAATCGCAGCGACGTAGTTTTTGTAGAACCTCTTGAAATCTTCCCACCCCGCGTCAGTTGGTGGATTCACTGTGCCCTGCTGCCCTCCGACACCATTTTGATTTTCTCCGTCAGAACTCATTGAGTGGACTCCCTTCCCCAAAGTAGCTTTGTTGTATAGCGTCAATTCTAAGAGCTTGTTGTGTTTCATCACCCTCGTAAATTTCACAGGCTCGCGACGTTAATCAGGCATACCATCCAGCTCGCCGCCTGCTTGCTCACGGTGGCGGTGCTTACTGACAGCCTTACCTGCCGCGACAACGTCTTCGGTATATTCCGCACAACCCGAGATCTTCAATGCGACACGACCGGTCTCGCCCGACTTGCCCTGCATACCACCGTTGCACGTGAGCACGTGTTCGGTCGTCGTGTTGCCCGTGAACCTCGAGTCCGGAATGTCCGCCAGCAGCTTTGCGCTGCGCAGAGTCGCGCCGTCTGCATTCAGCTCAAACTCCGTCCCGCCGATGTGAAACAAAATCCGCCCACCCGTCGCATTGAAACCGGCGACACGAGGTCGAAAGCCAAGGGAGCAGCAAGCGTGCGCTCATGGCTCGACAAACTTCGTTCAATGCCCACCCCCGACTGGCCCCCTGAGATGGCGCGGGACGCCGCCGCATGACCTCGCTCCCGGCCCTTTCTACCCTACGTCCGCTGCCGCGAAAACGGGAACACGCGAAGAAACTCCCGGCTATCGCCCTGGCGAGCGTCAATAGCACTTCGATGCGGCGAGACAGCAGCGTTCTAACACCGCCAAAAGCGATCCAAAAAGCCGAAGCGCCGCTCACGCGGCGCAAACCAATCCAGACGAACACAGCCTTGGCAGATTTGACCGACCGTCAGCGCCAAACGGTTCGACGTGTGAAGCACCCGATCACTCGATGGTCGCGATCGCATCGATTTCGATCAAATAACCGGGGGACAGCGTCGCGACACCGAGCACCACGTCCGCCGGCTTGTGATCTCCGAACAGCGCTGTCCGGGCACTTTCGATAATCGGCAAGCAGGCGTCACGGTCGTAATGGACGACGTAGATGGTGGTCCTGGCGACCCGCTCGGGCCGCGCACCGGCCGCAGCAAGTGCCCGCCCGAGATTGCCAAATACATGGCGCGCCGGTGCGTCAAGATCACCCTATCCAACCAGCTTGCCGTGTATGTCCTCGGGCTCCCGGCCCGAGATGAATACCATCTTGCTCCCCGTCGCAACGACGACTTGCGTGTACGTTTGAGGAACGGGCAGATCCTCGGGATTGATGCATTCGAGCGTCATTGAACAGGCCTCCTGCCGGGGTCGATTGTCAACACGCCAACACGTCGTGGCCAGGTCTGCAGGAATCGCACCGTTACCGGCCTTTTCGACCGATTCCCGCGACAAATGCTAGTAGAAGACGTCGAGGCGCTTCTTGGCTTCGTGGTCAGACGCAGGCTGGATCACGGCGCTGGAGACGCCGTTGCGGGACGGGAACGTCGATAAGCGCGCCGTATGCGCCGACGGATCTAATAGCGCGAACGCGGTCTTCGGTTGATTTGCAGGAATGCGGATTGCAGGGTGCATCCCGGCCTTTCGCGACAGTGGCCGGCACAAACACGACGATTAATTTCCTCTCTGGCATCAATCTCCGGAATGAAACACTATTGCCGATCGTTTCGCCATCGGATATCCGAACCGCATTCCCCGAATCAATTAAATCGCACATTTTACCGATCAGCGAGTAATAATTGCGACCGCATTTTCAATCAAGCATTGGAAAATCACAAAACATTATTGACTTCGACTTTCCCGTAAATTTAGAATCCCCTACGACGGCTTACGTTTTATTTTCTTTCACCGCGTGACTCGCCAGTCACCCGCACGAAGGCTCATTTCATTGCCTCTTCCGCGCCGCAAAGGGGCAACACGCCCTGCCGTTTCTGCGTTTAGCATTTATCGACCATTTGTTTATTTATTGCCTGATCTTTCTTTATCAGAAGCGTCAGCTCCGATTAATTCCGGTCACTCACCAGAATGACCGCGACAACAGATCAAACGGACCCCAGATCCGTTCATTCGACCACCCAGATAAAAAATCGCCAATCCAGCCATCAGGAGGGACATCAACATGCATCGCCTTGCGAAGTCGCTGTGTCTCGGGCTCGTCTGCGCCAGCCTGCTCGCGGCCTGCAACGACGACGACGTTCAGTCGAACAGCCCGCCGTCGAACAATGCCGCGCTGTCGTTCCGCATGGACGCCGGCGGCCAGATCAACGCGTTCTACCGACAGGACAAGGTCGCCGCGCACCTGCTCGTGCGTTCGTCGACGAAGCCGCGCCTGCTCGTGGTCTTCCCCGCCGGCAACAGCGGCACGGGGCTGTGGTTCGACGACACCGCGCAGCCGGTGAACTGGAGCCTCGACACGCCGCCGTCCGCGCTGTCTGCCCCCGACGGGCACGGCCGCCCGCTGTACGGTATCGGCGCCGACGTGTCGGTCGACACCGGTACGCTGACGATCCGCCAGGGCGTGCTCAGCAACGTGCGCTTCCTGCGCGACTTCAACGGCGGCGCGACGATTCCGCAGCAGATCATCACCGCGCCGACCGTCCAGGGCAGCGCCGCGCAATGGCAACGCGACCGGATCGACGGCGCGCCCGGCTATTCGCTCCGCATCACGCTGCGCGACGGCGGCAGCATCGCGCCGGCAGCCGGCGGCAAGCTCGTGCTGAACGCGCCGGCCGGCTCGCACACGCTCAAGTTGCACATCGATGCGTTGTCGGGCGAAACACCGTTGTCGCCGATCACGCGTGCCGACCTGTTCGCCCCGTCCGTGAACCCCGATCCGGTAAGCCAGAACGTGCTCGAGTTCCTGAGTTTCAACGACAAGCTGCTGGCCGGCTCGTGGCAATACGACACGTACTTCGGCCGCGACACGCTGATCTCGGTCCGCATGCTGATGCCCGTGCTCGAACCCGCGGCAATCGAGGCCGGCCTGTCGTCGGTGCTGAGCCGCCTGTCGGTCGACGGCAAGGTCGCGCACGAAGAAGGCATCGGCGAATTCGCGCTGGTCGACAACCAGAAGAACAGGAAACCGAACGATCCGACGCCGACCTACGACTACAAGATGATCGACAGCGACTACCTGCTCGCGCCGATCGCAGCCGCATGGCTGATCGACGATACGCGCGGCCAGGCGCGTGCTGCCGCGTATCTCGCGCAGCGCGGCAGCGACGGGCAGACCAACGGCAGCCGCCTGGTCGTGAACCTGCTGCACGTCGCGACGACCGCACAGGCGTTCGCTCAGCAGCCGTCGGTCGCGAACCTGATCCACCTGCGGCCCGGCGAGATCGTCGGCAACTGGCGCGACAGTACCGACGGCCTCGGCGGCGGCGTCTACCCGTACGACGTGAACGCGGTGCTCGTTCCGGCCGCGCTGCGCGCGGCGAACGCGTTCCTCGCGCATGGCCTGCTCGACCCGTACCTCGATGCCGGGCAGCGCGCGACGCTCGCCAACACGGCAAACGAAGCGGCCACGTGGGAGACGCAAGCGCCGCCACTGTTCCAGGTCGGCGTGCCGGCCACGCAGGCGACCACCGACGTGTCGGCCTATGCGCCGTCCGCCGGCGTGCCGGCCGGAGCCGCGCCAAGCGCACCGTTGGCCTTCTACGCGCTGTCGCTCGATCAGCAGGGCAATCCGATTCCGGTGATGAATTCGGACGGCGGCTTCGCGTTGCTGTTCGGCACGCCGCCGGACGACCAGCTCCAGCGGATCGTCACCGACGTCACGCGGCCGTTCCCGACCGGGCTCGTGACCGATGCCGGCATGCTGATCGCGAATCCTGCGTATGCGAGCCAGTCACTGTGGCCGAAATTCACGAGTTCCGCGTATCACGGAACGGTGGTCTGGTCGTGGCAGCAGGCGATGTGGGTGGCCGGGCTCGATCGCCAGCTCGCGCGCCAGGACCTGTCGGCCGCGACTCGCACGCTGCTCACGCAGGCACGGCAGACGATCTGGCAGGTAATCTCGAACGGGCGCGACATGCGGACATCGGAGATGTGGACGTGGTCCTACGTGAACGGCAAGTACCAGACCGACGCGTTCGGCACGCGCAGCGCCGATGCGACCGAAGCCAATGCGGCCCAGCTCTGGAGTACGACGTATCTCGCGATCCGCGATCCGCAGCAGCGCGCTGGCAAGTACTGGTGGCAGGCGTCGCGGCAGATGCAGGACGGGCAGCCGAAGAGCGCGACGGCGGTGGCGTCGCGCTAGCGCATCGCCTGTCGCCTGCCGGCCGGCAAGCAAAAGCCCCGGGGCGTTGCCGCCTCCGGGGCTTCGGTGGAACCCGGATTACCGTGACACCACGCGATTGCGCCCTTCCCGCTTCGCCGCATACAGTCGCTCGTCGACCACCCTGAGCAATGCGTCGACCGTACTTCCATCGACACCGTATTGCGCAACGCCGACACTGACCGTCACCTGCACGCGCTTGAAATCCAGCCCGAACGGCGAACTCGCGATCGACGAGCGCACGCGCTCGGCCGTCATCCGCGCGCCTTCGAGCGGCATGTCCGGCAGCAGCGCCATGAACTCCTCGCCGCCGACGCGCGCGAGCCCGCCCGCCGGCCGGATCGCCTCGAGGCACTGACGCACGACGCCGCGCAGCACCTCGTCGCCGATCTGGTGGCCGTACGCGTCGTTGATGTTCTTGAAATTGTCGAGATCGAGCGCGAGCAGGCAGAACGGCGTGCCGTCGCGTTCCGCCCGCACCATCTCGCGCTCGACCTGCGCGATGAACTGCCGGCGGTTCGACGCGCCCGTCATCGGATCGGTCGCGGCCATGTACTCGAGCTTCTGGTTCGTGCGGCGCAGTTCCTGCAACGCGCTCTCGGTACGCGCCATCGATTCCGACAGCCGGCTCATCAGGTCTTCCTGGCTGTAGATCGCCGAGAACGAGCGGGTCGTCTGCAGCGCCTGCACGACGCCGTAGCTGAGCAGGAAGAAGCCGCCCGCAAATATCGCGTGCGCCAGCCACCACATGTGGTTCCACGGCTTGCCGAGTATGAATGCGAGCGAAGACAGCGCGAATGCCATGATCGACACGCCGTAGATCACCATCAGTGGCGAGCGGATCCGCCGCGCGAGCAGCAGGCAGACGTTCAGCAGCGAGAACACGAGCGCGCCGCCCTCCATCGACAGCCGCGTCCCGAGCGCGCCGGCAATCGGCGAATACGCGACATAGGCGACGACGACGTTGACGATCACAAAGAACGCGATCCACGGCAGCCACGTCCGCGCGCTCGTGCGTTTCTCGATCCGGTCGGACGGACGCGAATACGACAGCAGACCCGTCAGCAGCAGGATCGACATCACGAGCCGCGACGCAGGCCCGTACAGCAGAAACAGCCAGATATTGTGGTGCGCCATCCCGGTGAACGCACCGTGCAGCGCATAGATCATCGCGAAGCCGAGAAAGCCGAGCGTCAGCCAGCGCAGCAGCGGCTCGCCGGACGACCGGTAGCACACCCACGTCACGTAGGTGACGAACGCGCCTTCGAGGGTCGCGGCCGCGATCGCGATTTCATGGAATGCGTGGCTCTCGAACACGACGTGCGGGTCGCTGAAGAACCACAGGTAGGCAATCAGATACGCAGGCAGCAACGCGAATCCGATCAGCAGGCATTTCGCGTAGAGCCTGGCGGCCGCGCTGACGACGCGCGGCGGTTCCCCGTCTGCATAGGTCGTACTCATTCGGTCCCCGGTCGGTCTGCTGCGTTGGTTCGAACCTTCGCGGCACGGATCGCGCGATGCACGATCCTGCCCATCGTGCCGAAAGGCAAATGTCAGAGCAAGTATAGGTGGGGCAATTCGTTTGACAAGTAAGGGGAAACGGCATTACCGGGCGCATGCCTTTTGCTTCCCGATTGTTTCGAATCGCGGTTCTGTCACGCCGATTCACGTCGCGGCCGCGAGCGCCGCCGAAGCGACACCGCGGCCGGTAAAAGATCAGAGGATTTCGAACAGGCCGGCCGCACCCTGCCCGCCGCCGATGCACATCGTGACGACCACGTACTTCACGCCGCGCCGCTTGCCTTCGATCAGCGCATGGCCCGTCAGGCGCGCGCCCGACACGCCGTACGGATGGCCGACCGCGATCGCACCGCCGTTCACGTTCAGGCGATCCTCAGGAATCCCGAGTGTGTCGCGGCAGTACAGCACCTGCACCGCGAACGCTTCGTTCAGCTCCCACAAGCCGATGTCGTCGACCTTCAATCCTGCCTGCTTCAGCAGCTTGGGCACCGCGAACACGGGGCCGATGCCCATCTCGTCCGGCTCGCAGCCGGCCACCGCGAAGCCGCGGAACACGCCCAGCGGCTGCAACCCTTCGCGCTGCGCGGCATCGGCGCTCATCACGACGCATGCCGACGCGCCGTCCGAGAACTGGCTCGCGTTGCCGGCGGTGATCACGCCGCCCGGCACGGCCGAACGGATCTTCGACACGCCTTCGAGCGTCGTATCGGGGCGAATGCCTTCGTCGGACGATACCGTCACTTCCTTCGTGAACAGGCGGCCCGTCGCCTTGTCGGCGATGCCCGCGAGCACCGTGATCGGCACGATCTCGTCGCGAAAGCGCCCGGCTTCCTGTGCGGCCGCGGCGCGCAGCTGCGACTGCACGCCATACTCGTCCTGCCGCTCCTTCGAGATGCCGTAGCGCTTCGCGACGTTCTCGGCCGTCTGCAGCATGTTCCAGTAGATCTCGGGCTTGTGCTGAACGAGCCAGCCTTCCTGGACCATATGCCGGTTCATCTCGTTCTGCACGCACGAGATCGATTCGACGCCGCCGGCAACATACACCTCGCCTTCGCCCGCGATGATCCGCTGCGCGGCAAGCGCGATGGTCTGCAGCCCCGACGAGCAGAAACGGTTCACCGTCATCCCCGGCACGGTCACGGGCAGCCCCGCGCGCAGCGCGATCTGCCGCGCGATGTTCGCGCCGGTCGCGCCTTCGGGGTTCGCGCAGCCCATGATCACGTCCTCGACGCGCGCGGGGTCGAGCTTCGCGCGTTCGAGCGCGGCCGCGACCACGTGGCCGCCGAGCGTCGCGCCGTGCGTCATGTTGAATGCGCCACGCCAGGATTTCGCCAGCGGCGTGCGGGCGGTCGATACGATTACGGCTTCGGTCATGCGAGTCTCCTTCGGTCCTGCTTCATATCGGATAGGGAAATGCGCTACGCCGCCGGGCGCGCGCCCGCGGACGTCACATGCGCGACGCCCGCTGCCTGCATCTGTTGCCATGCGTGCGCGAGCGACCCGTTCAGGTCGATCGCACGGCACGCATCGTTGATCACCGCGGCTTCGAAACCGGCCGCGCGCGCATCGAGCGCCGACCACGCGACGCAATAGTCGGTCGCGAGCCCGCAGCACCACACGCGCTTCGCACCGAGCTCGCGCAGGTAGCCTGCGAGCCCCGTGCGCGTCGTGCGATCGGCTTCGACGAACGCGGAATAGCTGTCGACCTGCGCGTCGCTACCCTTGCGGATCACGAGCCGCGCGTGCGGGATGTCGAGGTCGCGATGCAGCGCCGCGCCGTCGGTGTCCTGCACGCAATGCACGGGCCACAGCACCTGCTCGCCGTACGGCAGCGCGAGCGTGGAAAACGGCTCGCGGCCCGGATGGTTCGCCGCGAACGACACGTGCTCGCGCGGGTGCCAGTCCTGCGTCAGCACGACCTGGTCGAAGCGCTGCGCGAGCGCGTTGATCACCGGCACGACCGCATCGCCGTCGGGCACCGCGAGCGCGCCGCCCGGCATGAAGTCGTATTGCACGTCGATCACCAGCAGGACGTCGTCGGTGCGTTTCATTGCGTTTCTCCAGACGGGATCGGTCGCGCCGCCATACAGCGTCGTCAGCCGTTGAACCCGCGGCCGGCCTTCGCCAGTTCCGCGATCGACGGCGCAAGCTGCCATGCGTCGCCGTTCGGCGCCGCCGCGTAGCGACGAATCGCACGCTCGACGTTGTAGAGGCCGACCACGTCCGCGTACAGCATCGGGCCGCCGCGCCACAGCGGGAAGCCATAGCCGGTCAGGTAGACCATGTCGATGTCGGACGCCTTCGACGCG
Organism: Burkholderia sp. BCC1644; assembly: GCF_902833225.1. Lineage (GTDB taxonomy): Bacteria > Pseudomonadota > Gammaproteobacteria > Burkholderiales > Burkholderiaceae > Burkholderia. The sequence continues at coordinate 126,905 of NZ_CADFEI010000005.1, forward strand.
ATCTTCTCCTCGAGAATCTTCGCGCCTTCGTTGACGAGCGCCAGCACCAGCCGCTCGACGATCTCGTCGTCGCCGATCTTGCGCCGCTCGACGCCGCGCTCCGTCGAATACGCGACGACCATCTCGTCGACCAGCGACGACGGCTTCGCCTTGCGATCGCCCGGCACGTAGTCGTACCAGCCGGCGCCCGTCTTCTGGCCGAAGCGGCCCTGTTCGCACAGGCGGTCGGCGATCTTCGAGTACTGCAGATCGGGTTTCTCGACATAGCGCCGCTTGCGGATCGCCCAGCCGATGTCATTGCCGGCGAGGTCGCTCATCCGGAACGGCCCCATCGCGAAACCGAACTTCTCGATCGCGCGGTCGACCTGCGCGGGCAGCGCGCCTTCCTCGAGCATGAACAGCGCCTGGCGGATGTACTGCTCGATCATCCGGTTGCCGATGAAGCCGTCGCACACGCCCGACACGACCGCCGTCTTGCGGATCTTCTTCGCGACCGCCATCACGGTGGCGAGTACGTCTTTCGCGGTCTGCGCGCCGCGCACGACCTCGAGCAGCTTCATCACGTTCGCCGGGCTGAAGAAGTGCATGCCGACGACGTCCTGCGGGCGCTTCGTGAACGCCGCGATCTTGTCGACGTCGAGCGTCGACGTGTTCGACGCGAGGATCGCACCCGGCTTCGCGACTTCGTCGAGCTTCCTGAACACCTGCTCCTTCACGCCGAGTTCCTCGAACACGGCTTCGACGATCAGGTCGGCATCCTTCAGGTCGTCGTAGGACAGCGTCGGCGCGATCAGCGCCATGCGCGCGTCGAGCTTCTCCTGCGTGAGCTTGCCCTTCTTCACCTGCGCATCGTAGTTCTTGCGGATCGTCGCGATGCCACGCTCGAGCGCATCCTGCTTCGTCTCGAGCAGCGTGACGGGCAGGCCCGCATTGATGAAGTTCATCGCGATCCCGCCGCCCATCGTGCCCGCGCCGATCACGCCGACGCGGCGGATCTCGCGCAGCGGCGTGTCCGACGGCACGTCGGGAATCTTGCTCGCCGCCCGTTCGCCGAAGAACGCATGGCGCAGCGCACGGCTTTCAGGCGTCATCATCAGCGCGACGAAACCCTCGCGTTCGGCGATGCTGCCCTTGTCGAAGCCGTGCAGCACGCCGGCCTCGATCGCATCGATGCACTTGTGCGGCGCGGGGAAATTCGGCGCGGCGGCCTGCGCGGAATTGCGCGCGAACTGGATGAAGCCTGCGGCGTTGTCGTGGATGATCTTGCGATCTCGCACGCGCGGATGCGGCCCCTTCTGTGCGCCGGCCTTCTGTGCGAACGCGACGGCCGCGTCGAGCAGGTCGCCGTCGGCCATGGCGTCGAACAGCCCGCTTTTCGCCAGTTGCTCCGACAGCACGGGCGCGCCCGACACGATCATGTTCAGCGCGGTTTCGAGCCCCACCGCGCGCGGCAGGCGCTGCGTGCCGCCCGCGCCCGGCAGCAGGCCGAGCTTCACTTCGGGCAGCGCGACCTGCGCGCCGGGCGCCGCGACGCGGTAGTGCGCGCCGAGCGCGAGCTCGAGGCCGCCACCCATCACGACGCTGTGCAGCGCCGCGACGACGGGCTTCGCGCTCGCCTCCACCGCGCGGATCACGGTGTGCAGCGTCGGCTCCTGCAGCGCCTTCGGCGTATTGAATTCGGTGATGTCAGCCCCGCCCGAAAACGCGCGGCCGGCGCCGGTCAGCACGATGGCCGTGACCGACGGATCCTGCGCGGCGCGATCGAGCGCGTCCATGACGCCCTGGCGGGTCGACAGGCCGAGCCCGTTGACGGGCGGATTGTTGAGCGTGATGACGGCCACGCCGTCGCGAGTCGAGTAATCCACTGCCATCTGCCTGCCTCCATGCATCGCGCGCCGGGGTGGCTGCGCTTCATTGTGCGCGGTCGAACAGCCGCATGTCCGGATGAACTGAGGCAGCATACAACAAAAAAGCACGGTCGTTCAATTTGAATTTTGTTCCCGATCCGGGGACGGATCGGGCGACCGGTCTGCGGGCCGTCGCCGGCCCGGGGCGCAACGCTTACGGCTCGCACACCGCCGTCGGCAACACGTAATTGCGGAACGTCTCGCGCAGCTTCAGCTTCTGCAGCTTGCCGGTCGCGGTGTGCGGCAGCGATTCGACGAACACGACGTCGTCGGGGATCCACCATTTCGCGACCTTGCCTTCGTAGAACGCGAGCAATGTGTCGCGGTTCAGGTTCGCGCCTTCGCGCGGCACCACGACGAGCAACGGACGCTCGGTCCATTTCGGGTGCGCACAGGCGATGCACGCGGCTTCGGCCACGCCCGGGTGCGCAATCGCGACGTTCTCGATATCGATCGAGCTGATCCACTCGCCGCCCGACTTGATCACGTCCTTGCTGCGGTCGGTGATCTGCAGGAAGCCGTCGGGGTCGATCGTCGCGACGTCGCCGGTCGGGAACCAGCCGTCCGTCAGCGGCGACGTATCGCCGCGAAAGTAGTGGTCGATCACCCACGGCCCGCGTACCTGCAACTCGCCGAACGCGACGCCGTCCCACGGCAGCTCGTGGCCGTCCTCGCCGACGATGCGCATGTCGACGCCGCAGATCACGCGCCCCTGCTTCTCGAGCAGCTTGCGCTGCGCGTCGAGCGGCCGCTGCGACTGCGCCCAGTTGAGCTTCGCGAGCGTGCCGAGCGGCGACAGTTCGGTCATCCCCCATGCATGGATCACGCGCACGCCGTATTCGTCCTCGAAGGTGCGCAGCATCGCGGGCGGGCACGCGGAGCCGCCGATCACCGTGCGGTTCAGCGTCGAGAAGCGCACACCGGCTTCACGCATGTAGTTCAGCAGCCCGAGCCACACGGTCGGCACGCCCGCGGAGAACGTCACGCGCTCGGCTTCCATCAGCTCGTACAGCGATTTCCCGTCGAGATCCTTGCCGGGCAGCACGAGCTTGCCGCCCGTGAGCGGCACGGCGTACGGCAGCCCCCATGCGTTGACGTGGAACATCGGCACGACGGGCAGCACGGCGTCCATCGCGGACAGGTTCATCGCGTCGGGCAGCGCGGCGCCATACGCGTGCAGCACGGTCGAACGATTCGAATACAGCACGCCCTTCGGGTTGCCGGTCGTGCCCGACGTGTAGCAGAGTCCCGACGCCTGCTGCTCGTCGAGGCGCGGCCAGTCATAACGGCCGTCCTCGGCTTCGACGAGCGTTTCGTAGCAGAGGTACGGCGTCGCGCCCGACGGCAGGTGCGCGACATCGGTCATCGCGACCCAGCCCTTCACATGCGGGCACTGCGGCGCGATGGCGTCGACGAGCGGCGCGAAATTGATGTCGAAGAAGACGTAGCGGTCTTCCGCGTGATTGACGATGAATGCGATCTGCTCGGGGAACAGGCGCGGGTTGATCGTGTGGCATACGGCGCCCATCCCGCCGATCCCGTAGTACGCCTCCAGATGCCGGTAGCCGTTCCACGCCAGCGTGCCGACGCGGTCGCCGGCTGCGACGCCGAGCCGCGCGAGCGCCTGCGCCAGCTGCTTCGCGCGGCGTTCGCAATCGCGGTACGTGTAGCGATGCAGGTCGCCTTCCACGCGCTTCGACACGATCTCCGTGTCGCCGGCGTGCCGCGCGGCATGCGAAATCAGCGAGGACACCAGCAGCGGCATGTCCATCATCTGGCCCAGCAACGGCTTACCCATCGTCTTGTTCTCCGTGAGGATGCGAATCGGTGACCAGCCTGGGGCGCGTTTCCGTCCGGAAGCCGCCCCTGCGGCGCGCCCGTCAGCGGCCCCGGACGGGCGTGGCGCACGGCGTGCGGGCCACCATGCGGGCGGCGCGACGCCGCCTTACAATATCGGCTTACCCAGAGGCGCTCAACATGTCGTTTTCCCGAAGCGCAGCCGATACGGCTGACACCCTCCCCGACCTCGCCGCCACGCTCGGCGCGCCCGCCGCAGGCGCGTTCGTCACGCTCGGCGATGCGTTTCATACGCGGCTGCCGGCCGCGCCGCTTGCCGCGCCGTACGTCGTCGGCTTTTCCGGCGAAGTCGCGCAGTTGCTCGACCTGCCGCCGTCGATCGCCGCGCAGCCCGGCTTCGCCGAGCTGTTCGCCGGCAACCCGACACGCGACTGGCCCGCGCACGCGATGCCGTACGCGTCGGTGTATTCCGGTCACCAGTTCGGCGTGTGGGCGGGCCAGCTCGGCGACGGCCGCGCGCTGACGATCGGCGAACGCACCGGCTCGGACGGCCGCCGCTACGAGCTGCAGCTGAAAGGCAGCGGCCGCACGCCGTACTCGCGGATGGGCGACGGCCGCGCGGTACTGCGCTCGTCGATCCGCGAATTCCTGTGCTCGGAAGCGATGCATCACCTCGGCATCCCGACCACGCGCGCGCTGACGGTGATCGGCTCCGACCAACCGGTGGTGCGCGAGGAAATCGAGACGTCGGCCGTCGTCACGCGCGTGTCGGAGAGCTTCGTGCGCTTCGGCCACTTCGAGCACTTCTTCTCGAACGATCGCCCCGACCTGCTTCGCCAGCTCGCCGATCACGTGATCGACCGCTTCTATCCGGCATGCCGCGACGCGGATGACCCCTACCTCGCGCTGCTCGAAGCCGCGACGCTGCGCACGGCCGACCTCGTCGCGCAGTGGCAGGCCGTCGGCTTCTGCCACGGCGTGATGAACACCGACAACATGTCGATCCTCGGCGTGACGATCGACTACGGCCCGTTCGGCTTCGTCGACGCGTTCGATGCGAATCACATCTGCAACCACTCGGACAACAGCGGCCGCTATGCGTACCGGATGCAGCCGCGCATCGCGCACTGGAACTGCTACTGCCTCGCGCAAGCGCTGCTGCCGCTGATCGGGCTGCAGCACGGCATCGCCGACGACGATGCGCGCGCCGAGCGTGCGGTGGACGATGCGCAGGCCGTGCTCGCGAAATTTCCGGAACGTTTCGGCCCCGCGCTCGAACGCGCGATGCGCGCGAAGCTCGGCCTCGAGCTCGAACGCGAGAACGACGCCGAACTCGCGAACAAGCTGCTCGAGACGATGCACGCGAGCCACGCGGATTTCACGCTGACGTTCCGCCGCCTCGCGCAGATCTCGAAGCACGACGCGAGCCGCGACGCCCCGGTGCGCGACCTGTTCATCGACCGCGAAGCGTTCGATGCGTGGGCGAACCTCTACCGCGCGCGGCTGTCCGAGGAAACGCGCGACGACGCCGCACGCGCGGCCGCGATGAACCGCGCAAACCCGAAATACGTGCTTCGCAACCATCTGGCCGAAGTTGCGATCCGGCGCGCGAAGGAAAAGGATTTTTCGGAAGTCGAGCGGCTCGCGCAGATCCTGCGTCGCCCGTTCGACGAACAACCCGAGCATGAAGCATACGCGGCGTTGCCGCCCGACTGGGCCGGGTCGCTCGAAGTGAGCTGCTCGTCCTGAGCCCGCAACCCGCGCGTATCGACCGACCGATCAGGAGAACCCCACATGTCCCACGATTCCGACGACAAGACCTTCCCGTACCAGAAGGACGACGCCGACCTGCGCCGCCGGCTCACGCCGATGCAGTACGAGGTCACGCAGCATGCGGCGACCGAGCGCGCATTCACCGGTGAATACACCGACACGGAAGACGCCGGCATCTACAAATGCGTCGTCTGCAGCACGCCGCTGTTCGAATCCGGCTCCAAGTTCCACTCGGGCTGCGGCTGGCCCAGCTACTTCAAGCCGCTCAACGGCGAGGTGATCGACGAGAAGGTCGACTACTCGCACGGGATGGTGCGCGTCGAGGTGCGCTGCAACCATTGCGGCGCGCATCTGGGCCACGTCTTCGAGGACGGCCCGCGCGACCAGACCGGTTTGCGTTACTGCATCAATTCGGCTGCGTTAAACTTCGAGTCCCGACCCGAAAACGACTGAGCGGCGCCGGGCGGATCGGCGGGGTCGACCCTCGCCGGCCGGCCAGCCCCGGGCTGGCCGCCCCGATCCGCAACGGTGGTGCCTGGCGGGTCCCTACAACGGTGAAAGGCCGCGCAAGCGGCCTTTCACGCAGCTGCGAGCGCCATGAAATTCCTGTTCGATCTGTTTCCGATCATCCTGTTTTTTGTCGCCTTCAAGGTCTGGGGCATCTTTACCGCCACCGCCGTCGCGATCATCGCGACGCTGGCCCAGGTTGCATGGGTCGCTTTCCGGCACCGGAAGGTCGACACGATGCTGTGGGTGAGCCTCGGCGTGATCGTCGTCTTCGGTGGCGCCACCCTCGTCCTGCATGACGAGAAATTCATTCAATGGAAGCCGACTGTGCTGTACTGGTTGTTTGCGGTCGGGTTGCTCGCCGCGCGTTATGCGTTCAGCAAGAACCTGATCGAGAAGATGATGGGCAAGCAGCTCACGCTGCCGACTCCCGTGTGGGACAAGCTGAACGTCGCATGGGCGCTGTTCTTCGCGGTGCTCGGCGTCGCGAACCTGTACGTGGTACACAACTTCACCGAATCGCAATGGGTGAACTTCAAGCTGTTCGGTACGACGGGCGCGATGGTCGTGTTCATCATCCTGCAGAGCCTGTGGCTCACGAAATACCTGAAGGACGAGTGACATGACGGACGCCTTTCTCCACGCCTCGCCCGACGAGCGCATCGCGCTGATCGAAGCGCGCCTCACCGCATCGCTGGCGCCGCTGGCGCTCACCGTGCGCGACGACAGCGCGCAGCACGCGGGCCACGCCGGCGCGTCCGCCGGCGGCCACTTCACGGTCACGATCGTGTCGTCCGCCTTCGCGGGCAAGCCGCGCGTCGCGCGGCACCGGCTGGTGTATGATGCGCTCGCTGATGCGATGCAGCGCGGCATTCACGCGCTCGCGATCGTGGCTTACACGCCCGAAGAATTCAACGAATCTTCAATCTAGTCTCATTAGGAATTCCCGATGATCCTGAAATCCCCCCGCCTGTGGGTCGCGGCGGCTGCTTTTGCAGCGGCACCGGCATTTGCCCAGAACATCGCCGTCGTCAACGGCACGCCGATTCCGAAGTCCCGCGCCGATGCGATGGTCGCGCAGCTCGTCCAGCAAGGCCAGACCGACGGCCCGCAACTGCAGCAGGCCGTGCGCCAGGAACTCGTGAACCGCGAAATCCTGATGCAGGAAGCGATCCGCGAAGGCATCCCGAATCGTCCGGACGTGAAGGCGCAAGTCGCCGTCGCGCAGCAGACCGTCGTGCTGCGCTCGATGATCGAGAGCTTCCTGAAGAAGAACCAGCCGACCGACGCCGAAGTGAAGGCGCGCTATGACGATCTCGTCAAGGGCGCCGGCGGCAACCGCGAATACCACCTGCACCACATCCTCGTCGACAACGAGCAGCAGGCGAAGGACCTGATCGCGAAGATCAAGGCCGGCGCGAAGTTCGAGGATCTCGCGAAGCAGTTCTCGAAGGATCCGGGTTCGGGCAAGAACGGCGGCGATCTCGACTGGTCCGATCCGAAGGCGTACGTGCCGGAATTCGCGGCAGCGGCGCAGAAGCTGCAGAAAGGCCAGATGACCGACACGCCGGTGAAGACGCAGTTCGGCTGGCACATCATCCGCGTCGACGACATTCGCGACATCGCTCCGCCGCCGCTCGAGCAGGTGAAGGCGCAGATCGCGCAGCAGCTCGTGCAGCAGAAGCTGCAGGCGTTCGAGGAAGGTCTGCGTCAGCAGGCGAAGATTCAGTAACGTCGGCGATACTCGCCCGCGCATCGAAAAGCCGCTCTTCGGAGCGGCTTTTTTATTGCCCGCAGGCTGACTGCCGGCGCATCACGATACGCTGCGGCGCACCCAAAGAAAAAGCCGCTCCGAAGAGCGGCCTTTCCCGTGTGCCGGATCGACTCGCGCCGCACCCTTGCGTTACGCAGGGTAGAACACGTCGTGATAGCGAACGTCGCCCGACGGCCGCGGCGCCGAGTCGTCGAGCGACAGCGCAAGGAAATACTCGGGCGGCACGCCCGGGAACACGATGTCGCTGGACGGCGCGAAGCCGAACCGCGTGTAGTACGCGGGTTCCCCGAGCAGCACGCAACCGCGCGCGCCAAGCCGGCGCAACGCATCAAGCCCCGTGCGCACCATTCCGGCGCCGATGCTCTGCCGCTGGCAGCCGGGCAGCACCGCGAGCGGCGCCAGCCCGTACCAGCCCTGGCTGCCGGACGGCACGCCGCCGATCGACACCGGCGAGAACGCAACGTGCCCGATCACGCGGCCGTCACGTTCCGCGACGAGCGAGACGCTCAACGCACCGTCCGCACGCAGTGCGTCGACGATCCGCCGTTCGAACTGCCCGCCCTCCGGTTCACCCGCGAACGCGGCGACGATCACGCGGCCGATCGCATCGACATCGCCCGCGCGCTCGTCGCGCAGCGTGACGACCTCGACCGGCGCATTCGGGTCGAACATCATCCCGCTCAACCGATCCAGCGGCGTGCGTTACGGAACACGCGCATCCACGGGCTCGCTTCACCCCAGCTTTCCGGGTGCCAGCTCATTGCGACCGTACGATGCACACGCTCCATGTGCGGCATCAGCACCGAGAAGCGGCCATCGGCCGTCGTGACCGACGTAATCCCGGCCGGCGAGCCGTTCGGGTTGAACGGATAACGCTCGGTCGCTTCGCCGCGGTGGTCGACGAAACGCATCGCGACCGCGACGCGATCGATGTCGCCCTGCTGCGAGAAGTCCGCATAGCCTTCACCGTGCGCGACCGCGACCGGAATCCGCGAGCCTTCCATCCCGGCGAAGAAGATCGACGGCGACTTCTCGACTTCGACGAACGAGAAGCGCGCCTCGAACTGCTCGGACTTGTTGCGCGTGAACTTCGGCCACGCTTCCGCGCCCGGGATCATCGACGCGATGCTCGACAGCATCTGGCAGCCGTTGCAGATGCCGAGGGCGAACGTGTCCGGCCGCGCGAAGAACGCCGAGAACATGTCGGCGAGGTTCGCGTTGAAACGAATCGTCTTCGCCCAGCCTTCGCCCGCGCCCAGCACGTCGCCGTACGAGAAGCCGCCGCATGCGACCGCACCCGCGAAATCGGCAAGATTCGCGCGGCCGGCGAGCAGGTCGCTCATGTGTACGTCGTGCGCGTCGAAGCCTGCACGGTCGAACGCGTAGGCCGTTTCCAGGTGCGAGTTCACGCCCTGCTCGCGCAGGATCGCGACGCGCGGCCGTGCACCGGTCGCGATGAACGGCGCGGCGATGTCGTCGGCCGGATCGAAGCTCAGCACCGGCGAGATGCCCGGATCGGCCGCGTCGAGCAACGCGTCGTATTCGGCATCCGCGCAGGCGGGGTTGTCACGCAGGCGCGCGATGCGCCAGCTCACTTCGCCCCATGCGCGATGGAGTTCGGTACGCGGTGCGTCGAAGATCTTCTTCGCGTCGCGGTACACCTCGATCACGTCGCGGTCGTTGACCGAGCCGATCACGTGCGAGCATGCCGACAGGCCGAACTCGCGCAGCGCGCCGAGCACCGCGTCACGGTCGGACGCGCGCACCTGCACGACGGCGCCGAGTTCTTCCGAGAACAGCGCGCGCAGCGTGCGGTCGTCACGACGGCCGCTCGTCTGCTTCGCCCAGTCCTTCGCGTCGCCGTAGTCGGATTCGTGATTCGGATCGAGCGTCAGCATGTCGACGTTCAGCGACACGCCCGTGTGGCCCGCGAATGCCATTTCGCACACCGTCGCCCACAGGCCGCCGTCCGAGCGGTCGTGGTAGGCGAGCAGCTTGTCCTGCGAATTGAGCGACTGGATCGCGTTGAAGAATCGCTTCAGGTCTTCGGCATCGTCGACGTCCGGCGTCGTGTCGCCGACCTGCTGCGTCACTTGCGCGAAGATGCTGCCGCCCATCCGGTTCTTGCCGCGGCCGAGATCGATCGCGATCAGCACGCTGTCACCCGCATCGGCGACGCGGCGCAGCTGCGGCGTCAGGTGACGGCGCACGTCCTCGACCGGCGCGAACGCGGAGATGATCAGCGACACCGGCGACACCACTTCCTTCGCGACGCCCTGTTCGTCCCACTTCGTCTTCATCGACAGCGAGTCCTTGCCGACCGGGATGCCGATCCCGAGTGCCGGGCACAGCTCCATGCCGATCGCCTTGACCGTGTCGAACAGCGCGGCGTCCTCGCCGGCCGTGCCGCACGCGGCCATCCAGTTCGCCGACAGCTTCAGCTTGTCGAGCGATGCGATCGGCGCGCTCGCGATGTTCGTGATCGCCTCGCCGACGGCCATGCGGCCCGATGCGGGCGCGTCGATCACCGCGAGCGGCGTGCGCTCGGCCATCGTCATCGCCTCGCCCTTGAAGCCCGCGTAGTCGAGCGCAGTGACCGCGCAGTCGGCCACCGGCACCTGCCACGGGCCGACCATCTGGTCGCGCACCGACGTGCCGCCGACCGAACGGTCGCCGATCGTGATCAGGAACGACTTGCTGCCGACCGTCGGGTGCTTCAGCACGTCGACCGCGACTTCCGACAGCGCGATGCCCGTCACGTCGACCGGCGTGCGCTCGGTCGCCACGCGCGCGACGTCGCGATGCATGCGCGGCGGCTTGCCGAGCAGCACTTCCATCGGCATGTCGACCGGGTATTCGTCGGCGCCCGTCGCTTCGTCGTCGACGAGCTTCAGCTGGCGTTCGTCGGTCGCAACACCGACCACCGCGAACGGGCAGCGCTCACGCGCGCAGATCGCCTCGAAGCGCGGCAGGTCGGCCGGCGCGATCGCCAGCACGTAGCGCTCCTGGGCTTCGTTCGACCAGATTTCGCGCGGCGACAGGCCCGATTCCTCGAGTGCGACCTTGCGCAGTTCGAAGCGCGCGCCCTTGCCCGCGCCGTCGACGATTTCCGGGAACGCGTTCGACAGGCCGCCCGCGCCGACGTCGTGGATGCTCAGGATCGGGTTTTCCGCGCCGAGCTGCCAGCAGCCGTTGATCACTTCCTGCGCGCGACGCTCGATTTCAGGGTTGCCGCGCTGCACCGAGTCGAAGTCGAGCTCGGCCGTGTTCGCGCCGGTCGCCATCGAGCTCGCGGCGCCGCCGCCCATCCCGATCCGCATGCCGGGGCCGCCGATCTGGATCAGCAGCGAGCCTGCCGGCACGTCGTGCTTGTGCGTATGTTGATCGGCGATGTTGCCGAGGCCACCCGCGATCATGATCGGCTTGTGATAGCCATGCACCTTCCCGCCGACGTTCTGCTCGTACACGCGGAAATAGCCGCCGAGGTTCGGGCGGCCGAATTCGTTGTTGAACGCTGCGCCGCCGAGCGGGCCGTCGATCATGATCTGCAGCGGCGATGCGATGCGGTCCGGACGACCGTACGGGCCGTGCGCGTCGTTCGGGTTGCGCTCGCCGACCGGCTGCGCTGCGTCACGTGCGTTTTCCCACGACTGGCGGGCGTCCGGCAGGTCGAGGTTCGACACGGTGAAGCCCGTCAGGCCGGCCTTCGGACGCGCGCCGCGGCCCGTCGCGCCTTCGTCGCGGATCTCGCCGCCCGCGCCGGTCGCCGCACCCGGGAACGGCGAGATCGCCGTCGGGTGGTTGTGCGTCTCGACCTTCATCAGCGTGTGCGTGAGCTCGGTGTGGCGGCCGTAGCGCTCGCCCGGCTCGCCGGCCGCGCCCGCGTTGCGCGGGAACCAGCGCTCGGCTTCGGCGCCGACCATGATCGACGAGTTGTCCGAATACGCGACGATCGTGCCCTGCGGGTTCAGCTTTTCGGTGTTGCGGATCATCGAGAACAGCGACATGTCCTGCGCTTCGCCGTCGATCGTCCACTGCGCGTTGAAGATCTTGTGGCGGCAGTGCTCGCTGTTCGCCTGCGCGAACATCATCAGTTCGACGTCGGTCGGGTTGCGTTCGAGCTTGCGGAACGCGTCGACCAGGTAGTCGATTTCGTCGTCGGCGAGCGCGAGGCCCAGCTCGACGTTCGCGCGCTCGAGCGCACCGCGGCCGACGCCCAGCACGTCGACGCTCGTCAGCGGCTTGGCCGGCAGTTCGTCGAACAGGTGCTTCGCGTCGTCGCGCGCCGCGACCACGCTTTCGGTCATCCGGTCATGCAGCGCATCCACGACGGCTGCACGCGCGTCGTCGGACAGCGCCTTCTTGCCGCCGAGCAGACCCGACTTCAGCGTGACCGTGAATTCGACGCCGCGCTCGATGCGGCGCACCTGCGTGAGACCGCAGTGCTGCGCGATGTCGGTCGCCTTGCTCGCCCACGGCGAAACCGTACCGAAGCGCGGCAGCACGACGAAGGTCTCGACCGTGCCCTTCTCGGCGGCCGGCTGGAACGGCTCGCCGTAGTGCATCAGCGCGTCGATGCGCGTGCTGTCGTCGGCCGACAGCGGTTCGGCCGCATTGACGAAGTGCAGGAACTGCCCGCGCACCGCGACGATGTTGGCGTCGATTTGCCTGAGCGTGTCGAGCAGACGGGTTTGACGGAAATCGGAGAGGGCCGAAGCGCCGGGAAAACACGAGAAGTGAGCCATGGGCTGGACTGACGTCGATGAGTCGCGCGAGGTGGCGACGTGGGGCGAAAGGAAGGCCGTAATTATACCCGGAAGTCGGGCGCCCAAGACCGGCCGATCGGTAGTCCGCGTGCACCGCAACGGTGCCCGGGTGCGCGCCGCGCACGGCCGCCCGCCGGGCCGGCCCGCGCGGGTGCGGGCGCCGGCCGCCACGGCGCGACTGCACGGCGCATGCTCGCCCGACGCCGGTTTCCGCGATTTTGGCGCTATCATTCCGGGTTCACCGGGCCCGGGCCCTCAGCGAATTCTCACCGGGCGGCGCGCGCGCCGCCCGTCATCGAAGCAATCCATGGATGTCATCGTCATCGGCGGCGGAATCAGCGGCGTCGCCACCGCCTACCAGCTGCGCGCGGCCGGCCATCGCGTGTGCGTGGTCGAACGCCACGCGACCGTCGCGCAGGGCGCCACCTACGGCGACGGCGGCGCACTGCTGCCGAGCCCGCTCGATGTCTGGTTCGGCCCGACCTTCATGCGCCAGCGCCAGCCGCGCGACAGCGGCATCGTCTACAAGCCGGGCTTCAACGGCGGCGTGCGCCGCTTCGTCAAGCAGCTCGGCACGCTGCGCGAGCCCGACGCGTTCGCCGCGCAGTACGCGCGGCTGCGCCCGCTGATCGACGCGTCGCGCGACACGCTCGCCGACATCGAGGCCCGCCTCGAACTCGAATTCGAGCAGAAGCCCGGCATCCTGCACGTCGTGCGCGACCCGCGCGACTGGGAAGCGCTGCAGCCCGCACTCGACCTGCTGCGCACGCTCGACCAGCCGTACCGTACGCTCACCGCCGACGAATGCGCGGCGCTCGAACCGTCGGTGCCGGCCGAACCCGGCTTCGCCGGCGGCGTGCTGCTCGAAACCGAGCGCACCGGCAACTGCCCGCTGTTCGCGAAACTGGTCAAGCAGACGCTCGACGAGCATGGTGTGCAGTTCCGCTTCGGCGCTGACGTCGCCGCGATCCGCGTCGACAACGGCCGCGCCGCGGTCGAGCTCGTGCCGTCCGGCCAGCGGACCGCGGCCAAGGCGCGCGAAGTCGACGTGATTTCCGCCGACGCGATCGTGGTCGCCGCCGGCGCCGGCAGCGTGCCGCTGCTCGAACGGCTCGGCTGGCGCCTGCCGCTGCACCCGGTGCGCGTCCACACGCTCACCGCGCCGGTCGCTTACGAAGAACATGCGCCGCACCTGAGCGTCGTCGATTCGATCAAGCGGATCTCGATCACGCGCACCCATCAGCGGCTGCGCATCGGTGGCGGCGCCGTGCTGCAGAGCCTCGCCGACACCGCGAAACCGCTCGCCGAGCCGCTGTCCGAGGCCGCGCTCGCCCTGCTCGGCCAGGCCGTTCACGACTGGGTGCCGGGCGCCGCCAAAATCTCGGCCGCGCTGTCGTGGCAAGGCATGCAGCTGCTGTCGCCGGACGGCCTGCCCGTGGTGGGTCCGACCCCGCATCCGCGCGTGTTCGTCAATTTCGGCCATGGCCCGACCGGCTGGGGGCTCGCGTGCGGGTCTGCTAAAGTGGTGACCGACTACCTGGGCGGCGACGCCCAGCAGTGGCCCGCCGACACGCTCGCCGCGCTCAGCGCCGGCCGCTTCACGACCTGACCGCCGCGGGCCCGTCTCGTGGCGGCATCCTTGCCAGCCGCCACGATCCCGATGACCGTTACCCGCCCGCTTCCCGATTCCGATCCGATCGCACTGCTGCGCGTCGCCGACCTGCGCTCAGCCGAAGCCGACGCCACCGCGGCGCTGCCGCCGCACACGCTGATGGGCCGCGCGGGCGCCGCCGCCGCGCATTGGCTGTCCGAGCGCGTCGCCGGCGATGACCGCCCCGTCTGGTTCGCGGTCGGCCCCGGCAACAACGGCGGCGACGCACTGGTGGCCGCCGCGCATCTCCAGCAGCTCGGTGTCGCGACGCAAGCGTGGATGCCGGTACCGGTCAAACCGGACGACGCGCAATGGGCGCTCGGCCTCGCACGCGCGGCCGGCGTCCCGCTGTCGGCCACGCCGCCTGCATCGCTGGACGAATACGCGTGGGTCGTCGACGGGCTGTTCGGCATCGGTCTCGGCCGCGCGCTCGACGGCGCATTCGCCGAGCAGGCCACGCGCATCGCCGCGCATGCGCGCAACGGCGGTCGTGTCCTCGCACTCGACGTGCCGAGCGGGCTCGACAGCGATACCGGCCGGATCGTCGGCGCGGGCGTCGCCGTCGCGGCCACCCATACGCTCACCTTCATCGGCGCGAAGCCGGGCCTCTACACGGGTGACGGCCGTGACCTCGCCGGCGAGATCGACATCGCGTCGCTCGACGTCGCGCCGCCCGCCGCACCGGCCATCGTGCTGAATGCGCCCGCTCGGTTCGCCGCGGCGCTCCCCGCGCGCGCATTCTCGTCGCACAAGGGCACCTACGGCAGCCTTGCCGTACTCGGCGGCGACACCGGCATGTGCGGCGCACCGATCCTGGCCGCGCGCGCCGCGCTGTTCGCGGGCGCCGGCAAGGTACATGTCGGCTTCCTCGGCGCCGGTGCGCCGCCGTACGATCCGCCCTTCCCCGAACTGATGCTGCACCCGGCCGATACCCTCGACCTCGGTGCGATGACCGCGATCGCCGCCGGTTGCGGGCTCGGCACGCGCGAGGCCGCGGCGACGCTCGTGCGCGACGTGCTCGCACACGCCGCCGCGACGCTGCTCGATGCCGACGCGCTGAACCTCGTCGCGACGCACGCGGATCTCGCGGCCGCCGTCGCCGCACGCGGCGCGCGCGGCAATCCGTGCGTGCTGACGCCGCATCCGCTCGAAGCCGCGCGGTTGCTCGGCAGCGACACGGCCGCCGTGCAGCACGACCGCATCGCGGCCGCGCAGGCGCTCGCGGCCCGTCATGCGGCGATCGTCGTGCTGAAAGGCTCGGGCACGGTGATTGCGGCACCCGACGGCCGCGTGACGATCAACCCGACCGGCAACGCGGCGCTTGCCACCGGCGGCACCGGCGATGTACTCGGCGGCCTGATCGGCGCGCTGCTTGCGCAGCGCGTCGCGCCGTACGAAGCGGCGCTCGCGGGCGTCTACCTGCACGGGCTCGCGGCCGACACGCTGACCGCGAACGGCATCGGTCCTTCCGGACTCACCGCGGGCGAACTCGCACCGATGGTGCGCTCGCTGATCAATCGCCTTTTTTATCCGTCGCCACGCGCCGACACGTAACGCCGCTATACTGACTGCCCCGCCGCACGGCGGGCCTTCTCGTCCGCCGGCCTTCCGATCCCGATGAGCCGGCGCGGCATTCCTCCCGATTCACGCTTCACTCGAACCGCCATGACGCTGAATTCGCTCCCCGCCTGGACTGCCCTTCAATCCCACTTCGAACAGATCCGTCACGCCCGGCTGCGCGACTGGTTCGCGCCGGAAAACGATCGCGCGCCGACGCGCGCCGAACGCTTCACGATTCCGGGCGGCGGTCTCGCCGCCGATTTCTCGAAGAACCGCATCAACGACGAAACGCTGCGCCTGCTCGCGCAACTCGCGCGCGACGCGGGTGTCGAAGCGCGCCGCGACGCGATGTTCGCGGGCGAGATCGTCAACCCGACCGAAGGCCGCGCCGCGCTGCACACCGCACTGCGCGCGACCGATCCGCAAGCGCCGTTCCACGCCCAGGTGAGCGCCGAGCGCGCGAAGATGGCGACGTTCGCGCGCGCCGTGCGCAGCGGCACGTGGACCGGCTACACGGGCAAGCGCATCCGTCACGTGATCAACATCGGCATCGGCGGCTCCGATCTCGGGCCGAAGATGGTCGTGCATGCGCTGCATCACGTCGCGACGCCGGAAATCTCGACCCACTTCGTATCGAACGTCGACGGCGCCGATCTCGCGCGCGTGCTCGAACAGGTCGACCCCGAGGAAACGCTCGCGATCATCGTATCGAAGACCTTCACGACGCTCGAGACGATGACCAACGCACGCTCGCTGCGCGACTGGTTCGTCGCGCGCGGCTGCCCCGAGGACGCGCTGTCGAAGCACTTCGTCGGCGTGTCGGCGAACCCGGCCGAAGTCGTGAAGTTCGGCATCGCCGCGGAGAACGTGTTCGAAATGTGGGATTGGGTCGGCGGCCGTTATTCGCTGTGGTCGGCGGTCGGCCTGTCGATCATGATCGCAATCGGCCCCGAGCAATTCGACGAACTGCTGGCCGGCGCGAACGACATGGATCGCCACTTCCGCGAAGCGCCGCTCGAACGCAACCTGCCGGTGCTGCTCGGCATGATCGGCATCTGGTACCGGAATTTCTTCGGCTCGCAGAGTTATCTCGTCGCACCGTACTCGGAAGCGCTGCACTACCTGCCGTCGTACCTGCAGCAGCTCGAAATGGAGAGCAACGGCAAATCCGCGCGCCTGGACGGCACCTTCGTCGATTACCCGACGTCGGCCGTTACGTGGGGCGAGCCGGGCACCAATGGCCAGCACGCGTTCTTCCAGATGCTGCACCAGGGGCCGACGATCGTGCCGATCGACTTCATCGCGGTGCTGACGCCCGAGCACCCGCTCGCGAGCCATCATCCCAAGCTGCTCGCGAACTGCTTCGCGCAGAGCGAGGCATTGATGCTCGGCCGCACGCTCGAAGAAGCCCGCAAGGTCGCCGGGCCCGGCAAGGAGGCGCTCGCGCCGCACCTGACGTTCCCCGGCAATCGCCCGACCACGACGCTGCTCGTCGATGCGCTGACGCCGCGCACGCTCGGCGCGCTGATCGCGCTTTATGAACACAAGGTGCTCGTGCAGGCAACGGTGTGGGACATCAATCCGTTCGACCAGTGGGGCGTCGAGCTCGGCAAGATTCTCGGCAAGGTCGTGGAAGCCGACCTGTCGGCCGAATCGGTCGATCCGGCGAAGCACGACTCGTCGACCACGGCGCTGATCGAGCGCGCCCGCGCAGCGCTCAAGCGCTGACGCACCAAGCGCATGCCCGTGCCGGCCGCGCAGCACACCCTGCTCGGCCGGCAGAACAATTCATGCGTGGCGCTATGCCGTATGCGGCGCGACGATGCGACCGGTGTCGAGCGTCACGGTCGTCGCGCAGCGACGCGCGAGTTCGGCATCGTGCGTGACGAGCACGAGCGTCGCGCCGTGCGTGCGGTTCAGCTCGAACATCAGGTCGATGACGGCATGGCCCGTCGCCGCGTCGAGACTGCCGGTCGGCTCGTCGGCAAACAGGATCGCCGGGCGCGTGACGAACGCACGCGCCAAAGCGACGCGCTGCTGCTCGCCGCCCGACAGCAGCTTCGGATAATGCGCGGTACGCTCGCCGAGCCCGACCTGCACGAGCAGCGCGCGGGCGCGATCCGCCGCATCGCGCGCGCTGATGCCCCCCTGCAGCTCAAGCGGCAGCATCACGTTCTCGAGCGCCGTCAGGTGCGGCATCAGCTGGAACGACTGGAACACGAACCCGACCGCGCCGTTGCGCAGCGCGGCGCGCTCGTCCTCGTCGAGCTGGTCGAGCGCGCGGCCGAGCAGGCGAACCGTGCCGCTCGTCGCACTGTCCAACCCTGCGAGCAGGCCGAGCAGCGTCGACTTACCCGACCCCGACGCGCCGACGATCGCAAGGCTGCTGCCCGGCCGCACGGCAAGCGTGATGCCGTCGAGGATCGTCAGCTCGCCCGTCGCATCGGCGACCCGCTTGCACACGTCATGGACTTCGATGATTGGATCGGTAATCTTGAACATGGACACGACATTTCGCTGGAAAAGACGCACGGCGGTCGCCGCGCTGCTGGGCACCCTGCTGGCCGCCGCCGTACCGGCACACGCCGCGACGGCGCCAGCATCAGGCCAGCCCGTGATCGTCGTGCTCGGCGACAGCCTGTCGGCCGAATACGGGCTCGCGCGCGATACCGGCTGGGTAGCGTTGCTGCGACAACGGCTCACGACGGAGCGAATCGATTATAGCGTCGCGAACGCCAGCGTCAGCGGCGACACCACGAGCGGCGGCCGCGCGCGGCTGCCCGCGGTGCTGCAGCGGCTCAAGCCGTCGATCGTCGTCGTCGAGCTTGGTTCGAACGATGCGCTGCGCGGCGTGCCGCTCGCCACGACCGAACAGAACCTGCGCGACATCATCGCCGGTGCGCGACAGGTGCAGGCCAAGGTCGTGCTGGTCGGCATGTATGTGCCGCCCAATTACGGCCCCGACTACACGCAGAAGTTCCACGCCGTCTATACGCGACTGTCGAAGGATCTCGGCGTGCCGCTCGTGCCGTTCCTGCTGGCCGGCATCGAGAACAAGCCCGAGATGTTCCAGGCCGACCAGATGCATCCCACGCAGCAGGCGCAGGGCATTCTGCTCGACAACGTCTGGCCGGCGCTGAAACCGTTGCTCGGCAAACCGCGCGGCTGACGCCGCCGCCCCGCCGGAAAACAAAAAGCCCCGCTCGAAGCGGGGCTTTTTGGGTTGCGTGCGAAACGATGCTCAGTTGTCGCCGTCCTGCTTCTGGCTGGACGTCGAACCGTACAGCTTCACCTTCGAGCGATCGCGCAGCGCGGTGAGATAGGCCTCGCCTTCGCTCTGTGCGTCGACCTGCGCCATCTGCTGCTGCGCGGCCGCCAGTTGCTGCGGATCGACCGCCGAACCGGGGATCACCGCGTTCACGCGGTAGATCGCGTAGCCGTCTGCGCCGAGATCGACACCGACGTAGGCCGGCAGCGTCTTCGCATCGACCTTGTAGACGGCGCTCAATGCAGCGGGCGTCAGGCCTTGCGACTGCGTGCGCGACACCTTCTGCGCAGCGGAGAACCCGTCAGCCGACTTCGACTTCTGCAGCTCGGCCAGCTTCGCCGCGCCGTCCTTCTTCGCGAGTTCCGCAGCCTGCTCGGCAACGACCTTCTGGCGCACGACGTCCTTGATCGCGTCGAGCGCGGGCACGGCAGCCGGCTTGTAGTCGGTCACGCGCGCGGAGATCAGCGTGTTGTTGCCGACGTCGATCGCCTGCGTGTTGTTCTGGCTCTTCACCGAGTCGTTCGCGAACACGGCAGCCAGGAACTTCGGATTGTTCAGCGGGCTGGTCGGCGGCAGTTGCGGGTTCGGCGTCGGCGCGACAGTAGCCGTCTGGATCGTCAGCTTGTACTTGTCCGCGGCCGGCTGCAACGTCTTCGCCTTTTCGTACACGGTCGACGTGAAGCCTTCCGCGTTGTCCGTGAATGCCTTCGATGCGTACTGCTGCTTCAGGTCGACCGCGATCTGGTCCTTCACTTCCGCGAACGGCTTCACGGCCGCCGGCTTCACTTCGGTCGCCTTCAGGATGTGGAAGCCGAGATCCGACTGCACGACACCGCTCACGTCGCCCTGCTTGAGTGCGAACGCGGCATCGTCGAACGCCTTGCCGCCTGCCGTCGAGCCACGCGTGATGAAGCCGAGGTCGCCGCCCTTCGCGGCCGACGGTGCGTCCTGCGAGCTCTTCTGCGCGATCTGCGCGAACTGGTCCGGATGCGCCTTCACGTCGGCGAGCAGTTGCTCGGCCTTCGTCTTCGCTGCCGCCTTGTCGGCCGCGCTGGCGCTACCCGGTGCAGCGATGAAGATGTGGCTCACGCGCACCTGCGCTTCGGTGCGGAAGTGCGTCGGGTTGTCGTCGTAGAACTTCTTGATGTCCGCGTCGGTCGGCTGCGCGCTCGCGGCCGCTGCGGCCGGCGAATACACGAGGTACTGGATCGTCGCGGTCTCCGGCGTCGCGAAGCTCTGCTTGTGCGCGTCATAGTACGCGGCGAGCTGCGCGTCGGTCGGCTGGACCTTCGCTGCGAAGTCGCTCGTCTTCAGCACGAGCGCCTGCACTTCGCGTTGCTGCGCAGCGAGCTCGGACAGACGTTGCGCGAGGCTCTTCGGCGTAAATGCACTCGACACGATGCTGGCCGGAATCTGCTGCAGCGACAGGCTGTAGCGCACGCGCTCCTGGTACTGCTCGGGCGTCATCCCCTGGAACGACAGCAGCTGCGCATAGCGCTCGACGTCGATCGTACCGTCGGGCTTCTTCAGCGACGCGATCATCGGGTCGCTCATCAGCGCTTCGCGCACGGCGTTGTCGGAGGCGGTGAGGTGGAGGCGCTGCGTCTCGTCGGCCAGCACACGTTGCTGGATCAGGCCGTCGAGCACTTGCTTGCGATGCTCGGGCGTATCGAACATCTTGATGTCGAACTGCCCGCCGAGCGCCTGGCGCGCCTGGTCGATCTGCTGGCGGAACGCGCCGTCGAATTCGACCCGCGTGATCTTGTGCCCGTTGACTGCCGCGACGTTCGCACTATCGTCGAAGAAGCCGCGGAAGCCTTGGATCCCGACGAAACCCAGCCCCGGCAACACGATCAGGAGCAGGAGCGCCATCATCAGGCGCTGGTGATTACGGAAGAAATCGAGCATGCGTGACGGGAAAATTGGACAAAACGTCCGATATTACAACATACGGGGTGGGACGGGAGAAAAGCACGCGTGCTGCGTGCGGGCGCAGCCGGCAACGCAAATGAAAAAGCCCGCACAAGGCGGGCTTTCTCATTTTTTGGCGGAGCGGACGGGACTCGCCTACATCCCGCAGGCCGCGGATGCGCGTGCACGCGCATCCCTTCGAGTCCCGCCGGAAGCCGCGCAGGCGGCTTCCTCCGCTCCGTAGTCACGCGCCCGCCAGCGGGCGCAACCGACGACAGAAATGAAAAAGCCCGCACAAGGCGGGCTTTTTCATTTTTTTTGGCGGAGCGGACGGGACTCGAACCCGCGACCCCCGGCGTGACAGGCCGGTATTCTAACCGACTGAACTACCGCTCCTTGGTCTGGCTGAATCAGGAAACTGGTGGGTGCTGAGGGGTTCGAACCCCCGACCTACGCCTTGTAAGGGCGCCGCTCTACCAGCTGAGCTAAGCACCCGTTTCCGATTCGTTCTGACTGCGATCTGCGTTTCCGCATCAACAACCAGCGAGCCCGCAAGTTTAATTCATCCCTGATCATTTTGCCAAGCCCGCACGCGAATTTTTTTAAACGCTCATGCACGCGTTTTCAATGCGCATAAAAAAACCCGCGGACACGCCGCGGGTTTCGTGAACAACCGTCAGCAACGACGGCGCTCAGGGTCTCAGTGCTTGACGACTTCCGTCGAGCCGGCATCCTTCGCCGCCTCGCCGACCGGCGCTGCTGCCTTCGCCTCTTCTTCCGGCGGCAGCGGCGTCGGCGAACGCTCGAGCGCGAGCTCCAGCACCTTGTCGATCCAGCGGACCGGCACGATCTCGATCGCGTTCTTCACGTTGTCCGGAATGTCCGCGAGATCCTTCACGTTCTCTTCCGGAATCAGCACGAGCTTGATGCCGCCGCGATGCGCAGCCAGCAGCTTTTCCTTCAGCCCGCCGATCGGCAGCACTTCGCCACGCAACGTGATTTCGCCCGTCATCGCGACATCGGCACGCACGGGGATACCCGTCAGCACCGACACCAGCGCGGTCGTCATCGCACCGCCGGCGGACGGACCGTCCTTCGGCGTCGCGCCTTCCGGCACGTGGATGTGGATGTCCTGCTTCTCGAACGCTTCGTCCTTGATGCCCAGACGGCGCGAACGCGAGCGCACGACCGAACGCGCAGCCTCGACCGACTCCTTCATCACGTCGCCGAGCGAACCCGTACGGATCACGTTGCCCTTGCCCGGCATCACCGCGGCTTCGATCGTCAGCAGATCGCCACCGACTTCCGTCCACGCGAGACCCGTGACCTGGCCGACCTGGTTTTCCTTCGCCGCGAGGCCGAAGTCGTACTTGCGCACGCCGAGGAACGTGTCGAGGTTTTCACCGTCGACCTTGATCGCGCCCGATGCCTTCTTCAGCAGCAGCATCTTCACGACCTTGCGGCAGATCTTCGACACTTCCCGCTCGAGCGAACGCACACCGGCTTCGCGCGTGTAGTAGCGGATGATGTCGCGGATCGCCTGTTCGGTGACATCGATCTCGCCGTCCTTCAGCCCGTTGTTCTTCTTCTGCTTCGGCAGCAGGTAACGCTGGGCGATGCTGACCTTCTCGTCTTCCGTGTAACCCGACAGACGGATCACTTCCATCCGGTCGAGCAGCGGCGGCGGGATGTTCAGCGAGTTCGACGTCGCGACGAACATCACGTCCGACAGATCGAAGTCGACTTCGATGTAGTGGTCGGCGAACGTGTGGTTCTGTTCCGGATCGAGCACTTCGAGCAGCGCCGACGACGGATCGCCGCGGAAATCCATGCCCATCTTGTCGACTTCGTCGAGCAGGAAGAGCGGATTGCGCACGCCGACCTTCGTCAGGCTCTGCAGGATCTTGCCCGGCATCGAACCGATGTACGTACGGCGGTGGCCACGGATCTCGGCTTCGTCACGCACGCCGCCCAGCGCCATCCGGACGAACTTGCGGTTCGTCGCCCGGGCGATCGACTGGCCGAGCGAGGTCTTGCCGACGCCCGGGGGCCCGACGAGGCACAGGATCGGCGCCTTGACCTTGTCCACGCGCTGTTGCACCGCGAGATACTCGAGGATCCGTTCCTTGACCTTCTCGAGGCCGAAGTGATCCTCGTCGAGCACCTGCTCGGCGTTCGACAGGTCGTTGTTGACCTTGCTCTTCTTGCGCCACGGCAGGCCGATCAGCGTGTCGATGTAGTTGCGCACGACGGTCGCTTCCGCCGACATCGGCGACATCAGCTTCAGCTTCTTCAGCTCGGCGTCGGCCTTCTTCTTGGCTTCCTTCGGCATGCGCGCGGCGTTGATGCGCTTCTCGAGTTCCTCGAGATCCGCACCTTCCTCGCCTTCGCCCAGTTCCTTCTGGATCGCCTTGACCTGTTCGTTCAGGTAGTACTCGCGCTGGCTCTTTTCCATCTGGCGCTTCACGCGCCCGCGGATGCGCTTTTCGACCTGCAGGATGTCGATCTCGGCTTCGAGTTGCGCGAGCAGGTGCTCGAGGCGCTCGATGACCGGGAACATCTCGAGGATGTGCTGCTTCTGGTCGAGCTTCAGCGGCAGGCGCTCGGCGATCATGTCCGCGAGGCGGCCTGCTTCGTCGATACCCGACAGCGACGTGAGGATCTCCGGCGGGATCTTCTTGTTCAGCTTCACGTACTGGTCGAACTGCGACACGATCGCGCGGCGCAGCGCTTCCGTTTCAGCGCTGTCGGCGTGATCGGGCTCGAGCGGCATCACTTCGCAGGAGAACTGCGTCTCCTGCTCTTCGATCGACAACGCCTTTGCGCGCTGCAAGCCTTCGACGAGCACCTTCACGGTGCCGTCCGGCAGCTTCAGCATCTGCAGGATGTTCGCGATACAACCGACCTCGTACATGTCCTTTTCGGTCGGCTCGTCCTTGGCCGCGGTTTTCTGGGCGACGAGCATGATGTGCTTGCCGCCTTCCATCGCTGCTTCGAGGGCCTTGATCGATTTCGGCCGGCCCACGAAGAGCGGAATCACCATGTGCGGGAAAACGACGACATCCCGCAGCGGCAGCAGCGGGAGCGTGATGCGTTCCGGCGGGAGAAGTTGGGTGCCTGACATTTCATTTCCCCATGAGTGGAATCAATTGTTCGGTAATTGAGGCCGCCACAACGAATTGCAAGCCTTCAAGTGCGGGAAATATTCGGTAAGAAAGTAACCACCGCGTTTCGAGTCAGAGTTACCCACAAGATAAACGAAAAAAAGCCGCCCACGGTCTCATGAACGGCCTTTTTCGCAGAACATCGTCGGCAAGCCGGTCAGTTCGAACCCGCCACCTTCGGCGTGTCCTCGTAGATCAGCAAAGGCTTGCCGTCGCCATCGATGACGTTCTCGTCGATGATGACTTTGCTGACCCCTTTCATCGTCGGCAGCTCGTACATCACGTCGAGCAACGCCTGTTCGATGATCGAACGCAAACCGCGCGCGCCGGTCTTGCGGCGAATCGCCTTGCGGGCGACTGCCTGCAACGCGCCCGGCCGGATCTCGAGCTCGACGCGCTCCATCGCGAACAGCTTGTGATACTGCTTGACGAGCGCATTCTTCGGCTCGACCAGGATCTTCATCAGCGCCGCTTCATCGAGCTTGCCGAGCGTCGCGACCACCGGCAGGCGGCCGATCAACTCGGGGATCAGACCGAATTTGATCAGGTCTTCCGGTTCCGTTTCGCGCAGCACTTCGCCCGCGTCGCGTTCCTGCTTGCTCTTGACCGTCGCGCCGAAGCCGATGCCGGTTTTCTCGGTGCGATCGGTGATCACCTTTTCGAGGCCGTCGAACGCGCCACCGCAGATGAACAGGATGTTGGTCGTGTCGACCTGGATGAAATCCTGGTTCGGGTGCTTGCGGCCACCTTGCGGCGGCACCGACGCCATCGTGCCCTCGACGAGCTTCAGCAGTGCCTGCTGGACGCCCTCGCCCGACACGTCGCGCGTGATCGACGGGTTGTCCGACTTGCGGCTGATCTTGTCGATTTCGTCGATGTAGACGATCCCGCGCTGGGCCTTGTCGACCTCGTAGTTGCAGTTCTGCAACAGCTTCTGGATGATGTTCTCGACGTCCTCGCCGACATAGCCGGCTTCGGTCAGCGTCGTCGCATCGGCGATCACGAACGGCACGTTCAGCAACCGCGCGAGCGTCTGCGCGAGCAGCGTCTTGCCGGAGCCCGTCGGGCCGATCAGCAGGATGTTGCTCTTCGACAGCTCGACGTCGTCCTTCTTGTCGAGATGCTTCAGGCGCTTGTAGTGGTTGTACACGGCCACCGCGAGGATCTTCTTCGCACGCTCCTGGCCGATCACGTACTGATCGAGGATGTCGCGAATTTCCTGCGGGCTCGGCAAATCCGACCGGGACAGGCTGGCCTCGACGCCGGCAGCTGCCGCCTCGTCGCGAATGATCTCGTTGCAGAGGTCGATACATTCATCGCAGATGAACACCGACGGGCCCGCGATGAGTTTTTTCACCTCATGCTGGCTCTTCCCGCAAAACGAGCAATACAACAGCTTCTCGCTGTTCGAACCTTTTTTGTCCGCCATGAATGTAGAGCCTCCGGACAGGTAAATGACATGATACGCCGAATGCTCCGGACGCCGCGCCTAGGGCGCGACCGGAGCCGGCTGGATGTGCTTGCCGCAGATGCTCAGGGCGTTCGGGGCAGCAGGGGCCGCCGCACGAATCGGGGCGGCACCCTACTTAAGCTCACGGGCGCTTCAGCAACACCTGATCGATCAGCCCGTACGCCTTCGCATCCTCGCTCGACATGAAGTTATCACGGTCGGTGTCGCGCGCGATGCGCTCGACGTCCTGGCCCGTGTGCTGCGCGAGCAACTGGTTCAGCCGCTCCTTCAGGTAGAGGATTTCGCGTGCCTGGATCTCGATGTCGGACGCCTGGCCGCGCGCGCCGCCGAGCGGCTGGTGAATCATCACGCGCGAATTCGGCAGCGCGAAGCGCTTGCCCTTCGCACCCGACGCGAGCAGGAACGCGCCCATGCTGGCCGCGAGCCCCATGCACAGCGTCGACACGTCCGGCTTGATGAACTGCATCGTGTCGTAGATCGCCATGCCGGCCGACACCGACCCGCCCGGGCTGTTGATGTACAGGCTGATGTCCTTGTCGGGATTCTCGCTCTCGAGGAACAGCAATTGCGCGACCACGAGATTGGCGGTCTGGTCGTTCACTTCGCCGACCATGAACACCAGGCGCTCCTTCAGGAGACGCGAGTAGATATCGTACGAACGCTCGCCGCGGCCGCTCGTTTCGACGACGATCGGCACCAGCCCCAGCGCTTGCGCCTCGAAACCCTGCGGCGCGTTCGAAGCAAGCATGTCCAGCAATTCAGCGCGAGTGATCATTCAATGAACCTTGTTCGAATGGAAAATTGAACGGAAGGAAGCCGCCCGCTCAATCGCCATATTAATGGCAACCGTGCGCTTGACGTAAAAACGGCGTGCGGGCCGTCGCTCCGACAGCCGGCACGCCGCTAGAGCGACACTTACGCTTGCGCCGATGCGCTCGCGAGTGCCTCGAAGCTCACTTCCTTGTCCGTCACCTTCGCCTTGCCCAGCACGAAATCGACGACGTTGCTTTCAACGACGAACGCTTCCATCTCGGCGAGGCGCTGCTGGTTGGAATAATACCAGCGGACCACTTCCTTCGGGTCTTCGTAGCTCTTCGCGAACTCGTCGACTTCCGCGCGGATCTGTTCCGGCTTCGCTTCCAGGTTGTTCGACTTCACGAGTTCGGCCAGCACGAGGCCCAGCTTCACGCGGCGCTCGGCCTGCTCGGCGAACATTTCCGCCGGGATCGGTGCGTCCTTCGCGTTCGGCACGCCGCGCTGCGCCAGATCCTGGCGAGCCATTTCGACGAGGCGTTGCTGGTCTTGCTCGATCAGCGCCTTCGGCACGTCGAGTTCGGAGATCTTCAGCAGCGCATCCATCACCTGGTTCTTGACGATCGACTGCGTGCGACGCTTCGCTTCGCGCTCGAGATTCTCCTTGATCTCGCCGCGCATCTTCGTGAGGTCGCCGTCTTCGATGCCGAGCGACTTCGCGAATTCGCCGTCGATTTCCGGCAGGTGCGGCCACTCGATCTTCTTCATCGTGACCGTGAATTGCGCCGTCTTGCCGGCAACATCGGCAC
This sequence comes from Burkholderia sp. BCC1644, assembly GCF_902833225.1. Classification (GTDB taxonomy): domain Bacteria; phylum Pseudomonadota; class Gammaproteobacteria; order Burkholderiales; family Burkholderiaceae; genus Burkholderia. The sequence goes on from NZ_CADFEI010000005.1 coordinate 154,016, forward strand.
CGTGGTAATCGTCCGGGAACTTCAGGTCGAACGTACGCGCTTCACCAACCTTCAGGCCAAGTGCGGCGGTTTCGAATTCCGGCAGCATGCGGCCTTCGCCGAGCACGAACGGGAAGTCTTCGGCCGTGCCGCCCTGGAACGCGACGTCGTCGATCTTGCCGACGAAGTCGACCGTCACGCGGTCGCCGTTCTTCGCTGCGGTATCCGCGCCGCCGTCACCGTGCTCGCCGGCTTCGCCACGTGCGTGGAAGTGCACGCGCTGCTTGCGCAGGATGTCGAGCGTGCGGTCGATTTCGGCGTCGCTGATCGACGTCGTCGAGCGCTCGACTTCAGCCGTCGCCAGATCACCGATCTTCACTTCCGGGTAGACCTCGAACGTCGCGTCGAACGCGTATGCATCCTCAGCCTGTTCCTGCTTCGGCTCGAAGCTCGGCTGGCCGGCGACGCGCAGGTTTTCCGCGCGGCTGATCGTGAAGAATTCCTGGCCGATCTTGTCGCTCAGCACTTCGGCTTCGACCTGACCCGCGTACTGTTGCGCGACCATCTTCAGCGGCACCTTGCCCGGGCGGAAACCCGGCATGCGCACGTTCTTCGCGAGTTTCTGGATACGGGCGTCGATTTCCTTCTGCACGGTGTCTTTCGGCAGGGAAATCGTCACGCGGCGTTCAAGCTTGCCGAGGTTCTCAACAACGTTAGCCATGGCTTCAATCGTCCTAAAATTATTCGAGCGAATCGGGTTTTCCTTGCCGTGCCTGCCTGCAGCATGCGATGCGTCGCACTCGCACGCCGCGCCGGAGCGCCACGCCATCCCTGCACGCGCCGAATGGCTAGCGCAAGCGGCTCGGAGCACGGCTTTGGCCGGAAGAATCGACTATTCTAGCAAACAATTTTCCTCGTACCGCCAGATCAGCGCGTCGCGCGTGCATCCTCGCCATGCCGACAGCCCCGCGCACGGCAACGCGCGCGGATCGCCGCTATGCCGAACGCCGTATCCTCCACGGCCCCACCATCCTGTAAGCTCCAATGGAAAGTGAGCCGTCATTGCGGCCGCGTCATTCTTCACACCAATCACGCCTTCCGGAGACACCATGCCGCAACACCCGTCCGCGCCTGTCGTCGTCATCGCGCCCGATTCGTTCAAAGGCTCGCTTTCCGCCGAGCAGGTCGCGGACGCGATCGCCACCGGCATCCGCCACGCCCGGCCCGACGCGGTCGTGCGCTGCTGTCCGATGGCCGACGGCGGCGAAGGCACGCTCGACGCGATGCTGGCGGGCGGCGGCACGCGGCGCACGTTGCAGGTGGCCGGCGCGTCGCTCGCGGCACGCGACGCGGCGGTCGGCGTGATCGACGCGCGCACCGCGATCGTCGAGACGGCCGAGATCGTCGGCATTACCGACGCGGTCGGCATGAGCGTACCGGTCGACGCGCGCAGCACGCGCGGGATGGGCGAGGCGATCCGCACGCTGCTCGACGACGGCGTGCGCCGCTTCTTCGTCGCGCTCGGCGGCAGCAGCACCAACGATGCGGGCGCCGGGCTGCTCGCAGGCCTCGGCCTGCAGTGCTTCGACGCCGCCGGCCAGCCGGTCGAGCCCGTGCCGTCGCGGCTCGCCGACATTGCGCGCGTCGACGCGTCGGCGCTCGACCCGCGCCTGAAGGAAACGGAATTCGTCGGCATGTCCGACGTCGACAACCCGCTGACGGGCGCGCACGGCGCGACCGCCGTGTTCGGCCCGCAAAAAGGTGTGACGCCCGATCAGGTTGCGACCCTCGACGCCGCCCTCGCCCGCTTCGCCGACCTGCTCGAAACCGCGCTGGACCGCCGCGGCCGCGACCTGCCGGGCGCCGGCGCCGCGGGCGGCCTCGGTTTCGCGCTGCACATGCTCGGCGCGCAGTTCGAAGCCGGCGCCGAAGTGGTCGCGCGCCAGGTCGGGCTCGACGCCGCGCTCGCCGGCGCCGACTGGCTGATCACCGGCGAAGGCCGCTCCGACGTGCAGACGCTGCACGGCAAGGCGCCGTTCATCGCATGCCGTCACGCACAGGCCGCCGGCGTGCCCGCGTCGCTGCTGTCGGGTGCGGTCGACCCGGCCGCGCTGCCGCGCCTGTCCGAGCATTTTTCCGGCTGCTTTTCGCCGGCTCCCGGGCCGATCACGCTCGACGTCGCGATCCGCGACGCGGCCAATCTGCTCGCGAACGAAGCGGAACAATTGACGCGCCTGAAATACGGTGCACACTGACCGTTGACCCGAGCGCGCGATACAGGAACAATCGGGCCCGCCCTTTTTCTTCAGGATTCGACATGAAAGGCCGTCAAGCCGGGCTCGATCAGTTTCTGACCTATCGCCTCCACGCGCTCACGAAGCGCTCCGACCGCGGGATCGGCGAGGTGTACCGGCACAAGCTCGACATCTCGCTGCCCGAGGCGCGCGTGATCGCCGCCGTCGGCGCGTTCGGTCCGTTCTCGATCATGGATCTCGCGCGTCACACCAATCTCGACAAGAGCCAGGCAAGCCGCGCGGCCGAGGCGCTGCTGCGCCAGGGCCTGCTCGAGCGTAGCGCGAGCGAGGAGGACGGCCGGATCGTGCTGATCGCACTGACTGGCGACGGCCGCGCGCTGCATCGCAAGATCATGCCGATCGTGCGCAAATGGAACGACGGCCTGCTCGCCTGCCTGTCCGACAGCGAACGCCAGACGTTCGAGCGGCTGCTCGACAAGGTCGTCGCGCACGCCACCGAGCGGGACGACTGAGCCGCATCGCGGGCGCCCGGCCCTATTGATCCGATGAATTCGACGGGCCGCCTACGTTGCCTGACCGGCAACGCGGGCGGCCCGCTTTGCGTCATGTGGCGGGCGCGATGAACGTCCCGCGCTTCACCGCCGGCGCCGCGCCGCACCGGCAGCGGCCCCGCACGCGCTAGAGCCCGCTGTTCGCGGCGCGCTGGCGCAACAGTCCGAGCACCGCGTCGCAGTACGGCGTCGGCACGCCAAGCTTGCGGCCGAGCTCCGGAAACACGCCGAGGATCGGCCCGATCTCGAGCGAACGCCCAGCTTCGACATCCTGCAGCATCGACGTCTTGAACGCGCCAAGCTTACGCGTGACCGCGATCCGCTCGGGTCCGCTCATCCCCGAGGACAGGCCGAGCCGTGCGCCGATCGCCGCCGCCTCCTCCATCATCCGCAACGCGAGTTCCTGCGTGAACGGATCGTCGAGCAACTGCCCGGTCGTCGATCCCGTCAGCGCACTCAGCGGATTCATGTTCATGTTGCCCCACAGCTTCGTCCAGATCTCGGCCCGGATCGCGGGCGTCGACTCGACGTCGAAACCACCTGCCGCGAGCGCCGCGGCAAACCGGGCCGTGGCCGCGTCGAGCCGCTGATCCGGCGCACCGACGATCAGCCGGTTGCCGCGCCCGCGGCGTACGACGCCCGGCGCGTCGGTGCTCGACGACAGGTGCACGACGCAGCCGATCGCCTGCGCGGGCGGCAACGCCGCCGACACCGCGCCGGCCGGATCGACCGCGTCGAGCGGCACGCCGTCGATCGACCCGGCCAGCCCGTGCGTGAACCACCATGGCAGCCCGTTCATCGCCGCGACGATCACGGTGTCCGGCCCGACCAGCGGCGCAATGCGCTCCGCCAGTGCCGGCAGCGCCTGCGCCTTCAGCGCGATCACCACGTAGTCCTGCACGCCGAGCGCGAGCGCATCGTCGCTCGCGCGCACCGGCACCGACGACGTATCGCCGGTTTCGTCGATCACGCGCACCCCGTGCGTGTTCAGCGCGTCGAGCGTCGCGCCGCGCGCGTACGCGCTCACGGTCATGCCGGCCCGCGACAGCGCGGCCGCGAGCAATCCGCCGATCGCGCCGACACCGACCACCGCCGCGCGCACCGACCCTGAATTCGTGTCGTTCATGATGGAATTCCGTCTCCTGGGAGCTGACGAGCATAACGCTCAATGGTTGCGGGCACAACCATTCCCACGGGAACACGCCATGCGCCCGCGTTCGCGCGCTTCAGCGCGGCATACTGCCGGCTTCGACGGGTTCGTCGTCGGCCATGCTGCTGCCGGTGGCGCCGAGCACGCCCGCGATCTGGCTCTTGTCGTGCATGCCGAGCTTGCGGTACGCGCAGCGCAGGTAGTGACGCACGGTCGTCGGCGAAATCTCCATCTGTTGGGCGACCTCCTTGTGCGACCGCCCGGCGCCGTAATAGCGGATCGCCGCCAGCTCGCGCGGGCTCAGCCGGTCGAGCAGCGAGCGCGGCCGCGCTTCGATCTGGAACAGCCCCGCGACGGGCACGCACTGGATGCGCAGCGCGTCGCCGACGAACGGCTGGCCCGACTGGCGGCGCAGGTGCGCGACGAGCGGCTCCGGCACGCGCGCCCCGGCCCAGGCCGGCCACTCGGTGCGCAGCACGTCGTCGAAACCGTGATCGGCATGGTGGAGCACGCCGAAGTTGTCGCACAGCGCGCGCGCCGCCGGCGCGACCGTCTCGGCGCGCTCGCGCGTGAGCTGCGCGGCACGATTGATCGTCAGCGCGGCCGCGAGGTGCGGAATCACCTCCTCGAAGCGACGCGCATCGTCGTCGCTGAACGGGCGATTGAGCCCTTGCCGGTAGATCGACATGAACGTCGTCAGGCCGAAACGGCGATCGAGCGTACACACGCACATCAGCTGCGCGAGCCCGTACTTCACGCACCAGTCGCGAAACCGCACGTCGAGCCCCGGCTCGACGACCGTCAGCCGCACCGCGCGGCCATGCGCGCCGTGCAGCGTGCGGTGCGCCAGCGGATCGCAATCGCGCACGCGCTTCCAGTCGATGAAGAACGCGTGCGGCAAACGGTACAGAAAGCTGTTGTGCATCACGGGGCCGGTCGGCGCATGGGTCGCGACGCCGGTCCACGCGGCATCGAACGGAATGAGCGCCTGCAGTAGCGAAAAGAATCGGTATTCGAATTCGCCGATGCCGGATTGCGCGGCCACTGCATACAGGTCGAGCAGCATCAGGCCGAGTTCGCGCTGTGCTGCGTCGCCACGCGTGACGCCGTCGAAATCGGCGCGCCGGGACGGCAGCGGCGGCCACGCGAATTCGTCGAGCACGATGGCGGCCGGCACGTCGCGCAGCGCTTCGAGATCCTGCCCGATATCCGTCGTGATCCTCACCTTCCGCTCCCCTGCCCGATCGGGCTGCTGATGTGCGCTACGACACCGGCCGATTATAGCGAGCGGCTTTTTTGGCGGGCCACGGTGCCGGAACCAGCGCCAACCCCATCCATTTGAACGGTGCACGGCACGTTGCTGCTCCGCAGCACGCCGCGCCGCGGCGTCGCACGGCGCTGATGCCGCGCACCGCGGGTTTTCCACACCGTTCATCTGTACGACTGTTCGAAGGTTTTCCCGCTGCGGACACTGCGTCGCGACAACACCAACGACAAACCGATGCAAGACGGTCTGGAGAACCCCTCGTGACGAAAACCCGCTTCATCCGCACGGCCGCGGCCGCCGCGACGCTTGCCGCGTGCAGCGCCGCCGCCCATGCGCAGTCCGCCCTCACGCTGTACGGCGCGCTCGACGCCGGCGTGCAATACCTGACGCACGCCGACGGACGCCGTTCGGCCGTGCAGTTGCAGAACTACGGCATCCTGCCTTCGCAGGTCGGGATCAAGGGCCACGAGGATCTCGGCGGCGGCTGGCGCGCGCTGTTCAAGCTCGAACAGGGTCTCAACATCAACGACGGCACCGCGACCGCGCCCGGCTACGCGTTCTTCCGCGGCGCGTACGTCGGCATCGCGGGACCCGTCGGCACCGTCACGCTCGGCCGGCAGTTCAGCGTGCTGTTCGACAAGACGCTGTTCTACGACCCGCTCTGGTACGCGTCGTACAGCGGCCAGGGCGTGCTCGTGCCGATGAATGCGAACTTCATCGACCATTCGGTGAAGTACCAGTCGCCGACGTTCGCGGGCTTCGACGTCGAGGCGCTTGCCGCGACGTCCGGCGTCGCCGGCAATACACGCGCCGGACGCGTGCTCGAACTCGGCGGCCAGTACACGAGCAACGGGCTGTCGGTCAGCGCGGTACTGCATCAGGCGCACGGCGACGTGGCGGCGGCCGACGACACGTCCGCGCGGCGCCGGGAACTCGGCACGCTCGCCGCACGTTATGCGTTCGCCACGCTGCCGCTCACCGTCTATGCGGGCGTCGAACGCCTGACCGGCGACCTCGATGCGGCGCGCACGATCGTCTGGGGCGGTGCGCGTTACCAGACATCGAACGGGATCGGCCTGAACGCGGGCGTCTATCACACCGATTCGCGCACGCCGGCGATCGGCCACCCAACGCTGTTCATCGCGAGCACCACGTACGCGCTGTCGAAACGCACCGTCGCCTACGTGAACCTCGGCTATGCGCGCAACAGCGGCCAGAGCTCGCAGACCGTCTACGAATACGACCCGACGCCGCTCGCCGGCGCATCGCAGTTCGGCGCGATGGTCGGCATGTACCACCTGTTCTGATTCCCCCAACGAGATCCCGCCATGAAAACCCTGTCCCCGGATGCCGCACGCTCGCCCGACGGCCGTGCGCCGGCCTTCGCGCGCTCGACGCTCGTCGCGCTCGTCGTGTTCGCGGCCATCACGCCGTTGCTGCTGCTTGTTGCACCGGCCGTTGCCGGCCAGCTCGCGACGCAACTCGGATTGTCTGCATCGCAGGTCGGCACCTACTTCTTCGTCGAACTCGGTGCGTTCAGCCTCGCGACCGTGCCGTCGTACCTGTGGCTCGGCCGGGTCGACGCGCGCCGCGTCGCCGGATTCGCCATTGCGCTGTTCGGCGCGGGCAACCTGCTGACCGCACTGTCGATGCCGGGCTTCGCCGCGCTGCTCGCGCTGCGCGCCGTCACCGCACTCGGCGGCGGCTCGCTGATGGTGCTCTGCATGACGAGCGCGGCGACGAGCGAGAACAGCGACCGCGTGTACGGCCTGTGGGTCGTCGGCCAGCTGATCGCGGGTGCGATCGGCCTGTTCGTGCTGCCGCACGTGTTCGCCGCGTTCGGGCTGCGCGCGCTGTATGTCGCGCTCGCCGCGCTCGCACTGTTCGCAGCACCGCTATCGCGCGGCTTTCCGTCGTCGCTCGGCACGCGGACGACGCCTGCCCGATCCGCGCGCGGCGACGCGACGCAAACGCCGCGAAGCTTCGTCATGCTCGCCATCGGCGCGGTGCTGACGTTCTATCTCGCGATCGGCAGCGTGTGGACCTTCGCGAGCCGCGCGGCGGCCGAGGCCGGGCTCGATCCGCAGTCGACCGGCAACGTGCTCGCGATCGCGAGCGTGATGGGGATCGCGGGCGCGGCGCTCGCGTCGTGTGCGGGCGGCCGGCTCGCGCGACGCGCGATGCTGGCGGCCGGTTACGCGCTGCTCGCCGCGTCGCTCGTCGCGCTCGCCGCGATGCGGCACACCGGCGGCTACAGCGCGGCGATCTTCGCGTTCAAGTTCGCGTGGACGTTCGTGCTGCCGTTCATCCTCGCGACCGTCGCGCAGATCGACACGTCGGGCCGCCTCGTGGCAACGCTCAATTTCGTGATAGGCGCAGGCCTTGCCGCCGGCCCACTGCTTGCGGGCCTGATGCTCGACGCCGGCGGCACGATGCGCGCGCTGTTCGTGGCCGCGACGGCCGTCGCGATCGTATCGTTCGCCGCGCTGCGCCACATCGATCGCCGCGCGCGCGCTTCCGTTTTCTCCCAACCGTGACAGGTTACGCATCCATGAATCGCACTGCCTTCTTCACCGACGAACGCACTTTCTGGCACACCGGCGGCACACACGCGCTGTTCTTTCCGGTCGGCGGCTGGGTCCAGCCGCCGTCGAGCGCGGGCTACGCGGAATCGCCCGATTCGAAGCGCCGCTTCCTGTCGCTCGTCCAGGCGTCGGGCCTTGCCGCGCAGCTCGACCTGCGCGGCGCCGAGCCGGCCACGACCACCGATCTGCTGCGCATTCATCCGGCGCACTATCTCGACGCATTCCGCGCACTCAGCGACGCGAACGGCGGCGACCTCGGCGATCTCGCGCCGTTCGGCAAGGGCAGCTACGAGATCGCCGCGCTGTCGGCCGGCCTCGCGATCGCGGCCGTCGATACGGTCGTCGGCGAGCGCGCGGCCAATGCGTTCTCGCTGTCGCGCCCGCCTGGCCACCACTGCCTGCGCGACCGCCCGATGGGCTTCTGCATGCTGGCGAACATCCCGATCGCGATCGAGGCCGCCCGCGCGAAACACGGTATCGAGCGCGTCGCGGTGATCGACTGGGACGTGCATCACGGCAACGGCACGCAGTCGATCTACTACGACGATCCGGACACGCTGACGATCTCGCTGCACCAGGACCGCTGCTTTCCGCCCGGCTACAGCGGCGCGGACGACCGCGGCGAAGGTGCCGGCCTCGACGCAAACCTGAACGTGCCGCTGCTCGCGGGCAGCGGTGACGACGCGTATCGCTACGCGTTCGAGCGGATCGTGCTGCCGGCGCTGGAGCGCTTCCGCCCCGAGTTGATCGTCGTCGCGAGCGGCCTCGACGCAAGCGCCGTCGATCCGCTCGCGCGCATGCAGCTGCATACCGACAGCTACCGGTTCATGACGCGCGCGGTGAAGGATGCCGCGCAGCGTTTTTGCGGCGGGCGGCTCGTGATCGTTCACGAAGGCGGGTATTCGGAGGCGTACGTGCCGTTCTGCGGACTCGCGATCGTCGAGGAACTGGCCGGCATTCGCACCGATGTCACCGATCCGATGCTCGATCTCGCGATCGCCCAGCAACCGGGCGAGCGGTTCGTTGCGTTCCAGCGCGCGCTGCTCGACGAACTGGCGACGTCGTTCGGGTTGTAACGCGCGGGAACGGATGTGACGGGGCCGGCCCGCGCCGGCCCTTGCGCGATCCGTGCGGATGGGGTTTCCTGTGCTTTTACCCCTGTTCCGGCTCGAGGCCGCACTCTTCCGATGAAATCGTCCCCGCGCGATGACAACGACAACGCCAAAACGCGCCGCCAGCCATCGAAGCTGGTCCTGAACATCGCCGCCGTCACGGTCGGCCTCATCACGTTCGCGATCGGCGCGGCGTGGGTGATCTACAGCTGGGTCGTCGATCGCGAAGCGCAGTATTTCGCGATTCCGCTGGTGTTCTCGGTGCCGGTGATCGTGGCGGTCGCGATCCGGAGTTTCTGGGAGTAGGCGCGCCTGAAATGACGAAGCGCCGCGGTCGGGCGACGCGCGGCGCTTGTTGTCGGGCTGGTTTCAGATGGCGCGGAGAATCGCGCGATTCGCTTGCGCGTCGGTCACAGGCCGGGACGCGGGCACGGGTTGGGTGCTGCGCCCTGATATCCGCCGGCGACGGCGCCCAGAGCAGCGCCAGCCAGCGACGTGCCGAGCGCTTTCAGCACGTTTTCGGTCGACAGCGTCTCGCCGCTCGACATCATCCGCCCCGAGTACGCGGAACACGCCGACGACGATGCAACCGTCTGCACGGGCTTGGCGCTCCATGCGATGTTGTCGGCAGGCGTATTGGCAAAAGCCGGCGCGGCCAGCATCAGCGCCAGAACGGAAATCGGAATGCGTACGGTGTTGTTCATCGGTGGCCCCTCGGTATATTTGTGCTTCTTGTATTCGATCGTGAACATGATATTACACGCGGCCGGATTTCAGTGAGCGTGCGTATGGACGCGCATGTCGGCGAAAGAACGACCATCAACGAAAAAAGCGCTGCGATCAGTCGACCGGCAGCGCTTTCTTGAGGAACCGTACCCTGGCGGGTGCGTATCCAACTTCTGGTGCGTGAGGCCGGACTCGAACCGGCACACCCTTGCGGGCGTCAGGACCTAAACCTGGTGCGTCTACCAATTTCGCCACTCACGCGCATTTCTGTCGCCTGACCGCGCGGCACGCAAGATACGTGCGCCACGCGCCCGGGACGTCATGCCGGCCCGAAAACCGGCACGCCCGATCAGGCGAGCGCGAGATTCTACCCGATCCGTGCGGCCTTGTCTCGCCCCGCCCGCACGCGTCGTGCAGCGATGCTAGAATGCCGCGCTCGACGTTTCGGCACCGCGCCGCCGCGCGTCCCCCGAACCCGCCCCACCCGATTCCGCCCGTGAACTTCGACGACTACTGTCAGCAAAAGGCCGCCCCTGCGGGCTCCAGCGTCTACTACGCGCTGCGTCAGGCGCCGCTCGCCACGCAGCCGCGCCTGACCGCGCTGTTCGCGCTGCGCCGCGAACTCGAGGAAACCGTCAAGGAAACCAGCGATCCGACCGTCGGACACACGAAGCTCGCGTGGTGGCACAAGGAACTCGCGGCACTGGCCGACGGGCAGCCGTCGCACCCCGTCACGAAGGCGCTCGCGCAGCATCATCCGGCGATCGCCGCCGAAGCCGATGCGTTGCGCACGCTCGTCAACGGCTACGGGATGGATCTCGAACAGGCGCGCTACCTCGATTTCGCGAACCTGCAGCGCTACATCGCGCAGGTCGGCGGGACCTTCGCGTCACTGGTTGCGCGCGCCAGCGCGGCGAACCCGGCCGACCCGCAGCCGTGGGCCGCGGACGCCGGCCGCGCGCTGATGCTCGCTCAGTTCGTGCAGGAACTCGGCAACGACGCGCGCCACGGCCGCATCTACCTGCCGATCGACGAACTGCAGCGCTACACCGTGACCGCGGCCGATCTGCTGAATGGCCGCTACAGCCCGGCCTTCACCGAATTACTGCAATTCCAGACGGCCCGCGCGCGCGAAGCGCTCGCGGCCGCCGAAACGGCGATCCCCGCCTCCGAGCGCCGCGCGCAGCGCACACTGCGCGCGCAGATCGCACTGGCCGGCGCGCTGCTCGACGAAATCGAGCGCGACGGCTACCAGGTACTGCACCAGCGCATCGCACTGACGCCGATCCGCAAGCTGTGGATCGCGTGGCGCGCATCGCGCCGCCGCTGACCCCTCGCATCACGCCTTCAACAACGGCAGCGTATCGAAGCGCTGCTGCAGCACGCGCGACGCATCGAGCCCCCACCACGGCCCGAGCACGGTCGCATAAAGCTGGCGGAAATCGACCGCGACCGGCAGGTTGCCGTTGCCGTCGAGCCGGCCGAGCGCGGGCGGCGCACCGTACAGGCCGCCGGCCACGCGGCCGCCCATCACGAAATGCGGCGCGGCCGTGCCGTGATCGGTACCGTTGCTCTGGTTCTCGCGCACACGCCGCCCGAATTCCGCATACGTCATCACGAGCGTCTGGTTCCAGCGCCCGAGTTCGATCAGCGCGCCGCGCATCGCACTCATCCCTTCCGCGAACTGCTTGAGCAACGCAGCCTGCTGCCCCGGCTGGTTCTGGTGCGTGTCGAAGCCGTTGAGCGTCAGGCGCAGCACCGCGACGCCATCCTGCGCGCCGGGCCCGGACGCCTCGCACGCGGCCAGCACCTGCATCGCAGTCTTCACCGACGTGCCGAACGCGCCGGCCGGAAAGGCCGTCCTGAATTCGCGCATCCCGCCACGCGGACGCAGCCGGTCGGCCGCCTTCACGATGTCGTTCTCGACGTCGATGATGTGCGCGAGCGCAGGGTTCTGCTCGCGCAGCGACGACGGCTCGGCGAGCCGGGCCGCCCGGATGAACTGCGCGGGATTGACGAGCGCGATCGCACGCGCACCATTCGACAGCGGCCCCATCTCGGCGCTGCCGAGCACGACGCCATCCGCCGCGAACCCCGGCGGCACGGGCGCCTGCGCGAACGTGCGCGTGAGCCAGCCTTCGTGCAGGTACTGGTCCGAGCGCGACGCGGTATCCCAGATCTCGATCGAGCGGAAATGCGACAGGTTCGGCTGCGGGTAGCCGACGCCCTGCACGACCGCGACCTGCCCGTCGCGCCACAGCGGCATCAGCGGCGCAAGCGCCGGGTGCAGCCCCGTATGCGCATCGAGCTGCAGCACCTGCTCGCGCTTGATGCCGATGCTGCGCCGGAACTGGTAGTACAGCGGATCCGTGTACGGCACCACGGTATTGAGCCCGTCGTTGCCGCCCTTCAGCTCGACGAGGATCAGCACGTTCGCATACCCGGCCGCCGGTTGCCGCCCCGCCTGCGTCGCGGAAGCCGCCATCGCGGGCGCTTGCCACATCGACACGCCGGCCGCGGCCGCAGCGCCCGTCAGCGTCAGAAAATCACGTCGGTTCATCGCGCATCCTTTGGTTCGCCGTCCGGCACCTTTGCCGCGGCGGCGCCCCGCTTCGTCGTCGTTCGAATCATTTCAGTTGATAGGCCGGATCCATCAGCAGCGCCTCGAGATACGCGCTGCCGGTCGAATCCGTGTCGATCGCCGCGACCGGCGACAGTTGCAGCACCGCGTGCTGTAGTTGAAGCTCGGTCGACAATCCCGCGATCGCCTGCGGCCGCGCGCGATATTGCGCGAGCCAGCGTTCGAGGTCGAAACGCAGGCCGGCGCGCGCGGGCTTCGGCGGCGTGCCGCGCATGCCGGCCGCGGACGCCGTGTCGACCACCGGCATCGCTTGCGCACGCGCATTCGGCGGCGGCGCCATCGGATGCGCAGGCGGATGCATGCCGGCCGTCTCCGTCGCGCGGAACAACTGCTCGACGAACTGCTTGCGCGACAGCAGCGTGGTGCTGTTGATCCACAGCGCGCCGCCCGGCCAGCCCTTCACGTTCGGCGGATAGAACAGGTTCTGCCCGAGCGTGCGCACGGTGTTCGCGAGCATCTGCGGATCGCCGTACGCGACATCGAACAACCGCACCGATCCGACGACGAACTCGGCCGGCGATTTGACGAGCACGCCGCGATTGCGCGGATCCCAGAACGCATCGGTCGACCACAGCGCGGCGAGCGCCGCGCGAATGTCGTAGCCGCTCGCGCGGAACCGTTCGGCCACCGTATCGAGCGCGCCCGGCTCGGGCGTATCGGACACGAACTCGCGCCACAGCTTGCCGGCAATGAAGCGTGCGGTGCCCGGCCGCTTCAGCAGGATGTCGAGAAAGCCGTCGCCGTCGAACGGCCCCGTTTCACCGAGTATCGTCTTGTCGCCGGCATCGTGCGCTTCGGGCCGCACCTCGAAGTGCAACGTATCGGGATCGATCGTCCAGCCCGTCATCGCGCGCGCGGCCTCGGTCACGTCGTACTGCGTGTAATGCCCTTCGCCGAGCGTGAACAGCTCCATCACCTCGCGCGCGAAATTCTCGTTCGGACGTCCCTTGCGATTGCTCGCGCCGTCGAGATACTGCAGCATCGCCGGATCCTTCGCGACCGCATGCAGCAGCGTGCCGAAATTGCCGAGCGCCTCGCGGCGAAACAGCGCGTTCTGCGCGGCCATCGTCTGCGGGTAAGGCACCTTGTCCTGCCCCGACGTGAAGTGCCCGTGCCAGAACAACGTCATGCGCTCGGTCAGCGGCGAAGGCGTGACGATCATCTCGTTGACCCAGGCCGCGCGCAGCGCATCGTAGCGGCGATTGCGCTCGCGCTGCTCGTCGCGGCGCATGTCGGGGGTCAGCGCCTGACGCTGCGCGCGCGTCGGCGGCAGCTCGGCGATCCAGTCGGGCCACGTCGTCGCGGGCTCGTGCCGCACGTTGCCGAGCGTGTCGGCCACGACCTGCGCGCGCGTCATGCCGACGACGCGCGCGACGTCGGCGGGCGCGGGAGAGAAGCCGGTGCGGCTGAGGAAAAACAGTGCGTCGTCGGCATCGAGCGGCGACTGCATGGCAGGCGACGGCGCCGGTGCGGCAGCGTTCGCTTTCATCGTCATGGACTCCCGGAACTCACCGGCGGTGCGGATGCCGGTACAACGGCATGCGGCAGGCGAAAGTTGACGGAAAAAGTGCTACGAATTCTTTCCGCACGGGATGTCCGCGCAGGGCGAAAGACGGCGCGTGTCAGCGCTTGTACAACTCGCGAACGGCGTCTTCGATGTGCTGGCGCAGCAGGTGCCGCTCTTCGGGCGTCATGTGGCCGTCGCGGCGGTGCTGTTCGAGATCGGGAGGCACGGCGGAACGAACCGTCATCTCGGCGGTACGGTCGGACTGCGGCGCTTTGCCGCGCGGCAGCTTGCGCGACGGTGCGCCCTGCTCGGGGCGCTGCGCATACGCGAAGTTCGACGCATACGGACCGGCAAGCGCGATCGTCAGCATCAGTGCAATCCGGGCAGATCGCATGACCGTCCTCGCTTCTTTGGTCGATTTGTTCCCTTCGTCACGCGGCAACCGGCTACCTCTGGTACTTGAAAAACCCTGCGGAAATCGGGTGTACAAAGATGAATGATGGAGTGCAGGGGAGTATCTACCGAATTTCGGCTTCGAGTAAAGGAATCTCTATAGCCTGCCTTTACTCGGCGCGACACTACGGGTAAATTTTGTAACCGACTGTAACGCACGAAAATACGTGACCGTGCGTCAATTCCCATTCGCGATAAGATGCCGATCATGGAAACGAAAAACCCCTCCAAGATTCTCGTCGTCGACGACGACCCTCGCCTGCGCGATCTGCTGCGCCGTTACCTCGGCGAGCAGGGTTTCAACGTATACGTCGCGGAAAACGCGACCGCGATGAACAAGCTCTGGGTACGCGAGCGTTTCGACCTGCTCGTGCTCGACCTGATGCTGCCGGGCGAAGACGGCCTGTCGATCTGCCGCCGCCTGCGCGGCAGCAACGACCGCACGCCGATCATCATGCTCACCGCGAAGGGCGAAGATGTCGATCGCATCGTCGGCCTCGAGATGGGCGCCGACGATTACCTGCCGAAGCCGTTCAACCCGCGCGAGCTCGTCGCGCGCATTCATGCGGTGCTGCGCCGCCAGGCGCCGGCCGAACTGCCGGGCGCGCCGTCGGAAACCACCGAGGTGTTCGAGTTCGGCGAGTTCTCGCTGAACCTCGCCACGCGCACGCTGACGAAGTCGGGCCAGGAAATTCCGCTGACGACCGGCGAATTCTCGGTGCTGAAGGTGTTCGCTCGCCATCCGCGCCAGCCGCTGTCGCGCGAAAAGCTGATGGAGCTCGCGCGCGGCCGTGAATACGAAGTGTTCGACCGCAGCCTCGACGTGCAGATCTCGCGCCTGCGCAAGCTGATCGAACCGGATCCGGGCAGCCCGCGCTTCATCCAGACCGTCTGGGGCCTCGGCTACGTGTTCATCCCGGACGGCGCCGCCTGATCTTTTTCCTTTCCGGTTTCGCCCGCCCACGGCCCGTCCCATGCGTATCGACCGGCGCCTCCTTCAGCTCGCGTTCGGCGGGCTGTTCTGGCGCACCTTCCTGCTGATCGCGCTGCTGATCTCGGTCAGTCTCGCCGCGTGGTTCCAGAGCTTTCGCGTGATCGAGCGCGAGCCGCGTGCGCAACGCGTCGCGCTGCAGCTCGTCGCGATCGTGAAGCTCACGCGCACCGCCCTGCTCTATTCCGATCCCGATCTGCGGCGCGCGCTGCTGCAGGATCTCGAGAGCAACGAGGGCGTGCGCGTGTATCCGCGCGAGAAAACCGACAAGTTCAAGCTGCAGCCCGACGAATCGCTGAACCGCCTGATCGAACACGATATCCGCAGCCGCCTCGGCGACGATACCGTGATCGCGCAGTCGGTCAACGACATTCCCGGCGTGTGGATCAGCTTCAAGATCGACGACGACGATTACTGGGTCGCGCTCGACCGCGACCAGCTCGACAACGTCACGGGCCTGCAGTGGGCCGGCTGGGGGCTGTTCGCGCTCGCGCTGTCGCTGTTCGGCTCGGCGTTCATCACGAGCCTCGTGAACCGGCCGTTCTCGCGGCTCGCGCTCGCCGCACGGCAGATCGGCTCGGGCCAGACACCCGAGCTGCTGCCCGAGCGCGGGATGGGCGTTGCGGCCGAGACCAATCGCAGCTTCAACCAGATGGTGCGCGACCTCGAACAGCTCGAGGCCGACCGCGCGCTGATGCTCGCGGGCATCTCGCACGACCTGCGCACGCCGCTCGCGCGACTGCGGCTCGAAACCGAGATGAGCCCGTCCGACCAGGCGACCAAGGACGCGATGGTCGACGACATCGAACAGATGGACCGCATCATCGCGGCCTTCATCGACTACGCGCGCCCGTCGCAGCGCAAGCCCGAGCCGGTCGACCTGTCGTCGATCGCGCAGGAAGTCGCCGCGCGCGTCTCGGGCGAGGACGGCGTCGAGATCCGCACGCGGCTCGCACCGAGCGCGATCATCGAAGCCGACGAGACCGACATGCGCCGCGTGATCGGCAACCTCGTCGAGAACGCGCGCAAGTACGGCCAGAGCAAGCAGGACGGCATCTCGCGCATCACGGTCGAGACCCGCGTGTCGCACGCACGCGTCGAGCTGTCGGTGAGCGACGAAGGCCCCGGCATCCCCGAGGATCAGCTGCCGCTCGTGATGCGGCCGTTCTACCGCGTCGACACCGCGCGCACCAAGGCGGACGGCACGGGCCTCGGGATGGCGATCGTGCTGCGCCTCGTCGGCCGCTATCGCGGTGCGCTGCGCCTGCGCAACCGGAACCCGGAAGCGGGTCTCGAAGTCACGCTCGAATTCCCCGGTGCCGGCAAGGCACGTGCGACTGCGTGACGCGCTCACGCACGCTTCCCGCGCTTCACACTATCGATTCGGTTGAAAAAAACTATGAAGATAGTTAGTTAAAATCTATTGAAGCGTTTTATTAATAGTGTTATAGTCTTGCCCATGCTGTCACACCATCGTTGCAGCACCGAGGTAGCTTGACTCAGTCCTCTTCCCAACTCATACAGGAGTATCCGCATGAAAACCGTGGGCGATAAACTCGAAGCTTTCACCGTCGTAGCCGCGAAGCCGGGCTTCAACAATCACGAGGAAAACGGCCAGTCGGCATTCGAGACCGTCACCGAAGCGTCGTTCCCGGGCAAGTGGAAGATCATCTACTTCTATCCGAAGGATTTCACGTTCGTGTGCCCGACGGAAATCGTCGAGTTCGCGAAGCTCACGAAGCAGTTCGAAGAGCGCGATGCCATCCTGCTGGGCGGCAGCTCGGACAACGAATTCGTCAAGCTCGCATGGCGCCGTGAGCACAAGGACCTGAACAAGCTGAACCACTACTCGTTCGGCGACGTCAAGGGCGAGCTGATCGACCAACTCGGCGTGCGCGACAAGGAAGCCGGCGTGGCCCTGCGTGCAACGTTCATCGTCGATCCGGACAACACGATCCAGCACGTTTCGGTGAACAACCTGAACGTCGGCCGTAGCCCGGAAGAAGTCCTGCGCATTCTGGACGGCCTGCAAACGGACGAACTGTGCCCGTGCAACCGTGCAGTCGGCGGCGCAACGCTGTAAGCGCATCGATGCACGAAGCCCGCGGCGCACGTCCTGCCTGCGGGCTTTTTTAACGGCCAACCCATAGGAGATATCAATGGAATTCATCGACTCGATTAAGGCACGCATCCCCGACTACGCGAAGGACATCCGCCTGAACCTCGACGGCACGATCTCGCGCTCGTCGCTCGAAGGCACCAACGCGGTTGGCGTCGCGCTGGCGGCCGCCATCGCGGCAAAGAGCCCGGTGCTCATCAAGACGATCCGCGAAGCCGGCGTCCTGTCGCCCGAAGAGACGAACGCCGTGCTGACGGCGGCCGCGCTGATGGGGATGAACAACACCTGGTATCCGTATGTCGAGATGGCCGACGACGCCGACCTGAAGACGCAGCGCGCCGAACTGCGGATGGGCGCGTATGCCACGCACGGCGGCGTCGACAAGCGCAAGTTCGAGATGTACGCGCTCGCCGCGTCGATCGTCGGCAAGTGCCACTTCTGCGTGAAGTCGCACTATGCGCTGCTGAAGGACGAACAAGGGATGACCGTCACGCAGCTGCGCGACGTCGGCCGCATCGCGTCGGTCATCAACGCCGCCGCGCAAGTGATCGCCGCCGAAGGCGAATAAGCGGTTGCGCCACGCGCGCCGGCAGCGATGCCGGCTTCAAACGAAAATGCCACGCCGATGCGTGGCATTTTCGTTTCCGCGGGACGGCGTGCGGCGCGAACCGCGCGCCGCCACGCGCAACCGTCAGCCGCCCTGCTTCACCAGCAACGCGGCGGCCTGCGCCTCGATGCCTTCGCCACGGCCGAGATAGCCGAGCTTCTCGTTGGTCTTCGCCTTCACGTTCACACGATCGAGCGGCAGCCCGAGATCGGCCGCGATGTTCGCGCGCATCCCGTCGATATGCGGCGCGAGCTTCGGCGCCTGGGCGATCACGGTGCTGTCGACGTTCTGGATCGTGAAACCCGCCGCCTTCACGCGCTCGGCGCACGCGCGCAGCAGCACGCGGCTGTCCGCACCCTTGAACGCCGCGTCCGTGTCGGAGAAATGGCGGCCGATGTCGCCGAGCGCCGCCGCGCCGAACAGCGCGTCGGTGATCGCGTGCAGCAGCACGTCCGCGTCCGAGTGGCCGAGCAGGCCGCGCTCGTACGGAATCGTCACGCCGCCAATGATGAGGGGGCGCCCTTCGACGAGCTGGTGCACGTCGTAGCCTTGTCCGATTCTGAAATCCATGCGTGTTCCGATTGAGATGGGGTGAAAGTCAGGAAGCGCTCGCGGGGCGCGCGAGGATCGCTTCCGCGAGCGCGAAATCTTCCGGGTACGTGACCTTGAAATTGCGCAGGCTGCCCTGCACGACGCGCGGCGTATGGCCGGCCCATTCGATCGCGCTCGCTTCGTCGGTCAGGTCGTGCCCTTCGCGCTGCGCGCGCAGGATCGCCTCGCGCAGCATGCCGATGCGGAACATCTGCGGCGTCTGCGCCTGCCACAGCGCGTCGCGCGACTCGGTGCGCGCGATCGCGTCGCCACCGGCCGGCACGCGCTTGAGCGTATCGGCCACCGGCAGTGCGACGATACCGCCGACCGGGTCGTCCTTCAGCGTCGCGACGAGGGTGCGGATCAGCTCGGGCGTAATGCCCGGGCGCGCCGCGTCGTGCACGAGCACCCAGTCCTGGTCGTTCGCGCCGAATTCGGCCAGCTCGAGCAGCCCGTTCAGCACCGACGCCTGCCGCGAGCCGCCGCCGCAGCGGCGCACCGCGAAACGCAGGCCCGCGAAGCGGCGAGCGTCGAAATGGGAATCGTCGGGCGCGAGCACGACGAGCGTTTGCGCGAACTCGCTGCACGCGTCGAACGCGGCGAGCGTGTAGTGCAGCAGCGCGCGGCCGGCCAGCGTACGGTATTGCTTCGGCACGGCGGAGCCGGAACGGCTGCCCGTACCGGCACAGGGAATCAGGGCGAAAAGTCGGGGAGTCACGAAGGGAAACGCCGGAAAGATGAAATCGAGAAGCGGATTTTATAATAGGTCTTTCGTCTCGACCGGCGCACCGCGATGCGCCCGTGCACGCCACCCCTGTCGTCCCTATGCCAGATAACGCTTCCACCCCGTCCGCCTCGCCCGTTGCGCGCGTCAAACCCGGCCAGCGCTTTGCCTTCGACGGCACGCACGGCTCCGCCGACGCGCTCGCCATCGCCCGTTATCTCGCCGACAACCGCCAGGACGTGCCGCTCCTCGCAGTGATCTGCGCGAACGCCGTCGACGCACAGCGGCTCTCGCAGGAAATCCGCTACTTTTCGCCCGATGCGCGCGTGCGCCTGCTGCCGGACTGGGAAACGCTGCCGTACGACACGTTCTCACCGCACCAGGACCTCGTGTCCGAGCGGCTCGCGACGCTGCACGACCTCGGCGAGGGCCGCTGCGACATCCTGCTCGTGCCCGCGACCACCGCGCTGTACCGGATGCCGCCCGCCTCGTTCATGGCCGCGTACACGTTCGCGTTCGCGCAGGGCGAGCGGCTCGACGAGGCGAAGCTGAAGGCGCAGCTGACGCTGGCCGGCTACGAGCACGTGAGCCAGGTCGTGCGGCCCGGCGAATACTGCGTGCGCGGCTCGCTGATCGACCTGTACCCGATGGGCTCGCCGCTGCCGTACCGGATCGACCTGTTCGACGACCAGGTCGACTCGATCCGCGCGTTCGACCCCGACACGCAGCGCAGCCTCTACCCGGTGCGCGACGTGCGCCTGTTGCCCGGCCGCGAGTTCCCGTTCGACGAGGCCGCGCGCACGGCCTTCCGCAGCCGCTGGCGCGAGACCTTCGAAGGCGACCCGAGCCGCGCGCCGATCTACAAGGACATCGGCAACGGCGTGCCGTCGGCCGGCATCGAGTACTACCTGCCGCTGTTCTTCGACGAAACGGCCACGCTGTTCCACTACCTGCCGCAGGACGCGCACCTCGTGTTCACCGGCGATCTCGAGGGGTCGATCCGCCGTTTCACGGCCGATACGAAGCAGCGCCACGCGTTCCTCGCCCACGATCGCGAGCGGCCGATCCTCGAGCCGCAGCGGCTGTTCCTTTCCGACGAGGATTTCTTCGCGTTCGCGAAGCCGTTCGCGCGCATCGTGCTGCCCGCGCAGCCGGCCGGCGGCTGGGCGACCGCGCTGCCCGAGCTGACCGTCGACCGCCATGCGGACGATCCGCTCGCGTCGCTGCGCACCTTCGTCGAAACGTCGGGCAAGCGCGTGCTGCTGACGGTCGAATCGGCCGGCCGGCGCGAGACGATCCTGCAACTGCTCGCCGAGCATCACCTGCGCCCCGTGTCGAACGACCACTTCGCGGGCTGGCTCGCGAGCGACGAACGTTTCGCGCTCGGCGTCGCGCCGCTCGCGAACGGCTTCGCGGTGCCCGGCGAAGGTTATGCGGTCGTCACCGAAACCGAGCTGTACGGCGCGCTCGGCCGCCGCGCGGGCCGCCGCCGGCAGGAACAGGCGAGCAACGTCGACGCGATGGTGCGCGACCTGTCGGAACTGAAGGTCGGCGACCCGGTCGTCCATGCGCAGCACGGCATCGGCCGCTACATGGGCCTCGTGTCGATGGATCTCGGCGAAGGCGAGACCGAATTCCTGCATCTCGAATACTCGGGCGACAGCAAGCTCTACGTACCCGTCGCGCAACTGCACGTGATCTCGCGCTACAGCGGCGCCGATCCCGACAGCGCGCCGCTGCACGCACTCGGCTCCGGCCAGTGGGAGCGCGCGAAGCGCAAGGCCGCGCAGCAGATCCGCGACACGGCCGCCGAGCTGCTGAACCTATATGCGCGCCGTGCGGCTCGCGAAGGCCACGCGTTCTCGCTCGATCCGCGCGACTACGTGAAGTTCGCCGAAAGCTTCGGCTTCGAGGAAACGCCCGACCAGGCGGCAGCCATCGCGGCCGTGATCGGCGACATGACGAGCGGCAAGCCGATGGACCGCCTCGTGTGCGGCGACGTGGGCTTCGGCAAGACCGAGGTCGCGCTGCGCGCCGCGTTCATCGCGGTGCTGGGCGGCAAGCAGGTCGCGCTGCTGTCGCCGACCACGCTGCTCGCCGAGCAGCACACGCAGACCTTCGCCGACCGTTTCGCGGACTGGCCGGTGCGGATCGTCGAGCTGTCACGCTTCAAGACCGCGAAGGAAGTAAGCGCGGCAATCGCGCAGATCAACGAAGGCAGCGTCGACATCGTGATCGGCACGCACAAGCTGCTGTCCTCGGACGTGCAGTTCAAGCGGCTCGGCCTCGTCATCATCGACGAGGAACACCGCTTCGGCGTGCGCCAGAAGGAGGCGCTGAAGGCGCTGCGCGCGGAAGTCGACGTGCTGACGCTCACCGCGACGCCGATTCCGCGCACGCTCGGGATGGCGCTCGAAGGGCTGCGCGATTTTTCGGTCATCGCGACCGCGCCGCAGAAGCGGCTCGCAATCAAGACCTTCGTGCGCCGCGAGGAAGAAAGCGTGATCCGCGAGGCGATGCTGCGCGAGCTGAAGCGTGGCGGCCAGGTGTACTTCCTGCACAACGAGGTCGAGACGATCGAGAACCGCAAGGCGATGCTCGAGGCGCTCGTGCCGGAGGCGCGCATCGTGATCGCGCACGGCCAGATGCACGAGCGCGAACTCGAACGCGTGATGCGCGATTTCGTCGCGCAGCGCGCGAACGTGCTGCTGTGCACGACCATCATCGAGACCGGCATCGACGTGCCGAGCGCGAACACGATCATCATGCACCGCTCGGACAAGTTCGGCCTCGCGCAGCTGCACCAGCTGCGCGGCCGCGTCGGCCGCTCGCACCACCAGGCGTATGCCTACCTGCTGGTCCACGATCCGCAGTCGCTGACCAAGCAGGCGCAGCGCCGGCTCGAAGCGATCCAGCAGATGGAGGAACTCGGTTCCGGCTTCTATCTCGCGATGCACGACCTCGAGATCCGCGGCACCGGCGAAGTGCTCGGCGACAAGCAGTCGGGCGAAATCCACGAGATCGGCTTCCAGCTCTACACGGACATGCTGAACGACGCGGTGAAGGCGCTGAAGAACGGCAAGGAGCCCGACCTCACCGCCCCGCTCGCCGCGACGACGGAAATCAACCTGCATGCGCCCGCGATCCTGCCGGCCGACTACTGCGCGGACGTGCAAGAGCGGCTGTCGCTGTACAAGCGGCTCGCGAACTGCGAGCACGGCGACGCGATCGACGGCATCCAGGAAGAGCTGATCGACCGTTTCGGCAAGCTGCCGCCGCAGGCGCACGCGCTCGTCGAGACGCACCGGCTGCGGATCGCCGCGAAGCCGCTCGGCATCGTGAAGATCGACGCGAGCGAGGTCGCGATCGGGCTGCAGTTCGAGCCGAATCCTCCGATCGATCCGATGCGGATCATCGAGATGGTGCAGAAGCACCGGCACATCAAGCTCGCGGGCCAGGACAAGCTGCGCATCGAAACGCGCTCGCCCGATCTCGCGATCCGCGTGTCGACGATCAAGGAAACGCTGCGCGCGCTGGCCCCGAAACAGGGGGCGGCCGCCGCGGCGCGCTGACGCGATACCGACGGGCGCGACGTTGCTGCACCGCATCGCGCCCGACGAAGGCGGGCCGGCGCGTTTTTGAGTATGATTTCCCATTCATCAGACGGAGTTTTGCCATGTCCACTCTCGACGCGTCGGCGCCGTCCGCCGCAACCCGGGGCGACGAATCGCTCGTCAGCCTGCCGTGGGTCAAGCAACTGGTGTCGATGGACACGACGAGTCGCGTGCCGAACCTCGGCCTGATCGAAACGGTGCGCGACGCACTCGCCGCGAAGGGCATTGCTTCGACGATCACGCACGATCCGCGCGAAGGCTGGGCGAACCTGTTCGCCACCGTGCCCGCGCACGACGGCTCGACCAACGGCGGCATCGTGCTGTCGGGGCATACCGACGTCGTGCCGGTCGACGGCCAGCAATGGGACAGCAACCCGTTCGCGCCGGAAATCCGCGACGGCCGCCTGTACGGCCGCGGCACCTGCGACATGAAGGGCTTCATCGGCACCGCGCTCGCGCTGCTGCCCGACATGCAGGCGACGAAGCTGGCGAAGCCGATCCATTTCGCGCTGTCCTACGACGAGGAAATCGGCTGTGCGGGCGCACCGCTGATGATCGCCGATCTCGTCAAGCGTGGCGTGCAGCCGTCCGGCTGCATCGTCGGCGAGCCGACCAGCATGCGGCCGATCATCGCGCACAAGGGCATCAACGCGTACCGCTGCTGCGTACGCGGCCACGCGGCGCATTCGTCGCTGACGCCGAAGGGGCTCAACGCGATCGAATATGCGGCGCGCCTCATCTGCCATATCCGCGACATCGCCGACCGCTTCCGCGCGGAAGGCCCGTTCGACGAACTGTACGACGTGCCGTTCACCACCGCGCAGACGAGCACGATCCAGGGCGGCAACGCGATCAACACGGTGCCGGCCGAGTGCCGCTTCGACTTCGAATTCCGCAACCTGCCGACGCTCGATCCCGAGCAGATCTTCACGCGCATCGAAGCGTATGCGCAGGAAACGTTGCTGCCGCAGATGTTGCGCGAGCATCCGAATGCCGCGATCGAGTTCTCGAAGATCGCCGCGGCGCCCGGCCTCGACGCGACCGAACAGGCCGCGATCACGCAGCTCGTGCGCGCGCTGACGGCCGACCAGGACAAGCGCAAGGTCGCGTACGGCACCGAGGCCGGCCTGTTCGAACGCGCGGGCATCCCGAGTGTTGTGTGCGGGCCCGGCAACATCGAGCAGGCGCACAAGCCGAACGAGTATGTCGAGCTCGCGCAGCTCGCCGGCTGCGAGCAGTTCCTGCGCAAGTTCATCCGCAGCATGTCGGTCGACGCGCACTGACTGCCTCCCGCCACGCCGGCCCGCGTGTGCGGGCCGGCCCACTCCGCCACCCGCCACGTCATGTCGACTGAACAACAGGGCACCGCCCATGCGACGATCGACGGCGAGCCGATTCCGACGCTCGACGAAATCGCCGCTCAGCATTTCGCTTTGTCGCCGTGGGTCGCGCGCACGCCCGTGTTCGAGCGCGCCGACCTGCCGTCCCTCGAGGGCACGCACGTCAACTTCAAGTTCGAGCTGCTGCAGGAGAGCGGCAGCTTCAAGGCGCGCGGCGCGTTCACGCACCTGCTCGCGCTCGACGAGGCACGCAAGAACGCGGGCGTCACCTGCGTGTCGGCCGGCAATCACGCGGCGGCCGTCGCGTACGCGGCAATGCGGCTCGGCAGCAGCGCGAAGGTCGTGATGTTCCACACCGTGAGCCCGACGCGCATCGCGCAGTGCAAGCAGTACCGCGCGGAAGTCGTGCTCGCGGGCAGCGCGTCGCAGGCATTCGATCTCGTGCGGCGCATCGAGGCCGAGGAAGGCCGCTTCTTCATCCACCCGTTCAACGGCTATCACACGATCCTCGGCACCGCGACGCTCGGCTACGAATGGGCGACGCAGACGCCCGACCTCGACGCGGTGATCGTGCCGATCGGCGGCGGCGGGCTCGCGGCAGGCATGGCGACCGCGCTGCGGCTCGCGAATCCGCGCGTGCACGTGTACGGCGTCGAACCGGAAGGCGCGGACGCGATGAGCCGCAGCTTTGCGGCAAACCACACGATCAAGATGAGCGCGATGCAGACCATCGCCGATTCGCTGATGGCGCCGCATACCGAGGAGTACAGCTACCAGCTGTGCCGGCGCCACGTCGACCGCATCGTCACCGTGTCCGACGACGCGCTGCGCGCCGCGATGCTGTTCCTGTTCTCGCACCTGAAGCTGTCGGTCGAGCCGGCCTGCGCGGCTGCGCTCGCCGCGCTGCTCGGCCCGCTGCGCGAAACGCTGCAGGGCAAGCGCGTCGGCGTGCTGCTGTCGGGCACGAACACCGATCCCGGCACGCTCGGCATGCATCTCGCACACGCGAAACTGCAGCACTGACCCCACATCGGGCACCCACGGACCAACCTAGGGTTATCCCCAGATTATGTTGACAGCCCTGTTGATAACCCGCCGGACAAGCACGCAAGTGGTTGAGCGCGCAGCGTTTTGCACGCGCGAAGGTCGATCGTCACGAAATGGGCAGATGCGGCGGCCATGGGCCTCAACGTGGCCTCCCCGCGCGCGGGCGGTGATCGGCGCCGCGGCGATCGCGCTGCTCGCCGGTTGCGCCGTGCCGCCCTCACCCGTCGCCGGCGCGGCGCCGGCCTGCACGCAGCCGGGCGAGAACCGCATGCTGCAGGCCGACCTGCTGTTCGGGCGCGACATCGCGGGGCACGGCTCCGTCACCGACGCGGAACGCGCGGCGTTCCTCGCCGACACGGTCACGCCGCGTTTTCCCGACGGCCTGACCTACTGGGATACACACGGCCAATGGCGCGATCGCACGACCGGCGGGATCACGCGCGAGGACAGCTTCGTGATCCGTATCATCGCCGACGATACGCCCGACACGCGCGTGCGGCTCGCCGCGATCCGCAAGGCCTATATGGAGCGGTTTCATCAGGAATCGGTCGGCATGACGGTCGTGCCGGCCTGCGCGTCATTCTGATTCCACCGCTCCGGTCTCGAAAATGCGTGACGATTACTGACGCCCAGCCGCGTACTACGCAGAAAGCAACTGCGATATTGAACCAACTCACCAGTAAGCGCGGGCCAGCGGATGTCACGCGTGCACTCGGACACGCTCGTGTGCCGCGAAGCCAAGGAATCGACGTCGCCAAAGCGCGGTAATTGCCGACGCCAAAGCGCACCTGAATTCTGAGATAAATCAGCAATGTTGACACAAATGCAAATGAGATGCATTATCGTTTGCGTCGATTACGTTTTAACGTGACCGACACTTCCATCAATTTAAAATTGGAGTCCTGAGCAATGAAAGTATTGAGTAATCAGGAAGTGATGAAAGTATCGGGGGCCGGTCTTGCGGGGACCGTGGCTGGCGGCGTAGCCGGAACCGTGGCCGGCCAATATATAGGTGCGGAAGTCGGTGCTGGAATTGGCGCTGCGGCTGGATCCATCGTTCCAGGAGTCGGCACGGTGGGCGGAGCGATTATCGGCGGCGCAGTCGGCACGTTATACGGCCCGACTGTCGGTGGATTGACCAGCGCCTACGTACTCGACCGTATTCAAGAGTACGGTTGGTCGTACTTTTTCCCTCGCGGCGTCTCGTTTGAGCAGCTGTGGGAAGCGACGAGCAGCCTGTAGTTGATAGAAATAAGCCGATTCCCAGAAAAATTTAGCGGAATCTCGCCGCAATAATTCAATTATTATTTTCAATATCTCATGCTGATCCCTGTCAGGCGCTTTCTCGAGGTGACCATTGCGCGTCTGTTCGCCGCGCAGTTAGTGAGTATTGTTGCATTCTTGATGCTTGCTCAGAATCGAGCCGCTGAATATCTCGTGCTCTGTGCGACTTGTTTTGTCGGGGCATTCATTGTCGGGCGCCTGACCCGCATCTGCGGGCGATCCGGTTACGATCGATTGCCCTATTATCCGCGTTGGCTCTCAATGCAGGCAGTCATCCTCAATCTTGGGTTATCACTGATTGCCTTGGCCACTGGTCGGAACGGATGGATATGCGCTGTCACGCTTCCCAGCATTCTCGGCCTTGTTTGCAGCGACTATCTTTACTTGCGGCTTCAGAACCGGCCAAAGCGCTAACTGCACGTGCGAACACAGAACTCTCGACGATGAGAATTGTCTCGAGTCACACTGACAAGCATTGAATAATAACGAGCAAAAAGGGAAAGTAGCACATAGCGACAACGCGCTGGAAAGTCGAATTACCGATTGCCTCGTCAAACTCAAAGTAATCCAGCTTCGATAATTTTCTAGTTGATCATGTTGATTCCGCAATCGCTCTTTCGCACGGAGGCTGAGCAAGCCCAACGCGCGCCTATGCTCGGGAAGATTTTACTGGTACGCCCACTGTCATTCGCTTTCCTGACATGCGCAGCGGGAAGCATGGCACTTTGCGTCATAGCGTTGTTCCTGCTGTGCAATTACACACGGCGTACCACGGTCGAGGGCGTAGTGATGCCCGATACGGGACTCGTCAAAGTCTATGCGCAGCAGCCCGGCATCGTTCTGCGCAAGGCCATCATCGAAGGTCAACACGTAACGCGTGGAACGGTGCTCTATACGGTGTCCACCGACCTACAGAGCGCCGCCGGAGGGCGCACGCAGGCCGCACTGATCAAGCAGGCACTCCAGCGCAAGACATCGCTGCTGCAGGAAATCGACAAAACCCGAGTATTGCAGCAGGACGCTCGAGAAACGCTGCAAGCGAAACTATCCAGCTTGGGCGCTGAACTCGCGCGCGTAGACGCACAGCTAACCAGCCAACGTGAGCGAACAGCCATCGCTGCCGATGGTGTTACTCGCTATCGGCGTCTGCTCGCACTGGACTACATCTCGACGGACCAGTTCCAGCAGCGCCAAACCGAGCACCTTGATCAGAAGTCGAGGCTGCTCGGCCTGCAGCGCGAGCGCGCGAACATATCACAAGCGCTCAAAGAATCCGAGAGCGAACTCTCGGGCCCTGCATTCAAGCAACAGAATCAGCTCTCGCCACTTGAGCGCAACGTAATCGACGTTGATCAAGCTCTGATCGAAAACGAAGCGCGGCGCGAACTGGCGGTAACAGCGCCCGAGACCGGCGTACTCACTGCTGTGATCGCTGAGCCTGGTCAGACGATCGATACGGCGCACCCCGCGGCGAGCATCGTGCCGAACGGCGCGCGCTGGCAAGTTCACCTGTTCGTGCCAAGCGCCGCTGTTGGCTTTGTGCACGTCGGCGATTCAGTACGAGTCCGGTACCAAGCCTATCCATACCAGAAATTCGGCCAGTATCGTGCGCACGTGACATCCATCGCGCGTACGGCACTATCCCCCGCCGAATTCGCAACAAGCGGAGGCCCCACGAATCGTGATGGCACATTCTATCGAATCACCGCCGCCCTTGACGCGCAAACCGTCACCGCGTATGGCAAGCCGCAGCCTTTGCAGGCTGGCATGACGCTGCAAGCCGACATCTTGCAAGAACGTCGCCGCCTGTATGAATGGGTTCTCGAACCACTCTATAGCTTAACCGGTAAACTCTGATTCCACTGCTTTTATGTTCTTTCCAGACCGTCTTTCACTCGGCATCCGAAGCAAATTGCCGATGCTACTGCAGACAGAAGCGGCCGAGTGCGGGCTCGCATGCCTCGCGATGATTTCGGGTTACCACGGACACCACGTCGATCTCGCAACGCTTCGCAGCCGCTTCCCGGTGTCGCTCAAGGGAACAGCGCTCTCGCGCGTGATCGAGGTTGCTCATCGGCTCGATCTCGGCACTCGTGCGCTAAAACTCGATCTCGACCAGCTTGGGCAACTGCGCATGCCGTGCATCCTCCATTGGGAATTCAATCACTTCGTTGTATTGAAGGAAGTAACTACCAAACGAGCAGTAGTCTATGATCCGGCACACGGAATTCGTCGCTTACCGCTCACCGTCCTTTCGCGCTCGTTCACCGGCGTCGCGTTAGAGCTATGGCCAACGAGTGCTTTTAAACCACTTGAAGCAGCGCCTGCAGTCAAACTGCGCTCGCTGATGGGGCCAGTGTCGGGATTATCTCGCTCGCTCGGCCAAGTACTCGTGCTTGCGCTTGTACTCGAGGTTTTCGCACTGATACAACCGTTCTTTCTGCAATGGGTTATCGATGAAGTAATCGTCAGCACCGATCGCGATCTTCTCACTGTCCTTGCACTCGGTTTCGGTCTTCTGTTGCTGATGCAACAAGCGACAAGTGCAATCCGCGCATGGGCGTTGATGTACTTCGGCACGACCCTCAACGTCCAGTGGCGTGCGAATGTGTTCAGCCACCTGCTGAGCCTGCCGGTGCGCTACTTCGA
This sequence comes from Burkholderia sp. BCC1644, assembly GCF_902833225.1. Classification (GTDB taxonomy): domain Bacteria; phylum Pseudomonadota; class Gammaproteobacteria; order Burkholderiales; family Burkholderiaceae; genus Burkholderia. The sequence goes on from NZ_CADFEI010000005.1 coordinate 183,208, forward strand.
ACGACGCCATTTAGGCGACGTCGTGTCGCGCTTCGGTGCAATCGATACGATCCAGCAAACCCTGACCACATCGTTCCTGAGCGCCGTGATTGATGGTCTGATGACGATAGTTACTCTCGTGATGATGTTTGTCTACAGTCGTATGCTGGGCTGCATCGCGCTTGCCGCAATGGCGCTGTATGCGTTATTGCGCTGGCTCTGGTATCAGCCGCTACGGCGAGCGACAGTCGAACAGATCGTGCATGCCGCCAAACAGCAAAGCCACTTCCTTGAGACCGTACGCGGCGTAAAGACAATCAAACTATTCAACCGACAGGAGGAGCGCCGAGCGAGTTGGCTGTCTCTGCTGGTCGAACAAATTAATGCCGGTTTGCACATACAGAAGCTGCAGTTACTTTACCAGCAACTTAACGGGTTGCTGTTCGGCATCGAAGGCATCCTGATTGTCTGGCTTGGTGCACGGATGGTAATTGACGGCCAGTTCACGGTCGGTGTACTCATAGCATTCAATGCGTACAAAGGGCAATTCGACAGTCGCATCGGCGGCCTAATCGACAAGTATTACGAAATCAAAATGCTGCAGTTGCAGGGAGAGAGGCTCGCCGATATCGTGTTCGAGAAGCCCGAGAGCGACGCAAACCTGCGCGACGTACACGGCGAGACAGACGATGTTGCAGCCAGCATTGAATTCGCTGCGGTCGGTTTTCGTTACGCAGATGGTGAGCACGCCGTGCTCGATTGTGTATCGTTCGGGATTTCACCAGGCGAGTCAGTCGCACTGATCGGACCATCAGGCTGTGGCAAAACCACACTCGTCAATGTGCTACTCGGTGTGCTCACCCCAACCGCCGGCAGCATACGAATCGGTGGCGTCGAAATTAATCGACTCGGCACAAATCGACTGCGTGCGCTGATCGGAACCGTGCTTCAGGACGATGTGCTGTTTGCCGGCTCTATCCGTGACAACATCAGTTTCTTCGATCCAAATACCGATATACAGTGGGTTGTCGAATGCGCACGGCTCGCCGCAATGCATGATGACATCGTGGCAATGCCGATGGGATACAACACCTTGGTCGGCGACATGGGTACTGTGCTGTCGGGTGGTCAGAAGCAGCGCGTATTGCTGGCGCGAGCGCTGTACAAACGGCCCAAGATTCTAGTACTCGACGAGGCAACGAGCCATCTGGATATTCAGCGCGAACGACAGGTCAATGCCGCTGTCAGTGCATTGAAGATGACTCGTGTGATCATCGCGCACCGGCCAGAAACCATCGAGTCAGCCGCGCGTGTGGTGATGCTGCACGGTGGCCGGGTCGTTCTCGATCAGCCGACAATTGACAACGCAGTCACCGAACCGCAAGCAGGCCGATGAAGCTCGTCGTCTACTTAACCATTTCGGCCGCCACCCTGACGACGGCTCTTCGAACCGATGCACAGGTACTCGACGTGTTCCGCATGCACCCCGCCGTGTCCGCGACGCCCACCGGAACGTTACTGCGCGATACCACGTGTCGACAATCGCGGAATACACGTCCGCTCGAACTCGACGACGCGGTGCTGTACGCGATCTGTACAAACCCGCAGGCACGCCGAGCATGGAACGACGCGCGTGCGCAAGCCGCAGCGCTAGGCATTGCCGATGCCGCATACCTGCCTTTGCTGAACGCGACGGCAGGCATAGAGCGCAATACACTGTCGACTACCTACAATTACAGCGCCTTCGGCGCCGGTTCGAGAAACCAGTCACAGAACTCATCGAGTCAATTTGGAAGACTCAACCTGAGTTGGATATTGTTCGATTTCGGCAAACGCGGCGCCGCTCGACGCCAGGCGCAGGCTTTACTTGCGGCCGCGAACGCGACGCACGACGAGACGCTGCAAGTGGTGTTCTTCAATACGGCTCAGGCATTCTATGCGCTACGTGATGCACAGGCGTCACTCGACTCTGCACTGCAAACAGAGACGATTGCACACCAAACCCTGATCGAAGCGACTGCCAAACACCAGGCCGGCGCCGGCACGCTCGCCGACGAGTTGCAAGCGCGCACCAGTTATCGACGTGCGTTGCTTGATCGCGTCAGCTCGGAGGGCGAAGTGCGCATTATGACGGGAGCTCTTGCTGTCGCGATCGGGTTGGACGCAAACACCACCGTACAGGTCACGCCTCAGGAACCCGATATCGCGGATAAGCCAACCGAAATCGAGGCCACGATCGATCGGCTGATCGAGGAAGCCAAACAGCAGCACCCAAAGCTGATTGCCGCACGCGCGAAGCTCGACGCAGCGCGTGCCAGCATCGACGCTGCCCGCGCGCTGGGGCGGCCCGCCATCTCACTCGTCGGCAGCATCACACAAAACAATCCGTCGTACCAGCAACAACCACAATCGGCCCCGATCATGCACAGTCGTGGCAGCTCGGTCGGGATACAGATGACAATCCCGCTGTTCGAGGGTTTCGCATTCGGATACCGAATCGAACAAGCGCAAGCGCAAGCCGATGCGCAGGAAGCTGCCTTGCGCAACGTCGAACTCCAGGCGTCGCTGGACGTATGGAAGAGCTATCACGGCCTACAAGCCGATGCTACCAATCTCGCGAACTCGCAGAATCTGCTGGAAGATGCACAACAGGCGCTCGATATCGCGCGTGGTCGCTACAAGGAGGGGGTCGGGACGTTCACCGATATGCTTGTCGCCCAAACCGCGCTTGCCGATGCACAAAAGCAGCGCGTGTTAGCCAAATCAAAGTGGCGCTCCACGCGCCTCGGTCTAGCAGCGAGCCTCGGTAAGCTTGACCTGCAGGATACTAATCCATAACTACAGCTTCATTCTTTTCCGCAACGCACAAAAAAACGGGCGCCCGAAGGCGCCCGTCGCTTGTCTGAAGAACAGCGTACCGCTTACTTGTTCTCGAACATGTCCATGATCTGCTGCTTCTCCTGCGGCGTGACGGGCGGCGGCGCGAGCCCTGCCGCGCCGGCCGAACCCAGCGCGTCGTTCGCGCTGATCGCGTTCTCCGCCGGGTTGATGTCGACGTTCGCGACGAAGCCGTTGCCCGGCGTGCGATCGGCGTAGTACAGCTCGCCGTCGATCGAGGTCAGCCCGTCCGGCATCGGCATCTGCTGCTCGGGCACGCCGTTCAGCGCGGTGCGCATGTAGTTCACCCAGATCGGCAACGCGAGCTGCGCGCCGAATTCGCGGCTGCCGAGGCTCTTCGGCTGGTCGAAGCCCATCCATGCGACCGCGACGAGCGACTGCTGGTAGCCGGCGAACCAGCCGTCCTTCGCGTCGTTCGTCGTACCCGTCTTGCCCTGCAGGTCGCTGCGGCCCAGTGCGTTGGTGCCTGCGCCCGTGCCGGCCGTCGCGACCGAATGCAGCAGGCTGTTCATCACGTACGCGTTGCGGCCTTCGATCGTGCGCGGCGCCGTGCCGCCCGCGATCACCGGCTGCGACTTCTGCAGCGGCTGGCCGCGTGCGTCGTCGACTTCGGCGATCAGGTACGGATCGACCTTGTAGCCGCCGTTCGCGAACACCGCGTAGCCGGTCGCGAGCTGCAGCGGCGTCACGAGGCCCGCGCCGAGCGCCATCGGCAGGTACGGCGGCGTCTTCGCCGGATCGAAGCCGAAGCGCTGCGTCACGTACTGCTGCGCATACTGCGTGCCGATCGATGCGAGGATCCGGATCGACACGAGGTTCTTCGAACGCTGCAGGCCGGTGCGCATCGTCATCGGGCCGTCCGGCTGGTCGTCGTCCTTCGGCTCCCACGCGGTGCCGCCCGGCACGCTCGGCGGGAAGTACAGCGGCGCGTCGTTGATCATCGTCGCCGGCCCCATGCCCTTGTCGAGCGACGCCGAGTAGATGAACGGCTTGAACGACGAGCCCGGCTGCCGCCACGCCTGCGTCACGTGGTTGAACTTGCTCTTGTTGAAGTCGAAGCCGCCGACGAGCGAGCGGATTGCACCGTCCTGCGGGGCAATCGCGACGAGCGCGCCTTCGACCTGCGGCAGCTGCACGACCTGCCAGCCCGTCTTGCCGTCCTTCAGCACGCGCACGACCGAGCCCGGCTTGATGCGCAGCGTATCGTTCGCGCGCGGGCTCAATGCGGCCGACACGAAGCGCAGCCCGGCCGGCCCGATCGTCGTGGTCGCGCCGCCGACGAACTGCACCTCGACCGCATTCGGCGACGCCGACAGCACGACCGCCGACTGCAGGTCGCCGTTGTCCGGGTGATCGGCGAGCGCATCGTCGATCGCCTCGTCGCGGTCGTCGCCGGCCGCGGGCAGCTGGATCGATGCTTCCGGCCCACGATAGCCGTGGCGGCGCTCGTAGTCGAGAATGCCGCGACGCACGGCCTGGTACGCGGCTTCCTGGTCGGACGAGTTGATCGTCGTCGTGACGGTCAGCCCGCGCGTATAGGTTTCGTCCTTGTACTGCTGGTACATCATCTGCCGCACCATCTCGGCGACGTATTCGCCGTGCACCGCGTACTGGTTGCCCGGCGTGCGCACGTGGATCTCTTCCTTGATCGCTTCGTCGTACTGCGGCTGCGTGATGTAGCCGACCTCGAGCATGCGCTTCAGGATGTACTCCTGACGCACCTTCGCGCGCTTCGGATTGACGACCGGGTTATACGCGGACGGCGCCTTCGGCAGCCCCGCGAGCATCGCCGCTTCAGCAAGCGTGATGTCCTTCAGGTCCTTGCCGAAATACACGCGTGCAGCGGCGGCGAAACCGTACGAACGCTGGCCGAGATAGATCTGGTTCATGTACAGCTCGAGGATCTGGTCCTTCGTCAGGGCCTTCTCGATCTTGTACGCGAGCAGCATTTCGTAAATCTTGCGCGTGTAGGTCTTCTCGCTCGACAGGAAGAAGTTGCGCGCGACCTGCATCGTGATCGTGCTCGCGCCCTGCCGCGCGCCGCCGTGCATCAGGTCGGCCACGCCCGCCCGCAGGATGCCGACGAAGTCGACGCCGCCGTGTTCGTAGAAGCGGTAGTCCTCGATCGCGAGCACGGCTTTCTTCATCACGTCGGGAATGTCCTGGAAGCGCACGAGGCTGCGACGTTCCTCGCCGAACTCGCCGATCAGCACGTGATCGGCCGTGAACACGCGCAGCGGCACCTTCGGCTGGTAGTTGGTCAGCGCATCGAGCGACGGCAGCTGCGGCGCCATCACGACCAGTGCATAACCGACGATCAGCGCGCCGACGATCGCCAGCGTCACGAACAGGCCGGCGAACCACAGCGCGACGCGCGAGCCGAACGAGCGACGGCGTCCGCCGCCACCCCCGCTGCGCTGCTGTGCGCGGCGGCCGTCGTCGCGATCGTCGTCATCGGGGTAATAGGCCCCGGACGGCGAACGGCGCAGCGTGTAGTGGGGTTCGTTCCTGTCGGAAGAAGAAGGCGGTCGTTTGATAATTGGCATGTCGGAATGGCGGGCGTACGTGGCGCCCTCGGACGCATGCGGAAATGCAAGCGGATGAATCAGAGTGGGTGCATCGAGATGCGGCTGTCACGTCGACAGACCCCGCCGCGCGGCGATCCGTTCCCGCGACGTGACAGCGCATTTTAATGAAATCGACCGGGTGCCTTCGCGATTTTTTGTAAAAATTCCCGCAATGCCGTGATTTGCGGAACGTATTGTCGGCATCCTCGGCCTATGATGGACACGCAATATCGCGCGTTACCGATTTTTTCTTTCAGCTTCGAAAGCTTCGGTATCCGGATACACGGGCCGCTTGAACTCGCGCGTTTAAGCCGTATTTAAGTGAACCGGTGGTGTAATATCCGCCGGCTCATGCGGGTCGGAACCGGCCCGCAGCGGGCACTGCCGCGAATGCGCGGCGCCTTTCAATCACGGAGGATTTCATGTCGCTTTTCGACTCTGTTTCGCGCACGATCAAAGGCCTGCTGAACGATGCGGCCGATTCGGTACAGGATCCGTCGCGCGACGCACGGCAGATCGTGCGGGAGCTCGACGACAGCATCGGCCGTGCCGAGAATTCGCTGATCGAGATCGAGGCACAGGTCGCGACCCAGCGCAGCAAGCGCGATGCGGCCGACGACAAGGTGAAGAAGTACGAGGACGGCGCGAAGCGCGCGCTGCAGTCCGGTGACGAAGCACTCGCCCGCGAGGCGCTCGCCGCGCAGTCGAACGCCGAAGCCGAGCGCGATGCGCTCGCGGCCGAGCTGACGACGCTCGAGCCGTCGGTCGACAAGCTGAAGGGGCAGATCGCCGACATGCGCCAGCGCCGCAACGACCTGAATGCGCGCTCGAACATCCTGCAGGCCAAGCAGGAAATCGCGCAGGCGAAGGACGTCGCGGCCAGCGCGCTGGGCGGCATCGGCGGCAAGAACCTGTCCGAGGATTTCCAGAAGCTCGAAGACAAGGTCGCGCTGCAGAACGCCCGCTCGGACGCCCGTCTGAATTCCGCCGACACGTCGAGCGGCAAGGCGCTCGACGACAAGCTCGCCGCGCTGAACAAGGGCCCGTCGGTCGAGGATCGCCTCGCCGCGCTGAAGAAGCAGCTCGATACGCCCGCGCAGTAACGGCAAACGCGCCGCGCCCCGGCCCGGGTGCGCGGCGCGAACCGATCGTCAGGAGACGGGCGCCTGCGCCCGGTTCGACCATGAAGAAATCTCTCGCCGCACTCGGCCTCTCGCTGATGTTGCTGTCGTCCGCCGCGTTTGCGGTACCGTCGCTGCAGCAGGTCGAGCAATCGATCGCGCAACGCAACTGGCAGCAAGCCGACACGCAGCTGTCGCAAGTCATCGACGCCCATCCGAACAACGCGCACGCGCGCTACCTGTATGCGCAGGTGCTGGACCGCGAAGGCCGCGCGTCCGACGCGCTCGCGCAACTGCAGCAAGCGAAAACGCTCGATCCGCAGTTGAAGTTCACCGACGCGTCGCGCTTCGCGCAGACCGAATCGCGCATTCGCGCCGACGCCGCGCGCGTGAGCGGCAACGTGCCGTCAGCCACGCAAGCCGGCACGCTGCAGCCGGGGCTCGCCCCTGCCGTCGCGCCGGCCGAAAAACACGGCCCGTCGACGGGCATGTGGATCGGCCTCGGGCTGATCGTCGCGATCATTGCGCTGGTGCTGCGCTGGACGCTGCGGCGCGCGCGCACGGCCGACGACGGCCGCGCCGACGACGAACGCCGCACGCAGCTCAAGCGTGCGACCGACGTGCTGAACGACATCCGTCCGCTGAAACTCGACGCGAAGCTGTCGACGACGCCCGGCGCCGCGGCACTCATCGGTGAAATCGAAGCGATCGAGACCGACGCGCGCACGCTCGTCGAGGCGCTGTCGAACGGCAAGAATCCGGTGCCGCCGTATCGCATCGACGAACTCGAACAACGCCATGCGAGCGTGAAGGCGCGCGTCGAAGGCCGCCCCGATCCGGCCGCGCAACCTGCGGCACCGGTGAACGGCAGCGGCTCCGTGTACGCACAGGAAGCCGATCGCATGACGGGCGCGCAGGGCCAGCCCTACCCGCCACAACCCTATCCGCAACAGCAGCCGCCCGTCGTGATCCAGCAAGGCGGCGGCGGTTTCGGCGGCGGGATGGGCGGGCTGCTGACCGGCGTGCTGCTCGGCGAGGCGATGTCGGGCGGACGCGAGCGCGTGGTCGAACGCGACGTGATCGTCGACGGCGAGCGCCGCCGGCAGGAAACCGACCCGGGCTTCGACCTCGGCCGCGGCGACGCGTCGAACTGGAGCGACGGCAGCGGCGGTGGCGGTGGTGGCGGCATGGACCTCGGCAGCAATGACGACGGCTGGACCGACGACAACACCTGACAGTGCACCGCGCGTCGCACGCGCTGCCACGCACGCCACGCTCCCCTGCCTCGCCGGCCGCGTCGACGCGCGGATTTGTCAATCATTTCAAGATGGACTACCGGCAATGGGGAGCGTTCGCTATCATGCGGCCATCGGCGTGCCACCGACCCTCATTCGACGCATTGCAATCCTGCGCGTCGCGGCACGCCTCCCCTCGCCCCAACCAGGAGAAAGCCGCTCATGAGCATCATCAAGGAATTCAAGGAGTTCGCCGTCAAGGGCAACGTGATGGATCTCGCCGTCGGCGTGATCATCGGCGGCGCGTTCTCGAAGATCGTCGATTCGATCGTGAAAGATCTCATCATGCCGGTCATCGGCGTGCTGACCGGCGGTCTGGATTTCTCGAACAAGTTCGTTCTGCTCGGCACCATCCCCCCGACGTTCAAGGGTAATCCCGATTCGTTCAAGGACCTGCAGGCCGCGGGCGTCGCCGCATTCGGTTACGGCTCGTTCATCACCGTGGCGATCAACTTCGTCATCCTCGCGTTCATCATTTTCATGATGGTGAAATTCATCAACAAGCTGCGCAAGCCGGAAGAAGCCGCGCCGGCCGCGACGCCGGAAGACACCGTGCTGCTGCGCGAGATCCGCGATTCGCTCAAGCAGCGCTGATCGCCGCGCGCTCCGCTCGCCAGGCCCGCCTCGTGCGGGCCTTTTTATTGCGCGTGCGATGCACCACTGCAAGCGGCCTATCTCACTTTTTTGTGACGGGCGAATGCACGCGCGGGGAAAGCAGGTCTATGATGGAGACTAAACGACAGTACGGGCGCCAAGACGCTGGCTGTGTCGATCATGGCGAGCAGGTCGACGGGAGACATTGATCGTCGTACTGCACGAATGCAGCATTTTCGTGTGCTATAAAGGATCGACATGCGGCGTACATAGCCGGGAGTGGGTCGCATGAAAGTGCCGCATTTCTTGCAATTGTTTTTGAGGCGAGTGTTTATGTCCTTCCCGAAAAAACGTCGGCGTGCGCAGCAGGATGGCCAGGAGTCATTCCTCGCGGTTCTGCGCCACTCGAAACCGTTTGCTCAACTCGACACCAAGATTGCCCGCGCCCGTGCGCAGGACGAACCCGTCCTCTATGCGCATGTGCTGCCCGGTCTCGACGTGCTCCTGTGCAGCGTGCGCGGTGCCCAACCGCCCTATCCAGCGATCGCCGAGCTGCGCAAGCGCTGCATCGAATCGATCGCCAACGCGCTCGAGCAGCCGCTCGACGGCCTCGAGAACGGCGGCTACTGGTACGAGGCGAACGGCTTCGGTTTCCTCGTATTTGCAAGCCGTGCGCGTGCGCGCATCCTGCCCGAGTTTGGTGCAGGCACGAAAGCGAGCCTGCGCGGCGGGCTCGGCCGCCAGAACGCCGGCGACACGACACCCCGCTCCCTCGGCTGATCCGCCTGCCACTCGATGGGCCGCCTCCGGGCGGCCCATCTGCCATTCACGCGCCCCGCTTGCCCGTCACGACGCCTGCTGACGGCCGTTGCCCGGCCGCACGATGTCGATGAACGCGGCGAAATCGGCGCCGGCGAGCCCTTGCGCGGCACCGAGCCGCAGCACCTGCTGGACCGTGGCCGATACGGGCATCACCGCGCCCGTGTCGCGCGCGGCGTCGGCAATCGCATCCACATCCTTCTGGAACGTGGCGAGCGCACCGATCGGCGGATGGCCGCCCGACGTCATGCGCGGCACGAACGTCTGCAGCAGCACCGAATCGGCCCAGCCGCCGGCCAGTGCCTCGGCCAGACGCGCGGCATCGATGCCGCTCGCCTGCGCGAGACCGACGGCCTCGGCGATCGCCGTGACCGTCGCGGTGACGATCGCCTGGTTGCACAGCTTCGCCGTCTGGCCCGCCCCGGCGTCGCCCATGTGCGTGATGCGCGACGCGTACGTGTCGATCAGCGGCCGCACCGCGTCGAGATCGGCCGCGCGGCCGCCCGCCATCACCGCGAGCGTGCCGGCCTGCGCGCCCGGCACGCCGCCGGACACTGGCGCATCGACCCAGCCGACGCCGAGTGCAGCCGCACGCGCCGCGTAGTCGCGCGTCGCCGCAGGCGGAATGCTCGAATGATCGACGATGCGCAGCAGGCGGCGCGCGGCGGCGGCGCCGGAGAGCAGCCCGTGCTCGCCGAACACGACATCGCCGACCGCACGGCCGTCGAGCACACACACGAATACCGTATCGACACGTTCGGCCAGTTCGCGCGGCGTGCCGACCACCTGCGCGCCGTCCTTGACCAGCGCCTCGGCCTTGTCACGCGAGCGATTCCACACGCTGACGCGATGCCCCGCCGCCAGCAAATGCCGAATCATCGGCGCGCCCATCAATCCCGGTCCGCAAAATCCGACTTCCACGATGTTCCTCGTCTCCGATATGGGTTGCACTTGCCGCCCATCATACCTATCACTCAAGAAGCCGGGCACGCGCGGCACCGCTTCGGGACCGCGGCTTGCACCGGCAATACAGACCGATATCCCAGGGAGCGCATCATGAGCGACCACGTGTACAAGATGATCGAGCTGACCGGTTCGTCGCGGCAATCGAGCGACGACGCGATCCGCAACGCGATCTCGAAAGCCGGCAAGACGCTGCACAACCTGCACTGGTTCCAGGTAACCGAAACACGCGGCCACATCGAAGGCGACCAGGTCGTGCACTGGCAGGTCACGCTGAAAGTCGGCATGCGCATCGACGACTGACGCGCCCCCGCATCCCACGCCGCGCCGCGATCCGGATCCGCGCAATACGGATCCGTGCGGCGCCGCGCGCCCCGCTTTCCACCCCGTTCAGGCCCCTTGTCGCGGCCCGGCCGGCGGGTGTCTGCGGGTATCCATCTCTTGACGCTGGACCCGCTTCATATTAAAAACAATATACCCCCCTTGCCCCTCGATCAGCCCAGCCATATAAACCGGAGATATCATGAGTCAGCAACGCGAGGCGATCGACACGTACCTCTTGCGCGTCTTGCACACCTTGTTGATGGAGCGCAGCGTCACGCGCGCGGCCGTCAAACTGAACCAGTCGCAACCGGCGATCAGCGCCGCGCTGCGACGCCTGCGCGACATCACCGGCGATCCGCTGCTGGTGCGCGGCAAATCCGGCATGGTGCCGACCGAATACGGGCTGCGCCTGCTCGAGCCCGTGCAGAACGCACTGCGTGAAATCGAGCGCATCAAGTTCCAGCAGCACAATTTCGACCCGGCCACGTCGATCCGCTGCTACCGGATCGGCTGCCCCGATTACCTGAACGTGCTGTTCGTGCCGACCGTCGTCGAACGCTTCCGCCAGGCCGCGCCGAACGCGACGCTCGAGTTTCATTCGCTCGGCCCCGCGTTCGACTACGAGCTCGCGCTGGAAGACGGCAAGCTCGACATCGTCGTCGGCAACTGGCCCGAACCGCCCGAGCAACTGCACCTGTCGAACCTGTTCGTCGACGAAATCGTCTGCCTGATGAGCAACACGCACCCGTTCGCAAAGCGCGGCGGGCTCACGCTCGACCAGTACCTGAATGCGCCGCATCTCGCGCCGACGCCGTACTCGGTCGGCCAGCGCGGCGCGATCGACGTGCATCTCGCGCGCGAACGCCTCAAGCGCCACGTGGTCGTCACGCTGCCGTACTTCAATCTCGCACCGTACGTGCTCGTGAAGTCCGACCTGATTTTCACGACGACGCGCCTGTTCGCCGATCACTACGCGAAGTTCCTGCCGCTGTCGGTCGTGCCGGCGCCGCTCGACTTCCCGCCGATGCAGTACTACCAGCTGTGGCACGAACGCTGCCACTACTCGGACGAAGTGCGCTGGCTGCGCAGCCTCGTCGCCGAAGCCACCCGCACGCTGATCGAGCCGTAACGGCATAGGCCGTCGCATCGCGTCGTGACACGTCACGGCGCGGCGACGGCCGGCGGCACGCCCGGCGAGGCGGCCGCCGTGCCGCTTCAGTGACGCTTCAGCGCGACGCCTCGACGAGCGCGTGCGCAAGCGCGTTGTGACGCTCGATGACGGGCGGCAGATCGAGCGTCGCCAACCGCCCTTCCCGCACCACCACCTTCCCGTTCACCACCGTGTACGCCGTCTGCGACGGCGCGCAGAACACGAGCGCCGCCACCGGATCGTGCAGCGCGCCCGCGAACAGCGGCTGGCGCAGGTCGAACGCCGCGAAGTCCGCGGCCATGCCGGGCTTCAGCGCACCGATGTCGTCGCGGTTCAGCACCTTCGCACCGCCAAGCGTCGCGATCTCGAGCGCTTCGCGCGCGGTCATCGCATCGGGCCCGAAGCCGACCCGCTGCAGCAGCAGCGCCTGCCGCACTTCCGCGACCATCTGCGCGCCGTCGTTCGACGCGGAACCGTCGACGCCGAGGCCGACCGGCACGCCCGCGAGACGCATCTTCTTCACCGGCGCGATGCCCGACGCGAGCCGCATGTTCGAGCACGGACAGTGCGCGACGCCCGTGCCGGTGCGTGCGAACAGGCCGATGCCCGCATCGTCGAGCTGCACGCAGTGCGCATGCCACACGTCGTGGCCGACCCAGCCGAGATCTTCCGCATATTCGGCCGGCGTCATCCCGAACTTCTCGCGGCTGTACGCGATGTCGTTGACGTTCTCCGCGAGGTGCGTGTGCAGCGACACGCCGTATTCGCGCGCGAGCACGGCCGCGTCGCGCATCAGGTCACGGCTCACCGAGAACGGCGAGCACGGCGCGACCACCACGCGCAGCATCGCGTAACGGCCTTCGTCGTGATAGGTCTCGATCAGGCGCTGCGTGTCGCGCAGGATATCGGGCTCGCGCTCGACGACCGAATCGGGCGGCAGCCCGCCGTCGCGCTGGCCGACGCTCATCGAGCCGCGGCTCGCGTGAAAGCGCATGCCGATCCGCTGCGCGGCGCCGATGCTGTCGTCGAGCCGGCTACCGTTCGGATAGATGTACAGGTGGTCGCTCGACGTCGTGCAGCCCGACTGCAGCAGCTCGGCCATCGCGGTCAGCGTCGACACTTCAATCATCTCGGGCGTCAGGTGCGCCCAGATCCGGTACAGGTTCGTGAGCCAGCCGAACAGCTCGGCGTTCTGCGCCGCGGGCACCGCGCGCGTGAGGCTCTGGTACATGTGATGGTGCGTGTTCACGAGCCCCGGGATCACGAGGTGGCCGCGCAGGTCGAGCACTTCGTCGGCCGTGTCGGGCAGCTCCGCGGTCGGGCCGACCGCGACGATTCGGTTGTCTTCGATGTAGAGCCCGGCGTCGCGCAACTCGCGGCGCGTGTCGTCCATGGTCACGAGCACGTCGGCGTGCTTGACCAGCAGGGTTTTCGGGCGGGATGAAGAGGTGTTCGGCGCGCGTGCGCCAGCGTGCTGCTCGAGGTTCATGCGTTCTCCGCGTCGGTCTGCCCCCAGGGGCTGTCCTGGAGGCGGTCACACAGCCGTTCGAACGCTGAATCGCGGCACGCCCCGGTGCCTGCGTCCGTTCGAACGCCCTGGCCCGGTTACCCGGCGTGCTCGCCGTCTTCGGGGTACGCGCCGGCCACAGGCCGACGCGCACGGCGGGAGGATCGCCCAAGCGCGCGCCGCACACAATGCGCGATCCGGAATACCGCGCTTCAGGGTTCCGATATGGTACGCCGCGCAGGCCCGCGCCGGGCACCTGACAGGCCACCGGAAGCCGCGTCCGGCATGCCGTCGACAGCCGCTCATGCGCGGCGCATTATCTTTGATATCGCGCCCGTATTTGCGCGGGGAACCTTTTTACAATGCCTGCACGGCGCTCGCTTCAATCTCGCCGACGGGTATGTAGCCACGTGACGTGGAGCCTCGATCCGCCGCACAGTCAATGGATCGAGTCGCCGCCGAACCTCGCATTCACACAAGGACAATTGCGAATGGGAAAGCTCACTACCCACGTACTCGATACGGCGCACGGCCGTCCCGGCGCTGCAATCAAGGTGGACCTCTACGCGCTGGACGGCGAATCGCGCCGCGCGATCAAGACCGTGCTGACCAATAGCGACGGCCGCTGCGACGAACCCCTGCTCGAAGGCGCCGCGCTCGCCGCCGGCGAATACGAACTCGTGTTCCATGCCGGCGACTACTTCGCGTCGCTCGGCGTGAAGGTACCCGAACCCCGTTTCGTCGATCGCGTCGTGCTCCGCTTCGGCATCGCCGACACCGGCTCGCACTACCACGTGCCGCTGCTCGTGTCGCCGTGGTCGTACAGCACCTATCGCGGCAGCTGACATTCGAATCAGCGCCCACATCAAACAAACGATTTGAGTCTGGAGGAGTTTCATGGAAGGCTTCATCACCGACTGGCTGAACCTCGCGCTGCGATGGCTGCACGTCATCGTCGCCATTGCGTGGATCGGCGAGTCCTTCTATTTCGTCGCGCTCGACAACAGCCTGAAACCGCCGACCGACCCGAACCAGCGCAAGCGCGGTGTGTTCGGCGAGCTGTGGCACGTCCACGGCGGCGGTTTCTACAACATGCAGAAGTACACGGTCGCCCCGCCGGAAATGCCGGATGACCTGCACTGGTCGAAGTGGCCGTCGTACACGACCTGGCTGTCGGGCTTCTCGTTGTTCTTCGTGCTGTACCTGCTCGCGCCGAACACCTACCTGATCGACAAGAGCGTGCTCGACATGGGCCCGGTGGTCGCCGTCGCATCCGCACTCGGCTTCCTCGCGGCCGGCTGGATCGTCTACGACTCGCTGTGCCGCATCCTCGGCACCAACGATCGCGTGCTCGGCATTTGCGTCGGCCTCTACGTCGTCGTCGCAGCGTACCTCGCGTGCCACATTTTCTCGGGCCGTGCCGCCTACCTGATCGTCGGCGCGATGCTCGCGACGATCATGTCGGCGAACGTGTTCTTCGTGATCATCCCCGGCCAGCGCAAGATGGTCGACAAGATGCTCAAGGGCGAAGAACCGAACCCGATCTACGGCAAGCGCGGCAAGCAGCGCTCGGTGCACAACACGTACTTCACGCTGCCGGTCGTGTTCGCGATGCTGTCGAACCACTACGCGATGACGTACACGAACAAGTTCAACTGGGTCGTGCTCGTGCTGATCATGCTGGCCGGCGCGCTGATTCGCCAGTTCTTCGTGATGCGTCACCGCGGCAAGCAGCTGTGGTACCTGCCGATCGGCGGCGTCGCCCTGCTGTCGGGCGCGCTGGTGTGGACGATGCCGAAGCCGGTTGCACCGGAAGCGCAAGCCGCGAACGCACCGAAGATCGTGATCAACGACATCATGCCGATCCTGCAGCAGCGCTGCGTCGAGTGCCACTCGTCGAAGCCGACGCTGATGGGCAGCGCACCCGCGGGCGTGATGTTCGACACGCCGGACGAAGTGTCGAAGAACGCGCAGCGTATCTACGAACAGGCCGTGCGCCTGAAGGCGATGCCGATCGGCAACGTCACGCACATGACCGACGACGAGCGCACCAAGCTCGCCGCCTGGTTCGAGGGTGGCGCGAACAAGTAAGCCGCCGTGCGCCGGGTACGAATGCCCGGCGCAATCCTCTCCGTTCGCGGGCCCGGTAACGGGCCCGTTTTTTTTGCGTGCGCCGAATGCGCTTCGTGCGCTAGCCGCGAATCGCGTCGCGCTGCAGTGCGACGAGCGCATCGACCGCGCGCGGGCCGTCGTCGAACGGTACGAAGATGTGATCGTGGTACGCGGCGGCCATCACGTTGCAGCTGATGCCGGCCGCACCGAGCGCCCGAGCGAATGCAGCCGTGAGGCCGACGGCCGCGAGGTCGGAGTGCACGGTCAGCGTGATCCATGCCGAGCGGAACAGCACGGGCCAGCCGCGACGTGCGGCCGTTTCCTCGTCGACCACGACCGTCAGCCCTTCCGCTTCGCGGAAGGTCGCAATCACTTCGGATAACGATACGTCCACATCGGTCGGCAGCGACACGAAGGCGAACGCGCCCGGATGCAGTTCGGGTTGCATCGTGCGCAGCAGGACCATGAGGTCGTTTTCAGGTTGGCTCATCGGAGGGGTACGCCCGGAACCGGACGTCGTGCGGTGGCGATGCGGGCACGATAGCACGCGCGCCGCCGCCGCTACGCATCCACCATCGCCGCTTCGTCCGCGAGCCAGTCGCGCAATGCAACGATACGGGGATCGTCCTGCGTGTGCGCCGGATACACGACGTGATACGCGAGCCCCGGCGCCACCTCGACGTTCACGTCGAACAACCGCACGAGGCGCCCGTCCGCAAGCTCACGCGCGATCATGTGCGGCTCCGCCAGCCCGACCGTCGTACCGTCCATCACGGCCTGCACGACGTGGCTCGAATCCGGAAACGCGACGCACCGGCTGTCGTCGAAACCGTCGATGCCGGCCGCCGCCATCCATGCCGACCAGCGCGGCCAGATCACGCCATCGACTTCACAGTCGGCGTGGCAAAGGGTGTGGCGCAGCAGGTCGCGCGGCTTGCGTAACGGCGGCCCGGCCGACAACAGCGCGGGGCTGCCAATCGCGACGACCGACGTGCCGAACAGGCGCTGCGTACACGCGTCGCGATAACGCCCGGTGCCGAAGCGGATCGCGACATCCACATCGTCGCCGTCGAAATCGCGCAAGCGGTCGGTGATGTCGAACGTCAGTTCGAGCGCCGGATGCGCCGCCTTGAATCGCGGCAGGCGCGGCAGCAGCCAGTGCGTCGCGAAGCGCGCGCCGACCGACACGCGCAGTTCCGTCTGCTCGCGCGCGATGCGCCGAGCCCGTGCGGTCGCGTGCCGGAGGCCCGCCAGCGCATCGGCAGCGGCCGCAGCCAGCACCGCGCCGGCCTGCGTCAGCCGGATGCTGCGGCTCGTACGGACGAACAGTTCCATGCCGAGCTGCGCCTCGATTTCCTTGATCTGGTGACTGACGGCTGCCGGCGTCAGCCCGACCTCGTCGGCCGCCCGCGAAAAATTCAGGTGCCGCGCCGCCGCATCGAACGTCCTCAGCGCGCGCGTACCGGGCCACATGCGTTCCATTGATCTTCAAAAATAATTTGATGACCGCTCCAAAATTACTCGTTTTTCATGAAGCCATCAATCGGCAAACAATAGGCTTTCTTGAAGATGCCGTGCGCCGTCCCGTGCCCGCGGCCAACCTGGAGAATCGCCGATGACCGCTGCACCGTTCCCGTCCGTCGCCCAGATCAACGGCGTAGCCGCCACGCCCGATGCGCTCGCCGCATTGGCATTCGCGGGCCACGCGCATTTCACCGCGATGCAGATACGCGAAGGCCGCGTCCGCGGGCTCGACCTGCACCTCGCGCGATTGCGCGACGCGTCGAACGCGCTGTTCGGTCATGCATTGCCCGACGAACGGATACGCACGTTCCTGCGCGCCGCGCTCGATCGCGCACCGTCGGCACTGTCGCTGACCGCGACCATCCATGCGACGACGGGTGAATTCGTCGCACCGCGCGACGACGAAGCGCTCGACGTGCTGGTGCGCACCGCCGCGCCGTCGCCGGGGCCGGTCGGCCCGCTCGATCTCGCGCTGTTCGAACACGAGCGCGTGCTGCCCGGCATCAAGCACGTCGGCGAAGTCGCGAAGACGCACTTCCTGCGCCGTGCGGTCGCGCAGGGTTTCGACGATGCGGCGTTCGTCGATCGTCGGGGGCGCATCAGCGAGGGCTCGATCTGGAACCTGGCGTTCTGGACCGGCGATTCGGTCGTGTGGCCGGTGGCCGGCATGCTCGGCGGCGTCACGATGGGCATCCTGCGCCGGCAACTGGCACGCGTCGGCATCGCACAGCATGACCGTGAAGTAACACCGGCCGATCTGTCGTCGATGGCCGGCGCCGTCGTGATGAATTCGTGGACACCGGGAATCGCCGTGCACCGGCTCGGCACGGCGACGCTGCCCGAATCGTCATCGCTCGCCGCGCTGCTGCATCGCGCTTATGAACAGGAGCCGCCCGTCGCGCCGTGACGCGCGCCCTGCTTACCCGTCGACCGCCTCCGGCAGCCGCGCGATCACCTTGATCTCGAACTGGAAGCCATACAGCCAGGTCACGCCGACGGCGGTCAGCGTCGGATGCGGCGCATCGCTCCAGTATTCGGGGACGATCGCCCAGATCCGCTCGAACGTCGCTTCCGGATCGACGAGGAACACCGTCACGTCGACGACATCATCGAACGTGCAACCGGCCGCGCGCAGCACCGCATTCAGGTTGTCGAACGCGCGGCGGACCTGCGCGCCCAGCTCCGGCTCGGGCGAACCGTCGTCGCGGCTGCCGACCTGCCCGGACACGAACAGCAAGCCGTTCGAGCGCACGGCCGGCGAATAGCGGTTGCGGTCATACAGCGCCTGGCGACCGGGCGGAAAAACTACGCTACGCTTTGTCATTCAACACCTCCATCGGTTTGCGGGGCAAAACCGCCCCTGTATCAACGATGGAAAGCACTTTATGGACCGTTGCGCGGCGGATAAACCGGCAACCTTGTCCAACACTGTTTGCGCTCTCCAAACAATGTCCGAACACTGCGGAGCCCTGACCCGATGGATCGATTCGACGCAATGCAGGCGTTCGCCCGCGTGGTGGAAGCCGGCAGCTTCACGAAGGCGGCCGACACGCTGCACATGAGCCGCACGACCGTCACGCAACTGGTGCAGCAGCTCGAAGCACGGCTGCGCGTGAAGCTGTTCAACCGCACGACGCGCAAGGTCGTCGTCACGGCCGACGGCGCCGCGTACTACGACCGCGTCGTACGCCTGCTGGCCGACATGGACGATGCCGAAACGAGCCTGTCCGCCGCGTCGGCGTCGCCAAGGGGGCGGCTGCGCGTGGACGTGCCGAGCCCGTTCGCGCGCCTGATCCTGATCCCCGCGCTGCCCGCGTTCCATGCGCGCTATCCGGACATCCAGCTCGACATGGGCGTGAGCGACCGCGTGGTCGACGTGATCGGCGAGAACGTCGACTGCGTCGTGCGCGGTGGCGAGCCGACCGACCGCTCGCTGGTCGCACGCCGCGTCGGCGATCTTCGGCTCGGCGTATACGCGTCGCCTGCCTATCTCGCGCGCGCCGGTGCACCGGTGCATCCGGGCGAACTCGAAGACTCGCATCACCGCATCGTCGGGTTTCTGTGGGCGCGCACCGGCAAGGCGTTGCCGTTTGCGATGGAGCGTGACGGCGAGCAGATCACCGTACGCGGACGCTACGTGCTCGCGGTCGACGACGGCAATGCGTATCTCGAAGCCGGTCTCGCGGGGCTCGGCATCCTGTGGCTGCCCGACTACATGGCCGCCGCGTATCGCGAACGTGGCGAACTGGTGCCGCTGTTCGAGCAATGGCAACTCGAACCGATGCCGATGTACGTCGCGTTCCCGCCGAACCGCCACGTCAGCGCGAAGCTGCGCGTCTTCGTCGACTGGGTCGCCGGCCTGATGGCGCAGCATGCGCCGGTCTCGAAGGAGCGTCGCGGCGGCGGTTCGCGCGACACGCGCCAGGCCGTCGCAACCTGAGCCGAGCGAAAGCGACCGCACATAAAAAAACCCGCGCACATTGCGCGGGTTTCGGCAGGCTGGCAAACAGCCTCTCGGTCGCGAGACGCCGGCGCCTCAGGCCGTCAGCGCGTGCAGCGCTTCGTCGGTGAGCCACAGCGATTCCTGAAGATCTTGCTCGTTCAGGTTGAGGCCATCACCGCCGCGATCGACGACGATGAAGTCGCTGACGCCGCCGAGCGCGATCAGCGGGTGATGCCACACGCCCTTCGCATAGTTGACGCCCTGCCAGCCGCTCGTCACGAAAGCGCGGATCTTCGCCGGATCGAGATCGCCCGCGGGCGCCACGACGACGAGATACGGCTGATCGTTCAGCGGCACGAATGCCTGGCTGCCGAGCGGGTGCCGCTCCAGCATCTTCACTTCGAACGGCAGCGTGCGCGGCTGGCCGCGGAACAGGTTGACGAGCGTGCGGCCGTCTTCATCGGTCACGTCGACTTTCGCGAGATCGTGAAAGCGGATCGTCGTGCCGAGGTTGATCGGGATCTGCTTCGCCCCTTCCGTTTCGATCACGTCGCCGAACGGCGCGAACGCTTCCTTGGTCAGCGGTTCGATAACAAGCGTCTTCATTTGTCGAGCGTCCCCCACAGACGCAGGCGCGACACGCCACCGTCCGGAATGATGTTCAGTCGCACGTGCGTGACAGGGCCGAGCGACGCGATGTCGTGTTCGAAATAGTGCTGCTTGTCCATCTGCAGCTTCTGTTCGCCGAGCAGCACCGGCCAGAACATCGACTGCGTGATCAGCGAGCTGTCCGTGCCGCCCGACACGTACGCGGCCTGGATCGAGCAGCGGTCCGGGTAGTTGCCCTTGAAGAACGCTGTATCGACTTCGATCTTGCGGATCACGCCCGGCTGCGCAAGCGCGATGATCGCCCAGTCGTTGCCCGGTTCGCGGCGGCGGCGGGTTTCCCAGCCGTCGCCCATGTTCACGCCGCGGCCCGGCAGCAGCAGGTTCGATGCGACGCCGAAGTGCTGGTTGTTCGCGGCCACGACGTAACCGCCGTTTTCCATCGCCGCGAGGTCGAACTGCTCGGTCGCGCTCGCGCCGGCCCAGTCGAGCTGCGGCTGGCCATACACGCGCAGGCGTGCAATGCCGCCGTCCGGGTAGATATTCACGCGCAGGTGCGTGAACGCACGCGCATCGCTCGCTTCGACGTAGTGATGGCTGTTGCCCTGCAGCGTCGTCGACGGCACGATCTCGACCCACTCGGTCGCATGCGTCGGCGCGCCGTCGGCCACGAACGCGGCCTCGATCGACGCGGCCGGCGGGAAGTTGCCGGTGAAGTGGCTCGTGTCGATGTCGAAGCCCTTGATCACGCCCGGGCGCGCGAGCTTGACGATGCACCAGTCATAGCCCGTCGTGCGCTTGCGGCGCGTTTCCCAGCCGTCCATCCACTTGCCGTGGTCGTCGTACTTGCCGGGAATGAAGACGGCCGGCTCGGGGTTCAGCATCCGGTCCTTCGGCGCGAAGAAATCGTCGCTGGCCTCGAGCGCCTGCGCACTGAGACGCGGGTCGGCAAGATTCACGTAGCGCCGCGTGAAATCGGGTGCGTTGGGATCGAGAAGCGGAACAGCCATGATGTTTCCTTGTTTCAGTGAGGCGATCAGGCCGCTGCGACGCAGCAGGCCGTATCGCGGTGTCAGGCGTCGATCAGGTCGTCGAGGCGGAAGCGTGCGATCCGGTAGATCTGGTCGAGGCTCGCACGCAGCTCTTCGGTGCGCGAATGATTCACGCGCGACTCGAAGTTCGCGATGATGCCGTGACGGTCATAGCCGCGCACCGCGAGGATGAACGGGAAGCCGAACTTCTCGCGATACGTGCGGTTCAGCGTCAGCAGCTTGTCGAACTCTTCCTGCGTGCACTGGTCGAGGCCCGCGCCGCTCTGCTCGCGCGTCGACTCGGCCGTCAGCTCGCCGCGCACGGCAGCCTTGCCGGCCAGCTCCGGGTGAGCGTTGATCAGCGCGAGCTGGCGCACTTCGCCGCCCGCTTCCACCGCACCCGACATCGTCTTGTGCAGCGCATCGATGCTCGCGAACGGCCGCTCGCCCGCGGCGACCTCGGCCACCCACGGCGAATGTTCGAAGATCCCCGACAGCGCCGCGACAAATGCGCTCGGCGCCATCGTATTCAGTTGATTCAACGTGTAGCGCATCGCCTTCATGCTTTCCCTTCGTTTTGATGATTGGGCTGATACGGATGATGTTCACGCCAGTGACGCGCGATATCGACACGGCGCGTCACCCATACGCGATCGTGTTTCTCGATGTGATCGAGGAAACGCTGCAGCCCGCGGAACCGGCCCGGCCGGCCGAGCAACCGGCAGTGCATGCCGATCGACAGCATCTTCGGCGCTTCGTCGCCCTCCGCGTACAGCACGTCGAATGCGTCGCGCAGGTAGTCGAAGAAGTGATCGCCGGTGTTGAAGCCCTGCGGCGTCGCGAAGCGCATGTCGTTCGTGTCGAGCGTGTACGGCACGATCAGCTGCGGCGACGTCTTGCCGCCCGACACTTCGACGTCCATCCAGAACGGCAGGTCGTCGCCGTAGTTGTCGGAGTCGTACAGGAAACCGCCGTGTTCGGCGACCAGGCGGTGCGTATTGGGACTGTCGCGGCCGGTGTACCAGCCGAGCGGACGCTCGCCCGTCACGCGCTCGATCGCTTCCATCCCGAGGCGCATGTGCTCGGCTTCGAGTTCCGGCGCCATGCTCTGGTAGTGGATCCAGCGCCAGCCGTGGCACGCGATTTCATGGCCCAGCTCGACGAATGCGCGTGCCAGCTCCGGATGACGCTCGATCGCCATGCCGACGCCGAATACCGTCAGCGGCATCCCGCGCTTCTCGAATTCGCGCAGGATGCGCCACACGCCGGCCCGCGAACCGTATTCGTAGATCGACTCCATGCTCATGTGGCGGTCCGGATACGCGGCCGCGCCCACGATTTCGGACAGGAACTGCTCGGAGCCCGGATCGCCGTGCAGCACGCAGTTCTCGCCACCCTCCTCGTAGTTCAGCACGAATTGCACGGCGACGCGGGCGCGCCCCGGCCAGTTCGCCTGAACGGGATGGCGGCCGTAGCCGATCAGGTCGCGAGGATAGTTGGGATCGAGTGACATGGGTTCGAAGTGCGGCGAAAGCGGGCTGAAATAATGGGTTCGCATCGACTGCGCGGTGCCCGGAGGCCGGCCGCGCAAGCCGATGCGATGACGGCCCAGTGTAGCGAAAACGTTCATACGCGCCCATACAGCGACGCAGATAGTGCGTGTCAGACGGTGTGTATGTGCGGTTGCGGCAAATTCGGGACCGGTTCCTCCGCATCCCCGCCCGGCGGGCTGAAGCGGGCGAATGCGCCGTCGTAGCGCTTCGGCAGCGGCCGGGCGAAATCGCCGCGTTTCGCGGTCGCGAGGCGCAGCGCGACGAGCGCCTCGGCCCATTTGACGGCCGCCGTGACGCCCTCGACCACCGGCGCGCCGATCTGCTGCTCGATCTCGTGCGCGAATTCGGCCATCCCCGCGCAACCGAGCACGATCGCGTCGGCGCCGTCCTCGTCGAGCGCGCGCCGGCACTCGTCGACGATGATCCGGCGCGCGGCCGAGCCCGGCCGGTCGAGTTCGAGCACCGCGACGTCGGTCGCGCGCACGTTGCGGCAGAAGCGCTTCATTCCGTAGCGCTCCGCGAGGTGCCACGCCATTCCGCAGGTGCGCGCGAGCGTCGTGACGACCGAGAAGCCCGGCGCGAGCACGCTCGCCGCATGCATCGCGGCCTCGGCGATGCCGATCACCGGCCCGCGCGCGAGTTCGCGCGCCGCGTACAGGCCCGGGTCGCCGAAGCACGCGATCACGTACGCGTCGCAGCCGTCGCGCTCGCCCTGCGCGATCTCGGCGAGCAGCCCCGGCGTCGCGAGCGCCTCGTCGTAATACCCTTCGATCGACGGCGGCCCCATCGGCGGGCTCACCGCCACGATCTCCGTGCCGGCGGCCGCGACCTCGCGCGCGCAGCGACCCATCGCGTCGGTCATCCGCTGCGTCGTATTCGGATTGATCAGTCGGATCTTCATCGCATGCTCCTCACGCCTTCGCGCTGACGAGCAGCCGGTAGAACACGAAGCCGAGCCCCGCGCCGATGAACCACGAGAAGTTCGCGACGCCCTGCCAGCCCGGCATCATCACGCAGACGATCGCGATCACCGCGGCCGGCAGCAGCGCGGCGACCGCACGGCGGTTCACGCCGCCCGTGTACCAGTACGTGCCGCTTTCCGACATCGTGTACAGGTCGTCGCGTACGAGCCGGCCGCGCTTGACGAGATAGAAGTCGGCGATCAGCACGCCGTACAACGGGCCGATGAACGCGCCGAGCACGTCGAGCGTGTAGTGGATCACGGCCGGGTTGTTGAACAGGTTCCACGGCGTGATGAAGATCGACGCGACGGCCGCGAGCATGCCGCCCGCGCGCCAGCTGATCAGCTTCGGTGCAACGTTCGAGAAGTCGAATGCGGGAGACACGAAGTTCGCGACGATGTTGATACCGATCGTCGCGATCGTGAACGTCAGCGCGCCGAGGATCACCGCGGTCGGGTGATCGATGCGGCCGACCGTCTCGACCGGATCGGTGATGAGTTCGCCGAACACCGGCAGCGTTGCAGCCGTCGTGATCACCGTGACGAGCGAGAACGCGAGGAAGTTGACGGGCAGCCCCCAGAAATTGCCGCGCTTCACTTCGCCGAACGAGCGGCAGTAGCGCGAGAAGTCGCCGAAGTTCAGCATCGGCCCGGAGAAGTACGACACGACCAGCGACACGGCCGTGATCATCACCGGGATCACTTCCGCGCCGTGATACTTGACGCCACCGAGGTTGATGCCGATGTTGCGCCAGCCCGCACGCCACACCATGTAGCCGGCGAGGATGAACATCACGACGTAGACGGCCGGGCCCGCGAAGTCGATGAACTTCTTGATCGTCTCCATCCCGTTCCAGAACACGAACGCCTGCAGCACCCACAGCAGCATGAAGCCGGCCCAGCCGACCGCCGACAGCCCGAGGAAACCGTAGCGATGGACGTCCGCGTACGGCAGCCATTGCGGGAAGAACTTCAGCACGACGATCACGAGCGCGCTCGATGCGAGATAGGTCTGGATGCCGTACCACGCGATCGCGATCAGCCCGCGGATCACGGCCGGTACGTTCGCGCCGAGCACGCCGAACGTCGCGCGGCACGCGACCGGATACGGCACGCCGATCTGCTGGCTCGGGCGTGCGATCAGGTTGCACAGCACGTTCACGAGGCCGATGCCGACGATCAGCGCGATCAGCACCTGCCAGCTCGTCAGCCCGAGCGCGAACAGGCTGCCCGCGAACACGTAGCCGCCCACACTGTGTACGTCCGACATCCAGAACGCGAAGATGTTGTACGAACCCCATGTCTGATTCTTCAGGGGTGCCAAATCTTCGTTGTACAGACGTTCGCTGTACCCATTCGGCAGCGTCGGGTCGCCGCCCTCGCCGCCTTCTTCCGCCGGATAGGCGCTCTCGTGCGCCACACTGAACTGAGCCATGACTTCTCCTTGACGCGGCCGGGCGGCCGCTCCACCGTCATCGATATCGCTCCGGATCGTCGCCCGGAGTCGGACCCGCCGCCCGCGGCAAACACCGCGGGCCTGCATTTCGCTCGTTCTGTGGCGCGCGGCCGGGTTCGCGTCGCCGCTCAGGCGCCGCCGAACACTTCGCGCAAATCGACCTGCCCTTGCGCGGGCCGGTCCAGCATCTTCAGTTCGACATGCTGCAGGTGGCGCGCCATCAGCGTCGCCGCCTGCTTGGGATCGCCCGCCTCCAGCGCGGCGAGAATCTCGTCGTGGTCGTCGCACGAGCACGGGCTGCGCCCGTGCGATTCGTACAGCGCCGACATCAGCGTCGAGCGTGCGACGAGCCCTTCGAGGCACTCGCTGAGCGTCGCATTGCCCATCAGCGTGGCGAGCGTCGTGTGAAATTCGCCCGACAGCCGGATCCACGCCGCGAAGTCGTGCCGCTCGAACGCCCTGCGTTCCTTGTCGATCAACGCAGCAACGCCTTTCAGCCGCTTCGCGCCGGGCCCGGTTGCAAGCCGCTCGACCACCGCAAGCTCGATGATCCGGCGCATCTCGAACACCTCGTGCACGTCCTGCAGCGTCGGACTCGCGACGAACGCGCCGCGGTTCGGCTCGAGCTCGACCAGCTTGTCGGTCGCGAGCTGCGCGAGCGCCTGGCGGATCGTCCCGCGCTTCACGCCGAACACCTCGCAGAGCTGCGCCTCCGTCAGCTTCGCGCCGGGCGCGAGCCGATGCTCGAGGATCGCGGTGCGGATCCGCTCGGCGATCGCTTCGGGGCCGGCTGCGCCGGACGGCTGGAAATCGGGCTCGTTCATGATCTGCATCGTGTGATGATCCTCATGCTAGGGCGGACATAAAGATTGTCAACAATTCTTTTCCGGGAATGCGCACAATTGGCGTGCATCGATGTGACCCTGCCCGGTGCAGGATGCGCTCATTCCATGCACGGCAAGCGTTACAGGCAAGACAGAAGCCCTTCTCGTCGTATACCCACACGGTCATTTTGTTGACAAAAATGGTGCACAACCTGGCAACGACCGGATTCAAGTCGACGAAAATTTTCGACCGTTAGTTGCGCGCTTACATAAAGAAAAAGGCGGGAAACCCGCCTTTCGGTCGATCGCGCCGGCATCAGCCGAGATGCGGATAGTCCGACAGCGTCAGCCGGAAGCCGTGTGCATTCGCGACCAGTTGCGCCTGCGCGCCGAACGGCAGTGTCAGCAGGTCCGGCACGTGGCCGAACTGGAGCCCCGTGACGACCGGAATCCCGATCACCGCGCGCACCTGGTCGATCATCGCCTGCATGTCGTAGCCGTTGTCGTACTCGAACGGCCGCGCGCCGGTGAACTGGCCGAGCACGAGCGCCTGCTGGCGCGCGAGCAGCCCCGACAGGTGCAGCTGATAGATCATCCGCTCGATCCGGAACGGCTGCTCGTTGACGTCCTCGATGAACAGGATGCCGCCTTCGATGTCGGGCATGTACGGCGTGCCGATCAGCGACGTCAGGATCGCGAGGTTGCCGCCCCACAACGTACCCGTCACGTTGACGGCCTGCACCTGCGGCGCCTCGGTGACGATCGTCGTGCTCGGCTGCGTCAGCGTCTGCCAGAAGTGCTGCATCGTGAAGTCGCTCGGCGTTTCCGCGCCGAAGTCGGCGGACAGCATCGGGCCGCCGAACGTCTTGATGCGCGCCTTCGCGTAGAGCGCGAGCTGGATCGCGGTGAAGTCGCTGTGGCCGACGAGCGCGACCGGTTGATCGCGCAGCCGACGCTCGAGCCCGCGGTAGTCGAGCCCGTGCAGGATCCGCGCGGCGCCGTAGCCGCCACGCACCGCGAGTGCGATGTCCGGCAGCGGCCGCTCGGGATCGGCAAGGCGGTTCAGGTCGCCTGCCCGCTCGCCGTCGGTGCCGCCGAACCGCTGGAAGCGTCGCTGCGTCGCCTCGATGTTCTCGATGCGCTGCTGTGCGGTGCTGAGGCGCTCGAGCGCGCGGTTGATCGCGTCGGGGTCGTGCGGATAACCGGACGGCGCCAGCAGGCGGATGGTGTAGGACGCGGCGGGCTGGAAGGACATGGCGAAAGGTGTCGGGTCGTCAAACCTGCTTAGAGGGTCCGAACCGTCTCCGGTTCACGGCGTCGTGCGCGGCGAGCGCGCTTACGACGCACCGGATTCGGCATCGCGGGCGAGCCGCGCTTCGCGCAGCGCGCGGCGGCGCTCGGCGAAGAACGACTTCAGCGCGGCGCCGCATTCGTCGGCGAGCACGCCGCCCGTCACTTCGGTATGGTGGTTGAGCTGCGGATTCGCGAACGCGTCGATCACGCTGCCGCACGCGCCCGTCTTCGGATCGGCGGCGCCAAAGACGACTCGCGCGATGCGCGCATGCATGATCGCCCCTGCGCACATCAGGCACGGCTCGAGCGTCACGTACAGCTCGCAGCCGGGCATCCGGTAATTCTGCAGATGCTGCGCGGCCATGCGCAGCGCGGCCATTTCCGCATGGGCGGACGGGTCGTGCCCGCCGATCGGATGGTTGAAGCCGCGTGCGATCACTTCGTCGCCGCGCACGAGCACCGCGCCGACCGGCACTTCGCCGGCCGCGCGCGCCTCTTCGGCGGCGGCCTGCGCGAGCCGCATGAAATGCAGGTCGCGCGCCGACACGGGCGTGGCTTCGGGAACAGGTGTATCGGTGGCCGGCTCGGCCGCCGGGGCGGTTGCCGACCGGGCTGCGTCGTGCAGCTCGCCGGACGTCACATCGGCCCCGCTTCGGCGGGCGCTTCGTCGAGCCCGCGCTCGCACAGGCGTTCCGCGATGCGTCGGCAGTAGTCGCGCGGCATCACCATCGGGCCGCCGCGCAGCGATTCGAGCGCCATGTCGAGCGCGAGGATCTTGGCGTGCAGCCGGCAGCGCGCGGCGCGGTCGCTGACCGCCTGCACTTCGTCATGCAGGTTGCGCAGCGCGCGCAATTGCTCGACGGCCGGCGGCACGAAGCCCGCGTTCTTCAGGATACGGTTGGCCACCCGCACCTCCTCGGGCACGAGCAGGTCGTCATCCAGCGCCTGCGGCGCGCCGGTACCCGGCAAATCGTCGAACTCGCCCCGCGCGGCGGCGGCGGCAATACGTTGTTCGACCAGGGCGTCAAGCAATCTCATCAGTCAATCGGAACAATGCGGCAGGCCGAATTCTAGCAGGGTGACGCGGCTATGACAGGCCCTTCGAATATATGCTCGATATTGCGTTTTTTAGGGGCCGAATCGCTGCGCATGCACGCCGATCACCGTCAAACGCCGCTCTGCTGCGCCGCAGCGGGCTGAGCGGCGTCCGGACCGCATCAGACGCACACGGTGTCGGGCCCTGTTTTTATTCGTGATGACGCGAGCCGAACCGCGCCGATCCGGCGAAATGGCCGCCGCCCGGCTGCCGTTGCCGCGTCACGCGGCCACCGTTTCCGGGTGCGGTTTCGGGAACGGGCGGAACATCATCGCGATCAGGAACGCGCCGATGCCGATCGCGAACGAACCGAGGTACAACCAGCCGTAGCTGCCGAACGTGTCGACGATCAGGCCGCCGGCGACCGGGCCCGCGGCCATTCCGAGGCTGCCGGCCATCGCGCAGCCGCCGATCACGGTGCCCATCATCCGCAGCGGGAAATTCTCGCGCGCGAGCACCGAATACAGCGGCATCACGCCCGCATAGATGAAGCCGAACAGCGTCGCGACCGCGTAGAACCCGTCGAGCGAGCGCACGAAGTAGTAGCCGAGCGCGCCGAGCGCCTGCGCGAGCAGCCCGGCCACCAGCATGCGCTTCGCGCCGAGGCGGTCGCCGAGAATCCCGAACGCGATCCGGCCGCCCATGCCGGCGAGCCCTTCGACGCTGTAGATCGACACCGCGACGATCAGCGGGATGCCGCACGTGACCGCGTAGCTGACCGTATGGAAGATCGGGCCCGAGTGCGTCGCGCAGCAGAAGAAATTGGTCAGCAGCAGGATCATGAACTGCGGCGAGCGCAGCGCAGCCGCGACCGACATCGCCACGGGCGCGCCGGCAGCCGAAGGCGCGGCCGGCGCGGGGGCATGGTCGAGCGCGGGCGCCCGCCGCACCAGCAGCGACACGGGAATCATCACGACGGCGGCCAGCGCGGCAATCAGCAGCATCGACGTGCGCCAGTCGCGCACCGACACGAGCCACGCGGCGAGCGGCGCCATCGTCATCGGCGCCATCCCCATGCCGGCCGACACGAGCGACACCGCCAGGCTGCGATGCGTATCGAACCAGCCCGTCACGCACGCCATCATCGGCGCGAATATCGCCGCCGTCGCGCTGCCGACGGCGAGGCCGAAGGTCAGCTGGAACACGAGCAGCGACGGCGCGCGGCTCGCCAGCGCCAGGCTCGCCGACAGCAGCACCGCGCCGGCGATGACGACCGGCCGCGTGCCGATCCGGTCCGACAGGCTGCCCCACGCCATGCTCGCGAAGGCCATCGCGATGAAGCCGAGCGTCATCGCCGTGGAAATGCCGGTCATCGACCAGCCCGTATCGCGCGCAATCGCGCGCAGGAACACCGGCAGCGAAAACATCGCACCGATCGCGACGCAGCCCATCAGGCCGCCCGCGGCGACGATCACCCAGCGGTATCGGGAATCCGTCATCTGGCGTCTCCATGTTCGTTTCGACCGTCCTCGGAAACCGGGCGCGGGCCGCGTGCACGGCGCAATGCCCGGTCGACATGGATACGACGGGCGAATCCTCGGGAAATCGACATGCGCGGCCCACGGGCCGGGGATTTTTCATTGTCGGTCAATTCGCGCGGCCGGCAAGGGGCAGATCACGCGTTCGCCCCGCTTTTCCGGAATCGGAAATTCGATATCGGAAATGGTTGGTTTGGGCGCGTGGCGACGCTGACTACACTCGAACCATCTTGTCATAACAAGTTGATCGATGACCCCATCCAACGTCGTGCCGCTGTCGGCGGCCCCGCTCTACGTGCAGATCAAGGACACGCTGCGCGCGCGCATTCTCGACGGCACCTATGCGCCGCACAGCCGGATGCCGTCCGAGCACGAGCTGTGCGCAATCTTCGACGTCAGCCGCATCACGGTGCGCCAGGCACTCGGCGACCTGCAGAAGGAAGGACTGCTGTTCAAGCTGCACGGCAAGGGTACGTTCGTGTCGAAGCCGAAGGCATTCCAGAACGTGACGTCGCTGCAGGGTTTCGCCGAGGCGATGTCGTCGATGGGCTACGAGATCGTCAACCAACTGCGCAGTTTCCGCACCGTGAAAGCCGACCGCCATCTCGCGACGAAGCTGAACGTGCCCGAAGGCGCGCCGCTCGTCGAGATCCACCGCGTGCGGCTGCTGAACCGCGAACCGGTGTCGCTCGAACAGACCTGGGTGCCCGAAGCGCTCGGCAAGCGCCTCGCGGGCGCCGATCTCGCGACCCGCGACATCTTCCTCGTGCTGGAAAACGACTGCGGCATTCCGCTCGGCCATGCCGACGTGTCGATCGACGCGATCCTCGCCGACGACGAGATCGTCGACGCGCTGCGCGTCGAGGAAAGCAGCCCCGTGCTGCGCATCGAGCGCCTCACGCACGACACGTCAGGTGCCCCGATCGACTACGAATACCTCTACTTCCGCGGCGATGCGTTCCAGTACCGCCTGCGCATCGACCGGCAAAAAGCCCGCAAATCTGCAAGGAAACAGCAATGACGACCCAGGTTCATGAATACGACATCGTCGTGGTCGGCGGCGGCACCGCCGGGCCGATGGCAGCGATCAAGGCGAAGGAGCGCGACCCGTCCCTGCGCGTGCTGCTGCTCGAGAAGGCCAACGTGAAGCGCAGCGGCGCGATCTCGATGGGCATGGACGGCCTGAACAACGCGGTGATCCCCGGGCATGCCACGCCCGAGCAGTACACGCGCGAGATCACGATCGCCAACGACGGCATCGTCGACCAGGAAGCCGTGTACGCGTATGCGACGCACAGCTTCGCGACGATCGAGCAGCTCGACCGCTGGGGCGTGAAGTTCGAGAAAGACGGTACCGGCGACTACGCGGTGAAGAAGGTCCATCACATGGGCTCGTACGTGCTGCCGATGCCGGAAGGACACGACATCAAGAAGGTGCTGTACCGGCAACTGAAGCGCGCGCGCATCGCGATCACGAATCGGATCGTCGCGACGCGCGTGCTGACCGACGCGCAGGGCCGCGCGAGCGGCGTGCTCGGCTTCGACTGCCGCACCGCCGAGTTCCACGTGATCCGCGCGAAGGCCGTGATCCTCTGCTGCGGTGCGGCCGGCCGCCTCGGCTTGCCGGCGTCGGGCTACCTGATGGGCACCTACGAGAACCCGACCAACGCGGGCGACGGTTACGCGATGGCCTATCACGCCGGCGCCGCGCTCGCGAATCTCGAATGCTTCCAGATCAACCCGCTGATCAAGGACTACAACGGCCCCGCGTGCGCGTACGTGACGGGCCCGCTCGGCGGCTTCACCGCGAACGGCAAGGGCGAGCGCTTCATCGAATGCGACTACTGGAGCGGCCAGATGATGTGGGAGTTCTACCAGGAACTGCAGAGCGGCAACGGCCCCGTGTTCCTGAAGCTCGACCATCTCGCGGAAGAAACGATCCGGACCATCGAGCAGATCCTGCATACGAACGAGCGGCCGAGCCGCGGCCGCTTCCATGCCGGGCGCGGCACCGACTACCGCAGCCAGATGGTCGAGATGCACATCTCCGAGATCGGCTTCTGCAGCGGCCACAGCGCATCGGGCGTCTACGTGAACGCACGCGCCGAGACGACGGTGCCGGGACTCTACGCCGCCGGCGACATGGCGGCCGTCCCGCACAACTACATGCTCGGCGCGTTCACGTACGGCTGGTTCGCCGGGCAGAACGCGGCCGACTACGTGGCCGGCCGCGACCATGCGCCGGTGGACGACGAACAGGTCGAGGCCGAACGCGCCCGCGTGCTCGCGCCGCTTCTGCGCGAACACGGCCTCGCACCGGCGCAGGTGGAGTACAAGCTGCGCCGCATGGTGAACGATTACCTGCAACCGCCGAAGGTGACGCGCAAGATGGAAATCGGGCTGCAACGTTTTGACGGCATTACTGAGGATATCGAACAGATGAAGGCCGGCCATCCGCACGAACTGATGCGCGCGGCCGAAGTGCGCGCGATCCGCGACTGCGCGGAAATGGCCGCGCGCGCGTCGCTGTTCCGCACCGAGAGCCGCTGGGGGCTGTACCACCATCGCGTCGACTTCCCGCATCGCAACGACGCCGAATGGTTCTGCCACACATGGCTGCGCAAGGACATCGACGGCGCAATGCGCAGCGAGAAGCGGCCGGTCGAACCCTACATCGTGCCGCTTGCCGATGACGAACGCGGCGCCTACGCGCAGTTGCGCATCCGCGAACCGGCCGCACTCGCGGCCGCCCTCTGAGGAACCATGCCATGCCGCATACCCCGCACGACATCTTCCAGCGCAGCAGCGCGCCCGTCACGATCGACGACGCACTGTGCATCGCCGACAAGGGCTGCACCGTCTGCGTCGACGTGTGCCCGCTCGACCTGCTCGCGATCGACGTGACCAAGGGCAAGGCCTACATGCAGTTCGACGAGTGCTGGTACTGCATGCCGTGCGAGCGCGATTGCCCGACCGGCGCAGTCAAGGTCGATATCCCTTACCTGCTGCGCTGACCGCGTGCGTCAGCGCCCTTTTGCTTCGCTCATGACCGACTCCTCCTTCGCTTCCCCGCTACCCGGCGCACACGAGCGCGACCGGGCCGCGCTCGTCGCCCGCCTCGCCGCGCCCGACGCATCCGTGCGCCGTGTCGCGCTATTCGAACTCGCGGATCTCGAGGATCCCGAACTCGTGCCGGCATTCGTCGCCGCACTGCGCATCGACCCGTCGGCCGACGTGCGCGGCGAAGCCGCCCGCGTACTCGGTGCGTGGGAACAGCCCGACGTCGTCGACGCACTGTGCGGCGCACTGCTCGATCCCGACGACGACGTGCGCGCCGCCGCCGCGCAGAGCCTGTCCGAACTGAAGGACGCGGCATCGGGCGCCGTGCTGTGCCGCTGGGCCGACCGGCCCGAGCCGTTCGTCCGCCGCGCCGTGCTGCGCGGATTGCGCGAGTTGCGCGACCCCGACGCGTTCGCACCCGCGCTGCACGCGCTCGATGCCGAACCGCCGGCCGTGCGCGCCGAAGCCGTTGCGGTACTCGGCTGGCTCAAGGATCCGCGTGCGCTATCGCCGCTCGCACGCGTCGCGACGGCCGATGTCGAAGCGGACGTGCGACGCGCCGCGGTCGGCTCGATCGGCTTCGCGGCGGCCGACGATGCGGCCGTCATCGACGCACTGCTCGCCGCGCTGCGCGACCGCGCATGGCAAGTGCGCGAGGAAGCGGCCACCACGCTCGGCAAGCTGCGCGTGACGACTGCGCGCGAGCCGCTCGTCACCGCGCTCGACGACGATTACTGGCAGGTGCGCCTGCGTGCCGCGCGCGCACTCGGGCAGTTGCGCGATGCGGCTGCGGCGCCGGCCGTCGTCACGCTGCTCTCGCATGCGATCAGCAATCTGCGCAAGGAAGCCGCGCTTGCGCTCGGCGAATTGCGCGACCCCGCGATACTGCCCGCACTGAACGATGCGCTCGAGGATCGCGATCCGGAAGTCCGCAAGGCCGTGCGGATCGCGATCCGGCAAATCGGCGACGCTCCGCGATGATCGCGCCGACCGAAATCGCACTCGATCATCCGGCACGCACGCTGGCGCTGCACTGGCCCGACGGCAACACGCAGCGCATCGGTTATGCGCAATTGCGCAGCGATTGTCCGTGCGCGGAATGCCGACGAATCCGGCGTGACGGCGGCCGTGTCGATGCACGACCCGACCTGACGCTGGAAGGCGTGGAGCCGGCCGGCTACGGCATCCGCTTCATGTTCGGCGACGGCCATGCACGCGGCATCTATCCGTGGCCGTATCTGGCGGACCTCGAATAACGCCCGTCATGCGGCTCGCGCAGGCTCATAGGCGAGATGGCAGGCGTGCGCAAACGCTGCGATACTGACGCCCACGATCGTCTCCACCCACCGTGGGAGCAAGGACATGCAAACCGCAGTCGGATTCATCGGCCTCGGCGTGATGGGCACGCCGATGGCGCTCAATCTTGCGCGGGCCGGCACGCCGCTCGTCGTATGGAGCCGGTCGCACGGCAGCGACGATGCGTTGCGCGACGCCGGCGCACGCGTCGCCAAGCACGTCGACGACGTATTCGCGACCTGCCGCACCGTGATCCTGATGCTCGCGAACGACGCGGCGATCGACGCCGTGCTCGCGCGCGGCACGCCCGGTTTTGCCGCGCGCGTCGGCGGCCACACGATCGTGAACATGGGCACCAACGCCCCCGAGTACTCGCGTGCGCTCGCCGATGAAATCGCCGCCGCGTCGGGCCGCTACGTCGAGGCGCCCGTGTCGGGCTCGCGCAAGCCGGCCGAGGCCGGCCAGCTCGTCGTGATGCTGGCCGGCGCGCCGCACGACGTCGACGCCGTGCGCCCGCTCGTGAAGCCGCTGTGCCGCGACAGCTTCGTATGCGGCGACGTGCCGTCGGCGCTGACGATGAAGCTCGCGGTCAATCTGTTCCTGATCACGATGGTCACCGGCCTGACCGAAGCCACGCATTTCGCGCAACGTCACGGCATCGATCTCGCGCGCTTCGCCGACGTGCTGAACGCCGGCCCGATGGCGAGCGACGTGTCGCGCGTGAAGCTCGGCAAGCTGGTCGCCGGGGACTTCTCCGTGCAGGCCGCGATCACCGACGTGCTGAAGAACGCGCGCCTCGTCGCCGAATCCGCGCGCAGCATCGGCATCGCGTCACCGCTGCTCGACATCTGCCACGCGCTTTATGGCGAGACCGCAAAGGCCGGGCACGGATCGGACGACATGGTCGCTGTCATCCGGGCGATAGAACGTCGCACCGACGCGTAGGCACGGCCATGTCCGGATCGTCGCATCCCGCATCCGTTGCCGCCGCGCCCGTGCGCGCCGTTCCCGCCGTGATCGGCATCGTGCTGCACGAACGCGACGTGCTGCTCGTGCGCCGCGCGAATCCGCCCGATGCGGGGTGCTGGGGGTTCCCCGGCGGCAAGATCGAACCGGGCGAGCCGATCGCGGACGCGGTCGTTCGCGAGATCGCCGAAGAGACGACCGTCGAAGTCGCAGCGCTCGATGCCTTTACCGCGCTGGATGCGTTCGATTACGATGCCAGCGGCGCCGTGCGCCAGCATTTCATCATGGTCGCGGTGCTGTGCAGATGGTTGCGCGGCACGCCCGTTGCCGGCGACGATGCGCTCGATGCGCGCTGGTTCGGCATCGACGAGCTCGACCGCGACGATTTGCCGATGAGCGCAGGCGTGCGCGACGTCGCACGACGGGCGATCGAACGGGCGGCATCGCTGGGCGACGCGCGACGCGCGCCCGTCTGAAATTCCGTTGTCGTTTCCGCGCTACCGTGCGGACGACGCGTTCGGTCCATCACGGGGCCGGCTATCCGCCGAGCGCCGGATCACCACTTGTCCAGCCATGATCAGAATTCGCAAATCCACCGACACCGACGGCACACGCGTGCTGGCCATCTGGCGCAATGCAGTCGATGCAACGCATCACTTCCTGAGCGACGACGATCGTCGCGCGATCGAATCCGAAGTCGTCGCGTTCCTGCCCGCCGCACCGCTCGACCTGGCTGTCGACGCGCACGATCGGGCGATCGGTTTCATGCTGCTCGACGGCAGTCACATGGAAGCGCTGTTCGTCGATCCCGCCCACCATGGCGCGGGCGTCGGGCGGCGGCTTGTCGAACATGCACTCGCGCGCCACCCCGGCTTGACGACCGACGTCAACGAACAGAACGAAGCGGCAACGGGATTCTACGAGCGGCTCGGGTTCGAGCGCTGCGGGCGATCGGCGCTCGATGGACAAGGCCGGCCTTATCCGCTGATTCACCTTCGTTATCGGGGTAGCAAGCAGCCCTGAACAGGATCGGGACAACGCGTGACATCCAGTTGCGTCGCATCAATCTGATACGCCGCTCTCGCGGCTACACGCGTCGACGCGGCAGCACGCGCTCGGCGACGGCGAACGCACGTTGCATGAAGTGATTGAACCGCTCGGCCTCGCGCCGCAGCCCCGCCTGCTGGCCGCCGATCAGACACAGGTGCGCGACCTGCCCCACGATCTCGGCTTCGCCCGGCATGCCGACCCAGCGACGGGACGTGTCGACCGCGAAGGCGAGACGCGTGGCATCGACGCGCTGCTGGAATGTTGCAACCAGCGCGTCCTGCAACGCCCACGCACGGATCGCCACTTCGCGTCCCGGCCGCTTTTCAGCTGCGATGCGCAGGTAGCGCGTCAGCGTGTCGCCCGCACTGCGGCCCTCCGCCGCGTACGCGAGCATGCGTGCCGTGTAGTCGTCCTCCCACGCGGTCAGCAGCGCCCGGACGAAGTCTTCGCGATTGCGGAAGTGGTGATAGAACGAGCCGCGGGTCACGTTCAGCCGTCGCGCGAGGCTTTCGGCCGAAATGCCCGAATAGCCTTCCCCGTCGAGGGCGTCGAAGCCTGCCGCGATCCAGTCGTTTCGAGTCAGTGTGCGCATCGGCATCGCCATACAGGCTGTGTATGGTGCGGGTTGGACAGTTAGGCTGCGAACTCTATCACGGCCGCCGCCGCTTCCCGCATGGCGCCACGACTCATGGAGTTCGCGTTGAAAGACATCGTGCTCGTTGCATTCGACCGGTTCACCGACATCGACCTGTTCCTGATGTGGGACGTACTCGGGCGCAACGCCTCGGACTGGCGCGTCCGGATTCTTGGCGCCCAGCCGGTGCTGCATTCCGCGCATGGGCTGACCATTCCCGTTCACGGCCCGCTGTCGGACGCCAATCACGCGGATGCCGTGTTGTTCTCGAGCGGCAAGCAAGGCATACCGGCCGCGCTGGCGAGCCCGGATTTCCTGCCGTCGTTCGATCTCGATCCGACACGCCAGCATATCGGGTCGATCTGCGCCGGCGCGTTCATTCTCGAGCGGCTCAGGTTGCTGCCGGAGCGCCGGGCGACCACCCATCCCGATGCGCGGGACGGCTTGATCGCACATGGGCTGCAGGCGCCGGATCAGCCGCTGGTGTGTCACGGCAACGTCGCGACGGCGGGCGGATGCCTGGCGGCGCTCTACCTGACGGGGTGGCTGGTGGAATCGCTGTTCGATGCAGACAAGCGCCGCGAAACGTTGCTGCCCGTGCTGCCTGCCGGGCAGCGGGAGATTTATGAGGAACTGATCGAATTCAGCATCAGGCAAGGTACGGGGAAAACCACGGGCTCGATCCGGATGATCGAAAGCGCGAGCGGGCTTGCCGCCTGATGTTCAGAGACGAGCATCCGATCGTCAGCGTACCGATCGGGCATCGCGGCGAAGAAAAAGCGGTGCTTCGGAACCGGCGGCGGCACATCGAATCCGGGCAGCGTCAGTGAGGTCACGGCACCATGGCAGCGGATCGCAAACGGTGAAATGGCGAGAAAGTGCGTTTCCGGGGCTGAACGAGTCTATCGCGGCCCCGATGATGCTACCCTCTCGGCCAACCCGAACATCACCCCATGAAGCAGCAGGATTCAACCATGCAAACCGTCGCGGTACTGGACTTCGAAACCACCGGGCTGTCGCCGAATATGGGCGACCGTGCGACCGAAATCGCCGTCATCCTTCTGCGTGACGGGCAGATCGTCGACCGTTTCCAGAGCTTGATGAATGCGGGCAGACGCATCCCGTCCGACGTCGTCGCGCTCACCGGCATCACGAACGACATGATTGCGGCGGCACCGCCCGCGTCCGAAGTCATGAAGGAAGCAGCCGCGTTCGTTGGCAAGCATGCGGTCGTCGCCCACAACGCCGGTTTCGACAAGCGCTTCTGGCAGTCGGAACTCGGGCTGCTCGGCATGGCGGCCGAGCATGCCTTCGCCTGCACGATGCTCGTCGCGAGACGGATCTATCCGGACGCCCAAAGTCACCGCCTGTCGAGTCTGGTCGAGATGCTGCGGCTGCCGAAATCGGGCCGCGCGCACCGGGCGATGGTCGATGCCGAGATGGCTGGTCATCTGTGGTGCCGGTTGCAGGACGACATCGCTCGGACTTACGGGCTGGATCGGATCGATCACGCGCTGATGTCGCGCGTCCAGGCAACGAGCAAGGCGAAGGTGCCGATGTACTTGCGATCGCTCGTGCGCGCGCACGCGTGAGGATCCGATCGCGAACGGGGGCACGACGCTTCCTGCTCCACGCGATGCGTTAACGCAAAACGGCTTGGCAATCGCCAAGCCGGTTTTTTGTCCGGACCGGAACCCGGACAGCAGACGAACCGAACCAGCAACCCGCTACGAACTATCGCGCCTCAACCGACGCGCAATGACGAAAGCGAACCCGAGCGCCGATTCGGCCGCGATGCTTACTCCCACTCGATCGTCGCCGGCGGCTTGCCCGAGATGTCGTACACGACCCGGTTGATCCCGCGCACTTCGTTGATGATCCGGTTCGACGCACGGCCGAGCAGCGCGTACGGCAGGTGCGCCCAGTGCGCGGTCATGAAGTCGGTCGTCTGCACGGCGCGCAGCGACGTCACGTAGTCGTACGTGCGGCCATCGCCCATCACGCCGACCGACTTGACCGGCAGGAACACCGCGAATGCCTGGCTCGTCAGGTCGTACCAGCTCTTGCCGACATCGGCCTCGCCGCACAGGCCCGCTGCCGCATCCTGTGCGGTCGCGGTCGTGTTGCGCAGTTCCTCGATGAAGATCGCGTCCGCGCGGCGCAGCAGGTCCGCGTACTCACGCTTCACTTCGCCGAGAATCCGCACGCCGAGGCCCGGGCCCGGGAACGGATGGCGGTACACCATCTCCGGCGGCAGGCCGAGCGCGACGCCCAGCTCGCGCACTTCGTCCTTGAACAGGTCGCGCAGCGGCTCGAGCAGCTTCAGGCCGAGCGTTTCCGGCAGGCCGCCGACGTTGTGGTGGCTCTTGATCGTCGTCGCCTTCTTCGTCTTCGTGCCGCCCGATTCGACCACGTCCGGGTAGATCGTGCCCTGCGCGAGCCACTTCGCCTTCGACAGCTTCTTCGCTTCGGCCTGGAACACCTCAACGAACTCGCGGCCGATGATCTTGCGCTTCGCTTCCGGATCGGTCACGCCGGCCAGGTGGCCAAGGAACTGATCCGCGGCATCGACGTGCACGACCTTCGCATGCAGGCGGCCCTCGAACATGTCGAGCACCATCTTGCCTTCGTTCAGGCGCAGCAGGCCGTGGTCGACGAACACGCAGGTGAGCTGGTCGCCGATCGCGCGATGGATCAGCGCGGCCGCGACGCTCGAATCGACGCCGCCCGACAGGCCGAGAATCACTTCCTCGTCGCCGACCTGCTCGCGAATCTTCGCGACGGCTTCCTCGATGTGGTTCTTCATGATCCAGTCGGGCTTCGCGCCGGCGATCTGCAGCACGAAGCGTTCGATGATCTGGCGGCCCTTCACCGTGTGCGTGACTTCCGGGTGGAACTGCACCGCGTAGTAGCCGCGCGCCTCGTCGGCCATGCCGGCGATCGGGCAGCTCGGCGTCGACGCCATCAGCGCGAAGCCCGGCGGCAGCTCGGCAACCTTGTCGCCGTGGCTCATCCAGACCTTCAGCATCCCGTGGCCTTCGGCCGTCGTGAAATCCTCGATGCCGTCGAGCAGGCGCGTATGGCCGTGCGCACGCATTTCCGCGTAGCCGAATTCGCGATGGTCGCTCCACTCGACCTTGCCGCCGAGCTGCACGGCCATCGTCTGCATGCCGTAGCAGATGCCGAGCACCGGCACGCCGAGATCCCACACGGCCTGCGGCGCGCGCAGCTGATGGTCTTCGTACGTGCTCGCGTGGCTGCCCGACAGGATCACCGCCTTCGGCGCGAACTCGCGGACGAAGTCGTCGGACACATCGTTCGGATGGATTTCGCAGTAGACGTGCGCTTCACGCACGCGCCGCGCAATCAGTTGGGTGACTTGCGAACCGAAGTCGAGAATCAGGATTTTGTCGTGCATGGCTGCGGACGGGATGAAGAGAATGAGAAAAGCAGCGCATCGAGCGCTGCGTCAAAAGCATGGACAACGGCGTCGGGCGGCAGGCGGCTCGCGCGACGCATCGCCGGTCAATCCTGCATCGGCGGGCGTTCGTCGAGTGCGACGCCGCCGGACGACTGACTGGAACCGGATGGCGCCGACGACGATGCAGCAGGCGCCGCGGGACGGCTGACGACGGGCTCGACACGCTGCGGCGCGGGTGAAGACGCCTGCGCCATCGCCGGCTCGGCCGGACGCTGCGCCGATGCGCGCGCCTCGAGCGCTTGCGCCTTCTCGCGCCGGCGCACGGCCGATGCGATCCGCACGCCGCCGAGGCCGAGCACGATCAGCGCGATGCCGGCCGCGACCGACAGCACCCTGCCGGCGGCCGCAAGCGCGGGACCGCTGCCGGCGCCGAGCGACCAGACGATCGTCAGCACGCCGGTCAGCCAGTACACGTGGCCGACCGACCGCGCCACCGGCGCCGTGAGGTCACCGTTGAACGCCGCATGAAACGCGAGCCACGCGAGCCCGAGCAACGCGATGCCGAACGCCTGGCCGAGCATCGCCGGCTGGATGTTCTGCAACTGCAGCGCATTGAACAGCGACTGCCAGGGCGTCAGCACGAACAGCACGCCGAACGCCAGCAGCAGCACGGCATCGAGGATCAGCACGGCTCGCAGCAGCGGTTTCATCGGCGATCAGTCCACGTGGTAGTTCGGTGCTTCCTTCGTGATCTGCACGTCGTGCACGTGCGACTCGCGCATGCCCGCTGCGGTGATCTGGACGAATTCGGCCTTGTCGTGCAGCTCGTCGATCGTGCGGCAGCCGCAGTAGCCCATGCTCGCGCGCACGCCGCCGACCAGCTGGAACAGGATCGCGTTGACCGAACCCTTGTACGCGACGCGGCCTTCGATGCCTTCCGGCACGAGCTTGTCGATGTTCGCCGAGTTGTCCTGGAAGTAGCGGTCTGCCGCGCCGTCCTTCATCGCACCGACCGAACCCATGCCGCGGTACGACTTGTATTGGCGGCCCTGAAACAGGAACACGTCGCCCGGCGCCTCTTCGGTGCCCGCGAACATGCTGCCCATCATCACCGCGTTCGCGCCGGCCGCGAGGGCCTTCGACACGTCGCCCGAGAAGCGCACGCCACCGTCGGCGATGCACGGCACGCCAGTGCCCTTCAGCGCTTCCGCGACGTTCGAGATCGCGCTGATCTGCGGCACGCCGACACCGGCGACGATCCGCGTCGTGCAGATCGAGCCCGGGCCGATACCGACCTTGACCGCGTCTGCGCCGTATTCGACCAGCGCCTTCGCGGCGGCGGCCGTCGCGATGTTGCCGCCGATCACTTCGACGTGCGGGAAGTTCTGCTTGACCCAGCGGACGCGCTCGAGCACGCCCTTGCTGTGACCGTGCGCGGTATCGACGACGATCACGTCGACGCCGGCCTGCACCAGCAGTTCGACGCGCTCTTCGTTGTCCGCGCCGACGCCGACCGCCGCGCCTGCGCGCAGCTTGCCGTGTTCGTCCTTGCACGCGTCCGGGTGCTCGGTCTGCTTCGTGATGTCCTTGACGGTCATCAGGCCGCGCAGTTCGAACGCATCGTTGACGACCAGCACGCGCTCGAGGCGGTGGCTGTGCATCAGCGCCTTCGCTTCGGCGAGCGGCGTGCCTTCCTTGACCGTGACGAGGCGCTCGCGCGGCGTCATGATCGACTTGACCGGCTCGTCGAGGCGCGTCTCGAAACGCAGGTCGCGGTTCGTGACGATACCGACGAGCTGCGGGCCTTCGACGACCGGGAAGCCCGAAATGCCATGCTGGCGCGACAGCGCGATCACGTCGCGCACCTTCATTTGCGGCGGCACCGTGATCGGGTCGCGGACGACGCCCGACTCGAAACGCTTGACCTTCGCGACCTCGCGGGCCTGCTCGGCCGGCGTGAGGTTCTTGTGGACGATACCGACGCCACCCTGCTGCGCCATCGCGATCGCGAGGCGACCTTCGGTGACCGTGTCCATCGCGGCGGACACGAGCGGCATGTTCAGGGAGATGTTGCGGGTCAGCTTGGTCTTGAGGCTGGTGTCGCGCGGGAGAACGTCGGAGAAGGCGGGAACGAGGAGCACGTCATCGAAAGTGAGTGCTTTTTGGATCAGACGCATGGCAAATCCTATGGGCGCAAAAGCGAATTATACGCGAAGCGCCGTGAATTTTCACAACACGAACAACGGCTTAGCCGGTTTCAGCCGTTCGGGGGCCGAATCGTTCGGATCGCAGTTCGGTTCGTTTTCGATCGCCTTTCGTTTCACCGCTGCATCGAGCCATTCGCGCAACGGGCGGCAACGCGGTCCATCGGCCTGTTGCGAACGGGTCACGCGGCCGACGCGGCCACGGTGAAGCAAGGCCCGGCAACGTGTCGAATCGGCCTGCCTACCCTGTGTTATAGCAGCCCTGCCGCACGCGCGATCATCGCGATACCGCCGCCGACCGCCATGCCACCGGCGATCCGCGCAACACGCCCGCCGGGCGGCGCGAGGCGCTCGGCGGCGATCGCGACCGTCACGGCGGCCATCACGCGCAGGTCCATCATGCCGGCCGCCAGCGCGATCGCCATCAGGTTCCCGCAACAGGCACTGCAATGCATGGCGGCCCGCACGCCGTGCCACCATGCCGCACCGGCAACTGCCGACGACCGGTGTGCGTCGCCTGCCGTATGGCGGCAGCACGCCAGCCGCCGCGCCTTCCACGCGGAGAATTGCAGCATGCCCGCAACCGACACGACCGCGCCGGCCGCGAACGGCAGCGCGCGGGCAAGCGCCGGCAGCCGTGCGGCGGCGGCCGTCAGCGCGGCGCCAGCC
Organism: Burkholderia sp. BCC1644; assembly: GCF_902833225.1. Taxonomy (GTDB): domain Bacteria; phylum Pseudomonadota; class Gammaproteobacteria; order Burkholderiales; family Burkholderiaceae; genus Burkholderia. Next base: position 226,102 of record NZ_CADFEI010000005.1, read on the forward strand.
GGAAACACGAGCGCCCCGAGCGCCATCCACACCGCGAAATACCCGACGCCCGCGACGACGACGAGCCAGGCGGAACGCGCCGTGGCCATCGGGCCGATGCCCTGCCGGTATCGCCAGAGCATCGGCGCCAGCACCGGCAGCATCATCGCCACCGTCATCGCGCCCCACATTCCGGCGAACGCCGCGAAGGCGCGTCCGGCGCCCCGGCCGCACGGCTGCAGCCATGCGGCGGAAGCCATCCAGCCGCCGGCCATCGGTTCGCGGCCCATCGCGGCCATCGACGCGTGCTGCGCCAGTGTCGCCGTCACGGCGACGGCAAACACGGCCGCGAGTGCGGCCCCGAATGCCCGTGGATCAGGGTCTGCCCCGGCGGTTGCCGACCGCGCCATCGCACGCTCCCGCCCGTCGCCGGCCTGCGCTCAGCCGCGCGCGTACTCGTCGTGACGGCGCCACCAGGGGCCGGCCTCGTTGCGCCCGCGCGGCGCGCGATCGAGCCACTGATACATCCCCCACAGCCCGTCGAGCCCGCGCGCATAGGTCGAGTACGTGTGATGGACGACGCCATCCTCGCGCACGAATGCGCTCATCCCCGGCCGGTCGAGCGAGTACGTGGCCGCATCGGTACCGCAGGTCGCCGCGAACTGCACGACCGGCGCCGGCGGCGGATCCATGTCCATCGCATGGCCGGCCCGCGCGTAGTTGTATTCGATGTCGCCCGCGCGCTGCTGCGTTTCGGTGAACGATACGTTGAAGTCGAAGTTGAAATCGCTGCCGACCGACGATGCCCACGGGAAGGTCCACCCCATCCGCTCGCGGTACGCGAGCAGCTTCGCGAGCGGTGCGCGCGACACGGCCGAGAGCGTCACGTCGTGGTGCGCAAGGTGCACGGCAAAGCCGTCGAAGCCGTCGGCGAGCGCCGAGCACGACGGGCAACCGGCCTTGTAGTCGGGGCCGAACATGAAGTGATAGACGAGCAGTTGCGAACGGCCGCGAAACAGGCCGTCGAGCGTCACCTGCCCGTCCTCGGTGTCGAACCGGTAGGTCTTGTCGACGCGCACCCATGGCAGCGCCTGGCGCCGCCGTGCGAGTTCGTCGCTTTGCCGCGTCAGCGCCTTTTCGGCATCGAGCAGTGCGCGGCGCTCGGCCAGCCATTCGTCGCGCGTTCCGGTGAGATGGGTCGTCATTGCGGGTTCCTCCTTCCGATGGGTATCCGGGCACGGCGGACGGTGCCGTGTGCGTGGTGCTAGATTAGTGGCGGGTATCGGACCGGAGGGAGTGACAAGTGTGTCGGGATTCGGATGGATTCGCTGATCACCGCGGCCGCGCGCGCGCTCGCGGCCGGTGACGCGCTCGGCGCGCTGAACCGCGTCGCGCTGCGTGACGATGCGCCGGCGCTCGCGCTGCGCGGCATCGCGATGGCGCAGCTCGGCGATTTCGAACGCGCGCGTGCCCTCGTGCGCGGCGCCGCACGTGCATTCGGCGCGAAGGAAGCCGTTGCACGGGCGCGCTGCGTCGTCGCGGAAGCCGAGATCGCACTCGCGTCGCGCGACCTGCGCTGGCCGACGCGCGCGCTCGATGCGGCCTGCGCAACGCTCGACGCGCACGGCGACCACGCGAACGCCGCACACGCACGCTATCTCGGCGTACGCCGGCTGCTGCTGATCGGCCATATCGACGACGCCGAGCAACTGCTCGCGCATCTCGATCCCGCGCCGCTGCCAGCCGCGTCGCGCGCCGCCCACGAACTGATCGCGGCCGGCATCGCGATGCGCCGCATCCGTACGCACGCGGCCCGCGCGGCGCTCGCCCGTGCGCACGCGGCCGCGCGCGACGCCGGCATCGCCGCACTGACGGCCGAGGTCGACACCGCCGCACACGTGCTCGACGCACCGGCCGCGCGCCTCATCGCGCGCGGCACCTCGCAGCTCGTGCGGCTCGACGAAGTCGAGACGCTGTTCGCATCGAACGCGCTCGTCGTCGATGCGTGCCGCCACACGGTGCGCGATGCGCGCACGACCGTGTCGCTCGCGCGGCGCCCCGTGCTGTTCGTGCTCGCCCGCGCGCTCGGCGAGGCCTGGCCGGCCGACGTGTCGCGCAACGCGCTCGTGGCCGCCGCGTTCCGCGCGAAACATGCGGACGAATCGCATCGTGCGCGGCTGCGCGTCGAGATCGGCCGGCTGCGCGCGGTGCTGCGGCCGCTCGCGAACGTCATCGCGACACCGCGCGGCTTTGCGCTCGAACCGCTCGGCGTGCGCGAGACCGTCGTCCTCGCGCGCCCGGTCGACGATCGCCACGCGGCCGTGCTTGCACTGCTCGCCGACGGCGAGGCATGGTCGAGCTCCGCGCTGGCGCTCGCGCTCGGCGCAAGCCAGCGCACCGTGCAGCGCGCGCTCGACGCGCTCGCGGAGGCCGACAAGGTGCAGGCGCTCGGCCGCGGCCGCGCGCGCCGCTGGATGACGCCGCCGCTGCCGGGATTCGCGACGACCTTGTTACTCCCTGCCCCGCTGCCGGGCGATTAGGATGGCCTCACCGAACGACGAGGTGACGAACATGAAACGCTCCAATGCAGAAATCATTCGAGAATACGGCCCGTTTCCGGGCGTCGACGGCGTGCACGGCGTCACGTTCGACGGGCAGCACGTGTGGTACGCGTCCGGCGACAAGCTGAATGCGCTCGATCCCGAGCGCGGCACGACCGTCCGCTCGCTCGACGTCGCCGCGCATGCGGGCACGGCATTCGACGGCCGCCACCTGTTTCAGATCGTCGAGGACCGCATCGAGAAGCTCGACCCCGAATCGGGCCGCGTGCTCGCGACGATCCCGGCCCCCGGCGGCGGCGCCGATTCGGGGCTCGCGTGGGCCGAAGGCACGCTGTGGGTCGGCCAGTACCGCGAACGCAAGATTCATCAGGTCGATCCGGAATCGGGCGCCGTGCTGCGCACGATCGAATCGAACCGCTTCGTCACCGGCGTGACGTGGGTCGACGGCGAGCTGTGGCACGGCACGTGGGAAGCCGACCAGAGCGACCTGCGGCGCATCGACCCGCGCACGGGCCAGGTGCTCGAGCAGGTCGACATGCCGGCCGGCGTCGGCATATCGGGGCTCGAATCCGACGGCCGCGACCGCTTCTACTGCGGCGGCGGCAACAGCGGCAAGCTGCGCACCGTGCGGCGCCCGGCGCACTCGAGTGCAGCGGGCGACGGCGCGGGCGCGACGCCCGATCCGGCGGACGGTTGATCCGTCGCCGGTCCACGCCGCTCCGGCACGCAATGCATCGAAACCCCGCCATGCGCCGAGTGCAGGAATGAACAAGACGCCGCCGCGACGGCGTCGCTAAGATGCGCGCACATCAGTCATTTGTTCGGAGCAGTCGATGCAGCGCGGCGTGGTTTATGGTGTCCTGGCAGGTGCCCTGTGGGGCATGGTGTTTCTCGTTCCGCGGCTGCTGACCGACTTCTCGCCGCTGCTGTTGAGCGCCGGTCGTTATGCGATGTATGGCCTCGTGTCGCTCGCGGCCGCGCTGCCGGCCGCCCGCTCGCTGCTCGCGCGGCTCACCCGCGAAGATCTCGTCGCGTTGATGAAACTCGCCGTCGTCGGCAACGTCGCGTACTACATGCTGCTGTCCGGCGCCGTGCACCTGATCGGCATCGCGCCCAGCTCGCTGATCGTCGGCGTGCTGCCCGTGACCGTCACGCTCGCCGGCCTCGGCGACCATGGCGCCGTGCCGCTGCGGCGGCTCGCCGCCCCGCTTGCACTGGTGATCGCGGGCATCGTCTGCATCAACGTCGACCTGTTCACCTCCGAGGCCGCACACGCGACGACCCTCGGCCAGAAACTCGCGGGCATCGCCTGCGCGGCCGGCGCGCTCGCGAGCTGGACCTGGTACGCGGTGGCGAATGCACGCTACCTGCAACGCCATCATCGTTTCGGCGGCAACGAATGGTCGGTGCTGTGGGGTGTCGTGACGGGCCTGATCGGCGGACTCTGCTGGATCGCGATCCTCGCGCTGCCGGCGGGCACGGTGCAGGCGGCCGTCCCGGCGTCGCGCTGGCAGTTGTTCTGGCTGCTGAACCTCGTGCTCGCGATCGGCGCGTCGTGGCTCGGCAACGGGCTGTGGAATGCCGCGTCGAAGCGCCTGCCGCTCACGCTGTCGGGCCAGCTGATCGTGTTCGAAACCGTATTCGCGATGCTGTACGCGTTCGTGTACGACCAGCGGATGCCGCACGCGCTCGAAATCGCCGCGCTCGTGCTGCTGCTCGCCGGCGTGTACGGCTCGGTGCGGCAGCACGGCGACACGCCGGGCAGCGCGTCGACAAACGCAAACGCCGCGGCCCACTGAGCGCACCGCGGCGTTTGATCAGACGAACTGGAGCGGAAAACGCGTCAGCGCGCGTCCTTGTGCATCCACTTGCGGCCCTCGATCGAGCCGGCGCGGCGGGATTTGTCAACGCGCCGCTGGCGCGCCAGCTTCGGATCGACGATCAGCGGGCGGTAGATCTCGACACGGTCGTGGTCGGCGAGCGGCGCGTCGAGCGGCGCGAGCTTGCCGAACACGCCCGTCTTCGCGTGCGCGAGGTCGATCTCCGGATGCAGCGCGAGCACGCCGCTCGCGTCGATCGCCGAGCGAACGGTCGCCCCTTCGGGCAGCGACAGCGGGATCAGCGTCTGGCGATCCGGCAGCGCATAGCAGACTTCGATCGACAGCATCGCGTCACCCCTTCCCGTAGCGCTGGTCCGCACGCTTCACGAACGAATCGACGAACGTGTTCGCGATGTGGCTGAACACGGGCCCGATGATCTTCTCGAGCAGGATGCTCGAAAACTCGTAGTGCAGCGCGAATTCGATCTTGCATGCATCGGCACGCAGCGCCGTGAAGCGCCACGTGCCCGTGAACTTCTTGAACGGGCCGTCCGTGAACTCCATGTCGATCCGCGTCGGGCGTTCCTGCGTATTGCGCGTCGCGAAATGCTGCTTGATGCCCTTGAAGTTGATATCGATGCGCGCTTCCATCCCGCGCTCGTCCTGACGGCGAATCTCGACGCCGCCGCACCAGGGCAGGAAATTGGGGTAGTCGGCCACGTCGGTGACGAGGTCGAACATCTGTTCCGCCGAATGGCGGATCAATACGGTTTTCTGGACATCTGCCATAAATCGCGCGGCATCGCTGAAGGTGGAAACGCCAAGCCGGGCGATTCCCGCCCCGCTTTGCTAAAATCGTGATTTTAAACGAGTTGGCCCGATCCTTTCATGAGCATCATCGACAACAGGAAAGCGCACTTCGATTATCACATCGAGGAACGCTACGAGGCGGGGCTCGTGCTGGAGGGCTGGGAAGTCAAGGCGCTGCGCGCCGGGCGCGGCCAGATCCGGGAAGGTTACGTCGTCGTGAAGAGCGGCGAGATCTTCCTGATCGGCACCCATATCAGCCCGCTGCCCGAAGCCTCGACGCACATCACGCCCGACCCGGTTCGCACGCGCAAGCTGCTGCTGCACCGCGAGGAAATCAAGAAACTGATCGGCAAGGTCGAGCAACGTGGCTACACGCTCGTGCCGCTGAACTTCCACTACAAGGGCGGTCGCGTGAAGTGCGACATCGCGCTCGCGAAGGGCAAGAAGCTGCACGACAAGCGCGAAACCGAGAAGAAGCGCGACTGGGAGCGCGAGAAGGCACGCATCATGCGCGCCGGCACCTGACGCGCGCAACCTGCAACGCAAACGACACGGCCCGCTCGAAGCGGGCCGTGTTGCTTTGGGTTCCGTCAATCCCACATACCGATCGCCCGGAGGCGGCCGGCGGCGTTCAATACGCGGAGCCGGTGGTTTTGCCTGACGATTCGCGCCGAAGGCGCCTTACGGGCTCCGGCGGAACGCGCCCGAACGCGTGACGATTGGCCGCACGCGGATCGCAGACAGCGGCCGCCAGCGCATCAGGTACGCCCCCGCTCAGCCCTTCCCGCCGGCGGCCGGCGACGCGTGCTTGACGATCGACATCGCCGATGCGATCGCACTGCCGAGATCCGACAGGTTCGACGGCACGATCAGCGTATTGCCCTGCTTCGCGAGATTCGCGAACGCGCCGACATACTGCTCGGCGACCTTCAGGTTCACCGCGTCCATCCCGCCCTGCGACTGCATCGCATTCGCGATCTTCTGGATCGCCTGCGCGTTCGCCTCGGCGACCGCCAGAATCGCGGCGGCCTCGCCCTGCGCCTGGTTGATCGCGGCCTGCCGCTCGCCTTCGGACTTCTGGATCGCCGCTTCACGCGCGCCCGACGCGAGGTTGATCTGTTCCTGCTTGCGGCCCTCGGATGCGGCGATCAGCGCACGTTTCTCGCGCTCCGCGGTGATCTGCGCCTGCATCGCGTGCAGGATTTCCTTCGGCGGCGTCAGGTCCTTGATCTCGTAGCGCAGCACCTTCACGCCCCAGTTCGACGCGGCCTCGTCGAGCGCCGACACAATGCTGTGGTTGATGAAGTCGCGTTCCTCGAAAGTCTTGTCGAGTTCCAGCTTGCCGATCACCGAGCGCAGCATGGTCTGCGACAACTGCGTGATCGCGAGCACGAAGTTGCTCGACCCGTACGACGCCTTCATCGGGTCCATCACCTGGAAATACAGCACGCCGTCGACCTGAAGCTGCGTGTTGTCGCGCGTGATGCAGATCTGGCTCGGCACGTCGAGCGGGATTTCCTTCAGTATGTGCCGGTACGCGATGCGATCGACGAACGGCAGCACGATGTTCAGACCGGGCGACAGCGTCGCGTGATAGCGCCCGAAGCGCTCGAGTACCCATGCATGCTGCTGCGGCACGATCTTCACCGTCTTCGACACGATCACGATCGCGATGACGAGCAGGACAACCCAGATGATCAGCGAATCCATGAAGTATTCCCTCCTTGTTGTATCGGCGGACGATCAGCCCGCGGGTTTCGCCACGACCACGAGACAATTGCCGCGCACGGCACTCACCTGATACACGCGCACATCGTCGCGCTCGCCGTTCGCAAGCTCGACGTCCCAGTCGGCGCCACGATACTGCACGCGCGCGCGGCCGTCACGCCACGCATCGACCGTGACGGTCGAGCCGATGTCGAGATTGACGTCGGGATTCGTCGACGTGTCGCGCTTCTGCTTGCGGCCGAGCCCCGAGCGGCGCAGTGCGATCATCGCGACGATCGCGACCACGGCCGCCGCGCCGAACTGCGCGTGCGGCGCGAAGCCGGCCAGTTGCAGCAAGCCGCCCGCGAGAAAGCCGAGCGCGATCATCAGCAGGTAGAACGTGCCCGTCAGCAGTTCGGCCACGACCAGCACGCCCACCGCGACCCACCAGAACAGATGCCCCGACATCATTTTGGCCTCCAGAAAAACGCCCCCGATACTCACTATATTCGTTGCCGCGAGCGGAGGCGACCGGCACGCCCGGATCGGCACGTTGCGTACTGACAAAAAAAACACCCCGGTGCGTACCGGGGTGTTTATAACACGAACCTTGCATTTTGCCTTCAACGAAAACGCGGCGGCACCGCGCTTTCGCCGAGGCGGCATCACCGACCGTTACTTCCGGTTGGCGGCGAGCGCCTGCCACGTATCGATGATCGTGTCGGGGTTCAGCGAGATCGACACGATGCCTTCGTCGGTCAGCCATTGCGCGAAGTCCGGGTGATCGGACGGGCCCTGGCCGCAGATACCGACGTACTTGCCCATCTTGAGGCAGGTATCGATCGCGCGCTTCAGCAGGAACTTGACGGCCGGATCGCGTTCGTCGAAGTCGACGGCCAGCAGTTCCATGCCCGAGTCGCGGTCGAGGCCGAGCGTGAGCTGCGTGAGGTCGTTCGAGCCGATCGAGAAACCGTCGAAGTGTTCCAGGAACTCTTCGGCGAGGATCGCGTTGGTCGGCACTTCGCACATCATCACGAGACGCAGGCCGTTTTCACCGCGCTTCAGGCCGAACTTCTCGAGCAGGCCGACGACACGCTCCGCCTGCTTCACGGTCCGCACGAACGGCACCATGATCTCGACGTTGGTCAGGCCCATCTCGTCGCGCACGCGCTTCAGTGCGCGGCACTCCATCTCGAACGCCTGCGCGAAGTCTTCGGCGATGTAACGCGACGCGCCGCGGAAGCCCAGCATCGGGTTTTCCTCGTCCGGCTCGTAACGCGAACCGCCGATCAGCTTCTTGTACTCGTTCGACTTGAAGTCGGACAGACGCACGATCACGGGCTTCGGATAGAACGCCGCAGCGATCGTCGCGACGCCTTCGGTCAGCTTGTCGACGTAGAACTGACGCGGCGATGCGTGACCGCGCGCGACGCTCTCGACCGCCTTCTTCAGGTCCTGGTCGATGTTCGGGTACTCGAGGATCGCCTTCGGGTGAACGCCGATGTTGTTGTTGATGATGAACTCGAGACGCGCGAGACCCACACCGCCGTTCGGCAGTTGCGAGAAGTCGAACGCGAGCTGCGGGTTACCGACGTTCATCATGATCTTGACCGGGATTTCCGGCAGTTCGCCGCGCTGCACTTCCGTGACTTCCGTCTCGAGCAGGCCGTCGTAGATCTTGCCTTCGTCGCCTTCCGCGCACGACACCGTGACGAGCGCGCCGTCCTTCAGGATGTCGGTCGCATCGCCGCAACCGACGACTGCCGGCACGCCGAGCTCACGCGCAATGATCGCCGCGTGGCAGGTCCGGCCGCCACGGTTCGTGACGATCGCGGCCGCACGCTTCATCACCGGCTCCCAGTTCGGGTCGGTCATGTCGGCCACCAGCACGTCGCCCGGCTGCACGCGTTCCATTTCCGACGGATCCTGGATCACGCGCACGGGGCCCGCACCGATCTTCTGGCCGATCGCGCGACCCGTCGCCAGCACCTGCGACTGGCCCTTCAGCTTGAAGCGCTGCTCGGCCTTGCCGGTTGCCTGGCTCTTCACCGTTTCCGGACGCGCCTGCAGGATGAAGATCTTGCCGTCGCGGCCGTCCTTGCCCCACTCGATGTCCATCGGACGCTGGTAGTGCTTCTCGATGATGACCGCGTACTTCGCCAGCTCGATCACGTCTTCGTCGGTGATCGAGTAGCGGTTGCGCTGCTCGTGCGGCACGTCGACCGTCTTCACGCGGCCCGGCTCGCCCGGCTGCGTGAATTCCATCTTGATCAGCTTCGAGCCGATCGAGCGGCGGATGATCGGGTACTTGTCCTGTGCGAGCGTCGTCTTGAACACGTAGAACTCGTCCGGGTTCACGGCGCCCTGCACGACGGTTTCGCCCAGGCCGTAGCTCGACGTGATGAACACGGCGTCCTTGAAGCCCGATTCGGTGTCGATCGTGAACATCACGCCAGCGGCGCCGACGTCCGAGCGGACCATGCGCTGCACACCGGCCGACAGCGCGACTTCGGCGTGCGTGAAGCCCTTGTGGACGCGGTACGAGATCGCGCGGTCGTTGTACAGCGACGCGAACACGTGCTTCATGCGGTCGAGCACGTCTTCGATGCCGACGACGTTCAGGTACGACTCCTGCTGGCCGGCGAACGATGCGTCGGGCAGGTCTTCCGCGGTCGCGGACGAACGCACGGCAAACGACAACTCGGCCGGCGAGCCGTTCTTCAGGACTTCAAACTGCTCGCGAATTTCCTGCTCGAGACGTGCCTGCATCGGCGCGTCGACGATCCACTTGCGGATTTCGGCACCGGCTTCGGCGAGCGCCTTCACGTCGTCGATGTCGAGGGACTCGAGACGCTTGGCAATACGATCGGTCAGGTCGTTGTGCGTGAGGAAATCGCGGAACGCGAGCGCGGTCGTGGCGAAACCGGTGGGTACGCGAACGCCTGCTTCGGAAAGCTGGCTGATCATCTCGCCGAGCGACGCATTCTTGCCGCCCACGATCTCCACATCGGTCATCCGCAACTGCTCGAACGGAATTACATACGCCTGGTCCTTTGCGACGTTTGCTGCGTTAGTCATACAAGCCCCTAAGTGTGAAAAAAATGCTCGATTGCGCAAGTGGGCTCGGACGCGGGCGCTTGCAAAAAGGCGCGGCGCGTCTTGCGCAACCTGTTAGATAAACAATCGCAGCGGCGAAAAATCTTTCGACCCGATTTGCAAAAATCCCGGCAGAACGGCGATATTTGCAGACAAATCGCCACACTTGCCGGGAATTTTGTAATCGAGCGGCAAAGCCTGGGGCGCCGTTCGCGCCCTGCCCCCGCAATTGCTTATCCAACAGGTTGCCGCTATTCTACCGTGCCGGCTGCCGGATGTGGCGCGACCTTGTCACTGCGTCTGGAGGCGAACCTCCAGCCCCCGCGCAACCGCCCTTCACGCTCGACGCCCAGATTCATGCTGCCTACCGTATTCATCGTCTCCGACGGCACCGGGATCACTGCCGAAACCTTCGCGCACTCGATCCTCTCCCAGTTCGACCAGAAATTCCGTCTCGTGCGCGTGCCGTTCGTCGACTCGCTCGACAAGGCCTATGCGACCGTCGAGAAGATCAACGAGGCCGCCGTACACGACGGCCGCCGCGCGATCGTGTTCACGACGCTCGTCGACAGCGAATCGAACGACATCGTCAAACGCTCGAACGCGCTCGTGCTAGACATGTTCCAGCGCTTCGTCGAACCGCTCGAGCAGGAGCTGGAGCTGAAATCGAGCCACGCGATGGGGCGCGGCCACCAGAACGCCGACACCGAGGAGTACAAGACGCGGATCGAGGCGATCAACTTCTCGCTCGCGCACGACGACGGCCAGTCGAACCGCAACCTGTCGGAAGCCGACGTGATCCTGGTCGGCGTGTCGCGCAGCGGCAAGACGCCGACAAGTCTGTATCTCGCGATGCAGTACGGCGTGAAGGCGGCAAACTATCCGCTGATTCCGGAAGATTTCGAGCGCGGCAAGCTGCCGTCGGCGCTGTCCGCGCACCGCGAGAAGCTGTTCGGCCTGTCGATCGACCCGCAGCGCCTGTCGGAGATCCGCAACGAGCGCCGGCCGGGCAGCAAATATGCGGCGCCCGAGAACTGCCGTTACGAGATCAACGAGGCGGAGGCGATGATGCGTCGCGAAGGGATCAAGTGGCTGTCGTCGACGCACAAGTCGATCGAGGAAATCGCGACGACGATCCTGCAGGAAATCCGTCTCGACCGGCAGTCGTACTGAACGCCTGCGCGCTGGCGGCCGCCTGGCCGCCCGCCGGAAACAAAAAGGCCGCGTCGAACGCGGCCTTTTTTTGTGCGGCGCTTGCGCGCGCGGCGTCATGCAGGCCGCTGCTGGCGCACCTGCTCGAACAGGCACACCGCTGCCGCCGCTGCGACGTTCAGCGACTCCATCCCGCCCGGCTGCGGGATCGTCACGCGATGCGTGGCCGCGTCGCGCCAGAACGCCGACACGCCGGCGCCCTCGTTGCCGAACACCCACGCAACCGGCCCCGACAGGTCGCAGTCGTAGACCGCCTGCGCGCCGTGCGAGTCGGTCAGCGCGACCGGCACGTCGAGGCGCTCGGCGAGCGCGGCGGCGTCGACATCCTCGTGGATCGACAGCAGGAAATGCGCCCCCATGCCCGAGCGCAGCACCTTCGACGACCAGGCATACGCCGTTCCCGGCGCACAGAACACGTGGCGCACGCCGGCCGCCGCCGCGCTGCGCAGGATCGAGCCGACGTTGCCGGCATCCTGCACGCCGTCGAGCACGACCGACGTATGCGTGACGCGAGCAGGCAGCGGTTGTTCAGGCCGGTCGACGAGCAGCAGGAAGCCGACGCCGTTGACGACGTTCGACAACTGCCCGAACAGCGCGTCGGGCAACGTGACGATCCGCTGCGCGTCCACCCGCGCGACGATCGCCTGCGCTTCGGCATGGCCGAGCGCGCCTTCGGTCGCCACGCACAGCTCCGGCGTCGCGCCCGTATCGAGGTACGCGCTCGCGAGATGGAATCCTTCGAGCAGCGCCTGGCCACTGCGGCGCTGATGGGGCGTCGAACCCGCCAGCGCCTTCAGGCGCTTGTACAGCGGGTTGTCGCGGGAAGTAATGCTTTTCATCGAATCAGGTCGAGTGCCGCACGGACGGGCGCGAACGAGCGCCGATGCGCTTCGCACGGGCCGTGCTCGCGCAGTGCGGCAAGGTGTTTCGCGGTGCCGTAGCCCGCATGCACGTTGAAGCCGTACACCGGGAAGCGTTCGTGCAGGTCGACCAGCATGCGGTCGCGCGTGACCTTCGCGAGGATCGACGCAGCCGAGATGCTCGGCACCAGCGCGTCGCCGCTGACGATCGCCTCGGCTCGCACGGTCAGCGTCGGGCAGCGGTTGCCGTCGATCTGCGCGAGCGTCGGCAGGACCGACAGACCCTCGACGGCCCGCTTCATCGCGAGCATCGTCGCGTGCAGGATGTTCAGCGTGTCGATCTCGTCGACGCTCGCCGACGCGACGCAGTACGCGCGCGACCGCGCGACGATCAGGTCGTACAGCGCGTCGCGCTTCTTCGCGGACAGCGCCTTCGAATCGTCGAGCCCGTCGATCGGCTGCGCCGGATCGAGAATCACCGCGGCCGCCACCACCGGCCCCGCGAGCGGGCCGCGGCCGGCTTCGTCGACGCCGCAGACGATCTCGTCAGGACGGCTGAAGTCGAAACCGCCCTGCTCGCCGCTCGACGCACGGCGGCGTGATGCACGGACTGCGGTCATGCGCGCCCCTTGCGATGTTCGAGCACGCGTATAACGGCTTCGGCCGCCTTCACGGCCGTATTCTGCCGCAGCGAAAGATGCATTTCGGTAAACACGTCGGTCAGCGTGCGGCGGTTCGCGTCATCGCGCAGCTGCGTGAGGGTCGCATCGGCGAGCGCCTCGGGCGTCGCGAAATGCTGCAGCAGCTCGGGCACGACGAAACGCCCCGCCAGGATGTTCGGCAAGCCGACGTACGGCAAGTAACCCTGCCGGCGCATGATCTGCCCGGTCAGCCAGGGCACCTTGTACGAGATCACCATCGGCTTCTTCAGGAGCGCGGCTTCCAGCGTGACCGTGCCGCTCTTCACGAGGATCGCGTCGGCAGCCGTCATCGCGACCTGCGAGCGGCCGTCGGTGAGCGTCAGCGCGAGTTGCGGATGCGCATCGACGAGCGGCTGCAGCAGTTCGCGCAGTGCGGGCGTCGCCGCCGGCATCACGAACCGCACGCCGGGTTCGCGCTGCTGCATCAATGCCATCGCCGCGAAGAACGTCGGGCCGATCAGCGCGATCTCCGAGCGCCGGCTGCCCGGCAGCACCGCGATCACGGGACCGTCTGCGGGCAGGCCCAGCGCGATGCGCGCGCCGTGCGTGTCGGGTTCGAGCGGAATCTCGTCAGCCAGCGGATGGCCGACATACGTCGATGCGACGCCTGCCTTGTCGAGGATCGCCGGTTCGAACGGGAACAGGCACAGCATGTGATCGACGGACTTCGCGATCTTCTTGATCCGGCCGCCGCGCCATGCCCAGATCGACGGGCACACGAAGTGGATCGACGGAATGCCCGCGTCGCGCGCGGCCTGTTCGACATTGAAGTTGAAGTCGGGCGCGTCGACACCGATGAATGCGTCCGGCCGCTCGGCGAGCAGCTGGCGCTTCAGTTCGCCGCGAATCCGCAGGATCTCGGGTATCTGGCCCAGCGCCTCGACATAGCCGCGCACGGTCAGCTTGTCCATCTGCCAGTGCGAGTCGAAGCCCTGCGCGATCATCCGCTGCCCGCCGATCCCGTAATACTGGGCCGATTCGGGCAGCCGCTCGCGCAGGCCGCCGAGCAGCGATGCCCCGAGCAGGTCGCCCGACGGCTCGCCGGCCACCATCGCGAGCCGGAGCTGATTGGTCGGAAGCGTCATCGCTTAGCGGATGATGCCGCGTTGCGACGCATCGATGAAATCGACGAGCGCCTTCACCGGCGCATCGCCGTCGCCACCCGCCTCCGCCAGCTCGCGCAACTGCACCTTCGCTTCCTCGAACGACAGGCCGTTCTTGTAAAGCACGCGGTACGCGCTGCGCAGCGCCGAGATCGCATCGGCCGAGAAGCCGCGCCGGCGCAGCCCTTCGACGTTGATTCCGTGCGGTTCGGCCTTGTTGCCGGCCGCGATCACGAACGGCGGGATGTCCTGCACGAGCGCCGACGCGCCGCCCAGCATCGAGTGCGCGCCGATGCGCACGAACTGGTGGACGCCCGACATGCCGCCGACGATCGCCCAGTCGCCGATCTCGACGTGGCCGGCCATCTGCGCGTTGCTCGACAGGATCACGTTGTTGCCGACGCGGCAGTCATGGCCGATGTGCACGTAGGCCATGATCCAGTTGTCGTCGCCGAGCGTCGTCACGCCGATGTCCTGCACGGTACCCGTGTGGATCGTCGTGAATTCGCGGATCGTGTTGCGGTTGCCGATCACGAGCTTCGTCGGCTCGTCCTTGTACTTCATGTCCTGCGGACGACCGCCGACCGACGCGTAATGGCCGATGCGGTTGTCTTCGCCGAGCGTCGTATGGCCTTCGATCACGCTGTGCGAGCCGATCGTCGTGCGCGCGCCGATCGTGACGTGCGGGCCGACGATCGCGTACGGGCCGATCTCGACCGATTCGTCGATCTGCGCGCCCGGCTCGACAATCGCGGTGGGATGAATCCTGGTCATGCGCCGTTGCCTCTCGATGTGATGTGTCGCGTTGCGTTGCCCATGCGTGCCGCGTCGCTCAGGGCGCCGCGTCGGCCGTCTTGACCGTGCACATCAGTTCGGCTTCCGCCGCCACCTTGCCGTCCACTTCCGCCACCGCCTTGAACTTCCAGATACCGCGGATGTAGCGTTCGAACGTCACGTTCAGAATCAGTTGATCGCCCGGCTCGACCACGCGCTTGAAGCGCGCGCCGTCGATGCCGACGAAGTAGTACAGCGTGTTCTCCGGATCCTTCGGCTGCTCTTCCGCGAAGGTCAGCAGTGCAGCAGCCTGCGCGAGCGCCTCAAGGATCAGCACGCCCGGCATCACCGGCCGCTTCGGGAAGTGCCCCTGGAAAAACGGCTCGTTGATCGACACGTTCTTCAGCGCTTTGATCCCTTTGTGCGGCTCGAGTTCGAGCACGCGGTCGACGAGCAGAATCGGGTAGCGATGCGGCAGCAGCGTGAGGATCTTGTGGATGTCGAGATTGATTTTTTCAGTGCTCATGATGGTTCGTCTCACGCAGAGGCTGCGCGGTGGTGATGCAAAGGCTGAAGCGGGCCGCCGCGCGGCCCAGTCTGGCAAACCGGGCCGGTTGCGCTGGCCGTGCCCGGTTCGTGGTCTCGCATGATGCGCTCAGGCGTCCGTGCCGCCCTGGGCGGCGAGCGCGGCTTCGAGCGCCTTGATGCGATCGCGCAGCTTGTCGAGGTTGCGCACGAGCGCGGCGCTCTTGTTCCATTCGCCGTGGTCGACGGCCGGGAACGCGCTGGTATAGATGCCTGCCTTCGGCAGCGACTTCGATACGCCCGAATTCGCGGTGATGATGACATAGTCGCCGAGCGTCACGTGGCCGGCGATCCCGGCCGCGCCGCCGATCATGCAGTGGCGGCCGATCGTCGTGCTGCCCGCGATGCCTGCCTTGCCGGCGATCACCGTGTAGGCGCCGATCCGGCAGTTGTGGGCGATCTGCACCTGGTTGTCGATCTTCACGCATTCCTCGATGACGGTATCCGCCATCGCACCGCGATCGATCGTCGTGTTCGCGCCGATTTCGACGTCCGGGCCGATCGTCACGCCGCCGACCTGCGGGATCTTGACCCAGCTGCCGGTGCGCGCGTCGCCGTCGCCGACGAAATCCGGCGCAAAACCGAAGCCGTCGGAGCCGATCACGGCGCCCGCATGGACGATCGCGCGCGGGCCGACCTTGCAGCCGTGGTACACCGATGCGTTCGGATAGAAGTGCGAGCCGGCGCCGATCGTCGTGCCGCGGCCGACGAACACGTTCGCGTCGAGCTGCACGCCGTCCTCGATCACCGCGCCGGCCTCGACCGTCACGTTCGGGCCGATCACCGCACTCGCGGCGACCTTCGCGGCCGGATCGATCGTCGCGCTCGGATGCACGCCGGCGGCGCGCTGCGGCGTGGCTAGGTCGATGAACATCTGCGCGACGCGCGCGAAGTACGCGTACGGATTCGGCGTCACAATAAAGTTGCGGGGGCCAGCCATCTGGGGGCCGGCCGTCCGGCCGCCAGCGGCCGCGCCCAGCTTCTCCAGGTCCTTCGGCGCGATCAGCACCGCGCCTGCCCGGGTCGCCTCGACCTGCGACAGGTACTTCGGATTCGCGAGGAACGCGAGCTGCTGAGGGCCTGCCTGGTCGAGCGGTGCGAGCCCGCTCACCTTGCACTGTGCGTCGCCGGCGATCTCGCCGCCGAACCGCTTTACGAGTTCCTCAAGCGTCAATGCCATTCGTCGTCTGCTCCGTTCAGTTCGTCGAGCCGGACGCGAGCGCCTTGAGCACCTTGTCGGTGATGTCGATGCGCGGGCTGACGTACACGGCTTCCTGCACGATCAGGTCGTAATTCTGCTGCTCGGCGATCTGCTTGATGACCTTGTTCGCCCGCTCCAGCACGGCCGCCAGTTCCTCGTTGCGACGCTGGTTCAGGTCTTCGCGGAACTCGCGCTGCTTGCGCTGGAAGTCGGTATCGAGCTGGGCGAGATCGCGTTGCTTCTGCGCGCGATCGGCCGCCGACAGCGACGTGCCGTTCTTGTCCAGCGAATCGGACATCGACTTCAGGCGCGCGGCCAGGTCCTGCAGATCCTTGTCGCGCTTCGCGAACTCGGCTTCGAGCTTCGTCTGCGCCGCCTTCGCGGGCGCCGACTCGCGCAGGATCCGATCCGAATTGACCGCCGCGATGCGGGCGACGTCCTGTGCGTGCACCGTTGCCGCGCCCAAGGCCAGCGCAACGGTCAGCGCGCACATCACTCGTTTCGAAAACTTACCGGTTAGCAAAATTACCCTCTCGTTGCTGTTGTCATGCGTTCGGTCAGAACGCCGTCCCGATCTGGAACTGGAATTTCTGGTACTGGTCGCCTTCGTGCTTCTGCAGCGGGAAACCGAGGCTCAGCTTCAGCGGGCCGATCGGCGAGATCCACGCGAGACCCACACCGTAGCCGTAACGGAGGCCGTTCGCGCCCGTACTCGTGCCGCCCGGCGCGTTGCCCCACACGTTACCGCCGTCGAGGAACGTGAACACGCGCAGCGTGCGGTCGTAGCCCGTGCCCGGCAGCGGGAACGTCAGTTCGATGTTGCCGACGAGCATCTTCGAACCGCCGATCGGGTCGTTCGTCTTCGTGTCGCGCGGGCCCAGCGAGCTCGGCTCGTAGCCACGCACGGAGCCGATACCGCCCGCGTAGTAGTTCTTGAAGATCGGGTACGGGTTGCCGATACCGTTACCGTAGCCGCCCTGCAGGTTCATGCCCAGGATGAAGCCGCGCGAGAACGAATAGTAGTATTGCGCCTGCAGGTCGGCCTTGTAGTACTGGATCTTGCCGACCGGCACGCCGTACTCCATGTTCGCCTGCGTGAAGTAGCCGCGGCTCGGGATCAGCGCGCTGTCACGCGCGTCGCGCGACCATGCGATGGTCAGCGGCACCGTGTTCGACACGCGGCCGAACTGGTTCACGTAATCCTGGTAGCTCTGCGGCGTGTTCGAATCGACGTCGAGGCGGTTCTGCTCGAAGCCCGCGCCGAAGTAGACGGTGTCGACTTCCGAGAACGGAATGCCGAACTTCAGGTTGCCGCCCGCGCTGATGATCCGGAAGCTCGAGCTCGTCGAATAGTAGAGCGGCTGGTACGTGCGGTAGTAGACGTCCGTGATCCGCTTGATGCCGTCGACCGTGAAGTACGGGTCGACCTGCGTGACGGTCAGCGTACGGTAGCTCTTCGCGGTGTTGACGTTCACCGACAGGCTGGTACCCGAACCGAACACGTTGTCCTGCGACACGCCGGCCGACAGCACGACCTTGTCCGTCGACGAGAAGCCGGCACCCAGCGTGATCGCGCCGGTCGGCTTTTCGTCGACCTTCACGTTCACGTCGACCTGGTCGTTCGTACCGTCGACCGGCACCGTCGTCACGTCGACGTTGGTGAAGTAGCCGAGACGGTTCACGCGGTCCTTCGACAGCGCGAGGCGGTTCGAATCGAACCACGAGCTTTCGAGCTGGCGCATTTCGCGGCGCACCACTTCGTCGCGCGTGCGCGTGTTGCCGACGACGTTGATGCGGCGCACGTACACGCGGCGGCTCGGATCGACGACGAGGTTCAGGTTCACCTTGTGGTTCGCCTGGTCGATGTCCGGCTGTGCGTTGACGGTCGCGAATGCGTAGCCGTATTCACCGAGCTTGTCGACGATCGACTTGGTGGTCTGCTGGAGCTTTTCGGCCGAGAAACGATCGCCCGGCTTGATCTTGATCAGCTTGTTGAGTTCGGCTTCGCGATCGAGCAGGTTGCCCGACAGCTTGATGCCCGACACCGTGTACGGCTCGCCTTCGTGCAGCGTGACCGTCAGGTACATGTCCTTCTTGTCGGGCGAGATCGACACCTGGGTCGACTCGATGTTGAACTCGAGGTAGCCGCGGTTCAGGTAGTACGAGCGCACGGCCTCGAGGTCGCCCGTGAGCTTTTCCTTCGCGTACAGGTCGTTCTTCGTGTACCAGGAGAACCAGTTCGGCGTCGACAGCTGCATCTCGTCGCGCAGCGCGCTGGTGCTGAACGCCTTGTTGCCGATGAAGTTGATCTGGCGGATCTTCGCGCTCGGGCCTTCGGCCACCGCGAACAGGATCGACACGCGGTTCGCGTCGACCGGCGTGATCGTCGTCTTGACCTCGGCCGCATAGAAGCCGCGCGTCAGGTACTGGCGCTTGAGCTCCTGCTCCGCCTTGTCGACCAGCGCCTTGTCGTAATAGCGGCCATCGGCGAGACCGACGGCGCGCAGCGCCTTCGTCAGGTTGTCCTTGTCGAATTCCTTCGTGCCGGTGAAGTCGATCGACGCGATGGCCGGACGCTCCTGCACCTGCACGATGACGACGTTGCCTTGCGTGGCGATGCGAACGTCGTTGAAAAAGCCCGTCGCGTACAACGCGCGGATTGCTTCGGATGCCTTGTCGTCCGTGAAGGTATCGCCCTGCTTGATCGGCAGATAGGCGAACACCGAACCCGCTTCGACGCGCTGCAGCCCCTCGATCTTGATGTCTTGCACCACGAACGGTGCCGCTGCATGCGCCGCGAGGCCGTGAGCGGCGAGCGCGGCCGCTGCAACTGTCTTAGGTACAAAGCGATGAGGTTTGAACAACATGCATCCCCAATATTTAGCTGCATCAAATCGGGCGACTGCCGTGCAGCGGCCGCCTGACGCTTCAGAAATGGATTAACCGAGCCAGATCGTTGAACAGCGCGATCGCCGACAATGCGACGATGCAGATCAACCCGGCTCTTTGCAGAATCAGCTGCCAGCGCTCCGAGACGGCTTTCCCGGTCGCGGCTTCAACCGCATAATATAACAGATGCCCCCCGTCCAAAACGGGAATCGGCAACAAGTTCAGGACGCCGAGGCTAATGCTGACAAGGGCGAGGAACGACAGGAACGCCGACGGTCCGAGCCGTGCGCTCTTGCCCGCGTAGTCGGCGATCGTCACCGGACCCGACAGGTTCTTCAGCGACGCGTTGCCCGTGATCATCCGCCCGAACATCTTCAGCGAATACACGGAGATGTCCCACGTGCGGTGCGCACCGAGCCGCAAGCTGTCGATCGGCCCGTAGCGCACGTCGACGGACGGCGCATGCATCGACAGCGCCGCGCCGATCCGGCCGACCTGCTGCCCCGATTCGTCGTCGCGCTGCATCTGCGGCACGATCGACACCGTCTGCGCGGCACCGTCGCGCTCGATCTGCAGGTCGAGCGCCTGGCCAGCATGGTGCTTCACCGAATCGATGAAACGCGTCGCGCCGCCGATCGGCTTGCCGTCGAGCGCCACCAGCTTGTCGCCGGCCTTCAGGCCGGCCCGCTCCGCCGCGCTGCCCGGCTGCACGGATGCGACCGACAGCGTACCGCCGCCGGTCTCGAAGCCCAGATGGGCCATGAAATCGTCGTCGAGCTGACTTTCGGGAACATTGCGGAGGTCGACGCGGAAATCGAACGTCGCGTTGCCATCGCGGGCGCCGAGCACGATCTCGCGATGGTCGAACGCGGCCGACAACAGCTTCCAGCGCAGGTCCGACCACGACCGCACCGGCTCGGACTCGCCGCCCTGCGAGTCGCCTACGCGCACGTCGCGGATCGACACGATCGTCTCGTTGCCGTCGAAGCCCGCGCGGGCCGCCACCGTCCCGGCGGCCGGCGGCGCGACGATCGCGGCCGGCTCGGTCACGCCGGTGGCAAACACGATCGAGAACAGTGCGATTGCCAACAGGAAGTTCGCAATCGGCCCGGCCGCGACAATCGCGATCCGTTTGTAGACGGACTGCCGGTTGAAGGCCTGCCCGAGCTCCTCGGGCTGGATGCCAGGGCCCGGATCGCGCTCGTCGAGCATCTTCACGTAGCCGCCGAGCGGCAGAACGGACAGCGTCCACTCGGTGCCCGTCCGGCGGCTGACCCAGCGTGCGATGGGCTGGCCGAAGCCGATCGAGAAGCGCAGCACCTTCACGCCGCACCAGCGGGCGAC
This sequence comes from Burkholderia sp. BCC1644, assembly GCF_902833225.1. Taxonomy (GTDB): domain Bacteria; phylum Pseudomonadota; class Gammaproteobacteria; order Burkholderiales; family Burkholderiaceae; genus Burkholderia. The sequence goes on from NZ_CADFEI010000005.1 coordinate 246,744, forward strand.
GCGATAGTGTCCGTACTCATGCACGACGACCAGTACCCCGATCGCCACCGCAAACGCGACCAGTTCGACCAGCACGTTCATGAGCACCCCATTCAGACAGTACGCTCCACGCGTGGCGCAGGCGCTTTCGCAATGATCTCGGCGGCGAGGCGGCGTGCCTCGGCATCCGCCGCCAGGACGTCGTCGAGCCCGTTGGGCGCACGGTTCGGCAGCGCGTTGAGCACCGAGTCGACCGTCGCCGCGATCGCCATGAAGCCGATCCGGCGCTCGAGAAATGCTTCGACCGCAACTTCGTTCGCCGCGTTCAATGCGGCGCTCGCGATGCCGCCTTCCTCGAGCGCCTTCAGCGCGAGCGCGAGGCACGGGAAGCGCGTGTAATCGGGCTTCTCGAACGACAGCTGCGCGATCTGCGCGAGGTCGAGCTGGTCGACGCCCGCGTCGACGCGCTCGGGGAATGCGAGCGCGTGCGCGATCGGCGTGCGCATGTCGGGGTTGCCGAGCTGAGCGAGCACCGAGCCGTCACGGTACGACACGAGCGAATGGATCACGCTCTGCGGATGGATCAGCACGTCGATGCGATCGCCCGGCAGCCCGAAAATCCAGTGCGCCTCGATCACCTCGAGGCCCTTGTTCATCATCGTCGCGGAATCGACCGAGATCTTGCGGCCCATCACCCAGTTGGGGTGCTTGCACGCCTCGTCCGGCGTCACGTCGACGAGCGTGGCCGGTTCGCGCGTGCGGAACGGGCCGCCCGACGCGGTCAGGATGATCTTCGAGATCCCGCCGTGCTCGGCCGCGTCGCGCGGCATGCACTGGAAGATCGCGTTGTGCTCGCTGTCGACCGGCAGCAGGATCGCGCCATGGTCGCGCACGGCGTCCATGAAGATCGCGCCCGACATCACGAGCGCTTCCTTGTTCGCGAGCAGGATCCGCTTGCCGGCGCGCGCGGCCGCGAGGCTCGGCGCAAGACCGGCCGCGCCGACGATCGCCGCGACCACCGTATCGCAACCGTCGCTGTTCGACACGTCGACGAGCGCCTGCGGGCCGTACAGCACGGTCGTCTTGCTGCCCGCCGCGCGCAGCTTCGCCTCGACGTGCGAGGCCGTCGCGGCATCGCCGACCACCGCCACTTCGGGCGCGAAGCGCAGACACTGCTCGACGAGCTTGTCGCCGTTGCGGTGCGCGGTCAGTGCGTAGACCGAGAAGCGCTCGGGATGACGCGCGACCACGTCGAGCGTGCTGTCTCCGATCGAGCCCGTGGAACCGAGCAATGTCAGACGTTTTTGCATAACAGAATTAATGGTTTAACCAAGCAGCAGCATCGCGAGCGGCAGCACCGGCAGCAGCGCGTCGACACGGTCGAGCACGCCGCCATGGCCCGGCAGCAGTCCGCTCGAATCCTTCACGCCCGCCTGCCGCTTCAGCAGCGACTCGAACAGGTCGCCAATCACGCTGTACGCGACCAGCAGCGTCAGCGCGGCCCACGCGCCGGGCATCCCGTAGCGGGCGGCGAATGCGGAAAACAGGGTCGGCTCGAACGCATGCGCGGCCATCGCGCCACCGGCGACGACCATCACGGCCAGCCAGCCGCCGATCGCGCCTTCCCAGCTCTTGCCGGGGCTGATCGTGATGGCCAGTTTACGCTTTCCGAAGGCCTTGCCCGCGAAGTATGCGCCGATATCGGCCAGCCAGACGACCAGCAGCAGCGACAGTACGAACGGCACGCCCTGCGCGCGCGCCGCGACGAGCGCATGCCAGCAGGCCGCAAACACGATCAGGCCGGCAGCGAGCAGGAACGGCCGCCACACGCCGCCCGCGAGATCGGGCTTGCGCCGCAGCGCGAACGGGCCGACCAACAGCCAGAATACGCCGGCCGCCATGAAAAGGGGGCGGGATCCTGCCGCATCGATGCCGAGCGGCGTGGTGGCCGCCAGCGCAAGCGCTGCGACGACCGCATAGACGACCGGGCCGGCGCCGCCGAGCTTCAGCAGGCGCGCCCATTCCCACGCGGCGAACACGAGCACGGCGCCGATCAGCGCGCCGAACGCCGTGAGCGGCGCGAACAGCGTCACCGGCAGCAGGACCGCCAGCATCACGATCGCCGTGATCACACGGGTTTTCAGCATGAAAGGGAGTCGGCGTTCTGCGATTGCGGCTCGAGCTGCGCACTCGTGCGCCCGAAACGGCGCTCGCGCTCGGTATACGACGCCATCGCGTCGGCCAGCGCCGCGCCGTCGAAATCCGGCCAGTATTTGTCGGTGAAATAGAATTCGGCGTACGCGAGCTGCCACAGCAGGAAGTTGCTGACGCGCTGTTCGCCGCCCGTACGGATGAAGAGATCGGGCTCCGGCGCATAGGCCATCGCCAGGTGCGGCGCGAACGCGTCCTCGGTCACTTCGACCTCGCGACCCTCGCGCACGGCCTGCTCGACGAGTTTCTTCGTCGCCTGCAGGATGTCCCACCGGCCGCCGTAGTTGGCCGCGATGGTGAGCGTCAGGCGCGTATTGCGCGCCGTCTTGGTTTCGGCGCGGCGGATCAGTTCGCGGATGCGCGGCTCGAAACGGTCGAGATCGCCGACGACACGCAGGCGGATCCCGTTTGCATGCAGCTTGCCGACCTCACGCTCGAGCGCGGTGATGAACAGCCGCATCAGGAACGACACTTCGTCGTTCGGCCGGCGCCAGTTTTCCGAACTGAACGCGAACAGCGTCAGGTATTCGACGCCGGCGCGCGCGCAACCTTCGACCACCGCCCGGACGGCATCGACGCCGCGGGTGTGCCCCGCGACGCGCGGCAAGCGGCGTTCGGTCGCCCAACGGCCATTGCCGTCCATGATGATCGCGATGTGACGCGGCACGACGCCGACGTCAGGCACGCGAACGGTAGAGCTGGTATAGGTCATGGCCGTTGAGACAGTAATGCGGGAAGAAGGCGGCGCGCGAGGACGGTCGTCAGACCGTCATGATCTCGGCTTCCTTGCTCTGCACGAGCTTGTCGATTTCGGCGACGTGCTTGTCCGTCAGCTTCTGCACGTCGTCGCTCGCACGGCGCTCGTCGTCTTCCGAGATTTCCTTGTCCTTCACGAGCTTCTTGAGCGCTTCGTTCGCGTCACGGCGCAGGTTGCGGATCGCGACCTTGGCCGTTTCGCCTTCGCTCTTCACGACCTTGGTCAGCTCGCGGCGGCGCTCTTCCGTCAGCGCGGGCATCGGCACGCGGATCAGGTCGCCGGACGTTGCCGGATTCAGACCGAGATCGGCTTCGCGAATGGCCTTCTCGACCTTCGCGACCATCGGCTTTTCCCACGGTTGCACGCCGATCGTGCGTGCGTCGACGAGCGTCATGTTGGCAACCTGCGAGATCGGCACCATCGACCCATAGTAGTCGACCTGCACGTGATCCAGCATGCCGGTGTGCGCGCGGCCCGTGCGGATCTTCGCCAGATCGCTCTTGAATGCATCGATCGAGCGCAGCATCTTCTGCTCAACGCCCTTCTTGGTATCAGCGACACTCATTTCAACCTCCGAACCTTCAAACCTTCAAAAAACGCGGGTGCTGCCCGGCGCGCCACGCACACCAGGCCGACGACCCGCATCCGCGGGAGTTTACACGTGGACGAGCGTACCTTCGTCCTCGCCCAGCACGATGCGCTTGAGCGCGCCCGGCTTGTTGATCGAAAACACGCGAATCGGCAGCTTCTGGTCGCGGCAAAGCGCAAAGGCCGTCGCGTCCATCACCTGCAGGTTGCGGCTGATCGCCTCGTCGAAAGTGATCGTCGTGTAACGCGTGGCCGACGGATCCTTCTTCGGATCGGCAGAATATACGCCATCGACCTTGGTCGCCTTCAGCACGACTTCGGCGCCCACTTCCGAACCGCGCAGCGCGGCGGCCGTATCCGTCGTGAAGAACGGGTTGCCCGTACCGGCCGCGAAGATCACGACACGGCCTTCCTCGAGCTGGCGGATCGCGCGGGGCCGGATGTACGGCTCGACGACCTGGTCCATGCGCAGCGCGGACTGCACGCGCGCCTCGATCCCGGCGTGGCGCATCGCGTCCTGCAGCGCCAGCGCGTTCATCATCGTCGCGAGCATCCCCATGTAGTCGGCCGTCGCGCGGTCCATGCCGGCCGCGCCACCCGCGACACCGCGGAAAATATTACCGCCACCGATCACGACCGCGAGCTGCGTACCGAGACGCACGACTTCGGCGATATCGGCCACCATCCGTTCGATCGTCGCGCGATTGATGCCGAAGGCATCGTCGCCCATCAGCGCTTCGCCGGAGAGTTTGAGAAGGACGCGTTTATAGGCATTGGACATAGGGGCTTCCGAGCGACGAGAGGATGACAACCACGAACTGTAGGGGCGAAATACTGATTCGGGCAAGCGCCGACGACCGGACCGGGGTTCCCGGCCGGCCGGCAGCGCCGCCGGCCGCGGCGGAGCGGACGCCCGCCGCGGATACTGCCTGACTGCTTACTGCTGCTTTGCTGCTGCGACTTGCGCGGCCACTTCGGCGGCGAAGTCGTCCTGGCGCTTCTCGATGCCTTCGCCGACGACGAACAGCGCGAACTTCTGCACGGCGGAATCCGCTGCCTTCAGCATCTGCTCGATCGTCTGCTTGTCGTTCTTAACGAACGTCTGGTTCAGCAGCGACACTTCCTTCAGGTACTTCTGGACGCTACCGTCGACCATCTTCGCGACGATTTCAGCCGGCTTGCCCGATTCCGCAGCCTTCTGCTCGGCCACGCGGCGTTCCGTTTCGATCAGTTCCGCCGGCACGTCGGCCGACGACAGCGCGACCGGCTTCATTGCCGCGATGTGCATCGCGACGTCCTTGCCGACCTGCTCTTCCGCGCCCGTGTACTCGACGATCACGCCGATACGCGCGCCGTGCAGGTACGTTGCGATCTTGTTCGCGGTTTCGAAACGGACGAAACGGCGGATCGACACGTTCTCGCCGATCTTGCCGACCAGTGCCAGGCGCACTGCGTCGACCGTCGAGCCGTCGAGCGGCAGCGCCGACAGCGCAGCCACGTCGGCCGGGTTTTGCGTCGCAACGAGTTCTGCAACCGTCTTCGAGAACGCGAGGAAGTCGTCGTTCTTCGCGACGAAGTCGGTTTCGCAGTTCAGCTCGACCAGCGCGCCTGCGTTGCCGCCGACGAACGATGCGACGACGCCTTCAGCCGTCACGCGCGATGCCGCCTTGCTCGCCTTGTTGCCGAGCTTGACGCGCAGCAGCTCTTCAGCCTTGGCCAGATCGCCGTCGGCTTCCGTCAGCGCCTTCTTGCACTCCATCATCGGTGCGTCGGTCTTTGCGCGCAGTTCTGCCACCATGCTTGCGGTAATTGCCGCCATCATTCGCTCCTTGAGTCTGTATTCACAACGCCGCCCGCTTGGACGCGAACGGCCGAGATTCGTTTCCGGACCCGCGCCGATTCGGCGCGATCAGGTCCGGCGCACAAGCTTAAAAAAAGGGGGCCTGTTGAGAGCCCCCTTTTTGCGCCGGCTCGGGGCCAGTTACGCGTTTTCCTCGACGTACTCGTCGTCGCCGCGTGCGGCCTGGACCACTTCGTTGACCGCGTTCGCACGGCCTTCGAGGATCGCGTCGGCCACGCCTTCGGCGTACAGCGCGACTGCCTTGCTCGAGTCGTCGTTACCCGGGATCACGTAATCCACGCCTTCCGGCGAGTGGTTCGTATCGACCACGGCGATGACCGGCACGCCCAGCTTGTTCGCTTCCGTGACGGCAATCTTGTGGTAGCCGACGTCGACGACGAAGATTGCGTCCGGAATGCCGCCCATGTCCTTCACGCCGCCGATCGACTTCTGCAGCTTGGCGATTTCGCGTTCGAACAGCAGCGCTTCCTTCTTGCTCATCTTCTCGGTTTCGCCCGATTCGACGGCTGCTTCCATGTCCTTCAGGCGCTTGATCGATACCTTCAGCGTCTTGAAGTTGGTCATCATGCCGCCGAGCCAGCGTGCGTTGACGTACGGCATGCCTGCGCGCTGCGCTTCCTGGGCGATCGTGTCACGCGATTGACGCTTCGTGCCGACGAACAGGATCGTGCCGCGGTTCGCTGCCAGCTGGCGCACGTACTTCTGTGCGTCCGTGAACATCGGCAGCGTCTTTTCGAGGTTGATGATGTGAATCTTGTTGCGGTGACCGAAAATGAACGGAGCCATCTTCGGGTTCCAGAAGCGCGTCTGGTGACCGAAGTGGACACCCGCTTCCAGCATTTGGCGCATCGTAACTGCCATGTAAATTCTCCACGAGGGTTGGGTCTTAAGCCGGCCGCCGTACCGCCGCGCGAACCCGCCCGCAAGGGCGCAAATCCTGCGCGGCCGGCACCCTGGTTGCGCCGGCTTGTGATTCGGCACGTGCAAGACGCCCGTGCCGCAAGCCTTTCACCGCGATGCCGCCCCACAACGGGGCATTTCGGCATTTGGATGTCGACTTAGCCAAAGAGTATAGCACGCCGATTTGTCCGCCCTCAAGTCGCTCACCACTTTCGCTAGCCGTGCGGCGGCCGGCCGGACAATCCGCGAAAACCCGCATCCGCACCGCCGGCAGGGGCTGCGACGCCTGCCAGAAGGTGCGATAATCCGTCAATTCACCGCATTCCAGGCATACCTCGATGGCTATTACGCTCAAAAACGAACACGATATCGCGGAGATGCGCGTCGCCTGCCGTCTCGCCAGCGAAGTGCTCGACTTCATCACGCCGCACGTCGTCGCGGGCGTCGCGACCGCCGAACTCGATCGCCTCTGCCACGAGTTCATGCTCAACGAACAGGGCACGATCCCCGCGCCGCTGAACTACCAGCCGCCCGGTTATCCGCCGTACCCGAAGGCCACCTGCATTTCGGTCAACGACGTGATCTGCCACGGCATTCCCGGCGAGAAGGTGATCAAGAACGGCGATGCGCTGAACATCGACATCACCGTGATCAAGAACGGCTACTTCGGCGACACCAGCCGGATGTTCATCGTCGGCGAAGGCTCGATCCTCGCGAAGCGCCTCGTCCAGACCACCTACGAATGCATGTGGCTCGGCATCGACCAGGTCAAGCCCGGCGCGCACCTCGGCGACATCGGCTACGCGATCCAGAAGCACGCGGAAGCGCAGGGCTACAGCGTCGTGCGCGAATACTGCGGCCACGGCATCGGCACGGTGTTCCACGAGGATCCGCAAGTCGTCCACTACGGCCGTCCGGGCACCGGCATCGAACTGAAGGCCGGGATGATCTTCACGATCGAGCCGATGATCAACGCCGGCAAGCGCGACATCCGCACGATGCCCGACCAGTGGACGGTCAAGACGCGCGACCGCAGCCTGTCGGCGCAGTGGGAGCACACGGTGCTCGTCACCGAAACCGGCTACGACGTGCTGACCGTGTCGGCCGGCACGCCGGCGCGCCCCGTGTTCGCGCAACCGGCCGCCGCCGTCTGAGCGCCGTCGCGCCAGCCCGCCCCGCCCGCACCTGAACGGCCGCCCATGAGCGCTCACGCCGCCCCCTCGCCCGACGCGCTGTCGCGGCGCGCCGAATTCAAGGCCGCCAAGACGGAGATGCTCGAGCGCTTTCGCCGCGCGACGAACGTCGCGTCGCTGATGCACGCACTGTCGAAACTCACCGACGATGCGCTGAAGCGCGTGTGGGACGACTGCGGCCTGCCCGCGACGCTCGCGCTCGTCGCCGTCGGCGGCTACGGGCGCGGCGAGCTCGCGCCCTACTCCGACGTCGACATCCTCGTGCTGCTGCCCGATGCGCACGACCCGGCGCTCGACGCGCGCATCGAGCGCTTCATCGGAATGGCGTGGGATCTCGGCCTCGAGATCGGCAGCAGCGTGCGCACGGTCGCGCAGTGCATCGAGGAGGCGTCGCAGGACGTCACGGTGCAGACCTCGCTGCTGGAAGCGCGCCGCATCGTCGGCAGCACCGCGCTGTTCGAGCGCTTCACGGTGAGCTACCACGAGGCGCTCGACGCCCGTGCGTTCTTCACCGCGAAGGTGCTCGAGATGCGCCAGCGCCACGCGAAGTTCCAGGACACGCCGTACAGCCTCGAACCGAACGTGAAGGAAAGCCCCGGCGGGCTGCGCGACCTGCAGACGATCCTGTGGATCGCACGCGCGGCCGGCTTCGGCAGCAGCTGGCGCGAACTCGACACGCGCGGCCTCATCACCGATCGCGAAGCGCGCGAACTGCGCCGCAACGAAGGCTTCCTGAAGACGCTGCGCGCGCGGCTGCACGTGATCGCCGGCCGCCGCCAGGACATGCTCGTGTTCGACCTGCAGACGCAGGCCGCCGAGAGCTTCGGCTACCAGCCGACGCAGGCCAAGCGCGCGAGCGAGCAGTTGATGCGCCGCTACTACTGGGCCGCGAAAGCCGTCACGCAGCTCGCGACGATCCTGATCCAGAACATCGAGGCGCAACTCTTCCCCGCGACGAGCGGCATCACGCGCGTGCTGTCTCCCGATCGATTCGTCGAGAAGCAGGGCATGCTGGAGATCGTCGACGACAGCGTGTTCGAACGCCATCCCGACGCGATCCTCGAAGCGTTCCTGTTGTACGAGACGACCCGCGGCGTGAAGGGCCTGTCCGCCCGCACGCTGCGCGCGCTGTACAACTCGCGCGAAATCATGAACAACGCGTGGCGCCGCGATCCGCAGAACCGCGACACGTTCATGCGGATCCTGCAGCAGCCCGAAGGCATCACGCACGCGTTCCGGCTGATGAACCAGACGAGCGTGCTCGGCCGCTATTTGCTGAATTTCCGCCGCATCGTCGGACAGATGCAGCACGACCTGTACCACGTGTATACGGTCGACCAGCACATCCTGATGGTGTTGCGCAACATCCGCCGCTTCGCGGTGGCCGAGCATGCGCACGAATATCCGTTCTGCAGCCAGCTGATCGGCAACTTCGAGCGTCCGTGGGTGCTGTATGTCGCGGCGCTGTTCCACGACATCGCGAAGGGCCGCGGCGGCGACCACTCGACGCTCGGGATGGCCGATGCGCGACGCTTCTGCCGCGAGCACGGCATCACCGGCGACGACGCGTCGCTGATCGTATGGCTCGTCCAGCATCACCTGACGATGAGCCAGGTCGCGCAGAAGCAGGACACGAGCGACCCCGAAGTCATCAAGCGCTTTGCCGAAGTCGTCGGCAACGAACGCTACCTCACCGCGCTGTACCTGCTGACCGTCGCCGATATCCGCGGCACGAGCCCGAAGGTATGGAACACGTGGAAGGGCAAGCTGCTCGAGGACCTGTACCGCATCACGCTCGCGGTGCTCGGCGGCGCGAACCCCGACGCGCATTCGGAGCTGAAGTCGCGGCAGGAACAGGCGCTCGCGCTGCTGCGCCTCGAAACCGTGCCCGACGACGCGCACCGCGCGCTGTGGGATCAGCTCGATGTCGGCTTCTTCCTGCGTCACGACGCAGCCGACATCGCGTGGCAGACACGCGTGCTGTACCGGCACGTGAACGCCGAAACCGCGATCGTCCGCGCGCGGCCGTCGCCGATCGGCGACGCGCTGCAGGTGCTCGTGTACGTGAAGGACCGCCCCGACCTGTTCGCGGGCATCTGCGCGTATTTCGACCGCAACGGGCTGTCGGTGCTCGACGCGCGCGTCAGCACGACGCGCCACGGTTATGCGCTCGACAACTTCATCGTCACGCAGACCGAACGCGACGTGCGTTACCGCGACATCGCGAATCTCGTCGAACAGCAGCTCGCGACGCGGCTCGCCGAAACCGCACCGCTGCCGGAGCCGTCCAAGGGCCGCCTGTCGAGGCTGTCCCGGACGTTTCCGATCACACCGCGCGTCGACCTGCGGGCCGACGAGCGCGGCCAGTACTACATCCTGTCCGTGTCGGCCAACGACCGGCCGGGCCTTCTCTATTCGATCGCGCGGGTACTCGCCGAGCATCAGATCGGCGTCCACGCGGCGCGGATCAATACGCTCGGCGAACGCGTCGAGGATATCTTCCTGCTCGCGGGCGCCGGCTTGTCCGACAACCGCCTGCAGATCCAGCTCGAAACCGAATTGCTGCGAGCGATCGCAGTCTGAGTGAATTCCAGCGTTTATGCGCACCAAACTAACCGTCAAGAATCCGAAGCCGGCGTCGCCGACCCGCGCCCCTGTCCGCTCCGGCAGCCTCGTCGCCCGCAAGGCCGTACGCCCCGCGGCGGCGCCCGCCGGGGACAAGCCGGCCCGCCCGAAGAAGGCTGCCCCGGCAGCCGCCGGCGAACGCTCGTTCAAGCCGCGCGGCGCGGCAGGCGCCGAGCGCCCGGGCGCGGACCGCGCACCGGCCAAGCGTGCGCCGCGTGACGGCGGTGCCGAACGCGGCCCGCGCGCACCGTATCGCGACAACGCGGCCGGTGAAGGTGCGAAGCGCAGTTTCGGCGACCGTCGCACGTCGTCGGATCGTCCGCCGCGCCGCGATGACGACGCACGTCCGCGTCGCGCGGGTGGCGAAGGCGGTGCACGCGCGCCGTATCGCGACAACGCGTCCGGCGAAGGTGCAAAGCGCAGCTTCGGCGACCGTCGCACGTCGTCGGATCGCCCGCCCCGTCGTGATGACGACGCACGTCCGCGCCGCGCAGGTGGCGAAGGCGGTGCACGTGCGCCGTATCGTGACAATGCGTCCGGCGAAGGCGCAAAACGCAGTTTCGGCGACCGTCGCACGTCGTCCGATCGCCCGCCGCGCCGTGATGACGATGCACGTCCGCGCCGCGCGGGTGGCGAAGGCGGTGCACGCCCGCCGTATCGCGACAACGCATCCGGCGAAGGCGCAAAACGCAGCTTCGGCGACCGCCGCACGCCGTCCGATCGCCCGCCGCGCCGCAACGACGACGACGCCCGCCCGCGCCGCGCAGGCGCCGATGAAGGCAAGCGCCCGTCCTATCGCGACAAGCCCGCCGGCGAAGGCGCAAAGCGCAGCTTCGGCGACCGCCCGGCTCGCCCCGCACGCGACGGCGAACGCCGCTCGTTCGGTGCGGTCAAGACCGCGCAACCCGTCAAGCGCGCTGCGGCCGACGTCGACTACGGCGACGAAACGGGACTGATGCGCCTGTCGAAGCGGATGTCCGAGCTCGGCATGTGCTCGCGCCGCGAAGCCGACGAATGGATCGAAAAGGGTTGGGTGCTCGTCGACGGCGAACGCATCGACACGCTCGGCACCAAGGTCCGCGCCGACCAGAAAATCGAGATCGACGAGCGCGCGAGCGCCGCGCAGGCCGCGCAGGTGACGATCCTGCTGCACAAGCCGGTCGGCTATGTGTCGGGCCAGGCGGAAGACGGCTACGAGCCGGCGGCCGTGCTGATCACGCGCGCGAACCGCTGGAGCGGCGACCATTCGCCGGTACGCTTCTCGCCGCAGCACCTGCACGCGCTTGCGCCGGCCGGCCGGCTCGACATCGACTCCACCGGCCTGCTCGTGCTGACGCAGAATGGCGTGGTCGCGAAGCAGCTGATCGGCGAGCAGTCGGACATCGACAAGGAGTACCTGGTGCGCGTGCGCTTCGGCGAGCAACTCATCGACATCGACCAGCACTTCCCGGCGGAATCGCTCGCGAAGCTGCGCCACGGCCTGGAGCTCGACGGCGTCGCGCTGAAGCCCGCGATGGTGAGCTGGCAGAACGGCGAGCAGTTGCGCTTCGTGCTGCGCGAAGGCAAGAAACGCCAGATCCGCCGCATGTGCGAACTGGTCGGCCTCGACGTGATCGGCCTGAAGCGCGTGCGCATGGGCCGCGTGATGCTCGGCGCGCTGCCGCAGGGCCAATGGCGCTATCTGTCGGCCGACGAGACGTTCTGACCGCAGGCACGCCGTGTGCGCCATGCAATGAAAAAAGCCCGCGCAAGCGGGCTTTTTTCTTGTCTGCCGGAGACCGGACGATCAGTCGTCGTCGGTCGGGTCGAGCCCCGGGAACAGCACCTCGGTGAAGCCGAAGCGCGTGAAGTCGGTGATCCGCATCGGATACAGCTTGCCGATCAGGTGATCGTATTCGTGCTGGACCACGCGTGCGTGGAACCCGTCGGCAACGCGGTCGATCTTCGCGCCGAACTGGTCGAAGCCGCTGTAGCGCACCTTCGCGTAGCGGCTGACGACGCCACGCATGCCCGGCACCGACAGGCAGCCTTCCCAGCCCTCCTCCATGTCCGGCGGCATGTACTCGATCTTCGGGTTGATCAGCACGGTCTCCGGCACCGGCGGCGCATCCGGGTAACGGTTGTTGTTGCCGAAGCCGAAGATGATGATCTGCAGCCCGATGCCGATCTGCGGCGCGGCCAGCCCGGCGCCGTTCGCGTGGTGCATCGTCTCGAACATGTCAGCGACGATCTCGTGCAGTTCGGGGGTATCGAACCGTTCGACCGGCTTGGCGATTTCGAGCAGGCGCGGATCGCCCATCTTCAGGATCTCGCGAATCATGGCGTATTGCCCTCCAGGAGTTGGTGCAGACCGTCTTCGTCCAGCACGGGGATGCCGAGTTCCTCGGCCTTCACGAGCTTGCTGCCGGCTTCGGCGCCCGCGACCACGTAATCCGTCTTCTTCGATACCGAGCCCGCCACTTTCGCACCGGCCGCTTCGAGCATCTCCTTCGCGGCATCGCGCGTGAGATTCGGCAGCGTGCCCGTCAGCACGACCGTCTTGCCGGCCAGCACGCCCTGCGGCGCCTTCGGCGCGGGCGGCCCTTCCGGCCACGTGACCTTGCCCGGTGCGCGCAACTGCTCGATCACGGTCCGGTTGTGCTCTTCCGCGAAGAACTGATGAAGCGACTCGGCGACGATCGGCCCGACGTCGTTGACTTCGAGCAGTTCCTCCACCGACGCGTCCATGATCGGCGTCAGCGAGCCGAAATGCTTCGCGAGATCCTTCGCGGTCGATTCGCCGACGTGGCGGATACCGAGCCCGTAGATGAAGCGCGCGAGCGTCGTGTGCTTCGCCTTCTCGAGCGAATCGAGCAGATTCTGTGCGGACTTCTCGGCGAAGCGGTCGAGCTCGGCAAGCGTCGCGAAACCGAGATTGAACAGGTCGGCCGGCGTGCGCACGAGATTCAGCTCGACGAGCTGGTCGATGATCTTCTCGCCGAGCCCGTCGATGTCGAGCGCGCGGCGCTGCGCGAAGTGCCACAGCGCCTGCTTGCGCTGCGCCGGACAGAACAGCCCGCCCGTGCAGCGGGCGATCGCCTCGTCCGGCAGGCGCTCGATCCTGGAGCCGCACACCGGGCATTCGGTCGGCATCACGAATTCAGCCGCATCGGCCGGACGCCGATCGAGCAGCGCGCCGACCACCTCGGGAATCACGTCCCCCGCGCGGCGCACGATCACGGTGTCGCCGATCCGGATGTCCTTGCGGCGCACCTCGTCTTCGTTGTGCAGCGTCGCGTTGGTCACGGTCGCGCCGCCGACGAACACGGGCTCGAGGCGTGCGACCGGCGTGATCGCGCCGGTGCGGCCGACCTGCACGTCGATCGCGACGAGCTTCGTCAGCGCTTCCTGCGCGGGAAACTTGTGCGCGAGCGCGAAGCGCGGCGCGCGCGACACGAAGCCGAGCCGCTCCTGCTCGTCGCGCCGGTTGACCTTGTAGACGACGCCGTCGATGTCGTACGGCAGCGAGTCGCGCTTCTCGCCGACCTTGCGGAAGAACTCGAGCAAGCCCTCGGCGCCCTGCACGACCGCGCGCTCGCGGTTCACGGGCAGGCCGAGCGACTCGTACCAGTCGAGCAGCGCGCTGTGCGTGTCGGGCATCGCCATCCCGTCGAGCACGCCGATCCCGTACGCGAAGAACGACAGCGGACGCTGCGCGGTGATCTTCGAGTCGAGCTGGCGCAGGCTGCCGGCCGCCGCGTTGCGCGGGTTCGCGAATTCGCGCTGCTCGGCCGCGCGCTGGCGTTCGTTCAGGCGTGCGAAATCGCGCTTGAACATCAGCACCTCGCCGCGCACGTCGAGCACGGCCGGCACGTTCCTGCCCTTCAGCTTCAGCGGAATCGAGCGGATCGTGCGCACGTTCTCGGTCACGTCCTCGCCGGTCGTGCCGTCGCCGCGCGTCGACGCCTGCACGAACACGCCCTGCTCGTAGCGCAGCGAGATCGCGAGACCGTCGAACTTCAGCTCGCACGCGTATTCGACGGGCTCCGTCACCGAGCCGGCGAGATCGGTCGCCTTGGCGAGCGCATCGGCGATGCGCTTGTCGAACGCGACGATGTCCTCGTCGGCGAAGCCGTTGTTCAGCGACAGCATCGGCGCGTCGTGGACGACCGGCGTAAAACCGCCGGCCGCCTCGCCGCCCACGCGTTGCGTCGGCGAATCGGGCGTCACGAGTTCGGGATGGTCGGTTTCGAGCTGCTGCAGTTCGCGGAACAGCCGGTCGTATTCGGCATCGGGCAGATCCGGCTGGTCGAGTACGTAATAGGCGTGGTTCGCCCGCTCGAGTTGGTCGCGCAGCCACGCGGCGCGCGCGTCGGGCTGGCTGGCTGGCGGTTCGGCTTGGGTTCGGGCCATGCTGGCGGGGGATTCGCTCTGAAAAATCGGATGCCCGATTATCTCAGTTTGACGCCGCGGCGGGGCGTGCAATGCGAGCCCGATGAGCGTGTTGCAGCGCACACCGGAGGGTGTTTGCCGCAACGGCGGACGGCGGCACCGAAGCCCGCCGCCCGCGCGTTCGCATTACTGGCTGAAGAGGCGGCGCGTGACCGGCGAACCGGCCGGGATGCCGGCTTCCTCGAGCTTCGCGTACAGCTTCATCAATTGCTGGTCGATCGCGACGAGCGTCGATTCCGGCAGCGGCCGGCGCGAATCGTCGACGACGCGTGCGCCGATCCGTTCGGACAGCGACTTCGCGTAATCGCACATCAGCCGGAACGGCAGGATGTCCTCTTCGGCAACCGGCACGTCAAGCACCAGCGTGATCATGTTGCCGCCCTTGTACGTGAGGTCGTCACGCAGGAAGTTCGTATCGCCGAACTGCAGCATGAACACCGGGTTCTGCTTCGCGTCGAGCTTCACGAAACGCGTGCCGTCGCGCGACAGCAGCAGCCCGTCCTGCGATGCGACCGCCTGCACGTAGTTCGCCGACCACGGCGCGCCGTCCGACATCACGTTGATCGACAGCTGCGCGTCGCACTGCGCGGCAAATGCGTCGAGCTCGCGCGCCATCGCGACCGTTTCCATCATGTCCGGGAATTCCGGTGCGCCGTCGATCGCGTCGGCGAACTGCTGGACGCCCGTCACGAATTCGGAGAATTCGAGCTCGTTCAGCGCACCGCTGCGGTTCGCGAGCTGCGCGGCCGCGCGCAACTCTTCGTAGCGCACGCCGTTCTGCAGCAGCTCCCACTGGCCGCCTTCCGGCTTGCCTTCGATGTGCACGGGCTTGCTGCCCGCGCGGCGCAGCCGCTGCGCGGCCGGCAGGATCTTGTCGCCCGGCAGCGGCCCGGTGAGGCGGATCGGCACGATGCAGTCGATCCGGCGATCGACGATCGCGGGCGGCGCCGACGAGATCGTCGTCGTGGCCGGCAGCACCGGTTCGGACGGCTCGGCCGGCGCTTCGTGCGCGGCGACAGGCGCGGCTTCCTCGCCGGCTGCCTGCTCGGTCACGTCGGACGGCGTGTCGACGCCGGTCGCCTCGGCCTGCAGATCGGCCGGCATGTCAGCCGGCGCCGCCCCGCCGAACGTCGGCTCGACGCGCGCGACTTCAGCCGGTGCAGCGGCCGCCGCCGCGACCGGGGCCGCGGGCTCGCGGCGCACCGGCTGGCGCACCGGTTCGATGAACGGCAACTCTTCGTCACGCTCGGGGCGGTTCATCGCCTCGGCCGCTTCCTCCGGCATCGGGCGCGGCATCCTGCGCCGCACTTTCGCGCCCTGCCACGCGTTGTAGACCACGACGCCGCCCACCACGACAGCACCCGCGCCGATCAAACCGAGTGTCAACTCGTCCATGCACGCTCCATCAGCAATTCTTATTCGTCGGGACCGCGAACGGGCGCGTCATGCGCCGCGCGAACGCGATCCGGTTTCGTCAAACGTCAACTCTGGGCAAAACCCGCGGCCGTTTCCATGTCCACTGCAACGATCCGCGACACGCCCTGCTCCTGCATCGTCACGCCGATCAGTTGCTGCGCCATTTCCATCGCGATCTTGTTGTGCGAGATGAACAGGAACTGCGTCTTGTCGGACATCGCGCGCACGAGATTCGCGAAACGCTCGGTGTTCGCGTCGTCGAGCGGCGCGTCGACCTCGTCGAGCAGACAGAACGGCGCCGGGTTCAGCTGGAACATCGCGAACACCAGCGCGGTCGCGGTCAGCGCCTTCTCGCCGCCCGACAGCAGGTGAATCGTCGCGTTCTTCTTGCCCGGCGGCTGCGCCATCACCTGCACGCCGGCGTCGAGAATCTCGTCGCCCGTCATGATCAGCTTCGCCTGGCCGCCGCCGAACAGGCGCGGGAACAGGTCGCTGAAGTGGCGATTGACCTCGTCGAAGGTACCCTGGAGCAGCGTGCGGGTTTCCTGGTCGATCTTGTGGATCGCGTCCTCGAGCGTCGTGATCGCGTCGATCAGGTCGGCCGACTGCGCATCGAGGAACACCTTGCGCTCGCTCGCGGCCTTCAGCTCGTCGAGCGCGGCCATGTTCACCGGGCCGAGCGCGTTGATCGCATTGTTCAGGCGCGTGACTTCGCCCTGCAGGTACGACGGCTTCAGGTCCGGCGTCAGCTTCGCGGACAGCGCGGCCTCGTCGACCTCCGCCGTCACGAGCTGCTCGGCGAACTGTTCGACGGACAGGCGCGCGGCCTGCTCCTTCAGCTGCAATTCGGTGATGCGGTCGCGCAGCGGCTGCAGCGAGCGCTCGGCCACGAGGCGCTGCTCGTCCGACGCGCGCAGCTTCGCGGTCAGGTCGTCGAGCTCGATCCGCGCGGCCTGCAGCGCTTCTTCCTTCACCGCGCGAATCTCGAGCGCGTCCTGCAGGCCGGTGTGCGCGGTCTGTTCGTTGATCGTCTCGAGTTCGGCGCGCGCGTCTTCCAGCGAACCGGCAACACGCTCGCTTTGCTCGTGCGCGACCTGGATGCTGCGCTTGAGCTCGTCGATCCGCGTCACCGCATTGCGCGCAGCGAAGCGGGCGTCGTTCGCGCCGCGTTCGAGATCGCGCGCTTCCTGGCGCGCCTGCGTCAGCGATTCGTCGAGCGCTTCGAACGCGAGCTGGTTGTCTTCGAAGCGCGCCTGCAGTTCGGCGAGTTCGCCGTCGAAACGCTCGAAATTCGCTTCCGACTCCGCGCGCAGCGCGCGCTGCTCTTCGATCTGCGCGCCGATTTCCTCGAGTTCCTCGCGGATCTGCGTGCTGCGCTGTGTATAGCGTTCGTGCGCCTGCGCAAGCTTCAGCACGTCCATCTGCAGCGCGTGCACGCGCTGCGTCGCACGTTCGGCCTGCGCGCGCACGTCGCCGAGCGCCTGCGTGGCCTGCGTGTGCGCAGCTTCCGCACGCACGGCGGCCGTGCGCGCCTCGTCGGCGAGCAGCGCCTGGGCACGCACCTGGCGCGTCAGGTTTTCGATTTCCTGCTGGCGGGCCAGCATCCCGGCCTGCTCCGAATCGGCTGCGTACAACTGCACGCCGACGCGCGTGACGACGTGACCCGCCTTGACGACGAACGCGCCGCCTGCCGGCAACTGCGCACGCGCGGCAAGCGCCTGGCCGACGTCGTCGGCGACGTACACGTTGCCGAGCCAGTCGTTCAGCACCGCACGGATGCCCGCGTCGTCGATGCGCACGAGCGACAGCACCGGACGCAGCCCGGCCACCGCGGCGGGCGGCTCACCGGCCGCGGGCGGCGCGTAGAACGCGAGCTTCGCGGGCGGCGCATCGGTCGCGAACGCCTTCACCCAGTCGAGATTCGACACTTCGAGCGCCGCGAGGCGCTCACGCAGCACGGCCTCGAGCGCCGCTTCCCAGCCGGCCTCGACGTGCAGCTTCTTCCACAGACGCGGCAGCGCGCCGAGCTCGTGCTTGTCGAGCCACGGCTGCACCTTGCCTTCGGTCTGCACGTTTTCCTGCAGCTGCTTCAGCGCGGCGAGGCGCGCCTCGAGCTGGTGGATCTGCGCGGCTTCGGCCTGCACGCGCTCCTGCGCGGCACGGCGTTCGCCGTCGAGACGCGGCACCGTTTCCTGCGCGTCGGCAAGGCGCGCCTGCGCTTCGGCGAGGATCTCTTCCTGCTCGGCCAGCTGCATGCGCAGCTCCTCGAGCTGTGCCTCGTCCGGCGCGTCGAGCCCGCCCGCTTCGCCCTTCAGGCGCTCATGGCGCTGCTGAAGCTGCTGGAGCTGCTGGTCGGCGTTGCGCTGGTGCGCGGCCTCGAGCTTCAGCGACTGTTCGGTCTGCGCGATCCGCGCGCGCTCGTCGTTGAGCTGCGCCTGCGCATCGCGCCACTTCGCCTCGAGCGCCGGCAGCGCGTCGTGCTTCGACGCCGCGCTGTCTTCGGCAAGCGCGGCCTTCTCGTCGGCCATCGCACGCGCTTCCTCGGCTTCCTCGAGCTCGTCCTGCGCCTTCTCGGCCTGCGCGCGCCATTGCTCGCGCTGCGCGTTCAGCGCGGCGATCTGCGCCTGCACGCGATTGCGCGATTCGACGATGAACTTGATCTCGGCCTCGAGGCGGCTCACTTCGGCATTCGCCTCGTACAGCGAACCCTGTGCGCCCTGCATCGCATCGCTCGCCGCATAGTGCGCGACGCGCAGCGTCTCGAGCTGCGACTCGACCTCGCGCAGCTTCGCGGTCTGCGCCTCGAGGTCGATCTGCGCCTGTTCGATCGCGCGCTGCTGCTTCTGCTGCTCGCCTGCGGCCTCGTTCTTGCGCAGCAGCCACAACAGGCGCTGCTTCTCCTCGCCGTCGGCGACGAGGTCCTTGTACTTGGTCGCGACGACGGCCTGCGCCTCGAGCTTCTCGAGGTTCGCGCCGAGCTCTCGGACGATGTCCTCGACGCGCGTCAGGTTCTCGCGCGTGTCGTGCAGGCGGTTCTCGGTTTCGCGGCGGCGTTCCTTGTACTTCGACACGCCCGCGGCTTCCTCGAGGAACACGCGCAGCTCTTCCGGCTTCGCCTCGATGATCCGCGCGATCATGCCCTGCCCGATGATCGCGTACGCACGCGGCCCGAGGCCCGTGCCGAGGAAGATGTCCTGGATGTCGCGGCGGCGCGCCGGCAGGTTGTTGATGTAGTAGCTCGACGTGCCGTCGCGCGTCAGCACGCGCTTCACGGCGATCTCGCCGTACTGGCCCCACTGCCCGGCCGCGCGGCCGTCGGAGTTGTCGAAGATCAGCTCGACGCTGGCCCGGCTGCCGGGCTTGCGTGCGGTCGAGCCGTTGAAGATCACGTCCTGCATCGACTCGCCGCGCAGCTCGGAGGCACGCGACTCGCCGAGCACCCAGCGCACGGCATCGATGATGTTGGACTTGCCGCACCCGTTCGGGCCCACCACGCCGACAAGCTGGCCCGGAACCTGGAAATGCGTGGGATCGACAAAGGATTTGAAGCCAGCGAGTTTGATCGAGCTCAGACGCACGGCGGTATCGGATGTGAAGAAGGAGTGAAACGGACGGGGCCGCACAGCGCGGGGCCGGAGAGCCCATGCGCGCGACGCGCCCCGGAATTCAAAAACGGGGCCGCGCGCATACAGCGTTGGGCCCCGCAAACGGCTTCCATCATACCATCGCGCGTGCGCCGTCCCGACCGTCGCCGGGTTTGCCCGGTGCGGGCGCGGCGCGATGGACCCGACTCGACAGCAGCGTCGCCAGCACGATGCACACGCCGCCCGCCCATTCGCGCGCGGTCGGCAGCTCGCTGGCGAACACCCACGCCGACAGCGCGGTGATCACGATCTCGAACAGCATGATGATCGACGCACGGTTCGCCGGCACCCGCGCAAGGCCGTACTGCACGAGCAGGTTGTTCGATGCCATCGTCACGCCGATCGCGGCGATGATCAGCGCGGCCGTCCCGAGCTGGCCGCCCGCCGGCGCGGCCGGCAGCCCTTCGAACAGCGACGCGATCGCGCCGAACACGGCCGCGCCGCCGAACAGCGTCGCGGTGCGCATTTCCGCGCGCATCTCCGGCAGCTCGCGGCTCGCCTTGATCACGAGCACGTTGCTCATCGCGAAGCTCAGCCCGGCCGCGAGGCCGGCCCATTCGGCCGGATTGGCCGGCAGCGGCAGGCCGAGCTGCGGCGACCACAGCATCAGCATCGCGCCGCCGATCGACAGCGCCGCGAGCCCCGCGCCGGCCCAAGTCAGCCGCTCGCGCAGCAGGAAGTGCGCATAGATCGCGGTCCACGCCGGGGTCAGGTAGAACAGCAGCATCACGCGCAGCACCTCGCCGTGGATCGTGCCCCACACGAAGCCGAGGTTCGTCACGCCGGCCGTCACCGCGATGCCCGGCAGCACCCAGTGCCAGCGCAGCGTCGCGATCGTGCGGTGCCGCGCGACGATCACGAACAGGAACGCCACGAGGCTCGTCAGCGCGCTCGCGAGCGTGCCCGTCACGCCGAGCGATGCGAGGATCCGCAACGGATACCAGATCAGGCCCCATACCGATGCGCCAATCAGGATGGCCAGCGTCGGCAGGCTGCCGCGTACCGCGTTATTCATTTGGTTCGATACCCTTTATTCGGCCGGCCCGGCCGCCGTTCCGGCAGGCCGTGACCGCATTCCGTCACGCTATAATCGCTCGTTGCGACCCGCGCGCCGTCGGCGCCCGTTCGCAGCCGCGCGGCACGCCCGCCGCTTCTTTCGCTCCAACCGGCCGCGATGGCCGCTTCGCCCGTGAACCCTCGACTCGACTCGCTCCAGCCCTATCCCTTCGAAAAGCTGCGCGCCCTGTTCAAGGACGTGACGCCTTCCGGCGACCTCAAACCGATCAGCTTCGGCATCGGCGAGCCCAAGCACCCGACGCCGGCGCTGATCCGCGACGCCGTGGTGGCCGCACTCGACGGCCTCGCGTCGTACCCGGCCACGGCCGGCTCGGACGCGCTGCGCACGTCGATCGCGCACTGGCTCGAGCGCCGCTACGGGCTGCCGGCGATCGATCCGGCCACGCAGGTGCTGCCCGTGTCGGGGTCGCGCGAAGCGCTGTTCTCGCTCGCGCAGACCGTGATCGACGCGCGTCCGGCCGCGCAGGGCGAGAAGGCGATCGTACTCTGTCCGAATCCTTTCTATCAAATTTACGAAGGCGCGGCGCTGCTGGCCGGTGCCGAACCCTATTTCGCGAACAGCGACCCGGCCCGCAACTTCGCGTGCGACTACGCGGCCGTGCCCGACGCAGTCTGGGCGCGCACGCAGCTGCTGTACGTGTGTTCGCCGGGCAACCCGACGGGCGCCGTGCTGACGCTCGACGACTGGCGCGAACTGTTCGCGCTGTCCGACCGCCACGGTTTCGTGATCGCGTCCGACGAGTGCTATTCGGAGATCTATTTCGACGAAGCGGCGCCGCCGCTCGGCGGCCTCGAGGCCGCGCACCGCCTCGGCCGCGGCTTCGAGCGCCTCGTGATGCTGTCGAGCCTGTCGAAGCGCTCGAACGTGCCGGGCATGCGCTCGGGCTTCGTCGCCGGCGACGCGGCGCTGCTGAAGAAATTCCTGCTGTACCGCACGTACCACGGCGCGGCGCTGTCGCCGGTCTGGCAGCACGCGAGCATCGCCGCGTGGAACGACGAGGCGCACGTGCGCGAGAACCGCGCGCTGTACCTGCAGAAATTCAATACGGTCACGCCGATGCTCGCCGACGTGATCGACGTGAAACTGCCCGACGCCGCGTTCTACCTGTGGGCCAACGTGTCGCGCACCGGGCTGTCGGACACCGAGTTCGCCCGTCGCCTGTACGCCGACTATAATGTGACGGTTCTGCCCGGCTCGTACCTGGCGCGCGATGCGCACGGGTCGAATCCGGGCCGCGATTTCATCCGGATCGCGCTCGTCGCGGGCACCCCCGAATGCGTCGAGGGCGCGCAACGCATCGTCGATTTCTGCCGGTCTCTCGCGCGGTAATCGTCCATCCGATCAATTCCATCCATCTCCTGCGAAAACGAACATGTCGCAACAACTTCAGCAAATCATCGATACCGCCTGGGACAACCGCGCCGAGCTGTCGCCGAAGGCCGCACCGGCCGACGTCCGCGAAGCCGTCGCGCACGCGATCGAGCAGCTCGACAAAGGCGCGCTGCGCGTTGCCGAGAAGATCGACGGCAACTGGACCGTGCACCAGTGGCTGAAGAAGGCCGTGCTGCTGTCGTTCCGCCTGGAAGACAACGCACCGATGCCGGCCGGCGGCTACTCGCAGTTCTACGACAAGGTGCCGTCGAAGTTCGCGAACTACACGGCTGAAGATTTCGCCGCGGGCGGCTTCCGCGTCGTCCCGCCGGCCATCGCGCGCCGCGGCTCGTTCATCGCGAAGAACGTCGTGCTGATGCCGTCGTACACCAACATCGGCGCGTACGTCGACGAAGGCACGATGGTCGACACGTGGGCGACGGTCGGTTCGTGCGCGCAGATCGGCAAGAACGTGCACCTGTCGGGCGGCGTCGGCATCGGCGGCGTGCTCGAGCCGCTGCAGGCGAACCCGGTCATCATCGAAGACAACTGCTTCATCGGCGCACGCTCGGAAGTCGTCGAAGGCGTGATCGTCGAGGAAAACTCGGTGATCTCGATGGGCGTGTATCTCGGCCAGAGCACGAAGATCTACGACCGCGAGACGGGCGAAGTCAGCTACGGCCGCATCCCGGCCGGCTCGGTCGTCGTCGCCGGCAACCTGCCGTCGAAGGACGGTTCGCACAGCCTGTACTGCGCGGTGATCGTCAAGAAGGTCGACGCGAAGACGCGCGCGAAGGTCGGCCTGAACGAGCTGCTGCGAGGCGACTGATGGCTAAGCCGCACACCGTGGTCGTCTACGGCATTCCGAACTGCGACACCGTGAAGAAGGCCCGCGTGTGGCTTGACGATCACGGCGTCGAGTTCGAGTTTCACGACTTCAAGAAGCTCGGCGTCAGCGCGCCGCTGGTCGAAGACTGGCTGAAGGACGTGTCGCTCGACGCGCTCGTCAACAAGCGCGGCACCACGTGGCGCGGCCTGGACGACGCAATGAAGGCGGCCGCCGAAACGAAGACCGGCGCGGTCGCGCTGATGATCCACAAGCCGTCGGTCATCAAGCGTCCCGTGCTCGTCGTCAACGGCCGCGTGAAATCGCTCGGCTTCGCGGCCGATCAATACGCGGCGCTGTTTGCCGCATAGGGCTGCCCGCGCCGCGCCTGTCGGCGCGTAGTCTTGTCGCTGCCGGCCACCGCGCCGGCATTTTTTATCGAAAGTGGTCCGAACCATGTCCGCCACCCTAGCCCTTACCGAACAACTGATCGCCCGTGCGTCCGTGACGCCCGACGACCAGCACTGCCAGCAGATCATGACCGAGCGCCTCACCGCGCTCGGCTTCGAATGCGAGACCATCGCGTCGCACGGCGTGACCAACCTGTGGGCCGTCAAGCGCGGCGCCGACGGCCGCGACGGCAAGCTGCTCGCATTCGCGGGCCACACCGATGTCGTGCCGACCGGCCCGCTCGAGCAGTGGAGTTCCCCGCCGTTCGTCCCCGCCCATCGGGACGGCAAGCTGTACGGCCGCGGCGCGGCCGACATGAAGACATCGCTCGCGGCATTCGTCGTCGCGTCCGAGGAATTCGTCGCGGCCCATCCTGGCCACCGCGGCACGATCGCGTTCCTGATCACGAGCGATGAGGAAGGCCCCGCCACCGACGGCACCGTCAAGGTCGTCGAGCTGCTCGAAGCGCGCGGCGAACGCATGGACTACTGCATCGTCGGCGAACCGACATCGACCAACGCGCTCGGCGACGTCGTCAAGAACGGCCGCCGCGGCTCGATGTCGGGCGAACTGGTCGTCAAGGGCGTGCAGGGCCACATCGCGTATCCGCACCTCGCCAAGAACCCGATCCACCTGCTCGCGCCGGCGCTCGCCGAACTCGCCGCCGAGCAGTGGGACGAAGGCAACGAATACTTCCCGCCGACCACCTGGCAGGTGTCGAACCTGCACGCCGGCACCGGCGCGACCAACGTGATTCCCGGCCACGCCGACCTGCAGTTCAACTTCCGTTTCTCGACCGCCAGCACGGTCGAGGGCCTGCAGGCGCGCGTGCACGCGATCCTCGACAAGCACGGCCTCGAATACACGCTGAAGTGGTCGGTGAGCGGCCTGCCGTTCCTCACGCCGCGCGGCGAGCTGTCGGGCGCGCTGGAAAACGCGATCCGCACCGAGACCGGCATCACGACCGAGCTGTCGACGACGGGCGGCACGTCGGACGGCCGTTTCATCGCGCGCATCTGCCCGCAGGTGATCGAGTTCGGCCCGCCGAACGGCAGCATCCACAAGATCGACGAGCACATCGAGGTGCGCTTCATCGATCCGCTGAAGAACGTGTACCGCCGCGTGCTTGAACAACTGATCGCCTGATGGAGCCTCGCATGACGACACCTTTTGCCACAGTTCGCGACCTGCTGCGCTACGCGGTCACGCGCTTCTCGAAGGCGAAGCTCGCGTTCGGCCACGGCTCGGACAATGCGTACGACGAAGCGGCCTACCTCGTGCTGCGCACGCTCGACCTGCCGCTCGACACGCTCGAGCCGTTCCTCGACGCGCGCCTGCTGCCCGACGAGATCGCGGCCGTGCTCGCGGTGATCGAGCGGCGCGCGACCGACCGCGTGCCGGCCGCGTACCTCACGCATGAAGCGTGGATGCACGGCCACCGCTTCTACGTCGACGAACGCGTGATCGTGCCGCGCTCGTTCATCGGCGAGCTGCTCGACGACGGGCTGCAGCCGTATGTCGCCGATCCCGAGCAGGTCGGCGCGGTGCTCGAACTGTGCACGGGCTCCGGCTGCCTCGCGATCCTCGCCGCGAGCGCGTTCCCGAATGCCGAAATCGACGCGGTCGACCTGTCGGACAAGGCGCTCGAAGTCGCCGAGATCAACGTGCGCGACTACGGCCTCGAAGACCGCATCGGGTTGCACCGCGGCGACCTCTACGCACCGCTGCCGGCATTCCGCACCGACCCGGGCTCGCGCTACGACGTGATCCTGACGAACCCGCCGTACGTGAACGCATCGTCGATGGCCGCGCTGCCGCCCGAATACCGGCACGAGCCGGAGATGGCGCTCGCGGGAGGCGGCGACGGCATGGACATCGTGCGACGCATCGTCGCCGAAGCGCACCGCTGGCTGCACGACGACGGCGTGCTCGTCGTCGAGATCGGCAACGAGCGCGAGAACGTCGAAGCGGCGTTCGGCGGCCTCGAACTCACGTGGCTGCCCACCAGCGCGGGCGACGACGCCGTCTTCCTGATCCAGGCGTCGGACCTGCCGCGCAAGGCCTGAGCCTTTCCGGCCCGCCCGCCGTGCGGCGCACCATTGCGCCGCACGGTTGGGTAAGATGCGCGTAGGCGGCCGCCCGGCCGCACGACCTCAGGAGTCCGTCACGCGCCCATGACCCTCGACTGGCTACATCTCGGCACCCTGCTCCTGACCATCCACGTGCTCGGGATCGTCGCAGCGTGCCACGCAATCATGAACACGCGCACTTCGCAAGGCGCGATCGCATGGGCCGTCTCGCTCGCGGCCATGCCGTACCTGACGCTCGTTCCATACCTGTTCCTCGGCCGCAGCAAGTTCTCCGGCTACGTCGACGCGCGGCGCCACGAGCTGGAAATGTTGCGCATGCACACACCGCGCTCGCCGTGGCTCAGCACCGACGCGACCGACGGGCCGGCCGCCGATGCGCTCGGCCAGTCCGCCGTGCTCGCGCTGACGCGGCTCGGCGGCATGCCGTTCCTCGGCGGCAACTCGGTGCGCACGCTCGTGAACGGCGACGCGACGTTCTCGGCGATCCTGTCGGCGATCGACGCCGCGCGCGACTACGTGGTCGTCCAGTTCTTCATCGTGCGTGACGATGCGCTCGGCCAGATGCTGCGCGACGCGCTGCTCGCGCGCGCGGCCGCCGGCGTGCGCTGCTGCCTGCTGTACGACAGCATCGGCAGCTTCGACCTGCCGCACAGCTACGTCGACACCCTGCGCCGCGGCGGTGTCGAGGTCCATCCGTTCGCGACCAACCGGAAGTTCGTCAACCGCTTCCAGCTGAACTTCCGCAACCATCGCAAGATCGTCGTGGTCGACGGCAATCGCGCGTTCGTCGGCGGCCACAACGTCGGCGTCGAATATCTCGGCGCGAAACCGCGCCTGTCGCCGTGGCGCGACACGCACATCGAAATTCGCGGCCCGGTGGTCGCGAGCATCCAGTACGTGTTCGCCGAAGACTGGCACTGGGCGACGCAGAAGCTGCCGCCCATCGCGCTGCCGCCGCCCGCGCTGCCCGGCGACGGCATGCATTGCCTCGCGGTGCCGATGGGGCCGGCCGACAAGCAGGAAACCGGCTCGCTGTTCTTCGTCGAGGCGATCAACGCCGCACGCGAGCGGGTCTGGATCACCACGCCGTATCTCGTCCCCGACGAAGCGGTGATCTCCGCGCTGAAGCTCGCGGTGATGCGCGGCGTCGACGTGCGCATCCTGATCCCGAGCCGGCGCGATCACTACGTGGTGTTCGAGGCGTCGAAGCTGTACGCGCGCGACCTCGTCGACGCGGGCGTGAAGGTGTTCCGCTACCAGCCCGGCTTCCTGCACCAGAAAGTCGTGCTGATCGACGGCATCGCCGCGGCGATCGGCAGCGCGAATCTCGACAACCGCTCGTTCCGGCTCAATTTCGAGATCATGGTGCTGACCGTGGACCGCGCGTTCGCCGGCGAAGTCGAGACGATGCTCGATGCCGACTTCGCACAGGCGCACGAGGTCGATGCGAACGAATACCGCCAGTCGCCCGCGTGGCGGCGCATCGCGATGCACGTCGCGCGGCTGTTCGCGCCGATCCTGTAATGGCCGGGGCGGCGCGTACGCCGCCCGCCGCCCTCACAGCAGCTTGTCGATATCGGCGGCGATTTCGTCGGGCTTGGTCGACGGCGCGTAGCGCTTGACGATGCGGCCGTCGCGATCGACCAGGAATTTCGTGAAATTCCACTTGATCGCCTTGAGGCCGAGAATGCCGGGCGCCTCGTCGGTCAGGTAGCGGTACAGCGGATGCGCATGATCGCCCTTCACGTCGATCTTCGCGAACATCGGGAACGTGACGCCGTAGTTGCGCTCGCAGAATGCGCCAATCTGCGCGGCGTCGCCCGGCTCCTGCTTGCCGAACTGGTTGCACGGGAAACCGAGCACGAAGAAGCCGCGCGCCGCGTACTGGTCGTACAGCTTCTGCAGGCCCGCGTATTGCGGCGTGAAGCCACACTCGCTCGCGGTGTTGACGATCAGCAGCACCTTGCCGCGATACGCGTCGAGCGGGGCCGGCGCGCCGGCGAGCGTCTCTGCGCTGAACGAATACAGGGTGGACATCGGGCACTCCTTTTACGAAACCGGATCGACGTGGAGTCTAGGCGAAATTGCGCCGTTGCGGCATCCGCCGAGCGGCCGATGCCCGGCGCAACCTGCTCGCAGTCTAGAATAGCGGTTTTGGCCAGTCATTTCCGCCGTGATCCGTTTCAATCAGTTCAGCCTTGCGCGCGGCACCAAGCCGCTGTTCGAGTCGACGTCCTTCGTACTCAATCCCGGCGAGAAAGCCGGCCTGATCGGCGCGAACGGCGCCGGCAAGTCGACGCTGTTCTCGGTCCTGCGCGGCGAGCTGCACTCGGACGGCGGCGATTTCGCGATGCCGCCGTCGTGGCGGATCGCCCATGTGTCGCAGGAAACGCCCGCCGTCGACCGCTCGGCGCTCGACTACACGCTCGACGGCGACGCCGCGCTGCGCGAAATCGAAGCGCGCATCGCCGCCGCGTCCGCCGCGCATGACGGCGCCGCCGAAGCCGACGCGCACGCCGCGTTCGCCGACGCCGACGGCTACACCGCACCGGCCCGCGCCGAAGCGCTGCTGCTCGGCCTCGGCTTCACGCTCGCGCAGACGCGCGAATCCGTCTCGAGCTTCTCCGGCGGCTGGCGCATGCGCCTGAACCTCGCGCAGGCGCTGATGTGCCGTTCCGACCTGCTGCTGCTCGACGAACCGACGAACCACCTCGACCTCGACGCGATCGTCTGGCTCGAAGACTGGCTGCACCGCTACCCCGGCACGCTCGTCGTGATTTCGCACGACCGCGAATTCCTCGATTCGATCTGCAACGTCACGCTGCACCTGGAAAACCGCCAGGTGAAACGCTACGGCGGCAACTACTCGCAGTTCGAAGTGCTGCGCGCGCAGCAACTGGCGCTGCAGCAAAACGCCTACGAAAAGCAGCAGAAGACGATCGAGCACCTGCAGAGCTTCGTCGACCGCTTCAAGGCCAAGGCGACCAAGGCCAAGCAGGCGCAGAGCCGGATGAAGGCGCTCGAGAAGATGGAGCTGATCGCGCCCGCGCACATCGCGTCGCCGTTCACGTTCGAATTCCGCACGCCCGACGCCGCGCCGAACCCGATGATGGTGATGGAAGACGTCCGCTGCGGCTACCATGCAGACGGCGGCGCGGAAATCCCGATCGTCGAGCGCGTCGCGCTGTCGATCCAGAACGGCCAGCGCATCGGCCTGCTCGGCGCGAACGGCCAGGGCAAGTCGACGCTGATCAAGACGCTGGCCGGCACGCTCGCGCCGCTGTCGGGCCACGTCCGCGACGGCAAGGGTTTGACGATCGGCTATTTCGCGCAGCACCAGCTCGAAACGCTGCGTGAAGACGATTCGCCGCTCGCGCATCTGGCGCGGCTCGCACCCGATACACGCGAGCAGGAGCTGCGTGACTTCCTCGGCGGCTTCAATTTCTCGGGCGACATGGCGACGAGCCCGGTCGGCCCGTTCTCGGGCGGTGAAAAAGCGCGCCTCGCGCTTGCGCTGATCATCTGGCAGAAGCCGAACCTGCTCCTGCTCGACGAACCGACGAACCACCTCGACCTCGAAACGCGCCACGCGCTGACGATGGCGCTCGCGCAGTTCGAAGGCACGCTGATCCTCGTGTCGCACGACCGCCACCTGCTGCGCGCGACGACCGATCAGTTCATGCTGGTCGCGAAGCACCGGCTGCAACCGTTCGACGGCGACCTCGACGACTACCGCGACTGGCTGCTGCAGCACGCGGCCGAGCAGCGCGCGGCCGCGAAGGCCGACAGCGCGGCTTCGCCCGGCGCCGGCGCCGCGGCCAACCGCAAGGATCAGAAGCGGCAGGCCGCCGAGGAACGGCAACGTCTGTCGGTACTGAAAAAGCCACTGCAGACGCGCATCACGAAGCTCGAAAAGGAAATGGAGACGCTGCACACGGAGAAGGCGCGCCTCGACGCGTTCGTCGCCGATCCGGCGAGCTACGAAGCCGAGCGCAAGACCGAGCTGACCGACGCGATCCGCAAGCTCGGCGACGTCAACACGCGCCTCGAGACGGTCGAGGCCGACTGGCTCGCCGCGCAGGAAGAACTCGAGCAGATCGGCTGAGGCTGAACGCAGCGGCCGATACGCGCACGGCGTGCCGGCTGCCGCAGGTGATCGACACCGCACCGGGCCTGGTCCGGGCCCGGATACGACAAGGCCGGGCGCACTGGCCCGGCCTGTTGATTGAATTGCCGCTGCTCGGCCGTTCGCCGCACCACCGGCTCAGCGCCGCGGCAGCGTATCGCGCGGCATCTGCTCGTCGTCGCCCATCAGGTGCCGGCGCCCTTCGGTCGGCCGCCGGATCGCATCAGCGACTTCCGCTTCCGTCACGTCCTCGGACACGACCTTGCGCGCGAGGCGTCCTTCGTCGTCGATCCATTCGACGATCCGGCATCCGCCGCCCCACGGCTGGCGAATCGGCTCCGACACGCGGCAGCCGCGCAGGTTGTAAAGGCGTCCGCCCGGCGCTTCCCCATACGATTTCAACATAGGTTCCCTTCGCATTGCGCGGTTCGACATTCCGGCAAAGGATAGGGAAAAGCAATGTCCGGCGGGTTACAGAAGCCTACATATTCTTTACAGGGAATTACGCGCCAGATCGCCGGCGGGCCCGGCCCGCGTGCCTGTGCGGCCAATCACTCGAGATCGCGCACGCGGTCGATCGCGTGCTCGAGCCGATCGACGGCCATCACGTTCAGTCCTTCGATCGGCTGCTTCGGCGCATTCGCCTTCGGAATCAGCGCGGACGTGAAACCGAGCTTCGCGGCCTCGCGCAGCCGCTCCTGCCCGCGCGGCGACGGCCGGATCTCGCCGGCCAGCCCCACTTCGCCGAACACGATCAGCCCCTTCGGCAGCGCCTTGTTGCGCATCGACGAATGGATCGCGAGCAGCACCGCGAGGTCGGCGGCCGGCTCGGTGATCTTCACGCCGCCCACCGCGTTGAGGAACACGTCCTGGTCGAAGCACGCGATGCCCGCATGACGGTGCAGCACCGCGAGCAGCATCGCGAGCCGGTTCTGTTCGAGGCCGACTGCGAGCCGGCGCGGGTTCGGCACGTGCGCGGTGTCGACGAGCGCCTGGACTTCGACGAGCAGCGGCCGTGTGCCCTCCTGTGTAACGAGCACGCATGAGCCGGGCACGACCTGCTCGTGCTGCGACAGGAACAGTGCGGACGGATTCGCGACGCCGCGCAGCCCGCGCTCCGTCATTGCGAACACGCCGAGTTCGTTGACCGCGCCGAAGCGGTTCTTGAACGCGCGCACGAGCCGGAACGACGAATGCGTGTCGCCTTCGAAGTACAGCACCGTGTCGACGATGTGCTCGAGCACGCGCGGGCCGGCCAGATTGCCTTCCTTCGTCACGTGCCCGACCATGATGATCGCGGTGCCCGACTGTTTCGCGATGCGCGTGAGCTGCGCCGCGCATTCGCGCACCTGCGCGACCGAGCCCGGCGCCGACGTGAGCGCTTCCGAATAGACGGTCTGGATCGAGTCGATCACGGCCACATCCGGCCGTTCCGTGTCGATCGCGGCCTGGATCTTCTCGAGCTGGATCTCGGCGAGCAGCTTCAGTTCGTCCGCCGGCGCACCGCCGTCGAGCAGCGCAAGCCGTTGCGCGCGCAACGCGATCTGCGCGGCCGATTCCTCGCCGCTGATATAGAGCGCGCGCCGCTCGCTCGCGATGTCTGCAAGCGACTGCAGCAGCAGCGTCGACTTGCCGATGCCCGGATCGCCGCCGATCAGCACGACGCCGCCCGGGACCAGCCCGCCGCCGAGCACGCGGTCGAATTCGCCGATGCCGGTCGAGAAGCGCGGCACGTCGGCCGCTTCGATGTCGACGAGACGCTGCACGGGCGCACGCTTCGCGAGCGACTGGAAACGATGGGCAGCCGGCGCTTCGGCGACCGATTCGACCAGCGTGTTCCACGCCTGGCACGACGGGCACTGGCCCTGCCACTTCGGGGTCTGTCCGCCGCACTCGCTGCAGACATAAACGGTTTTCTGTTTGGCCACGCGCGACGCCCTTATTCCGCTCGCACGGGCACGCGGCCGGCGACCGCGCACATCAGCTCGTAACCGATCGTCCCGCAATGGCGCGCGACGTCGTCGATCGACAGCGCGTTGCCCCACAGCTCGACGCGCGCACCGACACCGGCCTGCGGGCACGGGGTCAGGTCGACGGTAATCATGTCCATCGACACGCGGCCGACGATCCGCGTACGGATGCCGTCGACGATCACCGGCGTGCCTTCGGGCGCGACGCGCGGATAGCCGTCCGCGTAGCCGCACGCGACGACACCGATCCGCATCTGCGCCTGCGCGGAGAACGTCGAGCCATAGCCGATCGCCTGGCCCTTCGCGATCGTCTGCACGGCGATCAGCTCGGACGCGAGCGTCATCGCGGGCTTCAGCCCGGTGTCGGCGATATCGGCCGACAGCCCGGACGGCGACGCGCCGTACAGCACGATGCCCGGCCGCACCCAGTCGAAGTGCGTATCCGGATGCCACAGCACGGCCGCCGAATTCGCAAGGCTGCGCGCGCCGGCGATGCTTTCCGCGCCGCGCTCGAAGGTCGCGAGCTGCTCGGCGACGCCACGCTCGTTGTCCGCATCCGAAAAATGGGTCATCAACGTGATCTGGCCGATGCCGGGGCACGCGCGGGCGCGTTCCCACGCCGCCCGGTATTTTTCCGGCACGTAGCCGAGCCGGTTCATCCCGCTGTTCATCTTGAGTTGCACGTTGACGGGCTTCGACAGCCGCGCCGTTTCCAGCATCCGCATCTGCTCGTCGTTGTGGACCGTCGTCGTCAGGCTGTAACGGTCGATCACGTCGATGTCGGTCGACCGGAAGAAGCCTTCGAGCAGCAGGATCGGGCCGGCCCAGCCGAGCTCGCGCAGCTTCACGGCCTCGTCGAGGTCGAGCAGGCCGAAGCCGTCGGTGCCGCGCAGGCCCGGAAACGCACGGGCGAGACCATGGCCGTACGCGTTGGCCTTGACGACCGCCCAGACCTTGGACGGGCCGGCAAATCGGCGGACGACGGAGAGATTGTTCGCGAGAGCGGCGGTGTGGATGGTGGCGGAGATCGGGCGCGGCATGGGAAATTTTCGTAAAGACGCTTGCGAATCATCAGCTTACCGCGCCTTTTGAGCACCGAAGCCGACAATTTGCGGAACGATCGGGGAATCTTGCTAGTCCGAATTGGCGTATTTTCATGTTATAAAGCCGTGCGCACAACCCATTTCGAACGGAATAAGCCGATCGCATACCAGGCGGCCTACGCGGCCCTGCCGCAGCGACGAAAGCATCGCATCAGATGAAAAAAGGTTTTTACACCATCATGGCCGCGCAGTTTTTCTCGTCGCTGGCCGACAATGCGCTCCTCATCGCCGCCATCGCCCTGCTGAAAGATCTCCACGCCCCCAACTGGATGACACCGCTGCTGAAGCTGTTCTTCGTGTTGTCGTACGTGGTGCTGGCGGCGTATGTCGGTGCGTTCGCGGATTCGCGTCCGAAAGGCCGCGTGATGTTCATCACCAACTCGATCAAGGTGGTCGGTTGCATGATCATGCTGTTCGGCGCCCATCCGCTGATCGCGTACGGGATCGTCGGCTTCGGTGCTGCGGCCTACTCGCCCGCCAAATACGGGATTCTCACCGAGCTGCTGCCGGCCGACCGGCTGGTCGCCGCGAACGGCTGGATCGAAGGCACGACCGTCAGCTCGATCATCCTCGGCACCGTGCTCGGCGGCGCACTGATCAGCCCGCACATCGCATCACACGTGATCGCGCACACGCCCAGCTGGATCAGCACGCCCGCCGAAGCGGCGATGGCGATCATCATGGCGATCTACGTGATTGCCGCGCTGTTCAACCTGCGCATTCCCGATACGGGCGCCCGCTACCCGAAGCAGGAGCGCGGCCCGGTCAAGCTCCTCACGGATTTCGCCGACTGCTTCATGGTGCTGTGGCGTGACAAGCTCGGCCAGATCTCGCTGGCCGTCACGACGCTGTTCTGGGGTGCCGGCGCGACGCTGCAGTTCATCGTGCTGAAGTGGGCCGAGGTGTCGCTCGGCATGTCGCTGTCGGAAGGCGCGATCCTGCAGGCCGTGGTCGCGGTCGGCGTCGCCGCCGGTGCGATCGCCGCCGCCGCGCGCATCCCGCTGAAGAAGTCGCTGTCCGTGCTGCCCGTCGGCATCATCATGGGTATCGCGGTGATGCTGATGGCGTTCTACACGCGCGACCTGTTCCCGCCGCACTGGGCCGTGCACTTCGGCCACCTGCGCATGCCCGTCTACCTGATCATCGCGTACATCTTCCTGATGTGCGTCGGCGCGCTGTCGGGCTACTTCGTCGTGCCGATGAACGCGCTGCTGCAGCATCGCGGCCATGTGCTGCTGTCGGCCGGCCACTCGATCGCGGTGCAGAACTTCAACGAGAACCTGTCGGTGCTCGTGATGCTGTGCCTGTACGCGGTGCTCGTGTGGCTCGACGTGCCGGTCGGCGTCGTGATCGTGCTGTTCGGCACGTTCGTCTGCCTGACGATGTGGCTCGTGATGCGCCGTCATCAGGCGAACCAGCGGCAGTTCGACTCGGTCGCGCTGATCGGCGAATCGCGGCACTGACGCTACACTCTCCGTTTCCGTCTGCCGGCGCCGGTCTTCGAACCGGCGCGTTGCCCTCATGACGCACCCGATACCCAACATCCTGACGATCGCCGGCTCCGATTCGGGCGGCGGCGCAGGCATCCAGGCCGACCTGAAGACCTTTTCCGCGCTCGGCGCGTACGGCGCCAGCGTGATCACCGCGCTGACCGCGCAGAACACGCGCGGCGTGACGGGCGTGCATGCGCCGGACGCCGCATTCGTGACCGCGCAGCTCGACGCGGTGTTCGACGACATCCGCATCGATGCGGTCAAGATCGGCATGCTCGCGAACGCGGCGATCGTCCACGCGGTCGCCGACGCGCTGCGGCGTTACGCGCCGCGCTTCGTCGTGCTCGACACGGTGATGATCTCGAAGAGCTCGCACGCACTGCTCGCGCCCGACGCGGTCGATGCGCTGCGCGACACACTGCTGCCGCTCGCGACGGTCGTCACGCCGAACCTGCCCGAAGCGGCCGCGCTGCTGGACGATGCGCCCGCCAACACCGAGGACGACATGGTCCGGCAAGGCCAGGCGTTGCTGCGGACGGGCGCGCGTGCGGTGCTGATGAAAGGCGGCCACTTGCCCGATGCGTCCGCCAGCCCCGACTGGCTCGTCGAAGCGGCACGCACCGTGCGGCTCGACGGTGCGCGCGTGCCGGTCAGCAATACGCACGGCACTGGCTGCACGCTGTCGTCGGCGATCGCCGCCCTGCTGCCGCAGCAGCCCGACCTCGAAAGCGCGGTGCGGGAAGCCAAGACCTACCTGACCGGCGCGATCGCCGCGAGCGGCCACCTCGACGTCGGCCACGGCGTCGGCCCCGTCCATCACTTCCATCGCTGGTGGTAAGCGCCCGCTGACGCGGTGTCAGTGATCCTGCGCGGCGAACGCCTGCGCGCGTGCCGGCCAGTCATCGGGCACGACGAAGCCGCGCGCCCGTTCGCGCCACGTGCCGTCGCTGCCCTGTTCATGGATGCCGATCAGCGCAGGCGCCTCGCGCGTCGTCAACACGGGCGGCAGTTCCAGCGCAGCCCCCAGCGGTTCGGGTTCGAAGCCGGCGTCGGCGGCGACCCGCCGCGGCGCGAGCCACGCCAGCCGCGGCAACACGCTCCACGCAAGACCGGCATGCTGCGCGGCCGCCCACGCCGGCCACTGCGCGTGCGTCAGCCAGAATCCGTGGGGATGATCCGACGCGATTTCGACTGACACCGGCGGCAACGGCGCGCCGTGCGGATAGAACAACCAGCCCTTGATGAACATCTGCGCGTCGGAAGGTGCGCCATAGCCGAGCCGCGCAAAGCCGTCGTGTTCGCCGAGCCGCAACTGGTGATCGAGCAGCCGGCTGCGCTTGCGGTCGAACCGGTCGACGAGATTGGGGCCGACGAAGTCGGCGAGCGTCGCGCCGTCGTGCACCGGTGCGCATAGATAGCACTTCACCGCGAGTTCCCAGTGCAGGCGCTGCCCGTCCGGCGCATCGACGAGGAAATCGACTTCGCCGAGCGTCCGGCCGTTGCTGCGCAGCGGGAGATTGGCCGCGACGAGCCGCAGCGACGGGCCGTGCGTGAGGAAATATTCGAGCAGGCATTCCGCGTAGCGACCAAGCCGGGTCGGCCGGAACCCGTCGAGCGCGCGATGCAGCGGCTCGGGCTGCGCATCGAGCGCGGCGAGCCACGCCTCGACGGCCGACCGTCCGGCCGCATCCGGCCACGGTCGCGCAAGCGGCGCGCCCGGCACCGCGGTCAGCAGGCTCGGGCTGGCCAGCAGCCAGCCCAGATCGCGCACCGCGGTGTCGCGCAGCGTATCGACGAATGCGTACGCCGCGCCGGTCGTCATTGCCCGGCCGGCCCGCTCGTGTCGGCGCCCTCTGCGCGCTGGAACGTGTCGCGCGCCAGGCACAGGTCGGCCCACGCCTTCGACTTGTCCTGCAGGCTGCGCAACAGGTACGCCGGGTGATAGGTGACGATCACCGGCACGCCTTCGTACGCATGCACGCGGCCGCGCAGCGACGCGATGCTCGCGTCCGTCTTCAGCAGCGTCTGCGCGGCGAAACGGCCGAGCGCGACGATCAGCTTCGGCTTCACGAGCGCGACCTGGCGCTGCAGATAAGGCTCGCAGCTCGCGACCTCGTCCGGCTCCGGGTTGCGGTTGCCGGGCGGGCGGCACTTGATCACGTTCGCGATGTACACGTTGTCGCCGCGCTTGAGCGACAGCGACTGCAGCATGTTGTCGAGCAGCTTGCCGGCCTGGCCGACGAACGGCTCGCCCTGCTTGTCCTCGTTTTCGCCCGGCGCTTCGCCGATCAGCATCCAGTCGGCTTCGCGGTCGCCGACGCCGAACACGGTGTTGGTCCGCTTCTCGCACAGCCGGCACAGCGTGCAGTCGGACACGCGCGCGGCCAGCGCATCCCAATCGAGCAAGGCAACCGGCGTGCCGGCGGGGCGCGATTCGGCGGCCGGCACGGGCACGGGATCGCCCGGCGGCGCCGCGTCGAACCACGCGAAGTCGTCGGCGCCGGCAGGCGGCGCGTCGTCCAACGGCGGCATCGTGTCGGCCGAGGCAACCGGCGCGGGCGCGCGATCGCGCTCGACGACCCGGCGCGCCTGCGCAGCATCGGCGGCACGCACCTCCGCCGCCGGCGTGTCGTCCTGCACCGGCTTGCGTGCCGGGCGCGCCTGTCGATCGTCCACGCCGGCAGCGGCGCCGTCCGCCGCACCGGCTTGCGTCACGACGGGCGCTTCGGCTGCCGCGCCTTCATCCGCGCGCTGCCCGCGCCGTACCCAGATCTGCGCGAGGCCCAGTTCCTCGAGCGCCGCTTCAGCCCACGCCATGCGCGTCTCCCTCGTCCTTGTTCAGCGTCAGACGCATCACGATCGCGTCCTCCCGGCTGCGATGCTTCGCCGGATAGTAGTTCTTGCGGCGGCCGATCGTCACGAAGCCGAACCGCTCGTACAGCTGGATCGCGCGCGGATTGGACGGCCGTACCTCGAGCAGCACGCCGTCGAGCCGCTCCGCGCGCGAAATGCGCACGGCCTCGCGCAGCAGCGCAAGGCCCGCGCCCGCGTGCTGCGCGGCCGGTGCGACGCACAGGTTCAGCAGGTGCATCTCGTCGACCACCGGCATCAGCACGCAATAGCCGACGAGCGACCCCGTCACGTGCCGCAGGCACACACCCAGATAACCGTTGCGCAACGAATCCTCGAAGTTGCCGCGGCTCCACGGGAATTCGTACGCGACATGCTCGATCGCGACGACCTCGTCGAGATCGGCGTCCGTCATCGGCGCCAGATAGCGGTCGCTCAGCAAGACACCCGTCATCCCTTCGCTCCGCCCGTCTGTGCGGCCCGTGCCGCGACACGCTCGGCGGTCGTCTGCGCGACCTTGTCGCGCACGTATTCAGGCGCGGCCTGATCGGCCGGCACCACCCGCCCGGCGCGGAACGCGCGCAGCGCGGCATGCGCGACAGCCAGCGCATGCGGCATTGCGTCGCTGTCGATCACGGCCGCACGCGACGCGGCCGGCAACTGCGCGCCGAACGCGGCGGCCGCATTGCCCGCGAGTGTGAACGGCACATCGGGCACGCCGACGGCGCCCGGCGCATCGAGCGAAGCCGGATGCAGCGTGCGCCAGTCGCCGGCACCGTCATCCCATTCGAAATCGGCCCAGTAGGCTTCGTCCATCCGCGCGTCCAGCGCGGCCAGCACGCGGGTCGTGCCGGGCGCGCGCAGCCGCGCATGCTCGGCGCATGCGAGCAGCGTGCCGATCGGCACGACCGGCAACCCGCCGCCGAATGCGAGGCCCTGCGTAATGCCCGTCGCGGTACGCAGGCCCGTGAACGAGCCGGGGCCCGCGCCGAACGCGATCGCGTCGCAATCGGCGAGCGTCAGCCCGGATTCGGCGAAGAGTTCCTGGATCGCCGGCAGCACGCGCGTGCTCGACACGGCGCCCGTCGGTTCGTGGCGGACCCAGGTTTGCGGGGAGGAAACGGCGTCATCGGCATGGGCCGAGCGCAGCAGCGCGACCGAGCAGTATTCGGTCGACGTATCGATGGCGAGGAGCACTGTTTGCGTCATGGCCGACATTGTAATGCGGCGCCCCGCTCCCACGGGCGATCGGGACCGATCCGTGCGCTCGCGCGGCACCGGCGGCGGTTTGGAAGGATCGCTCGACCCCGCGCGGCGGTCCGCTTGTTAAGATCGCCCGACCTGAAACCCTTACGGAGACACCCGATGAGCGAACTCACCGCCCAATTCGACCAGGCCCAGATCGACGTCAAGCAACTGACCGAGCGCCCGGGCAACCTAACCCTGCTGCGCCTGTATGCACTCTTCAAGCAGGCAACCGACGGCGATGCGCACGGCGACAAGCCGGGCTTTACCGACATCGTCGGCAAATACAAGTACGACGCGTGGGACGCGCTGAAGGGCACGTCCTCGGATGCGGCAAAGCAGCAGTACGTCGAACTCGTCGAATCGCTGAAGAACGGCACGGCTTCCTGACCGGATCGACCGCCGCCGCAATAGGCAATCAAATCAGTGGCGCAGCGCAGCAAATTTCTTTATAATGCTGCCTGCGTCACCCCCCGCGCTCGGCTCGCATGCCGTTCCGGCCAGACGCCTCGTAGCGTTAAGCTCCAATCCGGTTTAGAACCTGTCCCCTCCTGCTTCGACCCTCGCGGTCGTCACTTATCAGGCTGGCGGCCCCGCTCCTGAAGCGCGCCGCACCCAAAACAGCTTCTAATGCCTCATCCGCCGACGGTTCGGCGGATTGCACCCGTTTCCCGATTTGCTCGCTGAATCCGACGACTTGGGTATGCGCGATTGGCGCCGACGTTTCACCCACTGTGTTTCAAGGATTGTTATGACTTCGAGCATCAACTCCAGCCCGCTCAACGCGATCGCCGACCAGGCGCTCGGTCTCGACGACGCCGCCGTACCGGCCGCGGTCGAACCGGCGTCGGACGAGCCGAGCTTCGCGTCGCTCGGGTTGTCGCCGGAGATCGTCTCCGCGCTGGAGGCCGCCGGCTATGTGAAGCCGACGCCGGTCCAGCAGCGCGCGATTCCGGCCGGCATCGCCGGCCGCGACCTGCTGGTGTCGAGCCCGACCGGTTCGGGCAAGACCGCCGCATTCATGCTGCCCGCGATCGAACGTTTCGCGCAGCTCCAGAAGACGCTGGCGCAGCAGCCGCGCGCGCCGCGTGAACCGAACCAGGGCGACCGCCGTGCGCGCCGCCCGCAACCCGTCGCGCGCCCGGGCCTGCTCGTGCTGACGCCGACCCGTGAACTCGCGATGCAGGTCACCACGGCCGCATCGACGTACGGCAAGCACCTGAAGCGCCTGCGCACGGTCAGCATCCTCGGCGGCGTCGCCTACGGCCAGCAGCTGATGCTGCTCGCGAAGAACCCGGAAATCCTGGTCGCCACGCCGGGCCGTCTGCTCGATCACCTCGAGCGCGGCCGTATCGATCTGTCCGAACTGAAGATGCTCGTGCTCGACGAAGCCGACCGCATGCTGGACATGGGCTTCATCGAAGACATCGAAACGATCGTCGCCGCCACGCCCGAGTCGCGCCAGACGATGCTGTTCTCGGCCACGCTCGACGGCAAGATCGGTTCGCTGACGGGCCGCCTGCTGAAGGATCCGGAACGCATCGAGATCCAGCAGCGCCTCGAGTCGCGCGCCAACATCGCGCAGACCGTGCACTACGTCGACGACCGCGACCACAAGGATCGCCTGCTCGATCACCTGCTGCGCGACGACGCGCTCGACCAGGCGATCATCTTCACGGCAACCAAGATCGACGCCGACCAGCTCGCCGGCCGTCTCGCCGACGCAGGCTTCGAATCGGCGGCGCTGCACGGCGACCTGCCGCAAGGCGCGCGTAACCGCACGATCCGTGCGCTGCGCGAGCGCCGCGTGCGCGTGCTGGTGGCCACCGACGTCGCGGCACGCGGCATCGACATCCCGGGCATCACGCACGTGTTCAACTACGACCTGCCGAAGTTCGCGGAAGACTACGTCCACCGTATCGGCCGTACCGGCCGTGCAGGCCGTTCGGGCACGGCGGTGAGCCTCGTGCACCACGCCGAGCAAGGCGCGCTCAAGCGCATCGAGCGCTTCGTGCGCTCGCCGCTGCCGGTCAACGTGGTCGAAGGTTTCGAGCCGCGCAAGGCGCCCCCGCGTAACGGCGGCAACGGCGGCCGCGGCCGTCCGGGCGGCGGCAACGGCGGCGGCCGACGTTTCGGCGGCAAGCCGGGCGGCGGTTATGGCGGCAACGGCAACGGTAACGGCCGCAGCTACGGCGGCGGCAATGGCGGCGGCTGGAGCGGCAAGCCGGGTGGCAGCCGTGACGGCGGCCCGCGTCGCGACGGTCAGCGCAGCGGCGGCCCGCGTCGCAGCAACTCCGCGTCGTAAGCACGCACGGGCGGCGCCTCGCCGCCGCCCCACGGATGGGCCCCACCCATCCAGCCAACCGGCGCACCTGCGCCGGTTTTTTTTCGCCCCGCCCCACATTTCACGATGCGGAAAATTTTTTTGCGTCGTAAAAAATCATGTTGCACGGCACAACCCGTGCGATTGCGGGATGGAAAAATGCGTTTCTTATCCCGAAATCAAGAACACAAGCACTTGATTTAAAACACTTAAAAATTTACCCGATCCCCGGAAAAGCCCCCTGTTTCGTGCCCGCCGATTTGCCTAGACTCTTATACAAGACTTCGCGAAACGGAATGCCCCGCGCTCCGCTTCGCGAACGGCATCACACCCGTCAGATTCGGCACATTCGGCAACACACCGCATCAAGGAGCTCATCATGTCGCGTCAGCAACAGGCACAGGAACTGCAAAAGCAATGGGAAACCGACCCGCGCTGGAAAGGCATCAAGCGCGGCTATTCGGCTGAGGACGTGGTCCGCCTGCGCGGCTCGGTCCCGATCGAGCACACGCTGGCCAAGCGCGGCGCGGAAAAGCTGTGGAGCCTCATCAACCACGAGCCGTTCGTCAACGCGCTCGGCGCGCTGACCGGCAACCAGGCGATGCAGCAGGTGAAGGCCGGCCTGAAGGCCATCTACCTGTCCGGCTGGCAAGTGGCCGGCGACGCGAACGTCGCGGGCGAAATGTACCCGGACCAGTCGCTGTACCCGGCGAACTCGGTGCCGCTCGTCGTGAAGCGCATCAACAACACGCTGACGCGCGCCGACCAGATCCAGTGGTCGGAAGGCAAGAACCCGGGCGACGAAGGCTATGTCGACTTCTTCGCGCCGATCGTCGCCGACGCGGAAGCCGGTTTCGGCGGTGTGCTGAACGCATTCGAACTGATGAAGGCGATGATCGAGGCCGGCGCATCGGGCGTCCACTTCGAGGATCAGCTCGCGTCGGTGAAGAAGTGCGGCCACATGGGCGGCAAGGTGCTCGTGCCGACGCGCGAAGCCGTCGCGAAGCTGTCGGCCGCACGTCTCGCGGCTGACGTGATGGGCACGCCGACCGTGCTGGTCGCGCGGACCGACGCGGAAGCGGCCGACCTGATCACGTCCGACGTCGACGACAACGACAAGCCGTTCCTGACGGGCGAGCGCACCGTGGAAGGCTTCTTCCGCACGAAGCCGGGCCTCGAGCAGGCGATCTCGCGCGGCCTCGCGTATGCGCCGTACGCCGACCTGATCTGGTGCGAAACGGGCAAGCCGGATCTCGAGTACGCGAAGAAGTTCGCGGAAGCGATCCACAAGCAGTTCCCGGGCAAGCTGCTGTCGTACAACTGCTCGCCGTCGTTCAACTGGAAGAAGAACCTCGACGACGCGACGATCGCGAAGTTCCAGAAGGAACTCGGCGCGATGGGCTACAAGTTCCAGTTCATCACGCTGGCCGGCTTCCATGCGCTGAACTACTCGATGTTCAACCTCGCGCACGGCTATGCCCGCACGCAGATGAGCGCGTTCGTCGAACTGCAGCAGGCCGAGTTCGCGGCAGCCGACAAGGGCTTCACGGCCGTCAAGCACCAGCGCGAAGTCGGCACCGGCTACTTCGACGCGGTGACGCAGACGGTCGAGCGCGAAGCGTCGACGACCGCACTGCACGGCTCGACCGAAGACGAACAGTTCTTCGACGGCAAGAAGGTCGCGTAACACGCCCAAGCGTCACGCCGGTGCGCGGCTCGTCACGGCGCGGCACCGGCCACCGGACAACAATCAGGGAGGAGACGGCAGGCGCGCGATGCTGATCGCGCGACCGGCCGCGCGGCCTGCGGGCCGCCTGCAACGATGCGCGCCGGCTTCGTCCGGCGCGCCCTTTTTTGCGACGCTGCCCGAGCAGCCCGCCCTACCGATAAACGATCACCGGAATTTTCGTATGGGTCAGCACGCGCTGCGTCTCGCTGCCGATCAGCAGGCTGCCGAGCCCGCGGCGTCCGTGGGACGCCATGAAGATCACGTCGCAGCCGCCGCGTTCGGCCGCCTCGATGATGCCGAGATACGGCGACGGATGGACGCTCGTCCACGTGTCGCAGACGACGCCGGCCGCCCTCGCGGCCGCTTCGACCTCGTCGAGATGCGCGCGCGCCTCGCGTTCGCTGCGCGCGCGGAAATCGGCGGGCGGCTCGATGATCACTTCGGAAAACGGCGAGTACGGGTACTGCGGCAGGCACGCATAGGCCGTCACACGCGCGCTGACCGCGCGTGCCAGGTCGATCGCGCCGTCGATCGCCTTCTGCGACAGTTCGGAACCGTCGGTTGGAACGAGGATGTGCCGGAACATCGCGCCCTCCTTCGTCAATCGCACGCCGCGTGCCGCGATCCCGTCCGGACCGTTCGCGACGCATCGGAGATGCCTCCTACGATTGTAGTGCGCGAAATCGCCCGACCGGCACCGGCAGCGGGTTCGTCCTCATATCGGAAACGCGCGGGCGGGCGCCGCCTACTCGCCCCAATAGCCGGGCTGCTCGTACGTGTGCTTCAGGTAATCGAGAAACAGGCGCACGCGCAGCGGCAGGTGCCGGCGCTGCGGAAACACCGCGTGAATGCCGATCGGCGGCGCGGCGAACGCGTCGAGCACGCTGACGAGCCGGCCGGCCGCGATGTCGTCGCCAACCTCCCACCACGAGCGCCATGCAAGACCATGGCCTTCGAGGCACCACTCGTGCAACACCGCGCCGTCCGAGCATTCCATCGTGCCGTTTACGCGTATCGACACGACCTTGTCGTCCTCCTGGAACGCCCAGCCGCGCTGCTGGTTCGCGTTCGCAGCGAGCGCGAGGCAGTTGTGCCGCGCCAGTTCCGCGAGCGTGACCGGCGTGCCGCGCCGCGCGAGATACGCGGGCGACGCAACGCACACGCGGCGATTCTCGCCGAGCTTCAGCGACACGAGCGAAGAGTCGGGCAACTCGCCGAGCCGCACCGCGCAGTCGAACCCCTCGTTGACGAGGTCGACCATCCGGTCGGACAGGTCGAGCGTGACCGACACGTCCGGATGCCCGACGCTGAATTCGGGCACGAGCGGCGCGACGTGCCGCCGGCCAAAGCCGGCCGGCGCGGAAATCCGCAGGTGGCCGCTCGCCTTGACGCCGCCGGCGGACACGCTCGCCTCCGCGTTCTGCATGTCGTTGATGATCCGCTGGCAATCCTCGAGGAACGCCGAGCCCTCGAACGTCAGCGTGAGCTTGCGCGTCGTGCGCACCAGCAGCTTCACGCCGAGCCGCTCCTCGAGCGCGTCGAGGCGGCGGCCGATGATCGCCGGCGCGACGCCTTCCGCGTGCGCGGCCGCCGACAGGCTGCCTTTCGCCGCGACCGCGGCGAACGTTTCGATCTGTTTGAACCGGTCCATGAGTCGCAAGGACGGCACGGCCGCCCTTCAAATCGCTTAAGCCGTCAAGATTAGGTATATGAAAGTAAAAGATCAAGTGATGAATAGCGTCTTTTTTAGACCATACGATCACGAATAGAATCGATCCGACCTCTGAAACTGGAGCGCAAGGCTATGTCGGCCACAACGACACTCTCCTCTCCCGACGCAATCCTCTTCGACGCATTCGGCACGTTGTTCGACGTGCGCGCGGTCCTGGCCGCGGCGGAGCAAATGTTTCCCGGACACGGGGAACGGTTGTCGCAGCTGTGGCGGCGCAAGCAAATCGAATACTCGCAGTTGCGCACGCTCGCCGATCCGGCCGGTGCGCGCTATCGCCCGTTCCGGGACATCACGCTCGACGCGCTGCGGTTCGC
This sequence comes from Burkholderia sp. BCC1644, assembly GCF_902833225.1. Classification (GTDB taxonomy): domain Bacteria; phylum Pseudomonadota; class Gammaproteobacteria; order Burkholderiales; family Burkholderiaceae; genus Burkholderia. The sequence goes on from NZ_CADFEI010000005.1 coordinate 291,049, forward strand.
CGCGCGCCGGCTCGGGCTCGCGCTGAACAGCGCGGCCGAGAAGCGGCTGATGGACGAATACGCGTGCCTGTCCACCTATCCCGACACCGTGCCCGCGCTGCGCAAGCTGCGCGCGCTCGAACCGCGCCCGCCGCTCGGAATCCTGTCGAACGGCACCCCGCAGATGCTCGACATCGCGATCAAGAGCGCCGGCATGTCCGGGCTGTTCGATCGCGTGCTGTCGGCCGACACCGTGCGTGCGTACAAGCCGAGTCCGGCCGCCTACGCACTCGGCACCGCCGCGTTCGGGTCGAACCCGCGCAGCATCGTGTTCGTGTCGTCGAACGCCTGGGACGTCGCCGGCGCCGTCTGGTTCGGCTACACGACGTTCTGGCTCAACCGCACGGGCGCGCCCGCCGAGGAACTCGGCGCGCCGCCCGACGGCACGGGCACCGGCATGGCCGACCTGCTCGCATTCCTCGCCACCCCGGCTCCGTCCGGCAAGCCCGCAAACCGCACGCGCCCCAGCCCGGGTGCATGACGTTCGCAGCGCTGCCGCCTTCCCCCTTCACCGAAACCGCAACTGACCGACCAAGGAGATGAGACTCATGAGCACCCCGATCACGCTGCCGCAAGGCATGACGATCACCGGCGAAATCAAGCCGGGTTACGAAGCGATCCTGACGCCCGAAGCACTGCAACTCGTCGCGGCGCTGCACCGCACGTTCGAACCGCGCCGCCAGTCGCTGCTGCAGGCGCGTGTCGAGCGCACGAAGCGCCTCGACGCGGGCGAGCGCCCCGACTTCCTGGCCGAGACGAAGTCGATCCGCGAAGGCGACTGGAAGGTCGCGTCGCTGCCGGCCGACCTGCAATGCCGCCGTGTCGAGATCACGGGCCCCGTCGAGCGCAAGATGATCATCAACGCGCTGAACTCGGGCGCCGATTCGTACATGACGGACTTCGAGGATTCGAATGCACCGAGCTGGACGAACCAGATCGACGGCCAGATCAACCTGAAGGACGCGGTGCGCCGCACGATCTCGCTCGAGCAGAACGGCAAGTCGTACAAGTTGAACGACAAGGTCGCCACGCTGATCGTGCGTCCGCGCGGCTGGCACCTCGACGAGAAGCACGTGACGGTCGACGGCCAGCGCGTGTCCGGCGGCATCTTCGATTTCGCGCTGTTCCTGTTCCACAACGCGAAGGAGCTGATCGCGCGCGGTTCGGGCCCGTACTTCTACCTGCCGAAGATGGAAAGCCATCTCGAGGCGCGCCTGTGGAACGACATCTTCGTCGCGGCGCAGGAAGCGGTCGGCGTGCCGCGCGGCACGATTCGCGCGACGGTGCTGATCGAGACGATCCTTGCCGCGTTCGAGATGGACGAGATCCTGTATGAGCTGCGCGAACACAGCTCGGGCCTGAACGCCGGCCGCTGGGACTACATCTTCTCGGCGATCAAGAAGTTCAAGAACGACCGCGACTTCTGTCTCGCCGACCGTTCGAAGATCACGATGACGGTGCCGTTCATGCGCGCGTACGCGCTGCTGCTGCTGAAGACCTGCCACAAGCGCAACGCGCCGGCGATCGGCGGGATGGCCGCGCTGATCCCGATCAAGAACGATCCGGAAGCGAACGAAAAGGCGATGGGCGGCGTGCGCTCGGACAAGGCCCGTGACGCGACCGACGGCTACGACGGCGGCTGGGTCGCGCACCCGGGCCTCGTGCCGATCGCGATGGAAGAGTTCGTCAAGGTGCTCGGCGACAAGCCGAACCAGATCGCGAAGCAGCGCGACGACGTGCAGGTCGAAGGCAAGAACCTGCTCGACTTCCAGCCGGAAGCGCCGATTACCGAAGCGGGCCTGCGCAACAACATCAACGTCGGCATCCACTACCTCGGTGCGTGGCTCGACGGCAACGGCTGCGTGCCGATCCACAACCTGATGGAAGACGCGGCCACGGCCGAGATCTCCCGCTCGCAGGTGTGGCAGTGGATCCGCTCGCCGAAGGGTGTGCTCGACGACGGCCGCAAGGTTACGGCGGAACTCGTTCGCGAGTATACGAAGGCCGAGCTCGACAACGTGAAGCGTTCCGTCGGCGGCAACACGCAGCCGTACGAGCGCGCCGCGGCCATCTTCGAACAGATGTCGACGTCGGAAGGCTTCACCGAATTCCTGACGCTGCCGCTGTACGAGGAAATCTGACGACGCCGCACGCAGCGACGGGCGGCCGCCTCGCGCGCCGCCGCCCGTCGCATGCGACGACCGCATGAAAAAAGCGCCCCGCGGGGCGCTTTTTTCCTTTTCAGCGAAGCCGGCTGCCGCCGGCATGCTCAGGCGACTTCCTGCTCGCGCCGGTGCTGAACCCAGTCGCCCGACGCGATGCGCGGACGCCCGGCTACCGCATGTGCGGCGATCGGATAATACAGGCACGCGTATTGCCGGCCACCGAGCTCGACGGTCACCTCTTCCGGCTTGAACAGCGAGTCGACGCCCGGATAGACGCGCTCGATCTCGTCGAGCACGGGGACGAGCTGCTCGTCGACCTCGTAGACGTCGCCCCAGACCAGCGACTTGCCGGTCGCCGGCCCGGCGATCATCCCCGGATACGTGCCGAAATCGTACAGCTCGCCCGGCAGCGCGGCCGCGCCCAGCAGCGTCGGCGCCGCGATGCCTTGCCGTGCGGCCGCATGGCCGATGTCGTTGGCCTGTCCGGCTCGCAAGGTGCCGTAGACGAATACGTAACGCATCGTGGTTCTCCTCTTCGATTCGTGATTGCCGTGTTCGCGCGCGATTCACATGAAAATGCGCCTGCATCGATAGACCACGCTACCGGCCCGATGGTTCGAACCCGCCGGCGCCCGCGCCCGCGGGCCGCCGCCCGGGAATCGCCGGCGCCCATACAAAGTTCATTTGAACACGGCATGATCGCCCGAAAAACCGCCGCATGCGCACGCGCTGCGCCTTCTAAAATAACGGCATCGCCGCCGCGCTGCCCGAACCGTCCATGAATCCGCCCGTCCAAGCCGACGCATCGAACCCGTACGACGTCATCGACATCCCGCCCGAATTCGCGCCGACCGCGGTCCATCCGATGCGCGTGCGCGCACGGCAGGTCGATGCCGGCCGCCGCATCCCGCTGCACACGCATGCGTGGGCGCAGCTCGCGTACGCGTCGCGCGGCGTGCTGCGCGTCGCGACGACCGGCACGACGTGGATGGTGCCGCCGTCCCGCGCGATCTGGGTGCCGCCGCACGTGACGCACGAGGTCGTGATCGTCGAAGAGGCGTATTTGCGCACGCTGTATATCGACGAGTCGATCGTGCCGGACGGGCTCGACGCGTGCCGCGTCGTCGAAGTGACGGGACTGCTGCGCGAACTGATCGTCGCGCTCGACGCACGCGACCTGAGCGCCGCACGCGAGCGCCTGCTGTGCGGGCTCGTGCTCGACGAGCTGAGTCACGCCGAACCGTTGCCGCTCGCGGTGCCGATGCCCGACGAGAAGCGGCTGCGCATGCTGTGCGAATCGGTGCTCGCGCACCCGGCGCATGCGGAGTCGCTCGAACACTGGGCGAGCGAAGTCGGCGCGAGCACGCGCACGATTTCGCGGCTCTTCAAGCAGGAACTGGGCGTGAGTTTTTCGCAGTGGCGTCAACAGGCGCTGCTGGCGCGCGCGATCCCGCTGCTGAACCAGGGGCGCCCGCTGTCGCATATCGCACGCGAACTCGGCTACCAGAGCCAGAGCGCGTTCTCGGCGATGTTCCGCCGTGCCTTCGGTCAAAGCCCGCGCGCGTTCATGCTGCGCGGCTACGAGCATCGCGGCGCCGAAGGCGGCCTCGCGGAAGACGAAACGCCTGACGACAACGCGATCGACGCCGCTCGCTGATCGCGCGCGGCGGATCGTCAGCCCGTCAGACCGGCCGCACCATGTGACGGATCGAGCCGAGTTGCGCGAGCCGCGGCCCGGCGACCCGGTAGCCCATGCGCTGGTAAAGACGCGCGGCGGGATTGTCGACGAATACACGCAGCTGCAATTCGTGCAGCCCGCGCGCACGCGCCCAGCGGTGGGACATGTCGAGCATGTAGGTGCCGGCGCCCTGCCCGCGATGGCCGGCCGCGATCTGCACGTCGCGGATGTGCAGCGAATCGCCTTCCTCGGTCACGCGCAACACGCCGATGCGCTCGCCGTCTGCCTCGAGGATGAAGTTTTCGGATTCGCGCCAGCTCGCGTAGAACAGGTCGCTGCGCCACACGAGCCCATGGCGCTTGTAGTAGCCGCCCATGTTGCCGTGCGTCAGCGCTTCGGCGAACGGGAAATCACCGGGCTCCGCGGGCCGGAGCTGATACAGGAGTCGCAGGTCGGTCGGATCGAGCATCACGCAGGGGTCAAGAATGCATCCCGCCACGATAGCGCAGTCGCGTGGGGATGCAATCGCGAATTTCTCGTAGCGGTGAGGCGCGTGATGCGGGTGCGAGGATGTGGGGCGGGCGCGATCGACGACACCAATGAAAAAGCCCGCACAAGGCGGGCTTTTTCATTTTTTGGCGGAGCGGACGGGACTCGAACCCGCGACCCCCGGCGTGACAGGCCGGTATTCTAACCGACTGAACTACCGCTCCAGTCTTGCTGCTTGCCTGGCAGGCGTCGGTTACTTCCTGCCGGCGCATCGTTTGTTCGAACGACGCCGAAATCTGGCGTCCCCTAGGGGATTCGAACCCCTGTACTCACCGTGAAAGGGTGATGTCCTAGGCCTCTAGACGAAGGGGACAACGTACTGCTTACATCTTTAACGATAAAGCCCGTTCAAAAAACGTTCTTTGAACGAGCTTCGTTCTGGCGGAGCGGACGGGGCTCGAACCCGCGACCCCCGGCGTGACAGGCCGGTATTCTAACCAACTGAACTACCGCTCCAGCTTTTTTTTCTACCACCTGCAGGACATCGTCTCGGTCCTGCCTGCGTCGCGACACTTCTACGAAACGCCGCTGAATCTGGCGTCCCCTAGGGGATTCGAACCCCTGTACTCACCGTGAAAGGGTGATGTCCTAGGCCTCTAGACGAAGGGGACATGATCTTTTCAGACCTGTCTGACTTTCGCTATTCACTTCTGGTCAACAGCGAAGGCCGAAATTCTAACTGCTTTGAATCATTTTGTGAAGCATTTATTACTACCGCTGCTTCGCAAATCAATCCAGCTTGTTCTGTTGGTGGAGGTAAGCGGGATCGAACCGCTGACCTCTTGCATGCCATGCAAGCGCTCTCCCAGCTGAGCTATACCCCCTTGCAGAACAGAAATGAGATTATATGGACCTACTTTGATCTTGTAAATACCCTTTTTGCGATTCGCGCGAAATATTTTGCGAAGCTGCCGCGCGCTCACGCGCAGACAGCTTCACTGACGCGCGAATCTCAGGCGAGCGCGCCCTCGATGCGCGACACCACGACGTCACGCCCGAACAGCACGAGCACCGCGTCGATCGACGGCGTATGCGTGGTGCCCGCCACCAGCAGACGCACCGGCATCGCGAGCTGCGGCATCTTCAGCTTGTGCGTGGCGAGCGTCGCCTTCAGCGCGGCGGACACCGCCTCCTTCGTCCAGTCGGCCGCCTTCAGCGCAGCGGCGAGATCGGCCAGCGCCGGCCGCACCGCATCGGTCACGTGCTGCGCGATTGCGTCGGCTTCCGGTGCCGGCACACGGTAGAACATCGCCGCACCTTCCGCGATCTCCTTCACCGTCGTCGCGCGATCCTTCATCAGGCCGACCACCGCATCGAGCGCCGGGCCCGTCGCGAGCGCCGCGTCGTCGATGCCGAGCGCGTCGAGGAACGGCTTCGCGAGTTCGGCGAGGCGTGCGTTGTCGGCTTCCTTGATGTAGTGCGCGTTCAGCCAGCTCAGCTTGCTGTGGTCGTACTGCGCGGGCGACTTGCCGAGATGCTCGAGATCGAACCATTCGACGAACTGCTCGCGCGAGAAGATCTCGGCGTCGCCGTGCGACCAGCCGAGGCGCGCGAGATAGTTGACGACCGCTTCGGGCAGGAAACCCGCGTCGCGGTACGCCATCACGCTCATCGCGCCATGCCGCTTGCTCATCTTCTCGCCCTGCTCGTTCAGCACGGTCGGCAGGTGCGCATAGACGGGCGCCTCGCCGCCGAGGGCATTCAGGATGTTGATCTGGCGCGGCGTGTTGTTCACGTGATCGTCGCCGCGGATCACGTGCGTGATGCCCATGTCCATGTCGTCCACCACCACGCAGAAGTTGTAGATCGGCGTGCCGTCCGGGCGCGCGATCACGAGGTCGTCGAGCTCCTCGTTCGAGATCTCGACACGCCCCTTCACCGCGTCTTCCCACACGACCGTGCCCGTCAGCGGATTGCGGAAGCGCAGCACGGGTTTCACGCCGGCCGGCGGCTCCGGCAGCACCTTGCCGGGCTCCGGACGCCACGTGCCGTCATAGCGCGGCTTAAGGCCGGCCTCGCGCTGGCGTTCGCGCAGCGCGTCGAGCTCCTCGGCCGACATGTAGCACGGGTACGCGAGGCCCTTCTCGAGCATCTGCGCGAGCACGTCGCGATAGCGGTCCATCCGCTGCATCTGGTAGATCGGGCCTTCGTCGAAATCCAGGCCGAGCCATTGCATCCCTTCGAGGATCGCATCGACCGCTTCCTGCGACGAACGCTCGACGTCGGTATCCTCGATGCGCAGCACGAACGTGCCTTCCATCTTGCGGGCGAACGCCCACGGATAGAGTGCGGAGCGGATGTTGCCGAGGTGAATGAAGCCGGTGGGACTCGGCGCGAAGCGGGTACGGACAGGACGGGTCATAAACGGTAACTCGAACGCCTGGGGCGCATGAATGATTCGACGCGGGCGACGGCGGCAGCCTGGACAGCAACGGAGCCGGCGACGCCCGGAACGGGAAAGAAGCCGGAATTATACTCGCGCCGCACATCGCGCCAAGCGCGCCGCGTGCTTTATGATGTGCGCGCCGCGGCCGCCAGCCGGCACGGCGCCGGCCGCACGGAACCCGCCGCGCGGCCGCTCGGAACCTATCGCCGCAGCGGGCCGTGTGACCCGCCGCCAAGCCGCCGGAGAACCATTCGATGTCGTCCCCTCGCCTGTCGCGCCGCCACTTCACGATCGCCGCCGCGTCCGCCAGCCTCGCCGCCTGCACGTCGTTCGGCGACAAGTCCCGCCCCGGCAACACGTCCGGCACCGCGCCGTCGCAAGAGAAGCCCGTGAAGATCGGCATCGCGCTCGGCGGCGGCGCCGCGCGCGGCTTCTCGCACATTGGCGTGCTGAAAGCGCTCGAGGCGCGCGGCATCCCGGTCGAGATCGTCGCCGGCACGAGCGCCGGCTCGGTGGTCGGCGCGCTCTACGCGTCGGGCATGAGCGCGCTGCAGATCAACAAGATCGCGCTCGACATGGACCAGGCGGCAATCAGCGACTGGGCGCTGCCGTTCCGCTCGCGCGGCCTCCTGCAAGGCGTCGCACTGCAGAATTTCCTGAACAAGACGTTGAACAACCGGCCGATCGAGAAGATGGCGAAGCCGCTCGGCATCGTCGCGACGGATCTGCAGAGCGGCCAGCCGATCCTGTTCCAGCAGGGCAACACGGGCCTCGCGGTTCGCGCGTCGTGCAGCGTGCCGTCGGTGTTCGAACCGGTGAAGATCGGTAATCGCGAATATGTCGACGGCGGCCTCGTGAGCCCGGTGCCCGCGTCGTATGCGCGCAAGATGGGCGCGAGCTTCGTGATCGCGGTCGACATCTCGGCCCGGCCGGATGGCGCGGCGACCAACAACCCGATCGAGATGCTGCTGCAGACCTTCACGATCATGGGCCAGACGATCAAGACCTACGAGCTCGACAAGTACGCCGACGTCGTGATCCGCCCGAACCTCGCGGCGATGGGCGGCAGCGACTTCAACCAGCGCAATGCGGCGATCCTCGCGGGCGAGGAAGCGGTCGCGCGCATCATGCCGGAACTGCAGCGCAAGCTCGCGGCCGCGCGCGGCGTGACTGCGGCGTAATCGCGCCCGTCAGCGCGGAAGGCGGCCGAGGTCGCCGCCCCGCTGCGGCCTGCCGTGCGATAGCCACGCCGTCACCCGCGCCGCCCCCAAAACAAAAAACCCTGCCGCCTTTCGGTGACAGGGTTTTTTCGGTCTGACCGACCGCGAACGTCAGTTGTTGCCGTTCGCCGAATCGTCGCCGATCGTCGCGCGCACGCGCTGACGGAGGTCCTCGGGTTTCATCGGGAATTCCGATTCGAGCCGGCGCGCGCCGGTGAACCGCTTTTCCCAGTAGCCGCTGTCGAGATCGTCGACGCGAACGGTGCTGCCCGTCGACGGCGAGTGCACGAACTTGTTGTCGCCGATGTAGATGCCGACGTGCGAGAACGTACGGCGCATCGTGTTGAAGAACACGAGGTCGCCCGGCTTGAGGTTGCTCATGCTCACCTTCTCGCCGACCCGGCTCATCTCTTCCGCGCGACGCGGCAGCGACATGCCGAGCGTGTCCTGGAACACGTAGCGGACGAAGCCGCTGCAGTCGAGACCCGAATCCGGCGAGTTGCCGCCCCAGCGATAACGCACGCCGATCATGTTCAGCGCGCCGACGACCACGTCGCCCGCCTTGCCGGCCATGCCGGCGAGGAACGACTTCGCGCCGCCGCTCGACGGCTGCGCGCTGGTCTGCTGGGGGGAGGAACCCGACCCGATCTGAGTCGAATTGGTGACATTCTGGTTAAAACTGCTGACTTCGTCGGCGAACGCGCCGGGTGCTGCTGCGAACAGGGCGCCGATGAACAGCCCGGCGATGGTGCGCGCGCATGCCTGGGTCAGGGATCGATGCTGCATTGGTCGATGGAATGTGCTTAAAAATCAGCTGATTGGCGGAAAATTTCGGTCGATACTAGCCAGCGCGTAATCGTTTGTCAAAACAAATTAATAAATACAATCGAGATGGTCAGACCATTGGACGTCTATCACGCTTTCCAGACCGCTTTCAACAGCTTTTGTGTGTAAGGATGTGTCGGTCTCGTGAAGATGTCGGACACCTCCCCCGACTCGACGACGGCGCCGTCCTGCATGACCGCGACGCGGTGCGCCATCGCGCCGATCACCTCCAGGTCGTGGCTGATGAACACATAGCCGAGGTTGTATTTCTGTTGCAAATTCGCGAGCAGTTTCAGCACCTGCTGCTGGATCGACACGTCGAGCGCCGACGTCGGCTCGTCGAGGATCAGGATGCGCGGCTCCAGCACCAGCGCCCGCGCGATTGCGATCCGCTGGCGCTGCCCGCCCGAGAATTCGTGCGGATAACGGTGCAGCACCGTGCGGTCGAGGCCCACTTCGCGCAGCACCGCGAGCGACTTCGTGCGGCGCGCGTCGGCCGTCATGTCCGGGCGATGCAGCTCGAGCCCCTCGCCGACGATCCGCTCGATCGTATGACGCGGCGAAAGCGAACTGAATGGATCCTGAAAGACCACCTGCATGTTCGAGCGCAACGCGGTCTGCTCGCGGCCGCGATAGGTCGACAGCGCGCGCCCCTGGAATTCGATCTCGCCGCCGGCCGTCTTCTGCAGCCCGAGCAGCGCCATCGCGAGCGTCGACTTCCCCGACCCCGATTCGCCGACGATGCCGAGCGTCTCGCCCTGCCGCACCGACACCGACACGTCCGCGACGGCCGTCACCGGCACCGTGCCGAACCAGCCCGCGATGCCCGGCCGCTTGCGCGCGAACTGCACGCTCACGTGGCGCGCATCGAGCACGACGGGTGCGATCGGCATCACCGGCATGACCGCGCGCTGCGGCCGGCTGTTCAGCAGCCGCTGCGTATACGGATGTTCGGGTTCCGCGAAGATCCGCTCGACCGGCCCGCTCTCGACGAGCCGGCCGCGCTCCATCACGGCGATGCGTTCGGCGAAATGTCTGACGAGATTCAGGTCGTGCGTGATCAGCAGGATCGCCATCCCGCGCTTTTCCGCCTCCTCGCGCTGCAGCTCCAGCAGCAGGTCGACGATCTGCGCGCGGATCGTCACGTCGAGCGCGGTGGTCGGTTCGTCGGCGAGCAGCAGCCGCGGCCGGCACGCCAGCGCCATCGCGATCATCGCGCGCTGCCGCTGGCCGCCCGACAGCTGGTGCGGGTAACTGTCGACCCGCTTGTCCGGCTCCGCGATGCCCGTGCGCGCGAGCAACGCGATCGCGCGCTTGCGCGCCTCGACGGCCGACACGCCGTCGTGCAGCACGATCGTCTCGCCGATCTGCACGCCGATCGTATACAGCGGGTTGAGCGCCGTCATCGGCTCCTGGAAGATCATCGCGATGTCCGAGCCGCGCAGCCCGCGCATCTCGCGCTCGCTCTTGGCCGAAAGGTCCTGCCCCGCGAAGCGGATCGCGCCACTGACTTCGGCGTCGCGCAGCAACCGCAGGATCGACAGCGCGGTCACGCTCTTGCCGGAACCCGACTCGCCGACGAGCGCGACGCGCTCGCCGCGCCCGATTGCGAGCGTCACGTCGTCCACCGCGACCGTGTCGCCGAAGCGCACGTGCAGATGCTCGAGCGACAGCAGCGGTTCGTGCTGCGTCGATACGGTCGGCTCGCTCATCGCTGGCCTCCCGCTGCGCGCACCGAATCGGCGATCCGCGTGTCGAGCGCGTTGCGCAGCGCGTCGCCCATGAAGGTCAGCAGCAGCAGCGTCGCGACCAGCACGCCGAACGTCGACAGCGAGATCCACCATGCGTCGAGGTTGCCCTTGCCCTGCGCGAGCAACTCGCCGAGGCTCGGCGTCGGCGGCGGCACGCCGAGCCCGAGGAAATCGAGGCTCGTGAGCGCGAGGATCGAGCCGCTCATCCGGAACGGCAGGAACGTGATCACCGGCGTGAGACTGTTCGGCAGCACGTGGCGCCAGATGATCTGCCAGTTCGTGAGGCCCATCGCGCGTGCCGCGCGCACGTAGTCCTGCGTGCGGTTGCGCAGGAATTCCGCGCGCACGTAGTCGGCGAGCCCGATCCAGCCGAACAGCGACAGCAGCACGATCAGCAACAGGAAGCTCGGCTCGAAGATCGACGCGAAGATGATCAGCAGGTACAGCTCGGGCAGCGAGCTCCAGATCTCGATCAGCCGCTGCCCGACGATGTCGATGCGCCCGCCGAAGAAGCCCTGTACGGCACCCGCGGCGATCCCGAGCAGCGTGCCGATCACGGTCAGGATCAGCCCGAACTCGACCGAGATGCGAAACCCGTACACGAGCCGCGCGAGCAGGTCGCGCCCCTGCGCGTCGGTGCCGAGCCAGTTCTCGCGCGACGGCGGCGCCGGGTTCGGCACGTTCGAGAAGTAGTTCAGCGTGTCGTAGTAATAGTGGTTCGGCGGATAGACGACGAAGTTGCCGGGCGCCTCGAGCCGCTTGCGCACATACGGATCGAGATAGTCGGCCGGCGTCGGGAAATCGCCGCCAAAGGTCGTTTCCGGATACGCATGGAACATCGGGAAATAGGTCTGGCCGTCGTAGCGCACGACGAGCGGCTTGTCGTTCGACCACAGCGGCGCCGCGAGGCTCGCGGCGAACGCGACGACGAAGATCACGAAGCTCCAGTAGCCGAGGCGCTGCTGCCTGAAGCGTCGCCACACGCGGCGCGCGGGTGACGGCGACACGCGCGCACGGGCGGCATCGATGCGGGAAGATGCGACGGCCCGGTTCATCGCGCTCCTCGCCCCACGGCGCCGGGCAGGCGGATGGATCGTTTCATGTCAGCGCTCCAGGTTGTCGAATTGAATGCGCGGATCGACCCACACATAGCAGAGATCGGAGATCAGCTTGGTCGCGAGCCCGATCAGCGTGAACAGGTACAGCGTGCCGAGCACGACCGGATAGTCGCGCCGCACGACCGACTCGTACGACAGCAGCCCGAGGCCGTCGAGCGAGAACAGCGTCTCGATCAGCAGGCTGCCCGTGAAGAACGCGCCGATGAACGCGGCCGGGAAGCCGACGATCAGCGGCAGCATCGCATTGCGGAACACGTGCTTCCACAGCACGCTGCGCTCGGAGAGCCCCTTCGCGCGCGCGGTCAGCACGTATTGCCGGCGGATCTGGTCGAGGAACGCATTCTTCGTGAGCATCGTGACGACCGCGAAGCTGCCGACGACCGACGCCGTGATCGGCAGCGCGATGTGCCACAGGTAGTCGAGCACCTTGCCGACGAGCGACAGCTGCGCGAAGTTGTCCGACGTGAGGCCGCGCAGCGGGAAAAGCTGCCAGAACGAGCCACCGCCGAACAGCACGAGCAACAGCACGCCGAGCACGAAACCCGGGATCGCATAGCCGACGAGCACGACGAGGCTCGTCGCGATGTCGAACGGCGAACCGTTGCGCACGGCCTTCGCGATGCCGAGCGGTACCGAGATCAGGTACGTGAGGAAAAACGTCCACAGCCCGATGCTGATCGACACCGGCAGCTTCTGCACGACCAGCGACCACACGCTCTGGTGGCGGAAATAGCTGTCGCCGAGATCGAAGCGCGCAAAGCGCTTCAGCATCAGCCAGTAGCGTTCGAGCGGCGGCTTGTCGAAGCCGTACAGCGCCTTGAGCTGCGCGAGCTGCTGCGCGTCGACGCCGGTGTGCGCGCGCATCCCGAACGGCACCGCGCCCTGCTCCGTCGCGCCCTTGCGCAACTCCTGCACGGCCTGCTCGACGGGCCCGCCCGGCACGAACTGGATCACCGCGAACGTGAGGGTCAGCACGCCGATGAGCGTCGGGATCATCAGCAGCAGGCGTTTGAGGATGTAGCTCCACATAGGGCGTCGACTCGTGATCGGTGGCGGGTTGAACGAAGGGCCGGCGCGGGTCAGTGATCGGGCTTCGCCCACCAGGTCGACACGACCCAGCCCTCGGCCGAATAGTACAGCGGCAGCGTCTGCGGATAGGCCAGCGTGCGCCGGTACGCGATCCGGTGCGTCGTGCTGTACCACTGCGGCACCGCGTAGTAGCCATGCATCAGCACACGGTCGAGCGCGTGCGTCGCGTCGAGCAGGTCCTCGCGCGTCTGCGCGGTGCCGAGCGCGTGCAGCAAGGCGTCGACCGCCGGCGACTTCAACCCGATGAAGTTGTCGGAACCCGGCTCGTCGGCGAACTTGCTCGCGTAACGCGAGTACTGCTCGGCGCCCGGCACCTGCACGCCCGGCAAGCGGATCGTCGTCATGTCGTAGTCGAACGCATCGAGGCGCTTCTGCAGCAGCGCGAAATCGGCCGTGCGAAAGCGCGCGTCGATGCCGAGCTTCGCGAGATTGCGCTGGTACGCCGTCACGACACCTTCCATCGCGGCGCCCGAATCGTCGAGGATCTCGAACGTGAACGGCTCGCCCTTCGCGTTGCGCAGCGCGCCGTCGCGATAGGTCCAGCCAGCTTGCGCGAGCAATGTGCGCGCCTTCAGCAGGTTCGCGCGCAGCGAGCCCGGCGGGTTCGTGTCCGGCTGCGTGACCATCGGGCCGAACACGGCCGGATCGAGCTGCGCGCGCAGCGGCTCGAGCAGCTTCAGTTCGCCCTCGCCCGGCGTACCGGTCGCCTGCAGATCGGTGTCGGCGAAATAGCTGTCGAGGCGCGTGTACGCGCTGTAGAACAGCTGGCGGTTCAGCCATTCGAAGTCGAACGCGAGGTCGAGCGCCTGGCGCACGCGCACGTCGCGAAACAGCGGCCGGCGCAGGTTCATGAAGAAGCCCTGCATGCCGGCGCCGTTATGCTGGCGGAATTCGCGCTTGACGAGCTCGCCGCTGTCGAAACGCTTGCCGACGTCGCGCCGGGTCCAGTTGCGCGCGATGTACTCGACGAGCACGTCGTATTCGCCGGCCTTGAACGCCTCGAGCCGCGCGACGCCGTCGCCGTACAGCTTGTAGACGATCCGCGCGAAGTTGTTGGTGCCGACCCGCACCGGCAGGTCGGCGCCCCAGTACGCGGGGTTGCGCCGGTACGTGATCGTGCGGCCGTTGTCGTAGTGCTCGATCAGGTACGGGCCGCTGCCGATAGGCTGCTCGAACGCGAGCTGGTCGAACGGGATGCGCGAGCCGTCCGCGCGCAATCCCCACTTGCGCGAGAACACGGGCACGCCGCCGGCGATCAGCGGCAGCTCGCGATTCGCGCTGCGGAACTCGAAGCGTACGGTGGCCGGATCGACCACCACGGCCTTCACGATCTCCGCGAAATACGCGCCGAACTGCGGCGCCGCCTGCTTGCTCTTCAGCGTATCGAACGAGAACTTGACGTCGTCGGCCGTGACCGGGTCGCCATTGGAAAAGCGCGCGCGCGGATTCAGGTGGAACGTGACCGAACGGCGATCGGGCGCGACGTCGATGTCGTCGGCCAGCAGCCCGTAAGCGGATGCCGGTTCGTCCGAACTCCCCGTCGCGAGGCTCTCGAACAGATTGTCGATGCCCGGCGCCGGGTTGCCGCGCATCGTGAACGGATTGAACTTGTCGAACGACGTCAGCCGGTTCGGGTTCGCGAGCACGAGCGTGCCGCCCTTCGGCGCATCGGGGTTGACGTAGTCGAAATGCTTGAAACCCGCCGGATATTTCGGCTCGCCGTACTGCGCGATCGCATAGACCGCGTGGGCGGCCGGCGCGGCCAGCGTCGCGTACAGCACAAACGCCGCGGCAAAGCGGCCGGCGGCCTGTACGGCACGCTGCGCGCCGAAGCAGGCCCGTGAGGCGGCGGCCCGGGGCGAACCCTTCGTCATAGAGGCCCTGTCGGTCGAATGAGGGTAGTAACGTGGGACGATTCTACCCATTCAATCCGCCGGGCTAAAAGAAAACCGCCACGCGGGCGGTTTCTTCATCAGCGAACGTTGCGCACGCATCACGCGTGCGCACCCTGTCGATCAACGCCAGCCGTTGTGGCGGCCGTTGTCCCAATGGCCGTGACCGCGATCGCCGCCCCAGCCGCGACCATGGCGGCGGTACCACTCGTCACGGCCCCAGTAGCGACGGCCGTCCCAGTAGCGGTCGCCGTGCCAGCCGATGATGATGGCCGGCGCCGGTGCGTAGACGGGTGCCGGCGCGTAGACCGGCGCAGGCTGATAGACGACCGGCGGCGGAGGCGGCGCATACACGGGTGCGGGCGCGACGTAGACCGGTGCCGGAACGCCGAGATTGATCCCGACATTGACTCCCGCCATTGCTGCGCCCGACACGAGCAAGGCCGTCATACCGGTCAAGAGCGAGGCAATACGCAAGGTCTTCATGGATTCCTCTTTGGGGGTTGTTTGATGTGTGATTCGACTATAACGGCAAGCACCGTCTCCGCATATTTCAAGTTTGTAAGAACTGATGCGCGGCATCGCAACCGGAAGCCCGCGCTAACGTCTTGTAACAATCGACGCCTGCCCTGCCCCTCACGACCCGTTCCTAAAACATCTTTCATCCTGCCTCGCGCCTCGCGTTAAGCGGCGCCACGCACACTGCGCGAGCCGAACCGGGCTCCCGCCACGCTTCGGCACTTCGCTGACTGGCCGGCGCCCCGCGCCGGCGGAGACCTCGCCGATGCTGAAACTCGTCCGACTCGCGCTCGCGCGCCCCTACACGTTCATCGTCCTCGCGCTGCTGATCCTGATCGCGGGGCCGCTCGCGGCGCTGCGCACGCCGACCGACATCTTTCCCGACATCCGGATTCCCGTCATCAGCGTCGTATGGAACTACGCCGGCCTGCAGCCCGCCGACATGTCGGGGCGCGTCGTCACGTATTACGAGCGCACGCTCGGCACGACGGTCAACGACGTCGCGCACATCGAGTCGCAGTCGTTCCGCAGCTTCGGGATCGTCAAGATCTTCTTCCAGCCGAGCGTCGACATCCGCACCGCAACCGCGCAGGTCACGTCGATCTCGCAGACGGTGCTCAAGCAGATGCCGCCCGGCACGACGCCGCCGCAGATCCTCAACTACAACGCATCGACGGTACCCGTGCTGCAGCTCGCGCTGACGAGCGACACGCTGAACGAGCAGCAGCTCGGCGACTACGCGACCAATGTGATCCGGCCGCAGCTGCTGTCCGTCGCGGGCGTCGCGATTCCGTCGCCTTATGGCGGCAAGGTGCGCCAGGTGCAGATCGACCTCGACCCGCAGGCGCTGCAGGCCAAGGGGCTGTCCGCGCAGGACGTCGCGACCGCGCTCGCGCAGCAGAACCAGATCATCCCGGCCGGCACGCAGAAGATCGGCGGCTTCGAATACAACATCCGGCTCAACGACAGCCCGCTGACCATCGACCAGCTCAACGCGCTGCCGATCCGGACCGTGAACGGCGCGGTGATCTTCATGCGGGACGTCGCGCACGTGCGCGACGGCTTTCCGCCGCAGGGCAACATCGTCCGTGTCGACGGCCGCCGCGCGGTACTGATGAGCGTGCTGAAAAGCGGCTCGGCGTCGACGCTCGACATCATCGCGGGCGTCAAGGCGCAGTTGCCGCGCATCGAGGCGACGCTGCCGCCGTCGCTCCGGCTCGTCGTGATGGGCGACCAGTCGGTGTTCGTCAAGGGCGCCGTGAGCGGCGTCGCGCGCGAAGGCCTGATCGCCGCCGCGCTCACCTCCGCGATGATCCTGCTGTTCCTCGGCAGCTGGCGCTCGACGTTGATCATCGCCGCGTCGATCCCGCTCGCGGTGCTGGCGGCGATCGCCGCGCTCGCCGCCGCGGGCGAGACGCTCAACGTGATGACGCTCGGCGGGCTCGCGCTCGCGGTCGGCATTCTGGTCGACGACGCGACCGTCACGATCGAGAACGTCAACTGGCATCTGGAACAGGGCAAGGAGGTGCGCAGCGCGATCCTCGACGGCGCGTCGCAGATCGTCGCGCCGGCCTTCGTGTCGCTGCTGTGCATCTGCATCGTGTTCGTGCCGATGCTGCTGCTCGACGGCGTCGCGCGCTTCCTGTTCGTGCCGATGGCCGAAGCCGTGATCTTCGCGATGATCGCGTCGTTCGTGCTGTCCCGCACGTTCGTGCCGATGATGGCCCGCTACCTGCTGAAACCGCATGCCGCGCATCCGGCGGCCGTGCTCGCGCCGCACGGTGCGCCGTTCGCGCCGCCGCGCGCACGCAATCCGCTGGTCGCGTTCCAGCAGGGTTTCGAGCGCCGCTTCGCCGCGCTGCGCGCCGGCTATCGTGTCGTGCTCGGGCTCGCGCTTGCCGACCGCGTCCGCTTCGTCGTGTTGTTCCTCGCGGCGATCGCCGTGTCGTTCGTGCTGGTGCCGGGTCTCGGCCGCAATTTCTTCCCGTCGGTCGACTCGGGCGAGATCGCGATCCACGTGCGCGCGCCGATCGGCACGCGCATCGAGGAAACGGCCGCGCTGTTCGACCGCGTCGAGCGCGCGGTGCGCGGCGTCGTGCCACCGCGCTCGATCGCGAGCATCGTCGACAACATGGGACTGCCGAACAGCGGGATCAACCTCACGTACAGCAATAGCGGCACGATCGGCCCGCAGGACGGCGACATCCTCGTGTCGCTCACCGGCGACCACGCGCCGACCGCCAGCTACGTGAAGCAGCTGCGTACCGCGCTGCCGCGTGCCTTTCCTGGCGTGACTTTCTCGTTCCTGCCCGCCGACATCGTGAGCCAGATCCTCAACTTCGGCGCGCCGGCGCCGATCGACGTGCAGGTGACAGGCCCCGACCGTGCGGCCAACCGTGCCTACGCGACCGGGCTGTTGCGGCGCATCCGCACGGTGCCGGGCGTCGCCGATGCGCGCGTGCAGCAGGCGTCGACCTATCCGCAGTTCACGGTGTCGGTCGACCGTGCGCGCGCCGCGCAGCTCGGCATCACCGAGCAGGACGTCACCAACGCGGTGGTCGCCAGCCTGTCCGGCACGAGCCAGGTGTCGCCGACCTACTGGCTCGATCCGCACAACGGCGTGTCCTATCCGATCGTCGCGCAGACGCCGCAGTACCGGATGACATCGCTGTCGGACCTGCGCGCATTGCCCGTCACGGGCCGCACGGGCGCCCCGCAACTGCTCGGCGGCCTCGCGACGATCGTGCGCGGGCAGACCGACGCGGTCGTGTCGCACTACGACATCGCGCCGCTGTACGACATCTTCGCGACGACGCAGGATCGCGATCTCGGCGCGGTCAGCGCCGACATCGAGCGCGTGCTGCGCGCGAGCGCCTCCGACCTGCCGAAGGGATCGCGCGTGACCGTGCGCGGCCAGGTGCAGACGATGAACGGCGCATTCGGCGGGCTGCTCGCCGGCCTCGCCGGCGCGGTGCTGCTGATCTACCTGCTGATCGTCATGAACTTTCATTCGTGGCGCGACGCGTTCGTGATCGTGAGCGGGCTGCCCGCGGCGCTCGCCGGCATCGTCTGGATGCTGTTCGTCACACGCACGCCGCTGTCGGTACCCGCGTTGACGGGCGCGATCCTGTGCATGGGCGTCGCGACCGCGAACAGCATCCTCGTCGTCACCTTCGCGCGCGAACGGCTCGCGCACACCGCCGACGCGGCCGTCGCCGCGCTCGAGGCCGGCTTCACCCGCTTTCGGCCCGTGATGATGACCGCGCTCGCGATGATCATCGGCATGGCGCCGATGGCGCTCGGTCTCGGCGACGGCGGCGAACAGAACGCCCCGCTCGGCCGCGCGGTCATCGGCGGCCTGCTGTGCGCGACCGTCGCGACGCTGGTGTTCGTGCCTGTCGTGTTCAGTCTCGTCCATCGGCGCGATCGCGCGCCGCGCTCCGAATCCCTTTCCGTCACTCCGGGAGAACAGCATGTCCACTGAATTCGAAGTCCGTCCCCCCGGCACGCCGCGCTACCTGAAGCCGCTCGCGATCGCAGGCGCCGTCGCTGCGCTCGCCGTCGCGGCCGCAGGCGTCTTCGCCCGCCTGCACGACGCGCACGCGGTCGCCGCGTGGACCGCGCAGCAGGCGATCCCGACCGTCGCAACGGTCGCGCCGCAGCCGGCCGCAGCCGACGCACTCGTGCTGCCGGGCCGTCTCGACGCGTATGTCGACGCACCGATCCATGCACGCGTACCGGGTTACCTGCATGCGTGGTACGCGGACATCGGCGCGCATGTGAAAGCCGGCCAGCTGCTTGCGTCGATCGACACGCCCGATCTCGACCAGCAGTTGCAGCAGGCTCGCGCCGATCTGCAAAGCGCGAGCGCGAACGAGCGGCTCGCCGCCGTCTCGGCCGCACGCTGGGCCGAGATGCTTGCGCAGGATTCCGTCTCCCGGCAGGAGGCCGACGAGAAACGCAGCGACCTCGACGCGAAACGCGCGGCCGTCGCGGCAAGCACAGCCAACGTGCGGCGGCTCGAAGCGCTCGAATCGTTCAAGCGGCTCACCGCGCCGTTCGACGGCGTCGTGACGGCCCGCAAGACCGACGTCGGCGCGCTGATCGACGCGGGCAGCGGCAACGGCGCCGAACTCTTCACCGTGTCGGATGCGCGGCGGCTGCGGCTGTACGTCCACGTTCCGCAGGACGACGCGGCCGCGATCCGCGCGGGCATGCAGGTCGCGCTGACCGTGCCGGAGCGCCCCGGCACGACGTTCGACGCGACGCTCGCGGATTCCGCGCAGTCGATCGATCCGGCATCCGGCACGCTGCTCGCGCAGTTTTCGATCGCCAACCCGGCCGGCACACTGTTTCCCGGCGAATACGCACAGGTGCGGATCGCGATGCCCGGCGCCGCGCATGCGCTGACGATTCCTGCCAGCACGCTGATCTTCCGCCACGACGGATTGCAGGTTGCGGTGCTCGACGCGAACGGGCATGCCAGGTTGCGCAACATATCGATCGCGACCGATCTCGGCACGCGCGTCGAGATCGCGTCGGGGCTCGCGGCCGGCGATCGCGTGATCGACAATCCGCCCGATTCGCTTGCGGACGGCGACCCCGTGCGCGTCGCCGGCGCCGCGACGACGGAGCGTGCGCATGGCTGACCGACTGCTTGCTGCATGGCTGGGCAGCGTCGCGCTGCTTGCCGGCTGTTCGCTGGCGCCGACCTATCGCGCGCCGGATGTCGCGGTGCCGGCCGCGTTTCGCGAAACGGGCCCGTGGGTCGATGCCGCGCCGGCCGACCGACTCCCTCGCGACGGCTGGTGGCGCGTGTATGGCGACCCAACACTCGACCGGCTCGAACCGCTCGTCTCACGGGCGAATCCCGACCTCGCGGTCGCCGTCGCGCGGCACGACGAAGCCGCCGCGCTGTTCGACGAAGCGCACGCGGCATTGCTGCCGACCATCGGCATCGATGCCGAACCCGACCGCGACCGGCAGTCGGCGCGCCGGCCGCTGCGCGGCAGCGGCCAGCCCGACGTCTACGAGTCGAACACGCTCGAAGGCGGCATCGGCTACGAGGTCGATCTGTGGGGCAAGATCCGCAACACGGTCGCGGCCGGCCGCGACGATGCGCAGGCGGCCGACGACGATCTCGCCTCGGTCCGGCTCAGCCTGCAAGCCGGCCTGGCCGCCACCTACTTCGATCTCGCGGGTCTCGACCGTGAAGCGGACACGCTCGCGCAAACGATCGACACGTACCGCCGCGCGTGGCAACTGACGGTCAGCCGTCATCGCGGCGGCCTCGCGTCCGGGCTCGACGTGTCGCGTGCGCAAACGCAACTCTCGCTCGCCCAGGCGCGCGCATCCGACATCGCCGCGCGCCGCGCCCTCGACGAACATGCGATCGCCGCGCTCGTCGGCGCATCCGCATCGACGTTCACGCTGCCACCCGTCGCGGCACTGCCGGGCGTGCCGTCGATTCCGACCGGGCTCGCGTCGACGCTGCTCGAACGCCGGCCGGACGTCGCCGCCGCCGAACGTCGCGTCGCGGCTGCGAACGCACGGATCGGCGTCGCCCGCGCGGCCTATTTCCCCGACCTGTCGCTCGGCCTCGACGCCGGCTTCCAGAGCGATACGTTTTCGCCGTGGCTCGCCGCGCCGAACGAGATCTGGTCGATCGGGCCGCGCCTCGCGATGACGCTGTTCGACGGCGGCCTGCGTGCCGCCGGCGTACGCAAGTCACGTGCGCAGTTCGCCGAACAGGGTGCGCGCTATCGCGCCGTCGTGCTGCAGGCATTCCGCGAGGTCGAGGACGACCTCGCGCTGCTGCACCGCCTCGGCGACGAGTCGGACCAGGACGACGCGGCGCTCGTCGCGGCGCAGCGGTCGCTCGCACTCTCGATGTCGCGCTATCGCGACGGCGCGGTCAGCTATCTCGACGTGGTCACGGCGCAGACGACCGAACTCGATACGCAGATCGCGTCGCTCGATGCCGATGCGCGACGCCTGCAGGCATCCGTCGGGCTCGTGCGCGCGCTCGGCGGCGGCTGGCACGGCGCGCAATCATGAACGTTTCTTCATCGGCGCGCCCGGTGTCCGCACCGGCGCGCCCGATAACGTGGTTCCTGCCGGCATTGCCGTCGCGGCACCGGCCTCTGTCACTTGAACAGGATCACGCCATGAAGACCTTGATGTTCGCCACGCTCCTCTCCGCCCTCTGCGTCGCACTGCCCGGCCGGGCCAGCGCGATGCCGCCCGGTGCGGTGACAGCACCGCCGACGCTCGCATCGGCCGCGCCCGTACCGCTGCCGTCGCAACCGGCATGGAACTGGAATGCCCCGCAAGCCGCGCCGCTGACGCGTGCGCAGGTCTATCGTGAACTCGTCCGCGCCGAACGCGATGGCCAGCTCGCGCAACTGAATCGCGAACTCTATTCGCACTGACCGCGCGCACGCGAACGTGCCGTGCGACGCGCGGCACGCCCGGCGCCATACCGATCGTCACCCGCCCGCGTCGAACCTGAACCCGAATCGCGCTACGGTTTCGATCCGCGCGGAGAACGCATGCGAGGCCAGCTTGCGCCGCAACCGCACGACCAGCGCGTTGACCGTTTCGGGCTCGATGTCGGCATCACCCCATGCATAACGCAGCACGGCATCGCGCCCGACCGGCCGCCCCGATTCCCGCAGCAGGCATTCGACGAGACGGAATTCCCGTGCGCTGAGCGCCAGCCGCCTGCCATGCTCCTCCAGTGCGCGCGTCGCCGCGTCGAGCCGGACCGATTCACGCGTTTCGATCGCGCCCGTCCGGCGCCACAACGCGCGCAGCCGCTCGTGCAGCTCCACGAACGAACACGGATGGGCAAGACACACGTCGCAGCCGGCCTGCAGCATTCGCGCACGCTGCGCGGGTGTGGTGCCGGTGACGATCGCGGCAATCGTCGCTCCCCCGGCCGATGCAGCCAGTCGCGGCAACCCGGTGAGGATCGCCGGGTCGGCCGCCGCATCGGGTGCCGCAATCACGATGGCATCGAACCGGTCCTGCGTCGCCGCGAAGCAGCCGTCGCGCCATCCGTCGACGCGTTCGACGCCATGCATGCTCTCGCGAAACGCCTTGTCGAGCCGTGCGGCCTCGGGCGTAGGCGGCGCAATCAGCAGGATGCGCATCGATCGCTCCCCGGTGCCGTCATGCGAGCGAGCGCGGCCAGCATTCGACCGTGATCGCCGTGCCGGCCGGCTGCGCATCGCCGATCCGCAGCGCGAAACCATGTACGCGCATCACGGCCGACACGACGCTCAAGCCGAGCCCCGACCCGTTCACGTGACGCGTGCGCTCGCCGCGGTAGAAGCGTTCGAGCACCGCGTCGCGCTCGCCCGGCGGGATGCCCGGACCGGTGTCCTCGAACCGCACGAGCGAGCCGTTCGGTGTCGCGTTGAGCACGACGCGCACGCGGCCGCCCGGCGGCGTGAACTTGATGGCGTTGTCCGCGAGATTGCTGAACGCCTCGAACAGCAATGCGCGGTCGCCATGAATGCCGTCGACCGGTGCCGCGTCGAGCGCGAACGAGACGTCAACGGCCTCGGCCAGCGGCTCGTAGAGTTCGCACACATCGCGCAGCAACGCCGCGACGTCGACCGCGGCAAAGCCGCCGCGCCGGCTCAGCGTGCCGATCTCGGAGATGCGCAGCATCGCGCGAAAGCGTTCGAGCAGCCGGTCGGTTTCGTCGCGCGCCGACGCCAGCAGCGCCGCCGACGCAGGATCGTCCGCGCAGAACGGCTGGTCGGCCAGTCGCGCCAGCATCGTATGCACGCGTGCGAGCGGCGTGCGCAGGTCGTGCGCGATGCCGTCGCAGGTATGGCGCACCTCGCCCATCAGCCGCTCGACCTCGTCGAGCATGTGGTTCACGAGATGCGCGAGCAGGTCGAGTTCGTCGTAGCGGCCGACCGGCAGCCGCTTGCCGAGATCGCCTTCGGCGATCTGCCGCGTGACGCGCCGGATCGCGGCGACGCGACGCATCTGCCGCATGCCGAGCATGCTGCCGCCCGCGATGCCCGCGATCAGGATCATCACGCCGCCGATCACGAGCCCGCGGATCGCGACATCGCGGATCTGGATGAAATGCGACAGGTCGCGCGCGACGACCAGCGTCATCCCGTTGTCGCGGCGCACGGCCATCGCGCGGGTGATCGGCGCGGGCTGGCCGTCGAGCGGTGCGAGCGTACGGTTCAGCGTGCGCCCGTCGCGATCCGTGCGCAACGCGGGCAGTGTCGCGATATCGCCGGCCACACGGCGACCGGTCGCGTCGAACAGCCCGTAGAAACTCGTATGCATGTGCTCGTGCTCGAGCCGCCGGTGGATCGCGAGCGGCAGCTCGGCATCGGGGATCGAATCGAAATAGATCAACTGCCACGCGAGCACCTCGTCGGTGTCGCGCGTCATCGTGTGCGTCGCGGCGACGTTGATCACGCCCGCGAGCAGCAGCAGCGACACCGAGAAGATCGCCGCATACGCGCACAGCCAGCGAAACGTCGTCGTATGCCAGCGGCGCGTGAAATTCGCCGCGCGAGCCGCGTCCATTCCCGCCTCCGTCACGCGAGCATGTAGCCCGAGCCGCGCACCGTCTGGATCATCGGTTGCGCGCCGGGCGGATCGATCTTCTTGCGCAGCCGGCCCATGTGGACGTCGATCAGGTTGGTGCCGGGATCAAAGTGATAGCCCCACACGGTCTCGAACAGCATCGTGCGCGTGATCGTCTGGCCCGCGTTGCGCATCATGAACTCGAGCACGCGGAATTCGGTCGGCAGCAGTGGAATCTCGTCGCCGCCGCGGCGCGCGCAGCGCGAAATGAGGTCGAGCTCGAGCGCGCCGACCTTCAGCAGCGTCTGCTGCGGCACGCCCGATGCCTGCCGGCGACGCAGCAGCACCTCGATGCGCGCGCTCAGCTCGCCGGAATCGAACGGCTTCGTCAGGTAATCGTCGCCGCCCGCGCGCAGCCCGCGGATGCGCTCGTCGACATCACCGAGCGCGCTCAGCATCAGCACCGGCGTATCGATGCCGACCGTGCGCATCGCGGTCAGGATCGCGAGACCGTCCGCGCCCGGCAGCATCCGGTCGAGCGTGATCGCGTCGTACGATGCGCTCATCGCGCGCATCATCCCTTCGCGGCCGTTGTCGATCCAGTCGACCTCGAACCCGCGCGCAGTCAGCTCGCCGACGATCTCGTTCGCGGTCACCGCATCGTCCTCGACCGTCAGTACTCGCATGGTTGTCCTCGCAATGAACGTCATGACGGGCGCACACGTTGCGCCCGCGACTATCGTAGGCGACGCGGCCACCGTCCGGCGTTACATGAAACATGCTTCATCCAGCGCCACGGCAGGCACGCGTGAAACATGTTTCATCCGTGCGTCGCCTGCCCCGCCGTGCGCGCCGCCTACGCTGACGTCATGCGGCATCGGGCCGCGCAACCAGGAGCTACCGGATGAAACTGTCGACCACCGTCGCCTGCATGCTGCTCGCATGCGCGAGCACCGCCGCGTTCGCGGGGCCGCACCTCACCCCTCGGGAATGCCAGGCATACCCGTTCGTTCACACGGGCCACGAGGTCACGCATGCGGACCTCGTACGCGAGCTGACCGAACTCGAACAGGTCGGCTACGATCCCGCGCACGCGAGCCCCTACTACCCCGACGATCTCGACGGCGCGAAGCATCGGCTCGACGTCGAATACCGCGCGGACTGCACGCATGCGCTGACGGCCGACGCGGGCGTGCAGCACTGACCGCACGGCCTGGAGCAACGCGGCCGGGGAGCAATAAAAAAGGCGGCACTCGCGTGCCGCCTTTTTGTCATGACCGCGCATGGATATCGACCGCTGCGCCGCGATGCCGCTCAGCGCGACATCATGTTCATGCTGACGTTGTGCATCACCCACAACGTGCCGACAATCAGGATCGCCGCGGTCAGCACCGTGTAGCTGAATGCCATCACGTTCCAGCGCTGGCCCGACGAGCCGTTCATGTGCAGGAAGTACACGAGGTGCACGACGATCTGCACGAAGGCGAGCACGGCCAGCGCGATCAGCGACGCATGCGGCGACAGCACGCCGCCCATCACGAGGCCGAACGACGCGGCCGTAAGCAGCACCGACAGGATGAAACCGGCGACGTAGCCGCCGACACTGCCGTGCCCTTCTTCGAGTTGAGACGAATGCGAATGGGCCATTTAGATCACGCTCGCGAGATAGACAAAGGAAAACACGCAGATCCACACGATGTCGAGGAAGTGCCAGAACAGGCTCAGGCATGTCAGGCGCCGCAGGTCGCGATCGGTCAGGTCGCCGCCGCGGAACACGATCTGCCCGGCGAGCACGACCATCCACAACAGGCCGGCCGTCACGTGCAGCCCGTGCGTGCCGACCAGCGTGAAGAACGCCGACAGGAACGCGCTGCGCTGCGGGCCGGCGCCTTCCGCGATCAGGTGCGAGAACTCGCGCAGCTCCATCGCGAGAAACGCCGCGCCGAGCACGAACGTCACCGCGAGCCATGCGAGCAGCGCGCCGCGCCGCTGCTTGTACGCCGCGAGCATCGCGAAGCCGTACGTGATGCTCGACAGCAGCAGCGCGGCGGTTTCCACCGCGACGCCCGGAATGTCGAACAGCTCTTTCGCGGTCTGGCCGCCCGCATACTGGTGGCCGAGCACCGCGAACGTCGCGAACAGCGCCGCGAAGATCACGCAGTCGGTCATCAGGTACAGCCAGAAACCGAACACCGAATGCGACGGCGGATGGTCGTCGTGCTCGAGCAAGGTTGCGCTCAAGGTTTTCTGCAACATCAGTTGGCCTCCAGTTCCACGTCGTCGACGCGCGCGGCCACGCGCTTCGTCGGCTGCTTGTCTTCGATCTTCCGCACCGTCGACGCGGGGATGTAATAGCCGTCGTTATCGCGCGAGCTGTAGATCACGAGCGTCGCGATGATCCCGACGAGCCCGCCGATCGCCATCCACCAGATGTGCCATACCAGCGCGAAGCCGAGCACCAGGCTGAAGATCGCGATCACGAGGCCCGCGCAGGTATTCGACGGCATGTGGATGTCGCGGAACGTTGCCGGGTTCGGCCGGCCTTCGCCGCGCGCCTTCATGTCCGCATAGGCGTCGAGCGTGCGCACCTGCGGGATCGTCGCGAAGTTGTAGTCGGCCGGCGGCGACGACGTCGCCCACTCCAGCGTGCGGCCGCCCCACGGGTCGCCCGTCGTGTCGCGGTACTCGGGCAGGTGGCGGTTGCGGATGCTGACCACCAGCTGCAGCACCTGGCACGCAATGCCGATCGCGATCAGCACGGCGCCGAACGCGGCGACCAGCAGCCACGGATGCCACGCCGGGTTGTCGTAGTGGTTCAGGCGGCGCGTCATGCCCATGAAGCCGAGCACGTAGAGCGGCACGAACGCGACGTAGAAACCGATCTGCCAGAACCAGAACGCGGCCTTGCCGAGCTTCTCGTTCAGCTTGAAGCCGAACGCCTTCGGGAACCAGTAGTTGAAGCCCGCGAGATAGCCGAACAGCACGCCGCCGATGATCACGTTGTGGAAGTGAGCGATCAGGAACAGGCTGTTGTGCAGCACGAAGTCCGCGCCGGGAATCGCCATCATCACGCCGGTCATGCCGCCGAGCGTGAACGTGACCATGAAGCCGATCGTCCACAGCACGGGCGTCGTGAATTCGATCCGGCCGCGATACATCGTGAACAGCCAGTTGAACACCTTCACGCCGGTCGGGATCGCGATGATCATCGTCATGATGCCGAAGAACGCGTTCACGTTCGCACCCGAGCCCATCGTGAAGAAGTGATGCAGCCACACGAGGAACGACAGCACCATGATCGCGCAGGTCGCGTACACCATCGTCTTGTAGCCGAACAGCGGCTTCTTCGCGAACGTCGCGATGACTTCCGAGAAGATCCCGAACGCCGGCAGGATCAGGATGTACACCTCCGGATGGCCCCACGCCCAGATCAGGTTCAGGTACAGCATCGCGTTGCCGCCGGCATCGTTCGTGAAGAAGTGCATGCCGAGGTAACGGTCGAGGCCGAGCAGCGCGAGCGTCGCGGTCAGGATCGGGAACGACGCCATGATCAGCACGTTCGTGCAAAGCGCCGTCCACGTGAACACCGGCATCTTCATCAGCGTCATGCCCGGCGCGCGCATCTTGATGATCGTCACGAAGAAGTTCACGCCGGTCAGCAGCGTGCCGACGCCCGAGATCTGCAGCGCCCACAGGTAGTAGTCGACCCCTACCCCCGGACTGAACTGCAGCTCCGACAGCGGCGGGTAGGCAAGCCAGCCCGTCTGCGCGAATTCGCCGATCACGAGCGACACGTTGATCAGGATCGCGCTGACGGCCGTCATCCAGAACGAGAGCGAGTTGATGAACGGGAACGCGACGTCGCGCGCGCCGATCTGCAGCGGCACGACCAGGTTCATCAGACCGACCATGAACACCATCGCCATGAAGAAGATCATGATCACGCCGTGTGCCGTGAAGACCTGGTCATAGTGGTGCGGCGGCAGGTAGCCGGGCCCGTTGTACGCGAGCGCGAGCTGCATGCGCATCATGATCGCGTCGGCGAAGCCGCGCAGCAGCATGATCAGCGCGACGATGATGTACATCACGCCGAGTCTCTTGTGGTCGACCGTGGTCAGCCATTCCGTCCACAGCCACTTCCACCGGCCGGTGATCGTCAGCGCGGCGAGAATGCCCAGTACGACCAGACCCATGAAGGCGCCCGCCCCCATGATGATGGGCTGATCGAACGGGATCGCCGAAAGTGTGAGTTTGCCGAACATGCGTTACCCCTTCGTGCCGCAGGCGGCGTCCTTCAGGTCGAGGACGTGGCCATCGTTGTATTTCGCGATGATGTTGTGGAAGAGCCGCGGATCGACCGACGAGAAGTAGCGCACCGGCGCCTTCTCGCTCGGTTGCGCGACGGTGCCGTACACGGTCGCGTCGAGCCGGTCCGGCGACGCCTTCACTTTCTGCACCCATGCATCGAACTGTTCGCGCGGCTCGGCGAGCGTGCGGAACTTCATGTCCGAGAAGCCGCGGCCGCTGAAGTTGGCGGACGTGCCCGCATAGTTGCCGGGTTCGTCGGCGATCAGGTGCAGGCGCGTCTGCATGCCGGCCATGGCGTAGACCTGACCACCGAGCTGCGGGATGAAGAACGAGTTCATCACCGAATCCGACGTGATGCGGAAGTTCACCGGCGTGCCCACCGGAATCGCGAGCTGGTTCACCGACGCGATGCCGAGTTCCGGATAGATGAACAGCCACTTCCAGTCGAGCGCGACGACTTCGACGTCGATCGGCTTCACCGACGACTCGAGCGGCTTGTACGGATCGAGCTCGTGCGTGGTCTTCCACGTCAGCACGCCGAGGAACAGGATGATCAGCGTCGGCACCGTCCAGATCACGACCTCGATCGCGGTCGAATGCGACCAGTTCGGCGCGTAGGTCGCGTTGCGGTTCGATGCGCGATAGCGCCACGCGAACCACAGCGTGAGCAGGATCACCGGCACGACGACGACCAGCATCGCCCAGGTGGACGTCGCGATCAGCGCCTTTTCGGCGGCGCCCACGCTACCTTTCGGATTTAGTACATCTAAATTACAGCCTGACAGGCTCAACGCCGCGCCGATTGATATCAGCGCCGACCAGCCTCTTGAAGCTTTTCTTTTCATCACACAGCCCGAGGGTCATTGAATCCGTTTGCGTATGCCCGATGCGCATTCGATCCACGAAAGTGGCCGAATCATACGTCGCGCGGGTGCGATGAAAAACCGGTGGATGCGGCAAATCATCATTGCAAAATCTGCCGTGAGTCACATTGTCGCGGGGCAATTTCACGCAGCCGGAAGCCGGCCCGGCGCTCGCCGTGCCGGACCTCGATCGATGCGTGCGCAACGAGCCGTATCGCCGTGCGATGCGGCCCGCTTGCGCGGCTCGACTGGCGGGGTCAGTCGTGCGTCGACGCCATGTACGACGGCAGCACCGGCACAGGGCCGTCCCCTGCCGGCACCTTCGACTGGCTTGCTTCCTGGATCAGCTTGCCGACGGTCGGATCGATCGCGTCGGTGAACGGCTTCGGATCGATGCCGATCGCCAGCACGATCAGCGCGAGCGACGCGAACATCACGATCTCGCGACGATTCAGGTCGGCGAGCTTTGCGATCCGCTGGCTCGCGACCTTGCCGAACACGACGCGCTTGAGCATCCACAGCGTGTACGACGCGCTGAGGATCAGCGTCAGTGCCGCGATCGCGCCGATCCAGAAGTTGAAACGGATCGCGCCCATGATGACCATGAACTCGCCGACGAAGCCCGACGTGCCCGGCAGGCCGACGTTCGCCATCGCGAACAGCACAGTGAAGGTCGCGAAACGCGGCATCACGCCCGCCACGCCGCCGTATGCGGCGATCTCGCGCTGCTTCGTGCGATCGGCGAGCACGTTCACGCACAGCAGCATCGCGCCGGCGACGAAGCCGTACGACACGAGTTGCACGATCGCGCCCTCGACGCCGATCCGGTTGAACAGGAACAGCCCGAGCGTGACGATGCCCATGTGCGCGACCGTCGAATACGCGAGCAGCTTGCCGAGATCGGTCTGTGCAAGCGCGATCAGGCTCGCATAGACGATCGCGAACAACGACAACGCGATCACGGCCGGCGCGAAGAAGTGACTCGCATCGGGCGTGATCGGCAGCGCGAAACGCAGGAACCCGTAGCCGCCGAGCTTGAGCATCGCGAGCATCAGCGCGGCACCGGTCGGACCGTCGGTGTAGACGTCGCTCAGCCACGTATGGACCGGCCACATCGGCACCTTCACCGCGAACGCCGCGAAGAAGCCGAGGAACACCAGCAACTGCGGCGCGAAGCCGAGCTGCAGCGTGCGCCACGCGGCCATGTCGAACGTATGCGACTGCGCGTACAGGTACAGCATCGCCATCAGCAGCAGCAGCGAGCCCGCGAACGAGATGAAGAAGAACTTCACGGCCGCGTACACGCGGCGCTCGCGCCCCCAGGTGCCGATCAGCAGGTACAGCGGAATCAGCGTCGCCTCGAAGAAGATGAAGAACAGCAGCCCGTCCTGCGCGACGAACACGCCGACCATCAATCCCGACAGGATCAGGAACGACGCGTAGTACTGCGCGACGCGCACCGTGACCGACTCCCACGACGCGATCACCACCACGAGCGTCGTGAAGGCGGTCAGCACGACGAGCCACAGCGACGCGCCGTCGATGCCGACGCGCCATCCGGAGTTGAACGCCGCCAGCCAGTCGCGGCTTTCGACGAACTGCATCGCCGCCGAATGGGCGTCGAAGCCGGCAACCAGCGGGACGACGGCCGCGAGCCCCACGATCGCGCCCGCGAGCGCGATCAGCCGCGTACGGCGCGGGTGGTGGTCGGAACCGGCACGCAGCAGGCACGCGCCGAACAGGATCGGAGCCCAGATGGCCAGGCTCAGGAAGGGGAAATCATGCATGTCAACAAGGCCTTGAGGAGGTCGCGCACTGCATCGGGGACAGGCGAGACGAAAGGAACGAAATCAAATCGACAGGTAGATTTCGTGAATCGCCAGTGTTGGCAAAATGTAAAGCGACATCACGGAAAAACTTGATGTCGCTCAAACGCGATCGGGTTAACCAGCATAAGGCGATTGATTATTTTCTGCAGCGCAGCAGAGCCTCAATTTTCCATTCCGATGCATGACGCTGATTTTATTCAGTAATTTTTTGTATTGCGTGCCATGGCAAATCGCGAAAAACGACGCAATGCCGCATTTTTGGCGTCAGCACGTCATTTCACGGGGCCGGAACAGGATTATCGAGGGCGCGCCGGGTGGCGATCCGACGCCTCGCTTTTCCTTACATCGATCATTACGTTTTAATTACTTTTCACCGACGAGATACAGGCCGAGTGACTGGCACCCTGCCCGCCCAGTGTCGCGGCAGGCATCGCACCCTTCATGTTCCCGGCCGTCAGCGCTGATGACTCAACCGATCCCAGACGCGCATCGTCACCGCGCGATAGTGGTTGTGTTGTGCGGGGAAATGGACGAAACGGCTGTCGCGCGTCGCATAGACCGGCGATGACGCGAGCGTCGTCGCGTCGACGATATGACGCGCATCGATCAGGCCGGACTCCAGCAGCTCCACATAGATCGCCTGCTGGTCGCCGCCGCTCGCGTAGACCGACGATCGATCGTCGAAATGCTCGATGCGCGCGCAGATGCGCTCGACGAGTTCGCGCATCGGCGCCACGTTGCGCACGCCGATCATGCACGAGTTGATCGCCCAGGCTGTGTGATCGGTACCGATCAGGAAGTCGCGGCCATCGATCACGCTGTCGATCGCCTGACTCTGGTCGATCGCCAGGATGTCCGCATCGACCCAGAACACGAATTCGTGATGCGGCAGATGTTCGCGAATCAGATGCAGCTTCGCCCAGTTCGCGTCGATGCCGCGCGGCAGGAACGCGGGCGCCTCGCGATACGCGTGGTACGCATAGCCGTGCCGCGTGCAGTAGCGGACGAAGTTCTCCTCGTGCAGATCGCCATAGCCCGCGATATGCGACGTATGCAGGCTCACGAACGCAATGCGGGCATGCGGATTCACATGCCGCTCCGCCTCACGCGTTCGCTGCTGCGCGGCGCGCCAGTCATCCAGCGCACGCGGTTGATCGCCGTGCTGGTACCGCTCGGCATCGTCGACGAGCGCAACCACGTAGCGGAAATCGTAGTCGGCCGCCGGCGCCCAGACGCTCTCCACCGCCTGCCACTCGGGCGCGTGGTGCACGACGAGCGGCCGCGCGCCGGCGATCGAATCGATCGAGATGCCATCGCTCCAGACCGTCTGCGCCGACGCGAAATGGCCGTTCGCGAGCGGTACATCGAACGGCAGCGGAGGAAAGTGCTCCGCAAGCAGCGTCGCCTCGCAAGCATCGCGGCGTTCCGGAAGGCGCATCGCCCACTTGCCCAGCTCGAGTGCGAGCTTGCGCAATCGCTCCCGCACGTCGGGCACGTTGCGGAAGATCATGCCGCTTGCGGCGGGCAGCGGCGACTTCGACGTCTGCGTGGTGACGATTGCGTCGTAACCGTGCGCGACGTCCGGCAGCGCGTGCGGATCGAACACGACGGAAAACGGATCGAGCACGAGCAGCAATGCGCCCGGCTCCATCGCGACGAGCTGCGCGATGATCGCGTGGTACTTGTGCAGGATCTGCTGGCGCTCGCCGTACACGTGCATACCGTCGACCGTTGCATGCCGATAGCCGTGCAGCTGCGCGTAACGCGCGTGGTTATCGACGAGTCCGTCGACAGGCCGATGAGAGAGGAAAGTCAGAACGGAATGCGGGCTTGCCAAGAGCATCACCTTGAATTGCGCCAGGACGATACGCGATATGTAGCGCATGACGGGGGCTCAAGTCGAGCATTCATTGCCGGTGGGGCCGCGACGAAGTTCGCGTGAGGATGCGATCCGGCAGCATCGAACCTTTCGCGCGCGACACGGCACGATGGGCCCGAAAAAGAAAAAGCCCCGTCAGTCCTAGAACTGACGGGGCTTTGTCACCGCTTTTGGCGGAGACGGAGGGATTCGAACCCTCGATCCAGGTTTTGGCCCAGATGCTCCCTTAGCAGGGGAGTGCCTTCGACCTCTCGGCCACGTCTCCCAAACTTTCGCTCGCACCAGGGAGGCAGTGCGACGAGAACGAGATAATATAGGGTTTCGAACCGTACGTCAATTTCCGTGATGCATTTTCTTCAATGCATCACGAAAAATTCACGATGCCTGGTCGAGTTCGAATGCCTTGTGCAGCGCGCGGACGGCCAGCTCCATGTATTTCTCGTCGATCAGCACCGAAATCTTGATTTCGGACGTCGAGATCATCTGGATGTTGATGCCCTCTTCCGACAGCGTGCGGAACATCTTGCTCGCGACGCCCACGTGCGAACGCATGCCGACGCCGACGACCGACACCTTCGACACCTTCGGGTCGCCCTGCACGCGCTCGGCGCTGACGTGGCCCTTCACCTGGTTGGTGAGAATGTCCATCGCCTTCTGGTAGTCGCCGCGACCGACCGTGAACGTGAAGTCGGTTTTGCCTTCGACGCTCTGGTTCTGGATGATCATGTCGACGTCGACGTTCGCGTCGGCGACCGGGCCAAGGATCTGATATGCGATGCCCGGCTTGTCGGGCACGCCCATCACAGCAATGCGTGCTTCGTCGCGCTGGAACGCGATGCCGGAAATGACTGCCTTTTCCATGGTCTCGTCTTCTTCAAAAGTAATCAGGGTGCCCGAGCGCATTTCTTCGTCGAGCGCAATCATCGGATCGGTCAGGCTCGACAGCACACGCGTCTTCACCTGGTATTTGCCGGCGAATTCGACCGAGCGGATCTGCAGGACCTTCGAGCCGAGGCTGGCCATTTCCAGCATCTCTTCGAACGTCACGCGTTCGAGGCGGCGCGCCTCTTCGACGACACGCGGGTCGGTCGTGTAGACGCCGTCGACGTCCGTGTAGATCAGGCACTCTGCAGCATCGAGCGCAGCCGCGACCGCCACCGCCGACGTATCGGAGCCGCCACGGCCCAGCGTCGTGATGTGACCGTCCGGATCGACGCCCTGGAAGCCCGTGATGATCACGACCTTGCCTGCGTTCAGATCGGCCTTCACGCGCTCGTCGTCGATCGAGTGAATGCGCGCTTTCGTGAACGCGCTGTCGGTCTTGATCGGCACTTGCCAGCCGGCGTAGCTCACGGCCTCGACGCCGATTTCCTGGAGCGCGATCGACAGCAGGCCGACGCTGACCTGCTCGCCGGTCGACGCGATCATGTCGAGCTCGCGCGGGCTCGGCTGGCTCGAAATCTCTTTCGCAAGACCGAGCAGACGGTTGGTTTCGCCGGACATCGCCGAAGGCACGACCACCATCTGGTGCCCGGCCTGATGCCATTTTGCGACGCGTTTCGCGACGTTCTTGATGCGCTCGACCGAGCCCATCGAAGTGCCGCCGTATTTGTGTACGATGAGTGCCATTGTCGTTCTGAACTGGAGGAGAAACCGCACGGGCGCGCTGGGCAGGCCGCGTAGCCGTTCAGTCACGCGGCTTGTGGCTGTGGACGGACGACGAGAGGGACGGCTGGGACGCAACACGCAAGCGTGACGGATTTTGCCCGGAAGGCCGATCAGGCCGCGCAAACCGGGTACGTCACGCGGAAAACCTGCACAAAACGCTCAAAAATCGAGCCGAGCAAACGACCGAGCGTACCCGATAGAAGCCCGCTTGACAAGCCGCCCGCCGTGTTGGCGGCCGTTCCGGCGCTGTTTACCAAATGGTGAAAATGGGCGCGCCATCACGGCGCCGGAAGCCTGCCCGCCGTTACGCGATCAGCAGGTCGGGACGCCATTCGATCCGGCGCCAGGCGCCGTCGCCAGCCGCCTCGCTGTCGAACAGGTCAGCATCGCGATTGATGCCGAGCCGCGGCACGTAGATCAGCCGCTCGCCCGCGAACAAGAGCGGCACGTCGCGCTGCCAGGCCGGTACGCCGCGCTCCTGGAACAGGTTCTTCAGCGTGCGGCCCGGCCCGCCCGGCGACGCGCGCATCCGCTCGCCGCCCGCGCGGGCGCGTACCGCGAGCCGCACGCTGCGCAGCAGCGCCTCCGGCACGGCATCGGCACTCCCCGCCTCGGCTTGCGCGAACAGGTATGTGCCGCGCCAGCCCGGCAGGTGCCACACTTCCTGTCCATCCCACGCGAGCGCCGCTTCCGGGTGCGGCGTGCCCGTGCCGTCGTCGGCCGGTTCGCTGCTGTCGCCCGCTTCCCAGTAGACGACATCGCGATAGAGCCGCAGGCACTGCCCCGCGTGATCGACACGCAGCGCGTGGGCGTCATGCGCGGCGCGCAGTTGCCGCATCATGTTGGCGAGCCGCGCGGCCGACGCGCCCGGCAAGCCGAGCCGGCGCATCCAGAAGCGCAGCAGGTTCGCGCCGCGCGTGTCGTCGAACGCGACCAGCGCGTCGCGCGACAGCGCATGCCCGTCGTCGCGCGCGGCGGCGGCGAAATCCAGCTCGGCCAGATCGTCGAGCAGCCGCTGCGCGGCGGCCGCATGCTGGGCCGCGCGGCCGAGCGCATCGCGAAAGCCCGGGAAATGCACGGCCAGCGCCGGCAGCACGTCGATACGCAGCGCATTGCGCGCGTAGCGCGTGTCGCCGTTCGATTCGTCGTCGATCCAGGCGAACGCGTGCTGCTCCGCATAGCGCTCAAGTTGCACGCGCAACAATCGCAGCAACGGCCGCACACGCTCGACGCTCACGCCGTCCGGGCGATAGCGCGGCGCCATCGCGGCGAGCCCGGCGATGCCCGCGCCGCGCAGCAATTGCAGCAGCACGGTCTCGGCCTGGTCGTCCGCATGCTGCGCGAGCCATAGCGTGGCTGCGCCGTGGCGTTCGCACATCTCGTCGAGCGCCGCGTAGCGACGCTCGCGTGCCGTCGCCTCGATGCCGAGGCCGCTGTCGCGCGGCACATCGACGCGCATCGATTCGAATGCGACGCCGAGCCGCGCGGCTTCCGCTTCGGCATGCGCGACCCACGCATCGGCGTTCGCGCTCAGGCCGTGATGCACATGCAGCGCGACGCAGCGGGACGCGCCCGCGACACGCACGGCCGCATCGAGCAGCACGGTCGAGTCGAGGCCGCCGCTGTAGGCGATCGCGATGCACGCATCGGCCGGCATGCCGGAAAGCGCAACGCCGACCGCGTCGAGGACGACGCGGTCGGCGGAGAATTCGGTCGGCGGGATCACGAGCGGGACGCGCGCGCAGCGGCGCGCGAGTTGAATACGCAGCCGGTCATGCGCCGGGCGTGGTTTCCTTGAACTTGCCGTAGGCCATCAGGCGTTCGAAGCGGCGCTCGCGCACTGCATCGATGCTCATGCCTTGGAACTGGCGCAGCGAATCGGCGAGCGCGCGGCGCAGCAGTGCGGCCATGCCCTTCGGATCGCGATGCGCGCCGCCGAGCGGCTCGTTGATGATCTTGTCGATCAGGCCGAGCGCCTTCAGGCGGTGCGCGGTCAGGCCCAGCGCTTCCGCGGCTTCCGGCGCCTTCGCGGCGCTCTTCCACAGGATCGACGCGCAACCTTCCGGCGAGATCACCGAATAGGTCGAGAACTGCAGCATCATCACGGTGTCGGCCACGGCGATCGCCAGCGCGCCGCCCGAACCACCCTCGCCGATCACGGTCGTGATGATCGGCGTCTTCAGCTCGGCCATCACGTACAGGTTGTGACCGATCGCTTCCGACTGGCCACGCTCTTCCGCGCCGATGCCCGGGTATGCGCCCGGCGTGTCGACGAACGTGAAGATCGGCAGCCCGAACTTTTCGGCGAGACGCATCAGGCGTTCGGCCTTGCGATAGCCTTCCGGACGCGGCATCCCGAAGTTGCGCGCGGCGCGCTCCTTCGTGTCGCGGCCCTTCTGGTGACCGATCACCATGCACGGATGACCGCCGAAGCGCGCGAGGCCGCCGACGATCGACAGGTCGTCCGAGAACGCGCGGTCGCCATGCAGCTCGTGAAAATCGGTAAACAGTTCCGCAACGTAATCGAGCGTGTACGGACGCTGCGGATGCCGCGCGATCTGCGAAACCTGCCACGGCGACAGGTTCGCGTAGAGGTCTTTCGTCAGTTGCTGGCTTTTCTTCGACAGCCGCTCGATTTCTTCCGAAATATCGACAGCCGAGTCGTCCTGCA
The DNA here is from genome assembly GCF_902833225.1 of Burkholderia sp. BCC1644. Lineage (GTDB taxonomy): Bacteria > Pseudomonadota > Gammaproteobacteria > Burkholderiales > Burkholderiaceae > Burkholderia. The sequence goes on from NZ_CADFEI010000005.1 coordinate 328,063, forward strand.
CGAATCGCAGCTCTTCGATCTTGGCCTCGAGTTCGGCGATCGGCTGTTCGAAATCCAGAAACGTGGTCTTCATGTGTTCGAATCCTTGGGTCTTGCGGCAGCGCGTATTCTACCCGCGCGGGCGACGCTCAAAACCGACTCTCAACTATTGATGTTTAAAACCCGATAGCCAACGCTCAGGCGTCGGTGTCGGGCGCATCGAGGCTGCGCCACATGTACCAGGTCGCGACGGTGCGCCACGGCTCCCAGTTGGCGGCGACTTCACGCGCCTCGCTGCGCGTGACGGGTTCCCCGCTGAAGTAATTGACGCTGATCGCGCGGATCAGGCCCGGGTCGTCGAGCGGCAGCACATCCGGCCGCGACAGGTTGAAGATCAGGAACATCTCGGCCGTCCAGCGGCTGATGCCGCGGATCTGCGTGAGTTCCGCGATCACGTCCTCGTCGTCCATCGACGTCCATTTGTCGACGTGCAACGCGCCCGATACGAAATGCTGCGCAAGATCGAGGATGTATTCCGTCTTGCGTTTCGACAGCCCGCATGCGATCAGCTTGTCCGCACCGAGCCGGATCACCGGCTGCGGCGCGAGTTTCGGACAGGCGTCCTCGATGCGCGCCCACAGCGACTGCGCGGACGGCACCGAAATCTGCTGGCCGACGACCGAGCGCGCGAGCGTGACGAACGGGTCGCCGCGCTTCACGAGATGCGCGGGACCGAACTTCGGAATCAGTTTCTTCAGGATGCGGTCGCGCTTGACGAGGTCGGCGCATGCCTTGTCCCAGTAGGCAGGACGCACGACGACCTCCTCGCCGTCCGCTTCGGACGCACGGGTCTTGCGGGCCGCGTCGGCAGCCGGTTGCGCAGCCGCCGGCTGCGCATGACCGTTCAGCGCGCCGTTCGGCGCGGCACGCGTCGCGTCCGCCTTCGCCGCCGGCACGCGCCTGGCTGCCGGACGCGCGGCGACCGTGGTCGCGCGCCTGACCGGCGCTTTTCTAGCCGTTGCCATCTTGCCTCCTACCTGACGGATCGGTCAGTGGAACGCACCGCGCTCATACGCGACGCCATTCGGTCGATCCGCCCGGTTTGTCTTCAAGTGCGATGCCGGCTTCGAGCAATTCCGCCCGGATCCGGTCCGCTTCGGCATAGTCCTTCGCTTGCTTCGCCGCGACGCGCGCGGCGATCTTCGCTTCGATCTCGTCGGCGGCGACCCCGCCCGCCTGCGCGGCGCCGGACGCCTGCTGCAGGAACGCGCGCGGTTCGCGGCCCAGCAGGCCGAGCAGGCCCGCCAGCTGTTTCAGCTGCCGCGCGAGCGACGCGTCGCGCGTGCGATTCACTTCGCCCGCGAGCTCGAACAGCGTCGCCACCGCGACCGGCGTGTTGAAGTCGTCGTTCATCGCGGCCGCGAAACGCTGCGCGTGCGGCTCGTTCCAGTCGAGCGCGAGCGTGTCGGCCTCGACGTCCTTCAGCGCCGTATACAGACGCGTGAGCGATGCACGTGCGTCGTCGAGATGCACGTCGCTGTAGTTGAGCGGTGACCGGTAGTGCGTGCGCACGATGAAGAAGCGCATGACTTCCGCGTCGTACCGCTCGAGCACTTCGCGGATCGTGAAGAAGTTGCCGAGCGATTTCGACATCTTCTCGTTGTCGACCTGCACGAAGCCGTTGTGCATCCAGTAGTTGACGAACGTCTCGCCGGTCGCGCCTTCGCTCTGCGCGATCTCGTTCTCGTGGTGCGGAAACTGCAGATCCTGCCCGCCACCGTGGATGTCGAAGTGATTGCCGAGCAGCGAGCAGCCCATCGCCGAGCACTCGATGTGCCAGCCCGGGCGGCCCATCCCGTACTTCGATCCCCAAGACGCGCCTTCCGGATCTTCCGGCTTCGCGCGCTTCCACAGCACGAAATCGAGCGGATCTTCCTTCGCATCGTTCGCCGCCACGCGTTCGCCCGCGCGGAGGTCGTCGAGCGACTTGCCCGACAGCTTCCCGTAGTTCGTGAACTTGCGCACCGAATAATTGACGTCGCCATCGGTCGCCTGGTACGCGTAGCCGTTCGTCTCGAGCGTCTCGATCATGCCGAGCATCTGCGGGATGAACTGCGTCGCGCGCGGCTCGATGTCGGGCCGCTGGATGCCGAGCGCACTTTCGTCCTCGTGCATCGCGCCGATGAACCGGTCGGTCAGCGACTTGATCGTCTCGCCGTTCTCGACCGCGCGGCGGATGATCTTGTCGTCGATGTCGGTGATGTTGCGCACATACGTGACCCGGTAACCGATCGCACGCAACCAGCGCTGGACGAGGTCGAACACGACCAGCATGCGCGCGTGGCCCACGTGACAATAGTCGTAGACGGTGATCCCGCATACGTACATCCGCACTTCGCCGGACTGGCGCGGCACGAAAACTTGCTTGTCACGCGCGAGCGTGTTGTAGATGCGCAGTGATTCCATAGAGATGAACCGTGAGCCGAAGGAAACCGCCCTGGCGAAGCTCGCCCAGCATGCGAAACGGACGGACCATCTGCTGCGGCGCCAGGCCGAGCGTCCTCGTATCACATGGGGCGGTCAGGCTGCAAGCACAGCGGTGACGGCCACGAGAGGCAAAGAAAGACTGTCTGCCGCTCGCCGGAACGCGCAGACGTTTTGTTAGAATGGCTCGGAGTATAACATTCCGATTTACGCCTATGAAACCTCATCGCGGCCGCGCGCAGAGCGCTGCGACCCTCGTTGCGACCACCGTCATGGGCGTCGCGCTGACGCTTTTCGCGGTCCCCGCGGCGCATGCGCAGAAGGCCCCGGCCGTCGCCGACGGCACCCCCGAAATCGACGCATCGATCGCCGGCAAGCAGTGGAAGCAGGCGCTCGCGCAGCTCGATGCGCGCATCGCGTCGAACCCGCACGACGTGCAGGCGCAGTTCAAGCGCGGCACCGTGCTGGCCCGCCTGAACCGCGACGACGACGCGATCCAGCAGTTCGTCGCGATCACGCAGGCGTACCCGGAACTGCCCGAGCCGTACAACAACCTTGCGGCGCTTTACGCGAAGCATGGCCGCTACGACGACGCGCGCACCGCGCTCGTCACCGCGACGCAATCGAATCCGAGCTACTCGCTCGCGTACGAGAACCTCGGCGATCTCTACCTGCGCCTCGCGGCCGAGTCGTACAAGCGCGCGCAATCGCTCGGCCGCACGAGCGGCGCCACCGCGCAGCGCCTCGCCGATCTCCAGAAGATCGTGTCGCCGCCGAAAGCCGCGTCGAATGCACGCGCGGCGACGCCGGCCACGCGCGACTACACCGACCGCGCCGCCGCGAACGTGAGCACCACCACGCTGCCGATGTCGCCGACGTTCCAGTTCAGCGGTCCGTCGGGCGCACTGGCGGCGCCGTACGTCGCGCCGTCGCAATAAGCGGCGCGACCTTCTTTCCCTCCCAACCTGAGGATCGCAATGAAACGTCTGTTGCTGGCGCTTGGCGGCGCCGCCCTTCTCGCGACCGCGACCGCACCTGCGTTCGCGCAATCGGCTACCGCGCACCCCGTCGTGCAGCTGAAGACCTCGCAGGGCGACATCCGCGTCGAGCTCTACCCGGAGAAGGCACCGAAGTCGGTCGCCAACTTCCTCGATTACGTGAAGGCCGGCCAGTACAACGGCACGATCTTCCATCGCGTGATCAAGGGCTTCATGATCCAGGGCGGCGGCTACAAGACCAACTTCGAGGAGAAGCCGACCCGCGCGCCGATCCCGCTGGAGAGCCGCAATGGTCTGAAGAACCTGACGGGCACGATCGCGATGGCGCGCACGAGCGATCCGAACTCGGCCACCGCGCAGTTCTTCATCAACACGGTCGACAACAGCGGCCTCGACTACCCGAACCCGGACGGCAACGGCTATGCGGTGTTCGGCAAGGTCGTGTCGGGCCTCGACGTCGTGAAGAAGATCGAAGGCGTCGCGACGACCTCGCGCGGCCCGATGCAGGACGTGCCGGCACAACCGATCGTGATCGAATCGGCCAGCATCGTCTCGAAGTAAGAACCTGCCGGCACGTCCGGCGACTCACGCGGCCGCGTCGCACGACCGGCCGCGTGCCATTTAAACCGCCTCACCGAAGGAATTCATCATGGTTGAACTGCATACGAACCACGGCGTGATCAAGCTCGAGCTCGACGCCGAGAAGGCACCGAAGACGGTCGAGAACTTCCTGAACTACGTGAAGAAGGGCCACTACGACGGCACCGTGTTCCATCGCGTGATCAACGGCTTCATGATCCAGGGCGGCGGCTTCGAGCCGGGCCTGAAGCAGAAGCCGACCGACGCGCCGATCGACAACGAGGCGAACAACGGCCTGAAGAACGACAACTACACGGTCGCGATGGCTCGCACGAACGATCCGCACTCGGCCACCGCCCAGTTCTTCATCAACGTGAACGACAACGACTTCCTGAACCACTCGTCGCCGACGCCGCAGGGCTGGGGCTACGCGGTGTTCGGCAAGGTCGTCGAAGGCCAGGACGTGGTCGACAAGATCAAGGGCGTCAAGACGGGCAACGCTGGTTTCCACCAGGACGTGCCGGCCGACGACGTCGTGATCGAAAAGGCCGTGGTGGTCTGACGCACGGTTACGGAGACACTTCGATGTTGCAGGAGAGTCCGCCGCGAAGCGTCTCCGCGGGCGTGCCAGGCGAGCGCGAGTACGCGCAAGCCGCACGCCCGTTCCTGTTTCTCTCCGATCTGCATCTGAGCGAAGCGATTCCGAAGACGGTCGCCGCGTTCGAGCATTTCGTGAAATACACCGCCGACAGCGCCGACTCGGTGTTCATCCTCGGTGATCTTTTCGAATACTGGATCGGCGACGACATCCTCGACGACGATCCGTTCGCGGCCCGCATGGCCGCGCTGATGCACACGTTCTCCGAGCGCGGGATCGCGCTCTACGTGATGCACGGCAATCGCGATTTCCTGCTCGGCCGTCGCTTCATGAAGGCAGCCGGCGCAATGCTGCTGCCCGACCCGTCGCTGATCATGGCGTTCGGCCAGCGCATCGTGCTCGCGCACGGCGACGCGCAATGCACGGCCGACCGCGGCTACCAGGTGTTCCGCCGCTTCGCGCGCAACCGCGTCGCGCAATGGCTGTTTCTCGCGTGGCCGTTCCGCTGGCGCCGCGCGCTCGCGCAGCGCATGCGCTCGAACAGCGAAGCGGGCCGGATGCGCCCTGCTTCGGCCATCTACGACGTCACGCGTGAAGGCGTGGCCGCCCTGTTCCGGAAGAGCCGCGCGAGCGTGATCATTCACGGCCACACGCATCGGCCCGCGCGCCACCTGGAACCGGGCGGCATCCGCTGGGTCCTGCCCGACTGGGATCTCGATCACGGCGCGCCGCGCGGCGGCTACCTGCGCGTCGACGCGGAAGGTATCCACGCGATGCCGCTCGACTGACGCCGCCGTCACACTGACCGGCGGCCGTCGGCACGCATCGCGTTCGTCACATCTGGCGTTCGACCGTCTTTCCTTCCAGCACCGCCGACAGCCTGCGCAGGTCGAGGCGCGCCGCATCAGCGCCCTGCAGCGTTTCCAGATGCGTCCCGAGCTGTTCGAGCGCCGCGACGATCTCGTCGACACGACGGCTTTCCTTCGCCGCGTGATCGATCAGGCCGTGGATCGCGAGCGACATCGGATCGTCGGCGTTCGGCGTGATCCCGTACGCGCAGAATGCCGCGCGCTCGGGCTGCGGCTTCGGCTGTGCCGGCATCACGACGCGTGCCGGATTGCCGACCGCCGTGCCGCCTGCCGGCACCGGCTTCACGACGACCGCGTTCGAGCCGATCTTCGCCCCCGCCCCGACCGTGAAACCGCCGAGCACCTTCGCGCCCGCGCCGACGATCACGCCGGCTTCGAGCGTCGGGTGGCGCTTCGCGCCGCGCGTGAGCGACGTGCCGCCCAGCGTCACGCCCTGATAGATCGTGCAGTCATCGCCGATAATCGCCGTCTCGCCGATCACGACACCCATGCCGTGGTCGATGAACACGCGCCGGCCGATCGTCGCGCCGGGGTGGATTTCGATCCCCGTCAGGAACCGGCCGGCCTGCGACGCGAAACGCGCGAGCCAGTAGCGCTTCGCGCGCCAGCATGCGTGCGCGAAACGATGCAGCACGAGCGCATGCAGCCCCGGATAACAGGTCAGCACTTCCCATGCACTGCGAGCGGCGGGATCCCGCTCGCGAATCGTTGCAACGTCTTCGCGCAGTCTCGTGAACATGATGTGGTCTGGGAAAAGGCCGGCGCGCATCGCCGGCAATGACCGGCCGTTATCGCGCCGGGTAATTTGCTTATGACGTCCGGCGATTGTAGGGCCAGTCGCGCACGGCCGCACGCGGTCGCGCGTTCACCCCGCGGCCGGCGCGGGTATTCGGGCGGGAGGCTTGCCGGAACGGGCTTCCGGGGAGGATCGACCGGGTGGAATGCGCCGGGCCGGGGCGCTACCGCGCTGACCGACGCGCAGCCTGCGTGGCCCGAAGCGGCATCCGGGCGACGACCGAGCAACCGGCCGCCGGCCGCTTACGCGTCGCCGCCGGGCTTGCCCGATTTCAGCAGGATGTGCTTCGCGACGCCGCGCAGGATGTTGACTTCCTCGCGCTCGAGGCCCGTGCGAGCAAATAAGCGCCGCAACCGCGGCATCAGCTTCTTCGGATTGCGCGGATCGAGGAAATCGAGCGCGATCAGCGCGTTCTCGAGGTGGACGTACATCCGCTCGATCTCGTCGCTCGGTGCGAGCGTGCCGACTTCGGCCGACGGTTGCGCCAACGGCTCGCTCGCCTGCTCGAGAAACGCGACGCGCAACTCGTACGCGAGCACCTGCACGGCCTGCGCCAGGTTCAGCGAGCTGTAGGCCGGGTTCGCCGGAATGTGCGCGAGCGCGCTGCACTGCTCGACATGCTCGTTCGCGAGGCCCGTGCGCTCGTTGCCGAACACGAGCGCGATGTCGCCCGTGCCGACCTGCGCGCACGCCTGCGCGGCGGCCGCACGCGGCGCGAGGCGCGGCGGCCCGTATTCGCGCGTGCGCGCGGTCAGTGCGATCGACCAGTGAACGCCGGACAGCGCGTCGCCGAGCGTCGGCACGACATGCGCGGACGCGAGGACGTCGTCCGCGCCGCTGGCCATCGCGATCGCCTCGGGGTCGCTCTGCACGTGCGGCACGCGCGGCGCGACCAGCACGAGACGCGAAAAGCCCATCGTCTTCAGCGCGCGGGCGGCCGCCCCGACATTGCCGGGATGGCTCGGCTCGACCAGCACGAAGCGGGTGGACGTGAAGCCGCCGGACGGCGGCGGGGACGAGGCCGCGCCCGGCTCGGACGGCGCGGCGGTGTTCTGCGGGGTTTCCACTACGATGCGACTCGGTTCATCAGAATGGCAGTATGGTATCGCCATCGCCGCGGCAAACCCACTCGTCCGGACGGACAGTGGGGGTTTCCCCGCATTCCGGTCGCCTGAAACCGCCAAAAATCGGGTAAAATCATGCCTTTACGCGTCGCACACCGTGCGGCGCGGGTCGTACCCCGCTCTTTGTCAATTCGCGTCTCACCTCGCCCGGCATGCTTGCGCCGTTCCGGGCGGTTGTCCCACTTCGTGGCGGCCCGTGCCGCCGGCTACAGGATCCAGGCTCATGCATCCCATGCTCAACATTGCTGTCAAGGCTGCGCGCCGCGCCGGACAGATCATCAACCGCGCGTCCCTCGATCTCGACCTGATCGAGATCCGCAAGAAGCAGCAGAACGACTTCGTCACCGAAGTGGACAAGGCCGCCGAAGACGCGATCATCGAGACGCTGAAGACCGCCTACCCCGATCACGCGATCCTCGCCGAGGAATCGGGTGAATCGGAGAACGAATCCGAATTCAAGTGGATCATCGATCCGCTCGACGGCACGACCAACTTCATCCACGGCTTCCCGTACTACTGCGTGTCGATCGCGCTCGAGCACAAGGGCGTCGTCACGCAGGCCGTCATCTACGATCCGAACAAGAACGACCTGTTCACGGCCACGCGCGGCCGCGGTGCGTACCTGAACGACCGCCGCATCCGCGTCGGCCGCCGCGACCGCCTGGCAGATGCGCTCGTCGGCACCGGCTTCCCGTTCCGCGAGAAGGACGGCCTCGACGCGTACGCACGCCTCTTCACCGAAATGACGCAGGCCTGCACGGGCCTGCGCCGCCCGGGCGCGGCGGCACTCGATCTCGCGAACGTCGCGGCCGGCCGCCTCGACGCGTTCTTCGAGCAAGGCATCAACGTGTGGGACATGGCCGCGGGCAGCCTGCTGATCACCGAGGCCGGCGGCCTCGTCGGCAACTACACGGGCGACGCCGATTTCCTGCATCGCCATGAGATCGTCGCGGCGAACCCGAAGATCTACGCGCAGATGATCCCGATCCTGAACCGCTACAGCCGAGTCCACCCGGCAGCGGAGTAAAGGCCCGAGCCGCGCCCGCATGGCGCGGCTTTTGTGCAAACCGCTCGCGGGCATCGTCACGATCGCGCGCCGTTCGCCTCCCGATCGCCCGGGAGGCGCGACAATCTTCCGTGCACAAGGGGCGCTTCGTGCGCCTATCCTGAAGTTGCCCGAGTCGTCCGGGCGGGTCGGCGTACTGCTGCCCGCCCTGCTTTTCCCGCAATGACAATGAATGGTTTGCGTCCGGCAGGCCCGCGCGACGAACAACGCCGCCGCCGGCATACCGGCCCCACCCGTATCAACATCGCCACGACGCCGTGGCAATCGCATCCGAGTCCCCATGTTACGGCTAAGCGAAATTAAACTCCCCCTCGACCACCCCGAGAGCGCACTCGAGGCCGCCGTTCGCGCGCGCCTCGCCGAGCTTGGCGTGGCGGCGGACGAGCTCCTCCGTTACACCGTGTTCCGCCGCGCGCACGATGCGCGCAAGCGTTCGGACATCAAGCTCACGTACATCGTCGATCTCGAGGTCAAGGACGAAGCGGCCGCGCTCAAGCGCATGGCCGGCAAGCCGCATTGCGGCAAGACGCCCGACATGGCGTACCACTTCGTCACGAAGGCGCCCGAGCGCGCCGATTTCCTGCGCCCGGTCGTCATCGGCATGGGGCCGTGCGGCCTGTTTGCCGGCCTGATCCTCGCGCAGATGGGCTTCCGTCCCATCATCCTCGAACGCGGCAAGGCCGTACGCGAGCGCACCAAGGACACCTTCGGCCTGTGGCGCAAGAGCGTGCTCAACCCGGAATCCAACGTGCAGTTCGGCGAAGGCGGCGCCGGTACCTTTTCCGACGGCAAGCTGTACAGCCAGATCAAGGATCCCCACCACTATGGCCGCAAGGTGCTGGACGAGTTCGTCAAGGCCGGCGCACCGGAAGACATCCTGTATCTGAGCCGGCCGCACATCGGCACGTTCCGCCTCGTGAGCATGGTGGAAAAAATGCGCGCGTCCATCCACGAACTCGGTGGCGAAGTGCGTTTCGAAACCCGGGTCGACGATATCGAAATCGATCAGGGCAAGGTGCGCGCGCTCAAGCTGTCGAACGGCGAAACGCTCCCGTGCGACCATGTGGTGCTGGCCGTGGGCCACAGCGCGCGCGACACGTTCCAGATGCTGCACGACCGCGGCGTCTATATCGAAGCCAAGCCGTTCTCGCTGGGCTTTCGCATCGAACACCCGCAGGGGCTGATCGACCGCAGCCGTTTCGGCAAGTTTGCGGGCCACAAGCAGCTCGGCGCGGCCGACTACAAGGTGGTTCACCACGCCAATAACGGCCGGGCCGTCTACAGCTTCTGCATGTGTCCGGGCGGCACGGTGGTCGCAGCGACCTCCGAGCCGGGCCGCGTCGTGACCAACGGGATGAGCCAGTATTCGCGCGCCGAGCGCAACGCGAATGCCGGCATCGTCGTCGGCATCACGCCGGACGACTATCCCGGCGGCCCGCTGGCAGGCATCGCGTTCCAGCGCAAATGGGAAGAACGCGCGTTCGAACTCGGTGGCGGCGATTACCGCGCGCCGGGCCAGTTGGTCGGCGATTTCATCGCAGGCCGGCCGTCGACGTCGCTGGGTTCCGTGGAGCCGTCGTACAAGCCTGGCGTGAATCCGACCGACCTCAGCACCGCGCTGCCGAACTACGTGATCGAAGCCATCCGCGAAGCGCTGCCCGAGATCGACAAGAAGATCGCCGGCTTCGCGATGCACGATGCGGTGCTGACCGGCGTGGAGACGCGCACGTCATCGCCGATCCGGATTCGACGCAAGGACGACTACCAGAGCATGAACGTGGATGGCCTGTATCCGGCCGGCGAAGGCGCCGGATATGCGGGCGGCATCTATTCGGCGGCGATCGACGGTATCGAAGTCGCGCAGGCGGTCGCACTCAGCATGACGTCGGGACACACGTCCTGACAAGCCGGACAAAGCCGGCGTGCGAAGGTCCGTGACCCGAGTACGCCGGCTTTGTCCTGACAAGCCGGACAAAGCCGGCGTGCGAAGGTCCGTGACCCGAGTACGCCGGCTTTTGCACGTCCGCCGCGCCACTCTGTCTCATCGGCGCACCGCCACGGCGCGCTTTCGGCATTCCCGTCAAAACACGCCGGGAATCAGCCGGTACCGAACCTTCGTCTTGTACGCGCGATAGTCGGCGTCTTCCGACAGCACCCGCTCTTCCATACTGATTCGCCCGATCTGCAACAGCATCCAGATGCCGATCGTGAGCAGGTTTCGCGTATTGAAGTTTGCAAGCAGGAAACCGATTTCGGACAACAGATAACCGGCATAGATCGGGTGGCGCATGAACCGGTACGCACCGGTCGACACGACGCCGCGATTCGCCGGCAGCAAACCGAACGAGCGCCCGAGCGACAGTTTCGCGAACAGTTGCCACGCAATCCCGCAAATTTGCCAGGTGCCTCCCGCCCACTCCGGAATCAGTTGTGTGCTGGCAGTCAGCTGATAGGTCAGGCAGTAGAACGAACCGCCCAGAGAAAAGCACACCGCGACGGGATGCCAGTCGCGCCGTGTCGGCAATTTGGCAAAAGCCGACATGCCGACGGTCAGTACTGCGGATACCAGCAGCAGGATCAGCGTGATCCGGCTCGGGTCCGCTCGCCACGGCATGTAAATCAGACAAGCAAATACGCCCAGCACGGTCACTGACAACACGCGAGCACCAAGCTCGATCAGATTGATCCGCTCCGACTCATCCGCGACCGCTGCAACGTGCGGCACCAGCGTACTTTGCGCGCACGCGCCCCCCGCATCCTGTATGGCCTGCTTCATGTTTGTGCCCCGAACTTACTGCGTTTTTATATATATTGCCGTTTCAGACTAGCACGCTCCCTCCCTTGAAACTTGCCTAAGTTTCAGTTTTGCGAGGTTGATTGGTGTAAGTCCCGAGAGCATCGGCAAATATAAGGACCGTGTAACTGGATTACGCGGTCTGCCAAACGTTTCACAGTTCGCGGCACTGTCCAGACGGACGAAATCGCCTGCGGCCGGCCGCAATGAGTGGCTTGTATCCGCGACAAAAAAGGGCCGAATGAAAGCCGCGGACCGGATGCCATGATCGAAACCGACCGATGGCGCCGCGCAGCCCGGTTCGAAGCGGCAACACGCCGCCCGACGTCCAAGCACACGCGCTGATGTGCGGGGTGCCGTCGGCACGCAAGGGTTCGCGCGATCGCCCACACCTGGCCAAACGGCGAACTTCGCGCGTGCACATGGAAGCGACTGGTAAACTCGGGCAACCCAAGCAACAACTTCATGCCTGACCTATGACCACGCTGTCGCCCGACGCCTTCGCCGGCCACACTCCGATGATGCAGCAGTACCTGCGCCTTATCTGACAAGGCTAGATACGTAAAGCTACGCCAAGACCTACGCCACCCCGTCGGTCAGGAGAATGACGAGCGGCATTCGGCCACGGCTACAGCAAACTCGTTGCACCCAGAATAGCCCGCTCCCAGCGGGCTTTTCGTTGTCTATGCACTCGCCGTCCGCATCCAGTTGCAATACTGCATCCCATATCCGATGATGAATGGACGAGACACATGATAGGCGCGTCCGCAACATTCTTCGCCCCGTCGTGCACACACCATCACCGCTTTCGAAGCCTTCCAACAGGAGGTGCAAGATGGAAAAAATTGCGGCAGATCAAACCAAGATCGTAATCAGCCTACTCGTTCTCCATGTTTTTCTTGCGCTCTGTCTGCTGGTATCGATTATTTTGTTTAGATTTGCGCCGATTCTAATCGTTGGTCTCCTTACGGTCGGTTGCAGCATCTTACTTAGCCGTATCAGTCGCGATAGCGATGCCACGCGCCACATAATCAAGAGCCGCGGTGGCAAGGTGTATCTGTACTGCATGTGGGGTATTGCGGCATGTTCGGCGCTCGTTTTGGTTGTACCGAATTACCTAGGAATATTTACGCATCACCGTTAAACAGATGCCCCATGTGGGCTCACTAGTAATCTGGCTGCCAAAGCGACTTTTCCCGGTCACATGAGCACGCAACCCACCGCAGCACCTGCACCCGTCACCCCAATGATGCAGCAGTACCTGCGCCTTATCTGACAAGGCTCGATGTACAAAGCTACGCCAAGACCTACGCCCGCACTTTCGAGGACGGACCGTTACCACCCACAGCTGTCGTCCAGACCTGAGCAAATCCACAGCCGCTTCCGATTCACAGAAGCTGCTGCTCAGACGCCGTATACGTCGCCCGCAGTCTCATACTTTGCTCACGGCTAGCAAGACTAGCCGCGAACGATGGGACCCATGAGCCGCATGATCCTAGCCCGTTCGCTCTCAAAGAGATGGTCAGCTAGCAACTTGAGAAGCGTCTCTTTCACATCGGACGAACTGACGTTCGGGAGTTGCTCTGCGATAACACCGCATACCCGGCCAACAAGCGCCTTGCATGCATCGCGGTCATCCGGCGCGGGCAAGGCCCCCACATCTCGTTGAACCACAGTAATCTGAAGTCTGTAATGCGTGCGCAGGGTATCCTGAACGTACCGTATGCTGCTGTGCAGAAACGTCGCCAGGCCCACTTCCGGCGTAACGGGCAGGTACGAAATCGAATCCCTCTCCCCATCTCTAATCCGAACAATGTCCTCTGCTCGCGCTGTGTTAAGGCCCTGTTCAGCATCCTCATCCAACATCACATAGCAACGGGTAATAGCAGGAAGCAAAGGCCGTTGACGAACAAAAAATCGTAAGACGTTCGTCATTCCACCAACAGGAATGACCTGTATGCTCGGTGCCAACTGATTGTTTCGATACTCCTGCTGCATGAATCTAAACGCAAATTGTTCTACGATGACTTGTGCGGCTTCGTCTTCGACATAGACGATCACGTCGGCAGCGGTTTCTTCGCGGTAAGCAAGTGCCCCCAACACGAGAGACGGGAAGCACTTGTCTTGGCAGACGATATTTCCAGCAGCGTCCTCTTGGAGAAGCAATAGCCGGCTTGCCCTAGCCTGCTTAATCAGCGTCGCGGAATGAGTCGATACGATAATCGTTAGAGCTTTTTCGGCTGCGATATCATCAAGATAGCGAAGAAGCATCACCTGAGCCATCGGATGGAGCGCAAGTTCAAGCTCGTCGATCAGTACGAGCGAGCCACGAGGGCAATCTTTCAGCAGCCGTAGCAGTTTCAGGATGCAGAGCTCTCCGAGACTCAGATTCTTTTCTGAAATGTAGTGCCGTGCATTTCGCCAGGGCACGGCCGGGAGCTCCAACAAAAACGCGTCGCTACCGACTCCGGTCCGGAGATTTATGGTTTTGAGCGCACTGAACTTGCCAGTATTGAATATCCTGTTCGCGGCAGCAACGATATCCGCGTGCGCGGGCCGTACTCTCCTAGGCTGAAAGTCGTCCCTGTTGGGCTCAATACGCGTTGCGTCGGCTGCTATATAACGTACGGAAGGAAATCCAGCCTGACTCAGTAGCTTACTATTGGCCTTCGGAAACGGAACCCAGCGCTCGCCGCGGTACCGATAGGTGACAGCCGCGCCATTGACGTCATATCGGACGGATGAACCGTCGAAGGAATCAAGCCTGTCCGACATCTGAGATGCGGGAAAATGCGTCGGAAAAGCGTTGCTGAAGCCTATCCGCCGAAGGCACGCCAGCAGGGACGTTTTCCCGGTTCCGTTGGCCCCGGTCAAAAGCCACACCCCGGTATTTGGAATCGTGAATTCTAGGCGACGAATGTGTCGTAGGTTTTCGATTGTGATTCGTATGGCCATCAGCTCACCATTCTCTTCGTTTTAATTACCGGCGAATGCTACCAGCTTATCCCCTTAGCTACGTGTCGCATCGGCGAGCCGTCAGACCCACAGATGACAGCAGCAAGTCAATGACGCCCTTGGCATAGACGAACCAGACGTTCGAGCGTCCAAGCTATGCCGTGGCCGAATGGCACTACCTGCCGATCGCTGTCGCCCGCCATCGCCAACACCTGGCCAGATGGCGAACTTCGAGCGGTCCCGTGCGGGCCGCTGGTAGACTAGGCCTGCCAAAGCAACTTTACCGATCACATGAGCACAGCCCCGCAGCTGCCCCTGCAACCGTCTGCCCTTCGATAAGGCGCAAATATGGCCACGCTTGCCCCAGAGCAGCTTCTTGCTGAGATTGAAGACATTATCCGCACAATGCCGCCCCGGGCAACCATTCGGCACGAGTTGCCGGAAAACTTTGCCTGGCTTGGCCGCGCCTCTGCGGCGATGCGTTTGTGGGATCCCGTGAGAGCCACGCGGTTCGATGGCTTCGTCGAGACCATGCACGCGCACCTGGCCATTGACGCAAATCGGGGAATTCGAGGCGTTCAAACAATGCTGCATCAGGCCGGCCACGAATTGCGCATGCAAACACTGGGCCCTGTGACGATCGCAATGGGGCAAGGGGCCGTCTTCGACTATTTTGATGAAGTTCGCAAAGTTGTTGAGGCAGCGAAGAACGAACTACTGTTCGTTGATCCATACCTCGACGCGGAATTCGTCTCGCGGTATCTGCCACACGTAGCACCGGGCGTTACCGTACGCCTGCTAGGTCGAGAACGCATGACTACGCTCCTTCCAGCCGTGGAACTTTTGCGACAGCAAAACAGTGTGACAATCGAAGTACGGTCGGCCACAGGATTTCATGACCGATACGTCTTTGTAGACAGATTATCTTGCTATCAATCGGGCTCATCTTTTAAGGACGGCGCGAAGAAGGCGCCGACAACGCTTACACAGATAGTGGACGCTTTTGATGCGATGCAAGCAACATATCAAGAGTTGTGGGACAAAGCAACGCCGCGCAGCCAATCGATTATGTGCTTATAAAACCCAAGCACATCCAAATCCATCAACGCAATCCAACAGTTTTTTGCTGATCGATGACCTTCGACATTTCGGCACTCACCGCGCGTGAATCATTCTGGGACACTGTTGGCGTTTGGTTAGCAATTTTAGTCGCACTCGGCGTGATTATGGAGTCCGTAGTCGACTTCAAAAGTCTAGCCAAATTGACAACACTCGATAGACGCGAAGAGCTTAAGGAAAAGATCGCCAAACTCGGACTTTTGATCCTCATCGTAGCGTTGGTTGGTGAGGTTATAGCCGCAGTAAAAAGCCACGATGTGGGCGAAGAGATCATCCACGGCTTAAACACAGAGATTTTACAGGGGCAAGACCGAGAGGCAAAACTTGTAGAACTCACGAATAAGCTTGGCCAATCGAATCGATCTCTAAGCTCAGAACTCGCCGAACAAGACTCCCTTCTTCGATCCTTACAAAATCGAAGCGCGGCATTCGAAAGCCTTGCTAAGGCCCAGAAGGCACGGGACGATGCGGCCCTCGACCTTTTAAAATCTGAGGAGAAAAAACTAGAAATTGCTCAGAAAGACGCAAATGCGAGCTCAATCAAGGCAGAGAAGGCCGCTGCAATTGCCGACACGACAGCATCAAATATGGAAAAGACGCTCCATGCAGAAGAGGAAATGCGTCAAAAAATGCACAACCTCATAACACCAAGAAGCCTTACCGAAGAACAATTAGTGAATATTTCTCGGGTCTTAAAACGACACATCGGCACGTCAATTGACATCTTGCAGATTGGGGAGAACCCCGAAATCGAAGGATTGCGATCGCAAATCGATAAGGCGTTGTTAGCTGCTGGCTGGAACACTGTCTCGGCCACCGCGGTCGGCAGCGGTTCGTTTGTTGGCGTTGCGGTCGCAGTCGTCGAAGGCGCGCACGAATCAGATATTTCTGCAGCCAACGATCTGCGAGCCGTGCTAAACAGAAACGAGATCAATACCATCGACAAGGGCATCCAAAAGAGAGGGTATTGGCCTAACGCATATATGTCTGCCGAGGGGACCACTGCGAACAAGGCACCGATCCGACTCTACATCGGCAGCAAGCCATAGGTTGCAATCAGCCCCGTAGTTCAGGGGATGGAATGATAAGCGCAACGCTTGTCCAGCAAGGCTCCCGCCCCTTGCTGTAGCAAATTCGTAGCACGTAAAAAAGCCCGCTCGCAGCGGGCTTTTTTACGTCGTGATGTTGCGCCGCGTGCTACCCAGTGGAGCATCTAGCACACTGCTCCCTTGGCGACCGGATCCATCACTCCTCCGATTCACCTCGGGGCTGTACATCCAGCAGAACAGCCTCCGACCTTTGCGAATAGTTGTATGCCCGGTCTCGAATTTCATAGGACACGACCACCCTGCCGTCATTGCCCGTAGCGTCAATGGTGCTCAAAGGAATCACGACAGCAACTGGTTTTACCCCCCCGCCGTCCGCGACATCGTGGAATGTGGTGCTCTCGCCTTTTAGACCTTTCCAAGAAAGTACGATCGTGTCGCCTGCAGCAATGCCTTGGTAGCGCGGAATAACCACCGTAGCGCCCGCGTCCGATATATCCCCCAAATGCAATATGCCGTTGACAGCTTCTGGTATCACTGGCCGCGGCAAGCCGATTCTACCTGGCGGAATATCAAATTCCATTGCCGCCTCGTCGTCCGCGACAACGTTGGTTACGCTTGTGCCACTCCAGTAAATTTGAATCAGATCACCGACGGCCTTTGATTCGTATGGCGGAATAGTCACCGAAACACCCTCGCCCGATAGAGCTTTCGGGTCCAACAAGCCGTCGTCGGCTTGTGGTATCAGCAGCGGCGGCAACTCACTCTTATCAGCAGTCATAGCCCTCTCTCCTTGTTCTCGATTGGTTTGCGCGGGACACCACAGCGCTTACACATCGTACTAGGCGGGAGGAACTTGGGTAGTCGAAATTGTGAATTCTCGCAGGACGCGCGCTGTTATTTGCCCGCCGCTTCGGCAGCCATACCGTCAGCCGGGAACAGCTGCAACATCGCACGTGCGGCCTCGACGTTCGTCGTGTGCAACCATTCGTCATAGTCGGTCGGTCGCAAGATGACCACGGACCGCTTCTCGTCGCCGGGCTTGTGCATACGCGCCATCACGGCATGGCCGTCCGCGTTGACGGTCATCATGGTCATGCCGACCAGCGAGCGCCCGTCCTCACCTTCGTAGCGCCGCCAAATGCCGGCGACGCAATACGGTTGCCAATCCATTAATCCGATCCGCTGCCAGACGTTTCGTCCCGTTTCGTAACACGGCTCGTATATCCATCGGACCGGGATCAAACAGCGCTGACCAGCCCGCCACGCCTTGCCGTAGAGTCGAGACTCACCGACCGTTTCTGACCGGGCGTTGACCGTGTCGAACTTTTTCCGCTTCTTCCCTTTGTCGTCGACTCGCTCAGGCTGCATGAATTTCGGCCAGAAACCGAACACAGCTTTGACGACGCCAAGACCATCACCATCCGCCCATGCGATCGGCGCTGCATAGTCTGGATACACATCCGGCTCCCAAGGGTCGCGATGGTACAGATCGCCGATCCCGATCTTCAGCTCATTGATGCCCGGATCTTCGTCTGGCGCTTTGTAATTTGTGCACACGGCCCGCCCCCATTTTTGAGACTTGACGGCTCCATCTTACCGCGCGATAAACTGTATATCCATACAGTATTTTCCGCGCATCATGATTCTGCCCCCATTCGATCCGCCACAGTTCGACGCGATGTCGCAGTGGTGGCGCACGTGCACGTATGCCGACGTCCACCGGCTGATTCTCGAAGTGCTGCACCTGCGACTCACGCTGCGCGAAATGGGCACCCTGACCGGCGATGCTACGCGCATGATCGCGTACCTCGAACGAGCCGACGAGCTGAAGTACGCGGCACCGCTGCGCCGCTTGTCGATCAAGATCGACAAGGAGATCTCGCGGGCAGGCAGCATGGGGAATCCGCGTGCGTCCGTTGCTCCGTTTTCCGACGAATGGCGCGCACGCGAAGCCATGAAATGCCGGCTCCATGACACTCCAGAGGAGCCAGATCCCGGCTCCGACAAGGCAACGAAGTTACCCGAGTTCCAACGGCTGACGTGGGAGGAGTTGCGCGACGCGTGGAGCGTGGCCGACTTCAAGAAAAGGCGTGCGCTGACGCTCGAACAGCGCTTCGTGCTGGAAGTCGTGCACGTCCGCCGAGCGTTGCGACTCATGGAGAAAATGGTCGGCGCGGCCGAACTGGAATTAAAGAAGAGCGGTTATCCCGACTCGTTCGCGCTCGACCAGCTCCGTCGCATGATCGACAGCGCTCGCTTCGATTGACAATAGTTGACTCACCGCGAGTTAGCCAACGGTCAGCCGTTCTCTCGGAAATGGTAAATTCATACGAAAACCACACCTACGAGAGAACATATGGCCCGAGCCATGATCTGCGTCGGCGACACGACGACGCACGGCGGCCGCGTGCTGGAGGGCAGCGCGACCGCGACAATTGACGGAAAGCCCATTGCCGGCGTCGGACACAAGGTTATGTGCCCGCAGTGCAAAGGCGTCTTTCCGATCCTGCCGACGGGGCGGCAATACTCGCACACGTTCGACGGACGAGAAACCGCCATCGAGGGCATGAAAACTGCCTGCGGAGCGACGTTGATCGCCTCACAGTCGTCCGCGACTTTCGACGACGTCGGATCTGGCAAAGCAACGACTGGCGGCGCCGTCGCAGCCGTCGCAGCCAGTGCTGCTGCGCTCGCCCCCTCGCCGACACTCTGTCTCGAATGCCTGAAGGCTGCGGCCGAAAACGCCGCGACGATGATCGCGCGCGGATAGCCCATGACCGAAAATTCGATCGAGGCTTTCTTCTTCATGCGTCAACAGCAGTTGACCATGCAGGTGCACCTGTACGCCCTTGTCGACGGCCTTCTTTACGCGGATGCGGCCAACGGATCATCACCCCAGCGATCGCGGTCGGCCGTGGCCGTGTTCGACGACACGCAGGACGCGACGCTGTCCGACGCGGGACCATGGCTATTCAGCTACGAGCACGCACCCGGCCGCATCCGCCAGACGCTCGCCGCGATGGCAGCCGGCCCAACTGGCGTGACGTGGCTGATCAGCGCATATCCGATCGAGTCTCTCGCCGACGAGCTGCGCAGACGCCTCGATGTACGCCTACCAGACGGCCGCACGGCCCTCCTGCGATTCTTCGATGCCCGCATCATGCCCAACATGGCGTCGCTGATGGAATTCACGCAGCGCATGCAGTTCTTCGTGCCGACATTTGACTGGCTCGTCGAAGTAAATGGAAAACTGAGGGGAGTACACCCGCATGCTTGAACTGACAAGCGAACAGGTTGCCGGCCTTGCCGAGATCGATGCGCGCGGCTACGTCGAGCGTGTCAGGCAGGATCTCGTCAAAGCGGACCCGAAACTGGCCGCCGACACCACGCTTCCAACGAGACTTTGGAATGCATATATCGCTGCGCGTCAGCTCGGCATCGAATCCGACGAGAACGTCGAATCGTTTCTCCACATCGAAGCGTACGCCCCGAGTTTCTATACGAAGCCGGCGACGCGCGCATGGCTAACTCGTCCTGGTCGATCGCCGGACGAGCGCTTTCACGACTATTTCCGCGTCATGAAATGGCGCATCGAACATCCGGAATACGACAGGAGATCAATAGATGGCGGGGTTCGCGGTACCAATAATAGAGGCGGCAGCGACAGAGCTTGGACCAGTATTGGCGCGAGCTGGCGTCGCCTTGTTGGGCGGACTGGGGCTGGCGGGGACGGCGAGCCTGTCTAGCGATACGCCAAAGGACGAGAGCAAGGCCAAGACAGACGCCAAGGCAGTGCCCCGCACCGGAGAAAAGTGCAAAAAATGTCCGCCGGAAGAATCTGGGCAGCCTCTCCGCAGAAACCACCACATGTCGGCGCATGCTCGAAAGTACCAAGCCAGGATCACGGGGCGGCCGTACAGCGTCGAGGAAGGGTGGAGCGAGGAATGGGTGTGGCTTGGAACTGACTTCGACGGATTCTTGCCCGCCGAATGCCTGTTGCAAGAAGCAAAGTCACTTTATGCGAAGTTTTTGGAACGCGACAAACACGGCGAACTTCAGCCGCGTGAATGGTTCGACGGTCACGAAGACCTTCAGAACGCCTTGATTCGGCAAGCGAAAAAGGTGAACGCTAACCCTCCAGCTCGTCTGAAATGGTACTTTGAAGAAGCTGATACGCAGGAGTTCATGCTTCCCTACCTGACCACCAACCGAGTACAGTCGGTCGTGCAACCGTAATCCGAGACGAATATGGACTTCAGGCTTCAATTCAAGGACGCAACGCTCGACCCGATGAACTTCGAGCAGGCACTATCACGCATTCACGTCGTGACGAACGAGCTGGCTCAGATCGACCCAAAGTTTAGTCGCTGGTACGCACGCGGGAAAAGCCGCGACGAGGCATTGCTCTATCCCGCGTTCGAAGACGGGGCACCATCAACAGCAATCCAAGCCGTACTGAAGCACAAGTTCGCAGCAGACCCAACAACAACATTTGTGGCATTGTGGGACGGCAACGAAGGCGACGCGCGCGGCGCGACTCTCGCGTGCCATCTCAATGAGGCAGGCACCTACAACTCGTTTGAGCTGTCGATGTCGGACTCAACTGCCCTCGGCAATCTCGATGCGGTGCTCAGAATTGTGCGTTCCATCGTTATGGCGTTCAACCCGGCCTACATCACGGTTTCCCCGCGAAGCTACGTGGCGAAGCAGGTTTTCGACGACAAACCCGGCGTCGGCTGGATGCTTTACCTGCCAACCGTAGTAACACAGCAGCAGGTTCCTGAGGCCCGCGAGATTGTTCCAGTCCCGGAGGCCGGCAAAGCTCAGACTGGCACAATCATCGTCAGCACAATCGATGCTCCGTTCTCGATGCAGAATCCCGAGCACATCGAGACGGCAAATCGCATCGAGGTCCGGCTCGTCGATCAAGATCTTCTGCCCGCCTTTGCAGACCTGTAATTGCAATGCCGGCGCGATCCGTTGCGCCGGCATCATCGATTAAAACAACCCTACAGGCTGCGCCGCGACATCCCAACTGAAAATGATCAGCTCGTTCCGCTCGACGCCTTTCCCGCCCCCGACCGTGTACTGAATCGGCACGGTTTCGATGTGAAACCCGTCGAACGCACGCCGGATGTCCGGATGGTCATTCAAGCTAACGACCGCACGGCCTTTGATAGAACGTAGCTTCGCGGCCATCTTCTCGTATTCGGAGAACGGAAATGCGACCCCATACCCTTCGGTCTCATAGTACGGCGGGTCCAAGTAGAACAGCGTATGCGGCCGGTCGTATCGATCGATACAGGCTGCCCAATCCAGACGCTCCACGAACGTATTCGCCAAACGTAGGTGTGCCGCAGACAGTTCCTCCTCGATGCGCAGCAGGTTTAGGCCCGGCGGGGTTGTCGTCGCCGTACCGAATGTTTGCCCTTCGAGCTTCCCGCCAAAGCAACTTTTCTGCAGGTAGTAGAAGCGTGCAGCACGCTGGATATCGGTGAGCGTTTCCGGGACCGTCTGCTTCAGCCATTCGAACACCTGCCGGCTGGTGAGCGCCCATTTGAACTGCCGCACAAACTCCTCCAGGTGATGTTGCACGACACGGTATAAGTTGATCAGCTCGCCGTTGACGTCGTTGACTACTTCAACCTTCGCCGGCGGCCGAAGGAAATACAGTGCGGCCCCGCCAGCGAACACTTCGACATAGCAGTCGTGAGCCGGGAAACGCGGGATGATGTGGTCTGCGAGACGGCGCTTACCGCCGATCCAAGGAATGATGGGATTTGCCATTGTGAAAGCCGTTTTTAAACTTGGTGTAGAATCCGGCCCGCCTACGTAGGTAAGCAGGGCCTTGGCTGATTCACTGGCTAGCTCAGTGGAAAGGCGACCGGGTCAATGCGCGAACATTTCCCCGGTCGCCCTGTTTCTCTCGAAGCTGCGTGGCTTCGATTGCCGCGTTACTGCGGCAGATTGGTTTGTGCGTTGCCGATCAACGCGTCGTAACTGCGCTCGCATTGCCTGCCGGCGATGCCTCGCTCGTCAGCGATCTTTGCCAACTCTCCCGCACGCTCGTCAGCCCGGCCGAACACGTCGGCGAGCAGATCGAGGGCGTCGCCGGTTGCCGGGCTTCCGGCCGCAGCGCCGGCACGCCGGACGTCGTCGACGAGTGCGGCGACTTGCTTGCGCAGCCCATCAGCAGAAGCACCTGCAACAGCAGCATCAGCGGCTGCCTGATCACGTTCTTTCGCAGCATCGGTTGCGATCTCCTGTTGTGCCGCCAGCCGGCGGCGAAATTCGTTACGTTCGTTCGTCAGGCCATCGATCTGCCGCGCCTGATCCGCCACCTTCGCGGATTGGTCGGCATCGCGATGCCCCTCGAAATAGCCACAGGCAGCGCCGGCTATGACGCTGGCGACGACGAGCAGCCAGATGCGCGGATCGATCCACTTCATGCGGTCACCTCCCCACCGGCCAAGCGATACGCAGCCAGCAATTTCTCAATGTCGTTTTCATGCTGGCCATAGCCGGCCCCCGGCAGACTGGCCCACACGTTCGATACCTTCGCGACGGCTTCGCGAAACCGACCCGCGTCGATCAACGGCAACGCACCGTGCTCGCGGAGCTGCTGCAGCGCGTATCGATCCTGCGACACCGGTCCGAAGTCGGGCAGCTTCATCTGCGCCTGATAGATCCGCCACCAGCGCGTGAGGATCTGGTAACGACCGGCCGCTGTCGACGGCACGCGGATCTGTCGGTTGAGCACGTTCGGATGCGCGGCATAGCTCGCAAACAGCAGCGGCCGCGATGCCGTCGCACCGACCAGTACGTTGTAACCGTCGTCCGACTTCGCGAGCAGCGGCGAGCCGATCTCACTAACTGCGATCATGTCGAGAAACGCCACACGGTTCATTCCGCCCGCAGCGGTCACACTGATTCGCGCCATCGTCACTTCCCCCCAAATACACGCTTTGCATTCCGGCGCAGCAGCACTTCGAGGTACTGCGACCCCACAATGCCGAGCGCACTCCCGAGGCCGAGCAGCGCGATCGGCGGCAGATCCGGGATCTGCAGCAGCGCAATGCCGGCCACCATCGACGTAGCGGACCCCAACATGGCCCGGCCGGCGACGAGCCGAATCGTCAGCTGCTCCCCGCCCACCAACACCTTCGCGATGCCAATCAATCCGCCCATGATGATCAGCTCCAGAATCGTCTTTTCGTGGTCTTGCATCGGTTCCCCTTAGCCCGATAAAAAGAAAGGCCGCCCCGGTTTCCCGTGAGCGGCCTGCAAATACAGTGCGTGACGCGTTACTGCGGCGCCGGCACCACCAGATTGATTTTCTTGCCCGACTTCTTCTTGTGCCCGACCTTCGCTTTCCCCTTGTTCCCTCCGTTCAAAGTCACGACCGTGATCCACCCGCGCGATGCGTACGTGTGCTCGACCGACTCGATCAGAAACTCACCGTCGACACCGGTCTTGAACCCTTTCAGCGCGATCGTCTTTTCCGCCGACAGATCTGCACGCCCGCGCATCGTCAGCCGGCTCGTCGACGTATGCCGATTGAGCGTCGCCATGCGCGACGTGGCACCGGCCTTCGCGGCTTCCGGACTGGCGAATGCGTGGCGCTCGGTATGCACCGCGGACGCACCTGGCGGCGCATCCGGATTCGGGATCGTCAGATCGATCTTCTTCCCCGTCTTGCGGTCGTGCACCTTCGTACGCACGGCCGCGAAGCTCGCGCGGTCCGGGAAGTTGATGTCGTAATCGAGCAGGTCACCCGGCGCGAGCGTGACGATCGGCAGCGGCTTGCCGCTCGCACTCTTGCCACCGCCGCGTGGCAGGACGATCAGCTTGCCGGCCTTGACCGTCGCCGTCGCACCGTACTGGCGAGCCACGCGTGTGATGAAGTGCAGATCGCTCTCGCCGAACTGGTCGATGCGCGGCACGACGACGTCGACGTCACATGCGGCCACCCACTTGTTACGACGCGCGACGTCGCCGACGATGTCGGCCAGCTTCACGTTCGACCAGCTCCCGTTACGCTGCGTTTTCGACGTCGCACGCATGTTCGCGGGCTTGCCCTTGATCACGACGCTGGCCGGCGGCCCGCGCAATCCAACCTCGTCGACGGCATACTCGCCGAGCATCGACAGCCCCTGCCCCTCCCAGCCGATCGACACCTTCAGCGTCGCGCCCTTCGGCGGAAACTCGATGCGGCCATCGCGATCGTCGAGCGTGATCGTGCACTCGTCTGCGTCTAGACCGGGTTTGTCCATCGACCGGATCTCGAGCACGCGATCCTGAATGACCTTCGTCACGTCCGAGCCGTTCGCGACAATCTGAAAAATCGCTTCCATTGCACCTCACTACGTCCAGAGTTGGACGGACTCGTCACGCGGCGCATCCAGATCCGGCATCAGGATCTCGACGCCGGCCGGGAACGGCTGCGGTCGATTCGCCAGCCCCGGATTCGCTTCGTACACGGCCTCGACCGTTCCCTGCAGCGCCCCGTAGAAGCGATAGCAAAGCGTGTCGAGCACGTCGCCGTCAGACGTTCTTAAAGTCTTCGCCATAGCGACCGAACTCCACCGAGAAAGTTTGCTTGCGCGGCAAGCCGTCCGCGAGCAGCGCGTCCTGTTCCTCCTCGATCGCCTGCAACAGCCAGCGGCCGAGCACTTCGCCGTCGCCCGTCGTGAGCTGCACGGGCTTCATCCGGCCGCCGATCGCACGCAGCCGGCTGATCTGCTTCGTACCGGCCCCGAGCGACGGGAACACGACGCCCGAGAGCGTGATCGTTTCGCCCCCTTCGCTGACGGGCTGCAGCGCCTCCTGACGATTCAGGCGCTCCTGAGACGCCACGCGATACCGCGTCGCTCGTCGCAGCTTGTCGTGAGCTGCTGTCGACAGGTTGAAGTGGAACGCGTCTCCGGCATCCGTCGTCATCGACATCAGGTGTGGCGTGCTCGACGACGCGCCGTCGAACAGACCCGACAGCATCGAGCCGACACCCGTCGACTTGATCACGTCCATCACCGCCGAGTCTTTCAGGCCAACCGCCGCGTTGAATTGATTCCACGCCCCGCCCAATGCAGACTTGACGCTGTCGGCGGCAGCCCGCACAAGGGGGAAATTCGATCCGTCGACGGCCTTCAGAATCGAGCCGATCGATGCCTGCGTCGCGTTGAAGCTGCGCACGACAGCGCCGACCTGCGGAAACAGATCCGACGCCACCGACAGCGCGCTCGTCGCGCCTGTCAGCAGCTCGGCCGCGCTGCTCAGATTGCCGGTCGCGAGACGCTGCAGCACCTCGACCGTCGCCATGCTCGCCGCACGGTTCCGATCGAATATGCGAACCATCTGCCGCACACGCTCCGTCGCGATCCCCGCCTGCGTTGCCGCCCCCGTGATCTGTCGAATCACGTCCATAGCGCCTCCCTTACATATGCGGCGAGTCGAACATTGCTGTCCGGCTATTCGCCTTGCGTTGCTGCTCCTCCATCATCCGCGTCAACTGCGGACTGACCTGCTGGAGGAACTTGTTAGCCATGTCGGCATCGCTCCCTTCGATCTTCACATTGAAGACCGGCGCGAACGTGTTCGTCTGATCGATACGCGGCCCGAAGCGAGCGTCTGCTGCCGGACTTTCAGCAGCCTTCGCCGCCTTGGCGACCGCTTCGGCGTTCGCAGGCGTCTCGTCGGGTTTCTGGCCCAGAACCTTGTTCGCGATGGCACTCAATGCCTTGTCGCCCACAAACGTCCCGAGCGCCCCGCCAAGCACGCCGACAACGGCCGTTCCAATCGGCCCGCCAATCGAGCCGACCACCGCCCCGACCTTCGCGCCGATCACTCCACCCGCGAGACTGCCGGCAATGCCAGCAAAGCGGCTGGCCTTCCGATCGTTCGTATCCGTGCTCGACGCGACGGCGTACGCCTCGCGTGCCGCCAGTCCGAACTTCAGCACGGTCGCCCCGACGGCCAGCTTCCCGGCATACGGTGCGACCCGACCGAAAATCGCGCGCCCCGCGTTGAAGATCCGGCCGATCCTGCCGAACCGACCCGCGCGAGCAGCTGCACGACGCGCAGCTCGACCCGCTCGTCCACCGCCCATCAGATCGCCAAGCCCGCCACCATCGCCCCCACCGCCGGGCATGTTGACGACGAACACCCGTTGCACACCACCAGCGGCACCTGCCGCCCCTCCGATCGCGTCCAGCGCACGTCCGACTGCGCCACCCGCACCACCGGCACGCCCCGCAGCCCCTCGACCACCACGCGCAAGCACCGTGCCGCGTGCGATATCGAACATCCCGCGACCAATGCTCCAAAGTGCCTTTGCTCCACGCACCGCGAGCACCGTGCCGGCAATGCCGACAACAGCGGCCGTCGCCTTCGGGGCGCTGTCCGCAGCGGACTGGATACCGCTCCCGGCTCCCTTTGCCGCCTCGCCAACGCGATCCGTGACCGGACGCAGGGCGTCGCCGATGCTGCGCATCGCGTCGTCCCATCGCTGCCCGACCTCGCTCCAGATCTGCTTGGACGTCTCGCGACGTGCCTCCAGATCCTTCTGGATCTCACCGCTCGCCTGCTGCGCATTGCGCTTCAGGTTCGAATACAGCTCGGCGTTCTGCATGTACGCCGTCAGCGCCGCCTTGACCTGCATGTCGTTGAACAGGTCGCCGGTCTTCATCGTCTCGGCGAATGCGGCCATCTGGGTCTGACGCTTGGCCGGGTCCATTTCGGAATTGAACTGCTTTGCCGCAGCCGCGAGCTGCTTCGCCTTGGCCGGGTCGACACGCTCGATGTACGCGCGGGCGAGCACGAACGACGCCTCCAACGTCGACCAGCCCTTGCCGATCGCCTCGCGCATCTTTCCCTGATAGTCGACGCCGGCCTTCGCATAGTTGCGTTCGGTCTCGCCGGAGCCGATCTTCGAGAACCAGTTTTTGAGGTTGTTCGCCGCCTCGTCCGAGCTGCCGGCCGTCTTCATCTGCACCTGGAGCATCGCCCCGAGCTGCGTCACCGAATCCTGCCCCGTGATGCCGACCTTCTTCATTTCGGCGAGCAGCACCGGAAACCACCGTGCCATGTCGACGGACTCGAACGACCCTTCCTTGCCGAGATACGCGATCGCTTCGAGCGCCTTCGACATCTGCTGCGGGTCGACGATCTCGGCGTTCTGCTGCAACGCTTGGATCATCTTCGCGGTCTCGACCGTCGTCGCACCCTGACCGATCGAGAACTTCGCAACCAGCGGCGCGAAGTTGAGCGCACGATCGAGATCCATGCCGCCGGCAACCATCTGGTTGACGGCGTCGGCCAGCTCGTTGCGGCCGATCCCGTTCGACGCAGCATCGCGCCGGATACGCGAACCCATCGCGGCCTCTTGCTGCGTGCGCGCAATACCCGCCTTGAGCGCGATGTCGCGAATGATCGCCTGATAGTTCGCGGCAATCGTCGCCGGCACCGCGACCGCCGCCGTCAGCTTCACCGCATCACCGATCACGCCACGCCCGGCCTCTTGCCCTGCCGCCAGCCGCTCGCGGCCGGCGACCTTCAGATCCAGTCCGCGAGCGGTTCGCCCGAGCTGCGCATACGCGCGGTCGAGCCGGCCAACCTCGATGCCGGCGTCTCGCAGCGATTTCAGATTGCTGTCGAGCTTGCGACGGATGCCATCCGCCGCGCTGTCGCCCGCCAAATGCAGCCGGCGGAACTCATCCTGCAGCCGCATCGTCTCGCCGATCTGGCGCTGCCAGAGCCGGGAGTCGTTCGCCCGCTTCTTCATCGCGTCGATCTTCGACGACGTGTCGGAGATCGCTTTCCCGAACGTCGCCGAGACGGCACCGCCGATCACGATCCCAAGCGCTAAGTCTTTCGCCATCCCGGCCCCCTCAATCCGTCAGCCACCAGAGCATGTCGTCGACGGTCATCTCGTCGATCGATGTCGGCGACATGCTGTATTCACGCACCAGCCGCTTCGCCAGCGCCTTGAGCGTTTTTCGGTCCAGCTTTGCGTACGGGTCGAAAAGAGTAGTACGCGTCTTGCACGCGCTCGTAATCGGCCATATCCATCGCATCGAGATCGCTCGGTGCGATGTCGGCGAGCGACGCGAACAGGATCAGCTCCTGTTCCTCGGCATCGTTCGGCGCGAGCTTCTGCGCACCGCGCATATCGCGCACCTTCGGCCGGCGCATCGTGAAGGTGTCGCACTCGACGCCGTTGAGGTGGATCGGATAGTCGAGCTTGATCGAGACTTTTTCCATGACGGTTCCTGAAACGAAAAATGGCGAGCTGTCGGCTCGCCATTGATTACACAAAGTAGCTTTGCTGCGTGTCCGTCGAATGACGACCGCGAGGCACTTACATGCCGAGAGCCTTGCGAACTTCGGCGAGCTGGTCGACGCCGTTGATCACGCGCTTGCACGCGAAGATATCGATCTCGTGCACGATCGCACCGGCGACTTCCAGCTTGTAGTAGTCACACGCCACGCTGAACTTCGCGTCTACCTTTTCACCGGGCTTCCATTCGCCGGGGTCGACTTCGTACAGCATGCCGCGCAGGTACACGGCGACGCTCTTCGTCTTGCCGTTGCGGTCCATGAAGACCGCACGGAATACACCGTTGAACGCGCCCTGATCCACCAGCCCGAAGAAGCGCAGCACCTCGTACTCCATCGTCGACATGGCAAACGACGCATCCATCGCTTCCATGCCCTGATCGACCTTCGCCGTGCCGTCCATACCGCCAGCGCGAAAGTCATCCGTCTTGATTTTCAGCTTGGGCGGCGTCATGCTCGTTGCGCGACCGGCGTAGCCCCGGCCGTCGACGAACGCATTGCAGTTATGCAGAGTTTCCGGAATCATCGTTCCTCCCTTAGATCTGGTTATCCAGCACTTCGGTCAGCCACTGATTCGTGACCTCGAAGCGGAAAATCGGGTTTTCGGCCGGCGGGACGTCCGTGAATCGGATGTTCCAGTACACCTTGCCGTCTTCGAGCTGGCTCGCCGTGTTCAGCATCGGGTCCGGATAGACCTCGAAGTTGATCACTGCGCCCTGACGCTTCAGATCGCGCATGAAAGCCTGCAGCCCTTCGGTCACGTCGCTGACGTACGTCGCCGTGATGCCGCGATCGACTGCCCACTTGTGGCCGGCCTGAACCGCATCCATGACGATGTCGAGCGTGCGCACGCGCGTGACGAACTTCCACTTCGGATCGGCCGACAGCGTGCGGTTCCCCCACAGGCGGAAACCGCCGTCGCGAATGATCGTCGTGATGTTCGCGTTATTGAGCAGGTTCGCCCGGCACGTCTCGTCACCGTCGAGGTATTCGATCGGCCGACCCGTACCCGTGATCTCGACGATCTCCTTGTTCGACGGCGACGCCCAGAAGCCGATCTTCGCGTCGGTCTGACAGAACAGCCCCGCCGTGTACGTCGACGCCGGCACCGCGATCTCGCCGTTCGTCGCGTTGTCCCATGCCTTCGCGCCGGGGTCGACCATGTACAGGCGCTTGCTGCCGAAGTTCTTCGCGTACGCGATCGCTGCCTCGTCGTCGACGTTCGGGCCGTCGATCACAGCCATCGCGCGCAGCTTGCCGGCGAGCGAGTCAGCCGCCGTCGCGACCGGTTGCTTGGACGTATGCCCAGGTGCGATCAGCAGTCGCGGCTGCGTATTGAAACGCGACTTAGCGTCGAGCAGTGCTTGCATACCCGTACGCGCACCACCGGCCGAGACACCGCCGATGATCGACGACGTAAGCTGCGCTGCATCACCCGCTGCCGGCACACCGACCGCGACGACGATCGCGGTGCTCTGCGCATAGATCGCGCGGGCCGCTCGCGCGACTGCGCTCGTCTCGCCGAACGCACGCACCGCTTCGCCGTAGCTGGTCAGCTGCACGGGGACATTCGGCTGCGCCAGATCGGGGCCGGGCGTGTAGGTATCGGTCATGCCGACAACCGACGACGACGGCACCGCAATCGTGCGCGGGCCGCTATCGACGATGGTCGTCGTGATACCGTGAAAAAAGGAAGTCGCTGCCATGCGGATCTCCGGAAATAAAAAAAGCCGCTCATAGGAGCGGCTTGAAACGAAACGACGCCAATCAAACGAATGGCGCCGGCAAAGTTACTTTTCGACAGTCTCGACCGCTTCAGGCAGCGGTTCAGCTTCGACATCACGATTCGGCGTCGCAGCCTCTGCTGCTGCGCGATCGGCTTCGACCTGTTTCGCCTCGGCTTCACGCTGCGCAGCCTCCTCGGCTTCGCGAGCCGCTTTCGCTGCCCGCTCGGCTTCCACCGCCGCGAGAATCGCAACCGGATCGGGTTCGTCCGGCCACGCCATCTGCGCCGGGAAGTTCGGCGACTCGACCACGCGCACCAGCGCGAGCTGGTACTCGGTCCACGCATGGAACGTTGCCGCTTCGAGATCCGAAAGTCGCCCCGTCACCCACGCATCCGACTTGCCGAGATTCTGCTGCCGCGCTTTCTCCAGCCGCGCGAAGAAGTCATTCATCGCCACCTCGCGCGCCTTGCCCGCAACGACTACTTCGTCGATCGCCCACGCACCATCACGCCAGACGTGCGCATCGGACGGACGCGGGACTTCGGTCAGTCCCGCTTCGTCAGGCGTCACGCCCGCGACCGTGATCTCTGCGGCCGAACCGGACTCGGTGCGATAGAGGCGCACACCGCGATAGTCCGGCAGCATTTCCCACTTGTCGTTGCGCCAGAAAGGCCACGTACGCGCCGGACGCTCAGGCAACGGTTTCAGCGTGCAGAACGCAGGGACCAGAACGCGGTTCGGATTCATGGGGTCGGCATCAGCGAGAAAGCTCACGATGTATTGCCCCGTCAGGTTGTCGTACTGATTGCAAAGCATGCTCTACCTCATCTGTTAGAAAGCGCGGATCATCGCGAGCACCGCGACGTTGCGCATACGCGCTTCACCGCCACCATCGGCCGCCACGCTGATTACGTGCGAGTGATTCCCGGCACCGCCAATACCGACGTTGTGCCCGTGCGCCCCGGCCGCGTCAGTATCGAAAGCGTGCGCGTGATTGCCTGCGGGCCTCGTCCACGGCTGCGCTGTGTTGTCGATAGAAAAGAGGCTCGCCAGACTGCCGCGATCCGTATCGCCGCCGTATTGCGGCAACAGCGCATCCATTTGGTGGGTGTGCTCCCCCGCTCCTGCGGTCGAGCCATGGTGTACGTGAGCGCCCTGCGAATCGGTCCATGCGATGTGCACGTGGTCACCGCCCGCGGCCGCAGACGCACCGTGTGCGTGCGAGCGGTTTTGACTGTCCTGCCACGTACCGACACGCCGGCCGCCATCAACACCACGCCCGGCATCGGCGCATCGAATACCTTCCCCGCGAAACTCCGGAATCCGGAAGTTTGTCGCACCATCACCGTTCGAGAACGAAGCCCAATTGTTGTTCGCCCAATCCTTCTCTTCGACCAGCGCACCGCTGCCCTGCGCGTAGGCCCACAACGCCGGATAGTCCGCTCGATTCAGCACGGTGCCGTTGAGCGTGAGACATCCGGCACGCGGTGCGGTACGGGCTTCAAAGATGATCTGGCCGATCGAGGCGGATGCGATCGCATCCGCAACGAACGCGGTCGAAGCGGCACGTGTCGACCGGTCACCAGCGGCCGGCGTGGGAACCTGCACCGGGCAATCGAAGATCGTGCCCTTGTCGGCCAAGAAGCGAGCCGTCACGATCCCGTTACACGTGATGCCGAACGCACCGTCAGCGATGTGGTACAGCCCCGTATCCGGCGCACCGTCTTTGTCGAACGTCAGCGACGGATTCTGCGGCGTACCTTCCGACAAAACGATCCGCGCTCCCGGCGCGAACCAGAGCGTGCCCTTCGAGGTTCCGCCGAGATTGAGATCGAACGGTGTCAGGTTGCCCGCGTGATGAACGATGTGACCATCGATGCGGAACGTTCGGTCGCTGTAGTAGTACTGAAACGACCCTTGCGCACCCGAGTACCACCCGGCCGTATCTGCGTTCGCGTAGAAATACCCATTGTTCTGGCCCAACAGAATCCGGCCTTCACCAGCGGACCGTTTCAGCGTGAGATCGGCAGCCATTTCGACCGGACCACCGAATTTCGTGCCCTGTCCGGCCCCGTCGATCGTAACGAGGCCGGTATCCAGCGACCACGCAAGCGGCCGGTACGCGTTCCAGGTGCCAAACGGATCGCCCTTTTTCGTCTGCAGCAGGTACGCAGACATGCCGTCATGGCGCAGCAGCACCCCGTAGTTCGGATCAGTCATACGAAGGTGCCCACCATCGGCCCCTTCCATGCCGGTAATCTGGAGACCCTTCGCAAACGACGCACGGTAAGCGACCTGCATCCCGTCGCGGCCGTTGTCAGCGGTCGTCCCGACCAGCAAACGACCCTCAGGCGTGAATCGAGCGCGTTCTGCCCCACCCGAGTTGAAACACAAGAAGCTGGGGGGGTTGAGCGTCAGATTGTTGCCGAGCAAGACCACATACGGCACGCCGTTCGCGCCGAGCTGCAGGTGACCGTCTGCCGGCGAGAACATGCCCGTATCAGGATCAGCATCGAACGCATACCCGACGTTCTTCGGATTGTTGCCCGCGATCGCGCCGGGCTTGCCGAGCAGCGCCCCCGACAGCGCACCGCCCGACTTGTCCAGCTTCCCGTTCCCGAGTCCCGTGACGACCTTGTCGGCCGCGTCCGCACGGTCTTTCAAGTATCGCGTACGGTTGCCAAGTTGCTTGAGTGCGATATTGTCAACGCCGTCCGGGCCGCCCTGCACCGGGTCCTCTGTCTCGAACTGGCGAATCCCCGCTTCCCACTTACTCTCTTCTTTCAAATCGGCCATGTTCCGATCACCCCTCGCGTATATTGACCGTTGCGCGTCGCGAGTCCGTTATGCCGGATCGCAACCTCCGAAAAATCGAGCCACGCCAGCACACTGCGCGCAGGCGCATAGCGTTCGATAGCGCGTTTCAGGTTTTCCCCCTGATCACGCGTTACCGGCTGCCGTAGCGTCACGATGTATTCGGCCCATGCCGTCGAACCGCCGTACCGATATCTGCCGTTCCGCCTGAACGACCCGTCGCGGCGCTTGATCTGCCGCCCTTCCTGAATATCGATCTCGCCGAACCCGAGCCGCCGCACGATTTCGCGGATCGCCCACGGCGTCCCCTTCTTTTGGTAGATCGCCAGCGACGACTTGATCAGCTCGCGTCGCGCCCCTTCGGACTCCGCCAGCTCCCATCCGTCGACCGCGAGCGACCACGCGAGCCACGGCAGGAAAGCGGCCGGACAACGATCCGCATCCCAGAGCGTGCGGATCACGTTCGGGTCGACGGACGGCCGCATCACCTGCGCGAGCGCCGCTTCCAGACTCGTCTGATTCGTCGGCAGTAGCGCTTCAGTCATCATCATTTACCTTCGGATTGAGCACGATCGACGTGCATCGCGCGAACTCGTCGATCGCGCACACGACATCGGCCGCAGGGGACTTCAGATCAACGCGCACGACACCCGATTCCTTCGGATGCAGCGCCCCGGTTACTGCCGATCTCGGCATGCCGACCCGCAAGCCCCCTCCTGCCGCAACCGCGATATCAAGATCCTGCCGTCGCGCCGCAAGCACCACGCCGGGATCAGGCCCGCGCCCGACGTACACGTCGGCGACAATCGAATAATTGACCGGCCGTGCGGCGACGACCAGCAACGTGTCATTGAGCGGCCGACGATCTTCAGGCGAAAGCGCCCGACGTACCGTGTCGAGCAATGCGCCGCTGGCAATGCCACCGTTCGAAGACGACTTCACCACCACGCGCACGACACCCGGCTCGGGATGGTCGACGCGTACGTCGGCGACGTCTGCCGATGCATCCATCGCAAGCGATCGATAAGACCCTGACGGCCCGGCCGTCGACGCGCGCTCGATCCCCATCTGCGTACGCAACCGCAGCCGCTCGTCGCGCTCGTACGTGACCGGAATCGGCGGATGCGCCTCGGGATCGCCGGGGTCCACGATCTCTTTCTTCAGGTTCCAGAGCACCGCGAGGTGTTCGAGATCCGCACCCGTCGCATACGCCAGCAGCACCGCACGCCCGGCATCGTTGACGCGCGCCCGAAAACGCACGTCCTCGTACGCAGCCAGTTCCAGCAGCTTGACGACGGGATCGGATTCGAGCGCCGCCGACCAATCCGGATAAATGCTCTTGAAGTGCTCCAGCTTGCGCTGGTACAGCTCCTCGAAGTCCAGCGTCTCGACGAGATCCGGCGGATCAAGCGCCGACAGATCGATCACTGTCATATCGTCACCTCGAAAACAACGTCGTCGCCGCTGTAGCGGCCGGCGATCCGAAAAGTTACTTTGCCGTCCACGACAGACAGCGCCTTCACGCTATCCAGCGCGATGCGCGGCTCCCATCGTCCGATTGCACGCGCGGCTTCAGCCTGCGCAGCCGAGATCCATCCGCGCGTGACGGGCAAGTCGACCATCGCAGGGAGATCCGAGCCGTAATCGGGCCGCTCGCGGCGGGTTCCCTTGCGCGTGCTCAGGATGTCCGCGATGCTCTGCACAAGATGGTCGAGACCGCCGATCAGTCGGCCCGTACGGCGACACATACCGACCAGCGCGGCCATCACCGCGCCTTCGTCGGAATACGCTTGAAGCACTCGCGCGATTCGAGATACGCGATGTGCTCAGGCTCCGTCACTTCCGTTTTGCCGGCCAGCACGGCAACATGCGAGCCGTCTGGGAACACGATCACGCGGCTGCGGAATTCGGTATCGATGAACGTCACGGGTGCCGCTGCCCCGCCTTGCTGTGCGTCTTTCGCCATAGCCACCCCCACAAACGAAAAACCCCGCACGGGGCGGGGTTCAAAGTCACTTTGATACGGTCACACTGGCGGGCCAACCAGCTCGCCGTCGCCTTGCTCACGGTGCCTGTGCTTCGTGAGCGACCTACCGCCGGCCACGACGTCTTCGGTATATTCAGCGCCACCCGCGATCTTCATCGCGACACCGCCGCCCTCACCCGGCTTGCCCTGCATGCCGCCGTTGAACGTGAGCATCTGCTCGGTCGTCGTGTTACCTGTGAACGTCGAGTCCGGAACGTCCGCCAGTAGCTTCGCACTGCGCAGCGTCGCCCCGTCCGCCTTCAGCTCGAACTCCGTCCCGCCGATGCGAAACACGATCCGACCACCCGCCGGCACCGACAGCACGTATTCATGGCTCGCATGGTTGTACTGTTCGAACGCGCCGTCCGGGAAGTCGGTCGCAGTCTCGTCGGGACTGGACCGGCCTGACCCGCCGTGCTGCTCCGTGTAGTAGCCGGGCGCGACGAACGCCCCCGCGAGATCACCGGACGGTGCCCACAAGGCGACCTCTTCGTCGACAGACGGCGGACGCCAATGCCGAACCTTCCCGGCGGCACCGGCCTGCCATTTGAGCCAGTCGCTCACCCAATCGCCGACACGGACTTTCACGCGCGGCGGGTCGTACGTGATCGCCTCCACGACCGCGGATTGCGTCAGGCACGCCATACGACGATCCATCTCGCCAAGCTCGAAGTCGCTCACACGATCCCCCACGCCAGATTCGCCGGATTCCAGTATTCGTCCTTGTGCGCAGGCCCGGTGTTGGGATCGACGCCCCACAACACCGCACGCCCCTTCGTCGGCGGCTCGTACACGTCGCCCAGGTCAAATTCGTGCACCCATTCGATCAGCCAGACGAGATACGTGTCCAGCTCGGGCCGGAACGGGTCTTCGCCGGCCGATCCGACCTGCTTCCCCGGCGTCATGGGCAGCCCCCATGTCGTCCCGTGCACCGTTTGCAGCACGCGAGCGGACAGCTCGCGCACCTGCAGCTCGGCATCGGGCACCAACGGGTCCACGATCACGCGGGCCTGCATGCGCGCGACCAGCGGCACGCGACCCGTGCCGTCGTCGTGTCCCGGCTCCAGCTCCGCCAGCTCGATCGCGACGAACGGCGTTTCGATCGACTTGCCGATCTTCGGATACGCGTGGATGCGATCGAGATCCGGCAGGCGCGCACGCAGGCCGGCCTCGATACCGTCATGTAGTTGCTTCAGGCTATCGAGCACGATTCGCCGCCTTCTGGATTTCGTAGTTGACCTCTTGCCGCAGCACCGTCATCAGCCGCACCTCGCACGCGCGTGCCGCCCGACGAAATGCCGGGTCACCCGTCTGCGACCATTCGACCGTCACGACCTCGAACGGCGTGCGTTCCTTACCGGTTCGCCGGTAGATCGGCCCATCCGGCTGCACCTTCGTCTTGCGCCACGCCCCCTCGAATAGCGATTTGCCGGCCCGGATGCCCTTCTTCGTGCGACGGGCTGCGCCGAGACGATGTGCCTCGATCGGGTTCAGCCCGAGCCACACCTTGCCCGTATCGAGCGACCGCATGAAGAAGTACATCCGCTGCCGCAGCAGCTTCTGCTGGATGCCCGTCGCACCGCTGACCTCCTTCGCGGTCTGGCTCCTGATCCATGCGCCCGTCTTGCGCAGCGTCCGACGCCATGCCGCCTGCATTGCTGCAGGCGGCAGGCCTGCGAGCGCTTCGAGCGCGCCCTTCAGGTCAATCTCGACCTTCAACAGATCCATCCGTCACCTCAGAATCAAGATCGTCCAGCCCGTGCCGGTCGCATGAATCTCGAACACACGGAACCGCTCGCCACCTGCTTCGACGATGCTGCCCACGGACACATGGGCCGCGTCGTCGTCGGTGATATCGAGGATCGGCGCAACGAGCTGCGTGCGTTGCGTCCCGAGATCCGGGCCGAGCCACGGAGCCTTGAACATGCCCTGCAGGGGTTTGCCGTCGATCTTGACCTCGTCCGACAGGTCACGCTTCACGGCCGTGTCGACGGCGGCCATCAGATCCCGGAACGCCATGTCACGCCTTCAGCTTGATCAGCGCCTTCGGGCGCGTGCACATGTGGACCGGGTTCGACTGCGCCTCGATCTCGATACCCTTGCCGAACTGCATCAGCTCCTGCTTCGCGTAGTACGGAATGCCCGTCGTGTTGACCGACTCGACATAGTCGGCCGGCGCGAAGCGCGAAATGAAGAGATCCGGAACACCTTCCGGAACCGCGTGCGCCTCGTCGTCGGCCACATAGCCGATGGCACCGACACGGCCGCGATAGCGCTCGAACGTGATCCCGCCGAAGTCGAACGCGTCGCGCGCGTCGCCCCGCAGTTGCGCTGCCATCACGGACGCCAGGTACGTCTCCTTGATCGACTTCGCACTGATCAGCTTGTTCCAGAACGCGCGACCACAGAGCGCGCGCACACCCGTGTACGTCGTTGCGCCGAGCGCATCTTCGATCGCGTCCTGCACGTCGAGACACTTCGTGCGCAGCTCGGTATCGGCCTTGCCCAGCTCGAACGGAATCACCGTCTGGTCGATGTCGAAGTACTTCCACAGGTCGACCAGCACGCGCTTACCGTCCGCATCGAGCACCGCGCCCTTGATCGCCCCGATGCGATGGAATTCGTGCGTCGCGTCGAGCTGGCGGCGCATCTTCGCGAGCCGGCGATTCACGACTGTCTGCAGCGCTTCCAGCTCGGTCTCCGAGCCGAACGCGCGCAGGTTCTGGATCTCGTCCGCCTTGATCACCGCACGCTGCGGCAGGTGCACGGCGTTGATCGGAATCATGCCGCGCTGGCTGCCGCCCACAACGGCAGCCGGAGAACCGCGCTCGCCGGCCGCAACGAGCGCGAGCGTGTCGCCGTCGCGCTCGATCTGGATCGTCGTCGTCGTAATGCCGTCCTCTTCGAACAGCCCGAGCGTGCCGATGCGGCCGGGAACATACGGCTGCTCGTTGATCGCAGCACTCAGGGACGACAGCGAGAACGCATCGTCTTGAAACAGGGCGATATCCGCCATACAACCTCCGACATGAAAATGGATACAAAAAAGGCCACGCGGTCGGCGTGGCCTTGAATGGGGTGTGATGTATCAGCGAACGATCACGTGGCGCTCAGCGAGATCGCCGCGACCGGCGGCATCGAGACCCGTGAGCAGCCCGCCAGCGACTTCCGCGAGCCGGACGACACCCGTCGCCGGTCGCGGCGCTTCGGACGCCGCCAGCGGCGCGTAGAGGATTGCAGCGGCGACTTCCGAACCGTCGTTTGCCGCGTTGTCGTACGGCGCATACTCGCCGGTACTCGTCACACCGAGCAGTTGCCCGGCCGGCAGCGCCGGGCCGGCCTTGACGATGATGTGCTCGCGCGAGATCTGCCCGTTACCCTCCGACACGAGAAATTCGGCCGTCAGAATCCCCTGTACCTTCCATTTCGACATGAGTTTTCCCCTCCTCGGGTTACGTCAAAGTTACTTGCCGCTCTTGCGAGCCGCGTAGATGGACGCCGCACGCGGCGCATTCGCGACCACGGGCGCGTCTTGCGGCGCAACCGGGGCAGCACGATGGCTGATCGGCTTCTGCGACGCCGTCACGCGCTCGAACAATCGCGCGCGCACCTGGTCTGCCGACAGGCCGTCTGCCACGAAGCCGGCCGTCAGCTCAGTAAGGCTCGCGGCCAGACAGATTCCGGCGATGTCCTGCGCGCTGCTAATCGCCGCGTCGACGGTCGCCCGATCGCGCAGGCCGGTCGCCAGCACGATGCCTTCAGCGCAGTGCTCGATACGAGCGTCACGACACGTCGCGTACACATGCGCCGCCAGCGCCGTGACGTCCGGCGTTGCCGGCGGCTGCGGCGGCTGCGGCGGTTGCGGCGGTTGCGGCGGTTGTGGCGGTTGTGGCGAAGGATCGGCCGGCGGATCGGCCGGCGGCACCTCGCCGTCGCCCTCCAGCACCGCCACGATTTCCGCAGGCACCGCCGCATAGCGCGCAGCGATCCGCGCTGCGCCCGCGTATGCGGCGATACGGATCGGATCGACAATGGCGTCGCAGAAACCTTGCTCCTTCGCCTGCGCGGCCGTGAGCCACGTCTCGGCATCCATGATCGCGCGGACCTCGTCGTCGGTCCGGCCGCTGCGTTCAACGTAGGCCGCCAGCATGCTGTCAGACATGCTTTCCAGCAGATCAGCGAGCTTGCGCAGATCGCCCGCCTCGCCGGCCGCGACCGTGTGCGGGTTGTGGATCATCAGCCGCGCGTTCGACGGCATCTCGATCGTGTCGCACGCCATGAGGATCAGCGACGCTGCCGACGCGGCGACGCCGTCGACGCGTCCTGTCACCTTGCCGGCATGCCGGCGCACCGCGTTGTAGATCGCGAGCGCATCGAACACGTCGCCACCCATCGAGTTGATCGCGACGACGATCGAT
This sequence comes from Burkholderia sp. BCC1644, assembly GCF_902833225.1. Taxonomy (GTDB): domain Bacteria; phylum Pseudomonadota; class Gammaproteobacteria; order Burkholderiales; family Burkholderiaceae; genus Burkholderia. The sequence continues at coordinate 367,791 of NZ_CADFEI010000005.1, forward strand.
GTCGCGGCCGACGCAACCTCGTCGAGCTTCGCGGTAAACAGATCGGCATCGGTGCCCCAGAATCCGATGTCGCCATAAATCCGGATCTCGACCTCGCTCCCGCCCGCTGCGTTTGCCTGCGCGCGGATGTCCCACCACCGCTTCTTCCCTTTCATTCGCCATCCCCATTAGAAAGACTGCCCACCCCATCCGCCGGATCGAGCGTGTCATATCGAATCCCGAGCCGGCGCTCGCGCGCGAGATCGTCCGCGTTCTCCATGTCGACCTGCTCCGGATCATCGCCACGCGACAACACCGCACCAGTCCGACTCGCCAGCCCGGAGCGGATCTCCATCCGCTTCGCCGTGACGTCCTGCACCGGATGGATATACGGCCAGCCCTGCGGCACCCATCGCACCCGCAGATAGTCGCGACGGCGTCGGTAGTAGTCCGGCATCGGCATCGCACCCGACAACGCGCAAGCGTCGACCCACCAGCGCCAAACCTTCCGGCAAAACTGATGAATGAACACGTTCCACTGGATCTGCTCGACCGACCGCCGGAATTCATTCAAGATCACCCGCAGCACACGATCGCTCACGTCGCGCAGATCGCCCGTCATGACCTCGTATGGCATGCCCACCGACGCCGCAGCGGCCATCAGTTGCTGACGCATGAATGGCCCGTAGTCGGTGCCTGCGCCCGGCGGCTCTGCAAACGTGACGCTTTCACCCGGAGCCAGCTCCTGCATGCTCCCCGGTTCGAGCGACACGACCGGCGAGAAGCCGTCGACGTCGTATTGCATTTCGCCACCCGTTACCGGATCGCCCGGAAAACCCGGCTCTGCCGGCGGCTTCGTGATGAACCCGGCAAAGAGGTTGCTGACCTCCTGCCGGAACAGCACCGCATCGTCGAAGTTGTCCAGCGACTTGAGCCGCAGCAGCACCGTCGACAGTTCCGGGACGCCGCGCACCTGGCCGGGCCGCAGCGCGAGGAAAACGTGCGCGATCTCGTCGGCCGGCACGCGTACGGTCTGCATGTTGGTCGTCGACGCACGCCCGTATTCGCCGGGATGACGCTGCAGCAGGTGATACGCAACGCGTCGACCGTCCGTGTTGAACTCGACGCCGTTCACGATCTCGCCCCCGCCCGGCACGATCTCGTTCTTCTCCATCGGAAGCAGATCGCCTTCGAGAAGCCGGATCTGCATCGGGACCGCCAAGCCCTCGCTCGGACTGCGCAACTGACGACGCACCAGCACCTCGCCGTCGCTGAAGAACGCACGCGCTGCGAGCGTCTGCACACCTGCCATATCGAACAGGTCGTCCGCGTCGATCTCCTCGCAGCTATCCTCCCAAAGTTGCTTTTGCATCTTGCGCACCGCATCGTTCGAATGCTGCGGGTGCGCTTGGATGCCGTTCCCGATCGTGTTCGATACGAGCCGCGCGATCGCCGTCTTCGCCCACGGATCGTTTCGGATCGCGTCGCGAGCGCGCGAGCGCAACAGCGACAGGTTTTGTGCCGCCGCTGCATTCGGTCCCGCGCCCGACGCCCGCCACGACTTCGCCCGTGCGCCCGTCGTGCTCGCCGACTCGTACGCCGCCGCCTTCAGCCGCGTCGGCACCACGAATCCACGCCGCGCGAGTGACGGGAAACTCGGCTTCATCGCACCCCCTTGCCGGCGTGACGAATCCGGACGATCGACGAGCGTCCGGCCGCACCGTTCAGAGCACGAATGATCTCGGTGCGTGCTTCGCGTAGCTCGCCAATCGAGCGATATTTAACGCGTCGGTCGGCATACTGGACTTCCAGCTCACCCTTCGCGATTGCCGACTGGATGCGCTCCAGATCCTGCTTTGTGTATGCCATGCGATTCCCTCGTTTAGCGGCGCTTCAGGTAGGTCGACCGAGCAACACGACGGCCCTGAATGCGCGAAACCCCGCTCGGAGGCGGGGTTTCGGCGGGTTTTACTACTGGCGGCGATGGCCGCGGAATCTCGGTAACGACCTCTTCGGCCGGCGGATCGGGAAGCACCTCGACCGGGATCACCGAAGGCAGCACCTCCAGCACCGGAACCGCATCGAACAGCGAGACCTGCGACGCGCGATGCTGCTCGACCTGCCAGTGCGCCTCGGTCATCAGGTGCACCTTCATGCTGCGGGCCGCGTGCATGGCGTACCCTTCGCAGTCCAGCGCCTCGTTTCTCTGACTGATCTTCTTCCACACGCGCTTACCACCACGTGGCCCCGGCACCTTGACCTCGGCCGTGAGCTGCGACAGGTAATCGCTGCGCACGCCGCTATACCAGTGCATGCGACCCGGCCCGTTGCCTTCGAGCTTGAGCCGGTTTTCGAGGATCAGATCCTTCGCTCGGCTCACGCCGACCATATACGGCCTCAGACCGTACTTCGCCGCCTTGCTGTTGTTGCGCGTCGAATCGATCGACGCCTTCGGCACGCTGAAAATCTCGGCATCGGCTTCGCTGCTGCCCTTGGCAGCCATCACGTTATGACCGGCCTTCTGCGCAGCACGTACATACTTGTATACCGCGTCGGACGTCGCGCCGTCCGACGAATCGATCGACGTTGCGCGTACGCGGAGCTGCCACCCATTCTCGTGCCGGAACGAGTGCGTAAGCATCGTCGTCAACGCGCCCCATACACCACCCGTCATCGGGTCTTGCTGCTGATCGGTCACATTGCCGTAAATCTCGCCCCATACGACGAGCCAGCTTTCCTCGCCGCGTCCCCATGCGCGCACGATGACCGCAAGGCGGTCGTGCTGCACATCGACGCCCAGCGTCAACAGCAGACCACCGGTCGGCACCGTCAGCTCCGCGTACGGCAGCGCTCGTTCCGCGAGCACGTCCAGTTCGGGCAGGTCGGTCTTGTATTTGTACGGCCGCCCCTGCGAGTTGTTCACGAATGAACGCATCTTCGTATCGTCGCCCTCGCGCAGCGCCTTGTCGGCCGTCAGCCACTTCTTCACCAGCTCCGCCATGTTCGAGCCGGGGAACGGCGACACCAGCTCGTTGATGCGAAAGCCGGCGACGCCATGAAACGGTGCCGTCGCGACCCATCGCCCACGACGAACAGCACGGATGCGCGTCGCGTCGTCCCACAGCGAACCGCAATGCGGACAGGTGTAACGGGCCGTCTCCGGTTGTGCGCGGCCGTAGACCTCATGCTCGACTTCGGCGCGTTCGCTCCAGGTGACGTTTTCCCACGCCAGCTCGTGCTCTTCGTCGCAATCGGGGCACGGCACCAGATACACGCGCTGATCCGACGCCGCATAGCCCTGCTGGATACGCGACAGGCCGTCGACGGTCGGCGTGCCGCCCAAGATCATCTTGCGCCGCCGGTCGGAATAGCTTTTGTTCCGCTCCTCCAGCAGCGTGATCGAGTCGCCCTGCTCGCGCACGTTCGTGTTCGCGTCGTCCGGCTCCTCGACCGCGACGACCGGGGCCGGCGTCGACTTCACGTCGTCCGGCGCGTTCGACGTAATGAACTTCAGGAAGCCGCGCGCGAACGTCTTGTGATCCCACAAGTTGTTTTTGTCGCGGGCAGCGTGCACCGGTAATTTTGCCGACAGGCGAGGCGTCACCTCGACCATCGGCTCGAACTTCTCCAGGTTGAACTTCTTCGCCGTCTTCTCTTTCGGGAACATGACGATCATCGGACACGGGTCAACGTCGATCCGCTTGCCGATGTAGTTCAACAGCACGCCGTCCGTCCACGCGACCTGCGCCGACTTCATGCACACAACCTTCTGCACGGTCGGATCGTCCAGCGCTTCGTGCATGCCGAACACCCACGGTGTGATGTTCGGGTTATAGCGACCGGGGCTGGCCGATCCCTTCGCGCTCAACCTACGATGTTTGCGCGCCCACTCCGTCGTCCCAATCCGCTCCGGCGGACGTAGCATCTTCGCGATCCGGCGAATCACCGCGTGGACTGTCGGGGTTGTATTCAGAAAGCTGCTCAAGGCATCCATATATGTGCTCGTTCAACCATTCGACGTCCACCGCGACGCCGTACAGCGTGTGCAGCTCCTGCACCAGCTTGTCGGAGAGCGATAGCAGCTCCGTTTGAAATGCGCCGACCATCAGGCCGTACGCCTGTTCGAGCTGCGCTGCGTTGACGAGCTGCCCCTTCTTCTCGGCCAGCGTCAGCAGCTTGATCTCGCGATCGACGATCTCGGTCTTCGCGCGTTCGGCGACAAGATCGATGCCGGTCCCGCTTGCACGGCCCGCAGCGATCTCGCGTAGGTGCCTGATATACGCGACGCGGATCTCGTCGATCGACACCGCGCGGTAATCGAGTCGAACCTTGTCGACGAACCGCGAGACGGCCGACTGATCTAGGTCCAGGTGCTCGGCGATCTGCTGCTGAGTCGGCATGAATATGACCCCCTATGGAGACTCGCCAGTAGAGAAAAAACGCGGGTGCGAGCCCCCGCGTACCCCCTGCCCATAGGGTCCCCTGCTCATTTTTTAGGCAGACCGGAAGCCGGCCGCGACGTCCGCGATCGGGACGTCGCCGGCCCTGTCCATCGCCCACACAACGCGGTCCATCGCGTCGTCAAACACGAAGCACCGCGCAGACACGCGCCCCATGCTTCGATCTTCATCCCACGTCGACCGGACCTCACATGGCCCGGCGCTCGTCGACTCGATTCGCATTTCAGCGCCCCAATGCAAAAAGCCCTGAGGGCTTGCGCACTCAGGGCTTTGAAATTCATTTCGTAAGGGCGAACGCCCTCCCAACAGATCCCGACAGACAGTTATCGTTGTTGGTCGCGGCGCTCCCGCGATTCAGTACGCCTGTCGGGCGATTGTTGCGACACGAGGGTGCGGTCGCTCACGTATCCAGTGACGCGGTAAAGGATGTGCAGAGTGTAAGCGATCCACTCTTGAAATGGAATACGTTTCATCCTCGCAATTGCCGGCGCATTGTGTCGGACACCGATCCATCTACTGTATCGAGCAGCGCGAGCATGTCGTGAAAGCGCCATGACCAATTGCGTCGATACTCGGCAAGCGATACGCCGAGCGCGTGCGCCCGGCCGGCATCGTCGACCTGCCGCTTACCGGAACCGGAGCAGTCGGGGCAAATGTGCCGGCCCTTCGCATTGGATACCGGCGACGCCGCGATCCGCCCCATCCCGCCGCAGTCGTCGCATGGTTCGTATTCCCGAAAGACCAGCGGCCCGTTACGCCCGCTGAAGAACGGGATACGCTCCTCAGATACGCAGATCTTCCCGCTGCCCGCACATACACTGCACGTCCGCGTTGCCGTCGTGACGGCCGGCGCTCGACGCACGACCCCGCGTCCCTCGCACTCGATGCACTGATCGTTCACCCACTCATCCAGCAATCGCAGCGCGAACCGCTCGACGATGTCGACCTTCGATCGCTCGACAGCATTCCCCGCACGTTGGTCGCGACGCTCGTCGCGCGAGTAGCCCGTGAATCGCGCACGCTTGAATCGGCCCGACGTCCGGATCATCTGCGCCAACAGCAGCGTTGCACGCCGAACCATCGCGGGCGTCGACTGCGGACCGGCCTTGATTCGGATCAGCAAGCGACCGAGATCGTTCGCAAAGGCGAGTGCGCCCAAAGTAACTTTAGGATCGGCAATCGGGTCGGTGAACTGACCACGAACGCTCATAGCAACGCCCACCCGCTCCTTCAAATCGATCATGACTCTCTCCTATTCGTCCTAATGTCTCAATGTCCCAAGGGAAAAGGCTTGCAGGGGTGCGCGCCTGCGACATGCGCGACATGCGGCGCTCACGTCGCGCATGTCGCGCCCCCGCACCCGCGCCCGAGACCGCGCCTTGGGACATTGGGACATGGGACGTCCGCAGCGCGCCAAGGCGGGGCAAGTGGCGCGCCTGCCGTGCAGGCACAGCGCGCCAAGCGATTACAGGGGACTGTCGTCATCACCCGCTGCGACCAGTTCACGCTCGACGCTCGGCTCTTGCTCTTCGCTCACGTAGTACCAACCGCGCGATCCGGTCGACTCGCGCTTGCGCACCCACCCGAGCGACTTCAACGCCTTGCCGATGCGGCGCTGCTCTGCCAATGTCCACTTCGACGTATCGAGCTTCAGGATGTCCGCGAGGATTTCTTCCATCGTCGTGCGCGACACGAATTCCAGGGCCTTGGCGATCTTGTCCTCGTACACGTCGCCTTCGTAGCGTTCAGCCTGCTCGATCTCGAACAGCGCGCGCTCATGCTCCTCTACGTGCCACACGACGCCCGAGCGATACAGGTGCACGGCTTCCGCCCAGAGCTGTTCGCGAACGGCCACAATGCCATCGATGTCGACCAGACCGCCGACACGAAGCGGCCAGTAACGACGGTTGCCCGACTCGTCCTTCAGGTACGTGTCGAAGTTGACGGAGCCAGCGAACACGCACTGACGCGGGACGTCGGTCGCACGCTTGCCGTAGAAGTTGCGGAACCGGTCGACGGCCGTCGCGAAGAAGCTCTTCACCGCCGACGAGTCGGCTTTGTTCAACGAGTCCAGCTCGGCCAGCTCGATGACCCACTTCCCGGCCAGTACCGCGTACGTGTCTTTGTTGCCGATCTGGATCGGCGTATCGGTGAACCACGCAGCGCCGGCCAGCACCTTCAATGCCGTCGATTTGCGGTGCCCCTGCTTGCCTTCGAGGATCAGGACGTTGTCGACCTTGCAGCCCGGTTCCATCACGCGCGCGACGGCGGCGATCATCCACTTCATGAACGCGAGCTGCACATACTCGCTGTCGGCCACGCGCAGGTATGTCGACGGCATCGATCGCACACGCGACACGCCGTCCCACTTCAGCCCTTCGAGGTATTCGCGCACGTCATGAAAGTGGGTCACGTCGGCCACCAACAGGACCGCGTTCATCACGATATCGGTACGCACCGAGAGGCCGTATCGCTGCGACAGCCAAAGCGCGCAGCGCTGATCGTCCATGTCGGTCCACTCGCCCTTCACGCCCTGCAGGAACGGTGGCGCTTTGCGCTTCATCACCCGCCCGCCAAAATCATCCTGCTCGATGACGCCCCGCCATGCCTTGTGGTTCGACAGGATCATGTGCACGTTGCCGAGCGTCGGCAACAGCGTGCCCTTGTCCGAGCGCGCAAGATCCTGCTCCCACGTGTGCGCGCCGTTCTCTGCATCGTAGCCGTCCCGTTCCGGCCGTTTTGCGGCAGCGGACGTCGCGGCCGGTTTCGTCGGCGCGACGTCCGCGGTCGGCACGTTGACCGTTGCCGGCCGGATCTCTTCGTTGGCTGGCGCGATGACGCGCAAGATTGCCGCCTGCACCTGCGCCTCGACAGCCTCGAAGCCCTCTTCTACGTGCAGGTCGTTGAAATCGGTCAGCTTGCGCTCGCCGCGATTGGCAAAGACCGGAAAGACGACGCTGACGTCGTCGACCGTCGCTGCCGCCTCGTACGCACGCTTCAGGCCCGTGTTCTCGAAGCGCTTACGCCGCAGCGGCATCACATCGTTACCGTAGCTCACCTCGACGTACGGCACGCCGTTGTCGTCACGTCGACGTGACATCGCGACCATGTACCACGTATTCTTCGCCTCGATCCGCACCGGGTCGGCCCCGAATACCAGCTCACCACGGAAAGCGAACTCGTCGACGAGCCAGTCGCGTACGCGCTGCTCGATCTTCCAGTCGTCGTCGGCGCAGATCAGCACGTGCGCATCCGGATACGTCTCACGCAGGTAGCGCACGGCCGGGAGGATGCCGCCCGCGTCGAAGCAGATATCAACAGCGAATGCGTCGTCGATCGCCATGCGGATCGCCCGTGCGGTTGCATAGCCTTCGGCCACCAGTACGATCTGGTCGTCCGCACCAACCTCGCCGAGCAGGTACGAAGCGCCCTTCTTTTCCATGCCCTTGTTGAAGCGCTTCGCGCCGTCCGGCGTGATCTTCTGCAGGCCAACGAGACGAGCGTCATCGCCATACTGATACATCGGCACGAAGATCGTGCCGTCCGCATCGAAACGCACGCCTTCAGCCGTGATGTGTTTGCGGTCCAGGTACGCAGACTCGCCATGCTCAGCCGCACGACCCCACTGATCGCGCGCACGGTTCGCCGCTAGTTTCGCCTGCCGCGCGTCACGCTCGGCCTGCTCACGTTCGGCCGCTTCCTGCCGGCGACGCGTCTCCGCAAGCACTTCCTCGCTCAGCGGCGCACCACTCCATTCGAAGCGCTCGGTTCCCGGATCGTCACCGGAGAAATGGCCGAACGTGCCGCCGTAGCCGATCACCGCGCCCTTGCTAACAACCTCTCGAAGCTGATACCAGTATTTCTTGCGCGGCCCGTAGCGATGATGCTTACCATCCGCGACCGGATGGCCGGCGGGCAGGTCAGGATGACCCGCTGCACGCAATTGCTGAATGATCTGGTCCAGTGTCGCCATACAATAATTCCCTCTGTCAAAGTCACTTTGGCCGCATGTCGCGGCCAGATCACAATTCGTTGAGCTGCGCCGTGTCAGCTCGAACGCCGGGCCGCATCCAACTCGGCGAGGCGGCGGTCGCGTGCGACCTTGTGAGAGTAGCTGCGCCACGCTGCCCGACCGGCCGCATAGGACTGCCGTCCACTCGGCGAGCGGCTGTACTGCGATGTGCAGCGTCGCAACGCGCTACTGATTCCGTTCACGTTCACAGGGGTCTCCGGTTATTTGCCGCGCAGTCGACGCCATTCCGTCGACATGGAATCGTCGAACGCGGCTAGGTCCGGCGCGCAGAGAAGATCGGTTAGCTGGTCGCGGAACGCGTGACGTTCCGCCTTGGTTGCGAGCGCGGCGCACGCGCGCGCGGCTCGCTCGATGAAAAAACGCGTGCGCCCCGCTGCGATCGCTTCGGCAAGAATCGGAGCGAGGCGATCGGGGAACGTGGCGATCAGTTCGGATAGCAAGCGCCCCGCGTCTGCAGGGGCAGACTCGAATCGGGATGCAAGCGCCGTTACAGCACATGCCAATTGCTGCTCGGGCGAGCAACAGAGGCTGATCTGTTCACGTTCGGGCCGGCAGCACGTCATGCCGGGCTTAAACCGTTCCATGACGACGGCGGCGACGCGCGGCGAGGTTGCGAGCAGCGTGAATCAAACGCTGGAAGAGACGCTGGCCCTTGCGGCCGGTCGCGATGATCTTCTCGGCGTGTTGATCGTCGATCCGCTGATCGGCCAGCGCCCGTGTCACGTCGTCAGCAACGAGACCCACATGCGCCTGCAGGTGCAACGCCGTCGAAACGAGACGCAGAGTGCCGGGTTCGCCGATGTCGTCAGCGGCGTGGTCGTCGACGTGCTCGGCCACCAGCCCGAATCGCGAATTCAATGCATGCAGCGCGTCGAGCGCGTACACCTCGCCCTCGGCTTTTTCCTGCATCCACTCGATCAGCAGCTCGAACATCTCCATCGACAAACGACTGTCGCCAACGCCACGCAGGCGAAGGCGAAGCGATTCCGGCGTGATGTTCTTGCCACGCCGGATGGTGAGGTGATTCGCCGCGTCGGCGACACCGCCGGGCGTGTTGCGAACGGACGTATAGAGCACGTCCAGCCATTCGGTACTGTCGTATCGGCAGGTCATAGCGGGAGATTGGTAGATAGTGACTTTCATCCTGTTGCGCACGCGGGGCCGCAACTAAGATTCGGCTCATGGGTACGTGACTACTTTGGTCACGCCTCGGTTGGAGTGTCACAACGACTCGTCGTGTGAATCCAGAGAGGTAAACAGATCAGGACGCGCGAGCTTCAAGAACAACAAACGCGCTCGCGGAATGCCATTGCGACGCCACTCCGAAACGGACGGCATCCGGACTTCGCAGAGTTGAGCGGTTGCGGCCGTTCCGCCAAATGCGTCGATCACGGCGCACGCGTAAGGGTCTCGATTCAGGAGCGTATTCATGCCGCCATGTTAGGCGCTCCTTACACCAAAAGCAAGGCATTCCTTACGCCCATTCAGTTAGGCTTTCCTAATGACGACACTAGCCGAACGCCTAGAACAGGCAATGAAGTTGCCGCCCGAGAAAAAAGCTGCGGACCTGGCGCGAGCTTGCCGAGTGCGAGCGCCCTCGGTCAGCGACTGGTTAAGCGGGAAAACGAAGAAAATGGAAGGCGCGAATTTGCTTCTCGCGGCCGAATTCCTGAACGTCGATCCGTGGTGGCTCGCGACTGGCGAAGGCCAGATGGTGCGTCGTGCGAATGCGCCCGCACCACAGAGGCAGGAAACTCTAGGCGCTCATGCTCAAGCACTTGTTGATGCGCTCGCCAAAGCAGACAAGGTCGGGCTGCCATCGACAGCATTTGTCGCGCTGCTGGAAACACTCAAGGTGTTTGAAGATCTGCGCGGACAGCAGACTGGTGATCTTCTCGATCTGAATGCCCCTGACCCGCAAGAGGGGTAAGGTTCCAGTCGAACACTGCGGCCCTGCGGTGCGTTCCGACACACCCGGAACGTATCCCGCGCCCCCTGATCGGGCCACCAAGGATCTCAACATCCCAATCGAAGTCATCGCTGTCATGCGGGCCGATGATCCGCACCAGCATGCCGATACGCGACCGGTTTCGGCATCGACTGACGATCGCCACATCGCCCGGTTTGCAGCGCAATTCCCCTGTTGACATAGCCCCGCAACAACCTCCCCTCGGCAATATTTTCGCGTTACCACTGTATAAACATACAGTATTTGATCGGAAGAATACAACACCTTTCAGGAAGGTTCACTGCATTCTCCCGGCCCGTTCGCTGACGACTCGGAAAAATAGTTAGGCATTCCTATTGCGTATTGCAGAAGGAATGCCTAATATTCGGCTTCATCGCTGCCGCTTGTGCAGCCCTCGGAGAAGCCCATGAAAATGCTCGACCATCAGTCCACCGATCGCCACGAATGGCTTCGTGACGAAAGCGCACCCCGCATCACGCCGTCCGAACCGGCCCGCCAAAGCAACTTTGAAAAGTCGAAGGTCTTCCGCTGGACGGTCGTCGCCGCCCTGCTGTTTGTCGTCGTGAATGTGTTCCAAGACGACCCGGTCGTCGCTCCGACGACCGCCTACCACGTCAGCGTTTAAGCCGCCTCGACCTAGCCGGGGCGAGTTGCCCCGGCGCCATGGAGACCACCATGCCGCGAATCAAAGCCCGCACCCTTCCCCTCGTCGACGTCGAGCGTCGCGACACGCTGTCACTACGCACCATTGCGCGGTACGACCGGAACGCACGCCGTCCGTCGACCCCGATCCTGATCGGCAAATACGTCGTCGGTCGCCGCCCCTTGGCCGACAGCGTACATACGGAGTATTTGATCCTCGACGGCACTGAGATCGCCGGCAAGCAGATCTCGATCCCGAGCGAAGGCGACTGCGCCACCGCGATCAAGCGTCTGCGTGACGCGAAGCGCGCAGCGAGCATCGAGGCATCGAAGGCGATCAAGAAAGCGAAGAAGCAGAGCAAGACGAGCACGGCAGCACCGCAGGAGGTCGCGTAATGGATGACCGCACGCAACAGCTCGACCTGACCGCGCCGATCCCGACCGGGAACACGAAGGCCGCAGCAGCCGCTGCGGGCGCAACGTCTGCGGACCTGTGGATGGTCCCCTACGGCCAACTTCACTATGACCCGTCCGACAACATCCGACCGGTTGATCCCGAATGGGTGACGCACCTCACTGCCCTCATCGTTGAGAACGGGTACGACAAGGGTTCACCGCTCCACTGCTACGCGCGAAAGGTTGACGGGAAGGATCTGCTGTACGTGTACAAGGGTCAGCACCGCTATCTTGCGGCTGGCAATGCAATCGAAGCTGGCAAGGACATCGGCAAGATCCCGGTCGTCGTTCGCGACGCCAAGACAGTCAACCGCGCCGAAATGGTTATCGACGGCTACCTTAGCAACGACAGCAAGCGATCGTCGCCGCTTGAACTGGCCGGCGTCGTCGCCGAGCTTCGCGACATCCACGGCATGACCCTCGCGGCCATCTGCAAGCGCCTGAATGTCAGCGACCAAACGATCCGTGACGTGGGCCTGCTCGAACGAGCACCGGCCGAACTGCATAAGCTCGTACGGGACGGTCAATGCACCGGCACGCTGGCGATTGAACAGATCCGCCAGCACGGCGGCGACAAGGCGCTCGAACGTATCGTCGTCGGCATATCCAAAGCTGCTGAAGCCGGAAAATCGAAGGTGACGAAGAAATTCCTCGACATAGCGCCCCAGCTCGATGCGCTCCCGGACCCGGCATCATCGTCCGAACAGGCAATACATGCGGCCACGACAACCAACCCCGCACCGATCGGAGCGTCGACAGCCGCGAACGTCACTGTCGAGACGCAGGCGCCTGCACAGCCCGCCCCGCGCCAAAGCGCTCCCGCGAAGATCAACGACGTGCGCGCAAAGCAACTTTTGCAGGCGCTGCAGGCCGTGCTGCACGACCCCGTGTTCGGCAAACTTTCACCGGGAACCATCGAGGGCGTCCATCGCGCATTCGCTGGCCTTGAAGGTCTGCTCGACAGCCCCTCCCGATCGAAAAAGCATCCGCTTCACACTCCGAACCCGCACGGCGTATTCCAAGACTGCGAGAAACTTCACGCACCCAAGGCGACCAGCTCCGGTTTGATTCCCGCGAGCATCTACGTTGCACAACCCGAAGAAGGCGCGTGGATCTATTCGTTCGAAATGAATCTCGCACCGACCTACGCCTTCGGCGACCACTACCCGTCAATGCGGGACACGCCTGCGATTTTGCGGACCCGCGTTCAAGCCATTCGTGCGGCTGTGTCTGACGTGACTCGGCTGATGCACCACTCCGGACGCGCTAAATCGAAGTCTGCAGCATCCGTCAATGCATGGCTCGACAAGCTGTTCACGACGCCCGACCCCGACTGGACGCCCGAAATGGCGCAGGAGGCAGCCAAATGACCCCGCGCCCGGCCCTTTCTACCCCACGTCCGCTGCCGCGAAAGCGGGAACACGCGAAGAAGCGCCCGGCTATCTCACTGGCCAGCGTCAACGGCACTTCGATGCAGTCGAACAGCAGCGGGCTGACGCCCGCAAAAACGATCCAGACACACGAAGCGCCGCTCGCGCGGCGCAAACCTATCCAGATGAACGAAGCCTTGGCGGATACCCGCCAAGGCAGGCTCGCGCGGCTCGACGCCCTTCACATCGAGATCCGGTCGTTGATCAGTGAGATCTCGCACGCGGCCGACGTCGAGCTGCTGGACCTGATGGCCGACGAGATCGGATCGTTCGCTCGCCACAAGACGGCGCAGGACGCTCGCACCTGGGCAGCCACCGCCGGCATCACGCTGGAAACCGGTTTGATGCAACTGGCTCGCGCAGTGCCAGGCGCGGCCGATGAAGCATTGAAGAATCAAGGAGCACCTGCATGACCGTTGCAATGAAACCGATCTACCTCGATATCGAATCGGTGTCGGCCGCAATCTCCCTGTCGCCAGCCGTCATTCATAAGCTCGTCCGGCAAGAAGAGTTTCCGAAGCCTCGCGCGCTGTCAGGTCGTCGTGTCGGGTGGCTCACGCGGGAAATCGAAGAATGGGCAGAGGCCCGGACACCGTCGGAATTCTTGCCGCCGCCAAACTGCGGAACTGGACGACGCAAGGCTAACGCACATGCGCCTGACTGACCGCCTCCAGCTTCACACTCAACTTCGACAACCACTGTCGGCGCTCGGCGTCATAGTCGTGACGATTGTAGACGCCGCCAACCCCCGGCAGCATGTGCCCGATAATCGCTTCACCGATCTCGTACGGACACCCGAGCGCAGCCAGCATGGTGCGCGCCGTGCGACGAAGATCATGAGGTGCCCAATGTGTCACTGCGAGGCGCGGCCGGACCTGTTTCGGCTTCGTTTCGCTATATGGCATATGGAAGTGCACCGCTGTACCGAACACTTTCTGTTGCATCGGGCCGTCTTTGTCAGCCGGGAACAACCAACCTTTCCCGTATCGCTCTAGCCGACGACGAACAATTGCTTCCGCCCGACCAACAAGTGGCACCCGCAAGTCCGTTGCGTTCTCGTGGCGAGCATTTTTTGTCTTGACCTTCGGTATCGTCCACCAAAGCCCGTCCGATTCTTCGGCAATCTCCCTCCCCTCCATAGACCCAATCTCAGCGCCACGTGTTGCCGTCCACAGATAGAGCGTCAGGGCGTCTTCGACGTTGCGACTGAAGTTCGGCAGCCAGTTGATCACCGCCCCCGCCTCAGCGTCGCTCAGAAACCGCTTCACGGTTCCGGTCGGCTGCCCCTGAATACGCTTGCCGTTACTACGCAAACGACCGCGCATAATCTGACGCCACCAGTTCGGCGAGGATTCGTGTAGTTTGCCGGCATCGAGCGCATAGTCCCATGCAGCACCCAGCTCAAGCCGAAGCTTCGACGCCTGCACGGGGATGTGACGAAATGAATCGATCTTGGTAAAAGCACGCTCGCGGGTCAACTCGGCCGCCGGCGTCTCTGCAAGATCGCCAATCATGGTCCTGAACATCCGTGCGACTTCGGCCGCGCCCTTCGGTTTTCGATTGTGCTCCACATGCCCTTTCAGGTACGCGGCACACACGTCACCCACTGTCAGCGAATCCCCTTGCTGTACCATTACGGCGACAGTGCCGAGTGCTTGTCGCTTACACAGTGCGGGGTCGTTGCCTGCGTTGCGCTGATCCCTCAGACGCTCCCATTCAACGGCCGCAGCTGCGATCGACAGCGCGGGCCATTCGCCGATTTTGATTTGTCGCATACGCCCATCGACGGGCGATTTGTACCGGTAGATCCAGCTACGGCGCGAAGCTGTTGCCTCAAGCCTGAGACCAGGACAACCGTCGATATTCAAATGTGCACCGGGCAAAAGTTGCTTTGCAGTGCGCGCGTCAAACCGCATTCAATCCTCGGCGTAGGTTTCCGCCACACACAGGACAGCACCGGCGTAGGCGTAGGTTTCGTAAAGAGCGAAAAGCTACGCTGATGATGAGAATTTAGCAAGATGTCGTGACACGGGGAAATTCGACACCGAAGCCCCAGAAACTGACGGAAAGCCTTGATGGATAAGGACGTGCGAGAAATTACAGAACAGAAACAGCAGCTTACAGAAGCCGCCTTTAGCAATCACACTCCGATGATGCAGCAGTACCTGCGCATCAAGGCCGACCATCCCGACACACTCGTCTTCTACCGGATGGGCGACTTCTACGAGCTGTTCTTCGAAGATGCGGAAAAGGCCGCACGCCTGCTCGACCTGACCCTCACGCAGCGCGGCGCGTCGGCCGGCACGCCGATCAAGATGGCCGGCGTGCCGCATCACGCGGTCGAACAGTATCTGGCGAAGCTCGTGAAGATGGGCGAATCGGTCGCGATCTGCGAACAGATCGGCGATCCTGCCACGTCGAAGGGGCCCGTCGAGCGCAAGGTCGTGCGCGTCGTCACCCCCGGCACGCTGACCGATGCGGCGCTGCTGTCCGACAAGAACGACGTGTACCTGCTCGCGATGTGCACGGGCCACAACAAGCGCGGCGTCGCAGTCAACGTCGGCCTCGCGTGGCTGAACCTCGCCAGCGGCGCACTGCGGCTCGCCGAAATCGAACCCGATCAGCTCGCGGCTGCGCTGGAGCGCATCCGGCCGGCCGAAATCCTGACGCCGGACGGCGCGACCGACGCCGTGCCCGCAGGCGCGGGCGCAAGCAAGCGCGTGCCGGCCTGGCACTTCGACATCGCATCGGGCACGCAGCGCCTGTGCGACCAGCTCGACGTCGCGAGTCTCGACGGATTCGGCGCGCACTCGCTGACGAGCGCATGCGGCGCGGCCGGCGCGCTGCTGCTCTATGCGGCGGCTACGCAGGGCCAGCAGCTGCGGCACGTGCGCAGCCTGAAGGTGGAGAACGAAACCGAATACATCGGGCTCGATCCGGCCACGCGTCGCAACCTCGAACTGACCGAGACGCTGCGCGGCACCGAATCGCCGACGCTGTATTCGCTGCTCGACACCTGCTGCACGACGATGGGCAGCCGCCTGCTGCGTCATTGGCTGCATCACCCGCCGCGCGCGTCGGTTGCCGCGCAATCGCGCCAGCAGGCCATCGGCGCGCTGCTCGATGCGCCGGCGAACGCGAGCCTCGATGCGCTGCGCAGCGCGCTGCGCCAGATCGCCGACGTCGAACGGATCACCGGGCGTCTCGCGCTGCTGTCCGCGCGCCCGCGCGACCTGTCGAGCCTGCGTGACACGTTCGCCGCGCTGCCGGCGCTGCGCGAGCGCATCAGCGCGATCGTCGCGAATGCCGATTCGCTCACGCGCGTCGATGCGGCACTCGCGCCGCCCGCCGAATGCCTCGACCTGCTGACCAGCTCGATTGCGCCCGAACCGGCCGCGATGGTGCGCGACGGCGGCGTGATCGCGCGCGGCTACGATGCCGAACTCGACGAACTGCGCGACATTTCGGAGAACTGCGGGCAGTTCCTGATCGATCTCGAAGCACGCGAACGCACGCGCACCGGCATCGCGAACCTGCGCGTCGAATACAACAAGGTGCACGGCTTCTACATCGAAGTCACGCGTGGCCAGACGGACAAGGTGCCCGACGACTACCGCCGCCGCCAGACGCTGAAGAACGCCGAGCGCTACATCACGCCCGAACTGAAAACCTTCGAGGACAAGGCGCTGTCCGCGCAGGAACGCGCGCTCGCGCGCGAGCGCGCGCTGTACGACTCGGTGCTGCAGGCGCTGCTGCCGTTCATCCCCGAGTGCCAGCGCGTCGCGTCGGCACTCGCCGAGCTCGACCTGCTCGCCGCCTTCGCCGAACGCGCGCGCGCGCTCGACTGGGTCGCACCGACCTTCACCGACGAGATCGGCATCGACATCGAACAGGGCCGCCACCCGGTCGTCGAAGCGCAGGTCGAGCAGTTCATCGCGAACGACTGCCGGTTCGGCACCGAGCGCAAGCTGTTGCTGATCACCGGTCCGAACATGGGCGGCAAGTCGACGTTCATGCGGCAGACCGCACTGATCGCGCTGATGGCTTACGTCGGCAGCTACGTGCCGGCGAAGTCGGCGTGCTTCGGTCCGATCGACCGGATCTTCACGCGCATCGGCGCAGCAGACGATCTCGCGGGCGGCCGCTCGACGTTCATGGTCGAGATGACCGAGGCCGCGGCGATCCTCAACGACGCGACGCCGCAAAGCCTCGTACTGATGGACGAGATCGGCCGCGGCACGTCGACGTTCGACGGCCTCGCACTCGCGTGGGCGATCGCCCGCCACCTGCTCGCACACAACGCGTGCTACACGCTGTTCGCGACGCACTACTTCGAGTTGACGCAGTTGCCAGCCGAATTCCCGCAGGCGGCCAACGTCCACCTGTCGGCCGTCGAACACGGCCACGGCATCGTGTTCCTGCACGCGGTCAACGAAGGACCGGCGAACCAGAGCTACGGCCTGCAGGTCGCGCAGCTCGCCGGCGTCCCGGCACCGGTGATCCGCGCCGCGCGCAAGCACCTCGCCTATCTCGAACAGCAGTCGGCATCGCAGCACACGCCGCAACTCGACCTGTTCAGCGCACCGCAGGCGATCGTCGACGATCTCGAATGCGCAGATGCTCCGGCCCGGCCCGACGCACCGCATCCGGCGCTCGACAAGCTGCGCGACATCGATCCCGACGATCTCAAGCCGCGCGAGGCGCTCGATCTGCTGTACGAACTGCGCACGCTGGTCCGGTCGCACGATGCCGACGGGCACGCGTAAGCGCATCTCGCCGGGCCTGCCGGCCCGCGCGGCCGCCGCGCTCGTCGCGGCGTTACTCGCGCTCGCGCAGGCCGGTGCGCAGGCTGCACCGCCGAAGCGCACCACCGCGCCCTACTCGTTCGCGGTCGTGTCGGGCGTCATCAACGTCCCGGCGGACGAACCCTCCGCCCAGCGGCTGCTCGATTCGATCGCGCGCGAGCGCAACCTCGCTTTCGTGGTCTATGCGGGCGATCTCAAGGGTTCGAAGGAAGCGTGCCGCGATGCGCTGTATTCGCAGCGCGGCGCGATCCTGGATTCGGCGCGCGTGCCGCTCGTGTTCATTCCCGGCCACGACGACTGGCTGACGTGCAACACGGCAGCCGGCGGCGGCTACGATCCGGTCGAGCGGCTCGACTTCCTGCGGCAGACGCTGCTCGCCGACTCCGCGCTGCCCGATCCCGGCGGGCTGCAGATCACGCGGGAAAGCGAAGTCGCACGGTTCCGGCCGTATCGCGAGAATGCCCGCTGGATGCGCGACGACATCGTCTACGTCGCGCTCAACGCGCCGGCGCCGAACAATCACTACCTGACGGCCGGCGGCCGCAACGGCGAATTCGAGGATCGCATCGTCGCGAACGGTTTCTGGATCGACCACGCGGCCGAATACGCGAAGCGGCGCGAAGCGCGCGCGATCGTGGTGATTTTCGAAGGCGATCCGCAGTTCGAACGCTATGAACGCGCGGAACGCTTTGCGTGGCTGCGTTTCAACCGGCCGCGCGTACGCGACGGCTTCCGTGAGCTGAAACGAACGCTGGTGAAGGCTGCGGCGACGTTCCGCGGCCCGATCCTGGTGATGCACGCGAGTGGCGAACCGCTGGCGAACGGCTTCCTGATCGACCGGCCGCTGCGTGCCGACGATGGTGAGCTGATAGGAAACCTGACGCGCGTCGCGATCGGACCGCGCCATCCGGCGAATCAGTGGGTCAAGGTGAGCGTGTCGCCGTCACGGCAGACGATCTTCAACGTGAGCCTGCAGGAGGTGCCCAAGAACCTGCCGGTGCCGCCCGCGCTGCCGCTCGTGCCGCACGACGACGTACCGCTGCCACAGATGCCTGAAATCCCTGCGTTGCCGGCGTTGCCCGACTCGTCGTCGGTCGCGCCGCCGCTGCAGGGTGACGGCGCCGCCCCGGGCGGCGCGTCGTGGCCGGTGCCGCCCCCTGCATCGGGGCCGGCACCCGGCCTGCCTGCCAGCTCAGTGCAGGGTACGCCCTGACGGCGCTTCGCCATCTTCGTCTTCGTCCTCGTCGACGATTTCGAGCCCTTCCGCGCCATGCGCGTGCTCATGCTCGATTTCGTCTTCGGTGGCTTCGCGAACGTCCTTCACGGTCAGTGCGAAACGCAGCGCCATGCCGGCCAGCGGGTGATTGCCGTCGAGCACGACCTTGTCTTCGGCGACGTCGGTGACCGTATAGATCAGCGAATCGACTTCCTCGTCGCCGTCTTCCGGCGTGCCTTCGAACTGCATACCCACTTCGAGCGGCTCGGGAAAACGATCGCGCGGCTCGATCTTCACGAGTTCGGGATCGTAGTCGCCGAACGCGTCCTGCGGCTCGAGCTGAACCTGCGCCTCGTAGCCCGGCTCGTGGCCGTCGAGCTGTTCCTCGATCTTGGGGAACGTGCCATCATAGCCGCCGTGCAGATAGACCATCGGCTCGTCGCTTTCCTCGATCAGATTGCCCTGTGCATCCGACAGCTTGTAAGTGACCGACACGACGGTGTTTTTTGCGATTTTCATCCAATTCTCCCAAATACAACTCTCATTATACGATGCGCAACCGGTCTCAAGCCGAACCGCGGGATACCGCTGCCGCCCCGCTCGGCGCGCCGCCTTCCGATCTTCCCACACCGCTGCTCGGCGGTCTCACGCCGGCGCAATTCATGCGCGGCTACTGGCAGAAGAAGCCGCTGCTGATCCGTCAGGCGATCCCCGGCGTCGCGTCACCGGTCTCGCGCGACGCGCTGTTCGAGCTTGCCGCCGACTATGACGCGGAATCGCGACTGATCACCCATTTTCGTAACAAGTGGCAACTGGCGCACGGCCCGTTCGAACCGGGCTCGCTGCCGGCCGTCACGCGCAAGGCGTGGACCCTGCTCGTACAAGGGCTCGACCTGCACGTCGACGCGGCGCGCGCGCTGCTCGACCGCTTCCGCTTCATCCCCGACGCGCGGCTGGACGACCTGATGATCTCGTATGCGACGGACGGCGGTGGCGTCGGCCCGCATTTCGATTCATACGACGTCTTCCTGCTGCAGGTCGAAGGCCGGCGCCGCTGGCGTGTCGGTGCGCAAAAGGACCTGTCGCTGCAGCCGGACGTGCCGCTGAAGATCCTCGAAAACTTCGAGCCGAGCGACGAATGGGTGCTGGAGCCCGGCGACATGCTTTACCTGCCGCCGCACATCGCGCACGACGGCGTCGCCGAAGGCGAGTGCATGACCTGCTCGATCGGCTTCCGGGCCCCGTCCGCCGGCGAACTGGGCGCCCAGTTCCTGTACTATCTCGCGGAGCGCGGCGGCCTGCGCGACGGGGGCGGCGACGATCTCTACCGCGACCCGAAGCAGCCGGCCGTCGATACGCCCGCACAATTGCCTCCGGCGATGGTCGAGCGTGTCGCCGAGATCGTCGATGCGATCCGCTGGCGCAAGCGCGACGTCGCCGAATTCCTCGGTTGCTACCTGAGCGAGCCCAAGCCGAACGTCGTTTTCGACCCGCCGGCGCGCCCGTTGTCCGAGTCCGCGTTCGTCACGCAAGCTTCACGACGTGGCGTGTGTCTCGACAGAAGGGCCGCATTGATGTATAACGCGCGCTCGTACTTCATTAATGGTGAGGAAGGACCGCTCGAGCAGGCCGGTGAATGGCTGCCCGAACTGGCCAATCAACGCCAGATGGAGGCGAAACGGTTTGTAACACTATCCCGGGTTCCCTCAATGACAGCCTTGTTGCACGAGTGGTATCGTGCGGGCTGGATACGGGTCGGAAACCGGAATTAGTGTGAGTCGCCCCGTATGCCCGTACGGATCAAATTCTGTATGGGAAAGACAACGTATTGACCCCGCATTTGTCGACGGTCGATAGGAAAGTGCATATAATTTCCGCCCAAGCCGTAGGGAAGATTCACGCTCTAAGAAGTGCATCTCCACCAGCGGCCCAGGTCGGTGTTGGAGCACATTACCGGTATTGTTTCGCGCTGTTGCTTACCTTTAACCATAAAAGGACGTGATCATGAAGAAATCCCTCCTCGTAGCTTCCCTGTTGGCTGCTGTTGCACTGGCTGCTTGCAACAAGAGCGCTGATCAAGCTGCTTCGTCGGCTGCAAGCGACGCGGCTGCTGCTGCTTCGACGGCTGCTTCGGCAGTTGCTGGTGCAGCGAGCGACGCTGCTGCCGCTGCTTCGTCGGCAACGGCTGCTGCGAGCGACGCTGCTGCTGCAGTGGCGTCGGCTGCTTCGGCAGCGACGGCTGCTCCGGCTTCGGGCGCAAGCCAGTAAGCCTCAGCGTCAGCTGAAAAAAAACCGGCCCGAGGGCCGGTTTTTTTACGTCTGCCGTTTCCGTACACATCGCCCGGCAGCCGCACCGGGCCGCCGTAGCGGCCCTGCCCTGCTCATCCGAGCATCAGCCAGTCGAAGCCCGCGTCCTGCGAGGCCACGATCACGTCCTCCCCATCCGTCCCCAGTACGCCGCCGAACGCCCGGCGGGCCAGTTCCGGCAGGTTGTTCTGCTGGCTCAGGTGCGCCGCGACCAGGTGCTGGAGGCGGCTGCGTTCGAGCGACGCGAGGATGTCGGCCGCCGCGTCGTTGCTCAGGTGCCCATGGTTGCCGCCGATCCGCGCCTTCAGCGACTGCGGATAGCGGCTCGCAGCCAGCATCGCGGTATCGTGGTTGGATTCGAGCACCAGCGCGTCACAGCCGCTCAGGACGGCCGTGATGTGCGGCGTGGCCATCCCGACGTCCGTCAGCACGCCGAGCCGGCTGCAGCCGTCCATGAACACGAACTGGAGCGGTTCGCGCGCATCGTGGGGGACCGTATAGGGCATCACGGCCAGATCGCGTATCGCGGCCGTCTCGTCGCCCCACAGCACGTGGAGATCGACATCGGCCTCGTCCGCGCCGACCGCGCGCGCGGTGCCCCAGCTCATGTAGAGCGGCAGCGACGCACGGCGGGCGAGCGTCAGCGCGCTGCCGACGTGGTCGCTGTGTTCGTGGGTGATGAGGATCGCATCGAGATCATCGATGCCGAGATTCAGTCGGCCGAGCCGGCGCTCGACCTCCTTGGCGGAAAAGCCGCAGTCGAGCAGCACGCGGGTGGTCGTCGTGCCGCTCGAGGCCTCGACGACCAGCGCGTTGCCTTCGCTGCCGCTTCCGAGGCTGGCGAATCGCACGCGCTCAGTTCAGCTGCGCGTGCAGCAGCGAGATGATCCGCTGCGCGTCCGACGAGTTGTCGACCTGGCCGTTTGCGCCGACCACCGCGACCTGCGTGCCGCCGGCGCCTTGCGCGCGCACGTTGACGAGGAATTCCTTGCCCGGCTTCGCCGCCGACGGGCCGCCGTAGAACAGCTTGCCGAACAGGCCGTCACGCTTGAGCTCTTCCATCGTATTCGCGTAGCGCACGGTATACATGCCCTTCTCGCGGTCGCGATTGTCGACCGTGAAGTTGGTGCGGTCGAGCGCCAGGCCCACGCGCAGCCACGCGCGATCGAACGACTCGGCCAGCTGCAGCGTCGCCGCGCCGCCGCTCGTGTCGCTGACCTGCGCCGGCGCCGTCGCGGGATGCGCGTCGGTCAGCAACTGCTTCGCCTGCGCGTCGGTCAGGCCGAACTTCTGCATCAGCTTCGACAGGAAGACGGCTTCGAGCACCGGGTTGCGCGGACGTTCTTCCCAGCGCGACGACGTGCCGCCCTGCGGGCCGACCATCATTTCTTCCATCGCGCTGTGCGTGATCGAGATGTCGGTGTTGCCGTCCGACGTGCGGTTCACGAGCGTGCGGAAGCGGTCGCGCGTGCCCGAAGAGTAGGCGAAATCGATGACCTTGCCGATCGTGCGGCGGAACCAGTCGTCCGGAATGTTCGCGCGGTTTTCGGCCCAGTCGGTCGCCATGATGCCCGTCGACGGCGCATCGGTCTTCAGCGAGAAGCCGTTCTCCTGCCAGAACTCCTTCAGGATCGGCCACAGCTGCTCGGGCGTCCGGCCGTCGACGACGAGCCAGCGGCGATCGCCGTCGCGCTCGATATGCATGCCGAGCGGATCCTGCGCGCTCGGGATGCCGTCGGTCGCGTTGCCGGCCTGCGTCGTGACCCGCGGCGGCAGCGTACCGAGCCCGGCGTTGCTCGGCGGCGCAACGAACTGCTGCGTCGTCGGCACCGGCTTCAGGTCGCTCGGCACCGCGAGCGGCGGCGCCGAACCGGTGTTCTTGTAGTTGACCCGGTCGGGGGCCAGGTAGTCGTTCAGCGTATCGCAGCCAGCGAGCGCGCCCAGCGCCAGCGCCACCACCGACAGCTGGATGGCGCGAGAGGAAATGGCGAAACGTTTCATGAAATCCTTCGTCTTGCTAGAACGCTCGTCAGGAGCGGCGCCGGACGGAGCCGGCCGGTGCGGGTTGATCAGGGGTCGAGCCGGCGACCGCAGGACGCGGCCGCCTCGGCATCAGAGAACGCCGGCCTCGACGAGGGCCGAACGCACGGCATCGTGGCAGCGCTCGTCGAGCGCCGTGAGCGGCAGCCGGATACCGCCCTGCATCTTGCCCATCGCCTGCAGCGCCCACTTCACCGGGATCGGGTTCGCCTCGATGAACAGGTTCTTGTGCAGCGACAGCAGCTTCATGTGCAGCGCCCGGGCGGTCTGGACGTCACCGGCCAGCGCCGCGCGGCACAGGTCGCTCATCGCACGCGGGGCGACGTTCGCCGTCACCGAGATGTTGCCGTGGCCGCCGAGCAGCATCAGCGCGATCGCGGTCGGATCGTCGCCGCTGTAGATCGCGAAATGCTTCGGTGCGGCCTTGATCAGGTGCGCAGCGCGATCGATGTTGCCGGTCGCTTCCTTCACGCCGATGATGCCCGGCACTTCCGCGAGGCGCAGCGTCGTTTCGTTCGCCATGTCCGCGACCGTACGGCCCGGCACGTTGTACAGGATCACCGGCAGGTCGACCGCTTCGGCGATCGCCCGGAAGTGGCGGTACATGCCTTCCTGCGTCGGCTTGTTGTAGTACGGCACGACCTGCAGCGTCGCGTCCGCGCCGACCGCCTTCGCGTGCTTCGTCAGCTCGATCGCCTCGGCGGTCGAGTTGCCGCCCGCGCCCGCGATGATCGGGATGCGTTTTGCCGCATGCTCGACCGCCGTGCGGATCATCAGGATGTGCTCTTCGACGTTGAGCGTTGCCGACTCGCCGCTCGTACCGACCACGACCAGCGCATCGGTGCCTTCCGCGATGTGCCAGTCGATCAGTTTGCGAAACGCCGGCAGGTCGAGACTGCCGTCTTCGAGCATCGGGGTGACGATCGCGGGGATGCTGCCGCGGATTTGAATGCCGTCTTGGGTGCCGTTAGCCATGAAACGCGATTGAATGTGTACCGGTAAACGTTGAGATTGTAGCGGATTAGCCGGGCAGTTCGTAACGTGGAATTCCCGCCCCCGCCTTCGGGGTCGCGCCCTCGCGCACCGCGCAGAGACGCTGGACGAACGCCTCGCGCGGCGCGGCGACAAAACCGTCCTCGTACGCAACCACCCGCAGGCGGCCGTGCACGGCGTCCAGCAGCTCGCCCGGGGCGAGCAGGAACGCGGGGTTGGACGGTTTTCCGACCGTTTCGTTTCCTTGCGCGAAGGTTTCGTAGATCAGCACGCCGCCCGGCGCCACTGCATCGAGCAGATGGGGCCAGAGCGGACGATGCAGGTAGTTCGTGACGATCACGGCCGCAAACCGCTCGCCGGCCGGCAGCGGCCACGGCGCGCCTTCGAGATCGGCCGCGCGGGCCTCGACGCCGGGAATCGCGCGCAACGCGGCCAGCGCGACCGGATCGCGGTCGAGCGCGACGACCGGATGCCCATGCGACGCGAACCAGCGCGCATGGCGGCCGCCGCCCGCGGCGACATCGAGCACAGCGCCGCCGGCCGGCGCGAGCCGCGACCATTGCGCGACCCAGCGCGACGGCTCGGCCTGGGCGACGTGGCCGCCCGCGGCGGCGATGACGGATTCGCTCATGCGCCGGATCAGTTGTACGACAGGCCCATCGCGTCGCGCACGTCGCGCATCGTTTCCGTCGCGTACTTGCGCGCCTTGTCGCAACCGTCCGCGACGATCGCGCGCAGCAGCGACGGATCGTCCATGTACTTCTGCGCGCGCTCGAGCATCGGCTGCTGTTCGCGCAGGATGCCTTCGACGACCGGCTGCTTGCAGTCGAGGCAACCGATGCCCGCCGAGCGGCAGCCCTTCTGCACCCACTCGTGCGTCGCTTCGTCCGTATAGACCTGGTGCAGCTGCCACACCGGGCACTTGTCCGGATCGCCCGGATCGGTGCGGCGCACGCGCGCGGGATCGGTCGGCATCGTGCGGACCTTCTTCGTGATCGTCTCGGCGTCTTCGCGCAGGCCGATCGTGTTGCCGTACGACTTGGACATCTTCTGCCCGTCGAGGCCCGGCATCCGCGATGCTTCGGTCAGCAGCGCCTGCGGCTCGACCAGGATGATCTTGCGCGCGCCTTCGAGATAGCCGAACAGGCGCTCGCGGTCGCTCATCGACAGGCTCTGCGATTCCTGCAGCATCGCGCGCGCCTGTTCGAGCGCCTCGTCGTCGCCCTCCTGCTGATACGCATTGCGCAGCTCGTGATAGAGCTTCGCACGCTTGCCGCCGAGCTTCTTCGCGGCTTCGAGCGCCTTCTCCTCGAAGCCGGGCTCACGGCCGTACAGGTAGTTGAAGCGGCGCGCGATTTCGCGCGTCATCTCGACGTGCGGCACCTGATCCTCGCCGACCGGCACGAGCGAACCGCGATACAGCAGGATGTCAGCCGCCATCAGCACCGGGTAGCCAAGGAAACCGTAGGTGGACAGATCCTTGTCCTTCAGCTTCTCCATCTGCTCCTTGTAGGTCGGCACGCGTTCGAGCCAGCCGAGCGGCGTGCTCATGCCGAGCAGCAGCGCGAGTTCGGCATGCTCGGGCACCTTGCTCTGGATGAACAGCGTCGCCTGCGCCGGATCGATGCCGGACGCGAGCCAGTCGATCAGCACGTCCCACACGTTCTTCTCGATGACCTCGGGAGTCTCGTAGTGCGTCGTCAGCGCATGCCAGTCGACGACGCAGAAGAAGCACGGGTACTCGGACTGCAGCTTCACCCAGTTTTTCAGCACGCCGTGGTAATGACCGAGGTGCAGCGACCCGGTGGGTCGCATGCCGGAGAAAATACGTTCTGGGAACATGATTGTCGTTAGAGGAGCGAGGCGAATGGGGACAGGATGGCGCTCAGGACGGCGTAGCCGACGTTGACGAGCGGGCGCAGCCAGAAGTTCGTCAGCACGCCCGTCGCGACCAGCGCGAGGACGATGATGAAACCGTACGGCTCGATGCGCGACAGCGCGATCGATTGCTTCGGCGGCAGCAGCGCCGCCAGGATGCGGCCGCCGTCGAGCGGCGGCAGCGGAAACAGGTTCAGCACGCCGAGCACGAGGTTCGCGCTGACGCCGGCAAACGCCATCCGCGTGAAGAACGGCTCGTCGATGCCGACGGCGGGCAGCACGAGGGTCAGCAGGCCCCAGACCAGCGCCTGCACGAAGTTGCAGGCCGGGCCCGCGAGCGACACCCACAGGCTGCCCCAGCGCGGGTTGCGCAGGTTGCCGAATGAAACCGGCACCGGCTTCGCATAGCCGAACAGGAACGCGCCGCCCGTCAGGAAGTACATCACGAGCGGGATCGCGATCGTGCCGAGCGGATCGATGTGGCGCATCGGGTTGAACGACACGCGCCCCATCACGTAGGCGGTGTTGTCGCCGAGCAGGCGGGCGGCATAGCCGTGCGCGGCCTCGTGCAGCGTGATCGCGAAGATCACGGGCAGCGCGTAGACGGCGATGGTCTGTATCAGGGAAGCATCCATATCGCGTTATTGTAACAAGCGCACTCGCGCAAAATTGAACGGCCCGCTCATGCGGCCGAGAGGCCGAACGGTTCCAGCGCGCCGCGCCCCGCGCGCACGAGTTCCGGCTCGTCGCCGGTCAGGTCGATCACCGTCGACGGTTCGCGCGGGCACGCGCCGCCGTCGATCACGAGGTCGACCTGCTTCTCGAGCCGCGTGCGGATTTCTTCAGGATCGTTGAGCGGCTCGTCGTCCGGCGGCAGGATCAGCGTCGTGCCGAGCAGCGGCTGGCCGAGCGATTCCAGCAGCGCGAGCGTGATCGCGTGGTCGGGCACGCGCAGCCCGATCGTCTTGCGCGACGGGTGCGACAGCCGGCGCGGCACTTCCTTCGTCGCCTGCAGGATGAACACGTAGGGGCCCGGCGTCACCGACTTGATCTGCCGGTACTGGCGGTTGTCGACCATCGCGAAGTTCGCGAGCTCCGACAGGTCGCGCACGAGCAGCGACAGGTGCTGCTTCTCGTCGAGGCCGCGAATCCGGCGCACGCGTTCGACCGCGTCCTTGTCGTCGAGATGGCATGCGAGCGCATAGCTCGAATCGGTCGGCATCGCGATCACGCCGCCCTTGCTGATGATGTCCACGGCCTGCTTGATCAGGCGCGGCTGCGGATTATCCGGATGAATCCTGAAGAACTGGGACATGGGGGTACGTAAAGGGGGAAGAATCGGCAACGCACGGGCGGCGGCAAGGGCAGCGATCAGCCGCCCTGCGTCAGAGCCAGCGCTCCCAGACCGGTGTGAGGTCGGACGGCAACGGCGGCAGGCTGCCGAGCTCGATGCGGCCCTCGCCCGGCGCGTGGAAATCCGAGCCGCGCGACACTTCGAAGCCGAAGCGGCGCGCAACCTCCGCGTATTCGCGGTACTGGTCGGGCGTATGACTGCCCGTGATGACTTCGATCGCGCGGCCGCCCAGATCGATGAATTCGCCGAAGAATGCGTCGAATTCGACGGGCGTGTAGCGGTAGCGGCCCGGATGCGCGACCACGGCTTGGCCGCCCGCCGCGCGGATCCAGCCGACCGCGTCGGACAACGATGCCCAGCGATGCGGGACGAAGCCGGGCTTGCCGTCGCCGAGCAGCCGGTCGAACACGTCGGACGTCGATTCGGCGTGGCCGTTCTCGACGAGAAAGCGCGCGAAGTGCGTGCGCGAGATCAGGTCGGGATTCGAGACGTACTTCAGCGCGCCTTCGTACGCGTCGGGAATGCCGAGCGTCGCCAGCTGCTCGCCGATCGCCAGCGCGCGCGCCGCGCGGCCGTGGCGCGTGCGATACAGGCCGTCGACCAGCGCCGGGTTCGCGGGATCGATGTTCAGGCCGACGATGTGCACGGTGCGCGCCGCCCACGTGACCGAAATCTCGACGCCGCTCAGGTAACGCATGCCGAGCGCTTCCGCCTCGCTGCGTGCCGCTGCCTGGCCGCCGATTTCATCGTGGTCGGTCAGCGCCCACAGGGTCACGCCGCCCGCATGCGCGCGGCGCGCGACGTCGGCAGGCGACAGCAACCCGTCGGAAACATTGGAATGGCAGTGGAGATCGGCGTTCATTGTCGGCATGGCAGGTAAGGCTTCATTCTACTGCAACGCGGCAATTGCGCCGCCCGCCTGCCCTGCCGACGGCGTCGCGCGCCTACGCGCAGAACGCCTCGATCAGCGCCGCGATCTGCTCGGGCTGGTCGTGGTGCACCATGTGGCCGGCGTCCTCGACGAGCTTTTCGCGCCAGTCAGGGAACGCGTCGAAACGCGCCTTGAATTCGGGCAGCGGGATGTCGCCGGCGATATGCGCGAGCGTCGGCGAATTGACGGCTTCGACGTGCAGCACCTTCGCCCGCACCTGCTTCCAGGTAGCCATCACTTCATCGAGCCGGTACAGCAG
This sequence comes from Burkholderia sp. BCC1644, assembly GCF_902833225.1. GTDB lineage: Bacteria > Pseudomonadota > Gammaproteobacteria > Burkholderiales > Burkholderiaceae > Burkholderia. Next base: position 396,543 of record NZ_CADFEI010000005.1, read on the forward strand.
CGGGCCCGGCATCTTGTGCGCCGGATCGGCCAGCAGGTGGTAAAGACCGTCGTCGCCGCGCTTCGACCAGTGCTCCGCGAGGAACGCGGCACGGCGCGGGGCGAGCCGCGGATTGGTCTTGATCAGGCGCGCCGCCACGTCGTCGAGGGACGCGTACGGTCGCAACGCCGGCGGCTCGCGCAGTTCGTCCAGCCAGCCGCGCAGCCGGCGCGGCGCCTGTTCGGCCCGGGCAGGCGCGAGCCCGAAGCCTTCGAGGTCGACCACGCGGCGCACGCGTTCCGGCCGGGCGCCGGCGTACAGGCACACGACGTTCGCGCCCATGCTGTGCCCGACCAGGTTGACTTCGCCGGCCGGCGCATAGTGGTCGACCAGCGCATCGAGATCACCCAGGTATTCGTGGAACCAGTAGTGGCCGCCGCCCTGCCGGGCGACCGGCCAGTCGGACAGCCCGAAGCCGCGCGCATCGGGCGCGATCACCTGCCAGTCGCCCGCAAGCGCGTCGACGACGAACTGGAACGACGCCGCGACGTCCATCCAGCCATGCAGCATGAACAGCATCGGCGCATCGGGCCGGCCCCAGCGCCGCACATGCAGCTGGACGCCGCGCACCGTGACGAAATCGGAAACAGAACTCGAGGCACTCATTGCAGCCGCCAAAAAAAGAATGGTCGTTCGATTATAGCGGCGACGCCTGCGTTCCGGCGGCCGGCAATCGAGGCCACGCTCTAGCAGTGGTGACATTCGGACGGCCGCCGGGAAGCACCGTCGGCCGGGCGCGCGGGCCGGCTAACGTGCCGCGTTTCCGTCCGCGGCGTCCTGCGCGGCCAGTTCGTCGAGTTCGGCCTGCTCGAAGCCGGCATCGCGGCGCGCATCGAAATTGAACGGGCCGCGCAGCCGCGGCGCATGGTATTGCTCGGCCAGCTGCCGGTAGGTCGGCACCGGATCGCGGCCGGCTGCGTCGCACAGATGCCGGAACCAGCGGTTGCCGATCGCGACATGGCCGATCTCGTCGCGCAGGATCACGTCGAGGATCGCGGCCGACGCGTCGTCGCCCGCCTGGACGAGCCGCGCGCGGATCGGCGGCGATGCGTCGAGCCCGCGCGCCTCGAGCGTGCGCGGCACGAGCGCCATGCGTGCCAGCACGTCACCCTTGGTCCGTTCGCACATCTCCCACAGTCCGTTGTGCGCGGGAAAATCGCCGTACGCATGCCCGAATGCCGCCAGCCGGTCGGACAGCAGCGTGAAGTGATAGGCCTCCTCGGCCGCGACCTTCAGCCAGTCCGCATAGAACGCGTCCGGCTGGCCCGCGAAGCGCCAGACCGCGTCGAGCGCCAGGTTGATCGCGTTGAATTCGATATGGGCGAGCGCGTGCAACAGCACCGCGCGTCCCGCGGGCGAACGCATGCTGCGCCGTTCGAGCTGGCGCGGCTCGACGAGCGGCGGACGGGCAGGACGGCCGGGCAGGCAGGCCGGTTCAGGCAGCGCGAGCGACGGCGCGATCGCGGCCTGCCCGGCCCGCAGCGCATCGTGCAGCGCGCGCACCCGTGCGGCCTTCGCCGCCGGTTCGGACAGGCACAGCGCGTCGAGCGCCACGCGGCGCACGCAGGCCGGCGTAGCGCCGGAAGACGAAGACTCCATGCTCATAAACGGGGACACCTTGCGTACGCATCGCGGGAGCATATGCACGCGACGGTTTACAATATGCGTTTGTTCCACGGCGCCATGCGCCGGGCAAACCGGACGCGCCATTCTACCGGCGCCCATCATCGAAGAGACAAGGAGACTCCGTGACGATCTACAAACTGGGCGAGACGGCCCCGACGATCCACGAAAGCGTATTCGTCGCCGACACGGCGGCCATCATCGGCAAGGTCGTGCTCGAGGAGAACGCGAGCGTGTGGTTCGGCGCGACGATTCGCGGCGACAACGAAACCATTGCCGTCGGCGCCGGCAGCAACGTCCAGGAAGGCGCGGTCCTGCACACGGACCCGGGCTTTCCGCTGACGATTGCCGAAAACGTGACGATCGGGCATCAGGCGATGCTGCACGGCTGCACGATCGGCGAAGGTTCGCTGATCGGGATTCAGGCGGTGGTCTTGAATGGTGCGGTCATCGGCCGCAACTGTCTGGTTGGCGCCGGCGCGGTCGTGACGGAAGGCAAGACGTTCCCGGACAACTCGCTGATTCTCGGCGCACCGGCAAAAGTCGTGCGCGAGCTGTCGGCGGAAGACATCGCGCGGCTGCGCGCAAACGCGAAGACGTATGTCGAGCGGCGCGCGCATTTCAAGGAGCAACTCGTGCGGATCGGGTGATTCGCACGGATTTCAAGGAAGAAGAGTGAGCGACCAGTTACAGAAATTCATGTTCAATGCGGCGCCCGTGCGCGGCGAGATCGTTTCGCTGCGCAATACGTGGCAGGAAGTGCTCGCCCGCCGCGACTACCCTGCCCCCGTGCGCACGGTGCTCGGCGAGATGATGGCCGCGTGCGCGCTGCTGTCCGCGAACCTGAAATTTCACGGCACCCTGATCATGCAGATCTTCGGCGACGGGCCGGTCCAGATGCTGGTCGTCCAGTGCGGTTCCGATCTGTCGATGCGGGCCACCGCGAAGTTCGCCGGCGACGCGGCGCAAACGATCGGCGACGACACCAGCTTCGCGTCGCTCGTCAACGCGAGCGGCCACGGCCGTTGCGTGATCACGCTCGACCCGGCCGACAAGCTGCCGGGCCAGCAGCCGTACCAGGGCATCGTGCCGCTGAACGGCGTCGACGGCCCGCTCGAGTCGGTGTCGCAGGTGCTCGAGCACTACATGCATCACTCGGAGCAGCTCGACACGCGGCTGTGGCTCGCGGCCGATCGCGACCGCGCGGTCGGCATGCTGTTGCAGAAGCTGCCGGGCGACGGCGGCATCGTGCCGCGCAACGCCGAAACCGATATCGACACGTGGGAGCGCGTCTGCACGCTCGGCGGCACGCTGTCCGCCAAGGAACTGCTCGAGGTCGAACCGGAAGTCGTGTTCCGCCGGCTGTTCTGGCAGGAAAACGTGCAGCACTTCGAACCGGCCGGCACGCGCTTCCAGTGCTCGTGCTCGCGCGAGAAGGTCGGTGCGATGCTGCGCATGCTCGGTCGCGACGAAGTCGACAGCGTGATCGTCGAGCGCGGCCACGTCGAGATCCACTGCGAGTTCTGCAACCAGCGCTACGAGTTCGATCCCGTCGACGTCGCGCAGTTGTTCGCGGCACCCGGCGTCGAGACCGGCATCGCGCCGGCAACCGACCAGCGTCACTGAGCGGCGTGCTCGTGCCCGCCATCCGGGCACGGGCGCATAATGACGCACGAGCGCCGCACGCACGGCTCAGGCACCGGAGGCCCGGCCTTCGGTGCACGCCATTTCCCGCCGTCGGCGCGCTGCAGGAGAACCACATGAATCGCCTCCGCCCGTTTCGCACCCTCATCCTGACGAGCGCCGCCGCCGGCACGCTCGCGCTCGCCGGCTGCGCGATGCCACCGCCGACGTCCACGATCCTGAGCCGCCTGCCCGAACCGGGCGCGTCGGGCGGCCAGCCGCCCGCGCTCTCGAGCGCCGAACGCAAGCGCTACGACGAGATCGACCAGCAGGTCCTGCGCGAACAGAACAGCGCCATCGCGGCCGAGGCAGCCGCACGCGCATGGGCGTACTACTCGCCACCGCCCGTGACCGTCTACGGCGGGTACTACGGCGGATGGGGAAATCGCTGGGGAACGGGTGTCAGCTACGGCTACCCGGGCTGGTGGTGGTGAGCGGTCAATCGATCGATTGACGACTGGCAGGAAATAAAAAAGCGCGGTATTTCCCGCGCTTTTTCAATGGGTTCGAGGTATCGCGATCAGTGATGCGCGGCCTTGCCCTTGTCGCCGCCATGATGCCGCGACGGCTTCGCAATCGACTGCGGATTCGGCACGACACGCACCGGCGCCGCGGAGACGGTACCGCGCGTCGACGTGTTCGACGGCGTGTTGTTCAGCGGCCCTGCGGGCGCATTCGGCGACACGAACTGCACGAATACTTCGCCGTCCTTCACCATGCCCATCTCGTAGCGCGCACGCTCCTCGATGGCCGCGGTGCCGCTTTGCAGATCCTGCACTTCGCCGGCCGTGCGCTCGTTGCGCAGCTTCTCGTCCGCATTCTTCTGGAGCTGGTCGTCGAGCTGCTGACGCAATTCATGCACCCGCAGCCAGCCGCCGTGTCCCCACCATAGGGGGTACTGAATGAGCGCCAGCAAGGCAATCAGGACGACAGTGACAAGCCGCATGTAAGAGACGCAGATATAAGAAGCGCCGCTCCGCGCACGTGCACAGAGCGGCGTCGATATGACGAACCCGATAGTAGCGCGTTAGCGCAGGTTATAGAAAGCCGATTTACCCGGGTAGCTTGCGATGTCGCCGAGATCTTCCTCGATGCGCAGCAACTGGTTGTACTTCGAGATGCGGTCGCTGCGCGACAGCGAACCCGTCTTGATCTGACCGGCATTCAGGCCGACCGCGATGTCCGCGATCGTCGAATCTTCCGTTTCGCCCGAGCGGTGCGAGATCACGGCCGTGTAGCCCGCGCGCTTCGCCATTTCGATCGCCGCGAACGTTTCGGTCAGCGTACCAATCTGGTTGATCTTGATGAGGATCGAGTTCGCGATGCCCTTCTCGATGCCTTCCTTCAGGATGCGCGTGTTCGTGACGAACAGGTCGTCGCCGACCAGCTGCACCTTCTTGCCGAGGCGGTCGGTCAGCAGCTTCCAGCCTTCCCAGTCGCTTTCGTGCATGCCGTCCTCGATCGACACGATCGGGAACTTGTCGGCGAGCGTCGCGAGGTAGTCGGTGAATTCGGCCGACGACAGTTGCAGGCCTTCGCCCGCGAGCTGGTACTTGCCGTCGTGGTAGAACTCGGATGCCGCGCAGTCGAGCGCGAGCAGCACGTCTTCGCCCGCACGGTAGCCGGCCTTCTCGATCGCCTGCAGGATCGTCGACAGGCACTCGTCGTTGCTGCCGAAGTTCGGCGCGAAGCCGCCTTCGTCGCCGACTGCCGTGCTCATGCCGCGGTCGCTCAGGATCTTCTTCAGCGCGTGGAACACTTCCGCGCCGCAACGCAGGGCTTCACGGAACGTCGGCTGGCTGACCGGGACGATCATGAATTCCTGGATGTCGAGGCTGTTGTTCGCGTGCGCGCCGCCGTTGACGATGTTCATCATCGGCACCGGCAGTTGCATCGCGCCCGAGCCGCCGAAGTAGCGGTACAGCGGCAGGCCTGCCTCTTCGGCAGCGGCCTTCGCGACGGCCATCGACACGGCCAGCATCGCGTTCGCGCCGAGGCGCGACTTGTTGTCGGTGCCGTCCAGCTCGAGCAGCGTCTTGTCGAGGAACGCCTGTTCCGACGCGTCGAGGCCCATGATGGCTTCGGAGATTTCGGTGTTGATGTGCTCGACTGCCTTCAGCACGCCCTTGCCGTTGTAGCGGCCGGCTTCGCCGTCGCGCAGTTCGATCGCTTCACGCGAGCCGGTGGACGCGCCCGACGGCACCGCCGCGCGGCCCATCGTGCCCGATTCGAGCAGCACGTCGCATTCGACGGTGGGGTTGCCGCGCGAATCCAGAATCTCGCGGCCGATGATATCTACGATGGCACTCATGGGTTTCCTCTGAGAATGACGATGGATTCTTCAAACTGCGACGGCGCGCGCGCCGGAACCGCTTTCGCTACAGACGCGCGAAGCCGTCGCAAGGTTCATTCGATCTTTAATTGAAATCGTTTTCCAGGAACGGATTGCGCTTCACCGCCTGGTCGAGCGTGACCAGCGTCTCCAGCAGCGCACCCATCCGGTTCAGCGGCACCGCGTTCGGGCCGTCCGACTTCGCTTCCGCCGGATTCGGGTGCGTTTCCATGAAGAGGCCGGCAACGCCCGTCGCGACCGCCGCACGCGCGAGCACCGGCACGAATTCGCGCTGGCCGCCCGAGCTCGTGCCCTGCCCGCCCGGCAACTGCACCGAGTGGGTCGCGTCGAACACGACCGGCGCGTTCGTCTCGCGCATGATCGCGAGCGAACGCATGTCCGACACGAGATTGTTGTAGCCGAACGAGACGCCGCGCTCGCACGCCATGAAGCGGTCTTCCGACAGCCCCGCTTCACGTGCCGCGTCGCGCGCCTTGTCGATCACGTTCTTCATGTCGTGCGGCGCGAGGAACTGGCCCTTCTTGATGTTGACGGGCTTGCCCGAGCGCGCGCACGCGTGGATGAAGTCGGTCTGGCGGCACAGGAACGCCGGCGTCTGCAGCACGTCAACGACCGACGCGACCTGCTCGATCTCGTCGATCGAATGCACGTCGGTCAGCACCGGCAGGCCGAGCTGACGCTTCACCTCGGACAGGATCCGCAGGCCTTCGTCCATTCCGAGGCCACGGAACGACTTGCCCGAGCTGCGGTTCGCCTTGTCGTAGGACGACTTGTAGATGAACGGAACGTTCAGCTTCTCGCAGATCTCCTTCAGGCGGCCCGCCGTGTCGATCGTCATTTGCTCCGATTCGACGACGCAGGTACCCGCGATCAGGAAGAAAGGCTTGTCGAGACCGACCTCGAAATCGCACAGCTTCATGCTTTACACTCCGCGCGCTTGCTTGTTGGCGAGCGCGGCTTCGACGAACGACTTGAAGAGGGGATGACCGTCACGCGGCGTGGACGTGAATTCCGGGTGGAACTGGACGCCGACGAACCACGGGTGCATCGAACGCGGCAGTTCCATCATTTCCGGCAGATCCTCGCTCGGGGTACGGGCGCTGATGATAAGGCCGCCGGCTTCGAGCTGGGGCACGAAGCGGTTATTGACTTCATAACGGTGGCGATGGCGTTCGTTCACGTCCTTGCCATAGATTTCTTCCGCCATCGTGCCCGGCTTGATCGGGCAGCGCTGCGAACCGAGGCGCATCGTGCCGCCGAGGTCGGATTCCTCGGTGCGCGTCTCGACCTTGCCGTCGCGGTCATACCACTCGGTGATCAGCGCGACCACGCGTTCCGGCGTGTCCGGCTCGAATTCCGTGCTGTTCGCCTGCTTCAGGCCGACGACGTCGCGCGCGAATTCGATCACCGCGAGCTGCATGCCGAGGCAGATGCCGAGATACGGCACCTTGGCTTCGCGCGCATAGCGGATCGCCGCGATCTTGCCTTCCGTGCCGCGACGGCCGAAACCGCCCGGCACCAGCACGGCGTCGAGATGCTTCAGGCTGTCGACACCGTTCGCCTCGATCTCTTCCGAGTCGATGTACTCGATGTTGACCTTGGTCGACGTGTGCAGCGATGCGTGGCGCAGCGCCTCGATCAGCGACTTGTACGACTCGGTCAGGTCGACGTACTTGCCGACCATGCCGATCGTCACTTCGTGCTTCGGGTTCTCGAGCTTCTCGACGAGCGCCGACCACATGCTCAGGTCGGCGTCCTTCGGCGACAGCTTCAGCTCCTCGCAGATGATGCGGTCGAGGCCCTGGTCGTGCAGCATCTGCGGAATCTTGTAGATGCTGTCGGCGTCCCACACCGAGATCACGGCGTCTTCCGGCACGTTCGAGAACATCGAGATCTTCTTCGATTCGTCGTCGGGGATGCGGCGGTCGGCACGGCACAGCAGCACGTGCGGCAGGATGCCGATCTCGCGCAGCTTCTGCACGCTGTGCTGGGTCGGCTTCGTCTTCAACTCGCCGGCCGTCGCGACGTACGGCACCAGCGTCAGGTGCACGAAGCACGCGCTGTTGCGACCGAGACGCAGGCTCATCTGGCGCGCAGCCTCGAGGAACGGCAGCGACTCGATGTCGCCGACCGTGCCGCCGATCTCGACGATCGCGACATCCGGCTCACCGCAGGTGGCCGACGCGGCCCCGCGCTCGATGAACGCCTGGATTTCGTTCGTGATGTGCGGAATGACCTGCACGGTCTTGCCGAGATAGTCGCCGCGGCGTTCCTTGCGGATCACCGATTCGTAGATCTGGCCGGTCGTGAAGTTGTTGGCCTTGCGCATCTTCGTGCTGATGAAGCGCTCATAGTGGCCGAGGTCGAGGTCGGTCTCCGCTCCGTCTTCCGTCACGAACACTTCGCCGTGCTGGAACGGGCTCATCGTGCCGGGGTCGACGTTGATGTACGGATCGAGTTTGAGGAGGGTGACTTTCAGACCGCGCGATTCGAGGATCGCGGCGAGGGAAGCGGCGGCAATACCCTTGCCAAGGGAAGAAACTACGCCGCCGGTGACGAAAACATATTTGGTCATCGCTGGATGCTCGCGGGAAAAACGGATTATACCGTAAAGCCCGCCCTTCTCTCAGCAATTGGCGCGATGATCGCGCCCTTTCGTGCCGACCCGCGCCAGCCGCGCGCGCCGGGGCAAACCGGCCGGCCGGTCGGCGCGCGGCGGCCCGCGCGACGCGTCAGGCGCGCTTCGCGAGCGGCGCGCTGACCTGTGAAACGCCGCCCTCCTCCGCCTTCAGCGAATTCAGCATCCGCTGCAATGCGCGGGCGGTCTCGAGCGGCCGCTCCATCGGGAACAGGTGACTGCCTTCGAGCCACTCGACGCGGCCGCGCGCCGCGCGCCGCGTCGCATCGAGCCCGACCTGCCGCACCTCGCGCGAACGCGTGCCGGCGAGGAAACCGAGCGGCACCGGCGCGCCGTGCGCGAGCCGCGGGCCGAGCGTGTGCGGCAGCGTCCGGTAGATCAGATACTCGACCTGGCGGTCGAACGCGAGCGCCCGCTCGCCGTCGGCGCCGGCCTGCGGAATCCCGTAGTCGATGTAGTCGGCCAGCATCCGTTCGTCCCAGCGCGCGAACGCCGGTTTCTCGCGGAAGTGCCGCCAGACTTCGTCGCGGCTGACCCAGCGCGTGCGCCGGTTGCGCGTCGCGGCGGCCGGCGACAGCCGCTCGTCGAGCCCCGCCCACTGGCTCGCGCGCAGTGCGCCGGCACGCCAGCCCGCGATGATCGGCGAATCGATCATCACGACGCCGCGCACCCATTGCGGCTTCTTCAGCGCGGCCATCAGCGACAGGTAGCCGCCGAGCGAATGGCCGACGAGCCATACCGGGCGCTCGTAGCGCCTGCCGATGTCGTCGAGCAGCTGCTCGACGAGGTGCGGCCAGTCGCGCGTCACCGGATAGCGGCGGTCGTGGCCGATCCGTTCGATGTAGCGCAGCTCGTAGTCGTCGGCCAGTTCGGCGAAGATCGTCCGATACGTCGACGCCGGAAAGCCGTTCGCATGCGAGAAGTGGAGGATGTCCTTCAAACGCCGTTGTCTCCTTTGTCGACGAGAGTTAGTGCTTTAGCACTTACTCTCGTCCCATGCTTCGCGGTCGACCAGAGTTAGTGCTTCAGCACTTACTCTCGTCCCATGCTTCGCGGTCGACCAGAGTTAGTGCTTCAGCACTTACTCTCGTCCCATGCTTCGCGGTCGACCAGAGTTAGTGCTTCAGCACTTACTCCCGTCCCGTGCTTCGCGCTCGACCGGAGTGGATGCTTCGGCACTGCTCCGCTCCCGTGCTTCATTTTCTGCCGGAGCCGTGCTTCGGCACTTTACGCCGGCCACGCGTTTTCTTGCCTGATACGCCGGCGCTCGCCGCGCTCACCGGTCCATCCAGTACCGGCGCCGCTCGTCGCGATAACGCACGAATGCGAACCCGCCATCGGCCGGCGCGACGTCGAACCGGATGGCGCCGTCGCGATCGGTGCGCGGCAGCGGAATCCCGCGCGCCTCGTAGCGTGCGAGGACGCTCCGGTGCGGATGCCCGAAACGATTGCGATAGCCTACAGGAAATACCGCGACACGCGGCCCGACCGAATCGAGGAAAGGCTCGACCGACGACGTGCGGCTACCGTGGTGCGGCACGACCAGGATCTGGGCGGCCAGCGCGTCGCGCGCGGCGCTCACGAGCCGGCGTTCGGCGGGCGCTTCGATGTCGCCCGTCAGCAGCGCGGACGTCCCGCCCGCATCGATGCGCAGCACGCACGACTGCCCGTTCGACGAACCCGTATCCGGGCCGCCCGACGGCCAGAGCATCGTGAACACGACGCCGTCCCAGGTCCAGCGCTGCCCGGCCGCGCACGGCAGCCGGTCGGCAACGCCGGCGGCCATCGCATCGCGCCACAGTCCGCTCTTCGGCGGAATGCCCGCCAGCAACTGGCGCACGTCGGCGGCCGCATAGACGGCCGGTGCGCCGCCCGCGTGATCGGCGTGCGCATGACTGATCACGAGCGAATCGATCACCGCGATACCACGCGAGCGCAATGCCGGCGCGACGATCCGCGCACCGGCATGCGTCGACTCCGCGCCCGGCCCTGCATCGAACAGCAAGGTCCGCCGCGCGGTCTCCACCAGCACCGACGCGCCCTGCCCGACGTCCAGCACGGTCAGCCTGAAACCGCCCGGCGGCGGCGTGTCGGGCGCCGGTGCAACGAGCGGCAGCCACGTGAGCGGCGCCGCCCAGCGCAACGGCCAGCCGCGCGGCATCAGCGCCCACACGACACCCACGCAGGCCAGCGCCAGCACCGGCCAGTCGGGCATCGGCAACCAGAACACGCCGGCCGGCCAGTCGGCGAGGTGCCCGAGCAACGTCATCATCGGTTCGAGCGCCGCGTGCGCGAGCCGGAACGCATCCGCATCGAGTGGCGCGGGCAGCGCGATGCCGGCCAGCACGACCGGCGTCACGACCGCGCTGACCCACGGAATCGCGAATGCATTGCCGAACGGGCCCGACAGCGAAATCTGCGCAAACCACGCGGCCGTAAGCGGCGCGAGACCGATCGTCACCGCGTACTGTATGCGCGTGGCCTCGGCGAGACGACGTCCCGCGCGCACGCCCCACGCGCGCAACCGGCTCGACAGGCCGGCCGCGCCGCCGCCCTCGTCACCTTCCGCGCCTGCCTCCTGCACAGCGCGCCAGCCGGCAACCGCCAGCAGAATCACGGCGACCGCACCGAACGACAGCCAGAACCCGGCCGACAGCACCGCCCACGGATCGGCGAGCAGCACGCCGCCCAGCGCCGCGCACAGCACCGCCGACGTCGGCACGCTGCGTCCGGCCAGATATGCGATGCCGCCGCCCGCGATCATCCACCACGCGCGCTGCGCCGGCACGTTGAAGCCGGCGAGCGCCGCATAGCCGGCCGCGGCCACCAGGGCGGCAAGCGCGGCCGCGTACTGCGCAGGCAACACGAGCGTCGCGGCCCGCGCGCGCCAGCGCAGCCGGCGCCAGACCATCGACACGAGCCCGCCCGCCATCGCGCCGACCAACCCGACATGCAGGCCGGAAATCGCGACCAGGTGGCTCGTGCCGGTGTTGCGCAGGGCGCGCCAGTCGTCGTCACCGATGCCCGACTGGTCGCCGATCGCCAGCGCGGCGACGATGCCGCGATGCGCGGCGTCGACACCGAGCGTCTCGCCAATACGGGCCCGCAGCGCGTCGCGCAGCCGATCGATCGACGCACGCCATCCCGATGCGCGCGCGTCGAGCAATGCCGCCCGCCGTGGTGCGCCGATGTACCCGATGGCACGAATGCCCGCCGCGAGCCACGCCGCCTCGCTGTCGCGCACGCCGGGATTGGCCTCGGCATGCGGCCGCTTCAGGCGCACGACGAAACGCCAGCGCTGTGCGGCACGCAGGTCGGGAAGCGCATCACGTGTCGCGGGCCCGCCGTACGCGCGCCACGACAGCCGGATCAACGGCGGAAAGCGGACCAGCCCCGCATCGTTCGACTCGACCGCGAACAGCAGACGCGCGCCGCTCTCGTCGACGACGGGCAGGCCCCTGATCACGCCCGTGACGACGATGTCGCGCCCTTCCCATTCCGCCGGCAAGCTGTCGCCCAGCCGCCATTCGGCGCGCACGGCCGCGTAGCCGAATCCCGCGACGCAGGCCGCGAGCGCGCACAGCATCCAGCCGAGTGCGGCCGTCGTACGCGTACGCGGTCGACGCATGCACCACGCACCCAGCGCCGCGCTTCCGGCGAGCATGGCCGCCCCGGCCAGCCATGCGATCGCGCCCGGCAACGCCGCCTGCCGCTGCAGCACGACGACGCCGAGCGCGAACGCGATCCACGCAACGCGCATTCCACCTCCTCGTCGACCTGGCGCCGCGATGACGAATACGGCGCCTTCCGGCAACGATTATGCGGATGAAAGTGCGAGTCGCGGCAGCGCGGCGAGCGCGTTAGCCGAAGTGCATAGGGACACGGCGCCGGCATCGAGCCCGCGCAGTTCGGCGAGCACGTCGCCGATGCGCGGCACCTGGTCGGGCGTGTTGCGGGACTTGTACGCCCATTCGGGCGCGATGTCGGGCGCGTCGGTCTCGACGACGAGCGCGTCGAGTGGCAACTCCGTGGCAAGCCGGCGGATCTGCAGCGCACGCGTGAACGTCACGTTGCCGCCGAAGCCGAGATGCAGCCCTTGCGCGAGATACGCTTCGGCCTGCTGGAAACTGCCGTTGAACGCATGCGCGATGCCGCGCCGCACGCCGAAACGGCGCAGCCCGGCGAGCACGCGGTCCTGCGACTTGCGCACGTGACACAGCACGGGCAGGTCGAATTCGCGCGCCAGCTTGAGCTGCCCCTGATAGAAGAACTGCTGACGGTCTTCGTCGAGCCCCGGCACGAAATAGTCGAGGCCGATCTCGCCGATCGCGACGAAGCGCGGGTCGTCGAGGCTCGCCTCGATCTCCATGCGCAGCCGGTCGAGATCCTCGTCACGCGCCTGCGGCGTATACATCGGATGGATGCCGAGCGCATAGACGGCGCCCGGCGTGCGTTGCGCGAGTTCGCGCACCGTCGTGAAGTTGTCGCGCCCGATGCTCGGGATCACGATGCGCGACACGCCGGCCGCGCGCGCCGCGTGCGCGACCGCGTCGCGGTCGGCGTCGAACTCGGCGGCATCGAGATGGCAGTGCGTGTCGATCCACATGGCGGCATGTCCTGCGCCCTCGCGCCGCGCCAGGGCACACCCGGCAGCAGCCCGAAAGCGTTCGCTTCTTACACCGGCAGCGCCGGCTCCTCGTACAGCACGCCGTCGCGCAACCGCATGATGCGGTCGCAGCGCGCGGCGAGATCGGGATCGTGCGTGACGATCACGAAGCTCGTTTCGAGCGTCTCCGACAATTCGAGCATCAGGTTGAACACCGTGTCGGCCGTCGTACCGTCGAGGTTGCCGGTCGGCTCGTCGGCGAGCACGCACGCCGGTTTCGTGACCAGCGCACGCGCGATCGCGACGCGCTGCCGCTCGCCGCCCGACAGCTCGCCCGGCCGGTGCTTCGCGCGCGGGCCGAGACCGACCCGCTCGAGCATCGTCTGCGCCTCGGCACGCGCGGCCTCGGTCGTCATCCGGCGGATGCGCAGCGGCATCGCGACGTTGTCGAGCGCGGTGAATTCGGGCAGCAGGTGATGGAACTGATAGACGAACCCGAGCGCACGATTGCGCAGCTCGTTGCGCTCGCGCTCGGCGAGTTGCGTAAACGGCTTGCCGAGCAGCGACACCTCGCCCGCGCTCGGCTCGTCGAGCCCGCCGAGCACGTGCAGCAGCGTGCTTTTGCCGGAGCCCGACGCGCCGACGACCGCGAGCTTCTCGCCGCGCCGCACCGTCAGCTCGGTGTTGTTGAGCACCTGCACGTTGAAGCCGCCCTGCACGAACGCCTTCGTGATCCCGCGCGCCTGAAGCACGTATTCCTGCATACCAGCCGAATCCTGTCTGTTGTGTTGTCGTGAATCCGCCAATGCGGTCGCGCGGTCATTCATAACGGAGCGCCTCCGCCGGCTTCACCTTCGCACCGCGCCAGCTCGGATAGAGCGTCGCGACGGCCGACAGCGCGAACGCGATCAGCCCGATCCGGATCACGTCGCTTGCGACGAGTTCGGACGGCAACTCGCTGATGAAGTACACCGACGGCGGCAGGAACTGCACGCCGAACAGGTGCTCGATCATCGGGATCAGCCACGGGATGCTCCATGCGATCAGGCAGCCGAGCGCGACGCCGGACGCGGTGCCGACGAAGCCGATCGTCACGCCCTGCACGACGAAGATCTTCATGATCGACCCCGGCTGCGCGCCGAGCGTGCGCAGGATCGCGATGTCGGCCTGCTTGTTGGTCACCGTCATCACGAGCGACGACACGAGGTTGAACGCGGCCACCGCGATGATCAGCGTGAGGATGATGAACATCATCCGCTTCTCGATCTGCACGGCCGAGAACCAGGTCTTGTTCTGCTGGGTCCAGTCGCGGATGTACAGGCTGCCCGACAGCGTATGCGACAGCTCGACCGCCACGTCCGGCGCCTTCTGCATGTCCTTCAGACGCAGCCGCACGCCGGTCGGCGCGACCATCCGGAACAGCGCCTCGGCGTCGCGAATGTTGATCATCGCGAGCGTGCTGTCGTATTCGTAGTGCCCGGACTCGAACACGCCGACGACCGTGAACTGCTTCAGCCGCGGCATCATGCCGGCCGGCGTGATCGACCCTTCCGGCGCGACCAGCGTGACCTTGTCGCCGACCGTCACGCCGAGGTTGCCGGCGAGCGCATCGCCGAGCACGATGCCGAACTGGCCCGGCACGAGCGCGGCGAGCTGGCCCGCCTTCATGTCCTTGCCGATGTCCGACACCTGCGGCTCGAGCGTCGGCTCGACGCCGCGCAGCATCACGCCACTCACGGCGTCCTGGCGCGTGAGCAGCGCCTGTGCATCGACGTACGGCGCCGCGCCGATCACCGACGGATTGCGGCGCGCTTCCTGCGCGGTCAGTTGCCAGTCGGGCATCGAGCCCGTCGGCGAGAACACCTCGACGTGCGCGAGCACCGACAGCATGCGATCGCGCACTTCCTTCTGGAAGCCGTTCATCACCGACAGCACGACGATCAGCGCCGCGACACCGAGCGCGATCCCGAGCATCGACACGAGCGCGATGAAGGAAATGAAGCCGTTGCCGGTCGTGCGTTTGCCGGCGCGCGTGTAGCGCCAGCCGATCTGCCATTCGTACGGAAGTTTCAAGCGAATCCTTTCTGCTGGTTACGGCGGGGAGGCGCCCCGCGGCCGGCCCGCCGCCCGGTGGCGGCCACCGGCCCGGGCACGGTCGAAAAACGGCCGCCGGACGCAAACGGGCCGTCAGCCGGCCCGATCACGCGCGCAGTTTGCCATACAATGCGCACCATCATGCACGACCGACGCCTCCATTTTCTCGTTCCGTTCGCGCTGCCGTCGGCGGCCGATGCGGCCTCGTCCCTGCACACGCTGGACAGCCCCGCGCTCGAAAAGTTGCTCGCCCGCGCCAGCCTCGTCGAGCGCGTGGCCGGCGAGGACTTCCAGCGCACACTGCCGCACGAGCGCTGGCTGGCCCGCCAGTTCGGCGCGACCCAGGGCAACGCCGCGGACGAGGCACCGCTCGCGCCCTACATGTTGCTGGCGGACGGCGGCGATCCCGGCACACAAGCGTGGGCGTGCGTCGAGCCCGTCCACGTCGAAATCGCGCACGATCACCTGGTGCTCGTCGACCCGGCCGCCCTCGCGCTCGACGAAGGTGACGCAGCCGCGCTGCTCGCGGTCGCGCGACCGCTGATCGAGGAGCTCGGCGTGCGCCTCGAAGCGCCGAACCCGGCGCGCTGGTACCTGTCGAGCGACCAGCTCGCCCGGCTGGCCGGCGCCGCGCCGCTGCGCGCAAGCGGCCGCAACATCGAAATCTGGCTGCCGCACGAAGCCCATACCGGCGAGCGCTCGCGGATGTGGATGAAACTCCAGAACGAAGTGCAGATGGCGTGGTTCCAGCACCCGGTCAACGACGCTCGCGAAGCGCGCGGGCTGCCGGCCGTCAATTCGATCTGGTTTCATGCACAGGGCACGCTGAAGCCGGTCGGCAAGCCGTTCGCACGCGTGCTGTCCGTGTCGCCCGCGGCGCTCGGCCTCGCGCGCGCCGCGCAAACCGAAGCCGGCAGCGCGCCCGCGACGTTCGGCGCGCTGCCCGCCGCCGACGGCGCAACGCTCGTCGAACTGCCGGCGCTGACCACGCCGTTCATCGAGCAGGACTGGGCGCGCTGGCACGACGGGCTCGTCGCGCTCGAGCGCGACTGGTTCGCGCCGGCCCTCGCCGCGCTGCAGAACGGCGCGTTGTCGAGCGTCGATGTCACGCTGTGCGGCGACACGAGCTCCGTGACGCTGCACGCGACGCGCGGCGACCTGCGCAAGTTCTGGCGCCGCCGCGCGCTCGCCTCCCTGTTCGAATAACCCATCCATCGCGTATGACCCGGATCGTTACCCGCCCCGTCGCGCCCGCCGACGCCGAAGTGCTCGCGCGCCACGGCCTGCACCCCGTTCTCGCGCGCCTGTATGCGTCGCGCGGCGTGCAGTCGCCCGCCGACATCGAGACCGCACTTGCGCGCCTCGTCCCGCCCACCGAACTGAAGGGCTGCGCCGATGCGGCGTCGCTGCTCGCCGACGCGATCGCCGACAAGCGACGCCTGCTCGTCGTCGCCGACTACGACTGCGACGGCGCGACCGCCTGCGCGGTCGCGGTGCGCGGCCTGCGGATGTTCGGCGCGCAGATCGACTACCTGGTGCCGAACCGCTTCGAATACGGCTACGGCCTCACGCCCGAAATCGTCGAACTCGCGGCCGCGCGCAAGCCCGACCTGCTGATTACCGTCGACAACGGGATCGCGAGCGTCGCGGGCGTCGAAGCCGCGAACGCCCGCGGCATCGACGTGCTCGTGACCGACCACCACCTGCCCGGCGACGCGCTGCCGATGGCCCGCGCGATCGTCAACCCGAACCAGCCCGGCTGCGCGTTCCCGAGCAAGCACCTCGCCGGCGTCGGCGTGATGTTCTACGTGCTGCTCGCGCTGCGCGCCGAGCTGCGCCGCCGCGGCGCATTCGCGAGCAAGGAAGCCGAGCCGCGCCTCGACGGGCTGCTCGACCTCGTCGCGCTCGGCACCGTCGCTGACGTCGTGCGGCTCGACGGCAACAACCGCGTGCTGGTCGCGCAGGGGTTGCAGCGCATCCGCAACGGCCGCATGCAGCCGGGCATCGCCGCACTGTTCCGCGCCGCCGCGCGTGAAGCGCGCACCGCGTCGGGCTTCGACCTGGGCTTCGGCCTCGGCCCGCGCCTGAACGCCGCCGGGCGGCTGTCCGACATGTCGCTCGGCATCGAGTGCCTGATCACCGACGACATCGGCCGCGCGTGGGACCTCGCGCAGCAGCTCGACGTGATGAACCGCGAACGCCGCGAGATCGAGGCCGGCATGCAGCAGCAGGCGCTCGCCGATCTCGCCGACGTCGATCCGGCCGACGCGTGCACGATCACGCTGTTCAATCCCGAGTGGCACCAGGGCGTGATCGGCATCGTCGCCGGCCGGCTCAAGGAAAAATTCCACCGCCCGTCGTTCACGTTCGCGCACGCCGACGAGGAAGGCAAGCGGGTCAAGGGTTCGGGCCGGTCGATCGCCGGCTTCCACCTGCGCGACGCGCTCGACCTCGTGTCGAAGCGCGAACCCGACCTGATCGTCGCATTCGGCGGCCACGCGATGGCGGCCGGCCTCACGCTCGACACCGAGAACGTGCCGCGCTTCGCGGCCGCCTTCGAGGCCGTCGCGCGCGAATGGCTGTCCGACGACGCGCTCGCCCGCGTGATCGAGACCGACGGCGAACTCGAGGACGCGTACTTCACGCCGCAGTTCGTCGGCCTGCTCGACGAGGCCGTGTGGGGGCAAGGTTTTCCGGCGCCGCTTTTCTCGGGCGAATTCGACGTCGTGTCGCAATCGCTCGTGAAGGAGAAGCACCTGAAGCTGCAGCTTGCGCGCGGCCGCCAGCGCTTCAATGCGATCTGGTTCAACCACACCGAACCGCTGCCCGAGAGCGCCCTGGTCGCCTACCGGCTCGTCGCCGACACGTGGAACGGCGTCACGCGCGTCCAGCTGATCGTCGAGCACGCAGCCGGCTGAGCACGGGCCACCCGGCCCGCTGCCGCGCCCGCCCCGGCATGCGCGCCGCGCCGGATGGGGCCGCGGCACACGTGCGCGCACCGTTTGCGTCACCGGGCAACCCTGCCGATCGGCTATAATTCCGCTTTTTTACGAAGCAAGAATAGCGAACGATCATGGAAGCGGAACGTCTCAACGCGATCGAAAGCTCCCTGCTCGACCTGCGCAACCGCGCGGGCGAGCTTCGGGGGTATCTTTGACTACGACGCCAAAGCTGCGCGTCTGACCGAAGTCAACAAGGAACTCGAAGACCCGAACGTCTGGAACGATTCGAAGAACGCCCAGGCGCTCGGTCGCGAGAAGAAGCTGCTCGAAGGCGTCGTCACGACGCTCACCGCGCTGGATGGCGACTTGCGCGACGCACTCGACCTGTTCGAGCTGGCGCGCGAGGAAGGTGACGAGGACACGCTCCTCGCGTCGGAAGAAGATGCCGCGAAGCTCGAAGCGCGCGTCGGCGACATCGAGTTCCGCCGGATGTTCTCGAACCCGGCCGACCCGAACAACTGCTTCATCGACATCCAGGCCGGCGCCGGCGGCACCGAGGCTTGCGACTGGGCATCGATGCTGCTGCGCCAGTACCTGCGCTACTGCGAGCGCAAGGGCTTCAAGGCCGAGGTGCTCGAAGAGTCCGACGGCGACGTCGCCGGCATCAAGAACGCGACGGTCAAGGTCACGGGCGAATACGCATACGGCTTCCTGCGCACCGAAACGGGCATCCACCGCCTCGTGCGCAAATCGCCGTTCGACTCGTCGGGCGGCCGCCATACGTCGTTCTCGTCGGTGTTCGTCTATCCGGAAATCGACGACTCGATCGAAGTCGAGATCAACCCGGCCGACCTGCGCATCGACACGTACCGCGCATCGGGCGCGGGCGGTCAGCACATCAACAAGACCGACTCCGCGGTGCGGATCACGCACATGCCGACCGGTATCGTCGTGCAGTGCCAGAACGACCGCTCGCAGCACCGCAACCGCGCAGAAGCGATGGCGATGCTGAAATCGCGCCTGTATGAAGTCGAGATGCGCAAGCGCCAGGCCGAACAGGACAAGCTCGAATCGAGCAAGACCGATGTGGGCTGGGGCCACCAGATCCGCTCGTACGTGCTCGACCAGAGCCGCGTGAAGGACTTGCGTACGAACGTCGAAATGAGCAACACGCGTGCGGTGCTCGACGGCGATCTCGACGACTTCATCAGCGCCAGCCTCAAACAGGGCGTGTAAGCGCCGCGGCGCGGCCTGGCCCGCGCCGCCCTTCCCGTTTGCGTTGCCGCACCCACTCCGAATTCCGACCATCATGACCGAACCGACCCAAACGCAGCCCGCCGTCACGGCGGACGAAAACCAGATCATCGCCGAGCGCCGCGAGAAGCTGCGCGCCCTGCGCGAGCAAGGCGTCGCCTACCCGAACGATTTCCGGCCCGAGCACCACGCAGCCGACCTGCAGGCGAAATTCGCCGACTCGGACAAGGCCGCGCTCGAAGCGAACCCGGTCGAGGTGTCGGTCGCCGGCCGCATGATGCTCAAGCGCGTGATGGGCAAGGCGAGCTTCGCGACGGTGCAGGACGGTTCGGGCCAGATCCAGTTCTTCGTGACGCCGAACGACGTCGGCGCCGAAACCTACGACGCATTCAAGAAGTGGGACCTCGGCGACATCGTCGCCGCGCGCGGCGTGCTGTTCCGCACCAACAAGGGCGAGCTGTCGGTCCAGTGCAAGGAGCTGCGCCTGCTGTCGAAGGCGCTGCGTCCGCTGCCGGACAAGTTCCACGGCCTGTCCGACCAGGAAATGCGCTACCGCCAGCGCTACGTCGACCTGATCGTCACGCCGGAAACGCGCGACACGTTCCGCGCCCGCACCAAAACGATCGCGTCGATCCGCAAGTTCATGGACAACGCCGAGTTCATGGAAGTCGAAACGCCGATGCTGCACCCGATCCCGGGCGGCGCGGCGGCGAAGCCGTTCGTCACGCATCACAATGCGCTCGACATGCAGATGTTCCTGCGCATCGCGCCGGAGCTGTATCTGAAGCGCCTGATCGTCGGCGGCTTCGAACGCGTGTTCGAGATCAACCGTAACTTCCGGAACGAAGGCGTGTCGCCGCGTCACAACCCGGAATTCACGATGATGGAGTTCTACGCCGCGTACACCGACTACCGCTGGCTGATGGATTTCACCGAGCAACTGATCCGCCAGGCGGCAATCGATGCGCTCGGTACCGCGACGATCCAGTATCAAGGCCGTGAGCTCGACCTCGCGAAGCCGTTCCATCGCCTGACGATCACGCAGGCGATCCAGAAGTACGCACCGGACTACACCGCCGGCCAGTTGTCGGACGACGCGTTCCTGCGCACCGAACTGAAGCGCTTCGGCGTCGACGTGTCGCAGCCGGCGTTCCTGAACGCGGGCATCGGCGCGCTGCAGCTCGCGCTGTTCGAGGAAACGGCCGAAGCGCAGCTGTGGGAACCGACGTTCATCATCGACTACCCGGTCGAGGTGTCGCCGCTCGCACGCGCGTCGGATACGGTGCCGGGCATCACCGAGCGCTTCGAGCTGTTCATGACTGGCCGCGAAATCGCGAACGGCTTCTCGGAGCTGAACGATCCGGAAGACCAGGCCGCACGCTTCAAGAAGCAGGTCGAGCAGAAGGATGCGGGCGACGAGGAGGCGATGTTCTTCGACGCCGACTACATCCGCGCGCTCGAGTACGGGATGCCTCCGACCGGCGGCTGCGGGATCGGCATCGACCGTCTCGTGATGCTGCTGACCGACAGCCCGACGATCCGCGACGTGCTGCTGTTCCCCCACCTGCGCCGCGAAGACTGATCGCCGCGCCCGCGTGTGCGCCGCGCCCTGCGGCGCGCACGCGTCAGCTTTGTAACGACGCGTAAATCCCGCCAGCCTGCGTTCGCCGGCTTTCGATCCTCCCCCGTTTTATTCCCCCATCGCAACGGCCTTCTCCGGGTTTTCCCTGTCGCGACCGCCGGTGCCCCGCTGCAATTCGTTACACCTTGATACGGTGCGCCGCACGCCGCTGGACGACACTCCTGTTGCGTCACCACGCATGACCACGGGACCAGAACCAGGCGCAGGAACGCCCGGTCTGCTCGCTCCCGAGCGTGGGATCCGGCCCGGCCCGCAGTGCCGACCCGGATCGACATCGGAGAAAAAAATGGACAACCAGAATCAGACCACGCCGCAAAAGCAACGCCTCCACCCGCTCATCGCCACCGCAGCCGGCGCCGTCATCGTCGCCAGCCTCGCGGCGACTGCCGCGATCACGGGCGTCTTCCCGAAGGCGAGCAGCAGCAACGCACAGAATGGCCAGACCCAGGCTGCGCTGATCGCATCGCAGCCGGCCGTCGATACGGCCGCGGCCGCCAGTGCCGCATTGGCCGCGCAAGCACAGCAGCAGGCAGCCGAACAGGCCGCCGCGCAGCAGAAGGCTGCCGAGCAGAAAGCTGCCGTCGCGCAGGCCGAGCCGAAGCCCGCGCCGCGCCCGGCAGCACCGGCGCACCGCCGTCATACGACGGCACCGCAGCCGCCGCAATACGCGCAGCAGCCGTCGGCGCCGGCCCAGACCTACTGCCAGAGCTGCGGCACGGTCGTCGCGATTTCGCAGACGCGCACGCCGGGCCAGAGCTCGGGGATCGGCGCCGTGGGCGGCGCTGCGGCCGGCGGCCTGCTCGGCAACCAGTTCGGTCACGGCAACGGCCGCACCGCGATGACGATCATCGGCGCGCTGGGCGGCGGTCTCGCCGGCAACCAGGTCGAGAAGCAGGTGCGCGCGGAAACCGACTATCAGGTGCAAGTGCAGATGGAGAGCGGCGCGACGCGCACGTTCACGTACCACAACCCGCCGCCGTTCGGCCAGGGCCAGCGCGTGCGGATCGAGAACGGCACGCTGGTCGGCGCGTAATCGCCTGATTGCATCGGTGCCCCCTGCCCGCGCGTCGTGCGCGGGCAAGCGACCAGAAAACGAAAACGGCTCGTGAGCAAGTGCTCACGAGCCGTTTTTTTCATCGGTGCGGTACGCGCCCATGCGGCGCACGCGGTGCCCGGTCGGTCAGTCCTCGTCGTCGAAATCCGATTCGTCGATCCAGTGGGCCTGGATCGCTTCAAGGATCTTCTCGCCGGAGTGCTTGGGATCGTCGTCGAAGCCGTCGAGTTCGAGCACCCACTGGCGCAGGTCGACGAAATTGATCCGCTGCGGGTTGATGTCCGGGTGCTTGTCCGCCAGCGCAATGGCTATTTCACGCGAATCGGTCCATTTCATCGCCTGCCTCCGGTTTAGGTCAGTGGTTTTCCTTCGCGTGGTTGATCGAGTACTTCGGAATCTCGACCACCAGGTCCGAATCTTCCTTCACGATCGCCTGGCACGACAGGCGCGACGTCGGCTCGAGGCCCCACGCCTTGTCCAGCAGATCGTCTTCGTCCTCCTCGGACGGCGTCAGATCGTTGAAACCCTCGCGGATCACCACGTGGCACGTCGTGCATGCGCACGACTTCTCGCATGCGTGCTCGATCTCGATCCCGTGATCGAGCAGGTTGTCGCAGATACTCTTGCCGGGCGTCGCGTCGATCACTGCGCCATCCGGACACAGTTCGACGTGAGGCAGCACTACCAGTTGAGGCATGTCCGTTCCGTCAGTCAGGGTGCGGCGCCAGGCGCCGCACGGTTCATTATCGCGCGCAGGCCGTCGCCGGCCGATGCGCGGTTCGCAAGTTCAGATCTCGTCGAGCCGGCGGCCCGACAGCGCGCGCTTGATGCTCTTGTCCATCCGGCGCGCCGCGAATTCGTCGGTGCCGTCGGCCAGCGTCTTGGTCGCCGCTTCGATCGCGTTCGTATCGTCGCCCTGCGCGACCGCGCGCAGCGCGGCGGCAAGCGCATCGACCTGCGTACGCTCGTTGGCATCGAGCAGTTCGCCGTCGGCCGCCAGCGCAGCCTGTGTCGCTTCGAGCATCCGCTCGGCCTCGACCTGCGCTTCGCGCAGCGCGCGGGCGCGCATGTCGATTTCGGCCGTCTTGAAGCTCTCCTCGAGCATCTTCGCGATGTCGTCGTCGGCGAGGCCGTACGACGGCTTCACGACGACCGACGCCTCGACGCCCGACAGTTGTTCGCGTGCGAACACCGACAGCAGGCCGTCCGCATCGACCTGATAGGTCACGCGAATGCGCGCGGCGCCGGCCGTCATCGGCGGAATGCCGCGCAGCTCGAAGCGGGCGAGCGACCGGCAGTCGGCGACGAGCTCGCGCTCGCCCTGCACGACGTGGATCGCCATGGCCGTCTGGCCGTCCTTGAAGGTCGTGAATTCCTGCGCGCGCGCGATCGGAATCGTCGAGTTGCGCGGAATGATCTTCTCGACGAGGCCGCCCATCGTCTCGACACCGAGCGACAGCGGAATCACGTCGAGCAGCAGCCAGTCGTCGCCGGTACCGCGATTGCCCGCGAGCAGGTCGGCCTGGATCGCCGCGCCGAGCGCGACGACCTGGTCCGGATCGAGGTTCACGAGCGGCGGCTGGCCGAAATATTTCGCGACCGCGTCGCGGATCACCGGCATGCGCGTCGCGCCGCCGACCAGCACGACACCCTTGATGTCGGCCGGCGTGACCTGCGCGTCGCGCAACGCCTTGCGGGTCGGCGAGAGCGTACGCTGCACGAGCGGCTCGACGAGCGACGCGAACGTGTCATGCGTAATCGTCTGCACGAGGTGCGCACCGCCCGACAGCGTGACATCCAGCGACGCCTGCGGCGCGGCGGACAGCGCTTCCTTCAGCACACGCACACGGTCGAGCAGCAGGCGCACGTCTTCGGGCGCCAGCGTCTTCGCGTCGATGCCGGCCTGCGCGAGCACGTGGCCAAACAGCGCATGGTCGAAATCGTCGCCGCCGAGCGCGGAATCGCCGCCTGCGGCCAGCACTTCGAACACGCCCTTCGTCAGCTTCAGGATCGACAGGTCGAACGTACCGCCGCCGAGGTCGTACACCGCGTAGAGGCCTTCGGCCCCGTTGTCGAGGCCGTAGGCAATCGCCGCGGCCGTCGGCTCGTTCAGCAGACGCAGCACGTTGAGGCCCGCGAGGCGCGCGGCGTCCTTGGTCGCCTGACGCTGCGCGTCGTCGAAATACGCGGGCACCGTGATCACCGCGCCGACCAGATCGTCACCGAGCGAATCCTCGGCGCGATAGCGCAGCGTCGCGAGAATTTCGGCCGACACTTCGACCGGGCTCTTCACCCCGTCGATCGTACGGATCTGCACCATGCCCGGCGCATCGACGAATTCGTACGGTGCGTTTGCCGCTCCTTCGACCTCGGCCTTGCCGCGGCCCATGAAGCGCTTGACCGATACGATCGTGTTGCGCGGATCGGTAGCGGCTTGCTCCTTCGCTTCGTGGCCGATGCGACGGCCGCCCTTCTCGAGGTAGCGGACCACCGACGGCAGCAGCATGCGGCCTGCTTCGTCCGGCAGCACTTCCGGCACGCTGTTGCGCACGGCCGCGACGAGCGAGTTCGTCGTGCCGAGATCGATCCCGACGGCGAGTCGCCGCTGGTGCGGCGCCGGCGCCATGCCCGGTTCGGAAATTTGCAGTAAAGCCATCTTGGTTCGTTCGGGCGCTCGGCCCGTTTGCTGCGCGTGCCGCGAGGCACGCGGTTAAGTTTCGAGGCGCTCGATCTGCGCGCCCACTTCCGACGCGACGCGTTCGATGAACATCAGCTGGCGCACGGCTTCCGCGGCGGCCTGGTCGGCGCCGCTGTCGAGCAGCGTGCCGAGGCGCTCGACGCGCACGCGCTTCTCGTCGCGCAACTCGGCGAGCAACCCGTCGAGCGCGTCGACGTTGCGGGCGGCCGCGGCATCCTCGATGCCCTCGCGCCACTCCATCTGCTGCATCAGGAACGCCGGCTCCATCGCCGTGTTGTTTTCCGCGCCGATATCCACGCCGCGCAGCGACAGCAGATAGGACGCGCGCTTCAGCGGATCGCGCAGCGTGCGGTATGCCTCGTTCGCGCGGGTTGCCCATTGCATCGCGATGCGCTTCTGTGCATCGCCGGCCGCCGCGAAGCGGTCCGGATGCACCTGCGTCTGCACCGTCCGGTAGGCGGTATCGAGCGCCGTTTCGTCGAGCGCGAATTGCGCCGGCAGGTGAAACAGGTCGAAGTGGCTGTCTTTCAGCGAGACCATCGTCGCGTTCAATTCCGGTTCGTCGCGCGGCAAACGCCGCGCATTAAAAAGGCGGCCCGTGCCGCCTCTTGCCCGCATCGCGCGGAAATCCGCGTCACACGCGGAACGATTCGCCGCAACCGCACTCGTCCTTCACGTTCGGGTTGTTGAACTTGAACCCTTCGTTCAGGCCTTCGCGGGCGAAGTCGAGCTCGGTGCCGTCGATGTACGCGAGACTCTTCGGATCGACGATCACCTTCACGCCATGGCTCTCGAACACTTGATCCTCGGGAGCCAGCTCGTCGACATACTCGAGCTTGTACGCGAGCCCCGAGCACCCGGTCGTGCGAACGCCAAGCCGCAGGCCCACACCCTTGCCGCGACGGACGAGGTATTTCTGAACGTGCTGTGCTGCTTTTTCGGTCAGTGTAATTGCCATGATGTCCTTGCCGCGGCGCGCCACCGGGGCCCGCCGCGTTTCCTTCTCTAGCTGCTCGATGCCGCTCAGGCTGCTGCCTGATCGCCTTCCTTGGTGTCGTGGCGCTTCTTGTAGTCGGCCACGGCTGCCTTGATCGCGTCTTCCGCGAGGATCGAGCAGTGAATCTTCACCGGCGGCAGCGCGAGTTCTTCGGCGATCTGCGTGTTCTTGATCGACAGGGCTTCGTCGAGCGTCTTGCCCTTCACCCACTCGGTGACGAGCGAGCTCGACGCGATCGCCGAACCGCAACCGTAGGTCTTGAACTTCGCGTCTTCGATCACGCCGTCCGCGCCGACGCGGATCTGCAGCTTCATCACGTCGCCGCAAGCCGGCGCGCCGACCATGCCCGTGCCGACCGTGTCGTCGTCCTTCGCGAACGAACCGACGTTGCGCGGGTTTTCGTAGTGATCCAGAACCTTGTTGCTGTAAGACATGACTCAGACTCCTTGACTCGTTACGTCTGCGTGCGTCAATCCGCCCGCGGGTGCATTCAATGCGGTATTAGTGTGCGGCCCATTCGATCGTCGACAGATCGATGCCTTCCTGGTGCATTTCCCAAAGCGGCGACAGTTCGCGCAGCTTCGCGATCTTGCTGTTCAGCAGGTTGATCACGAAGTCGACTTCCTGCTCCGTCGTGAAGCGGCCGACCGTGAAGCGGATCGAGCTGTGCGCGAGTTCGTCGTTGCGGCCGAGCGCACGCAGCACGTACGACGGCTCCAGCGACGCCGACGTGCACGCGGAGCCCGACGACACCGCGACGTCCTTGATCGCCATGATCAGCGACTCGCCTTCGACGAAGTTGAAGCTGATGTTCAGGTTGTGCGGGACACGGCGTTCCATGTCGCCGTTCACGTAGGTTTCCTCGATCTGCGACAGGCCGCGCAGCAGCTTGTCGCGCAGCATGCGGACGCGCTCGTTCTCGGTCGCCATTTCTTCGCGGGCGATGCGGAACGCTTCGCCCATGCCGACGATCTGGTGCGTCGCCAGCGTGCCCGAGCGCATGCCGCGCTCGTGGCCACCGCCGTGCATCTGTGCTTCGATGCGCACGCGCGGCTTGCGGCGCACGTACAGCGCACCGATGCCCTTCGGGCCATAGGTCTTGTGCGCCGAGAACGACATCAGGTCGACCTTCAGCTTCGCGAGGTCGATCGCGACCTTGCCGGTCGACTGGGCGGCGTCGACGTGGAACACGATGCCCTTCTCGCGGCAGATCTCACCGATCGTCTCGATGTCCTGGATCACGCCGATCTCGTTGTTCACGTGCATCACCGACACGAGGATCGTGTCCGGGCGCAGCGCGGCCTTGAACACGTCGAGGTCGATCAGGCCGTCATCCTTCACGTCGAGGTAGGTGACTTCGAAACCGTCGCGCTCGAGCTCGCGGCAGGTATCGAGCACGGCCTTGTGCTCGGTCTTCACCGTGATGATGTGCTTGCCCTTGCCCTTGTAGAAGTTCGCGGCACCCTTGATCGCAAGGTTGTCCGATTCCGTGGCGCCGGACGTCCAGATGATCTCGCGCGGATCGGCGTTCACGAGTGCGGCCACCTGTTCGCGCGCTTCCTCGACTGCACGCTCCGCATCCCAGCCGTAAGCGTGGCTGCGCGACGCCGGGTTGCCGAACTGCTGGCGCAGGTACGGCACCATCTTGTCGACCACGCGCGGATCGACGGGGGTCGTCGCGCTGTAATCCATGTAGATGGGCAGGTGGAGAGTCTCTTGGGTCATCTGTCGCTCCGGGTATTCTGTGCAGGGACTAACTATGTGCGTTATGGGGTATGGCGGGCGCCTTCGCGCTCACGAACTCGCGATGTTGAACACCGAATTGGGGCCGAGCGGCATCGTGCGCACGGGCTCGGCCGGTGCGGCGACGGGCTCCGGCGTGCGGCGATCGCGCAGCACCGCAGGGGCGCCCTCGCGTGCACGCTGCTGATCGACGAGATCCTGCAGCGACACGGAGTCGAGGTATTCGACCATCTTCTGGTTCAGGGTCGACCACAGCTCGTGCGTCATGCAATGGCCGTCGGGCTGCTTCGAGCCGTCGCACGTGCCTTTGCCGCCGCACTGCGTGGCGTCGAGCGGTTCATCGACCGCGATGATGATGTCGGCAACGGTGACGTCCTGCGCGCGACGCGCGAGGTTGTAGCCGCCGCCCGGGCCGCGCACGGATTCGACGATTTCATGCCTGCGCAGCTTGCCGAACAGCTGTTCGAGATACGAGAGCGAAATCCGCTGGCGCTGGCTGATGCCTGCAAGCGTCACCGGGCCCTGCTCCTGGCGCAGTGCCAAGTCAATCATCGCCGTGACGGCGAAACGGCCTTTGGTGGTGAGTCTCATGGTGTCTAGGGGACTGCAATCTTGACGATTTTGGTCAAGTATAAATATTTGACGTTTTTAGTCAAGTATCCATGTCTTTGAAAGGGTATTCGCAGACCGCTGAATACCGTGCGATTAGCGCGCCGTACGGGCCCGGAGCGTCTCCAGCAGGCCCGCGCACGCGCGTTCGACCTGATCGAGTACCTGTTCGAACCCCTGCGCGCCGCCGAAATACGGATCGGCCACTTCGGTTTCGGTCGAGCCCGGCGCGAATTCCATCAGCAGGCGCACCTTGTCGCGATGCTGCGGCGGGCAGCGCCGTTGCAATTCCGCGAGATTCGCCTCGTCCATCGCGAGCAGCAGGTCGAAGCGCTCGAAATCTCCCGCGCTCACCTGCCGCGCGCGCAGCGCCGACAGGTCGTAGCCGCGGCTGCGGGCGGCTGCCTGCGCCCGCGTATCGGGCGGCTCGCCAACATGCCAGTCGCCGGTGCCGGCCGAATCGATCGCGATCCGGTCGGCCAGCGCGGCCGCGTCGACCTGATGACGCATCACGCCTTCCGCGGTGGGCGAACGGCAGATGTTGCCGAGACAGACGAAACAGATCGCAACGCGGGTCATCGCACTATCGGAACGTTGCGGCGGACCGCGTGGGAGAAGAGCACGCCATTATACAAAGACGGCCGAAATCGCGCCGCCGCGCAAAGCGACGGCGCCATGCATTACAGCGCCTTCGGCGCGGCGAGCACGACGTCGCCGGATGCTGCCGGCAGCGGCTTCGCCGCGTCGCCGACCAGCCCGAACGACACCGCGCGCGCCAGTTCGGCAGACGCCTGGTGCACCGCCAGCGGGCCACGCGACGGCGCATCGGCCATCGCATGCAGATAGGCTGCCGCTGCCAGCGGGACGACGATTGCCAGCGGCCAGTACATCGATATTGTCTTTCTCATGATGCGGACCTCCTTGACCTCGTACCCCGGAACCCAATTCCGGGGACTACAGACAGGATTCTATAGATCGCATCTATCGAGATAAATATGCAAATAGCGAACGCACTGTTGCCGCCCGATGAACAGTCGTCAGCCGAGGTGGCTTTGGGACGCCGCGTACAGTTCGCGGAACGTGCGCCCGGTCGGTGTCGGCATGTCGCGCGTATCCATCCAGCCGGCCATCATCGGCAGGCGCCGCAGCGTGCCGCCGCTGCCGCCGAGCCGCTCGAGGACGCGCACCGCGAGCTTGGTCGTCAGCGCGTACAGCATCGGCCGCCGCGCGAAGAAGCCCCATGCGGCGAGCGCCGCCCGCTCGCGCCACGGCCGCAGGTGCCGCTCGACCTGCTTCTCGCGCAGCGTGCGCAGCAGGTGCGACAACGGAATGCCGGCCGGACACACGCTGTCGCATTCGCCGCATAGCGTCGCGGCCTGCGGCAGGTCGAGCGTGCGGTCGAGCCCGACGTAGCTCGGCGTCAGCACCGATCCCATCGGCCCCGGATAGACCCAGCCGTACGCGTGGCCGCCAACCTTCTGATACACCGGGCAGTGGTTCATGCACGCGCCGCAGCGGATGCAGCGCAGCATCTCCTGGAATTCGCCGCCGATCAGGCCCGTGCGGCCGCCGTCGACCAGCACGACGTAGTTGTGCTCCGGGCCGTCCTCGTCGCCCGGCCCGCGCGGCCCCGTCAGCAGCGAGAAATAGTTCGACGTCTTCTGTCCGGTCGCCGAACGCGGCAGCAGGCGCATCGCGGTCACGAGGTCCTCGAGCGTCGGCAGCACCTTCTCGATGCCCGTCACCGCCACGTGCACGCGCGGCATCACCGTGCACATGCCCTCGTTCCCCTCGTTCGTCACGATCGCGACCGAGCCCGTCTCGGCGATCACGAAGTTGCCGCCCGTGACGCCCATGTCGGCCGACATGAAATGCGGGCGCAGCACCTCGCGCGCCTCGCGCGTCATGTCCGGAATCTCGGTGAGCCGCTCGCGGTGGTGTGTGCGCGCGAACAGGTCGGCGATCTCGTCCTTGTCCTTGTGCACGACGGGCGCAATGATGTGGCTCGGCGGCTCGTTGTCGTTGATCTGCAGGATGTATTCGCCGAGGTCCGTCTCGATCGACTGCACGCCCATCTCCGCGAGCACCGCGTTCAGGCGCATCTCCTCGGACACCATCGACTTGGTCTTGATGACCTTCTTCACGTCGTGCCGGCGCGCGATGTCGGCGACGAGCCGCGCGGCATCCGCGGTCGTTTCGGCGAACAGCACCGTCGTGCCGCGCCGCGTCGCCTCGCGCTCGAACGCTTCGAGCCACACGTCGAGGTTCTCCAGCGCGCGGTTGCGGCGCGCCTTGAGCGCGGCGCGCGTGGCCGGGAAGTCGATCGCGGTCATCGCGTCGGCGCGCGCGGACACGAACTTCGTCGACAGCTTCTTCAGGTTCTGCTGCAGGCGCTGGTCGGCCAGCTTCTGGCCGGCGCGCGCCTTGAAATGCATCGATTGGACTTGCATCGCGGTATCGGGAAAAAGTGAGCGGAACCGGGCGTCAGACGTCGCCCGCCAGCACCTGCGCGACGTGCAGCACGCGCGTGTCGCGGTCGCCGGTGCGGCGCAACCGCCCTTCGATGTTCAGCATGCAACCGAGATCGCCGAGCACGACGGCGTCCGTGCCCGATGCGCGCACGTTCGCGCACTTCTCGTCCGCGATGGCCGCCGAGATGTCGCCGTACTTGATCGCGAACGTGCCGCCGAAGCCGCAGCAGTGCTCGCAGTCCTTCATTTCGGTGACCGCGACGCCGCGCTGCGCGAGCAGCGCGCGCGGCTGCGCCTTCACGCCGAGTTCGCGCAGACCCGAGCACGAATCGTGATAGGTGACGGGCCCGGTGAATTCGCCCGGCGCGAGCGACACCTTCGCGACGTTCGCGAGGAAATCGGTCAGTTCGTAGACTTTCTGCTGGAACCGCGTGTAGCGCCCCATCAGTTCGGGGTCGTCGCGGAACAGGTCGCCGTAGTGCGCGCGGATCATCCCGCCACACGAACCCGACGGCGCGACGACGTAATCGAACTGCTCGAACTCGCGCAGCGTCTTTTCGGCGAGATCGCGCGCCAGCGCGCGGTCGCCCGAGTTGTAGGCCGGCTGGCCGCAGCAGGTTTGCGCGGGCGGCACGATCACCTCGTAGCCGGCGTCGCGAATCAGCTTGAGCGCCGAGAAACCGATTTCGGGGCGCATCAGATCGACCAGGCAGGTCACGAACAAACCGACTCGCATACGTGCTCCTTCGAGAAAACGGCTCTCATTATCCGCCGTTTGGCCGGCAAGACCAACGCCGGCTCGCAGGCAAGCCCGCCGCGCGCGAAACGAGGACTTCCTCGAACGGCGTTCGCTTTTTTCACAATACGAGATACAATCGTTGCAACACCGCTTGACGCGTCAACCGATTTCTCCCCCGACATGAGCCAACCCATCCCGGATTCAAAAACGTCGATCCAGGTGATCGAACGCATGATGCGGCTGCTGGACGCGCTCGCCGCGCACAGTGATCCTGTCAGCCTGAAGGAACTGGCGCAGCGCACGGAGCTGCACCCGTCGACCGCGCACCGCATCCTCAACGACATGGTGACCTGCCGCCTCGTCGATCGCTCCGATCCCGGCACCTACCGCCTCGGCATGCGGCTGCTGGAGCTCGGCAACCTCGTGAAGGCGCGCCTGTCGGTGCGCGACGCGGCGCTGATGCCGATGCGCGAGCTGCACCGCCTCACCGGGCAGACCGTCAACCTGTCGGTGCGCCAGGGCGACGAGATCGTCTACATCGAGCGCGCGTATTCCGAGCGATCGGGGATGCAGGTCGTCCGCGCGATCGGCGGCCGTGCGCCGCTGCACCTCACGTCGGTCGGCAAGCTGTTCCTCGCGGCCGACGAAACGTCGCGGGTGCGCGCCTACGCGACGCGCACGGGCTTGTCGGGCCATACGCAGAACAGCATCACCGACATCGCGAAGCTCGAGCGCGAACTGACGATCGTCCGCCAGCAATCGTGCGCGCGCGACAACGAGGAACTGGAGCTCGGCGTGCGCTGTATCGCGGCCGGCATCTACGACGATTCGGGCAAGCTCGTCGCGGGCCTGTCGCTGTCGGCGCCGGCCGACCGCCTGCAGGACGCGTGGCTCGGCCAGTTGAGCCGCACGGCGCTCACCATCTCGGAATCGCTCGGCTACCGGCCGGCGCCCTCGAAGGACATCGACGGGCTGCAGCGGCAGGCGTAAGCCGCCCTCGCCGGCCTCGGTGCCGGTTCCGCCGGACAAAAAAAAGCCCCGCGATTGCGGGGCTTTCTTGTTGGAGCCTGCGGTGCGATCAGGTCCCGCCGTTCGGCGTATTGGCTGCCGTCAGGCGCTCGCTGCCACCGGCGTCGAGCCAGTTGCGCAGGCGCGATGCGTCGGCGAAGCGCGAGTACTTGCCGAACGAGTCGAGCAGCACCATCACCATCGGCCGGCCATGGATCGTCGCCTGCATCACGAGGCATTCGCCTGCTTCGTTGATGAAGCCCGTCTTCTGCAGGCCGATGTCCCACGAGCCGTTGCCGCGGATCAGCGCGTTCGTGCTGTTGTACGCGAGATTGCGCTTGCCCGTGTACACCTCGTAGCTGCGATCGGTCGAGAACTGGCGGATCATCGGGTACTGATACGCGGCATTGACCATCTTCACGAGGTCACGCGCACTCGACACGTTCGAGCTCGACAGGCCGGTCGAATTCTCGAAGTGCGTATCGGCCATGCCGAGCGTCTTCGCCTTCGCGTTCATCGCGGCGATGAATGCCGGACGGCCGCCCGGGTAGTAACGCGACAGCGCGGCAGCCGCGCGGTTTTCCGACGCCATCAGCGCGATGTGCAGCATGTCCTCGCGCGACAGCACCGAGCCGACCGACAGGCGCGAGCCCGTGCCCTTCTCGTAGTCGCGGTCTTCGTCGGTGACTTCGATCTGATCGGTCATCGGCGCCTTCGCGTCGAGCACGACCATCGCCGTCATCAGCTTCGAGATCGACGCGATCGGCACGACGGCGTGCGAATTCTTGTCGAACAGCGGCTCGCCGGAATTCTGGTCGACGACGTACGCGACGCTCGAGCGCAGCGCGAGCGCGTCGGGCGTGTCGTGCAGGCCGAACGCCTGGCCGACCGTCGGCCGGCGCGGCTGGAACGCGACCTTGCGGACCGCGCCGCGATGGCCGCCATGCAGGTTGTTCGCCGCGAGCGTCACGCGCTTTCGCGACGCCTTCGCGCGCGGCGCATCGGCCGCAGCGACCTTGGCGGATTTGTCGGACGTCGCCTTTGCCGACTTCTTCTTCGCTGACGAAGCAGGAGCGACGGCCTTTTTCTTGGCGGCTTGTTGGGTCTTCGCGGTAGCGGCAAAGGCGTCAGCAGGCGCGACGGACGCGGTGGTCGCCAGCAAGGCGACTGCGACCGACACAGCCGTGCCGAGCGTCATGCTCTGCAACAATCTGCGCGGTGAAAACGATTCGGCTTTCATTGGGGTCTGGACAAAGCGGGCGGGAGGTTTCCGCAAGTGTAGTTAAAGCTGAAAAAAAGAGCAATATTAGGCACTTACCGATCGTCGTTAAACCGGAATGTAAGGGTCGGTCAACCTCAGACCAATTGACCCTCCCGCTCCCATCGAAAAAACTCATGGGTGCACTGCCCGACAGCGCCCGTCTCCCGATTACCACACGGTTAATTGAGATAACGTCACTTTGGAGGCGATTTAAAGCGGGGAAACTACGTATCCGGTGCTCGGCGTGCCAAGGGCGCCGGTCTCGACCGTGGCGGCGGCACGTCGCCACGGCACGCGCATCGAAACAGCGCGTTTTTCGACAGGAACAGAAGGATAACGTTCCATGGGCCTGTCAGGTTTACCTGTGCATGATCATGGTGCGCCACGCTTGCCCCGCGGTCGTGCGCACCATCTGGGATCGCGCATGAAACCGATTCCGGACGGCCACGATAACTCGTTGTTTTATCGATAATTTGTCGCGATTGTGCAACGCACAAAAAATACTTGACATCCGTTTTCTCTGCCCTAAAATACGCCTCATTGCTGCGTTGCACAAAGCACGCGCATCCGAGGTTCCCCGTCGTAGTGCCCCTTACCCTGCGATCGACGCGATCGCTTTTCAGGAGCTGGACATGTCCTTGCTGACCCCCGAGCAAATCGCCGCTGCACAGAAAGCCAACCTCGAAAGCCTGTTCGGTCTGACGACCAAGGCATTCGAAGGCGTCGAAAAGCTGATCGAACTCAACCTGCAAGTCGTGAAGTCGACGCTGGCCGAAGGCCAGGAAAACGCACAGCGCCTGCTGTCGGTGAAGGACGCTCAGGAACTGATCGCACTGCAAGCCAGCCTGTCGCAGCCGGTCGCTGAAAAGGTGCTGTCGTACGGCCGTCACCTGTACGAAATCGCATCGTCGACGCAAGCCGAGTTCGCGAAGGTTGCCGAAGCGCAATTCGAAGAGCAGAACAAGAAGGTCCAGGCACTCGTCGACAACGTCGCGAAGAACGCCCCGGCCGGTTCGGAAACGGCTGTCGCCGCGCTGAAGTCGGCACTGAACGCTGCGAACACGACGTACGAAACGGTTCAGAAGGCCACGAAGCAAGCCGTCGAAATCGCTGAAACGAACTTCAACGCCGCTGCTGCCGTCGCAACGAAGGCTGCAACCGCCGCTGCTGCACGTCGTTCGAGCAAGCCGGCCGCGTAAGCGTCCCCCGCTCCTGAAAGAGCCGCGCCCAGCGCGGCTTTTTCGTTTCTGGCGCCGGAACGTGCGCGCACGGCCCGCCACTCGCCTCGTTCGATCAAGCGTTCTGATCGCAGCATCGGCCGCAGACAAAAGAAAACGCCGCCGCCCGGATTACCCGGGCGGCGGCGTTTTTTCGTGGCCGGCGCATGGCCGGCCGTGCCGGTCGCGTTACTTCTTGCGTTGCGGCGGCAGGTCCGTACAAACGCCTTCGTACAGTTCGGCGGCCATGCCGACCGATTCGCCGAGCGTCGGGTGCGGATGGATCGTCTTGCCGATGTCTTCCGCGTCCGCGCCCATCTCGACGGCAAGGCACACTTCGCTGATCAGGTCGCCTGCGTTCAGGCCGACGATCGCGCCACCGATCACGCGATGGGTTTCCTCGTCGAAAATCAGCTTCGTGAAGCCTTCGTCACGTCCGTTCGCGATCGCGCGGCCCGAAGCGGCCCACGGGAACACGGCCTTGCCGTACTTGATGCCTTCGGCCTTGCACTGGTCTTCCGTCTTGCCGGCCCACGCCACTTCAGGATCGGTGTACGCCACCGACGGGATCTGCAGCGCGTCGAAGTACGCCTTCTCGCCGTGCGCGGCTTCCGCTGCGACGTGGCCTTCATGCACGGCCTTGTGCGCGAGCATCGGCTGGCCGACGACGTCGCCGATCGCGAAGATGTGCGGGACGTTCGTGCGCATCTGCTTGTCGACGTCGATGAAGCCGCGATCCGTGACCGCGACGCCGGCCTTGTCGGCACCGATCTTCTTGCCGTTCGGGCTGCGGCCCACCGCGACGAGCACGAGGTCGTAGCGCTGCGCTTCCGCCGGCGCCTTCTCGCCCTCGAACTTCACGTAGATGCCGTCTTCCTTCGCTTCCGCGCCGACCGTCTTGGTCTTCAGCATCACGTTGCCGAAGCGCTTCGCGTTGTACTTTTCCCAGACCTTCACGAGATCGCGGTCCGCGCCCATCATCAGGCCGTCCATCATTTCGACGACGTCGATCTCGGCGCCGAGCGTCGAGTACACCGTCGCCATTTCGAGGCCGATGATGCCGCCGCCGATCACGAGCATGCGCTTCGGCAGCTGGCGCAGTTCGAGTGCGCCCGTCGAATCGACGACGCGCGGGTCTTCCGGCATGAACGGCAGCTTCACGGCTTGCGAGCCCGCAGCGATGATCGCCTGCTTGAACTTGACGACCTTCCTGCCGTTTTCGCCCTGCACTTCCATGTGGAACGGATCGACGAATGCGCCGACGCCGGTGACCACTTCGACCTTGCGTGCCTTCGCCATGCCGGCGAGGCCCGTCGTCAGCTTCTTGACGACGCCGCCCTTGAAGTCGCGCAGCTTGTCGAGATCGACCTGCGGCTTGCCGAACGTGATGCCGTGCGACGCGAGCGCCGCGGCCTCCTCGACGACGAGCGACGTATGCAGCAGCGCTTTCGACGGAATGCAACCGACGTTCAGACACACGCCGCCGAGCGTCGAGTAGCGTTCGACCAGCACGGTCTTCATGCCGAGGTCGGCTGCGCGGAACGCGGCCGAGTAACCGCCGGGGCCGGCGCCGAGCACGAGCATGTCGCACTCGATGTCGGCGGCGCCTGCGTAGCTGCCGGCTTGCGGCGCGGGCGCCGGAGCGGCGGCCGGTGCCGGCGCGGCGGCGGGCTTCGCTGCTTCGGGTGCTTTCGCGGGAGCGGCGGCACCGGCTGCTGCTTCGACGATGGCGATGACGGTGCCTTGCGAGACTTTCTCGCCGGCTTTGACCTTGATTTCCTTGACGGTGCCGGCGACGTCGCTGGGCACTTCCATGGAGGCTTTATCGGATTCGAGCGTGATGAGCGTTTGCTCTTTTTCGATCACGTCGCCGGGTTTCACATTGACTTCGATGACATCGACACCGCTGAAATCGCCGATATCCGGAACCTTGACTTCGATGAGACTCATTACTGTCCCCTTCTTGATTAGCTGCAGACAGAGGGGGGAGAAACCCGCGGAAGAACCCATTACCACGACTACGGCCTGACAAGAGCACGCGACGTTGGGCAGAACCACCTTTGCCGTCCGCCCAAGGACGCGCCTTTCTTTTGGTTACTTTTCTTTGGAAGACAAAGAAAAGTGACCGCCGCCCCGCGCAGGGGCGACGCCAATAGACCGTTAGCGAAACAGGTTCAACGAAGAGGCGTGGATGACCGACACAAAACCCACGCCCCCGCGAGCCACTCCCACGCTCATCAAAGAGCGATGCGCCGGAAATCGCCGAGCAACGCGCCGAGATACGCATTGAACCGCGCGGCTTCCGCGCCATCGATCACGCGATGGTCATACGACAGCGACAGCGGCAGCATGAGACGCGGCACGAACTGCTTGCCGTCCCACACCGGCTTCATCTGCCCGCGCGACAACCCGAGGATCGCCACTTCCGGTGCGTTGATGATCGGCGTGAAGTTCGTGCCGCCGATCCCGCCGAGCGACGAGATCGAGAAGCAGCCGCCCTGCATCTGGTCCGGCTTCAGCTTGCCTTCGCGCGCGGCCTTCGACAGGTCGCTCATTTCCTTCGCGATGTCGACGAGGCCCTTCTTGTCCGCATCGCGGATCACCGGCACGACGAGGCCGTTCGGCGTATCGGCCGCGAAACCGACGTGGAAGTACTGCTTGAACACGAGGTTGTCGCCGTCGAGGCTCGCGTTGAAGGTCGGGAATTTCTTCAGTGCGGCGACGACTGCCTTGATCACGAACGCGAGCATCGTGAACTTCACGCCCGCCTTCTCGTTTTCCTTGTTCAGCTGGACACGCAATGCTTCGAGCTCGGTGATGTCCGCTTCGTCGTTGTTCGTGACGTGCGGGATCATCACCCAGTTGCGATGCAGGTTCGCGCCCGAGATCTTCTTGATGCGCGACAGCGGCTTCGCCTCGAACGGGCCGAACTTCGAGAAGTCGACCTTCGGCCACGGCAGCAGGTTCAGCTCGCCGCCGCCTGCCGGCGCGGCTGCCGCGCCCGGTGCCGCGCGCTGGCCCGTCATCACGCCCTTCACGAAGCCCGTGACGTCTTCCTTCGTAATGCGGCCCTTCGGACCCGAACCCTGCACGCGTGCGACTTCGACGCCGAGTTCGCGCGCGAACTTGCGTACCGACGGCGACGCGTGGCTGGCGCGGTATTCACCCGACGGCGCGGCGGCCGGTGCGGCGGCAGCCGGTGCCGGCGCAGCCTTCGCGGGCGCCGGTGCAGCGGCCGGCGCCGGCGCGGCAGCGGCCGGAGCCGGTGCGCTCGCCTGCGGGGCGGCAGCCGCTGCGCCTGCGGCTTCGAGCAGCACGATCAGCGTGCCTTCCGATACCGAATCGCCCACCTTGACCTTGATTTCCTTCACGACGCCGGCGGCCGGGCTCGGCACGTCCATCGTCGCCTTGTCCGACTCGAGCGTGACGAGCGACTGCTCCTTCTCGACCGTGTCGCCGACCTTCACGCCGATCTCGATGACCGGAACGTCCTTGTAGTCGCCGATGTCGGGCACCTTCACTTCGAGCGTGCCGCCGGCTGCTGCCGGGGCGGCTGCGGCCGGGGCCGGCGCTGCAGCCGGAGCCGGAGCGGCGGCCGGCGCAGCCGCGCCATTGGCCTGCGCCGCGGCGCCGCCCTCGAGCAGGATGATCAGCGAGCCTTCCGACACGGAATCGCCCACCTTGACCTTGATTTCCTTCACGACGCCGCCTACCGGGCTCGGGACGTCCATCGTCGCCTTGTCGGACTCGAGCGTGACGAGCGACTGCTCGGGCTCGACCGTATCGCCGACCTTCACGCCGATCTCGATCACCGGCACGTCCTTGTAATCGCCGATATCCGGCACCTTCACTTCGATCGCTTGACTCATCTGTTTCTGTCTCCATGGCCACGCGCGCTCCTCGCGGGAGCGACGCGCGGCATCACACGGCGTGTGCGTTAAACGGTCATCGGGTTGGGCTTGGACGGATCGAGGTTGTACTTGGCGATCGCGTCCGCGACCACCTTGCGCTCGATCGTGCCTTCGTCGGCCAGCGCGTTGAGCGCGGCGACGGTGACCCAGTGACGGTCGACCTCGAAGAAGTGACGCAGCTTCTCGCGGGTATCCGAGCGGCCGAAGCCGTCGGTGCCCAGCACGACGAAGCGGCGATCGATCTGGCCGCGGATCTGGTCGACCAGCGCACGGACGTAGTCGGTCGATGCGATGACCGGGCCCTGCGTGTCCTTCAGGCACTTCTGCACGTGCGACAGGCGACGCTCTTCGGTCGGATGGAGCAGGTTCCAGCGTTCGACCTGGTGACCTTCACGCGCGAGCTCGGTGAAGCTCGGCACGCTCCACAGGTCGGCAGCGACGCCCCAGTCGTTCTTCAGCAGGTCGGCCGCAGCGATCACTTCGTTGAAGATCGTGCCCGCGCCGAGCAGCTGGACGCGCGGCGCCTTCTTGTCGGCGTCGGCCTTCTTGAACGCGTACATGCCCTTGATGATGTCGGCCGCCACGTGCTCGCCCTGCGGAATCGCCGGGTGCTCGTAGTTCTCGTTCATCACCGTGACGTAGTAGTACACGTCTTCCTGGTCCTGCACCATGCGACGCAGGCCGTCCTGGATGATCACGGCGAGTTCATAACCGAACGTCGGGTCGTAGCTCACGCAGTTCGGCACCGATGCCGCCCACAGGAGCGAGTGGCCGTCTTCGTGCTGCAGGCCTTCGCCGTTCAGCGTCGTGCGGCCCGCGGTACCGCCGAGCAGGAAGCCGCGCGAACGCATGTCGCCTGCGGCCCATGCGAGGTCGCCGATCCGCTGGAAGCCGAACATCGAATAGAAGATGTAGAACGGCACCATGATCTCGCCGTGCGTCGAGTACGACGTCGCCGCCGCAATCCAGTCGCACATGCCGCCCGCTTCGTTGATGCCTTCCTGCAGGATCTGGCCGGTTTCCGATTCCTTGTAGAACATCAGCTGGTCGGAATCTTCCGGCACGTACTTCTGGCCCTGCTGGTTCCAGATACCGATCTGGCGGAACAGGCCTTCCATGCCGAACGTGCGCGATTCGTCCGGGACGATCGGCACGACGCGCTTGCCCAGCGCCTTGTCCTTCAGCAGGATGTTCAGGATCCGCACGAACGCCATCGTCGTCGAGATCTCGCGCCCTTCGCCCGTGCCCTTCAGCAGCGGCTCGAATACATCGAGCGCCGGCACCGGCAGCGACGTCGCCTTCTCGCGGCGGTGCGGCAGGTAGCCGCCGAGGTCCATGCGCTGCTTGCGCATGTATTCGAGTTCCTTCGAGCCTTCCTCGAACTTCAGGTACGGCACGTCGGCGATCTGTTCGTCGGTGATCGGCAGGCGGAACTGGTCGCGGAACTTCTTCAGTTGCTCGACCGGCAGCTTCTTCTGCTGGTGCGTGATGTTCATCGCCTGGCCCGACTCGCCCATCCCGTAGCCCTTGATGGTCTTCGCGAGAATGACGGTCGGCGCACCCTTCGTGTGCGTGGCTTCGTGGAACGCCGCGTAGATCTTGTGCGGATCGTGGCCGCCGCGGTTCAGCGCCCAGATGTCGTCGTCCGACCAGTCGGCGACGAGCGCCTTCAGTTCAGGCGTATTGAAGAAGTGCTCGCGCACGAACGCGCCCGACTCCGACTTGTACGTCTGGTATTCGCCGTCGACGACTTCCATCATCCGGCGCATCAGCGCGCCCGACTTGTCGCGTGCGAACAGCGCATCCCAGCGGCTGCCCCAGATGACCTTGATCACGTTCCAGCCGGCGCCGCGGAACTCCGATTCGAGCTCCTGGATGATCTTGCCGTTGCCGCGCACCGGGCCGTCGAGACGCTGCAGGTTGCAGTTGATCACGAACACGAGGTTGTCGAGCTTTTCGCGGCTCGCCATCCCGATCGCGCCGAGCGATTCCGGTTCATCCGTCTCGCCGTCGCCGAGGAATGCCCATACCTTGCGGCCTTCCGTCTTCGTGATGCCGCGCGCTTCCAGGTACTTCATGAAGCGCGCCTGGTAGATCGCCATGATCGGGCCGAGGCCCATCGACACGGTCGGGAACTGCCAGAAGTCCGGCATCAGCCACGGGTGCGGGTACGACGAAATGCCGTTGCCGTCGACTTCCTGGCGGAAGTTGTCGAGCTGTTCTTCCTTCAGGCGGCCGAGCAGGAACGCGCGCGAGTACACGCCCGGCGACGAGTGGCCCTGCACGAACACGAGATCGCCGCCGTGCTGGTCGGACGCTGCGTGCCAGAAGTGGTTGTAGCCGACGTCATAGAGCGTCGCGGCCGATGCGAACGATGCGATGTGGCCGCCGACGTTCGTGTCCTTGCCTGCGCGCAGCACCATCGCCAGCGCGTTCCAGCGCGTGTACGAACGGATGCGGTGCTCGAGGTCCTGGTCGCCCGGGATCTTTGCCTGGGCGCCGACCGGAATCGTGTTGATGTACGGGGTGTTGGCGGAGAACGGCAGGTGTTCGCCGTGCATGCGGGCGAACTCGATCTGCTTTTCGATCAGGTAATGCGCGCGGCCGGTGCCCACGGAGGAGATCACGCCATCGAGCGACTCCAGCCACTCGACGGTTTCTTGCGGGTCGTCGTCACGTTCGGCGGCGACATATTTCATCACTTCGTTCGGTACAGCGGACATTCTCGTCTCCTGGGTCCTGGAATGTGAGGATCGCTCTCGTGCAGACGTCGCGACGCGGCCGGCTGCGGGCAAGCTCCAGCGGATTGTAATGAGCGTGCACGGGCCTGCGCAACAAAATTTTCGAATTGTGAGATCTTTTCTCGCAATGCGGAATATTGCTGCGCTGCACCCATATTTCGGGGCGCTCCGGCACGCCGCGGCGGAACAAATCCGTTTCCGTTCAACATATCCGGTATAGGTTTTCCATGTATTGCGCTGCGCTACAATCCTGCCATGTTGACCGATCGGCTTTTCGCACGCTCGGCGCGACCGTCGGGCCCGCCGGCGGAGTCGCAGCCGTCCCGTTGGCACCACGGACCGTGGTGGTCCAATTCCTATTTGCTGACGCCGCTGCTGTCGATCCTGGTGTTCCTCGTGGTGATGAGCCTCATCCTGTGGA
Source organism: Burkholderia sp. BCC1644 (assembly GCF_902833225.1). GTDB lineage: Bacteria > Pseudomonadota > Gammaproteobacteria > Burkholderiales > Burkholderiaceae > Burkholderia. Next base: position 438,287 of record NZ_CADFEI010000005.1, read on the forward strand.
GCCTCAATCGCCGCGAACAGCAACAGCAGGAAGACACCCTCTTCCGTAACGTCGCGTGGGCGCAGCAGCAGATCCGCCTGTCGATGACGGGCGCGCAGGAACAGCTGCAGGCGCTGTCGCGCGATCTCGCGTCGGGCCGCCTCGACCAGAACGCGTTCCAGATGGCCGTCGCGGACGTGATGCAGACGCATCCGGAAATCCTCTACCTGAACTGGTACACCGCACCCGGCGTGCAGCGCTGGCCGACCGTGCATCCGCCGCTGCTCGGGCAGCGGCTCGCGAAGCCCGGCGACGCACAGATGCAGGACGCCGTGCGCGGCGCGTACGACGAAGCGCGCAGCACGCGCCGCCAGGCCTACTCGCCGCTGATCTACGACGACTTCGGCAACGGCTTCATCACGCTGCAGACGCCCGTGATGCGCGGCGACCGCGAATATCTCGGCTCGATCGCCGCGGTGTTCTCGGTCGAAGGCATCCTGAAGCACGACATCCCGCAGGAACTGTCGTCGAAGTACAAGATCTCGATCACCGACTCGAACAACCGCGAGCTGTCGTCCACGTCGACACGCCCGCGCCTGCCGCGCGACTCGCACTACGACCTGCCGCTCGATCCGCCCGGCCAGGGGCTGACGGTGCGCGTGTACGCCTTCCCGCAGCTCACGAACCTGACCAACAACACGCTCGTGTGGCTCGTGGCCGGCCTGTCGTGCTTCGTGCTGTGGAGCCTCTGGAGCCTGTGGAAGCACACGCGCCAGCGCTTCGAGGCGCAGCAGGCGCTGTACGCGGAAGCGTTCTTCCGCCGCGCGATGGAAAACTCGGTGCTGATCGGCATGCGCGTGCTCGACATGCACGGCCGCATCACCCACGTGAACCCCGCGTTCTGCCGGATGACCGGCTGGGACGAAACCGACCTCGTCGGCAAGGTCGCGCCGTTCCCGTACTGGCCGCGCGACGCGTACCCGGAAATGCAGCGCCAGCTCGACATGACGCTGCGCGGCAAGGCGCCGAGCTCGGGCTTTGAACTCCGCGTGCGGCGCAAGAACGGCACGCTGTTCCATGCGCGCCTGTACGTGTCGCCGCTGATCGACAGTTCGGGCCGCCAGACCGGCTGGATGTCGTCGATGACCGACATCACCGAACCGAAGCGCGCGCGCGAGGAACTCGCGGCCGCGCACGAGCGCTTCACGACGGTGCTCGAAAGCCTCGACGCCGCGGTGTCGGTGCTGGCCGCCGACGAAGCCGAGCTGCTGTTCGCGAACCGCTACTACCGCCACCTGTTCGGCATCCGCCCGGACGGCCATCTCGAGCTGTCGGGCGGCGGCTTCGACCGCGCGCAGGCATCGTCCGACTCGATCGACATGGTCGACGCGTTCGCGGGCCTGCCGGCCGCCGCGCTGACGAGCAGCACGGCGGACGCGCAGGAGGTGTACGTCGAGAGCATCCAGAAATGGTTCGAAGTGCGCCGCCAGTACATCCAGTGGGTCGACGGCCACCTCGCGCAGATGCAGATCGCGACCGACATCACGACCCGCAAGAAGGCGCAGGAACTCGCGCACCAGCAGGAAGAGAAGCTGCAGTTCACGAGCCGATTGATGACGATGGGTGAAATGGCGTCGTCGATTGCTCACGAACTGAATCAGCCGCTCGCCGCGATCAACAACTACTGCTCGGGCACGCTCGCGCTCGTCAAGAGCGGCCGCGGCACGCCGGAGACGCTGCAGCCCGCGCTGGAAAAGACCGCGCAGCAGGCGTTGCGCGCCGGGATGATCGTCAAGCGGATCCGCGAATTCGTGAAGCGCAGCGAGCCGAAACGCCAGCCGGCGCGGGTTGCGGACATCGTCGCCGACGCAGTCGGGCTTGCCGAAATCGAGGCCAGGAAGCGCAGGATCCGGATCGTCACGGAAATCCTCGCAAGAATGCCTATTATTTATGTCGACCCCGTGCTGATCGAGCAGGTGTTGATGAACCTGATGAAGAACGCGGCCGAGGCGATGGCCGACGTGAAGCCGGCGTCGGCGGACGGCGTGATCCGCGTCGTCGCCGACATCGATGCGGGCTTCGTCGACATCCGCGTGATCGACCAGGGTCCGGGCGTCGACGAGGCAACCGCCGAACGCCTGTTTGAACCGTTTTACAGCACCAAGTCCGATGGCATGGGCATGGGGCTGAACATCTGCCGTTCGATCATCGAATCGCATCGGGGGCGTCTGTGGGTGGTCAACAACGTCGAGCCGGATGGCCGCATTTCCGGCGCGACGTTCCACTGCAGCCTGCCCATTGGGGAACCCGCTGATCTCGGCCAAGGGGGGCGCGAGGCATCGGCATCACATACCGTTACGGGAGAACTATGAATAGCCCTGTCACCACCACTCAGGAAACCGTCTTCGTCGTCGACGACGACGAGGCCGTACGGGACTCGCTGCGCTGGCTGCTGGAGGCGAACGGCTATCGCGTGCAATGCTTCTCGAGCGCGGAGCAGTTCCTCGATGCATACCAGCCGGCGCAGCAGGCCGGCCAGATCGCGTGTCTGATCCTCGACGTGCGGATGTCGGGCATGAGCGGTCTCGAGCTGCAGGAACGCCTGATCGCCGACAATGCCGCGCTGCCGATCATCTTCGTCACGGGTCACGGCGACGTGCCGATGGCCGTGTCGACGATGAAAAAGGGTGCGATGGACTTTATCGAGAAACCGTTCGACGAAGCCGAGCTGCGCAAGCTCGTCGAGCGGATGCTCGACAAGGCCCGAAGCGAAAGCAAGAGCGTCCAGGAGCAGCGTGCGGCGAGCGAACGCCTGTCGAAGCTGACCGCGCGCGAGCAGCAGGTGCTCGAACGCATCATCGCGGGCCGCCTGAACAAGCAGATCGCCGACGATCTCGGCATCAGCATCAAGACGGTCGAAGCGCACCGCGCGAACATCATGGAAAAGCTCAACGTCAACACGGTCGCCGACCTGCTGCGCCTCGCGCTGTCGAAGAAGCAGGCCTGAGCGTCTTCAGCGGCCGCGGCGGCGCTGCCCGCCCGGCCCGCAACCGGCGCTTGCCGCCCCGCGCGATGCGGCCCACTCGCGCGGCGGCAGCCTTTCCTCCCGGCGCACGAGTGCCGCGGTCATGACGCTTCCCGCTGATTCCCTGTCGGACGGCAGCAGGCGAACGGTATAATTGCGTGCTTTGCTGCGGCGCCCGCGTGCCGTACGCCCGCATTCCAACTTCCCGGCAGGACCCACCACCATGACAGCCCTCCTCATCGACGGCAACGCCCTTTCGAAGACCCTGCGCGGTCAGGCCGCCGAACGCGCCGCCGCCCTGACCGCACGCGGCCACCAGCCCGGTCTCGCGGTGATCCTCGTCGGCGAGAACCCGGCGAGCGAAGTCTATGTGCGCAACAAGATCAAGGCGTGCGAGGACAACGGCTTCTTCTCGCTGAAGGATGCGTACCCGGCCACGCTGTCGGAAGCCGGCCTGCTCGCGCGCATCGACGAACTGAACCGCGACCCGAAGATCCACGGCATCCTCGTCCAATTGCCGCTGCCCGCGCATATCGACAGCCACAAGGTGATCGAGGCGATCGCGCCGGAGAAGGACGTCGACGGCTTCCACGTCGCGAACGCCGGCGCGCTGATGACCGGCAAGCCGCTGTTCCGCCCGTGCACGCCGTACGGCGTGATGAAGATGTTCGAGGCGCACGACATCGCGCTGCAGGGCGCGAACGCGGTCGTGATCGGCCGTTCGAACATCGTCGGCAAGCCGATGGCGATGATGCTGCTCGACGCCGGCGCGACCGTGACGATCTGCCACAGCAAGACGCGCGACCTCGCCGCGCACACGCGGCAGGCCGATATCGTGGTCGCCGCGGTCGGCAAGCGCAACATCCTGACCGCCGACATGGTGAAGCCGGGTGCGACGGTGATCGACGTCGGCATGAACCGCGACGACGCCGGCAAGCTGTGCGGCGACGTCGATTTCGCGGGCGTGAAGGAAGTGGCCGGCCACATCACGCCGGTGCCGGGCGGCGTCGGCCCGATGACCATCACGATGCTGCTGATCAACACGATCGAAGCGGCCGAGCGCGCCGCCGACGCGGCCGCCTGACCCCCTGCCCGTTCAGCCGGCGCGCGGTTCCGTGCGCCGGCGTCTCGCCAGCCGCATCGCCGCGGCTGCACCGCGCCGGTCGCCCGCTGCCGGTCGCCCGCCGCCGGTCGCCCGCATCCGCCCCTGCGTCAATCGCGTCATTAGAAACTAACGATTGGAAAGCGCGCGATGCGCCCCAATAATGTCGGTATCGGGCGCCATCGCGCCCCGCCGCCGTTACCCTTTTCATCCCGGTTCATCCGGCAACAGACAGGGAGTCTTATGTCCGCCAGCGCCAACACCAATCCGCTCCTCGACTTCTCCGGCCTGCCCCGTTTCGGCGAGATCCGCCCGGAACACGTGACGCCCGCGCTCGATACGCTGCTCGACGCAGCCAGCCGCGCGGTCGAAGCCGCGAGCGCAAGCGCGACGCCGTCGACCTGGGCCGCCGTCGTCGAGACGGTCGAGCACGCGACGGAGCCGCTCGGCCGCGCATGGGGCATCGTCGGCCACCTGAACGCGGTCGCCGACACCCCGGAACTGCGCGCCGCCTACGGCGAAAACCTGCCGCGCGTGACCGAGTTCTGGTCGAGCGTCGGCCAGAATCTCGCGCTGTACGAGAAGTACAAGGCGATCGCCGCGAGCGCCGAATACGCGACGCTGTCGGCCGAGCGCAAGAAGATCCTCGACAACGCGCTGCGCGATTTCCGCCTGTCGGGCGCCGAACTGCCCGAAGACCAGAAGCCGCGCTTCGCGGAACTGCAGGAACAGCAGGCCGCCCTGTCGAAGGCGTTCTCCGACCACGTGCTCGACGCGACCAACGCGTACGCGTACTTCGTCAATGCCGAAGCCGACCTCGCCGGCCTGCCCGGCGACGCGATCGAAGCCGCCCACGAAGCCGCGCAGAAGGACGGCAAGGACGGCTGGAAATTCACGCTGCACTTCCCGTCGTACTTCCCGGTGCTGCAGTACGCGGACAACCGCGCGCTGCGCGAGACGCTCTATCGCGCCTATGCGACGCGCGCATCGGAGCTCGGGCCGCAGTACGGCGACGGCAAGGCCGAATGGGACAACACGGCGATCGTCGCCGACGAGCTGAAGCTGCGCCGCGAAGAGGCGCAGATGCTCGGCTACCGCAACTTCGCCGAAGTGTCGCTCGCGCCGAAGATGGCCGAATCGCCGCAGCAGGTCATCGCGTTCCTCGAGGATCTCGCGACGCGCGCGCGCCCGCACGCGGACAAGGACTGGGACGAGCTGCGCGCATTCGCCGCGAAGGAACTCGGCCTGACCGAACTCGCGCCGTGGGACGTTGCATACGCGGCCGAAAAGCTGCGCCAGCAGCGCTACGCGTTCTCGGAAAACGAGGTGAAGCAGTACTTCCCCGAGCCGGCCGTGCTGAAGGGCCTGTTCACCGTCACCGAGACGCTGTTCGGCGTGCGGATCAAGGCGGACGACGCGCCGGTATGGCACAAGGACGTGCGCTTCTTCCGCGTCGAGAACCGCGACGGCTCGCTCGTCGCGCAGTTCTATCTCGACCTGTACGCGCGCGAAGGCAAGCGCGGCGGCGCATGGATGGACGACGCACGCTCGCGCGCGAAGCGCGGCAGCGGCGTGCAGACGCCGGTCGCGTACCTCACCTGCAACTTCTCGGCACCGATCGGCGGCAAGCCCGCGTGCTTCACGCACGACGAAGTCATCACGCTGTTCCACGAGTTCGGCCACGGGCTGCACCACATGCTCACGCGCGTCGACGAGCTCGGCGTGTCGGGCATCAACGGCGTCGAATGGGATGCCGTCGAGCTGCCGTCGCAGTTCATGGAGAACTTCTGCTGGGAATGGGACGTGCTGTCGTCGATGTCGTCGCACATCGATACGGGCGCCACGCTGCCGCGCGAGCTGTTCGACAAGATGATCGCCGCGAAGAATTTCCAGAGCGGGCTCGGCACGCTGCGCCAGATCGTGTTCTCGATGTTCGACATGCTGCTGCACGTCGACTTCGACCCGGCCGGCGCCACCGGCGTGACCGCATTCGCGCGCGAGATCAACGAGCGCTATCACGTGATCCCGCAGGCGGCATTCTCGCGCTGGCCGAACACGTTCAGCCACATCTTCGCGGGCGGCTATGCGGCCGGCTACTACAGCTACAAGTGGGCCGAGGTGCTGTCGGCCGACGCGTACGCGGCATTCGAGGAAGCGGCCGCCAAGAGCGGCAGCGTGCTCGACGCGGCCACCGGCACGCGCTATCGCCGCGAGATCCTCGAGGTCGGCGGCAGCCGCCCGGCGATGGATTCGTTCAAGGCGTTCCGCGGCCGCGAGCCGGAAATCGATGCGCTGTTGCGCCACAACGGGATGGCCGCGCCCGCGCACTGAGCGCGCCGCCCGGCCCTTCCGGTCGCATCGACAGGCACCGCTTCGGCGGTGCCTTTTTTCATGGCGCGGGCGCGTCGTCGTCGAACAGCGAGAACTGCCCGTGCCGCTCGGCCGTGTCCTCGTCGATGCGCACGCCGACGCCGAGCAGCCGCACGGCCTGCGCGCGCCGCTGCAGCCCCTTCGCGAGCAGCGTGACGGCCGTCTCCGCGTTCGTCGCGTCGGCCACGCATTCGACCGTCGTGCGCTGGAAATCGGCGAAGCGGATCTTCACGTACAGCTTGCGGATCGACCGCGCGGCGCCTGCGCGCTCGACGCGCGCGTCGAGCTGCACGACGAGACGGCGGATCTCGTCCGCGCATTGCTCGAGCGTCGTCAGGTCGGTCACGTAGGTCGTCTCGACGCTGACCGACTTGCGCTCCTGATCGGCCTGCACGGGCCGTTCGTCGATTCCGCGCGCCAGTTCGTACAGCCGCCGCCCGAATGCGCCGAACTCGCGGTGCAGGTCGATCAGCGGCCAGTCGCGCAACTGCGCGCAGGTCTGGATGCCGAGCCTGTCGAGCCGCGTGGCCGTCACCTTGCCGACGCCGTGCAGCTTGCGCACCGGCAGCGCCGCGACGAACGCGTCGATTTCGTGCGGCCGCACCACGAACAGGCCGTCGGGCTTGTTCCAGTCCGACGCGATCTTCGCGATGAACTTGTTCGGCGCGACGCCGGCCGACACGGTCACGCCGACCGTGTCGAACACGCGCTGGCGGATCTCGCGCGCGATCAGCGTCGCACTGCCCTGGCAGCGGTCCGACCCGCTGACGTCGAGGTACGCCTCGTCGAGCGACAACGGCTCGACGTCGGGCGTGTAGTCGCGATAGATCGCCATGATCTGCCGCGACGCCGCGCGATACTTGTCCATCGCGGACGGCAGGATCAGCAGGTCCGGGCACTTGCGCATCGCCAGCGCCGACGACATCGCCGAATGCACGCCGTAGCGCCGCGCCTCGTAGTTACAGGTCGCGATCACGCCGCGCTGGTCGGGCCGACCGCCGACCGCGAGCGGCCGGTTGCGCAACGACGGGTCGTCGCGCATCTCGACCGATGCGTAGAAACAGTCGCAGTCGCAGTGAATGATCTTGCGCGTGCGTGGCAGCGCGTCGCCCGGCGGCGGCACGTGCGGATCGGCAGGCGGAATGATGGTCGGGTTCACGGTGCCGATACTGTACAAAAACACAGTGCCGGTTTCAACTGTCGCGTGCGGCCGCGCCCGGCTGCGCCGTACCGGCCCGCTTTGCGCGGATCGTACCGGCCGGGTGCCGGCAGCCGCGCCTATACTCGTCTGCCGCGAAACACGAAACGGGAAGGTGACGGATGAAGACGATCGGACTGATCGGCGGCATGAGCTGGGAATCGTCGGCCGAGTACTACCGGATGATCAACCGGCACTCGAAGGCGCTGCACGGCGGCCACCACAACGCGAAGAGCGTGCTCGTCACGGTCGATTTCGCGGAAATCGAAGCGCTGCAGCGCACGCACGACTGGGCGGCGCTCGGCGAGCGGATGGCCGATGCGGCACGGCAGCTCGAAGCGGCCGGCGCCGACCTCGTCGTGCTGACGACCAATACGATGCATCGCGTGCACGCTGCGATCGAAGCCGCGGTGATGCTGCCGTTCCTGCACATCGCCGATCCGACCGGCAGCGCGCTGCGCGACGCAGGCGTCGAGCGCGTCGCGCTGCTCGGCACGCGCTACACGATGGAGCTGCCGTTCTATGCGGAGCGGCTGCGCGACAAATTCGGGATGGACGTGCTCGTGCCGGACGAACGCGGGCGCGACGACGTGCACCGGATCATCTACGACGAGCTGTGCCACGGCGTCATCACGGCGGAATCGCGTACGACCTATGTGTCGATCATCGAGGAACTGGCGCAGCGCGGCGCGCAGGCCGTGATCCTCGGCTGCACGGAGATCACGCTGCTGATCGGCGCGGACGATTCGCCGCTGCCGGTGTTCGACACGACCGCGCTGCATGCGAAGGCGGCCGTGGAGTGGGCGGCGCGATAACCGCGACGACGATTTCGGGCACAGAAAACAAAAAACCCGGCACGAGGCCGGGTTCCTGTCGACGAAGCGCGCATCGGTCATTTGCGCTGCACATCGTCTGGTGTGCTTGGTTGCGGGGGTAGGATTTGAACCTACGACCTTCGGGTTATGAGCCCGACGAGCTGCCAGACTGCTCCACCCCGCGTCAGAGAAATAAATTATAGGGTGATGAAGTACTCACGTCAACACTTTTGTCACAATTTCTTCTCTCCCCTTCCAGATAGCATGCCGCGCCCCCTGCTCCGCGTCGCGCAAGCGCGCGTTCGCACCGCATGCTCGCGGTAAGATGGCGGCCTTCGCATTCACGCCGCACACACACTCCCGTTCATGAAAATCGCCACCTGGAACGTCAACTCGCTCAACGTCCGCAAGCAGCACGTGCTCGACTGGCTCGTACAAAGCGGCACCGACGTGCTGTGCCTGCAGGAACTGAAGCTGTCCGACGAGAAATTCCCGCGCGCCGATCTCGAGGCGGCCGGCTACCGCAGCTGGTTCACGGGCCAGAAGACCTACAACGGCGTCGCGATCCTCGCGCGCGAGTCGCTGACCGTCGACGAATCCGACGTCGTGCGCAACATCCCCGGCTTCGACGATCCGCAGCAGCGCGTGGTCGCCGCGACGGTCGACGGCGTACGCATCGTGTCCGCGTACTTCCCGAACGGCCAGGCGCCCGACTCCGACAAGTTCGTCTACAAGATGCAATGGCTCGACGCGCTGCAGGCGTGGCTGCGCACCGAGCTGCAGCGCTTCCCGAAGCTCGCGCTGCTCGGCGACTACAACATCGCGCCGGAAGACCGCGACGTGCACGATCCCGCGAAATGGGAAGGCCAGAACCTCGTGTCGCCGCAGGAGCGCGCGCACTTCGCGCAACTGATCGAGCTCGGCTTCGTCGATGCGTTCCGCCGCTTCGAGCAGCCCGAGAAGACCTTCACGTGGTGGGATTACCGGATGATGGCGTTCCGTCGCAATGCCGGGCTGCGCATCGACCACATCCTGCTGTCGCCGGCGCTCGCCGAGACCTGCACGTCGTGCGAAGTCGATCGCACGCCGCGTACGTGGGAACAGCCGTCCGACCACACGCCCGTCGTCGCGGTCGTCGGCTGATCGTCCAATCCGCCCGCGCGCTCAGCGCCGCGCGGGCGCCGGCCCGAGATGGGCCCACAGGAAGCCGAACTCGGCCGCATCGGCCTCCGCACGCTCCAGATCGTCGGCACTGCCGTGGCCGCCGTCGGTGTTCTCCCAGTACCACACCCGTTCGTGACCCAGCGCATGCATGCACGCGGCCATCTTGCGCGCATGCGCGGGATGCACGCGGTCGTCGCGCGTCGACGTCGTCAGCAGCAGCGGCGGATACACGACACCTTCGCGCACGCGGTGATACGGCGAGTACGCAGCCAGCGCCGCGCCCTCGCGCGGATCGTCCGGGTCACCGTATTCGTCGAGCCATGCGGCGCCCGCGTGCAGCTTCGGATAGCGCTGCATGTCGAGCAGCGGCACACGGCACAGCACCGCGCCGAACAACTCCGGCCGCTGCATCATGCACGCGGCGACCAGCAATCCACCGTTGCTGCCACCCTCGATCCCGAGCTGCGCGGCGGTCGTCACGCCGGTCGCGGCGAGATCCCCGGCTACCGCGAGGAAGTCGTCGAACGAGCGCTGCCGGTGCTCGCGCTGCGCGTCGACGTGCCAGCGCGGTCCGAACTCGCCGCCGCCGCGGATATGCGCGAACGCCATCACGCCGCCACGTTCGAGCCACCCGATACCGAACGCGTCGCTGTAGCCCGGCAGGTTCGGAATCGCAAAGCCGCCATAGCCCGACAGCAAACACGGCCGCGCGACGCGCGTGGCGCCTTCGGCAGGATCGAGTGCATCGCGCGGCCCGATCAGCGTGTACGGCACCACCGTGCCGTCCTGCGAACGCGCGCTGGCGCGGCGCACGACGAGCCCGGCCGCATCGAACTGCACCGGCGGCCGGTCGAGCAGCACGCGGCGCGACGGCGCATCGTCCGCGCGATCGGCCAGGTCGGCCAGCCAGCATTCGGGCGGATCGAGATAGGTGTCGACATCGACGTACACCTCGTCGTTCAGCGTTGCCTCGACGGGCTCGACGTCGATCTGCGCGTCGCCCACCCACTCGAACGGCCGCGCATCCCACGTCCACGTACCGTCGTCGGCCTGTCGCGGTTGCCACAGCATCGTGCGGCTGTGCACGTCGTCGAGCCAGCTCGCGATCAGCGTCGTGCGCGTGTGCGTCCACGTGCACGCGGACGTCGTCGGCTGCGGCGCGAACAGCGTCGTGAATGCGCGCGCCCCCGTGAGGAATGCCTGCTCGCGGATCGCGAGCAGCGAGCCGCCCGCATGCCGCACACCGTCGCAGTCCCAGTCGAGGCGCGGCTCCAGCACGAGCCAGCCTTCCCAGAACCCGACCTCGACATGCGTCGGCACGTCGTAGCGTGCCCACTCGCCCGCTTCGGTCGGCCAGTACGCGTGCGCATCGAAGAAGTCGACGCTGCGCCACGCGACGTGCCGGTTGTCGATCGGATCGAACCACGCGCCCGCGCTGATGTCGTCGGGTTCGCCGCTGAAGACGACAGGCGCATCGGCGAGCGCCGTGCCGCGCACCCAGCGCAGCGCTTCATACGGATAACCTGCCGCGGTCGCATGCGCTTCGCCGCGATCCCAGCTCACGTAGACGGTGTCGCGGTCGATCCAGCCGACCGTATGATGACCCGGCTCGTCGATCGTGAAGCCGCCGTCGACGAAACGGCGTTCGACGAGATCGAATTCGCGCACGACGACCGCGTCGGCGCCGCCCGGCGACAGCGACAGCAGCGCGCGATCGCCGTCCGGATACAGGATCGCGTCCTGCTCGAACACCCACGACTCGCCCTCCTCGGCACCGAGCGCGTCGACGTCGAGCAGCGTTTCCCATACAGGCTGACCGGCACGCCAGTCGTCCCAGCGCGTACGGCGCCACAGCCCCTTCGGATGGAGATCGTCCTGCCACAGGTCGTACGCCCAGTCGCGCCAGCGGGTCGGAATCACCGGGCGTTCGCGCGGCAGGTACGCTTTGGCGAGACGCGCAGTCAGCGCGCGATACGCGTCGTCGTCGCGCAGCACGGCGCGCGTGCGCGCATTCTGCTCGTCGACCCACGTGCGGGCACGCTTGCTGTCGAGCGATTCGAGGAAACGGAACGGGTCGGCCCCGGCGGGCCAGCGGAAGGAATCGGACATTGAGGATCGGCGGAATGGCAAACGGCGTGCAAACCGCGATTATGTCCGATCGCGGCATGCGCGACGCCCGCGCATGCCGCAAATCGTGCTCAGGGCTCCAGGTGGAGTTCCTGGATCTTGCGCGTGATCGTGTTGCGGCCGATGCCGAGCCGCTCCGCGGCCTCGACCTTGCGACCGCGCGTGAAGTCGAGCGCCTCGCGGATCACGGCCGCCTCGAAGCGGCGCGCGAGCTCGTCCATCACGTCGGCCGAATTCTCGCGCAACAGCCGCGCGACTTCGGTGCGCAGGCCATGCTCCCACAGCGGGTAGCCGGCCGGCGCACTGCCGTTCGGCGCGGCCGCGACGGGCGCGCTCGCGACCGGCATTGCACCGATCGCGGGCGGCACGGCCGGCGCGCTGCCGGGCGCATCCGCGCCGTCACCCGTCGCGACGACCGGCGCACCGGCCGGCACGAGGTCGGGCGGCAAGTCCTTGATCTCGACCGTCTGCGCGGGCGCCATCACGGTCAGCCAGTTCGCGAGGTTCTCGAGCTGCCGCACGTTGCCGGGAAACGCGAGCGACGTCAGGTACGCGAGTGCGTCGTCGGACACGCGCTTCGGCTCGACGCCGAGATCGCGCGCGCTCTTCTGCAGGAAGTGGCGCGTGAGCAGCGCAATGTCCTCGCTGCGTTCGCGCAGCGGCGGCAGGCGCAGCCGGATCACGTTGAGCCGGTGGTAAAGATCCTCGCGGAACAGCCCCTGCCGCACGCGCGACTCGAGATTCTGGTGCGTCGCGGCGATCACGCGCACGTTCGCGCGCAGCGGGTTGTGGCCGCCGACGCGATAGAACTGCCCGTCCGACAGCACGCGCAACAGGCGAGTTTGCAGGTCGAACGGCATGTCGCCGATTTCGTCGAGGAACAGCGTGCCGTTCTCGGCCTGCTCGAAGCGGCCCTGCCGTGTCGTCTGCGCGCCGGTGAACGCGCCGCGCTCATGGCCGAACAGCTCGGATTCGAGCAGGTCCTTCGGAATCGCCGCCGTGTTCAGCGCGATGAACGGCCCGTTCGCGCGCGGGCTGTGGCGATGCAGCGCGCGGGCGACGAGTTCCTTGCCGGTGCCCGACTCGCCGGTGATCAGCACGGTCGCGGCCGAATGCGACAGGCGGCCGATGGCGCGGAACATGTCCTGCATCGCCGGCGCCTGGCCGAGCATCTCGGGTGCTTCGGCCACGCGCTCGTCCTGCGGCGCGCCGCCGCGCAGGCTTTCTTCCACCGCGCGGCGGATCAGCTCGACGGCCTTGTCGACGTCGAACGGCTTCGCGAGATATTCGAACGCGCCGCCCTGGAACGCCGCGACGGCGCTGTCGAGATCGGAGAATGCCGTCATGATGATGACGGGCAGGCCCGGCAGGCGCTCGTGCATCGCCTGCAGCAACTCGAGGCCCGAGCCGCCCGGCATCCGGATGTCGGACACGAGCACCTGCGGCGTCTCGTGGTCGAGCGCGGCCAGCGCGTCGCGCACGTTCGCGAAGCTCTTCGTCGCGAAGCTGTCACGGGCGAGTGCCTTTTCAAGCACCCAGCGGATCGATTGGTCGTCGTCTACTATCCAGATCGGCTTCATAGGTCGGTCAGGTTTGGGTGAATCCGGTGAATCGCAATGTCGCCGCTCAATGGTCGAGCGGCAGCAGAATCTGAAATTCGGTACGTCCGGGCCGGCTTTCGACCTCGATCATCCCGTCGTGCTGCTGCACGAACGTCTGCGCGAGCGTGAGGCCGAGACCGCTGCCGTCTTCGCGCCCGGACACGAGCGGATAGAAGATCCGGTCGCGGATCTCTTCCGGAATGCCGGGCCCGTTGTCGATCACGTGCAAGTCCAGTGCCAGCCGGTACAAGCGCTTCGCGATCGTCACCTTGCGCGCGATGCGCGTGCGCAATTCGATCTTCGCGTCGCCCTGCGCGATCCGCTCGCGCAGCGCCTGCGCCGCATTGCGCACGATGTTGAGCAGCGCCTGGATCAGCTGCTCCTTGTCGCCGCGCAGGTCCGGCACGCTTACGTCGTAGTCGCGCTCGATCGTGAGCCCGCGCGGGAATTCCGCGAGCATCACCGCGCGCACGCGTTCGCACACTTCATGAATGTTCACGTCGCCGACGATGTGCGGATGCCGGTGCGGCTCCAGCAACCGGTCGACGAGCGTCTGCAGGCGATCGGACTCCTTGATGATCACCTGCGTGTATTCGCGCAACTCGCCGCGCTCGCGCTCGCCCAGCTCGAATTCGAGCAGCTGGGCTGCGCCGCGAATGCCGCCGAGCGGGTTCTTGATCTCGTGCGCGAGGTTGCGGATCAGCTGCTTGTTGACCGCGGTCAGGTCGTGGATCCGCTCTTCCCGATCGGTGCGCGACTGCCGTTCGTTCTCGAACAGCTCGACGAGCACGAAATCGGGCGAGGTCTCGAGGAAGCCGACGATCGCGTGGACATGCAGCGGTTCGCGGCCGGGCCGGTCGAGCACGGTATCGAGGTGCGTCGCGTGAAAGCGTTCCTCGCCGATCGCGGTGATCGTCGACGCCAGCTCGTTCGCGTTCGGAAAAATCTCGCCCCACGGCCGCTGCGCGAGCTGCCGGCGCGAGATGTCGAGCATCGCCTCCGCCGACGGGTTCGCGAACGCGATCCGCAGCGTCTTGCGGTCGAGCACGATCACGACCGTCGGCAGCGCTTCCAGCCCCGCCAGCAGGCCCGAGCGTGCGAGCCGCTCGTCGTCCGTCAGTCGCTCGGGCTGCCCCGTTTTCGCCTTGATCAGATTCTTCAGAACCATCTGCGTGCTTGTCGCGCCTCACCGGGCCAGAAAATGAAAATCACCGGAACAAAAAAGGGACGGCCGGACGCCGTCCCCTTTCAGACTCCGCCGCTCCCGCCGCAAGCCGCGCGACGGGAACGAACCGGCAAAACGGCGCTGAATCGAAGCGCCATCGCCGATTAGAGCGAGTAGTACATCTCGAACTCGATCGGGTGCGTCGTCATGCGGAACTTCGCCAGCTCCTGCTCCTTCAGCGCGAGGTATGCATCGAGCATGCCGTCCGTGAACACGCCGCCGCGCGTCAGGAACTCGCGATCCTTGTCGAGCGCTTCGAGTGCCTGGTCGAGGCCCGCGCAGACGGTCGGGATCTTTGCATCTTCTTCCGGCGGCAGGTCGTACAGGTTCTTGTCCGCTGCTTCGCCCGGATGGATCTTGTTCTGGATCCCGTCGAGACCGGCCATCATCAGCGCCGTGAAGCACAGGTACGGGTTCGCCATCGGATCCGGGAAGCGCGTTTCGATACGGCGGCCCTTCGGGTTCGACACGTGCGGAATGCGGATCGATGCCGAACGGTTACGCGCCGAGTAAGCGAGCTTGACCGGTGCTTCGAAGTGCGGGACCAGACGCTTGTACGAGTTCGTCGTCGGGTTCGTGATCGCGTTCAGTGCACGGGCGTGCTTGATGATGCCGCCGATGTAGAACAGCGCCAGTTCCGACAGGCCGGCGTAGCCGTTGCCCGCGAACAGGTTCTGGCCGTCCTTCCAGATCGACTGGTGAACGTGCATGCCCGAACCGTTGTCGCCGACGACCGGCTTCGGCATGAACGTCGCCGTCTTGCCGTACGAGTGCGCGACGTTGTGGATGATGTACTTCGACCATTGCGTCCAGTCGGCGCGCTCGACCAGCGTCGAGAACTTCGTGCCGATTTCGTTCTGGCCCTGGCCCGCCACTTCGTGGTGGTGCACTTCGACCGGGATGCCGAGCTGTTCGAGCAGCAGGCACATTTCCGAGCGCATGTCCTGGAACGTGTCGACCGGCGCGACCGGGAAGTAGCCGCCCTTCGTGCCCGGACGGTGGCCCGTGTTGCCGCCTTCGAATTCCTTGCCTGCCGACCACGGTGCTTCTTCCGAGTTGATCTTCACGAAGCAGCCCGACATGTCCGTGTTCCACTGGACCGAGTCGAAAATGAAGAATTCCGGTTCCGGACCGAAGTAGGCCGTGTCGCCGATGCCCGTGCTCTTCAGGTACGCTTCGCCGCGCTTCGCGAGCGAACGCGGATCGCGCTCGTAGCCCTTGCCGTCGGCCGGCTCGACCACGTCGCAGGTCAGCACGAGGGTCGACTCTTCATAGAACGGGTCGACGAACGCTGCGTTCGGGTCCGGCATGAGCAGCATGTCCGACGCCTCGATGCCCTTCCAGCCCGCGATCGACGAACCGTCGAATGCATGGCCGCTTTCGAACTTGTCCTCGTCGAACGCCGAAACCGGCACCGACACGTGCTGTTCCTTGCCGCGCGTGTCCGTGAAGCGGAAATCGACAAACTTGCAGTCCTCGTCCTTCACGAGTTGCATGACGTCGGCGACGGTTTTACTCATAACCTCTTCTCCTGATTGAACAATTCCGGCGGACTGGGAACCGCCTCGTTTATCGAGCTGACCGGGGTCTTGCTTTGGCGCAGCGCGCCCCGATTCGACCGAATTCTATATAGCAGCTTCCGTGCCATCTTTGCGAACGACGGGCACAAATCGCGCCAGAGCTCGCCACGAAAGGGCTGTGCTGCGCGATTCCGGGGCCTTGCGCCGCACCGGTCGCTCGCCGGAAGCACTCCAATGGTGCAATCACGGCAGCCTGCCGCAGCCACCGAATCATTCTGGTGCATGCGCACCATTCTGCACTCTTTTGGTGAACGCGTGGGCCACGCGTGCACCGCACCGCATGCGGGCGTCCGTGCCGCGACGCCGCGCTAGAATGGTCGTTTGACCGATACGGAGACTCCCTGCCATGAGTACGCTCGACCAGCTTTACGCGAAGGCCGACGAACGCCGCGCACAAAACGCGCTCAATTACGCCGGCGCGCTGCTGCCGGTCGAGGCCTTCGAGCTGCTGCAGCTCGACCCGTCCGCGCGCCTCGTCGACGTGCGCACGCGCGCCGAACTCGACTGGATCGGCCGCCCGCTCGTCGGCGACGGCCAGTATCTGCACCTCGAATGGACGCGCTACCCGGGCGGCGTGCCGAACGCCGAATTCGTCAACGAACTGCAGGCGGCCCTCCCGGCCGATACGCCGATCCTGTTCCTGTGCCGCAGCGCCGCGCGCTCGAAGCTCGCCGCGGTCGCGTCCGCACAGGCCGGCTTCACGAAGGCGTTCGATCTGCTCGAAGGCTTCGAGGGCGCCAAGGACGCCGAAGGCCACCGCAAGACGGTCGACGGCTGGTGCTTCCGCAAACTGCCGTGGATAGGCGCCTGACGGCGCACGACGCTCACCGGCTACGACAACCTCATCGTCGAGCCGGGCGATGACATGCCGATGACGGGCCGCGTTGCGCGGCCCGTGGCTTTTGCGCGGCCGTCTGGCCGGCTGCTCAGACGCGCGGCGTGTCGGGCTCGACGACGTCGCCGCCGAGCAGGTGCACACCTTCGCGCAGCTTCACGAACGCGGCCGCGACGGCTTCCGGTTCGCCCTTCACGCCAAGGTCGATATGACGACGCGCATAGATGCCGCCGCGCTCCGCATCGCCGACGCTCGGCAGGCTGAACACGCGCACGCCCGGGAAATCGCGCTCGATGCGCTCCATCAGCGGCGTGAGCGTCGATTCCGGCAGCTCGAACACGTACAGCGAGCGCTCCGCGTGCGGCGTCGCGTGATGCAGGTGCGCGTACTTCGTGTCGAGCACCCATTCGATCATCGGCCAGGCCATCACCGGGAAGCCCGGTACGAAATGCAGGTCGCCGGCCGAGAAGCCGGGAATCCGGTTATAGCCGTTCGGGATGATGGTCGCGCCCACCGGGAACACGCCCATGTTGAAGCGGTGCTGGTTCTCCGGCGAATCGAAGTCGACCGGCGTGGCCGGATCGGCGTGCGTTTCACGGATCCGCTCCGAAATCAGCGCCTTCGCTTCCGGATGCAGTTCGAGCGCCACGCCGAGCGCGGCGGCCGCGCACTGGCGCGTATGGTCGTCCGGCGTCGCGCCGATTCCGCCCGTCGAGAACACGATGTCGCCCGACGCGATCGCACGCGCGAGCGTCGCCGTGATGCGCGCCGGATCGTCGCCGACGTATTCGGCCCAGTCGAGCGCGAGGCCGCGCGCGCCGAGCAGCTCGATGACCTTCGCCAGATGCTTGTCCTGCCGGCGGCCCGAAAGGATTTCGTCGCCGATGATGATGATGCCGATGCTCATGCCTGCCCCATGTCGATTGCGGTGGCGCGCGCGCTCGCGCGCAGGTCTTCCAGCGCGCGCAGGCAATAGTGCCCGAACCACAGCGCGGAGAAGACGAGGATGAAAGCGTATACCCAGATCATGGCGGCCGCGACGAACGGGAACAGCACCATCATCCAGACCGACGAGACCCACACGAAGGTCGGCACGGTGCCGAGCAGCCCGGTCGCGACGCCGATGCCGATCAGCGGCCAGCGGTGCCGGCGCACGAGCGCGCGGCGCTCGTCGCGGCTCGCGTGCAGCGCGAGCGCGTCGTAGGTCATCACGCGGTACGTGAGCCAGCCCCAGATCACCGGCGGCAGCAGCGCGAAGAACGGCGGGATCAGCCACAGCGGGATCGTCACGACGAGCAGCACGACGCCGACGAGCGCCGCGCCGAGCGAATTGAACGCGCTGCCGAAGAAGGTGCCGCCCCGCTTCGATTCGAGCGCCGCGAACTGCCGGTTCGACAGGTGCTTGATCACGACCGGCATCGAGATCGTCGCGATCAGCAGCAGCACCGTCAGCACGATCAGCGGGATCGCGAGCGACACGACCACGAACGGCGCGACGACCGCATGCAGCTGCGACATGCCGATCGCGTCGAACGCGCGATACAGCATGGCCGTCAGCACGAAGCCGTCGAGCGCGCCGCGCGCGATATCCAGCAGCGTCTGCCACGAGAACCACAGCACGGCGCCCCAGAGCAGCGCCGAGACGACGAACGGCATCAGGGTGAGCCACAGCATGCGCGGGTGCAGCGCGCTGGCGAGCGCCCGGACGAAAGAGCGCAGCAAGTCGTTCATGCGAGCCTGTATCGACGGAGAAAAACGGGGAAAGGATAAACCACACGGCCCGCGTGCGCCGAAGCGCATGCGGGCCGTGTGGGAATGCCGTTCAACGGGAGCGGGAGCGCGTCAGGCCGACGCCGCGCCGCGCTTGGCGGGGAACAGGCGCCGGAAGATCCGCACGAACGCGAGGCCGTGCTGCGCCCAGAAGCCGTCGCCGTAGGACACGCCCTCGACCTGCTCGCGGATGCCGGTCGGCTCGACCGTGCGGTTCCACGACGCGGTGCCGAACATCATGTCCCACCACGGGAACAGCACGCCGAAGTTGCAGCCGTACTTGGTGCCTTCGTGACCGTAGCCGACCGCGTGGTGCCGCCGGTGGAAGATCGGGCTGACGAGCAGGCGCTCGCCGAGCCAGCCGAACGACAGGCGCGCATTCGTATGCTGGATGCTCTGCATGAAGTTCGTGAACGCGGTCAGCACGACGAACTGCGACGGCGTCACGCCGATCACGAGCGCGATCGCCGCGAAGAAGCACGACTGGAGCACGTCGTCGAGCAGGTGGTTGCGGTCGTCGCACCACAGCGACATCTGCCGCTGGCTGTGATGGACCGCGTGCAGCTCCCACCAGATGCCGAACTTGTGCTGCCAGCGGTGATACCAGTAACCGGCGAAATCAAGCACGACGAGGTAGATCGCGAACGAAACGATCGGCTTCGACGTCACGCCCGGCCACAGATAGTCGAGGTTGACGTTCGCGACGCCGTGCAGGCGCAGCCACGCCTGGAAGTTGTCGAACACCGGCTGCAGCGCGAAGAAGAAGAACAGCGTGTAGATGCCGAGCTTCGAGATCGCCGTGTAGATCACGTCGACCCGCACCGCGCGGCGGTTCTTCCAGCGTTCGACCGGCAGCAGCGCCTCGAGCGGACGCAGCAACGCGAACATCAGCACCATCTGAAGCGCGCCGATGATCACCCAGTACAGCGCGTCGTAGGTGTCCTCGTCATAGTCCATCAAGTTGAACTTGAAGAGGAGCGGCTGCACGACGTCGACGTACAGCCAGGTCTGGATGTCCGACACGAACGCATCGATCAGGTGCAGCATCGTTCGCCTCCGCCCGTCACGCGCCGTTCGCCGCCTTCCACGGCGCGCGGTCGTAGAAGTAGATGCCGTGCGGCGAGCGGCCGACGGCGATCGTCTGCACCAGCTTGCGCGAGGCCAGGTCGATGATCCCGACCTTCTTCGCGAAGCGGAACGTCACCCACAGCGTCTTCTTGTCGGCGGACAGCTCCATGTCGTCGGGGCCCGGCAGCAGGCCGGTGATGTCGCCGACGTTGGTGAGCGTGTTCTCGTCGATGATGCTGATCGTGTTCGCGACGCGGTTGGTCACCGCGACATGCGTGCCGTCGGCGAGCGAGCGGAAGTTGTGCGCGCCCTTGCCCGTGTAGATCTGCTTGACGATCTTCTGGTTGCGCCAGTCGACGACCGCGACGTAATCCGCGCCCGTCATCCCGATAAGCAGGAATTTGTCGTCCGGCGTGAGCCACAGGCCGGCCGGCACCTTGCCGACCTTCATCTTCCACTTGACCGTCTGCGTCGGCAGATCGATCGCCGCGATCTCGCCGGACACCTGCAGCGACACGAGCAGCGTCTTGCTGTCCTTCGTGAACGCGAGGTGGCTCGGCATCACCGCGAGCGGCACGCGCTTCACGAGCTTCAGGTCGCGGCCGTCGTAGCCGTAGATGTCGACGCGGTCGAGACGCAGGCCGGCCGCCGCGAACCACTTGCGGTCGGGCGAGAAGCCAAGCTGGTAAGGATCGTCGATCCCTTCGACGGTACGCTGCAGCTTGCCCGTCTTCGGATCGAGGAACATCAGGCTGTTCGAGACCGAATTTGCGACGATCAGCGACGCATTGTCGGGCGTCGCCATCAGGTGATGCGGCTCCTTGCCGGTCGGCATCGTGCTGACGACCTCGCGGGTCTGCTGGTCGATCAGGGAAAGCGTCGCTTCGGCCGAATTGAGGACGATCACGTTATTCGCGTGGGCGGCGGGCGCCAGTACGGCGGCGGCCAGCGCGAGCGTGCGGCCGAGGGAAAGGAAAGTGCGCATGAAGACTCACGTCGTGGAACAACCGTCATTGTAAAACGTTCGACCGGCCGCACCGGTTGACGGCAGCCGGCATTGCGCCACTTCGACGCCTGCCGCGGCGGCCGGATGGGCCGCCGCGGCAAGCCCCGCGCGGCCGGCCGGGGCTGGCCGCCGGTACGGGCCCGGGAAGCCGATGTTGCGCTAGCGCTGCATCGACTCCCAGACCTTGTGCAGGCGCTTCACAGAGACAGGCATCGGCGTGCGCAGTTCCTGCGCGAACAGCGAAATCCGCAGTTCCTCGAGCAGCCAGCGGAATTCCGCGAGCCGCGGGTCGGCGACGCCGCCGCGCTGCGACACCGCGCGCTGGTACTGCTGGGCGAGCGGCAGCAGGTCGGCCGACTGCTTCGCGTCGCGCGCCGGATCGGCCTTCAGCTTGTCGATCCGCAGCGCGATGCCCTTCAGGTAGCGCGGGAAGTGCGCCAGCTGCGTGTACGGCGTGTCGATCACGAAGCGCTTGCCGACCAGCGCGGCGAGCTGCTGCTGCAGGTCCGCGTGCGCCTGCGCGAACGGCTTCGCCTGCGCGAGCTTCTTCACGAGTCCCGCATATTCGGCCAGGACCTGGCCGACCAGCCGCGCGATTTCCTGCGCGAGCAGGTTCAGGCGGCTGCGGCCCTCGTCGCGGCGCGCGTGGAAGCTGGCGTCGTCGTCGGGCAGCGGGTCCTGCAGGCACGCGCGGTCGAGCGCCGTGTCGATCAGCTGGTCGCGCAGTTCGTCCTGCGTGCCGAGCGACATGTACTGCATCGCCATCTCGCGCAGGCCCGGCAGGTTCTTCTCGAGGAACTTGATCGGCTCCTTCAGCTGCAGCGCGAACAGCCGCCGCAGGCCCGCCCGGTGGATGCGCGCGGCCTCCTCCGGCGAATCGAACACCTCGACGTCGCAATGCGTGCCGCGGTCGACGAGCGCCGGGTAGCCGTACAGCGTCTGGCCGCGCCGGCGGATTTCCAGCAGCTCGGGCAGCTTGCCGAAATTCCAGGTGGTCAGGTTCTCGTACAGCGCCGTCGCGCCGGCTTCCGCCGGAGCGGCCGTCTGCGGCGCCGGACCCATGCCGGCCTTCGCGCTGCGGCCAACGGCACCGGCCGTGCCGGCCGTACCAGCCGCCGCCGGCGCCTGGCCGACCGGCTGACCTGCATCGGCATCGCCGCCCGTCGCGATCGTCGACGCGGCCGCGATCTTCTGGAATTGCTGCTGCGCCTGCGCGCCAAGCTCCTGTCGAAGCTGCGCGAGATTGCGCCCCATCGCGAGCTGGCGGCCGTGCTCGTCGATCACCTTGAAGTTCATGAACAGGTGCGCGGGCAGCGTCTCGAGCTTGAAGTCCGCCGTCTTCATCGCGATTTGCGTCTCGCCGCGCACGTCGGCGATCAGCGCCTCGACGAGCCCGCCCGCGCCGAAGCGCTCGCGGCCCATCCGCTCGACGAAACCGGCCGCGTACTCGGGCAGCGGCACGCAGTGCCGGCGCAGCTTCTGCGGCAGCGATTTCAGCAGCAGTTGCACCTTTTCCTTCAGCATCCCCGGCACGAGCCACTCGCAGCGGCGCGCGTCGACCTGGTTCAGCGCATACAGCGGCACCGCGAGCGTCACGCCGTCGCGCGGCGTGCCGGGCTCGAAGTGGTACGTGAGCGCCATCTCGACGCCGGCCATCGTCGCGCGCTTCGGGAACAGCTCCGTCGTCACGCCGGCCGCCTCGTGGCGCATCAGGTCGTCGCGCGACAGGTACAGCAGCCGATGCTTGTCCTCCGCCTGGCCGCCCTTCTTCACTTCGTCCCGATACCAGCGCTCGAACGCGACGCCCGTGTGGATCCCTTCCGGGATCGCCTGGTCGTAGTACGCGTAGATCAGCTCGTCGTCGACCAGCACGTCCTGACGGCGCGACTTGTGCTCGAGCTGCTCGATGTCGGCGAGCAGCTTGCGGTTGTGCGCGAAGAACGGCAGTTTCGTGTCGAACTCGCCTTCGACGAGCGCGCCGCGGATGAACAGCTCGCGCGCCCGCGCCGGATCCTGCTTGCCGAACGCGACACGCCGGCGGTGGTAGATCGGCAGCCCGTACAGCGTCGCGCGCTCGTACGCGCTGACCTGCGCCGGACGCTTTTCCCAGTGCGGCTCCGACAACGATTTCTTCAGCAGGTGCGCGCCGACCTTCTCGACCCATTCGGGCTCGATCTTCGCGAGGCAGCGCGCGTACAGCCGGCTCGTCTCGACGAGCTCGGCCGCCATCACCCAGCGGCCGGCCTTCTTCGCGAGCACGGAGCCCGGCCACAGGTAGAACTTGATTCCGCGCGCGCCGAGATAGTGCGGATCGTCGTCGGCTTTCAGGCCAAGGTTGCCGAGCAGGCCCGTCAACAGGGCCAGATGGACCTGCTCATAGGTCGCCTCGACTTCGTTCAGGCGCCAGCCGTGCTCGCGCACGACGGTCAGCAGCTGCGAATGGACGTCGCGCCACTCGCGCAGCCGCAGGTGCGACAGGAAGTTCTGCCGGCACGCGTCGATGAGCTGGCGATTCGACTTCTTGTGCGCGACGGCCTCTTCGAACCACGCCCAGATCTTCAGCCACTGCAGGAATTCGGAACGCTCGTCGGCAAACCGGCGATGCGCCTGGTCGGCCTGCTCCTGCGCCTCGATCGGCCGGTCGCGCGGGTCCTGCACGGACAACGCGCTCGCGATGATCAGCACCTCGCGCAGCGACTGCTGGTCGCGCGCGGCGAGAATCATCCGGCCCACGCGCGGGTCGAGCGGCAGCCGCGCGAGTTCGCGGCCGAGCGGCGTCAGCGCGTTGTCGTCATCGACCGCGCCGAGTTCATTGAGCAGTTGATAGCCGTCCGCGATCGCGCGGCCGGGCGGCGGTTCGAGGAACGGGAACGACTCGATCGCCGTCAGGTGCAGCGACTTCATCCGCAGGATCACCGACGCGAGCGACGAGCGCAGGATTTCCGGATCGGTGAAGCGCACGCGCGCCTGGTAGTCGCTTTCCTCGTACAAGCGGATGCAGACGCCGTCGGCCACGCGGCCGCAACGGCCCGCGCGCTGGTTCGCGGCCGCCTGCGAGATCGACTCGACCTGCAACTGCTCGACCTTGTTCCGGTACGAATAGCGCTTCACGCGCGCAAGGCCCGTGTCGACCACGTAACGAATGCCCGGCACCGTCAGCGACGTTTCGGCCACGTTGGTCGCGAGCACGATCCGGCGCGCATTCGACGCCTTGAACACCTTGTCCTGGTCGGCCGCCGAGAGCCGCGCGAACAGCGGCAGGATCTCGGTGTGCGGCGGGTGGTGCTTGCGCAACGCCTCGGCCGCCTCGCGGATCTCGCGCTCGCCGGGCAGGAATACCAGCACGTCGCCGGGGCCTTCGCGGCACAGCTCGTCGACCGCGTCGACGATCGCGTCCATCAGGTCACGCTCGGCTTCGCGCGCGGTCTTCACGCGGTCGCGGCCGCCCGTGCCTTCGGCGTTCTTCACGGCCGGGCGATCCTCGGCCACCGGACGGTAGCGCATCTCGACCGGATACAGCCGCCCGCTCACCTCGATCACGGGCGCCGGACGCTCGTCGGTGCCGAAATGGCGCGCGAAGCGATCGGCGTCGATCGTCGCGGACGTGACGATCAGTTTCAGGTCGGGCCGCCGCGGCAGGATTTCCTTCAGGTAGCCGAGCAGGAAGTCGATGTTCAGGCTGCGTTCGTGCGCCTCGTCGATGATCAGCGTGTCGTACGCCTTCAGCAGCGGATCGGTCTGCGTCTCGGCGAGCAGGATGCCGTCCGTCATCAGCTTCACGGACGCGCCCGGCGCGAGATTGTCGGTAAAGCGCACCTTGTAGCCGACCACCTCGCCGAACGGCGTGCCGAGCTCCTCGGCGATCCGGCGGCCGGTCGACGACGCGGCGAGCCGGCGCGGCTGCGTATGGCCGATCAGGCCCGTGCCGCCGGCGCCGAGGCCGCGGCCGAGGTCGAGACAGATCTTCGGCAACTGCGTGGTCTTGCCCGAGCCCGTTTCGCCGCAGACGATGACAACCTGATGACCGGCGATCGCGCGCGCGATTTCGTCGCGCTTGCCCGACACGGGCAGGCTTTCGGGATACGTGATCGGCGGAACGGGATTCGGCGCGACGACGGCGCGCGGCGCACGCTCGCGGCGCGGGCGCTCGCCCGTTGCCGGCGGTGCGCCCTTCGCGGCCGGTTGGCGCGCATCGCCGCGCCGTTCGTCGCCGCGCGGCCCGCGCGGCGCGTGTGCCGGCGCGCCCGCCGGCTGGTCCTGCTGCTGGCGCGGCGGCTGGCCCTGCTGCTCGCGGGCGTCGGCCGCACCATCCGGGTGCCGGGCCGACGGCGTATTGGCCCGCGTCGGCGCGGGACTTTTAGAAACATTCGACATGGGGGCGCATTATAATCCCGCCCATGAATTCCCAAACCGACCTCCCTCCCGCCCAGACCGGCGCCGCGACGCCGCCGGCCGCCGACGATTCGGCCGCCAGCCACGCGCAGTTCGTCGACTGGATGCGCTCCGTCGCGCCCTATATCCACAAGTTCCGCAACAGCACGTTCGTCGTGGGGTTTGGCGGCGAGGTGGTGCAGCAGGGGCTCCTGAACGCGCTCGTGTCCGACATCGCGCTGCTGCAGGCGATGGGCATCCAGATCGTGCTGGTACACGGCTCGCGCCCGCAGGTCGAGGAGCAACTGAGCCTGCATGGTGTCGAATCCGAGTTTTCGCACGGCCTGCGCATCACCGATGCGCGCGCGCTCGAATCCGCGAAGGAAGCGGCCGGTGAAGTGCGTCTCGACATCGAGGCCGCGATCAGCCAGGGGCTGCCGAACTCGCCGATGGCGCACGCGCACATCAGCGTCGTGTCGGGCAACTTCGTGACCGCGCGGCCGGTGGGGATTCTCGACGGAGTCGATTTCGCGCATACGGGCATCGTGCGCAAGATCGACGCCGAATCGATCCGTCATTCGCTCGCGAGCCGCAAGCTCGTGCTGCTGTCGCCGCTCGGTTTCTCGCCGACCGGTGAAGCGTTCAACCTGTCGATGGAAGACGTCGCGTCGGCGGCCGCGATCGCGCTGCGCGCCGACAAGATCATCTTCCTGACCGAAGCGCCGGGCATCGTCGACGACGAAGGCGAGCTGGTGCGCGAAATGTCGCTCGACGCGGCCGCCGAGCTGCTCGATTCCGGCAACGTCCAGGGCGACGACGCGTTCTTCCTGAAGCACTCGATCCGCGCGTGCCGCGGCGGCGTGACCCGTGCCCACCTGATCCCGCAGTCGCTCGACGGCAGCATGCTGCTCGAACTGTTCCTGCACGACGGCGTCGGCACGATGATCTCGTACGAGAACCTCGAAAGCCTGCGCGAGGCGACGCCGGACGACGTCGGCGGCATCCTGTCGCTGATCGAGCCGCTCGAGTCGGACGGCACGCTGGTGCGACGCGGCCGCCACCAGATCGAACGCGACATCGACCACTTCTCGGTGATCGAGCACGATGGCGTGCTGTTCGGCTGCGCGGCGCTGTATCCGTACCAGCAGGAGAAGATCGGCGAGATGGCGTGCCTGACGGTCGCGCCGGAAGCGCAGGGTTCGGGCGACGGCGAACGCCTGCTCAAGCGCATCGAGCAGCGCGCCCGCGCGCGCGGCCTCACGCACATCTTCGTGCTCACGACGCGTACTGAGCACTGGTTCCTCAAGCGCGGCTTCGTCAAGGTCAGCGTCGACGACCTGCCGGAAGACCGCCGCAAACTCTATAACTGGCAGCGCAAGTCGCTCGTGCTGATGAAGCAGCTCTGAGCGCAGGCACGACTGCCCTCCCCCCAGTTCGATTACAGGAGAAGTACACGATGGCTCGAATGATCCAATGCGCGAAGCTCGGCAAGGAAGCCGAAGGCCTCGATTTCCCGCCGCTGCCGGGCGAACTCGGCAAGCGCATTTACGAGAGCGTCTCGAAGGAAGCGTGGCAGGGCTGGCTCAAGCAGCAGACGATGCTGATCAACGAGAACCGCCTGAACATGGCCGACCCGCGCGCGCGCCAGTACCTGATGAAGCAGACGGAAAAGTACTTCTTCGGCGACGGCGCGGACCAGGCGTCCGGCTACGTGCCGCCGACGGAAGGCTGATGACTCGACGCGCGCGGCCGGCAGCCTGCCGGCCGCACGCTCCAGGAAAGACGGCACCGTGTTTCGCACGGTGCCGTTTTCTTTTGGCGATACGCATCCGGTGCGTCCCGGCCTCCCGCGCGGCAGCCTTGCGTGCCGCTCAGCCGGCCGGCTTCAGCGCACCGCCCTCGCCCGGCTGTGCATTCCCGTCAGCCGCGGATTCCGCGCTGCCGCCTTCGGTGCCCCATTCGGCCGCATCGCTGCGTTCGGCCGTCGATAGTTCATCCGCGCGATACCCGGTGCGATTCAGCAGCGCCAGCATGCAGACGAGCGACACGAGCGCGTAAAGCCCGGATGCGACCGCGACGCCGACGATGCTGCCGGTCGCGTTGAGGATCGCCTGCGCGAGCACCGGCGTGCCGCCGCCGACGACGAGCGCGCTCAGTTGATACGCGAGCGACAGGCCCGTGTAGCGGATGTTCGCGGGGAACACCCGCGCGAGCACGCCGCCGACCGCGCCATAGAACATCGCCGACGGAATCGTCGAGATGCACATGCCCGCGACGGCCACCCAGTACGAACGCGTCGCGAGCGCATGGAACATCACGGGCATCAGCACGATTTCCGGAATCAGGATCCAGCACATCGCGCGGCGCATGTCGACCTTCGACACGAACCACGCGCCGACCGGCTGCAGCAGGAACTGCACGACGAGCGAGATCGACAGGATGCCAAGGAACGTGCCCTGCGCGTAGCCGAGCTCCTTCGTCGCCCACGACAGCGCGAACGTGCTGCGGAAATACGTGACGTTGATCACCGGCAGCGTGCCGGCCGCGAGCAGCACGACCACCCAGTGATCGCGCACGACGTCGCGCAACGGCAGCTTCACCGTGCGCTTGCGCGCGAGCACGCGCTGCATGTCGGCCGATTCCTCGAGCTTCAGCCGGATCACCATGCCGATGATCACGAGCACGGCCGACAGCAGGAACGGAATGCGCCAGCCCCACATCAGGAACGACGGCGTCGGCAGCGCGCTCAGCGCGAAGAACGCGGCCGTGGCCAGCAGGTTGCCGGTGGGCGAACCCTGCTGCGCGAACGCCGCGTACAGGATGCTGCGATGCTTCGGCGCGTTCTCGCTCGCGATCAGCACCGCGCCGCCCCACTCGCCGCCGACCGCGATACCCTGCAGTACGCGCAGCACGACGAGGCCGGCCGGCGCCCAGACGCCGATCTGCGCGTAGCCGGGCAACAGGCCGATGCCGGTCGTCGCGAGGCCCATCATCACCAGCGTGATCACGAGCGCGGTCTTGCGTCCGACGCGATCGCCGAGGTGCCCGAACACGATGCCGCCGAGCGGCCGCGCGGCGAAACCGGCCCAGAACGTGACGAACGCGAGCAGCGTCGCGACGCCCGGGTCCATCGTGCTCGCAAAGAACACCTTGCCGAACACGAGCGCCGCGGCCGTGCCGTAGATGTAGAAGTCGTACCACTCGATCGTGGTGCCGACGAACGCCGCGAAGGCGGCGCGGCCGGGCCGCAGCTGCGGCTGAGCGGCGGACGGGGATTGCGGACGGCTCATTGATGTCTCCATGTCTGTGATCGGTGGCGCGACTGTCGCGCGCCTTTTCCGGGTGGCCGGCTCTACGCCGCCGGCCGGCGATGTTGCTGCAGGGTGCGTTGCCCTGTGTTGCGCTACTTTTCGTTGCGGTCCGCCAGCGCGTCATGCTCGCCTGCGGGCCCCGCCGGCCGGTCACGTCTGGTCGGTCTCGTCTGGTCGGGAACCGCCCTCAGAACGCCGGCCTCGAGCAATTGCTGCTGAAGCGCGCGATCGACGCCGAGCCGGTCGAGCACTGCACGCGTGTCGCCGCCCAGCGCGGGCGGCGGCGAACGGTAGGTAGCCGGCGTGCGCGACAGCTTCACCGGCGACGCGGTGCCGCGATACGCGCCGATCTCGACGAACAGGTTCCGGTGCAACGCATGCGGATCGTGCGCGACGTCGGCCACCGTCCGTACCGGCCCGCACGGCACGCCGGCCGCCATCAGGTCACGCGCGAGCGGCTCGCACGCGTGCGCGGCGAGCCGCGCTTCCAGTTCGGCCTTCAGCTCGGGCCGGTGCGCGCAGCGGCTGCGGTTGTCGACGAAGCGCGGATCGCTTGCGAGCGCCGGCGCGCCGAGATACGCGACGAGCCGCGCGAACTGCCGGTCGTTGCCGACCGCGAGGAAAACCGGCACGGTCGCCGTGCGGTAGCTGTCGTACGGCGCGATGTTCGGATGCGCGTTGCCGCTGCGCTCAGGCACGCGCCCGGAGCCGAAGAAGTTCGGCAGGTGCGGATGCAGCAGCGACACGCCGCAGTCGTACAGCGCGATGTCGATCGACTGTCCGCGCCCGCTCTTCTCGCGCTCGGCCAGTGCCAGCAGGATGCCGGCGAGCGCATTGAGCCCCGTGACCATGTCGACGATCGGCAAGCCGATGCGCGTCGCGTCGCCGTCGCGTTCGCCGTTGACGCTCATCAGCCCGGCCATCGCCTGGATCACCGCGTCGTAGCCGGGCAGCCCGCCGAGCGGGCCGTCGTCGCCGAAGCCCGTCACCGCGCAGTGGATCAGCCGCGGGAAGCGCGGCTGCAGGTCGCGTGCATAGTCCATCCCCCAGCGCGCGAGCGTGCCGGGCTTGAAGTTCTCGACGAGCACGTCGGCTTCTTCGAGCAGGCGCCACAGGATCGCGCGCCCTTCGTCGCGCGACAGGTCGAGCGCGAGCCCTTCCTTGTTGCGGTTGACGCCCATGAAATACCACGCGGTATCGCCGAGGAACGGCGGCCCCCAGCCGCGTGTTTCGTCGCCGTCCGGCGGCTCGATCTTGACCACCGTCGCTCCGTGGTCGGCGAGCGCCTGCGTACAGTACGGGCCGCCGAGCACTCGGCTCAGGTCGACGACTTTCAGGCCGTCCAGGGCGCCGCGGGTCGCGTTCGTCGCATTCGCCGCGCTCATCGTTCGACCTCCGGCAGCAGGTCGAGCGCCGTGTCGAGTGCGACCGGCGTGCCGCGCAGCAACGCATCGAACGCGGCCGATTCGTCGTCGCGCGACGCCGGCGCGAGCGGATCGACCGGCAGCAGCTTGTGGCGCACGATCAGGTGCGCGAGCGCGAGACGCCGGAAGTCCGGTGCAAGACGCACGCCCTCGCAGGCCATCAGCACGGCCGCGCTCGCGTAGTACAGCGCGGACGCGGCCTGCCGCACGCGAGCGTCGTCGCCTTCCGCCGCGACCCGCGCAAGTGCGTCGCAGGCGCGCGCGAGAATGCGCCGCAGCGCCGCGCGGCTCGCATCGGGCAGCGGCGCCGCGCCGAGCCGGTCGCCAAGGAACGCGCGCAGCGCATCGAGTGCGTGCTCGCGCTGCGCGGCCCGTGCGACGTCCAGCGCGACGATGTTGCTCGTGCCTTCCCAGATCGAGCCGAGATGCGCATCGCGCACGATGCGCGCGTCGCTCCATTCCTCGATGTAGCCGGTGCCGCCACGCACTTCCATCGCATCGCCCGTCACGCGGCGCGCGTCGCGGCATGCGCGAAACTTGATCAGCGGCGTCAGGATCCGCACGCAGCGCGCGG
This sequence comes from Burkholderia sp. BCC1644, assembly GCF_902833225.1. Taxonomy (GTDB): domain Bacteria; phylum Pseudomonadota; class Gammaproteobacteria; order Burkholderiales; family Burkholderiaceae; genus Burkholderia. The sequence continues at coordinate 468,832 of NZ_CADFEI010000005.1, forward strand.
CCTGCTCGTCACCCGCGTCGGCCTGCGGCAGCAGCAGCGCAATCTGCATGAACATCGCGCGCGCGGCCTCGGCCGGCAGCAGCATCTTCATCAGCTGGCGCTGCATCAGCGGCATCTCGATCAGCTTGCGGCCGAACGCCTCGCGATGTGCGGCGACGTGCAGCGCCTCGTTCAACGCGCGCCGCATCAGCCCCGCCGCGCGCACGCCGTTCGACAGCCGCGACATGTTGATCATGTCGGCCATCTGGTGAAAACCGCGGCCGATCTCGCCGATCAGGAACGCCTGCGCGCCGTCGAGCGCGATCTCGCCGCTCGCCATCGAACGGCTGCCGAGCTTGTCCTTCAGGCGCACGATCCGGTAGCGGTTGCGCGTGCCGTCCGGCAACGTCTTCGGCAGCAGGAACAGCGCAAGGCCCTTGATGCCGTCCGGCGCGCCGTCGGGCCGCGCGAGGACCATCGCGAGATCGGCGTCCGCGTTCGAGCAGAACCATTTGTCGCCGGTCAGGCGCCAGACGGTCTCGCCGTGTGCGTCCGTCTCGCGCACTGCGCGCGTCGCGATCCGGGCGACGTCGGAGCCGGCCGCCTGCTCGGTCATGAACATCGCGCCCTGATACAGCGTGTCGAAGTCGCGCGATGCAAGCATCGGCAGGTAACGCGCGACAAGCGCCGGATCGCCGAAGCGGCGCAGCGTGCGCGTCAGCGAGTCGGTCATGCTGACCGGGCAGCACAGCCCGAACTCCGCCTGCACGAACAGGAACGTCAGCGCGTACTTGACGAGCGGCGGCACGGATTCCGGCCCGTGGCTCAGCGATGCGAGCCCGAGCTCCGCATAGGCAACGCGTTCGAGCGCGACGTACGCGGGATCCTTGTCGATCCGCTGCACGGCCTCGCCGCGCCGGTTGCGATGCTCGAGCACGGGCGGGTGCTTGTCCGCGCGCGATGCCCACTCGTCGAGCTCGCCCGACACGCGTGCGCCGAGCGCGCGCAGCCGCGGCTCGAGTTCGGCATAGTGCGCGTCGCCGAGATGCAGCTTCAGCAACGCGCCGAGGTCGGGATCGGTGGAGAAGAAATTGATGCCCCGACTGTCGGGGATGTTGGATGCGCCGGCGTCCGGCGTGCGAGCGGTGTCGTTCATGCGTGCGTCTCCTGGGTTGCCTGCACGTCGGCTGGAGGCGCCGCCGCGGCGCCCGGCCAGTCCCGCGCAAAGCCTTCCGCAGAGCGTAGGCGTGCGATCGATAAGCGTCCAATACAGGATTTATCCGGTACGATAGATATCGCTTATCGATGCCGACGCCGGGAGGAGACACCATGGAACTGAGGCAGTTGCGCTACTTCGTGGCGGTCGCCGAGGAACTGCATTTCGGGCGCGCCGCGAAGCGCCTGTTCATCTCGCAGCCCGCGCTGAGTTTCGACATCCGCAAGTTCGAGGACGCGCTCGGCGTGCAATTGTTCTCGCGCACCAACAAGACCGTCGCGCTGACCAACGCGGGTGAGGTGCTGCTCGGCGAAGCGCGCCGGCTGCTGCTGCAGGCGGCCGAAGCCGAGCGTCTGACGGTGCGCTCGGCTTCAGGCCTCGCGGGGCGGCTGCGGATCGGCTTCGTCCATTCGATGCTGTATCGCGGGCTGCCCGATGCGGTGCGGCGCTTCGAGGCCGACTACCCGGGCGTCGAGGTCGTGCTGAGCGAAATGAACACGCAGGCGCAGGTGCAGGCGATCCAGCGCGGCCAGATCGATCTCGGCTACGCGCACTGGGGCCACTTCCCGCCCGAGGTCGAATCGGTACCCGTCTATGCGGAGCCGTTCGTGTGCTGCCTGCCGGCCACGCATCCGCTCGCTCGGCGCAAGCAGGTCGCGCTCGCCGCGCTCGCGACGGAACCGTTCATCCTGTTTCCGCGCGAAGCGGCGCCGCACTATCACGACCTGATCATCGCGCAGTGCGTGAACGCGGGATTCAGTCCGCTGATCCGCCACGAAGCGCGGCTGTGGCAGACGATCCTGTCGATGATCGAGTTCGGGATGGGCGTCGCGCTGGTGCCGCGCGTGCTGCAACAGGCAAAGAGCGACCGGCTCGCGTTCCGGCCGCTGAAGGATGCGTCGCTCGAATCGCGCACGCTCGCGTTGAAGCGCAGCGGCACCGCCGAGCCGGTCGCGCTGCGCTTCGCCGACTACGTGCGCGCATCGATCGACGGGCTGCCCGCGCTCGCGGGCTGAGCGCGCGCGCCCGCCTCTACGTCACGACTTCGCGCCGGGCTGCAGCACCGGCTGCGCGCGTCGATACCACACCGCATACACGACCGACAGCGCAACCAGGAACGGAATGCCGAAGATCAGCGTCATGTGGAATTCCGCCGTGAAGTAGGTCGTCACCATCACCGCGAGCATCAAGCCTGCGCCGAGCAACGTCAGCAGCGGAAAACCGCGCATCCGGAACGCGGGCGCCGGCAGGCCGAGCGCCGCGCGACGACGCCGGAAGCAGTAGTGTGTGACGAAGATCATCATCCACGTGAACAGCGCGCCGAACATCGACACGGCCATCATGATCGTGAACGACGCGTCCGGATACAACACGCTCAGCACGGTCGCAAGCGCGATGCCGAGCGTCGACAGCATCAGCGCGCCGAACGGTACGCCGCGTGCGTTCACTTCCCCGAGCGCCTTCGGCGCATGCCCCGCACGCGACAGGCTGAACATCATCCGCGTCGTGATGTAGAGCTGGCTGTTCATCGCGGACAGCGCGGCGATCAGCACGACGAAGTTGATCAGTCCGGCCGCGCCCGGCAGGTGGATGGCCTCCATCACCTTCACGAACGGGCTTTCGTCGCGCCCCGCCGCCGTCCACGGCACGATCGCGAGCATCAGCGCGAGCGTGACGAGGTAGAACAGCACGAGCCGCACGATCGTCGAGCGGAACGCACGCGTGACCGCGCGCTCGGGATCCTCGGCTTCACCGGCCGCGACCGCGATCATCTCGATGCTCAGGTAGCTGAAGATCGACACGATCACCGCGACCCAGGTGCCCCACGCCCCCTTCGGAAAAAAGCCGCCGTGCTCCGTGTAATGATGGAATCCCGCGCGTGCCGCGCCGTCGCCGACCAACCCCGGATTGCCGAACACGACATAGGCGCCGAGCACGATGAAGCCGACGATCGCCGCGATCTTCACGACCGAGAAGCCGTACTCGACCGCGCCGAACACATCGACGCTGCGCGCGTTGACGAACACCAGCAGCGCGGAGAACCCGACGATCCACAGCCAGCCCGGCACGCCCGGCAACCAGTACTTCATGTACAGCGCGATCGCCGTGACCTCGGTGCCGACCGCGAGCACGATGCACGCCCAGTACGCGTAGCGCACGAGGAACCCGGCCCACGGGCTCACGTAATGTTCGGCGTATGCGCCGAACGAACCGGAGGTCGGGTGCGCGACCGTCATCTCGGCGAGGCAGCCCATCAGCAGCAGCGAGATGAACGCGCCGATCGCGTAGCTGACGAGCACGCTCGGGCCCGCGAAGCCGATCGCGAAGCCGCTGCCGAGAAAGAGGCCGGTGCCGATGGCACCGCCGATCGCGATCATCGCCATCTGCCGTGCGGAAAGCGTGCGGCGCAGGCCTTGCTCGCGCGCCGCGATATGCTGGAATTGCCCTTCTGTTTGCATCGAATGACCTCGTTCGAAAGCGATTGTCCGGCCGGAATGTCGACGGCGCGCGGCCCGGCGCCGGACCGGCCGGCCGCCGCGCGCCGCGGGCTCAGAACATGTGGCGCAGGCCGGCCGCAACGCCCGTCTGGTTGCCGCGTCCGGGCATTTCAGTGAACGCGCCGCCCGTCACGCGGTTGTAGTCGACCGTCGCGTAGACCTGCGTTGCCTTCGACAAAGCGTACTCGGCCTCGAGCACGCCCGTGTAGCGCTTGCCGCCGTTCCCGGCCACGCCGTTGACGTTGCGGATGTCGTCGTAATACGCGACGCCCGTCACCGACACGGCCGGCGTGACCTTGACGCTCGCGCCCGTATAGAAGATCGCGTCGCGACGCGGGTTGTCCGCGAACGCACCGTAGGTCACGTCGCGGTCCGGCGCGTTCAGCAGTTGCTGGTCGAGCATGCCCGTGCGGTCGATGCCGCCGAGATAGCCCGCGTACAGCGTCGCCGCGCCGAACGCGTAGCGTGCGCCCGCGCCCCACGCCTGCTGCGCGCGGCTGTTCAGGTCCCGCACCTGCTGGTAGGTCGCGCCGACCATCAGCCCGCCCTGCGTGTACGACACGTGCGTGCCCCAGTACGCATTCGCGCCGAGGCTGCCCGCGACACCGCCGAAGCCGTAGCTCGCGCCGACGTTCAACCCGCCGAACGTGCCGTCGTAGCTGACGACGTTGCTCGCACGGCCTTGCGTGAGAAAATACGGCCACATGTTGGCCGTATAGTTGCCGACCGTCAGCGGATCGAGATCGCCGAACAGGTTGAACGCCTCGGTCGCCTGGCGGCCGAGTTTCACGGTACCCCAGTCGCTCGCAAGACCGACATACGCGTAGCGGCCGAACAGCGCGCCGTCGAGCTGCCCGTTCTGCGGCTCGAAGCCGCTCTCGAGCTGGAAGATCGCCTTCAGGCCGCCGCCGAGCGCTTCGCTGCCCTTCAGCCCCCAGCGGCTGTTCGTGATCGCGCCGTTGGTCATCTGCACGCTTGCACCGTTCGACGCATCGGCATGCGTCGTGTAGCGAATGCTCTGGTCGACGATCCCGTACAGCGTCACGCTGTTCTGCGCCATCGCGCCGCTCGCGGCAAGCGCACTCGCCATCATTGGCAGTGCGAATCGATTGATTGTCCTCATGTTCTCCTCCAGTCCTGTTGTCGTTGGTCGATGATTGCGAGACTGCACACCGCGCAATGCGGCGTTCCTGCTAGGTGCGTGCCACGGGCAGCGCGACGTACGCGACGAGTTCGACGCGCATCGCCGGATGCGCGAAACCCTGCACACCGACGCACGTCCGGTTCGGATACGGTTCGCGGAAGTGGCGCCGGTATTCGGCGTCGAATTCGGGCATCGCCTTCACGTCGGACAGGTAGACGAGCACCTGCGCGACGTCGTCCATCGTCGCGCCGGCCGCCGCGACGGCCTTCGCGAGATTCGCGAGCGTGATGCGCGCCTGTTCGGTCATCGTGTCGCCGGCGATCGCACCGGATGCGTCGACCGGCCCGTGCCCCGTAAACATCAACCCGCCAGCGCGGGTCGCCCACGAGAATGGTTGTGCAAGCTGCGGCAGGTCGACCGGGATCGTTTCAGCCATCGTGTCCTCCTTGTGATCGGGGCCGGGACATTCACGCGGCCTGCCGCGACGCGCCGCCGAGCACATCGGCGATCGCGTTCGCGACGTGGTCGACGTTCGCATCGTTCAGGCCCGCGATGCACATGCGGCCGGAGCGCAGCAGATAGACGCCGTGCGATGCACGCAACCGGTCGACGTCGGTCGCGGCCATGCCCGTGTAGCTGAACATCCCGCGCTGCGCGACGAGTGCGTCGAACGCACGGTCCGGCAGCCGCGCGTCGAGCCGCGCCTTCAGTTCGCCGCGCATCCGCTTGATGCGCGTGCGCACCTGCGCGACCTCGTCCTCCCAGCGCGCGCGCAGCGCGTCGTCGTTCAGCACGGTCGACACGAGTTGCGCGCCGAACAGCGGCGGGCTCGAATAGGTGCGGCGTACGCCGGCCTGCAACTGACTCAGCACCGTCGCGGCCTCGCCCGCGTTCGCGCAGACGACCGACAGCCCGCCGACGCGCTCGCCGTACAGCGAGAAGTTCTTCGAAAACGAATTGCCGACGATCGCGGGCAACCCGGCATCGACGATCGCGCGCACGGCCCATGCGTCGTCGGCGAGACCATCGCCGAAGCCCTGGTACGCCATGTCGAGGAACGGAATCAGTCCGCGCCGCGCGAGCACGTCGATCACCGCGCGCCATGCGTCGCGGCCGAGGTCGAGCCCCGTCGGGTTGTGGCAGCACGGCTGCAGCAGCACGACGCTGCGCGCCGGCAACGCATCGAGCGCGGCAAGCATCGCGTCGACGCGGATGTCATTGCGCAATGCGTCGTAGTACGGATACGTGTGCACGTCGAGGCCGGCGGCCGAGAAGATCACGCGATGGTTGTCCCACGTCGGGTCGCTGATCCAGATCGCACTGTCGGGGAAATAGCGCTTCACGAATTCCGCGCCGAGCCGGATCGCGCCCGAGCCGCCGAGCGTCTGCAGCGTCGCGATGCGCCCTTCCGCGAGCGCCGCGCAGTCGTCGCCGAACACGAGGCGCTGCACGCCCTGCCGATACGCGGCAAGCCCTTCCATCGGCAGATAGGTGTGCGGCGCGCCGGCTTCGCGCAAACGCTCGGCCGCGATGCGCGTGCTGTCGAGAACCGGAATCCGGCCGGCGTCGTCGTAGTAGAGGCCGATGCTCAGGTTGACCTTGCGCGGATGCGCATCCTGCTGGAAGGCCTGGAACAGCGACAGGATCGGATCGCCCGGATAGGCGGGAATGTGTTCGTACATGGCGAAATGGCGGTAGAGGTTGAAAGCGGCGGCGCGACCGGCGGCATCACGTTGCGCCGGGACGGGCAGTCGGGACATGGGGCGCATGTTATCGAGGACGAAATAGAATGAGCTTCACTTTTCGATGACGAACCCGCCCGATTGCAGTAGAGTCTGCGGATCCAATCTCAAAATTCACCGGATTCTGCGAAATGACTCTGGATCGAACCGATATGCGGATCCTCCGGCACCTCGAACGGGACGGGCGCATCAGCAATCAGGACCTCGCGAACGCGGTCGCGCTGTCGCCGTCGGCATGCCTGCGGCGCGTGAAACTGCTGGAGGAACGCGGCGCCATTGCCGGGTATCGCTGCGCGATCGAACCGAAGAAAGTCGGCGTCGCGTTCGAGGCGCTCGTGCATGTGTCGATGCGGCCTGACGTACCCGAGTGGCACGACCGGTTCGTGGAAGCGATCCAGCAGTGGCCGGAGGTCATCGCGGCGCAGATCGTCACGGGCGGGTCGAACTACGTGCTGACGGTTCGCGCGCGCGACCTCGATCACTATTCGGATTTCGTGATCAACCAGCTGCACCGCGCCGCGGGCGTGATGTCGATCAACTCGAGCATCGTGCTCGCGACGCTCAAGCGCGACGGATCGATCCTGGATCTCGTCGAGCCGTCCGCAGCCGGCTGACCGATCGTTGCGCGGGTCTGAAAAATATTTGCAGAAAGTACTTTACAGACCCTCAAAGCACTGACATAATTTCAGCTTCTTTGGGCGGTTAGCTCAGCGGTAGAGCACTGCCTTCACACGGCAGGGGTCACTGGTTCGATCCCAGTACCGCCCACCAAAGAATTCAAGGCCCTGCGTCTCACGACGCAGGGCCTTTTCGTTTTGGTGCGCCAGATTCACGGCGCGGCTCCGTCATCACCTCCCCGGCGAACCTGCCTCTCGACCTCGCCCCCCCTTTCGCGACCGGCTCGTGGATTTGCGCCTGCGGAAAATCAATGCCGGTGCGGTCAACCCGCTGGCGCTCAGTGCGGTTTTCCAACAATATTGCCGCATGGCCAATCGGAATCCCGCGCAGAAACACGGTCGTTCAAACGCTGTTTGACCATGGCGTGCGTCGATTCGCCAAACACCAATAGCTCGTATCGGCTGATGCCAATCAGGCAAATGCGCTATCAGCGGCAAAATCTCCCATTTCTTCGTGCTTCGAGCGCCGCCCGATCAACGCCGCCTCCCGGTCCGGCGGACCGACAAAGATCAGACATTTCATTCAGCCCACTTTCATGCTTTCATCACGAAAGAAAGAAAATTGCCAGTGTAATTTTTGGTAATTCTTCTGTAACATTTGTAGAAATCCGGATGCATAGAATCCTTACACCAAATAACAACCAGCCGAATCGGCATCGCATTTAGGCACGAAATCATGACTTGCGATGGTGAGAGCTGGTGATAGAGATTGCACACCCATGGCACAAGAGAAGAACGACTACACCCTGTGGCTTACCGGTCTGAGCGGCGCCGGCAAGTCAACCCTCTCGCGCGAAATTGCAAAGCAATTGCGCGCGCGCGGCATTCCGACTTGCATACTCGACGGCGACGAATTGCGGTCAGGCGTATCTCCCGATCTCGGTTTCTCGCGCGAAGATCGTACCGAGAACTGCCGTCGCACCGCCGAAATGGCGAAATTGCTCAATGCGCAGGGTTTTACCGTCATCGTCGCGCTGATCTCGCCTTATGAAGCCGACCGGCAACGCGCACGACATATCGTCGGCGCAGATCGGTTCGTCGAGGTTTATCTGAAAACCGATATTGCGACCTGTTCCGCACGCGATCCGAAGCAGCTTTACGCAAAAGCGATCACCGGCCAGACGACGCAATTCACCGGCATCTCGGATCCCTACGAAGTACCGGTCACACCCGATGTCGTTGTCGAAACCGGGACGATGGATATCGCGTCGTCGGTCGCGCACATCATGGCGTTCGAGCGGCAGCGGTTCACGCACGCTTAATACCGCCCGGTTTCATTCCCCTTCAGGCGACACCCGGTTCACTTTCCGGCGATCGGACCGGCCACACTGGCCGGCCCGGTGCCGGTAACGACACGCTGCGGAATCGCCCGCGCCCCAACGCCTGTCCAGTTCGTCGGCATTCGTCGAATTTCCGCCGAAAAAACACAACGCACTGCGACATGACGGCGGCCACGCAAGCTTGGCCGAATCGTTGCGCGACTACCCCACCCGCTCCGCCGTCGCATCGAACGCGCGCTTCGCCTTGTCGACGATCTCGTCGACCTCCGCCTCGCGTATCACGAGCGGCGGCGACAGCAGCATCCGGTCGCCGGTCGCGCGCATGATCAGGTTGCCGTTGAAGCAGAAGTCGCGGCAGATCGTGCCGATATCGACACCCGCACCGAACCGCTCGCGCCGGCCGCGATCGCGCGCAAGCTGAACGCCCGCGACCAGACCCGTGCCTGCAATCTCCCCGACGACCGGATGATCACCCAGCGCGTCGCGCAGCCGGCGCTGGAAATACGGCCCGATGTCGCTCTTCACGCGCTCGACGATCCCTTCGTCGCGCAGCAGCTTCAGGTTCGCGACCGCGACGGCTGCCGCCACCGGGTGGCCCGAGTACGTGAGCCCGTGATTGAATTCGCCGTTGTCGATGATCGGC
>NZ_CADFEI010000006.1 GCF_902833225.1 Burkholderia sp. BCC1644
GCGTTTTCAGCAGCAGAGAAGCGAGATTATGAACCGTGTTTCGCAGCTCGTCAACAACTTTTTACACGACATCGTTGCGACTGCGGGGCTCAACTTCCTGCACCACCGAGGCCGCTACCACCAAGCCTCAACAGCACCGCTTCCCTTCCTCCCGCGCCGCGTTTCCGTTAGCGCGAAAGAGGCGTGATTGTAGGCAGCCTCTTCGAACTGCGCAAGGGGTTTCGCAAAAAATATAAGGCCCCGCACGCTGCCGCGTGCGGGGCCTTATATATAGAAGCAACCTGACCCGTCAGCCTGCACGCACCTGGCGCGCGACGATCTCCATATAGTGATCGAGGTCAGGCGTCACCTTCCCTTCCTCCTTCGCCGAATCGTCCCAGCGGCGCAGACGCAGCGCATCTTCCGCGAACGGGCGCCGCAGGAACGCCGCCGTCTCCTCTTCACTGAAGATGCCGCCCTGCAGCGCGAGGCTGCGCACCGAGTCCGGCGACAGGCTTTCGAAGTAGCCGGCGTCCGTGCGGCACAGGCAGCGCTTCGCGTCGACGTGCAGCCGGATCGGCTCCAGCACCGCGTCGGAAAACAGCGGCCGCAGGAACGGCAGCACGTAATACTGATGCAGATCGTCGATTCCGCGCGCGCTCGGCGTCTCGCCCTGGCGATTCAGCAGATGACCGAGGTCGTGCAGGAACGCCGCCGCGACCAGTGCCTCGTCCGCGCCCGCCTCTTCCGCCAGCAATCCGCTCTGCAACGCATGCTCGAGCTGCGTGACCGGTTCGCCGCTATAGGCCACATGGCCATGCTCGCGATACAGGCCGTGGATCTCTTCCACCGTCAATGCCATCCGTTTACTCCCAAGGCAACGAAAACGTCTTCAGGTTCGTGAAGCTCTTCATCGCCTCCTGAACGCCTTCCTTGTAACCGAGCCCCGAATCCTTGATCCCGCCGAACGGCGACAGCTCGATCCGGTAGCCGGGTACTTCCCATACATTCACCGTGCCGACGTTCAGTTCGTTCACGAACCGCACGACCGCCGCCGTGCTGTCGGTACACACACCCGACGACAGCCCGAACGCCGTTCCGTTGCTGATCCGGATCGCGTCGTCGATCGTATCGAACGTGATCACCGGCGACACGGGCCCGAAGGTCTCCTCGCGCACGATCGTCATCGACGGATCGACGTTGTCGAGCACGGTCGGCGAATACAGCGCGCCGCGCCGCACGTTGCCGGTCAGCAGGCGCGCCCCCTGCGCAACGGCCTCTTCGACGCGCGCCTCGAACAGCCGCGCCGCCGCCTCGTCGATCACCGTGCCCATTTCATTTGCGGGATCGAACGGATCGCCGTACTTCCATGCACGCGTCTTCTCGACGAGCAATTCGGTGAATGCGGGTGCGATCGAACGCTGCACCAGCATCCGCTTGACGGCCGTACAGCGCTGGCCCGAATTCCGGTACGAGCCGAGCACCGCCAGCGACGCCGCGCGTTCGAGATCGGCGTCGTCGAGGACGATCAGCGGGTCGTTGCCGCCCAGCTCCAGCACGATGCGCCGGTAGCCGGCCCGCGCGGCAATCGCCTTGCCGATCGCCACACCGCCCGTGAACGTGATCAGCGACGCATGCGGATGCGTGACGAGTTCGTCTGCGATCTCGGCCGGATCGCCGGTCAGCACCTGCAGCATCGGCTCAGGCAGCCCGGCTTCGACCAGCAGGTCGGCCAGATAGAACGCCGACAACGGTACCTTCTCCGACGGTTTCACGATCACGCGGTTGTTCGTCGCGATCGCCGGCGCGATCTTGTGCGCCACCTGGTTCATAGGATGATTGAACGGCGTGATCGCGACGATCACGCCGTCAAGCGGCTGCCGCTGCGAAAACACGCGCCGCGCCTTGCCGTGAGGCGTCAGGTCGCATGAGAAACTCTGCGCGTCATCGCGCAATGCCTCGATCGCCGCGAACTTCAGCACGTCGGCGACACGGCCGATCTCGTAGCGGGAATCCTGCTTCGACAGCCCCGATTCGAGCGTGATCAGGTCGGACGCTTCCTCGGTGCGTTCGCGCAGCAGCGCGGCCGCACGTTCGAGGATCTGCGACCGCTCGTAGCGCGTGAGCTTCGGCCGGTAGGCCATCGCGTAGTCGAACGCCGCGCGCACGTCGTCGACGCTCGCAAGCGGCACAGTACCGACGCGCGTGCCCGTGTACGGGTCCGTGACGTCGAGCGTGCGTTCGCGCGTCGCGCGTGTACCGCACCAGCGCAACGCCTCTGCGCGAAACGCCGGATGATCGTGTCGAGGATGCGCCATCATGTCGTGACCCGGTTCAACACGAAATCGAACACGTCGAAGTTGCGCGGGCGACGCGCGGGATCGTCCCGCTCGATACGCCGGTTGAACAGCAACGGCACTTCCTGCTCCGACACGCCGCCGTGCGAACGCAGCGGCACCGTGAGGCCCGACAGGTCGTGTTCGCGCTCGCGCGTGCCGAGCGTCATGTCGCGGCGGCCGATCACGACGAGATCGCCGATCCGGTCGGCCGGCAGTTCGAAACGTGCGGCGGCTTCCGCGTTGTCCAGCACGAGCTCGACGCCGTCCAGGCCGCCGACACGCCACATCGCTTCAGCCCGGTCGACACCCGGCGCCAGGTAGATCGTCGCAAACGAGCCGAGCGCGCCGTGGTGCACGACGTACGGATCGGTGATCGGCAGGATCACGCGCGCAGCCTGCGCGCCGTACCAGCCATCGAATGCGTCCTGCAGATAGATCACGTTCGGGTGGCCCGTCGCAGGATCGTGCTTCGCGTTCATCCCGTGGTCGGCCGTGAGGCCGATCGCCCAGCCGAGCGCGTCGAGCTGCGCAAGGTAGCCGTCCATCATCGCGTAGAACGCGTTCGCGCCCGCACTGCCCGGCTCGCACTTGTGCTGCACGTAGTCGGTAGTCGACAGATACATCAGGTCGACCTGGCGCGTCTGCGCGAGCCGCACGCCGGCCGCGAACACGAACTCGGACAGCGCCGCACTGTAGACGTCCGGCGACGGCAGGCCGACCCAGTCGAGCACGTCGACGATCCCGTTTTCCGCGAGATTCGCCTGCGCGGCCTTCTCGGCGGAGAAGCAGATGCCGCGCATCTGCCAGCCGAGCAGCCGGCGCAGCTTGTCCTTCGCGGTCACGACGGCCACCCGCGCGCCGGCGTCGGACGCCGCCGCGAGCAGCGTGCCGGCCCGCAGGTAGGCCGGGTCGTTCATCATCACTTCGGCGCCGCGCCCGCCGTCGGCGGCCGGATCCCAGAAATAGTTGCCGCAGATCCCGTGGACCGACGGCGGCACGCCGCAGACGATCGACAGGTTGTTCGGGTTGGTGAAGGTCGGCACGACGCAATCGCCGCGCCACGCCGTGCCTTCCGCGATCATCCGGCCGATGAACGGCGCGACGCCCGCTTCCACTGCCCGTTCGAGATAGTCGTACTCGCAGCCGTCGACGCAGACGACGACGGTCGGCTCGACCGGCAGCCGGTAGCGCCGGCCGTTGACGTCGACCGAGCGACCCGCCAGCCCCGTCGAGGTGCCGGCCGCCGACGCGTCACCGGGATGGCGCAATGCGAACGCGGCGTTCATGATGCCGCCCGCTTGCCGCGCGGCACGCGCGCGGCAATCAGCAGCAGCGCCGCGAGCGACGCGCCGAGCATCAGCAGCGACAGCGCCGATGCCGGAAGGTAGTAACCGCGCTCCACCTGGCCGATCACGACGATCGGCACGGTCGCGAAGCCCGGCGGATACACCGTCAGCGTCGCGCCGAGCTCGCCGAGCGACAGCGCGAAGCCGAGCGCGAGGCTCGCGCGCAGCGCCGGCACGAGCTGCGGCAGCAGCACACGGCGCAGCACCATCGCGGGCGGCGCACCGAGGCTCGCCGCGGCTTCGCGCAGCACGGTCAGTTCCGGACGCAACGCGGCGGCCGCGCAGCGATAGCAGAACGGCAGGATCAGCGCGAGCTGCACGAGCACGACGATCGCCGCCGAGCTCGACAGGTCGAGCGGCTTCTGGTGATACGCGATCAGCACCGCGAGCCCGAGCACGACGCTCGGCACACCGTTCGGCACCATCACGAGCGCGTCGACCACTGCGCCGAGGCCGCGCCGGTCGCGCCCTTCGAGCGCCAGCGCGAGCCACAGCCCAAGGATCGTGCCGATCGCCGATACGCCGAAGCCGATTTCGAGGCTCGTCAGCAGCGCGTCGTACTCCGGCGACCCGAGCCGTTCGAACCAGCGCAGGCTGTAGCCGGCCGGCAAGATCGTGCCCGACCACTGGGTCGACACGCTCGACAGCGCGACGACGACGACCGGCAGCACGAACAACCAGAAGCACGCGAATGCGGCCAGCGCGAGCGCGACACGCGACGCGTGCTTGAGCAGCGCGTCGCTCCAGCCGATCTGGTGGCGCGGCACGGCTTGCCCGATACGAAATTCAGCGGACATCGTTCCCTCCCGTCGCACGCCGGTTCACCCGGCGATAAACCGCATACAGCGCCAGCGACAACGCCAGCATCACGACCGCGCCGGCCGACGCGGTCGGCAAATCGAGATCGACGGTCGCGCTGCTGTAGATCGCGACCGGCAACGTGACGAGCCGCGCGCTGCCGAGCACGAGCAGAATCCCGAACTCGTTCAGCGTCAGCAGAAAGCACAGCACGGTGCCGGCGGCGATGCCCGGCCACGCGATCGGCAGGACGACGCGACGCGCGAGCATCCAGCCGGGCGCGCCGAGGCTGCGGGCGGCTTCGATCAGACGCAGGTCGAGCGTCGCGAACGACGCGAGCGTCGGCCGCACGACGAACGGCGTATAGAACACGGTCTGCGCGAGAATCACGCCGCCGATGCCGAACAGGAAATCGAGCGGCGGGTTCTCGAGATGGAACAGGTGCTGCAGCGCGATGCTGATCGACCCTTGCGAGCCGTACAGGAAGATCAACGTGAACGCGACGAGGAACGACGGGAACGCGACGTACAGCTCCAGGAAGCGCGTGACGAGCGATGCGCCCGGGAACGGCTTGAAGAACAGCAGCGCGGCCAGCAGCACGCCGAGCACCGACGCGGTGCCGGCGCTCGCGAACAGCACGCCGAGCGTCGTCATCATCACGCTGCGCGTGTCGGGATTGCCGAAGAAGGTACGGTACGCGGCGAAACTCAGCCCGTGATCGCCCGATACGCTCAGCAGCACGAGCCGCACCAGCGGATAGACGACGAGCGGGCCGAGCAGGACGATCGCGAGCGCGGCCAGGTGCAGGTCGCCCATGCGCTTGCGGCGCCGCGCGGCGGCAGCGTGCGCGGCGGCCGACGCGAGCACGTGCGGCGGCAGGCCGGCTTCAGGGCTCGATAAGGACGACATCGTCTGCCTCGCATTGCAGGGACACGCGCGCACCGCGCTCGGGGGCCGCGCCGCGGCCGCGTTGCATCGTGACGCGCACGGGCTCGTCGGGCGCCGCGTCGATCACGACCGCGATCGACAGGTCCGCGCCCTGCCATTCGACGGACGCCACCGTGCCGTGCAGGCCGCCGGCCGCCGGCGGCATCACGGTCAGGCGCTCGGGGCGCACGCACGCGACCTTGCCGCGCACGTCGTGGCGCGGATCGCCGAGCGGGAAGATCACGTGCGGCGGCAGCAGGTTCGCCGGGCCGAGATAGCGTGCGACGTAGCCGTCCTGCGGCGCGTCGTACAGTTGCTGCGGCGTGCCGAGCTGCGCGATGTGGCCGTCGCGCATCAGCAGCGCGCGGTCGGACAGCACGAGGGCGTCGTCGCGGTCGTGCGTCACGCAGACGACGGTCAGGTTCGGCAGGCGCTCGTGCAGCGCCTTCAGTTCACTGCGCACCGAGGCGCGCAGGTTCGCGTCGAGCGCCGACAGCGGCTCGTCGAGCAGCAGCACGTCCGGCTCGATCACGAGCGCGCGCGCCAGCGCGACGCGCTGCTGCATCCCGCCCGACAGCTGCGCGGGCAGATGATGGCCCGCATCGCCGAGCTGCACGAGCTTCAGCGCGTCGGCGACGCGTCGCGTCACTTCCGACGACGCCATGCCGCGCGCGCGCAGCCCGAATGCGACGTTCTCGAACACCGACAGGTGCGGGAACAGCGCGTAATTCTGGAACAGCAGACCGAGGTTGCGCTTGTGCGGCGGCGCATAGGTCAGGTCGCGTCCGGCAACGGTCAGCGTGCCGGTCAGGCCATCGGCCTTCACGAACCCGGCGATGAAGCGCAGCAGCGTGGTCTTGCCGCAGCCGCTCTTGCCGAGCACGGTCAGAAATTCACCGGCACCGATCGACAGCGACAGATCTTCCAGCACCGTGCGTGCGCCGTAGCGCACGCTCAGGTGTTCGATCTGCACGCCGCCCGGCGCGCCGGACCGCAGCGTCGCGTGCGGTTCGGCGGCGCCGAATGCGCCGGGATGGGTCAGGGTGGTTTCCACCGGGTTCATCCTCTTGCTCACTAATACAGGCGGCGTGTGCCGATCACTTCGGCTTGACGACGTCGAGCTGCTTGCCCGAGCTGCCGATCACGTCCTTCTTCCAGCGCTCGATCCACACCGGCTTCTTCGCCATCACCTGGGTCCAGTCGACCGGGATCAGCTTCACGCCCGCGATCGCCTTCTTGACCGCTTCGCCGTTCTTGCCGGCCAGCGGCACGTCCGTGCGGCCCGGGATGCCGTACATGTCCGGCACCTTCGACTGCACGTCCGTCGACATCAGGTAGTCGATCAGCTTCTTGCCGGCGTCCTGGTTCGGGCCGCTCTTGATCAGGCCAATGCCGTACGGGAGCTGGAACGTGGTCGGCTGGTCGCCGTCCTTCGCTGCCAGGAAGATCGGCTTGACGGACAGCGCGCCGTGTTCGGCGTCGTCGAGGTCCATCTGCAGGTCGCCGTTCGCGACGCTGATTTCGTTACGCGAGAGCAGCACGTTCAGGTAGCCCGTGCCCTTGGTGTGGAACTTCACGCTCTGCGACAGCTTCGCGAGGTAGTCGAACGCCTTGTCCTCGCCCATCAGCGACGTCGTCAGGATCAGCACGGCCATCCCGTCGCCGGCCGTGGCCGGGTTCGAGTACGCGACCTTGCCGGCATAGGCCGGCGACAGCAGGTCGGCGAACGTCTTCGGCTGGTTCTTCACGACGTCCGGGTTGATCGCGAACGAGAAGTAGTTGTTCACGAACGTCGCCCACGTGCCGTCCTCGGCCTTCGCGATGGCCGGCACGTTCTTGTAGTTCACGCTCTGGTACGGCTGCAGCAGGCCCATCTGGCCGGCTTGCTGGATGAACGGCGGCAGCGTGACGATCACGTCGGCCTTCGGGGAATTCTTCTCGATGTTCGCGCGGTTCACGACCTCGCCGCTACCTGCCGTCACGATGTTGACCTTGACGCCTTCCTTCTTCTCGAAGGCCGGCAGCACATCGCGATAGAGGTTCTCGAGACCGTCCGCCGTATACAGCACGACCGCGCTCGCCGCATGCGCGGGCAACGCGGCGCCCATCAGACCGGCGACGCTGGCGGCCAGCGCAAGCTTGCGGAACGCGCCGGCAGCGGCGCGCGAGGAATTCTGCAGTGTCATCTCACTTCTCCGTAGGCGGAACACCAAACGGCCGGGGCACGATCCGGCTCTCCTGTTATCTCCGGGCAGGCCGATCGACGGCCCGCCTCGCCGCCGCGCTGCGGTTGGTTTCGCGCGGCAACCGAAGGATCACAGCGTTCGATGACAAACCCGTGACGAATGCCACAATTTCCAAAAAATGACACATTTTGCCAATATCATGCAAGTCATTCAGAAATGCCGCCCGGCGTTTCGTTCGACCTCTGCTGGAGAAAAACCATGTCCGACCCGATTCTGCTCACGCCCGGCCCGCTCACCACGTCCGCCACAACGCGCCACGCAATGCAACATGACTGGGGGTCGTGGGATGCCGCTTTCAATCAACTGACGGCCAGCGTCTGCGCGGATCTCGTCGCCATTGCGCACGGTGGCGACGAGTACGTGTGCGTACCGATGCAGGGCAGCGGCACGTTCTCGGTCGAAGCCGCGCTCGGCACGCTGGTGCCGCGCGACGGCGTCGTGCTGGTGCCCGACAACGGCGCGTATTGCGCACGCATCCTGAAGATCCTCGGCCGGCTCGGCATCGACGCGATCGCGTTGCCGTTCGGCGAGGACGCGGCCGTCGACGCGGCGGCGGTCGAGGCCGCGTTCGCGCGCGAGCCGCGCATCACGCACGTCGCACTCGTGCATCTGGAGACGAGCGCCGGGATCCTGAATCCGCTCGATGCGATCGCAGCCGCGTGCCGGCGCCACGGCAAGCGGCTGATCGTCGACGCGATGAGCTCGTTCGGCGCGTTGCCGATCGCGCTCGCGGACAGCGGCATCGATGCGCTGGTCTCGGCGAGCGGCAAATGCCTCGAAGGCGTGCCGGGGATGGGGTTCGCGATCGTACGGCGCGACGCGCTCGACGCGTGCGAAGGCAACTCGCCGTCGCTCGCGCTCGACCTCCACGACCAGTACGCGTACCTGCGCAAGACGGGCCAGTGGCGCTTCACGCCGCCGACCCACGTGATCGCCGCGCTGCGCGCCGCGCTCGACCAGTACCTCGCCGAAGGCGGGCAGCCGGCGCGTGGTGCGCGCTACGTGGACAACTGCCGCACGCTGGTCGAGTCGATGCGCGCGCTCGGCTTCGTGCCGTTCCTCGACGCGAGCGTGCAGGCACCGGTGATCGTCACGTTCCATGCGCCCGACCATCCGGCCTACGATTTCCGCCGCTTCTACGACGCGGTGCGCGACGCGGGCTTCATCCTGTATCCGGGCAAGCTCACGCAACTCGAGACGTTCCGCGTCGGCTGCATCGGCGCGATCGATTCGGGCGATATCCGGCGTGCGGTCGCGGCGATCGCGCAGGCCGTCGAATCGCTCGGCATCGCCGTGCAGCGCGCGTAAGCGCCGTGCGCCGACCGGCACGCCGGCCGGCGCCGCAAACAAAAAAGCCCGGCGGCCGATTGGCCGCCGGGCTAACGCACTGGATGTGCGTGGAGGCGGTGCTTACAGCTCGATCCGCTTGATGTCGCCGACGACGAAGATGTACGACAGCGCACCGACCAGCGCGATCACGCCGATGAACACCAGCGCACCGACGAACGAGCCGGTCGACGCGACGATGAAACCGACGACCAGCGGCGTGACGATGCCCGCGAGGTTCGCCGCGAAGTTGAAGATGCCGCCCGTCACGCCGAGCAGGCCGTCCGGCGCGATGTCCGACACGAGCGTCCAGCCGAGCGCGGCCATCCCCTGCGCGAAGAAGGCCACCGACATGATCGCGATCACGGCTTCGTTGCTCTTCACGTAGTTCGCGAGAATGATCGTCGACGCGAGCAGCAGGCCCGCGATGATCGGCAGCTTGCGCGCGAGGTTCGCGGACTTGCCGCGGCGCAGCAGCCAGTCGGAGAAGATTCCGCCGAACATCACGCCGACCGACGCGGCGATGAACGGCATCACCGCGAAGAAGCCGATCTTCAGCCAGCCCATGTGGCGCTCGGTGGCGAGGTAGGTCGGGAACCAGGTCAGGAAGAACACGAGCGTCGAATTGCCTGCGAACTGGCCGAGGCAGATGCCCGCGAGCTGGCGCTTCTTCAGCAGCTTGCCGGCCATCGCCCAGCTGAACTTCTTCTGCTCGCCCTTGCCGCCTTTGTCGCCATCCTTGCGTGCGCTGTGCACGAGACCGCCGCCCGCCTCGATGTACGCGAGCTCCTCCGAGTTGGCGCCCGGATGGTTGCGCGGCTCATGATAGAACTTCCACCAGACCAGGCCGAACACGATGCCGATCGCGCCGACGACCCAGAACAGCGAACGCCAGCCGAACGCGCCCATCAGCGCGAACAGCACGGGGCTGAAGAACGCGAGGCCGATGTACTCGCCGACGGTATAAGTGCCCGTCGCCATCGCGCGTTCGTTCTGCGGGAACCACGTCGCGACGACCCGGCTGTTGGTCGGGAAGCACGGCGCCTCCGTCACGCCGAGCCCGAGCCGGCATGCGAACAGCGTCGCGATGCCCGGCACGAAGCCCTGCAGGAACGTGCACAGCGACCACAGCGTCATCGACCAGTAATAGGTGATCTTGCTGCCGAAGCGGTCGAGGAACAGGCCGCCGGGCACCTGCATCGCAACGTAGGTCCACGAAAACGCGGAGAACATGATGCCCATCACGGCCGCGTTGATGCCGAGCTCCTTGGTGAGCTGCGGCGCAGCCACCCCCAGCACGGTGCGGTCGAGATAGTTGATCATCGTGCCGATCGCGAGCAGCGCGAGAATCTTGTAGCGCGCCGAGGTGCGCCGGACCGTGCCGGCCTGCGCCGGCGCGGCGCTCGTGTGGGTGGTGTGCTGCATGGTCGTCTCCTGGTCTCTCTTTCTGTAAGGGGTCAGCGCGCGACGAGCGACTGAAAGTGATCGAACATCCGCTCGGCGTCGGGCGTGCGTCCGGTGAAGATCTCGAACGCGTCGACGGCCTGGTAGACGGCCATCCCGCCGCCCGGCAGCGTGGCGCAGCCGGCCGCGCGCGCGGCGTGGATCAGTTCGGTTTCGAGCGGGAAATACACGATGTCGGCCACCCACATGGCCGCGTGGAGCAGTTCGGCCGGCAGCGGCAGGCCCGGATGCTTGGCCATGCCGGTCGGCGTGGCGTGGATCAGGCCCGTCGCAGCGCGCATCGCGGCAGCGAGATCGCCGCCCGGCATGATCCGCGCGGCGGGGAAGCGTTGCTGCAGTTCGGCCGCGAGCGCGGCGGCGCGCGTGCCGTCGACATCGAAAATCTTCAGTTCGGCCGCGCCCATCTGCAGCGCCGCGTGCGCCACGGCCGCACCGGCGCCGCCCGCGCCGAGCTGGACGACGCTGTCGAGCTTCGCGTCGGGCAACCCGCGGCGAAACGATTTCGCGAAGCCCGACCAGTCGGTGTTGTGCCCGATCCGCTTGCCGTCCTTGAACAGCACGGTGTTCACCGCGCCGAGCGCGCGCGCGTCGTCCGACAGCGCGTCGAGGTGTTCGATCACGCGCTGCTTGCACGGGTGCGTAATGTTCAGCCCGTTGTAGCCCATCCGCTGCGCGGCATCGAGCAGTTGCGGCAGTGCGTCGACGGTCACGCCGAGCGCGTCGAGATCAATGCGCCGGTACACGTAGCCGAACCCCTGGCGGAAACCTTCTTCCTCGTGCATCGCGGGCGACAGCGAACCGCCGATGCCCTGGCCGATCAGGCCGATCAGAAACGACGGGCGGCTCATCGTGCGGCTCCCTGCGCAAACAGCGTCGCCAGACGCTGCAGCGCGAACACGTAGCCTTCGGTGCCGCAGCCGCAGATCACGGCTTCGGCAACCGCCGACACATAGGAATGGTGGCGGAACGCCTCGCGGCGATGCACGTTCGAGATATGGACTTCGATCACCGGCTTCGCGATCGCGGAAAGCGCGTCGGCCAGCGCGACCGACGTATGCGTATAGGCAGCCGGGTTGATCACGATGCCGTCCGTGTCGAGGCGCGCGGCATGCAGCCAGTCGATCAGCTGATGCTCGGCGTTCGACTGGCGGAACTCGATTTCCAGCCCGAGCGCCTCGGCCGCCGTACGGCAGCGCTGCTCGACGTCGGCGAGCGTTTCCGCGCCGTAGATATGGGGCTCGCGCGTCCCCAGCAGGTTCAGGTTCGGGCCGTTCAGCACCAGCACCTTGTGCTTGCTCATGGTGATTCTGCTCCTAAAACAGGGGCGGACCGTGACGGCATCGCCCCGAAAACATCGGAATTTGGCGCTAGTGTGCGCCCGTGAAAGCGCGCTGTCTTTTCGGGTTTTCGCTAATTTGTACCACCTAGTTAGTTTGTACAATACACGCCACTACCCCAGTAAATTCGGGATATGGCGTTCGCCCGGGACTCAACGACTGGTTCATTCAGGACCGGTTCGACCGACGCCATGCCCCGCTCATCCGCAGGAATCGCCATGCAGCGCTCGATCGCCACCGTGTCACTGTCCGGCACGCTCGCCGAGAAACTCGCCGCCATCCAGGCCGCGGGCTTCGACGGCGTCGAAATCTTCGAAAACGACCTCGTCTACTTCGACGGATCGCCGGCCGACGTCCGGCGCATGGCCGCCGACCTCGGCCTCGACATCGTGCTGTTCCAGCCGTTTCGCGACTTCGAAGGCGTCAGCGCGGCCCAGCTCGCGCGCAACCTCGACCGGGTCAAGCGCAAGTTCGACGTGATGCACGCGCTCGGCACCGACCGCATCCTCGTCTGCAGCAATGTGTCGGCCGACACGATCGCCGACGACGGGCTGCTCGTCGACCAGCTCGGCGCACTCGCCGAAGCGGCGCGACAGGCCGGCGTGGTCGCCGCGTACGAAGCGCTCGCCTGGGGCCGCGTCGTGAAGCGGTACGGCCATGCGTGGAAACTCGTGAATGCCGTGAACAGTCCGCACCTCGGCCTTGCGCTCGACAGCTTCCATACGCTGTCGCTCGACGATTCTCCGGACGCGATCGCCGACATCCCCGGCGACCGGATCGCGTTCGTGCAGATCGCCGACGCGCCGAAGCTCGCGATGGACGTGCTCGAATGGAGCCGCCACTACCGCTCGTTCCCGGGCCAGGGCGATTTCGACCTCGCGCGCTTCACCGCGCGGGTGATCGAGTCGGGCTACACGGGGCCGCTTTCGCTGGAGATCTTCAACGACGGCTTCCGCGCCGCGCCGACCACGGCCACCGCCGCCGACGGCCATCGCTCGCTGCTCTATCTGGAAGAACTGACGCGCGAGCGGCTCGCGCAGGACGGCCGCGCGCCGGCCGCCGGCCAGCCGCTGTTCGCGCCGCCGGCGCCGCCCGCGCACGTCGGGTTCCAGTTCATCGAATTTGCGGTCGACGCGCAGGCGGCGGCAACCGTCGGCGAATGGCTCGGCCGGATGCGCTTCCGGCTCGCCGGCCGGCATCGCTCGAAGGACGTGACGCTGTTCCAGCACGGCGCCGCGTCGATCGTGCTGAACGCGGAGCGCGACTCGTTCGCCGACGCGTTCTTCCAGCAGCACGGGCTGTCGCTGTGTGCCTCGGCATTCCGCGTCGACGACGCGAAAGTGGCGTTCGAGCGCGCGGCCGGCTTCGGCTATGCGCCGTTCTCCGGCCGCGTCGGGCCGAGCGAACGCGTGCTGCCGAGCGTAAAGGCGCCGGACGGCAGCCTCGAGTATTTCGTCGATGAAGCGCCGAACGCGCCGACGCTGTACGAATCGGACTTCGTGCTGACCGACATCGACGGCCCGAGCGAAGTCGGTCCGCTGACGGGCATCGACCATGTGTGCCTCGCGCTGCCGGCCGACGCACTCGACACGTGGATCCTGTTCTTCAAGACGGCATTCGGCTTCGAGGCCGAGCGCAGCTGGCTCGTGCCGGACCCGTACGGACTGATGCGCAGCCGCGCGGTGCGCAGCGCCGACGGCTCGGTGCGGATCGCGCTGAACGCGTCGGTCGACCGTCACACGGCCGTCGCCGAATCGCTCGACCGGTACCACGGCACGGGGCTGAACCACGTCGCGTTCCGCACGGACGACATCGTGAAGACGGTTGCCGCGTTCGCGGCCGACGGCGTACCGTTCCTGCGCATTCCGCCCAATTACTACGACGATCTCGCCGCGCGCTACGCGCTGCCGGACGAGCTGATCGACACGCTGAGCGCGCACCACCTGCTGTACGACCGCGACGAGCACGGCGGCGAATTCCTGCACGCGTATACGGAACTGGTCGACAACCGCTTCTCGCTCGAAATCGTCGAGCGGCGCGGCGGATACGACGGCTACGGCGCGACGAACGCGGCCGTGCGGCTCGCCGCGCAGGCGCAGCGCAGAAAATAAGGGAAGGAAGCGAATCGGGCATCGCGGGCCGAACCGTGGACGGGATCCGCGGTTGATGCAAAGGACCGCATTCCGCGCGCACCATCGTGGTGAATCGGACGGCCGCGGACCAGCCCGCGCGGCTGACCGCGATCGGGCCGGGAGCCGCACTGCGCATGGCGTTACATCCCGTAACCCGTACCGCAGCGCAGCATCCCGTCGCCCGCCACGGTTTTAAGAATCGCTTAAGTCTTCGACGGCACCATCCGCAACCAGTACCCGATGGTTATCTCGAAAAGGAGGAAAGCGATGAGCGCCGTAGAAGCACCCGCGGGCCGCCCGGCCGCGCCCCCTGCAAAGAAGACGATGCTGCGCCGCCTGCTCAGTCATCATGAAATCGCGACGCTGCTCGTGCTGCTGCATGCACCGATCGGCGCAAACGCCAAACCCGAACTGCCTGCGCTGCAGGAAGCCGGTCTCGTCGAGATGGTCAAGCTCGACCCCGATACGGCCCCGAGCTTCCGGCTGACCGAAGACGGCACGGCCGTCCTGAAAGGGCTCGGCTACCGCTGAGCCGCCGTTTTCACGGCTTCCCCGTTTCCCCACGGTACCCCGCAGTACCCCGATCCCTGCGATGCGCCGGCCCGGCCGGCGAATCGCGTCATCCTGCCCGCTCCTGCAGCATCAACCGGTATTCCGTCGGCGTCACGCCGACCGTTGCCTTGAACTGGCGCGTGAACGCGCTGTGATCCGTATAGCCGCATAGCGCCGCGACGTCGGTGACCTTGTCGTGCGTGACGAGCAGCGCGGTGGCCGCATCGAGCCGCGTCTTCAGCAGCACCTGGCGCGGCGTCAGGTGGAACACCTTGTGGAAGTAGCGTTCGAGCTGCGCGACCGACATCCCGGCCATCTGCGCGAGCTGCTTGAGGTTCAGCGGCTGCACGTAGTGATCCTGGATGTGCTGGACCACGTCGGCGAGCCGGCTGTACGCCGGGTGCGATCCCTCGTGCGCCTTCAGGTCGCGCGAGATGCCCGCGAGGCCGACCACCCTGCCCGCGGCGTCGCGCAGCGGCTCCTTGCAGGTCAGGCACCAGCCCGGCTGGCGGCCGGGATACAGGTGCAGCTCGAGCTGGTCCATCAGTTGCTGGCCGGCGTTGATCGTCGCCATGTCCTGCTCGAAATAGCTGCGGCCGAAGCGGCGCGGAAATACTTCGTCGGCGGTCTTGCCGAGCAGGTCGCGCTTGTCCTTGTAGCCGCAGCGCATCGCCAGCGTGCGGTTGACGATCGCGTAGCGGCCGCTCGCATCCTTCACGAAGAACGCGACGTCCGGCAGCGCATCGAACACCGGTTCGAGCAGGCGGAAGTGCGCGAGCATCGCGCCGAGATCGGCGTTGTCGGGCTGGTAGCGCAACGGTTCGGACAGGCTCATGGGCGGTACGGCAAGCAAGGTCGTCATCCCGGCAACCGCGAAGCGAGTGGCAGATGACGTCGATTATAGAAGCGCCCCTTCGATCGCGGCGCGCCGGGTGCGGGACGGTCAGGCAGACGGCAGACGGACGGTCGCGTCGCACATCGCGACCGGCAAGCATCGGCCAGCGACACAGGTTGCGTGCGCAACCACTACGACACGTGTGCGCGGCCGGCCACGGTTACGCCTTCGCTTGCTGCCGGCGTGCCGCGTCGACGTTCAGGCAACGCGCCGCCGAATCCACCATCCTAAAAATGCGAAGGCCCCGCGTCTTGGCGCGATTGCGCATTCGGCGTGACGATTTCGGCATATATCAGGGTTATCGACGATATGCCGATATCGTCGCCGGCTGCGCATCGAACACGCAAGACGCCCGCATTTTCGCTACCTAGACTTCGCTTCACGGTCACGAGACGACATCCCGCCGCTGCAGCAATCGGCATGCACGGCCCGCCGCACCCGCCGTCGCGCACGCCGATTCCGGCACAGCGCGGGCAGCACGCGGCGAACCTGCGCCGCCATCGCATCGGCCTGCCGACCGATACGTCTCGCCCGGTTTACCGGCGCCGGCCCGCATGCCGGCGGCGGCCCAACCACGCCATCAAGGGGAAGTGAAAGTGAAGCTGAAGGTATCGCACGTCGCGCTGGCCGTCGCCTGCGCACTGTCGGGCGCGAACGCCATCGCCGCCGACGTCGTCAAGATCGGTTTCGCCGCACCGCTGACCGGCCCGCAGTCGAATTACGGCACGGACATGCAGAAGGGCGTGCAGCTCGCGATCGCCGATTTCAACGCGACGCATCCGACGATCGGCGGCAAGCCCGTCACGTTCCAGCTCGACTCGCAGGACGACCAGGCCGACCCGCGCACCGGCACGACCGTCGCGCAGCGGCTGATCGACGACAACGTCCGCGGGATCATCGGTCACTTCAACTCGGGCACCAGCATTCCGGCATCCGACCTGTACGATCGCGCGGGGCTGCCGCAGATCTCGATGGCGACGTCGCCGCAATACACGGCGCGCGGCTACAAGACGACCTACCGCCTGCTGACGAGCGACGCGCAGGCCGGCCGCATCGTCGGCATGTACGCGGTGAAGACGCTGCGCTTCAAGCGCATCGCGATCATCGACGACCGCACGGCCTACGGCCAGGGCATCGCCGACGAATTCGCGAAAGCCGTGGAAGCGGCGGGCGGCACGATCGTCAAGCGCGACTTCACGAACGACAAGGCGCTCGATTTCTCGGCGATCCTGACCAACCTGAAGGGCGTCAATCCGGACGCGATCTTCTACGGCGGCGGTGACGCGCAATCGTCGCCGATGATCCGCAAGATGCGCCAGCTCGGGATGAAGTCGGCATTCGTGACGGGCGAGATGTCGCGCTCGCCGACGTTCCTGAAGGTCGGCGGCGAAGCGGCCGAAGGCGCGATCGTCTACATGGGCGGGCTGCCGAAGGAAAAGATGCCGGGTTTCTCCGGCTACGCGGCACGCTACAAGGCGCGCTTCAACGAAGACGTGATCACCTACTCGCCGTACTCGTATGACGGCACGATCGCGCTGCTCACCGCGATGAAGGACGCGAACTCGACCGATCCGAAGGTGTACACGCCGTATCTCGGCAAGGTGTCGGTCAAGGGCGTGTCGGCCCCGAGCATCGCGTACGACACGAAGGGCGACCTGAAGGATGCGCCGGTGACGATCTACAAGGTCGAGCACGGCGCGTTCAAGCCGGTCGACACGATCGCCGGCAACTGAGCCGGCTGATACGCAACCTCCCTCTCGCACGGCGCGCGGACGGCTCACCGGCCGTCCCGCCGCGCACGCTTCGGCTGCATGGTCCGAAGCCCTCCTCGGCTCGCACTCGCGCGCACGCATTTCGCGCTCCTGTAGAATCGCCCAACCCGCTTTGACGCTTCGTCTCCGCCGCGCCCCATCCCGGTGCGGCGGCGCGTGTTTCGTGCCTCACCCGGCACGCGGCACGTTTCGACGATGCAAGCCGCGCCTTGTCAGTCCATGCCGATAGCGGGCCCTGGAGACGCAGCACCGACAACAACATTCGAAAACCGATCGTCCTGACCATGCAAGCTTCCGAATTGAGCGGCGTGCCTCGCGCCGCCGAACGCGCGCTCACGCGCAGCGACTACAAGACCCTTGGCCTTGCCGCACTCGGCGGCGCCCTCGAGTTCTACGACTTCATCATCTTCGTGTTCTTCGCGCCGGCGATTGGGCAACTGTTCTTCCCGCACGACATTCCCGACTGGCTGCGCCAGTTGCAGACGTTCGGCATCTTCGCGGCCGGCTATCTCGCGCGCCCGCTCGGCGGCGTGATCATGGCGCACTTCGGCGACCTGTTCGGCCGCAAGCGGATGTTCACGCTGAGCGTGCTGATGATGTCGGTGCCGACGCTGCTGATGGGCCTGCTGCCGACCTACGACTCGATCGGCATCCTCGCACCGGTGTTGCTGCTGCTGTTCCGCGTGCTGCAAGGCGCGGCGGTCGGCGGCGAAGTGCCGGGCGCGTGGGTGTTCGTGTCCGAGCACGTGCCGTCGCGCCACATCGGCTATGCGTGCGGCACGCTGACGGCGGGCCTCACGGCCGGCATCCTGCTCGGCTCGCTCGTGGCCGCCGGCATCAACAGCCGCTACTCGGCCGCCGAAGTCGGCGCGTTCGCGTGGCGCATCCCGTTCCTGCTGGGCGGCGTGTTCGGGCTGTTCTCCGTGTACCTGCGCCGCTGGCTGCACGAAACGCCGGTGTTCGCCGAGATGAAGGCGAAGAAGGCGCTCGCGGCCGAGATCCCGCTGAAGGCCGTGCTGCGCGACCACGGCCGCGCGGTGATCGTGTCGATGCTGCTCACGTGGATGCTGTCGGCCGCGATCGTCGTCGTGATCCTGATGACGCCCGCGCTGCTGCAGAAGCAGTTCCACCTGACGCCCGCGACGACGCTGTTCGCGAACAGCGTCGCGACGCTGTGCCTGACGGCCGGCTGCATCACCGCGGGTTCGCTCGCGGGCTGGATCGGCGCGAAGCGCGTGCTCGGCATCGGCGGCCTCGGGCTCGCCGCGTGCTACTACCTGCTGTTCGTGCAGGTCGCCGCCGACGCATCGACGCTGCCGCTCTACTACGGAATCGCGGGCTTCATGGTCGGCACGATCGGCGCGGTGCCGTTCGTGATGGTCAAGAGCTTCCCGGCCGTCGTGCGCTTCTCGGGCATCTCGTTCTCGTACAACGTCGCGTATGCGATCTTCGGCGGCCTCACGCCGGTGATCGTGTCGCTGATGATGAAGTCGAATCCGCTCGCGCCGGTCGTGTACGTCGCGGCGATCTGCGTGCTCGGCGCGATCGCCGTGCAGTTCTCGAAGGATGCGAAGGACGTGAAGGACGCACACTGAGCGGAACGCCGGCGCTCGCGCCCGTTCCATGAACAAAGGGCCGAATCCCGCGGGATTCGGCCCTTTTCATTTTGCTTCCGCGTAACGGTGCGCGTGCGATCAGCGCAGGCCGCCGTACGACGAGCTCGGCCGGCGCAGACCGTCGATGCTCGCGCCGCCGGCGCCGGTCACGTACAGCAGCAGGAACCCGCCGGCGATCGCGATGTTCTTCCAGAAATGGATCACCATGTCATGCTGGACGGCAGCGTCCGTCGCGTCCCAGAAATTGTGTCCGACCATGGCGGTCGCGACCGTATAGAACGCCATCAGGAGCGCCAGCGGCTTCACCTTGTAGCCGACGATCAGCAGCAGCCCGCCGAGCGCCTCGATCGCAACGACGATCGGCCCGATCACCTGCGGATACGGCACGTTCAGCCCGTGCAGGTAGCCCACGAAATCGCTGTAGCCGAGCAGCTTCATCACGCCGCCCCACAGGAACAACGCCGCCAGCGCCAGGCGTGCGAAAAAAATGACGCCGGAATCGACGGAACGCGTCATGCCTCTCTCCTCGTATGCAATTCGGCCGGCCGCACGGGGCGCGCCCATCCGGCTCGGGGCCGCGCGGCCCTGCGGGGCCCGCGGCAAATGGGCCAGCATAGAGGGTCTTTCGGCCGTGTCCAAGAAAAAGGTTGTAGCAAATCTTTACACGGCGGCGGCGGCACGGCCCGCCGGCAGCGGCACGAAACAGCGGCAAAAGCCGCGTTTAGCCCGCGTCGCCCAACAACACGCCTTTCTTGAAGATGAAGCAGCCGTAGCCACGCAGCTCGCCGGTGACGATCACCGCGTAGGCCTGCTGCGCGCGCTCGTAGAACGCGAATCGGTCGATGCCCGCGAGCGGCACCGCGCGCCCTTCCGCGCGATCGATTTCGGCCTGCACTTCGCGCTGCACGGGCGGCACCGCGGCCGCATCGCCGACGACTTCCATCCGCCATGCCGGCGTGTCGACGAACGTGTCGAGCGGCAGCACGGACAGCACCGCGCGCACGACGCGCGCCGAATTGGCACCGTCGATCCGCAGCGCGCGGCCGACCACCGTGTGCTCCGCGACGGATTCCGCCGGGAAATTCGCGTCGCAGATCGCGATTTCGTCGCCGTGGCCCATCGCGCGCAGCGTGTGCAGGATGTCGGCGTGCAGCAGCGGGTCGAGATTCTTCAGCATGTCGGCTAGTCTCCGGGATCAGGAACAAACCGCATAACGTTACCCGATCCCGGCGGCAGTTGTGCACGCACCGCTCGCGTCACGACGCTGCGGCCGGCATTTCGTCGATGAAACCCGTGACCGTCGCGAGGCGGCCCGATGCGTCGACGGTGCCGAAGTCCGAACCCTTCACGATCGCCGCGCCGTCGGGCGACACGAGCGCCCACGAGAACCGCAGGTGCTGGCCGAATGCGTCGACGTCGGTCGTGCGGCGGAAACGGTATGCAGGGAAGCGTTCCTGCACGGCCGCGATCATCGTGTCGATGCCCGCGTGGCCGTCGCCGGCCATCAGCGGATCGCGATACGCCGCATCGCTCGCGTAGGTCGCATCGATCAGCGCGCGGCGGCGCGCGACGTCGGATTCGTTCCATGCGTCGAAGTAGCGGTCGATCAGGTCGGTATGAACGGACGAAGCGGACTGGGCGGTGTTCATGGCGAGGCTCCTTGTGTCGATGAGGGGGCGAGGTCGCGAAGGTTGCGTGTTTCGTATTCGCGTGCAGTCATCGTCGCCGGTCTCGCGCGGGCGGTCGATTACGTGACAGGTAAGGAAATCGCACCGGCCACGACCGGCACGCCTGCGCCGCCGCAATGAAAACGGGCGCCCGAAGGCGCCCGCATCGTCTTGCCGGCCACGCCCGCGCGGGTCAGGTCACCGGCGCCGGATTGAACAGCGTCAGCGCATTCGCGAGCTTCCATTGCTCGGCCCACGTGCGGCGCTTGCCGCTCGCGACGTCGAGCATCAGCCGGAACAGTTCCCAGCCCGTGTCCTCGATCGTCGCCGCGCCGGTCGCGATCTGTCCCGCGTCGAGATCCATCAGGTCGTGCCAGCGGCGCGCGAGATCGCTGCGCGTCGCGACCTTGATCACCGGCACCTGCGCGAGGCCGTACGGCGTACCGCGGCCGGTCGTGAAGATGTGCAGGTTCATCCCCGCCGCGAGCTGCAGCGTGCCGCAGATGAAATCGCTCGCGGGCGTCGCCGCGTACAGCAGCCCCTTCTGCCGCGCACGATCGCCGGGACGCACGACGCCGGCGATCGGCGCGCTGCCCGACTTCACGATCGACCCCATCGCCTTCTCGACGATGTTCGACAGGCCGCCCTTCTTGTTGCCGGGCGTCGTGTTCGCGCTGCGGTCGACGCGGCCGCGCTCCAGGTAGCGGTCGTACCAGTCCATCTCGCGGATGATCTCGCGTGCAACGTCCTCGTTCGCCGCACGCGACGTGAGCTGCGCGACGCCGTCGCGCACTTCGGTCACTTCCGAGAACATGATCGTCGCGCCAGCCCGCACCAGCAGGTCGGCCGCGAAGCCGACGGCCGGATTGGCAGTCAGCCCCGAGAACGCGTCGCTGCCGCCGCACTGCACGCCGACGACGAGATCCGACGCCGGGCACGTCTCGCGGCGGCGGCGGTTCAGCCGCTCGAGATGCGATTCGGCCATCTTCATGATCGAGTCGATCATCGAGTTGAAACCGACGTGCGCGGCGTCTTGCAGGCACACGACGCCGCCGTTGTCGGCCGCGCCGTCGGCGGTCAGCGGAATCGCGCCCGGCGGCAGCAGGCGCTCGGGCTGCAGCTTCTCGCAGCCGAGGCTGACGGTCATCACCTCGCCGCCGAAGTTCGGATTCAGGCTGATGTTGCGCAGCGTGCGGATCGGGATGTCGGCGTCGGGTGCGTCGATCGCGACGCCGCAGCCGTACGTGTGCTCGAGCCCGACCACGTCGTCGACGTTCGGATAGCGCGGCAGCAGTTCGTCCTTGATCCGCTTCACCGCATGCTCGACGACGCCCGACACGCACTGCACGGTCGTCGTGATCGCGAGGATGTTGCGCGTACCGACCGAGCCGTCGGCATTGCGGAAACCTTCGAACGTATAGCCGTCGAGCGGCTCGAGCGGCGGCGCGGCGCGCGTCGCGAGCGGCAGGTCGTCGAGCCCCGGCGGCTCCGGCATGCGCATCGTGCGCTCGTTGACCCAGCTGCCGCGCCGCAGGTCGGCCAGCGCGTAGCCGATCACCACGTTGTAGCGGACGACCGGGTCGCCGGCCGCGAGATCGACGAGCGCGACCTTGTGCCCCTGCGGCACGCCTTCGCACAGCGTCAGCCCGTCGGCGAACGTCGCACCTTCGGGCAGGCCGCCGTCGTTGACGACGATCGCGACGTTGTCGTCCGGGTGCACGCGGATGTAGAGCGGGGAAGCAGTCATTGCAATTCCTGAGGGCTATCGGCCATATCGTTAGTCATCATACGACATTCAACCTCAACCGGCGATGCTGCGTAAACCCTTATCCGGAAAGACCCTACCCTTTAACGACCAGCAAACCGCTTGCGCCACCCTTTCCCTCGTTGTACGATGACATACAACGACATCGCCAATTCGGCTCGTATGCCGTTCCCGACGAACCCAGCACTCGCGCTAGACGGACGACCCCAACCATGACTTCACCGCAAGAACTCAAACAGATCATCTCCCACGGCCTGCTGTCGTTTCCGCTGACGGATTTCGACGCCGACGGCAGCTTCCGCCCGAGCACCTATGCCGAGCGCCTGGAATGGCTCGCGCCGTACGGCGCGAGCGCGCTGTTCGCGGCCGGCGGCACCGGCGAATTCTTCTCGCTCACGCAGCGCGAGTATTCGGACGTGATCCGCGTCGCGACGGAAACCTGCAAGGGCAAGGTGCCGATCCTCGCCGGCGCGGGCGGCGCGACGCGCGTCGCAATCGAGTATGCGCAGGAAGCCGAGCGCCTCGGCGCGAGCGGCGTGCTGCTGATGCCGCACTACCTGACCGAAGCGAGCCAGGAAGGGATCGCCGAGCACGTCGAGCAGGTGTGCCGCGCGCTGAAGATCGGCGTCGTGGTGTACAACCGCGCGAATTCGAAGCTGAATGCCGACATGCTCGAGCGCCTCGCCGACCGTTGCCCGAACCTGATCGGCTTCAAGGACGGCGTCGGCGAAATCGAGAGCATGGTCACGATCCGCCGCCGCCTCGGCGACCGCTTCGCGTACCTCGGCGGCCTGCCGACGGCGGAAGTCTATGCGGCCGCGTACAAGGCGCTCGGCGTGCCGGTGTACTCGTCGGCCGTGTTCAACTTCATCCCGAAGACGGCGATGGACTTCTACGAGGCGATCGCTAAGGACGACCACGCGACGGTCGGCCGCCTGATCGACGACTTCTTCCTGCCGTACCTGAAGATCCGCAACCGCCGCGCGGGCTATGCGGTCAGCATCGTGAAGGCCGGCGCGAAGCTCGTCGGCCACGACGCGGGCCCGGTGCGTGCGCCGCTCATCGACCTCACCGAAGCCGAAGCGGCCGAGCTCGACGTGCTGATCAAGAAGATGGGCCCGCAGTAAGCGGGCATGGCCGGCGGCGCGGGTTTTCATCGGCGCCGCGGCCGGCAGTCCTGCATCGCGGCCGGCACTCGCCGGCCGCGATCGTTTGTTGCCTGCGCTTTCCTTTCCGCAATGACGCACGCATCCGCTGCGATGCATGCGAGCGCCGTCACATCTGCGCGATGATCCCGACGATCCGGTAGCGCACGTTCGCGAGCTTCACGCGCGTCGCCTCGATCTGGCCCTGCGCGCCCGTGCGGGCACGCGCATTCGATTCGCCGTCGAGGATCTGCCCGAGCACGTCCCGGTCGACGACCGCGTCGAAGAACCGGCCGACCGTGATCGTCGCCGACTGCTTCGCGGTCGCGAGCTGGCTGTTCGCCTGGGTCAGCGCTTCGGTGCGCAGGCTCGGGTCGCGTTCGTCGATGCCGCGCCGGTACTGGAGCGCGAACACCAGCGCCTCCATGTCCTCGCGGAAACGGCGCACGGCCTGCCCGAACACGAGCGAATGCGCGTCGGCGCCCGTGACGAGCCGCCCCTGGTTGATCGTCACATCGAATTCGCTGCCGCCGAGGTCGCGCTGGAATTCCTGCAGCGCGTTCGCGAGCACGCGCCCTTCGCTGTACTGGCCGACCTGGGTGCGCACGGATTTCGCGACGTCGCCGATCGCTTTCCACAATCCGGCCGCGAACAGGTGATCGCCACGCTTGTTGATGTTCATTGGAGGGTTCCCTCGTTGTCTTTTGTCGGTCTCTCAGGTTCGCCCGCGGACCGCGCGGTCCGGGGCTTCGCTACTGTAGGAGAAATTCGCGGGACGTGGAAGGCGGCAAGATCGGCGGCTACCTTGCGTTTCCAGTGCCGCCACGCCGGCCGCCCGACTCATCATGCTGCTCCGACACGGCGCCGGGCCATCTCCCGGCCAGCACAATGCATCACAATCGACATCAATTGATGACATAATTGATGCACCCATCTTTCGGAAGCCGATCATGCGTACCACCTTGTCCCTGGACGACGCCCTGCTCGCCAAAGCCCAGCAGTTGACTGGCGTCACCGAAAAGTCGGCGCTGGTCAGAGAAGCACTGCGCGCGCTGATTGCCCGCGAAAGCGCACGTCGGCTGGCCCGTCTCGGCGGCACCGAACCCGATCTCGAATCCATCCCGCGCCGCCCATCGGAGCCAGCATGATTCTTGTCGACACCTCCGTCTGGATCGATCACCTGCGAGCCGGTGATGCAACGCTCACCTCGCTGCTCGAAGCCGAGCGGGTATTGATCCATCCGTTCGTCGTCGGCGAGCTTTCGCTCGGCAGCCTGCGCGATCGCCAGACCGTGCTGGACGCGCTGCGCGACCTTCCCGCTTCCACCTCGGCGACCGACGACGAGGTCCAACGCATGATCGAGATCGCGCCGCTTCACGGGCTCGGCATCGGTTACGTCGACGCCCACTTGCTCGCGTCGGTCCGACTGACCAGCGGCAGCAAGCTGTGGACGCGCGACCGTCGCCTGCTCGCCGCAGCCGAACGCCTGCAACTCGCCGCTCACCCCGCTCACTGACCCGGCGAGACCGGCGGCGCGAAAGGCCGCGCCATGCAAAAAGGCGGAAGGGACTCGCGAGCCCCTTCCGCCTTTTCGTTTCCCGGTGCCGGCACGCGCCCCGGCGCACCAGCCGCCGGGGATCGCGCCTTCAGTCGATCCGGCCCGTTACTCGCCCTTCCCGTCCCGCAGCCGCGGAATCGCGAGCGGATTGCCTTCCTGCAACCCTTGCGGCAGCAGGTCGTCCGGGAAGTCCTGATAGCACACGGGCCGCAGGAAACGCTCGATCGCCGTCGCGCCGACCGACGTGACGGCCGGGTTCGACGTCGCGGGGAACGGCCCGCCGTGCACCATCGCATCGCACACCTCGACGCCGGTCGGGTAGCCGTTGACGAGCAAGCGCCCGGCCTTGCGTTCGAGGATCGGCAGCAGCCGGCGCGCGAGCGGCTTGTCGTCGGCGTCCATCTGCAGCGTGGCCGTCAGCTGGCCTTCGAGCGCCTCCAGCACGCGCGCGACTTCGTCGAGATCGCGGCAGCGCACGATCAGCGACGCCGGCCCGAACATCTCGTGGCTGAACGCCGGCTCCGCCAGGAAAGCCTGCGCGCCGACTTCGTACAGCGCGCCGCCCGCCTGGCATTCGGTCTGCGCCGCCTCGCCCGCGCCGATTTCGCGCACGCCCGGCAGTTCGGCCAGCTTGCCGCGGCCATTGCGGTACGCATCGGCAATGCCGCGCGTGAGCATCACGCCGGCCGGCTTCTTCGCGAGCGCCTGCGCGGCGACGGCTTCGAAGCGGTCGAGATCGGGGCCGTCGATCGCCAGCACGAGGCCCGGGTTCGTACAGAACTGGCCGACGCCGAGCGTCAGCGAATCGACGAAGCCCGTCGCGATCGCGTCGCCGCGCGCGGCGAGCGCGGCCGGGAACAGCACGACCGGGTTGATGCTGCTCATTTCCGCGTAGACGGGAATCGGCTGCGGGCGCGCGTTCGCGAGCTGCACGAGCGCCATGCCGCCCTGCCGCGAACCGGTGAAGCCGACGGCCTGGACCGCCGGGTGGCTGACGAGCGCCGCGCCGATCACGCGGCCGGGGCCGACCAGCAGCGAGAACACGCCGGCCGGCATGCCGGTTTTCGCGACGGCGGCGCGGATCGCGCGGCCGACCAGCTCGGACGTGCCGAGGTGCGCCTCGTGCGCCTTCACGATCACCGGGCAGCCGGCCGCGAGCGCCGACGCCGTATCGCCGCCGGCCACCGAGAACGCGAGCGGGAAGTTGCTCGCGCCGAACACGACGACGGGCCCGAGCGCGACTTTCTGCAGACGGAGGTCCGAACGCGGCAGCGGCGTGCGCGCGGGCTGGGCGGGATCGATCGACGCGGCGAGGAAGCGCCCGTCGCGCACGACGCGCGCGAACAGCCGGAGCTGGCCGACGGTGCGGCCGCGCTCACCCTGCAGCCGCGCGACGGGCAGGCCCGTTTCGGCGTGTGCGCGCTCGATCAGCGCGTCGCCGAGTGCGACGATTTCATCGGCGATCGCATCGAGAAACGCCGCGCGGGCCGCGAGCGGCTGCGCACGGTACGCATCGAACGCGTCGCGCGCGAGTTCGCACGCGCGGTCGACGTCGGCCTGCGTCGCGACGCCGAACGCCGGCGCGTCGATCGGCGCGCCCTTCGTCGGGTCGAACGCGCGCAAGGTTCCGGCCGAGCCGGCCACCGCGTCGGCGCCGATCAGCATCTCTCCTGTCAGTTGCATGGGGGTGTGCTCCGTGGTTCGGGAATGGATTGCTCATTGTAGCCCAACAGATACGATGTCTGCCGACATCATTTCATGTTTTGGACCGCCGACCGGGCAACTGCCGGCAGGCTCAAAATCCTTACCCCGCCAGTCTAACCGCGAAATTCTGACCGCCTCGCGTCACCCTCCAGAGGGAAAACCCGAGGTTTCTGCATGCGGACATTGCTCATAAACTGCGGCCCATGTCATACGACGACGTACATTAAAGTGCCTAATCAGACCACCCCTCGCGATCTTCCGCTCGATCTCGCGCGCACCGCGCGCCGGACCGCCGTGCGCTACTGGATCCTGGCGATGCTGTTCGTCGTCACGACGCTCAACTATGCGGACCGCGCGACGCTGTCGATCACCGGCACGCCGATCCGCAAGGCGTTCGGCATCGATCCGGTGACGATGGGCTACATCTTCTCGGCGTTCAGCTGGGCGTACGTGCTCGCGCAACTGCCGAGCGGCTGGCTGCTCGACCGCTTCGGCGCGCGGCGCGTGTATGCGGCGAGCATCTTCCTGTGGTCGGCGTTCACGCTGTTGCAGAGCACGATCGGCCTCGGCGGCAGCGCCGCGTTCGCGGTCGCCGCGCTGTTCGCGATGCGCTTCGCGGTCGGCATCGCCGAGGCGCCCGCGTTCCCCGCCAATGCGAAAGTCGTCGCGAGCTGGTTTCCGACCGCCGAGCGCGGCACCGCGTCGGCGATCTTCAACGCCGCGCAGTACTTCGCGGCCGTCGTGTTCTCGCCGCTGATGGCGTGGCTCACGCATGCATACGGCTGGCACCAGGTGTACCTGTGGCTCGGCCTGGCCGGCATCGCGCTCGCGTTCCTGTGGCTGCGCGTGATGAAGGACCCGGCCGACCATCCGGCCGTGAACCGCGCGGAGCTCGACCATATCGAACAGGGCGGCGGCCTCGTGCGGTCGACGGGCCGGCCAGCCGGGCCAAGCGGCGCGGGCGGCACGCGCTCGGAAAGCAGCCGCGTCGCCGGCTGGTATTACGTGCGCCAGCTGCTGTCGAACCGGATGCTGATCGGCGTTTACCTCGGCCAGTACTGCGTGAACGTGCTCACCTACTTCTTCCTCACGTGGTTTCCGATCTACCTCGTGCAGGCGCGCGGGATGTCGCTGCTGAAGGCCGGTTTCATGACCTCGCTGCCCGCGATCTGCGGGTTCCTCGGCGGCGTGCTCGGCGGGATGCTGTCGGACGCGCTGATCCGGCGCGGCGTGTCGCTGACGCTCGCGCGCAAGATCCCGATCGTCGGCGGGATGGCACTGTCGATGGTCATCATCGGCTGCAACTACGTCGACAGCGAAGCGCTCGTGATCGTGCTGATGGCCGTGTCGTTCTTCGGCAAGGGCATCGGCTCGCTCGGCTGGGCCGTCGTCGCGGACACCGCGCCGAAGGAAGCGATCGGCCTGTCGGGCAGCCTGTTCAACATGTTCGGCAACACGGCCGGCATCGTCGCGCCGATCGCGATCGGCTACCTCGTCGGCGCGAGCGGCTCGTTCAACGGCGCGCTCGTGTTCGTCGGGCTGAATGCGCTCGTCACCGTGTTCAGCTATCTCGTGATCGTGAAGGACATCAAGCGCGTCGAATTGCGCCATCGCGACGCGTGAGGTTCGACGAAAAGGAAAACGACGGCGGCCGCGAAAACGGCCGCCGTTTTTTGCGTCAGGCCGCGGAATGCGCGACGCGCAGCATGTCGTGCACGCCCGACGTCATCAGCGCGAGAAACGCGAGCAGGCCGACGTAGCAGAGCGCGTACGTCGTCTTCGTCTCGATCGACGTTGCGTAATACACGCGGTTTTCCGGCGCGTCGGGATCGTAGCGCCACGCGCGCTTCAACTGAGGCAGCGCGAGGATCGCCATCACGATCAGCAGCGGGCTCGGGCGGTACACGAACAGCGCGAT
This sequence comes from Burkholderia sp. BCC1644, assembly GCF_902833225.1. Classification (GTDB taxonomy): domain Bacteria; phylum Pseudomonadota; class Gammaproteobacteria; order Burkholderiales; family Burkholderiaceae; genus Burkholderia. The sequence continues at coordinate 28,487 of NZ_CADFEI010000006.1, forward strand.
CAGCACGGGCACGCCCGCGAACCAGATGCGCGGCGACAGCACCGCGGTGATCCGCCCGCCGTCGAACGGCGACAGCGGAATCATGTTGAACAGGTTCAGGAAGAAGCCCGTGTACGACAGCGCGAGCAGCAGGTTGCTGTCGTAGTGGCGCGCGGCCGCGTAGCAGGCCAGCGCGCCGAGCGTGCCGACGAACGGCCCGGCGAGCCCGACGTACGCCTCGGTTTCCGCGTCGTGCGGCATCTCCTTCAGCTGGATCCATGCGCCGACGAACGGGATGAAGGTCGGCAGCCCGACATCGAGCCCGCGCCGCTGCGCGGCGAGGTAGTGACCCGCTTCGTGCACCAGCAGCAGCGCGACGAACCCGGCCGCGAACCGCCAGCCGTAGAACACCGCGTAAACCGCGATCGACGCGAGCATGGTGCCCGCCGACACGAGCACCTTGCCGAGCTTGAGGCCGCCGAAGATCAGCAGCAACAGCTTCGTCATTCCTTGCGCTCCGCGTCGGACGCGTCGGCGACGGCCGGCACCGCAGCCGCCTTCGGCTTGCGCCCGAAGAAGCGCTTCAGCGCCGCGCCGCCGGCGAGCAGCGCGACCGCGCCGATCTTGAAGAACTTCACCGCGAACGCGCCGATCAGCGCGAGCAGGCCGAGCTTCTTCGCGCCGACGCCGACGATCAGCGCCGCGAGGCCGTACTCGGCAACGTGGTCGGTCGACTTGTTGAAATCGGCATAGCGCTTGCCGTCGTTGAAACTGATGTTCGACAGCAGGTCGTCGGCCGATGCCTTGTATTTCGGCAGGTCGGCAAGCGTCGACGCCATCGTCAGCGACAGGTAGCCGTCGCGGCCCAGCACGAGCGTCCGGTAGTTCACGCCGTCATGCCCGGCATTCGGCGCCGCGCTCTTGTCGCGGATGATCGCGGACCATACGAGCCGGTGCGTGGCCGCATCGTACGCGGGCGCCTTCGCCCAGCCGACCACCTCGGTTTCCGGCAGGCCGCGTTCCTTGCGCCTGGGGTTGTCTTCCTCGGTGCCGGACTGCAGGCTCTTCAGCAGTTCGTCGGGCTTCCAGTCCTTCGCGTCGTCGTCGCGGATATAGCCGCTCGGCTCGAACGACACGACGGAAATCCAGTCGGCGTCGGGGTCGTCGGGCAGCACGAGGCCGACCAGCTTCGATTCGTCGATCGAGTTCCCCATCGAGCGCAGGTACCGGCCGGCTTCGGCAGCCGGCACGAACGACTCGCCGGCCTTCAGCTTCAGCACGGCTTCGTGTTTCACGTCGATGTCGGTCGGCCCTTTCACGACCGCTTCGTTGGCGGCCGCGGCAGCGGCCCTCATTTCCACCTGCGCAGCTTCGGTCTGCGCGTGACCGCTGGTCGCGGCGAGTGCGAGCGTCGCCACGCAGGCGAGCCGGACGGCAAGTTTTTTCATTGTTGGATTCCCCTGGAATGCCTTGTCGTAAATATGCACGGCGTCGGCCCATGCGCTTTCAATCGCGGGTCCGGCGTCGTCTCTCAGTTGGCACGGGGGCTATGGTAACGCAGCGCCGCGATACGCCCGGGAAGCGGCACGATGCTTACCTGGCAGGTAATGCCCAAGGTGCGCGAGATTGCCTATCATCAGCGTCATGAACTCGACCGCCGCCGTCCATTCGCCCTCCCCGTCCGCCAGCCGCGCGTCCGGCATCGGCCCGCTGCTGCGCACGTGGCGCCAGCGCCGGCGCCTGAGCCAGATGGCGCTCGCACTCGACGCGGAAGTCTCCGCGCGTCACCTGAGCTTCGTCGAATCGGGCCGCGCGCAGCCCAGCCGCGAGATGGTGCTGCATCTTGCGGAGCGCCTCGACGTGCCGCTGCGCGAACGCAACGCGCTGCTCGTCGCGGCCGGCTTCGCGCCGCTGTTTCGCGAACGGCCGTTTTCGGATCCTCAGCTCGACGCCGCGCGCCACGCGGTCGAAGCCGTGCTGCGCGGCCACGAGCCGTACCCGGCGCTCGCGGTCGACCGTCACTGGACGCTGCTCGCCGCGAACCGGATGCTCGGCGCGCTGGTCGCGCAGGCCGATCCGGCGCTGCTGCAGCCGCCCGTCAACGTGCTGCGGCTGAGCCTGCATCCGGATGGAATCGCGTCGCAGATCGTCAACTGGCATGAATGGCGCACGCATATCCTGCATCGGCTGCAGCGGCAGATCGATGCAAGCGGCGACCGCACGCTGCATGCGCTGCGCGACGAACTGGCCGCCTATCCGGCGCCGGCCGGGCAGCCCGACGACCCGCCGGCGCGCGCCGACTTCGCGGATATCGCCGTGCCGCTGCGGCTGCGCACGGCGGCCGGCGAGCTGACGTTCTTCAGCACGACGACCGTGTTCGGCACGCCGGTCGACGTGACACTGTCGGAACTCGCGATCGAGGCATTCTTTCCGGCTAATCCGGAGACGGTCGATGCGATGCGCGCACTGGCAGACGCATTGCCGGTGCAGTAACGCATGCTGTCGGCGCCATCGCGCCGGCGGCACGCGTACGAGTTAACGCCGATCATCGGCGCTCGAGCGCCAGCTTCACGCCGAGCCCCAGCAGGACCACGCCGCTGACGCGATGCATGCGCGTCAGGATGCGCGGGTTGCGGCGGATCGACGCCGACAGCAGGCCGGCGAACAACGCGACGGGCCCCTTGACGAGAAACGTCAGGCCGGCAAACGTCGCGCCCAGCACGAACAGCGACAGCATCGGATGCGCGGCGCCCGCCGGCACGAATTGCGGCAGGAACGCCAGATAGAAGAGCGCGACCTTCGGATTCGACACGTTGGACAGTGCGCCTTGTGCAAACGTGCGAAGCCGCGATGGCGGCGCGCCGTCGCTGCCGCTCGCGAGCGTCAGCTCACCCGACGAACGCAGCAATGTGATGCCGAGGTACAACAGGTACAGCGCGCCGATCACCTTCAGCGCCGTAAACAGCCATTCGGATGCCTGAAGAAGTGCGCCCAGCCCGAGCGTCGCGAGCATCGTATGCACAAGCAGCCCGACGCTGACGCCCGCGGCCGTCACGAGGCCCGCGCGCGTGCCGCCGGACAGCGTGCGCGACATCACGAGAACCATGTCCTGGCCCGGCGTGACGATGATCAGAAGCGACGTTGCGATGAACGGCAGCCAGGATAGATGCGACATGGGATAGCTCCTGAACGGGATGGCCGACGGGCGGGAATCGCCCGGCCGGTCGTCAGATTATCGGCGTCCTTCCGTGGAGATTGGATGCGTATTTGGCTATTTAAGACAGTCGACTTGGAGCTATTCTCTAGTCTTCACGATTTCGGTAGTCAAAAATGTCAACCAAACTGGACGCGATCGACCGGCAGATTCTGCGTGCATTACAACGGAATTCGAATCAGACGAATGCGGAACTCGCGCAACAGGCCGGACTGTCGGCCACGCCCTGCCTGCGCCGCGTGCATCTGCTCGAGGAACAGGGCGTGATCGACGCTTATGTCGCGCTGCTGAATCCCGCCGCCGTCGACCTGCGATTCACCGCGTTCGTGCGCGTCACGCTGGAGCGCCAGGACAAGACGACGGTCGAACGCTTCGCGCGCGAGATGGAGCAGGCGCCCGAAGTGCTCGAATGCCATCTGATGGCCGGCAGCTACGACTATCTGCTGCGCGTGATCGCGCGGGATCTCGACGACTACCAACGCTTCCAGATGGAGACGCTCACGCAGATCGAAGGCGTCCGCAACGTCGAGACCGAGATTCCGCTGAAGCGTATCAAGCAGACGGTTCGCCTGCCGATCTAGGTGTCGAGGAAGGTCACGGCCTCCCCGGCCGGCTGCCCGTTCAACGCACCGTCGCGCACGACGACCTGCCCGCGCACGACCGTATGCACCGGCCACCCCGTGACCGTGCACCCGTCGTAAGGCGTCCAGCCGCTCACGCTGGCGATCCACTCGTCGCGGATGATCCGCTGCGCGCGCAGGTCGACGATGCTGAAATCGGCGTCGTAGCCGGCCGCGATGCGCCCCTTCCCTTCGATGCCGAAAATGCGCGCGGGACCGGCGCTGGTGAGGTCGACCAGCCGTTCGAGGCTCAGGCGGCCCGCATGCAAGTGGTCGAGCATCAGCGGCAACAGCGTCTGCACGCCGGTCATCCCGCTCGGCGACTGCGGATACGGGCGGCGCTTTTCGTCGCGTGTATGCGGCGCGTGATCGCTGCCGATCACATCGACCACGCCGTTGCGGACAGCCTGCCACAGCGCCTCCCGATGATGCCGGTCGCGCACGGGCGGATTCATCTGCGCGAACGTGCCGAGCCGCTCGTAGCAATCGGGCGCATGCAGGCTCAGGTGATGCGGCGTAACCTCGACCGTCACGCGCCGCCGGTGCCGTTGCAGAAACGCCATCTCGTCCGCCGTGGATACATGCAGCACGTGCAATCGGCGGCCGGTCTCGGCAGCGAGCCCGACGATGCGCCGCGTCGCGGCCAGCGCGCTTTCCTCGTCGCGCCAGCGCGGATGGTCGCGCACGTCGCCGCTCGCTTCCACGATCGCCTTGCGTTCGCGCAGCCGCGCCTCGTCCTCCGCGTGCACGGCCATGCGCCGCCGCCCGCTGCGCAGGATCCGGCGCAACACGGTTTCGTCGTCGGCCAGCAGATCGCCGAACGAACTCCCCATGAAGACCTTCACGCCCGCGCAGCCGGGCAGGCGCTCGAGCGCCGGCAGCCGTTCGGCGTTCACGGCCGAGCCGCCGATGTAGAACGCGTAGTCGCACCACGCGCGGCCGCGCGCGAGAACCAGCTTCGCCTGCAGATCCTGCCCGCTCAGCGTCAGCGGATGCGTGTTGGGCATCTCGAAGATCGTCGTGACGCCGCCGAGCACCGCGCCGCGCGTGCCGGCCTCGATGGTCTCCTTGTGCGTCAGCCCCGGTTCGCGAAAATGCACCTGGCTGTCGATCACGCCCGGCAGCACATGCAATCCGCCGGCGTCGAGCACGAGGTCGGCGCTCCAGGCGCCCTGCAATACACCCAGCGCGACCACGCGGCCCGCCGCGCACGCGACGTCGATCCGTTCTGCGCCGTTGGGCGTCATCACCGTGCCGCCCTGCACGAGCAGGTCGACGTGGCGTCGCGTCGGCGCGCCGGTTGCTTCACGCCCGCTCCACTCGCCCATGACTCAGAACTCGTTCTGGATGTGTTTGTAGCCGAGCACCAGCGCATTGTTCGTGCGCGCGACGTCCTCGGAGAAATCGCTCGCGTCGGCCGTTACCTGCGGCAACGCGGCGAGGTCGGTTTCCGGCCCGATGCGTTCGGTCGAACGCACGTAGAAGCCCGGCGGCAGGTGACAACCGTCGACGACCGCGTTGTAGCGCACGACGCAGCCGTCGTCGATCGTGCAGTTGAACAGCACGCTGTTGAACCCGACGAACACGCCGTCGCCGACCTTGCACGGCCCGTGGACGATCGCGCGGTGCGCGATCGACGTGTGCCGGCCGATCGTCACGCTCGCACCCGACTTCGAATGGATCACGACGCCGTCCTGGATGTTCGAATGCGCGCCGATCACGATCGGCGCGATCTGGCCGTCGGCATCCGTTTCGTCGGCGCGGATCACCGCGTACGGACCGATGAACACGTTCTCCTCGACGATCACGAGCCCGCACAGGATGGCGGTCGGGTCGACGAACGCGTTCGGATGAATCTGCGGCAGGTCGCCGCGCGGGTTCTTTCGGATCATGAGGATTCCTGCTGGGAAAGGAGATGACCGCGCTTGAGCCGCTCGAACAGGCCCGGATCGCGCCACTGCGCGGCGATGGCCGGTGCGAACACGATCGCATCGAGGTCGATGCGGCCCATGCGCGGATTGAAGGCATCGTCGCGAAAGCACTGCGCGTAGCCGGTCTCGGTCTCGTGCACGATGACCGAATGCAGCCGCACGTCGGCTTCGCCGTTCGACATGCGTGTGCCGGACAACGCCGCGTCGACGAGACGAAAGAACACGCGCGAGAACTGTTCGGCGCTCGGCGACACGGGCAGCAACACCCAGCGTTCGGAATGGCGGCGCATGCTCTCGACGTAGCGCGGATCGTCATCCGACCACAGCGTCACCGCATGGTCGAACGCATCGATCAGGTCGCGCACGTCGCCCTTGAGCAGTCCGAAGTCGTAGATCATCTGCCCGTGATCCAGCGCATGCGCCTCGAGCAGCAGCTCGACGCGGTACGAATGGCCGTGGATCGAATGCGAGCAGCGCCGCGTGCTGCAGCCGCGCACGACGTGCGCGTTCTCGAACCGGAACAGCTTGCGGATCAGCATGCGTCGGCGCCTTCGGGAACCGGCGCGGCCCAGGCGACCGCATCGTGCGGATGCAGGCTTTCCAGGTGGCGCACGCGGATGCGCGGGCTCGCATGATGCCCTTCCAGCGCGGCCTGCACGCGGCGCGCGGCATCTTCGACGAACATCAGGTTTCCGCCGTTCAGCACCGCGAACGCCTGTTCGTCCGCGCGCTTGACGGCAGTCTGCACCGGCGTGCCGAGCGCGTGCTCGACACGATCGATCAGGTCGATCAGCCCCAGCGTCGCGCCATTGGCGGGCAACGCCACACTGACGACGGCTTCGCTGCGCTGGCTGTGCGGCGTGGCGGCCGTTCCATGCTGTTTCAGCCATGCGGCAACCGCCGCCGGCTCCACGCGATCCTCGCTGCCGAACGCCGTCAGGAACGCCTGTTCGACCCAGTGCCGCGACAGCGCGGCCGAGCACGGGCACGTCGACGAATAGGCAACCGTGACCTGCGCGCGCAGCTCGAACGCTTCGCCGGCCAGCGTCGCATCAATCCGAACCGGATACGCTTTCCACCCGGCCAGCCCCTCGGTGACGAGCGCCGGGCGGCGGGCCAGCAGGTCGAAGCGCAGCCGCACGCGTGCGCTGCGCGTGTCGCAATCGCGATGGCTGTCGACCATCGCGCGCAGCACGCGCCGCAGGCCGGCCGGCGACAACGCTTCGCCGTCGGCGAGCCAGTCGAGCAGCCAGTACAGACGCGACATGTGAATGCCCTTCACATGCGGCGCAGGCAGATCGACCTGCACGTCGGCGCGCGCATGCACGTCGCGCCGGCAGCCGGGCTCGGCCACCACGACGGGCAAGTCGATGCCCTGCATGCCGACCCAGTCGAGCGGGCGTCGGCCCGGCGCGGCATCGGTCAGGGATACATCGGGAAGGGGGGCATTCATGCTCGGAATCCGGTGGCGCGCCGTCTCCATCCGGATCGATGCAGGAAGCGCGCGTTCAGGTCAGGACCAGTCGCGAAACGGGTTGTCCCACGTGGTCCAGCGTTCGGGGCCGGTGGCCATCTCGGCGTCGGTCAGCAGACACGCGTCGAAGCGCGCGCGCAGCGCGGGCTCGTCCATGTCCATGCCGATCAGCACGAGTTCCTGGCGTGCGTCGCCGACACGCTCGTCCCAGCGCGCGCGGATCTGCGCAACCGCTTCGGCGTCCTGCGGCCAGCGCTCGGGCGGCACAGCCGCCCACCAGTGGCCGGCCGGCCCGTGCCGCGCGACCGCGCCGGCCTGCGACCACGAACCCGCAACGGTCGGATGCGTGGCCAGCCAGAAGAACCCCTTCGAGCGGACGACACCCGGCCACTCGCTTTCGACGAGATCGAAGAAGCGCTGTGGATGGAACGGCCGCCGCGCGCGGTAGACGAAGCTGCGGATCCCGTACTCGTCGGTCTCCGGCGTATGCGTGCCGCGCATCTCCTGCAGCCAGCCCGGCGCGCGCGACGCCGCGTCGAAATCGAACAGGCCCGTGTCGAGCACGCGCTCGAGCGGCACCTTGCCGAACTCGGCGATCTCGATCCGCGCACGCGGGTTCAGCCCGCGCAGCAGCGCGACCAGCCGCTCGCGCGTGGTGCCGTCGATCAGGTCGATCTTGTTGATCACGATCACGTCGCAGAACTCGATCTGGTCGATCAGCAGATCGACAACGGTGCGCGCGTCCTCGTCGCCCATCGATTCGCCGCGCGACTGCAGGCTGTCGCGCGACGCGTAGTCGCGCAGGAAATTGAATGCGTCGACCACCGTCACCATCGTGTCGAGGCGCGCGACTTCGCCGAGGCTGCGGCCGTCCTCGCCTTCGAACGTGAACGTCTCGGCCACCGGCAGCGGCTCGGAGATGCCGGTCGATTCGATCACGAGCTGGTCGAAGCGCCCTTCGCGCGCGAGCCGGTCGACCTCGATCAGCAAGTCCTCGCGCAGCGTGCAGCAGATGCAGCCGTTGCTCATCTCGACCAGCTTCTCGTCGGTGCGCGACAGGCCCGCGCCGCCGTCGCGGACGAGCGCCGCATCGATGTTGACCTCGGACATGTCGTTGACGATGACCGCGACGCGCCGGCCCTCGCGATTGTTGAGGATGTGGTTGAGCAGCGTCGTCTTGCCCGCGCCGAGGAAGCCGGACAGGACGGTCACGGGAAGCCGCGTGGACGGATGAAGTGCGGTACGCATCGGGCGATTCCGGAAGAAGACGTTGAGGAGCGAATGATATATTGTATCGCAACGATATAACATATCATTCTGGACGTCCAGCACGCCGGTTGCACGGTGCGCGATTCATGACCCCGTCGGGCGCCGATTCGCCGCGAACGGAAGGCGGCCGCGGCGCCGCGCATGTCATGCCGAATGAAAGGTGTGCTTGATAAGCTCGGCGGCGAGACCGCTGGCTTGCCCACACCCGACCATGAAAAACAAAAACCTTGCAGTGTTGTCACTCTGCGCGGTGCTGCCCGGCATCGCGCTCGCCCAATCGATCGCGGCCCCGGCGCTGAAGCCGGGCGATACCTGGACCTACATCAACACCGTCGAAATCGGCCCGAACGGCTGGCGCCAGACGCGCGACCAGATTTCCGTGCAGCGCACCACGTCCGACCACATCTATGTCGAAACGCAGCAAAGCGGCGCGACGCAGGCGCCGCGCGAACTGGTCGTCGATTCGGACTGGAGCCGTTCGCGCAGCGTCAACGGCACCGAAACCGTCGTGAACCGCCCGCTGGCGTTTCCGCTGACGGTCGGCAAGACCTGGACGATCAAGTACAGCGAAGCACACCCGAATCCGCAGCATGCGTCGGAAACGTACGACACGCATTACAAGGTCGTCGGCCCCGATACCGTCACCGTGACGGGCGGCAAGTTCGACGCGATCAAGATCGAGGCCGAAGGCACGTGGAAGGCGCAAGCCGCGCCGGGACAGTCGATCACGTCCGGCGTATCCCGCAACGCGGGCGGGTCGACGATCGTGATGCAGAGCCGCAACAACGGCACGGCGGAACAGACCGGCAAGACCTACAAGGCGTTCTGGTACGTGCCGGCGGTGGGCCGCTGGGTCAAGTCGGTCGAGGAATACTACGACACGAACGGCGTGCGGACGGCGCGCTATTCGAACGAACTGGCGTCGTACAAGCGTGCCGGCACCGACACCGGCACGCCGTTGGCCGCCGCGCCCGCACACGCCTCCGCACCGCTGGAAGGCCCGCCTCCCGGCGATCAATGACGCAGACGGCGCGCGCGCCCACTTACGTATAGAGCGACGCCGGCGGCAATTCGCCGGTCAGCGCGAACCGGCCGACATCGCGCAGCCGGTAGTCGAGCGGATCGTGCAGCGTATGCGTGCGCGCATTCCGCCAGAAGCGGTCGAGGCCGAGCGACGCGGCCGTCGCGCGCGCGCCGCAGGCATCGAACAGCGCCTCGCCGTTGTCGAGCGCCGCGCGCTGCGCGACGATCTTCGCTTCCGATACCGCGAGCGCGACGTCGGCACGCTCGTCGGCCGTCAGCACATCCTGCTGCGCCCACGCGCGCTGCAACGCCTCGGCCGCGCGATCGGCCAGCGCCGCCGCGGCAATCGCGCGCACGTGCATGTCGCCGAAGCGCTGCAACGTGTACGGATCGTCTTCTGCCTGCGCGACGTCCGCATGAATCCATGGGCGGCCACGCTGCCGCACGTAATCGCGCGCCTCGGCCAGCGCACCTTCCGCGAGCCCGACGAACAGGTTCGTCAGCACGAGTTGCGACACGAGCGTGCGCAGCGTCGCGCGCGGTGTCGGCGGCGTCTCGGAGCGGTGCAGCACCTCGTCCGCCGCGAGCGTCACGCCGTCGAAGTTCACGCTGCCGCTGTCGGTCTGGCGCTGGCCGATCGGATCCCAGTCTTCGTTGACCGTGATCCCCGCGCGATCGGTCGGCACCACGCCGAACACGGTGCGGCCGGTCGCCGGATCGTGCGCGGACACCGTCATCCGCTGCGACCCGCGCGTGCCCGAACAGAAGCCCTTCACGCCGTCGAGCCGGTAGCCGCCATCGGGCGTCGCCGTGGCCACGAGCCGCGGGTCGAGCGGATTGACCGCATTGCCCCACCACCAGCCGTGCTCGACGGTGCCGCGCAAATAACGTTCGCGCTGCGCGGCGCTGCCCCATACGTCGACGCTCACGACCTGCAGGCACTGGAACCCGACGAGATGCGCGAGCGCGCTGTCGACGCGCGCGACCTGCCGGATCGCGTCGTAGATCGCGGGCCACCCCGCTTCCTGCCCGCCGAACGCGTGCGGCACCGCGAGCGTCAGCAAGCCCGCGTCGGCAAGCCACTGTTTCTCCTGCGCCGCGTGGCCGCCCGTGCGGTCGCGCACGGCGGCGGTCGCGCGCAGCGCGTCGATCGCGCGCGCCAGCGCCTCGCGATCGACGGCCGGGGCATCGGTATCCGGCGCGAAGGTCGCCGGGCCGCGTGGATCGTTCATGCAATGGCTTCCTGTGCAACGGTTTCGCCCGACAGCGGCACGAGCGCGCCGAGCGGGCGGCCGGTCAGCCGCGACAGGATCTCGCGCCGCCAGTCGTCGTAAATCGCGCGGTATTCGGCGATGTCCGCGCCGAACACGTGTGCGGTGTGCGCATACTCGTCGTGCAGATAACCGTCGAGCCGCGCCTGCGTTTGCTCGTCCGCCGCGATCACGCGATCGATCAGCGCGTCGCGTTCGGCGGCCGGCAACGCCTTCAGCGTATCGAACCACCACTGGACGATCTGCACGCGATGCCACTCCTCGTCCGGCCGGATCCGGTTCTCGCCGTGCTCGCGCATCGCGCCGTCGCCGATGCGGCCCGTCTTGCGCTGGATCCACAGCTTCGCGAGGATGTGCAGTTCGTAATGCCATTCGAAGGCGAGAAAACCCGCGACGTCGCGCACCGCGATGTCGCCGATGCGCGCCCAGTGCGCGGCGACGAGCCGGTCGATTTCCGGCAGCGGATCGCGCCCCGTCAGTTCGGTCACGCGTTCGCGGCCGATCACCGCGTGCGCGCCGTCGTCGCCGAGCTGGCGCGACAGGATCAGCTGGAAATGCGGATCGTCGCGGAACAGCGTGTCGATCGCCTTCGCGACGACCTGCACGATGAACAGGTCGTGCGACGCCATCTTCGTGTAGTAGTCGGCGACGGCGGCCCGTTCGTCGTCATTGCGCGGCTCGCGCGGCGGTGTCGCGAGCTTGGCCGGGAAGCCCGGACGATGGCGTCGCGCCACGTCGAGAAACAGCGCTTCCTCGAATGCTCCGTTCCATTCGCGCGGTGCGCCGATGGGAAAGGTCATGGGTTTTGTTCTCTCAGGATCATGAATGAAGCGAGCGGACGCTTGTGGCGTCGCTCAGGTACGCCGGGTCACGCGTCGGACCAGGCGGTCGCCCGTGATTTGCACGGCCGAGACGAGCGCGATCAGGATCACGATCACGGTCGCCATGACGGTGGTGTCGAAACGTTGATAGCCGTAGCGGATCGCGAGATCGCCGAGCCCGCCCGCGCCGACGGCGCCCGCCATCGCAGTCGAGCCGATCAGCGCGACGACGGTGATCGTGAAGCCGCCGAGCATGCCGGGCAGCGCCTCCGGCAGCAGCACGTGCCAGACGATGTGGCGGCGCTTCGCGCCCATCGCGAGCGCGGCCTCGATCAGCCCGCGATCGACTTCGCGCAGGCTCACCTCGGCGATCCGCGCGAAAAACGGGATCGCGGCGATCGACAACGGCACGACGGCCGCCCACACGCCGATCGTCGTGCCGATCAGCACGCGCGTGAACGGCAGCAGCGCGACGAGCAGGATGATGAACGGTGTCGAGCGGAACACGTTGACGAGCGCGCCGAGCACCGCGTTCACGCCGCGCCGCGCGTAGATGCCGCCGGGCGCGGTCGTGACGAGGATCACCGCGAGCGGAATGCCGATCAGCGCCGCAATCACGGCCGACGCGGCGACCATCGACAGCGTGTCGCGGATCGCGTCGAGCAGTTCGGGCCACCAGAGTTCAAACATAGCCGAGCACCTCGGCGTGATTCGCGTGGCGGCGCGCGCGTTCGAGCAGCGCGGCGACTGCATCGCGCGCATGCCGGGCGCCCCCGTCGTCCACGCCAGGCGCGGCCGCGATCACGAGCCGCCCCTGCGCATGACCTTGAATACGCTCGATCCCGCCGTGCAGGAATCGCACGGAACCGCCGAGCGCCGCCGCGAGCGCGCCGACGTCCGGCTCGCCGCCGCTCTCGCCCGTATAACGAACGTCGAGCACGACCTGCGCGCCGTCGGGCAGCGCGGCCTGCTCGGGCAACGGCTGCACGCGCGCAGCCAGTTCGGCCGGCAGGTCGTGCTGCAGCGTGCTGAGCAGCGCGCGCGTCGCGCCGTGGTGCGGATCGCCGAACACGCGCCACACGGGGCCCGTTTCGACGACTTCCCCCTGTTCGATGACCGCGACCGTGTCGCACACCGCACGGATCACTTCCATCTCGTGCGTGATCAGCACGATCGTCAGCCCGAGACGGCGGTTGATGTCGGCGAGCAGCGCGAGGATCGATTGCGTCGTCTCGGGATCGAGCGCGGACGTCGCCTCGTCGCACAGCAGCACCTCGGGATCGTGCACGAGTGCGCGCGCGATGCCCACGCGCTGCTTCTGCCCGCCCGACAGGCTCGCCGGGTACGCGTCGCGCTTCGCGGCAAGCCCGACGAGGTCGAGCAGCGCCTCGACCTTGCGCACGCGCTCGGCCTTCGGCACGCCGGCGATCTTCAGCGGCAGCGCGACGTTCTCGAACACCGTCTTCGCGGACAGCAGGTTGAAATGCTGGAACACCATGCCGGTGCGGCGGCGCAGCGCGACGAGCCCGTCCTCGTCGAGCGCGCCGACGTCGACGCCCTGCACGCGCACGCGGCCCGAACTCGGCCGCTCGAGCCCGTTCACGAGCCGCAGCAACGTCGACTTCCCCGCGCCGCTGCGGCCGATGATCCCGAACACCTCGCCGCGCCGTACATCGAGCGTCACGTCGCGCAACGCGGCGGCCTGGCCGCGCGGCGTCGCGAATACCTTGCCGACCTGCTCCAGCGACACGGCCACGCCGCCTGGTTGCACGGCCGCTTCCACACGTGTCGTTGCCCCCGCACCGGCAAGCACGGCCGACGGCTCGATGAAACCCAGCGTATCGAACAATTGCGTCATCGCTTCGCTCCGTCACGTTCAGGCATGCGCGGGATGCGCGGGTTCCGTTGCCGGCGCGGCTGCCGGCCGGTGCTGCGCGCCGGTGTGCCACGCAGGCAGGCGCGGGCCGGCGCCGAACAGCTTCTCGCGCAGCGTCGGCGCGGGATCGTAGTCTTCCTTGTAGACGCCGCGGTTCTGCAGCTCGGGCACGACCCAGTCGACGAAATCCTCGAACGATTCGGGCATCACGGTGCGCGTCAGGTTGAAACCGTCGATGCCGGTCTCGTCGATCCACGACTGCAGTTCGTCCGCGACCTGCGACGGCGAGCCGACGATCGGCGCATAACGGCCGCCGAGCGACATCTGTTCGAGCATGCGGCGCACGGTCCACGTACCGGTGGTGCTCTTGCGCGAGATCGCGTCGACGGCCGACTGGATCGAATCGGTCTTCACGTACGAAATCGGCTCGTCGAGGCCGTACTGCGCGAAGTCGATGCCGGTCGAGCTCGCGAAATGCGCGAGGCCGGCTTCCGGGCTCGCATGGCGCCGGTATTCGTCGAACTTCTCTCGTGCGAGACGTTCGGTCTCCGCCGTCACCACGCTCACGCCCGCGAAGATCCTGATCGATGCCGGGTCGCGCCCCTGCCGCGCGGCCGCCGCGCGGATATCGAGCGCCGCCGCGCGCGCGGCCGCCTTGCTCTGCCCGTTCACGAACACGCATTCGGCGTGACGGCCCGCGAACTCGACGCCGCGCGCGGACGAACCGGCCTGGTACAGCACCGGCGTGCGCTGCAGCGACGGCTCGCTCAGGTGGATCGCATCGAGCGAATAGAACGGCCCGTCGTGCTTCACGCGCCGCACCTTGCCCGGTTGCGCGAACACGCGCGCCTGCGCGTCGCGGATCACCGCGTCGTCGTCCCAGCTCTGTTCCCACAGCTTGTAGACGACGTCCATGTAGTCGTCCGCGCGCTCGTAGCGGTCGTCGTGGCCGATTTGCTGCGCGAGGCCCATCCCGCGTGCGGCGCTGTCGAGGTAGCCCGTGACGATATTCCAGCCCACGCGCCCTTTCGTCAGGTGATCGAGCGTCGACATGCGGCGCGCGAACAGGTACGGCGGCTCGTAGGTCAGGTTCGCGGTCACGCCGAAGCCGAGATGCCGCGTGACCTGCGCCATCGCGGGCACGAGCAGCAGCGGATCGTTGACGGGCACCTGCACCGATTCGCGCAGCGCGGCGTCGGGGCCGCCGCCGAATACGTCGTACACGCCGACGATGTCCGCGAGAAAGATCCCGTCGAACTTGCCGCGTTCGAGCGTCTTCGCGAGATCGGCCCAGTAGTCGAGATCGGTGTAGTGCGCGGAGCGGTCGCGCGGATGCGTCCACAGCCCGTGGTTGATGTGCCCGACGCAGTTCATGTTGAACGCGTTGAGCAGGATCTTCTTGCGGTTCGCCGTCGTCATGCCTGCCTCCGTCACCACGCGATCGCGTACAGCGAGCCGAACGCGTTGTCGAGCGCACGGCGCACGGCCGGCGAGTGCTGGTAGATCGCGATGAACTTGCGGATGCGCGGATCGTTCGCGCTTTCGGGGCGCACGACCCACTGGATCGCGAAGCTCTTGTTCTCGGTGCCGTCGAACAGCAGCGCGCTGTTCGGGTCGGTCGTGCCGGCGAGCTTGATGAAGCTCGGGTAGCCTTGCGCGAGATCGACGTCGTCGAGCGAGCGCGCGAGCTGCGACGCCTCGAGCGGGATGATCTTCAGGTGCTTCGGGTTGGCCACGATGTCGTGCGTGGTCGCACGGTAGTCGGTGCCCGGCTTGAGCGTGATGAGCCCGGCGCGCTGCAGCAGCAACAGCCCGCGCCCGCCGTTCACCGGATCGTTCGCGATCGCGACGCGCGCGCCATCCTTCAGCTCGGCAAAGCTCTTCACCTTCTTCGAATAGAGGCCGATCTTCATGATCGTGCCGGGTGCGATCGAGATGAAGTTGTAGCCGCCCTGCTTCTTCGCGTTCTCGAGAAACGGAATGTGCTGGAAGTAGTTGACGTCGATGTCCTTGTTCGCGAGCGCCGCGTTCGGCGTATTCCAGTCGGTGAACTCGACGATCTTCACGTCGAGACCCTGCTCTTTCGCCTCCTTCGCGGCGATCTTCAGCGCCTCGATCTGCGGGCTGGTCGAGATGCCGACCTTCAGCGGCGCGGTGTCGGCGCGCGCGCCGTTCAGCAGCACGACGCCGAGCAACGCGGCCATCAGCACGCGGGCCGCGCGGCCGGCGGAAAAGCGGGCGGTAAAAACGGGATGCAGCATGAAACCACTCTCCTGTCCAAAGACGGTATCGACGGATGAGCGACGCCGCGGCGAACGCGCGGGCGTTCTCCGGACAGTCGTCGTCGCATCGGAAAAGGATCAGCCGATGATAGAGAGCGGCGCGGGGGCGGTCTACGAAGCGATTGTGCGAAGAAAATCGCGCGCGGCGATATGGCGGGCGGCCGGACTGGACCGGGGGCTGGCCTGGCCCCCTGACCGGGCATCTGGCCGAAATCTCGGCCTGGGCGCCGGGCGAATTCCGAAATCTCGGCCAGCCGGTCGGCCAACCCTTTCCGCAGACGAAACAAATTCCTTATAAATCAATGCATTGGAAATATTCCGGCAGGCCGGATTTCTGGCACGGGGGTTGCGTAATAGAGGGCACACGATGCCGCGAAGCAATGCAGGCATTCCAACATCAGGAGACACGTCTTGCAGACCTCTATCCATACCCCGTCCCATCCGGAGCCGGTTTCCGACGCCGTCGCCACCCCGCGCGAGCGTTTCTGGCCGGAAGGCTGGTGGAAACTGATGGAAATCCGCATCGGCATCATTCCGCTGCCCGTCTACTTCATCCTGCTCGCGCTGATCGTCGGCTTCTCGGTGACGGGCAAGGTGCCCGGCGAGATCTCGATGGCGATCGCCGTGCTCGCATTCTTCGGCTTCACCTGCGCGGAACTGGGCAAGCGCCTGCCGCTGTTGCGCAACATCGGCGCGGCCGCGATCTTCGCGACCTTCGTGCCGTCGGCGCTCACGTACTATCACCTGCTGCCGAAGCCGGTGCTGAACCTGACGGTCGAATTCACGAAGTCGACCAACTTCCTGTACCTGTTCATCGCGTCGATCATCGTCGGCAGCATCCTGAGCATGGATCGCCGCGTTCTGATCCAGGGCTTCGTGAAGATCTTCATCCCGCTCGCGGCCGGCTCGGTTGCCGCGGCGATCGTCGGCACGGCCGTCGGCACCGCGCTCGGCCTCGGCGCGCGCCACACGCTGCTGTACATCGTCGTGCCGATCATGGCCGGCGGCGTCGGCGAAGGCGCGATTCCGCTGTCGATCGGCTATTCGGAACTGATGCACCTGCCGCAGGGCGAAATGTTCGCGATGGTGCTGCCGCCGGTGATGCTCGGCAGCCTGACCGCGATCATCCTGTCGGGCGCACTCGACATGCTCGGCAAGCGCCTGCCGCACCTGACCGGCAACGGCCGCCTGCAGGTCGGCGAAAGCGGCGACATGACGCCGGCAAGCGAAGAGATCCGCGGCCACGTCGACGTCACGCACATTGCGGGCGCCGGCATCACGGCGATCACGCTGTACCTCGTCGGCCTGATGGCGTTCAAGCTGTTCGGCCTGCCCGCGCCGGTCGCGATGCTGTTCCTCGCGGTGCTCGTGAAGCTCGCGCGCGCCGTGTCGCCGCCGCTGCAGGAAGGCGCGTTCGTCGTCTACAAGTTCTTCTCGACCGCCGTCACGTATCCGCTGCTGTTCGCGATCGGCGTCGCGATGACGCCGTGGGACAAGCTGACCGCCGCCTTCACGATCGTCAACGTGGTCACGATCGTGTCGACCGTCGCGACGCTGATGGGCACCGGTTTCGTGGTCGGCCGCCTGCTGAAGATGTACCCTATCGACACCGCAATCGTGAACGCCTGCCACAGCGGGCAAGGCGGCACCGGCGACGTCGCGATCCTGACCGCCGCGAACCGGATGCAGCTGATGCCGTTCGCGCAGATCGCGACGCGGATCGGCGGCGCAATCGTCGTCACGGTGACGCTGATCCTGGTCGCGCACTTCGGATGATGCGCCGCCGCGCGCACCGTCGCGCAGGCTGCTTCGCACGCGCCGCCGCCGGCCTTGCCGGCGCGCGGCGCGCGTCGTTACGGCAGGCGGTAAGGGACGACCGGTAGCGGACGACCGGTAGCGGGCTTCGATGAGGGCGAACGTGCAAAAAGGCTTCAAGGGAATCCCGTGGTGGGGCTGGGCATCGGCCGCCGCGCTGTATGTCGGCGTGGCCGGCGCAGCCGTCGATTTCGCGTGGGAACGCGCGATCGACGCGCTCGAGGAAACCGGCGCGCACCGGCTCGACCTCTATGCGTCGAGCCTGAAGAGCGAACTCGGCCGCTTCGAGATCCTGCCGGGCCTGGTCGCGCGGCAGGACGGCGTGCGCGCGATGCTGAAGGCCGCACCGCACGACGCGCCCGCACTCGTGCACTCGGTGAACACCTACCTCGAAGCCGTGAACCGCGACGCGGGCAGCGGCGCCGTCGACGTGATCGACCTGCAGGGCGAAGTGATCGCCGCCAGCAACTGGAACGAGACGATCAGCTTCGTCGGCACCAACGTGTCGTACCGTCCGTACTTCAAGGACGCGCTCGCGCGCGGCAGCGGCCGCTTCTTCGGCATCGGCACCAACACGGGCGTGCCGGGCGTCTACTTCGCGAGCGCGGTGCGCGACGACGGCGTGCCGATCGGCGTGGCCGCCGTGAAGATCAGCGTCGATTCGCTCGAATCGGCATGGCGCGCGCCGGGCGTCGCCGCGATGGTCGCCGACAGCAACGGCGTGGTCGTGATCTCGACCGAGCCCGCATGGAAATTCACCGCGCTGCGCACGATCACCGCGCAGCAGCAGCGCGACATCCAGGCGTCGCGCCAATACGCGGGCCGCACCGTCGACGCGCTGCCGTACCGCCGCATCGGCGACCGCAGCTCGGCCGCGTGGTTCGGCACGTTCCCCGATCCGCGCCACACCGGCCGCACCACGCGCTATCTCGTGATGTCGCGCCCCGCGCCGCAGGCCGGCGATTCGCTGATGGTGCTGCTCGACATCGCGGGCGCGCGGCGCCAGCAGCAGACGGCGTTCGTGTTCGTCACCGGCGCGTTCCTGATCGCGGCGCTGCTGGCCGGCTACGCGATCCAGCGCCGCCGGGCCATCGTCGCGCGGCTGAACGCGCAGGATGCGCTGCGCCGCGCGAACGACCGGCTCGAACTGACCGTCGTGCAGCGCACGGCCGCGCTGACGGCGACCAACGAACGGATGCAGCGCGAGATCGTCGAGCGCGAGCGCACCGAGCAGCGGCTGCGCGCGTCGCAACAGGAGGTCGTGCATGCGGGCAAGCTCGCGGTGCTCGGGCAGATGGCCGCCGGCCTCACACACGAGCTGAACCAGCCGCTCGTCGCGATCCGCACGCTGTGCGACAACGCGCGCACCTTCTTCGAGCGCGGCCAGCCGGCGCCGGCGCTCGCGAACCTCGAACGGATCGGCAAGCTGGTCGACAGCATGGCCGTGCTCACCGGCGAGCTGAAGACCTTCGCGCGCAAGCCCGACGTCGAGCGCGTCGCGGTGTCGCTGAACGAGGCCGTCGCGCATGCGCGGCTGATCTACGACGCGCGGATCCGCGACGAAGGTGTGCGGCTCGACGTGAACATTGCGCCCGGCACGACGGTGTCGGCCGAATCGAGCCAGTTGCAGCAGGTGATCGTGAACCTGCTCGGCAACGCGCTCGACGCCGTGCACGACGCGCCGGTGCGCCGCATCGTCATCGAAGCCACCGGGCCGGACGACGCCGGCCACGTGCGCTTCACGGTGGCCGACAGCGGCGCGGGCATCGCGCCCGACGTGCTGCCGCACCTGTTCGAGCCGTTCGTCACGACCAAGCCGCGCGGCCAGGGCCTCGGGCTCGGCCTCGCGATCACGTCGCGCATCGTCGAGGCGTTCGGCGCGAAGATCGCCGCGACGAACCGCGACGAAGGCGGCGCGCAGTTCAGTATCGAATTCGCGGCGGCAACGCCGCAACAGAGGATAGAGCATGGAAGATGAGATTCGCGTGCTGGTCGTCGAGGACGATGAAAACGTCCGGATCGGCGTCGAGCAGGCCGTCGCGCTCGCCGGGTTCCCGGTCGACGCATTCGCGTCGGCCGCCGACGCGCTTCATCACGTCGCGCCCGGCGCGCCGGTCGTGATCGTGTCGGACGTGCGGATGCCCGGCATCGACGGGCTGCAGCTGCTCGACCGCGTGATGGCCATCGATGCGCAGATCCCGGTCGTGCTGATCAGCGGCCACGCGGACATTTCCACGGCCGTCGGCGCGATGCAGGTCGGCGCATACGATTTCATCGAGAAGCCGTTCTCGTCGGACGTGATCGCAGGACGCGTGGCGCGCGCAGTCGAGAAGCGCCGCCTGACGCTCGAGGTGCAGGGGCTACGCGCGGCGCTGAACAACTGGCAGGGCATCGAGGCGTTCGTGCTCGGCAAGTCGCCCGCGATGGCCGACGTGCGCAAGAAGATCCTGCGCCTCGCCGATACGTCGGTGTCGGTGCTGATCACCGGCGAAACGGGCACCGGCAAGGAACTGATCGCGCGCAGCCTGCACGACTTCGGCGGCCGGCGCGACGCGCATTTCGTTGCGCTGAATTGCGGCGGCCTGCCCGAGCAGATCTTCGAGAGCGAACTGTTCGGCCATGAAGCCGGCGCATTCACCGGCGCGATCAAGAAGCGCATCGGCAAGATCGAATGGGCGGACGGCGGCACACTGTTCCTCGACGAGATCGAGACGATGCCGATTACGCTGCAGATCAAGATGCTGCGCGTGCTGCAGGAGCGTGTGGTCGAGCGGCTCGGTGCGAACGAGCTGATTCCGGTCGACTGTCGCGTGGTGGCCGCGTCGAAGGCCGATCTTGCCGAACTCGCGGCCGACGGGCGCTTTCGCGCGGATCTCTTGTATCGCCTCAACGTCGCGCAGATCGAGCTGCCGCCGCTGCGCGAGCGGCGCGAGGACGTGCCGCTGCTGTTCGAGCACTTCGTGCTCGCGGCCGCGCGGCGCTTCGGGCAGCCGGCGCCGGTCGTCACGGCTGCGCAGGTGTCCGAACTGATGACGCATGCATGGCCCGGCAACGTGCGCGAGCTGCAGAACGTGGCCGACCGCTTCGTGCTCGGGCTGACCGGCGACAGCCTGCTGTCGTCCGGCGAAGCGCCGGCCGTGGGCGACACGCTCGCGGAACAGCTCGCGTATTTCGAGCGGATGCTGATCGAGGACATGCTGCAGCGTCACAACGGCAACGTCGCGGATGCCAGCGTTGCGCTCGGCATGCCGAAGAAAACGCTCTATCACAAGCTGCGCAACCTGCGGATTCCCGCGCGCGGCGACGCGGCGGCCGATGGCGGCGAATGACGCGAACGAGGATACGCAGAACAGCATGGATCGCATCGAAGTCACCGAACACGGCCGCGTCACCGGCCATCTGATCCGCGGCGTCACGCACGCGCAGAAAACCTTCCGGCCGAGCGACTGGCCCGAGCGCCTCGCGGGCGTCATCACGCTGTTCGTCGGCGAGCGGCGGCCCGGCTATCCGTGTGCGCTGTCGCGGCTCGCGATGCCCGTCGTCGACGGCAACGTCAAATGCCTCTTTGTGTCGGACGAATTGCGCACCGTCTGCGCGGACGCATTCGACTTCGCGATGCAGTTCGCCGCCGACAACGACCTCCCCGTCGTGCTTCAGACCGCGCCCGCGCTGACGGTGCGCTGACGCGCGAGCCCTCCCCTTTTTCGCTGCGAAGGCGCGTGCGCGCAGGCCGCCGCACGCCCTTTCATCCGCGAAATGAATCGTCAGACGATTGAAGGGTTCGACACATGACCACGCTGCGACAAGGGTTCCCGGCGCAGCCATCAAAAAAATTGATCGTCACGATGAAAATTATGCGTTTTCCTTGCAGGTTGCCGTGATGCATAGTTGCGTCGTGTTGACGCACCTTTGAGTCCTTCAGTCATGAACATGCGAATCGAGCCTTCCGTGCTCGCGAACCCCGACCTGCAATTTGCGACGCTTTCGTCAGGCATCAGCCTGCCGTATGTCGAGCGGGGCAGCGGTGCGCCGATGGTGTTCGTGCACGGCTCGTTGTGCGACTACCGCTACTGGGATCCGCAACTCGCCGCGCTGTCGGCCCACTACCGCTGCATCGCGCCGAGCCTCAGCCACTACTGGCCGGCCGTCGAAGCGGGCATCCAGGACGAGTTCAGCTGGCAGAACCACGTCGACGAGCTCGCCGAATTCATCGACGCGCTCGATCTCGGCCCCGTGCATCTCGTCGGCCATTCGCGTGGCGGCAGCGTCGCATTCAACGTCGCACGCCAGCATCCGCACCTCGTCGAATCGCTGACGCTCGCCGATCCGGGCGGCCCGCTGCAACAGCCGGGCGTGCGCGAAGCCGCGCTGCCGGCCGCCGCACTCGCGCTGCGCACGAAGGCCGTGAACCTGATCGGGCAAGGCGACGTCGAATCCGGCCTCGAGATGTTCGTCGATTCCGTGAGCCTGCCGGGCGCGTGGAAGAAAAGCACGTCGCGCTTCCGCACGATGGCGATCGACAACGCGAGCACGCTGCCGAAGCAACTGCGCGACCCGCTGCCCGCGTATTCGCAGCACACGGCCGGCGATATCGCATGCCGCACGCTGCTGATCGACGGCCAGCGCAGCCCGAAGATGTTCCGCAACAACGTCGATACGCTGACGCAGTGGATCGGCAATGCGCAACGACAGACCGTCGCCGGCGCGTCGCACGGGATGAACGCCGCGAGCCCCGCCGTGTTCAACCGTTACGTGCACGAGTTCGTCGCCGCGTAAGTGCGCTCGGGCGGCTTCTGCACCGCCCGTTCTCCTCGTTGTCCAACGACGATGCGGATACGCGCCGCATCGCGTCCTCCTCAACCGCCGTGCGTCACCGGCGCGTCCGTCCCGTAGATCTGCCTGCGCAATTCCGCCAGCCGCGTATCGAGCGCCACGCGCTGCTGCTCGCGGTCCGGCACCGTGCGCACCACCTCGTCGATGATCTTGCGGCTCTGCGCGACATAGTCGGCATCCTGCCGTTCGCGCGCGGGCGAAGCCGGCCGCTCGCCCATCGCGAGATCGCGCAGGTGGTCGCGCAACGCGTCGCTCGCGGCCTGGCGTGCGGCGGCATCCGGTTCCGCATCCTGCAACAGCAGATCGGCGAGGCCCGACGCCTCGCGCGGATCGAGCCTGCCCGCATCGGCATCCGCACGCAGTTGCGCGAGCAACGAACGGGCGCGCGCCTGACGGTCGGACGCGTTCAGCGCGTCGCGTTCGTGCGCATAGCCGTCGAGCTGCGCGCGGAAATTGACCGGCGACGCGGCCGCTTGATTCGTCATGGCGGATTCCTGGCTGACAACGATGGAAGAAGCGGCTTGCGGCGCGCCGCCCGGGCGGCCGCTCCACCACACGACGGCCGACGCGACGGCGCCTGCCGCCAGCGCGACCGTGCCCCAGACGATGATGGTTCGGCTCATCATGCGGCTCCTGTCACACGCGCGAAGAGCGGATCGGTCACGCTCGCCGCACCGGTTTCGACATGGCCGGCCAGCGTACGCAGATAACCGGCATCCGCATCGATCGTCACGCTGAAGTCGTACCAGCCGCCGCTTGCCGACAGGTTCAGCACCGTGTCGACGGCGGCACCCGCCGCGACCGTGCCCGAACGCGGCGCGGCGCCGTAGCCGTTGTCCGTGAGCGTCGCGACCAGCGGCGTGCGGCCTCCATTGCGCATTCGCACGGCGAGATTGCCGTCCGGGCGATACGCGACCGTCACGTCGAACAGCGGCGCACTCGTCGTCGCACCGCCCTTGAAGCGGCGGAAGAAGCCGTTCGGCCCGTACGCGGCGAGGTCGTAGCGCCCCTGCGTGTCACGCACCGGCCACCACTGGTCGCTCAGCACGCGGCCGCTCTGGATCGTGTAGAAGCGCGGGCCGTTCTGCGCGATCGCGTCGTGCACATGGAACACCGCCGCCGACGTTCCTGCCGCGTTGCCGGGCACGGCCTTGCCGTTGTTCGCGAAGCTCACGTTCAGCACGCCGGCGCGCGTATCGAGCGCCGCTTCGACGAACAGCTCGTACGGCACCGCGCGCAGCTTGCGCTGCCCCGGTTCCTGCACCGGCAGCGGCGCGTTCTCGGCCGGATAGCTCGACGGATAGCTCGGCTTCGCGAGGTAGTACTGCACCCAGTACGCGTTGTCGAGCTGCGCCTTCGTCGCGGTCAGGTCGAGCACCGCCGGCGGCACCGTGCGGTCCGCATCACCCGCGAAGTCGAAGGCCGAAGTAAGGTCGCCGCATACCGCGCGACGCCACGGCGTGATGTTCGATTCGTAGACGTCCGGATGATCGTCGCCGAAGCGCTTCTCGATGAAGCGGATCACCGACGTGTGATCGAACACTTCCGAGCAGGTCCAGCCACCCTTCGACCACGGCGAGATCGCGAGCAGCGGCACGCGCGTGCCGAGCCCGATCGGCAACCCGGAAGCCTGCTCGATCTCGCCTTCGACGCTGACCGTCGACAGCCCCTTGCCGGCCTTCCACGGCGGCACCGGTGCGGTCACGTGATCGAAACGGCCGTCGCCTTCGTCGTAGCAGATCAGGAATACCGTCTTCGCCCATACGTCGGGGTTCGACGTGAGCGCATCGAGAATCCGCGACACGAATTCCTCGCCGAACGACGGCCCCCACCACGGATGCTCGGACGACGAGAACGGCGGTACGATCCACGACACCTGCGGCAGCCGGTTCGCGAGCACGTCGTCGCGCAGCGACGCGATGCCGCGCGCGGTCAGCCCGCGCTGGTTGAGCGGCGAATTCGACGCAGCCGACTTGTACTGCGAAAACCACGCGAGCGCGTTGCAATCGTAGTTGTTGGTGTTGTCGATCCAGTAGCGGCTCGACAGGAAATTCCATGCGACGTTGAACGAGCCGACGCCGCCTTCCTGATACACGCGCCAGTCGATACCGGCCTGCTGCAGCCGCTCGGGGAAGGTCTTCCACGACACCGTGCCCGAACGGTCGCCCATCCAGTTCGACATCGCGACCTGGCTGCCGTCGGCGTTCGGCGACGAGCGTCCCGTCATCAGGTAGAGCCGGTTCGGATTGGTCGGCCCCATCATGGACTGGTGATACGCGTCGCAGATCGTGAACGCGCTCGCGAGCGGGTAGTAATACGGCAGGTCGGTGCGCTTGAAGTAGCCCATCGCGTCGGGCCACTGCACGGCCATCCACTGGTCGTTGCGCCCTTCGTTCCACAACTTGTGGAACGCATCCCACTCGTGGTTCTCCGGCATCATCCACTGCGCCCACGTCTTCGACGTGTCGAGATGCCAGGGCACGTAGTCGCGCCCCTTGTAGTTCTGATACCAGACGGCCTTGCCGTCGGGACGCGCGACCGCGCGCGGATCGTTGAAACCGCGCACGCCCGGGAACGTGCCGAAGTAATGGTCGAATGCGCGGTTTTCCTGCATCAGCACGACGATGTGCTCCACGTCCCGGATCGTGCCGGTCACGCGGGCCGGCTCGACGGCAAGCGCGCGGCGAATGCTTTCGGGCAACGCCGCCGCGAGCGCGGCAGCGCCGGCCGCCTGCGCCGAGCGGGTCAGGAACGTACGGCGATCGATACGCGACATCGGCAATCCCTCCTCGTTTTTCTGGCCGGACGGGGATGGTCATGCAGGCGGCATCCGCCGCGTGCGGGCGATGCGCGGCCCCGGCGCCGCAATGCGGTCCGAACAGGCGCGCGGCGCGTCGACGGCCCCCTCATGCCCGCCGCGCGTGTCATCGATCTGTTGGATTCTAGAAAGCGAAATCGGACAGTTTTGTTAAGACGCGACAAAAAACCAGACGATTGCGACATTAGAAGTCCTCTACAATTTGTTTCGTCATGCTCCCGACATCGATGACATGTGCCGCACCAACGAAAAACGGCGGACGCTTGCGCGTCCACCGTTCGTTGTCACGCCGCTCGGCTCGTGCGGCCTACCACACGGCCGGCTCCGGCTGTGCCTTGCGCGTGACCGAATCCGGCAAACCGAACACGGCGTCGAACGCCCAGTTGTATGCGAACGTGACGATCGGGAAGAACACGATCAGCACCGCGTCGTACAGGAACGCCTGCAGCAGCGACACGTCGAGCCACCACGCGATCAGCGGAATCAGGAACGTCACGAGCGCGACCTGGAACCCGATCGCATGCAGCACGCGGCGACCGACCGTGCGCGTCGTCGCCGCGCTGCGGCGCTCCCATGCCTCGAACGCGAGGTTGTACAGGAAATTGACGGTGACGCCCGTCGTCGAGATCATCACGCCCAGCAGGCCGCTTGCCGAGGCGCTCGCACCGCTCAGCATGCCGAGCACCGACGACGCGACCAGGATGCCGAGCAACTCGAACATCACGACATACACTATGCGTCTCTTCCACCCTTGCATGACCATCCACCTTCATCTCGAACAAGGTGGCGAGACTATCAGCGGGCCCCCGTCCGCCAAAGTCAGGTCCTTTCAATTTTTCTGACAGGAGGCCCGTGCATGCTGACCAGCGACCACATCGACATGCTGCTGACGGTCATCGACAAAGGCTCGTTTTCCGCAGCCGCTCGAGCGCTCGGCCGCACGCCGTCGGCGATCAGCATGGCGATCGCGAACCTCGAGGCCGAACTCGACCTCGTACTGTTCGACCGCGGCACGCGCGAACCGACGCCGACCGCCGCGATGGCCGCGCTGCTGCCCGACGCGCGCGCGATCGCCGAACGGCTGCACGCACTGCGTGCGCATGCGCAGCATTTGTCGGAAGGCGTCGAAGATACGCTGCGGCTCGGGCTCGCGGCCGAACTCGACGGCGCGCCGGTCGCCCGCGCGCTGACGGCCGTGGCCGCGAAATATCCGGCGCTCGCGATCAGCATCGTCACGGCGCCGCAGGACGCGATCGTCGACGCGCTGCATCGTTCGGCCGTCGATCTGTGCGTCGCATACGGCGGGCTCGACCTGCATCCGCAGGAACAGATTCACGCGCTGTGGACCGAAACACTCGTCGCCGTCGCCGCGCCGAGCCATCCGGCCATCGCCGAATGCGCGCAACCCGAGGCGATCGAGCGGCTGTCGGGGTTCCGGCAGATCGTGATCGCCGATCCCGAGCGGCCGCTGACCGACGTGCGGCCGTTGATCGGCAACCGCACGTGGAAGGTGACCGACATGGCGACCGCGATCGCGCTCGTGAAGGCCGGGCATGGCTGGGCGAACTTGCCGGAATCGATGATCGGCCGCTACGTCGCCGACGGCGAACTCGCGCCGCTCGTGTTCGCGAACATCCGCAACGGGCTGCCGTTGCCCGTCTATCTGCGTCGCCAGAAGCACACGGGGCTCGGCAAGGCGGCGAGCGAACTGGTGCGCGCGCTGCGCGCGGCCGCCGACCAGATCTAGCCCGGCACATCAGTGCTCGACCACACTCCTCGCGGCCAGGTAAGAATCGAGTAAGCATCGCGGCCTACAGTGAGTTCGTTCAAGCGACACGGCGGCCGCATCGGCCGCACTCCAGCCGTCGCTCGCCAGATCAGACGAAAGGAGAACGCGTGGTCAGCCGGCCAGCCATGAGGGACGTCTGCGCGATTGCGCCGAACGGAAGCCGCGTCAGCTGGCATCCGCCGCAGAAGTGGAGAAGGCAGCCCGTTGCGCCGTCGTTCGCCGCGGTCTCGATCGAGCACTACATTGCCGGCGCCACGGAAGTCATCGATCTGGAAACGACCGGCCCGATCCTCGGCATGTACCTGCAGGCGCCCGCGACGCTCGAGATGCGAACGAACGGCGGCCGGTGGGCGCCGACCCGCATTCGCGGGCCGCTGGCCTATGTGCCGCCCGGATTTTCGTTTTCCGGCCGATGGTCCGACGAAATCGAGTGGATCTCCGTGCACTTCGACCCGTCGTGGCTGTCGCGAACGGGCCTGCAGACCGACGTCTGGTTCGCGTCGGCGGCGCTCCGGATGGACGTGATCGACGACCTGCTCACACAGATCGTCCGCAGCCTCCATGAAGACGCCGTCGCGGGAATGCCGCAGGGCCCGACCTATGCGGAAGCGCTCGGGTCAGCCGCGTTGCACCGCATGCTGCACCTGGAGGCGCGGCCGCAGGCGAAGCAATATGCGCATGCCGGCATGATGCGCCAGGCCTGCGAGTACATCCGCGACAATTTCCAGGGCCCGCTGACGCTGATGATGGTGGCCGATGCCGTCGGCTACCCGGGCGATCTCTATTCGTTCATCCGGAGTTTCAGGAAGGCCAACGGGCTGACACCGCACCAGTACATCATCGAGAGCCGCCTGCAGGCGGCGCGAGCCCTGATCGAGCGCGGACAATGCGACATCACGGAAGCCGCGCTCGACTGCGGCTTCTCGTCGGCCAGTCACTTTTCGGCGACGTTCCGCAAGCGGTGGGGCGTGTCGCCGTCGGAACTCAAGCCGCGTGCCGCGATCGTCATGCCAGAGGAAGCGACAGAATCCACAGGCCGCTGATCGTCAATGCGATCGTCAGGACCAGAAGCGGCAGCTGACCGACGATCGGCCTGCCGGCAGGATGGCCGCGCCTGAGGGCGATCGCGTGAGTCAGCATCACGCTCAGGATGTGCCCGGCGAGAATCAGCAGCACCTGCGCATGCCAGATGTAACCGACGTTGATGAGCGCCTGCGCCGCCGATAGCTGATCGTCCAGGGCCGCCACCGGCAACAGCGTCCAGCCGAGACCAAGCGGATCGGACACGAGCCGGACGATCTGCCGCCCTTGATCCCAGAACAGCGTGAAGTAATGGCAGACGTTGTAGAAGAACGCGATCGGCAGCAGTATCAGGCAGAACTGCCGCGAGAAGGACGCACCGCCGGACGATGACCGCGCGCTGATCGCGCCCAGCGTGCAGCAACCGCGGAACAGCAGGTAATACACGACGCCGACGGCCGCGAATGCGAGCCATTGCCACGTCAGCAGAATCTCCGCGGAATACGCATAGTTCTTCCCGAGCGTCGGAAGCAGATCGACGATGTGTGGATAGATGCTGCGCCAGAAAAACGTGTTCCACGTGGCCGTATCGCGCAACCCGTCGTAGGCCGTCGACGACAGCATGAACGACAGAAAGGCGACGATGCTGGCGTCCGCCGGTGCGTCGTGCGACATGTCCGCAATCGGGTTCCTCGGTTCGACGATCGCGTGACGGCTCTCGCCCCGACGCCACCTGAGCGGCGACAGCTTCGCGCAAAGCCTGCATAGCAGGCCGAACGTATCGAAGCACGCGAGCCATCGCTCGCGCCCGAAGCAGAAGGCACCGATCAGCGCATACGCGACATACGCGACGAGGAACAGACTGACGTCTCGCGGCCGCCCCGCCCCGAACAGTTCCAGCGCGATGAGTGCGACGTAGCCGCCCAGCGCAGGCCACGATGCGAGGCGTTGCGGATAGCGATAGCGCCCGCGCTCCAGTGCGGGGAAACAACGCGCGGCGATTCGCAACAGCAGCGCGAACGGGTTGGTGAACGCATAAACGTCGCCCAGTATCGCGCTGACATACAGCGAGCCCAGATAGAACCAGATCCAGAAGCCCGACATCGCAAGGTTCAGGAACGGGTTCGCGGTTCCCGCGATGCCGGCGACGATCATGAGCGCGACGAACACCGCACTCGCGACTTGCCCGGCGCTCACGAGCGAAGCCGGGATGCGCAGCGCTGTCTTCCATGTTCCCGATCGCCCTGCCGAATCAGGCGCATGCGTGCCCGATGCAAACGCCAGGATCATGAAGGACACCATCAGCGTGCCCGCGGCGGCATACGCATAGAGCCACAACGGCACCGGCAGGTAATACGGAATATTCCACGCGTGGGCGCTCGCCGCGGTCGGCAGGCACGCGACAAACCACGCGAGCCATGCGGTCGGCCATCCCTTTCTGTGCCACGCGGGGGCTTCGACGCGGCCCCTCGCGCGGGCCGATTCATGCGCGCTATCGTCAGGCATTTCAACGTCTTCCCGCTTAGTAGTCCGCAGACGAGACCCATCCCGTCACCTTCCAGCCGGCGCCATTGCGCTTCTCCGACACGATCCCCACGGTGTCGTACGGTGAGTCGAGCAGTTTGATCAGCGCGACGGCGCGCGGACTGCCATCGCTCGAACGCGGTAACGGAAACACCAGGAAAGGCAGGACGGGAGACGGCTTGTCGCCCTCCACGATCAGCGGCAGCACGGCGTCATTCAACGACTTGAACACCTCGAACGATACGCGGCTGCGTGCCGGTGTGGAAGAACGTGCCGCCGAATGCGGCGCTCCTTCAACGGCCAGATAGCTGCCGTGATCCCTCGACCGCCATCCGACGAGCGCGTCGACCAGCGCATCGTCGGGCTTGTGCCCGCGCCCGGCCGAAAGAGCGGGCAGCCAGCGTTTGTCGACCGGCGATGTCGTGACCCAGTCGTTGAAGAAGCCCGTGTAGAAGTCGACGAGATCCTTGTCGACACCCGCCTGCGTCGTCGGTGGCAGCGGCGTCGGCAGGTCGCGCCGGCCGTGCCATCGGACAGCTTTCCACGCGGGCCCGTCCGGCAGGCTGATTCCGTCGAGAAACGACGTATCCGCGACGCCGTTCGCGATGAACCAGTCCGACTTGGCCCGTTTCGTTCGCGCATCGACAAAGACCGGAAGCCGTTGCCGGACCTGATCCCAAGGAGTCGCCTGCCGGGCCGATCCATCTATCTTCGGATACCTGATCATCTGAAGGTAGGTCTCCTTCGCCATCTCCTCCACGTCGGCGGGCCGACGCCAGGTCAGGTCCTCAGCGTGGCTCGACGGTGCGCCTTGATCGAGCGGCGCGGCCATCGCCAGACCGCCATCGCATTCGATCCCGTCGCGGCGCCAGTCCGGCACCGAAGGCGTGCCGCGATGGGCCCACGAATCCTGCCACGCATGGAGCGCGCGGCCGAATTCGCCGAGCATGAACGCGGCCTTGCCACCGCCGGCCTTGCCGAGCGCCGCGTCGACTTGCGCCAGCGCGGCCGGCCCGCCCGGCACCACGGCGCGGGCCGGTGCGTCGGCCGGCACCTTGCGCTCGGCCGGATAGTGACGCGCCTGGGCATCGTCGGCATCCGGGACGAAGCGCGACAGGCACGCGTACTGCAGCGGCGACGTCATGTACTCGATCGACCCCGCATCGATGCGCTGATCGGCGAGCGCAATGGCCTCGGCGTCGCGCGGCGCGAAGCCGGCCTGCCGCGCGAGCCACAGCGTGAGGCCGAAGTGCACATCGGCTTCGAAACCAGCACACGTCAGCGGCATCGCGAGCGCAGTCGCGCAGACCAGCAGGCAACGGCGGAGGTGCGTCAATTGCCGATCTCCGTCGCCTTCGTGCTTTCGGGGAACGGCCAGCTGCCGCTCTCGAACGACAGGACGAGCATGCCGTTGTCCTGGCACGCGGTGGTCAGCAGATGGCGGTCGAAGTCGAAATCGAGGCGCGACGCGCACCAGTCCGGCCCGCCCGCGCGGTACTGGCCGAACATCAGATGTGCCGAGCCCGCCCCCGGCGACTTCGCGGAAGCCGGGTTGTAGTAGGCGATCTCCTTCGGCTTCGACGGGTCGCGAATGTCGAACACGCGAATGCCGGAGTTGAAGTAGCTGCACGCCAGCGCGGTCGCGTTTTGCCGGTTGTCGACGCTGCAGTAGTGCGCGCCGTACGTGAACGTGGACAGGCCCGCGATATCGGGAATGACCTTGCTGCAGTTCGCGATCGCGTGCGTTTCGAGCCGGAGTTCCGACACCAGCTTCGGCGTGGCTTCGCTGGACATGTCGTAGATGTGCCCCATCGGGAACGGCGCCACGCCGGCATTGCACGCGGCCTTGACGGCCGTGGCGCCGGGATCCTGCAGGCCGCCGGCCCCGCCTTCGTCGACTTCGATCAGATACGGTTTCCCCGCCACGGCGAACGAGATCGTATGTTGCGCAATGCTGCCGTCCCGCACGGGTACCGTCGCGATCCGGTGCATCTGCGCATTGGGACGCCGGCTCTGCACTTCGCTGGTATCGACGACGAAGAAGCCGTTGTCGCCGGTCGCGTTCGCGTCGTTCAGCGGCGGCGCGCCCATGCCGATGGCCGTGCCGCCGTTGCCCGACGCGACGAAGTACGCGCGGGTTCCGTCCTGGCTCACCGACAGGCCGTGCGAAATGTTGCCCATGCCCAGATCCGCCACGCTGATGGCGGAGATCATCTTCGGCCGGGTCGGCACGGTCAGGTCGATTGCGTAATAGGCTTTCGTGAAGGCGCCGCCGACGTAATAAGTCAGCCCGTCAGGCGAAAATCCGCCTTCGTGACCGAGCGGCTTGGTGGTCGGCACGATACCGCCGTCCGCGCCGGTGCCGACGGGCACGCTGGCCAGCAGTTGCGGCCGTGTGCAATCCGAAGCAATGTCGTACAGGTCGATCTCGGGGCCGCCGCCCCCACCGAGCCCGTTGTCGGCGGCCAGGATCCCGCGCGCGACGTTCACGCGCAGCGACTCCCACGGATCGATCATCGACGTCGACGTCAGCGAACTCACGCGCACCGGCTGCGCCGGGTTGGTGATGTCGATCACCGGCACGCCGGGGTTCACGCGCGGCGGTGCGTCGGGATTGTTGAACAGCGCGTTGGCGCCCATCGTCGCGTGATAGAAGCAGGTCTGGCCTTTCTTGTCCGTGTAGGTGGCGGCCGACCACGACGCGCCTTCGCCCTGCACCTGGCTGACGCGCTTCAGGTTGCAGTTGAAGCCGCCGAATCCGGCCTGCCGGAGCGCGGCCGGCACCTGCCCTTGCAGCGCGGTCTCGGGCGTATCGCCCGGGCTGCAGCTCGGCACGCGCGGCACGACATAGTCGGCCACCGATACGGTGGATGCGGCCGCCGGCGTGTCGTCGGCTTCTCCGCCGCAGCCGGCCAGTACAAACATGCCGAGCGACAGCGCAATCGCTGCGCGAATCGGGAATTGCATCGTTGTCTCCTTCCGTCTTGTTTGTCGTGATGGAATTGCGTTACGGTCACGGCCCCGGATAGATTTCGATCACGGCGACTTCGATCGGGTCGCCTGTCCGGGTGTGGAAATGCAGCGAGAAACGCCCGGTGATACCGACCGGGAAAATGTCCAGCGACTGCGTGCGCCCGGACGCACACGCCGCGAACGCACCCGGTATTTCGTGCGCCATCAGCACGCCGTCTTCCTGCGCACGCACGTCGAGATGCACCGGCACGCCTTCGCGAATCGCGATCACGGGCCGCTCCCACGGCGCCCTGTCGCGGTCCACGTAGACGGAGAAATGCTGTCGCTCCGGCGGCACCGGTGATGCCCGCGACACATGCCGCGCGACGCCATAGGCAAGCAGCAGCGTTAGCGCGATCGCGATCCATGCAAGCGCCCGGCTTCGCCGCGGCAGGCGCCCTGCCTCGATACTCGTGCTTCGTTCCATGAGCGTTCGTGCCACACGTCGTGGCTCCGTCAGGCCGCCCGTCAATCGGGCGGATTTGATATCGATGGATGGTAGGGATCGGTGCCGCGGCGAGATATCGGCTTATTGCGGACTGTCGAGAAATTGCGTACCGAGTAACCCGAGTAGCGGCGGCGGATGAAGGCCCGCGCCGAGGTCGTTTCGGCGGGTGGCGGGTGGCGGGTGGCGGGAAAGAAAACAGGAATCTGCCGGGACGTGTCGCCCGGGGATCGCATCGATGGCGGCGACAGGCTGTCTGCCGACTGAACGCAAGATGCTGTAACGCAGCCAACGAACCAGGACACACGCAACAACGCGCGGCCCATTGCAGCCAACGACAGATAACCGGTGCGGCGGCGGTCACGGCCGCACCGCCGGTCGATGCCCGACGGCTTGACCGTTAGTTGCGATTAACGAAAGCCAGTCGCCGCACTCTGGATCGAATCGACGAGCGAAGCGTTGTCATACCGTCGCCCGGCAATGCCCCATCCGCCATCGACGGCATGCACGACGTTCACCCACACTTGCGCCGGCGTCAGCCGCCCGCCAGCGCGATGCAGCACGATCTCGGTCGCCCGTTCGACGAATTGCCGCTGCTTGTCGGGCGCCGCGAGCGCCACGGCCGGCAGCTTCAGCTCGACGAACGCCGCGGGCTCCGCGCGGCCATGCACGAAGGTCCGGTTGCGCGGCAGCACGTTGAGCGTGCCCACCACGTTCGGCGCCAGGAACCCGTTCCCGGTCAATCCTTCGACGTCCAGCAGCGCATCGGTCAGCTCGGCAAACACCGGCCCCTCGTCGTCCGCCTTGAAAACCCCTTCGGATACTTTGACATCCTTCTCGGCTTGAAAGCCGGAAATTCCGGCAGCGCTCAAGCATGGCATTAGGCCACCCCTGAGTCGCTTCGGTGGGTTCCTGCTGCTGGCGACCTTACTGCACCGCTCACTTCACAGGCGCAACGGGCGTGTCCCGCCCTGAGAACATTAATCGCACCGACGACATCGGCGTGCTCCTTGACCCCGCACGCCACGCACTCGAACTGCGATCGCGTACGGCGATTGTCCGGCGAGACATGCCCGCAACACGGACAAGTACGGCTCGTGTACCGCGGCGGCACGGCAATGAGCCAGCCGCCGTTCCACGCCAGCTTGTAGTCAAGTTGGCGACGGAACTCGAACCACCCCTGATCGAGGATCGCCTTGTTCAAGCCAGCCTTGACCCGAACCTGCCTGCCCGGCTTCTCGATAGTGCCGGCCGCCGACCTGGACATACTCCGCACCTGCAAGTCCTCGATACACACCATCGCGTGGTTTTTGCTGATCGTGGTCGTGGCCTTGTGCAGGTAGTCGCGGCGAGCGTTACCGATCTGGGAATGAATCCGCTGTACACGTGCTTTCGCCTTCCTCCAGTTGTTGCTGAATTTCAGCTTGCGGCTCATCGCCTGCTGCGCACGGCGCAGCGCGGCTTCGTGTCGCTTGAAACTGTTAAGCGGCGCGTAAAACGTGCCGTTCGAGAGCGTAGCGAAACGCGCTACACCCATGTCGATACCAACTGCATCGCCGTGCGGAATCGGCGGCTCGACCTCGCGCTCGGTCTGAATCGACACATACCACTTGCCGCACAATTGGCTCACGGTGATGTTCTTCACCGTACCCAGTACATCCCGGCTGTTGCGATAGCGCAGCCAGCCGAGCTTGGGCAGGAACAGGCGGCTATTGGTCCGATCAAGCTTGACCTGCTTCGGGTCAGGATAGCGGAAGCTGTCGCTTTGCCCTTTCCTTTTGAAACGCGGAAAGTCGGTCCGTTTGGCGAAGAAGTTGGCATAGGCCCGCTCCAAATTCTTGAGCGACTGTTGCAGCGGGTGAACCGGAGCATCGGCCAGCCACGCAGTTTCATCACTGTTGCGCCATTCCGTGAGCAGCTTGCACAGCTCGGCATAGCCCAATTTTTTTTTGTCCTGCGCATGACGCTCCTTCTGCAACGCCAATGCCCGGTTGAACACGAACCGGCACGAGCCTGCGAAGCGGTGCATTTGCCGCTCTTGCTGGCCGTTTGGGCGTAGCTCGATCTTGTAGGCTTGAAGTCGTTGCATGATCCAATCGTACCCATGTCTATGAGCGATGGCAGCAAGATCCGGCATGGACGGCTATGACGTCCGCACTATCCTCCCCCACCCTGAATCGCGACGCTTGTCGCGCACTAGGGCCAGTCATCAAAGTGTCCTCCGGGCTCGGCGACACGCCCGACGACGACCGCGCGACCGCGCGATCGCATTCCTCGCGCTGCTGTCGGGCGGCGTCACGCTCGCGCGCGCGGTGCGCGATCCCGAACTGGCGCAGCGCATCGCCGATGCGGTCGGCCGCTACGCGGTCGTCATCGCCGAGCGTACGGACGTGAAGCCCGAGCAGCAGGCATGACGAGCAAGAGCGGCCAATAAAAAACCCCGATCCGCGTTGCCGCGGACCGGGGTT
This sequence comes from Burkholderia sp. BCC1644, assembly GCF_902833225.1. GTDB lineage: Bacteria > Pseudomonadota > Gammaproteobacteria > Burkholderiales > Burkholderiaceae > Burkholderia. Next base: position 63,971 of record NZ_CADFEI010000006.1, read on the forward strand.
CGTCTCTTCGATCAGCTACCTGCCTGAACGGCCCTTGGCGGGCCGTTGCTTCAACGCGCGGCGACCTCCGCCTTGACGGCCGCCGCATCGCCGACCGCTGCCGGCGCCGCGCCCCACCCGCCGCCGAGCGCGCGGATCAGGTTGACGGTCGACACGGCCTGCGCGCCAGTGAGCTGGTTCGCCTGCAGTTGCGACTGCAGCACCGAGCGCTCGCTGTCGATCACGTCGAGATAGGCGACTTCGCCTTCCTGGTACTGCGTGCGCGACAGCGTCGCCGCACGGCGCGACGCGTTGACGGCCGCGTCCTGTGCGCGGATCTGGTCGTCGAGCAGGCGCAGGTCGGAGAGATTGTCCTCGACCTCGCGGAACGCGACGAGCACCTGCTGCCGGTAGTTCGCGACCTGCTCGTCGTACTGCGCGCGCGCCTGCTGCACGCCGGCCGCACGGCGCCCGCCGTCGAACAGCGGCAGCGTCAGCGCGGTGCCCGCGAACGGCCCGAGCAGGAACGTGCGGCTCGACCACATGAACAGGCTGCCGAGCGTCGACGCTTCATAACCGAACGCCCCCGTGATATCGAGCTTCGGGAAGTACGCCGACTTCGCGAGGCCGATCCGCGCGTTCGCGGCCGCCATGGCACGCTCGGCCGCCGACACGTCCGGACGGCGCTCGAGCAGCGCGGACGGCAGGCCCGGCGGAATCTTCACCGCGACCGGCACGATCGGCGTTTCCTTGAACCCGAAATCCGCCGGCGCCTTGCCGAGCAGGATCGCGAGCGCATGCTCGGACGCCGCACGCCGGCGCGCGACGCCGACCGCATCGGCCTGCGCGCTGGCCAGCTCGTTCTTCGCGCGCGACACGTCGAGCTCGCTGATGTCGCCCTCGTTGAAGCGGCGCTGCACGAGCTTCAATGCCTGGTCGCGCAGCTCCACCGTGCGGCGGTACAGGTCCTGGTCGGAATCGAGCTGGCGCAGTTCGAAGTAGTTCTGCGCGACGTCCGCCTGCAGCGCGAGCTGCACCGAACGGAACAGCGCTTCGCTCTGCGCCTGGTCCGCACGCGACGCTTCGACGTTGCGGCCGACACGGCCGAACAGGTCGGCCTCGTACGAGACCGTGCCCTGCGCGCGCCACAGCGTCGCGTTGGTCGGGCCCGTGCCCTGCGGCTGGAACTGCGAGGCCGACGACAACCCCTCGCGCGTCGGCCCGAACCCGGCGCCGACCTGCGGGAACCATTGCGAACGCGCCGAACGTGTCGCCGCACGCGCTTCCTCGACCCGCGCGGCCGCGGCCTTCAGGTTCTGGTTCGCGGCGAGCGCCTGAGTCTCGAGCGAATCGAGTACCGGGTCGCCGAACACCTTCCACCATTCGCCGCGATGTTCGCCGTCGGCCGGCTCGGCCGTCTTCCACGTGCCGGCCTGCTCGCCGGCGGCGAGCGTCGGCGCTTCCTTGAATGCGGCGGGCGCCGCGGCATCCGGACGCTTGTAGTCGGGGCCCACCGCGCACGCGGCGAGCAGCGTCGCGAGCAGGGTGCTCGCGGCCGCCACCTTCGCAAAGCGCATCAGGCCGTTCGTGTTGTGCAAGTCATTCATTTTCTTGTCCTCAAGCATCCGGAGCCGGCACGCCATAACCCGCCGAATCCTTGCCGGCAACATGGATCTTGCCGCCCGCGAGCGTGCGCAGCACGACGTAGAACACCGGTGTCAGCATCAGCCCGAACAGCGTCACGCCGAGCATCCCGAAGAACACCGCGACACCCATCGCATGGCGCATTTCCGAGCCGGCCCCCGTCGACGTGACGAGCGGCACGACACCCATGATGAAGGCGATCGACGTCATCAGGATCGGGCGCAGCCGCAGCCGGCTCGCCTCGATCGCGGCCTCGAACGGCGTTCTGCCGTCGTGTTCGAGCTCGCGTGCGAATTCGACGATCAGGATCGCGTTCTTCGCCGACAGCCCCACCAGCACCATCAAGCCGATCTGCGTGAAGATGTTGTTGTCGCCCTGCGTGAGCCACACGCCCGTCAGCGCCGACAGAATGCTCATCGGCACGATCAGGATCACCGCGAGCGGCAACGTCAGGCTTTCATACAGCGCCGCGAGCACGAGGAACACGAGCAGCACGCTGATCGGGAACACATACATCGCCGAATCGCCCGCAAGAATCTGCTGGTACGTGAGGTCGGTCCACTCGAACCGCACGCCGCGCGGCAGCGTTTCATGCGCGATGCGCTCGATCGCGGCCTGCGCCTGACCCGACGAGAAGCCCGGCGCCGGGCCGCCGTTGATGTCGGCCGCCGTGTAGCCGTTGTAGCGCACGACCATTTCCGGGCCGAACGTCGGCGTCACCGTGACGAGCGACGACAGCGGCACCATCTCGCCCTTGTCGTTGCGCGTCTTCAGCTGCAGGATGTCGTCCGCGCGCTGGCGGAACGGCGCGTCGGCCTGCACGCGCACCTGGTACACACGCCCGAAGCGGTTGAAGTCGTTCACGTACAGCGAGCCGAGATACACCTGCATCGTGTTGAACACGTCGGTCACCGGCACGCCGAGCTGCTTCGCCTTCACGCGATCGAGGTCGACGTTGAGCTGCGGCACGTTGATCTGGTAGCTCGTGAACAGCGGGCCGAGTTCAGGCGCCTGCTGCGCACGCTTGATGAAATCGTTGGTCGCATCCGCGAGCCGCGCATAGCCGACCGCGCCGCGATCCTCGATCTGCATCTTGAACCCGCCGAGCGTACCGAGGCCCAGCACCGGCGGCGGCGGGAACACCGCGACGAACGAGTCCTTCATCGCGCCGTACTGCTGGTTCAGCGCACCCGCGATCGCGCCCGCCGACAACGCCTTGCCATGCCGCTCCGAGAACGGCTTCAGCGTGACGAACACGATGCCCGCGCTCGAGCTGTTGGTGAAGCCGTTCACCGACAGCCCCGGGAACGCCACCGCGCTCTCGACGCCCGGCTGCTTCAGCGCGATCGAGCCCATGTCGCGGATCACCTTCTCGGTACGGTCGAGCGACGCACCGTTCGGCAGCTGCGCGAACGCGATCAGGTATTCCTTGTCCTGCGCGGGCACGAAGCCGCCCGGCACGACCTTCGACACGAGCACGGTCGCGCCCACCAGCACGAGGTACACGGCCAGCATCGCCGTCTTGCGCGACAGCACGCCGCGCACGCCGCGGCCGTAGTTCTCCGCGCCGCGATGGAACACCTTGTTGAAGCCGCGGAAGAACCCGCCGAGCACGCGGTTCATCACGCGCGTGAGCCAGTCTTCCTTCTCGCCATGCCCCTTCAGCAGGATCGCGGACAGCGCCGGCGACAGCGTCAGCGAGTTGAACGCCGAGATCACCGTCGAGATCGCGATGGTCATCGCGAACTGCTTGTAGAACTGGCCGGTCAGGCCCGACATGAATGCCAGCGGCACGAACACGGCGACGAGCGTCAGCGCGATCGCGATGATCGGCCCGCTCACTTCCTGCATCGCCTTGTAGGTCGCCTGCCGCGCGTTCATCCCGCTCTCGATGTTCCGCTCGACGTTCTCGACGACCACGATCGCATCGTCGACCACGATCCCGATCGCGAGCACCATCCCGAACAGTGACAACGCGTTGATCGAATACCCGAACGCCAGCAGCAGCGAGAACGTGCCGATGATCGACACCGGCACCGCGATCAGCGGAATCAGCGACGCGCGCCAGGTCTGCAGGAACACGATCACGACGATCACGACCAGCGCGATCGCTTCGAGCAGCGTGTGCACGACGGCCTTGATCGACGAGCGCACGAACTGCGTCGGGTCATAGACGATCTTGTAGTCGACGCCCGCCGGCATGTCCTGCTTCAGCTCGGCCATCGTCTTGCGCACTTCGTCCGAGATCTGCAGCGAGTTCGCGCCCGGCGACTGGTTGATCGCCATCGCGACGGCCGGCTTGTTGTCGAGCAGCGAGCGCAGCCCGTATTCGGATGCGTCGAGCTCGATCCGCGCGATGTCGCGCAGGCGCGTGACGCCGCCGTCCGGCGTCGTCTTCACGACGATGTCGCCGAATTCGTCTTCCGTCTGCAGACGGCCGCGCGCGTTCACCGACAGCTGCAGCGGCGTGCCGGGCAGCGACGGCGATGCGCCGATCACGCCGGCCGCGACCTGCACGTTCTGCTCGCGGATCGACTGCACGACGTCCTCGGCCGACAGCCCGCGCTGCGCGACCTTCTGCGGATCGAGCCACACGCGCATCGCGTAGTCGCCCGAACCCCACAGCTGCACCTGGCCGACGCCCTGGATCCGCGACAGGCGATCCTTCACGTTGATCAGCGCGTAGTTGCGCAGGTAGGTCATGTCGTAGCGGTTGTCCGGCGAGATCAGGTGGACCACCATCGTCAGCGTCGGCGAGCTCTTCACCGTCGTGATGCCGAGCCGCTGCACGTCTTCCGGCAAGCGCGGCAGCGCCTGGTTCACGCGGTTCTGCACGAGCTGCGTGGCCTTGTCCGGATCGGTGCCGAGCTTGAACGTGACGGTGATCGTCATGTTGCCGTCGCTGTTCGCCTGCGACTGCATGTAGAGCATGTCCTCGACGCCGTTGATCTGCTCTTCAAGCGGCGACGCGACCGTCTCGGCGATCACTTTCGGGTTCGCGCCCGGGTACTGCGCCTTCACGATCACGGAAGGCGGCACGACTTCCGGATATTCCGAAATCGGCAGCAGGAACATCGCGATCACCCCGCCGAGCAGGATGATCACCGATAGGACTCCTGCGAAGATCGGCCGGTCGATAAAGAATTTTGAAATGTTCATGTGTGGCTCTGTCTGGTTGAACGCGGATGCGAAGCGGCGGGCCGCTTACGAATCCGCCTTCGCCGGTGCGGCCGGCTTCGCGTTGTTCGCGAGCGGCGCGGACGGCGCATCGCCGCCCGTCATCGGGACCATGTGCGGCTTCACCTGTTCGCCGGGGCGCACGCGCTGCGTACCGTTCACGACCACGCGGTCGCCTGCCGAAAGGCCGCTCACGATCACGCGCCGGTTGCCGTGCTGCATCCCCTGCTGCACTTCGCGGTACGACACACGGCCCTGCTGGTCGACGACGAACACGAACTTCTTGTCCTGGTCGGTGTTGATCGCCGCATCGTCGACGAGCAATGCGTCGTGCGGCGCGCTGCCGCCGACCTTCACGCGTGCGTACAGGCCTGGCACGAGCGCACCGTCCGCATTGTCGAAGCGTGCGCGCACGCGGATCGTGCCCGACGACGTGTCGAGCCGGTTGTCGACCGAATCGATCTCGCCGCTGCGCGAGTAGCCGGTTTCGTTCGCGAGGCCGAGCTCGACCGGCACCTTGCGGCCGCTGCGCGCGCCGTTGATGTATTGCAGGTAGGTCTGTTCGTCCGCGTCGAACGAGGCGTAGATCGGCGACACCGACACCAGCGTGGTGAGCGGCGCGGCCGACGCGCCGGCCGACACGACGTTGCCGAGCGTGATTTCCGCGCGCGACACGCGGCCCGACACGGGCGCGGTGATCCGCGTATAGCCGAGGTTGATGCGCGCCGTTTCCAGCGCGGCGTCGGCGGCCTTCAGGTTCGCCGCCGCCTCGCGCGCCGCGTTCTGCTTCTCGTCGTAATCGCGCTTCGCGATCGCGTTGTCGCCGATCAGGCGCTGCGCGCGCTGCCAGTCCGTCTGCGCATAGCCGTTGCGCGCCTGCGCGGCGGCAAGCTGGGCGGCCGCGCGGTCGGTTTCGGCCTGGTACGGGCGCGGATCGATCACGAACAGCACGTCGCCTTTCTTCACGAGCGCGCCGTCCTTGAAATTCACCGCGACGATCGTGCCCGATACCTGCGGGCGCACGTCGACTTTCTCGACCGCTTCGAGGCGGCCCGAATAACTTTGCCAGTCGGTCACGGTCTGCGGCACGACGGTCGCGACGTCGACTTCAGGCAGCGGCGCGGCCGATTTCTCGGGCGCGTTTGCGTTGACGCGCATCGCGCCGAACGTGCCGAGGCCGACGACGGCGAGCGTCACGATCGCCGCGGTGGCGATTCGCGAGCGGGAGGTGCGTAGGATGGCCATGTGGATCTCCAGTAAACGTGGATTGGTTTTGGTTATTCGGAACGGTTCGGCTGGCGCGCCTGGAAGCGGCACTGGAAGAAGCGCACGGCTTCCTCGAAGGCGGCTTCGTGCGTCGCGAGCGCGGCGTGCGTGATGTCCGGATAGCGGATCACCTGCGTGAGCACGCCCGACGAGATCAGGCAGCCCGCATATTTCTCCGCTTCGACGTGCAGCACGTCGTTCTGCGCGGTGACGACGAGCGTCGGCGGCAGGCCTGCCAGGCGCACCGATTCGAGCGGCGCCGCGTACGGGTGCATGCGCTGCGCGGCCTGCGGCAAATACGCGCGATAACAGGCCGCGCATTCGCGCGCGGTGATGTCGGATGCGAGGCGTTCGGCGTCGCCGATGCGCGTCATGCTCGGGTCGAGCATCGGCCCGAACAGCGCCTGCGCGGCGATCGACACTTCACCGCGGTCACGTGCGATGAATGCCAGGCAGTTCGCGAGCTGGCCGCCCGCGTCGTGGCCCGCGACCCCGATCTTCTTCGGGTTGCCGCCGAACGCGCGGGCACGCGTCGCGGCCCACACGGCCGCGCGATACGCATCCTCCGGCGCGGCCGGAAAAGGAAAGGCCGGCGCGAGCGAATAATCGACCGACACTACGAGAGCTGGTAAGCGTTCTGCTAAAAAACGCGCGGCGAAATCCGCGTCTTCGAGCGAACCGCGGACGAAGCCGCCGCCGTGGAAATAAAGCACTACTGGCAACCCGGTCTTGTCCGGGCGGCGGTAGAGGCGCAGCACGATGTCCTGTGCGTAGCCGGGAATTTCCACTTCGGCGACCGTCAGCGCCGTGCCTGCCAAGGCTTGCGCGGGCAGTGCGGCTTTCAGGAATTTGCTGAATTCAGAAGCGTCCATGACGATGCAGCATCCATTTCGAGATGGAACGAATTCTGGGTCCGGCAGACATTGGGATAAATGCCTATAATCCGGCAACACAATTCAACGCCCCCGAACAATCCGAGGCTGCGTTTACCCACGAGGTAGCGCAGCCTTCTTGTTCCGGCGGCAAATTAGATTGCGGAGGTTGTGATGGACCGGCTTCAGGCCATGCAGGTGTTTACTCGCGTCGTCGATACAAGCAGCTTCACCAAGGCAGCAGAAACGCTCAGCTTGCCGCGGGCGTCCGTCACGACGATCATCCAGAATCTCGAAGCCTTCCTCGGCGTGCGATTGATGCACCGGACCACGCGCCGGCTGTCGCTCACGCCGGACGGCGCCGCGTACTACGAACGATGCGTGCGGATCCTCGCGGACGTCGAGGAAACCGAAGCAAGCTTCCAGGCCAACAACCGGAAGCCGCACGGAAAGTTGCGTATCGACATGCCCGGTTCGATCGGGCGGCTGCTCGTGATTCCGTCGCTGTGCGAATTTCATACGCGCTATCCGGACATCGACCTGCAGCTCGGCCTGTCCGACCGGCCGGTCGACCTGCTGCAGGAAGGCGTCGACTGCGTGATCCGCGTCGGCGCGCTGCAGGATTCGTCGCTCGTCGCGCGCCGCGTCGGCCTGTTCGAATGCGTGACGGTCGCGTCGCCCGACTACCTCGAGCGCCACGGCGAACCGCAGACGATCGACGACCTGAGCCAGCACAAGGCCGTCAACTACTTCTCGAGCCGCACCGGCCGCACGATCGACTGGACGTTCCTGACCGACGGCAAGGAAGTCGAGATGAAGATGGACAGCATCGTGTCGGTGAACGACGCGGATGCGTACGTGACCTGCGGGATCGAAAGCTTCGGGCTGATCCAGCCGCCGCTGTTCATGGTGCTGCCGCACCTGCGCGAAGGCCGGCTCAGGGAAGTGCTGCCCGGCATCAAGCCGCTGCCGATGCCGATCTCGGTCGTGTATCCGCACAGCCGCCACCTGTCGCCGAAGGTGCGCGTGTTCGTCGACTGGGTGGCCGAAGTGTTCGACCGTTGCCCGCTGCTGAGCGGCAAGGGCAGCCTCGACGCGACGTGCAGCAAGCGCACGTTCGAGGAAGCCGAACGCGCGCCGGCGCTCGACACGCCGGTCATCAACGAATGGGTCGCGTAATCGTCTGAACTGCGCGCGCGGGCCGCGAGGCCCGCGCGTGGTCCCGCCTCCTCGCCCGCCTCACCCGCCTCACCCGCCTCACCCGCCTCACCCGCCTTCAAGCCGCCATTCCGCGCGGCGCAGCCGATCCTTCCCGATTCCGCAGCAAACCTTTGTGTCGCGAGCAGCAATCGCCCGCGTGCGCCGTCGCGCGTGGCCGCCGCATCCGCGCGAGCCCCGCTGCACGGGGCTGCCCGCGATTTCCGCATAACCCTGCCGTCCGTGCGGATGTCGATTGTTCCTTTGCGACGACAAATCAATTCGCGTCTGCCGCATTTATCGCGACGGAACAGATACCTAGAGTAAACCCTGTCGCGCACCTCGTTGCGCATCGAACAGATCCCGCTCGATGGGACCGGAGCAAGCGCTCAGCCGCCAGCTCCGAAACCGCCAAGCATGGGATCCGAGTAAGCGCCGAAGCGCTAACTCATATCGCCCGCAAAGCATGGGATATGAGTAAGCGCTGAAGCGCTAACTCATATCGACACAGGAGTTACGCCATGAACCGCCGCAACCTTCTTTCCGCCCTCGCCCTCACGCTCGCCGTGTCCGCACCGGCCTTCGCCGATTCGGCCACGCCGCACGCCGGCGACTACGGCAACACGTCGTGGTACTCGCAGCACTACGGCCCGCGTACACGCGCCGAAGTAAACGCGGAAGTCGAGCAAGCGCGCAAGGACGGCACGCTCGCGTACCTGCGCAAGGCGACTTCGTATCCGCAAGGGCTCGAACTCGCGCAAGGCCCGTATCGCTCGATGCCGGAAAGCAACCAGCTCGCCGGCGGGGGCCGGTAAACGCGCAACGCCGCGCAGCGGGTTGCCCCGTGCGCGGCGTCGCGACACACCTATCGACGACTCGCTGAGTCAGTTAGTTGCAGGAGCACATCATGAACGACCAACTTCCCTCGCCGCTCGATCACTGGGACGACACCACGCCGGTCTGGACGCCTTTCCGTTCGGCCCCGCACTCGCATTGACCGCCGGCTGAGCCGTCGCCCGGCCCTTACCGGCGCGGCACGCCGTCGCGCCATTCGCCCCAGTGCGTCACGATTTCCTGAACGAGCGGATTGCCCGCGCGGTACAGGTTTTCGGTCGCCGGGGCAAAGCCGCCCTGGTCCGCGTAGTTCAGCAGGTTGTCGGCGCTCGTCTGCCCCGCATACGGGCGGTCGAAATCGGAACCCGTCCGCAGCACCGCGACGCGCGACAGGTCGACCCGCTTCACGCTCGCCGCGCGCTTGAGCGCTTCATACGTTGCGTTGTCTTCCTGCGCGGTCATGCAGTACGTGCCCTTGCCGTCGGTCAGGATCTTCGTCCACTGACGTGCGCGCTCGCCGATCAGCGTGCCCGAGAACCACGTGTTGCCCGATGACGTGTCGCACTGGATCACCGTCGGCGGCCGGTTCGCCGGCGCATACGTGAACTTCGCGCGCGCGGCCTGCGCCTGCGCGCTGTCGGCGAGCACGACGTTGCGCGACAGCGCGACCGCGGCGTCGGTCAGCTGCGGGTTGAGCTGGAACACTTCGGTCCGATAGTCGAGCGGCGGCTTGTCGTTCGGGCTCTTCGTGTTGATGCCGAGAAAGCCCGTATTCCAGCCGGCCGGAATCTCGCGTGCGTCGAGCTCCCACTGCAGGCTGAAATCGACGAGATATTTCGACCACGCGGCCGAACCGACCGTGCCTTGCGCGGGGTCGACGCCCGCGATGCCGGAGACCAGGAAATACGTGCGGCGCAGATCGAAACGCTGCGAGAACGTGAGCGCCATGATCGTCGCCGACGCGTTCGCATAGCCCATGCCGGTCGTCACGACGCACACGTCCTGCTTGTTGCAGTGAACGGCCGGATAGTCGGGCGACAGGCCCGGCACGGTGATGTCACGCCACGGGCCGAGCCGGTCGAGCCACGCCTGGCCCTCCGGTCCGAACATCGTGATGATCATGACCTTGACCGGGCGGCCCTGTGCACCGGTCTCGGCGAATGCATTGTTGCCCGCGTTGTTGCCCTGGTTGTCCTGCGCGATCGACGGCGCGGTCGCACAGGCGGCGAGCGAGAATGCAGCAGCGGAAAGAATGGAGCGAGTCAGCATCGGCGTTCCTTGTTTCGATGATGTTGGGTGAGAACGGCTGTCGGAGACTGCGCGAGGGAGTATAAAACGCGCGTACGCGATGCGGAACCCGACTACGAAACGGCTGGCGGTGTTTCGTGCGAATGGACGCGCGTTGCGTGACGGAATTCGCGAGTTCGCCGCTGCATTGCAAACATCAGGAATGCTATCGGGTTGGCCGCCACGTGCGACGTCGGCCACGTCGCGCCGTGCTATACGCGCACCAGCCCGGCGACGCCGTAACCGAGCACGACGAGCGCGGCGACCACATGGCTCGCCGCGAGCCACCCGGGCGACTTCACGAAACGGCCGATCGCACCGCCGCCGAACGCGAACACAAGCTGCCCCGCGAGGCTGCCCGCGAACACGCACGCGGCACCGGTCAGCCAATGCCGGTGCACACCGGCGGCAGCCGTTGCATAGCCATAGAACAGCAGGATCGTCAGCGGGTTCGCGAGCGTGACGAAGAACATCGAAATGAACGGGCGAGTGCCCGGCGGCGGCAGGTCGCCGTCGAGCGTGCGCCGGCGGTCCCGCAGCGCCTGCCACAGCATCCGCGCGCCCATCGCGAGCAACACGAGCGCACCGACGATACGGAACAGCGACAGATGCGACGCGAGCGTGCTCGCAAGCATCGCGCCGATCGTGAACGCGACGACGGCATAACAGCCGTCCGCCGCGGCAACGCCGATTGCCGCGCGCACGCCGGTCGCCGTGCCGGCACGCATGCCGTAGTTCGCGATCATCAGCGCGACGGGCCCGACCGACAGCGCGATCATCAGCCCGAACAGGAAGTCATTCATCGGTCGTCGATGCCTTCGAGGGAAGGCATCGATTCTAGCGACGTCAAAACGATCCGGCGGATGAAGCCGGCGTCAGGCGACGTCGACGCGTGCGGGGCCGTCCACCATCTCGCCGATCACGACCGCGCGGTCGAAACCGTCGGCACGGAAGCACGCGAGCACGTCATCGACGGCCTCCGGTGCGCACGCAACCAGCAGGCCGCCCGACGTCTGCGGATCGGTCAGCAGCGCCTGCGCGACGGGCGGCAGGCCGTCGGCGAGCCGCACGTCGGCGCCGTATGCGGCCCAGTTGCGGCCCGACGCGCCGGTGAACACGCCGTCGGTGACGAATGCCTCGACGCCGGCGAGCCACGGCAGCGACGCATAGTGCACGCGCGCGGTCAGTTGCGCACCGCGCGCGAGTTCCAGCGTGTGGCCGAGCAGCCCGAAGCCCGTGACGTCGGTCAGCGCGTGCACGCCCGGCAGCGCGGCGAGCTCGGCGCCCGGCCGGTTCAGCTTGGTGGTCGTCGCGACCATCTGCGCGTAACCGTCGGCGTCGAGCTGGTTCTTCTTCAGCGCGGCGGACAGCACGCCGACGCCGAGCGGCTTGCCGAGCACGAGCACGTCGCCGGCGCGCGCGGCCGCATTGCGCTTCACGCGCGACGGATGCACGACGCCGATCGCCGCGAGCCCGTAGATCGGCTCGACCGAATCGATCGAATGACCGCCCGCGACCGGAATGCCGGCGTCCGCGCACACCGATTCGCCGCCGCGCAGCACGGCCGCGATCGTCTCGTGCGGCAGCACGTTGATCGGCATGCCGACCAGCGCGAGCGCGAGGATCGGCTTGCCGCCCATCGCATACACGTCGGACAGCGCGTTGGTCGCCGCGATGCGGCCGAAGTCGAACGGATCGTCGACGATCGGCATGAAGAAATCGGTGGTCGCGACGATCGCCTGCTCGTCGTTGAGCCGGTAGACGGCCGCGTCGTCGGACGTCTCGGTGCCGACCAGCAGGTCCGGGAACAACGCGGGCGGCGTCGCGCGCTTCAGCAGCTCGGACAGTACGCCCGGCGCGATCTTGCAGCCGCAGCCGCCCCCGTGCGACAGGCTCGTGAGGCGCGGAACGGCAGGCTGGGCTTGGGTGGCTTCGGTCATCGTCGGCATCCGGTGAATAACAACGTTCTATTATCGGCAATTCCGCGCGAGCGCGCCGGATACCCACATAATTGACGGCGCTGCCCCTCTCCCGCTCCCGTCCACACCCTCGCTCATGGATCACCTGTTCATCGGCCTCGTGCTGTGCTCCGCGCTGCTGCACGCCATCTGGAATGCCTTCCTCCACGTCAGCGAAGACCGGCTCGTGCAGCTCGGCACGATGTCGCTGCCGTATCTCGCGTTCGGCGTCGCCGGCGCCGCGCTGCTGCCCGCGCCGGCGCCCGCCGCGTGGCCGTACATCGCCGCGTCTGCCGCGCTCGAGGTCGCGTACTGCTTCACGCTGGCGCGCGCGTACCGCAGCGGCGAGTTCGGGCAGATCTATCCGATCGCACGCGGGATCTCGCCGCTGCTCGTGTCGGCGCTGGCATTCGCGATGCTGCACGAGCGGCCGACGCCGTTCGGCTTCGCGGGCATCGCGCTCGTGTCGTTCGGGATCATGTCGCTCGCGCTGCGGCGCGGCTTCCGGTTCTCCGGGGAAGGCGTGCCGTATGCGCTGCTCACGGGCGTGTTCATCGCCGCCTATTCGATCTGCGACGGGATCGGCTCGCGCCTGTCCGGCAGCGCGCTCGGCTACATCGCGTGGGTGTACGTGCTGTGGAGCGTGCCGCAGCTCGTGCTCGTCTGCGCGCTGCGCGGCGGCCCGCGCGCGGTGCTCGCGTCGCGCACCGCGCTCACGCAGGGCGCAATCGCCGGCACGATCTCGCTCGCCGCCTACGGGATCGTGATCCTCGCGTACCGGCACCTGCCGGTCGCCACCGTGTCGGCGCTGCGCGAAACCAGCTCGATCTTCGCGGTCGCGATCGGCTGGCTCGTGATGCGCGAGCAGCCCGGCGCGCAGCGGCTCGTCGCGTGCGCGCTGGTGGTCGCGGGCGCGGCGCTGATCCGGCTGTAGCCGGAAAAACACCCGCCCGCGGCCTGCCGCCGCGTCAGAACTTGTGGCGGATGCCCGTCACCGCAACGATCTGCGTACGCGTGCTCGACGGGTTCGAGATCCCTTCGATCGCGGCCACCGCGTTCGACGACGCGCGCTGGTAGAACGCATTCACGTAGACGTCGGTGCGCTTCGACAGGAAATACTGCGCGCCGACGCTCGTCTGCAGGTAATGCGAACTCGGCTTCGGCCCCTGCGACGCGAGCACCTGCGTGTAGGTTTCGCCGAGCGCGAACTGCAGCGCGGGCGTCATCAGGTAGCGCACGCTGCCCTCGTAGTTGTTGAACCGCATCGCGCCGCCCGTCTGCAGGTTGAACAGCGAGCTCGTGTACAGCAACCCGAAGGTCGCGGCCCCCCACGCATACGCGCCGCCCGCGCCCCAGATCTGCTGGCGCGTCACGCCCTTGATGAACGTGTAGTAGTTGTCGGACGCCGCCGCGCCGGTCGTGTCGAGCGCCGGATGATCGACGCGCACGTAGGCCGCACCGAGTTGCAGCGGCCCGTTCTCGTAGCTCGCACCGAGGCTCCACACGCGGTTTTGCGCAAACGAAGTCGAATTCGAGAAGCCGTACAGGCCGACCGCGCGCAGCCCGTACCACGTGGGCGTCTGGTACTGCACCGAGTTGTTGGTGCGGAACGTGTTGTTCAGGTCGTCGGTGTCGAACGGATGCAGCGCGTACTGCGTGAGCGCGGTGGTCGCGCCGATCTGCAGCGGCTCCAGCACTTCCTGCGCCGCGTTGTACTGGCGGCCCATCGTCAGCGTGCCCCAGCGGTCGTTGTCCAGCCCCACGTACGCGCGGCGCCCGAACAGCCGGCCGCCCTGGCTCGCGGTGCCGGTCTCGATGTTGAAACCGTTCTCGAGCCGGAACACCGCGCGCGTGCCGCCGCCGAGATCCTCCTTGCCGAGCAGCCCGAAGCGCGTGCCCTGCTCGTTGCCGCCGGTCGCCTGCCACGCGGCATGACCGTTCTGGTTGTTCGTGTACGTGATCCCCGAATCGACGACGCCATACAGCGTCACGCTCGATTGCGCGTGCGCATGCGTCGCACCCGCCGCGATTGCGATGCCTGCCAGCGTGATCGCCATTTCCTTCCGTTTCATCTCCGACCCCTTTTGTCGATTGAATATGGGGAGCGATTTATTTCGCCCATGACGTGTTTTATTGAATAAAACATCGTCTTATTTATTGTTGAATTTGGCGATTTACAGCGTCAAGCACCGCCAAAAATCACCCAAGGGAGTCAAACCACCTTCTATCGCCAGGCGTTTCGAAGAATGAAACGAAGCCAATACCCACGGGATTTACAGGCTAATCTCAATGCGTAATGCCGGCATTGAAAAAAGCCCTTGACCGCAATTTTCTGCCGTTGTGAAATATTGATACGCCGTTTTAATGATTAAAACAAACGAACGAGACGCTTCGAGAAACTAGGTAAAGAACCTGATCCCCATGGTGACGTTTAATTGCAACAACGCGACCGCCGGCGCATCGCCCGCGTATTTCATCGCGCAGCCGACGGCACCCGCGCTGCCGATCGTCGTCGATTCGCCGCACAGCGGCATCGCGTATCCGCCCGACTTCGCGACCGTCGCGCCGGACGACGCGATCCGCACGACGTGGGACGCCTACATCGATGAACTGTGGGCCGGCGCCCCCGCGCGCGGCGGCACGCTGCTCGCCGCGACGTTCCCGCGCGCCTACATCGATCCGAACCGCGCGGAAACCGACATCGACGAAACGCTGCTCGCCGAGCCGTGGCCCGCGCCGCTCGCACCTCAGCCGTACACGCAGCGCGGCATGGGGCTGATCCGGCGCGATGCACTGCCGGGCGTGCCGCTGTACGACCGCAAGCTGTCGCTCGCGGAAGTGCGCCACCGGATCGACGCGTACTACCTGCCGTACCGCCGCGCGCTCGCCGGCATCGCCGAGCCGCTGCATGCCGCGCATCGCGCGCTGTGGCACATCGACTGCCACTCGATGAAGTCGCGCGGCAACGCGATGAACGTCGATGCGGGTGCGCTGCGGCCGGACGTCGTCGTCAGCGACCGGCGCGGCACGACCGCCGACCCGGCCTTCACCGCATGGACCGCGCAATGGTTCGCCGACGCCGGCTATCGCGTGCAGATCAACGACCCGTACCAGGGCGGCGACCTGCTGACCGCGCTCGCCAACCCGGCGCGGCAGCGCCACAGCATCCAGATCGAATTCAACCGCGCGCTCTACATGGACGAAGCCGCGTTCGCGAAACACGCGGGCTTCGCCGCGCTGAAGCGCTCGGTCGACGCGTATCTCGACGCGCTCGCCGATTACGTCCGCGCACGCATCGCGCCGCAGGGAGATGCCGCATGACGACCTACATCGTCGACGCCGTCGACAGCGCGCTGAAGCTGCTGACCTACGTGGCCGAGCACCCGAACCTCGGCGTGACCGAACTCGCGTCGCAACTCGGCATCAACAAGTCGCGCACGTACCGGATGCTGTGCACGCTCGAACTGCACCGCTTCGTCGTGCAGGACGCACGCACGTCCACCTATGCGCTCGGCCCGCAGGCGTTCGTGATCGGCGTGGCCGCGTCGCAGCAGAACGCGCTCGTGCGCGCCGCGCACCGGCACATGCTCGCGCTGAACCAGGCAATCAACGAAACGATCGTGCTGCGCGTGCGCGAAGGGCTCGAATCGGTGTGCGTCGCGCGCTGCGAAACGACGCACGCGGTGCGCACCGTCGGCGCGGTCGGCAACCGCCGGCCGATCAACTTCGGCGCGTCGGGCAAGGTGCTGCTCGCGTTCGCGCCGGATGCCGTGCGCGACGAATATCTCGCGCAGCTGCGCCGCAACGGGCAGGCCGACGATCCGGCGAAACTGGCCGGCGAACTCGACGCGGTCGCGCGCAAGGGCTACGCGGTCAGCAGCGGCGAGGTGACGCCCGGCGCGGTCGGGATCGCGGTGCCGGTGCGTGACCTGACGGGCGCGACGGTCGCGTCGGTGAGCGTGACGGGGCCAGAGGTGCGCGTGAGCCATGCCGACATTCCCGACTATCTCGAACGCCTGCAGGCGTGCAGCCTCGCCATTTCCGCCGAACTCGGCTACGTCCCGGCGCGCGCCGCGCTGCAACCGGCCTAACGGCCCGCTTCTTCTTCGACGAGGATCCGATGTCCGCCTCTTCCCCGAATCCGGCCGGCGCGCCCGGCACCGACACCACCGCCCTCGCAGCCGACAATCCGGCGGCCGGCGGTCCGGCAGCGACCGCCGCTCATGCGCCGCATCCGCACGGCAAGATGCTGCACCCCGTCGTGATGATGCTGTGGGTGCTCGCCGCCGCGATCGCGCTCACGTGGCTCGTCGACTCCGGCCAGTTCGCCCGCGACGGCCGGCTCGTCGTGCCGGGCACCTATCACGTGGTGCCGAAGACGACTGCACTCACGACGCTCGTCGCGCCGGCCGTCAGCCGCAGCACGCCCACGCAGGCCATGCCGGCGAGCCTCGTCTCCGCGTTCGTCGTGGTGCCGCAGGGGCTGCTGAAGAACGCGCCGCTGATCGTGATGGTGATGTTCGTCGGCGGGATGTTCGGCGTGATGCGCCGCACGGGCGTCGTCGATGCGGGCATCGACCGGCTGCTGCAGCTTACCGGCAACAACGCGTATCTGCTCACGCCGATGCTGATGATCCTGATCGGGCTCGGCAGCACGCTGCTCGGCTTCATCTCCGAGTATCTCGTGATCATTCCGATGGTCGTCGTGATCGCCCGGCGCCTGGGGCTCTCCGACCTGTTCGCGGTCGCGCTCGTCGCGCTCGCCGCGAAGATCGGCTATATCGCGTCGGTCACCAACCCGCTCGCGCTCGCCGTCGCGCAGCCGCTCGTCGGCGTGCCGCTGTTCAGCGGCGTCGCGTTGCGCGCGGCCGTATTCGTCGTATTCCTGACGATCGGCATCCTGTACCTGCTGCGCTACGTGCGCAATACCGGCTACCGGGCCGGGCAGACCGCCATCGGCCACGCCGCGCACGCGGCCGCGAAGCTGTCGTTGCGTCACAAGGCCACGCTGCTCGTGTTCGCCGCGGCCGTCGCGATGCTGATCTACGGCACACGCGAACTGAAATGGGGCAACGTCGAACTCGCGGCGTTCTACGCGGCCGTGAGCATCGCGACGGCCGTCATCGGCCGGCTCGATTCGCGCAGCGCGGCCGATGCGTTCGTCGACGGGATGAAGAACATGATGCTCGCCGCGCTGCTGATGGGGCTCGCCGCATCGGTCGAGCTGCTGCTGCAGAACAGCCTCGTGCTCGACACGCTGATCAACTTCTTCACGCGGCTCGCCGACGGGCAATCACCGGTGTGGGTCGCGAACGGGCTGATGGGCGTGCAGATGGTGCTCGACGTGTTCATTCCGTCGGTGTCGGGCAAGGCCGCGGTGAGCATGCCGATCATCGGGCCGATCGCGCAGCTGTCCGGCGTGAGCGGGCAAACGTCGGTGCTCGCGTTCGTGCTCGGCGGCGGACTGACGAACCTCGTCACGCCGACGTCCGGGATGCTGCTCGCGTATCTGGCAACGGCACGCGTCGACTTCGGCGCGTGGATCCGCTTCGTGCTGCCGCTGTTCCTGACGCTGCTCGCGTTGTCGTGCGTCGTGCTGACGTTCGCGGTGTGGATCGGGTATTGAGGTTCGCGGCAGGTACTGCGAAACGCGCGTGCGCTCGGCGGTGCGCCGAACATGACGCCGTCCGGTCTCGATGGCGGCGGCGAGCATCGCCACCCGTTGCCGCCACCGGAAGCGCCGTTCAAGCCACCGCCACCGCCCCACCGAACGCCCGCTCGTCGATCGCCTCGGCGAGCGTCGCGAACGCGGTCGCGATCTCGTCCTCCGGCACGCACGCATAACCGAGCAGCAGCCCCGACGCCGCGCGCTCGCGATCCGCGTAGTAACCGGACAGCGGCCGCACGACGATATTGCGTTCGAGCGCAGCCTGCGCGACCACGCGATCGTCGACGCCTTCCGGCAATTGCGTGACCAGATGCAGCCCTGCGTCGCTGCCGAGCGCCTGCAGCGTGTCGCCGTAGCGGCGCGCGACCGCGTCGAGCAGCACCTCGCGGCGCTGCCCGTACAGCGTGCGCATCTTGCGGATGTGCGACACGAAGTGCCCTTCCGCGATGAATTCCGCGAGCACGGCCTGCTGCAGCAACTGCCCTTCGCGATACAGCTCGGCGCTCGCGGTCGCGAAGCTTTCCGCGAGCGGCTCGGGCGCGACGAGATAGCCGACCCGCAGCCCCGGGAACAGCGTCTTGCCGAAACTGCCGACGTAGATCACCTGCCCGGCCGTATCGAGACCCTGCAGCGACGCGAGCGGCCGGCTGCCGTAGCGGAATTCGCTGTCGTAGTCGTCCTCGATGATCCAGCAACCGTGCTGGCGCGCGTATTCGAGCAGCATCCGCCGCCGTGCGAGGCTCATCACCATCCCGAGCGGATACTGGTGCGACGGCGTGACGAGCATCAGCTTCGGTGGTTCGGCGAGATCGGCGGCCGACGGCGCAATGCCTTCCTCGTCGACCGGAATCGGCCGCGTGGTCAGCCCCGACACGTTCAGCACGCTGCGTACGCCCCAGTAGCACGGGTCCTCGGTCCAGATCGCGTCGCCCGGATCGGTCAGCAGCCGCACCGCGAGGTCGATCGACTGGTGGATGCCGGTCGTGATCACGATCTGCTCGGGCGTGCAGCGCACCGAGCGCGACGTGCGCAGGTAGTCGGCCAGCGCCTCGCGCAGCAGCGCGAGCCCGCCGCCCGGCGCATAGGTCAGCAGGTCCGGGCGCAGACGCCGCCAGTACTTGTTGTGCAGTCGCGTCCACACGCGCGCCGGAAATCGCGACACATCGGGCACGCCCGGCATGAACGCGCCGCCCTGGCGCTTCGATACGCCTGCGCCTTCGACGAGCCGCGTGCCGCGCGCGGACAGCCGCCGCGCGGACGTCGTCACGATGGCCGGGCCCGCGGCCGCGTCGGGCGTTGCGCCGACGATCTCGTCCGGCGCGCTGTCGGCGACGAAGGTGCCGCGGCCGGTCGCCGAGTTCACATAACCTTCGAGCGCAAGCTGTTCGTAAACCTGCGTGACCGTGTTGCGCGCGATCCCGAGCTCGGCGGCCAGTAGCCGCGACGACGGCACACGCGTGCCGGCCGGCAGTTCGCGCGACAGGATCGCCTGTTGCAGCAGCCGGTGAAGCTGCCGGTAGATCGGCTGTTCGCCGCCGCGCACGAGGCGCTGCGCCAGCCAGTCCGACAACACGCTCGCGCGCATGATTGGCTCCTGAATATTTATTGAAATGGCTCTGATTGCCAGAGCCAAATGTGATTATAGTCGCCTCCATGGGCTGCCAAGGCGCCCGATTTTCACCTCACCGGAAAGAACATCAAGGAGATGACCGTGAAGAATGCCGACCTGCAGGCCCGCAAGAACGCCGCCACCCCGCGCGGCGTCGGCGTGATGTGCGATTTCTACGCAGCCCGCGCCGAGAACGCGGAACTGTGGGATGTCGAAGGCCGCCGCTTCATCGATTTCGCCGCCGGCATCGCGGTGCTGAACACGGGCCACCGCCACCCGAAGATCGTCAAGGCGATCTCGGACCAACTGAACAGCTTCACGCACACCGCTTACCAGATCGTCCCGTACGCGTCGTACGTCGAGCTGGCCGAGAAGATCAACGCCCGCGCGCCGGGCGACTTCCCGAAAAAGACCGCGTTCTTCACGACCGGCGCCGAAGCCGTCGAGAACGCGGTCAAGATCGCGCGTGCAGCGACCGGCCGTCCGGGCGTCATCGCGTTCTCGGGCGGCTTCCACGGCCGCACGATGATGGGCATGGCGCTGACCGGCAAGGTCGCCCCGTACAAGCTGAACTTCGGCCCGTTCCCGGGCGACGTCTTCCACGCTCCGTACCCGAACGCGCTGCACGGCGTGACGACGGCCGACTCGATCAAGGCGATCGAGATGCTGTTCAAGGCCGACATCGATCCGAAGCGCGTCGCCGCGATCATCTTCGAACCGGTCCAGGGCGAAGGCGGCTTCTACGCGGCGCCGGCCGAATTCGTGCGCGCGCTGCGCAAGATCTGTAACGAACACGGCATCCTGCTGATCGCCGACGAAGTGCAAACGGGCTTCGCGCGTACCGGCAAGCTGTTCGCGATGCAGCACTACGACGTGCTGGCCGACCTGATCACGATGGCGAAGAGCCTCGCAGGCGGCATGCCGCTGTCGGGCGTCGTCGGCCGTGCGGACGTGATGGACGCGGCGGCGCCGGGCGGCCTCGGCGGCACGTACGCGGGCAACCCGCTGGCCGTCGCGTCGGCGCACGCGGTGCTCGAAATCATCGACGAAGAGAAGCTGTGCGAGCGCGCCACGCAACTCGGCGACGTGCTGAAGGCGAAGCTGAACGCGCTGCAGGCCGACGTGCCGCAGATCGCCGACGTGCGCGGCCCGGGCGCGATGATCGCGGTCGAGTTCCTGAAGCCGGGTTCGGGCGAGCCGGATGCCGAGTTCACGAAGCGCGTGCAGACGCGTGCGCTCGAGCGCGGCCTGCTGCTGCTCGTGTGCGGCGTGTACTCGAACGTCGTGCGCTTCCTGTTCCCGCTGACGATTCCCGAGGCCGTGTTCAACGAAGCGCTCGTGATCCTCGAGGAAGTGCTGAAGGAAACGGTCGGCGTGCCGGCCTGAGTTCCCGTCGACTCCAATTGAATGCGCCGCCGCCGTCTTCACGACGGCGGCGGCCGTTTTACCCGTCCTTTTCAAAGCAGGCGATTCATATGAGCACTGTTCAGGAAACCCTGGCACTGAAAGATCCGTCGCTGTTCCGCCAGCAGGCGTACGTCAACGGCGAATGGCAAGGCGCGACGAACGGCGAGACGTTCGAAGTCCGCAACCCGGCGACGGGCGGCCTGCTCGGCACCGTGCCGGCGATGGGCACGGCCGAGACGCGTCACGCGATCGACGCCGCGAACGCCGCATGGCCGGCGTGGCGCAAGAAGACCGCGAAGGAACGCGCGGTCATCCTGCGCAAGTGGCACGACCTGATGATGGAAAACGCCGACGACCTCGCGCTGATCCTGACGACCGAGCAAGGCAAGTCGCTGGCCGAAGCGAAGGGCGAGATCGGCTACGCGGCATCGTTCCTCGAGTGGTTCGCTGAAGAAGGCAAGCGCGTATACGGCGACACGATCCCGACGCCGGCGAGCGACAAGCGCATCGTCGTGACGAAGGAAGCGATCGGTGTGTGCGCGGCGATCACGCCGTGGAACTTCCCGGCGGCGATGATCACGCGCAAGGTCGGCCCGGCCCTCGCGGCAGGCTGCCCGATCGTCGTGAAGCCGGCCGAGGCCACGCCGTTCTCCGCACTCGCGATGGCCGTGCTGGCCGAGCGCGCGGGCGTGCCGGCCGGCGTGTTCAGCGTCGTCACGGGCGACCCGAAGGCGATCGGCGGTGAAATGACGTCGAACCCGATCGTGCGCAAGCTGTCGTTCACCGGCTCGACGCCGGTCGGCCGCCTGCTGATGTCGCAATGCGCTGCGACGGTCAAGAAGGTATCGCTGGAGCTGGGCGGCAACGCGCCGTTCATCGTGTTCGACGACGCCGATCTCGACGCGGCCGTGCAGGGCGCGATCGCGTCGAAGTACCGCAACAGCGGCCAGACGTGCGTGTGCACGAACCGCTTCTACGTGCATGAAGCCGTGTACGACCAGTTCGCGCAGAAGCTCGCGGCGGCAGTCGGCCAGCTGAAGGTCGGCCGCGGCACGGAGCCGGGCGTCACGCAGGGCCCGCTGATCAACGAAGCGGCCGTGCTGAAGGTCGAGGCGCACATCGAGGACGCGCTCGCGAAGGGTGCGACCGTCGTGACGGGCGGCAAGCGCCACGCGCTCGGCCACGGCTTCTTCGAGCCGACCGTGCTGACGGGCGTCACGCCGGCGATGAAGGTCGCGAAGGAAGAGACGTTCGGGCCGCTCGCGCCGCTGTTCAAGTTCAGCAGCGACGACGAGGTGATCGGCCTCGCGAACGACACCGAATTCGGCCTGGCCGCGTACTTCTTCAGCCGCGACATCGGCCGCGTGTGGAAGGTTGCGGAAGCGCTCGAATACGGGATGGTCGGCGTGAACACGGGCCTGATCTCGAACGAAGTCGCGCCGTTCGGTGGCGTGAAGCAATCGGGCCTCGGCCGCGAGGGCTCGCACTACGGCATCGACGACTACGTCGTGATCAAGTACCTCTGCCTCGCCGTCTGACGGTTCAGGGCCTGCCGCTTCGGCGGCAGGCCCTGACCGCCCGGCCGGAACCGGGCGGTCCGACGCGGGCCGGCGTCCCTCTCCGTCGTGCCCGCGTCACTTCTCTCCCCCCCGGATCACCGAAACACGTTCACCGCATCCACCAGCCGCGTCGCCTGCTGCTTCAGGCTCTCCGACGCCGCCGTGCTCTGCTCGACGAGCGCCGCATTCTGCTGCGTGATGTTGTCCAGATGCACGACCGCCTGGTCGACCTGCGCCACACCCGTGCTCTGCTCGGCCGTCGACGAGCTGATCTCCGCGATCAAATCCGACACGCGCTGTACCTGCGTGACGATATCCTCCATCGTCTTGCCCGCGCCATCGACGATCCGCGCGCCCGACTCCACGCGCTCGACGCTCGCGCCGATCAGCGTCTTGATCTCCTTCGCCGCGTTCGCGCTGCGCTGCGCGAGCGCCCGTACCTCACCGGCAACCACCGCGAAGCCGCGCCCCTGATCGCCAGCCCGCGCCGCCTCCACGGCCGCGTTCAGCGCAAGGATGTTGGTCTGGAACGCGATGCCGTCGATCACGCCGATGATGTCCGAGATCTTCCGCGAGCTGGCGGTGATGTCGTTCATCGTCGTCACGACTTCGCTCACTGCCCGCCCACCGCGCCCGGCCGCTTCACTCGCGGAAACCGACAGCTGATTCGCCTGCAGCGCCGTCTCCGCATTGCTCGACACGGTCGCCGTCATCTCGGCCATCGACGCGGCCGTCTGCTGCACGCTCGACGATGCCTGTTCGGTGCGCGCGCTCAGGTCGTTGTTGCCCTGCGCGATCTCGTTGCTCGCGCGCTGCACGTTCAGCACCTGTTCGCTGACGTCGTCGACGAGCCAGCGGAACATCAGCCCGAGCTGGTTGATCGTGCGCAGCGTCATGCCGATCTCGTCGACGCGATTCATACGCACGCTGCTACGGCTCTCGCCGGTCGCAACGCGCAGCGCCTCGTCGCGCAACTGTCGAAGCGGCTGCACGATCTGCGCGTCGAGCCACCAGCCGGCGGCCACCGTCACGCCGACCGCCGCGCCGGCAAACACGGCCAGTGCGCCGCCGGTCAGCCCGCATGCCCAGCCCGCGCCGACGACGGCCGGCGCCAGCACACACAGCGTCGAATGCACGCGCGCACGCACCGACATCGTCTGGAACAGCGACGCGACACGCATCACGCCCGTGCGGACGATCAACCCCTTGTGGAAGCGGCGATTGCCGGCCTTGTCTTCGCGGAAATCGCGATACAGCGCCTCCGCGGCCGCGATCTCGTCACGCGTCGCCTTCGTGCGCACCGACATATAGCCTTTCGGCTGGCCGTTGCGCATCACCGGAATCGCGTTCGCGCGCACCCAGTAGTGGTCGCCGTTCTTGCGGCGGTTCTTCACGAGCGCGGTCCACGGCTCGCCGCCCTTGAGCGTCGCCCACATGTCGGCGAATGCCTCCTTCGGCATGTCCGGGTGGCGCACGACGTTGTGCGGCTGACCTTCGATCTCCTCGGGAGAAAATCCGCTGACCTGGATGAATGCCGCGTTTGCGTACGTGATGTAGCTGTCGGCATCGGTCGTCGACATCAGCGTCGCGTCATCGGGAAAATCGAATTCGCGTTGCGTGACGGGCTGGTTGTTGCGCATGGTGAGGAGCTCCGGGTAACGGATCTTGCGTCCGCTTGTCGATTGATTCGAGGCCCGCGCATGTCGGTCGATCCGCATGCGCGCTGGCCTGGCTCCTGCGCTTTCGGCAAATTTTACGAAAACATTATGGTGTATTCGGGAAAATATGCATTAAATATGCATCATCTTGTTTTTACCGAATGATTTGTTTATGGATGAAACGAAACACCATACTGGGCAACGGTTTGACGACCATTCGTCTGACCATTGATCGCAATTCATTCACTTCGATTTAATGCACAACCGCAAATCCGGAATACGAATATTTCTCGTTTGACTCGATTTGATTGAATCGAAAACCTGAATGCGCATTGCGCGCGACGTTCGGGATTCATCAATCGGGTCCGCCCGTCGCGCACGCTTGCGGCGATCACCTGAACACGTTCACCGCGTCCACGAGACGCGTCGCCTGCTGCTTCAGGCTCTCCGACGCCGCCGTGCTCTGCTCGACGAGCGCCGCGTTCTGTTGCGTGATGTTGTCCAGATGCACGACCGCCTGGTCGACCTGCGCCACGCCCGTGCTCTGTTCGGCCGTCGACGAGCTGATCTCCGCGATCAAATCCGACACGCGCTGTACCTGCGTGACGATGTCCTCCATCGTCTTGCCCGCGCCATCGACGATCCGCGCGCCCGACTCCACGCGCTCGACGCTCGCGCCGATCAGCGTCTTGATCTCCTTCGCCGCGTTCGCACTGCGCTGCGCGAGCGCGCGCACCTCGCCCGCAACGACCGCGAAACCGCGCCCTTGTTCGCCCGCGCGCGCGGCCTCGACGGCCGCATTCAACGCGAGAATGTTGGTCTGGAATGCGATGCCGTCGATCACGCCGATGATGTCCGCGATCCTGCGCGAGCTGTCGGTGATGTCGCTCATCGTCGTGACGACCTCGCTGACCGCCTGCCCGCCGCGCTCGGCCGCATCGCTCGCCGACACCGACAGCTGATTCGCCTGCAGCGCCGTCTCCGCATTGCTCGACACGGTCGCCGTCATCTCGGCCATCGATGCGGCCGTCTGCTGCACGCTCGACGCGGCCTGCTCGGTGCGCGCGCTCAAGTCGCTGTTGCCCTGCGCGATCTCGTTGCTCGCGCGCTGCACGTTGTGTACCTGCTCGCTGACGTCGTCGACGAGCCAGCGGAACATCAGCCCGAGCTGGTTGATCGTGCGCAGCGTCATGCCGATCTCGTCGACGCGGTTCATCCGCACGCCGCGCCGGCTTTCACCGGTCGCGACGTTCAGCGCCTGCTCGTGCAAGCGCTGCAACGGTTGCACGATCTGCGCATCGAGCCACCAGCCGGCCGCGGCCGCCGCGCCGACCGTCGCACCGGCGAACGCCGCGAGCCCGCCGCCGGTCAGCCCGCATGCCCAGCCCGCGCCGACGACGGCCGGCGCCAGCACGCACAGCGCCGAATGCACGCGCGCGCGCACCGACATGGTCTGCGGCAACGAAGCGATACGCAGCAGCCCCGTGCGGATCACGAGCCCCTTGTGGAAGCGGCGCTGGCCGGCCTTGCCTTCGCGAAACGCGCGATACAGCGCTTCGGCGGCCTCGGCCTCGTCGCTCGGGGCTTTCGTGCGCACCGACATGTAGCCCTGCGGCTCGCCATTGCGCATCACCGGAATCGCGTTCGCACGCACCCAGTAGTGGTCGCCGTTCTTGCGGCGGTTCTTCACGAGCGCGGTCCACGGCTCGCCTCGCTTGAGCGTCGCCCACATGTCGGCGAACGCCTCGCGCGGCATGTCCGGGTGGCGCACGGCATTGTGCGGCTGGCCGACGAGTTCCTCGTTCGAGAAGCCGCTTACCTGCGAGAACGTCGTGTTCGCGTAGGTGATATAGCTGTCGGCATCGGTCGTCGACATCAGCGTGACGTCGTCGGGAAAATCGAATTCCTGTTGGGTAACGGGCTGGTTATTGCGCATGCAAGGCTCCGAAAGGCGGATCTGTTGTCCGCGCCGCGCTGAAATCACGCTCAGTAGCCGAAAAACGGTTGATCGCTTTACGACACTCTCGTCCCTACTGTCGGCAATTCGGCGGAAAACCTTAATCCTGCCGTGCATAAAATATGCAATCCGGTCATTACCATGATTTCGATCAAATAAACCGGCGATAATCGCCGCGCGCGTTTGTCCGCCTGTCACAACGCGCCGTCCGGCGTGCCAGTGCCGGCATCCGTTGCGCGCGGCGAAACGATTTGACCTATCCTGCTCCATTCCACCGGAATTCGAATTCGATGAAAAAGGCATTGCACGAACTGAATCGGCTGTCCTGGAATACGGCGACAGTCGCGCATAACAGCCATAAAGGCGATCAGGCCGCGTTTTTCCGCGATGGCGGCTCGACGCTGTTTCCGGAAGAGCGTGAACTGCTCGGCGATCTCGCGGGCGTGCGACTTCTGCACCTGCAATGCAACGCGGGTCAGGACACGTTGAGCCTCGTGCGCGCAGGCGCGGATGCCACCGGCGTCGACATCTCCGACGAGGCGATCGGCTTCGCACGGCAACTGTCGGCCGACGCGGGCCTGCCCGCGCGGTTCGAGCGCGCCGACGTGCTCGACTGGATGCCGGAAGCGGCCGCGCGCGGCGAGCGCTTCGATCGCGTGTTCACGTCGTATGGCGCGATCTGCTGGCTGTCCGACCTGAACGCGTGGGCCCGCGGGATCGCCGCGCTGCTCGCGCCGGGCGGCCGCTTCGCGATGGTCGAGTTCCATCCATTCGCACTGTATTTCGACGAACACTGGCAGCCGCACTACGACTACTTCAAGCGCGATGCGACCGAGGAGCCCACCGGCATCGGCGATTACGTCGCGGCGTCCGGCACGGGGCTCGGCGCGCAGCACGACCACCCGGGTGTCGTCGATTTCGCGAACCCGCATCCGAGCTACGAGTTCATGTGGGGCATCGGCGACGTGGTGAATGCGCTCGTGTCGGCCGGGCTCGCGATCGACCGCCTGAACGAATATCCGTACGCGAACGGCTGGAAAGGCTTCGACGGCATGCGCGAGCTGGACGGCCACCGGATGGTGCCGCCCGATGGCATGCCACGCCTGCCGCTGATGTACGCGATCGCCGCGCACCGGGTGGCCGCATGACGCGCCGCACCGCCGCCGCGCGCGACGCGCTGTCCGCCCGCCCGCTCGCGCGCGACGATGTGTCGCTCGTGTGGACCATCGACCGGCGCGAAATCATCGAGCACCTGTATGTGCTGCGCGACGGCGCGCTGCACCTCGTGCCCGAGTTCTACGACGTCGCCGGCTGGCCCGACGGCGAAGCCGACCACTACACCCCGATCCTGCTCGACTGCCACGATCGCGGCGGCTGGTTCCTCGGCAGGTTCGACGATGCGCGGCTCGTCGCGGCGGTGATCATCGACAGCCGGCCGCTCGGCCCGCAACGCGACATGCTGCAGCTGAAGTTCCTGCACGTGAGCCACGACTGGCGCGGCTGCGGGCTCGGCGAGCAGCTCTATCGCGTGGCCGAGGCACAGGCGCGCGCGATGGGTGCCCAACGCCTGTACGTGTCGGCCACGCCGTCGCAGCGCACGATCGACTTCTACCTGCGGCTCGGCTTCACGGTCAGCGCTTCGCCCGACCCCGAGCTTTACGCGCTCGAACCCGAGGACATTCATCTGGAAGGGCCGGCGGCCTGACGGTCCGGCGCGCGGATGAAGCGTAGAATTTCCCGCTCTGCCGCAGCCGCCATCAGACGTCACGGAGCATGACATTGAAGAACGACCCGCAGCCGCACGCCACGCCGAAAATTCTCGTCAGCATGTGCGTGGTCGGCCATCCGGTCCGTTACAACGGTTCGGCGAAGACCGCCGCGCACGAGGCGCTCGAACGGTGGCAGCGCGAAGGGCGTCTCGTACCCGTCTGCCCGGAACTGGCGGGCGGCTTCAGCGTGCCGCGCCCGCCTGCCGAAATCGCCGGCGGCGAATCGGGGCAGCAGGTGTTGTCGGGTGCCGCACGCATCGTCGACATGAACGGCACCGACGTGACGGCGCCGTTCGTTTCCGGCGCGCACACCGCGCTGGCACTCGCGCAAGCGCACGACTGCCGCTTCGCGATCCTCGCCGACGGCAGCCCGTCGTGCGGCAGCACGTTCATCTATGACGGAAGTTTCGCGAACCGGCGGCATGCGGGCGCCGGGGTGACGGCGGCGTTGCTGCGCGGGCACGGTATCGAGGTGTTCGCGGACACCGAGATCGATGCGCTCGACGCGCGCCTCAGGCAGCTATCGGAAGCCGGTTAACGACGATGGGCGGCACGAGAGTCCTCGTGCCGCCCATCGTTGCGAAGCAAAACGGCGGTGAAGCTGCACATGTCCGGCCGCTTTACCCCGTCACGCCGATCAGACGCGTTCGATCGCGATCGCGATGCCCTGGCCGACGCCGATGCACATCGTGCACAGCGCGAAGCGGCCGTTCGTACGATGCAGCTGGTACATCGCGGTCGTCACGAGGCGCGCACCCGATGCGCCGAGCGGGTGGCCGAGCGCGATCGCGCCGCCGTTCGGGTTCACGCGAGGATCGTCATCGGCGACGCCGAGCATGCGCAGCACCGCGAGGCCCTGCGACGCGAACGCCTCGTTCAGCTCGATCACGTCGAACTGGTCGATCGTCATCCCGAGCCGCGCGAGCAGCTTCTGCGTGGCCGGTGCCGGGCCGATACCCATCACGCGCGGTGCGACGCCAGCCGTCGCGATGCCGAGCACGCGTGCACGCGGCGTCAGGCCGAAGCGCTTCGCGGTTTCCTCGTTCGCGAGCAGCAGCGCGGCGGCGCCGTCGTTGACGCCCGACGCGTTGCCGGCCGTCACCGTGCCGTCCGGGCGCACGACGCCCTTCAGCTTCGCGAGCGCTTCGAGCGACGTTTCACGCGGATGCTCGTCGCGCGAGAAGACGACCGGATCGCCCTTCTTCTGCGGAATCGTGACCGATACGATTTCCTCGGCGAGCGTACCGTCCTGCTGCGCGCGCGCGGCCTTCTGCTGGCTGCGCAGCGCGAACAGATCCTGGTCGGCACGGCTGACGTTGTAATCGGTGGCGACGTTCTCGCCCGTCTCCGGCATCGAATCGACGCCGTACAACTGTTTCATCAGCGGATTGACGAAGCGCCAGCCGATCGTCGTATCGAAGATGTCGGCCTGGCGCGCGAACGCGCTGGCGGCCTTGCCCATCACGAACGGCGCGCGCGTCATGCTCTCGACGCCGCCTGCAACCATCAGCGCGGCTTCGCCCGACTTGATCGCGCGTGCGGCCACGCCGACCGCATCCATCCCGGACCCGCACAGGCGGTTGATCGTCGAACCCGGCACGCCCTGCGGCAGGCCCGCGAGCAGCGCCGACATGCGCGCGACGTTGCGGTTGTCCTCGCCGGCCTGGTTCGCGCAGCCGTAGATCACGTCGTCGATCGCCGTCCAGTCGACGTCGCGGTTGCGCTCGACGAGCGCCTTGAGCGGCACCGCGCCCAGGTCGTCGGCGCGCACGCCGGACAGTGCACCGCCGTAACGCCCGATCGGCGTACGGATCGCATCACACAGAAAAGCTTCGGTCATCAGTGTCTCCGGTCCCATGAAGGCTGGGAAATGAACAGGGCGCGCCCCTTGCATTGCCCGCCGGGATGCGCTTAAATGTTCTATATACGAACATAAGGTCGTGTATCGAACGTTCAACGCATCATAGGGAGTGCAGGGACGACCTGTCAAGCGCGCGGTCCGTCGCGCGGTTGGCGTGTCAGGCCCCATGCGCTATCTTCTCGGCTGCACGACATTCCTGGCGCTCATGACAACCGAAGACACTCAGACGAAACCCGGCGACTCCTATGTGCAGTCGTTCGCACGCGGCCTCGCGGTGATCCGCGCGTTCGACGCGACACGCCCCGAGCAGACGCTCACCGAAGTCGCGTCGGCCACCGGGCTCACGCGCGCGGGCGCGCGCCGGATCCTGCTCACGCTGCAGACGCTCGGCTATGTCGAGGCCGACGGCCGGCTGTTCCGGCTCACGCCGAAGATCCTCGAGCTCGGCTTCGCGTATCTCACGTCGATGCCGTTCTGGAATCTGGCCGACCCGGTGATGGAGCAGCTGTCCGCACAGATCCACGAAAGCTGCTCGGCCGCAGTGCTCGACCGCACCGAGATCGTCTACGTGCTGCGCGTGCCGACGCACAAGATCATGACGATCAACCTGTCGATCGGCAGCCGGCTGCCCGCGTACTGTACGTCGATGGGTCGCGTGCTGCTGTCCGCGCTCGACGACGCGGCGCTCGACGAAACGCTCGCGCAGAGCGGCATCCGCGCGCATACGCCGCGCACGATCACGGATCTCGGCGAACTGAAGGCGACGATCGCGCAGGTGCGCCAGCAGGGCTGGGCCGTGGTCGACCAGGAACTCGAAGTGGGCCTGATGTCGCTGTCCGCGCCGATCCGCAACCGGCGCGGGCAGATCATCGCGGCGATGAACATCAGCGGCAACGCGCAGCGGCACACCGCGAAGCAGATGGTGAAGGAGTTTCTCGGGCCGCTGCAGCAGGCCGCGCAGACGGTGTCGGAGCTGGTGGCGCGGCGGGGGTGATTACGAGCTGTCACGCTCGGCAACGATGAAACCGTTGCCGCCCCTCCGGTTCTTCGACACGGGCGGCGCGGCATCGGCGCCTGGTATCGTCGCCAGCACCGAGCCGGCAAAGGTGTCGTTCCGATACGGACCGGCACACTCCGCCAGACCAACGCCACCGGCCGTATCAGCGCGCATCGCTATCGTCGTGGCGGCATGATGCGAGACTCCAGCATGCGTCGCGTGTTCTCCAGTTCTCGTTGCAACAATTCGGCATCCGGCAGCATGGTTCGATAATTTGCTGCCATGACCTTGGTAGGCAAGCCCTCCAGCGCATACCGCGCAAGTGCATGCCCCTTGTCCGCGCAGAGGATCAAACCCACCGGCGGGTTCTCGTCGGGAAGCGTCCAGTGTGCCTTGGCGTAGTTGCAATACAGGTGCATCTGGCCCACGTCTGCATGGGTCAGGCTGCCGAGCTTCAAGTCGACGACGACGAGACAGCGCAGCCGGCGATGGAAAAATAGCAAGTCCACCCGATACCAGGTCTGGTCGATACGCAACCGGCGCTGGCGCCCGACAAAGGCAAACCCCTCGCCAAGCTCGATCAGAAGATCTTCCAGCCGCTCGATCAGCGCACCTTCAAGGTCGGACTCCGAATACTCGTCCTTAAGGTTCAGAAACTCCAGCACATAAGGGTCTTTGATCGCGTCGTCGGGTGTGACAACATCCGCCGGCTTGCGTATCCCACCCTTGACCAGCATCGCGGCCTTGTCCCTGGACAGCGCCGTGCGTTCGTAGAACTGGCTGCCGATCTGCCTGTCGAGCTGGCGTACGCTCCATCCACCACGCAGGGCTTCGGCCTCGTAGAACCGGCGTGCCTCGTCGTCCTTGACCGACAGCAGCCGCACATAGGCCGACCACGGCAGCGTGAATAACTGCGCCAGTTCGTCGAGACGTCTCGGGTGTACCAATACAGGGGAAGATTCGCCAGACACTGTCTGGCGAATTGGCCAGGTCAGGAAGAACGACCGCATCTGCTGCAAGTTCTGGCGACTGAACCCGCGACCGAACCGTCCGGTGAGGTCACTCGCCAGCCGCTCGATCAACTGCTCGCCGTAACCTGCACGCCGCCGCCCCTGCTGTTCGGCCTCCACGATGCGGCGACCAATTTCCCAATAACTCGCCGTCATCAGCGCATTGACCTTGCGGGCTGCCGCATGGCGTGCGGCCTCTAGCAATTCGACGATGCCACCATGGACGCCGGCATAGCCGGCCGGCACGACAGCTCTTTTCGTGGTTGTCATAGAAAGCGTCCTGTTGCCCATGCGGTCACCTCCGCGGAACACGGAAATAACCGCGCAACACAATTTAGTGAGGGGACAAGACCCGGTCTATCTGACACGAACGAAATTGTGCTACACCTGTAGGACACCATACCGCCCGCACGCCAAGCACCCTGCTCGCTCGTACCAGCACCGTGCCCGACACGCGGTCGAGCGGCGCGTGATCGCCGCGCTCCACGTCGCCTCACGCCACCTCGGCGAGTGCATCAGCGTCACGTTCCGGATGTTCGTCAGGTGGAACAGACGGTTTCAGAACGGGTGGCAACCCACGGTTGAGCGAACGCCGTATCCCCGCCGTCGACAGCGGCTCGCTACTGCCCGCTCAAAACAAGTGATGAATACCCGCGACAATTGCAAGCTGCCGCTGCGTGCCCGACGCGCCGATCGCGAAGATCGAGGCGCGCGCCGCCGCGCTCCCCGTCGCCTGCTGCGCAATCGCATGCAGGTACCCCTGCGTACGCTTCGACAGCGCATGCACATCCCCTAGCGAGGCTGACAGATAGCGGCGGCCGATGAACGACGTCGTCGACAGTCCCCCGCCCACGGCATTGGCCGGCGCCGCCTGCCACGTGGCGCCCGCGTCGAACGTGCGGTACGAATCCGTCTGCGTGCCGGCCTTCAGCCTCACGTAGGTGTACAGCGCGTGCAGCCGCACTTTGCCCCAGTCGTAGCGTGCGCCGATGCCCGCGTTCTCGACCTTGTCAGCCACGTACGACAGTGCCGGGCGCCCCTGGAACGTCGACAGGCCGAGGCCCGCGGTCGTATCGCCGAGCATCGGGCCGAGCGCGCGGTCGTGCTCGTTGACGTAAGCGGCGGCCAGCCCGACCGGTCCGTTTACGTAATCGATACCCGCCCCCGCAATGCGTCCGCTCGAAAAATTGCCGGGCACGCCACCGAGCCCGAACAGCAGCCCGACCCTCACCCCCGACAACGCGGGCGAACGGTATTTCACGACATTGCTCTCCTGCGCCGACATCGTCTCGACCAGCCCGTCGAGGTTGCCCGGATGCGCCACGAGCAGGTTCGACGACTGAAAGCCGCTGCCCATCGGCGCGAGCCAGTCATAGTTGAACGCGGTCTGCTGGCCGAGCGTGATCGTCCCGGCCCGCTCCGACGATACTCCGACGTACGCCTGCCGGTTGAACAGCGTGCCGCTGCGCATCAGCGCGCCCGTGTTGGTCGCGAAGCCGTTCTCGAGCCGGAACACCGCGCGCCAGCCGGCGCCAAGTTCCTCGTTGCCCAGAAAGCCGATGCGGTCGGGCTGCATCACGCCCTGCAGCATCGCGACCTGTGGGCTGCCCGCGCGATTGTTCACGTACGCAACGCCGGCGTCCAGGCTGCCGTACAGCGTCACGCTGCTCTGTGCATGGGCGGCGCTTGTGGCCACAGTATTCAGCATTACGAAAATCATGGCCACGCGGCGGCGGCGTGCCGACGTCTGCATCGGGGTCTCCTCGTTGCATGGGGAATGCAATCGCTTGCGCTTACTCGACGGCTTTCGCATAGCCGCCCACACGGGTGTAACGCAGCCCCATCGCACTGATCGCGACGGCGGCACAGACGATCGGCACGATCAGTATCATGAAGACGCCCGACAGCCCCATCGCACTCGCCATCACCAGCGCGCCGACGAACGAGCCCGCGATCGCGCCGAGCCGGCCGACACCGAGCGCCCAACTCACGCCCGTCACACGGCTGCCGGTCGGATAGAAATCGGCCGCGAGCGCATTGGCCCCGGTTTGCGAGCCGGCGACGCCGAAGCCGATTCCAAAGATGCCGATGCACAGCGACGGCAGGTCGTCGTAGTGCCACGCGACGAGGAACACGCACAGCGCACTGGCGAGATAGGCAGCCACCAGCACCGCGTATGCATTGAAACGGTCCATCGCACGCCCGAGTAGAATCGCGCCGACCGTGCCGCCCAGTTGGAACATCGCGGTGACGATCGCCGCTTGGGCGAGATCGAAGCCCGCTTCGCGAAACAGGCTCGGCAACCAGTTGGTGACAAGATAGACGATCAGCAGGTTCATCCAGAACGCACACCACAGCGCGAGCGTGCCGAACCGCAGCGGCCGCGCGAACAGTTGCGACACGGGCGAGCGCGCCGCGACGCTCGCCGGCTCGTCCGCGACGAAGCACTGCGCGCCGTCCGGCGCATCGTGCGACATGCGGCGCAGCACGACCGCGATCTGCGCGGCCGGCGCGCGCCGATAAATCAGGAAACGGATCGATTCAGGCAACGCTGCAAGCATCACGAGCCCGAGCGCGATCGGCAGCACGCCGCCGATGACGAACATCGCATGCCAGCCGTAACGCGGAATCACGTGCGCGGCGATGAATCCCGCCGCCGCGGATCCGAACGTGAAACCGCAGAACATCGTCGTGACGACCAGCGCACGGCGGGCGCGCGGGCTGTACTCGGACGTCATCGCGATCGCGTTCGGCATCGCCGCGCCCAGGCCGACGCCAGTCAGGAAACGCAGCGCCGTCAACGAATGCATATCCGGCGCGATGGCGCACAGCGTGCTGAAGAGGCCGAAGGACAGTACCGAGCCAACCAGCAGGCGCTTGCGGCCGAACCGGTCGCCGAGCGGCCCGGCGAAGAACGCGCCCGCCGCGAGACCGACCAGGCCGGACGCCAACAGCAGCGTGATGCCTGCCGTACCGGCATGCCAGTCGCCGCGCAGCGCGGGCACGACGAAGCCGATCAGCGCTGTGTCGAGACCATCGAGCGCAACCACGGCGAAACACTGCAAGGCAATCGCCAGCTGGAAGCGTGAGAACGGCAGCGCGTCGATCCAGCGCTGCACGTCGAATGTGGGTGTGGGTTGCAAGAGGGTGTCTCCTTCGTTTTATCCTGACGGACCGGACGGCCTGTGCCGGGTCCATGCATCGGGCATTGGGCATCGGCCGCGGCGGACGACGCGGCACGCCCGTCTGCCGCGGCCGTTGCCAATCGTCCCGATCAACTTCAATCATTCATTCGCACTACGAACTCCTTTCGATACCACCGAATCGCGCGCCGCCACATATCGCCGGATTGTTCCGGCGAATCGGCGGCACCCGCGCCTCTTAGTCCAGCCGGAACAACCGCTTCGCGTTGTCCCGCCCGATCTTCTCCCGGTCGTTGTCGCCGATCTCGGCAGCGTCGAACCATGCGCTCGCCTCCTCCATCGATTCAAACGGATAGTCGGCAGAGAACAGCACGCGGTCGCTGCCGATCTCGTCGATCGCGTTGCGCATCGCGATCGTGCGGAAATTGCCGCTCGTCGTGACGTAGAAATGCGTGCGGAACGTATCGATGAAGGATCGCTTCGCCTTCACGCCCATCGGATTCTTGCCGTTCGGGGATGCCCAGTGCGACGTGCGCCAGATGTTGTGCAGCGCGAGCTCGCCGAGATGACCGAGGATCACCGTCAGGTTCGGGTGCTCGTCGAACAGGCCGCTGCCGATCAGGCGAAGCGCATGCACACCCGTTTCGCGTGAAAACTCCCACGCCGGCCCCATCAACCACGGATGGCCTTCGATCGCCAGTTGCTGGCTCGGCAGCGGATTGCGCGGGTGCAGGTAGAACGGCACGTCGAGCCGCGCAACCTCGGCCCAGAACGGCCGGAATTGCGGCAGATCGTAGTAGGTCGCGTTATCGGCGTGGCCGATCTGCGAGAAGCCGTTGACGAGCGCGCCCTTGAAACCGAGTTCGGTCACCGCACGCGCCAGCTCGCGCGCGGCGGCATCCGGGTCCTGCAGCGGCAACGCGGCAAACGCGCCGAAGCGGTCCGGCCGGCGCGCGACCTGTTCGGCTAGCAGGTCGTTCGCGCGCCGCGCGACGTCGATCGCACGGCCCGTGTCGGTGATCGCCTGGACGGCCGGCGCGTTCAGCGACAGGATCGCGTAGCCGATCCCGCATGCATCCATGCGCTCGACGCGCTCCTCCTGCACGTCGAGCAGTTGACGGCGTCGCGCCGGCCAGATGTCGGCGGTAAAGTAGTGTTCGGAATCGCCGATCGTGTCCGGCGTGGCAAAGTGCTCCTCGAGTGCGATCTTGTCCCGCATGCTGCCTCCTGTGATGTCCGGGCCGCCGCGCCACTGTGGCGCGGCGTATCGGAACCAGCATAGGAGGGCCGCGGCGCCCTGTTAAATTGCGACGTTGAATACCGTCATTCACGGCATCTATACCCGCCTACCGACCGACGCGATGGAACACGACCCCGATCTGCGCAAC
Source organism: Burkholderia sp. BCC1644 (assembly GCF_902833225.1). Classification (GTDB taxonomy): domain Bacteria; phylum Pseudomonadota; class Gammaproteobacteria; order Burkholderiales; family Burkholderiaceae; genus Burkholderia. The sequence goes on from NZ_CADFEI010000006.1 coordinate 100,211, forward strand.
ATCGACCTGAACCTGCTGCTCGTGTTCGATGTGCTGTATCGCACACGCAGCACGACGCGCGCGGCGGACGCGCTGCACCTCACGCAACCGTCGGTCAGCAACGCGCTGAAGCGGCTGCGCACGCTGTTCGACGACGCGCTGTTCGTGAAAACGGCCGACGGCATGCAGCCCACGCCGCGCGCGGACGCGATTGCAGCACGCGTCGACGAAGGGCTCGCCTCGCTGCGCACCGCGCTGCAGGCCGGCCGCGCATTCGACCCGGCCACGTCGACCCGCACCTTCCGCCTGTACACGAGCGATCTCGGGCAGGCGATCTTCATGCCGCCACTCGTCGCGCACCTGCGCCAGGTGGCACCCGGCATCCGGATCGTCACGGCCGATCCGCCGCTCGATGCCGCGCAGCAGATGATGAAGCTCGGGCAGATCGACCTCGCGCTCGGCATGTTCACCGGGCTGCACGCCGATTTCCATCAGCAGCGGCTGTTCCACGAAACCTACGTGGCACTCGTGCGCAACGACCATCCGACGATCGGCTCGACGCTCACAGCCGAGCAGTTCTTCGCGGCCGACCATGTGAGCTACACGCCGACGGCCGGCAGCCACGCGCACTTCGAAGCGGCGCTTTATGCGCTGTCGCCGCATGCCGGCAGCACGCGCCATGTCGTGCTGCAGCTCGCACATTCGTTCGGACTGGAACGCATCGTGTCGTCGAGCGACCTCGTCGCGTGCATTCCAAGCCGCCTCGCCCGCGTACTGTCGCGGCTGCAGGACGTGCGTGCCGTGCCGTTGCCGTTCGACACGGCGCCGGCCGACATCGCGCAGTTCTGGCACGAACGCTACCAGCGTGACGAAGGGCATCAGTGGCTGCGCTCGCTCGTCTACGACCTGTTTCACGACCTTCGCCTCAGTGCGTTGCCGTAAGCTCACCACAAAAAAAAACGGGCAACCCAGGGCTGCCCGTATCAACTCCACTTGGTTCCAGCGTTCTTCTCACGGAACGCGGAGCGAACTCCGCGCCTCACAATCTAGTGATGCGTGGCAACGCGGTCAATTTGACAAGGACGAAACTGTTCCATGAGCCTGTAGGACACCACGCCGCTCACGCCCCGAGCAACATCCCCTTGCGCACCGGCACCGTGCCCGTCACGCGGCCGAGCGGCGCGCCGGCCGTCACGAAACGTATCGCGCGGCGCATGTAGAACACGCCGTCGGTCCCGCTCGAAATCGTCGTGATCGCATCCGTCAGCGGATCGACGATATCGAACAGCGGATCGCCGGCGCGGATCGTCGCGCCGATCGCCGCGCGATGCACGAGGATCCCGCTCACCGGCGCGTAGAACTGCTCGCTGCCCGCGAGCGGCGTGGCCGGTGCGCCCAGCGGCGGCAGCGGCGCGCGTTCGCCGTGCACCGCGCCGCACCAGACGAGATAGTCGACGAGCGCGCCGGCATCGCGTTCAGCGTATTCGTACGTCACGTCGCGCTGGCCACGGCACTCGACCGTCACGGCCACCGTGCCGGCCGCCATCGGCGTGCCTTCCGGCAAATGCTGCGGCAACTGCGACCACAGCAGGTGATGCGCATCGTCGAACGCATGTCCGCCCGAATCCTCGGCGAGCAGCGACACCTCCGCACCGAGATAACGCGCGAGCGGCTCGATGTCCGGCCATGCGGTATCGCTCGTGTACACGTGCATCACTGCTTCGAGCGAACAATGCAGGTCGATCACGACGTCGGCGTCGTGCGACAGCTTCAGCAGCGCAAGCTGCAGCGCGTCGAATTCGGTACGCGGCGCGATGTCGTCGAGCGCCGCGCCGACGCATTCGCGCACGATCGCGCGATTGCGTTCGCCGTCGTCGCCGAGCCGGTCGCGCGCCCGCGCGGCGATCTCCGCGAGCGGCAGGAAGCCGCGATTGAAGTTGCGGCCGCTTGCGAGGTCGAAACGGCCGATGAACTGCCCGAGCAGATGATGATTGAGGCCGACCGGGTTCGACACCGGCACGAGCACGATCTCGGCCGCGAGCCGGCCGTCGGCATCGAGCTGCGCGAGGCGCTGCTTCAGCACGAACGCCGCGAGCATCGCGGGCGTCTCGTCCGCGTGCAGTGCGGCCTGCAGGTAGATCTTGCGGCCGGAATCGGCCGGCCCGAAATGAAAGCTCGTCAGCGTGCGCTGCGTGCCGATCGACGGCGACAGGAGCGGCGTGGTGCGAATCTGCATCGATGATCTCGAACGGAAGAAAACAGGGGAATCGGAGGAATCGGCCTGCACGGCGCTCAGTCGCCGTACGGGTTGAAATCGAAGTACCGCTTGGCGATCCGGTCGTACGTGCCGTCCTTCAGCATCGATGCGATCGCGCCGTCGATCGACGCCTTCAGCGCCGTATCGGATTGCCGCATGCCGATGCCGACGCCGCGATCGCCCATGTCGAGCGGTGCGCCGACGAATGCAAAGCCCTTGCCGCGCGGCTGGCGCAGGAACCCGTAGTCGGCTTCCACCGTGCCGAGCAGCGCCGCGTCGAGGCGGCCGTTCACGAGATCGGCGAACACGTCGTCCTGGCTCTTGTACGGCACCACGCTCACGCCGGCCGTCGCCCAGTGCGCGAGCGCCCACGATTCGAACTGCGTGCCCGACTGCACGCCGACGCGCTTGCCGGCCAGCGAGGCGGTCGTGCTGCCGAGCCCGAGGTCGGGCCGCGCGACGAGCCGCGACTTGAAGCGGAACAGCTTCGACGAGAACAGGATCTGCTTCTCGCGCTTCTCCGTGATCGCCATCGACGACAGGATCGCGTCGATCTTGCGCGCCTGCAGCGCCGGGATCATCCCGGAAAACTCGAGCTCGACCCACTGGCAGCGCAACTGCGCGCGGCGGCAGATCTCGTTGCCGAGATCGACGTCGAAGCCTTTCAGGCTGCCGTCGGGCGCCTTCGCGTCCATCGGCGGATAGGTCGGGTCGATGCCGAGCCGCACGACGTGCGCGTCGAGCGCAAACGCGGACGTGGCAGCCAGGCCAAGGCACAGGGAAACGAGCGGGACGAGGAAACGTTTCATGGTCGACGGAGGGCAGGAAGAAGGGCAAACGGCATCAGCCGGACTGCCTGCGATCGTAGGCGGCACCGGCCGCCGCCGGAACCATCGACTGCCTTATCATGATCGGTATTTCCGATCACCGGCCTCGCCGCTTGCCCATGGCGTTCACGCTGTCCCAGCTCCGCATCTTCCAGGCCGTCGTCGAGCACGGCAGCCTGCGCGCCGCCGCACGCGCGCTCGATCTCGCGCAAAGCGGCGTCACGCAGCAGTTGCAAAGCCTCGAGGCGACGCTCGGCGCGACGCTGCTCACGCGCACCAATCGCGGGATCGTGCCGACGGCCGTCGGCCAGCGGCTGCTCGCGCGCTCCGGTTCGATCCTCGGTGAATGCGAACAGGTCGAGCGGGAAATCCGCCAGCTGAGCGGCGCGTACGAGGGCACCGTCACGCTCGGGCTCGTGACCGAGCCGCTGATCGACGCGTTCGCGCCGGTGCTGACCGCGTTTCGCGCGCGCTTCGACAAGGTAGACGTGCACCTGCGTACCGGCACGTCGCGGATGATGGTCGGCTGGCTGCGCGAAAGCGCGGTCGATTTCGCGATCGCGCTGGTCGCGAAGCAGACCGATACGACCGATCTCGCGGTCACGCCGCTGCGCGCATCGGCGCCGGTGGTCGTCTGCCGCCACGGGCATCCGGCGATGCACGCGCAATCGCTCGCCGAGCTGGCCGGCTACGCGTGGGTGTCCACGCGCTCGCCGAACCTGAGCGCCGACCCGGTCGTGAACCGGCTGCTCGCCTACTTCGACGCGCACGGCCAGCCGCCGCCGAAGGTTCTCGCCACCGTCGAAGGGATGTTCGAGACGCTGCAGATCGTCACGCAGACCGATTCCCTCGCGCTCGAGACCGAGGCCATCACGCGCCACGGGCCGTTCGCCGGCGCGCTCGCGAAGGTGCCGGTGCGCGAGCAGGCCGAGTCGCAGGACATCTGCCTGCTGCAGCGCGCGGCCGTGCCGCTGACGCCGGCCGCGCAGGAACTCGCGACGATGCTCGCGTCGTACCTGAGGATGGTGCGCGGGCGGTAGGCACGACGGGCCGCACCGCCGCCCGCCCCGCGCGTCAGTCGAGCGACTCCTGGGCCGTCTCGCGCAGCATCGCGACTGCGATCAGCGACAGCACCACGCACGCGGCCACGTAGCCGGCCGGCGCGAGCTTGCTGCCGGTCGTCTTCACGAGCCAGGTCGCGATCAGCTGCGCGGTGCCGCCGAAGATCGTCACCGCGAGCGCATACGCGATCGAGATGCCGGTCGCCCGCACGTGGCGCGGCAGCGATTCGCACATCAGCGCCATTTCCGATGCCGAGCCGAGCGAATAGAACAGCAGCATCAGCGCGGTCAGCGGCAGGATCACCGACAGCGTCGGGTGATGGTTCATCAGCCAGAACGCCGGGAACAGCAGCAGGACCAGCACGCCGCGGCCGACGAAGATCGGCAGGCGCCGGCTGCCGAGCGTGTCCGACAACCAGCCGAACAACGGGCACGTCACCAGCATCACGCAGCCGGACGCGACGCCGACGAACATCGACAGCTTCATCGGCAGGCCGAGCGTGTGGATCGCGTAAGTCGGCATGTAGAACGTCAGGATGTAGGTCGACACCGTGCCGCCCATCACCGTGAGCATCAGCAGCAGCACCGTGCGCGTGTGTTTCGAGAACAGCTCGTGCAGCACGCCGCGCTCGATCCCGTGATGGCTGTCGCCGGGTGCGTCGTCCGCGAGCCGGCGGCGCAGATACATGCCGACCGGCGCGATCAGTACGCCGACGAGGAACGGCAGCCGCCAGCCCCAGCTTTCCAGCGCGTCCTTCGTCATCGTGTTCGACAGCAGCGCCGCGAAGCCCGAGCCCATCAGCGCGGCGCCGCCCTGTGTCGCCAGCTGCCAGCTGGCGCGGAACGCGCGGCGCGACGTGCCGCCCTGTTCGAGCAGCGTCGTCGTCGCCGCGCCGAATTCGCCGCCCTGCGAGAAGCCCTGCAGCAGCCGCGCGAACACGACGAGCAGCGGCGCGGCCACGCCGACCTGCGCATAGGTCGGTGCGATCGCGATCAGCCCCGTGCCGAGCGCCATCAGCATGATCGTCAGGTTCAGCGCGGCCTTGCGTCCCTTGCGGTCGGCGTAGACGCCCAGCACGACGCTGCCGAGCGGCCGCGTGAAGAAGCCGGCGGCGAACGTCGCGACCGACAGCAGCAGCGACGTGGTCGCGTCGCTCGACGGGAAGAACAGCTTGCCGATCAGCACCGCGAAGAACCCGTACACGGTGAAATCGAAGAACTCCAGCCAGTTGCCGATCACGGCCGCGGCAATTGCGCCGCGCCGCGTGACGGCAGGCGCGCCGGGCACGCCGGTTTCGGCGGCCCCCGTCGACGCGGGGTGCAGCGCGAGATGGTCTTTCTGCATCGTTGTCGTCTCCTCTCAATGCGGCCGGAAGCGCCGGCCGCGCGCCGCCGCCACGCTCACTGCCCGAGGTAACGCTCCACGAGACGCGTCCAGTACGCCGCACCGATCGGCAGGTTGCGATCGTTGAAGTCGTACTTCGGGTTGTGCACCATGCAGCCGTCCTCGCCTTCGCCATTGCCGAGCCGCACGAACGAGCCCGGCCGCTGCTGCAGCATGAATGCGAAATCCTCGCTGCCCATCAGCAGGTCGGTCTGCTCGACCACGTGCGCGTCGCCGACGAGTTCGCGTGCGACCTGCGCGGCGAAATCCGTTTCGGCATCCGAATTGACGACGACCGGGTAGCCTTCGATGTACTCGACGTTGGCCGTCGCGCCGTAGCTCGCGGCCTGCGTCTCGGCCAGCTCGGTGATGCGGCGCTTGAGCAGCGCGCGGACTTCGGGGCTGAACGAGCGCACGCTGAGTTCGAGACGCGCGCCGTTCGGAATCACGTTGTTCGCGGTGCCCGCGTGCATCGAGCCGACCGTGACGACCGCCGGCTGCGCGGGGTCGACGTTGCGCGCGACGATCGTCTGCAGCGCCATCACGATGCTCGCCGCGACGACGACCGGATCGACCGTCAGGTGCGGCCGCGCCGCGTGGCCGCCAACGCCTTCGATCGTGATGATCGCCTTGTCGCCGGCCGACATGAACGGGCCGCGCCGCGTGAGGAACACGCCGGGCGCTGCGCCAGGATGGTTGTGCATGCCGAACACGGCATCGCACGGGAAGCGTTCGAACAGGCCGTCGTCGATCATCTTCTTCGCACCGCTGTCGACGCCGTGCTCTTCCGCCGGCTGGAAATACAGGTGCACGGTGCCGGAGAAGTTGCGCGTCTTCGCGAGATGCTGCGCGGCGCCGAGCAGCATCGTCGTGTGGCCGTCGTGGCCGCACGCGTGCATCTTGCCGTGCGTGCCGCTCGCATACGGCAGGCCGGTCGCCTCGACGATCGGCAGCGCATCCATGTCGGCGCGAATGCCGATGCTGCGCGTGCCGTCGCCCACGCGCAGCGTGCCGACGACACCCGTCTTGCCGACCCCGCGCGTCACCTGCCAGCCCCATTGCTCGAGCTTGTCCGCGACGAGCGCGGCCGTGTCGTGCTCTTCGTACGCGAGTTCGGGATGGTGATGGATGTGGTGACGGATCTCGCGCAGCCCGCCGGCGGCGGGCATCAGATCCTCGATTGCGGTGAAGCGGACGTCGGTGGTCATCAAGCGGCTCCTGCTGAGTGTCAGCGTGTCAGCCGCACGCGGACGGTGCGTGCGGGAAAGCGAGCCACTATATCGAGCCGATATCGGTTCAATAAGATGCGGAATTTTTCACCGCGATAAGGTTTTTTAATCAGGGTTAATACGGGGATGCCGGGGCGGCGACGCGATTCGCCGCGCCGGAATGCGTGCCGCTCAGCCGGCTTGCCCGAGAAACGCGCGGATTTCCGCCGCGAGCCAGTCGCGCAGCGCGCACACCTTCGGGTCGTCCTTGCTGCCGATCCGGTACACCAGGTCATGCCCGCGTTCGGCCTGCAGCGCGTATTGCGGGAACGGTGCGACCAGACGCCCGGCGGCGATGTCGTCCGCGACGATCACGCTGCGTCCGAGCGCGATACCCTCGCCGCGAATCGCCGCCTCGATCGCGATGCTCCCGTGGCTGTACGCCGGCCCGCGATCGCTGCGCGCGCTGCGAATGCCGGCGAGCGCGAACCACTGCTCCCAGTTCGCCAGCATCCGGTCCTCGTGCAGCAGCGTGCAGCCGACGATACGCTCCACCGAAGCGAGCCCGCCCATCTTCTCGCGATAGGCAGGACTGCAGACGGGTGTCACCGTTTCCTCGAGGATCCGCTCGGCCAGCACGCGCGGATAGCGCCCGCTGCCGTACCGAATCGCGACGTCGGCTTCGCCTTCGTTCAGGTCCACATGCGTGTCGGTCACGTCGAGATGGATGTCGAGTTCCGGATGCAACGCCTTGAACCGATGCAGCCGCGGTGCGAGCCACTTGTTCGCGAACGACACGCTCGCGTTGATCTTCAGCCGCGCGACGCTGTCGTGGCGATCGTGCGCGCGCAGCCGGTCGGCTGCCTTCGTCAGGTCGCCCAGCGTGCGGCTCACGTCGAGCAGGAACGCCGCGCCGGCCTCGGTCAGCACGATGCGCCGGGTGAGGCGCTGGAACAACGCGACGCCGAGATGGGTTTCGAGATGCTTGATGTGCCGGCTCACCGCGCCATGCGTGACATGCAGCTCCTCGGCGGCCAGCGTCATGCTCAACAGCCGGCCGGTCGCCTCGAAGGCGCGCAGCGTTTGCAATGGGGGGAGCCGGTCGAACACGATGGCGCTACGTGTGAGTTGTACTCACGCATTATATGACGACAAATGGTTTGTCAGCGCCCGCGGCGCCTCGCAATATGGGAGCGCACGTGCAGGCCGGCCAGCCGCTGCGACCGGCCTTCCGCGTGCATCCCTGCGCGGCGATTCGGCGAGACTTCTTCACCTGGATCCCGACCGCGCGTCATGCCTGAAGCCGCGACGCCCGGCGCGCGCTTCGTTCGAGGCGGGCATTGCCCGGGCCGTGCCGCTCATCATGGATCATCTGCTTTTCAAACTGGTCGCCACCCCGCTGCTGCTGGCGGCCGCCACGCTCGCCGCGCGCCGCTGGGGTGAAGCGATTGGCGGATTGCTGGTCGGATTGCCGCTCACGTCGGGGCCCGTTTCGGTGTTTCTCGCGCTGGAACACGGCCCTGCGTTCGCCGCGCATGCAACGGCCGGTTCGCTTGTCGCTACCGCCGGGCAGGCGGCCTTCTGTATCGCGTATTGCAGGCTGGCCAAACGCGGCTGGCCCGCCGCACTGGCTGGCGCCGCCGCCGCGTTTTCCGTCGTTGCGTTCCTGCTGAAGGCCAGCGCATTGCCGGAAACCGGCCTGTTCCTGATTGCGATCCTCGCGGTCGCGCTCGTGCTGAGCGTCGTGCCCGCCGCCCCGGTCAGGGCCGCACGGCTCGATTCACCGCGCTGGGACCTGCCGCTGCGCATGGCGTTGATTGCGGGCCTCGTGGTCGGCGTGACGATGATCGCGCCGTACGTCGGGCCGGAAACGAGCGGCGTGCTGGCCTCGTTCCCGTTCATGGTGATCATCCTCGCCGTGTTCGCGCACCGGACGAGCGGCCCTGCGGCCGCGCAACAGCTGATGCGCGGGATGGCCACGGGGCTGCTCGGCTTCGCCGCGTTCTTCCATGTGCTGAGCCTGACACTCACGCGGCTCGACCTCGCGCCCGCCTACGGCCTCGCGATCGTCTGCACGCTCGCGATCCAGGGCGTGTCGCTGTACCGGATGCGCGTGCCGGTCGCCGTGCCGATCGAGTAAGCCCGACTCGTTGGCGGGACGGTGCGTCGCGCCCGCCTGTCGACGTCCGTCGCCGCCTCTATCGATGCCGATAGACGACGCCGTCGCCCGGCGCCCGCACCGCATCGGCCGCATCGTCGAAGCGCGCGCGCGCCTGTGCGATCGGCTGCGTGTTCTTCTCGGCCCACATGACGAGCGCCATCACGGGCTCCAGCAGCGTTTCGCCGAGCGGCGTGAGCGCGTAGTCGACGCGTGGCGGAATCGTCGGGAACACCGTCCGCGTCACCAGGCCGTCGCGCTCCAGCCCGCGCAAGGTCAGCGTCAGCATGCGCTGCGAAACCCCGTCGATCACGCGTTTCAGTTCGTTGAAGCGCCGCGGCCCGTCGTTGAGCGTCGCGATGATGTAGAGGCTCCACTTGTCGCCGATCCGGTCGAGGATCTGGCGCGTCGTCTGGCATTCGTTGTCGCTGGGTCGGGGCATGGTGGCAGGTACATCGATGTGACTGAGGCACAACCCTGTGCGTTCTTGTGGCGTTCGGGCGCGAACCCTAGCATTCCACATGCATTTCGGTAACCGAGTTATCAAAAGTTACCAGGTGCTCATCTTAGCCCTGAAGGAGCGCTCATGAGCCGCATTCTGCTGATCACGTCCAGCCCCCGCACCGCCGACAGCGTGTCCACGCGCTTTGCGCACTACCTCGCGCGGCACCTCGCGGCGCGCGACGCCGACGACACGGTAACCGTTCGAGACCTGTCCTCCGATCCGCTGCCGCATATCGACGACGCATACATCGTCGGCCGCACGCTGCCGCCCGCGACACGCAGCGCGGAACAAGCCCGGGCCGTCGGGCTGGCGGAAACGCTGATCGACGAACTGCGCGCCGCCGACATCGTCGTGATCGGCTCCGCGATGACCAACTTCGGCCCGTCCACGCAGCTGCGCGCGTGGTTCGATCACGTGATCTGGCCGCAGGTCACGTTTCGCTATGACGAAAGCGGCGTCGCCGGAGCGCTGGAAGGCAAGAAGGTCTACCTGGTCACGGCCAGCGGCGGCGTCTTTTCCGAAGGCCCGTATGCCCCCTTCGACTACCAGTCCGGCTACCTGAAGCATCTGCTCGGGTTCATCGGCCTGACCGACGTTCGCGAAGTGCGCGTGGAAGGCACCGTATCGGACGCCAAAGCGGCGATCGCGAAGGCCGGACAGGAATTGCAAGCGCTGGTGGAACAGGCCGGCTGATACGAGGGCAGCGCCCGTCGATCGGGCGGCCGCTGCCGGCCGAGGCGGGCGCGCACGCTCGCGCCGGCATCGGTCAGCCGCTCGCGCGGCCCGGGCAGCAGCGCGAACGTCCTCGCTCAGTCGATCGCCTTCAGCGCATCCAGCCCGTCCGGCAGCTTCGCATCCGGGAACATCGTCGACAGCGTCGCATCGCGCCACCGCGCCGCTTCTTCCGCGCGCTGCGTTTCCGCCTGCTCGCACACGAACAGCGCATCGCCGCCGAGCAACAGACGCAGCGGCACGTCGTCGCGACGCGACAGGTCGACGATCAGCTTCGCGATCCGCACGGGATCGCTGATCTCCTGGCCGCCATACGCGCCAAGCAACTGGAGTATCGCGCCGACCGACGGCTGATAGTCGGGCAGCAGATCGTCGATGCCGCGCTTCGCCTCCGCCGCCCATTCGGTACGCATCCCGCCCGGCTCGAGCGTGCAGACCCGCACGCCGAACGGCGCGACTTCCTTCGCGAGCACATCACTGAAGCCGCCGACCGCCCACTTCGCCGCCTGATACGCGGACAATCCGGCCATCGACGTGCGCCCGCCGACCGACGACACCTGGAAGATGTGCCCCGCGCGCTGCGCACGCATGGTCGGCAGCACCGCGCGCGTCAGGTTGACCACGCCGAACAGGTTCGTTTCGATCTGGTCGCGGAAGTCGTCGGCGCCCATCTGCTCGAACGGTGCCGTATGGCCGTAACCCGCGTTGTTCACCAGTACATCGATACGGCCGAACGTCGCACGTGCCGTCGCGACCGCCCGCTCGGCCGCCGCTTCGTCGGTGACGTCGAGCGCGACCGGCAGCAGCCGGTCGCCATACCGCTCGACCAGATCGGCCAGCCGCGCGGGATCGCGTGCGCCGGCCACCAGCCGGTCGCCCGCCGCGAGAACCGCTTCCGAAATCGCTCGCCCCAGGCCGCGCGCGGCCCCCGTTACCAACCAGACTTTCGACATTTTCCACTCCTTGATCGTGGTGAAATCAAAAAAATGAATGATTACTCACTCATTAATGTGGGCGACGTACCGGTCCTTCATGACCTGCATCGCCCTGCCTAGCACTCACTTCCCGCCGCCGCGGCGCGCAACCGCACGCACCGCCACGGCGGCAATCCTTGACTCACACCGCGTGCAACACGGCCCACAATGCACGAAACCCGGATTCCCGGTACGCATCGGCCCGCGCCGGATCGCGCGCGATCGACTCCATCGCCGTTTCCGCGATCGACATGAACAGCGCCGCGCAGAACCCATACGCTTCGTCGCGGTTCAGCGCACCCGTCGCAGCAACCTGCTCGCGCAGCAATGCGTTGATTCCGCCGAAGCCTTCGGCGCCGGCCGCACGATGCGCGTCGTCGATACGCCCGCTCACGCCGAGCTGCTGCAGCGCGCGCCGCCCGTCCGGATTCGCGACGCCCCACGACACGTAGCCGTTCCACGCATGCCGCACGGCCTGCTCGACCGGCGCGTGCTCCGGAAACCCGCTCATCATCGCTTCGCGCATCCCGGCCTTCAGGCTCAGGTACAGCGCGTTCAGCAATGCATCCTTGGTCTCGAAGTACGTGAACACCGTGCCTTCCGCCACGCCGGCGAGCCGCGCGATGCGCGCGGTCGTCGCGGTCGCGCCGTCCTCGGCGAGCGCGCGGGCGGCGGCGGCGAGGATGGCTTCGTGCTTGTCGGGGCTGCGCGGTCGGGCCACGTTCGATTCCTTTAATGAGTGAGCGCTCAATCATAATAGAGCGAACATGTGGAATGCAAGCCCTGTTACATCCGGGGGAACGCATACGCAAACCGTCAAAACCGTGCACTATTAGCGTTTTCACGTACTGGTGCGTTCACGTATCGGCGCCCGGTGCCTCGACGTTCGTTTCACGTTCACCGTTTCAAACCGCGAACCTCCCATGACGAATCAGCCTACCCAGACCGCGGCCGACCGGCCTGTCGACATGATCATCTTCGGCGGCGGCGGCGACCTGGCCGCCCGCAAGCTGTTGCCCGCGCTGTACATGGCGCACCTGCACTGCAACCTTCCGCCCGAGACGCGCATCATCGCCGTCGGCCGCCGCGACTGGGGTATAGACGGCTATCGCGCGTTCATGGACGAGCAGTCGCGCCCCTTCATCGACGAGAAGGCGTTCGACGCCGACGCGTGGAGCCGCTTCCTCGATCTCTTCAAGTACGTGCTGATCGACGTGAACGCGCCGGAAGACTACCTGCGGCTCGCCGAAGCGGCGCGCGGCGATGCGATCCGCGTGTTCTACCTGTCGACGTCGCCGGAGCTGTTCACGACGATCTGCGACAACCTGTCGGCCGCGCACCTCGTCGACGCGCGCTCGCGCGTCGTCCTCGAGAAGCCGCTGGGCCACGATCTCGCATCGGCGAAGGCGATCAACAATGCGGTCGGCAAGCACTTCGAGGAATCGCAGATCTATCGGATCGACCACTATCTCGGCAAGGAAACCGTGCAGAACCTGATGGTCCTGCGCTTCGGCAACCCGATCTTCGGGCCGCTGTGGCAGGCGCCGAACATCCGCAGCGTGCAGATCACGGTGGCGGAAACGGTGGGCGTCGGCAGCCGCGCGGGCTTCTACGACCACACGGGCGCGCTGCGCGACATGGTGCAGAACCACCTGCTGCAGCTGCTGTGCATCGTCGCGATGGAGCCGCCCGTGTCGCTCGATCCGGACGCGGTGCGCGACGAGAAGCTGAAGGTGCTGCGCTCGCTGCGGCCGATGTCGCTGTCGGACGTCGCGCGCGACACCGTGCGCGGCCAGTACACGGCCGGCGCGGTCGACGGCCAGCCGGTGAAGGGTTATCTCGAGGAAGACAACGTGCCGGCGGAGAGCCGCGCGGAAACCTTCGTCGCGCTGCGCGCGCACATCAACAACTGGCGCTGGGCGAACGTGCCGTTCTTCCTGCGCACCGGCAAACGGCTGCAGCGCCGCCAGTCGGAAATCGTGGTCGAGTTCGCCGACATGCCGTTCTCGATCATCCCGACCGGCCCGCGTCATTACGGCAACCGCCTCGTGATCCAGCTCCAGCCCGAAGAGTCGATCCAGCTGCAGATGCTCGCGAAGGAACCGGGCAGCGGGATGAACATGGTGCCGGTCAACCTCAACCTCGACCTGCAGCAGGCGATTCCGGAGCGGCGCGCGGAAGCGTACGAACGGCTGCTGATCGACGTGATCCGCGGCCGCCTCACGCACTTCATGCGTCGCGACGAACTCGAAGCCGCCTGGACGTGGGTCGAGCCGATCCTCGACGGCTGGAAGCAGCTCGGCGACCGGCCGCGCCTGTACACGGCCGGCACGTTCGGGCCCGCCGCTTCGTCGGCGCTGCTCGCGCGCGACGGGATGTCCTGGGCCGAAGAGGCGTAACGGCTGCACGACGGCGTGCCGCCCGCGCGGCACGCCCGATCACCCGGGGTGTCGCCGGCCCCGTCTTCCCTGCGGGCCCGCGGCTACCGCGGCTCCATCCACGCGGCCTTGCGCCGCGCCGGCGCATCGCTGCTGCCGCTGCCGCCGCCCAGCACCTCGATCATGTAGTCGACGAACGACGCGATCCGCGACGAGATCGCGGTATTGCGGTAGTACACCGCATGGATCGGCTGCTCGACCTCGAGCGTGTGGCGCGCGAGCACCTGCACGAGCCGCCCCGCTTCGCGATCCTGCGCGGTCATGAAATCCGACAGGCAGACGACCCCCGCGCCCTCCAGCGCGAGTTGCCGCAGCGTCTCGCCGCTCGACGAACAGACGTCCGGCTCGATGCGGCACGCTTCGCCGTCGGTGCCGAGGATCGGCCACACGTTCAGCGATTCGGGCTGCGTGAAGCCGAGCAGCGCGTGCTTGTCGAGATCCTCGACCTTGCGCGGCTGGCCGTGCGCTTCGAGATACGCGGGGCTCGCGAGGATGCGCAGCCGGCTGTTGCCGATGCGCCGGCTGTGCAGCGTCGAATCCTTCAGCCGGCCGATCCGGATCGCGACGTCGGTGCGTCGCTCCAGCAGGTCGATGATGCCCTCGTTGCTGTTCAGCTCCAGCTCGACCTTCGGGAAGCGTTCGCGATAGCCGCGCACGAGCGGCACGATCACGTGCAGCATGAACGGCGTCGCGGCGTCGACGCGCAGCCGCCCCGACGGCATCTCGCGCCGCGCGAGCATCTGCTCCTCCGCGTTCTCGACCGATTCGATGATCGCGCGCGTGTCCTGCAGGAACGCACGCCCTTCCTCGGTCAGTTCGAGCCGGCGCGTGGTCCGGCGCAGCAGCGTGGTTTTCAGCTTCTCCTCGAGCCGCGCGAGCGTGCGGCTCGTCGCCGACACGGTGAGGTCGAGATGCTGGGCCGCGGCGGTGATCGAACCGGTGTCGACCACGGCGGCAAAGGCCTGGAGTTCGTCGAGCGTGATCTTCATTGTTGATCTGAAATCAAAACTATTTGGTTTATAGACCAGTTTTTCCGCAAAAGTAAAGCCGGCACACTGCGATCCATCCTTACTGGAACCTGGATCCCATCATGCCACTCGCCCTGCTCGCGCTGACCATCAGCGCCTTTGCCATCGGCACGACCGAATTCGTGATCGTCGGGCTGATCCCGACGATCGGCGCCGATCTCGGCGTCAGCCTGCCGTCGGCCGGCCTGCTCGTCAGCCTCTATGCACTGAGCGTCGCCATCGGCGCGCCGCTGCTCACCGCCCTCACCGGCCGCGTGCCGCGCAAGACGCTGCTCGCCGGGCTGATGGCGCTCTTCACCGTCGGCAACCTCGTCGCCTGGCAGGCGCCGAGCTACGAATCGCTGATCGTCGCGCGCGTCCTCACCGGCCTCGCGCACGGCGTGTTCTTCTCGGTCGGCTCGATCATCGCGACCACGCTCGTGCCGAAGGACAAGGCCGCCAGCGCGATCGCGACGATGTTCAGCGGGATGACCGTCGCGTTCGTCGCCGGCATTCCGCTCGGCACCTTCATCGGTCAGCACTTCGGCTGGCGCGCGACGTTCCTGATCGTCGCGCTGTTCGGCCTCGTCGCGTTCCTCGGCGCAGTCGCCTTCGTGCCGCGCGGGCTGCCGCAGACGCCGCCGGCGCCGCTCGCCCGCCAGCTGCGCGTGCTGGCCCAGCCGCGCCTGCTGCTCGTCTTCGCGATGACGGCCGTCGGCTACGGCGGCTCGCTGATCGCGTTCACGTACATGGCGCCGCTGCTCGAACAGATCGCCGGCTTCACGCCGTCGCAGGTCAGCCTCGTGCTCGTCGGCTACGGCGTGTCGGTCGCGTTCGGCAACGTGTGGGGCGGCAAGCTCGCGGACGCCGTCGGCCCCGTGAAGGCGCTCAAGCGGATCTTCCTGCTCCTCGCGATCGTGCTGCTCGCGCTGACCTTCACGATCCACGTGAAATGGCTCGCGGTGCTGACGATGCTCGCCTGGGGTGCGGTCGCGTTCGGCAACGTGCCGGGGCTGCAGGTGTACGTCGTCAAGCAGGCGCGCCACTTCGCGCCGGACGCCACCGACGTCGCATCGGGCTTCAACATCGCCGCCTTCAACCTCGGCGTGGCCGGCGGTTCGTCGCTCGGCGGCCTGATCGTCGCGAACGCCGGCCTCGGCCACACGCCGTGGATCGCCGCCGTCGTCACGCTCGGCGCATTCGCGCTCACCGCGCTGAGCGGCCGTCTCGACCACCGCCACGGGCTGCCGGAACGCACGGCCGAACCAGTCGAACTCGCCCATTGAACATCACTATTTGCAGGAGCCAACCAGCATGAACGCATCGACCCAACGTCCGCCGTTCGCCGGCAAGACTTTCGAAGTCCGTTACGACGGCCTCACCGCGCTCAACGCGTACGACGAAGACGGCCGCCACATGCGCTACGAGATCACCGAAGGCCCGTACGCGGGCGCGCAGGGTGAAGTCGAATACACGTGGCAGCCCGTCGCCGGCGACACCTACGCGATCTCGTGGCAGGAAGCCGACCGCGCGACGGTCGTGCACATCGACGATTTCGCCGCCGGCACGTCGCGCTCGTTCTTCACCGCGGCGTCGCTCGATTTCTACCGCCTCGAAGGCAGCCTGCGCGCGGTCTGAACGGAGCCCGACATGTCCACTTCACTCGACCAACTCGCCGACGGCGGCTTCAGCGTCGGCATCGAGCTGCCGCTCGACAACGACTGGTCGCCGGCCGGCGACGCGAAACGCCAGCAGCAGGGCCGCCGCCCCGGCGTGCCCGACCTGGAGATCCACGCGGAGCTCGCGCAGCTGGCCGACACGCTCGGCTTCCGCGCGCTCTGGGTGCGCGACGTGCCGGTGTACGACCCGTCGTTCGGCGACGCCGCGCAGGTGTTCGAAACGTTCTCGTATCTCGGCTACCTCGCCGGCATCACGAACGACATCCTGCTCGGCACGGCAGCCGTCGTGCTGCCGCTGCGCGAGCCGCTGCTGACGCTGAAATCGGCCGCGACGATCCAGGAGCTGAGCCGCGGGCGCCTGATGCTCGGCGTCGCGAGCGGCGACCGGCCGGTCGAATATCCGCTGTTCGGCCGCGACTTCGCGACGCGCGGCGCGAATTTCCGCGACCAGGTCGCGCTGCTGCGCGACGGCGCGCGCGGACACCTGCCGCCGGGCCTGGACGTGCTGCCGGCCGCCCGTTCGCCGGTGCCGCTGCTCGTCGCGGGTCTCGCGCAGCAGACGCCCGCGTGGATCGGCGAGCACATGGACGGCTGCCTCGCGTATCCGGGCACGCCTGCCGACCACGCGCAGCGCGCGGCGAACTGGCGCGCGGTGGCCGGCGACAAGCCATACGTGAGCTTCATCCACCTCGACCTCGCGGACGATCCGCACGAGCCGCTGCAGCGGCACCGCTTCGGCGCCCGTGCGGGCCGCCTCGCGCTGACGGAAGAACTCGCGGCGATGCGCGACGCGGGCGTACGGCACATCGGCCTGCATTTCCGCCGCAACCGCCGCCCGCTCGACGAGACGATGGCCGAGATCGCGTCGGACGTGCTGCCCGAATTCCATCCGAAGATGAACGCACAGACGCGCGCCGCATAAGGCCGGCAACGGCCTTCGGCGAGCCCGCGGCACGACCGATATTTGAATTTAAATCAAATATTTTTGACCTCTAAAGGCGTTTATCTCATCAGTCTCAAGCGCCAGAATGACTCCCATACCACAACCGTTCCACCTCCCCCAGGAGCACACGATGAGCAAGATTCCCGCATTCGGCCTCGGTACTTTCCGCCTGCAAGGCCAGGTTGTCATCGACTCGGTCCGCAATGGCCTCGACGTCGGCTACCGCGCGATCGATACCGCGCAGATCTACGGCAACGAAGCCGAAGTCGGTGAAGCGATCGCCGCTTCGGGCGTGCGCCGCGAAGACCTGTTCCTGACCACGAAGATCTGGGTCGACAACTACGCACCGGAAAAGCTGGCTGCAAGCCTGGAAGAAAGCCTGCGCAAGCTGCGCACCGACTATGTCGACCTGACGCTGATCCACTGGCCGGCCCCGGGCAACGGCGTGTCGATCCAGGCGTTCATGACCGCGCTGGCTGAAGCAAAGGCGAAGGGCCTCACGCGCCAGATCGGCATCTCGAACTTCAACATCGAACTGACGAAGGAAGCGATCGCGGCCGTCGGCAAGGATGCGATCGCGACGAACCAGATCGAACTGAGCCCGTACCTGCAGAACCGCAAGCTCGTCGAGTTCCTGAACGCCGAAGGCATCCACGTGACGTCGTACATGACGCTCGCGTACGGCAAGGTGCTCGGCGACCCGGTGATCGGCGCGATCGCGCAGCGTCACAACGCGACGCCGGCGCAAGTCGCACTGGCCTGGGCGCTGCAGCTCGGCTACTCGGTGATCCCGTCGTCGACGAAGCGCGAGAACCTCGCAAGCAACCTGCTCGCGCAGACGCTGCGCCTGACCGACGACGACATGGCGCAGATCGCCGCGCTCGAGCGCAACGGCCGCGAAGTCGACCCGGCCGGCCTCGCGCCGAAGTGGGACTAAGCGCCCCTCTTAACAGACCCGTCCGCGGCCAGCCGGCCGCGGCACCGACAGGACACCATCATGACCCAGGACCCGCTTTTCCAACCGCTGCAATTCGGCGCGCTGACGCTGCCGAACCGCATCGTGATGCCGCCGATGACGCGTTCGCGCGCGAGCCAGCCCGGCGACGAAGCCAACGAACTGATGGCCGCGTATTACGCGCAGCGCGCGAGTGCGGGCCTGATCGTCAGCGAAGGCACCTACATCGCGCCGCTCGGCAAGGGCTATGCATGGACGCCCGGCATTCACACGCCGTCGCAAGTCGCCGGCTGGCGCAAGGTGACGGACGCCGTGCATGCCGCGCACGGCCGCATCTTCGCGCAGCTGTGGCACGTCGGCCGCTTGAGCCACACGAGCCTGCTCGGCGGCGCGCAACCCGTCTCGTCGTCGCCGATCCAGGCGAAGGGCGTGAACGTGTTCGTCGCCGGTGAAGACGGCAGCACGCCGGGCTTCGTGCAGGCCTCCGAGCCGCGCGCACTGTCCGTCGACGAAATCCGCGAGATCGTCGACCAGTACCGCGCCGCCGCGCGCCACGCGATCGAGGCCGGCTTCGACGGCGTCGAGCTGCACGGCGCGAATGGCTACCTCGTGAACCAGTTCATCGATTCGAACGCGAACACGCGTACCGACCAATACGGCGGCTCACTGGAGAACCGACTGCGTTTCCTGCGCGAAGTCACGCAGGCGCTGATCGACGGCACCGGCGACGCATCGCGCGTCGGCATCCGCCTGGCGCCGCTGACCACGCTGAACGGCTGCGTCGACGACGATCCGGAAACGACCTACCTCGCGGCCGCGACGCTGCTCGGCGAACTCGGCGTCGGCTACCTGCACATCGCGGAAGCCGACTGGGACGACGCGCCGCTGATGCCGGTCGCCTTCAAGCAGCAACTGCGCGCCGCCTACCCGGGCGTGCTGATCTACGCCGGCGCGTACACCGCCGAGCGCGCACGCGAAGCGATCGCCGCCGGCTGGGCCGACCTCGTCGCCTTCGGCCGGCCGTTCGTCGCGAACCCCGACCTGCCCGAGCGCCTGCGCACCGGCGCCACGCTCGCGCCGCACGACCGCAACACGCTGTTCGGCGGCGGCGCCCAGGGCCTGACCGACTATCCGGCGCTCGCGCAAGCCGCGGCCTGAACGATTTACTGGAATCCAACATGAAAGCAACGCTCGCCCGGCTCGCACTCGCCGCGATCCTGCCGTTCGCGGCCGCGCAGGCGGCCCACGCCGCCCCGTCCGCACCGGCGGCCGACTGGTATCCATCCGCCTATGGCGCGAACGACGAAATCGGCGCGGCCAACCTGCTGACGCCCGACGTCGTCAAGCAGGCCGTCGGCCTCGTGAAGGCCGGCAAGACCTACCCGCTGGCCGTGCCGGTGGACAAGAACCTGCCGGCGTTCCGCCACCGCAGCTTCCGGCTGTACAACGTGCAGGTCGGCCAGCAGGCCGGCAAGAGCCTCGGCCCGAACAAGTTCACGTTCAACGACGAGCTCGTCAACGCGTGGACCGGCGTCGGCACGCAGCTCAACGGCATCGGCCACATCGGCATCGACAACGTGTACTACAACGGCAACCAGGCGGCCGATTTCGTGACCGTCGACGGCGTGAAGAAGCTCGGCGTCGAGAAGGTGCCGCCGATCGTCACGCGCGGCGTCGTGCTCGACATGACCGCCTACTACGGCAAGCCGATCGTGCCGGGCGGCACCGAGTTCACGGTCGCCGACATCCAGGCCGTGCTGAAGAAGCAGGGGCTGACGCTGCGCAAGGGCGACGTCGTGCTGTTCAACACCGGCTGGCTGGAGCTGATCGGCAAGGACAACAAGCAGTTCCTCGAAGTCGAGCCCGGCATCGGCATGGCAGCCGCGAAGTGGCTGGCCGACCAGGGGATCGTCGCGTTCGGCGGCGACACGTGGGCGTCGGAGGTCTATCCGAATCCGCACACGCAGGACGAATTCCCGATCAACCAGTACATGCTCGCGAAGCGCGGCATCTACAACCTGGAGCTGATCGACAGCCGTGCGCTGGTGCGCGACAAGGCGTGGGAATTCCTGTTCGTGCTCGGCCAGCCGCTGTACGTCGGCTCCACGCAGGTCAACATCAACCCGGTCGCGATCCGCTGATCGCGCATCCGCCCGCGACAATCGCGGCCGCTATCGCCGCGATTGTCATTTCCGAATTGCAGCCGGCGCA
The DNA here is from genome assembly GCF_902833225.1 of Burkholderia sp. BCC1644. Lineage (GTDB taxonomy): Bacteria > Pseudomonadota > Gammaproteobacteria > Burkholderiales > Burkholderiaceae > Burkholderia. The sequence goes on from NZ_CADFEI010000006.1 coordinate 120,529, forward strand.
TTCGGCGTCTAACGTTGACGGGATCGACTCCGCCCGACCGTCACCCGACCTGAAAGGACGCCCCGCCATGCCAAGCCGCTCCCCGACACGCGACATGCTGCTGGCCGTTGCGGCCGGTCTTTCCCTGGCGGCGTTCACCGCGCCCGCGCAGGCTGACGAGGCCGCCGGCCTCACGCCGCCGGCGCCGGCCACGCCGGTGCTGGCGACCACCGCGACCGGCGCGCAGATCTACTCGTGCGAATACGATGCCGACCACCGGCTCGCGTGGGCCTTCCAACGCCCGGAAGCGATGCTGTTCGACGGCAGCGGCACGCTCGTCGTGCGGCACGGCGCAGGGCCGTCGTGGGAAGCGCTGGACGGCAGCCGCATTACCGGCAAGAAACTCGCGGAAGCACCGAGCGCGAGCCCGGCCAGCATTCCGCAACTGCTGCTCGCGACGACGCCGGCCGCCACGGGCACGCTCGCCGGCGTGCGCTTCGTGCAACGGCTCGACACGGCGGGCGGCACGCCGCCGGCCACGACGTGTGCGACCGAGCATGCGGTCGGCCGCTTTCCGTACTTCGCGCGCTACGTGTTCCTGAAGTGACGTGCGCGGCTTCACCGGCACCGGGCGTCTTCGCGGTGCCTTCCCTCATGCCTCCACTCAGTCAGCCTTCCTGTTTTTCATGCGTGGGCGCGTGAAATCGTCGGCACCTGCGTTCCGCGCTGCTCGGCGTACCCGCATCGACAACTCGACGTCGCCGCCGAACGGCACCGACAGATAGCCGTGTTCCGGTGCGCGCACGTAAGCGAGGCAAGCGAGGTAATCGAGGCTGTATTCCGCGTTGTCGGCCGCGACGAACACCCCCGCCCTCAGGGGCGGTTCGACCAACGCCGGCATCTCCGGATACAGCGCCTTCGCACCGCCGAGCAACAACAGGTCGACCGCATCCGGAAGATCGGCGGCCAGCGTGCGCAGGCAGTGAGAGCCGCAGGCGACCGGGTCTTCCGCGCGTTCATGCGCGAAGCGTTGCCCGGCGTGCCCGGCACCACGCATGCGCTCGCCTGCGAGCTGATCAAGACGACCCTTACCTCGGGCGGCAAGGCGTTCTCCGAAACCGCGCGCACGCCGGCGGAAATCGACGCCAATCCGACCGCGATGGCCGACCTGTTCTGCGCGTACCTTGCACATCTCACGGGCGATCGACGCGACGAAGGCCGGAACGAGCGCGAGCGCAGCCGGCGCGCGGCACCGGTATCATCCGGGTGCCGCTGGCGCACGGCCGCGCATCGTGTCGCACGCCGCCGTTTTCACGCGCGTGCGCAGCCTCAATGAAAGATATTCGTAAGATTCAATGCCTCACCCGCTTCCGCCCTGCCCGCCGACCCCGCATTCAAATAGTCGCCTTAACGGATTCGAACTAGGCGTATACACGCGTGTCGTCGCAACGAAGCCCCGTTGCACGCCGATATAAGCGCTGCGACATGCGCTGCATGCTCTTCCCCCGATGGGACGTGATGGGCGGCTCGCCTAACCTTCGCTACGGCAAAGCACACGTGACGGGGTCGACCACACCACGCGTCGTCCGACGCGACACCCTCGCGATCGTTTCGATTCGCACGTAACGACACGCATCACGCGTCATTCGTCCCCACGACGTTGCCGACAAATCCCAACTAGATACGAGACACCCTGACGACGGCTCGCTACGGGCCGTTTCAGCATGCTGATAAAGGAGCAAGCTCATGAGTGATACCCCGGTGCAGCCGACGGTCGACGTCGGCTCGGCAGAAACGGACTTTGGCACCAAGGGAGTCATCGACCGGTACTTCGGCATTTCGTCGCGCGGCAGCACGCAGCGCACCGAGATCGTTGCCGGCGTCACCACCTTCCTCGCGATGGTCTATTCCGTGTTCGTCGTGCCCGGCATGTTCGGCAAGGCGGGCTTCGACACGAGCGCCGTGTTCGTCGCGGTCTGCCTCACCACCGCGTTCGGCTCGCTGTTGATGGGCCTGTGGGCGAAGCTGCCGATCGCGATCGGCTGCGCGATCTCGCTGACCGCGTTCACCGCGTTCGGCCTGGTCCTCGGCAAGGGCCTGCATCCGACGGTCGCGCTCGGCGCCGTGTTCCTGATGGGCCTCGTGTTCACGGGCATCTCGGTCACCGGCGTGCGTTCGTGGATCCTGCGCAACCTGCCCGCGGGCGTCGCGCACGGCACGGGCATCGGCATCGGCCTGTTCCTGCTGCTGATCGCGTCGAACGACGTCGGCCTCGTGATCAAGAACCCGGGCGCCGGCCTGCCGGTCTCGCTCGGCCAGATCACCGCACTCCCGGTCATCATGTCGGTCATCGGCCTCGCCGCGATCTTCGGCCTCGAGAAGCGTCGCGTGCCGGGCGGCATCCTGCTCGTCGTGATCGCGATCTCGATCTTCGGCCTGATCTTCGATCCGGCCGTGAAGTACCACGGCATCTTCGCGCTGCCGTCGCTGAGCGCACCGGGCCACGCATCGCTGATCGGCGCGATGGACATCAAGGGCGCCCTGTCGATGGCCGTGCTGCCGAGCGTGCTGGCGCTGGTGATGACCGCCGTGTTCGACGCGACCGGCACGATCCGCGCGGTCGCCGGGCAAGCCGGCCAGCTCGACGAGAACGGCCGCATCATCAACGGCGGCCGCGCGCTGACCGCCGATTCGATCAGCTCGATCTTCTCCGGTTTCCTCGGCGGCGCGCCGGCGGCGGCCTACATCGAGTCGAGCGTCGGCGTGGCCGCCGGCGCGAAGACGGGCCTCGCGGCCGCCGTCGTCGGCCTGCTGTTCCTCGTCGTGATGTTCTTCTCGCCGCTCGCGGGCCTCGTGCCGTCGTACGCCACCGCACCGGCGCTGATGTACGTCGGCCTGCTGATGCTCGGCAGCGTGAGCAAGCTGCACATGGACGACATGGTCGACGCGATGTCGGGCCTCGTGTGCGCGGTGTTCATCGTGCTGACCGCGAACATCGTGACGGGCATCATGCTCGGCTTCTCGACGCTCGTGATCGGCCGCATCGCCAGCGGCGAATTCCGCAAGCTCAACGTCGGCACCGTGCTCATCGCGGCCGTGCTCGTCACCTTCTATCTCGGCGGCTGGGCGATCTGACCGCGAGACATGCGCGACGTCGCCTGCAGAAGGGCGGCGCGCATCGGGACGACAACGTCTCCTCCACCATCATCGTTGATGGTCTCCAAGCCTGGGAACGCAAGTTTCCAGGCTTTTTTTGTGCGTGCGGCGCAGCATGATGCGCGTCGTCGCAACGGCGCGACGCAAATCCGCGCCCGGTGCTACGATCGCGCTTTTGCCCCTTCAGGAGCCGCGATGAACGCGCTCGGCATCGTCTCCGAATCGAGCACCCGGACCTCGGCGCGCAAGCCGCCGTTCATTCCGTCGTTCGGGTTTCACGAAGTGCATGAATCGCAGCCGATCGGCGCGCCGCCCGCGCGCATCATCGACGCCGTCGCGTCGCTCGACATGCGCGCCGATCCCGTCATCGACGCGCTGATGATGGTGCGCGAATTCCCGGCCGCCGTCGCCGGCGCGCTTCGCAACGGGCCGGTCCGCCCCGAACGCGCACGCTTCGGCTTCGACTCGTTCACGCTGCTCCATCGCGACGACACGTCGCTGTCGCTCGGCCTCGTCGGCCGCTTCTGGCGTCCGACACCCGACGTGCGAACGATCGCCGATGCAACGGCCTTCGTGCGCCACGACGACCCGCTCGATGCGAAGCTGGTGCTGCGCTTCGAGGTCGTCGGGCTCGCATCGGGTGCGCACATGCTGCGCACCGAAACCTTCGTTCATTGCCCGAGCGCACGGGCGCGCTGGCTGTTCACGCCGTACTGGCTCACGATCCGGCTGGGAAGCGGCTGGATCCGGCGCCGGACGCTGGCGGCGGTCGAGATGGCGCTGGCTTAGGCGCACGCCGTCGGAACGGCTTGATCACGGCCAGCCCGACGACGAGCGCCGTCGCAGCCACGACCGCGACCGCTGCCGGCCCGAGCCACGGTGTCGGCACGACGACGAGATCGTCGCGCTCCATGCGCCGCAGCGCGCCGTGCAGCGCCGTGCAGCGCCGACAGCGCGACAGCGCGGCAGGGCGGCAGGGCGGCAGCGCCGACAGCGCGGCAGCGACCGCAAGCTTCACCGACAGCCACGCCACGCCGAACCAGTAACCGCGCAGCGCGATCGCGATCCCCGTGATCCAGACGATCGCGAGGGCAGGCGCCGTCGCCGTGCGATCCCGGCGCTGCACCGCGCGATGCACGACGAGGTTCGCGATCCTGAAGCATCGAACCGCTGCCCCCTTTCGCGCCAACCGGACCTGACCGATGACCCGCATCCGCAACCCCCTGAACATCGCGCAGCTCCAGGCGTTCGTCTCCGCCGCGCACCTCAAGAGCCTGCGCGCCGCCGCGCGCGAACTCGGCGTCACGCAGCCCGCGATCACGCACACGATCCGCGAACTCGAAACGGCGCTCAATGCGGAGCTGCTCGCGCGCAGCGTGCGCGGCGTCGAGCTGACCGCGTGCGGTCAGGCGCTGCTGCCGCGCGCCGAGCAACTGCTCGGCGACATTCGCCGCACGGTCGAGGCCGTCGAGCACGTGAAAGGCGAGATGTCGGGGCGCGTCGCGGTCGGCACGATGCCGTCGATCGCGCTGACCGCGCTGCCGCATGCGGTCACGGCGTTCCGCCAGTCGATGCCGAACGTGAGCCTGCATCTGGTGGAAGTGACGGTGCCCGACGCGCTCGCGCAGTTGCGCAACGGCACGCTCGACATCGCTGCAATGCACCATGTGCCCGCGCTCGACCGCGATTTCACGCAATCGCCGCTGCTGTCGACCGAATTCACGATCGTGATGCGCGACGGCCACCCGCTCGCGCATGCGCGCCGTCTGGAGGAACTGCTCGATGCCGAGTGGATCGTCACCGTCGGCGCCGAGCAGTTTCCGCACAGCGTGATGGTCGGGATGTTCGAGGCGCACGGGCTGCCGCTGCCGAAACGTTTGCTGCGCTCGCCGATGTCGTTCGCGGTGACGCTCGGGCTCGTCGCGCGCTCGGACGTGATCGGCTGCTTCACGCGCCCGCTGGCCGAGATGGTCGCGCCGCTCGGCATCCGCACGGCCGAACTCGACGAAAGCATGCCGCGCTTCGACCTGTCGATCATCGCGCGGCGCGACCTGCTGCCCACGCCCGCCGTCACGCAATTCGTCACGTGCCTGCAGCGCGCGGTCAACGAAACGCTCGGCTGAATCGTTCCTGTGTCTGAAACGGCGGCGCCCGCAACGCACCGCCGCCGGGCCCGGTATCGGGGCTTGTCCTAGGCGCCCTGCCGGTATTTTGTCTTGATAATCTTGCGCACGTCGCGCGCCCGCATCGGGTGGGCGAAACGGACAGTCCGACGCGAAGCCGCGGCGGGCCGAAGGCTTACGGCGCGGCACAACCGCGCACCCATCGAACAAAACGAGGAGTCACCTGGTGAAAAAGATTCTTGCGGCTGTGACCGTTGCCCTGCTCGCCGTATCGGCTGGCGGCGCGTATGCGAAGGACTGGTCGACCGTGCGGTTCGGCGTCGACGCAAGCTACCCGCCTTTCGAATCGAAAGGCGCTGACGGCAAGGTTGTGGGTTTCGACGTCGATCTCGGCAACGAAATCTGCCGCCGCATGAACGCTAAGTGCGTGTGGATCGAAAACGACTTCGACGGGATGATCCCGGCGCTGAAGGCCCGCAAGTTCGACGGCGTGCTGTCGTCGATGTCGATGACGCCGGCGCGTCAGGAACAGATCGCCTTCTCGGCGAAGCTGTTCAACACGCCGACGCGCCTCGTCACGAAGAAGGGCACGGGCCTGATGCCGACGGCTGAATCGCTGAAGGGCAAGTCGGTCGGCGTCGAGCAGGGCACGATCCAGGAAACCTACGCGAAGACGTACTGGGCCTCGAAGGGCGTGAACGTCGTGCCTTACCAGAACCAGGACCAGGTCTACGCCGACCTGATCTCGGGCCGTCTGGACGGCGCGCTGCAAGACGCGGTGCAGGCCGAGATCGGCTTCCTGAAGACGCCGCGCGGCGCGAACTTCGATTTCGCCGGCAAGGATATCGACGATCCGAAGACGCTCGGCAACGGCGCCGGCATCGGCCTGCGCAAGGAAGACGCCGACCTGAAGTCGAAGATCGACGGCGCGATCGCCGGCATGCGCAAGGACGGCACGTACGACAAGATCGCGAAGAAGTACTTCGATTTCGACGTCTACGGCAAGTAATACGGCCAGCCGGCGCACCACGCGCCGCAACCGAACGGGCTCCGCGAGGAGCCCGTTTTTTTTGCGCGCGCGGCGGGCGCAACGTTATTTTTTCCGTGCCAACCTGATGATTCTCAACGGAAAACGGCATGCTCTGGCGCCGGTTTGATGGCGGTGAGGAAGGCAACGTACAATCGATCTTCCACGCACACCGGATCATTCGCGGCTGCGCCGCACTCCCCTCATCATGCAAACGCAGACCCATCCGCTGATTTCCCCCGCCGTCGGTACCGAACGCCAGATCACGAGCTTCCACTACGGCCCGCGCGGCGGCAAGAAGGTCTACATCCAGTCGTCGCTGCACGCGGACGAACTGCCCGGCATGCTAGTCGCCACGCTGCTGCGCCGCAAGATCGCCGCGCTCGAGACGGCCGGCAAGCTGCGCGGCGAAGTCGTGATCGTGCCCGTGCCGAACCCGATCGGCCTGTCGCAACACGTATTCGGCGATCACCTCGGCCGCTTCGAGCTCGGCTCGATGCAGAACTTCAACCGCAATTTCTACGATCTCGCGGCGCTGGTGCTGCCGCGCGTCGAACACCACCTCACGAACGACGCGCAGCGCAACCTCGTCGCCGTGCGCGCCGCGATGCGCGAAGCGCTCGACGAGCAGAAGCCGCGCACCGAGCTCGATTCGCAGCGCCTCGCGCTGCAGAAGTTGTCGTTCGACGCCGATATCGTGCTCGACCTGCATTGCGACAGCGATGCGGTGATGCACCTCTACACGAATCCCGACCTGTGGCCGGACGTCGAGCCGCTGTCGCGCTATCTCGACGCACAGGCGTCGCTGCTCGCGCTGAATTCGGTCGGCAATCCGTTCGACGAAATCCACAGCTTCTGCTGGTCGGATCTGCGCAACCGCTTCGGCGACCGCTTCCCGATCCCGAACGGCGCGATTTCCGTCACGGTCGAACTGCGCAGCGAACGCGACGTGTCGTACGAGCTCGCCGAAAAGGACGCGCAGGCGATCGTCGAATACCTGACCGAGCGCGGCGTCGTCGACGGCACGCCGGCGCCGCTGCCGCCGCTCGCGCATCCGGCCACGCCGCTCGCGGGCACCGATCCGCTCGTCGCCCCCGTATCGGGCGTGATCGTGTTCCGCACGCCGGTCGGCGCGATGATCGAGGTTGGCCAGGCCGTGGCCGACATCGTCGACCCGCTGACCGATCGCGTCGTCACGCTGAAGAGCAGCGTATCGGGCGTGCTGTACGCGCGCCAGATCGTGCGCTTCGCGACGGCCGGCATGGAAGTCGCGCGAATCGCCGGCGCGACCGCGATCCGCACGGGCTCGCTGCTGTCGGCCTGAGCGGCCGGCCCGCGCGCCGGGGCACGGCGCGTACTGCGCGCTCCCCGCACGCACCAACGAAATCGCCCGCTTGCGCGGGCGATTTGCTTTCCGGAGGGTGCGTCGGCGGCCGGCGATCGGCCGCCGGACGTTTAGCGTGAGACCGCTCAGAATGCCGGCACGATCGCGCCACCGAATTTCTGGTCGATGAACTTGCGCACGTCGTCCGATTCATAGGCCGCGACGAGCTTCTTCACCCACGGCTTGTCCTTGTCCTGCGCACGCACGGCGATCAGGTTCGCATACGGCCCGCGCAGGTCCTCGATCGCGATCGCATCCTTCACCGGCGTGAGCCCCGCCTTCACCGCGTAGTCGGTGTTGATCGACGCGGCGTCGACATCGGGCAGCGCGCGCGGCAACTGCGCGGAGTCGAGTTCGACGATCTTGATCTTCTTCGGGTTCTCCGCGACGTCGAGCGGCGTCGCATTCACGCCGTTCGTGCCGACGCCCGGCTTCAGCTTGATCACGCCGTATTTCTGCAGCAGCAGCAGCGCGCGGTTGCCGTTCGACGGATCGTTCTGGATCCCGACCTTCGCGCCCACCGGCAAATCCTTCAGCGACTTGATCTTCTTCGAATAGAAGCCCATCGGCGCCGTATAGGTGAGCCCGACGTTCACGATCTTGTAGCCGCGCTGCTTGATCTGGCTGTCGAGGAACGGCTGGTGCTGGAAGCCGTTCGCGTCCAGATCGCCGGAATCGAGCGCCGCGTTCGGCTGCACGTAGTCGTTGAATTCGATGACCTTGATCGCGAGCCCTTCGCGCGCGGCGACCTTCGTCACCTCGGTCCAGATCTGCGCATCGGGGCCGCTCATCGTGCCGATCTTCAGCGTTTGCGAATCGGCGTGCGCGCCGGGCGCCGCGAATGCCAGCGCTGCGGCGAGCGCGCCGAGGCCGGTCAGGAATGAACGTCGCATGGTGTCCTCTTGTCCCGTGTCGTTTGTTGGAACACGGATCGTGGCATGGGGCCCGAACGCGACCAACCAAGCTTATTTCATGTGCATATTCCTGATTCCGATCGAATCTCAGTCTGAATCGGTATAACCACCGGCTATACAAGCGGGCAGAATTTAGGGCCTGCTTGCATATGGAACGTACATGCGAATGCCCGAAATCGCTCGCAGGGCAAGAAGTGAGGAGCGCCGTTTGGCCGCGCCAAACAAGCGACGAGCGACGCCGCCATGCGGGCGATTTCGGGCATTCCCGTGGATTGAATTTTTAGTTTGGGGTTGCCACGAGAACGGCCGCTCGCCGCGTTGCGCTCCTTGCGAATACACAAGTATTCGCGGCGTCACGCGCCTCGCGAGCGGCCGTTCTCGTGGCAACGCATGCACGTTCCATATGCAAGCAGGCCCTAATGTCGCATCGACGCCACACATTCTTCATATGACAGTCGCTGTCATATTCATTACGTGGCCTCTCGATAAAGTTGCGTCCGGTACGTGAAAGCGCCCACAGAGAGCGCCGGAACCGCAACTGGACACGCCATTTATTCGCTCGGAGAATCCTTTGAACAAGAAACTGTTGACCATCGCCGCCCTGGCAGCAACGGCCGGCACGGCGCACGCACAAAGCAGCGTGACGCTGTACGGCGTCATCGATGCCGGTATCAGCTACGTGAACCACAGCAAGACCGCCAACGGCGGCTCGGGCAAGCTGTTCAAGTATGACGACGGCGTTGCCCAGGGCAGCCGTTGGGGCCTGCGCGGCACCGAAGACCTCGGTGGCGGCCTGAAGGCGATCTTCGTGCTCGAAAACGGCTTCAACAGCGGCAACGGCACGCTCGGCCAGGGTGGCGCGATCTTCGGCCGCCAGGCTTACGTCGGCCTGAGCCAGTCGCAATACGGCACGGTCACGTTCGGCCGCCAGTACTCGTTCTCGACCGACATCCTCGGTTCGAACTACTCGACGGGTGGCAACACGGTCGCGGGTAACTACGCGTACCACGTGAACGACATCGACCAGCTCACGTCGAGCCGCATCAACAACGCCGTGAAATTCCAGAGCGCGAACTACTCGGGCTTCACGTTCGGCGCGTTGTACGGCTTCTCGAACTCGACGGACTTCGCCGGCGCAGCCGCGACGACGTCGGGCACGACGACGACCGCAGGCTCGTCGCGCGCATACAGCTTCGGCCTGAACTACGCGAACGGCCCGCTGTCGGTCGGCGCAGCGTACACGGACATCCGCTTCCCGAGCCAGTCGTCGCCGGCATTCTCGACGACGATCGCGAACATCAGCACGGGCAACGTCCGCGACCTGCGTACGTACGGCGTCGGTGGCCGTTACGTGTGGGGCCCGGCAACGGCATGGCTGCTGTGGACGCGTACGCAGTTCTCGACGGTGTCGGGCGCGGGCGGCACGTTCTACAACGCGTACGAAGCAGGCGCGAAGTACGCGTTCACGCCGGCTCTGTCGGGCGGCCTCGGCTACACGTACACGAACGCGACGCAGAGCGGCAACTCGTGGCACTGGAACCAGGTCAACGGTATCGCCGACTACGCACTCAGCAAGCGTACGGACGTGTACGGCCTGGTCGTGTACCAGCAAGCTTCGGGCAAGGGCGTGCAAGCGCAGATCGGCTCGAGCACGAGCTACTTCAACACGTCGGGCACGGGTTCGAAGAACCAGATCGCCGCACGTATCGGTATCCGTCACAAGTTCTAAAGCATCCGCTTAACTCGCGGATCACGACGGCAAGAAGCGCCCCGCTCCACGCGGGGCGCTTTTTTATGTGCTTTTAAGTTTCGCTTAATTCTGGGCTGAGAGGATGCTCTCACCCCCCCTGTTGGCCGCCTGAGCATCGGCGGCTTTTTTTTTAGACACGCCGACGGCGCCACCATCGATTGCCCACAAGACAGGATCGGAGGCCATGATGATCGAAGATACCGTTTTCAGCCATCTGCACGCGATTCTGACGTGCCAACACTCGATGCCGGTCCAGAGTTGCCGCGTATCGGTCGAAATGCAGCGTCCATGGGGCCGCCCGTATCGTCTCGTCGAATGGACGATGCATCTCGACGCGCCCGCGCGGCGCCAGATCGTGCCGGCCGAATCGACCGACGAAGAGATCGCCGAGGTCGTCGCCTCGCACATGCCGGGCCGGCTTTACGGCGACGGCCGGCTGCAGTTCTGAACGCGTTCCCCCGCCACCCGCTTCCCGTCTTTCGGCCATGCCGCACGCGTCGTGCGGCAGTCGGTCTCGTTTGACGCGGCAACGAAACCTGCTACGCTGCGCGTTTTCGTCCACGCAACACACGATGGAAAACGCATTCAACGAACGTGGCGTCATGGTCACGCGCAACGGCCTGTCGGCCGCCGGGCAGGTATTCGCACTGCGTGACATCCGCCACGTCGATGTCGTCAAGATTCCGAAGAACCGCCTCGTTCCGTCGCTGATCTCGCTGATCGGCGCGGCCATCGCCGTCGCAGGCGGCATCGGCGCATCGAGCGCCGCGCTCGTCGTCGGCGTGATGCTCGCCGTCGTCGGCTACCTCGCCTGGGCCACGCAAGACGTCACGTACCGACTGATGGTCGAGATGCCCGACGGCAAGCGCGAAGCGCTGTCGAGCACCGACGCCGAGTTCGTCGAACGCGTCGCGCAGGTCGTGCGCGATGCGCAGGCCGCCAAGAGCGCCAGTACCGCCAGCTGATTCCGTGCTCCCGGCTGCACGCGTTGATTCGCGGCTGCGGCGGTACGCACGCGGCGCGTTTCGGCGCGTGCGTGCGGGTGCCTCGTCGAATCGTATTCCCGCGCGTCATCTCCCGTCCCGCACCTGCGCTGCGACCGCCGACCGCCTAGTATGGAAAGAGCGGCTCGCCGCCGCATCGTCCGAGGAGGCCAGCATGAACGCTCAATCGCTGTCCGGCATGCTTCGCGCGCAGGAGCTGCTGATCGTGTCGATGATCCGCGCGCTTCCCCCTGACGCACGACGTGCGCTCGTCGACCTTTACACCGAGCAGATCGTCTTCGCCGAACAGGCGGGCCTCGATATTCACAGCGATCGCGCGACGCACGACGCGTTCATCTCGCATGCGCGCAACCTGCTGATCCGCATCGAAGCGCTGGCCTGACCGGCCCGCACATTTCTCCCGAAATTCCCGCCGCGGCTCGCACGAGCCGCGCAGGCGAGCGCTCACTCACGCGCACCGCGTTTCGTTCTTGTATTGATAATAATTCTCATTTACACTGGTAAAGTTGTCAGTTGCCTTTCAATTTGCCGTTTGCCGCCTGTCGCGCGCGAACGGGCCAGCCAGGTGAACGCGTCACCCAGCCAGCCTTCGGGCTTGTTATCGTCAATGGGAGACCACCTGTGCATTGCTATACGCTGGCGCGGCGGCCGATCTGTGCCGCGCTGTTCGGCGCGTTCGGCCTGTCCGCCGCCACGGCTCACGCCGATTCGTCGCCGCAAGGCGCCACCCCGCCTTCCACCGTCCTCGTCGCCGCGTCTCCACGCGGCGATGCGGCGCTGCTCGACCCCGTCACCGTCACGGCCACCCGTACGGCCAGCGCTGTGAGCCGCACGGCGGCGTCCGTGTCGGTGATCACCGACGAGGATATCGAGGAACAGCAGGCCACCAACATCAAGGACGCGCTGCGCTACGAGCCGGGCATCACGGTGCGCCGCACCGCGTACCGGCCAGGCAGCGCCGCGCTCGGCGGCGGCCGCGACGGCGATTCGAGCATCAACATCCGCGGCCTCGAAGGCAATCGCGTGCTGCTGATGGAAGACGGCATCCGCCTGCCGAACGCGTTTTCGTTCGGCCCGCTCGAAGCGGGGCGCGGCGACTACGCCGATCTCGACACGCTCAAGCGCATCGAGATCCTGCTCGGCCCGGCGTCGGCGCTGTACGGCAGCGACGGCCTGACCGGCGCGGTGAACTTCATCACGAAGGATCCGCGCGACCTGCTGTCGATCTACAACAAGCCTTACTACTTCTCGTTCCGGCCGAGCTACGACTCGACCGACCGCAGCGTCGGCGCGACCGTGTCGGCCGCGGGCGGCAACGATCGCATCCAGGGGATGATCATCGCCGACGGCCGGCGCGGCCACGAAGTCGACACGCGCGGCAGCAACAACTCGGCGAGCACGCTGCGCACCACGTCGAATCCGCAGGACGTCTACTCGGAATCGCTGCTCGGCAAGCTCGTGCTGACGCCCACCACGCGCGACACGATCAAGTTCACTGCGGAAACGGTGCAGCGGCGCGTAAGCACCGATGTGCTGTCGGCGATCAATCCGCCGAACACGCTCGGCCTCACGACGAACGACCGGCTCGAGCGCAACCGCTTCAGCGTCGACTACGACTTCCGCGACGACGCGTTCCGCTGGTTCCAGACCGCGCACGTGCAGTTCTACTACCAGGACGCGAAGCAGGACCAGTACGCGTTCGAGACGCGCGGCGCGCCGCTGAAATCGCGTTCGCGCGACAACCAGTACAAGGAACGCACGTTCGGCGGCTCCGCGTTCGCCGAAAGCGGCTTCGCGACCGGCCCGTTCGCGCACAAGCTGCTGTACGGCGTCGACGGCAGCCTGTCGCGCGTGACGAACCTGCGCGACGGCACGGTGCCGGGCGTGGGCGAGGCGTTCCCGAACAAGGCGTTCCCCGACACCGACTACACGCTGTTCGGCGCGTTCGTGCAGGACCAGATCGGCTACGGCCGCCTGCTCGTCACGCCGGGCCTGCGCTTCGACACGTACCGGCTGAGCCCGACCGAAAACGATCCGCTGTTCACCGGCAAGGCCGTGTCGACGAGCGCGAACGAACTGTCGCCCCGCGTCGCCGTGCTCTACGAGATCACGCCGGCGGTCATTCCGTACGTGCAGTACGCGCACGGCTTCCGCGCACCGACGCCCGACCAGGTGAACAGCAGCTTCTCGAACCCGGTGTACGGCTACACGTCGATCGGCAATCCGAACCTGAAGCCCGAGACGAGCGACACGTTCGAAGCCGGCCTGCGCGGCAAGGCCGGCACCGGCTACGGCGTGGTGCGCTACAGCGCGGCCGCGTTTACGGGTCGCTACCGCAACTTCATCTCGCGCACGACGATCGCCGGCAGCGGCCGGCCGGCCGACCCGTTCGTGTTCCAGTACGTGAACTTCGCCGATGCGCGCATTCACGGCCTCGAAGGCCGCGCCGAATGGGTGATGCCCAACGGCATCACGCTGAAGACGGCGATGGCGTTCACGAAGGGCTCGACGCAGAACAACGGCGCGGCCAGCCAGCCGCTGAACACCGTCAACCCGTTCTCCGCCGTGTTCGGCGTGCGCTATGAGCCGACCGAACGCTGGTACGTGCAGACCGACCTGCTGTTCCAGGCCGCGAAACGCGACAAGGACATCGACAAGTCCGACTGCTCGAACAAGGCCTGCTTCACGCCGCCGTCGTCGTTCGTCGTCGACCTGCGCGGCGGTTACCGCTTCAACAAGCACGTGAGCGCGACGATCGGCATCCGCAACCTGTTCGACCGCAAGTACTGGAACTGGTCGGACGTGCGCGGCATCGCGGCCGATTCTCAGGTGCTCGATGCGTATTCGTCGCCCGGCCGCACGGTCGCCGTCAGCATGAAAGTGGATTTCTGATGCGCGCCGCCCGCGCAACCACCCCAACCGTTACTTGAAGGAGTCCGACATGATGCAATCCGCCCTTCCCGGTCAATCGGCCAGCCCGGCCCGCGCAGCCGCCGCGCTGCGCGACGCGTTCATCAAGCTCAAGACCGAGCGTCAGCTGCGCAACCGCGATGTCGCGCAGGCGCTCGGCGTCAGCGAAGGCGAGGCGCTCGCCGCATTCGTCGGCGAGCATGTCGTGCGGCTCGACGCGCGCTTTCCGGCGATGTTCGAGGAAATGCCGCGCCTCGGCCGTGTGATGGCGCTCACGCGCAACGACACGGCCGTCCACGAGAAGGACGGCGAATATGCGCAGATGAGCCATGACGGGCCCGTCGGCCTCGCGCTCGGCGACATCGACCTGCGCATCTTCTATCGTCACTGGGTGTCGGCGTTCGCGGTGCGCGACGAGACCGCGCACGGCCCGCTCAAGAGCCTGCAGTTCTTCGACGCGCAGGGCCATGCGATCCACAAGGTCTACCTGCGCGCGCACAGCGACCACGCCGCGTACGACGCGTTCGTCGAACGCTGGCGCGCGCCATCGCAGGAGCCGGGCCTCGACGTCGCGCCCGCCGCACCGAAGACACCCGAGCGCGCCGACACCGAGATCGACGTCGCGGGCTTTCGCGCCGCGTGGGACGCGATGACCGACACGCACCAGTTCTTCGGCATCACGCAGCGCTTCGGCGTGAGCCGCATGCAGGCGCTGCGCCTCGCCGATCCGCAATATGCGTATCCGGTCGAGACCGCGCACGCGCTGCGCCACGTGCTCCAGCAGGCAGCGCAAAGCGGCCAGCCGATCATGGTGTTCGTCGGCAACGCGGGGATGATCCAGATCCACACGGGCCCCGTCGCGAACGTGCGTGAAGTCGGCGCGTGGATCAACGTGCTCGATCCGAACTTCAACCTGCACGTGCGCGAAGACCTGATCGCCGCCGCCTGGGTCGTGAAGAAGCCGACGAGCGACGGCATCGTCACGTCGCTCGAACTGTTCGACCGGCAGGGCGACCACGTCGCGCTGCTGTTCGGCGAACGCAAGCCCGGCAAGGTCGAACGTGACGACTGGCGCGCGCTCGTCGCGACGCTGCCGGCAGCCGCATACGGTGACGCGCGGTGAGCGCGCGGTCGTTCGATCCGCGCCGCCGCGCAGTCCTCGCAGGCGCGGCGGCCGGTGCGCTGGCGGGCGCGCTGCCCGCCGGCGTGCTCGCCCAGGTTGCGCAAGCTGCTCCGAAGCGCGTGGTTGTGATCGGCGGCGCGCTCGCGGAAACCGCGTTCGCGCTCGGCGGCGCCGAGACGCCGCGCTACCGGCTCGTCGGCGCCGACACGACCTGCACGTATCCCGACGCCGCGAAGCGTTTGCCGAAGGTCGGCTACCAGCGCGCGCTGTCGGCCGAAGGGCTGCTGTCGCTGCGGCCCGATCTCGTGCTCGCGTCGGCGGAAGCCGGCCCGCCCACCGCGATCGCGCAGGTGAAAGGCGCAGGCGTCGCGGTCACGACGTTCGACGAACGCCACGACGTCGAATCGGTGCGCGCGAAGATCACCGGCGTCGCGCAGGCGCTCGACGTACGCGATGCCGGTACCGCGTTGCTGCAACGCTTCGATCGCGACTGGCAGGGCGCGCGTGACACGGTCGCCGCGCGCGTGCCCGGCGGCGCGCAGCCGCCGCGCGTGCTGTTCGTGCTGAACCATACCGGCAACCAGGCGCTCGTCGCCGGCCAGCGCACCGCTGCCGACGCGATGATCCGCTACGCGGGCGCACGCAACGCGATGCAGGGCTTCGATCACTACAAGCCGCTGACGACCGAGGCGCTTGCGGCAGCCGCGCCCGACATCGTGCTGATCTCGGATGAAGGGCTCGCCGCCGTCGGCGGTCGTGCCGCGCTGCTCGCCACACCCGGCTTCAGCGCGACGCCGGCCGGCCGCGCGCAACGCGTCGTGTCACTCGATGCGCTGTTCCTGCTCGGCTTCGGCCCGCGCCTGCCGCTCGCCGTCACGACCCTGCACCGACGCCTGTCGGATGCGCTCGCCTGATTCCGGATCCCCCCGATGCCCGCTCACGCTTCGCCCTTCTCCGCGCCGTCGCCCGCCTCGCGCTCCGGCGCCGCGCGCGTCGGCACGTCGCGCCGCCTTGCGCCGTTCGCACTGGCCGCGCTCGCCGTGCTCGTGTGCGCGATGTCCGTCGTCGCGCTGTGTGTCGGCGCGTATCGCATTCCGCTTGCGCAAGCCTGGGCCGCGCTGACCGGCGATGCCGCCGCGCAGCAGGCGCGCGCGGTGCTGTTCGACATCCGTGCGCCGCGCGTCGCGCTCGCGCTGCTGGTCGGCGGCGGCTTCGGCGCGACCGGCGCCGCGATGCAGGCGCTGTTCCGCAATCCGCTCGCCGATCCGGGCCTCGTCGGCGTGTCGAGCGGCGCCGCACTCGGCGCGACGACGATGATCGTGCTCGGCCCCGCGCTCTTTGCCACGCACGTGAGCGCGGCCGCACTGCCCGTCGCCGCGTTCGCGGGCGCGCTCGCAGTCGCCGCGCTCGTTTACCGGCTTGCCGCGTCGCGTGGCCGGCTTGCGCTGCCGCTGCTGCTGCTTGCCGGCATCGCGATCAACGCACTGGTCGGCGCGGCGATCGGGCTGCTCACGTTCGTCGCCGACGACGCCCAGCTACGCTCGCTGACCTTCTGGAGCCTCGGCAGCCTCGGCGGCGCGCAATGGTCCGCGCTGGCGGCCGTCACGCCGTGCGTCGCGATCGGCTGCGTGCTGCTCGCGCGCGAACGCGACGCGCTGAACGCCCTGCAGCTCGGCGAAACCGAAGCGCTGCATCTTGGCGTGCCCGTTCAACGGCTGAAGCGGCGCGTGCTCGTCGCGGTCGCGCTTGCGGTCGGCGCACTGGTGTCGTGCGCGGGCATCATCGGCTTCATCGGGCTCGTCGCGCCGCATTGCGTCCGGCTCGCATGCGGCCCCGACCAGCGCATCGTGCTGCCCGGCGCCGCACTGCTCGGCGCCTTGCTGACGCTCGCCGCCGATCTCGCCGCACGCACGGTCGCCGCACCGGCCGAAATTCCGCTCGGCGTGCTGACCGCGCTGCTCGGCGCGCCGTTCTTCCTCGCGCTGCTGTGGAAGAGCCGCAGCGCGCTCGGCGGGTAATCCTTTCTTCACGACGACCATGCTGACTGCCCATCACCTCGACGTTGCCCGCCGGCACAACGCGATCCTGCGCGACCTGTCGCTGTCGATCGAACCCGGCCGCGTGACCGCATTGCTCGGCCGCAACGGCGCGGGCAAGAGCACGCTGCTGAAGACCTTCGCCGGCGAACTGACCGGCAGCGTCGCGCCGACCGGTGTGCGCGTGACGGGCGACATCACGCTGAACGGCGAACCGCTCGCGCGCATCGATGCGCCGCGGCTCGCGTGCCTGCGCGCGGTGCTGCCGCAGGCCGCCCAGCCAGCCTTCCCGTTCAGCGTCGACGAAATCGTGCTGCTCGGCCGCTATCCGCATGCGCGACGCAGCGGCGCGACGTCGCACCACGATCGCGACATCGCGTGGCGCGCACTCGAACGCGCGGGCGCCGATGCGCTCGTCGGCCGCGACGTCACCACGCTGTCGGGTGGCGAACTCGCACGCGTGCAGTTCGCCCGCGTGCTCGCGCAGCTGTGGCCGGACGACGAGGCGACGGAAAACGGCCCGCGCTACCTGCTGCTCGACGAACCGACTGCCGCGCTGGATCTCGCGCACCAGCATCGTTTGCTCGACACCGTGCGCGCGGTCGCGCGCGAATGGCAGCTCGGCGTGCTGGCGATCGTCCACGATCCGAACCTCGCCGCACGGCACGCGGATACGATCGCGATGCTCGCCGACGGCACGATCGTCGCGCACGGCGCACCGCGCGACGTGATGACGCCCGCGCATATCGCGCAGTGCTATGGATTCGCGGTGAAGATGGTGGAAACCGGCGACGGAGCACCGCCGGTGATGGTCCCGGCATGACGCTGCGGGCGTACGCCGAGCGGCCGTTACACGGCCTTCGATCAGCATGCCGAACTTTCAGGCAGCGTCATGCGCGCTTCGCGCATCCCCTTCGAGGAAACCTCGCATGCCCGCTCCGATGACCCGCATCATCCTGTACGTCCAGGACGTCACGCTGCTGAAGGCGTTCTATCAGCGCCATTTCGATCTGCCCGTCATCGAGGAAATCGACGGTGAATGGGCCGTGCTCGACGCCGGCGCAATCGAACTCGCACTGCATCTGGCCGGCCCGGCGTTCCGCCATGCGGCCGCGCCGGCGAATGCGAACCCGGTGACGAACAACGTAAAACTCGTCTTCCGGATCGACGCCGACATCGACATCGACGCATATCGCGACCGGCTCGCCCGCGACGGCGTCACCGTGCGCGACATCAAGCGCTTCGACGGCTTCCCGTACCAGCTGCTCGACGGCATCGATCCGGAAGGGAACGTCTTTCAGGTGATGCAGCCCGACTGAACGCCGGCACGGCAGGCGCGGCCGCGAGCACTCAGTGCTCCAGGTCCGCCGCGCCGAACGTTCGCATCTTCCATCCGAACCGCACGGCGAGCATCCGCATCGAGAACCCGGCTGCCAGCGCGACGATCGTCGCGAACCCTGCGTCGATGCCGAGATGCTGCATGCCGACATACAGCGCGCCCGTGACGAACGCGACGCTCGCATAAAGCTCCTCGCGCAGGATCAGCGGCATTTCGTTGCACAGCAGGTCGCGCAGCATCCCGCCGCAGACGCCCGTGATCGCGCCGGCCAGCACGACGATGATCGGCGCGGTGCCGGTCGACGCGCCGACGTCGCAGCCGATGATCGTGAACGCCGCAAGGCCGATCGCGTCGACGGCGACGAACAGCGTCTTCATCCGTGCGACATGCCGTGCCACCCACGACGCGACAGTCGCCGCGACCAGCGTGATCATCAGGTATTCCGGATGCGCGATCCAGCCGAGCGGATAGTGGCCGAGCAGCACGTCGCGCACGGTGCCGCCGCCCAGCGCCGTCACCGCGCCGACGAGCGCGAGCCCGAAGCGGTCCATCCCGCGGCGCATGCCCATCAGCGCCCCCGACATCGCTTCCGCGACGATTGCAATCAGATAAAGCGTATGCATGGTGCGCGTCAATCGTCGGTCCGGAACAGGTCGAGCACGCGTTCGCGCTCGGCCGCATCGACGGCGGCCGGCATCGGTTCGTCATGCTTGCCGCTGTCGCCCGATGCGTCGAGCGCATCGGCCGCTGCCATGCCGCCGCACGCGAAGCGGCTGCGGATATACGCCGGCACGTTGGCCGTGCAGGTACCGCGCGTGTATTCGGCGTAGACGAAATCGCCGTCGACGAGCGCGACGTCCTGCGGCGGCGTCGTAGCGACCGGCGTCCGTCCGTCGACGGCCGTCTTCATGTAGTCGAGCCAGACCGGCAGCGCCAGCGTCGCGCCGGTCGCGCGCCCCATCGGGCGCGGCGTGTCGTAGCCGAGCCATGCGACCGCGACGATGCCCGACGAGTAGCCGGCGAACCACACGTCCTTCGAACCGTTCGACGTGCCCGTCTTGCCGGCCGCGTCGTCGCGGCGCAGCGCGAGCGCACCGCGCGCGGTGCCGGCTCGCACGACGTCGCGCAGCATGCTGTCCATCACGAACGCGTTGCGCGCCGATACGACGCGCTCGCCCGACGGCGCGGTCGCTTCGTACATCGCGCCGCCGTGACGCTGCTTCACCGACAGGATCAGGCGCGGCTCCATCCGCGTGCCGCCGTTCGCGAACACGCCGTAGGCGCTCGCGAGTTCGAGCGGCGTCACGGCGCCCGCGCCGAGCGCGAGCGGCAGCGACGCCGGATTGCGCTGCGCGTCGAAGCCGAAATGCACCGCGTGCTGCTGCACGTAGCGCGCATCGGTGGCCTGCATCAGGCTGACCGCAACCAGGTTCTTCGAGCGCATGAGCCCGCGCCGCACCGGGATGAAGCCTTCGTAGTGGTTACCGAAATTGCGCGGACGCCACGGCTGCGCGCCGGTTTCCGCACGTGTGAGCGTGCGCTGCGTGTCGTCGACCAGCACGCCGGGGAAGTAGCCCTTCTCCAGCGCCGCCGAATACACGAACGGCTTGAAGCTCGAACCCGGCTGGCGATACGCCTGCAGCGCATGGTCGAACACGTTGCGATTGAAATCCGCGCCGCCGACCAGCGCAAGCATGTCGCCGGTGGCCGCATCGAGCGACACGAGCGCGCCTTCGAGCCCGTTGCGCGCATCGCGCTTCGCGCGTGGCTGCCGGTTCAGCGTACGCTCGAGCGCCGCTTCGGCCGCGCGCTGGTCGCGCATCGAGATCGTCGTCGTCACGTCGAGGCCGAGCGTGTATGCATCGTCATGAAACCGCTCGACCATGATCCGGCGCGCACGCTCGGCCACGTACGGCGCCGCGATGATCCCCGGCGGCGGCGTGGTCGCCAGCGCGATCGGTGCGTCGACGGCCGCGCGATAGGTCGCGTCGTCGAGCTGGCCGAGCGCATGCATGCGCCCGAGCACGTAGTTGCGCCGCGCGGTCGCGCGCGCCGGATTGACGACCGGGTTGAACGCGGACGGCGCTTTCGGCAGCCCCGCGAGCACGGCCGCTTCGCCCGCGCTCAGCGCGTCGAGCGGCTTGCCGAAATACACGTTCGCGGCAGCCGCGAAACCGTACGCGCGCTCGCCCAGGTAGATCTCGTTCATGTACAGCTCGAGCAGCTTGTCCTTGCTGTATTCGCGTTCGAGCTTCGCCGCCATCAGTATCTCGGCGAGCTTGCGGCTCAGCAACTTGTCGCGCGTCAGGTAGAAGTTGCGCGCGACCTGCATCGTGATCGTGCTGCCGCCCTGCCCCGGCTGCCCCGTGACGACGTTCGCGAACGTCGCGCGCGCGAGGCCGCCGATATCGACCGCGCCGTGCTCGTAGAACTTCGCGTCCTCGGCCGCGAGCAGCGCGTGTCGCATCAGCGGCGGAATGCGTTCGAGCGGCACGAACTCGCGCCGCTCGACGCCGTATTCGGCGAGCAAGTCGCCGTCGCGCGAGAAAATCCGCAGCGGCAGCGCGGGACGATAGACGGCCAGATGCTCGACGGACGGCAGTTGCGTCCAGATGCGATTGATCGTCCATGCGCCGATGCCCGCGCACGCGAGCGTCAGGCCCAGCAGCGCGCCCGCGAGCGTGCGCCACACGCGTCGGCGGCGCGGCGGCGGCGCGGGTTGCGGGGGAGAGTTGGCGGTGTGGTCGGTCATGTCGGGCTCCTTCTTCAGTGCCCGCGACGGCCGGCGCAAGATGGGCGCCGACCGGTCACGGAAGGCGCGCATTGTCGAAGGGATGGCCCGAAACCGGAACATTCTTTAGCCAAAGTTTGGCTGGCTAAATTTTATTTAGGAAGGCGCGCCCGGGGCCGTTCGCGCGGCATGTGCGGGCCTGCGGCATGTCGTCGCGGCAAAGCACGCGGCAAGCGATCCGGTTCGCTTGTACCATCGTGCGATGTTCGATCGATACCTCGGCCTGTGGAGCCTCGTTCCCGACGGCGGCCCGATCCTGACCGCGAACGGCGGCCTGCTGCCCGTCGCCTGGCAAGGCCGGCCGGCGATGCTGAAGGTCGCCACTTGTGACGAAGAGCGGCGCGGCAACGCACTGATGGCGTGGTGGAACGGGCACGGCGCCGCCCGCGTGTGGCAGCACGACGGCGACGCGATCCTGCTCGAACGCGCGCAGCCGTCGCCGTCGCTGGCCGTCTTGTCGGCAGCGGGCCACGACGACGACACGATGCACATCGCATGCGATGTCGTCGCACGGCTGCACGCGTATCGTGCGCCGCAGCCGCCTTCGCAGGTCGTGCCGCTGCACGACTGGTTTCGCGCACTGCTGGCATACGGCGGCCCCGACGGCGTGCTGCGCCGGTCGGCCGCAACGGCGAGCACGCTGCTGGCAGCGCCGACGCTCGACGAAACCGTCCTCCACGGCGACATCCATCACGACAACATCCTGCATTTCGGCGATCGCGGCTGGCTCGCGATCGACCCGAAAGCGCTGCGCGGCGAGCGCACGTTCGACTACGCGAACCTGTTCTGCAATCCCGCGCGCGACATTGCGGTCGATCCCGTGCGTTTCGAGCGGCGCGTCGCGCTCGTGGCCGACGCCGCGCAGCTTGAACGGCAACGGCTGCTGCAATGGATTCTCGCGTGGGCGGGCCTGTCGGCCGTGTGGTCGATGGAAGACGGGCTGCCGCCCGATACGTCGCTGGCGGTCGCGCAACTCGCCGCGCGCGCATCCGGCTTGTAGGCACGCAACGCACGCGCATCGTCAGGACGCGCCGCATGCGCCCGTTCCACCGCCGAGACTTGCAATCACCGGCAGCGCCCTTTCACCTGCGATACGTGCGGGATGCAGCCGCATGAGATGCGCAAACGCGGCTGCACGGCGTACAGGGGCATTGAATGCGAGTGCCGGCTCACGCGACCCGGCTCGCGCTCCCGATCACCGGCGATACGTGTGTGATGCAGCAGTATGAGACACGCAAACGCCCCTGCACGGCGTACAGGGGCATCGAATGCGAGTACCTGCTCACGCACCGCGGCTTGCGCTCCCGATCAGGGTCTTGGGTTCCAGATAAGCGCTGATGCCCCATCGGCCCATTTCCCGCCCGAGCCCCGAATGCTTGAAGCCGCCGAACGGCGCAAGCGGCTCGTGGGCCAGCGTATTGACGAGCACACGGCCGGAATCGATCTGCAGCGCCACGCGCTCGCAGCGTTCGGGGTCCTTGCCCAGCACCATTGCGCTCAGGCCGTAGCGCGTATCGTTGGCGATGGCGATCGCATCGGCGTCGTCTTCGTACGGGATGATGGTCAGCACGGGGCCGAAGATTTCTTCCTGCGCGATCCGCATCCGGTTGTTCGCGCGAGAAAACACCGTGGGCTTCACGAACCACCCGGCTTGCAGGCCTTCGGGTCGCCCTTCGCCGCCCGCCAGCAGCACCGCGCCCTCTTCCTGCCCGATGCGGATGTAGCTTTGCACCCGTTCCCATTGCTTCGCGCTGACCATCGGCCCGATGTCGGTACCGGCATCGCGCGGATTGCCGGAGCGCACGCGCGCCACCGCCTGCGTGATCACGTGTTCGAATTCCGCGAGCCGATGGTGCGGCACCAGCACGCGCGTACCTGCGATGCATGCCTGGCCGCTGTTCATGAATCCCGCCTGCAGCACGAGCGGCATGATGCTCGCGAAATCCGCATCGTCGAGCACCACCGTCGGCGACTTGCCGCCGAGTTCCAGCGTCACGCGCTTCATCGTGGCCGCGCCGGCGCTCACCAGATGCTGGCCCACCGCCGACGAGCCGGTGAACGAAATCTTCGCGACGTCGGGGCTGCGCGAGATCGCATCGCCGACCACGTCGCCGCGCCCGTTGACGATATTGAACACCCCCTTGGGCAAGCCCGCCGCATGCAGCGCCTCGGTGATGACCTGCGTCTGCATCGCGCTCATCTCGCTGGGCTTGATGACCGCGGTGCAGCCGGCCGCCAGCGCAGTAGCCAGCTTGTTGCAGATGAACCCCGCATCGCTGTTCCACGGCGTGATCAGGCCGGCCACGCCGACGGGCGTCATGATCACGCGGGCCGAGCCGGCCTGCTCCTCGAATGCAAACGTCTCCAGCGCGGCGATGGCCTGCCGGATGGTGTCGGCCGGATAGGTCGCCATCCAGCGGCCGCGCTCGGCCGGCGCGCCGTATTCGGTCACGACTGCCTCCATCAGGTCGTCTTCCCGCGCGACGACGGCGTCGCGCATGCGCTCGAGCGCGGCGATCCGTTCTGCCCGCGTGGTGCGCGACCAGCCCGGAAACGCAGCCTTGGCCGCGGCGATCGCCCGCTCGGCATCCTGCGCATCGCCGAGGCGGACCTGCCCGACGACCTGCTCGGTGCTCGGGTCGTGCAGGTCGAACCATTCCTGGCCGTGCGGCGTCACGAATTCGCCGTTGATGTAGATCTGTTCGATGCGTTGCATGGTGCGTACTCCTGTGTGCGTATCCGACAAGCCGTCATGACACGCAGTCTAGGAATACATTACTGTTCTGATAAGCCGCCTTATCGCTGATGACTCATCCCGAAAATCAGGACAATCAATGCACCGCACCGGAATGACCGAGCTGGAAGTGGTCCTGGCCGTCGCGCGCCGCGCAAGCTTTCGCGGCGCGGCGCTGGAGCTGGGCATGTCGACGACGGCGGTGAGCAGCGCCGTGGCCGGACTGGAAGCGCGCCTGAAGGTGCGCCTCTTCAACCGCTCGACACGCAGCGTGTCACTGACCGATGCGGGCCAGCGCTACGTGGATCGCATCGCGCCCGCGCTTGCCGAGATCAGGAGCGCCGGCGAGGAAGCCGCCACCGGGCCCGACACGCCGAGCGGCACGCTGCGCATCAACGCGCCACAGGGGGCCGCGCATCTGTTGCTGGGGCCGCTGTTCCATCCGTACGCGCAGCGCTACCCCGACGTTCGCATCGACATCGTGAGCGAGTCGCGCCTGATCGACATCGTCGCCGAGGGGTTCGACGCCGGCATCCGCCTGGCCGAAGCCGTGCCGCAGGACATGATCGCCGTGGCGCTGTCGCGCGATATCCGCATGCTGGTGGTCGCAACGCCCGAGTACCTGAAGCGCCACGGCACGCCGCGCCATCCGCGCGACCTGCTCGAGCACCAGAGCATCGGCATGCGCATGGCCCACGGCGGCATCTACCACTGGGAGCTTGAACGCCACGGACAGAAGCTGCAGATGGACCTGCCCGTGCGGTTTGTGCTCAACGAAATGGCGGCGATCAAGCAGGCGACCCTGTTCGGGCTCGGTATCGGCTTCATCTCCGAATGGTTCATCGAGGAAGAACTGGAGAGCGGCGCGCTGGTGCCGGTGCTCGAGCCGTGGTGCCCGTCGTTCGGCGGGCTGCGGCTCTACTATTCGGGCCATCGCTTCGTGCCCGCGCGGTTGCGCGCGCTGATCGACCTGGCGCATGAGCTGCGCCTGACCGCTGCACCGTTGCGCGACGGGCACAAGGGATGACGCACGGGGTGGCGCGCGCCACCGTTCGGGCGACGGCACGGTTACGGCGTTGCCATCGACATGCGCGTCCCGGCGCGGCGTACAACCGCCGCCCATGAAAAAAGCCCGCCGGCATGCACCGGCGGGCTTTCACATTCGACCGCGGACGCAGCGCTTAGCGCGCCGGGTTCAGCGTCAGGTTCATGTGACGGTTCACGTCTTTGTACAGCAGGTAGCGGAAGCGGCCAGGGCCACCCGAATAGCATGCCTGCGGGCAGAACGCGCGCAGCCACATGAAATCGCCCGCTTCGACCTCGACCCAGTCCTGGTTCAGGCGATAGACGGCCTTGCCTTCCAGCACGTACAGGCCGTGCTCCATCACGTGCGTTTCCGCGAACGGAATCACGCCGCCCGGCTCGAACGTCACGATGTTCACGTGCATGTCGTGACGCATGTCGCTCATGTCGACGAAGCGCGTCGTCACCCATGCGCCGTTGGTGCCCGGCATCGGGATCGGCTCGACGTCCTGCTCGTTGGTCACGAACGCTTCCGGCAGCGGAATGCCGTCGACGACCTGGTAATGCTTGCGCACCCAGTGGAAGCGCACGGCAGCATCGCTCACGTTGTGCAGCGTCCAGTCCGCGCCCGGCGGAATGAACGCGTAGCCGCCCGGCTTCAGCGTGTGCTTCGTGCCTTGCAGCGTCAGCTCGGCTTCGCCTTCGACGACGAACAGCACGGCTTCGGCGTTCTTGTCCTGCTCGGGCTTGTCGCTGCCGCCGCCCGGATTCACTTCGACGATGTACTGCGAGAAGGTTTCGGCGAAACCCGACAGCGGGCGGGCGATCACCCACAGGCGCGTGTTCGTCCAGAACGGCAGCCAGCTCGTGACGATGTCGCGCATCACACCCTTCGGGATCACCGCGTACGCCTCGGTGAACATCGCGCGATCGGTCAGCAGATCCGTCTGCGGCGGGTGGCCGCCATGCGGCGCGTAATACGTTGTCTTAGACATATTGCATCCAGGCAATGGGTTGGTCCGGCCCCTGGCGCAAACGGCATCGGGCGGTTCGCACGCGCGTGGGGCACGCATGCGGCGGCGGGACATCGTTGCCGGGGTGGCTTGAAAGCGCATGCGCCTTCGTTCGGTCGGCCAGGCTTCGCGTCGGGTCCGTCCGGTTCATCGGACGCGGCGGCCCAGGTTGTTGGGTCCGGTGGCCGGGCCGCGGCGCTCGCGATCATGCGGCGAGGCGCGGCCGGCGGCACGTTCGACTCCGTACGCGGGCATCGTTGACGATAGCGAAGTCGATCGAGATCGACCAATTAAATGTTGCGATGATATCCATTCGATTTCCCACTACCTGCCGGCGCCCGCGATGCGCGGCGAAGGGGCGTTACGAGGCGCGCTGGCTATCAGGGAAATCCTGACGGCCGCGCTGGGGCCGCGACCCATCCGGCCGTGCGAATCGAGAGGGAAGCGACGGGGTCGTCAGGCCGGAACGGACGGATGAACGATTCGTGATGACGCACGCGGATTCTGCCCGGGCGCGTTCATACGCGGCAGGTCAGGTCGTCGAGCAATGGGGAAGCGCTGCGGGAGGGTGATTGCCGGCCCGTCGATCGGGCGGATGGCAGCGGCTGATGAAGCCGGGAGGGATCGCCGGTGAGGCCGGCGATGACGGCCCGGCAGGCCGCCGGGCCGAATCTCGCGTCGGGTGCCGACGCCGTCGGCGCGCCGGTGCGCATGTCGCGCACCGTGCTGCGCCCGCGGCGATCAGTCCCAGTCGCGGTGATGACGATGCTTGCGGTGACGATAGCCGCGGTCGCCGTGATCGCGCTCGTACGAGCTGCGCGACATGTTGCCGCCGAGTGCCGCGCCGGCGCCGCCGCCGACGGCCGCGCCCAGCAGGCCGCCCGTGCGGCCGCCCATCGCGTTGCCCGCCGCGGTACCTGCACCGCCGCCGAGTGCGCCGCCGATGATCGCACCGGTGCGCTCGCGACGATTCGACGTCACCGCGCCGCCGGCGCCGCCGCCGATCGCGCCGCCGATCACCGAGCCGGTGCTGCCGCCGACTGCACCACCGACTGCTGCGCCGGCAACCCCGCCGAGCGCGCCGCCAAGTGCGTTGTTCAGGTCACCGGCCAGTGCCGGCAACGACGTCGCGCCGGTCAGCACGGCGACGACGAGAGTGGGGGCGATTTTCTTCCACATTCCCGTATTCTTCCTTGTTCACGATCTGGTTATTGAAGGTCCGCTCGGTACGACGATCTGAATCGATCGACATCCGGTCAGGCATTGTGCCGAACCGCGGACCAATTCATTTCAATGAGCTTGCGGCGAAGAATAGCACCGGTCCCGCCCCCTTGCCGTGGACATTCTGGTAACAAGTTGTTTACGAATACAGGATGTCGGACGGGCACCCCGAAATCGCCTGAAACCCGCGCCGGCATTGACTCCGGCAAGGGGCCGGACCCGTGCGGCGACAGTCCCGCCATGCGCGGCGTCGCGCGTTCGAGACACACGTGGCAACACATCGGGCACGCGTCGCAAGCGTGCGCCCCGGGCGGCGATCAGGGAGAGATGACGGGGTCAGTACACGCCGGGCAGCAACCGCCAGGTCCGCGCGCAATAGGCATCGTATTCGGCGCCGAATTGCGCACGCAGCAGCGCCTCCTCCGAGCGGATGCGCGCGACGAGCGGCACCAGCGTCAGCACGACCAGCAGCACGCCGACGCCCGAGCGAAACGCGAGCGCCCAGCCGACCGAATTGACGAGCAGGCCGAGGTAGCTCGGATTGCGGATGTGGCGGTAGATGCCGTCGGTCACGAGCGTATGACCCGGCTGGATCGCGACGAGCCCGCTGAAGCGCTTGCCGAGCACGAACACGGGCCAGATCCGCAGCGCGCCGCCCGCGATGAACAGCACGACGCCGATCCAGCGCACCGTGTCGCCGCCGAAGGTCCAGACCTCCAGCCGGTCGGTCAGCGCCGGCAGGTACGCGAGCAGGAACCCGCTCACCGCGAATGCGGCGAGCACCCAGCGGTTGTCGCGATTCTCGCGCTCGCCGCTGCTCAGGTTGCCTTCGGTGAACAGCGCGGCGACGGCCATCACGAGCGTCGCGATCACGACGACGGTCAGCGGGGGATGCGAGAAGAACGCGTTGAACCCGCCGCTGCCGAGCACGGCGAGCCCGAGATAGACGAGCGTGGAGACGCCCGACAGGACGGCGACCTTGCGGGTGACGGTCATGACGGCCTCGCGGGGATGCGCTTTCCTGTGAAGTATAGGAAGTGCGCGCACGAAGTGCCGTGCGCGGCCGTCATGCGGCGCGCGAATCCGTACGAATCCTCCGGCGCAAGGCGGCGAACCGGGCCGGTGCGGCCAAGGCTCGCGCGCGATGCCGGATCAGCGGATGCGGAAGTTGCCGCCGATCCCGACGCTGACGGGCGGCGCGTAATACGCAGGCGCATAGCCGTAGTAGCCCGGCGCGGGCGCGTAGCCGTACGGCGGCGCGATGTAGCAGCCGGACAGGCCGCCGATCAGGGCAAGCGTGATGAGAAGTCTGGTCATGGCTCGATTCCCGGCGCGAAAGACGGATGGCACCTCGCGAAAGCCGCACCGCCGCAACTGGCGGCGGCCGGCACGAAGAGGCAATCCGCCCTTCCTGTCGCTCGATGATGCAATGCGCGGAGTCTAGCGCCGGGCCTGGCCGGCCGAGTTTCGCCAGCGGTTACACGTGTTACCTCGCGTGACCGCTGAAACAACCGGGGGCGGCGCGGCGTCCGGCCGGCGGGCCATTGCCGTGCCGCGTGCAATCGACCCGTTACACGAAACGCGCACGAATGCGCTGCGCGAGCGTTTCGAGCGTCGCCGCGTCGGCGATCTCGCGCGCGTGCATCCGCAACTCGGCGCCTTCCCAGCGCGGGATCACGTGGAAATGCACGTGCGCGACCGTCTGGCCGGCCGCCGCGCCGTTGAACTGGCCGATGAACACGCCGTCCGGCTCGAGCGCCGCGCGCACCGCCGCCGCGACGCGCTGCGTCATGCGGATGCCGGCCGCGGCCGCGTCGCCGGACAGCTCGAAGATCTGCGCGGCCGGCTCCTTCGGGATCACGAGCACGTGACCGTCGGCCTGCGGCATCAGATCCATGATCGCGAGCGTCGCGTCGTCTTCCGCGACCTTCACGCAAGGCAGTTCGCCGCGCAGGATCCTGGCGAACGGGTTGTTGTTGTCATAGGACATGGCGTTTTCCGATATCGGTTGGACAGTGGGACCGGGAGTGCAATGCCGGACGATTATCGACCGATGGCGGGCCGGATTTCAACTTGTCAGGCCGTGGCGTCAACGCAGCGAACAATCGACGACGACGCGCGCGCAACGTGTGTCGCCGAATGGAATATCCGGCCGGCGCCATCCGTTTATTTCGAGTGCGGTTTCGCTCGGCAAGCGCGCGCAACCGCACCGGACACCCGTCGGCTGCGCAGGCCGGCAGCCGGGATGACTGCTCGCGATCATCAACCGGAGACATGCCATGGACCCTCTCCCTTCCTGTCGTTCGCCCGCCCCGACCGACTTCACCGCTCATCGGCCAAGCGTCGCGCGTGCCTGTCGCACGATGGCGCGCACGCTATGCCGCGCGGCTTGCGGCGCCGGACTCGTCGCGTTGTCGTCGGCTTTCGCATGGGCCGGCGGCAACGACGTCATCCTGCCGATTTCGTCGGTCACCGCGTCGACCGTGCCCGCCAACGGCGACGTCAATCCGTACGGCATCGCGTTCGTGCCGCGCGGCGTGCCGTCGTGGAGCACGCTGAAACCGGGTGACGTCGTCGTGTCCAACTTCAACTCGGCGTCGAACGCGCAAGGCACCGGCACGACGATCGTGAAGCTGTCGCCCGGCCATACGCCGGCGACGTTCTTCCAGGGCAGCAATGTCGGTCTGACGACCGCGCTCGCGGTGCTGCGCAGCGGCTTCGTGCTGGTCGGCAACGTCCCGGCGCCGGACGGCAAGACCGTGGTCCCCCCGGGCTCGCTGCTCGTCATCAATCCGCAAGGCGGCCTCGTCACGCAACTGGTCAGCGCCACGCTGCTCGACGGGCCGTGGGACATGACCGTGATCGATCGCGGCCAGCGCGTCACCGCATTCGTGTCGAACGTGCTGAACGGGACGGTCGCGCGGATCGAGCTGGCGATCGGCAGCGACGGCGTCACGATGCTGCCGGGCTCGCGCATCATCGCGTCGGGCTACGTGAACCGGACCGATCCCAGCGCGCTCGTCGTCGGCCCGACCGGTCTCGCGTACGACCCGAACAGCGACGTGCTGTATGTCGCCTCCACCGGCGACAACGCGGTATTCGCGATCCAGAACGCCGCGTCGACCAACCGTAACGGCGGCGTCGGACGGATGATCTACTTCGACGCGGCACACCTGCACGGGCCGCTCGCGCTGGCGCTCGCGCCGAACGGCCATCTCGTGACCGCCAACGGCGACGCGGTCAATCCCGACCCGCTGCAGCCGAGCGAGATCGTCGAATTCACGGTGGACGGCCGCTTCATCGCGCAAATGCAGGTCGATACCGCGCCGGGGTCGGCATTCGGCCTGGCGTTCGGGCAAAGCAGCAAAGGCCAGCCGCAGTTCGCGGCCGTCGACGACAACACGAATACCGCGACGGTCTGGACCCTGCGACCGGACAGCAACATGCAATGACACGTCGCCGGAACGGGCCGCACGCGGCCCGTTCGCCCCTCCGCGACCGACACAACCGGGTCGCACACGCCGGGCACCATGCGCACGATTGACACGGCCCGGCGTCGCCCGCCCCCGCGATTGCCACCGCTTGCCCGAACCTGCGACACTGCCGGTTCCTGGCCTGCCTGCAGACAACCGAGGACGCTCGCGCATGACGATCCCCCTCAAGAAGCTGATTCTGCGCGGCGTCACGCTCGCGCTCGTTGCCGCGGTCGGCTACACCGGCTACATGCTGTCCCGGCTCGCGCCGATCGCGACCGGCTATGCGGCGAAGGCGCTGTGTTCCGGCGTGTTCGTGTCGGGCCGGCCAGCCGCGTCCGTGATCGACGTCGACATCATGGCCGGCGTCCATCCGCTGCTGAAGCTGGTGCGCCCGTCGCTCGACCGCGACCACCATCGCGCGACGGCGACCTTCGCCGGTTTCGCCGAACGCGCAGCCGACTTCCGGCCGGGGCTCGGCTGCACGCTCGCGCCCGGCGCCTCGCCCGGCGCGACGTCGGCCACCTTGCCGGCCGCGTTGCCGCCGCTCGCCGATCCGCCGTCCGATCCGCCCGCGCCGGCCACGCCGCCCGCCGGCATCGATGCGCGCAAGCTGCAGACCGCGCTCGACCGCGCGTTCGACGAACCCGATCCGGCACGGCCGCGGCGCACGCGCGCGGTCGTCGTGATGTGGCGCGGCCAGGTGATCGCCGAACGCTATGCGCCCGGCTTCACGGCCGACACGCCGCTGCCCGGCTGGTCGATGACGAAGACCGTGACGGCCGCGCTGATCGGCACGCTGGTTGCGCAGCACAAGCTGTCGCCCGACGCGTCGGCACTGCTGCCCGACTGGCGCGGCAGCGGCGACCCGCGCACGGCCATCACGCTCGACGAACTGCTGCGGATGACGAGCGGCCTGCAATTCAACGAGGATTACGACGACCCGCTGTCCGACGTCGCCGTGATGCTGTTCACGCAGCCCGACATGGCACGGTTCGCTGCGGCAAAACCGCTCGCCGCGACGCCCGGCACGCAGTGGTACTACTCGAGCGGCACGAGCGCGATCATCGCGCGCGTGATGCGCGAAGCGCTGGGCGGCAGCGAGGACGACTACCTTGCGTATCCGCGCCGCGCGCTGTTCGCGCCGCTCGGGATGCGCAGCGCGGTGTTCGAGCCCGATGCGTCCGGCACGCTCGTCGCCCCGTCGTACATGTATGCGAGCGCGCGCGACTGGGCGCGCTTCGGACAGCTTCTGCTGCAGGACGGCGCGTGGAACGGGCAGCGGCTGCTGCCGGAAGGCTGGGTGCGCTACCTGACGCGCGCGACGCCGCAGTCGGAGCGGCAGGAGTTCGGCGCGCAGCTGTGGGTCAAGGTGCCGGAGCCGTTCAACGATCGCGATCCGCAAGCGCGCGCGATGCCGGCCGACGCGTTTCATGCGGTCGGCCATGAAGGCCAGTTCGTGAGCGTGGTGCCGAGCCGTCAGCTGGTGGTCGTGCGGCTCGGGCTGTCGCGGCCGGAATCCGCGTGGAATCACGAGGCGTTTCTCGCGCGCGTGCTCGATGCGGTGCCGGCGCCAGGCGCGTGACGTGTGACGGCGGGTACGTGGATCGATGCATCAGGCGTGAAGCGGCAGCGATCGCAGCACTGCCGCTTCACGTGCGACCCGCCTGGCCTTACGGATTCGCGCTGCCCGCGTATTGCTTGAAGCCCTCGCGCGTCGCGAGACGTTCGATGTAGCGCGACACCGCCGGCAGATCCGGATGCTCGAACGGCGTGCCGAACCAGCGGTTCACCGACAGGCCGATCGGAATGTCCGCGAGCGTGAACGTGTTGCCGGCCACGTACGCGCCCGTCTTTTCGAGCTGCGCGTTCAGCACGTGCATGTGCTTCGTCCAGCCTGCAATCGACTGCGCGATGCCGGCCGGATCCTGATGATCGGGCGATTTGCGCACGAGGCCGAGAAACGCGCCGACCCACGAGCGGTTCAGGTCCGCGCCCTGCCAGTCGATCCACTGGTCGACCCGTGCGCGCGCCTGCGGCTCGGCCGGATACAGCGCATCGCCACCGTAGCGGTTCGCGAGGTAGCGGATGATCGTGTTCGATTCCCAGAGCACGAAGTCGTCGTCCTTGATGACGGGCACGAGCGCGTTCGGATTCAGCGCGAGATAGGCCGGATCGTTGGTCGTGCGGAAGCCCGCGCCCCAGTCTTCCTGTTCGAACGGCAGGTTCAGTTCGGTGCACAGCCACAGCACCTTGCGGACGTTGATGGACGGAATCTTGCCGAGGATGTGCAGCATGCAGTCTCCTTGTGAGGTCGGATGCGGAGTGTCCGGGGCGCACGACGCGTCCCGGACACGTTCACGCCGAATTTATACACGACCTCGCGGCAAACGACAGGCCGCGTGCGCAAAATCGCCATGCGGCCGATTCGTCAGGTCACGCAGCGCGTGCTCGACCGTCGGGAAGCGGAACATGAAGCCGTCCCGATGCAGCCGCGCCGGCATCACGCGCTGCCCGTCCAGCAGCAGCTCGGCCATCTCGCCCATCGCGACGCGCAGCGGCGCGGCCGGCACGTGCAGCCACGCGGGGCGGCGCAGCACCTTCGTCACGACCTGCACAAACTCGCGCTGGGTCACAGGCACCGGCGCGACCGCGTTGTAGGCGCCGTGCATGCCTGCGTTCGACATCGCGCGTGCGACGATCCGCAGCACGTCGTCACGGTGAATCCAGCTCATCACCTGCGCGCCGTCGCCGAATCGTCCGCCCATCCCGAAGTAATGCGGCAGCAGCATCGGGCGCAACGCGCCGCCGGGGCCGAACACGATGCCCAGCCGCAGCACGACCGTGCGCACGCTGTAACGCTCGAGCGGATGCGCGGACTGCTCCCACTGCCCGCACAGGTCGGACATGAAGCCGGCGCCGGCACTGCTGCCCTCGTCGAGCCGCTCGTCGGCCGGACGCACGCCGTAGTAGCCGATCGCCGAAGCCTGGATCCACGTGCGCGGCTTGACCTCCGCGGAGTCGACCCAGCGCATCAGCGCCTGCGTGACGCCGACGCGGCTCGCGAGCAGCACCGCCTGCCGGCGCTTGCTCCAGCGCGCGCCCAGCACCGGCGCGCCGGCGAGATTGACGACCGTGTCGAAACGCTCGTGCGGCTGCAGTTGTTCGACGGACGTCACACTGCGCACGCGGCCGTGAAACAGGTAGGCCGCGCGCAGCGGATCGCGCGCCAGCAACGTGACCGTATGGCCTGCGTCGAGCAGCTGGTTCACGAGGGTTTCGCCGATGAAGCCGGTCCCGCCGGTCACGAGCACATTGCCGGCTGGCTGCCCTGCGAACGGATTGGCGGCAGGCGCACGTTGCGCGATCCGGCACGCGGCAATCCCGTCGCGAATACCCGACACCGTCACGCCGACGGCAAACAGGCTGAGCAGCCAGCCGCGCCAGTCGAGATCGATCGACCGCAGCGCGGTCGGTTCGTGCGCCCACACGGCCAGCTGCATCGCGATCATTCCGAACAGCGCGCCGCCGTTGACGGCCAGCAGCGTGTGCAGCACACGCTCGGTCGCCGGCAGCTTGCGGCTTTGATCCTCGACAACGAAATCCCACAACGTCAGTACCACTTCGACGAGTACGACCGCCGCGAGCGCCGCAACCCATGCGCCGTGAAACGCGACGTTCGCGATCGATGCAAACACGAGGCCGTACAGCACGGAACGCACCGCATGAATCGCCAGTTCGAGCCGCGCGCGCGGGCTGTGCGGCAGGTCCTGCGTGAGTTCATGGTGATAAAGCGTGTCGAACGCGCCCATCGCGCCCTGCACGATCAGCAGGTTGAGCGCCCAGTCGAAAGCAGGCAACGTGTTCATACGGAATCCCTCCTCCACAGCCAGACAAGCGGCGGCACCATCGCGACGAGTGCGGCAATGTCGATCGCCACGTGGCCCCACACCTGCGCCTGCCACGACAACAGCATGTCCTGCGGCGCCCAGATCAACAGGCCGGCCAGCAGCCAGCCCCACACTTCCCGTTTCCGCAACCGGTTGCCGAGATGGACGAGCGCAAGCATCCAGACCGACGCGCACTGCACCGTCGCGCCGATCAGCGACATCCACCAGATCTGCTGGGCACGCGCGGCGTCGGGCGCCACTCCCGCCCGGAAATGCAGCTCGATGCCGCGGTGATACGCGTCGAGCCACGGCGCGCCGGCCACCCACGGCACGGCCGCACCGATCAGCAGGTGCGCGATCGCCACCGCCGCCATCCAGTTCACGACGATGCGGCGCAGCGTGTCGCGCGCGGGGCGGCCCGCTTCCCTGCTTTCGCCGGCCTCGCCGGTACCGCACGCCGCATCGTCGCAGCGCGCGTCGGCGCGATACCCGAGCCAGCGCGAAACGGCATGACGGTTGCGTGCGAAGCGGCGATACAGCGGCGCAAGCGCATCGCGCATGGCCGGCACGCGCAGCAGCCAGACGAGCCAGCGGCGCCCGACCAGCGCATGGGCGGCCACGATGCCGTCGACGCCGGTCAGCATGCGCCCGTCGGGCAGGCGTGCGTGCAGCTCGCGATTCAGCGCGGGCAGGCCGACGCCCAGCGGCGCCGGGTCGAAGCCCGGCTCGGCGATATCGACGAACGCGAGCCGGTGTCGCACGTCGCGAGCCTCGAGACGCCGGATTTCCGCGACGCATAACGGACAGCGTCCGTCGAAGTAAAGAACCAATTCACTTGCGCTCATGCTTTGCACTCCTTCCTGTTTTCGCAAGCATCATGAATCGATCGATTGACTGCTTTCACGCATGTATCGCCCTCGCGCCGCTTCCGCGCGGCGGCGACATGCTTACATCGGCTTGACCACCATCAGGAAGTAGACCGTGAGCATCGCGAAGAACGCCGGATAGCCGAGCAGCTCCCAGCGCTTCGCATAGCGCCAGTAGCGCTCGGGCAACGCGGCGTCGCCGTTTGCATGCGCGAGCTTCGCCATCGATGCAAGTTCCAGCTGCAGCCACACGACCGGCAGCCAGCACGCACCGGCGATCGTGTACAGCACGATCGACGCGAGCAGCCACGGCGTATCCCACGACCAGCCGGCCGTATGCGCGAGCCACAGCCCGGACGCCGGCTGAAAGATCACGGCCGGTGTCGTGAACCACCAGTCCGCGCGCACCACGAGCCGCGACACGGCCGCGATCGCGGGCACCGACCGCGTGCGGTTCGCGAAGAACAGGTAGAACGCGGTGCCGAACCCCGTGCCGACCAGCAGCACCGAGGACAGGATGTGAAGCGCCTTGATGACGAGATAGGTATTCATGCTTGTTCTTCTTCTGAAAAGAGGATCAACAGGATGGCGAGAATCGGCACGTTCTTCAGCACGGGGCCGAACGGTTCGGCCAGCAGGCCCGGCATCGTGACCGCGATGACGGCCGCATACGCGACGATCAGCGCCGCTTGCGCGGCCCACAGGCGCCGCGACGGTGCAGCGACGGTCGCGATGCCGAACGCGAAGTCCAGCGCGCTGGCCGCGTAGAGCGCGATCAGTGCCGGCAGCCCCGTCAGGTGCGCAGGCGCGAGCAGCGCGAGGCTCGCATGCAGCGGATGAATGAACGCGCTCGCAATCGCCGTCCAGATCCACACGATCGCGAGCGCGCCCCGCAGCAACGGGCGCCGCCACATCGCGAGCGCATCGCGGCGCAGCGCGGCGGCCTGCGCGCCAATGAAGCTGTCGATGCCGCGCGGCGGCCGGCCAAGCACGGCCGCGGTCGCCGCCGGGTCGCCGGTGTTCCCGCCACGCAGCATCGTCCACGTGTCGCGCGTGAACATCGCGCCCGGCAGCACGCCGGACAGCACGGCCGCCGCGCCGGCCAGCGGGCCCGGCAGCGACACGCGGGCAGCCGGCGCAAATCCCAGCGCGGCACGGTAGCCGGCCAGCATCTCGCGGTATTCGACTTCGTCGCGGCCGACCACGTCGATCACCTGGCTACCGGCCGGCTGCGCATCGCCCGGTTGCACGACGAGCCGCGCGACGACTTCGGCGAGATCGTCGACATGCACGGGGCGCAGCCGCTGACGGCCACCCGCCGGCAGCACCTGCACCGGCAGGCTCGCGAGCATCCGGAAAAAACGCGCCGACGTGCCGTCCGTACCGTAGACAAGCGCGGGACGCACGATCCGGAAATCGATCGGCAGCGTCTGCAGGAAGCAGTCGGCCGCGTGCTTGCTCGCGAAGTACCGCGTATCGCCGCGCTCGACGCCGAGCGCCGAGATCTGGATCACGCGCCGCACGCCGGCGCGGCAGCACGCGGTGAAAAGCGCGCACGGCGCGGCGCGGTGCACGGCGTCGAGCGTCGCGCCGCGTCGATCGGCGAGGAGGCCGACCGCATTGATCACCACGTCGACGCCGTTCAGCCGCGCCAGCCACGCTTGCGGATCGACGTCCCTGGCGAAGTCGATCGCGATGTCGCGCGGGCCGTCCGCATGACGCACGCCGCGCAGCACGCGATGGCCGCCGGCTTCGAGCTGCGCGCACAGCGCCCGCCCGATGAAGCCGTTCGCGCCACAGACGAGGACGGTCATGCTGCGCGCGCCGGTGCGATCGTGCTGGCAGGTCGACGGCAGGACTGCGTTCATTTTCATCCTCTATTTACAGTTATTTCTGTACAGACAGAAATATCAACCCCGAAAAAAGCGGGCTGTCCGCCCGCACTTCCGTCACCGCTTACTTCGACGGCTTGCGCCTGACCGTCTGGCTGATCTTCGCGCCGATGCCGAGCGCCTTCATCAGCGTATCGGGCTTGAGCCGCAGCATCTCGTCCGACCAGGTCGTGAGCGTCTCGACGAACTGCAGCGTGTCGCGGATGCGCTGTTCGGTCTCGCGGCTCTCGTTCGCGATCTCCGGATTCGTCAGGCAATCACGCAGCACCGTGAGCGTCGGCTCGATCTCGCGCTGCCGCCGCCCTTCGACGATCAGCTTGAACAACTCCCAGATGTCGGTCGACGTCTCGAAGTGGTCGCGGCGGTCGCCCAGCACGTGCACGACCTTCGCGAGCCGCCACGCCTGCAGTTCCTTCAGGCTCGTGCTGACGTTGGAGCGCGCGACGTTGAGCGTCTCGGCGATCTCGTCGGCCGCGACCGGCCGGCCGGCCAGGTAGAGCAGCGCGTGCATCTGCGAGACGGTGCGGTTGACGCCCCACCGCGAGCCCATTTCGCCCCAGTGGAGAATGAATCGTTCGGCTATCGGTGTGAGTTCCATGCCGTGAAATTTAGGCATTTCAGTTATTTCTGTCAAGAGAGAAATAACTGGACGATCGGCCAGGTTCCGGCCGCGCCCGCCCGCGATCGGCCGCTTCCATTACAATGCGCGGGATTTTTCCGATTTCAGGCCGTTTCTGCCTTTCTGACTAGAGGGTTTCCATGATCATCAAACCGCGCGTGCGTGGCTTCATCTGCGTGACGACTCATCCGGTCGGCTGCGAAGCCAACGTCAAGGAACAGATCGACTACGTGACTTCGCACGGCCCGATCGCCAACGGCCCGAAAAAGGTGCTCGTGATCGGCGCGTCGACCGGCTACGGCCTGGCCGCCCGGATCTCGGCCGCATTCGGCTCGGGCGCGGACACGCTCGGCGTGTTCTTCGAGCGCGCCGGCAGCGAAACGAAGCCCGGCACGGCCGGCTGGTACAACAGCGCCGCGTTCGAGAAATTCGCCGCCGAAAAGGGGCTCTATGCGCGCAGCATCAACGGCGACGCATTCTCCGACAAGGTCAAGCAGGTCACGATCGACACCATCAAGCAGGATCTCGGCAAGGTCGACCTGGTCGTCTACAGCCTCGCGGCACCGCGTCGCACGCATCCGAAGACGGGCGAAACCATCAGCTCGACGCTCAAGCCGATCGGCAAGGCCGTCACGTTCCGTGGCCTCGACACCGACAAGGAAGTGATCCGCGACGTCGCGCTCGAACCGGCGACGCAGGAAGAGATCGACGGCACCGTGGCCGTGATGGGCGGCGAGGACTGGCAGATGTGGATCGACGCGCTGGCTGAAGCCGGCGTGCTGGCCGACGGCGCGAAGACCACCGCGTTCACGTATCTCGGCGAGCAGATCACGCACGACATCTACTGGAACGGCTCGATCGGCGAAGCGAAGAAGGATCTCGACAAGAAGGTGCTGTCGATCCGCGACAAGCTGGCCGCGCATGGCGGCGATGCACGCGTGTCGGTGCTGAAGGCCGTCGTCACGCAGGCCAGCTCGGCGATCCCGATGATGCCGCTGTACCTGTCGCTGCTGTTCAAGGTGATGAAGGAAACCGGTACGCACGAAGGCTGCATCGAGCAGGTGTACGGGCTCCTGAAGGACAGCCTGTACGGCGCGACGCCGCACATCGACGAAGAAGGCCGCCTGCGCGCCGACTACAAGGAACTCGATCCGCAGGTGCAGGCGAAGGTCGTCGCGATGTGGGACCACGTGACGAACGAGAACCTGTACGAGATGACCGACTTCGCCGGCTACAAGACCGACTTCCTGCGGTTGTTCGGCTTCGAGATCGCCGGCGTCGACTACGACGCGGACGTGAACCCGGACGTGAAGATCCCGGGCATCATCGACACGACGGTCTGACGAAACGCCCCGCCGCCGCTGCGCTCACCGGGCGGCCGGCGGGTTCGCGTTACTGCCGGCGTCAACGCGGCGCCGGTTCTTCCAGATAGACGCCCGACGACAACGTGGCCTTCACCTGCCGCGTGAACTCGTCGGTCGACACTTCTTCCTCTCCCGCCTCGATCGCTTCGTACGCCTGGCGCACGACGTCGGCCGGCGTCGCCTTCGGCACGTCGAGACCGGCCGTCAGGTCGGTATCGATGAACCCTGCATGCAGCCCGACGACTTGCGTGTGCTGCTCGCGCAGCGAATGGCGCAACCCGTTGGTCAGCGCCCATGCGGCCGATTTCGACACACCGTAGCCCGACAGGATCGGCCGGTTCACCCAGCTCGCGACGGACAGGATGTTCAGGATCGCGCCGCCGCCATGGCCGGCGAGGATGCCCGCAAACGCCCTCGACGTCGCCAGCATCCCGAACACGTTCGTTTCGAAGTGGTCGCGCAACGCGTCGGGCGCACCGTCGTCCGTCAGGCTGCCGAACCGCGCGATGCCGGCGTTGTTGATCAGCAGCGTGACGTCGCGCGCCGCGTCGGCGGCCGCCGCGACGGCCGCCGGATCGGTCACGTCGAGCTTGACGGGTACGACGCCCGGCAGCGTCACGCTGGCCGGATCGCGCGCCGCCGCATAGACCTTGCGCGCCCCTCGGGCGAGCGCCTGCTTCGCAAACTCGAGCCCGAGCCCGCGGTTTGCGCCCGTCACGAACACGACTGCTCCTTCGATCTTCATGATCTTTCCTTTCGCATGATGAATCGCCTGCGCGCCGGCTCGCCGCGCGCATGAGATCCGGTGGAAAACGAGGTTGTCATTGCGTACCTGACCGGTGCGCCGCCGGTGGCAGACGGCGAGCCGTCCGCTGCCCGTTGTCCCGCAGCGCCAAAGACGCCGACCGATTGCCATCCGTGTCCGGGCCGTGGCTTTGCATTGCCTGCCAAGTCGGCTACACTCGATATCAATGTCGATCACCATTGTCTTTGCGATGCATTGTGTTCGCGCCACACCGGCATGTCAATGGTGATTGCCATTGTGTTTTTCAATTGACGCGATCGGCCAGACGCGGTCGGCCAGACGCGGTCGGCAAAATCAGGGAGGAATCGATGGGCGTTTCAAGACAGCAGGCTGCCGAGAACCGGAGCGCGATCGTCGCGGCCGCCGAGCGGCTGTTCCGCGTGCGCGGCGTCGATGCCGTCGGGCTGACGGAGCTGATGAAGGAAGCCGGCTTCACGCAAGGCGGCTTCTACAACCACTTCAAGTCGAAAGACGCACTCGTCGCCGAAGTAATGGAAAAGGCGATGCACGACCGCGCCGATTCGCCGAACGCCGGCAGTCTCGACGCGCAGGTAACGTCGTATCTGTCCGCCGCGCATCGCGACAACGTCGAAGCCGGCTGCCCGCTGTCCGGCTTCGCCGGCGACGCGCCGCGACTGACCGACGCAGCGCGCGCATGTTACGCGCACGGCCTGGCCGCCTATCTCGACCGGCTGGAACCGATGGTGGCAACCGAAGGCGCGACGCCGGAACAGACGCGTCGCGACGCGCTCGCGGTCTTCAGCCAGATGGTCGGCGCGCTCGTGCTGTCGCGCGCGATCGCGGGCACCGATTCCGCGCTCGCCGACGAGATCCTCGACGCGGGACGGCAGACGCTGGCCGGCGGACGCACCGGCCCGGGCACGCCTGCGTAACGCCGCACCGCCCCTCCCGCGCTACTCGACCGCCCGTGCGGCATCCCACAGCGGCTGCCCGCCGAGCGCCGCATGCCAGGCGTCGAAACGCGTGCGCCATGCTTCGAATGGCTGCGCGAGCGGATGGCGCGGATCGTCGCTGAGCGAATACGCCATCCCTTCGATCAACCAGCGCGGCTTGGTCGCGACAGCCAGGTTGCCGAGCACTTCGGCCTGGCGATGATGGATCAGCTCGTGCGCGATGAAGTAGGTCGTCCAGCCGCGCGGCGCCACGGCCACCCCGAAATTGCCGAGCGTCAGCGCCGCGCGCGCGCCGAGGCCGAATGCGTCGGCGCACGCACGCGTCGAGCAGAACACGACGCGCGGCGCCTCGTGAAACGGGCCCACGGCCGCCGCCGCACGCGCATAGCCGTCGCGATAGAGCTGCTGTGCATCGCCGAGCTTCGCGGCATCGTCCGTGCAGATGTCGGCGCTCGGGCACGACACGCCGGGGATCAGCGCGGGCGCGACGATGCGCAGCGGCTTGACGAGCGCGTATGCGGCAATCGGCAGCGCGACAAGCAGGCCCGTGAGGGCAAAAGCGACGTGGGAGCGTTTCATCGAGGCGGCGGTTCCGTGGCGTTTCGTCGAAGTCTTCTGGCGTGAATATATCGGACCGGCGACGCTTCCGGCCCGGATTTTATTTCCGCCGAGATCCCGGTCGCCGAGGTTCACGATCGCAACTCGATAAAGATCTTTTTCGACCTAATAGCGGCTGAATAATATATTGGACGCATGATTCGAAGCGCCGCATCCTTGCCCCCTATCGGCTCGCTCCACCGCTCACGCAGCGGCCACACGGACACGGCAAGGACTGCACATGAACAGCAACGAACGGCTCGCCGGCATCGGCTACGGATTGCTCGCGGCGCTCATCTGGGGCGGCTTCCCGGTCGTCACGCGCGTCGGCGTCACGCACGCTGCCTTTGATGCTTACGACATCGCGTTCATTCGCTTCGCCGTATCGGGCACGCTATTGCTGCCCGTCCTGCTGCGTCATGGCCTCGGCACGCTCCGCCCGGCAGCGGTCGCGCTGATGGTGATCGGCGCCGGTGCGCCGTACATCCTGACCGTCGCGGCGGCACTCAGCCGCGCGCCGGTCGGCTATTTCGCGCTGACGCCGGGCAGCATGATCGCGTTCACGGCCATCCTCGGCCGGCACGTCGCGCACGAACGGCTGAACGCCGTGCAGGTCGCCGGCATCGTCGCAATCCTCGCCGGCATCGCGCTGACCGCGTCCGATGCACTGCACGGTGCGATCGGGCTGCCGGCCCTCTTGCTGTTCGCGCTCGGCGGCCTGCTGTGGGCCCTCTATAACGTCACGGCAAAACGCGCCGCCACCGGCGCACTGCACGCGACGGCCATCGTGGCGGTCGGCTCCGCGGTGCTCTACTGCCCGTTTTATCTGGCGATGCGCGGCGGCGCCGTGCTGCATGCGCCGGTCGCGGCCATCGCCACACAGGCGATTTACCAGGGTGTGCTGATGTCGGTGCTGGCGCTCTACTGCTTCAGCCAGGCGGTCGTCGCGCTCGGCCCGGCAATCGGCGCGACCTTCGCCGCGCTGATGCCGCTGCTTGCCACGCTTGAAGCGATGCTGCTGCTTGGCGAACGACCCCATGCAGCGGCGCTCGCGGGCATCGCGATCGTCACGGTCGGGATGGGCTTGAGTCTCGTGAGCCGGTGGCGCTCGGGAAAACGCACGCCCATCCGTCGACCGAACCCCATCGCGCACGGCTGAAACGCGCCACACGCGTCACGCGGCATGCCCCGTGCGCGTAGCGCCGGCACCCGCTCCCCTGCGGCTCACGCGCACGCCCAGCCACAGCAAGGCGACGCTGCACACGAACAGGAGCATCTCGACCAGCACGGTCTCGACATGCCAGTAGCGCGTCAGCAGCACCGCGGCAAGGTCGAACATGAAATGGCACGCGATCGCATACGCAAGCCAGCGCTTCGTGCCACGAACGAACGCCTGCAGCACGATCAACGACAGCCCGACATGCGCAGCCATCGCGCTCACGCGCTCGAACAGTGCGAGAAACGGCGACACGAGCGTCATGCCCGCGAACTGCGACCCGATCAGCGACTGCATGCCGACAGGCACGACGACACCCGCATGCGCGAGCAGGTAGCCCGTGCCGAGCGCGACGAACCCGACGCCGACCAGCAGCATCGCTTCCAGCCCGCCGTGCCCGAGCCCGAGCATGACGGCCGTCTGCGCATCGCGCCGCTTCGGCAGCAGATACCGGAACGCGACCCAGCGTCCGCACTCCTCGAAGAGCCCGGCCGTCAATGCCGCAAACACGAGCATCGGCAGGTGCCAGCGCGGATCGGTCCCGAGCCAGTGGAACAGCGGTGCCTGCCACGACAGGCGCAGCACCGGCTGGAACACGAAGAAGGTCAGCATGCCGTAGCAAAACACGCGCCACGGCACCTGCGTGCGGCGCCGCCACGCGGCCGCGAGCCACACCGGCGCGATCAGCGCCACGACACCCGCCGCGAGCGTGAAGCACAACAGCACCGGGGCGACCGGATGCATGACGGCTGCCGCTACGCGAGCTGCTTGTGGAAGTACGTCGTCGCGCACGGCGCGCCGTCGGGCATCAGCGCAAAGTTCGGCACGACGCCGACGCGTTGCCAGCCGGCCCGCTCGTACAGCCGCTCGGCGTCGCCGCCCGTCACGGTGTCGAGCACGAGCACGGTCTTGCCGGCGTCGCGCGCGGCCGCGTCGGCCGCCGCCATCAGCCGCGCGGCGATGCCCTGCCGGCGCGCGTGCCGCGACACGAGCATCTTCGCGATGTCCGCGCGATGCGGCTGGTTCTCCGGCTGCGCGGTCACGACCTGCACGGTGCCGAGGATCCGGCCGGCCGCATCCTCGGCGACGAGCAGGATGCGCTCGTCGTTCGCGACACCCTCGGCCACGCGCGTCCAGAACGCGACAGCGGTCGAACGCTCGATCGGCAACATGAAACTGACGGACGCGCCGCCCTCCACGCAATCGATCAGCACGTCGGCCAACGCGTCGACACAGGCCATCGCTTCGCGCGCATCGACGCGGCGGACGGTAACGGATTCGGTCATGCCATCTCCAGTAGTCAGGCGGGCCGCATGCACGGGTTCGGCATGGGCCGGGATAGAAAGCGCGCCACCCGAT
This sequence comes from Burkholderia sp. BCC1644, assembly GCF_902833225.1. Classification (GTDB taxonomy): domain Bacteria; phylum Pseudomonadota; class Gammaproteobacteria; order Burkholderiales; family Burkholderiaceae; genus Burkholderia. The sequence goes on from NZ_CADFEI010000006.1 coordinate 165,051, forward strand.
CGTCGAAGCGTGCACACCGACGGCAGGCGTCCGGCAACGTCGCGCCCGGTCGGCGCGCGTTACCGCCCCTTCATCCTACGCGACGAAAATTTCCGCTGCATCGGCGCTGGCATCGTCTACACTTAGCCATATGGCTAACTTTCAACCCGGCATCAGCGACGTCTTCCACGCCCTCGCCGATCCGACGCGCTGCGCGATCGTCAGCGCGCTCGGCCAGGGCGAGCGGACCGTTTCCGCGCTGGCCGCGCCGTTCGACATGGCGCTGCCGTCGTTCATGAAGCACGTCGCCGTGCTCGAGCGCAGCGGCCTCGTGCAGACCCGGAAAACCGGCCGCTCGCGCACCTGCGCGCTGGTCGGCAGCCGGCTGACCGAGGCCGAGGCATGGCTCGCCGCACAACGCGCGCTGTGGGAAGCGCGCTCCGACCGTCTCGTCGAATTCGTCGAACGCCACCATCAGGAGGAGCACGATGTCAGCAAGCCACGTCGAACCCGTTGAAGCCCACGATCTCGTCATCACGCGCACGCTGCGCGCGCCGCGCCACGCACTGTGGCGCGCGTGGACCGACCCCGAATTGCTGAAGGAATGGTGGTGCCCGAAGCCGTGGACCACCGAGGTGCGCGCATTCGACCTGCGGCCGGGCGGCGCTTTCCACACGTTCATGCGCGGCCCCGACGGCGGCACGAGCGACAATCCTGGTTGCTTCCTCGACATCGTGCCGGAATCGCGCATCGCGTTCACGTCGATGCTCACCGGCGGCTGGCGGCCGCAGGCGCCGTGGATGGGCTTCACGGCAATCATCACGATGGCCGACGACGATGCGGGCAGCCGCTACGAGGCGCGCGTGATGCACCCCGATGCCGCGACGCGCGAGCGTCACGAAGCGCTCGGATTTTTCGAGGGCTGGAACACCTGCATCACGCAGCTCGACGCCTTCGCCGCCGATCTGCGCTGAGCGGCTGAGCGCGCCCGCGCAGGCGGCCATTGCATGCCGCCGCGCCCGCGCCTAGGATTCCTGAAGGAAGCATGACGACACGCCGGCCGCCGGCGTGCACCGTCGCGCACATTCCGCGGGAGGCCACATGTTGCACACGCACACACATTCGACCCGGGTCAGCCAGCACCTGAACGCACCGCGCGGGCGCGTCTACCGCGCACTGCTCGATCCGCACGCGGTCGAGCAGTGGAAGGTGCCCGACGGCATGACGTGCCGCGTGCATGCGTACGATGCGCGCGAAGGCGGCGCGCTGCGCGTGTCGCTGAGCTACGACGCGCCGTCGGCCGGCACCGGCAAGTCCGGCGCGCGCACCGACACGTATCACGGCCGCTTCGTCACGCTCGTGCCGGACGAGCAGATCGTCGAGATCGACGTGTTCGAAACCGACGATCCGATGCTGCGCGGCGCCATGACGATCACGATCACGCTGTCCGACGAAGCCGGCGGCACGCGCGTGGACGCCGTGCACGACGGCGTACCGCCCGGCGTGCCGGCCGCCGACAACGAAACGGGCTGGCAGATGGCGCTGGCGCGGCTCGCGGCGCTGGTGGAAGCCGGGTGACCGCACGCACGCGCGTCAGCCGAGCCGGTAGGCGCGCGTGACCGTGCCGCGGAACAAGGCGTCGCGCTCGTCCGGGCTGGCCTGCGCGGTCAGCCGCTTGAACGCGTTCCAGCCGTTCACGAACGAATACGAGCCCTTGTCGACCGGGAAATTGCCCTCGAACATGCAGCGCCCGGGGCCGAACGCGTCGATGCAGGTCATCATCCACGGCTTCCACGCGTCGGCGAGCTGCACGGAAGACGGCGGCTTCGCGCCCTTCTCGAAATCGAACCCGTTGATGCGCATCCCCAGGCCGCCGACCTTCACGTACACGTTCGGCAGTTTCGCGAGCGCGCGCATCGACGCCGACCAGCGCTCGAACACCTCCGGCCGTTTGTCCGCATAGCTGGCGATCCGCACGACGCCGCCGCAGTGATTGACGATGATGCGCGTGTCGGGGTTCGCCTTCGCGAGATCGAACAGTTCGGGCAGTTGCGGAAAGAACAGCCACGCATCGTACGACAGCCCGAGCGGCGCGAGCTGAGCGACGCCGGCCCGATAGGCGGGATCGAGCAGCAACCCGCGCGGCACCGCCGACAACGGATTGGCGAGCGTCGGATCGGCATCCCACGTGGTGAGGTGCCGGACACCGCGAAACCGTCCGCGCCCGGCTTCGAGATGCGCCTCCAGCACGTCGCGCACGCGTGCGCCGAGCCGCAGGTCCGCATGGCCGACGATACCTTTCGCGACGGCCACCGGGCCGTGCTGCAGCGGCTCGGTCACGCCGGCGACATAGGCCGTCTCGCCCACCGGCTTCAGTTCGGCCGGGCCCGAGTCGCGATAGCGCGTCTGCGCCTGCATGTAGACGGACGCCTGGATGTCGTGGCCCGAGCGCGCGTCCTGCAGATAGTCGTCGAGCATGTAGATCCAGCCCGGCCGTTCATAGAAATGATGATGCGCGTCGACGATCGGCAGGTCGGGCTCGAGCGCGGGTTCGAGCGCCGACGCGAGCCAGTCGGGGCGGACGGCGAGATAGTTGCCTTGCGTCGTCATGCGGGAAGCTCCATCGTGGGCCGGCGTCTCGGCGAACGCGGGCAGCGCGAACGAGGCCGCGGCCGCGCCGAGCAGCCGGCGTCGCTTGGTCGAAATCGTGTCCATGTCATTCGCTCCGGTCGAACGCGTACAGCGACAGCGTGAGCAGCGTCGTGATCGCCAGCACGACCGCGAGGCCGAGCATGCCGGCCGTGAAGGTGCCGAAGCTGTCCTTCAGGTAGCCGACGAGATAGGGGCCCGCGAAGCCGCCGAGCGCACCGATCGAGTTGATCAGCGCCAGCCCGCCGGCCGCCGCCTGGCCGGACAGGAAGCGCGACGGCAACGTGTAGAAGATCGTACGGCCGGCAATCGTGCCGATCAGCGCGAGCGTGATGCCGACGAGCGCCGGCCCGAGCGTCAGGAAATGCGTCGACACGCCAAGCGCCACCGCGCCGATGAACAGCCCGACCGCCAGGTTCGCGACGGGCCCGCCTCGACGGTCCACCCGTTTCGCCCACCACAGCAGCGCGACCGTCGCGAAGAAGTACGGCACCGCGGACACCCAGCCCGTCTGCATCGTCGACATGCCGTGCGCCTTCAGCATCTGCGGCAGCCAGATGCCGATCCCGTACGAGCCCATCGTGAAGCCGAACGAGATCAGCGCCAGCACGTACACGCGCACGTCGCGCAGCGCGACGCCAAAGCGCTTCTTGCGGCCGGCTGCCGCGCCTTCGCGCTCGAACGCCCGCTGCAGCGCGGTGCGTTCGTCGTCCGACAGCCACGCGGCATTCGCCGGCGAATCGGACAGCAGCTTCAGTACGAGGAAACCGAGTGCGCACGCGGGCAGCCCTTCGACGATGAACATCCACTTCCAGCCGGCGAGCCCGAGCGTGCCGTCGAGCTGCAGCAGCCACGTCGACAGCGGGCCGCCGATCAGCGACGACAGCGGCGTCGACACGGTGAACCACGCCAGCACGCGCGTGCGGTAGCTCGCCGGAAACCACACGGCGAGGAAGAAGATCACGCCCGGAAAGAACCCGGCTTCCCCGATGCCGAGCAGCAGCCGGATCGCGTAGAAGCTCGTCGGCCCGGTCGCGAGCGCGGTCGCGGCCGCCATCAGCCCCCACGTGATCATGATGCGGGCGAGCCAGCGCCGCGCGCCGAAGCGGTACAGCGCGAGATTGCTCGGCACCTCGAACACGCAGTAGCCCGCGAACATGATCCCCGCGCCCCAGCCGAACTGCGTCGCGGTCAGCCCGAGATCGCGGTTCATCGTGAGCGCCGCGAACCCGACGCTCGTGCGATCCAGATAGTTGAAGAAATACGTGAGCGCGAGCAGCGGGATGAAGCGCCACGCGGCCTTGCGCACGGCGCGCTGCTCGACCGATGCGTCGGTCTCGCGATCGGCGGCCAGCGCCGGGGAAGCGGATGTCATGGTTGTCTCCGTGGATACGGCGATCCGCGTCCGCGCGGTGCGCGGCCGGGACGCCTTTGTTCGTTCGGGGGATCGCGGCCGCGCTACGCACTCGCCACTTCGTTCGCCGAAGGCGCGCCGCCCGGCGCGGCATCGTCCGCGCCATGGCGACCCGCGACGACACCGGCATCGATCAGCGCACGCGCGTCTTCCGGCGTGTAGCCGAGCTCGCCGAGCAGCGCACACGTGTCCTGGCCGAGCGCGGGCGGTGCCGAGCGCAACCGCAGGCGTTCGCCCGCGAGCGTCAGCGGCAGCAGCGCGGTGCGCGTGTCGACCGGTCGCCCGGCGCTGCTCGCATCGGCCGGCAGCGTCACGGCCTCGAGGCCGCCCGTGGCGAGCAGATGCGGATCGTCGAACAGGTCCTGCGGCTTCGTGATCGGTGCGTACGGCAGGCCGGTCGATTCGAAGATCGCGCCGATCTCCGCGGCCGAGTACGACGCCAGCCAAGCACGCAACTCGGGCAGCAGCCATTCGCGCGCCTGCACGCGCAGGTTATTGGTCGCGAGGCGCGGATCGTCCTTCAGCGCGGCCAGGCCGAACGCATCGCAGAACAGCGCCCACTGTGTGTCCGACACGACCGCGAGGAAAATCTGTTCGTTGTCCTTGACGGAGAACACGTCGTAGACGGCCCACGCGGAAATCCGGCTCGGCATCGGCGACGCGGCCTGGCCCGTCACCGCGAACTGCATCATGTGCTGCGCGACGAGGAACACGTTGTTCTCGAACAGCGAGCTCTGCACCTGCTGGCCGCGGCCGGTGCGCTCGCGCTGCGCGAGCGCGGCCATCGCGCCGATCGCGCCGAACATGCCGCCCATGATGTCGTTCACACTCGCGCCCGCACGCAGCGGCCGCCCTTCCGGGCCCGTCATGTACGCGAGGCCGCCCATCATCTGCACGACCTCGTCGAGCGCGGTGCGATGCTCGTACGGCCCCGGCAGGAAACCCTTGTGCGACACGTACACGAGGCGCGGATTCAGCGAGTACAGCGCCGGATAACCCAGGCCGATGCGCTCCATCGTGCCGCTCTTGAAGTTCTCGCTGAACACGTCCGCCGTCGCGACGAGCCGCAGCACGATCTCGAGCCCGCGCGGATCCTTCACGTCGACCGCGAGGCTCTTCTTGTTGCGGTTGAACATCCCGAAGAAGCCCGCGCCGGAACCGCGCAGCGCCCGCGTGCTGTCGCCCGCGATCGGTTCGATCTTGATCACTTCCGCGCCGAGATCCGCGAGCAGCATCCCGCAGGTCGGGCCCATCACCATGTGCGTCATCTCGATCACGCGCACGCCTGCGTACGGCAGCGCCGAAGCTGGTTGGCGATCGTTCATTGCGCGGCTCCCGCCAGGCATCCTTCCGGTTGCGCCGCCGTCGGCGCGCGGCCATCCGCATAGCGGAACCCCTTCGGCAACCCGGCGTCGGGCACGTGGCCGTACAGCGCCTCGAGCGGCAGCGCCGCGTGCAGGATCGCGCGCGCGGCGAGCAACGCGTCGACGTCGATGCCCGTGTCGACCCCCATCGCTTCGAGCAGGAACACGAGATCCTCGGTGACGATATTGCCGGTCGCGCCCGGCGCATACGGGCAACCGCCGAGGCCGCCCTGGCTCGCGTCGATCGTCGTCACGCCTGCATCGAGCGCCGCAACGACGTTCGCGAGACCCTGCCCGCGCGTGTTGTGGAAATGCGCGCCGCCGGCCTTGTCGCCGACCTCGCGCTGCAGGCGCGTGAACAGCCGGCGCACCTGCGCCGGGTTCGCATAGCCGCTCGTGTCGGACAAGCCGATCTCGTCGACACCGCATTCAGCCATCGCGACTGCCATCGCGATCGTCTCGTCGTCGCTGACGGCGCCCGCGATCGTGCAGCCGAACGCAACCGACACGCCGGCCTCGATCTGCACCGACGGAAACCGCGCATCGCGCAGCGCGACGATCGCGCGCACCTCGTCAATCATCTGCGCCGGCGTCTTGCGGATATTCGCCAGCGAATGTGCTTCCGTGACCGAGACCGGCAGCGTCAGCTTGTGCACGCCCGCTTCGAATGCGCCCTCGGCACCGCGCAGGTTCGGCGCAAGCGCGGCGACGTGCAGCCCGGGGATCGCCAGTGCATGCGCGACGACTTCGCGCACGTCGGCCATTTGCGGCAACAGCCGGGCCGGCACGAACGACCCGACCTCGATCTCGCGCAGGCCGGCCGCGGCCAGCGCGGTGATCCAGCGCAGCTTGCCGGCCGTCGGCATCACGGCCTTGATGCTCTGCAATCCATCGCGCGGACCGACCTCGCTGACCAGCACCTTCGGCATTTCGGAAACATTCATTCGACACCTCATCGTTCTATCTGAAAGAACATCGTTCTGTTTGACAGAACTTTAGGCGCACAGTGAGTAAGCGGTAAGCGGGGTATACCCGCTAAATTGCGATTTTCTGGAACTTGAGTTCTGTCAGACAGAACGATATAGTCGACCGATCATCATTCGAAGGAAACAGGCAGTGCCCACGAATCAAGCAGATCACGCCGGCGACGGACCCGATCCGGCGGCCGAAGAAGCGTCCAGCGGCGTCGCCGTGCTCGATCGCGCGTTCGCGATCCTCCGTGCGTTCGGCCAGACCGACGACCGGCTGTCGCTCGCCGAGCTGTCGCGCCGCACCGGGCTGTACAAGAGCACGATCCTGCGGCTGCTCGCCGCGCTTGAGCATGGCGGCTTCATGCGCAAGCTCGACGACGGCCAGTACGCGATCGGCCACGAGCCGCTGCGGCTCGCCGCGCTGTACCAGCGTTCGTTCCGTGTCGGCCCGGTGGTCGAGCCGCTGCTCGAGACGCTGAGCCGCGAACTCGGCGAAACGGCGTCGTTCTACGTGCGCCAGGGCGACATGCGTTCGGTGCTCTATCGCGTCGAGCCCGCCCGCGCGGTGCGCGTGTCGATTCGCGTCGGCGAGGAATTTCCGGTTCGCCAGGGGGCGTCCGGGAAAGTGCTGCTGGCCTTCACCGACACGCACGACGCCCGCTGGGATGACGTGCGCGAACAGCTGTGGGCCGTGTCGTACGGCGAGCGCGACCCCGAGACGGCATCGGCATCCGTGCCCGTGTTCGGCGCGGCCGGCGAATGCGTCGGCGCGCTGACGGTGTCGGGCCCGAAGTCGCGGCTCGCCGCCGCGCCAGCGATGGCCGCGGCGCTTGCGATGCTGCTGCCGCTCGCACAGAAGGCGACCGTCGCGCTCGGTGGCGCGGGCGCACGCTACGACGCAGCGGCCGTGCGCGACAGTCTCGCGCGGCTCGCGTCGTCAGCGGACGACGCGGCACGGTCGTAGGGAGCCGGCTGCGCCCGGCCGCCAATGAGGCAACGCGAATGGCGGCAGCATGCGACACTGGCCGCCGATGCACGCATCGCGCGCGCCGCCTGCGAGCGCACCACGCGTGCCACCGTCAACCGGACCCGCACGAGGAGACACGCTCGATGAGCGCCGCACGCCCCGCCACCTGGTATTTCGATTTCGTTTCGCCGTTCGCCTATCTGCAGCAGGAACAGTTCGACCGGTTGCCGCCGGCCGCCGCGTTCGAACCGCGGCCGATCGTGCTCGGCGCGCTGCTCACGCACTGGGGGCAGAAAGCGCCGGCTGAGATCGCAGCCAAGCGCGTCTTCACCTATCGCCACGCGCAATACCGCGCGGGCAAGCTCGGCATCGCATTCCGGATGCCGCCCGCGCACCCGTTCAACCCGATCAAGCCGCTGCGCCTCGCGATCGCGATGGGCAGTTCGCGCGACGCGATCCAGCGGATCTTCCGTCATATCTGGCGCGACGGCCACGACGTGTCGACGCCGGAAGGCTTCGCCGCGCTGTGCGAAGCCGTCGGTTTTCCGGACGGCGTGACGACCGTCGAAGCCCAGCCCGTGAAGGATGCCCTGCGCGCGAACACCGATCAGGCGATCGCCGACGGCGTATTCGGCGTGCCGACCTTCGCCCTCGACGGCGACCTGTTCTGGGGCGAGGACGCGACCGACATGTTCGTCGACTGCGCGACGTCGCGCACGTGGCTCGATTCGCCCGAGGTGCGCCGCATCAGCGCGCTGCCGGAAGGGATCCGGCGCGGCTGACGGCAGCCATCCGGAGCCGCCTTCTTCTCCTGCCTCGAACGTCGCGTCCATCGATGCGAGCCGTACGACCTCGCACATCAATGCTGCGCACCGCGCGAGCCCGTCGCGCAGCCGGGCAGGCAGGCCCACAGGGCTTGCCCGCCTTTTCTTTTATTTTCGATCGGCGCATGCATGACTCCGCGCGGCCCGGCAGATTCGCTCGCACGGCGCACGGCAATCGTTCATCCGGTGCAAGGTCCGCGCCGCCCTGACGAATTGTCCAGTTCAACCAATTATTTTTACAACGGTCGTACCCGTTCGCGCGCAAACGTCGGACGATTCGACCCTGCCGCACCGCACGGCGCTCTCCCATCCGTCCCCACCACACAGCCCCGTTTTATCAGGGGATTCCCGGTATTTTTTCGCATTTTCTTCGAAATAACGGGTGACATACTTGCCCCCCGTTGCGCTCCGGGCGAGCGCGCTTCCAGATCCTGCCGGCCGCGCGTCATGCGCTGCGGTCCGCCGGGGTCGCAGAACATGAACAATTTCGACACCACGATCCAGATCTTCCTCACCCACGTGACGTTCGGCCCGCTGATGAATCACGCGATCCGCGTGATCGCCGGCCTGTACACGTTCAAGGGCTTCGTGCTCATTCCCGTCCTGTGCTGGCTATGGTTCCAGCCGGGCCCGCACCGCGAGCGGCAACGCGAACTGGTGGTCGCGACGATCGCGAGCGGGCTCGTCGCGCTCGCCATCGGCCGGGTGCTTGCCCAGGTGCTGCCGTTCCGCGTGCGGCCGATCTACAACCCCGACTTGCACCTGCACTTCCCGTCGGCCGGACTGCGCGCCGCGACGTTGCAGGCATGGAGTTCGTTTCCGAGCGATCACGCGATGCTGTGGATGGCGATCGCGACCGGCATCTTCATCATCGCGCGCCGCATCGGCATCGTCGCGCTGCTGTATTCGGTCGTCTTCATCTGCCTGCCGCGCGCGTATCTCGGTTTTCACTACCCGACCGACCTGATCGCGGGCGCCGCGATCGGCATCGCGATCGCGTGGTTGCTGACGCGCGACGCGATCCGGTCACGCTTTGCGCCGCAGGTGCTGGAGATGATCCGGCGCTTTCCCGCGCCGGCCTATACGCTCGCGTTCCTGCTGTGCTTCGAGCTGATCACGCAGTTCGACGAACTGCTGACGCTTGCGCAGTCGGTCACGCATACGATGTAACGGACCGGTGCCGCGATGCTGCCCCTGCTGCTGTCGTTCCGTCGCCCTGGTACGCGCTGCCGGCCATGCGCGGCGGCAGCACGCCGCGCGACGGCCGCGAACGTCAGTCGCGATCGGGCGCGCCGAGCGGAAAGAACGAGCGGAACGGGCGTGCCTCGTCGACCGCGCGCGCAAACGACGGCCGCGCCAGCAAACGCTTGCGGTACGCGATCACGTTCGCAAACTTCGGATCGATGCGGTGCGTCCAGTCCGCGTAGAACAGGAATGGCGCCGCGCCGCAATCGGCGAGGCTGAAATGATCGCCGGCCGCCCATTCGCGATCGGCCATCTTGTTGTCCAGCCACGCATACGACGTATCGAGCATCGCGCGCGCATCGGCGACGCCGCGTGCGTCGCGCTCGGCTTCCCGGCGCAGCGCGTCGTGCACGACCTTCTGCTGCGGCGTCGACACGTAGTTGTCGAAGAAACGATCCATCATCCGCACCTCGAGCGCGGCGTGCGGATCGTCGGGCAGCAGGCGCACGGGGCCCGGATGGTTCAGGCCGAGATACTCGATGATGATCGACGCCTCGATCACCGTACGGCCGGCCTCGACCAGCACCGGAAAGCGCTTCAGCGGCCACAGCGCGGTCAGCTCCTGCATCGGCTTCGGATCGTCGTGCGCGAGCAGGCGATACTCGAACGGCGTGCCGTTCTCGTACAGCGCGGTCAGCACCTTCTGGCAGTAGGACGAAAAGGGATGGGCGTAAAGCGTCGGCATCATCGCGTGTCTCTCAGGGTTGCGGCGTCGCGTCATGCGGCGCCATGTGGTCGGATACCTTGACGACGAACGGCGCCGGGCCGTTTCGACATCGGTCCGGAAATTGTTTTCTGCTTCGGATCGCTACGACCGGCCGTCCCTCACGACGCGCCCTTCGGCACGCCAGCGCAGCATCCCGCCGCCGAGATTCGCGACCGCGTCGAAGCCGGCCTTCAGCAGGATCACGGTCGCCTGCGCGGAGCGCCCGCCGGCCCGGCACACGGTCACGACCGGCCGGTCGCGCGCGATCTCGCCGGCACGCGCGGCCAGCTCGCCGAGCGGGATCGGCGTCGCGCCGGGCAGGTGGCCGAGCGGGCCCGTGAATTCGTCCGGCTCGCGCACGTCGACCACCTGCACGGCCGGCAGATGATCCTCGAGCCATTGCGGATCGATTTCCCAGAACCCGGCGAACGTATAGACGAGCGGCGCCCAGTCGGGCGCCGCCTGCACGTCGGGCGCGTTCGCGGCAACGCCGCACTGCAGGTTCGCCGGCACCGCGACGTCGATCTGGCGTGGGTGCGCGAGCCCGAGGTTGCGCATGTAACCGGCGAAATCGTCTTCGCTGAGATCGCCGCCGAGGCGCGGATTGAAGCGCCGCTCCTCGCCCACGCTCGTCACCGTGAGCCCGCGATAGTCGTGCGCCGGATACAGCAGGCACGCGGCCGGCAGCGTGAAGAGCCGGCCGTGCACCGCGCGATACAGCGCGCGCGGGTCGCCCTGCTGGAAGTCGGTGCGGCCGGTGCCGCGAATCAGCAGGCAATCGCCGGTAAAGGCCGTCGATTCGTCGTCGAGCACGAGGCTGATGCAGCCGCTCGTGTGGCCGGGCGTCGTGCGCACGGTCAGGTAGCGCGCGCCGAACGCGCAGCGGTCGCCGTCGTTCAGGTAGCGGTCGGCGCCCTGCGCGCCGCTCGCGGCCGAGATCGCGATCGCGCTGCCCGTGCGCTGCTTCAGCAGCCACGCGCCTGTCACGTGATCGGCATGCACGTGCGTGTCGACGGTCGCGACGAGCCGCAGCCCGAGTTCGTCGAGCAGCGCCGCATCGCGGCGCACCTGCTCGAACACGGGGTCGATCAGCAGCGCTTCGCGCGACGCGCGGTCGGCGAGCAGGTACGTATACGTCGACGATTGCGGGTCGAAAAGTTGCCGGAAGATCATCGCGAAGGTGCTCCGTCGCAGGTTGATGCGTATTGTCCGGCCCGCGCCACCGCTATCGCTGCGGCTGCCGCGCGGGCCGCCCCGTCGTGGTCCTGCACTGCCGGCATCCGGCCGGCACGGCGCGTCAGCCCGGCTGCTTCACGTAGCGCAGGTACGGTTTCAGCGTCCGGAAGCCTTGCGGATACTTCTGCTTCGCCGCATCGTCCGACACCGACGTCGGAATGATGACATCGTCGCCGGGCCGCCAGTTGACCGGCGTCGCCACCGTATGCTGCGCGTTGAGCTGCAACGCGTCGAGCAGCCGCAGCACCTCGTCGAAATTGCGTCCCGCGCTCATCGGATAAACGAGCATCGCCTTGACCTTCTTGTCCGGCCCGATGACGAACACCGAGCGCACGGTCGCGTTGTCGACCGCCGTGCGCGGGCCGCCGCCCGCATTCGGATGAATCATGTCGTACAGCTTCGCGACCTTCAGCTCGTCGTCGCCGATCAGCGGATAGTTGACCGCGTGACCCTGCGTCTCGGCGATATCCGCCACCCACTTCCGGTGATCGCTGACCGGATCGATCGACAGCCCGATGATCTTCGTGTTGCGCTTGTCGAATTCCGGCTTGAGCCCGGCCATGTAACCGAGTTCGGTCGTGCATACCGGTGTGAAATCCTTCGGATGGGAAAACAGGATCGCCCAGTGGTCACCGATCCATTCATGAAAGCGGATCGTTCCCTCGGTGGTCTCCGCGGTGAAATCGGGCGCGTCCTCGCCTAGTCGAATCGACATGTTCGTCTCCGTCAAATGGGAATCGTCACGACGCCCGCGCCGCGGCTTGCGCGCGACGCGCGATCGTCCACGCACGAAGGGCAGGCATGGCACATGCCGGGTTTCGCGCGTTTATATAGCCTAGTTCAAAATGCGCGCACTACCGGCATGCGGCGTACGGCATGCGTCATCCCCCGGCCGATTCCAATGACGAATGCGGCACAGCTGCACGATGCGCCCGACCGGGCGCGTGTGCGGGCTGCCTTACACTAGCGGCTGTTCTCGTCTTACGTTCACAGGAATGCCATCGACATGTCGATGACGATCGGTCACGGACAAAGGTATATAAGCCAATGATCTTTAACCATTAGTCTCACGCGCGAGTTAGCCAACAGTCAGCCGTTCTCCCGGAAATGGTAAATTCATACGAAAACCACACCTACGAGAGAACATATGGCCCGAGCCATGATTTGCGTCGGCGACACGACGACGCATGGCGGCCGCGTGCTGGAGGGCAGCGCGACCGCGACCATTGATGGAAAGCCCATTGCCGGCGTCGGGCACAAGGTACTTTGCCCGCAGTGCAAAGGCGTCTTTCCGATCCTGCCGACGGGGCGGCAATACTCGCACACGTTCAACGGACGAGAAACCGCCATCGAGGGCATGAAAACCGCCTGCGGAGCGACGTTGATCGCCTCGCAGTCGTCCGCGACATTCGACGACGTAGGATCAGGCGAAGCGACGTCTGGCGGCGCAGTCGCAGCTGTCGCACCCACGGCTGCAGCGCTTGCCCCCTCACCCACGCTCTGTCTCGAATGCCTGAAAGCTGCGGCCGAGAACGCCGCGACGATGATCGCGCGCGGATAGCCCATGACCGAAAATTCGATCGAGGCTTTCTTCGTCAAGCGTCAACAGCAGTTGACCATGCAGGTGCATCTGTACGCCCTTGTCGACGGCCTTCTATACGCTGATGCGGCCGGCAGTTCATCGCCCCAACGATCGCGGTCGGCCATAGCTGTGTTCGACGGCACGCAGGACGCATCACTCGCCGACGCCGGCCCATGGCTTTTTGCCTACGAGGCTGCGGCCGGCAATATCCGGCGAACTCTCTCCATAATGGCCAGCAGCTCCACCGGCGTGTCCTGGCTGATCAGCGCATATCCGATCGAATCACTCGCTGACGAGCTGCGCAGCCGCCTCGACGTACGCTTGCCGGATGGAAGCACGGCTCTGCTCCGCTTCTACGATGCCCGCATCATGGCCGACATGACGTCACTGATGGAATTCACACAGCGCATGCAGTTCTTCGTGGCGACATTCGACTGGCTCGTCGAAACCAATGGAAAACTGAAGGGAGTGCACCCGCATGCTTGAGCTGACAAGCGAACAGGTCGCCGGCCTTGCCGAGATCGACGCACGCGGATATGTCGAACACGCTCGGCAGGATCTCGTCAAAGCGGACCCGAAGCTGGCCGAAGACGGCACGCTATCGACGCGCCTATGGAACGCATACATCGCCGCTCGACGGCTCGGCATTCAGTCCGACGAGAATGTCGCTGCGTTTCTTCGTATCGAGGCATACGCTCCGAAGTTTTACGAGAGACCTGCGACGCGCGCGTGGCTGACTCGGTCCGGACGCTCGGCCGACGAACGTTTTCACGATTATCTACGCGTCATGAAATGGCGCATCGAACATCAGGACGACAAGGGGGAGGCTGAGCATGGGGGGATTGGCGGTGCCGGCGATCGAAGCGGCGATAGTGGAACTTGGACCAGTCTTGGCTCGCGCTGGAACCGCCTTATTGGGCGGGGCCGCAGCGGCCGGGACGGCTAGTCTGTCGGGAGACACATCGAAAGACACAAGTAAGGCGGAGCCTGCCGTCCGTGCCATACCGCGTACAGGAGAGAGTTGCAAAAAGTGCCCACCTGAGGCGGGGAGCATGCAGCGCCGCAACTGGAGCATGAGTGCGAATTCCCGAGAGTATCAAGGGCGAATTACTGGATTCCCCTACAGCGTTGAAGAAGCGTGGAGCATGGAGTGGATCTGGAAGCGCGACTTCGACGGCTTTCGACCGGAAAGCTGTTTGTTGATAGAAGCAAAGGGAAAATACGATCAGTTCTTGAACAAGCTCGATGTACCGTACACCAAAGCCTTTGATGACATGGAGGAGCAGGCTGGAGAGCAGGTCGACGCTATACGCGATCATCCTCCTGCCAGGTTGAAATGGTATTTTCAGACGGAGCGGACTTGGAAATACATGAGAACGCCGCTTATCCGTCTTCAAGTCGAATCAGAATGGGTGCCCTGAAAAACATGGAAATAGTCACGCAATTTCGTAGCCCTGCCGATTTCGCCCAGCTTGGAGATTTTTCGGCTCATCTTGTCCGTCTATGGCCGGTGGTTGAAGTCATGTCACGCGAGGACGAACGTTTAGGACAGTGGTGGCTGAAGGCGGATACCGAGGAAGAAGCGCGTCTGTATCCGATGTACGAAGCACCCGGCATACCTTCGACGGCAGTGTTGGCAGTCTTGGCGCAACGGTACGAAAAAAAGATGGACCGTTCTAAAGTATTTGGCTTCTGGAATGGCCGCATGGACGCGGCTGACAGCGCGAGGCTGAAGTTAGCCATCGATGCGAAGGGGCGGCCCAGCGAGGTAGAAATTGGGCTACCGGCACAGGGTGCTGTCTCGGCGAACGAGCGCAGCTGTGACGGCGTGGCTAAGATAGTAGCCGCGATGGTCTCGGTATATGACCCGATGTATGTCTCTGTTTCACCACGAGAGTATTTTCCCCGGCAGGTATTTGATGACAAGCCTGGCGTTGGCTGGATGCTGTATCTCCCGAAGCTCCTCACGGCTCAGCAAGTCCCGGAAGCACGCGAATTAATTCCGGTTCCCGAAGCCGGTCGGAAGCAGACTGGCACGATCATTGTGAGCGTCCCAGATGCCGTTTTTTCAGTGGACAACGCCGAACACGTCGAAGTTGCCAACCGTATCGAAATTCGGCTCGTCGACCAGGATCTTCTGCCCAACTTCGCTGACTTGTAAGCACGGTGCCGGCGCGAGAGTCCGCGTCGTCACCGTCGGTTAGAACAGCCCCACAGGCTGCGCAGCGTCGTCTCAACTGAAGAGGATCAACTGATTTCTCTCGACGCCCCTCCCATCACCGACCACGTATTGAACGGGCACGGTCTCGATATGAAATCCGTAGAACACGCGCCGAATGTCGGGACGGTCGTTGAGGCTCACGATCGCATGCTCCTTGATCGATCACAAGCGCTGCGCCATCTCCTCGTACACCGCGAGCGGAAGCGCCGCGCCTTACTCTTCAGTCTCGTAATACGGCGGGCCCAAATAGAACAGCATATGCGGCCAGTCGTATCGATCGATACAGGCCGTGCAATCCGGTTTGGCCCCAAGGCGGGTTGGATTTCCATGCCACACTTGATCACCAAGTTTCGCGACTGGCCACAACGCCATGACTAGCAAGACTTCATCATTTTGAGCATCATGTTCTGTCTCGGTCCACCTAATACATGTCTCTGACGATCGATCCGAAGCAGGCCGCCGCGCTGCTGGCCGTCGCCGACACCGGCAGCTTCGAGCAGGCGGCCGTGCGCCTGCACGTGACCGCATCCGCCGTCACGCAACGGGTCCGCGCACTGGAGGCGAGCCTCGGCACGCCGCTCGTGCTGCGCACGCGGCCGTGCCGCCCGACGGTGGCCGGCCAGCGCGTGCTGCAGCACCTGCGCCGCGTCGCGCTGCTGCAGGCCGACCTGCAGAGCACGCTCGCGACCGAGCGCGAATCGCCGATCTCCGTGACGATCGCGCTGAACGCCGACAGCCTCGGCACCTGGTTCCTGCCCGCGCTGACGTCCGTGCTCGCGGGCGAGCGCATCCTGTTCGAGCTGATCATCGAGGACCAGGACCACACGTTCGCGCTGCTGGAAAGCGGGATGGCGGTCGGCTGCGTGACGACCGAGCCGAAGCCGATGCGCGGCTGCATCGCGACGCCGCTCGGCACGATGCGCTACCGGCTGCTCGCGGCCGCCGCGTTCGCGGTGCGCTGGTTTCCGCGCGGGCTGAACCGCGCGAGCGCACGCAAGGCGCCCGTCGTCGCGTATTCGCGGCGCGACACGCTGCAGTCGTCGTTCCTGAAGGAGAAGTTCGGGTTGCCGGACGGCGCCTACCCGTGCCACTACGTGCCGGGCACGCATTCGCACTTTGCGGCGGTGCGGCACGGGCTCGGCTACGCGATGGTGCCGGAGCCGCTGATCGGCGCGACGCCGCTCGATGCACAGGGGCTCGTCGATCTCGCGCCCGCGCATCCGACCGACGTCACGCTGTACTGGCACGCATGGACGGTGCAGTCGCCGACGATGGCGTCGCTGTCCGAACGCGTCGTCGAGGCGGCGCGCCGGTTGCTCGCGCCGCTGCCGTGACGCGCGGATGATCGACACCGCCGACGCGGTACGCGACGCGGCGAGAATCCCTGCCGCGCCGCCTATACTTTTTCCATCGGCCTCGCGAACGCGCCGCGCGGCCGATCAAGCCAATCCGCCCGTTCCCTTTCCCGCAAGGAGAACATCATGTCCCGCCGCTATATCGATTGCCGCGAGTTTCCCAGCGATGAACTGCTCGGTCGCGATTTCCGCCGACTCCGACAACGAACTGCTGGAAGCCGCCGTGCAACATGCAGTGCTGGTGCACCAGCACACCGACAGCGCCGAACTGCGCACGCAACTGAAAGCGCTGTTCCGCGACGGTACGCCGCCGGCCGACGCACCCCGGCAAGCGTAACCCGCCGGCTCGCCCGATATCGACAGACGGGTTGCCACGTCGCCCCCGTCGCCTCTTCGCTCCCTGCTTCGCGCCACGTCGCGCCGGCGCCTCCGCCGGCCGGCGCATTCCACCTTACGCGCGGCGCTGTGCGAAATACGCGCCGACCGCTTCGATGAAGGTATCGATGTCCGCGCGCGACACGTCGCAGTGCGTGACGAAGCGCGACGCGTACAGCATCTGCGTGAGGATCCCGCGTTCCTTGAGCCACGCCTCGAGCGGCGCGCAATCGGCTTCGGGGAATTGCGCGAACACCATGTTCGTCGCATGCGACAGCACCTTCACACCATCGATGCGCGCGAGGCCCGCCGCGAGATGCGCGGCATTCGCGTGATCGTCGGCGAGACGCTCGACGTTGTGGTCGAGCGCATACAGGCATGCGGCCGCGAGAATGCCCGACTGCCGCATCCCGCCGCCGAGCACCTTGCGCCAGCGCTGCGCGCGCTCGATCAGCGCACGGCTGCCGACCAGCACCGAACCGACCGGTGCGCCGAGCCCTTTCGAGAAGCAGATCGACACGGTGTCGAACGGTGCGCACAGCTCCGCGATCGGGCGCCCCGACGCGACGGCCGCGTTGCACGCGCGCGCGCCGTCGAGGTGCGCGGACAGCCCGCGGCTGCGCGCGAACGCGACGGCTTCCTGCACATAGCCTTCCGGCAAGACCTGGCCGCCGATCGTGTTTTCGAGCGCGAGCAGGCGCGTGCGGGCAAAGTGATTGTCGAGCGGCTTGATCGCCGCGGCGATCTTCGCGAGCGGCAGCGTGCCGTCCGGTGCGTTCTCGATCGGCTGCGGCTGGATGCTGCCGAGCACGGCCGCGCCGCCGCCTTCGTACTTGTAGGTATGCGCGAGCTGGCCGACGATGTACTCGTCGCCGCGCTCGCAATGCGACATCAGCGCGGCCAGGTTGCTCTGCGTGCCGCTCGGGAAGAACAGGCCGGCTTCCTTGCCGGCCCGCTCGGCCGTCACCGCCTGCAGGCGCAGCACGGTCGGGTCGTCGCCCCAGACGTCGTCGCCAGTCTCGGCGGCAGTCATTGCGGCCAGCATTGCCTGGCTCGGACGTGTCACGGTATCGCTGCGTAAATCGATCATCGCTATGCCCTGAGTAAACGCGGGCCGGCATCCCTGCGCCCGGCCCTGCCGAAACGAGACTCAGAGTGTACGCAATTCACGCAGCGCGTGCCGGCCGCAGCACCGCAATCGCACGCGTCAGTATCGCGGCGGCGGCGGCTGAACGCCTGCCGGCGGCATCGGCGGCGCCGCGCGCGGCGCACCGCCGTATCCGCCACCGCCATACCCGCCGCCACTGCCGCCGCTCATTCCACCCGGCACCGGCACGCGGTTGCCCGTCGCGTACATGCATTGCAGGTACGCGTAATCGTAGCGGCGCTGGACGTCGTAGGCCGAGCCCTGCGCGGCGCCCGCGCCGACGACGCTGCCCGCGAGCAGCCCCGCACCGGCGCCGACAGCCGCACCGGTGCCGCCGTTGAATGCGGCGCCGGCCGCCGCGCCCAGCGCGGTACCGACGGCCGCGCTGCCGACCGCGCTCGCGGTCGACGCCTGCCCGGCGCTCACGCCGCCCGATTGCTCGAACGCGTACTGGCGGCAACTGCCGTCGTCGGCGCGGAACTGGTCGAACGACTTGCCGGTGCCGGGCAGCGCCATCACGCTCGGCCCGGTCGGCAGGTACGCGCAGGCACCGAGCAGGCCGGCCAGCGCCAGCGCGGCCGGCACGCGCAAGAATCGAAATGCGGATGTCATCGTCGCGGCTCCATTATTGCGGCCGCGCCGGCACCGATCGCCAGCCCGACTTGCAGGTCTTCACATGCGGGTAGTAGTGCTTCGACGCGTCGCAGTAGTACCAGAGGTTCGCGTCGCCGTCGCCCTGCGGCTGTCCCTTCTCGACATACTCGGGCGGCGGGCCGGGATCGACGGGCACCGCGACGACGGGCGGCGGGTAGTAATACGGCGCGGGAACGACGGGGTAGTAATACGGGTAGCCGGGGCCGATGTAGACCCCGACGCGGGCGGCATGCGCCACGCCGCCCGTCGCGAGCACCACCGCGGCCGCCGCGCCCAGCGCGAGCTTCGATCCATTCACGTCACGTTCTCCGTCAGGCCGGTTCGCCGATGCGAACCCGACACCCGGAACGCTACGCCGCGCGCGATCCGCCATCCATTACGGGCCGTCACGCGAATGTTGCGCGACGTTACCACCGTGACAGACCCCACCTGCGACACCCCGGCCGCACGGACACGCGTGTTACG
Source organism: Burkholderia sp. BCC1644 (assembly GCF_902833225.1). GTDB lineage: Bacteria > Pseudomonadota > Gammaproteobacteria > Burkholderiales > Burkholderiaceae > Burkholderia. The sequence goes on from NZ_CADFEI010000006.1 coordinate 184,205, forward strand.
CGGCTAACGCGTCGCAACGGATCGGCCGCCGGCGGCGGCGCGGCGGCCGGCCGGGAGCCCGCGTCCGCATGCGCGAAACCGTTCCGATGATGCGACGCGCCATATTGCCGCACGTGCGTCAGACCGCCACGCCGCGCCCGCGCGCGCCGCGAACGGCCTTCTTGATACGAATCAACGATTTATCCCGAAATCGCACGAGGCGGGCTGGACATCTGCGACGAGTTGGCGCATTTCGCGGTGCAACATCGCGGCACATACTCCAGCCAACCCCGACGCCTGTCTGCCGGGGTCCGCCGGCACCCGCCGGCGGGTATCGTCAGCTTCGGTCATCTGTATGGACACCGCACTTTCGGCCCTCGATCTGGCCCGCCTGCAATTCGCGTTCACCGTCTCCTTTCACATCGTCTTTCCGGCGCTGAGCATCGGCCTCGCCAGCTTCATCGCCGTGCTCGAATATCGCTGGCTGAAAACCGGCAAGCAGTACTACAAAACCCTCTGCCTGTTCTGGTCGAAGATCTTCGCGGTCGCGTTCGGGATGGGCGTCGTCTCCGGCGTCGTGATGAGCTACCAGTTCGGCACGAACTGGTCGGGCTTCTCGAGCTTCGCCGGCGCCGTCACCGGGCCGCTGCTGATGTACGAGGTCATGACCGCGTTCTTCCTCGAAGCCGGCTTCCTCGGCATCATGCTGTTCGGCTGGAACCGCGTGAGCCCGCGCGCACACTTCGGCGCGACGCTGATGGTCGCGATCGGCACGCTGATCTCGACGTTCTGGATCCTCGCATCGAACAGCTGGATGCAGACGCCGCAGGGCTTCGAGATCGTCGACGGCCGCGTCGTGCCGACCGACTGGTTCGCGATCATCTTCAACCCGTCGTTCCCGTACCGCCTGTTCCACATGGCGATCGCCGCGTTCATCGTCGCCGCGCTCGTGGTGGCAGCAACGGGCGCATGGCACCTGCTGAAGGGCCGCCGCGACAAGAGCGTGAAGAAGATGTTCTCGATGGCGCTGTGGCTGCTGCTCGTGCTCGCGCCGCTGCAGGCCGTGATCGGCGACCAGCACGGCATCAATACGCTGAAACACCAGCCCGCGAAGATCGCCGCGATCGAAGGGCTGTGGGAAACCGAAAAGGGCGGCACGCCGCTCAACCTGTTCGGCATCCCGGACATGAAGGCGGAAACGACGCGCTACGCGGTGAAGGTGCCGCACCTCGGCAGCCTGATCCTCACGCACAGCTGGGACGGCGAAATCCGCGGGCTGAAGGATTTCCCGCCGGAAGACCGTCCGAACTCGACGGTCGTGTTCTGGAGCTTCCGGATCATGGTCGGCCTCGGCTTCGCGATGATCGGCCTCGCCGCGCTCGCGTGGTTCCTGCGCCGCCGCGGCCGCCTGTATGAATCGAAGTGGTTCCAGCGCTTCGCGCTCGTGATGGGCCCGACCGGTTTCGTGTCGCTGCTCGCGGGATGGGTGACGACCGAAGCGGGCCGTCAGCCGTGGGTGGTCTATGGCGTGATGCGCACCGCGCAGGCCGTGTCGCCGCTGTCGGTGCAGCAGGTCAGCCTGTCGATGATGACGTTCGTCATCGTGTACTTCCTCGTGTTCGGCACCGGCGTGTACTACATGCTGAAGCTGATGAAGGCCGGCCCCGCGCTGCCCGACGTGAAGCACGACCCGAAACACGACATGCCCGACACGCGCCCGGATCACACCGCGCGCCGCCCGCTGTCGGCCGTCGACGAGCCGCTCGAGACCGTCTGAGCCCACCCATTCCGCATACGAGAAAACCTATGGACGTCACCGTAATCTGGGCCGCGATCATCGCGTTGGGGCTCTTCATGTACGTCGTGCTCGACGGCTTCGACCTCGGCATCGGCATCGTCTTTCCGTTCTTCCCGGACGAGAAGGAACGCGACCTGATGATGAACACGGTTGCCCCCGTGTGGGACGGCAACGAGACGTGGCTCGTGCTCGGCGGCGCCGGGCTGTTCGCGGTGTTCCCGATCGTCTACTCGACCGTGCTGTCCGCGCTGTACCTGCCGCTGATCTTCATGCTGGTGTGCCTGATCTTCCGCGGCGTGTCGTTCGAGATCCGCGCGAAGGCGCGGCGCACCAAGCAGCTGTGGGATCTCGCGTTCATCGGCGGCTCGGCCGGCGCGACGCTGTTCCAGGGGATCGCGCTCGGCGCGTTCCTGCAGGGCATCAACGTGAAGGACGGCGTGTTCGCCGGCGACGCGTTCGACTGGCTCACGCCGTTCAGCCTGCTGACCGGCCTCGGCCTGATCGTGACCTATGCGCTGCTCGGCTGCTGCTGGCTCGTCGCGAAGACGGAAGGCGACCTGCAGCGCCGCCTGCATCGCGTCGTGTGGCCGCTGACGGTCGTGCTGCTCGGCTTCATCGCGGTCGTCAGCCTGTGGACGCCGCTGCAGGATCCTGCCATCGCGCAGCGCTGGTTCGATTCGGGGCTGTTCTGGCGCCTGCTGCCGGTGCCGTTCCTGGTCGCCGCGTGCGCGGTATGGATGCGCCGCGCAGTGCGTAACCGGCACGACATGACGCCGTTCGTGCTCGCGCTTGCGCTGGTGCTGCTCGGCTACGTCGGCCTGCTCGTCACGCTGTTCCCGTATGCGATTCCTCAGACGATGACGATCTGGGAAGCGGCCGCGCCGCGTTCGAGCCAGACCTTCACGCTGGTCGGCGCAGCGGTTATCCTCCCGATCATCATCGCCTACACGACGATGGGTTACTGGGTATTCCGAGGCAAGGTGCGCCATGAAGACCAGCATTACTACCACCACTGATTCCGCCGATCGCCCGCCCGAGGCGCCACGGCCGCGCATGCGCGGCTGGATGTGGTTCGTCGTTCTGTGGGCGGGCGGCGTGATCGGCGCCGTCACGCTCGGCTATGCGTTCAAGATCTTCATGAACCTGACGCTGTTTGCAGTGAAATAACCGAAACGGTCGCCCCGGTCGAAAGACGATCCGGGCGGCCGTTTTCTCATTCACGGCCGCGGCTTCGCACCGGTCACCGTTCGCACGACGTCGTACACATCGCCTTGTCCATTGCACTGAAGAAGGTCTGGTAGTAATCGGGCTCGACGACGGTCTTCATCCTCGAATCGCCGTTGCTGTCCCACACCGTTCGGTCGAAGCGCGCCCGCACGATCGCGTCGCGCGCCGACGTCACGCGGACCGAGACGACGGCCGCCACGCGCTCGTGATCCGGTTTCGCGGGCAAGCCGCCGATCTTCGCCTTCAGCGCGCCGCGCAGCAGTTGCCGCCACTTCGGAATCAGCGTGTCGCTGCGGCCGCCTTCGATCAGCCCCATATCGCGGTCGACCGTCACCGGCGCATAACCTTGCGCCCGCAGCACGGCCGCCACCGCGTCGAGCGCGCGCGCCTGCGTCGCGCCCGCATAGCGGCGATCGGTGATCATGCGCAGCGTCTGTTGCTCGTTGTCCGTCAGGTCGACTTCGGTCTGGCTGGAGCTGTAGCGCACCAGCGATCCGCCGCTGCCGGTCTGGCGTTCGTTTTGCGGCTTCGCCGCGCACCCCGTCAGCATCGCGAGCAGCCCGGCGCAGGCGAGCGCCAGCGCGCCGCGGCCGCGCATCGATGGCAGCGATGACACCGGCGGCACCGCTGCCACGTGACGCGTCGCGCGCCGCGCCGCTCGCCGCTCGTGAAGACGGCGGCGAATTCCGGTTGATCGGCAATCGGGTGGCGCTATGATCGTCATCGCGGTTTTCTCCTGTCGGCGCCATCATAGGGACGCGCCGCAGCCGCCACAAACGACATTTTTTGACCCACTGTGTAGCTTTTCTTCGCGATCTCACGATGCGCCGATTGCCGCCCCTGAACGCGCTGCGCAGCTTCGAAGCCGCCGGCCGCCTGCAGAGCCTCACCCTCGCTGCCGAGGAACTGAACGTGACCCAGAGCGCGATCGCGCAGCAGATCCGCGTGCTCGAATCGTTCTTCGGGCAGAAGCTGTTCGAACGCGACGGGCGTTCGCTGCGGCTCACGCCGCGCGCGCGGCATTACCTCGTCGACGTCGCGAGCTGTCTCGGCCGGCTCGCGCAGGCGACCGGGCAGATGTTCGAGCCTGTCGGCGGCCATTCGATCCGCATCAATGCATCCGTGTCATTCGCGCATGGATGGTTGCTGACGCAACTGGCCGTGTTCCAGGCCGCGCATCCCGACATCGACGTGCAGCTCGTCACGAGCGCCGACATGGAGCGCGACCAGCTCGACGAGACGTGCGACATCGTGATCCGCCGCTATACGCCGGAGCTGCGTCGCAAGGGTTTCGTGTCGCGCCCGCTGCTCGCGAATGTCGCGTTACCCGTGTGTGCGCCCGGCCATCCCGCTCTCGAACGGGTGCGCGTGCCGGCGGACCTGCGCGATGCGCCGCTGCTCCACTACGCGGGGTTGCCGCAGGCGTGGCAATACTGGTTCCACCAGGCCGGCACGGACGCCACCGAGACGCTGCGCGGGCCGTTCTATCGCGAGTTTTTCCTGTTGGTCCAGGCCGCCGCGAGCGGGCTCGGCGTATGCCTCGCGCCGCGCGCGGTGGTGCGCGACGATCTCGCCCGCGGCCGGCTCGTCGCGCTGTTTCCGGAAGTCCACCTGGAAGGGCCGCCGTTTCATTGCCTGTATCGCAACGACGACGATCCGGCGCTGCGCACGTTCATCGACTGGCTGTTCGCGCGGGCCGAGGCGCTGGATGGGCCGCCGCCGCAGTAACCGGCGACGGGCAGTTGGGCGGTAACGCCTGCGTCACCGCCGCTCGCGCAACGCCGCGTCGATCTTGCGGTCGGTCTTGTACTGGCTCAGCGCATACACCGACCAGATCGCGGCCGGCAGCCAGCCGATGATCGTGAGTTGCAGGACCAGGCAGATGATCCCGGCGATCGGGCGGCCGATCGTGAAAAACTGGAACCACGGCAGCAGCAGGGCAAGCAGAAGGCGCATGAACAATCCTCTCGGTACGTCGTTGAACGGGTGATGCGCACCTAATATGGCGGGTTGCGCGCCTCATTTCAAGCCCGTGCCCGACGCGCGCGCCGGCGCTACGCCGAATCGGCCAGCCACTGCGCGACGCGCGCGACGAGCGCGTCCGCGTCGTCGAAGCGCTCGACGCCCGCGACCTGTGGCGCACCGCAAATCGTGAATACCGGCTTGCCCCACTGCAACCCGAGCGCGATTTCGGACAGCGTGCCGAGCCCGCCGCCGACTGCGATCAGGCACAGCGACGCACGCGCGACCAGTGCATTGCGCGTGATGCCGAGTCCGGTCGGCAGTGCGACGCTCAGGTACGGATTCGCAAGCGTCGCATCGTCTTCGGGCAACAGCCCGATCGCGCAGCCGCCAGCCGCGTGCGCACCACGCGCGGCGGCCTCCATCACGCCCTGCTTGCCGCCGCCGACCAGCGCAACGCCCGTCGACGCCACCGCGTGCGCAATCCGTTCCGCGACCCGCATCTGCTCATCCGTCGCGTCGCGCGGGCCGATCAGGCCGACCGGCATCCGGTGCCGGCGTGCGCCGCGTTGCCGCTGCGCGAGTCGCGCGAGCGCGTCGCGCGCCGGCCCGGACCACGCGGATTCAATGACGTCGTTGGCGAACAAGACCTTCCCCCAGTGCCAGAACGCAGGTACAGATGGCCGTCAGCACGATCGACAGCACGGCCGCCTGCGAGAAATCGGTTTGCCCGTCCGACAGCTTCAGGTACATCAGCAGCGGCAGGATGTTGATCTGCGTGCCGGCCAGCGCAATCGCCGTGCCGTAGGTACCGAGCGCGATCGCGGTCACGAGGCACCATGCGGACGCGACCGACGGCCACAGCTCGCGCCACGCAACGTCGAGCCAGGCACGCCACGGCCGCGCGCCGAGCGTCAGCGCCGCCTCGAGCGGCCGCCTGTCGAGATTCGCGAGCGCCGGGTAGATCATCAGCGCGACGCGCGGAATCAGGTAGTACGCATACGCGACCGCGAGCCCCGGCATCGTGTAGATCGCGCCGCCGACCACGGTCGGATCGGCGCCCAGCGCAGCCAGCAGCGTGGTCACGAAGCCCGCGCGGCCGAATGCGAGGATGAAGCCGTACGCGATCACCAGCCCGGAAAACGCCAGCGGCACGCCGAGCAGCGCGAGCGACCAGTGGCGGCGCGCCGGCGACTGCCCGGCCAGCGCGAAAGCGACCGGCACGCCCACGCCGACCGACAGCGTGCCGGCGCCGATCGCCAGCATCAGCGAGCGCGCGATCGCATCGACGACGAGCGGATCGCGCCACACCGCCGCGAACGCACGACCGCCGTCCGCGCACGCCGCCTCGACCAGCGCGGCCAGCGGCAGCACGAAGCACACTGCGAGCAAGGCCGCGGCGGGCAGCGCGCCGAAGCGGCGCAGTACGCCGCGTTGCGTCAAGGAAGCCTGCATCCCGCGCCCCTTACTGGCCGAGCGTGGCCTGCGACCAGAGCTGGTCGACCTCGGCCTTGCGCCCCGCTGCCTTGGCGACATCGAGCGGGCGCACCTGCGGCGCGTTCGGCAGCTTCGCCGCGACCTCCGGTGCGACCGGCGTGCCGGGCACCGCCGGGCGCACATAACCTTGCGCGAACAGCGCCTGCCCGACGTCGCTCATCACGAGGTTGAGCCAGAGCTGCGCGGCGGACGGGTTGGGGCCGTTCTTCACGAGGCTCATCGCATACGGCGCCGACACGCTGCCGTCCTGCGGAATCACGACGTCGGCCGCATCGCCCATGCCGTCCGCGTACTTCGCCTTGAGGCCGTCGTTCTCGTAGCCGATCAGGATCGGAATCTCGCCCTTCACGAACTTCGCGTACGGCGTCGTGCCCTCGACGCGCAGCACGTTGCCGGCCTGCTTCAGCTTGCCGAAAAAGTCCGCGCCCGGTTTCGGGTTGTCGACGCTGCCGCCGTTCGCATACGCGGCCGCGAACACCGCGACCTGGCCCTGCCCGGTCGAACGCGGATCGAGATAGACCACCGCGTTGCGATACTCGGGCTTCAGCAGGTCGGACCAGCGCTGCGGCACGTTTTTGACGAGCTTCCGGTTGACGAGGAACGCGATGTTCAGCGAATGCACGGCGAACCAGCGGCCGTCGGTCGCGCGGAACACGCCCGGCAGCTTGTCGAAGTTGACCGGCCGGAACGGCGCGACGACGTCCTTGCCCGCGGCATCGAGCGCCGACGCCGCGAAGTAGTACGCGGTATCGGCCTGCGGACGGCGGCGCGACTTGTCGAGCGCAACGACGGTCGCGGCCGAGCCGATGTCGTTGTACGTGATCTCGACCTTCGGGTAGCGCTTGCGGAATTCGGCGAACAGCGCCTTCCAGTTCGCCCACTCGGGGCCGGTATCGAACGACACGACGAGCCCTTCGTCGGCCGCCTTCGCGTACAGCGCGTCTTCGCCCGGATACAGCGGCGCGGCCTGCGCTGCCGCGCAAGAGAGCGCCGCGAGCGCGCACAGCGCCAGCACGCGGGCGCGCATGGCCTTCACAAGGGGGGAGCCTGCAAGCATCGTGAATCTCCGTTGAACGAAAGAAATCAGTGCGCGTCCGGCGATGCCGGCAGCACGAGCAGATGACGCGGGTCGATCGCGATGCTGTGCGCGGCGGGCTCGCGCCCCTCGCACAGCAACACGTCGGCCGAGCCGTCCGGCATGAAGTCATAGCGCTGCGTCGCGCCGAAATAACGCACTTCCCCGCAACGGCCCTCGATGCGATTCGTGCCCTGCGCCGGCGGATCGGCCTGCACATGCTCGGGCCGCACCAGCACCGCGATTTCCTCGCCCGGTCGATGCGCTCCCGTGTCCGCGCGCAGCGTCGCGAAACGCACGTCGATTTCGCCGTGCGCGAGCACCCGCCCGCGCAGCAGCGTCGAATGCCCGACGAAACGCGCGACCTGCGCGGTGGCCGGACGCTCGTACAGGTCGCGCGGCGTGCCGGCCTGGAGCACGCGACCGCCGTCGACGATCGCGACGCGGTCGGCCATGCTCAGCGCTTCGTCCTGGTCGTGCGTGACGAACAGCGTCGTCGCGCCGCACGCGCGCTGCAGCGCACGGATCTCGTCGCGCAGCTGATGGCGGATGCCCGCATCGAGCGCCGCCAGCGGCTCGTCGAGCAGCAGCAGCTTCGGCTCGATCACGAGCGCCCGTGCAAGCGCGACGCGCTGCTGCTGGCCGCCGGACAGCATCGCGACGCCGCGCGTCGCATGGGCCGACAACCCGACCCGCTCGAGCATGTCGAGCGCGCGCCGGCGCCGCAGGTCGGCCGCCACGCCGCGCATCTTCAGCCCGTACGCGACGTTGTCGACGACCGACAGGTTCGGGAACAGCGCGTAGTGCTGGAACACCATCCCCACTTCGCGCCGCCACACGGGCACGCCGGCCACGTCGTCGCCGCCGATCGCGATGCGGCCGCGCCAGCCGTCGAGCAGCCCGGCCGCGAGCCTCAGCAGCGTGGATTTGCCGGACCCGCTGCGCCCCATCACCGCGAGCAGTTCACCCTGCGCGGCGGACAGCGTGACGTCGTCGACGCCATGACGGGCGCCCGGATACTGGAAGCTGACGTGTTCGAATTCGAGACTCATGGATGACTCACTTCAGACGTTGCACGGTGCCGACGGAGACGAGCGTCGCGAGCACGGCGAGCACGAGCAGCACGACGGTGGCCGCGCACGCCATCCCCGTCGCACCGTAGAACGCCTGCAGCAACACGATCGGATAATTCCGGTAGCGAAAGCCGGCGATCAGGTTCGAGATCTGGAATTCGCCGATCGACAGCGCGGCCACCATCACGAGGCCGGAAAACAGGCTGTGCCGCAGGTTCGGCAGGACGATCGTGACGAACTGGCGCAGCGGCGTCGCGCCGAGCGTCGCCGCGCAGGCCTCGAGCCGCGCGAGGCCGAGGTGACGCAGGTCGCCGAGCAGCGTCTGCAGCAGATACGGCAACGTCAGCACCGCGTGCGCCGCGATCATCAGCGGCAACGTGCCGAGCCACGGCAGCGTGTCGCCGCTGAAGATCGCGATGTAGCCGAAGCCGAGTGTCAGCGCCGGCACGGCAACCGGCATCAGCATCACGACACGCGTCGCAAACCCGCCGCCGGCCTGCGCGCGGTGGTGCAGCGCGTACGCGAGCGGCAGGCCGATCGCCGCGTTGAGCGCACAGCACGCCAGCGCGACGATGAAGCTCGTGCCGAACGCGCGGGTGAAGCTCCGGTTCGCGGCCAGATCGGCAAACCAGTGCCCGGTGACACCGGTGGGCAGCAACGTGTTCGTCCACGATTCGCCCACGGCGCCGATCAGCAGCAACACGATCGGCAGCAGCAGGTAGAGCGCGAACACCGCGAGCAGCGCCTGCAGCAACAGGCGGCCGACACGCGGATGCGCCGGTCTGTTACGACGAATCGGAACACCGTCGGCCAATGCCGGGGCGGTTGACGGATGCATGAACACACTCGCTGACGATCGGGGAAAACATCGCACAACGCCCGCCGGACGTGGTCCGCATGCGTTGTCGAAGCCGGCGCAGTGTGCGGTTTCGACATGGCATCGTCATGAAAAAAACGTAAAAAGCGCGCATCGATCTGTGCAAGGACGGAACAGCCCGCCATGAAGCACCTGTATCCGAACGTGGCGGAGCTGCACGCATTCGCCGCTTCCGCGAAGTACCTGAACTTCTCCTACGCGGCCCGCGAACTGGGCCTGACGCCGAGCGCGGTCAGCCGCCAGATTGCGAACCTCGAGGCACTGTTCGGCGTGAAGCTGTTCGTGCGCGAGGGGCGCGGCCTCGCGCTCACGCGGGCGGGCCAGGTGTATCACGCGCGCGTCGTCGGGCCGTTGCGCGAAATCGGCAACGCGTCGATCGAACTGCTGAGCGCACGCGAGAACAGCGACCTGCTGACGATCGCGAGCGTGCCGACGTTCACGACCAAGTGGCTGCTGCCGCGGCTCACGCGCTTTCTCGCCACGGCGCCGGATGTCACGCTGAGTTTTCGCCGCCACCTCGCGCCCGGCGACGTGTTTCCGTTCGGGCTCGACGCGGCGATCCGCTACGGCGACGGGGGATGGGAAGGCGTGCGAAGCGACTATCTGGGCGGGCGGACGTTCGTGCCGGTCTGCTCGCGCGAATTCGCCGACCGGCATGTGCTGCACGCGCCCGCCGATGTCGTGGCCGCACCGCGCCTCGTGCACGAGCAGGCGGAGATCGCCTGGTCCGCATGGGCGGAGCGTCACCGCGCGTCGCAGATGAACGCGCTGGCCGGGCCGCGCTTCGAGCAGTATTCGGTGCTGATCCAGGCCGCGCAGGCCGGGCTCGGGATCGCCCTCGTGCCGCGCTTCCTGATTCTCGACAATCTCGCGGCCGGCACGCTGGTCGAGCCGTTCGACGCGCCGGTCGACGTGGACGCGCAGGGCCACTACCTCTGCTACGCGCCGGAGCGTCTCGACACGAGCGATGCGTTGAGGCGGTTCAGGGACTGGATGCTGGACGAATCGGCGCGCGCGTAGGGCGGCAACGGCGCGCGCCGCCGCACGGCCGCGCGCGCCCTGCGCCGGACGCCGCCCGACGGCGGCATCCGGCACGCTGCGTCAGCGCCCGATACCGAGCCCCGGCAGCACGCGCGTGTTCTCGGCCACGACCGCATGCAGCAGGTGCGGGTCGGCGCCGAGCAGCTCGAGGATCGTCGGCGCGACCTGCTTCGTGCCCACGAGATCGTTCACGGTGCGCGCGCGATGGACTCCCGGATACGACACGAGCAGGCCGAGGTGGCTGTCGTCCGGTGCGTTGCCGCCGTGTTCCTCGTCCTTCTTCGTGCTCGACGTGTAGATCACGCCGGGATTCGGCTGGACGATGATGTCCGGCGTGCGGCCGTTGGCCGGATCGCCGAAGCGGTCGGCCAGCGCCGCGCCGTACAGGACGTACGCCTGCGCACCGTCCGCGCAGATCCCCGGCGCGTTGCAGCCGAGGTTCGCCTTCAGCGTCTCGACCACGGCCGTGCGCTGGCTGCGGTCGCGCAGCCAGATCAGGCCGACGTCGTCGGTCTGCACGAAGCCCGTGCCGACCAGGCCCGAACCGTCGTTCAGGTTGCCCGTCGTCGTGTTGTTCTGGCCGAAGTTGCCGTTCGGGTCGAGGTAATTGTTCGTTTCGAGCAGCTTCGTCAGCGTATCGCCGTTCTTCACGAGCTTCGTGTGATCGGACGGCGACTGGCCATGCTTCGACGTGACGATCACGGCCGTCGACGAATACAGGTTCGCCTGCTTCAGCGCCGCGACGATATGGCCGATCGAGTTGTCGATGTACGTGATCGCGTTCGCGACCTGCCCGTTCGGCGTGAAGTCGGCATCGAGATAACCGCCGCCCTTCGCGACCGGCGACTTCTGCGCGACGCTCAGCGTCTGGAAGTCGCCGCCGAACAGCGTCGGCACCGGCGCGCTCTTCGTGCCCGTCGAGTCGCGGCCTTCGATCTGGTTGATCAGCGCCTGCACGTGCAGGTTGTCGAAGCGCGCGGTGTGCGAATAGACGTCCGTGTAGTCGGTGTTCGTCGCCGGGTCGATCGAGTTGATCTCGGTGCGCATCATGTCGTCGACGCCGTTGCCCGACGGGCCGTTCAGCCAGTCGTAGCCCCATGCGTGCTTGTCGGCCCACGCGGTGTGCGCGTTCGGCACGCCGGCCTTCACGGCTTCGAACACCGTGTTGGTCTTCACGTAGTTGTGCGGATAAACGGACACGCACTGGCCGTTCACGCGCGCGTGCGGAATCGCCTGCGGGTTGAACGCGCCGCCGCCGTCGAGGTGCACGAGCTTGCCGCCGTTGATCGCGTCGACGCCGGTCGTTTCGTCGAACACGACGTTCCAGCCTTGCTTGCCCGAGCACGTCGTATCGCCCGGCGCATACAGGTTGCGGTCATACGACACGTCGTAGAACAGGCCGGCCGTCTTCGGCGAGCCGCCCGTCACGAGCGCCGCGAGCCCCGGGAACGAATCCGACAGGCCCGGCGTATACGCATTCGTGTACGTCACGCCGCTCTTTGCGAGCACCGCGATGTTCGGGCACGTGTTCGCGCCGATGCAGCGCGCGAGATCCTGCTCGTGCAGACCGTCGACGCTCAGCAGCAGCACGTGCTTCACGACGCGGTTCGCGTGGCCGCGGTCCTCGCCCTGACTGTTGCCGTCCTGCTGCGCCGCGTGCGCGCCTGCGCCTGCGAGCGCCAGCGCGCCCGCCACCATCGCCACCAACTTCCGCTGCTTACCAAGGAAAGACATGATCACCCCACCTCATCGATTGATGTTGAACTGCGTGACTTGCCATCAGGCGCGCAAAATATCGCCGGATCGTGGGGCGCTCGGATGAAGCGGGGCTTTCTGTTTTCTGTCAAACGTAACCAATCGCAAGCGACACGACGCGGTCGCAAAGCAACGTGACCTGGCGCACGTTGCGACGTGCGTGCTCACCGGCGGGCACCGCGCCGGTGCATCGGTCAAACCGTCCGTCGAGTCACCGGCCCCCGCCGCGATTTTTTTTCGGCTTGGCCCGCGACTATTGGCGTGTGATAAAGGGTTTTCCCTGACCCGGAGCACGAGAATGTCGACCCTGGAAGCTCTCCGGTTCGTGCTGGACGATGCACGCACCCCCGAAATCATTCGCCACCACGTCGTCGACGCGCTGCAGTACGCGTTGCGCAACTACGGACAGGTGTTCACCGCGAAGGAAATCGAATGGCTGACGCAGTGGGACGATGCGCGTCTGCCGCTGGCCGCGAGGAAGGAACTGGACAAGCGCGAACCGGCGATCGCCGCGCGCTGAAAAAAACCGCCGCGCCCGGCAGGTGCGGACGCGGCGGCGGATGACGGCAAGGCTTACTGCAGCCCGAAGTCGACGCGGGTCGTCGCGCCCTTGTCCGAGATGCCCTTCGCGTCGAGCTTCGGCGCGACGACGAACACGCGGCTCGAATCGATCTTCCCGTCGAGGTACTGGCGCACGGCCTGCGCGCGCTGCTGCGCGAGCGCACGCAGCGCATTGTCGTCGGCCGGCGCGTGATCGGCGAGCGCCTGCTTCATGTCCGCGTCGGGCAGCGTCTTCTGCAGGCCGACCAGGTTGCGCGGCTTCTTGAAGTCGGCGGCCTTGTACGCGCGCGTCAGGTACTTCGAGTATTCGGCCTTGTCGACCTTCACCGACATCGGATCGACGCTCTCGCCCTGGCCGACCACGTCCTTCAGCTTCTGCTGGCGCACCAGGCGCTCGACGTATGCGTCGCGCAGCCCCGGCGTGTCCTGCGCCGGATCGACGCGGCCGATCAGGTCGAGACGGATCGACGACTTCTCGGTCAGCATCTTCACGACGGTATCGAGCTTCTTCTGCTGCGCATCGGCCAGCTCGTACGAGCCCGGCGCGAACTCGACGTAGCCGAGATCCTCGCCGCCGCCGCCGAACGCGTTCGCGAGCAGCGAGAACGGCGACGTGACGGCCTTCGCGATCAGGTTCAGCACCGCGCGCCAGATCAGCCCGCCCACGCTGAATTCCGGATTCGACAGCGAACCCGACACCGGCAGGTTCACGTCGATCTGGCCGCGCGTGTTCTTCAGCAGCGAGATCGCGAGCTTCACCGGCAGCTTCGTCGCGGTGTCGTTGTCGACGTGATCGCCGAACGTGAGCTGGTCGATGAAGATGTGGTTGTTCGCCTTCAGCTGGTCGTTCTCGAGCGCGTAATGCAGATCGACGTTGAGCTTGCCCTTCGTGATCGGATAACCGGCGTACTTCGCCGAATACGGCGTCAGGTTGGTCAGCTCGATGTCGTGCGCGGTGGCCGTCAGGTCGAGCGCCGGCTTCTCGATCAGCGGGTTCACCGAACCCTTGATCGAGATCGGCCCGTTGCCCGAGAGGTTCGCGGCGACGTCGACCGGCGCGGCCGTCGTCGAATCGGTGCCGAACGCGCCGACCGTGCCCTTGATCGCGACGAGGTTCGCCGTGTAGTTCGGCTTGATGAAGTTGTCCGTGTACGTGACGCGGCCATCCTGCAGCACGAGCTGGCCGAAGTGCATCCGCACCGGATTCTGCGGCGGCGTCGCGGCCTTCACGACGACCGTCGCCGACGCAGCGGCCGGCGCGGACGCCGCAGCAGCCGACGCAGCTTGCGCGGCGGCCGGCGGTGTCATGCCGGGCGACAGCGGCACCGGCTCGCCCTTGCTCGCGTCACGCGTCAGCGACTGCGCCGGGCCCGACTGCTTCGCGACCACGTCCTTCAGGTTCAACCGCCCCTGCGCGTCGAGCAGCACGCGGCCGTAGAAGTTCGAGAACGTCACGCGCGCGGCGTCGATGTCGGTGCCCTTCTCGTCGTAGTTCGCCTTCAGGTTCGACAGCGCGAGCGAGCGCCAGCCCGCGAACGGGTCGGACGTCGCCTTGTCGAGCATCCGCACGTCGACCAGCGCGACGTCGCCGCGATAGGTCGCGCGCGGCGTGTCCTTCACCTGCGCGAACGTCAGGTTGCCCTGCGCGTTGAGCAGCGCGCTCGCGATCGTCGCGTTCAGCGCGCTACCGAAGTACGGCTCGAACGCGGCGGCGTCGAGGCGGTTGCCGTTGATCTTCAGGCCGAGCTTCAGCGGCTGCGCGGTCACGTCGCCCGTCACGTTCAGCGAGCCCTTGCGGTTCAGGGTCGCCTTCAACTGCACGGGCAGCGGCTTCGTCATGTCGTCGCTCAGCTTCTGCACCGACAGCTCCAGCGGCTTGATCGCCAGCTTCACCGGGCGCGGCGTCGACAGGTCGGTGAAGTTCGCGGACGAATCCTTCACGTTCAGCGCGTCGATCCGGTAGTGCCACGACGGCGCGGCGGCCTCGGCCTTGCGCGCGACCGTGCGTTTCGGCACCGATGCCTGCGCGGGGCCGGCCAGCGACGTGAGGTCGATCTTGCCGTCCTTCAGGCGCTTCACGTCGAGCGCGAGCCCGCTCGCGTCGACGCTCGCAATCTCCGCGGTGCGCGCGGCGACGTCGACCTTCGCGATCTTCGCGCTCGCGTCGGGCAGCACGATCGCGGGCGCCTTGCTGTCGGGCGTCGCGAGCTTCAGCGACTTCAGGCTGATCGTGCTGTCGGCGACTTCCGCGGCGAGCGGCGTCTTGCCCCAGTCGGTCTTCGCGTTGACGGTTGCGCCGAGCGTGCCGTCGAGCACGCGTGCGCGCGTCGCCTCGCCGAGATACGGCTGCAGCGCCGGCAGCGCGAGCGCAGCAACCGTCAGCTTCGTGTCGGCCTGCTTGTCGGCAAGATTGAACGCGCCTTCGGCCGTCACGTCGCCGCCGCGCGACAGCGACGTCGACAGCGTGTATTTCGCGGGTGTCTTGCCCAGCAGCGAGAAGCCGTCGAGCGTCGCGGCGAGCTTCGTCAGCGACATCGCGGTCGGCGTCGCCGGCACGCGGTCGTCGACGTTGACCGTGCCGCCGTCGATCGCGAAATGACGGATCGTCAGATCGAGCGGCGGCGCTTCCTTCGCGGCGGCGGCGGTTTCGGCCTGCGCGCCGCTGGCTGCGGCGACGGCGGCGCCGGACGCGGCGGCGGCCGACGCGGCCGGCTTGCCGGGTTCGGCCTTCGGGGCAGCGGCCGGCTGCGCGACGAGCTTCTCGACGTTCAGCACGCCCTGCTTGTCGCGCGCCAGGTCGACCACCGGCTGGTCGATCCTGATTTCGTCGAAGTGCATCGCGTTGCGCAGCGGCTCGAGGCTGGCCGCCGCGACGTGCACGCCGCGCGCGGCGAACAGCGGCGCGGCCGCGTGGTCCGTCACCTTCGCATCGTTCAGGTCGACGGTACCCGACACGCGCAGCGCAGGCGTCTCGCCGCTCATCACGAAATTGACCGTGAGGTTGCTGCTCAGCAGGCCGCTCGTCACGGCCACCGGCAGCTTTGCCGGCACGTACGAGATCAGCTTCGGCACGTCGAGGCGATCGAACTTCAGCGCGATCTCCGATTCGCGCGACTGCGCGAACGGCTTGGTCTTGCCGTCGATCGAGATCGGGCTGCCGTCGAAGCGCGCGCGCAGCTTCGGCTCGACGAAGATGTCGGTCTTCGAGGCCAGCGTCGCGATATACGGAATGCCGAGCGTCCAGTTGTCGACGACGTGCTTTTCATTCAGCAGGCGGTCGTCGAAGTCGATCCGGCCGTCGTTGACCTGGATGTTCGACACCGAGAACTGCGTCGGCTTGCTTTCGGGCTTCGGCGACGGCGCGGAGAACTTCTCGATCAGGTCGGTGAAGTTGAAGCGCTGCGCGTCGTAGCGGACGATGTGAAAGCGCGGCGAATCGAGCCGGATTTCGTTGACGATCGGCGCGCCGCGGAACAGCGACGACCACGACGGCCTGACGACGAGCTTGCCGATGTCGATGAAGTCGCCCTGGCCGCCGCGCTCGCCGAGGTGGATGCCGTCGGCTTCGAGGTTCAGCGTGTACGGGTTCAGCGCGATGCGCTGGATCGTGGCCGGCCGGTCGAGCTGCTTGCTCAACTGCTGTTCGGCGACGTGGCGGATCAGCGGCGGCGCCGCGAAGAACCCGAGCAGTCCGAACAATACGAGGAAGATCAGCACGCCGATGCCGATACGCCGGGTCCGGCGCGAGCGTGCAACGCCACCGAGGGCATGGAGGGTCGAGGATACGGTTTCTTTGTCTGCGCTTGCCATGCTTGAATGCCTCGGGAATGGATGCCGGGCCGCGCCGGAGAACCGGACGGCCGCGCACGCTATCCCGAAAGTATAGGCTCAGGAGGTGACGGTACGGGATTCGGGCGCTGTCGCGCCCGCCGGTCGGACAGCGCCGCCGGTCATCCGTTCATTTCCGGACGACGACGGGCGGCATCCACGACCCGTCGCTCGCCTGCGGCTTCGGTGCATACAGGCGCAACGCGAGCGCGAAATCGGTGCGCGGCGCCGGCAGCCAGTTGCCCGCATGCGCGCCGCCCGGCGACGCCGACACGACGACGTCGATCGAGCCGTCGTGGTTGCGGCGCAGCCGGTCGCGATCGCCGAGCGAGCGGCGCGCCGACCCGACGTCGGGCAGCGCGCCGTTCGTCGTGTAGGGCGTGAGCGTCCAGAACGCGCGGGCCGGCGGCAGCGCGCCCGGCGCGAAATGCAGCACGTAGCGGTTCGCGCCGTTCAGCGCATGGCCGTCGCTGTCGACGCGAACGACCGCGAGCGTCTCGTCGTCGCGCGTCGCGGTGCCGAACTGCGTGTAAGCCGCGTAGGCGCGCAGCGTGTAGTCCTGGCCGTACTTGCCGGCCGTGTCGCCGATCCAGCTCCAGCCGTTCGCGTTCAGCAGGTTCGACGGCGGCGTCGCGAGCCGCGCGCGCGCCTCGGCGACGCCGGCCGTCGCGGCCGTCAGGCGGTCGCCCGTCCACAGCACCGGGTAGCCGGCCGTCACGCCGATGTCGCCGAGCAGTTCCAGCGCATGCGCGTCGTCGACCGGCGCCGGGTTGTCCTGCAGCGCCTGCGCGAAGCGCGTGAAGAACGCCTTCGGGTCGAGTGCGGCCACCTGCTCGGCCGGCGTGCCGCCGCCTACCGCTTCGGACGGTGCGCTGCCCGCATGGACCGCGACCGACGCGCCGCGCGCGGCGCCTGTGTAAACAGACAGCGGCACCACGCGGATCGCGCGCTGCAGCTTCTTCACGTTCGTCAGGTCGCGCCCGCCGCTCGTCTGCAGCCGCACTTCGAGCCACGCGTTGCCGGACGGCACGTCGACACGCAGCGCGCCCTTCGGCAGCGCGCCCTGCCAGTCCTTCGCGACGAAGGCAATCGTTTGCGATCGCGCGCCGCCGCGGGCGCCGCGTGCGGCCACGCTCGACGACGACCACAGCACGTTGGTCCACATGTCGAGCGCGCGCGCGTCCCAGTAGCGGCCGCGCGTGTCGGGCAGCGTGACGATCACGGGTTCGGCGGCGATGTCGAGCCAGCCGGTCGAGTCGAGGGTATCGACGCCCGGCAGCGGCGGATTGACCGCACCGACAGGCGGCAGCGCCTGCGCATGGCGCAGCGTGTTGAGCGGCGCCTGCCCCGGTTGCGCGCCGTCGCCGCCCGTCGCCGCTTCCTTCGCGACGTCCATCAGCACGAGCGGATACGCATAGACATAGGAGTCGGCGACTTCCGCGCGCATCCAGCCGGTTTTCCGCTGGATCGCGTCCGGTTGCGACGCGCACCCCGCGAGCAACGCCGCCATGGCCAGCGACGCGCACGCGCGCCGCAGAGAAACTGATTCCTGCAGGTTTTCAATCATCGATTACTGGCCGAATATCGTTCTTTTCAGTCAACGCCTTGTTCGTCTTGCGAACGGCGAATGCAAGGCACCCCAGCCTGCCCGGATGCCGTTTCGCTACATTTCGCAACGGTGGGCGCTGATGTCAGGCCGGTATCATAGCGCCTCGGGGCAATCCCTAATACGCCGAATAGCAGGTCGGGCGCTGGTTCGGTTGCCGTCGGGAAAAACTGCGGCCGAGGGTTCGTGGCCAGCTCGGACAAATGGTGTCATTATTGACACCATTCATTTGCGCGAGCGGATGGAAGATCCTCGATCAAATGAGGCGAGAGCCGGCGAACGTGCGTTTCAACGATCTGTTCGAGGCCTGAGCGGCACGCTTCGGAGCGGCCCGCCAATCGGGTTCCAGCCACGCCATTTTCAAGACACCGTGGCAAGGCGATCCTCGAGTGAACATCCAGAATGATCGCGGGAAGCGAACGCGTATCAGGTGCGGCAGGTTCTCGACGCGACCGATCGACTGAAGGAACGGAAATCATGACCCAAGACCACTTTACGTACCGCGTAACGTGGTCCCCGGAGAACGGGGAGCACGTCGGCCTCTGTGCGGAGTTCCCGTCTCTTTCGTGGCTCGACGCCACGCCGGAAGACGCGCTCGCGGGCATTCGCCGGCTCGTCGCCGATGTCGTGCGCGACATGACCGCAAACGGCGGGAAGGTGCCCGAACCGATCGCCGACCGGACCTACAGCGGTGAATTCAAGGTTCGCATCCCGCCGCAGACGCACCGTGCGCTGGTCATCCAGGCCGCCGAGCAAGGCGTCAGCCTGAATCGCCTCGCGAGCGCCAAGCTCTGTTCCTGACCACGTAATCAAGCGCAACGGTGCGACCGCCCGGCTATCCGTCTGGAAGCCGGGCGCTTGTTTCTTTCGCGTTGTGACACCCTGTGGACATCAACATGCGTCGCATTGTCGCCGACGCTTGACCTTACCATCATGGGAATGTTGATACTGGAACCATTCGCGGCACGAACCGCGCTTTTGGGGAATCCGACATGACTGAACCACTTGCCTCCGCAGCGCTGCAAACGATCGAACTGAGCGTCGACGGCATGCATTGCGGCGGCTGCACGGGCCGCGTGCAGCGCGCGCTGGCCGCCGTGCCGGGCGTCGTCGATGCGGCAGTCGACCTCGACGCGCAGGCGGCGACGGTCACCGCGCAGGACACGGTCGAACCCGGCCGGCTCGTCGACGCAATCCGTGAGGCCGGCTACCGCGCCACCGTGCGCGACGCGGCCGTGGAAGCCGTCGCGACCGCGCCTGCGGCACATCCACCGCGCAACGAAACGCCGTCCGCAGCAGCCACGCTTCCGCCCCCCGCCGCCACAATCGCGCTCGATATCGACGGAATGACCTGCGCATCATGCGTGTCGCGCGTCGAGAAGGCGCTGGCGAAGGTGCCAGGCGTCACGCGCGCATCGGTCAACCTGGCGACCGAACGCGCCACCGTCGACGCGTCGGCCGACGTATCCGCCGCGCGGCTCGCCGAAGCGGTAAAACAAGCCGGTTACGGTGCGACTCCGGTCGCCGTTGCCCCGCCACCTGCAGCCGCCTCCACCGACCTCGACCTCGAACTCGACATCGGCGGCATGACCTGCGCGTCCTGCGCCGGCCGTGTCGAAAAAGCGCTGGCCGCCGTACCGGGCGTCGCGCGCGCTTCCGTCAATCTCGCGACCGAGCGCGCGTCGGTGCATGGCGCCGGCGCACTCGACGCCGCCACGCTGATCGCGGCGGTCACCACAGCCGGCTACCGTGCATCGCTCGCCGCCGCGCCGTCAGCCGGCGCAACGGCCGGCGCCGACGCGCAACCGGCCAGCGCCGCGCCGGACCCCGACGCCCGCAAGCGCCGCGAAGCGGTGCGCGAACGCAACCTCGTGATCTGGTCCGCCGTGCTGAGCGCACCGCTCATCGCGCCGATGCTCGTCGCGCCGTTCGGCATCGACCTGATGCTGCCCGGCTGGCTCCAGCTCGTGCTCGCGTCGATCGTGCAGTTCGGCTTCGGCGCGCGCTTCTACCGTGCAGCCTGGCACGCGGTGAAGGCGCGCACCGGCAACATGGACCTGCTCGTCGCGCTCGGCACGTCGGCCGCATATGGCTTGAGCCTGTGGATGCTGCTGCGCGATCCCGCGCATCCCGGCCACCTGTATTTCGAGGCGTCGGCCGTGATCGTCACCCTCGTGCGCTTCGGCAAATGGCTCGAATCGCGCGCGAAGCGCCAGACCACCGAGGCGATCCGTGCGCTGAACGCGCTGCGTCCCGACCGTGCGCGCGTCATCGAGCACGGTGTCGAGCGCGACGTACCGCTGGCGCAGGTGCGCGTCGGCACACAGGTCAGCATCCGCCCGGGCGAACGCGTACCCGTCGACGGCCGGATCGTGTCGGGCCGCTCGCACATCGACGAATCGCTGATCACCGGCGAAAGCCTGCCCGTGCCGAAGGACGACGGCGACGCCGTCACGGCCGGCTCGATCAACGGCGAAGGCGCGCTCGTCGTCGAAACCACCGCGATCGGCGCGGAAACGACGCTCGCGCGCATCATCCGCCTCGTCGAATCCGCGCAGGCCGAGAAGGCGCCGATCCAGCGGCTCGTCGATCGGGTCAGCGAAGTGTTCGTGCCGGCGATCCTCGGCATCGCAGTGCTGACGCTGGTCGGCTGGCTGATCGCCGGCGCCGGGATGGAAACCGCGATCCTCAACGCGGTCGCGGTACTCGTGATCGCCTGCCCGTGCGCACTCGGGCTCGCGACGCCCGCCGCGATCATGGCCGGCACGGGGGTCGCGGCGCGGCACGGCGTGCTGATCAAGGATGCGCAGGCGCTCGAACTCGCACAGCGCACGACCGTGATCGCATTCGACAAGACCGGCACGCTGACCGAAGGCAAGCCGTCCGTGACGGCGTTCGAGGCCGTGGGCGTGCCGCGCGACGAGGCGCTCGCGCTCGCGGCGGCCGTGCAACGCCAGAGCGACCACCCGCTCGCGCGTGCCGTCGTCGCCGCGCACGATGCGGACGTTGTCGCACGCGGCGATACCGCGCCGCTGGCCGTCGCGGCCGATGCACGCGCGGTAGCCGGACGCGGCGTGGAAGCGCGCGTCGGCGGGCAGCTGCTCGCGCTCGGCAGCACACGCTGGCGCGACGAGCTCGGCATCGCGGTGCCGCCCGAGCTGAACGCCCGCGCGGCCGAACTCGAACGCGCCGGCAACACGATCTCGTGGCTGATGCGTGCCGATGCGCCGCGCGCGTTGCTCGCGCTGATCGCATTCGGCGACACCGTGAAGCCGGGCGCCCGCGACGCGATCGCGGCGCTGTCGGCACGCGGCGTCGTCAGCGCGCTCGTGACCGGAGACAACCGCGGCAGCGCGGCGGCCGTCGCGGCGTCGCTCGGCATCGGCGAAGTGCATGCGCAGGTGCTGCCCGACGACAAGGCACGCGTCGTCGCCGAGCTGAAGCGCACGCACGGCGGGGTCGTCGCGATGGTCGGCGACGGGATCAACGATGCGCCCGCGCTCGCCGCGGCCGATGTCGGCATCGCGATGGCAACCGGCACGGACGTCGCGATGCACACGGCCGGCATCACGCTGATGCGCGGCGACCCGGCGCTCGTCGCCGACGCGATCGACATCTCGAAACGCACATACCGGAAGATCCAGCAGAACCTGTTCTGGGCGTTCGTCTACAACCTGGTCGGCGTGCCGCTCGCGGCGCTCGGCCTGCTGAACCCGGTGATCGCGGGCGCGGCGATGGCGTTTTCCAGCGTCAGCGTCGTGACCAACGCGTTGCTGTTGCGGAGATGGAAAGGCCGCGCACGCTGATGCATGCCGATGGCCGATGGCCGGACGGCAGAATGGCCGTTCGGCCATCGGCCATCGGCCATCGGCCATCGGCCATCGGCCAACAGGAAGGATCGGGAGGATTGCCGGCATATGCCGGTTGCAGCGTGACGAACCGGCGTTGCGCAACGACGTGGCGCCGGCCCGGTGAAGTCAGTCCGATACGACCGGTTTGATCAGCGTCGTCGTGATCGGCGCGAAGCCGCACGCACGATACAGCGCACGGGCCGCCGTGTTGTGATTGAAAACCGACAGACCGATCTCGGTGACGCCGTACCGGCGCGCCTCGGCGTCGAGTGCGTCGAGCGTGCGCGTGGCCCAACCCTGGCGGCGCCGGGACGGGACGATGTCGAGATCGTAGATGAACAGCGTGTGGTTCGGCCCTTCGGGCACGATCGCGTACCAAAGGTCGCCCACCGCGTCGCCGCTGGCGCCGTCGATGAGCATCACGAGGGTCTGGCCGGCGGTCAGCAGGCCGTCCGGCAACAGCATGTCGAAACAGGCGCGCGCACGATCGGCAGCGTCTTCGACAGCGTTCTGTCCGGATGAAACGAGATCGCGCGCGTAGCCGTCGATGGCTCGCGTGCGGTACGCATGGAATTCGCCGGCCGTCATCGGCCGCATCTGCAGCATGGCCCGGTCACCGTAAAGACACTCAGACTTCCAGTGTAGCGGGACGGTCGCACCGGCGCGCAATGCGGCGGTGGAAAGCGGGCAGGCAGGTGCGGCGAGCGCCGCGCCGAATCAGCGAATCAGCGAATCAGCGAATCAGCGAATCAGCGAATCAGCGAATCAGCGACGGTACAGGACGATCGGCACGAGGTGCGCACGGCGCACGCGCTCGGCTTCGGCGCGACGCGCAGCGTACGAGTATTCGGCGTCGAGGGGCAGGTGCGGCGACACGAACAGGTCGTCGATCTTTTGCAGCAGGGCGAAGATGAAGCTCATGTGAGACTCCTGACAGATGTGGCTAGGGTTTTCCCTGAGATGGACTCCATTCTAAGGGTTTCCCCTGAACTCTGCCAGTGAACCGCATCAGTTTGCCGCATGCGTGCGACACCGATCGCGGGCGCGAAACAGCGCCCCTTGTCCCGCAAGGCTTCCAGGATAGGGTCGGAGCGATTAACGCGCCCGACGGGTTCGCTTCGCGACGGCCGCCTCGCGGTTCGCCGTACGCTGCAGCCGGTCGACTTGCGACAGGAGCGCTTCGTGGTGTTCCTCGAGCGTCATCAGCGTCGCCTGTTGCGTCGACAGATCGGCCGCGAGGCGATCGATCCGCTGCTGCTTGGCGGCCGCGTCCTGTTTCAGGTGCGAGATCTGCCGCGTTTGCAGCACCAGCGCGACGAGCCCGGCCAGCACGACGACGGCCAGCGCCAACAGCAGGCGATTGACGCGGCGCATCTCGCGATCGGCCGTGCGCTGCAAGCCGTCCACGTCGGCCTGCAACGCGGCGAACCGGTCGGTCAGCGGGCGCAGGTGCGTGTCCGGGTCGAAGACCGGTGCGGCCGGTTGCACGCGTTCCGCCGACGGCTTCGTCACGAAGGACGCAGCGGAAGCCACCGGCTGCGTAACGAGTGGCGGCGGAACATGGGGCTGCGCGGTCGCTTCACCGGGGATCGCGGAATTCGTGGCAATTGCCGGCTCGGCGGGTTGTACCGGCGCCTGCGGCTCGACAGGCGCAGCGACAACCTCCGGCGAGCCGGTCGATTCAGCCGCTTCCGGTACCGCGTCGACGCTCGTCGCAGCCGGCGCGGATTGCATCGCCGCCGCTTCGCTCGCGCCGGCAGCCGCCCGGCGTTTGCCGCCCGACGATGGGCGGCGCTCCTTCACGGCGTCGCCGGAAGATTTCCCTTCGCGGGATTTGACGGCCGCAACCTCGGCTGCGGACTTCGCGACTTCAGCACCTGCCGCTGGCGATTCGGCTGCCTTCGCCGCGACGCCGTCGGCTGCTTGCAGCGCGGTCGCCGCCTTTACGGCGCCGTCGACCGCAGGCAAATCGGCTGCCTTCGCGTCACCACCACCGGCAGATGCGCCGTCGACGCTCGCAGCGAAACCGCCTTCAGGTACCGAAACACTTTCGACCGCCACCCCTACCTCCGGCGGCGCCGAGCCTTCAGCTGCGCCGTGCCCGGCCGCAGTCGCGCCGTCCGGCGCGATGAACCCGTCCAGCGTAGCCTGTCGCCCGTCCGCGGCGGCCGCCGCCTCAGCTTCCGCTACCGTCTCGTCGCGCGCCGCAACCGGCGCACGCTCGCCCGGCTCGAGCACCGGATCGCCGAACAGGTCGAGCGTCCGTTCGTCGCGCGGCGCATCGCCGGCCGGCGCGTTGCCGGGCCGCGCCGTCGCCCTCGCGGACGTGCTGCCCGCGGCAGCGGCCGAGCGCTGGCGGGAACGGGACGACGAACGACTGGAACGGGAGCGGGGGCGAGGCGAGGAAACGGATTCGGTCATGGAAATCGGATGGCGGGGCCCGCAGGCGCGGAGCCGGATGTCGAACGGAATCGGTGGTCGGCCATTGTCGCATGCTCCGTTGCCGATTCAGCCTATTCGTCGCCCGACAGCCCGTTGCCTTCTTCGAAACGCGTGACGCCCTTCAGCGTACGTAGCTTGTCGCAGATCGCCTGGTATTCGAGCTCCGACACCCGCGCGAGCGCGATGCGCACTTCGTCGTGCTCGCCCGTGTCGTCGGCACGCTGCACGATGAACTGCTTCACGCGCGCACTGTCCGGGCCGAGCGCCGCATGCAGCGAATCGAAGTTCAGCGTGCCGCTCACGACCGTCAGCGCGAGCTGGCGCCGCTGGCGCACCGTGAAGTAGCGGCGCTCCAGCGGCTTGATGCCGGCCAGGATGATCAGGATGATGATCGTCGCCGAAATCGACGCGACGTAGAGCCCGCCGCCCACCGCGAGGCCGATCGCCGCGACCGACCACAGGCTCGCGGCCGTCGTCAGCCCTCGCACGATCTCGCCGCGCAGCAGGATCGAGCCCGCACCGAGGAAGCCGATGCCCGACACAACCTGCGCGGCGATCCGCGACGGATCGAGCACGATGTGGTCGCTGCTGCCGAGCACGTCGGCGAATCCGAACGCCGACACGATCATGATCAGCGTCGAGCCGACGCACACCAGCATGTGCGTGCGCAGGCCGGCCGCCCACGACAGGCGCTCGCGCTCGAAGCCGATGACGCTGCCGAGCGCCGCGGCGAGAACCAGCCGCATCACGAGTTCCAGGTTGCTGAGCATCCGATTTCTCTCCTTTTTTGGTGCCGGCCGCGCGGAATGTTTTATCCTTGGCCCCGGCCGCGCCGATCTTCCGGGCCGCGCCGACACGTTTCGATCCAAGCGCTCAACCCCGTCATGCCCGTTTCCGACTCCGCTTCCGCCCAGGCCGCCCAGCTGCGCCACCATTTCGCGCACGTCGTCTTGCCGATCTGGCGGGGTTCAGGGTTCGACCAGACATTACAACTGCCGTTCGAGGCCGTCGATCCGGCCACCCACGCGCCGCTGCCCGTGACCCGTTATCGCGCAATGGCGTGCGCGCGGCAACTGTTCGTGTTCGCGCAGGCCGGCGACACCGCACACGCGGCCACGCTGTTCGACGCATTGTGCCGGCGCTTCCGCGACACGCGCCACGGCGGCTGGATCTACAGCGTCGACGCGCAGGGCGCGCCGCTCGATACGACCAAGGATCTCTATACGCACGCGTTCATCGTGTTCGCGTGCGCCGCGTGGTTTGCGGCGTCGGGCGACGCCGCCGCGCGCACGGTGGCCGAGGAGACCGCCGCGCTGATCCGGGATCGTTTCGCGCCGCGCCCCGGCGACGCGCTGCTCGACGCGGCACGCCACGCCGACTTCTCGTCATCCGGCAGCGGCGCGCTGCAGAATCCGCTGATGCACCTGACCGAAGCGTGGCTCGCGGCCGCCGATGCCTTCGGCGACGCGGCATTCGACGATGCGCTCGCGCACACTGCGCAAGCCGTCGAGCGCACGTTCGTCGACACGGCGACCGGCTGCGTGGCCGAGCTGCCGCTCGGCGCGGCAGACAACCGTTTCGAGCCCGGCCATCAGTTCGAATGGTTCTACCTGGTCGATGCGGCCGGCGCGCGGCTCGCGCGGACGGGGCTCCCCGCCGCGCTGTCGCGCGCGTTCACGTTCGCGGAGCAATATGGCGTCGATCCGCAGACGGGCGGCGTCTGCGCGGCGCTCGACGCGCACGGCGCGTGCGTCGACGGCACGCAACGGATCTGGGCGCAGACCGAATACCTGCGCGCGCTCGCGACGCACGGCGGCACGCCCACCTCCGCGCCGCTCGCGCGGCAGATCGAACGCTTCGCCGCGCGCTTCCTGCATCCGCGCGGCTGGTTCGAGTGCAAGACCGCCGACGGGCAGGTAGCCCGCGCCGACATGCCGTCGACGACGCCCTACCACCTCGCGACCGCCTACGC
Organism: Burkholderia sp. BCC1644; assembly: GCF_902833225.1. GTDB lineage: Bacteria > Pseudomonadota > Gammaproteobacteria > Burkholderiales > Burkholderiaceae > Burkholderia. The sequence continues at coordinate 210,749 of NZ_CADFEI010000006.1, forward strand.
GGCGCTGCCGGCCGGTTCGTAACCCGTGCCGGCGAATGACGGCGCCGCGCGCTCGCCGCGTGCGGCCCGTCCGTCGCCCAGGTCGAACACCGACACCGCCTGCATCAGGTGCGCGGTCTGGTCGTTCAGCGACGCGGCCGCCGCCGCGACCTCCTCGACCAATGCCGCGTTCTGCTGCGTGAGCTGATCCATCTGCGTGACGGCCTGGTTCACCTGCTCGATCCCGACGCTCTGCTCGACCGACGCCGCGGTGATCTCCGACATCGTCTGCACGACGCGCGTGATCGACGCCGACACCGTCCGCATCGCGTCGCCGGCGCGCTCGACGAGTTCCGCGCCGCCGTTGATCTGCGCGACCGAATCCTCGATCAGCGCCTTGATCTCCTTCGCCGATTGCGCGCTGCGCTGCGCGAGCGAGCGCACTTCGCCCGCGACCACCGCGAAACCACGCCCCTGTTCGCCGGCGCGCGCAGCCTCGACCGCCGCGTTCAGCGCGAGGATGTTGGTCTGGAATGCGATGCCGTCGATCACCGAGATGATCTCCGCGATCCGCCCCGAACTCTGCGCGATGCCGCGCATCCGGTCGATCACGCTGTCGACTACGCCGCCGCCGTGGCCCGTCGCTTCGAGCGCCGCATCGGCCAGCGCGCTCGCCGCGCGTGCGCTGTCGGTGTTCTGCCGGACGGTCGCGGTCAGTTCCTCCATGCTGGCGGCCGTTTCCTCCAGCGACGCGGCCTGCGTGCCCGTGCGCGCCGACAGGTCGGCGTTGCCGCCCGCGATCTCGCCCGCGCCGAGGTGGATCGCATCGGATGCGTGGCGCACCGTGCGCACGGTGCCCGCGATACTCGTCTGCATCGTGGCGAGGCCGCGCAGCATCCGGTCGATCTCGAACACGCCGCCCGCACGCACGGCTTCGTCGAGCCGGCCCTGCGCGATCCGCTCGAAATGGCGGCCGGCTTCCTCCAGCGGCGCGACGACCGCGCGCCGGGCGGCCGCGTAGATCGCCGCGCTCGCTGCGAGCATCGCCACCAGCAGCACGATGCCGACCGACTTGAACCAGAGCATGCCGCCGTCGATCGTGTCGAGGGCCGCGCGGCTCGATGCGCCGCCGTAGTCGGTGAAGCGGTGCAGTTCGGCGATATAGGCGTCCTGGATGCTTTGCGTCGGCTGGTCGAGGAAGGCCTGGATGTTGTCGGCGTCGAGGAACTGCACGAGTTCGCCCAGCGCGCCGCGCAGCGCACGATAGCGCTCGGCAAGCGCCGCGACGCGCGCACGGTTCGTGTCGTCGACCGCCTGCGCGGCCGTCAGCACGGCGAACGCCTTGTCGGCTTCCGCGAGCGACGCGCCCGCATGGCGAATGATGTCTTCCGGCTTGGGGCCGCCGCGCACCATCCGCGTGCCGGCGCGCGACAGGTTGATGCGCGCGTCGAGCAACTGCTCGGTCGCCCGGCTGGCCGCGTCGACCTGCGCGATCGCGACGTTCGACAGGTCGTCGACACCGCTGCGCGTCGACGTGAGCGCCCAGAAGCCGAGCGCTTCGATCGCGAGCAGGAAGAGGCAAAACACGGTCAACACGCCGAGCAGACCCGACGCGAGCTTGATTTTTCCGAACATGGGGAGATTCCTGGAGAGCGGACGATGAGGCAATGCCCCGGCATTAGCGGCATTTCTTCGTCGGACTTTAGGAACGGAAGGCGGCAAAGTGCGCGTTGCCCGCGCATTCCCGCGGAATCGCCCGCAAACCGGGAGATCTTCGGTATTTGACGCAATAATCTCGTCGCATCGCACCGGAATTTGCAGGAAACGTGGACGAATTTCCTTGCTTATCCGCAGCCCCCTTCCTAGAGTTCAGCGCAAGCGGGCACTCATTTCGAGGGAAGTTCGATGACCGACATCACGGACCACGCGCGCGGCGCATTGCGCGCGCAACCGTTCAGCATGCTGCTGGGTACGGAGCTGATGCATATCGGCGACAATGAAGTGTCGCTGTGTCTGCCCGTGCGCGAAGAACTGCGGCAGCAGCACGGTTTCGTGCACGGCGGCGTCATCAGCTATCTCGCGGACAACGCGCTGACGTTCGCCGGCGCGCTCGTGCTCGGCCCGCGCGTGATCACCGCCGAATACAAGATCAACTACCTGCGGCCGGCCGTGAACGGCACGCTCGTCGCGCGTGCGAAGCTCGTCTACGCGGGCCGGCACCAGGCGACCTGCCAGTGTCACGTGTTCGTCATCGACGGCGATCACGAACGGCTCGTCGCGATCGCGCAAGGCACGATCAACCGCGTCGGCGACGGCAAGATGCCGGATGCGCCGGAAGAGACGGCCTGAACGGCCGGCACGCGATTTCCGGCGGTCCGGCGCGTGAGTCGCGCCGCTAGACCGCCTCATCCCCCGCCAGCGGCAAAAACCGCGGCGCCACGCGCGCCCGCACGTTCCCGTGCTCGTCAGTTCGATAGATCCCGCGCGCCACGTTATGCGGATGCGCGACCGCGTCGGCCACGCTCAGCAGCGGCGCGAAACACGCGTCGGTGCCTTCGAGCAGCGCGCGCCAGTGCGCGGACGGCTGCCGCGCGAACACGTCGGCGAAACGCGCCTTCAGCGCCGGCCAGCGCGCGCGGTCGTACTGCGAGGCCGGATCGACGTCGGTCAGCCCGAGCCGTTCGACCAGCAACGCATAGAACGGCGGTTCGAGCGCGCCGATCGTCACGCATTCGCCGTCCGCGCAGCGATACACGTCGTAGAACGGCGCATCGTGGAACAGGCTCGGCTGCGCGCCGTCGAGCTGCCCGTTCGCGCGTGCCCACAGCGCAAGCGAGCCGAGCATCGACACGATGTCGACGATCGCGCCGTCGACCACGCGCCCCGGCCCGCCGCCGCGCACGTCGAACAGCGCGCAGACGATCCCGAACGCGAGCCCGAGCGCGCCGCCTGCATCGCCGACGACGGTCGGCGGCAAGCCCGGCCGGCCGTCGTTCGGTGCCGATAGCGACAGCAGCCCCGTCAGCGCGACGTAGTTCAGGTCGTGCCCGGCCGCGGCCGCGAGCGGGCCATGCTGGCCCCAGCCGGTCATCCGCCCGTACACGAGCTTCGGGTGGCGGCGCGCGCAATCGTCGGGGCCGAGACCGAGCCGCTCCATCACGCCGGGCCGCAGGCCCTCGATCAGCGCATCGGCCTGCGCGATCAGGTCGAGCGCCGCGGCGTGGCCGGCCGGTGACTTCAGGTCGAGCTCGACGATCGTCTTGCCTTCGCGCAGCAGGTCGCCTTCGCGGGCTCGCAGCGCGTCCGGTGCGCTCGTACGGCCGGACGGGCGCGCGATCAGCGTGATGCGTGCGCCCATTCCGGCCAGCATCCAGCCCGCGAGCGGGCCGGGGCCGAGACCTTCGAATTCGACGATGTGGATGCCGGAAAGCGGCGCGTTCAATGACATGGCGACCTCGCTGGAATGCAGCCGGAACAGGAGCGGCGAAACCTCCCGATTCTATGCGAATGCCTGCGCGCGCCGGCCTCGTCCGGCTAGCCGGCGGCCGCCTCCGGGCGCTGCGCGTCCAGCGCCTCCCGCATCGCCCGCACGATCGCATCGCGACGCGCGTCGATCCGCTCGACGGGCCCGGCCACCCCCATTGCCAGCGGCAGGCCGTTCCAGCCGTCCGCGATCACCATCGAGATCATCGCGGCGCCCTGCGTGACCGTATGCGCCGAATAGGAATAGCCGAGCCGGCGCGTCTGCTCGACCTTGTCGAGCACGACGTCCTCGTCGATCGTCCTGCCCGACTTCCCGATCCGACGGATGCTGCGCGACACGAGCCGGCGGATCGTGCTGTCCGGCTGAAGGCTCAGCAGCGCCCAGCCGAGCCCCGACATGCACATCTCGCGACGCGTGCCGATCGGCGCATAAAACTGGATCGGAATCGTATGCGAGCCCTCGACCGCATCGATGTACTGCACGTACAGATCGCTCTGCACCGCGATCACGACCGCCTCATGCGTGCGTGCCGCCAGCCGCTTCGCGACGGCATGCCAGTGCCGCCGGCTGCCGGCCGCCGAATCGACCAGCGCTTCGCCGAGATTGACGAGCCGTGCGGTGGGCGCATACGCGTGGGTCGCGTCGTCGTACGCGAGATAGCCGAGCGTCTTCATGCTGGTCAGCAGCGCCGCCGCGCTCGACCCCGGATACCCGCACCGCGTGGCGATCTCGCGCACGCTCAGCGGCCGCTGCAATGCGCTGAAGAGTTCCAGCACCTCGAACACGCGCGCCGCGCTCTTGACCACGTTTCCGCTCATCCCGCCCTCTCCGCAGCTACCGGGACGGGCCTTCCACATACGTGGAACGGAATTTCCCGCCGCCAACCGTCGTGACGATACTAGGCTTCGGCCCGCGGCGTGAAGTCCCGCGGCACAGAACACACGGAGACACCATGGCAGCCTTTCTGATCCGTGAACGGCAGGGCACGATCCTGACCGTCACGATGAACCGTCCCGAAACCCGCAACGCCATTTCGGACACCGATGCGATCGACGCGCTGACCGAATGCTGCGACGACGCGAACCGCGACGAATCGATCCGCGTGCTTGTCCTGACCGGCGCCGGCACGACGTTCTCGTCGGGCGGCAACGTGAAGGCAATGCGCGCGCTCATGGAATCGGACCCGCACGATCCTGCCGCGATCCGGACCCGCTACCGCCGCGGCATTCAGCGCCTTGCACAGGCGTTCCAGCAACTCGAAGTGCCGGCCATCGCGGCGGTCAACGGCCCGGCGATCGGCGCCGGCACCGATCTCGCATGCATGTGCGACATCCGCATCGCTGCCGGCCGCGCGCGCTTCGCCGAGAGCTTCATCGCCCTCGGACTCGTGCCCGGCGACGGCGGCGCATGGTTCCTGCCGCGGATCGTCGGCGCCGCCGTCGCCGCGGAAATGTCGTTCACGGGCGATGCGCTGGACGCGCAAGCCGCGCTGCGCTGCGGGCTCGTGTCGCGCGTCGTGCCCGACGGCGACCTTCTGGCACACGCACATGAACTGGCCAGCCGCATCGCCCGTCACTCGGGCACCGCGTTGCGCCTGACCAAGCGGCTGCTGCGCGAAGGCCGCCACGCGAGCCTCGACACGTTGCTCGACCTGTCGGCGTCGTACCAGGCGTTCGCGCACGCGACGCCCGAACATCGCGCGGCGGTGAACGCGCTGTTCGCCGCGCGCGGCTGAACCCGTGACCCATCACGGCCGTGCAGCCGGCGCGTGCCGGCCTGCCGGCGCATCGAATTCACATCGAAGGAGACATCGTCATGACCAGCAGTAACGAAGGCGCGCTCGCCGGCGTGCGCGTGGTGGACCTGAGCCGCGTCTATGCGGGGCCGTTCTGCGCGCAAACGCTCGCGGACCACGGCGCGGACGTCATCAAGATCGAACCGCCGCAGGGCGACGAAACACGCGACTGGGGGCCCGCGATGCCGAACGGCCTCTCCAGCTACTACTGGGGGCTCAACCGCAACAAGCGCAATCTCGCGCTCGACCTGTCGCATCCCGACGGACGCGACGTGCTGTTCCGACTGCTCGAAACGGCCGACGTGCTGATCGACAACTTCAAGCAGGGCACGCTCGAACGCTGGGGCATCGGCTACGACGACTGCCTGCGCGAACGCTTTCCGCGCCTCGTTCATTGTTCGATCTCCGGATACGGCACCGACGGCCCGCTCGCGCGGTTTCCGGGCTACGACGCGGTCGCGCAAGGCCTCGCCGGCTTCATGTCGATCAACGGCGAGCCGGGCGGCATGCCGCTCAAGGTGCCGTTTCCGGTCGTCGATTTTGCGGCCGGCCTGAGCGCCGTCTCGAGCATCCTGCTCGCGCTGGTCGAACGGACGCGCTCCGGCCTCGGCCAGCACGTCGACATCGACCTGTTCAGCACGGCGCTGTCGATGCTGCATCCGGTCAGCACGAGCTGGATGGCGACCGGCGAGGTGCCCGTCGCGACCGGCAACGTGTACGGCGCCATCGCGCCGTACGGCGTCTATCCGTGCAAGGACAAGCCGGTCGCGACCGGCGCCGGCAACAACCGCACGTTCGCACGGCTCGTCGACGCGCTCGGCGTGCCCGAGCTGGCGCGCGATCCGCGATTCGCGACCAACGCGCAGCGCGTCGCGCATCGCGACGCGCTCGACACGCTGCTCGGCCAGCTGACCGCCGAGCTGCGTGCCGACGACGTCGTCGAGCGGCTGCTACAGGCCGGCGTCGCGACGGGGCCGGTGAATACCGTCGCCGATGCATTCGGCCACCCGCAGGCCGCGCGCAATGCGATGTTCGTCGACACCGACACGTACACCGGCGCAGGCATCCCCGCCAGGCTGTCGCGCACGCCCGGCTCGATACGCAGGCCGCCCCAACCGTTCGCCGCCGATACGGACGCCGTGCTCGACGCATTCGGTATCGACGCGGCGCGCCGGGACGCGTTGCGGCAGGCAGGCGTGCTCCACGACACGCGCGCGGACGCCACCGGGAGCACGTCATGACCGCACCGAGCTCGCTTTCCTCGCTGACGGACGACGACGCGCCGTCGATCCTGCGCAACGACGACAATGGCATCGCGTGGCTGACGATCCATCGCCCGCACGTCGCCAATGCACTGTCCGCCGAAGCGATCCGGCGCCTGTGCGACGAACTCGTCACGCTCGACGACGACCCGTCGATCCGCGTCATCGTGATCCGCGGCGCGGGCGAACGCGCGTTCAGCGCGGGCGTCGATCTCGGCGATCCCGAGATACGCGGGATGCAGCCGATGCGCGGGCCCGCCCGCAACGTGCACGAGCTGATCCTCGAACTGCGCAAGCCGACGATCGCGGCAATCAACGGCCACGCCATCGGCGGCGGCTGCGAAATCGCGCTCGCCTGCGACCTGCGGATCGCCGCCGATCACGCGACCTTCGCGCTGCCCGAAGCGCGGGTCGGGATGGGGGCGAACTTCGCGAGCGTGCTGCTGCCGCGCATGCTGCCACGCGCGATCGCGATGGAGCTGCTGTTCACGGGCCGCCGCTTCGACGCGGACGAGGCGCAGCGCGCCGGCTTGCTGAACCGCGTCGTCCCCCACGCCGCGCTCGACGGCACCGTGCGCGAACTGGCGCAGACGATCGCCGCGAACGCGCCGCTCACGATCCGCCGCATCAAGGAAACCGCGACGCGCAGCCAGGGGCTGCCGGTGGCCGCCGCGCTGCGGCTGGACGTCGGCCCCGACGTCTACGCGAGCGAGGACCGGATCGAGGGCGCCCGCGCGTTTCTCGAGAAGCGCAAGCCGGTGTTCAAGGGACGCTGACCCCGGCACCGCAAGGCCACACCACGCGCGCAACCGCTCCCAGAACGCGGGCGCGCCACAAAAAAGACATGGAACGGAGACACCTTCATGCAACGGAAAGCACTCCTGATCGGCGCGTGCGTGCTGTGCGCCACGTCGGCGCACGCGTCGTCAGTCACGCTGTACGGGATCGTCGACAGCTACGTCGAATTCGATCGCATCGGCAGCCTGTCGACCCTGCGGCAAAGCGGCGGCGGATCGTCGACGAGCCGGTTCGGACTGACGGGCGTCGAGGATCTCGGCGGCGGCACATCGACGAAGTTCGTGCTGGAAAGCGGCTTCTCGCCGGCCGACGGATCGTTCCAGGGCGGCACGCTGTTCTACCGGCAAGCCTACGTGTCGCTGCAGAACACGCGCTACGGCAACCTCCGGCTCGGCCGGCAATACACGCCCGCGTTCTACATCGTCTATGACGGCGATCCGTTCGGGCTCAACGAACGGCTGTCCCCGCTCGCGCTGCTCGCGACGTCGACGGACACGATCACGAGCAACACGACGCCGCCGATTCCGCGCTTCAACCAGGCGGCGTCGTATCTGAGCCCGGACTGGAACGGCCTGCGCGTGATGGCCACGTACGGCTTTCCGACACCGAACACGCTGTCCACGCAGGCCGGGCGCAACTACGGCGCCGGGCTTCAGTACCGGATCGGCGGGCTCTACCTCGGCGCCGGCTTCCAGGGCGACACGTCGGCCGGCAACCTGACGCCCGTCGTCGCGCCGTCCACGACGCGCCACTACGTGCTCGCGGCCAACTACGCGTTCGCACGCGTCAAGCTGTACGCCGCGTTTCTGTACGGCGTCGTCACGGCGCCGCACCTGCCCGCGTTCTCGACGGCGAGCGTCGGCGCGTCGATCAACGTCGGCGCGCTCGATCGCGTGCTCGTCTCGGTCGTGCGCCGCGACGTGAAAGGCTCGGCGAACGACGCGACCGCGCTCGGCGTCGGCTACGACCATCCGCTGTCGAAGCGCACGTCGCTCTATGCGCGCTACCTGTACATGAAGAACGGCGGCGACGCCCGCAACACGATCGTCGTCGGCATGCAGCCGCAACCGGGCGGCACCGAGCAGGTGCTCGCGCTCGGCATCGTTCACCGCTTCTGACGGAGTGCCCATGACCCCGACCCTTTCCACTCACCTGGCCGCCGTCGACGATCGCGCGACGCCGGCGCTCTACCGCCGGATCTCGCGCCGGCTGCTGCCGTTCCTGATCCTCTGCTACACGCTGTCGTTCATCGACCGGATCAACATCGGTTTCGCGCACGCGCAGATGGCCGCCGAACTGCACTTCTCCGACGCCGTGTACGGGCTCGGCGCGGGCATCTTCTTCATCGGCTACATGGCGTTCGAGATTCCGAGCAATGCGCTGCTGGCGCGAATCGGCGCACGCAAGACGATCGCCCGGATCATGGTGCTGTGGGGGCTCGGCTCGGCCGCGACGATGTTCGTCACGACGCCCGCGCAGTTCTACGCGTGCCGCTTCCTGCTCGGCGTGTTCGAGGCCGGCTTCTTCCCCGGCATCCTGTTCTATCTCGGCGCGTGGTATCCGCCGCGGCAGCGCGCGAAGGCGTTCGCGCTGTTCATGACCGCGCTGTACCTCGCGGGACTGATCGCGGGCCCGGTGTCGGGCGCCATCCTCTCGTACTTCGACGGCGCCGCCGGCCTGAGCGGCTGGCAGTGGCTGTTCGTCGTCGAAGGGCTGCCGAGCAGCGTGCTAGGCCTCGTCGCGCTGCGCTTTCTCGACGACCGGCCGGACGACGCGCGCTGGCTGTCGGACGCCGACAAGGCCGCACTGCGCGCCGCGCACGTCCACGCCGAATCCGGCTCGCCGGACGTGAACACGGCACGGCCGCTGCTTGCGCACAGCGACTTCTGGCTGTTGTGCGCGGCCAATTTCGCGATCGCGGCAGCCGGCTACGCGCTCGTGTTCTGGATGCCCGTGATCCTGCATCGCGGCGGCCTGCATGGCGCGATGCAGATCGGGCTGTTATCCGCGCTGCCTTACCTGTGCGGCATCGTCGGCATGCTCGCGATGGGCTGGCGCACCGAACGCCGGCGTGAATGGCGCGGGCACGGCGCAGTCGCGATGCTCGCGTGCGCGGCCGCGCTCGCCGGGCTGGCGAGCGCCACCGGTACATCGCATCTGATGATCGCGCTCTGCGTCGCGGTCGCCACGCATGCCGCGGCGTTGCCCGCGTTCTGGGTGCTGCCGGGGCTCGCGCTGCCGAAGCGCTCGATGGCGGTTGCGATCGCGGCGATCACGATGTCCGGCGCGATCGGCGGGTTCGCGAGTCCGTTCCTGATGGGCGTGCTCAACACGGCCACCGGGTCGATGCGCGGCGGGCTCTATTTCAACGCCGTGCTGCTCGTGGCCGGCGCCATCGCCTTGCTCGGCACGCTGCGCACCCGCGCTGTGTCGCGCGCGCACGCCGGCTGACGGCATCGGCTTCCCTTTTCTCACACGCATCGACTCCCATGAATTTCGACCTTGAACTCGAACACCGGATGATCCGCGACCTCGTCGCACGTTTCGTGCAGGACGAGCTGATTCCGCTCGAAGCAGCGGTCATGGCCCGCGAGGCCGACGGCCAGCGCTTCGGGCTGCTCGACGAAGAACGCGCCCACCTCGACGAGCGTTCCCGGCAGCTCGGCCTGTGGGGCCTCGACGCGCCGCTCGACGCCGGCGGCTCGGACCTGCCGGCCGTCGCGATGGTCGGCGTCAACGAAGCGATCGGCACGACCGTGACGCCGTACATCCTGCCGCCCGATTCACCGAACCTGCGGATGCTGTGCGAAGTGGCCGACGATGCGCAGCGCACGCGCTATCTCGAACCGTACGCACGCGGACTCACGCGTGCCGCGATGGCGATCTCCGAACCGGGCGCCGGCTCGGATCCGGGCGCGTTGTCGACGACGGCCGTACGCGACGGCGACAGCTGGGTGCTGAACGGACGGAAGATCTGGATCAGCCACGCGCCCGAAGCCGACTGGACGATCGTGATGGCGCTCACCGATCGAAGCAAGGGCAAGCGCGGCATGTCGGCGTTCATCGTCGACCGCGGCACGCCCGGCTTCGTCATCGAACGGCGGATCCCGATGATCGGCGGTCTGTCGACCTACGAAATCGTGCTGGACGACTGTCGCATTCCTGCCGCGCACCTGCTGGGCCAGGAAGGCGCCGGCTTCGCGCCGATGCAGGCACGGCTCGCGAACCGGCGGCTGGAGATGGCCGCATGGTGCGTCGGCCGCGCCGAGCGCGCGGTCGCGATGCTGTGCGACCATGCGAAACAGCGCAAGACCTTCGGCGTGCCGCTCGCGGAACGCCAGGCGGTCCAGTGGTGGGTCGCCGACGCGCTCACGCAGATCCACGCGTGCCGCCTGATGACCTACGAAGCGGCCGCGCGCGTGGATGCCGGGCAGGATGCGCGCACGCAGATCTCGATGGTCAAGGTGTTCGCCACCGAAATGGCGTCGAGCGTCATCGATCATGCGATGCAGACGCTCGGCGCGATGGGCATGACGAAGGAAATGCCGTTGCAGCAGATGGCCGGCGAAGCGCGGCTGATGCGCATCTTCGAAGGCCCGACCGAGGTGCACCGTTGGGTCATCGCGCGCAGCGTGCTCTGACCGCGGTGCACCGCCCACCTTCACGATGGAGCTACGCGTTGGACACCCTGCATCTCGTCGATCCTGAAATCCGCCCGCTGCTCGAAACCTGGCCGACCGTCACGCTCGGCGCCGACAACCTCGCACAGTCGCGCGAACGCGTGCTGCCGCTGCCGCCGCCCGACCTCGCCGGCAGCACGCTCGAGCGCCGCGCGGTAACCGGCCCCGCCGGCGCACCGGACGTCCCGGTCCTCGTCTACCTGCCCGACCATCACGCGCGCCCGCTCCCGGCAATCGTTCACATGCACGGCGGCGGCTTCGTGCGTGGCAAGGCGAAGGATCTGGAGGCGGTGCACCGGTCACTCGTGACGCAGCTCGGCTGCGCGTTGATCTCGATCGACTACCGCCTCGCGCCGGAAACCGTGTTTCCCGGCGCGATCGAGGATTGCTATGCGGCGCTCGCGTGGGTCTTCCGCCACGCCGATACGCTCGGCATCGACGCATCGCGGATCGGCGTGGCAGGTGAAAGCGCGGGCGGCGGGCTCGCCGCCGCGCTGGCGCTGCTGGCTCGCGACCGCGGCGAATACCGGCTCGCGTTCCAGCATCTGGTCTACCCGATGCTCGACGATCGCACCTGCACGCGCACGCCGCATCCGCATGCCGGCGAATTCGTCTGGCACGCGGCCAACAACCGGTTCGGCTGGACCTCGCTGCTCGGTCACGCGCCGGGCATCGACGGCGTGTCGCCCTACGCGGCCGCCGCACGCGCCACGCGCCTCGACGGCCTGCCGCCCGCGTTCCTGTCGGTCGGCTCGCTCGACCTGTTCCTCGATGAAAATCTCGACTATGCGCAGCGCCTGCTGCGCGCGGGCGTGCCGACCGAACTGCACGTGCTGCCCGGCGGCGTGCACGGTTTCGACATCGTGCCCGGCGCACGTGTGTCCGAAACGGCGCGCCGGCTGAGCCACGATGCGCTGCGCCGCTTCCTGCACGGCTGACGAAAACGACGCGGGCGGCCGAAGCCGCCCGCATCTCCATCGATACCGCCCGCAACGATCAGAACGCGTCGCCCGGCACCCGCACCCAGCCTTCCATCAGCACGCGCGCGCTGCGGCTCATGATCGCCTTGGTGACGGTCCACTCGCCGTTCTCCTGCTGCTGCGCTTCCGCGCCGACGCGCAGCGTGCCCGACGGATGGCCGAAGCGCACCGCGTTGCGTTCGCCGCCGCCCGCCGCCAGATTGACGAGCGTGCCGGGGATCGCCGCGGCCGTACCGATCGCGACCGCCGCCGTGCCCATCATCGCGTGATGCAGCTTGCCCATCGACATCGCGCGCACCAGCAGGTCGACGTCGCCCGCGTTCACGCGCTTGCCGCTCGACGCGACATAATCGGCGGGCTTCGCGACGAACGCGATCTTCGGCGTGTGCTGCCGCGTCGCGATTTCATCGAGCGTATCGATCAGGCCCATGCGCAGCGCGCCGTGCGCGCGGATCGTCTCGAACTTCTCGAGCGCCTTCGCATCGCCGTTGATCGCATCCTGCAACTCGGTGCCCGTATAGCCGATCGCTTCCGCCTCGACGAAGATCGTCGGGATGCCCGCGTTGATCATCGTCGCCTTCAGCGCGCCGACGCCCGGCACCGCGAGATCGTCGACGAGGTTGCCGGTCGGGAACATCGAGCCGCCCGCGCCTTCTTCCTCGGCGGCCGGGTCCATGAATTCGAGCTGCACTTCGGCGGCCGGGAACGTGACGCCGTCCAGCTCGAAGTCGCCCGTCTCCTGCACCGCGCCGTTCGTGACCGGCACATGCGCGACGATCGTCTTGCCGATGTTCGCCTGCCAGATCCGCACGGTCGCGACGCCGTCGCGCGGCACGCGCGCCGGATCGACGAGCCCGCCGCTGATCGCGAACGGGCCGACGGCCGCCGACAGGTTGCCGCAGTTGCCGGTCCAGTCGACGAACGCCTTGTCGATCGCGACCTGGCCGAACAGGTAGTCGACGTCGTGGCCGGGCCGCGTGCTCTTCGACACGATCACCGTCTTGCTGGTGGACGACGTCGCGCCGCCCATCCCGTCGATCTGCTTGCCGTACGGATCGGGGCTGCCGATCACGCGCAGCAGCAGCGCGTCGCGCGCGGCGCCCGGCGCCTGTGCGGCGTCCGGCAGGTCCTGCAGCCGGAAGAACACGCCCTTGCTGGTACCGCCGCGGATATAGGTCGCGGGAATCCTGATTTGAGGAATGTGAGCCATGTCTGTGTTCCCGTTGTGCGCCCGTCAAGCCGCCTGCGACGATTCGAGGAAGTCCTGCGCGAAACGCTGCAGCACGCCGCCCGCTTCGTAGATCGACACTTCCTCGGCCGTATCGAGCCGGCACGTCATCGGCACCTCGACGCGCTCGCCGTTCTTGCGGTGAATCACGAGCGTCAGGTCGGCGCGCGGCGTGCGCTCGCCGATCACGTCGAAGGTCTCGGTGCCGTCGATGCCGAGCGTCGTCCGGTTCGTGCCCGGCTTGAACTCGAGCGGCAGCACGCCCATCCCGATCAGGTTCGTGCGGTGGATCCGCTCGAAGCCTTCGGCGGCGATCGCCTCGACGCCCGCGAGCCGCACGCCCTTCGCGGCCCAGTCGCGCGACGAGCCCTGGCCGTAGTCGGCGCCGGCCACGACGATCAGCGGCTGCTTGCGATTCATGTACGTCTCGATCGCTTCCCACATCCGCATGACCTTGCCTTCCGGCTCGACGCGCGCGAGCGAGCCCTTCTTCACCGCGCCGTCGACGACCGCCATCTCGTTGATCAGCGTCGGGTTCGCGAAGGTCGCGCGCTGCGCGGTCAGGTGGTCTCCCCGGTGCGTCGCGTACGAGTTGAAGTCTTCTTCCGGCAGGCCCATCTTCGCGAGGTATTCGCCCGCCGCGCTATCCAGCAGGATCGCGTTCGACGGCGACAGGTGGTCGGTCGTGATGTTGTCGCCGAGCACCGCGAGCGGGCGCATCCCCTGCAGCGTGCGCTCGCCTGCAAGCGCGCCCTCCCAGTACGGCGGACGGCGGATGTACGTGCTCTGCGCGCGCCAGTCGTACAGCGGCGCCGCGCGCTCGCCCGCATCGGCGCTGCGCGCGAACATCGGCTCGTAGACCTTGCGGAACTGCTCGGGCTTCACGCTCGACGCGACGATCGCATCGATCTCCTCGTCGGTCGGCCAGATGTCCTTCAGCGTGACGGGCTTGCCGTCCTGATCGTGACCGAGCACGTCCTTCTCGATGTCGAAGCGGATCGTGCCGGCGATCGCATACGCGACGACGAGCGGCGGCGACGCGAGGAACGCCTGCTTCGCATACGGGTGGATGCGGCCGTCGAAGTTGCGGTTGCCGGACAGCACGGCCGTCGCGTACAGGTCGCGATCGACGATCTCCTGCTGGATCTTGGGATCGAGCGCGCCCGACATCCCGTTGCAGGTCGTGCACGCGAACGCGACGATGCCGAAGCCGAGCTTCTCGAGTTCGGGCAGCAGGTTCGCTTCTTCCAGATACAGTTCGACCGCCTTCGAGCCGGGCGCGAGCGAGCTCTTCACCCACGGCTTGCGCGTGAGGCCGCGCGCGTTCGCGTTGCGCGCGAGCAGGGCCGCGGCGATCACGTTGCGCGGGTTGCTGGTGTTCGTGCAGCTCGTGATCGCGGCGATGATCACCGCGCCGTCGGGCATCTCGCCCGCCTTCTCTTCCCACTGGCCGGCGATCCCGCGCGCGGCGAGATCGGACGTCGGCAGCCGCTTGTGCGGGTTCGACGGGCCGGCCATGTTGCGCACGACGCTCGACAGGTCGAACGTCAGCGTGCGCTCGTATTGCGCGTTGGCGAGCGTATCGGCCCACAGGCCCGCCGCCTTCGCATAGGTCTCGACCAGCTTCACCTGCTCGTCGCTGCGGCCGGTGAGGCGCAGGTAGTCGGTCGTCTGGCCGTCGATGAAGAACATCGCGGCCGTCGCGCCGTATTCGGGCGCCATGTTCGAGATCGTCGCGCGATCGCCGAGCGTGAGGCTCGCCGCGCCAACGCCACGGAATTCCAGGTACGCGCCGACCACCTTTTCCTTGCGCAGGAACTCGGTCAGCGCGAGCACGACGTCGGTCGCGGTGATGCCGGGCTGGCGCTTGCCGGTCAGCTCGACGCCGACGATGTCGGGCAGGCGCATCCACGACGCGCGGCCGAGCATCACGTTCTCGGCTTCGAGGCCGCCGACGCCGATCGCGATCACGCCGAGCGCGTCGACGTGCGGCGTGTGGCTGTCGGTGCCGACGCAGGTGTCCGGATACGCGACGCCATCGTCGCTGACCTGGATCACCGGCGACATTTTCTCGAGGTTGATCTGGTGCATGATGCCGTTGCCCGGCGGGATCACGTCGACGTTTTCGAACGCCTTCTTCGTCCACTCGATGAAGTGGAAGCGATCCTCGTTGCGGCGATCCTCGATCGCGCGGTTCTTCGCGAACGCGTCCGGATCGAAGCCGCCGCATTCGACGGCGAGCGAGTGATCGACGATCAGCTGCACGGGCACGACCGGGTTCACCTTCGCCGGGTCGCCGCCGCCGTCGGCGATCGCGTCGCGCAGGCCGGCGAGATCGACGAGCGCCGTCTGCCCGAGGATGTCGTGGCACACCACGCGCGCCGGGAACCACGGGAAGTCGCGTTCGCGCTTGCGCTCGATGATCTGCGTCAGCGAATCGGCGAGTGTCGCCGGGTCGCAGCGGCGCACGAGGTTTTCGGCGAGCACGCGCGACGTGTACGGCAGCGTGTCGTAGGCGCCGGGCGCGATCGCGTCGACCGCGGCACGCGCGTCGAAATAGTCCAGCGACGTGCCGGGCAGGGGTTTGCGGTTGGCGGTATTCATGATGTGGGGCGGGAATCTGGGTATGACGTTCCGCACGCGCCGGCGGCCCGCATCACGGGCGCCGGCATGCGCGGCGGGCGATCAGCGCTTCTCGATCGGCACGAACTGCAGGTCTTCCGGACCGGTGTAGTTCGCGCTCGGGCGGATGATCTTGTTGTCGACGCGTTGCTCGATGATGTGCGCGCTCCAGCCCGACGTGCGCGAGATCACGAACAGCGGCGTGAACATCGCGGTCGGCACGCCCATCATGTGATACGACACCGCGCTGAACCAGTCGAGGTTCGGGAACATCTTCTTCGCGTCCCACATCACCGATTCGAGGCGCTCGGCGATGTTGTACAGCTTCACGTCGCCCGCTTCCTTCGACAGCTTGTGCGCGACGCCCTTGATCACCTTGTTGCGCGGATCGGAGATCGTGTAGACCGGGTGGCCGAAACCGATCACGACTTCCTTGTTCTCGACGCGGCGGCGGATGTCGGCTTCGGCGTCGTCCGGCGAGCTGTAGCGGCTCTGGATTTCATACGCGACTTCGTTCGCGCCGCCGTGCTTCGGCCCGCGCAGCGCGCCGATCGCGCCGGTGATCGCCGAGTAGATGTCCGAGCCCGTGCCCGCGATCACGCGGCCCGTGAACGTCGACGCGTTGAATTCGTGCTCCGCGTACAGGATCAGCGACGTGTGCATCGCCTCGACCCACGACTTCGACGGCGTCTTGCCGTGCAGCAGGTGCAGGAAGTGGCCGCCGATCGAGTCGTCGTCGGTTTCCGTCTCGATGCGCTTGCCGTTGTGCGAGAAGTGATACCAGTACAGCAGCATCGAGCCGAGCGACGCCATCAGGCGATCGGCGATGTCGCGCGCGCCCGGCAGGTTGTGGTCGTCCTTTTCCGGCAGCACGGTGCCGAGCACCGACACGCCCGTGCGCATCACGTCCATCGGGTGCGCGGACGCCGGGATCTGCTCGAGCGCCACCTTCAGCGCGCTCGGCAGGCCGCGCAGCGCGCGCAGCTTGGTCTTGTACGCGGCCAGTTCGGTCAGGTTCGGCAGCGTGCCGTGTACGAGCAGGTGCGCGATTTCCTCGAATTCGCACGATTCGGCGACGTCGAGAATGTCGTAGCCGCGATAGTGCAGGTCGTTGCCGGTCTTGCCGACCGTGCACAGCGCCGTGTTGCCGGCCGTCACGCCCGACAGCGCCACCGACTTCTTCGGCTTGAATGCGCCTGCGGCGGCCGGTGCTGCTGCGTCTTTCGTCTCGCTCATGTTTCCGTTCTCCAATTTGTATCGGGGGTATCAGCGGTCGGTTGAACCGGCGCCGCGGCGCCGGGCCCGACCGATGCAAAGCGCTCCAGGAACCGTGCCCGGCACGCGGGCCGCGTTACTTCTTGCCCTGCGCGAACAGCTCGTCGAGCTTGCGTTCGTATTCGTGATAGCCGAGGAAGTCGTACAGCTCGGCGCGCGTCTGCATGGTCGGCACGGCCGCCTTCTGCGTGCCGTCGCGGCGCAGCGTTTCGTAGAAGTTCAGCGCGGCCTTGTTCATCGCGCGATACGCGCCGCAGCAGTACAGCGCGATGTCGACGTTCGCCTCGCGCAGTTCGTCGAGCGTGAACAGCGGCGTCGAGCCGAACTCGGTCAGGTTCGCGAGGATCGGCACCTTCACGGCCGCCTTGAAGCGGCGGTAGTCGTCGAGCGACTTCATCGCTTCCGGGAAGATCATGTCCGCGCCGGCTTCGACATAAGCGATCGCGCGCTCGATCGCCGCGTCGATCCCTTCGGCGGCGGCCGCATCGGTGCGCGCCATGATCACGAACTGGTCGTCGGTACGCGCATCGACCGCGGCCTTCACGCGATCGACCATTTCGTCGGTCGGCACGACTTCCTTGCCCGGACGGTGGCCGCAGCGCTTCTGGCCGACCTGGTCTTCCAGGTGCACGGCCGCGACGCCGGCCTTGATGAACGAGCGCACCGTGCGCGCGATGTTGAACGCGCCGCCCCAGCCCGTATCGATGTCGACCAGCAGCGGCAGGTCGGTCGCATTGGTGATCCGGTTCGCGTCGATCAGCACGTCTTCCATCGTGCTGATGCCGAGGTCGGGGATCCCGAGCGAGTTCGCGGCAACGCCGCCACCCGACAGGTACACAGCCTTGAAGCCGACGGCCTGCGCCATCTTGGCCGCGTACGCGGTGATCGCGCCGACCACCTGCAGCGGCTGTTCCGCCGCGACTGCCGCGCGGAATTTCGCGCCGGCGCTCTGAAGATGCGTATTGCTCATGAACGGCCTCCTGATGGAATGCCCGATAACAGCAAGGACCGGGCCAGCTCGCGAAACGTCGCTAACCCACTGATTCTTAAGCAACCGGCACGAGCGATGCTGCGACCTGATATTTCAATTCGGCAATTTCGTGTTTCAAAAATGAAATCGCACGCGCATAATCGATCGTCATGGACCTCTCCTCGACCAAGCCCGTCGGCCCGGCCGATCGCACGGTGCGCCCGCGCATCTGGGCGATGGGCATCAGCCGCCTGCGCGACCTGTTTCGCGAGATCGCCGGCGAATTCGACGAACGCGCCGACGTGCGCATCGTGACGCGCGCCTATGAGGATGCGCTCAGCGCGATCGCCGAGGCCGGCACCACGCGGCCCGACGTGATCGTCGCGGCCGGCTCGAACGGCGGCTTCCTGAAAACGCGCGCGCAGGTGCCGGTGGTGGTGGTATCGCCGACCGGCTTCGACGTGATGCAGGCGCTCGCACGCGCACGGCGCGACGCGTCGCGGATCGCGCTCGTCAGCGCCGGGGAAACGCCGCCGGAAGTGCGTCGCTTCGTCGCCGCGTACGGCCTCGACGTGCAGTTTGCGTCATATCAGTCCGCGCAGGAAGCGGAAGCCTGCGTGCACGACCTGCGCGATCGCGGCATCGAAACGATCGTCGGCCCGGGCCTCGTCACCGATCTCGCGGCGAGTGCCGGTATGGGCGCGGTGTTCCTGTATTCGCATGCGTCGGTGCGCAAGGCCGTCGAGACGGCGCTCGAAGTCGCGTATGCGACGCACGCCGAGGCGTTCCGCCGCCAGCGGCTCGACACGCTGCTGCAGCACTTGCGCGACGGCGTCGTTGCGCTCGACGCGCGCGGCCGAGTCGAGGCGATCAACGAGCGGCTCGCGTCGGCGCTCGGGGTCGAACCCGCGGCGGCCGTGGGCCGCGCGCTCGTCGACCTGCGGCCCGAGCTGCGTACGCTGCGCGGCGAGGACGGCGACGCGCTCGCGACCGTACGCGGCGTGCGTTACGTCGTGCATCGCGGGCCGCTCGTCGATCGCGGCGTGACGTCGGGCAGCGTGCTGACGTTCCAGGAATCGCGCGCGGTCGAACGGCTCGATCGCGCCTTGCGTTCGCAGCCGACCACGCAGCAGTTCGCCGCGCGCTACGCGCTCGACGACGTGGTCGGCGCCTCCGCGCCGATGACGCGCGTGCGCGACCTCGTGCGCCGCTACGCGAAATCCGACGCGACCGTGCTCGTGCTCGGCGAAAGCGGCACCGGCAAGGAAATGATCGCGCAGAGCCTGCACGCGCTGTCCGCGCGGCGCAGCTACCCGTTCGTCGCGGTCAACTGCGGCGCGTTTCCGGAAGCGCTGCTCGAAAGCGAGCTGTTCGGTTATGAGGAAGGCGCGTTCACCGGCGCGCGGCGCGGCGGCAAGACCGGCCTGTTCGAGGCCGCGCACCGCGGCACGCTGTTTCTCGACGAGATCGGCGAGATGCCGCCGTCGCTCCAGAGCCGGCTGCTGCGCGTGCTGCAGGAGCGCGAGGTGATCCGCCTCGGCTCGACCGAGCCGATCCGCATCGACGTGCGCGTGATCGCCGCGACACACCGTCCGCTGCTCGCGGCCGTCGAGGCCGGCACCTTCCGCGCGGATCTCTATTACCGGCTCAACATCCTGAACGTCGGCCTGCCGCCGCTGCGCGAGCGCGCGGCCGACATCCCCGCGCTCGCGGCCACGCTGCTCGTGCAGGCCGCACGACGCGAGCCGCGCCTCGCCGAACGCCTGCGCGACGCCGCCGATGCCGCGCGCGTGCTCGGCGCGACGCAGGCCGCGCTCGCGCGCTATCGGTGGCCCGGCAACGTCCGCGAACTGCAGAACGTGATCGAACGGATCGCGGTAGAGCTGGCCGAGGAAGCCGACGAAAACGATCCGGCCGCCGCCTGCGGCGCGCTCGATCCCGACGCGCTGCAGGCGATCGCGCCCGAGCTGTTCGCGGCGCCGCCCGACGCGGCCGACACCGACGATGCGCAGACGCTGCACGCGCGCCGCCGTCGCGCCGAAGCCGACGAGATCCGCGCGGTACTCGACGCGTGCGGCGGCGACCGCGACCGCGCGTGCGCGATGCTCGGCATCAGCAAGACGACGCTGTGGCGAAAGTTGTCGGTGAAATAGGCAGGCCGGATTCGACGCGCCGGCGGGCTTGCCTGAAGAGGCCCGTCACTCGGCCTTGTGATAGTGGCGGTACGCCTTCGCGCGATTGCCGCACGACGACATCGAACACCAGCGGCGGCTGCCGTTCTTGCTGTCGTCGATGAACAGCCACTGGCAGGCGTCGTTCGCGCAACGCTTGACCTTCGCGAGCCGCGCCCCGCCGAGCAGGTCGATCGCCGACCACAGGACCGGGCTCAGCAGCGCCGCGAGCGTGGCGCCCATGCCGCCGATCCGCCACCCATAGGCGCCGTCGATGCGCGCCAGCGCGACGCGCGGCGCCGCTTCTGCAAGAAAACCGCCGAGCAGCGCCAGGTCGTCGGCGTGCGGCTCGCGCTGCTCGGCCTGCGCATGAAAGAGCCGATACAGCGCCTCGCGCAACGCGAGCGCGCGAGCGAGCGTCGCCGGTTCCTCACCCCTCTCCCGTATGCGACACGCTTCGGCCAGACCGATCGGTACGCCCGCCTGCTCGCGGCACCACGTGACCAGGTCGTCCAGCGTCCCGAGGGTTTCCGTCGGCGCGTCGGCGCCGCGCCAGTACAGCGTGTTCGCGAAATCGATGCTCAGCGTTTCCGGCGGCGCCGGAATCAGGCAGTCCGTCATGACGGAAGGTTGCGTTTTGCTCATGACGCGATCGTATCTAACCATCATGCCGGTTGACAAGCTTCCGGCCGCTTTCTAACATAACCAGCATGGTGGTTATGAACGGATTGACTGCACTGCCCCCTTCGGATCAAGGAGACACAGATGATCGATCGACTTTCCTTCGGTGTTATCCACAACGACCGCAGCCGCGCGTCGTACGACAGCACGCTCGGCGCGCTTCGCTACAAGCGGCTGGCTTGGTGCCTGTAAGCCGGTTTGCCGCACTGACGTCCCCCTCAGTTCAAGGAGCCCACAGATGATCGATCACCTTTCCTTCGGCGTCGCCCACATCGGCCGCAGCCGCACGTTCTACGACAGCACGCTCGGCGCGCTCGGCTACAAGCGGCTGTACAGCGACGACGGCTCGATCGGCTACGGCGCGACCGAACCGGTGCTGTGGCTGCAGCATGCGGCTCGCCCCATCGCCGCCGATCCCGAGTCCGGGTTGCACCTGTCGTTCAAGGCCGCTTCGCCCGTCGAGGTCGACGCGTTCTACCGCGCCGCGCTCGAGCACGGCGGCCAGGACAACGGCGGGCCCGGCAAGCGCGAGCACTACGGCCCCGGCTATTACGCGGCGTTCGTCGTCGATCCCGACGGGTATCGGCTGGAAGCGCATTGCGAACTGGACAACATCGTGTGACCCGTTCGCGTACGAACGCCAAGGGCCCGATTCCGCTTGATGCGGAATCGGGCCCTCGCTTTTGAATCATCGCCGTCCGGTTGCCGACGACCGCCGCAGGCGGTCGTCCAGCGGGATCGTGGCATGCGCGGTTATTGCGCGCCGCGCGTGCGCTGCAACTGCTCGCCGAGCCCTTCGATGCCGAGGCGCACCGCAGGCAAGCTGTGGTATTCGGTGAACTACCGCGCTTGCGGCAAGCCCGCCGCCGGCACCTGCTGGGGCTGGCAAGCGAGCGGCCTGGCGCGGCGTTTTCACATTCAGACGTCGCCCTGCATCGCGGGGCGGCTCTTGACCTTGCCCAGCCAGGCCTGCACCTTCGGGTGCGCGGCCACCGGCGCGCCCACCATGGCGGAATATCCGACCACCGACCCGACCACCAGGTCCGCCAGCGAGTATTCGCCGCCCAGCATCCAGGGCTGGCGCGCCAGGTGCGCGTCCAGCAGCCCCAGCAGGGAATCCAGTTCGGCGGTGGCGCGCGCGGCCTGGCCGGCATCGCGAATCTGTTCATCGCCGTGGGTCGTGAGGAACAGGCGCGACAGCACCGCGCCATACGTCACGTAGGCCCATGCGCACCACGACAGGGCGGCCAGCCGCTCGGGGGTACCGGCGACGGGCCACAGGCCTTGCTTGACGCCCCAGTTCTCGCCCAGCCACAGATGGATCGCCAGGGCCTCGAACATCGGTGCGCCGTCCACCGTCAGCGTGGGCACCTTACCATTGGGATTGAGGGCCAGGAATTCGGGGCGGCGCTGTTCGCCCGCGCGGATATCCACCTTGACGCGTTCGTGCGGGACCTGCAATTCGGCCAGCGCGCAGGCGATGGGGGAGGCGCTGGACTGGGGGTGCCAATAGAAAACGATAGACATGGAAAAGGCTCCGGATTTCGGGGGGTGAGTGCCGCGGCCCCGTGGCCGCTGACGACGGACGAACTGTAGAATCCATTGCGGACAGTTTCCGCCCTCGATACGAGGTATCGTCGCCCCATCATGCTCACTTCCAGCAACCGCCTGCTCCGCCTGCTTTCCCTGCTGCAGACCCGCCGCCATTGGGCCGGCGCCGAGCTGGCGCAAGCCTTGGCGGTGCACCCGCGCACGCTGCGGCGCGACATCGACCGGCTGCGCGAACTGGGCTACCCGATCCAGGCCAGCAGCGGCGTGGCGGGCGGCTACGCGTTTCGCGCGGGCAACACGCTGCCGCCCCTGCTGCTGGACGACGACGAGGCCATGACGGTGGCCATCACGCTGCGCACGGCGGCCACCGGGTCGATCGACGGGGTGGAAGAGGCCGCGCTGCGCGCCCTGGTCAAGCTGGAACAGGTCATGCCCACGCGGCTGCGCCACAAACTGGATGCGCTGCGCTCGGCCATCGTGCCGCTGCCGCGCGCCGGCCCATTGGTGGACGCCGGCCAGCTGGCCACGCTGGCGGCCGCCTGCCGCGATCAACTGCGCGTGAATTTCGACTACGCCGACAGCCGCGGCCAGGCCAGCACGCGCCAGGTCGAGCCGCAAGGGCTGGCGCACACGGGATGGCGTTGGTATCTGGTGGCGTGGGACCCGGCGCGCGACGACTGGCGCACCTTCCGGCTGGACCGTATTGCCGGCCCCGTGGCGCTGGGCGCGCACTTCGCGCCGCGGCCGCCCCCGGAAGGCGGCGACCTGCGCGCGTATGTGGCGCGTTCCGTGGGCCAGGCGCCCAATGCCGAAGAAGCCCGCATCGTGCTGCATGCGCCCCGTGCGGTGATGGCGGCGCGCATTCCCGCATCGGCCGGCCAGGTCGAGGCGCTGGACGACGACAGCCGCTGCCTGCTGCGCTGCACAGGGCAATCGCTGGAATCGCTGACGTACTGGCTGATGGCGCTGGAAGTGGAATTCGAGGTGCTGGCGCCCGACTCGCTGGCGCTGCGCTTTCAGGCGGCGGGCGAACGTGTCGCCCGCATGCTGCAACGGCGCGAGACGGGCGGCCAGACTTGAGCGCGCAGCCGGCTCGCCGAAATGGAGGCTGACGTCGTGCCGAAAGGCGGAACTGACGTGGCGTCACCCCCGTAAGGAGGTCAGCTGGCCAGCTTGGCCTGGTCGGCCTTGGACAGCTGCAGCATCATCAATGACACTTTCTCGGCGACCTTCAGCTTGTCGGCGGCCGACATGGCGTCGTAGTCTTTCCTGGAAATACCCGGCGACTAGTGACGACGGCGCCATCGGGTACGGCACGACCGAACCAGAGCTGCGGTTGCAGCACGCTGCCCGCCCCATCGCCGCCGATCCCGAGTCCGGGTTGCACCTGTCGTTCAAGGCCGCTTCGCCCGTCGAGGTCGACGCGTTCTACCGCGCCGCGCTCGAGCACGGCGGCCAGGACAACGGCGGGCGCGGCAAGCGCGAGCACTACGGCCCCGGCTACCACGCCGCGTTCGTCGTCGATCCCGACGGATACCGGCTGGAAGCGCATTGCGAACTGGACAACATCGTCTGATCCGGTTCGAAAGCACGCGGGTGAATGACAAGGGCCCGATTCCGCATCCCGCGGAATCGGGCCCTTGTGTTTGCTGCATCGAGGTTCGGTTCGCGACGCTCGCCGCAGACAGGCACGCCAATGACCGGGCGGCCCGGCCGGGTTGCGACTGATTGCACCCGCGAGCCAGCCCGCGCCGGGCACATGCTTACTGCGCGTTGCGCGTGCTCTGCAACTGCTCGCCGAGCCCTTCGACCCCGAGGCGCACCGTCTGGCCGGCCTTCAGGAACACCGGCGACGGCTTGATGCCCATCCCGACGCCCGGCGGCGTGCCGGTCGTGATGACGTCGCCCGGCTGCAGGGTCATGCAGCTCGACAGATAGGCAATCAGCTGCGCGACGGTGAACACCATCGTGCGCGTGTTGCCGTTCTGATAGCGATGGCCGTCGATCTCCAGCCACAGGTCGAGACGCTGCGGATCGGGCACCTCGTCACGCGTGACGAGCCACGGGCCGATCGGGCCGAACGTGTCGAAACCCTTGCCCTTGTCCCACTGGCCGCCGCGCTCGATCTGCCATTCGCGCTCGGACACGTCGTTGACGACGCAATAGCCCGCGACGTAATCGAGCGCGTTCGCTTCGGCGACGTCCTTGCACTTGGCGCCGATCACGACGCCCAGCTCGACTTCCCAGTCGGTCTTGACCGAACCCTTCGGGATATCGATGCCGTCGTTCGGGCCGCAGATCGAACTCGTCCACTTGCCGAACACGACCGGCTCCTTCGGCACCGGCATGCCGGCTTCGGCCGCGTGATCGGCATAGTTCAGGCCGATGCCGATGAACTTGCCGACGTGCCCGACGCACGCGCCGATGCGCGGCTCGCCCGACACGAGCGGCAGCGTGGCCGGATCGATTGCGCGCAGCCGCGCGAGACCCGCGTCGGACAGCACATCGCCGGCAAGATCCGGCACATGCGCGGACAGGTCGCGAATCCGGCCGTCCGCGTCGAGAATCCCGGGCTTTTCCTGGCCGGACGGGCCATAGCGAAGCAGTTTCATCGTGCTCAACCTCTGTTGTCGAATGGGACAGGATACCGGCCGACGCGGCCTTTCGCGGCCGCGCGCCGGACTGATTGTCGATCGTCGAATGCGCGCGTCGACACCGCATCCGGCGGGCGATTCGACGCGCGAGGGTCGCGCGGGCGCAGCGATCGCGGCGCCGCACGAACAGTACGGCGCGCATCGAACGGGCGGCCGCCGGTCTGCGCATCGGCGACGACGGCCCGGCACCCGCGACGCGTGCCGGCCCATGCCGGCCGGCTCCACGCGCGGCCGTGCCGTCGTTGGCCCGCCAGCCTTTGTACCATCGGCCGCGCGCCTTGAAATGACACGCGACGGATACCGACTATTGGTGCGCCTGCAGACGCTGCGGCGCAGCATTGGATGCGCATGCACTGACCGACCGGCCGGGATTACCGGCATCGCCTGCCATCAGACCATGGATACTGGGTATTCGGGGTGCCCCTGTCATCGAGAACGTTTGCCAATCCGTTCTTATCCGGTAACGATCGGTAAAAAGACGCTGCATTGCACACTGTATGTTTATTGCTAAGCTCGCACGAATGGCTTTCATCGCCATACGCGGGCCCGCCTTATGCGCGTGCAGAACCGGCCAGCGTGCGTCGCCAGCCGATCGACGGTAATCCCCCAACCTCACACCGACAATGCAGACAACCAACGACCCGCTTCCCGGCTGCGACGCTCGGGAATCGATGGCCGCTATCGACCGGTATCGCGCCCCCGCGCTCGACAAGGGACTCGACATTCTCGAACTCCTGTCCGAGCAGAAAGAAGGACTCACCCGCACGGAAATCACGAAGGAACTCGGCCGCAACGCGAGCGAGATCTACCGGATGCTCGAACGCCTCGTCGCACGCCGCTACGTGATGCGCTCGACCGGCGGCGATCGCTACATGCTCAGCCTCAAGCTGTTCGCGCTCGCGCACCGGCATCCGCCGATGAACCGGCTGATTGCCGAAGCGCTGCCGCCGATGCAGCGCTTCGCCGATGCGGCCGAACAATCGTGCCACCTGTCCGTCTACGATCGCGGCAACCTGCTCGTGATCGCCCAGGTCGACGGCCCCGGCTCGTGGGGCGTGTCGGTCCGGCTCGGCTCGCGCGTCGGGCTCGCCGATACGGCGTCGGGACGCGTGATGCTGTCGTTCCAGGGCCCAGAGCAGCGCGCGCACATGCTGACCGAGCATCGCAAGGTCAAGGGCGAGGCGCCGCTGAACGAGCAGGAACTCGCGTATGCGTGCCAGTCCATCCGGCAGGATGGCTACCTGCGCCAGGACAGCCGCCAGGCCTATGGCGTGACCGACCTGACCGCGCCGATCCTCGGGCCGTCCGGCCATGCAATTGCGGTGCTGACCTGCCCGTTCATGCGCCGGATCGATGCGCACATGGCCCCGTCCGTCGACCTCGTCGTCGAAGGGCTGCGTGACACGGCCGCCGACCTGTCGATGGGCCGCACCGAGATCTGCTGACCCGCTGACTCCTCCACGAAGCGCACCGGGCGCGGCGCAGCGACGCCGCCCCCGGTTGCATGCGATGCTCGTGCGATGCATCGTGCGAGGCGCATATGCGGTGCCATATCGTGCGCCGGCGGCGCTACGCTAAAATAGCGGCCCTCTCAAAAACTACGATGGCCGGTTGTCGCGGCCGTCGTGTCCGATGGATGTCATGGCCAAACTTCTGAACGATCAAGAATTCCAGCGTTTCTCCGAACTTCAGCAGAAGCAGGCAAGCTTCACGATCACGCCCGACGAAGCGGACGAGCTGCGCGATATCGTCGCGCGCGCACAGCAGAAGCGCGACGATCGTGCCGCCGCAATGCAGGCGATCGAAAACTACATCGAGCAGTTCGACATCACGCCCGACGAACTCTTCTCGCCCGAACAGATCGGCGACGCGGCCCGCACCTACGGGCTCATCACGGCGACCAAGAAGGAACGCACGTTGCCGCCGTCGATCACGTTCAACGGCAAGCCGTACCAATGGACCAAGACGCTTCCGGACGACGTGCGCGGCGCACTGTTCGACGCATTCACGTCCGGCGAGTCGGTCAAGCGCTTCATCGCGATGCCGAAAGACACCGCACGCTGTGCGCTGACGAT
This sequence comes from Burkholderia sp. BCC1644, assembly GCF_902833225.1. Taxonomy (GTDB): domain Bacteria; phylum Pseudomonadota; class Gammaproteobacteria; order Burkholderiales; family Burkholderiaceae; genus Burkholderia. The sequence continues at coordinate 237,954 of NZ_CADFEI010000006.1, forward strand.
CGCCCGCCTCGAGCGTGAAACCGGCGCCGTTTATGCCGATCCGCACCTCGAGGAACTCGCGATTTCGCGCGATCAGGTGAACGACGCGGCGTCGAAACTCGCCGCATAAATGCGGCCTCGGGCACGGTTCATGCGTGCCCGAACCCCGGCGCGACGCCCGCATTGGCTGGTGCCGCGCTCCCGGGAGCAGTGCCTCCAGCTGCTCCCGAAAAGTCTCACCTCAGCCTCCCGCAAGCGCTCACCGACACCTCCCGAACAAGCTCACCGAAGGCTCCCGAAGACGCTCACCAACGTCTCCCGAATGTGCTCACCGGATGCTCCCGCAAGCGCTCACCAATGTGTCCTGGAAAGGCTCACCAGCGGCTCCCGCAGGGGCTCACCGACTGCTCCCGGGAAGGCTCACCGCATGCTCCCGTATCGGCTCACCACACGTTCCCGGAAACGCTCACTTGCAGCTCCCGAAAAATCTCACCTTTACGGTCGATCCGAATTGGCGAGGCCGGAATGCGGTACGCAAAACGCTTGAAGACATCGCATAAAACGGCCACGCGGGAAGGCAACGCGGCGCTCCGCAAGCCCCTTCGGACGCCACCTGGATCGGCGTGACAAGCCAGTTCGATACGCTCAGATGCCTTATTCAGAAGCCCGCTCAAAAGATTTGCATTCCTTATCGAATACGTTCGAAACACGGTGAATGACCGGAGACATCCATCTGCATACGATGCCTCCTGGCTTCACGCAGCCGACAACCGCTACGGCTGCAACTTCATCCTGAAGCCCACGACGCCTGGCTCCTCCGTGCTCGATACCGCAAAACCGCACGACTTCGCGAGCGAGATCATCGCCGAGTTCTCGCGCAGTGCCTCACCGATCATCCAGGCCGTTCCGCGCGAGCGTGCGTAGTCGATGATGCGGGCCATCATCAGCCTGCCGAGCCCTTTGCCCTTCTGATCGGGGCGTACCGCGATCGCGAACTCCGCCGTCTCGTTGTCGGGATCGGCGACCGCGCGCGCCACCGCGAGCGTGTGGTCGCGCCCGGACACATCGGTGAACGACACGATGAAAGCCATCTCACGGTCGTAATCGATCTGCGTCATGCGCGCCACCTGCGAATGATCGAAGCTGCGCACCGCGCCGAAGAAACGCATCCGCAAATCGTCCGGCGTCATCGCGCCGAGCAGTTCGTTGTGCGCGGCCTCGTCTTCCGGACGGATCGGGCGGATCGTCACCGTCTCGCCGCGCCACTCGAGCGTCTGTTCGAGGTGCCGCGGATACGGCATGATCGCGAGCCGGCTGCGACCCGTGGCCAGCGTGATGCGTGGCGCGATCACGCGCGCGCCATCGGACAGCACGCGCAGCGTGACCGACAGCGCGACGACTTCCCGCACGTCGCAAACGACCTGCGACAGCGCCGTCAACGCGTCGAGCGTCGGCTCGACGGGCGTGCTGCGCGCATACGGCGAGCGCTCCATCACCGCGCGCGCGAGCACGGTATTCAACGGCGGCAGGCCGTAGACGACGAATGGCGCCGAGACGCCGTCCGCAGGCGGCACGGCATAGCGAAACACCGGACCGAAGTTCGAATCGTCGTACATGTCGACCGTGACATCGACGACTTTCCTACCGGCCGGCTCGGCAGCCTGCTCGCCATGCAAGCCGAAATGGGACAGCCAGCGCAACGCGGCGTCGCCAGCCAGTTCATGCTGGCCGGCTTCGACCATCCGGCGTGCTTCCGCCTGCGCGGAAGCGACGCATTCGGCCGGCTGCGGCGGCGTGCCTTCGGGTGTCTGCATCAGCAGTTGCCGCCCGAGGTTGTAGTCGACGAGACGCGCATACGCGCGCGCGAGCCGCTGCGGTGTCGTATGGACCGGAATACCGTTCGCGTGCAGCGCATCGCGCGTCGCCGGGTCGACCGCACCGAAGAAGCACGCGAGGATGCCGCGATGCGCGTACTGCCGCGAGTCGATCAGCGTGCGTGCGACCGAATCGGCCGGCGCACTGTGGGACGTCGAATGGACGACGAACAGCGCGCCCGTTTGCGGGAACGGCGCAAGCGCCTTGATCGCCGCGGCAAAGTGCTCGGGACGTGCATCGTCGCCCAGCGTCAGCGGATTGCCGGGCGCAGCCAGATGCGGCAGCGCGGCCGATACGGCCGACGTTGCCGCCGGCGACCAGTCGGCCAGCGCGACGCGCACCTCCGCAACCGCATCGACCGCCAGCTTCGCGACGCCTGCATCGCTGGTGACGAGCGTCGCCGCGCCACGCGCGGTAACGCGGCCGACGCCCAGCGTCTCGATCTCGTCGAGCAGATCGTCGAGTGCATCGACACGCACCATGCCCGCGCGCTGGAACGCCGCCGTATAGAGTGCATCGCCGGGATCGGCACGCCCGGTGCGCAACGCGAGGACCGGCTTGTTGCGCGCAGCCGCACGCGCGGCCGACATGAACTTGCGCGCGGCGCGTACGGTATCGAGTTCGAGCAGGATCGCGCGCGTGCCGGGATCACTCGCCAGATAATCGAGCACGTCGCCCGCATCGACGTCGGACTCGCTGCCTAGCGCGACGACATGCGAAAAGCCGAGGCCGCGCGCATCGGCCCAGCCGAGCACCGCGTTCGTCAGCGCGTTCGATTGCGACACCCACGCGACGCCGCCCGATCGCGCCGTATACGCCGGCGCACCGAAATGCGCATGCCGCGCGGGAGACAACACACCGAGGCTACCGGGCCCGACGATACGGAGCACGAACGGCTTCGCCGCCTTCAGCGTGCGATCGACCGCCGCGCGATCGGCATCCGTGCGCGCCTCGCCGACGATCACCGCGACGCGCGTGCCGAGCTCGCCGAGCTTGCGCACGATGCCGGCCCAGGTCGCGGGCGGCGTGCAGATCACGGCAACCGACGGCGGCGCGGGCAGCCGGTCGACATCCGCCACGACCGCATGCCCGTTCAAATCGCGATACTTCGGATTGACGGGCCACACGGGCCCCTGGAACGCGCCGTCGAGCACGCGCGACCACACCATCGCGCCGATACTGCCCGCACGCGATGACGCGCCGACGACTGCAACGGACTTGGGCTGGAACAACGCATCGAGATGGCGAACGGTCACATCGGCTCCCTGCGGTGACGAAAGACGACACGATCGGCATGCGGCCTGAGAGGCCGTGCGCCGATCGACGCGAACCCCAAGCATAGGCGAAGCGCATGCGGCTGCCTATATGCCGAACGGCTGACTATTCGACGAGCGTCAACGCTCGCACCATGGATCGGCAACACACGCGGCAACGCATCGCCGCACGACGCAGACAACGCGGCACGACGCTGCGGCCGCTTCCTCAAAGGTGAGGATTTACAGGAGCCATGGTGAGTATCTTCGGGATTTGCACGACGCAACACGCGAACACGCGAAAGGTGATGAGAATCCGCGGCACGCATGCACCGCGAAAATCGCGAATGCCAACGCACATGCGCTGCGTAATTGCACGTTTGTTTACGGGAATTCGCCGCGATAAGCGGCCGGATCGCGGCGAATTCGCAAAACGGGATCCGTTAATTGCGCGGCATTGCGCATCCATTCGCCAGGAAAAATCGCACGGCGACTGCGCAAAAACAAAACGGTGCGACGGCCGCATGGCCATTCGCACCGTCAGCCGGCACACCAAAGGTGAGGATTTTCGGGAGTCAGTCCTTGATCAGGAAACGCGCGCGATTCTTGCCAAGCCAGGTCGGCGCCCGCCCGCGGCCACTCCACGTTTCGCCGGTCTTCGGATTCAGGTACTTCGGCGGCAGCGACCGCTTCGGCTTCGCGGCGGCAGCGACGGCGGACCCTATCGGACGAAAACCGAGCTCCTCCGGCGTAATGTCGTATTCCTCGATTTTCGCGCGGATTTCGGCAATCGCGTCGGCAATCGCCTTTTCACGTTCCTTGTCGATCTTTTGCTGAAGCCGTTCGAGCTGTACGGACAGTTGCCTGTAGGTCGCCATATGGATGGGACTCCGTGAGTGTTATTCGTGAAAAATAGGTAACACCAAGCAAACAGAAAAGCGCTTCGCCCGATCGCGGTCGCCTCAGCCGGTCATTCCAGGATCAATAACCGCTTTTCTTCTTGCATGCGAAGAGAAGATTTCGCACAGCGTCATCAGTCGATTGCTGGATCACTTCGAAATCCCCGTTGCACATCGCCCGGGCATTGTCCGTGCAATTGCTCCAGTCGCTGCCGGTGCATTGCACCTGGGTCGTCGGACGCCCGTCGGAAGTGAACAGCGGCGCGCTGCCGCCACACCCGCCGAGCCCGGCAACCAGAGCCAACAATGCGGCCGCCCGAGACCGCCGACAGACCGACGTAAGCATGTGTTTCATTGTTCTTCCCGTCAACCTTTTTTTGAATGTCGCGAGTATGCCATGCGCGGCCCTTCCACCGTCAGTTCGGCGCACGGTCCGGTTGCCCACGCGCCTTGTACGGCAAGCTCCGGCGCGGATCGTCGGTGATGCGAACGAAAACCTGCTCGACGTCCGGAAGCGCCTCGAATTCGCGCTGCAGCGCCTGGCGATCGAACGCCGTCTCCGCGCATCCTTCGACGTAGATAAATCGTCGCTGCACGGTGATCCACAGGCTCGTGCCGCGCAGGCGATCCGAACCGGCGAAATGCGCCTTCGCGGCATCGGCGATCGACGCGTCATACATATACGAGTTCGGCTTCGTGCAGCGGTGGGCGAGCCAGCAGGTCGTGCCGCGCTCGGCGCGGTAATGCGCGTCGTCCGACATCTCGGCGTGCGTCATCCACGGGCCAAGCGGCAGCGGGCATTCGGCCACGTCCCGCGACAGCGCGACGAACGGATCGTTGTACCAGTTGCGCCGCGCCTCCGGCGCGTCGGCGTCGCCGGACTGCGCGAACGCGGAAGTCGCCAGCAACATGGTCAGCCACCCTGCGATGCCGATCCGCTTCATCGTGATCTCCTGTTCGATGTTTCACGTCCGGCCGGATCGGCATCGCCGATCGGCCTATCGGTCGATGCCCAGCGCCGCCAGCTTCTTGTAAAGCGTCGCACGGCCGATCCCGATGCGCGCGGCCGCCTCGACGACCTTCCCGTCGCAGGCCGCCAGCGCATCGGTCAGGAACTGGCGCTCCCATGCCGCCAACGCATCGGCATACGACGCGACCGGCGCACCGGATGCACCCGATGCATCGCCCGCGCGCGGCTCGACCGGCGTCGCGGTCACCCGCTGCGCGGCCACCGCGCCATCCGACGAGATGCGCACCGGCCCGAGAAACGGCGCGAGCGCGCGTGCATCGATGACCGAACGGTCCGACAGCATCAGCGCGCGTTCGAGCGTATTGCGCAATTCGCGCACGTTGCCGGGCCACGGATACGCACACAGCATCCGCAGCGCATCGTCGGTCAGTTCGCAATGCGCGGCGCGCCCGTGCTGCGCGGCCAGTTCCTCGAGCGTCGCGTAGACGAGCGCCGCGATGTCGGATGCGCGCTCGCGCAGCGGCGGCGCGTGGATCGTCAGCACGTTCAGCCGGTAATAGAGATCCGCGCGAAAACGCCCGGCCGCGACGAGCGCCGGCAGGTCGGCAGACGTCGCGGCGATGATCCGGACGTCCGCGCGCACGATGCGGTTCGAGCCGACCGGCTCGAACTCCTTGTCCTGCAGCACGCGCAGCAGCTTGCCCTGCAACGGCAGCGGCATGTCGCCGATCTCGTCGAGAAACAGCGTGCCGCGATCGGCCAGCTCGAACTTGCCGATGCGCCCCTTGCGGTCGGCGCCCGTATACGCGCCGGGCGCCGCGCCGAAGAATTCGGTTTCGAGCAGCGTATCGGGAATCGCCGCGACGTTGACCGTCACGAGCGGCTGGAGCGCACGCGCCGACGCCGCGTGGATCGCGTGCGCGAGCAGTTCCTTGCCGGTGCCCGTCTCGCCGAGCAGCAGCACCGGCGAATCGACCTGCGCAGCGCGCCGCGCCTGACGCTTGGTTTCGAGGCTCGCGGCGCTCGTGCCGACGAAACTCGCGAACGTGTATTTCGCGCGGCGCGCCTGCGCGAGCGAACGCTGCGTCGCGATCAGCTGCTGCTGAAGCTGCGCATAGCGGGAAATGATCGGCGTGAGCGTCTTCAACTGGTCGAACAGCGCGAAGCCGATCGCGCCGACCGTCTCGCCCGCCTCGTTCTTCAGCGGCAGGCGCGTGACGACGAGCGGCTCGCGGCCCGTCTCCATGATGTCGAGCAGGATCGGCTGCCCGGTCGACACGACCTCGCGCATCAGGCTGTTCGGAATCACGGCTTCGCAGTCGAGGCCGACGGCCTGCTGCGGATCGGCGAAGCCGAAGCGGGCCGCGTAACGATCGTTCATCCACACGACGCGCGCATCGCGATCGACGACCACCGTGCCCGCGCTCGAATCCTCGAAGGTCCGGAACAGCGACTCGGCGGCGCGCCGCAGCACATCGCCGTAGTTGACGGGCAGGCGGGCCCAGTCGTTCATCATCGTGTCTTCGTCTCCGTGTATTTTCGACCGGATGTCTCCGGAACGAGACGGATTATCTCACTCTGGAGACACGCCGCAATACGTTGTCCGGGAAAGACCTGCACGATCCCAAGGGTCGGCCGGACGGCCATTTCGTCTCCGGATGGAGACGTTTTATGTAGAATCGTCAGACATAGGCCGGCGCGGGCCCGCCAGCCTCCGGCGGACCCATGTCCGGCGGCGCAATCCGGCCGATGGCACGAAACCTGCACGAACCTGAGCCGGTCCGCGGCGCATCGCGCGATCGAACAACAACCAAAGCCATTAGGAGACTCCCTTGTCTTTCGTGATCGTCCTCGCCGCGCTGGCGTTCCTGATGTTCGCCGCGTATCGCGGCTACAGCGTGATCCTGTTCGCGCCCATCGCCGCGCTCGGCGCGGTGCTCCTGACCGAACCCGCCGCCGTCGCACCGGTCTTCTCCGGCATCTTCATGGAGAAGATGGTCGGCTTCGTCAAACTGTATTTCCCGGTCTTCATGCTCGGCGCCGTGTTCGGCAAGGTGATCGAACTGTCCGGGTTCTCCGAGTCGATCGTCCATGCGGCGATCCGCTACATCGGCCGCTCGCGCGCGAATGCGGTGATCGTCGCGGTGTGCGCGCTGCTCACCTATGGCGGTGTCTCGCTGTTCGTCGTGGTGTTCGCGGTCTATCCGTTCGCCGCCGAACTCTACCGCCAGAGCAACATCCCGAAGCGGCTGATGCCCGGCGCAATCGCGCTCGGCGCGTTCTCGTTCACGATGGATTCGCTGCCCGGTACGCCGCAGATCCAGAACATCATCCCGACCACGTTCTTCAAGACGACTGCCTGGGCCGCGCCCGCGCTCGGCACGATCGGCTCGCTGTTCATCATCGTCGTCGGCCTCACGTACCTCGAATGGCGCCGCCGGTCGGCCATGGCGAAGGGCGAAGGCTACGGCACGTCGCTCGTCAACGAGCCGGAGCGCGTCGAGGCGACGTCGCTGCCGAATCCCGCGCTGGCGATCCTGCCGCTGATCCTCGTCGGCGTGTCGAACTTCGCGTTCACGAAGCTGATCCCGCAGTGGTACGGCGCCGCGTCGTACACGGTCGCGCCGGACGTGCTGCCGGGCGTGCATGCTCCGGTCACGGCGTCGATCAAGACCGTCGTCGCGATCTGGTCGGTCGAGGCCGCACTGCTGCTCGGCATCGTGCTGGTCGTGCTGACCGCGTTCAAGCGCGTCAGCGACCGCTTCGCCGCCGGTTCGAAGGCCGCCGTCGGCGGCGCGCTGCTTGCCGCGATGAACACCGCGTCGGAATACGGCTTCGGCGGCGTGATCGCCGCACTGCCGGGTTTCCTCGTCGTCAGCGATGCGCTGAAGAGCATCCCGAACCCGCTCGTCAACGCAGCCGTGTCGGTCAGCTCGCTCGCCGGCATCACGGGTTCCGCGTCGGGCGGCATGAGCATCGCGCTCGCCGCGATGTCGGACCTGTTCATCAAGGGCGCACAGGCCGCCAACATTCCGATGGACGTACTGCACCGGGTCGTCGCGATGGCCAGCGGCGGCATGGACACGCTGCCGCACAACGGTGCGGTCATCACGCTGCTCGCGGTCACCGGCCTCACGCACCGCGAGTCGTATCGCGACATCTTCGCGGTCACCGTCATCAAGACGCTCGCGGTGTTCTTCGTGATCGCCGTGTACTACACGACGGGGCTCGTGTAAGTGCCTGCCCGAGGCGGCGTTTCGTCCGCCGCCTCCCGCCGCACCTGCGCTTCAGGATCGGACCGCATGCGAACCGGAATGGATTCCGGAATTCGCATCCGGTCCGATTTCATTTTCCCGCTCGCGAACCCGGTCGAATCCGTACCCGCCGGGCGCTTGCGCAGCGCCCGCGCCGCCTCCGGGCGCCCGCCTGCGCGCACCCATTGTTACCCGCAACAAAACACTGCGTTGGGCGCGATCGCATTTTTCGCACGCGTGCTCCGGCCTACACTGGGTTCAACGTCGCACGGCGCTTCGATGAACGAAGTGCAGCGATTCACCGGAATCCTGGAGGTCCCGATCATGAAGCGCCTGATCCAAGCCGTTGCCATTACCCTCGCCATCTCGACCCCGCTCGCCGCGCAAGCCCAGTCGAACCAGCCGCTGACGCGCGCGCAGGTGCGCGCCGAAGTCAAGGCGCTGAAGCAGGCCGGCTTCCAGTCGAGCGACTGGTTCTACCCGGCCAGCATCGTGTCCGCCGAAGCGAAGATTGCCCGCCAGCACGACGCCGGATACGGCAGCGATCGCGGCGCGTCGTCGGAGTCGGGCCAGTAATCCAGCGTCCGGCCCGCTCGACGATGCATCCCTGCGTCGTTACGCCTTCACGGGCTGGATCAGCTTCGCGCACGCCGCTGCCTGCGGATCGCCCGCGGGCAATTTGCCGCATACGCCGTCGAACTGCTTCACGACCGACCTGACCGACGCATCGTGCGCGCCGCTGCCGCGCCAGCGATTCAGTTGCGTGACGACCTTGGTCAACGCGCGCAGGTTCGCGCCGTAGAACGCGTCGCGGGTCTTGTCGGCCTGCGCGAGCACACTCGCGGCAATCCCCTCGATACGTGCCGAATCGTCCGGCGCCAGTTGGACCGCATTCGCAAAGTAGGTGGCGCCCCAGCGCAGCTTCGTCGCCGGCCCGCTCGCCGCGTCGTATGCCTTGCGATACCAGTCGAGCGCGGCGGCCTTGTCGCCGCGCGCCTTCGCATTCGCGGCCAGCCCGGACATGAAGTAGTACGGCGTGGACGAACGCGGCAGCTCGGCCTTCAACAATGCATCCGACTCGTCGTACAGCCCCGCGTCGGTCAGCGTGTCCGCGCCTTCGCTGACGAGCGCCTGCCGCTCGTACGCGTTCGCGGCGCCCTGCACCGACGCGGCGATCTGCTTGCGTGCGGTATCGGCCAGCGCCGGTGCGGCGAGCGGCGCACCCTTGCGCGCGTCGTCGCGCGCGAGCAGCACGCGGCCGTGCAATGCCATCAGCCGGTCGATCGACGACAGTGTCGTGTCGGTCGACAGGCGCGCGAGCGCCGTATCGTACGCGCCGCGCAGCTTCGCGCGCTGCGCGTCGTCGCTGCCGAGATACGCGACCACGCGCGCGGGCGCCGCGACCAGCACGTCCGAATCGGCCCGCGACAGCACCGGATCGTGCAGCACGGTGCGCAGCGAATCGGCAAGCGCCGCCTTGTCGAGCGCACCGGCCTGCGCCGGATCGTCCGATGCGGCGACCACCGCCGACTTCAACGCGAAGCGTGCCGCTTCGGCCTTCGCACCGGCCGCCCGCGCGCGTTGAGCGAGCGACTGCAACGTCTCGGCGACGCGATCGGCCGGCACCGGCAGCGCGCCGTCGGTGTCCCACGAATAGTCGGCCAGCAGACGCCATTCGTCCGGCGTCAGCGACGCGCCGTTCTTCAGCGCCGTCGCCAGCGTTTGCCGCACCGGGTGGGCAGCCGTCATCCCGAGCGACAGCGCCTGCATGTAGCGGTCGAGATCGGCTTCGCCCGGCAGCCGCGTCACTTCGGTACCGTCCGGGCGGAACAGGATCATCGTCGGATAGCCGTGCACCTTGAAACGCTCGCCGAGCTTCTGCGCGCTTTCGGTATCGCCGTCGAGATACACGGGCACGAAGAACGACGAGCGCGTCTTGAAGGCCTGCTGGCTGAAGATCGTCGACTTCACCTGGTTGCACGACGGGCACCACACCGCGCCCCAGTACAGCAGCAGCGGCTTGCCGGTGCGTTTCGCGAGCGCGAACGCGGCATCGACGTCGCCGTGCTGCCACGCGATACCGGGCGGCAAATGTGCGCCATCGGGCGATGCGCTCGCCACCGGCGCGCCGGCGGGCGTGGCAGCGGCAAACGCCGCACCCGCGGCGGTGGCGAACAGGCAGGCGGCGGTCAGATTCCGGAGAGCGGTTTTCATCGAAGCGGGTTCCGTTGAAAGAGACGGTTGCGGGACAGTGCGGCGCGCGAAACGATGGCCGTGAAGCGACGACGATGAAGCCGGCGCGTCGTGCAACGCCACGCCGGCGTCGAATCGGAAACGCGAACGCCGGCCGAAACGGCCGGCAAATCGTTCAACGATACGACGCGTGAAACCAGTGGAAAACGAACGAATTCTCGAATGAATATGACGCGCGGCATCGCACCGGCGCGCGCGTCCGCACGCGCATCACTCCCGGCCCTTGACCCGCGCCATGTGATACACGGATGCATGCACGCCGTCACGCAACGCATAGCCCGGCGATTCGCCCTCGATCCGGAAGCCGTGCTTCTCGTAGAGCGCGATTGCCGCGCGGTTGTCGGTGAATACGGTCAGCTCGAGACGCGTGAGGTTCAGCCAGCCTTCCGCGAGATCGATCGCGGCCGCGAGCAGCCGTGTGCCGATGCCGTGCCCGTGACGGGCCGCGTCGACCATCATGCCAAGCCCCGCTGCATGGCGCCGGCGCGGATTCGGTTCGAACGCCAGGCCGAGATGGCCGACCACCGCGCCGTCGATTTCGGCGACGAGGCTCACGCCGCGCTCGTGCGCGTTTGCGAGCCGCTTCTGCCATTTCTCGAGCGATGGAAACGGATACTGCAGCGTATTCCTGTACACCGCGGGATGCGCGGCGATTTGCCGGATCGCGTCGACGTCGTGCGTCTCGCTGTGCCGGATCGTGATGTCGGTCATGGGTGGGCCGGTTCAGAAAAATCGCGCTGAAGGCGCGGACTGCGCGTGTGCGCAGCAATGTGTCGAGCTTATCCGATTTCACGCATTTGAAACATGGGTGTCACGTCGACTCACTTCAAGTTGCATCCGCAACGAACGTGGCCCGGTGATTCGAGCGGAATCCGGAAAATTCTGACCGGTCGCGCGTACTCCACCCGGTAATTTCTTGCCTTTTTCGATCACGCATCGCGCCTGGGCGAATCGTTGCGCACGCAACGTCATAAACGCGACATGTGGTGTCACGCCTTCATCACGTCGACGTCATGTCGTCTCCCTAGACTGGGCGCCGCCCAGCCCGGCATGCGCCGGGCCGGTGTGTGCCGACACCGACACCCTGCACCGCGCATCACGAGCGCGCGGCGCACGGGATCACGACGACGGCCGCTGCCTTCGCTCGACACCGCGTGTCGAACGCGATGCGCGCACCTCCGCCACACGCAGCCGACGCACCCGAACGCACACGCAGCGCGGATCGTCCCAGGGGGACGACGCACGGGCGCCCCAGACGAAGTCACGAACGCTCCCACCATCACAGGATCCGAACGCCATGACGTCACGCCGTAAATTCCTTCAGCAGACCGCCACTTCCGGCCTCGCTGCCGCCGCGCTGTCCGCGTTTCCGCCGAGCATCCGCCGCGCGCTCGCGATTCCCGCGTTTCATGAAACGGGGACCATCAAGGACGTCAAGCACGTCGTGCTGCTGATGATGGAGAACCGCGCGTTCGACAGCTACTTCGGCACGTTCAAGGGCGTGCGGGGCTACGGCGACCGCTTCGCGGTGCCGTCGCCGAACGGCCGCGACGTGTTCTACCAGTCGTACACGAAGGCGACGCCCGCCACGACCGTGACGCCGTATCACCTCGACGCGAGCCAGGGCAACGCGCAGCGCGCGGGCGGCACGCCGCACACGTGGGCCGATGCGCAGGCCGCATGGGATCACGGCCGGATGAACCGCTGGCCCGACGCGAAAACCCCGCTGTCGATGGGCTATTACGACGCGGCGGAAGTGCCGTTCCAGCGCGCGCTCGCCGATGCGTTCACGCTGTGCGACCACTACCACTGCGGGATGCACACGGGCACGATCGCGAACCGACTGTTCTACTGGAGCGGCACCAACGGCCCGAACGGCATCAGCCCGGCCGACGGCAGCCGCGTGAAGATCGCGGCGCTGAACAACCAGTTCAACGGCGGCAACGACATCGGCCCGTCGAGCCAGGGCTGGACCTGGACGACCTATGCCGACCGGCTGCAGCAGGCCGGCGTGAACTGGAAGGTCTACCAGAGCCTGATCGACAACTTCGGCTGCAACGAGATGATGAGCTTCCGCCACTGGCGCGCGGCGATCGAGCAGATGCCGGCCGCGCGCCGGCCCGCATACGTCGCATCGACGGACATCACGCAACCGGTGACGGCAGCCGGCGCGTTCTACGACCCGGCGATCGACGATCCGCTGAGCCCGCTCGCGAAGGGTTTCGGCAACACGATGCCGTACGGCTTTCTCGAAACGTTCCGCGACGACATCCGCAACGGCACGCTGCCGGAAGTGTCGTGGATCATCCCGCCGTCCGCGTACAGCGAACACCCGGGGCCGTCGAGCCCCGCGCAGGGCGGCTGGTACGTGCAGGCCGTGCTCGATGCGCTGACGGCGAACCCGGAGGTGTGGAGCAAGACCGTGCTGCTGGTGAACTACGACGAAAACGACGGCTTCTTCGACCACATGCCGTCGCCGGCCGTGCCGTCGCGCAACGCCGACGGCACGCTCGCGGGCGGCCATACGCTGCGCGATACCGACGTCGCCGTCGAATACCACGACTTCACGCCGGCCACGTCGAGCCAGCCGGCCAGCGACGGCCGTCCGTACGGCCCGGGCCCGCGCGTGCCGATGTGGGTCGTGTCGCCGTGGAGCCGCGGCGGCTGGGTCAACTCGCAGGTGTTCGACCACACGTCGACGCTGCTCTTCCTCGAGAAGCGCTTCGGCGTCGCGGAGCCGCAGATCAGCGCGTACCGCCGCGCGGTGTGCGGCGACCTGACGAGCGCATTCAACTTCCGCTCGCCGAACAACGAACCGCTGCCGACGCTCGCGGGCCATACGACGAAAAGCCAGGTCGACGCGCTGAGCGCCGCGCAGCAGGCCGCGCCGAAGATCGTGCCGCCGACCTCCCCGGCCCTGCCCGCCCAGACCACCGGCGTGCGCCCGTCGCGTGCGCTGCCCTACGAGCTGCATGCGAGCGCGCGCACCGATGCCGGCGCCGGGACGGTCACGCTGAAGTTCGCGAACACGGGCCGCGCCGCCGCCGTGTTTCATGTCTATGACAAGCTGCACCTCGACCGCCTGCCGCAGCGCTACGTCGTCGAGCCGGGCAAGACGCTGCACGGCGACTGGGCCGCGCGCGCCGACAACGGCGGTAAATATGACCTGTGGGTGCTCGGTCCGAACGGCTATCACCGCCGCTTCACCGGCGACCTGAGCCGCCTCGCCGGTGCCCGCGCGCCGCAGCCGGAAGTGCGTGTCGGCTACGCGGGCGCAAGCGGTAACCTCCACCTGCGGCTGCGCAACGACGGCGGCGGCACGGTGCGCTTCACGGTGAAGTCGAACCAGGTCTACGGCCCGCTGTCCGGCCGCGGCGGCAATGACGGCCACGGTCATGGCCACGGCAACGAGGACGGCAACAGCCAGGGCCGCGGTAACGGCCACGGTACCGGTACCACGTGGACCGTCACGGTCCGCGCCGGCGACCAGGCCGAGCTGCACTGGAAACTCGACTCGACCGGCCACTGGTACGACTTCATCGTCACCGCCGACAGCGACGCGAGCTTCTCGCGCCGCATGGCCGGCCGCGTCGAGACCGGCCGCCACTCGGTCAGCGACCCGGCGATGGGGCTCGCCGACCGCTTCTGACGCCTCCCGGCGACACGCATCGCACCGCGTGTCGCCGCCCGCACCGTCGCGGCCGCGAACGCCGGTCAAGCGCTGGCCGCGGCGGCGGCCGATCCGGCTGAAACGCCCGCCCGGCTTGGCTCAAACATCAGAAGGATCGGTGGTGTAGCCCTCATTTCGCCGCACGAAAATGCTCCGTCTTGCGGCCCGTTCGCGTTAAACTGCGTCAAGCTGTATTCAACAAAGACATCTTTGCCGTTACGGCATCCACGACACGATACGAGGATAGGTTCGATGCGCACTACCGGCTCATCCGGGGCAATGACCCTGCTCACCGAACACGACCCGGCCGACGGCCGCGAACTGCGCTCGCTGCGGCTGGAAGCAACGGGCGACGGTAAAAGCGTGCTGCTGATCGAGATCGACGAACGCAAACCCGGCATCCATCGCGAGGTCCGCTACGAGATCACGCCGGCCGAACTGATCGCGGCGATCCGCTCGCACGGCGCCGAGCTGCCCGGCGAAAACCACGGCGCCGCCTCGCTCGCCCGCACCCTCTCCTGATTCCGATCGGTGAGCCGCGCGCAGCGCGCTGGCTCACCAACATCCCCCTGCCGCCGTCAGGCGCTTTCGGTCATTCCCGCCGTTGTCTTGAAAAAGGCCGATAATCGGCCCATCTGCGTTTCCTGCCCACGCGTTTCCTTTTCGGCCAGCCGTCATGCTCCTACGTGACCTCGTCGCCCAGTACGGGCCGCTTCTCGTGTTCGCCAACGTGCTCGCGGCGGCCATCGGCCTGCCGGTGCCCGCGATGCCGACGCTCGTGCTGTTCGGCGCGATGGCCGGGATGCACCCGGAGATGATCGGCTCGCAGCTCGTGACGGTGGTGGCGCTGTCGGTACTTGGCGCGCTGATCGGCGACACCGTGTGGTACGTCGCCGGGCGGCGTTACGGCGGCACGACGTTGAAGACGATCTGCCGGCTGTCGCTGTCGCGCGATTCCTGCGTGAGGAAGACCGAACGCTTCTTCGGCCGTTACGGCGTGCGCGTGCTCGCGGTCGCGCGCTTCATTCCCGGCCTGTCGCTGGTGTCGGTGCCGATGGCCGGCGCGCTCGGCACGCGCTATCGCACGTTCGCCGGCTACGACGCGCTCGGCGCCGCGCTGTGGACGATCGTCGGATTGATCGCCGGCATCGTGTTCTGCCAGCAGATCGACTGGCTGTTCGCCGGCGCGAGCCATCTCGGCCGCGCGGTGCTGCTGGTCATCGTCGCGCTGCTGGCGATCTATGCGGCCGTGCGCTGGATGCGCCGCCGCGCGCTGATCCGCCAGCTCGCCAACGCGCGGATCAGTGTCGACGAACTCGACCTGCTGCTGCGCGACACCACCGCGCCGGTCGTGCTCGACGTGCGTTCGCCCGAGCACCGCAAGCTCGACCCGTTCACGATTCCCGGCGCGCAATTCGCCGACGACCGGAAGATCGGCGACATCGTCGCGCGCTATCCGCTCTCGCAGAAATTCGTCGTGTACTGCTCGTGCCCGAACGAAGTGACAGCCGCGCTGATGGCGAAGCGCCTGCTCGACGCAGGCTTCACCGATGCGCTCGCGCTGCGCGGCGGCCTCGACGCATGGCGCGATACGGGCCGCCAGCTCACGTCGCTCGTGGAAGAGATGCCCGCTGCGAACGATCCCGTCGCGGGACTGCACAAGCCGGCCTGAGCGCACTGCTGGCAGGCCGGCTGCGCGATGCGGGGGAACCGGTGTCCCCCTTCGATCAGAACGCGTGCAGCGGCAGGTTCACGACCAGACGGTACTCGCGGTTCGTCGCGTCCGAGTAGTGAGCCGAACCGTTGTGCCACATCGCGATGAACGTGACCTTCGTGTCCTTCAGCTTGCCGCTCTGGAACGTGTACGACGGGATGAAGCCGAACTCGTGGTGACGGCCCTGCACCGGCGCGCCGTTGCTCCAGTAGATGCTCGACTTGCTCGGGTCGTTGGCCGCACCCGCGCTGCCGTCCGCACCCCAGCCCGTCACGCCCCAGACCATCGCCTTGAAGCCCGGCAGGCCCGCTTCCTTGCCGTAGAACGTGTAACGCAGCTGCAGCGACTTTTCGTGCGGCGCGTTGTAGTCGACGTCCATCGAGTTGGTCAGGAAGATGCCGTTCGTTTCGTTCAGGTAGTCGAAGAACTGGTCGCCGAGCACCTGCTGGAAGCCGAGCAGCAGCTCGTGCGGGCCGTGCTGCGCGGCCACCGACAGGCTGTATGCGTTGTTGTCGATCTTGCCCTGCAGCGCATCGCCCGTGTCGTGCGTCGAGTAGACGTTGCCGAAGCCGGTCCACTTGATCGTCTGCGGGCTGCCGATGCTGTGCTTCACCGACGCGTAGTACTGGTGCCACACGTCGTCGGCCTGGTTCGCGTACAGTGCGACTTCGCCGTTCGGCGAGTAGTCCCACGTGCCGCCGACATACGACAGGCGATTGATGCGCGTGCCGCCGTACTGCGTCGTCAGGTTGGTGAGCGTCGTATGACCGCGCGCGTTGGTCTTCGTGAAGCTGCCGGCCTCGAGCATCACGTTCTTGAATTCATTGCTGACGATCGTCGTGCCGAGGAACGTCGGCGGCAGCGCACGGTTGTCGTGCTGCTCCATGAACGGGTTGTCGACGGCCTGCAGACCGTACTTGATCACCGTGTTTGAGATGCGCGCCTTGATGTCGTAGATGCCCGGGTAGGCCCACGCGAGCTGGTTGCCGCCGCCGCCGCCCTTCGCGATGTGCACCATGCTGCCGGCGCCCTGGCCGCCGTCGAGCTTCAGCGCCGCATACAGCGATGCGTCGAAGCCGATGCCGATCAGGCCCGTCGTATAGCCCGACTCGAAGTTCGCCATCGCGCCCTGGACCCACGCGTGGCGATGCGGCCCGCCCTTGCTGTCGAGCACGTCCGAGTAGTTGCGGAACAGGAAGTCGAGATGGCTGTCGGCAATGAAGCCCTTCGACTTCGACTGCGCCGACGGCTCGTCGGGCGGCGTGACGGCCTGGTTCGCTTCGGCATTGATGATGGCGTTCGGGGTCGATGCCTGCGCAACGGTCGTGGCCGCACCGGCGGCCGGTGCGGCCTGCGCCACCGTCAGCGGCGCGGGCGCCGCGTCGTCGGCGTGCGCCACGCCCGTCAGCGAGACGCCTGCGAGTGCCGGCAGTCCCCATGCAAGCAGCATCTTCGATGCCGTCCCGATCGTCTTCTGTTTTTTCATCGTCATTCTCGTCTTGTTTGATATCCGTCCACGCCGGTCGCGATCCGCTCCCGGCCCCCCGGCGCGCCCGGTTAAGGACGCGCCTTTACCCGCGACGCGAAGATCATTCGCGCCGCCACTGCCCCTGTTGACCTGCCTGGTTTTATTTGCCGCGTTACTTCACTTCACGCCGCGCCCGCACGGATGCACGCGACACGCGCCGCCGACCCCTGCCGAACCTCCGGCAGCGGCACGTCCTGCGCGCACGCGTCGATCGCGACCGGGCAACGCGTGCGGAACGCGCAGCCGGACGGCGGGTTGAGCGGCGAGGGCATCTCGCCCGCCAGCAGCATCGGACGGCGAGCACGCTCGCGCGCCGGCTCCGGCGTCGGCGCCGCGTCGAGCAGCGCCTTCGTGTACGGGTGCTGCGGCACGCCATACACGTCATGCCGCGTGCCGAACTCCATCACGCGGCCGAGATACATCACGAGCACACGCTGGCTGATCGCCTTCACCACGGCGAGATCGTGTGCAACGAACAGATAGGACAGCGACAGTTCGCGTTGAAGATCGCGCAGCAGGTTCACGATCTGCGCCTGGATCGACACGTCGAGCGCCGACACCGGTTCGTCGCAGATCACGAGCTTCGGCTCGCCGATCAGCGCGCGCGCGATGCCGACGCGCTGGCACTGCCCGCCCGAAAATTCATGCGGATAACGCAGCAGGTGATGCGCATTCAGGCCGACGCGTTCGAGCATCGTGACCACGCGGCGGCGCACTTCGGCGCGGCCGAGGCCGGCCTGGTGCGTGACGAGCGGCTCGGCCACGACCTGTTCGATCGTCATGCGCGGATCGAGCGACGCGAGCGGATCCTGGAAGATCATCTGCACTTCGCGCCGCATCGCGGTGCCGCGCAGGTGATCGGGCGTGACGGCGTCGCCGCGCCACTTCACCGTGCCGGCCGTCATCGGCACGAGGCCGATCAGCGCGCGCGCCAGCGTCGACTTCCCGCAGCCCGATTCGCCGACGAGACCGACCGTCTCGCCGCGCTTCACGTCGAACGACACGCCGTCGACCGCGCGCAGCGTGCCCTTCGGCGACCACGGATAGCCGCCGAGCGGCACACGGAAATGCACCTTCAGATTGTCGACGGACAGCAGCGTGTCGCCCGTCGCGCCGGCATCGCGGCGTTCATTGACGCTCATCGCAAACCTCCCGTCAGATCGGCCACCGGGCGGTGGCAGGCGCGCACCGCGCCCACGGCGCCATAGGTTTCGAGCGCGGGGCGCGCCGCGCCGCAGCGTTCTTCCGCATACGTGCAGCGCTTCGCGAACGCGCAGCCGGCCGGCGCGGTGCCGGGCATCGGCGGGTTGCCGGGAATCGCGACGAGCGGCGCATCGTCCGCATCCGTCAGGCGCGGCAGCGCATTGAGCAGGCCGATCGTGTACGGATGCGACGGCGCCGAGAAGATCGATTCGGCCGGTGCGTATTCGACGGTGCGGCCCGAGTACATGACCATCACGTCGTCCGCGAGGCCGGCGACCACGCCCATGTCGTGCGTGATCAGTACGATCGCGGTGCCGCGCTCGCGGTTCAGTTCGCGCAGCAGGTCGATGATCTGCGCCTGCACGGTCACGTCGAGCGCGGTGGTCGGCTCGTCGGCGATCAGGATTTCCGGCTCGGAGAGCAGCGCCATCGCGATCATCACGCGCTGCCGCATGCCGCCCGAGAACTCGTGCGGATACATGCGGATGCGCCGCGCCGCGTCGGGAATGCGCACCGATTCGAGCGCCTCGATCGCGCGCTTCGTGGCTTCCTTGCGCGACAGCTTGCGATGCAGCTGCAGCGTCTCGGTCATCTGCCGCTCGATCGTCAGGAACGGATTGAGCGACGTCATCGGATCCTGGAAGATCATCGCGATCCGGTCGCCGCGCACCGCGTTCAGCGCGCGCGTGTCCATGTCGAGCAGGTTGTCGCCGCGGTAACGCGCGGCGCCCGTCGTCGTGCCGTTGCCGGCCAGCAGGCCGAGCAGCGCCATCACGGTCTGGCTCTTGCCCGAGCCCGATTCGCCGACGATGCCGAGCGTCTTGCCGGCTTCGAGCGAGAACGACACGCCGCTCACGGCGTCGATCGGCGGTGCGTCCTTGCGCGTGAAGCGCACGCCGAGGTTGTCTACTTCCAGCAGTGCAGCCATTTCAGCGATCCTTCGGGTCAAGCGCGTCACGCAGGCCGTCGCCAACGAAGTTCACGCAATAAAGCGTCACGCACAGCATGACGGCCGGGGCCAGCAGCAGCCACGGCATCGATTCCAGTTTCTGCGCGCCGTCCTGGATCAGCACGCCCCAGCTCGTCATCGGCTCCTGCACGCCGAGGCCGAGGAACGACAGCACCGATTCGGTCAGCACGATGCCCGGCACCGAGACCGTCGCGTACACGACGACCACGCCGAGCAGGTTCGGCACGATGTGGCGCAGCACGATCGAGGCCGGCGTCACGCCGATCGCGCGCGCCGCATCGACGAACTCGCGGTTGCGCAGCGACAGCGTCTGGCCGCGCACCACACGCGCCATGTCGATCCACGAGAACGCGCTGATGGTCAGCACGACCAGCATGAACGAGCGGCCGAACAGGGTCATCATCAGGATCGCGATCAGCAGGTACGGGATCGCGTACATCATGTCGACGATGCGCATCATCACGGAGTCGACGCGGCCGCCCGCGAAGCCCGCGGTCGCGCCCCATGCGACGCCGAACAGGCCGGACACGAGCGTGCCGAGCACGCCGACCTCGATCGACACGCGGCCGCCGATCAGCGTGCGCACGAGCAGGTCGCGACCGAGCTCGTCGGTGCCGAACCAGTGCTGGTTCGCCCAGGTCGGCGGCAGGCTGATCGCGCCCCAGTCGCTCGCGGCGGGATCGGCCGCGAGCAGCCACGGGCCGACGAAGCAGGCGAGCGTGACCAGCGCCAGCAGCACGAGGCTGAACACGGCTGCGCGGTTGTGAAGGAAACGCGCCATCGCGAGCGCGAGCGGCGAGCGCGAACGCGGCGGCGAATCGGTCTGCACGGGCAGACCGACGACGGGAGTAGTCGGAGTCATCGCGGTGCCTCGCTCAATAACGGATGCGCGGATCGAGCCACGCATACGCGAGGTCGACCAGCAGGTTGAACAGCACTGCGCAGACGGTGGTCAGTACGACGAGGCCGAGCACCAGCGTGTAGTCGCGGTTGATGGCGCCGTTCACGACGAGCTGCCCGAGGCCCGGCAGCGCGAACACCGATTCGGTGACGACGGCCGCCGTGATCGACGAGATGCAGACCGTGCCGAACAGCGACACGACCGGCATCAGCGCGGGCTTCAGCGCATGGCGCAGCACGATCGTCGAGCCCGGCAGGCCCTTTGCGCGCGCGGTACGGATGTAGTTGCTCGACAGCGTCTCGATCATCGAGCCGCGCATCACGCGCGCGAGCAGCGACATGTTGATGAAGGTCAGCAGCACGATCGGCAGCAGCCGGTATTGCCAGCCGCCGTCGCCCCAGCCGCCCGCCGGCAGCCAGCCGTTGCCGGCCGACGTCTTCAGCAGGATCGCGAAGATCCACACGAGCACCGGGCCGAGCACGAACGGCGGCACGACGTTGCCGACGTTGCCGACCAGCATCACGACGCGGTCGATGAAGCTGTCGCGGCGCACCGCCGCGACGGTGCCGAGCAGCACGCCCAGCCCGATCGAGATCGGGATCGACACGCCGCCCACGCCGAGGCTCACGGGCAGCGCCTTCATCACGAGGTCGTTCACCGACCAGTCGACGTAGCGGAACGACGGACCGAGATCGCCATGCAGCAGCGAATCGAGGTACATCAGGTACTGCTTCCACAACGGCTGATCGAGGTGGTACTTCGCGTTCAGGTTCGCGAGCGTCGCGGCGGACAACTGCTTTTCCGTATCGAACGGACCGCCGGGCGTGAAATGCAGCAGCAGGTAGCAGACGGTGACGACCGCGAGGATCGTCGGCACCGCCCACAACGTGCGCCTCAATGCGTAGGCCAGCATGATCGCTCCGCTCAGTGCTTGATCAGGTACATGTCCTGCGAAGCACGCATGTCGATCACGTTCTTCAGCGAGTAGCCGCCCACGTAGGGCTTCACGAGACGATCGGCCGAGTACTGGAACAGCGGCACCATCGGCGTGTCGTTCAGCGCCAGGTCGTGCGCCTGCGTGAGCAGCGCGGCGCGCGCCTTGTCGTCGAGCTTCTGGTTGCCTTCCTCGACGAGCGCGTCGGCCTGCTTGTTGCAGTAGCCGACGGTGTTCTGCGCGCTGCCGCAGCGCAGCAGGTCGAAGAACGTCATCGCGTCGTTGTAGTCGGCGAACCAGCCGTCGCGCGCGATCTGCACCTTGCCGTCATGACGCTCCTTCATCAGCACCTTGAACTCGACGTTCTCGAGCTTCGTGTTGACGCCGAGCTTGGTGCGCCATTCCGACGCCGCGAACAGCGCGACCTTCTTGTGCAGGTCGTTGGTGTTGTACGTGAGCGTGAACGCCAGCGGCTTCGCATCCGAATAGCCGGCCTGCTTCAGCAGGTCCTTCGCGGCCGAGACGCGCTTGGCCATCGGCCACGACGCCCAGTCCGGCGTAAACGGCTGCACGCCCTTCGTGCCGTTCGGCATCAGGCCGTACATCGGCTTCTCGCCGGCTTGCGTGAGCTTTTGCGTCAGCACGTCGCGATCGAGCACCATCGACAGCGCCTGGCGCACGCGCTTGTCCTTCAGCGCCGGATCGTTGTTGTTCAGGTAGTAGTAGTAAGTCGCGAGCTGCAGGCCCTGGCGCAGTTCGCCGCCGAACTGCTTGCTGACCTGCTGGAAGATCCCCGACGGGATCGAGTAGCTGTAGTCGATCTGGCCGGCCTGGTACATGCGCATCGCCGTCTCGTCGCTCTCGATCGGCAGGTACGTGACCTTGTTGACCACGACCTTCGGCGCATTCCAGTACTTCGCATCCTTCGAGATCACGATGCGGTTGTTCGGCTGCCAGTCGACGAGCTGGTACGCGCCGTTGCTGACGATGTTGCCCGGGCGCGTCCATGCGTCGCCAAGCTTCGTCACCGTGTCCTTGTTCACCGGCGCGAGCGGCACCATCGCCGTCAACTCGGGGAAGAACGCGACGGGCACGTCGGTCGTCACTTCGAGCGTGTACGGATCGACGGCGCGCACGCCGAGCGTCGACGGCGCGGCCTTGCCCGCGATGATGTCCTTCGAGTTCTTCACGAACTCGACGAGGATCGTGTACTTCGAGCCCGTCTTCGGATCGACGAGGCGCTGCCACGAATAGACGAAATCGGCGGCCGTCACCGGCTGGCCGTTGCTCCACTTCGCGTCATGGCGAAGCTTGAAGATCCACGTCGTCGGCGTCTTGCGTTCCCACGACAGCGCGACACCCGGCACGACCTGGCCGGCTGCGTCGATGCGGGCCAGCCCTTCGAACAGGTCGAGGCCGATCGTGTTGCCGGTCCACGATTCGATGTGCGCGGGGTCGAGCGACTCGACTTCGGCGGGCACCTGGCGCGTCAGGTCCTGTTGAGGAGCGAGCGCGACGTTCGACGGAACGGAAACGGCGTGGGCGACAGGCGTCAGGGCGAGCGCGGCCAGCA
Organism: Burkholderia sp. BCC1644; assembly: GCF_902833225.1. Lineage (GTDB taxonomy): Bacteria > Pseudomonadota > Gammaproteobacteria > Burkholderiales > Burkholderiaceae > Burkholderia. Next base: position 260,930 of record NZ_CADFEI010000006.1, read on the forward strand.
CGGCCGACATGGCATGCAAGGATTTCATCGTGGCAGTCTTGAGAAGGGTTGTTCGGTGAGCGTCGCGCGGCGGATGCCGCGGATTACGCGTGAGACGCTGACGGGTGCAGCGATTGAGGAGGCCCGTGATTCTCGTGTAGCATTTTAGTATTCCTTACGTTTCTTTCGACAGGCATCCCGTCTTCGAAACGAAGGAATACCTGTGCGTTAGAACAGCCTCGGTGTACCCACCCAGACCACCACCGACTCGATCTTCGCGGTGTTGACCCAGCTGTGCGGCACCGTCGACTGATAGTGCGAACTGTCGCCGGCCTGCAGGACGAACGTCTTGCCTTCCAGCGTCAGCGACACTTCCCCTTCAATCACATACAGGAACTCCTCTCCTGCATGGGTCGTCACCTCCGACCGCTTCTGCCCCGGCGGCATCCTCACGAGGATCGCCTCCAGCTGGCGCCCTTCGGACACGTTCGTCAGCCTCGCGAACAGGTTCGCCGAATCGGCAAACCCGAAGAAGCGCAGCTGCTCGCCTCGGCAGACCGAGCGTTCTTCACTCGGCGTATCCACGAAGTACTGCACCGTCACACCGAGCGCGTGCGCGATACCGGCCAGCGACGTCAGTGACGGCGACGCGAGCCCGCGCTCGACTTGAGACAGAAACGGCTTCGAAATCCCCGCGGCGGTAGCGGTGTCGTCGAGCGTGCGCTTGAGTCGTTGGCGCAACGCGCGAATCTTGCTGCCCAGTGCGGCGGCAGCGTCTGCGGACCGCGAGTTTTCAGTGGGGGGAACCATAGCAGGCCGAAAAGTGATCGTCAAAAAATGTTTGATGGAAAATAACTAAGTTAGATCGATATAGCTTAGTCTTCGGGTTCGCACACGTCTTCGGTGTTGAGCCCGGTGCACTAAACGGGGCACGAGGCGAGCGAAACGACGCGCTATCTTGCCAGACTCGCCGGCTTCACAGGCAAGCTGCAAGCGGCTCTCCGGGAATCTTCGGAGGACCTGCGCGGATTCTTACAAATAGATGATGAGACGAATGTTCCTGAAAGCTGCTGCCACATCGGGAGTTTCCCTAGGTGGCGCACACCTGTCGCACCGGACCGGCAACCGTTACCATGCGCGCGCCGGTCGGGGACCTTCCCCGCCCCACCTGGCGGTGTCCGACCCCGGCCCGGGCTAACCCGCCCGACTGTTCCATCGCCAGCGCAAAGCTTACCCGGCCAATTGCGCAACGGCGCCAGTTCGACCCCAAGACGACGCGCGATCCGTGCCGTCCGTTTCAACCGAGATTGATGATGCATTCACCTGTTTCACAAACCCGATCGTTCACGACGGTCTTCCTCATCGAAATGTGGGAGCGCTTCGGCTACTACGGCATGGCCGCGCTCCTGGTCCTCTTCATGGTCGACCGGCTCGGTTTCACCGACAGCCATGCGAACCTGACCTGGGGTGCGTTCACCGCACTCGTCTATGCGGCGCCGTCGATCGGCGGCTGGATCGGCGACAAGGTGCTGGGCGCCCGCCGCACGATGATCATCGGCGCGACCGTGCTGTGCGCCGGCTACCTGATGCTCGCGGTACCGAACGACCAACTGACGTACATGTACGCGTCGCTCGGCGTCATCGTCGTCGGCAACGGCCTGTTCAAGGCCAACGCGGCGAACCTCGTGCGCCGCATCTACGAAGGCGACGACGCGCGCATCGACAGCGCGTTCACGATCTACTACATGGCGGTCAACATCGGCTCGACGGTGTCGATGCTCGCGACGCCGTGGATCAAGGATCACTGGGGCTGGCACGCCGCATTCGCGGTCTGCTGCGGCGGCATGCTGCTCGCGATCCTCAACTTCATGCTGATGCATCGCACGCTCGCACACGTCGGCTCGCAGCCGGACGACGAACCGATCCGCTGGAAGCGCCTCGGCGCGGTCGCGCTGGGTGGCGTCGCGCTCGCACTGGTCACGCTGTACGTGCTGCAGCACAAGCAGCTCGCCGTGGCCAGCGTGTGGACGGCAGCGTTCGCGATTCTCGCGATCTTCGCATACATGATCGCGAAGTCGGAACGCTCGGAGCGCGCAGGCCTGATCGCGGCACTCGTGCTGATCGGCCAGGTGATCCTGTTCTTCATCTTCTACGTGCAGATGTCGACGTCGCTGACGCTGTTCGCGCTGCGCAACGTCGATCCGCGCTTCATCCTGTTCGACACGACGCTGTTCACGTGGAGCGCCGCGCAGTTCCAGGCGCTGAACCCGATCTGGATCATGCTGCTGAGCCCACTGCTCGTGTGGGTCTACAACGCCGTCGCCAAAAGCGGCCGCGACCTGCCGGTCGCCGCGAAGTACGCGCTCGGCTTCGGCGCGGTTGCCGCGGGCTACCTGGTGTTCACGATCAGCGGCCGCTATGCGGTGGACGGCCGCGTGTCGTCGTGGTTCATGGTGTGGGGTTACGGCCTCTACTCGCTCGGCGAACTGCTGGTGAGCGGCCTCGGCCTCGCGATGATCGCGCGCTACGTGCCGGCGCGCATGAGCGGCTTCATGATGGGTGCGTATTTCGTCGCGACGGGTGTGTCGCAGTATCTGGGCAGCGTCGTCGCGAACTTCGCGCAGATGCCGTCGCACGAACTGCCGGCCACCGATTCGCTGCCGCTCTACCTGTCGCTGTTCGAGAAGCTCGGCTGGCTCGCCGCGATCGGCATGGTGCTCGCCCTGCTGCTGCTGCCGCTGATGAACCGCCTGTCGCGCCAGCATCAGCGCTGCGCGCAAGAGCGTCGCGAAGAAGCGCTGCAGACGCAAGGCGTCGCAGCGGCCCAGTAAGTACTATCCCTCGGCGTGCGGCCTGCACGCCACATTCTCCCGCCAGGCACGCGAACGCGTCCTACACTGGTTGCAGGACATGCATCCGCTTCGCGCGATGCGCCTGGCGGGAGAAAACCATGAAAAGCAAGACAACGAGGCTGCTGAGAATACTGTCGGACATCCGGCACGCTCAGCGCTGCACCGCGATGCGCGCCGCCCGGGCCGCAGCCGAAGCCGACGCGGTACTCGCGGAACACGACGATCCCGCGCAGGACGAACGCGACGACGCCGAATCCGACGACCCACCCACAGTGCCCCGCTCCCGTATCGGCTCACCTCACTGACGCCGCGCGGCACACGCCGTGCCGCACGCACCGCCTCCCGCGCCGCTTACGCGGCCGCACTGCGCCACCGCGCGATCCACGTTCCCGAACCGGCCACGGCCATCATCAGCCCGAGCGCGCACGCGTCGGCCACGAGGCCCACGCCGACATGCCGCAGATCGGCGCTGCGCACGACCGGATGCAGCAGCGAATCGATGACGAGCGAAATCGCCGCGCCCGCCACGAAGCAGATCAACCCGCGCTGGCCGACCGCCACGACGGGCCGCACACCCTGCGCGATCCGTGCGATCCAGCCGAAGCGCACGCAATCGGCCATCAGCCACGCGATGGCCGCGAAGCTCACGACGCGCGGCAGCGCGAGGTCGCGCTTGAACACGCCCTCGGGCAGCGGCAATCCCGAGAACAGCTTGTAGCTCGCGCAACCGAGCACGACCGCGCACGCGAGCCCGGTCGCCGCCGCGCCCCAGCGCCCGAGCGCGACGTGCCGGTAGAACGGCTGGCAGCGCGCGAGCACGCCGGCGACGAACATCAGCTGCCAGGCGAACGGGTTGAAGCTCCAGCGGAAACCGTCCGTGTCCAGCAGCTCGGGGCCGAGCCAGCCCGCCGCGATCCACGACGCGACGCCGAGCGCGACGAGCAGCCACGGATGACGGCGCGCGAACGGCACCAGCACCGGCGACGCGAGCGCGAACAGCACGTACATCGGCAGCACCGACGCGAGATACGGCTGGCGCTGGAACGTCAGCAATTCGGCGAGGCCCGTGAGCGGCGACGCGAGCATCACGCTGACGTCGTCGAGCGCGAGGTTCGGCGCATCGATTCCGTAGTGGTCGAGCACGGCCGACACGACCAGCATCAGCGTCGACGTCGCGAGAAACGCGCGGTAGATCTGCATCGCGCGACGCACGAACCGCCGCTGCGCGGCGCGCGCGCCATGCCGCTCGGCGATCGCGCCGTACGCACTCGCGGTCGCGAAGCCGCCGAGAAACACGAACACCTCGGCTGCATCGCACAGCGCGAATGCGTGCAGCGTCACGCGCGACAGCACGCTCGCGCCGATGTGATCGACGACGATCATCAACAGCACGAGTCCGCGGAAAAAGTCGATTTCGATCAGGCGGCCGCTGCGTGACGGCTGGACCGCGGCGGAAGACGGCGGGCTCAACGACATGAGCGCACCGGCACGATGGCGGTGCGGCACGCACCGTGGAAGGGATCGGGAAGAAGAAGGCGAGCGCGATCGGCGGCGATACGCGTATGCTCGCATCGCGCCAACCCGGCTGGCCAGGCACGGAGATGACCGTTCATTGAAAAGCTGCATACGAAGGGAAGTCGGTCAGGCCAGTCTAATGGCCGATCGGGGGAGACCCTAAGTAACAAAGTGCAACCGAATCTTCTGTTCGATTACACGCGCGAGCCTTGTGGAGCAAAGCGGTCGGCGTCGCCAGATTCACGTCAGCGCGACGCCAGTTTGCGGTCAGCCTCGATGCATTCGACCGCTGAACGACCGCGGTTCGATCGTCGGTCGATTCGCGATGCGCGGCGCGTTCCGTGCGGCCGCGGCATCGCGACCGGCGCTTATCCGCGTGCGGGCAGACGCCGCATCAGCATCGCGCTGTGCCACGCGGTGAGCGCGACGGCGACCCAGATCGGCCCGTACGTCGCGAGCTTCGCGACGCTCAGCGTCTCGCCGAGCAGCAGCAGCGACACGGCGACGAGCAGCACGGGTTCGACGTAGCCGAGGATCCCGAACAGCGCCATCGGCAGCATCCGGCTCGCCTTGAGGTAGCTGGCGAGCGCGAGCGTGCTGAGCACGCCGAGCCCCGGCAGCAACACCGCCCACAGCACCGGATGCTCCGCGACGCGGGTCGTGCTCGTCGCGACCATCGCGAACGCGATCGGGCACAGCAGTGCGATCTCGACCGCGAACGCGGCCAGCGAATCGGCGTTGATCCGCCGGCGCAACACGAAATACGGCGGATAGCCGAGCGCGACGACAAGCGTCGGCCACGCGAACGCGCGCGTCGCCCACACTTCGTGCGCGACGCCGAGCGCGGCGCACGCAACCGCCGCCCACTGCAGCGGGTCGAGCCGTTCGTGATAGTAGAAGCGGCCGACGAGCACCATCGTCAGCGGCAGCAGGAAATAGCCGAGCGACACTTCGAGCATGCGGCCGTGCAGCGGCGCCCACAGGAACAGCCACAGCTGCACGCCGAGCAGCGCCGCGCTCACCGGCAGCGCGATCAGCAGGCGCCAGTCGCGCACGGTGCGCCGCGCGAGTTCGACGAGCGCCGGCCAGCGGCCGCGCAGCGCGATCAGCGCGAGTGCGCCCGGCGCGGTCCACAATACGCGCCACGCGAAGATGTCGAGCCCCGTGAGCGGCGCGAGCAGTTTCGCGTAAGCCGACATCAGCGCGAACAGCGTCGACGCCATCACCGACAGCATGAGGCCGCGCCCGGCTTCCGGATACCCCGTCATGATTGTTCTGCGCCTCTTACTGCTGCTGGAAACGCTCGAAGCGCCTTTCGGTCAGGCGCTCCTCGAACGTCACTTCGGTCACGCGCGCGGCCGGCGGCCCGTGACGCAGCCACGCGAGCATCCGGTCGATCTGCGCGCCGGGCCCCTGGATCATCGCCTCGACGGTGCCATCCTCGAGATTCGCGACCCAGCCGCGCAGTTTCAGCGCATGCGCCTCGCGCACCGTCGCGTGACGGAAACCGACGCCCTGCACGACGCCGCGCACCCGCACGTAGTAGGTCTCGATCCGTTCGTCCAGTTCATTGCGGCTCATCGCGTCGCCCTCCCGTTGCATTCAAGCCCGGCATTGTAGTCGCGTCGGCCGCTTCGCACACGCGCCGGCCAGGCGTCGCCGCGCGCGCCGACCACGTACAATCTCGCCGACGCTCAACCGCCGCGCCGTCCGCGCGCGGCCCTGAAGGAAACGCATGACTGATACCTCCCGCGATCTCGTTCTCGTCACCGGCGCGTCCGGTTTCGTCGGCTCGGCCGTCGCACGCATCGCGCAGCAGAAAGGCTATGCGGTGCGCGTGCTCGTGCGCCCGACCAGCCCGCGCACGAACGTCGCGGATCTCGACGCCGAGATCGTCACCGGCGACATGCGCGACGAGGCGTCGATGCGCGCCGCGCTGCGCGGCGTGCGCTACCTGCTGCACGTCGCGGCCGACTACCGGCTGTGGGCGCCGGACCCCGACGAGATCGAGCGCGCGAACCTCGAGGGCGCGGTCGCGACGATGCGCGCGGCCCGCGCGGAGGGCGTCGAGCGGATCGTCTACACGAGCAGCGTCGCAACGCTGAAGGTGACGAGCGCCGGCGATCCGTCCGACGAGAACCGGCCGCTCACGGCCGAGCAGGCGATCGGCGTGTACAAGCGCAGCAAGGTGCTCGCGGAGCGCGCGGTCGAGCGGATGATCGCCGACGAAGGCTTGCCGGCCGTGATCGTCAATCCGTCGACGCCGATCGGCCCGCGCGACGTGAAGCCGACGCCGACCGGCCGCATCATCGTCGAAGCCGCGCTCGGCAAGATTCCCGCGTTCGTCGACACGGGGCTGAACCTCGTGCACGTCGACGACGTCGCGCACGGCCACTTCCTCGCGCTCGAGCGCGGCCGGATCGGCGAACGCTACATCCTCGGCGGCGAGAACCTGCCGCTGCAGCAGATGCTCGCCGACATCGCACAGATGACGGGCCGCAAGGCGCCGACGATCGCGTTGCCGCGCTGGCCGCTGTACCCGCTCGCGATCGGCGCCGAAGCCGTCGCGAAGTTCACGAAGAAGGAACCGTTCGTCACCGTGGACGGGCTGCGGATGTCGAAGAACAAGATGTATTTCACGTCGGCGAAGGCCGAGCGCGAGCTCGGCTACCGTGCGCGTCCGTACCGCGAAGGACTGCGCGACGCGCTCGACTGGTTCGGCTCGGCGGGCTACCTGAAGTAACACAAAGCGGCGCTGCTCGCGCCGCTTTGCGCACTTTGTTACACGTCCCGCGCGGACCGGCGCCGGCGCAGCGGGTAAAATCGCGGGTCTTACGCAGAGAAGACACGCATGAACCTGAACGATCAGATCGCTTCGCTCACCACGGGCGTCGATCAGCTCCTCCACGATCACCACGCCGCACAGCAGGCGGCCCGCAGCGCGGAAGCCTTCGCGCGCGCCGCCGCGGCGGAAGCCCAGGCCGCGGCCGAACGTCACGCCGCCGCGGAAACCGAAGCGCAGGCCGCCGCGCAGCGCCACACGGCCGCTGCCGCCGACGCGGAAGCCGCGCAGCAGCGCCACGCCGACGCGACCGCCACGGCCGAAGCTGCCGCCCAACGTCATACGGATGCCGCCGCGCAGGCCGAAGCGGCCGTGCAGCGCCATGCGGAAGCCACCGCGCTGACCGAAGCGCTCGCGCAGCGTCACGCGGATGCCGAAGCCGCCTCGCAGCGCCACGCGGCTGCGATCGCCGAAGCCGAGGCCGCCGCGCAGCGTCATCACGCCGCCGCGACCGACGCCGATGCGGCCGCGCAACGTCATGCGGCCGCGACCGTCGAGGCCGGGGCCGCCGCGAAGCGCCACGCGGAAGTGACCGCCGAAGCCGAAGCCGCCGCGCAACGCCACACGGCCGCGATTGCCGAGGCCGAAGCGCTCGCGCAACGTCACACGCAGGCGATCGCCGAAGCCGAGGCTACCGCGCAGCGTCACGCCGCTGCGGCCGCCGAGGCCGAAGCCGTCACGCAGCGCCACGCCGAAGCGATCGCGCAGGCCGAAGCCGCTGCGCAACGCCATGCCGACGCGACCGCCGAAGCCGAGGCCGTCACGCAGCGCCATACGCAAGCGATCGCGCAGGCCGAAGCGGCCGCGCAGCATCACGCGAAGGCCATCGCCGACGCCGAGGCGCTGGTCGAGGCCGTCGTCAAGGAAGCCGCGACGAACGTGGTTGCCGCCGGGGCGGTAGCGGCCGAAGTCGTCGACCCGGCACCGGCGGATACGCCGGCGGCGGAGGCGGTCGTGAACGCGGCCTCGCCGGCTGCGACCGAAACGCTCGACGTCATCGACGCACCGGTTGTTGCCGAAACCGCACGCGTGCCGGCGGCGCAAGCCGAACCCGTGGTCGAGGTCGAGGCCGCGCCCGTGCCGGCCGACAAGGCGACGCTGCACGTGTCGCGTCCGACGCAGAACGAACTCACGCTGACCGTCAACGGCCAGTCGATCACGCTGCATCCGGAGCAACTGGGCCAGCTGATCGAGGAACTCGCGCACGCACGCGCGTCGATGCAGCCGGAGCCGCCGCCCGGCATCCCGTCCGGCTGGCGTTTCGTGACGACGAAGAACCCGATGATGGCCGTGCAGAAGCAGTCGAACGGCGACCGCCTGCTGGTGGCCCGCCACACCGGCTACGGCTGGGTGCCGTTCACGTTCTCGCCGGACGTCGTGGTCCAGATGTACATGATGCTGACGCAGCGGTAAGCGCCGGCAGGCCGCCTCGCCCGAAACGAAACAGCCCGACCGGTTTCCACCGGTCGGGCTGTTTGTTTTCCGGCCGCCGGGAGGCACGCCTCCCGGAACGCGCTCAGCGATCCACCGGCGCCTGCACGCGCGCCTTCCACTGACCGCCCTTGCCGCGCCAGTAGCGCCACGCGGACGCGAACGTCGCGCCCACATAGAACAGCGCGACGAGCGGTAACGCGGGCGCCCACAGCGGCGAGCGACGGTAGTAGCGCAGCATCGGCGCATACGCGGCACACATCGACGCCCACGCGAGCCAGGCCGGCCATGCACGCGCGCCGTACGCGAGCGCCGCGACGGGCGGCACGAGATAGATGATCGTCATCCCGAGCAGCGTGCCGGCCAGCAGCAACGGCGAATAGTGCAGCTGCGTGAACGCGGTGCGCGCGATCATGTTCCAGATGTCGCGCCAGCTGTCGTACGGGCGCAGCGACACGCTGCGATCGGCCAGGTCGAGACGGATCGGATGGCGGCCGCTGCCGCGATGCTTGATCTGCGCGGCCAGGCTGCAGTCGTCGATCAGCGCGCCGCGGATCGATTCGATGCCGCCCGCTTCCTCGAGCGCCGTGCGCTTCACGAGCATGCAGCCGCCGGCAGCGCCGGCCGTGCGGTTGCGCGGGTTGTTGATCCACGAGAACGGGTACAGCTTCGCGAAGAAGAACACGAACGCCGGGATCAGCGCCTTTTCCCAGAACGAATCGCAACGCAGCCGCACCATCAGCGACACGAGATCGCGATGTTCGGCCTGCGCACGCGTGACCAGCTGCGCGACGGCGTCGGGCGGGTGGCCGATGTCGGCATCCGTCAGCAGCAGGTAATCGGCTGGCAGGCCGAGCGTCTGCACTGCGGCGATCCCCTGCGACTGCGCCCACACCTTGCCCGACCAGCCGGACGGCAGCGGCTTCGCGCTCAGCACCGTCAGCCGGTCGGCGCGGTTGATCGCGAGTGCGGCCGCGCGGGCCGCATCGGCGGTGCCGTCGTCGCTGTGGTCGTCGACGATGATCAGATGAAATTCGCCCGGGTAATCCTGCTCGAGCAGCGAAGTCGCCGCGCGGGCGATCACGTCGGCCTCGTTACGCGCCGGCACGACCGCGACGACGGCCGGCCAGCCGGCCTCGGCAGCCGCCCCGCGCGCCTCGGGCGGCAGCGGCCGCGCGGGCTGGGCGCGCCAGAAACCGCCGCGCGCGACGAGCAGCACGATCCAGATCATCAGCGACAGGCCGGACACCAGGAAAGCAAGCACCAGCATCATCGGCATGCCTCCTGCCGGGCGCCGGCTTGCCCGATTTCAATAAGGGTCAGGAACAAAACACCCGAAACCGCACGGGCGGCCGGGTAATACGCAAAAAAATCGACGGTCATCGAATGGCCTTGAAATGAGCGCGACGCCGGGCCGCCGGAGCGGCTGCCCGCGAAACCGCGTAGTTTACTGGGTTCCGCGCGCGCCAGCGCCGACGCGGCTCTCCCGCAATTGCAACAGCGCCGATACAGCACCGAAGCACGGACGGCGCGATAGGGTTAAAATGCGCGATTAATTCGGGGTTCCGGGGCCTGGCCGGCCGGTTCGTTCCTGCCTTCATAACATCAAGCCGGGGCGAGCGAGCGAGTGCCAGCTCCTCGAACCCCGGTGTCTGTCGTCGGAGTTCGCTCACCTATGCGAGTCATCCTTGCCCAGCCCCGCGGCTTTTGTGCGGGGGTTGTCCGTGCGATCGAGATCGTCGATCGCGCGCTGCAACAGCACGGTGCGCCGGTTTATGTACGCCATGAAATCGTGCATAACCGGCACGTCGTAGAAAATCTGCGTAATAAAGGGGCACGATTCGTTGAGGAACTCGACGAGGTGCCGCACGGCGCTGTCGCGATCTTCAGCGCGCACGGTGTCGCCCAGACGGTCGAGCGCGACGCGGAAACGCGCGGGCTCGACGTGCTCGACGCGACCTGCCCGCTCGTCACGAAGGTGCACGTGCAGGGCCGTCAGTATGTCGGGGCGGGTCGCCGGCTGATCCTGATCGGCCACGCGGGCCACCCGGAAGTCGAGGGTACGATCGGCCAGATTCCGGCCGAGGTGATCCTCGTGCAGAGCGAAGCCGAAGTCGATACGCTGACGCTGCCCGTCGACACGCCGGTTGCGTACATCACGCAGACCACGCTGTCGGTCGACGATACGCGCGGCATCATCGAAGCGCTGCAGCGCCGGTTCACCGACATCGTCGGCCCGGACACGCGTGACATCTGCTACGCCACGCAAAATCGTCAGGCCGCCGTGCGCGAGCTGAGCGAACAGGTTGACGTGCTGCTCGTCGTCGGTGCGACGAACAGCTCGAACTCGAACCGCCTGCGCGAGATCGGCACCGAAAGCGGTGTGCCGAGCTACCTCGTCGCCGACGGCTCGGAAGTGAAGGCCGAATGGTTCGCGGGTGTGCAGACGGTCGGCCTGACGGCCGGCGCGTCGGCGCCCGAAGAGATGGTCGAAGATGTAATTGGCGCGCTGCGCGCGCTGGGGCCCGTCGATGTCGCGACGATGGCGGGCCGTGAGGAAAAAGTCGAATTCAAGCTGCCGGCGAAGCTCACGCAAGCTGTCGCCCGCGAAGTTTAAGGAGGACATCCCTTGTCTATTCCGCTGCTCCAGCAAGTCCGTGTCGGCGCCTATATCGTGCGCCAGCACCTGTCCGGCAACAAACGCTATCCGCTCGCGCTGATGCTCGAGCCGCTGTTCCGCTGCAACCTCGCGTGCAACGGCTGCGGCAAGATCGATTATCCGGATCCGATCCTGAACCAGCGCCTGTCCGTCGAGGAATGCCTGCAGGCCGTCGACGAGTGCGGCGCGCCCGTCGTGTCGATCGCCGGTGGCGAACCGCTGCTCCACAAGGAGATGCCGGAAATCGTCAAGGGCATCATGAAGCGCAAGAAATTCGTGTACCTGTGCACGAACGCGCTGCTGATGGAAAAGAAGATGGACGACTACGAGCCGAGCCCGTATTTCGTCTGGTCGGTCCACCTCGACGGCGACAAGGAAGCGCACGATCACTCGGTGTCGCAGGATGGCGTGTACGACAAGGCCGTCGCGGCAATCAAGGAAGCGAAGCGCCGCGGCTTCCGCGTGAACATCAACTGCACGCTGTTCAACGATGCAGTGCCGGAGCGCGTCGCGAAGTTCTTCGACACGCTGGGCCCGATCGGCGTCGACGGCATCACGGTGTCGCCGGGTTACGCGTACGAACGCGCGCCGGATCAGCAGCACTTCCTGAACCGCGACAAGACGAAGAACCTGTTCCGCGAAATCCTGAAGCGCGGCGAAGGCGGCAAGCGCTGGTCGTTCAGCCAGTCGTCGCTGTTCCTCGACTTCCTGGCCGGCAACCAGACGTACAAGTGCACGCCGTGGGGCAACCCGGCGCGTACGGTGTTCGGCTGGCAGAAGCCGTGCTACCTGGTCGGCGAAGGTTACGTGAAGACCTTCAAGGAACTGATGGAAACGACGGAGTGGGACAACTACGGCGTCGGCAACTACGAGAAGTGCGCGGACTGCATGGTCCACTGCGGCTTCGAGGCGACGGCCGTGATGGACACGATCTCGAACCCGCTGAAGGCGCTGAAGGTGAGCCGCAAGGGCATCAAGACCGACGGTCCGTTCGCACCGGACATCTCGATCGCGAAGCAGCGTCCGGCCGAGTACGTGTTCTCGCGCCACGTCGAGATCAAGCTCGAGGAAATCCAGCGCGCCGGCAAGGGCAAGCTGCAGAAGCCGGCGAAGCCGGCAGCAGCGGCTTAAGCGCGTTGCGCCACGCGGGGGCTGTGCCTCCGCGCAGGTGACAAAAATAAGGCGCCACGGATTCGCTCCGTGGCGCTTTTGCTTTGGGCCTGCGTTTTGCCGTCACCCTGTCGCCGCGACGGCCGCGCAATCGTCGAAGCCGCGCGATTGCATCGACCGTGCCGGTGCGGCCGGCCCTGTCTCCTCCACCTTCCCTGCAAAACCGGTGTGCGGCGCTATGCGGCCAGCGGGTCGATCATGTGTGCGCGCATCTTCTCCGCCGCGCTCGCGACGAGCGCCGGCTGGCCGCATGACGCGAACGTGCAGACATGACGCCACAGCTCCGCCAGCCGATGCCGCGTGAGCGTCGCAACGCAGGCGTCGTGCGCGGCAAGCACACGCTCGAGCACCGCGCATTCGTCATCGTGCAGCGTCCATGCGCCGCTTTGCGCCGCGCGCGCCGCACTGGCTTCGAGCGCGCGCTCCGCGTGGACGCACAGGTCGATGTCCGCTTCGGCATACCGCGTATCGTCGAGCGCGAGGAACACCAGGTAGACGCTCGTGCGCAACCGCATCAGCAGCGCTTCGTTGCCGTGCTCGCCACGCAGCGCGACGAGCGCCATGTGGCATTTCAGCGAGATGTCGCGTGCATGCGCGGGGGGCAGCGGCAGTAGCCACTCGCGCGTCAGCGGCACGTGGCGACGGTGTTTCCGGGCGGCCTTCATGATTCGCGCCCGCTTGCGGGCGCTTCGCTGCGTGGCGACGCCGCTCGCGCGTCCGGCAGCCGGCGCAGCGCCAACGCGCGCACGTCGCCGGCCAATCGGTTCGGGCATGCCATGCTCGTCTCCTGCATCAGAACGTGTTCTCGCCCTTCAGGTAGTACGCGGTCTTCACGAAGAACGCCTTCACCGGATGGCCGCTCTGCGCGTCGCGAGCGGCGCGCGCTTCCATCGCGGCGCGCTCCTCGCGCGACCGGTCAGGCACCGGATTGTGGACACGGTCGAGCGCTCGCTGCATCGCAAGCGGATAGTCCTGGTTGCCGGCCGTCGTCGCGCGATAGCCGACACGCGTCATCTGCATCAGTTGCGCATTGGTTTCGGCACGCGCCGCCGACCAGGTCGACTGCGCGGCATTCGACGACCAGTCCGGGCCGGCAGACTGCGCAAAGCTGACGGCAGGCAGCGCAACGAGTGCGCAGGAAAAAACAGCAACGGGAACGAGGGATCGCATAGTGGCCTCCAGATGGTTGTCCCCGCATCGATCGTGATCGTCGATGCGTTGAAATCATCGTATGTCGTGCCGCATGCCACTTGAATAGCCGATTCCGCAATTGATATTTTCAGCTTCGCAAGCCGGCATGCGAGCGCGTCATTCGCGAATCGCTTCGAACGGGAATTTCTTTATTTCATTCAACGACCTGATCGCGTTTATACGCGCGACCGGAAGCGGCGCACATCGCGCTTTTTCAATTTCCGAAATGACGTGTTGCCGGTGCGATCCCCGTCTGCGCCCCTGCCGGCAAGGGTTCCGGCGTGATATCGCGCACGCGGATACCGCAGAAACCAATTCGTCGGATCAGCGGTGCCCTGATACAGGACAAGTCATCGGCGCCGAATTGCCGGATTGCGACACGACGTGCCCGGCCAGGACGCGCGATAATCACGCATCGGCCATTCGCATCGTTTCGCACGGCCTCTCATGCATTCCCTTTTTCATCGAGTCCTTCCATGGCTGCCCTCGACACCACCGCCATCGACAGTTGGCACGCGCACGTCTATTTCGATGCGGCCAGCCGCGACGCGGCCTGGGCGTTTCGCCAGGTCGTCGACGAGCGGTTCGGCGCCGTCATCGAGCTCGGCCGCTTTCACGAGCGCCTCGTCGGTCCGCATCCGGCCTGGTCGTACCAGATCGCGTTCGATGCCGCGCGCTTCGACGAGATCGTGCCGTGGCTCGTGCTGAACCACGGTGCGCTCGATATCTTCCTGCATCCGAATACGGGCGACGATCTGCGCGATCACCGCGATTGCGCGGTGTGGATCGGAAAATCGTATGGGCTGAATCTCGACGCGCTGGCGGGGTAAGCACGGTCCACGGTGCAGCCATCCCAAGGCTTCATCCACGTTTCGGGTTGACGTGAAACGTCTCGCGGCGGTGCGCCCATACAGTGGGTTTCCGCCAACGACGCTTCCGGACGCCCGCCATGACACCCGCAGAAACCGACGCCGACGCCCGGCGCATCCATGAAGACTGGCACGCAGCCGTCGTCGCGCGCGACCTCGATGCGCTGATGGCGCTGTATACCGACGACGCGGTGCTCGAAACACCGCTCGTCGTCGTCACGCTGCCCGCGCACGGCTCGGGCGTACTGCACGGCAAGGCCGCGATCGGCGCGTTCTTCACGGCCGGCCTGCGCAATCCGGGCAACAGGCTCGGGCGCTGGTACCGCACCGGGCTGTTCTTCTCGAACGGCCGCCAGCTCACGTGGGAATATCCGCGCGAAACGCCGGAAGGCGATCAGGTCGATCTCGTCGAGGTGATGGATCTCCGCGACGGGCTGATCGTCCATCATCGCGTGTATTGGGGATGGGTCGGCTTTCTCGCGCTGCGGGCCGCCGCGCCGGCGCCGAACCGCGCATGACGGCCGCCGCACCGAACCAGGCCGCGGCCCGCCGTGTGCTCGCCGCGACCTGCGTGAGCTACACGCTCGTGCTGCTCGACGCGTCGATCGTCAACGTCGCGCTCACCGACATCGCGCACACGTTCGGCAGCCGCGTGGCCGGCCTGCAATGGATAGTGAACGCTTACACGCTCGCGTTCGCGAGCCTGCTGCTGACGGGCGGCACGCTCGGCGACCGGCTCGGCGACCGCACCGTCTATGTCGCGGGGCTCGCGGTATTCGTCGCCGCGTCGGCACAGTGCGGCCTCGCGCCGACCCTCCCGGCACTCGCCGCCGCCCGCGCGTTGCAAGGCGTCGGCAGCGCGATGCTGGTGCCCTGCTCGCTCGCGCTGATCAACCGGGCATTCCCCGCTCCGGCCGCGCGCGCATCGGCGATCAGCCTGTGGATGGGCTGCGGCGGCATCGCGATGGCGTCGGGCCCGCTGATTGGCGGGCTGTTGATCGATCTGTTCGGATGGCGCAGCCTCTTCTTCGTGAACCTGCCGTTCGGGCTCGCCGGCATCTGGCTCGGCCGCAGGATCGCGCGCGGCGCCGCCGACGTGTCGCGGCGGTTCGACTGGGGCGGACAGGCAGCCGCCATCGTCGCGATCGCGGCGCTGATCGGCACGCTGATCGAAGGCCCGTCACTCGGCTGGCGCTCGGCGCCGATCTTCGGCGGTGCCGTGACGAGCATCGTCGCGTGGATCGCGTTCGTCGCGATCGAAACGCGGCGCCGCGAACCGATGCTGCCGCTCGCGTTTTTCCGCAACCGGCTGTTCGCGGGATCGACGTTCGTGTCGATGGTGTCGGCGTTCGTGTTCTACGGCCTGCTGTTCGTGCTCAGCCTGTTCTATCGACAGGTTCGCGGCGCGAGCCCGCTCGACACGGGGCTTGCGTTCCTGCCAATGACCGCGATGGTCGCACTCGGCGGGTTGTGTTCGGGGCGGCTGGTGGCGCGCTTCGGCGCGCGCGGCACGATGTGCGCGGCGTTCGGGCTTTATGCGGCCGGCGCGCTCGGTATGACGGCCATCGGGGCGACGACACCCGCGTGGCTCGCCGTCGCGCCCATGCTCGCGATCGGCTTCGCATCGGGATTCATCTCGCCGGCCGCGACGTCGCCGGCGCTCGGAACGGTCGACCGGCGCCGCGCCGGCGTGGCGGCAGCAGCGCTGAACGCGGCGCGGCAGAGCGGATCGGCGCTCGGTGTGGCGATCTTCGGTGCGTGCATCGCGACGCTGCAGCCGTTTCCGGTTGCGATGCGGGTGGCGCTGGTCCTGGCGATCGCGCTGTCGGCGCTCGCCGCGGTAACGTGGTGGATCACGACGCGGTCGACACCGGCAACCGGCGAATCGGCCGCGCACCTGCAGGCGGCCGCCACACGCCGCTAGCGCATTGCGCGGCGGACGCGCCGTTCACGCGACATACATCGCGACACTGACGAACTGGCACAGGCTGCCGGCCAGCACGAAAAGGTGCCAGATGCCGTGCCCGTGGCGGATGCGTTCGTCGTTGATGAAGAAGTAGATCCCCGCGCTGTAGATCAGGCCGCCCGCCACGAGCCATGCGGTGCCGACCGGCGGCAGCGCGTGGATCAGCGGACGCACGGCGACGAGCGCGAGCCAGCCCATCAGCACGTACAGGATCATCGACAGCATGCGCGTGCGGCGCCCGAGCGTCAGCTCCTGCACGATGCCGAACACGGCGAGCCCCCAGCTCACGCCGAACAGCGACCAGCCCCACGGGCCGCGCAACGTGACCAGCGTGAACGGCGTATAGCTGCCGGCGATCAGCAGGTAGATCGCCGAATGGTCGCATTTCTGCAGGATCGCCTTCAGGCGCGGGTTGCGCACGCTGTGATACAGCGTCGAGATCGCGTAGAGCAGGAACAGCATCGCGCCGTACACGCTGAAGCTCACCACCTTGTACGGATCGCCTTCGAGCGCGCCCATCGTCACGAGCGCCACGAGGCCCGCCACCGACAGCACCGCGCCGACGAGGTGGGAAATGCTGTTGAAACGCTCACCGACATGCACGACGTGTTCTCCTGCGGGTCCATCGGGAAAAGAGAGAACCCTATGATACCGGCGGCCGGATTTCGCCGTGCTGCGCCTGGGCAAACGGCGAAGCGGCCGCCGCACGATGCGTGCCGCCGCGGCCCCAAAGAAAAAGCGCCGCGATCTCCATCGCGGCGCTTCCCTTTCGATTACCGAACGGCTTGAACAGCCTGGTTCAGCAACACTTCCCTGCTCCCGACCCGTACCGCGCATTCTGGCGTTCGCGGAAAAATTCCTCGTACGTCATCGGCTCGCGGTCCGGATGGGTTTCGCGCATGTGCGCGACGTAGGTGTCGTAGTCGGGCAGGCCGACCATCAGCCGCAACGCCTGCCCGAGGTAACGCCCCGCGCTGCGCAGGTCGCTGCCAAGATCGCTGAACATCGCGGCCTCCGCTCAGCGTCCGCTGCCGAGCGCTTGCGCGGCCGGCATCGCTTCGTACGGCGTCTCGCGCACGGTCGGCTTCGACTCGCGACGCGCGCGCAGCACGGCGATCACGCCGTACACCGCGATCGCCACGACGACGAAGATGAACAGCCCGGCCAGCGCCGCATCGATGTAGTCGTTGAAGATGATCCGCTGCATCTGCGCGATCGACTTCGCCGGGGCCAGCACCTTGCCTTCGTCCACCGCGGCCTGCAGCTTCGCGGCGTGCGCGAGGAAGCTGACCTTCGGGTTCGCGTCGAAGATCTTCTGCCAGCCGGCCGTCAGCGTGCAGATCAGCAGCCACACGGTCGGCACGATCGTCACCCACGCATAGCGCTCGCGCTTCATCTTGAACAGCACGACGGTGCCGAGCACCAGCGCGATCGCGGCGAGCATCTGGTTCGAGATGCCGAACAGCGGCCACAGCGTGTTGATGCCGCCGAGCGGATCGACCACGCCCTGGTACAGGAAGTAACCCCACGCAGCCACGCACAGCGCGGTGGCGACGAGGTTCGCGGGCAGCGACTCGGTGCGCTTGAGCGCCGGGTGGAACGTACCGAGCAGATCCTGCAGCATGAAGCGGCCCGCGCGCGTACCGGCGTCGACAGCCGTCAGGATGAACAGCGCCTCGAACAGGATCGCGAAGTGATACCAGAACGCCATCATCGCTTCGCCGCCGATCACCTGGTGCAGGATGTGCGCCATGCCGACGGCCAGCGTCGGCGCGCCGCCCGCGCGCGCGATGATCGTCGTTTCGCCGACGGCCTTCGCGGTCTGCGTCAGCATGTCGGGCGTCAGCACGAAGCCCCATTGCGTGACGGTGTTCGCGACGGCTTCAGGCGTCGTGCCGAGCACGGCGGCCGGCGCGTTCATCGCGAAGTAGATGCCCGGCTCGATCACGCTCGCGGCGACGAGCGCCATGATCGCGACGAACGACTCCATCAGCATCGCGCCGTAACCGATGAAGCGCGCGTTGGTTTCGTTGTCGATCAGCTTCGGCGTCGTGCCCGACGAGATCAGTGCGTGGAAGCCCGAAACGGCACCGCACGCGATCGTGATGAACAGGAACGGGAACAGGCCGCCCGACCACACCGGGCCCGTGCCGTCGACGAACTTCGTCAGCGCGGGCATCTTCAGTTCCGGTGCGACGACCAGGATGCCGATCGCGAGACCGAGGATCGTGCCGATCTTCAGGAACGTCGACAGGTAGTCGCGCGGCGCGAGCAGCAGCCACACCGGCAGCACCGATGCGACGAAGCCGTAGCCGATCAGGATCCACGTGAGCTGCGTGCCCGTGAACGTGAACCACGCGGCGAGCGTCGGCGAATCGTGCACGTGCTGGCCGAACGCGATCGACGCCATCAGCAGCACGAAGCCGATGATCGACACTTCGCCGATGCGGCCCGGGCGGATGTAGCGCGTATAGACGCCCATGAACAGCGCGATCGGAATCGTCGCGGCGACGGTGAACGTGCCCCACGGCGAGTTGGTCAGCGCCTTCACGACGATCAGCGCGAGCACCGCGAGGATGATCACCATGATCAGGAACGCGCCGAACAGCGCGATCACGCCGGGCACCGTGCCAAGTTCCATCTTGACGAGATCGCCGAGCGAGCGGCCGTCGCGGCGCGTCGAGATGAACAGCACGATGAAGTCCTGCACCGCACCGGCGAACACGACGCCGGCCAGGATCCACAGCATGCCGGGCATGTAGCCCATCTGCGCGGCGAGCACCGGGCCGACCAGCGGCCCCGCGCCGGCGATCGCGGCGAAGTGATGGCCGAACAGCACGTACTTGTTGGTCGGCACGTAGTCGAGGCCGTCGTTGTACTTGACGGCCGGCGTCATCCGCAGCCCGTCGAGCTGCATGACCTTGCTGGCGATGAAACGGCTGTAGAAGCGATACGCGATCAGATACACGCAGACTGCGGCGATCACGATCCAGAGGGCACTCACGCGCTCGCCGTGTGCGAGTGCGATCGTTCCGAACGAGAACGCGCCGAGCAGCGCGACCGCGATCCAGAGCAGGGTACTGGAAGCCCGATTCATGGCGTCTCCTGGTCTCCAATGTGGTTTTGATGGCGTGCGGCGCAGGAGCCGCACACACGTGACGTCGATGCGTCGTGCCGCAGTCTCGCAGAGGCCGCGACAATGGGCCGTAGTATTCCGCGCGATGGGGGCGGCTTACAAGCGGTTAACTACGTATGCGGAGCTACGTAGAATTACGTAGGCACACTTTCGCCGTTCGAAAGAAAGGAAAAGGGGAATCCGTATTTTGAGGTGGATGAATGGCGCACTACCACATCTAGTCAGGTGCGGTTTTCCACCGGAATCGGTGCCGAAACCGGTGTCACTGTTCATCGCGCAGTGCGTGCCGGGATTAACGAAACGGCAGTTGATCGCGCGCACGACGAAGCTCGGTTGGAAGCCGGTGTGGGAGCCGATTCCGACTCTCAAGCGAGACGGACTAGAGGCATTCGACTTTGCGCTAACGGTCAAAGATGTAGAAGTCCCCGTGATCGCTCGCATACGCAGGGCCGCGACGGAAGTGACGCCGGCGAGGCGTGCCACAGCGGGACCCACGTCAAATTAGTTTGTCCTGACGAGCGAACGAGATGAGCCACCCGCGCATTGAGGTGCATTCATTGGACACACTCGAAACAGCCATCCGGCAGGTGCAAGCGAGGCTCGTCACCTTTGATCGATGTCCGCTGGCGGACAAATCGACGACCTGCATCCAAGTCTGCGAAAGACTCGGTGCGATCGGATTGGAGCTCAATCACTACGTTGTTCGCGAGCAGGGCGAGTATGTCAAAGCGCTGAGAACGGTTGACCTCTCGCGTGCACTTCACGAAGCGCTGTCCCGCTCGTCGGTTGTTTGCCTCAATGGAGTTTGCATGCGAGAGATTCTCGCCATCCTTCGAGTGACTACTCGTCTGCACGTTTATCCGCAGCCGATTTCTCAGAGTGGGACTCTCAGAAATATCGAAATCCATCATCCCCTATCGACCTGATTCTCGAGCAAGAAAGTCGCTTCAAGAACTTCATCAATGCCGGCAATGAACCCGTTGTCGCGGGCGACAAGGGTTTCGGGATGACCCAAATGACGAATCCCGCGCCCACGTATGAACAAGTCTGGAGCTGGAAGGAGAACATCAAGGCCGGGGTTGCGCTGAGGCAGTTGAAGCAACAGGCTGCAATTGCCAGCTTCGACGGGGTGCCCTACACGGAAGAGCAATTGAGGCGCGAGACGTTCACTCGCTGGAATGGCGGGAGCTACTACAAGGCGAACACGAAAACGCAGACGCTTGAACGTCGAGACGTGCAGTGCGACACGCAGACGGGTAATATCGGTTGGGACATGAAAGATCCGACGAACGTGGGGAAAACTGAAGCGGAGCTACACGACCGTGACAAGGACGAGTACAAGAAAATGAAGGGCGGTCAGGGCAAAGACCATCGATGGATGTATTCCGGAATCTGCTATGTCGATCATATCTTCGGTAATTAAATGTTGCGTCATTTCTGTCGCTCTCGCCGGTGCAGTGAATGCGTTCGCGGATGAAGAGGCACCTACCTCAGTTCGGTTGTCGAATGGACGCGAGTTGCGGCAGGATGAAGATGGAAAGCGGCTGGTTGAGGTGGACGCTGCCCATCACCGCACGATCAAGTTGCAGTTGCCGACCGCACTTCGTCGGGCCGTCACCTCCGCGTCGAGCATTGGATTTCCATCGGCAAACTCAAAAGTTGTCGACGGAAAGGAGTTCGTGCTGGTTGTCGTGAGTCAATCGTCGAGCAACAATCCGATGGGTTATTGTGGGGCAGGGGAGGAAAGCACACTGTACGCAATCCAGATCAATGGGAATGCCGCGGTTTCGAGGTACTCAATGCCCGTGCAAAGCTGCCTACACACCGTGTCGCTCGATACCTACGTGAACAATCGATCACCGTGGCTTGCAATCGAGTGGCTTGACGATCCGCTCGGGTTCAAGATCAACTGGAGTTTCATTGACCAGACTGCGCACGTGACGCGCGAGTACCGCTACAACGGCAGCACGTTCACTCAAACCAAGAAGTAGCAGGCGACGCGCCCAATCAGCCAAACTCGCATGCTGTGGTCGGCAGCGCTCCTTGTAGTTCGGTCCTGTCGACGAGCTTATGCGTGATCAGGCGGCCCCGCGGCCGCGCCGTGCAAGCGCTACGATTGCCGTTCCGCGGTCACCACCGACGCGGTTCGACCGTCCGGCTCGCCATTTGCCGCCACCCGCTTCTCCCAGAACGTCGCATTCTCGATGCCGAGCGCGGCCGGATCGAACGACGGCTCGCGTCCCGCGCGCTTCTGCGCCTCGTAGTCGCGCAGCGCCTTGAGTGCCGGCTTCTGCAGCAACAGGATCGCGACGATGTTCAGCCACGCCATCAGCCCGACGCCGATGTCGCCCAGCGCCCACACGACGCTCGCGCTCTTCACCGCGCCGTACAGCGTCGCGAGCAGGATCACCGCGCGCAGCACGAACGTGCCGGCGGCGCTGCTGCGCGCGCGGCTCAGGTACGCGACGTTGGTTTCCGCGATGTAGTAGTACGCGAGGATGGTCGTGAACGCGAAGAAGAACAGCGCCATCGCGACGAACGCCGCGCCGAATCCGGGCAGTACCGATTCGACGGCCATCTGCGTATAG
This sequence comes from Burkholderia sp. BCC1644, assembly GCF_902833225.1. Taxonomy (GTDB): domain Bacteria; phylum Pseudomonadota; class Gammaproteobacteria; order Burkholderiales; family Burkholderiaceae; genus Burkholderia. Next base: position 283,128 of record NZ_CADFEI010000006.1, read on the forward strand.
CCGGGGCCGGCCTCGATGCCGGCCGCGCCCGAGAACAGCGCGCGGCCGTTCGGCGCGACCACGTTGTAGGCGCCGGTGATCAGGATCATGAAACCCGTCGCCGAACAGACGAACAGCGTATCGACATAGACAGAGAACGCCTGCACGAGCCCCTGCTGTGCCGGGTGTTTCACTTCGGCGGCCGCCGACGCGTGCGGGCCCGTGCCCTGCCCCGCTTCGTTCGAATACACACCGCGCTTCACGCCCCACTGGATCGCCATGCCGAGCACCGCGCCGAAACCGGCCTCGAAGCCGAACGCGCTTTCGAACACCAGCCTGACGACGCCGGGCAGGCGCTCGATGTCGAGCGCGATCACGACGCACGCGATTAGGATGTAACCGAGCGCCATGAACGGCACGACGATTTCCGCGACGCGCGCGATCCGCTTCACGCCACCGAAGATGATGAGGCCGAGCAGCAGCACGAGCACCGCGCCGGTCACGGGCTTTGCGATGCCGAAGGAGTTCTCGATCGCGGACGAGATCCCGTTCGCCTGCACGCCGGGCAGCAGCAGCCCGCACGCGAGCACGGTGGCGATCGCGAACGCCACCGCGTACCAGCGGATGCCGAGCCCCTTCTCGATGTAATACGCGGGACCGCCGCGATACTGGCCTTCGCGCCGTACCTTATAGATCTGCGACAGCGTCGATTCGACGAACGCGGTGCTCGCGCCGAGGAACGCGACCAGCCACATCCAGAACATCGCGCCGGGACCGCCGAACGTGATGGCCGTCGCGACACCCGCGATGTTGCCCGTGCCGACGCGCCCCGACAGCGACAGCGCCAGTGCCTGGAACGACGACACGCCCTCCGCCGATGCCTTGCTGCCGCGCATCAGGCGCAGCATCTCGATGAAGTGGCGGACCTGCGCGAAGCGCGTGCGCAGCGAGAAGTACAGGCCCGCGGCAAGGCAGAGAAAGATGAGCGCGGGGCTCCAGATGACACCGTTGATCGAATCGACGAGTTGTTCCATGAGGCGTTTCTGTTGATGACCGGGGACGCGTGGCGGTGGGCCGGAACCGCTGCGCAAGCGCCCACGGGATACCCGGCTGCGGACAGATTCGAACCGAATCTTTCATTTATATTACATGCCTTACGGTTCGCTTCGGAATCGGGGTGAGCCCCAAGCGATGCGCCGGCCCCGTCCCGCGCCGATTGATCCGCCCCGGCAAGCCACGTACAGTGGTTCGCCTGCCCCGATTCCGGAACCGCCATGCCGATCCGATTTCAGAAGATGAACGCGAATGGCGACGACTTCGTCATCGTCGACGTACGCAGCCAGGATCAGGATCGCGTGCACACGATCGACCGCGACCTCGTACGGCGCATGGGCGACCGGCACAACGGCATCGGCTTCAACCAGCTCGCGGTCGTGTCGGACTGCGAGGACGCGGCCGCCCGCGTCGCGTTCTGGAACGCCGACGGCTCGCCGCTCGACACCTGCGGCAGCGCGACGCGCGGCGTCGCGTGGCAACTGATGCGGGAAACCGGCATGGCGTCGCTCGTGCTGCGGACCCGCCGCGGGTATCTCGTGTGTTCGACGGAGGCGAACGGCCTGATCACCGTCGAGATGGGCACGCCGCTCACCGGCTGGCGGGACGTGCCGGTCGCCGAAGCACTCGACACCCTCGCACTGCCGCTGCCCGGCGCGCCGGCCGCCTGCAACATGGGCAATCCGCATTGCACGTTCTTCGTCGACGATCTCCGCACGATCGATGTCGCGGCGCTCGGCCCGGCCATCGAAACGCATCCGCTGTTTCCGCAGAAAACCAACGTGCATTTCGTGCAGGTCGTCGATCGCACGCATATTCGCCTGCGCATCTGGGAACGCGGCGGCGGCGTGCCGCTCGGTTCGGGATCGTGTTCGTGCGGTGCGGTCGTCAACGGCATCCGGCGCGGGCTGCTCGACGATACGGTACGGGTGACCTGCGACGGCGGCGACGTCACCGTTCGATGGGACGGTACCGGCAGCGTGTTCCTGAGCGGGCCGGTCGCGTTCGGTTTCGACGGGGTGTGGGTAGACGGAGAGAATCCGGCGACCTGATCGGCGGAATGCGCGGCATTCACGGCGTGTTGCGGATCACCACGCCGTGAATGCCGGCTCGCATGGCAACCGACGGACGGCGGTCGCCAGCCCCGGCGCAACGCGCGCCGGGCTGCGATGCATCGAATCGACGATCAGTGCTTGTCGTCGAGATTCTTCGGCTTCGGCGGCGACGGCACCTTCGCGTACTGGAACGCCGGCGTCGCCTTCAGCGCTTCCTTCGTCGCGCCCGGCAGGTAGATGTTGCCCTTGCGCACGTCGAGCGACGCGATCGGCACCGCGACGTCATGCGCGGCCACGCCGAGGAAGCCGCCGGCCGACACGATCGCGGCCGACACCGAGCCGTCCGGTGCGACGATCAGGTCGCGCACGGTGCCGACCTTCTGGTTGTCGTCGTTGTACACGGTCTTGCCGAGCACGCTCTTCTTCACGCTCCAGCCTTCGAGCAGCGCCTGCGATTGCTCGACGGTCACGCTGATCGGCTGCGCACCCGCGATCTGCGCGTGTGCGCTGACGCTCGAAGCGAGGACGGTTGCTGCGATGAGGGTCTTGTAGAAAGCCATGCTGTTATGCACTCCGGTGAATTGTTGTCGGTATCGGCGGCCGGCCTCGCCGCCGCCGTGCGCGACGCTGCGCACCGGCCCATGTTAGCGCCACTCGTGCAACGCTGCATCGGACGCGATGACGCAGCCCGCGTCACGCGCCGCGCGACTGCGCGCGCCGTTGCCGCACGGCCTCCGCCAGCACATCGAGCACCGGTTCCGTCTGCGTCCAGCTCAAACACGCATCCGTGATCGACACGCCGTACTTCAGCGGCACGCCCGGCTTCAAATCCTGCCGCCCGGCCTCGAGATGACTCTCGACCATCACGCCGACGATCCGCTGCTCGCCCTGCGACAGTTGCCGTGCGAGATCCTGCGCGACGTCGACCTGCCGGTCGTGCGACTTGTTCGAGTTCGCATGCGAGCAGTCGACCATCACCTGCTCGCGCAACCCGGCCTTGCGCAGCACCGCGCAGCACGCCTCGACATGCTCGGCGTCGTAGTTCGGGCCCGTCTTGCCGCCGCGCAGGATCACGTGCGCGTCGTCGTTGCCGCGCGTCTCGAAGATCGCGGCCATCCCCATCTTCGTCATCCCCATGAACGCATGGCTCGCAGCGGCCGCGACGATCGCGTCCGACGCGACCTGCACGCCGCCGTCCGTGCCGTTCTTGAAGCCGATCGGGCAGCTCAGGCCCGACGCGAGCTGGCGATGGCTCTGGCTCTCGGTCGTGCGCGCGCCGATCGCGCCCCACGCGATCAGGTCGGCGATGTACTGCGGGCTCAGCAGGTCGAGGAATTCGGTCGACGCCGGCAGGCCGAGCGCGTTGATGTCGAGCAGCAGCTGCCGCGCGGCGCGCAGCCCTTCGTTGATGCGGAAGCTGCCGTCGAGACGCGGATCGTTGATGTAGCCCTTCCAGCCGACCGTCGTGCGCGGTTTCTCGAAGTAGACGCGCATCGTAATCAGCAGGTCGTCCTTCAGCGCGTCGGCGGCGACCTTCAGGCGGCGCGCGTAGTCGAGCGCCTGGTCGTGATCGTGGATCGAGCACGGGCCGACGACGAGCAGCAGCCGGTCGTCGCGGCCGTGCAGGATGTCGCCGATCGCGCGGCGCGTATCCTCGACGAGCGTCTGCGTGCCAGCCGGCACCGGCAGCTCGTCCAGCAGCAGCGCCGGCGAAATCAGCGGGCGCACGGCGCCGATGCGGACGTCGTCGATGCGCGTGGTGTCCTGCGTCGCGTCGGCGCTGCCTACCTCGCGATCATGGGAAGGATTGTCGAGGTTCTGCATGGTGATTCTCCGGGGGGACGTCTCAAATGATGGGCAGCCTCGATTATGGCACCCGGAGAAGGCGGCAGAGGGTGACGGCGGCGGAACGCGGGCGCGTGGCAACCGCCGCCGCGCGACGAGCGTCGAGACGTCGAAAAAAAGGGCGACCGCAAACGGGTCGCCCGGCCATTCGTCGAGTCGTACGCCGTCGCGTCTAGTGCAGCGTCTCGGGCGCCAGCGAATTGCTCGGCAGCAGCGAGGTCAGCCAGCAATTGCTCGGCGCGGTTTTCCCGTTGAAGCGGTCGTAGAGCCAGGGCAGCATCCCGGCCACCCACGGCACGATCGCGCCCGCATGCTCCAGCGGATACTCGGTGTACGTGACCGGCGTGCCGCTGGCGCAGAACTTCTGCGCCAGCGCGCGCACGTCGTACGCGAGCATCACGCCGTCGCCTACCTGGCTGCTGAAGGTGCCGTCGAGCGCGCCTGCCGTGCCCTGGCCGATGAACATCGGGATCGTCGGCGACGCGGCCAGCCCCGCATTCACCTTGTTCGCATACGTCACGTACGCCGGGATGCTGTTGATGTCGTTCGCGTATTGCGGCTTGAACAGCGTGCTCCAGTGCAGCCCCGTGTACTTCGGCAGGATGTACGCGAGCGACTGGTTCTGGATGTCCTTGAACACGGCGACGCCCGTATCGCTGAGATACGGCGTCAGGTCGAACGCATAGCCGCGCGACAGCCCGGCCAGCGCGGCCGCCGCAACGCCGCCCCACACGATGCTGCCGTCGACATAGCGCAGGTTGTGCGCGGGATCGACCAGCACGCCGCCTTCCGCCGCGCCGACGAGCTGCTTGTTGATGTCGGGCGCATAGCTCGGCGCGAGCTGCGCGGCCCAGTTCGTCGCGATTGCGCCGCCCGAATAGCCGATCATCGCGACCTTGCTCGACGGATTCAGGCCGGTCGACGGCGTATTGAGCGCCGCGCGGATCGAATCCAGCGTCGTCATCCCGTATTCGGGGCCGGCCGCGAAGTCCGCCGTCTGGCCTTCGGTATCGGGCACGATGATGTTGTAGCCGAGCAGCAGCAGCGTCGACAGCGGGATCGACTCCGCACTGTAGAGCAGCGTGCCGACGTTGATGACCTTGGTCACGTCGCGGTCGCCGGCGATCACCTGCGACGGCTCGTCGTACGGGTTCAGCGAATCGTAGGCCGACTGGTACGAAATGGCCTGGCCGTTGCTGACCTGGCTGCGGATCACCGACGTCACGTTGACGACGGGCTGGTTCTGCGCGTTGTTGGTGCGGTACAGCAACTGCTGCGCGGTCACGGCGGTCGGAATGCCGGCCACGTGATAGGTGACGTTGCGCGTCTTCAGCACCGTGCCCGGTGGAATCGATGCCAGCGGCGTGGCGCCGGTGTACGTGTAGAACGGATCGGACACGGTCGGCGCAGCGGCGCCGGCCGACGGTGCGGCAATGGCCAGCGCGGCGCACACGGCGGCCGCGACAGTCATGAGTCGTCTGGAGAACATGGGTGGGGGCCCCTGGGATAACCTGCTTTCATCGAAGGAAGTTCGGCGGTATTGCAGACCATCGTGCTTGCCGCATCAAAACCGTTTCCATGCCATCGACTGTCTCCTGTGAGTAAATGATCCGGCCTGTTCTGAATTCGTAATTTTAGTAGGAGTACAAACCGGATTAATTGAAGCACAATGCGAACACGTTCGATGGGCGTTTTCGATTGTTTGAAGGTAAACGTCTAAAACCCTGGCCGATCGATGCGAACGCACCGGCCGTTCGGCCGACTGTTCGCGTGTCGCCGAAGTACCGTACGATCACGTCTGTCCGGTAACGAAGCGGCCCGTCGTGCGACGCCGGACACACCGTGCACCGCCTGCCTGCAACCGATCGTTCCCTGCCTGCCCGACCGACACGCCACGATGACCGTATCCGAACTGCTCCGCGCCATCCGCCAACCCTACGCCGACCTGCTCGCGAAAGCGGCCACGCAACCGTCGGCGATCGTCGAGCCGGCCTACCGACAGGCCGACGGCGCGCTCGCCACCGAAGGGCCGCTCGCGCTGCCGTGTCGCGCCGACACCATCACGGCCGAAGGTGAAGCGGCCGGCCAGCCCGTGATGATCGATTCGACCACGCAGCTGGATTTCGACCCGTTCGAGTTCGATCTCGAATCCGCGGCCGTGTCAATCCGCCCGTTCGTGTGGGACTGGGCCGCGATCGAGGCTGACGGTCTCGACGAAAGCGTGGCGGTCGATGCGTTCAAGGCGTGGTTCCTCGCGTGGTTCGATGCCGACGACGATAACGAGCCGGCCGAAGACGGCCTGCACGGCATCGTGCACTACCTGTCGGAACCGGTTCGCACGGAACACGGATGGCGCGTCAATGCAGATCTCGGTTCCGCACCCGGGACGGCCGTCGAGGATCTGCTGTTCCGGCTCGTCGATGCGGGTGCTTCGCGGATCAGCGTTGGTTGAAATGGCGCTTCATCGTTCACGCACGCTCATGAAGAAAGCGCTCGCCGCACTGCTGCTGTGCAGCTCGTTCCCGGCACTCGCCACGGTGTCCACCGAAGTGTTTTGCTTCAAGTCGGATGGCGACAAACCCGTGCGCTTCGAGATGCGCACCTACTACGACGATGCAGTCAAATGGTCGGGAGGCATGGTCCGGTACGCGAACGCGAAAACAGCGCTCCCTCTGGTGATCGAACATGAAGAGGACGAAGTGCTCGCGGAAGATCGCCCGCATCAGTACACGACGACCTGGGTCGAACTGGTCGACGGCAGGATCAACGGGCGTTACGAAATGATGAGTCAGGGCGCGATGATCTATTCGATGGTCTACACCTCCGCGCGCACCGGCAAGAAGACTTCGTTCGGCCGCGCACTGGATGTCGACGCGTCCGAGCGAACCGGGTGTCGCTGGTGATGTACCCGGCGAAACTGTCATTCGCCGTGTCGGGGATCGGCTATGCGGCGGGAGCCTGTCTCGGGCCGCTGCTCGACGCGCCGATCGTGAGATCGGAGGGTGCACGTCATCTCGTGCCGGGCGTGAAGCTGAAGTAACGCGGCGGTGCGCAAGCACCGCCTTCATTTGCTTCAGGACGCGTCGCCTTGCGCGTCGACGTCGATTCCCAGCTCGCTCGCCATCCGCTGAACCAGCGCACTCAGCCGCGCCACTTCATCCGCGAGGCGCTTTTGCTCGGCCTTCAGCGCCTCGAACTCGGAAGGCGGCACCGAATCCGCACCGCCGGCATCCGCGCTCGCGAAGTCGGCCACGTTCACCTCGCCGCACATCAGGTGCATCCAGCGGTTCTCACGCGCGCCCGGCGCACGCGGCAACCGGATGACGAGCGCCTGCGCGCGCGCCGCGAGTTCGTCGAGGAACGCCTCGACCGACGAGATATCCGCGAAGCCGTGCAGGCGTGCGCTGTTCAGGCGCAGCTCGGCGGCCGTTTGCGGGCCGCGCAGCAGCAGGATCGTCAGCAGCGCGATCGCCTGGCTCGGGATGCCGAGCACGCGGTTCATGTTGTGCTCGAAACGCGGCACGCGGCTGCTGCTGCCCTCCATCACGAGGCTCAGGCGCTTCAGCTCGTCGAGCGCGGTTGTCACTTCGTCCTCGCTGACGCTCATCACCGGCGCACGCGCGGTTTTCTGGTTGCAGCCCGCGGTCAGCGCGTTCAGCGATAGCGGGTAGGTATCCGGCACCGTGTGCTGTTTCTCGACGAGCACGCCGAGAATGCGGGCCTCGAGGGGCGTGAGTTCGCGAAGGGCGCGTGGCGTGGGCGTATCCGGCGTGGTGTTCATGAGTGGCGTCGCAGCGTGCAGCAGGTGAAGGGAAACGATCGCGGCCCGTCCGGCATCGCGCACGGGCGAGCCATATGATAGCTCGCGACGCGTGGCCCCGCGCCGCTCGCCGCGCCGGCGTGCGCACTTGCCGCAGCCGGCTTTCGTCCAACCTGTCGGCGGGCCCGATAGCGCACGGTGCCGCACGGCGATGCATGCGCGCACGCCCCCGGCGTTTGCGCGATGCGCGCGCCGGCGCTACGATATGCGTTCACTCCGATATCCGTAGCGCCGCGTGCGACCGTCTTCGCACGCCGGTTCCACGCATCGCCCGCCCTTGGCGTGCTGCCGCCACGCATGCCCGCCGCTCGTCAACACCGTTCACCTCTTCACCGGTTCACCGCCATGACTGCATCTTCTTCCGCGCACGTGCGCGCCATCGTCACCGGACACACGCGCGGCCTCGGCGCGTCGCTCGCCGAACAACTGCTGCTGGAGGGCGTCGCCGTGCTCGGCGTGTCGCGCAGCCGTCATCCGTCGCTCGCGTCGCAAGCCGGCGACCGCTTCTCCGAAGTCGAGATCGACCTGTCCGATTCCGCGGCCGTCGCAACCTGGCTCGCCGGCGACACGCTGCGCCGCTTCGTCGACGGCGCGTCGCTCGTGCTGCTGTTCAACAACGCGGGCATCGTCGATCCGATCAGCCCGCTCGCCGCGCAGGACCCGGCGATCGTCGCGCGTGCGGTCGGCCTGAACGTCGCGGCACCGCTGATGCTGTCGGCGGCGCTCGCGCAAGCGGCTTCGGCCACGACCGAATGCCGGATCCTGCATCTGTCGAGCGGCGCAGCCCGCAACGCATACGCGGGCTGGAGCATCTACTGCGCGACCAAGGCCGCGCTCGATCACCATGCACGCGCAGTCGCGCTCGACGCGAACGGCGCGCTGCGGATCTGCAGCGTCGCGCCGGGCGTCGTCGACACGGGCATGCAGGCGACGATCCGCGCGACCCGCGAAGACAACTTCCCGATGCGCGAGAAGTTCGACGAGTTGAAGTCGAGCGGCGCGCTCGCGACGCCCGAGGCAGCCGCGCGGCAACTGATCGGCTATGCGCTGAGCGACGCGTTCGGCGCCGAGCCGACGGCCGACGTGCGGAACCTGCCGGCCCGATAAGCTGCAAACGCGGCCCGTCACCCTTCGAGCCGCTTCGTCCAGTCTTCGACCTGCCGCTCCGTCCGGCGCTTTTCAAGCATCTTGCGCCAGCCGGGCGGCAGCAGCGGCACGTCGCACAGCGCATCGAGCGCGGCCATGTCGAGCGTGCGCCGGTACAGGACATCGAGCACCGCCGACAGCGGCCATTGTGGATACGGGCGCTCATGCAGCGTCAGCACATCGCCCGCCTCTACCCAGCCTTCCTGCAGCACACGGTAATACCAGCCGGTCCGGCCGCTCTGCTGCACGAGCGCGGCCATTCGCGGATGATCGAAGCGTGCGTTGAGCTTCCAGCACGGCTGCCGCGACTGCGTCACCTGAAGCACCGCAAGGCCTAGCGTGAACACGTCGCCGAGACAGACATCGCGCTCGGTCACGCCGTGCGTCGACAGGTTCTCGCCGAATGCGCCCGGCTGCGCGAGCACGTCGCGCGCGCCGATCTGCGCCGACCACCACGCATAGTGGTCGTGGGCATAGTGGTGAACGGCCTTGTCAGGGCCGCCGTGATGCCGCGCATCGGCCTGCTCGTCGCCGGGAAAACCGAGCGTACCCAGCCACAGACGCGCATCGACCGGCTGCTTGTCGATCGCGCTCGCATGCGGTGTGCCGGCCAGCGGCCGGCTCGTGCCGACCCGCACCGCGCCGATGGCGGCCGCGATCGCCGGCCGTGCGTGACCGCTCATGCCGCTACGCCGTCCGGCAGTGCCGCGAGCAGGCGTTCGAGTTCGCGCGTGCGTGCGTCACCCAGCGGCAGCAGCGGCCTCCTCGGCTCGCCGGCGTCGAAGCCGCGCAGCCGCAGCCCGGCCTTCACGGTCACCGGCAACCCGCCGTTGACGATGAATTGCAGCAACGGCAACTGCGCGTGAAATACCGACCTGGCGCGCGTCAGGTCGCCCGATCGCATCGCGTCGACCAGCGCGAGCGGCAACGCGGCATTCAGGTTCGGCGCGGCCGTGCACCATCCGGCCGCACCCGCGGCCAGCGCGGCGAGCGCCATCGGGTTGCTGCCGTTGTAGAACGGGATCGTCCCGTCGCTCAACTGCGCGAGCCGATGCATCCGGCCGATGTCGCCGGTGCTCTCCTTGACCATCGTCACGTTGTCGACGGTCCGGCAGATCGTCGCGATCAGGTCGGGCGACATGTCGACACCGCTGGTCGCCGGGTTGTTGTACAGCATGATCGGGATACCGATCGCATCGCCGATCGCGCGATAGTGCGCGACGATCTCGTCGTTGCCGAGCTTCCAGTACGACACCGGCAGCACCATCACCGCATCGGCGCCTGCCTGCTCGGCCATGCGCGCGCGGCGCACCGCGCCTGCCGTGGTGAGATCGGAAATCCCGACGACGGTCGGCACGCGGCGGCGCACCGCGCGAATCGACGCGATGGCGACCGCCTCCCATTCGGCGTCGGACAGGTACGCGCTCTCGCCCGTACTGCCCAGCGGGGCGATCGCGTGGACGCCATCGGCGATGAGCCGCTCGATCAGCGCATCGAGCGCTTTCAGGTCGACGCCGCCGTCGGCGGAGAACGGCGTGACCGGGTAGGCAATGATGCCTTGCAGCAGGATGGACACGATGTGTATTCCTCAATGATTGACTGACGAGATTGAAATGACGCACGCATTCATGCGACGCAGTCCTGATGCGTACGCAGCGCGCGGCGCGCGTAATAGTCGAACGTCACCGCGTCGCGCTTCGGCTTCGAAATCCAGTCGTGCGCTTCGCGCGCCAGTGCCGGCGGCACCGGCTTGATCTCGCCGGCGGACATCGCGAGCAGTTGCAGCTTCGCGGCCCGCTCGATCAGCAGCGCGAGCATGCAGGCCTCCTCGATCGTCTTGCCGACCACCAGCTGGCCATGATGCGACAGCAGGATCGCGCGTTTGCTGCCGAGCGCCTTCGAAATGATCTCGCCCTCCTCGTTGCCGACCGGCACGCCCGGCCAGTCCTTCAGGAACGCGCAATCGTCGTACAGCGGGCAGGTGTCCATGTGCGACACGACGAGCGGCTGTTCGAGCATCGACAGCGCCGCGACATGCGCCGGATGCGTGTGGATGATGCAGTTCACGTCCGGGCGCTCGCGATAGATCCACGTATGGAACCGGTTGGCCGGATTCGGTATGCCTTCGCCATCGACGACGTCGAGATCCTCGTTCACTCGCAGCAGGTTCGCGGCCGAGATCTCGTCGAACCCGAGCCCGAGCCGCTGCGTGTAATACGTGCCGGCGTCGCCCGCGCGGCAGGTGATCTGCCCGGCCAGGCCCGAGTCGTGACCGGCATCGAACAGGATCCGGCACGTGAGCGCGAGCTTCTGCCGCGCGGACCAGCCGCTGTCGCCCACCTCGTTTTCAAGCCGCCGCTCGGCCAGCGCGACCAGCGCTTCCTTCGTCAAATTCAGCGTTTCCGCCATGTTCGCCTCCTGACTGGATCGGGTTCGCCGCGCCGTCCACGGTCGTTTCCCCGGCATCACGAGACACACAATACACCATAGGACACTTTGTGTCATGCGTTACAATCGGTTTTTCGAAGGACACCTGGCGCCCCATGACGATTCGCCTGAAGCTGCTCAGAAAACAGAAGGGCTGGACGCTCGATGTGCTGGCCGACGAGACGGGCCTCACCAAGAGCTACCTGTCGAAGGTCGAGCGCGGCCTGAGCGTGCCGTCGATCGCGGTCGCGCTGAAGCTGTCGAAGGCGCTGAGCGTCGACGTCGAGCAACTGTTCTCGGAAAGCCACAACCGCGAGCTGATCACGGTCACGCGCGCCGGCGAGCGCACGGCGATGGGTGCGTCGGCCGACCGCCACGCGCACCGCTTCGAAAGCATCGCGGCCGGCGTCGCGCCGAAGAAGATGCTGCCGTTCGTCGTGCACCCGCCGCACGAGTTCGTCGCGTCGACGTTCCGTGAGCACGAAGGCGAGGAATTCCTGTTCGTGCACAAGGGGCGCGTCGAAATCGAATTTCCGAACGAGACAGTGCAACTCAAGACCGGCGATTCAGTCTATTTCAACGCACTCATCCCGCACCGCACGCGCAGCCTCGGCACCGCGCAGGCGGAGATCCTGGTCATCGTCAGTCACGACGACTAGCCTCGTCACTTCTTCGCGCAAGGACCCCCGATGGTCACCAAGGCCACCGCACCGTTCCAGCAGATCAAGACGCTCGTTCGCCAGAACGTCGAATCCGGCGACTGGCGCCCGGGCGACCGCATTCCGTCGGAACTCGATCTCGCCGCGCAGTTCGGCGTCGCGCGCATGACGGTCAACCGCGCGCTGCGCGAGCTGACCGAGGAAGGCGTGCTGAAGCGCATCGCGGGCGTCGGCACCTTCGTCGCCGAGGTGAAGCCGCAATCGAACCTGCTGATGATTGCGCATATCCGCGATGAAATCCGCGCACGCGGGCACGAATATCGCTGCCGCGTAATGAGCCGGTCGAGCGAACCCGCGTCGTTCGACGTCGCGGCCGCGTTCGGGCTGCCGGTCAATACGCCGGTCTTTCATGTGGTGTGCGTGCACGAGGAAAACGGCCGCCCGATCCAGCTCGAGGACCGCTACGTGAACCCGGCCGCCGCACCCGGCTTCATCGACCAGGATTTCCAGACCGAACCGCCGTCCGAATACCTGTACAACAACGTGTCGCACTACGAACTGGAAATCGAGCACGTGGTCGACGCGTCGCTGCCGACCGTCGAGCAGGCGCGGCTGCTCGACATGCGCGCCGACGAGCCGTGCCTCACGCTCACGCGCCGCACCTGGACGGACGGGCTGCCCGTCACGTTCGTGCATTTCCTGCATCCGGGCAACCGCTACCGGCTCGGCTCGCGCTTCAAGCCGGGCGCCGGGCGCCACCCGACCTGACCTTTGTCACCCGCAACAAGCACACGGCGGCCGTTTCGCGATGAAACGCCCGCCGGGTTCGTGACTGCACGGCTCAGATCGCGCCAACCTGCCCCGCGCCACGCGACCACACGACCGGAAACAGCGGGTGGTCGAGCGCCGCGCCATCGGCCAGCTGTTCCGCGAGCCCGGGGAACTCGGGCGACGTCTTCCAGCGGCGCGGCGCGTGACGGATATCGTCGCCGACGAAGCGGATCGAGAACGCGCGCCGGCGGTTCTGCGTGCCGCCCGATGCGTGCAGCGTGAGCATCCGGAAGCACACCATGTCGCCGGGCTCGAGCGCCCAGTGGCGAATCGGGAACGCCGCGCGGTCGGCTTCGATGTCGGGCAGGTCCGCCAGGCTGCCTTCCGGGAACCACTTCGCCTCCTTGTCCATGAACGTGCGCGGCATCAGCCACGGCCCGCGATGCGAGCCCGCCACGAATTCCAGCGTCGATTCGAGCGGCACCGGATCGACCGGAATCCACATGCTGACGTTGTCGTCGCCTTCGATGTTGTAGTACGGCTGGTCCTGGTGCCATGGCGTGCGCTGCCGCGTGCCGGGCTCCTTCACGAGCAGGTGGTCGTGATGCAGCCGCACGTTCTCGGTCCCCATCAGCGCGGCGGCGACCGACGGCGCCGGCGAGCGCACGATGAAGTCGCGATACGCGTCGTTGTGCTGCCAGTTGCAGAAATCCTCGAAGAACCAGCCGGGATCGTCGGGCCGGCTCGCCACTTTCGCGCGCTCGCTCGGCTGGGCGAGATTCGCGTCGATGCCGGCGCGCAGCGCGGCCACTTCGTCGGGCGAAAAGATGCCCTTGATGCAGACCGCGCCTTCCTCGCGAAACGCGGCGATCAGTTCGGGCGTCACGGCTTGCGCGACGCGGTCGTGGATGCTCGTCATGGTGTGCCTGTCGATGGAATGAGTCATGGAGTCACGGCGCCGACGTCAGCTGCTGCTTCGTGCCGTAGATGTCGAAGTCGAAGTATTTCGCGGCGATCTTCTGGTACGTGCCGTTCGCGCGGATCGCGACGATCGCGTCGTTCAGCCGCTTCTTCATCGCGTCGTCGCCCTTGCGCACGCCCATCGCGACGCCGTAGCCGGTGATGCGCACGTCGGTCACGTCGGGGCCCGCGAACGCGTAACCCTTGCCGCGCGGCGTCTTCAGGAACGAGTAGCCGGCCTGCGTCTTGTCCTGGAAGGTTGCGTCGAGGCGACCGTTGACGAGATCCTGGTACACCTGGTCCTGGTTCTGGTACGAGACGATCGTCACGCCCTTGGTCGCCCATTCGGCCTTCGCGTAGGCCTCCTGCGTCGTACCCTGGTCGATCCCGATGCGCTTGCCCGCGAGCGACGCGGCGGTCGGCAGCAGCTTCGAGCCGGCCGGCGCGACGAGCGCGCCGGGCGACGCATACAGCTTGTTCGAGAAGTCGATCTGCTTGAGCCGCTCGTCGGTAGCCGTCATCGCGGACATGATCACGTCGAACTTGCGCGCGCGCAGCGCCGGGATCATCCCGTCGAAGCCCTGCTCGACCCACACGCACTTCGCATGGAGCTGCTCGCAGATCGCATTGCGCAGGTCGATGTCGAAGCCGGCGAGCGAGCCGTCGGGCTGCTTCGCCTCGAACGGCGGATACGTGGGGTCGATACCCCAGCGGATCGTCGACGCGTCCTGTGCGAACGACACGAGCGGCGCGAACGCCAGCGCGGTAACGAGGAGCTTTGCAGTGCGGTTCATGGCGTGTCCTTGAAAGTCTCGACGCGGCGGGCGACGCCGGCGTCCGGTGGAGGCGCCGCGCCGGGACGCCGGCACGGTGCGCGAAAGACGGGACTTCGATGAAGCTGCGATGCAGTCTAGACCGCTCAATTTTCGAGCGCAAGCGGGGGAACGAGGAGGCGCGGCGGATTGGGGGGAGATGGGGGCCGAGAAGATGGGGTGACGCTTGATTGACGGCCTTTCAGCGGGTGATCCGGGTGTTTACCCTGCGAGACGCAGGGCCGCCGTAGAGCGTGTTTTTCCGGATGTTCGCGAATTGTGGATGTCTATACCGGTGACCGCGGCGATGCGCCGACCGATGTTCATTCGACCCGACAGGCATTGCGCCCTATACCGCTACGGCATTTTTCAGCGACGAACGCTCGCTTCGAGATGTAAGATATACCTTACATCATGAAGCACTGAATCCTCGTCGGGAGGTCGCCATGCAACTCTATGAAATCGGTCAGGCCGTCGCGAAACGGCGTGCCGAACTCGACCTCACGCAGGCACAACTCGCAAAGCTCGCCGGGTTGTCTCGCCTCACCGTCAATCAGCTCGAGGCCGGCAAGGTCAAGGATCTCGGCATCAACAAGCTGATCCCGTTGCTCGGCGTGCTCGGTATCGAACTCCTGGCACTCCCGCGGCAGCCGCAAAACGGTCTCTACAAGGCCGTCGTGAGCGCGAACGTGAGCTACAAGGGCGAATTGACCGAACGCTTGCTGGCCGACGCGTTGATCAGCGGACATATTCCGGAAGGCTACGAATCGCAGTTTTCCGTCATCCTCGACGAGGTGCCGCTCCCCGTCGTGGTGAAGGCGGCCGAGGAAGCCGCCGAGCGCTCGGGCACCCCGCTTCGGGCCATCTGGAAAAATCTTGCCGCTTGGTCGAAGGACCTTCATCTGTATAGGGAGGTGTGGGCATGACCGCACCATCTACGTTGCCCGACGGCCCATGGCGAGGTCTGTTTCGCCACGCACTGACACTGATCGAAGAGATACGGAAGCATGGCACGTCGAATCCGTTCTGGACGTTTGGCGGGGGCACCGTTCTCATGCTGCGCCATGGCCATCGCGTCAGCAAAGACGTCGACATCTTCGTACCCGATCCGCAATATCTTGGATACGTGAATCCCCGCATCAGCGACGCCGCATCCGACGTCACGACGAACTATGAGGAACACGCCGGGTTCGTGAAGCTGGTACTGCCCGACGGCGAAATCGACTTTGTGGTCTCCCGGAATCTGACGTCTCCCGGCTACGACGAATGGATGCTGATGGATCGCATCGTCAAGGTCGAGACTTCCGCGGAAATCGTCGCCAAGAAGATGTGGCATCGTGGTGATCGTCCGACCGCGCGGGACCTGTTCGATCTGTGCCTGATCATCGAGCGCGAGCCGGAAAGCCTGATGGAGGCCGGTGCGTTCCTCGTTCGGCATCGCGACACGTTTCTGCGCCTGCTCAACGAGCATCGCGCCTTCGTACAACCGCGTTTCGACGACATCCAGACACTCGGCTACACGCCGTCCTTCGACTATTGCGTCGAACTGGCCGAAGCATTCCTGCGGAAACTTCCTGGCGGCACGCCCGAACCAAAATCGCGCCGCCGCTAAACCCTACCGCGCCCCCGCCGCCACCAGCACCCGCTCGATCGCGCCATACCCGCGCTGCCGCGCATGCTGCAGCGGCGTCACACCGTTCGAATCGGCCAGATTGACGTTCGCGTGCCCGTCGACGAGCAACTGGACGATCCGCACGTAGCGCTCGCTGCCGTCGCCGAGCATGATCGCCTCCAGCAGCGCGGTCCAGCCGAGCCGGTTCACGTGATCGACGTTCACGCCCGCGTCGATCAGCGTGCACACCGTATCGACATGGCCGCGTTCGGCCGCCGGAATCAGCGCGGTGCCGCGATACCGGTTCGTGCTGCGCAGATCGGCGCCGTGCGCGAGCGTCATCCGCAGGATGTCGAGATAGCCGCGCGCGCCGGCATACAGGTACGGACTATCCTGGATCGCATCCTTTGCGTTGACGTCCGCACCCGCGTCGATCAGCACGTGCGCCGCCTCGACGTGATTGCCGTGCGTCGCGATCAACAGCGCGGTACGGCCCTGCCCGTCGCGCGAATCGATCCGCGCGCCGCGCTCGAGCAGCGTACGCACCTCACCCGCGTCGCCGCGGTCGGCCGCGCTGCGCAGCCGGCCCTCGGGCGCGCCGCCGTCGGCGGCAGCCACGGCCGACGTCAGCGTGGTCAACGCAAACGAGCCGATGATCGCGATCCGTTTGAATAACATTCCGTTTCCTCCTTGCGCGCCGCGCACGCCGATGCGCGGCCGATGCAATGCGTCAGGCGCCGGCCCGGCGCCGCACCACGCCGCGCCGGGTCCGGCGAAACCGCGATTGCCCGCGGCGTCCGGTCATGTTAAAAGTCGTCGCACGCATTTGGAAATGAAATGTTCGAATCCGCAAAAGTGCAGAAATGAATAGACCCCTGTTCGACATCGACCTGCTGCGCGCGCTCGTGATGGTCGCCGACTGCGGCAGCTTCACGACGGCCTCCGCACGCCTGCATTCGACGCAGTCGACAGTCAGCCAGAAGGTGCGCCGGCTCGAGGAAATCGCCGGCCACCGCCTGCTCGATCGTGGCACGCGCGACGTCCGGCCGACCGACGCGGGCGTGACGGTGCTCAGCTATGCGCGGCGCATGCTCGCGCTGAACGACGAAATGCTGGAGGCGCTGTCGGGCGCCACGGTTGCGCTGACGATCCGGCTCGGCGTGCCCGACGATTTCGCGGCGGGCCGCACGACGCATGCGCTCGCCGCGTTCAAGCGCGAGCATCCGCAGGTCAAGCTCGAAGTGATGTGCGGCCTGAGCCGCGACATCAGCGCCGCGTACGACCGCGGCGAACTCGACCTCGTTTTGATCAAGCAGCGGCGCGACAGCCGCGAGGCCGTCGTGCGCTGGCCCGAGAAGCTGCGCTGGATCGACAGCGCGAAGCATCCGTCGATCGATCTCGACCCGGTGCCGATCGTCGTGTTTCCGCCGCGCGGGCTTTACCGCGACGACATGATCAAGGCGATCGAGGAGCGCGGCCGCCGCTGGCGGATCAGCTTCACGACGTCGAGCCTGAGCGGCATCCAGGCGGCCGTCGCGGACGGGCTCGGCATCAGCGTGCTGCCCGCGCGCGTGGTGACCGACGAGCATGTCGTGCTGACCGCGAAGCAGGGCTTCGCGCCGATCGAGCACATGGACATCGCGATCCTGCACCGGCCGACGGCCGACCCGATGGTCAGCGAACTGACGAAGACGCTCGCGGCGATGCTGGAGCACGAGGAGCAGTAAGAAAGAGAAAGCCGGATGCGCCGAGGGAACGGACGGCGCGACGCCGCGGGCACGGCCGATGCGACGCGATCGCGGGGGCCTCGCACGTCCGCGCGCCCGATACCCGTCAGAACATCGTGTTGCCGTTCGCGGCCTGCTCGGGCACCGGCTGGTTGACGTCCCAGTGCTCGACGATCTTGCCGTTCTCGAGCTTGAAGATGTCCATGATCGCGCTGCCGCGCGTACCCGGTTCGCGCACCGCGTGCACATGCAGGATCACGTAGTCGCCGTCGACGAACGAGCGCTTGATCTCGCTATGCGACTGCGGATATTTGTCGCGCAGAAAGGCGACGAACTTGCGAAAGCCGTCGCGGCCGTCGGCCGCATTCGGGTTGTGCTGCACGTAGCGATCGCCGACATACGCGAGCGCGGCATCGGCGTCCTTTTCGTTCAGGCCTTTCTCGTAGAACGCGAGCACCGTCCGCCGGTTGGCTTCCTGCTGCGCGTCGGTCGGGCCGGCCGCCGCCGCATGCGCGGCCGTCACGGCGAACAGGGCCGCCGCCATCCATCGTGCGGCCCGTGCCGCTGTCGTGCATCGCATCGTCGTCTCCCCGGAAATCCGGCTGAAAACCGGATCATACCGGGGCGACGCCCCGCTCAGACGAGTGCGCCGTTGCGCGCGACGATCCTCCCGGACGACACGACCAGACGTCGCACCGGCCGCGCGACGACGGCCTCGGCGAACGTCAGCGCATCGACGAGCACGACATCCGCGCGGCTGCCCGGCTGCAGCCCGTAATCCGCGAAACCGCAGCCGCGCGCCGCGCTGTGCGTCACGCAGTCGAGCGCGACTTCGAGCGCATCGTCGCGGCGGAAATCGTTGCGCATGCCGATCAGCATCGCGCGTTCGAGCATGTCGGGCGAACCGTACGGCGACCACGTGTCGCGCACGCCGTCGTTACCGCCGATCACCGTCACGCCCGCTGCGCGGCACGCGACCACCGACGGCACCGGCACCGCCGCCGGCGCGGTCGTGACGATGCCCACGCCGAGTTCGGCCATCCGGGCGAGCAGCGCATCGCGCTCGCGTTCGGCGATATCGCCGAGACAGAAGCCGTGGCTGATCGTGACCTTCCCCTGCATGCCGTGCGCAGCCGTGCGCTGCAGGATCAGGTCGAGCGAGTACGCGCCCATCGACGCGCGCTCGTGCAGGTGAATGTCGAGCCCGCGGCCGTGACGCTCGGCGATCGCGAACAGCACGTCCACCGCCTCGACCGGATCGCCTTCGATCGCACACGGGTCGAGCCCGCCGAGCAAGTCGGCGCCGGCGCCGAGCGCGTCGGACAGCAGCGCATCGGTGCCCGGCCGCTTGAGCACGCCCGATTGCGGAAACGCGACGATCTGGATCTCGACCTGCCCGCGCAGCGTCTCGCGCGTCGCGAGCACGCCGTGCAGATGGCGCAGCCCGGCTTCGGTATCGACGTCGACGTGCGTGCGGATGCGCGTCGTGCCGGCCGCGAGGAATGCGCGTGCCAGCGCGAGCGACGCGGCGCCCGCGTCATGGCCGCTCGTCGCGCGATAGTGGCGTTCGTTCTCGATGCGATCGACGAGGCGCGGCCCGACCTGGTTGCGATACCACGGCATCCCCCAGTGCGTCTTGTCGAGATGGGTGTGGCCTTCGACGAGGCCAGGCAGCGCGAGCGCGCCCGCGCCGTCCTCGATCGCGCAGCCGGCGGGTGCGTCGAGCGACGGGCCGACGCGCGCGATGCGGTCGCCCTCGATCAGGATGTCGTGCGCAGTGTCGGCGCTCGTGCGGACGTTGCGGATCAGCAGGTTCGTCATGTCGGTTCCGGTGTGGTCGGTCAGTGCGAAGCAGGCACGGCGCATGCCGTGCCGCCGGTCAGTCGGTCAGCGCGTGAAGCGCAGCGACGGGGCGAACGGCGCACCCGTATCGCTTTCGCCGCGGCGGAATACCCAGCGCTCGGCCGGCACGCCCGCGACGGCCGCCGCCGCGTTCGGCGCGCGCACCGCGACGAAGCTCGCGTCGCAGCCGACCGCGATGCCGTAGTGCGCCTTGCCGATCGCGCGTGCGCCGGCGTGCGTCGCCATGTCGAGCGCGACGCCGAGCGCTTCGTCGGTGTAGAAACCCGACCGGTAGCCGACCATCATCGCGCGCTGCAGCATGTCGCCGTTGCCGTACGGCCACCACGCGTCGCGGATGTTGTCGTTGCCCGCGAACACGTGCACGCCCGCGTCGCGCAGTTGCTGCACCGGCGGAAATGCGCAGTCGCCCGGCGCATTCGTCAGGATCGACACGCCGGCTTCGGCCAGTGCCGCGGCAGTGCGCTGCACGTCGTCGTCGCTCACCTGGCCGAGCGCGTACGCATGGCTCACGTTCACGCGCCCGCCGAGCCCGGTCGCGCGCGTGCGCGCCGCGATCCGCAGCAGTTGCGCGATGCCGGTTTCGCCCGGCTCGTGCAGGTGGATGTCGATCTTCGCGCCGCGCTTCTCGGCAATGCCGAACACGATGTCGAGCTGGCCGTCCGCGTCGCCGTCGAGCGTCGTCGGGTCGATCCCGCCGACCACGTCCGCGCCTTCGCGTACGGCCGCGTCGAGCATCTCGGCCGTGCCCGGGCACGTCACGACGCCGGCCTGCGGAAACGCGACCAGTTCGATGTCGACGATCCCGCGCCATTGTTCGCGCGCGGCCATCACGGCCTGCAGGTTCGACAGGCCCGTCGTCGCATCGACGTCGACGTGGCTGCGCATCGCGATCGTGCCGAATGCGGCGGCCTGTGCGATCAGCGCGTTCGCGCGCTCCACGATCGGCGGCGCAGCGGCGAGCTGGCGCTTCTCGACCGCGAGCCGCTCGCGCAGCGAACCGACCGATTCGTGCGGCACCCAGCGATCGCCGACGAAGCTCTTGTCGAGGTGGATGTGGCCGTCGACGAAACCGGGCAGCACGACGCGGCCGTCGAGGTCGATCGTCTGAGCGCCGGGCGCGGCTGCGCAATCGGCGCCGATCGCGGTGAAGCGGCCGTCACGGACGACGAGGTTGACGGGCTGGCCGCCGGCATCGACGGCGTTGATGAAGAAACGTTCGGTCATGGCTTGGAATGTGGGGCGGTCGCGGCGCGCCACCGGCGCGGACAGGGGAAGGAACCGCAGCCGGCGCGGCGCGACCCTGGGCAGGGAATGCGGCCACGATATCGGACGCTGCCGCCCGAGACCAATTAAATGTCGCGATGCCGCGCATTCGATTTCGCGATGCGCGGCGCGCACGCCCGCCGGGCGTGACGCGGCGACGGGGTTCGATCGCAGTGGCGACGACGGAATCATCGCCCGAAACACGTGGGCCGCATCACCGTCGCGCGGCCGGCCGGCAGCCGTCTCGCGCCCTTGTCGGGCATGGCTCGAACGCCCCGCCCGGGTGGCGAGTTACGCGGCAACAGACTTTACACGTTGTTACCCGGCGGCACCGGACGCGCATCCGGCCATTCCTTATACTCACGCCGAGTTCGCCACCCATCCGGGAATCAGTCGGCGGACACGTTGCCGATGCAGGAAACATCATGATGCGCATGCCTTCCACGAAGACCGTTCTGTTCGCCTCGCTCGTCGCCGTGGCGGCGCTTCCGCTGACCGCCTGTGTCGCGCCCGGCTACTACGGCGCGCAACCGGGCTATCCCCAGCAGCAGCAATACGCGACGCCCGGCTACGCGCAGCCCGCGTACTCGCAACCGGGCTACGTGCAGCAGCAACCGGCGTATCCGAACCAGGCGCCGCAGCCGTACGATCAGTATGGCAACCAGTCGCAGTACGGGACGCAGCCGTATGACCAGTACGGCAATCAGCAACAGCAATACGCGAACCCGTACGGCGCGCAATACGGCACCGTCGCGAACATCCAGCCGGTCAACGGCTCGGTCGGCCCGTCGGGCGTGGCCGGCACCGTCGTCGGCGCACTCATCGGCGGCGTACTCGGCAACCAGGTCGGCCGCGGTCACGGCCGCGATGCGGCGACCGTGATCGGCGCGCTCGGCGGTGCGGTGGCCGGCAACCAGATCGGTCAGCAGATGGGCGCGGCGCAGGGCCCGAGCAGCTACCGGATCGACGTGCAGGTCAGCGACGGCTCGATGCGCTCGTTCGACGTGCAGTCGCCGGGCAACCTGCGTCCGGGCGACCGCGTGCAGATCAACGGCAATCAGTTGTCGCGTTATTGATCTCCGTTGCGTGCGCGTGACCTGATCGCGCGCACGTCTCACGTCTCCCCTTTCGTCACGCCGGCACGGCTGCGTGACCGTCACGCGCACACGACCACAACGTTCCGGCGCCGCCGGAATGCGCAACTGCACCGAACACCGCCACGCGACATCCGGATTCCTATTACGATAAGGACGATGCATCCTGCGGCTACGGCAGCCCGCACCGGCATGCATGACCCTCAACCGGAATTCACCCGATGACGATCACGACCCGCCTGCTCGATGCGGCCGACGCCGCCCGCTTCCAGACCGTTCGCCTGCGTGCGGTCGACACCGCGCCCACGTCCTTCCTGCCGACGCTCGACGAGGAATCGCAGGTGCCGGTCGACGAATTCGCGACGCGCATCACGCCGACCCACGAACGTGCCGTGTTCGGTGCGTTCGACGGCGATACGCTCGTCGGCATCACCGGCGTGCGCCGCGATGCGCGCACGAAGATCGCGCACAAGGCGACGATCTGGGGCGTGTTCGTCGATCCCGCGTATCGCGGGCAGGGCATCGCGCAGACGCTGCTCGAAAGTGCGACCGGGCATGCCGCGCAGGCGTGGCAGTGCAAGCAGCTGATGCTGTGCGTGAACGAGGTCAACGGCACCGCGGAGCGGCTGTATGCGTCGCAAGGGTTCGTGCGGTTCGGCACGGAACCGCGCTCGCTGTTCGTCGATGGCAAGTTCTACGACGAGCACTACATGGTCAAGACGCTCGCGTAACGCGTTCGCGTTCGCGCGCTTTTGCTGCTGCATTCGCTTCTGCTTTTGCTGCTGCGTTCGCGTGCATCGACCGACCATCCCGCACGCGAACGCCCTTCCTCGCTCACCTCATTGCGTCACCGCTTGTCGGTGATCGTCGTGTTGACGGCCTGCCCGGCGATCGTCACGTTCGTGAGCGTCATCGCGCTCACGTTGAACGCATAGATCGGCCCCGGCGACGTGACCGTCGGCGTGCCCGACGCGACCGGCGTGCCGAAGTCGCAATTGCTGATCGTCACGCCGGAGATCGGCTGCACGGCAGGCGTGGGCGGCGTGCCGTTGTAGTCGAACGCGACGGGCCCCTGCGCGACGATTGCCTGGAAGCACGACGCGGTCACGCCGTTCAGCGTCACGTTGCTCGCCTTCACGTCCGAGATCGTCACGTTCTGCACGACCGGCGGACGCGTGCGCACGGCATCGTTCGCCGGCTGGTAGTCGCAGTCGAACGTGACGATGCCGCCCTGCGCCGCGGACGGGTTCCCGGCCGACGGCGTCACGACGCCGAGCGGCACGCTCGCGTTGACCGGGCTGCCCGCGAGTAGCGCGCTCCCGTAGCCGCCGCCCTTCAGCGTCACGCCGTTCGGCAACGTGACGCCCTTCACGTGGAAGTCCTTCACGTAGCCGCCACGGTTCATGTTGGTCTTCACGCGAATCGCGATGTTCAGCGGGTTGGTCTGCCAGTTCGCGTTCAGCATCGACAGGTTCGTCGCATAGATCTGCTCGACGCCGCCGCCCATCTCGCTGCCGAGCGTGATGCCGCCGTGCCCGCTGTTCATCGTGCAGTTGCGGATCAGGTGCCGCCGGGCGGGGCCGTATTCGGTGTCGCGGTCCTTGCCCGACTTGATCGCAATGCAGTCGTCACCGGTGTTGAACGTGCAGTCCTCGCACAGCACGTCGGTGCATGCGTCCGGATCGAAGCCGTCGTTGTTCGGGCCGATGCTGTTGGTCGTCACGCCACGGATCACGACGTTGCGGCTCGCGGTCGGATGGTGCTGCCAGAACGGCGTGTTCTGCGTCTGGTAGTTCGCCATCAGCACGTTCGTGCAGCCGATGAATTCGACCATGCACGGGCGCAGGTAGTGGCCGAGGCCGAAGATGCGTTTCTCGACCGGCACGCCGGCCTCGGACAGCGCGGGCAGGTAGTTCTGGTCCTGCTGCCACGGCGTGACCGGCGACGTCAGCAGCGCATAGAGCGCGTCGGGAATCGCGGGCGCGACGATCCGCAGGTCGACGTTGCCCGGATTCAGGTACGCCTGGCTCGGTACCGACGCACTCGCGCCGTACGCGCCCGACGAGCCCTTGTAGGTCCACCAGCAGACGCTGTTCGCGCCGCTGCCGGAGAACGGCGTCATCGCCTGCCCGTTGAGCACCGACGTCGGGCCTTCTCCCGTCAGCGCGATGTTCGTCGCGTTGCGCGCGTAGACGGGCGCGCCGTAGTTCAGGCAATCGTTCGCCTGCCAGCGGCTGTAGTACAGGCGGCCGTTCGCGCCGCAATCGACCGGGCCGTCCTTCGCGTAGTCGGCCGGGTTCGGGCTGAAATAGATCGTGCAGTTCGCGCTCAGGTGGAACGTGACGTTGCTCTGCAACACGATCGGCCCCGCGCAGTACCAGGTGCCGGACGGCACGACGACCCGGCCGCCGCCTTCGCGCCGGCACGCGTCGATCGCCGCGAGGAACGCCGGGCGCGAATCGAACGCGCCGGGCGCGGTCGTCAGTTCGGAACCGGGGCTGACCGGCGATTTCGCGGCCGGGTACGGCGACGTCTGCGCGACCGTCGTGCAGGGGCGCGCGCCGTAATGCGTCACGTCGAAATCGCGTCCGCGCCGGGCGAGCCGCGACACGTGCGCGAGCGACGCGGCGATGCGCGCCGCCGCGCCATGCTCGCCCCACACGAGATCGACCGCCGACGTATCGGACATGGGGCCTCCGGCCAGCGCCCGGGTCGCCGAGAACGGTCCACCGAACATGGCGCCGCCGGCGAGTGCGCCGGTCCAGCCGATGAAGGCGCGGCGCGACACCCGCTTCGACGAAGATGACAGGGCGGATGAAGACGAACGGCGGCGGTGGGCGGCCATGGGCACTCCTTCAGTGTAGGGGGTATCGATGCGCCGGGCGGCGGATCTCTATTCATACGTCGTCGTACTACATCGCGCAGTCTAGTCGCGACCTGTACGGAACACGTATTTGTCGTTTACCCCACTTCTATTGATTCAACGCCACGAATGTGTGCGCCCACTCACATTTGAATGCGCTTCTTTAGAGATACGTTGTCGTATGTTTATGCGCAAAAACTTCAACTAAAAATCCCCGGCAGGCGATGCCCGCCGGGGTGATTTTCCTACTCGCCGGCCGCCGCGACGGCCCCCGCCGCCGGCTCGCGTCCCGCTGATGCCGCCGGCTCGAACACCAGCACGAGGTCGCCGCGATAACGCCCATTGGGTGACGCCGCGTCACCGGCGACCGGCGCTTGCGCGCTGATCTTCACGTTGCGGGTTTCGTCGTAGCCGTCGAATCCGTCGTGTCCGCGGCTCACCAGCGTGATCGGGCGAGCGTCACCCGGCGCGATGTCCGCCTTGCCTGCGCCGCCCGCCATCAGCACGACCTTTGCGTTAGCCATGTCTTCGCGGCCGTTCGACAGCCGCAGCGGCTGCAGCAACATGACGTTGAAATCGGGATACGTCGTGCGCACGCGGATCGGAAGCGTCGCCGCGAACGTCTGCTGCGCGCCGTCCGTCGCGGTCAGCTCGACCACGTCGTACGCGGTGTTGTCCGGCTTCGACGCGAACAGGCTGTCGCCGATATGCGCGGTCAGCGTGATTTTCTTGACGACCATTTGTGGCGACGTCGGGCCTGCGTGTGCGATGCCGGTCAAGGCGCTGCAGGCGACGAATGCGGCGAGATGGGTTCGGATTTTCATTGTGTTGCCCCGCATGCTGGAGAGTTGTAATCGGGCGCCCCCCATCACCGGCCAATCCGGGATCCAACTATCCCGAAATTAGCCGGCAACATCCCCGTCGAATTCGCTGCGCCCAGCCGTGTGCGCGCGCGATCGAGTCGGCCCGAGTCGATCGCGACCACGCACCGGGCTCGCGCGCAGGCCAATACCGGCCTGCTCGCGCGAACCCGTCGCGCCACGGCATGCAACAACGATAGGTCGCGAAAGACCCGTTAGACATTCATGGAAACCTTCACGTCCCGGTGCGTCTTTCATTCACCTGTGCCATCTTGAAATCAAACTGGACACACCGGCGAATCCCTGCCACCCACCCGCCTCGGTAATTCCGCGTCTGTTCAGCCCCCTGCCGCCCGCGCTATCGTTTCCCCTTCTTCACAGCCCAGGAGCTGCCTTTGCCTTCCCGCCACGGAGTCGACCTCATCCGCGCCCGCGCCTTGTTCGATCGCGAGCGCCAAGCGTTCACCGAAGCCATGCCGGTCTCCCGCGCCCTGTCCGCGGAAGCATCCGAGCACTTGCTGTTCGGCGTGCCGTTGCACTGGATGCAGGACTGGTCGACACCGTTCTCGCTGTATGTGAAGGAGGCGCGCGGCGCAACGTTCACCGACGTCGACGGCCATCGCTACGTCGATTTCTGTCTCGGCGATACGGGCGCGATGTTCGGCCACGCGCCCGAACCGGTCGCCCGCGCGCTCGTCGAACAGGCCACACGCGGCTATACGACGATGCTGCCGAGCGAAGACGCCGCATGGGTCTCGCGCGAACTCGCACGCCGCTTCAAGCTGCCGGTCTGGCAATTCGCATTGAGCGCCAGCGACGCGAACCGCTTCGTGCTGCGCTGGGCGCGCGCGGCCACCGGCCGCAACACGATCGTCGTGTTCAACGGCTGTTATCACGGCACGGTCGACGACGTGTTCGTCGATCTCGTCGACGGCCGCCCGGTGCAGCGCGACAGCCTGCTCGGGCAGTCCTACGACCTGCTCGCCAACACGCGCGTCGTCGAATTCAACGACCTGGCCGCGCTCGAAGCGGCACTGAAGGACGGCGAGGTCGCATGCGTGCTCGCCGAGCCCGCGATGACGAACATCGGGATGGTGCTGCCCGACGCGGGCTTCTGGGAAGCCGCGCGCGAACTGACGCGCCGCTACGGCACGTTGCTCGTGATCGACGAGACGCACACGATCAGCAGCGGTCCCGGCGGCTACGCGGTCGCGCACGATCTCGAACCGGACCTGCTGGTGGTCGGCAAGCCGATCGCGGGCGGCGTGCCCTGTGCGGTGTACGGCTTCAGCGCCGACTTCGCGGAACGCGCGAAGCAGGCGAAGCTGAACGCGCCGCCCGGCCATTCGGGCATCGGCACGACGCTCACCGCGAACATGCTCGCGATGCATGCGATGCGCGCGACGCTCGCCGAAGTCGCGACCGACGCCGCGTATGCGCACATGTTCGAACTCGCCGCGCGGCTGGCGACGGGCCTCGAACAGGCGATCGCGAAGCACGGGCTGCCGTGGTGCGTGACGCGCATCGGCGCGCGCACCGAGTTTCAGTTCGCGCCGGTGCCGCCGCGCAACGGCACGCTGGCCGGCGCGCAGCTCGATAGCGAACTCGAACACATCGTGCACCTGTACCTGCTGAATCGCGGCGTGCTGATCACGCCGTTCCACAACATGATGCTCGTGTGCCCGCAGACGACGGCCGACGATGTCGACCGGCTCGTCGCGCAGTTCGACGCATGCCTCGGCGAACTGGTGTGACGTGACGTGATGCACCGCGCGTCCGGCGCGCCCGCAGCGGCGCTGCCGGACGCACGCCCGGCGCGACTTCCGCAGATCAGTCGGAGCGCGCGCTCACTTCCCGCTCCACACGCAGCGCGTCACGCGTATCGCCGCGGCTACTTCGGCAGATCCGTCGGATCGACCTGCGTACCGGGCACGCCTGTGGAGCGCGCACTCACTTCAAGCTCGTCGCGCAGCGCCGCCCGCGTGTCGACGCCGCCCGAGCCCGGCCCCGACGCCCGCCCGCCATCGAGCGCCGGCAGGATGTAGGCGTTCACCATCCGCCGGAACAGCTTCACGTTCTCCGCATCGCGCAGGCCACCGTCAATCGGCAGCACGCCCGTCATCACGATCACCGTGTTGCGCTTCGGCAGCACCGTGATGAATTGCCCCTTGAAGCCCATCGCGTCGAATTCGGGCTCGCTCTCGACGATGTTGTTGATCCACCAGTAGTAGCCGAAATGCGGCGACACGCGCGGCGTCGTCATCTCCGCGATCCATTGCTGCGGAACGACTTGCCGCCCCTGCCAGCGCCCACCGTCGAGCACGAGCATGCCGATCTTCGCCATGTCGACCGCGCGCAGCCGCAAGCCCCAGCCGGCCGACACGAGCCCCGTGCGATCCGCGCGCTCCCACGCCGCGCGTTGCATGCCGAGCGGGCCGAACAGGTGCGTCTGCGCATAACGCTCGACCGGCTCGCCGGCGGCCGCGCTCAACATCGCGGCCGCGAGGATCGGGTTCACGTCGGTGTATTCGAACGCGGTGCCGGGTGCGACCTTCGGCGCGGCCGACGCGGCAAGCTTCAGCCGGTCGGGCGCGGTGTAATAGATCGGATCGTCCTTCGGGCTGAAGTCGTAGTGCAGGCCGCTCGACATCGACAGCACATGCTTCAGCGCGATATCGCGCTTGTCCGCGAGCGCGCCGGCCAGATCGGGACGCCACGCGGCGAGCCGCGCGGCCACCGGATCGTCGAGCTGCACGGCATGCTGGTCGACCAGGATGCCCGCGACGAGCGACGTCACGGCCTTCGTCACCGAATACAGCTCGTAGGTCGCATCGCGCGATGCCTTCGCGCCATAGCGCTCGAAGATCAGCTTGCCGTCCTTCACGACGAGCAGGCTGTACACGTCGAGCTGCTGCTCGCGGATCCAGCGCGACAGCTCGACGAGCTTGCGCGAATCGACGCCGACGTCCTCCGGCGCAGCGGCTTCGATGCCCGTTTCATGCAGCGGCGGCCGTGCATCGGCCGCCTGCGCCGCCGACATCGCCGGCACCGGCGCGAGCGCACCGCTGCCGATCAGCAGCGTCGCAAGCCGCGCGAGCAGCCGGCGCACGAAAGGCACGGCGCGCGACGCGGGCCGTCGCGAACCGGGCCATGCATCCGGATTGGCGATCATGTTCGTCATCCTCATCAAATCCCCGGCGCATCGTTGAATGCGGCGGCCGTGCCGGGCACGCCCTTCGTCTCGCGGCTGCGCGCCAGCTCGTCGCGCAGCGCCTGCGTCGTTTCCGCGCGCTCGACCGGCGGCTGCGCCGGCGTCAGCGCGGGCAGGATGTAGTCGTTCACCATCCGGCGATACAGGTTCAGGTAGGTCGCATCGCGCAGCCCGCCGTCGGTCGGCAACAGGCTCGTCATCACGACGACCGCGCGCTGCGCGGGCAGCACCGTGATGAACTGCCCCTTGAAGCCCATCGCGCCGAATTCGGGCGTGCCGTGCTCGACCACGTGGTGAATCCAGCAGTAGTAACCGTAATCGTCCGCGGCCGGCGACGGTGTCGTCATCTGCCGCACCCAGCCGGCCGGTACGACCTGCTTGCCGTTCCACTGACCGTGGTCGAGCAGCAGCATGCCGATCTTCGCCATGTCGATCGCGCGCAGCCGCAGCCCCCAGCCGCCGGCCACCGCGCCCGTGCCGTCGGCACCGCTCCAGCGGTAGTGCGCGAAACCGAGCGGCTCGAACAGCCGCTTGCGCGCGAACTCGTCCTCGCGTTCGCGCGCGGCGATCGACACGGCCGTGCCGACCAGCACCGGGTTCACGTCGATGTAGTCGAACCGCGTGCCGGGCGGCTGCGCCGCGCGGCTCGTCACGGCAACTTTCAGCCGGTCGGGTGCTTCGTAGTACAGCGGATCGGTACCTTCGCGCGTCGTGTAGTGCAATCCGCTCGACATCGACATCAGGTGCCGCAGCTCGATGTCCCGCTTGTCCGCGAGTTCACGCGCGAGATCGGGCCGCGCGGCCGCGATCAGCGGCGCGACCTTCGTCGACGGGCCGAGCTTGCCCTCGCCGTCGAGCACGCCGGCGAGCAGCGCGGTAATCGTCTTCGTCACCGAATACAGCTCGTAGTTGTGGTCGCGCGTGAGGCCTTCGCCGTAGCGCTCGAACACGATCCTGCCGTCCTTCACGACGACGAGGCTGCGCACGTCCATCCGGTCGTGGCGCAGCCATGCCGACAGCCGCACGAGCGGCGCCGAATCGACGCCGACCGATTCGGGCACGACGCTCGGCATGTCCTGCGGCGCGCCGCCGGCGGCCTGCGCCGGGCCGCCGCATGACCCGGCGACGATCGCCGCGGCCGCGATGCCGCGCATTGCGTGGGAAACGCTCATTCTCGCTCCTGTTGAAACCTGCGCCCGCGGCAGCGCGCGGGCCTGCACCTCAATCGAGGCATGGCTTGCCGGCCGGCACGAACTGTCCGCGCCCTGGTTCGGCCGCGAGCAGCCGGCCGTCCTCGACGAGCAACTCGCCGCGCGAGAAGCAATGACGCGGCCAGCCCGTCACCTCGATCCCTTCGTACGGCGTGTAGTCGACCGCATGATGCAGCGACGCATTCGCGATCCGCACGCGCTTGTCCGGATCCCACACGACGATGTCCGCATCGGCGCCGACCGCGATCGTCCCCTTGCGCGGATACAGCCCGTACAGCTTCGCGGGGCGCAGCGACGTGAGCTCGACGAACTGGTGCAGCGACAGCCGCCCTTGACGCACGCCGTCGAACAGCAGCGGCAGCCGCGTCTCGAGCCCCGGAATCCCGTTCGGGATGTGGTCGAACGAGACGGCCTGCCCGCCCGGATGCTTGCCGCACGGATCGTCGTAGTTGAACGGCGCATGGTCGGACGAGAACACCGAGAATACGCCCTGCTTCAGCGCCTTCCACACGGCCTGCTGGTTCGCCGGATCGCGCGGCGGCGGGCTGCATACGCACTTTGCGCCTTCATAGCCGTGATCGTCATGGCCGAGATCGGCGGCCGTCAGATACAGGTATTGCGGGCACGTTTCGGCGAGAATCGGCAGCCCGCGCGACTGCCCCCAGCGGATCTGCTCGATCGCCTCCGCACCCGATACGTGCACGATCAGGATCGGCACGTCGACGAGTTCCGCGAACGCGATCGCACGATGCGTCGCTTCGCGTTCGACCACGGCCGGCCGCGCATGCGCATGGAAACGCGGCGCGACGTGGCCGTCGCCGAGCAGCCGCTCGGTGAGCCAGCCGATGCAGTCCGAATTCTCCGCATGCACCATCACGAGCGCGCCGTGCTCGCGCGCGACCGACAGCACGTCGAGCATCTGGCGGTCGTTCAGCTTCAGGTCGTCGTAGGTCATGTACACCTTGAACGACGTGTAGCCGTTCGCGATCAGCCGCGGCAATTCTTCTGCCAGCACGTGCGGCGTCGGATCGGCGACGATCAGGTGAAAGCCGTAGTCGACCAGCGCGCGCCCGTCGGCGCGCCGGTGATAGTCGTCGACGGCCGCCTGCAGCGACTGCCCCTTCGCCTGCGCGGCGAACGGGATCACGGTCGTCGTGCCGCCGCACAGCGCCGAGCGCGTGCCGGACAGGAAATCGTCGGCCATCCGCAGCCCGTCGGGCATCGGCTGGTCGAGGTGGCAGTGCGCATCGACGCCGCCCGGCATCACGAGCATGCCGCTCGCATCGAGCTCGCGCGGCGCGCGCGGCAGCCCGTGGCCGAGCATGGCCACGCGCCCCGCGCGAATGCCGATGTCGCACGAGAACCGGTCCGCCGCCGTGACGACGTCGGCGTGACGGATCACGAAATCGAGATCGTTCGACATGGCGACCGCCTCAAATCACTTCGCTGAAGAGACGGCCCCAGCCCTTCACCTGCCGCGTGTCGTAGTCGGCAAGCTGCAGCGACTTCCACACGACGGTCGAGATCGTGTCGTAGATCGGGATGCCCGTTTCCTCCTCGAGCGCCGGCACCAGGTGCGCGGCATTCAGGTTCGTGCAGAAGATCGAGATCGCGCGCGGGCCGGCCGCCGCGACTTCGCGCACCATGTGGCCGATCTCGTCGCCCGTTACTTCGGAGAACGAGAAATTGACCTTCAGGTTCAGGTGGCGCTCGGCGATGCAGTTCAGCCCCGAACGGCGATAGTTGTCGACGATCTTCGTCTGCACGTCGTCGAGATACGGCGTGACGAGGCCGAACTCGTGCGCGTTCGTCTTCTTCAGGATCTCGTTGAGCGCGAGCACCGAGGTGGTGGCCGGAATGCCGGTCGCCGCGGTGATGCGCTCGCACAGCCGCTCGTCGGCCTCAAAGCCGAGCCAGCCCGACGACGTGCCGTTCCACGCGATCACGTCGACCTTCGCGTCGGCGAGCAGCAGCGCGGCCTGGATGATCTTGTCGTCGTCGAACTGGCCGAGCGCCTGGCCCGTCAGCGAGATCTCGGTGACCGGGAAGCGCGCGAAGTGCGCGGACACGCCCGGCAGGCCGGCGACCATCGCGCTCGTCAGCGGTTCGAGCGACGTGTTGGAGGACGGGGTGAGCATGCCGAGCAGGGTACGTTTCTTCATGATGGGTTTCTCTCTACCAGTGAATGCAGTCGATGCAATGAAAGGGGCCGGTCAGACGGGGAGCTTGTTTTCGTAGTCGATCGCGCTGGAGCACACGAGCAGGCCGACGCCGGCCGCCGCGAACACCATCAGCGCAAGGAAGTAGGAACCGGTGAACTGCACGATCGCGCCGACGACGATCGGCACGGTGACGCCGCCGATGTTGCCGCCGAGGTTCATCAGGCCGCCGAGGAAGCCGATCTTGTTGCGCGTGCCGAGCGACGACGGGATGCACCAGTACAGCCCGCACCAGCGCAGGAAGAACAGCGTCGACGACAGCAGCGCGACGCACACGACGGGGTCCTTCACATACGCGACCGAGAAGATCGACACCGTGGCGATCACCGCGGCGATGCCGAACAGCGTGCGCATCACGACGTTCGGGCGGCCGCCCGCGGCCTTCCACTTGTCGGCGATCCAGCCGCCGAGCAGTTCGCCGACGAAGCCGCTGAAAAAGATGATGAAGGTCGAGCCGCCCATCTGCTTGATGTCGAAACCGTGCACCTTGTGCAGGTAGTTCGGCATCCACGTGAGCAGCCCGTAGAACACGCTGTTGAAGCACATCCAGCCGAAGAACATGCACCACACCGAGCGGTACTTGAAGAAGTCGCGCGAACGGCCCGATGCGCCGGCCGGCTCGGCCGCGAGATCGCTCGCATGCGACGCCTCGATGTATTCGGCTTCGAGATCGTTGACGCCCGCATGCTCGCGCGGCGAGTTGCGGATGTAGTGCCATGCGAGCAGTCCAGCCAGCACGGTGCCGACGCCGGCCACCGCGAACGCGAGCCGCCACGAGCCGAGCACCGCGATCAGCCCGGCGATCAGCACCGCGCCCAGCGCCGCACCGAGCGGCGCGCCGCCGTCGAGCAGCGTGGCGCCGCGGCCGCGCTCGGTCTGCGTCATCCAGATCGCGTTGAGCTTGCCGCCGGCCGGGTAGATCGGCGCTTCGGCCGCGCCGAGGCCGAGGCGCGTGAGCAGCAGCGACGGTGCGTTCGTGCACAGCGCGGCGATCGCCTGGAAGAAACCCCAGAACACGGTCGCCGTCGCGATCACGATGCGCGGCTTGAACCGGTCGGCCAGCATCCCGCCCGGGATCTGCATCACGGCATAGGTCCAGAAGAACGAACTGAGGATCAGACCCTCCATCGCGGGCCCGATATTGAACTCCTGCGAGATGTAAGGCATGGCGACGGACAGCGACGCGCGATCGACGTAGTTGATCGCGATGAGGCTCAGCATGACGACGAATATCTTCCAGCGAACAGCGGATTTGCCGACCGTCAGGGCGGCGACACCGGAGGTTGAAGACATGGACGGACTCCAGGAGTGAACGAGGATGGTCAGGACGTCGCGCAACGTGGAGCCGAGTATAAGATTAGAAATTTATAATTACCGTTATCGTAAACGCTTGGTTTGATTGAGATTATCACATCACACTGTTGGTGCAGGGTAAGCCCCGATATCGTGATAAGCTCGCACCATCATGAGCCAGACACCCCGCAATCCCCTGCTTCTGCGCACGCGCGGCATGGCCGCCGAGATCGCCGCACGCCTGCGCGTGATGATCGACGAGGGCGAATTGCCGCCCGGCGCGCGGATCGACGAAAAGGAACTCAGCCTCGCGTTCGACGTGTCGAAAACGCCGCTGCGCGAAGCGCTGAAGGTGCTCGTCGCGGAAGGCGCCGTCACGCATCGCCAGTACATCGGCTATCGCGTCGCGTCGATCGACCTCGACGACCTGGTCTCGACGTTCGAACTGCTGCACGGGCTCGAGGCGATGGCGGGCGAGTTGCTGCGCCAGCGGATCGGCACGGCGACGCTCGCCGCGCTGCAGGCGAAGCACCGGAAGATGGTCGAGTGTCATGAAGCCGGCAAGCGCGTCGAATACTTCCGGCTGAACCAGCAGATTCATCAGATGATCGTCGACGCGGCCGGCAACCCCGTGCTGTCGGGCATCTATGCGTCGCTGATGTCGAAGGTGCACCGCGCACGGGGCGCCGCGAACACGGACACGATGCGCTGGGCCGAGTCGCTGCACGAGCACGAGGACATCATGGCCGCGCTTGCCGACCCCGACCATGCGGTGCTGCCGCAGGTATTGCGCAGCCATTCGGAAAACACCGCGCGCGAGGTGCTCGCGATCCTCGATCGCACGCGCGCGGCCGACGCGCCGGCGCAGCGCTCGGCCGGCGCGTGAAGGCTGCCGACTGACGCTCCGCTAGGCCGCCCGCAACGCGCGCCGCGCCACTTCCGCGAAATACCGCGCGCCGACCGGCAGGATCGCGTCGTTGAAATCGTACGTCGCGTTGTGCAGCGGCACGCCGCCGTGGCCGGCCGCCTCGCCGTTGCCGATGAACACGAAGTTGCCGGGCACCGCCTGCAGGAACGCGCCGAAATCCTCCGAGATCATCATCGGCTGCACGTCGGCGTTCACCCCGCCGGCGCCCGCAATCTGTGCGGCCGCCTGCACGGCCGTGTCGACCCATTCCGCGGAATTCACCGTCGGCGCGAACTCGTGCGTGTACTCGAACGTGCAGGCCGCGCCGTGCGTGCGGCAGATCCCTTCGCTGATCTCGCGCATCCGCGTCTCCAGCAGCGCCTGCACGTCACGCGAATAGCTGCGCGTGTCGCCCTTGATCGTCACCGTCGACGGCAGCACGTTGCGCAGCCCGTCGGTGATGAACTCCGTGCACGAGATCACGGCCTGCTGGCCTGGGTCGAGATTGCGCGACACGATCGTCTGCAGCGCGAGCACGATCTGCGAGCCGATCACGATCGGATCGATGCCCATGTGCGGCCGCGCCGCATGCGTGCCGCGCCCGTCGATCCGGATCACGAAATTGTCCTCGCTCGCCATGATGCCGCCCGCGCGCGTCGCGAACGTGCCTGCGCGCATGCCCGGCATGTTGTGCGCGCCGAAGATCGCGTCGACCGGAAAGCGCTCGAACAAGCCGTCGGCCATCATCGCCTTCGCGCCGCGGCCATGCTCTTCGGCCGGCTGGAAAATGAAGCGCACCGTGCCGTCGAAATCCTTGCGCTCGGCCAGCAGTTGCGCGGCGCCAAGCACCATCGACATGTGGCCGTCGTGTCCGCACGCATGCATCTTGCCGGGCGTGCGCGACGCATGCTCGCGCCCCGGCGCGTGCTCGGCGATGTTCAGCGCGTCCATGTCCGCGCGGATGCCGATCGCGCGCCTGGCCGTACCGGCCGTCAGGTTCGCGACGAGCCCCGTGCCGCCGATCCCGCGATGCACGTCGAGCCCGAGCGTCGTCAGGATGCGCGCGACGTAGTCCGACGTGTTCACTTCTTCGAAACCCGTTTCCGGATACTGGTGCAGATGGCGGCGCCAGGTCTTCAGTTGGCCCTGCAGCGTGCTTTCTTCGATTGCGTCCATTGCGTTCGCCTCGTCGGTCGTCATGTCGTTCAGGCCACCACCGCCGCGCGGTTCAGCCAGTCGCGCTGCCGCGCGAGCACCGCGTCGGCCGTCTCGCCGACGCAGTTCCGGTACACGGACGGCGCCGTCGCGCCTTCCGTATTGATCGCCAGCACGCGCGCGTTCGCGTCGAGCCCGACCTGCCGCGCGAGCGCCGGGTCGCGCATCAGCGCCGCCAGGCCCGCCACGCCGGCCGCGCCCGATTCGCCGGCGACGACCGGCACGTCGCGTTCACTGCCGGCCGCGAGGCCGCGCATCGCCTGCACCGCGTCTTCGTCGTCGATCAGCATGAAGTGGTCGATGCACATCTCGAGGAAATCCCACGCGAGCGGCGACGCCTCGCCGCACGCGAGCCCGGCCATCACCGAATCGACGCTGCCGGTCGCCTTCGTCGCGCGCCCCGCCAGTGCGCTCTGGTACAGGCAATCGGCCTGGCGCGGCTCGACGACGACGAAGCGCGGCCGCTGCACGCCGTCGCGCTCCCAAAGATAACTCGCGACGCCCGCCGCGAGGCCGCCCACGCCGCCCTGCAGGAACACGTGCGTGAACGGCCGCCCGTCGTCCTGCGCCGCCTGCGCGGCCGCTTCGGCGGCGATCACGCCATAGCCCTGCATCACGTCGCGCGGAATCGCCTCGTAGCCGTCGTACGACGTATCCGACACGACATACCAGCCGTTCGCCTGCGCGAGCTGCGCGGCGCAGACGACCGATTCGTCGTAGTTCCCCGCGATGCGCACGATCCGCGCGCCGTATGCCGAGATCGCGCGTTCGCGCTCGGCGTCGACATTCGCGTGCAGCACGATCACGCACCCGCAGCCGATCGCGCGCGCGGCGGCGGCCAGCGCGCGGCCGTGATTGCCGTCGGTCGCGCTGATCACCGTCAGGTCGGCCAGTTCAGACGCGTATTGGCCGGTGACGAGCCCTTGCGGATCGAGATCCTGCGTGCGGCGCAGCCGCTTCACGAGCCGCACCAGCGCGATCGGCGCGCCGAGCGCCTTGAAGCTGCCGAGCGGCGAGCGGCACGATTCGTCCTTCACGCTGACGCTCGCGACACCAAGCCGCGCGGCGAGGTCGGGCAGCGCGCGCAGCGGCGTGCGCGCGTTGCCGACGAGCGGCCAGTGCGACAGCCATGCGCCGCTTTCATCGGCCGACGCGATGTTCATCACGCGGCGCAGCGCGTTCGGGTAGGCGGTGCGCGACGCGCGCGGGTTGGCGATCAGCATGGCGGGTGGCTCCTGGGCAGGGCCGCGCGCGGGCGGCCTGGCGAGTGGGTCGGATCGGGCAAGCGCGGGTTGCGCTCGCCGTCGGTTGGAAAAATAATATTGCGCACGCCGGTCAACAAAATCGCCAAATCGACCGCTCAGACGCAAAAATTTCTCATTCTTTCGAGGTTTCACGCGCCATCATGACGACCCCACTCGATGCGTTCGATCGCAAGCTGCTGATGGAACTCCAACGCGACGCGCAAACGCCGCAGAGCGAACTCGGCACGCGCGTCAACCTGTCGACCGCGGCCGTGAACCGGCGGCTGAAACGTCTCGCGGAAGACGGCGTGATCGAGCGCTATACGGCCGTGATCGCGCCGGACAAGGTCGATCATCCGCTGACGATCGTCGTGAACGTCGAGGTCGAGAGCGAGCAGATCGACCAGCTCGACGCGATGAAGCGCGCGTTCGAGCGCTGCCCGCAGATCCAGCAGTGCTACTACGTGACGGGGGAATGGGATTTCGTGCTGATCCTGGCCGTGCGCAACATGGATCAGTACAACGCGCTCACGCGCGAGCTGTTCTTCGCGAACAACAACGTGAAGCGGTTCAAGACGCTGGTGAGCATGAGCCGCGTGAAGGTCGGGCTCGAGGTACCGGTCGATTCCGGCGAGTAAGTGAGCGGTTGCACACACATGAAGCGGCCGGCACGCAATCGCACGCGCCGGCCGCTTCCCATCGACGGCTACCTCAACGACAACTGAAGCTCGCGGCCGAATTCACGTCGCCCGAGCCGTTGTAGCGCGCGACCTGCGGATACGGGCACAGCGGCCGCGTGCGCCCGGCGCCCCACGACGCGGGCACGTCCGCGTTCGGCACCACGTTCGTCGCGTCGCGCGCGGCGGCCACCACCGCGCCGGGCGCCTGCCCCTGCTCGACCCACGCGACGAGCGGCGTCAGCAGGTCGAACTGGTCGGCCGCCGGCCCGCCCGAGCAGTGGTTCATCCCCGGCACCGGATAGAAGCGCGCGAAATCCGACGCATCGCCGCCGTTCGCCTGCGCGACCTTCGCGTACCAGTCGCGCGTGTCGTCGAACGAGAACACCGGGTCGCCCGTGCCGTGATAGACGAGCAGCTTCGCACCGCGCGACTTCAGCGCGGACAGGTTGGTCTCGTCCGGCGGCGTCATGAACGTCCACGCGGATTGCGTGTACGTGCCGTTGGTCGCGAAGATCGCCGGCGCATCGTTGTCCATGTCGAAGCCGAGCGCGAAACCGGCCAGGTTGGCGAGCGTCGCGGCGGTCTTCGGCGGCGTCATGAACGTGAACGCCATCGCGGCCGGATCGAGCGTGATCGAATTCGACTGCTTCCACGCGGCCCAGCCACTGCCGGCGATGCCCGGATCGTACGGAAAGCCCGCGTAGAGTGCCGTGCCCGCGCTGTTGCGTGCGCCCGTGAACACGTTCTCGAGCGCGGTCTTCTGCGCAGGCGTCAGGCAGGCGCCCGTGCGCGCGCCGTTCGCGCAGGCCGGGATATCCGACTCGACGCTGAAGTGCGCCTGGCACGCGGCAACGTCCTGCACCATGCCGTCGGCCGCGCCGTCGAGCGCATCGCATTTCTCGAGGATCTTCGCGCCGACGAACTGCCGCTCCGCATCGGTGAAGCCGCTGCGGATGTCCGGCAGCCCGTTCGTCCCGGTCGCCGATGCGATCTTCGCGAACTGCTGCGCGCCGTACATCTCGCCGATCGCCGCCTTCGGCAGATGAAAGCCCGGATCGCCCGCGATGATCCCGTCGTAGTCGGCCGGGTTGCGCACCGCCGTGACCATCGCATGACGGCCGCCGTTCGAGCAGCCGCCGAAATAGCTGCGGTCGGGCGCCTTGCCGTACGCGAGCCGGATCACCTGCTTCGCCATCGGCGTCAGCGCGTCGACCGCGCCGTAGCCGTAGTCGATGCGCGCCTGCGGATCGAGGCCGAACAGCGGATTCTGCGCGGCGCTGTGCCCTGAATCCGAACTGATCACGGCGAAGCCCTGGTTCAGCGCATCGTTCAACGGCCCGCCGCCGCCGATCTCGCCGGTCGCGGTCACGACGTTGCCGTCGAGCCCGCCGTTCGCCTGGTAGAAGAAGCGGCCGTTCCACGCCTTCGGCAAACGCATTTCGAAGCCGATGGCGTAGGTCTTGCCGTCGACCGCGCTCACGCGCTCGTTCATCTTCCCATCGATCACGCAGTGCTCGGCGATCGGTTTGCCGGCCACCGTCAGCGCGCCGGCGGCCGCGGTCGTCACCGACGTGAACGACGTGTTCGCATACGCGAGCTTCGCGGCAAGCGCGTCGCAGGTCTGCGCCATGGCGGCCGGTGTCGCGGCGCTCAGGTGGGTCGGCGTGGAACTGACCGAATCGTCGCCGCCGCAACCGGCGAGCATGGCCG
This sequence comes from Burkholderia sp. BCC1644, assembly GCF_902833225.1. Lineage (GTDB taxonomy): Bacteria > Pseudomonadota > Gammaproteobacteria > Burkholderiales > Burkholderiaceae > Burkholderia. The sequence goes on from NZ_CADFEI010000006.1 coordinate 322,627, forward strand.
CCGCGGACAGCGGCGCAATACAGAGGAATGCAGATTTTTTGTTCAAGGTATCTCCCGTTCGTCAGGCTGCCGGATCAGAACATGTGCCGCACGCCGACCATCGCGCCGAGCTGCCCCATCCCTTCGCCGGGTGTCGTGCCGGCCCCGCCGCCGCTGACCGCGTAGCGCGCATGCGCGCTGTTCCACAGATACGACGATTGCGCATAGACGGCCGTGCGCTTGGTCAGCAGATAGGTCGCGCGCAGCGTGGCCATCGTCGCGCGCGTGTCGTGCGCGCTGTTGACGATCCGGTAGCCCTCGCCGTCGACGACGAAATCCGGCTTCACCGCATACGACGCGCCGACGAAGAACAGGTCCGAATGCGCGCCCGGCGCGGCCGGCGAACCGGTCGACACGCGCCGCCCGATCCAGCCCGCGCCGATCCGCGCGCCGGCGGCCTGCGCATAGGCGCTCACGTGCGTGCGCGCGTCCTTGCCGCCGCTGCTGGTGAAGGCGACCGGCGCAATGCCGTCGAAGAAGTTCGCGGCCGCGCCGGTGCCGCCGCGCTGCTCCTCGTACGACGCCGCCGCACCGAAATACGCGCTGTCGTACTTGAGCATCACCGACCAGTCGCGGCACTGCGTGGCGTCGCCCGGCACCTGCCCCGCGCACGTGCCCTGGCCCGGCGAGTTGCCAGTGCCCGCGCCGTCGCGGCCGAACGAATACGCGGCGCCGAGCGTCACGCCGCGATAGGTGCCGACGTAGGTCACCGCGTTGTCGGCGCGGCCGTTCGGCACGTACGCGTCGAGCGAGCCGAGCCCGTAGATGTCGGGGCCGATGATGTCCGCGCCCTGCAGCGCGAGATAGGTCATCGTGTACTGGCGGCCGAACGCGAGCGTGCCGAAGCCGCCCTTCAGCCCGACGAATGCCTGCCGCCCGAACAGCCGGCCGCCCTGCCCGAGATCGCCGCCGCGCACGTTGAAGCCGCTTTCGAGCGTGAACACCGCCTGGTAGCCGCCGCCGAGATCCTCGGCGCCGCGCAGCCCCCAGCGCGACGGCAACTCGCCCGTCACGCCCGGCATGCGCACCACGTGGTCGCCGGCCGCGTTCGCGTGCGACACGAACTCGACGCCCGTATCGATGATCCCGTACAGCGTCACGCTCGATTGCGCGTGCGCCGCCGGCGCGGCAAGCGCGCAGCACGCGCCGGCGGCCAGCAGGCCGTTCCTTGTCTTCGTCTTCATGTCGTTGCGTCTCCAGACCTTGGTGAGTTGCGCGCTCTGACGGCGCGCATTGAAAAAACCGAAACTTCAGTCGCCGGCTTGCGGGCGGCGAATCAGCACCAGCGCGGCGATGGCCGCGACGAGCGTGACGGGGATGCTCGCGCCGATCACGACGGGCGCGCTGCGGCCCGCGGCGAGCAGCGTCGCGGCCGCGAGCGGCCCGACGACGGAACCGAGCCGGCCGACGGCCACCGCCGTGCCGACGCCCGTGCCGCGCATCGCGGTCGGGTAGTAGATCGCGGCAAGCGCATACAGCACCGACTGCCCGCCGACCACGAACATCCCGGCCGCGAACGCGGCCGCCGCGAGCGACGCGAAGCCGGGCGCGGCGGCAAGCGCGGCGAGCGACAGCACGATCCCGACATACATGCCGCCGACCACGCGCGACGCGCGCATCCGGTCGAGCGCCGCGCCGATGCCGAGCGCGCCGAGCCCCGCGCCAACGTTGAACGCGATCTGCACGAGGCCGACGTGCTCGCGATCGAGCCCGCGCGCGGCCATCAGCGACGGCAGCCAGTTCAGCAGGAAGTAGAGGACGATCAGCGTGCAGAAGTAGCTGACCCACAGCGCGACCGTCGACGTCGTGCGGCCGTCGCCGAACAGCGTGCGGGCGACGCTCGCGCGCGCGGCCTGCGTGCCGGCGACGTCGAGATACGCGCGCGACTCCGGCAGGCACCACACCAGCAGCGGCACGAGCAGCAGCGGCCCCGCGCCGCCGACGTAGAAGATGTGCCGCCATTCGGTATCGCCGGCGAGCAGCACGCCGATCAGCGACGCGATCACGCCGCCGAACGGGATGCCGCAGTACATCGTCGCCACCGCGCTGCTGCGCGAGCGCGGCTCGACCGCTTCGGACGACAGCGCGATCAGGTTCGGCATCGCGCCGCCGAGCCCGATGCCGGTGAGCACGCGCACGACGACGAGCATCGCGAAGGTCGACACCTGCGCGGTGGCGATCGACAGCAGCCCGAACAGCACGGCCGACGCGATCAGCACGCGCTTGCGGCCGATCCGGTCGGCGAGCCGACCGCCGAGCATCGCGCCCGGCAGCAGCCCGAAGGTGCCCGCGCTGAACGCGATGCCCATCTGCGATACGGAGAGCCCGAATTCGCGCGCCATGCGCGGCGCGGCGACGCCGACCGACTGCAGGTCGAGCCCTTCGAGAAGGGCGATCGCGAAACACAGTGCGAGCGTGGTCGCGACCGTGGGTTTTTCAGCAACGTAAGTGTTCATTCTGTCTCCTGTCTCCGGTCGGCTGGAGTGAGTGCTTCAGCACAGCCCCATGCACCGCATTCCCATGTCTTGTAGTCGTTCGCCCTGCAACGACCGCCGCGCGCCGCCGCCGGCCAGTGGCGAAGCGGCGCGCGAGGTGTCGTCCGAACGGCCGCTTTTATCAGGCAGCCTGATTCAGTGGCCGCAAGCGTGCCTGCCGGTCCCGTGGCCGGCCGGTCGTTACGCCTGCTTGTACTTGCTGACTCCTGCCAACTGCTTACGCGTAAATCACGTCGGGATCGCGCCGCGCCGGGTCGTACAGCGCGTCGATCGTCGCCGCGCGATGCTTCTGCACGGCCGCCTGGTTCAGCGAACCCTTGTCGGTCGCTTCGCCGAGATCGAGCGACGGCGGCGTGTCCATCAACCGGATGCGCGCGACGAACGTCGAGCCGCCGCTCGCATGCCGGTTCAGCGCGGCAAGCCACGCCGCGAACGCCGCGCGCACGGCCGGCGCGCGCAGCACGTCGGCGACCGGTGTTTCGGCGGCGAGCCCCGCCAGCGCACGACACGCATCGACACGCGGAAACACCAGCAAACCGATGTCGTCGCGATTGATCCCGGTGACGACCACGTCCTGCACGTACGGCGCCCCGCTCGACACCGCGTTCGCGCGCAACGGCCCGACGCTCACGAACGTGCCGCTGCTCAGCTTGAAATCCTCGGTCAGCCGGCCGTCGAACAGCAGCCCGAGTTCCGGCCGCTCCGGATCGGCAAACACGCCCGCATCGCCGCTGCGGTAATAGCCTTCGTCGTCGAACACGTCGCGCGGATCGACGTCCGCATGCCAGTAGCCGCGCATCACGTTCGGCCCCTTGAAGCGCAGTTCGAGCTTGCCGCCGCACGGCACGAGCTTCGCGTCGCAACCGGGCGCGGGCAGCCCGATATAACCGGCGCGCATCAGCGGCCCCGTCGTGAACAGGCACGACGGCGACGCCTCCGTCATCCCAAGGCCGGCCATGATCCGGATGCGCTCGCCGCAATGCGCGTCGGTCACGCGGTCGAGCCGGTCCCACGCGGCCTGCGACAGCCCCGCGCCGCCGAAGAAATACAGCTTCACGCGCGAGAAGAACGTGTCGCGCAGCGCGGCGTCACTTTCGAGTGCGGCGGTCAGCTCTTCCCAGCCCTTCGGCACGTTGAAGTAGATCGTCGGCGCGATCTCGCGCAGGTTGCGCACGGTTTCGTCGAAGCGGCCGGGCACCGGGCGGCCGTCGTCGATGTACAGCGTGCCGCCGTTGTACAGCGCGATGCCGAGGTTGTGACTGCCGCCGAAGGTGTGATTCCACGGCAGCCAGTCGACCAGCACCGGTGGTTCGCGCGTCAGCTCGGGCATCGTCTGGCGCAGCATCTGCTGGTTGCTGCACAGCATCCGGTGCGTGGTCGGCACGGCCTTCGGCTGCTTCGTCGAGCCCGACGTGAACAGGATCTTCGCGAGATGGTCGGGGCCGACCGCCGCGTGGATTGCATCGATCGTGCGCGGGACGGTGGCAAGCAGGCGTGACAGCGGCACCGCGCGGCCCTCGGCATCGACGTCGCCATCGTGCGCGACGATCAGCGCCGCATCGGCCGGCAGCGTCGCGTCGAGCGCGCGCGTGAACGGCGTGCGTTCGGCGACGAACACCGCGCCCGGACGCAGCACGCCGAGCGTGTGACGCAGCTTGCCGTAGTCGGTCGACACCAGCGAATACGCGGGCGAGATCGGGGAGTACGGCACGCCGGCCAGCATCGCCGCGAACATCAGCTGCAGATGCTCGAGATCGTTGCCGGACAACACCGCGAGCGGACGGTCGGCCGACAGCCCCAGATCGACGAGGCCCTGGCCGAGCGCGCGGGCGCGTTCGAGCATCTGCGCATAGGTGATCTCGATCCAGCGGCCGTCGGCGCCGCGCCGCGCGGCCAGCACGCGGTCGGGGTGCGCCTGCGCACCGCGCACGAGGCAGTCGGTCAGGCGCGTCGGGTAGTCGCCGAGCGGTTCGTGCGAGCGCAGGTACCACGCGCCGTTATCCGCGCGACGAATCTCGGCCGCACCGACGGCGACGGCCGCCGCGCGATAGCGCACGCCGCCCGTGTCGTTCACCGGCCCGCTCGCGGGCATCGCACCATTCATCGTCGGCTCGCTCATATCGGATAGTGACGCGGCGTGGTCTGCACGGTGATCCAGCGCAGCTCGGTGAATTCGGCGATCGATGCGCGACTGCCGAAGCGGCCATAGCCGCTCGCCTTCGTGCCGCCGAACGGCATCTGCGCCTCGTCGTGCACGGTCGGGCCGTTGATGTGGCAGATCCCCGATTCAATCCGGCGCGCCACCGCCATCGCACGCGCGACATCGCGGCTGAACACGCTCGCCGACAGACCGAACTCGCTGTCGTTCGCGAGCGCGACCGCTTCGTCGTCGCTGTCCGCGCGCAGGATCGCGACGACCGGCGCGAACGATTCCTCGCGATACAGACGCATGTCGCGCGTGACGCCGTCGACGATCGCAGGCTGCATCGTCGCGCCTTCGACACGGCAGCCGAGCGGCAGCTGCGCGCCATGCGCGCGAGCGTCCTCGACGAGCGACGCCGCGCGCGCGGCGGCGGCCGCGTCGACCATCGTGCCGAGCGGATGGCCTGCGAGCGGGTCGCCCGCGACGAGCGTACGCGCCTTCGCGGCGAGACGCTCGACGAGCGCATCGGCAATCGGCCGCGCGGCGATCACGCGCTCGGTCGACATGCAGATCTGCCCCTGGTTGAAGAACGCACCGAACGCGATCGCGTCGACGGCCGCATCGAGATCGGCGTCGTCGAGCACGAGCACCGGCGCCTTGCCGCCGAGTTCGAGCAGCACGGGTTTCAGGTGCGCGGCCGCGTGGCGCGCGATGATGCGCCCGACGTGCGTCGACCCGGTGAAGTTGATCCGCTTCACGTGCGGATGCGCGATCATCCGCTCGACGAGTTCGGGTGCATCGGCCGCCGCGTGCGTAATCACGTTGACGACGCCCGCGCCGAGCCCCGCTTCGTCCAGCACCGCGCCGATCAGCGCATGCACGCCGGGGCACGCTTCGGATGCCTTCAGCACGACCGTGTTGCCGCACGCGAGCGGCATCGCCAGCGCACGCGTGCCGAGGATCACCGGCGCATTCCACGGCGCGATGCCGAGCACCACGCCGCACGGCACGCGCATCGCGAGCGCGAGGTTGCCGGGCACGTCGGACGGGATCACGTCGCCGGCGATCTGCGTCGTCATCGACGCGGCCTCGCGCAGCATGTTCGCCGCGAGCGTCACGTTGAAGCCGAGCCAGCCCGGCGTCGCGCCGGTTTCGGCCACGCCAGTCGCGGTGATCTCGTCGATGCGCGCGTCCATCAGGTCGGCCGCCTTCAGCAGCCGGCGGCGCCGCTCGGTCGGCGCGAGCGCCGCCCACGCGGGGAACGCGCGGTGCGCGGCGTCGATCGCCGCGTCGGCGTCGGCGAGGCCTGCCGCCGGCGCGCGCGACGCGAGCGCGCCGGTCGCGGGGTTGAATCGGTCGAAGGTCCTGCCGTCGCGGGCGGTGCACCACTCGCCGGCGATCAGCATCCGTCTGTCGGTCATGTCGTCTCCTGCCTTGCCTGTCTCTTGCGGTTGCGTTGGCGGTTGCGTTGGCGGTTCGTCTACGCTCGTGTCAGCGCTTGTATGCCTGCAGGCCCGGCTTGATCGTCTTGTCGTCGAGGAACTGCTTCAGCCCCTGCTCGCGGCCGCGCTCCGGATCGCGCAGCTGCGCCTGGTCGAGCTTCGCATACAGGTAATCCTCGCACTGCTCCCACGTGAGTTCGCGCGAACGCTTGAAGCCATGCTTCGCCGCGCGCAGCACGACCGGGTTCTTGTCCATCAGCCGCGCGGCGAGCGCGATCGTCGCGTCGCGCAGGCCGGAGAGCGGCACGCTGCTGTTCACGAGGCCCATTTCGGCCGCGTCCACACCGGTGAACGTGTCGCCGGTCATGATGTAGTGCAGCGCACGGCGATGCCCGACCGTGTCCGCCATCGCCTTGCTGACGAGGTTGCCCGGCGGGATGCCCCAGTTGATCTCCGACAGCCCGAACACCGCTTCGTCCGCGGCGATCGCGAGATCGCACGCGACGAGCGGCGAGAACCCGCCGCCGAAGCACCAGCCGTTCACCATCGCGATCGTCGGCTTGTTGTACATCCGCAGGCGGCGCCATTGCCATTCCGATGCGTCGCGGCGCACCTTTTCCTGCAGCGCGTCGGAGCCGCCGTCGATCTCGCGGAAATATTCCTTCAGGTCCATGCCGGCCGTCCACGCGGCGCCCGCGCCGGTCAGCACCAGCACCTTCGCTTCGTCGTCGAACTCGACCGCGTCGAGGACTTCCAGCATCTCCCGGTTCAGCGTCGGGCTCATTGCATTGCGCTTGTCCGGACGGTTCAGCGTCACCCACGCGATGCCGGCCTCCACGTTCACTTCCACGGTCTGCCAGCGGTTGTCGTACTTGCTCATGTCTGTTCCTGTCGTTCGTTCCAGTGCGATTCGGTGCGCAGCATTCCTGCTGCGGACGGCTTCATTTAATATCAGGCTACCTGATATTGCAAGCGGCACGAGCGGCGGTGTAAACCCGGAGCGGAAAGCGGGGAAATGGGGAAAGAAGTTGTGACCCGCGCGGGCCGCGGAAGCAGACGCAGGCCGGACGGCCCGCGTCGGGAAGCGTCAGGAAGGGATCAGCCGCGCAGGTTGCGCGAGAACAGTTCGAGCGCGCGCTGCACGTGCGCGGCGTCGTCGGCGGAGACGTCGCCAAGCATCCGCGTTTCGAGCGGGCGCAGGACGGCTTCACATTCGCGCAGCATCGCCGCACCTTCGTCGGTCAGCGTCAGCAGGATGATGCGGCCGTGCGACGGGTCGGCTTCGCGCGTGACGAAACCGCGGGCGGCCATCACGCTCATCACTTCGTTCGCCGACTGCGGCGTGATCCACGAGCGCTCGGCCAGTTGCGCGTTCGACGACGCGCCGCGCGCCTCGAGCACCGACAGCGCCGTGTATTGCGCAAGCGTGATGCCAAGCGGCGCGAGCGCGTCGGTCATGTGACGGCGCAGCAGCCGGTCGAGGCCACCGATCACGTAGGTCAGGCGCTGCCGCACGCGCGCCTTCGGCTTGTCGCCCGTCGCGCGGGCGGGGTGCTTCGCGGGGCTTTTCGGGTTCGCGGGCTTGGTCGGGGTGGAGCTCATGGCGCGGGCAGGATGGGATTGCGGGCCATCTTACCAGCACACCGCGCGCGGGCCGGCGATGCCGAACGCGCTGCCACGATCCCGGAGCGCCGCGATCGCGCCCGCCGCCTCACGCGCCGAGTTCCGCAAACAGCCAGTCCTGAAAATGCTTCAGCTTCGGCAGATCGGCGCGCGATTTCAGCAGGTTCAGCGTGTAGCCGTTGATCCGCAGCCCGTCCATCCCGAGCGGCGCGACGAGCCGCCCCGTCTCCAGCTCGCGCTGCACGAGCAGCAGGCTTTCGAGGCAGACGCCCATGCCGTCCGCCGCCGCGCTGATCGCCATGAACGACCGGTCGAAGCGCGGGCCGCGCGTGATGTCGAGCCGCACCTTGCGATGCTGGCGCATCCAGTCGCGCCAGCCGACCAGACAGCCTTCGCTGTGGATCAGCGCGTGATGCTGCAGGTCGGCCGTCGTGCGGATCGGGTGCTCGCCTTCCATCAGCGCGGGCGAGCACAGCGGCACGATCGTCTCGGCCGGCAGCTCGAGCACCATCGTGCCCGCCGGCTGCAGCTTGCGCGCGCCGTAGCGGATGTCGATATCGACCGCTTCGGTCGTCAGGTCGCAATACTCCGCCGACGCGTTCAGCCGCACGTCGATATCCGGGTTCAGCGCGCTGAAGCGCGCGAGCCGCGACATCAGCCATTGCGTCGCGAAGCTCGGTGTCGAATGCACGGTCAGGATGTCGCTTTTCGTCGTGCGGCCGATGTTGCGCGTGGCCGTGTCGATGCGCGCGAACGCCGCGGCGATTTCCTCCGCGTATTCACGGCCCGCATCGGTCAGGATCACAGCGCGATGCACGCGATGGAACAGCCGCACGTCCAGTTGCTCCTCGAGCAGCTTGATCTGATGGCTGATCGCGGACGGCGTCACGAACAGTTCTTCTGCTGCAAGCGCGAACGACGACAGCCGCGCGGCCGCCTCGAACGCTTGTATGGACTTGAGCGTGACCCGATTGTGCATCGCAAGATCCGGATGAATTCAATTCAACTGTCGGCCTATTTAATTCGTTTGAGCGCGCCAATTCAAGTCGATACGCTGTTTCGTACCTGCCGCACACCGGAAACGAGGGTTTATCCCGACCCGCGGCAGACGACGGCCGCCGCCCCGACGCAGCGGCCGGCCAGACCGAACCCATGACGGCCGCGCCGCTCGACGGTGCGCCGCAGCAAGGAGACTCGCTTGAATACGCGCGAAGCCGGGCACGCCGCCCATCTCGCAGAACGCGCCTACCGCATCCGCCGCAACGCGTTGCGGATGGGCGAGGTGCAGGGGCAGGGCTATATCGGCCAGGCCCTCGATATCGCCGACGTGCTCGCCGTCGCCTACTTCCACGCGATGCGCTACCGGCCCGACGATCCCGAATGGGAAGGGCGCGACCGCTTCCTGCTGTCGAACGGTCACTATGCGATCGCGCTGTACGCGGCGCTGTTCGAAGCCGGCGTGCTGCCGCCCGAGGAGCTCGACACCTACGGCAGCGACGACAGCCGCCTGCCGATGTCCGGGATGGCGAGCTACACGCCCGGCATGGAAATGTCCGGCGGCTCGCTCGGCCAGGGCCTGACCATCGCGGTCGGCCGCTGCCTCGGCCTGAAGCGGAAGCACGCCGACGCATTCGTGTACACGCTGTTCTCCGACGGCGAGCTCGACGAGGGCGCGGTGTGGGAGGCGATGCTGTCCGCGAGCCACTGGAAGCTCGACAACCTGATCGCGATCGTCGACGTCAACAACCAGCAGGCGGACGGCCCGTCGACGCAGGTGATGGCGTTCGAGCCGCTCGTCGACAAGCTCGAAGCGTTCGGCTGGTTCACGCAGCGCATCGACGGCAACGACATCGACGCGGTCGCCGCCGCGTTCGACGCCGCACGCAGCCATCCGGGCGCGCAGCCGCGGATCATCGTCTGCGATACGAAGATGGGCTGCGGCGTGCCGTTCCTCGAAGCCCGCGAGAAAAACCACTTCATCCGTGTCGACGCGCACGAATGGCAGCTCGCCCTCGACGCGCTGGATGCAGGGAGACACGCATGAGCAGCACGACCGCATCCAAACCGCGCCTGAAGACCTCGGCGATGATTGCGTCGATCGCCGCCGAAGGGCAGGCGACCCGCGCAGCCCCCTTCGGCCACGCGCTCGTCGAGCTCGCGCGCGAGCGCGCCGACGTCGTCGGCATGACGGCCGACCTCGGCAAGTACACGGACCTGCACATCTTCGCGAAGGCGTTCCCCGAGCGCTATTACCAGATGGGCATGGCCGAGCAGCTGCTGATGGGCGCGGCGGCCGGCATCGCGCACGAAGGCGCGCAGCCGTTCGTGACGACCTACGCGGTGTTCGCGACCCGGCGCGCGTACGACTTCATGCACCAGGCGATCGCCGAGGACAACCTCGACGTGAAGATCGTCGCCGCGCTGCCCGGCCTCACGACCGGCTACGGGCCGAGCCATCAGGCCAGCGAGGATCTCGCGCTGATGCGCGCGATGCCGAACATGACGGTGATCGATCCGTGCGACGCGCTCGACATCGAGCAGATGGTGCCCGCGATCGCCGCGCACCGCGGCCCCGTCTACGCACGCCTGCTGCGCGGCAACGTGCCGGTCGTGCTCGACGAATACGACTACCGCTTCGAGCTCGGCAAGGCGAAGCTGCTGCGCGACGGCACGGACGTGCTGATCATCTCGTCCGGCATCCTGACGATGCGCGCGCTCGAAACGGCGAAGGCGCTCGCGGCGGACCGCGTCGACGTCGGCGTGCTGCACGTGCCGACCATCAAGCCGCTCGACACCGCGACGATCCTGCGCGAAGCGAAGCGCAGCGGACGCCTCGTCGTCGTCGCGCAGAACCATTCGGTGATCGGCGGGCTCGGCGAGGCGGTCGCCACCGCGCTGCTCACGGCCGGCGTCACGCCGCAGTTCCGGCAGATCGCGCTGCCCGACGCGTTCCTCGACGCCGGCGCGCTGCCGACGCTGCACGACCGCTACGGCATTTCCACGCAGGCGATGTGCGACACGATCAAGGGCTGGCTCGGCTGAACGCCGCGCCACCCGACACGCAATCAAAACGATCTACCCCTATCAGGAGAACCCATCATGTCCGAATCGCGTCTTCTCGACGGCAAGGTCGCCGTCATTTCCGGTGCCGCATCCCCGCGCGGGATCGGCATGGCTACCGCGCGCATGTTCGCGAAACACGGCGCACGCGTCGCGATCCTCGATCTCGATGCGGCAGCCGCGCGCGACGCCGCCGCGTCGATCGGGCCCGAGCATCGCGGTTATGCGTGCGACGTGACGGACCAGCCCGCGTGCAGGCAGGCGGCCGAGCAGATCGTCGCCGATTTCGGCCAGATCGACGTGCTGATCAACAACGCGGGCATCACGCAGCCGGCGCAACTGCTCGACATCGACCCGCAAAGCTGGGACCGGATCCTCGACGTGAACCTGCGCGGCGTGCTGTACCTGTCGCAAGCCGTCGTGCCGCAGATGAAGAAGCAGCGCTCGGGCGCGATCTCGTGCATGTCGTCGGTGTCCGCGCAGCGCGGCGGCGGCATCCTCGGCGGCCCGCACTACTCGGCCGCGAAAGCCGGCGTGCTCGGCCTCGCGAAAGCGATGGCGCGCGAGTTGGGCCCGGCCGGCATCCGCGTGAACTGCGTGACGCCGGGCCTGATCCAGACCGACATCAACGCCGGCAAGATCCCCGACGACAAGCGCGGCGACATCCTCGCGGGCATTCCGCTCGGCCGCCTCGGCGTGCCGGACGACGTCGCGGGCGCGTTCCTGTTCCTGTCGTCCGACATTTCGTCGTACCTGACGGGCGCGGTGATCGACGTCAACGGCGGGATGCTGATCCACGGCTGACGAGCCGAGCCGCGACCCCGCGCCGGCAGCGCGGGGCCGCCGCCAGCGCGCCCCGACGGCGCGCCGCCCGGCAAACCCGCCGCAGAGCGCGTTGCCTCGGACGACACGATAACGAAACCACATTGGAGGAAGACATCATGACGATCGATTCGAAAGCAGCCAAAGGCATCGGCCGGCGCACGTTCCTGAAGGCAGGCGCCGCGGCGGCTGCGACGGTGCCGCTCTGGGGCGTGTCGACGCGTCGCGCGTTCGCGGCCGAATTCAACTACAAGCTCGCGACCGGCCAGGACCCGACGCACCCGGTGAACGTGCGCGCGCAGGAAGCGCTGAACCGCATCCGCGAAGCGACCGGCGGGCGGCTCGACATCAAGCTGTTTCCGCAGAACCAGCTCGGCTCCGACACCGACCTGCTGTCGCAGGTGCGAAGCGGCGGCGTCGAGTTCTTCAACCAGGCGTCGTCGATCCTCGCGACGCTGACGCCCGCCGCCGGCATCGTCAACACGGGCTTCGCGTTCCAGAACTACGACGCGGTGTGGCGCGCGATGGACGGCGATCTCGGCGCGTTCGTGCGCGCGCAGATCGAGAAGTCGGGCATCGTGTCCGTGTCGCGCCCGTGGGACAACGGTTTCCGCCAGATCAGCTCGTCGACGCGCGTGATCCGCAAGCCGGACGACCTGAAGGGCTTCAAGATCCGCGTGCCGCAGGCGCCGATGCTGACGTCGATGTTCAAGGCGCTCGACGCGGGCCCCGCGCCGATCAACTTCAACGAGCTGTATTCCGCGCTGCAGACGGGCGTCGTCGAAGGCCAGGAGAACCCGCTGCCGATCATCGCGACCGCGAAGCTGTACGAGGTGCAGAAGTCGATCAGCCTGACGTCGCATGTGTGGGACGCGTACTGGATGCTCGGCAACCGCCGCGCATGGGAGCGCCTGCCCGCCGACATGCGCGCGATCGTCACGCGCGAGTTCGAGCGTGCGGCGCTGTTGCAGCGCGCGGACATCGCGCGCCTGAACACGTCGCTGCGCGCCGACCTGGCGGCCAAGGGCGTCACGGTAGTCGACGTCGATCACGACGCGTTCCGCAACACGCTGCGCAAGACGAGCTTCTACAGCGACTGGAAGGCCAGGTACGGCACCGAAGCCTGGGCGCTGCTCGAAAAGAACGTTGGCAAGCTGGTGTAACCCCATGACGACGATCCTGCTCCCGCACCCGGCGCCGCGCCGCATCGCCGGTGCCCTCGACACGCTGCTCGGCCACCTGGTCGAGATTCCCGCCGCGATCCTGGTCGTCGCCGAGATCGTCGTGCTGCTCGCCGGCGTCACGAGCCGCTACCTGCTGCACGCGCCGCTCGTCTGGTCCGACGAACTCGCGTCGATGCTGTTCCTGTGGCTCGCGATGCTCGGCGCGGTCGTCGCGCTGCGGCGCGGCGAGCACATGCGGATGACCGCGCTCGTCGGCAAGGCGTCGCCGGGCGTGCGCGCGTTCCTCGACGTCGTCGCGATCGCCGCGCCGCTCGCGTTCCTCGTGCTGGTGATCGGGCCGGCCGTCGATTTCGCGCAGGACGAGGCGTTCATCACGTCGCCCGCACTGGAGATCCCGAACAGCTGGCGCGCGGCCGCGCTGCCGGTCGGCACGACGCTGATGGCGCTCGTCGCGTGCCTGCGGCTGATCCGCAGCGCGAACTGGCACCTGACGCTCGGCGCGATCGCGGCAGTCGCGGCGATCGCCGGCGGCTTCGTCGTCGCCGCGCCGCTGCTGCAGAACCTCGGCAACGTGAACCTGCTGATCTTCTTCGTCGGCCTCGTCGCGGTCGCGGTGCTGTCCGGCGTGCCGATCGCGTTCTCGTTCGGGCTCGCGACGTTCGGCTATCTCGCGCTCACGACCAGCACGCCGCTCGTCGTGGTCGTCGGCCGCATGGACGAAGGGATGTCGCACCTGATCCTGCTGTCGGTGCCGCTGTTCGTGTTCCTCGGCCAGCTGATCGAGATGACCGGCATGGCCGCGGCGATGATCGCGTTCCTCGCGAGCCTGCTCGGCCACGTGCGCGGCGGCCTGTCCTACGTGCTGGTCGGCGCGATGTACCTCGTATCGGGCATCTCCGGCTCGAAGGCGGCCGACATGGCGGCCGTCGCGCCGGTGCTGTTCCCCGAGATGAAGGCGCGCGGCGCGAAACCCGGCGACCTCGTCGCGCTGCTCGCGGCGACCGGCGCGCAGACCGAGACGATCCCGCCGAGCCTCGTGCTGATCACGCTCGGCTCGGTCACCGGCGTGTCGATCTCCGCGCTGTTCACCGGCGGCATGCTGCCGGGCATCGTGCTCGCGATCACGCTGTGCGCGGTCGTCTGGTGGCGCTACCGCGGCGACGACCTGTCGAACGTGAAGCGCGCGAGCCGCGCCGAGGTGCTGCGCAAGCTGCTCGTCGCGGTGCCCGCGCTGGCGCTGCCGTTCGTGATCCGCGCGGCCGTCGTCGAGGGCATCGCGACCGCGACCGAGGTGTCGACGATCGGCATCGCGTATTCGGTCGTCGCCGGCCTGCTGATCTACCGTCGCTTCGACTGGCGGCGGATCAAGCCGATGCTGGTCGACACCGCCGCGCTGTCGGGCGCGATCCTGCTGATCATCGGCGCGGCCACCGGCATGGCGTGGGCGCTCACGCAGTCCGGCTTCTCGAGCCAGCTTGCAAGCGCGATGGGCGGCCTGCCGGGCGGCGCCGCGATGTTCATGGCCGCGTCGATCGTCGCGTTCATCGTGCTCGGCAGCGTGCTCGAAGGCATCCCGGCCATCGTGCTGTTCGGCCCGCTGATGTTCCCGATCGCGCGGCAGATGGGCATTCACGACGTCCACTACGCGATGGTCGTGATCCTGGCGATGGGTGTCGGCCTGTTCGCGCCGCCGTTCGGCGTCGGTTACTACTCGGCCTGCGCGGTCAGCCGCATCAATCCCGACGAAGGGATGAAACCGATCGTCGGCTACATCGCCGCGCTGATCGTCGGCCTGATCGTGGTCGCCGCGGTGCCGTGGATCTCGATCGGCCTGCTGCATTGATCCCGCGTCCTCGCGCTGCCGACGCGGCGCGCGAGGACCTCCGCTTCCCTTTCCCCGCAACGCATATCGTGTGCGCCGTCCACGACCGGACGGCGCCGAGGAGTCCTGCATCATGTCCGTTCCCGCCACCCCGCCGCTCGCCGATGCGATCCGCTTTCTCGCGATCGACGCGATCGTGCGCGCCGGCGAAGGCCACCAGGGCGTGCCGCTCGGCATGGCCGAAATCGCGACCGCGCTGTTCACACGCCACCTGAAGTTCAATCCGGCCGATCCCGCGTGGCCCGATCGCGATCGCTTCGTGCTGTCGAACGGCCATGGCTCGATGCTGCTGTACGCGCTGCTGCACCTGACCGGCTACCGGCGCATCGATCTCGACGCGATCCGGACGTTCCGCGAATTCGGCTCGCACTGCGCGGGCCACCCGGAATACGATCCGGCCGCCGGCATCGAGGTCACCACCGGGCCGCTCGGCCAGGGGATCGCGAACGCGTTCGGGATGGCGGTGGCCGAGGCATACCTGAACGCGCGCTTCGGCGACGACATCGTCGATCACTACACGTACGCGTTTGTCGGCGACGGCTGCCTGCAGGAAGGCATCGGGCAGGAGATGATCTCGCTGGCCGGCCATCTGCGGCTCGGCAAGCTGATCCTGTGCTGGGACGACAACCGCATCACCGACGACGGCAGTACCGCGCTGTCGATTTCCGAGGACGTCGCCGAGCGGTTCCGCATCGCCGGCTGGCACGTGGTCGACGTCGACGGTCACGACATCGACGCGGTATCGGCCGCGCTCACCCTCGCCCGCACCGACCCGCGGCCGTCGATGATCGCGTGCCGCACCGACATCGCGCGTGGCATCGCGCGCCTGCAGGGCCAGCGCGGCGGGCATAGCGGACGCCTGTACGACGCCGACGCCGATGCCGCGCGCCGCGACCGCGGCTGGCCGCATGCGTCGTTCGAGATTCCGGACGACGTGCTGTCCGCGTGGCGTGCGGCCGGACGGCGCAGCGCAGGCGAATATCTCGCGTGGCGCGCGCGCGTCGCCGCGCTGCCGGCCGCCGAGCGCGCCGAATTCGAGCGGGTGATCGCGGGCGAACTGCCCGACGGCTGGCAGGAAACCCTCGAGCGCTACCAGCGCAACGCGATCGATTCCGGCGAAGCGCAGGCCGGCATCGTCATTTCCGCGGAGATCAACGACCTGCTCGCGCCGGTGCTGCCGGAGCGCATGGTCGGCTGTGCCGACCTCGAAGCGCCGACGAGCCACAAGCGCAGCCTGCACGCGTTCACCGCCGCGGATCGGGCCGGCGCGTACGTGCATTGCGGGATCCGCGAGCACCTGATGGGCGCGATGGCGAACGGGATGGCCGCGCACGGCGGCGTGATTCCGCTCAGTGTCACGTATCTCGCGTTCTCGGACTACGAACGGCCGGCGATGCGGATGGCCGCGCTGATGGGCCTGCCGGTCAAGTTCGTGTTCAGCCACGATTCGATCGGCGTTGGCCGCAACGGCCCCACGCACCAGCCGGTCGAGATTCTCGCGTCGCTGCGCGCGATGCCGAACATGCGCGTGTTCCGCCCCGCCGATGCGGTCGAGGCCGCCGAATGCTGGACGCTCGCGTATCGGCATCGCAGCGGGCCGAGCACGCTCGTGTTCGCGCGCCAGGCACTGCCGCTCGTGCGCCGGTCGGCCGGCCCCGGCAATGCGTGCGAGCGCGGCGCGTACGTGCTCGCCGAAGCGGACGCGGGCGCGCGGCGCGTGACGCTGATCGCGACCGGCTCCGAAGTCGCGCTCGCGCTGGCCGCGCGCGAGCGGCTGCAACGGGACGGCATCGGCACCGCCGTCGTGTCGATGCCATGCTGCGAACTGTTCGACGAACAGGACGCCACGTACCGGCAGGACGTGCTCGGCACGGGCACGGTGCGCGTCGCGGTGGAGGCCGCCGTGCGCTTCGGCTGGGACCGCTACCTCGGCAGCGCCGGCGAATTCGTCGGCATGAGCGGCTTCGGCGCATCGGGGCCGGCCGACACGCTGTACGCGCATTTCGGCATCACGCCCGAGCACATCGTCGCCGCCGCGAAGCGGCATCTGTGAACCGTCACGTCATTCATCCAGCCACTGCCATGCATACGATCGTTTTCCTCGACCGCGCGACGCTCGCGCCGCAGATCACCCTGCCCGCGCCGGCATTCGCGCATCGTCTCGTCGAATACCCGGGCACATGCGCCGAACAGGTGGTCGAACGCCTCGCCGGCGCGACCATCGCCATCACCAACAAGGTCGCGATCACCGCCGACATGCTCGCCGAGCTACCCGACCTGAAGCTGATCGCCGTCGCCGCGACCGGCACCGACTGCGTCGACAAGGCCGCGTGCGCGCAACGCGGCATCGCGGTCGCGAACATCCGCGGCTACGCAATCGACACCGTGCCGGAGCACACGTTCGCGCTGATCCTCGCGCTGCAGCGCAACCTCGTCGCGTATCGCGACGACGTGCTGCGCGGCGTCTGGCAGCAATCGGGGCAGTTCTGCTTCTTCGACCATCCGATCCGCGACCTGTCGGGCGCGACGCTCGGCATCGTCGGCGAAGGCGTGCTCGGGCAGCGCGTCGCCGAACTCGCGAAAGCGTTCGGGATGCGCCCGCTGTTCGCCGCGCACAAGGGCGGCGGCACGGCCGGCATGCTCTACACGCCGTGGGAAACCGTGCTCGAAACCAGCGACATCATCACGCTGCATTGCCCGCTCACGCCGCAAACGCGCAACCTGATCGCCGCGCCGGAATTCCGCGCGATGAAACGCAAGCCGCTGATCATCAACACCGCGCGCGGCGGGCTCGTCAACGAGCACGATCTGGTCGAGGCGCTCGACGAAGGGCTGATCGGCGGCGCCGGGTTCGACGTCGCGTCGGCGGAGCCGCCGGCCGGCGACGATCCGATGATGCGCATCGCCGGCCGCCCGAACGTGATCCTGACACCGCATGTCGCGTGGGCGTCGGACGACGCGCAACAGGCGCTCGCGGATCAGTTGATCGGGAACATCGAGCGGTTTATCGCAGGATCGCCGAGGAATCTGGTGCAGGCGTGACGACGGCTGCGCGCGGTGCGCGGTGAGTGGTGCGACGCCGGTTCGGCGCTGCGCGGGCCGCGCGGCCGCGTTACGTGGAACGCAACCGGCAACCGCACGCGGCACCGGCCCGCCTTCGTGGGCCTGGCGCGGATGCACGACGGTTCGTCCGCCGGGAAATCAGCCGCTCACCGCCCGCCTGAACGAGAACCGCGCAGCCGGCATCCCCGCATGCCGCGTCTGCGCGACGAACACGCCGCCGGCATCGGCATCGCTCGCCAATGCGGCGTCGCTCAAGCCGACACGCGCACTCGTCACGTACAACCGGCCTTCGCCGTCGAGCGCTGCGCAGCTCGGCTGCGCGGTCGGCACGGCCACGCGCTCCGTCTCGACGCCGTCCGGCCCGTAGCGCACGACACGCCGGCCGCCCCACTGCGCGTTCCACAGCCCGCCGTCGCGGTCCATCGTCGAGCCGTCCGGGTCGCCGTCCGCATCGGTCAGCCGCGCGAACGGCCGCACGTTGGCCACATCGCCGCCCGCGCGGTAATCGCACACGAGAATCTCGCGCACCAGCGAATCGCAGAAATACATCTTCGAACCATCGGGAGAAAACGCGATGCTGTTCGCGATCGCCGCCGCCGGCAGCGCAAGCCGCTCCAGCGTGAGGTCAGCATTGAGCCGGTAGAACCCGCCGACCGCTTGCGGCGGCTCGCTGCCTTCGTCCTTCATCCCGAACACGAATGCGCCTGACGGATCGCAGCGCCCGTCGTTCAGCCGCGTCGGCAGCTCGGGCTCGACGTCGACGATCCGCGTGAACGCGCCGCTGCGCAAGTCGAAGAACGCGAGATGCGTGGCGAGCCCGACGAGCAGCACGTCCGGTTCATCGGTCAGCGCGAAGCACGCGAGCCGTTCCGGCATCGGCCACTGCGCGACGTCCGAGCCGTCCGCGCGGCAGCGCCACAAGCGTGCGCCTTCGATGTCCGTCCAGTACAACGCGTGCGTCGCGTCGCACCACGTCGCGCCTTCGCCGAGCGTGTTGCGGCTGTCCACGAGCAGCGCCGCCGCGCCCGGATGAATCTGTTGCATGCCGTCTCCCGATGTCTGATCTGTCGCCTTCGCCCGCGGCCGCGCGTCCGTCAGGGTCAGATCTTCATCGCGCGCCGCTGGTTGCGACGATACTGGTCGAACAGCACCGCGAGCAACAGAATTCCGCCGCGTATCAGATATTGGTAAAACGTCGGCACGTTCAGCAGGCTCATCGCGTCCTGCACGGAGCCCATGATCAACACGCCGACCAGCACGCCGGAGATCGTCGCGACGCCGCCCGTCAGCGACACGCCGCCGAGCACGCACGCGGAGATCACGCCGAGTTCGAGCCCGACCGACGTCTTCGGGTCGCCGAGGCTCATCCGCGACGCGAGCATCACGCCGGCGAAACCCGTCACGAGCCCCTGCAGCACGAACACCGCGATCTTGATGCGCATCACCGGCAGCCCCGCGAGCAGCGCGGCCTCGCCGTTGCCGCCCACGGCCAGCACGTTCTTGCCGAACACGGTCTTGCGCAGCAGGAAGCCGAACACGACGAAGCCGACGATGTTGCTCCAGATCGGATACGAGATGCCGAGGAACGACCCGCCGCCGAGATCGAAGAAGCGCTCCTCGGAGATCATCACCGCGTCGCCGTTCGACGTGATGAACGCGAGCCCGCGCACGACTTCCATCATCGCGAGCGTGACGATCAGCGAATTGATCCGCCAGCGCGCGATCAGCACGCCGTTGACGAGCCCGACCGCACCGCCCGCGAGCACGCCGCCCGCGATGCCGAGCACGACGCTGTGCGTCGCGGTGATCAGCGTCGACGCGACGACACCCGAGAACGCGACGATCGACGCGACCGACAGGTCGACCTCACCGAGCGCGAGCACGAACATCATCGTCACCGCGATCGAGCCGATCAGCGTGACCGACAGCAGCAGGCCCTGGATGTTGCGCGGCGTGAGGAAGTCCGGCACCGTCAGCGACAGCGTCGCGAACAGCACGAGGAACACCATCACGATGCCGGAGCGGTTGATCAGTTGCCACACGCCGCCGCGCGCTCGCACGGGCGCGGCAGCGGCATCGGGGGACGGGGAAGTGCGTTGGGGTTGCATTGCCTGGCTCATAACGTTTGCTTTCCGGTTGACTGCAGGCCGCTAGCGCGGCAGCGCGAGCTTGATCAGCGCGTCGGGCGTCGCCTGCGCCTTCGCGACCTCGCCCGCGATCCGTCCTTCCTTCATCACGATGATCCGGTCCGACACGCCGATCACCTCGGCCAGGTCGCTCGACACGAGGATCACCGTGCGGCCCGCTTCCGCGAGTTCGTAGAACAGGTTGTAGATTTCCGCGCGCGCGCCGACGTCGATGCCGCGCGTCGGCTCGTCCATCAGGAACACGTCGATGCGCTCGGCCAGCCAGCGCGCGAGCACGACCTTCTGCTGGTTGCCGCCGGACAGCGCGCCGATCGGCGTATCGCCATCGCGGGTCTTGATCGCGAGCCGCTCGATGTAGCGTTGCGCGAGTTCACGTTCACGCCGCCCGTCGAGCAGCACGCGCGCCGGGCTGAAATGACGGCGCGCGCTGATGTTCAGGTTGTCGGCCACCGACGCGATCGCGACGATGCCTTCCTGCTTGCGGTCTTCCGGGCACAGCGCGAGACCGGCGCGCACCGCGTCGCGCGGGCTCCCGAATGCAACGCGTTTCCCGTTCAGCTCGACGTGCCCGGCGCTCGGGCGCGCGGCGCCGTACAGCAGCTTCATCAGCTCCGAGCGGCCCGCGCCGACGAGCCCGAAGAAGCCGACGATCTCGCCGCGCCGCGCGGTGAACGACACGGGCTCGGCAAGCCCCGGCCCCGCCAGCCCCTTCGCCTCGATCAGCACGTCGCCGGCCGCGCGCGGCCGGTAGCCGTACACGTCCTCGATCGAGCGGCCGACCATGCAGCCGATCAGCCGGTCGCGGTCGAGATCGGTGACGGAATCGAACGTGTCGATGCGACGGCCGTCGCGGAACACGGTCACGCGGTCGCACAGTTCATACACTTCTTCCATCCGGTGCGTGACGTAGATGATCGCGCGGCCTTCCGCACGCAGCGCGCGGATGATCCGGAACAGCTGGGTGGTTTCCCGCGCCGACAGCGAACTCGTCGGCTCGTCGAACGCGATCACGCGCGCGTCGCGCATCAGCGCCTTGCCGATCTCGATCATCTGGCGCTGCCCGATCGACAGGTACTTCACCGGAATGCCCGGATCGATGTGCTCGCCGAGCCGCTCCAGCGCATCGAGTGCGCGCGCGGCGAGCGAACGCTCGTCGACCACGCCGAGCCGGCTCGGCAACTGCCCGAGCATCAGGTTCTCCGCGACTGTCAGCTCGGGCACCAGATGCAGCTCCTGGTAGATGATCGCGATACCGGCCTCGAGCGCCGCGCGCGTCGACGCGAAGCGCTGTTCGGCGCCGTTCAGCGTCAGCGTGCCGGCCTGCGGCTGGTTCACGCCGGACAGCACCTTCAGCAGCGTCGACTTGCCCGCGCCGTTCTCGCCCATCAGCCCGTGCACCTCGCCCGCGCGCACCGACAGCGACACGCCATCGAGCGCACGCACGCCCGGGAACGTCACCGTGATGCCGTCGAGCGCGAGCAGCGGGCCGTCCGGCGGCGTGACCGCCTCGGCGTTGCTGCCGGACACGGCCGTCATCGTCTGCATCGTCATCGCGTTCTCGTCTCGTGCGCTCAGATGCCGAGCTCGGTGCGCACGGCCTGCCAGTTCGCGCGCGTCATCAGCTTGCCGCTCGTCTGCGTGTCGGCCGGCGGCGTCTTGCCGTTGCGGATCCAGTCGACGAGGTTCTGGGTGCTGTCCTTGCCGTGGTTCGTCGAGCTGACCGCGATCGTCCCGTAGAAACCGGTCGGCTCCTTCTTCTGGAATTCGGCGAACGCCTCGCCCGCACCGTTGATGCCGACACCGATCACGTCGGCCGACGGGATGTGCAGCTGTTCGGTCGCGCGCACCGCGCCGAGCACGGTTTCCTCGTTCAGCGCGTAGACCACCCACTTCTTGATGTTCGGATGACGCGCGAGCACGGGCGCGGCCGCGCTGAAGCCGCCTTCGTCGTCGGTCGTCTTCTGCGGCGCGTCGAAGATGTTCTCCTTGCGGAAGCCGCTCGCGAGCAGCGCCTGCGTCGCCCCGTCGGTGCGCAGCTTCGCGGTCGGCAGCTCGTAGTTCGTGACCCGCAGCGCGCCGACTTCCTCGGGCTTCCAGCCGCGCCGCTTCATCTCGTCGGCGATCGCCTGGCCGACCTGGTTGCCGATCTTGGTCGCCGACATCCCGAGGTGCGGCACGTTCACGAGCGGCTTGCCGGTCGAATCGACGAGCTGGTCGTCGACCGTCACGAACTTCATGTTGTAGCGCTTCGCACGCGCGGCGATCGCCGGGCCGAGACGCACGTCGGGCGCGCAGATCACGAAGCCTTGCGCACCTTGCGAGCCGAGGTTGTCGATTGCGGCCAGCACCTTCTCGCCGTCGGGCGTGCCGATCTTCACGACCGAGAAATTCTCCTTCTGGCCGAGCGCGGACGCCGCGTTCTGCTCGTTGATGAACCACGCCTGCTCGGGCATCTTCACGAGGAAGCCGATCTTCAGCGGCGCGTCGGCGCGCGCGGCGCCCTGCATGCCGAGCGGTGCGATGCAGAGCGCGGCCAGCAGCGCGCGCAACGTATGACGGCGAATCGTGTGAGTCGTGCGGTTCATGCGGTGTCTCCTGGGTGTCGGCTTGTGCCGTGATGTATGCGGTAATGATTCGTCGTGCGCGCTTCGGCGCGAAGCGCGCACGCTCAGCGGCCGAACGCGTCGGTCTGCACGCGCCGGCCGAACAGGAAAGCATCGGCGACGAGCCGCAGCGGCCGCACGTCGACGTCGCTTTCGCCCCGCGCGATCAGCGCATGGAAATGCGCGTACAGCGCCGGATACTCGCGCTCGGGCCCGATCTCGACCGGCTCGCCCGCGATCGACAATTGCGCGCCGCCGCGGCTGATCGCGAGCACGCCGTCGGCCGTGTCCACCGCGATCTCCCATTGCTCGACGGGGCCGTGCCGCCAGTCGAATTCCGCGCGCACCGGCACGCCGTCGGTATCCGCGCAATCGAGTTCGGCCGCGATCGGCGTCTGCACGTCGCTCGGCACGAACAGCGTCGCCTCGCGCAGCACGAGCTCGCGCGGCAAGATCCGCGTGACGATCGACAGCGCGTTGATGCCCGGATCGAACACGCCGAGGCCGCCGGGCTCCCAGATCCATTGCTGCCCCGGATGCCAGCGCCGCACGTCTTCCTTCCAGCGCACCTGCACCGCGCGGATCGTCCGCGTCGCGAGCCACGCGCGCGCGGGCTCGACCGCGCTCGCGCAGCGCGAATGCCAGGTCGCGAACAGCGTGAGGCCGCGTTCACGCGCAAGCGCGTCCAGCGCGGCCACTTCGCCGAGCGTCGCGCCCGGCGGCTTCTCGAGCATCACGTGCTTGCCGGCTTCGAGCGCGGCGCGCGCCTGTGCGTAGCGCACCTGCGGCGGCGCACAGAGCGACACGGCGTCGAGCGCGCGTTCGGCGGCCAGCAGCGCGCGCAGATCCTGATAGTTGCGGACGCCCGCGACTTCCGCGTGGCGGCTCGCGCACGCGGTCAACGCAAAGCCCGGATGGGCGGCGATCGCCGGCAGATGCTGGTCGCGCGCGATCTTGCCGATCCCGACGACACCCAGCGAAATCGGATCACTCATCGTGCCTGTCTCCTTCGCGAATCGCTCAGTGCGCCCAGCGCAGCACGAGCGGATCGAGCCGGCGCGCGATCGCGAGCAGTTCCGCGCGCGTGTCCGGGTGCAGTTCCGGCATCGGATGCCGCGGCCGCTCGCACGCGATCACGCCGCCTTCGCGCATCAGCGCCTTCGCGGTGAGGATCCCGGACTGGCGGTTCTCGTGATTGATCAGCGGCAGCCACGCCTGGTAGCGGGCGTACGCGTCGTCGTGGCGGCCTTCGCGGAAGGCTTCGAGAATCGGCCGGATGCCGTCCGGGAACCCGCCGCCCGTCATTGCACCGGTCGCGCCCGCATGCAGGTCGGCGAGCAGCGTGATCGCCTCCTCGCCGTCCCACGGCCCTTCGATCGCATCGCCGCCGAGCCGGATCAGCTCGCGCAGCTTGTTCGCCGCACCGGGCGTCTCGATCTTGAAGTACGCGACCTGCTCGATCTCGCGCGCCATCCGTGCGAGGAACGGGGCGGACAGCGCGGTGCCGCTCGCGGGCGCGTCCTGGATCATGATCGGGATGGCGATCGCATCGGACACGCGTGCATAGAACGCGAAGACCTGCGCTTCCGGCACGCGGAACGTCGCGCCGTGATACGGCGGCATCGCCATCACCATCGCCGCGCCGAGCTGCTGTGCGCGCAGGCTGCGCGCCGCGCACACCTGCGTGCTGTAGTGCGACGTCGTGACGATCACCGGCACGCGGCCCGCGACGTGTTCGAGGATCGTGCGCGTGAGCACGTCGCGTTCGTCGTCGGTGATCGCGAACTGCTCGGAGAAGTTCGCGAGGATGCACAGCCCGTCCGAGCCCGCGTCGATCATGAAATCGACCGCGCGCTTCTGGCTTGCGAGGTCCAGCTCGCCGGTATCGGTGAACGTCGTCGGGACGACGGGGAAGATGCCGCGATAGCGCGGCGTGCTGCTCGATGTCATGTTTCGCGTCCTGCGCCGGCTTCGGTAGCGACCGGCCGTCTTGCGTTCACGGTTTCACGAAGCGCGGACCGGCAAGGTCCGCAACCGGCTGCGCCGCACCTCGCGCCGCTCGCCGCCCGCCGCCCGCCGCTCAATGCGAATGGCTCGGCACGTCCGCGCCGCGCGTGCCGACCAGGAAGTCGAGGTCGCACCCCTCGTCGGCCTGCAGCACGTGATCGATGTACAGCCGCGCGTACCCGCCCTTGCCGAGCTGGCCGGCCACGCCCGGCGCCGCGTTCGGATCGACGTCCGACAGGCGGCGCTGCAGTTCGTCGTCCGGAATGTCGAGATGCAGCGTGCCGGCCGCGCAGTCGAGTTCGATCCAGTCGCCGTTGCGCACGGCCGCGAGCGGCCCGCCGGCGGCGGCCTCCGGCGCGACGTGCAGCACGACCGTGCCGTACGCGGTGCCGCTCATCCGCGCATCCGAAATCCGCACCATGTCCTTCACGCCCTGGCGCAGCAGCTTCGGCGGCAGCCCCATGTTGCCGACCTCGGCCATGCCCGGATAACCGCGCGGCCCGCAGTTCTTCAGCACGAGCACCGAGCTGGCGTCGACGTCGAGCGCTTCGTCGTTGATCGTCGCCTTGTAGTGGTCGAGGTTCTCGAACACGACCGCGCGGCCGCGATGCTTCAGCAATTCGGGGCTTGCCGCCGACGGTTTCAGCACCGCGCCGCGCGGCGCGAGATTGCCGCGCAGGATGCAGATGCCGCCGTCCGCGATCAGCGGCCGGTCGAGCGGGCGGATCACCTCGTCGTCGTAGTTCGGCGCTTCGCGCACGTTGTCCCACAGCGACTTGCCGTTCACCGTCAGCGCGTCCGGATGCGGCAGCAACCCGCCCTCGCCGAGCCGGCGCAGCACGGCCGGCAGCCCGCCCGCGTAATAGAACTCCTCCATCAGGAAGCGCCCCGACGGCATCAGGTCGACGATCGTCGGCGTGTCGCGGCCGATGCGCATCCAGTCTTCCAGTTCGAGCGGCACGCCGATGCGGCCCGCGATCGCCTTCAGGTGGATCACGGCATTCGTCGAGCCGCCGATCGCCGCGTTCGCGCGGATCGCGTTCTCGAACGCCGCGCGCGTCAGGATCTTCGACAGCACGAGCCCTTCGAGCGCCATCTCGACGATGCGGATGCCCGACATGTGCGCGAGCACGTAGCGACGCGAATCGACGGCCGGAATCGCCGCGTTGTGCGGCAGCGCGACGCCGAGCGCCTCGGCCATGCACGCCATCGTCGACGCGGTGCCCATCGTGTTGCAGGTGCCGGCCGAGCGCGACATCCCGGCCTCGGCCGACAGGAAGTGATGGAGATCGATCTCGCCGGCCTTCAGCGCTTCGTGCAGCTGCCACACGGCCGTGCCCGACCCGATGTTTTTGCCTTCGAGCTTGCCGTTCAGCATCGGGCCGCCCGACACGACGATCGCCGGCACGTCGCAGCTCGCCGCGCCCATCAGCAGCGCGGGCGTCGTCTTGTCGCAGCCGGCGAGCAGCACGACCGCGTCGATCGGGTTGCCGCGGATCGCCTCCTCGACGTCCATCGACGCGAGGTTGCGCGTGAGCATCGCCGACGGCCGCAGGTTCGATTCGCCGTTCGAGAACACCGGGAACTCGACCGGGAAACCGCCTGCTTCGGAGATCCCGCGCTTCACGTGCTCGGCGAGCTTGCGGAAGTGGGCGTTGCACGGCGTCAGTTCGGACCACGTATTGCAGATGCCGACGATCGGCCGGCCGTCGAACTCGTGATCGGGGATGCCCTGGTTCTTCATCCAGCTCCGGTACATGAAGCCGTTCTTGTCGTTCGTACCGAACCATTGGGCGGAGCGCAGCCTGGGTTTTGTTGCCGACATCGTCAGTCCTGTGGTGACGGGATACCGGCGCAGTCTAGGCAGAATTTTGATAACTGGCTAATGACGTTTTTGGCGATTACGATATCGATTCCGATATCGATATAAACCCGTACGATGCCCGAAGCCAGTCCGTGGGGAAACCGTGGCCGCCTGAAGACGCGCCAGCTCCTGCTGGTCGTCGCGCTTGCCGACGAAGGCAGCATTCACCGCGCGGCGGCCGCGCTGAACATGACGCAGCCGGCCGCGTCGAAGCTGCTGCGCGAACTCGAGGAATCGATCGGCGCGGTGCTGTTCGAGCGCCTGCCGCGCGGGATGCGGCCGACGCTGTACGGCGACGCGCTGATCCGCCACGCGCGCGCGGCGCTCGGCAGTCTCGACCAGGCGCACGAGGAACTGGCCGCACTGAAGGCCGGCCATCTCGGCCACGTGGCGGTGGGCGCGATCACGTCGCCGGGGCTGCGGCTCGTGCCGCCGGCCGTTGCCGCGGTGAAGGGCACGCACGCGGGCCTGCACGTGTCGGTCGAGATCGACACCAGCAACGTGCTGCTCGAGCATCTCGCGCAGGAAAAGATCGACATCGTGCTCGGCCGGCTCTCCGCCGAACACGACAAGCTGCGCCTGCGCTACGAGCCGCTGACCGGCGAGCCGGTGGCCGCCGTCGTGCGGCCCGGCCATCCGCTGCTCGCGCAGGCGCCGCTGTCGCTCGCGGACGTGCAACGCGCCGCGTGGGTCGTGCCGCCGGCCGGCAGCGTGCTGCGGCATCGCTTCGAACTCGTGTTCCAGCGTGCCAGCCTCGCGCCGCCGGCAAACCTCGTCGAAACGGCCGCGCTGCTGTTCATCACGCAGCTGCTGGAGCAGAGCGACATGATCGCGGTGCTGGCCGAGGACGTCGCGCGCTACTACGCGCGGCACGGGATCGTCACGGTGTTGCCGCTGGAGATGGATTGCCGGATGGACGATTTCGGGATCATCACGCGCACCGACCGGCTGCATTCGCCGGCCGTCGCGGTGATGGCCGACGCGATTCGCGCGGCTGCGCGGGAGGTGTACGGCGTCGCATTGTGACGATGCGGCGGCGGTCTGGTTGCCTTGCCGGGTTGCCGGGTTGCCGGGTTGCCGGGTTGCCGGGTTGCCGGGTTGCCGGGTTGCCGGGTTGCCGGGTTGCCGGGTTGCCGGGTTGCCCGGGTTGCCCGGGTTGCCCGGGAAGCATGCGCGCCGCGTGACGCGCATGCGGCCCCTGTTACGCGTTACACCCAGGGCGCTGCGAGCCCTTCCGTCTTCAAAGCCCGCTGGATCGCCGGGCGCGCGAGCACCCGCTGCAGATACCCGCCGAGTACCGGCCGTTGCCGCGCCGGCTCGGCAAAGCCGCGCGTCCAGCGGCACAGCATCAGCGCATACGGATCGAGCACCGTGTAGTGCTCACCGAGCAGCCACGGGCCGCCCGTCGTTTCCAGCTGATGCTCGAGCTGATCCAGCAGCGTCGCGATCTTTGCCTCCGCATGCGCCTTGACCTGCGCGGCGCCCGACGCGTTGCCCGCGTCGACCCAGCGCTCCGGATAGAAATACGCGATCAGCGTTGCCTGCAGCGTGTTGGTGAGCCACATGAGCCACTTGTAGAACTGCGCACGTTCCGGCGTGCCGAGGCCGGGCGCGAGCTGCTGCTGCGGATGCGTATCGGCGAGATGCAGGCAGATCGCGGCGGCTTCGTACAGCACGAGATCGCCGTCGACCAGCACCGGGATGAGTCCGTTCGGATTCAGCGCGAGGTAATCCGGCGACTTGTGTTGATCGTGCGTGCGGTCGACGTATTCAAGCTCGAACGGCTCACCGATTTCCTCGAGCACGAAGTGCGGCGCCATGCTGGCGTTGCCGGGGTAGTAGAAAAGCTTCATCGTCGATTTCATTCGGCTGGTGTCGGCGTCAGGCGGCGGCGAACTCGATCACCGGTTCGCAGCGGATCGGGAAATTGACCGAGTTCGCGATGTAACACTTCGCATGCGCATCATGATGCAGATGTTCTGCCCGCTCGAGATCGTCGCCGGCCTGAATGGTCACGTGCGGGCGCAGCACGATTTCGGTGAAGCGGCCCGGCTCGGAACTGTCGACCATCGTGCCTTCCGCATCGTCGACATAGGTGAGCACGCGAATGCCCGCATCGGAGCACAGATGCAGATACCAGAGCTTGTGGCACGCCGATGCCGACGCGAGCAGCAGGTCTTCCGGATTCCAGCGTGCCGCATCGCCGCGAAACGACGCGTCCGACGAGCCGGGGATGTCCGGCTTCGAACCTGCGCGGATCACGTGATCGCGGCCGTACTCGCGATATCCCGACGTGCCGGTGCCACGATTGCCCGTCCACTCCACTGCGACGCGATACTTGTGTTCGCCAGATGCCATCTCGCTCTCCATTGATGTCGGTGCTTCGACCCTGCCGGACGCCGACGTGCGGCGCCTGCCGGTGGTCGCCATTGTGGCACCGGATTTCCGTTTGGTATACCATTATTCCAAATTGACGAAACACGCAGGTATGGAAGCCAAACTCGACTCCACGGCGGACGCGGTCGCCGCCTCGCTGCGCGACATGATCATCAACGGCGAGCTTGCGGCCGGCGAACGGCTCGTCGAACGCGACCTGGCCGAGCGATTCGGCATCAGCCGGATTCCGATGCGCGAGGCGATCCAGCGGCTGGAACGCGAAGGCTTGCTGGATATCTTCAGGAATCGCGGCGCCGTCGTGCGGATGCTGAGTGTGTCCGACGTGCAGGAGATCTACGATCTTCGCGTGCTGCTCGAAGGCGACGCGATCTATCGCAGCGTGAAGCGGCTCGACGACGAGACGCTCGCGCGCGCCGAGCTCGTGCATCGCCTGCTCGGCGATGCGAGCGTGCCGCGCCGGCAGGGCGAGCTGAACCGCGAATTCCACGCGTTGCTGTATTCGTGTTGCGGCAACGCGAGGCAGTTGAAGTCGATTGCCGAATTGCGCAGCCAGGTCGAACGTTACGAGCGCCTGCAGACGACGCTGCTCGCCGATACGCCGTCGTTCCAGGTCGAGCACGAAGAGATCCTGCAGGCGTGCCGCGAACGCAATGCGCGCGCGGCACGTTCGATGACGGTCGCGCATCTCGAATCGGCCAGAAACATCGTGATGCGGCTTGTCGAAGGCGATTGAAGCCGGGGCTGTATTTGCCGCTCGCTGCACCGCGCGTGGGCCGCGCCGTGCCTTGCCGCGCCGATTCCGGCAACCTCCCTCGCGACATTCAACGCATCCAAACATCAATCCGACCGCGCCACGCTCCCGTCAGGTGCGCGGCCGGTCGTCCCACGCACCACCAGTTTCGGCAGCGACGCTATCCGCACGCGTGACGCCGCGTCGCTGCGCTCGCCCGCCTCGCGCAGCGCATTGAGCAGTTCGACCGCAAGACCCGCAGCCTCGGCGGTCGGGATCGCGACGGTCGTCAACGTGGGCCGCGTGTCGCTGGCGAGATGAATGTCGGTGATCCCGACGATCGACAGATCGTCCGGCACGCGCCTGCCGCGATCGGCCGCCGCATGCATCGCGCCGATCGCCGGCAGGTCGTTGGTGGCCACCAGCGCAGTCAACTGCGGATGCGCGTCGAGCAGCCGCCCCGCCGCGCGCACGCCGCCTTCGATCGAATCGGGCTCGGCCGCGACGATCGACGCGTCGAGCCCCGCTGCGCGCATCACGTCGACGAAACCGTCGTAGCGCGCCGCCTGCACGCCGCTCGCCGATCCGCCGACGATCACGCCGATCCGCTCGTGACCGAGTTCGACCAGATGCCGCGTCGCGATCCGTCCCGCCTCGCGGAAATCGATGGCCACGCACGGCAATCCTTCGGGCGGCGCCTCGGGCCGCTCCCACAGACACAGCACGACCGGCACGCCGCGCCGCGCGACGTCGAGCAGATCCGGCAGGTGCAGGTTCGCGTTGGTCACGAGAATGCCCTCGGAAATCGTGCCGGCAATCTGGTCGAGATAAGCGCGCCCCTGCAACGGATCTTCGTTCGTATTGCAGACGATCAGGAACTGCCCGTTGCGGCGCACCGCGCGTTCGACCGCCAGCGCGAATTCCGGATAGAACGGGTTCGCGATGCTCGATACCATCAGCGCGACCGTCGGCGCGCGCCCTTCCGCCAGCGCCCGCGCGGCGAGATGCGGCCGATACCCGAGCGCCTCGACGGCCTCCAGCACCCGTGCGCGCGTGGCTTCGCCCACCCGGCCGCGGTCGCGCAGCACGTTCGATACCGTCGCGGCCGTCACGCCGGCCCGGCGCGCAACTTCATCCAGTGTCGCCATGTTTGCTCACTATATGAGACGTCGATCCAGTATTTGCTTCGCTCACCGAAGCGGCGCACTATCGCCGCACACCTTGCCGCCCGTCCGACGGGCGCGACTCGGCCGCGATCGCATCGCCCCTTTTTTTGATCGCGATGATTAAGCGCTTAAGCAAGCAGTACGGCGCATTAAAACATGGAGCGGAGACAATGGCGAGCATCTCGATGCGGCGCGTGCAGAAAGCCTATGGCGATCACGCGCCGGTCATTCGCGACGTCGATCTGGAGATCGGCGCGCACGAGTTCTGCGTGTTCCTCGGGCCGTCCGGATGCGGCAAGTCGACGTTGCTGCGCATGATTGCCGGCCTCGAGGATCTGAGCGCGGGCGAGCTGTCGATCGACGGCCGCCGCGTCGACGACGTGCCGGCCGCCGAGCGCGGCGTCGCGATGGTGTTCCAGAGCTACGCGCTGTTTCCGCACATGACGGTGTACGAGAACATGGCGTTCGGCCTGAAGCTCGCACGGGTGCCGAAGGCCGAGATCGACCGCAAGGTGCGCGACGCCGCACGCATCCTGCAACTCGACACACTGCTCGAGCGCAAGCCGAAGGCGCTGTCGGGCGGCCAGCGGCAGCGCGTCGCGATCGGCCGCGCGATCGTGCGCGAGCCCGGCGTGTTTCTCTTCGACGAACCGCTGTCGAATCTCGACGCGGCGCTGCGCGGCCAGACCCGCATCGAGATCGCGCGGCT
Organism: Burkholderia sp. BCC1644; assembly: GCF_902833225.1. Lineage (GTDB taxonomy): Bacteria > Pseudomonadota > Gammaproteobacteria > Burkholderiales > Burkholderiaceae > Burkholderia. The sequence continues at coordinate 354,003 of NZ_CADFEI010000006.1, forward strand.
GCACCGGCAGTTCGAACGCGCGAGCGTCGTCTACGTGACCCACGACCAGACCGAGGCGATGACGCTCGCCGACAAGATCGTGCTGCTGCACGCCGGCGCGGACACCGCGCAGCACGGCAGCATCGCGCAGGTCGGCGCGCCGCTCGACCTCTACCACCACCCGGCCAGCCGCTTCGTCGCGGGTTTCATCGGCTCGCCGCGCATGAACTTCCTGCCGGCCGTCGTCACGGCATGCGACGCGCATCGCACGACCGTCACGCTCGTGACGTCCGGCGAGACCTTCACGCTGCCGCGCGACGGCTCGGCACTCGGCGCCGGCGTGGCCGTGACGCTCGGCATTCGCCCCGAACACCTGACGCTCGGCGCCGCGCTCGACGCGACCACGCTCGCACGCGACGTCGCGCTCGTCGAACGCCTCGGCGAACAGACCTACGTGCACCTCGACACGCCCGGCGGCGCACCGCTGATCGCGAAAGTACCCGGCGACGCACAGGTGCGCACCGGCGAGCGCGTGCACGTACATGCGCCGGCCGCGGCCTGCCATCTCTTCACCGAAGACGGCCGCGCGGTGCCCGCGTGCGCCGACGTCCTCGTCCACCACCACTACGCATAAGGATCGGCATGCGCCTCGGAGTCTGCTACTACCCGGAACACTGGCCGGAATCGATGTGGGCCGACGACGCCCGCCGGATGAAAGCGCTCGGCATCGAGCAGGTGCGGATCGCCGAATTCGCGTGGAGCCGTATCGAGCCGTCGCCGGGCGAATACGACTGGGGCTGGCTCGACCGCGCGGTCGACGTGCTCGGCGCGGCCGGCCTCGAGATCGTGATGTGCACGCCGACCGCGACGCCGCCGAAATGGCTGGTCGACCGCCATCCCGACATCCTCGCGATCGGCGCGGACGGCCGGCCGCGCGCGTTCGGTTCGCGCCGCCACTACGACTTCTCGTCGCCGACCTATCTCGAGGCGTCGCGGCAGATCTGCACGGCGGTCGCCGAACGCTACGGCCGCCACCCGGCCGTGCGCTACTGGCAGACCGACAACGAACTCGGCTGCCACCAGACGGTCGTCAGCTATTCGCCGGCCGCGCTCGTGCGCTTCCGCGCCTGGCTGAAGGCGCGCTACGGCACGATCGACGCGCTGAACCGCGCGTGGGGCACCGTGTTCTGGAGCATGGAATATCGCCATTTCGACGAAGTCGACGCGCCAGTCGGCACCGTGACCGAAGCCCATCCGTCGCATCGCCTCGACTACCGGCGCTTCGCATCCGACGAAGTCGCGCGCTATCACCGGATGCAGGTCGACGTGATCCGCGCGCATTCGCCGGGCCGGCCCGTCGCGCACAACTTCATGCAGCTGTTCACCGAGTTCGATCACTACGAGGTCGCACGCGACCTCGACATCGCGACGTGGGACAGCTACCCGCTCGGCGCGCTCGAAGAGCAATGGTTCGCGCCCGACGTGAAGGCGCGCTGGCTGCGCACCGGCCATCCCGATTTCGCGTCGTTCAATCACGACCTGTATCGCGGCATGTCGAAGCTGCCGTTCTGGGTGATGGAGCAGCAGCCGGGGCCCGTGAACTGGGCGCAGTGGAACCCCGCGCCGCTGCCGGGCATGGTGCGCCTGTGGAGCTGGGAAGCGTTCGCGCACGGCGCCGGCTGCGTGTCGTACTTCCGCTGGCGGCAGGCGCCGTTCGCGCAGGAGCAGATGCATGCGGGCCTGAACACGCCGGACAACCAGCTCGACGAAGGCGGCCGCGAGGCGCAGCGCGTCGCGCGCGAGATCGCTTCCGTACACGACGCCGGCGCGGATGCGGACGGCCCGGTGCGCGCACCGGTCGCGCTCGTCTTCGATTACGAAGCGAAGTGGCTGTTCGAAGTGCAGCCGCAAGGCGCCGACTTCCACTACCCGCGCTTCGCATTCGAGTACTACTCGGCGCTGCGCTCGCTCGGCCTCGACGTCGACATCGTTTCAGCGCACGCGCCGCTCGACGGCTACCGTCTCGTCGTGGTGCCGCCGCTGCCCGTCGTGCCGGACGATTTCGCCGCACGGCTCGCCGCCTCGGGCGCGCATGCGGTGTTCGGGCCGCGTACCGGCTCGAAGACCGTCGACCTCCAGATTCCACCGACGCTGCCGCCCGGCGCGCTCGCGTCGATCCTGCCGGTGCGCGTGTGGCGCGTCGAATCGCTGCGGCCGAACGTGACCGAGCGGATCGACGGCACGCTGCGCGACGGTTCGCCGTTCGCGGGCGACGCGCGCCACTGGCGCGACTTCGTCGAGCTGCACGACGACACGCGCAGCGTCGTGCGCGCACGCTTCGCCGACGGTCATCCGGCCTGCGTGTCGCATGGCGCGCTGCACTACTGGGCCGCGTTGTTCGACGATGCAACCACCGCGAAGCTGTTCGCCGATGTCGCGGCCGAAGCCGGCCTCGTGCCGACGCCGCTCGGCGACGGCGTGCGCGTGAGCCGGCGCGGCGGCCTGACCTACGTTTTCAACTATGGCAACGCGCCGCACACGATCGACGCGGTGCCGCCGTCGGCGTTCGTGCTCGGCGCCGCGCAAGTCGGGCCGCAGGACGTGGCCGTGTATCGAAGCCGTTCATAGCCCCCCCGCCACCGGCGCCACGACGGGCCGGTCACGCACAAGACGACACACAGGAATGGAGACACGCATGACACATCGCCCCCTTCGCACCGCCGCCCGGCTCGCCACGGCCGCCGCCGTCGCCTTCGCGTCGCTCGGCATGACGGCGCCCGCCGATGCCGGCACGCTGACGATCAACATCGCGTTCAAGGGCGCGAGCCAGCGCGCGGTCTGGCAATCGACGCTCGATGCATTCCACAAGGCCCATCCCGACATCGACGTGAAGGCGACCTTCGTCGACGAGGAGGCGTACAAGGTGCAGCTCCCCGCGTGGCTGACGACCGTCGCGCCGGACGTCGTGAACTGGCATGCGGGCGAGCGGATGGCGTACTACGCGAAGCGCGGGTTGTTCGAGGACCTGAGCGGCGACTGGACGAAAAATGGCTGGGGCGCGATGTATGCGTCGACGCGTGATGCATCGTCGTACAACGGCAAGCAGTACGCGGCGCCGACCGTCTACTACTCGTGGGGCCTGTTCTACCGCAAGGACCTGTTCCGCAAGGTCGGCATCGCCGACGAACCGAAGACCTGGGACCAGTTTCTCGACGCGTGCAAGAAACTGAAGGCCGCAGGCATCACGCCGGTCGCGATCGGCGGCCGCGACGCATGGACGCTCGCCGGCTGGTTCGACTATCTCGACCTGCGCCTGAACGGCAACGCGTTCCACCAGCAGCTGATGGCCGGCGACGTGCCGTACACCGACCCGCGCGTGAAGAAGGTCTACACGACGTGGAAATCGCTGATCGACGCCGGCTACTTCATCGACAACGCGCTGTCCTACGATCTCGACGGCGCGCAGCCGTTCCTGTTCCAGGGCAAGGCCGCGATGATGCTGATGGGCACCTTCATCGCGGCGGGCTTTCCGCCGAACGTGAAGCAGGAAATGGGCTACTACCGCTTCCCGATCATCGACCCGAAGGTGCCGACTGCCGAGGACGGCCCGGTCGAATCGCTGCACATCCCGACGAAGGCGAAGAACAAGGCCGATGCGCACACGTTCCTCGCATTCGTCGAAACGCCCGAGATGGGCGCGAAGCTCGCGGAGGGCCTCGGCTCGCTGTCGGCGAACAGCAAGTCGCCCGAGCCGGCCGATCCGATCTCGCGCATCGGCTTCCGGATCCTCGCCGACACGAAGGGCGGCGTCGCGCAGTTCTACGACCGCGACATGACGAAGGAAATGGCCGACGAAGGGATGAAGGGCATGCAGCAGTTCCTCGCGAATCCCGCACAGATCGATACAGTGCTCGCGCAACTCGAACAGACCCGCAAGCGGATCTACAAGAAGTGACCGCGTGACCCAACCGGCGGCCGCGTGCCGCCGTGTCCGTTCAGGAGGCTTGCCGTGTCCAGTCCGATCACGTCCACCCCGCCCGCCGGCACCGCGCCGCCGCCGCGCGGGACATCCGCCACCGCATTGCCCGCGCGCCGCCCGTCGCCCGCCGTGCGGCGGCAACGACGCGCCGCGTGGCTGTTTCTCGCGCCGGCCTGCGCAATGGTTGCCGTCTATGTGATCTGGCCGATCCTGTCGACGCTGTGGCTGAGCCTGTACAACTGGGACGGGATGACCGAACGCACGTTCGTCGGCCTCGCGAACTATGCCGAGCTGCTGCAGGCGCCGACGTTCTACACGGCGCTGCGCAACAACGTGATCTGGCTCGTGCTCTTCATGCTCGCGCCGCCGCTCGGGCTCGCGCTCGCGTTGTACCTGAACCAGGCGGTCGCCGGCATCCGGCTCGTGAAATCGCTGTTCTTCGCGCCGTTCGTGCTGTCCGGCGTGGTCGTCGGCCTGATCTTCTCGTGGTTCTACGATCCGACGTTCGGGCTGCTCGCGCTGCTCGCCGGGCACGGCATCCCGGTGCTCGGCGATGCGCGCTACGCGACGCTCGGCGTCGTGTTCGCCGCGCTGTGGCCGCAGACGGCGTACTGCATGATCCTGTACCTGACCGGTCTCACGTCGATCAACCCGGAACAGATCGAGGCCGCGCGGATGGAAGGCGCACGCGGCTTCGCGCTGCTGTGGCACGTCGTGCTGCCGCAGCTGCGGCCGACCACGTTCATGGCGATCGTCGTCACGGTGATCGGCGCGCTGCGCAGCTTCGACCTGATCTCGGTGATGACGAGCGGCGGCCCGTTCGAGAGTTCGACCGTGCTCGCGTATTACATGTACGACCAGGCGATCAAGTACTACCGGCTCGGCTATTCCGCATCGATCGCGGTCGTGCTGTTCGCGATCATGCTCGTCTACATCGTGTTCCAGTTGCGCCGCATGCTGCGCAACGAGCAGTGACCTACCGGGGATTCATCGATCATGTTTCCGACACCCGTTACCCACTGGAAGCCGGTATCGCGCCGGCTGTACAAGCTGTCGCTGCCCGTCGCGTTGCTGATCTGGCTATTGCCGATGATCGCCGTGTTCGTCACGTCGGTGCGCTCGACGGAAGAACTCGTCGAAGGCCACTACTGGGGCTGGCCGCGGCACTTCGCGATGGTCGAGAACTACCGCGACGCGCTGACGACGTCGCCGATGCTGCATTACTTCTGGAACAGCGTGCAGATCACGGTGCCGTCGGTGATCGGCTCGATCGCGCTCGCGGCGATGGCCGGCTTTGCGCTGGCGACCTACCGGTTTCGCGGCAATGCCGCGCTGTTCGGCACGTTCGTCGCCGGCAACTTCGTGCCGGTGCAGGTGCTGATGATTCCGGTGCGCGACCTGTCGCTGAGGCTCGGTGTGTTCAATACCGTCGAAGCGCTGATCCTGTTTCATGTCGCGTTTCAGACGGGGTTCTGCACGCTGTTCCTGCGCAACTTCATCAAGCAGTTGCCGTTCGAGCTGATCGAGGCCGCGCGGATCGAAGGCGCCGGGGAATGGACGGTGTTCTGGCGGATCGTGCTGCCGTTGATCCGGCCTGCGTTGGCCGCGCTTGCGATTCTCGTGTTTACGTTCGTGTGGAACGATTACTTCTGGGCGCTGTGTCTCACCCAGGGCGATGAAGCCGCGCCGATCACGGCGGGCGTCGCGGCGCTGAAGGGGCAATGGACGACGTCGTGGAATCTCGTTTCGGCCGGGTCGATTCTTGCGGCGCTGCCGTCGGTCGCGATGTTCTTCGCGATGCAGAAGCACTTCGTCGCGGGGCTCACGTTCGGCGCGACGAAAGGCTGAACGCACGCCGGACGCGTTTTCGTATCTCCCCCTCCGCATCGTGAGGTTGCCCGCTTCGGCGGGCTTTTTTCATTTTTTCGAGGTTGGGTGGATGTTGCCAGGCACTGCGACGCAAACTTTCGCCACAGACCCAATTCAACAATCACAATGTGCAGGCCTACCGCATCGGATAAGCACTCAACCACAACGCCCCAAGCCATCGGTTGCAATCCACGACCTTGCAACTGGCCCCCAGATCAACCGCAAGACCGTGACCCGAATCCGCCGCTTGTGCACCACGCAAGGGGTTCAATGAACGGCCTTCGGCGTCGACCTCATTGCGCTCCCCGGGGAAATGGATCAACCAAATCCTTTGAGCGCAACCATCCAAACGTGACACGACCATCAAACTTTGGCCCCGTATTGACGTAGCGGATATATGAGAACTCACCGCTCACTTTTAGAACAACGACGGCATCGCCACTTACAAGGTAAGAATTTTTGACTATGAATTTTCCGCCTTTTATATCATGCAAGCGGGATTTTTTTGTGACCAATCGAATACCTAATGCTGGAACTTCACTTGAAGTGAAAAATTCCTGCGCCGAAACATCCGGTGGGTCAGCAGAGAAGATGCCTTGCGCGCTGCTGCAACCGGCCTGCGGGCTCACTGTTCTAAGAATCCATCCCTCATATTTTTTGTATAAATAGCCATCGATGTCGTAATCTTTGTCTCGATCTTCAAAATCGAGAGATCCATCTCCACTAAGAAAGGTGTTGATCCTGAAGGCAGAGTAACCCGCCTTGCCAGGATACTTTCCATCAAACACACCATAGAATAAGAAATAGCAAGATCCATTTTCACCGATTCTTGAGTAAATCCCGGTTACACGGTTGGAATTCACAAACGCAACCAAGTATGGTTGCTGAAATAGAACAGCACTCCCAGCAAATACCGATCCAGACATTGTCAATATCGCTACAATTAGCAGCCGTCTACTTAAACGAATCATAAAATTTCCCAAGATTCTTCGGATAATCTGGATTCACCGTCTCCCAGTATTTCCCGTTGTAGCCTCTAGCGACTTTGACCCAATCATGTTCGCGCAGTCCCGCAAGAGCCAGGGGCTTCACCTTCTGCATAAATGCGACAAATATTTTTACTTGACCATCCGTTCCGGACATGAATTCGTTGACGAAATCGAAGACGGTCGCGTATCCGCAAGCCTTGAAGTTATCTCCCAAAATTTGGAAACCTCCCCAAGAGGTAGCCCTCAAGGCAAGCTCAAAGTCAAGAGTACATGCACGTGCAAGTTTCTCATACTGCCCCAGGCCACCTACTCCGTAAGGTGCTCGTGTTGGAAAGCACAGATCCGGATGGGCCGGGTATGGATTTATGACAGCGAAGGCCTTCTTCCTCCCTTTTGATTTCTTGTCTTTCTTCTCTATTTTCTCCGCTGCAGCCGCAGCGTCGACCATCTTTTGCACTGAAAATCGATAAAAAAGTGTGCGCTCATACAAAATGGACGGCAACCCGTTGTCCAAATATGGATACCCCTGAGATTCTTGCTGGATAATTGCCTTAATTGCAGCAACTTCGACATTTAGCTCACGTGCCATATGCTGCTGCTGAGCATCAGAAAAAAATCCGGATTCGGATAACTCAGCCTGGAGCCAAATACGCTCAGCGTTACGGTGTTTGGCTTTCCCGTATCGACGACTTTGTAGCGGTGTTCAATTGTGATCTTCGTTTTCTTCTTATGAGACTTCGGATCCACTGTAACTTCCTTGTTTTTCTTTGGGAAATCTTTATTTACCCGACCTTGCTCTGTGACTTTCTGAGTCCACCCTATATATGGACCGAAATCACAAATTAACCTCTCGATCGTCATGATTTCCCCCGCTTTTACAACCGGCAGATTGAGGTCTTGTTCAAACTCATCCTTCGGCGTGAGTCTGGTGGTGGCCTCCAGATGATATTCGGGACTGACAATGGTGAACGCGCTGATATCCTTCGTAGGGACAATCTTTGTTTTCCAGGCGTACTCTCCGCGACGATTCCTCACGAACACATCGATCGGCTGATTGCGAGCGGCATTTGTGACCGTCACCGCGAAACCATCCTTGTCGGTGATGGCTTCCGTTTTGTTGTCCAAAATCGGGGGCGAGGGCGGAGTAGCCGGTTCGGTTTCGCCATTCGAGGGCGCCGGGCTGGACGCTGGTACAGATGCAGGAGCCAGCGCGGGCGGCGTTGCCTCGGCCTTGTTCGATGCGGAAGGCGCCTCTTGGACAGTCGTCGGGTCCGGACCGATTCGCCAAGTAGGGGCGGGAGGGGTGCCTTTGCCAGCCGTCAATTGGACGGACAGGCCTTCGATGGGCTTTCGCAGTACATCCCGGAAGACCACGGTTACTACCACGGAAGCGACGGGTTGAGCCTTAGCCTTCGGTGCCGGTGCGTCGGCGGGTTGTGCTTTCGACACTTATTCTCCCTATCGATTTCGCTGATATAAGAAGTTGAATCGGTCAAGTTTCCTCTTGCTCATCGCCCTGGTCCTCACTCGCGTCGTCGACTGCTTCTTCATGGTCGTAAGCATCTTCAATCGCGTGCCAGTCGCCGTCACCGATCTCACACTTCACGTTCGTTGACGTAGGCGTGTGAACAGCTGCCGTTTCGCCGTCGAGCAGCCCGCCCTGCTGCTGAAGTGTTCCGTCCGGCAAATAGATGCGATATGTCTGCGCTTGCAGCGCTTCCCCGACACCAAGATTGGCGATGACCGAAGATACGTCGAAAGTCTGCGTATACTCGTGGGCCAGGTTTTGCTGCAACGTGCTGACAGGAAGCGGCGGGATGGAGTAGCGCATACTGGCCGGCCCACTAAACGCATGCTGCGCTCCCTTGAACTCGACGGTCCCGGGTGCATGCCCGCGGATATTGCCGTCTTCAAGCGTGATTGATGCGCCGCCCGCAGTAAGCACCAGCTTTCCACCCGCTGCGATCTCGATGTCACCTCGTGCCAGCAGTTTGAGGACTGCTTTAGCGATCACCTCGACATTTGAATCATGTGACTGGATCTGCACGGGTCCCTTGGTGAACAGCCTGATCGCAGTCTGTGAGAACATCCCAATGGCTTTGGCGGCATTTACGATAAATGCTCCTGCTGATCCGATATGCGTGTTCAGGCCGCTGACCAAATTGATATGGTGGTCTGCCGTCATGTGCAGCGAGTCTTGCGTAGACGTGCCGATGCCGAACGGACTAGCGAGTAGCAGAATGGCCTTCTTGAACGCGTTCGCACTGCCAGTCCCGCCCCCTGCAGTACGACCGCCGCCGGCTTCCGGCGTTTCCGACTGCCGGGTAGCGTCCGTGAATTGCTTGAGCGAAGCGTGGCTCTCCTTCAAGCTGTCCGCGTGGTGCTGCACGCCAACGTTCGACAGCGCCTCAACGATGCTTTCGGCGCTAATCAATTGACCCTGCGCTTCCTTGACGTCAAGCTGATCATCGTTGTGCGCCTTCGCGTGCGTTCCTATATATGCACCACGATTCGCCCGCATACCGAGATAATCATCCGTATGCAGCAAAGCTCCTTTTCCGAGGTATCGGCCCCGAGCGTTGTTATTGCCCGCATGGTCGATCAGAACCCCTTGGTGGTACAGGCTGTAGCTGTTCCCGACCCTACCCGTGTAGGTGGTCAGTCGCGTAGCCCCTTGATGTGTCGCATCGTCGTGTACGAACGCGTTGTAAGCACCACTCTTACCAAAGCCATTCGACATGAGGCCCGAGAGGAGCACGTTGGTATGCCACTGCGGGAGCGTCGTTTGGGACGGCAGGCGCCCGAGCACATACGGCCGGTCGCAATCACCCTGGAAGTAGTCGACGAGGACCCATTCGTCTTTGCGCGGCACATGAACGCCACCATAGCCATATCCGGTGTCGGCCTGCATCACCAGCAGTGGCGGTGACGTTTGCGTCTGGTTCGTTCCGTCGCGCTCGTCCCACGGGTAGATCACGTAAATGCGATTGCGCTCGTCGGCCCATGCTTCCTCATTATCCGGACCATTCACGAGCGCGTGCTCGGCATACATCAGCGGCTTTCCATGCTCGAACGGACTGCGATACTCGATGTTGGTCCGCTGCGCTTCTACTTTGACCAAGTAGATGCCGCCAAAGCCATCGACGGGATTGGCTCGTGAGCCAAACTGAGTGCCATAGTCCTGGCGCAAGTCGGACAATACGCCCTGCAGACTCAGTGGATAGGTCGCGGCATGATTGGATAGCGGTACATTGTTCTCAATGATCCACTCAACCTCGACGACCATCAACTCCCGAAGGTTCGAATCGACCGTCATATGCCGCGTGTGATGCTCGAGCGTGAAACGCGATCCGGCGTCGAGCCATCGCACACCGCCGAGGCCAATGTATCGCCGGGCGGCGGAAGTCCAAGCCTGGGTCCGATTGGATGCACGTCGTCGCCCGTCGTCCGAGTTTGGGTAGGCATACGACAGGGCTTCACGAATGATCATGGGCGCATAGGGAACGCTGCGCCTCACCTGCTGACGTCGCTCTTCGGTCACATAGGTGCTTGCGCTATCACCCAGGTCACTGCGCACCGAATAATTCTGTTGCGGATTCTTGTAATTGAAGGAGGTTGTCGCGTAGGCGAGGCTTTGTGCGGTCTGAGTCACCGCCCATTGCGTGAAGCCATCTACCTCGTCACGAATTGCACCGTTGAAAAATTCGACCGGCTTCGCATCAGGCAAGGCAGAAAGCCGGTCGACTATGACGAGTGTTGACACGCGCGGATCGTCCTCATACTGGACTGGCACATGTTCGAAATAAAAGTACCATCCTTCGTCTTCGAGAATTCTATGGAGAAAGTTCAGATCGGTTTCGCTCTGCCGCGTGTACGATCGCGCACGTGGCTCGTCCCGCAGGACGAAACGTACTCGCCCGGCAAGCTGCGGATAGGCTCCCAGCAACTCAGAGAGAATTTCCCGTGAGTCTCTGTCGAACCAATGATCGTTCTTGCTCGCCTTGCCAAGAAAGAAAAGCGCCGACTCGAACTCAACCTGGTAGACGGTCAGATTTCCGTCTTGCCCGAGCGTGTGGAATTTGTGAACGAAACCATGAATCGGTCGATAGACTGATTCAACAAATGGCTTGGAGATTTGCTGAATAAACAGCGTGACAGGCTGATGCTCGAGTTCCAGGTTATCGATATCGTCACGTAACGAAACGACGTCGACCACCCAGCGATAGCCTCGCCCGACTCTGGACCATCCCTTTGCGCGCACTGGAATGAGCGTTTGCGCCCCCAGCGAGGAGCGGAACATAAGCAGTCGCTCGTGCTGCATCAAGCCACGATGTATCGATTCGTATAGCGTAGCCGCCCGCAATCTTGCGGGATCGACGGGTGGAAAAACCATTTCCTTTCCTTGTCTCTCAGGTTCAACCGCCAAGGAAGCGACGCGGGTGACGGTCAGCCATTGCGACGATGAGTCGCTCGCTCGATTCTATTCAGAATTGAGCGAAGCTATATATGCGGCCAAGTACTTGAAAGTGGTTTATCTCTGAAAAGGGGGATCCCTCTTCGCTCAATACATAATCTCAAATATTTTAGAAAGATTAACGCAGCAACCCCGTTTCCGCACCGGAATTATCTCAATTTAAAAGCCGCCCCCTTCCTGCATGGCATGTACTTCAAATCGGACGGCAACTTTAAATATCACAGAATGTTGCAGAACTAACTATATATACGCCACACTCTCTGCTGACGTACATTGGTCAGACATCCATCGTCGCACCGATGATCGTACCGGCAGGCGTGGACAGTCGGGTGCCTAGGCCGACATCACCTGCACACAGGCTTTGAAGGGGCGGTGCACAGAGGATCCGCCATGCTACTTGGACGCTTTGCCACGGCTACCCGATTTGCCCGCCGGCCTGCCCGAACCTCCACCCGCTTTGTCCGAAGGTTTGCTGCGCGGCTTTTTCACGCTGAACGGGCTGCCGATCGTGTAGTCCGGTCCGTTACCGGCCGGCTTCGCGTGCGGCGCGGCGAGCTTGCGCTTGCTTTCTCCGCCTAGCGCTTGCGCGCGCGGCTTCTTGCCGGCCACCGGCTTGGCCACCGGCACCGCCTGCGGCACCTTGGGCTTCTTCGGCTTTTTCGGCTTCTTGATGATCTGCCCCGTCGCACTCGTTTCCGGCACGCGGTGTTCGGCTTCGAAGCCCGGCTCTTCTTCTCGCCGCAGCGTTTGCCGGATCAGCGCTTCGATCGCGGCCAGTTGCGGTGCCTCGTCGGCACACACCAGCGACACCGCCACCCCGCTCGCACCCGCGCGACCGGTACGGCCGATACGGTGCACATAGTCCTGCGCGACGATCGGCAGATCGACGTTGATCACCAGCGGCAGATCGTCGATATCCAGCCCGCGCGCCGCCACATCGGTGGCGACCAGCATCTGGACTTCGCGTGCCTTGAAGCGCTCCAGCGCACGCAGGCGCGCGGGCTGCGGCTTGTCGCCGTGGATGGTGTCGACCGCATAGCCCGCTTCATCGAGCATGGCCGCCAGGTAATCCACGCCGTTGCGCGTCTTGACGAACACCAGCGCGTGCTCCCAGTTGTTCTCGGCCACCAGGTGCATGAAGAGATCGGGCTTGTTCCGCTTGTCGACCGTCACCACCCACTGCTTGATCTTGCTGGCCGTGGCATTGGGCGGGCTGACGCTGATATCGACCGGGCTGCGCAGGATGTTGGCCGCCATCGCGCGGATCTCGTCGGTAAACGTCGCGGAAAACAGCAGCGTCTGGCGCCGGGCCGGCAATGCAGCGAAGACGGCGTCGAGTTCGCGCGCAAAGCCGAGATCCAGCATGCGGTCGGCTTCATCGAGCACCAGCGTCTGCACCTGATCGAACTGCACGGCGTTCTGGCGATTGAGGTCGAGCAGACGGCCCGGCGTGGCGACGAGCACGTCCACGCCCTTGCGCAGCTTCATCATCTGCGGATTGATGCTCACGCCGCCGTAGGCGGCCAGGAGACGCAAATCGAGGCCTTTGCCGTACTCGACGAAGCTTTGCAGCACCTGTTCGGCCAGTTCACGCGTGGGCACCAGCACCAGCACGCGCGCGCGGTTGCTCGACACCGCCGGGCCGTGTTGCACCAGCCGTTGCAGCAGCGGCAGCGCAAAACCGGCCGTTTTGCCCGTGCCGGTCTGCGCCGCGGCCATGACGTCCTTGCCACTCAGCACGGCAGGGATCGCCTTGGCCTGCACCGGCGTAGGTGTCTGGTAATTGAGGCCCTGCAGGTTGCGCAGCAGCGGCTCGATCAGGCCAAGCGAGGCAAAGGACATGGACGTATTCCGGGCTAAAACCGCAATTCTAGCGGTTACGGCGCGGGTTGAGCCCCGTCCGCTCCACCGCGCAGCCGCACATCGACCGCCCCGATATTCTTCTCGTGCGCCACCAGCATCAACGACAGCGCGTGGTGCATGTCCCGATCGGCGAGCGTCGGCAGCAACGTCTGCAGCTTGCGAACCACCCAGCGCTGGCCCCGATTCAGGAACGCCATCCGCTCCGCCAGATCGTCGATCGCCATCGCCTGCTCGTAGAACGCGCCGGTCGCGCGCGTCGGTACCGCATCGAGCGACCGGATCGCGTCGACGAGCACGCTGCACCAGTGCGCCTCGTCCTGGCGAATATGGGCGATCAGCCGATGCAGTTCGGGATCGTCGCGCACCTCGACCGCCGTCTCGGAAGCGACACGCGCGCCTGCGCGCTCGGCCTCCAGCAGCTCGTCGAGCGTCGCCAGCAGCGCGGCGCGATCTTCATGCGGAGTCGGGTCGGCGCGGGCGTCAGGCCCGTCGCCACGCGTCGGAATCGACATGCAGCATCCTCCTGTCAGGATCGATGGCGTAATACATGCGACGGTACACGGCGCGTGTTGCACGATCGTGCATATCCGAGGATGCCGCCCGCCAAATACATCACATTATGATGCAATAACCAATCAAGCCGCATCGTCAACGTACTTCGCTTGATCGACGTCATCGCACGAACGCACCGGCGCCCGCTCAAGTCCACCCTTCGAGCCGCAACGTCGAACGCACGAGCCGCTGCTCTTCCTGCTCGATCTCGCGCAGATACTCGACGCACTGGCGGATATGTTCGCTCGCGGCCTTGCGTGCCTGATCGGGCAGCCGCCCCGTGACCGCGTTGTAGAGCCGCGCATGCTGACGGTCGATCTGCTTCTTCAGCGGCTCGCGGTGATAGAGGTTGTTCACCGACGCGAACACCGAACTGAGCAGCAGGTCGGTCAGCGACTGCAGCGTGTTGACGAGCACGGGGTTGTGCGACGCCTCGCAGATCGCGAGATGAAAGGCGTGATCGAGCTTCGCGCGCGCGGCAGGGTCGAGATCCTGCGCGTCGGCCGCCGTCATTTCCTCGTAGCGGCGCCGGATCAGGATGAAATCGGCCGGCGTGCCGCGCAACGCCGCGAGCCGGGCGGCCTCGGCCTCGAGCATCCCGCGCACCTCGAACAGGTCGTACAGCGTGCGCGGCTGCGAGCCGAGCAGATGCATCATCGGCGTGATCTCGCGCTGCGGGGTCAGGCTCGCGACGAACGAACCCTTGCCGTGCGTCGTGTCGATGATCCCGCGCGCGTGCAGCAGCTTCATCCCTTCGCGCACGGCCGTGCGCGACACGCCGAGCTTCTCGGTCAGCCGGCGTTCGGACGGCAGCGCCTGCCCGGCCTTCAGCACGCCGTCGACGATCAGCCGCTCGATCCGCTCGGCGACGACATCGGCCACGCGCCGCGCCGGCCCTTCTCGATCCTGCATTTCCATACTGGTATGACCACTTTGGACGGATACCGGTGATTTTCGCACAATGCCTTGTTCCGATTGGCATTCCATGACCTGACGGGAGTACCTCACAAGCGCCGATATAAAAACTGGTATGACCACCTGCAAGACGTCTGGACACGCCGGCACAGCCCGCCAAGAATCCCCTCCTTCCGGCGTGTCGCGCATCGCGCGGCCGCCCGCATGGTGGAGACAGATCGATGAGTTTCATCTACGACGAACGGATCGACGGGCCGCTGGCGACCGTCAGCCGTGACACGCTCGTCGCCGCGCTGCACGCGGCGGCGCCCGGCCTCGACGTGCTGCACGAACACGAGGCGCTCAAGCCGTTCGAATGCGACGGCCTCGCCGCGTACCGCACGGTGCCGCTCGCGGTCGTGCTGCCCGACACGGTCGAGCAGGTGCGCGCGGTGCTGCGCGTCGCCGCCGCGCTCGGCGTGCCGGTCGTCGCGCGCGGCGCGGGTACAGGGCTGTCGGGTGGCGCGATGCCGCTCGAAAAAGGCCTCCTGCTCGTGATGGCGAAGTTCAACCGGATTCTCGACATCGACGCCGATGCCGGCATCGCGCGCGTGCAGCCCGGCGTGCGCAACCTCGCGATCTCGCAGGCGGCCGCGCCGCACGGCCTCTACTACGCGCCCGATCCGTCGTCGCAGATCGCGTGCTCGATCGGCGGCAACGTCGCCGAGAACGCGGGTGGCGTGCACTGCCTGAAATACGGGCTCACGGTGCACAACATCCTGAAGGTCGAGATCCTGACGATCGACGGCGATACGCTCACGCTCGGCGCCGATGCGCTCGACGCACCGGGCTTCGACCTGCTCGCGCTGTTCACCGGCTCCGAAGGGATGCTCGGCATCGTCACCGAAGTGACCGTGAAGCTGCTGCCGAAACCGCCGAGCGTGAAGGTGCTGATGGCGAGCTTCGACGACGTCGCCGAGGCCGGCGCCGCGGTCGCGCGGATCATCGGCGCGGGCGTGATTCCCGGCGGGCTCGAGATGATGGACAACCTCGCGATCCGCGCGGCCGAGGATTTCATTCACGCGGGCTACCCGGTCGATGCGCAGGCGATCCTGCTGTGCGAACTCGACGGCGCGGCGAGCGACGTCGACGAGGATGCCGAACGTGTCGCCGCGCTGCTGCGCGACGCGGGCGCCACCGGGATCCGCGTGGCGCGCGACGAAGCCGAGCGCCAGCGTTTCTGGGCCGGCCGCAAGAACGCGTTCCCCGCGGTCGGCCGCATGTCGCCCGACTACTACTGCATGGACGGCACGATCCCGCGCCGCGAGCTGCCGCGCGTGCTCGAAGGGATCGCCGCGCTGTCCGCCGAATACGGGCTGCCGGTCGCGAACGTGTTCCACGCGGGCGACGGCAACATGCACCCGCTGATCCTGTTCGACGCGAACCGGCCGGGCGAACTCGACCGCGCGGAAGCGCTGGGCGGAAAGATCCTCGAGCTGTGCGTCGCGGCGGGCGGCAGCATCACGGGCGAACACGGCGTCGGGCGCGAGAAGATCAACCAGATGTGCGTGCAGTTCAACGCCGACGAAATCACGTTCTTCCACGCGGTGAAGGCCGCGTTCGATCCGCAGGGCCTGCTCAATCCCGGCAAGAACATCCCGACGCTGCACCGCTGCGCCGAATTCGGCGCGATGCACGTCCATCACGGCAAGCTGCCGTTTCCCGAACTGGAGCGCTTCTGATGCGACGCGACATCGAATCGATCGACGACAGCGCGGCGCTGGTTGCGCAGGTCGACGCCGCGCTTCACGACCGCCAGCCGCTGCACATCCGCGGCGCCGGCACGAAGGCATTCCTCGGCCGCCCCGTCGAAGGCCGCACGCTCGACGTACGCACGCATCGCGGCGTCGTCTCGTACGACCCGACCGAGCTCGTCGTCACCGCGCGCGCGGGCACGCCGCTCGCCGATCTCGAAGCGATGCTCGACGCGGCCGGCCAGATGCTGCCGTGCGAGCCGCCGTCGTTCGGCGGCGCCGCCACGGTCGGCGGGATGTTCGCGGCGGCGCTGTCGGGCCCGCGCCGCCCGTGGGCCGGCGCGGTACGCGACTTCGTGCTCGGCTGCCGCGTGATCACCGGCCACGCGAAGCACCTGCGTTTCGGCGGCGAAGTGATGAAGAACGTCGCGGGCTACGACGTGTCGCGGCTGCTCGCGGGCAGCTTCGGCTGCCTCGGCGTCGTGACCGAGGTGTCGCTGAAAGTGCTGCCGAAACCGCGTGCGACGTGCGATCTCGCGTTGCCGCTTGCAGCGGACGAAGCCGTGCAGCGGGTCGCCGCATGGCGGCGCGCGGGGCTGCCGCTCGCGGGCGCATGCCACGCGGACGGCGTGCTGCGCGTACGGATCGAAGGCGGCGAAGGCTCGGTGAAGGCCGCGCGCGGCACGATTGGCGGCGATCCGATGGACGACACCGGCGACGCGTTCTGGGTACGTCTGCGCGACCTCACGCTGCCGTTCTTCGACGATCCGCGCCCGCTGTGGCGCGTGTCGGTGCCTGCTGCCGCGCCGCTCGACGCGTTGCCGGGCGCGCAGCTCGTCGACTGGGGCGGCGCTCAGCGCTGGCTGAAGAGCGACGCCGCGCCGGCCGAGGTGCAGCGGCTCGCCGCGCAATGGGGCGGCCACGCGACCTGCTTCACGCCGGGCGTCACACGCGAGCCGTTCCAGCCGCTGCCGCCCGCGTTGTTGCGCGTCCACCGGCAGCTCAAGTCGCAGCTCGACCCGCACGCGATTTTCAATCCCGGCCGGCTCTACGCCGACTTCTGACGCGAACCCGACCCCGACCCGCCGATGCAAACCAATCTCAGCGAAGCAAGCAAGGCCCTCGCCCGGGCCGACGAAGCGGAAGCGATCCTGCGCGCGTGCGTGCACTGTGGCTTCTGCAACGCGACCTGCCCGACCTACCAGGTGCTCGGCAACGAGCTCGACGGGCCGCGCGGCCGCATCTACCTGATCAAGCAACTGCTCGAAGGCGAGCCGTGCGGCGAGCGCACGCAGCAGCATCTCGACCGCTGCCTGACGTGCCGGAACTGCGAGACGACCTGCCCGTCCGGCGTGCGCTATCACACGCTGCTCGACATCGGCCGCGCGGAAGCCGAGAAGCGTGTGCAACGGCCCGCGCGCGAACGTCTGCTGCGCGCGGGGCTGCGTCACGTCGTGCCGCGCCCGGCGACGTTCGCCGCATTGCTGAAGGCCGGCCGCGCACTGCGCTCGCTGCTGCCCGGCACGCTGCAGGACA
This sequence comes from Burkholderia sp. BCC1644, assembly GCF_902833225.1. Lineage (GTDB taxonomy): Bacteria > Pseudomonadota > Gammaproteobacteria > Burkholderiales > Burkholderiaceae > Burkholderia. The sequence goes on from NZ_CADFEI010000006.1 coordinate 371,892, forward strand.
AGATCCCGGCCGCCGTTCCCGCAGCCGCACCGCGCCCGGCCGTGCGTCACGCGCGGCGCGTGCTGATGCTCGAAGGCTGCGTGCAGCCGTCGCTGTCACCGAACACCAACGCGGCCGCCGCGCGCGTGCTGGACCGGCTCGGCATCAGCGTCACGCCGGCACGCGAAGCCGGCTGCTGCGGCGCGACCGAATATCACCTCAACGCGCAGGATGCCGGCCTCGCCCGCGCGCGCCGCAATATCGACGCGTGGTGGCCGGCGATCGAGGCCGGTGCGGAAGCAATCGTGCTGACGGCAAGCGGCTGCGGCGCGTTCGTCAAGGAATACGGCGACCTGCTGCGCTCCGACCCCGTCTATGCGGAGAAGGCGCGGCGTGTCAGCGCGCTCGCGCGCGATCTCGCCGAAGTCATTGCGGCCGAGCCGCTCGACGCGCTGGCCGATGCGACGCCGCGCCGCGTCGCGGTCCACTGCCCGTGCACGCTGCAGCACGCGCAGCGCCTCGGCGGCGCGGTCGAGAGCCTCCTGACGCGGCTCGGCTTCGATCTGACGAATGTCGCCGACGGCCATCTGTGCTGCGGCTCGGCCGGCACGTATTCGCTGACGCAGCCCGAACTCGCGACGACACTGCGCGACAACAGGCTCGATGCGCTCGAAGCCGCGCAGCCGGACCTGATTGTCACGTCCAACGTCGGCTGCCAGACTCACCTGAACGGCGCGGGGCGCACGCCCGTGCGCCACTGGATCGAACTCGTCGACAACCGACTCGTCAACTGACCTGATTCCGGAGGACCTCCATGCAAACGAAACCCGAACTCGAACTCGACGACGCCGATCGCATGCTCGCCGCCGCCCGCGCCGAAGCCGAGCGTCACGGCTGGGCCGTGTCGATCGCCGTCGTCGACGATGGCGGCCACCTGCTCGCGTTCGCGCGGCTGAACGGCGCATCGCCGGCCAGCAGCCATATCGCGCAGGACAAGGCGCGCGCGGCGGCGCTCGGCCGTCGCGAGACGAAGGCGTATGAGGATATGATCAACGGTGGCCGCACCGCGTTTCTCAGCGTGCCGCTGACGGGGTTGCTCGAAGGCGGCGTGCCGATCACGGTCGGCGGCCGGATCGCGGGCGCGATCGGCGTGTCTGGCGTAAAGTCCGAGCAGGACGCGCAGATCGCCCGCGCCGGCACACAAAGCGTCGTGGCCTAGCCAGCCAAGCTGCGCGCGCATTTTTCCCCGGGAGGATTAACGATGATCGACCAAGCAGGACTGCAAGTCGCGCCAGCGCTGAGCCAGTTCATTGAAAACGAAGCGCTGCCGGGCACCGGCATCGACAAGGCCGCGTTCTGGAGCGGTTTCTCGGCCCTGGTGCACGACCTCGCGCCGCGCAACCGCGAACTGCTCGCGGAACGCGACCGCCTGCAGCAGGAACTCGACGCGTGGCACCGCGCACATCCGGGCCCCGTACGCGACCACGCCGCGTACCGCGCGTTCCTCGAACAAATCGGCTACCTCGTGCCGGTCCCGTCGAACGTCGCGGCAGCCACCGCGAACGTCGACAGCGAGATCGCCACGCAGGCCGGCCCGCAGCTCGTCGTGCCGCTGTCGAACGCGCGCTATGCGCTGAACGCCGCGAACGCCCGCTGGGGCAGCCTGTACGACGCGCTGTACGGCACCGATGCGCTGCCTGAAGACGGCGGCGCCGAACGCACCTCGACCTACAACCCGACGCGCGGCCAGCGCGTGATCGACTACGCGCGCAACGTGCTCGACAACGCGGCGCCGCTCGCGAGCGGCTCGCACCGCGACGCACTGCGCTACCGCGTGCAGGACGGCCAGCTCGCCGTCGAAACCGCGAAGGGGATCGTCGGCCTCGCGCAACCGGCGCAGTTCGTCGGCTACCAGGGTGCGGCCGACGCGCCGTCCGCGATCCTGCTGAAGCACAACGGCCTGCATCTCGAGATCCAGATCGACGCGTCGACGCCGATCGGCCGCGCCGATCTCGCGAACGTGAAGGACGTCGTGCTCGAAGCCGCGGTCAGCACGATCATCGACTGCGAGGATTCGGTCGCGGCGGTGGACGCCGACGACAAGGTCCAGCTCTACCGCAACTGGCTCGGCCTGATGCAAGGCACGCTGGTCGAGGAAGTCGCGAAGGGCGGCAAGTCCTTCACGCGCCGCCTGAACGCCGACCGCGAGTACACCACGCCCGACGGCGGCACGCTGTCGCTGCACGGCCGCTCGCTGCTGTTCGTGCGCAACGTCGGCCACCTGATGACCAACGGCGCGGTGCTCGACCGCGACGGCAACGAGATTCCGGAAGGCATCCTCGACGGCGTCGTCACGGTGCTGTGCTCGCTGCACGACCTGAAGGCGAAGCGCAATTCGCGCACGGGCTCGATCTACATCGTGAAGCCCAAGATGCACGGCCCGGTCGAAGTCGCGTTCGCCGATACGCTGTTCGCACGCATCGAGGATCTGTACACCCTGCCGCGCAACACGCTGAAGATGGGCATCATGGACGAGGAGCGCCGCACCAGCGTGAACCTCGCCGCGTGTATCGCCGCCGCCGCCGCGCGTGTCGCGTTCATCAACACCGGCTTCCTCGACCGCACCGGCGACGAGATGCACACCGCGATGGAGGCGGGCCCGATGATCCGCAAGGGCGACATGAAGTCGTCGGCGTGGATCCAGTCGTACGAGCGCAACAACGTGCTCGCGGGCCTGTCGGCCGGCCTGCGCGGCCGCGCACAGATCGGCAAGGGCATGTGGGCGATGCCGGACCTGATGCACGCGATGCTCGAGCAGAAGATCGCGCATCCGCGCGCCGGCGCGAACACCGCCTGGGTGCCGTCGCCGACCGCCGCGACGCTGCACGCGCTGCACTACCACCTCGTCGACGTGCAGGCCGTCCAGCAGGAACTCGAGAAAACGCCGTACGCGAGCGAACGCGATACGCTGCTCGAAGGCCTGCTGACCGTGCCGGTCGTCGAGCGCGCCGCGTGGAGCGAGGCCGAGATCCTGAGCGAAGTCGAGAACAACGCGCAGGGCATCCTCGGCTACGTCGTGCGCTGGGTCGAACAGGGCGTCGGCTGCTCGAAGGTGCCCGACATCCACGACGTCGGCCTGATGGAAGACCGTGCAACGCTGCGCATTTCGAGCCAGCACATCGCGAACTGGCTGCGCCACGGCGTGATCACCGAGGCCTTCGTGCTCGACGTGTTCAAGCGGATGGCGCGCGTCGTCGACCAGCAGAACGCCGGCGACCCGAACTATCGCCCGATGGCGCCCGGCTACGACCAGTCGACCGCGTTCAAGGCCGCGTGCGCGCTCGCGCTGCAGGGCACGTCGCAACCGAGCGGTTACACCGAGCCGCTGCTGCACCGGTTCCGCCTCGCGTTCAAGGCGCAACAGCACGGCGCCTGAAGCACGCGCATGCGGGCCTGACCCGCATGCCTGCCGGCGTCACGAAACGGGCGGCCCTCGCGGCCGCCCGTTTTCATATTCGCGTTCACACGACTGTTGAAATCGTCCGTTGAATCCGATAATCGGTACGTATCACGCGCATTCAAGTTTCGCGCGCGCCCGCCGTTAAACCGGCGGAATCGCCGGCCATGCGCGGCGCGGATGCGTCAGCCATACCGCAAAGCCTTACGCTGCAACGCTCTGCCCGATATTTGCAAGTCCGGGATTTCACGGTAATTTGATCCGGATCAACGGGTCGCAACATTTTCCGCGCACGCGGACACGCGCGTTATACTCCGTTGAATCCGCGCCGCCCGATTCGCCGGATCGTCGAATCACGGCAGATGTCGCCGGTGAATAGTTGATTTACCGGTTTATCTGGCCGCGATTGCCGATAATCGGTGCCCATTTTCTCCACCGAAAGGCGGGGAGGCGCCGGAGGGGCCGCGCACCGGATCGCCGCCGACACGTCATACGAACAATCGCATCGGCCCGCCGCCTGGCGACGATGCCCATCGATCCACACGGACCATGGCAGAAACCGACTACGCAATGCCCAGCGAATCCGGCCTGACGAGCCGGGTCGCCGCTCATTTGCGCAGGCTCCTGCTGCCGCACCTGATCTTCTATACCGGGCTGCTGATCGCGCTGCTCCTGCTGCTGCTGTGCGGGATCGTCCTGTACGAAGGCCGCATCGACGCACGCGACCGCTCGATCGCGATGCAGCAGAACCTGGCGCTGATGGCGTCGTGGGACATCGAGCGCAACATCGAGATCTATTCACTGTCGCTGCAGGCCGTCGTCGAAGGCGAGAACGACCCCGAGGTCGTCAAGCTGCCGATGGCGCTGCGCCGCCAGGTGCTGTTCGACCGCGCGACGACGGCCAAGTACCTCGGCGGCATCTACGTGCTCGATGCGAAAGGCGACATCGCGGTCGACGGCAAGAGCGACGTGCCGCGCAAGGCCAATTTCGGCAACGAACCGTACTTCGCCGTGCACCGAGACCGCTCCGACGTCGGCCTGTACGTCAGCCCGCCGTATCATTCGCGGCTGCGCGGCGGCTCGCCGAGCATCGCGCTCAGCCGGCGGATCACGAAACCCGACGGGTCGTTCGGCGGTGTCGCGGTGATGTCGATCCGGCTCGAATATTTCCAGAACTTGTTCTCGCGGCTGTCGCTCGGCGATCGCGGCTCGATCGCGCTGATCAATACCGACGGCCGGATGCTCGCGCGCGAGCCGTACGACCCGAAGATCGTCGGCCGCGACATCAGCCGTGCCAGCACGTTCCGGCGCTTCATGACGGCCAACGAAGGCAGCTTCGCCGACACCGCGTCGATCGACGGCGTGCGCCGCCTGTACGTGTTCCGGCACCTCGAACACCTGCCGCTCATCATCATGGTCGCGCGCTCGGAAGCGGACACCTACGCCGCGTGGTACGACCGCGCGATCCCGATCGGCTCCGCGATGGCTGCGCTCGCGATCGGCTTCGTCGGCCTGTCGCTGCTGCTCGACGTACAGTTGCGCAAGCGCCACCGTGCGGAAACCGAATTGCAGGCACTCGCGCGCACCGACGGCCTGACAGGCCTCGACAACCGCCGGATGCTCGACGTCACGCTCGCGCGCGAATGGCGCCGCGCCGCCCGTTCGCAGCACGCGCTGTCGCTGCTGTTCATCGACGTCGATTACTTCAAGCGCTACAACGACACGCAGGGCCATCAGGCCGGCGACGACGCGCTCGCCGCGGTCGGTCACTGCATCGCCGGCTGCCTGCGCCGCCCGGCCGACTATGCGGCGCGCTACGGCGGCGAAGAGTTCGTCGTCGTGTTGCCCGACATCGACACGGACGGCGCGGTGACGATCGCCGAAACGATCCGCACGGGCATCCTCGATCTCGGCATCCGGCATGACGCCGGCACGGTCGGCCGCCTGACCGTGAGCATCGGCGTGACGACGAGCTATCCCGAATGCGACGACGACATGCAGGGCGCGCTGAAGCTCGCCGACGACGCGCTGTATCGCGCGAAGGAAGCCGGGCGCAATCGCATCGTCGTGCAGACGGCCGCGGCCGCCAGCCATCTCGAATCGCGCCGGGCCTGAGCGCCCGGGTGCCCGGGCCGCTGCCGCCCGCGCGCAAAATCGCCGACAATGTCGGCTCGATACGCCACCGCGCCGCCGCGCGGCTGACGCGCCCGGCCGGCCCGCGCCGGCAAGCGGCCGCCTCGTACCACCATGAGACTCAAGGCAAAGATCTTCCTTCTGGCCATCGTGCCGTTCCTGCTCGCGATCGCCGGCATCGGCTTCGGCGTGCGCCAGCAGGCGACGTCGCTCGCGCGCACGCAGCACGCGACGATCCAGGCCGCGTATCTGTCGAGCAAGGAAGTCGAGCTGAAGCATTACGTCGAGCTCGCGACGAGCGCGATCATGCCGCTCTACGACGCGAGCGGCCGCAACGCACGCGACGACGCGCTGCTGCGCACGCAGGCGCTCGCGATGCTGCAGAAAATGGATTTCGGCCCGGACGGCTATTTCTTCGTGTATGACCTGCACGGCAATTCGCTGATGCATCCGCGCGAGCCCGAGCGCGTCGGCCACAACTACTGGACGATGCGCGACCCGCAGGGTGCGCTGACGATCCAGAAGCTGATCGGCGCGGCGTCGAGCGGCGGCGGCTACGTGCGCTACGCATGGCAGCGGCCGTCGACGGGCCGCGTCGCGCCGAAGCTCGGCTACGTCGTCGCGCTCGAACGCTGGGGCTGGATGGTCGGCACCGGCATCTATCTCGACGACGTCGACACCGCGCTGCAACGCATCGACGCGCGCGCTTCCGCGAACATCGAACGCACGATGAGCTGGCTCACCGCGATCGCCCTGACCGGCGCGGCGGCGATCGCCGTGTGCGCGCTGGTACTGAACGTCAGCGAGTCGCGCAGCGCCGACGCGAAGCTCAAGCTGCTCGCGCAGCGCGTCGTCGAATCGCAGGAGCAGGAACGTGCGCGGCTGTCGCGCGAACTGCACGACGGGATCAGCCAGATGATGGTGTCGGCGAAGCTGATGCTCGAATCCGCGCTCGCGCGCTTCGAGCGCGGCGCGGCGCGCGTGCCCGAAGCCGAGCAGGCGCTCGCGACGAGTGTCGGGCGGCTCGGCGACACGCTGCGTGAAGTGCGGCGCATCTCGCATGCGCTGCGTCCGTCGATGCTCGACGATCTCGGCCTCGCGGCCGCGCTCGAACAGCTCGTGCGCGAACTCGGCGCGGAAAGCGGCATCGACATCGGCTATACGCAGGTCGCGCACAGCGGCGCGCGGCCGCTGCCCGAGGCCGTCAACACCGCGCTGTTCCGGATCGCGCAGGAAGCGCTGAGCAACATCGTGCATCATGCGCAGGCGTCGCGCGCGGCCGTCACGCTCGACGTCGGCGCGCACGCCGTCTCGCTCACCATCGCCGACAACGGCTGCGGCTTCGACGCCGAACGCTCGCAGGCCGACGCGCGCCGCGGCATCGGCCTGCGCAACATGCGCGAGCGCCTCGACGCGCTCGGCGGCATGCTGACGATCACGTCGCAGGTCGGCCACACGATCGTCGCCGCGCGCGTGCCGCTGCGCAGCGTGGCGTGACGACACGCACCATGACAGGAGACCTTTCACGCATGAGCGCCCCCGACACCGCCCGGCCTGCCGCCCGACTGCTGCTCGTCGACGATCATCCGCTCGTGCGCGACGGCTTGCGGATGCGGCTCGAAGCAGCCGACCTGTCGGTGGTCGGCGAGGCCGGCAACGCCGACGAGGCGCTCGCGCTCGCCGCGTCGCTCGAACCCGATCTCGCGCTGATGGACGTCGGCATGAACGGGATGAACGGCATCACGCTCGCGGGCGTGTTCCACGATCGGTTTCCGGGCATCCGCGTGCTGATGCTGTCGATGCACGACAACACCGAATACGTGACGCAGGCCGTGCGCGCCGGCGCGAGCGGCTATCTGCTGAAGGATTCGCCCGCGAGCGAGATCGTCCGCGCGATCGGCGCGGTGCTGGCCGGGCAGACGTTCTTCAGCGAAGGGCTCGCCGCGCGGATGATCCACGCGAGCGCGACCGCGTCGCCGCTGGATCGGCTGACGCCACGCGAACGCGACATCCTCGATGCGCTGGCGCAAGGGCTGTCGAGCAAGCAGATCGCGCAGCAGACGGGGCTATCGGTGCGCACGGTCGAAACGCACCGGCTCAATTTGAAGCGCAAGCTGGAGATCGAAGGGCAGGCCGAGCTGATCAAGTTCGCGGTCGAGCATCGGCGGCGGTAGGGCAGCGCGACAACGACGCCGAACCTTCGCAATACGTCGTCCAAATTTCATACTCGTCCAATCGACCGCCCCCCGGGTCGATGGAATCCTTTCGTTTGTCGCGGCAAGCGGCACACGGCATCGTCGACATGGGTTGGCGATCGCAAACGGGGGGGAAAAATCATGATGCGCCGTATCGCGGTTGTCGGCGACGCGCTGGAAACCGGGGGAAGCATTCTCGCCTACGCGGGACCGGCATTCAAATTCGGCCGTTCCGGCCACCAGGTCGCGCTGATCGGCGGGCTCGCATACTGCGAGACATGTCAAAGCACCGGGCCAATTGCCAAGACAGGCGGGCCACGACGCCTCACGTTCATGGGTGAAACCGCGGCCGACGGAGACGTCGTCTTGTGCAGCTGCCCGACACCGCCACGCATCAAGGCAACGCTCGCCGGCGAATCATGGTGTGACGACATGGTGGAAACAGCCGGCGTAGTTGCCTCCGCGAAGAATCGGGAAGGGGGCGTTGTGTCGATCATCGCGGGCACTTACGACGAATCCGTTCACGCGGTTGGAAGTGGCGCGTCGGCGGGCTATCCGTACGTCATCGAAACGTCGGATGGCCGCATCCATTCGGGTCAACTGGACGACAGCGGGTATCTGCCTCGCATTCACACCGCAAACGAAGATGAATACCTTGTCTACTGGGGCGACGAAGCCCTCGCACGATTGAGCGGGGACGCGTAATGCCGAACGGAAGGACAGCTGTGACGACGACTGCCGTGCCGAAATCGCACAAGGAAGTCGAATTGAAGTCCGTGACGTTTTCCGAGCTCTGGAACAACTATGCTCACGGGAATCCGTACGATGATCCGAACGGGCAGTACCAAAACCAATGCGCGATCCGGATGAGCGTGACGATGCACAATGTCGGCATCGAGATGAAGTCGTTTTCGCAGAAGCGGGTTCGGCCGATGCCGGGAAAACCGACGCTGGGTCGCCTTCTGATCGGCGGTAAGGCAACCGCCACACGCGCATACGAGTTCGCCGAGTGGTTGAAGCTGCGGCCGGTCGCCGGCGTGTTGGCTCCGGAGAACATTACGGGGCCCGATTGGGCAAGCAAAGTGACCGGTCGAACCGGAATCGTCTTTTTCAACGGCTATTGGTTGCAGGATGGTGATTCGCCGGACAATCTGAGCGGCGGCCATATCGACCTCTGGAACGGAAGCAAGCTCACCGGTTTCGCGTCAGGCATTCGAGTTTCATGGAATATTGTCATACCGGGTTTCTGGTCGGATCTCCGAAACTCGAAAACCATCTTGTTCTTTCCTGTCAAATGAAAATCGTTGCCGCAATAGCGAGCGCACTTGTCGGCGGAGTCTTCGCGACGATGATCTGTTGGGGATCTCTCTATGCTTACGGAACATTCGTACTGCACGGAAGAGGCAGTCTTTTCGATACGAACCCCGAGATCGCGATTGCATTTTTCGCAGGATGGGGTGGGCTGACCACCATCTTCGCGATAGCCTCAGCGGTTATCGTGACTCGCAGGAAATCGCGTTAGTTTCCAGACACGTGGCTCAAATGAAACGTGCCGGACTCTCGTTCCTGTACTGGATCGCAGGTCTGGTTACTACTTGGCTTGCTTGCTGGACAGGAAGTCGAATCGATTGGCGCATTCATATCGGCTCACGACTGCAGTTCATCAAAAGTAACTGCCGCGAAGTCGACCTCTGCCCGCAGCCGTGGCCAATCACTGTTCTGCTGATCAGTTTTTCGTTCGGACCATCGCTTGTGTTCGCTTTCGCTGGCTGGAGAATCAGCCGCCACCGCGCCACCCCGCAAAAAGTGGTGTCTTCCCTGGTCACGTTGGCTATCCCGACGATGCTGATCCATATCGCCGCATATGTGATTCGGTAACGCGATTGCATGAGCGCCGGAAGACGTGCGACATCGCATCATGATCCTCACCCCGCGCCTCCAATTGACGATCGTTGCCGTTATAGCAAGCCCATTTGCAGGCAGCGTTTTGGCGACGCTGATCTGTTGGGGGCACTCCACGCTTACGGAACATTCGTACTGCATCGAACGGGCAGTCTCTTCGATACAAATCCTGAAATCGCGAATGCCTTCTTTGTCGGATGGGGGCTGACTTCCATCCTCTCGACAATCGCCGCGATTCTCGCGATGCGCCCGAACAGCATCGACGTGATCTCCGTCATCACGAACTACGGCATCCGTTGCCAGTCGGTCACATCACGCGTGCAACCCGCAACGAAAAAGGGCGCCCGAGGGCGCCCTTCATGCATCCGGACCGAGGCCTTGCAACGGCCGTCAGTTCGTCCGCGAATTGTGCTTCTGCAGGTACGCAATCAGGCCGTCGATCCCGCCCGACGCCAGTTGGCTCTTGAACTGGCCCTGGTAGACCTGGATCAGCCACGCACCCGACATGTCGATGTCGTAGATCTTCCAGTCGTTGCCGACCTTGCCGAGGCGATAGCCGACCGACTGGCTGTCGCCCGGCGTCGAGACCGTCGACTGCACGAGCGCGTCGGCGCCCGACGCGCCGCCGGCCTTGAACGAGAACTTCGCGTCCTGGCTGCCGAGCTGCGCGAGCGACGCGGCGTAAGTGCGCGTCATCAGCAGCTTGAACTGCTTGTACAGCTCCTGCTGCTGCTGCGGCGTGGCCTGCTTCCACGCATCGCCGACCGCGATGCGGGTCGTACGTTCGAAGTTGGTCGCGGGCAGGAAGCGCTGCTCGACGACCTGCGTGACCTTCGCCATATCACCGCCGCGTGCGGCCGGATCGGCCTTCATCGCGGTGACGGTGCCCTCGACCGCATTGCGGACGATGTCGACCGGCGCGCTCTGCGCGAAAGCGGAAACCGACACGGCGGCGGCCGCGACGAAAGCAAACAGATGACGTTTCATACGGATATCGCACTCGGTGAGAAAAAACGACCGGCTCTTTGCATCGGCCGGTGAGGCAAAGTATACCGGGCCTGACGCCCGGTTGCCGCACGGTGACCGACTGTTACCTTTCAGCTTCATTTGTCACAGGCAACGCAGCCCCGCGCCGACTATGTAAATATCCCCATACAAATGAACCGGTCACCGGTACCGATTCCGCCACCGCAAACAAATCTCCTTCCCGCCCCGAAACCCCCAACGTCACGACCGCCGCCACGCCGCGCCGGTATACTTGGCTACTTTGCCCTTGCCAGCCGCTCCCCACCGCCACATGGTGACATCTCTCATCGTCCGACTCGTTGCATGGTCGGTGCGCCGCCCCGTCTGGGTCGTCGTCCTGTCGCTCGTCATCGCCGCGCTCAGCGGCGTCTATGTCGCGCAGCATTTCAAGATCAACACCGACATCAGCAAGCTCGTCGATGCGGAGCCCCAATGGGCCGCGCTCGGCGAGGCCGTCGACAAGGCGTTCCCGCAACGCAACGGCACGATCCTCGCGGTCGTCGAGGCGCCCGCGCCCGAGTTCGCGAACGCCGCCGCGCATGCGCTGACCGAAGCGCTGCAGAAGGATGCCGAAGCCGGCCGCATCGGCCAGGTCGCCGAGCCCGGCGGCGGGCCGTTCTTCGAGCACAACGGTTTGCTGTTCCTGTCGCCGCAGGAAGTCTCCGATACGACGTCGCAGCTCGCGAGCGCGCGCCCGCTCGTCAACGAACTCGCGAAGAACCCGAGCCTCACCGGGCTCGCCACCACACTGGCCACCACGCTCGGCCAGCCGCTGCTGACCGGCCAGGTGAAACTGCCCACGATGGCGAAGCTGCTCGCGCGCAGCGCGGCGACGGTCGACGACGTGCTGGCCGGCAAGCCGGCCGCGTTCTCGTGGCGCGCGCTGGTCGACAGCGATGCCGCGCGGCAGCCCGCGCGCGCGTTCGTCACCGTGCAGCCGGTGGTCAATTACGGCGCACTGAAGGCCGGCGCGGAAACGAGCCAGGTGATCCGCGACGCGGCGCGTTCGCTCGACCTCGAGAAGCGTTACGGCGCGGCCGTGCGCCTGACCGGCGAACAGCCGCTCGCCGACGACGAATTCGCGTCGGTCGAGGACGGCGCCGCGCTCAACGGCGCGCTCACGCTGCTCGCCGTGCTCGTGATCCTGTGGCTGGCACTGCGCTCGAAGCGGATGATCGGATCGGTGCTCGTCACGCTGTTCGTCGGCCTCGTCGTGACCGCAGCGCTCGGCCTCGCGATGGTCGGCTCGCTGAACATGATTTCGGTCGCGTTCATGGTGCTGTTCGTCGGCCTCGGCGTCGACTTCTCGATCCAGTACGGCGTGAAGTACCGCGAGGAACGCTTCCGCGATCCGCGCATCGATCACGCGCTGATCGGCGCCGCGCACTCGATGGGCATGCCGCTCGCGCTGGCCACCGCGGCCGTCGCCGCGAGCTTCTTCTCGTTCATCCCCACCGCGTATCGCGGCGTGTCCGAGCTCGGGCTGATCGCGGGCGTCGGGATGTTCGTCGCACTGCTGACCACGCTCACGCTGCTGCCCGCGCTGCTGCGCCTGTTCGCGCCGCCGGGCGAATCGAAGACGCCGGGCTTCCCGTGGCTCGCGCCGGTCGACGACTACCTCGATCGCCATCGCAAGCCGATCCTGATCGGCACGCTCGTCGTCGTGATCGGCGCACTGCCACTGCTCGCGTTCCTGCGCTTCGACTTCAACCCGCTGCACCTGAAGGATCCGAACAGCGAATCGATGGCGACGCTGCTCGCGCTGAAGGATTCGCCGGAAGCGGCCGTCAACGACGTCACGCTGCTCGCACCGTCGCTCGCCGAAGCCGATGCGGCCGCGAAGCGCCTCGACGCGCTGCCCGAAGTCGGCCGCACGACCACGCTGTCGACCTTCATCCCCGCCGACCAGCCGGCCAAGCGCGCGGCGATCGCCGCCGCCGCGAGCGACCTGCTGCCCGCGCTGACGCAACCGGCCGCGCCGCCCGCGACCGACGCGCAGCGCGTCGCCGCGCTCAAGCGCGTGTCGGACCTGCTGAGCTACGCGGCCGAAGATCACCCGGGCCCGGGCGCAGCGGCCGCGCAGCACCTGTCCGCATCGCTCGCGAAGCTCGCGGCCGCCGACAGCGCGACGCGCGATCGCGCCGAGCGCGCGTTCGGCGAAACGCTGCGCCTCGCGCTCAACCAGCTCGCATCGCTGCTGCAGCCGCAGGACATCACGCGCGAATCGCTGCCGCCGCAACTCGTGCGCGACTGGGTCGCGCCGGACGGCCACGCGCTCGTGCAGATCTCGCCGAAGGTGCCGAAGGGCGTCGACCCGAACGACGACACGATGCTGCGCCGTTTCGCGAAAACGGTGAAGGCCGCGGAACCGGGCGCGACCGGCGGGCCGATCTCGATCCTGCATTCGGCCGACACGATCATCAACGCGTTCCTGCATGCCGCGCTGTGGTCGATCATCTCGATCACGATCCTGCTGTGGATCACGCTGCGCCGCTTCGGCGACGTGCTGCGCACGCTGGTGCCGCTGCTCGTGTCGGGCGTCGTGACGCTCGAGATGTGCGTCGTGCTCGGCATGCCGCTCAACTTCGCGAACATCATCGCGCTGCCGCTGATGCTCGGCGTCGGCGTCGCGTTCAAGGTGTATTTCGTGATGGCGTGGCGCGCGGGGCAGACGGGGTTGCTGCACTCGAGCCTCACGCATGCCGTGCTGTTCAGCGCCGCGACGACGGCGACCGCATTCGGCAGCCTGTGGCTGTCGCACCATCCGGGCACATCGAGCATGGGCAAGCTGCTCGCGCTGGCCCTGACCTGCACGCTGATCGGCGCCGTGGTGTTCCAGCCCGTCCTGATGGGCAAACCGCGCGTCAAACGCGCCAAGAACCAATCGCAAGGAATCAATGAATAAGGTGCGAATCATTGCGGCGACCGTCGCCGCCAGCGCGATGCTGTCCGGCTGCGCGACGGGACCGAACCGCAATCCCAACGACCCGCTCGAGCCGATGAACCGGGCGATGTACACGTTCAACGACACGGTCGACACGAACATCGCCCAGCCGATCGCGAAGGGGTACCAGAAGATCACGCCGACACCCGTGCGGACCGCGATCAGCAACTTCTTCTCGAACCTCGGCGATCTCGGCAACATGGCGAACAACCTGCTGCAGTTGCGCATCACCGATGCGACGCAGGATCTGATGCGCGTGGCGATGAACTCGCTGTTCGGCGTCGCCGGCCTGATCGACATCGCGACGCCGGCCGGGCTGCCGAAGCACCACCAGGATTTCGGGCTGACGATGGCGCGCTGGGGCGTGCCGTCCGGCCCGTACCTCGTGCTGCCCGTGTTCGGGCCGAGTACGATCCGCGACGGCGTCGGCCGCGCGGTGGACGTGCGCTTCAACCTGCTGAACTACATCGAGCCGGCCGCGCGCAACCCGATGTACATCGCGCAGTTCATCAGCGCGCGCTCGGACCTGCTCGGCGCGACCGACCTGCTGAAGCAGGCCGCGCTCGATCCGTATTCGTTCGTGCGCGACGCTTACCTGCAGCAGCGCAAGTCGCTGACGTACCGCAGCCAGTCGTCGTCGGCCGCGCTGCCGACCTACAACGAACCGGGTGAGTCGGGCGCCGCGCCGGCCGCGACGCCGGCCGTGCCGGGGCTGCCGAACTACGAGGATCCGGGCGACTCGGGCGGCGCATCGGGCACGACGCCGAACAACGCGCCGGCCGCGCCGGGGTTGCCGCAGTACGACGATCCGGGCGCGGACAATGCGATGCCCGCAAGTGCGCCTGCTGCCGCACCGGCCGCGGCGTCGGCCGCCGTGCCGGCGTCGTCCGGTTCGGCGGCCGTGCCGGCCACGCCGGCCGCACCTGCAAGCAGTCCGGCCGCGCAGTAACGCCGCGACGGCAGCCGCGCAAAGACAAAGAGCGCTGCATCACATGCAGCGCTCTTTTTTTGTCCGTACGAAACGGGGAAACCGGGAAGAGGGGAGAAAGTCGCGGCGCAGGCCGCTCAGACGATCCGCATCGCGCCCGTACGCTCGAACGCGTGGCGCGCCTGGATCAGGGTGGTGCGTGCCGCGCGCGCGTCGCTTGCGACCTGCAGCAGCGGGCCGAGCTGCGACGGCTGCTTCAGCAATTCACGCAGGATCGGCAGGATCGCCGTGCTGCCGTCGTCGCGCAGGCCGGCGGTCGCCGCACGCGGCAGCGTGCGCCACGCCGGATCGACGATCGCGCGGCACACCGCGAACGGCACGCCGCGCGCCGCCGCGAAGGCCGCCGCGATGTGCGACTCCATGTCGACGGCCAGCGCGCCCTTCGCATGATGCAGCGAGGTCTTCTCCTGCTCGCTGACGACCGGCGCACCGACGGCCGCGATCGTGCCACGCGTGACGCGCGCCCACACCGGCGTGTCGTGCAGCGAGGCGACGAGCCGCGTGCTCCAGCCCGCATCGGTCTCCACGCGGCCGAACGGCCCGTCGATCGCGCTCGCGATCACGAGCGCGCCAGGCACCAGATCGGGCGAGAGCCCGCCCGCCGTGCCGAAGCTGACGATGCCCGCGCAGCCGCGCGCGGTCGCGTCCGCCAGCGCGCGTTCGAGCCGGTCGGCGCGCGCAGCGAAGACAGCCTCGACGCCGTTACCGCGCGCGATGCGCGCCTCGAACGCCATCCCCGTCACCGCGATGACGGGCAATGCGCCGTTGTGTCGTGATACGCCCACCGTTACATCCCGACCGTGACGCGCGTCGCGTTGTCGCGCTTCAGGTTGCGGTAGCGCGCGAGCGCCCACAGCGGGAAGAACTTGCGATAGCCGTGGTAGCGCAGGTAGAACACGCGCGGGAAGCCCGTCGCCGTGAAGCGCGTCTCGTCCCACAGGCCTTCTTCGTTCTGCCGGGCGATCAGGTAGTCGACGCCGCGTGCCACGGCCGGGTTGTTCACTTCACCGGCCGCCATCAGGCCGAGCAGCGCCCAGGCCGTCTGCGACGCCGTGCTCGGCGCCTGCTCGAAGCCGCGGTAGTTCAGCTTGTAGCTGTCGCCGTCCTCGCCCCAGCCGCCGTCCTTGTTCTGGATCGACAGCAGCCACTGCGCGCCGCGCTTCATGCGCGGATCGTCCGGCGTCAGGCCGGCCGCGTTCAGCGAGCACAGCGCGGTCCACGTGCCGTACACGTAGTTCATCCCCCAGCGGCCATACCAGCTGCCGTCCGGCTCCTGTTCCTTCAGCATGTAGTCGAGCGCGCGGCGGGCCGGCTCGCTGTTCAGCGGCGTCTCGCCGAGCTGCGACAGCATCGACAGGCAGCGGCCCGACACGTCGGACGTCGGCGGATCGAGCAGCGCGCCGTGATCGGAGAACGGGATGTTGTTCAGGTAGTACTGCGTGTTTTCCGGTTCGAACGCCCCCCAGCCGCCGTCGCTGCTCTGCATGCCGACGACCCATTCGCGCGCACGCGCCATCGAATCGCGATACGTGTCCGACTGCTTGAGCTTCTGCGCGCGATCCATCGCCATCACGACCACGGCCGTATCGTCGACGTCCGGGTAGTGCGCGTTCGCGTACTGGAACGCCCAGCCGCCGGGCCGCACGTGCGGACGGCGCGAGATCCAGTCGCCGCGCACGTCGAGGATCTGCAGCGGTCGCAGCCATTCGAGGCCGCGCAGCACGGCTTCTTCCGCGCGCGCATCGCCGGTCTCGAGCAGCGCATGCGCGGCGAGCGACGTGTCCCACACCGGCGACAGGCACGGCTGGCAGTACGCTTCGTCCTCGTGCACGACGAGCAGCTTCTCGAGCGCCTTGCGTGCGATCGCACGGTTCGGATGATCTTCCGCGTAGCCGAGCACGTCGTACATCATCACCGCGTTGGCCATCGCCGGATAGATCGCGCCGAGGCCGTCCTCGCCGTTCAGGCGCTCGTCGACGAACGACACGGCCTGACGGATCGCACGTTCGCGCGAGTAGCTCGGGAACAGGCCGTCGACCGCGCGCAGCGCATGGTCGACCACACGGAAGAACGCGAACCAGCCGGCGCTCTGGTGGCCCTGGCGCGGCAGCAGCCCGGCGTTGACGGGCGGATCGATGAACAGCTCGTCGATGCGCACGCCGCGCGGGTTCTTCGCGATCGGGCGCTTCGCGTTCAGCACGAGCAGCGGCACGATCACGGTACGCGCCCAGTACGACACCTTGGACAGGTGGAACGGGAACCACTGCGGCAGCAGCATGATCTCGACCGGCATCATCGGCACCGCGCGCCACGGAATCGCACCGTACAGCGCGAGCTGGATGCGCGTGAACACGTTCGACATCTCGGCGCCGCCCATCGCGTGGATCGCCTTGCGTGCGCGCTGCATGTGCTCGGCGTTCTCGTCGTCGCCGATCACCTTCAGCGCGAAATACGCCTTCACGCTCGCGCTGATGTTCGGCGCGCCGTCGGTGAACAGCGGCCAGCCGCCGTCGGCCTGCTGGATGCGGCGCAGATACTTGCCGATCTTCTGTTCGAGCTCGAGGTTCGGCGTCTCGCCGAGATAGTGGACGAGCAGCACGTATTCGGCGGGAATCGTCGAATCGGCTTCGAGTTCGTAGACCCAGTGTCCGTCCGCTTGCTGCGCGGCCAGCAGCGCATCGGTCGCACGTGCGACGGCCGCGTCGACGCCGGCCGGCGCGGTGCCGGCGGACAAGGTAGCCATTTCGGTGAGATCGTTCATCGGTCCCTCTCTTATTGTGTCTGGAGCACGTCCGCGGCCAGCTGGCCGGAACGGATCGCGCCCTCGATCGTGGCGGGCAAGCCGGTGGCAATCCAGTCGCCCGCCAGCACAAGATTGGTCCAGCGCGTACGCACGGCCGGACGCTTCATTTCCTGCGACGGCACCGCCGCAAAGCCCGCGCGCGGCTCGACGACGAGCTGCCACGCGGGGATGGTTTCCGGGTTCGCGCCGGTCACGCGCGCGACGTCTTCCCAGATGCGCCGCGCGAGTGTGTCGCGCGGCGTGTCGAGCCAGCGGCCCGCATCGCGGATCGTCGCCGCGAGCTGGCCGCTGCCGGTGCGCACCGCGTCGACGATGCCGTTGACGACGGTCGTCTGCTGCGGATGGCCGGCTGGCGATTCGACCGCGAAATACGCGGTCACAACTGCGCTGAACGTGTCGGGCGCGGTGAGTTCGGGCACGAGCGGCCGCGCGACCTCGGGCGGCACGGCCAGCACGACCGCGTCGCCCGGCGCGAGATCGATGCGCTCGCCGCCGACCGAAACCGCATCGACCGCGTTGCCGTGCGCGCCGAATTCGAATGCGTCGAGCCGCGAATTCAGCCGGATCTGCGCGCCGCCGTGCTGCAGCATCCGCAGCGCCGGTTCGACGAATGCGCTGCCGAGCCCGTGGCGCGCGACGAGCGGACGGCTGCCCGGGCCGCCCGCGGCAAACGTGCCGCACAGCGCGGCGCGCGCGAGTTCGGCGCTTGCATGGCGCGGCTCGACGTTCAGCACACCGAGGAAATACGGCCGCAGCCAACGATCCCACAGCACGCCATCGCATCGCATCGTCTGTGCGAGTGAGCGGCCCGTGCGCGCGACCGCGAGCGGCGCGAGCGCGAGGTAGTCGAGCGGCGTCGTGCCCGGCGCGCGCGACGCGGCATCGAACAGCCACGACGGCCAGCGCCCGTTGCCGAAGCGCAGTGTCCAGCGCTGCTGCGACGCGATATCCACGACCGGGCATTCAGGCAACGCGGGCCCCGTGAGCTGATCGGCCGCGCCGATCGCGCGCAGGTAGCGCTGCGTCGCAGCTTGCCCCGCGAAAACCGTGTGCAGCCCGCTGTCGAGCGTCGTGTTCAGCGTCCCGTCGAACCACGAGCGGCAGCGGCCGCCCGCATGCGCGTGCGCGTCGTGCAGCACGATGCGTCGCCCGCGGCGTTGCAGCTCGACCGCGGCCGACAGGCCCGCGAGTCCGGCGCCGATCACGTGGACGGTTCTGGGCATCGACTCGGTCGACTCAGAACAGCGCGTAGCGCGCGGCAATCATCAGCATGCGCGCTTTCGGCTTGCGCAGCGGCGCGCGCGGCGCGGCAAAGCCGCGTGCGATCGCGGCTTCGAGAATGCAGCGATACGCGCCCGACATGATGCGCGGCGCCTTCACCTGCGCACGCGGGCAGGTATCCATCACGGCGTCGGCCTGGCGGAAGTGCTCGAGCGCGCGCTCGACGAGCGTCGCGCACACGCGCGGCAGCGCCGGATCGCGCACGATCGTCGCCGGATCGGTGATCGCGATGCCTTCGCGCGCGAGCAGTTCGCGCGGCAGGTAGCAGCGGTTGATCGCCGCGTCGTCGTCGATGTCGCGCAGGATGTTCGTCAGTTGCAGTGCGCGGCCGAGGTGGTGCGACAGCTTGATCCCCTCGGCTTCCGGCATCCCGAAAATCCTCACCGACAGCCGGCCGGCCGCGCTCGCCACGCGATCGCAGAAGAGGTCGAGCGTCGGCTCGTCGGGCGCGCAGATGTCTTCGACCGCGTCCATCGCCATCCCGTCGATCATCGCGTGGAAATCGGCGCGCTGCAGGTTGAACGCACGGATCTCGCGGTCGAGCGCAACCAGGTGGCGCGGCGGGCGGCCCGCGAAGCACGCGTCGATATCCGCGCGCCAGCGATCGAGGCCCGCATTGCGCTCCGCGCGCGGCAGGTCGCTGTCGGCGATGTCGTCGACCGCGCGGCAAAACGCGTAGACCTGGAACATCGCGTCGCGCTGCACGGCCGGCAGGATGCGCATCGCCAGATAAAAAGAACTGCCCGATGTGACGGCAGCGGCGTCGGTTTCTTGTTCGTCCACGACGGAATTGGAAACGGCCAAGACGAGCTCCACGGAGACACCCACGCGGGGCGATTGAAGAAGCCATGCCCGGCTGGGATGGTCAGGGTGTCAAATGCGTGCGAGATATGCGAACGATCGACGCAGACAGGCACAAATTACCGGCCGGAAGCCGGAATTGGGCGAAAGTATAGCAATCTTTGAAGTTCGATGGCGGACACGCGCCACGCCCGGCAGGGCACCGGAGGCCGCCGGCAGCCCGGTGCGGCCGGCCTCGGCGGGAACCGGCGCCGCGCGGCGCCGGCGGCGCGTCAGCCGTAAACGATGTCGCGCTGCAGATCGAGCGCAATGAGCCCCATTTCACGCGTGAGTTGCAGCATCGTGCGGCGTTCGAGGCGCGAGCCCATGAAGCTCGTCACGCGGCCGTCGGGCTCCGCGGTGAACTGGAACACCGCGCCGCCGGTGCCGAACCACGCGCCCGGCACGTCGGGCGATTCCTTCCAGTCGATCTGTTCGAACACGCGTGCGATGCCCGCACGCACCAGGTCGCCCGGGCCGATCGGCGGCGCGATGTCGCCCAGGTCGTCGAGCGAATAGGGGCCGGGTTTGTCCGGCTTCCGGTAGAAGAGATAGTCGACGTTCATGGGGCGCAATCGCGAGCAAAGCAACAAGTTAGCGTGCTTCGGCACAAATTCAAATCAGATCCGGACGAAATGTGGCCTGCGCGAGACAAGAGGGACGGACCGCGACCGGCCACGCAACCGCACCGTGCGTCCGCATCTGGATGCCGGCCGGTTCGTCTAAGATGACACCTTTCTCGAAAAAATACGGACACCATGGAGACGAACGACACCGCCACCCCGCAGTCCGGCCATCCCGTTTTCGTGCTCGTGCACGGCGCCTGGCATGGCGCCTGGTGCTACGCGCACGTCGCGGCGGCGCTGGCCGCGCGCGGCCACCTGTCGATCGCGCGCGACCTGCCCGCGCACGGCATCAACGCCCGCTTTCCCGCGTCGTATCTCGAACGGCCGCTCGACAAGGATGCGTTCGGCGCCGAACCGTCGCCGGTCGCGAACACGACGCTCGACGACTACGCGACTCAAGTGATGCAGGCCGTCGACGACGCCTATGCGCTCGGCCGCGGCAGGGTCGTGCTCGTCGGGCACAGCATGGGCGGCCTCGCGATCACGGCGGCCGCCGAGCGCGCACCGGAGAAGATCGCGAAGATCGTCTATCTCGCGGCCTTCATGCCGGGCTCGGGCGTGCCGGGCCTCGACTACGTGCGCGCGCCGGAGAACAAGGGCGAGATGCTCGGCCCGCTGATGCTCGCGAGTCCGCGCGTCGCCGGTGCGCTGCGCATCGATCCGCGCAGCGGCGACGCCGCGTATCGCGACACGATGAAGCGCGCGCTGTATGAGGACGTGCCGCAGGCCGACTTCGACGCCGTCGCGAACCTGATGACCTGCGACGTGCCGGCCGCTCCGTTCGCGACCGCGATCCCGACCACCGCCGCGCGCTGGGGCGCAATCGACCGTCACTACATCAAGTGTCTCGAGGATCGCGTGATCCTGCCCGCGCTGCAGCAGCGCTTCATCGACGAAGCCGACGCGCTCGCGCCCGGCAACCCGACCCACGTGCACCAGCTCGACAGCAGCCATTCGCCGTTCATGTCGCAGCCGGCCGTGCTGGCCGGCGTGCTCGCCGACATCGCGAAAAGCTGAGCGGGGCGGGCGCGGTCTACGCGTAGGCCACCGAACGATCGCGCCCGAGCCGCTTCGCGCGATAGAGCGCGGCGTCGGCCTCGTTGACCAGCACGTCGCTGGTCGGCGCGCCCGTCTTCGCGCATGCCCCGCCGACGCTCGCCGTCACCGGCACGCTGACGCCCTCGGCATCGACCGGCAGGCTGCCGATCGCGTCGCGCACCTTGTCGGCCACCAGCATCGCCTCGTCGAGATTCGTGCACGGCAGCAGCAGTGCGAATTCCTCGCCGCCGAAGCGGCCGAACGTATCCTGCGCGCGCACGATCGACGCGACGCGGCGCGCCGTCTCGCGCAGCACGGCGTCGCCGGCCGCATGGCCGAAGCGGTCGTTGATCGTCTTGAAGTGGTCGAGGTCGAACAGCAGCACCGACATGTCACCGCCGTAACGCTGCCAGCGCGCGAATTCGTCGCCGAGCCGCGCCTCGAAGAAGCGCCGGTTCGCGATGCCGGTCAGCCCGTCGCGATTCGCGTGTTCGCGCAGCTTCGCGACGGCTTCCTCGCGCTCGCGCTGCATCACGCTCACGTGCGTGACGTCCGAGATCGTCACGCACACGGCCTCGACGTCGCGGCCGCGCGTGAGCGGCATGAACGTGCAGTCCTGCTGCATGTAGTCGACGCCGCCGGTAATCGGCCGGTCGTGCTCGAAGCGGAACAGGTAGGGCCGCTGCTCCCACGAACTGAATGCGAAGCTGCCGAGCTGGAACACGCTCTCGAGCTTGCGCGACAGCCACGTGTGCGGCAGATCCGGAAAGCGGTCGAACAGGTTGCGGCCGATCACGTCGGCCGCCGGAATGCCGCTGTGATCCTGCATGAAGCGGTTCCACATCAGCACGGTCATCGAGCGGTCGAGCACGAACAGCCCGAAGCCGACCCGCTCGATCACGAGGTCGCTCAGCGACGGGGCGGCGGCCGTCATAGCGCGGACAGCAACGCGTCGAGCGCGTCGCCCATCAACCGGATCGAATCCTCGGCCATCAGCATGACGAAGTGAGCGCGGAACGTGTGGTCCTCGAGCCCGAAATTCACCTCGAGCAGCAGCGCGACGCTCCACGCGAGCACGTTCGGCTCGAACACGTCGTCGAACGACACGTTCGCGCCGAGCAACCCCGGCGGGAAGAACACGGGCTTGCGGCCGAGCTCGTCGAGGATCGATGCGACGCACGCGCCCATCAGCACGTTCGCGACGTCGAACACGAGTTCGTCGGGCGTCGCCATCCCGCCGTAGACGCCGTCGCCGAACGTGCGGTCGACGACCGACATGAGCCGCGCGACACCCGACGTGCGGCACAGCACGATCGCTTCGCCCTTGATGTCGGAACGGAAGCCCTGGCGCACGGCGGTCACGTTGTCGTGAATGCCCGTCATCTCGCGCAGCGCGTTGCCCGCGTCGGCCGCTTGCACGACGCGCACGCGCGGCACCGACAACTCGATGAAGCGCCCGAGCAACAACGCAAGCCGCGCGGCGGCGCGGCCCATTGCAAGGTTGGCGATCTCCTGCAACGCGTCGCGTTGCTCCGCCGTGAACACCGATTCAGGCATACAACCCATACTCCTTGAGAATGGGCAGCAATGCCTCCGACGTCACGGGCTTGGCAACGAATGCGATCGCGCCCAATTCACGCACGCGTGCTTGCGCCTGCGGCTGGATATCGGCGGATACCACGATCACGAACGTGTTCAGATCTTCGTGGCGCAGTGTTTCCAGGACCTGATATCCGCTCATGTCGGGCATCGTCAGGTCCAGAAACATCACGGAAGCTTTGCCGTCACGATAGAGCGCCAAGGCCTCGCGACCATTCGCTGCATACGCGACTTCAACGTCCCAGTCTCCCGGCAGCGCCTTTGTCAGAAGTTTGCGAGCGAGCAGCGAATCGTCGGCAATTACAATCGGCAAAGGCATGGGGCGATGCGGTATACGGAATGGTCTCTCTCGCGTTAACGACCGCGCGGCGCACTTCTTTAGGGGCCATGCGTTCGGGCGCGGGCAACCGCCTTGCGGCCGTGCGCGGGCGTCGCGACGCAGGTGCGCGCGACGCCCGCGCGGCGATCGCCGGCGGGCGCATATATCTGTCATAGGGAAAGCAAGGCGCGATTCTCGGAGTAAACCGGAGGCGATGCAACTCGCCATTTTCACCATTTCGAACAGAATCGGTCCGATCGCACGCCATTCCGAAAACAGCCGCGATCATTTTCGAGATAAGCACGCAAAATTTTTCCTTGTGTACGTTTGCGCTGCCGGATTCGTCGCGTTTTCAATCTGACAGTTTCCCCCTGTCGGAATCGACAGGATCGTGACGCCGCGGGCTGCGCGGCGGGCCGTCGCAACTCGTTTATGATGGCAGGCACCTCCGCCTCACCCGCTTCTTCGATGACGTCCGACCGGCCTGCCGACTCCCACGCCCCCGCCTCCCCGCCCGCCGACGATTGGCAGGACGACGGCAGCTACGCGTCCGGCGCCCCCGAACACGATTTCGCGGTGCGCCGCGTGACGCTGATCGTGCTGCTCGTCGCGGCGATCGTGCTGCCGTGCATCTACGTGGTGGTGATGGCGTACAACGACCTGAATACGCGCGAGGCCGCCGCGAGCGACGTGACGATGCGCACGGTGCGGGTTGCCGAGGAGCACGCGCTCAAGGTGTTCGACCTGAGCGAGACACTCGATGCGCGCATCGTCGACCTGGTGCAGGACATGGACGACGCCACCGTGCGCACCAAGGAATCCGACATCCACGAAGCGCTGAACACGATCGGCGGCGGTTATCCGCAGGTGGCCGCCGTGTCGATCTTCGGCGCGAGCGGGATGCTGCTCGCCAACAGCCTCTACTACCCGGCGCCGTATGCGTCGATCGCGAACCGCGACGACTTCACGGGCATCCGCGACGGCAAGGTCATCGAACACATCTCGCGGCTGATGATGGGGCCGCTCAAGCTCGAGAACATTCCGGTCTTCAACACGGGCGTCGCGCGCCGTCACAGCGACGGTTCGTTCGCCGGGATGGTGTCGATCGCGCTGAAGTCGTCGTATTTCAATGCGTTCTATCGCGACCTCCTCGGCGGCGCGAGCACGCCGATGACGATGGCGCTCGCGCGCTCGGACGGCGCGGTGATCGCGTCGTATCCGCCGCCGCCGTCGCTCGCACACACCGATCGCTCGGTCACGTTCGGCAACGCGCGCAACGATCCGCGCGCAGGCGTCGTGCGCGTGCGCCACGACGGCGCGAGCAGCGAGATCGTCGCGTACCGCCAGGTCGGCAGCTATCCCGTGTACGTGACGTGCGCGTACCGCACGTCGGCGATCTGGCATGAATGGTACGAACACCTGAGCGTGCTGTTCATCTCGATGTTCGCGCCGTCGATCGCGCTGTGGTCGGTGATCTGGCTGTCGCTCAAGCGGTTGAAGGCGGAAGAGGAGGCGTGGGATCGCTGGCAGGCCGAAGCATCGATGCGGCGTTCGATCGAGTCGGCGTACCGGCAGTCGCGCAAGATGCAGGCGCTCGGCAACCTCGTCGGCAGCGTCGCGCACGACTTCAACAACCTGCTGATGATCATCTCGAGCAACGTGCAGATCGCACGGCGGCGCGGCGTCCAGCATCTCGACAAGGAACTCGGCGCGATCGAGCGCGCGCTGAAGAACGGGCAGTCGCTCACGCGCCAGCTCCTCGGCGTCGCGCGCAAGCAGCCGCTGCACAACGAGACGATCGACGTCGGGCAATGGGTCGGCACGTGCCGCGAACTGCTGAAGACGTCGCTCGGTTCGAAGTCGTCGCTGGTCGTCGCGATCGAGCCCGGCGTCTGGCCGATCCGCGTCGACGTCGCGGAGCTCGAACTCGCGGTGATCAACCTCGCGGTCAACGCGCGCGACGCGATGGCGTCCGGCGGCCGCTTCACGGTCGGCGCGCGCAACGTGACGCTGCGTCGTGAGGACGGCTTCCCGCTGACCGGCGATTTCGTGCAGATCTCGCTCGACGATACGGGTTCGGGCATGGCGCCCGACGTGCTCGCGCGCGCATTCGAACCGCTGTTCACGACGAAGGCGCAGGGGATGGGGACGGGGCTCGGCCTGCCGCAGGTGTTCGCGTTCTGCGAACGCTCGGGCGGCCTGGCGACGATCGACAGCGCGGTCGGGGCCGGCACATCGGTGCGCCTCTATCTGCCGCGCGCACGCGCCGAAGACGTCGTCGCGCGGCCGCCGGCCGTCGCGCACGAAGCAGGCACGGGCGCACTCGCGGGCCTGCACGTGCTGCTCGTCGAGGACAACAGCGAAGTCGCGGCCGGCACGGAGGCGCTGCTGTCGCTGCTCGGCCACCGCGTGACCTATGCGCCCAGCGCCGACGATGCGCTGCGCCTGATCGAGGGCGCGGCCGCGAACGATGCGTTCGACCTCGTGATTTCGGATATCCACATGCCGGGCCGCCTGAACGGCATCGACCTCGCGGAAGCGGTCGACAAGCGGCCGGGGAAGCTGCCCGTGATTCTCGTCACGGGTTACGCGGAGGAGCTCGACCGCACGCGCACCGTCAACGTCCGCGTGCTGTCGAAGCCGTTCGACATCGCGCTGCTCGACGAAATCCTGCTGGGCATCCGCGAAGCGCGCGACGCGCGGCACGCCGGCGCGTGACCCGCTGCGTGCGGGCCCGCGCCGACGGCCGAACGCGTGACGCTCAGGCCGACTTCAGCAGGCGCACCCAGCCCGCGTAGCGATCGACAAAGCCCTGCAGGAACTTGCGGGTGTCTTCGCTGACGATCTGGCCTTGATCGTCGATACGTGCCGGATCGTGCTTGATGAACATCTCGGGTTGAGCGAGCGTCTTCACGTCGAGGTATGCGAGCACGTTGCGCAGGTGCTGCTGCGCGAGCGCGGTGCCGACGGCGCCCGGCGACGTGCCGAGGACCGCACCGGGCTTGCCCGACCACGAGTTGGAACCCCACGGGCGCGAACCCCAGTCGAGCGCATTCTTCAGCACGCCGGGAATCGACCGGTTGTATTCGGGCGTGACGAACAGCAGCGCGTCGGCGGCTTCGATCGACTGCTTGAAGCGCTTCGCGACTTCCGGAAAATCCGCGTCGTAGTCCTGGCTGTACAGCGGCAGCTCGCCGATCTCGACGAACTCGAACGAAAAATCGGCGGGGGCGAGCGAAATCACGGCATGCGCGAGCGCACGGTTCGTCGATGTGCGGCGCAGGCTGCCGACGACGACCGCAATACGATAGGACATGGCATTCTCCTTCCGGTGAGTGAGGAATCGGATCAATTGCTTCCGAACGGGCAATAAAGGTCTGTTTATAGGCAAGCCAGCCCGCGAGCCGTCCCACGGGGCCGTCCGGCCGACTTTCCACAAGGTTTTCCACAGAAATTGTGGATAACTCGACCGTTATGTTCTGACGTTACAGATTGCCCGCCGCGCGACGCCGTCGACGCGCAAGCCGGGGTTCGGCAAGCATAGCGCAGCACGCTGGCCGGTTTCGTGAAATCGTGACGGAACATGCATTGCAGGCCGGCGGCGCGCCCAGTAAGCTGCTCGCACCGCGATGCGCGCGCCCGGTGGCGCAAGCGCGATCGTTTCGAAACACTGCAACCCAGACATGCCGTCCGCCTACGACGATCCCGTTTATCTCGCGCAACTGCGGCGCGACCTGCTGCGCTTCGCGCGACTCCAGCTCCGCGATACCGACGCGGCCGAAGACGCCGTGCAGGAAGCGCTGGCCGCCGCGTGGTCGCACGCGGGCGATTTCGCCGGGCTGTCGGCCCACAAGACGTGGGTGTTCGGCATCCTGCGCAACAAGCTGATCGACGTGCTGCGCGCGCGGCAGCGGACAGTCAACCTGTCCGCGCTCGACGCCGAACTCGACGGCGAATCGGTGCTCGATCGAGAACTGTTCAAGGAGAACGGGCATTGGGCCGCGCATGCGAAGCCGCGACCATGGCCGAAGCCCGAGACGCTGTTGCAGCAGCAGCAGTTCTGGACGCTGTTCCAGGTCTGCCTCGACCACCTTCCGGAACAGATCGGGCGCGTGTTCATGATGCGCGAATTTCTCGATGTCGAGATTGCGGAAATCTGCAGCGAACTGACGATGACGACGAATCATTGCAGCGTGCTGCTGTATCGGGCGCGCACGCGCCTGCGAACCTGCCTGAGTGAAAAAGGACTGACGACCGAAGATGCTGCCGGGGAAATGTACTGACATCACGCGACTGCTGTCGGATGCGCTCGACCGGCATCTGACGCTGCACGAACGACTGCAGGTGCGCATTCATCTGCCGACCTGCAGCGGATGCAGAGCCTATCGCGGGCAAATTTCGCTGTTGCGGACGGCCGCGAAAGCGGCGGCGGGGCAGGAGCCGGACGATGACGGTACGTCGTCCGGCGAACGCTAGGATACGGTTCGTGTCGCCGCTCTCGTTCGCGTCGCAGGCGGTGGATTGCCCGGCGATCGCGTCGGCGTCGAATGCCCGCGCGAGCGTCGGACTGATGCAATAAGAAAAATACGCCGGCCAGGAATTATTCGAACAGCGCTTTCACCGATTCGGGCGGCCGGCCAATCGCCGCCTTGCCGCGATACACGACGATGGGCCGCTGCAGCAGAATCGGATGCGCGGCAATCGCGGCATAGGCCTCGGCGTCGGTCAAATCCGCGCGGGCCAGATTCAGCGCCTTGTACGGCTCCTCGCCGTCACGCAGCATGTCGCGCATCGGGCGGGCGAGTTGCCGATGCAGCGTTTCCAGTTCCTCGACCGTCGGCGGCGTCTTCAGGTACTCGACGACATTCAGCGGCGTGCCGGTGGTATTCAGCGATTCGACCAACGCAAGCGTCTCGCGCGACTTCGAGCATCGGGGGTTGTGGTAGATCGTGATCATCATTCAGGCCTGGATGGTAGAGCCCTGTATTGTAGCCAGTCTGTGCGAGGGGTTCTGAGGGGGCGGCTGGGGTGAAGTCGGGTGTGGATTCGGTGTATCGCCGAGGCAGTCGGTGAGGCGGCGCATCATGGCAGGGAGCCGCGAGAGGGGAGCGCTCTCCGGGGCACATGCTTCAAAGAATGGATGTGTTTATGCGCATAAAGTCGGGCGGTGCGCTATCGCGGGATGAAGGCTATGTCTCTGCGAGCCAATGCATCGTGACTACCTCCGAGGTGAGCGTGTGGTGCGGGGGATAGCGTGAGCCAGGTGGTTTATGCGCATAAAGCCAGCGATCGCTGGGGGAGGTGCGTCGCAATTTGGCGCGTGATCGCATGTGGATACATCACGGCACCGAGGGGGCGCTATATCGACATGCAGCCTCGCCACGGCATCATCGCGCATCGGATTCAGGCGGGGCTGCACGTGGCCCATCGTTGCTCGCCATCGAGCGTCGCTGGTTTATGCGCATAAACATCGCGCCGTTGAACGCACATCGACGTGCGTTCAACGGCGCGCACCACCAACGCGGCATGCATGGACAAGGCAGCGGCGCACAACCCTCGCTCGTGCCCCAGGCATTTCGCCACGAGATTGACCGCATAACCTCTGCCGAGTTTATGCGCAGAAACTCGCCGGCCGTCTGACATGACACCCCCGTCCAGCGAAAGGGCAGCGCATCGGGATATCGCGGAGGGCGATCATTCACCCCGACAACACCGTTGGCGATGACACATCCAACGTCAGCCCATCGACATCTCCAAGCATCGCCCACACGATCCAATCGAGCCACCAATCTCCTCCGGCTCGTTTATGCGCATAAACCGATAGCCCGAATGGCTAATGCGTAGTTGTCGAACGACAATTTCATTGAAATCCAAATATCGTCCTGTAGAATTCCAACGACCAAAACAGGAGTGAAAATTGGCCGCGGAAATCATTGCAGTCACTCAACAAAAAGGTGGCGTCGGCAAAAGCACGATTGCCATGCACCTCGGCGCCGCGTTCCATGAAAAAGGGAAGCGCGTCCTCGTCATCGACGCAGACCGTCAAAACACGCTGGTTCACTGGTCGAGCGCATCCGGCGACAGCGAAAACGGCATCCCGTTTCCGGTCGTCAACCTCGCCGAAGCCGACGGCCAGATCCATCGCGAGATCAAGAAGTTCATCAACGACTACGACATCATCGTCGTGGACTGCCCGCCGTCGATCACCGAGAAAGTCTCAGGCGTCGTCCTGCTGGCCGCATCGATTGCCGTGATCCCGACTTCGTCGTCGCCCGCCGATTACTGGTCGAGCGTCGGGCTGGTCAAGCTGATCCAGCAGGCGCAGGTCATGAACGAAGACCTCCGCGCGGTCTTCCTGCTGAACAAGACCGAAGAGAAGCGCATGCTGACCCGCGAGCTAAAGCGTGCGCTCGAGGAGCTCGGCTTCCCGTTGCTGAAAACGCAGATCCCGACCCGGGAAGCGTACAAGCAGGCGATGGCGCTCGGTCAGACCGTGCTGCAGATGAACGATCGCGGCGGCAAGCTGGCCGCCGCCGAAATTCGTGCATGTGCCGACGAAATCGTCGCCATGCTGCCCTGACTTTATGCGCACAAAGGAGTCACATGAAACCCTCCCAATTTGCCAAAGGATTCCAAGCGCGCCCGGATATCACGACGAGCGAGAAGCGCACCGCGCTTGATCGGCTCAACGCGATCGACGGCATCGTCAAGTCCGAGACGCCCACGCCTGCGCCGACCAAATCCGCAAAGAAAGACATCGCGCCGCCGCCTGCTCCGGAGCTCACGATCGATCCGTCGATCGACGAGTCGCCGCAATATCGCGCGTGGCGCCTGGAGAATCGCTACGCACCGGGCCAGGTGATCGAGCTGTCGTTGAAGGCGATCAAGCATAGCCCGTTCAACCCGCGGCACTTCTATCTGAAGTCGTCGATTGCCGAACTCGCGGTCAACCTCGCGAAGCAGGGGCAACAGCAGGCCATCCACGTGATTCCGGATTACGACAACCCGGGCACGTATTTCGTCAGCGACGGCGGTCGCCGCGTGCGGGCGTTGAAGGAAGCAAACAAGGAGTCGGTCAAGGCGATCGTGATCGACGTGCCGATCGGCATCCAGAGCTACAAGCTCGGCTACGATCTCAACGTCCAGCGCGATACGCAGACGGTGTTCGACAACGCCGTCGTGTGGCGCCGCTTCCTCGACGACAAGCATTTCCAGAGCCAGAAGGAGCTCTCCGAGCATCTCGGCCTCGACGAGTCGACGGTGGCCGTCGCACTGTCGATCGGCAAGCTGCCGGAGCCGATCATGCAGGAGATGGTCGTGCGTCCCGACCGCTTCGGCTCGAACATGGCGTATCAAGTCGGTCGCTATCACAACGCGCGCGGTACCGAGGCGACGCTGCGGCTGATCAACAAGATCGTGTCGGACGATCTCAGCACGCGCCAGGTGTCGGACATCGTCAAGGGTCGCGTTGCGGCTCAGGAGACGCCGAAGGTCGCAGGCCGTCAGCGCTATGCGCAGCGTCTTGAGATCAAGCTCGGCGGCAAATCGGTCGGCGACCTGAAGTCGTATGGCGAAGATCGCATCGAATTGCGCCTGCGCGGTCTCCCGAAAGACAAGCGCGACGCGATCCTCGAGCAGCTCGAGCGGATGCTGTTGTCGGAGTGATGGAAACGGCCCGCAGGGCCCGGTGAGGACGCCGGGCCCGCCGGCTCAGGGCGAGGCCGGCAGCGGCCCGTCAGCGGGCCTCAGGCGGCCCGCGACTGATTCAGCGTGAACGACAGCAGGTCGCCGTCGGTCGGCTCGCCCCAGGTCTTCTGGGCCAGCCAGTCAAAAAAGGCCGTCTCGGCCAGCTTGGAATCGAGGCCGCGCTTGCGCCAGTCGTCGCGCAGATGCGAGCCCATCGTCGGCAGCGCCTCTGATTCGAACGACTCGCGCGCCACTTCGCGCTCCGCGTCGCCCTGCTCTTCGTACAGCACCTTCGCTTCCTTGCGCCGGAACGCCGCGAACTCGCTCATCAGACGTGCCTTCAGATCGTCCGGCTGGGCCGCTGCGACCTTCGCAGAGGGCGTGCCGGCAGGCAGCGCGTCGACCGACTCGACCGGCGGCGCATAGCCCTTCTTCAGCGCATCCTTGAACAACGCCGGCGCGCTGCGCACCGGCGGCAGCGTCGTGCTGCGCAACCGCTGTTCGGTCATCTGCAGTGCAGCGCGAATCCGGTTCTCCTCGCTGTCGGCATAGAGCGTCTGCGCTTCCTTCAGCGGGATCCCCAGCTTGACCATCCGGTCGACCAGCGTGCTGTCGAATACGTTCGGGTGTTCGTCGAGCGCGAGCATCGGCTGCTTGCGTTCGGTCACGCGGAACTGGATCTCGGCCACCCGGCGCCCTTCGCGGTGCTCGATCAGCTCGACGAAGATGTTGGTGACCGCGTTGACTTCCGCGATCGCGGGACGCAGATAATCGCGCTTGAAGTACTTGTACTCGCGCTTTGCCTCGTCGCCGGCTTCCGTATCGGGCGTACCCGACAGGATCGGCCGCCACCATTCCCACGGTTCGCGCATCGTCAGGTGGCTCGGGTTCGTCAGGTAGCGCACGCAGATCTCGTACAGGGCGAGACCGGCGCTGCTGCGCAGCTGGCTCTGGAACTGCAGGCTCAGGCGCGCATACTGGACCGGGTCCAGCAGTTTCTTCTTGATCTTCGGTGCGAACGAGAATTCGACCCACACGCGGCGGGTCGTCGGATCCTCGAGGATTTCCGCGTCGGCGATCAGCGTCGAGATCCCCCACTTGCGGCCAGGCTTCTGGCTCGACGTCCCCGTGCTCCATTCGACCTGCACCGACACCATGCGGCGCAGGTGTTCCTTCACCAGCGCGGTGTCGTTCGAGTCGAAAGCGGAGTTGGCGACGATGTCCGACAGCAGCGCGCGATACGTATCGCCCGAGTCGTCGGCCTGCTGCGCGACGGCCAGCAGGACATTGAACAGCTTGCGAGTGAGGAGCGTGATCTTGCCGCTTTTCGGCTGAATGGCAATCGCCTCGACGGCCTTGCGCAATTCGGCTGAACTGGCACTCACCACATCCACATCGGTTTTCTTGGCGCGCTTCGTCGTGGCCATACGTCGGGTCGGAGGTGAAGTTTCCCGGAAGGATAGCGCCTGCGGTGATGTGCGTCCAGAACGACATGCTCACCATAGCCGGTGAAGCGCGCGTGCAAAACGGTGCTCACCCCAACCACTCCCGAAAACCCTCACCGGTCCGCCATTGCAGCGTTCCGGACTCTTCCAGACGTGCCGCGGGATGCGCGGATTCACAGAATTTCACCTGTGCACGACACGTGCGGAATTCGCTCCCGTATCGGCTCACCTTTCAATTTGTCGTAATTTTGCGACTGCGCGGCCGTGCGTTCGGCACAGGGTTGCGATTGTCCGTCGCTGTGCGTTCCCGATCACCCCGCGGCGGCCTGTATGCATGTACAGGCACGGTTCGCGGGCGAATCGAGATTGGGTCCGGCGTACGAAAAGACGCTGCCGAAACCGGCCCGCACGGCCCGATCGAACCTGATTTGCAGGCCCGGGCGCGCATTGTACAGCGCACCAACAGGATCAGGTCCCGAAAATGCTCACCTTGAGCACAGCTTGTTCTTTCGTCCGGATGCCGACGAATCCCCGATACACACGGGATTGGCTGGCGAAGCATCCCGAAAGTGCTCACCTTTCCGAAAAAATGCTGTGCCGCAACGGGCACGGAAGTGGCTCCCGAAAAACCTCACCGTAACCGCCACAGTATCAAAAACCTCAATGCGTTCCGATACTTATGCTCAGACGGCATTTGGCTGTGCGCCGCGGACATCCCCCGAAAAGCCTCACCTTTCGGCGGGAATCCTTCATACGACAACGGTATGTCAGCCCCCGAAAAATCTCACCTGTGCCAAAAAGTGGCACAGCGAAAACGAGATTTCTTCCAGTCCTGGTGGGCTTTTCGACGAATCCGGCCGCTCACAGGTCCCGAAAAACCTCACCTTTGACCATTTTTCGGGCAAATTCCATTCCCGAAAAGCCTCACCTGTGACTGCGCACACAGTCTGTGATCCATGCCCCGAAAAAGCTCACCTTAACGGGATCAGGCCAGGAAAACCCGCATTTCCCTCCCGAAAAACCTCACCTTTAGGGCATCACAGGCCCCTGAGCGCACTTTTGCTGTGCAAAATGGCGTTCGTTTCCCGGAAATCCTCACAGCAAAATCCCGCGGAGTCCCGTGAAACCTCACCTTTCGCCAAAACTGCCCAAAAGATGGGCAGAATCGGGGCGCAAAGAAGGTCCTGCAAACGCTCACCTGTGTCTGCACAGGCAGAAAACTGTGCAGTCAGGCACCGCGCGGGTTCTGTGGCTGTGCGGCCCCGAAAAACCTCACCTTTGGGAAATCTCGTGTTTCACTGTGATCCCGAATCCGCTCACGACCTTTCCTGCAACGGCTCACGCTGCTCCCTGAACCCCATCACTTCAGCTCCCGCAGAAGATCACCTTGGCTCCCGTAAAACTTCACCTTGTCGGCCGGAAAGCCTTGTTACATAAGGCTGTGCCGTGGCGTTAACGTTTTTAACTAAGGGTTCAAGGGTGTTTACTTCTAATACTCTCAAGACATCGGCTGACGAGTTTTCCACAGACACCCCAACCCCTGAACACCCACAGGCAATCGGATCCGCTGTCATGTGAAACAAATACCGAAATTCGGGGTCTGCAGGAAAATGCTTGTGCAACAAGGACTTGGCTGATCTTCTTCGCTTTGTTTCACGGAATCCTTGAGCACAGTCGACCAGATCGGCTCACAGATCCGATTTCTGTGCGAAGCGACGTAAATTCACCACGTCTGCACAAAACCAGTATCAATAAATACGTATTTCGTTATGATTGCCACACTTCAATGTCTGTGAGCACGGTCATGACCCTGGACGAAATACGCCAAGTCATTCGAGACGAACTGGAATCACTGCGCGCCAGCGGTGCACGCCGTCAGGAATTGTCGCTGCATGCATGCAAGCGTTTGTTCTTCGATCTCGGCATCCGGCCGTCGGCCGCCAACGTCCGTGATCTCACCCAGACCGGCAGCGCCAGCGACATTCCGAAAGACATCGACCATTTCTGGGAGCGCATCCGTTCCGCGTCCAAGATCCGGCTCGACGGTGCGGCCATTCCGAAGGCCGTCGAGGAAAAAGCCGGCGCATTGCTCGGCGCACTCTATGAAGAAGCGCTGAAAGCAGCCCGCGACAGTCTCGATGGCGATCGCGAGCAGGTTCGCGCCGGCGTGGCCGACGCCGAACAGCGGTTGCGCGACGCAACCGTCCGCCAGGAGACGCTCGAAGGGGCGCTCGCCCGCGGCGAAACCCGAAACGAGCAGTTGCAGGCCCGAGTGACCGAACTCGAGGTTCAACTCGCGTCGCAATCGACGCACGGTTCGGCGAGCGAAGCGACGTTACTCACCACAGTCGCCCGACTGGAGAAGGAACTGGCTGCGGCAGCGGCCCGCATCGACGCCGAGCAGACGCAAAACGCAACGCTGCGCGACCGGATCGATGCGTTGCAAGCCGAATTGCAGCAGCGCACCGAGCACTATGCGCAGCAAATCAAGGACGCCGTGGCCGAAGCCGAACGTCGCGTCAAACCGATGCTGGTCGAACTCGACTCGTTGCGCAGCATGGCATCGACCTACCAGAGCGGTTTGCGGGACGTTCAGCGCAAGGAATTCGATTTCCTGCAGCAATTGAGTTCGGCCAAGGCCCGCGCGGATCGGCTCGAAGAACAGTTGCGCACCCAAGGCGATGAGCTGGAACGCTCGACACGCGACGTAAGCTCGCTGCGCGCGAGCCAAGGGATGAATCCGGAAGTCTCCGCGCTGATCCGGCGCCTGGCCGATGCCGGGCAACTGGATGCGGAAGCGTTTTCCGCGATCGGCACCGCGCTGGATCACGACATTCCGGTGCCGACCCAGTGCCCGCATTGCGACGGGGAGCCGGAGCTGTCACACGGTAAAGAGGGGTTTGAAGTGGCGTGCCCGGAATGTGAACACGCGTCGGGCACATGGCCGTCCCGGTTCGAAGCCGTCGCGCGCTTTGCGCATTCCTGACCCGAAGATCGGCAGCACCTGCACAGGTGAGACGATCCGGGACGCTTGAGGTGAGGTTTTTCGGGAGCTGTGAAACGGTGAGGCTGCGCCACGCAAGGCTGCTCACGGATCATGTGCGTGAGCAGCCGTTTCCCGATCAGTGAGTTTCGTCGCTGTCGGTTGTGTCACCGTTGTGGTCGGCCAAACCGTCGCGCCAGTTTTTCCACGCGCGATGCAAGCGGTTCGACGAGATCGGCCGCATGAAGCCCAGCCATTTGCCGACGCGCTCGGGCGGCACATCGTGCTCGAACAGCTCGGCCGCGTAGGTATTGCGCAGCGTTTGCGGGCTGGCACGCGCGGTGCGCGATGACGTGAGCCCGGCCGATTCGACGATCGCGTCGATCGCGCGCAGCATCGTCGCCTTGTGCATCGGCCGTCCGGCATGCGATGCGGGGAACACGAGTTCTCCCGGAATCTCCTGGCGCTTGCGCTCGGTCAGCCATGCTTCGAGCAGCGCGATCGCAAACGAGGCCAGATGGGTTTCGCGCGCGTAATCCGGATGCGTCGACTCGATCTGCAACGACGTGGCGCTCGTATTGATGCAACTAATCGTGAGTGCACGCGCTTCGCCGGTCTTGATGCCGGCACCGAGAAACACGGCGACGAGCGCGCGGTCGCGCCGCTCTTTCCAGTAAGCGGAACCCGACACGCCGATCGGCGAAAACAGATAGGCGAGCAAGGTCGCGCGCTCGGCCGGCGTGAGGAAACCGGTCGGCTCGTTGTCGCGTGCCTTGCGCCAGTTCGCTTCGCCATCCTGAGCAATGAAACGGGCCGGGTTGGTCGATGCGTACTCGGTGCGCCGGATGTGATCGAGCACGCGCTCGATCAGTCGCAGATAGCGCATGCGCTGCGTTTTCCTGATCGGCAACTCGCCGACGAAGTTTGCGATGGTGGCCGTGTCGACCGTTGCCAGATTCTTCTGATGCGCACGCATCCACGTGAGAAAAGCGCCCCATTGCGCGCGATAGACGTCGGCCGACGAGCGGCGATACTCCTGCATGGCAAGCCAGGCGTCGAACGCGGTTTCGGGCGAGACGATCCAGTCGGATGCGCCGCGGTCGAACAGATCCTTTTCTTCCGGGCGTGCAGCGGTGTCGGGAGAGGCGGGAAGGGACATGGTGTTTATTCCGTTAGTTGCGTATATGGTAGCCCTTTCCGCAACATGTCGGGCAGCTGGAGACTGATCGGCCGCCGTGCGCTGCAGCCGGGGCTTGGCCATCAGTCGCCCCACGCCTTGGACTGACGGTGAGCGCGCTCGCGAGGCGCCGCGTCGTGCGACGTGGCTGCAGCTTCATACGCGAGGACCGCGAACGAAAAGACGGCGGGCAGCGCGTTCGAGCGCCCGAAGTCGATCGGATCGTCCGTTTCCGGAAAGGTCATGTCCGACGGCCGTTCGAACAGTTGACGCATGCCGGCGTCGTGCCGGCTGGCAAAGCCGAGGTCGGCGAGCGCCTCGGCCTCGATCGCGTGCAGCAAGCGCCACGTCAGCGGCACGCGCTGGCGGATGTAGCGCCCGGCGATATGCCGGACGATCAGCTCGAGATCGTGCGCGGCAGCCTTGAAGCTGAGCGCGGCCAAATCTTGTTCTTCTGTCATTGCAGGCTCCTGTCGACCGGGGCGGGCGCCTCGGTGCGCCGGCTCCGGCCCGTGCATGGCGGAATGTCCGTATACTGTACAAACATACAGTGTTTTCCGCAACTGGCCTGCGATTGACCTTTTGGCCGACTAGTCGCGCCGTCAGCGATGGATCACGATCAGCAATGCCCGCGCCTCGGCCTTGCCGGGGTTGCGGATCGCGTGCGGCTCGTCGGCGGGGTAGCGTGCGGTGTCGCCCACCTTCAGGCGCCGGCTGGCCGCCGCGGCCTCGATTTCCATCGCGCCTTGCAGCACGGTGAGGTGTTCGCGCGTGCCGGGTTCGTGTGCGTTCGATACCAATGCGCCGCCGCCCGGCAGCGTCAGCTCGTACCACTCGAACTTGCCGGCGAGGTCGATCGGGCCCCATACGCGCAACTGGTACCGGCCGTCGTGGCCGGCGAGCGTCGGGATGTCGTGAGGGCCGTCCACCCGGATCGTCTCGGGCGCCTTCGGCTGAGAGAACAATTCGTCGAGCGTGATGCCGAGCGCATTCGTCAGCCGCCACGCGACGGCGATCGTCGGGTTGGCCTTGTCGCGTTCGATCTCGGAGAGCATCGATTTCGATACGCCGGCTGCGCGCGACAGGTCGTCGAGCGTCAGCTTGCGCTCGTTGCGCAGCCGCTGGATCTGCTCGCCGACACGCGGCGGCGTGACGGCCGGCGGCTGCGGTGCGGCGCCGGCAGGTGTGCGCCGCGAGCCGGAGGAACTTGCCATTTGGATTCCGTTCGCTTAGAGTTGTTCGATATTTCGAATTCTAGTTCGGAATATCGGATAAATGCGGTCAACCGAACGACCGACTATAACAGTAGCAGGCCGTTGCGCCGCCGCCACGAGCGGTGTGCTGCGGAATGCGAATCCCTGTCAGGAGCTTTGCGATGCGTGATGCCTTTCTCGCCCAGGTGCGCGGGACGCTCGACCAGATCCGCGCGGACGGTTTTTACAAGACCGAGCGCGAGATCGCGAGTCCCCAGGCGGCTGCAGTGCGGCTCGCCGGCGGTGCCGGCGTGCTCAATTTCTGCGCGAACAACTATCTGGGTCTGGCGAACGATCCGCGCCTGATCGACGCGGCGAAGGCCGGCCTCGACCAGGACGGCTTCGGCATGGCATCGGTCCGCTTCATCTGCGGCACGCAAACCGTCCACAAGCAACTGGAGAGCGCGCTGGCCGCGTTTCTCGGCACTGAGGACAGCATCCTCTATTCGAGCTGCTTCGACGCGAACGGCGGGCTGTTCGAGACGCTGCTCGACGAGAACGACGCGATCATCAGCGACGAACTGAACCACGCGAGCATCATCGACGGCGTTCGCCTCTGCAAGGCGAAGCGCTTGCGCTACAAGAACAACGACCTGGCCGACCTCGAGGCGAAGCTCAAGGAAGCCGATGCGGCGGGCGCGCGCCACAAGCTGATCGCAACCGACGGCGTGTTCTCGATGGACGGCATCATCGCCGACCTGAAAGGCATCTGCGATCTCGCCGATCGCTACGGTGCGCTCGTGATGGTCGACGATTCGCACGCGGTCGGCTTCATCGGCACGCACGGCCGCGGCACACCCGAGCACTGCGGCGTCGAAGGCCGCGTCGACATCATCACGGGCACGCTCGGCAAGGCGCTCGGTGGTGCATCGGGCGGCTATGTCGCCGCGCGTCGCGAAGTCATCGAGCTGCTGCGCCAGCGCTCGCGCCCGTATCTCTTCTCGAACACGCTCACGCCGAGCATCGCCGCGGCCTCGCTGAAGGTGCTGGAACTGCTCGGCAGCGATGAAGGCGCGAAGCTGCGCGAGCGCGTGCGCGAAAACGGCGCGCGGTTTCGCCAGCAGATGACCGAAGCCGGTTTCACGCTCGTGCCCGGCGCGCATCCGATCATCCCGGTGATGCTCGGCGACGCGCAGCTCGCGACGAACATGGCCGACAAGCTGCTCGGCGAAGGCGTCTACGTGATCGGCTTCTCGTTCCCGGTCGTGCCGCGCGGCCGCGCGCGCATCCGTACGCAGATGAGCGCCGCGCATACACCCGAGCAGATCGACCAGACGGTCGCCGCGTTCGTGCGCGTCGGCAAGTCGCTCGGCATCATCTGACGGAGACGCGACCATGAAAGCACTGGCAAAGCTCGAACGCGGCCCCGGCCTCACGCTCACGCGCGTGAAGCGTCCCGAAGTCGGCCACAACGACGTGCTGATCAAGATCCGCCGTACGGCGATCTGCGGCACCGACATCCATATCTGGAAGTGGGACGACTGGGCACAGAAGACGATTCCCGTGCCGATGCACGTCGGTCACGAATACGTCGGCGAGATCGTCGAGATGGGGCAGGAAGTGCGCGGCTTCGCGATCGGCGATCGCGTGTCCGGCGAAGGCCACATCACCTGCGGTTTCTGCCGCAACTGCCGCGCGGGGCGCCGGCATCTGTGCCGCAACACGGTCGGCGTCGGCGTGAACCGCGAAGGCGCGTTCGCCGAGTATCTGGCGATTCCGGCGTTCAACGCGTTCAAGATTCCACCGGAGATTTCCGACGATCTCGCGTCGATCTTCGATCCGTTCGGCAACGCGACGCACACGGCGCTGTCGTTCAATCTCGTCGGCGAAGACGTGCTGATCACCGGCGCGGGCCCGATCGGCATCATGGCCGTCGCGATCGCGAAGCACGTCGGCGCGCGCAACGTCGTGATCACCGACATCAACGACTACCGGCTCGAGCTTGCGCGCAAGATGGGCGCGACGCGTGCGGTCAACGTCGCACGCGAATCGCTGCGCGACGTGATGGCCGACCTGCACATGACCGAAGGCTTCGACGTCGGTCTCGAGATGTCGGGCGTGCCGAGCGCGTTCACGAGCATGCTCGAGGCGATGAACCACGGCGGCAAGGTCGCGCTGCTCGGCATCCCGCCCGCGCAGACGGCGATCGACTGGAACCAGGTGATCTTCAAGGGGCTCGAGATCAAGGGCATCTACGGCCGCGAGATGTTCGAGACCTGGTACAAGATGGTCGCGATGCTGCAGAGCGGCCTCGACCTGTCGCCGATCATCACGCATCGCTTCGCGGCCGACGATTTCGAGCAAGGCTTCGCCGCGATGCTGTCCGGCGAAAGCGGCAAGGTGATTCTCGACTGGACGGCCTGAGTCGAGTGTCGAGACGGGGCAGTGCGGCGCGTTTGCCGCCTGCCCCGCTTTCGTTTGCACGCGCATCGTCAACATCGAAGCGCGTGATGCGACGCTTGAGGTGAGATTATTCGGGAGCTGTGTTTGCATGCGTGAATCACGCCGCGATCGCACATCGGTGACCTGCAATCGCACGTTTGCTTCACCAGTCAGCTTTTGCTTCGCTTTGCCTCTTCACGCCGTTCGGCGCTTGCTTTCCCCCTTCTACACGCTTCCCTGCTTCGCTGGCCGGGCGATCGTTCGCGACGCTCCGCATGCGACACCGAATTGAATCGCGACATCAACCGTGAGTGCACGAGCCTCGTTGCGACTCACTCATACGCATCGCGCACGGCGTCCAACGGTGCGCAGATCGCTACTTGTTCCGTTCACCCTTCAACCATCGCGGTTCGAGCTGAAGATTCAACACGACGAGCCAGCGCTTCGGGCATTGCGGCGCAACGTCGACCGGATCGCCATGCGCGCCGGGAACCGTGACGAACCCGTGCCGCGCCGCGAATTGATACGCGCGTAACGCATCCGCTTGCAGCCAGAAGCTGACGAGCGCGCACGTCACGAAGCGGAACAGCAGTACCGTCGCGGCGTCCGGCGCGAAACCGGCGGCACCCAGCAGGCCTTCGAACGCGAACGCCAGCGCCTGCGCAACCGCGATCGTGACGATCGTCAGCTTCATCACACCGCGCAGCCGAAGCGCTGCACCCACACGTGCCTGCCGGGTGTCGAGCTGTGCGCGATCCTCGCCGTCCTCGCGCTTCGGCACCTCGTGTTTCATGACACCGCATCGGCGTGCCGCGCGACCTCGATCTGAGTCGTACCGCACGCACGCATGCGGTCGTTCGCGATGCTGACGGCCTTGCACAGGATCACGCTGTCGTAGTTGTGCCCCGGAAAACGCATCACGTCGACCGGCTGAAATCCTTCGCGGCGATAGAAATCGACGAGCCGGACCGCCGCATGCGGCGCGTCGAGCGCGAGGTGCGTCGCGCCGCGCGCGGCGGCCCGATGTTGTGCAAACGCGAGCAGTGAGCGGCCGATGCCGCGATCCTGCCAGACCGGGTCGACGGCCAGCTGGCCGAGCGTCGCGACGCACCGGCTGCGATACGGATCGCAGCGGGAATCGGGATCGTGCGACAGCATCGTCATCGTCGCGACCAGATGCGCGTTGCCGAGCGCGACGAAGCACTCGCCGGTGAGCATGCGTTCACGCGTCGCCGACGCCGACTGATCGATGCTCGGGCAATTGAAGCCCAGTGCGCCGAGCGGGGCGAACGCGCGATGCAGCAGCGCGGTCAGTGCATCGTACGAATCGCTGCGCGGGTCGAAGCGCCGCACGACGACGCGGCCGTCGAGCCGCTTCGCATAAGCCGCATAGGCACGCACGGGGCGCGCAGATTCCGGTCGCTGCATGATGTCCTTGTGCCCAGACAGGGTGACCGAAGTGTAGTGAGCGTCCTGTATCGGCTTCAAGAAAAAATGTCGTAAACGCGCGTCGCCAGGCCGCGCTTCAGCCCTCCCGTCGATGGGGCTTTTTCACATGGGTATTGACGAAGGAGAACGATCGTTCTACCGTAAACCCATGAACACACCTCACGACTCCTCCGGCGAACCGGGCGTTCGCGACCGGCTGCTCGACGCGGCCGAAGCGCTGATCTATTCGGGCGGCATCCACGCAACGGGTGTCGATGCGATCGTCAAGCGATCCGGCGCGGCGCGAAAGAGCTTTTATTCGCATTTCGAATCGAAAGAGGCGCTGGTGGTTGCCGCGCTCGAACGTCGCGACGCGCGCTGGATGCGCTGGTTCGTCGACGCCACGCTGGCGCGCGGCAAGGCGCCACGCGCGCAGCTGCTCGGCATGTTCGACGTGTTGCGTGACTGGTTCGGGCAGCCCGATTTTCACGGCTGCGCGTTCCTGAACGCATCGGGCGAGATCCCCGACGCCGACGATCCCGTGCGGGTCGTCGCGCGCGAGCACAAGGCACGGCTGCTGGCATTCGTGCGCGAGCGCTTCGATGCGTATGCCGATGAAGTCGGCCTTGAGCGCCGCGGGCTTGCCCGCATCGCGCGCCAGTGGCTCGTGCTGATCGACGGCGCGATCGGCGTGGCGCTCGTCAGTGGCGATGCAAACGCCGCGCGCGATGCGCGCGCGACGGCCGAACTGCTGCTCGATACCGTGTCCCGGTAGGCGGTGCAGCGAATCCGAACCGGCTGCGTTCGTTCGCAGCCAGAACCTGAACAGGAGCAACCCATGTCCGCTTCCCCCGAAGTCCGTCCGCCCGTTCCGCCCTTCACGCTCGAGACGGCGCGCCAGAAGGTGCGCGCCGCCGAGGACGCATGGAACACGCGCGACCCGCAACGCGTGTCGCTCGCCTATACGCCGCAAAGCCGATGGCGCAATCGTGCCGAGTTCGTGACGGGCCGCGACGAGATCGTCGGGCTGCTGCAGCGGAAATGGACGCGCGAGCTCGACTACCGGCTGATCAAGGAGCTGTGGGCGTTCGGCGGCAATCGCATCGCGGTGCGCTTTGCGTACGAATGGCATGACGACGCAGGCAACTGGTTTCGTTCGTACGGCAACGAGAACTGGGAGTTCGACGAAAACGGCCTGATGGCGCATCGTCACGCGAGCATCAATGATCTGCCGATTCGCGAGGCGGACCGTCTTTATCACTGGCCGCTCGGTCGTCGTCCGGACGATCATCCGGGGCTGTCCGACCTCGGGCTGTGAGGTTCACGTCGATTCAGCGGAGCGGTGAACGCCTCACCGAGGTTCAATGGTGAGGAAATTCGGGAGTCGCAACGCTAAGGTGA
Organism: Burkholderia sp. BCC1644; assembly: GCF_902833225.1. GTDB lineage: Bacteria > Pseudomonadota > Gammaproteobacteria > Burkholderiales > Burkholderiaceae > Burkholderia. The sequence goes on from NZ_CADFEI010000006.1 coordinate 414,777, forward strand.
GATTTTTCGGGAGGAGGTGAAATGTCGCGTCGAACTGTGTGTTCCGAACAGGTCGACGCGTCATTGCACGGGTGAAGCAGACAGGTCGACGCGCAGCGAGCGGTGTGCGTTGCCGCGTGATGCATCTCACCGATCGCACCGGTGAAGCATTGACGATCGGTGTGAGTGAGCGTGACGTGCCACTCACCGATCGGATCGACATCACCACGCACGCTTCCGAAGAATCTGCATGCGTGCGCAAACGCATCGCATGTTGCTCACCGCAGACGGATGCGTGAAGTGCCGCCCGGCGGAGCGCCGGGCGCGACCCTCGACCCTCGGCGCTCAGCCCGCGATCCGCGCGGCGATCGCCTCGCCCACTTCCTGCGTGCCTGCATTACCGCCGAGATCGCGCGTATGCGGCCCCGTGCGCAGTACGTCCTCGATCGCGGCGACGGTCGTGTCGTGCGCTTCACGTTCGCGGCCCGCGCCGTTGCCGAGGAAGTCGAGCATCATCGCCGCCGACCAGATCATCGCGACCGGGTTCGCAATGTATTGCCCCGCGATGTCGGGTGCCGACCCATGCACGGGTTCGAACAGCGACGGGAACGTGCGGTCGGGGTTCAGGTTCGCCGACGGCGCGATGCCGATCGTGCCCGTACAGGCCGGCCCGAGATCCGACAGGATGTCGCCGAACAGGTTCGACGCGACGACCACGTCGAAGCGGTCCGGCTGCAGCACGAAGCGTGCGCACAGGATGTCGATGTGCTGCTTGTCGACGGCGATCTCCGGATAGCGTTCGGCCATTTCGGCCGCGCGCGCATCCCACCACGGCATGCTGATCGCGATGCCGTTGCTCTTCGTCGCGACGGTGAGGCGCTTCGCGCGCCGTTGCGCGAGCTCGAACGCGAATTTCAGCACGCGTTCGGTGCCGTGCCGCGTGAAGATCGACTGCTGCATCACGACTTCGCGATCGGTGCCTTCGAACATCGTGCCGCCGACCGACGAATATTCGCCCTCGGTGTTCTCGCGCACGATCATGAAATCGATGTCGCCCGCGCGGCGGCCGGCGAGCGGCGACGGCACGCCGTCGAACAGGCGCGCGGGCCGCAGGTTGATGTACTGGTCGAATTCGCGGCGGAATTTCAGCAGCGAGCCCCACAGCGAGATGTGATCGGGCACCGTTGCGGGCCAGCCGACCGCGCCGAACAGGATCGCGTCCATGCCCGACAGCTGCGCCTTCCAGTCGTCCGGCATCATCTTGCCGTGCTGTGCGTAGTAGTCGCAGCTCGCCCAGTCGATCTCGACGAAGTCGAAGCGGATGCCGAAGCGCGCGGTGACGGCGGCGAGCGCGCGCAGGCCCTCGGGCATCACTTCGCGGCCGATGCCGTCGCCGGGGATCACGGCAATCCTGTAGGTCTTGTCGGTCATGCATATCTCCTTGGCTGGTTGCCCGGCTGCCGAGGGAGGCAGCGGGCCGTCACGTCATTCTATTTATTTCCATCCGGATTAAAATCACGCGAAAGGTTAATCGACTTTCCACGAATCGTGAACAAATCACCGAATCTCGACGACCTGCGCGTGTTCAGCCTGGTTGTCCGCCTGGCGAGCTTCAGCGCGGCCGCCGAGCAGCTCGCGGTGTCGCCCGCGTACGTCAGCAAGCGCATCGCGCTGCTCGAGGCGCAGCTCGGCACGCGCCTGCTGCATCGCTCGACGCGTCGCGTGAGCGCGACCGAAGCAGGCGAACGCGTGTTCGCGCGCGCCGAGAAGATTCTCGACGACGTCGATCATCTCGTCGAGGACGTGTCGACCACCCGCACGGTGCCGCGCGGCACGCTGCGCATCTCGAGCAGCTTCGGCTTCGGGCGGCATGTCGTTGCGCCGGCGCTGCTCGACTTCAGCGCGCGCTATCCGCAACTGAACGTGCGGCTCGATCTGTTCGACCGGCTCGTCGATGTCGCGGGAGAAGGCTACGACCTCGACGTGCGGATCGGCGACGAGATCGCCGATCACCTGATCGCGCGCCGCCTCGCCGCGAACCATCGCGTGCTGTGCGCGTCGCCCGACTATCTCGCACGACGCGGCACGCCGCGCTCGCTCGCGGATCTCGCGTCGCACGACTGTCTTGCAATCAAGGAGCGCGACCATCCGTTCGGTGTATGGCGATTGAACGTGCGCGGCGAGACGGTCACGATGAAGGTCGGCGGCGCGCTGTCGACGAATCATGGCGAGGTGGCCGTGCAGTGGGCGCTGGCGGGACGCGGTATCGTGTTGCGCTCGATCTGGGAGGCCGCGCCGCTGATCGAGCGCGGTGACCTGTGCCGCGTGCTGCCGGACGCGATCCAGCCCGCGAACATCTGGGCCGTGTATCCGGAACGCGTCGCAGCGTCGGCGAAGGTGCGCGTGTGCGTGGATTTTCTGGTGGAGACGCTGGCCGGCCTGAACGCAGCAGCAGGCGACGATACGGCCTGAAATCGTCTAAAGGTGAGCTTTTGCGGGAGGGCGTGCGCAGGCACCGAAGCAGCGCTGGATGCGACGCCGAGCGGCCCGACGGGCGGACCTTCGACGGCGCCTGCGGGAGACTCAGGCCGCGCTCGATGCACCGAGCATCAGGTCGAGATTCTGCACGGCTGCGCCCGATGCCCCTTTGCCGAGATTGTCGAACACGGCGGACAGCAGTACCTGACCGTGGTCTTCATTGACGAACACGCCGAGCCGCAGGTCATTGGTGCCGTTCAGTGCTTGCGGATCGAGATGCGTGATCGCGCGTGCGTCGGCAAGCGGCATGACGTCGACGTGACGTGCGCCGGCGTAATGGTGCGCGAGGCACGCATGCAGCTGCTCACCGGTCACGCCGGCCGGAAGCAGGCGCAGTTCGATCGGGATGGTGAGCACGATGCCTTGCCGGTACGCACCGTAGGCCGGCACGAAGAACGGCCGGTGTGCGAGCCCGGCATGCAGCCGGATCTCGGGCGCATGCTTGTGCTCCAGCGCCAGGCCATACACCTGCAGCGGCAGCCCGCGTGCGGCGGCGTCACCCGATTCGAACGCTTCGACGGCCGCCCTTCCGCCCCCCGAATAACCGGAGACCGCATGGATGCTCACCGGGTAGTCGCGCGGCAGCAGGCCGGCTTGTTGCAGCGGGCGCAGCAGGCCGATCGCGCCCGTCGGGTAGCAGCCCGGATTGGTGATGCGCTTTGCGTGTGCAATGTTCTGCGCGTGTCCTTCGGCCATTTCGGGAAAGCCGTAGACCCATTCGGGCTGCGTGCGGTGAGCGGAACTTGCATCGATCACGCGTACCGACGGGTTCCGGACGAAGCCGACCGCTTCGCGCGCGGCCGCATCGGGCAGGCACAGGATCGCGATATCGCATGCGTTGAGCGCGTCGGTGCGCCGGACGGGATCCTTGCGTTCGGCAGCCGGAAGCGTGAGCAGCCGCAAGTCGGCACGGTCGCGCAGGCGCTCGTGAATCAGCAGTCCGGTCGTGCCCTGGTCGCCGTCGATGAAGACAGTGGGGAGGCTCATGATGGTCGGGTTCCTCGCGTTCGGTGGTCGGGGGAAAGCCGTATCGTCCGCCGAACGCCTAGAATAGGAAAAGTTGAATTTACTGACTATCTGATTCAGCTTTCCTGAACGAGAGGTGTTTGATGCGCGAGATCAGTCTCGACCGCCTGCGTACGCTGGTCGCGATCGCCGACCAGGGTTCCTTTGTCGCGGCGGCGCAATGGCTTCATCTCGCACCGCCAACCGTCAGTCTTCATATTGCCGAGCTGGAAAGCCGCGTCGGCGCACCATTGCTGTCCCGCACGCGCGGAAACGTGCGGCCGTCGACGATCGGCGAAGTGCTGGTGGAGCGGGCGCGGCGTCTGCTGGCCGAGGTCGAATCCACGCTGGACGACGTGCAGCGGCAGGTGCAGGGGTTGACCGGACGCGTGCGCCTCGGCGCATCGACCGGGGCGATCGCACACCTGTTGCCGCAGGCGGTGGCGCGGCTGCGCGAACAGCATCCGGATATCGACGTCCAGATCGCGGTGCTCACGTCGCAGGACACGCTGGCGCGCATTGCGCAGGGCACGCTCGACGTCGGTCTGGTGGCGTTGCCGCAGGCGGCGGTCGCGGGGCTGTCGATCCGCGCGTGGCGGCGCGATCCGGTGATGGCTTTCCTGCCCGCGGACTGGCGGCTTCCGGCGCGCGTGACGCCGTCCTATCTGGCAGCGCGTCCGCTGATACTCAACGATGCGACGACGCGCCTGTCACGGCTCACGACGGAATGGTTCGCGCTCGGCGGCCACCGGCCCGAGCCGCGGATCGAACTCAACTACAACGATGCGATCAAGAGCCTGGTCGCCGCAGGTTATGGTGCGACGCTGCTGCCGCACGAGGCCGGTGCGCCGCTGCCGGATGCGCGCATCGTCATGCGGCCGCTACGCCCGGCGTTGTGGCGCGAACTGGGTATTGCCCATCGCGCCGGCCCCGTCGAACGGGCGACGCAGCATGTGCTCGACGCGCTGGGGGCGCTCGGCGCGCGATAGCCGATTGTGGCGCGGTTGCCCGTGTGGGCCGAACGCGCGTCGTTCAGAGCCGGTTGTCCTTCGCGAGCATCAGCACGCGCGCCCAGCGCTGTGCATCGCGCTTGTCCGTCATCGGCAGCTTCCATTCGCTGCGCACGGCGTCGCGCACGCGCACGACGAGATGCCAGCGGCCGCCGATCGGCGCGACCTGGCAGCCGTCGAGCTGCGACAGCGTATAGCGGCCGTCGGCGCCGTCATGTGACAACCACAGCAGCCCTTGTGTCGCGGACAGGCGCAACTCGCCCCACGCGCGATGCACGATGTGCGTCCAGCCCTCTTCCTTCGTATTCGGTGCGATGTCGCGGCGGCGTTTGATCCACCACGCGACCAGTGCGATCACGATTGCGGCGGCGAGCACGGCGGCCGCGATCGCGACCGGCTGGCCGAACTGTGCGGCGATGACGTGAAACAGGTGAACCGCGCCCCATCCAATTGCGATGAGCGCGAATAGCGCAATGAAAATCGGCATGTCGAATCTGAAAGGAGAACGGCCCAGCGCATGCATCGCGCCGGGCCGCCGGACACGGCATTACCGGCGGCGGTGAATGTCGTGCGTGACGAAGCCCGCGTCGTTGTTGGGCAGCGCGAGGCCGTCCTTCACTGCGAGCGTCTTGCGGATGTCGTCGAGACCCGCGGACCAGTGGTCGCGCATCGTCGACAGACCGAACTGATAGTCCTTGTAGTGATGCTCGTACGCTTTCTGCTGGTAGATCAGGTGCTGGATGTTGTACTTCTTGCTGCACGACATCGCATCGGCCTCGACGCACCACGGATCGGCCTTGCGCTGCTCGTCCGGTACCTGGTCGAGCACATGGCGCAGCACGTTGCGGTAGCGCTGCTCGCGCTGCAGCGTGTCGGTCACGAAACGCGTGCGGCTCGAATACTGCACGTCCTTCGTGCGTTCGGCGACGTCGGCCATCGTGCGCGGCAACGGCCCGCGCGCGCTCCACAGATCGACCTGGAACGCGAGCGTGTCGCGGCGCGGCCGTGCGCGGAGCACTTCCATCAGCGGCGTATTCGACACGACACCGCCGTCCCAGTAGTACTCGCCGTCGATCTCGACGGGCGGGAACGCGGGCGGCAGCGCACCGGACGCCATGAAGTGCTCGGGCGCGAGACGAATGCGCGAGTTGTCGAAGTACACGAAGTTGCCGGTGCCGACGTTGACCGCGCCGACCGACACGCGCGTTTCGCCCGAATTGATCCGGTCGAAGTCGCACAGCTTCAGCAGCGTCGTGCGCAATTGCGACGTGTCATACCAGCTGATTTTCTCGGGATGGTCGGACACGCCCGGCAGCGGCGGCGGGAAACGCGGCACGAAGAAGCCCTGCTGGCCCTGCATCATCGCGCTTGCAGCTTGCGACGCGGTGAAGAACGTGCGGATCTGGTCGATGCTGTTGAACAGCGCGAATTCGAACGCGGCCGGAATCGTGGGAAAGAACGCCGGCTGGCAGATCGTTTCCCAGAATTCGCGCAGGCGCTCGACGCGATGCTCGGGCGCATTGCCGGCGATCAGCGCGGTGTTGAGCGCGCCGATCGAGATGCCCGCGATCCAGTCGAGCGGAACGCCCGCTTCGTGCAGCCCTTCGAACACGCCGGCCTGATACGCGCCGAGCGCGCCGCCGCCCTGCAGGACGAGCGCGATCGTCTCGTACGGCAGCGACCGCGCGGGGGCCGGCGCGCCGGCTTCGTGATGCAGGTCCGCCGCATCGACGGCCTGCTTTTCGGTGGGGGCGCGCGGCTTCACTGCATGAACCAGCCGTGGCTGACGACGAACGACTGGCCCGTGAGCGCGGCGCTCGGGAACGCCGACAGGAACAGCACCGTCTGCGCGACGTCCTGCACCGTCGTGAACACGCCGTCGACCGTGTTGCCGAGCATCACCTTCTTGATCACTTCTT
>NZ_CADFEI010000007.1 GCF_902833225.1 Burkholderia sp. BCC1644
TCGGCGCGTCGGGCTGCCGGATCCTGGTGACGCTGCTGCACGAGATGGTCAAGCGCGATGCGAAGCGCGGGCTGGCGTCGCTGTGCATCGGCGGCGGGATGGGTGTCGCACTCGCGGTCGAGCGCCCGTAACCGGCCGTTCGTTACCGTCGAACCGAATCCGAGGCACCGGCCGATTGCGGCTTCGGCCGGCGCCACGTGAAGTCAGAGGGGGCCTCGGCAGCTCTCGAAACCAAAAAATGGAGTGAGATTCATGTCTCAGCGAATTGCGTACGTAACGGGCGGGATGGGCGGCATCGGCACCAGCATCTGCCAGCGTCTGTTGAAGGACGGCTTCAAGGTCGTCGCGGGTTGCGGCCCGAACTCGCCGCGCCGCGTGAAATGGATCGAGGACCAGAAGGCACTCGGGTACGATTTCATCGCGTCGGAAGGCAACGTCGGCGACTGGGACTCGACCAAGGAAGCCTTCGACAAGGTCAAGGCCGAAGTCGGCGAAATCGACGTGCTGGTCAACAACGCGGGCATCACGCGCGACGTCGTGTTCCGCAAGATGACGCACGAAGACTGGACGGCCGTGATCGACACCAACCTGACGAGCCTGTTCAACGTGACGAAGCAGGTGATCGACGGGATGGTCGAACGTGGCTGGGGCCGCATCATCAACATTTCGTCGGTGAACGGCCAGAAAGGGCAATTCGGCCAGACCAACTACTCGACCGCGAAGGCCGGCATCCACGGCTTCACGATGTCGCTCGCACAGGAAGTCGCGACGAAGGGCGTGACGGTCAACACCGTGTCGCCGGGCTACATCGGCACCGACATGGTGAAGGCGATCCGCCCCGACGTGCTCGAGAAGATCGTTGCGACGATCCCGGTGCGGCGTCTCGGCGGGCCCGAGGAAATCGGCTCGATCGTCGCGTGGCTCGCGTCGAACGATTCCGGTTTCGCGACGGGTGCCGACTTCTCGCTGAACGGCGGCCTGCACATGGGCTGATGCCCAGGCTGCGCGGGCCGGGTGGCCGCGCAGCCGGGTGTGTTCCGAAGGCCCCCGCCTCCCGGATTCGGGCGGCGGGGATTCGTCACTTGCGCTACGCTGCATTGAAAGGCGTTACATGACTACTACAAAGAAGACGGCCGAACGGCTCATCAAGAAGTACCCGAACCGCCGGCTCTACGATACCGAGACAAGCACGTACATTACGCTCACCGACGTGAAGCAACTCGTGCTGGAGCAGGAGGATTTCAAGGTCGTCGATGCGAAATCCAACGAAGACCTGACGCGCAGCATCCTCTTGCAGATCATCCTCGAAGAGGAAAGCGGCGGCGTGCCGATGTTCTCGTCGTCGATGCTGTCGCAGATCATCCGTTTCTACGGCCACGCGATGCAGGGAATGATGGGTACGTACCTGGAAAAGAACATCCAGGCGTTCATCGACATCCAGAACAAGCTCGCGGATCAGTCGAAGAACCTGTACGAAGGCAACGCGATGAATCCGGAAGTCTGGTCGCAATTCATGAACATGCAGGCACCGATGATGCAGGGGATGATGACCAGCTACATCGAGCAGTCGAAGAACATGTTCGTGCAGATGCAGGAGCAGATGCAGAACCAGGCGAAGTCGATGTTCAGCACGTTCCCGTTCAAGCAGCCGGGCGCGTCGGAGCCGGAAAAGAAGTAGCGATGTCGCGGCAGGCCGGCCGCGGCGGCGCGAGCCGTCGGGCGTCGGTGCCGCGAAGCAAGGTGGCGCGGGGCGGCCGATCGCGTGCCCGGGCACGACGGTACGCGGCTGCTGCCTGCCGAAAGATATCGCCGACGGTCGTTCATGATCGTCGGCACGACATGCTCGCGCCGCATATGGGGCGGGCATGACCGTTGTCCAGTCGATCGAGATCCAGTCAGCAAACGAATTGAATCACCGGGCACGACGCGCCTGACGGTGCGCGCTTGTACCGGTGCAGGTGTTTGCCTGCCGACCCGACTCGGTGCGGACCGTGATGTGTCGACGCTGCCTTTGGCGAATCGCTGTATCGGGCCTCGGGCACGACAGGATGTTCGATGCCGCGTCGATGCGGTGCGCCGATAAAAACAATTCTACTGAGAGAAAGCATGCGACGGATCCGAATGGCATCGGCCGGCAGGCTGGGCGGTCTTGCTGCGGTGTTCATGTTTGGCGTTGGCCTGGCCGTTCCGGGCTTTGCGATGGATTGCGCGAAAGCCGCGCAGCCGATCGAGAAGCGCATCTGTGCGAACGCCGCGCTGCGGGCGGCCGATGCGCGAATGAATTCAGCCTACGCGGGCGCGCTGAAGGCCGCGCCGGACGCGGCTATCCGCGACATGCTGGTGCGCAGCCAGCGCCGCTGGATCGGCGCGCGCAACAACCGTCTCGACGCCGATTACGAAGGCCGTCCGCTGGCCGCCAATGAAGTGCGCAAGGCAATCGACCGACGCAGCGCCGAGCTGGCCGATCAGTCCGGTAAAGGCCTGGTCGCGCGAGCGCTGGCCGAACGCCAGTGGCTCGCGAAATACACGGGCGGCCCGTTGACCGGTTTCGATGGAAACTGCGATTTCATTCCCGACGATGCGAGCGGCGCACACGTTTCATATGCGTGTTTCGGCGCGGTTCATGTGCAGCATCGTGCACGCGTCTGCAGCCAGAGCGAGGACTGGGCGACCGGCGCGGTTTATCAGTACCGCTCGGTGAGCGCGGCCGACGGCGGGAAGGTGCGCCCGGTGGCGTTCTGCGAGACGCAGGCGCATGGGCAATCGTGTGATAGCGGTGGTGCGCAGTCCGGATGGGTGCGGGCGCGCACGTTCGGCGTGGATGGCCGTGCGCCGGCGCCGGCCGCCGGCATGCCGCAACTGGATGCGGAAATGTGGCCGATCGGCGACGGGGATGATGCGGTGTGGTTCGAACGGTGTCTGACTGCGTCGGTGTTTCCGGATGCGCGGTAACGTGCAGCGTTTCGTGTTCTGGCAAGGCCCGCCATGGCGGGCTTTTTTATTGTTCGTCGGCGGGGGCATGCGCAGCCGATGTCGATCGATCATCGGCTGCGATGTCACACACGTGTGCGCCGCATGACCAGCGGTTCAGACCGAGGCCATTCGTTTCGTTGTCGCTCAGTGCGCGGGACTGAAGTCCTGGTCGTCGTCCGACGGTGGCAGGTCGAGCACGAGCTTGACGGCGCTGTAGTTCGCCTTGAGCGAAAACACGCGGCCGATCACGAGGAACGTCTGCCGCGAATTCTCGAGTTCGACGAAGTCGCCCGGTTGCGGTACGTGCGCACCCTGGTCGTAGGAGAAGCTGGTGCTGGTTTGCTCGCCGATGGCTTCGGCTGCGTGTTCGGTGAATTCGATCGTGATGTGGGTAGTCATGCGGGCCCCGATATGGCTGATTGAAGAGACTGGAAGCCTCGATTTTCGCATAGCGGCTGGCAGCATTCGTGCTGGTGTTGCGCGATGCGGCCAGTCGATGGCGAGTCGACCGTTCCCCGTTTAGCAGTGAAAGAGTCATATCCGGCTCAGTGTCGGAGACGGGGCGTTGGTGCGCGACATGCGGAATCGACGCTCCCTGTTGCCCCTCTCTGTCCATTTTGGGCTGCTGGATCTGACTGGTTTGCTTGCACCACCAGTTTGCGTGGCGCACCGCCACGCTCGTATTGGCTGGCCAACACGTAAAGCAGTGACAACCACGCTTCGCGATGGTTGCCGAGTCAGTCGAGGATGGGGGCTGCATGTAGAGCAGTCCCGTGGCCGCGCAGTGCAGGCGATACGCGCGCCTCTCACGACGGCGAATCTGAAGGGGATGGTTCAGTGGGGCATGCCGTGGGTGCCGGGGCAATTCAACAACGAGATCAAAGGTATCGACAGCACCTGGCACCGCAAACTGTTGTAGCGGTCCTGCTACGCGGTTATGTCATGGAGCAAAGCCATTGTTCCGAGATACTGGAGCAAGGCGACATCTGCGTTGTCGGTAACTCGACCTGCCATGACACACGCAGCGGCTTGGTCATCCATTTCAAGAAGGAAGTCACGGAGGTCGATCGGATGGCTTTGCGTATCTGCTACGAGGCTGATAAACGACAAGCAGGCTGCGTGCTATTTCTCCGCAAACGTCCCGGCCTCGATCCACACCATCTTGCCGGGATTCAGATACTTGCGGATGGCGGTGTTGACCTGATCGACGGTCAGGGCGCGGACGCGCTGCGGATAGGTATCGAGGTCGCTCAGCGGACGATCCTGGAGCACGGTCTGGGCGATCATGGCGGCCATCTGCCCGGTGGTTTCCATGGAGACTTGATGGCGGCCGATCATGCCGTCCTTGCGTGCATCCAGTTCCGCCTGGGTAACCCCTTGTTTCCACCAGGCATCCAGAATGCGGCGCGTGCTGGCAACGCCCTTGTCCAGCAGGGGCGGGGCGAAGCTGCTGGTGATGACGAATCCGCCGTCCATCAGGGAGAGCCCGGACAGGCTGGCACGGATGCCGTAGGTCAGGCCTTCCTTGTCGCGGACGCTCGCCATCAGCCGGCCAGTGAAGCCGTTCCCGAGGACGTTGACGGCCGCGCTCAAGGGCAGGTAATCGGCATCGTTCGCGCGCAGGTCGATGGCCTGACCCAGCATCACGCTGACGGATGCCTTGTCCTTCATTGCGATTCGCTGCATGTCGGCCTGGCTCGCCTTGGGTGGCGGACTCTGTCGCACGAGGGCCTTGCCACCGCTCCAGCCCGCGAAGGCCTCGGTCACCGTGGATTGCAGGCGACCCGGGTCCGCTCCACCCACTACCACCAGCGTCATATGTGCCGGTCCGTAGTAGGTTCGATGAAACGCCTTGATATCGTCCAGCGTGGCAGCGGCAATGGCCTCGAGCATCCGCTCGCGCGGCACCGGGGCGTTGAGGTGCGCATCGGGGTAGATGGATCGATGCAGCGCGTCGCTGGCCCGGACCGACGGGTTTTCTCCGGCGTTACGGACCGCGGCCTCCAGCCGGGTCTTGGCCTTGGCCAGTTCCTCCGGCTTGAAGGCCGGCAGGCGCAACTGCTCGGCCATCAGGTCGATCAGCGTCGGCAGATCCTTGGTCAGGCATTGGCCGTGTATGCCGACGTAGCCACCGTCGGACTGGAACGACAACTGCGCACCGAGGCTGTCCAGCAGCGCGGAGATCGCCACCTTGTCGCGACGGGCGCTGCCATCCTGCAGCAACATGCCGGTCAGCAGGGGCACGGCCGGATTGGCTGTCTTGCTGGCCGCGTCGGCGTCGCCCAGGGGCATGACACCGGACAGGGACACCATTTCATGCGGCGGCATCGGATAGGTCAGCAGCGCGATGCTGCCGGCCTGGGCGCGCACGACGCGGTCGGCGATGCCTGCCTGAGCCGCAACAGGCAGCCACAGCACGGCGAACCACACGAACCACGTCCGCAGATGGCTGAAACGCAGATGCTTCATGAAGATTGCTCCGGGACGAACCAGCCGGTTGTGCTCTGATTTTCAATGAGGTACTTGCGGGCGACGCGCTGCACGTCGGCGGGCGTCACCTTCTCCAGTTCTTCAAGCTCGGTGACGAACCGTGTCCAGTCGCCCAGCGAGACCGCGTAGCCCAATCGGGCGGACGTCAAGCTGACGCCGTCACGCTGGTAGATCTGATCGGCCCGGTACGGCCCCAGCACCCGCTGGATATCCTCGCGAGTGACGCCCTCGGTCTTGATGCGCTCCAGTTCGGTCCAGGCGATTTTCTCGGCCTGCTCGTGTTTCGCGTCGGGCGGCAGGCTGACGGTCACCACGAACGGACCGGGGTCGCGCAGCGCATGGAAGCTGGCGCCGGCTTGCGTGGCAATCGAGGTGTCGACCAGTGCGCGATACAGCGGGCTGCTCTTGCCCTGGCTCAATACTAGGCCCAGTACGGTCAGGGCCGCCGCATCGGGGTCAAGCGCACGCGGCGCCTTGAAGGCGATGATCAGATTGCCTGTTGCGCCTGCGCGTTTGAGCACCAGCCTTCGAGGCCCCTGCTGCGGAGGTTCTTCGGTCGTGACAGCAGGGATGGCCTTGGGCGCGTGCGGGATGCCGCTGTAGTACTGCCTGACCCAGCCCAACGCCTGGTCCGGCCGAAAATCGCCGACCAGGATGACGACTGCGTTGTCCGGCCAGTAGAAGGTGTCGTAGAAGCGGCGCAGCTTGTCCACGCTCACATGCTCGATGTCGCTACGCCAGCCGATGGTGGGATGGTGATAGGGGTGCGCCTGGTAAGCAGTGGCCATGACCTGCTGGAACAATGCGGTGAAAGGGCGGTTCTCGCCCCGCTCGTACTCGTTGCGTACCACCGTCATCTCGCTGGCCAGATCTTCCGGGCGCAGCAGGAGGTTGCGCATGCGGTCGGCCTCGATGGCGATGTAGCCTTCCAGCGCATCGCGCCCGAGCGTGCCGAAGTAGTTGGTGCGGTCCATCGAGGTGGTTGCGTTGAAGGTCGCGCCCACTCGCTCCATGTAGCTGTTCAGTGAATTGCCGAGCGCCTTGTTGTAGTGCCGGCTGCCCTTGAACATCAGGTGCTCGAGCAGGTGGGTGTCGCCGGTCGTGCCGGCGGCTTCGTTGCGTGAGCCCACTTGGTACAGCACCTGGAAACTGACCACCGTCGCAGCGGGATCGGGCAAGGCAAGCACGGTGAGACCGTTGGCATCCAGGCGGTATTCGTCGATACCGCCCAGGGAGCGGACGTGGGTAAAACCCGCTACCTCGACGGGTTGGGCCATCGCCGTGCCTGCAATCAACAGGCACAGCGAGAGCCCGGTGCATATCAAACGTCGTACTGACATGGAACGTCCTTTCGTGTAGGCAGGATGAACGCGGAAGATCGGGTGCCGGCCCGGCGGTCAGTTGACCTGCCATGCGTCGAGCGCGGCGAACGTGAAGTCTTTCATATTTTCCGATGCACGTTGATTGATGGCGCGTTGCGGGGACATCAATGCCGTGATGCGCCCGTTGACGGCCATACGCTGTTTGACCGTCGATGCGTAGCGACAGACGGCGCGATCTCCGTTAAATGTGCAGATCACCTGAAAGCGATTGTCGGGCTTGGACTTCTTCGATGACGCATCGTCCTGGGGTTTGGCGGCAAACAACGCAGGCAGGAGATCGATCGACGCTGAAGCACCGGCGGAAAATCGGGACTCGTCGCCGGTGCCCCGGTCGAGCGTGGCGGCGATGGAGGCGCGACTGGGCAGTCTGTCGCACGCGACGCGGTTTGGGGGCCAACGGCCCGCGTTGACCCGGGCGGTATGCTGCCGTGCCGGTTCTGCCGTCGTGGGCGTGGCGGCCTCGGCGTTCATCGAGGCCGGTACGGCGACCAGCAGCGCAAGTCGGCGCGCGAGCACGCGCAAGGTGGCGACCTTCATTCGGCATCCCGTTCCAGGGTAAGGGCGATCGACGCGCGACCGCAATCGATAGGCTCGTGCGGCCCGACTTCGTGACATCGAAGGCAGCGCGGCCTCGTGGCGAGCTGGTGAGCCAAATTCGACCCGACGTGGCAATGCAGGCGGGGCGGGGAGACTCAGGTGCGATGCTACTTCGCGCCCCATCATCGTGAAATGAGACGAGTTCGAATTTTTGGGGCAGAACGGGCGTATTCGTCAGCACGACCCGCCCATGAAAGATCGTGAACGCAGGCTGCGTTTCGCCTTCCTTTCGGTCGAAAGCTCGCGGATGCAGCACACCGGGATTGGAAGGAAGCGTGGTGCTGTGAGCGCATCAAGTTCCTTTGTTTGGGTGTCGCGCGGGCTGATCGGACGGCAATGCATTGTTTCAAAATGAAAGGGACATATCAAGCATGCCTTGCATGACGGCCGTTGGCGGGGCGTGCATCCGATTTGACGGTCGATGCCGCCGCCGGCCGCCTGTTTTGCCTCGCCACCCCTAAATCGCTGTAAACTCACGCTTTTGCTGCCACGCCCCCACACATCCAGATGTCCCAATCCCCCAAAGTAGGGTTCGTATCCCTCGGCTGCCCCAAGGCGCTCGTCGATTCCGAACAAATCATCACGCAGCTGCGCGCCGAAGGTTATGAAATCTCCGGCACCTACGACGGTGCCGACCTCGTCGTCGTGAACACCTGCGGCTTCATCGACGAAGCCGTGCAGGAAAGCCTCGACGCGATCGGCGAAGCGCTGACCGAGAACGGCAAGGTGATCGTCACCGGCTGCCTCGGCGCGAAGTCGAGCGCCAGCGGCTCGAACCTGATCGAGGAAGTCCATCCGAAGGTGCTCGCCGTCACCGGCCCGCACGCGGTGGGCGAAGTGATGCAGGCCGTGCATTCGCACCTGCCGAAGCCGCACGACCCGTTCACCGACCTCGTGCCGGCGGCCGGCATCAAGCTCACGCCGCGCCACTACGCATACCTGAAGATTTCCGAAGGCTGCAACCACCGTTGCACGTTCTGCATCATCCCGTCGATGCGCGGCGACCTCGTGTCGCGCCCGGTCGCCGAAGTGATGCTGGAAGCCGAGAACCTGTTCAAGTCGGGCGTGAAGGAACTGCTCGTGATCTCGCAGGACACGAGCGCATACGGCGTCGACGTGAAGTACCGCACGGGCTTCTGGAACGGCAAGCCGATCAAGACGCGCATGACCGACCTCGTCGCCGCGCTCGGCGAACTCGCCGCACAGTACGGCGCGTGGGTGCGCCTGCACTACGTGTACCCGTACCCGAGCGTCGACGAAGTGATTCCGCTGATGGCCGAAGGTCCGTTCAAGGGGCACGTGCTGCCGTATCTCGACGTGCCGTTCCAGCACGCGCATCCGGAAGTGCTGAAGCGCATGAAGCGTCCGGCGAACGCCGAGAAGGTGCTCGAGCGCGTGCAGAAGTGGCGCGAGATCTGCCCGGACCTGACGATCCGCAGTACCTTCATCGCGGGCTTCCCCGGCGAGACGGAAGAGCAGTTCGAAACGCTGCTCGACTTCATCCGCGAGGCGGAACTCGATCGCGTCGGCTGCTTCGCCTATTCGCCGGTCGAAGGCGCCACCGCGAACGAACTCGACGGCGCGCTGCCGGATGACGTTCGCGAGGAACGCCGCGCGCGCTTCATGGAAGTCGCCGAGGAAGTGTCGGCGAACCGCATCCAGCGCAAGGTCGGCAAGACGCTGAAGGTGCTGATCGACGAAGTCAGCGAGGAAGGCGGTATCGGCCGCACGGCAGCCGATGCGCCGGAAATCGACGGTGTCGTCTATGTCGAACCGGCGACGAAGGCATCGAAGCGCTACAAGGTCGGCGATTTCGTGTCCGTGAAGATCACGGGCGCCGACGGTCACGATCTGTGGGGCGAGGTGTAAGCGATGACCGCCGCATTTCCGGAGATCCTCGCGCTCGGCGAGGCGATGATCGAATTCAACCAGTCGCAGCCGGGTCATCCCGAATTCCTGCAGGGCTTCGGCGGCGACACGTCGAATTTCTGCATCGCGGCGGCGCGCCAGGGCGCGTCGACGGGCTTCGTGTCGGCGATCGGCGATGATCCGTTCGGCCGCTTGCTGGCCGACATGTGGCAGGCGGAACACGTCGACACGACTTACGTGCGGATCGATCGCACGGCGCCGACGGGCGTGTATTTCGTCACGCACGGCGCCGACGGTCACCAGTTCGACTATCTGCGCGCGGGCTCCGCCGCGAGCCGCTATGCGACGGGCGACCTGCCGCTCGACGCGCTCGCGGCCGCGAAGGCCGTGCACTTGTCGGGCATCAGCCTTGCGATCAGCACGGCCGCGTGCGACGCGGCGTTCGCGGCGATCGACCATGCGCGCCGCCACGGCGCGAAGGTCAGCTTCGACACGAACCTGCGTCTGAAGCTGTGGCCGTTGCCGCGCGCCCGCGCGGTGATGCGCGAAGCGCTGCGCCAGACGGACATCTGCCTGCCGAGCTGGGACGACGTCACGGCACTGACGGGCGCGAACGATCGCGATGCGATCGTCGATGCGATGCTCGAACACGGGCCGCAGGTCGTCGCGCTGAAGCTCGGCAAGGAAGGCGCGTATGTCGCGACGCCGAACGAGCGGCGCGTCGTGCCGGGCTTCACGGTCGAGGCTGTCGATGCGACGGGCGCGGGCGACTGCTTCGGTGGCGCGTTCGTCGCGCGGATCGTCGCGGGCGACGATCCGTTCGCGGCCGCGCGTTATGCGAATGCAGCGGCGGCGCTGTCGACGACAGGCTACGGCGCGGTCGCGCCGATTCCGCACCGCGACGCGGTGGAGCGCCTGATGCAAGGCTGACGCACCACGCGTACGCCGGCCACGGCCCCGCACGACGGGCAGGGCATCGCCGCGATTTTCGAGCGAATCTGAAGCAAGGAGCAACACAAGGTGGGTCGATATTCGGAATGGCAACGGGCGCTCGTCGTCGCAGGCGCGCTGGCAACGTGCCTCGCGATGCCGCGCGTGGTCGCGGCGCAGGCCGTCGCGCCGGGCGTGCAGCAGGATGAACCGGCAGCGGCGCGGCCGCTGAAGCCGAATCCCGAGTTCGCCCGCCTGCCGCGCTACGAAGGCACGCTTGGCGATCGACCGATCGTCGTGCATCTCGGCCCGAAGACGGACGAGGAAGGCGTGCACGGCGAGTACCAGTTCGCCGATACGGGCGAGGTCGTGCTGCTCGCGGGCGATCGCGACGGCGACACGCTCGAGATCGAGGAATCGAACGACGGCACGAACATCACGGGCGTGTGGGTGGGCCGCTTCGACACGACGGGCGACCTGAAGGCCGACCGGATGAACTCGGACGAATCGGATCCGCAGCCGGTCGTGCTGCGCCTGGCGCCGGGCAAGCGCGCGGCGCTGCAGGTGCGCGACGGCCGCGTGCAGGAAATCGAGACGGTGGGTGGCGTCGTCAACCTGCGCACCGACGACTGAGCGCGCGCTGGCTCGGCGGGCGCGGCGCGCATTGTACCGGGCCAAGCGCGCCGATTTTGGCTAATCTAGCGACATATTCCGCAACCGAACGGCCTCGTGTCCGGCTTCCTGTCATGACTGCATCCACTCCCAAGCGCGCACTTCAAACCCGTATCGTTCAACCCGACGACGTCATTCCGGAAGGCTTCCGGTCGTTCGTGCCGCCGGTCGCGCGTGCGTCGACGGTCGTGTTTCCCGATCTCGCGACGATGCGCGCGCTCGTCTGGCACAACGACAACCAGTGGCGCTACGGGCTGCACGCGACGCCGACGTCGCTCGCGCTCGCGCAGCGGCTTGCCGAGATCGAGGGCGGCACGCATGCGCTGCTGCAGCCGTCGGGCCTCGCGGCGATCATGAACGTGTACTTCGGGATCGTGAAAGCGGGCGACGACGTGCTGATTCCGCACAACGTGTACGGGCCGAACGCCGATTTCGGCAACTGGCTCGCGAAGGATTTCGGCATCACAGTGCGCTTCTACGATCCGCTGATCGGCGCCGGCATCGCCGACCTGATCCAGCCGGACACGCGGCTGATCTGGATCGAGGCGCCGGGTTCGGTGACGATGGAAGTGCCCGACGTGCAGGCGATCACCGCGGCCGCGAAGGCGCGCGGCATCGTCACCGCGATCGACAACACCTTCTCGGCCGGGCTCGCGTTCAAGCCGTTCGATCACGGCGTCGACATCTCGGTGCAGGCACTGACCAAGTATCAGTCGGGCGGCAGCGACGTGCTGATGGGCGCGACGATCACCGCGAACGCGGAACTGCACGCGAAGCTGAAGCTTGCGCGGATGCGCTGCGGGATCGGCGTGTCGGTCGACGATTGCTCGCTCGTGCTGCGCAGCCTGCCGAGCATGCAGGTGCGCTTCGACGCGCACGGCAAGAGCGCGCTCGCACTTGCGCAATGGCTGAAGGCGCGGCCGGAGATCGCGGCGGTGCTGCATCCGCAGATCGCCGATTGTCCGGGGCACGCGTCGTTCATGCGCGATTTCACAGGGGCGGGCGGGCTGTTCTCGGTGGTGTTCGACGAACGCTACAGCGCGGAGCAGATCGACCGCTTCGTCGAGTCGCTCGAACTGTTCGCGATCGGCTGGAGCTGGGGCGGTGCATGCAGCCTCGCGATGCCTTACGACGTCGCGTCGATGCGTCCGGACTGGACGCATCGCGGCACGCTGGTGCGTTTCTATGTCGGCCTGGAAGACGAAGCCGACCTGCGCGCGGACATCGAACGCGCGATGCAGGGCGTACTCGGCTGATCACGGGCCGCCAACGTTCCCGCGGAAAAACGAAACGCCGGCGCGATGCAATATCGCGCCGGCGTTTTTCATGGGTGGTCCGGCAGGATCAGAACAGCCGCAGCAGCCCGTCGAGGCCGACATGGTCGAACGCGACCGTCGCCGCGTCGCGCACGACCGGCTTCGCGTGGAACGCGACCGACAGCCCGGCTTCGGCCATCATCTTCAGGTCATTCGACCCGTCGCCCATCGCGATCGCCCGGCTCGGCGCGAGGCCGAGCGACGCACACGTGTCGCGCAGCAGGCGCGCCTTCACGTCGGCGTTGACGATTTCGCCGAGCACCTTGCCGGTCAGCTTGCCGTCGACGATCTCGAGCGTGTTCGCGTACGCGTAGTCGAGGCCGAGGCGCGCCTTCAGCCGCTCGGTGAAGAACGTGAAGCCGCCCGACACGAGCAGCGTCTTCATGCCCGCGGCCTTCACGCCGGCCAGCATCGTCTCGGCGCCCGGCGACAGTTGCAGCCGTTCCTCGTACACGCGTTCGAGCGCCTGTGCGTCGAGCCCGGCCAGCAGCGCGACGCGGCGCGTGAGGCTTTCGTTGAAGTCGCGGATCTCGCCGCGCATCGACGCTTCGGTGATCTCGGCGACCTGCGTTTTCAGCCCGCAGAAATCGGCGATCTCGTCGATGCATTCGATCGTGATCAGCGTCGAATCCATGTCCATCACGGTCAGCCCGAAATCGCCGAGCGTGCGGCCGGCCTCGACGAACGCGAAGTCGAGCGCGTGCGTGCCGCAGTACGCGTCGATGTCGAGGCGTTGCGCGGGATTCGCGTTTTCGATGCGCAGCGCGTGATCGTCGGTCTGCACGATGCGGGTGCCGCGCGATAGCGCGAGCAGCGGTTTGTGATGGGCGTCCGACAGCGGTGCAAGACTCTGGATGACGAGGTTGTGGGTCATGACGGGATGGTTGGGAGACGAATGAAATGCGTGCGCGGCCAACGGGCGGCCGCTTGCGGACGCGGGCCCCGTCCGGCGTCGGGCCCTTGCGTGGCGAACGCGCCATTGTAGCCGGTCGGCCGTGCCGGGCGGTCGGGGGCGGATCGAAACGGGGTGCGGCGCAGCGGTTATTGCGCGTCGTGGCCGTCCCAGTACGGCGGATCGCCGAAATGCTCGGCGAGGAACGCAATGAACGCGAGCGTTTTCAGCGGCACGTGCGCGCGGCTCGGATAGACGGCCCAGATCGCGACCTCTTCCGCGAACGGATAGTCGTCGAGCACCGTGACGAGCGCGCCGCTCGCGAGCAGCGGGCCGACATCCCAGGTCGACTTGATCGCGATCCCGAAGCCGTCGACGAGCGCTTCGCGAATCGCCTCGCCGTTGCTCGCGACGAGCCGGCCGCCGACCCGCACGGTCAGCGGGCCTTGCGGCGTCGCGAACGACCAGTCGCGCTGGTCGCCGAGGATCACGCATTCGTGCTGCGTCAGATCGGCCGGATGGCGCGGCGCACCGTGCTCGGCGAGATACGCGGGTGAGCAGCACAGCACGCGCCGGTTGGCGGCGAGCTTGCGCGCGACGAGCGTCGAATCCTTCAGTGCGCCGAGCCGGATCGCGACGTCGTAGCCGTCGTCGACGAGATCGACGATCTCGTCGGACAGCCGCAGGTCGAGCGACACCGACGGGTAGCGGCGCAGGAACGCGGGAATCACCGGCGCGACGTGCTGGCGGCCAAACGACGACGACATCGACACTTTCAGCCGTCCGTACGGCTCGGTGCGGCCATGGCCGACCGAGGCGCGTGCGGCGTCGGCGGCCGACAGCAGCGCGTCGGCGCGCGCCATGAAGATCTCGCCGTCCTGCGTGAGGCTGATGCGGCGCGTGGTGCGGTGCAGCAACCGCGCGCCGAGCTGGCGTTCGAGCTGCGCGATGCGTGCACTCGCGACCGCCGCTGACACGCCGAACTCGCGGCCGGCCGCGGTGACGTTCGCGAGCAGCGCCGCCCGCACGAACAGCGCGACGTCGAGCAGGTCGAGCGGTTTGTCGGGAATCGGAATCGGATCGGGCGCCATTGTTCTGAAATTCCTGAAAATGTTTCAGGAAATATAGCGGTTTTCTAGAATGATCGGGTTGCCTACGATGACGTTCATGGGGCTGCGCCGCGGCCCGCCCGGATTCCCTGAAAGGAGTATCGAGATGAAAGCCGTTGGACTGACCCGCTATCTGCCGATCGACGACCCGCAAGCCTTGCTCGACGTGGAGCTGCCGCAGCCCGTGCCCGGCCCGCGCGACCTGCTCGTGAAGGTCGAGGCGATCTCCGTGAATCCGGTGGACACCAAGGTGCGCGCGCCGAAGCCGCAGGTCGAGGAGACGCCGCGCGTGCTCGGCTGGGATGCGGCCGGCACGGTGGTCGCGGTCGGCGCCGACGTGACGCTGTTCCGCCCCGGCGACGAAGTGTTCTACGCGGGCAGCATCACGCGGCCCGGCGCGAACAGCGAATTCCACACGGTCGACGAACGGATCGCCGCGCTGAAACCGCGCACGCTCGACTTCGCCGCGTCAGCCGCGCTGCCGCTCACGGCACTGACCGCGTGGGAAGCGCTGTTCGACCGGCTGCACGTGTCGCCGCAGGGCGCGGACGCCGGCAAGTCGGTGCTGATCATCGGCGGCGCGGGCGGCGTGGGCTCGATCGCGATCCAGCTCGCGAAGACGCTCGGCAAGCTGCACGTGATCGCGACCGCATCGCGGCCGGCGTCGGCCGACTGGGTGCGCTCGCTCGGCGCGGATGCAGTGGTCGACCACTTCGGCGACCTGCCTGCGCAGCTGCGCGAGGCTGGCCACCCGAACGTCGACTACGTGCTGATCTTCAACGACACGGATCGTCATTTCCCTGCCGCTGCGGAAGTAATCCGGCCGCAAGGCGGCATTTGCACGATCGTCGAGAACGAGAAGCCGGTGCCGGTCGAGCTGCTGAAGGCGAAGAGTGCCGCGTTTCACTGGGAATTCATGTTCACGCGTGCCATGTTCGAGACGCCGGACATGATCGAGCAGCACCGGATCCTCGGCGAAGTCGCGCGGCTGGTCGACGGCGGCACGCTGCGCACGACGCTCGGCGAACAGCTCGGCACGATCAACGCGGCGAACCTGCGGCGCGCGCACCAGTTGCTCGAGGCCGGGCGTTCGATCGGCAAGCTCGTGCTGAGCGGTTTCTGAAACCGTCGCCCGCGTAAGGTTGCGACGCCGCGAATGCAAGCGGGGTAACACCCGATGCGTTTGCGGCGCATTGCACCCCGCTTGGCGGTAGACTGGCAGCGCATCATGCATCGAAAACCGCGCGGCACGCGCGTGCCGCCGCATTACAAGGAGGTCAGCATGAGCCAACGCAGCTTGTCAGTCGCCGCATCGTGGTCGGTCGTGTTCGCGGCGGCGTGCGTCAGCGCGAGCGTATTCGCGGCGCCGCCGGTCAAGGGCAGCCTGAAGGGCGGCGGTACCGGACAGCTCGAATACACCGTCAAGGTCGACTCGAAGACCTTCGGCAACACGCAGGAGACCCGCAAGATCCGCTCGGGCGAGACGGACGATTTCAACTGGAAGTCGGTGCCGCCGAGTGGTGCGGTCGCGATGCCGGACGGCTGCCCGAACGCCGACAACCTGCCGCGCGACGCGAACGGCGCGATGGTGCGCCAGACCCAGGTGCGGCTCGCGCCGTCGGTCGACGCGAAGGGCGTCGCCAACGTGCAGATGAGCTTCCAGGCGGCCGCGCCGAAGGGCACGCGCAGCGTGACGGCCGGCGGCAAGTCGCTGCAGTGCCCGGACGTCGTGTCGCTGAGCCAGGTCAAGTGGGTGTCGATTCCGACCAACGGCGGGTCGAAGTCCGTGGCGATGAGCGACGGTACCAGGGTGACGGTGTCGATCAAGCGCTGAGCGGCGCGCGCGGGCCGGCATTTCGTCCGGTGCGCGCGCAACGGATTCGCGGGCGGCGTGAACGGGGCGGCACGTGAGCGTTGCGTGCTGCCATTCCGATGTTTCCCCGACGCCTTTCGCGGCAGGGTGCCGCTGCCGTGCGGCAGCGGTGCGTGACGTCATGCAGATGTCACGTCATGCTCGCCCGCATCCTGTCCTTCCCGCAAGACTCCCGATGAAACTGCGAATGCGCGTGCTGCTGTCTGCCATTGCACTCGTCGCCGTGCATGCGCACGCGGCCGACGATTGCAGCTTCGTGAAGAAAGTCGAGCTGCCGTCGCGGCAACAGGTGGCCGTCGTGTCGAGCGGCGCGCTCGAACCGTGCTCGACCGGCAGCTACGCGGTGCGTGTGTATTCCACCGCACATGCGGCGCCGGGCTTCGATACCGACGATTACGTGACAGGCATGCTGCATGCGCGTGATGGTACGGTCACCGATGCGTTCACGGCCGACCTTGGCGCACGTGCGCCAAAGGCACTCGTGGTGACGACGCGCTCGGCCGGCAGCGGCGGTTATGTCGGCGCACAGGCCTATGTGGCGACGCAGCGCGCAGTGCGGCTCGTCGCGTCGGTCGACGGGCTCGCGCCCGATGCGGACGTCGCGGCCGCATTGCGGCAGGCGATCGGCAAGCGCCGCGTCGCGCGCTGACCGCACACTGCGCGAACGCAGCGCGCGGTACCTGCGCGTGTCAGTGCGCGCGCTCTTCGAGCCGCGACGCGAGAAAGCGGTGATCGGCCGAGAACAGCCGGCGATAGGTCATCAGCACCGCGCCGACGGTGCCGAGCGCGGACGCCGCGGCGATCAGGAACATGATCACGATCTGGTAGCGCACGGCCTGCAGCGGCGACTGGCCGGCGAGCACCTGGCCCGTCATCATCCCCGGCAGGCTCACGACGCCGACGACGGCCATCTGGTTCAGCGTCGGCAGCATGCCCGCGCGCACGGCCTGGCGCGCGGCGTCCTGCGCGGCTTCCCAGCGCGTCGCGCCGAGCGCGAGCGCCGTTTCGACGCGGTCGCGGCGCGCCGTGAGCTCTTCCATCATTCGCTCGACGCCGAGCGACACGCCCGTCAGCGTATTGCCGAGAATCATCCCGAGGATCGGAATCGCGTATTGCGGCGCGAACCACGGATGGATGCGGATCACGACGAACAGCCCGACCGCCGCGACGAACCAGCTGCTGAACCAGATCGACGCGATGCTGTCGATGCGCTGGCCGCGATACGTGCGCTTGCCGCGGCCCGCGCCGGCGAAACCGGCGATCAGCGTCATCAGCGCGGTGAGCGGCAGCACGACGTACCAGTGCGGATGACCGAACACCCAGCCGAGCACGTAGCCGATCGCGAGCAGCTGTACGACGGTACGCACCGCCGCGAGCGCGAGCTTGCGGCCGAGGCCGAGCGACAGCGCTGCCGAGATCGCACCGTTGACGGCGACGAGCGCGGCGGCGATGCCGACGTCGACGAGGCTCAGGTCCTGCAGTGCCGGGCTCATTGTGCAGCCTCCGTCGGGTTCGCGACATGCATGACGCCGGCCTGCATCACGAGCCGCATCGTGCCGATCCGCGCGGCCTGGGCTGGATCGTGCGAGATCCACATGTACGCGCGGGCGTCGGGCGCCGCGTCGAACCACGCGCCGACGAGCGCCTCGATCGCGCGCGCCGATTCGGGATCGAGCGCGGAGGTCGGCTCGTCGAGCAGCAGCACGTCGGGATCGAGTTGCAGCACACGCAGCAGCGCCGCGATCTGCGCTTCGCCGCCGGACAGGTCGCTCGCGCGCTTGTCGAGAAAGTCGGGGCCGCGGCCGGCCTGCGCGGCGAGTGCTTCGGCACGCGCGCGATCGAATGACGCGTCGCGATAGATCGCGAGCGAATACGGATAGCGCAATTGCGATTCGACGGTGCCGTCCATCTGCGCGGGGCGCTGGCGCACGTACGCGACGCTGCGCCGGTAGCGCGGGATCGCGCTGCGCCGGATCCCGTGGCCGCGCCACAGGATGTGGCCGCCGTCGAGCGGATCGAGCAGTGCGAGCGCACGCAGCAGCACGCTCTTGCCCGATCCTGATGGTCCCGTGATAGCAATTCGCGATCCCGCTGCGAGGCTGAAATCGGTCGGGGCGAGCAGGATCTTGCCGCTGCTGGCGTCGCGCCGTGTAATGCGCTGTGCATCGATGAGGCCGGTGGGGGCTGTCATGTCACAAATGAAAAAAAGCGTTAATAGCGCCGAAACGTCACCATGGCGTGCGTCATAATACCGATTGAAAAGCCGCGGGTGTCGTGTGCCGTTCGTCCACGCAAGCGGCCCGGCATGGTGCGGCAACATTTCAGAACAACAACGGAACCGCCATGACGCTTACCCGAGCCATCGGCAAATCGGCTGCATGGATCGTCGGTATCGTCGCGGTGCTCATCGCGGCGGCCGGCGTCTTTCTCTTCACGTTCGACTGGAACCGCGCGAAGCCGTGGGTCAACGAACAGGTGAGTGCCGCACTCGGCCGCCCGTTCGCAATCAACGGCGATCTCAAGGTCGGCTGGCGCCGCCCCGACGGCGAAACCGGCTGGCGTGCCTGGGTGCCCTGGCCGAGCTTTTCGGCCACGCAGCTCGAGATCGGCAACCCCGACTGGGCGAAGACGCCCAAGTTCGTCACGCTCGATGCCGCGCACTTCGATCTCGCGATCCTGCCGCTGCTCGCGCATGAAATCGTCATCCCGTCGATCGATGTCGTCAATCCGTCCGTCGACCTCGAGCGGCTGGCCGACGGACGCAATACGTGGACCTTCCAGTTCAAGCAATCGTCGCAGCCGTCGCCGTGGAAGGTTCGGCTCGAGAGTTTCGGCTTTGCCAAGGGCACCGTCACGTATCGCGATGCGATCACGAAGGCCGACCTGACCGTTGCGATCGATACGCTCGGCCAGCCGATCCCGCTCGGCGATGTGCTGAAAGAGCAGGAGCAGACGTCGCGCGCGGCGTCGGCGCAGCGTGTCGGCAAGCATGGCGCCGCGCAACTGAGCGCGAAGGCCAACGCGGAGGTCGCGTCGAGTGCGTCGGCCGCACAGGCGGCGAGTGCGGCGTCGGCGACGGGTGCGTCGGCTGCGGCTTCCGTTGCTTCGGCTGCTTCCGGCTCGCCTGGTTCGTCCGCGTCTTCCGCTTCTTCCGCGTCGACGGTTGCTGCCGCATCCGGCGCAAGCGGCGCCGCCGCTACACCCGCAAAGCCGTCCGGCCCGACCTATGCGTTCGGGCTGAAGGTCGACGGCCGCTACAAGAACGTGCCGATCAACGGGACCGGCAAGCTCGGCGGCGTGCTTGCGATCCAGGATGCGTCGCGGCCGTTCCCGCTGCAGGCCGACGTGAAGGCCGGCGACACGCGGCTCGCGATCGTCGGCACGCTGACCGATCCGATGCATCTCGCGGCGATCGACCTGCGGCTGTGGCTGCAGGGCACGTCGATGTCGCACCTTTACCAGCTCAGCGGCATCACGCTGCCCGATACGCCGCCTTACGCGACCGAAGGGCGATTGATCGGCAACTTCAAGCGGAAGGCCAGCACGTTCCGCTACGAGAACTTCAACGGCCGTGTCGGCGGCAGCGATCTCGGCGGCACGCTCGTCTACGAGCAGCGTGAGCCGCGGCCGAAGCTGTCGGGCGAGCTCGTGTCGAACCTGCTGCAGTTCTCCGATCTCGCACCCGTGATCGGCGCGGATACGGCAGCGAGCAAGGCCAAGCGTGGCGACACGACGAAACAGCCGTCGAGCCGCGTGCTGCCGGTCGAGACGTTTCGCACCGACCGCTGGCGCGCACTCGATGCAGACGTCAAGTTCACGGGGCGCAAGCTGGTCAAGAGTTCGGACCTGCCGATCACCAACCTGTACACGCATATCGTGATGCAGGACGGTGTGTTGTCGCTCGAGCCGCTGCAGTTCGGCGTCGCGGGCGGCACGCTCGCGACCACCGCGCATCTCGACGGCAGCGGCGCGCCGTTGAAGGGCCGCTTCACGGTGGCTGCCCGGCACCTGAAGCTGAAGCAATTGTTCCCGGCACAGAAGGTCATGCAGTCGGCGCTCGGCGAGATCAACGGCGATGCGTCGCTGTCGGCGACCGGCAACTCGCCGGCCGCATTGGCCGCGACGTCGAACGGCGAAGTGAAGGCGCTCGTGACGGATGGCCGCATCAGCCGCCTGCTGATGGAAGCGGCCGGGCTGAACGTCGCGAACGTCGTCTACGAGAAGCTGTTTGGCAACAACGACGTGAAGATCAACTGCGCGGCGATCGATTTCGTCGCGACCAACGGGATCCTCGACCCCAAGGTGTTCGCGCTTGATACGGACGATGCGCTGATCAACGTCGATGGCCCGATCAGCCTGCGCGACGAAACGCTGAACCTGAAGATCCACCCGCACACGAAGGGTTTCCGGATCTTCTCGCTGCGCTCGCCGTTGTATGCGAAGGGCACGTTCAAGAACCCGGACGTCGGCGTCGATGCGACCGCGCTTGCGCTGCGCGCCGGCGCGATGATCGGTCTCGGCCTGATCAACCCGTTCGCGGCATTGATTCCGCTGATCGCGCCGAGCAACAACAAGGACGTGCCGTGCTCGGAGCTGTTCGGGCAGATGAACGCGAAGGCGGCGCAAAGGGCGGCCGCGAAGGCCGGCAAGTAACGGGCGTCAGCGGCCCGCGCGCACCCAGAGCAGCAGGACGTCGACCTCCCGGCCGTCGAGCCGGACCGGGGCGGCGGGGCCGAGCTGCAGGCGATCGCCGTCGAGCACGGCGACCCGCTGCTGGACGTTGCCGATCCAGTTCGGGAACAGGCTGACGTCCATTTCGTGCGTCAGCGTACCGTCGTCGGCGACCTGAAAGGGGCCGGAATAGGCGATGTAGCCGCGGGCGGCCGCCGCGCACGCCTCGTCGGTGCCGTGGTGCGGGTCGCCGTTCGCGTAGGGCGGCCGGCCGGCGGCCATCAGCTGGGCGGACATGTAGCCGTCCGGCGTATAGAGAATCCAGCCCCGCGCGTCGCGGCCGAGCGGATAGGTGGCCGTGCCGCCGTCGCGCGGCCGGACTTCGTAGGACACGAGGCGCCATGCGCCGACGAGTTGTTCGCGAAGCAGGCTGGCAGGCATGATGCGGGATTCCGGTGAGGCGGTGGCAGGGCGCGTGCCGCGGTGTTGGCGGGGCCGCCGGGCGGCGGGCCAGGGGGCCGGAATGCGCTGCCGGGGCGGGGCGGTCGGCAGTTTCTCCGACACCTGCTAAAATACACGGTTTTCCGTCGATTTCTCTCTTAACGGGACCTGCTGTGCTTTCTACTGCCAACATCACGATGCAATTCGGGCCAAAGCCCCTGTTCGAGAATATCTCGGTCAAATTCGGCGAGGGCAACCGCTACGGTCTGATCGGCGCGAACGGCTGTGGCAAGTCGACGTTCATGAAGATCCTCGGCAGTGACCTCGAGCCGAGCGCCGGCAACGTCGCGCTCGAGCCGAACGTCCGCCTGGGCAAGCTGCGCCAGGACCAGTTCGCATACGAAGACGTGCGTGTGCTCGATGTCGTGATGATGGGCCACACCGAGATGTGGGCCGCCATGACCGAGCGTGACGCGATCTACGCGAACCCGGAAGCCACCGACGACGACTACATGCACGCGGCCGAGCTCGAAGGCAAGTTCGCCGAATACGGCGGCTACGACGCCGAAGCGCGCGCAGGCGCGCTGCTGCTCGGCATCGGCATCGAGGAGAAATTCCACACCGGCACGATGAGCGACGTCGCGCCGGGCTGGAAGCTGCGCGTGCTGCTCGCGCAGGCGCTGTTCTCGAAGCCGGACGTGCTGCTGCTCGACGAACCGACCAACAACCTCGACATCAACTCGATTCGTTGGCTCGAGCAAACGCTCAACGAGTACAACTCGACGATGATCATCATCTCGCACGATCGTCACTTCCTGAACTCGGTGTGCACGCACATGGCCGACATGGACTTCGGCACGCTGAAGGTCTGGCCGGGCAACTACGACGACTACATGCTCGCATCGGCGCAGGCGCGCGAGCGCCAGGCCGCGGCGAATACGCGTGCGAAGGAGCGCGTCGCCGAGCTGCAGGACTTCGTGCGCCGCTTCTCGGCGAACAAGTCGAAGGCCCGCCAGGCAACCAGCCGTGCGAAGCAGATCGACAAGATCAAGATCGAGGAATTCAAGCCGTCGTCGCGCCAGAACCCGTTCATCCGTTTCGAGTTCGAGAAGAAGCTGCACAACGTCGCGGTGGTGGCCGAAGACATCACGAAGAAGTACGAGCGCACGATCTTCCAGAACTTCAACCTGTCGGTTCAGCCGGGCGAGCGCATCGCGATCATCGGCGAGAACGGTGCGGGCAAGACGACGCTGCTGCGTTCGCTGCTCGGCGCGCTTGCGCTGGAGCACGGCACGGTGAAGTGGTCCGAGAACGCGAATGTCGGCTACATGCCGCAGGACACGTACGAGGAGTTCCCGAACGACATCACGCTGATGGACTGGATCGACCAGTACCGCAAGGACGGTGACGACGAAACGATGGTGCGCGGCACGCTGGGCCGCCTGCTGTTCTCGTCGGACGACATCAAGAAGTCGGTGAAGGTGCTGTCGGGCGGCGAGAAGGGCCGCATGATCTGGGGCAAGCTGATGCTCGGCCGCCACAACGTGCTGCTGATGGACGAGCCGACCAACCACATGGACATGGAGTCGATCGAATCGCTGCAGATCGCGCTCGAACAGTTCGAAGGCACGCTGATTTTCGTGTCGCACGACCGCGAGTTCGTGAGCGGGCTGGCGAACCGGATCATCGAAGTGCGGACGGACAGCACGCTGTTCGACTTCGGCGGCAATTACGAGGAGTTCCTGACGAGTCAGGGGCAGGAGTAAAGCCCCCGGTTTGTCCCAAGACTACTGTTCATGTGTCCCGGATTGTCCCGTGGAATTGTCCCGTTGGGACAGCGGTTGCGCGGCCCTCTAGAGGACACTAAGCGGCGCGCGTAAGGCGTACCGCCAGAAATACGAAAGGCCCACATCGGCAGTTAGTCGGTCTGGGCCTTTTCATTTATACGCGCCGAGCTCACTAGTCTTCAGATGAGACAGCGCCTTTACCCGCTGCTCCAATGCGGATTAAGTCTTCGAGCGCGCGCGTTGACATGCCCGTCATTGTAATCCTTGTACCTTTGGTGCTTGCGGCCGCAGCAATTCGAATTAAGTCGTCGGTAGCGGACTTAACGTCGATACGAAATCCGCCATCGGCAGCAGCTAGCGTATGCGGGGCGGTGGCGATTAGCGCGTGACGCTCCTAACAATCTTCGACAATCTGACAAGTCGCGCTGCTACACGGGCTAGATTGATTTCCGTCGAGGACACCTGTCAACAATGACAGGCCTATGACTTGCGCCTGATTGACAGCCGAGAAAGTAGCTCGTAAGGTGCATTTTCGGTGGTCTGGCGACCATTGATTTGTGAGATTCCCGCTACGTCGTCTGCGCGGTTGTAGAGTAGAAATGCCGGTTCAGTACGATCTCTCGAATAGGCGTGATGTCCCTCGAACCCGACGCCGAATTCTTTGTGTTCGCGTCGGTTTTTTCGCGTCTGCATCGCGGGAAATTTGTTCGTCGGCAGTGCATGTCGGACAGATTTGTTTAACGGGGTAATGAGTAGCGCAACAAGATAGGGCGACCGCCGTAACCTGAGAAGACCAACAACAATGAACCCCACAGAACTTGTTCGCGCCGTCGCGGCGCAGTTCCCGAACTTTGAACGATTGCTGTCTGGCTTCACGCAATCCCGCCGCTTGCTTCAAGTGACGTTCGCGTCTTCTATGGGGCTGCCGGGCGATGCGGTGCTGCCGCATCAACTCACGGCAAGCGAAGGCATATGCGAGCCGCTTCGGTTCACGTTGCAAGCCCTATCGAGCGATATATCGATGCCGCTGAAGGCGTTTATCGGTGCGCCTGTTGCGCTCCAAGTGGGCGATATCGCGGGGGCCGAACGGACCATTTGTGCAATCGTTTGCGAGGCGCGACAACTCGCCGCCGATGGCGGTTTTGTGCTTTACGAATTTGTGTGCACCGATGCCCTCTCGCTGCTTGATCGCCGCGTGACGTGGAGAGTGTTCCGCGATGTGTCCGTGGTGGACATTTCCCACACGATCATTCAAGAACACACGACCGGGAATCAAATCATCGGCGCGTCGTTCCGACTCGATACAAGTGCGCTCGGCACATATCCAAGTCGCGGGTTCACGATGCAGGCGAAGGAAAGTGACCTCGCATTTATGACGCGCATGTGGCGTCGCGAAGGCATCAGTTGGTACTTCACCCATGCAATTGAGAACGGCGTACCGATCCATACATTGCACCTTGTCGATAAGCCGGGTACATGGAGGGCGAACCCGGCCGGGGTTGTGCGCTTCAATCGTGCGGACGCGACGGAACCGGACGATACGGTTTTTGCGTGGGAAGCGTATAGAGAAATTACTTCCGGCGTCGTTTATGCCGCGTCACACGACTATCAAACCGCTGGCGTCAACCAACTAGACGCCGCAACTTCGCAGAATCAAGGTGAACACGGCAAGGCTCTTGCCGCTACGCTGACCGAATACTGGTATGACTCTCCGCACATCGCGGAGAATGCAGACCACTATGAACAGGTCATGCAACGGCGCCAGCTCGCACTTACGCAAGGCGCAAAGCACTTTGCGGGTCAAAGCGTCGTTCGTGCGTTTGTGGGTGGTGCAGGCACGATCTTTTCGTTGACTGGTCATCCTGAGATCGACATGCATTCGGCCGAAGATCGCCGTTTTGTGTTGACGCACGTTGAGACACGCGCGCGGAACAGTCTTCTTCCGAATTCGACCAACAAGGGTCGATTCGAAATCGAAGAAGATAGCCCGATCATCAATCGCTTCGAGTGCGTGCGTGCATCGACGCAGATCGTTCCATTGTGGGACGCATCGTGTGTTCCGTCCGTCGGTCCTATCAGTGCACGCGTAGTCGGTAATGGTGAAGTTGACGTAGACGAGCAAGGTCGGATAAGCGTGCAATTCCTGTTCGCGCGGCGAGACGACCACCCCAATAGCGGGGCGAGTGGAACGCCGCGCGATTCGGCCCGTGTTCGCGTAGCGCAGCCGTGGGCGGATGCGCAATCCGGTACGGCATTCTGGCCGCGCGTCGGGTCCGAAGTCTTAGTGCTGTTCATGCAGAACGATCCGGATAAGCCGATTGTTGTCGCAAATATGTTCGACGCGCGCCATGCGCCAGTGCAGTTTGCTGGTGCAGGCAACCTGCCCGACAATGCGCCGATATATGGCATACGGACGAAGGAAGTCGGCGGCCTTGGTTACGGCGAGCTTCAATTCGATGACACGACGGCGCAAACAAAGACCAAGCTATCGTCGGAACACGGCAAGACACAACTTAATCAAGGATGGATCGGCCATCCTCGCGACAAAGGCGTGTCAGACAAACGCGGCGAAGGCTTCGAACTGCGTACCGATTTAACCGGGGCGATCCGCGCCGCACGTGGAATGTTGCTTTCAACGGACGCCCGCAACAATGCGAGCGGCCGCGTGCTAGATCGGGCGGAATTGACCGGTCAATTGGAACTCGCTCTGTCCATCGCGAAGCGGCTTAGTGAACTGTCATCGACGCATGACGCGTTCGAAACGGATACCGGTCCGCAAGAGAAATTGACGAAGGGAATTAGCGATTGGAAGGACGATGGCGGCGCAGCAGCGATTGGGATTACCGCGCCGGATGGCGTCGCGATGTCTAGTGCAGCAAATGTCCTGACGGTCGCCGGGGGACACGTCGAATCCGTAGCGGCGCAGGATGCAAACATCAGTGCCGGTCGGCGAATTCTGATGCGAGCCGCACAGGGCATTTCCGCATTCGCTAAGGCGGGTATGAAATTGATGGTGGGATCAGGCGACCTGACCATACAGGCGCATCAAGGCAAGGGCGAAATCGGTACGTCCGAACGCCTGCATCTTTACTCGCTTGAAGAACTGATTCTGGAAGCGCCAAAACTCGAACTGCGAACCAACGGCGCGGTCATCAAAGTCGAGAATGGGATAATTGTTCAGTCATCGACCGGTGAGCATCGGATCGAATCGAGCGGTTTTCAGGCTGTTACAGGCGGTGGTGGTACGGCCGACCTGCCGGTTATGCCGTCTTCATCCATGAAGACTGACGAACGGTTCAAGGTAGTCAGTCCAAGCGGCAAGCCATATGCCGGACTCTCGCACAAGGTCACTGATGACGCTGGTGGCATCCGCGATCAAGGCAAGCTTGCGGCCGATGGCACGCACTCGCTGATTGCAAACGATAGTGAAATTCGCCCGGTTACGTTCCGGCCGGTTGACTGACAGTACAGAAGAAGATCGATAGAAATGGCTACCGCAGATACTGCAAGCGAGAATTCCGAATGCGGGGTGAAACAAGCATACCGTCGCGTACCGCTTCGGTTCGACGTAAACGGAAACCCGTATTTTGATAGTGTGATGAGTCCGGAATCGTTCAAAGTGTGTGCGCTTGGCAAGTTGCCGCCGCGACACGTCGTCCCGGTTATCTTCGTGCCGGGCATCATGGGAACGAACCTCTGCGGTAACGATAAAACAACGAAGCCAGGCGAGCCTGCATGGCGTCCACCTAACGGCAAGATGGCCGGACTTGGTGAATGGTTTCGGCGATTGCATCAAAGTCCTGCGGCTCGACAACTGCAGATCGGTCCGGATCGGGTCAAAGTGGACACTAGCGGAAAGGTGAGCATTCCGCGCTATCTATTCACGATGACGAATGATGAGGCGAAGCGTCGCGGATGGGGGGAGGTGCATTTCGACAGTTACGGTGGGATTCTGTCCGAACTAGAACTTGCGCTTAACGAACCGTACATCGAACCCGAACTGCCATCCGACGGACAGAAGCCGCAGGAAGTGTGGCAAGTCGCACAAACACTTGAACGAGTTGTTAAAGATAAAAAAATCGACGTTCGGAAGGAGTGGAACGCGCAGGACGTGACCATCGAACCGCTCGCGTCCGAAGAGTTCTCGCGCCTTACCGACTACTACTATCCGGTGTGGGCGTGCGGGTATAACTGGCTCGCGTCGAACGATGCGTCGGCGGATCAACTCATCCAACGCATCAACGAAGCGGTTGCGTACTACAAGAGGGGTTCGTACTGGATTTCTACCGGCAAGGTCATCATCGTTACGCATTCGATGGGTGGACTCGTTGCGCGTCGTGCGGCACAGAAACTGAGCGGTGCGGCAAGCACATCGACGGGCAGTGATGGCGACGTGGGTGGACCGGAAAAAGCAGATGACTCGACTGAAGCTGGAGCCAAGCCGCAGAATTCCGGGGGTGCGTCGGGAGAATCCTCTAGCAGCGTAGTAGGCGATGCGGGGCCGGATACGGTGTTAGGTGTCGTTCACGGTGTGCAGCCAGTGGGCGGTGCTCCAGTTGTATATCGACGCTTTCGTGCAGGCACGGAAGTAAATGGGACTTTTAACATTGAAGCCGCTTTAGTCGCAGAGATTATGGGATGGAGTGCGGCTGATATCGTATGCGTGATGGGGAACTCGTCCGGCCCGCTCGAACTGTTGCCGACAAAACATTATGCGGCAGGATGGTTGAAATTCGCGAGATACGCGAATGGGAAAAAAAGCGACGCGATGCCCGCGCTTCCGGTATCCAATCCATATTCTGAAATTTACGCCACCACAGTGAAGGATGTTTGGTGGGGTATGGTAAATGAAGACCTTATTAACCCGGCCGGATTGGATAAAGATACGGGGAGGAAGGACATTGCACGCTATACCGCAGCAATCGGAAAGGCGGAAGATTTTCATGATGCTTTGAGGTTGTACTGCCACCCGGTTACTTACGCGTACTATGGCGCGGATAAAAAGCAAGTGTCTTTCGGGAATGTGACTTGGTCCACAAAAAATGAAGTTGGCGCTGAATTTGAGTGGAAGTTGCCGACTATCAAAACCGATGATTTCGATTTGTTCGGAAAATCAGTCTTGAAGATCAATCAGCAAAAGGCAACGTTTAAGTTGGAGAATGCGCCGCCGCCGCCGAAAGATGACCAGCACGGCGATATAGAGTTCTCAGGGGACGGGACGGTGCCCTTCGATTCCGGGAGTATGATTGCAGACAGCGGCTCGAAGCCGATCACGTTCCGAATGACGGGATTCGACCATCAAATGTCATACAACAATGGACCGGTGCGTGAGTGTGTATTATGGTGTATCGGAAAGATCGTGCAACTAGCGCCGCCGGTCCAGCAATCAGGCGCGTCTACAGAAGGGAACGCATGAACATGCGGCGATTACTGACATTAATTTTAATTTTGTTTTCTGTAACTTGCATGGCTGGTGAACCGAACATGAATGATTCGAAGACATATTGTGTCGGCCGATATCTTGTCGATGTGCCGGCGAACGCCGAGCTATATGCGCAATTGGGTGAATATATTTTCGGCCCCGTTCAAACGAACACTCGCTACGCAAATCTCTCCGCCTTCCAAAAGAGAATGCAAGAAAGAGAGATGGGTCTTAAAAAACCTAAAGGAAAAAGTGATCTCGTTCTGGATCGTGCGATTGATTTGCAGGGTAATGGGACGGTTTTTCTTAAATCTACTGTCCTCTATGGTAGAAAGATAGATGGATTTGAGGCGTATAAGTGGATCAATGGGCGTACGTTTTTTATCGATATCGATGGGTTTGATCCGGATAAATACGCAACGATGACCGAAAAGCTGCAGAGCAAGTTTTTACCGAGTCTTCGCGCCCGAACTCCAAATGAAATTCCTGCGCAAGCGGGGTTTTGCTTAAAAGACGGATTCTTTGCAGATGATGGGAAATCGCCACAACACGAAATCGCTTCTATCACGTTTAAACTTCCGAATGCGCCGGGGCTTCTCATACACATAACAACGATGACAGCAAAGCCGGACGAAAAAACATTGCTGCAACGTGTGGACAGCGGCGCTGTGCCGGGACCGCTGCAATCGCTTGCATCAGGTATTCGCACCTTGCGCCGTGGCGAACATGACGCGAATGGGCGCAAGGGGGAAGAAGGGCTATGGTCATTGCCGACCGACGCGGGGTTTCGTACATATCAGTTCCATTGGGAAGCGCAGGGGGAACATCTGCAACCTCTGAATCCGACACTTTCGGTTGAATTGACGACGCGAGACGATCAACGTCCGAACTTGACCGACGAGCAAGCAACGAAGATTTTCGAATCGATTGTGAACTCTGTACGGTTGCGCCCAACATCAGGCGCGGCAAAGTTAGGTGCCGCAGTTGTGCCGCTGCCCCCGCTCAACACCATTGTTAGAACGGGGGAGGCCTGTCCGCGTAGCGGCTGGTGGACGTGTCCCGAAGCGAACGGGCTTCAGATCGACGGCGGAAACCGGCAATACTTTGAACTCGGCTCAACCATGCCAATGGTTGACGTGTTGAGCCAACCGGGCATGCTGGATCGCGTGTTAGGGCGAGAATCGAAACATAGTGTGCCGACTACGTGGACACTCGTTGCGGTTGACGACGTTGCACCTCCGGAAGCGGACGACGAAACGCCGAAGGTATGATGGAGAACGACGACCAATGCGCAACGTTATTCGAGTAGGTGACGCGACCGACCACGGAGGGCAAGTGGTCGGAGGCGCTTTGAAATTTGACGTGGACGGGCGAGCGGTCGCCCGCAAGGGCGATCCGTGTATCTGCCCGATTGAAGGGCATCAAGTCTGCCTGATCGCGGAAGGCGACCCGAACTTTGTGGTTGAGGGGCGCCCGGTTGCGTTCGACGGCCACAAGACGACATGCGGCGCGACGCTGTGTTCAAGTGCGCAGGGATTCGGTATCGGCTAGCTGAAAAAACTGGCCATGCGATCGAAATGCGACACCGTTAGCGCTCGACGGTAAGCACATCGCGCATGAGGATGACGATGTGTTTTGCCCGGTGTGCAAGACGATCGGCAAGATTCAATGTGTCGGCCCGCGAATTCCGGTGACCGGGCCGGACGGTCGTCACGTAGCGCTGAATGACGATCTATGCGTCTGCAAGTGTTCGGCACCGCCGCTACTCATCCCGTCGCAGCAGGTCATGTCGATCAAGGTTTCAGAGTAAAACTAGTTTGCGTGTGCGTTAATCTCAGCTGCACGGCGCCAGAATAACTAAAGATTCCGGTGCGGCCGCCGTAAACGCATGTGATGTGGACGGGGGCGTCTTTCTCGTCAGAATTCGAATAACTAGCACACACTCTAAAAATGCCGAATAATCATCATAGTGGTCTTGTTGTCACCTCACTTATCGCAGCCTTAGTAGTAGCTGGCTGCAGCGGGAATACCCTTGATTGGCGCAATGCGCAGGTCAGCAACGGCAAAATCTACGAAGGTGACGCGAACAAGCCGTTCAGCGGTAAAGTCACCAATGTCCCGTTCGGCACCCTCTATAGCGGGCAGGCCGGATATCAGAAAATCGCGGGAACTGCCGGATCGATACTCGCTGTACTCTTTGGCTCATCGCTGCTATGCGATAGCGAAGTAGACGAAGGGTTGCCCGACGGAGACGTTACCTGCAAGCAGCCGCGATCGGATATCGTGCAGATTAAGGGGCATTTTGAAAAGGGGGTGATGGCCGGAAGCTTCACCATGTATGACAAAAGTGGCAAGAACGCTGTTCTTGAGGTGAGTTACAAGGACGGGCAACCCGATGGGACGCTGAAGCGATACGCGCCGGATACCGGGAAACTTGTAGTTGAGCAGTCCCTGTCCGTGGGGGTCGCCGACGGCAAGTACAAGGAATGGGATGCAAAGACGGGAAATCTGCTTGTAGAGCAAAATTTTTCACATGGTGTGCTCGATGGCGATCTCGTGCGCAAGGACGCTGACGGTAACGTCCTTGCGAAAGGGAGCTATTCGAGCGGAAAGTTCACGGGATTTGAATCGTTCTACCAGAGCTACAATTCCTACAAAGGTCCGGACTTCGTGATCGTGAAGGGAAGCAAGCAATACGAAGATGGAGTGCTCAAGAATGGCCCCGAATTGGATGCGGCCAACACGTTCGCATCCGACGTGCAGCATTGCGTTGACATGAAGAGTGATGAGGAATGGGCGAACGCACATCATCGTCCGACTAAAGACGAAACTCCGCCTCTTATCAATGCCTGTAAGCAGGAGGTCGCCAGTCACAAGGCTGCTGCCGATCAGGTCGCGATGGCGCCTAAGTCAAGCGCCGACGCTGATGATCGAAACGACTGGCCGAAGGAATCTAACGCGTGCACGTCTGCGTGGGAGGCCGCTTACCACAAGGCAAACGGTTCGGACGCACCCATCAATTATTCCCAAGAGTGGGAATTTGTAGATAACTGTCGGTCGGGGAAATCTCCGCAATCGTCATAGTGATGGCAGTCTATCAATGACCATCGCAGTTATGAAAAGTAAGCCGTGGGGTCGTGATGGTAGCGGACACCATTAATACGATTGGGTCAGGCCACGCCGCACGTGGCGTGACGCCGCCTGCTCGGTCGACCCTGAACCAGAACTAGTCCCGGTCGGAAGTGGAGATTTCCGGCTTGTGGCCCTGGACCCGGATTTTGGCCTGCCATTTGTACCCACGTTGAACGATAGTTGCCATTCTGACCTCCAGATAGTTACAGGAAATCAGATTGGGTCTGGCTGTCGCACGACCGCGAGTTCGTGAGCGGGCTGGCGAACCG
The DNA here is from genome assembly GCF_902833225.1 of Burkholderia sp. BCC1644. GTDB lineage: Bacteria > Pseudomonadota > Gammaproteobacteria > Burkholderiales > Burkholderiaceae > Burkholderia. The sequence continues at coordinate 31,826 of NZ_CADFEI010000007.1, forward strand.
GATCATCGAAGTGCGGACGGACAGCACGTTGTTCGACTTCGGCGGCAATTACGAGGAGTTCCTGACGAGTCAGGGGCAGGAGTAAGTGTCCTGAGTCGTACCTGAGCTGATGTATCCGAGAGGCCCGCCAAGTTGTACTTGGCGGGCTTTTTCATTTCCGCGTGCGCCGAAGCCCGGCAGCGTCGCGCATCCCCGTTTCCTCTGCTCAATCGACTTCGGGTAAATTACCCTCCGAACGCACGCCGCCATTCCCCATTCCGACCCGGAGCCGCTTCCCGATGCAGGATCATCCTCTCCCGCTCGACCTGTCCGGCCTTGCGCAAAGCCTGTACGCGCAAGGCACCGAGGAGGGCATTCTGTCGCGGCTGATGGAGCGGATCGCGCCGACCCACCGCTTCTGCGTCGATATCGGCGCGAGCGATGGCCTGCGCAACAGCAACACCGCGCGACTGCTGCGCGAACAGGATTGGGCAGGTGTGCTGGTGGAAGGCAGCGCGTACCGGTTCGGCAAGCTTGCCGCGCACTACGCAGGTGCAGAGCGCGTCCGGCTGCATCACGATCGCGTTCAGCCCGACACAGTCGATCAACTGCTCGCCGACGCGAACACGCCTGAGGACTTCGACCTGCTGTCGATCGATATCGACGGCAACGACTATTGGGTCTGGCGCGGCCTGCAAGCGTTCAAGCCGCGCATCGTCGTGATCGAATACAACCCGTATTACACGCCACCCGAGCGCTGGGTCATGTGCTTCAATCCGGACCACGAATGGGACGGCTCGACCTACTACGGCGCGAGCCTCGAATCGCTCGTGCATCTCGGCGGGCAGAAGGGTTACGAACTCGTCTGCTGCGACGACATGGGCAACAACGCGTTCTTCGTGCGGCAGGACCTGTATCCGCTGCTGGGCATCGCCAACAACGATCCGTCGGTGCTGTTCCGGCCCGCGATGTACAAGCTGCGCTACGTCGGGCACAACACGTTCCTGACCGGTCATCCGTATCGGCACGGGCCGGCCGAGCACATCTGAATGGACGCGCTCGCCGCCACCTTCGACGAGATTCGTGACGCCTACGCGCTCGGCCGCAGCGAGGCGCCGCGCCGGGTCAGCGAACGCGTGTGGCATTTACCGACCGGCAGCGGGGGCGGTGTGGCGGTCAAGCTCTACGCGTCCGGACATCATGCACGCGGGACCAAGGAAGCTGCTGTCCTCGCGCACCTCGAAACGCACGGCGATACCCGATTCCATGTGCAGACGCTGAAACGCACGACGTCCGGCGAGCCGCTGTGGACCGGGCAAGGATCGCACGCGATGCTGACGCGCTGGGAAGCCGGGCAGTTCAGAACCTACGATACGTTTTCACCGGCCGAATGGGACGCACTCGGTGCGAGTCTGGCCGCGTTGCATCTGAGTCTCGAACGGCTTCATCTGCCGTCGCTCGACACGATCCATGCGCGGCTGACCGCGATCGACGCGGATGCGGTGCGGCGCAGTTTGCTCGATGCGCTGAATCACGCACGATCGAACGACAACGCCGCGAACCTGCGCCGCTATGTCGATCTCGCGCTGCGCATGCTCGACCGCTACTATCCCGGCAGCATCGACGCGTTTCCCGCCGAGGATCCGCAACACCCGATCCACAACGACTACAACCAGTTCAACTATCTGTTTACGGGCACGCTGCCGCCGCTGATCCTCGATTGGGAAGCGTCGATCGGCGCGCCGCGCGAGTACGAGCTGGTGCGATGCCTGAATCATCTGCCACTTGAAGCGCCGCCGCTCGCGGAAGCGTTCGTGCGCGGATACCAGCGGGTACGGCCGGTGAATCCGGCGCGCATCGCGTGGGCGGTCGATGCCGCATGCCTGCAGCACGCGCTCAAGCTGTGGGTCGTTCAAGGCTGGCTCGACGATCCGTCGCGCTTCGCGTCGCACCTGAGCGGCGCGGTGACGATGGCGTCCGCGATGGTGGACGCGCGTGGCCATCTCGTCGATTTCTTTTCCCGTTGCACGGAAGCAGGAACCTGAAGTGAGTGCGAATCCGAACACGATCGCGAATCCGTCACCGTCCGGCGAGCGGCAGCATGTCTTCCCGCCGCCGCTCGATCGCGACTACCGCGTCGAAAACGGCCGTATCCGGACGCGCTCGCTGGAAGCGCATATCGTCGATCATTGCAACCTGACTTGTGCTGAATGCTGCTCGCTGTCGCCGCTTTTGCCCGAGTGGCATGCGAGCCCCGAATCGATCGAGGCCGATCTGCGCAAGGCTGCGAAGGTGTTGAGCCCGCGCATGTTCAAGCTGGTCGGCGGCGAGCCGCTGCTGCATCCGGCGCTCGTCGAACTGATCGAACGCGTGCGCGCGACGGCCATCGCGCCCGTGATCTCCGTCACGACGAACGGGCTGAAGCTCGGCGAGATGCCGGACGCGTTCTGGCAGGCGGTGGATGCGCTGACGATCTCGCGCTATCCGAAGCCGGCGCTTTCGCCCGACCTGGTCGCGTACGTCGAGCGTCAGGCCGCGCGTTTCGACGTGCGTCTGAACTGGAAGGTGCAGGACGTGTTCACGACGATGAATCGCGCACAGCCCGGCACGGACCGCGACGAAGCGCAGCGCCTCTATCACGATTGCTGGATCCGCGAGCGCTGCCATATGATTCGCGACGGCATGTTCTACACGTGCACGCGTCCCGCGCATTTCCATACGCTCTACAAGGGCGAGAAGGATTTTCAGGCCGACGGCCTGCCGCTGCGCGACGACGCAGGCATGCTCGACGCGATGCTCGCCTATCTGCAACGCGAGGCGCCGCTCGAGGCGTGCCTGCATTGCCAGGGCGGCAGCGCGCCGGTCGCGCCGCATCGCATCCTGAAACGCATTGAAGTGGACACCTTGAAGGCCCGTTATCCATGATCGTCGGCACACGCGACCCGTTCGGTTTCGATCGTCTTCACTACCATCCGCGCAGCGGCGGGTCGGCGTCCGGCATTCGCGCCGCGCTGCGTGCGGCGGGGCAACCGGCTGGTGCGCCGGACACGGCCGCCATCGCGGGCTACCTGAGCGGCGAGCGTCTCGTCGGCCGCACCGTGCTGCGCGACGTGCTTGCGGTGCCGCCTGGTCACGCGCTGATCCGTTCGCAGCAAGGGTTGACGGTGCAGCCGTGGCCGGAACGGCCTCATCACGCCGATCTGGATACCGTGCTGCGCGCGTCGCTGCAACGCGCGCTCGACAGCGGCAAGCGCGTCGCACTGGCGCTGAGCGGCGGGCTCGATTCGGCGCTGTTGCTCGCGCAACTGCGCGAACTCGGCGCATTGCCGCACGTGACGGCCTACATCCTCGCGACCGACATGCCCGGCTACTGCGAGCTCGACGCAGCGCTCGAACTTGCCACGCAGATGCAGGCGAACGTGAAGATCGTCCGCGCGAACGAAGCCGATTTCATCGCGGCGCTGCCGAGAACGACCCATGCGGTCGAGGAACCGATGTTCAACCTGCATCCGGTCGCGAAGCTGTTGCTGGCCGAGGCGATGGCCGCGGACGGCATCGAGATCGCGATTACCGGCGATGGCGCGGATCAGGTGCTGCGCCGTGACCAGTCGGCCAACTATTTGCCGCTGTGCCACGCGTTGTTCGATGCGGCGTCGGTCGACCTGCATCCGCCGTTCGTCGATGCGGCCGTCGTCGCGCATCTGACGAGCATCGCGCCTGACCCGAACAAGCAATGCCTGCGCGATCTCGGGGCGCGCCTGAACCTGCCGGACCGTCTCGTGCATGGCCCCAAGCGCGGGCGGCTCGCGCCGGCGATGGAACTCGGCACGCTGCTCGATCGCGACCGCACGCATGTGCTGGCCGACACGCTCGGCCTGGCCGCGCCCACGCTGCAGGCCGATACCGAACGCGTGCTGTGGGCGACGCTGACACTGATCCTCGATCATCTCGAGCACCTTCACCTCGATGCCGCGCATCGCCCAACCTGAGTCGCTCATGAAACGCATCCTGTTCTGCGTGGTGCCCGAGAAAGGCCACGTCAACCCGTGCATCGGTCCGGCCCAGCACCTGCGCGCCGCCGGTTGCGACGTCGCGTTCTACGCGCCGGCCGACATCAGCGAACAACTCGATGGCGCCGGCGACTTCGTGTTCGTCGGGCCGCGCGAGACACCCGAGCGCCACGACCTGTCGCGCGGCGCGAGCTTCGCCGCGAACATTCGCGATGCCGGCTGGCTGCGGCACTGGATCCGCACGCTGCTGATCGATCTTGCGCCGTCGCAGGTGGACGGCATCCGCGCGGTGCTGCGCGACTGGCGGCCCGACGTGGTCGTGATCGATCCGCTGCTTTATGCGGCAGCGATTGCCGCCGAGCTGGAAGGCTTGCCGTGGGTGTCGATGTCGAATTCGCTGAATCCGGTGCTGCCGGACGATCTCGATTCGGAACTGCTGCGCACGGTGCGATGGCTCGCGCCGGAACGCGCGAACCTGTTCGCACGCTACGGGCTTGACGCGCGCTTTCGCGGTTGCGATGTCCTGTCGCCGCACCTCACGCTCGCGTTCACGACCGACGCGCTGGTCGGTGCGCCGCCTCCGGGTGTCGAACTGGTCGGCCCTGCGATGCCGTCGGGCCCGCGCGGCGACGAGACGGCATTTCCGTGGGAGCGCATCGACGCCGGTCGCCCGCTCGTCTACATGTCGCTGGGCAGCCAGCTTTACTACCATCCGGACCTGTTCGCGAAGGTCATCGACGCGACGCGGGCGACGTCGGCGCAACTGGTGCTGTCGGTGGGCGAACTGGTCGATTCAGATCGGCTGCCGGCCGCTGACGAGCGCGTGATCGCGGTACGTTATGTGCCGCAACTGGCGCTGCTGCGACGCACGCACGCATTCGTCAGCCACGGCGGCGCGAATTCGGTAATGGAATCGCTCGCGTGCGGCGTGCCGATGCTGCTGTCGCCGTTCTGTAACGACCAGTTCCATTCGGCGCACTTCGTCGAGCGGGCCGGCGCGGGGTGCGTGCTCGATCTGCAGCAGGCCGGCGTTGCGGCTATCGCCGATGCGCTCGAGCGCCTGTTGCGTCCCGGTTCGTTGCGCGAGCACGCGGCGCGCATCCGCGCCAGCTACGAGCGTGACGGCTCGGCGGAGGCTGCCCGCCTGATCAGCGCACTCGCTTCAGGAAACCGCCTGGCGACAGCGTCATGAGCACGCGGTCCTCGATGTCGGAATCGACTTCGAACCGGTCGTCGCGCGCGAGAAATTCACGCGCGGCCGTGGCCGGGTTGTTGCCTCGGCCGTACGGTTTGCCGTCGAACATCGACTCGGGCAGATACTCCATGATGGTATCCATCACGATCGCGTAGCTGCCGGGCGTCACGAGCGGCGCATAGCATTCGAGTTCGCGCAGCACGTGTGCATGCGTATGCGTGAGGTCGAGGATCGCCATCACGCGCGCGCCGGCGCCGATCTGCGCGCGTACCGACGCGAGCGTGTCGGCTGAGCACGATTCGCCTTCGATCAGCGTCATGCGATGGGCGAGTCGGTGCGATTGGAGCCGCTGCCTGACTTCGTCGCGCAGGCGCGGCTCGATCGCGATCACGCGGCCGGGCTCGCCGGCCAGTTCCAGCATCGACGCGGAGAACACGACGCCGCCGCCCGCCGCGATGCCGGTCTGCACGATGCGATCGGGGCGCTCGCGCCAGATCAGTTCCTGGAGCGCGAGCATGTCGCCGGGCAGATGGAAGAAGCGCTCGCCGAGCCAGCGCGTCTGGAACAGATGGTCGAATTCGGCGGCGCGCGTCAGCCATTCGATATTGATGTCCCGCATGCGGGCCGAAGGACGCTCTGACATGGTCAATGCAACGAGTAGGAGTGACGTGAAAACGCTGGAACCGTGGCTTCGCCGGTACTGGAACATCGTGCCGGCACGCGTGCAGGCGCTGGCATCGGGCCATACTAACAAAACGTATCTCGTCGAGTGCGATGCGGGGCGCGCGGTGCTGCGCGTGTCATGGTCAGGCAAGCCGGTCGAGCAGGTGCATCGCGAGGCGTCGATTCTCGGTCATCTCGGCGATACGCGTACAGCGCCGACATTGCCCGCGCTGCCGCGGCTGCGGCCGACCGTCGATGCGCAATCCGGTGTGCGGATCGACGATGGAAGCTGGCTGCACCTGTTCGAGCATATCGACGGCAACCCCGGCCTGCCGAATGACGCGCACGCCGGCGCGATCGATGCGATGCGCGCGCTCGCGCATCTGCATGCGGCACTGGCCGCGATACCCGTGAGCGAATCGACGTCGCTGGCGTGGCTGTCGGCACGTCATGAGCGCGTGGCGGCGCGCGCGATGCCGTTGCTGCCGGGCGACTTGAGCGGCGATTACGACACGGTGATCCGGCGGATCGGCGCGCATCTCGCCGCCGCCGCGCACTGGCTGACGGGGCCGGTGCATTGGCTGCACGGCGACTATCACGCGGGCAACCTGCTGTACGTCGGGCCGGCGGTGAACGGCGTGCTGGATTTCGACGATGCCGGGCAGGGCGTGCAGTGGCTCGAGGCGGCCTTTGCGCTGTTCGCGCTGTCGCGCGATGCGGGCCGGGACGATCGCTTCGTGTTCGACGCGCAGCGATGGGAGGCTGGCTTGCTCACCTATGCACGGACGCGGCGCGATGGTGTGCCGGACTGGATGCATGCCAATCGCGATGCATTGACGATGCTGTTCTGTGCGGACCAGACGCTGATTCATCTGGAGGCGGCGCAGCGCGGCTTGTGGGTGCCGGGGCCCGGCATCGGATTCCTCGGCGGCTGGCGACAGTTGCTGGACAATGCAGCGCCGGGAGGCTGACCGGCCGCTGCTTCAGTCCCGCCGATTCAGGAACAGGCGTACGGCTTCGACCGTGTTGGGCCGCGCTTCGCCATGTCGCGACCCGTCGTGCATGCAGAACAGTACATCGCGATGCTGCGCCGCGCTGGCGTCGACATGCGCGCACATCGCGTCGAACAGCGCTTGCGGCGACGGCGCCGGCCGCTTCCAGTCGTCCAGTATCGCGGTCCAGTCCGTGTGTTCGCGCCGCAGGCGCGCAAGCACGCCGGCGCGATCGTCCTGCGGCATCAGCCCGTACGGAAGACGCAGCGGGATCGCGTCCGGCGCGGTAACACCGGCCATCCTATAGGCATCGCGGATGAGCGCGTCGGTTGCTTCGATCTCGTCGATCAGTGCGTCGCCCGCCAGTGCGCCCGGCCTTGCGTGCGAATGGGTGTGGTTGCCGAGCAGGTGGCCTTCGCGCGCCATTCTCGCGGCGACATCGAGTGCGCCTGCCAGATTTTTGCCGAGCAGGAAAAAAGTTGCCTTGCACGATGCGTCGCGCAGGACGTCGAGCAACGGAGGTGTCGACGGGCCTGGGCCGTCGTCGAAGCTGAGGTGAATGGACATCGCGGGCAGGCGTACCGTCAAAGGTGGACCGGAGGAACGATAGCGCAAGTCGCGCCGGTTACTGAATGGGCTCGATGGCCAGCGGGCAGGTGCCGACCGGATGCAAACGCGTGCCGGTCCATTCGTAGAAGAACCGGGCCGCCTTCGCGTGGTTGTCGTCACAATCGTCGTTGAAGCAGCCGGCGATGATCAGCAGCGTGCTACCGGCGCGGAAATCGACGCGCTCGTCGTCGTTGCCCATCACGCCCGAGATGGCTGTCACGCCCGGCATCGTGTACGTCGCGCCCGTGATCTTGTCGACGATCGCGAAATTCCGGCAATCCGTTCCGCACCCCCAGATCGCCACGCGATAGTGACCGGCAAAATTGGCCGGTTCCGTGAATTCGTCGCGTATCACGGTGCGGTACAGGCGCGCTTCCTTGCTGGTCAACCGGGGCGATGCGGCCGGCTTGCGTGGCGCGCCGGCGGCCGGTGCCGGATAACGGTCGAACGAAGGTGACGGGCATGCGGATGCGGGGGGCGCACCGGCAGCGCCGGAACCGGCGAGCAGCGCAGCCGATGCGCTGGCGATCAGCAGAATTCGATGGGCGAGCGCCACGCGGGCACCTTCATGGTCGAGGTTGAGATCGGGCCGGCGGGGCCGAACGGCCGGCGACGACGATTCTATGACGCTTCATGCGCACAGGCGACCCGGAATGGCGATCGACCGCGCACGCATTCGATCGCGTGTCGCGCCTGCGATGCCGGCCGGCGCGCCGTCAAGCATTGTCAAATCGCCGCGATATCACGATGCCTGACGTTTCAGACCGTACATGGAGGCTGTCATGTACGGGTTGATTGAGTATCCTTGGATTCGATTCACGGTACTCACGCAGTCACAACCGGGAGGCTTCACATGAATGCACGTCTATACCGCGCGACCGTTGCCGGCGCGTTGATCGGATTGCTCGCACCGTTTTCGGTGGCCCATGCGCAGCTTGGCGATGTCCTGAAACAGGTCGGCGGCGGCGGCGATTCGGGCGGCAGTGCGGGCGGTGCGCTCGGCAACCTCGGCGGCCTCGGCGGCGCGCTGACGGGCGGCGGCGGTGCGTCGCTGACGCCGGGCAGCACCGGCAACGTCGCGGGCCTGCTGCAGTTCTGCATCCAGAACAACTATCTCGGCGGTGCGTCCGGCGGCGGCGCGGCGTCGGTGAAGGATGCGCTGATGGGCAAGCTCGGCGGCAATGCGTCGTCGGATAGCGGCTATACGAGCGGCGCGAGCGGAATCCTCGACGCAGGGGGCGGCAGCAAGCTCGATCTGAGCGGCGGCGGCCTCAAGCAGCAGGTGACCAAGCAGATCTGCGACAAGGTGCTGACGCAGGCGAAGTCGCTGCTGTAAGCGCAACGGCACGCCTCGCACGTGCCGGCATCGAAGGGGCGGTGCGCGCGCACCGTACCCCTGCAGCTATTCACACTGTTACGTCTGGAGCGGCGGAAAGGCCATCGCGCAACGCGAGGCCGGGGCCGCGCGCACGCGGCGCCGTGACGGTTCAATCGGCCAGCCGCTTGTCCGCGAGCGCCTTGCAGCAGTCTTCATACACCCATTGCACGAGTTTCGCGCGGTAGTCGAGATCGTCGGTATCGACGATTTCCTCGACTGCGTCGCGCGCCCACGACGCGTCGACGAATCCCGCATGCCGTTTCGCGATGTCCTGCGCGAGCGCCGCGAGCTTGGCAACCGAGAGCCAGTCGGCCTGGCGGTGATGGCGGTCGAGCCAGCGGTGCGCGGCCTGGACCTGGAACGTGGCGTCCGGCCACGATTCGTTGAGGTAAAACGCGCCGAGGTTGCCGCAGGTGAGCCAGCAAAGCAGCTCGAGGCGGTCTTGCGAGCCGAGGGTGTGGGGTGCGTCGGTCATGGCAGCGCTCACGAAATGCGTCGATTCCGGGCGGCGCCGGTTGCAATGGGCCGGTGCCGATAATAAAAACATAGCACGATGCGGGCCCGCCCGCGCACCCGGGCGGATGCTGACGTGGCGGCGGCGAGACGGACGCGGCGCCTGCGTTCACGGCGGGCGGTGCAGGGAGTGTGTGGCGGGAACGGAAAGCGCGCCAAAGCGCGGGAGCGGGCGGCCGGGAGCGGCCGCGTTCGCCGCGAAGCAGGCCCGTCGCCGGGCCTGCCGCAGCCCGCCGGACGGGTTGCCGATGCGCGAGGTTCAGGTCGGCGTGTGCGTGGCGCGCGCGATCGAGCGGATGCTGCGCTCGACGCGGATCAGGATGATCAGCACCGCGAGCGACACGAACGAGTACAGCGCGACGAGCGCGGCGGCGCCGGCGTAGCGCGCGGTCTGGCCGTTCTCGACGGCCGTGTCTTCCGCGGCCTTCTTCTCGTTTTCGATCGCGGTGCGGCGTGCGTCGTAGCGCTGGGCGAAGTCGCGTGTGATGGCCGTTATGACGTCGATATACGCTTGGTCGCGCGCGTACGCATCGCCGTGCGCGGCGACCTTTTTCTTGATGTCGGCCGCGACGTCCTGGCGCGACAGCACCTTGTCGAGATAGGCGATCTGCTGTTCGTAGTACGCGACGGGCGGATGGCCGTCTTCGCCGAGCACGCGCTGGAACGACGGTTCGTACACGTTGCGGTCGAGCGTGAAGTCCGGTGTCAGTGCCACGCGACCGTGTTTCTGCACGATGGCGGACAGTTGCGCCGACAGGCGCTGTGCGGGCGTCGCGGCGTCGTCCTTCGCAGTCGAGCTGCCGGTGGCCGGCGCGGACTTGGCGGGCGCGTCGCTTTCCCACGAGAACGTCGCCGGATCGACCTGGATGGCCGGGTCGATCTTCGACGGCTTCGACAGGTGCGCGTCGAGTGCGATCGCGCCGAAAATGACCCCGCCGATCAGCACTGCGGTCGCGAACAACAGCACGATCACGCGCAGTACCTGAAGATAGCCGCCCTCGATTTTGGTCAGGATGCTCAAGGCATTCTCCTTTCTTATGATGAATGAGGCGCCGAGGCTAAAGTCCTTTCGAATGGCTGTCAATCGTCACCCCGGCCGACCGAAACGATCGCTAGAATGTCGGCTTCCCTGGAGGCGGAAAACGATGAAAATCTACGACCAGTTCTACATCGACGGCGCATGGCGCAAACCGGCCGGAACCGGCACGATCGACGTGATCGACTCGGGCACCGAGGCCGTGATCGGCCGGATTCCCGAAGGCGTCGCATCCGACGCGCAGGACGCGATCCGCGCCGCGCGCGCGGCCTTCGACGCCTGGGCGGCCACGCCGGCCGCGACGCGCGCGGGCTACCTGCGCAAGATCGTCGATCATCTGCAGGCGCGCAGCGAGGAGCTTGCGCAGTCGATCACCGGCGAAGTCGGGATGCCGATCAAGCTGTCGCGCGCGATCCAGGTCGGCGGCCCGATCTACAACTGGAAGGCGTACGCAAAGCTCGCCGAGTCGTTCGAATTCGAGGCACAGGTCGGCAACTCGCTCGTCGTGCGCGAGCCGGTCGGCGTCGTCGCGGCGATCACGCCGTGGAACTACCCGCTGAACCAGGTCACGCTGAAGGTCGCGCCGGCGCTCGCGGCTGGCTGCACGGTCGTCCTGAAGCCGTCCGAAGTCGCACCGCTCAACGCGTTCATGCTCGCCGAAGCGATTCACGAAGCCGGGCTGCCGGCCGGCGTGTTCAACCTCGTGTGCGGCTACGGGCCGGTCGTCGGCGAAGTGCTGGCCACCGATCCGGACGTCGACATGGTGTCGTTCACGGGCTCGACGCGTGCCGGCAAGCGCGTGGCGGAGCTGGCGGCCGCGGGCGTCAAGCGCGTCGCGCTGGAGCTGGGCGGCAAGTCGGCGTCGGTGATCCTCGACGACGCCGATTTCGCGACGGCCGTGAAGGGCACGGTCAACGCGTGCTACCTGAATGCGGGGCAGACCTGCTCCGCGCATACGCGCATGCTGGTGCCGGAAGCACGCTACGACGAAGCGCGCGAGATCGCGAAAGCCGCGGCCGAAACGTACGTCGCGGGCGACCCGCGGCAGGACGCGACGCGCCTCGGCGCACTCGCGTCGGCCGTGCAGCAGCAGCGCGTGCAGGCATACATCCAGCGCGGCATCGACGAAGGCGCGGAACTCGTGACGGGCGGCACGGGCCTGCCGGAAGGGCTCGCGAAGGGCTTCTTCGTGAAGCCGACGGTGTTCGGTCGCGTCGATCCGAAATCGACGATCGCACAGGAAGAGATCTTCGGGCCGGTGCTGTCGATCATCACGTACCGCGATGAAGACGAAGCCGTGCGCATCGCGAACGATTCGCCGTACGGGCTCGGCGGCGCGGTGTGGGCCGGCAGCGACGAACGCGCGATGGGCGTCGCGCGTCGCATTCGCACCGGGCAGGTCGACATCAACGGCGGCACGTGGAACGGCGCCGCGCCGTTCGGCGGCTACAAGCAGTCGGGGCACGGCCGCGAGAACGGCGTGTACGGGCTCGAAGAGTATCTCGAGTACAAGTCGATGCAGCTGAAGCCGGCGAAGCCGGCCTGAGCGCTGCTCGCGGCATGAAACGGAAACGGCACGCTCGCGTGCCGTTTTTTTATTGACGGCCGTCAAGGTGCGCGTCGGTGGATCGTCGATCATCGCGGTTCCGATGTTCCGACGAGGTTTCAGATGACCGTACGCACTTCCTTTCCGCCGCTGACGATTCGCGGCCGCACCTTGTTGCCCGTCGTGCAGGGCGGCATGGGCGTCGGCATCTCCGCACACCGGCTGGCGGGCAGCGTCGCGCGCGAAGGCGCGGTCGGCACGATCGCGAGCATCGACCTGCGCCACCATCATGCGGACCTGCTCGCACGCTGCCGCGCGCAACCCGATCGCGAGACGCTCGAAGCCGCGAACCTCGAAGCGCTCGCACGCGAGATCCGACTCGCGAAGACTTACAGCGAAGGGCGCGGGATGATCGCGGTCAACGTGATGAAGGCGGTGAGCGCGCATGCGGACTACGTACGCGTCGCGTGCGACGAGGGCGCGGACGCGATCGTGATGGGGGCGGGCCTCCCGCTCGATCTGCCCGACCTCACGCAAGGACACGACATCGCGCTGATCCCGATCCTGTCGGACAGTCGCGGGATCGCGCTCGTGCTGAAGAAGTGGATGAAGAAGGGGCGCCTGCCCGATGCGATCGTGATCGAGCATCCGGCGCACGCGGGCGGCCACCTCGGCGTCACGCAGATCGACGACATGCACGATCGCCGTTTCGACTTCGCGCGCGTGCTCGACGAGACCGCGCAAGTGATGGCGTCGCTCGGTCTCGAGCGCGAAACGATCCCGCTGATCGTTGCGGGCGGCGTCAACAGTCACGACGCGGTGCGCGCGGCGTTGGCGGCCGGCGCGAACGGCGTGCAGGTCGGAACACCGTTCGCGGTGACGGAAGAGGGCGATGCGCATCCGCACTTCAAGCGCGTGCTCGCCGATGCGACGCCCGACGACATCGTCGAATTCGTCAGCGTGACGGGGCTGCCCGCACGCGCGGTGAAAACGCCGTGGCTCGATCGTTACCTGCGCAACGAGACGCGCATCCGCACCAAGCTCGGCGCGCTGAAACAGCGCTGCCCGACCGCGCTCGAATGCCTGAGCGTATGCGGCTTGCGCGACGGCATCGAGAAGTTCGGCCACTTCTGCATCGACACGCGGCTTGCGGCCGCGCTGCGCGGCGACGTCGCGAACGGCCTGTTCTTCCGCGGCCGCGAAGCGTTGCCGTTCGGCCGTGCGATCCGCAGCGTGCGCGACCTGCTCGACCTGCTGCTGACCGGCAGTACGACCGAGCCTGCGGCAAACCGTCCCACGTTTACGCTGGCTTGACGAATATCAAGATGGCGAAAAGACCCTACAGGGAGAATGGAAACCATTCTTTGGGGGTCCGTACCATGCATAAAACGATTCGAACTTGTGTCACCGCTGCCGCTGTCGCGGCGAGTCTTCTCGCGATGCCTTCGCTGTCGCACGCGGCATCGCCGGGAGACGGCATCAACCAGGGTGACGTACTGGTTCGGCTTCGCGCGATCAGCATCCAGCCGAACGAGCGCGCGAGCGACACGCTCGGCGCAATCAACACGGGCGTGAACAATGCGATCGTGCCGGAGCTCGACTTCACGTACATGATCCGCGACTACCTCGGGGTCGAGCTGATTCTCGGCACGTCGCGGCACCAGATGACGTCGAGCCTCGGCAATCTCGGCGGCGTGGGCGTGCTGCCGCCGACGCTGCTGCTGCAGTATCACTTCAACCATGCGGGCAAGGTGCGCCCGTACGTCGGCGCCGGGTTGAACTACACGTACTTCTACAACAACGGGCTCAACGTCGGCGGGCAGGGCGTGTCGATCAACAAGAGCAGCTTCGGCCCCGCGCTGCAGTTCGGCGTGGACGTGCAGGTGACGAAGAAGGTGTTCATGAACGTCGACGTGAAGAAGATCTGGATGAGTACCGATGCGACGCTGGGCGACAAGGGCATCGGCACGCTGCACATCGATCCGCTGATCGTCGGCGTGGGCGTCGGGATGAAGTTCTGACGCGGCAGGAAAAGCACAGAGTTGGGGTTGGCGGCATGTCGGTCGGCATGCCGCTTTTTTTTGCGCGGCCGGCTTACAGCTTGTCGTACTGGAAGCGCATCGCGGTGCCTTCGCGCGTGATGCGTTCCCACACCGCGCGCTTTTCGTCGTCGCTCAGGAACACCCAGTTCGACACTTCGGCGGCCGTGCGGCCGCAGCCCTTGCAGACTTCGTCGAAGAGGGTCGAGCACACGCCGATGCAGGGGCTGTCGGGCAGGTCGTGGAGATTGGAGGCCATCGGAAGGGTTCGCGCAGTTGAATCGTCAACCGCCATTTTAATGCATCGCGGTGGCCGGGTCGGGCGGCGCGGGCCGCCATGCTGTACCGGTGCGTAGGCACGACTGTCCGGCCGTGCGCCCGGCACGCGAACGCCGTTTCGCCGCCGTCCGTTTTTCCCGGTGGACAGCCGCCGATTACCCGATAGAATTCTTCCGGAACGCCCCGCCGCACGGGCGGCCCAATGGGCCCGCGGCGGGAATCTGTTCCGTTTGCGCGACACCGGCATGATTTTTTTGTGACGGGGCGCGAATGATGGTAGTTTTCGGGGTTTTCGAGGGGCGGCGCGCCAGAATGCGCCGTCATGACGAGGCAGACGGCAGCCGGGCAACGCGTCCGGCCGGAGGGAGAACGGGATGAAAGCAAAGGTAGTGGGCCGGTTCGCAGCGCTCGCGCTGTGCGTGGGTGCGTCGGCGGCAGCGGCGAAGGATACGCAGCTCAATGTCTATAACTGGTCGGACTACATTGCGAAGGACACGATCCCGAACTTCGAGAAACAGTCGGGCGTCAAGGTTCGCTACGACAACTACGACAGCGACGACACGCTGCAGGCGAAGCTGCTGACCGGCAGCTCGGGCTACGACATCGTCGTGCCGACCAGCAACTACGCGGGCAAGCAGATCGCCGCCGGCATTTTCGCGCCGCTCGACAAGTCGAAGCTGCCGAACCTCAAGTACCTCGATCCGCAACTGATGGCGCTCGTCGCCGGCGCGGATCCGGGCAACAAGTTCTCGGTGCCCTGGGCGTACGGCACGACCGGTCTCGCATACAACGTGACGAAGGCGCAGCAGGCGCTCGGCAAGGTGCCGCTCGACAACTGGGACATCCTGTTCAAGCCGGAAAACCTCTCGAAGCTGAAGACCTGCGGCGTGTCCGTGCTCGACGCGCCCGACCAGATGTTCGCGGCCGCGCTGCACTACATCGGCAAGGATCCGATGAGCACGAACCCGGCCGACTACAAGGCCGCGATGGACGTGCTGAAGAAGATCCGCCCGTACATCACGCAGTTCAACTCGTCGGGCTACATCAACGATCTGGTCGGCGGCGACATCTGCTTCGCGTTCGGCTGGTCGGGCGACGTCGTGATCGCGAAGCATCGCGCGATCGAGGCGAAGAAGTCGTACAAGGTCGAGTACTACATTCCGAAGGGCGGTGCGCCGGTCTGGTTCGACGTGATGGCGATCCCGAAGGATGCGAAGAACAAGGAAGCCGCGCTGCAGTGGATCAACTACATCGAGGATCCGAAGGTGCACGCGGCGATCACGAACGCGGTGTACTACCCGAGCGCCAACGCCGAGGCCCGCAAGTACGTGCGGCCCGACGTCGCGAACGACCCGGCCGTCTATCCGCCGGCCGACGTCGTGAAGACGCTGTTCCTGCTCAAGCCGCTGCCGCCTGAAATCCAGCGTCTGCAGACGCGTCTGTGGACCGAGCTGAAGTCGGGCCGCTGACGCGAGCCGAAGTGAACCAGCAGTCATGAAGCCCCTGGTGCCCCCGGGGGCTTTGTTCGTCTAACGCAGGAGAGAAGCAGCACATCATGAATAGCCAGTCGGGTGCGCCGGTTGCGGGCGCGCCGTTCTCCGTTTCCTCCTCCGGCGCCGATGCGCGCGCCGAGAACTTTGTCCAGATCGTCGACGTCGTCAAGAAATTCGGCGACACCGAAGCCGTGCGCAGCGTCAACCTGACCGTGCGCCAGGGCGAGCTGTTCGCGCTGCTCGGCAGCTCGGGCTGCGGCAAGTCGACGTTGCTGCGGATGCTCGCGGGCCTCGAGACGGTCACGTCGGGCAAGATCCTGATCGATGGCGAGGATCTCGCGCAGATGCCGCCGTACAAGCGGCCCGTGAACATGATGTTCCAGTCGTATGCGCTGTTCCCGCACATGTCGGTCGAGTCGAACGTCGCGTTCGGGCTGAAGCAGGAAGGCACGCCGAAGGCCGAGCTGAAGGAACGCGTCGCGTCGGCGCTCGAACTCGTGCAGATGAGCAAGTACGCGAAGCGCAAGCCGCACCAGCTGTCGGGCGGCCAGCAGCAGCGCGTCGCGCTCGCGCGCTCGCTGGTCAAGCGCCCGAAGCTGCTGCTGCTCGACGAGCCGATGTCCGCGCTCGACAAGCAGATCCGCCAGCGTACGCAGATCGAGCTCGTCAACATCCTGAACAAGGTCGGCGTCACCTGCATGATGGTCACGCATGACCAGGAAGAAGCGATGACGATGGCCAATCGGCTCGCGGTGATGAGCGAAGGCCAGATCGTGCAGATCGGCTCGCCGAACGAAGTCTACGAATACCCGAACAGCCGCTTCTCGGCCGAGTTCATCGGCTCGACGAACCTGTTCGACGGCGTGACCGTCGAGGACGAACCCGACCACGTATACATCGAATCGCCGGAGCTGCCGAGCCGGCTGTACGTGAGTCACGGGATCTCGGGCCCGCTCGGGATGCCGGTCACGGTGTCGGTGCGCCCCGAGCGGATCGCGCTCACGCGCAAGCCGCCCGAAGGCGCGTTCAACTGGGCGCGCGGCAGGATCAGCAACGTCGCGTACATGGGCGGCTATTCGCTGTATCACGTGAAGCTCGACGCGGGCAAGACGGTGATCGCGAACGTGTCGAGCCTCGCGATTTCCGAGCTCGACACGCCTGCGCTCGGCGACGAGATCTACGTGCGCTGGAGCGCGACGGCCGGCGTGGTGCTGACGTCATGAACGCGTTCAAGTCCCTGCTCGATTGGCCGGTGCGGCGCTTCAACCTGACGGGCGCGTCAGCGGTGGTCGCCGGGCCGTTCACGTGGCTCGTGCTGTTCTTCCTCGTGCCGTTCGTGCTGGTCGTCAAGATCAGCTTCGCGGAACTGCAGCTCGGCATTCCGCCGTACACGGAACTCGGGTCGTACACCGACGGCGTCGTGCATGTCGCACTGAATCTGTCGCACTACGCGTTCCTGTTCACGGACAGCCTGTATTTCGCGACCTACGTGAACTCGGTGTGGGTGGCCGCGATCACGACGCTGCTGTGTCTGCTGGTCGGCTATCCGATGGCGTACTACATCGCGCGCTCGAATCCGGCGACCCGCAACCTGCTGATGATGGGCGTGATGCTGCCGTTCTGGACGTCGTTCCTGATCCGCGTGTACGCATGGATCGGCATCCTGAAGAACAACGGGCTGCTGAACAACTTCCTGATGTGGATCGGCCTCACGCATACGCCGATCGAGCTGTACCGCACCAACTACGCGGTGTACATCGGAATGGTGTATTCGTACCTGCCGTTCCTCGTGATGCCGCTGTACGCGCACCTCGTGAAGATGGACCTGCGCCTGCTCGAGGCCGCGTACGACCTCGGCGCGAAGCCGTGGAAGGCGTTCGTGCAGATCACGCTGCCGCTGTCGAAGAACGGGATCATCGCGGGCTGCCTGCTGGTGTTCATCCCGGCGGTCGGCGAGTACGTGATCCCCGAGCTGCTTGGCGGCGCGAACACGCTGATGATCGGCCGCGTGATGTGGAACGAGTTCTTCAACAATGCAGACTGGCCGATGGCGTCGGCGGTGACCTGCGCGATGGTGCTGCTGCTGCTCGTGCCGATGGCGATGTTCCAGCACTTCCAGGCGAAGGAACAGGGAGGCCGTCGATGAAGCCGAATCGTTACCTGCAGTTCGCGGCACTGTTTGCCGGCTTCGCGTTCCTGTACATCCCGATCCTCAGCCTGATCGTCTATTCGTTCAACGAGTCGAAGCTCGTCACCGTGTGGTCGGGTTTCTCGTTCCGCTGGTACGCGGCGCTCGTCGAGGACGACGAGCTGCTGACGGCCGCATGGCTGTCGCTGAAGATCGGCGTGCTGACGGCGTTTGCATCGGTGTTCATCGGCACGTGGGCCGGTTTCGTGCTCGCGCGGATGGGGCGCTTTCGCGGTTTCGCGCTGTTCAGCGGGATGATCAACGCGCCGCTCGTGATTCCCGAGGTGATCCAGGGGATCTCGCTGCTGCTGCTGTTCATCGAGCTCGCGAAGTGGATCGGCTGGCCGGCCGAGCGCGGCGTGTTCACGATCTGGCTCGGCCACGTGATGCTGTGCATCTCGTACGTCGCGATCATCGTGCAGTCGCGTGTGCGCGAACTGAATCCGTCGCTGGAAGAGGCCGCGCTCGATCTCGGTGCGACGCCGCTGAAGGTGTTCTTCACGATCACGCTGCCGCTGATCTCGCAAGCGCTGATCGCAGGCTGGCTGCTGTCGTTCACGCTGTCGATCGACGACCTCGTGCTGTCGGCGTTCCTGTCGGGCCCTGGCTCGACGACGCTGCCGCTCGTCGTGTTCTCGCGCGTGCGCCTCGGTCTGAACCCGGAGATGAACGCGCTCGCGACGCTGTTCATCGTCGCGGTGACGGCTGGCGTCGTGATCGCGAACTTCGTGATGCTGCGCCAGGAACGCAAGCGGATGGCGGGGTACGCGACCTGACGGCTGCGTTGCCCGCAGCAATGAACAACGCCCGGTGCCGACGACGAGTCGGGCCGGGCGTTTTGTTTGGGGACGCGGATCCGTCGCCGCGTCCGGCTCACGCGCCGAACGCGGCCTTCGCCAGCAGCCCGAGCGCGACGCAC
The DNA here is from genome assembly GCF_902833225.1 of Burkholderia sp. BCC1644. Lineage (GTDB taxonomy): Bacteria > Pseudomonadota > Gammaproteobacteria > Burkholderiales > Burkholderiaceae > Burkholderia. Next base: position 50,665 of record NZ_CADFEI010000007.1, read on the forward strand.
ACGAGCACGGCCGCGAAGCCGGCCTGCACGTGCCGCGCGGCGAGGTGGCGCGACGCGCCGCGGCCGGCGGCCATGCCGAGCGCGGTCGCGACGGTGAACCACAGCGTCACGTCGAGCGGCGCGCGCGTGCCCGACACGAGCGTCGCGAGCACGCCGCCGGTGCCGACCAGCGCGATCACCATCAGCGACGTCGCGACCACGCCATGCATCGACACGTTCGTGAACTTGCGCAGCATCGGCACGATCACGAAGCCGCCGCCGACGCCGAGCAAGCCCGTCATCAGGCCCGTCATCGCGCCGGTCGACGCCAGCGCGACACCGACCGGCCAGGACCATACGAGCCGGCCCGTGTCGGGATTCACGCGGCCGACGCACAGCGGCGACGCTTCCGCGTCGACGGGTGCGTGCCGCAACGCCTGCCGCAGCAGGCGGCCGGCGACGACCAGCATCGTCAACGAGAACAGCGCGAGCAGCAGGCGCTGCGGCAGGAGGTGCGCGAGCCGCACGCCGAGCGTGGTCAGCGGCACGCCGGCCACGGCCATCAGCAACGCGGCGCGATAGCGCACGAGCCCGCGGCGGAAACCTTCGAGCGCGCCGAGCGCGGCGCTGCCCGCTACCGCGACGAGTGCGACGGGCGTGGCCTGCTGCATCGGCCAGCTCATCCCGACGACGAGCGCGGGCACCGCGAGAATACCGCCGCCGGCGCCGGTCAGGCCGAGCACGGCGCCGACAAAGCCGCCCAGTACGAGAGAAATCAACATGACGTCATCGCGCTCCGGTCAACGTGCGACGGCGGGCTTCGCGAGCCATTCGCGGCCCTTGAGCATTGCCTTCCAGTAGAGCGGCGGCAGCACGCGTTCCTTGAGCAGCCACGCGAGCCGCGACGGGCGCTTGCCGTCGATCAGCCACGCCGGGAAGGTCGGCGCGACCTTGCCGCCGTACAGGAACTCGGCGAGCACGATCTTGCCGCGCTCGACGGTGAGCGGGCACGAGCCGTAGCCGTCGTACGCGGCATCGCCGTGCGCACGGCCGAGCGACGCGAGCAGGTTGTGCGCGACGACGGGCGCCTGCTTGCGGGCGGCCGCGGCCGTTTTTGCGTTGGTCGTGCTGGTTGCATCGCCGAGCGCGTAAATGTCCGGAAAGTGCTTGTGGCGCAGCGTCGCCGGATCGACGTCGATCCAGCCGGCCGCGTCCGCGAGCGGGCTCGACCGCACGAAGTCGGGCGCCTTCTGCGGCGGCACGACGTGGATCATGTCGAACGCGCGCACGACGGTTTCCTTGCCGCCGTCCGGCAGCGCGCGCGTGAACGTCGCCTGGCGCGCGGGGCCGTCGATCGCGACGAGGTTGTGGCCGAACGACAGTGCGATGTCGTAGCTTTTCACGTACTCCATCAGCGCGGGCACGTAGTCGGCGACGCCGAACAGCGCAGCGCCCGCATTCAGGAACTCGACGTTCGCGGCTTCGAGGCGGCCGGCGCGCCGCCAGTGGTCGCACGACAGGTACATCGCCTTCTGCGGCGCGCCCGCGCACTTGATCGGCATCGGCGGCTGCGTGAAGAGCGCATTGCCGCCACGGAACGCGCGCACGAGCTCCCACGTGTACGGCGCGAGATCGTAGCGGTAGTTCGACGTGACGCCGTTGCGGCCGAGCGTGTCGGCGAGGCCGTCGATCGCGTGCCAGTCGAGCTTGAGCCCCGGGCACACGACGAGCTTGCGATAGCCGATGCGGCGGCAGCCGTCGAGCACGACCGTGTGCGCGTCGGGTTCGAAGCCCGCGACGGCGGCCTGGATCCGGTGCACGCCGCGCGGCAGCACGTCGGTCATCCGGCGTGCGGTGGTTTCCGGCTGGAACACGCCCGCGCCGACCATCGTCCAGCCCGGCTGGTAGTAATGGACGTCGGCCGGATCGATGACCGCGATGTCGAGCGACGCGTCGCGCGCGAGCAGGCTCGACGCGACCGCGATGCCGGCCGCGCCCGCACCGACGATCACGATGTCGTGCCGCGCGTCGACGGCCGGCGCCGCGTGGCGGCCGCCTTGCGCGACACGCGACGCGAGCGCGCTCAGGTCGTAGCCGGCTGCGCCGGCGCTGGCGACGATGTCGTTCGGCGGCCGCAGCCCTGCTTGCGACAGCGCCCACAGCGTGGCCGAGCGCGTGCCGCTGCGGCAGTACGCGAGCACCGGGCCGTCGAGCGACGCGAGCAGCGCGCCGAACTGCGCGGCCTGGTCGTCGGTCACCTTGCCGGTATCGACCGGCAGGTAATGCACGTCGATGCCGAGCGGCGCGGCGGCCGCGCGGATCTCGGTGACGGTCGGCTGGTCGGCGCCTTCGCCGTCGGGCCGGTTGCAGATGATCGCGCGGATACCGGCCGCGCGAAGCGCGGGCAGGTCGGCCGCCGCGATCTGCGGCGAGACCGACAGCGCGTCGGTCAGCTTGCGGATGGTCATGTCGGGGTTCTCCGGATGGGGCGGGGCGTGCGGCTCAGATCGCGTCGAGCGGGATCTTCAGGTAGCGCACGCCATTGTTCTCGGGTTCGGGCAGGTGGCCGGCGCGCATGTTGACCTGCACGGACGGCAGCATCAGGACGGGCATGGCGAGCGTCGCGTCGCGCGCGGTGCGCATCGCGACGAAATCGTCCTCGGTCACACCGTCCTTCACGTGCACGTTCGCGTGGCGCTGCTCGGCGACGGTCGTCACGAACTGCACGTCGCGGCCGCCCGGCTGGTAGTCGTGGCACAGGTACAGGTGCGTGTCGGGCGGCAGCGCGAGCACGCGCGCGATCGAGCGGTACAGCGTGCGCGCATCGCCGCCGGGGAAGTCGCAGCGGGCCGTGCCGTAGTCGGGCATGAACAGCGTGTCGCCGACGAACGCCGCGCGCTGCTTCGCGTCGTCGACGCAGTAGGTCATGCACGCGGGCGTGTGGCCCGGCGTATGCAGCGCGCGGATCGTCAGCGCGCCGAGCGCGAGCGTGTCGCCGTCGTCGACGAGCCGGTCGAACTGGCGGCCGTCCTCCGCGAAACCGGGGCCCGCGTTGAACAGCGTGCCGAACACGTGCTGCACGCGGCGCACGTGCGAGCCGATCGCGATCTGGCCGCCGACGTGTTCCTTCAGGTACGGCGCGGCCGACAGGTGGTCGGCGTGCACGTGGGTTTCCAGCAGCCAGTGCACGTCCGCGCCGAGTTCGGCGACGCGGGCGATCAGCCGGTCGGCGCTGGCCGTGTGCGTGCGGCCGGATTTCGGGTCGTAGTCGAGCACGCTGTCGATCAGCGCGCACGCGCGGCTCTCGGTATCGAGCAGGAGATAGCTGACGGTGTGGGTCGCCGGGTCGAAAAAGCCTTCGACCGACAGGGCGGGTGCGTTGCTCACGGGGTGTCCTCGATCGGGTTCTGCATCTGCAATCGGGATCTTTGTCTCAAGAAGCGTGCCAGCCGGCGATGCGGTACCGGCCGATGTGCCAGCGGCTTGATTCGGCTCGGGTTTTCGGCGTGCCGGCAGCGATGTGGCGGTGCGATCGGGGGCCGGTCGAGGATGCGGACTGCCATAACTGGCAGTGTCGTGGCAGAATTGGCAGTCAGCCTGGCAGTCCACCCAGGCGTCTTTTCACCGAGCGAGCCTCCGCATGAATCCGCACGACACCATCCCGATCGTCCCCGTGCCGCGTCGCGACGCGATGCCCGACGTGCGCGCGCTCGTCGCGTATCTCGAGCAGGACCCGCAGCCGATGATCGTCGTCGATCCCGACTACCGCATCCTCGCGGCGAACGATGCGTACCGGCGCCAGTTCGGCGTGGCGGGCGTCGAGCACGTGGGCCGGCACTGCTTCCAGGTCTCGCATCACTACGACGTGCCGTGCGACCAGGCCGGCGAGCATTGCCCGATGAAGCAGGCGCTCGAGTCGCGCGGGCTGAACCGCGTGCTGCACATCCATCACACGCCGCGCGGCCCCGAGCACGTCGACGTCGAGCTGCGGCCGATCTTCGATGCGGACGGCAACGTGATTGCCTATGTCGAGCGGCTGACGACGGTGCGCAGCGCGTCCGCGCAGCCAAGCGCGGAGGGGCTCGTCGGCGGCGCCGACGCGTTCAATGCGGCGCTCGGCGCGTTGCAGCGCGTCGCGCCGTCGACGCTGCCGGTGCTGCTGCTCGGCGAATCGGGCACCGGCAAGGAACTGTTCGCCCGCGCGCTGCACGAGGCGAGCGCGCGCGCGATGGGGCCGTTCGTCGTCGTCGATTGTTCGGGGATTGCCGAGACGTTGTTCGAAAGCGAATTGTTCGGTTACGAGAAGGGCGCGTTTACGGGCGCGAACCAGCGCAAGCCGGGCCTCGTCGAAACCGCCCAGGGCGGCACGCTGTTTCTCGACGAGATCGGCGACGTGCCGCTGCCGATGCAGGTGAAGCTGTTGCGGCTGATCGAATCCGGCACGTTCCGGCGCGTCGGCGGCGTCGAGGCGCTGCGCGCGGATTTCCGGCTCGTCGCGGCCACGCACAAGCCGCTGCGCGAGATGATCGACGACGGCCGGTTCCGGCAGGATCTGTACTACCGGATCAACGCGTTTCCGATTCCGCTGCCGGCGCTGCGCGAACGGCGCGGCGACGTCGCGCTGCTGGCCGAATCGATCCTGCGACGGATCGCGAATGCGCGCGCCAAGGCGGGCGATGCGAGCGCGCGGCCGTTCGCGGCCCGGCCGTACGTGCTGACCGAGCGCGCGCGTGCGTGTCTCGATGCGTATGCATGGCCCGGCAACATCCGCGAGCTGCGCAACGTGCTCGAACGCGCATGCCTGTTTGCCGACGACGGGACGATCCGCGTCGAGCATCTGCCGGCCGAACTCGTCGCGGCAGCCGCCGCACCGCAAGATCGTGCGGAGGAGGCGCGCGGCGTGTCGGACGCGGAACTCGTGCGGATCGCGCGCACGTTCGACGGCACGCGCAAGGCGCTCGCGGAGCAGGTCGGGATGAGCGAGCGGACGCTGTACCGGCGGATGAAGGCGCTCGGGCTCGGCTCGCGCGACCGCTGATCGGGCCTGTTGCGCGCGGCTGGCAGCGGTGCGCGGGTTTGCCGATAATGGCGCGTTCCGTTCCTGCCTCTTCGCCGATGAAACGACGTGACCTTTTGCCTTGCGCGTCTCTCGCAGCCGCGGTGCTGTGCAACCCGGCGCAGGCCGCCGAATACGCGTGGACCGATGCGGCCGGCGCGCACGCGGTGACGCTGGCCAGAAGCGAATCGGGCGACGACGTCGAGCTGAAGGTGACGGCGACGCTCGACGGCCGGCCCGACTGGACCGTGCGCGACTACGTGAAGGCATGCCCGGTCGACGTGATCCTCGACGTCGTGCCGAAGTCGATCGAAATGCGCGACCTGCTCGGCAACGGCCGCAAGCAGTTCCTGTCCGCGTACAAGATCGGCTGCCGCGGCGATGTCAGTGCCGATCAGGTGAAATACTTCCTGATCGACGCAGGCACGAAGTACGTGCTGCGCGGCGAGGAAACCGTCACGGTCAAGGGCAAGTTCATGGACGGCGGGGCGGCGCCCGTGCCGAATGCGGACCTGAAGGCGCAACCCGCGTTTCTGCGCTACATGACGAGGCACTGGCGCGGGATCAGCGCGCGCGATTACGACCAGGCCGGTATCGGGGCGTGGCGCGCGCAACGCGCCGATTGAAACGGGGTGAGCATGTCGGGCAATAAAAAATTTCAGCAAGACGATAATTAATTATCGTTTTACGATAATTTTCGACGTACAATCGGCGCTCGTTCATTCGTCGTCGAGGAGACGTCATGCATTCCGATCGCATCGCTCGTATCAGCCAGCAGATGGCCACCGTCACGCTGGGGCTCATCGTCGGCATGATGGTGCTCAACGCCGCTTGCTGGCTGTTTCCGTCGTTGAACGCAGCCTCGGGGCCCGGCTTCGTATTCGGTATCTCCAATTCGGTGTTGACCGACCTGCGCGTCGATGTCGCCGCATTCCCGTGGTGGCAGAAGGCGGTCGGCATCCTGCTGTCGAGCGTGCCGCTCGTCGCGCTGGCAAACGGCCTTCGTCATCTGCGCGCGCTGTTCCGCACGTACGCGCGCCGCGACTATTTCTCGGTGCGGGCTGCCGGCTATCTCGGCAAGACGGGGCGCGCGATCGGCCTGTGGGTGCTGCTGAGCGTCGCGTGCGAGCCGTTGCTCACCGTATGGGCGACGATGCGCGAGCCGGTCGGCCAGCGCATGATCAGCATCGGTTTCGGCCTGCCGTACGTCGTCGCGCTGTTCACCGCGGCCTGCATCGCAGTCATTGCGCACATTCTCCGGCAGGCGAGCGCGCTCGACGCCGAACATCGGCAATTCGTCTGAGGCGTGCGATGACGATCGTAGTCAAGCTCGATGTGATGCTCGCGACCCGCAAGGTCCGCTCGAAGGATCTCGCGGCGGCCGTCGGCATCACCGAACAGAACCTGTCGCTGTTGAAGCAGGGGAAGGTGAAGGGCATTCGCTTCGCGACGCTCGAGGCGATCTGCCGCTATCTCGACTGCCAGCCCGGCGATCTGCTCGCGTTCAGCGACGATGGCGGCGGCGAGCCGGACTGACCGGCTCGTCGATGCGGTGCGGGCGGCGTGCGCGGAATCCGTCAGCCGCCCGCACCGGCACGTGTTCAGCGTGCCGGCACAAGGTGCGCCATTGCCTCGCGCACGAAACCGATCAGCGTCTCGTCGGTCCACGAATCCTTCGTCAGCGCGGGCTCGTTCATCAGCGCCGCGCGGAATTTCGCATGCGTGGCCGGATCGTGGCCCGCATAGCTGCAGAACAGCTCGAGCCAGCGCTGCGCGAGCGCGCGGCCTTGCGGCGAATCGGCTTTCACACCGGTGTCGAGCGCGTCGCGCACGTCGCCCATCAGCTGCGGCCATTCCATCGCGCGTTCGCCGTAGTGCGCGCGCATGAAACGGATCTCGTCCGGGGCAAGATACTTCTCGAAGATCCGCATCTTCGTTTCCGACGACGCGCGCAGCACATAGTCGCGAAGCGCGGTCGAAATGCCGATCTTCGACTGCATCGCCGGTTCGTGCTGATGCATCAGGTTCAGCTTCGCCAGCAGCCGCGGATCGTTGTTCGTGTCGCGCACGAGCAGCGCCATCCAGCGCGCGGCGAGCGTGCGGGTGCGCTCGTCTTCGGCGGGCACGCCCGCGTCGTGCAGCGCACGGACCTCGCCGACGAGCGCGATCCATTCCGCGTCGCCCGCCTGGCTCTTCCGGTACATCGGCATGCGCGCGAGTTCTTCCTCGGAGAAATATTTGTCGTACACGGTCATCAACTCCAGTGTGGTGAGCCAATCGGCCAGTTCCGGCTCCGTGCCCGCCGCGAGCTGCGCATGCAGGGTCACGAGCCGCTCGCGCAGCTGCGCGGTCTGCGCAAGCTGACGGTCGAGCAGCGCGATCTGCTTCGCGACGAGCTCGACGAGCGGGGTGCCAGGCTGGTTCAGGTGGTCGCCGATTTCGGTGAGCGACAGGCCGAAGCGACGCAACGCCTGGATCTGGTGGAGCCGGGCGATGTCGTGGCGGTCGTACAGCCGGTAGCCGTTGTCGGCGCGCGCCGAAGGCGTCAGCAAACCGATCGCGTGATAGTGATGAAGCGTGCGGACGGTCAGCCCGCTGCGTTTCGCCAGTTCTCCCACTTTCAGTCGCATTCGTTCCTCCGTTCGGTACGCACACTGGAGTCTCGAACGTTACGCTACGTGAGGGTCAAGCGGAAGTTCGTCGATCGGGCGCGCGCAGGGGTGCCGCACGCGCCCGGTCGACGGGCCGGCTCATTGCGGCGAAGGCGCGGTGTCGGGCGTGGCGGCGCGTGCTTCGTGGGCGGCTGCACTGTCGCCGGCCGAGTGGCTGGCTTGGCCGGTTTTATCGGCTTTGCCGTCGTTGCCGGTCGGCGGCGTGCCCATTGCCTGGTAAAGTCGTGCGGTATCGGCGAACCGTGCGCCGGTCGCGCGGATCTCGTCGAGCCGCGCATTGCGGTACTGCAGCTCGCTCGCGCGCGCGGCCGACGGCGGCAACGCGCCGAGCCGCACGCGGGCGGCCGCGTCGTCGTATGCGCCGCGCGCGGAAAGCGCGGCACGCGACGACGCATCGAGTGCTTCCGCATCGTGTTCGAGCGCCGCGAGCGAATCGGCGACGTTCTGGAACGCGCCGAGCACGGCCTGCTTGTATTGGTCGACCGCGGCCTCGTAGGTCGCCTTCGCCGCGCGGCGCTGCGCGAGCAGCGCGCCGCCGTGGAAGATCGGCTGGCTCAGCGACGCGCCGACGTTCCAGATCGCGCCGGCGCCCGACAGCATCGTCGGCCAGCTGAAGCCGCCTTGTCCCATCGCCGCCGACAGCGACAGCTGCGGGAACATCTGCGCGGTCGCGAGGCCCACTTCGGCCGCCGCTGCCTTCAGCCCCGCATCGGCCGCCTGGATGTCCGGGCGGCTTTTCAGCAGGTCCGACGGCACGACGACGGGCACCTGTTCGGGCAGGTGCAGGTCGGCGAGCGTGAGATCGGCCGGCGGCCGGTCGGGCGTGCGGCCGACCAGCACCGCGAGCGCGTGGCGCGCCGAGTCGCGCTGCTGGCGCAGCGCGGGCAGGCTCGCCGCGAACGTATCGGCGCTTTGCCGCGCGTTCAGCGCGTCGCTGCGCGATGCCGAACCGAGCGCGTAGCGGCGTTCGGCGTCGTGCGCCTGGTCGTTCGCGAGCGCGACGAGCCGCTCGGTCGTGTTGATCTGGGCATTGAGCACCGACACCGTGATCGACGCGGTGACGATATTGGCGGCCAGCGCGCGCCGCGCGGATTCGAGCTGGAACGCGCTGACGTCGACGCGTTTCGCGAGCGCGCGGTTCGCGAAGCGCGACACGCCGAACAGGTCGACCGTATAGCTCGCCTGCAGTTGCCCGACGAAGGTGTCGTACAGCAGCGTCGGCGCGCCGAGCGCGGGAATCGGTACGCCGAGCGCGCGCTGGCGCGTGGCCTGGCCGCCCGCGTCGATCGACGGCAGCATCGAGCTGCCGATCTGTCCGCGCAACTGTTCGCGCGCCGCATCCAGCGAATGCGACGCCGCGCTGAGCGTCGGGCTGTTGCGCAGCCCTTCGTCGACGAGCCCGTTCAGCGCATCGGAGCGGTACTGTTTCCACCAGTCGGGCACCGGCTGCGCGCCGACTTCGAATTGCTGCGCGACGCCTTGCGCGGCTACGGTCTGCTGCACTTGCGGCACGGTGCCGTAGTGCGCGGGTGACGGCATCGCGGGCGGCTCGCCGCTCGGCGCGAACCACGAACAGCCCGCGAGCGGGCCGGCGAGGCTCGCCACCGCGAGCGCCCGCACGGCTTTCGTTTTCAGGGTCATCGATCGATCCATGGTCAGGCTCCCGACGGCGCGGCCGGCGTGCTGCCGCCTGGCGGCGGGCCATCCTGCGGGTCGCGTTCGTCGCGCTTCACGCGGAACCACGTCGCATACAGCGCGGGCAGGTAGAACAGCGTCAGCACGGTCGCGCTCGTGATGCCGCCCATCAGCGCGGTCGCCATCGGCCCGAAGAAGTTCGAGCGCAGCAGCGGGATCAGCGCGAGCACGGCGGCCGCGGCCGTCAGCGTGATCGGGCGGAAGCGCCGCACGGTCGCGCCGATGATCGCGTCGATGCGGCCGTGGCCGGCCGCGATGTCCTGCTCGATCTGGTCGACCAGGATCACCGAGTTGCGCATGATGATCCCGAACATCGCGATCACGCCGAGCATCGCGACGAAGCCGAACGGCTGGCCGAACAGCAGCAGCGTCGCGACCACGCCGATCAGCCCGAGCGGCGCGGTCAGCACGACCATCAGCACGCGCGAGAAGCTCTGCAGCTGGATCATCAGCAGCGTGAACACGGCGATCGCCATCAGCGGCATCTGCGCGTTGATCGACTTCTGCGCCTTCGCGCTTTCCTCGACCGAGCCGCCGATGTTGATCTGATAGCCGACCGGCAGCTGCGCGCGCAGCGCATTCAGCTTCGCGTCGACCGCATGCGTGACGTCGATGCCCTGTGCGCCGGCGCGCACGTCCGACTGCACGGTGATGGTCGGCTGGCGGTCGCGCTCCCACACGACGCCGTATTCGAGCGTCGGCTTGAAGCGGCCGAGCGAGCCGAGCGGCACGGGGCCGTTCGGCGTCGGCAGTGCGAGGCCGGCGAGCTTCGCGGGGTCGACGCGATCGGCCTTCGGCGCGCGCAGGTCGACCGCGATCAGCTTGTCGCGCTCGCGATACTGCGTGACGGTCGTGCCGGACAGCGTCATCGCGAGGAAGCTCGACACGTCCTGCGACGTGACGTTCAGCTCGCGCGCCTTCTTCTGGTCGATCTCGAAGCGCACCGAGCGCTCGGCCGGCTCGTCCCAGTCGAACTGCACGTTGACCGTGCGCGCGTCGCCGCGCATCGTCGCCGCGACTTTCTCGGCAATCGAGCGGACCGTCGCGATGCTGTCGCCGCTCACGCGGAACTGCACGGGATAACCGACCGGCGGGCCGTTCTCGAGCCGCGACAGGCGCCAGCGCACGGCCGGGAACTGGTCGCGCAGCGTGGTTTCGAGCCAGGTCGCGAGCTTCTCGCGATCCTCGACCGATTTCGCGGTGATCACGAACTGCGCGAAGTTCGGCAGTTGCAGCTGCTGGTCGAGCGGCAGGTAGAAGCGCGGCGCGCCGCTGCCGACGAAGTTCACCGAATGGTCGATCTCGGGGCGCTTGTCGATCACTTTCTCGAGGCGCTCGGTCTCGCGCAGCGTCGCCGCGAACGACGCGCCTTCGGGCAACCGCAGGTCGACCAGCAGCTCGGGCCGGTCGGAACTCGGGAAGAACTGCTGCGGCACCAGCGAGAAGCCCATCAGCGACACGACGAAGAGGGCGCCCGTGATCAGCAGCACGACGAAGCGCTGCTCGATGCACCAGTCGATCCAGCCGCGCAGCCGCCGGTAGAAGCGCGTGTCGTAGATGTCGTGCTCGTGGTCGTCCGGCAGGTGCGCCTCGTGCGCGTGCCGCTTGCGCTCGGGCAGCATGTGATAGCCGAGCAACGGGATCAGCACCACGGCCGCGAACCACGACGCAATCAGCGCGATCGCCGACACCTCGAAGATCGAGCGCGTGTATTCGCCGGTGCTCGATTTCGCGAGCGCGATCGGCAGGAAGCCCGACACGGTGACGAGCGTGCCGGTCAGCATCGGGAACGCGGTGCTCGTATAGGCGAACGCGGCGGCGCGCGCGCGGGTGTAACCCTGTTCGAGCTTCACGGCCATCATCTCGACCGCGATGATCGCGTCGTCGACGAGCAGCCCGAGCGCGAGCACGAGAGTGCCGAGCGACACCTTGTGCAGCCCGATGTCGAACATGTACATGAAGAGGGCCGTTACCGCGAGCACGACCGGAATCGAGATCACGACGACCATCCCGGTGCGCAGGCCGAGCGACACGAGGCTCACGACCAGCACGATCGCGACGGCTTCGGCGACGGCTTCGAGGAAGTCGTCGACCGAATGCGCGACCGCGTGCGGCATGCTCGACACCTCGACCAGCTTGAGGCCGGCCGGCAGTTGTGCCTGCAGGTCCTTCGATTCGGCGTCGAGCGCCTTGCCGAGCCGGATCACGTCGCCGCCCGGCTGCATCGTGACGCCGATGCCGAGCACGGCACGGCCGCTTGCGCGCATCTGCGTGACGGCCGGGTCGTCGTAGCCGCGCTTGACGGTCGCGAGATCGCCGAGGCGGAACGTGCGGCCGTTGATGCGGATCACCGTATCGGCGATCGCGTCGACGTTGTCGAACTGGCCGCTCGGCCGCACGAACACGCGATCGTCGGCGGTCGTCAGCACGCCGGCCGAGGAGATGTCGTTCTGCGCGTTGATCGCCTGCCCGAGCTGCTGCGGCGAAATGCCGAGGCGTGTGAGCTGCGCGTTGTTCACCTCGATGAAGATCCGCTGGTCGGGGTCGCCGAAGTAGTCGACCTTGCCGACGCCCGGCACGCGCAGCAGCACGGTGCGCAATTGATCGGCGTAGTCGTGCAGTTGCGCGGGCGTGAAGCCGTCGCCTTCGAGCGTCCAGATGTTGGTGTAGACGTCGCCGAATTCGTCGTTGAAGAACGGGCCCTGCACGCCGGGCGGCAACGTATAGCCGATGTCGCCGACTTTCTTGCGGATCTGATACCAGGTCTCGGGCACGTCCTTCACCGGCGCCGAATCCTTCATCGTGAAGAAGATCAGCGATTCGCCGGGGCGCGAATAGCTGCGCAGAAAATCGATGGCCGGCGTTTCCTGCAGCTTGCGGCCGATCCGGTCGGTCACCTGTTCCTGCACCTGCCGCGCGCTCGCGCCGGGCCAGAAGGTGCGGATCACCATCACGCGGAACGTGAACGGCGGGTCTTCGGACTGCGCGAGGCGCGTGTAGGCAAGGATGCCCGCGAGCGTCGCGAGCGCGATCAGGTAGACGACGAGCGCCTGGTGGCGCAACGCCCACGCCGACAGGTTGAACCGGCCTTCTTCGTGCGGAGTACTCACGATGCGAAGTCCTCCGGATGCAGCGGCGCGATCGGGCGCACCTTCTCGCCCGCGCTGACCGTATGCACGCCCTGCAGCACGACGCGCTCGCCCGGCTGCAGCCCGTGCGACACGGTCACCGTGCGCTCGTTGAAGCGCGCGACCTCGACGCGGCGCAATTCGAGCGTGTCGTCCTTCGTGCGCACGACCCACACGGCCGGTTGCGCGCCGTCGTGGAACAGCGCGGTCGCGGGCAGCGTGACCGGCTGTGCGTCGCCGGAGGCCGGCGCGCCGTCGAGCGCGACGTTCGCGGTCATCCCGAGCCGGATGGCCGGGTCGGGTGTCGCGAGCGTCAGCTTCACGCGATAGGTGCGGCTTTGCGGATCGGCGGCCGGCGCGATTTCGCGCACCTTCGCCGCGAACTGGCGGCCCGGCAGCGACGGCAGCGTGACGGTCGCCGCATGGCCGGGCGCGAGCGACGCGAGCGCAGCCTCGGGCACGTCGCTGACGACGTCGACATCGCCCGACCACGCGAGCTGGAAGACGGGCTGGCCGGCCGTCACGTTCTGGCCGGTATCGGCCTGTTCGGCGGTGATGTAGCCCGCATGGTCGGCGACGAGCGTCGCGTAGCGGAGCTGGTTCTTCGCGAGCGCGAGCTGCTGCTGCGCCTGGTCGCGTTGCGCGAGCGCCGACGTATAGCTGTTCTGGGTCTGTTCGAGCTGCGCGGTCGCGATCAGGTTTTCTTGCGCCTGCGCGCGATCGCGGTCGAGCTGCTGCTTCGCGAACGCGAGGCTGTGCGTTGCGGCATCGAGCTGCGCCTGTGCGCTCGCGGCGTTTTTCTCGACGTCGGACGGATCGAGCAGCGCGACGACCTGGCCGACCTTGACGGTGTCGCCGAGGCGCACCTTGCGCTCGATGATCTTGCCGGCGATGCGGAACGACAGCGGGGTGGCGTAGCGCGGCTGGATGTCGCCGGGCAGCGTGCGCGCGGCCGCGGCGGAGTCGGCCTGCGCGGGCAGCGCGACGACGGGGCGCGGGGCGGGCGGCGCGGATTCTTTCGGGTGGCAGGCGGCAAGGACGAGCGCGGCGCCGATCAGCAGCGCGGCGCGGGAACCGGAGCGATTCACGAAACCCCCAGGTGAGGTGGAGCGGAACGAAGCCGGCAAGCGCGGCGGGCGCTTGCCCCTAGCAGCGCCGGCATGGGCGCGCGAACAACATATTCGGAAACTGTGGCGCATTCTAATACACACCTGTATCTGAATGCAAAGATGAATCCGAAAGGGAAAGGGTGCTAGACTGCGCGCCATGAAACCACAGCGCTTAACTCGCGAGCAGAGCAGGGACCAGACGCGCGAACGTCTGCTGAAAGCCGCGCATCGCATTTTTCTGAAGAAAGGCTATGTGGCCGCGAGCGTCGAGGACATCGCGGCGGCGGCCGGCTATACGCGCGGCGCGTTCTATTCGAACTTCCGCAGCAAGTCCGACCTGCTGCTGGAATTGCTGGAGCGCGATCACGCGGAGGTGCGGGCCGACTTCGAGGCGATTTTCGAAGGCGGCGGATCGCGCGAGCAGATGGAGTCGATGTCGCTCGCGTATTACCGCACGCTGTTTCGCGACGACGAATACTCGCTGCTGTGGGGCGAGGCGAAGCTGCAGGCGGCGCGCGACGCGAAGTTCCGCGTGCGCTTCAACCAGTTCCTGCACGGCAAACGCGTGCAGATGGCCGAGTTCATCCAGCGCTTCGCCGAGCGCGCCGGTACGCCGCTGCTGCTGCCGGCCGACACGCTCGCGTTCGGGCTGATGTGCCTGTGCGACGGCGTGCAGTCGTACTACACGGCCGATCCGCAGCACGTATCGGCCGACGTGGCCGAATCGGTGCTGGCGGGATTCTTCGCGCGGGTCGTGCTGGGGCGCACGCCGGACTGACCGGCGCGGGCGATGCGGCGGCGCGGGTCAGCGCTCGCCGGTCATCCTGCGGTACGCGTCGAGCAGCGAGGTCTTGTAGACGACCCCCGCGAGCGTCGGCTCGGCTTCGCTTTCGATCACCGGCAGCCGTTCGCCCTGGAACGCCATGAAGCGTTCGAGCGCGGTGGCGAGCGGCATGTCGGGCGTGAGGAGCGGAAACGGCGTGTGCGCGTAGTGCGCGGCCGTCTTGTCGGTCGTGTCGCGCTTGTCGAGCAGGTCCGACGTGATGTCCTTCAGCGCGACCGCGCCGCGAAACCGCCCGGCATCGTCCGTCACGTACAGGTACTTCACCGGATATTCGAGGAACACGCGCGTCATGTCGGCGACGCTCGCCGTGAGCGGCACGACCGTCTGCGCGGGCTGGATCAGCTCGCGCATCTGCGTGGTGCGCAGCCGCAGCCGCTCCTGCGCATCCTGCTGGTGGTGCTGCGTGATCTCGTACATCGACGTCGTGCCCGTCGCACGCGCGACGAAATACGCGAACACGCACGACACCAGCAGCGGCAGCACGACCTGATAGCTCAGCGTCATCTCGAAGATCATCAGGATCGCCATCAGCGGCGCCTGCGTGGCGCCCGCCATGAACGCGCCCATCCCGACGATCGCGTAAGCGAAATAGGCCGACGTATGGCCGGGCCACACGGCTTCCATTGCAAGACCGAACAGCGAGCCGAACACCGCGCCGACGAACAGCGTCGGCGTGAACACGCCGCCGATCGCGCCCGAGCCGACCGTGGCGGAGGTTGCGATCACCTTGAACACGAGCACCGCGACGAGCGCCTGCCAGGTCCACGGCGAATGCAGGATGTGGTTCACGACGCTGTAGCCGTTGCCCCATACGTCCGGAATCCAGATCGAGATCACGCCGACGGCGAGGCCGCCGAGCGCGAGCCGCACCGGCAGCGGCACCGGCAGCCGCTTGAACTGGTTCTTCGACGCGTCGAGCAGGTGCAGGAACTGCGGCGCGAGTACGCCGCACAGCGCGCCGAGCACGACGAACAGCAGGACCTCGGGGCCCGTGACGGCCGGAAACACCGGCATCTCGTACGGCGGCTTGTAGCCGGCGAACTCGCGCATCACGATGTTCGCGACGACCGACGCGACGACCATCGGCCCGAAGCTTTCCATCGCGATCGTGCCGAGCACGATTTCCGACACGAAGAACGCGCCGGCGATCGGCGCGTTGTACGCGGACGTGATGCCGGCGGCCGCCCCGCAGGCGACCAGCAGGCGCAGGCGCGGCGGGTCGAAGTGCACGAAGCGGCCGACGAGCGACGCGGCGAGCGCCGCGAGCTGCACCATCGGGCCCTCGCGGCCGATCGAGCCGCCGCTGCCGATCGTCAGCAGCGACGACACGCTGCGCCACAGGCTCTGCCGCACGGGGACGACGCCGTTGCCGAGCGCGACCGATTCCATGTAGTCGGTCTTGCCGGCCTGCTTGTCGCCGCGCGTCGCGAGCAGCAGCACGCAGCCGGCGAGGAAGCCGCCCGCGGCCGGCATCCAGAACCGCACGTACCACGGCAGGCGCTTCGCCATCTGCACGAAGCTGCCGCTTTGCCCGGAGATCAGGTGCTGCATCAGGTCGATGCCTTCGCGGAACGCCATCGTGGCAAAGGCGCCGCCGACGCCGACGATGGCCGACCAGATCAGCATCGTATGGGCGTCCGACAGGCGGAACAGCTTTTGGGCGCGAGTGCGCAGCTTCAGCAGGAACGAGAGCACGGCTGAAAGAGGGCGATGGAAAACGACGCGAAGCATAGCACTGCGCCGCGTCCGCGGGACCATCCCGTCGGGCGCGGCGCGCGAAGTGTCACGGGCGGGCAACTCAGCCAAGCCAATGCTGGACGCCCCAGGTGATCCCGTAGCCGCCGACGATCAGCCACACGTACAGGATCAGGCCGGTCATCAGCGCCCGCGGGCCGGCGGCGCGGATCTGCGCGACGCGGGTTTCGATGCCGAGCGCGGTCATCGCCATCGTCAGCGCGAAGGTATCGAGCACGTTCAGCGTATGCGTGACGTCCGTCGGCAGCACGTTCAGCGAATTGACGATCACGAAGCCGAGGAAGCCGAGCGCGAACCAGGGCACCGCCACCTTGCGCTTGCCTTGCGCGCCGCCGGCCGTTGCGCGGGCCGAGCGGGCGAGCCACCAGCCGAGCACCAGCAGCACGGGGACCAGCAGCATCACGCGCGTCATCTTCACGATCGTCGCGACGTGTGCGACCTGCGGGCTGATGTCGCTCGCCGCGCCGACCACCTGCGCGACTTCATGGATCGTGCCGCCGAAGAAGAGCCCGAGGCCGGCCGGATCGAGGTTCAGCAGCCCGGCGTGATACGCGATCGGGTACAGGAACATCGACAGCGTGCCGAACAGCACGACGCTGCCCACGGCCATCGCGCTCTGGTGCGGCTTCGACTGCAGCGTCGACTCGAACGCGAGCACGGCGGCCGCGCCGCAGATCGCGCTGCCGGCAGCGGTCAGCAGCGCGGAATCGCGGTCGAGCTTCATGATTTTCATGCCGGCCCAGGTGCCGATCACGAGCGTGCTGACGACGACCAGCACCGACACCGTGAGGCCCGGCAGGCCGACCTGCGCGATTTCCTGCAGGCTCACGCGCAACCCGAAGAATGCGACCGCGATGCGCAGCAGCTTGCGCGCGGAGAAGTTGACGCCGGCCGCCCAGCTGGCCGGCATGCCGTCGCGCAACGCGTTGCCGTACAGCGCGCCGGCGACGATGCCGACGATCAGCGGCGACAGGCCGAGCCCCGCGATCGCGGGAAGCTGGGACAGGCTCGTGACGGCGGCGGCGAACAGCGCGACGAACAGCACGCCGTTCAACTGGCCGCGCATCGACGGCGCGGCTTGGCTGAGATGGGGAGTCGGAGCAGTGGACATGGAAGCACCGTGATGGAACGTGTTGCGATGCTGTAATCCTAATTTCGTTATATCGATATGAAAAATTGTGATTTGTGACGTAAACTATCCGGAAATCCGATAATTTATCCCCATGACCCCGGATCAACTGATAACGTTCGCCGCCGTCGCCGAACACCTGAACATCAGCCACGCCGCCGTGGCGCTGCATCTGTCGCAGCCGGCCGTATCGGGCCAGTTGCGGCTGCTGCAGGACGAGTTCGGCGAGCCGCTGTACCAGCGCGACGGCCGCGGCATCCGCCTGACGCCGGTCGGCGAGCAGCTCGCGCAGTACGCGAAGGCGCAGCGCGACACGTTCGCGCAGGCGCGTGCGTTTCGCGACGCGGTGCGCGGCCTCGAGGCCGGCACGCTGCGCATCGGCGCGAGCACGACGCCCGCGAGCTACCTGCTGCCTTACCTGATCGCGGCGTTCCAGCCGCTCGCGCCGCGCGTGACGATCCAGACGATGAGCGGCAATACGGCCGACGTGGTGGCCGCGCTGGCGTCGCTCGACATCGCGCTGATCGAGGGGCCGCCCGGCGAGGCGTTGCCGCCCGGCACGGCCGTCCATGCGTGGCACGAGGACGAGATCGTCGCGATCGTGCCGGCCGGCCATCCGCTGGCCGCGCCCGGCTACGACGCGGGGGTGACGCTCGACGCGCTCGCCGCGCACCCGCTCGTGTTGCGCGAGGAGGGCTCCGCCGTGCGGCAGCTCGTCGAGCGCGCGTTCGCGCAGGGCGGCGCGCCGATGCGCGTCGCGTTCGAGATCGCCGGTGTCGAGGCCGTGAAGGAGGCCGTGCGCGCCGGGATGGGCGTCGGGTTCGTGTCCGCGATGTCGCTGCGTCACCAGGATGCGGCGCTCGTGCTGCGCTCGCTCGCGCCGGCGCCGCTCACACGACATTTCTCCATTCTGGTGCCGCACGGCGGCGCGCCGTCGCGCGTGGCCGCCCAATTCCTCGACATGAGTCTCGCGCAGGACCTCGCCTGAGCGGCTGACGCCGCCCCGGGAACACGCGTTGCGCGCCGTCGGGCGAATACCTGCGTCGCGCACTATCTTAGGGATTTCCTCTATGGCGTGGGCCTGACACGAGGCGCACCATCCGTCTCAAGCAAATGGAACCGGTTCCATTCCGGTTAAAAAGGGCAAAATGGCAGACATCGTGATCGTGGCGAGCGCATTCGGGATGGACCGCGTGCGTCAGGAGGGCCACAGCGCATTCGTCGCGACCGTGGCGGCATCCGGTGCGACCGGTTTCGAGGTGCGGCGTGAACTGTTCGCGTCGGACGACGACGCGGCCCCCGGCGCGCTGGCCGCGCTCGGCGCGCAGATCGCCGGCCACGGGTTGTGGTCGGTCTACTCGACGCCGGCCATGCTGTACACGGAAACGGGCGCGCTCGACGCAGATGCGTTGCGCGACGCGCTCGCGGAAGCCGACGCACTCGGCGCGCGCTTCGTGAAATTCCAGCTCGGCGGCTTTGCCGGCGATGCGCACGCGGCCGACATCGTCGCGCTGTCGTGCGTCGCGAAGGCCCGCGTGGTGGTCGAGAACGGCCAGCTTCCGGTCGGCGGCGCGCTCGCGCAGTTTCGCGGGCTGTTCGACGCGCTGGCCGCGGCCGGCCTGCGCGATGCGCTCGGGATGACGTTCGACATCGGCAACTGGCAGTGGCCGGGCGAAGCGCCGCTCGATTGCGCGCAGGTGCTCGCGCCGCATGTGGAATACATTCATTGCAAGGCCGTCGAAGGCGAGGGCGCGCGCCGTTTCGCGGCCGCGCCGGCGCCGGACGACGCGCTCGTGACCGGCGTGCTCGCGGCGCTGCCGCCGTACGCGCCGCGCGGCATCGAGTTTCCGTTCGACGCGGCCGACCTGGCGGGCGACGCATGCCGCCGTGTCGCGTGGCTTGCGACCGCGTGACGGCAGAAGGATCCCGAGGAGTTCATTCATGAAAGCAGCACTCGATGTCGTGACCTACGGCGAAGCGATGGCGATGTTCGTCGCGACCGAGCCCGGCCATCTCGCGCACGCGGGGCAATTCACGAAGCGGATCGCGGGCGCCGACCTGAACGTCGCGATCGGCCTGTCGCGGCTCGGTTTCCGGGTCGGCTGGATGAGCCGCGTCGGCCGCGATTCGTTCGGCGGCTACGTGCTCGACACGCTGGCGCGCGAAGGCATCGACGCATCGTGCGTGACCGTCGATCCGCGTTACCCGACCGGTTTCCAGCTGAAGTCGCGCAACGACGACGGCAGCGATCCGACCGTCGAATACTTCCGCAAGGGCTCGGCCGCGAGCCACCTGTCGTGCGACGACTACGTGGCCGACTACGTGCTCGGCGCGCGCCACCTGCACCTGACGGGCGTCGCGCCGGCGATTTCCGCGACGTCGTGCGAGCTGGCGTTCCTGCTCGCGCGCGAGATGCGCGCGGCCGGCAAGACGATCTCGTTCGACCCCAACCTGCGCCCGACGCTGTGGCCGTCCGCCGACGTGATGGCGAAGACGCTGAACGCGCTCGCGACGCTCGCCGACTGGGTGCTGCCGGGCCTCGCCGAAGGGCGGCAGCTCACCGGGCACGACACGCCGGCCGACATCGCGGGCTTCTATCTCGCACAGGGCGCGCGCGGCGTCGTGATCAAGCTCGGCGCGGAAGGCGCGTATTTCCGCACGGCCGACGGCTGCGAGGGCACGGTCGTGGGCGAGCGTGTCGAGCGGGTGGTCGACACGGTCGGCGCCGGCGACGGTTTCGCGGTCGGCGTGGTCAGCGCATTGCTGGAAGGCCGGAGCGTCGAGCAGGCCGTCGCGCGCGGCAACCGGATCGGCGCGCTCGCGATCCAGGTGATCGGCGATTCGGAAGGGCTGCCGACGCGTGAAGCGCTCGACCGGCTCGAAAATGTCAGCAATCGCGCCGATCGCTTAGAGGAAACCGTCACCGCGCAATGAGAGGCCGGACACGGCACAATCCGCGGATTCATTTCGTGCGCGACGCACACGTAGTTTTGTTCGAGGCCGGACCCAGCGCCGACGCGCGAGGCCCGGCCGACTCCCTAAAGGATGGGGCCGTGCCGGGCGCTGAAGCGCCACGTCCGGCCGGCATACGGAGACACTCTCATGGCAGCCAATCTTGCAGCCCGACGCTGGTGGACGATCATGCCGATCGTCTTCATCACGTACAGCCTCGCTTACCTCGATCGCGCGAACTACGGGTTCGCGGCGGCGGCCGGCATCAACCAGGACCTCGGGATCAGCAAGGGCCTGTCGTCGCTGATCGGTGCGCTGTTCTTCCTCGGTTACTTCTTCTTCCAGATCCCCGGTGCGATCTATGCGGAACGCCGCAGCGTGAAGAAGCTCGTGTTCGTCAGCCTGATCCTGTGGGGCGGCTGCGCGGCGCTCACGGGCGTGGTCAGCAACATCCCGTCGCTGATGGCGATCCGCTTCGTGCTCGGCGTGGTCGAGGCGGCCGTGATGCCGGCGATGCTGATCTACATCAGCAACTGGTTCACGAAGAACGAGCGCTCGCGCGCGAACACGTTCCTGATCCTCGGCAACCCGGTCACGGTTCTGTGGATGTCGATCGTGTCGGGTTATCTCGTGCATGAATTCGGCTGGCGCCACATGTTCATCGCCGAAGGCGTGCCGGCCGTCATCTGGGCCGTGTGCTGGTGGTTCCTCGTGCAGGACAAGCCGGCCGATTCGCCGTGGCTCACCGCGCAGGAAAAACGCGACCTCGACGCCGCGCTCGTCGCCGAGCAGGCAGCAATCAAGCCCGTGCGCAACTATGGCGAGGCATTCCGCTCGCCGGCCGTGATCAAGCTGTGCGCGCAGTATTTCTGCTGGAGCATCGGCGTGTACGGCTTCGTGCTGTGGCTGCCGTCGATCGTCAAGAACGGTTCCGACCTCGGGATGGTCGCGACCGGCTGGCTGTCCGCGCTGCCGTATCTCGCGGCGACGATCGCGATGATCGCGGCATCGTGGGCGTCCGACAAGGTCGGCTCGCGCCGCGGCTTCGTGTGGCCGTTCCTGCTGATCGGCGCGGCCGCGTTCGCCGCGTCGTACGCGCTCGGCTCGTCGCATTTCTGGATCTCGTATGCGCTGCTGGTCGTCGCGGGCGCCGCGATGTATGCGCCGTACGGCCCGTTCTTCGCGATCGTGCCGGAACTGCTGCCGAAGAACGTCGCCGGCGGCGCAATGGCGCTGATCAACAGCATGGGCGCGCTCGGCTCGTTCGTCGGCTCGTACTTCGTCGGTTACCTGAACGGTGCGACCGGGTCGCCCGTCGCGTCGTATGCATTCATGAGCGCCGCGCTCGTTGCCGCGGTGATCCTCACGCTGTCCGTCAAACCCCAGGCGCGCGATGCGCATCCGCTCGCCGCGCCGCTGCAAGGAAAATGAAACATGAAGCCCCGTATCGTCGTGTACAAGCCGCTGCCCGATGACGTTCTCGCGTACCTGCGCGAGCATGCGGACGTCGTGCAGGCCGACGGCGCCGACGCGCTGGCCGCTGCACTCGGCGACGCGGACGGCGCGATCGGCGCGAGCCTGAAGGTCACGCCGCAGATGCTCGACCGCGCGCCGCGGCTGAAGGCGTGGTCGACGATCTCGGTTGGCTACGACAACTTCGACGTCGCCGATCTGACGCGCCGCGGCATCGTGCTTGCGCATACGCCGGACGTACTGACCGAGTCGACCGCCGATACGGTGTTTTCGCTGATCCTGGCGTCCGCGCGGCGCGTGGTCGAACTGGCGGAGTGGGTGAAGGCCGGGAACTGGCATCGCAGCATCGGCCCCGACCTGTACGGTACCGACGTGCAGGGCAAGACGCTCGGCATCGTCGGCCTCGGGCGGATCGGCGGCGCGGTCGCGCGCCGCGCGGCGCTCGGCTTCCGGATGCAGGTGCTGTACGCGAACCGCTCCGCGAACGCGGAAGCCGAGACGCAGTACGGCGCGCGGCGCGTGACGTTCGACGAACTGCTCGCGCAGTCGGATTTCGTATGCCTGCAGGTGCCGCTGTCGCCGGAAACGCGTCACCTGATCGGCGCGCCCGAATTCGCGAAGATGAAGCGCGGCGCGATCCTGATCAATGCGTCGCGCGGGCCCGTCGTCGACGAAGCCGCGCTGGCCGACGCGCTGCGCGCGGGCACGATCCGCGGCGCGGGGCTCGACGTGTTCGAGCAGGAGCCGCTGCCGGCGGATTCGCCGCTGCTGCAGATGAAGAACGTCGTCGCGCTGCCGCATATCGGCTCGGCGACGCACGAGACGCGCCACGCGATGGCGCGCTGCGCCGCGGAAAACCTGGTCGGCGCGCTGGCCGGCACGCTGCGCACGAATCTCGTCAATCCGGACGCGCTCGCACACGCCTGAGCCGCCTCGGGCAACCGGCCGGTGCGGCGCCGGCGCGGTTAGAGTCGATGATCGTGGTGCGGGAGGGCTGGCTGCGTTATGATCGCCCGCTCTCGTCGCATCGACGGCCCGGCTACACTGCCGGTGGCGTCGCGCGGCGGGGATCCGCGCCAGGTCCGGGCGGCCGACTGCCGATGCATGCGACTGACTTGCGCGGATCGACCGCCAGACACGGGACCAGCGCAGGCGCAGAAGCGCTCAGACAGAGGAGTCCGCCGGGTGGCTTACGTTTCCAACAACAAAGGTCCGTCTGCTCACGAAGCGGCGCGGATCGTACGTCGCGAGGCACGACAGTGACCGATTCGCAACCTTCCACGACGCGTCCGGCGACGATCAGCGACGTCGCGCGCGAGGCCGGCACGGGCAAGACCAGCGTTTCGCGCTATCTGAACGGCGAGACGCATGTGCTGTCCGTCGATCTGCGCCAGCGGATCGAGTCGGCGATCGCGCGGCTCAACTACCGGCCGAACCAGATGGCGCGCGGGCTCAAGCGCGGCCGCAACCGGCTGCTCGGCATGCTCGCGGCCGACCTGACCAATCCTTACACCGTCGAAGTGCTGCAGGGCGTGGAGGCTGCGTGCCATGCGCTCGGCTACATGCCGCTCATCTGTCACGCGGCGAACGAGGTCGAGATGGAGCGGCGCTTCCTGCAGCTGCTCACGACCTACCGTGTCGAAGGGCTGATCGTCAACGCGCTCGGCGCCGACGAAGACGTGCTGCGCCCGCTGCGCGGCGCGGGCATCCCGGCCGTGCTCGTCGACCGGACGGTCGAGGGCTTCGAGGCCGACCTGATCGGTCTCGACAACGCCGACGCGATCGAGATGGCGCTCGCGCACCTGGTCGAACACGGCTTCGACGCGATCCATTTCGTCGTGCAGCCGTTCGAGCGCGTCAGCTCGCGGCGCGTGCGCGAGGCCGCCTTCCGTGCGGCGCTGGACGCGCGCGGGCTGCCGGTGCCGCCGACGGTCGTGCTCGACCTGAACGCGCCCGATGCCACCGCGGCGGCGCTTGCCGACATCGACACCCGCATCGACGACGCGGCACGGCGTGGCGTGCGCGCGGCGCTGTTCGCCGCGAACGCGCCGGTCGCGCTCGCGATCGCGCGCCACCTGCGCGCGCGTTTCGGCGCCGCGTGGCAGCAGAAGGCGGCGCTGCTGTCGATCGACGATCCGGAATGGGCCGAGCTGATCGGCATCACGACGATCCGTCAGCCGACCTACGAAATCGGCTACAAGGCCGTCGAGTTCGTGCACGAGCGGATCGACGGCGCGGCGGGCGACGTGCGGGTCGCGATGCTGGCCGGCGAGCTGTGTGCGCGCGCGTCGACCGCAAGCTGAGTATCATTCGGGGCACGCAGCGCGTCAGGTGCGCTGCCCCGAACAAGGAAATACATGACTGTCGCTCCCGTCACGCTGGCGCTGCTGATCGCCGCCACGCTGATCATCGCGCTGCTGCCGCTCGTCCTCTACCGCATCCTGCGCAAGCCGCTTGCGCTCAACCGCCGCGACACGATCGTCGGTGTCGCCGTCTTCACGCTGTTTGCGATGATCGTCGAGCGCGCGTTCCACGGGCTCGTGCTGAGCCACACGCCGGAAGACGGTTGGCTGACGCAGCCGCTCGCGTTCGTCGCGTATGGCGCGCTCGCGACCGCCGTATTCGAGGAAGTCGGCCGCTATCTCGGGATGCTTTTCCTGAACCGCCGCTATGGCGAATCGGCCGGCGACGGTCGCGGGATCGGCTACGGGATCGGTCACGCCGGTGCCGAAGCCTGGTTCGTCGGCGTGCTCGTGTGGGGCCAGTGGTCGTATCTCGCGTGGCTCGCGAGCCGCGGCCAGCTCGAGACGCAACTGTCCGACCTGCCGGTCGACACCGTGGTGCGCCTGCACATGATGCTCGCGACGTTGTCGGCACAGTCGATCCTGCTGTTGCTGCTCGAACGCTGCGCGGCGTTCGCGGTGCAGCTCGCGCTGTCGGTGCTGGTCTGGCGCGGCGTGCGCGCCGGCCGCGCGGCCGTGTTGCCGCTGGCGATCGTGCTGCACGCGCTTGCGGTCGCGCCGACGCTGTTGTATCAGGCGCGCGTGCTGCCGGCCGCGTGGGTCGAGGCCGCGTATTTCGTGCTGACCGCGGTCCTGGTCGTCGTGCTGGTGAAGACGTGCCGGCCGTCGCGTGCGGCGGCCTGACGGGAGAGCGGAATGGACGACTATCTGATCGAATGCCAGAGCGCGGAATTCGACGCGCTCGCACGCGTGATCTGCGATCTCTTCCCGGAGCAGACGCGCTTTGCCGAAAACAGCGATGCACGCGGGCGTTTCCTGTCCGTGCACTGGCTTGCGATGCGTTTCGGCTCGACGCCGAAGCGGATGACCCTCGCCATCCGCATCGTGCCGGCCGCGCTTGCGCGCTACCTGGCGCTCAAGCCGATGCAGCGCGCACGCAGCCACGCGGTGCTGCATGCGTACACGGAAGCGATGCTCGGGTCGCTCGAGGAGCGGCACGCGGCCGGTGAGGCCGTCGAGCGCGACGCGGAACTCGAACTCGACGAAGACTTTGCGTGAGCGCCGGCGCCGGCCTCGTGCCGGCGCGGCGGATCATGCGTCGCGGTAGACCTGCGCGAAGCGCTGCGCCTGGACGACGCCATAGTCGCCGGGCGCGTATTGCATGACCCAGTCGCCGGCGACGCCGCGCAGCGTGTCGCCGTTTTCCGAGCGGGCGATCGCAAACGGCTCGTCCATCCGGCGGGCGAGCACGACGGCCGGCCGGTTCCGGTAGGCGCCCGGCGCGCCGTGCACGAGTGCCGGATCGGCGGGCAGGTATTTGGCGTCGAAGCGCGCGCGCGACACGACCCAGCGATCGCCGGTCGAGCCGGTAATCAGCGCGTCGCCCGCCACATAGCGGTTCGGGCCTTCGAGGCTCATCAGTTCGCCGTCGGCATCCGCGAACGCCACGGCGACGGTTTCGTCCTTGACGACGCGACGGGCCTGCGGATCGGTACGCAGGTCGAGGTGCTTGAGTTCGAGCATGGCGGGGAGGTGCGGGAAAGCTGGAAAAGCCGGGAGCTTATCCCGAATCCGGCGCGCCGTGTGGCGCGCCGATCGCCGGCAGAGGCGCGGCGCCGTCCGGCCCGGGCGGGCAGGTACGGCGCCGGCGGGGCAGGCGTCAGGGCTGCGCGGGTGCGCTGGCGGCCGGCGCGGCTGCCGCCTTGCCTTCCTTGCCCTTCGCCTTGCCCTTGCCGCGGTGCTCGCCGCCGTGGTGCAGCCAGCTGCGGAACGTCGTGTCGGCCAGCGCCTTCTGCTCGGCCGGGAAGCTCTCGTAGAGCGGCGCGAAGGCGTCGGCGAGCTTCTTCGCGCCGTCGGCGTTCGCCTGCGACAGTTCTGCGTACTGCTTCATGTCGTCGATCGCGGAGACGTCGTGCTTGGCCATCCGCTCGCTGTAGAGGCGGCCCATCGTCGCGCCGTTGTCGCGCATCGTATCGGCGAACGTCTTCCATTGCGGTTCCTGCGCCGACGTGATCTTCAGCTGGTCGTGCAGGTACTTGATGCGCTGCTCGATGCGCGCTTCGTGGTGTGCCGCGCGCTGCTCGGCGCTCGGGGCCGACGCGGCGGCCGTCGTGGCCGCGGCCTGGGCGGGCGCTTGCGGCTGGGCCGGGGTTTGCGCAAACGCGCTGGCTGCAACGACGAGCGTAGCGAGGGTGAGCGAGATTTTCTTCATGGTTGGCTCTCCGGGGTGGTGTCGTGCGAGCGGGCGCGGCGGCAACTGCCGCAAGCGCGCATCTCGCGTCGCATGCTATTAGTAGCACGTTGCGTGCGGCGCAGCGGTGAATGCGACACTTGCTTACATCCGATACGAATCGAAATTGAAAGGTTCGAACCCGGGCGATGCCGGTTGGGCGCACCGGCGTTCGGCGCTATCATCGCGTCACCTTCCACTCAGCCGGCGCGTCGCGCACCGGCCCAGCCTCATGCGTCCACCCCGCCTCGACCAACTCGACGATCTCGACCGGCAACTCGTCGCGCTGCTGCAAGCCGACGCGCGCGCCAGTGTCGCGGATCTGGCGCGCCAGCTCGACGTTGCGCGCACGACGGTCGTCGCACGCATCGCGCGGCTCGAACGCACCAACGTGATCGCCGGGTACAGCGTCCGGCTCGGGCAGGACGTGCTCGACGCGAGCATTTACGCGTACGTCGGCATCATCCTCACGCCGAAGTTCGGCAAGGACGTATTGCGCAAGCTCGACCGGATGCCCGAAGTGCAGCTGCTGTGCGCGGTGAGCGGCGAGTACGACTACGTCGCGTGGCTGCGCGCCGATTCGCCCGAACGGCTCAACGACCTGCTCGACCAGATCGGCACGCTCGAAGGCGTCGAGCGCACGACGACATCGATCATCCTGTCGCGCAAGATCGATCGCGGGACGATCGGCGGCTGACGTTCCGGTCGCGCGCAGCGGGCCAATCAGCCGTCGGTCCGGTCGCGGGGCTGCGCTGCGCCTGACGGTCGCGCGAGCGGAATTCGCACCGACACGCGCAACCCGCGCGAAGCCGGTTCGTCCGCATACGCGAGCGTCACGTCGGCACCCATCCGGTCCGCGAGGATCTTCACGATCGACAGGCCGAGCCCCGAGCCGATCTGCGCGTTGCCGGGCACGCGGTAGAACGGATCGAACACGCGCTCGCGTTCCTGCGGCGCGATGCCCGGCCCGCTGTCGACGATCGTCACGCACGCGTGTGTGTCCGTGCATGACGTCGACAGGTCCACGCGACCGCCGGCCGGCGTGTAGCGGATCGCGTTGTCGACCAGGTTCATGACCAGCGACACGAGTTCGAGTTCGTCGACGGGCACGCGGGCGTCCGGGCCGTCGTCGATGCCGATGTCGAGCGTCTTCGCCTCGGCGAGCGGCATCAGGTCTTCCAGCACGCGGCGATAGATCGCATGCACGGAGACGGCGCCGGGCGGGGCGGCCGGCGCGCTTTGCGCACGGGCGAGCGCGAGGAGCTGCCCGATCAGGTGGCGGCTGCGCTCGAGCCCGCCGCGCAGCGCGGCGAGCCGTGCGCGCGCATCGTCCGGCAGGTCGGTGTCGGCCAGGCGCTCGGCCTGCAGCGACATCGCGGTGAGCGGCGAGCGCAGCTCGTGGGCCGCATCGGCGACGAAGCGGCGCTGCGTATCGACCGATTGCGCGACGCGCGCGAGCATCCGGTTGATCGCGACGACGAATGGCCGCACCTCGACCGGCACGTGCTCGGCCGATACCGGGCGCAGGTCGTGTTCGTCGCGTGCGTCGATCCCGGCGGACAGCGCGGCGACCGGGCGGAACAGCTTGCGCACGAGATCGGCGACGAGCAGCAGCAGGATCGGCACGAGGATCAGCAGCGGCAGCGCGGTGCGCCACGCACTTTCGCGCGCGACGTCGTCACGCATGCCGGCCTCCTGCGCGACCGCGATGCGCTCGCCGTTCTCGAACGTACGGACCATCACGCGATAGGCATTGCCGCCGGCATCGACCGTATGCAGCCCGTCGGCGAGCGTCGGCGGCAGCGCGAGCCGGGGCGAGCCGTCGGAATGTCGTTGCGGATCGCCGCCGAGCGGCTGCACGATCACGCGCGACAGTTCGTCGCTTTCGCGTGCGGGCCCGGCGCCCGCTGCAGGCGGCGCAGGCGCGCGCTGGCGGTCGAGCAGCGTCGCGACCTCGCGCAGCACGTCGTCCTGCAATTCATGCGCCTCGTCGAATGCCGATGAAAACGCGAACGCGGCCGCGACTGTCGCGACGACGAGGATCGCGGCCGACAGCGCGACCGACAGGCGGAACCCGATCGATTCGTTCAGGCGTTTCTTGAAACCATCCATCCCGCCCCCCTGACGTTCTTGATCACGGTACTGCCGAGCTTGCGGCGCAGCGAATGGATCAGGAATTCGACCGCGTTGCTCTCGACTTCTTCTCCCCAGCCATACAGGCGATCCTCGAGCTCACGCCGCGACAGGATCGCGCCGGGGCGCACCAGCAGCGCTCGCAGCAGCGAGAATTCGCGGTTCGACAGCGCGACCGGCACTTGTCCGTCGACGGTTGCCTCGCGCGTCGCCGGGTCGAGCGACACGATCCCGTTGCCCAGCAGCGGTGCGGCCGAACCGGCCCGGCGCCGGATCGCGACGCGAATCCGTGCGAGCAGCTCGGCCATGTCGAACGGCTTCACGATGTAGTCGTCGGCGCCGCCGTCGAGGCCGCGCAGGCGATCGTCGAGTCCGTCGCGCGCGGTGACGATCAGCAGCGGCGTGCCGGTGTCCTTCGCGCGGATGCCGACCAGCACGTCGAGCCCGTCGCGGCCGGGCAGGCCGAGGTCGAGCAGGACCAGGTCGTAGGGCTGCGCGGCGAACGCGGTCAGCGCGCGCCCGCCGTCGGTGACCCAGTCGGTGGCGTACGACGCGTCCTTCAGCGCGGCATGGACGGCCTCGCCGATCATCGGGTCGTCTTCGACGAGCAGTATTCGCATGCGTGTTCTCCGTGCCGCGCGATCGCCGCCAGCGTATGCGATTCCCGCGCGCGCGTCACGTGCGGCGCGCCCGGCCCATCGCCGATCTGCGCTTAATGGCTGCCGAACCGGTCGAGGGCGGCAAGCAGGTTCTTCATCGCGGCGGCCGAATCGGCCTGGGTCGGATGGTCGGCGCGCAGCGCGGCGAGCGCACGGTCGATTTCCTGGTCGACCATGTGCCAATCGGCGGCCGCACGCGGCTTGAGGCCGGCCTCGGCCGAATCCCACGCGATCTCCAGATCCTTGATGCGTGTTTTCGCGCCGGGCAGGTCGCCCTTGCCGACGAGCGTGTTCACGTCGGCGGCGATCGTGCGGAACTGCGACAGATCGCCGAGCTTCGACGCGCGGGGCGCGGCGGACGAAGCGGCGGCCGTTGCGGGCACCGAAGTCGATGCGTTCGCATCCTGCTGCTTCGAGCAGCCGGCGGCGGCGCCGAGCAGGGCAATCGCGGCGGCGGCCGTGACGAGACGGGAAACGGAATTCGGGATGGGCATGGGGTGTCCTCGATGCAATGAACGGAAGGAAAAGGGCGTCATTCGGCGGCGCCGGCACGCGTGTGCGCGCCGCTGCCGAATTGCGCGACGGCGACGAGCAGCACGATCACGGTCAGGAACAGCAGGCTCGTCCACGCGGCGCCGAAACCGAGGCCGCCATACGTGCGGGCCTGCGTGAGCAGATCGCCGAGCGACGCGCCGAACGGGCGCGTCAGGATGTACGCGATCCAGAACGCCAGCACCGCGTTCGCACCGAGCCGCCACATCGCGAACACGGCCGCGATCAATGCGCCGAAGCACAGCGCGCCGAGCGTGAAGCCGAGCCCGAGCGCCTCGGTTGCGAGATCGCCGGCGGCGGTGCCGAGCGCGAACGTGCAGAGGATCGCGGCCCAGTAGAACAACTCGCGCCGCGGCGTGACGATCGTTTCGATCGACAGCGTGCCTTCGACGCGATGCCAGACGAAGAAGATCGCGGCGAGCGCGACGGCAAACGCGGCGGTGCTCGTATAGAGGCTGACGTTCAGGCCGTCGGTGAGCAGGTCGGTGATCTGCGTGCCGACGATGCTGACGAGCACCACCGTGAGCCAGTAGATCCACGGCACGTAGCGGCGTGTGCGCAACTGCAGCCACAGCGCGATCGCGAGCAGCGACGCCATCGCGATGCGCGTGACGGTCTGGCCGAGGCCTGCGTTGACCGCGAGAAAGTCGGCGCCGGTTTC
Source organism: Burkholderia sp. BCC1644 (assembly GCF_902833225.1). Taxonomy (GTDB): domain Bacteria; phylum Pseudomonadota; class Gammaproteobacteria; order Burkholderiales; family Burkholderiaceae; genus Burkholderia. The sequence goes on from NZ_CADFEI010000007.1 coordinate 81,154, forward strand.
GCCGACGGTGGTCGACATGATCTTGATGATCCAGAACGACAGCGCAACGTCGGGCACCTTGTTCAGCCAGTGCGACGTGCGGTTGACGGGCAGGGATTGCATGCGATGCCTCCTTGGAAATCGGGTGATCGGCATGCAGTCTGAATCGCGAGACTTAGGCCAGCCATAGCGGGCCGGCATCGGGTGAACAATCCCTGTTTCGACGTTTCGACGAAATGTGTCGTCACAACGTCGAAATTATCAGTCGTTTCGCATCATTCTTCGTCTTGGAACTGATTTTGCGCGTCCCTAAACTGTGTTCATGGCTCAACGCCGTTCACAACACCAACCCATCATCAGGAGATAAGCGCATGAAAATCGCCATCGTCGGCGCAGGTCTGATCGGCCACACCATTGCTCACATGCTGCGTGAAACGGGCGACTACGAAGTCGTCGCGTTCGACCGCGATGCGGATGCGCTCGCGAAGCTGTCGCGCGAAGGCATCGCGACGCAACGGGTCGATTCGGCCGACGCGAACGCGATTCGCGAAGCAGTGAAGGGCTTCGATGCGCTCGTCAACGCGCTGCCGTACTACCTCGCGGTCAACGTCGCCGCTGCCGCGAAGGCTGCCGGCGTCCATTACTTCGACCTGACCGAAGACGTTCGCGCGACCCACGCGATCCGCGAACTGGCCGACGGCTCCGACCGTGCGTTCATGCCGCAGTGCGGCCTCGCGCCGGGCTTCATCGGTCTCGCCGCGCATGAACTGGTGAACGGCTTCAGCGAAGTGCGCGACGTGAAGATGCGCGTCGGCGCGTTGCCCGAGTATCCGACCAACGCGCTGAAGTACAACCTGACGTGGAGCGTCGACGGCCTGATCAACGAATACTGCCAGCCGTGCGAAGCGATCCGCGACGGCCGCAAGCAGTGGGTGCAGCCGCTCGAAGGCCTCGAGCACTTCTCGCTCGACGGTACCGAATACGAAGCGTTCAACACGTCGGGCGGCCTCGGCACGCTGTGCGAGACGCTGTCGGGCAAGGTCGAGACGCTCGACTACAAGTCGGTGCGCTACCCGGGCCACCGCGATCTCGTGCAGTTCCTGCTCGAAGACCTGCGCCTGTCGACCGACCGCGACACGCTGAAGTCGATCATGCGCCGCGCGGTGCCGTCGACGAAGCAGGACGTCGTGCTCGTGTTCATCACGGTGACGGGCGTGAAGGACGGCCAGCTCGTGCAGGACGTGTTCACGCGCAAGATCTTCGCGAAGGACGTGTGCGGGATGCACATGAGCGCAATCCAGATCACGACGGCCGGCGCGATGTGCGCGGTGCTGGATCTGTTCCGCGAGAAGAAGCTGCCGCAGAGCGGTTTCATCCCGCAGGAAAAGGTGTCGCTGAAGGCGTTCCTGTCGAACCGCTTCGGCAAGCTGTACGAAGGCGGCACGATGGAGCGCGTGCACGCGGTCGCCTGACCGGCCGCCAGCCTCTGGCACGAGGGCCGTACGACGCCGGGAGCGCAGCAGCGCTTCCGGCGTTGTTTTTTGGGGAAGCGGAAAGCGGGAAGAAGGCCGGGCGGCGCGCTCAGGCCGGTAGCGGCGGGACGATCGTCGAGGGTTGCGGGGGCGGCACGATGCGGTACAGCAGTGCGTCGACGTCCGCGTCGGACGGCGCGGTGTTGTCGAACATCACGATGCCTTCGCATTCGCGGCCGCTCGGCACGAAGCGGCGCTGCCGGTATTCGTCCCAGTGAGTGAGCTTGTACGCATCGTTCGGGTTGCCGCGCGCGACGATCCGCGCGTGTGCGACGTCTTCCGACGTGTGGACCCAGACGACCGTCAGCGCGACGTCGGGTGCGATGCCGAGCCACGCGCGGTCGAGGATGCGCCGGTCGCGTACTTCGCGCGACAGCGGACCGACGACGATCGCGCCGATGCCGAGCGCGAGATTTTCACGGGCCGTGTCGAGCAGGCCGTGGTATTCGGGATCGCGCAGGTGCTTCAGGTAGAGCGGGCTGTCGCGGTCGTTCGGATCTTCCGTGAGCGCGCCCATCGCGGCCGAACTGTAGCGGCCGTACAGCGTGTCCTTGTCGAGCAGGCAGAACGCTTCGCCGGTCGCGCGCATCAGCGGCCCGATGAGCCGCTTCGCGAGCGTGGTCTTGCCGGTGCCGGCGTGACCGCAGAAGAACACCAGATGCGTCACGAAGCCTTGCCTCCCGGCCGCGGGCTCGACGCGTCGTTGGGCTTGTCGCCGCGCGAGAACACTTCCGCTTCCAGCCACATCGCGTTGATGATGCCGAAGCCGAGCGCCACGCCGATGCCGAGTATCCACGAGAAATACCACATAGGTCTGCCTCCTTGACGGTAGGGCCGCGCGGGCGTTGTGCGTCGCGCAACGCAGGTGCCGCGGGCCTGTCGAAGTACCCCGGTGTGCGTGCTGCAGCGCACGCAGCCCGATCATGACCAATATCGGCGTGCCGTGCAAGCCGGGCCCTCCGCGCAGCAAACCGGTAAACTGATGCGCAAACCGCAACGTCACGGACAACATGCTGATCAACTGCGCTGCATACCAGGATGGCCGCAAGCTGGCCGACATCGATATCGACGCCATCAGCGACTACGTGTCGAAGCCCGAGTGCTTCGTGTGGGTCGCGTTGAAGGATCCGGCACCCGAGGAAATCGACCTGATGGGCGAGGAGTTCGGGCTGCACGAGCTCGCGCTCGAGGATGCCCGCAAAGGGCATCAGCGGCCGAAGATCGAGGAATATGGCGATTCGCTGTTCGCCGTGCTGCATACGGTCGAGCTCGACGAGGACGGCGAATTCAAGGTCGGCGAACTGAATGTATTCGTCGGCCCGAACTATGTGCTGTCGATCCGCAACCATAGCGAGCAGGATTTCCGCGAGGTGCGCAAGCGCTGCGAGCGCGAGCCGCATCTGCTGCAGGAAGGGTCGGCATTCGTGTTCTATGCGCTGATGGACCAGGTCGTCGACCGCTATTTCCCGATCCTCGAAACGCTTGGCACCGAGCTCGAGGAACTCGAGGACCGCATCTTCGCGAAGGCGACACCGGCGTCGTCGCGCGCGATCATCGAGGATCTCTATTCGTTGAAGCGCCGGCTCGTGCTGCTGTACCAGCACACGGCGCCGCTGATGGAGCCGCTCGCGAAGCTGACAGGCGGGCGCGTTCCGCAAGTGTGCAGCGGGATGGCCGCGTATTTTCGCGACGTGTATGACCATCTGCAGCGGATCGTGAAGACGATCGAAGGGCGCCGCGAGATGGTCGTCACGGCGATCCAGGTCAACCTCGGGATGATTTCGCTCGCCGAGAGCGAAGTGACGAAGCGGCTCGGCTCGTTCGCCGCGCTGTTCGCGATACCGACGATGATCGCCGGCATCTACGGGATGAACTTCGCGAACATGCCCGAGCTGCACCTGAAATACGGCTTCTACGGCTGCATCGCGGTGATGGTCGTCGCCGACTTCGCGCTGTGGTGGCGTTTCAAGCGGGCAGGGTGGCTGTAGGCGCGCCGCGCGGCCTAGCGCGGCGCGTGCTTGCCGATCACGACGCGCCACGGCCGCACGCGCCACGATTTCACGAGCCCGTTCTGCACGTACGGATCGGCGCGCGCGAACGATTCGGCCGCCTCCGGCGAATCGCCTTCAAATACGAGCACGGCCTGGTCGGCCGGTTCCGCCAGCGCGCCGGCGAGCACGAGTTCGCCGCGCTCGGTCGCGGCCTGCGCAAGCGCGAGATGCTGCGCACGGAACGGTTCGCGCCGCGACAGGTAATCGTCGACGAGTTCGTAGATCAACTGGTAATGCATGATCGCTCCCGGAGTGGGTGGGTGCCGCGGGATCGCGGGCGGCCGGCTCAGTATAGGGCACCGTGCGGCCTTTGGCGGCGCGGGTTGCCCGGCGCTGCTGCGGACTTTCGCATGTTGGACGGATTGAAAACAGACGCGCCACCTGCCGTTGGCGTCCTCATTAAAATGCAACTAACGGTCTGGCTTTGCAGCGCCCGCAAATCGATGGGCGCCTACGCGGCACCGCACTGACTGCCCGAATTCGTCTGCAGGAAAAGAGGGTCTGCCAAGCATGTTCCGGGCGCGGATTTCACATGCCGGCGGTGGCGCGCGGCCCGCGCGAAAAGGGATCGGAACCGCGTGCCGGGCCATCCGGGCGGGTGCTGAGCGACGGCGTTTCCATTGGCCGGAATGCGACCTATGCTGAACAAATCCGGAGCGAACTCCGTTCGCCCGATTCGCCCAGACGAGGTGTGCCATGCCTGTATCAGCCACCCTGCAGGATTGCCTGCGCCAGAAGTCATCTCGGTACGAAGTCGTGTACCACCCCTATAGCCATACGAGCATGGAGACGGCCGCCGCCGCGCATATCCCCGGCGATCGCCTCGCGAAAACCGTGCTCCTCGAGGACGACGAAGGCTACGTCGCCGCCGTGTTGCCGACGACGCACGCGGTGCGCCTGTCGGATCTCTGGGTGAAGACGGGACGCCATCTCGTGCTCGCCCGGGAGGTCGAATTGCGCGAGCTGTTCAAGGATTGCGACATGGGCGCGTTGCCGCCGGTCTGCATGGCGTACGGGATGAAGACGTTCCTCGAGGAACGTCTCGCGCAGCAGCCGGAAGTCTATTTCGAGGCCGGCGACCACGAAGCCCTGATCCACATGATGCAGGACGAATTCCTGATGCTGATGGAGACGGCCGAGCGCGCGCATTTTTCGCACAAGATGCAGGGGATGATGCTGTCCTGAGGGGCGGCGAATGCGGTGACGTGCGAGGGCGGCGCGCATGCGTGCGCGCCGATGAAGGGGCGTGTGCCCGCTCGAAGGGTGTTGTTCAAACCAGTTAATTTGACATGCGAAGCGGTCTTGTGATGACTTGACCGATCTTCATTTCATCTTCGTTGTATCGGATTCCTATTTATCTTTCCGAAGATGGGTCATGCCATCGACGTGTCGCTGCATGCGAAGTTGGCGCGATTCCAAACAGGCGACGAGGGCGCCGAACGACCGCTGCCGGCATTGGCGAGGCGACGGAATACGTTCGGCCCATTGCTTCCAGCACCGATCATTTTGGTGCAGCGCGGGAAATATGCGGATATTTATGTCGGACGGACTTAATATCCGGATTTGAATATATCCATACAATTCAATTACCGTTTCAATAATAAAAACTTGATTTGTGCTTACCGGAATATTATTTGAATAAACCCTCCAAACTTTGTATTTGGGCATCAAATAAAGTTTGACGACAAAATTTTTTCCTTGCTATCTTCTGCACCCAAGTGAACGGCGTCATTGACATCACCGCGTAACGAACGGCGAATCGTCATACGAAATACGAGGTGGCGCCAGCTCAGCTGACAATTGCCTGACCGTGCAGGCGCGTGGTTATCCGGTGTAAAGCCCGGGCCGCGCCGGCCGGAACGATTCCTTGAAAAAGAATGAATTGGAATTCGAATGTAATTCTTTCAATTCGGATTGCTAATTGAATTTGAAATGAAATTTTCGGGGTGATGCGGTGGCGATGCCGACCTGGCTGCGCCGCCGGCCGCAACTCGAAACTGGGCGAATCGCTTGGGGGATGGATGGTGGGCATGAAAGTCGAAGAACATCTGGCTACTTCGAACAGCGGACTGGCCACGCTGGGGCGTCCGAGGGAGTTCGGCAAGAAGCAGCAGAACCCGGTGCGCCGGTTCGGCGGCATCGGGATCGTCCTGGTGCTGCATGCAGTGCTGATCTACGCGCTGCTCAACGGCCTCGCGACGAAAGTCGTGCAGGTGATCCAGCATCCGATCGAAACCCGCATCATCGAGCCGGTCAAGCCGCCGCCGCCACCGCCGATGCCCGTGGTCAAACTCCCGCCGCCGAAATTCGCGCCGCCGCCGCCGCCGTTCGTGCCGCCGCCGGAAGTGCAGGTGCAGGCGCCGCCGCAGGCAACGATCACGCACCAGTCGGCTCCGGTGCCGTCCGCCCCGGCCGTGCAGGCGCCGGTGGTGGCGCCTCCGGCACCGGCCAAGCCGGTGAGCCATGACGTCGGGGTCGTCTGCCCGAATTCGGACACGCTGCGCGCGTCGATCCAGTATCCGAAGGAAGCACAGGAAAACAACATCACGGGTGACGTGACGATCGAGTTCGTCGTGGATGCGGAAGGGAACATCACGAACGAGCGCGTCGCGCAGTCCGCGGATCCGATCCTCGATCGCGCCGCGTTCAACACCGTGAAACGGTTCAAATGCGTCGCACAGGGCCAGTCGGTGCGGGTCCAGGTGCCGTTCTCGTTCAATCTGAATTGATGCAGTGGGCGACCCGGCGCGAGCCGGGTCGGGGAAAACCGTCTCGAACTTAGGTATTAAGTTCAACGAATGAACTGGAGTGGGGTATGACGAAGCGTTCACTGGCCGCGCTGGCGGCAAGCATGTTGATGTCCGTCGCCGTGGTCGACGGGTTCGTTGCGCCGCAGCTCGCCCATGCGCAGGCCAGCGGGGCGGCCGATACGTCGGCGCAGGCCGCGGCGCCGTCGGCCGCGCCGGCTCCGGTACCGGCCGCCGCCGAGCCGGCGCCGCCGCCCGCGCCGGCCACGACGGAAGCGGTCGAGAATCCGTACGGGCTCGGCGCGCTATGGAAGAACGGCGACTTCGTCGCACGTTTCGTGCTGATCCTGCTGGTGATCATGTCGATGGGGAGCTGGTACATCATGATCACGAAGTTCCTGGAGCAGTTGCGTGCGAATCGTCGCGCGAAACTGGCCGATGCGCAGCTCTGGACCGCGCCGTCTCTCGCCGAGGGTGCCAGGCTGCTCGACGAGGCTTCGCCGTTCCGCTTTATCGCCGAAACCGCGATCGAAGCCGGCGAGCATCACGAAGACGCACTGCTCGAAGCGGTGGACCGCAACACGTGGATCGACGTGTCGGTCGAGCGCTCGATCACGAACGTGTCGAACCGGATGCAGGACGGGCTCGCGTTTCTGGCCACGGTGGGGTCGACCGCCCCGTTCGTCGGGCTGTTCGGCACGGTCTGGGGGATCTATCACGCGCTGACCGCGATCGGCATCGCGGGCCAGGCGTCGATCGACAAGGTCGCGGGCCCGGTGGGCGAGGCGCTCATCATGACCGCGATCGGGCTTGCCGTCGCGGTGCCGGCGGTGCTCGGCTACAACTTCCTGGTCCGGCGCAACAAGTCGGTGATGGAACGGGTTCGCAACTTCGGCGCACAGCTGCACACGGTGCTGCTGGCCGGCAACCGGCGCCCGGTGCGCGCGGCGTCGCCGGCGGCTTCGCTCGCGAACTGACCGGCTGACGGAGACGCGCGATGGCCATGAACGTCGGGCAGGACGATAGCGACGAGGTGATCGCCAACATCAACACGACGCCGCTCGTCGACGTGATGCTGGTGTTGCTGATCATCTTCCTGATCACGATTCCGGTCGTGACGCACACGATCCAGCTTCAGCTGCCGAAGGAGACGGTGCAGCCGCTGCAGACGACGCCGAAAAGCATCGAGATCGCGGTGAATCGCGACGGCGATTTCTTCTGGGGCGAGCAGCTGGTGGACGCGCCGACGCTGCTCGCGAAGCTGAAGGGTGTGTCGCAGCAGCAGCCTCAGCCGAGCGTGCACGTGCGGGGCGACCAGGACACGCGCTACGAGTTCATCGGCAGGGTGGTCACGATGTGCGAGCGCGCGGGAATCGCGAAGCTGTCGTTCATTACGGAGCCGCCGGCACGCGGCGGTTAGGTGACAACGCGGATCGGCTGCAAGGCATGGGGCCCGCGTAAGCGCTGAAGCGCCAGCGTGGGTCGACCGCAAAGCATGGGACCCACGTAAGCGCTAAAGCGCCAGCGTGGGTCGACCGCAAAGCATGGGACCCACGTAAGCGCTAAAGCGCTAACGTGGGTCGACCGCAAAGCATGGGACCCACGTAAGCGCTAAAGCGCTAACGTGGGTCGACAGGAGTCGACGATGGGGATGAACGTGCCTTCGGGCGGGAGCAATGCGGAACCGGAAGTGATGGTCGACATCAACACCACGCCGCTGATCGACGTGATGCTGGTGCTGCTGATCATGCTGATCATCACGATTCCGATCCAGATGCATTCGGTGAAGATGGACCTGCCGGTCGGCAACCCGCCGCCGCCGGCCACGCCGCCGGAAGTCGTGCAGATCGACATCGACTTCGACGGCACGACGACTTGGAACGGCGCACCGGTGCCGGACCGTTCGGCGCTCGAGGCGAAACTGACCCAGGTCGCGGCGGAACCCGTGCAGGCGGAGATCCACCTGCGACCGAACAAGCTGGTGCCGTACAAGGACGTGGCGGCCGTGCTGGCGTCGGCGCAACGCGTGGGCGCGACCAAGATCGGCCTGATCGGTAACGAACGGTTCATGCAATGACGAAACGGACGAGCCGATGAACCAGCGACGATGGAAACGGATCATGGCGGTGACGGCGCTCGGTGCGGCCTGCACGCTCGGCCGGCCGGCATTGCCGGCGGACGCGCTGCGGCCGGACGTGGCGAAACCGCTCGCGGCGGCGCAGGAACTGTACCGCGCGCACAAGTATCGCGACGCGCTCGGCAAGATCGCGCAGGCGGCTGCCGTGCCCAACCGGACGCCGTACGAAACGTACATGGTGGAGGAGATGCGCGGCGCGGCGGCCATGGCGGCCGGCGAGACGGGCACGGCCGCGCAGGCGTACGAGACGGTACTGAACTCGGGGCGGCTGTCGGGCGAGGACGAGCAGCGGACGACGGCCGCACTGGCCGGCATCTATTTCCAGCAGAAGAATTACCCGCTGGCGATCCGGATCGCCCAGCGCTACCTGAAGGCAGGAGGCACGGATCCCGAAATGCGCACGCTGCTCACGCAGTCGTATTACCTGTCGAACGACTGCGCACCGGTCGTGAGCCAGTTGAAGGCGAGCACCGATGCGCAGGCGAACGGCGGGCACGCACCGGACGAGGGGCAGTTGCAGATGCTCGCGACGTGCGCGCAGAAAGTGAAGGACGGCAATGCGTATCGCGGTGCGCTCGGGCTGTTGGTGGCCTACCATCCGAGCCCCGCGTACTGGAACGAAATGGTCACGGCCATTCGCGGCACGCCCGGGTATCTGTCGTCGCTCGACCTCGATATCTACCGGTTGCGCCGCGCAACGGGATCGCTCGCGACGGCCGACGCGTACATGGAGATGACGCAGCTCGCGCTGGTTGCGGGTTCGCCCGCGGAAGGCAAGCAGGTGATCGACCAGGGGTTCGCGTCGGGCGTACTCGGCAAGGACGCACAGGCGGACCGCGAGAAACGGCTGCAGGCGCTTGCCGCGAAGCGCGCGCAACCGGGCGGAGACGCCGCGACGCCGGCGACGCCGCTCGACACGGGCATGAACCTCGTCTTTGCGGGCCAGGCGCAGCAGGGGCTGCCGATGATGGAGCAGGCAATCGCGAAGGGCGGCCTCGAACATTCCGACGCGGCGCGACTGCGGCTCGGCGAGGCGTACTACGTGGCCGGCCAGAAGGCGCACGCGGTCCAGGTGCTGCGCACGGTCAAGGGGACCGACGGTTCCGGTGACCTGGCCAGGCTGTGGACGGCGGTGGCATCCCGGTAACGCAGCGACAGGGCGCCGGCGCACGCCGCGGCGCGGTCGGCAAGCGGTGTGCTGCCGTGAGCGTTTCGGTGCATGACGGTCAAGTCCGACGTGGAAAAGGGGCAACCTTGTTAGTTAGTAAACCGAATGAAATATGCGAGACGAGTGCGGACCGGCCGCGACGGTGCCGTGCTGCGCCGCGCGCCGTCCGCACTCGGCTGCCGTGCGCGGGCGCGTATCGCGCCGGGCCGTGCGCATCGTCGCATCGGTCAAGGATCGCCGACATCAAACCGATTTCGACTGCGAGGCTCAGTTCATCCATGGTTGTGCCCCCTGATGAGTCGGTGCTCGTCGCCGTGTCGCTCGGCAACAAGATCCGGGCGCTGCGCCAGCGCCTGAAACTTACGCTCGACGAAACCGCCGGCATTGCCGGCATTTCGAAGCCGTTCCTGTCGCAGGTCGAACGCGGGCGGGCCACGCCGTCGATCACGTCGCTGGTCCGGATCGCGAAGGCACTGGGCGTGACGATGCAGTACTTCATCGACACGCCGACGGAAGCGCGTTCGGTATGTCGCGGCAACGCGCTGCAGTATTTCCAGTTCGCGAACTCGACGAGCCTGTTCGCCCGGCTGACGAACCTGGTCGATGGCCGCAAGCTCGACGCGATCCTCGTCAGGATGCCGGCGGGGCAGTTGCCGTCCGAAATGACCACGCATGCGGGCGAGGAGTTCGTCTACGTGATGCGCGGGCAGGTTGCGCTGACGCTCGAGGACTGCACGTTCACGCTGAACGAGGGCGACACCGCGCATTACGAGTCGACGATGCCGCATGCGTGGCACAACACGGCCGACGAAGAGGCGGTGATCGTCTGGGTCGGCACGCCGAGGCTGTTCTAGCGGCGGCGGCGGCACGTCGGGCCGCGACGAAGGAGAAGTATCCGATCGAGGGAGGGCCAGGCACCACGACGCGCCATCCATCGAATCGGGAGGAAGCAGGCAGTGCGCTCAATGTAGGTAATTAGTATGACGAATCAAAATCAGAAAAATCGGTCGTGCTGAATGGCACTGGTGCCCCGAGGCCGATCCGTTCGCTTCATGGCGGTCGAAAGAGTGGCAATCGAGGGTTCCGGTACACGGGCACCCAGGACGCGCAAGGAATTCACAAGGTTCCGGCGCACAGCAGGTGGGGTCTTACTACGAGCGAGAGGGAACAAGATGAAGCAGAGAGTGTTGGCGTTGGCCATCAAGAGGATAGTCTGGGCGGAACTCGCGTTGACGGCCGCACTGGCGCCGTCGGCGTTCGCCCAGAGCCAGCCGGCGCCGGGCGCGGTCGCGGTCGCGGATGCGGTCGCGAACGGCGCGCCCGTGGTCGTCGCACAGGCGGGCGGGACGGCGGGCACTGCCGCTGCAACGGGGGCTGCGGTGCCCGATGCGGCATCCGGTGCAGCGGCCGAAGCAACGCCCGCCGCACCCGGTGCGAACGGGCAGGGCAAGGTCGCGCAGATCAAGCGCTTCGAAGTGACGGGCTCGCTGATCCGGCAGGCCGACAAGACGGGCTTCCAGCAGGTGCAGACGATCACGCCGAAGGAAATCCAGGCCAGCGGCGCGGTGACCGTCACCGACTTCCTGCGCGACGCGGCGGCCAACTCGGCGAACAGCTGGGGTGAAGGGCAATCGGGCAACTTTGCGGCCGGCGCAGCCGGCATCGCGCTGCGCGGCCTGTCCGAGAAGTACACGCTCGTGATGGTCGACGGCCAGCGCGTCGCGCCGTACGCGTTCTTTTCGAATAGCGTCGATTCGTTCTTCGACCTCAACACGATCCCGCTCAACGATATCGAGCGGATCGAAATCGTGAAGACGGGCGCCGTGTCGCAGTACGGTTCGGACGCGATCGGCGGTGTGGTCAACATCATCACGAAACACAATTTCCGCGGCCTGCAGCTCGACGGCAGCCTCGGCAGCGCGATCAACGCCGGTAACGGCGACGGCACGATGAAGTTCGGCGTGCTCGGCGGCTTCGGCGACCTGAACGCCGACCGCTTCAACGTGACGGCCGCGCTCAGCTACTACAAGTCGAACGGCTTCACGCTGGCCGACCGCGATTCGACGCGCAACCAGGACTTCACCGGCAAGCCGGGCGGCTTCTCGCTGCTCGCGCCGTCGTACTGGAACATGCCCGGCGGCGTTGCACAGGCGCTGAGCGGGGGGTGCCCGTTCGGCGGCTCGGTCCATCCGGCCGCGTCGAATTCGCTGTCGGCCGGCTCGCCGGGCACGGTCTGCGGGTACAACACCGCTGAAAGCACGTCGATCCTGCCGATGACCGAGCGCCTGAACGCGAAGCTCCATGCGGACTTCAAGATCGACGACAAGACGACCGCGTTCGCGGATTTCCTCGAGAGCTACAACACGACCACGACCAACGACGGCCTGTGGAACAACGTGATCGGCAACTCGCAGAACCCCGCGCTCGTCTGGAATCCGCAGACGAAGCTGCTGTCGCCGTTCAACTACACGGTGCCGGTCAGCAACCCGTACAACACGACGGGCGCGGCCACGCCGCTCACCTACGCGTTTCCGAACACGGTTGCGCAGAAGACCTGGGCGAACTACTGGCGCGCGGCCGCCGGCATCAAGGGGTCGTTCACGCTGCCGTACGGCGACTGGGACTGGGCAACGTCGGTCAGTCATTCGCAGAGCACGGTGTCGAACGTGTTCACGAACCAGCTGAACGTCAATGCGCTGAACAACATCTACCAGAACGGCACGCTGAATTTCGCGAACCCGGCGGCCACGCCGAACGCGTTCAACGGGCTGTTCCAGGAAGCGAACAACCTCGGCATCTCGAAGCTCGACACGATCGACGCGACGCTGTCGACGCCGAACCTGTTCCATCTGCCGGCCGGCGACGTCGGTATCGGCTTCGGCGCGCAGTTCACGCACCAGAGCGAAGTGCTGACGCCGGGCTCCGAATACCTGAGCGGGGCGGTCATCACGCCGGACCTCGAGACGGTGAACGGCCAGCGCAACGTCGCGGCCGTCTATTACCAGATCAACGTGCCGATCCTCGAGAACCTGACGTTCAGCCAGGCCGGCCGCTACGACCACTACACGGACGTGGGCGGCGCCTTCTCGCCGCGTTTCGCGTTGCGCTACCAGCCGATCAAGGCGCTCACGCTGTATACGTCGTACAACCGCGGCTTCCGCGCGCCGACCTTCGTCGAGGACAGCAAGTCGCAGACGCTCGGCATCCAGGTCGATCCGGCCACGGGCCAGAACTACACGTCGATCACCGTCGGCAACCCGAACCTCGCGCCGGAACGCACGCGCAACTTCAACATCGGCTTCCAGGTGTCGCCGAGCCGCTACACGGATCTCGGCTTCGACTGGTACAAGATCCGCATCGACAACGTGATCGGCCAGGGCACGCCGTCGCAGGTCGTGACCGATCCGACGACGGGCCAGCTGCTGTACAAGGTGATCCCGTACCAGAACCTCGGCTACCTCGACACGAACGGCTTCGAGGGCACGTTCCGCCAGGGCCTGCCGCTCAAGGGCTGGGGCACGGTCACGCTGTCGGGCGACTGGGCGTACATCAACAGCTACAAGATCGGCTTCCCGGGCGGTACGCCGGTCAACGGCGCGGGCAACAACTTCACGATCACGCAGCCGTTCGGCGGCAGCTTCCCGCGCTGGCGCGGCAACACGACGCTGGACTGGAACTACCGGAAGTTCGATGCGGCGCTGACGTGGGAATTCACGGGCCCGTATGCGCAGAACCTGCTGCCGGCGCCCGCGCCGTCGAAGGTCGGTTCGTACAGCCAGTTCAACCTGATGATGACGTACACGGGCTTCAAGAACTGGACGATCTACGGCGGCATCAACAACATCTTCAACCGCACGCCGCCGTACGATCCGATCTTCGCGAACGGCACGCTGGACCAGAGCGGGTACGACACGTCGGTGTATTCGTACATCGGCCGGTTCGCGCAGGTCGGCGCGACGTACAAGTTCTGACGGAGGCCGCGATGGATTGACAGGCTTGGACGGGCCGCTCCACGTCCACAACCCCCCCTTTATCAGGAGCGGCCCTTTTTCGCCTGGCGCCACGCGAGCCCGCAACCGGGGCGCGCGACGGCGCCGTGTTTCGATCGTTTGCACCATGAACTACCGGCAGGACGCGGCCAGCACGTGGCGTCCGGCACAGGCATCGACCGCGCGCAGGCTTCGCGCCCGCACGCTTCCGGACAGACAGACCATGACATTGTTGAAATGGCGATGGGCACGCGTGTCGCACCACGCGCGCCCGATGCGCGCGCACGCGCGAAGGCGCGACGGCGTACGGGCCGCGCTGTTCGCCTGCGTGGTGCTGCTCGCGTCGGGCGGTGCGATGCCGCGGGCCGCGCTCGCGGTGCCGGCGATCTCGCAATACGACCAGCCGAAATATCCGCCGGACTTCACGCATTTCGACTATGCGGACGTGAATGCGCCCGACAACGGCACGCTCGATTTCGAAAACTACGACGAAGCGCAAAGCTACGATTCGCTGAACCCGTTCCTCGTGCGCGGCTCGCCCGCGCCCGACATCAAGAACCTGATGTTCGACACGCTGATGCAGCGCAGCTGGGACGAACTCGCGTCCGAATACGCGCTGATCGCCGACGACGTCGAGGTCGCGCCGGACCGGCTGTCCGCGACGTTCCACCTCAACCCGGCCGCGCGCTTCTCGAACGGCGACGCGATCACCGCGGCAGACGTCAAGTATTCGTTCGACACGCTGACGAGCCCGCAGGCGTCGCCGCTCTACAACGCGCAGTTCTCGATCATCAAGCGCGCGGTGGTGGTCGACGGCCGCACGATCCGCTTCGAGTTCAAGCACGCGGAGCGCGACGCGGCGCTGATCGCGGGCGACCTGCCGGTGTTCTCGCCGAAATGGGGGCAACGCGCGGACGGTACGCGGCCGCCGTTCGACCAGATCGCAACCGTGCCGCCGATCGCGAGCGGTGCGTACCTGATCGAGCAGCGCAGGAACGACAAGCAGATCCGTTACGTGCGCAACCCGCACTACTGGGCCGCGAACCTGCCGTCGCGGCGCGGCATGTTCCGCTTCGCCCACGTGTCGTTCAAGCTGTACCTGGACCAGTACACGTCGCTCGAAGCGTTCAAGGCCGGCGACGTCGACGCGCGGATGGAATACAGCTCGACGCAGTGGGCGCGCAAGTACGTCGGCAAGAATTTCCGCAACGGCATGCTGAAGAAGGGCGAATTCCCGGACGGACCGGCGCAGATGCAGGGCTTCCTGATGAACCTGCGCAAGCCGATGTTCCAGGACGTGCGCGTGCGGCATGCGCTCGCGCTGGCGTTCGACTTCGACTGGATGAGCCGGATGATGTTCTACGGGCAGTACCGCCGCACCAGCAGCTTCTGGGAGGCGAGCCCGTTCGCGGCGTCCGGCGTGCCGAGCGCGAAGGAACTTGCGCTGCTCGAACCGTACCGGTCGATCTTGCCGCCGACCGTGTTCGGCCCGATGATCGGCCAGCCGTCGACGCTGCCGCCCGGCTCGCTGCGCGCGAACCTGAAGGAAGCGCGCGACCTGCTCGAGCAGGCCGGCTGGCACTACCGGGACGGCGCGCTGCGCGATGCGAACGGCACGCCGATGACGATCGAGATCATCGACGACCAGCCCGGCATGGACCGCCTGATCCTGCCGTACACGCAGGCGCTCGCGACCCTCGGCATCCACGCGTACCTGCACGAGATCGACAGCGCCGTCTACCTGAAGCGGCTCGACAATTTCGAGTACGACATGACGACGTACATCTACCTGCCCGTGACGATCCCCGGCGCGGAGCTGACGCGCCGGTTCGGCAGCGCGGCCGCGTCGCAGCCGGGCTCCGAGAACTATCCGGGCGTGAAATCGAAGGCCGTCGATGCACTGATCCGTGCGGCGCTCGCGGCGGACACGCTCGACGATCTCGAGACGGCCACGCACGCGCTCGACCGCGTGCTGATCAACCTGTACGTGCTGATTCCGCAGTACTACCTGCCGAACGCACGGATCGGGTACAAGGCGACGCTCGATCATCCGGCGATCGTGCCGGACTCCTATCAGTACGAGGACTGGATCATCGACTACTGGTACGTGAAGAAGCCGGCCGCACAGCCTGCACCGGCGGCCTGACGGGGAGCAACGATGCTGGCATACATATTCAGGCGGCTGCTGCTGATGATCCCGACGCTGGTCGGGGTCGTGACGATCACGTTCGCGGTCACGCAGTTCGTGCCGGGTGGCCCGGTCGAGCAGGTCCTCGCGCAGTTGCGGCACGGCAGCGCACGCGGGGGCGAGGCGGGCGGAGGCGGGGGCGGCTATCACGGCAGCCAGGGCGTCGATCCGCAGCAGATCGCGCAGATCCGCAAGCAGTTCGGCTTCGACAAGCCGCCGCTCGAGCGCTACCTGCTGATGCTGAAAAGCTATGCGACGTTCGACCTCGGCCAGTCCTACTTCGCGCATCGCAGCGTGTGGGCGGTGATCCGCTCGAAGCTGCCGGTCTCGATCACGCTCGGGTTATGGACGGTGATCCTCACGTATCTCGTGTCGGTGCCGCTCGGCATCGCGAAGGCGGTGCGCAACGGCTCGCGGTTCGACACCGTGACGAGCGTGCTGGTACTGACCGGCTACGCGGTACCGGGCTTCGTGCTCGGCGTGCTGCTGCTGATGCTGTTCGGCGGCGGCACGTTCTGGCAGGTGTTCCCGATGCGCGGGCTCACGTCGGACAACTTCGACGACCTGACGATGGTCGGCAAGACGCTCGACTATCTGTGGCACGTCGTGATGCCCGTCACGGCGGCGGTGATCGGCAACTTCGCGATCGTCACGATCCTGACGAAGAACACGTTCCTCGAGGAAATCGGCCGGCAGTACGTGCTGACCGCGCGGGCGAAGGGGGCGCCGGAGCGCGACGTGCTGTGGAAGCACGTACTGCGCAATGCGGCGATCCCGCTGCTCACCGGGCTGCCGGCGGCATTCGTCGGCGCGTTCCTGAACGGCAACCTGCTGATCGAGACGCTGTTCTCGCTCGACGGAATGGGGCAGCTGTCGTACGACGCGGTGATCCGTCGCGACTATCCGGTCGTGCTCGGCTCGCTGTTCCTGTTCACCCTGATCGGTCTGCTGACCAAGCTCATCGCGGATATCTGCTATGTCCTCGTCGACCCCCGTATCCAGTTCAGCCGCCTGGACCACTGAGCGCGCGTGCGCGCCGTCGCCTTCGCCATGGCGGCGCACGTGGCAGCGCTTTCGCGCGCAGCCGCTCGGCTATGCGAGCCTCGTGATCTTCGTCGTGCTGTTCGCGCTCAGTCTGTGCGCCGATGGCCTGTCGAACGACCGGCCGCTGCTCGTGCGCTACGACGGGCACTATTACTTTCCGATCGTGAAGGACTATCCGGAGACCGAGTTCGGCGGCGATTTTCCCGCGAAGACGAACTACCTCGACCCGTACATTCGCGCGAAGCTCGAATCGCACGGCAATTTCGCGGTTTATCCGCCGAACCGGTACCGCTACGACACGATCGACTACTTTGCGTCGCGGCCGTATCCGGCGCCGCCGTCGTCGAGCAACTGGCTCGGCACCGACCAGTTCGGCCGCGACGTGCTCGCGCGGCTGCTGTACGGGTTCCGGCTGTCGGTGCTGATGGCGTTCGCGCTGACCGTGTCGGGCGTGCTGGTCGGCGTACTGACGGGCGCGCTGCAGGGCTTCTACGGCGGGCGCACCGACCTGATCGGCCAACGCCTGATCGAGATCTGGAGCGCGCTGCCGGACCTGTACCTGCTGATCATCTTCGCGTCGATCTTCACGCCGTCGCTGTGGCTGCTGTTCATCCTGCTGTCGATGTTCGGCTGGCTCGTGCTGTCCGATTACGTGCGCGCCGAATTCCTGCGCAACCGCACGCTCGATTACGTGAAAGCCGCGCGCACGATGGGGCTGACGAATGCGCAGATCATGTGGCGCCATGTGCTGCCGAACAGCCTCACGCCGGTGATCACGTTCTTGCCGTTCCGGATGAGCGCCGCGATCCTGTCGCTGACGAGCCTCGATTTCCTCGGTCTCGGCGTGCAGCCGCCGACGCCGAGCCTCGGCGAGCTGCTCCAGGAGGGCAAGAACAACCTCGATGCATGGTGGATCTCGATCTCCGCATTCGCGGCGCTGGTGGTGACGCTGCTGCTGCTCACGTTCATGGGCGACGCGTTGCGCAACGCGCTCGACACGCGTTCGCGCGGCTCGGCGTTCGGCGGGGGGCGATGATGGCGAACGCGTTGCTGCAGATCGACGGGTTTTCGGCGCGCTTCGGCGCGAAGCCCGCCGTGCAGGATCTGAGCCTGTCGATTGGCCGCGGCGAGCGGGTCGCGCTCGTCGGCGAATCGGGCTCGGGCAAGAGCGTGACGGCGCTGTCGATCCTGCGGCTCGCGCAGCAGGCGACGCTGTCGGGGCGGATGCTGTTCGACGGCGAGGACCTGCTCGCGAAGACCGAACAGCAGATGCGCGGGATTCGCGGCGCCGACATCGCGATGGTGTTCCAGGAGCCGATGACCGCGCTGAATCCGCTGTATTCGATCGGCAAGCAGATCGCGGAGAGCCTGCGGTTGCACGAGGGGCTGCGGCCGGGCGACGCGCGCGAACGCGGGATCGCGCTGCTGCGGCGCACCGGGATTCCGGAGCCGGAGCGGCGGATCGACAGTTTTCCGCATCAGCTGTCGGGCGGGCAGCGCCAGCGCGCGATGATCGCGATGGCGCTCGCGTGCCGGCCGCGGCTGTTGCTGGCGGACGAACCGACGACGGCGCTCGACGTGACGGTGCGCCAGCAGATCGTCGATCTGCTGATCGAACTGCAGGAGCAGGAAGCGGCCGCGCGCGGCATGGCCGTGCTGCTGATCACGCACGACCTGAACCTGGTGCGGCGCTTCGCGCAGCGCGTGGCCGTGATGGAGCAGGGTGTGCTGGTGGAGACGAACACGACCGATGCGCTGTTCGCCGCGCCGCAGCATGCGTACACGCGCCGGCTGCTCGACAGCGCGCCGCAGCGGGCCGTCGAGCCCGTCGCGGCCGGGGCGCAGACGATCCTCGACGTGCGCGATCTCGCGGTCGATTACCGCATCGCGGCGAAAGGCTGGCGCGCGGTGCTCGGCAAGACGACGTTCCGCGCCGTGCACGACGTGCAGCTGTCGCTGAAGCGCGGCGAAACGCTCGGGATCGTCGGCGAGTCGGGCTCGGGGAAATCGACGCTGGCGGCCACGGTGCTCGGCCTGCAGCGGCCGGCGGCCGGCGCGATCGAGATCGATGGCATGCCGCTCGACACGCTTCGGACGACGGGCGGCAGGCGCACGCTGTACGGCAGGATGCAGGTCGTGTTCCAGGACCCGTTCGGCTCGCTGTCGCCGCGGATGACGGTCGAGCAGATCGTCGGCGAAGGGCTCGCCGTGCACCGGCCGCAGGTGGCCGGCGACGCGCGGCGTGCGCGGATCGCCGCGCTGCTGCAGGAGGTCGGCCTGCCGGCCGAGTCGATGCTGCGTTATCCGCACGAATTCTCCGGCGGCCAGCGGCAGCGGATCGCGATCGCGCGCGCACTGGCGGTCGAGCCGGAGCTGCTGGTGCTGGACGAGCCGACGAGCGCGCTCGACGTGTCGATCCAGAAACAGGTGCTGAATCTGCTGACGAATCTGCAAAAGAAGTACAAACTGAGCTACCTGTTCATTACCCACGATCTCGCGGTCATGCGTGCGATGGCTCACCGGGTCGTCGTGATGAAGGCGGGGCGCGTGGTCGAGGAGGGCGATACGCTCGACGTGCTGCATGCGCCGTCCCATCCGTATACGCGTGCACTGCTTGCGTCGTCGATGCTGGCGCCGGTGCGCGGTTCCCGAGAGAGCACCGATGATTGACGTGTACCGGGCGCAGCGCGCCCACGCCGCGCGCGTGCCGTGCGGCGAAACGCCGGCGGTGCGCTGACGCATGCCGATGCCGTCGTTCTTCATCGATCGTCCCGTCTTTGCGTGGATCGTCGCGCTTGCGATCGTCGTCGCGGGCGTACTCGCGATTCCGCAGCTTCCGATCGCCCAATATCCGCGCCTGGCGCCGCCGCGCGTCGTGATCACCGCCGCGTACCCGGGCGCGTCGACCGAGACGGTCGACGGCGACGTCGGCAGCATCATCGAGGAAAGCCTGGATGGCGCCGACGGGCTGCTGTACTACGAGACGAGCAGCGACGGTCACGGCAACCTCGAGATCGACGTGACGTTTTCGCCGGGCACCGATCCCGACATCGCGCTCGTCGACGTGAACAACCGGCTGAAGCAGGTCGAGTCTCGGTTGCCGCAGCAGGTCGTCCAGCAGGGGATCGGCGTGTTCAAGGCGGCAAACACGTTCCTGATGCTCGTCACGCTGACGTCGACCGACGGCCTGCGCGATTCCGCGCAGCTCGGCGATTACCTGAACCGCTACGTGCTGCGCGAGCTGAAGCGCGCGCCGGGCGTCGGCGCGGCCGAACTATGGGACGCCGACGAGGCGCTGCGGGTCTGGCTCGATCCGCACAAGCTGCGCGAATACGGTCTCGGCGCCGACGACGTGATCGCGGCGATCGGCACGCAGAACGCGACGGTGACGGCCGGCGCGATCGGCGACGCGCCGTTTCCGGGCGGCCAGCAGCTTACCGCGCAGATCGTCGTCAAGGGGCAGCTCGCATCGCCGGACGAGTTCGGCCGGATCGTGCTGAAGTCGAAGACGGACGGCTCGGCGGTGCGCGTCGCCGACGTCGCGCGCGTCGAGATCGGTCGCGACGACTACTCGTTCTATTCGCGGCTGAACGGCCGCCCGGCCGCGACGGTCGGCATCCAGCTCGGCCCGCGCGGCAACGCGCTCGAAACGTCGAACGCGATCCGTGCGCGGCTCGCCGAGCTGTCGAGGACGTTGCCGCCGGGCGTGGCGATCGAGATTCCGTTCGACGGCGCGCATTTCGTGACGATCGCGATCCGCGAGGTCGTGCTGACGCTGATCGAGGCGGTCGTGCTGGTGTTCGGCGTGATGTGGCTGTTCCTGCGCGACCTGCGCTACACGCTGGTGCCGACGGTCGTGATTCCGGTCACGCTGATGGGCGCGTTCGTGGCGATGTGGGCGTTCGGGCTGTCGATCAACGTGTTCACGATGTTCGGTCTCGTGCTGGCGATCGGCATCCTCGTCGACGACGCGATCGTCGTCGTCGAGAGCGTGCACCGCGTGATGGAGGAGGGCGTGTCGCCGCGCGACGCCACGCGCCGGGCCATGAAGCGGATCGGCGGGGCGATCGTCGGCGTGACCGCGGTGCTGACCGCCGTATTCGTGCCGATGGCTTTTTTTCCCGGTACCGTCGGCGGCATTTACCGGCAGTTCGCGGTGGCGATGATCGCGTCGATGCTGGTGTCGTCGTTCATGGCGCTGTCGCTCACGCCCGCGCTGTGCGCGAACCTGCTGAAGCCGGTCGCGCGGCACGACGGCAGGGCCGCCCATGCGCGGCGCCGCGGCATCGGCGCGCGGCTGGCCGACCGGTTCGGCGCGGGCTTTACGCGCGTCGAGGCCGGTTATCGCCGCGTCGCCGTGTTCGCGGTGCGGCGCACCGGCATCGTCGTCGCGGTCTACGCGGCGCTCCTGATCGGCTGTGGGTTGCTGTACTGGATGATGCCGGGCGGCTTCCTGCCGACCGAGGACCAGGGGCAGCTGCAGGTGATGATCCAGTTGCCGGCCGGCGCGACGCAGGCACGCACGCTCGTGGCCGTCGAGCGTGTCGAGGCGATCCTGCGCGCGGAGCCGGCGATCGCGAACGTGACGAGCGTGATCGGCTGGAGTTTCGCGGGCAGCGGGCAGAACGTCGGGATGGCGTTCGTGGAGCTGAAGGACTGGACGCAGCGCGACGTCGACGCGATGACGCTGCGCGACCGGCTCAACCGCCGTTTCGGCGAGATTCTCGACGGCGACGTCGAGGCGTCGCTGCCGCCTTCGGTGCGCGGCATCGGGCATTCCGACGGTTTCACGTTCCGGCTCGAGGATCGCGGCGGGGTCGGGCT
Organism: Burkholderia sp. BCC1644; assembly: GCF_902833225.1. Classification (GTDB taxonomy): domain Bacteria; phylum Pseudomonadota; class Gammaproteobacteria; order Burkholderiales; family Burkholderiaceae; genus Burkholderia. Next base: position 102,813 of record NZ_CADFEI010000007.1, read on the forward strand.
CGATGCATTGAAGACGGCTCGCGAGCAGTTGTCCGAACGCGCGAAGGCGGATCCGCTGCTGGCCGCCGTGCATTTCGAAGACCTGCCGGACGCGCCGCGTATCGAGCTCGACGTCGATCGCGCGAAGGCGTATGCGCTCGGCGTACCGTTCGAGCGGATCGCGGGGCTCCTGGGCGGCACGTTCGGTTCGAACTACATCAACGATTTTCCGGCGTCGGGCCGCATGCGGCGCGTGATCATCGAGGCCGAGCCGGGCGCCCGCACGACCGACACGCAACTGATGGCGCTGACCGTGCCGAACCGCACCGGCGACATGGTGCCGCTTTCGGCGATCGCCGCGCCGCACTGGACGATCGGCCCGGTGATGCTGAACCGTTACAACGGCTATCCGTCGCTCGACATCAGCGGCCGGGCGGCGACCGGCACGAGTTCGGGCGCGGCGATGGCGGAGATGGAGCGGCTCGCCGGCGGGCTGCCGGCCGGAATCGGCTTCGACTGGGTCGATGCGGCGCGCGAGGAGCAGGTCGCCGCGCGGCAGACGCCGCTGCTCGTCGGGCTGTCGGTGCTCGCGGTCTTCATGGCGCTCGCCGCGCTGTACGAAAGCTGGACGATTCCGCTGTCCGTGCTGACGATCGTGCCGCTCGGCATGATCGGCGCGATTGCGGCAGCGCTCGCGCGCGGGATGCCGAACGACGTGTACTTCAAGGTCGGGATGATCACCGTGGTCGGGCTGGCGGCGAAGAACGCGATCCTGATCGTGCAGTACGCACGCGACCTGGCCGCGCGCGGCGTGCCGCTGCGGCAGGCGGTGATCGACGCGGCCGCCGCGCGATTCAGGCCGATCGTGATGACGTCGATGGCGTTTCTGCTCGGCGTCGTGCCGCTCGTGCTGGCGACGGGCGCGGGCGCGGAAAGCCGGCGGTCGATCGGAACGGGTGCGTTTGGAGGCGTGTTGGCGGCGACGATGTTCGGGCTGGTTTTTGCGCCGGTGGCGTTTCGTTTGGTGGTGTCCGCCGGCCGGCGTGGCCGGCAGGCTGCGGGGATGCGGCGGGACGCGCGGCGAGCGGAAACGGTCGGGGATCTGGAGGTGGATTGAGGTGGGAGCGGGTTGTTTTTCGGTTGGATCAGGGGTTGGTGGATGCCAATCTCCACTGAAATATCGTATTTGACATAATCATAATTATCACCAGATTGGATTGTAGAGGCTAGATAGAAATGTCCGCTTTTGGCTACATAGAAATGTCCGCTTTCGCGCCGCGTAAGCTGTCCGGCCGCCGGGTGTCCGGCGCCGGAGGCTGCGATGGCTGCAACGGAGCGGATCACGATGACGATGCGCGAGCTGGACCGATTCAAGGTCATTCAGGACGTGGCGGACGGCAAGCTGAAGCCGTGGCGTGCGGCGGAACGGCTGGAGTTGACGACCCGGCAGATTCGCCGGCTGGTCGCCCGGCTGCGTGAGCATGGCCCGGCTGGATTGATGTCGGGACACCGAGCGACGCCCGGCAACCGCCGTCTGGACCCAGGAGCCGCCGACCGGGCACTATCGATCATTCGCGATCGCTACGCCGATTTCGGACCGACACTGGCCTGCGAGAAGCTCTGGGAATGTCACGGCATCCGGCTGGCCAAGGAAACGGTCAGGAAGCTGATGACGGAGGCTGGTTTATGGGTGCCGCGCCGGCAGCGGCCGCCGAAGGTTTATCAGCCGCGCGCGCGCCGGGCGTGCCTGGGCGAACTGATCCAGATCGATGGCAGCGACCATCGATGGTTCGAGGAACGGGCGCCGGCCTGCACGCTGCTGGTGTACGTCGACGACGCGACGAGCCGGTTGATGATGCTGCACTTCACGCAGACCGAATCGACCTTCAGCTACTTCGAAGCGACGCGCGCGTACATCGAACGGCACGGCAAACCTGGGGCGTTCTACAGCGACAAGGCCAGCGTGTTCCGCAACGTGAAGCCAGGCAAGACCGGTAACCGTGTGACACCGTTCGGCCGCGCGATGTACGAGCTGAACATCGACACGTTCTGCGCGAACAGCAGCTCGGCCAAGGGGCGCGTCGAGCGAGCGCACCTGACGTTGCAGGATCGACTGGTCAAGGAGTTGAGATTGCGCGGGATCAACACGGTGGCCGACGCCAATGTTTACGCGCCCTCCTTCATGGCCGCTTACAACGCCCGCTTCGCGAAGCCACCGAAGAGCGACTTCAATGCGCACCGGTCGCTGCGGGCCGATGAGAGTCTGGACCTGGCGCTGACGTGGCGTGAACCGCGGCAAGTGACGAAGTCGCTGACGGTGCAGTACGACCGAGTGATGTACTTGTTGGAGGACACGCCGGAGAACCGGAAGCTGATCGACCGGCAGATTGAGGTGTGGGAGTACCCGGATGGGCGGATCGAGATTCGTGCTGATGGTCGAGCGTTGCCCTACAAGGAATACGACCGCCTGGCTGAAATCGATCAGGGCGCCATCGTCGAGCACAAGCGTTTGAGCCATGTGCTGCAGGTCGCGCAAGCGCTTCAGGCGCAACGCGATAACAGCCGAATCGGTAAAGCGCCGTCACGCACACATCGCGGCGACTCGACCCGGACCAATCGAAACGAGGCCGAACCGGGCAGGAAGAAGCAACGGGAGATCACGCAGGCCGACGTCGAACATGTGATCGTGGACCTGGCTCGACGGAAGCAAGCCGCAAAGCTGCCAAACAAACCTGGCCGTCGGTCTGCAAAAACGGAGGAAACGAACGCAAGCGCCCTGCCCGTTCAGGCGCCGACCTTCGACACTGCGTAACGGTTAAAGCGAGGAAAGAGACGCAGCAAAACCGACCTTAAAACCGGACATCTCTAAATGGCTGGAAGGTGGACATCTGAATCCGGATATGACATGGATGTAAGAGCAAAGTTGTAATGTCGCATCTAGGCAAAGTTGAAATGTCGTGTTTTGGCCTGCAGGTTGATCGCCGACACCCCACAGAGCGTGCCGCCGCTCAACGCGCACCCGCCGTCTATCGCGGCTCGCTCGCCGCGACGATCGCGCCGCCTTCACCCGTCGCCGGCCCGCCACCGCCGAGCACCTTGTACAACGTGACGAGATTCGACAGCTTCGCGAACCGGTCGGTCACGAGCTGCTGCTGCGCGGTGTAAAGCGTACGCTGCGCGGTAAGCAGCGTCAGGAAGCTGTCCGTGCCGCTCCGGTAGCGCGCCTGCGCGAGATCGTAATAGTCCTGCGCCGCCGTGACGTACTCGCGATCCGCATCGACCTGCATCACGTAAGTTTCACGGCCGGCCAGCGCATTCGCCACTTCCTTGAACGCGGTCTGAATCGCCTTTTCGTAATCCGCCACGTCGATGTCCTTCTCGATCTTCGCGACATCGAGCGATGCCTTGTTGCTGCCGTAGTCGAAGATCGGCAGCGAAATCGACGGCGCGAACGCCCACGCGCCCGTCCCGGCCTTGAAGAGCTGCGACAGGCTCGTGCTTGCCGTGCCGGCCGTGGCGGTCAGTTCGATCTTCGGGAAAAATGCGGCGCGTGCGGCGCCGATGTTCGCGTTCGCCGCCTTCAGCGTATGTTCGGCCGCCACGATGTCGGGCCGGCGCGTCAGCAGGTCCGACGGCAGGCCGACGCCGATGTCGGCGAACATCGCATCGTTGTCGAGCAGCGTCGGGCCGTCGCCGAGATCGGCCGGCAACGCACAACCGATCGCCGCGGCCAGATCGTTGCGATCCTGCGCAACGGCCCGCGTGTATGACGCGACGCTCGCTTTCGCCGTTGCGAGCGACGTCTGCGCTTCGCGCACGTCCTGCAGCGACGCGCTGCCGATCTTCTGCATCGTGACCGTGAGGTCGTAGGTGCGCTGATCGGCCGTCACGGTATCCGTCGCGATCTTCAGCATCGCCTGGTCGGACTGCCATTGCAGATAATCTGTCGCGACCGTTGCGACGAGCGAGAGTTGCGTACTGACGCGCGACGCATCCGTGGACAGGTAGTTTTCGAGCGCCTGCCGCTTCAGGCTGCGCAGGCGCCCGAAGAAATCGACTTCCCACGACGTCGTGCCGACCGACACGCTGCTCGACCGGCTGATCGTGCCGTCGCTACGGGCATTCGACAGCGAACCGGTCGCGTCGATCGACGGCGCGAGCGCCGCCCGTGTTATCCGGTATTGCGCCTCGTACTCGGCAACCTGGAGCGCCGCGACGCGAAGATCGCGATTGTTGTCGAGCGCGAGCGCGATCAGCCTCTGCAGACGCGCGTCCCTGTAGTAGTCGCGCCAGCCGGTGTCGGCCGCCAGCGGCGCCGCGCTGTCGTTCGCCGCGGATGCCGCCGACGGCGCCGCCGCGCCCGCGCCCGCGCCCGCGCCCGCGCCCGCGCCATAAGCGGAACCGGTGGGCCATGCGTTGTCGACCGGCGCGGCCGGACGCTGATAAACCGGATCGAGCGAACACGCGCCAAGCGCGGTGACGCACACCAGTGCCAGCAATTTCAGTTTCATGCCTCTTCCCCTGCCCGCCGCGCGTCGTCGCGGCCATGCTCGTTGAACAGCTTGCGCACGACGATGAAGAACACCGGTACGAAGAAGATCGCCAGCACCGTCGCGGCGATCATCCCGCCGGCGACGCCCGTGCCGATCGCGTGCCGGGCGGCCGAACCGGCGCCGGTGCTGATCACGAGCGGCAGCACGCCGAACACGAATGCGAGCGACGTCATCAGGATCGGCCGCAGCCGCAGATGCGCGGCTTCGAGCGTCGCCTCGATCAATCCCCTCCCCTGTGCCTGCAGGTCTTTCGCGAATTCCACGATCAGGATCGCGTTTTTCGTCGACAGGCCGATCGTCGTCAGCAGGCCGACCTTGAAGTACACGTCGTTCGACAGGCCGCGCAGGTGAGCGGCCGCGAGCGCGCCGAGCACACCGATCGGCACGACGAGGATCACCGCCAGCGGTACCGACCAGCTTTCATACAGCCCGGCGAGACACAGGAACACGACGATCAGCGAAATCGCGTAGAGATAGGTCGCCTGCGAGCCGGCCAGCACTTCCTGATACGACTGGCCGGTCCACTCGATGCCGAAGCCGGACGGCAGCTGCTTCGCGATTTTCTCGACCGCTTGCATCGCCTGACCGGTACTGACGCCGGACGGCGTCTGCGCGCTCATCTCCATCGCGAGCGTGCGGTTGTAGCGTTCGATCTGCGGCGGGCCGAAGGTCCAGCGCGTGGTCGAGAAAGCGGAGAACGGCACCATCTCGCCGTCGTAGCTCGTCGTCGAGGTCGACGACGCATTCGACGAGGAATCGGCGCGCACATACCATTGCCCGACGTCGGCCGGCATCATCCGGAACGGTGCGTCGGCCTGGACGTACACCTTCTGGATCCGTCCGGTATCGATGTAGTTGTTCACGTACGACGAGCCGAACGCGGTCGACAGCGTCGAGTCGATGTCGGCAATCGACAGCCCGAGCGCGCCGGCCTTCTCGCGATCGATGTCGACGTACAGCTGCGGCGAGTCCTCCAGGCCGGACGGCCGCGTCATCGCGAGCGACGCATCCTTCGCGGCGAGCGCGACGAACCGGTTGCGCGCGGCCAGCAGCTTGTCGTGCCCCTGCCCCGAGCGATCCTCGATCTCGAAATCGAGACCGCTCTGCGTGCCGAGCCCCTGGATCGCCGGCTGGTTCATCACGAAGACCTGCGCATCGCGGCGCTTCGCGAACGCGGCATTCGCGCGGCCGATCACCGCTTGCGCGCTGTCTTGCGATCCGCGCTGGCCCCAGTCCTTCAACTGGACGAACGCGAACGCGTTGTTCTGCCCTTGCCCGTTGAAGCTGAAGCCGTTGACGGCCATCACGTGCGCGACGGCCGGCTGCTTCAGGAAATACTGCTCGACGGCCTCGACGGTTTTCAGCGTGCTCGACGCGGGCGTGCCCACCGGCGCCGACACCGACACCATGATCGAGCCCTGGTCTTCTTCCGGCAGGTACGACGACGGCAGCGTCATGAACAGCAGGCCGACGACGCCCGAGATCAGCGCGTACGCGATCATCCAGCGCACCGGCTTCGCGACGACGCGCGCGAGCGACGCGCTGTATCCGGCGTTGCCTTTGTCGAACAGGCGGTTGAAGGCGCCGACCACCCCGCGCCGCTCGTGATGCGGAATCGACGAAGGCGTCAGCAGCGTCGCGCACAGCGCGGGCGTGAGCGTCAGCGCCAGCAGCACCGACAGCACCATCGCCGACACGATCGTCACCGAGAACTGCCGGTAGATCGCGCCCGTCGAGCCCGAGAAGAACGCCATCGGAATGAAGACGGCCGTCAGCACCGTCGTCACGCCGACGAGCGCGCCGGTGATCTGCCCCATCGCCTTGCGCGTCGCTTCCTTCGGCCCGAGCCCTTCATCGGCCATGATCCGCTCGACGTTCTCGACGACGACGATCGCGTCGTCGACCAGCAGCCCGATCGCCAGCACCATCGCGAACATCGACAGCACGTTGATCGAGAAGCCGATCGCCGCCATCACGCCGAGCGTCCCCAGCAGCGCGACCGGCACGACGATCGTCGGAATCAGCGTCGCGCGCAGGTTCTGCAGGAACAGGTACATCACGAGAAACACCAGCACGACGGCCTCGATCAGCGTCTTCACGACTTCCTCGATCGAGATCTTCACGAACGGCGTCGAGTCGTACGGATAACTGATCGCGATGTCCTTCGGCAGCTGCGGCTGCAACTCGGCGAGCTTCGCGCGCACCTTGTTCGCCGTCGACATCGCGTTCGCGCCGGTCGACAGCTTGACCGCAAGCGCTGCGGCCGGCTTGCCGTCGAGCCGCGACGACGTGTCGTACGAATCGCCGCCCACCTCGATGCGCGCGACGTCCTTCAGCAGCACCTTCGATCCGTCGGTGTTCACGCGCAGCAGGATGTCGCCGAACTGTTCAGGCGTCGTCAGCAGGCTCGACGACGAGATGGTTGCGTTGATCGCCTGCGAGTCGGTCGCCGGGGCGCCGCCGAGCTCGCCGACCGACAGTTGCACGTTCTGGTTCGTGACGGCTGTCGTCACGTCGGACGCGGTCAGCCCGACGCTTTTCAGCTTGACCGGGTTGAGCCAGATGCGCATCGCATGTTGAGCACCGAACAACGTGACGTCGCCGACGCCACTCACCTGCGTCAATGAATCCTCGATCTGCGCCGCAATCACGTTGCCGAGATCGATCGAGTTCAGCGAGCCGCCCGGCGACGACAGCGCGACGATCATCAGGAAGTTGCTGGATGCCTTCGCGACCTGCACGCCCTGCTCCTGCACCGTCTGCGGCAGCGATGCAGTAGCCTGCGTCACCTTGTTCTGCACCTGCACCTGCGCGATGTCGGCATCGGTGCCGGGCGCGAACGTCAGCGTGATCGATGCCTGCCCGGCGCTGCTGCTGGTCGACGACATGTACAGCAGGTTGTCGATGCCGGACAGCTTCTGCTCGATCACCTGCGTGACGGTCTTCGCGACCGTGTCCGCCGACGCGCCGGGATAGGTCGCGGTCACCATCACCGAAGGCGGGGCGATCGTCGGATACTGTTCGACCGGCAGCTTCGTCGTCGCCGCACCGCCGATCAGCATGATCACGATCGCGATCACCCATGCGAGGATCGGGCGCTGAATGAAAAAACCTGCCATGCGCCCTCCTTACGACTTCGCTGCCGGCGTGCCGGACGCCGGTGCGGCGCTCGTCGCGCCGGACGCATCGGCTACCACGCGCACCGCCGTGCCGGCCTGCACCTTCTGCAGTCCGTCGACGATCACGCGATCGCCGGCCTTCAGTCCGCTCGAAACGATCCATCGGTCGCGGTACGCGTTGTCGGCACGAACGGCCGCCTGCCTGGCGTGGCCGGTCGCGTCGACGATCCAGACGCTCGCGCTGCCGTCCGCCGTGCGCGTGACGGCAAGCTGCGGCACCAGCAGCGCATTCGCGTCGACGCCCTCGTCGAGTTGCGCGCGCACGAACATCCCCGGCAGCAACTCGCCGTCGGGGTTCGGGAAAATGATCCGCAGCGTGACGGAGCCGGTCGTCTGATCGACGGTGATGCCGGAGAATTGCAGTACGCCGTCGTGCGGATACGGCGTGCCGTCTTCCATCGTGAGCCGGACGAGCGCGCCGTCGCCGGCATGCTGCAGCCGGCCCGATGCGTAGGCCTTGCGCAGCCGCAGCCATTCGGCACTCGAGCGCGTCACGTCGAGATACATCCGGTCGTACCCGTGAATGGTCGCGAGCGCGGTGGTCTGGTCGGCCGTCACCAGCGCGCCCTCGGTCACCGACGATGCGCCGATTCGCCCTGAAATCGGCGCGGTGATCCGCGTGTAGCCGAGATTGACGCGCGCCGATTCCAGCGATGCGCGATCGGCGAGCACGTCGGCCTCGTCCTCGCGCACGGCGGCGATGGCGTCGTCGTTGTCCTGCGCGCTGATCGCATTGATCCTGACGAGTTGCGCATACCGTGCGGCCTTCGTCCGCGCCGACGCGAGCGTCGCTTCCGCCTTGGCGAGCGTGCCGCGTGCCTGGTCGTAGGCCGCCTGGTAGCTGGCCGGATCGATCTGGTACAGCACCTGGCCGGCCTTCACGTCCGCCCCTTCGGTGAACAGCCGCTTGCGGACGATCCCGCCGATCTGCGGACGCACGTCGGATACCAGCAGGGCCGACAGCCGCCCCGACAGTTCGGTCTGCTCGACGATCCGCTGCGGTGCGACCGTCAAGACGGCGACTTCGAGAGCGGCGGCACCCATGCCGTCCGGCGCGGCCGCGCCGTCGCGCTTGCCGCAACCGGCGATGCCGAGCGATGCGCATACGACCAGTGCGGTGGACCAACCCGCGATCCGCCGGTGCCATCCCGGCTCGCGCAGCGGAGCCGGTGAAGACGACCGCGCACTGCAAGACGCTGACTGCTTGTTCATGTGTACGACCAAACCATTCGTTCGAATGTCGTGCACGATAAGTCAATCTACGGCTAAGTTGTTGATTCGTATGTGGATTCACATATTGTGTCCGGATTGACACAGACCAATTCGCCGCGCCGGAGTACATTTGTCGGTACCGGCGCGTGGCCCTCTGCGGGCCGGTGCGCCCGATATGCGTCCGTCTCCTCGCGCGTGACGCAAAACAAGATTGCACCAACGGTGACCCGAATTGACCGGTATTCCCATCCTGATCGTCGAGGACGACCCTGACATCCGCGCGCCGCTCGCCGCCTTCCTGTCCGGCAAGGGCTACGTCACGCACGTAGCCGACAGCGTCGAAGCCGCGGACGCACTCCTCGCGACGGTCGACGTCGATCTGGTGCTGCTCGACGTGATGCTGCCGGGCAAGGACGGGCTCGACCTGTGCCGCCGCCTGCATGCCGACAAAGGCGGCCCGCGCATCATCATGCTCACCGCGCTCGACGATCCGACCGACAAGGTCGTCGGCCTCGAGCTGGGCGCCGACGACTACGTGCCTAAACCGTTCGATCCGCGCGAGCTGCTCGCACGCATCCGCGCGGTGCTGCGACGCCCGGGCGCGCCCGACGGCGACGAACGCCGGCCTGCCGCCGAACTGGTCATGCAGTTCTCGGGGTTCACGTTCTATCCGTATCGGCGTTTCGTGCGCTCGCCGGCAGGCCTGCGCATCCCGCTCACCGGCGCGGAAACGGATCTCCTGCTCGTGCTTTGCCAGCATGTGCGCAAGGTGCTCTCGCGCGAGGAACTGATCGGCCTGACGCGCGGCACGAACTTCCCGATCTCGGAACGCTCGGTCGACCTGCTCGTGAGCCGGCTGCGCCGCAAGCTCGCCGGCGACGATCCGCTGGACGAAACGATCCGGACCGTCCGCGCGGACGGTTACGTGTTTCAGCCCGACGTGACGGTCGTCTGATGCGCCGCATTCTTTCCACCACGCTCGGGCAGATCCTGATCATCCTGACGTGCTCGTCGATCGCCACGGCGCTGCTGTTCATCGCGCTGCTGTCGCACCACTCGCCGCCGCCGCCATGGCCGTGGCAAAGCGCCTATCGGATCGCGAGCCTCGTCGAGAGCCTCGAGGCCGCGCCGGAAAGCACGCGCGACGCGATCGTCGCCGCCGTGCGGCAACCGGCGCTCACGTTCCGGCTCACGCCGGCACCGTCCGCCTGCACCGGCGTGACGCCGGACTCCCGGAGCCTCGAAGCGATACTCAACGCCGAATTGAGCGCCGTCGCCGACGTCACCGTGCGCGCGTGCGCCGGCGGTCAGCCCGGTGCGTCGATCCTGGTGCGCGTGCCGCTCGGCAACCGGACGCTCGAGGTTTTCACCGACCGGAACAAGGCCGATCCGCCCCGGTATTCGTTTCCCTTTTACGCCGCGCTGATCTTTCTCTGCATGGGTGTCGCGGCGTTGTCCACGTGGGCCATTTCGCGCGTGATCCGGCCGCTGCGGCGACTGTCCGAGCAGGCCGATGCATTCGGCCGCGCGATGTCGGTCACGCCGATCGCAGAGGAAGGCCCGCTCGAGATCCGTCGCGCAGCGCATGCGTTCAACCAGATGCAGGAGCGCATCACCGCGTCGATCCAGAGTCGCACGCGCATGCTGGCCGCGATCAGTCACGACCTGCGCACGCCGCTGACCCGCATGCGGCTGCAGCTCGAAATGGAGCATACGGACAGCGTGCGCGAGAAGCTGATCCGGAACATCGATCTGATGCAGACGATGGTGGCGTCCGCGCTCGCGTTTCTCGGCAGCGGCGCCGATCGCGAACAGACGGAATGGCTCGATCTCGGCGCCCTGATCGCGACGCTGTGCGACGAATACGAGGAAGGCGGCACGAACATCCGCTACCACGGCCCCGAACAGATCCGCTTCTTCTGCCGGCCGGACGCGATACATCGCATGCTGACGAACCTGATCGACAACGCGATCCACTTCGGCAGCCACGTCGCGGTGACTGCCACGGTCGACGGTTCGAACGTGCGGATCGACGTCGTCGACGACGGCCCCGGCATTCCCGAAAGCCGGCTGCAGGACGTGATCGAGCCGTTCGTGCGGCTCGACCAGACACGCAACGAGCGGCCCGGCAGCGTCGGGCTCGGGCTGTCGATCGTGCGGGAAATCGTGCAGATGCACGGCGGCACGTTCGTACTCGTCAACCGGAAACCGACCGGGCTGATCGCACGCGTCGAACTTCCGGGCGGTTGATCGATACAGGGGGCGGCGCTGCCCGGCCTGTCAGGCGAAACAGCGACGGGATGCCGTCGCATCGGGCTTGCGCTGCCATGCCGCTGCCAAACCCGTCGACCGACGACGGCCTGTGGAAACTGCCGCGCCGGCCCCCGCCCCGCCCCGCTCAGATCGCCACTTCCGGCGGCGCCTGCCGAAACAGCCGCGTAATCCAGCACAGATACACGAGCCCGAGCGCGAACCACACGACGCCGAGCACGAGCGCCGTCTTCTCGAGGCTGACGAGCAGCCAGATATCGGCCACCGCGCCGATCGCCGGAAAGACGATGCCGCCGAACACGCCGATCCTGCGTTCGCCGTGATTGCCCGACAGGTACAGGCGAATCACGCACAGATTGACGGCCGTAAAGGCAAGGAACGCACCGAAGTTGATGAACGACGTCGACGTAGCGACATCCAGCTTCAACGCGATCAATCCGACGATGCCGGCCAGTGCGATGTTGATCGCGGGCGTCTTGAAGCGCGGGTGAATGAAGCCGAAGATGCGCTTCGGCAGGATTTCATCGCGGCCCATCGCATACAGCAGCCGGCCGACGCTTGCCTGCGCGGAGATGCCCGACGCGAACTGCGCAAGGATCAGGCCAGCCAGGAACACCGTCACGAACAGGTCGCCGCCGATCATCTTCGCGACTTCGAATGCAGCCGAATCCGTGTCCTTGAACTCGACGCCCGGGTGCGCGAGCTGCATCGTGTACGCGGCGATCACGAAGATCGCGCCACCGATCAGCGCAATCAGCAGGATCGCGCGCGGCATGTTCTTTTTCGGATCGATCGTTTCCTCGGTCAGCGTCGATACCGCGTCGAAGCCGAGGTAAGAGTACGCGGCGATCGCGGCGCCGGCCATCGTCGCGCCGAACGGCACGTGCGGCTTGAAGAACGGCTCCGCCATCGCGATACCGCCCGCGCCCGCCGCCGCCGATGCGTAGTGCCAGCACAGCACGACGAACATCGCGACGATCGCCAGTTGCACGATCATCAGCACGATGTTGAAGCGCGCGGCCAGTTCGATGCCGAAGATGTTCAGGCCGCTCGTCAGCACGATGAACGCGACGATCCAGATCCACGTCGGCACATGCGGAAATGCCGCGTTCAGATAGGCCGCGCCGATCAGCCAGATCACCATCGGCAGGAAAAAATAGTCGAGCAGCGTCGCCCAGCCGATCATGAAACCCAGGTGCGGGTTGAACGTCTTGCGCGTGTACGTGTAAGCAGAACCTGCGGCGGGATAGAGCCGCGCGAGCTTGCCGTAGCTGAGCGCGGTGAACGCGATGGCCACCAGCGCGAGCAGGTACGCGAGCGCGGCCGTGTCGTCGCTGGCCTTGGCGAGCACGCCGTAGGTACCGTAGACGATCAGCGGCGCCATATAGGCGAGGCCGAACAGCAGCACGGACGGCAGGCCGAGCGTGCGCTTCAGGCGCGCGGGTTCGTGGGATGACGACGCTTGCATGTTATCTCCTGGGCCTTCGGGGCCGATACGAATGCCTGTAACCGGCATTTCAATGGAATGGGCAAGCACGCGCCGGGCGTGACGCCCGCGCGATGCCGCAGAGGGACAAGCGGGTGAAGCCGGATTACCCGGCGCGGTGACGTCGCGCGTCGATCATCAGCGCGCGATGTCCGTTCGGCTGTTCGACGGGCGCGAGACCGAGCATCACGCGTGCGTCGTGCAGATAGCTGTAGTGTTCGCGGCTCGCTTCGAGACGCGTCAGGTCGAGGCTCGCCTGCACGACTGCCTCGTCCCGGCCGAGTTCGAGCGTGCTCTCGCCGAACGGATCGACCAGCGCGGACTGGCCGGCGAACGTCAGGTCGTCGTCGCCGGAGCCGCAGCGGTTCACCATCAGCGCGAACATCTGGTTCTCCATCGCACGCGCCGCGATCGCGCGGCGATGCACGGGGCCGAACGGGTCCATGTTGCCGTTGGTGACGATCAGCAGATCGGCGTCGAGCGCACCGACCGCGCGCGCCGTCTCGGGGAATTCGATGTCGTAGCAGATCAGCAGGCCCACCGTCAGGCCATTCCACGTGCAGGTCGCGAAACGGTCGCCCGGCGTGAATACGCCGACATCCGACGCCCACAGATGGGTCTTGCGATAGCGCAGCACGATGTCGCCCTGCTCGTCGACGAGCACCGTGGTGTTGTAGAACTGTCCGCCGTCGCGTTCCGCGAGGCCGACCGCGACGGCGACGCCTTTTTTGCGTGCCGCATCGCGGACCGCGGACAACGCGGGACCGTCGAGCGTCTGCGCGAGATCGGCGACGTTGTCCCGCGTCGGGAAGCCCGACAGCGTCGTTTCGGGAAACACGACCAGCTTCGTGCCGCCTGCCACGTCGACGCGCCCGATCGTGTCGATCACCTTGCGCGTGTTGTGTGCGACATCGCCGTCGACCAGCGCGAGTTGCGCGAGTTCTACCTGCATGAAACCCACTCCTTCCAATAGCCTTTCATCTGCGTGTCGTATCCATTGCAGCGCGCATACGACGCTTCGTCGAGCGAAACAGCAGCCTCGGCCACTGCCTTTCGAAGTGAGGCCGATTATCGGGTTATTATTTTTGACCTGAAATTCCCCGCCAGGGTTACCCTCACCGGAGGACACGATGGACCTCGAATGGCGAGATCTCGCTTTTCATCGGGAGATCGGTTCGGCCATCGATGCCCTCGATGGCCCGCATTTCTGGGCGCGCCTCACGCGCGTGCTCGAACGGCACCTCGATTTCGACAACTGGGTCGCGCTGCGTTTCGCACGCGATGCCGCGCCGCTCGTGCTCGCCGAACAGGCGATGCCGGATGGCAAGATCGACCTGATGTTCCAGGACTATCTGGCCGCGCTCTACCAGCTCGATCCGTTCTATCTCGCTGCGTTCGAAACACAGGCGTCGGGCTTCTACACGCTCGCCGACGTCGCGCCGGACAACTTCCGGATGACCGAGTACTACCAGCGCTACTTCAAGAAGAACATCGTCGGCGACGAAGTGCATTTCAACGTCGTGATCGATCGCGATCACACGCTGGGTTTTTCGCTCGGCAAGACGAGCAAGTACGACGATCGCGAGATGGCGTTGCTCACGCTGTACACGCCGTGGGTGCTGTCGTTGATGCAGCAGCGCCTGCGCTTCGAGACGTTCGCCGTGAAGGAGGCGCCGCGCGCAACGGAGAGCGAGGCCCCCGATCCGCACGCGCGCTTCGGCATGCTGACCGGCAAGAACGGACGCGGCGCGTTGACGACGCGCGAAATCGAAGTGGCGATGCTGTCGTTGAGCGGGTTCTCGACGCGCGCGATCGGCGAGAAGCTCTCGATCTCGTTCGAGACCGTGCGTGCGCATAAAAAGCATATCTACGCAAAGCTCGGTGTCGGGTCGCAGTCCGAACTCTTCGCGTTGTTCTACGATCCGGCGAGAGCCGGGGAATCCGCGTAATTCGCCGCGTGTGGCGGCGGCCGGATGCCTGCAAGCGCCCGCCTTCACGCGCCCCGACGGGTATCCAGGTCGAGCCGCAGATCCGTCACGAATGCGCTCCCCGGCTGGTGGGACAGCGTGAATCCGATCGAGCGCGCGAGGCCCTTCATCGCATCGTTCTCGGTCAACATCGTGCCGACCATCTGCCGCATGCCCGAGCGTCGCGCCAGTTCGATCAGGCTCGACAGCAGCACACGGCCGAGCCCTTGCTGCTGCCACACGTCGTCGATCACGATCGCGCATTCGACGACATCGGTTTCTCCTTCGTCCATCGCATAGCGCGCAACGCCGATCAGCCGCTCGCGGCCGCCGGTCCAGATCGTCGCGATCACCGCGCCTTCCCGCCGGCGGTCGATGCGGGTCCATCGGATCATCTCGTCTTCGGTCGGCTTGCGTGCCGACATCAACCGCATGTAGCGGCTGTGGCTCGACAGCCGCTCGACCAGTTCGCGTTCGATGTCGAGATCGCCGTGCTCGATCGCACGCAGGAGGATCGGCGTGCCGTCCTTCGCGTCCCAGATGCGCCGGATGCCGAGCGCCGGCGCGTCCGGTTCGGGGTTGCCGCGCCCGGCCTGTTCGAGCGTCATCGTATCCATCATTGCCTCCGCCTGTTCCCGCGGGTCCGGCATGTCGCGACCGGATCGCCGCGTGCCCTGCCCTGACCTGACCGTATGGCTTCGATTATCGGAACGGTCGCCTGCCCGATAAAGGCATGGCGGACGACTTCACAGTTGGCCGCGCGGAAACAATGGCGCGGCAACGCGAACGCGGCCGCTATGCCCCGCTGTTCGCACCGGACAACCCCGAGGCCTGCAGATCGCCGAGGTCGGGCACCGTCGAGGCAAACGCCGCCAACTGCATCGCATGCTGCGCGACGCGCGCCAGTTGCGGGAATGCGTCGTCGTTGACCGCCTGCGGCACGACCGCCGCGGCACTCTGAAACGCAATGACGGACATGACGTCGGCTTGAGAAATGCGTTCCCCGAGCAACCACGGTTCGCCGCAAGCCTCGTTCAGCATGCCGAATCCGGCCTGCATCTGCGCCACATAACCGGCCTGCAGATGCGGCAGTCGATGGGACTCGGGGCGCAGCATCAGTTCGTCGCAATAGCGTGCCAGCTTGTCGTAGCACGCCGTGGCATAGCTCGTGAGCTGCATCGCGCGCACGCGCTCGGGGCCGCCGGCAGGCATCAGGCGCCGCTCGGCCGGGACGAGGCTGTCGAGATAGTCGACGATCGCGCCGCTGTCGATCAGGACCTGCCCGTCGTCCAGTTGCAGCGCCGGCACCCGCTTCATCGGGCTGAACGCCGCGACGCGCTCCGGCTCGCGGTAGGCGTGAAAAGGCAGATGCTCGAACGGAATGTTCAGGAGATTCAACGTCACGCCGACGCGGCGCGTGTACCCCGACAACCACGGGCCCACCAGTTTCATCGGAACGCTCCCCGGACAGTGGTTCAACGGCACGAGCAGCCAGTTTAAGACATTCGTTCGCGCTCGACCGGGCCCGCGCGCGTCGACTGCGGAGTCGGGCCAGCCGCGAAGCGGCCACCGCGTGTGGCGGCCTGCCGCGTCGCGGTTTAGACTGCGCGCTGGGCTTGAGGGCCGGGGTGCGGCCGCCTGCGGGTGTCGGGCGCTTCCGGGTTTCAAGCGGTTCAACGCGTCGTTCTGAAAGGTCCGGACAATGGATATCGTGCTGGCCATGCGCGTGTTCGCGCGCGTCGTGGAAACGAAAAGCTTTACGCGTGCAGCCGATACGATGGACCTGACGCGCGGGCGCGTGACCGTGATCGTCCAGGGCCTCGAAGCCCACCTGAAAGCGCGGCTGCTGCAGCGCACCACGCGCAGCCTGAACCTGACCGCGGACGGCGCCGCCTATTACGAGCGATGCGTGCGCGTGCTCGCGGATCTCGACGACATCGAAAACTCGTTCCTCGGCAAGGAGCGAGCGCCGCGCGGCCGGTTGCGCGTGGACATGCCCGGCGCGCTCGGGCGCGTGATCGTGATGCCCGCGCTGAACGACTTTCATGCACGCTACCCGGACATCGACCTGATGCTCGGCCTCGGGGACAAGCCGCTCGACCTCGTGCAGGAAGGTATCGACTGCGTGGTACGCATCGGCACGCTGCAGGATTCGTCGCTCGTGGCGAGACGCGTCGGCATCTACCAGGGCGTGACGGTCGCGAGCCGCGGTTATCTCGAGCAGTTCGGCACACCGCGCACGCTCGAGGAACTCGCCGATCACCGGACCGTGAATTACTACTGGGGGCGCACGGGGCGGATCATGCCGCTCACGTTCGACGTCGACGGCCGCGCGGTCGAAGTGAAGATGCGCGGCTCGATCGCCGTGAACGATGCGGAGGCGTATCTGAGCGGCGCGCTGAAGGGCCTCGGCATCGTCCAGGGCGCTCGCTTCCTCGCGCTGCCGCACCTCGAAACGGGGGCGCTGGTCGAGATCCTGTCGCAATGGAAGCCGCTGCCGCTGCCCATCTCGGCGGTCTATCCGCACAATCGCCACCTGTCCGCCACCGTGCGCGCATTCGTCGACTGGATCGCCGAGCTGTTCCGCAACGATCCGCGGCTGTCCAGCACGCCGGAAACGGATGCCCGCTGCGGCCCGGCCAGCATCGATGCGCCGGACGGCGACGCGATCGACCCGGACGGCGACGAGGACGTGCCGCTAGCGTAGGCCGGCCCCGCCGGCAACGGCCGCCGCATTGTTCTCAGGAAGAGAACACTGTTGCGGCAAGCGCGAGATTTATCGGCTCCGCGGTAACAACCAGAATGCGTTCATTGTTCAAGCAAACGAGAACGCAGCCGCGTTGACTGGTATGTCTACCGTTTCCCTTTCCGGTTTGCAGGTCGAAGACGCCCGTATCGACGGCCATCGCCAGCCGATCGACGTGCGCAGTTTCCGGCCGCCGGCGCAGAAACACCCGCTGTCGATCGTCCTCTATTTCCATGGCGGCCTGTTCACCGGCGGCTCGCTCGACGACACCGATGCCGTCTGCGAAGCGCTCGCGTTGCAGGTGCGCGCATGGGTGCTGTCGGTCGGCTACTCGCTCGCGCCGGCCTTTCCCTTCCCGAACGCGGTCGAAGACGCGCACCGGGCACTGCGGTGGGTGCAAGCGGAAGCCCGTGCGATGCGTGCGGACAAGCGGCAAATGGCCGTGGCCGGCCACGACGCCGGCGGGAATATCGCCGCGGGCGTTGCCGCGATTGCGCGCGACCGCGGCGACACCGGCATCCGTGCGCAGGTGCTGATCGCGCCGCTGCTCGACCCGAGCATGACGCGCGTCGGCCGGTACACGACTGACGCGGCGCCGGCCATCGACACGCTGGCGGCCAGCTATCGCGCGTATCTGCCGTTGCTGTCGCAGCGCGTGCATCCGTATGCCGCGCCGCTCGAATCGTGCCGCCTCGCCCGTCTGCCGGCCACGTTCATCGCCACGGTCGAGCACGACCCGCTGCATCTCGAAGCCGAACATTACGCCGCGTCGCTGATTGCCGCGGGCGTCCCGACCGAATGTGCGCGTTACGCCGGCACGACGCGCGCCGGCATCGCGACGCATGCGCCGACGCTGCGCGCGGTCGGCGGCTTTCTCCAGCGCCACCTCGCGGGCAGTTGACGGCCGCGAATGTCTTGTCGACACATTTCACCCACCCAGGAGCACGCATCATGAAACTCAGCGGAAACACCATCTTCATCACCGGCGGCACATCGGGTATCGGCCGTACGCTGGCGGAAGCCTTGCATCGGCGCGGCAACCAGGTGATCGTCGCCGGCCGCCGCAAGGCCCTGCTCGATGAAGTCGCGAAGCAGAACCCCGGCATCGACACCGTCGAGCTCGATATCGGCGACGCCGCGCAGATCCGCACGGTTGCCGCGCAGCTGATCGAACGCTATCCGGCGCTGAACGTCGTGATCAACAACGCGGGCATCATGCCGTTCGACGACGCGGCCGGACCGCTCGACGACGAGCAGGCCGTCCAGCTCGTCACCACGAACCTGCTTGGCCCGGTGCGCGTGAGCGCGGCGTTCGTCGAGCACCTGAAGCGGCAGCCCGACGCGACGATCATCAACAACAGCTCGGTGCTCGCGTACGTGCCGCTCGCCGCGACGGCGCTCTACTCGGCGACGAAGGCCGCGATCCACTCGTACACGCTGTCGCAGCGTTTTGCGCTGCGCCACACCAGCGTGCGCGTGCTAGAGATCGCGCCGCCGTGGGTCGACACCGATCTCGTGCACAAGAGCGGCGACCCGCGCGCGATGCCGGTCGACGCGTTCATCGCGGAGACGCTGACACTGCTCGAAACCGCGACGACCGAAGTGGTGGTCGAGGCCGGCAAGCCGTTGCGCGACAACGCGGGCCCGAACGAGCACGCGTTCGTCGAGCAGTTCAACCAGTTCATTGCCGATAACCCGATTCCCGTCGCATGACGGCAGACCGCGCCACGCAGTCGCGGCGCAAGCGGATGCACTGAAGACGATTGTCCATTCACCCTGTGGTGTCGTGCCGGATCAGACGCAACGACACCTTAACTCATCGGAGTCCGAATCATGTCGAAGGAACTTGAGGAAAAGAACATCGCGCTCGTGCTCGACGCGCTCGACACGTTGTTCAACCGGAAGGATTACGAGAAGGCCGCGAAGTTCTGGTCCGATGCGTATATCCAGCACAGCCAGCACGTGCCGGCCGGCCGCGACGGCCTGTTCGGCCTCGTCGATTCGATGCCCGACCTGCGTTTCGAGTACGACATGGTCGCGGCCAACGGCGACTTCGTCTGGATCCACAGCCGCTACAGCCATTCGGCGTCGCCGGTCGCGCTGATCGCGCTGGATATCCTGCGCATCGAGAACGGGAAGCTGGTCGAACACTGGGACGTGCTGCAGAACGAGGCGGCGCGCAGCGAATCCGCCGGCGGCCATCCGATGTTCGGCGACCGCTTCGGCGACGAGCGCTGATTCGCGCGCGTCAGTCCGACCGACACACGGAGGATGCAATGAGTACGTTGCTCGAACAGGCGATCGACGCCCACGGCGGGATCGACAACTGGAACAGGTTCCGCACGGTGACGGCGGCGCTCGATATCGGTGGCGCCGTCTGGCACCTGAAGGACCAGCCGGGACTGTTCCACGGGATCGAACTGGCCGCCGACCTGCGGCGCCAACGGGTCGAGATCGCGTCGCGGGCTGGCGGCTGGCGAGGCACGTTCGAGCCGGACGTCGTCGCGATCGATGCCGCGAACGGCGCGGCGCCCGAAGAAAGGCGCACGCCGCGCAGCGCCTATCAAGGCCATACGCAGCAGACGCGCTGGGATCGCCTGCATGCGCTGTACTTCACCGGTTACGCGCTCTGGACCTATCTGGCCATTCCGTTTCTCTACGCGCGTCCGGGTTTCCGCACGGAAGAACTGCCCGACTGGCACGAGAACGGCGAAACCTGGCGGCGCCTGAAAGTCACGTTCCCGGACACGATAACCAGCCACAGTCGCGAGCAGGTGTCCTATTTCGGCGAAGACGGGCTGCTGCGCCGCCACGATTACACGGTCGACGTGATGGGCGGCGCACGCGGCGCGAACTATGCATCGGACTACCGCAACGTGCATGGCGTGATGGTGCCGATGTCGCGCCGCGTCTTTGCGTACGACGATGCGACGCAGAAGATCGACGAGCCGCTCCTGGTGTCCATCGACATCCGCAGCATCGATTTCCACACCGAACCTGCGCCGGGCGATCGCCCTGCTCTTCCCTGACGTTCCACGTGCCCGACGCGACGGCATGATCGCGCGTCGGGCACGTCGCGATGCCGTCCCCTAATCCTGCGCCGACGTGAGCATGCTGTTGCCGTTCGCGCTTTGCGCCGCGGGCACCTCCTGCTGCATGACGTCCCAGTGTTCGGCGACCTTGCCGTTTTCCACGCGAAAGATGTCGACAGCGACCATCGGTTCCGGGCCCCAGCCGAAGTAGCGGCCGTGGATGCTGACATAGTCGCCCTCCGCCACGACGAGCCCCGGCTCGTACCTGAAATCGGCCGGCAGATTGCCCAGCAGCGCCTTGATTGCCGCCGTCCCGTTCGGAATCTGCGGGTTGTGCTGCCGGTAATCGTCGCTGAACAGCCGATCCAGCACCGCGGGATCGCGGTGCATGAAAACGCCCGTGATCGCTTCGAGAACCAGCGCCTTGTTTGCTGCCGTTTTCCCTGATGTCGTCATTGCGCTGCTCCGGTGAGTGATGGCCGAGGTCATGCATGCGGCACGCATCGATCTGTAAAGGAACCGATCTGTACCTTTACGAAGAATGGGCGCTTGGTGTACTTTTGTCAATCACGATTGCGCGGAGGCGCCGGTGAGCAAGACGACAACGACCACGACCACCAAACGGGGCGCGCCGAGGCGCGGCGAACCTTCTGCGCGCGAGCGACTGGTCGAGACCGCGATCGAGCTGTTCTATCAACACGGCATCCGCGCGATCGGCATCGATGCCGTGCTCGAACGCTCGGGGGTATCGAAGTCGTCGCTCTACCGGACGTTCGCGTCGAAGGACGAACTGATCGCGGCCTTTGCGGACGAGCAGAACCGCCGTTTCTGGGCGTGGTGGGACGCGATCGTTGCCGCGCACGCCGGTGCGCCGCGCAGGCAGCTCGACGCATTGTTCGACGGCATCGCGGACCTGCTCTCGACGCCCCGGTTCCGCGGCTGTCCGTTCGTCAATCTCGCGACGGAGTTCCCCGATCGCGACCATCCCGGCACGGTCATCGCATGCGCCAACAAGGCGGAAGTCCGCGCGCGCCTGCATGCCCTGTGCCGCGCGCTGGCGGTCGACGACCCGGTTCGGCTGGGCAACCAGCTGTCGCTGCTGATGGAGGGGGCGTACGCGTCGGCGCTGACCTTCGGCGCCGCCGGCCTGAAGGCCGAACTGGTCGATGCGGCACGACGATTGATCGACAGCGAGATCGAGCCGCCGCCCGTCATCCGCTGAACCGGCGCGGCATGCGATACCGCGTCCGATACCGGCTCCGATGAGGCCGGATGCAAAAAGGCCGCGCTCCGATACGGGCGCGGCCTTCCCTGCGTTCCGGTGTGCGATCAATGCGCGGCGGCTGCCGCGTCGCTCGCGCCCCCTGCCTTGCCCGGCTTGGTGATCCAGATGAGCGGGATGATGATGATCATCACGATCGCCGCGCCGTAGAACACGTCGTTCAGCCCGAGCATCGCCGATTGCGACTGCACGACGCGATCGAACAACGCATACGACGAGCCCTGGCCGAGGCCGAGCAGCGAATGGTAGCGGTCCATCTGCGCATTGAAGAGCGGGTTGGTCGGGCTCGCCTGCTGCGTCAGGATCTCGTGGTGCATGATCGTCCGGTTGTTCCACACGACGCCCGCGAGCGACGTGCCGATGCCGCCGAAGAACATCCGTGCGAAGGTCGACAGGCCTGCCGCGGCCGGCACTTTCTCGGGCGGCTGGCCCGACAGGATGATCACGGTCAGCGGCGCGAAGAACAGTGCCATCGGGATGCCCTGCAGCAGCGTCGGCAGGATGATGTAGCCCTCGCTGATGTCCGTGAAGAAGAACGTGCGCATGTAGTAGACGAGCGCGAAGCCGACGAACGCGAGCGTGCCGATGATGCGTGCATCCGAGCGCGGCAGGATCTTGCCCATGATCGGCGCGCCGATCACCGCGAAGATGCCGAGCGGCGCCGTCGCGAGCCCCGAGTCGACGGCACGGTAGCCGAGATATTCCTGCATCCATTGCGGCAGCAGCACGAGCGTCCCGAAGAAGATCCCGTACGCAATCGCGATCGAGATCGTGCCGCCGAGGAAGTTGCGCTGCTTGAACAGCGTCAGGTCGACCACCGGATTCTTGTCGGTCAGCTCCCAGATGACGAACAGCACGAGGCCCACGACCGCGACGATGGTCAGGATGACGATCGTGTTCGACGAGAACCAGTCGAGATCCTTGCCCTTGTCGAGCATGATCTGGAGCGACGCGACCCAGACGATCAGCAAGGTCAGTCCGACGAAATCGATCGGCAGCTTCCGGGTGGGCGTATCGCGTTTGCGGTACAGGAACCAGACCATCGTGGCCGCGAACAGTCCGACCGGGATGTTGATGTAGAAGATCCACGACCACGCGTAGCTGTCGGTGACCCAGCCGCCGAGCGACGGCCCGACGATCGGCCCCGTCACGACGATCATCGAGAACAACGACAGCGCGAGCGACGATTTCGCCTTCGGCCACGAACTGAGCAGCAGCGCCTGCGACATCGGGATCAGCGGCCCGGCCACGAGGCCCTGCAGCACGCGCGCGCCCAGCAGGAACGGCAGCGACGGCGCGATGCCGCACAGCCACGACGCGAGCACGAACAGCAGGATCGAGCCGACGAACAGCCGGACCTGCCCGAGCCGCTGCGTCAGCCAGCCGGTCAGTGGGATCGCGACGGAATTCGCCGCGGCAAACACGGTGATGACCCAGGTGCCCTCGTCGACCGATACGCCGAGGTTGCCCGAGATGGTGGGGATCGCGACGTTCGCGATCGAGGAATCGAGGACGGTCATGAAACCCGCGAGGCCCACGCTCAGCGAGCCCAGTGCGAGTGTCAGCCCCGTCAGCGGGGGAGGATTCGATTGGTTGGCGGTCATGTTGATCATCCGGTTAGGCGCGGCCCGGCGACGTGTGCGCCGGGTGACGGGACATCACTTGTTGGCGGCGATGATGTCGGCGATCGCGGCATCGGCCTTGTCGCCGTATTTCGCGAACACGTCGGTCTTGTAGGTCGACGGCGGATCGGCTTCCGGGCTGGCGCTGCCGTGATCCTTCACGTTCACGTCGACCGTCATCGACAGCCCCACGCGCAACGGATGCTTTTCCAGTTCCTCGGGCGGAATCTCGATCCGCACCGGCAGCCGCTGCACGACCTTGATCCAGTTGCCCGTCGCGTTTTGCGCCGGCAGCAGCGAGAGCGCCGATCCGGTACCCGGCGTGAAGCCGGCCACCTTGCCGTGGTAGACGGCCGCCGACCCGTAGACGTCGGCCGTCAGCTCGACCGGCTGGCCGATGCGGATGTGACGCAGCTGCCATTCCTTGAAGTTCGCATCGACCCACACCTGGTTCAGCGGCACGACCGACATCAGTGCGGCCCCCGGCGACACGCGCTGGCCGACCTGCACCGAGCGCTGCGCGATGTAGCCGGTCACGGGCGCCGGCAGCGTCGTTCGCGAATACGCCAGATACGCGTCGCGCACGTGCGCGGCGCTCGCCATCACGTCCGGGTGCTGGTCGACGGTCGTGTTCGCCGTCAATGCGCGATTCGAGCCGAGCTGCTGCTTCGCGGCATCGAGCGTCGCCTGCGCCGACCGGACCGCGTCCTTCGCATGCGAGATGTCCTCTTCCGACACGGCGCCCGTCATGCCGGTCGACTGGCGGCGCCGCAGGTCGTCCTGCGCCTTCGCGAGATCGGACTGCCGCTCCGCGATGGTCGCGCGGTACTTGTCGTCGTCGACGTAGAGCCCATGTACCCTGCGCACGGTCTGGCCGAGATCGGCTTCGGCCTGCTGCAGCGCGATCTTCGCGTCCGCAGGGTCGATCTGCACGAGCGGCTCGCCGGCCTTCACGACCTGCGTGTTGTCCGCGTTCACCGCGATGACCGTGCCCGACACCTGCGGCGTGATCTGCACGACGTTGCCGTTGACGTACGCGTCGTCGGTTTCGACGTGATAGCGCGCTTCGAGGAAGTAGTACGCACCGTACGCGGCGCCGGCAATGCCGAGGGACGCGGCGACCAGCGCGAGCAGCGCCTTGCGCTTGCCCGGGGTCTTCGGTGCTTCATCGGTCGGCTGCGAATCGGGGGTGTTCATGAGTGGCTCCAGTCAGAGGTGAAATCAGGGGGTATTCGTTCGGTACGCGGTACCTGCGCGCGGGCAATCGGTCAGTTCGTCGCGGCGGGCCGGGACGGCGCGGGAATCGGCGTGTCGGCGGTCGCGGCGAGGCCGGCCTGCGACGCGTCGAAACCGCCGCCGAGCGCCTTGATCAGCGCGATCTGCTGGCCGCGGCGGCCCATCTCGAGATTGACGACGGCCGTCTCGGCCGCCAGCCGGTTGTCATCCGCGTTGAGCACCTGCAGCTGCGGGTTGAGCCCCGAGCGGTAGCGGACGACGGCCAGCTGATAGGCGGTGGTTTGCGCCTCCAGCGCCTTGCGCGCATCGACCAGTTGAAGATCGGTCGAGCGGATCTGCGTGACTTGCGTGGCGACGTCGGACAGCGCGCCGATCAGCGTCTGGTTGTAGGTCGCGACGTCGTAGTCGAAGTCCGCATAGCGGTCCTTCAGTTGCGAACGCAGCGCACCGGCGTCGAAGATCGGCAGGTGAATCGCCGGCGCGGCCTGGAGCTGCCGGCTGCCGGCCGTCAGGAAGCGTCCCCAGCCGAACGCGTCGAGCCCGGCCGCCAGCGACAGGTTGACGTCGGGATAGAACTCGGCCTTCGCTTCCTTCACGTCGTGAACGGCCGCATCGACCTTCCAGTAGGCCGCGACGATGTCGGGCCGGCGCGACAGCAGGTCGGCCGGCAGGTTGTCGGGCAGCGCGACGACGTCGCCGCCGTGCAGCGACGGATCGGCGATCGCGAGGCCGCGATCGGGGCCTGCGCCGAGCAGCGCGCCCAGCTGGTAACGCACGGTCTTGATCTGGCCGTCGAGATCGCTCACGCTGGAGCGGCTCGTCGCGGTTTCGCCGTAGGCGGTCTGCCGCTCGACGTTGCTGTCGAGCCCGGCATTGACGCGCCCTTCCGTGAGGTGCGCGATCGTCTCGCGGTTGGCGACTTCGCGAACCTGGATGTCGCGCAGTGCATAAAGCAGCGCGAGGTGGTTGTAGGTGCTCGCGACCGACGCGGCGAGCGTGATGCGCACCTCCTCGGCTTCGGCGTCGGCCACCTTCTCCGACGAAACGGCCTGGCGCAGCCGCTCGCGGTTCTTGCCCCACAGGTCGAGATCCCACGACACGCTGGCCAGCAGGCTGTTCTCGCCCTGCCACGAGCCGCCGTACGGCGGCGGCACGATGCCGTTCGCCGTGTAGCGCTGGCGGGTCCACGTATAGCTGCCGTTGGCATTCGGATAAAGCGCGGACCTGGCCGTGCCGATGTACGCCGACGCCTTCTCGATCCGCGCGCGCGCCTGGTCGATCGTCGGGTTGCCGCGCAACGCTTCGTCGATCAGCGCCGGCAGCTGCGGATCGCCGAACTGGCCGGCCCAGCTCATCGCGGGCCACTTGCCGCCTTCGGCCGGCAGGCTCTGTTGCGATTCGAACTTCGTCGGGGCCGCCATCTGCTTGTCGCTGTGGATGCCGGCGTAGTTCACGCAGCCGGCCAGGCTGAACGCGAGCAGCGCCGCGGCGGTGATCCATCCCTTACGAATGCCCGACTGCGGCCGGGAGGGCGAGTGAGAGGTCGTCGTGTTCATTTCCATGGTTCCCTTGAGTCATCCAGTCGTCGAACGGTTAAATAGTGCATATGCACACGTTAGCCAGCCAGGTTTCGCGCATCAATGTCAGGAATGGCATGAATGAGTTACCGGGGCTGCTAACTGTCGGACGTGTCGAGCGTCATGCGAAACAGTTCGCGACGCAGGTGAGCGGCCTGCTGCGCACCGAAATCGCGTTCGAAGCTGGCCTGCGCGGCTGCCCAGTGGACGGTCGCTTCATCGAGCTTCTTCGCGCCCTGCGCGGTCAATACGACCTGAAGCCGGCGACGGCGTTGCCCTTGCGCGGGCGCCGCCACCAGGCCGCGTCGCAGCAACGGCTTGAGTGCGCGGACCAGCGTCGTTCGGTCCATCACCATCGCTTTCGCGAGTTCGACCATGGTCAGGCCCGCGCTGACGGCGAGCATGCCGAGGATGCTGAACTGCGTGGGCGTGATGTCGACGGCGGACAGATGGTGCTCGTAGAGCTTCGAGATATGCCGTGAAGCCTGGCGGAGCGCGAAACAGTCGTCGTCAAGGAGGTCGATCGAGTGCATGCGCACAGCTTAGAGGCCGGCCTGCCGGAGAACGATGGCGAGCGGGTTATCAGATTGTTGTCGCTGTGCGCAGGAATGGCGCGCGGATCGCGGCTCAGCGGGCTCTCGATGCTTCGAAGAAATCGACCGCGTAGTCGATGAAGGCGCGCACCTTGGCGGGCAGCAGGGTCCGGTTGCTGTAAGCGAGTTGCAGCTCGATGCTCTCGTCGACCAGCGGGAAATCGGCGAGCAGCCGCAGCAGCTTGCCGGAAGCGAGGTCTTTTTCGACCAGCGCGAGCGGCGTGATGCCGATGCCGAGCCCCTGCAGCACCAACTCGCGGTTGAACGCGGGACTGTTGGACGACACGCCGAAGCTCAGCGCGATCGCGAGTTCCTGCCCGTCGACGCGGAAACGGAGGTCGGGACGGCGGATCGACGGCGACAACGGGACGAAGTGATGCGCGGCCAGCGCCGACGGATGGGTGGGTGTCGACGCGGTCTTCAGGTAGTCGGGCGTCGCCACGAGCACCACCGGAATCCGGTCGAGCACGCGCACGACGGTCGTCTCGCTCATCAGCATGAAGGGCACGACGATGCCCAGGTCGTACCCTTCCCCGACCAGGTCAACCGGCCGCTCCGTCAACGTGATGTCGAGCGTGACCTTCGGATGGGCGCGCTTGAAGCCGGCAATCAGCGGGACGAGCCGCTGGATCGTCGCGGTCGCGTGCGCGACGAGGCGCAACACGCCCTGTGCCTCGCGCGACTGGTTGCCGACCTCGGCCTCGACGGTATCCACCTCTTCGAGAATACGCACGCAGCTTTCGTAGAACCGCTCCGCCGCCTCGGTGAGCGAGATCCGGCGGGTCGTCCGGTTCAGCAGCCGGCACCCCATCCGCTGTTCGAGCGCCGCGATCGTTCGCGATACCGCCGGCGGCGCCATGCCGTGATGATCGGCCGCGCGGGCGAAGCTCTTCAGTTCGACCACCGTCCGGAAAATCCGCATGCTTTCGATGTAATCCATGGCCACATCTCGAGAACGGGTAGCAGTCAGATGCAACGCCGGGGCGTGACGGTGTTGCTGCGTGCCGGAACAACCAGGCGGCTTGTTCGCAGCAATATAGCAAACCCGGCCGGCCGCACAGTTGCACGCGCGCGCTGCGTTGCCTGCACGCGAGCGCCGCGCGGCAACTACCACTACTGCCAGTACCTCCGCTGTCCGTGCCCCCTTAACCTTGCCGGTATCGCTGGCGCGCCGTCGCAGGCCGCGCCGCTTCGACCGGAGACACGACAGATGCCATTTGACTGGACGCAGGAACAGCACGCGACGCTTGCGCGGTTTCGCGACATCGGCGCGGCGATCGCCGCCGCCGCGGAACACGACGGCCGCGCGCGCGCCGGCTTCGACGAAGCCGGCTGGACGCGGCTCGGGCACGAAGGACTGTGGGACATGATCGTGCCGGAGACGTATGGCGGCGACGGTCACGGCTGGTGGCATTTTTCCGCGGCGCTCGAAGGGCTCGCATCGTCGATCCGCCGCCCTGCACTGCTGCTGTCGGTGATCGCGCAGGCCGGCATGGTGCGCGCACTCGAGCGATACGGCACGGCGACGCAGCAGGACCGCTATTTCGGCGCAATCCTGCGCGGCGAACTGAGCGCGACCGCGATTGCCGAACCGGGCACCGGCACCGACGTGCGCAGCATCGCGACGACGCTCGCCGAGCATGGCGACGGCTACCGGCTGACCGGCAGCAAATTCAATATCGCGCACGCGCCGCTCGCGCGCTTCATCCTCGTCGTCACGCGCATCGAAACGCCGGGCCGGCGCAATACCGCGCTCGTGATCGTCGATCGCGACCAGCCGGGCATGACGGTGGCCGCGCCCGACCGCAAGCTCGGCCTCGACGACCTGCCCACCGGCGCGCTGCATTTCGACGACTGCCCGATCACGCGCGGCCAGCTGCTCGGCGAACCGGGTGCGGGGCTCGGCAACCTGATCGACATCATCTCGCTCGGCCGTCTCTACTACGGCCTCGCCGCCGCCCAGGTGACGGCGCCGTACCTGCGCGATGCGATCGGCTACTGCCGCGAACGGCGCAGCTTCGACAGCACGATCGATGCGCACCAGTACGTGCAGCGCCGCCTCGTCGACCTGCAGATCGGCATCGAGCGCGGCACGTGGCTCGCGCGCGGCGCGCTCGCGCAGTTGCTGACGGATCACCCGCAGGCGCTGATGACCTGCTCGATCGCGAAGCTGGTCGGCGCGCAGGATCTCGTCGACAGCGCGCTCGGCCTCGTGCGGCTGTACGGCAGCCTCGGCTACCAGGCCGGGCCGGTGGCCGCGTTCGCGTCGGACGCGCTGGGCTTCATGAGCGTCGGCGGCACCGAGGAAATGCATCGCAAGAACATCTTCAACCAGATGATGCGCGCCGGCTGATTGCCCGCGCCATCGCCCCGCGTACCACGCGCCCTACAGGAAACCACGCATGACACCGACGAACCGACGCCCTTCCCGCCTGCGCCGCTCCTGGCTGTTTCTCGCCGGCGCCGATCACGATGCGCTCGTCGACGGCACCCATAGCGGTGCGGACGTCCTGATCCAGGAACTCGAAACCTTTACGCCGCCCGACCGGCGCCCGGCCGCGCGCGAACTGAGCGAGCGCGTGCTCGCGGGCTGGCGCGATGCCGGCGTGCTGGCATCCGTGCGCGTGAATCCGCTCGACGCGGGCGGCATCGACGACCTGCGCGCCGCGATGCGCGGCCGTCCGGACATCGTGATGATGTCGTACGTCGCGACGCCCGAGCAGGTCGTCGCGCTCGACGAAGCCGTCACGCGCTTCGAGCGCGAATACGACATCGCGCCCGGCTCGACCGAACTGGTGCCGAACATCGAGACGACGCTCGGCCTCGTGAACACGATGGCGATTGCGCGTTCGAGCGCGCGCGTGTCGGCCGTGCTCGTCGCGACCGAGGACATGGTGGCCGACATGGGCGCCGAGCGCACGCGTGCGGGCCGCGAACTCGACTACGTGCGCTCGCGTTTTCGCGTCGAATGCGCGGCCGTCGGCGTCACCGCGATCGACTGTCCGTACAGCTATGCCGACAACGAAGGCGCCGAACGCGACATGCGCGTGTCGCGTGGCCTCGGGTATCAGGCGAAAGCGATCGTCAACGGGCAGTTCGTGCCGGTCGTCAATCGCGTGCTGACGCCGACGGCCGACGAAGTCGCCCTCGCCCGCCGCGTGATCGACGCGTTCGACACCGCGCGGCGCGCGTCCGGCGGTCGCCGAGTGGCGGCCGCCGTCGTCGACGGCTTCCTCGCGGAAGTCCCCGACTATCTCGCCGCGCATCGGCTGATCGCCCGCGCGACGCAATTCGGCATCGCATGAGTGTCGCCATGGATACGATCGCAACGCGCCTGAAGGCGCTGAAAACCCTCGCGCATGCCGCGCCGCATGTGCCGGCCGAAAACTGGGCCGACACGCCGCACGCGCAGTTCGAACGCTGGCTCGACGAAGCCGTGACCGCCGGCGCACTCGAACCGCAGGTGATGACGCTGTCGACGGTCCACCCGGACGGCCGGCCCGATGCACGCTCCGTCGTGCTGCTGAACGTCGACGCGCGCGGCTGGCATTTCGCGGCGAATGCGCGCAGCCCGAAGGGGCGCCAGCTCGCGAACCGGCCGTACGCGGCGATGACGTTCTACTGGCCCGCGATCGCGAGCCAGATCCGGCTGAGCGGCCCGGTCGAGCGGCTGCCGGCCGCCGAGGGCCGCGCCGATTTCGCGGGCCGCCCCGAGCGGTCGCGCGCGAGCATCCTGGCCGGACGGCAAAGCGAACGGCTCGACGATCCGGCCGACCTGACGCGCGCGATCGACGCGCAGCTCGAGCGGCTGGCCGCCGATCCGGCACTCGTGTCGGATGACTGGCACCTGTACACGCTCGCGCCCGACGAAGCCGAATTCTGGCGGGCCGACAGTTCGCGCCGCTTCGCGCGGCAGGCTTACCGTCGCGCCGGCCAGCGCTGGGAACGGTGCGCGCTATGGCCGTGAAGCCTGTCGAATCGCCGTCGCTATCGCGCGACGGCACGCATGACCGCCTGCACGACGACACGCGGCTCGCGCACGCGGGCCGCGACAGCGCCGCATGGCACGGCTTCGTCAACCCGCCCGTCTACCATGCGTCGACCGTGCTCAGCCCCACGGTGTCGGATCTGCTGAATCGCACGCAGCCGTATATCTACGGCCGGCGTGGCACGCCGACGACGGACGCGCTCGAACGCGCGGTGACGACGCTCGAGGGCGGCGCCGGCACGGTGCTGTGCCCGTCGGGCCTGTCCGCGTGCACGCTCGCGCTGCTGTCGTGCCTGAAGCCCGGCGACCACCTGCTGATGACCGCATCGGTCTACGGCCCGGTGCGTCATGCGTGCGAAGGCGTGCTCGCGCGGCTCGGCATCGAGACGACGTGGTACGACGGCGGCACGCCGATCGCAGCCGCGTTTCGTTCGAACACGCGCGCGCTGTACATCGAAGTACCCGGATCCTACACGTTCGACATGCATGACATTCCCGCGCTCGTCCGGCTCGCGCATGCGCACGGCGCGCGGGTCGTCGCGGACAACAGCTGGGCCACGCCGCTGTTCCTGCAGCCGCATGCGTTCGGTATCGACCTGTCGATCCAGGCCGGCACCAAGTATCTGGTCGGGCACTCGGATGCGATGCTCGGCACGGTGTCGGCCAACGAACGCGCGTGGCCTGCGCTGAAGCAGCTGCATGGCGATCTCGGCCTGTGCGTCGGCCCCGACGACGTGTATCTCGCGCTGCGCGGATTGCGCACGCTTGGCGTGCGGCTGCGGCAGCATCAGCGCAACGCGCTCGCTGTCGCGACCTGGCTCGCGACGCGTGACGAAGTGCAGCGCGTGCTGTATCCGGCGCTGCCCGGCGACGATGGGCACGCGTTGTGGCGACGCGATTTCCGTGGCGCGTCCGGGTTGTTCTCGGTCGTGCTGCAGCCAGCGCCGTCACATGCGATCGACGCGTTTCTCGACCATCTGGCGCTGTTCGGGCTCGGCTATTCGTGGGGGGGCTACGAGAGCCTCGCGTTGCCGTTCGAGCTGGACGCGCACGGCCTCGCGCAACGCTGGCCGCCCGGCAGCCGCGGCGTGCGGCTGCACATCGGGCTCGAGGATCCGGACGACCTGATCGCCGATCTCGCCGCCGGTCTCGACCGCTACGCGACATGCGCGCAGGCTGCCTCCTGTGAGGACGCCGCGCGATGCTGACCGTCTGGGGCCGCCGCACGTCGTTCAACGTGCAGAAGGTGTTGTGGCTCGTCGGCGAGCTTGGCTTGCCGTATCGGCATATCGCGGCGGGCGGCGAACACGGTTCGCTGCAGACGCCCGCGTTTGCGGCGCTGAATCCGACCTGCCGGATCCCGGTGATCGACTGGGACGGCGACGTCGTGTGGGAGTCGCACACGATCCTGCGCTATCTCGCCGCACGCGTGCCGAACAATCCGTTCTGGTGCCGCGACACGTTCGCGCGTTCGCGTGCGGAACGCTGGATGGACTGGTCGCAGACGGCACTCGAACCCGACGTGATGACCGGACTGTTCTGGGCGCTCGTGCGCACGCCGCCGGAACGGCGGGACGACGCGATCGTGCTCGACAAGGCCGCGCGCAGCGCGACGCATTACCGGCTGCTCGACCGGCTGCTGTCGACGCAGCCGTTTCTCGGCGGGGCGACGCCGGGCCTGGCCGACATTCCGGCCGGCGCGACGCTGTTCCGCTATTTCTCGCTCGACGTCGAGCGGCCGCCGCTGCCGCACGTCGAGGCCTGGTACGCCCGCCTGTGCCGGCGGCCCGCCTACCGCGAACAGGTGATGGTGTCGTTCGACGCGCTGCGCGGCCAGCCGGGCTGACCTTCAACCTGACCACACGACATGACGCATTCCGCACTTCGTCCGATCCTGATCGTGCTGCATCGCGAACAGTCGAGCCCCGGCCGGATCGGGCGACTGCTGGTCGCGCGCGGCCATCCGCTCGACATCCGCCGCCCGCCGCTCGGCGATCCGCTGCCGGCGACGCTTGCCGGCCATGCGGGCGCCGTGGTGTTCGGCGGCCCGATGAGCGCCAACGACGGCGATCGCTGGATCCGCGACGAGATCGACTGGATCGGCGTGCCGCTGCGTGAAGCGGCGCCGTTTCTCGGCGTGTGCCTCGGCGCGCAGATGATGATCCGCCATCTGGGCGGCCGTGTGACCGCGCACCGCGACGGGCGCGCGGAAATCGGCTACTGGCCGATCGCCGCGACGCCCGCCGGCCGGCGGCTCGGTTCATGGCCGTCGCACGTGTATCAATGGCATCGCGAGGGCTTCGAGCGCGTTGCGGGGCTCGAGATCCTCGCGACCGGCGAGCATTTCGAGAACCAGGCCGTCCGCTACGGGCCGCGCGCGTACGGCGTCCAGTTCCATCCGGAAGTGAGCTATCCGATGATGCGGCGCTGGAGCACGGCCGCCGCGCACAAGCTGGCGGCGCCCGGCGCGCAGGATCTCGCGACGCAGGCCAGCGAAGGCCGGCGGCACGACCGCACGACGGCCGCGTGGCTCAGCGCGTTCCTCGACCGCTGGCTCGACGATGCGCCGGCATCAGGTCGGCACCGTGACGTCGGAGATGCTGATCAGCCCCCACTCGACCGCGCGCAGCACGGCTTCATGCCGACGTGACACGTTGAACTTGCGGCGGATGTTCATGAAGTGGAAATTGATGCACGATTCGGTCACGTTCAGGATGTGGCCGATTTCCCACGACGTCTTGCCGGCCGCATGCCAGCGCAGGCATTCGACTTCCCGCCGGCTCAGGCGCGGCACGCTGTCCGGTGGTGCGTGGCAGCGCGTGCCGGCGATTGCTTCGCACGCGATGTCGCGCAGCAGCGTCAGCGCCGCCAGATGGCGGTCGCAGCGCTCGCGCGTGGCGGCCAGGTCGTCCGCGCTCGCGCACGACAGCATGCCGACCTCCCCTTTCGCGCCGCGCACGGGCAGCACGACGCCGCTGCGCATGCCGTACGCGGCCCCCGCTTCGTAGCACGGCCGCTGCCCGGGCTGCGCGAACAGCGCGTCGTCCCACACGAGCGGCAGCGCCGACCGGAAGCAATGCCGCAGCATCGGGTCGACACGGTCGAACTGGCGCTGCCGGTACAGCGCCGTCCAGCCCGGTACGCCGCTGCTCCACTTGCGCGCGAGATCGAACGACGCGCCGGTAAACGGCAACACGATCAGCACGACCTTGTCGAATCCCATTCCGGCGGCCGCGTCGGTCATCCGCTGCCATGACGCGTCCGTGTCGCCGGGTACCAACCATTTCAGACAATCCAGTCCTTTCATACAAGCCACCCCGTTTATTAGTTGGAATCTGCAGTCAGGCGGACTTGCGCAACCGGTTCGAGGCGTTGCGCGCGAACGGGCCGCGCTAGACCGCCTCGGTCAGACGTCGCCGACCCGCCTGCTTCGCGTCGTCGAGCGAAGCCGTCACGTCGAACGGAATCCCGAACGCCTTTTCGATGCCGGACGCGTTCGCGATGGCCGCTTCACGCTCGGTCGGGTCCGGTTCGATCGACACGAGCGCGCGGCAGACCGCGGCAAGCGCGGCACGGTTCTGCTTGAGCCACATGCCGCGTTCCTTGCGGTCGTCGTGCGGCTCGTCCGGGCGGGCCGGCGGAAAGATCATGACAAACGGCTCGCCGTGCCGCATCAGCGCGTGCATGTCGTCGAGCCAGCGCTGTGCGTAGCCGCTGGACGCGATTGCGTCGTTGCGCACGACGACGAGCGGAAATTCCGTGACGTCGAACACGGCGAGCGTCGCCAGCCCGGGCGGCGTGTTTCCGGCGTGGGGGGAATGCATCGGGTCAACCTCCATCGAATTGAACAGCATGGGTCGGAACGGGCCGCGCAGCGCCCGCTTCATCGTTTCGCGGCCGCGCCGGGGCCGAACGGCGGACGGGCGAGCCAGACCACCGCGATCACGGCGAGATACACGCAGCCGAGCGCGAACGACACGTCGTTGAACGAAATCTGGTACGCCTGCGCGTCGACCAGGTTGCCGAGCAGCGTGGCCGCGCGTTGCGGATCGCCGCCGCCGAGCCGCGCGACTTCGGCGCGCACGGCCGGATCGAACGGGCTCATGTGTTCGCTGAGCTGCGCGTGATGCAGGATCGCGCGCCGGTCCCACAGGAACGACGTGATCGATACCGCGAAGCTCGCGCCGAGCGTGCGCAGGAACGTCGACAGGCCGGAGCCGGCGGCGATTTCGTCCGGCTTCAGGTCGGACAGCAGGATGCTGTTGATCGGCATGATGAACAGCGCGAGGCCGAGGCCCTGCAGCAACTGGATCAGCGCGATGTGCGTGAAGTCGATGTCGGGCACGAAGCCCGCGCGCAGGAACGACGACGTGCCGAGGATCGCGAACGCGCAGCACACGAGCACGCGCATGTTGAAGCGTGGCGCGTACTTGCCCATGAACGGCGTCATCAGCACGGGGATCACGCCCATCGGCGCGACGGCCAGCCCGGCCCAGAACGCCGTGTAGCCGAGCGTGCGCTGCAGCCACTGCGGCACGATCACGTTGACGGCGAAGAACGCCGAGTACGCGAGCACGAGCGTCAGCGTGCCGGCCGCGAAGTTGCGATGCGCGAACAGCCGCAGGTTCACGATCGGATTCGGTTCGTTGAGCTCCCAGATCAGGAACAGCGCGATGCCGAACGCGGCCACCACCGACATCACGACGATGAACGTCGAGTTGAACCAGTCGGCTTCGTTGCCCTTGTCGAGCACGATCTGCAACGCGCCGACCCCGACGATGAGCGCCGCGAGGCCGACATAGTCGACGCGCGCGGCGACCGTCGTCTCGACGCGCGCCCGCATCTGCGCGAACACGCACATCGCGGCGAACACGCCGATCGGCAGGTTGATCAGGAACGCCCAGCGCCACGAGTAATGCTCGGTCACCCAGCCGCCGAACACGGGGCCCGCGATCGGTGCGACGACGGTGACCATCGCGATCATCGACAGCGCGAAGCCGCGCCGCTGCGGCGGGTAGATCGACAGCATCAGCGCTTGCGTGGTCGGGATCATCGGCCCGGCCACGAGGCCCTGCAGCGCGCGGAACGCGACGAGCTGCGGAAGGTTTTGCGCGAGGCCGCACAGCAGCGACGCGAGCGTGAACGCGAGCGTTGCCCACACGAACAGCCTCACCTGGCCGACGCGCTTGACGAGAAACCCGGTCAGCGGCAACGCGATCGCATTGCTCACGGAGAACGTCGTGACGACCCATGCGCTCTGCGTCGTGCTCACGCCGAAGTTGCCGGCGATCGTCGGCAGCGACACGTTCGCGACGGTGCCGTCGAGCACCTGCATGAAGACCGCGAGCGCGAGGCCGAACGTCGTCAACCCGACGCTCGACGGACGAAAGCCGGCATCGGCGGCCGGCATCGGGCCGCTCATTGCACACGCTCCGTGCGTACCGCCGCCGGCAGGTTCGCATGCACGACGTCGGCGATCAGGCTGTCGGCGCGCGCGAGCTCGTCGCGGTACACGTCGGTGCGAAACAGCGGCGACGTTTGCGCGCGGCGCGACAGCATCGCGCCGCTGCGGTCGTGCTGGTCGACGCGTGCGTGCATCGACAGGCCGATGCGCAACGGATGCGCATCGAGCTGCGCCGGATCGGTCAGTTCGATGCGCACCGGCAGCCGCTGCACGATCTTGATCCAGTTGCCGGTCGCGTTCTGCGCGGGCAGCAGCGAGAACGCGCTGCCGGTGCCGACGCCGAGGCTCTGCACGCGCCCGGTATAGCGCACCGCGTCGCCGTACAGGTCGGCTGTCAGCTCGACCGGCTGACCGATCCGCATGTGTTCGAGCTGCTTCTCGGTGAAGTTCGCGTCGACCCACAGCTCGCGCAGCGGCACGACCGCGAGCAGCGGCACGCCGGGCGACACGCGTTGCCCGACCTGCACCGTGCGCTTCGCGACGTAGCCGGTGACCGGCGCGACGATGTCGGTGCGCGCGCGGGCGAGATACGCGGCACGCAGCCGCGAGGCCGCGGCCTGCACATCGGGATGCGACGCGACCGCGGTATCGTCGACGAGCGCCTTGCTCGTCTGGTGCTGTTCGCTCAACGTCGCGAGCGCGCTTTGCGCGGCGGCATACGCGCTTTGGGCGGACGTCAGCGTGTCGAGCGCATGCGCGAGCTCCTCGCGCGAGATCGCGCCGGAGCGG
Organism: Burkholderia sp. BCC1644; assembly: GCF_902833225.1. Classification (GTDB taxonomy): domain Bacteria; phylum Pseudomonadota; class Gammaproteobacteria; order Burkholderiales; family Burkholderiaceae; genus Burkholderia. Next base: position 139,729 of record NZ_CADFEI010000007.1, read on the forward strand.
CCGAGATCCTCGCGGCGCCGGTAGTCGGCCTTCGCCTTGTCGAGCGCGGTGCGCCGCGCGTCGAGGTCGGCGCGCGCGCCGTCGATGCTGTTCGCGAGCCCGCGCTCGTTGCTGTACAGGCCGCGCACCTTGCGCACCGTGGCCGCGAGATCGGCCTGTGCGGCCACGAGCGCGATCTGCGCGTCGCTCGCGTCGAGACGGACGAGCGGCGTGCCGGCGCGCACGAGGTTGCCGTCGTCCGCGTCGATCGACACGACGGTGCCCGTCACCTGCGGCGTCAGCTCGACGACGTTGCCTTGCGCGTACGCGTTGTCGGTGGCTTCATACCAGCGGCCGACGATCGCGTACCAGATGCCCCAGCCGACGATGCCGAGCGCGAACACGCCGACGAGCGCGCGCACGAGGTGCTTGCGGCGCGCGGGCGGCGGCGTGGCCGGTGCGGCGCCGCCCGGCGCGGGTTGCGTGCGGGCGTCCGGCCCGCCTGGCGCGCGCGGCGCACCGGTGTGGTCGGCCGCGGGTTGCTGGCGGGCATTGGCGGGATCGGCGGCTGCCGGCCGCGCGGGAGTCTGCAGGGAGTTGTCGCTGCTCATGGTTCGATGTCAAGGACGGTGGGAAGGAGTGGCGGCGAGCGCGACGTCGTCCGGCCCGGCGCGGAAACCGCCGCCGAGCGCCGCGACGAGCTGCAGCGACTGGTCGGCGCGCTGGGCGCGCAGCGCGGCGACCTCACGGCTCGCGATCAGCAGTTGCTGGCGCACGACGAGCGCGTCGAGGTAGCTGCCGACGCCGGCCCGGTAGCGCGCGTCCGCGAGCCGCCATGCATCGGTGGCGGAGTCGAACGCGCGCTGCTGCGCATCGGCCTGCACGGCGAGCGATTGCAGCCGGTGCAGATCGTCGGCCACTTCGCCGATCGCGCCGATCAGCGTCTTGTTGTAGCCGGCGACCGCGAGGTCGTATTGCGCGTCGCGCTTGCGCAGCACGCCGCGCCGTTCGCCGCCGTCGAAGATCGGCAGGCTCACGGCCGGGCCGACGTTGTAGGTGCGTGACGCGGCCTGGAACAGCGATGCGCCGCCGCGCGTCGCGAGCCCGATCAGCGCGGTGAGACTGACGTCGGGCAGGAAATCCGCGCGGGCGGCCGCGACGTTGCGGCTCGCGGCCTCCACGCGCCAGCGCGCGGCGACCAGGTCGGCGCGCCGGCCGAGCAATGCGGCCGGCAAGTCGGCCGGCACCGCGAGCGCGGCAGTCGGCAGCGGCGCGGGCCGCACGAGCGCGAGGCCGCGATCGGGGCCGGCGCCGAGCAGGATCGCGAGCGCGATGCGCGCGCTGTCGATCGCCTGCGCCGTGCGTGCCTGCTCGCGCGTCGCGGCCGCGACTTCGCTTTCCGCCTGGCGCTGCTGTGCGACGTTGTCGATGCCTTTCGTGACGCGCTGGCGCGTGAGCGTGAGCGCTTCGTCGGCGCGGTCGTATTCGGCCTGCGCGACATCCTGCTGATCGAACGCATAGGCAAGATTCACGTAGGCGCGCGCGACGTTGACGGACAGCAGCACGCGCGCGGCCTGCGCATCGATCCGCGCGGCACGCGCTTCGCCGAGCGCGGCTTCCCACGCGGCCCGGCGGCCGCCCCACAGATCGAGATCCCAGCTCAGGCCGAGATTGATCTCGCGTGTGTGGCTGAAGAAACCGCCGCCCTCGCCCGTCGAGAACTGCGTGCCGGACGTGCGTTCGCCCTTCGCGCTCGCGCGACCGACGAGGTGCGGCAGTCGCGCGGCCTGCGCTTCGATCACCAGCGCCTGCGCTTCGCGCGCACGCGCATCGGCGGTCGCGAGATCGGGATTGCCGGACAGCGCTTCGTCGATCAGCGTATTCAGCTGCGCATCGTGCAGCGCGAGCCACCAGTCGGCGGCCGGCCAGTCGGCGTTCGGCGCATGCGCGAGGCTGCGCTGCGCGGCGAGCGTATCGGCGCCGCGCAGCGTGCCGGCGGGTGTGAGCCCGTCGCGGCTCGCGCAGGCGCCGAGCATGGCGAGCGCCACGGCAACGACCGTTCGCGACAGGACGCGCAGCGCGACGGCATCGCGTGGCGAGGGAGCAAGTGCTGCATGCATCGCATTCCTCTGCTTCGATTGGGTTTGAACACGACACGCATTGTTGGACGCTCCCGGGCAAAGCTGATAATGTTGTTTAGACAAAAAATAATGAATTCCGGCCATGCCCATCCGAGAAGCTTCTCCCGCCCGTGCCGTGCAACGCGCCGTCGCCGATCCGAGCGAACGCGAGGACGGCCCGTCGCTGATCGCCGTCTGGGGCGAGGACGACGGCAGCAATGCCTATCAGCTCGGCACGCGCGAGGTCGACTGGCACAGCCATCTGCGCGGTCAGGTGTTCTGCGTGGAAAGCGGTTTCGCGCACGTGCGCACGCCGCACGGTTCGTGGCTGCTGCCGCCGCATCGCGCGGGCTGGATTCCGCCGGGCGAGCAGCACAAGGTCAGCATCAGCGGTGCGTTGAGCGGCTGGAGCGTCGTGATCGCACCGGCCGCGAGCCGCCGGATGCCGGATCAACCGTGCGTGATCGCGATCACCGACCTGATGCGTGCGCTCGTGCGGCGCGCGGTGTCGTGGGCCGACCAGGACCGGCTCGACATCGAGCAGGCGCGCATCAGCGTCGTGCTGCTCGACGAGATGCGCCGTGCGCCGCACGAACCGCTGCACTTGCCGATGCCGCACGACCGGCGGTTGCTGCGGATCGCCAACGCGATCCTCGGGCAGCCGCACGACAGCCGCACGCTCGAAGCGTGGGCCGAATGGGCCGGGCTGTCCGCCCGCACGCTGAGCCGGCTGTTCGTCGCGGAAACCGGCACGAGCTTCGCGCAGTGGCGGCAGCAGGCACGGCTCACGCATGCGCTCGAACGTCTCGCGAACGGCGACAGCGTCGCCAACATCGCGGACGCGCTCGGCTACGCGACGCCGAGCAATTTCATCGCGATGTTCCGCCGCGCGTTCGGCGATTCGCCCGCGCATTACTTCGCGAAGCGCAAACAGCCGTAACGCCACGGGGCCGCTCACGGCCCCCTATCACCCCTGCCAGTACTGCGCGCGCGGCGACGTCGCTATAGTCGCCGTGCGACCGGCCGGTCGGTCGCTCAATGTGACCTGTGGAGGGTGTCGATGTCGAATGCCGTCGGATCGGACAACACGCCGATCGTCTCCGAGCAGCAGCTCGCCGATCATCTGGCCGCCGGCTGCAAGCCGGCCGCGCAGTTCCGGATCGGTACCGAGCACGAGAAGTTCGTCGTGACCCGCGCGACGCACGCGGCCGTGCCGTATGAAGGCCCGTCCGGCATCGCCGCGGTGCTGGAGCGGCTGCGCGGCGACGGGACGCCGATCGTCGATGCCGGGCAGATCGTCGGCGTGATCCAGCGCGACGGCGCGGCGATCTCGCTCGAGCCGGCCGGCCAGCTCGAACTGTCGGGGGCGCCGCTCGATACGCTGCACGACACGCACGCCGAACTGCATGCGCACCTCGCCGCGGCTCGCGCGGCATGCGAGCCGCTCGGCCTGCGCTGCACGCCGCTCGGTTTTCACCCTCATCTGTCGCGCGAAGCGCTGCCGTGGATGCCGAAGCAGCGCTACGCGATCATGCGGCGCTACATGCCGCGTGTCGGCACGCGCGGGCTCGACATGATGCAGCGCACCTGCACCGTGCAGGTCAACCTCGATTTCGCGTCGGAAAGCGACATGGCGCGCAAGATGCGCGTGTCGCTTGCGCTGCAGCCGGTCGCGACCGCGCTGTTCGCGAATTCGCCGTTCCGCGACGGCCGCCCGTCGGGCCTGCTGTCGACACGTGCGCACACGTGGCTCGATACCGACGAGGATCGTTGCGGCGTGCCGGCCCTGTTCCTGTCGCGCAGCTTCGGCTTCGAGCGCTACGTGAGCTGGCTGCTCGACAACGTACCGATGTATTTCGTGCGGCGCGGCGATCGTTACGCGGAGGCGACCGGGCACACGTTCCGCGATTTCATGCGGCGGCGCATTCCGCATCTCGAAGGCGAGACGCCGACGCTCGGCGATTTCGCGGATCACCTGACGACCGTGTTCACCGAGGTCCGGCTGAAGCGTTATCTCGAGATGCGCGGCGCCGATGCCGGCTCGCCCGACATGATGGTCGCGCTGTCCGCGTTCTGGACCGGCCTCTTGTACGATCCGGCCGCGCTGTCGGAGGCCGGGACGCTGGCTGCCGCGATCGACCGCGGCACGCTGCTCACGCTGCGTCGCGACGTGCCGCGTACCGGGCTCGATACGCTCGTCGACGGCCGTTCATTGCGCGCGGTTGCGGCCGATGCACTCGCGATCGCGCATCGCGGCCTGCGCGCACGCGCGCGCAGGGATACGACCGGCCGCGACGAAACGATGTATCTCGCGCCGCTCGACGCGATCGTCGCCGGCGCGCCGACCCAGGCCGAGCATTGGCTGGCCCGCTATCGCGGCGCATGGGCCGGCGACGCGACGCGGATCCATGACGAAGCCGCCGTCTGAGCGCGTCGCGCCGGGCCGCTCACGCGCAGCACGCGAGCAGCGGCTCGTGTGCGAACTCGACGCCGGGCGGCAGCGCATGGCCACGTCGCCGCATACGCACGGCGTGAGCGAGCGTCTCGAAGAGCCGCGCGGTATCGGCGAACGACAGGCACGCGTCGGTGATGCTCTGCCCGTAGCGCAGCGGTACGCCGGGCACGAGATCCTGCCGGCCTTCGATCAGGTTCGACTCGATCAGCACGCCGACGATGCGCGTGTCGCCGGCCGCTACCTGCGCGGCGACTTCCGCGCCGACACCGAGCTGGTTCCGGTACTGGCGGCGGCTGTTGCCGTGACTGACGTCGATCATCACGCGCGGCGCGAAGTGCGCGGCGGTCATGCGCTCGCATGCGGCATTCACGGCGGCCGCGTCGAAATTCGGCTCGCGCCCGCCGCGCAGCACGACGTGCGTGTGCGGATTGCCGGGCGACGCGGCCGCGCATAGCCGGCCATCCGCATCGATCGACAGGAACCGGTGCGGGTGCGCCGCTGCGCGCATCGCATCGACGGCCACCTGGATGTTGCCGTCGGTGCCGTTCTTGAAGCCGATCGGGATCGGCAGCGACGACGCCAGCTCGCGATGCACCTGTGACTCCACGGTGCGCGCGCCGATCGCGCCCCACGCAACCAGATCGGCCAGGTAGCGCGGCGACAGCGGATCGAGAAACTCGGTCGCGGCCGGCATCTCCGCACCGTTGATGTCGCACAGCAGCGCGCGGGCCGCTTGCAGCCCGGCGTCGATCCGGTCGCTGCCGTCCAGCAGCGGATCGTTGATCAACCCTTTCCAGCCGACCGTCGTGCGCGGCTTCTCGAAGTACACGCGCATCACGATTTCCAGCTCGTCCGCGAAGCGCGCGCGTTGCAGCGCGAGCCGTGCCGCGTAGTCGCGGGCGGCGGCCGGGTCGTGCACCGAGCACGGGCCGGCGATGACCACGAGCCGGTCGTCGGCGCCGTCGAGCACGTCGACGATCGCCCGGCGGGCCGTATGAACGGTGCGCGACGCGCGCAAGGCCGGCGGCAACGCGCCGGCCAGATCCGCAGGGGACGGCAAGCGCAGCACGGCGTCGCGGTTTGTCGTCCAGGCGTTTGCATGCATGGGGACTGCCCTCCTGTCGATAATTAACGAGACTTTTTACTACAGCGCGACTGTATTGAATGGTGCTTTTGGCGCGCAACTAACATATTTATCAGTTTCTAATTCATAACCTTATGAATGAGGGAAATAAGCGTCGAATTCGTTATATTCGGAATCGGCAATGCTTGTTTACGAGATACGGAATCGAGCGTTCATTCGATTCTTATTCGGAAATCAGGGGGGCGATCTGGTCGAACCGGATGCTTGATTGACCGGGCTTCTGCCACTGGGCGCTATTCGTTCTGATAGTAGCGGCCCGATAGGCGTTCGATTAATTTTCGGATGCCCGACAGGCCAATCGGGCTCGAAAATATAAATCAACCCAGTCATTGCGGAGAATCACCATGTCGAAGCGACATTACGAAACGCCCATTCACGTCAAGTATCGCGATACGGATTCGATGGGGCATGTGAGCAGTCCCGTCTATTACGACTATCTGCAGCATTCGTACCTCTGCTACATGTTCGATCTGCTCGGCCTGCCGCGCAGCGAGAAGCTGCCGCACATCATGGTGAAGACGCAGTGCGAGTACCTTGCACCGGCGCAATTCGGCGACAACCTGACGATCCGCTCGAGCATCGTGCGCTTCGGCAGCAAGAGCTTCGATCTCGAACACCTGATGGAGCGCGACGACCAGACCATCGTCGCGCGCGGCGTGTCGACGCACGTGATGTTCGATTACGTGAACAACACGACGCTGGCCGTGCCCGACGAATTCAAGTCGCGCGTGCTCGAATTCCAGGGTTCGCTGTGATGCGCGCGCGCCCTGCCGGGAGCGGCGCGTGAGCTGCGCGGTCGCGCGCGCCCGGCGCCGGATCGGCGCGATCGTCGAGCGGCGAGACGATCGCGCGATCGTGATCGTTCGTCACGCAGCGCAGGCGCTGCTCGAGCCGGCCGTGCTCGAGCGGCACCGTGCGCTCGCGTGCCGCCACGAGGACGAGCTGGAGGTGCTGCTGCAGCCGTGCGGTGGCGCGCACGACGGCGTGCGGCCGCTGCTCGGCCGGTTGCGGGACGCCGGTGTGGCCGTCGCGCTCGATACGGCCACGCTCGCGCACGATGCGTCGCTGCTCGAATTCGCGAGCTGGGTCACACGGTGTACGACGCCGGACGATTCCGCGGCAGCGCACGACGACGCGGCCGTGCCGGGCGGTGCGCTGCTCTACGGGCTGGTCGTGCGATGGCGCGACCAGCTCGACAGGTGGCGGCGGCCCGAGCGCGACGGGGCGCCGGAACGTACGCCGCGAACCGTTGCGGCGGATGCGGCCGAACACATCGCAGCGGGCGATCCGGACGAGCCGGTGCTCGGCGCGCTGCTCGACGCCGACGCCGACGCAGCGTCGACCGGCGCGGCGCTCGACACGTTGTCGGACGCGGTGCGCGCGCGGCGGATCTGTCTGGCGACGCGGGCCGGCTGGCCGCTCGCCCGGCGGCTATGAGCGCCGCCGTCGCGACGGCCGGCGCGCGCGCCCTGCCCGCGCGCGCGTTCCTGGTCGGCATGATGGGCGCCGGCAAATCGACGCTCGGCCGCGCGCTTGCGGCATCGCTCGGCTGGACCTTCGCCGACAGCGACGACGAGATCGAACGGCGCACGGGCCGTTCGGTCGCCGCGCTGTTCGACATCGTCGGCGAAGGCGGCTTCCGGCTGCTCGAAACGCACATCGTCGATGAATTGACGCAGCGCGCGAACGTGATCGTGGCGACCGGCGGGGGCGCGATCCTGAATCCGCGCACCCGCGCGCGCCTGGGCGAACGCGGCTGCGTGATCTATCTGCATGCGGATCCCGATGCGCTGTGGCGCCGCACGCGCGACGACACGCGGCGGCCGCTGCTGCAGGTGGCCGAACCGCGGCAAACGCTCGCCGCGCTGTACCGGATGCGCGACCCGCTGTATCGCGAATGCGCGCATGCGCTGGTGGATACGACCGCACACGGTGTCGCGCGCGCGACGGCGGACGTGCTGACGGTGCTGCTTGCGCGGATGAACGCGCCGGATTGACGGCACGCGTTCGCTTCCCTGCCCTTCGAATCGACCACGTGTTCGATGACAGGCGCGTTTTTGAAACGGCGGGTTTGGATTTTTAATCGTGCTGTTGTGATAAGAAAAGTTATCCGGATAGACGCATCGTTTTATCCAACTACGCGTTTCGTGGCAGACAAATCGGCGCGCCGAGCTACTGGAAAACCGGCCCGTTCGCCGCGGTCGCGCCACGCTCCGACGTGCTCTCGCAGCGTATCGAGGCGCTTGAGCGCGGCGTCGGGTGCCCATGCCGATTTACCGCGCCGCAGGCGCAGCGGCGGCCGCACCGATGCCGGCGCGGCAATCGGCCTCCCCCGCATTTGTTCCCGCGACGCAAGACTGTTGCTCCACGGTGGGTGTTCGAGATCGTGACCGGCGCGCCTACAGTTTGCCCATCGGATTCATCGATCCGGTCGGCGCTGAAGCCGAACACCATTCACCTGTCGAGGCACATCATGAGTACATCCAGAGTCATCATCGTCACCGGTGCATCGCAAGGCATCGGCGCGGAAACCGTCAAGGCGTTCCGCGCACGCGGCCATCGCGTCGTCGCGACGTCCCGTTCGATCGGCCCGTCGAACGACCCCGACCTCGTCACCGTCGCGGGCGACATCGGCGATCCGGCCGTCGCGCGCCGCGTGGTCGACGCAGCACTCGAGCACTTCGGCCGCGTCGACACGCTCGTCAACAACGCGGGTGTGTTCGTCGCGAAGCCGTTCACGCAATACACCGCGGACGACTACGCGCAGATCACGAGCGTCAACCTGAGCGGCTTCTTCCACGTCACGCAGCGCGCGATCGACGCGATGCAGAAGCATGGCGGCGGGCACGTGGTCAGCATTACGACGAGCCTCGTCGATCACGCGAACAGCAACGTGCCGTCGGTGCTCGCGTCGCTGACGAAAGGCGGGCTGAATGCGGCGACGAAATCGCTCGCGATCGAGTATGCGAAGGCCGGCATCCGCGTGAATGCGGTGTCGCCGGGCGTCATCAAGTCACCGATGCACGCACCCGAAACGCACGCGGCGCTTGCGTCGCTGCACCCGGTCGGCCGGATGGGCGAGATGAGCGACATCGTCGACGCGATCCTGTATCTGGATTCGGCGCCGTTCGTGACGGGCGAGATCCTGCACGTCGACGGCGGCCAGAGCGCCGGGCATTGAACCTCGGCATCGAGGCGGCGAGCCGGCCGGCCTAGCGCGGTGCGGCGGCTCGCCTGGTGCGTGCGCGGCCCGCCTGTTTAGCGGGCGCACGCGCCAGTTGCTCGACGAGAAAGTCGACGAACACGCGCACGCGCGACGACAGGTAGCGCGCATGCGGATACAGCAGCATGAACGGCCGCGACCGGCCGCCGAGGGCCGGCAGCACTTCCACCAGCGTGCCCGTGCGCAGATCCTGTTCGACGATGAAGCGGTAGGTCTGGAACAGCCCCGCCCCGCTGCGGGCGAGCGTCACGCCGGCCAGGACGTCGCCCGATGTGCCGTAGCTGCCGGTCGTCGCGACGTCGAGTTCGTCCGCTCCGTCGTCGAACAGCCATGGAACCGGCCGCCCGCTACTCGGCAGTTCGAACTGGATGCATTCGTGCGCATGCAGATCGTCGATCGCGGTCGGCGTGCCCGCGCGCTTCAGGTAGCCGGGTGTCGCGACGATCACGAGTTCGGCATCTTCCAGCTTGCGCGCGACCAGGTTCGAATCGGCCGGTGCGCGGCCGCGGATCGCGAGATCGAAGCCTTCTTCGGCGAAGTCGATGTTGCGGTTGCTCAGGTGGGTTTCGACACGCACGTCCGGATACTGCTCGCGGAACGCGGGCAACAGCGGCAGCACGCGATAGTGACCGTACGGCGTCGGCATGCTGATCCGCAGCACGCCGGCAGGCGTCGCCTGCTGGCCGGTCGCTTCGCGCTCCGCGTCGACGAGTTGCGACAGCGCATCACGGCATTGCTCGAAATAGCGCCGGCCGGAATCGGTCAGGCGAATCTGCCGCGTCGTGCGGACGAACAGCCGCACGCCGAGGCGCTCCTCGAGCCGAGCGACCGACCGGCTGACCGCGGCCGGCGTGACACTCGCCGCGGTGGCCGCCAGCGTGAAGCTGCCAAGTTCGGCCGCGAGGCAGAACAGCTCGATGCTGCCCAGCAGCAGATCGTCGAATTTACGTTGCATGGGGCGGTTCCTGCCGTCTTCGGCGCATGGCGCGCGATGGAGCGACGAGTGTGCATGAATATTGCGCGGGAAACCAGCCAACGCCGCGCGCGTGATTCGTTACATGGCGTCCCGAATCAATTGCGCGGCTGACATTTACCGGCTTCGGTCGCATGACTACAGTGACTGACAGGCAATACCGATCGCCCGAACCACCTTCCACCAGGAGCATGACATGACCATCGAACAGAAACTGGCCGAACTCGGCCTCGCGTTACCCGAACCGCCGACTCCGCTCGGCAGCTATACGGCCGTCAGCGAAGCCGGCAACCTGCTGTTCGTGTCGGGCCAGCTGCCGCTCGTCGACGGCAAGATCGCCTACACCGGCCGCGTCGGCGAGCAGTTGAATGTCGACGAAGGCAAGCTCGCGGCCCGGCTGGCGGCACTGAATGTGCTTGCGCAGATCGGCAAACATCTGGGCGGGTTCGACCGGTTGCGCAAGATCGTCCGCGTCGAGGGGCACGTCAGCTCGGCCGACGGCTTTTTCGGGCAGCCGGCCGTGATCGACGGTGCGTCCGACCTGTTCGCCGCCGTGCTTGGCGAGCAGGCCGGACACGCGCGTTCGGCGTTTTCCCAGCGCCAGTTGCCGGCAGATGCGGCTGTGGCCCTCGTCGTCATCGCCGAAATCGATGCAGCGTGATGGAGCAACCGCCCTGCGGGTCGGTCATCCCGTCTCGCGGGTGTTTTCGTGTGCCCTGCCAGCAATCCGGCAGGGTCATCGATCTGTTTGATATCAGGGCGTGATCGCTCGAAAGCCTTGTCCCGCAAGGCGCAACACGTTCCAGATACATTGAAATACAAAATATCGCATGCGATTTAATCGAATGCGCTTGACTCGACAAGTCGCCTCGACCAAACTGCATCGCATGCGATCGAATCGCATCTGAAACAAACCTCAACCGACGGAGCAAATGATGAGCAAGATCGAAAAAGTGCTGTACACGGGCAAGACGCATACGACTTCCGGCGGCCGCGACGGCGCGGCGCGCAGTTCCGACGGCCGCCTCGACATCCAGCTGTCGTCGCCGGGCAGCGCCGGCACCGGCACCAACCCGGAGCAACTGTTCGCAGCCGGCTGGTCGGCCTGCTTCATCGGTGCGATGCAGCTTGCGGCGCGTGCCGCGAAGGTGACGCTGCCGGCCGATCTCGCGGTCGACGCCGAAGTGGATCTCGGCACCGGCGGCAACGCGTACTTCCTGCAGGCCCGGCTGAACGTGAGCGTGCCGGGGCTCGATCGCGGCGTCGCGCAACAGATCGTCGACGCCGCGCACCAGACCTGCCCGTACTCGAAAGCGACGCGCGGCAACATCGACGTCGATATCCGTATCGTCTGAACGCTGCATCGGGCGGCCGAACGCCGCCCACCCGAATTCCCGGTTCCTTTTCTATCGAGGTGAATGATGAAAGCCCAATTGATCGCTGCCCTGCTCGTCGCTGTTTCGGCCACGGTTGCCGCACCGGCGTTCGCCAACGAAACCACCGTGACGCGTGCACAGGTACGCGCCGAACTCGCCCAGCTTCAACAGGCCGGCTATCGGCTGAACCGTGCGTCCGACGCGACCTATCCGAACGAGCTGCAGGCCGCGCTGACGCAGATCCATGCCGACGATGCCGTCACGGCCAACGTGCAGGTGGCCGGCTACGGCAGCAACGCCGACGCCGCCACGCAATCCGGCCGCCGGCATGCGGTCAGCGTGGCCGAGCGCTCGGTGTACTTCGGTCATTGAACGTCGCGCCGGTACGTAACCGCTGATTCCTTTCCCGTTTCCAGTTTGTCGAGGTGAATGATGAAAACCCGATTGATCGCTGCCCTTCTCGTCGCTGTTTCCGCTTCCGCTGCCGCACCGGCATTCGCCGACCAGGCCGTCGTGTCCCGCGCGCAGGTGCGTGCCGAGCTCGTCCAGCTCGAACAAGCCGGCTATCGCCCGGGCCGTGCAAACGATCCGCATTACCCGGACGACCTGCAGGCCGCATTGACGCGCCTTCACACGAACGATGCGGTGGCGGCCGATTCGTCCGCATCGTCCGGTTATGGCCGCGACGCTGCGGCCACGACGCAGTCAGGCAGCCGGCCTGCGACGCGCATCGCCGAGCGCTCGATCTACTTCGGCCATTGAATGAAACCGCGAACGGCGCCGATGGCCGGCGTGCGGCGCGCAACCCCTGAAACCCTGTTTCCTTGTCGAGGTAAAAGATGAAGACCCAATTGATTGCAGCCCTCCTCGTTGCGGTGTCGGCCTCCGTCGCCACACCGGTGTTCGCCGGCGAAAGCACCGTCACGCGTGCGCAGGTGCGAGCGGAACTGGCCGCGTTGCAGCAGGCCGGCTACCTGCCGAACCGTCCCAACGATCCGAACTATCCGGACAATATCCAGGCAGCGCTGAGCCGGATTCACGACGGCGGCGCCGTCGCGGCCGACACGCAGGCAGCCGGCTACGGCAGCGACGCCAGCAGCGCGACGCAATCCGGCAGCCGCAACGTGGTTCGCATGGCCGAGCGCTCGATTTATTTCGGCCATTGAGCGTCACGCGACGAAAACAGTCGCCAATCTCCAGCATATAAAGCGCATGCGATGTAATCGCATGCGCTTTTGTTATTGACGGTAACGGAATCTGGATCAGCGGTGCGACCTGTGCGACCGAACCGGTCTATGCTGTGCGGCACCCCACTATCAATCGAGGAGCACCCGATGCGGGATGCTACGACCGGAAACGCGACAGGCGATACGCACGCGCTCGACCGGGTTGTCTGGAACGCCCTCACGGGCAAGCAGCACCGCTTTGCAGTCGGCAATGACCGCGCGTGGCGGTTTCCGTCGGCGATTGCGCCATTCGCCGCGATCGCCGACACGAGCGCGGCTTCGTTCGACGCGCTACGCGACCTGGTCGCCGCGCACGGGCCAACGGCCCTCGTCACGCCGGACGAGATCGAGCCGCCCGCGGGATTGCCGGTCATCCGGCGCGCGACGTTGCTGCAAATGGTCTGGCAAGGAACGCCTGATCCGGCGTATGAAACGGAGCATGTCACGCTCGGCGAAGCCGATGTGCCGGACATGCTCGCGTTGACCACCTCGGCGCAGCCGGGCCCGTTCGGCCCGCGTACGTTCGAGCTCGGCCGCTACATCGGCGTGCGCAGCGAAGGCCGGCTGGCCGCGATGGCCGGCGAGCGGATGCAGCTCGACGGGTATACGGAGATCAGCGCCGTGTGCGTGGATGCCGCGTTTCGGCGGCAAGGCCTTGCGGCGCGACTGATCCGGTCGTTGATTGCGTCGATCGGCGCACGCTCGGAAACGCCTTTCCTGCACGTCCTCACGACGAACCAGGTGGCGATCGAGCGCTACGTCGCGCTCGGTTTCATCGTGCGCCGCGAGATGCGCCTGCTGGTGCTGGGCGACGCGCACGCATGACGAAGCGGCCGACGCGAGGCACGCGTCGGCCGCCAGTGGTTCATCCGGTCATGCTTCGGTCGAACGGATCAGGTTGCCGCGCAGCGTGACGATCGCCTTCTGCACCTTCGCGAATTCGTCCGGCTTCAACCCGGTGGCTTCGACCAGATTCATGTCGAGCCCCTTCTCGCGCACGCGGCGGCCGCTTTTCGTCAGGCTGACGAGCACCTGGCGTTCGTCGGACGGATCGCGGTGCCGCTCCAGATAGCCCATCGCTTCGAGCTTCTTCAGGATCGGCGTCAGCGTATTGGATTCGAGGAACAGCTTCTCGCCGAGCTGGCCGACGGTCTGGTTGTCCTGTTCCCACAGCGCGATGATCGTGATGTACTGCGTGTACGTCAGGCCGAGCTCGTCGAGGATCGGCTTGTACGCCTTGCCGAACGCGAGGTTCGCCGAGTAGATCGCAAAACACAGGAACTCGGACAGCTTCGGTGCGGCGGTCGATGGGGCTTCGGTCGGTTTCATGGGCTTCCTCCAGCGACGTGAACAGTCGCAGACAAGCGCATTATATATCGCATGCGATCTTATCGGAAGCATGATAATCGGCCCCGATGAGCCGGTGCGGCCTCAGTCCTGCCGGCGGCGCTTGCCGGTCTGCAGACGGCTGACCGACAGCAGCGAGCATTGCACCGGATGGGCGATTTCGGTCGCGAGCCCGCCTGCGGCAAACAGCAGGATCATCAGCCAGCGTTTCATGCGTCCTCCACGACCGACAGGCTCGCGCCGTCGGCGACCGTCGCGTCGAGCGCATACGGATCGACGCCCTCGAGGCAGCCGAGATTGACGCGCCAGCATGCCGGGTCCTTGCGCGTCTGATGGAACGGATAGACGCCGCACCGGCTGCAGAAATAGTGACGGGCCGTGCGTGTGTTGAAGCGGTAGCACGTCAGCGCTTCTTCGCCTTCGACGATGTTCAGGTTGGCGGCCGCGAACATCGGGCTCATCAGCGCGCCACGGCGGCGGCACAGGCTGCAGTTGCAGCGAACGGCCGGCGTGATGGCCGCCCGGACTTCGAACTTGACGGCCCCGCAATGGCAGGATCCCTTGAACCACGTTGCAGACATGATGGACTCCGGAAGAGGTCATGCCTGCTTTATAGCGAACCCGCGCGCGGTGCTTGTATCGCGCTGTATCCGCGGTTCTGTCAGATACAGAACGTTGCAAATCTGCGGTTCGCGCGATCAGTCCAGTGCGTGCTGCAGCCGCTCGATCGCCGCGCGCGTCTCATGTTCGAGTGCGGCGAACAGCTCGGCGGCCGGCAGCGCGCGTGCCAGCGGCGCCGCCTGTCCGGCCCACTGCGCGCCGTAGCCGAATTCGCCCTTCGCCTTCGCGGCCGCATGCAGCGCCTTGCCCGCGTCGTAGGCGATCGGATAGGCGGGCGTGGCCGGCGCGTCCGGGGTGTCGCCGAGCGCGGTCAGCCGGTTCGCGATGCCGCGCGCGATCCGGCCCGAGATCGCTGATGTAAACGTCGTGCGTCGAGCGGCGTCGCCAAGCATCGCGCGGCGATAGCCGTCGTCGATCGACGTCTCCGGGCACGCGACGAACGCCGTGCCGAGCTGCGCGGCCTGCGCGCCGAGCGCGAGTGCGGCGGCAATGCCCTCGCCGTCCATGATGCCGCCGGCGGCGATCACGGGCAGCGCGCCTTCGCGCACGATCAGGCGCGTCAGCGCGAACGTGCCGAGTCGATCGTCGTGCGCGGTCGAATCGAACACACCGCGATGCCCGCCGGCTTCGATGCCCTGCGCGACGATCGCGTCGATGCCGGCGGCGGCGATCTGGCGTGCCTCATCGAGATTCGTCGCGGTCGCGAACAGCGTGATGCCCGCGCGCTTCAGCGCAGCGATCACGTCAGCGCCGGGCAGCCCGAAATGGAAGCTGACGACAGCCGGCTTTTCGTCGACGAGCATCGCCTGCATCGCGTCGTCCGCGACGAAGCTCGTATAGATCTCCGACAGCGACGCGGGCGGCGTCGCGCCGTATTCGCGGAACACCGGCGCGAGCCAGTCGAGCCACGCGCGTTCGACGGCCGCATCGGCGTGGGCCGGACTGTGGCAGAACACGTTGATGTTGAACGGCCGGTCGGTGAGCGCGCGCGTGTCGCGGATCATCTTGCGCGCGCCGTCGGCGTTCGTCGCGCCGACGCCGAGCGAGCCGAGCCCGCCCGCGTTCGACACGGCGGCGGCCAGCGCCGGCGTGCTGACGCCGGCCATCGGCGCCTGGACGATCGGTGCGCGGATACCGAGGGTGCGCAACAGCGTCCGGTTGTGGGTCGGTTGATTCATGTTGCTCACCTCCTGTTGACGGCCGACGCGCGAGCTTGGCGCGTCGCATGGGCCGCATGTATCGGCTTTCCGGTTTCACCCCTAGAATAGCGGACGGAGAAACCGCATCCAAGGCCGTCAGCGCGCAGCGTTCACTGAACGCTTCGCCCGACATTCATGCGGCTCCGCTGTCAAAACCAACAACACCATCACAGCACACATGAAAAGAAGAACGTTCCTCGCGCTGCCCGCCGTGGCGGCGTCCGGCATGCTTGCCGGCTGCACCAACGCCGATATCGGCCCGATCACCAATCGCATGATGAAGGACCCGGAATACCGGGAAACGCTGTCGGCGTTCCTGATCAGCGCCGACGGGAAGACGCTCGTCGTGATCGGCAAGCAGTATCACTACATCTTCGATGTGCCGCCTGCCCTCGCGGTCAACCTCACGGCGCCCTATCGGGCCAAGCTGGACACCGATTTCGACGATTTCGAGACGCATGGCGACAAGATCTCCGGGCGTTACGTGTTGCAGCTTTCGCGCGAGGACGCACCGCCCGGCTCCGAACTGCGGGCGCGCGCGCTCGCCGACGGTTTCAAGGACGAGCGCTACAAGCTGACCGAGCGCGGCACGATCAGCGGCAAGCGTTACCAGCCGAACGACGTCACGCCGTCGTCGATTCCGCAGGCATTCAATCATCCTTACAACGTCAAGGTCATCGAGCGGCCGTCGCTGCTCGGCCAGGGCGCGAAGCTCGCGCTGTCGCCGCTCACGATGGCGGCCGATGGCGCCGTGGGCTTGCTTGGCGTGGCGCTGCTTCCGATCGCGCTCACGGCATTCATCATCGTCGCGCATTGAGGCCGGAAGCCATGATGAAATCCCCTGCCCGAAACCTGTTCCGGATCGGCTGCGTGGCCGCTTGCCTGGCGTTCGCGCAACACGCCGCAGCCGAAAGCGACTGGGACGCCGCGCGCCAGGTGCGTACCGACTGGGTGTTCGCGTCGATGAAGGAAAGCGACGTACGGCCGACGCTCGATCGCACCCTGAAGGACCAGGTGCGTTGGGCCGACCTGCCCGGTAACGCACCCGATGCGGGCGCGTTCCAATGCACGAAGCTCGCGCTGCCGCCGCCGTCGGCCGCTGCGCAGGCTGCGTTCGATGCGGCGCCGTCGTCACGTGGCCGAGAAGCCGACAAGGCCTATGCAAAGGCTGCGTCGCTCGGCTCGTGGCGCGCGGCCGCGCGCCTGGTCAACAGTTCGCTCGAAGACGAGGATTGGGAAGGTGCGCAGCCGGCGATCGCGTGGCTGCTCGTGCATCACGTGCCGGCCGGCTACAACAAGCTCGCGGACGTGCTGCAGGCGATGTCGGGCTACGACGGCGAAACGCCCGGCGAGCGCATGCGCGGGATGATCGCGTCGTTGCGCTGGCGTGCGGCGCGTGAAGGCGATCCCGTCGCGCAGATGGAGATGGCCGATCTGTTCGAGAAGCTCGGCAAGAACGACCTCGTCACCGCGCTGCGCGCGTGCGCGACGCAGCAGAATCCGGAACTGAAATGAGGCGCGTCGCCGGTACGCCGCGGTGACATGCGGCGTACCGGTGCGCGCAACGACATCGCCGCCTCGGACTTCGTACCGTAAAGCGTGCGCTTCGGTCGGCAGCGGCAGATCCAGGCGCAGCAGCATCGTCTCGAGAGCGCGAATCGTCAGCGACGTGTCGCGCCGCGCGTTGCGGCGCAGCAGTTCCGCGCGTGGCGGTTCGAGGTAGACGAGCGTCACGTCGGCGCCGTACGCATACGTGAACAAGACGAACTCGGTCATCCGGTCGACACATGTGTCGACCGGCCTGTCGATACGTGTGGAAAGCGGGCGTAGCCGGCACACGAACAAGCGTCTGGCGCTGCGGTTGCTGCAAGCGCGATTGCAGCAGGAGGCCGATCGTCACGCGTTCGATGCGCGCCGTCAGCGGTGGATGCAGCACTTTGCGCTGGCGCGCGGGAACCCCGTGCGCGTGTTTCACGGGCCGGCGTTCGTGCCGGCCGATTGAACATGATCGTATGGCTGCCGCCGGCGGTGTCACGACGGGTCTCATGGTTTTCCCGGCCAGTCAGGTTGCGCGGTGGCGCACCGCTTTCGGTACGCCACCGCGTGCGACGCAGGCTGCAACGGCCTGCCGCGCGAATCCGGGCTGCCGCGCGTTCCTACCCTTTCTGCGTGGGAAAGGACGCTTGAAACATCCGCAATTATCACGCGCCGCCGATTTGCCCACCATGTGTCGGACGATCGGCGCAGCGCGCACATCCAGCCCTTTCCCGGGCCCTGCGATGGCTGCCGCCGTGTCGTATGGCCGGACGCATCACGCCGGCCGCGAACGGCCGGGCCGCGCGCCACGGCATATCGAAAATCAGGAGACACGATGAACAGCCAATCCCTCGATCTCGGCGGCAACGCGGGCGGACCCGCGTCCGCCCGACTGCCGGCCGCTTCTTCCGGCGTCGGCGCCGACGCGGCGGCCCACCCCGTCCGTCGCATCACGCTCGGCGATTTCATGGACGACCTGCCGGTCGGTGCGTTGCACCGGTTCGTCGTCTGGGTGATCGGCATCGGGCTGTTCTTCGACATGTACGAGATCTTCCTCGTCAGCACGATCGGCTCCGCGTTGCAGAACGAATACGGGCTGAGCCGGCAAAGCGCCGATTTCAAGCTGCTGCTGGCGTCCGCGTTCATCGGCATGTTCGTCGGCGCGATGTGCCTCGGCAGCCTCGCCGACCGCATCGGCCGGCGCAAGGCGTTCCTGCTGACGCTCGTGTGGTACAGCGCGTTCTCGCTGGTGGGCGCGTTTTCGGTGAACGCCGACATGCTCGTGGCATGCCGGTTCCTGACGGGCATCGGCGTCGGCGCGATCTATCCCGTCGCCGACAGTTTCCTGTCTGAAATCCTGCCGAAGGAGAAGCGCGGGCGGCTTGCCGCATGGGCCTATACGACTTCGTATGTCGCGGTGCCGCTCGTCGGCTTCCTCGCGCTGTGGCTGAACCCGCTGCATGTGGCCGGCGTGGCCGGCTGGCGCATCATCCTCGCGATCGGCAGCCTCGGCGCCGTGTACGTGCTGCTCGTCCAGCACCGGCTGCCGGAGAGCCCGCGCTGGCTGCTCGCGCAGGGCCGCACGGCCGACGCGCACGCGGCGCTGCGGCGTTTCGCGGAAAGCGCCGGCGTGCGCGTGCCCGAGCAGTTCGCGGAGCCAGCCGAGCCGCAGCGGCCGCTCGGTCTCGGCGAGCGCATCGCGCTGCTGCGTCGCGAACCGTACGGCGCACGCTATGTGATGCTCGCGATCTTCCACCTGTTCCAGGGCTTCGGCTACTACGGGTTCGGCACGCTGGCCGGCACGGTCGTGAAGAGCCGCGGCTTCGACGTGACGGACAGCACGCTGTTCATCGCGCTGTCGTTCATCGGTTATCCAGTCGGGTCGCTGCTGTCGATTCCGCTGCTCAACTGGATCGAGCGCCGCACGCTCGTGATCGTGTCGATCCTGTCGATCGCCGCATTCGGGCTGTGCTTCGCGTATTCGGGCAATACCGTGCTGATCGTCGGCTTCGGGTTCCTGACGACCTGCGCGTCGAACGTGTTCAGCAATGCGTATCACGTGTACCAGGCCGAGATCTTCCCGGCACGCGTGCGCTCGACGGCGATCGGCACTACCTATGCGCTGTCGCGGATCGTCAGCGGCGCGCTGCCGTTCGTGCTGCTGCCGGTGCTCGGTGGCTACGGCGCGGGCGCGATGTTCGGCGTGATCTCGGCCGCGCTCGGCATCGTCGCGGTGACGCTGCGCGTGCTCGGGCCGCTGACCACGCGGCGCAGCCAGGATGAGATCAATCCGGTGTAATGCGGCGATCGGCGCGGGGTGGCGCGCAAGCGTGCCCCGTGCATCGCCGTTTCATCGCATTCAGCGCGCCGACATGAAATCGAACAGCTTCGCGATGTCGGTGGTCAGCACGCCACCCGCCTTCACGCCGACCCACAGCGAGCGCGTCGCCCACGCATCGTCGAGCTTCACGATACCGAGCCGCGCCGCGCGCTCGCCCGTCACCGCATCGCGCGGCAGCACGCCGATGCCGAGCCCCGCCTCGATCATCCGGCTCACGCCGTCGAAATTCGATACCTGGATCCGCAGCTTCAGCGAGCGCTCGGCCGCGAACGCGGCGTCGGTCATGCGCGCGAGCAGCGAACTGCCGTCGCTCAGGCCGACGTAGTCCTCGTCGAGCGTATCCGCGAAGCGGATGCTGTCGCGCGAGGCGAACCGGTGCGTGCGCGGCACGAGCAGCACGAGTTCGTCGCGCCGGTACAGCCGCCGCTCGATGCCGGGGGCCGGCACGTTGTCGGCGAATACGCCGAGATCGGCCTTGCCCGACGCGAGCGCGTCGACGATCTCGTGGCTCAGCCGCTCCGCCAGACTCACCTTGATGCCGGGGTTGTCGGTGAGGAACGCGGCGAGATCGGCGGGCAGGAACTGGACGATCGCGGACGTGTTGGTCCACACGTGGATGTGGCCGCGCACGCCAGCGACGTAGTCGCTCATCTCGTGCGCCATCCGGTTGACCTGCTCGATCACTTTCGTCGCGTGATCGAGCAGCGCACGGCCCGCGGGCGTCAGCTCGACGCCGCGCGCATGCCGGACGAACAGCGCGCTGCCGGTCACGCTTTCGAGTTCGGCGATCCGCTTGCTGACCGCGGAAAGCGTGAGCTGGCCGTGTTCGGCCGCCTTCGTCAGGCTGCCGTGCTCGGCGACGAGCGCGAACACGCGCAGCGACTGCAGATCGAAATGAAGCGGGTTCACCATGTCGTGGGTCCTGGGAAGGCCGTGCGGCGCACGCCATATTGCACCGGCCTGACGCCGATCATACGCGCGGCCGGACCCGTGCGATACGGCGTGCGGCTAGCGCGATGCGATGGCCTGCAACGCGGCGAGCATTGCACCGTCGGGCCGCGCGAGATCGTCGAGCACGGCGAAGTGCTTCATGCCGGGCAGCCTCGTACGTGCAATCCGTTCGCCGGCCGCGTCGCACGCCGCCGCGTATTCGTCTGCCTGCCGGATGAGTTCGGGCAGTTCGGCGTTGCCGACCGCCACGACGGTCGGCGCACCGGGCCCGACATGACGCAACGGGCTGCATGCGTCGATCTCGCGCGCGGTGAGCTGCAGCTTGTCGTTCAGGCAGCACAGCGAGATCGGTTCGAGATCGACGAGCGGGCTGATCGCGAGCGCCGACACGACGGCCGGATGCGCGCGATGCATGGCCGTCAGGTGGCCGCCCGCCGAGTGGCCGCTCAGGTGGATCGGCCGTTGCGCGGTGCCGAGCCCGTCGGGGTCGCTGGCCAGATGATCGAGCAGCATGCCGATCTCGGCGACGATCTCGGTCATCGTCGCGATCGGCGCGAGCGTGTATTCGGCCAGGATGACGTCGAAGCCGCGCGCGAGCGGCCCGCTCGCCGCATACGCGAAATCCTCTTTCGTGCAGTGCTGCCAGTAGCCGCCATGGATGAACACGAACAGCGGCGCACCGGGCTGCCCGCACGACAGCCAGTCGAAGCGTTGCGCGGATTGCGCGCCGTAGCGCAGGTTGCGGCGGCCGGGCGTCGCGTCGTACAGCGCGGCGCTGCGGGCCTGGCACGACGCGAGCAGCGCCGGGAAATCGGCAACGGCCCTCGTGTTCAGGTAGGCGGCGTCGAGCGCCGCGCGGTCCATGCCGCGATAGAGGATCGTCATTCGGGAGCGCCTGGGTCGGGTTGCGGACAGGCACGGCAGCGTCGCCGTGCGCGTGACGAAGTCGGCGGCCGGGCCGACGCCGTTGCAGCATTATCCGCAGCGCCGCCACGACCTGCTATCCGGAATCGGCGGGCGCGGCGCCCGCCTGTCCGCTTTCGGCGACGAACTGCGGACGCCGTACACGCGTGGACCCGCAGGCCGCCGCCGCTCAGATCGGTTCGGAGATCTCGATCAGGTTCAGGTCGGGATCGCGCACGTAGACCGAGCGAATCTTCTGCGTCGCGCCCGTGCGCTCGACGGGCCCTTCGACGATCGGCCATTCGACGCGCTGCAGGTGCGCAATCACGTCGTCGAGCGGCACCGATGCGATGAAGCACAGGTCGAGCGCGCCGGGCACCGGCACATGCGCCTTCGGCTCGAACTCGGCGCCGCGCACATGCAGGTTGATCTTCTGGTTGCCGAAGCGGAACGCGAGCCGGCCGGCGCCGAACGTTTCGAGCTGCATCTGCAGCACCTCGGTGTAGAAATGCTTCGTCTTGTCCGGATCGACGCAGGTCAGTACGAGATGGTCGAGGTGGTCAATCAACGCCATGGATGTCGCTCCTGTTGTTCATGAAAACGCGCGTTGCGCGGGCATGTCGCCGGCGTCGGTGGGCGGTGCCGGATGCAGGTCCGAGCGGCGCCCGGCCTTCAGGATCTGGCTCGGCACATCGTGCCCGATCAGCGCGGGCAGCCGTGCCGACGCGGCGAGCACGGCCGCGAGGTCGATGCCCGTATCGTAGCCGTCGAGTTCGAGCATGTGCACGAGTTCCTCGGTGCACGCGTTGCCGGTCGCCCCCGGCGCATACGGGCAGCCGCCGAGCCCGCCGAGCGATGCGTCGAAGCGGTCGATGCCGGCGTCGAGCGCTGCAAGCGTGTTGGCCAGCGCCATCCCGCGCGTGTTGTGGAAATGCAGCGTGAGTTGCAGCGCGCGGAAGCGCTCGCGCGCGCGTTCGCACACATCACGCACCTGCGACGGAAATGCCATGCCCGTCGTGTCGCACAGCGTGAAGCCGTGCACGCCGAGATCCGCGAAGCGCTGCATCCAGGCGAGCACCGTTTCAGCCGGCACGTCGCCTTCCATCGGGCATCCCATCGCGGTCGACAGCGATACGTTGATCGCGACCCGCGAGCCGCGCACGGCGTCGAGCACGCCGCGCAACTGCTCGAACGACTGCTCGCGCGTCATCCGCAGGTTCGCGCGGTTGTGGCTTTCGCTCATCGACATCACGAGGTTCACTTCGTCGACGCCGCACGACAGCGCGCGCTCGGCGCCGCGCACGTTCGGCACGAGCACCGTATAGACGACGCCCGGTGCGCGCACGATGCCGTGCATCACGGCCTCGGCGTCGCGCAGCGCGGGGATCGCCTTCGGCGACGTGAACGACGTGACCTCGATCTTCGCGTAGCCGCACGCGCTCAGTGCATCGACGAGCGCGATCTTGTCGTCGGTGTCGACGAAGGCCGCCTCGTTCTGGAAACCGTCGCGCGTCGCGACTTCGTGGATATGGAGCCGTTTGCGTTGCTCGTTCATGTCGTCGTCTCGTGGTCAGGTTCAGATCACGCCGCGCGTGCGCCAGTCGTCGCGCGTCGCGGCATCGATGCCGAGCGAGGCGAGTACCGCGTCCGTATCCGCGCCGAGCGCGGGCGCAGGACGGTCGATGCGCCCGGGTGTGGCGTCGAGTTTCGGCACGATGCCCGGCACGAGTACGGGCGTGCCGTCGGGCAGCGCGGCGTCGACGATCATGTCGCGTGCGCGGTAATGCGGGTCGGCCGCGATGTCGGCCACGTCGTAGATGCGACCGGACGGAATGCGCGCGTCGTTCAGCGCGGCGAGCACGGCGTCGAGATCGTGGCGCGCGCTCCACTCGCCGATCGCCGCGTCGATCCGCTCGACCTGCGCGACGCGCCCGTCGTTGCGTGCGAGCGCGGGATCGTTGCCGAGATCGGGCCGGCCGATCAGTTCCATCAGGCGCCGGAAGATGCTGTCGCCGTTGCCGGCGATCAGCGCGTACTTGCCGTCGCGGCAGCGATACGCGTTGGTCGGTGCGATGCCGGGCAGGCTGCTGCCGGCCGGCTCGCGCACCGCGCCGAACGCCGCGTATTCGGGCAGCAGGCTTTCCATCAGGTTGAACACCGATTCGTACAGCGCGACGTCGACGACCTGCCCCTTGCCGCCCTGCTGTTCGCGATGCCGCAGCGCGAGCAGCACGCCGATCACGCCGTGCAGCGCCGACAGCGAATCGCCGAGCGAGATGCCGACGCGCACCGGCGTGCGGCCGGGCTCGCCGGTCAGGTGCCGCAGGCCGCCCATCGCCTCGGCGATCACGCCGAAGCCGGGGCGGTCGCGATACGGGCCCGTCTGCCCGAAGCCCGACACGCGCAGCATCACGAGCCCCGGGTTGATCGCGGACAGCGTGTCCCAGCCGAGCCCCCAGCCTTCGAGCGTGCCGGGCCGGAAATTCTCGATCAGCACGTCGGTTTCGGCGACGAGGCGGCGCACGACGTCCTGCCCTTCGGGCGTGCGCAGGTCGAGCGTGAGCGAGGTCTTGTTGCGCGACTGCGCGGCCCACCAGACCGAGGTGCCGTCGTGCAGCAGCCGCCATTTGCGCAGCGGATCGCCGACGCCGGGCGGCTCGACCTTGATCACGTCCGCGCCGAATTCGGCGAGCATCCGGCCCGCGAACGGCCCGGCGATCAGTTGGCCGAGTTCCAGCACGCGAATGCCGTCGAGAGGTCGTGTCATGGCTGTCTCCGATGAAATCGTGGGATCGATGACGGCGATCATGACGGCGTTCGCGCACGGCGAAAATCGATCGATGCTCAACCAGCCTTTCCGAAACGGAAAGGCGCGCGGCGGCACGCGCGTCGCGACGGCGGTCGTGCGGCGCGCCAGCCTTTCCATCCGGGAAAGCGCGCTCGCGCAACGGTCAAACGACGGCGCGCGCGCCACCGGCAGAATCGAAGCCGTTCCGCGCCACCGGGCGCCTGTCAGCGAGACCCGCCATGTTTTCTGTTTCCTCTCCCGCGAAGATCGTGTTTCTCGACCGCGCAACGCTGTCGCCGCAGACCGTGCTGAAGCCGTTCCCGTTTCCGCACGTGATGCAGACGTTCGACCGGACGGCCGCGCACGAGATCGCCGCGCGCATCGGCGACGCGGACATCGTCGTGACCAACAAGGTGCGGCTCGACGCGGCGGCGCTGGCCAATGCCACGCAACTGCGGATGATCGCGATCGCCGCGACGGGCACGGACATCGTCGATCTCGATGCGTGTGCGGCGCGCGCCATCGTCGTGAGCAATATTCGCGGCTATGCGGTCCGCACCGTGCCGGAGCACACGTTCGCGCTGATCTTCGCGCTGCGCCGCAGCCTCGTGGCCTATCGCGACGCGGTGCGCGCGGGACGCTGGCTCGACAGCGGCCAGTTCTGCTTCTTCGATCACCCGATCCGCGACCTGGCCGGCTCAACGCTCGGGATCGTCGGCGACGGCGTGCTCGGCCGCGCGGTGGCCGGCATCGCTCGTGCGCTCGACATGCGGGTACTGTTCGCGGCGCACGGCGAGCCCTCGGGTGACGACCGTGTGCCGCTCGACGCGCTGCTGCGCGACAGCGACGTGATCACGCTGCACTGCCCGCTCACGCCCGCGACGCGGCACCTGATCGATGCGGACGCGTTCACGCGCATGGCGCGCCGGCCGCTGCTGATCAATACCGCGCGAGGCGGGCTCGTGGACGAAAGCGCGCTCGTCGACGCAGTGCAGTCGGGGCAGATCGCGGGCGCGGGGTTCGACGTGGTCACGCAGGAGCCGTTGCCGGCCGCGCATCCGTTCCACGCGATCCTGTCGCATCCGGCGTTCATCCTGACGCCGCATGTCGCGTGGGCGAGCGACGAGGCGATGCAGGCGCTCGCCGATCAGCTCGTCGACAACGTTGCCGCGTTCGTCGGTGGCGAACCGCGGCATGTCGTGTAGCGGCGAGCAAAGGCGCGCAAAAAACAGAAGGGCCCCGCTCGATTGCTCGAAGCGGGGCCGGCTGAATTCGGGGGCTGCTTGTGCCAGCGACCCGGCACGTAACGGGTTCGTGCCTCCGCCCTGTCTTGCGGCCGGTTTCCGAATGCCTGATGAGCGCTACTTCAGGGAATTCAGACCGACGATGACGTAGGGCAAGGCCGAAAAGCCGCTCAGTAGGCGGACATCTCGACGCAAGGATCGACCTTGGACGGCGAGCAGATGACCGAGTACTTGGCGCTCTCGCGCATCAGCGCTTCGCCTTCGTGCAGCGCGATCTTGATCTCGGGGTGGCGCTCGTACGCAAGGAAGGCCGAGCACATCACGGCGGACATCACGACGAGGGAAAACACAAATTTTTCAAGGGTTTGGAAGCGTTCAGGCATGGTTCGACCTTTCTCTTAGGCCGTGATTATATCTCGAAATAAGGGTTTTCCCTATAAGCCAGCCCGCATACCGAGGATGCATTCAATCGAGATCGGGTCAGATGCTCGCGCCCTTTTTTAGCGCAAGCCGCGAGACGGCGCGGCCCGCCAGGACGAGGCCGCGCACCGGGAGAAGGGAAAGAAGGCTGGCCGCCGGCGCGTCAGTGCGTCATTGCGGCGCCGATGCGCCGCTTGCCGCATTGCCCGGCCACGCCTTGCCGATGTGGTCGATCAGCGATTTCGCGGTGCCCGTCACGAGCGCCGCATCGACGCCCGACGTCTGCCACGAGCCGTCGGCGGCCTTCACGAAGGTGAGGTTCGCGCGCGACGGCGAGTAATCGGCATTGCGCCACGTGACGACGACGTCGCACGAGTACGTGCGATCGCCGAGCTTCTTGCAGTCGCCGTCGGGCTTGGCCGACACGACATCGGCCGAGACCGGCAGCGGCTGGCCGAACAGCGCGTTCAGGCCGCCGTGGTTTTCCGCCTCGAGCGCGCGGCGCACGGCCGCGTCGACGTCGCCCGATCCGGGGCCGTCGTGGAGCAGGTTGCAGGCGGCCAGCAGCGTCGAGGCGCCGGCGAGTGTCAGCAGCGTTTGAAACTTCATGGATATCCGTCGATCGGGGGAACGCCGCGTAGTCTGCAACGTCCGCGTGCCGGGCGCGGTATCCATTTGTAACCAATTGCACGGAGGCCCGGCACGACCGTGCGACGCCCTCGCCTACTGGCGCTCCTGCTTCACGCGGCTGACCAGCTGCGTCGGGCTCACGAACTGCAGCGCGATCACGACCCAGACGAGCGTGATGGCCATGTAGATCATCGCCATCGCGTCGATCGACTGCGGCGCGCGCACGCCGGTCGAGAACACCGCGTAATACAGCGCGACGACGAGCGTCTGCGTGCTCGGCCCCGCGGTGAAGAACGTCAGCTCGAACATCCCGATCGTGCGCACCAGCACGAGCAGCCCGGCCGCGAGCATGCCGGGCACCAGCAGCGGCAGCAGCACGTAGCGGAAATAGCGCCACGTGTTCGCGCCGAAGATGCGCGCGGCGGCTTCGAGGTTCGGGTCGATCTGCTCGATGAACGGCGTCATCACGAGGATCACGAACGGCAGCGCCGGCACGAGGTTCGCGAGGATCACGCCCGGCAGCGTGCCGGCGAGCCCGACCTTGTACATCACGGTCGCCATCGGAATCCCGTACGTGACGGGCGGCACCATCAGCGGCAGCAGGAACACCAGCAGCGCGAAGCGCTTGCCGCGGAACTGCACGCGCGCGAGCGCATACGCGGCCGGCACGCCGAGCGCGATCGACAGCAGCACGACCGCGCCGACGACCTCGACGGTCACCCACAGCACGCTCGCGAGCTGGAAGTCCTCCCACGCCTTCGCGTACCAGTGCAGCGTGAAGCCCTGCGGCAGCGGCGTGCCGAACCAGCGCGTCGCGACCGAGTTCACCGCGACGGTCGCGATCAGCAGCATCACGTTCAGCAGGAAGAACGCCATCAGCCCCCAGACGAGCGCCTGCCAGGCACGACCGGCGAGGTTGCTTTTCATCCGGTGCGGTTTCCTTGCGTCGACGGGCCGTGCGCCGGGCGCGTCGTGTTTCGGCGGCCACGCGCGAGCGGCGTGATGGTCGGTCGTCATCAGCCCTTGCCTCCCGTCACCGCGCCCGTATAGAAGAAGCGGCGCGCGCCGAGCATCGACGCGACCACCAGCAGCTGGACGAAGCCCATCACGATCGCGATCGCCGACGCGAGCGAATAGTCATAGCTCTCGAACGCGGCTTCGGCCGCGGCGATCGAGATCACGCGTGTCGGGCCGGCCGGCGCGCCGAGCAGCACGGCCGACGGGAATACCGAGAACGCCTGCACGAACGACAGGCACGCGGCCATCGTCAGTCCCGGCACGAGCAGCGGCAGGTAGATCTGCCGGAACTGCTGCCACGGGTTCGCGCCGAGCGTGGCCGCTGCGCGCGCGAGCGTCGGGTCGATGCCGCTGATGTACGACAGCATCAGCAGGAACGCGAACGGAAAGCCCGACACGATCAGCGACAGCAGCACGCCCCAGTAGTTGTGCGTGAGGCGCACTTCGTCGGTGTACAGGTGCAGCCCCTGCAGCGCCTGCGGGAACCAGCCGTTCGGCCCGAAATACGTGAGCATCCCGTCGGCGACGAGCACCGTGCCGAGCGTGACGGGAATCACGAGCAGCGTCGTGACGAGCTTCTGGTACGGCGAATGGCGGCGCAGTGCAAACGCGACGGGCACCGCGATGCCGACGTTGAGCAAGGTCGCCGGTACCGCCAGCTTCAGCGTGACGAGCACGGTCGGCCACATCGCGGTATCGGTGAAGAACTGCAGGTAGTTCGCGAGCGCGCCGCCGCCGTTCATCGGCTGGAACGACAGCACGAGACCGTACGCGAACGGATAGACGAACAGCGCGACGATGAACGCGAGCGCGGGCGTGACGAGCCACGCCTTCGCGTCGCGCGGCGTGCCGGCGGTCGGAAGCGTGCTCATGCGGCCGCCCGGTGGCGCGTTGCAGCGCACGCGATGCGGCGGCCGTTCATTGCGCATCTCCCGCATAGACGAGCGTGCAAGACGGCGCAACACGTAGCCGCAAATGTTCGCCTTCCGCGAAGTCGCCGGCGACGCGCGCCCAGATCGCGCCGAACGGCGTGAGCGCACGGATCAGCGAGTCGCGGCCGCCGTATTCGACTGTTTCGACGGTCGCGTCGAACGCGTTGTCGCCGCGCTCGTCCGCGCGCTCGATGTCGTCGGGGCGCAGCGCGACCACGACATCCTTTGCGTCGAAGCCGGCCATCGGCACGCCCGTGAGCGGCACGCCGCCGGCTGCGACCCGGACGTGATCGCCGGTCATCCCTTCGAGCGTGAACGGCAACACGTTGCGGTAGCCCATGAAGCGCGCGACGTGCAGGTTGTGCGGGCGCGTGTAGACGTCTTTCGGCGACGCGACCTGCTGCACGACGCCCTCCTTCATCACGACGATGCGGTCGGCCATCGACAACGCTTCGTCCTGGTCGTGCGTCACGTAGATCGTCGCGCGTTCGAGTTGCGTGTGGATGCGGCGGATCTCGGCGCGCATCTCGATGCGCAGCTTCGTGTCGAGGTTCGACAGCGGCTCGTCCATCAGCACGAGCGGCGGCTCGATCACGATCGCGCGCGCAATCGCGACGCGCTGCTGCTGCCCGCCCGACAGTTGCCCCGGCAGCTTGCCCTCATGGCCGACGAGCTGCACGAGTTCGAGCGCCTGCTGCGCGCGCCGTCGCGCTTCCTGCTTCGGCATGCCGCGCATCTTGAGGCCGAAGCCGACGTTGTCGAGCACCGACATGTGCGGAAACAGCGCGTAGTTCTGGAACACCATCCCGAAGCCGCGCCGCTCGGGCGGCAGCACGTCGATGCGCGTGTCGTCGAGCCAGATGCCACCGCTCGTCAGCGGCTGGAGCCCCGCGATGCAGTTCAGCGCGGTGGACTTGCCACAGCCCGACGGGCCGAGCAGCGCAATGAATTCGCCACGCCGGATTTCGAGGTCGAGCCCGTTCAGCGCGGCGACCTGCGCGCCTTCCGCATTGGTGAAGCTGCGGCACACGCCGTCGAGCCGCAGCCGTTCGAAACTGTGCTTCATTGCGCGAACTCCATCGACGCGGGCGCCGTGGCGCCCGCCGGTTCAGGCGTCACTTCGATTTCTGCGAACCGATCTCGCGATCCCATTTCTGGAACGCGGCGACCATCGCCTGCGCGCTGAGCGGCTGCACGTGCGGGCGCTCGGCGAGCAGCTTCGCGTACTCGGGGCGGCCGAACTTGCGCACGACTTCCTGGCTGTGCGCAGGGGCCATCTCGAGCGTCACGCCCTTGACCGCCGGGCCCGGATAGAAATAGCCGTCGTCGTAGGTCATGGCCTGCTGCGCCGGTTCGAGCAGGAAGTTCATCAGCTTGAACAGCACGTCGAGTTTTTCCTTCGGCACGCCCTTCGGGATCACCATGTAGTGCGCGTCGTTGACCCACGTCATGTTGTCGAACGCCTGGATCCTGAACTCGGCCGGCACGATGCCGAGCGCGCGCGGGTTGAGGTCCCAGCCCGTGACGGTCACGGTCATGTCGCGCGTACCTTCGCCGAGCTCCTTCATCACCGCCGACGTGCCGCCCGGGTAGTACGGCACGCAGTCGT
Source organism: Burkholderia sp. BCC1644 (assembly GCF_902833225.1). Taxonomy (GTDB): domain Bacteria; phylum Pseudomonadota; class Gammaproteobacteria; order Burkholderiales; family Burkholderiaceae; genus Burkholderia. The sequence continues at coordinate 169,763 of NZ_CADFEI010000007.1, forward strand.
TCAATGCCTTCAGGAACGCCCAGGTCTTGTCCCAGCCGTTGACCGGATCCTGCGGATTCTTGTCGCCGAGCACGTACGGCAGCCCCATCAGGAACGTGCGGCCGGGGCCCGAGTTCGCTGGGCGCGCATAGATCAGCTTGTTCGGGTGCGCCTTGCACCAGGCGAGCAATTGATCGGGCGTCTTCGGCGGGTCGCTGACCTTCGCCGGGTTGTATTCGAGCAGCGGGCCGGCCGGCATGTAGGTGACTTCGAGGCCGAAGCCCTGCGCGAGGTCCTGCATCTTGCGCGGGCCGGGCGCGTATCTGTCGAGCACGCCGGGGAAAGCGGCCGCGTCGTCGGGCAGGAGCTTGCGCCACAGGTTCTGTTCGATGCCGGCGGCCAGCGCGTCGGTGCCCGTCAGCACGAGGTCGATGTCGGAGCGCCCCGCCGCCTGCATCGCCTTGATCTTGCCCGGCAGCTGCGGCGCCGGCGCATTCGTGAACGTGACGTTCGACACGAGGGTCGGGTTCTTGTCGCGGAACGCCTCGATGGCCTTCTGCGTGAGCTGCAGGTTGCCCGCGACGTCGACGATATTCAGCGACACGGGAGCCGCAACGGCCGCCGCGGCAGACAGCGTGAAACCCAGTGCGAGTGCGACCCGGCGGACACGGCGAGCGATCGTGGTGGTGTTCATGTCTCCTCACTTCGGTCGGTGGATGGGACCTTTCTTTTCAGGAAATCATGACGGCGTTATACGATGTCGGTCAACAAAAAACCATGGCGCGCGGGGCGGGACTTTCCCTGACAAAAACCCTTCTGCAATAGCGCAATTCGAAAGGATGAACGGATATAGGGTGCGTTGCGGTGGGTTGGGTGGAGTGTGTTAAGACATCGTATGTCGGCGCGATTGCCGAATCAGGCTGGTGTGTCGAGAGCGTCCGGCCGGCGTGCTTCGCGAAAAGGATGCAATTTCGACCGGATACCCGGAAGACGTATCGAGCCCGTACGGGTTATCGGCGTGCGATCATCAGAACGATGCCGCAGAGAATGGTTTCGTGAGACAGGGTTTCAACGGGACCGGGACAACTCCCAAACCGCACTGAAATACTCAGCCAGTTCCTCGCTCGTGACGCTGCCATCGGCGACATCGACCATGAGGTCTTCAAGATCGGCAAGGCGTGGAATCGAGATGCCTTGCCGCTCCATATACGTCAGGGCGCAAGTAAGGCCGGTACGCTTGTTGGCATCATTGAACACATGCCCGCGTGCGATTGCGACGGCATAGGTCGACGCAATACCGAACACGTCATCAAGTCCCGCGTAATGAACATGATTTTCGACGCGATGTAGGGCCGCCTCGACACCGCCTCGGCCGGCATGAGCGAACCCGCTCAGGCCGCCGAGGTCCCGAATGATCTCGTCGTGAATGGTGATGACGTAATCGAGATCCAGCAAATCAGCGATCCTTCAGCGCGATCAGCACGTCCCGGTGTTCGGTAATGACCTTTCGTGCTGCGCGCAGAACGTCGCCTTTTTCGGTTTCGGTCGAAACCTTGACCTCCGTCGTAGGACGAATGATCGTGCGAGGTTTCAGTTCGACCCCGTACAGCGTTTTCCTTTTGGGAGCCATGACAGATTTCCGATGAAAATATAATAGTAATCAGCCACTTATCCGCGGCCACACTACCGATAATCATAGCATCCATCGATGCCGCCAAAGGATGTCTGCACGGGCAAACGATGCCGACGTGTCAATCCGTCATTTCAGAGCGATTGCGCCGAGCGCCGCCACTTCGCCGATCAGCCGCTCGGCGTCATGCCATTGGCCGTATCCGGACGCCGGATTCAGGTGTCCGACCTCGCCGAGATCGACGAGCTTGCTGCCCCACCCGGCCGCGAACGCCTCCGCGCGCTCGAAGCGCGCGAGCGGATCGTTCCGGCTCGCGGCGACGATGCTCGGGAACGGCAGCCGCTGTGTCGGCACGGGCGTCCAGCCATGCGCGTCGATCGCGTCGGGCGACGGATAGCCGGCGGGCATCGGCATGTCGAGATCGGCCGGCGCCGCGAGCAGCGCGCCGTGGATCGCGCGCGTGGCCTGCCGCGCCCAGTGCACGGTAATCATCACGCCCGCGCTGTGCGCGACCAGGATCACCGGGCCGTCGATCTCGGCGAGTGCCGCATCGAGGGCCGCGACGCGTGCGGCGCGGCTCAGCTTGTCGGCTTCGAGCGGCGCGACGGAGCGTGCGTTCGGCAAGCGCCGTTCGAGATGCGTCTGCCAGTGGTCGTCGACGTGATCGCGCAAGCCGGGCACGATCAGGATGGTGGGCGCGGTCGCCAGGGTCATGCTGCCTCCAGGAGAGTTCACGAAAATTGGGATGCGCGCCGTTCGCGTTCGACGCGCGCGAGATCGGCCGCGTAGCTTGCGCGTCCGATCGCGAACAGCACGGCGGCCGCGAACGGCACGACGGGAATCCATTGCAGTGCGCCGACGAGGCCTGCGTGATCGGCGGCCCACCCCGTCAGCAGCGGGCCCGGCGCCATGCCGAGCAGGTTGTTCGCGAGCGTGAGCGTCGCGAAGGCCGACGCGTGGATCGCGGCCGGCGTCAGGTTCGCGACCATCGCACCCGATGCGCCGGACGCGCCCGCGCCGACCAGCATGCCCGCGCAGATCAGCGCGAGTTGCAGCGGCCCCGGCGGCAGCCGGAACGCGATCGCGAGGCAGATGCCCGTCAACACGCAATAGGCGATCGCGGTCAGCCATTTGCGCGAGCCGTCGGCGCGCCCGACGCGGTCGGTGACGACGCCGCAGCCGACCATCCCGACGCCCGCGATCAACACGAAGCCGGCCGCGAGCACGGCCGCGCGGTCGGGCGCCATCGCGTAGTAGCGGTTCAGGTAGCTCGGCAGCCACGCGAACAGCGCGCCCGGCACGAACAGGTGCAGCCCGCTGCCGAGATACGCGCAGATCACCGAGCGCGAGGCGAACAGCCCCGACATCAGCGCACGCACGCTGCCGCGCAGGTCGCGCGGCGCGTCGGCGTCGCGCCGGCACGGTTCGATGCGGCATGCGGCGAGGCGCCGCTCGGTCACCACGCAGCGATACGCGACGAGCAGCACGATGCCGAGCGCGGCCATCACGCCGAACGACCAGCGCCAGCCGAGATGCGCACCGACCAGCCCGCCGAGCGCCATCCCGAACACCGAGCCGAACGCGCCGCCGGCCATGAATGCGCCGGTCAGCGTCGCGCGCAGCCGGGCCGGAAAGATGCTGAGGATCAGGGCGACGCCGACGCTGCCGTACGCGGCTTCGCCGAGCCCGACGAGGCCGCGCGCGACCAGCATTTCCGCGTAGTTGGTCGACAGCGCGCATCCGAGTGTCGCGACGCTCCACAACGCGGCCATCAGGACGATGCTGCGCACGCGCCCGAAGCGGTCGGCGAGGACCGACAGCGGAAACGTCAGCAGGCCGACCAGCAGCGCGACGACGCCGGAGAGCGAACCGAGCTGCGTGTCCGACAGCGCCCACGCGTGCTTGAGCAGCGGAAACACCGCGTTGAGCACCTGCCGCGACATGTAATCCGACAGCAGCAGCCCGACGGTCAGTCCGAACACGAGCCACGCATACGCAGGCGCGCGCCGCTCGGTGGCCGTCAGGTCCTGCAGCGACGGCTCGACGTGATGAATCAACATGCGTGTCTCCTCCGGCACCGGGGCGGCAATGCGCCGGCGCGGCTTGCGCGGCCCCGCTCCGTCGACCGGAGTCCGCCCTGCGTCATGCGCAGGGGTGGGTGCCGCGCCACAACGATCGGCAGGCGGCTGCCGCGCTCGCGGGCCGCCCGGATGCGCGGCGCGTCAGGCCGCGCGCAGCGGCACGCTCAGCTGGCCCGGCCGGCGGTTCGGCGCCATCCCGAGCTGCGCGAGCGTCTCGTCGATGCCGTCGTACTGCACGCCGATCCGGTAGATCGCCCTGGCTTCCTTGCCGGTCGCGATGTCGCGGCCGAGTTCGCGCGCGATCCGCGCGCATTGCTCGACCTGCTGCACCGACGTCATCCGGTTGCCCTTCTGGTCGATGATCGTGTCCTCGATCCCGCAGCGCGGATGCAGGCCCAGCGCCATCGCGACCGTGTTGATCGGCAGCACGTTCTTCATCAGCGATTCGAGCGTGATGCACGCACCGTCCGGACAGCGCCGCACGAATTCCATGAAGTTGTACGGATTCGGGCCGTCGAAGCCGCCGCCGATGCCGACCCACGTGACGTTGAGCGGGCCGCGATAGACGCCGCGCCGGATGATCCGCTCGAGCGTTTCGAGCGCATGCATGCCGGTCAGCTGGAAATGCGGCTGGATGCCGGCCGCCTGCAGCCGGCGCAGGTGTTCGTCGACCCAGCCGGGGCCGGCCGGCACCGTCATCTCGCGGTACGCGTCCCACAGCGCGGCTTCGTTCAGCGACGTGCCGGCGATGTCCTTGCGATTCATCAACTCGGTGATGTTCATCTGCACGGTGTTGATCGCGACCGTCACCTGGTCGGGCTTCGGCGTCAGCTCGGCGAGCATGTGGCGCGTGTCGTCGGAGAGCCATTTCGCATCGGCGCCCTCGCCTTCCGGCGCGAACGAGATCGAGCCGCCGACCTGCAGGATCATGTCGGGCACCGCTTCGCGCAGCCGGCCGAGCAGCTCGTTGAATTTCGACAGCCGCTTGCTGCCCTTGCCGTCGAGTTCGCGCACATGCAGGTGCAGCACCGTCGCGCCCGCGTTGTAGCAGTCGACGGCCTTCTGCACGTGCTCGTCCATCGTCACCGGAATGTCTTCCGGAAAATCGGCGGGCATCCATTCCGGGCCATACGGCGCGACCGTGATGACCACCTTGTCCTGGTTTTCCGGGTGCAGCGAATCGTCGAGAAATTGCATGTCGTCCTCCAGTGGAAATCGTTTTAGTGCAGGCGTACGGGCGTGCGTATCCCGCCGTGCCGGGCGGCGAGCCCGGCGCGTCGTGTGCAGGGTTGCGAGTCGGTTAAGGGGCGGGCGCGCTCAGAACGGCACGTCGCCGACGATGCCTGCGCGCTCCATCCGGCGCACGCACGGCGGGTAGTCCATCACCGCGTAATGCTGCGTGCTGCGGTTGTCCCAGATCGCGACGCTGTTCTTCTTCCAGCGCCAGCGCACCTGGTATTCGGGGATCGCGGCCTGGCTGATCAGGTACTGCAGCAACTGGCCGGCGCCGGGGTTTGCATCCTGGCCGAAGCGCACGCGGCCGGGTGTGTGGAAGTTCGTGAAATGCGTCGCGAACGCGTTCACGTACAGCACCTTCTCGCCGGTTTCCGGATGCGTGCGCACGACCGGATGCTCGGCGTCCGGGTACTGCGCCTTCAACGCGAGGCGGCGGTCGATCGGCATCGCTGCGCCGAAGCTCGCCTCGATGCTGTGGCGCGCGCGCAAGTCCGCGATCTGCTGCTTCACGTGGTCCGGCAGGTTCTCGTACGCGAGCACCATGTTCGCCCACATCGTGTCGCCGCCAACCGGCGGACCCTCGATGCAGCGCAGCACGCAGCCGAACGGCGGCGCCACGCGCCAGCTCGCATCGCTGTGCCACGCATTCTCGTAGCGGTCGTTCGGCTGGTCGGGCGACTTGTAGATCCGCACGAGCCCCGGGTGCTCGGGATCGCTGCCGGCGACCGGATGATCCTCGAGCTCGCCGAAGCGCCGCGCGAACGCAACGTGCTCGGCGCGCGTGATGTCCTGGTCGCGCAGGAACAGCACGCGATGCCGGAGCAACTGCGCGCGGAGCTCGGCGAACAGGCCGTCGTCGTGCACGGCGTCGGCGAGGCTCACATCCAGCAGTTCCGCGCCGATCGCGCAGGTCAGGGGTTCGACTCGCATGCGCGTCTCCTCAGACGATGAACACCGACGAACCGGTCGTCTTGCGCGATTCGAGATCGCGGTGTGCCTGCGCGGCATCCTGCAGCGCATAGCGCTGGTTGATCTCGATCCTGATGCGGCCGGCCGCGACGTGCGCGAACAGTTCGCCGGCCAGGTCGTTCTTCTCGGCCGGATCGGCGATGTAGTCGGCCAGCGCCGGGCGCGTCAGGTACAGCGAGCCCTTCATCGCGAGGCGCTGCGGATCGAACGGCGGGATCGGACCCGACGCGGTGCCGACGCATACCATCAGCCCGCGCCGCTTCAGCGAATCGAGCGAGCCTTCGAAAGTGTCCTTGCCGACGCTGTCGAACACGACGTCGACACCCGCGCCGTCCGTCAGTTCGCGCACGCGCTTCGCGACGTCCTCGCGGCTGTAGTCGATCGTATGGTCGCAGCCGTGGGCACGGGCGATCGCGGCCTTGTGCTCGCTCGACACGGTGCCGATCACCGTGAGCCCGAGCAGCTTCGCCCATTGCGACACGATCAGCCCGACGCCGCCGGCGGCCGCATGCAGCAGGATCGTGTCGCCCGGCGCGAACGCATGGATGCGGCGCAGCAGGTAGGCCGACGTGAGTCCGCGCATCGTCATCGCGGCGGCCGTTTCGCACGAGATGCCGGCCGGCAGCCGGACGAGCGGCGCGGCCGGGATCAGCCGCTCGGTGCTGTACGCGCCGAGCGTGTTCAAAAAGCCCGTGTAGGTCACGCGATCGCCGACGGCCACGTTCGTCACGCCGGGGCCGACCGCGTCGACCACGCCGGCCGCCTCGACGCCGATGCCGGCCGGCAGCGGCACCGGATACAGGCCGCTGCGGAAATACGTGTCGGCGAAATTCAGCCCGACGGCCTCGTGCCGCAGGCGCACCTGGCCGGCGCCCGGATCGCCGACGTCGACTGCTTCCCAGCGCAGCACGTCGGGGCCGCCGGTTTCGTGGAATCGCACTGCATGTGCCATCGTGTTCTCCGTATGGTGTCAGTCCGATGCGCGTCGCGCATCGTCGGGTTCGTTCATGACCGGCGGCGTCGCGGTTGCGCGGCCCGCCGGCGGTTCGTCCAGTTCGCTCCAGTCGGCGTCGCCCAGGTAGCGCCGCGCGGCGGGAAAAATCACGCCTTCCATCCGCCCCATCTGCTCGAACGCGCCGTGCGCATAACGAGCGAGCGCCGCATCGAATGCGGCGGACGGCAGCCCGTCCGCGGCGATCCGGCCGAGCGCGTCGAGCGCCTGTGCATCGCGTTGCCGCTGGCGATCGAGTTCGTCCAGTTCGGCCGCGACGCACTCCGCGCGGATACGTAACACCGCGAAGAGCCGCGCTTCGGCGTCCGTGCCGAAACGCGCGTTCTGCAGTGCGGCGAGCGAGGCCAGCGCACGCTGCACGTCGACCGCGTGCCGCTGCGGCCCGTTCGCGGCTGCGCCGGACGCCATCAGCATCTGCAGCAGCACGCCGACCCTGCGATGCGCGTCGAGACAACGCGCGATCACGCGCGCCTCGGCCGGCGTCCGGTGTGACGTGCAGACGAGCACCGGCACGCCGCTCGTCGCGAGCAGCTGCTGTCGCTGCGCGCGGGCCGCCGCATCGGCATCGGGCGGCAGCGCCGCGACGCCGATCAGGTCGCAGCCGAGCGTGCCGGCAAGCGCGCCGGGCGATGCGTCGCCGCTCGCCGGGTGGCCGGCCCCCGGATCGCCGGCCGCCGGATGGCCGGCCGCCGCAATCGCATGGGACAGGCCCTGCGCCCGGGCGGCGGCTTCCACTTTCGCACCGTGTTCCGGCAGCCGCGCTCCGGATAAACGCGAGTCCGGCGCGGCGCCGGGCAGCACGAACGTGACACGTGCGCCGACCGCGCGCGCCAGTTCGAGCGCATGGCCGATCGCGTCGATGCCGCCGGGCACGCCGTCGACCGTCACGAGCAGATGGCGGTACATCGTGCCGCTCCGCTTATCCGGCGGTCGGCGCGTTGCGCCGCGTGCCGGTCGATACGATCTTCATGGGTGGGCTCCTCGTGGTGTTCGTCATGTATCGGAACCCATGCTAGCGACGCGGCGCGGGTGCGGCCCCACTCGTCGCGGGGGGGATTGACGGGCGAACGCGGTTCGGCCGATCCTTCCCCCCACGCCCACCCCGGACGCTGGCCTGCACGGCCGGCGCCGGACTCCGACAGCTGCCCCGATGGCCCACCCACCCGATCGCGCCGACACGCCCCCCACCGAACTGGTCCTGAAGACGACCGCGCCGCGTGTGCCGGCGCAACTGCTCGCCCGCGCGCGGCTGAGCCTCGCCGCGCCGGCGTTCGACGGCCGGCCGGTCACGCTCGTGCAGGCGCCGGCCGGGTACGGCAAGACGTCGCTGCTCGCGCAGTGGCGCCGCGAGGCCCTTGCGCTCGGCCGCGCGGTCGTGTGGCTGTCGGCCGACGAGCGCGACGACGCTCAGCGGCTGCTGCAGGGGCTCGTACAGGCAGTGCGCACCGGTTGCGCGCGGCCGGGCTTCGGGCGGCTGGTCCCGGGCGGTGCGGCGCGCGCGCTGGACGGCCTGACCGCGTGGCTCGCCGAAGTCGCCCAACTGTCGATCGACGCGCTGCTGATCGTCGACGACGCCGAGCGGCTGCCGGTTGCCGGCCTCGAGGCGCTGACCTACGTGCTGCACAACGCGCCGCAGAACCTGCATGTCGTCGTCGCCGCGCGGCGCGGGCTCGATCACGCGGCCGGCGACCTGCTCGCCGGCGGCCAATGCACGCTCGCGGGCCCCGACTGGCTGCGCTTCACGCTCGACGAGACGATCGCGCTGGTCGGCGCGCGCTTTGCGCAACGGGTGGACGCCGACGCGTGCGCGCGGCTCTTCGAGCGCGTCGACGGCTGGCCGCTCGGGCTGCAGCTCGCGATGGCCGCGATGGCGCGCTCGGCCGATCCGCGCCAGGCGGTCGATGCGCTCGCCGCACGCATGGACGGCACGCGCGACCGGCTCGTCGAACTGCTGCTCGCGAACCAGTCGGCGGACGACACCGCGTTCCTGACGCGCACGAGCGTCGCCGATCGCCTGCATCCGTCGCTGTGCGCGGCGCTGCTCGACGATGCGCACGCGCCCGACCGGCTCGCGCGGCTCGCGCGTGACACGCCGCTGTTCATTGCCTCGGACGATTCGGACTGGTGCCGGCTGCATCCGCTCGTGCGCGACACGCTGCGCGACCGCCTCGCCACGCGCGCCGACGCCGAGCGCAGCACGCTGCATGCACGCGCGGCGGCATGGCTCGATGCCCACGGGATGACCGAGGAAGCCGCACGCCACGCGTACGCGGCCGGCCAGTTCGAGACCGCGTACGCGCTCGCGCAGCGCTGCCTCGAGGATGCGATCAAGCAGGGCCGCATCAACGACGTGCTCGACTGGCTGGCGCTGCTGCCCGACGCGGAGCTCGACAAGCGCCCGACGCTGCGGATTGCGGTTGCGTGGGCGCTGGCGCTCGGCGAGCGTCATGTCGAGGCGCGGCGCCAGATCGCGGGCATCCTCGCGGATAACGGCACGCCGGCCGCGATGCGCTACGAATGCGCGCTGATCCTGAGCGCGGCCGCGTATTACGCCGACGAAATCGACCGCTTCGTCGAGCTGTTCGAGCCGTGGGCCGACTTCACGCCGCCGCCGGCGACGTGGCTCGCGCAGATGCACGCGAACCGGCTGTCGGCGCGCGCGATCATCGTCGGCGAACCGGCGCAGGCGCGCCGGTTCCAGCAGGCCGCGCCACGCGGTGAAACGGCGGCCGGGTTCGGCTACGTCGCGCGCTGGGGCGAGCTGATCACGGGCCTGAGCTACTTGCGCGAAGGCCAGATCCGGCTCGCGGACGACGTGCTGGCGCCGGCGCTGGCGCGCGCGGAAGCCGATCTCGGGCGTCGTCATCCGCTGACCTGCATGCTCGCGGCGATGTGCGCGGCGATCGCGTACGAGGCCGACCGCGTCGACCAGGCCGCCGCGTTGCTCGCGAACCGGCTCGACGTGCTCGAACACGCCGGCACGCCCGACACCGTGCTGCTCGGCTATCGCACGGCCGCGCGCATCGCGCTGCTGCGCGGCGTCGAACACCGCGCGATCGACCTGCTCGAAGCGCTCGACGCGATGGGTGTCGCGCGCCGGCTGCCGCGCCTGTCGGTCGCGAGCCTCGCCGAACAGGTGCGCATCCACGCGGCGCGCTATCGCGAGGCGACCTGCCATGCGCTTGTCGAGCGGATCGACGCGATCGCCGCGGCCGAGTTTCCGTCGCACGGGCCGCTGTGGCGCCGCCCCGTCGTGCTGCTGCAGGCGACCGCGCACGCGGGCGCGGCGCTCGCCGCGCGCCGCTGGGACGATGCAAGCGCCGCGCTCGACGAGGCGGCCGTGCTGGCGCGCGAAATGAGCATGGGGCGCGAGCGCATCGAGATCATGGCGCTCAGCGCGTTCGCGCTCGAACAGTCGGGGCGCGGCGGCCGCGCGTTGCTCGACGAGGCGATGAATCTCGCCGACATGTTCGGGCTCACGCGCACGCTCGCCGACGCGCATCCGGCCGTCGCCGACTGGGCGCGTCGCGTCGGCGACGAGGCGGCCGCCGGCGACGGCCTCGCGCGGCACGCGCTGCCGCAGCCGCGCATCGTGCCGCCCGCGCCGCGCGGCGTGACGAGCCCGCGCGCGGTGCCGAGCGTCGTGCTGACGCCGAAGGAACGCGCGATCCTCGAGCTGCTCGCGCGCAACCTGTCGAACAAGGAGATCGCGGTCGCGCTCGCCGTCGGCGAGGAAACCGTGAAATGGCACCTGAAGAACCTGTTCGGCAAGCTCGACGCCAGCTCGCGCAAGCATGCCGTGCGCCGTGCGCTGGTGCTCGGGCTGCTCGAAAGCGCGCCTTGATGCGCGTTTGAGCCGGCCTCCCGCGGCCGCGTAGCCACCCGTCCCCCTTCGATTCTCCGCAACCCTGCCCCCCGCGCATGGGGGGGAGCGGCCGCGCGCCGTTGCGTAGTCTTTCCGCACGGCTCGCACCGGCGCCACCTGTCGCGCCCTCCCGCGTGCCTTGATGTTTCCCCGCTTTACCCGGACGGGCTCGATCCCGTTCCGGCCACGACAACCCCGGAGACTCCATGAAGACGAAACTGGCCGCGCTCGCGGCGCTCGCCGGCTGTTCGGCCCTCGCGCACGCGCAATCCTCCGTCACGCTCTACGGCGTGATCGACTCGGGCCTGCTGTACCAGAGCACGTCGGCCGCGTCGTTCAGCCCGAGCGCGCCGAATACCGGCAAGGTGTTCCGCATGAAGGACGGCGGCATCTATTCGAGCTTCTGGGGCATTCGCGGCAGCGAGGACATCGGCGGCGGCTACAAGGTCAACTTCAAGCTGCAGGGTTCGTTCGACAGCGGCACCGGCAAATTGCAACTGAGCGACACGCCGGGCGCCGTCGCGATCTTCAACCAGGTCGCGTCGCTTGGCGTGTCGGGCCCGTTCGGTTCGTTCACGGCCGGCCGCCAGATCGTGCCGATGATCTACGCGATGGCCGACACCGACGTGCGCAACGCGCAGTTCTTCGGCAGCGTGCTGACCGCCTGGCTCGGCCTGAACACCGCGGCCGGCTGGCCGGGCACGAGCACCAACGGCGCGATCGGCGCGCTGTACGACAGCAACGCGCTCGTCTACCAGTCGCCGACGTTCGCGGGCGCGTCGATCGCGCTCGAATACGCGCCGGGCGGCGTCGCCGGGCAGTTCCAGGGCGGCACGCGCGAATCCGTGGTGCTCAGGTATGCGAACTACGGGTTGAACGCATCGGCCGTCTACTACAACGGGCACGACACGAGTCCGGCGCCGGGCGTCGCGCCCACCGGCGTCGACAACAACCGCTTCTTTTACGTCGGCGCGAAGTACACGATCCGCGACTTTTCGGTGTCGGCGTCGTACGGCAACGGCAGGAATCCGTCGCACGCGGACAAGGTGAACCTCGACATGCTGTCGGCCGGCGTCGGCTATCGCTTCACGCCCGCGTTGCAGGTCACGTCCGCCGTGTACTACCTGAAGGACCGCAACCGCTCGGAAAACCGCTCGACGGCGGTCGTGCTCGCGGCCGACTACAGCCTGTCGAAGCGGACGATGGTCTACGCGCAGGTCGGCCGCGTGAACAACCGCGGCACGATGGACCAGATGCTCGTGTACGGGCAGCCGGTCGCGCCGGGCGTCGGCACGACGGCCGCGATGATCGGGCTGCGGCACAACTTCTGACGGCTTCGGGCCGTACGGCGCCGGGCGAGCGGGCCCGACGCCTGCATCGATTCCGGGGATCGGCTACAGTGGGCGTTTTCGGCGCGCTCCGGCCCGCCGCCGCGCCGTGGTCCATCCGCGTGGCAGCGCGGCGGAGCGCGGATCCTTCACTTCGACGAGCGAACCTTCATGCCCGACCTGTCCGCCTTCCCGATCACGCACAAGTGGCCGGCCCAGCATCCCGACCGTCTCCAGCTCTACTCGCTGCCGACGCCGAACGGCGTCAAGGTGTCGATCATGCTCGAGGAAACCGGCCTGCCGTACGAGCCGCACCTCGTGCGCTTCGACACGAACGACCAGTTGTCGCCCGAATTCCTGTCGCTGAACCCGAACAACAAGATCCCGGCGATCATCGATCCGAACGGCCCCGACGGCAAGCCGCTGCCGCTGTTCGAATCGGGCGCGATCCTGCTCTACCTCGCGGACAAGACCGGCCAGCTGATCCCGAAGGATCTCGCGGGCCGCTACGAGACGATCCAGTGGGTGATGTTCCAGATGGGCGGCATCGGGCCGATGTTCGGCCAGGTCGGGTTCTTCCACAAGTTCGCGGGCCGCGACTACGAGGACAAGCGCCCGCGCGACCGCTACGTCGACGAGTCGAAGCGCCTGCTCGCCGTGCTCGACGCCCATCTCGCGAACCGCCAGTGGGTGATGGGCGATACCTATACGATCGCCGACATCGCGATCTTCCCGTGGGTGCGGAATCTCGTTGGTTTCTATGAAGCGGGCGACCTGGTCGGCTTCGGCGAATTCCGGAACGTCAAGCGGGTGCTCGACGCGTTCGTCGCACGTCCGGCCGTCGCGCGCGGGCTCAACATCCCGGCACGCGGCTGAGCGGCCGCGCCGCAGCGCGGGCTCGCGCGGTGCGGCACGCGATCTGCTCAAGCCCGCCGCATTGCGCGGCGGGCATTTTTTTGCCTGCGCGGGGCGCACGCCTCATGCGTCCGGCGCCCCGCCTCCCAGCCCGGCCAGCAGCTTGCCCAGCAATTGCGACAACTGCGCCTGTTCCGTCTCCGACAGCGCGGCCAGCAGCGCACGCTGGTTGTCGATGTGCGCGACGACCGCATCATCGATCAGCGCGCGACCGGTGTCCGTCAGCGCAACGAGCGTGCCGCGCCCGTCGGCCGGGTTCGGCCGGCGCTCGACCCAGCCGGCCTTCTGCAGCCGGTCGATGCGCGCGGTCATCCCGCCCGACGACATCATCAACGCGTCGTACAGCGCGGTCGGCGTCAGCGCGAACGGCGCCCCGCCGCGCCGCAGCGTCGCGAGCACGTCGAATTCGCCCGGCTGCATGCCGTAGCGCGCAAACAGCGGATTGAGGCGGTCGCGCGCGATCACGAGCGCGGCTTCCTGCAGCCGCCCCATCACGACCATCGACGACGCGTCCAGATCCGGACGCTCGGCGCGCCATTGCGCGAGCGCATACGCGGCTCGATCCATTAACCCTCCTCGGTTCACCAGTTATCTTGACGTCGAGATAAATCAGCATTTATCTTGATGTCGAGATACTTTACCTGAAAAAACGCGCGGCGCCTCGTGGGCAGCCGCGCACCGATATCGAGGGCCTTGCGATGAATCGCTTTACTTCCCCCGGATGGCGGCTTGCCGCCATCGTGCTCGTCGGGCTGAACCTGAGGCCTGCGCTGGCCGCGGTCGGCCCGCTGCTCGACATGATCCAGCGCACGACCGGCATCGACGACGGCGCGGCCAGCCTGCTGACGACGATCCCGATCCTGCTGATGGGGCTCGGCGCCCTGAGCGCGCGGCGCCTGCAGCGCGTGACCGGCATCGCGGGCGGCGTGTGGCTCGGCGTCGCGCTGATCGGGCTGGCCTGCGTGTCGCGCATCGGCGCGCAGCACGCTTGGCTGCTACTCGCGAGCGCCTGCTGTGCGGGCGTCGGGATCGCGATGGTGCAGGCCCTGCTGCCCGGTTTCGTGAAGGCGCATTTCGCGACACGCATCGGCGGCGCGATGGGCGTTTATTCGACGTCGATCATGGGCGGTGCGGTGCTGGCGAGTGTCGTCGCGCCGCTCGCCGCGGCCCGCTGGGGTTGGCTTGCCGCACTCGCGGGCTGGGCGTTGCCGGCCGCGGTGGCCGCGGTGGCCTGGCCGCTGGCGAGCCGCGGCGGCAATGCGCTCGCCGCCGGGCCGGCGTCGGCAACGCATGCGCAGCCGTCGCGCTCGCCGCGCGCGTGGCGGCTCGCGCTGTTCTTCGGGGTCGCGACGGGCGCGTACACGCTCGTGCTCGCGTGGCTGCCGCCTTACTACATGCGGCTCGGCTGGTCGCCGACGGCGGCCGGCAGCCTGCTCGGCGGCGTGACGCTCGCTGAAGTCGTCGCGGGGCTGACGATCTCGGCGGCGATCGACCGCCTGCCCGATCGCCGGCCCGCGCTGCATGCGGCGATCGCGTCGCTGTTCGTCGGCTTGCTGGTGATGCTGGCCGCGCCCGAAGCGCTCGCACTGCCGGCCGCGCTGCTGATGGGCGCGGGAATCGGCGCGCTGTTTCCGCTGTCGCTGATCGTCACGGTCGACCATGCGGCGACGCCGGCCGATGCCGCGTCGCTGACGGGGTTCGTGCAGGGTGTCGGTTATTTGATCGCCGGCTTGTTTCCGTTCGCGGCCGGCATGGTGCGCCAGCATCTCGCGGATTTGACGCCTGCGTGGATCGCGATGGCCTGCCTGTGTGTCGTGTTGTTCGCACTGGCGGCCGGCTTTGCGCCGCGGCTGGCGCAGCAGGTGGCGCGCGCCTAGGCAATCGGCCTCGCGTCAGCTGCCCGCGCTCGCGTACAGCGTCGAATCCGCGAACCCTTTGGCGTCGAGCACACGCCCGATCAGGATCAGCGCGGTGCGCTCGATCTGCGTGCCCTGCACCTTGTCGACGATGTCGGCGAGCGTGCCGGTTACGCGTTCTTCATCCGGCCAGCTCGCGCGATAGATCACCGCGACCGGGCAATCGGCGCCGTAATGCGGCAGCACTTCGTCGACGATACGCGCGAGATGGCGCACGCCGAGATGGATCGCGAGCGTCGCGCGGTGCGCGGCGAGCGCGCCGAGCGCTTCGCCTTCCGGCATCGTCGTCTTGCCCGCGAAGCGCGTGAGGATCACCGTCTGCGCGACACCGGGCAGCGTCAGCTCGACGCCGAGCGTCGCCGCGCAGGCGGCCGTGGCCGTCACGCCCGGCACGATTTCGTACGGAATCCCGAGCGCCTTGAGACGGCGGATCTGCTCGCCGATCGCACCGTACAGCGACGGGTCGCCCGAATGCACGCGTGCGACGTCCTGCCCCTTCGCATGCGCGGCCGCGAGCAACGCGACGATCGCGTCGAGGTCGAGCTCGGCCGTATTGACGACTTGCTCCGCGCGATGACCGTCGAGCACGGCCGCCGGCACGAGCGAGCCCGCATACAGGATCACCGGGCAGGTGCGCACGAGGCGCTGGCCCTTCACCGTGATCAGCTCCGGGTCGCCGGGGCCCGCGCCGATGAAATACACCGTCATCGAAAATTCTCCGTCAATTCATTGGATGATCCGCCGTGCCGCGTCATGTGCGCGCGGCCGGATCGAGTGCGTCGAGCAGTGCCGCGACCGAGTCGAACGCGCGATCGGCATCGGGCAGCGGCGGCCGGCGCAGCATCACGACCGGCAGCCTGCGCTCGCGCGCGACATCGAGCTTGGCCTCGGTGGCCGCACCGCCGCTGTTCTTGCTGACGACGACGTCGATGCCCGTCAGCGCGAACAGCGCACGTTCGCCGTCGAGCGTGAACGGCCCGCGCGTGGCGATGATCTGCGCGTGCGCGTTGCCGGGATGCGCGTCGAGGCAGCGCACGAGCCAGAACTGGTGCGGCGGGATCGTGTCGAGGTGCGCGAGGGGTTCGCGGCCGAGCGTGAACAGCGGCCGCCTGAACGGCGCGAGCGCGGCTTCGATGCCGGCCCAGTCGTCGACCATCCGCCAGTCGTCGCCCGGTTGCGGCGTCCAGGGCGCGCGGCGCAGCGCCCATAGCGGCACACCCGTGTCGCGCGTCGCGGCAGCGGCGTTCGCGCTGATTTGTGCGGCATACGGATGCGTTGCGTCGATCACGAGGCCGATGCCGGCGTCGCGAAGATACGCGGCCAGCCCGGCGGCCCCGCCGAAGCCGCCGACGCGCACGTCGCAGCGCAGGTCGTCAGGCACCTTGCCGAGGCCGGCCAGGCTATAGACGTGATGCGGGCCGAGCGCGCGTGCGATCTTCAGCGCGTCGCCGGTGCCGCCGAGCAGCAGGATGCGCACGCTCATCGCGCCTCCCCGACGAAGCGGCCCTGCCGGTCGATCGCGAACATCTCGACGGCGACCGACGGCGGCACGATATCGCGTGCGACGCGCAGCGCATGCGCGCAGACGAGATCGCCGAGCGGCACGCCGTCGGCCCGTGCAAGCTTCAACGCTTCCTGGCTCGTGTTCGCGGCGCGCATCGCGGCCTGCAGCGCATCGCTCGCGCCGGCTTCGGCCGCCCATTGCGCGAGCAGCGGAAGGTCGATGCTCGAATGGCGACTGTGCAGGTCGAGGTGACCGGCCGCGAGCTTGCTGAGCTTGCCGAAGCCGCCGCACATCGACAGGCGCGCGACCGGTGCGCGACGCAGGTGCTTGAGCACCGCGCCCGCGAAATCGCCCATCTCGATCAGCGCCATGTCGGGCAGGTGATAGTGCGCGCGCATCGCGTCCTCGCTCGCGTTGCCCGTGCACGCGGCGATATGCGCGATGCCGTTTGCGCGCGCGACATCGATCCCCTGGTGGATCGACGCGATATAGGCCGAACACGAGAACGGCCGCACGATGCCGGTCGTGCCGAGGATCGACAGCCCGCCGACGATGCCCAGGCGCGGGTTCATCGTCTTCAGCGCGAGTGCCTCGCCGCCTTCGACGCCGATCGTCACGTCGAAGCCGCCCGCGTAGCCCTGCTCGGCTGCGAGCGCTTCCAGGTGCGTCGTCATCATCTGGCGCGGCACCGGGTTGATCGCCGGTTCGCCGACCGGCAGCGTCAGCCCCGCGCGCGTGACCGTGCCGACGCCGGGCCCCGCGTGAAAACGCACGCCGGGCGCCGCCGCGAGCGCGACGCGCGCGAACACCAGCGCGCCGTGCGTGACGTCCGGATCGTCGCCGGCATCCTTGATCGTGCCGGCTTCGGCGCCTTCGGCCGTGATCCGGCAGAACTCGAGCCGCATCATCACGCGTTGCCCTTTCGGCAGCACGATCTCGACCGCGTCGGCCGCCTGGCCCGCGAGCAGCAGCCGCGCGGCGGCGAGCGACGTCGCGGTCGCGCAGCTGCCGGTCGTATAGCCGAAACGCAGCGGCGCGGGCTGTTCGGGGGTTTCGTCGCGCATCACGCGTCCGTTGCGGCCGTTGCGTTCGCCGGGTTCGACGAGCCGGCCGTGCCGATCGCCTCGGCCCCATCGGCCGTGCCGGGCTTGCGCACGTCGTACAGCGTGACCGGCAACGGCTGGCGCCACGTATCGAAGCGGCCGAGCGGTTCCGCATGCGCGAGCGACACGCGCGTGAGCGTGCCGCCGTGCGCGTCGCGCCACGCGGCGAGCGCCATCTCGCCCTGCAGCGTGACCGCGTTCGCGACCAGCCGGCCGCCGGGTTTCAGCGCTGCCCAGCACGCGTCGAGCACGCCGGGCGCCGTCGCACCGCCGCCGATGAAGATCGCGTCGGGCGTAGCGAGCCGTGCAAGCGCGTCGGGCGCGCGGCCCGCGACGAGCTGCAGGCCCGGCACGCCAAGCGCGTCGCGGTTGTGTTCGATGAAGCGCTGCCGTTCCGCGTGCGCTTCGATCGCGATCGCCTGGCAGGACGGATGGGCGCGCATCCATTCGATGCCGATCGAGCCGCTGCCCGCGCCGACGTCCCACAGCAGCTCGCCGGGCGCGGGCGCGAGGCGGCCGAGCGTCATCGCGCGCAGGTCGCGCTTGGTGAGCTGGCCGTCGTGGCGGTATGCATCGTCGGGCAGGCCCGGCGTCAGCGCGCGGCGCGGCGCATCGGGGCCGGCCTGGCAGTCGAGCGCGACGAGATTGAGCGCGGCCGTTTCGGCGACGCGCCAGTCCTGCGCGAGGCCGTCGAGACGCCGTTCGAGCGGACCGCCCAGATGTTCGAACACGCTGATGCGCGTCGGCCCGAAACCGCGCGCGGCGAGTTCGGCCGCGACGGCGGCCGGCGTGCGGCCGTCGGCACTCAGCACGAAGAGGCGGCGGCCGGGCAGCAGGTGACGCGCGAGCGTCGCGAGCGGACGGCCGACCAGCGAGACCGCGCCGACGTCCTGCAATGCCCAGCCGAGGCGCGCGGCCGCGAGCGACAGCGACGACGGTGCGGGCAGCACACGCCAGTCATCGGAGGAAAGCTGGCGCGCGAGCGTCGCACCGACGCCGAACAGCATCGGGTCGCCGCTCGCGAGCACGCACACGGGCGAGCCGCGCCGCGCGAGCACGCCCGCGAGATCGAACGGCGACGGCCATGCTTCGCGTTCGGCACGCAGCCGTGCGGGCAGCATGTCGAGATGCCGCTTCGCGCCGACCACGAGCGTCGCGTCGAGCAGCGCGCGCCGCGCGCTGCGTCCAAGCCCCGCGTAACCGTCGTCGCCGATGCCCACTACCGTCAGCCACGCCGTCATGCACCCTTCCCCATCGTTCGATTCCCTGCAATTTGTTGCGATGCGCGGCCGTCGTGCTGCCGCGCGTTGATCCGTTGACGCCCGTCGCCACCGCCTGCCCGGACGCGCGATGCGGCAGCGATGTCAGCCGTGCGGCGCGCCGCCGAGGTAGTTCAGCAAGGTCAGATACATGCCGGCGATCGCTGCGACCAGCAACCAGCCGAGCAGCAGCCACACGAGCGGCCGCACGCCGCTTCGCCTGAACAGCCAGGTTCCGCCCGCCACGATCGGCACGACGAGGCCGACGAGCCCGACATTCTTCGGCCACTGCGCGGACGGCGCAAACGGAATCAGCACGAATGCGAGCAGCATCCACGCGGGGATGGCCAGCAAGGCCAGCGCAATCCCCATGCCGAACAGCTCCGTCCTGCCGAGTTTCATCATTGCGGATCCCGGCGAATCGCCGGCCGGATGTCGAGCCGCCAATCGTACCATCCACGCGGCCGCGCGCAGTCCGCCACAGCCGTGCTGCGAGACGGCTGCGGGGCAAACCGCCGATGCCGGATCGTCGCGAAAATCGGGTATCCTACGGCCGTTCGTTCGCCGGTGCCCTTCGGGGCCGAAGAGGGAACACAGGGCGCGCCACGCGCCGCTGTGGCTGCCCCCGCAACTGTAGACAGCGAGCCGATCTCCCCCTCATGCCACTGGTTTCACCGGGAAGGCCGGGAGCCGGCGCCGACCTGTCAGCCAGGAGACCTGCCGGCCAGAAAGTGCGTGCGTGCCAGTCGGCGTCGGGCGGGGTGTACCGATGCGTTGGCCGCGGCGCGACACTGTCCCGGTATCCCGTTGAGTTCCGCCCCCGATTCGATTCCTGCGTCGCCCGTCGTGCGCCCGTCGGCTTGCCCGGGGCTCGTGCGCGTGGTCGCGGCCGCCGATGGCGGGCTGTGCCGGATCAAGCTGCCGGGCGGCCGGCTCGATGCGCGCCAGGCGCGCGCGATTGCCGCCGCCGCACGTGCGTACGGCTCCGGCGCGATCGACGCGACCAATCGCGCGAATCTCCAGCTGCGCGGCATTCGCGACGGTGCCGCCGATGCGCTGACGCGCGCGTTGCTCGATGCCGGGCTCGGCCCGCGCGCAGAGTCAGCGGCCGAGTCAGCGGCAGGCTCGGCCAACGATACGGCCGCGCTCGCCGCGAGCGACGACGTCCGCAACATCATGCTCAGCCCGCTCGCCGGGCACAATCCCGCCGCGCTCGTCGACAGCCACGCACTCGCCATTCCGCTGCTCGACATGCTGGCCGGCGAGCCGCGCCGCGGCGAGCTGTCGCCGAAATTCTCGATCCAGCTCGACGGCGGCGAATCGGTGGCGGCACTCGATCATCCGCACGACATCTGGCTGGCCGCATGGCGCCGCGCCGACGGCGCGGTACGCATCGCGGCCGGGCTGGCCGGCTGCCCGCCGGTCACGGATGACGACCGGCCTGCGTTGGCCGATGTGTCGCCCGATCAGGCTGTCGCGCTGGTCCGCGCACTGCTGCGCGCGTTCCTCGATCTCGCGCCAGCCGATGTCACGCGGATGCGCGCGTTGCTGGCAACGTGCGGCGAACGCGCGTTACTCGAACGCGCGCGGCACTACCTGCCCTTCCCGCTCACGGCCGATCCCGCGCTCGCCGGCTGGCGGCGCACGAGCACCGATCGGGCGCTGCGTTTCGGCATGCGCCCGTCGCTCGATGCGGCGCGCGGCAGCGTCGGTGCGCAATGCGTGCTCGGGCGGCTCGACGCGACGCAGCTGGAGCGGCTCGCCGCACTGGCCGAAGCCGACGGCGACGGCACGCTGTCGATGACGCCGTGGCAAGGCGTGTTTCTGCACGGCGTGCCGAACGAACGCGCACCGGCCACGCTCGACGCACTCGCGTCGCTCGGCCTCGTGTGCCGGCCGTCGGACCCGCTTGCGACGCTCGTCGCCTGCACCGGCAGCGCAGGCTGTGCGAAAGCGCGCGCCGACACGAAACACGACGCGCTCGCACTCGCCGCGCGCATCGGCCATCCGGTCGACGTGCACCTGACCGGTTGCGAACGCCATTGCGCGCTGCCGCATCCCGCGACGCATACGCTCGTCGCGGTGGCGCCCGCGCATTACGATCTTTACCGGCGCGACGCGGCCGAGGGCCTCGGCGCCCCGCTCGCGCGCCATCTGACGATTGACCAGGCCGCGGCCCGTTTGACGGGCGCGCGGCACAGCCAGGACACCACCGATGCTTGACTACATTCGCGACGGGCAGGAAATCTACCGCCAGTCGTTCGCGACGATCCGCGCCGAGGCCGACCTGTCGCAGGTTCCGCCCGACCTCGAGAAACTCGCGGTGCGCGTGATCCATGCGTGCGGGATGGTCGACGTCGTCTACGACCTGCGCTTCTCGGCCGGCGCCGGCTCGGCGGGCCGCACGGCGCTCGCGGCCGGCGCGCCGATCCTGTGCGATGCGAGGATGGTCGCCGAAGGCATCACGCGCGCGCGGCTGCCGGCCGGCAACCGCGTGATCTGCACGCTCGGCGAGCCGGAGGTGCCCGATCTCGCGCGCCATCTCGGCAACACGCGCTCGGCCGCCGCACTCGAATTGTGGCGTCCGCATCTCGCGGGCAGCGTCGTCGTGATCGGCAATGCGCCGACCGCGCTGTTCCACCTGCTCGACATGCTCGACGCCGGCGCGCCGCGCCCCGCGCTGATCCTCGGTTTTCCGGTCGGCTTCATCGGCGCGGCCGAATCGAAGGCGATGCTCGATGCCGACAGCCGCGGCGTGCCGTACGTCGCGCTGCTCGGCCGGCGCGGCGGCAGCGCGATGGCCGCCGCCGCGGTCAACGCGCTCGCGACGGAGGTCGAATGACGGCCGCGCGCGGACGCCTGTTCGGGGTCGGCGTCGGCCCCGGCGATCCTGAACTGATGACGATCAAGGCGCTGCGCGTGCTGCAGGCGGCGCCCGTGGTCGCGTATTTCGTCGCGAAGGGCAAGAAAGGCAATGCGTACGGCATCGTCGAAGCGCACCTGCTCGACGGTCAAACGCAACTGCCGCTCGTCTATCCGGTGACGACCGAAGCGCTGCCGCCGCCGCTCTGCTACGAGACGGTGATCGCCGACTTCTACGACACGGCGGCCGAGATCGTCGCCGCACACCTCGACGCGGGACGCGACGTCGCGGTGATCTGCGAAGGCGACCCGTTCTTCTACGGTTCGTACATGTACCTGCACGACCGCCTCGCGCCGCGCTACGACACCGAGGTGATCCCGGGCGTGTGCGCGATGCTCGGCGGCACGGCCGTGCTCGGCCAGCCGCTCGTCTATCGCAACCAGAGCCTGTCGGTACTGTCCGGCGTGCTGCCCGAGCACGAGCTGCGCGAGCGGCTCGCGCGGGCCGACGCGGCCGTCGTGATGAAGCTCGGCCGCAATTTCGACAAGGTGCGGCGCGTGCTCGACGAACTCGGGCTCGCGAAACGCGCGCTGTACGTCGAGCGCGCGACGATGGCGAACCAGCGCATCGTGCCGCTCGACGCGGTCGACCCGATGGCGTCGCCGTATTTCTCGCTGCTCGTCGTGCCGGGGGAAAAATGGCAAGGATGACGACCCCGCCCGCGATCGTGATTCTCGGTGCGGGCGCGCTCGACACCGCGCGACGCATCCAGGCGCGCTACCCGGGCGCCCTCGTGCATGGCCTCGCATCGCGCGTAGCCGCCGACGTGCCGTTCGACGAACTCGGCGCACACCTGCGCGAACTCTATGCGCGTGGCCTGCCGATCGTCGCGCTGTGCGCGGCCGGCATCGTGATCCGCTGCCTCGCGCCCGCGCTTGCCGACAAGGGCGTCGAGCCGCCCGTGCTCGCGGTCGCGGAAGACGGCTCGGCCGTCGTGCCGCTGCTCGGCGGGCTGACGGGCGTCAACGTGATCGCGCGCGAAATCGCCGAATGCATCGGCGTCGCGCCGGCGATCACGACCAGCGGCGAATTGCGCTTCGGCGCATGCGTGCTCAATCCGCCCGACGGCTATGCGCTGGCCGATCTCGCGCAGGGCAAGCGCTTCGTGTCCGACCTGCTCGCGGGTGCCTCGACGCGCGTCGACGGCGCGGCGTCGTGGCTCGACGATGTCGCGCTGCCGCGCGACGATGCGGCCGCGCATGCGATCCGCGTGACGCCCGACGCCTGGCGCGGCACACGCGATGAGCTCGTGATCCATCCACGCAGCGTGGTGGTCGGTGTTGCCGAAGATGCCGTGCACGCCGAAGACACACTTGTCGCGCGCATCGAAGCCATGCTCGACGCACAAGGTCTCGCGCCGCTGGCACTCGCCGCCATCGTCGCGCCGGCATCGGCGATCGGCGACGCCGCGCTGGAGGAAGCCGCGCAAGCGCTCGGCGTGCCGCTGCGTTTCGTCGATGCCGACAGCGACGCGCCAGCCGATGCAGCCACGCTGCTCGGCCGCACTTTGCGGGTCGCGCACACGCTGCGCCCCGCATCGAACGGCCTCGCGTGCGCGGTGGCGTCGCATCCGGTCGATCCCGCCACGCTCGGCCGTGCGCGCGGCCGCCTGACCGTGCTCGGTCTCGGCCCGGGCGCCGCCGCGTGGCGCACGCCGGCCGCACGCGCCGCGCTCGCGGAAGCGACCGACATCCTCGGCTACACGACCTACGTGAACATGGCCGGCCCGTTCCGCGGCGACCAGCGCGTGCACGGCACCGACAATCGCGAGGAAATGCAGCGCGCACGCCATGCGTTCGAACTGGCGGCCGAAGGCCGGCGCGTCGCGGTCGTGTCATCCGGCGACCCCGGCGTGTTCGCGATGGCCGCGGCCGTGCTCGAGGCGCTCGACGAAGCACGCAACCCGCAGTGGGCCGCGGTCGACCTGCGCGTCGAGCCCGGCATCTCGGCGTCGCTCGCGACGGCCGCGCAAGCCGGTGCGCCGCTCGGCCACGACTTCTGCGCGATTTCGCTGTCGGACAACCTGAAGCCGTGGGACGTGATCGAGACGCGCCTGAGGCATGCGGCGCAAGCCGACCTGGTGATGGCGTTCTACAACCCGATCTCGCGTGCGCGGCCGTGGCAGCTCGACCGTGCGCTCGACATCGTGCGCGCGCACCGTGCGGCCGATACGGTAGTCGTGCTCGGCCGCGACATCGGCCGGCCGGGCGCGACGCTCGCGACGACGACGCTCGGCGCACTGCGCAGCGATCAGGTCGACATGCGCACGATGGTGATCGTCGGCTCGTCGACGACGCGGCGCTTCGCGATCGGCAATGCGCGCGAATGGGTCTATACGCCGCGCTGGTATCGCTGATTACGACTGGCGCGCAGGCGTACCGTCGCGCGCGCCGGCATGCAGGATGCCGGCCGTGCTGACGGTGCGCCAGAACCGGTACACGAGCACGCCGACGATGGCCTGCGCGACGACCACGAAGGCCACGCAACCGGCCCATCCCCACCGGTGCCAGCCGGGCACCGGCAGGATCGAGCCGAGACTGCCGCCGAAGTAATAGCAGCACAGGTAGATGCCGATCGCCGTCGAGCGCGCACTCGACGCCGCCTGCGAGATGAACGTGTTGGCCGACGCCTGTTCGACGAACACGGCGGTCGAGCTGAGCGCGAGGCCGGCCAGGATCACCGGCACGCTGTCCGACAGCGTCAGCAACGCCCCGCCGATCGCGAGCGCGGCTGCAGCGAGCCCCGGTGCGCGCGGGCCGCGATGCCGCGCGAGGCGCCCGGCCAGCGGCGTCACGATCACCGCGACCAGGAACACCGCATAGATCGCGCCGATCTCGACCGTGCCGAAACCGAACGGTGCCCGCGCGAGCCGCAGGCCGACGAACGTGAACGTCGCGACCTGCGACGCGAGCACGCATGCGCCGATCGCGAACGACGCGAGCAGCGGGCCGCGCGTGACGATGCGCCACGACGGCCCCGCATCCGTATCGCGGCCGGACACCCGCGGCGCGACCGCACCGGACGCCGGCAGGCTCGCGTAAATCGCGACGCCCGTGACGAGACACAGCGCCGCGACGACATCGAGCGCATGCCGCCAGCCCCACATCGACGTCAGCAGGTTCGTCACGAAGCGGCCGGCGAAACCGCCGAGCGTCGTGCCGGCGACGAACAGCGCGCTGATCTCGGCCGACGTGCCGTGATCGAAGCGTTCGCCGATATAGGCGATCGACAGCGCAAAGATGAACGGCATGACCAGCCCGGCCGCAAAGCGCGCGCCGAGGAACGACGCGAAGCCCGCCGCATGCGCGGACCAGACGACCGGCAACGCGACGGCCATCGCCGCCAGCGAGATCGCGACGCGCCGTTCGATGCGCGCGGCCAGCACGCCGACGAACGGCGCGATAATGGCGACGGCCATCGTGGTCGCGCTCACGCCCTGCCCCGCGCGCTCCGCGCTGACGCCGAAGGCCGCAGCGAGTTCGTGCAGGATGCCCTGCGTCGAATAGAGATTGAGAAACGCGGCGAAGCCGCAGAGAAAGAACGCGATGCGCGTGGTCCTGTCGTTCATCGGAAATGCCTGGTCGTCGATGCCGACAGTCTGACGAGCGCGCCGCGCGTACGCCAATACCGATTTCACCGCTATTGATACCGGAACGACAACAATGCTCGACCTGCGCCGCCTTCGTTATTTCGTGGTCGTCGCCGACGAACTGCACTTCGGCCGCGCGGCATTGCGCCTGCGCGTCGCGCAGCCGCCGCTGACACGCCATATCGCCGCGCTGGAAAGCGAACTCGGCGTGCGGCTGTTCGAGCGCTCGACGCGCGCGGTGCGGCTCACGCCGGAAGGCGAGTTGTTCCTTGAACATGCGCGCCACGTCGTCAGCGCGGCCGCCGAAGCCGAGGCGAGCGCGCGCAAGATCGCGCAGGGCATCGCCGGGCGTCTCGTAATCGGCTACGCGAGTTCGATTCCGATGTCCGACACGTTCCCCGACGTGATCCGCGCCGCGAGCCGCACGATGCCCGACGTCGAACTCGCGTTCCGCGAAGCGGCGACCGCCAGCCAGCGCCAGCAGATCGCCGACGGCGCGATGGACGTCGGCTTCGGCTGGGCGTGGAGCGGCGCGCCCGGCGTGCCGGTCGCGTCGCTCGTCGTGTCGCGCGAACCGCTCGTCGCGGCCGTGCCGGCCGGCAATCCGCTCGCGAACCGTGCGAGCCTCGACGTCGCGGAACTGGCCAGCGAAACCTTCGTCACCTTTCCGCCCGGTTACGGTTCGGCGTTGACCGCCGCGCTCGACGACCTGTGCGCGCAGGCCGGATTCGCGCCGAGGATCGGCGCAACCGCCGCGCAGATCACGACGCTCGTGTCGCTGGTTGCCGCCGAACGCGGCATCGCGATCGTGCCGGGCTTCACGGCGACGCTGCAGCGCCCGGGCGTCGTCTACGTGCCGCTCGCCGGCACGCGCGCAGTCGAGCAGATCGTGTCGTGGAACGAGCCGTTTTCGTCGGCATGCGTCGAGCGTTTCGTTGCGCTGGCGCGCTCGCTGGCGCAGCCTGCTTCGACGTAAGCGGCACGTATCGCGCCGCGGCGCCGATCGGGAAAATCACCCGCGCGGTGCGTTGCGCAACGGTGTCGAATCGGCAAGATCGTTACGTATCGGGAATCAAATAACAAAAAGAACACCTAACCATTCACTATTCGGCGCGAATCCTCCAAGATGGGCACGCCGCCGGCCGGGCATGCCCGGTCGCCCGACCGGCGGCGATACGCAGGCCAGCGTATCCCTCTTCCACTTGGAGAACACAATGAACAACAATGTGTTGCCGCGTTTCATCCCGCGTGCAGTTGCCGCGGGTTGTCTGCTTGCCGTGGCGAGCGTGTCCCAGGGCGCCGGCGTCTATGCGCCCTTCGTCGACGTGACGCTCTATCCGACGCCGCTCGTCGACCAGATCGGCGTCCGGCAAGGTATCCAGCAATTCACGCTCGCGTTCGTGGTCGCGGGCAACGGCTGCGTGCCGTCGTGGGGCGGCGTGCAGCCGATCGGCAACGGTGCGAGCGGCGGCCTCCTGACCGCGCTGTCGACGTCGATCGCGAGCTATCGCGCGAAAGGCGGCGAAGTCGCCGTGTCGTTCGGCGGAGCGAACGGCACGCCGCTGATGCAGGCGTGCTCGACGGTCCCTGCGTTGAAGAGCGCGTACCAGACCGTGATCGACACGTACGGCCTTACGCATATCGATTTCGACATCGAAGGCGCATCGCAGCAGGACACGGCCGCGGTCGCGCGCAACTTCCAGGCGGTCGCGCAACTGCAGTCCGACTATGCGGCGAAGGGCAAGCCGCTGCACGTGACGCTGACGCTGCCGACGATGCCGACCGGGCTCACGCAGGACGGCCTGAACGTCGTCAACGCGGCAATCTCGAACCACGCCGCGTTCGATGCGGTAAACGTGATGGCGATGGATTACGGCCCCGCGAACATCGACATGGGCGCCGCCGCGATCGGCGCCGCGCAGGCGCTGTACGCGCAACTCGACACGGCGTTCAAGTCGGCCGGCCAGCCGAAGACCAATGCGCAGCTCTGGCAGATGGTCGGCGTCACGCCGATGATCGGCGTGAACGACGTGCAGGGCGAAACCTTCACGCTCGCGAACGCGCAAAGCGTGCTGAATGCGGCGATCGCCAACGGCTACGGTTTCTTCGGCAACTGGTCGGTCGGCCGCGATCAGGCGTGCCCGTCCGGCGGCACGTATGCGTCGCCGACCTGCTCGGGCGTCGCGCAGCAGCCGTACGCGTTCGCGACGATCTTCAAGCAGCTCGACGGCAAATGGGGCGCGGGCGTGACGCAGGATCCGAACTACGGCGGCGGCTCGGACGGCGGCACGCCGCAGCCGGGCGCACCGTGGGCCGCCGGCCAGGTCTACACGGCCGGCGCGACGGTCACCTACCAGGGTACGACGTACCAGGCGCAATGGTGGACGCAGGGCGACGTGCCCGGCCAGGCGGCCGTATGGAAGCCGGTCGGCGGCGGCACGGCCACGTGGTCGGCGACGACCGCGTATTCAGGCGGCACCTGCGTGATGTACCAGGGCGCGAAGTATTGCGCGAAATGGTGGACACAGGGCGACAACCCGAGTGCGGGCGGTGTGTGGGTGAAGTCGTGATGTTGCGTATCGGCCGTCGTTAGGCTCGCGGATCCGGGGCCGTTCGCGGCGATCGCTGCCCGATCGCCGGCGGACGGCCTGCTGGCTGGCCCGTTTGCAGGGCCGTTTGCCGGCGCGCCCTGCCCGCCGTCAGCCGCGCGCGTGCTCGGCCAGCAGCTTGGCCTTCGCGTCGACGAGCAGCGCCGCGTGCGTGTCGCGATGCTGCCGGATCCGCTCGGTCGGCCCGACGACCGACAGCCCGTACCAGTCGCCGTCGAGCGTCAGCGCGACCGCGATCGCCGAAAGCTCGGGGGCGCTCTCGCCGAAATTCTCGGCCCAGCCGAGCTCACGAAACCGCGCGGTTTGCGCGACGAGCGCCGGCAGGTCGGCTACCGTCGCATCGGTGAAGCGTTCGAACGGCAGCTGCGCGCCGAGCGTTTGCTGCGCGTCGCCCGCGAGCTCCGCGAAGATCGCCTTGCCGATCGAGTTCGCGTGCAGCGGACGCAGCTCGCCCGGCTGGCGCGTATAGCGGATCGCCTGCTCCGACTCGACGACGTCGAGGTACGTGACCGACACGCCCTGGATCTTGCCGAGCACGGCCGTCTCGCGGCTCGCGTCGCGCAGCGCGACGAGGTGCGGATGCGCGATGTCGACGACGGGATCGGTCGCGTCGATCGCGGCGGCGATCGTCTGCAAGCGCCGCGTCGGGTAGTAGCCGCCGCGTTTGCGCACTTCGTACAGATAGCCGCGGCTCACGAGCGTGCGCGCCATGGCGAGGCAGCTCGACGGCGGCACATCGAGCAGGCGCGCGAGTTCGGTGAGTGGCAGCGGCCGCCGTTCGGCGGCGAACAGCTCGAACAGGTCGAGCGTGCGGGCAACGAGTTTGACGTCCATGGCGAGCGCTTGAATCGAAACGGGAAACCGCGCGCCGGGCCGGCCGCCGGGTCGATACGGTCAGTACGACTTCGGCAGCCCGAGCACCTTCTCCGCGATGTAGCACAGGATCAGTTGCGGACTCACGGGCGCGAGCCTCGGAATCATACACTCGCGCAGGTAGCGCTCGACATGGTATTCCTTCGCGTAACCCATCCCGCCGAGCGTCGCGACGGCCGTCTGGCACGCCTGGAATGCGGCTTCCGCGCCGAGGTATTTCGCCGCGTTCGCCTCCGCGCCGCACGACTGCCCCGCGTCATAGCGCGTCGCGGACTTCATCACCATCAGCCACGCAGCCTCGAGTTGCATCCACGCCTGGGCGAGCGGATGCTGGATCGACTGGTTCTGCCCGATCGGCCGGCCGAACACGACGCGCTCGCACGCATACTGCGTCGCCCGGCGCAGCGCGGCCTGCCCGAGCCCGATCGCCTCCGCCGCGATCAGGATCCGCTCGGGGTTCAGGCCATGCAGCAGATAGCGGAAGCCGTCGCCTTCGTTGCCGATCAGGTCGTCGCGCGGCACGCGCAGGTTGTCGATGAACAGCATGTTCGAATCGACGGCCTTGCGGCCCATCTTCTCGATTTCGCGCACCTCGACGTGCGAGCGGTCGAGGTCGGTGTAGAACAGGCTCAGCCCGTCGGTCGGCTTCGCGACCTGGTCGAGCGGCGTCGTGCGCGCGATGATCAGCATCTTGTTCGCGACCTGCGCGGTCGAGATCCAGATCTTGCGCCCGCTCAGCACATAGTGATCGCCGTCGCGACGCGCCTGCGTGGTCAGGTGCGTGGTGTCGAGGCCCGCGTCGGGTTCCGTCACCGCGAAGCACGCCTTGTCGCGCCCGGCGATCAGCGGCGGCAGGAAGCGCGCCTTTTGCGCTTCATTGCCGAACACCTGCACGGGATTCAGCCCGAAGATGTTCATGTGCACGGCCGACGCACCGGACAGGCCGGCGCCCGATGCGCTGATCGTGCGCATCATCAGCGCGGCCTCGGTCATCCCGAGACCGGCGCCGCCATGGGCCGGGTCCATCGCGATGCCGAGCCAGCCGGCTTCGGCGAGCGCCGCGTGGAAGTCGGCCGGAAAGCCGCCCGCGCGATCGCGTTCGAGCCAGTAGTCGTCGCCGAAGCGTTCGCAGATTTTCTCGATCGCGCTTTCGATCGCGCGCTGGTCGTCGGTCAGGTCGAACTGCATGGATTGCACTCCCGGAAAAAGCCGAGCGGCCGCGCCGCTCTCAAGAAAGCGCCAGGCGGCGCCAGGGTTGCCGCGCCGCGTAACGTCCCCTCGCAGGCTTGCCCCCTCGGGGCGCGGCCACGAAGCGGCACGTCTGGCGCGCTCACAACGGAAACACGCCAACGATCACCGCGGCGAACACCATCAGCACGGTGGCGGCGAACAGGAACGGAATCGTGAATTTCTGGTGCTCGGCAAGCTCGACGCCGGTCAGGCCGACGATCAGGAACGTCGCGGGCGTCAGCGGGCTCACCGGAAAGCCCGTCGTCATCTGGCCGAGCAGCGCGGCCTGCGCCATCTGGATCGGCGGCACGCCGAGCAGCTTGCCGCTCTCCGCGAGCACCGGCAGCACGCCGAAGTAGAACGAATCGGGATCGAACAGCAGGCTGAGCGGCATCGACAGCAGCCCGAGCACGAACGGCATGTGGCGCGCATGCTCGACCGGCACGTGCGCGACGACGACTTCCGCCATCGCCTTCAGCATCCCGGTGCCGGACATGATGCCGGTGAACGCACCGGCCGCGAGCAGCACGCTCGCCATCATCAGCGCGGCCTTCGCATGCGCGTCGATCCGCTCGCGCTGCGCCTGCACGTCCGGGTAGTTGATCACGAGCGCGGCGACCGTGCCGAGCATGAACATCACCATCGGGTCGACGATGCCCGACACCAGCGTGACGAGCACGACGAGGGTCAGCGCGACGTTGATCCCGAAGCGGCCCGGCCGGCGCAACGCGCGTTCGGCGTCGGTCAGCTCGCGCGGCGCGATCGCCAGCGACGCCGCGCCGGCACGGTCGAGCCCGAGCCGCTTCGCCTCGCGCACGCCGAGCACGTACGCCGTGCCGAACACGAACACGAGCCCGACGATCTGTACCGGAATCATTGGCGTGAAGATCGCCGAGCCGGGAATGTGCAGCGCCGCCGATGCGCGCAGCATCGGCCCGACCCACGGCAGGAAGTTGACGCCGGCCGCCATCGACGCGACGCACGCGAGAATCCGCCGATCCATCCCGAGCCGCGTGTAGAGCGGCATCATCGCCGGCAGCGTGACGAGAAACGTGACCGCGCCCGAGCCGTCGAGGTGGATCAGCAGCGCGAGCAGCGCCGAGCCCATCACGATGCGCGGCGGATGGCAGCCGATTACGCGCAGTACGCCTGCGATGATCGGGTCGAGCATTCCCGCATCAGTGAGGATTCCGAAAAATAGAATCGCAAAAACAAACATGCCTGCGATCGGGCCGATGTTCTGTACGCCGTGCACGATGAACTTGCCGGTCTGCAGCCCGAAACCGGCCGCGAGCGCCGCGGCCACCGGCACGACGATCAGCGCGACGAGCGGCGACAGCCGCTTCGTGATGATCAGGCCGAACAGCGCGACGATGGCGATCGCGCCGATCCATGCGAGCATGATGTGTCTCCTCTTCAGCCGGCGTGCGTCTTCCGTGTGCAAGCCGGCGTGATGTCCGAATGATGGTGTGCCGGCCCGCGCAGCGCGGCGCGGCCGGCGGCCGCGAGCCGGTCAGGCCCGGCGATCGTCGTTGTGGTAATCGTCGTCCGCAAACACCTGCGCCGCGTGTTCGTTCAGCGCCGGCGGCGGCCGACGGTACGTCGCCGGCGTGCGGCCGAGCTTGATCGGCGACGCGATGCCGCGATGCCGGCCCAGCTCAACCTTCATCTCCCGATGCGCGACGTGCGGATGATCGAGAGCCGCATCGAGCCCGAGCACCGGCGCACACGGCACGCCACGGCGCATCAGCTGCTCGGCGAGCGCCGCACCGTCGTGTGCGGCCAGTGCGGATTCGAGCAGCGCACGCAGTGCGGCACGGTTCGCGCTGCGTGCGCGGTTGTCGGCGAAACGCGGATCGTCGAGCCAGCCGCGCGTGCCGAGCACGTCGCAGAGCGCCGCGAACTGCCCGTTGTTGCCGACCGCCAGGAAGATGTCGACGCCCGCCGTCGGAAAGCTGTCGTACGGCGTGATGTTCGGATGCGCGTTGCCGGTGCGCACGGGCGCGTTGCCCGAATGGAAGTAGTTCGGCGTATGCGGATGCAGGATCGACAGCGCGCAGTCGAACAGCGTCGACTCGACGAACTGGCCGAGGCCGCTCGCATCGCGCTCGCGCAGCGCCATCAGTACGCCGAGCGCCGCGTTCAGCCCCGTGACGAGATCGACGATCGGCACGCCGACGCGCAGCGGTGCGCCGCCCGCTTCGCCGTTGACGCTCATCAGCCCCGCGAGCGCCTGCACGGCCGCGTCGTAGCCGGGCAGGCCGCCGAGCGGGCCGTCCGCGCCGAACCCCGACACGCGGCAATAGACGAGGCGCGGAAACCGCGCATGCAGCGCGTCGAAGCCGAGCCCCCAGCGCTCCATCGTGCCGATCTTGAAGTTCTCGACGACGGCGTCCGCGTGCTCGAGCAGGCCGAGCAGCCGCTCGCGGTCGGCCGGTTGCGTCAGGTCGAGCGCGACGCCGAGCTTGTTGCGGTTCACGCCGAGGAAATACGACGCGGTGTCGCCGTCGAACGGCGGCCCCCAGGTACGCGTTTCGTCGCCGGACGGCGGTTCGACCTTGATCACCTCCGCGCCGTGGTCGGCGAGGATCTGCGTCGCGTACGGGCCGCCCAGCACCCGCGACAGATCGATGATGCGCAATCCCGCCAGTGCGCCCTGCTGCTCGTGTTCGGCCATGCGTCCCGCTCCTGGTTCCGGTTGATCGGACTGCCGGCTCCGGCGGCCCGGCGCCTGCGGCGTGCCCCTCCGGATTCGACGAATAATTCGTGTATGTGAATTTATATTCACACTCAGGAATTATGTTGTCAAGCCCGGATGCACCCGTGCTGCCGGGCGGATAACGTCGCCGAGCGCAAGTGGGGACGACACCGAACGCGGGCCGGTTGCGGTAGCGCCCCGCCCTTCGCTAAGCTGGCGGGCTAGGTTCATCCAGACAAAAGCAAGGCGGAATATTCATGAAACGGTTGTGGCTGGCGGCCTTCGTGCTCGCGTCGACGCTGGGCGTCGCACACGCGCAAACCCAGACTTTCCATTTCGGCGAAGGACAGACGCAAATGCCCGCCGCGGCGCCGCACGCCGGTGCATCCGCTGCCCGGCCCGCGCCTGCGCGCCGGCACGCGACGGCGCCCTCGCCGCATCATCGGCGCGCCGTTCACAAGCGCCGTTCGCGCCGCGCGAAGCCCGTGCGCAGCGGGATCTACACGCACGCGTGACGTCGCGTCCGGCGCGCTGCGCCGTGCACGGAACTGTCACGAACGGCCGGTAAGATCGGTGCGGCTGCCTGCACGCCGTCGCGGCCCGCTGCCGGACAGCTCGCCGCCAACGCGCACTTTCTCCACGATTCAGCACCTGTTTTGCCGAACATGAGCACCGGGCCGGATACCCTCGCCGTCACCAAGGAACGCGCCACGATCGTGTGCCGCCAGCGCAGCAGCGTGCTGCTGGTCGCCCGTACGGCATCGCGCTGGTCGCTGCCGGGCGGCACGATCCGGCGCGGCGAGACGCCGCTCGAAGCCGCGCAGCGGGAGCTGGCCGAGGAAACGCGGCTGGTGGGGCTCGCGCTCGACTATGCGGTGCAGTTCGGCGGGCTGACCAAGCTCCATCACGTGTTCGTGGCCGAGGTGCCGGCGCACCTGACGCCGCGCGCGAGCAACGAGATCGCCCGCTGCAAGTGGTTCACCGTCGACCGGCTCGACACGCTCCGTGCGAGCGTGCCGACGCGCAAGATCATCGAGCTGCTGCGTCTCGACTGTTTTTCGGCGATTGTCAACGGCCCGCTTCGTTGACGGCGGCGCTGCCCGCGCCGGTCACGCGCGCAGGAACGGGCCGGCCTTGCGTTCGAGCAGCGCGACGAGTTCCGGCTGCATGAACGCGTAGCGGTCGGGAATGTCGAGGCAGACGATCTTCTTGCCCGCCAGATGCGCGCCGAACAGCGTCGACAGCCTTGCCTTGTGCGCGCGCTCCATCACGAACACGATGTCGGCCCAGTCGAGCTGCTCGGTGGACAGCCGCGCATCCGCGTCGGGCGCGAGGCCCGCGGAGTCGGTCTCGATGCCGGGCCACGCGGCAAATACCGCTTCGGCCGTCGGGCTGCGCAGCCGGTTGCGGCTGCAGATGAACAGTGCCCGTGTCATGTCGTTTCGCGGCCGGCCGACGACGGCCCGCTCACCCTCGCGGAATCGTGCCGGGTCGCACGTACGCGAGCATGTGCGGCACGTAGTCGGCCTTGCCGAGTTCGACGCCATGGTGGCGCAGGATCGCGTAAGCGGTGATCGCGTGGAAATTGAACTGCGGCAGCGCCCAGTCGCGCGTGTATTGTTCGCCCGTCATGTCGAACGCGATCCCGTTCGGCAGTTCGAGGGCGATCGGCAGCGCCGTGCCGCCGTCGAGCGCATCCGGCGCGAGTTCGCCGAGAAAGGCCAGCGTGCCCGCGATGATCGCCTGCGCGTCGGCGAGCGTGCCGGGCTGCGCGTCCGCATTCCATCCCGCCTCACGCAAGGCCAGCAGCGCAGCCGGCAACGGTTCGCCGCGCAGCCGGTAGACGGGCTCCATCGCCTGGAAGCACGAGAAGCGCACCTGTGCCGCGAGCGGATACATGTCGGGCGCGAGCTTCAGCGTCATCGCCGCGTCGGGCGCGTCGCCCGCGGCCTGCCGGTGCGCGACAGCCTTGTCGAGCCACGCGGTCTGTGCGCGCAGCATGTGGGTGAAGGTCGGGATGAGAAGTTGAGTCGGTGTCACGCGTGCACTCCTGGGTTGGATTGTCGTTTGCGCCACGATAGCAGCGTCGACGCAAACACGCACCCCGGCCCGGGCGACGAGCGCGATTCGATGCGGATCCGGCGATCCGGCGCTCCGGCGTTGTAGCGCGTGCGGGTCTCCCCACACGCGGGACGATCACGACGCGCGGCCGTCGCGCCACGGCCTCAAGGCTTGCCGTGCCGCGCCAGAAACCGGTCGAGCTGCGAAGCGAACGTCTTGCCGTCACGTGCGCTGAACGGCGCCGGGCCGCCGGTGTCGATGCCCGCGCTGCGCAACTGGTCCATCATCGCGCGCGTCGACAGGCGTTCCTCGATGTTCTCGCGGCTGAACCAGTTGCCGCGCGGGTCGAGCGCATGCGCGCCCTTGTCGAGGACGGCGGCAGCCAGCGGGATGTCGGCCGTGATCACGAGATCGCCGGCCTCGACCAGCTCGACGATGCGCGCATCGGCCACGTCGAAGCCGGCCGGCACCTGCACGGCCTTGATGAACGGCGACGGCGGCGTGCGCAGGAACTGGTTCGCGACCAGCGTCACGCAGATTTCGGCACGACGCGCGGCGCGAAACAGCATGTCCTTGATGACGGCGGGACACGCGTCGGCATCGACCAGTACTTGCATGGCGGGTTTTTCCAGTGGGCAGAAGCAGAAGCGGCGATCATATCGCACCGCCGGCCGGCCATCAGCCCGCGAGATCCGTGCGAAGCGCGTCGGCCGTCATCCATTGCGCGCCCCATGCGGCGGCGAGCCGCGCGCCCTGCCCGATCCGCACGGCCGCATCGTCGAAGTCGACGAACACGACGTGATCGGCCGCCGCGGGCTTGGCCGGCATCTCGCGCGTACGCCCGTCGGACAGCACCCAAAGCCAGCGCTCTTTGCCGGGCTCGCGCCGCGCATCGCGCGCGAGCAACTGCGCGGCGGCCGCGATGCCGTCCGCGAGCGGCGTGCCGCCGCCGCCGTCGACCGGTTCGAGCCAGCGCGCATTCCACCAGCGCGGCACGGCCGGGCCGAACCGCCGTGCGGCGCCTTGACCGCCGAAGCAGATCAGCGCGGTTTCGACACGCGCGCGTGCAGCCTGATCGAAATACGCGACGATCAGCCCCTTCGCGAGCGCGAGCCGGTCGTGCGACAGCATCGACGCCGAACAGTCAAGCACGAAGCAATGCAGCGCATGCGGCGTGCCCGCGCGTTGCCGGAAGCGCACATGCTCTTGACGCAGCGGGCCACCGCGCTTCGCGGCGAGCGTCGCCGGCCACGCAACGGCCGTGCCCGCGCGTGCCGTGCCCGGGACGCGCGCGGCCGCGCCTGACTGCCATCGAGGACCGCGAACGGCGTTCGCGGCGGCGCCGGCTCGATGGCTCAGCGTTTTTTTAGCGGCAGCGGCACGACGCTTTTCACGTCGCGCAGCCCGGCCGGCTCGGGCCGCAGGTAGCCCCAGTCGCCCTGCGCGACGGCGGTGTCGTTCCCGGTTGTGCCCGGTTGATCTTCCGGCCGCTGGCGCGCATCCGGCGGCGAACGATCGTCGCGTTCACCGTTTTGTTGCGACGATCCGTGCGACGGCGGCGTACCCGCATGGCGCCGGTGCCGCAGCACGGCCTGCGCCACGCGCTCCACATGCGACACCGTC
This sequence comes from Burkholderia sp. BCC1644, assembly GCF_902833225.1. Taxonomy (GTDB): domain Bacteria; phylum Pseudomonadota; class Gammaproteobacteria; order Burkholderiales; family Burkholderiaceae; genus Burkholderia. Next base: position 206,166 of record NZ_CADFEI010000007.1, read on the forward strand.
ACCGCGTCGGCCTGTTCCAGCGCGGCGAGCGCACGCGCGGCGCGCAGCATCACGAGATCGGCACGCAGCCCGTCGACGGCCGCATCGATGCACAGCGCGCTGACGCGCGCATGGACCGCATCGTCGAAATCAAGCGTCGCCAGCCGTGCGCGCGCCGCGTGGATCCGGTCGCCGAGCGCGTGCTGCGCGGATGCGTGACGTGCACGGAACGCATCCGGATCGAGATCGAATGCCAGCCGCGCCTTCACGATCCGCTCGCGCTGCGCAGCGTCGAAACAGTTCTCCAGTTCGACCATCAACCCGAAACGGTCGAGCAGTTGCGGGCGCAGCTCGCCCTCCTCGGGATTCATCGTGCCGACCAGCACGAAGCGCGCGTCGTGCGCGTGCGACACGCCATCGCGCTCGACGATGTTCACGCCGCTCGCGGCGACGTCCAGCAGCGTATCGACGAGCCCGTCGGCGAGCAGGTTCACTTCGTCGACGTACAACACGCCGAGATGCGCCCTCGCGAGCAGGCCCGGCCGGAAGCGCACGCCGTTCTCGGCCAGTGCATGCGCGAGATCGAGCGTGCCCGTCACCTGTTCGTCGCTCGCCGACAGCGGCAGCGTGACGAACTGCCCTTCGGGCAACAGCTCCGCGAGGCCGCGCGCGGCGGTCGATTTCGCGGTGCCGCGCGGGCCGCTCACGAGCACGCCGCCGAGCGACGGGTCGATTGCGGCGAGCAGCAGCGCCTGCTGCAACGCATCCTGCGCGACCAGCGCCGCAAACGGAAAGACCGCGCGGGCGCGGTGCGTCGTCGGATCGGTCATCGCCGTCCTCCTTCCTGAAGTTGTTCGCTCGCGAGCCAGACCGCCTCGATCCGCTCGCGATAGTCGCCCGGCTGCTGCCACAGGCCGCGCTGCATCGCCTCGACGAAGCGTTCGCAAATGCCGTGCAGCGCTTTCGGGTTGTGCCGTTCGAGGAATGCGCGGGTGGCGTCGTCGAACAGGTACGCGTCGGCGACGAGCGCGTACTGGTGGTCGGACAGCACGCGCGCGGTCGCGTCATAACCGTACAGGTAGTCGACGGTCGCGGCCATCTCGGCCGCGCCCTTGTAACCGTGACGCTTCACGCCATCGAGCCATTTGGGGTTGACGACGCGCGAGCGGATCACGCGCGCGATTTCCTCGCGCAGCGTGCGCATCTTCGGCGCGACCGGGTTCGCATGGTCGCCGTGGTAGATGCTCGGCTGCTGCCCGGACAGGTGCCGCACGGCCGCCGTCATCCCGCCCTGGAACTGGTAGTAGTCGTTCGAATCGAGGATGTCGTGCTCGCGGCTGTCCTGGTTCTGCACGACGACATCGATCGTCGCGAGCCGTTCGCCGAACACGTCGGCCGCCGCGTCGCCCGCGCTGTTCTGCGCGTACGCATGGCCGCCCCACTGGCAGTACGCATCGGCGAGATCGGCGTCGGTCTGCCAGCGGCGCTGGTCGATCAGGTCCTGCAGGCCCGCGCCGTAGCTGCCCGGCCGCGCACCGAACACGCGCCAGCCGGCGCGACGCCGCGCTTCGTCCGGCGCCATGCCCTGCGCGAGCCATTTCGCGCGTTCGCGCTCGATGCGTGCGCGGATCGGGTTCAGCGCCTCGGGCTCGTCGAGCGCGGCCACCGCCTGCACGGCCGCGTCGAACAGGTGCATCAGGTTCGGGAACGCATCGCGGAAGAAGCCCGACACACGCAGCGTCACGTCGATGCGCGGCCGGTCGAAGATCTCGATCGGCAGGATCTCGAAGTCGGTCACGCGATGACTGCCGTGCGCCCATTTCGGTCGCACGCCGAGCAGCGCGAATGCCTGCGCGATGTCGTCGCCGCCCGTACGCATCGTCGCCGTGCCCCATACCGACAGGCCGATCGCGCGCGGATAGTCGCCGTGATCCTGCAGATGGCGCTCGATCAGCTGCTGCGCGGATTTCAGGCCGAGCGACCAGGCGGCTTGCGTCGGCACCGCACGCGTGTCGACCGAGTAGAAGTTGCGGCCGGTCGGCAGCACGTCGGGGCGGCCGCGCGACGGCGAGCCGCTCGGCCCCGGCGGCACGAAACGGCCGTCGAGCCCGCGCAAAAGCTGGCGCATTTCCTCGCTGCCGCACGCGTCGAGCGCGGGCAGCAGCGTCGCGCGGACGCGCTCGATCACCGCGAGCGTGTGCGGCCATTCGCCGGACGGTATCGCGTCGGCGCCAGGGTTGCCGCCATCGGCCGCACACAGTCCGTCCAGCCATCGCTGTGCAAGCCGTTCGAGCCGCTCGCGCGTATCGCCCGCATGGCGCCACGGCGATGCGTCGAGCGCCTGCAGGACCGCCGGGCGCGGGCCGGCCCACGGCGCGGCCCAGTCGGCCGCGAGCGGATCGAAGTCGCCGCCGAGCGCGAGATCGCGCGCCAGCGCGCCGATCAGCCCCGCGCGAGCGCCCTTGCCGTCGCCGACCGGAAAACGCGCGAGCGCGAGCAGCGTGTCGCGACGCTGGCGATCGGCCGGCGACAGGCCGAATACGTGCAGCCCGTCGCGAATCTGCGCTTCCTTCAATTCGCACAGCCATGCGTCGACGCGCGTCAGCAGCGCATCCTCGTCGCCCGCATCGCGCGGCGGCGACACGCTCAGTTCGTCATGCAGACGATGCTCGGCGATGGTCGCAAGGATCGTCTTGCGCAGCAGCTTCGCGCGCCGCGCATCGACCATCAGCGCTTCGTAGTATTCGTCGACCTGCCGCTCGAGATCCTGCAGCGGGCCGTAATTTTCCGCGCGCGTGAGCGGCGGCATCAGGTGATCGATGATCACGGCCTGCGCACGGCGCTTCGCCTGGCTGCCCTCGCCCGGATCGTTGACGATGAACGGATACAGGTGCGGCAGCGGCCCGAGCGTCAGGTCAGGCCAGCACGCGTCGGACAGCGCGACGCTCTTGCCCGGCAGCCATTCGAGATTGCCGTGCTTGCCGAGATGGATGACGGCGTCGATGCGATACGCATCGCGCAGCCAGAAATAGAACGCGAGATACGCGTGCGGCGGCACGAGATCCGCGTCGTGGTAGCTCGCATAGTCGTTCTCGCCGCGCGAGCGCGACGGCTGGATGCCGACGAACACGTTGCCCGCGCGCCAGCCGGCGATCGTGAAGCGCCCTTGCCGCAGTGTCGGGTCGGCTTCGGGCGGCCCCCAGCGTTCGTTCAGCGCGTCGCGCACGGACGCCGGCAGCCGCGTGAAACGCGCAACGTAGTCGGCCAGCGGGAAGCTCTGGAACGCGGGCCGCAATGCATGCACGGCCGCGTCGTTGGTCACGCCTTCGGTGAGCCGGGCGATCAGCGCGTCGCCGTCGGGCGGCAGGTCAGCCAGCGCGTAGCCCGCGTCGCGCAGCGCCGCGAGCACGCGCAGCGCGGACGCCGGCGTGTCGAGCCCGACGCCGTTGCCGATCCGCCCTTCGCTTTGCGGATAGTTCGCGAGAATCAGCGCGACGCGCTTGTCGCCATTGTCGAGCGTGCGCAGCCGGCACCAGCCGCGCGCAAGCGCAGCGACGAACGCGATCCGCTCGGCGTCCGGCTGGTAGCGCACGACATCGACCTCGGTGTGCGGGCACCGATACGCGAGCCCCTTGAAGCTCACCGCGCGCGTGACGATCCGGCCGTCGACTTCGGGCAACGCGATGTGCATCGCGATGTCACGCGCATGCAGGCCCTGGTTGTCGGCCACCCAGGCGTCGCGATTGCCGCCGGACAGGATCACCTGCAGCACCGGCGCGTCGCCGGCGAGCACGTCGTGTTCGGGGCTGTCGATCGCGCCGGCCGCGAACGCGGTCGTGTTCAGCACGAGCGCGACGTCGTGCGTGTCGCAGAGCTGCGTGATGACTTCGCGGCTCACCGCATCCTTCAGCGACGTCACCGCGATCGGCAGCGGATTCAACCCTTCGTCGACGAGCGCATCGGCCAGCGCATCGAACACGGCCGTGTTCGCGGCCTGCCAGTGCGCGCGATAGAACAGGATCGCGACGACGGGCGCACCGGGCGTCCAGCGCGGCCGCCAGTCGTCGACGCTCGCGCGGTCGCGCGCCGGGTGATACAGCGCGGCGGCCGGCAGCGGGCGCGGCAACTCGGGTTCGTCGCCGAACCCGAGCGTATGGAAGGCGATGCTGCGCAGCAGCGCGTCGGCGTTGTGCACGCCGCCCTCGCGCAGATAGCGCCACCACAGCCGGCACAGATCCGGCGCGACGGTGCTCTTCGCGACGAGGTTCGGATCTTCCTGCAGGTCGCCCGAGAACATCGCGAGCTGCTGCCCGCGCTTCGATGCGAGCGACACGGCCTGCTCGATCCCGTACGGCCAGTACGCTTCGCCGCCGAGATGATCGATCACGACCGTCTTCGCGTGGCGCAGCACGTCGTCAACGTAGAAATCGACCGACGCCGGCTGGCGCAGGAACGTGACGTTCGCGAGCCGCACGCTCGGGAACCCGGCCGGCAACTGCGGCACGACGCTCGCGAGCAGCGACAGCGTCGTGTCGGCCGAACTCAGGATCACGATGTCGGCCGGCTGCTGGTCGATCCGGACGACGCCCTGCGTATCGTCGACGAAGCCGCCCGGCGTGGTGCGCAGCAGATGCATCGTGCGTTACGCCTGTTGCGGCTCGGCCGCGCACGCGGCGTCGAACGCGCGTTGCAGCGCGGCCGCGTCGAGATCCTCGCCGATCAGCACGAAGCGGCTCGCGCGCGTTTCGCCGTCCTGCCAGCGACGGTCGAAATAGCTGTCGAAGCGGCGGCCGACGCCCTGGATCACGAGCCGCATCGGCGCGCCGGGCAGCGCGGCGAAGCCCTTCGCGCGGTAGATCGTGTGCGCTTCGACGACCCGCTGCAGCGCGGCGATCGTCGCCTCGCGCGTGCCGGCGTCGCCCGACACGACCACCGAGTCGAAATCGTCGTGATGGTGATCGTGATCGCCGTCTTCGGCCGAGCCATGATGGTCGTGACGCAGATGGATCGTTTCTTCCGATGCCGATTCGAGACCGAGCAGCATCGCGAGGTCGAGCTCGCCGCGCGTCGCGCGCACGATCTTCACCTGCGGCGGGATCTCGTCGCGGATCGCGGTTTCGATCTGCGCGAATTCCGCATCGCCGACGAGATCGGCCTTGTTCACGATCACGAGATCGGCGGACGACAGCTGATCGGCGAACAGTTCGTGCAGCGGCGATTCGTGGTCGAGGTTCGGATCGGCGCGGCGCTGCGCGTCGACAGCCTGCGGGTTTTCCGCGAACTGGCCGCTCGCGGCGGCCGGGCCGTCGACGACGGTCACGACCGCGTCGACCGTGAAGCTGTTGCGAATCGTCGGCCAGTTGAACGCCTGCACGAGCGGCTTCGGCAGTGCGAGGCCCGACGTCTCGATCAGCACGTGGTCGATGTCCGCGCGGCGCTCGACGAGCGCTTCCATCACCGGATAGAACTCTTCCTGCACGGTGCAGCACAGGCAGCCGTTCGCGAGTTCGTAGAGCTGGCCCGACGCTTCGCCCTGCGCGCCCTCGGCATCCTCGCAGCCGATGCCGCAGCCCTTGAGGATCTCGCCGTCGATGCCGAGTTCGCCGAATTCGTTGACGATCACCGCGATGCGGCGGCCTTCGGCGTGCTGCAGGATGTGGCGCATCAGCGTCGTCTTGCCGCTGCCGAGAAAGCCCGTGACGATCGTGACGGGAAGCTTGCGTAGGGTCATGGTAGGTCCGGTGTCGAAGAGGGAATCAGGACGGGATCGTCGCGTCGGTGGCGGCGAGGCAATTCAGCGGGCGAAGCGCAGGACGATCGCCGCGTGATTCGCGCGGACGGCCGCACGACGGGCGGAACAACGATTCGGACATGGTGCTTCCTTGCGAACGGTCGACATCGTGAATGCCAACACGGCTACCGCCGGCCCGGCCCGTGCCGCCTGCCGTTCGCCGCGTGGGCCCGGGCGCATTCGCGCGGGGGCCGATCGGCGGAGACAGCGGGAAACACCGGGCGTCGGGCCTGCTGCGGCCGTGGACGATGCGCCGCCTCCCCGCGGCGCTGAACCCCAACGTTTAGGCCGGTATCCGGGCTGGCGAACACGCCGCTTCGCCTTCCCGGATGCATGCGGCATCCAGTGGCGGTCGTCCGCCTGCACGAGACAGGCGGCGAAGCGGCGCTGCATCGCGTTGCGCGCGACACGTTCGCTTACCGTTGCGGGGGCAGCACAGGTTGGCTCGACTGCGATGCAGGCAGGCTCCCTGTTTCCCGTTTAACTGCGCGCGCCGGAGCGGCACGCGCGAGCACCAAAACGCGTGCGAGTGTAGGCGGCGGTGCGGGGAGCGTCAAGGCGGCATGGGCGGCCGGGCTGCGTTGCGCACCACCCGTGCGCCGCGCCGGAGGCCGTCCGTGGCCGGTTCGCGCGGGCGAGCCGTGTGCTATCGTAGCGCCGCGTTCGGTGCTCGCATGCGCATTCCGCGCATGCAGTTAAACGGGAAACAGGAGGCGGACGTCCGCCCGGCCTGTGCTGTCCCCGCAACGGTACGCCGCCCGCGCGACGCGCTCCCCGCGCACGCGCCCAGGCCGCCCGCGATGCCACTGCCCTTCACCGGGCGGGAAGGCTGCGGCCTGGCAAGCGGCCAGCCCGGATACCGGCCGACGCAAGGGGCGAGCCCGATGCTCGCCGAACGCCCGATCCGCGGGGGACGGATGGGGTGCGCATTCCGCCCGCGTTCGCGCGGGCTTCGCCCGATCCGTCATGCATTGCCTGTCCGCCGGCCGCCGATGTGCCGCCCGCCTTTTCCTTTCCACTGCTTCGACACGGTGCGTGCCGTGCCGCGTGCAATGAGCCGCGCCTGGCTCATCGGCGCCGGCCCCGGCGACGCCGACCTGCTGACGCTCAGGGCCGTGGGCGCGATCGGCATGGCCGACGTGCTGCTCGTCGACGATCTCGTGAACCCCGACGTGCTGCGCCATGCGCGCGCCGACGCGCGGATCGAGCACGTCGGCAAGCGCGGCGGCCATGCGTCGACGCCGCAGGAAGCGATCGTCGCCGCGATGCTTGCGCACCTGCGCGCGGGCCGGAGCGTCGCGCGGCTCAAGGGCGGCGATCCGTTCGTGTTCGGCCGCGGCGGCGAGGAACTGGCCGCGCTCGGCGCGGCGGGCTTTCCGGTCGAGGTCGTGAACGGCATCACGGCGGGTATCGCCGCGCCGGCCGCGCTCGGCATTCCGGTCACGCAGCGCGGTGACGCGCAGGGCGTGATCTTCGTCACCGGCCACGGCGCAGGCGCCGACGAGCCCGACTGGCGCGCGCTCGCGGCCACGCGCATGACGATCGTGATCTACATGGGCATTCGCCGGCTCGACGCGATTACCGCAGCGCTGCGCGACGGTGGCCTGCCGGGCGATACGCCGTGCGCGGCGATCGAGAATGCGACCCGCCCGGAACAGCGGCACGTACTCGCGACGCTCGACAGCCTCGTCGAACGCATCGGCGCAACCGGACTCGGTTCGCCGGCGATCGTCGTGATCGGCCGCGTCGCGGCGCTCGCCGACGATCCGGCGGTGCGCGCGGCGCTCGGTGGCCGCGCATGATGCGCGTCGCGCTCGGCATCGGCTTTCGCGCGGACGTCACGGCCGCGCAACTCGATGCCGCGATCCGCGCGGCGCTGGCGTGTTACCCGGCCGTCGAACCGGCGCTCGTCGCGACGCTCGCCGACAAGGCGCGCGCCCGTGCGCTACGCACGCTGTGCGCGCGGCGCGGCTGGCCGCTCGTCGCATTCGACGCGGTGCAGCTGGCGAGCCGCCCCGAACTGGCCGCGAGCGGTCCGTCGGGCGCCGCGCTTGCACGCTTCGGTGTTGCAGGCGTGGCCGAACCATGCGCGCAGCTCGCGGCGCCGAACGGCCGGTTGCTGGGCCCCAAATCCATCCGGGACGGCGTGACGGTCGCGTTCGCCGGCCCGCTCTGAACCCTTTGTTTCGCTTTCTTTCGACAGGATCAATCCGATGAAAACCGACGCCGAATCCCATCAACGGATGACTGAACGCCGCCGCGCCGGCCACGAGAAGAAGCAGGCTGCCGCCACCCATGAAAAGGGCCTGCTGATCGTCAATACCGGCAACGGCAAGGGCAAGAGCACGGCTGCGTTCGGCATGGCCGTGCGCGTGCTCGGCCACGGCATGCGGCTCGGCGTCGTGCAGTTCATCAAGGGCGCGCTGCACACGTCCGAGCGCGACTTCCTCGGCGCGGTCGCGGAATGCGATTTCGTGACGATGGGCGACGGCTATACGTGGAACACGCAGAACCGCGACGCCGACATCGCGACCGCGCGCAAGGGCTGGGACGAGGCGCGCCGGATGATCGAAAGCGGCGACTACCGGATGGTGATCCTCGACGAGCTGAACACCGTGCTGAAGTACGAATACCTGCCGCTCGACGAAGTGCTCGCGACGCTCGTCGCCCGTCCGGATTCGGTGCACGTCGTCGTGACCGGGCGACACGCGCCCGATGCGCTGATCGATGCGGCCGACCTCGTCACCGAAATGCGGCTCGTCAAGCATCCGTACAAGGAGCAAGGCGTGAAGGCGCAACGCGGCGTGGAGTTCTGAGCGTGCCGGCCTGCCCCGCGCTGTTCGTCAGTGCGCCCGCGTCGGGCCAGGGCAAGACGTCGGTGACGGCCGGCCTCGCGCGGCTGCACCGCCGGCTCGGCCGCCGTGTGCGCGTGTTCAAGACCGGGCCCGATTTTCTCGATCCGATGCTGCTCGAACGCGCGAGCGGCGCGCCCGTGCATGCGCTCGACCTCGGGATGGTCGGTGAAGCCGGCTGCCGCGCGTTGCTCGCCGATGCCGCGCGCGACGCGGACCTGATCCTGATCGAAGGCGTGATGGGGCTGTTCGACGGCGCGCCGAGCAGCGCCGATCTCGCGGCCGCGTTCGGCGTACCGGTCGTTGCGGTGATCTCGGCGAAGGCGATGGCGCAGACGTTCGCGGCGATCGCATTCGGGCTCGCGCGGTTCCGGCCGGGGCTGCCGTTTCACGGCGTGCTGGCGAATCGTGTCGGCTCGGCGCGGCATGCGGAATTATTGCAACAGGCGCTGCCCGGCGACCTCCGCTGGCTCGGGCACGTACCGGCCGATGCGGGCATCGCGCTGCCGGAGCGGCATCTCGGCCTGCACCAGCCGGCGGACATCGACGATCTCGACGCACGGCTCGATCGCGCGGCCGACGTGCTCGCGCAGACGGCGCTCGCCGAATTGCCGCCGGCCGTCGCGTTCGCGGAACCGGATGCCGCGGCGCCGTTGCCGCGTGCGCTTGCCGGCAAGCGGATCGCGGTGGCGCGCGATGCGGCGTTCTCGTTCATTTATCCGGCGAATCTGGCGCTGCTCGACGCACTCGGTGCGCAGTTGAGGTTCTTCTCGCCACTCGCCGACGAATCCGTGCCGGACGATTGCGACGCGTTATTTTTGCCGGGCGGCTATCCCGAACTGCATGCGGCGACGCTTGCAGCGAATGCCGAATCCGCGAAGACGATACGCGCGCACGCGACGGCCGGCCGGCCGATCGTCGCGGAATGCGGGGGGATGGTGTATCTGTGTGAATCGCTGACCGATGTGGACGGCGTAACGACGCCGATGCTCGGCCTGCTACCGGGTCACGCGACGATGCAACGCCGGTTCGCGGCGCTCGGCATGCAGCAGCTCGATACGCGTACCGGGCCGATGCGCGGCCATACGTTTCATTATTCGACGCTCGCGACACCGCTGGAACCGGTCGCGAACGCCGTGCGCCCCGACGGCACGTCGGGCAGCGGCGAAGCCGTCTATCGCCACGGCGCGATCGTCGCGACATACATGCATATGTACTGGCCGTCGAATCCGGAGGGGGTTGTGGCGCTGTTCGGCGGCACGGCGTTCTGACCGGAAAACCGGCGAGGCGCCCCGATGTCAGGGCTTTTCGCGCCCCGGCGCTTCCGAGCGCGAAGTGCGGATCACGGTGCCGTCGGGCGAGAAATGCGCGTTGAACATCGCGTCGCCCGATACGCCGCCTTCGGCCCAATGCCAGCTCCATACCTCTTCATGGCTCAGCGCGTATTGCGCGATCTCGGTCGGCTTGCCGAGCAGTTGCCGCACGTCGTCCTTCGACATCCCGGGCACGACCTTCGCGATGTTCGCGGCAGTCAGCGCCTGCGTGATCGACACGAGCCGGCCGTCGGGCCCGAAATCGAGCATGTAGGTGCTCGTGCCGTACGGGCCGCGCGGATACTCGAACCGCTGCGAGCCGTCATCGCCTTGCCTGACCATCTCGGGCTTGCCCGCCTGACGAAGCACGTCTTCGGTCGTCGAGACGCCTGGCTGCAAATTGCCAAACGCCATCGGATCGGGCTTGATCGCATTCACCGCGTCGGCCACCTTCTGGTCGTCGCACCCGGCCGCCAGAACGCCGACCGCACACGCCGTCAGCACGGTCAAAAGCTGTTTTCGCATTTCATCCACACCTGTATTCATCGAGCCGATCCGGCGTCGCGCGCAGCGTAGCATGCGACCTGTTGCACCGATGTCAAGGAGCGTCAAATTCACGCGCGTCCTGTCGCGTCCGGTTTCACGGACGCACACGCAGATGTCGAACGGCGGCGGCCACGCCGCCGCGCCTTCGCTTCAGACCAGGAACGCCTCGGCCAGCTTGACCCAGTACGACGCGCCGGTGGGCAGCGCTGCATCGTTGAAGTCGTAGCCCGGGTTGTGCACCATGCAGCCGCCCTCGCCGTCACCGTTGCCGATGATCAGGTAGCAGCCCGGTCGCTTCTCGAGCAGGAACGCGAAATCCTCGCTGCCGGTGAGCGGCACCATCCCGTCGATCAGGTTCGCTTCGCCCACCCACTCGCGCGCGATGCCGCGCGCGAACGCGGTCATTTCCGCATCGTTGACGAGTACCGGGTAGCGGCGCTGGTAGTCGATCGTCGCGGTCGCGCCGAACACGGCGGCCTGCGCATGCACGACTTCCTTGATGCGCGTCTCCAGCAGGTCGCGCACGTCGGGTTTCAGCGCGCGCACCGACAGGCGCATCTGCGCGCGATCGGGAATCACGTTCGGCGCCTCGCCCGCGTGGATCGCGCCGACCGTGACGATCGCCATGTCGAGCGGCGACACGTTGCGCGACACGATTGTCTGCAGCGCAATGACGATCTGCGCGCACACGACCACCGAATCGACCGCCTTGTGCGGCACCGCGCCGTGGCCGCCGCGGCCCTGCACGTCGATGACGACCGTATCCGACGACGCCATGAACGACCCCGGCAGGAAGCCGAATTTGCCGGTCGGGAAACCCGGCATGTTGTGCATCGCGAAGATCGCATCGCACGGGAACAGGTCGAACAGCCCTTCGTCGAGCATCTTCTTCGCGCCGCCGAGCCCTTCTTCCGCCGGCTGGAAAATCAGGTTGAGCGTGCCCGAGAAGCGGCGCTCGCGTGCGAGATGCTTCGCGGCCGCGAGCAGCATCGCCGTGTGGCCGTCGTGACCGCACGCGTGCATCTTGCCGGCGATCTTGCTCTCGTACGGCAGGCCCGTGGCCTCGTGGATCGGCAGCGCGTCCATGTCGGCGCGCAGGCCGAGGCGCTGCGTGCCGGTGCCGACTTTCAACTGCGCGACGACGCCCGTGCCGCCGAGCCCGCGATGCACCGTGTAGCCCCACGACTGCAACTGCTCGGCGACGAGGTCGCTCGTCGCGAATTCCTCGAAGCCGAGTTCGGGATGTGCATGGATGCGGTGCCGGATCTCGATCATTTCGTCGGCGAGGCCTGCGGGAATCACGCTGTGCGTCACGGTGTCGTCTCCTGTTTCTGCGGGGAATGTGCAGGCAAGGATAGTCGGTTAGCAGGCAACCGGGCAGACGGAAAGTCGTCACGGTAGCAACTGATGGTTGCCGCATCTCGCGCCGCGTACGATATGAACAAACCGGCCATCCGGATGGCTGCCGCTTGCAGTCCGGGAACGCGAAACTGTGGGCTCCACATCGATTTGACGAACACCGGGATTCGACGATCAACGTTCACGCACCATGACCGATACCTCGCCCGCCCGCTCGAAGCCGACGCGCGCCGGCCGCTCGACCCGGCGGCGGTTGCACTGCTCGCACGAGACGCGAAACGGATTGCTTCGGCGCAAACGCGCAGCGTCGTCCCGCTTTCGCGCTGCCGCGCTCAGGCCGCCCAGTCTTCGAGCGACAGCCCGGCCACCCGGCCGAATTCCCGGCCGTTGTTCGTGACGAGCACCGCACCGGCCGCGATCGCATGCCCGGCGATCGACGCATCGTTCGCGCCGATCGGCGTGCCGCGCACGGCGAGATCGGCGCGAATCGCGGCCGTGGCATCGACCGCCGCCGTATCCCACGACAGCACGCCATCGAGCCGCGAAACAAAGGCCGCCACGAGTTCCGCATGCTTCGGCGACGCCTTCCTGCCGACGGCGCCGAACCGCATTTCGGCATAGGTAATGGCCGACACGACGATCCGGTGCTGCGCATTGACGCACGACTGCAGCCGCGCCAGCACCGCCGGCGGCCGCTCGCGCATGATGAACGAACAGATGTTCGTATCGAGCATGTAGAGCGTGGTCACTGGCCGGACTCCGTCGGCGCGGCATCCCCGCCGGAAAGGTCGAAGCGGCCGGACTCGATGACGGCCGGGCGTTCGGCGAGGAAGTCGGCGTCGGCCAGCGGTTCGCTCGCGAGCGAGAGCCACGTGGGCCGCACCGGCCGCAGCAGCAACGTGTCGCCCTCGCGGCGGATCTCGAGTTCCGTCACCCCCTCGAACTCCATGTCCTTCGGGATGCGGATTGCCTGGTTACGGGCGTTTTTGAAAATGGAAACGGTGCGCATGAGCCACTCCATGGGAGTACGATGCGCCCATTCTAGACATATGCCGGCATATGTCAATTTGACGGGGTGCGAATCGGGTGTCGCGCCCCACGCTGTCGCGGATGTTCGGGTCATGTTGCCAGCCTGTCGTCGATGAAGAGAGCGATCGATTCTTCACGACGCAGGCCGCGCAGTCCATATCCCGGACGGCCAATGCAGGTGCATCGCAAGGCCGCGCGCAACGTCGCACCGACGCTGCGCACCGGCCCCGTCACGGCAACCGGAAAGTGTCAAAGAACGTATCGCGCTCGATCACGGTGAGCGCCGCGCGCTTGTGCGGGAAATCGAACTCCTTGAGCGTATGGAACCCGAGCCGGTGCATGTACGCGATGTGCCGCACGTGATCGACGCGCGGCTCGCCGACGAGCCGCTGCGTGCGCGGTTCGTCGACGAACATGTAGTGCAGCACCCCGCTCCACCACGCATGCAGCTTGCCCGCGCTCTGGAAACGCGAGTCGCCGATCAGCAGGTGCAGCCCGCGATCGTAGTCGTGCGCGTCGTAGAACGGCGCGAGGCGGTCCTCTTTTGCCCAGTAGAACTCGAAATAGCCGAACGGCGTGTCGTCGAAATAGCCGATCATCGGGTGCATGTGCGGATCGGCGAGCCGCTCGGCAAGGTACGCCGCATGCTCGTCGCGCGTGCCGCGCTGGTCCCAGAAATGCGCGACGCGATCGAGGTTCATCCAGCCGCTGAACAGGTCCGCGTGCGCGTCGAGGTCGACGGTGCGCAGGCTGAACGTCATGCCCACCTGCGGCATGTAGCGCGCATAGATCTCGCCGGCCGGCGACGGCGGCCGCACCGGATGCCGGTGGCCGTTCGTGATCGCGTAGCGCAGCGGCATCCCGCCCGACGCGGGCGCCTTCAGCCACGGTCGCGGGTTCTGCCAGAAGGTGGCGCGCGACACGGTGAGCCGCAGCGTGTCGCCCGCGACCTGCGCGCCGTCGATCACGCCCTCGCGCACCGCGCGCGCGATGTACGACTCGACGGCTGCCGCGTCCGCGCCGGCGAGCGGCACCGAGATCGTCGCGATGTCATGCCGCGTGTCGGTGTTGAACAACGCGACGAACGCCGCGAGCAGCATGTCCGGTGCATCGTCGTGCCGCCATGCGTCGAGCGTGTGCTCGACGACCGCCACGGCCTGCCCCTGCGCGGCGCCGTCGAGCGCCGCAGCCACCTCTCCTTCGACGGCGTCGGCGGCGCCGGCCGGTTTCGTCAGCGTGTCTTCCATCACAGTGCTCCCGCGTCGTGGCGGTCGGCGAGGACATGCAGCCCCTGCTCGAGCGCCGGAAACAGGCTGCGCTGGAAATTGTTCCAGCGCAGTTCGAGAATCGTGTCGTCCGGCGCGATCGGCGTGTCGAGCACGTCGCTGATCACCTCGCCGGAATCGATGCCGTTGTCGACGTAGTGAAACGATGCGCCCGTCATCGTCACGGGCGCGACGGACGACGTCGTGCCGCTCGCCCAGTCGACCCGTTCGCCGCGCGCGCCGTGCAGCGCGTCGAGCGTCGCCCACGCGCCGCGCCGCTGGTACGGCGAATCGTCGGCCGTGATGCCCGGGTGGATGTTCGCGATGCGCCGGTGAAAGCGCGCGCCGGGCCGCACGAGCTCGTCGAGGATCACGAGGAGCCCGTCGAGCACGACGATGTCGGCGTCGAGTTCGAGCAGGCGCTCGAGCAGACGGCGCTCGAACGCCTGCTTGGCCGCAACGCGCTCGCGCGCGTCGCGCGGCAGCCGCCGGTACGTCGACGGAATCGAGCAGAACAGTTCGTCGACCGGCCGGCCCTGCACCGTCAGGCCTTCCGGCAGGATCCACGGCCGGCCCGGCGTGCGCGCGAAGCCGTAGTCGGCGACCTTCGCGCGGTCGGCCGGCGAACCGTCGTCGTCGTCGACGATCACGCCTTGCAGCGTGTAGCGCTCGCCGAGCGGCGAGTCGTTCAGGCGCTCGACGAGGAATTCGAGCGGCGCCTTCATGTAGCGCGTGCCGCCCTGGTAAGCAACCGGCTGGCCGGCGCGATCGGCCGCGCCGTTGCGCAGCGACTGGATGTAGACGAGATTTTTCTTCGGCATGGATGCGTCGTGGAATAAGGGACGAAGGCGCCGCGGCCGGCCCGCACCGGCCACGAAGGCCGGCCGGCAGGCCGCGGCGCGCGACGTCACCAGTTGTATTTCGCGGTCGCGATCACGGTGCGGTCGGTACCGAAAACGCAGACGTTGTACGACTGGCAACCGCTGATGTAGTGGCGGTTGAACAGGTTCGTCCCGTTCACGGCGAAGCGCCAGTTACGCGTGTCGTAATGCAGGCCCGCGTCGAACAGCGTGACGCTCGAGACCGTCAGCGAGTTGTCGGCCGCCCCGGCCGACGCGCTCTGGTAGCGAATGCCGCCGCCGAGGCCGAAGCCCGCGAGCGGCCCCGTGTGCCACGTCCAGTCGGTCCACAGCGACGCCATCTGGCGCGGACGCGGAATGTCGACCGGCCAGTTGTTGAGCGACACGTCGTTGGCCTTCACGTTCTTCACGTCCTGGTAGACGTACGACGCGATCACCGACAGATTCGACGTGACCTTGCCGGTCGCGCTCAGTTCGATCCCGCGCGAACGCACTTCGCCGGTCTGGACCGACTTCGTGCCGGTATCGTCCTGGCTCGGCAGCGCCGACGTGAGCACGTTGGTCTGGTTGATCTGGTAGATCGCCGCATTCAGCATCAGGTTCTTGCCGGGCGGCTGCCAGCGCAGGCCGGCCTCGATCTGCTTGCCGCGCGTCGGCTGCGGCAGCCCGCCGCCGACCAGATTCACGCCGATCAGCGGGTTGAACGACGTCGCGTAGCTGATGTACGGCGACAGCCCGTAATCGCCCTGGTACGTGAGGCCGACGCGGCCGGTGAACGCCGTGACGTCGGCCTTCGTCGACGTGCCGGCCGCACGGTCGTCCATCCGCATGTTGACCCAGTCCTCGCGGCCGCCGAGCGTCAGCGTCCAGCGGTTCCACTTGATCTGGTCCTGCGCGTACAGGCCGAACGTGTTCATCGTCGTGTAGGTGTTCGTCCGGTACGTGGTGTCCGGATTCGAGAACACCGACAGCGTGACCGGCGTGTAGACCGGGTTGTAGATGTTCAGCGGCGGCGCGGCGGCGAGCCATTCGCTGTCGGTCGCGGTCTGGCGGTTGTACTGGAAGCCGAGCAGCAGCGTGTGCTGGAGCGGGCCCGTTGCAAAACGGCCTTCCAGGTTGTTGTCGATGTCGAAGCGGCTGTAGTTCATCTGGAACACGCCGGCCCAGCGCGACACGTCGGTCGTGCTGCCGTCGACGAAGCCGTTGCCGAACACCGAACCGTTGTCGAGCGACAGATGCATCAGGCGGGTGTTCTGGCGGAACGTCCATGCCGGCGTCAGGTTCCGCTCGAACTGGTAGCCGACCGACCACTGCTTCTTGCGGTAGTAGTTGAAGCTTCCGTCGCCTTCGTAGACGTCCTTGTTGATCTGCCCGTTCGGGTTCGGCAGCACGGTGCCGACCGCCGGCAGGAAGTTCGACGAGATGTCGCCCCAGTCCTGCAGGTACGTCGCGGCCAGCGTCAGCGAGGTATCCGCGTCCGGGCGCCAGCGGAACGACGGCGCGAGCGCGACGCGCTGGTCGTTGTTCGGGCCCGTCAGTGCGTTGCCGTCGCGCGCGACACCCACGAACCGGTACGCGTACTTGCCGTCCGGGTCGAGCTTGTCGCCCACGTCGATCATGAACTGCTTGCGCGCGTAGTTGCCGATCTGCACCCCGGCTTCGCGCACGCGCTCGCCGTCGGCGAGCTTGGTCTGCACGTCGATGATCGCGCCCGGGTCGCCCGCGCCGTACAGCACCGAGGTCGGCCCGCGCAGCACGCTGATGCTGTCGATCATGTACGGATCGACGCGCCAGCTCGCGAGGTTGATCGTGTTCGGCACCTGCAGCCCGTTCACGTAGGCGGTCGGCGTGAAGCCGCGCAGCGCCGCGTACCAGTCCGAGCGGTTGTCCGAACCGTACGACGAGAAACCCGGCACGTAGCGCAGCGCCGCGTTCACGTCGGTGGCGCCGGTCATCTCGATCTGCTGCGCGGTGACGACGTTGATCGTCTGCGGGATCTCGTTGAGCGGCGTGTCGGTCTTGGTGCCGCTCCTGCTGCGCTTCGCGACGAGCCCGACCGTGCCGTCGCCGGCCGAGGCCGCGTTGACGGTGATCGCCGGCAGCGTGCCGTTCTGCGCGCCGGTCGACGTACTGGCCGCCGCGCCGTTCTGTGCACTGCTGGCCGACGCCGCGGCGCCTGCGTTCACGGCCGGCGCCGTCTGGGCGAATGCGTGCCCTGCCGCCGCCGTACCGAACGCCACGCTTGCCGCGGCTGCGATCGCACGCAAACGCGTGCCTGTTGCCCACTCCATCTTTCTCTGCTCCACTTTTTTCATGCGGTCTCCGACCGCGCCTTTGTCAAAGAGCGAAAGCCATCCGGCCCGCGCTCACCCCGTTTTCTTGTCTTGCCTTGGCCGCGCCTTCGTCATGGGCGGGCGCGATCCCGTCTTCGAGCGACGCGCAGATCTCGTCCGCGCGGCGCGCCAGTACCGACAGCAGCGTGTCGGACAATCCGTGGCTGTCTTCGCAGCAGCCTTGCAGGTAGATGCGCGGCGCGAAGGTTTCGGGCGTCGCGAGCAGGTAGTCGCGCGTGACGTCGCCGCGCGTGAGCGCATCGCCCAGGTGCGGCGCGAGCCCTTCGAGCAGGGCCGAATGCGTGTCGCGGCGGTAGCCCGTCGCGAGCACGAGCGCGTCGAAGCGCTCGACGCGCGTGGCGCCGCTCATCCGGTCGCGCAGCGTCAGCTCGATGCGGCCGTCGGCGGTACGCACCGCGGCCTCGATCGCGCTGTTCGCGAGCAGTGCGTGGCGCGGCGTGCCGTCGATGCGCTGCAGGTACAGCATTTCGTAGATCTGCTCGATCAGCGGCCGGTCGACCACCGCATAGTTCGTGTCGCGATAGCGGTCGAGCAGCGCGCGGCGCGCGTCGTGCGGCTGGGCATAGACGACGTCGGTGAACTCGGGGCTGAAGATCTCGTTGACGAACGGGCTGTCGTCGGCCGGCTTCAGCGCGCCGGCACGCATCACGAGGCTCGCGTCGACGTGCGGGAAGCGGCGCGCGAGGTCGATGAACACCTCGGCCGCGCTCTGCCCCGCGCCGATCACCGCAACGCGGCGGCGCTCGCCGTCGGGCGATGCGACGAGCCGGTCGATATCGGTCAGATACGACGACGAATGGATCACGCGGTCGCGGCCGAGCGCGGCGAACGCGTCCGGAATCGCAGGCGTGCCGCCGACGCCGACCGACAGTGCGCGCGTGACGCGCTGGCGCTCGTGGCCGGCCGCGTCGCGCGACAGCACGCGCAGCGCGTCGATCTTCGCGCCGTCGCCGCGTACCGGCTCGATCGCCAGCACGGTCTCGCTGTAGTGAACGCGGTCGTCGAACGCGTCGGCGACCCAGCTCAGGTAGTCGTGGAACTCGACGCGGGTCGGATAGAAGTTCTTCAGGTTGACGAATTCGTTCAGGCGGCCACGTTCGAACAGGTAGTTGATGAACGTGTAGCGGCTCTTCGGATCGCGCATCGTGACGAGATCCTTCAGAAACGAGATCTGCATCCGGCAGTCGTCGAGCAGCATCCCGCGATGCCAGCCGAATTCCGGCTGGCGTTCGACGAAGCAATGGGCGAACGTGCGCGCGCCGGCGCGCTCCGCGAGGCGCACGGCCAGCGCCAGATTCGACGGCCCGAAGCCGACGCCGATCAGGTCGAATACGGTTTCTCTCTGCATGTCTCAGCTTCCTTGTCGGTGAATCCGGCCCGTCAGACGTGACGGCCGGAGAAGAACGTCTCGCGCAGCGTGCGCATCCACAGCGGCTGCGCGTCGGCCAGCGCCAGACGGCGCTGCCGCGCGAAGCCATGCCGCGCGAGATGGTCGGCAACCCGCGCGTGGCCGGCCGGAACGGCACAGCCGACCGCTTCGGTACGCGGGTCGTCGAGAAACAGGTAATGCACGACGGACGGCAGCCATCCGGCCACGCGATGCGAGCCGCGCCAGCGCGACTCGCCGACCAGCATCCGCAGCCCGCGGTCGTAGTCGCGCGCCGCAACGTGCGGCGCGAGCGCGTCCTCCTTCAGCCAGTACGCTTCGAAATACGCGAACGGTTCGCCGTCGAAACAGCCGACGAGCGGCGTCACGTGCGGATCGGCGTCGGGGGCGATACCTGGCGCGCCTGCCGTGCCGCGTTGCGCGGGCTGCGCGCCCGGCCAGCCGTCGCGCACGCGCGGCTCGTCGAACCAGCGCGCGAGTCGCGCGGTGTCCTCCGCCGGCTGCCATCCGCGCAACGTGAAGCGCACGCCGAGCGCCGGCAGGTCGCGTGCGTAGACCTCGCCGCGCGGTGCGGGCGGCCGGCGCGGGTGACGCCGGCCGTCGGTGAGCATCGGCAGCGTCGCGCACGGCAGATGCGTGCCGACGAGCCACAGGTCGGCCTGTTGCGCCCAGCCGTCACGCAGGCAGCGGCCGCCGTCGGCGAGCACGCCGCTCGCGCGCAGCGCATCGAGCGCGACCGCCGGCCACGCGGCCGGATCGAGCCGGATCGCCGCGTGGCGTGCGCTGTCCGAAAACGCCGCGGCCAGCGCAGCCAGCAGCGCACGGCGCTGGTCGGCCGGCGCCGCGCGATGGTTGTAAGCGACGAGGCGCAGCGCGCCGTCGTCGCCGAGTTGCGCGCGCAGCAGCTGCGCGCCGATGCCGTCGCCCTGCGCGACACGGATCTCCGTGCCGTCGCGCACCGCGAACAGGCCGTCCGCGAACGCGAGGCGGTACGTATCGAGCATCGTGAATCCGTCCGGACGCACTTCAGCCAGCATGGCGCGCCTCCTGTCCTGTTTCCGCTCGTGCATCGAGTCGTGCGCCGAGGGCCGCGAGCGTCGGCGACGCGAATACGTCGGCGACCGTCAGCGCGTGACCGGCACGACCGGCTGCGTCGACGAAGCGCACGACGTCGAACGACGTCGCGCCGGCTTCGAACAGGTCCGCATCGGGCTCGGGCGCGGCCGTCGCGAACGTGTCGGACCACAAGCCGGCGAGCACGACCGCCGCGTGCGACGACGGTGCGTGGCCCCGTGCTTCCGTGCTCGCGTGTGCGCTGGACGCGGCGTGCGCGGCGGCGCATGCGTCGGGCATGCCGAGCGCCGCTTCCGACGCGCCGGCGAAGCGGGCCACTTCATCGTGATAGACATCGACGAGCGCATCGACGAAACCGCGGTCGAGCAGTTCGTCCGCATACGAAAACGCAGCGCTCACGCGGCCGTCCGGATGCTCGACGACGTCCAGCTCCAGCGTGAACACGACGCGATGGCGCACGTCGTCGAATTCCGCAAGCGACAGGCCGGCCCAGTCGCGCGCGGCCGCGCCGGTCGGACGCAGGTAGTTGAACATCACCTGGAACAGCGGATTGGCCTGCGCGGTACGCGGTGCGCGCAGCGCGGCGACGACGTCGGCGAACGGCACGTCGGCATGCGCGTACGCGGCGAGCGCCGTGTCGCGCACCTGCGCGAGCACGTCCGCGCGGCGGGCAGCCGGGTCGATCCGCGTACGCACGACGACCGAGTTGATGAAGAGACCGAGCGCTTCGCGGGCCGCGTCGCCGGTCAGCTCACGCGTCGACGCAAGCACGCCGACCGGCTGGTCGGCCGCGCCCGTCGCGCGGAACAGCGCGGTATTGAGCGCCGCGTGCAGCAGCATCGGCAACGTGGCGTGCGCGGCCGACGCGGCGTCGCGTGCGGCGCGAATCAGGTGGGTGTCGAATTCGAACGCGATGCGGGCGGCCCGCCATTGCGGGTTGGCCGGCGCGCCCGCACGCTGCGGCAGCACGCGCGACGGCAGATCGGCCAGCGCATCCTGCCAATACGCGACGCGGGCAGGATTGCTCGACACCGGCAGCACGAGCGGCAAGGCCGGTTGGGCGGCTTCCAGCGCCGGCAACGCATCGCCTTGCACGTGGGCGACGTAGCGTGCGCGTATCGCGTCGAACCACCGATCGATCGATTCGCCATCCGACACGATGTGATGGACCGTCACCGACAGCACGTGGTCGTCCGCCGCGAGCCGCAGCACGCGGGCGCGCCACAGCGGCGTATCGGCCGCGAGGTCGAACGACGTCAGTGCGTCCTCGTCGGTCAGCACGGCGGCTCGAGCAAGCGCATCGGCTTGCGCCGACAGGTCGATCACCGGCAGTTCGACCGAAACATCCGCATCGATCCGCTGGCCCGGCAGCGCGCCGTCGCGTGCAACGAGTCGCGCGCGCAGCGCCGGATGCACGGCCGCGACATCCGAGAACGCCGTGCGCAGTGCATCGACGTCGAGCGGGCCGCGCACGCGCAGCGCGACCGGAATGTTGTACGCGGCGCTGTCCGGCTGCGCGCGCCACAGGAACCACAGCCCGAGCTGCGCGGGCGACAGCGGCCACACGCCATGTGCATCGGGCCTGGCCACCGCGACGCCCGGCGCCGTGGCGCCGGCATGCACGGCGCGCGGCGCATCGACCACCTGCAACGCGTACTGCGCCAGCACGGGCGCCTCGAACAGCGCGCGCACCGGCACGTCGCGGCCGAGCCGTTCGGCCACGCGCGTCGCGACGCGTACGGCGGCAAGCGAATGGCCGCCGAGATCGAAGAAGTGGTCGCCACGGCCGACGCGCTCGAGATTCAGCACGTCGCACCAGATCGCCGCGAGCGCGGCTTCGTCGCCGTCGCGCGGCGCCTCGTACGCGCGCTCGACGCGCACCGGCGCAGGCAGCCGCGCGCGGTCGACCTTGCTGTTCGCGTTGCGCGGCAGCGCGTCGAGCACGATCAGCTGCGCGGGCACCATGTAATCGGGCAGCGTGCGGCGCAGGTGCGCGTCGAGCGTCGCGGCTTCGACCGGCTG
The DNA here is from genome assembly GCF_902833225.1 of Burkholderia sp. BCC1644. Lineage (GTDB taxonomy): Bacteria > Pseudomonadota > Gammaproteobacteria > Burkholderiales > Burkholderiaceae > Burkholderia. Next base: position 227,997 of record NZ_CADFEI010000007.1, read on the forward strand.
CGCGGCGGCCTGTGCATCGGCGGTCAGTTCGACATACGCGACGAGCTGCGCGAGCGCGCCCTGCCCGTGCACGACCGCGCACGCTTCGCGCACGGCGTCGTGCGCGGCCAGTTGCGCTTCGATCTCGCCAAGCTCGATGCGCAGCCCGCGCAGCTTCACCTGGTGATCGACGCGGCCGATGAAGTCGAATACGCCATCCGCGCGGCGGCGCACGAGGTCGCCGGTGCGGTACAGCCGCGCGCCCGGCGCACCGTACGGATCGGGCACGAAGCGTTCGGCCGTCAGCGCCGGACGGTCGAGATAGCCGCGCGCGACGCCGATCCCCTCGCCGCCCAGGTACAGTTCGCCGATCACGCCGACCGGCAGCGGATGCAGCCGCTCGTCGAGCACGTGCGCGGTGCGCGCGCCGACCAGCGTGCCGATCGGCAAATACGCGGCGTCGCCGAGTTTCGCGAGATCGTCGCCGGGCCGGAACATCCACAGCGTCGGCGTGATGACCGTCTCGGTCGGGCCGTAGCCGTTGACCACGCGCACGTTCGGCAGCGCGCGGCGCAGCATCGCAAACGCTTCGCGCGACGTCGCCTCGCCGCCGACGGTCAGCGAGCGCAGCGTCGGCGGCGCGCCGTGCGCGAGCGCCCATTCGGCGAGCTGCGCGGCGCAGCCGGGCGGCACGTAGGTCATCGTCACGCCGTCGCGGACCATCATCGCGCAGGTCTGCGCGGGCGGCCACAGCACGTCGGCCGTCACCGACACGGCGGCGCCCGACATGTATTGCGAAAACCAGCCTTCGTGCGCGCCGTCGAAGTTGACCGACTGGAACAGCAGGAACACGTCGTCCTCGCCCGCGCCGTAGCGTTCGGCGATCGCCGCGCAATGCAGCGCGAACGACGCATGGTCGACGATCACGCCCTTCGGCTTGCCGGTCGAGCCCGACGTGTAGATCGCGTAGGCCGCGTGGCCCGGCAGCACGTCCGGCAGCGCGATGTGCGCGGCTTCGTCGAGTGCAGCGACTTCATCGGCACGCCATACGCGCAGCGCCGGCAGCTCGGGCAGCGACGCGGCGCTCGCGCCGTCGGTCAGCACGTGCGCGATGTTCGCGTCGCCGACGATCTGCGCCAGCCGTTCGCGCGGATGCGCGGGATCGAGCGGCACGAACGCGGCGCCCGACTTCAGCACCGCGATCAGCGCAACGAGCAGGTCGACCGAGCGTTGCAGCGCGACACCGACGCGCATCTCGGGTCGTACGCCGGCCGCGACCAGATGGCGAGCCAGGCGCGCCGCGCGCGCGTCGACCTCGCCGCGCGTCAGCGCGCGGTCGATATCGGCGACGCCACGTGCATCGGGCCGCGCCTGCGCATGCGACGCGATGCGTGCATGCACGGGGACGAATGGCTCGGCGTCGGCCGCCCCTGCCGGCGCGTTCCACGCAAAGAGCTGCGCGCGTTCGCCGGCCGGCAGCCAGTCGAGATCGCCGACCGGCATGTCGGGGCGTGCAAGCGCATCGCCGAGCAGCGTGACGAAGCGCGCGGCCAGACGCGCGATCGCGTCGGCATCGAACAAATCGAGCGCATAGATGAATGCCGCGTCGAACGTGCCGTCGGGCGTCGCCTCGACGGACAGCGTCAAATCGAATTTCGCGGACGGCGTGCCGGACGGCAGCAACGCGGCCGCCGCCGCGCCGAGCGCCGGCAGCGCACGGCGTTCGCCATACGCGGCCATCACCTGGAACAGCGGATGGTGGCTCGCGCTGCGCGGCACGCCGAGCGCGTCGACTACCTGCTCGAACGGCACGTCCTGGTGCATCTGCGCGTCGACGAGCGCGCGCTGCGTGCGCGCGACCAGCGACGAGAAATCGCCGTGCGCGGGCACGTCGACGTCGATCGCCAGCGTATTGACGAAGAAGCCGATCAGGCCGGCGACTTCCGCGCGTTCGCGGTTTGCGGCCGGCACGCCGACGCAGATCCGTGCGTCGCCGGTCGCGCATGCCAGCAGCGCATCGAGCGCGGCGAGCAGCACGGCGAACGGCGTCGCGCCCGATGCAGCGGCAAAGGCACGCAGTTGCGCGCCGACGCGCGCGTCGAGCGAAAACACCTGACGCGCACCGCGCGCGCTGCGGCGCGCCGGCCTTGCGGCCGCGCCCGGCAGCGTCAGCACGCCGCGCTGTGGATCGAGCCGTTCGCGCCAGAACGCGAGCTGGCGATCGCGCTCGCCGGCATCGAGCCAGCGGCGCTGCCACAACGCGTAATCGGCGTACTGGATCGGCAGCGGCGCGAGCGGCACCGGCCGGTCGGACGCATACGCACGATAGAACGCCGCGAGTTCTTCCAGCATCACGCCCGACGACCAGCCGTCCGACACGATGTGATGCACGGTCAGCGCGAGCCAGTGATGCGTCGCGTCGAAGCGCACCAGGTGCGCACGCACGAGCGGCGCCGCGCCGAGATCGAACGGCTCGGCTTCGTCGGCCGTCGCGACGGCTTCCGCGCGCGCCACGCGCTGTGCGTCCGGCAGCGCTTCGAGATCGGTTTCGCGCCACGGGCAGCGCAACGGCGCGTGGATCGTTTGCGCGACACCGTCCTGCGCTTCGTCGAAGGTCGTGCGCAGGGCTTCATGACGGGCAATCAGCGCATCGCATGCGAGCCGCAGCGCGTGCGCGTCGAGCGGGCCCGTCAGCGCCAGACGTTCGGTGATGTGATACGCGTCGGGCGCATCGATCAGCCGCGCGTGCAGCCATAGCCGCGTCTGCGCGAACGACGCCGGCACGCGTTCGCTGCGCGGCGTGCGCGGCGGGATCGGCAGCACGCGGAAGTCGATGCCGGCCGCGCCGAGCTTGTCGATGAAGACCGCGCGCTGCGCGTCGGGCAGTTGCGCGAAACGCGTCGCGAGCGCGAGCCAGTCGGGTTGAACCTTCGTCATCCGTCGTCCTTATTGGGTTTCCAGTTCGCCGAGCAGCGCGTCGATCGCGCTTGCCGCATCGGTCTCGCCGCGTGCGGCGCAGGCCGCGTCGATCGCTTCCGCGCAGCGCGCCAGCGTGCGCGTGTCGAACAGCGTGCGCAGCGGCAGCGCGAGCCCCCAGTGCAGGTTGGCTTGCGCATGGGCCTGCGTCGCGAGCAGCGAGTGACCGCCGAGCAGGAAGAAATCGCCGTCGCGGCCGATCGCGTCCACGTGCAGCACGCGCTGCCAGATCTCCGCAAGCGCGCGCTCGGTATCGGTCGCGAGTTCGACGGCTTCGGCCGTTTCGCGCACCGGTGCGGGCAGCGCATGGCGGTCGCACTTGCCGTTCGGCGTGACGGGCAACGCGTCGAGCTCGATCAGTTGCGACGGCACCATGTACGCCGGCAGTTGCGCGCGCAGTGCGTCGAGCAGCGCCGCGCGATCGAGCGGGCCGGCATCGCCGCGGGCGACGTAGCCGATCAGTTGCTCGTCGCGCACGATCACGACCGCATCGTTCACGCCGGGCGCCGCGCGCAGCAGCGCTTCGATTTCACCCGGCTCGATCCGCTGGCCGCGCAGCTTCACCTGCGTGTCGACGCGGCCGAGGTAGTCGAGCGCGCCGTCGGCGCGCCGGCGCGCGAGGTCGCCGGTGCGGTACATGCGCGCGCCGGGCACGAACGGATCGGGCACGAAACGATCGGCGGTCAGCGCCGGACGGCCGAGGTAGCCGCGCGCGAGGCCCGCGCCCGCGAGGTACAGTTCGCCGGTCGCGCCGGCCGGCACCGGCTGCCAGGCCGCATCGAGCACGTGCAGCTGCAGGTTCGCGATCGGATGACCGATCGGCACCGCGACCGCGTGCGCGTCGTCGGGGCCGCAGGTCCAGTGCGACACGTCGATCGCGGCTTCGGTCGGCCCGTACAGGTTCACGAGCGTTGCATTCGGCAGCAGCCGCGCCATCTTCGCGACGAGTTCGGGGGCGAGCGCCTCGCCGCTCGCGACGATCAGGCGCACGGTGTCGCATTGCGCGGCGGCCGAGAAGTCGTCGAGATGCGCGGCGAACGCGGCCAGCATCGACGGCACGAAATGCAGCACCGTCACGCCGTGCGCGTGGATCGCGGCCGCGAGACGCGCCGGGTCGCGATGGTCGCCGGGCGCGGCGATCGCGAGCTTCGCGCCGATCGCCAGAGGCCACACGAATTCCCAGACCGACACGTCGAAGCCGAACGGCGTCTTGTGCAGCACGACGTCGTCGCGCGTCAGCCGGTATGCGTGCTGCATCCACGCGATCCGGTTCGCCAGTGCGCCGTGCGTGTTGCCGGCGCCCTTCGGCTTGCCGGTCGAGCCGGACGTATAGATCAGGTAGGCGAGCCGTGCGTCGTCGATCGTTGCGGCTTCGCCCGCGGGCAGGTCGTTGACTTCATCGGCAAGCAGGTCCGCCACCGTCAGCAACTGCGTGTCGGCGCCCTCGCCCAGCGCGGCCTCGACCTGCTCGCGCAGATGGTCCTGCGTGATCGCGACGGCCGCCCGCGCGTCGCGCAGCAGGTAGGCGATGCGCTCGGCCGGATAGTCGGGATCGACTGGCAGGTACGCGGCGCCGGCCTTCAGCACGCCGACGAGCGCCATCACCATGTCGAACGAACGCTCGACGCACAGCGCGACCGGCGTGTCGGGTTGCACACCACGCCGACGCAACGCGGCCGCGATGCGCGACGTCGCTGCATCGAGTTCGCGATAGGTCGCGCGATGCACGCCGCCGTGTACGTCCGCGTATTCGAGCGCGATCGCGTCGGGCGTCTCCCGTGCCGCGTCGGCGAATTGCAGGTGCAGCGGCTGTCGTTGCGACGCCGGCCATGCGCGCGCCGTATCCTGGGCGAGCGTGAGCGCGTCGCGGGTGGCGTCGTCGGCAATCGACAGCGTGCCGAGCAGCGCGTCCGGCGTACGGGCCAGTGCATCGAGCGCACAGGCAAACGCACGGTGCCAGGTCTCGACCTGCCGCGCATCGACGCGTGCGGTGTCGTAACCGTAGTCGATCGTCAGTTCGGCGCCGCTCTCGATCACGAGCGTCAGCGCGAAGTCGGTCGATTCGATGCTGCGTACGCCGCTCAACGCCAGCGCACGCGGATCGGCGTCGCGCGCCGTGTCGTCGACCGGGTAGTTCTCGAACACGACCAGCGTATCGAACAGTGCGCCGCCCGCACCGCGCGCCCAGCGCTGGATGTCGGCAAGCGGCGTGTGTGCATGCTCGGCGGCGGCCGCGTTCTCGCGTTGCAGCGTCTGCAGCCAGTCGGCCGCGCGTTGCTGCGGCGCCGGCGCGGTGATGACCGGCAGCGTGTTGATGAACAGGCCGAGCACCGAGTCGACGTCCGCGAGCGCGTCGGGACGACCCGCGACGGTCGCGCCGAATGCGACGGCCGGTTGATGCGTCATCCGCTGCAGCGCGAGCGCCCATGCGCCCTGCACCAGCGTGTTGACGGTCAGCTTCAGCGTACGCGCCGTCTGCGCGACACGCGTCATCGTGTCCGCATCGAGCGTCGCGCGCCACGTGACCATCTCGGCATCGGCCCGATCGGCCGTTCGTTCCGCGATCAGCGTCGGTGCATCCAGGCGGGCAAGACGCTCGAGCCAGAAACGTTCGTCGGCGTCGCGATCGCGCGTGCCGAGCCATGCGATGAAGTCGCGGTAGCGCAACGCCGGACGGCTCGCGAACGGCGACACGGCGTCCGGGTCGCGATAGTCGCGCAGCACGTCGCCGAGCAGGCGTGCGGTGCTCCAGCCGTCGAGCAGCACGTGATGACGCGTCCACACGACGCGCCAGGCGTCGGCCGACACGCGGATCAACGTGAGCCGCATCAGCGGCGGCTCGCGCCAGTCGAAGCCGCGCGCGCGGTCGGCGGCGAGCCAGGCGTCGAAATCGGCGTCGAGCGTGTCGCCGCGCTCGCGCCAGTCGAGCTGCTCGACCGGCGTCCGCGCATGACGGTGGACGCACTGCAGCGGCGCGGCTTCGTCCGGCATCACGCTCGTGCGCAGGATGTCGTGACGCGCGACGGACGCGTCGAACGCGGCCGCGAGCCGGCCGGCGTCGAGCGCGGTCGCGGTTGCGACGAGCTGGTTCACGTAGCTCGCGTGGCCCGGCGCGAACAGCGCATGGAACAGGATGCCCTGCTGCATCGGTGACAGCGGGTACACGTCGTCGATCGCGCGCCAGTCGAGCGGCGTGCGCTCGATCGCGGCCTGCGTGAGACCGGCGGCCTGGGCCAGCGGGAAATCGCCCGGCGTCGCGCCGGCGCCGCGGTGTGCAATGCGCGACGCGCACGCGTCGACGAGTTCGCGCAGCGCCGACGCGAAGCGTTCGGCGAACGCGTCGATCGTCGCGCGCTCGAATTGCGGCGCGCCGTAGACCCAGTGCACCTTAAGCGTGCGCGCGCCGTCGCGGTCCGTATCGAGGTACGCGTGGATCGCGAGCGTATTGCCGAGCGGGCCTTGCGGATCGCGTTCGACGCCGGTGCCGCCGAAGCGCGGCACGAGCGTGGCATCGCGCGGCGCGTCGAACTGGCCGAGGTAGTTGAACGTGACGCGCGGACGCGGCACGGCGGCCAGCGCCGCGCGCGTCGCCGCATCGCCGTAGTGTGCGAGCACGCCGAAGCCGAGCCCCTTGTGCGGCACCGCGCGCAGCGTGTCCTTGACGGCGCACAGCGTGTCGCGCGCCGTTGCCGCGACCGGCAGCGTCACCGGGTAATGGCTCGTCAGCCAGCCGATCGTCCGGCTCGCGTCCGCGTCGTCAAACAGCGCCTCGCGGCCATGCCCTTCCAGTTCGACACGGCACGATGCGGCGTGGCGAGCGCCGGCCAGTGCCAGCGCGAGCGCCGCACCCAGCAGCTCGATCGTCTGCGTGCGATAGGCGGCATGCGCATCGGTCAGCGCCGCGCGGGTCAATGCCGCGTCGATCGTCTGCACGACGACGGCCGCATCGGCGTTCGTCGCCGCTGCGCCAGGATGATCCGGTACGACGTCGTCGCCCTGCGCCATGCCGGCCCAGTACGCGGCCTCGCCGGCGAATGGCGATGCGGGTTCCGTCGCGGCACGCGCAAGCCGCGCGGCCCATGCGTCGGCACGCAGGCCCGGCTGCGACAGGCGGATCGGCGAACGTTCGCATGCGGCGCGGTAGGCCGTGTCGAGGTCGTCGAGCAAGATGCGCCACGACACGCCGTCGACGACCGCGTGGTGAATCGCGAGATAAAGCTGCGTCGAGCCGTCCGGCAGCCGTGCCGCGCACGCGCAGGCGAGCGGCCCGCGGCCGAGGTCGAGACGGCGCTGCAGCGCGTCGAAGCGTGCGAGCGCGTCGGCTTCGTCGTGCGCGACGACTTCGACGAACGGCAGCGCATCGTACGGCTTCGCGGCATCGCTCGCGTGCCACGAGCCGTCCGCGCCGCGCGCGAAGCGCTGGCGGAATGCGTCGTGATGCGTCAGCAGCGCGTCGAAGGCGTGCGCGAATGCGTCGGCATCGAACGAACCGCGCGCGTCGAATGCAACCGACTGGTTCCAGTGACCTGGGTTCGGGATATCGAGCGCGAAAAAGCGTTGCTGCGCGGGCGTCAGGATCGGGGCGGCTGCCGGCGTCGCGGCTGCCGTTGCGGCCGCGCCCGCAGGCAGTACGGCGGCGGCCGTGTCATCCGTCTTCGCGATACGCGCGAGTTCGGCGACCGTCGGGCCGTCGAACAACTGCTTCGGCGTGAAGCGCACGCCCCGCTTGCGCGCACGGGCGATCACCTGCAGCACGAGAATCGAATCGCCGCCGAGTTCGAAGAAGTTGTCGTCACGGCCGACGTGCGGCGCCTTCAGCACGGCCTGCCAGACTTCGGCAAGCACGGTTTCGACCGCGCCCTGCGGTGCGTCGCCGGACGCGACCGCAACCGCAACCGTTGTAGCAGCCAGTTCGCGCAATGCCGCGCGATCGATCTTGCCGTTCGCCGTCACCGGCAGGCGAGCCAGCGCGACGAACTGCGCAGGCACCATGTAGTCGGGGAGCTTCTCGGCAAGCGCCGCACGCACGGCAGCCTCGTCGAAGTTCGCGCCGTCGCGCATCACGACGAACGTCGCGAGCCGCAGGCGGCCATCGTGTTCGATGGCAAGCGTTTCGGCCTGTGCGACCGGGCCGGCTGCGCGCACCGCCGCACTCACCTCACCGGGTTCGACGCGATAGCCACGGATCTTCACCTGGTCGTCGATGCGGCCGAGGAAGGCGAGACGGCCGTCCGCGCGCAACCGCACGCGGTCGCCCGTGCGATACAGCCGCGCGCCGGGCGTGAACGGATCGGGGACGAAGCGCTCGGCGGTTTGCGCCGGGCGGCCGAGATAGCCGCGCGCGACGCCCGGCCCGCCCAGATACAGCTCGCCCGTCGAACCGGCCGGTACGCACGCGCCGAACGCGTCGAGCACGAGCGCACGCGCATTCGGCAGCGGCTGGCCGAGCGGCACGCCGCTCGCGGGATCGCGTGCATCGGCGGCAATCGACGCCGTGTCGCAGGCGATCGCGCCGACCGTCGCTTCGGTCGGCCCGTAATGGTTGATCACGCGGCAGGCCGGTGCGAGCGCGGCCAGGCGCGCGACGAGCGCCCACGTGAGCGTTTCGCCGCCCGTCACGAGCGCGTGGCGCGGCAGCACGTCGGCCGGCACGCGCGCGTCGAGCAGCGCCTGCAAGTGACTCGGCACGATCTTCAGCACGCCGACTTCACGACGGCGCATTTCGTCGGCGAACAGGTCCGGATCGAACGCGCAGGCGGCCGGCAACAGGTGCAGCGTGCGGCCCGCGCACAGCGCGCCGAACAGCGTCGTGTGGCCGAGGTCGGCCGCGACGGTCGAGACCATCGCGAACGATGCATCCGGTGCGAACGCGAGTTCGTCGAGCATCCCCTGCACGTAGTCGGCCAGTGCGCCGTGCGACACGACGACGCCCTTCGGCGTGCCGGTCGAGCCCGACGTATAGATCAAGTACGCGCCCTGTTCCGGGTGCGGCGCGACGCGCACGCCGGCCGCATGGGCGAGCGTCGCATCCTGCGCGAGCGTGTCGACGTCGAGCGGCTGCGTGTCGATGCCGGCCGGCCACGCGGCCGTGTCCGCGACGAGCGCCCAGCGAGCGCCACAGTCGGCCGCCGCGGCACCGAGACGTGCGGCCGGCTGCGCGGGATCGAGCAGCACGGCGAGCGCGCCGGCCTTCAACGCCCCAAGCAGGCCGACGACGAAACGTGCCGACCGTTCGATGCAGACGATCACGGCCGCTTCGGCGGCCACGCCGCGCTGCGTCAGTGCGCGTGCGACGCGGTTCGTCGCGTCGTCGAGTTCGGCGAACGTCAGCGATGTCGATGCGTCGGAAAGCGCGACGCGATGCGGGTAGGAAGCCGCCTGCCGCGCGAACGCGGCGACAATGTCGGCGTGCTCGATACGCAGCGCGCGTCCGTCTCGCGGCTGGCGCGATGCGGCCGATGCGTCGCACGGCAGCGCGGCCGTCGTGTGGTGCGGGTCGTGCGCGGCTGCGCCGACGAGCGCCGCATAGCTGTCGAGCCATGCACGCGCGGTGTCGGCGTCGATGCAGTCGGTTGCATACGCCGCGACCAGTTCGATGCCGTTCGCGTCGTCGGTGAAATCCAGTGCGAAGTCGAAGCGCGCGGCGAGATCGGGCCCCGGCGTCGCGACTGCCGTGGCGCCCGGCAGCACGCTGTCGTGCCGCGCGTCGAACTGCTGCGCGAACTTCACGCGCAGCCATTCGTCGCCGCGCTTGACCGGCGGCTTCACCGCATCGACGACGCGCTCGAACGGCACGTCCTGGTGTGCGACCGCGTCGAGCGCCGCCGTACGCGCCGCGTCGACGAGCGCGCGGAACGGCAAGGTGGGCGCCACCTGCACGCGCAGCGCGACCGTATTCAGGAAGAGCCCCAGCAGCGCACGCGTTTCGGGATGCTGACGATGTGCGACCGGAACCGCGACGACGATATCCGTTGCGCCGGTCACGCGCGACAGCCACGCGTCGAGCGTGGCCAGCAGCACCGTGAAGACGGTGGCCTGTGCGTCGCGTGCGAGTTGCCGCACGTCGGCCGCCGCCGCATCGGGCAGACGCACCGACACGCGTGCGCCGTGTAGCGTGCGCACGGCGCCCGGCTGGCGGTCGACCGGCAGCGCGAGCGAGCCCGGCACGTCGCGCAATGCGCCGCGCCAGTAGTCGAGCTGGCGTGCGCCCTCGCCGCCGGCCAGCATGTCGCGCTGCCAGTCGGCGTAGTCGGCGTACTGGATCGGCAGATCGGGCAGCGACGGTTCACGGCCCTCGGCAAACGCGCGGTACGCGGCCGACAGTTCGTCGAACGCGCAGCGCGAGCTCCAGCCGTCGGTGATCGCGTGATGCGCGGTCAGCAGCAGGCGGTGACGGTCGTCGGCGAGCGCGACGAGCGTCGCGCGCAGCAGCGGGCCGCGCGCGAGATCGAACGGTTCGGCCGCGTCGCGCTCGGCGAGCCGCGTCGCTTGCGCGTCGCGTGCAGCGGGCGGCTCGTCCCGCAGGTCGATATCGGCGATCGACACCGGCAGATGCGCATGAATCCGCTGCATCACGACGCCGTCGTCGTTGTCGACGAGCGTCGTGCGCCACGCTTCGTGACGCCCGATCACGTGATCGAGCGCGCGCTGCAGCGCGTCGCGGTCGAGTGCGCCGTCGATCGTCCAGTGCGCGGCGATGTGATACGCGGCGCTCGCGTCACGCGTTTGCGCGAGCACCCAGAAACGTTGCTGCGCAAGCGAAGCCGCACGGTCGACATGCGGTGCGCCCGATACAGCCGCACCGGCCGGTGCGCGGCGTGCGGAAATCGTGGCCAGCGGCTCGCCGGTCTCGCGTTCCGCACCATCGACCTGCTCGGCCAGTTCGGCCAGCGCCGGATCGGCGAACAGCGTGTCGAGCCGCAGGTTCACGCGCACGGCCGCCCGGATCGCGGCCTGCAGCTGCATGGCCGCTAGCGAATCCGCGCCCAGCGCGAAGAACCGGTCGTCTCGCGACGGGATGACATCGAGGCCCAGCAGCGTTTGCCAGAGGCCGGCGATCTGCTGTTCGGTCGGCGTACGCGGCGCATCGCCGGCACCTTGCGTCGTGTCGCGGGCAGCGGCAATCCGTTCGCGCAGCGCGGCACGGTCGATCTTGCCGTTCAACGTATACGGCAACGCGTCGCAGCGCACGAACCGGTGCGGTTGCCACGCAGCCGGCAATTGCGCCGCCACGTGCGCCTTCAGCGCCGCATCGTCGGCCGCCGCGCGCAGCGCGACGCATGCGATCAGCCGCGTCGGCCCGTTGCCGGTTTCGGCAACCACGGCCGCGTCGGCCACGGCCGGATGCGAACGCAGGCACGCGGCGATTTCCGCGGGCTCCACGCGTACTCCGCGCACCTGAACCTGATCGTCGAGGCGGCCGAGGTAGTCGAATGCGCCGTCGTCGCGCAGCCGTGCAAGGTCGCCGGTGCGATAGACGCGCGCGCCGGGTTCGCCATCCGCATCGGGAATGAAACGCTCGGCCGTCAAGGCCGGGCGGCCGTGATAACCGCGTGCGACGCAAACGCCGCCGAGCAGCAGTTCGCCCACGCCATCGGCCTCGGCGCCGTCGACACGCGCGACGCGCGGGCCGATCACGCGGCCGATCGGCAACGAGGCATACGCATCGTCCGCGGCCAGCACGGGTGTCTCGCCCGGCTCGACCGGCCACAGCATCGGCGAGATCACGGCCTCGGTCGGCCCGTAGCCGTTGATCAGTCGTACCGACGGGAACGTGCCGCGCACGAATTCGAATGCCTGTTGCGGCAGCGCCTCACCGCCGAACGCGAGCACGCGCAGCGCCGGCGGCACGCCGTCGCGCGCGGCGACGGCCGCGAATTCGCGCAGGTAGGCAGGCGGGAACGCGGCGACGTTGACCGACTCGCGCACGAGCAGCGCATGCGCGGCGTCCGGTGCGAACGGTTGCGGCGGCGCCACGACGATGCTGGCGCCGACGGCGAGCGGCGCGAGCCAGCATTCATGCGCGGCATCGAAATTGACCGATGCGAAATGCAGCAGACGGTCGCCGGCCTCGATCGGCAGCGCGGCCGCGAGTGCGGCGCAATGTGCGGCAAGCGGCCCGTGCTCGACGACCACCGCCTTCGGCGTGCCGGTCGAGCCCGACGTGTAGATCATGTAGGCGGCCGAACGCGGATGGACCGGTACCGCTTCGTCGTCGGCGCCGGGAGCCGGCCCGCCCGCGGCTTCGGCTGCGGGGTCAAACGCGTGTTCGAACGGCGTGCCGAGCGCTGCACGGCCGGCGGCATCGACGATGCCGTGCCGCAGTTGCGCATCCTGGACGATCCAGTCGAGGCGCGCGGCCGGATGGCGCGGATCGAGCGGCACGAACACGCCGCCCGCTTTCAACACGGCCAGCAGCGCGACGAACAGTTCGCACGAACGCTCGACACACACGCCGACCCGCACTTCCGCGCCGACGCCGGCTGCGCGCAGCCGCCGGGCCAGGTGCGACGCTCGTGCGTCGAGTGCGCCGCGCGACAGGCGCAGGTCGTGCTGGAAAGGGACCGCGATGGCGGGTGCGTCGGGCGCGATGCGCGCCAGTTCGCGGATTCGGTGATGCAGCGCAGTCGGGAAACTCGTCATGTGCGTGAAGTCCTTCGGTCCGGCCGCTTCGGCCAAGTCTCGGGGCCGCTTGGGGCGGCTTCACTGGTGTGACGAACGACGCGGCCGATTTTTTACCGTTTTGCGCGCAAAGTGCGTGCGGCCGCGTTTTTTTGACGGTGCTGCTAAATATTTGCGTGGCCCGTTCGTCTATCAGGGAGGAAAGCCGGAACGGGGCCCCGCCTCGCTCGCTGCTTTCGCGTCAGATTCGCCGTTTCCGCGTTTTTTGCTTGCCTTCCCTTTACCGACGTTGCCGATGACAGCCGCCCACGAGCCTTCTTCCCCGCCGTCCCTCGACGCCTCCCCCGGCCGCCCCGCTGCGCGCCTGATCCTTGCACTGCTGCGCGAGAGCCGCGTGTCGCTCACGCTCGCGCTCACCGCGTGCGTACTGAACGGCGTCGCGAGCGTGCTGCTCGTCGCGACGCTGAACCGCGCGCTGTCGCAGCCCGGCGCGGCCGATGCGTCGCTCGCGTGGCGCTTCGCACTGTGCGCGGTGATCGCGCTCGTCACGCGGATCGTGTCGGGCACGCTGTTCGCCCGCCTGTCGCAGGACACGATGGCGCGGTTGCGCGTGCATCTGGCGCGGCGCGTCGGCGCGGCCGAGCTGCGCGACATCGAGCGGATCGGCGCGGCGCCCGTTCAGTCGGTGCTGACCGACGACGCGACCAACGTGTCGATGCTGTTCTTTGCGCTGCCGAACCTGGTCATGCACGGCTCGATCGTGTTCGGCTGCCTCGGCTATCTCGCGTGGCTGTCGTGGCCCGTGTGCCTGCTGGCGCTGGCCGCGATCATCGCCGGCTCGCTCGGCTATCACACCGGCGACCGCCGCGCGATCGCGTCGCTCGAGGCGGCCGGCCAGGCGCAGGACCGCCTGTTCGGTTATCTGGGCTCGCTGTTCTCCGGCGCGAAGGAGCTGAAGCTGCACGATGCGCGCGCCCGCCAGTTCGTCGACGGCCAGCTGGGCGCCGCGATCGGCGAAGTACGCGACCACCGCCGCCGCGCGTTCAGCGCGTATGCGGTCGGGGTCGGCTGGATCATCTTCCTGTTCTACGTGTTCCTCGGCGTCGCATCGTTCTGGCCGCAGCTCGGCGTGCACGCCGACCCGGCCGCGGCCGCCGGCTACGTCGTCGTGTTCCTGTTCATGCTCGTGCCGCTCGACGGCCTGCTGAACAACCTGCCGACCGTCAATGCCGCACGCGTGTCGCTCAAGCGGATCGAAGGCGTGATGACCGAATTCGGCGCGCTGCGCACGGTGCCGCCCGCGGCCGATGCGCCCGACGTGCCGCCGGCCGGCGCCGTCACGCTGCGCGGCGTCACGCACGCGTACTTCCACGAACGCGACGAGCGGATGTTCAGCATCGGGCCGATCGACCTGACGATCAAGCCGGGCGAGCTCGTGTTCATCGTCGGCGGCAACGGCAGCGGCAAGACGACGCTTGCGAAGGTGCTGACGGGGCTCTACGAGCCGGAGGAAGGCACGATCGAGGTCGACGGCCGCACGATCGGCTGGCGCGAGCGTGCCGCGTACCGGCAGCGCTTCAGCGCGGTATTCAACGATTTCCACCTGTTCGATGCGCTGCTCGGCATCGTCGACCCCGACGCGCCGTCCCGCGCACAGGCCGATGCCCGCGCAAACGCGCTCGTCGCGAAGCTCGCGCTCGACCACAAGGTGAAAGTAGTCGACGGCGCGTTCTCGACGCGCGCGCTGTCGACCGGGCAGCGCAAGCGGCTCGCGCTCGTCGTCGCCTATCTGGAAGACCGGCCGTTCTACCTGTTCGACGAATGGGCGGCCGACCAGGACCCGTCGTTCAAGGCCGTGTTCTACGAGCAACTGCTGCCCGAGCTGCGCGCGCGCGGCAAGGCCGTGATCGTGATCACGCACGACGACCGCTACTTCGATCTCGCCGACCGGCTGCTGAAGCTCGACAACGGGCGCATCGTCAGCGACACGATGCCTGCGCGGCTGCGTGCGCAGGATGGCGTCGATGCGCTGAGCGCTTAAGAAGCAATAAGAAAAATCGCCGACGCGCTGCCATGGCAGTGCGTCGGCGATTTGCATTTCGGAAGGGAATGTTGCCGATGCGTGGCGCCCCGGTTACGCCGGTCGCGCCGAATGCGACACCCTGCCCGTCACGTTTTGCTCACGGCCGGCAGCTTCAGCATCGTGTCGGTCATCACGTCGGCCAGTTTCAGCGCCGACATCGGCCCGCCGAACCCCCAGATATTGCGTTCGATCAGCGCGATCCGGTGTTCCTTCATCGCGGGAACGAAACGCCACACCGGCGAATCTAGTTTCGCGGACAGCGGCACGTCCAGCCCCGATGCGGTCACGAACATCACGGCGAGGTCGCGCTGCCGGAGCAGATCGGCCGACGTCACGTACAGCGTGCCTTCCCGCGTCGGCTTCTTCGGCCACGGATCGAGCCCGAGCGCACGCGCGAGACCAGCCGACGTACTGTTGCCCGTATAGGCCCAGTAACGATCGGGCAAGCCGAGATCCTGCAGCAGCGCGATGCGCTCGCCGTTGCGGCCCGCACCCGCGAGCCGCGCCGCATTGCGCGCGATGCCCGCATCGAGTTGCGCATCGACCGCCTGCGCGCGCGCGTCGCGCCCCGTCACCGCACCGATCGTCCGGAAGATCTGCCGCATCCAGTCGAGCTGCGTGACGGGGACACCGCCGTCGGACACGTTCGGGCTGAACTGGAACAGGATCGTCGGCGCGATCCGGTCGAGCGCCTCGAAGATCGGCGCATGGCGGAAGCCGACGCCGATGATGAGATCGGGCTTGACCGCCGCGATCGCCTCGAGCCCCGGCTCCTGTCGCGAGCCGATGTCGGTCACGTGCGCGAGCCGCTCGCTCTGGTAGCCGAGCCAGCCGGGATAGAACGCCGTATCGGCCATCCCGACCGGCACGATGTCGAGCGCGATCACGCTCTCCGCGAACATGAAGTCGAGCGCGACCACGCGCTGCGGCCGCACGGGCATCGTCGCGCTCGCCTGCGACACGACGGGGTTGCCGGCCAGCGACACGGCGCCCGGCGCACGCACGCCCTGCGCGCGATGTGCATCGAGGGTCGCGGCAACGGCGCCGGACGATGCGCCGAGCGCACCGCAGCACGCAGCGCCGAGCGCCGCCGCAAGTGCGCCGAGCGCATGCCGGCGGCCGGCGTGCGTCACCGGATCGCGTCCTGCTCGGCCAGCGCCGCGTCGTCCATCGTCAGTAGCAGGGGGCAGCTTCCACACAGTTGCGTTTCTCCAGGAATTTCATAGCGCAGGCAGCACACGCGGCGTGCGCGAAACGGTGTCGGCAACAACGCCGAGCGCGGCACGGCATCGCGCACGGGCATGCGCAACGGATTCGGTTCGCACCCGAAACACGTCGCGCCGAACAGCCAGCCCGCGTCGCGCACCGGATCGGCCACGCACGGCAGCGCACGATACGTGTCGAGCAGATAGTCGAGCAGATTGCCTGCGTTGCTCCACAGCACGCGCGGCGTGACGCGGCCCATCGCCGCGAGCAGGTCGATCACCGCGCCGAGATGCGCGATGAGCGGTGCATAGCGCGGCGCCGGATCGTCACACGGCGCGCCGAGCGCGTCCGGCGCGAAATACAGCGCGGCAGGCATGCCGTCATCGAGCGCGACGAACGTACGCTCCGGGTTCATGTCGAGCGGCCGGCCGAGCGTCAGCGCGGCAACGACACCCGCCGGCGCCGCGCGGCCGAAATAGTATTTGCTCCATTGCGACATCAGCGCGCGCGCATGCTGCGCGGGATCGCCGCCGTAGTGGTCGACCATCGCGCCGAGCACCGTATCGCGATGCGCGGGCAATGCGCTGACGGGTACGACGATGCGGCCCGGTGCGCGCGCATCATCGGGCATGCCGAGCCAGACGACGTCGAGATGGTCGGCGAACGGTTCCGGCGCGAACGCCGAAAAGCGCGTGGCGCGCGCGCCGTCGAGCGCCGGGGTCATCGCCCTGCGCGCCGCGCGCGGCGCCCCTCGAGAATCAGCAACCCGAGCAGGTACGGCGCGCCGATCAGCGCGGTCAGCACGCCCGCCGGCACTTCGCGCGGCGCGACGACGGTGCGCGCCGCGAGATCCGCGACACCGAGGATCAGCGCGCCGCACGCAGCCGCGAGCCACAGCCGCGTGCGATGCCGGCGCGCGCCGAGCATCGTCGCGACGTGCGGCGCCATCAGTCCGATGAAGCCGACCGGCCCGACCGCCGCGACGGCCGCGCAGGCGGCGAGCGTCGCGATCGTCAGTGCGAGCGGCCGCAGCACGGCCACCGGCAGGCCGAGCGCGGCCGCCTGGTCGTCGCCGAGCGCGAGCATGTCGAGCGGCTTCGCGAGCCATGCGAACACGGGCACCGCGAGCACGCACCACGGCAGCAGCATCGACACCTCGCCCCAGCTGCGGCCATAGGTACCGCCGACGAGCCACACGACGAAGCGCGCGGGCTGCACGCTTTCCTGCGTGATCAGCCATTGCGCGAGCGTGGTCCACAGCGCGCCGATCACGATGCCCGTCAACGCGACCGCGAGCGGTGCATAGCGATGCCGGTGATTCAGCGCGAGCGTGATCGCGAGCGACAGGCCGCCCCCGATCAGCGCGGCGGCCGCAAGCGTCACATGGCCCATCAGCGGCCACGTCGACAACGCGAACAGCGTGACGAGCCCCGCGCCCTGCGTGACGCCGAGCACTTCGGGGCCCGCGAGCGGATTGCGCACGACGCTCTGCATCGCGACGCCGCTGACGGCGAGCAGCGCACCCGCGAGCAGCGCGCACAGCAGGCGCGGCATGCGCAGGTCGATCAGCATCCGCGCGAGCGCGTCCTGGCCCGACAGCGCGGCCGACCAGCGCGCGGGCGACAACCATTCGGGGCCGGCCGACACGCCGCCCCACACCACGAGCGCGCCGACCACGACGAACAGCGCCGTGCGCAGCGGCCAGCCGAGCCGTTCGAGCCAGCCGACGAACCGCGTCGAACCGCCACCCGCCGCGCGCTCTGCATCCGCATGCAGCACGCCCGACCATGCGGCGCCGCGCCGGATCATCGCGAGCATCAGCGGCGTGCCGACCAGCGCGATCGCGACGCCGGTCGACAGCGTCGCGTCGAGGCCCGACGCGAGCACCGCACTGTCGGTGACGAGCACGAGCGCACCGCCGGTGAGCGCCGACAACGGCACCAGCACGCCGAGCCGTGCCGCACGCGCCCCGCGTACCTGGCGCAGCAGGTTCGGCGCGACGAGGCCGACGTACGACAGCGGGCCCGCGATGCTGACGGCCACACTGGTGAACGCGACCGCGACGATCGTCGCGGCGAGCCGCGTCGCGTCGACGCGCACGCCGGCCGCGGCCGCCGCGTCGTCGCCGAGCGTGAGCGGATTCAGCGGCCGGATCACGAACGGCAGCGCGACGAGCGGCACGACGAGCCAGCGCGCGGCGAGCGCGAGGCCCGCTGCGCCCGGCTGGTACAGGCTGCCGTTGGTCCACAGCGCGGCACCCGCGATGTTCTGTTCGAAGAACGCGAGCACGAGCGTCGACAGCGCGGCGAACAGCAGCATGCACACGCTGCCCGCGAGCACGAGCCGCAACGGCGTCGCGCGCCAGCCGCCGGCCGCGACGATCGCGCACGCGGCGGCGGCCAGCCCGCACACGAACAGCAGCGGCACCGACGCGACGCCGGCCAGCGCCGGCACGAGCATCGCCGCGAGCAGGCCGAGCTGGGCGCCGCCCGTCACGCCGAGCAAGTCGGGCGACGCGAGCGGATTGCGCGTGAGCGACTGGAACAACGCGCCCGCGATGCCGAGGCAGCCGCCCGCGACGAGCGCGGCCGCGACGCGCGGCAGGTTGAGGTCGAACAGGAACACGTGCGCGAGCGACGCGGCATCGCTGCCGGGCACCGCGCCCCACCACACGCGCAGGTCGGGCGCGACGCGCAGCGCCGCGAGGATCGCGATCAGCGCGACGAGGCCGAACGCGATCGCGCCGGCCCGCCCCGTGGCCGCCCCCTTCCCCGTCGCCGCGAGGCGCTTGCGCATCGCGAACGTGGTCATACGGCGAGATCCCGGTCGAAGACGCCGGCCGCCTGCGGCGCGCCGTCGGTGGTCGGGCCGTAGGCCGGCACGCACATCGGCGCGCCCGTCTGCGGATGCGCGAGCTTCAGCATCTCGACGCCGAATGCCGCGCGCAGCCGCGCCGGATCGAGCATCGCGTCGGGCGTGCCCTGCGCGACGAGACGGCCCGCGCGCATCAGCACGATTTCGTCGCTGTATGCGGCCGCCTGGTTCAGGTCGTGCAGCACCCACACGATCGTCAGCCCGCGCGTGCGGTTCAGCGTGCGCAGTGCGTCGAGGATGTCGAGCTGGTGATGAATGTCGAGATAGGTCGTCGGTTCGTCGAGCAACACGATCGGCGCCTGCTGCGCGAGCGCCATCGCGATCCACGCGCGCTGGCGTTCGCCGCCCGACAGCGCGCCGACGTCGCGATCCGCATCGTCGGCGAGGCCGCTCGTGGCGAGCGCCTCGTCGATCGCCGCATGGTCGGCCCGCGACAGGCCGCGCAGGAAGCCGCCGTACGCATAGCGCCCGTAGGCGACGAGTTCGCGCACCGTCAGGCCAGACGGAATCTGGTTGAACTGCGCGAGCATCGTCAGCTCGCGCGCGAGCGCGCGTCGGCGAAACGCCGCGAGCGGCTGCCCGTTCACTTCGACATGGCCGGCACGCGCGGGCTGCAGGCCCGCAAGCGTGCGCAGCAGCGTGCTCTTGCCGCAGCCGTTCGGTCCGCACAGCGCGGTTACGCGGCCGGCCGCGATCGACAGGTCCAGCCCGTCGATCACGACATGGTCGCGATATCCTACCGACAGCCCGCGCGCGGCAAGCGCGGCGGTACTACGCGTCATCAATCCTCCGTTCGGTCGCGCGGGACCGTATGACTCTGCGCCATCGCGACGACGACCTTGCGCGGCCCTTCGAACGGGTCGCGTGCATGCGCGGTCAGCATGTTGTCGAGCATCAGCACGTCGCCCGTGCGCCACGGAAACACGATGCGCTGCTGGTCGAGCACGCCGCGAATCTCCGCGAGCGCGTCGGCCTCGAGCGGTTCGCCGTCGCCGTAGTACACGTTGCGCGGCACGTTCTCGAGCCCGACCGCGTCGACGAGCGCTTCCTGCATGTCGTCGTCGAGCGCCGACAGGTGAAACAGGTTCGCCTGGTTGAACCACACGCGATCGCCAGTGCGCGGATGGCGTGCGACGGCCTGGCAGCGTTCGCGCGTGCGCAGCAGCAGCTCGCCGTCATCGTCGGTGCGCCATGCGCATTCGATGCCGCGCGCCGCGCACATCCGTTCGACCTCGGCCGGTTCGGCGGTGCCGAACGACTGCTGCCACGGCAGGTCAAGCCCCTGGCCGAAATTGCGCACGTACAGCAGCTCGCGCTTCTCGAAACGCGCGACGAGCGCCGGATCGAGCGCGCGATACACCGCGCGGCTGTCGGCGATCGGCGTCGCCCCGCCCTTCGGCGCGGCGAGCGCGCAGTGGAACCAGATCCGCAGCGGCCATTCGCGCGTGTACGACTGCTCGTTGTGCAGCGGAATCGCGCGATGCGGCGGATATTCGGTCGACGTGTAGACGGCGCCCTCGACCTGGCTGCGCGGCGTCGACGCGTATTCATAGCCGATCAGCGGATCGCCGAACGATGCCGCGAACTGCTGGAACGCATCGATCGACGGCACGTGAAAGCCCGTGAACAGCACGCCGCCCGCCCGTTCGAGCGTGTCGGCCGCGATCTCGCGCGCCAGCGGCGCGACGTCATCGATCGACAGGCCGTCGCTGCTGCGCGGCGACACGACGGTGGGCAGCCCCGGCTCGATACGCAGGTCGTCGAGCGTCGGCAACGAAAGCAGGGTCATGCAACGTCCTCTTCAGGTGGCGCGCCGCAAACGCGGCGCAGCAGGTCACGATGCGCGCGACGCGCGCTCGCCGTCCATGGCGCGGCGCAGGCTCGCGGGGCGCATGTCGGTCCAGACCGTCTCGATGTGCGCGAGACAGTCCGCCTTCGGGCCGCTCACGCCGACCTCGCGCCAGCCGGCCGGCACGGGCCGGAACGTCGGCCAGATCGAGTACTGTTCTTCGTCGTTGATGACGACCGTGTAGACGAGATCGTCGGTGTCGGCGGAAGGCGTCGGGGCTTGCGTCATGATCGGAAATCGCTGAGACGGTTGAAGGAGGCGAAGCGGCGGTTTCGGCCGCTCCTGCCTGATAGACGATTGGCCGGCGCGTTTTTTTACCGCCGCCGCGCGCGGCCGCCCAGGAACACCGGGCACGCGACGCCACGCTGGCACGCGTCGAGGCATTCCGCGCAGTGACGCTCCGCGTCGCGCACCATGAAATGCACGAGCGTCTGCGACACGTTCAGCGCGCGCGCCGCGGTCTGCAGCGTTTCCTCGCGCAGCCGCACCATCTCGAAGGCCGCGCGGCTGCGCGCCGGCAGGTCCTCGAGCGCGGCCCATACGCGCCGCAGCGTATCGCGCGTCATCAGCGCGGCTTCCGGTGTCGGCTCGGGCGACGGCACGTCGAAGCCGTCGTCCTCTTCCGTGTGATAGACGTTCTCGAGGCTTTGCCGGCGGCATGCGTCGATCGACGCATTGCGCACCATCCGCGTCACGTACGCGACCGGCTGGCGCACCGCGTCCTGGTTCGGGAATTCGACGAGCTTCACGAAGACGTCGTGCACGACGTCCTCGGCGCGGCTCGCGCAGCCGACGAAGCCGCGCGCGACGTTGACGAGCATCGATCGATGCGAGATCAGCACGTCGAGCAGCGCACCCTGCGCGCGGGGCTCCGCGGCACGGCGCGCCCGTGGCGCGGCGCGCGGCGGCAGGTCCGGATAACTGCCGAGGAACGGGTTCGCCGCTGCTGCCGCCGGTCGGTCGAGCACTTCCGCCATGGCCATCGATCTGCTCCGTCTAATTCCGAGATAGCGCAATTTAACGTAAACGCAAATCATTCTCAATCTGATTACCGAATGGCCCTTTCAGTTGTCAGGATTTGTCTGAACAATTACCGGAATCGTTGCTGGGGTAGATAGGACGCGTGTCGGTGGGCGTGGTACGCGGTCGTCGGTCAATCCGAACGGCGTGACCGGCTTGCGGCGCGCCGACACGAGCTTTCACCCGTCTGACGAAGCGCCTGCGCCTGTCATGTGCGGTAGCAACTTCTTACCACGTGAAATTTTGGGGGCTCGTACGATCGGGGTGCCGTTTCCAAGGGAGAAAACCATGAAATCCATCGTGTTATCCGCCGTCATCGTTGGCGCGCTGTCGAGCGTGATGCTGACCGGGTGCGTTGCCTATCCAGCCGGCCCGGCTCAAGTCACGATCGGCTGGCATGGCGATCGTTACTGGGACGGGAATCGCTACTGGGAGCGCCGCGACTGGGAAGCCCAGCATCAGCGCGGATATGACGACCGCCGCGACGATCGCCGCGACGATCGCCGCGACGACCATCGGGACGACCGGCGCGACGATCAACGGCCGCAGTGGTAAGGCCCGCCCGCTTCCCGTGATTCACTTTTCAACGACAAGGACTTCAACATGAAAACGCTACTGAAATCGCTCGCCGTCGCGGCCGTTGCCGCCGCCGTGCTCGTGCCGGCCATCGCCGAAGCGCATCCGCACCGCGTGTGCCACTTCGACCATCACCATCACAAGATGTGCCGCTGGGTGCGTTGAGCATCACGCAGCAGATAAAAAGAACGCCGGCTTGCCGGCGTTTTTTGTTTTACCCGCGTTGCGGCAGCGACCTGCAGCGAACGAGCCACGCGCGCCCGGTTGGCGTGTGGCCTCCATCGCCGCGCGTCGCAGGCGATCGTTTCGCCGCCGACGCGCGTGCCTCGAGTTTCAGCGTGGATGTCTGCACGCGTTTCGCATCGGCACTCGGCGCGGCAGGCGGCAGGCGCCAATGCACGCAACGTCGCTGCCTCGATATGCACTTGCCGGAACCGAGGCCGCCCCTCGGGGTCGTCCTCACGGTATCCCTGGCCCGTGACGGTCTGCCCGTCCGGACTCAGTCCGCTCGGGCCGTGCCTGCATGCGTCAGTAAATAAACAGGCGGATCGTCGCCGTTGCGTCGAACCTGCCGATCTTCGGTGGACCGAACGACTTCAGCACCGCGTCCATCAATACGCTCTGGTTCATGACGTTCGACGCGAATTGCGCGAGCGTGAACTGTTCGTTGAACGGAATCGCCTTGCCCTGGCTGTCCTCGATGCCGATCCCGAAATTGCTGTCCGACGCGGGCACCAGCAAACCGTTCTGCACCGGATAGCTCGTTTCGAAGTACCCGTCGACGCGTACCGCGACGTTGCATTTCTTCGTCAACGACAGCGAAAACCGCTTGCGCGGTACCGCGGGCATGAAGCCCTTGCCCACCGCCTGCACCTGTCCGAAATTGATGATGCCCGGCTCGGGCGTCACGAGCACGTCGACGAAACACGGCGTCGGCTTGAGATTGCGCAGCCCGCTCAGGCGGTACTGGAAACTCGGATTGATTGCATTCAGCCCCTTCGCGCCGTCGAACTGGAATACCGTGTAGATGTCGCTCGGCGGTTGCACCCATGAACCGCGCTTGCGAACCACCACCTGATAGGCGATATCGATCGGAACTCTCGGGCAACGACCCGCGCTCAGTTCGCGATCGGTACATGGCGGAACCGTCTTGCCGGTCGGCACGCCCGTGCCGGGCTGACTCCCCGCGCCGAAATAGTCGGTGCCCAGATAGCGGATACCGATTTCCAGCCCCCAGGCCGCCGGGTTCTGCTTGTTCGGATTCGCATAGAACGAGATCGGGTCATCGATGTCGATGTTGCCCTTGCCGCCAAGGTCCTTGAAGCAGTAGCCCGTCGTCGTACGCATCGGCGACACCCAGATGACATAACCATCCGGCGCATCCGTCGGATAAGACGCAACACCCCCGATCGGTTCCGTCATCGACGTCGCGCCGCTGTTGGTCACGCAACGTACGGCAAGAGCGGGCTGCATGGCGACGACCAGCGCCGCGAACATCATCCAGCGCAGCCAGGACGCCATCGCTCGCCCTCCTCGTTGTCGGTCGCCGCTCATTTCTTCACGCTCTTGCAGGCACCGCCCTCACACGCATACTCGACCGCCACCTGGCCGCCGTAATCGTCGATATGCGTGACGAACAGCGTGGAAGGCGTCGCGGCCTTGAACGGCACGTCGGCCGTGCTCATCGGGCTCACCATCACCGGCTCGATCGGCGCCGGCGTCTTCTGCGCGCCCGATGTCACCTCGACCACCGTCACGTGATACGGCGTCGGATTGTCGAACACCAGCTTGTGCGCGGCAGCGTCGATGCGCAGCGTCATCGGCAGCGTCCAGTCCTCGTCGCGCGCGGGCTGCACGGCCTTCGGCCGGTAGAACAGCTTCATCTGCGTATGCAGTGCGATCTGCAGCGTGTTCGGCGTGTCGGTCTTCGGCGGCACTTCGCGGATGTTCAGGTAGAACACCGATTCGCGATCGGCCGGCAGTTCGGTGCCCGGCAGCTTCGCGATCCGCAGCACGTTGCGCTCGTTCGCCTCGATGCGCTGCAGCGGCGGCACGACCATCAGCGGCGTCGTGATCTTGTTGCCTTTCGCGTCCTCGAGCCACGACTGAACGAGATACGGATACGTCGTGCTCTTGTTCGTGATCGTGACGATCGCGGCCTGCTCGCCTTCGTTGAAGATCACGCGCGTGCGATCGGGGACGATCGCCGCCTGCGCGGCGCCTGCAAGCAGCGCGCCGGCGGTCGCGAGCACGCACCACGCGCGCCGCGAAAAGGAAAGGGAGAAAGCGTTCTTCATCACTGGATCCATGAAATCATCGTTCGAGCCGCGCGGCCGCTGCATGCGACTCGCCGGGCGTCTGGCACGTCACCGGGATCGGCGTGCCTTCGAGTTGGAGCTGGTTCGGCAGTGCATCGACCGTGCAGAGCGTGCGCTCGCCCGCGCGCACCGCCAGCGTGGACTTCGGCTGAACCTGGGTCAGGAACGCCGCGCCGCCCTCGCCGACGATGCCGAGTTCCCTGCCGTTCGCCGCGTCCTGCACCGACGCGCCGAACGGCAGCGGCTTGCCGGCCGGGTCGGTCAGTGTCAGGTACAGGTTGCTGCCGCGCGCGGCGGAGAACTTCACGAAGCCGATCGCGCCGTCGGTCAGCACCATGCGCTGGATCGGGTTCGACACCTGCACTTCGAGCGGCAGCTTCTCGACGTTGACGGTCGCGTCGTACACGTTGTACGGCGAGATGCCGTCGAGCACCGCATAGCCGCGCGAATCGGTGTGCGAGAGCGTGCCGGACAGCGGCACGTCTGGCACGCCGTCGGTCGACACCAGCAGCCGCGTATCGCCCGCATTGCCGTTCGCATGCGCGGACACGCCGTACTGCGTCGCGACGAACGAACCGTCGACTTCCAGCGACGCGGCCGCGTAGGAATTGGCCACCGACGACGCCTGCGCGGTGAGCTGGTACGCCGACGTGCGCTGGCGGAAGCTCGCGTTCGCCGACGCGCGGCCGTCGGTCGCGCCCGCATTGACCTGATAGGTACGGCCGTCCGGATCGTCGTAGATATAACCGGCGTTCACGCTCGTGCTGCCGCTGCCGGTCGTCAGGTTCGACGTGACGGTATGGCGGCCGCCGATCGGCAGCGTCGCGGTGACCGAGAACTGGTTGCCGCTCGCGCCCGCGCTCTGCGTGCGGAATGCCGACACGCTGACGTTCACGTTGCGCAGCGTGCCGATCGAGAACGCGCGCGTCAGCGTGAGGCCGACACGCTGCTCGGACGAACGCGCCCAGTAGGTCGTCTGGTCGTACGAGAAATAGGTCGACGTGTCGCCGAAGCGCTTCGACATCGTCGCCGAGTAGCGCTGCTTGCTGTTGGCGAGGCCGTACGCGGTCGGGTCGCCCGAGAATTGCGCGAAGTTCGTGTAGTCGCGTTCGGAGAAGCGGTAACCGAAGAAGCGCACGTCGGCATCGAGCCCGTCGAAGTGCTTCGAATAATTGATGCGATACGAGTTGCCGTTGCGCGTCGCGCCGCTCCACCACAGACGCGCCCGCGCATGCGTGACGTCGGCCGATACCGCGCCGAACGTCCCGAAATCGCGGCCGACGCCGAGCGCGACCGACGTATAGCCCGACGCGGCGATGAAGCCGCCGTACGCGGTAATGTCGAACGGCAGGCCGTACGCGATTTCACCGAAGCCGAAGAAAGGCGTGATGCCGGCGCCGCCGAACAGGCGCGGCTTGCCGACGGCGGCCTTGTAGCGCAACTGCCCGGTGCGCGCGAGGAACGGCACGGCGGCCGTGGTCACCTGGAAGCGCTGCACGCTGCCGTCCTCTTCCTCGACCGCGACGTCGAGCGTGCCCTGCACGCTCGTGTTGATGTTCTGCAGCGCGAACGCGCCCGGCGACACGCGCGTCACGTACAGCACGCGGCCCGCCTGCGACACGGTCACCGTCGCGTTGGTGCGCGCCACGCCCGAGATCAGCGGCGCATAACCACGCAGCGAAGGCGGCAGCATGCGGTCGTCGCTGCGGATCGACGCGCCCGTCAGGGCGAACGTGTCGAAGATGTCGGAGGTCAGGTAGTCATCGCCGAACGTCACCGTCGACTGGATCGACGGCAGCGCGCGAAATGCATACAGCCGGCTGAAGCGGAACGTGCGGTCCGCGTATGCCGTGTTGCCCACGTTCGATTGCGCCTGGTAGTCGCCACGAAAGCGCCACGCATCCCAATTCGCGCCAACCGTCCCGTAGGCCTGGATCGAATTCGTCTGCCCGCCGCTCGTGCCGAAGTTGCGGTTCGTGTTCGCGATCACGCGATAGTCGAGCATCGCGCCGGGGATCCCTTCCGACCACCGCTCCGGCGGCAGATAGGTCGAGTCGCTGAATTCGAGCGCAGCCTGCGGAATCGTGATCTTGAGCCGTCCGTCGCTCTTCAGGTAACGCACGGTCGCGCCCTCGATCGCGCCGAGGTCGACGCAACGTCCGCCCTGGAAGCGCGGCAGGTCCTTCGCGAGCGACGGTTTCAGCCCGAACTGCGCGACGAGCTCCGGCGGCAGGCAGGGCTTGCCCGCGCCGGACGTGTCGACGGCGATGAATTCGATCGCCTGCAGTCCGTAGAACAGGTCGTTGACCTGCACGTCGAGCATGTACTCGCCCGGCAACGTGAAGTCGGCCTGCGAGAACTGCGACAGGTCGACATTGCTCGTT
This sequence comes from Burkholderia sp. BCC1644, assembly GCF_902833225.1. Classification (GTDB taxonomy): domain Bacteria; phylum Pseudomonadota; class Gammaproteobacteria; order Burkholderiales; family Burkholderiaceae; genus Burkholderia. Next base: position 254,883 of record NZ_CADFEI010000007.1, read on the forward strand.
CCGTCGATGTCGAGGAACGACGAATTGAATTCCGTCGCATGGCTCTGGCTGCCGACGACCAGCACGGAGACGCAAAGGAAGGAATGTCTGATTCGCACGCGGCGCTACCGGAAGTCCGAGGAGAAGGAAACGGGAGGAAAGCAGAAGGAGGAAGGGATGCACGCATCCTTCCTCCGGTACGGACGCTTACTGGTAGCGGACCGTGAAGTTCGCGACGCCGTCGGCGGTACCCGGCGTCACGTCGGCAGCCGTCGACTCGTACATCGCCGCGAAGCGCACGACGTTCGTGCCGTTCGCCAGCACGGTCGGCGCCTTTTGCTCGACACCGTTGTCGAGGTATTCACCCGACGCGGACTGCAGGCGGATGCCGACGTTGGTTGCCGAACCGATCGTCGCGATCAGCTTCGGCTGGCCTGCGCTCGACGTGCCCGTGAACGTGAAAAGCGCGGTCTTCGAGATGCTGGTGTCGCAGTCGGTCAGGTTGATATCGAACTTGACCGGCGTGGACTTGTCGCCGACTTGCTTGAACGTATGGGTCGGCACCTTGCCGAGCTGCACCGTCTGGTTGACCGAGCCCGAATCGATGCCGCATGCGCCCGCGACGATCTCGCCCGTGAAGTTGATCGTGCCGGTGCCCGCTGCGAAGGCCGAGGTCGACAGGGCCGCGAGTGCGACAGCGGTCAGGATGGATTTTTTCATGACGTTTCCCGTAAGGAGTGCAAATGGATTGGACGACGTGGCGGACACAAACGGCAGCGCATGGTGGCTTCCGTCCGACACGAGGCGGCATTATCGAGATAATCGTGAAAGATTTCTGTAAATCATTGTCAAATGCATCTTACAATGTCCGATTTACCCCTCCAGATCTCCATTCTTTCCACTCAATTTTCAATCCCGTATTCTTTATCCGCAGTCCTTTTTTATTTCACGGAACCGATTGAAGATTAAGGGAAATTCTTTCCGATAACCGCCCGCACCCCGCACTGCCTTGCCAGCATTGGCCGCGACGACATCCATCGCCCCAAAGACAAAATATTGTCCAATGCCGCCATCGTTGCCCGACGGCAACGCCAATATCCAATCATTTTCAACTGACAGGAAATTAACCGAGGCATTTCATCAATACGAATTTGCCGCGCAAACGATTGCGAATAAATACAAACGTTTTACTGCGACACTTTGCCACCCTCATTGATTCCAATTCATTGATTAATCCGCCCGCCAATTCAAGATTGGAAATCGCACGCATGCGCGGTCATCGGAATGCGATTTTCCGGCCTGGATGGACGCGATGAAATGACGAGGATGCAGCGCAACCGTTTGCGCCGGTGGGCGGCATGATCGGTCGCCGGATGCGGATTCTGCGGAAGGTGTGCTTCGGCCCTGCCGCGAGATGAAGACGTCGGGATGGTTCGCCGGACAGCGAAAGGAAATGCCGGCCGTGATCGGCGATACGGCGGGCAGCACGACAATCGAAGCGGCGGCCGCACGTCGGATCGTACGGCCGCCATCAGGTCGCCCGACACGCAGCGGCGTCGGGCGATGGCACACACCTCAAGCGGAAGCCGCGGCCTCCGCCGATGCCGGTGTCCAGCCGCCGCCGAGCGCACGGTACAGCGCGATCGCATTTGCGAGCCTGAGCTGCTTGAGCCTGATCAGCTCCTGCCCCGACTCGTACGTGCTGCGCTGTGCGTCGAGCAGTTCGAGATACGTCGAGACGCCCCCCGCATAACGGCGCTCCGCGAGCTTCAGCCGCGCGCCGTCGGCCGCATACACGTCCTGCTGCGCGGCAAGCTGGCGATCGATCCAGTCGCGCGCGGCGAACGCGTCGGCCACTTCGCGGAACGCGGTCTGCACCGTCTTCTCGTATTCGGCGACCGCAATGTGCTTGCGCGCGTTCGCGACGTCGAGGTTCGCGCGGTTGCGGCCGCCCGCGAAGATCGGCAGCGTGATGCGCGGTGCAAACGTCCACACGCTCGTGCCGGCGGAGAACAGGCTCGAGAACGCGTCGCTGACCGAGCCGTAGTCGGTCGTCAGCGCAATGCGCGGAAAGAACGCCGCGCGTGCGGCGCCGATCTGCGCATTGGCGGCCTTGAGCCGCGCCTCGGCCTGCCGGATGTCCGGCCGCCGTTCGAGCAGCTCGCTCGGCGCGCCCGGCGCCACCGGTGCGATCGACAGCGTGTCGAGCGCGCTCGCCTCGCCAGGCGCGTGACGCGCGAAATCGCCCGCCAGCAGCTGCAACGCCCGCACGGCCTGCGCATGCTCGCGCTGCAGTGCGGCCTGCGACGCGCGCGCCGATGCCACCAGCATCTCGGCCGAGCGCAGCTCGATCGCGTCGCTCGTGCCGGCCGCGTAGCGGCGCTGCGTGAGCGCGGCCATGCGTTCGCGCGCGTCGAGCGTGCGCTGCGCGAGCGCAAGCTGTTCGTGCAGCGAGCGTTCCGACACGTACGCGCCCGCCACTTCGGCAATCACGCCGATGCGAACCGTGCGCTGTGCATCGGCCGTCGCGAAATACTCGGCGAGCGCCGCATCGGACAGGTTGCGTACGCGGCCGAACAGGTCGAGCTCGTACGCACTGACACCCACGCCCGCGCGGTACAGCCCGCTGATCGCGCTTTCGCGTACGACCGGGTCGTACTGCCGGGCGCGCTCGTAGCCGAGATTCGCGTCGACCGACGGCATCAGGTCCGCGCGCTGCACGCCGTACAGCGCGCGCGCTTCGTCGAGCCGGCCGGCCGCGATCCGCAAATCGCGGTTGTTCGCGAGCGCGGCGTCGATCCACGCCTGCAGCGCCGGATCGGTGAAATACGCGTGCCAGTCGTCGAGCAGCGCGGCGTCCTGCGCCGCGGCGCGTTCTGCAGCCGGCGCCGCGCTGCCGTCGACCGGCGCATAAGTCGCCGGCACCGGCGCCGCCGGCCGCTCATAACGCGGCGCGAGCGAACACCCGACGAGCGCGAGCGCGGCGGCCAGCGCGAGCTGAACCCGCAGCGCGGCGCGTGCATTCAGCGCAAACTTCATTGCGAACCCTCCATCGCCGCCGGCTGCGCCGCGCCGCGTCGGCGCGGGCCGACGTCGAACAAGCGGCCGACGATCACGAAAAACAGCGGGACGAGAAACACCGCGAGCACGGTCGCCGTGATCACGCCGCCGAGCACGCCGGTGCCGATCGCCATCTGCGCGCCGGATGCGGCGCCCGACGCGAACGCGAGCGGCAGCACGCCGACGCCGAACGCGAGCGACGTCATCACGATCGGCCGCAGCCGCAGGCGGGCGGCCTCGAGCGCTGCGTCGACGAGCGACATGCGCTGCGCCACGAGATCCTTCGCGACTTCGACGATCAGGATCGCGTTCTTCGCGGACAGCCCGATCGTCGCGATCAGCCCCACCTTGAAATAGATGTCGTTCGGCATCATCCGCAGCGTGACGCCGAGCACCGCGCCGATCACGCCGAGCGGGACGACCAGCATCACCGCGAACGGAATCGACCAGCTCTCGTAGAGCGCCGCGAGCGCAAGGAACACGACGAGCACCGACAGCGCGAACAGCATCGGCGCCTGCGCGCCCGACAGCCGCTCCTCGAACGATTGCCCCGACCACGAATAGCCGATGCCGGCCGGCAGCTTCGCGGCGATCCGCTCGATCGCGGTCATCGCCTCGCCGCTGCTGTGGCCCGGCGCGGCCGAGCCGTTGATCGTGAACGACGGATAGCCGTTGTAGCGCGTGAGCTGCGGCGGCCCGAGCGTCCAGTGCAGTGTCGTGAACGCCGCGAGCGGCACCATCTCGCCGCGCGCGTTGCGCACGCGCAGCTTCTTCACGTCGTCCGGATCGAGCCGGTGCAGCCCGTCGGCCTGCACCATCACGCGCCGCACCTGCGTGCCGTGCATGAAGTCGCCGATATAGTCGGAGCCGAACATCACCGCGAGCGTCGTATTGATCTCGTCCATCGACACGCCGAGCGCGGATGCCTTCGCGCGATCGATGTCGAGCTTCAGTTGCGGCGCGTCCTGCGTGCCCGCGAACATCAGGTCGGTGAGCGCACGGTCCTTGCCGCCCGCCGCGAGCAGTTGCTCGCGCGCGGCGCTGAACGTCGCGTAATCGAGCCCGCCGCGGTTCTGCAGCCGGAAGTCGAAACCGCTCGACGAACCGAGATCGGGCAGCGCCGGCGAATTCATCGCGAACACCGTCGTGTTCGGCGTGCCCGTGAAGCGCTCGTTGACGCGCGCGACGATCGACTGCACGTGATCGCGCTCGGCCTTGCGCTCCTTCCAGTTCTTCAGCGTGACGAAGATCATCCCGCCGTTCGGCCCTTCGCCGTACAGGTTGAAGCCGCCGAGCGCGAACGTGTACGCAGCCGGTTCGTCCTTGCGGATATACGACTCGACCTCGCGCACGCTCTGCATCGTTTCCGCGAGCGGCGTGCCTTGCGGGCGGATCACCATCACCATGAAGTTGCCCTGGTCCTCGTCCGGCAGGAACGCGGTCGGCAGTTGCGTGAGCATCAGCGCCGCGGCCGCGGTCAGCGCACCGTATACGACGAGCCAGCGCACCGGCTTCTTCAGCATCGCGCCGACGCGTGTCGCATAGCGCTGCGTCGCACGTGCGACGCAGCGGTTGAACCAGCCGAAGAAGCCGCGCTTCTCGTGATGGTCGCCGGACACGGGCTTGAGCAGCGTCGCGCACAGCGCGGGTGTCAGCGACAGCGCGAGGAACGCCGAGAAGCCGATCGACACCGCGAGCGACAGCGCGAACTGCCGGTAGATGTTGCCCACCGCACCGCCGAAGAACGCCATCGGCACGAATACCGACGTCAGCACCACGGTGATCCCGATGATCGCGCCGCTGATCTGCTTCATCGCCTTGACGGTCGCGTCGTAAGGCCCGAGCCCTTCCTCGACCATCAGCCGCTCGACGTTCTCGACGACGACGATCGCATCGTCGACGAGGATGCCGATCGCGAGCACCATCCCGAACATCGTCAGCACGTTGATCGAGAAGCCGGCCGCATACATCACGCCGAACGTGCCCGCGAGCGCGACCGGCACGACGAGCGTCGGGATCAACGTCGCGCGCAGGTTCTGCATGAACAGGAACATCACGAGGAACACGAGCACGCCGGCCTCGATCAGCGTCGTGACGACCTTGTTCATCGATACGCGCACGAACGACGACGTCTCGTACGGGATCTGGTACTTCACGCCCGGCGGAAAGTACGCGGACAACTCGTCCATCGTCGCGCGCACGCGCTTCTCGGTGGACACCGCGTTCGAGCCCGGCGCGAGCTTGATGCCCATGCCGGTCGCGACCTTGCCGTTCACGTACGACGGATAGTTGTAGTCGTTGCCGCCGAATTCGATGCGTGCGACGTCGCGCAGAAACAGCGCGGACCCGTCGGCCTGCGCACGCAGTGCGATCGCGCCGAAATCGGCCGGCGTCTTCAGCGGCGCGTCGGCGAATACGGTCGCCGCGATCGGCGCGCTGTCCGGCACCGCGCTGCGGCCGATGTCGCCGATCGTCACGCGCGCGTTGTGCGCACGCACGGCCGACGCGATGTCCGACGCGGTGAGGCCGTGCCCGGCCATCTTCACCGGGTCGGGCCAGATCCGCATCGCATATTCGGCGCCCCAGAACTGCACCTTGCCGACGCCCTCGACGCGGCGCAGCGCCTGCACGACGTTCGCCGACGCATACTCGCCGAGCTGCACGTCGGTCATCCGGCCGTCGTCGGACGTCAGCGACACGACGAGCTGGATGTTGTCGGCGGCCTTCTCGACCTGGATGCCGTCGCGGCGCACGGGCTCGGGCAGGCGTGCGTCGACCGTCTTCAGCCGGTTCTGCACTTCGACGGCCGCGAGATCGGCATTCACGCCCTGCTTGAACGTCAGGTACAGCGACGCCATCCCGGCGCTGCTCGTCGCGGACGTATACATCAGGCCCGGCGCGCCGTTCATTTCGCGCTCGATCAGCGCGGTCACCGATTCCTCGACGACCTGCGCGGATGCGCCCGGATACGTCGCATAGATGCTGACGACAGGCGGCGCGATGTCCGGGTACTGCGCAACGGGCAGCGCGCGGATCGCGAACATGCCGCCCAGCATCATGAAGATGGCGATCACCCACGCGAAGACGGGGCGATCGATGAAGAAACGTGCCATGTTGGTTTGAACCGGTCAGGTTTGACGGGCGGCCGTCTGCGAAGCGGCCGCTGCCGGCGCCGCCTTCGACGGCGGCGACTTCTCGACGGGCTTGACGGCCGTATCGGGCGCGAACTGCGCTGCGTCGTCGACGATCACGCGCTCGCCGCCCGCGAGGCCGCGCGTGATGCGCCAGTCACGGCCGCTCATCTGGTCGGCCGTGACTTCGACGTCCTTGACCTTGCCGCTCGTGCCGACCACGCGCACCGACGTGCGGTCGGCCGTGCGCAGCAGCGCGTCGCGCGGCACGAGGATCGCGCGCTGGTCGACCGCCGTGTCGAGCGCGATCCGCACGTACGCACCCGGCAACAGTTCGCGTTCGGGGTTCGGGAACAGCGCGCGCATCGCAACGGTGTCGGTGGTCGGATCGACCGCGAGATCGCTGAACAGCAGCTTGCCCTTCAACGGATACGCGGTGCCGTCGGCACGCAGCAGCGTCACCGCGACGTCGTGCTGCGCGATGCCCGTCGCGCGCCCGCTCTTCACCGCGCGGCGCAATGCGTCGACGTCGGCGGCCGGTTGCGAGAAGTTCACGTAGATCGGATCGAGTTGCTCGACGGTCGTGAGCGGCGTCGCCTGGTCCTGGCCGACGAGCGCGCCTTCGGTCACGAGCGCGCGTCGCGCACGGCCCGCGATCGGCGCGGTAACGGTTGCATAGTCGAGTTGCAGTTGCGCACGCGCGAGTTCGGCCTTCGCCGATGCGACCTCGGCCTTCGCCTGCGTATCGGCCGCAACGGCTTCGGTATGGTCGCGCTCGCTCACGGCGCGGTCGCGCACGAGATCGTCGTAACGGCGACGCTTGTCGCTCGCCGCCAGCACGGCGGCCTGCGCCTTCGCGAGCGCGCCCTGCGCGGCATCGCGTGCGGCCTTCAGCGGCGCGGGATCGATGCGGAACAGCACCGCGCCCTGCTTCACTTCCTGGCCTTCCTCGTAGGTGCGCGCGGTGACGACGCCCGCGACCCGCGCACGGACTTCCGCCTGCCGGTATGCGTCGAGCCGGCCCGGCAATTCGACGGTCATCGGGACGGCCGTCGGATGCACCGTCACGACGGTGGCCTGCTTCGCGGTCTCCGGCGCGGCGTCCTTGTCGCCCTTTCCACATCCGGCCACGGCCAGTACGGCCGCCAGCGCGAACGGCGCCAGCCCGTGGCGCAACAGGGAGCGATTGTTATTCATATGTGACCTCGGATCGTTCGCCGCCGATACAATGCGGCGGCTCAGGGTGGCCGATTATAATCAGTCACGACTGATTAAATACATGCGGTTTCAATCTGACCGACACTCTGTCTCAATAAAACGACAGCGAATTGTAAGGAATTTCACGACATGGCCCGCAAGACCCGGGAAGAATCGCTCGCCATCAAGCACCGGATCCTCGACGCCGCCGAACTGGTGCTGCTCGAGAAAGGCGTCGCGCAAACCGCGATGGCGGACCTCGCCGAGGCTGCCGGGATGTCTCGCGGCGCCGTCTACGGCCACTACCGCAACAAGATGGAGGTGTGTCTCGCGATGTGCGACCGCGCGTTCGCGCGCACGTCGGAAGGCTTCGACGCAGGCGACGGCCTGCCGCCGCTCGCCACGCTGCGGCGCGCCGCGTCGCACTACCTGCAGGAATGCGGCGAGCCGGGCCCGATGCAGCGCGTGCTCGTGATCCTCTATACGAAGTGCGAGCAAAGCGAGGAGAACGGCGCGCTGCAGCGGCGCCGGATGCTGCTCGAACTGCAGATGCTGCGGATCACGAAGGCGCTGCTGCGCCGCGCGATCGCGGCCGGCGAACTCGCCGCCGATCTCGACGTGCATCTGGCCGCCGTCTATCTCGTGTCGCTGCTCGAAGGCGTGTTCGCGTCGATGATCTGGACCAACCGGCTGCGCGGCAATTTGTGGAACGACGCCGAAGCGATGCTCGACGCCGGGTTCGACACCGTCCGCACGTCCGCCGCGTTGCGCGGACGCGCGCACAAATTGCCGGACTGATGGAATTTATCGTAACAAATGCTGATTTAGCCCGATTTACCGCACTGCGAAACGAATGAGCTGACCCCCTTTAAAATTTTTAACGTTTCGCGGAACATCGGTAGACTGACGCTGTCATCTTTCTTTAGCGTCTTCGTGATAACCGGGTTCGACCCGGTATGCACGCCGCCGTTCGAAGCGGGCCCGCCCCGTGTGTTGGGTCGAACGGAAACGACACAGGCCCCTGGCGGGGCCTGTTTTGTTGCACGCCCGCCACCCGCCCCGTCGCCGTTCGACGGATGAGCCGCCGGCGGCCCCTGCCCACACCCCTTTGAACCGCTTTCCTGGATGTGGACACCTTGGTCAAGTCTGCCGCTACCCCTGATGCTTTCGCGCCCGGCCGCGCGCAGCGCGTCGCGCGCGCGCTCGTACCGGCCGCCGTGCTCGGCGCCCTCGCCGCATTCGGTCTCGCCGCCGCGCTGCCTGCCGTATCGCAACTGCCCGGCGCCGTCGATTCCGGCACGGCCGCGCTGCCGCAGCGCGTGCTGTCCGACACGCCGTTTCCCACCGCGCAGCATTTCGTGACGAGCGAACTCGCGCGCACGATCGGCGAGCGCAACGAACACGCCGATCGCATCGACCGCAGCCCGCAGCCCGGCCTGTTCGCACCGCTCAGCGCGCACCGCAACGACATGCTCGGCTATGCGAGCCTGTTCCAGTTCGCGCCGGCCGAGAGCCAGCACGGGATGCGCGCGGGCGACATCGAGCTCACGCTGTCCGATACGCTGAACCGTCTCGACGTCCCGCCCGAAGTACGCATCCAGCTCGGCGATCTCGTCACCGGCAAGGTTGCGATGCGCGCGAGTGCGCAGCGCGGCGACTACTACCGCGTCGCGTTCGACACGAACGACGGCACGCCGCGCCTCACCGCGCTCGAGCTGCGCGTCGCCGGCCGCACGTTCGGCGCGATCTGGTTCCGCGCGCCGGGCGCCGACCACGGCGCGTACTACACGCTCGACGGCTCGCCGCTCGAAGCCGCTGCCTTCACGATGCCGGTCAAGTGGACGCGCATCAGCTCGTTCTTCGGCGAGCGCATCCATCCGCTGTCGCAGGCGATGGCGTTCCATACGGGCGTCGATCTCGCCGCGCCGAGCGGCACGCCCGTCGACGCGGCGGCCGACGGCGTCGTGTCGTTCGCCGGGTTCGATCCGGGTGGCTACGGCCGCTACGTGGTCGTCGATCATGCGGATGGCTACTCGACCTACTACGCGCACCTGTCCGCGTTCGCACACGGGCTCAAGGTCGGCGAAACCGTCAAGCAGGGCCAGCGGATCGGATCGGTCGGGATGACGGGCGCCGCCACGGGCCCGCACCTGCATTTCGAGGTGCGTGTCGCGAACGATCCGGTCGACCCGCTCGTCACGCTCGCCAACGCGCAGACGGCGCTGTCCGACATGCAGCTCACCGCATTCCGCCAGGAAGCCACGCAATGGCGCTTCCGCCTCGCGTCGATCAATACGACGCCGTTCGCGTTCGCGCAGAGCGACGGGCCGCTGTGGGGTGATTTCGCCACCGACACATCGACGCTGCGCGCGGTCTTCAACACGCACTACTCGGCGTCGTGATGCACATGCCGCAGGGTGCGGCACGCCGTTACCGCGCGGGTTCCGTGTATTCCGCCGTCGCCTGCGCGGCGCGCTCCGCGCGCGGGCGGCGCGACAGCAGCCAGCGTGCCGCGCCGTCGAGCGACGTGCACAGCACCAGATAGATCACGGCGACGAACAGGAAGATCGGCGCCGGATACACCATCAGCCGGTTGTTCACCTGCGTCGCGACGAACGACAGTTCCGGCACGCCGACGATATACGCGAGCGACGTGTCCTTCACCAGCGCGACCCACTGGTTGACGAACGACGGCGTCATGATCCGGATCGCCTGCGGCAGCAGCACGTAACGCACCGTCTGCCAGCGCGTGAGCCCGAGCGACAGCCCGGCCTGCCACTGCCCGTCGCCGGCCGCGACGATGCCCGCATGCACCGCATGCGCGAGATACGCGCCGCCGATCAGCGCGAGCGCGCACACGACCGTCGCGAGCCCCGGCACGTCCATGTGCAGCAGCACGGGCATCAGGAAATACGTCCAGAAAATCAGCATCAGCACCGGAATCGCGCGAAAGAAGCCGATGAACGCGAGCAGCAGCACGCGCACCGGCCCGCGAGCGAGCGCCATCGCGACTCCGAGCGCCACGCCGAGCACGGCCGACGCGACGGCCGACGCGATCGCCAGCACCAGCGACAGCGCAGCGCCGCCGAGCGGGCCGTCCGGAAACGCGCCGACGAGCAGGTACGGGAGGTTGGAGAGAAGCAGCGAAAGATCCATCGTCAGCGCCCTGCTCCGAGCCGGTCGCGCCATTGCGTGGCCGCATACGCGCCGGCCTCGATCGCGGCCACCGCCGCGACGTACAGCAACGTTGCGACGCCGAACGCGGCGAACGTCTTGAACGTCTCGGTCTCGACCTGCCTCGATGCATACGACAGTTCGGCCACGCCGATCGCCATCGCGAGCGACGAGTTCTTCACGAGATTCATGTACTGGCCGAACAGCGGCGGCAGCGCGATGCGCACGGCCTGCGGCAGCACCACGTAACGCAGCGACTGCATCGGCGTGAGGCCGAGCGCCGCCGCCGCGTCATGCTGCGCGCGACGCACGCCGCGCAGGCCGGCTTCGCATTCCTCGGCAACGAACGCGGCAGTATACGCACTCAGCCCGACCCAGCCCGCGACGAATTCGAACGACGGCCACGCAAGCGTGAACGGGCCCGCGCTCAACGCATGGCGCGCATTCAGCCACGCGATCCACGTGTCGGGCAGCAACGACGCGACGCCGAAATACCAGAACAGCAGCTGCACGAGCAGCGGCGTGTTGCGGAACGCGACGACGTACGCGGCGGCGGCCGCGCGCGGCGCCGCGCCGCGTGCGTGACGCATGACCGCGAGCAGCAGCCCGCCCGCGGTCGCGGCAATGGCCGACGCGGCCGCGAGACCGAGTGTCAGCAGGAAGCCCTGCCAGAGCCAGGACAGATATTTGGGAGCCAACCCGAGCATGCTGGGGGGCGCGTGCGAGGCACGCGATCGGAAGAAAACGAAAAGCGCCGCGACGCCGAGGTTCCGGCCGGCCGCGGCGCGCGTGCGGCGAAGGTCAGGTCTTGTCGCCGATCCGGAAGATGCGCGTGAGCGGCGTCTTCGTCGCCGGTCCGAACCATGCGTCGTAGATCTGCGTCGCGCGGCCGTTCGCCTCGAGGCCCTTCAACGTGTCGTTGACGAAACCGAGCAGACGCGTCTCGCCCTTCGGCACGCCGACGCCCATGTAGTCGTTCGAGATCGTGAACGCCGGGATCTCGTAGTTCTGCTTGTCGGGCACGTTCGCGAGCAGGCCGATCAGCTTCGGGCCGTCCTGCGTGATCGCCTGCACGTTGCCGGCGCGCAGCGCGGCGAACGCGAACGGCGTGTCGTCGTACGCGACGATCGTCGCCTTCGGGAATTTCTCGCGCAGCGTGATCTCGTTGGTCGTGCCCTTGTCCGCGCCGACGCGCAGGCCGTTCAACTGGTCGGCCGATTTCAGCACGCCCTTCTTCGAGAGAAACTGCTGGCCCGACGAGAAATACGGAATGCTGAAGTCGACCTGCTTCGCACGCTCGTCGGTGATCGTGAAGTTCGCAAGCACGAGGTCGACCTTGCCGGACGTCAGGAACGGAATGCGGTTCGCGGGATTGGTCGGCTGCAGTTGCAGCTTCACGCCGAGCTTGTCGGCGAGCGCCTTCGCATAGTCGACGTCGAGGCCGACGATGTGGTTGTTCTTCGCATCGACATAGCCGAACGGCGGGTTGCTGTCGAACGTCGCGACGCGCAGCACGCCGGCCTTCTTGATATCGTCGAGCCGGTCCGCATGCGCGACGGTGCCTGCGGTAATGAGCGCGGCCCCGACGAGCCACGTAGCGAGAGTGTGGAATTTCATGAGCACGACCTGATTTGTTATGAAGGCCGCCGCGGATCGCGCGGCGGCCCGGTTCGAAGAACATCGCGACGGAGTGTGTCGTCGCGAAGCCGCTAACGTATCAGTGCGTGCGGCGAATCCGAACCAACAAATGGTGCTTTGCTCTGCGGGTTTCGTGATGAACCACGTGGGGCACGGGCGCGGCATCGCGCCGTGCCCTGCCCGTCATCGCTGCTTCCCGCGCTCTACCCGGCGAGTGCCGTCGCGGCCTCGTCGATCAGCGCGGCAACGGCCACCGCTTTCGACGCAAGCGACGCATGGCTCGCATCGAGCGTGATGATCTTGCGCGCGCCCATCCGCGCCGACATCCGCTGCTGGTTTTCCGGCGCGATCATCCGGTCCTCGCTGGAGATCTGGTACCACGACGGTTTCGAGCGCCATGCGGGCGTACTGATGGTGTCCGCGAAGGTACTCGCCACCGGCGCCTTCTGCGTGACGGCCATCACCAGTGCTTCGTCCGACGAAAGATCCTGGCAGAAGCTCTCGTGGAACTTGTCGGGCTTGATCCACAGATAGCCGTCGCTGTCGGGCGCGAGATTTGGCGCGGCTTCCGGCAGGTGTTCCTGCGTGATCGCGCCGGGGCTTTCGCCGGCATCCGGCGCGAACGCGGCGATGAACACGAGGCCCGCGACATTCGGCAGGTTGCCTGCCTCGCTGATCACGGCGCCGCCGTACGAATGGCCGACCAGCAGCACGGGGCCGGCCTGCTGCGCGACCATCTTGCGCGTGCGTTCGGCATCGTCGGCGAGCGACGTCAGCGGTACCTCGACCGCATGCAGCGATGTACGGCCTTTGCGCGCGAGTTCGACGATTACTTTTGCCCAGTGCGCGGCGCCGCCCCAGAAGCCGTGCACGAGCACGATCGCGGGTTTGCTCATCGTGTATCTCCTTGACGTGGCATGTCATCGAACCGTCACCGGCCCGGCCGATCCGGACCGGCGCGCGGACACGCAGCAACCAGCATAGGCGAGCGGCCGCACGCCACCAACCCTGCCGGTGCCGGCATGCGGTGCAGCGCACAAAAAAAGACGCCCGCTGCACGCAGCGGGCGCGAATCCCAGTCAAGGAGGTGTTACACGAACTACGCCGTCAGGGTGCGGAAATCTCGCGTGATGAACAACGAATCGATTTCGATATCGATATGACGGGACACGCATTCGTGGAATCTTCCCGCGTCGAGCCGTGAACGCCGCAGCCCGACGCGAGGCCGGGGAGCGCGGCGGCCCGGCTCGACGAACATCGCGAAGCGTGCCGGTCGCGAAACCGCCAGTGCATCGGCGCGCGTCGCGAATCCGAACCGGCAAATGGTGCTTTGCGCCACACGCAGTGCGATGAAGGCCACTGCACGCATCTTCTCCGCATGCGCGCAGTGCCGGGGCCGTTACGGAAACGTGAACGTAAACTCCGCGGCGCCGCCCGCGTAGCCGGCCCTGAGTTCGCTGTCGGTGCCGGTCCGGATGTACTGCGCGCTCAACGGCATCACGGCGGTGTCGCCGACGCGCTTCATCGGATACTGCTTCGCGCTGTCCGGTTCATCGTAGCTGATCCGCTCGCCAGTCAGGCCGTTCGTCATCACGATGTTGAAGCCGCGGGCGGTCGCCTGCCCTTCGGGCGCGCTGAGCTGCAGCAGCGTCTTGTCCGCATTCGGCTGGACGGCCTTGTCGCGGAAGCTGATCGTCGGTTTCGCCGCCGCCGCGCACCGGCTGAGCGTGATGTTGAAATCGACCGGCTGCGACGTTGCATGCAGGCTCGGGAACTGACCGAGCGACGCTCTGCCGAGATTGACCGGAACGATCATGTTCGACTCGACTTCGCATTGCTTCGGTATCGGAATGCCGCCACCGCCGCCGATCGTCAGGTTGCCGACGCCGGTATAGCTAATCGACTGCTTGCACATGTTCCATGGAAGCGGTGGGGTCAAGATCACTTCGTTGCCGAGCGACGCGGCGTTTTCCGGCAACGTATACGCGTACAACGTGATGCGCGGCGTCCCGAGCAGGTCGTTCACGACGATCTCGCCCTCCGGCAACGAGGTCGCCGCCTTGGTCAGCATGAGGTGCTGCTCGAAATAGACCATGATCGTATCGCCGGCGGACGTCCCGCCCCCCTCCACGCGATTGATCGCCGACTTCGCGACCGCGGTCGGATAGACACTCTGCACCAGCTTGCGCGATTCGCCGTCGCTGTCGACACCCGACCAGCGCAACGCGATGCCGTCCACGTTCGTCCGCGCGAGGCCGTCGGTAACGACCGTCCCCACCTCCCAGTGCCCGGCACTCACCAGCTCGTACGCGTAGGGCCCTTGAGGTCCGTACCTGTACGCCACCATGAGCGACACCATGCGCTGATAGAGCACGGCGCCGACCGGTGTGCTGTTCGTCAGGCGCGTGACCTGCCTCCAGCTCGTCGCCTGGACGTTGCTGAACGTGCAATCGACGGCCGTCGTCCCCGCCGTTGCCGCATAGACATAGCATGCGCACGCCGCGCACACGGCGGCCCTGAACAAGCGCGCGGGCGTACGCCCCCATCGACATACGCGCCGCAGTATCGTTGTCATGCTGTCTCCCGTTGAAGCGGCGACGGGCGTCGCATCGCCCGTCGCCGAATGCCTTACTGTTCGATCACACCGAGGTTGACGCCCGCGATCTTTTGCTGCGCGGCGGCACCGACCGCATGGCTCCACCGGAACGTGCCGCGATTGACGCCGACGAGGCCGCCGTAAACCTGCTGCCACGACGAATAGGCGCTGTTGTTGACGCGACCGCTTGCCGCCGAGCTCTCGACCAGCCCCGCGTTCAGCCCGACCAGGCCGCCGAGCGTTGCCTGGCAGCCACCGCCGACCGTGCCCGACGCCGACGAGCCGAAGATCTCGCCGAGGTTGTCGCCGACGAGCCCGCCCACGACGCTCGACGTACTGCCCTGAACGTTGCCCGTCGCCGATGCGACGGCGAGCGTGCCCGACGTTGCGTTGGTACCGGCAAAGCCGCCCACCGACGCATACATGCCGGCGGATACGTCGCCGCTCGCATCGTTGTCGGCCAGTACGCTCTCGTTGTAGCCGGCGAAGCCGCCCGTCTTGCTGTAGTTGCCGCCGGTCGTCTTGCCACGCGCGACCGAATGCGCGATCGTCCCGTTGATGTGGCTGCCGACGAAGCCGCCGACGGTGCCCTGCCCGCCGGAGACCGTGCCGTGTGCCTGTGCATCGTCAATCAGCGCATCGCGGCCCTGGTTGATGCCGACAAAGCCGCCGGTTGCGCCGGACGACGCGCTGGTGACCGCGCCCAGCGCCTTGCTCTTGACCACGGAGCCCTGGTTCAGCCCGGCGAACCCGCCGATGGCTTGCGCGGACCTGCCGTCGACCACACCGCTTGCAGTCGAATCGGAAATCTTGCCGGTGTTGTAGCCGACAAAACCGCCCGCCGTACCGGCCGTGCCACCCGTCGTGCGTCCGGAGGCGCTGCCCTGCACGACCCCGTTGGCCAGGTTCGCGCCGACCAGGCCGCCGACGTTGACGCCCGACAAGCCATAGGCGGATGTCGAGCCGAGGCTCGTGCCGTTGCGAATCGCACCGTCGCGGTTCAGGCCGACGAGACCACCCAGCGATGCGATGTTCGACGCGCCTCCCGACACGGTGGCGTTCGCCGTGCCGTCGGATATCGTTGCCATCGCATGCCCGGCAATCGACGCCTGCTCGCCGACGAGGCCACCCGCGGCGTAAGTCATGCCGTTGCCTTCCACCCTGCCGGTAAACGACGATTGCGCCACGCTGCCGCGGTTGATGCCGACGAGGCCGCCGAGCACGTTGCTGCGGCTCGCGCCGGCTCGCACCAGCGTGTTGTCCGACACGACGACGTTCGCGATCTCGCCGCGATTCTCGCCAGCCACCGCACCGATCGCGACCGGTCCCGGGCCTGTGGCCGCACCGACGCTCGACGATTTCAGCACGAGGTTCGCGATGCGGCCCGTATTGAGGCCGAACAGGCCCGCATAGGGGCTGCCGCTCGTCATCGACAGCCTGCTGACCGAATGACCGAGGCCGTCGAACGCACCGGAGAACGGCGTGTCGGCGCCGATCGTCTGGAACGTGGTGTTGTAATAGCCGCCGGCGATGTCGTTGCCGAGCACGTACAGGCCGCCCAGGTTCGCGTTGATCGCCTGCAACTGCGCGAGGGTCTGGATCACCGTATGGAGAAACCCGTTCGACTCGAACCCTGCGCCCGCACCGGACAGCGTGACGGATGCGCTGTTGCCGAGCGAATACGCGCCAACGTAGTCGAGCTTGAAACGGGCGTTCGCGCCGGTCAGCGCGACCGGCGCGTTGATCTGCGCGCCTTGTGCCGCGTCGATGGCCACCCCGGCGTTCGCACCCGTTGCACGTAGCGCGCCGTTCACCGCGACGTCGCCCTGCCGGCTCGTCAGCGTCAGCTGATTGCCGGTTGCCCAGTTCACCGGGCCGTCGACCGACAGCTTGCCCTGCTCGGCGACGAGTTCGATATCCGTCATCCCCAGGTTGCGCGACAGCGTATCGGCGACGATCGTCCCCTGCCGGCTCGCACCCGGCGTGACCGACAGGTCGGACGACGCAATGCGCCACACGCCGTTGCGTCCGTTGGTGGCACGGGTATCGACCGTCGCGCCGAGCGCAACCTTCACGTCCGCACCGCGCGTGTCGATCGTGCCGCCGTTGCCGGGGGTCGTCGCGCTGGCGTTCAGCGTACCGGCAACGTTGACCGTCCCTGCATCGTGACCGTCCAGCGAGATCCGCCCGGCGGAATTCCTGAGCGTGCGCGCCTCGATGGCGCCCTGGTTGTTCACCACCGTCTGCAACAGCGCATTGGCAGTGCGCGCGCTCATCAGCACCTGACCGCCATCGGCCTTGAGCAGACGTTCATTGCTGACCAGCGCGCCGACCGCACGCTCGTCGACCTGCAGGTTGAGCAGCTTGCTGCCGTCGAAGTTCAGCGTGACGGCGTCGCCCGCGGCGAGCGCGACGGTGCCCATCTGGGCCTGGACGACGCCACGGTTCACGACCTGCGCGCCGAGCAACGCAATAGCGCCGCCTTCGGCCGCGACGAGGTTGCCGCGGTTCTGTACGTTGCCGATCGACGAGCCGGAGAATCGATAATTCCCGGCGGCGAAATCGGCATTCTTGATGTCGAGCGTCGAGGCCACGAGGCCGCCGACGTTGACCTGCGCACCGTTGCCGAACAGGATCCCGTTCGGGTTGACGAGAAACACGCGGCCGTTCGCGTCGATGCTGCCGTGAATCGTACTGCCTTGCTGCCCCACGACCCGGTTCAGCGCGATCGACGACGCGGACGGCTGGTTGAACTTGACGCGCTGCCCCGCATCGACGTTGAACGACGACCATTCGGTCAGCAGCTTGTCGCTGTGCTGGTTGATCGACATCTGCCGGCCGTTGTCGTAACGCAGGATGTCGGCACTCCCGGACACGACGTTCTCGCCGACCGGCAACGCATGCGCGGCGCTCATCGCACCGCCGGCGACGCATGCGACGGCCAGCATCCTCCTGGTGCGCGTCGATGCCTTGCCTCGGCGACGCGCGCGTTCACCTGCAACCTGCCACACTCCCTGCCCGCTGTTCCACACCAGAGCGTAGGTTTTGTTCATTGTCGATTTGCCTCGTAATGGTTGAATCCCTGCCGATATCCCCGGCAGGACGGGTATTGCATGGTTTGCCGGGGTACCGGCGATCAATGCGCATCGAGCCGCCCCCGGTGCTCGCGCGACCGGCCGCCGTCATCGACCGCGTCAAAGAGGATGTCGTCCGCCGGTGGGCCTGACGGCGCATCGAGCGGAATCTCGGTGCGACCGAACGGCTCGACGTCGACCGCGCCGCCGGCCAGCACGATGGGCCGCCCTTGCACGACGACGCGCGTCAGCGTCACGTAGTACGGCGTCGGGTTGACCGACACGAGGACGGGATGCGCCCGCGCATCCGACACCGTCCACCTCAGGCGATCCGGTGCGTCGCGCGGATCGCCGTCGATGCCGCGCGGCCGGTACAGCAGCTTCATGCGCAACCGGTACGCGATGCGCAGCATGTTGTCGGCCTGCCCGGCAGGCGGAACTTCGAGCAGGTTGATCCAGAAGCGGGATTCCCGATCCGTTGCCAACTCGTCGCCCATCGCGCGCACCTGTACCGCCAGCGCCTGCTGCGGGTCGAGCCGCGCAAGCGGCGGCGCGACGACGAAGGGCACACGAAGCCCGCCCGGATCGGCGTTCGCGTTGCCGTCGTCGAGCCAGATCTGAACGAGGATCGGCGTGCTGCCGAGATTGCGGGCGGCGATCGTCTGCGCGCGCGCACCGCCGGAATAAATGAAGCGCGTGCCGACGACCGACAGCGCTGCCGACGCGGGGACGGAAACGATGGCCGGCACGAACACGGCGGCCGCGAGCAACGCCACCCGTATCACGTGGGGCAGAATGTGCGCGTTGCGCCGCATGGACGGCCTCCGGGCCGCGAGCGATACGAAACGGGAGAGAACGACGCGCATCGAACTACGGCCTCCCGGCCCGCGGTGGCAGTGACGCGGGCGCACGGCACACGCGCGTGAGCGTCACATAGCCCGTGCCCGCGCGTTGCTCCGCCGGCACCGAATAGTCGATCGCGCACTGCTGATCCTGTCGCTGACCCCACTCGACCCGGATTCGGCCGTCATGCTCGCCGCTGCGCACGAACAGACGACTGCCCTGGCCGACTGCCCCGAGCGGTGCGCCCGTCCGCGCATCGAGCGCGCGCGCGGCGAACGGCAACGGGCGGCCGTCCTCGGTTGTCGCGTCGATCAGCAGCGCGCGCGCCTTCACCGTATCGTATGAAAGCATCACGACCGCGCCGGCGCGGGGCGCGACGCTGCGCGAGACCGTCGTCATCTCGACGTCGTCCGCCACGTCCTTCGGATCGATGTCGACCCGGTTGAGTTGATAAGGGACGAGACTCGGGACGATCGCATAGCCGAACCGGTTGACCCTGGCATCCGAATTGCCGACCGACGCGCCTTGCGCGTCCGGCGCGCGCACGACACCGACCGTCTCGCCCAGCGTCGGCCCGGGCGTCACGCCGCCCGGGTGCACGACCAGCCCGCCCGACGCACTGAGCGACGCCTGCTGGTAGCCGCTGCCCATCCCGAAGTTACCCGCGAGCGACGCCGTCGGCATCCGGTAGCCGACACCGACACTGCCCGACGACGCGCGGTTGCTGCCGTCGTAGGTCGCCGACAGCGAGTACGAGCCGTCGCCCTGTTCGCCGAAACGCCCGGACACGCCTGCCATTGCACTCGTGCCCGCGCTGCTGTCGTGCGTGACGAGCGTGTTGAACGTCGGTGCGCGACGCGCGTTCCGGTCGAGCGGAATCGACACGCTCACACTCGCGAGCGTGTTGCCTTCCGGGCGCCCGAACGACGACATGCCGGCCGACATGTTGCGCACCCGCTGGACCGACGCGCTCAGCGTCACGTCACGCCACTGCTTGCTGTAGCCGAGCGTGAAGCTGAGCGTCTGGCCGCGTCCCGCCCAATAACTGAGCGACGAGCCGTTCAGATAGACATTGCCGGCCTGCCCGATCTGCTGGCTGATGTTGAGATCGACGCGATTGCGCAACCGGGGAAACGCGTCGGCCGACAGCCCCTGGGCCGTCCTGCCGGCCAGTTGCAGCGCATCGCTCAGGCCGAGATAGCCTTTCGTCGAATAGCGATACGCAAGCAGCGAGAAGTTCGTGCCGCTGTTCGGCAAATTCTTGCTGTACGACACGCGGATACTGGACCCGTTCATCCGCTCGGCGCCGGCCGGCTGCGTGCGCGCAACCGTGACGTCGGCCGCGATGCCGCCGATCGGTGTATTGAACGCGATGCCCATCAGCGCCGACTGGTAGCGCCCGGTGAACGCGCCGCCGCCGTATGCCGTCACCAGGTTGTTGATCCCCCGCTGCACGGTGAACTGGCCGACATACTGCGCGCCGCCGCCGGTACCTGAACCGAAATCGATCGCGCGGCCCGCCATCGCGCTGAATCGTGTGCTCCCCGGCCGCAGCAGCTGGACCGTCGTCGCGAACGGCACGATGAAGCTGTGCGCGTCGCCGTTCGCTTCGGTCACCGTCACGTTCAGGTCGCCGCCGTAACTCATCGCCTGCAGGTCGTCGATCTCGAACGGACCCGGTGCAACCGTCGTTTCATGCACGAGATAGCCGCGCTGGCGAATCGTCACGCGCGCATTGGACTGGGCAACGCCGCGCACGACGGGCGCGTAGTAGCGCAGCGTATCGGGCAGCATCCGGTCGTCGCTCGAGATCTGGACGCCGCGAAACGATACGGCGTCGAACAGGTCGCCGCTCGTCGAGCTTTCCCCGACGAGCAACTGGGCCCGCCATGCAGGCAGATCCGTCTGTGCGTAGACGTTGCCGCGCTGGTAGCGCACGACACCGCGCTGCGACCAGGTGAAATTGCCCGTATGGCGAATCCGGAACGGCCCGGCGCTCGCACCCATCGTCAGCCCCGTATAGAGCTGCGCGAACTCGTAGCCGCCGGCGCGCGTCGTAAACGCCATCGCGTTGTAGTTCACGAGGGCGGCCGGCACGCCGTTCGTCCAGGTCGACGGGTCGACGTAAGTGCTCCGGTTCGCGAGCCGCATGTAGAACTGCGGGACGACCAGATACAGCTTCTGTTCGTCCTGATCGAACGACAGCTCGGCCCCGGGAACATGGCGGGCGATCGGCTCGCAAAGCAACCCGTCGGGCATCGGTTCGGGCCGCGCATCGCGATCCTGGCCGCGCTCGCTGCGCGCCAGATCGACGCCCGCGCGCTGCAGCATCGCACGGTCGTAGCACGGCCGCACGCGGCCGTCGCCGGCGCGCCGGAACGCGATCTCTTCCACGCCGCGCCATTGCCCGTTGACGACGAAATCCACGCGACGCTGCCCTTCCGTCAGCACGTTCGGACGCTCGTAGGGCGTCGTGTCGATCGGTGTGGCCCCGGCCCCGTGCATCAGCATCGATTCGTCGAAGCGGACCGTGTCGCCGGCCTGCGATGCCGGCTCCGCCGCAACCGGCGTGTCGTGGCCTGTGTCGTCGTGCGCCAGCGTTGCGGTTGCCGCGGCCGCGCGTTCCACGAGCAGGCCCGCGCTCGCGACGGCGACCGCCACCGGCGTCAGTGCCGATGCGATCGCCCGCCGACGCGATCGCGATCGGCGGCGCGACGCCGGTACCGGAGCGTGCAAGGTAGGAATAACCGAAAAGCTCTGCATGAGAAATTTCGTTTTTTCGCATGCCGAATCAACTGGTCGTCCATATCGACCCGTGAAACGGCATGTTGAATCGTGCCTCGATACGGTGTGGCCTGACGCCCTGCTCAGTCCGCCAGTTTTTTCGTTATCGTGGTGCGACCGCCGTAGTCGTCGATGACCATGTACCGCACGGTTGCCGGCTTCCGCGTCGATGCGGCAACACCCGGCAGTACAAACCGGGCGTGGTCGAACGGTGCGACCATTCCGCCGCCTGCCGATACGAACGTGCCACCCGCATCGCTCTCCACCTTGCCGAACGAAACGTAATACGGCGTGGGGTTGGCAACCTCGAGTACGACCGTGCGGCCGCCCGCGCCCGGCGCTGCCGCGGCCGCTTTCCAGATGAGTTGATCGGGTGCGGCATCCACGCCGTCGGCAATCGCCGCCGGTCTGAAGAAGAGCTTGATGCGCGTCCGGAATCCGAAGCGCAGCTGGTTACCGGCATCCTTCGGGCCGGCCGGCACCTCGAGTACGTTCAGCCAGTAGATCGATTCGCGGTCGCCGGGCAGCGATGCCGGCGTGTGCGTGATGCGTAGCACGGCACTGCGGCCAGGCTCGACGCGCTTCAGGGACGGAGCGACGATGAACGGCACCTGCAATTGTTCGGGCGGCACGTCGACACGGCCATCGTCGACCCAGCTTTGCGCAAGCACCGGCTGCTCCGACGTGTTTTCGACGCGCACCGTCACGTCGCGCTCGCGTTCCGGGAAAACCACACGCGTGCCGTTCAATACAAGCGCCGCCTGCGCCGGCACGGCGCAGGCAGCCCATGCCACGACGCAACACGTCACCACATAATTAATAGTCCGAAATGACAAGATCATGGCATGGAACATGGACAGCAACGATCAGTAGTAAGCGAGCGTGTAGCGGATGAACGAATTGCCCGAGCCGGTCTTGATGGCGGCCTGGTCGACCGTCGACACGTAGACGGCCGAATAGGTCAGCGTCGCCGTATTGTTCTTCACGGTTGCGACCTGCGCATCCGCCAGGTTTTGCGGCTTGCCGAGCCAGATCTTGCCGGCCTTGCCGTTGCCGGCGTCGCTGACCTGAATCTCCACGCCTACGGCCGGTTTCGTCCCGACGAGCTTCAGGTTGCCGGTGGCCGGATTGACGTTGACCGATGCCGGGTCGAAATCGATCACGACCTTGGTATCGTCGGTACAACCCGCGTTGCCGCCGATATTCAGCGCAAACGGCACGGGTGTGGACGTCGAGCCGGCCGTGGCGAACGTGCTGGGGTTGATATGGTCGCCCAGCGACACTTCGCGGATATTGTCTACGCCAGGCGCCTGGCCGTTGATGTTGCACGTCACGTCCGAGATGCTGCCCTCGAACTTGATCGTCCCGTCGTATGCATGGGCAACCGTCGGAGCCAGGACCGCGCTTGCGATACCGGCCGCAACCCAGCACTGAAGAAGTTTCATCTTCATTTCCACTTTCCTATGAGATTGATTGGCTTGTGGCATACCGGCCGACATGCGCAATACCGCTTGCTTCAACGACATGACGCGAAATGACGGCCGCGCCGTCATTCCCGGAGAAACGGAATGCTCCGTTCCCCTTCGAATATTGACGACCACGCAATTCTATTTATCCGAGCCTGAAATTAATATCGTACAAGTAAGAAATTGACGGAACCGAAAGCATGCGTGAAGAACCGGATTCGGGCAGATTATTTTCGCATCCGCTATCGAAACGGCTCTCCAGTCAACGAGGCCATTCCGGCACGCCGGTGCCGCCGTCCCGGCAGGCCATTCAACGACCGGCTCAGGCATGGATAAATAATCGTGTCAATACGCTCAACGGCAGAGATTTTCGGGTCAGCAGAAAAGTCCTAATTCAATACACAAAGTCGGGATAAAACCCAATCCAGCTACCGTGATTCATGATTGAAATGGAAAGCGGCCCTGTCCGCGAGAAAAAGCAATGCGCCAGTGTCCGATGTTTTCGTTTTTTATTACTGCGGCACGTCGGGAGAACGCGCGGTGTCCATTACCGCAAATCCGAACGGCCTGGACCCGAAGGCAAGGAAATATCGTGATGCAGGCCGGCGCCTGCATGCGTCGGTCGGGCGGCCGCGCGCGAAGTCCGCGCGCTTCGGCAGACGTGAAGGGACCGATCGTGGCGCCGTGGCCGGCGGCACGCAAAAAAAGACGCCCGCTGTACGCAGCGGGCGCGAATCCCAGTCAAGGAGGTGTCACACGAACTACAGGCCCAGATTAAGGAAATCGCGTGCAACGGACAACGAATCGATTTCCATATCGATATGACGGGATACGCTCATGCCGGTACTTCCCGCGTCGCACAGTGGATGCCGCCACCGCCGGACGCGATGCCGAGGATGTCGACCTGCACGATCGCGCGGTTCGCCGCATATGGCCGGATCGCGGCAACCGCGGCCGCGTCGGCCGCCGCGTCGTTGAACTTCGGCATCACGATCGCGCCGTTGCACGTGTAGAAATTGATGTAGCCGGCCGCGAAATGCGACATCTGCCGCGCGCTCAGCGTCGTACCGGCCGACGTGCCGTAGTTGACCGGCGGCACGAGTTCGACGATCTGCAGCGGCCGGCCGTTCGCGTCGGTCTGGCCGGCCAGGCGTTTCCGGTTCGCATCCGTCAATGCGCGCTCGCCGGTCGAATTCGACGCGTCGTAACAGCATGCGACCACGCCGGGCGCGAGAAAGCGCGCGTAGAAATCGACGTGACCGTTCGTGATGTCGCTCTCGTCAGCCGGCGACGCCGCGCCGCCGGCGCCACCCACGCCGCTGCCGCGCGGGTAGGTCGCCGTGCCCGGCAGCCAGATGATCTTCTGCACGCCGAGCGTGCGCTTCAGTTCGGCCAGCACGGTATCGCGGGCCGTCGGCAACAGCGTCGCGTTGGCGATCGCGCCGTTCGGGATGTCGAACAGCTGCGGATTGCGGTTCACGTGCAGCACGGCCGACTCGGTGAGGATCGCCGTCGCGTCGCCGTCGAATTCGATCGCACCGCCTTCGAGCGTCAACGTGCTGCGGATCAGGTTCGCGCCTCTGGTCTGCGCCATCCAGCCCGCCACCCTGCTGTCCTGGCTGAACGACTGGAAGAACTTGCCCGCTTTCGACCGGTTGCTCGCGGCCAGGATCGCCGGCGGAATCGTCCCCGCACTCTGGCCGGCGCCGTCGGTGTTCGCGTTGCCCCAGCCGTTGAAATTGAAGCCGATCGCGTTCAGCGCATTGCCGTTCGCCGTATCGCGGACGAACACGCAACCCGTGTCGCGCACCCAGAAATCGTTGAAGCCGCCGGCGAGCGGCACGAGGGTGATCCCGCCGGTACCCGCGGCGCGCGTCGCATAGCGCGCATGCAGGTCCGGATTCGCGACGCTCGCGGTCGCGAGCAGCGTGCGCGCCGCGTCCAGATCGACCGGCAGCACCAGCATGTTGACCGGCTCGGTTGCGCCGATCGCCTTCGCGACGTCCATCAGGTCGGCCCGCACGCGGTCGATGCCGGCATCCGTACTCTGTGACGTGACGGGCGCCCAGATGCCGTCCACGGCGGACGCGAAGGTCATGTAGGTCAATGCGTGCGGCGTATCTTCGGCCGGCATCCGGTACCCGGCCGGCCGTGCCGACGGCGTCGGGCGCGACGCGGACGCCGCGTCGGACGTGCCGCCGCCGTCGCCGCCGCCGCACGCGGCCAGGCTGCCCAACAGCGGCATGCCGAGCCACGCGGCCGAACAGCGGATGAATCCGCGTCGGCCGGCATCCGGCATGGGCGGCGCGTGCGGGTTCGTGCTCGCGTTGTTGCCTTTCTTCGTCATGTATTTCAACTCCGTTGCGCGGACGGCGCGCAGGCGTGCACGCCGGCTTCCGTCCCGTGGGACGGATTCCGCCTTGTTTTCAGTAGTCCGGAAAGACTGGAAAATGGAAGCAGCCTGCGGACCGGTCACGCGGACCGGCCCGTCGCCGTGCTCAGGCCGGCTGCTGTTGCGTGGTGCAGTGGATGCCGCCGCCGCCCGCGGCGATGCCGTCGATGTTCAGCTGGATGACCTCGCGGCCGGGGAACAGGTCGACGAGCGTGTCGCGCGTATTGCGGTCGGCGCGACTGTCGCCGAACTGCGGTGCGATCACCGCGCGGTTGCACACGTAGAAGTTGATGTAGCCGGCCGCGAACTCCGCGTTCTCGTAGGTGTGCCGGACGGTCTTCGGCCCCGGCAGCACGACGACCTTCAACGGGCGCCCCTTCGCATCGGTGGATTTCCGCAGGATCTCCAGATGCTGCCGCGTCACCGCGTGATCGTACGACGACGGATCGGTGTCGAGCCCGGCCACCACGACGCCCGGGCTCGTGAAACGCGCGTAGAAGTCGGTATGCCCGTCGGTGATGTCCTTGCCTGCGATGCCGGGCAGCCAGATGATCTTCTTCAGCCCGAGCAGGCGGCTCAGTTCGGCCTCGCACTGCGCCTGGCTGACGCCCGGGTTGCGGTTCGCATTCAGCACGCAACTGCGCGTGATGATCGCCGTACCCTCGCCGTCCACCTCGATGCCGCCGCCTTCCAGCACGAGCTTCGTGTCGATCAGCCGCACGCCGGCGCGCTCGGTCACGAACGGTGCGACTTCCGCATCCTGGTCGTGCTCCTGCTTGTTGCCCCAGCCGTTGAAATTGAAGCTCACGCCGCCGAGCTGGCCCGACGCGTTCTTCACGAACACGGGCCCCGTATCGCGCATCCACAGATCGTCCACCGGATGCTGGACGAGCTCGACCGACGAACCGCACAGCCGCGATGCGATCGCATAGTCCTGCTCCCGCACCAGCATCTTCAGCGGCTCGTGCGCCGCGATTGCCTTCGCGACGGCCGCGAGGTTCTCGCGCACCACCGGCAGCAGCCGCGCGCCCCAGATGTCCTCGCTCGGGCCGAACGCCATCCAGGTCGCCGTGTGCGGCGCGCCCTCGTCCGGCATGTGCCAGGTGGCGCCCTGCTGCGCGTACGCGGCGCGGCCGAACAATCCGCCCAGCGTACCGGCGGCCAGCGCCGCGCCCGATACGGACAGGCCGCGTTTCAACAGTTGACGTCGTGTGGTCATGGCATTCCTCTTTCGCTTGCCGGTTGCTTCAATGATTTCATGGTGCGCCGTCACGGCCGCGCGGTCTTGAAGCCGAGCCAGGTCCGGCCTTCCAGACGCATCGCGGCCGGCGACTCGGCGATCGGCGTGAACAGTGTGCGCCGGGTCGCGTCGTCCGGATAGATGCCCGGATCGCGAACCAGCGCCGGGTCCATCAGCTTCAGCGCGCCCTGGTTCGCGTTCGCGTAGCGCGTCGAATTCGAGATCTTCGCGATCACGTCCGGACGCAGGATGTAGTTGATGAACGCGTGCGCGTTGTCCGGATGCTTCGCCGACGCCGGGATCACCATCGCGTCGAACCACATCAGGGTGCCGATGCGCGGGATGTCGTACACGACGTCGCGCTTCGGATCGCGCGCCTTCGCCTTCTGCGCGGCCAGGTTGATCGCGCCGGAGAAGCCGACCGTCACGCACAGCTCGCCTTCGATCAGCTCGTTGGCGTCGGACGACCCGACGAACTGACGGATGTACGGCCGGACCTTCATCAGCATCGCCTGCGCGGCCGCGTAATCCTGCGCGGACGGACGCATCGGATCGCGGCCGATGTAGCGCAGCGCCAGCGGCAGCACCGTGCTCGCGGAGTCCTGCAGGCCCAGCCCGCATTTCGCGGCGACGCGCGCCGCGATCGCCGGGTTGAACAGCAGGTCGAGACTGTCGGCCGGCATGTCCTTGCCGAGGATCGCGCTCACCTTCGCGCGGTCGTAGCCGACGCCCACGGTGCCCCACATGTACGGCACGCCATACTGGTTGCCGGGATCGGACTGCGCCATCTGCTTCAGCAGCGACGGGTCGAGATACTTCAGGTTCGGCAGCCGGCCCTTGTCGAGCTTCCGATACACGCCGGCCTGGATCTGCTTGGCCATGAAGTCGTTGGTCGGCCACACGAGGTCGTAGCCGCTGTTGCCGGTCAGCAGCTTCGACTGCAGCGTCTCGTCGCTGTCGTACGCGTCGTAGCGCACCTTGATGCCGGTTTCCTTCTCGAACGCGGCAATCGTATCCGGCGCGAAGTAGTTGCTCCAGTTGTACAGGTTCAGCACCTTCTCTTCGTCGGCGCGGGCCGCAGCGGCCAGCACGCACAACGCGAGGCCCGGCGCCGCGACGCGCAGCCATCCTTTCCGTTTCATGGCGAATCCCTTATCGATAACAGGACGACACGCCGTCGCTGGTCAGCAACGTGCGATACATCTCCGGGCGGCGATCGCGGAAAAAGCCCCACGATTGGCGGTCGGCGCGGATCGCGTCGAGGTCGAACGTCTGCACGAGCACGGCTTCGTCGGTGCGGTTCGCCTCGGCCCGTTTCTCGCCGGTGTGATCCGCGATGAAGCTCGACCCGTAGAACACGCCGGTCAGCCCCTGCTGCTGCGGATTGCCGTTGCCGAAGCCCGTTTCGCGGCCGATCCGGTTGGCCGCGACGACCGGCACCATGTTGGCCGCCGCATGGCCCTGCATCGTGCGCTGCCAGTGGCCGGCCGAATCGAATTCGCTGCTGAACGGCTCCGAACCGATGATGGTCGGAAAGCACAGGATCTCGGCGCCCATCAGCGCGAGACTGCGCGCCGTCTCCGGATACCACTGATCCCAGCAGATGCCGATGCCGATCCGCCCGAAACGCGTGTCCCACACCTTGAAGCCGGTGTCGCCCGGCGTGAAATAGAACTTCTCCGTATAGCCGGGCCCGTCCGGGATATGCGTCTTGCGATAGACGCCGAGTACGCGCCCGTCCGCATCCGCCACGGCGATCGAGTTGTAGGCGGCATTGCCCGCACGCTCGAAGAAGCCGATCGGCAGCACGATGCCGAGCTCGCCGGCCAGTGCCGCGAACCGGGCGATCTGCACGTTGCCTTCGAACGGCTGCGCGAGTTCGAGATGGCGCACGTTCTGGTCGAGACAGAAGTACGGCATCGCGAACAGCTCCGGGCACAGCACGAGATTCGCGCCCTGTGCGGCGGCCACACGGATCAGGCGCTCCGCGGTGGCCATGTTGTCTTCGAGATTCCAGCTGCCCGACGCCATCTGCACGGCGGCGACGGTAATGTATTTGGACGGCATTGCGTTGCTCCTCGGTAGGACCGGAAACCGCTGATGGAACGTCGCTCAGCGCGCGACGGACGGCTGCTGCTGCGTCGAACAGTGGATGCTGCCGCCGCCGATCGACAGCGTCGGAATCGGCAGCATCTCCACCTTACGCCCCGGGAATGCCTGGCTGAAAGCGTCGCGCGCGGCCTCGTCCTGCTCGACGCCGAACGCGGTCACGATCACCGCGCCGTTCACCAGGATGTAGTTCGCATAGCAATCGCAGTAGCGCTCCGAGCCGAAGCGTTCGCTGACGATCGGCGACGGCAGGTCGAGCAACTCGAAACGGCGCCCCGCCGCATCGGTCGCGAGTTCCAGCGCGCGGCGGTTTTCGCGCATCACGCGGAAATAGTCGCCCTGCTCGGGTACGGCGGTCTGGCACAGCATCCGGCCGGGCGCGATGAACGACGCGATGCCGTCGACGTGCCCGTTCGTCTCCACTTCGTCGGGGTTGCCCGGCAGCCACACGATCTTCTCGACGCCCAGCATCCGGCGCAGCTCCGCCTCGATCTCCGTGCGGCTCAGGTGCGGATTGCGGTTGGGATGCAGCAGGCAGCTTTCGGTCGTGACCAGCGTGCCCTGCCCGTCGACGTAGAACGAGCCGCCTTCCAGCACCATGTGCGAGTTGAAGATCTCGGCGCCGGCCGCGCGCGCGATGTCCTGCCCGGCCTGCTGGCAGCCGTCGTACGGCTGGTACTTCTCGCCCCAGCAGTTGAAGCGGAACACAGCCGCGCCGAGCCCGTGCTGCTCGCTCACGAGGAAGATCGGCCCGCAGTCGCGCAGCCAGTTGTCCTCGGCCGCGACCGGCAGCACGTCGACGCTCGGGCCCATCAGCTCTCGCGCGGCGTCGGCCTGGCTGTGGTGCGCCGCGACCACGCAGCGCTGGTAGCGCGCGATCGTCCGCGCGACCAGCGCGAATTCGCGGCAAACCTGCGCGTAATGCGTCCCCCACAAGTCCTCGCGGTCTTCGAGAACCGGCCATCCGAGCCACGTGGCGTGCATGGATTCCCATTCGGCGGGCATCCGGTAACCGCGCTGGCGAGCATCAAAGCGACCCATCGATCCGACTCCGTTGTGATTGATGAGCGATTGTCCGTCAGGTTAAACTTGATGAATATTGATATTTCTTGGCCGAATTAATCAATTCACCTCATACCTTCATGCAACGCGTTCCGTCCCTGAAACTGCTGAGCGGCTTCGAAGCCGCAGCCCGGCTGGGCAACTTCTCGCGTGCCGCCGACGAGCTGCACCTGTCGCAATCGGCGATCAGCCATCAGATCCAGCAGCTCGAAGCGCAACTCGGGCAGCCCCTGTTCCGCCGGCGCGGCCGCGGCGTCGAGCTGACCATCGCCGGCGAGGTCCTGCAGCGCAGCGTGCAGCGTGCGATGGACACGTTGCGCGGCGGGCTCGACCGCATCGCGACCTACCTGAACCCGGGGCTCGTCGTGCTGGTGTGTCCGGCGCCGTTGCTGCACGGCTGGCTGCAGCCGCGCCTCGAGCAGTTGCAGCAGGTGCTGCCGGACCTGTGCCCGCTGCTGTCGACCGACGAGACGGCGCGCTATGTCGACGAGATCGACGTCGACATGACGATCGGCACGCGGCCGATGCTGCAGCCCGGCCTGGTCGATATCCCGTTCATGCGCGACGAGTGGGTGACGGTGTGCGCGACGCCGCTGGCCGAGACGCTCGCCCGCGTGCCGCGCGCCGAACACGCGCGGCACGCGGGGCTCGTCTGCCTCGAAGCGAGCCTGACCGACGAGCGCATGGCGACCGTCTTTCGCGAGCAGCTGTCGGACTTCCGGATGCAAGCGATCTATGACGATCAGCGGCTCGTGCTGGACGCCGTGCAGCGCGGTCGCGGCATCGCGTGCCTGCCGCGCCTCGTCGCACAAGCCGGCCTCGACCAGCACGCGCTGACCGTGCTCGCCGACTACCCGCGCCTGCCCGGCACCACCTGGTGGCTGTCGCGGATGGAAGGCCCGTCGCGCTCGCCGATCGTCGAGCAGATGTTCGACTGGCTGGTCGAGCAAGGCATCCTGTCGAGCGTCGCCGACCCGGCGCCCGACCGCGCGAAGCCGCCGTCCGCGTAATCGCGCGCCGCAAAAAAAACGTCCCGCCGGTTGGCGGGACGTTCGTCATCACACACATGCGCGCAACGCGCAGCCGATCACGGCTCGTGACGCAGATAGCCTTCCTTGCTCGGGTCGCGCATCCGCCACGACACGATCAGCGAGATCGCGCACAGCACGGTCACGTACCAGTAGAAGGTTTCCTCGCTGCCGATCGACTTGAACCACAGCGCGACGTACTCGGCCGAACCGCCGAAGATTGCGTTCGCAACCGCATACGACAGGCCGACGCCCATCGCGCGCACTTCGGGCGGGAACATCTCGGCCTTGATGAGGCCGCTGATCGACGTGTAGAAGCTGACGATCGCGAGCGCGACCGTGATCAGCACGAACGCGGCCACGGGGCTCGTCACGTCCTTCAGCGCATGCATCAGCGGCACGGTGCCGATCACCGCGAACGAGCCGAACAGGATCATCGACGTACGGCGGCCGATCCGGTCGGACAGCGCGCCGAACACCGGCTGCATCAGCATGTAGACGAGCAGCGCGACGGTCATCACGTTGCTGGCCGTCTTCGCATGCATGCCGGCCGTGTTCACGAGGTACTTCTGCATGTACGTCGTGAACGTGTAGAAGATCAGCGAGCCGCCGGCCGTGAAACCGACCACCGTGAAGAACGCGCCCTTGTGCTCCCACACGCCGCGGATCGTGCCGGCATTCTTCTTGTCGCGCGATTCGCTGGTCGACGTCTCGTCGAGCGATTTCCGCAGGTACAGCGAGATCAGCGCGGCCGCCGCGCCGACCACGAACGGAATGCGCCAGCCCCATGCCTTCAGCTCGTCGGTCGACAGCGTCTGTTGCAGGATCACGAGCACCAGCAGCGCGCACAGCTGGCCGCCGATCAGCGTCACGTACTGGAACGACGCGAAGAAGCCGCGGCGCCCCTTCAGCGCGACTTCACTCATGTAGGTCGCGCTGGTGCCGTACTCGCCGCCCACCGACAGGCCCTGGAACAGGCGCGCGACCAGCAGCAGCGCCGGCGCGAGCGCGCCGATCTGTGCGTAGGTCGGCAGCACCGCGATCACGAGCGACCCGCCGCACATCATCAGCACCGAGATCATCATCGCCGCGCGGCGGCCGTGACGGTCGGCGATGCGGCCGAACAGCCAGCCGCCGATCGGACGCATCAGGAAGCCGGCCGCGAACACGCCGGCCGTGTTCAGCAGCTGCGTCGTCGTGTTGCCGCTCGGGAAGAACGCCGGCGCGAAGTACAGCGCGCAGAACGAGTAGATGTAGAAGTCGAACCACTCGACGAGGTTGCCCGATGAGGCGCCGACGATGGCGAACACGCGCCGCCGGGTGTCATGCGCGGACAGCGCAGCTTGGTCGGTCTGGACGTCCATGGGTTGGTCTGTTCCTTTTAGTGCTTTCTGGGCGAGACGGCTGGGGGCCGCCGCGTGCGGTCGCACGTGGCACCGGTTCCGGCGCACGGCGCTACGGGATTTTAGCGAAATGTAAAGTAACAAGCGCTCCGGGTTCGTCCGGATGTAGAAAAATTTTCTCCCGCCACGTGTTCGTCATATGAAAACGCCAGCCGTCAGGCTGGCGTCCGATGCAAACATTTTCGAAGGCACCGATCAAACGCGGATCTCCGGCGGCACGTAGCGGCACTCGTAGCGCTTGCGCACCGTACCGGCCTCGTCGACGCTTTCCAGGTACACGTCGAACTGCCAGAGCCGCGCCATGTGCTTGAGCACTTCGTCGCTGTCGTTCGACAGGTGACGGTTGTCGGTCATGAAGTGGCGCAGCGTGAGGCTGCGGTCGCCTCGCGTGTTGACGGCCCACACCTGGATATTCGGCTCGCGGTGATGGATGTCGTACTGCCGCGACAATGCCTGCCGCACGTACTGGTAGCCGGAATCGTCGTGGATCGCCGACACCTCGAGCGAATCGCGCATGTCGTCGTCGAGCACCGAGAAGAGCCGCATGTCGCGGATCAGGCTCGGCGACAGGTACTGCGCGATGAAGCTCTCGTCCTTGAAGTTGCGCATCGCGTAATGCATCGCCGGCAGCCACGGGGTGCCCGCGATCTCCGGAAACCACTTGTAGTCTTCTTCCGTCGGCGCTTCGCAGATCCGCCGGATGTCGCTCATCATCGAGAAACCGAGCGCATACGGGTTGATGCCGCTGTAGTACGGCTTCGTGACGGGCGGCTGGTAGACCACGTTGCTGTGCGAATGCAGGAACTCCATCATGAAGCTGTCTTCCAGCTTCCCCTGGTTGTACAGCGTATTCAGCAGCGTGTAATGCCAGAACGTCGCCCAGCCTTCGTTCATCACCTGCGTCTGCCGCTGCGGGTAGAAATACTGGCCGATCTTGCGCACGATGCGGATCACTTCCCGCTCCCACGGCTCGAGCAGCGGCGCATTCTTTTCCGCGAAATACAGCAGGTTTTCCTGCGGCTCGGGCGGATAACGGCCTTCCTGCTCTTCCATCAACTCGGGCTTCTTGCCCGGCAGCGTGCGCCACAGTTCGTTCACCTGCGACTGCAGGTATGCCTCGCGTTCGCGCCGCAGCGCGGCTTCCTTCGACAGCGAAGGCTTCTGCGGCCGCTTGTAGCGGTCAACGCCATAGTTCATCAGCGCATGGCACGAATCGAGCAGTTCCTCGACGCGATCGAGGCCGTAGCGCTCCTCGCATTCCGCCACGTAGTTCTTCGCGTACACGAGATAGTCGATGATCGCGTGCGCGTCGGTCCACAGCCGGAACAGGTAGTTGCCCTTGAAGAACGAGTTGTGCCCGTACGCCGCGTGCGCGATGACGAGCGCCTGCATCGTCATCGTGTTCTCTTCCATCAGATATGCGATGCACGGGTTCGAGTTGATGACGATTTCGTACGCGAGCCCCATCTGGCCGCGACGATAGCTCTTCTCGGTCGACAGGAAGTGCTTGCCGAACGACCAGTGACGGTAGTTGACGGGCATCCCGACCGACGCATACGCGTCCATCATCTGCTCGGCGCTGATCAGTTCGAGCTGGATCGGATAGATGTCGAGCTCGTATTGTTCGGCGACCTGCGAGATGTGCGTGTCGTATTCCTCGAGCAGTTCGAACGTCCAGTCGGACGGGCACGGCAGCGGCTTGCGTTCGGCAACGTTCATACGCGCTTCCTTTTGCCCTGAGCCGGGCAAGTCGGCGGCCGGCGGCGGCGGTTCGGCCTGCCCGCGTTGCTGCGATGCGGCAGAGCCGGCCGGGTCGTCGCCGGAGGGGCGCGGCGCGTAGCCGCGCGACTCGTTGTGCAGATGGCGGGTCGTCATGACATTTCCACCTGCTTTTCGAACAATTCGCGAAACACCGGGTAAATGTCGGCAGCCGATTCCACTTTTTTCATCGCGAGATGCGGCTGCGACAAGGCCAGTTGCGCGTATTCCAGCCACAGGTTCTGCTCTTCCGGCGCGACCTGGATATACGCGAAGTAACGCGTCTTCGTGAGGATATCCTCTTCCAGGATTTTGCGACACTTGGGCGAATCGTCGGTCCAGTTGTCGCCGTCGGACGCTTGCGCGCCGTAGATGTTCCACTCGGTCGGCGAGTAGCGCTCGTTCATCACCTTGCGCATCAGCTCGAGCGCACTCGACACCACCGTGCCGCCGCTCTCGGTCGAATGGAAGAAGGTGTCCTCGTCGACTTCCTCGGCACGCGTGTGGTGACGGATGAACACCACCTCGATGCGCTCGTAGTTACGCTTGAGGAACAGGTACAGCAGGATGAAGAAGCGCTTCGACAGATCCTTGCGCTGCTCGTCCATCGAGCCCGACACGTCCATCAGGCAGAACATCACGGCCTGGCTCGACGGTTGCGGCTGCTTCACGCGGTTGATGTAGCGCAGGTCGAACGGATCGATGAACGGAATCCGCCAGATGCGCCCCTTCAGGTGATGGATCTCGGCCTCGAGCACCGCGATCTCCGCGCGCCGGTCCTCCGGATCGCACTTCATCGCCTCGAGCTGCGCCTCGAGCTCGCGCAGCTCGTTGACGAGCGGCGAGCCGAGCGCGATGCGACGCCCGAGTGCGCTGCGCAGCGAACGCACGACATCGATGTTGTTCGGCGTGCCTTCCGCCGACCAGCCCGCGCGTACGTTCTTCCAGCTCGGCACCGTCAGCAGGTGCGTCTTCACGAGGCGCGGCAGTTCGAGATCGTCGAAGAAGTACTGCATGAACTCGTCGCGCGACAACTCGAACACGAAGTCGTCCTGCCCTTCGCCCTCGTTGCTCGCCTGACTGCCTCCGCCGCCCGAGCCGCCCTGCGGACGCGGGATCTTGTCGCCGCGCACGTAGTCCTCGTTGCCGGGGTGCACGTATTCGCGACGCCCGCCCGGCCCGTGCCGGAAATTCGGCTCTGCGATGTCCTTGCGCGGGATCGTGATGCTCTGCGTGCTCTGGATATCCTTGATGCTACGGTCGCGCACCGCGTCGGACACGGCACGACGAATGTAGTTCTTGACGCGACGCAGAAAGCGTTCGCGGTTGGCGATACTCTTGTTCTTGCCGGCCAGCCTGCGGTCGATGATTTGATGAAGCACTGCCGGTCTCCCGCTCGAAAGTCGATCTGCCGGGACGCTCGCCGCACATGCCGTCTCCCGTCATGCGGGCGGCGCCTCTGAAAGCGCCCGCACGGCGAGGCCGTACGGGCGCGGTACCGCGCGCGTCATGATGACTTGCGCACGCGCAGGTACCAGTCGCAAAGCAGCCTCACCTGCTTCGGCGTATAGCCCTTCGCGACCATCCGGTTCACAAAGTCCTCATGCTTGCGCTGTTCCTCCGCCGAACCCTTTGCGTTGAACGAAATCACCGGCAACAGTTCCTCGGTATTCGAGAACATCTTCTTCTCGATCACGACGCGCAACTTCTCGTAGCTCGTCCACACGGGGTTCTTGCCGGCGTTCGCCGCCCGTGCGCGCAACACGAAGTTCACGATCTCGTTGCGGTAATCCTTCGGATTACTGATGCCTGCCGGCTTCTCGATCTTCTCCAGCTCCGCGTTCAGCGCGGCACGGTCGAAGCTCTCGCCCGTGTCGTGATCGCGGAATTCCTGGTCCTGGATCCAGAAGTCCGCATACGTGACGTAGCGGTCGAAGATGTTCTGGCCATACTCCGAATACGACTCGAGGTAGGCCGTCTGGATCTCCTTGCCGATGAATTCCGCGTAGCGCGACGCGAGCACGTCCTTCACGAAGGACAGGTACTTCTGCTCGGTTTCCGGCGGGAACTGCTCGCGTTCGATCTGCTGTTCGAGCACGTACATCAGGTGCACGGGGTTGGCCGCGACCTCGCTCGAATCGAAGTTGAACACGCGCGACAGGATCTTGAACGCGAAGCGTGTCGACACGCCCGTCATCCCTTCGTCCACGCCCGCGTAGTCGCGGTACTCCTGGTACGACTTCGCCTTCGGATCGGTGTCCTTGAGATTTTCGCCGTCATACACCTGCATCTTCGAGAACAGGCTCGAATTCTCCGGCTCGTGCAGGCGCGAGAGCACCGAGAACTGCGACATCATCTTCAGCGTGCCCGGTGCGCACACGGCCTCGGCCAGCGACGAGTTGCGGATCAGCTTCTCGTAGATCTTGGTCTCTTCCGATACGCGCAGGCAGTACGGCACCTTCACGACGAAGATCCGGTCGAGCAGTGCCTCGTTGTTGCGGTTGTTGCGGAACGCCTTCCACTCCGACTCGTTCGAGTGCGCGAGGATGATCCCGTCGAACGGAATCGCGCCGAAG
Organism: Burkholderia sp. BCC1644; assembly: GCF_902833225.1. Taxonomy (GTDB): domain Bacteria; phylum Pseudomonadota; class Gammaproteobacteria; order Burkholderiales; family Burkholderiaceae; genus Burkholderia. Next base: position 291,393 of record NZ_CADFEI010000007.1, read on the forward strand.
CCCTCGGTGCCCTTGAAGTTGCCTTCCTGCGTGGCGGTGAGCAGCGGGTGCAACACCTTGATCGGCGCCTTGAACATTTCGACGAACTCGAGCAGGCCCTGGTTCGCGAGGCACAGGCCACCCGAGTAGCTGTACGCATCGGCGTCGTCCTGCGCGTACTGTTCGAGCTTGCGGATATCGACCTTGCCGACCAGCGACGAGATGTCCTGGTTGTTCTCGTCACCCGGCTCCGTCTTCGCGATGCCGACCTGCCGCAGGATCGACGGATAGCGACGCACCACGCGGAACTGGCGGATATCGCCGTTGTATTCGTGCAGGCGCTTGACGGCCCACGGACTCAGGATGTTCTTCAGGTAGCGGCGTGGAATGCCGTACTGTTCCTCGAGGATCGGGCCGTCTTCGTCATAGTCGAACAGCCCGAGCGGCGATTCGTTGACGGGCGAGCCCTTCAGCGAATAGAACGGCACGCGCTCCATCAGTTGCTTCAGACGCTCGGCGATCGACGACTTGCCGCCGCCCACCGGGCCCAGCAGATAGAGGATCTGCTTCTTCTCTTCGAGCCCTTGCGCAGCGTGGCGGAAGTACGCGACCACCTGCTCGATCACTTCCTCCATTCCGTAGAACTCACGGAATGCCGGATAGACCTTGATGACCTTGTTCGCAAAGATGCGCGACAGGCGCGGATCGTTGCGGGTATCGATGTGTTCAGGTTCCCCGATTGCTTCCAGCATGCGTTCACCAGCCGTCGCGTACGCGGATGGATCGTTCTTGCAGAGCGCGAGATACTCCTCCAGCGAGAGCTCTTCCTCTCGCGTTTTTTCGAAGCGGTTCGCGAAGCTGCTGTAAATATCCATGCTACCTCCCTCGCCTGAGTCTGAAGACGTGCCTGCCTTCGTACGACTGCGCAGAAGCAAGCGCGTTCGAATTCATCCTAAACCCTTTCTTATTTTTTTTCACGAACTCTTCGTATGAAGTTCGTCATTCTCGACAACACCGCTTGGACAACGCATTTCGTCGTTTTACAATTGTCGTCCCGAGCCGCAGAAACTGCATCCGTCACGTCTCGTTGAACGACGGAACGTCTTGTGCGTTGGACACATCCGACGTCGTCACTTCCTCCCTTCATCCCTATACGTTCGAGCAGCCGCGTGCGATGACACGCCGCGCGCACCGTTACAAATTTTTTCGCAGCGCCCTTACGGAGATACCCGTACGACGGATGCGGGAACATGATTGATGCTGCACGCGTACACGTATCCATCGATGCGGGACGAGCAGCGCTCGCGACGATGCACGATCGATCATGCGCGCTGTCACATTTCGTCTGCCGCGGAAACGACAACGCCCGCATGTCGCGGGCGTCGTTCGTCACCAAATGGGGATAGATGCGCGGCACGCGCGAATCAGAAGGTCTCCCAGTCGTCACCGCCGGCGGTAGCAGCAGAGGCAGCCGGTGCCGGTACGGCTACGGCGGGCTTGCGTGCCGGCATCGTCGCGGCCGTGCGCTTCGGCGGTGCATCGCGATCGTCGCGCGCAGCGACCTGCACGGGCGCGGCAACCGCGGCGGAAGGCGCACGCGATACGTGACGCGCCGCAACCGGCGCGACAGCGCGTGCCGCTTCATCATCGAGCTGGAATACGGCTGCCGTCTCACGCAAGCGCCCGGCCTGCTCGTCGAGCGACTGCGCGGCGGCCGCGGCTTCCTCGACGAGCGCCGCGTTCTGCTGCGTGACTTCGTCCATCTGCGCGACGGCACGCGCGACCTGGTCGATCCCGCCGCTCTGCTCCTCCGACGCCGCCGCGATCTCACCCATGATGTCGGTCACGCGCTGCACCGCGCCGATCACGTCGCTCATCGTGCGCCCTGCTTCATCGACCAGCGTCGAACCCGTCCGGATACGCTCCACCGACGCGTCGATCAGCGCCTTGATTTCCTTCGCCGCGCTCGACGAACGCTGCGCGAGGCTGCGCACCTCGCCCGCGACGACCGCGAAGCCGCGGCCCTCCTCGCCCGCACGTGCGGCTTCGACGGCCGCATTCAGCGCAAGAATGTTGGTCTGGAACGCGATTCCCTCGATGATCGCAATGATGTCCGCGATCTTCGCCGAGCTGTCGTTGATCTCGCCCATCGTGCCGACCACCTGGCCGACCACCGTATTGCCCTTGTTTGCAATCTCCGACGCATTCGCGGCCAGCGAACTGGCCTGGCGCGCATTGTCCGCGTTCTGTTTCACGGTGCCGGTCAGCTGTTCCATGCTCGACGCAGTTTCCTGCAGCGCGGCGGCCTGCTCCTCGGTGCGCGACGACAGATCGATGTTGCCGGCCGCGATCTGGCGCGCCGCGGTCGCGATCGACTCGCTGCCGCCGCGCACGGTGCGCACCGTGTCGACGAGTCCGCGCTGCATCTTCGCGAGCCCTTCGAGCAACTGGCCCATCTCGTCGCGCCGGTCCACGACGATCGGACGGCGCAGGTCGCCGGCGGCGATTGCGTCGAAATGCGACAGCGCGTCGGCGATCGGGCGGCCGATCGCGCGGCTCAGCGTCAGCCACGACAGCAGCGCGGCGCCGATGCCGGCCAGCAGCGCGACGATCGACAGCACGCGCAGTGTGTCGAACACGGATTCCGCCTGGTTGAAGCTCGCCTGCGCATCGGTGAACTGGAAATTGCGCAACGCTTCGCTGGACACCGCGAGGTCGTTGTAGAGCGCCTGGAGCTGCTTGGCGCCGTCGCCGATGCGATCGCGCTGGTCGGCCCCGAGGAGGCTCGCGAACGCGTCACAGGCGCGCTGCAGCGCCTGCCGCTTCGCGGCGACGTCCTGCGCGAGCCGATCCTCTTCCGGCCCGCGCGGCAGCGCGAGGTACTTCTGCCACCATGCGTCGGACTGCGTGCGCATCCCGTGGCTGCGCTCGACGGCCGCCGCCGAGTCGGGCGTGCCGGCCAGCAGCGCCGCGCGGTCGAGCGCGAGGCGTTCGCGCGCAGCGAACATTTCCGCGACGGCCACGTCGACCGCGCTCGGCATCTGGTTCGTGAAAATTTCGCGCGTCGAGTCGTTCGAACGCGTCATCCCGTACAGCCCGAGCACGCCTGTTACGCCCAGCAGCACCGCCAGAAACGCCATCGTCAAACCGATGCGCGCACGAATCGTCAGGTTCCTGAACACCATCATCCATCCTGTGTTGCGTCGTCATGAACGGGCCCGGCCCGTTGCGTGGAAGCATTGCTTCACTCGGTGCATTTACGACCGTGCAGCGCACAACTTGATGGTTTTCTGCGGTTTTTTTCGAATTATTCGTCTGCTTATTACAAACAGCTGAACAATTATTTCAGCACCCGACGGACGCGAAAAACATGACGGAACCGCGACGCGCCGCGGTTTGAGCGCGCTGCAGTCGGCGCGACCGGCCGTCCCGGGAGACTGGCCGGTCGCGATACGGGATCGTGAGCAGGAGGATCCGGCCCTAATCGGCCAGTTCGGCGCGGGTCGGAATCGACGGTTGTGCGCCCGCGCGCGTGACCGACAGCGCCGCCGCGCGTTGCGCGAAGCGGATGGCCGTGTCGACGTCGGCGCCGGCCGCCAGACGGGCGGAAAAACCGCCGATGAAGGTGTCGCCTGCGGCCGTCGTGTCGACGGCCTGCACGACCGGTGCCGGATAGTGCCGCGCGGTGCCGTCGGCCGTCAGCGCGAGCACGCCGCGCGCGCCGAGCGTGACCAGCACGTTGCGCGCGCCGCCGGCCTGCAGCGCCCGTGCGGCAATTTCCGCCTCCGCCGGGTCGCGCACGGGCAGCGCGGTCAACGCGGCCGCCTCGACCTCGTTCGGGATCAGGTAATCGACGAGCGGCAGCCAGCCGTCCGGCAGCGGCGCGACGGCCGGCGCCGGATTGAGCACCACCGTGCGGCCGAGCCGACGCCCGGCCGACAGCGCCGCGAACACGGCGTCCGGCGGCGTCTCGAGCTGGCAGATCAGCACGTCGGCCGCCGCCAGTGCGGCCTCGTGCCGCGCAACCGTCCCGGTCGTGACCTCGCCGTTGCCCCCCGCGACGATCACGATCGCATTCTGGCTCGCATCGTCGACGACGATCAGCGCGACGCCGGTCGACGCCGACGCGCTCGTCGCGAGCCCCGCGCAGTCGATTCCCTCGGCTTCCAGGCCCGCGCGCAGTGCCGCGCCGTGCGCATCCGCGCCGACGCAGCCGATCATCGCGACTTGCGCACCGAGCCGTGCGGCGGCCACGGCCTGGTTGCCGCCCTTGCCGCCCGCCGCCTGTGCAAACGCATGCCCGGCGAGCGTTTCGCCGGGCAGCGGCAGCCGGGGCGCACGCACGACGAGATCCATGTTGAGGCTGCCGACCACCGTCACGCGGCCGGTGTTCGTTGCGGGCGCCGTCATGCGCGACCGCCCGACACGGGCGGCTCGCGGTAGACGGCCGTCGATTCGCGCAGCACGAGGCGCGGCGACACCACGCGGCGACGGCTCGGCACGGCCGTCGAGCCGCCGCCGATCCGCTCGATCAGCGTCTGCGCGGCCATTTCGCCGAGCGCGCGCACCGACTGGCCGACCGTCGACAGCGCCGGATACGTGTAGCGGGAAAATTCGATGTCGTCGAAACCGATGATCGAGCAGTCGTCCGGCACGCGCAGCCCGCGCTCGGCCGCCGCGCGCAGCGCGCCGACGCCCATCAGGTCGTTGCCCGCGAAGATCGCGCTCGGCCGCACCGATTCGAACAGCCGCGACGCCGCGTGATAGCCGCCAAGGCACGAGAAATCGCTTTCCGCGATCGCGCCCGGCACGATATCGACGCCGCGCTCGGCCATCGCGCGGATGAAGCCGTGCACGCGCATCGCGCTGACGGCCGTGTCGGTCGGCCCCGTGATGCAGCCGATCTTCGCGTGTCCGAGTTCGAGCAGGTGGCGCGTCGCCAGATACGCGCCGCGCTCGTGGTCGATCTGCACGAGATCGGCCGCGAGCCCTTCGATGTTGCGGTCGACCACGACGAGCGGCGCATGGATATCCGCGAGCGTCTGTGCGAGCACCGCGTCCTCGCCGGCCGATGCGACGATCAGCCCGTCGATGCGCTTTTCCTGCAGCACGCGCAGATAGTTGCGCTGCTTCACGGGATCGTCGTCCGAGTTGCAGAAGAACACGCAATAGCCGTTGGCCGCGCACTGATCCTCGATGCCGCGCGCGAGCTCGGCAAAATACGGATTCGTGCTGTTCGGCACGACGAGGCCGATGGTCGCCGTCGCACGCGCCTTCAGCGAGCGCGCCACGGCCGACGGCACGTAATTCAGCTCGCGGATCGCACCCTCGACCTTCGCACGCACGTCCGCGGACACCGGCCGCGAATTGTTCACCACGTGCGAGACGGTCGTAAACGACACGCCCGCCATGGCTGCCACATCCTTGATCGTCGCCATTTCCCGTTTCTCTCTGGTCTGTTCTGTCTGTCTTTCTACCGCACGCGCGAGCGCCGGCTGCGATACGTATCGAGCACGACGGCCACCACGATCACCGCGCCGGTGATGATCCGTTTCGTCGGCTCGTTCGCGCCGATCTGCGCCAGCCCCGCGGCCAGCACGGAGATGATCAACACGCCGAAAAACGTGCTGATCACCGAGCCGCGCCCGCCCATCAGGCTCGTGCCGCCGATCACGACGGCCGCGATGACCTGCAGTTCGAGGCCCACGCCCGCATTCGGGTCGGCCGCCTCGAGCCGCGAAATCTGGAACAGCGACGCAAGCCCCGCGAGCGCGCCCATCAACGCGAATACGAGAATTTTATACGGACGCGGGTTAACCCCCGCAAGTCTGACTGCTTCTTCGTTCGTGCCGATCCCGACGAGATAGCGTCCGAACACCGTACGCGAGAGCACGAACTGGGCCGCGATCATCACCGCGACCGCAATCAGGAACGCGGGCGAGATGCCGAGCGCGATCGGGTTCGACAGGAAATCGAACGCGTCGCCGATATACGCCGTACGCGAATTCGTCAGCTGGTACGCGAGGCCGCGCGCGGCCTCCAGCACGCCGAGCGACACGATGAACGACGGGATCCGCCAGCCGACCGTCACCGCGCCGGTCAGCGCACCCGTGACGGTCGCGACCGCGATCCCGATCAGCGCGGCCGGCAGCGGCCCCCACTGCCATTTCAGCGCGGCGACGCTGACCATCGACGCGGCGAGCGCGAGCACCGAGCCGACCGACAGGTCGATCCCGGCGATGATCAGCACGAAAGTCATCCCGACCGACATCACGACGAGATCGGGAATCTGGTTCGCGATCGTGCTGAACGTGTCGTAGGTCAGGAAATGCGAGCTCAGCACCGAAAACAGCGCGATCATCGCGGCGAGCGCACCGGCGAGCCCGAGATAGTTCGACAGGCCGAGGCGCGTGCCGGACAGCATGCGCGCGCGGCGCCCCGTCACGTCCTGCTGGGCGCCTGCGTCGGTCGGGGAAACGGGAGGCTGGGTCATTGCTGTCGTCCTGTCGTCGAATTGCCCGGAGCGGCGCCTGGCGCCTGCCCCGCGTCCGGATGCTGCGCGCCCTGCGGCGTCTCGCGGCCGAAGCCGGCGAACGCCGCGGCCAGCAGCCCATCCTGGGTCCAGTTGCCGCGCTCGAACACGGCGGTCATGCGGCCGGCCGACATCACGCCGATCCGGTCGCAGATCAGCATCAGCTCGCGCAGGTCGCTCGACACGACGACGAGCGCGCGGCCTTCACGCGCGAGCGCGCCCATCAAAGTGTAGATCTCGAACTTCGCGCCGACATCGATCCCGCGCGTCGGCTCGTCGAACAGCAGCACGCCCATGTCGCGCGCGAGCCAGCGGCCGATCACGACCTTCTGCTGATTGCCGCCCGACAGCTCGCCGACCGCCTGCGCCGCACCGTGCGTGCGGATCCGCAGCGCATCGATCTGCTGCTCGGCGAGTGCCGTTTCACGCGCGGAGTCGACGATGCCGCCGCGCGCGAGCCGGTCGAGCTGGCCGAGCGACACGTTCGCGGTGATCGACTGCGACAGCAGCAACCCCTCGCCCTTGCGATCCTCGGTAATCAGCGCGATGCCCAGCTTCACCGCATCGACGGGGGAATCGATCTTCGCCGGCTTCAGCGGCTGGCCGACCGCGATCATCCCCGCATCCGGCGTATCGGCGCCGTAAATCAGCCGCAGCAGCTCGGTGCGCCCCGCGCCGATCAGCCCCGAGATGCCGAAGATCTCGCCCGCGCGCACCTCGAGCGACACGTCGCGCACGGCCGTCCCGCGCGTAAGCCCCGACACGACGAGCCGCGGCGAGCCGATATGGCGCTCGCCGAGATCGATCTGCTCGCCGATCTCGCGTCCGACCATCAGCGTGACGAGCCCGTCGGACGTCGTCGCGGCCATGTCTCCCGCATGCACGAGCCGGCCGTCGCGCAACACCGCGACGCGCTCGGCAACACGCGCGAGTTCCTCGAGCCGGTGCGAGATGTAGACGATCGCGACGCCGCGCGCCTTCAGCCGGTCGATCTGCTCGAACAGCAGCTCGACTTCGCGCGCGGTCAGCATCGCGGTCGGCTCGTCGAGAATCAGCACGCGGCAGTCGCCGATCAGGTTGCGCGCGATCTCGACCATCTGCTGATGGCCGATGCCGAGTGCGCCGACCGGCGTATCGGGATCGACCGCGTCGAGCCCGACCTGCGCCATCGCGGCACGCGCGTCCTCGCGCAGCCGCGCACGATCGATGATCCCGAAGCGGCGCGGCAGGCGGTTCAGGAACAGGTTTTCGGCGATCGTCAGCGTCGGCAGCAGGTTCAGCTCCTGCATCACCATGCGCACGCCGAGCGCCTCGGCCTGCGTACGGCTGGCCGGCGCATACGCGTGGCCGCCGAGCTGCATCGTGCCGGTGGTCGGGTCGACGAGCCCGCCGATGATCTTCGACAGCGTGCTCTTGCCGGCGCCGTTCTCGCCCGTCAGCGCGAGCGCATGGCCCGCCTCGAGCGTCAGCGTGACGTCGGCGAGCACGGGTTCGGCATAGGTCTTGCCGATGCCGGATACGGACAGCACGGGAGGGGCTGAACGGGAGGGTTGGAAGGTCGGTTCCATCGCGATCCTGGTTGCGGCCGCGCGCACGCGGCGCGCGGGTGTGACGCTCACAAGTGCATGTGCATGCAGTGGCCGTGATCGCGCTCACTCCGGATAACGGCCGCCACGCCGGATTCTTGAGGGCGGCGGCCGGCCCGGAGCCGCGTCACTTCGTCACGAGATCCACCGGCGTCTCGACCACGCCGGACATGTCGGCCTGCTTGCGATGCTCAGAGATCGCCTTGAGCGCGGTGTCGATGCCGAATACGGCCTGCTTCGCCGCGTACTGGTCGGCAGTCGCGAGCACACGGCCGTCCTTCAGCATCGGCTTGATCGCGTTGATGTTGTCGTAACCGACCACGAGCACCTTGCCCTGCTTGCCGGCCGCGCGCACGGCCGACACGGCGCCGATCGCCATGTTGTCGTTGCCGCACAGCAGCGCCTTCAGGTTCGGGTATTCGTTGAGCATCGCGGCAGCCACCGCATTGCCCTTGTCGATTTCCCATTCGCCCGACTGCACCGACACGACCTTCATCCCGCCCGCCTTCATCGCGTCCTGGAAACCGGCCGTGCGCTGTTGCGCATTGGTCGTCGTCGACACGCCTTCGACGATGCCGACCTGGTCGCCCGCCTTCAACCGCTTCGCGAGGTAATCGCCGATCTTGCGCGCCCCCTTGCGGTTGTCCGGGCCGACGAACGGCACGTTCAGGTTCTTCGACTTCAGGACGTCGGGATCGAGCCGGTTGTCGATGTTCACGACGATGATGCCCGCGTCGACGGCCTTCTTCACGACCGGCACGAGCGCCTTCGAATCGGCCGGCGCGAGCACGATCGCATCGACCTTCGACACGATCATCTGCTCGACGATGCGGATCTGGTTCGCGGTGTCGGTCTCGTCCTTGATGCCGTTGGTGATCAGGTCGAACTGATTCGCGTTGTGCTTCTGGTATTCCTTCGCGCCGGTTTCCATGGTCAGGAAGAACTCGTTGGCGAGCGACTTCATCACGAGCGCGACCTTCGGCTTGGCCGCAGATTGCGCGTGGACGGCCGGGGCGGCAGCAACCGCGACGGCGGCGAGCGCGGCGGTCAGGAAGCGACGGCGAAAGCGGACATTCATACACATCTCCTGGCGACTGGCCCGTAGGGCCGGACTGTTGTTTGACTGTTGTTTTAATGTGAGCAAACGTTTGCGCCACACTACCCGGGCAATGGCCATCGATGCTGCTGTCGGTACCACGGAATGGAAGCGAGGCAGACGGCCGACTGCCTGGCGCGTGCTGTCGTTGACGCGCCGCCGCCGGCGGGACGCCGGCGGAGTGGAAGCTATGCTGTACCGATTCGCTTCGACGCGCAACCTGTCTGATCAATATTTAAGGGTTTATTCGGAGTGCCAGATCGTGCCGCGCGACGCGCAAATGCGACAGTCGCAACGCCGCACGCATCACGCCGGATCCTGCGACGCGGGTTCGTCTTCGTCGATCGCCGGCGGCTCGCCGAAGCGGTTCGCATGCGGCGTACCGGCGATGAAACCGTTCATCACGAACAACGCGATCGCACCGACGATCGGCACGAACAGCAGCAGCATCCACCACCCCGACTTGTCGATGTCGTGCAGCCGCTTCATGGTGACCGCCAGCCACGACCACGTCGCGACAACGGCGATCGCGACCGCGACAAGCACCGCCAGCAGCGGCAGATCGTCGTTCGACGAACCGCGCGAACCCGCGTCGAAGAACACGCCGATCGTCCCGGAAACCAGCGTGTAGATCCACCACGGCAGGCGCTCGGTCCGGCCTTTGAAGGAAAAGAGAAACCACTTGAGATTCATTGTTCGCCTCTTCGTCGTGCGGCGTGAACACCCGCCATCGGACAATGCCCGCGCATTGAATCATATCTTCCGAAACATGGCGCGGCCTGGATGGCCGGCACCGGATCGAAGCGTTCGCCTGTGCCGTCTTGTTGTTCTGTGGGCACGAGAACGCGCGTCGATCGCCGCTCATGGCGAAGAACCGGGCCGGGAGCGGCAACCGCAACCGATGGTTCGATGAATCATGCAACCGTGACGGCGGCCATTCCGCTGCCGCCGCCCGGTGTACGGCGCGATGCGCGCACATCGCGCCATCCGGGGCGACTGACCGGACGGCGCGCGCGGCACGCAACCGTCAAACGGCTTCGCGCAACAGCGCCGCGATTTCCGCTTCGTTCAGGTGCGGTGCAAACATCTCGATCAGCCGGTACGCATACGCGCGCAGGAACGCGCCCTTGCGCAGACCGACGCGCGTCGTGCTCGCCTCGAACAGGTGCTGCGTATCGAGCGCGACGAGCCCCGTGTCGCGCTGCGGATCGTAGGCCATCGCGGCGACCACGCCGATCCCCATCCCCAGCTCGACGTAGGTCTTGATCACGTCCGCATCGATTGCGGTCAGCACGACGTCCGGCACCGCGCCCGCCTGCGTGAACGCCTGGTCGATGTGCGAACGGCCCGTGAAGTCCTGGTCGTACGTGATGATCGGGTACTCGGCGATTTCCTCGAGCGTCAGGTTCTCGCGGCCGACGAGCGGGTGCCCCTTCGGCACGACGACCGTGTGATGCCACGAATAGCACGGGAACGTGACGATGTCCGGGTAGCGGTCGAGCGCCTCGGTCGAGATGCCGAGATCGGCTTCGCCGTTCAGGATCATCTGCGCGATCTGCTGCGGGCTGCCCTGGCGCAGCGCCAGATGCACCTTCGGGAACACGTCGGTGAACTGCCGGATCACCTTCGGCAGCGCGTAGCGCGCCTGCGTGTGCGTCGTCGCGACGACGAGGTGGCCGCTGTCCTGGTCGGCGAACTGGCGCGCGACACGGCGCAGGTTCTCGGCGTCGAGCAGCATCCGCTCGATCAGCTGGTGCACGGCCTTGCCGGGCTCCGTGAGGCCCGTCAACCGCTTGCCGCGCCGGATGAAGATGTCGACGCCCAGTTCATCCTCGAGATCCTTGATCTGCTTCGACACGCCCGACTGCGACGTGTACAGCACGTTCGCGACTTCCGTCAGGTTCATGTTCTGGCGCACCGCTTCGCGCACGAACCGCAATTGCTGAAAATTCATGGGTATGCCTCTTAGGCTGTCGTTGTTTGATTGTCGATTCGGAGCGTGTTCCGCCCCCTGCCCTGCATTTTCTCGTCAACGCGCGGGAAACACACGCACCGCGCGCGGCACGGCCGTCGCACCGTCGCCGACCTGCAGCGACAGCGCCCGCCACGCATCGCGATCGAGTTCGGCCTCGAGCGCACCGCCCGCGCGCGCCTCGAGCTCCACGCGCACCGACCCGCCAAGCGGGATCACGCGGCGCACGTCCACCGCGATGCCGTCGCGGTGCCCTTCGCCCGCCGGCCACAGCTGCAGGTCGTGCGGTCGCACGTAGGCGTTCGCGGGGCCCGCGAAATCGGCGTCGACCTCGATCGGCGCAGCCGCGCCCTCGGCGACGAAGCCGCGCCCGGCCACCGTGCCCGGCAGCCGGTTCGCCGCGCCGAGAAACTCGTACACGAACGCGCTTTGCGGATGATCGTAGACGTCCTGCGGGCTGCCGACCTGCTCGACGTGGCCGCGATTCAGCACGACGATGCGGTCCGCGACTTCCAGCGCCTCCTCCTGGTCGTGCGTGACGAAGATCGTCGAGATGTGCAGGTCGTCGTGCAGCCGGCGCAGCCAGCCGCGCAGTTCCTTGCGGACCTTCGCGTCGAGCGCGCCGAACGGCTCGTCGAGCAGCAGCACCTTCGGCTCGACCGCGAGCGCGCGGGCCAGCGCGATGCGCTGGCGCTGGCCGCCCGACAGCTCGGACGGATAGCGTTGCGCGAGCCAGTCGAGCTGCACGAGCTTCAGCAATTCATGCACCTTGTCGCGAATCGCCGCCTCCGACGGCCGCTCGCGGCGCGGCTTCACGCGCAGCCCGAATGCGACGTTCTCGAATACCGTCATGTGGCGGAACAGCGCGTAGTGCTGGAACACGAAGCCGACCTGGCGGTCGCGCGCGCCGACCGACGCGACATCGAGCCCTTGCAGCACGACCTGGCCGGCGTCCGCGTGCTCGAGGCCCGCGATCACGCGCAGCAGCGTGGTCTTGCCGCAGCCGGACGGCCCGAGCAGCGCGACCAGTTCGCCCGGCGGAAAGTCGAGCGATACGTTGTCGAGCGCCGTGAAATCGCCGAAGCGCTTCTGAAGGTTACGGACGGTGATACCCATTCTGGTTGCCTCTTTACGATTTCGACGAAACGGCGGCGACGGGGCCGGCATGTGCGGGAACGGTGTCGCTCGCGCCGGCCAGTTCGGCGGCGAGATGACGCTCGGCGATCAGCTTCAGCGCGAGCGTGACGAGCGCGAGCAGCGCGAGCACCGACGCCACCGCGAACGCCGCCGCGAAGTTGTATTCGTTGTACAGGATCTCGACGTGCAGCGGCATCGTGTCGGTCACGCCGCGGATGTGGCCCGACACGACCGACACTGCGCCGAACTCGCCCATCGCGCGCGCGTTGCACAGGATCACGCCGTACAGCAGGCCCCACCGCACGTTCGGCAGCGTCACGCGCCGGAAGATCTGCCAGCCCGACGCGCCGAGCACGCGCGCGGCTTCCTCCTCGTCGGTGCCTTGCGCCTGCATCAGCGGAATCAGCTCGCGCGCGACGAACGGGAACGTGACGAAGATCGTCGCGAGCACGATGCCCGGCACCGCGAAGATGATCTGCACGTCGTGGTCCTGCAGCCACGGCCCGAGCCAGCCCTGCGCGCCGAACAGCAGCACGTACACGAGGCCCGAGATCACCGGCGACACCGAGAACGGCAGGTCGATCAGCGTCGTCAGCAGCGCCTTGCCGCGGAATTCGAACTTCGCGATCGCCCACGACGCGCACACGCCGAACACGAGGTTCAGCGGCACGGCGATCACGGCGACGGTCAGCGTCAGCTTGATCGCCGACCACGCATCGGGATCGGCCAGCGATTCGAGATAGAAGCCGACGCCCTTGCGCAGCGCCTCGACGAACACCGCGGCGAGCGGCACGACGAGGAAGAACGCGAGGAACGCCAGCGCGATGCCCGTGAGCAGCCAGCGCACGACGCGCGACTCACTGACGGGGTCGCGCCGTTTCGCGGCGCGCACGGCCGGCGACGGGGTTTTCAGCACGACGGTGGCCTCCTGGCTCATTGCTGGCCTCCTGCTGCGACGGCGGTGACGGCGGCGGGCGCGGGGCCGCTAGCGCCCTTGCTCGTGCGGCGCTGCAGATACCACTGCAGCGTATTGATCAGCAGCAGCATCAGGAACGACACGACCAGCATCACGACCGCCAGCGCGGTCGCGCCCGCGTAGTCGTACTGCTCGAGCTTCGTGATGATCAGCAACGACGTGATCTCGGATTTCATCGGCACGTTGCCGGCGATGAAAATCACCGATCCGTATTCGCCGAGCGCACGCGCGAACGCGAGCGCGAACCCGGTGAGGAGCGCCGGCAGCACGGCCGGCAGCACGACGCGGCGGAACGTCAGCCAGCGCGATGCGCCGAGGCATGCGGCCGCTTCCTCCTGCTCGCGCTCGAAATCCTCGAGCACCGGCTGCACGGTGCGCACGACGAACGGCAGCCCGATGAAGGTCAGCGCGACCAGCACGCCGGCCGGCGTGAACGCGATCTTGATGCCGAGCGGCGCGAGATACTGGCCGACCCAGCCGTTGGTCGCGTAGACGGCCGCGAGCGAGATGCCGGCGACCGACGTCGGCAGCGCGAACGGCAAATCGACGATCGCATCGACGAGGCGCTTGAACGGGAACGTGTAGCGCACGAGCACCCACGCGACGAGGAAGCCGAACACGGCGTTGATCAGCGCGCCGCCGAGTGCGGACGTGAACGTCAGCCGGTACGACGCGAGCACGCGCGGCGACGTGACGGCGGTGACGAACTGGTCCCACGACAGCGTCGCGGTCTTCAGGAACGTGGCGGCGAGCGGGATCAGCACCACGAGGCTCAAATAGGCCACCGTGATACCGAGTGTCACGCCGAAACCGGGCAGCGCGCTCGGCTTGCGAAAGGTGTACGTCGTCATCGGATGCTCTTGCTGGGTCGATGCTGCTCATGGGTCCGACGCAAACGCCGGCGCAGTGAATCGCGCCGGCGGGCCGTCGGGGATGCGGCGCGCTGCGTGGCGCGCCGCTGTCGTTATGGCGTTACTGCGGCTTGTAGATCGAATCGAACACGCCGCCGTCCGCAAAATGCGTCTTCTGCGCATTCGTCCAGCCGCCGAACGTGTCGTCGACCGTGTACAGCTTCAGCTTCGGGAACTGCTTCGTCAGTTCCGCCGGCACGTTCTTCGAACGCGGCCGGTAGTAATTGCGCGCCGCGATCTCCTGGCCCTGCGGGCTGTACAGGAAATTCAGGTACGCGTCGGCCAGCTTGCGCGTGCCCTTCTTGTCGACCACCTTGTCGACGACCGCGACGGGCGGCTCGGCCAGGATGCTCACCGACGGCACGACGATCTCGAACTTGTCGGTGCCGAATTCCTTCACCGACAGGAATGCCTCGTTTTCCCATGCGATCAGCACGTCGCCGATCCCGCGCTGCACGAAGCTCGTCGTCGCGCCTCGCGCGCCCGAATCCAGCACGCCGGCGTTCTTGTAGAGCTTCGTGACGAATTCCTTGGCCGTCTGCTCGTTGCCGCCCGGCTTGTGCACCGCGTACGCCCATGCGGCCAGGTAGTTCCAGCGTGCGCCGCCCGACGTCTTCGGATTCGGCGTGACGATCGAGATGCCAGGCTTGGTCAGGTCGTCCCAGTCCTTGATCCCTTTCGGATTGCCCTTGCGCACCAGGAACACGATCGTCGACGTGTACGGCGACGCGTTGTCGGGCAGGCGCTTCTGCCAGTCCTTGTTCACGAGCCCCTTGTTCGCGAGCGCATCGATGTCGTACGCGAGCGCCAGCGTGACGACGTCGGCCTGCAGGCCATCGAGTACCGAGCGCGCCTGCGCGCCAGACCCGCCATGCGACTGCTTGAAGTTGACGGTCTCGCCCGTCTTCGCCTTCCACTCCTTGCCGAACGCCTGGTTGAAGTCCTGATACAGCTCGCGCGTCGGGTCGTACGACACGTTCAGGAACGTCGTATCGGCCTGGGCATGCGTCGCGACGCCCAGCGCCGCCGCCGCGCCCAGCGCGAGTGTTGCGATCAGGCGGCCCACTCCGCCCACCAGCCCCGTATTGCGCTTCGCCATCCTTGGTTCTCCAGTGTTGTCGGTATTGCGATGTCGGGCCAGTCTAACGAACGGGTTACATGATTAAAAATAATCGTTCTTCATTTTTTAATACTCAAAAGTGCTAACGCAGACGGGATGGACGGTTGCGGCAGATAAACCGCCGTCCGGACGTCGCGAAATCACGCCGGAACCGGCGTGATCGCGTCGAACCTCAAGTAACACTTGAAATTCCCGAAGTACTGTATAAAAATACAGCTCACTGTCTATCCATACAGTTGAGCCATGACCAAACTCACCGCCCGTCAGCAGCAAGTGTTCGACTTGATCCGTCGCGCGATCGAGCGCTCCGGATTCCCGCCCACCCGCGCCGAGATCGCGGCCGAACTGGGCTTCAGCTCGCCGAATGCGGCCGAGGAGCACCTGCGTGCGCTGGCACGCAAGGGCGTGATCGAGCTGGCTGCCGGTGCGTCGCGCGGCATCCGCCTGCTCGGCATCGACGATGCCCCGCACCAGTTCACGCTGCCGCACGCCGGCCTGATGCAGTTGTCGCTGCCGCTCGTCGGCCGCGTCGCGGCCGGTAGCCCGATCCTTGCGCAGGAGCACATCTCGCAGCACTACGCATGCGATCCCGCGCTGTTCACGAGCAAGCCCGACTACCTGTTGAAGGTGCGCGGCCTGTCGATGCGCGACGCCGGCATTCTCGACGGCGACCTCCTCGCCGTGCAGAAGCGCACGGAAGCGAAGGACGGCCAGATCATCGTCGCGCGTCTCGGCGACGACGTCACGGTCAAGCGCCTGATGCGCCGGCCGGGCGGTCTCGAACTGATCGCGGAGAACCCGGATTACGAAAACATCTTCGTCAAGGCCGGCAGCGCGGAATTCGCGCTGGAAGGCATCGCCGTCGGGCTGATCCGCTCGGGCGAACTCTGACATTCCGTCTCGCTGAGGAGAACATCATGGAACGCCTTGCCCGCCTGCTGCCTTTCCGTCAATTCGGTCGCCTGCGTCATCTGCGCGGCCGTACGCCCTGCGCACCGCTGTCCGCGGCCGCGCCCGTGCAAGAAGAAGTCGCAGTCGAACGGCAGGCGTCCCTGCTGCCGTCGGCGCTCCCCGCGTTCGCGCGGGTATCGCTGAACGCCGGCCTGAATCACGCGGAACCCGCGCGCCGCGCGCCGGTGCGCGTCTATCACGGCCGTTCGCGCCTGATCATGGTCGGTACGATCGATGCCGTGTGCCGGATGATCGACCGCTGCATCGCAGAGGAACGATCGGCTACACCGGGCGGTCTCTGATTGCGGAACATCCCCGCACCGGAGGCAACGTGACTGGATCTTCGGGCCGCGCATGGCGGCTCAAGCCCCTGCTGATCGTCGTGCTGGCCGTCGCCGTCGTGGCGGCGATCGGCTATGCGTACGCGTCACCGTATGTCGCGCTCGGTCGCCTGAAATCGGCGATCGATGCGCGCGATGCGCAGGCCATCAGCGAATATGTCGATTTCCCGTCGCTGCGCATCAGCCTGAAGCAGCAGGTCACGGAAGAGTTGATGCGCCGGATCGACGCGGTGAAGAAGAACAATCCGTTCGCGGTCATCGGCGCGCTGATCGGATCCGCTCTGGTCGGCCCGCTGGTCGATGCGTATGCAACACCGGAGGGTGTGGCCGCGCTGATGAGCGGATTGCCGCCACGCGGCAATCCGGGCGAGCGTCCACCCGACTGGTCGAATCAGCCGCAAGGCAATGCACCGGCGGATACGCCGGCCACACCGCGGGCCAATCCGGCACCGGCAAGCGCCGCCGCTCCGGGCAACGACCCGGCGGCTGCGTCATCGCCGGCACCTGCCTCTGCCGCACCGGCCAGTGCGAACGATGCAACGCATGCGCCGCATCAGCAGCAAACCAGCGCGGGCTACCGGAATATCGATGAATTCGTCGTGACGTACCAGCGCAGTGCCGACGGCACGCGCTACGCAGCGATATTCCACCGCTTCGGGCTGTTCTCGTGGAAATTGTCCGCGATCGACCTGCACGCGTAGCAGGCCGCGCGGTATCCGTGCCGCTGATGCGGCACGGCGCCTGACCGGCGCGCATCGCCGGTCAGGCCGTCATCGAATCATTCGATCATTTGCCGTTCGCCGTGGCGGCTTCCCGCTCGCGCGCGATTTCTTCCTTCTGCTCCTGTGCCGACGAACACGCCACCAGGATGCTGCAGTTCACGCGATCGAGCAGTTGCGTATTGCCCGACCCCATCCACCATCTCGACAGCCCGCTGCGGCAGCGGTGGCCGACGACGACGAGGTCAGCCTTCAGTTCCGTCGCGAGATTCGCGATTTCGTCGATCGGGTAGCCAAATGCGAAATGGCCTTCGGCCTGCACACCGCGCTCACGCAGCCAGTTCACGCCTTCCTGCAGGATTTCACGCGCGGTTTCCTCGAACCGTCCGCACGCGACATCGGTCAGCAGACCTGCGCTTTGCGCAATGCTCGAACGCATGTCGACGACCGACAGCAAGTGCGTTTCGGCCTTCAGGTCCATTGCGAGATTGGCACCGCAGCGCAGTGCCTTGCGCCCTTCGAGCGTGCCGTCGTAACACAGCAAAATCTTGTTGTAGCTAGCCATGAAACCTCCCTATCGCGACAACGAGCCTACGCATTCATCATGGTGCGCCGCAATTCAGGACGCAAGGGATGGAAAACGCTGATTCGCCCCGCTCGGCGCGTGCGCGATGATGCAGTGCACGATCGGTGCGCGCATGCATCGCACCGTGCAGGCGTGCCCTGAAGAGACGCAGCCGATGCACTAGAATGGCCCGTTCGTACTCCAGCGGGCCATCGACACGCCGGCGTCGCGCGCTTCGGTCATGCCCGTGTGACAAGCAATCGCGCGATCCGTTCGCCAACCGGCCACGCATCGGGCCGCCAGGCGCGCCCGCTTACAACGACAACATGCCCATGTCCGTCGCACCGATCGATTTCCGCAACGTCGAAAAGCGCTATGGCGACAAGCTCGTCGTCAACGACCTGTCCTTCAACGTGCAGGCCGGCGAATGCTACGGCCTGCTCGGGCCGAACGGCGCCGGCAAGACCACCACGCTGAAAATGCTGCTCGGTCTCGCGCATCCCGATGCCGGCACCATTTCCCTGTGCGGCGAACCGGTTCCATCGCGTGCGCGGCATGCACGCCAGCGCGTCGGCGTCGTCCCGCAGTTCGACAATCTCGACCCCGACTTCACCGTCCGCGAGAACCTGCTCGTGTTCAGCCGCTATTTCGGAATGTCAGCGCAGGCCGCGCGCGCGCTCGTGCAGCCGCTGCTCGAATTCGCGAAGCTCGAGAGCAAGGCCGATGCGAAGGTCGGCGAACTGTCGGGCGGCATGCGGCGGCGCCTCACGCTCGCCCGCGCGCTCGTCAACGATCCCGACGTGCTGGTGCTCGACGAGCCGACGACGGGCCTCGATCCGCAGGCGCGGCACCTGATGTGGGAGCGGTTGCGCTCGCTGCTCGCACGCGGCAAGACGATCCTGATCACCACGCATTTCATGGAAGAAGCCGAACGCCTGTGCGATCGGCTGTGCGTGATCGAGGAGGGTCGCAAGATCGCCGAAGGCGCGCCGCACGCGCTGATCGAATCGGAGATCGGTTGCGACGTGATCGAGATCTACGGGCCGGATCCGGTCGCGCTGCGCGACGAGTTGTCGGCATTCGCGAAACACACCGAGATCAGCGGCGAGACGCTGTTCTGCTACGTCAGCGACGCGGAGCCGCTCAGCGCGCGACTCAAGGGTCGCGCGGGGTTGCGCTATCTGCATCGCCCGGCCAATCTGGAGGATGTGTTCCTGCGGCTCACGGGCCGCGAAATGCAGGACTGATCGATCATGGACGTGCGCAACTATTCCGCCGCCACACCGTCCGCGCCGCCGCGCGAGTCACGCTTCGCGATCGCGATGCCCGCGAACGCAACGAACTGGATTGCCGTCTGGCGGCGCAACTATCTCGTCTGGCGCAAGCTCGCGCTCGCGTCGATGTTCGGCAATCTTGCCGATCCGATGATCTATCTGTTCGGGCTGGGTTTCGGGCTCGGCCTGATGCTCGGCCATGTCGACGGCGTGTCGTATATCGCGTTCCTGGCGGCCGGCACGGTCGGGTCGAGCGTGATGATGTCCGCGAGCTTCGAGTCGATGTATTCGGGCTTCTCGCGGATGCACGTGCAGCGCACGTGGGAAGCGATCATGCATACGCCGCTCGCGCTCGGCGACATCGTGCTCGGCGAAATCGTCTGGGGCGCCAGCAAGGCGATGCTGTCGGGGGTCGCGATCATGCTGGTCGCGAGCGCGCTCGGCTATGCGCAGTTTCCGTCGATGCTCGCGGCGCTGCCCGTGATCGCGCTCGCGGGCCTCGCGTTTGCCAGCATCGCGATGATCGTCACGGCGCTTGCGCCGTCCTACGATTTCTTCATGTTTTATCAGACGCTCGTGCTGACGCCGATGCTGCTGCTGTCGGGCGTGTTCTTCCCGATCACGCAGTTGCCGCCCGTCGCACAGCACGCGGCGCAGGCGCTGCCGCTCGCGAACGCGGTCGAGCTGATCCGGCCCGCGATGCTCGGCCGGCCGGCCACCGACATCGCGTTGCACGTCGCGGTGCTCGCCGGCTACGCGGTCGGCGGATTCCTGCTGTCCGCGTGGCTGTTCCGGCGGCGGATGATGCGCTGACAGCCGGCGCATCGGGCGCCGGCTTCATGCGACGACGTTATTCGTCGTCGTCGCTCCACGGGATCTCGACGTCGGTCAGGAACGCGACGGTCGCGAGCGGGCCGCCTTCCTGGCGACCGAGCTTGCCGTCCGCGCGATGCCATTCGACGCGGAACTGCGTACCCGGATCGTCGGCCACCAGATAGACCGAGCGCAGTTCGTCCGCATCGGCTTCGTCCACCGGGCCGTCGAACGATACCAGCATCTTCTGCGGCCACAGGCCGTTGACGGGATCGTAAATGCGGTCGCCCTGCGGAATGTCGATGCTGGCTTCGACGCCGATCGTTGAAGAGGCTTCGATGATCATCGTGCCGAGCGCGTTCAGCACGGCAGTTGCCCGCGCGGAATTGGCCTGGCGGATCGCGAGATCGCCGCGCGTCAGCGCCTTTTCGAGTCGAGGATGGATCTTCGGTTGGGTCATGCGTTTTCCTGTTTGCTTCTTGTAAAGGGCGCCGCACGCGTGAAGCCGCGGCGCCGGATGAATATGAATACGGCTATCGCACCGGGCCGGCGCGCGTCAGAACCCGAACGCGATCGCGAGCAAGCCGCTCACGATCCCGAACACGACGACGAGCGTCGCGACGATCGCCAGCATGTACGGCTTGAACGAACGCGCGAGCATCGCGAGCGACGGCACGCTGATCGGCGGCAGCGTCATCAGCAGCGCCGCGGCCGGGCCGACGCCCATGCCGAGCGACAGCATCGCCTGGATGATCGGCACCTCGCCCGCCGTCGGGATCACGAACAGCATGCCCGCGACCGCGAAGGCGACGATCCAGCCCAGATGATTGCCGATGTCCGGGCCGATATGCGGAAACAGCCATGCGCGCGCGGCGCCGAGCAGCAGCACGAGCACGATGTATTCGGGCACGAGCCGCACGGCCATGCGGGCGAGCAGCTTCATCCAGCGGACGAACGGATTGCCGGCCGCAGCCTGCTCGGCCGCCAGCGCGGCGAGTTGCGCATCGTCGATGCTGCGGTCTTCAGGTCGCGCAATGCGGTTCAGCAGATAGCCGATCCCGAACACCATCGCGATGCCGAGCACGAGGCGCAGCGCGCTCCAGTGCCAGCCGAGCACGAAGCCCATGAACACCAGCGCGGCCGGGTTCAGCACCGTGTTGCCGAGCCAGAACGCGACCGCGCCGCCCGGCGACGCATGGCGCGCACGCAGGCCCGCCACGACCGGCGCCGCGCAGCACGTGCACATCATTCCGGGCAGCGACAGCAGGCCGCCCGCGGCGACGCTGCCGAACCCGGT
This sequence comes from Burkholderia sp. BCC1644, assembly GCF_902833225.1. GTDB lineage: Bacteria > Pseudomonadota > Gammaproteobacteria > Burkholderiales > Burkholderiaceae > Burkholderia. The sequence continues at coordinate 312,662 of NZ_CADFEI010000007.1, forward strand.
ACGGCCGAGCACGCGCGCGACCCAGTGCGCGGGCAGCAGCGCCTGCACGGCCGAGCCGAGCAGCAGGCCGAGCACCATCGCCTGCCAGATCGCCTTGCCGTACGCCCATGCGTAATCGAGCGCGGCCTTCAGCGACGGCTCGGGGGCGGTCGCCGACGTGCCCATCAGGATCGACTGGCCGATCGAATGGTGCTCGGCGGCAACGAACGCCTTGTTGTAGTACGGAAACCATTTCACATAGAACAGTCCCGCGACCGCGATCAGCAGGAAGGTCATCCAGCCGAGGGCCGGACTGGGTTGGGTGCGTGTGGTCGTCATCGTGTGGTCGTCGATTGGTTTTTGTCGGTTTCGGGTTTCGCGACTGCGGCAAGCGCGGCCGACGCGGGCAACCCGGTTTGCGCGAGTTCGGCCAGCAGCGTGCGCGCCTGGTCGCGCACGTCGGCCGCGTTGGGTCGAAACGTGAACGTCAACGCCCGGTTCGGCTTGTTGTACGCCGCGCGGTAGGTCCGTGCGTAGGCGGGATCGTAATGCTTGTCGATCAGCTCGGTGAACAGGTCGGCGCGCGCGTTCGCGTCGATCAGCGCATTCCAGTGCGTCACCTGTTCACGGCTATGCAGGCCGATCAGCCGATGAAGCTGCGCCTTGAATGCGTCCGGTTCGTCGAACAGGTGCGCGTAATCGTCGAGAAGGAACGCGATCCGCTCGTCGTGCGCCGCGTCGACATGCACCCACGGCCCCGCGTGAAACGCCTCGATCAGCGCGATCGGCAACTGAACGAGCCCGATCCTGCGGCTTTCCGATTCGACGAACACCGGCCATTCGGGGTCGAAACGTCCAAGCGTTTCGACGAGCCCCGAATCGAATCCCTTCTGCGCCGGCTGCGGCTTGCCCGGCATCGCGCCGAGCAGCGAGCCGCGATGGCACGCGAGCGCCTCGAGATCGAGCGTCTGCGCGCCCACGTCGTGCAGCGCGTTCAGCAGGCGCGTCTTGCCGCAGCCCGTATGGCCGACGAGCGCGATGTAGCGAAAGCGCGTCGGCAGCGAATCGAGCGTCGCGCATACCGACTGGCGGTACGCCTTGTAGCCGCCGTCGAGCTGGCGCGCCTTCCAGCCGATCAGGTTGAACCAGGTCGTCATCGAGCCCGAACGCTTGCCGCCGCGCCAGCAGTAGATCAGCGGCCGCCAGTTGCGCGGCCGGTCGGCGAACGTCGTGTCGAGATGGCGCGCGATGTTGCGCGCGACGATCGCCGCGCCGACGCGCGTCGCCTCGTACGGCGACACCTGGCGGTACATCGTGCCGACGAGCACGCGCTCCTCGTTGCTGAGCACGGGCGCGTTCAGCGCGCCGGGAATATGATCCTCGGCGAACTCGAGCGGCGTGCGCACGTCGATGATCTCGTCGAACTCGCCGGCGCGATCGAGGGTGACAATCAGGTTCTTCAATTTGGCGTCGAACAGGGGCGATGCGGCTCGATGAGCCGCATGGACACGGAAGGCGGATTGACGATTATCTCACGGGCCGGCGTCTCGGGCCGCGCACGGCAGTCGGCGGCGCCGATGCAACCTGCATCGCGTCGATCAGGTGATCGCGGAACGCCCGTACTGACGCGGGCAGATCGCGCCCCGCCATCGTCTGCACCTGGATGCTGCGCTCGCGCAGTTGCGGGTTCGTCACGGGCACGACGACGAAGCCGTCCGCATCGAAACGGTCGCGCACCGACAGCAGCCCCGTGAACATCACCGCGCCCGTGCGCCGCGCGTAGCCGTACATCGCCGCGGTGTTGTTGCTCGTCAGCTCGGGCTCGAGCAGCAGCCCGTCGAGCGCGCACGCAATGTCGATCAGCTGGCGCACCGTCGTGCCGGCCTCGGGCAGCACATGCGCGTGCCGCGCGACATCGGCGAGCGACACCGCGTCGCGCGTCGCGAGCGGATGGTCGTGCCGCACCAGCGCAAAGACCGGCGCGCGCTCGGTATGCTCGACGCGCACACCCTTCTCCGGCGCGAGACTGAAGGTCAACGCGATGTCCGCGTCGCCGTCACGCACGCGTCGCGTCGCTTCCGCCGGCGACACGACCCACACGGTGAAATCGACGCCCGGGTGGCGCGCCTTGAAGCTCGCAAGCGCGCCGGGCAGGAAATCGATCGCGAACCCTTCCGAGCACGCGAGCTTCAGCAGGCTGCCGTGCAGCGCGTCGAGCCCGCCGATGTCCTTCATCACGTGCTCGGCTTCCAGCAGGCTGCGCTGCGCGAACGCCAGCAGCCGCTCGCCGGCCTCCGACAGCGCCATCCCGCGCGGCCGGCGCTCGAACAGCGGTGCGCCGAGCTCGCTCTCGAGCTTCGCGATCTGGCGACTGATCGCCGACACGGCCACGTGCAGCCGCGCGGACGCGTCGCTGATCGAGCCGGTGCGCGCCACCTCGACGAAATACCGCAACGCCAGGCCATGCAGGAAAGCCGCCATCGTTCTGTCTCCACGCCGCATCCGGCCGCGCTGCTTTGCCTTTTCGGCAAAGAAAGGTTCGAAATTCGATCATTGTGACAAAAAAAACGGCTTTCTAGAATCGATCGCACTTCACGTTGCATGCGCGGCCCGCGCGCGTAGCGCCCCTGCCAGAGGAGACCCGACTTGAGCCGTACCGCCGCCATCCAGCACGCACTGAACCAGTTCGAATCCGGTGCGTTCTTCACGACCCTGAGCCGCCGCGTCGGCCTGCGCACCGAAAGCCAGGACAGCGGCAACGAAGCCGCGCTGCGTGCTTACCTGACCGACGAAATCGCCCCCGAGGCTGCCCGCCTCGGCTTCACGTCGCGGATCGTCGACAACCCCGTCGACGGCGGCGGCCCGTTCCTGCTCGCCTCTCGCCATGAAGACGACGCACTGCCGACCGTGCTGATCTACGGCCACGGCGACGTCGTGCGCGGCTACGACGCGCAGTGGCGCGCGCCGCTGTCACCGTGGACGCTGACGGCCGACGGCGACCGCTGGTACGGCCGCGGCAGCGCCGACAACAAGGGCCAGCACACGATCAACCTGGCCGCGCTCGCCAGCGTGCTCGACGCACGCGGCGGCCAGCTCGGCTTCAACGCGAAGCTGCTGATCGAGATGGGTGAGGAAACGGGATCGCCGGGCCTCGACGCGCTGTGCCGCCAGGAACGCGACGCGCTCGCGGCCGACGTGCTGATCGCGTCCGACGGCCCGCGCATCGCCGCCGCACGCCCGACCGTGTTCCTCGGCTCACGCGGCTCGGTCAACTTCAAGCTGAGCCTGCGCGCCCGCGACGGCGCGCATCACTCCGGCAACTGGGGTGGGCTGCTGCGCAACCCGGCGATCGTGCTCGCGCATGCGCTCGCGAGCCTCGTCGACGCGCGCGGCACGATTTGCGTCGAAGGACTGCGCCCGCCGCCGATCCCGGCCACCGTGCGCGACGCGCTCGCTGACCTGTCCGTCGGCGGCGGTCCCGGCGACCCGGCTCTCGACGCCGACTGGGGCGAGCCCGGCCTGTCCGCGGCCGAGCGCGTGTTCGGCTGGAACACGTTCGAGATCCTCGCGTTCAAGGCCGGCAATCCCGAGCACCCCGTCAATGCGATCCCACCCGTCGCGTACGCGCACTGCCAGTTGCGCTTCGTCGTCGGCACCGACTGGGAAGCGCTGCATGCGCACCTGCGCGCGCACCTCGATGCGCACGGCTTCGCCGACATCGAGATCGACGTCGAACGCGGCGCTCCGGCGACGCGCGTGCCGCCGGACGATCCGTGGGTCCGCTGGGCCGTCGCATCGCTGGCGCGCACCACCGGCAAGAAACCCGCGATCCTGCCGAATCTCGGCGGCACGCTGCCGAACGAAGTGTTCGCCGACACGCTCGGGCTGCCGACGCTGTGGGTACCGCACTCGTACCCGGCATGCTCGCAGCACGCGCCCGACGAGCACCTGCTCGCGAGCGTCGTCAGCGAGGGGCTGCAGATGATGGCCGGCCTCTTCTGGGATCTCGGCGACGACGCGCCGCCCGTTCGCCGCGCGGCACCCGCCGCGGCCGGCGCCGCCCTGTAACGCGCTTCGCCCCTTTCACGGGACCTGCACATACGATGAACACGACCACCCTGACCTCGCAGGAAGCCGCCCGCCCCAGCGCCGCGAAGATCCGGCGCCTCATCTTCGCGGCGTCGATCGGCAACGCGCTCGAATGGTTCGACCTGATCGTCTACGGCTTCTTCGCGGTGACGATCGCCAAGCTGTTCTTCCCCGCGACGAGCGAAGCGACGTCGCTGATGCTGACGCTCGGCACGTTCGGGCTGTCCTACCTGATCCGGCCGATCGGCGGCTTCGTGCTCGGCGCGTACGCGGACCGCGCGGGCCGCAAGGCGTCGCTGCTGCTGTCGATCGCGATGATGATGGCCGGCACGCTGCTGATCGCGCTGATGCCGACCTACGCGTCGATCGGCATTCTCGCGCCACTCGGGATCATGCTGTCGCGGCTGATGCAGGGCTTTTCCGCCGGCGGCGAATTCGCGAGCTCGACCGCGTTCCTCGTCGAACACGCACCGCAGCGGCGCGGCTTCATGTCGAGCTGGCAGTTCGCGAGCCAGGGCCTCGCGACGCTGCTCGCATCGGGCTTCGGCGCGCTGCTGACAGCCACGCTGACAACCGCGCAACTCGAAAGCTGGGGCTGGCGCGTGCCGTTCCTGTTCGGTCTCGCGATCGGCCCGGTCGGGCTGTACATCCGCCGCTACGTCGACGAAGGCGTCGAGTTCAAGACGCAGGCGCGCTCGGAGGCGCCCGTGCGCGAGCTGTTCGCGGAACAAAAGCTGCGGGTACTGCTGTCGATCGGCGCGCTCGTGATCTCGACCGCGATCAACTACATGATCCTGTACATGCCGACTTATGCGATCAAGCAGCTCGGGCTGCCTGCGTCGACGGGCTTCGCCGCCACGCTTGCGACCGGCTTCGTGCTGACGCTCGTCACGCCGATCGTCGGCCATCTGTCCGACAGCACCGGGCGGATCCGCATGATGGCGGTCGCGGCGCTGCTGATGCTCGTCACCGTGTGGCCGACGTTCGCGTGGCTGACGCGTCACGCGTCGTTCGCGACGATGCTCGCCGCACTGGTCTGGATCGGCATGCTGAAGGCGATGTACTGCGGCGCGCTGCCGGCGCTGATGGCCGAACTGTTCCCGTCGCAGACCCGCGCAACGGGGCTCGCGGTCAGCTACAACACGGGCGTCACGCTGTTCGGCGGCTTTGCGCCGTTCGTGATCACCTGGCTGATCAGCACGACCGGCAACCGGCTGTCGCCGGCGCTCTATCTGATGGGCTGTGCGGTGTTGAGCCTCGCCGCGCTGTTCGTCGCGCGCACGCGGCTCAAGATGCGATAACCCCGGGAAGCGACGGCGCAGCGATGCGCCGCCGGTGCGGCCCGTCCCGGAGCAATGCCGCGGCGGGCCGCGCGCCGTTTACGGCGCCGGGTTCGGCTGCAGGTCGTGCAGCGCGTCGATCTCGGCGAGGATCTCGTCGGACAGCTTCACGTCGATGCTGCCGATGTTCTCCTTCAACTGCTCGATCGACGTTGCGCCGACCAGGTTGCTGCGCACGAACGGCCGGCTGTTGACGAACGCAAGCGCCAGTTGCGCGGGCGACAGCCCGTGACGTTGCGCGAGCGCGACGTAACGCGACGTCGCCTCGACGGCCTGCGGCTTGCTGTAGCGCTGAAAGCGCTCGAACAACGTGATGCGCGCGCCGGCCGGACGCGCGCCGTTCTCGTACTTGCCGGACAGCCAGCCGAATGCGAGCGGCGAATACGCGAGCAGGCCAACGCCGTCGCGATGCGTGAATTCCGACAGCCCGTTCTCGAACGTACGGTTCAACAGGCTGTACGGATTCTGGATGCTCGCGATGCGCGGCAGCCCGAGCTTCTCGGCCGCACGCAGGAACTGCGCGACGCCCCACGGCGTTTCGTTCGACACGCCGATCGCCCGCACCTTGCCCGCCTTCACGAATTCCGCGAGCACGCCGAGCGTTTCCTCGATCGGCACCGTGTACGCGTCGTCGACCCACGGATACGCGGGGCGGCCGAACGTCGTCGTGCTGCGATCGGGCCAGTGCAGTTGATAAAGATCGACATAGTCGGTCTGCAGGCGCTTGAGACTGCCGTCGAGCGCCTCGGTCAGGTTCTTGCGGTCGAACTGGTTGCCCTCGCCACGGATATGGCGCGGGTTGTGCGGCTGCCGCGCCGGCCCGGCGATCTTCGTCGCGAGCACGATGCGCTCGCGCTGCGCGCGATGCTGCGCGAGCCAGGTGCCGATGTACTGCTCGGTGCGGCCCTGCGTGTCGGGCTTCGGTGGCACCGGGTACATCTCCGCGGCATCGATCAGCGTCACGCCCTGGGCGATCGCGTAGTCGATCTGCTCGTGCGCGTCGCGCTCCGAATTCTGTTCGCCCCACGTCATCGTGCCGAGCCCGACCAGGCTGACCTCGATGCCCGAATCGCCGAGTGTGCGGTATTCCATGCTGTTCCTGTCGCGTCGGTGGAAAGCAGGAACGCTATCACATTGAAGCGACCGCTTCAGTCGCGCGCCGCCCATGCTTACAGGCGGCCTTCGACGCCGCTCCGGAGGTTCACGCGTGGCCCCGACGACGGCGCTGCCGCCCGCCGTTACTGCGGCCGCTGAATGAAGCAGGTCGCCGACGCATGCGCGACGATCTTGTCGTCCGGCGTCTTCAGCGTGCCCTCCGCGACGCCCAGCGAACGCGACAGGTGAATCACGCGCCCTTCCGCGACCAGCTCGACGTCGCGCGGCACCGGCCGCAGCATCTTCACGTGCAGATCGACCGTACCGTAGCCGACGCCGGCGTCGAGCATCGAATGCACCGCGCACCCCGTGACCGAATCGAGCACCGTGGCGGCGAACCCGCCATGCACACCGCCGAGCGGATTCAGGTGCCGGCCGTCCGCCCGCGCCGAAAATTTCACGTAACCGAGCTCGACGTCGAGCGGACGCATCGGAATCGTCTCGGAAATCGATGCGAGCGGCGCATCGCCCGACACGGCTGCGCGCAGCAGATCGAGACCTGACAGGGAAAGCGGATTCATCGGGTTGTCTCCGGGTTGAAAGCGCGTCGCCGCGCGAGTAAGTTCCAAATTGGAACTTATTATCGACAACGATGCCGGCCGTTGTCAACGCAGCCGCGCCCGTGACGACCGATGACGGGTTCTATAATAGAACCCGCTTGTTCGCTGAACCGCCGCAAGAGGCAAGAGACTCGACGATGAAATGGGATGACATCGGCACGCTGAACTGTTCGGTCGCGCGCACGCTCGCCGTGCTCGGCGACCGCTGGACCATGCTGATCCTGCGCAACGCCTTCCTTGGCTGCCGCCGCTTCGATGCGTTCCAGACCCAGCTTGGCCTCACGCGCCACGTGCTGGCCGAGCGGCTCGCGCGGCTCGTCGACGAAGGCGTGCTGGTCAAGCGTGCGTATCAGGAGCGGCCGCCGCGCTTCGAATACCGGTTGACGGACAAGGGCCTCGACCTCTACCCGGCCCTGCTTGCGCTGATGGCATGGGGCGACCGCTGGAAGGATGACGGCCAGGGGCCGCCGGTGCAACTGCGCCACCGTACCTGCGGCCAGCTGATGCATGCGCTCACCGTATGCTCGGCCTGCGGCGAACCGCTCGATGCGCGCGACGTAGAGCCCGAGCCTGGGCCGGGATGGATCGCATCCGGCGAAACCGGCGCGCCGACGGTCAAGGATTGACGCTCGACGCAACTTTGCGTCATCGCCTCTGCCACGAGTGAACATCGCGCGAGCAATCGCGTCGCGATACTCGCGTGACCGCGCCGCTACGTCTGCGTTACACTCACGGCCCGCTGTCTCGAAATTATTCGCTGTCCACGATGTTGTCGCGCAATCGCCTCGCCGCTGCCTGTCTCGCCGCTTCCCTGCTCGCCACACCCTTCGCCGCCTTCGGCAAGACACAAAGTGAATCGCTGCTCCAGCAGGCGATCGACCTCGTGTCACGATGGCTGCCTGCGCCCACTCACGAAGCACCCGCGACACAAGTCGTCGAATCGGCATTCTCGCCCGACGGCGGCGCCGAGGCACTCGTGCTGAAAGCGATCGGCGCCGCCCGCAGCTCGATCCGGGTTGCCGCGTATTCGTTCACATCGCCGCCCGTCACGCGCGCACTGCTCGACGCGAAGCGACGCGGCGTCAATGTCGCGGTGGTCGTCGACGACAAGGGCAACCGTGCCAAGAGCAGCAAGCAGGCGCTGAACCTGCTCGTCAACGCCGGCATCCCGACCCGCACGATCGACGCCTATGCGATTCATCACGACAAGTACCTCGTGATCGACGCCGAGCACGTCGAAACGGGTTCGTTCAACTACAGCGCGTCGGCGGCCAGCCGCAACTCGGAAAACGTCGTCGTGGTCTGGAACAATCCGCAACTCGCGTCGCGCTACCTCACGCACTGGCAAAGCCGCTTCGATCAGGGCACGCCGTACCGCTCCAGCTACTGACGCACGCCGCACGCTTGACGCCGTTTCTCGACACTGCGCATTCGAACCGTCGTGTTGCAGATGATCGGCGAGCATGGCGCGATGTTCAATTCGGCCGAATGGCCAGTACGCCGCGTCACGCATCGAACGACATGCGCGACGGCCGCCGCGCTCAATGGATTTCGGGCATCCGCCCGGTGGCGGCGCCAGCCTGCGCGGTCGGCGCACAGCGGTTCGCGTGCCCGTCCACGCCGCTTGCCGAAGACGTCGACAAACCAGGCAGCGCATGGCGCACGCAATCGGTGCTGAATGCCAGGGTGTTCTGAACCATCGGGTAAAGAAGATACAGCGCAAACGCGAGATAGCCCGCGTACAGAATTCGAACCATGGTGCGGTGGGGTGCGATGAACGATTGGACTCGCCCTATTTACGGCATTGCGCCGAGCACCTTGAGACGTCGCGCAGACGATTCTGCATCGTGATGCAACGCAGGCCCATGACACCTGCTTCTCACCGCATCTGCATCGATCGGGACGATGCCGAAAATGCCGGTCGCCGGACTGGTGAGTTGGCGATGCGCCGAATAATGCGCGATACTGTCTGACATACGATCCTGTGACCGGCCCTGCAGCCGGGACAAGAGACCAGGCCCATGCAAATCGCACCGAAACCGGCCGACGAGGCAGCCCGGCTCGACACGCTTCATTCGCTCTCGATCCTCGACACGCCGCCCGAAGAGCGATTCGACCGCCTGACGCGTCTCGCGCGCCGGCTGTTCGACGTACCGATCGCGCTCGTCAGCCTCGTCGACGAGAATCGCCAGTGGTTCAAGAGCCATGCGGGCCTCGACGCCACGCAGACGTCGCGCGACGTATCGTTCTGCGCGCACGCGCTGCTCGCGGGCAATACGATGGTCATCCAGGATGCGCTGAACGACAACCGCTTCCACGACAACCCGCTCGTGACCGGCACACCAGGCATTCGCTTCTACGCCGGCCGGCCGCTCGCGGCACCGAACGGTGCTCCTATCGGCACGCTGTGCCTGATCGACACGCGGCCGCGTTCGCTCGAACCCGAAGAGCTCGCGCTGCTCGGCGATCTCGCCCACATGACCGAACGCGAGATCGCCGCACTGCATTTCGCGACCACCGATGAGCTCACGCAACTGACGAACCGGCGCGGCTTCGAGATCCTCGCCCGCCACGTGCTGAGTCTGTGCGATCGCCTCGCCCGTCACGCGGTGCTGCTGTTCTTCGACCTGAACGATTTCAAGGCGATCAACGACCGCTTCGGCCATGCCGAAGGTGATCGTGCGCTCAAGACATTCGCCGAGACGCTGACCGGTGCACTGCGCGACAGCGACGTGATCGCCCGGCTCGGCGGCGACGAATTCGTCGTGCTGCTGAGCGCCACCGATCCGGCCGACGTCGTCGAGCCGGTCGAACGCGTGACGCAGGCGCTCGCGTTGCGCAACGCGGCCGACGCGCGCGGTTACGCCATCCGGTTCAGCGTCGGGCACGTCGCTTACGATCCCGCGCGCCATCCGGCCGTGGCCGACCTGCTCGCCTCGGCCGATCACCTGATGTACGAGGACAAGCAGCGCGGCAAGACGACTGGCGCGTAACCGCGTGCAAACCGGGGGCGGGCGCTTGCCGCCGCCCCTTTCAGCCGCGGTTGCGCGGTTGCATCAGTTCCCGCACGGCGGCGCGCTGGCCATGGCCTCCGCGATCTGCTCGGGCGTCAGGTCGCGCTGATGCGTCGCGAGCGACCAGCGATGGCCGAACGGATCCTCGACCTGGCCATAGCGATCGCCCCAGAACATGTCGGCAGCCGGCATCGTGACCGTCGCGCCGGCCGCGACGGCCTTCGCGATCGCGGCATCGGTATCCGGTACATACAGATGCAGGCAGACCGGCGTGCCTTTCAGCGCCTTCGGCCCGAGCGCGCCGTGTTCGGGCATTTCATCCACCAGCATCAGCGTCGAATCGCCAATCATGAGGCACGCGTGCGCGAGCCGGCCGTCAGGCATCGCCAGGCGAAACTGTTCGATCGCATTGAATGCGCGCTTGTAGAAGTCGATGGCTGCTGTCGCGCCGGCGCAGATCAGGTGCGGCGTCAGCGTGCGCATCCCTTCCGGGATCGGTTTGACGGACGTGGACATGGGTGTCGCTCCTTCAGTCGGTTGTCGTATCGAAAATCGGGACGGACGCGCGATGCGCACGCCTCCGATGCTACGACGGACGACCTCGGCGGAAATCGACACGACGCCCCACATTTTTTTGTTTTCTTGAATCGCGGATCGCGCGAGCGCCCGAATCGGGCAGCGTCACTCCATTCGGTCGGCCCGGTCATCCGCCGTGCCGAACTGACGGCGGCATGCCTCCAGCAACCCGGCCACCGCGTCGAGCGGCAGCTCGACAAACCGGGCGATCGGCAGCATCACGCCACCCGGCACCTTGGTGCGCGACGAATGCGGCGAGAACTGGTAGCCGATGTAACGATTCCCGGCCACGCTGATGATCCTGAATTCAGTAACGTCGCGCCATGGCGTGACGGGCTTTTCACGTGCGGCCCCGATCAGCCTGAAGCCTGTTTCGTCGATATGCAGCGCCATCTTGCGCCGCGACGAGATAAAGAAGACCGCGCTGGCCAGCACCAGCATCGCGGCCAGCACCGCCACGGGCCAGAGCGTCGGATCGGCCGCATAACCGCACAGGCTCGCCAAAGCCAGCACCGTACACACCATCGCCCTACTTTTCAGGCTCCGGCCGTCGACCGCCAGCGTCATCGGCAACTGACCGATGACAGTTCCCTCGGCGGGGTCGCCAGGCAAGCCGGAATCGTTTGTCGTGAGTTCCTCATTCATTGTTCGATTGCTCGCGTCGACGGCAACCGGCCCATCGGCGCGGGTGCCCGGTCAAGGTTCCGATCGCGTTCACGCGGAACAAGTGCCACGCCGTCGGCTCCAGTCGATTAATTGCACACCTTGACGGTGCCGTTGGTCGTGCACTGACCGACGGCCCAGTGACTTTGCCCTGCCAGATGGGGCGCCATACCCATGCCGCGAATCGGCTCGGCCGGCGACGATGCCGGCACGGCTGCCGATGCGGTCTCGGGCGACGGCGGCGGAAGCGGCGTCTCGGGCGCGGACTGGCAGGCAGCGAGCGCCAGACAGAGTGCGGATGCGATGACAGGTCTGGACATGATCTCGTACGCGTTTGCGCCATTCGATTTGGATACCGGCTCACCGAACATCGCATGCCCCTCCAAACCGTTCTGGCGCAACCGGCATGCAGTACGGTGATGATCCGATACTACGCCTCGCGATCGGCGTTGTGCGAACGGCCGTCCGGCCGGGCACCGCAGTCGATGCAGAAGCGCACGCGGATGCCGGCGCAGGCCGTTCCGGTCAGATTTGCGGAAGATCGCGCAACGTGCGCGACTCGCTCGTTGCATCGATGTCGAGTTCGATGCCTTCCGACGCATCGCGATACCGCACGCGTTTCAGCCTGGGCCCGATCGCGGTGTCGTCAGATGCCGAGAAGATCGCGCGGACATCGCTGCCGGACGCAAGTGCACGCGCCACGTCGGCCACCGGCGCCTCGCTCGGCGTCGCCGCCCACGAACGGTCGGCCGGATTCACGGCCGCCCAGCGCACGTGCGTCACGCGCGCGGTGAGCAGATCGATTCGAACACCATTCACCGCAAACATCGACATCGGAATCTCCTTCGAATTTCTTGCGGCCCGTCGCACACCTGCGGCGAGTCACGGGCGGCCGCGAATCTCGCCTGCGCTTCCGGCGCGGCCGCAATCATGCGCGCTTCCCCTGCCAACGCGATTTTCGATGATACATTGGGACGCTTTACAACCGTCAACAGACAATCGTGTACGGGAGAAACACATGACCGACGCCTGGGGAACCTTCCCTGCCAGAATGGGCGACCATCAGGCTTTCATCAGCTTCAACCACAGCTTCGCGGAAATCGCCGAAGGCGATCCGCGCACGTCGCTGCTCACCGTGCGCGTGCCGTTCGCGCATCCGACGCCCGAAGGCCTGCCGGCCGGCGACGAATTCGCCGATCTCGCGAAGATCGAGGATCTGCTGGATGCGACTATCACCGCGAAAGGCGGTGTGCAGGTCGGCCGCATCACCGTCGACGGCAACCGGGATTTCCTGTTCTACGTGCCGTTCGACGAAGAGACCGCGACCGAAATCGTCGACGCGCTGGCCGAACAGACGGCCTATGCGCTTCAGTACGCGCATCAGGACGATCAGGACAAGGGAGCGTACTGGCAGACCCTTTACCCGACCGACGACGACTGGCAGATGATGCGCGACATGCGCGTGCTGGATGCACTGCGGGAGAAAGGCGACGTCAGCGACGTGAGCCGGCGCGTGATGCACTGGGCGTACTTCCCGGACCCGAGCGACGCGCACCAGTTCGCGGACTGGGCCGAAGCGAAAGGCTATCCGGTCGAATCGGTCGCGCCGACCGAAGACGGCAAGTCGGCCGTGCGGTTTTCACACGAAGGCACGATGGCGCTGGCCGACATCACGCGCCATACGATCGCGATCAATCGCGAAGTGCGTTCGCTCGGCGGGGAATACGACGGATGGGAAACCAGCGTCGAACAGGCTGGCTGAATAGATCGGCGTGACTGCTGCGCACGACGTGACGCAATGCGTCTGGCGCAAAAAACATCCCGGCAGCGTTGTGACGCGCCGCCGGGATCAAGGCATCACCGGCCGAAGCCGGCGATGGGCCTGAGGGTTCGCTCAGGCACGAGGAAAGTGATTCGTGCGGATCAGGCGAACGGTTGCCGGGGCGCGCAGTGGGTGCCGTCGCGCAGCCTGCCGAACGCCTGTCCGGTTCCGCCGACGCAACCTTCCGGCGTCGGACGGGCAAAAAGCCCCCGCTCCTGCGCGAGCGAGCGGGGAAATGGTTGACCGGGCCGGGGAAGAACGGTCAACCGGCCAAATTGTGATCGCGGGTCACGCGATGGTCTGTGCGGCAACTCACCCTTTGGTGACAATGCGGCGGCGGCCGACAGCCTCACTGGCCGGGCGCGAGAGCCGCGGTCGATGCGAACACGCCGACGAGAATGGGCGTCAGCGCCATCACCCCGATCGTCATCACGCGGTCGGCAGTCGGTCATAGCGGCGCAGTGAAGTGCGACATGGAATTTGCCCGCGATCCTTCCACCCCGCGCGACGAGCCCGTATCGCGATACCTCGATCGATTGCCGGCAAGGCAACGCCAATACGGCGCCGCGATACTCGGACGTGTCGAAGATGCAGGAATATTTCTGCCGTCATCGAACGGCATGTGGCCTGCCAGGTCGGCAGCGATTTTGGTCGCGCCAGCCGTCAGCGGCTTTCTTCTTTTCATGTCTGGCGTTCTACTTTTTTATTTAGTACAAGCGGACGTCCTCGGAATCCGGGCAGTTTCCGGTAAGTCACGCATATTGTCAAAGCAGCGTTATTCTATTTTTTCAAGCGCCGTGATTTCGGCTGCATTTTCTTGCGCCTGATTTTGTAAAACCTCATTTCACGAGCGCAGTACCGGAATCGCACCAGAATCGCGACCATCCGGTTTCGCCATCAAGGCGAACCGCTGGAAAACCAGTCGACAACCATGTCGATCCAGTCCAGATCGCTGACGATTTCAATGACGGTTTCGCCGACGATTTCGGTAGCCGATGCGTCTGTCGCTACTCCCCCGGCAGTCGCCGCCCCTGAAGCCACCGCACCAGCCTTCGTGATCTCGGCAGATGCGCCGGACCTCGGGTCAGCCAGCCGCTCCAGCCAGTCGACGATATTGGCACGCGCATCTTCTTCATCGGCGAAGTCGTTCCGCGCGAGAAAGCGATCGAACACGATCCACGCGAGCGTCTTGCTTCGCGCGTCGGACTCGAGTTGCCTGTCGACAACGGCTGTCCGGCCGGACGCCCTGATTTCGAGCGTCGCGGTGAACCGGAAATCGAGATACTCGATCTCAAGTTTCGACGACATGGTTTGCTCCCGTCACTTCGCCCCCTCCGTTCTCACGATGAGCCGCGCGTGCCGCGTTTCGCGCCACTGCGTGAATCTTGCATGACTATTGCACAGTGTGTCATTTCGGCTGGCAGTATCGCGATATTCTCGCAACCTGTCGATATCGACTGCCGACGCATGACAGCCTCTACTTGGCCGCCTGTTTTCTCTGCAACTCCGGCTACGCAGCGATTCGCTCCGTTCTTCTATTCCGGGTATCGACCTGCTCCGCAGCCGCGGTCGCGCTGCTAAACTCAAACCAAAGAGACCGATTGCGCCAGAAGAGGAAATAATGACACTCGCCCACGCACAACAGAGCGGCGTAGATGTCTGGATTATCCAGCTCCCCGGGCATGCCCCGTATGCCTATACGCACCTCAAGCGGGTGTTCTCGTCCGACGACTCGCGACATCGGGTCGTGACGATCGACCTGAAGAAATTGCTGGCCTGCGCCGACCGCGACACCACGGACTATGTACTGCCGTCAGTTCAGTACTGGGCTCCCGGAAAAGCCGCGGGTATTCGCGAATTCCTCGATCCGGATCAGGACAGGATTCCCGACATGCCGTTCATCACGTTTCGCGAGACCAGAACGCGAACGCTGTTCGGCATTCCCGGCCTGTCGAAAATCGGCGTCGCGTCGTTTCGCAACGGCCAGCATCGCGCGCGCTATCTTGCCTACGCAGGCGCGACAACCCTGCCCGTGGAGATCCACGAGACCGAAGCTGATTTGCTCGTCCGGTACTGCGGCGAGTAACGGCGAAGCGCGTCCGGCTTTCGCCCCGATGCCGGCAAGGCTTCAAGCCTGTATCGCGTAAATCCGATCGGTGACTTCCGTCGGGCCGATGCGGCTCATTTCAATACCGGCCAATTGCCAGCCGTTGTGCTCGTAGAAGCCGATCGCACGCACGTTGCCGTCCAGCACCTGCAGGTGGACCTTGTCCACGCCGATCGACCGCGCCCACGCGCGTACGGCTTCGATCATGCGCTTGCCCGTCCCGCTGCCGTGATGCGAAGGATGGACATGCAGGCAATCGAGCAGCACACCGAGCGCCGGTTCGACGGGACGTTCCGCACTGACGAAGCCGACGGGCTCGCCGTCCAATTCGGCGATCAGCACCAGGCCCCACTCGTCTTCGTTGCGATCGAGATACTTGCGCCACCGGATCGCGTGCTCCGTCGGCACCTCATCGGACAGATAGGCGGCCGGAAGGATATGGCTGTATGCGGTCTGCCAGCTCAGCGTATGCAGGCGGGCGACGAGGGGTGCGTCGTGCGTAGTCGCGGCGCGCAGCGTGGTCCGGATGTCCGGCATGGTTCGGCGACTCCTTGTAGCGTGTTCTCTCGAACGGTATGTCTCGTCGCAAAATATACCGTGCTTTGCGGAATGCAATTCTCGGTGGCACGGCGCGGGGCCGTCAGCGCGTACGCAAAAAAAATCCCGGCGCCGTCATGGGTCGTCGGGATCGAACGGCCCTGCAAAGCATGAGGGCACGAGGAAGACGACACATTACACCAACGTAAGACTGTCGCGCTTTGTCGGCTCGTGCCAAGTCCCTGTTCCATTCCGCCAATCAGCCCTCGATGAAGCGCCGTAAACGAAAAAAGCCTGCTCACGCGTAACGCGAGCAGGCAAGAAAACGGATCAGCATTCGAGGCACGAGGGCTGTCCAGGGAAGATAACGGCACGGAACGCGCGAACCTTAGCGGGAAAACAGCGACGTATACGATCGAGTGTGGACGTTGCTGGCGCAACGACAAGGAAACGCGGCGGGAATCGGGCTCGGGCCTTCTTTCGCCTCCGCGCGATCCACGTTGCAGAGGTCAAAGAAGTCGCACTATCGATTGATGTCGCGCACGATCGCGCGCCCAATTTCGACGCCTGCCTGCTGCGCCTCATCCGAGGTTTCGTACTCGGCGTCGAAGTCATATCGCCTGGGCGATTCGACTCCGTCTTTGCGAACCCGAACGTTCGCCATCCATGTGCTGCCGGGTGCCGGCTGTACGGACTCGACGATGATTTCGTAACCGTCGAATTCGTCGATATGGAATTCGATTCTTTTGTGCATATGGTGTCCCCGCACATTCGCCCGATGTTGCTGTCGGGCAAGCGGCTTTACGAAGCCGCTCTTTGGAAGATCAACATCGAAACTACGCCGTGCTCGATGAGTTGAATGCGGGCATACAAACTCGTCAAAGACACCCTGACGAAAAACCACCGCGCCGTGCCTGCGCCGGAAAGCAAAAAGCCCGGCTCATTGAACCGGGCTTTTGCTTGAATTTTTGGGGTGGCTGATGGGACTCGAACCCACGACGACAGGAATCACAATCTTAGTGGTCAAACCTTGTCGGATAAGGGTCTCGGCGATTCTCGTGGAATTTTAGCGAAAAATCACCCTTTGATTTTGCTGCCTTTTTTTGCCCTCATTCCACGGTTTTCCCAGCCTTCGGCGCCGCCTCCGCGACCATTTCATCCGCTGGATAGAGTTGCAGCATCGCGCGCGCGGCGTCGACGTTCGGCGTGGTCAGCCATTCCTCAAAGTCATGCGGCTGCAGGATCACAACCGACCGTTTCTCGTCTCCCGGCTTGTGCATGTGCTTCATCACCGGGTGCTCGTCCGCGTTCACGGTCAGCATAGCCATCGCGAGGGTCTCCGCACCGTCCGGACCGCGCCATGCTCGCCAGATGCCAGCGACGCAGTACGGTCGCCAGTCGCCGACGCCGATCCGGTAACGCACGTGCTTACCAGTCTCCCAGTTCGGTTCGTAGATCCACGCCGCCGGGATCAAGCAGCGCTGCCCCGCGCGCCACGCCGCTCGATAGGCCGGCTTCTCGGCCACGGTCTCGGATCGAGCGTTGACGGTCATGAAGTGCTTCCCGGCCGGCTGGAACGCCTTCGGCATCATCCCGAAGTTCGCGACGACCGCCTCGGCGCCGGCGGCTGCCGCCCGTATGATCGGCGCGGGATAGTCCGGCCAGACGTCGGCCTTCCACGGCGTGCGGCGGAACAGGTCGCCGAAGTTGTCTATCCTCAGTTCGCTCAAACCGTCTTCTTCGCCCGGAGCGCGGTAATTTGTGCACATTCCGACACCTTTTTAAGGGGTTGACGGTCGCATCATACCCCCGAGTACACTGTATAGCCATACAGTGTATTTTTTGGATCATGGAACCGCTTTGGGAATATCAGTGGGAATTCGTGCCGTATCCGTACGAGGGCCGGCCGGAGAGCACCGGTTTCTGGATGACCGACGAAGAGGCTGCGCACTGGCATCCCGGCAAGCACGAACGATCACGCCGGCTCGATGAGACGCGGCGCGACCGGAATGTGCAACCGAAGCCGCCGATCGGCCTTTTCCCACCCACGGAAGCGCCGATGAAGCGACGCGCCGCCGATCGGCCGCTGCCGGCATTTCGTCCGCCGGATGTGCAGGAGCTTCGACTGTGGTGGATCGATCCCCGCGGTTGCACGTTCGACGACATCCATCGGCTGATCTTGGAGGTCGTCAGCCTGCGGCGGCAATTCGACGAGAAAGGGAGGTGACGGCCGGCGTGCGGCGCGGCCGTCGTTACTTGCCGCTCGGCTTCCAGCCGCAGTTCTTCGCGCCGGCCACGTTGTGGGCGAGGAGCTGTTTCGCCGTCTCATCGCTCAGGACGTCCGTCTTGCTGACGTAGATCGGGCGCGTCCAGTCGCATGCCGTGTCGACGACGCGCGTCTTCGTCACGATCTGCGGCTCGCACGGTACCGCCGATGGCTTAGTCGCGGGACCATCCGTCGCGCAGCTGCTGCTCAGCACCGCCAGCAGGCAGAGCGCCAACGTTCGTTTCTGCATCGCTTCTCTCCTTTGCTGCGGCCGCGCCGGCCTGCGCGGCGTCGGCATTCGCCTGGGCTTCCGCGTTCGCGGTCTGTGCTGCCTGCTCGCGCGCCTGCGCGGCGCTCGCCTGTGCTTCGGCGGTCTGTTGGCCGGCCTGAGCCACCTTCGCGGCGGCCGACTTCGATTTCGTCCAGCCGACCAGCGCGCCGGCAGCGACGCCGCCCACGGCAACCAGGTACGGCCAGAACTTCGCGAACAGGGAAATGAGGATCGTCGTCATGCTGCACTCCAATGTCCGGTCAGGAAGAGATCGCGCTCGGCCGCGCGCCGCCGTACGAGTCCGGCCAGCACAACGCCGCCGCCGCGGTTCCACGCCGGGAACTGATCGGCCGCGCCGATCATGTCCCCGATGTTCAGGTGACGCAGCAGCGTCGACGGCTGGCCGCTCGCGAGCGTGATGATGCCGTCGCGGCCAGGATCGTCGGCGCGCCGCGCACGGCCGGGCCCGACGTTGTTCACGATGCTCACGAGCGCCGCCTTCTGCTGCGGCGACAGCGGCACCCGTGCGGCCTGGTCGACGAGCGCAGCCGAGGCGCGGAGGTTCGCGTCGTGCCGCGCGTCGGCCGTCGCCTGCGTCCAGACGGTTCCCTCGCGCACGTCCGGGCCAGTCGAGCCCCACCCGCACGTCCACGGCGCGCCGCTCAGCGCGCGCAGCACCGGATCGCTCGGGATCGGCGCGCCGGCGAGCACCTTGTACCAGAGGCCGCGCGCCTGCAGCGCTTTCCCGAGCGGCGATGCCGGATCCGGGTAGGCGGTCAGGTAGCAGTTCTCAAAGTGCTGCGACAGCGGCCGACAGAGCGCAAGCCATGCATCGCCGTCCGTATCGGTTGGAACGTTTTTCGGTACGGCCGGCGCGATTTCCGCACCACCCACCGCGAAACCCGTATCAGGAGCGGCAGGAAGTGGTGCAGCGAATTCCGCGATGTCCGTTTTCGTCGGCGCGATCGACGGCGTCGGCACGTCGACGATCGGCGCCGGATTCACGCCGAACAGCCGCGCGATCGCGCCGAAGAGATCACTGAGCGCCATCGCCGCTCCCCTGCGCGGCATCGGCCGTCGGCGCCGGCACGCGCCGCACCGCGGTGTAGCGCACGACGAGGATCAACGCGAACGCGACGAGCGCCGCGTAGCGCTGCACGCCTTGCGGCAGCAGTTCCTTCAGATCGGCCGGCATCGAGTTCCACGCCTCGACGATCGCCGGGCCCGCGGCCGTCACGACTGCGAGCGCGCCACTTACGATCACGGTGCCGCGGCGGTGCAGCGTGCGCCAGTTGTCGGCCAGCGTGATTTTCCATTTCATCGCGTCCACCTCTTCGTGTCGGGCCGGTTGCCGGCGGCGCCGAGGACCAGCTGCGAGACCATGCCCTTGATGTCCTTCAGATCGTCGCGCATCGCCTGATTGCTCTGCTCGAGCACGGTGACGCGGTTGTTCAGCCCCGAGTAGAGGCCGATACACCACGCCAATGCGCCAACGAGAGCGGCCAAAATAGTCACGAGTCCCGCGACCGTACTGACAAAGGTTTTTGCATTAACAAGCCAAGAACCCGGGTTATTTTGCGGAATATTTTGACTATTCATTTAGCCGATTCCATTAATCGAAAATCAGATGAGTCGATTATCGGCCAAATGTTTTATTACGAATTAAGCGGAATTGCCGAGCACAAATTAATCCGTCGCCGCACGCGAATCACGCGATTCAATTTCCCTTGACGATCAGCCCCCTTGGGTCTACATTTCCGGACAGCGGTAGCGCATCCAGCGCGGCCCGACATCCCGTAAGGAAACGACCATGAAGCCCCTCTTTCGCTCGCGCGCGGCGCGCACATGCCACCATGCCAATCAAGTACACACCGCCCGGAACACGGGATCTCGCGACGCTGAAACACGAGCTGAACATGACGGGCAAGCAGATGGCCGACCTGTTCTGGCTGGCTGGCGATCATCAGTGGCGCAAATACACCGGCGGCCAGACGCCGCGAGAAATGAACCCGCACATGGCTTTCGTGGCGGCCGCGAAGCTCGAGCTGACGCAGGACGAGTTCTCGCGCGTCCTTGTGCGAATGGCAACCTTCGGCGCGATCGTTTCGGAAACAGACGGGGAAGACGAATCGTGAAAGGCGTACTGATCTCCCTTCTCGGTGCGCTGGTCGTCTCGTGCAGTGGTTGCGGTGGTGGTGGAGATGGTCAAACAACTACTGCGCCTCCGGCGCAAGCGCCGGCGCCGGCCCCTGTTGCTGGCGCGCAGATCGTTCCGACAGCGCAAGTGCCCTATCGCGACGGTCGCCCCTCGGTGAAATACCGCCTGCCCTCGCAAGATGCGGGGGTGGTACTCAAGCACGGTGATCCGCAGGACGTCAACGGTGCACGCGACGTGTACGTCTACCAGAGCGGGACTACGTACTACATGATGTACGACGGTTCCAATGTGAATGCGTGGCTGGCAAATCTGGCGACAAGCACCGATCTCACGCACTGGACGAAGAAAGGGGCCGTCCTGCAACTGGGCGCACCCGGAACGAACGATTCGGGGAGTGCCAGTTACGGAACGGCGTACTACGACGGCCAAGCGTGGAACATGTTCTATCTCGGCACGCCGAATACGACCGGCTCGCCTGATTACATCCCCGCGTTTCCGTACACGACCATGAAGGCGAAGAGCAATTCTCCCGAGGGTCCATGGGTAAAGCAGCCGAGCATCACGCCTTTCTCGCCGCAGCCCGGCACGTATATGTCAGTGACAGCGAGCCCCGGGCAGATCGAGAAGATCGATGGCCAGTACTGGATGTTCTTCAGCGCCGCATCGGGCAACACGGGCGACACCAAGCGCATGATCGGCCTCGCGCAAACGTCCAACCTCGACGGTACCTGGACGGTGGGGACGTCGCCGCTCCTGCCGCCTACCGAGCAGCTCGAAAACGCGGCGATGTACTACCAGCCGTCGACGAGCACGTGGTTCATGTTCGTGAATCACGTCGGTATCGGACCGACGGAAGGAATCGGCGAATACACCGATGCGGTATGGGTCTACTGGACGCAGGATCCGTCGAAGTGGAATCCGGACAACAAGGCTGTCGTCGTCGACAACACCAGCGAGACGTGGTCGAAGACCATCGTCGGGTTGCCTTCCGTGGTGCAGATGGGGAACCGTCTCGCCGTGTACTACGACGGCGCGGCTGACGGTTCCGCTTCGCACATGAATCGCGATGTCGGCCTCGCGTGGATCGACCTGCCGATCAATACGCCGAGGCAATGATCTATGCCGGCACCTTGAACTCATTCCCGTCGTAGGTCCACCACTGATCGGGAGTCGGTGCGACGCTGGTTACGTCAACTAGCGTCGCAACGAACTCCGGAGTGAATCTTTCGGTGACCGGAATTTCGTTCCCTTCATCGTCTTCGATCGGGTGGATGATTTCCATCACCATGTCGACGCCTCCAATCGATCCGATCCGAGCGTAGGTACTCATTACGCGTACTCCCTAACGATCACTGCACCAGAAGTCCCAGCCGCGCCTGCCGTGCTGGACGTTGAAGCTCCGATAGCGGCCCCCCCGCCGCCCGCGCCGAATCCGCTCCCCGCGACCGACGCAGCGATCGTGCCGGGTGAGTTTCCGCCCGAACCCAGAGGCGAATCGCCCCCGCGCCCGGGAGCGATCACGCTACCGCTGATGCCGACGGCGAACGCTCCTGCTTGCCCTTTCTTATTGACGTAACCACCAGTCGCGGCCGAATTATCCAGACCACCCTGCGTGATCAGGCCGGATGTATTGCTTGCAGGCGCCTGCGTAACGCTCGCATTCCCCCCCGGCGCGGTAAGTAGCGCGCCAAACGACGAACTTCCGCCGTTGCCGCCATTGTTCCCACCAGCGGGGCCGCCGCCGCCAGCAGCACCGCAGGTGATCGTCACGCCGCTGAATCCGGAGGTGTAATAGCCGCGCCCATACGAGCCACCCTGACCACCGCCAGTTGCGCAATATTGTCCGGAGCTGGTCGTCTGCGTGCCGCCTGAACCGCCGCCGCCGCCCACGGCTTCGACGTCGACTGCATTCGTCGTGGACAGCGGCGTGAACGTGCTCGACGCATTCGCGAATGCACCGCCATTGATCGATACCTGCAGCGTGCCCGCGTTGTTGAAATACACCGACGTGCGCAGCAGTCGCCCCGAGTTGGCGCCCGCGATGCTCGCTTCCATTGAGTAAAGCGATGGCGCACCGCCCGCCTCGACCTTGCATCTGCGAAACGTAACACCGAAGGCTGATGCGCTCAGCCCGGATAGCAGCGCAATGACCAAGGAGACCGAGGCGGTACCACTCGGCGTCGTGGCACTCAAACTGTATCGCGTCGTCGCCACTCCGTTGGCGATGTTGACGACGCCGATACCACCTCCAAGATTGCTGCCGGAACTATCAAACGGCTGCAAATACAGCAAGACCCCACCCGACGTAACGCCTGCAGTTGAGATGTCAACCGATGCGGATACGGAGACACTGGGGCCGATCGAAATCTTGGAACTCGAGTTGTACACCGTTACCCCAGACAACGGAGCGGTATTCGAAAAGAAAGTGCCGAAGCCCCCGCTGTTGTCTGTCACCGCGAAGAATCCAGATGCAAGGCTCCATCCGGCGCTCCCAAACTCGCCCGAACCGTTGAAAAGCAGGTTGGGATTGTTTACGCCATTGATCTTCGCCGACGTGTTGATCGGCAGACTGCCCTGCGAACCGATCGCACCGATCTGGCCGGCGGTCAGCGCGTGGCTTGCCAGCGTCGCGGGTGCGATGCTCTCGGCCGGCTGCGTGATGTTCGTGCCGTCGCCAACTACGCGCGACGGGCCGGTCGGAATCACGACACCGGTGCCCGAAGCCGTCTTCGCAGTGATCGAGAACGCACCGGTCGTGTTGTTCACGATCGTCCATTCTCGCGTCCACGTCGGCAGGATGATCTGCACGTTCCCCGTCAACGCCCCGGTCAGCACGATGCGCGACTTCATCGCCTGCGCGGGCGTCAACGTGACGTTCGTGTTCGTGAGGCCCGAGATCGCGGAAAAACCGTAAGCCTGAGACGGTGCCCACTTCGTGCCCGGGCCGGTGTCAGGGTTGTCGCTGTTATTGTCGACGAGGCTGAGCCATGTCCCGAACCCGTCCGCGCTCATCAGCATCGCGCCAGCCGGATAGCCGCCGACGTTCGTATCGGCCGCGAAAGCCGAGTTGAACGCGTACCGGCCGCCGCCATGCGTCCACCGCGTCGACTGCGTGATCAGGTTCAGCACGCCGTTCATGTCGAGGCCGGACGGCGGGATGCCTCCGGCCGCGATCGGCGTGCGCGTGAGCGGCGGGAAGCCGTCGACCAGCGATGCGCCGCCCGGGTTCGTCACGATCTGCGATGCTTCCGGAATGGTGTTGAATGCGCCCCCCGCCGCGAAGGCCAACGGGACGAGCGTCGGAGTCTGGTTTGCTTGCATGTTAGACCTCAGAGTAGAAGGTGCCTTGACCGAAGGGCGCCGCGCTTCCGACGCCCGCCTCGGAAAAACCGAAAGTGCTGTTCTGCGGCTCCTCGAGAACCGTCACGAGGACGCCGGTCGGTCGCGGCAGCGCGCCGGACTGCGTGATGATCGCGAGCTCGAACGGCTGCAGATAGAACTCGAACGTGTAGCGCATCCGCATGTTGCCGAGGTCGTTCACGTAGCAGCGCCCACGACCGGCGAACAGGCTCTGGAGCAATCGGTTGTAGCTCGGGATCGAGCCGTCGGAGATGTTCGCCGCGGCCTTCACCAGGATCAGCGTGCGGAACGCATCGTCCGACAGATAGTAGTTCTGCGTGATCTGCTGCCCGGCGTAGAACACGCCCGAGTTGAACGTCGTCGCGCTCGCCGTTCCGGCCTCGTTGAAACCGAGATCAATCTCGGCAGAAGGGATCTTCAGCAGGCGCCCGTTTTCGAGCCCGACGATCTTCCCCCAGATGTCGAGACCGCGCCCGACCGCCGTCTGGATATTCCACACGTTGTCGTAAAACGCGTCGATGTCCGCACTCGGGTCGATGTACCCGTTCATGTTCTGAACGAGCTGAACGAGCGTCGGGCTGTTCGCGTATTGGGCGAGTACTGTCTGAAGGACGTTATCCATTTAAACGAGCGTCACCGAAATATTCGACGCGGTAATGGTCGGGGTTTGCGCGACGCCAATGTCGACGGAATTCTGATTCGCAGTCGTCGTGCCGAGCTGGATCGAGAGAAGCTCGACCGACGGATCGATCGCCATCACGCCCGGGTAGTATCGGCCAGCAAACACGGTGCTGTTGCTGCGCGCACGCGATCCGCCGTCGGCGCCAGTGAACGCCGAGATGATCGCGTTCTGCACCAGCTGCGTGATGTTCGACGGAAGGTTCGAGTTGTTAGTGATCTGCACGGCGAACAGGATCGGCACTGCCGTCAGCGTCTGATACTTCACGGCATAGCTCGGGTACGGCTGCGAGCCGACGCTCGAATCCTGCACGGTCACCGTCGTGTTCCCGTTGTAGTTGCAGCCTGGCGCCTTCTTGCTCCAGATCGCGTTGCCGATGTCCTGCGCGGCGCCGCCATACACGCCCACATACAGGGAGTTCGGCAAGAGCGTGTAGCCGCCGATCGTGACCGACGTGCCGAGCGGGTTATCCAGCACGCACGCATCGAGGACGCCAGCCACGTCGAGCACCGCGCCGCGCACCGACGGCACGGCGCCGCTCGAATTCTTCGCAACCGACTGCCGGCGGCGATTCTCGAAGTCGGCGCGCGACTCGACATCGCTCCCCTGTACACCCGAGACGACCGTCACCATGTCCCACCCAGGGATCGCCTGGTAGATCGACACCTGGTTGGCGGCCGGCACCGGAATGGGCCCGGTCGTCTTGCAGGCGAACCCGAGCGTGATCGTGCCGCTCGCCGGGATCGTGCCGGCCTGCGTGCACAGATAGACGTTGTTGCTCGAATCCTTGATCAGCGCGCCCACCGGGATCGGCGTGTTCACCGCACCGACGCAAGCCACCTGCAACGCCGTCGGCTCGGCCGGATCGCGCTCGATGAAATAGATGCGGCCGATCGCGTCCTGCCAGCGGCCGTCGGCGAGATCCGGATCGACGCCGTTCGTCACCTCCAGCATGTCGTCGTTCTTCGACGCAATGATCGCCGTCAGGCTCGACGCGAGCTGGCCTTGCGGCGCTGTCACGTTCGGCGTGCCGTCCTCGTTCGTGATGTTCAAGTTGCCGCCGAACGCCGCGTTCGTATCGGCGAGCACGCCGGTCAGGATCGCCGACTCGGCCGGCACCACGGGCCCGGTCGGGGCCCAGTTGATCGGCGGGACGCTGGAGGTGGGAGGAGTCGACATGCGGAGCCTCAGAAATTGACGGGAAGCACGCCGGCGGCCGTGGCGACTTGCACTTGGCCGCTCACGACGCGGTTGTTCATGGACGTGATGAAGCACTGCGCGGCCTGCACGCTGTACACGCGCCGCGCTTCGGCGACGATGTCCTTCTTGATGAGCGGAAGCGGCGGCCGCTTGCCGAGAATGTCCTGCCAGTACGGCACGCCGATCGACGTGTCGTACCATGCCTCGCCGCGGAACGTGCGCACCGCGCTCGCGACGTCCTGCGCGATCGCGTACGGCTCGGCCGCGACTGCGATGTTCCCGTAGGCATCGAGGCAAAGATCCCAGCTGGTTTGGTCGAGGAGAAGGGTCGAAGGCATCAGTTCGGTACTCCAGTGTTGCCGCCGCCGGTCTGCACGCCGCCGTGTGTGTGCGCGTGCACGCTCGTGCCCTGCGCGGTGACATCGTTGACGACGGCGAGCGGTCCCTGCATCGCCGCGTTGCCGCCGAGCGGGCCTTCGCCCTGCGTCATCTGGCCGTCGATTTCCACGGCCGGCGCCGAGTTCGTGATCTGACTTCCGGCCGTCAGACCGATGGTGTTGTCGGCCTGCAGCACGATCGACGGCGCGGCCATGCGGATTTGCGTCGGCGAGACGATCTCGACGCCAGCCGCCGAAAACCGAACGTACTGGGTCGGCGCGCCGTTCAGGAATCCGCCGAGATACAGGCCGTCGGCCATGTCGAAGATGCGCTTCGAGCCCGGATTCGCCGGGCCGCGGTTCGCCTTCACGGACGAGATGTCGCGGTCTTCGATGATCGCCACACCGATATCGCCCACCTGCGGGTCGATGATCACCGCGTTCGCACCACCCTGCAGCCGGAAGTACGGCAGGTTGTGGATGACGCCGTGCGGCATCGCGTTGTCGGAGCCATCGAGCTGGTTCACAAGCGGCAGCACGTCGACGAAGCCGACCGGCGAGACGCCGCCGGCGTTTGTGACCGCCTGCACCTGAACCAGGCGCGCACCCGAGATGGTGCGCAGGATCTGCCAGACGACGAACGACTGCTCGTTGAACGGAGACGTGCTGGACGTCGGTCGCTGGCTGCCGCGATAGCCGAAAGCGTTATCCACCATTTTGCGGGTATGCCGATAGTTGAGTGAACCACGCGCCGTCCGGCACTTCGCTTTCCAGCGCGTGCGACAGGTCGAACACGTTCCAGATGCCGCAGGCGACCGGCAGCGAGCTTTGCACCTTCACCTGGGCGCCGTTCTTGATGTTCGGGTTGAACTCCGTCGATACGCCGAGCCCGTTGCTCGAGAACGTCGGATAGCCGCGCATGCCCGTCTCGGGCGAAATCAGCGGGATGTCGCCCGTCGTCGCACGCGCGCCGGCGCGCGGCCAGATAGCGAGCGTGTCTCGGTCGATCAGGTAGTTGATGTCCGCGGCGCGCGCGCACGCGCGAACCTGCGCGAGCGCGGTGCCCGGAAAGTACGGATTCGACAGCTGAACCTGCACGCCGCTGTTCTCGAACGTGAAGCCCATCTTGTTCGCGAGTTCCTGCATGATCGTCGCGACGTCGACGGTCCCGACGTAGCTGAGCGCGCCGACCGGCTTCACTGCCTGGATCAGGCCGGCGTATCCGATGATGTTCAGCGGCACGTCCGGCGTGCCCTGAAAGTCGCCCCACGCCTCGCCGATCGTGCCCGAATAGACGACATGCATCCCGTTCTCGTCGTCGCCCGCAGCGAGCTGTACGGCGTTCTGTGCGCGGATTGCCGTGTTGATCGGGCCGACGGTCGTCAGCTGATTGATCATCGACAACGGGATGCCGAACGCGCGGATCTGCGCGGCCGCCATCGCATCGCCGCCCGGCACCGTAATGAGAGACTGCACGCGCAGGCCGGTCAGCGTCACCGTGTTCGAACCGTCCTCACCGAACTCGCCGTCGCCGAGCGTGATCGTCAGATCGATGCGTTTGCGCGTGAAGCTCATGCGAGGTCTCCCGCTTCGAGGTAGACGAGCTGCCAGCGCGTGCCGAGGCCGGTGTATTGCGGATCGTCGACGCCCTGCGTATCGAAGAACGTCAGGTCGCCGATGAATCCAAGGTACGCGTACCGGATGAGCCGCACGCGATCCCGGCAAACGATGCCACCCTTGATCGACGCGTTGTTGACGGAGAGGTCGAGATACAGGCCGGTCGTCTTCTGGTAGACCGAGATCTGACAGTTCTGGCCGGCGAGCAATACGCTGAAGTTCTGCGCGGGCCGTGCGGTAAGGGGTAGGTTCAGCATCACAGCACCCCGCCGACGCCAGTCGTCACCGAGACGGGTCCGTACAGCCCGGACTGCGCAGCGGTCGGCGTCTGCCCCTGCACCTGCCCAAGACTGGCCGAATCCTGCGACGCGGCGTTCTGTGTGTTGTCGAACTGAGCGACGACCGTCTGGCGAACCTCTTCGAGGAACACCTCGGCGACCACTAGGGTCACGCCGTTCTTCGACGTGCGCCGGTAGTCGTACGCGACGACGTTCGCGCTCTCGTACGTTGCGTCGGGCGTGATCACGGTGAACAGCAACGTCGACTGCTTCGACGCTTCGATCGAGGACAGAAACGCCGCGCGCCGCGCGTCGCTGCCGCCGCATGCCAGTTGCACGCGTGCGTTATACGGCATCTGCACCTTGTTGTAGTCGGCGAAGCCGCCCTGCTCCTGCGGATACTTCGAGATGCGCGAGTCGCCGCGGTACTCGATGCTCAGTGCGGTATCGGCGACGGCCATCGGTGCGCCGAACTCGTCGAAGATGCCCCATACCGGCGCCAGCAGCCCTTCAAGCAGCCCGATCGCGTCGGTCGTGATCAGCGAGATCGCGAACGACCCGAGCGATTCGCCCGGCGCGCGGATGAGCGGCGGCACGCCGGGTAAGTTCGGCACGTTCGGAAAGCTCGGGACGATGATGTTCGGAAACGGCATATCAGCTCAAACCCGTGTTGGCCTGTGGCACGACGAAGCTGTAGCGCTTCATCGCGCCGCCAATGTCGCGCGCAATGCCGGCGGCGTCAGTCGCCTGCGTGTGCACGGTGATCGGCCCGTTGATGTTCGTCTCGTTCGACGTCGTGCTGGTGGAGGTCGAATTGCTGACGGCTGGCGCTGCGGCCGTCGCGGTCTGCTGGGCGATCTTCAGCGCGTTCGCACGCTGTGCCTCCTCCGCCGTCGCTACTGCGCCCGGCTGACCAGTGCCGATCCCTGCGGCTTCGCGTGCATACTGCTGCCGGCGCGGGATGTTGATCTCGTTCGCGCCCGGCCGCTCGTATTCGCGCGCGTGAACTTCGGCGGCGAACTCTGGTGTCTTCGCCATCCTGATGCGCTGGTCGGCCGCCTTCTCCGTGTTCTTCAGCTCCCAGAGCATGAAGTCGACCTGCTCGCCGAACGTCGACTGTGCAACCGGGTGCCCGAACTGCTTCTCGAACTCGCGTGCGCGCGGGCCAAGCCACTGCGCGATGCCGGCCGCGCCGGATGTCTTGTTCACCGCGTTCGGATCCAGCTGGCTTTCCTGCTGCAGGCTCCCGGTAATGCCCGCCGCCTGCGCGTCGGTATAGCCGGCTTCCTTCAGGCGTCCCATCAGGTAGCGGCGACGCTCGTTGAGCGAGCTATTGTTCGCGGCCGCGCGAGCCTTTCCGGTCGGATCTCCGTCCCAGGTGTCGCCGGGTTGCGTGAGGCGCGTCTGGTCCTCGCCATCGTTCAGCCCCTGGCTGTACAGCGCGAGGCCCGCAATGCCGAGCAGACGCCCGAGAATCGGCAGCGCGCTCGCGCCGGCCGTGCTGACGCCGCCCAGCGCACCGCCGAGCTTTAGCAGCGCGCCGGCCAGCGACAGCACGCCGGACGCCA
Organism: Burkholderia sp. BCC1644; assembly: GCF_902833225.1. Taxonomy (GTDB): domain Bacteria; phylum Pseudomonadota; class Gammaproteobacteria; order Burkholderiales; family Burkholderiaceae; genus Burkholderia. The sequence continues at coordinate 342,278 of NZ_CADFEI010000007.1, forward strand.
TCGAGAGCAGCTTCAGGCCCGCGAACGCGATCAGCACGTTCTTCCAGCCGCCGACGGACGCCGCCGCCTTATCGGCCCACTCGACGAACTGCTGCACCGCAGTCACCGCGCGATCGACCCACGCGCTGATGTCCGCCTTGTGGTCAGCGACCCAGTCGGCCATGTTCTGCAACTTGCCGAGCAGCTTCTCGAACGTCGGCATTAGGTCGAGGAGCACGGTCGTGCCGACGTACTGCAGCCGATCGCGCACGTCGAGCCACGCGTTGCGCAGCCGAAGCGCCTGCTCGGCCTGCTTCTCCGTAACGGCCGAATTCTTTTTCTGCGCGTCGACGAGCGCGAGCACCGCGCCTTCGCCCTGCTTCAGGAAGTTGAATTCGCCGTCACCGATTCCCATCTGCTGCGCGATGAAGCGCGCGCGGCCCGGGTCGGTCTTGAACATGCTGGAGATGATCCGCGCGCGGGCGAGCAAATAGCTGTTCCCGTCTTTCAGATCCTTGACGGACCCGCCCATGCGCAGGAACCATTGCACGCCCTCGGTGACCTGGCCGAACTTCAGCTTCGAGATGTCGTTCTGGGAGGCCTGTAGCGCGGCCGTGATGCCTTCGGCGGAGCCGCCCGCGCGTTCGGCAGCACGCTGCCATGCAGCTAGGTCGCGCGTGCTCATCTGGAGATTCTGGGCCATGTAGCCCAGGTTCACCGCGGAGTTGATCGTGCTCTCGGCGAACTGCTTGATGCCGACGCCTGCGGTGAATATCGCGATGAGCGCGAGTACCTCGTTGCGGATGCTACGGAAGGATTCGGCCGCCTTCTTGTTGCGCTCCTCTATTTCCTTGGCGGCGGCCCGCTCTTCGGCGGTGAGCTTCTTCGTTGAAGAGCCGGCCTCGGCCTTGCCGCGCTTGAACGCGGAGAGGTCGAACCCGAGCGTCACAACGAGGGCGTCTACAATCGTCGCCACGGTCAGTTTCTCCTATCCTCGGCCGCGACGCGCTCGTTGTAGCTGTCGACGACGATTATTTCGAGCAGGTCATGCAGGTCGTCCTGTCCCAGAACGGTTTGCAGCTCGACGAGCGTAGCGAGCCGCCGGGAAACGACCGCGCCGATGGTGCGCGGCACGTTGGGATACGCGATCAGGCGTCTGCTGCTGCCGCCGCCCCAGAAGCCTGTTTCGACGGGGCGGCGCCGAGAAAACCCTCGAGGTGCAGGTCGAGCACCGCCTTCCGGAGCTTCAGGCGCGTGGCGACTTCCTCAATGTCGGTCTCGATCAGCGCGCGCGCGCCGCCTTGTCGGCCGGGCTCGAACTCGTACTGCACGCAGGCCATCATCTCGTCGAACAGCGGCTTCACGATCTCGAACGGCACGCGGCCGAGCGACTTGATGCCGACCGCGGCGATCCCGGCCAGCCCGGCGCCGAGCACTTCGTCCGGAATCTCGACACCGCAGCTCATCGCAGCGAACAGCGCGCGCGCCGCCCACTCCTCCGACTGCGATGCCGACATCTCGGTGATCAGGAATCGCTTCCCGTCGTCGCGACCGTCGGTCGCGGTGAAGTTGGTCGTCTTCCGTGCCATATCACATCGGTGCCGGCAGCACCTTCTCCCAGGTGATTTCGTAGGTCTGCGGCTGGAGCACCTTCTTCGCGTCCGGCAGGATCTTGCCGCGCGTCAGCACGCCGTTGACCATCGTGAATTTCTTGCTGATGCCAGGCAGCGTCACGACCCCCGACCATTGCATCTTGTCGCGCAGCACGCTCTCGGCCGTGATAACGCTGTCGAAGATCTGGATCGAGTCGGAGTTCGCCATCAGCGTGAGACGCCACTTCACGTTGAATGGAATCCAGCCGTACGACTGTTTGCTGTCGAGGCCCATCTGCACCTCGGCCATCTCGACGTCGTCGGTATCGAAGATGTCCTCGGCGGCGTAGCCCTGAATCTGCTGCGCGACCGGGAAGATGGAGCCGGCCGCGAGCATGATCACGCTGTTGGCGCTGGTAATCGTTCCTGACATGGTTGCTCCCTTACTGGACCATCACCGAGGCGAGGTTGAGTTGTTGGACGCTGCCGCCGTCCATGTACCAGAGGCTGCACGGCGGCGACTGGCGGTTGGCGCGCGTCTGGGCCGGCGCAGTCGACGCGAGCACCTGCAGATACCAGCCGCGCGACGACAGGATGCTGTCGATCTTCCGGCCAGCAGCCGTGTTGACTTGCTGCGCCTGCGCGGCCGAGAGCTGCACGCCCTGCTGGATCGCGCCGAAGTTCACCGCCTGGTTGATCGGGTCCATCAGCCACGCCTCGATCGTCGCGTCGCCGACGGCGTTGTACGGCACCGATTTCGACTGCGTGAGGCCGGTCATGATGGCGAGCTGCATCTGGTTGTTCAGCCAGATCTGGTCGATGTACGAATCGATCCAGTTGTACTGGCCGGCGATCTGACCGGGCGTGTAGAACGTGAACTGGTCGTTCGCCGTCGCGAACGCGCCGTAGCAGTTGTAGCCGTTCGCGACGAGGTTCTGGTAGATCGTGGCGTCGGTAACGTCCGCCGCGAGCCCCGACTGCGACTTGAACGACAACGTGCTGCGGCCGGCCGTCTGCGTGAAGTCGATCGAAGCGATCGCCCCCATCAGGAATGCCGCCTTGTTGATGTCGTTGAAGTTCGGCGCAACGCCGCTCATGTTGGCCTGGTTAGCCAGATATCCGAGCGACGACGTCGCCGGAACCGTGGTCGTCGGGCTCAGGTCCGGATCCCAGACCGCGTACAGGTAGCGGTTGTTCTGCTGCGACGTCCACGTCGCGAACGCCATCTTCTGCGTGTTGCCGACGCCGTTGTCCGGGTCGAACGTGGTCATGAACGACACCCAGTTCTGGGTCAGCTTCGTCAGTGCCGCCATCGCGGCCGCCGGCGTCGATGCGACGGCGCCCTGCGACGTGACCGCGCCGGTCGCCTGCGTGAGCTTAAGCCCCGAGGCCAGCGTCCCCGTCGCGAAGCCGATCGCCGACGACGCGCCGGAGGTCGTCGACGTGAAGGTGAACGCCGAGGACACGCTGTCGTACGCGACGGTCGGGCCGCCCGTGAATGCCGCGGAGATCAGCGTTGCTGCGTTCGAGAAGCTCGTCGCGCTCGCGAGGTTGATGTTGGAGGACGTCTTCTGCACGCCGTCGACCGTGATAATCACGGTGCCCGACAGCGACTGCAATTGCGTGAGCGTCATCGCCGCGAGCGAGCCGCCGCGCAAATATGCGCTCACCGGTGCCGTCGGATATTGCATGAAGCCGAGCGAACCCGGCTTCACATTCGAATTATCGAAGCCGTTGAAATAAATCGCGGCCAATTGCGCTTCGGTGGAAGTCGCACCGAAATAAGCCGCAACCGCAGCTTGAGTCGGAAATGTCGGCGCAGAGCCGACCGGTACTCGGGAATTCGTCGTCAGCATATACCCGACGAGATCGAGGGCTGAGCCGCCCGCGCTGATGACGCTCGGCGTTACGGATGCGATCAGGGATGCCGGGATCGACATGGTTTAAGCTCCGGGTGGATATGCCGCGTCCACGCTGACGATTTGTGGAATAACCTCGTCTGCAAAATCCTGCGGCGTTTGCGTGATTGGATTGTATTCGATAGCCAGTTCAATTATCCAACGCTGTTCATAGTTATTCTGAGCGTTAATAAACGGCATTTGTCGCGGATTTTCGCAATATAACGGCTGAATATCCGGATTAACGGTCGCGAATTGAATGCACGCATATTCGTCACGAAACAGCGTGGAAATGATCGCAGCGTTGTCGCCCGAGTTCGGGCCGTGCACGTCGAGCTGGATGCGGGCCTCGATCGCCTGCATCGAGTTGCGCGTGCCCGGCGCGCCGCCGGCGCCCGGGTCCGTATAGCCGTCGACGTTCGTCGCGAGTCGCGGCGACGCGATCGAGTTCATTACGATGAAGTCCGCGCCGACTGGCTCGCCGACGCTGTTGTCCTGCGCCTTCACCACTTCGACGCCTGCCGGCAGGATGTCAAGCAGGAAACTGCGCAGCGCCGTGAAGACCTGGGATTCGGTGATGGAGATGGTCACGGGCATGGTGGCCTCACTGCAGTTGGATCGCGAGCGCGCACCAGTCCGGCCACGTCTCGAACACCTGCACGACCTTCCACGTCGTGCCCTGCAGCGATGCCGGGACGCCGGCCGCCGCCGCGAACTGCATGAGGTCACCACCCTGGTTCGTCGCGCGGTAGACGCCGCGCCAGTCGCCGTTCAGGTATGCCTTACGCATCACGCCTTGGATGTTCAGGCCATCGAGGTGCTGGATTTCTTTCGCGGAGAGAGCCTGCACCTGCACGGACTGGGGCGACACGCTGTACGTCGGCGTGCGGCTGCCGTCGGCGGCCGTGGTGTAACCGGCGCTCTGCTGCAACGTCACCGGCACGAAGGGGTTCACGGTGCCGATCACGCCGGAGACGATTCCGTGCAAATTCATTCTGTGGGTACTCCGTCGACGATGTCGTACGCGACCGCGTGCTGCATCGGCGCCGCGGCCGAGCCGCGCAGCGGACCGTCGAAACCCTTCTTCGCGATCGTGGATTCGGCGTTCTGCGGATCCGTCCATGCGCCGATCGTCGCCTGAATGTCGACGACGGCCGCCTCGCCTGCCAGGCGCAGCGCTGCATCGAAGTCGCCGCCGTTGCGCTGCAGCGTCACGCCGACGATCTTCGCCCAGCGCGATGCACGCTCGAGCGCTGTCGTGCGCATGAAGGGACGCGGCGGGATGTCCTGTGTGCCGTACTCGTTCCAGAATCCTACGAGCGCCGTCGGAGTGCCGTCGGGCTCGGTTGCGTTTTCGAGGAGGCCCGCGCGCATGGTCAGCGTCGCGTCGTCGAGGTAGCGCGCCAGCGCGGCGTCGAGCTTCGTGCCGCCGACGACCTTAGCGGCACACATGCGGCGCCGGAAAGTAGCGGAAGGTGCGGAACGGGAGCGCCATCTGCCAGAAGATGAAGCCGTACTCGCTCTGCGCCCAGAACTCGGCGTTCTTCGACTGCACCTGCGCGAACGAGGCGTTCACGGTGCCTTCGCCAGCCGACAGCATCTGGCCGACCACTCCAGCGCTCGAACCATCGCCCGAACTCGCGCGGCCGAGGAGGAACGCGAGGTGTGCGGTGATGAAGTTGAGCAGCTGCGCGCGCACGGCCAGATCCTGCACGACCGACGCTGGGGAGTTGTTCAGGAAGATGCAGGCCATCGCGAAATAGCCGTTCAGGGTGCCGTCGCTCAGTCCCGCAAAAGCGGGAAAAGCCGCCCTGAAGGCGGCCGGATCGAAGGCGACGACACCCGTCGGCGTGCTCATTGCTGCTCGACTGCCCCGGTCTTCGTCCCGTCGACCGTCTTGTCTTCGGGGTTCGCGTTCGGGTTGTACGGCTCGAAGCCGGTGCGCTCGCCTTCCTGTTCACGTGCCTGCGATTCGCCGGACTTGTCGTCCTTCGCAGCGAACACGAAACCGTTCTTGTGCGCCGCCGACTTGCCGTGGTCCTTCACGATCTGGGCCCAGTCGTCGGCGTCGACCAGCGTCACGCCGTAACCCGCAACGCTGTCGCGCCCCGGCATGCCCGCAACCTGCAGGTCCGAGCGTTCGTCGCCGTACATGCCGACCAGGCGCACGGTGCGATCGTCCGGCAGCGTGTAGACGATCCCGTGCGGGAGCTTGCAGAACACCTTGACCGGCTTGGCCGCCTTCGATTCTTGGATTTCCGGCATGTCAGACCCCCAGCATTTGTTGGATGAAGTTCGGGTAGTACAGCACCGCGCCGTACGCATGCCCGGACTTCTTTTCCGAGTACGACGAATCGCGGCGCACGACGCCGTGCGCACGCATGCGCTCGGCATACGCGAGCTCGCCCGTCGGCTGACCTTCCACGTCCACGGCAATCATCTGCACGAGGTTGCCGCTCGCCGTCGCGAATTCGGGGATCGTCTCGATCTCCATGTTCGGGTACGCGAGCTTCAGTCGGTCGCGCAGCACCTGGCCGTACGTGTTCTGCTTCGTCAGGTTCTGCTCGGACACGTTCGGGATGCCGACCTTCACGCGCGACTTCGTGTTGATCAGGCCGTTGCCGGACGCGATCAGGTTCTTCCAGAGCAGCACGAAGTCGGCGTAGATCTCGTCCGAGGTCTTCACATCCCACGTTGTGCCGCCGGCACCCGTCGTCGGTGCAACCGGAGCGCTGAGCGCCGGATCGTTCGTCAGGCCGTAGTTCTGCAGGCCGGCCACGCCGAACAGGAAGATCGCGTTTTCCTTCTTGCGCAGGATCAGCGCCGAGGCGAGCTGCTGGCGCGCCGCGTAATCGACGCGCGCCTTCGCCGCGACTGCCATCTGCTTGTCGCCCCACTGCGTGTTCGTCTGAAACCCGTAGTTCTGTCGCTGCGGGAAATTCACGTTGTGGCTCGACTGGCCGTTGCCGCTGTAGTCGCCGTACGTCGCCGTTTCACCGGTCGATTCGACGGTCATGAACGTGGCCGTCGACGTCGTCCAGTCACCCTTTTGCACGGGCGGATACAACAGCTCGGCGTTCATCGGCGCCACGAGCGTTTCGATCACGCGCGGATCGAAGTAGTTCGTCAGCATCTGGGGGATGCCGTTGTTCGGCTGCGTGACGAGCGGGCCGGCCGCGTCCATCGCTGCCACGAGCTTCGCTTTCGAAACGTCGTTGAGCAGCTCGGCACCGGCCGCCAGGTGGATGCCGTAGGCGGAAAGTTGGGTCAGCTTCATGCGAGTTGGCTCCACGTCGAGATCTTGATCACCGCGTTCGCCGCGCCGCCGCGCGTCACGACGAATTGCGTTTCGATGGCGCCCGCGACCGTCGCGCCGGCCGCGCCGAACTGCAGCGTGCCGTCAGCGAGCGTCGCGAACACCTTCTGGCCGAGCGTCGCCGCGTTCGCCGAGCTCGCGAAGAACTCACCCTGCTCAGCGACCTCGACGGCCATGCCAGCCGGAACCGACATGCTGTATTCCTGCAGGTAGTTCGGGATCACGCCGACCTGGTCCGTGATCGCGAAGCCCAACGGCTTGCCGGTACCGGTGTTCTGCACCTGGTTGTCGGTGTCCGTGCCCGGCCACACGAAGCGCGCGACGGTGACGGCCGTCTGCGCCACGCGCGAGATGGCCGAGATCGGATTCATCGAGGCACGCGTGCCGGGCACGCCAACCTCGGGCTGAAGACGTACTGCGTTCGGGAAGCCCATGTTCGTCAGTCCTTACGCGTGTTGAATTTTGGCCAGAGCCGGGAAGCGCTCGACGAGCGCGGCGTCTCCGGCGGCGTCGTGCGCGACCTGCGTCGGCGCGTTCGCGCGGCTGGTCAGCAGCACGTCGACGATGCCGGCATAGGCGACCTTATCGTGCTTCGCCGGGTCCATGCCGCCGACCGTCAGCGCGTGCGCGTAGATCGCCTCGGCCGAATCGAACGCCATCGCGTCGATGCGGCCGGTGATCGGCGCGACCTTGTCGGCAGCGCGGAAGCGGCCCTCGATCGACTCGCGCACGTCCTTCTTCGCGGCCGTGATCTTGGCGTCCATCGCCGAGGCGTTCTTCGCCTCCTCGGCCTTCTTCGCTTCCTCGGCGCGGCGCTCTTCGTCGGCCGCCGCTTCCGGGTCGTCGTCTTCGTCGTTCGCACCCTTGGCGCCCGCTTCCTCGATCAGCTTCTTCAGCTTCTCGAGCAGCGAGCCCTCCTCGTCGACGGCCGCATCCGGCTCGCCGAGCGCCTGGATTTCTTCGAGGGCTTCCTCGAGCGCCTCTTCAGCGCCCGCGGTGTCGAGGCCTTCGTCCATCGCGACGAGCTTCGCCGCGCGGGTCTTCAGCGCCGCCTTCTGCTTCGGATTCAGTTTCACGGTTCGTACCTTTTCGGGAGGTTGAATTTGGGAATCCGCCACCGTCACTTCGGGACCGGCGCGCCCCTCGACGACCAGTGCGACGTGATTACCCATAATCTCCGTCATCACGATGTCGTATTGCGCGCCATTATAGGTTCCACTTTTAATGACGGGCTTATACCGATAGGAACTCGATAGCTCGCGCTGCTCCTCGCTTTCGATTTTCTCGATATAAGCGCCATCCCAGAAAGCGAGGTCATTGGTCAAATATTGACCGTCAAATGCAGCATTTGAACCGGTAGTTCCGATAATCAGTTCTTTTTTCGGGTCATCTGCGCTCACGTGCTTGTGGACGAGCAGGATCGGTAGCGTGTTGAACGTCGCGGCGGCCTTCTCTAGCTCTTCCGGCGGCCGAAACACGTTGTAGACGCGGCCCGGGTCGAGGCCGAGCTCGTCGCCGCCGACGATCTCGCGACCCCAGTACGGGTTCACATCGGCTTTCGAGATTCGACTGATCGAAACGCGCATGCGACCGTCTTTATCGAAACTTCGCACCGTCGCTTTATCAAAAGCTACGATAATCTCGTCTTTATTCGGCTTCATCATCAACACCCGGAATAAGCGGCGCGCCCACGCATCCGCAATTCGGCAATTCGCCGGGGAAAATATATTCGCCGTCGATTTTAAGACCCTTCGATAAATCGTAAACCTTCCCGTTCGCGTCGACATGCGAGTGCCGCGGATTCTTGCCGCCGCCGACATGCAGCCAGCGCGCCTTCGTGACACCCATCGAGAGCTGACGGGCGCGGGCCATCTGGGCCGTCGCCTTGTTGTTCTGGTCGGTCGCGATGAACGTCGCGCGGCGACGCGTCACGCCGTAGCGCTCCTGGAGCTGGTCGGTCAGATACTTCAGGTCGCGGCCCGCCGTGACGCTGCGCATCACGATGCCTTCGACCTCGGTCGCATACTCGGACTGGATGGATTTGATCAGGGAAACGTTCTGCTGGATCGACGCCTGCATGACGGTGTTCGAGACCAGCGTGTCCTTTACCGAGACCGACATGCCGGTCAGCGAGACAGCGGCCTGCTTCGTGGCATTCGTCGCGTGCCGGTCGACCTTCGCGATGAACCAGCGCGCGAGGTCCGGAGCCCGGGCGGCGAACATCTTGCGCCACTGCGCGGCCCGGCGCGCGAGCTGCGCGGCAAGGTCTGCGGCCGGCGACGCGTCGGCCGCAATCTCCGACTCTCGGCCGCGATACGTGGCGCGCAGCCAGTACAGCGTCGAGCGGTGCATCTCGTCGACCAGGCGCTCGAGCGCGCGCTGGTACTGGATGCGCACGGCGGCACTCGGCCGCGTTGCGCGCATCTCGCCCTTCACCTTCGGCGCGCGCGCGGGCATCAGGCCACCGCGCCGGCGCTATCCGTGTCGCGCTCCTCTTCGTCATCCATGCCCTGACCGAGGTCCGGTGACTCCGGAATCTGGTCGACGTCGATCGAGTCGTATCCGCTGTCCGGGTCAGACGCGAGGCGGATCCGCTCCTCCTCGTTCGAGATAACACCGCGGTCGAAGTGGATCGCGAACGCGTCGGCGTTCGTCTTGCGATTCTGTGCCTTCTCGGCTTCGCTCAGTTCGTGCAGTGCGACGAACTTGTGCGTCAGGTCGTCGTCGATCTGCCCCATCTCGGACAGCTGGATGATCTTGATCGCGCGGTCGAGGTTGTCGGCGAAAACGATCTGCTGCTGGCTGGCGACATGGTCGTACCAGTTCGCTTCGTCATATTCGCCCGTCGAGTTGAATCCGCGCGGCGCGATGCCGAGCAGCTTCACGGCCGGCGTGCGGCCGATTGCCGCGAGCAGCTCGAGCTGCTGCGAGACGATGTCGGCCAAGCCAGTCAGCGGCGTGTTGACCTGGACGAAATCCTCCTTCTCCATGTCGAGCGCCATCAATCCCTGGTTGTCGCCGAACATCTGCCAGAGCAGCGCGCGAGCTTGCAGGCTCGCTGCGTCGTCATAGCCACCTCCGTTCAGGATCTGGCTCATGTCGGTCTTCAGGATCGACGTGCTGAACCGCTTCACGAGCCGCGCGACCGCGATGCGCACGGTATCGAACCGGTCGACGTAATCGAGCGCCATCTGCGCGAGCGGGATGCCGAAAAAGTTGTAGGCCGGCTTCAGGAGCACCGGCGGCTCGTTCTGCGAGAAATGCAGCAGGCGCGATGCATGCACCTTGCGGCCCTGCACGAGCCACGCGTTGGGCTGGTAGTAGTCAGCCGCGAGCGGGTTATCGGCGTTGTATGGCGCCGGATAGCAGTTGATCGGCTCGATGAGCCGGAAACCCTTGAACGAATTTTTTCGGATCTTCGCGCTGTCGAGCGTGAGCGGCGTCTGGATCTCGCGCAGCCCCTCGTCGGACCGCGTATCGTCGCCCATGTCGATGAACAGCATGCACCCGCCGAAATAGCCGGTCTTCTTCATCGAGCGGTTGAACGCTTTCTTCAGGTGGAACTTTTCGGTCGCCGCCTGGAGCACCTGCACGCGCTTCGTGTCCGACTCCTCGCTGCCCTGGCCGCCGAACTCGATCCACTTCCGCGTCATCTCGTCAGCCAGCGTTTCGACCATCGCGCGGATCAGCGGGTGCTGTGACAGCAGCGACAGTGCGGCGTAGCCGATGAAGTCGACGCCGCTGAGCTGGTTGAAGCCGCCGCATGCGCCGAGCGTGCCGGCGAGGTTGTCGCAGACCGAATCCATCGCAACGGTCGGCGCCTCCTGCCCCTTCGTGAACGTGCCGGGCGCGACGGCAGGCGGTTTGAACTTCGCCGCCCAGTCAACGTCGGCGCCGCGCGCGGCGCCCTGCGCCTTCAGCTGATCGAGGAGCGCTGGATCGATGCGCAAGCCGCGGCGCGGCCCTTCGATAGTCGGCCAGTTCGGCTCGACGCGCTGCGCCGTCGGGACCGCAACGGGGCGTGCGGCCGCCGGCGCGGTCGGCGCCAGCAGCGCGCGCGGGATGAGGGATTGCAGTTTCTCGAGCATGCGCGCCGCCGTGGTGGTTACGAGAGGTCCGACGAGCTGTAATCGCCCGTCGTTTCGGCCTTACCGGAGGCCACCGTATGCAGATGCAGCAGCACGCCGATCGCATTCAGCTCGTTGCGGAGCGCGTGCACGAAGTCCTCTTCGCGTTCGTGCAGCTGCGTCAGCAGACCAGCGAAGCGTTCGCGCGCCTCAGCGTGGTCCTCGACGTCGATCGACACGGCCGGAGTCGGGTCGACCACGTCAGCACCATCGAGGATTGCGCCATTCTCCGTCGGGTTCGGCGAGGCAACCGCGCTGTCCGTCGCACTCGCGGGCGTCGATTCGGCCGCATCCGGGACAGCGCTCGACTCCCCCGATGGCGCGACCTCCGGCGCATCACCTTGCGGCGCGCCCGCGGCTGCGATGTCGCCGGAGAGCAATGCAGGCGCAGCAGACGAGGAGATGTCGTTTTCGGGGCCGGCGGCCGCAGCAGACGCAGTGCCGCTCGACTCCCCCGCGTCACTCGCGGGAGCGGCCGCCGCGTCGGTTGCTGCCGGAGCGAGAACCTGGTCGACCGCAGGCTCCGACGGATCGATCGCGAATTGCGCGTGCGTGAGGCCGAGCACTGCGGCAAGAATGGTACGAATGCGCATTATTGAAAATCTCCGATAAAATGGCCGATTAAGGCCGGGAAAATCGCTTTATGCGGTGGCGAGTGCGGCCAATGCTTCACGACTGATATTCAGCCCATTACCGCGACCGCGAATATAGCCGTCCATCGAATATCGAATGCCGTCGATGTGGTGATTCCACTTGTCGACGATTATAGGCAACACGTCCCCCGTGGTTTTGTCGACCTTGTACGAGTAATTCTCGAATTCCTCTTTCGTCTTTACGCACCGTGAATGGATAATAATTCGATCAAAACCACGTAAAAACGCGATTCCGTCTTCTACCGATCCACCCCATTTTTTTGCCGCGTCGATATTGAAACCTTGCTTCGCGACATGCGAAATGGTTTCAGGGCGTGAGCAGTCGGCTTTGATTTTCCATTTCCGCGCGCCGGGGATACCCTTGAATTTCATGTCGTCGCCGGCTCTCCACTTCGCGACCTGCTCGGCTCGCATGCCTTCCTTGCCGGCGAACAGCTTCCAGATGTCGTCAAGGTCGGTCTGCTTTCCGTGTGCCTCCCAGTCGATCATCAGATCGTTGCCGCGCACCCAACAGCGGTTGAGCGTCGTCGGGTCGACAGCGAACCCCCAGTCGGCGCCGAAGAAGAAGCGCGCGTTGGCAGGCGTCTCGAACGTCTCGACGCGCCATTTCCCAGCGAAGATCAGCTCGTCGGATCGGCGGTTGAACTTCCCTTCCCAGATCCAGTTGTACCGGTCGAGGTCGGTGCGCAGCATCTTCTGCCGCTCGAGCTCCAGCTCCTCCGGGAACCACGGATTGTCCGACCAGTTGCAGCGGATGATGATCCGCTCGTCATCCTCGTAGTACCCGTCGACCATCTGCTCGACGTACGGCGCGACCTCGTCGGCCCAGACCGGGTCCGTCTCGCGATTCGGGTTGAACGTGATCCATATCTCAGATCCGGCCGCGCGAATGGTCGGGAACAGGATGTCGAGCGATTCGCGCGACACGTTCTCGCCTTCGTCGATCCACGCGACGGTCACGCCCGTGAAGCCCTTCAGCGCGCGCTGGTTGCGGAACAGGCCACGGAACGAGAACCGGCTGCCGTTCGCCGGCACGCTGATCGACTTCTTCAGCCGGCGGAATGAGTCGCCCAGGTCGCGCCGGTCGATCTCCTCCGCGATTTCCTGATAGCTCGACTCCTCGATCGAGTTCTGGATTTCGCGTAGGCAGAGGTTGTGCTCACGCCGGGCCTGCGCTCGCGCCGCCAGGATAGAAACGACGGTCCGCGTCTTCATCGACCCACGGCCGCCGATCACGATCTTGCGCCGCTTCTTCTTGAGCAGCGGCGCCAGCTTCTCCGCTATCAGCACGGTCGGCTCGGCGTCTGTTTCCTCGCCGTCGACCGTCAGCCGCTTGATGACGTTCCGGTCCATGTCGACGATGCCGAATACGGCCGGCCGGTCTTCAGTGGCGACGCCGGAGAAGTAGGACTCGACGCGGGTGATCGCGGCGTGGGAGAGGCGGCGGCGGCTCATGCGGTGAGTAGCGTCTCGTCGGGAATTTCATCGTTGATCGGCACGCCGCTGATCGGGCGCAGCCACGCGTCTAGCAACGAGCCGTCGAGGAACATGCGGCCGTGGTCGTTGAACCATGCGGCTTTCCACGTGCACCACCATGCCGGCCGCTGATCCCATGGGGCACCTGGCCCGCGCGGCGGAACGAAGCGGACAACCTCGACGATCAGCCCGTCGAGCGTCTTGCGCGGCCATTCGGCCGGAACGACGACGATCGCCATGTCGCCCGCTTTCACGTTCATCGCTCATTTCCCCTGCGCCGCGAGCGCCTTCTCGACCTGCGCGAGGCGGTCGGCCAGCTCGCTGATCTCGAGCACATCGAGCTTCGCGCGGATCATGTTCACGAGCTGCTGGGCGATGTCCGGCGAGACCTTTCCGGCGGCTACGGCGCGCAGCACGGCGTCGACCTGCTGCACAGGCGTGCCGTCCTCGGGAAACTCGAACTGCACTGCGGGCGCGACGGGCTTTGCGGCCGGCGCCACGCGCGTCAGCAGTTCCTTCAGCATCAGCGTGTCGCCCTGTTCGATCGCTTTCTCGGCGACCTTCTTGTAGAAGCCCTTCTCGTTCAGCTTCGTCTGTTCCTTGATGGCCTCGAGGATCTTCGTGCGCATCTCCTTGCCGCGCGGCTTGCGAGTGCGGGGTTGGCGCTCGGCCGAAAACTGGGTGGCTTCTCTGCTCATGTCCGTCATTCCTTCCGTGATTTGCGGTGGTGGGTGCCCGTCTTTCCGGGCTGTCACTGCCTGGCACATTCAAGCTGCAGTTCGCCTCGGAGACGCTCCCGCCCTTTCGGGCGCCGCATGTGCCATACGGTGTTGATCGTCACGCCAGTCGAGGAACGGGCGGCGCAGGAAGTGGTGAAAGCGATCGATCGCGTGCTGATCGGTCGCCAGCTCGCGACGAGACTCGACCTTGCACACGGTGCGGATGAACGTCGCGGCCTCGTCGATCGTGACGGGGTCGCCGTTGACGTAGGTGCCGACCCACTCGCGGAACTGCGGATCACGCGGCAACATGCCGGCGAGTTGGACGATGGTCGCCATCAGTCGCGCTCCTCGTCGCCTTCGCTCGCAGCGGCGGCCGTCGTGTCCGGATAGAACGCGCGGCACGCCGGGCTGATCGCCGACGTCTGGTAGCGATCCGACATGCGACTCAGGCAGTCGCCGAACTCGGCGTCGAAGTATTCGCATTCGGCGCAGGTGCGCTGCATGTCAGGCCTCCTCGACGCGAACGCGGATGCCTCGCATTACGAAGCGCGACAGCCAGTCGTCATCGGGAAGCCGGCCGGTGCCGGCTGCGTAGATGCCGATCGCGTACAGCGCCGGCGTGAGCCACCAGGCACGGGAGACGGTCAGACGGATTTCCTGTCGCATGTCACACGTCCTCCACGGCAAGCGCGACGGGCGGCATCGTGCGGCCGATCACGTACAGGATCACCGGCGCGCCAGCGGCGAGTGCCGCCAGCTCGGCAGACGTCGGACGCCAGTACGAAGCGACCGCGTCGACGCCTTCGACGAACTCGACGCGCGTGATCGGCAGCGCGCTGCACGGCAGTTCGCCATGGTCCCAACCTTGCGGCGCGCCGAGCACCGCATTGTTCGATGGGTGTTGGATGCGGTCCACGTCACACCTCCAGCGGATCGGGGATCGGCAGGTCGAGCGCGAGGCCGGCCTGCGGCTGAGCGACGACGATCGGCGTGATCGTGACGACGACGCGCGCATCGCCGTCGGGCTCCCCCACCCGGCCGGAGTCGGCCCAGATCCAGAAATCGTCTTCGAACGCGATCTCCTTCAACGAGTCGTAAAGGCACTTGCGCGCGTTGTCGAGATCGATGCGCTGTACGGTGTCGTCCCAATGCGCGCCGTGCAGTCGCTGACGCTTCTGCCAGTCCTGCGGACGCTTCGCGTACAGCACGATGTCGACGCTCACGCGGCCCTTGATCGCTTCGCGCACGCCCGCCGCACGCAACAGCCAGCCCACCTCCTGCTTGTAGGCTTTCGCCTCGGCGCTCGGCGCGGTCATGACTCGCTTGCCGAGGATGAACGACTTCCAGTAGCGGTTCGCGCTGATCGGATACGGGAGGGTGACGGTCAGCATGGCGCCACCTCCGCACGCCGCGCTTCCTCGACGCGGCGCATGCGCTCGGCGATCGCACGCAGCATCTCGCACTCGATGTCGGTCAGCGCGAGGCCGGCCGCATTGAGCTGGATCTCGCCGCTGCGGATCGTGACGGCCGGGCGCGCGAGCGTACCCTCGGCGACCATCATCATTGCGTCGACGATCGCGCTCTGCAGGATCGCGGTGAACTGCGTGGTCAGGCCCGGCAGCTTCGAGCGATCGATCGACGCGATGCCGCGCGCGACCTCAAGCGCATGCCGATCCCATTCGGCGGGCGGGGTGCGCGTGCTCATCGTGCGGCCTCCATCAGCGGGCGAAGGTCTTCGCGCACCGGGTTCTGCGCGAGCTTGTGCAGCGTCTCGAGGAACGCCGGTTCGGCGTACACGCCGGTCTGCTCGATCTGCAGCAGCAGTTCGAGCGCGCCGATGCGGATCGCGCGCACCTGGTCGGGGGACGGCAATGCCTCGGCGCTGCTCGCTCGCGGCGGCGGCGGTAACGGTGCGTGCGGATCGGGTCTCATGCGTCGGTCTCCGAGAAGTGGGGTTCAGCGTGTGTCGGACCGGTCACCGGCGCCGAGGGAATGTCGTATTGCCGGCCGATCTCGCGCGTCAGCTCGATCAGCTGGTTTTCTGCGGCGAGGATGGCCGCGTAGCCCGCGCCTTCGCGGCGCAGGAGCTTCACGCGATCGACGATCGCGGCGTGCTGGTTCAGCACCGAGGTGATGGCGTCGTTGCTCGCTGACGAGCCGCGGAAGTGGCACGCGCAGTACCACTTCCCCGACACGCCGAACGAGCCGAGCATCGGGCAGCCGTAGGCCGCGCAGCTGCCTGCCGGGACGCCGTCGGTGTTCATGCGACGACCTCGTCTTCGACTTCATCCGCCACGGGTAATCCGCTGATCGGGCGAAGACAGCGATCGGGGACCGGCGCGAAAACAGTGGTGCGCGTGCGGTTATGACCCATCGGCGCTTCCACCGGATTTTGGAATCGAACGATCCACTCGTAATCGACGGCCTCGTGCCAGACGCCGTCAGGAAGCCTGAAGTCGACGTTCTGCGGGCAACGTCCGACCACTTCGACGACGCGCCCCGCGACGACTCGGCCACGGATCAGGATCGCCAGATCACCGAGTTTGCAGTTCATGCCCGCACCTCCGCCGCATAGCCCGTCACGCGCCGCGCCGCCGCCTGCTTCAGCTCCGCCGTGTGCTCGGCGTCCTCACGTGCACGGGCGGATTTTTCGAGGGACGAACGCGTGCGCGCGCTCCCAATCCCCGCAACCATCGCCTTCAACCGCGCGAGGTTCGCCTCGACATCGACGGCCGGGGACGGATCGCTTTCGCTCGTCAGCAAAGGCACGACGGCCTGTGCATGCGTCAGCTGCAGGCGCCCTGCTCGCACGGCCTGGTCGACGACCTCGATGCGGCGTTGCGCGTCGAAGCCCTGCGAGACCACCCACTGCGGCGGCTGATTCGCACCGCGATTCCTGTCGACAATCCGCGCGTATGCCGCCTTGAACGCCATGCGTGCACCGATCTCGTCACCGTCGAACACGGGCGATGCGATGGCCCATGCCTCGGCGATTTCCTGCGTCCAGACGACGGTCTCGCGCTCGTCGGCCGAGCGGATCGCGATGGCCCATGCTTCATCGGGCTCGGGCCGGCCGTCGCTCATCTTCGGCAGGTGCTTCAGGATCGACGCGGGCGTCGGCGCGAACTCGCTCGTCGCGACGTGGCGCGACAGCGCGCGCAGCACCGCGTCGAGCGGAAACGTTTCGAGCTGCGACCAGAAAACGCGGAGCACTGCGGGGCTCGGGAGCGCCTGGCGCGCGGTTTCGTGCGCGAGATCGAGAGCGTCCTTGAACGCCTGCTTGTCGTTCGGGGTCATGGGTCAGTGCTCCATGTCGATGACGTTGGGATCGGATTCGGGCGTTTCCGCCAGCCACGCGTCGCCGTTCGCCTTGCTGATCGCGCGGCGGCGTTCTTCGGGGGTCTGGCGGGATTGCATCGGCCGAGCGCCGTTGCGCGGGCGATTCGCTTCGGCCGCCCAGCGTTGCGCGATGGCGATCACGAACCCGGCCTTGATGCGGCCTGTCGGATCGGATGTTTTCGCCTCAACGCATGCAGCCTCGATGGTCGCGACCGTCATGCCGGCTTCAGCGGCTGCGATGACGCGCGGGTCTCCGGGATGGGCTTCGATCGAGTGCCGACGCATGGCGGCGGACAGGTCGGACGGACGGACAGCTACGCGAGGTTCACCACCTACGTCCGTCCGTACAGAGGGGTTTACTGTCTCTGTCCTTGTCCTGTCCTTGTCTATAGCCGTTGCAGGTGCGTCACCGGAGACGCTTTGCGACGTCACACCGGTGACGTTTTCCGTAACAGGTGCGACGCTTTCCGTAACAGGTAGCGTCGCAATCAGGCGTTCCAGTTCGGCCGTTTTCGTGTCGTATGCGGGGACGATTCCATGCTGGCGGAGACGCTCGAACATCGCTTTGCGCCGCTCGCGGTGCTGCTGCTGCCGCGTCTGCTGGTTCTCCTCGCGCTCGGCATGGTCGTCGCGCCGCTGCATCGCCTCGATCGCCTTCTCGGCGATGACCGGGTGATACAGGCGCCCGTCACTGCACTTCACGAAGCCGCGCAGCGCGACGGCGCGGACTCTCTTCCACTTGGACAAGTTTTCGGACAGGCCGGCCAGATGCGCGAGCACGCGGTCGTCGTCCGGCAGACTGGCGGCCGGCACCTGCTGCCAGCACTTCGCCCAGAGACGGAACGCCGTCTTGAACTCGTCGCCGGTCGAGATCCCGAACGTGTCGCTGTCGATGACGCGCACGACGTCAAGCGGCATCCAGCGGTAGCCCGTCAGATCGCAGTCCGCAGGGGTGAGAGGATTCGGGAGGTCGTTCACACCCACCTCCACGCGCCGCCGAAGGCGAACCAGATGACGCCGAGCATCCAGGCGTCGATGAACAGTTCAAGCACGGTCAATCCCCCTGCTCCGTCCCCGTCTGTCCCGACTTGGGCCGGCGCTCGAATGCGACGACAGCCGGGTGCAGCGCGCCGTAGGCGCTCTTCAGCACGTGGTATCCGAGGTAATCGGGCGTCGACACGCCCTGTTCTGCCGCGCGCACCGCAAGGTCGGCAGCTTCCGCCACCGGCAGCCGAACGGGCTGATCTACGCGGTCTTCGCTCATGCGCGCACCCGCGGGCCGATTTGCCCCAAGTCGGCACTGACGGCCACGAGCTGCGCGGGCAAAGTGCCAACCGCGCCGAACAGCATCAGTTCGGTCAGGCGAGCGAGCGCCGCGGAGTCGCTGTCGATGCCGTGGAGTGCTTTCCAGGTCTGGAGCGCCTCGTACGCGGGGTCGCGCAGGCGTGTCTTGACCTCGTTGCGATATTCGGCGCGGGTCGGTTTGGCGGGTTTCATGCCGGAACCTGCGCGGCTTTAGGATGCGGTTGGTTCGGCGCGTCGCCAGCGCTGGCCTGTTCGGCTTTCGCGGCGAAGTGCTCGGCGTGAAAGGCGTTGATCCGATTCCAGTTCGACGCCTTGGTGTCGGCGATCTTGCCGGTCTGAATCCGGCTGATCGTCGCTTGCGGGATATTCGTGCCGGCGCCGATTTCGCTCTGGCTGACACCGTCGACAGTGAGCTCGTCGATGAGCTCTTTTGCGGTTTTCATGAGGACGCTCCAGTAGGCTTTGGAGCGTATTTTATACGTTTTCGTATTGTTGTAAATCACTTTCGTATAAATGCTTGCTGACACCTATACAAATCCGTATGTTCTGCGCATGTCGAATAGCACCAACTTCCTCGCGCAGAACCTCCAGTGGCTGCTGGAGCGGCACGGACTCAATCCGAACTCGCTCGCCGAACGGCTTGGCAACAAGCCTCCGCAGGCGACGATCTTCCGCATCCTGAATGGCGAGAGCCTTACGCCGAGGGATTCGACAGTGCAGCCGCTCGCCGAGCACTTTGGCGTCCTGGTCCATGAACTGCGTTACGTCGACCTGCAGGCCGCGCACGAGAATCGCAGCAGCTCGCGTTCAGGTGATAGTGACCTCCCGAACCCGACGGAGGATGAGTTCTCGATGGTTCCCCAGCTGGACATTGCCGCAGCCTGCGGTGATGGGAAGTACGTCGATCACGTCGTCGTGAAAGGCGGCCTGGCATTCAAGCGTTCGAGCCTGCGCGACTTCGGCGTGCCCGAAAACGCCGCGCGGATCATCTATGCCTCCGGCGGCAGCATGTCGCCTACCATTCAGGACGGATGCGTCGTGCTGCTGAACACTGCCGACCAGGCGCCCAAGGAAGGCAAGATCTTCGCGATCTGCACGCCCGACGGCGGCCTGGTGCTGAAGCGGCTGATCTGGGACTACCATCCGACGATGGGTTCCCAGACCTGGATCATGCGCAGCGACAACCCCGACAAAAACGTGCATCCCGACAAGGTGCTCCCGCCCGACGATCGCACGATGATCATCGGCCGCGCCGTCTGGAACGACAACCGCCTGTAACGCCTTCACGGAGTCCGCGATGAGAACGCGCTTTTTCGCCTTGGTGGCCCTTGCCGTGCCGGCCGTTGCACTGGCGCAGTCGCAAACCTGGGGCATCAAGAGCAACCAGCATCTCGGCGGCGTTCAGTTCGCGCAGCCGGGCGCCGGCACGGCTCCCAAACCGGCGACCGAATGCCAGATGAAGTCGGCCTATGCCGAGTTCGTCGTGTCGAACCGTCAGCGCGGCCTGCCTGAATCTGCCATCCCCGACCTCTACGGCAAGAAGCTCGACGCCACATGGAAGCGCCGAGCACGCGCGCAGATTTACAGCGATGCCAATCTCGCGCTGAGCGATCCGATGCGCGTCGGCGAACAGGTCTATCGCGAGTGCCAAGCCATCCGGTAGACGCGCACATCGTCTTTCAACCCTTCTGAGAGCCCCGCCCCGCGCGGGGCTTTTTCATTTCCGGCGCCTCTCCATTCGTTCTCTCCCAGCCACGTGAAAATTTATACGCTTTCGTATTGACGTTCTCTATACGATTTCGTATTATTCGGTCCAAGGCAATACGAAACCGCGAGGCCCGAAATGCTCCACCACCACCCGATCACTCCCCGCGCACTGCCGTCGCTGGTCGACAGCTATGCGGACCGCGCGCAGGCGGAGACAGACGCACGCGCCGAAGCTGAAGAAGCGGCGTTCGAGCGCGCCTCGGCCGAGGTCGAGATCGACGACGTGATCAACGCGATGGCGGAGCTGCCTGCGGGCTTCCGCGCGAAGGTGATGAACGCCTTCCTCGACAAGAGCGACCACGCCCACTTCGTCTACCTGCTCGAGATCCTGTTCGAAGACGCGTTCAACGCGGCGGCCGAGGGCATCGCGAAACGCAAGGGGTATTGAGCCATGAGCCCGACCGCCCGCGCCCTCTGCCAGCACCTCCTTTACCCGTTCTACGACGCGATGTCGCGCGCACATGCGCGCTTCCTCGCGGCGCAGCTGATCGCTCGGGGGTGCTGACGTGACCACCACCCGCCTCCTGATCGGCGCCGCTGCGCTGCTGATCCTCGCCGCTGTCGTGATCGTGCGCGCGATCGGCCGCATCGGCAATGACGACCACCACCGCGGCTGAGCCGCGCACATCACCGGGGATCCACATGAACGAGATCAAGTACGCCGACAAGCAGCTCAACGCTGCGCGCGACGCGGTCGCGGCCGCGATCGGCAGTTGCGCATACGACTGCGTGCGCGTCTGGGAGGCATGGAGTGTCGGCACGATGGGTCAGGACGATTTCCTGTCCATCGTTGACGACGCTGACCGAATCGACGAAATCGCGGTCGCTGCGCTGGATGCGTCGGGCGTCGCCGAAATGGCCCTCGCCCTCGAAATGCTCGCCGCCGAAGCCGACACGGGCACGGTCATGATCCCGTCCGGCCTGCGCCTGACCATCGACGCCGCCCTCATCAAGGCCGGCCGCAAGGCTGCGCCGGAGCCGGTGCGGCACGTGACGATCGCGGGAGGTGCGCTGTGAGCCTCGACCGCAAGATCCTGCCCGTCGAACAGTGCGGGTTCGTCGGCAAGTGCATGGCGAGCCCGCAGAGCTACGCGAGTTCGCTGTCGACCTACCGCACGCCGTCGGCGAAGACGGTCGCCGACCACGCGCTCGCTCAACTCGAAGCTGCCCGCGCGAAGGATGTCGCGCTGCACGAGGCGAACCTTGAAGCCATCGAGCGCAACAAGGGGACCGCCGATCGCGTTCGTGCGTTCATGGAAGAAATCGGCATGCCGAAGTCATGGAGCGAGCGCGATACGAAGTCGCGGGCCCGCTTCCCGAAGAACATCACGCGCGACGCCGGGTGGATCGCGGACATCATGCGCTTCATCAAGACGGACGACGGGTTCGCCTTCGCGACAAGCCAGTACAACAGTTTGAAGTCCCGCTACGACGAATACGCCGCGATCGCCGCACGCGAAACCGAGCAGGCCGAGCAGCAGCGCCAGCGCGCAGAACAGGCCGAGCGCGACGCACGCAAGGCGAACGTCGAGCTCGCGCGCGTCGTGCTGCGCTACGAGCTGTCCGACGAATCGACGTGGAACGACGTGCTCGATGCGCTGCGCGGCAAGGATCAGCGCGTCGACCTGGCGCTCGCGATGCTGGCGACGCGTAACGACTGGTCCGAAGGTCCGTACCGAGTGCGCGATGCGCTGTATCGCTTCACGATCGTCACCGACGAAGACAAGGAAATCGCGAGCGACGTCGCTACGTGCCTCCACGACTTCGAAGATGGTCGCGTATTTCGCGATACCACGTGGGGCTACGACCGGATCTTGGCCAGCGTCGCCGACCAGCAGCTCGCGACCGATGCGCTGACCGCCTATCAGCGGCTGGAGGCATGATGCGCGCCACTCTCAACAGACTAACGCCTGTATTTCGTGGTTACAGCCGATCGGTTGTATCGCGCGCGGCGAACGATAACGCGCTGCTCGCCTCCTGCGCGCGGGTGCACCGCTCCATCACGATCGGCGCGGCCTTCGGCCTGTTCGTGTGCGTCGGCGTCCTCTGGTACCTGCTCGTCGCGATCCGCGCCGGAGTTGCCCTGTGACTCCCTTCGACCTTCTCGGCGCACTGCTAGATGGCCTGCACAAGCGCAGCCCGATCTTCGCTTATGTCGTTGCTGTGGCGATCGCTGCCGCGTGCGCTTTCACCGCCGCTTATCTCAACCAGGACGGCACGGCCGTCGCCCATACCTACGTGAGGAAAGCATGACCACCACCACCGAACTGACCGTCGTCGAGCGCGCGGCCGTCGCCCTGACGTCTACCGAGCGCGAGACGGCGCTGCGCGATCTCGTCGCGAAGTCGACCGACATGGTCGAGATCAAGAACGCGGCCGCGCGCGACCAGGTGCACGGCGCCGCGATGGTGCTGCGCACCGCGCGCACCGACATCCAGAAGGCGGCGAAGACGGCGCGCGACGACGCGAACGCGTTCTCGAAGGCGGTCATCGCCGAAGAGAATCGCCTGATCGCGATCACCGAGCCGGAAGAGAAGCGCCTGATCGGCATGCGCGACGAATGGGACGAGGCCCGCGAGGCCGAGAAGCGCGCGAAGCTCGAAGCCGAGCGGCGGCGCGTCACGGCGATCCGCGAGCACATCGACGATATCCGCTCGATCGCGACCAAGGCCGTCGGGTTGGTGTCCTGGCTAATCGCGGTGGAAATCGAGGATCTGGAAGCGCTGGAAATCACGCTCGAACGTTTCGCCGAACTGACCGGCGAGGCCGAGGCCGTGCGCGGCACGACGCTCGACAAGCTGCGCGAGCTGCACGCGGCAGCCGTCGCACAAGAGGCTGAAGCCACGCGACTCGCCGCCGAACGCGAAGAACTGGAACGACAACGCGCCGAACTCGAAGCGCAGCGCCGCCGCGATGAAGAAGTCCGCGCCGAGCAGGAGCGCAGAGACGCCGAAGCGCGGGCCGCGCGCGAGCGCGATGAAGCCGCCGCCCGCGCCGAGCAGGAACGTGTCGACCGCGAGCGCCGCGAGTTCGAAGAAGCGGTACGCCGCGAACAGCAAGCACGCGAAGACGCCGAGCGCCTCGCCGCGATGCAGGCCGAGGAAAAGCGGCTCGCCGACCAGCGCGCCGAGCAGGAACGCCGTCAGGCTGAACTCGACCGTGCCGAGCGTGAGCAGCGTGAACGCGAGGAAGCGGCCGCTGCGGCTGAACGCGCTGAAGAAGAGCGCCGAGCGCGCGAGGTCCGGGAACGCGAAGAAGTCGCCGCCCGCGAGCAGGAAAAGCGCGAGCGCGAGGACTTCCTCATCAAGGGGCCGGGCCTCGACGCGATCGTCGAAGTGCTTGCCGCGCATTACCACGCAGATTCGACGGTCGTTATGAGCTGGCTGTTCATGTACGACATCCCCGCGACCACCGCAGCAGCCTGACCCACCCACAACGCCTGGCCGAGTCTCAGGCACATGGAGAAAACAGTATGTCCGACGTCATCACCACCAACCAAGACACCGCGCCCGGCGCGTTCGACCTGTCGCCGCGCTCGCTCGAACAGGCGATGCAGCTCGCGAACATCCTCGCCGATTCCAGCATCGTCCCGAAGGACTTCATCGGCAAGCCCGGGAACGTGCTCGTTGCGATCCAGTGGGGCATGGAACTGGGCCTGAAGCCGATGCAGGCCATGCAGAACATCGCCGTGATCAACGGCCGGCCGTCGCTCTGGGGCGACGCGCTGCTCGCGCTCGTGCTCGCCTCGCCCGTCTGCGAGTACGTGCAGGAATGGGAGGAGAACGGCACCGCCTTTATCAAGGTCAAGCGCCGCGGCAAGCCCGAGGACGTCCAGAGCTTCAGCGAAGAGGACGCGAAAAAAGCCGGCCTGATCGGGAAGCAAGGCCCGTGGGCGCAATACCCGCAGCGCATGAAGAAGATGCGCGCGCGCGCCTTCGCGCTGCGCGACAACTTCGCTGACGTGCTGAAGGGCATCGCGGTCGCCGAAGAGGTCATGGACATCGAGCCGGTCGAGCGCGACATCACGCCGCGCGCGACGCCGGCGCAGATCGCGAGCAGTGCGGCCACCAGCGCGCGGCCCGCTCGCACCGAGGCGCATACCAAGATCATCGCGCGCCTCGAAGACGTCGCGCGCAATCTCGGCTTCGAGCCGTTCAAGGAAGAGTGGACAAAGCTGTCGAAGGAAGACCGGTCAGCGATCGGCCTCAACGAGCGCGACCGCATCGCCGGGATCGCCGGCGGTCCGGGAACGCAGCAGCAGACCGACGGCGCGCCGCAGGACGACGGCGCCGGTCAGCGCGAACCGGGCGGCGACGATGAATAACGCCATCGATCAGCGCACCGACGCCTGGTACGCGGCGCGCGCCGGCCGCATCACGGCGAGTCGCTTCGCGGACGCGATCGCGTTCACGGGCGGCGAGCCGGGCGACGTGTACAAGACCGGCCCGAAGAAGGGTCAGCCGAAGCCGCGCCAGTCTACCGGAGCGCGCGACAAGTACATGCGCGAGATCGTGTTCGAGCGGCTCGCCGCGACGTCGACGCACGAGGTCGGCGGCCGCGCGACGAAATGGGGCGAGGAGGTCGAGCCATTCGGCCGTGAACAGGCCGAGCTGACGACCGGCTACATCATCGCGCCCGGCGGCTTCTTCACGCACCCGCGGTACGAATTCCTCGGCGCGTCGCCCGATGGCCTGATCGGCGACGACGGCGGCTACGAATCGAAATGCCCGATGGACGAGGCCGTGCACATCAACACGCTGCTGAACGGGATGCCGGCTGACCACGTCGACCAGGTGCAGGGCGGGATGCTCGTCACCGGCCGCCGCTGGTGGCTGTTCGCGTCGTACGACCCGCGTGTGCCCGAGCCGTACAGCCTCTACACCCAGGTCGTGCCACGCAACGACGCGTACATCGACGGCATGCTGCTGCCTGGCTTACTGCAGTTCGAGGCCGAGGTGAACGCTATGATCAAGCGGCTGCAAGCGAGGGCCGCGTAATGGGCGAAATCGCTGAAATGATGCTCGACGGCACGCTGTGCGAAGGCTGCGGCGTCTATCTCGAAGGAGACGGCGAAGGATTCCCGCGTCGCTGCGACGACTGCGGGCCGGCGGACGATTACGTCGCCGCCGGTACGCCGCTGTCGAAGAAAGTCCGCTGCTGCCACTGCCCGCGCCTCGTCACGCGCGCCGGGTTGAAGGATCACATGGACTCGAAGCACCCCGGCGTCCAACACGACGCGAAGACACGCTGCACGATCTGCAACAAATCCGTGAAGACGGTCGGCCTGCCGCAACACATACGCACCGTTCACGGCCAGCAGCCGTAATTCCCTCACCACCCGGAGCAATCATGTTCGAAATCAAAGACAGTACCCTCGCCAAGATCGTCAGCTGCACGAACGTTTCCGAGAAGCACGGCGCCGAGCGCGTTCCCGCGATCTCGGTCGGCCTCTACATCGTCGGCGGCGGTGAGCTACTCGACATGTTCGACGTCGCGCTGCGCGGCATGCTCTACCGCCGCCCGCAGCCGAAGCCCGGCGAGCTCGAAATGGAGCACGACGGCCTGACCGAGCTGCGCTTCCCGTACATGCGCAACCTCGTGTGGGACCGGAACTACGAGGGCTACCTGCTGCGCTTCCACATCGGCGCGACCGGCGCCGAGGACGTGCTGCTCGCCGAGTGCGGCCTGAAGGACATCCGGTTCACCACGCAGGAAGGCGGCTCTGTCGGCGTGCACTTCAAGATCACCGCGCACCCGAAGGACGACGAGGACCACGGCAAGATCGCGCGCCGCGTGCAGCAGGAGATCGGCATTACGCTGACGCCGCCGGATGGGTACGTCGATCCCGATCTGTTCGGCCGGCCCGACAGCAACGCAAGCGACGAGCACCACCCTTTCGCCGGCTCGGACCTCGACACACAGCCCGAAGAGGCAACTGAGCAGTGACCCACCAGCCGCGCGGCACCCGTCGCGCGGCAACCCAAGCTTCAACGGTGGGTGCTCGGGTGACGGGTGGGCGCCGTCACAACGCCAACAGGTCTGCAGCGCGGCGCTTTCATGCAACCAGCTGCCACATGCTAGCCGAGCACCCAGCCATTGAGGCTTGATCTACTGATTTAGAGGATGCGACGTGCCTGCGTACTACAACGAGCACGACCCATACGCCGCGCAGTGGCTGCGCAACCTGATCGCCGCCGGGCACATCGCTCCTGGCGACGTCGACGAACGGAGCATTGAGGATGTCCGACCTGATGACCTGCGAGCCTACGACCAGTGCCATTTCTTCGCCGGAATCGGCGTCTGGTCGCACGCGCTTCGACGCGCCGGGTGGCCCGATGACCGACCTGTTTGGACTGGTTCCTGTCCGTGCCAACCTTTCTCCGCGGCAGGCAAAGGAACTGGGTTTGATGACGAGCGGCACCTTTGGCCTGCGTGGTACTGGCTCATCGGTCAGCGCCGACCTGTCGCAGTTCTTGGCGAGCAGGTTGCAAGCGCTGCCGGGCTCGGTTGGCTTGATCGAGTTTGCGCCGACCTCGAGGACGCGGACTACGCCTGCGGGGCGGTCGATTTCTGCGCTCGCCGCGTCGGATTTCCGCTTCGGCGGTCGCGCCTTTTGTTTATGGCCCACCCCCACCGTCAACGACAGTCGCGGCGGCCGCAACCGAACCGCCGTGCGATCGAACTCGAACAGTGCGCATCACGACGGAGTCACGTTGGTGGATGCAGCGCGGCTGCACTGCCTGACTGGCGAGATGCTGTCGGCGCCGACGGAAATCGTCGGCTGCTTGAACCCGGCACTGAGCCGCTCGTTGATGGGTCTGCCGGCCACGTGGGACGACTGCGCGCCTACGGCAACGCGATCAACGTTGCGGCCACCACGCAATTCATCCTCGCCGCGCAAGACATCCTGACCACCTGAGGACCACACCACCATGACCACCGAAAATAGCCGCGCTGATGCGCTGACGGACGAGCAAGCGTCCCCGACCGGAATCGTTACACCGCTGACGATGGTGATCGTCTCCTACGGCGGCGGCACCGACAGCACGGCGATGCTCGGCCTGATGGAACGGATCGGCATCCGCCCCGACCAGATCACGTTCGCCGACACCGGGAGCGAAAAGCCGCACACGTACGAGTACATCAAGCTCGTCAACGAATGGTGCAAGAAGGTCGGATTCCCGGAAATCGAAATTGTTAGATGGATCGACCGCCAAGGGCGCACCCGTGTGCTCCATCAAGATTGTCTCGACCAGAAGACGCTTCCGAGCGTGTGTTTCGGCTTCAAGGGCTGCTCGACGAAATACAAGATCCAACCGCAGGAACGACGGGATCGCGAAGACCCGAGATGTCAAGCAGTGTGGGCTGCAGGTGGTTTGGTCGACAAGTTCATCGGGTACGAAGCCGGTGAAGAACGCCGGATGCGCGGCCCCGACGAAAAGTATCGGTACCACTATCCACTTATCGATCATGGCCTCGAACGCGAGGACTGCATCGACATGATCACCGGAACGATGGGGCTCCCGCGTGCCGGGAAGTCGGCGTGCTTCTGCTGCGGCAACAGCAAGAAAGCCGAAGTCGCGCAGCTCAAGCGCCAGTATCCGGTGTTGTTCCAGACCGCGATCAGGATGGAGCGGAACGCGGTATTGACGTCAGTCAAGGGGCTTGGGCGAAGTTTCGCGTGGGGCGATCTGAAAGACGAAGACGTGCCGGCCTACGAACCGGATCACGACATGCCGTGCGGCTGCTATGAGTGAGGAGAAAGCAATGACGACGAAACCCGCATCCCCTGTCGAGCAGCCCGCAGCAGCGCCGATCAGCCTCGAAGGGTTGCGCCGGACTATCCTCACTCCGCGCGCGATCATGCGCGATGAGGACGGCATGGTGAATCATCCGGCAGTCCCGGCCCTCGACGAGGACGTGAACTACGAAACTTTCTTCGCCGCTTTCGGAATTGAGTCCGTCTTCATCCATATGGAGAACGACGTCGATTGCGACACGTACGAGAAATATTTCGCATCCAACAGCCCGGACTGCAGCATGTGGACGCCGAGCAGCCCGCACGGCGATGGCTGGTTGTTGCTCGAGATCTACGACACCGAGGATGGCCCGGTCGCGCTGTATGTGCGCGAGAAGAAACCCGAGTCGATGCGCGACCGCCGGAAGCGTGAAGAACAGGAACGTCGTGCCGCCGCACCCTCGCCGGCGGACGAGCGGGCGGCACTGATGTGCGAGCGCCTGCGCGCGATGGATTTGGGAACGTCCCGCGAGGCGGCAGACTTGATCGAGGAACTTGCCGCCCGCGCCGCATCAGCCACTGAGACGGGGGCGGAAGGGGAGAAGCCGACCGCGTGGGTCCGCTTCCGCAGCGACGGCGGCTTCGAAGGCCCGATCATGGACAGCGACGAGCGCATGTGTGACACGCGTCGCAAGTCGGGAGCATGGACGCCGCTTTACGGCTCGCCCGCTATGGCGGTGGAAACGGTGGAATGGCGCGAACTCACCCGCCGACTGTATGTCGAGCTGTTCTATTGCGATCAGCAGATGACGGGCGGCCGGCGGCCGAAATGGACGCAAGGAGCAGAAGTTCGTGACGCGCTGCGAGACGCGAAAGCGGCACTTGAGGCCGCCCCGCAGCCCGCGCAGGCCACGTACGACGGCAACCACGTCGAGAACCATTGCACCGAGTGCGGCCAGTACGAAAGCGAGTGCGCGTGCGCGCAGGCAGACGCTCGGGAGGGACTGACGGAGCCGCACTCTGACGACGTTGCCGTGGATTCGTTCGCAGCCGTCATGAAGCACAAGCTCGCGTTGGCCCGTGACAAGGGCCGCAGTGGGTGGGAAACGTGCAGCCCCGCCTACCTGTCGCGGATGCTGCATGAGCACGTCGAGAAAGGCGATCCGCGTGATGTGGCGAATCTCAGCATGATGCTCTGGCATCACGGTTCGCCCATTACCAGGCCGGCGGCCCATCCGGGCGAGCCGGAGCCGCGCGCCGAGGTGACGCCTTTGAAGGTCGAGCGCCACAGCGACATGTCCGTCCTCGTCGTATTCAGCTCATGTCGTCAGGCGTCTGTATTCGAGAAAGAGATCGCCGCCCGCGCAGGAGACGCCGCATGCTGACCGACGTCGAAGTGTTCGCGATCCGCGCGGCCGGGCTGCCCGAGCACCTGCGCGAGAATCTGTATCCGGAGCTGGCGCCGCGCTGCGAGTACTGCGACGGCACGGGCGACGTGCACGACGCGACCGGCGAATGGCGCGGCGTGTGCACGGCGTGCATCGGGACAGGAGACGCATCGTGACCGTCTACGTCGACGACATGTACCTGCACGAGATGGGCGAGTACAACAGCCCGTCTGGGCGCGTGTACAAGATGTCGCACATGATCGCGGACACGCGCGAGGAGCTGGTCGAGATGGCGCGCGCGATCGGCCTGAACACGCGCCATATCCAGAAGCGCGGCACATACAGCGAGCACTTCGACATCGCGAAGGTAAAGCGCGAACTGGCGATCGGGCACGGCGCCGTGCAGATCACCATGCGCCAGTGCTCGGCGATGTGCGTGCGCCGGCGCGCCACGGGCGAACTCGGCAGGCCAGACGAGGCCGAGGCGTGGCGCGATGCACAGTTCGCCGCGCGCCGCGCGCAGCTCGCCACATACGCTGATGATGCGCAACGCGCGTTCGCTGCCGACCTTCCTGGAGCGCCGGCATGACGCGGCCCTACCCCGCCAACCTGACACCGGCCCTCGGCCGCGTGCTCGGCATGATGGTCTGGGAGACCGGGCCGATCGCGCACGCGTTGCGCGCCGCCGGACACGCGATCGAGCGGGTGCCCGAGGCCGAGCAGGCTGCGGTGCTCCACTGGCTCACTGGCTTCGCGCTCGAGCACGGCGCGGACTGGGAACGGCACGCGGCCGCCGCGCTGCACGTGCTCACCGAGTCACGAGGAGACTGAGCATGGGTCGTCCGATTCTGTCCAGGGAGCTGTCTGCCGCCAACCTGTTCGCGCGGATGAAGCCCGGGCGCACGTACTCGGCCTACATGATCGCCGCGAAATTCCGGGTGCCGACGAAAGCTGTCCGGCCGATTCTTGACGTGCTCATCGCGTCGGGCCGGATCGAGCACAGCCATGCGCTCGCGAAGACTCTCGGCTTCCGGCGGCCTGGGAAGCAACAGAAAGAAGCGCCGCCGCCCGCGCTCGGCACGAGCTTCGCCGCGCCGCCCACACCCCCGAACCTGAATTCCACCCTGACCGGCTACGAACGCGAGATTCGCGGCTGGGTCGAACTGTGTATGACGACGAGGTCGCGATGAGCATCGTAACGAACGACGAATTGATTGAGCTGACCGGCGGCCTGAAACAAGGCGCCGCGCAGACTCGCTGGATCAAGAAAGCGCTCGGCAT
Source organism: Burkholderia sp. BCC1644 (assembly GCF_902833225.1). Classification (GTDB taxonomy): domain Bacteria; phylum Pseudomonadota; class Gammaproteobacteria; order Burkholderiales; family Burkholderiaceae; genus Burkholderia. The sequence goes on from NZ_CADFEI010000007.1 coordinate 372,859, forward strand.
CGACGCGCCGCGAAAGGCTGATGGCCACCCGTTCCTGACCTGGGAACAGGTCAACGGCCGGGATGAGCCGCGCCAACGCAAATCGACCATCAACTGGCAAACCGCAGCATGAAACGAACGAAAAATATCCTCCGCGACGGCCTCCTGCCGCGCATGGAGGCGATCCCACGAAAGAAAGGGATCAGCTACCGATATCACGTGCCTGGCGGGAAGCCGATCGGGCTCGGCATGGATAAGGTCGCTGCGATCCGGAAGGTGCTCGACATCATCGGCGCGGCTGGCGACACCGGCACGATCGGGAAGCTGTGGGAGGAGTTCAAGGAGACGGACCGCTGGAAGCGCTACGCGCCGGATACGCGGAAGGATTACGAGCAATGCGCCGGTCCGCTGCTCCTGCGCTTCAAGGACGCGCGCGCATCCGACATCGAAGCGCCTGACGTCGCGCGCTACCTGCGAAAGGAGCGCAAGGATGCGCCGGTGCGCGCGAACCGCGAGATCGCCCTTCTCTCGAACCTCATCGGACTCGCGATCGAGTTCGGACAGGCGAAGATGAACCCGTGTCGCGAAGTTCGGCGCAACGAGGAGCAGCCGCGCACGGAAACTGCGGATCCGGCGGACTTCAAGGCGTTCACCGACTGGCTCGCGGCGCAAGGCGGTCAGCGCGCGATGGTCGGCATGGCGGCCGAGTACGCCGCGCTCGCCGGCAACCGCAAGATCGAATTCCTCGACCTGTCGTGGCCGCAGGTCGACCGCAAGGCCGGGCACATCCGCGTGAAGCGCGCGAAGCAACGCGGCAAGAAGCGCGGCGAGGTCATCGAGCAGATCGAAATCACGCCGCCGCTCGCCGCTCTGCTCGACCGCCTGGAAGCAATCCGCGGCGACAGGGAATGCCTCTACGTCTTCACGACGAAGTTCGGCACGCACTACACGCGCGATGGCTTCAAGGGGTTCTGGGGGAAGCTGCTGAATGCGGCGATCGATGCGAAGGTCGTCGAGCGCCGCTTTACGTTCCATGACCTGCGTGCATATTACGCGACGCAATTTAAGCAGGAGCGCGGAACGCTTCCTGACCTGCACGCCAATCCCGCGACGACGGCGCGTGTCTACGATCGAAACAAAATCGTAAAGCGGAAGGCGCTGTGAATTCCATTTTGTGGAATTCCAAAACAAAAACGGCACTGTCTTTTTGAACAGTGCCGTTTCTAACTACTTGATACCGCTTGGAATTCTTTGGGGTGGCTGATGGGACTCGAACCCACGACGACAGGAATCACAATCCTGGACTCTACCAACTGAGCTACAGCCACCACTGATACTGCTTACTTCGCTTCGCTGTTTTGTTTCAGCAGCGAAGAACAAGATTATACGAAGTCTTTTGAATCTTGCAAAGCCTTTTTTTCAAAAAATTCTTCGGCTTCGTTCAGGTGCGCGCGCGCCTCGTCGAACACGGCCAGATCGGCGCGCGCGAGCTTCTTGTTATCGGACAGCACGCGACGCCAGCCACGCGCGCCCGGCATGCCGCGATACAGCCCGAGCGCATGCCGCACGATCGCACCGAGATAGGTCCCGCGCTTCAGTTCGGCCGCGCAGTATTCGATCAGCTGCGCTTCGGCTTGTTCGCGCGTCGGCACCGCGGCGGTCGATCCGTAGAAGCGCGTATCGACTTCGGCCAGCACGAACGGGTTGTGATATGCCTCGCGTCCCAGCATCACGCCGTCGACGTGTTCCAGATGCTGCGCGACTTCATCGAGCGTCGTGATGCCGCCGTTGATGACGATCTCCAACGACGGAAAATCACGCTTCAACTGATACGCATAGTCGTACTTGAGCGGCGGGATCTCGCGATTCTCCTTCGGCGACAACCCCTTCAGGATCGCGTTGCGCGCATGCACGACGAACGTTTCGCAACCGGCCTCGGCGACCGTGCCGACGAAGTCTCGCACGAACGCGTAGTCCTCGACCGCGTCGACACCGATTCGGTGCTTGACCGTGACCGGCACCGACACCGCATCGCGCATCGCCTTCACGCCGTCGGCGACGAGCTGCGGCTCGTTCATCAGGCACGCGCCGAACGCACCGCGCTGCACGCGCTCGGACGGGCATCCGCAATTCAGGTTGATTTCGTCGTAGCCCCACTGTTCGCCGAGCTTCGCGGCGCGCGCGAGATCGTCACGCTCGCTGCCGCCCAATTGCAGCGCGATCGGCGATTCGCTCGGCGTGAACGCGAGATGCCGCTGGGCATCGCCGAACAGCAGCGCGCCCGTCGTGATCATCTCCGTATACAGCCACGTGTTGCGCGTCAGCGTACGGTGGAACGACCGGCAATGACGGTCGGTCCAGTCGAGCATGGGCGCGACGGAGACGCGGCGGGGAGGAAGCGAGGACGGAACGGACATGGAATTCGGGCAACAGGCCAGGCGGCACGGAAACAACCCGGTATTTTACCGCAACACGGGCCGCTCCTGCCCGACGCCCCGCTAGCCGCCCTCGCCCAGCTCCGCATCGACGGCGCGGCGCGCCTCGTCGAACACGCGCTCGATCACGCGACGCTCGGTCAGCAACAACCCGTCGACCTTGACGAGCCGCCAGTCGATCCGCACGGCATCGCCTTGCAGCACGCGGTAGTGCGCATGCTCGCCGTCCCAGACCTGCTCGGTCTTCACCTCGATCTCGAAGCCGCGGTACGGCTCGCTGAAATCGCCGAGGTCGCTGCCTCTCGGTTCCATCGCACGCTCCGTGGCGACGCAACGCCAGGCCACTCGTGCAGCCGGCGCCGGGCGCTCAATCGTATTCGTTGGACAAAAAGGATTTGCCATCGGCCGTCAGGTCGACCCGGTCGGCCGTCGCCTGATAGATCAGCCCCTCGTTCAGCAACGCATAGACGACGTCGTCGAACGCGGCGGGAACCGGCCGGCTTTCGCCGAACTGGTCGATCCATTTCAGCGCCTCGATGGCTTCAGGGGAAAGGATGGGGGTCATGCATTGGCCTCCGCCGTCGGTTTCGTTCCATCCTAGCACTTCATCCGGACGTCGAATACCGAGGCGAACGCGCTACGGAAATGCAAATGTGGCGCCGACGGGCACACTGGCCGCCGGCGCCGCACCGTTGCAGGAGACGCGCGCTCAGAGACGCGCGATCGATACTTCAGTGGACTTCACGAGCGCGACGACTTCCGCGCCGACCTTCAGTTCGAGTTCGTCGACCGAGCGGGTCGTGATGACCGACGTGACGATGCCGAACGGCGTCTCCACGTCGACCTCGGAGACCACGGACCCGCGAATGATCTCCTTCACCTTGCCCTTGAACTGGTTACGTACGTTGATTGCAGTGATGCTCATCGGGATGATCGCTCCGAAGAAAAAAGTCTCAGAACGGGCGGCCGGAACCGCCCGGAATTAAACGGCCCAGCGGATCTGCCCGACCGGTCGAACGTTGTCTGCCCAATGCTCCGTGTCCTGATCGGCTGCGCCAGGCCCGCCAGCGAGCACGCGCTTCAGCACGCGATCCTCGAGCGCGGCAAACGCCGCCGATGCGCGGGCGCGCGGCCGGTCGAGCGGCACGGGCTGATCGAGCGCCACACGCCCCTGCTCGATCAGCAGGATGCGGTCGCCGAGCGCGACGGCCTCCTGCACGTCGTGCGTGACGAGCAGCGCGGTGAATCGATGCTCGCGCCACAGCCGCTCGATCAGCGCATGCATCTCGATGCGGGTCAGCGCGTCGAGCGCGCCGAGCGGCTCGTCGAGCAACAGCAGTTGCGGCCGATGCACGAGCGCGCGGGCCAGTGCAACGCGCTGCCGCTGGCCGCCCGACAGTTGCGCGGGCCAGTCGTTGGCCCGCTCCAGCAGGCCGACCTCATCGAGCACCGCACGCGCCTGGTCGCGCGCGCCGCGCCCGAGACCCAGCATCACGTTCTGCAGCACGGTCTTCCACGGCAGCAGGCGCGCATCCTGGTACATGATCCGCGTATCGAGCACGCCGCCACCCTCGCCGCGCGTCACGAGCGCGCCGCTGCTCGGCTGCTCGAGTCCCGCGACGAGACGCAGCAGCGTCGATTTCCCGCAGCCGCTGCGGCCGACGATCGCGACGAAGCTGCCGCGTGCGATGCCGAGCTCGACGTTGTCGAGCACGGTGCGTGCGCCGAAGCGCTTGCTGACGCCCGACAGCGTCACTGCGTCGTCGGGTGCCGGGCTGCCCGCGCGCCGCCGCGCGAGCGGCACGACCGATGCGCCGCCGTCACGATCGAGAATCGCCGCGTCGCGCGCGTCGCCGTCTGCGACACGTGCCTGCGCCAGTTCGACCTCGAGGTCTGCGCCGGCGAGCGGGCCGTAGGCGGCCGCCGAAGTCGTCGCATTCATGCCTTTGCTCCTGATTGATAAGCGGGGTGCCAGCGCAGCGTCACGCGCTCGAGCCATTTCGCCAGCACGTCGGCCAGCTTGCCGAGCACCGCGTACAGCAGGATGCCGACCACCACCACGTCCGTTTGCAGGAATTCACGTGCGTTCATCGTCATGTAGCCGATGCCCGACTGCGCGGAGATCGTTTCCGCGACGATCAGCATCACCCACATCAGCCCGAGCGCGAAACGCACGCCGACGAGGATCGACGGCAGCGCACCGGGCAGGATCACGTCGCGGTACAGTGCAAAACCGCGCACGCCGTAGCTCTTCGCCATCTCGATCAGGTTCGCGTCGACCGAGCGGATCCCGTGATACGTGTTGATGTAGACCGGAAAGAACACACCGAGCGCGACGAGGAACAGCTTCGCCTTCTCGTCGATGCCGAACCACAGGATCACGAGCGGAATCATCGCCAGCGCCGGGATGTTGCGGATCATCTGGATCGTCGAATCGAGCGCCACTTCGGCCGCCTTCGACAGGCCGGTCGCGAGCCCGAGCGCAAGGCCGACGCCGCCACCGATCGCGAAGCCGAACAGCGCACGCCACGTGCTGACTTTCACGTTCGCCCACATTTCACCCGACGTCACGAGCGACCAGGCCGCGCGCACGACCGCAACCGGCTCGGGCAGCACGCGGGTCGACAGCCAGCCGGTGCGCGCCCCGACCTCCCAGGCCGCCAGCAGCGCGAGCGGCACGAGCCACGGCGCGACGCTGCGCCACGCACGGGCAGCCACGACGGCGCCCGTCGTCGACGTTTTCGTTGTCATCGCAAGCCTCCTCTCGCTCAGCTCTGGCTCGCCTTCGGCAGATAGCTGTTGCCGACGATCTCGCCGAACGGCCCCGACAGCGGGCCGGTCGCCTTCTCCGCGCCCTTGCCCTTGATCAGCGGGAACACGAGTTCGGCGAAGCGATACGACTCCTCGAGGTGCGGATAGCCGGACAGGATGAACGTCTCGATGCCGAGGTCCGCGTATTCGCGCATGCGTTCCGCGACCTGCTCGGGATTGCCGACGAGCGCCGTGCCCGCGCCGCCACGCACGAGGCCGACGCCGGCCCACAGGTTCGGATACACCTCGAGCGCGTCGCGGCCGCCGCGCTTGCCGCCGTGCAGCGCGGCCATCCGGCGCTGGCCTTCGGAATCCATGTTCGCGAACGCCTGCTGGGCACGCGCGATCGTGTCGTCGTCGAGACGGCTGATCAGGCGCTCGGCGTCGCGCCATGCTTCGTCCTCGGTCTCGCGCACGATCACGTGCAGGCGAATGCCGAACTTGATCTTGCGGCCGCGCGCTTCGGCGCGAGCGCGGATGTCGGCGATCTTCTTGGCAACGGCCTCGGGCGGCTCGCCCCAGGTGAGATAGGTGTCGATGTGATCGGCGGCAATCGCATGGGCGGCCGGCGACGAACCGCCGAACCACAGCGGCGGATGCGGACGCTGCACGGGCGGATAAAGCGCCTTGCCGCCTTTCGACTGAAGGTGCTTGCCGATGTAGTCGAAGCCGCCGTTGTCGTGCGACGCGGCCAGCAGCCCGCGCCAGATGTTCAGGAAATCGTCGGTGATCTCGTAGCGCGTATCGTGATCGGCGAACAGGCCGTCGCCTTCGAGTTCGGCCGCATCGCCACCCGTCACGACATTGATCAGCAGGCGGCCGCCCGACAGGCGGTCGAACGTCGCGGCCATCCGTGCCGCGAGGCCCGGCGAAGCGATGCCGGGACGCACGGCGACCAGGAATTTCAGGCGCTGCGTCGCAGGGATGAGGCTCGATGCGACGACCCACGCATCTTCGCAGGAACGGCCGGTCGGCAGCAGCACCCCGTCGTAGCCAAGCGTGTCGGCCGCGACGGCGACCTGCTTGAAGTAATCGTAATCCGCGGCGCGCGCGCCTTCGGCCGTGCCGAGATAGCGGCTGTCGCCATGCGTGGGGATAAACCAGAACACATTCATCTGCTGCTCCTGCTTGACTGTCACTGCCGAAATTTGGAAAAAACATCGCCCTGCTCGCGTCGCGGATGCGCGACGCATGCATGGTGTGCGTTCGATTCGGGATGGCTCGCCGGTCAGTCCGTGCAGCGGGCGAGGACGCGATTGCACGGCTGTTTCTGGGAAATCAGTCTAGGGATCGGTGCAGGGCTTTGGAACGATTTTTTTGAGCTTAGGTTTTCCGCTTTCGTGATTAGCACGACGCTGGAGCGAATATCGCCGCGGGCGGGCCCTATAATGGCGCACCTATCCGAATAACTCCGCGCGTACAGCCCCGGCCGTGCGCGCCTGCGGTGCACTCATCGATGCAGAAAGTCATCCTGCCATTCCTGTCCGGCTTCCTGGCCGCCCTGTTCTTCCGCGAGGCGACGCTCGCCCTCCTTCACACGGCTGACCTGATCGCCGCAACCGGCTTCTCGACACAGCCGTTCGCGCCGCTCGGCATTCCTGAATTTGTCGCGAATGCGCTGATCAGCGCATGTTGTGCCGTTCCGATGGCGTGGCTGCTGCGCGTCTCGCCGGAACGCGAGGCATCGTGGATCGGTGCGCTCGTGTTCGGCGGTATCGTCCTGACGGCCGCCCGCGTGTTCGCGATCGATCCGCTGCGCGGCATCTGGCCGTCGGGCAACATGATGCCCGTGCTCGCGGCCGGCTTCGCGGCGAACGCGGTATGGGGCTTCGGCGCGCTCGTGTTCATGCGCGCGTTCATGTCGGACGACGCCGGCGACGAATAACGCTCGCACGGGCGCTACGCCTTTCGACCGCTGTCCGGTCGATGTCCACAAAAAAGGCCGCCTGCAGATGCAGGCGGCCTTTTCGTTTCTGTCTCGCGTGCGGGTCAGCCGGACCGACGTCAGTCCTTCAGATTCCGTAGCGGATGCGTGTCGGGCGCCCACGGGCTGTCGAACATCGCTAGCACGTCGGCGCGATCGACATCGGCGGCCGACTTGAAGCGCCAGTCCGGCTGGTGATCCTTGTCGACGATCAGCGCGCGCACGCCTTCGATCACGTCACCGTGTGCGAACGTCGAGCGCGTGAGATCGAGATCGCGTCGCAGGCAATCGGCCATCGTCGCGCCGCGCGCGCGTTCAACGACTTCGAGCGACACGGCCATCGACAACGGAGACAACTGTTCGCGCATCGCATGGGTCGCCTTCTCGACCCATCCATCGACGGCCGCGCAATCCTGCTCGGCGTCGAGCGACGCGAGGATCGCGTTGATGTCGGGCTGCGCGAAATGCCGGTCGATCCCGGCGCGCGCATCGGCCAGTGCCGACGTGTCGGGCGTCGGCACGACCTTGTGCGCGGCCGCCGCTTCGGCGACGCAGGCCACCGCTTGCGCGCCGCTGGCGATCGGCGTGCGACGCAGCGTATCGAGCAGCGCCGGCAGCGCGGCATCGGGCAGATAGACATCGGCGAGCTGCGCGTACAGCGCATCGGCTGCGCCGAGCGGCGCACCGGTCACGGCGAGATAGCGGCCGATCGCGCCGGGCGTGCGCGCGAGAAACCATCTCATCCCGACGTCCGGGAACAGGCCGATGCGCGTTTCGGGCATCGCCATCTTCGTCGAGTCGGTCACGACCCGCAGGCCGCCCGTATGCCGCGCGGCCTGTGAGATGCCCATGCCGCCGCCCATCACGACGCCGTGCATCAGCGCGATGTACGGCTTCGGATACGTGAAGATCGCATGGTTCAGCGTGTATTCCTCGATGAAGAACGTGTCGACCGCATCGCGGTCGCCGCGCTGCCACGCATCGTGGAAGAAGCGCACGTCGCCACCCGCGCAGAATGCGCGCGGGTGCGGGCTGTGCACGACGACGGCGACGACATCGGGATCGTTGCGCCATGCGTCGAGCGCCTGCTGCATCAGCCGGATCATGCCGACCGACAGCGCATTCAGCGCCTTCGGGCGGTTCAGTTCGAGAAAACCGATGCGGTTCGCGACATACGCGTGGACATCGGGCTGGGCGGATTCAGCGGAAGTGGAATCAGTCATGAAAGTCATCCGGCAAACGGCAGTCGCACGGTCAGTGCGCCTGCATCTTCGAGAACAGGTTCAGCACCACGACGCCCGAGATGATCAGCCCGAGGCCGATCACCGCCGGCAGGTCCGGCACCTGACGATAGAGCAGCATCGCGACGAGCGTGATCAGCACGATGCCGGCGCCCGACCAGACTGCATAGATGATGCCGACGGGCATCGTGCGCAACGTGAGCGACAGGCAGTAGAACGCGATGCCGTAACCGGCGACGACGAGCGCCGACGGCCAGAAGCGCGTGAAGCCGTCCGCCGCGCGCAGCGCGGACGTGCCGACCACTTCCGCGACGATCGCGATCGCGAGCCATGCGTAACCGGGCAGTTGCATCGCTCAGCTCCTTGCGAGGGCCAGCACGGCGTAGTCGTGGCCGAGCTCCGCACACAGCGCCTCGACGACGAACTCGTGATCCGCGCGCTGCGGCAGCCCCGACGCGGTGATCGAGCCGATCACGCCGGCACCGGCGACAGTCAGCGGGAACGAGCCGCCGTGCGGCGAATATTCGGCGAGCGGCAGCCCGTGCTTGTCCGCGAGCGTGGCGCCGGCCTGTTGCATGCGCAGGCCGATCGCGTACGAGCTGCGACGAAAATGCGCGACGACGTTGCGCTTGCGGCGCACCCAGTCGGCATTGTCGGGTGTCGCGCCGGCGAGCGCCGCATAGAACAGCGGCTGGCCGAACGTGACGATGTCGAGCGCGACCGCATGGCCGCGCGACGCCGCGAGCGCATGCATCCGGTTGCCGAGCGCCCACGCGCGGGCCGGGTCGAAATGGGGAAACACGAGCGCCTGTTCCTGCGCGCCGATCGATTGCAGATCGTGAGCGATGTCCATGAATACGTCGATGCAGTAATGAGAGTCGCAACGGCGCCGATGCGATCGCGCACGGCCCCGCTGCCGGGATGACGACACAAACCGTTCGATTCTAGCGCACGCGCTCCACGTACCGGCCCCACAAGCGCTTGCAACGCGATTGTCAAAAAACGCTTGCACGCATTCGGAAGAGTCCATATAATTCAATTCTTCGACGGACGCGGGGTGGAGCAGTCTGGCAGCTCGTCGGGCTCATAACCCGAAGGTCGTAGGTTCAAATCCTACCCCCGCAACCAACCCGTCCAGCATTACGCAAAAAGCCCGGCCCAGCGCCGGGCTTTATGTTTTTCCGCGTCCATGCTCCGCGCCCTCTTCGCGCACGCGCGCCTCCGCCTTGCACGACATGCGGCCTGCATGCGCAGGCGTTCAAGAATGCCGCGCCCCGGTGATACACTCGCATCACCTCGTCCCTTCCACTCGACATGAAATTCTGCTCCGTCTGCGGTCACGAAGTCATCGCGCGCATTCCTCCGGGCGACAACCGCGAGCGCTTCGTCTGCGATCACTGCGGCACGATCCACTACCAGAATCCGCGCAACGTCGTCGGCACGGTCCCGGTCTGGGGCGATCAGATCCTGCTGTGCCGCCGCGCGATCGAACCGCGCTACGGGTTCTGGACGCTGCCGGCGGGCTTCATGGAAATGGGCGAGACGACGGCGGAAGCCGCCGCGCGCGAAACGCTCGAGGAAGCCGGCGCGCGCGTCGAGGTGCAGAACCTGTTCACGCTGCTCAATGTGCCGCACGTGCACCAGGTCCACCTGTTCTACCTCGCGCGACTCACCGATCCGGGTTTCGAAGCCGGCGAGGAAAGCCTCGAAGTGAAGCTGTTCGACGAAGCCGACATTCCGTGGGACGAGATCGCGTTCCCGACCGTCAGCCAGACCCTGCGATTCTTCTTCGCCGATCGCGCCGCCGGCGACTACGGCGTGCACACCGGCGATATCTTCCGCTCGCTGCGCAACGGCTGAGCCCGCGACCCATGGTCCCCTGGCTCGGCCCGGACGATCCGTTTCCGCCCATCGAGCGCGCGCTCGGTCCCGCGACCGGCGCGCCCGGGTTGCTCGCCGCCAGCGCCGACCTGCTGCCGTCGCGCCTCATCGACGCGTACCTGCGCGGTATTTTCCCGTGGTACTCGGACGGCCAGCCCGTGCTGTGGTGGAGCCCCGATCCGCGCATGATCCTCGTGCCGGCCGAATTCAAGGTGTCGCCCTCGCTGCGCAAGACGCTGAAGCGCGTACTGCGCGAGCCCGAATGGGAAGTGCGCGTCGACCACGACTTTCCGGGCGTGATGCGCGCGTGCGCACAGGCGCCGCGCCGCGGGCAGCGCGGCACGTGGATCACGGCCGAGATCATCGACGCCTATACGTCGCTCTACCGCTCCGGCAATGCGCACAGCATCGAGACGTGGCATGACGGGCGCCGTGTCGGCGGCTTGTACGGCGTGTCGTTCGGGCGGATGTTTTTCGGCGAATCGATGTATGCGGACGTGACCGACGCGTCGAAGATCGCGCTCGCCACGCTCATCGCGCACCTTCGCGGGCAGGGGCTGGAGATGATAGACTGCCAGCAGAATACGTCGCATCTAGCGTCGCTCGGCGGCCGCGAGATCGCACGCAAGGCGTTTGTCGCTCACGTGCGCAGCGCGGTAGCCGAACCGCCGATTCCGTGGCAGTTCGACAAGCGCGTGCTCGCCGCGCTGACGGGCCCCGCCGAAACGGCGGCGCCCTCCGGGATCGAGCGCTAGCGCGGCACTCCTTCCCTGCATCGAGAGCTGCCCATGACTCACCCGACTGAGCTGCCGCTTTCACCGCTTTCGGCGCTGCAATTCTATGCAACGGCGCCCTATCCGTGCAGCTATCTGGACGGCCGCATCGCACGCTCGCAAGTCGCGACGCCGAGCCATCTGATCAACTCCGACATCTACACCGAGCTCGTCAAGGCCGGCTTCCGCCGCTCGGGCGTGTTCACGTACCGCCCGTACTGCGACGGCTGTCGCGCATGCGTGCCGGTGCGCGTACCCGTGGGCGAGTTCGTGCCGTCGCGCACGCAGCGCAGGATGTGGAAACGGCACCGCGCGCTGATCGCAACGGTTTCGCCGTTGCACTACGACGAAGAGCACTACGCGCTCTACATGCGCTACCAGTCCGCGCGCCACGCGGGCGGCGGCATGGATCGCGACAGCCGCGACCAGTACGAGCAGTTCCTGCTGCAGAGCCGGATCAACTCGCGCCTCGTCGAATTCCGCGACCTCGACGCACCGGGCGGCGAGCCCGGCAAGCTGCGCATGGTCAGCATGATCGACATCCTCGGCGACGGGCTGTCGTCGGTCTACACGTTCTTCGAGCCCGACGACCGCCACACGAGCTACGGCACCTACAACATCCTGTGGCAGATCGAGCAGGCGAAGAGCCTCGGCCTGCCGTACGTGTACCTCGGCTACTGGATCCGCGAGAGCCCGAAGATGGCGTACAAGGCGAACTTCCACCCGCTCGAGGGGCTGATCGACGGCCGCTGGAAGACGCTCGACCCGGAACGGATCGACCTGCCGCCGGTCGACGCGGCGCTGGCCCGCGCGCCGTTGCCGGGCGGGCATTCCGGCTCGAATTGATGCGCGCCGCAGGGGGCTACGAAGCGAAGCACGCCCCTGCCGCGCAACTCCCGGTAAAATAGCGGGTTGTCATTCATTCCGGCTGTCCGCCCAATTCCCGTGTTCAGTTCCCTCTATCCGCTGGCCCGCGCATCCCTGTTCAAAATGGATGCGGAAGATGCTCACCACCTCACGCTGCGCGCGCTCGGCGCGGCCGGCCGCACGGGCCTCGCCTGCGCGCTGTCGGCCCGCGTGCCCGACGCGCCGCGCACCGTGATGGGGCTCACGTTCCGCAACCCGGTCGGCCTCGCGGCCGGCCTCGACAAGGACGGCGCGGCCATCGACGGCCTCGCGGCGCTTGGCTTCGGCTTCATCGAGGTCGGCACGGTCACGCCGCGCGCCCAGCCCGGCAACCCGCGCCCGCGGATGTTCCGCCTGCCGCAGGCCGAGGCGCTGATCAACCGGATGGGCTTCAACAACCACGGCGTCGACCAGTTCGTGAAGAACGTCCAGGCCGCCCGTTATCGCGGCATCCTGGGCCTGAACATCGGCAAGAACGCCGACACGCCGATCGAGCGCGCCGCCGAGGACTACCTGTACTGTCTCGAGCGCGTGTACCCGTTCGCGAGCTACGTGACGATCAACATCTCGTCGCCGAACACGAAGAACCTGCGCCAGCTGCAAGGCGCCGGCGAACTCGACGCCCTGCTCGCCGCGCTGAAGGACAAGCAGCAACGCCTCGCCGACCTGCATGGCAAACTCGTGCCGCTCGCGCTGAAGATCGCGCCCGATCTCGACGACGAACAGGTCAAGGAAATCGGCGACACGCTGCTGCGCCACAAGATCGAAGCGGTCATCGCCACCAACACGACGCTGTCGCGCGCGGCCGTCCAGGGCCTGCCGCATGCGGACGAAGCCGGCGGCCTGTCGGGCCGCCCGGTGTTCGACGCGTCGAACGAAGTGATCCGCAAGCTGCACGCCGAAGTCGGCAACGACGTGCCGATCATCGGCGTCGGCGGCATTTTCTCGGGCGAGGACGCCCGCGCGAAGCTCGCAGCCGGCGCGGCGCTCGTCCAGCTTTACACCGGCTTCATTTACCGCGGCCCGGCGCTCGTGTCCGAGTGCGTGAAGGCGATCGCCCGCGAACGCACCGCGTAATATAGACATAAACAAACTGTATTTAATGGTCGATAGCGTTTTTGCTATCATCAGCCCCATTATCAGAATCATTGACCCGGACCGGGCAAGGACACACAAGATGAAATTTTCGCTGCTGAAGAAGCTGCTGGTTGCCGGCCTGATCGGCACGTCGTTCGCCGCCGCGACCGCGCATGCGGCCGACCTCCTCGACCAGGTCAAACAGCGCGGCACGCTGCGCGTCGGCCTCGAAGGCACGTTCCCGCCGTTCAACTCGAAGAACCCGCAAGGCGAACTCGTCGGCTTCGACGTCGACATCGCGAAAGCCGTCGCGGCGAAGCTCGGCGTGAAGGCCGAATTCGTGACGACCGAATGGAGCGGCATCATCGCCGGCCTGCAAGCCGGCAAGTTCGACGTGATCGCCAACCAGGTCGGCATCACCGACAAGCGCAAGGAAACGCTCGACTTCTCGCCGGCGTACACGTTCTCGTCCGCGCAACTGATCCAGCGCAAGGACGACACGCGCGAATTCAAGTCGCTGGACGACCTGAAGGGCAAGAAGCTCGGCGTCGCGCTCGGCACGAACTACATGGACATGGCGAAGTCGGTGCCCGGCATCGACGTGAAGACGTACCCGGGTGCGCCCGAGTACCTGCGCGATCTCGCGGCCGGCCGCCTCGACGCAGCGCTCAACGACCGCCTGATGCTCGCGTACCTGACGAAGAACTCGCAGCTGCCGCTGCGCCCGGGTGCGAACGTCGGCTCGGCGAACCCGTCGGGCATTCCGTTCAAGAAGGGCAACCCGAAGTTCCAGAAGGCGATCGACGACGCGATGGCGCAACTCGAGGCCGACGGCACGTTCACGAAGATCTCGGACAAGTGGTTCGGCATCGACGTGACCAAACCGATCAAGTAAGCACGCCTGCATTTCCCGCCTGACGGCGGGGCGGAAAGGGCGGCATCCGTTACGATGCCGCCCTTTGTTTTATTCGTCCGGTTTATGATTGCGCTTTCGCGCACGCATTCGATTCGCATTCCATGTCGACAACGTCCCTGCTCGTCCAATCGCTGCCGGTGCTCGCCCAGGGCGCCGTACTGACCGTCAAGTTCGCCGTGCTGTCGATGGTGTTCGGCCTGTTTGGCGCCGTCGTGCTCGCGATGATGGGCATCCGGCAAAGCGAAGCACTCGACGGCTTCGAACGCGTCTGGGTCAACGCGCTCGCGTGGCTCGCACGCGCGTACGTGAGCCTGATGCGCGGCACGCCGCTGCTCGTGCAGATCTTCGTCATCTACTACGGGCTGCCGAGCCTCGGCATCTCGCTCGACCCGACGCCGGCCGGCGTCATCGCGCTGTCCGCGAACGTCGCGGCTTACATGTCCGAAAGCATGCGCGGCGCCATCAACGGAATCGCGCGCGGCCAATGGCTCGCCGCGTACAGCCTCGGGCTGTCGTGGGGGCAGACGCTACGCTACGTGATCGGCCCGCAGGCGCTGCGCATCGCGGTGCCGAGCCTGTCGAACAGCCTGATCAGCCTGATCAAGGACACGTCGCTCGTATCCGTGATCACCGTGACCGAACTGCTGCGCAGCGCGCAGGAAGTCATCGCGGCGACCTATCAACCGCTGCCGCTCTATCTCGCCGCCGCGGCCGTGTACTGGATCCTGTGCCAGATCCTCGAATGGGTGCAGCGCTGGTACGAGAAGCGCCTGTCGCTGCCGTCGCGACACTGAGCGCACGCGATTCCGCCGGGCCGCGCACGCGCGCCCGGCGCCCCGTTTTTCCCGCCTATTCGCCCGAATAACGCACGCCGAGTGCGGCGCGCGCCGCATCGGTCATCGCGATCATCTGTCGCGAATGGTCGTGCGTCATGATCGGGCTTTCCGTCTTGCCCGCGCGCAGCAGGTCGCAGAAGTGCGCGGTCTCGTAGTTCAACCCGCCGCCGTCGACCGGTGCGTCGAGTTCGACGGTACGCCCGTCCGCGTAGCGGATCGTCGCGCGAGCGGGGTTCCACCACTTCTCGTGGATCGTCACATGGCCGCCGGCCGCGGCGATCAGCGCGTCGCCGCGCCCCATCACATCGAGCCCGCAAAAGAGCTGGGCGATCCCGCCGTTCGCATGCGCGCTGTTCAGGCTTGCGAACACGTCGACGCCCGTCGCGCCGACGCGGCCGAGCGTCTGCACGTCGAGCGCCGCGCCAAGCCAGTCGACCGCGAGAAACGCCTCGTAGATCCCGATATCGAGCAGCGCGCCGCCCGCGCGGTCGAGGCGATAGACGGAATGGTCGTCCGGCACCGACGACGATGCGCATCCCGCACGCACGAGCCGGATCTCGCCGATCGGATCGTTATGGAGATGCGCCCGCAATTGACGGTACAGCGGAAAGAACGGCGGCTTCATCGCCTCCATGAACAGCAATCCGGCATCGCGTGCCGCCTGCAGCACGGTGTCGAGTTGCGCCGCGTTCAGCGTCGCGGGTTTTTCGCACAGCACGGCCTTGCCGGCGGCCAGTGCGGCCAGCGTGTACTGCGCGTGACTGTCATGGAGTGTCGCGATATAAACCGCGTCGATATCGCTCGCGAGGAGCGCCTCGAGGCTCGCGGCAGGCGTGCCGCCGCAAGTGCCGCAAAAGGCTGCCGCAGCGTCGGCGCGGCGGGCCCAGGCACCGGCGAGCGTGGCACCGGGCACGTGCGGGAGGCTTTGCGCGAAGCGGCGCGCAATGCTGCCCGCGCCGACGATGCCGAAGCGCACCGGGCGTTGGTCGTTGTCGTTCATCCTGATCTTCCGTGTCGGTCGTATGACGGTGACCGGCACGCTGCCGGTCGGCCGTCATGATAAACGGCTCGCCAGCACTCGGATGAGCGACACGAACAACGTCAGGCACGCACCGGGACGTCGACGGAGAAATCGCGCGAGATTTCGTCGGCGCTGAAATCGATCAGCGCGAGCGAAGCCGCTTCGGCTTCGCGCGGATCGCGCCGCTCGATCGCGTCAACCACACGCGCATGCGCCTTCACCGCAATCTCGTGCGCCCCCTCCTTCTGCACCACGCGCGGATTCACGAGACGCACCGCACCGCGCACGATCGCCGCCATCTGCTGGAAGAACTGATTGCCGCTTGCCTGCACGATCCGCGTATGCAGCAACTCGTCCGCCGTGTCGTAGCCGGGATCACCCGGCTGCAGCACCTTGAACGCATCGAACGCTTCGCGAATGCCCGCGATGTCGGCTGCCGTCGCACGCACCGCCGCCTGCGCGGTCGCACGTGGTTCGATCAGCATCCGGAATTCGATGACGTCGCGCATGAACTGCGGATCCGGTTTTGCCCGAAATCGCCAGCTCACGACGTCTTCGTCGATCATGCGCCAGTCGCGCATCGGCCGCACACGCGTGCCGACTTTCGGCCGCACGTCCAGCATGTCGCGCGCAAGCAACATCGACAATGCTTCTCGCATCACCGTACGACTCACATCGAACTCTTTCGACAGCACGTCCTGCGGCGGCAAGATGCCGCCGTACTTGTCTTCAACGATACCCGAGACAAGCCCATCCATCACTTTGGCGACCAGTGACCGGTCTTTGCCCTGCTCCATGACACCTCCCCGTGCGTCGATTTGCGAACACCTGCTCCGCAGTTCCGCCGGCCCTGGTTACTACTGTTCTTATGATCTATAAGTTGATGAGTTCGAGGATATTTCGCTATCTGGTAAACACCTGACAGGGTTATCCCTCTTTTTGACGGGGTGATTTATACGTCTAAAAAAAAGACCCGGAAAGCGCGCCGCGCCTGCCGGATCCCGATTTCCACAAGATTTAAACATTCAATCCATTACGGTCGACAACGTGCCGCTACGGACTGCTTGCCATTTCTTTCAATTAGCCGAATAAACGATCGTTTCAACGCCGTTTTCCGTGCCGAGCAAGCACAGATTCGCGCCGCGCTGGGCGAACAGGCCGACCGTCACGACGCCCGGCCATGCATTCACCTGCGCTTCGAAGCCGCGCGGATCGGCGATCTGCAGCCCCTTCACGTCGATGATCTCGTTGCCGTTGTCGGTGATGTACGGTGCGCCGTCTTTCGTCACGCGCAGCACGGGCACGCCGCCGAGCGCCGTCACGCGCCGGCCGATCGCCGTACGCGCCATCGGCACGACCTCGATCGGCAGCGGGAACGCGCCGAGCACCGGCACGCGCTTGCTGGCGTCCGCGATGCAGACGAACGTGTCGGCCACCGACGCGACGATCTTCTCGCGCGTCAGCGCACCGCCGCCGCCCTTGATCATCGCGCCGCTCGCGTCGATCTCGTCGGCGCCGTCGACGTACACCTGCAGCGAGTCGACCTCGTTCAGATCGAATACCTTGATGCCGTGCGATTTCAGGCGCTCGGTCGTGGCAACGGAACTCGACACGGCGCCGCGATAGCGCGACTTGACGACGGCAAGCGCGTCGATGAAGCAGTTGGCGGTCGAGCCGGTGCCGACGCCGATCACGGCGCCTTCCGGCACGTTCTGGATCACGTAGTCGGCGGCGGCCTGGCCGACGAGGCGTTTGAGTTCGTCTTGAGTCATGGAGTGGTCGTGCTGCGGGATTACGGAAAACCGCCAGTTTACCGGACTCGGATGACGGCCCGGGTTTTTCGGCGCGTGACGCGCCCGCGTATTCAGGGTGCGCCTGCCGCGGGCGCGTTGTCCGACGGTTGCGCGCCGGGAAAGTATTTGTCGAGCAACGCCTGCACGATTGCATCGGATTCGGCATCCGGGTTGCCTGCATAGTCCGACGGCCGGAAATGCATCTGGAACGCCGCGAACACGCGCCGCGTGCGTGCGTCGAGCACGCCGTCGGTCGGCACGTCGTAGCCGTAGCGCGCGAGCTTGAGCTGCAGTTCGCGTACATCGACGGGCGCATGCGGATCGCGGCCGCCAAGCCGCGCGGCCACCGCCGCCTCGTCCGGCCACGCACCAACGCCGGCCTGCGCGAGCGCACGCCACGGAAACAACGGCCCCGGATCGATCTTGCGTTGCGGTGCGATGTCGCTGTGCCCGACCACGCGCGTCGGCGGGATTCCGTAGCGCGCGACGATGTCCTTCGACAGGTCGATCAATGCGTGGACCTGTTCGGGCGGATACGGCTGCCAGGTACGATTCTGCGGATCGAGCGGGCCGCGGTTCACGTTCTCGATGCCGATCGACACCGCGTTCAGCTCCGTCGCGCCCTGCCACTCGCTCACGCCTGCGTGCCACGCGCGCTGCGCTTCAGGAACGAGCTGGTAGACGACGGGCATCCCGTGTTCGGTGCGCGGCTGCGGCGGGACGACGTAATGCACGCTGACCGAATCACCCGTCAGCGTACGCAGCGACTTCGCCTCGTCGCTTTCGGTGTAGTGCATCACAAGAAAGCGAACCCGCGAATCGGCGCCGCGCGCATGCAGGCTCGTGTCGGCGTAGTACGTGCCGCGTTCGACGAGCGACGGCGACGTGCAGGCCGCCAGCAGGCACAACACGGCGCAGCACGCGCCAACACGAAACAGGGGCATCGGTCACGGGTTCCGGAGAGGCGCGTGCCGCACCGCATCACGGCACGCGTCGTTCGGGTCATTCGAGGCCCGCGCGGATCGCGCGGGACTTAGCTGGCCTCAGCCCTTCACGCGCCGCTGGCGCACGGCCTCGTACAGGCACACGCCGCTGGCGACCGACACGTTCAGGCTTTCCACGCTGCCGGCCATCGGGATGCTCATCACTTCGTCGCAGGTATCGCGCGTGAGCCGGCGCATGCCTTCGCCTTCGGCGCCCATCACGAGCGCGACGGGGCCGTCGAGCTTGGTTTCGTAGAGGGTCGCCGACGCCTCGTCCGACGTACCGATGATCCACACGCCGGCTTCCTTCAGCTCGCGCAACGCGCGGGCGAGGTTCGTCACCGTGATGTACGGCACGGTATCGGCCGCGCCGCTTGCCACTTTGGCGGCCGTCGCGTTCAGGCCGACTGCACGGTCGCGCGGTGCGATCACCGCATGCGCGCCCGCCGAATCGGCGACACGCAGGCACGCGCCGAGGTTGTGCGGATCGGTGACGCCGTCGAGCACGAGCAGCAGCGCCGGGCCGTGGATGCCGTCGAGCAGCTCCGACAGGTTCTGCGCGAGCGGCATGTCCTCGACACGCGCGACGACGCCCTGGTGGCGCTCGGTGTGGGCAAGGCCCCACAGGCGCGTTTCGTCGGCTGCAATCAACCGCACGCCCGCTTCCTTCGCGGTGTGCAGGAAGTCCTGCATGCGGCGGTCGCGGCGCGTCTGGTCGTACAGCACCTCCGCAACCGTCGATGCATCGTGCCGCAAACGTGCGGTCACCGCATGAAAACCGTAAAGAACCTTCAGACGTGACATGACTGGAACAACCTTCGATCAAACGTGCGGTCGCGCAACGCGCGCAACCGCGATCCATGGAAAAGGAAAGCGCCGCGCTGCCGGCCGATGACCGGTGACGCGGCGTCTCTCGATACTGCAGGGCGTGCGCGTGCGCCGCCCCGAACGCTCAATACTTCTTGCGGGCGCGAGTCTTCTTCGCGGTCGGCTTCGCGGGCGCACCGCCCCCGGCCTTCTTCTTCGCGGCGCCACGCGCGGCGCGCGCTTCCTGCACCGCGACGCTCGGCGCGCTCGCCGCTTTCTTGCGACGCGGCGCCGACTCTTCCGACGACGGCGGCAGCGCGCGCACGCGCGGGCCGTTGCCGTTGCCGTTGCGATCGGCACCGCCGGCAGCCGGCGCGGGCGACGGACGCGGCGCCTTCACCGGCGTATCGCGCACGAGGCGGAAGTCGATCTTGCGCGCGTCGAGATCGACGCGGCTCACCTGGACGCGCACGCGATCCGACAGACGATAGCGAATGCCCGTCCGTTCACCGCGCAGCTCGTTCTTGATCTCGTCGTACTGGAAGTAGTCCGAGCCGAGTTCCGTGACGTGCACGAGCCCTTCGATGAACAGCGTGTCGAGCTGCACGAAGATGCCGAACGACGTGACGCCGTTCACCATCCCGCCGTACTCCTCGCCGAGCTTGTCACGCATGAAGTAGCACTTGAGCCATGCCTCGACGTCGCGCGACGCTTCGTCCGCACGACGCTCGTTCGCCGAGCAGTGCAGGCCGAGCTCTTCCCAGATCGCCGTGTTCGAGCGCGAGCGGCCGCGCGATTCGTCGTCGGCCTGCTGCATGGCGCGCGCACGCGGCGACAGCGCGGTGTTCAGCTCGAAGCCGTCCGGCGCCTTCGGCGTGTACTTCTTGCCGGACAGGATCGCGTAGATCGCACGGTGCGTGAGCAGGTCGGGATAACGGCGGATCGGGCTCGTGAAGTGCGCGTACGCCTCGTAGGCGAGACCGAAGTGGCCGATGTTGTCCGGGCTGTAGACGGCCTGCTGCATCGAGCGCAGCAGCATCGGCTGCAGCATCTGCGCATCGGGCCGGTCGCGGATCTGCGCCATCAGCGCCGCGTAGTCGCTCGCATGCGGCTTGTCGCCGCCGCCGAGCGACAGGCCCATGCCGCGCAGGAATGCGCGCAGGTTCTCGAGCTTCTCCGGCGTCGGCCCCGCGTGCACGCGGTACAGGCCCGGATGCTTGTTGCGCTTCAGGAAATCGGCCGCGCAGACGTTCGCGGCCAGCATGCACTCCTCGATCAGCTTGTGCGCGTCGTTGCGCTGACGCGGCACGATCTGCTCGATCTTGCCCTGCGAGTTGCAGACGATGTAGGTCTCGGTCGTGTCGAAGTCGATCGCCCCGCGCTTCTGACGGGCGGCGAACAGCGACTTGTAGACGCCGTACAGATCCTGCAGGTGCGGCAACAGGTCCGCGCGGCGCGCGGCCTCCGGGCCCTTCGTGTTCGACAGCACGGCCGCGACTTCGGTGTACGTGAGACGTGCAGCCGAATGGATCACGGCCGGGTAGAACTGGTACGCCTTGATCTCGCCGCGCGCGGTGATCACCATGTCGCACGCGAGCACGCAGCGGTCGACGTGCGGATTCAGCGAGCACAGGCCGTTCGACAGCTTCTCCGGCAGCATCGGGATCACGCGACGCGGGAAATACACCGACGTGCTGCGTTCGAGCGCGTCGGCATCGAGGCCCGTGCCCGGCTGTACGTAGTGCGACACGTCCGCGATCGCGACGATCAGCCGGTAGCCGTCGCCACGGCCGACCTTGACCGGCTCGCAGTAGACGGCGTCGTCGAAGTCGCGGGCGTCCTCGCCGTCGATCGTCACGAGCGGCACGTCGCGCAGGTCGACGCGGAAGCGCAGGTCGGTCGGCCGCACCTTGTCGGGCAGCGCGGCGGCTTCGTCGAGCGCCGGCTGGCTGAATTCGTGCGGCACGCCGTACTTGCGCACCGCGATTTCGATTTCCATGCCCGGATCGTCGATGTCGCCGAGCACTTCGACGACACGGCCGAGCGGCTGCGAATGACGGCTCGGGAAATCGGTCAGCTCGACGACGACGACCTGCCCGACCTTCGCCTTCTTCACGTTCTGCGTGATCAGGATGTCGTGGCCGATGCGCTTGTCTTCCGGCGCGACGATCAGCGCACCGTTCTCGTTGAGCAGGCGGCCGATCACGCGCTTGTTCGCGCGTTCGGTGACTTCGACGACATGCCCTTCCGGGCGGCCGCGGCGGTCGTAGCCGACGATTCGCGCGAGCACGCGATCGTTGTGCATCACCTTTTGCATTTCGCCGTTCGGCAGGAACAGGTCGTCCTGGCCGTCGTCGCGGATCACGAACCCGTAACCGTCGCGATGCCCCTGCACGCGCCCGGCGACGAAGTTCGACGGATGGGTCAACTGATAATGGCCGCGCTTGTCGAGGCGGATCTGGCCGTCGCGCTCCATCGCGGCGACACGCCGGAAGAACCCCTCGCGCTCCTGACGCTTGATCGACAGGGCTTCGGCGATGTCGTTGGCAGCCAGCGACGCGTCGCTCGTCCGCAGCACGCCGAGAATTTCTTCACGGCTCGGAATGGGGTACGGATATTTGCTCAAGGGTTTGTCGATGATTGTTCTCGTTGCGTTGACTGATGGTGCACGGCATCAACATAGAGGTGTCCGTCAGACAGTTCTATATTGACGGCGGCGGGTCATTCTATCACCCGCCTGTGTCGCCAAATGACGGGGAATGCCGCGAGCAGGCGCGACGGCAGCCGGTTTGCGATGCATCGCAAAAAAGTGTTGACACGAATAATTGGGGCGCTATAATTTCGCTTCTTTGCAGCAAGCAGCTCACTGCAAAACGTGCCCAGGTGGCGGAATTGGTAGACGCACTAGGTTCAGGTCCTAGCGGTGGCAACATCGTGGAGGTTCGAGTCCTCTCCTGGGCACCATCTGTTTTTAAAAAGGTCGGCTTCTAGCCGGCCTTTTTTCATTTCAAGCCCAGGAAGCAAAGCGCCTGCGCGCTTTGCGTGAGGACTCGAAAGGCTGCGCTTGCAAGCGCAGCCGGGGTCGCGCATGTGTGACCGAGTCCTCTCCCGGGCACCATCTGTTTTTAAAAAGGTCGGCTTCCAGCCGGCCTTTTTCTTTTTCTGGCCTGGAAAGCACAATGCCCGGGCGCCTTGCACGCCCGGGCTGACATCTGCCCCCCATTCTCCGCAAGCACATCGCTTCCGGCACGACGGAAGCTGCATCACAGCATCCGCTTCAGCACACCGTTCTTCGACACGAAATGATGCTTGAGCGCCGCACCCGCATGTGCCGCCACCAGCAAGGCCAGCGTATAGCAGCCGATCCGGTGGAGTACGAACCAGTGTTCGGTCACCGGCCCCGCGCTGAACGGCGTTTTCACGTAAACGATCCCGAACAGCCAGTAACCGTCCGGCACCATCACGAACCCGCTGAACAGGACGAACGCGACGAGCACGTAAATCAGCGCGTGCACCAGATGCGCGATCGCGCGCTGCCCCTGCGGAACCGACTCGACGTCGGGAGGCGTCCGGCGGAAGAACGACCATACGTACCGCAGCGGAAACAATACGATCAGGCAGCTCGCGAGCGACATGTTGAGCGTCGACACGACGCGCCAGAGACCCTGATCGGTGATGAAGTGCAGCGCGAAGCCGGCCGCCATCGTGTACAGGATCACGACCGCGAAGATCCAGTGCAGCGCGCGGGAGAAGCGATCGTATCGGCCGTCGGCTGACGACGTTCGCTGCGTATGTATCGGGTAAGCCGCCTGCATGATTCATCCTTTATCGGTTGTCGGTTCATGGTTGCCATGGATAAGTGGATGAAATTATCGAGGTCGAATCCGGTGCCGATAATCAATCTCAAGGATTTCAAAATATCCGGCGCGACAACGCACCGCCCTGCCGCCCGGCATCAACGCATCTCGATCAGGAATGTCATCACGCTGTCGCCGGAACCCGCCGTTACGCGCTCACCGTACTGGTAGTACTGCGCGACGAAGGGCAACGTGGTCGCCCCGACATTCGCGTCGCCGAGGCTGTGCCACGCGTTCAGCATCACGGGCACATCGTCTTTCAGCACGCGAATCCCGACACCTTGCGCCGCGTCGTCGCCTTGCAACTTCAGTATGTCCGTGGTGCCCGGCACGGTCTCGCCGAGCAACTGGATCGACAGCGGCGTCGGCCGCGGATCGCCGTACGGGCTGCACGTCAGGTCGATCACGAATTCGCGCGACGCACGAGCCGCGCCGGGACCGTCGAACGCAATCGCGGGCACGGCCCCGAGTGGAACAACGAGATGCTTCGAGTCGGTATTGACCGTGCATGCGACGCCGCGCACGTAGCTGCTCGTGACGTGCTTGCGCACGACGTTGTGGTCGGGATCGCCGATCGCAGCCGACGCGTCGACGCTCAGCGCCTGGCCCTGCAGGAAGCCGGGCGTCACCGGCCCGGTCTTGACGAGTTCCATGTCGATCACGTACTCACGCGCGCTGCCGTCGCCCGGGTGCACACCGAGCAGGCCGTCGGTATTGCCGCCGAGATTTTCGCCATCGCGCGTCACGCGCAGCGCAAGCCCGGGCAGGTTGGTTGCCCACAGGTTCATGCCCGGCAGCGCGCCGAACTCGCTCGAATACCGCAGATTGCGCGGCTCGGCATCGTTCTGCCCGTTCCGCGAGCAGGTGACGGTCAGCGTGAACCGGGTCGACTCGACGACGCCGCCGACCTCGACGAGGTCGGCGGCCATCGGGCCGAATTCGATCGGATTGAAATCCTCGGGCGCGCTCAGGCAGGTGGCGAACGCGGGCGCCGCGCCGAACGTCAGCGCGGCAAGCGCGGCCCAGCGGCACAGGCGGGCCGCAAATCGGAAAGTCACAGGTTTCATGATCGGGATGAGGGCGAGGAAGAGGCGTCGGCCCGAAGCGCGGGATGCGTACGCGAGCAGACGACGTCGAGTTCGGGAAAATGGCGATGCGCGGTCGATTCGCCCATGTCGTACGACAGCCCGCAACGCTCGTCCGGGCGCACTCCCCAGCGCACGAGCAGGTCGCCGGCACGCTCGACGCCGGTGACGAAGCCCTGGCCGTTCGGGCCCACCATGCCGACTTCCTTGCCGTCCGTGGTCAGCACGGCGGCGCCGAACGGCACCGGCTTGCCCATGTCGTCGGCCACGTCGAGCATCAGGCGTCCTGCCTCGACTTCGAACGGCGCCAGCACGACCGCCCCGCGGGTCGGCACGACGTGCACGATCGCGTTGCGAATCTCGAGCTGGCGATCGAGTTCAGCCGTGCGTAGTGCGACGCGGTTCTGTCGGTACGGCACGACATGCGGCACGACCGCGTAACCCGCGCGGTCGGTGCGTACGCCGGCATGCGCGATCACGCCCACGTTGGCCGCGCCCTCGCTGCGCACGAGCGCGACGGTTTCGCCGAGCGGCTGCGACAGCGTGACGCCGCCGCCATGCACGAGCACGCCGCCCGCCGCGCCGACGGACGTCTGCGAACCGCTGCGCGTCTGGTTGTGAGTGGCCGCGAACTGACCGGTCGGCGCGCGATAGTTCAGGTTCACCGCGCCGCCCACGCCGTTCGCCGAACGATCGGCGTCGACGCCATAACTCAGGCGATCGTCGGCCAGCAGTGTGCCGAACACGCCCGCGCGCTGCTCGGTGCCAGCCGTGCCGGCGATCAGCGTCGCGCTGCCGTACGCCCGCGCCGCCGCACGCCGGCCACCCATCGGAATCGAGAGGTTCAGCGACACCTGCCGGCTGCTCGTGCCGCGGGCGCGCGATTCGTTGCTCAGGTTCACGTTGTACGACACGCGCGAAACACTGCCCGCGTAGCCGAGCTGCACCAGCCGGTCCTCCCCGGCGCCGTCGCGGTACGTACGCCGGCTCGCGCTGACGTACAGCGAACCCGCCCGCCCGAGGTTCTGCGATACGCTCAGATCGCCGCGACTGCGCTTGCCGGCGCGATATGCCCAGTTGTCGACCGACGCCGCGTAATGCACCGCAATGTCGGACAGGCTGCGATAGCCGGCCGAATAATAATGGTGCGCGGCACGCAGTTCCGTGCCGGTCGACGCGAACGCCTTCGCGAACATCACGCGCGCCGCGCTGCCGGCCCCCGCCCGCCCCTTGTGGTCACGATGGCGCGCATGCACGAGATCGACTGAAACCGCACCGACCCGCGGCATGTTGCGCGCCACACCGGCCGCCAGTGCCGCATACCCGCTCGCGAACGTCGCGCCGCCGTAGACCGTGATCTCGCCCGGCAAGCCGTAGGCGGCACTCGCCGACGTGAACCATTGCGGCCGGTCGGAATCGGCGCGCAGGCGCCCCGCGGCCGCGCGATAGGACCACGCGTTCTGGCGCAGCAACGTTGGAATGCTCGCCGACGACTGGATGAAGCTACGCGCTTGTCCGTCCGCCTCGACGATCGTCACGTCGAGATCCGCGTTCGATGCGACCGCGTACAGGTCGTCGATCTCGAACGGGCCCGGCGGCACGTAATTGCTG
The DNA here is from genome assembly GCF_902833225.1 of Burkholderia sp. BCC1644. Taxonomy (GTDB): domain Bacteria; phylum Pseudomonadota; class Gammaproteobacteria; order Burkholderiales; family Burkholderiaceae; genus Burkholderia. The sequence continues at coordinate 398,795 of NZ_CADFEI010000007.1, forward strand.
TAGATCAGATAGCCGTTCTGGCGGATCTCGACCTTCGCATGACTTTGCGCGATGCCGCGCACGACGGGTGCGTAGCCGCGCTGGCTGTCCGGCTGCATTGTGTCGTCGGACGCGAGCTGCACGCCCTGGAACGCCACGCTGTCGAACACGATATCGGACGTGAAACTGTCGCCGAGCGTCACGCGGCTGCGCCACGCGGGAATGTCGCGCTCCAGATAGGTAATCGCAAACTGCGTCTGCAACCCCGACGCGTTGCGGTTCACCATCGCGCTGCCGCGCAGCCGCCATGCGCCGAGGTTCAGCCCCGCACGCACGCTGCCGTAGGCTTCGGTCGCCTGGCCGGACGGCAGGTCACCGTAACGCCGCTGCGCGGCGTTGACGCGGTAGTCGAAACGCATCGCGTCGATGCCTTCGTCCCATCGCGACGGATCGACCGAGCCGCGCGGCACGCGCTTCATTTTCGCCTGCGGCACCGTCAGCGAAAGCGTCTGGCGATCCGGGTCCACCGTGACGGTCGCGTCCGGCATCGCGTTGCGCGGGTCGACGCATATCGCTGCGCGATCGTTTGCGCCATCGTTCGCGCCAGCTTCGGCAAGCAGCGGAAACGCCGCCACGTTCACACCGAACGTATCAAGTTGCGCGGCGCTCACGCAGGGCCGTACCGGCTCGCCGCGGACATCGCGCTCGAAACGGACGTCATGCGGGCCGTACGATTCGCCATTCACCGTCACCTCGACCGGATGCACGCCGGGCAGCAGCACGTTCGCTTCGGAGAACACGTCGAGATCCACGTCCGCCTGCGTGTTGCCGAACGCGAGGAACGCGGGATTGAATGCCGTCTGCGCGTGCGCGGTCCCGCCGCCCGCGATCGGCAAGCCGAACGCGGCGGTCGAGGCGAGCGCGAGCACGCATCGGCGCAGCAGGTGAAGGCGTCGTGTCATGAACGAAGGCGCGGCCGCGCCGGACGAGCGCGGGCCACGTGTATGAAGTCGGGGTAATCGAAAGGATCGGAAACTGCAGTGTGCGAAGCGGCCGTCGGCACGCTTCGCACGCCGCGTCGCGTCAGGCGTCGTCGGCCGGCATCGTCACCGTGACGGGCGGCGTCACGGCGCCGTAATCGTTGATCGTGCTGAACGTCAGCGCACCTGGCTGCGTCGCCATCGCCCGGATCGTGCGCAGCGGGTAGGTCGTCGTTTGCAGCGGCGGCGCCATCTCGAGATCGACGTCCTCGAAGGCGCCGGCGTCCACGCCGATCTTCGCGAACGTGACGTGATAAGGCGTCGGATTGTGCACCGACAGCAGCGCGCCGTCGCCCGACGGCACGATGCGCCACGTCAGCGCCGCATGCGCGTCGGCGGCCGAACCGGTCAACCCCTGCGGCCGGTAGAACGCCTTGAGGCGCGTCTGGATCGCGATCTGCAGCACGTTCTCCTGCTTCGGCGCGGCCGGGATCTCCTTCACGTTCAGCCACAGCATCGATTCGCGGTCGGCCGGCAGCGCATGCTTGACGCGCATCACGCGCAACAGGTTTTCCTTGCCGGGATCGAGCCGCGACAGCGGCGGCGTGACGAAGAACGGCGCCTTCGCGCTGCCTTCCCCCTGCCCGCCATCGATCCATGCCTGCACGACATACGGCTGGCCGTCCGTGTTCTTCACGGGCACGACGGCCTCGCGCCTGTCCTCGTGCAGGATCACGCGCGTCGCGCCGACCACGATGCCCGCGAACGCGCCGTGGGTCACGCACAGGCCGAGCACGCACGCGAGCACGCGGTGCACGAATCGAGTCGTCATCGGTCGATCCCCTGCGCTCAACGGTAGTGCAGCGTGAACGACGCCGTGCCGTTCGCCTCGCCCGCCTCGGTCTGGTCGGAAGTCGAGACGTAGTTCGCGGCGAAGTTCAGCACGTTGCTGCCCGGCGTCAGCTGGAGCGTGTCGGTCTCGCTGTTGATGCCGATCGGCTCGCCGTCGTCGTGCATCAACTGGATGCCGACGCCTTTCGCGTCGTCCGTGCCGCCGCTGCCGATCGCGAGCAGCGTCGGATCGTCGCCGTGCGCCATGCCTTCGAACTGCGCGCGCACGCCGCTCAACTGGTCGTCGCACGCGCTCAGCGCGATCTGGAACGGCACGCGACGGCTCTCCCGGCCCGCCGCGGCAAGCTGGTCGACACCGATCGCACCGAGCGGCACCTGGATATTGCTGTTGTCGATCTGGCAGGTCGTCGCGACGATCTTGCCGTGGAAGTTGATCGTGCCGTCCGCCGCCAGCGCGGACGTCGAACCGAATGCCGCCATCAGCGCGGCAAACACGAGATGCTTTTGGTACTGTTTCATCGAATGCCTGGAAAGAAAGGTGAGGATGTCCGTTGCCAGTCCGTGACAGCGGAACAGCGAACCCGTCGAGTTCGCAGGCATTATTCCGGCCGCGCCGCGGCGGCCAAACAAATCTGGAAGAATCCTCAATGCGCGAACGCGATCGCGCGCAGGCAGGCCGAACACGCCGCTCGAACCGGCGGCGGCAATCGATGAGCAGGAAGAGCCGAATGACCGGCTCGCGGAATATCGACGCCGGCGGCCCTACCCGCCGGCCCGGCTCAGGTCCGCTCCAGCCGATACCCGTAGTTGTAGACCGTCGTGATCGCGAGCCCGTTCTTCGGCCGCAGCCCGAGGCTCGACCGCAACTTGCTGACATAGGTGGCCAGCGTCGCGTCGTACTTCCGGTCGACGCCGCCCCAGATTCGCTTGATCATCATGTCCTTCGACACGATCTGCCCCACGCTCTCGAACAGCATCAGCGCGAGCTCGAACTCGCGCTGCGACAGTTCGACCGGCACGCCGTCGACGGTCGCCGCATGCGCGCTGACGTCGAGCGCGAACTTGCCGACCTCGACGATCTTCGCGCGCTGCGTCTGCGGATAGTATTTGCGCACCTGCGCATTCACGCGCGCGACCAGCTCGCGCTCCCGCAGCGGCTTGATCAGATAGTCGTCGGCGCCGCTGTTCAGGCCGAACACGATGTCGTTCTCGCCGTCGTGCTGCGTCATCATGATGATCGGCAGTGCGCCGGCGAACGATTCGCGCGCCCAGCGCATCACGTCGATCCCCGACTTGCCGGGCACGTCCCAGTCGAGCAGCAGCACGTCGACGCGCTGCGAGCGCACCAGCTCGACGAAGCTGTCGCCGTCGTGCCGCACTTCCGTGTCGTAGCCCGCCTTGTTGAGCCAGCCGGCCACGACGCCCGCCTGGGTCACGATGTCTTCGAGTATTGCGACGATCATGTTCGTTCCGATCTCAGTGAGCCGCATCGCCGGCAGGCGCCGCTGCGTCGGCCGGAGCGGGCGGCAAGTAAACAAAGGCCCATTCGCCATACGCATCGCTGTCGCCGAACGCGTCGTAGCGCGCGGGAAAACCCTGGCGCTTCAGCGGCTGCCCGGGCGCCTCGCTGAACACGCCCATGATGCCGCCGTCCGGCGCTTTCACAAGCCCCCACTGCATCGATCCGGTCAGCGGATCGGCGTACAGGCGCCGCAGGTGACGCAGCGTCGGCAGGCCGCGGCGATCCTCGAGCAGCGCGTCGAGCGACGCCGGGTAGCGGCTGCCTCCCGATGCATTGTAGTAGCCGGCGATCGCCGCGCGATACTGGTCGCCGACGAACAGCAGTTGCGCCTCGCGCTCGCGTTGCTGCACCGTCGCCCAGACCCGCGCGGCCTGCGTCATGCCGAGCCCCAGCGCCGCGACGAGCATCAGCACGCCGAGATACGCGATGCCGCGCTGCCTGCCTCGCCTGCAGCCGCGCGGCCCGTTACCAGGACGCATAGTCGCTCCCGTCGAGCGCGCGCCCTTTCGCGCCGCTCTTCACGTCCGCGATGCCGCCCGTCTCGCCGGCCTGCGGCTGCCACGAGCCGCGCTTGCCGGTGAGCGGATCGAGCGGCAGTTCGCGCAGGTAGCGCCGCTCGACCAGCGCATCGAGCGTGTCGGGATCGCGACCGTGATCGGCCCGGTAGTCGTCGATCGACTGGCGCAGCGTGTTCAGATTGTGACGCAGCACCGTCTCCTTCGCGCGGTCGCTCTGCTTCAGGTAGCCGGGCGCGACGAACGCGGTCAGCGCCGCGATGATCGCCATCACGACGAGCAGTTCGATCAGCGTGAAGCCGGCGGCGCGGCGCGCGCGTCTACCACTGGTGGTACGGGACGCCATTGAGGCCCTCCTTGCGATTGGTCGAGCGGATGTCGAACACGTCGTCGCCCGACGAAAACGCGTCGGGGTCGCTCGCGTAGCTGCGCGTCTCCCACGTGTCCTCGGGCGCCCTGCCGTCGCATTCGCACATCGGATCGGCGGGAATCCTGCGCAGGAAGTACAGCCGCGCGCCGTCCGGCGACTGCTTGTCCTCGACGCCGTCGACGAGTGCGCGCAGGTCGGGCGGATAACCGCTCGCGTCGACGCTGCGCTCGATCCGCCCGTCGACCGCCGCGTCCTTGTACGCGTCGAGCGCCGAACGGATCACCACCAGCGCACGGCGCAGTTCGGCCTCGTCCGCGCGACGCTTGACCAGATCGGTCAACGGCAGCGCGACGGTCGCGAGCAACGCGAGCAGCGACAGCGCGACCATCAGCTCGATCAGCGTGAAGCCGCGCGCGCGGACGCGCCGACGGAGGTTCATGCGAAGCTCCGCGCGCGCGACGGCAGCACCGGCACATCGGCATACAGCGGCCGCCCCGCTTCGCGCCCGCCTGCGAAGCGATCGACGAACGCCTGCAACGTGCCGATCAGCGAGCGTACCGCGGCCGTGATGCGATTCTCGTCGCGTGCCGGCGTCGCCGCGGCCGGTGCACGTGCCGGCGTCGCCCCGGCTGCCGGCACCGGTGCCGCAGCACGCGCGATCGCGGCCGGTTGCTCAGGCTGCGACGGCGCGCCGGCTTCACCCGCGCGATCCAGTTCGTTTCGCGCGGCAGCGATGGTCGAACGCAGGCCGGCAGCCTTCGGCGAAGACGCGACCGCCGGCGTCACCTTCCCGCGCGACGCTACCGGCCCGGTGCCGGCCGGCACCGCCTGCGCGACCTTGATCGCCGCAACCGGCGGCCGCCCCGCATTCGCCACTGTACGCATCATCCCCGCGCCGCGCGCGCCGGGCTCGGCAGCCGGGCGCTTCGCGTCGTGCTCGTCCGGCTCCACGGCCGCGTCCGGCTCCGCCTCGACGGCCGTGGCCGTATCGGACACCGTGGCCGCGCGGTCAGCGGCGGACTTCGCCGGCTCGATCGGCGCGTCCAGATCCGGGCCGACCGACGACGGCAGCCGCGCCGGCGTGGCCTGCGCGGATTCGAGCGTCAGCGCTTCGGTGGTCACGCGCGACTCGGTGCCCGACAGGAAGGTCGTCACCGCCGATGTCGGCAGGTCGAGATTGCGTTCGATGTGCGGCGTGATCAGCAGCACGATCTCCGTGCGCTCGTTGCTGCGGCCGTTCGACCCGAACAGCCGGCCGATCACCGGCAGGCCCGATGCGCCCGGCAGCCCGGCAATGCTGTCGGTTTCATTGCGCTTGACGAGGCCCGCAAGGATCTGCGTTTCGCCGTTCTTCGCGGTCATCAGCGTCTCCGCATTGCGCGTGCCGAGCGCATAGGCGACGAGTCCGGTCTTCGTGGTTTCCTTCGACAGGATGCTGCTGACTTCCATGTTCACCTTGACGCTCACCTCCTCGTTCAGGCTGATGCGCGGCTCGACCTTCAGCATCAGGCCCACGTCCTGGTAGCTGACCGATTCCGTGACGACGCCGTTCGCGTTGGTGGTCGTGACGATCGGCACGCGCTCGCCGATCTTGATGTTGGCCTTCTCCATGTTGCGCACGCGGATCTTCGGATTCGCGAGCGTTTTGGTCTTGCCTTGTTTCTGCAGCAGGTCGATCGCGAACGCGAGCCCGCCCGATTCACTCGATACGCCGACGCGGTCGCGATTCAGGCGCAACAGGTCGCCGAGCGTGAGCGCGCCGCCCTCCGCGGCACCGAGCGCGCTGAACTGAATCTTGCCCGGATACTGGACGCCCAGATCGAGGCTGTCGTTCATGTTGACCTCGAGCACCTGCACGTCGAGCGTCACTTCGGATTGCGGAATGTCGAGGCCCATCACGACGCGCTCCGCGACCTGGATCGTCTCCGGCGTGTCGCGCAGGACGACCGCGTTCACGCGCTCGTCCACGTAGACGTCCTTCGGCTTGATCATCTGCCGCAGCGCGGCCATCACCGATTTCGCGTCCGCGTGCGACAGGAAGAACGTGCGGATCGCGAACTCCGTATAGTTGCGTGCTTTTTCGGGCTGCGACGGGTAGACGAGCAGCGTGTGCTGGTCGAGCACCTTCTTTTCGAGCTGGTTGGTGCGCAGCAGCAGGTTGATCGCGGCCTCGGCGGTCGTGCGCTCGGCGAACAGCGTCGCAGCCTGACTGGTATCCACGTCGCGGTCGAACACGAAGTTCACGCCGGACATGCGCGAGATCACGTCGAAGATGTTGGCGAGCGGCTGCTGTTTGAAATTGAGCGACACCGGCTTGCGCAGCGCGTCGGACAATTGCGGGCGCGCCGCGCGGCTCGCCTGCGACTGGCGCAGCAGCGTATCGCGCAGGCGTTTTGCGTCCGCGTGGTTCGGCTGCTCGGCGAGGATGCGCCGTGCGATCTCGAGCGCTTCCTGCGGTTTCTCGCCGCCGATACGCTGTGCACGCGCGAGGTCGACCGCCATCTGCCGGTGGCGCTTGACCTGCTCGAGCGCCTGGCCGGCCTTCAGGTTGCCCGGATCCTCGGTCAGCACGTTGCCGAGATGATCGATCGCCGCCGCATGATTGCCCTGTGCGACCTCGCGATCGGCCTCCTTCAGTTCCGCGCGCACGTAGTCCTGCCGGCTGAATTCGACGGCGGTCGTCAGCGCGATGTCGTCCGGGGCGGCCTCCTTCTGCTGCTGCAGCGTGCCGAGTCGTTCGGCGGGCGTCGCGGCGGCGTCGGGCGCGGCGTTGAACGGGGTGCTTGCGCATCCTGCCAGCGCAAGCGCCGAGATCAGGAGCAAAAGACTGACTTGTCGTTTCATGATGGGTTTCGGCACATGTTGAATTCGGGGGTCATCGCATCGGGACGGGCAGCGACAGCTCGACTTCGGTGCTGTCCCGGGCCACGATCACCGTGCCCTGTTCGCCCAGTTGCTTCAGCCGGTAGCCTTCGGCGATCTCGCCGCCCGGCAGCACGGCGTCGCGCACGCCGCAGCGCGATTCGCACAGCAGGAACGTCCCGCCCGCGCCTTCCAGCACGACGATGCGCTGGTCGTGCTCGCGCCATTCGCCGGCAATCTCGAACGGCGGCGCCGCAGCCGGCGGCGGCGCGTCGATCGGATCGTCGAGCGCCGGCGGTACGGGTTCGGGCGCCGCGACAGGCGGCGGCTCGTCACGCGCCGGCTCCGCGCCGAGCGACGCCCAGCTCTGCGCCGGAAAAACGTCGACGATCGGCGCCTGGCCGGCGCCCTCCTGCGCGACACTGCCGCCCGCGACGCAGGCGGCGGACAGCGCGAGCGCGGCCGCGAACGGAATCAGGGGCGCACGCATCATGTGTCCGGCCCCAGCAGGCTGACCCGCAGGTCGGCGCTCACGTTGGCGCTGTCGATCCGGTCGCGTTCGATCGACACGCCCTCGACACGCACCATCGGCTGGTCCGCGATCTCGCGCATCGCTTCGCGCAGCCCGACGTAGCTGCCGCTCATCGCGATGCTGATCGTGAGCCGGCGCAGCTTGCCCTTCACCTCGACTTCGCGGCGATAAGTCGCGTGCTTGCGGTCCATGCCGCGCTGCGCCAGGATCTGGAAAATCGAGTACGCCTGCTCGCTGCTGCGCAACTGCTGCACCTGCTGAAGCGTCATGCCGCCATCGCCGGCTTTTTGCCCCGGCTTCGGCAGCGCAGCCAGCGCCGTCGTGCGCGCGTCGCGCTCGGCCTCCAGATGCGCGCGGTCCGGCTGCAGGAAGAACGCGTGCGCGCCGACCAGCGCCACGACCAGTCCGCCCGCCAGCAGCCCCGGCACGCCAAGCTTGCGAGCCGCCGCGTAAGCGCCCCAGCGCAGCCGCGCGGCGAGCGCCGCGGTGTCGATTGCTTTCAGGTTCGTCATGGGTGTTCGATACTCAGGCTGAAATGAAAGATGTTCTTGCCGTCCTCCGCTTTCGTGCGGTGCTGCAAGAGGCCGATCTTGCGATCCGGGTGACGGTCGTTCAGGCGGTCGACGAAGATATAGATGTGCGACAGCTCCGCCGCGCCGCCTTCGATGCGTGCCTCGCGGCCGGCCTTGTCGACCGTCAGCGACTTCAGCGCGATCTGCGGCGTCCACGCGTGCTCGATCCAGTCGACCACCGACAGTCCCGAGCCTTTTGCGCTCGCCTTTTGCTCGGCGAGCACGCGTTCGATGCGGCGCTGCTCCGGCGTCATGCTCTTCTGCCGGCGCTGCTCGCGTTCGATCGCGCGCTTGCGCTGGTCGATGCGGCTTTCGATTGCGTCGACCTCGTCGCGCAACCGATCGACGCGCGACCACTCGTCCGCGGCAAACGCGCCGGTCAGCAAAGCGCCGCACAGTGCAACGGCCGCCCACCGCGTGATGCGCGCGCGCGGCGCCGCGAAATCCAGTTCGCTCGAACGTGTCATGCCGGTTCCCCCGGCTCGCGCGCGGGCACGTCGTCCATGCCGCCGTCGAGCAGCGTGACGCCGTCCGCGGCCGGCAGCGCGCCATCGAGTGCGCTCGCAAAGGCCGCGCCGGCAAGCGGCTGCCCGGCCATCAGCGCCGCGGCGGCAAACCAGTCGTCGAGACGCCGGCCGCCCGCGCGCGGCAGCGTGACCACGTCGGCCCACTCGCCCGCGCGGCGAAACACGCACGTGACGACGCGCGGCTGCAGCAGCGCGTAGCGGTAGTCGCCGCCGCCCAGGCGGCCCGCATGCAGATCGAGCGAGGCCGACAGCGCATCGCGCAGGCTGACGAGCCGCCAGCCTGCCGCGCGGCTCACGTCCGCGAGCGAGGCGAGCAACGTATCGCAGGCCGCCACCGCCAGGCGCGCGCGGCCGCGCCGCCCGGCTTCGATGCGGATCCGCAGCGCACCGCGCTGTGCGCGAGCCGCGAACAGCGCGCGTGCATACCCGTCCCACGCGGCATCCGACACCAGCCCGTCCTGCCAGGGCAGCACGACGCCATGCGTCCACGGGTGCCCGGCGACGACATGCAGGCGGTTCTGCAGCGGCACGCGCGCCTTGCGCAGCCCGCCGAGCACCTGCGCCAGCGCCTCGGCGGGCCGGCCCTCGTGTGCGACGGCGGCGTGCGGCGGGCCCGTGCGCCGCGCGCGCCAGCCGTGGCCCGTCCACACGCGCAGCGTGTCGGCGTCGAGCACCGCGACGACGTCATTCCACGGCGATCGCACGCTGCACCTCCTGGAACGTCGTCAGCCGCGCGCGAATCGCCGCGAGCCCCGCATCGCGCATCGACTGATAGTCGGCGTGATCCGCGAGCGCCTGCGCACGCTTCTCGATCGAGCGCTCGAGCAACGCGGCCTTCATCGCCGCGTCGAGCGTCAGCACTTCCGCGAGCCCGATCCGGCCGTGATAGCCGGTGCCGCGGCACGTGTCGCAGCCCGCGCCGGGCGTGACCGCATGCTTCAGTTCGTCGAGCGCCGCGTCGCGCAGGTCGGCACCGTCTGTCGCCGCGCCGCCGCAACGCGCGCAGATCCGCCGCACCAGCCGCTGCGACACGACGCCGTTCAACGCTTCGAGAAACGTCGACGGCTCGACACCCATGTAGATGAAGCGGTCGATCACGCTGAACCCGTCGTTCGCGTGCACGGTCGACAGCACGCGGTGGCCGGTGAGCGCCGATTGCACGGCGATCGACGCGGTTTCCTCGTCGCGAATCTCGCCGACCATTACCGTGTCCGGGTCGTGTCGCAGGATCGAACGCAGCCCGCGCGCGAACGTGAGCCCCTTGCGCTCGTTGACCGGAATCTGCAGCACGCCCTTCAGCTCGTATTCAACCGGGTCCTCGATCGTGATGATCTTGTCGTCGCCGGTGTTGACTTCCGACAGCACCGCGTACAACGTCGTCGACTTGCCGCTGCCGGTCGGCCCCGTCACGAGCATCAGCCCATACGGCCGATGCGCGAGCGCACGCACCCGCCGCGCTGTCTGCGCGTCGAAGCCGAGCACGTCGAGGCTCACGCTGTCGCCGCGCTGCGACTTGTCGAGCACGCGCATCACCGCGTTCTCGCCGTAGGTGCCGGGAATGATCGACACGCGGAAATCGATCTCGCGGCCCTGCATCACGACCTTGAACCGGCCATCCTGCGGCACGCGCTTTTCCGCGATGTCGAGCGTGGCCAGCACCTTGAGGCGCGACAGCGTCTGCGCGGCCGCCTCGAGCCCTGGAATGTGACGGATCGACTGCAGCACACCGTCGATCCGGTAGCGGATCGACAGGCCGTCCGGCACCGCTTCGAGATGGATATCGCTGGCGCGGCTCTGCAGCGCGTCGTAGAGCGTCGTGTTGACGAGCCGGATGATCGGGCTTTCGTCCTTCGCGATGCTCGCCAGCGAGATCGACTCGATCGCCTGCGCGAGCGAATCGCCCTGCGTATCGATCGTTACGTCGTCCATCGGCCGCTCGCTCGACTCGATGTCGCCAAGCAATCGCTCGACTTCGCCCGGCGCGCTCATGGCCAGTTCGACCGGCCGCGCGCCGAAGCGTGCGAGCAGTTCGTCGCGCACGTGGCGCGCGAACGGATCGGCAACGACCATGCACGGCGCGCCGTCGAGCTCGACCGGCAGCACGCGCCAGGTCAGCGCGTCGTGCAGCGGCAACAGGTCGAAACGCGTCGGCGCCGCGCGCAGCGCGTCCGCGTCGAGCGCGCCGACGCCGAGGCAGGCCGCCACTTCCGCGAGCCGCGTCGCATCCGCGCCGAGCAGGCCGTCGACGTACTGCGCGAAACCGATGCCCGATGCTTCCCATTCCGACTGCCAGCGTTGAACGATGTGTTCCGTTTTCATAGAGTTTTCTCCGGTTGGACAGCGGGATCGCGAACGCCTTGCTGGCCGGGTTCGCTATCCGACGCTGCCGGCCAATTCGAAAATCGGCATGTAGAGCAGCACGACGACCGCGCCGACCGTCGCACCCACCGCGAGCATCAGCACCGGTTCGAACACCTTGCTGAGCATCTCGATCGCGCGATCGAGCGCGCCGTCGTGAAACTGCGCGATGTGCTCGCACATCCCGCCGAGGTCGCCGCTCTGTTCGCCGACCCGCAACAGCCGCTCGGCGACCGACGTGGTCAGTTCGTGCGCGGCCAGCACGGCCGCGACCGGCCGCCCTGCGCGCATGTCGGTCAGCGCCGCCGCGAGCCGTGGGCGAAAATGCTCGGGCAGCACCTTGCCGGACAGCTCGAGCGCGACGATCGCCGGCGTACCGCCCGCGATCAGTAGTCCGACGGTCCGGTAAAACCGAGTGAGCGCAAACAGCGCACAGATGTCGCGCACTTTCGGCGCGCGCCACGTCAGGCGCTGCGCGGCACGCCTGACGGCTGCCGAGCGGATCGCCAGCACCGCGCCGGCGAACGACGCCGCGACTGCGAACCCGACCGCCATGCCGTTCTCCCGCAGCAGGGTCGCCCACCAGAGCATTGCCTGGGCCGTCGCCGGCAGCGTCGCGAGCGACTCGAACACCACCGCGAAGCGTGGAATGACGAAAAACGCCATGAACAGCAGGATCGCGACGCCGACGCCGATCACGACGGCCGGATAGATCAGCGCGCCGGTGACGCGCTTGCGCACCTGTTCGATCCGCACTTCGTACTGCTGGTAGCGCTTCAGGACGACCGGCAACTGGCCGCTGCCCTCCGACGATTCGATCGTCGCGACGAGCAGCGGCGGAAAAATCTCCGGCTGCTGCGCGAGCGCCTTCGACAACGGCTGCCCCTCGACCATCACCGCGAGAATCCGGTCGATCACGTGTTTCGCGTCCTTGCCCGAATCCGCCTTGTCACGCAACGCTTCGAGCGCCTCCATCAACACGAGGCCCGCGTCGAGCAACGTCGACAGTTCCTGCAGGAACAGCGTCAGCGCGAACTTCGACGCGCGCCGGCGGCGTCCGATGCGGGTATCGCGCCGTACCTCGAGCACGATCCCACCCTGCTCCGCGATGCGCACGCGCGCTTCCGGCTCGCTCGCGGCCTCGACCGTCTGCTGCGTGACCTTGCCGCCGGCGAGCACGCTTACCCGAAATGCGTCCATCGCTACCTCCGCCATTCGTCGAGCATCGCGAGGCTTGCATCGCGATCGCTCGTCAGCTCGTGGTACTCGCGCCACACCTTGGTCGCATACGCCTTGCGGGCGGGTTCGCGCTTCGGCGAGGATCCGGCGTTGTATGCGCCGACCGCGTTCCACGTATAGCCGTGCCGCTCGATGAATCCGGCGAGAATCGATGCGCCGGTATCGATCGACGTACACGGCTCGTCGATCAGCCGCTTGCGCGTCACGCCGACCTTCACGAGACGCGGCAGATGCGAGCTGTTGATCTGCATCAGCCCGATGTCGTAGGTGCCGTTGCTGTTCCGGTTCATCGCGCGCGGATTCAGCGCGGATTCCACCGTCGCGATCGCGGCAAGCAACAGCGGATCGATGCCGTGCCGTTCCCCCGCTTTCGTGAAGCAATCCTTGGCCGCGGCGCCGGATGCGCAGGTGGCGAACAGCGCCACCGCCGCGATCCAGCGACGCACGCCCTTACATGCCATGGACGAGGTCCGCATCGATGCCGCTCCCGCCAACACGACCGTCCCGCCCGAGCGACACGATCTCGGCCTCGCCATCGCGGCCCGGCACGTTCCATTGGTACGCACGGCCCCAGCCGTCCTTCGGCACGGCCTTCGCGAGATACGGGCCGTTCCAGCCGTCGGCGCCTTGCGGCTGCGCGACCAGTGCGTCGAGCCCTTCGTCGGCCGTCGGATAACGGCCCGTGTCGAGCCGGTATTGCGTGGCTGCGTCGCCCAGCGTCTTCATCTGCGCTTCCGTCGACTTGACCTTGGCCTTGTCGACCTGCGAGAACAGCTTCGGACCGACATAGCCGGCCAGCAACGCGATGATCAGCAGCACGACCAGCAGCTCCAGCAGCGTGAAGCCCTGCTGGCCGCGTCGCTTCGTCCGGCTCCCATTGTTCGGTTTCATGTCGTTTGCCCTCTGTAGAGATCCCGGCGCGACGTCGCGGCCGGGGGGCCGTCGTGTTGCAGACGGCGGGTGAGCCAGGCGCTTTCGGGAATACGAGTTCGATTGATGGAAAGCGCCGATCGATGAAGTCATTTTCCCGGGGACAGGAACATGTCTCCATCTTCATCAAGGAAATCTCAAAGACCGTTTCAATCCGCCCGTTCGCATCCGTGGCAAATGAAAGAGCCGCGCGCATCGCTGCGCGCGGCTCGCTTCATCTCCTCGTCAGGTCGTTACTTGCTGCAGGCGCCCAGGTCCTTCCACACCTTGCCGGTGTGGTCGGCGCCGGTCGATGCCGGATTGCCCGGAACCTCGTCCTGGGTCCACCAGCGCGCTTCGTACGTGCGGCCGTTGTGCTGCACCTTCGCGCCGCCCGTGTAGGCCGTGCCCTGCTTCCATTCGGCCTGGCACTGCGCGCCTTCGCCGCCGCCGGATTCGCCGGTCAGCTTGAACGTGGTGGTTTCCTGCTTCAGCGTGCCGCCTTCGATCTGCGACGTCGCCACGGCCGTGTGATTGCCCGCCTTCGCGTTCGCGATGTCGACGTTCACGTCGCCCTGCATGCGCATCGTCGCGGACTTCGAACCGACCAGCGAGTTCGACGCGTCGTACACCTTGACGGTGACGTTCGTGTCCTTCGCGTGGTTGAACTTCAGGAAGAACTTCGCGGTCGCCTTGCCGTTCTGGATCTTGAACTCGCCGTTGTTCGAAATGCTGAAGCCTTCGTCGATGCCGCCTTCCGGCTGGTGATCGATGGTCGTCTCGGTGCGCACGATGCCGCTGGTGTTCTTCGAGAACACGTCGTTCTTGCCGAGCGCCGGCTCGACACGGCCGTCGCGCTCGACGCCGGCGATCAGGTTCGCTGCCTGCGTGCGGTTGATTTCCTTCGCGAGCAGCATCGGCCACATGTTGCGCTCGCCCTGCTGCGCGGAGCCGATCGTGACCGTGGTCTTCATCGACGGCACTTCGCCGCCCGACTTGAACACGCGATTCGAAACCTTGTCGCCGACCTTCAGGTCCATCGTCGGCGCGATGCTGCCGACGTTCGACCAGTTCGGCTTGCCCGGATCGGTGCCGCCGTCGTCACCGGTAATGTTGAGGTCGGCCACGTTGTAGAACATGCCGGCCGTGTCGCCGACGTGCCACGTCGTCAGCATCACGTGATGGCCCGTCTTGTCCGACGGAATCGTGCAGTTGTGCGGGCCGATCTCGTCGGCTTTCTTCATCCCGCCGTCGACCGTGCAGAACGGCGTCAGGTCGAACTGCTCGCGCGTGAGCTTCGCGTTCGGATTCCAGCCCTGCTTCGTCAGGTAGTACTTGAATTCCTTCGTCACGTGCGGCGCGGTGAAGGTCCACTTGAACTGCTGCGCGCCCGGCTTGATGTCGTTGATCTTCCAGCGATCGACGGCCTGCTCGTTGAGCTCGCTGAACTGCGTCACGCCGCCGCTTGCAATCTCGCCATCCGGCGCGCCGGCTGCCGGGAAGCCCTGCTTGCCTTCGACGCTTTGCGGTTCATAGGTCACCGAACCGCAGTTGAAGTTTTCGATCTTGCCCGACTTCGAGCTGCACAGCAGGTTGCGCGACGGCGGCTCCGACAGGTAGCCGTGCGCAAATGCGGCTTGCGCGAAAAACATCGATGCGCAGGCAACGAGCGGCGACAGGGTGAAAAGCGTCTTTTTCGCTGTTCGAGTTCTCATCTGATTCCGTTGGTTGAAAGTTGAGTGGAAGTTGCTTCGATCGACGAATCGCGAACGATCGCCGGACAGTGCGTGACGCGTGCTTGACTGACGAAACGCGGAGTGCAGTATCGACAGGCACGGTGCATCGGCGAATCTTCCTGAACGATCTCTCAACGATGCGTCGCGCGCCGCGCCGGCCACCCGCTTTCCGGTGTGCGGCTCGCATTGAGATTGCATTCAGATTCGTTGCCGCCGTCCGGCTCATGAAAAAGAATGGCCTCGCTTTCCCGGCACTCTTCTTCAACACAAGGATGGATGGCTATCAAATTGAAATCGAATAAACGGACTCCCGGCATCTTGGTTCGACGCCGCTCGCTGCATCGCTCGCACTTCGCCTATGCAGCGCTCGCGGCGGCCAGCGCACTGAGCTTCGCGAACGCCGCGTTCGCCGCGCCAGGCACACCGAGCCTGAAGCAGTACGAAATCACGTCGCAACCGCACGGCTTCGTCGAGATCGACATGCAGAAGGCCGGTGTCGCGCCGTACAAGGACATCGTCAAGCTGAACAAGAAGGTCGACGTACCGCTGCCGTTCGACATCTGGAGCAACGGCACCGCCGTGAAGGCAGTCGCGGTGGTGGACGGCGTCGTCGATCCCGCTTCCGAGGTCAGGATGACGCCCGGCGGCACGCAAAGCGGCCAGGTGGTCGCAAACGTGAAGACACCCGGTGTGAAGAAGATGCAGGTACGCGTCATCGACGCCAACGGTACGGCGACCGACAGCGCGCCGCTCGACGTGGTGGTGTTCGATACGATTCCCGAACTCGCGGACGACCTGCCGAACAACGCGAGCAAGAACCACAAGCCGTATGCGAACACGTCCGGTTCGGTGGTCGGCACGTACTTCGCGACCTGGTCGATCTACGACCGCAAGTTCAACGTCGACAACGTGCCGGTCGAGAATCTCACGCACATGCTGTACGGCTTCATTCCGATCTGCGGCGGCGCGGACGTGAACGCATCGCTCGCGAAGGACCTGCCGGGCTCGTTCAACACGCTGCTGCAGAGTTGCAAGGGCCTGCCCGACTACAGCGTTGCGATCCACGACACCTATGGCGAGATGGCCAAGGCATTGCCGGGCCAGACGGCGAACGCCAAGCTCAAGGGCGTGCTTGGCCAGATGATGGCCGCGAAGAAGCGCAACCCCGACCTGAAGATCCTGCCGTCGATCGGCGGCTGGACGCTGTCCGACCCGTTCTTCCAGATGCACGATCCGGCCAGGCGCAAGGTGTTCGTCGATTCGACCGAGCAGTTGCTGCGCACGTGGAAGTTCTTCGACGGCGTCGACATCGACTGGGAATTCCCCGGCGGCAAGGGCGTGAACCCGTCCCTCGGCGACCCGGTGAAGGACGGCCCGCTGTACGTGACGCTGATGAAGGAACTGCGGCAGATGCTCGACAAGCTGTCGCGGGAAACCGGCCGGACCTACGAGCTGACGTCGGCGATCGGCGCCGGCAAGGACAAGATCGACGTGGTGAACTACAAGGAAGCCACGAAATACATGGACTACATCTTCGACATGACGTACGACTACTACGGTGCGTTCAGTCTGACGGAGCTGGGTCATCAGACCGCGCTGCACGCGCCGGACTGGAAGCCGGACACCGCGTATACGACGGACAACTCGATCCGGGCGCTGCTCGCGCAGGGCGTCGATCCGAAGAAGCTCGTCGTCGGCGCGGCGGCCTATGCGCGCGGCTGGAACGGCGTGCACGGTTATGCCGACGGCAATCCGTTCACCGGCACCGCGACGGGGCCGCACAAGGGCCAGTGGGAACCGGGCATCCTCGACTACAAGAAGCTCAAGGCCGAGATGATCGGGCCGAACAACGCCGGCATCAACGGCTACGAGTATCACTACGACCAGACGGCCGAAGCGCCGTACGTATTCAACAAGAGCACCGGCGAACTCCTCACCTTCGACGACGAACGTTCGGTCCTCGCGAAGGGCGACTATGTGCGGGCGCATCAGCTGGGCGGCCTGTTCTCGTGGGAAATCGATGCGGACGACGGCGACATCCTGAACGCGATGCACAAGGGCCTCGGCCACGGCGACGAAGGCGGCGGCGGTGCCGAAAACCATCCGCCGGTCGCGAACGCCGGTGCCGACATGACGGTCACCGGGCTGCAGACGGTCACGCTCGATGCGTCGAAGTCGCGCGATCCGGACGGCGACAAACTGAGCTTCAAGTGGGAACAGGTCGGCGGCGATCCGCTGAAGCTCGCCGATACGACGAGCGCGAAGGCACGCGTCGACGTTCCGTCCGTCAAGCAGGACACCAAGTACACGTTCCGCGTGACGGTCACCGATCCGGCGGGCCTGAAGGATACGGCGCAAGTCGTCGTGACCGCGCAGGCCGATGCCACGGTCGAACCGCCGCCCGCGGAGAATCGACCGCCGGTCGCGCAGCTCGGCGGCCCGGCAACGACGGAAGCCGGTCAGGCCGTGACGCTGTCGGCCGATAAGTCGACGGACCCGGACGGCGACACGCTGACCTACAAGTGGGGCGTGCCGAGCGGCATCGACGCGAAGCCGGCCGGTGCGACGCTGAGCTTCACCGCGCCCGAACTCGCCAAGGACCAGTCGTTCGTTTTCTCGGTCACGGTGAGCGACGGCAAGCTGTCGAGTACGGCCCGGCACACCGTCCTCGTGAAGGCGAAGGATACCGGCGGCGGTGAAGGCGGCGGAGGCGGCCAGTACCCGGCGTACCAGGCCGGAACGCAGTACAACGCCGGCGACGTCGTGTCGAACCTCGGCAAGCTGTACCAGTGCAAGCCGTTCCCGAACAGCGGCTGGTGCTCCGGCGCGCCGAGCGCGTACGAACCGGGCAAGGGCTTCGCGTGGAACGACGCGTGGACGCTCTACGGTGATGGCGAAGGCGGCAACGGCGGCGGTGGCGAAGGTGGCAACGGCGGTGGCGGTGAAGGCGGTGGCGAAGGCGGCGGCGATCACCCGCAGTACAAGGAAGGGACGAAGTACAACGACGGCGACATCGTCTCCAACCACGGCAAGCTGTACCGCTGCAAGCCGTTCCCGTACACCAACTGGTGCTCGATGGCGGCGTGGGCATACGAGCCGGGCAAGGGCTCCGCGTGGGATCAGGCCTGGGAGGAATACAAGCAGTAAGCAACTGCACGGGCCAGGTC
>NZ_CADFEI010000008.1 GCF_902833225.1 Burkholderia sp. BCC1644
GTACCGGTGAGGTTCACTGCGCCGCCCGCCGCAAGGCTGCCGCCTGCGCCCAGCGCCAGCGTGCCGTTCGCGATCGTCGTGCCGCCCGTGTACGTGTTCGTACCCGTCAGCGTCTCCGTGCCGGTGCCCGACTTCGTGATCGCACCGGTACCGCCGATCGTGCCGCCGAACGTGTGATTGCCGGCGTCGCCCAGCGTCAGGTTTTGCGAGCCGAGATTGACCGCCGAGCCGGCCGCGCCCGCGAGCCCCCCGATCGCCTGCGGCGTGGTCGACGCGCTGACGTCGAGCGTCGTGCCCGCATTCGCCAGATTCACCGTGCCCGTCGCCGACAGCGAACCGCCTGCGCCGATCGCCAGTGTGCCCGCGTTGACCGTCGTGCCGCCCGTGTACGTGTTCGCGCCGGTCAGCGTCTCGGTGCCGCTGCCTTGCTTCGTGACGCCCGCCGTTCCGGTGATCGAACCGCCGAACGTCTGGTTCGTGCCATCGCCGAACGTCAATCCATTGCCGCCCAGCGCAACCGTCGTGCCGGCCACACCGCTCAGCGCGCCGACCGTCTGGTTCGCACCCGATGCGCTGATATCGAAGCTAGCGCCCGCGCCGCTCAGGTTGACGGCGCCGCCCGCCGCAAGGCTACCGCCTGCGCCGAGCGCCAGCGTACCGCCCGCGATCGTCGTGCCGCCCGTGTACGTGTTCGTACCCGTCAGCGTCTCCGTGCCCGTGCCCGACTTCGTGATCGCACCGGTACCGCCGATCGTGCCGCCGAACGTGTGATTGCCGGCGTCGCCCAGCGTCAGGTTTTGCGAGCCGAGATTGACCGCCGAGCCGGCCGCGCCCTCGAGACCGCCGATCGCCTGCGGCGTGGTCGACGCGCTGACGTCGAGCGTCGTGCCCGCATTCGCGAGATTCACCGTGCCCGTCGCCGCAAGCGAACCGCCCGCGCCGATCGCGAGCGTGCCCGCATTGACCGTCGTGCCACCCGTATACGTGTTCGCGCCGGTCAGCGTTTCGGTGCCGGTACCCTGCTTCACGATCCCACCCGTGCCGCCGATCGAACCACCGAACGTCTGGTTCGTCGCGGTACCGAAGGTCAGCGTGTTGCCGCCGAGTGCGATGTTTGACCCCGTCACGCCACTCAGTGCGCCAACCGTCTGGTTCGCACCCGCCGCGCTGATGTCGAAGCCGGCACCCGTACCGGTGAGGTTCACTGCGCCGCCCGCCGCAAGCGAGCCGCCCGCGCCGATCGCCAGCGTGCCGTTCGCGATCGTCGTGCCGCCCGTGTACGTGTTCGTGCCGGTCAGGGTTTCGGTGCCGCTGCCTTGCTTCGTCACGCTGGCCGTGCCCGTGATCGCGCCGCCGAACGTCTGGTTCGTACCATCGCCGAACGTCAATCCATTGCCGCCCAACGCAACCGTCGTGCCGGCCACGCCGCTCAGTGCACCGATCGTCTGAGCCGCGCCCGAACCGCTGACGTCGAACGTTGCGCCCGCGCCGCTCAGGTTCACCGCGCCGCCCGCCGCAAGGCTGCCGCCTGCGCCCAGCGCCAGCGTGCCGCCCGCGATCGTCGTCCCGCCCGTGTACGTGTTCGTGCCCGTCAGCGTCTCGGTGCCCGTGCCCGACTTCGTGATCGCACCCGTGCCGCCGATCGTGCCGCCGAACGTGTGACTGCCAGCGTCGCCCAGCGTCAGGTTTTGCGAGCCGAGATTGACCGCCGAGCCGGCTGCGCCCGCGAGCCCCCCGATCGCCTGCGGTGTGGTCGACGCGCTGACGTCGAGCGTCGTGCCCGCATTCGCCAGATTCACCGTGCCCGTCGCCGACAGCGAACCGCCCGCGCCGATCGCCAGTGTGCCCGCGTTGACCGTCGTGCCGCCCGTGTACGTGTTCGCGCCGGTCAGCGTCTCGGTGCCGCTACCTTGCTTCGTGACGCCCGCCGTGCCCGTGATTGCGCCGCCGAACGTCTGGTTCGTCGCATCACCGAACGTCAGCCCGTTGCCGCCCAACGCAACCGTCGTGCCGGCCACGCCGCTCAGCGCGCCGACCGTCTGTGCCGCGCCCGAACCGCTGATGTCGAACGTCGCACCCGCGCCGCTCAGGTTCACCGCACCGCCCGCCGCAAGGCTGCCGCCCGCGCCCAGCGCCAGCGTGCCGTTCGCGATCGTCGTGCCGCCCGTGTACGTGTTCGCACCGGTCAGCGTTTCGGTGCCGGTGCCCTGCTTCACGATCGCGCCCGTGCCGCCGATCGTGCCGCCGAACGTCTGGTTCGCCGCATCGCCCATCGTCAGCGTGTTGCCCCCGAGCGCGACGGTCGAACCGGCCACACCGCTCAACCCGCCGATCGTCTGGTTCGCACCCGACGCGCTGATATCGAAGCTGGCGCCCGCGCCGGCGAGGTTCACGGCGCCCGTCGCCGCAAGCGAGCCGCCCGCGCCCAACGCCAGCGTGCCCGCATTGACCGTCGTGCCGCCCGTATAAGCGTTCGCGCCCGTCAGCGTCGTGGTGGCGGCCCCGTTCTTGGTCAGGCCACCGGCCCCGGACACCTGCCCCGACAGTTCGAGGTTGTTGCTGCCCCCCAGCGTGAGAGTCGCACCGGTGTTGATCGCGATGTTGTTGCCGACCGTCATGCCGGCGTTGGTGTCGAGCGTGCCTGATCCGCCGACGGTCAGCGTGCCCGTGCCGAGTGCGGCGCCGTTGCCGAGCACGATGCCGCCGCTGTTGAGGTTGGTGCCGCCCGAGTAGGTATTCGCGCCGCTGAGCGTCAGCGTGCCCGTGCCGTTCTGCGTCAGGCTGCCGCCACCGTTGATCGAGCCGGACAGCCCGAGATTGTTGCCGCCCTGCACCGTGAGCCCGCCCGCGCCGAGCGTCACGTTGTTGCTGAGGTTGACGGCCGAGTTGGCGCTCTGGATCGCCCCGCCGTTGCCCGTGATCGTGCCGGTGCCGAGCCCCGCGTTGTTGTCGACGATCGCGACGCCGCCGCTCAGCGTCGCGTCCTGCGCGGTGGATGCACCGCTCAGCGTCCACGTACCGCTGCCGACGTCCAGGTGCTGAAAATTGATGTAGTTGCTGCTGTTGATCGAGCCGGTCGCCGGCCCGCCGCCCTGCTGCTGCAGGTTGAGCGTGTTGTTGCCGCCCGCGCCGCCGTCGACGATGCCCGTCGCCGCCACGTTGAGCGTGTTCGGGCCGACCGTGATGTTGAACGCGCCGCCGGTGCCGCCCGCCGCGTTGACCGACGAGCCCGTCATGGCATTGAACGTGTTGTTGCTGTTCGCGCCCATCGACACGCTGCCGTTGATCGTGCCCGAGTTGGTAAACGTATTGCCCTGCCCGGGCGTGCCGTTCGAGCCGAGCGCGACGCGGCCGTTGATCGTGCCGCTGTTCGACATGTTGACCGTGGCGCCGCCGTATGCGGTGACCACGGGCGCGTCCGCGCCGACGAGCGTCGCACCGACCAGCGGGTTGGACCCGATCGTGCCGGTGTTGGTGATATTCGACGTGCCGCCCGTGCCGTTCTGGACCGACAGCGCCATGCCCGTCACGCCGCTGATCGCCACGCCGGTCGAACCGTTCATCGTGCCGTTGTTGACGACGGTGGTGTTCGCGCTCGCCGACGCATTGCCGACCACGGCCCCGCTCGACAGCACGCCGAGGCCCGTGCCGAGTGCGGACGGATCGATCGTGCCGTTGTTGGTCAGCGTGACGCCGTTGCCGGTCAACGACATCGCGGTACCGCCGACGCCGAGCAGCACGCCGACGCTTGCGCCGGGGTTGACCGTCGCGTGCACGTTGTTGGCGCTGTTCGAGTAGCTCGGCTGAAGCGGGTTCGCGACCCCGGAGCAGGTCACCGTCGTGCCTGCCGTGCTGCAGGTCGCATTGGCAGGCACGATACCCGCGCCGGACAATGCCAGGAAAACGCCCGTGGGTAACAGCAGTCTCGGAAACGGCTCACCGGCTTTTTTCGAACGCGCAAGGTTCATGCTTTCCCTCGTTTTTGGCTTTGGTTTTGATATTGGTATTGCGGCCGTACCGGACCGCGCGCAGCAGAAAATCACGGACAAAAGCGTCCGCCCCGGCAGTCGCGATGCGACGTCGGTTTATTCATGGATGGATTTTTAATCAGCCCGGGATCGGGATTGCAGACGCAAGACTAGTCGAATGACATGATGGTGGCCCCTGTTTTTCTGCAGCAACTTTCTGGTTGATTTGATTACTGCCCTGCTTTTGTCAGACAAGGCTATATCAAACTCAAACCATTTTCCAGTCGATGTTTACCCATCGGATCAAGGGCTGGCGAGCATGTATTTTTTACTTGCCAAAAGACGCCCCGCGACGACGTCCCGCATGCTTTTCGTCTTTCCGATTTGATTTTTCGCAAAAATAACAGAATCACCGCATCCGTGAAAACGCTGATGCGCAGCTTCGCTTCAAGGTATATGCGTCCCGCAGTGCAATATTTTAATTCTCACAAATCGCCGACACGATTAATCAGCATCCACTTAATAATTGGATTAAACCTGGATTTTCGGGTGCCTGGCGAAATTGCCTTGATTTTCACCTTGCATCAAAACTGCAATGCGAATCGTTATCGCTTGCCGAATGTCTGAAACATGCGTGCCGCGAAGAGGAAACCGGAAGGAAAAAGAGAACCACGCGCACGCGGCAGCGTTCGCCGTGCGGCGCGTTACGAAAACAGGCTCATCAGATAAAGCATCGGCCGGAACGAAACAGGCCGCGCATCGGGGTTCACCCACAACCGCACCGCATACACCGCGTAGGCCGGCACTTCGCGCCAGCTCGAATAGACATCGCGCAACTGGAAACGGCCCGGATACGCGGCAGAGATGTTCGCCCTTGCGATGCCGACGCGCTCGAATGCGAGGCGCGCTCGCGCGAGGTGGTAGTACTGGCTGACGATCAGCACGCGCGACAGGTTGTGCGCCTGCAGGTACGCGAGCGTGTGCTGCGCGGTCGCGAGCGTGTTGTCGCCCTGGTCGTCGACGGCGATCCGGTCGGCCGGCACGCCATGCGCCACCAGATAGTCGCGCATCGCGGTCGCCTCGTTCAGCCCGGGGCCGTCGATCGCGCCGCTGACCAGGAACGCCGGGCACTGCCCCGTGCGGTAGCAGCGCACGCCGACATCCAGCCTGGCGGCAAGCACCGGCTTCGGCGCACCGGTCTCGTCGAGCGCGTTGCCGAAGATCACCGCGACATCGGCCGGCTCGCTCGGCATCCGCATCCCGTACGTGACGAGCGCAACGGCTGCGACGATCCAGAGGCAAGCAACGACGGCCAGCAGGCGGCCCGTTCGGGCAAGGAAGCCCCGTTTGGTGTGGTTTTTCAAGGTTTTCGGTCTCTCAGGTCGTCGGGCTCGTCGTGCGTTTCGGCTTGCCCGGTCCCGCACGGGCGCGTAACGCTAGCACGGTGCGCGTTCGGGTGTCCACGCGACGGGCCGATGCCGGACGGCGGCCAGCCTTCCGGCAAGTCGACCGGAGAAGCGTGCCCGGCGGTGCAGGCAGGCAAGACGGAGGTCTGCGAAGATCTGCGGAGATCGAAAGAATGCGAATGGCCGCGCCGCGATGCACGGCCCGGCAGGGCCCGAATCAGTCGACCGGGCACATCGCGAGCCGCCCCATCGCCTCGCCGGCGCCGCGCACCGCGCAGGTGGCCGGTTCGTCGGCGATCCGGGCGACCAGCCCCGTCTCGTCGTGCAGCAGGCGTTCGAGATCGGCGAGCAGCGCGCCGCCGCCCGTCAGCACCACGCCGCGATGCGCGATGTCGGTCACGAGCTCGGCCGGTGCGTTTTCCAGCACCGACTTCACCGCACCGATCACCTGCTTGAGCGGCGCGGTCAGCGCGTCCGCGACGTCGTGGTTGGACAGCTCGACCGAGCGCGGCAGGCCGTCGCTGATGCTGCGCCCGACGGCGCGCGTCGACGTGCGCGGCACCGCGCTGGTGGCCGAGCCGATCGTCTTCTTCACGTGCTCGGCCGTCTGCTCGCCGAGCAGCACGCCAT
Organism: Burkholderia sp. BCC1644; assembly: GCF_902833225.1. Classification (GTDB taxonomy): domain Bacteria; phylum Pseudomonadota; class Gammaproteobacteria; order Burkholderiales; family Burkholderiaceae; genus Burkholderia. Next base: position 6,005 of record NZ_CADFEI010000008.1, read on the forward strand.
ACAGGTTGCGGACATGATTGACGATCGCCGCGTCGAACTGGCTGCCGCCGACGCGGATCGCCTCGCGGTAGACGATCCCGCCGAGCGCGATCACCGCGACTTCGGTCGTCCCGCCACCGATGTCGATGACCATCGAGCCGACCGGCTCCGTGACCGGCAGGCCGGCGCCGAGCCCGGCCGCGAGCGACTCCTCGATCAGTTCGACGTCCGATACACCGGCCGCGAACGCGGCCTCGCGGATCGCGCGGCGCTCGACGGCCGTCGCGTCGGACGGCACGCACAACGTGACCTCGACACGGCGGCCGAAGCGCGAGCGCGTGCGCGACATGTCGATGAAGCTGCGGATCATCTGCTCGGCCGCGTGCGCGTCGGCGATCACGCCATGCCGCATCGGCCGCACGGCTTCGAGATGCCCCGGTTCGCGGCCGAGCAGCGCCTTCGCGAGTTCGCCGACCGCCTCGAGCGTCGGCCGTGCGTCGGTCGCGCCGCCCTTGCGGAAGCAGACGACCGACGGCTGGTTCAGCACCACGCCGCGCTCGTGCGTATAAATCCGCGTACTCGCCGTTCCAGGGTCGATCGCAACGGGTTGCGCAAACAACTTTCCGAACAGCGGTGTCGACATATCAAACCTTTGTGAACGAACGGGCCAGGACAGCCGCGCCGAATTTTTCGCGGCGCGTCCATGCCGCCCCATCACGAGCTTAGCGGCAAATCGTTCCGATACTTTAGGCAATTCCGATGATTTTTTCGCGACGCAATTGTCAAATTTGCCGTTCCGGACGCATCCGGCTACGCAACGGCCTCTCGCATTGCCTCTGTAAAACACGGTAATCTCTCGGTCTTGCCTGCTCCCGGCAGGCCTCAGACGCCCGATCACGCCAGGTATTTCCACCATGACAGCGACCGTTTCCTTCCGCTGGGCGCGGGTGCGCCCGCTCTGCACGACGCTCGTCGCCTTCTGGTGCTGCACGGTCGCCGCGCAGCCGCTGCCGGCCACCGCACCCGCCGCCGCCCCGGCCGTCACCGCTGCCGCTGCTGCTGCCGCGCCGGCTGCCACGCCCGCTGCGCCGGCGAACGCCTGCACGGCCGACGGCGGCCCGGCCGGCCGCCCGTCGATCGGCCTCGTGCTGTCCGGCGGCGGTGCGCGCGGCTACGCTCACCTCGGTGTACTGAAGGTGCTGGAAGACAACCGCATCCCGATCGACTGCATCGCGGGCACCAGCATGGGCGCCGTCGTCGGCGGCCTGTACGCGAGCGGGATGGCGGCCGACGAGATGCAAAAACGGCTGTCGGAGGTCAACCTCGCGGATATCGCGTTCGACGTGACTGAGCGCGCGGACCTGCCGCAAACCAGCCGGGAAGACGAACGGCTGTACATCAACGGGCTGACGCTCGGATTCGGCAAGAAAGGCGTGAAGGCGCCGGTCGGCCTCGTGCAGGGCAACCGGCTGCAGGCGCTGCTCGCGAACTGGACGGCCGCCGTGCCGACCAACCAGCCGTTCGACCACCTGCCGATCCCGTACCGTGCGGTCGCGACCGACCTGCAGACGGGCCAGATGGTCGTGCTCGACCACGGCTCGCTGCCGCTCGCGGTCCGCGCGAGCATGGCGATGCCCGGCCTGTTCGCCCCGGCCGAGATCAACGGGCGCGCGCTCGTGGACGGCGGGCTCGTCAGCAACCTGCCCGTCGACACCGCGCGGCAGATGGGCGCGAACGTCGTGATCGCGGTCGACATCGGCTCGCAACTGCGCCCGCTCGACGCGCTTGCATCGCCCGCCGACGTGATGCAGCAGATGGTCGGCATCCTGATCCGCCAGAACGTGACCGCCCAGCGCAAGCAGCTCGACGCACAGGACGTGCTGCTCACGCCGGACCTCGGCGCGCTCGCGTTTACCGATTTCCAGAACGCGAAGCAGGCGATCGCCGCCGGCGCGGCCGCCGCGACCGCCGCGCTGCCGAAGCTGCGGCGTTTCGCGCTCACGCCGGAGCAGTACGCGGCCTACCGGTCCGCGCACGCGCAGCCGCTGCCGCCGCCGATCCGGATCACGCGCATCGACATCAAGACCAGCGGCGGCGTGCCGAAGCGCGTCGTCAGCAACGCGCTGCACGTGAAGCCCGGCGATACCTACGATCCGCAGACCGTCAGTCAGGATCTGCTCGGGCTCACGACGGGCGGCAATTTCGAGAGCGTCACGCAGCAGATCGTGAGCCACGGCGACGACAACGTGCTCGAGATCAACGCGCGAGAGAAGTACTGGGGGCCGAATTTCCTGCTGTTCGGGCTCGGCATGTCGAGCAGTTCGACCGACGAGGGCGGCTTCCGCCTGCATGTCGGCTACCGGCGGCCTTGGCTCACGGAATCGGGGCTCGAATTCCGCGCGGACACGACGATCGGCAGCGACCTGCAGTCGGCGCGCGTCGAATTCCGCCAGCCGCTGTCGATGGCCTACGGCGTCTACCTGTCGCCCTACGCGGAGTACCAGCGCCGCTACGCGAACCTGTACGACGACACCGGCGACGTGAAGATCACGCAGTACCTGATGCAGACGGCGCGCGCCGGGATCGATTTCGGCCTGCCGATCGCGCGGCTCGGCGACTTCCGGATCGGTATCGGCTACGTGACCGGGCACGGCTCGCCGACCTACAACCTGCCGTTCGACGACGGCAGCGGCCAGAACCTGCTGTGGCCGAGCTTCACCTCCCAGGCGCTGACCGCGCGCGCACGCCTCGTCATCGACCAGCTCGACGATCCGCTGTTCCCGCGCAAGGGCTATTTCACCGAACTGCGCGTCGAGCGCTCGCTGGTGTCGCGCAACGGGGGCTCGGCGAGCCAGTTCGACGACAGCATCAACAACGCGCCCTACACCGAGATCTACGGCAAGGCGATGGTGGCGCAGCAGTTCGGCCGGCACAGCGTCAGCGCGACGATCGAAGGCGGCAAGAGCATCGGCGGCACCAACCTGATCAACGCGTTCAACTTCACGCTCGGCGGCTTCCAGCACCTGTCCGCGTATGCGGCCGACCAGCTGAACGGCAACGAGCTCGCGTACGGTCAGATCACCTACATGAACCAGCTGATGACGTTCAACGCGTCGCCGATCAAGGCGCTGTCGGTCGGCGCCAGCGCGGAAGTCGGCAACGTGTGGTCGAGCGGGCAGCAGATCGGCGGCGGCGCGCTCAAGCAGAGCTATACGTTCTTCACGAGCCTGTCGACCGCGTTCGGGCCTGTCTACATCGGCGTGGCGCTCGCGCCGGGCGGCCGCCGCAACTTCTACCTGCAGCTCGGCCGCACGTACTGAGCATGCGCGGATGCCGCTTCGGCGGCATCCGCGTTTTACCGCGTTGCCGTCTTGCCTTCGCACTCCCGATCAGAAATCCCCGGCCATCGCCACCGCCCGCGCTTGCGCGTGCTCGATACTGTCGTGCGCCCTCGCATTCCACGTGCAAGCGCGCCGCGATTGCGGCGATCGAGGATCGAACCTCATCTGCGGAATGGCTAGACCGGCCAGCTGATTTCGAAGCGCGCGCCGCCGAGCTCGACCGGATCGACGACCGCGATCCGGCCATTGTGCGCATGGAGCACCTGCCGCGTGATCGACAGGCCGAGCCCGTAGCCGCCGGTGCGGCGGTCGAGGCGCACGAAGGCATCGAAGATCCGTTCGCGCTCGCTCTCGGGCACGCCGGGGCCGTCGTCCTCGACGAAGATCCCGATGTTGCCGTGTACGAGCGAGATCCCGACGACGATCCGCGATCGCGCGTACTTGCTCGCGTTGCGCAACAGGTTGCGCATCGCGTATGACATCAGCCGCCGGTCCATCTTCACGCGCAGGTCCGATGCGATCGCGATGCGCGACTCGATCGCGCGCTCCGGATACAGCAGCTGCGCGTCGTTGACCTGATGCTCGAACCACGCGACGGGCGCGGTCATCTCGAGGTTCGACTGCAGCGAGCTGTACTCGAGCCGCGCGAACGTCAGACTCATGTCGATCAATTCCTCGAGCTCGGTCACGTCCTGCGCGATGCTCTCGAGCGCGCTCTGGTATTCGGCCGCGGAACCCGGCTCGCGCAGCATTTCGAGCGCAAAACGCACGCGTGCGAGCGGCGTGCGCAGTTCGTGCGAAATGCCGTTCGTCAGGTCGCGCTGCGCGGCGATCAGCCGCTCCATGCGCATCGCCAGCGCGTTCAGCGTCCGCGCGAGCGGGCCGATGATCACGCTGTGCGATTCCCGCGCACGCGTGTTGAAGCGCCCGCCCGTGAAGTCGATCGCGCGTTCGCGCACCATCACGAGATCCGACCAGACGGGCCGCATCCACCGGTACGCGGCGAGCGCGGGCGCGGCGAACACGAACGCGAGCACGATCCAGATATCGCCCGGCAGCGAGTCGAACGCATGCCACACGACCTGTGGCGACAATTCGACGCACAGCGCGAGCGCCGGCACGAGCGCGGTCAGCAGGACGAGGCCGAGCAGATGCAGGTAGGTCCGCACATAGAGGCGCGACCAGCTCGGAATGCGGTCGGCGCGCGTGTCGGTCCACGCGCGGCGGAAATGCAGCCAGCGCCATTTGACGTAGCGCAGCGTCGGCAGCGGCGGTGCATCGGGGTGCGAACGGGTTCGTCGGATCATCGCGGCTCCCGGCCGGCGGGCGGAATGCCCGCGCGGAACGTGACGGCGTCGCGCGCTGGCCGCGTCATTCCCACGCGTGCTTGCTGAATTGATAACCCTTGCTGCGGATCGTCTTGATCCGCTGCGGGTTGCTCGCGTCGTCGCGCAGCTTGCGGCGCAGCTTCGAGATGCGCCCGTCGATCGTGCGGTCGAGGCCGTCGAATTCGACGCCGCGCAACTGCAGCATCAGGTCGTCGCGGCTGACGACTTCGCCCGCGTGGCACACGAGCGCCCACAGCAGGTCGAATTCGGCCGACGTCAGGTCGGGGGTGCTGCCGTCGGGCAGCACGACGGTGCGGTCGGTACGGTCGATCGAGAACTTGCCGAACGCGTAGCGCTCCGGCTGCGGCGCGGCGCTCTCGGTCGCGCGCGCGGGCGCACGGCGCAGCTGCGCCTTGATCCGCGCGAGCAGGATGCGCGGCTCGACCGGCTTGTGCACGTAGTCGTCCGCGCCGAACTCGAGGCCGAGCAGCTCGTCGAACGGCTCGTCGCGCGCCGTCACCATGATGATCACGCCGTCGTACTGCTTGCGCGCCTCGCGGCAGATTTCGAAGCCGTCCTTGCCCGGCAGGTTCACGTCGAGGATGACGAGATCGGGACGAAGGGACAGGATCGCCGGCACCGCGGCGTCGCCGTGCAGCACAGTGTCGACTTCATAGTCGTTCTTGCGCAGGTAGCCGGCGATCAGCGTGGACAGGCGGGTGTCGTCTTCGACGAGCAGGATACGAAAAGACATGGGCAGCGGTCGGATCATCAGGAGGGCCGCGGCGGCGCCGGCCGGTGCCGGACGCCGGCCATCGGCCGAAACGTACCGCATGATACTGCGACCGCCGCTTGCCCGTTTGACGGTCTTGAAAATAAGGGCGCGATACCGTCCGAGCTTGACGAATCGGCGCCGGGACGGTTCCATACGGGCTCGCCGGAATCCGGGCCGCGCCTCTACCCTGCCTGACGTGATGAATTACCAGACGATCCTCGAACGCATCCACACCGAACTCGCCCCCTGGATTGGCCAGGGGCGGGTTGCCGACTACATTCCCGAACTCGCGAAAGTGCCTGCCGACAAGTTCGGGATGGCCGTCGTGACGCTCGACGGGAACGTTTACACGGTCGGCGACGCGCACGAGCGTTTCTCGATCCAGAGCATCTCGAAGCTGTTCGCGTGCACGCTCGCGTTCCAGCTGCTGGGCGACGACCTGTGGGAACGGGTCGGCCGCGAGCCGTCCGGCAACGCGTTCAATTCGCTGGTCCAGCTCGAGAGCGAACGCGGCAAACCGCGCAATCCGTTCATCAACGCGGGCGCGCTGGTCGTCACCGACGTGCTGTGCCGCCGCTTCGTGAAGGCCGAGACGGCGCTCGTCGAGTTCGTCCGGCGGATGATCGGCACGAACGACATCGACTACGATTCGCGCGTCGCGCAGTCGGAGCTGCAGCATGCCGAGCGCAACCGCGCGATGGCGCATTTCATGGCGAGCTTCGGCAACATGCAGATGCCGCCCGACACGGTGATCGACGCGTATTGCCGCCAGTGCGCGATCACGATGAACTGCGTCGAACTCGCCAGCGCCGCGCTGTTTCTTGCGAACGGCGGCGTCGCGCCGGTGACGGGCGAGCGGATCGTCGATTCGAGTTCGGCGAAGCGGCTGTCGGCGCTGATGCTGACTTGCGGCACTTATGATGCGGCCGGCGATTTCGTGTATCGCGTCGGGCTGCCGGCGAAGAGCGGCGTCGGCGGCGGGATCGTTGCGGTGCTGCCGGGGGAGATGGCCGTGTGCGTGTGGGCGCCGGGGCTGGATGCGAACGGGAACTCGCTGGCGGGGACGTTGGCGCTGGAGTGGTTGACGACGTATACGGGGCGCTCGATTTTTTGAGGCGTCAAGGTCAAGCACGCCTCATCTGGCGCAGCGGCGGCAGATTCATGTCGGCGCGCGCCGGCCCGCTCAATGGGGAATTCGGCTATCGGCAGCAATCGACCCTGAACGGCCCTTCAGACTCATCCAAAGCGGCCAATCGTTGTGACCTGCGGCGGGATTGTGTAGCCAAGCTCGATGAGTATCTTGGCCTCGGCGCGACTGCGGAATCATTCCCGATTGAATCGCTTCTCCCGCAGCGTACCGTTGGAACCTTCAACGGAGTCGTTCTGCCAAGGGCGGCAAGAACGGACACAGCGTGTACGATCTGGTCTTCAAGCAAACCATCCAAGGAGAGAGGAATGAATCCGGAACAGGCCCGAGCCGAAGAAACCCAGGCGATGGAGCGCATGGTGGCCGCCACGCTGCGCGTGCAGAGTACGTTTGCCTCGATGCAGAAGCAATTTCCGCCGCAAGGCAGCGGCGAGCCTTCGCCGTTCGCGCTGCAAACCTTTGATGCCGCCCTGCAGGAACTTGAAGACGCACAGGCCGCGTTCGATGCGCTGCTGAACGATCTGATCGACGGTAACCGCTAAAGGCTACGCCCTTATCTGCACCGGTTGTCGACGATCTAAATTGCTGTGTCGAACGGCCGTTTGTGGCCGATCCCGGTCATCGAGCGAGGCGCAGCACTTGCACGCAGTTTGTGCCGAAGGCACGACATGTCAGTTCATATTGCCGGAGCGCCGGCACGTTGGCGCTGGAGTGGTTGACGACTTATACCGGAAGGTCGATTTTTTCAGGCGGGAAAGTTTGGCGTGCTGAATCTGGTGCGACAGCGGCAGGTGAATATCGGCACACTCTGCAGGCGATCCAGTCCGCGTTGCTCGCCGAGATCAGCCTGATCCTGACACGCGGCTACGAGCCGCGAGCATCCGGCCTCGGTTTCGCCCGTCGTCAGTTTCGCTCGCCGGGAATCGGCACGTTCCGCTTGCTCTATCCCGCCCGCCGAGACGAACTGGCCGATATGTTCGGCAGCAACGGACACGATGTCGACGGAACGCATATCGACGTTTCATTCAGTCTGAACGGTCAGCGTGTACGGATGTTGCCGCTGGGCGTATTCACGCCGCCTTTCTGGCAGCGGCGCCGCGTGCGGCGATGCGCGTCAGCCCTCGCGAAAATCCAGGCCGCGCTGATGCAGCACGGGTTTCAAATTCACCGCAACACAATGGAAAGCCTGCAGATTCATGGTGATCTGGTGCACTAGCGGAGATGATCGTCGGCACCACCGCAAGCGTTCCGCCAATCAATCGAACTATCGACCTTCCGTGAATCGGGCGCTCGAAAACTCGAGCACCACCTTCGAGTGCAGGAGCCGAGCGCTCCAACTCCTGCCGCTCCGCTACCTGTACCCAAAAAGCAAGCGCCAGCCCGATCACACGATCACGCAGCCGCGATATGAGAATCGAACACGATTGCCGATGTGAGTTCGAGCGACGTCGGCGCTTCGAATTCCTTTTCCATGAAGTCGAACATGGCAGGCGAAACCTCGAACGAAAACGTCTCGCCCTTTTCCGAATTCCTCGCCAAAACACGGCCGCGGCGGATGTCAGGCGGGGCCGTGACAAAGTGCAATTCACTCGAAATACCAGCGTCCCTGGCTCGATCGACAAACGCCGAACGATTTCGCGCCTTCATGAAACCGAGATCGAGAATGACGTTCCCGCCATTTTTCGCGATCTGCTCGGCAGTACGCCAGATTTGACTCTCGCAGCGCTGCACCCGCTCCATGAGCCAGCTCAATTGAAGCGGCTCCGGAAGATCCGGCCCGTACAGCTGTGCCATCCACTCATCGATCGAGAAACGCGTCGCGCCGGACGACGCTGCGAGCGTACGCGCGTAAGTCGACTTGCCGGCACCTTGCGGCCCAAAAACGATATGTACCACTCCCATGAATTCCCCTTCTTCCAGGTCGAGCGCCAAAGTGGCGCCTGTTTATCGTGTCCGGCGTTGTCGAGGCGGCACTGCCCGACCGCCGGATGTCATTGATTTCGATGCCGCCATCTGACCATCCGCGTCGACTCCGGATTCGAGCCGCCGCCGAAAATGGCGAAGCGATCGGGCTGCCGAATCGATCCGCCCCGACGCAAACCCAATGAGGCATGCGTCGCTTGAACGCTAACGCCCTGCGCGCTCATTCAGCTTGCGCGAAGTTCAACTCGACGCCGTTTCCGCACGGATCGTTGAAGAAAATCTGCACCTGGCCCATGAGCAGAACGTACTCGCGTGTGAATTCCACGCGGGCGTCGGTCAGGTGACGCGCCATTTCGCTGGCATCCGCGCAGGAAAACGCGACGTGATCGAACGTATTGGCAACGTTCGACGAACGCGACTCGTCCGGCCGCGCTTCCGTCAGATGCAGCACGTCTTGCTTACCCGCGTACACCCCATACCCGAAGCGCTTGAACGGCGGGCGAAACCCTTCCTGCAAGCCGACGATGTCGACATGGAAATCGCGAAGCACATCGAGTGTCGATCGATCCGCCCGCAGATTGTAGTGATTGAATCCGGCAACTGGCATGACCTGTAGCTCGTGTTGGCGCAACGTGACATGAAATGGCACCGCCGCTTTGGACACGATCCACGCGAAACCGGCCAACCGGCAGCGGCGAACAGTTGCAGCCGACCATCAACATCGGCGTCGCCCTGCCGCGACCGACCGTTGGTCGATCACGCGCTCGCCAGTATATTGCGGCCGCGCGCAAACCTGGCGTCGCTGCGACGAAAACTGCCGCGCGACGCAGCAAAATGCCCCTACGAAAATCGCATCGGCGGCCGACCCGATTTTCCGGTACAAATCGGGGACGCTGAAATTCCCGCGGGCTATCGGAGACCCTCGTTCATGACTCGGCAAAACGCACCGGATATCGCATCGACACCCCGCACGAACCCCGGCGACGACCCATCCGCGCCGATTCCCGCCATCGTGCCGTCAAGCACGGCGCTGCTCGTCATGCATTACCAGACCGACATCCTCGGCCTCTTTCCGTCGGTCGCGCCCGGGCTGCTCGCCAATACGCGCCGACTCTGCGATGCGGCGCGGGCAAGCGGCATCGGCGTCTGGTTCGCGAACCTCCGGTTCAGCCCCGGCTATCCGGAAGTCAACCCGCGCAACAAGAACGGCCAGGGGATCAAGCAGCTCGGCCTCTTCATCGACGACGGCCCGTCGCCGGAGCTCGGCCGGCAGGCCGACGAGCCGCTGATCGTCGCGCACCGCGCCAGCGTGTTCTTCGGCACCGATCTGCAAGCGCGGCTGGTTGAACAAGGCGTCGATTCGCTGATCATGGTCGGCATCGCGTCGACGGGCGTGATGCTGTCGTCGATCGCCCACGCGAGCGACGCGGACTTCCGCCTGTATACGGTCAAGGATTGCTGCTACGACCCGGACCCGGTAGTTCACGAGCACCTGTTCTCCACCGCCTTCGAATCGCGCACGACGGTGCTGTCGCTCGAGGACGCGTTGCGGCTGCTCGCATAAGCGCACGCTACGCGCACACGAGCCGAGCCGCAGCGCGACGCACCGAAACCGGCCCGGCTGCCGTGGCCGGGCATTCCGCCGAAGGTGCAATGGGCGACGGCGTGCGCGACGACGCACGCGCCGCCCCCCTCCCCGTTACTTCGCGATGTACACGCCCGACGTCGGGCACGTGCCCTGCGTATTGCCGTCAGTCACGAGCGACGCCGTGCTCGGGAACTGCGCGGCCGCATTCGTCTTCACCGCGATCCAGGCTTCGGTGAAGTAGCTCACGCCGTTCGTCTTCGTGCACTTCAGCGACACCGCGCTGCGCGTATTGCTGCCGAATGCGCCTTCGAATGCGGACAGCAACTGGTTGCGCGTAACCGTCTTGCCCGCGTTCGCCTGCAGGAATGCGTTGAACGACGTATTGCCGAGCCGGCTGATCATGCCCGACGCCTGGTTCCAGTAAGCATCGGGCGTCGCCGAATTCGAGCAGGTGCCGTGCTTGAACCATTCGTGCTTGTCGAGACACGACGCGACACCCGGCATGTACGTCGACAGCGTGTTGCGGGTCGCGCTGCTGATCGGATAGGCGTCCATGCTGCACCACTGGTGCGCGTTGTCGAGGTCGATGTCGTTCTGCGGCACGCCGCAGTAGAACGGCTGGTTGCCGTCATAGCGGTTCGGCCACAGGCCATGCAGCGACAGGCTCGTCGCCGCATACGAGCCGGCGAGGTTCGTGCATTCCGGCGTGTCGTGCGACGCGCAGAAGCCGGGCTCCCACGATGCGGCGAGCAACAGGTAGTCGTAGCTGGTCTGCGCGGCGGCGTGCAGCGACACGGAAGCGACGGCGAGTGCGGCAGCGGCGCGGGCGAGCGTCTTGAGCATGGCGTGTTTCCTCGGAAAAGGCATGCGGTCGCGGGATGCGCCGCACGGTTGTCGAATGTCTGCCCGCGATTGTTGCCGTCGCAACGTGGCACGAATATGAAGGTGGACGAAAGAATTCGCGGGCCGCCCGGACACCCGGCATGCCGATACGGGTCAGGCCGGCCACGATCGCGAGCGGCCGACCGTCCCGCCGCGCGCCGGACACCGCACTATCGATGCCGGCACGTCGACGGCCGCGCGACACGCATCCGCGGCGAACGGGCACTCACGAACCGGTGCCGAGCTGCGTGCACGCACGCGCGGACGCTTCGGGGCCTTCGAGCGCGAGAATCTGCCACACGCCGATGCTGACGCGCTGGCGCGCCGCCGTCGACGCATCGGCCAGCAACGCCTCGACACGCGGTGCGGCATCGGGCGCCTTCTGCTGCAGCGCCGCGTGATGCCGCGCGCGCGACGCCGGCTCGGATTCGTACACGTCGCAGAGGCGCACCATGCCGGCGAGCCCGGCCACGTCGTCGTCCTTGTCGATCGCGCCGGGCTCGACGGGCGCGAGCCCCTTGCGCTCCTCCGGCGGCAGCTTGTTGCGCGCGCCTTCGTCGATCGCCGTGGCGGACGCCGGCGGCAAGCCGCCGATCGCCGCGACGATCCGGCTGCCCGCGGCGATCATGTCGCCCTGGCATTCGATCTTCTCGGCGGCCGCGACGTTCGAGCAGAACGATACCGACGTCCGGTACACGTCGTTGCTCATGCGCGGCACTTCGTCCGTGCTGGCCTGCGCGAGGCCGGTGCTGGCCAGCACGAGCGCAGCGGGAATCAGGATACGGAAAGCTCTCGTCTCGTTCATTGTCGTCGTCTGTGGGTTGTTATGGCGGGCACACTCGCCGGGCCGCACGGTGGCGCCCCCTGTCACGCCGGGCCCTCGTCCGGCGCCACGCGATCACTTCATCGACGCCGCCTCCGATCCGCCGGGCGACAGCGCCGCACTGTCCTGCTCGCGCCACGCACGGCGCGACGCCATGATCGCCTTCACCGCCGAACGCGCGACCTTCCACCACGCGAACGGCCGCGGATCGGCGAGCATGCTGAGCGCGCGTGCATAGTCGAGCGTGAGGCCGGGCGTCCACGCCATCGTCACCGCGCGCTTGCGGATCTGCGCGGCCACCCACAGCTCGGGCGTCAGCAGCAGCCGCACGAACGCGCCCCACCCGGCCCGCGTGCCCTTCAGCCGCCACACCGCGCCGTCGAGCGCGGCTTCGAGCGCATTCGACACGGTGCTCGAGCAGTTGCGGTGCGTGAGGTTGTACGTGACGTCCTGCCGGTACGACGACCAGAATGCGCCGAGCTTCGCCGGATCGTAGTTGCGGATGCGCACGCGCACGGTCGACGGGCACCACGCGTTCGACTCGGTCGCGTAGTCGGGCTGGAACAGGCCCGGCACGTCGTTCTCGTGCGTCGCACGCAGGATGCGCGTGAATTCATCCGGAGAACGATCGATTTCGACGCCCGGGTACAGGCTGATATAGATGCCTTCGGGCGACTCCAGCGCCGCATGCCCGGTCGAGATCACACCGTTGACGTCCACCGCCGCGATATAGCGGTCGATCACCGGATAGCGCTGCGCTTCCGCCTTCGACGTGCCGGTCGGCGTCCACACATGCACGGTGAGCGCAGGTTCGCCGTCGGCCGGCGGGCCGTCCCATTCGGATTGCGCGAACCGCGGCCGGTCGCGTGCATCGTCGAGATCGGGCACGAGCGCGGGCGAGGTCGCGAACGCGGGATTGCGCGTCAGCCGCCGCACGCGCGCGGCGAGGCTCAGCATGTGCATGCCGCCGAACATCAGCAGCAGGCCGAGGCAGTACGGCACGGTGCCGACGTAATGCGTCGGGTACGGCTGGAAGAAGAACACCGCCAGCAGGATCTCGATGACGCCCCACGCGAACGCGACGTTCCAGCGGCGGTAGCGCACCATCCACGCGGACGTGCACTGCAGCAGCCCGTCGACGAGGAACAGCGTGCCGAAGATCATCGACAGCAGGAAATGGCCGTGGTGATGGCCGGCGAACACGAGCCCCGCGGCCACCACGACCACGATGCCCTTCACGTAGCGCAGGATGCGCTGCCCGCCGACGCCGCTACCGGCCACCGCGAGCGTCGCGAGCCCCTCGATCAGGAACAGCCACGCGAACAGCTCGATCGGGAAATGCAGCGCGCCGTCGAGCGCGTCGACGAAAATGCCGACGCCGGCTGCCACCCACACCCAGCCGAGCACGGTCAGGCCGCGCCAGCGGGTTCGCAAGTATTCGATGCCCAGCAACAGCAACACCAGTCGTACCATCGCGCCCTCGTGTCGTTTTTCGGGATACGCGCGGCCTCGCGTTCCCGGTCATGTCGGCCTGGCGTCGTGCGACGCGGCGGCCGGAAGGCGGTCATCGTTGCCGGCGCGTCATGCCTCGACATGACCGATGGCGGCCGGCACGCGCCGCTCTGGCCGAATAATAAGATATGGCGGAGCCGGTTGAAAGCGGGACGAAAACGTTTTCGTCCGCGGGCGGGTCAGTCCGGCCGGCCGCTGCCATGGCAGATTTCCCGTTCGACAAGCTGCCGCGGATACGCGAGAATCCGGCTTCCGAGGGCGAAAGCCACCAAACCGAACCGCACAGACGGGACAACAAGAAATGAGCACATTCATCACGCGCCGGCGCCTGCTGGTCGCCGGCATGGCCGCGAGCAGCCTCGCGCTGTCGGGCTGCTTCACGCCGAAGCTGTACAAGGACGACGCATACCGCGAATACGTCACGAGCTTCATGATCACCCAGGACGGCAAGAAGCTGGTCGTCCTCGGCACGAACTACCATTACATCTTCGACCTGCCGGCGCAATTGCGGCCGGTACTGTTGTCCGGCTACCGGAAATCGCTGCATACGACGTTCGCCGACTTCCATGCGCGCGGCGGCAGCATCACCGGGCACTACCGGATCGTCTTGCCGAAGGACGCGCCGGACGACGCCCGCCAGGCCGCGAGCACCGACGGATTCACCGCCGAGCCGGCCGGCCTCGTGCTCGAAGGCGACATCGAAGGCAAGCGCTATTCGACGGAAGGTTTCGCCGAGCAGGACAAGGGCGCCGCGCAACCGTTCAACCAGCGGTACTCGGTGTACATCAAGGAATCGCCGTCCGTCGTCGGCATGGGCCTGCGGATCCTCGCCACGCCGATCACGGTGGCCGCCGATGGCGTGCTCGTGCTGGGCGGCATCGTGCTCGTGCCGTTCGCGGCCATCGCGATCGAGGCAAACGGCGGCCTCAAGATCATGTGACGGCGCAGGCGTCGCCGCCGTTGCGCCGGTGACGCCAGACCACGACACGCGAGCGCAACCAACGACCGCAACCGGAGCGTCGCCATGACCGCGTCACCGCTACACGCGCCGCCGCTCGGCCCGCAGCTCAAGCGCTGGCGCGCGCTGCACCGCGTCAAGCAAAGCCATGCGGCCGAACTGTTCGGCGTCGCGCAGTCGACGATCTCGCGCTGGGAAGCCGGCCGCCAGCAGATGTCGCCCGACGAACGCGCGACGGCCGAGCGGCTGCTCGCCGCGCGCCTCGATTCCGCCGGCGATCACGCGCTCGCGCGGCTGATCGCGGGCAGCGCGGGCCGCATGCATCTCGTGTGCGATCTCACGCACACTCTGCTCGCCTGCTCGCCAACGCGCGCAGCCGAATTCTCGCAACCGCTGTCGATGCTGCTCGGTACGTCGCTGTGGTGCTTCGCGACGCCGGAGATCGTCCGCATGGAAGCCGCGCTCGACCCGCTCGGCTGGCATGACCGCGCGGGGCCGCCGAGCGTCGAGTTCGACACGGGCGCGAACGCGTCGCGCGTCGTGCCGATCCGCGGCAGCCGGTGCCGATGGACGCGCATGACGCTGTCGGACGGTTCGGCCGCGCGGCTCGTCGAGACGCTTTAGCGCGCACCGCGCATATTTCATGCGTGGACGAACCGCGCGCGGCCGGCGTACGCTGGACGGCTCATCGCAAGGACGACGATCATGAACCCCGATACGATCCACGCGCGACTCGATTTCCTGCGCGAAGCCGAACGCCTGAAGGACGTGCTGCGCAGCGGCCACACATCGGGCGGCCGTCCCGAAAGCACGGCCGAGCACAGCTGGCGGCTGTGCCTGATGGCGCTCGTGTTCGCCGACGCGCTGCCCGGCATCGACACGCTGAAGCTGCTGAAGCTGTGCGTCGTCCACGATCTCGGCGAGGCGCTGCATGGCGACATCCCCGCGATCGAGCAGGCCGCACACCCCGACAAGAGCGCGCACGAACGGGACGACCTCTTGACGCTGACCGCATCGCTCGACCGCGCGCGGCGCGACGAGATCGTCGCGCTGTGGGACGAATACGAGGCAGCGGCGTCGCCGGAAGCGCGCGCGGCGAAGGCGCTCGACAAACTCGAAACGATCCTGCAGCACAACCAGGGCAGCAATCCGCCCGATTTCGACTACGCATTCAATCTCGACTACGGCCGCCGCCATACCGACGCCGCGCCGCTGTTCAGCGCGATCCGCGCCATCGTCGACGCCGACACGCAGCGCAGGATCGACGCGGGAAGGCACCCCGCGTAAGCTCGCGGGTTCGGGCACGCCGCACCGTGTGCCCGCTCGCACGAGGCCCGACGCATGGCGCAGAACATCTACGACGACCCGGCCTTCTTCGAAGGCTACAGCCGCCTGAACCGCTCGGTTCTCGGGCTCGACGGCGCACCCGAGTGGCCCGCGCTGCGTGCGTTGCTGCCCGACCTGCGCGGCCGCAGCGTGCTCGACCTCGGTTGCGGCTACGGCTGGTTCAGCCGCTGGGCGGCCGATCACGGCGCGGCCAGCGTGCTCGGCGTCGACGTATCGGAGCGCATGCTCGAACGCGCGGCATCGACTGCCGCGCATCCGGCGATCACGTACCGTCGCGCCGACCTCGAAACGCTCGCGTTGCCGGACGCCGCGTTCGATCTCGCCTACAGCTCGCTCGCGTTCCACTACATCGCGCATCTCGACACGCTGCTGCGCACGATCCATCGCGCGCTCGTGCCGGGCGGGCAGCTCGTGTTCTCGATCGAGCATCCGATCTACACGGCACCGCGCCGGCCCGGCTTCGTCGTCGACGCGCAAGGCAAGCGATCCTGGCCGGTCGACGGATACCAGTGCGAAGGCGAGCGCGTGACCGACTGGCTCGCGCCGGGCGTCGTCAAGCAGCATCGCACGCTCGGCACGCTCGTGAACCTGCTGATCGGCAACGGCTTCACGCTCACGCACCTGGACGAATGGGGGCCGACGCCCGAGCAAGTCGACGCGATGCCCGCACTCGACGAGGAACGCGACCGCCCGATGATGGCGATCGTCGCCGCGCAGCGGTAGCTGCGAGCCCGCGCGCGATGCCTTCCCGGATCGCAATCCCGACGCCGCCCGCCCCCGCTCGCGCGCGGCATTCGCACAATTCAGCACAATTTCCACACGATTTGTCGCGAAATCCTCGCTTACCATGAGCGCCTGATTCGACTCGGCACGCCCGCGCGATGCGAACGCGGATGCTGTCGCGGGCGCTACGCCCGGCATGCGACGCCGACCGGATCGTCCCGCTCGGCCGCACGCATCGCCGGCGCCGCTTCATCCTCGCAGTGTTCTCATGGCCCAGAAGACCCATCGCCGCCGGCGCATCGTGCTGGCTACCCTTGCCGTCGTCGCGATCGCCGCCGGCCTCACGCTGAAGGCCTGCGCGCCCGACAAGCATCCGCAGTACCTGTCCGCGCCCGTCACGCGCGGCGATCTCGAGAACGCGGTGCTCGCGACCGGCGCGCTGCAGGCCTTCAAGCAGGTCGACGTCGGCGCGCAGGTATCGGGGCAGTTGAAGACGCTGAAGGTCAAGCTCGGCGACAAGGTCACGAAGGGCCAGTGGCTCGCCGAAATCGACCCCGTGATCTCCGAAAACACGCTGCGCCAGGCGCGCGCCAGCGAAGAGAGCCTGCGCGCGCAGCAGCAATCGACCGCCGCGCAGGTGACGCAGGCCGAACTCGCGTTCCGGCGCCAGCAGGCGATGCTGCCCGACGATGCGACGTCGCGCGAATCGTTCGAGGCCGCGCGCGCGACGCTCGACGTGCAGCGCGCGACCCTCGCGTCGCTCGCCGCGCAGATCCGCTCGGCCCGCATCCAGATCGAAACGGCACAGGCCAACCTCGGCTACACGCGCATCGTCGCGCCGATCGACGGCGAAGTCGTCGCGATCGTCACGCAGGAAGGCCAGACCGTGATCGCGCAACAGCAGGCGCCGGTGATCCTGAAGCTCGCGAATCTCGACACGATGACCGTGAAGGCGCAGGTATCGGAAGCCGACGTGATCCGCGTGAGCGCCGGCCAGACCGCGTATTTCACGATTCTCGGCGAACCGGACAAGCGTCACTACGGCAAGCTGCGCGCGATCGAGCCGGCGCCGCAGAACTACGCCGACGCACAAAGCACGCTCGGCGGCGGCGCGGGCGGCAGCGCCAAACCGAACGCCGCGGTGTTCTACAACGCATTGTTCGACGTGCCGAATCCCGAGCACCGGCTGCGCATCTCGATGACCGCGCAGGTCAACATCGTGCTCGGCAACGCGCGCAACGCGCTCAGCATCCCGGCCGCCGCGCTCGGCGAGAAGCGCAAGGACGGCGCCTATGCGGTGCGCGTGCTGCGCGCCGACGGCAGCACGGAAACGCGCAACATCCGCATCGGCATCAACAACAACGTGCGCGTCGAAGTGCTGGCCGGCCTGAAGGACGGCGAGCGCGTCGTGATCGGCGAAGCCTCCGCCGACGACCACGCACCGCTGTCGGACGTGGTGTGACGATGAGCCAGCCCCTGCTGAAACTCTCGGCCGTCACGCGCCGCTTTCCGGCCGGCGACAAGGACGTCGTCGTCCTGAACGACGTCAGCCTGTCGATCGACGCGGGCGAGATCGTCGCGATCGTCGGCGCATCGGGCTCCGGCAAGTCGACGCTGATGAACATCCTCGGCTGCCTCGATCATCCGAGCGAAGGCATCTATACGGTCGGCGGGCGCGACACGCACATGCTCGACAGCGACGAGCTCGCGCAGCTGCGCCGCGAACACTTCGGCTTCGTGTTCCAGCGCTATCACCTGCTGCCGCACGTCGACGCGGTCGCGAACCTCGAAATGCCGGCGATCTACGCGGGCACCACGCGCGCGGCGCGGCACGCACGCGCCCGCGAGCTGCTCGCGCGCCTCGGGCTCGCGGATCGCGCGCACCATCGCCCCGGGCAGCTGTCCGGCGGCCAGCAGCAGCGCGTGAGCATCGCGCGCGCGCTGATGAACGGCGGCCAGGTGATCCTCGCCGACGAACCGACCGGCGCGCTCGACACGAAAAGCGGCCAGGACGTGATCCGCATCCTGCACGAGCTGAACGCGCTCGGCCATACGATCGTGATCGTCACGCACGACAAGGCCGTCGCGCGCCACGCGCGGCGCATCATCGAGATCAGCGACGGCGAGATCGTCGCCGACCGGCCGAACCGCCAGTACGCCGAAGCGCTCGCGGAAGCCGGCATCGAGGCGGCCGACGCCACCGCGACGGCAGCCGCCGCGCCGCGCGCAACCGATCGCCACGACGAACCGACGCCCGCAGACACCGGCGCCGATACCGATACCGGCCCGCGCGCCCCGCGCTTCGCGGCCGGCACGGGCCGCTTCGCCGAGGCCTGCCGGATGGCGTGGATCGCGCTCGTGTCGCACCGGCTGCGCACGCTGCTGACGATGCTCGGCATCATCATCGGGATCACGTCGGTCGTGTCGATCGTCGCGGTCGGCGAAGGCGCGAAGCGCTACATGCTCGACGAGATCGGCAGCATCGGCACCAACACGATCAACGTCTATCCGGGCACCGACTGGGGCGACAGCCGCGCGGACACGATCCAGACGCTCGTACCGGCCGACGTCGCCGCGCTCGCCGAGCAGCCGTACGTCGACAGCGCGACGCCCGAAACGTCGCGCACGCTGCTGCTGCGCTACCGTAACGTCGACGTCAACGCGCTCGTGAGCGGCGTCGGCGACCGCTTCTTCCAGGCGCGCGGGATGCGCTTCGCGTTCGGCGCCGCGTTCGACGACGACGCGGTGCGCCGCCAGGCGCAGGTCGCCGTGATCGACCAGAACACGCGCCGCAAGCTGTTCGGCGCGACGCGCAACCCGATCGGCGACGTGATCCTGGTCGACAACGTGCCGTGCGTCGTGATCGGCGTGACGGCCGACAAGAAGAGCGCGTTCGGCAGCGTGAAAAGCCTGAACGTGTGGGTGCCGTACACGACCGCGAGCGGGCACCTGTTCGGCCAGCGCTATCTCGACAGCATCACCGTGCGCGTGCGCGACGGCCAGCCGAGCGCCGCCGCCGAGAAAAGCCTCGAGAAGCTGATGATCCAGCGCCATGGCCGCAAGGATTTCTTCACGTACAACATGGACAGCGTGGTCAAGACCGTCGAGAAGACCGGCCAGTCGCTGACGCTGCTGCTGTCGCTGATCGCCGTGATCTCGCTCGTCGTCGGCGGGATCGGCGTGATGAACATCATGCTGGTGTCGGTCACCGAGCGCACGCGCGAGATCGGCATCCGGATGGCGGTCGGCGCGCGCCAGTCCGACATCCTGCAGCAGTTCCTCGTCGAAGCGGTACTCGTCTGCCTGCTCGGCGGCACGATCGGCATCGCGCTGTCGTTCGGGCTCGGCGCGCTGTTCTCGATGTTCTTCACGCAGTGGAAGATGGTGTTCTCCGCCGGCGCGATCGTGACGGCGTTCGTCTGCTCGACGCTCACCGGTGTGATATTCGGCTTCATGCCCGCACGCAACGCGTCGCGGCTCGATCCGATCGATGCGCTCGCGCGCGACTGACGCAAGGCCCGCCATGACGCATTCCTCACCGCTTCGCCGCCTCGGCGCATTCGCCTGTGCGGCCGCGCTGCTCGCCGGCTGCGCGGGCACACGCCACGATCCGCTGCCGGCCGTCGCGATGCCCGCGAACTGGGCCGCGCCGATCGCGGCCGACGCGCCGGCCACCACGCGCGACTGGTGGCGCAGCTTCGGCGATCCGCAACTCGACGCGCTGATCGACGACGCGCTGCGCGCCAACAACGACCTCGCGATCGCGGCGATCCGCGTGTATCGCGCGCAACTGCAAGCCGGGCTCGCCGATACGAACCTGACACCCAACGTGACGGCCGGCGCGAACGGCGCCGTGTCGCGCACGCTCGATACGCACCGGATGAGCCGGTCGAGCGGCATCAACGGTTCGCTCAGCTATGAAATCGACCTGTGGGGCCGGCTGGCCGCGCTGCGCGACGCCGCGCGCTGGGAAGCCGATGCGACGGCCGCCGATCTCGAAGCCGCCCGGCTGTCGCTGATCGGCACGACCGCGTCGCTGTACTGGCAGATCGGCTATCTGAACCGGCAGATCGCGCTCGGCGACGCGAACATCGCGTATGCGGTGCGCACGCTCGCGGTCGTCCGGTCGCGGCACACGGCCGGCGCCGTGTCGGGGCTCGACCTCGCGCAAGCCGAACAAAGCCTCGCCGCGCAACGCGCCGCGCAGACGCAGCTGATCCAGCAGCGTACCGAGAACCGCCACGCGCTCGCCATCCTGTTCGACCGACCGCCGCAGCAGCGTGCGGCCGAACCGCCGGCGCTGCCCGACGCGGCGCCGCCGGAAGTGGCGGCCGGCCTGCCCGCGAGCCTGCTCGGCCGGCGGCCCGACTTGCGCGCGGCGGAATTCCGGCTGCGCGAATCGCTCGCGCAGGTCGACGCGACGCGCACGAGCTTCTACCCGACCTTCACGCTGACCGGCAGCGCCGGCACGACGAGCACGAGCCTCGAGCGCGTGCTGACGAATCCGGTCGGCACGCTCGGGCTCGGCCTCGCGCTGCCGTTCATCCAGTGGAACACGATGCAGTTGCAGATCAAGGTGTCGAAGTCGCAGTACGAGGAAGCCGTGGTCGGATTCCGCCAGCGGCTCTACACGGCGCTCGCGGAAGTCGAGAATGCGCTGTCGGCACGCGTGCAGCTCGAACGCGAAGCCGAGCAGCGCGCACTGTCGCTGGCCCAGGCGCAGCGTGCCGAGCGGCTGGCCGCCGCGCGCTTCGCGGCCGGCGCGACCGCCGTGCAGCCGTGGCTCGACCAGCAGCAGGTGCTGAGGAGCGCGCAAAGCGCCGACGAACTGACGCGCCTGAACCGGCTCAACAACCAGATGACGCTGTACCGCGCGCTCGGCGGCGGGACGTCCTGACGGACAGTCGAATCCGGCAGGCGGCCCGGCCGCGTCATTCGCACACGGCCGCCCCGCGCCGCGCGGGCGCGAACGCCACCGCGCTCGCGGTCGCCAGCACGGCCACACCGGCCGCGCCGTACACCATCACCCAGCCGAAGCCGTGTACGAGCGCCGCATGCAGCGCCGCACCGGTCGGGTCGGCCTGCGCGAGCGCCGGCGCGATCGCGTGCAGCCCGTCGGTGCGGCCCGACGCGATCTCCTGCGCGAGCCGGCGCAGCGCCGCGTCGCCGATCGCGCCCGCCGCCCCGCCCTTCAGGCTCGCGACGATCCCCGCGACCAGCACGAAGCCCATCGCCGCGATGTTCAGCGCGAGCGAGATCATCCGCGCGCTCATGTCGATCCCCGACGCCATCCCGGCGCGCGAACTCGGCACGGCCCCCGTCGTCGTATTGGTGACCGGCGTGTTCGTCAATCCGAGCCCGATGCCGGCGATCACGCAGCCGGGCAGCATCGTCAGCCAGCTCGCATGCTCGGCCGCGCTGCCGAGCCGCATCAGCGCGAAGCCGGCCGCGATCGTGAACAGGCCGCCCGGAATCACGACGCCCGGCCCGTAGCGCAGCGCGAGCCGTTCGCCGAACGGCGGCGCGACCAGCGTCGGCAGCGTATACGCGAGCAATGCGAGGCCGGCCGTCACGCTGTCGTAGCCGAGCGCGACCTGGAACCAGATCGGCAGGTAGATCATGAACGGCCAGAAGCTGAAGTTCATCCCCATCGAGCCGAAGATCGCGCCGGTGAACGCGCGGATCCGGAACACCGAGAAGTCGAACATCGGCCGTGCGCTGGCGCGCTCCGCGATGACGAAACCGATCACTGCGAGCACGGTTGCGCCGAGCACGCCGAGACCGGCCGCGCTCGCGAGCCCCAGCTCGGCGCTTTGCGTGATGTAGAACGCGAGGCCTAGCACCGCGAGCGACAGCGTGACGATGCCTGCGACATCGAGCGTGCCCGCATGCGGATCGCGCGACTCCCGCACCGCGCCGCCGATCAGCACGAGCGCGACGGCCGCGAGCGGCGCATGGACGAGGAACACCCACGGCCAGCTCGCCAGCGCGACGATCGCGCCGCCGACGATCGGCCCGAAGCCGAGCCCGATGCCGAACACGATCCCCCAGATCCCGAATGCGCGACCGCGCTCGCGGCCCTCGCGGAACTGGTGCGACAGTACGGCAATCTGGCAGATCAGCATCGCGCCGCCGCTCGCGCCCTGCAGCAGCCGGCCCGCGACGAGCACCGGCACGTTCGGCGCGAGCCCGCACAGCAGCGACGTCGCACCGAACAGCACGGTGCCGATCACGTACACGCGCTTGCGGCCGAACCGGTCGGCAAGCGTGCCGGCCGCCATCAGTACCGTCGTGCATGCGATCGTGTACGCGTTCATGATCCACTGCATGCCGTTGAAATCGCCATGCAGCACGTGTTCGAGCGTCGGCAGGATCACCGGCACGCTCGAGATTTCGAGGCCGAACATCAGCGACGTGAGACAGACGGCCGCGAGCGCGACCGCATTCCTGCGGGAGTCGGATAGCGTCATGCGTATTGCGCGGCGGCCCGGCGACAGGCCGCGCGCCTCCAGGTGAGTGGGATTCGCCGCGTGCGGCCGGCATCGCACGCTGGACGGGAATCGGTACTATAGTGAGAATTCCCATCCCCATTGACGCATGCATTTCCACGAACTGGGGAATCTCAGGACTCAATCGACGCAACCCGTGATGACCGACAGACTCGACGGCGTAACGACCTTCGTTCAGGTAGTGGAATCGGGCAGCTTCGCGCTCGCGGCGGAACGGCTCGACATGACGCGCTCGGCGGTCGGCAAGGCCGTCGCGCGGCTCGAGAAGCGGCTCGGCGCGCGGCTGCTGCAGCGCACGACGCGCAGCCAGAGCCTGACCGACGACGGCCAGGCGTATTACGACCGCTGCGTGCGCGCGCTGGCGGAACTGGAAGCGGCGGAAGCCGATCTCGATTGCGGCCGCAACGAAGCCCGCGGCAAGCTGCGGCTGAGCGTGCCGCTCGCGTTCGGGCACCACTGCGTGACGCCGATCGTGCTCGACCTCGCGCGCAATTACCCGCACCTGCGGATCGACGTGTCGATCACCGACCGGTTCGTCGATCTCGTCGAGGAAGGCATCGATCTCGCGGTACGGATCGGCACGCTCGCGGACAGCACGAGCCTCGCGGTGCGCCGGCTCGGCACGCAATACGGCAGCCTCGGCGCCGCGCCGTCGTATCTCGCGCGCTACGGGATGCCGAAAACGCTCGACGACCTGAAGCAGCACCGGACGATCGCGTATTCACGCTCGGGCGTGGTCCAGCCGTGGGACTTGCGCGCGCCGGACGGCTCGACGGTGCGCATCGACATGCCGCATCAACTGAGTTTCGACGACGTGCAGGCGATCGCGGCGGCCGGCGCGTCGGGGTTCGGGATCGCATGGGTGCCGAGCTGGCTGCTCGACCATTACGTCAAGCGCGGCGAAATGGTCGTCGTGCTCGATCGCTGCTTCGTCTGCGAAGGCGACATTCACGCGATCTGGCCGAAGACGCGCTACCTGCCGCGCAAGACGCGCTGCGTGATCGACGCGCTCGCGCAGGCGATTCCGCCGATGATCGAGCGGCCGGACGAAGCGCGCTGAGATGAGTTGAAACCGACGCGCCGCCGCACGGCGCGCCGGGAGATCACGCCGCGCCGAGATCGGCGAGCGGATGCGCGAACAGCTTCCACGGCGACGTCAGGAAATGCCGCACGCGTTCGGCGCGCACTTCGACGAGCGACGCGGGCGCCCAGCGCGGCTTGCGATCCTTGTCGACGAGATGCGCGCGCACGCCTTCGCAGAAGTCGCCTTCCTCGATCGCGCGCGCCACGATGCCGAGTTCCATCCGGAACGATTCGGCCAGCGTCATCTGCCGGCCGCGCAGCAGCGCTTCACGCGTCACGGAGAGCATCGTCGGCGAATGGCTCGCGAGCGCATCGAGCGTCGCCTGCAGCCATTGACGGTGCTCGCGCGACAGGTCTTCGCGTGCGAGTTCCTGCGTCAGCGTCGCGACGATCCGCTCGACGGTCGAGCGCTTGTCGAAATGGCGCACGATCCACGGCATCTGGCTGTCGAGCGCCGCATGCGGCACCACGTTGCACGGCGGCTCGAATACCTTGCGCAGCAGCGGCAGCGCGTCGCCGTCCCACTTGACGTTTTCGATGCGCGTCTCGAACGTGTCGAGCCACGCGGACGGCACGCACAGATCCGCGAGTTTGGCGGTCAGCGCGTCGGCGCCCGACAGCATCGCGCCGGTCAGCCCGACGTACAGCTCGAGTTCGACCGGCATACGCGACAGGAAATGCGTCGCGCCGACGTCGGGCACGAGGCCGATGCGCGTCTCCGGCATCGCGATCTTGCTGCGCTCGGTCGCCACGCGCAGCGCGGCGCCTTGCGCGAGGCCCATGCCGCCGCCCATCGTCACGCCGTCCATCAGCGCGACCACCGGCTTCGGGAACGTGTGGATCGCGTAGTCGAGCCGGTATTCGTCGACGAAGAACGGCAGCCAGGTTTCGCGCTGCGCGACCATCCGGTACAGCGCACGCACGTCGCCGCCCGCGCAGAAGCCCTTCTCGCCCGCGCCGCGCAGCACGACCGCGACGATCTGGTCGTCGGCGCGACAGCGCTCGAACAGTGCGGCCAGTTCGCCGATCATCGCGTACGACAGTGCGTTGAGCGCGGCCGGACGGTTCAGCGTGATCAGCGCCACGCGGTTCACGACGCGGAACAGCACCTCGGGCGCGTGCTCCGCGAACGCGTCGTGATTCGTGACCGGCGTGCTCATCGTTGCGGCTCTCCGTCGGTGTTCCACTGCGGCGCGCGCTTGCCGAGGAACGCGGCCACGCCCTCGCGCGGATCGTTCGTCTCGAACAGGTCGACGAAGCGTTCGCGCTCGACCGCGAGCGCCGCGCTGCGCGGCACGCCGCGGCGCGCGAGGCCGATCAGTTCCTTGCTGTACGCGACCGCGTGCGGGCTCTGCCGCGCAACATTGCGCGCGAGCGCCAGCGCCGCATCGCGTGCGGCGCCGCTTTCGACCACGTCCTCGACGAGGCCGATCCGCAGCGCGGTGGCCGCATCGACCCGCGCGCCGGTCAGGATGATCTTCTTCGCCCAGCCTTCGCCGACGAGCCAGGGCAGCGTCTGCGTGCCGAGCCCGCACGGGAGCAGGCCGACCGACGGCTCCGGCAGCGCCATCTGCGCATGCGTCTCGGCGATGCGCAGGTCGCACGCGAGCGCGCATTCGAGCCCGCCGCCCATCGCATAGCCGTTGATCGCGGCGATCGTCACGACGCGCGCGTCATGCAGCGCCTCGAACGCCGCGCCGAAGCGCGACGCCATCGCGCGCGCGACCGCGCGGTCGCCGTCGGCGAACGTGTTGAGGTCGGCGCCCGCGCTGAAGAACTTCGGGCCGTCGCCGGTGATCACCAGTGCGCGCACGCGCGGGTTCGCATTCAGTTCCGCGACGGTTGCCTGCAACTGCTGCAGCCCGTCGGCGGTAAAGGCGTTCGCGGGCGGACGCTTGAGCGTCGCGCACGCGATCGCGCCGTCGTCGACGTAGTCCAGTTCGATCATCACGCGTCCTTCTTCGTTGCCGGTTGATACAGGCGGATCACCGCCGAGAAATCGAGTTGCCCGTCGCCGCGGCTGCTCATCGTCTGGTACAGCTGCTGCGCGAGCGCGCCGAGATAGACGGGTTGGCGCGCCTGCTTCGCCGCGTCGTTCGCGAGGCCGAGATCCTTCAGCATCAGGTCGGTGCCGAAGCCGCCCGAGTAGCCGCGCGACGACGGCGCGGTCTCGATCACGCCCGGATACGGGTTGTAGGTGTCCGAGCTCCAGCAGCGGCCCGTCGACGTGTTGACGATGCCGGCCAGCACCTTCGGGTCGATGCCGAGCGCGACGCCGAGCGACATCGCCTCCGACACGGCCGCCATCGAGATGCCGAGCACGAGGTTGTTGCAGACCTTCGCGACCTGCCCCATGCCCGTCGCACCGCAATGGACGATGTTCTTGCCCATGCCGGCGAGCACGGGCTTCACGCGCTCGAAATCCGCATCGCTGCCACCGACCATGAAGGTCAAGGTGCCGGCCGCCGCGCCGCCGGTGCCGCCCGACACCGGCGCATCGACGAACGCGCCGCCGTGCTCGCGCACCAGCGCGCCGAACGCCTGTGCGCTGGCCGGGTCGATCGTGCTCGAATCGATCACGGTCGCGCCCGCGCCGAGGCCCGCCAGCACGCCGTTTTCGCCCGACAGCACCGAGCGCACGTGCGGTGCGGCCGGCAGCATCGTGATGACGAACGTCGCGCCCGATGCGGCATCGCGCGGCGACGCGGCCACCTGCGCGCCGGCGTCCTGCAGCGCGCGCAACGCATCGGCGCTCAGGTCGAACGCATGCACTTCATGGCCGGCTTTCAGCAGGTTCAGCGCCATCGGCGCGCCCATGTGGCCGAGGCCGATAAATCCGATTTTCATTTTGGAGTCCTCCGCCGCTCAATGCAGCCGGATCGTCGTGTTCACCGGGCCGGCCGTCGTGTCGTCGTCGAACCAGCGCGCGGTGACCGTCTTCGTCTGCGTGTAGAACTGCACGACCTGCTTGCCGTACGGGCCGAGATCGCCGAGCTTCGAGCCGCGCGAACCGGTGAAGCTGAAGAACGGCACCGGCACCGGGATCGGGATGTTGATGCCGACCTGGCCGATGTCGATTTCGCTCTGGAACTTGCGCGCAGCCGCGCCGCTCTGCGTGAACAGGCCGACGCCGTTGCCGAACGGGTTCGCGTTGACGAGCGCGATCGCTTCGTCGAGCGTGTCGGCTTCGAGCACGACGAGCACCGGGCCGAAGATTTCGTGCGTGTAGATCGACATGTCGGTCTTCACGCCCGAGAAGATCGTCGGGCCGATGAAGTTGCCGCTTTCGTAGCCGGCCACCTTCACGTCGCGGCCGTCCAGCTCGAGCTTCGCGCCTTCGCCCACACCCGCTTCGATCAGCGAGAGGATGCGCTCCTTCGCGGTCTTCGACACGACCGGGCCGACGTCGGTGCCGGCTTCCGCGCCCGAATTCACCTTCAAGAGCTTCGCCTTTGCGACGAGATCGGGCAGCCAGTCGCGCGCTTCGCCAACCAGCACCGCGACCGATGTCGCCATGCAGCGCTGCCCTGCCGCGCCGAAGCCGGCACCGACGAGTGCGTTGATCGTCTGCTCGCGGTTCGCATCGGGCAACACCACCGCATGGTTCTTCGCGCCCATCATCGACTGCACGCGCTTGCCGTGCGCGCTGCCGAGGTTGTACACGTGCGTGCCGACGGCCGTCGAGCCGACGAACGAGATCGCCTTCACGAGCGGATGCGTGCAGATCGCGTCGACGACTTCCTTGCCGCCGTGCACGACGTTCAGTACCCCTTTCGGCACGCCGGCCTCGATCGCGAGCTCGACGAGCTCCATCGTCGACATCGGATCCTGCTCCGACGGCTTCAGCACGAACGTGTTGCCGCAGACGATCGCCATCGGGAACATCCACAGCGGAATCATCGCGGGGAAGTTGAACGGCGTGATGCCCGCGCACACGCCGAGCGGCTGGCGCAACGTGTAGGTATCGACGCCGCCCGCGACGTTCTCCGCGAATTCGCCAAGCTGCAGCGAACCGATCGAGCACGCGTGCTCGACCACTTCGAGGCCACGGAAGATGTCGCCCTCGGCATCGGGAATCGTCTTGCCCTGCTCGGCCGTCAGCGTCTTCGCGATGCGCTGCTGGTTCGTGCGCACGAGATCCTGGAACTTCAGCATGATGCGCATGCGCGCGGCGATCGGCGTGTTCTTCCACGTCGCATAGGCGGTGTGCGCGGCCTGCACGGCCGCGTCGACTTCCGCGACGGTCGCGAACGGCACGCGCGCGAGCACCTGTTGCGTCGCCGGGTTGACGATGTCGCGCCACTCGTTCGTGGCGGACTCGACGAAGGCGCCGTCGATCAGCAGCTTGACCGTCGGCACGTCTTTCGAATTCGCGTTCATCGATCCTCTCTCCTTGCAGAGGGCCGCGAAGCGCGATTTCGCCGCGCGGCCGGTTCAGTTCGGCTGCGGGCGGCGGCCGCGACAAGCGGCGCGCCCGGCCCGCGGTCACGTCATTTCAGTTCGGCAGCAAAATCTTCTTCCCAGTATTCGCCGGGCATGCGCGCGCTTGCGTCGTCGCCACGCTCGATCTCGCGGCGGCGCAGCTCGACGCGGCGGATCTTCCCCGAGATCGTCTTCGGCAGATCGGCGAACTGCAGGCGGCGGATGCGCTTGTACGGCGCGAGCTTCTCGCGCGAGAAACGGAAGATCTCCAGCGCCAGCTCGGGGCTTTCCTCGTAGCCCTGCCGCAGCGTGATGAAGGTCTTCGGCACCGACAGCCGCACGGGGTCGGGGCTCGGCACGACGGCCGCTTCGGCGATCGCCGGATGCTCGATCAGCACGCTCTCGAGTTCGAACGGGCTCAGCCGGTAGTCGGACGACTTGAACACGTCGTCCGCGCGGCCGATGTACACGTAGTAGCCGTCGTCGCCGCGCATCGCGATGTCCGACGTGCGGTAGTGACCGTCGCGCATCGCATGGGCCGTCGCATCGGGATTGTTCGCGTAGCCGGTCATCAGCCCGACCGGGCGCGTGACGTCCGCGCCGATCGGCAGCGCGACTTCGCCTTCGGTCACGGGCGCGCCGTCCGGGTCGAGCAGCGTGATCCGGTAGCCGGGCAGCGGCCGCCCCATCGAGCCCGCGACCACCGGCTGGCCCGGCGAGTTGCCGATCAGGCAGGTCGTCTCGGTCTGGCCGTAGCCGTCGCGAATCGCGATGTTCCACGCCTTCTTCACGCGCTCGATGATCTCGGGATTCAGCGGCTCGCCCGCGCCGACGATCTCGCGCAGCTTCACGTCGAACGACGCGAGCGGCTGCTGCACGAGCATGCGCCATACAGTCGGCGGCGCGCACAGCGTCGTCACCTGGTATTTGACGAGCGCATCGAGCACGACCTTCGGCTCGAAGCGCGCGTAGTTGAATGCGAACACGCAGGCCTGCGCATTCCACGGCGCGAAGAAGCAGCTCCACGCGTGCTTCGCCCAGCCCGGCGAGCTGATGTTCCAGTGGATGTCGCCCGGCTGCAGGCCGACCCAGTACATCGTCGACAGATGGCCGACCGGATAGGTGCGGTGCGTATGCTCGACGAGTTTCGGCTTCGACGTCGTGCCCGACGTGAAGTACAGCAGCATCGGATCGTTCGCGTGCGTGACGGCGTCCGGCTCGAATTCGGCGCTCGCCGCGTAGCCGTCGTTCATCGCGAGCCAGCCCGCGCGCGGCGCGCCGGCGACGATCTTCTGCGCGAGGCCGAGGTCGGGCTGTTCGAATTTGGCGGTTTCGTTCTCGTCGACGATCACGTATTTCGCGCCGCCGATCTGCACGCGGTCGCGCACGTCGTCGGGCGACAGTTGCGTGGTGGCAGGCAGCACGATCGCACCGAGTTTCATCGCGGCAAGCATCGCGTCCCACAGCTCGACACGGTTCGGCAGCATCAGCAGGATGCGGTCGCCGCGCACGACGCCGATCGAACGCAGCCAGTTCGCGATCCGCGACGAACGCTCGGACATCTGCGCGAACGAATACGGATCGCCCGTACCGGTCGCCGCGTCGACGATCCACAGCGCGGGCTGGTCGTTGCCGCGCGCCATCGGGTCGAAGTAGTCGAGCGCCCAGTTGAACGCATCGAGCACCGGCCATTCGAAATCGCGGTACGCGGTGTCGTAGTCGGTGCGATGGCGCAGCAGAAAGTCGCGTGCGTTCAGGAATGCCTGTACCGTCATCGTTTCCTCCAGTCTCCATGTCTCGCGGTCAACCGGCGCATGCGCTGCAGCCCATGCGCGGTTTCCCCTGGTGCGGCGCACGGTCACGTCGTTGCGTGCCGCGTTCGCCGCGCTGCCCTCGTGCCCTGCTTGATGTTTCGACCGGGGCGACCGTCGCGGCTCAAAGCTGCCGCGCGATCACCATCCGCTGCACTTCGCTGGTGCCTTCGTAAATCTGCGTGATGCGCGCGTCGCGATAGTGACGCTCGACTTCGTAATCGACCAGGTAACCGTAGCCGCCGTGGATCTGGATCGCATCCGAACACACGCGCTCGGCCATCTCGGACGCGAACAGCTTCGCCTGCGACGCTTCCGACAGGCACGGCAAGCCGGCCGTGCGCAGCTTCGCCGCGTGATGCACGAGCAGGCGCGCGGCGTTGATCTGCACGGCCATGTCGGCGAGCTTCTGCTGGATCGCCTGATGCTCGGCGATCGGCTTGCCGAACTGCACGCGCTCGCCCGCATAACGGCGCGCCTTGTCGAACGCCGCGCGCGCGATGCCGAGCGCCTGCGCGGCGATGCCGATACGGCCGCCCTCGAGGTTCGACAGCGCGATCTTCAGCCCTTCGCCACGGTTGCCGAGCAGGTTCTCTTCCGGAATCGCACAGTTCTCGAACGTGATCGGGCACGTATCCGACGCGCGGATACCCATCTTCTTCTCGGGCTTGCCGACGATGAAGCCCGGCGTATCGGTCGGCACCAGGAACGCGGAAATGCCGCGCTTGCCCGCTTCCGGGTCGGTCATGGCAAAAACGATCGCGACGCCGGCGCGCTGGCCGTTGGTCACGAACTGCTTCGCGCCGTTCAGCACCCATTTGCCGTCGCGCAGCTCCGCACGCGTGCGCAGGTTGTTCGCCTCGGAACCGGCGTGCGGCTCGGTCAGGCAGAACGCGCCGATCACGCGGCCGGCCGCCATGTCGGCCAGCCAGCGATCCTTTTGCGCCGGCGTGCCGAAGCCGAGGATCGGCCCGCAGCCGACCGAGTTGTGCACGCTCATCATCGTCGCGCACGCGGCGTCGCCGGCGGCGACTTCTTCCATCGCCAGCGCGTAGGCCACGTAGTCCGTATACGAGCCGCCCAGCTCCTGCGGCACGATCATCCCGAGCAGGCCGAGTTCGCCGAGCTGCGCGACGATCGCGTCGGGCAGGTGCGCGTCGTGGTCCCACTGCGCCGCGTTCGGCGCCAGCATCTCGGTCGCAAAGGCGCGCGCGGCATCGCGGATCATCCGCTGGTCTTCGGTATAAAGCTCGTCCATGGTGCTGCTGTCTCCCGCGGCCGCCGGGCGCGACCGTCCTTGCGTTTCGATGCAACAAGTGTAGGCAAGCCGGCGCGACTGTTCGATGCTCGCGTCGCTCATTTACACTGAGCGTTTTTGCCACACCGGCGGCACGGATGAAGCAGGAAGACAAGGGAACCGTCGCGATCAGCCTCGTCGCTTACAGCGTCGCGCTCGCCACGCGGCGCGGCGTCGCGGCCGAGCCGCTGCTCGCGCAGGCCGGCATCGCACCCGCGCTGCTCGAGCAGCCGCGCGCACGCGTGAGCGCGCAGCAGTACGGCGCGTTGTGGAACGCGATCGCGCGTACGATGGACGACGAGTTTTTCGGGCAGGATCGCCACCCGATGCGTAGCGGCAGCTTCATCGCGATGAGCCAGTCCGCACTGTCCGCGCGCGACGGGCTGCACGCGATGGCGCGCGCGCTGAATTTCATGCACTGCGTGCTCGACGACCTGCACGCGGAACTCGACGCGAACCCGCAGCGCGTGCGGCTGCGCTTCGTGCACCGCAACAACGGCGCGACGCCCGCGATGTTCACGTACGCGACCTATTTCATCATCGTGTACGGGCTCACCTGCTGGCTGATCGGGCGCCGCATTCCGCTGCTGCACGCGAGCTTCCGCTGCGACACGCCACCCGCCGACCACGAATACCCGTCGATGTTCTGCGACGACATGCGGTTCAACGAACCCGATTCGTATGTCGATTTCGATCCCGAATTCGCGACGCTGCCGGTCGTGCAGAACGCGAAGACGCTGAAGACGTTCCTGCGCAACGCGCCGGCCAGCTTCATCGTCAAGTACCGCAACCCGAATGCGCTCGCGCAGCGCGTGCGCGCGGTGCTGCGCGGGATGCCGCCCGCCGCGTGGCCGGGCGCGGGCGGGATGGCCGCGCGGTTGCACGTGGCCGAGGCCACGCTGCGCCGCAAGCTGCACCAGGAAGGCCAGGCCTACCAGTCGATCAAGGACACGCTGCGGCGCGATCTCGCGTTCGAGGCGCTGGCCGACCCCGCGCGCA
Organism: Burkholderia sp. BCC1644; assembly: GCF_902833225.1. Classification (GTDB taxonomy): domain Bacteria; phylum Pseudomonadota; class Gammaproteobacteria; order Burkholderiales; family Burkholderiaceae; genus Burkholderia. The sequence goes on from NZ_CADFEI010000008.1 coordinate 38,452, forward strand.
CGATCGCCGACGTCGCGGCCGCAACCGGTTTCGCGGAACCCAGCGCGTTCTACCGCGCGTTCCGCAAATGGAGCGGGCGCAGCCCGGCCGATTATCGCGACGAAGTGCTCGCGCGCGGCGGCGGCGCGGTCTGACTCTACGCGACGCGGCCACGGTTTCGCGCTTTCCGCCGAAACCGCCTAATCTTTAAGCATCGGGCCCACGCCCTTTCCGCGAGCCGGACGGCGCGCGGCCGCGCGCCGCCCGGACGTCCCCATGCGCTTTCACCGTCATGAGCCGCCGGCGCCTGCCGAGCCCGACGGCCGCCCCCGTCACCCGCTGTCCGCGCGGGTCGCACGCGCCGCGCTGTTCGCGGCGCTGCTCGTCGTGTGCGCCGCAGTCGCCGCACCGCCGCCCGTCGACGCGCCCGCCGCACGCCCGGTCGTCGTGATCCCCGTCAACGGCGCGATCGGCCCCGCCAGCGCCGATTTCATCGTGCGCTCGCTCGACCGCGCCGCCCGCGAGCACGCGCCGCTCGCGATCCTGCAACTCGACACGCCCGGCGGCCTCGATACGTCGATGCGGCAGATCATCAAGGCGATCCTCGGCTCGCCGGTGCCGGTCGCCGCGTTCGTCGCGCCGGGCGGCGCACGGGCCGCGAGCGCGGGCACCTACATCGTCTATGCGAGCCACTTCGCGGCGATGGCGCCCGGCACCAATCTCGGCGCGGCGTCGCCCGTGCAGATCGGCGTCGGCGGCGCCGCGCCGCCGGGCGCGAACCCCGCTGCGCCACGGCCGCCCGCCGCCGGGACGCCCGGTGCCTCGGGCGCGTCGGGCACGTCGCCGGCCGGGCTGCCGACCGATACGCAATCGACCGAGATCCGCAAGGCGATGCAGGACGCGTCGGCCTATATCCGCGGCCTCGCGCAATTGCGCGGGCGCAATGCCGAATGGGCCGAGCGCGCGGTGCGCGAAGCCGTCAGCCTGTCGGCCAGCGAGGCGCGCGCGCAGCACGTCGTCGACCTGATCGCGCAGGATCCGGCCGATCTCGCGCGCCAGCTCGACGGCCGCAGCGCGACGACCACCGCCGGCACGGTGCGGCTCGCGACCGCGCATGCGCCGCTCGTCGTGGTCGAACCCGACTGGCGCAGCCGCTTCCTGTTGATCATCACCGATCCGAACGTCGCGCTGATCCTGCTGACGATCGGCATCTACGGCCTGTTCTTCGAGTTCGCGAACCCCGGCTTCGTGCTGCCGGGCGTCGCCGGCACGATCTGCCTGCTGGTCGGGTTGTTCGCGATGCAGTTGCTGCCGATCAGCTATGCGGGCCTCGGCCTCGTGCTGCTCGGCCTCGGTTGCCTCGTCGCCGAGGCGTTCCTGCCGACCTTCGGCGTGCTCGGCTTCGGCGGGATCGTGTCGTTCACGATCGGCGCGCTGATGCTGATCGACACCGACGTGCCCGGCTACGGGATTCCGTGGCCCGTGATCGCGAGCCTCGCGCTCGGCGGCGGGCTGCTCGTCGCGGGCGTGTCGAGCGTCGCGCTGCGCGCACGGCGGCGCCCGGTCGTGACAGGCGCCGAGGCGATGCTCGGCAGCATCGGCGAAGTGCTCGACGACGGCCTTCAGGCCGACCAGCCGCACGGCGCGGCCGGCGCTGCGCCGTCGGCGGCCGGCTGGGCGCGCGTGCGCGGCGAGCGCTGGCGCGTGGCGAGCAGCGCACCGCTCGCCGCGGGCTGCCGCGTGCGCGTCACCGGCCGCCACGGGCTGCTGCTCACCGTCGCTCCGCTCTACGACATACCGGCGCAAGAACAACATCAAGGAGAGCCGTCATGATCGGCTACACGTTCGGCTTCAGCAGTGTCCTGATCGTCTTCGTCGTGGTGCTCGTCGCGTCGTCGATCCGCATCTTCCGCGAGTACGAGCGCGGCGTGGTGTTCATGCTCGGCCGGTTCTGGAAAGTGAAGGGGCCGGGGCTCGTGCTGATCATCCCGATCGTCCAGCAGGTCGTGCGGATCGACTTGCGCACCGTCGTGTTCGACGTGCCGCCGCAGGACGTGATCACGCGCGACAACGTGTCGGTGAAGGTCAACGCGGTCGTGTATTTCCGTGTCGTCGATCCGGAGAAGGCCGTGATCCAGGTCGCGCGCTTTTTCGACGCGACGAGCCAGCTGTCGCAGACGACGCTGCGCTCGGTGCTCGGCAAGCACGACCTCGACGCGTTGCTCGCCGAGCGCGAGCAGTTGAACGCGGACATCCAGAAGACGCTCGACGCGCAGACCGATGCATGGGGGATCAAGGTATCGACGGTCGAGATCAAGCACGTCGACCTGAACGAGACGATGATCCGCGCGATCGCGCGGCAGGCCGAAGCCGAGCGCGAGCGGCGCGCGAAGGTAATTCACGCGGAAGGCGAACTGCAGGCGTCGGAGAAGCTGCTGCAGGCCGCGCAACGGCTCGCGCTGCAACCGCAGGCGATGCAGCTGCGCTATTTGCAAACGCTGACGACGATCGCCGCGGACAAGAACTCGACGATCGTGTTTCCGCTGCCGATCGACCTGATCGGCGCGTTGCTGGAGCGGCTGGGCGGGAAGCGAGAGGGGTGAGGCAGACATCCGGATCCTCACCGGATTCGCCGGACGAGGGGCAACAGGCATCGATACCGGCTGGCGCCCCATCTGCCGAATGGTATGGAAAGCGGCCGCTCACGGTCCGATGGCGTATACAACGAGATCCGCATGCATGGCAGTACGGATCAACGATGGGCAAGACACGGACAAGGAAGACGGCATCGGCGACGCCAATCAGGGCCTATGGCAAGGTCGCCCTCAGCGCCGAGGAAACGCTGCATCGACTGTGGCAACGCGGCCTGCGCATCGACGATCGCCCCGCGAACTTGCGAATGCTCCGGTCGATCGGCCATTTCCGGTTGCTGGTCTACATGCGCCGGTTCCAGAACCCCACGACCAAGCGATTCTGGCCTCGCACCCGATTCTCCGACATCGTTGAACTCTACGCATTCGACCGACGTCTGCGCTCGATCACCATGGACGCGGTCGAGCGCATCGAGGTTGCGCTGCGCGCCGCACTCAGCAATCCCCTCGCAATCGACTACGGCAGCCACTGGTACGTCGAGAGGGACCGTTTCGTCGACCTGCGCCACTACGCGCGCGTCCTGGATCAGATCGCCCGGGAGTGTGAAACCCGGAAAGGCTCGGCGCTGACTCATTACTATCGAACTTATGCCAGCCCCGACCTGCCGCCGATCTGGCTGGTCTGCGAGCGGCTGAGCCTGGGCGCGTTGTCCCGAATCTTCAGTGCGCTCTCGACGCGCGACCGCAAGGTCGCCGGACGCCATGCGTGGCCGGACATCCCGGATACGGTGCTCACCAGCTGGCTGCAATCGCTCACCGACCTGCGCAACGCGTGTGCGCACCACGCCCGGCTTTGGGGAATGAAGCTGACGGTATCGCCTCCCGCCAAGCCGGCCGGGCGAACGCTCGCCCGATATGCCCCGGAAATGACCCGGCCGGAGACTTTCTACGCCCGCGCAACGATGATGAAGGCCTTGCTCGACCCACTCGGTCATGGGGCCGAATGGCGCGAAGCCTTGCGAGCGACGTTGACGGGATGTGAGCACGTGGACGCGGCGACCCATCTCGGCTTCACGACCGATTGGCATTCGACGCCGGCGTGGCAGTGAGTTCAGCGCGGATACAACCGAACACGCGGCAGGATGCCTGTCACGCTCCGTTTTCGACGAGATGCATTTTGACATTCCGACGATACTTCGCTAGCATCGTCGATGAAAACGCTGGGGACGCCTCTCGACGATGCGCAACACTTCAGACGGCAAAAGGACGCGCAAGCGTCCTTTTTTTATTGTCCGCCCCCTCGGCTGTGAGCCCGATCCGCTCTCCTTTCCAGATTCGGTGCCACTCCCACACCCGATCGATCGTCCAGCGCCCTCCTCGTTCCCGGCCCCCGGTCCGGAACTTCTCCTTCATTCCCCCGTCGCCAGCTCGCGCAGACGAAGTTGCGCACGGCGCTCGGCAAGCACGACCTCGCCGAGCGCGAGCGGCGCGCGAAGGTAATTCACGCGGAAGGCGAACTGCAGGCGTCGGAGAAGCTGCTGCGCTATTTGCAAACGCTGACGACGATCGCCGCGGACAAGAACTCGACGATCGTGTTTCCGCTGCCGATCGACCTGATCGGCGCGTTGCTGGAGCGGCTGGGCATGCCGCGCGAGCGCTGAAACGCGCGTGTTCCGGACTGCGCGGCGCCGCCGTCGCACCCGACGGATGCCGGACTGAGACGGCCCGGCACCCGGCACACATCAAGCAAGCAGCTTGCGCTCGGTCTTGCCGTACTTGATCGACTTCTCGTCCGGGATCATCAGGCCCGTGTGCTCGTCGCGGCCCTGCAGCAGGAAGCGCGCGTCCTGCTGGCCGATCTGCTCGGCCGCGAGCTTGCTGTCCGCGCCGATCTCGCCCTTCTTCATCCGGTTGACGATCACGCCGGCCGCGGTGTCCTTGAAGTCGCGCAGCATCCACGCGTCGCCGTCGCTGTCGCCGAACACCAGCAGCGGGCCGTAGCCCTTCTTCGATTCGAGCACGTTGCGGATGCCCACCGTCTTGCCGGGCCCCCAGTTGAAATGCCAGCCGGCCGGATAGGTGCTCGTGTACTTGCCGTCCCGCATGTCGAGGCGCAGGCCGATCACGTTCTCCGGCGGCACGCCGTAGCCATAGTTCGGATTGCCGGCGAACACGCGCACGACGTCGTCGAGCGACGCGGTGCTCACGTACACGTCGATGCCGTTCGCGCGCAGCGTGTGCATCACGGCGCGGATTTCCTCATGAATGCGAATGCCGTGGAAATGCGTGTCGGCCACCACGCCGGCCTTGCCCGGCAGCGTCTTCGGGCTTTCGTAGCGGACCTTGCGCAGCGCGTCGCCGATCCCGTAGTTGTCCGACGCTTCCGCCATCGCCTGCAGCTCGGCGGTCGTCATGTTCTTGTAGAAGTAGATGATCCACTTGTAGCCGACTTCGAGCGGGTGCGTGTCGCAGATCGCGTCGTACATGAAGTACAGCTTCGCGCGGAAATCCTTGAACTGGTCGGTCTCGCGAATCTCGTCGAGGCTCTTCTCGCCGCCGAACCCCTTGTAGTTCGCGTAGAGCCAGCGGTAGTCGGATTCGACGTCGGCGGCGAGATCCTCCATCGTCACCGGCTTGCCGTCGACGGTCGTGTAGTCCTTCATGAACGCGCCCTTCGGCACGTCCTTCCACATCACGGCGACGAATTCGTCCGGCGTCAGCTTGTACTGAAGATGGTTGATCTGGTACATCAGCAACGCTTCTTCGCAGTCGTTCATGATGCACGTGTTGTCCCAGTCGAACACCGCGTACGGGCGGCGCTTTTCGTCGTAGCGCGCGCTCGCGACGCCATGCCGGTCGAGCACCGCCTGCAGGCGCGCGGCGTTGAACGGCGACCAGCGGCCCGGGTCCAGCGGATCCGGCACGGCTGCGCTCTTTGCGTCGGCGGTGCCGGCCTTGAGCATCAGCGACGTCGCGGCGGTCGCCGCGGCAAGGGTGTTCATGAACTGGCGGCGTTGCATGGTCTCTCTCCTCGAAATTGTCGAATCGGCTTCGGTCACTGCCCCGTGCGGCGCACTGGCGGCTCATCGCCGTCGCGAAGCCGGGGCGGCTTCGAATTGGGGGCGAATGATGTGACGAAATTATTTCGGCAATTTGACAGCGTCACGCCGCGACGCGACGGCGAGTTGATCCGGCGCGACATGCCGGGCGCCACAAGACGGCCGAACCCGGCCATCCGGGCCATCCGGGCCGGCAACGGGCCCGCTCGCGCCATCGTCGGGAAACCTAGAGGCTCCCCTCCATTTCCCCCTTCCATTAGGACAAATCCTCACTTCCCGGCGCGCGTATCCGTCTATGATCTTTACATCGCTCAATGACACATTAAATGCTGACTGAATAACCCGCGACGGCGACGCCGGCGGGCGCGTTCCGGATCAGCGCCCCAACGGAGACGCACCATGGCCGACCATCACCCGCTGCCGGAAGTCCACCTCGACGAGCTGCCGCAATTCCGCGCGGTCCAGCAGCTGGCGTACCGCTGCGTCGAAACCGTCGGCGCGATGCTCTACCCCGGCATCACCGAGAAGGAAGCCGCGCGCCTCCTGACCGAATGGCTGCAGGACAACGGCGTGCACGACTGGCTGCACAAGCCGTTCGCGTGGTTCGGCGACCGCACCGCGTTCGAGGGCTTCTCGGGCCTCAAGCACATGGGCGGCTTCAATCTCGCGTTCTTCCCGAGCAACCGCCAGCTCGAAACCGACATGCCGGTGATCCTCGACGTCGCGCCGGTGCTCGACGGCATCGTCGCCGACGTCGGCTACGCGCACTGCCTCGGCCACAACCCGATCCTCGAACAGTTGCAGGACGACCTGATGGACCATCGCGAGATGATCGTGCGGCTCGTGAAGGAGCGCCGGCCGATGGCCGAGGTCGCGCAGGAAGTCGACGCGCTGTGCCGCCGCCAGGGCGTCGAGCCGCGCCACAAGGCCTATCCGTTCAAGGTGCTCGCGCATCGCGTCGCGAAGATCCACAAGCTGTCGAAGCCGCGCTTCGTCGCGCGCTTCGGGCTGAACGCGACGCGCAACCTGCTGCTCGACCAGGGCCGCGCGGCGAAGCAGCAAGGCTGGTCGCCGCTGTGGTCGATCGACCGCCGCTCCGAGCATGCGCCGGTGCCGGGCCTGTGGGCCGTCGAGCCGCATCTCGGCTTCGCCGGCGTCGGCGCGAAATTCGAAGAGCTGCTCGTCATCACCGAAGACGACGCGTACTGGCTCGACGAAGACCTGCCGCACGTGCGCCGCTGGCAGCACCGCCAGGCCGAGCGTGCGCAGGCCGTCGCGACCGTGCCGGCCGCCGCCTGACGCGAACGCGCCCTTCCTCCCGAATCCCTGAACGACGGACTCACGATGCAGCCTCTTTCCGACGAAGCGCCGCTGGCCCTGTTCGAATCGGTTCATAGCGAAACGGCGGTCGCCTCCGGCGACCTGACGCTCGCGGTCAAGACCTGGGGCGACCCGGCCCGCTCGCCGGTCGTGCTGGTGCACGGCTATCCCGACGACAGCAGCGTCTGGCAGCACGTCGCGCCGCTGCTCGCGCGCAAGCACTTCGTGATCGCCTACGACGTGCGCGGCGCGGGCCTGTCCGGCGCGCCGAAGCGCACGGCCGACTACCACCTCGCGAAACTGACCGACGACTTCGTCGCGGTGATCGACGCGCTCTGCCCCGGCCGCGCCGTGCATCTGATCGCGCACGACTGGGGCTCGATCCAGGGCTGGGAATTCGTCACCGATCCGCGCCTCGCGGGCCGCATCGCGTCGTACACGTCGTGCTCGGGGCCGTGCCTCGATCACGTCGGCTTCTGGCTGCGCGAACGCGTGCTGCGCCCGACGCCCGCGTCGCTCGCCAAGCTCGGCGGCCAGCTCGTGCGGTCGTGGTACGTGTATCTGTTCCACCTGCCGTTCATCCCCGAGCTCGGCTGGCGGCTGTGGCTCGGCCGCGCGTGGCCGCGCCTGCTGCGCCGGCTCGAGAAGACACCGGCCATGCCGCGCCCGACGCAAGCCGACGACGGCGCGCGCGGCGTGCGCCTCTATCGCGCGAACTTCATCCGCTGCCTGTTCGCGCCGCGCGAACGCTACGCGCATGCGCCGGTGCAGACGATCGTGCCGCTCGGCGACAAGTACGTGAGCCCCGCGCTGTCCGAGAACCTGTCGCGCTGGGTGCCGCAGTACTACCGCCGTGAGGTCGCGGCCGGCCACTGGCTGCCGCTCGCCGATCCGGCGCGCTTCGCGGATCTCGCCGGGCAACTGATCGACGCGGTCGAATCGGGCAACGAACCGCCCGCGCTCGCGAACGCGCGCCGCCGCGCAACGAGCGGCCGCTTCAGCGGCAAGGTCGCGGTCGTCACCGGCGCGGGCAGCGGCATCGGCCGCTGCGCGGCGCTCGCGTTCGCCCGCGAAGGTGCGACGGTCGTGGCGTGCGACATCGATCTCGCGAGCGCCGAACGCACCGCGCTGCTGCTCGGGCTGACCGGCGCGCGGGCACACGCGAAACGCGTCGACGTCGGGTCCGCCGACGAGATGGAAGCACTCGCGACGTGGGTCGGCAGCGAACTCGGCGGCGCGGACATCGTGATCAACAACGCGGGCATCGGCATGGCCGGCGGCATCCTCGACACGAGCGCGCGGCACTGGGAGCGCATCCTGCACGTGAACCTGTGGGGCGTGATCCACGGCTCGCGGCTGTTCGCACAGCAGATGGCCGCGCGCGGCACCGGCGGGCACATCGTCAACACCGCGTCGGCTGCCGCGTTCGGGCCGTCGCGCGACCTGCCCGCGTATGCGACGACGAAGGCCGCCGTGCTGATGCTCAGCGAATGCATGCGCGCGGAACTCGCGGAGCAAGGCATCGGCGTGACGGCCGTGTGCCCGGGTTTCGCGGAGACCGGAATCATGGCGTCGACGCAATACGCGGGCGCCAACGCACAGGACGAAGCGCGGCTGCGCAAGCGCGCGACGAAGCTGTACCAGATGCGCGGCCTGAAACCCGAAACCGTCGCGCAGGCGATGGTCGACGGCGTGCTGCGCAACCGCCCCGTCGTCGCGGTCGGCGGCGAGGCGCACGCGATGCGCTTCGTCGGCCGCTTCATGCCGTGGCTCGGCCGGATGATCGCCCGCGTCAGCATGGCATCGCATTGACGGCGCATGACGCCGCACAGGGAGACAACATGACCGATACCACCGCCGACTACCACAAGATCAAGGCCCGGCACGTGAAGTTCGACTTCAGCGACACGCCGATCACCTGGGTGCCGAACGATCCGGGCAGCACGCACATCATCAACACGCTGAACCTGCTGTTCCCGGAAGGCGAGCTGTGGTTCTGCCGCGTGTACAACAAGGCGCTGCCGCTGATCACCGATGCGCGCCTGCGCGACGAGGCCGAAGGCTTCCTGAGGCAGGAAGCCGTGCATTCGCGCTCGCACGGCGGCGTGCTCAAGCACTACTACGACCGGCACGGCATCGACACGAAGCCGTTCACGCAGAAGCTCAACCGGCTGTTCACGCGCGTGCTCGGCGAGCAGCCGTTCGGGCTGAAGATCGGCCATACGCGCTTCTGGCTGCGGCAGCAACTGGCCGTCATCGCGTCGCTCGAGCATTTCTTCGGCTATCTCGGCAACTGGGTGCTCAATGCGCACGGGCTCGACGAAGGCCGTGCCGACCCGACGATGGTCGACCTGCTGCGCTGGCACGGCGCGGAGGAAGTCGAGCACCGCACCGTCGCGTTCGACATCTACCGGCACCTGGGCGGCAGCTATCCGGAACGCTGCGTACACATGGCGTTCGTGATCCTGCTGCTGCTCTACTACATCACGACCGGCGCGAAATTCATGTACAAGCGCGATCCGGACGCCGGCCGCTACCCGGGCTTCGTGCTCGCGTGGTGGCAGGGTTCGCGGCGCGGGCACCTGCCGTCGTTCTGGAAGGTGATCGGCGCGGCGCTGCGTTATTTCAAGCCGAGCTATACGCCGCACCACGAAGGCTCGACCGAACAGGCGCTCGCCTACCTCGAGCGTTCGCCGGCCGCGCAAGCCGCCGCGCACGGCGGCAACTGGGGCACGACGAAGGGCGCCTGAGCGTGTTTCCGGCCGGCTCGGCGGGCAGTGCCCGCCGAAATGCGTACAATCGCGGCTTCAATTTCCCGGAGGTGCCGCGATGGCCATGAAGAAAACCGATCTCGAAAAGAACAAGGCGCTCAAACTGACGCAAGCGATGAAGCAGTCGGGCTCCGCGCGTTTCGGCAAGGGCGCCGACGACGCCGCCAAGCTCGACCGCCGCGCGCAGCGCAAGCTCGACCAGGAACAGGGCCTCGTGCCGTTCGCGTGCAAGCTCAACGCCGAGCTCGTCGAACAGCTGAAGGCACGTGCGGCCACGCACCCGGAAGGGATGACGGGCCTGCTGTCCGAGCTGCTCGTGAACGGCCTCGCGCAACGCGACGCGTAACCGCCACGCATCTCGAAATTTCCGTTGACATTGCTGCGGCGCCACGACACACTCGTTCGCATGCCTATGCTCAAGCCAATCGCCATCGCGCATGAAAATCGAGTGAACGCCCATACGTGGCGATCACCGGAGGCGCTTGTGCATTAGCATCGCGATTCAGTTACGCATGTCACAAGGCCTCGCCGGATTCGGATGAGGCCTTTTTTGTTTTGGCGCGCGTCATCCTGTCCGGCTCAACGGATGGAGATGACGATGGACCAAGCAAGCCGGCTGGTTGTTTGCCCCGATCGGTGCCGCACCGATACGATCGCATTGCCTAGAGTCGAGTTGCATTTCACGGTTGCGCCGCGCAGGACGCTGGCGTGGCGCGCGCAGCACGACGCCGAGATCCGCGTGCACGATGCGACGCTGTGGATCACGCGGATGGGCTGCCTCGACGATTACTGGATACGAACCGGCGACGTGCTGTGCGTGCAGCGCGGCGATCGCATCTGGATCAGCACCGACGACGAGCGGCCCGCCGCAGCGTCGATCACGACCGCGTACGTGATGAAACGCGACGCATGGCTTGCGCGTGCGCTCGCGCAGATGCGCCGCATGCTGGGCGGACGATGTCGAAGTCGCGCATGACGCATGCATCGCCGCGCGCTTGATCCGGACGCGCATCGACGTCGTGATACGCAGCACACGTGCGACAACGGATCACCCGCGCATATCCCGAAAATAGTCGTTGACAACACCGCATCCCGACAACAAAATCGTTCGCATGCCTACGTTCAAGCTCATCGCCGTCGCGATTCATTGCTCGATGAACATTCGAAAGAATGATTCACGGGAGGCGCTTGTGCGTTAGCAATCGAGCAGTACCGCATGTCACACAAGGCCTCACCGGAAACGGATGAGGCCTTTTTGTTCTGGTGCGCGTCATCCATCCGGCTCAATCAATGGAGAAGACGATGGACCAGGCAAGCCAGTTGTTCGACCGTCCCGATCGGCGCCGCGCCGGCACGATCGCGTTACCGACTGTCGTGATCCGTTTCGCGATCGCGCCGCGCACGACGATGACCTGGCGCGCGCCGCAGGATGCGGAGCTGCGCACGCATGGCGCGGCACTGTGGGTCACGCGCCCGCCGAGCGTCGACGATTACTGGGTGCGGCCCGGCGACGTGCTGCGCATCGCGCGCGGCGAGCGCATCTGGCTCGGCACCGATGCCGACCGATCGGCCGAAGCGACGCTCACGACCGCGTACGTGCGGCGCGGCGAGCGCTTCAGGCGCACGCTTGCACAAGTGCAACGTTTGCTCGTCGGGGTATGGAGAAGAAGCGGATGAGCGACGTGCCGTCAAGCACGCGAGACGCGGAACGGCCGCGACCGGAAACGGACGCACCTGCGGCGCAGCACGCCGCAGGTGCGCATCGAATGCCGCGGCACGCAACTGCGTGCCGCGAGCGATCGCACGCCGTGCGCAGCAACCGGATGCAATGCGTGCATCAGGTGCTGGCGGCGAGACGCGGGCCCGTGCTCCGGGGAGTTGAATCGAGGTCGGGACGTTGCGCTGCCTGCGAGGTCACCCACGGATCGATGCCCTGCTTCTGCACCTCTTCGAGGAATGACACTCGTGTGCGCCAGTAATCCGCTTGTAATTTCGCATCGATGACGCGCTGTTCGGCTGCGAACAGTTCCATGCGCGCCGTCACGAGCATCGACGCAGCGGTTTTTTCCGGCGTGGGGGCGTGTCGCATCGCCCAACGGCTGATCCAGTTCAACATGCTGACCTCCGTGATTACGGACGAACCCGCATCGGGCAATCGCAATCGGCCGTGCCTGCCCGAACGCGCAACGGCCTTGACCGCCATTCACCGCCTGGCCTGCACGGACTGCGACTCCCCCGCGTCGGCAATTACCGGCCGGCGTGTGCATGCGCGGTGTATCTATCCTAGAAAGACTTGCCGGTTTACGCGATGGGGTCTTGCAATCTTTTACACAGAAACCACAGTCGCCCCCGCATCGCGAAATGACAGTTGCGGACGGGATGGCTTCGGCGCACGATAGCCCGATATCTGCCACCGCCTGGACTGACGAATGGCCGCTGCACGCCGCTGCCGTGCATCCGCACCGGCCGCGCACGTGCGTCCGCGCGCACGCGCAGCCTGCACCGCGTTCGTGCAGCATGCGGGCGCTCCGTTTCAGTCGCGTGTCATCGCGCACCCGCCACTCGCGACGCAGCCGCCGTGCCGTTGCGCACGCATCGGCCGGTTTCGCCCGTTCCTCCCGCTTGCCTTTCCACCGTTTCCGCCATTTACGCCATTTCTGCCGGTCCGTGCCGCGCGAACCGGTAAAATGCGCGCCTTCGTCGCGCGGCCGGGCTGCCAGACCGTTCGCGCGCAGGCAACCGATCGTGCCCTCCAACTATATCGTCCGAGCTATCCGCGCTATTACAATCCGCCGATAGCCGGGCAATAGTGGCTGGTTACATTAAGCCGGCCGCGCGCTGCCTTTACAACAATTCGGCACAACAATCAACACGACAACCCGACCGGAGAAACGCCTTCATGGAATCCATCAAGCGGTATTTCGGCTTCGCTGAAGCCGGCACCGACTTCCGCACCGAAATACTCGCGGGCGTCACCACGTTCCTGACGATGGCCTACATCATCTTCGTCAACCCCGCGATCCTCGGCGATGCCGGCATGCCGAAGGAATCCGTGTTCGTCGCGACCTGCCTCGTCGCGGCGCTGGCGTCGATCATCATGGGGCTGTACGCGAACTACCCGATCGCGTGCGCGCCCGGCATGGGCCTGAACGCGTATTTCGCCTACACGGTCGTCAAGGGGATGGGCTTCACGTGGCAGGCCGCGCTCGGCGCGGTGTTCATCTCCGGCTGCCTGTTCCTGCTCGTCACGCTGTTCCGCGTGCGCGAGGCGATCGTCAACGGCATTCCGAAATCGCTGCGGATCTCCATCACCGCCGGTATCGGCCTGTTCCTCGGCATCATCTCGCTGAAGACCTCGGGGGTGATCGTCGGCAACCCGGCCACGCTCGTCACGCTCGGCGACCTGCACAAGCACGACACGATCCTCGCGATCGTCGGCTTCTTCACGATCGTCACGCTCGACCACCTGCGCGTGCGCGGCGCGATCCTGATCGGCATCATCGGCGTTACGGTCCTGTCGTTCTTCTTCGGCGACAACCAGTTCCACGGCGTGTTCTCCGCGCCGCCGTCGATCGATGCAACGCTGTTCAAGCTCGACATCCGCGCCGCGCTGTCGACCGGCATCATCAACGTGATCCTCGTGTTCTTCCTCGTCGAGCTGTTCGACGCAACGGGCACGCTGATGGGCGTCGCGAACCGCGCGGGCCTGCTCGTCGAAGGCAAGATGAACCGGCTGAACAAGGCGCTGCTCGCCGACAGCACGGCGATCGTCGCGGGCTCGGTGCTCGGCACGTCGTCGACCACCGCGTACATCGAAAGCGCATCGGGCGTGCAGGCGGGCGGCCGCACGGGCGTGACGGCGATCACCGTCGCGGTGCTGTTCCTCGCGTGCCTGTTCATCGCGCCGCTCGCCGGCGTCGTGCCGGCCTACGCAACGGCGCCCGCGCTGCTGTACGTGTCGTGCCTGATGCTGCGCGAGATGGTCGAGGTACCGTGGGACGATGCAACGGAAGCCGTGCCGGCCGCACTGACCGCGCTGCTGATGCCGTTCACGTACTCGATCGCGAATGGCGTCGCGTTCGGCTTCATCGCGTACGGCGGCCTCAAGCTGCTGACGGGCCAGGCGCGCACGGTCAAGCCGATCGTGTGGGTCATCGCGGCCGTGTTCCTGTTCCGCTTCTTCTATCTCGGCAGCGAGTAAGCGACGCGCATCGCCGCGCGGCACGATGAAAAAACGCCACCTTCGGGTGGCGTTCTTGCTGTGCATGCCGTGCCGCCTCGTCCGCGCGGATCAAGGCGTCGCGACACCCCTGAGCTCCGCGTCGTACAGCCGCTGCGCCAGCGTCGAATCGAGCGTCTTGACGCGGCGATACAACTGCACCGCATCATCGACCCGCCCGGTGCGGCGATAAGCGACCGCCAGGTTGGCCATGACTTGCGCGTCATCGGGATACGTGCGGTTCATCTCCTCGAAGATCCCGACCGCCGCATCGGGCCGCTTGCCGCGAATCGCCGCGATGCCCATCGCCTCCCGCGCCAACCGGTTCGACGGATCAAGCTTCAATGCATGCGCGGCCGCGGCCGACGCTTCGTCGGGCTGGCCGGTCTCGTTCAGTTCGCCCGCGAGCACCACCCACCCCGCCGCCAGAGATTCGTCCAGCGCAACCGCGCGCCGGAACGATGCGACGGCATGCACATGCTGGCCCAGTTGCGCCAGCGTCACGCCGTGCATCCGCCATGCCCTCGCGTCGCTGTCGTTCAGCTTGAGGGACCGGTCGAGCGCGCTCAACGCATCGACATAGTTCGACTGCGTCATGTACAGCGCGCCGAGCCGCAACCAGTATTCGGCATTGTCCGGCGCCGCTTCAACCGCACTGTGCATCGCGCTGGACGCGTTGCCGGACTGGCCTTGCAGCGCATACGCCTGGGTCAGCGCGCCCTGGATGAGCGCGGTTGCGGCGGGATCGCCGCCCTTCTGCGCCTTCAGCGCGTGCTGGTAACTGGCGATCGCGTCCGCCAGGTGGCCGAGATCGTATTGCGCACGGCCGAGTGCGTACCAGAGCCGCACATCGTCGGGAAAGGCCTTCAACCCGTCGTACAGCACGCCGATGGTTGCCTGGGCATCCTGCTGCGTCGAGGCCAGCAGGCTCCACGCATCTGCCTGGCGCGAACCGGACAGTTCATGTACGCCCCGTTCGAACAACGGTCGCGCATCGGCCTTGTCGCCGCGCCGCAAATACGCGATGCCGAGATTCATCGGCAGCATCGCGTCCGACGGATCGGCACGCATGCCGGCATGAAACGCGTCGAGTGCGCGATCCATCTGCCCCAGCTCGGCATAGGTGTTGCCGAGCGACGACCAGCCAAATGCGTATGACGGATCGTTTTCGACCGAACGGCGATAGGCGGCCAGGCTGAGTGCACCGCGATCGGGCAGCCGGCTCGTGCGGTAGGCATTGCCTAGGTTGTTCCACGCCCACGCGCTTTGCGGTCGCGCGGCCGTCCATGCAAGGTCATGGCGAATCAGCCCGTCGACGTCGTTTGCCACCGCGTACGCGCGCGCCTGGCTCATCCAGGCGGTCGCTTCGAGCGGCAGGTCGACGGCCGGCATCTTCGCCGCCACGGTCGCCATCCACTCGACCGGCAGGACCATGTAGAGCGACGCGGCATTGTCCGCGCGGACGCCCACCATGCCGATCAGATTGCCTTGCTCGTCGTAGACGCCGGCGCCCGGTTCGGGCAGGCGCGGCGACGCCGGATCCGGCGACACGAGCAGGCCGGAATGCATGCCGCCGTCCGCGGCCCATGCATGGCAGCACACGCGCAGCGCGACGGGATCACGACGGTCGAATCGCGCGCCCGCCAGATAGGCGGTCGTGGCCGCTTCCGGACTTCGCGCCGTCAACGGCACGGCGGCGACGTCGAGACCCGTCGCTTCGACGATGCAGATGTCCCGATCCTGGTTGCCCGCGACGAGTCGCGCGGGAAGACGGCGGCCATCGGCCGATGCGATGTCGAATGCCGGCCGGCCGGCGAGCCGATGACACGGCGTCGCGACACGCCCCGGCGCCACGACGATGCCACCCGTCGTGACGTCGCCCGCGACGATGTCGACCTCACCGGGTGCGCGCCGACCGATCGCGTCGTCGTCCGATCGAACGGCCCCGTCGGCCATCGACATGCCGGCCGCGAGCAACCATGCGCCTGCCAGCAGACGGCGCGCCTTCCCCCATCCCGAACGATGCTCCACGTGCGGTGCCCTCTTTTTATTGTGTTGGAATTCGAATGATTTTCTCTGCGATCCTGACGAATCGAGACGCCGGTTCGTGTCGGCACACCAGCAGCCGCCCCGATGCGGCAGCAATCCGGCGCCACCCGCATACGAAAATGCCGCCCGACTCCGCCGAACGGCATTGCGTGAAGGCAACGTCTTCGCGTGCGCCGCGCTCGGTCGCGCGCGCCGCAAGACGAGCGTCGTGTCGTCAGCGCCAGTTGGCCTCGTAGAAGCGCACGTAACCGCTACGCAGCGTCACGCATTGCGCGCGGGTTTCCGACAGCAGGCGTCGTGCAGCCGCCTCGATACGGTCGCGGTGCTGGTCGAATGCGCCGACCATGTCCTCGAAGCGCGGCGATGCCGCACCGAAGTGGTCTTCCAGCGCCTCGGCGGTGATCTGACATTGGACGCGCTCGCCATTGACCAGTGCCGTGAATGCAAGCATCAGGTCACGCCCCGAATACTCAGGCTTCTCATTCGTGAAATGGATCTGCATGGGAGCCGCCTCGACCGGTAGAAAACGAATGACCGCGTCCGTCGTCCGCTACCGGCCGGACGAAATGTACGCGGGCTCGCCGGCGGAGGCCCCGACCGCGGAGTGTGGCGCGGTCAATGCATGCCGGTTGATTTCCACTTTAGACGGTTTCGCGCAGGAGACAAATATTCCCGCGTGCGTCGTTCCGACGCGTCATTCATCAGATCAGCGCGGCATCAGGCACCGTTTCGGAAACGGACGTCAGTGCGGATCGGTAGGCCAGACGTTGAGCGCGATCGCGGCAGTCGTGACGCCCACCGCAATCGCGGCCGCCCCGTATCGCACCGCATCGGTCAGATCGAACAGCAATCCGTGGATCGCCACGGCAATGCCGCCCAGCATGATGAACGTGGCGATGGCCGCCAGCACGACTCTCAGTTCCGTCCGAACCATGATGCGTCTCCCGAACGGATGCATGTCGCGTCGCATGCATGTTGCAATGCGGAACACGGCGCGTGCGTGCTCCATTTCCATCATTGCAGGTGGGCGCTTAAAAGCAAGGGGATTTTGTTCGCGGTCGCGCATCGCACGTGGCGCTTGTATGATGATGCGTACCCGGACGGTCGGCTGTCGCGCCGGATGGTGCACCGCGAGCGGAGCAGCACTCCGCCGCCGGTTCCGATTCGGTCGGCCCGGGTTGCCCCGGGAACAGGAGACAAGTCATGCCGCAACCCTTCGTGCAGCCCGTCACCGCGGGTCGTACCGACCTGCTCGCGCAGGCGCATGCGCGTTCGACCGCGGTCGGCCTGCGCGCGCACGAACGCCCGGATTTTGCACCGCTGTCGCGCATCGCGCTGCGCGAACTGCTCGACACGAATCACGCGCTGTTCTCGCACGCGCGCCCGGTGATGGAAGATCTCCACGCGCAGATCGCCGATACGCAAAGCCTGGTGCTGCTGACCGACGCCGACGGCGTGATCCTGCACAGCATCGGCGATGCGGACTTCATCGAGAAAGCCAACCGCGTCGCGCTGTGCACCGGCGTGTCGTGGGCCGAAGGCGCGCGCGGCACCAATGCGATCGGCACCGCGCTCGCGTCGGGCCAGGCCGTCGTCGTGCACGGATCCGAGCACTTCCTGCGCGCGAACCACATCCTCACCTGCTCGTGCGCGCCGATCGTCGATCCGTTCGGCCGCACGCTCGGCACGCTCGACGTGAGCGGCGACCCGCGCGGCTCCAGCCCGCATACGCTCGCGCTCGTGCGGATGTCCGCGCAGCTGATCGAGAACCACCTGTTCGCGAACCAGTGCGGAGAAGCGCTGCGCCTGCGCTTTCATGCGCACGAGGATTGCGTCGACTCGCTGTTCGCCGGGCTCGTCGCATTCGGCCCCGACGGCGGGCTGATCGCCGCGAACCGCAGCGCGCAATTCCAGCTCGGCGCGTCGTTCGACGCACTGCAGCATCAAGCCAGCGATGCGCTGTTCGGCATGCGCTTCGGCCAGCTCGCGCAGCAGGCCGCCCGCGCGCCGGGCGCGACGTTCCGCCTGACGCTGTCGACCGGCGTGCGCGTGCTCGCACGCTGCGAATTCCCGGACGCGCAGAAGACGGCCGTCGCCGTCACGCCGCCCGCGCCGGCCGTGCGCGTACGCGCGCCGGACCCCGACACGATCACGTTCGCGACGCTCGATACCGGTGACGCACGCATGGCCGCCGTGCTCGAACGCGTCGCGAAGATCCGCGGGCGCGACCTGCCGCTGCTGATCCTCGGCCAGACCGGCACCGGCAAGGAGTGGCTCGCCCGCGCGCTGCACCAGGCGTCGCCGCGCGCGGACGGCCCGTTCGTCGCGGTCAACTGCGCGGCGCTGCCCGATTCGCTGATCGAGGCCGAGCTGTTCGGCTATGAAGACGGCGCGTTCACGGGCGCGCGCAAGCGCGGCAGCCCCGGCAAGATCGCGCAGGCCGACGGCGGCACGCTGTTTCTCGACGAGATCGGCGACATGCCGCTCGCGCAGCAGGTCCGGCTGATGCGCGTGCTGCAGGAGCGCGCGGTCATGCCGCTCGGCGGCGCACGCGCGCTGCCGGTCGACGTGCGCGTGGTCTGCGCGACCCATCGCGACCTGCGCGCGATGATCGCGGACGGTACGTTCCGTGAAGACCTGTTCTACCGGATCAACGGGCTTGCAGTGACGCTGCCGGCACTCGCCGCGCGCACCGACCTGCCCGCGCTCGTCGACCGGATTCTCGCGCGGCTCGCGCGCAGCGAACCGATGCCGCGCCGTATCGCGGCCGACGTGCTCGATGCGTTCACGCGCCACCGCTGGCCCGGCAATCTGCGGCAGATGACCAACGTGCTGCGCACGGCCGGCATGCTCGCCGAAGACGAAGCCGAAATCGCGCTCGCGCATTTGCCCGACGATTTCTGGCTCGACTGCGACGATGCGCCGGCTGCGACGGCAGCGGCCACACCGTCCGCATCGGCTACAGCGCACGCAGGCACGACGCTGCAAAGCCACCAGGCCGCGGTGATCGACGCCGTGCTCGCGCGGCACGGCGGCAACGTATCGGCGGCTGCGCGCGAGCTTGGCCTCGCGCGCAACACCGTGTACCGCTACCTGCGGCGGCATTGACGCCCACGGCCGGCGGACGCTGCCCGCCGGCCGGTTCGGGTATGCTTGGCGCGTTGCCGCCGAACCGCCGCCCGCTTCAGTCATGACCGATCCCGACCACCCGCCCCTCGTGCGCATCGAGCCGCTCGGCACGACCTTCGACGCACCCGATTCGCTGACGCTGCTCGAAGCCGCCGCGTTCGCGCGCGTGTCGCTGCCGCGCTCGTGCCGCAACGGCACGTGCCGAAGCTGCCTTTGCCGGATCGTCAGCGGCAGCGTACGCTACACGATCGAATGGCCGGGCCTGAGCCGCGAGGAAAAGGCCGACGGCTATACGCTGCCGTGCGTGGCCGTCGCGACGTCGGACCTCGTGCTCGACGTGCCCGACGCAGTCATGCTCGACTAGACGCGGCGTGCGGTCGCGCGCGCCGTCCTGCAACGCCCGATCCTGCATGGAGAACGTGATGACCCAGCAAACCGATCGCATCGAGAAACACGCCCAGCTCGCGGCATCGCCCGACCGCGTCTGGGAAGCCGTCAGCAATTCCGGCGAATTCGGCCAGTGGTTCGGCGTCACGTTCGACGGCCCGTTCGCAGCCGACCAGCCGCTGTTCGGCCGCATCACGCCGACACGCGTCGACGACGACGTCGCCAAGGCGCAGGAGCCCTATGCGGGCACTGTGTTCGAAATCGTCGTCGATCGCATCGAACCGAAGCAACTGTTCTCGTTTCGCTGGCATCCGTTCGCGATCGACCCGAATTTCGATTACACGTCCGAGCCGATGACGCTCGTCACGTTCGCGCTCGCCGCGCAGGCCGGCGGCACGCTGCTCACGGTCACCGAAACGGGTTTCGACCAGTTGATCGAAGCGCGTCGCGCGAAGGCTCGCGAGATGAACGACCAAGGCTGGGCCGCGCAGATGACGCTGATCACGAAATACCTGGCGAAGCACGCGTAGCGTGCCGCTTCGCCGCATGCCGCTGCCGACCTGCGGATCGACGCGCGTGGCATAATCCGCTCCATCGTCGTCCATACGCCGCCGCGCATCGCATGCTGAGTCGTCGCCTCCGGAAGATCGGCAGTCTGATCGGGATGCTCGCCATCCTGATGACGGCGCTCGCGCCGACGATCTCGCAGGCGCTGACCACGCAAGGGCGTGTCGACGCGCTGCTGGCCGGCTACTGCACGGCCGCACCGGCCGCCGGCGACCGCGCCGCCGATGCGTCGACGAAGCGCCTTCAAGCCCATCTCCAGGCATGCGGCTATTGCAGCCTGCTTGCCAACACACCCGCCCTGCCCGCGCCCGAACTGACGTTCGCGGCCAACGTGCGCGTAATCCAGCACCGCGCGGCTACCCGCTTCGAAAGCCTGCACCGCGCGCTGCCGCTCACGGCCGCGCAGCCGCGCGCCCCGCCGTTCGCGTCCTGATCCGTCGTCGTCACGCGTGATGCCGTAGCGCATCGCGCGGCCCGCGCACGCCGCCGGCGTGCGCGACATGTCACGTTTCGAAGGACGCTCACCGTCATGAACACCGCCTCATTCTTTCGCGGCGCACTCGCCGCGCTCGGCTTCGTCGTCATCCAGGCTGCCCACGCGCATGCCATTCCGAAGACGCAGGACCCGGCCGCCGACGCCACGCTGTCGGCCGCACCGCACGCAGTCACGATCAATTTCAGCGAAGCGCTCGAACCGGCCTTCAGCTCGATCGCCGTCACCGACAGCCACGGGCAATCCGTTGCCGACGGGAAGTCGGCCGTCGACGCCGGCAACCGGAAACGGATGCACGTCGCACTGGCCAACCTGACGGCCGGCACGTACACCGTCGCATGGGTCGCCGTTGCGAGCGACGGCCATCGCACGCAAGGCCGTTACACGTTCACGCTGAAGTAATGCACGCGCCGCCCCCTGCAACCACCGATAAGGAGAACAAACGATGAAACGCTCGATTCCGACCGCCCTGCTGTTTGCACTGCTGGCGCTGCAAGCCCCTGCCACGTTCGCTGCGCCGGCCGTGCAGGCCGATGCGTGCTGGATCCGCGCGATGCCGGCGACGGTGCCGTCGTCCGGCTACTTCACGCTGAAGAACGACGGCGACGCACCCGCCACGCTGACGGGCGTCGACAGCCCCGCATACGGCATGGCGATGGTGCATGAAACGCAGACAAACGGCAGCACCGCGAAGATGGTTCATGTCGACTCGGTCGTCGTCCCCGCGCACGGCTCGGTAACCTTCAAGCCGAAGAGCTATCACGTGATGCTCGAGGAACCGCGCAAGCCCGTCGCACCCGGCGCGAAGGTGCCGTTCCGGCTGCATTTCGCCGACGGCTCGACGGTGTCGGTCACCTGCGACGCGAAGCCGCCGACCTACGCCGGCCAGTAACGCGCCCCCGTACCCCGATCGAAGGAGACGCACATGAAAGACCGCCTGCCGCTGGCCGACCTGATCGTCCGTTACCGGACGCCGCTGAATCTTGCCGTGCTGATCGTCTGCGGGTTATGGGCCGCGTGGATCGCGTGGATGACGCGGCCCGCCGCGATCGACACGCCGCCGTCGATCCCCGCGTACTGCATGCGCGACGCGCGCTGACGCGCCGCGGCGGCACGATTCCGGCGGCCGCACGCGCCATTATTGGCGTGGCATCCTCGATGCATCCCGACCGCCGGAACCGCCACTCGGAGCGACGCATGTCCATTCAGACCTGGATGCTGTTTGCCGCAGCCTATCTCGCCACGACGCTGTCGCCGGGGCCGAACGTGCTGCTCGTGATCCGCAACACGGTGCGCTACGGCACGCACGGCACCGCCGCGACGATCGCGGGCAACCTCGTCGCGCAGGGTGTGGTCGTGCTGCTCGTCGCGCTCGGCGTCGGCGCGGTGCTGGCCGCGATGCCGCCGCTGTTCGTCGCGATGAAAGTTG
Source organism: Burkholderia sp. BCC1644 (assembly GCF_902833225.1). Lineage (GTDB taxonomy): Bacteria > Pseudomonadota > Gammaproteobacteria > Burkholderiales > Burkholderiaceae > Burkholderia. Next base: position 60,445 of record NZ_CADFEI010000008.1, read on the forward strand.
CGGGCGCCGCGTACCTGATGGTTCTGGGCGTCCGGCAATTGCGCGGCGACCGCAAGGCCGCCGCGTCGGCCGGTGCCGCGGCAATCGCCGTGCCCGACCGCAGGAAGCTGTTCCGCGAAGCGCTGTTCGTATCGGGCAGCAATCCGAAGACGATGATCTTCCTGTCGGCGTTCATGCCGCAGTTCATCGTGCACGATCGCCCGCTCGCGCTGCAGTTCGTCGTGATGTACGCGACGATCGCCTGCACCGTCGTGGTCGTTCACAGCGTCTATTCGGCCGGCGCGCGCCGGTTCCATCGCGGTTTCGGCGCGAGCCGCGCGGTGCGCGCACTCAAGCGCGCCAGCGGGCTGCTGTTCGTCGGGCTCGGGATCAAGCTGCTGACCGCGCGGCAAGCGTAAGCGGGCGTTCGCGTCAGCGCATGTGGGAGGCGAGCGCCGCCGTGATCTCGTCGAACGACGGACGCGCGTCGACATCCTCGTTCACGCACGCCGCCGCAAGCACATCGAGGGCCGTCGTGCGCGGCTCGCATCGCTCGAGCAGTTCGCCGAGCAGATAGCCGAACGCGCGTACTTCGAGCCGTTCGAACCTGCCGCCACGCATGCGGTCGTTCACGTCGTAGAGCGACGCCGCACCGAAATCCCCGAGCAACGCGCCGCCTGCCCCGTCATGCAGGATGTTGTGCGCATACAGGTCGCCATGCATGATGCCGCGCGCATGCAGATGGCCGGCGACCGATGCGATGCCGTGCGCGATCCGCACCGCTTCGGCCGGCGCGAATCGCACGTCGGCCGCATACACGTCGCGCGTGCAGGATGCGAAGCTCGGCGGCCCGGCGAGATTCTTCAGCGCGGGATCGACCAGCTCCATCACGAGGCCGTGCGTGCCATCCGGATGCCCGCGCACCTTGCCGATCACCGGGATCAGGTCCGGGTGGCGGCCGGCGTGCAGGCACGCGGCCATTTCGCAATCGGGCAAGCCGTCGCTCGTCACCGCGCCCTTGAACAGCTTGACGGCGACCGCCCGCGACGGCTGCCCTTCCGCTTGCCATTGCGCGCGGTAGATGACGCCCGATGCGCCCTCGCCCAGCTTCTGTTCACACGAAAGCGCCGCCCAATCGATCTCGGTGACGTCCGGCCCCGCAGAAGCCGCGGCCTCCGGCGCCGCGCCGAACGGATTGCCGGCGGCGGCGAGCCACGCGAGGCGCGGCTGGCGCAGCAGCCAGTCGGGCAGCGCATCCAGCCGGTTCGCCGACAGGCGCACCAGTTCGAGCGCCCGGCATGCGGCCATTTCGGCCGGCAGCGCGCGCAGCTGATTGCCCGCGAGCATGAGCTTCTGCAAGCGCGAGCAGTCGCCGATGTCGGCAGGCAGCGCATCGATTGCGTTGTCGGTAAGGATCAGCCAGCGCAGCGCGCGCGGCAGCGCGCCGTGCGGCACCGTGCGAATCCGGTTCGCCTTGAAGCCGATCATGTCGAGTTGCCCGCACGCGCCGAGCACGTCGGGGAACGCGGTGAAGCGATTGCCGGACGCAAACAGGATGCGCAGGCGATGCAGCCGCGGCAGGTCGTCCGGCAGCGCGGACAGCGCATTGCCGGTCAGGTCGAGCACTTCGAGCGTGTCGGCAAGATCGAAGATCTCGCGCGGAAATTCGGTCAACCCGCATGCGAGCTTGAGTTGCCGTGCGCCCGACAGTTGTCCGGCCTGCAGTTGTTCGAGGGTGTGGGTCACGGGAGAAAACAGGTTGCGGTTGCGATGATCATCAGGCCGATCCGACGAATTCTACCGGGATCGCCTTCGTGCAAAACCACAACCTTGTCACGGCCCCTTCACAAACGCGCAATGTGACGTTAGAATTGCGCCCCTTGCAGTGCCGACGTGGTGAAATTGGTAGACACGCTATCTTGAGGGGGTAGTGGCGAAAGCTGTGCGAGTTCGAGTCTCGCCGTCGGCACCAGGTTAATGCAATGCGCTGCCAGCCAGCGCAGTTGCCCATCGGGCAGCAACCGGCGAAGCGCATCGCCGTCGAGCCGGCCACCGCGCCGTCCACGATATCGCCTGCCGATGTCGACTTCCGGATCACCTCGCCGCGACCGCACACGCCCAGGCACTACGACGACAACGACCTGCTCACGCACGTCATCGCCCCGTCTTGCGTCACATCTCCGTTCCCCAAGTCACGTTCCGCTCTTGAGCGGATACAGTTGCGCGTCGAAGTCGTCGAGACTCGGGAACACCAGCGGCTGCTCCGCCGCCAGCGACGGCAACCGGTTTCGCCACGCATCCAGATAGCCGCCCCGTACTTCGTTCGACACATACGGCACATGCCACGCGATGAACGGTTCGAGTACGTCGAGACCGGTGTACGCAAGCGTCCCCTGCAACAGGTGCCGCAGCATGCCGTGCAGCGAACCATGCACGCCGTCGTTGCCGAACATGTGCGCCTGCCCGCCCAGCGTCAGGCTCACGATCGCGCGCTTGCCCTTGAGACCGCCCCGATCGTAGAAGCGCATGCCGCCGTAGACGGCGCCGGACACGAGCACGCGGTCGATCCACCCTTTCAGGATCGCGGGCGTCGAGAACCAGAACAACGGGAAATTCAGCACGAGCAGGTCGCATCGCATCAGCTTGTCGAGTTCTCCCCGGATATCCGCGCTGATGGTGCCGCTGGCGACGCCATGACGCTGCTCCAGCGCATACACGCAGTAGTCGTCGTTGGCGCGCGCGCCGAAGTCGTTCGCCGATGCGACGGGGTTGAAGCCCATCGCATAGAGATCCGACACCTCGACTTCATGCCCTTCCGCGCGCAACACGTCTTCGGCGGTCGTTTTCAAAGCAGTGCAGAACGATTGAGGCTCGGGATGAGCGTGAACGATCAGGACTTTCATGGCAAGGGCTCTCGATTGAACGAATGGATCGTGATCCGGCCGGCTCGGCACGCGATCACCCGGTAGCGAAAGTGTCGCCGGTCGCCGGGTTGCTGTACATTGTCGAAATTGACTAATGTTGTGCCGAAACCGCCATGCACCGCGCCGCCATCCTTGCCTATGACGATTGCTACGCCTTCAGCCTGGGCGGGTTCGCCGACATCCTCCAGGTCGCGAATTCGCACCTGAAGAAGCAGCACGGGGAAACCGGCACGCGCTACGAGTGGCATTTCGTGTCGCAGTCGGGCGGCCCGATCCGCACCAGCAACGGTCTCGAGGTGAACACGCAACCGATCCGGCCGCGGCAGCGGTTCGACCTGGTGTTCATTCCGAGCGCGCATTACGCGGGGCACAAGGCGTTCGACAGGTTGCTGGCGAGCCAGTCGGGCGCATGCGATTGGCTGATCACGCAGTGGAATGCCGGCGCGTGCGTCGCGGCCAATTGCACGGGCACGTTTCTGCTCGCGCAAACCGGCTTGCTGGACGGACGCGCGGCGACGACGACGTGGTGGCTCGCCGATCAGTTTCGCGCCCGGTTTCCGCGCGTGAACCTTCAGGTCGAACCTGTCATCACCGAAGTCGATCGCCTGATCTGCGCCGGTGCATCGGCGTCGTATCTCCTGCAGACGATTCACATCGTCGAGCGCCTCTCCGGCCCGACGGTCGCGTCGCTTTGCGCGAAAACCATGCTCATCGACGTCAGCCAGACGCGCCAGACGCCTTACCTGCCGCTGCTCGCGGACAAGGCCCACGGCGATTCGCTGGTTCATCGCGCGCAGCACTGGCTGCAGAAGAACATGGCAAAAGAGGTGCGGATGTCGGCGCTCGCGAACGAACTCGACGTCAGCGAGCGCACGCTGATTCGCCGCTTTCAGGCCGCGCTGAACCAGACCCCGCTGCGCTATTTGCAAAGCCTGCGGATCGAGGCGGCCCGCGGGCTGTTCGAGGCCGCCGACCTCACGATCGAGGAAGTGGCCGTCAAGGTCGGCTATAGCGACGTGAGTTCGTTCTGCCGGTTGTTCAAGGAACGGGTGGGACTGAGCCCGGGTGCTTATCGCGGACGCTTTCGCACGTCGTGACGTGACCGGCGCATCGCCCCCGCCGCGCATCCGTCACGACGCCAGCACTTGCTGCATACGCGCCGCAGGCAAGCGAGTGGCGGCACGGCCCATGCAGTCGATGCACCGCTTCCCCAGCTGCCCGATCGCATGTAACGGATTGCGCACCACCGAAACACAATTCGACGCGACCTCGCGATAATTTCAATCGGCAAGCTTCAATTACATTTGCATTCCTGATCAACTTGACGATTACGCAAGAAAATGCAGCGTATTTCCCGTTCGCAGCGACTATGCTGCTGTAACGGGAATACGCGTCTGTGCCGGGCGCGCTGATACTCCCCGCTGCCGTGCGCAGCGATCTGGGTGAACGCCTATGCAGTCGCGAGACCGGATTGCCTCGGAGCAGGTCAGGATCGTCTACGACGCCGTGATGCCCTACGCGGTCGGCAGCATGTTGCTTGCCGTTTTCGCGACCCTGTCGATCGGCTGGCTCGGCCGCCCGTCCCCTGCCTCGGGCCTTGCGTGGACCCTCTACATTGCCGCGTGCTCGGTCGGCCAGATCGCGCTGTCGCGCCTGTATCGCCGATCGCCGTCGTCCGCGAGCCACTGGCGGCGCTGGGCGCTGTGGTCCTCCACCTTCAGCACGGCCACCGGCATGGGCTGGGGATGGGCCTCGATTCATCTCGCGACGCACGCGGATTTCGAAATCGCGAGCCTGGTGGTCGTCGCGACGACCGGCGTCGTTGCCGGCGCCATCCCGGTACTCGGCACGTACTTTCCGGCGTTCATCGCCTTTCTGTTGCCGGCCACCATCCCGTATATCGGCGCCGCGATCCTGTCGACGAACGCGCTCCAGCGGGCGACCGCGCCGATGATGCTGCTGATCGCGTGCGTGGTCGGCTATCTCGGGCTGCGGGCGAACCGCGCGGCCACGCAGAACATCCGCCTGCGCTTCAAGGCCGAAGGGTACGCCGTCGATCTGCGGACGCAGAACGAACGGATCGAGCGACTCGCCGTCGACCTCGACTGCCAGCGACGCATCGCCGACCAGGCCAATCTCGCCAAATCGCAATTCCTCGCGGCGGCCAGCCACGATCTGCGCCAGTCCGCGCACGCGTTGAATCTGCTGATCGGCGCGCTGCACGGCATCCCGATGCCGCCGGACGGGCGGCGGCTCGTCGAGCGCATCGAGCGCTCGTCCGACGCGCTCAGCCGGCTCTTCGGCGCGCTGCTCGATCTTTCCCGGCTCGATGCCGGCAGCGTGGACGTGCAATGCCGGCCGTTTGCCATCGACACCGTGCTCGAATACGTCTGCAACGACTGCCTGATCGATGCGCGAGCGAAAGGCGTCGCGCTGTCGCGCGTTCCGTGCCGCGCGGTGGTTCAGTCGGATCCGCTGCTGGTCGAACGCATCGTGCGCAACCTCGTCTCCAACGCGGTGCGCTATACCGAGCGCGGCAAGATCGTCGTCGGCTGCCGGCGCCGCGGCACCCGCCTTGCGATCCAGGTCTGGGATACGGGCTGCGGCATTCCCGATCACCTGCAGAAGCTCGTGTTCCACGAGTACTACCAGGTCGGCAACGCCGAACGCGATCACGAGAAAGGCTTCGGGCTCGGGCTCGCGATCGTGCGACGGCTCGCCGGCCTGCTCGACGGCCGGCTGGCCGTGCGCTCGACGCCCGGCCGCGGCTCGTGCTTCGAAGTCGCGATCGCGCTTGCCGCATGCATGCCCGACCCGCTCGACATGCCCGTCGCCGGTCACGACGACGTGCCCGGCTCGACGGGGCTGGTGGTCGTGGTCGACGGCAATCGCGCGACCCGCACCGGGTTGTCCGGGCTGCTGGCGACGTGGGGCTACGAGACGATCGCGGTTCGCTCGGGCAAGGAGGCGCTGGACCGGCTGTCGGCCGGCGAGCGGCAGCCCGATCTGCTGATCTGCGATTACCTGCCGCCTCGCGGCGAAAACGGCCTCGCGGTGATCGAGCGGCTGCGCCGGGACGTCGACGCCGCCCTGCCCGCCTTGCTGATCAGCGGCGATACGACCGACGAACAATTGGCCGCGGCGCACACACGCGGGCTGGTTCTGCTGCACCGGCCGTTGCCGAACGGCAAACTGCGCGCGGCGGTCGGTCATCTCGTCGCCGCCGGTGCGCGCCGGCGCGCGACGGCCGACGCGGACGCCCGCGGCGTCGCGATCTAGCAGCACCGCGCGTGCTCGCCGGCCGTTGCCGGGTCGAGCACGACGCATGCATTCGCGCCGGATGCGCTCCCGGCAGACGACGCCTGGTTTGCGCGGCCGGTGCGCTTGCCCGCTCGCGCGGGCGGCCGGCAGGCGACGCAGACGCGATTGGGCCGCAGGTCGTGACGATGGATCACGAATGCGGCGTGGCATCGGACACAGCGGGCCGTCGACAGCACGCCACCGTCGACGAAACGCACCAGCATCCACGCGCGCGTCAGGTCGAGCAACGGATCGCAGCGCGCCGCACCGCATCGCCCCGCATACAACCCGTAAGCCTTCACCAGCGCGTCGAGTCGCGAACACCGCGCGTCGATCCGCAGGAAGCTGTAGATGTTGTGGAACAGCGACGCGTGGATGTTGGCCATCCACGTCATGTACCAGTCGCTGGAAAACGGCAGCAGGCCTTTCGGCGGCGGCACGCCGCGCACCTCGCGATACAGGCGGACCAGACGCTCATGCGGCAGCGCCAGTTCGATCTCGAGCATCTGCGGACGCGCACCGAGCCGGATCAGCGTCACGGCATCGAGGACGAGCCGTGCGTTATCGGCAAGACTCGTCGCATGCGCGTGCTCGGCGCCGCCGTTCACGGCGTATCCTGCTCGAACGCCCCGATACTGGAGAACGCCAGCGCGACATGCAGCGGCGCGACCTCGTCCGGCGGCCCATGCCTCGCGAGCGCCTCGACCGTACCGCAGCGGCTCAGCCGCAGCACGCAGATCAATTGCCCCGACGACGCCAGGTTCAGCATCGATCGCATCGACAGGCCTTCCAGTGCGCCCGCCATTTCCGGCGTCGTGCCGAGGCGAAACATGCCGGTCGCGCGATCCGTCCGCAGCAACCGCTGCGCCAGCCACAGATAAGACATGTTCAGGTCACGAATTAAATCCTCTTCATTGATAGTTTCCATATTGCACCTTGATTGATATCGAATCAGGCTGATGGAGACACTCGTCAAATCCGTGCGAAGGAACATGTCTCGTTTTACGGCGTGAATCACCTGTTTCAGCATCAATTGCCCGATTTCCAGAAGGCAATCAATTGAAATAAACAGTGCACTCCGTATTGGCACGTTCGGTTCTTTTTATCGTATAGTCTGCACCCGGGATCGATCGCTCCCCGAAAAATCTCGGCTTCCGCAGCTTGCCCGGCCCTTGCCATCTCGATCTTCGTTACGCTCGTTGTGCGTCCCAGCGCACCGAAAACCGCGACGATTCAGTGTCAACCACGCTTTACCGGATGTAAATCCGACGTTAGCCCATGGAAAGACGGCGTCGAATACGACCAAAGTATTAAGACTTTTCGAAAACCCGGATTCCACATTAGCGAAAGATATCTGCCTCCGGCTTTATTTTTATTTTCATGAAAATACTCATTGTCGATGATCATCCGGTTCTGCGAGACGGCGTGGCGACATTGTTGCGTCAGGATGATGGCGGGATGGTCGACATTCAGGCGAGCAACGCCGACGACGCGATGCGGCTGCTCGAGCTGCACGCGGACCTCGACGTCATCGTCCTGGATCTGAAAATGAGCGGCATGGACGGGTTCGCCGCGATTGCCGGAATCACGCAGCTTCGGCCCGAACTGCCGATCATCGTGCTGTCTTCGTCCGAGGACCCGCATGACGTACGCGCCGCCTTCACGCATGGCGCGCTCGGCTACATCCCCAAGTCCGCCACCGCGCACACGCTGCTGTCGGCCATCAAGATGGTGATGAACGGCGAGCGGTACGTGCCGCCGCTGCTGCTCGACGTGCAATCGACGCATCGCGACCCGCCGCCCGCGCACGAATCCGACAGCCCGCGCCTGACATTGCGCCAGCTGGACGTGCTGCGCCTGATCGCGCAAGGCGTGCCGAACAAGCTGATCGCCGACCGGCTCGGCCTGTCCGAGAAAACCGTGAAAGCCCATATCACCGCCATCTTCAAGGCATTGCACGTGCGCAATCGCACCCAGGCGGCGGCCGCGGGCCAGCGCCTGGGGCTCCTCTGATCGCCGTCGCGGCATCATCGCGCCGCGCCGGTCGCCGGCGCCGCACTGCCCGACGACTGCATCAGGCCGGTACGCACCTGCGGCATCGCCGTCGTCGCCGCACCGGCAGCCGCGATCGTGCCTGACGACGATGCGCCGACCGGCTGGACCAGTGCGATGCCGTCCAGCGTGTTGCCGCTGGCGACGATCTGGCTGGCCGTGCAGCCGCTCGACAGCAACGACACCGCGGTACCCGCAATCGACGCGAACGTGTTGCCCTCGACCGCGAACTCGCATACGTTGCCCAGGGCCCGGAAACCCGAATAGCCCGATCCCGTCACGCGATTGCGCGTGACCTTCACGGTCGACACCGTGCCCGACCACGTGTCCAGTTCGAGCGCGCCCTGCTGTGTCGGCTGCAGCCCGTTGTTCACGTTCGAATTCTGGATGTTGGTCACCACGTTGCTGTCGATCACGACGTTCGATGCGCCGTAGGTACGCCAGCTGTCCTCCTGGGCAACGAGGATTCCCGCCGCCTTCTGCACGCCGGCGACCGTGTTGTTCGAGATCGTCACGGCCTGGCCGCCGACCACCGAAATGCCGCGCCCCCAATAATTTCCCGACACGGCATTGCGATCGATCAACACGTTGTGGCTGATGCGGCCGTCCGCCAGATAGCTGACGACGGAGATCAGGTCGTCGCCGGTGCCCGTCACCGTATTGCCCTGCACGAGCACGTTGGTCGAACCGTAGGTCGTATGGATGCCGTCAGCCAGCGTGGCGTTCACCGTATTGCCGACGATCGCGACGTTGCTGCCGCCGTACACGAAGATGCCGGCGCTGGCGCCGCCCTGGATCGTCACGCCGAGCACCTGGACGCCCGTGCCCGTCACCTCGACCTTGGTCGATGCCGGCGTCGTGAGCCGCGTCGTGCCGGTGCCGGCCAACGTCACGCCCACCAGCGTCGAGCCGGTGCCGCTCATCACGATCGTCTGGTCGGATGGATTGGTCGCGACGAGCGTGGCGCCGTAGCCCGATACCACGACGCCCGAGATCGCCACCGACAACGAGCGGCTGACCGTGTAGCGCCCCGGCGCGAGTATCAGCGTCTGCCCGGCCTGCAACGCATTGAGCGCAGCCTGCAACGCATCGGTCTGGTCGCTGCCGTCGCTTGCCGGCCGGATTGTCGCGGCCGCCGGTACGGTTGGCGCCGGTGCCGCCGGTCGCATCCGCGTGCCATGTCGCGGTGCGTTGTACTCCGTGAGCGTCGCTGCGCAAACCTGGACCGGGAAGCTGGCAACGGCGCACGCCCATGCGACAACCCCGGCGCCGACGATACGAAATGACCTGGTCATGATGACCCCCTCGATAGGCATTCGCCCGACGCAGCGCACGATGCGACGGCATCCGGTCGCATGGCGTCGACGGTCGGCCGGCGTACCGGCGCGACACGTGTCGAACATCAGGGCGTAACGATTTCGTCCGGAAACAGTCGGGCAACGCCCGTGCCAGGCCATTGCCCGCTCGCCTGCCGATACCTGGCGGGCCGCTCCCCCAAGAGCGGTCGATGTCGACGGTGCCGGCAGCGTGCGACCGTCGGGCGACATGCCGAAGCGCTTGCGCGAGCGACGTGGGGCGGCCGGCTTCGGGTCCCGTCCCGTACGATCATTTCGCTCGATTGGAAGTCTATTTCGCCATCCGCGCGCGTAAATCGGACAGAAGCCGCGCGACCGTCGTAGGACGGGTCCCGAGCCTGTATGGCGGCGCAGAACGAGACGGCGTACGACTCGTCAGGCCGGCACGCGTGTGTTGCGAAGCAACGGAGGGAACCTCAGGAGAGAGACAGCAGGCCGCAACCGGGATCGATTCCCGATCGGGTAGACGAAGTCATCGGACGGACAAGATTCCGGTAATACTCAGGAGTACGTTCGAATGTGGATGTGTCGGTCGTTCACGAGAACGGAGACATGCGAATCGCGCAGACGCACGATTCGGCGTCTGCGCGGGAGGAAGGTGGCGCGGCCGGTCAGGCGCCGGCGGTCTGCTTGACCGATGCGGCCAGTTCCGCGTCCATGAGTGCGGCGTTCGCCTCCGCGTCGCTCTCCGACAGCAGCTCGCCCTCCCATTTCGCCACCACCGCACTGGCGATCGAGTTGCCGACCGCATTGGTGGCCGAGCGCCCCATGTCGAGGAACGTGTCGACGCCGAGGATCAGCAGCAGGCCGGCTTCCGGGATGTTGAACTGGTGCAGCGTCGCCGCGATGACGACGAGCGAGGCGCGCGGCACGCCGGCCATGCCCTTCGACGTCAGCATCAGCACGAGCAGCATCGACACCTGCGTGCCGAGCGACAGATGAATGCCGTAGGCCTGCGCGATGAACAGCGACGCGAACGTGCAGTACATCATCGAGCCGTCGAGATTGAACGAGTAGCCCAGCGGCATCACGAAGCTCGAGATCTTGCGCTTCACGCCGAAGCGGTCGAGCGCATCGAGGATCTTCGGGTACGCCGCCTCGGAACTCGCCGTCGCGAACGACAGCATGAACGCTTCCTTGATCAGCACCAGCAGCTTGAATACGCGCGGGCCGATGAACAGCAGCCCGGCCAGCACGAGCAAGGTCCAGAGCAATGTCAGGCTCAGGTAGAAGTCGGCCATGAACACGGCGAACTTGTACAGGATCGACAGCCCGTTGACCGCGACCGTCGCCGCCATGGCGGCCATCACGGCCAGCGGCGCGAGCTTCATCACGTAGCCGGTGATCTTCAGCATCATGTGCGACGTCTGTTCGATCACGGCCACGAGCGTCGCGGCCCGTTCGCCGAGCGAAGCCAGCGCCACCCCGCAGAACATCGAGAACACGACGATCTGCAGGATCTCGTTGTTGGCCATCGATTCCGCGAAGGATTTCGGCACCATGTGCCCGATGAAATCCTTCAGCGTGAACTTCGACGTCGCGAGATTGGCCGTCGCGCCGATATCGGGCAGCGGCAGGCCGAGGTTCTCGCCGGGCCGCAGGATGTTGGACATCAGCAACCCGAGCAGCAGCGACAGCAGCGAAGCCGTCACGAACCAGCCGAGCGCCTTTGTAAACACGCGCCCGACCGACGCCGCGTCGCCCATGTGCGCGATGCCGACCACCAGCGTCGAGAACACCAGCGGGCCGATCACCATCTTGATCAGCCGCAGGAACACGTCGGATACCAGCGAGATATAGCCGGCGATCTCCGTCGCGGCCTGCTTCTCCGGAAAATTGGTGTAAATCATGTAGCCGATGATGATCCCCATCACCATCGCGGCCAGGATCCATACGGCCGCGCCTCCCCTTCTCTTCATGATAAGGATTCCTTTTAATTATGAACGAGTGAGCCTCGTCGAAATCGATTGACCGGCCATCCGGGATCAATCGCCACGTGGTCGCTTCGATCCGCCTCCACCGGATCGATCCGGTCGCGCCGACGCCTTACAGATCGCTTCCTTGCTTGCCTGTAAGGCGCCACGCGCTTCGCCGGAAACCCGATCCTCCCGTTTCATATTCCGGCGCACAAGGCGCGCTGACATTCATTGACAATCCATCGGCAGACCTGACGATGCGATCCGGAAATCCATTGTCGAAAACCCGATGGCAGCGCCCAACGTCACGCGTCACAACAACGGCAACGCATTCCGGATGTGCTCGGCAAATGCCGCCGTCAGATGCGACGGCCGTTTCCGGTCGAATTTCAGCGTAATGCCGACAGCCGGCAACGGCGGCAGCCGCGGATCGCCGGTGACGATCGCGAGGTCGGCCGGCACGGCCGTCTGCGTCATTACCGCGAACGCCTGCCCCGAGCGCACCAGCGCGATCAGCCCCGCGAGGCTGCTGCTTGCATACGCGACGCGGTAATCGCGGCCGACGCGATCCAGTGCTTCACAGGCGGCGATGTGATCGAGCGTGTCGCGATCGGACAGCGCGAGCGGCAGCGGATCGAAATGTTCGGGCTCCAGCCCTGGATAACCGATCCACACGAGCTGCTCGCGGCGAATGATGTCGTCGTTCGCGCCGTCGTCCGGCAATGAAATCATGGCGAGATCGACCGCACGTTTGTCCAGCTGTTCGATCAGCCGCGGTGTCGGCCCGCACACGACCTCGACGATCGCCTGCGGATGCTGGCTCGAGAACTGCCGCAGCAGCGACGGCAACCAGACCTCCGCGTAATCGTCCGGGCACCCGAACCGGATCGTCCCCGACAACCCCGTGCCGCACAGGTCGGCCATCGCCTCGTCGTGCAGCCGCAGGATGCGTTGCGCATGCACGAGCAGCCGCTCACCCGGATGCGTCAGCACCACGCCGCGGCCGGTGCGCTGGAACAGCGGCTGGTCGACAATTTCCTCGAGCCGCTTCATCTGCTGGCTGAGCGCCGATTGCGTCCGGCCGACGCGCGCAGCCGCGCGGCTGAGCGCGCGCACCTCGGCGATCACGACGAACGAACGCAGCAGGTCGATTTCAAGCGGGCGTCCCAAGGTATTAGCTCCTTTTCTACCTTGCATTAGAACTATTCGTTTCCATCAAACCAGACGCGCGCCTAGACTGCAAGCGATCCCTGCCCCCTTTGCCCGGAGACGCGCGATGTCCCTGAACGACGATGCAACCTTCTGGCGCAACGCCAGGCAGCACCTGGTCCGCTACGGCGGCACGTTCGAGCCGATGATCATCGAGCGCGCGAAAGGCAGCTTCGTCTACGACGCCGACGGCCGTGCGATCCTCGATTTCACGTCGGGCCAGATGAGTGCGGTGCTCGGCCACAGCCATCCGGAGATCGTGTCCGTGATCGGCGAATACGCGGGCAAGCTCGACCATCTGTTCAGCGGCATGCTGTCGCGGCCGGTCGTCGATCTCGCGACGCGCCTCGCCGACGTCACGCCGCCCGGGCTCGATCGCGCGCTGTTGCTCAGCACCGGCGCGGAATCGAACGAGGCGGCGATCCGGATGGCGAAGCTCGTCACCGGCAAGTACGAAATCGTCGGCTTCGCGCAGTCGTGGCACGGCATGACGGGCGCGGCCGCGTCGGCCACGTACAGCGCGGGACGCAAGGGTGTCGGCCCGGCCGCCGTCGGCTCGTTCGCGATTCCGGCACCGTTCACGTACCGGCCGCGCTTCGAGCGCAACGGCGCCTACGACCCTTTCGCCGAACTCGACTACGCGTTCGACCTGATCGACCGCCAGTCGAGCGGCAACCTCGCCGCGTTCATCGCGGAGCCGATCCTCAGTTCGGGCGGGATCATCGAGCTGCCGGAAGGCTATATGGCGGCGCTCAAGCGCAAGTGCGAGGAACGCGGGATGCTGTTGATCCTCGACGAAGCGCAGACGGGCGTCGGCCGTACCGGCACGCTGTTTGCATGCCAGCGCGACGGCGTGACGCCCGACATCCTGACGCTGTCGAAAACGCTCGGCGCCGGGCTGCCGCTCGCGGCCATCGTCACGTCCGCGGCCATCGAGGAACGGGCGCACGAACTCGGCTACCTGTTCTACACGACGCACGTCTCCGACCCGCTGCCGGCCGCGGTTGGCCTGCGCGTGCTCGACGTGGTGCAGCGCGACGGGCTCGTCGCACGCGCCAACGTGATGGGCGACCGGCTCCGGCGCGGCCTGCTCGGCCTGATGGAGCGGTTCGACTGCATCGGCGACGTGCGCGGGCGCGGGCTGCTGCTCGGTGTCGAGATCGTCAAGGATCGCCGGACGAAGGAGCCGGCGGACGGGCTCGGCGCGAAGATCACGCGCGAGTGCATGAAGCTCGGGCTCAGCATGAACATCGTGCAGTTGCCCGGCATGGGCGGCGTGTTCCGGATCGCGCCGCCGCTGACCGTCAGCGAGGAAGAGATCGACCTCGGGCTGTTGCTGCTGGAGCAGGCGATCGCACGCGCGCTGTAACGCCCGTCTCCGCGTCACGCGATCCGTCGCGACGGTTCGACCGGCCGGCGCGACGGATCGCGCAGCAATCAGCCGGCTTCCGCCGCCCACGCTTGCGCATCGGCACCGGCCGGCATGCGCATCGGGCTCGACGGATCGGTCGCCGCACGCCATACGGCCTCGGCGACATCCTCCGCATGGGTAATCGGCGCGGACGCATCGAGCATCCGCGCAATCGCCTTCCCGACGAAGTCCGCATACGCTTCGTGCTCGAAGCCGTGCATGTTCGCGCGCGCGTTGTCGCCGAAACGCGTATCGGGCGCGCGGCCCGGCAGCACGAGATGCGTACGCACGCCGAACGGTGCGAGTTCGACCGCCATCGATTCGGTGAACGCGTTGACCGCCGCCTTGCTCGCGCGGTACGCGCTGACCAGCGGCAGCACCTTCAGCGTGACGCTCGACGTGACGTTCACGACCACGCCGGCGCCGCGCTCGCGAAACTGCGGCAACACGGCCTGCGTGAGCGCGATCGTGCCGATCGTGTTGGTCTCGAACAACGCGCGTACCGTGTCGAGCGGCGTCAGCTCGGCCGGTGCGGCCGCGCCGAAGCCTGCGTTGTTGACGAGCACGTCGATCGGGCCGGCCGCCTCGATCGCGGCGCGGATGCTGTCCGCGTTCGTCACGTCGAGCGGCAGCACGCGCAGGTTCGCAGACGGCGGCAGCACGTCCTCGCGCGGCGTGCGCATCGTCGCGACGACCCGCCAGTCGCGGGCCAGGAAATGGCGGGCGATCTCGAGGCCGAAGCCGGAAGAACAGCCGGTGATCAGTACGGTCTTCATGCGAACTCCTGTGAGGTGTGTGGGGCAGGTGTTCGTACGATAGATGGCGGGATCCGTATTCGCTACAATCGAAAATCCGCTTTTCTTTTGCGAGAGTCCGGCGATGATCGACCCGCTGACCGAAGTCGTGACGCTGTTGCAACCGGGCGCGCGGTACTCGAAGTACGTGCGCGGCGCGAGTCCGTGGGCGATCAACCGCACGGTCGCCGGCGAGCCGTTCTACTGCGCGATCCTCGACGGCGGGTGCCGGATCGCGATCGACGGGCACGCACCGATCGAACTGCTGCCCGGCGACTTCATGCTGATTCCGGCCGCGTACGGCGTCGCGATGTCCAGCCTCGAACCGCCCGCGCCGGGCGTCGAAACCGCGCCGCCAGTCGCACTCGACCACGGCGAATACCGGATCGGCGACGCCGCCAACCCGGTCGACACGCGGATGATGGCCGGCAACTGCACATTCGGTTCGCCCGACGCGTCGCTGCTGGTGTCACTGCTGCCGCGATTCGTGCACGTGCGCGGCGAACCGCGGCTGACCACCCTCGTGCAACTGGTACGCGACGAATCGCGTGCGCAGCGGCCTGCCCGCGAGATCGTGCTCGCGCGCCTGCTGGAAGTGCTGCTGATCGAGGCGCTGCGCTTCACGTCCGGCACGAACGCGTCGCCCGGCCTCGTGCGCGGGCTTGCCGACAGCCGCCTCGCGGCCGCGATCCGGCGGATGCACGAACGTCCCGCGCATCCCTGGACGATCGTCGAACTGGCGAAGGAAACCGCGTTGTCGCGCTCGACGTTCTTCGAACGCTTCAGCCGCGCGGTCGGCGTCGCACCGATGGAGTATCTGCTGACGTGGCGCATGGCGCTCGCGAAGGACCTGCTCCGCCGCAACGAGGGCCGCATCGCGGAGATCGCGGGGCGTGTCGGCTATAGCTCGGCCAGCACGTTCAGCGTCGCGTTCACGCGGCACGTCGGCCGGCCGCCCGCGCAATATGCGCGCGACCAACAGGCGACGGCGAACGACGCGTGAATGGCCGGGCCCGGCCGGCCCTGCGCCGGCTCACGCATCGCGCGGCCGGTCGACCAGCGCGCGCTCGACGTCGGTTGCCCATTTCCTGTCGCCGGTCGCACGAGCCAGCAGGTTCGCGCCGACCATCGCGGCGAACGCGACACGCAGTTCGTCGTCGGACATCGCGCACGATGGATCGTCGCGCGCCGCAGCCACGAAAGTCGCATACAACTCGCGGACGCCATCCCGATACGCGTCGTTGAACGCATCGCTCGCATGATGGGGGGCGGCATCCTGCCCGAGCGCCACCATCGGGCAGCTCCGCTCCGGCGCCTTCTTGCCCAGGTAATACGCGACCAGCCGCCGCCAGCCGCCCGCGACCGGCCGGCCGGCGGCTTGCACCTTCGCCTTCCAGTTCTGCGCGGCACGTGCGAACCCGGCCGCGCAGGCTTCCGTGACGAGCGCGTCCTTCGACGCGAAGTGGTTGTAGAACCCGCCTTGCGTCAAGCCGACGCGCGCCATGATCTCGGCGATGCTGACGGCAGCCACGCCGCCGCTACGCACCACCGCATCGGCTTCCTCGACGATGCGCTCCCGGTTCCGGTCCGCCTGCTCGCGATTCGAACGTCCCACGAAATATCCGCTCCTGCCTGAAAAAACACCTTCGATTCCCGGCGCGACACCGACGCCCGTGGCCGTCGCCGCGCGCGCCGGATCGGCCGCCACCCGCGAGTCTAGCGCGTCGTGGCGTCGCGCCGGAACACGACCAGCCGCGCGATGGAGCGCTGGCAGCACTCGCCGTCCTGGTTCAGCGTGTCGCTCTGCACCGTCACCACGCCGCGCTCCGGCCGCGAGCGCGACGGCGCGATCGCCATCACTTCGCTGACGACATGCAGGACGTCGCCGGGCCGCGTCGGCCGTGGCCACGTGACGTCGCTGCCCGCACCGATGATCCCGTTCGCGATCGGCACGCTCTCGACGATCAGCTTCATCGTGATCGCGGCCGTCTGCCACCCGCTGGCGGCCAGCCCGCCGAAGAACGTGTGCCGCGCCGCATCGTCGTCCAGATGGAAGACCTGCGGGTCGTACGCGCGCGCGAATGCGTGGATCTGGTCCGCATCGATCCGATATTCGGCGCTCGTATACCGATCGCCCACTTTCATGTCTTCCAGATAGATCTTCGTCATGCTCATCGGATTCCTCAGTCGATTGGGTTCCAGCGGGCCGGAGATCGCGCACGATGTCGCGCCGCTTGCGTGCGACTCGCGCCCGAACGTAGAATAAATTACGACCAACCTTTATTATTTGCAAGCGGTCAATCGCGGCGACCGGTGCGAACCTTCAAGGAGCATTTCGATGACGACGTATGAACCGGCAGTCACGGCCCTGCTGTGCGTGGATCTGTACAACGATTTCCTCAGCGAAGGCGGCAAGCTGTTCCCGTGGATCAAGGACATCGCGCGCGAGAACAACATGATGGACAACCTGCGCACCGTCGTGCAAACGGCGCGCGACGCGGGCATCACGGTCTGTCACGTGCCGCATCACCGCTGGGAGCCGGGCGACTACGTTCGCTGGAAGTATCCGACGCCGTACCAGCTCGGCGGCGCGCAGCATCAGGTGTTCGCGAAAGGCACATGGGGCGGCACGTTCCACGACGACTTCCAGGTGCAGCCCGGCGATATCGTCGCGACCGAGCACTGGGCGTCCAGCGGCTTCCCGAATACCGATCTGGAACATCAGCTGAAACGCCATGGCAAGGAGAAGATCATCCTCGTCGGGCTACTCGCGAATACCTGCATCGAGGCGACGGCGCGCATCGGGATGGAACTCGGCTTCCACGTCACGCTCGTGCGCGATGCGACGTCGGCCCGCTCGCACGACGCACTGCGTGCCGCGCACGACATCAACGGGCCGACCTTCGCGCACGAGATCCTGTCGACCGATGCGCTCGTCGCGGCAATCCGGGCCGGGGCCGGGGCATCCGGCAGCGCGTGAGCAGGCGGCATCGGCGTACACTGCCGGACACGTCACGACGCGGCACGCAACGAGCAATGGAGATGGACACGGCGACGAACGGCAGCAACGCGCGCGACCACTGGCTCGTCGCGCGGCGCGATGCGGAAACCGGCATCGAAAGCCTGCATGCGCATTTCAGCGGCCATGCATACGATGCGCACGATCACGACGACATGCTGGTCGGCTTCACCGAGCAGGGTGTGCAGCAATTCCAGTGCCACCGGTCGGTGCATACGAGCGTGCCGGGACGTGCGATCCTGATCGAGCCGGGCGCGCTGCACGACGGCCATGCGCCCGAAGCGGGCGGTTTCACGTACGGCATGCTGTACCTGCCGCAGGCATGGGTCGAACGCGCGGCGCGCCGGCTGGATCTGCCGGGCCTCGGCGGCGTCGAAGCCGCGTTCGGCCATACGCTGGTCGACGATCGCGGCCTCGTCGACACGATCCGGCAGGCGTTCATCGCGCTCCACGGCGACGAGGGCAAGCTCGCACGCGACCAGGCGCTCGACCGCCTGCTGACGCGGCTTGGCGGCGAGTTGCGCGCGCCGCTCGCAACCACCGGCGGCAATGCCGTCGCGCCCGCGATTGCCCGCGCGCGCGATCTGCTGCATGCGCGCATGAGCGACGATATCGGCCTCGACGCACTCGTCGATCTCACCGGGATCGACCGGTTCCGGCTGACGCGGCTGTTCCAGCGCGCGTACGGCACGT
Organism: Burkholderia sp. BCC1644; assembly: GCF_902833225.1. Lineage (GTDB taxonomy): Bacteria > Pseudomonadota > Gammaproteobacteria > Burkholderiales > Burkholderiaceae > Burkholderia. Next base: position 79,097 of record NZ_CADFEI010000008.1, read on the forward strand.
CGCCGCACGCGTACCTGGTGCGCTTGCGGCTGCGCGCCGCGCGCCGCCTGCTGGCCGCCGGCCGCACGCCGGCACAGGTCGCGGCCGACGTCGGCTTCGCCGACCAGAGCCACCTCGGCCGCTGGTTTCGCCGCGCATACCGGATCACGCCGGCCGCGTACCGGCAAATGTGCACAAACGTTCCAGACTGATTGCACGCGGCATTCGATCATGTGCGCTTCAACGAGGAGCAATCATGTTCGATACCAAGGTGGCGCTGATCGTGCGAGACGATCTCGCGGCGTGGCAGAAACTCAATGTCGTCGCGTTTCTCGCGACGGGCGTCGCGGCTGAAGCGCCCGAAGCGCTCGGCGAGCCTTACGAGGATGCGGCGGGACGCCGCTACGGCCGCATGCTGGGCCAGCCGATGCTGGTGTTCGCGGCCGATTTGCATGGATTGCAGGCGGCGCACCGGCAGGCGCTGTCGCGCGAACTCACGATCGTGCCCTACGTGCACGCGATGTTTTCGACCGGGCACGACGCGGCCAACCGTGAGGTGTTTCGCGCCGGCGATGCGGCGCATCCCGACCTCGTCGGGCTCGCGTTGCGCGGGCCGAAGAAGGCGGTCGACAAAGCGGTGAAGGGGTTGGCGTTGCATGCGTGACGCATCGGCGTTTCGAGTGGGCGATTCGACACGGTAGCGGCTACGGTGTGCCCGACAACTCCGGCTTGTTCCCGTCCAACCACGCCTTTACGTCCATCAGGAGCGCCGTCGCACTATCGAAACACTCGCGAACCGCGGACGCCTGAACCACATCCCCGGAGTAATCGGACAGGTTGCGCTGCTTGCGCAGCGCGTCCAGTACGATCATGCGCTCGACCGGCAAACCGATTGTCTGTGGAAGCGTCTGGATCGCCGTCTGGTGGTGCCCCGGCCGGCTCGTCAACGTACGATAACCGTTCGCGTGCAACGCCAGCATGGCGAGTTGCATGATCGCCTTGTACGCCGCATCGAAGCGATTTTCGTTGCTCAGTGCCGCGATTTGCGCATCCGCCAGATTTCGTTCCGCCGCGGCCAGCAGGCGCGTCGCCTGCACCCGGTCCGGCCGGACTGAATCAAGACTGACGCCGAGCAAGTTCTCCAAGGTCATGGTCGCGACCAATCAAGAAAATCTTGGGCTTTCCAAGCACGTCCCGCAAAAATGCGTCCTGCCCGGCAACGCCGTCACGAAACTCGTCCTCCGACAGCACCTTCGGATTGATGTCCCGCCCCAACGTAGCCTGTGCGTCGTAGAACAGCCGGACCACCGTTGCGAAGCCAACCGAGCCAATCACCATCACATCGACGTCACTGTCCGCCGTTTCCTGGCCGCGCGCGACAGAACCGAACACGAACGCCACACGGATTTCCTCGGCGCACGGCAACAGCGCTTCGGACAGTACGTCCCCCATACCCGAGGTCTTTCGCATGATCGAAGCCAGTTCCTCGTAGACCGGACAACTTCGATTGGCTTGATAGCGCACCTGATTGCCTTGCCGATCCCGGCTCAGGATGCCGGCTTCGGCCAGCTTGCTCAGTTCCTTGTGCAGCGTACCGGGCGTCGTGCCCGTCAAACGGGCGATTTCGCGAACGTGCAACGCCTGATCGGGCCGCAACAGGAGCAAGCCCAGCGCGCGGCGCCGATAGTCACCAAACAGGGTCGAGGCAATGGATCGTAGCATGATTGGCTTCGATTGTAGCTCAATTGGCTACAAGACATAGTCCGAGTCGCCGATTTTGCACCGATTCGGGCCGATCACCGAAATGTAGCCAATTTGACTACGATCAGAGCAGAATTTGCTACATGCATGCCGCGATCAGCATGCAGCCTGTCACGTCATGGCGATGCCGGGCACGACGCGGCCAACCGCGAGGTGTTTCGCGCCGGCGATGCGGCGCATCCCGACCTCGTCGGGCTCGCGTTGCGCGGGCCGAAGAAGGCGGTCGACAAAGCGGTGAGGGGGTTGACGCTGCATGCGTGAACGCCGCGCCCGGCCCGGCATGCCGGCTCAGCGATGCGCGAGCACGTTGACGAGTTTGCCGAACGGATCGCGCACGTAGAAGCGTCGCACGCCCCACGGCTCGTCGGCGGGACCGTATTCGACGGGAATGCCGGCCGCACGGACCCGCGCGAGCGCTTCATCGACATCGTCGACCTCGATCGACAGATCGGGCGTCGGCGTGCCCGATCCGCCCTGCGACGCGAAACTGATCTGCACGTCCATCTGCTCGGCATTGCCGTAGGTCGCGATCCAGCCATGATCCATCAGCAGGTCGAGACCGAAGAGGTGCCGGTAGAAACGCTTTGCGTCGTCGACCGATCGTGTGTCGATGTTGGCGACGATCCGTTTGACTTTCATCGGGTTCCTTCGCGAGTCGGGTCGTCTCGCGACGCTACACCGGAATCGCCCGCGCGACCAGCGCGTCAGCGGCCGGCCGCTTCCATCTCCGCGCGCCGCGCCCGCGCGGGCCGCTCGACGTGCTTGCCGGCCAGCCACACGCCGATCGCGACGACGACGATGCCGAGATAGGTCGTCACCTCGATCCGGTCGCCGAACATCCATGCGGCCCACATCAGCGTCACCGGCGGTTCGAGATAGACGAGGGTCGCCACGCGCGTCGCGGGCATCCGCTTGAGCAGCGCCCACAGCGACAGGTAGGCGATGAAGGTCGAGAACACCGTCAGCCACACGACCGACACCCATACGTTCGGCTGCGTCGGCACATGCAGGTTGCCCGTGACGATCCCGCACGCCGCGAACAGCACGAGGCTCACGCATCCTTGCACGAATAGCGGCAGGAACAGCCCGTCCTCGTTGCTGCGCGCGGCCGTCAGCGCGCGCCGGCGCTGATAGATCGTCGCGATCGACAGCCCCAGCGCGGACACCAGCGGCAGCAGGTACATGACGATCCCGACCGACCCTGCCGGCAGCGCATACTGCCCGCCAATCACGATGCCCACGCCGACGAACCCGACGACGAGCCCGGCCCACTGGCGCGCCCCGCTGCGCTCGCTGCCTTCGAGCGACGTCATCGCGGCGGTGATGAGCGGCTGCAGCGCCGCGACGATCGCGGCGATGCCCGGCGGCAGGCCATGCTGAATCGCGATATACACGCAGGTCAGATAGAGAAACTGCGACAGGAAGCCGATCACCGCGTGATAGCGGATTTTTTCGAGCGTCAGCCGCCCGAGCTGCCGGTTGAGGACGATCGCCAGGCACAGCGTGACGAGCAGGAACCGCCAGAACAGCAGGTTGAATGCGCCGGCCGTTTCCGCGCCGAGCTTCGCGCCGATGAAACCGGAACTCCACGAAAACACGAAAACGAGCTGAAGCAGGAATAGCTGCATGGAGCGACGGTTCTCAGAAGGTGGCCGGGAACAGGCGCTGGTCGGCCAGATCCTCGGGCCGGATCGGTTCGAGCCCGAGACGGTGATACTGCAGTTCGGCGTCGTCCCTGAGCGCGCGCTGCAGCGCCAGCCAGTTGACGATCGTGCGCGGAATGCCGTCGTCCGACGCGAGATGCCAGAACCCGTTGTCGTCCTCGCGCGTGTACGGGCAATGAAACGACAGCACCAGCGACATGCGGCGCCCGGCCTCGACCGGCTCGACACCATGGAACAGCTTGCTGCCGTAGATGAGCAGCGCGTCGCCCGCGGTGTCGAGATTCGCCGTCTTCACATGGCGCCGTTCCTTGTCGTGACGATCGAACGTCTCCGCAGTCGATTCGTAGAACAGAAAGTTGCCGCCCTCGTAATCGGCGCGATCCGACAGCACGATGTTCAGCACGAAACTCGTGCCGTCGGTATGCCACATACCGAGCTGTTCCTTGCCGTGGTCGCGCGAGTCCGTCGGATAGTAGTAGTTGAACTGCGAGCGCGCATTGACCATCGGATACGGGATCAGCGGCGCACCGGCAAGACGCGACACCCTCATCAGGAATGCGCGGTCGTGCATCATGTCGTCGATGAACCGCGAGCGGTTCGTCACCGCACGCACGCGCTTCGAGATGATCCAGTTGCTGCTCGACGCGCTGCGCTCCAGCGCGCGGCCGATCTCGCGCAGCGCGCTCACCGCTTCGCTGGAGAACAGCCCGCGCAGGTGGCACACCGCATTCAGCGAATCCGAGCGCGTGCCGCGCATCGGCACGTCGCGGTAGCCGAGATCGTCGAGGTTGCGGCGATATCGCACCTGGTAACCGTCGCGCAGGCAGGCGCTCGTCCAGCGCATCGGTTCCTTCGACGCATCGATCGCGCCTTCGACGTTCACGCCTGCGGACAGCGACGTCTGCAACGCGAGCCGCACGCGATCGAACCCTCGCGCAAACACCGGCAATGCATTTCCCTTGTTCATCGCGCGCCTCGCTGTCGACGTATCGGCATTCAGCCCTTGAACTGCGCAATCTGGTACACGACGCTGCCGTCGCCGCTACGCAGCTCGTCGATCACGCGGCAATTGCCGTGGCTCAGGCGTACGTGGCGGAATTGCTCCGGCGTGTATTTCAGGCAGACGTTGGTGATCAGATGCCCGTCGGCCCCCGCTTTCGACACCGGTTGCAGCGTGACCGCGACATGAAACTGGTCGCCGAGCAGATTGAGCCGCACGATCGACACATGATGCTCGCCCTGCGGCTCGAAGCCCTGCTGCCGGCTGACGATCTCGGAGAACCTCACCATGTTCTCGTTCCGGTAGAAGTTGTAGATGGGCTCTTCGCGCCCCTCCACGAGCAACTGCATCTCCGACACGACGTAGGTCGACTTGCCGCCGAGATTGCGGATGAGCCGGCCGATCGTCACCGGCAATTCGTTGCCTTCCTGGAACCCGAGCATCGTGATGAACGTCACGTCCTGCCCCAGGTCGATATGGTTCCACTGCACGTTGCGGTAATCGTCGGCGATGTAGTTGAAGCAGCCGGGCGTTTTCAGGAACGGCATGATCGCGTGCCGCATCGCGTCTTCCGACGACTCGTTGATGTCGACGGCCGTGTAACGCAGATGGTCCGGCCCGCCGCCGCTGACGGCCTTCATCAGCTCGGTCGTCTTGACCGGCTCGGGCCCGAGCTCGATGTAATGGACATCGCGGCCGCGCGACAAGGTGGCCAGCCGCTCGCTCAGATCGCCGATCGCTTCGCGCAACGAACCGTTGCCGTCGCGATCCGCGCACAGCGCCGGGCTTCGTACGCCCAGCTCGTTCAGGTTGCGCATCAGCGAGAAGACTTCGCGCCCCGCTTCCCTGCGCCGCGCGTCATCGTCAGCGCGATTCAGCGTCGAATACTTTTCGTGATTCTCGACCGTCCATACCGACTCCGCCTTCAGCTTCCTGTCCCGCACCAATGCATCTACGACAAAATCATTGATCGACATGAATCGTTCCCCGGATGCGTGCAACGCCCGACCGGCTGCCTGCCGTTGTCTGCCTGTTGACCCGAGAATATGGGATGCTCAATAATTCCGTCAATCGACATTACCTGAATCACTGATTCGGAAAAACCAAATCATGCCGCGCACCCTGGACGTCGACCTGCTGCGAACCTTCCACGCCGTCGCGAAGCTCGGCCGCTTCAAGGATGCGGCCGCCCATGTGAACCGCAGCCCGTCGTCGGTCACCGCGCAGATTCAGAAGCTCGAGGAAATGGTCGCGCAGCGCCTGTTTACGCGAAACAACCAGGCGGTCGAACTCACGCAGTACGGCCACAAGCTGCTGAGCGACACCACCGAGTTCCTGTTGAGCCACGACCGGCTCGTCGAGTCGCTGTCGCCGCAAATGCTGACCGGCAAGCTGCGGCTCGGCATCCCCGATTCCTACGCGGCGCACTTCATGGCGGAATTCCTGCCGCGTTTCGCCGCCGATCGCCCATTGCTCGAACTGACCGTCGAAGCACGCTCCAGCGAGGAACTGCAGCTGCTGTTCTCGCGCGGGCAGCTCGACATCACGATCGCCGTCGTGCCGAAGGCGCCGCCGCACGCCGAGCTGCTCAGCAAGACCCATCCGGTGTGGGTCGCCGCGCGCACGTTCAAGTTCAATCCCGACGCGCCGCTGCCGATCGCGGTGCAGCTGCAGGGCTGCCCGTACCGCGACACCGCGCTGAACGCGCTGAAGAAAGCGAAGATCGCGCACCGGATGCTGCTCGAAAGCGCCAGCTCGCCAGCGGTCGAAGCCTGCATCGCGAACGGCCTCGCGGTCGGCCTGATCGAGCACGATCGCGTGTCGGGCAACCTGACGAGCCACGTCGCCGGGATCGTGCTGCCCGATCTCCCGCCGCACCTCATCACCATCCTGACGGACGACAGCAATCGCGCCGCGCTGCATCTGCGCGACGTACTGAAAAGCACGTTCAGGATCGGATAGGAAAGACCAGGCCGGGAACCGGCCTTGCATGCGAAAACGTACCGACAAGCAAAGCGCCGCCGGCCCGTTGCAGGCCGGCGGCTGTCGGCATCAACCGCCGAGATACGCCTGCTTGATCCGGTCGTTCGCGAGCAGGTTCGCGCCGGTATCGGCGAGCACCACTCGCCCCGTTTCGAGCACGTAGCCGCGATCGGCCACGCCGAGCGCCTTGTTCGCGTTCTGCTCGACGAGGAACACCGTGACGCCTTCGTCGCGGATCGTGCGGATGATGTCGAAGATCTGCGCGATCACGAGCGGCGCGAGGCCGAGCGTCGGTTCGTCGAGCAGCAGCAAACGCGGCTTGCTCATCAGCGCGCGGCCGATCGCGAGCATCTGCTGCTCGCCGCCCGACATCGTGCCGGCCCGCTGCGCCGCGCGTTCCTTCAGGCGCGGAAACAGCTTGAACACGTGCTCGATGCCGTCGTCGATCTCGTGACGGCTCGCGAAGAAGCCGCCCATCTTCAGGTTTTCGAGCACCGTCAGGCTCGGGAACACGCGCCGCCCTTCCGGCGAGATCGCCATCCCCTGTCGCATAATCTGGTGCGTCGACATCGCGGTGATGTCCTTGCCCTCGAACGTCACGCGGCCCGACGATGCACGCGGCGTGCCGCATACGGTCATCATCAGCGTCGTCTTGCCGGCGCCGTTGCTGCCGATCAGCGTGACGATCTCGCCCTTGTTCACCTCGATCGACACGCCCGCGAGCGCCTCGACCGCGCCGTAGTGCGTATGGACCTGTTCCAGCTTCAGCATCACTCTTCCCCCAGATACGCCTTGATCACGCGCGGGTCGTTGCGGACCGCTTCCGGCGTGCCGATCACGATCGGCCGGCCGTGCTCCATCACGAGGATGCGGTCGGACACGCCCATCACGAGGCTCATGTCGTGTTCGATCAGCAGCACCGATACGCCGAACTCGCGGCGCAGCTTGTCGATCAGGTGCTGCAGTTCGATCTTTTCCTGCGGGTTGAGGCCGGCCGCCGGCTCGTCGAGCATCAGGAGGCGCGGCTCGGTGATCATGCAGCGCGCGATCTCCAGACGCCGCTGGTGCCCGTACGACAGCGTGCCGGCCTGACGGTTGGCGACCGACGTCAGCCCCATCCGGTCGAGCCACACGGCCGCGCGTTCGAGCGCCTCCTTCTCCGCGTGACGATACGCGGGCGTCGCGAACAGGCCGTGCAGCAGCCCGGCCTTCACCTTGCGATGCTGCGCGACGAGCAGGTTCTCGACCACCGTCAGCGACTTGAACAGGCGGATGTTCTGGAACGTCCGCACGAGGCCCTTCAATGCGATCTTGTGGCTCGGCAGCCCGGCGATCTGGTGACCGTCGAGCTCGACCGCGCCGCCGGTCGGCTTGTAGAAGCCGCCGACACAGTTGAACACCGTGGTCTTGCCCGCGCCGTTCGGCCCGATGATCGCGAACACTTCATCGCGGCGCACGTCGAAATCGATGCCGTCCACCGCGAGCAACCCGCCGAAGCGCATCTGCAGCCCGGCGACCTTCAACAGTTCAGCATTCGCGCTCATTGGGGCAGCTCCACGTGGGGACGGCTCGCGGGCAGCAGGCCCTGCGGACGCCACATCATCATCAACACCATCACGAGACCGAAGATCAGCATCCGGTACTCGGCGAAGCCGCGCGCGACTTCCGGCAGCACGGTCAGCAGGATCGCCGCGAGAATCACGCCGAGCTGCGAGCCCATCCCGCCGAGCACGACGATCGCGAGGATCAGCGCCGACTCGATGAAGGTGAACGATTCAGGATTCACGAGGCCCTGACGCGCCGCGAAGAACGCGCCGCCGATACCGGCGAACGCCGCGCCGAGCGTGAACGCCGACAGCTTGATGCGCGTCGGGTTCAGGCCGAGCGAACGGCATGCGATCTCGTCGTCGCGCAGCGCTTCCCACGCGCGGCCCATCGGCATGCGGATCAGGCGGCTCGTCACGAACAGCGTGAAGCCGACCAGCACCAGCGCGATCAGGTACAGGAAGATCACCATGTGCTCGCCGCTGTATTCCAGCCCGATCAGTTCATGGAAGGTCTTCGCGCCTTCGACGCTCGCCGAGCGCGCCATCTCGAAGCCGAACACCGTCGGCTTCGGAATGCTCGAGATGCCGTCCGGGCCGCCGGTGAGGCTCGTCAGGTTGTTCGCGAGCAGGCGGATGATTTCGCCGAAGCCGAGCGTGACGATCGCGAGATAGTCGCCGCGCAGGCGCAGCACCGGGAAGCCGAGCAGGAAGCCGAACGTCGCCGCGGCGATCGCCGCGATCGGCAGGCATTCCCAGAACGACAGTCCGAAATACTGGTTCAGCATCGCGTACGTATAGCCGCCGACCGCGTAGAACCCGACATAGCCGAGATCGAGCAGGCCCGCGAAACCGACCACGATGTTCAGCCCGAGGCCGAGGATCACGTAGATCAGCGCGAGCGTCGCGACGTCCACCGCGCCGCGCGAGCCGAAGAACGGCCACACGAACCCGACCGCGAGCATCACCCAGATGATCACGCGCTGCTGCTGCGCGCCCATCGCGGGCACCGCCGGCAGCTTCACAGCCGCTTTCGCGCGCACGAGCCAGGGCTTGAACAACTGGAACAGGAACACGGCCGCGACCGCGATCCACACCGGCCGCCAGTGCGGCGTCAGCACGACCTGATAACCGTCGAGCTTCAACTGCAGGCCGAGCACCGGAATCGTGAGGATCGCCGTCAGGAACGCGGCGGCCACGGCATTTTTCAGCGCCTGGCCGATCGAAGCGTCGGCGGCCGGGCGGCGAACGGAAATGACTTGACTCATCTGCGTCTCCCTCAGACCTTTTCGATGTCCGACTTGCCGAGCAGGCCGGTCGGGCGGAAGAGCAGGATCAGCACGAGCAGGCCGAACGCGACGACGTCCTTGTACTCGGCCGGCATGTAGCCTGCGGCGAAGGTTTCGGCGAGGCCGAGCAGCACGCCGCCGAGCATCGCGCCCGGGATGCTGCCGATCCCGCCGAGCACCGCGGCAGTGAACGCCTTGATGCCCGCGACGAAGCCGATGTACGGGTTCAGCTTGCCGATCGTCAGCCCGATCAGCACGCCGCCGACGGCCGCCAGCATCGCGCCGAGCACGAACGTGAACGAGATCACGCGGTTCGTGTCGATGCCGAGCAGGTTCGCCATCTTCATGTCCTCGGCGCAGGCGCGGCACGCGCGGCCCATCCGCGAATGCGAGATGAACAGCGTGAGCGCGATCATCAGCACGAGCGTCACGCAGACGATCATCAGGCGCGAATACGGGATGGTCACGTCGAAGTCGCCGCCGAGATGGATGTCGAACGCGCCGGAGATCAGCACGGGCACGGACACGTCGCGCGCGCCCTGGCCGATCTGCACGTAGTTCTGCAGGAAGATCGACATGCCGATCGCGGAGATCAGCGGCACGAGGCGCGGGCCGCCGCGCAGCGGGCGATACGCGACGCGCTCGACCGCGAAGCCGTACAGGCCGGTGACGATCACCGACACGATCAGCGCGGCGCCGAGCACGAGCGGCAGCGGATAGCCGGCGGAGATGCCGATTGCAGTCAGGGTCACGAGGCCCACGTACGCGCCGATCATGTAGATCTCGCCGTGGGCGAAGTTGATCATGCCGATGATGCCGTAGACCATCGAATAGCCGATGGCGATCAGCGCATAGATCGCACCCAGCGTCAGGCCGTTGACCAGCTGCTGGGCGAATTGCGGAAAGAAGTCAGTCATGTGCGGGAAGCTCCCGTTGGCGCTGGGTCGCGTGCCGTCGCCGGATCACGGCGTTCGGCCGCGCGCAACGCACGGTGTCGTCTCGGGCCGCCCCTTGGTCGCGCAATGGGCCGATGCGCGACCAATACGCGCCCGCCCCGTCCGGGTCTCGGACAGGGCGGGCGCGCGGGCGGGTACTCCGTATTACTTGGCGGCGGTCTTCGTCGCGTCCTTGTGCCACGTGTAGACGACGAACTTGAACGCCTTCAGGTCGCCCTGTGCGTCATACGCGACCTTGCCGATCGGCGTGTCGAACGTCGTCTTGTGCATGTACGCGGCGACCTTCGTCGGGTCGGTCGTCTTCGCGCCCGCGATCGCGTCGGCGATGATCTTCACCGCTGCGTACGACGGCATCTGGAACGGGCCGTTCGGGTCGCGCTTCTTGTCCGCGAACGCCTTCACGAGCGCCGCGTTGGCCGGATCGGCCGAGAAGTCGGCCGGCAGCGTGACGAGCATGCCTTCCGAAGCCGGGCCGGCGATCGCCGTCACGTCCTTGTTGCCCACGCCTTCAGGCCCCATGAACGTGGCCTTCACGCCCTGCTCGCGCGCCTGGCGCATCAGCAGGCCCATTTCCGGGTGGTAGCCGCCGAAGTAGACGAAATCGACACCTTGCGACTTCAGCTTCGTGATGATCGCCGAGTAGTCCGAATCGCCGGCGTTGATGCCTTCGAACAGCACGACCGGGATCTTCGCGGCTTCGAGGTCCTTCTTCACCGACGACGCGATGCCCTGGCCGTACGACTGCTTGTCGTGCAGGACGGCGACCTTCTTCGGCTTCACGTTGTTGATGATGTAGTGCGCGGCGGCCGGGCCTTGCTGGTCGTCGCGGCCGATCGTGCGGAAGATGAAGTGGCGCTTCTTGCCTTCGGTCAGCTGCGGCGCGGTGGCCGACGGCGTGACCATCACGATGCCTTCGTTCTCGTAGATGTCGGAAGCCGGGATCGTCGAACCCGAGCACACGTGACCGATCACGTACTTGATCTTCTGGCTGACGATCTTGTTGGCGACGGCGACGGCCTGCTTCGGTTCGCACGCGTCGTCCATCATCACGACTTCAAACTTGTTGCCGCCCGCACCGCCAGCTGCGTTGATCTGTTCGATCGCGGTCAGCGCGCCGGCCTTCACCATGTCGCCATATTGGGCGACCGAGCCGCTCATCGGACCAGCGATGGCGATCTTCACGGTTTCCGCTTGCGCGGCGGCGGCGCCGGCGGCGAACAGCACGGCGGCGACGGAAATGGACGTAAGACGGGACAGCGTCATCTGGGAGCTCCTCGATGTTGTTTAGTCATACGGGCAAAGGCGGCATGACTTGCGCAATCGAACAGCACCCGGGGCGAGGACATGGGACACGCCCGAGACACATAGAAGACGGAACTCCAGCGGAATGTTGCGTAGCGGGGCCCGGCTCTTGCAGTCCCCGAAGGGGACGTCTGGTTCGGAAAGACATCGTGATGCGTCTTGCATTGCGCAAGCGTTTCGCCTGCCCCGCTTGCCAAATCGCGTGTTCGGAGGGATGGTCCGACAGCCATTGGCAAGGCAGTCGAAATTATATGGGCGTTTTTAAATCGTCTGTCAAAAATGCCGGTCGACCAAGGGAAAACACGTAGGTTTATGTGACGCCCGGGTGGCGATCGCGGCGCAACCCCGGGAGCGCGAGAACGTTTGCTTCGAGTGCAATTGGGTTGCGATTCGGTGCGGCGATCGGACGAAGTTCCTTGCTGCGTCTGGGGTTCGGCGATTGAAAATTCCGAGTCACGCGCTTTCGGGCCGCCAAGGGTCCGATCGTTGAAAATCAATCGACTGATGATTATGCGGGCAGGCACCAACACGGGGCGCTCCGGCGAGGCGGTAAATCCTTCTGTTTACCAACAGACCTAAACATTCTGAAAGCTGATTGATATTTTCATGAAATAATGCGAACTCGCTTCTGCAATCCAGCCAGCCTTCCTGCAAGTCGCGCCCGCCGCGCCTCGCAGTCGCTTCAGGCCCGCTTCGACGCCCCTCCGTCGCCCAGCCGCCAGCCAGTGATCTGCCGTTTTGTTCAATGCACATCACCTGCTTCGGATCGCCCATGAATCACCCCATCCGCTTCTCTTCCGCCGCCGCGCTTGCGTGCGCGCTTTCTGTTTCTACGGTCCATGCTTCAGGTCGCGATACGCTGATCGATCGGTCGGCCGGCGCCAATGTGTTCCGCTCGGAGCGGCGGGCTGCTGCTCGGGATGACGGGCATGCGGCGCGAATGAGTCGCCGCCGCGTGCAGTACGCCGCGCCCGTCGAGCGGAGTCCGTTCGATACGCAGGACGAGCGGCCGCTGCGTGCGACAAGCGATGCGCTTGTGGCATCGCCGCCTTCGTTCAAACACGAACCCGATTTTGCATTGCCGTCGAATCGCGTCGCGCTTGGCGCGGGCGGAAGCGATAGTCTGGGTCGCGCTGTCCCCGGGTATGAGCAGCGCGAGCAGAACTGGAATGAATACCTGCGCGCGAATGGCTCGCGGCCGGCTGGTAGCGGTGGCTCGTATGCGCCACAGCGGCCGTATGATGCGCCGCGTGGTCCGCATGCGGCGCCGAATCCGTTCGATCCTTCGGTGCCTCAGCCGGAGACGCGAACGTTCTATGACAACGGCTCGGGGACGAAGTGCACGGCGACCGGCGGCGCGGGGACATCGCGGTCGTCTTGCAATATCGGCTGGTGACGTGAGGCGTTGGGTGGCCGCGGTTGCGGCTGCCCTGCTCGCGATACGCCCTCAGGCCGAGTCGATTGACGAAGGCGCTACGAGGTTCTCGCAGGACGGCACAAATCTACTCGATGTCATCCGGTTCGCCATGACGAATCACGACCGGCTGCGAAGGCGTTCCCGTCGCCGTCATCGGCTCCCGCCGCCCGACGCGCTCGTCTTCTGCAATCCGGTCCAGTACATCACTGACAAAGCCGAAATAGCGACAAACGTCATTCCGGTCGCCATCGAAATCGATGGTTGGACAGGCGCCTAGCTCAGGGCCGCCGCTCCAGGTGAGATGAATGATCGAGTAACGCCCCGACTCGTCAGCGTGAGCGCACAGAACGTCGTCGTTACCGAGGGCATGCGCCATCACCATCAGCCTGCGTCCATGAAACGGGTGGTCAGGGTGAAGCTCCACGTCAAGTTCTGCCTGGATTCGCGCATGGTCGAGATCACACGCCGAGTGGGGGTGCGCAACTTCGCACCAATCCTCGGGCAACGTAAAGCCGTTCTGCTGCTCCATCGAACCAACCCCTGTCAACAACGCTGAATAACTCTGTTCCACGAGCCGCTTTCCACCTTCTCCGGCTCCATGAATGCCCAAGTCGAACGACACCGAGTGCAGCGACAGTACATTGCAGGCCCTGCTGACCCGGCCCGTTCGGAATCAAAAGGAGGGAAGTAATTTCCGCGAGGACTCGGCCGGTAACGGCAGCATCCCGGCATTGCGAGTATTGCTGAGATTCCCGACGCGATACGAACTGTCTGCGATCAAGCCTGGAACGGTAACCGAAGATAGCGCCAGATCCGGTTCCGGTGTTTTTGCTCGGCGCGCAACGCGCACTCCGCGATACGACGCCGGTCGACTGAGCGTCATCACGGTGTACCCGGCATGACGCACTGCCCTCACCTCGGCGAAACCACGATCGCCGCCCGCCGATTCTGCGCCCGCCCCGCCGGCGTCTTGTTATCCCCTACCGGATCGAGTTTCCCTCTCCCGACAATCGCGACCTGCTTCGCATCCATTCCGACATCGACAAGCTCGATCGCCACCACCTCCGCCCGCCGCCTCGACAACTCGAGATCGTATTTGTCCTTCCCGTCATCATCCGAGTACCCATAAACCCGCACGCCGTTGATCCCCGCCGACCTCAACGTCCGCCCGATCCGTTCGACGATCCGCCGCACATCCGGCTTGAGGTTGTACCGGTCGAAATCGAACAGAATCGGCCCGGTCGACCCGAACTCGAACCCCTGTCCAGTCTCCTGGAATCCGGCCGACTTCAGCGCCGTGACCTGCGTCTGCGTCAGCCCGCGATGAAGCGGCGGCGGCGTCTTGCAGCCCCCCAGCAGCATGCACAGCAGCAATGCGCTACCCACGCACAGCCGCCCCATGCTCACAGGAAACGAGTGGTTCATTTCGCATCCCCTTCGAGTGCGCCCTTGTTGGGCGCACTTCTTGTAAATCGCTGCTGCAGCCTCGCCCGCAGCACGAAACGTTAAACCTCAAGCCGACCGGGCCACGCTCTCCGCCAATTGCCACGAGCCCGGCCGCGCGCGCTTCGCGCGGTACATCGCGGCATCCGCCGCGCGCAGCAAGCCGCTCGCGTCCGATGCGTGATCGGGATACAGCGCAACGCCGGCACTCATCATGGTGGCCACCACGCGGCCGTCGGACAGCTCGATCGACGGCGCCATGCCGGACAAAATCTCGTCGGCGATCCGGCACACGCTGCCCGCCTCAGGCACCGCCGCCAGCATCACCGCAAATTCGTCGCCGCCGAGGCGCGCGACGAGATCGGCCTCGCGCACCTGCGTGCGCAGCCGCGACGCGATGCCGATCAGCACCGCGTCGCCGGCGTCGTGGCCGAGACAATCGTTGATCTCCTTGAAACGGTCGCAGTCGAGATACAGGACGCCGACCCGCTGCCCCGTCAAGGTGGCGTCGCACAGCGCAAGCGCCAGGCGCGACTCGAACTGCACACGGTTGGGCAACCCCGTGAGCGCATCGTGCGTCGCCTTGTGTTCGAGCGACGCGTTCTCGTCGCGCAACGTGTTCTGCCAGTCTTCGAATTCGTCGAGCAACGCATTGAAGTCGTCGCCGAGCTGGTTCAGTTCGGCGATCGCCACCGGCTCGACGCGCCGCGCGAACGCACGCTCGCGCCGCACCGCATGCGCCACGCCCGCCAGCGCGCGCAGCGGCGAAACGATGTTGCGCAACAGACGCTTGGAGCTCACATACGCGCCGAGCACGCTGACGGCCAGGCAGCCGAGAATGCCGCCGACGCCGCCCAGCAGGAAGCCGAAGAACTGATGTCCGCGCCCCCGCACGACGACGTGTCCGACGACGATGCCGTCGTGCATCACCGGGACGGTCACGGGCCCGGGCAGCGCCACGTCGGCGACGGCGCGTTCGAGCCGCGCGATCCCGTTTCCGGCGGGCAGCTGCCACGTCGCGAACAGTTGCCCCTTGCTGTCCGTGACGACCACCTGAGCAACATCCTCGTCGCCGGCGATCAACCCGATCGCCTCGTTCGCCGCGACGCGATCGCCGAACACGAGCGCCGCCTCGACCGTATAACCGAGCGAGCGCGCCAGCAGGTTCAGGTTGTTGCCCGCATACGCACGCAACGCGATCACGGCGACGACGATCAGCGACACGGCCGCCATCGCCACCGCGACGAACGCAAGGCGCAGGTGCGCGCGACGCAACACGCTTTGCAGCGTCGGGCGCGGCATGCGCGAGGCGGAAACGGGGAGCGCGGACCGTGTCATGGCGTCACCGGCCGTCGGGCGAGGTTGAGCACGTTCGGGTGCACGCGCACGCCGCTGCGCGCGACGGCATCGAGATTGATGTCGAACGACACGCGATCGCCGTCGACATTCAGGCAGAACATGCCGCCGGCCGTGCAGGACGGATCGTGTTCCGAAATCGTCAGCACCGGATGACCGGCCACCACGGCTCTCACTCGCGCGCGTTCATCGTTGCTCAGCGTGCCGAGGTAGACGGCGTCGCACGCCATGCCGAGCGCGGGATCGTCAGGGCTCACGCGCTGCACGTCGACCAGCGTCGAGCCGGCCTCCAGCGTGTCGGTCAGGCCGCGCGCATAGTCGGGCCGGCCCGTGACGCACAGATGCAGGCGAACGGGCGTGGTCGGCCAGCGCGTGAAGCTGATGATGCCGAGCACGACCTGGCGCACGGTCGTGTCGTGTGACGAAACGGAAGGATTCGCCGGGCTCGCAGCGGCGGCGATCTGCACGGTGCCGACCGGATCGTCGGGATTGGCGGGCGCACCGGCGAGCACGGCGGGAGCCGCACCCAGAGCGCAAACGATTGCGAACAACACGTGGCGCAGCGAAGCGGTTCGGCCAAGACGGCCGCACACCGTGCGCGCGGCGATGGCCGCCGCGGCCGCTGGCGTCGCTGCAGTCGCGAGACTGACAGTCGACGCGCACACTTTCGCATCCATGATGGCAACATCCGCTGGCGTCGCTCTGGCGCTGCCTCCCGCCTCCCTCCATGCGCGTGCAGGCACCGAATTACGCGCACGATTTCTTCATCTTAGGTAAAAATTCGGATGACCAAGCAGTGGGAAACACCCGATAAAACGTCGGAAGGCATGCGGAATCGGTGTTGATTCACGACGATGCGGGCGCGCGTGCCGGCCGGCGTCGATGCGGTGTCGACGCCGGCAAATTGATCAGCGGATTGGATGCCCGTGCGCGGCAAACTTCATACGTTCCCGCGCGCTACGCGATCGCCGACAAATCGAACGGCGTCTCCCGCAACCGCTTCCCCGTCAGCCTGAACACCGCATTCGCAATCGCGGGCGTCACCGCCGGGCTCGACAGTTCGCCGACGCCGCCCGGCTTCGCCGGATCGCCCTGCACGATATGAATGTCGGTGGCGGGCATGTCGCTCATCCGCATCACGCGATACGTATCGAAGTTCGACTGCTGCACGCGGCCATGCTTGAAATCGACGCGATCGGACGTTGCATGGCCGAGCCCCCACATCAGCCCGCCGTACAGTTGCTCGTCGACACCGGCCGGCGAGACCGCGATCCCGCAATCGGCCACGCACGTGAGCTTCTCCACCGTCACCGCGCCGTCCTTGCGCACGACCCGCGCGACCACCGCGACATAGCTGTCGTACGCCTGGTTCGTCGCCACGCCGAGCGCGACGCCATCCGGCAGCGGCTGTCCCCAGCCCGCACGCTGCGCGGCTTCGCGCAGCACGGCCGCGTGGCGCGGGCGGTCGCGCATGTGCGCGAGCCGGAACTCGACCGGATCGCGCTTCGCTGCGTGTGCGGCTTCGTCCATCATCGATTCAACGGCGAACACGTTCGGGATGTAGCTCACCGCGCGAAACCAGCCGGTCGGCACACCTGTCTCCATCCGGATCCAGCCGATGTCGCGATGCGGCGCCGAATACGCGAACTCCCACTGGGTCATCGCTTCGGTCGTGCTGAAATCCATCCGGTCGGTGCGCTCCAGATAGCCGGGCTCCCACTGCTGCGGCGACGCGGGCATCACGCCGCGCAGCCACAGCGACGCCAGATTGCCCTGCGCATCGAGCACCGCACGCGCGCGGTGGTAGCTCGCCGCGTGATAGAACAGCGCACGCATCTCGTCCTCGCGGCTGTTCATCAGCTTCACGGGCTTGCCTGTCTTCACCGCGAGCCACGTCGCCTCGAACAGCCAGTACTTCGATTCGCGCGCACCGAAGCTGCCGCCCGACACGAGTTCGTGCAGCGTCACGCGATGCGCGGGAATGCCGCCGATCACGTCGGCCGCCTCCATCGCGGTGGACGGCACCTGCAGCCCGCCCCAGTACTCGATGCCGCCGTTGCGCGCCCACACGGTGAGGTTGATCGGCTCCAGCGGATTCGCGGCCTTGTGCGGCATCGAATACGCCGCCTCGATCGTGCGTGCGCCGTCCGCTTTCGCCTTCGCGGGATCGCCGTCGGCAATGGTCGGCACGACGCGCGCGGCCGGATCGTCGACCCACGCAGCCTGACGTGCGGCAAGCGTACTGCTGTCGAATGTCGCGAACAGGCTGTCCTCCCATTCGATCGTCAGCGCGGCCTGCCCGCGATGCGCGGACCAGTAGTCGTCCGCGAGCACCGCGACGCCGGCCTGGTTGCCGCCGAGCACGTCGGGGCGCGGCGGAATCTGCAACACCTCGCGCACGCCGGGAATCGCGAGTGCGGCCTTCGCATCGACGCTGCGCACACGACCGTCGATCATCGGGGCGCGCGTGACGACCGCGACCAGCATCCCCGGCAGCGACACGTCGATACTGTACGGAAACGACCCGTCGGCCTTCTGCGCGGCGCCGCGCTTCTTGCGCAGCTTGCCGATGTAGCGGAACTGCGCGGGATCCTTCAGCACGACATCCTTCGGCGCCGGCAACTGCGCAGCGGCCTGCGCGAGCGAGCCGTATGTCGCGCGGCGCCCGCTCGCCGCGTGCAGCACGGCGCAGTCTGCCGTCGTACACGCCGATACGGGCACGCTCCATTGCCGCGCCGCCGCTTCGACGAGCATCGCACGCGCAGTCGCGCCCGCCCGCCGCAGCCGGTCGTACTCCATCGCGACGCTCGTGCTGCCGCCGGTCGAGAACACTTTCCACAGCGGGTGAATGTAGTCGGCGAAGAACGGATCTTCCGGCGTGATCACGTCGACGCGGAACGGATCGACGTCAAGCTCCTCGGCCACGACCGCCGCTAGCGCGGTGCGCGTACCGGTGCCCGAATCGTGCTTGTGCACGACGAGCTTGATCGTGTCGTCGGGCAGCACGCGCACCCATGCGTTCGGTTCGAATTCACCTGCGGACGGGTGCGGATCGCCGCTCACGTTCTTGCCCGCGGCCATCGCATCGGGCATCCGGAAGCCGATCGCGATACCGGCGGCGATCAATGCGGAACCTTGTTTGAGAAAACGCCGGCGCGGCGTGTCGTCGGCGAGCGGCGTATCCGGTGCATGATCGTTACGCATGTCACGCCTCCTTCGCCGGTTCGACGGCGGCCTTCAACGCCGGATCGCCTGACGCCGCGCGCTTGATCGCACGATGAATGCGCGCATAGGTGCCGCAGCGACAGATGTTGCCCGACATCGCCGACACGATCGCTTCGTCGTCCACCGGTTGCCCGCCCTTCAGCAGCGCGGCGGCCTGCATCAGTTGCCCCGGCTGGCAATAGCCGCATTGCGGCACGTCCTCGGCCACCCACGCGAGCTGCAGCGGATGTCGCCCGTCCGGCGACAGTCCTTCGATCGTCGTCACGTGCCGCCCGTTCGCGGCGACGGCCGGGATCAGGCACGCGCGCACGGCCTGCCCCTCGAGATGCACGGTGCATGCGCCGCACAGGCCCTTGCCGCAGCCGAACTTGGTGCCGGTCAGCTTGAGCCGGTCGCGCAGCACCCACAGCAACGGCATATCCTCCGGTACATTCTCGAGCGAATGGCGTGTATCGTTCACGACGATGTCGATCATGTGCGGTCTCCTGATTCGCATTCATGGGGCGGCCGCGTCCATTGCGCGGTTTCGGAGCATTATCGAAACGCGATGCACGGGTGCGCCAGCGATCATTTCGTCGAATCCCTGTCAGTCGGACTAACAGATGCTCAAGCGATACCCTTCGATCCAGTCGATGCAGGCGTTTCTGCAGGCCGCCCGGGTCGGCAGCTTTTCCAGCGCCGCGCGCCAGCTGGCGCTCACGCACAGCGCGATCAGCCAGCAGATCCGCTCGCTCGAGGAATTCATCGGCCAGCCGCTGTTTGCCCGCGCCGGCGGCCGCGTGATCCTCACCGATGCGGGCACGCTGTTCGCGAACCAGTTGTCGGACGGGCTCGAACAGATCGATCGCGCGCTGTCGTCGGTGAAGGGCCGCACGACCGGACCGTCGATCCGGCTCGACGTCGATCCGGAACTGATGCAGGGCTGGCTGCCCGCGCGGCTGCCCGACCTGATGCGCACGCTCGACGGCGCGACGCTGACGGTACTGTCCGCGCCGCGCCTCGACCGCGATGCATTCGATCGTGTCGACGTTGCGCTGCGTTATGGCTACGGGGAATGGGAAGGCGTGGACAGCGCGCTGGTCTGCCCCGACCGGCTGACCGCCATGGCCGCGCCCGCCTTGCTCGAACGCTACGGGCTCGCCGCACCGCTCACGCCGGAACAGGTGCTGGCGCTGCCGCTGCTCGGCTATACGAAGCGCTCGTGGATTCCGTGGCTCGAAGCGGCCGGGCTCGAACCGGTCGAACCCGAGACGATCGCGGTGTTCGACAACGCGGCGGGACTCGTCGCGACGCTCGCGTCAGGGCTCGGCGCGGGGCTGGTGCGTGGGCTGCTCGCCGCCGACGCGCGCCGCGACGGCCGGCTCGTCGAACTCTGCACGATCGCAATTCCGACGCACTACAACCTCCATGCGATCTGGCCGCGCGAGCGGCATGCACGCGTGAAGCCGCTGATCGACGCGATCGGCACGCTGGTCGCGCAATCGCTCGCGCCCTGACCCGCACGGCTACACCGTGAATTCCGCCGCGACCTCGCGCACGGTTTCAAGAAACGCGCCGAGCACGGCCGACGTATCGTCCGCGCGGTAACGCGCCTGCAGCGACACTTCCAGCGCCGGCGGCAACAGCGGCACGAACGCGACACCGCCCGTCGAGATCTGCCGTGACGACGCCGGCAGCAGCGCGACGCCCAGCCCTTCACGCACCAGCGACAGCAGCGTGTGCACTTCGACGACCTCGTGCGCGATCTGCGGCGTGAAACGCGCATCGACGCAACTCTGCTGCAGGAAGCGCGCCAGTTGCGAATGCCGCAAGCCGAATGACACGAACTGCTCGCCGGCCAGCTCGCCGAGCGCGATCGCCTCGCGCGATGCAAGCGGATGGCCGGGCGGCAGCACGGCCACGGCCGTTTCGCGCACAACGATCTCGCTGCGGATCGACGCATCGTCCTGGAACAGCCGGAAGAAGCACACGTCGAGCCGCTTCTCCTTCAGCGCGTCGATCTGCGCGGCCGGCGTCATTTCGTGCAGCGACCAGTGCACGTGCGGATGGCGTTCGGCGAACACGCGCAACGCGTGCGGGATCGGCGCGACCATCGCCGAGCTGATGATGCCGACCGCCAGCCGCCCCACTTCGCCGCGCCCCGCGCAACGCGTGAGATCGATCGCGCGATCGAACTGCGCGACGATCAGCGGCACCTGCTCCTTCAGTGTTTTCCCTGCCTCGGTCAACTCGACGCGATGCTGCGAGCGCACGAACAACGCGGTGCCGAGCTGCTCCTCGAGCAGCCGGATCTGCTGGCTCAGCGGCGGCTGCGAGATATGGAGCCGCGCGGCTGCGCGCCCGAAATGCAGTTCGTCGGCCAGTACCGCGAAGTAACGCAACACACGCATGTCCATATCGCAAACGTATCAAGAACGTCAGTAAAAAATATTGTACAGAGCGCATTCGGCTTGTGACACTCGGTCCCAAGCAGCAGTGCACGTCGCAGTGTGTCACTCGATGCCGGCGAGGGGAAGGCGCGAAAAAAATGCGCCTTGCAAAGGGCCGCATGAATCCGACCGACCGGGTCGCTTCATCGACGTGCCTGCCCGCGATCCGGCAACCGGCTTTTCCGGTTCCTCTCAAGGAGATCGAGTAGATGATCATCGACACCAGCTGTTACCCGACGAATCTCGTCGACCTCGCGTGGCGTCACGACGGCCCGCCGTTCACCGGCGAGCGCCTGATCGAGACGATGAACGGCCCGTTCCTCATCAACGGCAAGCCGCGCCGCGTCGACAAGGCGTTCATCCAGCCGCCGCAAGGCAACACCATCTATACCTATACCGACGGCGAAAAGTCGGGCACCGAATCGATCGACGCCTACATGGCATACACGGTCGAGATGGTGCGCAGGCACCCCGACCGCTTCATCGGCTGCTTCGTCTACAACCCGCGCTGCGGCGTGGAGAACGGCGTCAATGCGATCGATCACTACGTGCGCAAGCTCGGCTTCAAGATGGTGCAGCTCCAGGCCAACATGCACGCGTACCGCCCCGATCGCGCGCTCGACTGGCTGCGCCCCGCGCTGAAGAAATGCGCGGAACTCGGCGTGCTCGTGAAGCTGCACACCGGCGACGGCCCGTACAGCATCCCGACCGAGTGGGTGCCGATGATCAAGGAATTCCCGACCGTCAATTTCATCATGGCGCACTTCGGTGTGCAGACGGGCGGCGTCTACTGCTTCGAGCCGTTCCAGCTCGCGATGGATCTGCCGAACGTGTACTGCGAATCGGGCTGGTGCCTGCAGTCGCGCATCGTCGAGTTCGCGAAGGTGCTGCCGAAGCACAAGATCCTGTTCGGCTCCGACACGCCGCCGAACGAACCGGGCATGTGGCTGCGCCTGCTCGAAGTGCTCTGCTTCGATCCGCCGCAAGGGATGAATCTCGACGAGGACACGCTCGAGGATTACCTCGGCAACAACACGGCCCGGATGATCGGTCTCGAACCGACGCCCGCGCCGCGCACCGTCGACGAAGCGAAAGCGTTGCTCGCCGCGTGACGCGCGCCCCTCTCTCCCGATTCCGGAGCATTGCATGATCATCGATACGCACCTGCACCCGACCAACCTCGTCGACGAGGCGTGGCGCCACACCGGCGAACCGTTTACCGGCGAACGCCTGCTGAAGATGATGGACGGCCCGTACATCATCAACGGCAAGCCGCGCCGCATCGACATGGGCTTCATCCAGCCGCCGCCCGGCAACACCGGCTATCGCGACGGCAACCGCCGCGGCCGCGACGGCATCCGCGACTACATGGCGTACATCGCCGAACTCACGCAGAAGTACCCGGACCGCTTCATCGGCAACTTCACGTACAACCCGCGCTGGGGCCCGGAAAACGGCGCGGCGGAGCTCGAATTCCACATCAGGGAGTACGGCTTCAAGATGGTGAAGCTGCACGCGAACATGCACGGCTACCGGCCCGATCGCGCGCTCGACTGGCTGCGCCCGGCGATGAAGGTCTGCGCGAAGTACAACATCGTCGTGCTGATTCACACCGGCGACGGGCCGTACACGATCCCGACGCAGTTCTACCCGATCATCCGCGAGTTTCCGATGGTGAACTTCATCATCGGCCACTTCGGCATCCAGACGGGCGGCAACTACTCGTTCGAAGCATTCTGGATGGCGATGGACACGCCGAACGTGTACTGCGAATCGGGCTGGTGCTACCAGTCGCGGATCGTCGAGTTCGCGCGCGAGCTGCCGCGCAACAAGATCGTGTTCGGCACCGATTCGCCGCCGAACGAGCCCGGAATGTGGCTGCGCGAGCTGGAGATGCTGTGCGGGCCCGCGCCGCAGGGGATGGATCTCGACGAGGATGGCCTCGAGGATTACATGGGCAACAACATCGCCCGCCTCGTCGGCATCGAGCCGACCAAGCCGCCGAAAGATCTCGACGAAGCGCACCGGCGACTGACGGCGACCTACGCGTAACGCGCCGCTTGCCGGATCGCGTGCCGCTGCGGTCATGCGCGCGATCCGGCCTTTCCTCTTCCGCATCCGACGGAGTGCATCATGGCGTCCAGCTTTTTCGCCGAGCAGCAGGATTTCCACCACTTCGCGAACGCGTATCGCGAACGCTTTCCGGACGACGTGCTGACGATCGCGCAGCCGCTGTCCGCCGACCAGGACGTCACGGCCGTCGTCGCGTCGCTCGCCGCGCGCGGCCGGCACGACATGCTCGTCTGCGAACGCGTCGACGGGCTGTCGACGCCGCTCGTCACCAACGTATTTGCTTCCCGCACGCGCATCGGCCGGCTGTTCGGCGTCGACGCGAACGGGCTGTTCGACGCGTGGCAGCAGCGCGCGAACGCACCGGTCGCGCCGGTCGTCGTCCCGCACGGCCCCGTGCTCGATCAGGTGACCGAAGGCGACGCGGTGGATCTCGCGCAACTGCCGATGATCCGCCACTTCGAGACCGATCGCGGGCCGTATGTGACCAACGCGGTGATCGTCGCCGAAGATCCGGTGACGGGCGTCGCGAACCTCAGTTACCACCGCTCGATGCCGCATGCTCGCAATGCGCTGGCGACGAGCCTGCATTCGCGCGGCCATCTGTGGCGAATGCTGCAGACCGCGAAGGCACGCGGCGACACGCTGAAAGTCGCGATGGTGATCGGCGCGCATCCGCTGTTCATGCTCGCGGCCGCCGCGCGCGTGCCGTTCGGTGCGGACGAGCGTGCGATCGCCGGCGGGTTGTTCGGCGCGCCGCTGCAGCTCGTGCGCACACCGCGTCACGGCATCGGCGTGCCCGCCGCCGCCGAGTTCGTGCTCGAAGGCACGATCGATCCCGACGCCCGTGCCGACGAAGGCCCGTTCGGCGAATTCACCGGCTACTCGTCGGACCGCTCGACCAACAACGTGCTGCGCATCGACGCGATGATGCGGCGCGACGACGCGTGGCTCGTCGACGTGGTCGGCGGCCCGTACGCGGAACACCTGACGCTCGCCCGGCTGCCGCGCGAAGCCGAGATGAGCGAGAAGCTGAAGGCGCGCTTTCCTTCGGTCACCGCCATTCACTACCCGAACTCCGGCACGCACTTCCACTGCTACGTCGCGCTGAAACAGTCGCGCGACGGCGAGGCGCGCCAGATCATGCTCGCGCTGCTCGGCTGGGATCCGTACCTGAAGAACGTCGTCGCGGTCGACGCCGACGTCGACATCACCGACGACGCGCAGGTGCTGTGGGCGATCGCGACGCACTTCCAGCCGCACCGCGACCTGTTCGTCGTCGACGGCCTGCCCGGCAGCCCGCTCGATCCGTCGTCGTCGGCCGACGGCACGACGTCGCGGATGGGCATCGATGCGACGCGCGGCTCGCGCTTCGACGGCGTGCGCGCGCGGGTCGGCGACGCCGCGATGCAGCGTGCCGCGCACGTCATCGCGCAACCCGGCGGAGCATCGCGATGAGCACGCGGCGGCTCGTGGTCGGCATCAGCGGCGCATCCGGCTTCGTGTACGGGATGCGGCTGCTCGCGCTGCTGCGCGAGCTCGACATCGAGACGCACGTGGTCGTGTCGCGCGCCGCCGCGCTGACGATGGCGCACGAGACCGATTTCAAGCTATCGGACATCGCCGCACGCGCAAGCGTGCTGTACCGGAGCGACGACATCGCCGCGTCGATTTCGAGCGGCTCGTTCCGCACGCTCGGGATGATCGTCGCGCCGTGCTCGATGAAGACGCTTGCCGAGATCGCCAGCGGCCTGTCGTCCGGCCTGATCTCGCGCGCGGCCGACGTCGTGCTGAAGGAGCGCCGCCGGCTCGTGCTGCTCGCCCGCGAGACGCCGTACACGCTCACGCACCTGCGCAACATGGCCACCGTCACGGAGATGGGCGCGATCGTCGCGCCACCCGTGCCGGCGTTCTATGCGCGCCCCGCCTCGCTCGACCAGATGATCGACCACACGCTCGGCCGCGTGCTCGACCTGTTCGACCTCGATTCACGCACCGTCCATCGCTGGAAAGAAAGCGAATCTCAGCCCAACCGACTCAACGGAGACGCATCATGACCCACATCCACACCACCCACAGCGACGTCGAGAAGATTCCGGTCACCGTGCTCACGGGCTTTCTCGGCGCGGGCAAGACCACGCTGCTGAACTACATCCTGCGCGAGAAGCACGGCCGCAAGATCGCGGTGATCGAGAACGAGTTCGGCGAGATCGGCATCGACGGCGGGCTCGTGCTCGAATCGACCGAGGAAATCTACGAGATGACGAACGGCTGCGTGTGCTGCGTCGGCGCGGTGCGCGAGGATCTCGTGCGGATCGTGCGGATGCTCGTCGCGCGCCCCGACCGGCTCGATCACATCATCGTCGAGACGAGCGGGCTTGCCGATCCCTATCCGGTCGCGCAGACCTTCTTCCTCGACGATCCGATCGCGAAGGAAGTCGCGCTCGACGCGGTCGTCACGATGGTCGATGCGAAACATATTCGCGCGCACCTCGACGATCTCGTGCTCGACGGCCGCGACAACCAGGCCGTCGACCAGATCGTCTGCGCGGACCGGATCGTCATAAACAAGGTCGATCTCGTCGACACACCGGACGTCGATGCGCTGACCACACGGCTGCGCACGCTGAACACGACGGCCGAGATCGTCACGTCGAGCTATGCGCAGGTCGATCTCGACCGCATCCTCGGGATCGGCGCGAACGAATTCGCGCAGATCCTCGTCGAGAGCGACGGGCTGCACGCCGATGAACCGCATGCGGACGAGCACGCGCACGGCCACGACGAACACGAAGACCACGGCGACCATGCGCACGACGGTCACGCCGCGCACGCGCACGACGAGGACCACGACCATCACGAGCACGACGAAAGCGTGTCGTCGGTCGGCATCGAAGTCGACTCGGACGTCGATCTCGACGCGCTCGAAGCATGGCTCGGCGAGCTGCGCCGTGCCGACACCGCGAACCTGTTCCGGATGAAGGGCATTCTCGCCGTGCAGGGCCGCGCGCAGCGCTACGTGTTGCAGGGCGTGCATGGCGTGATCGAACTGCGCGCCGCGCAGGCGTGGGGGTGCGAGCCGCGCTCGTCGCGCATCGTTTTCATCGGCCGCGATCTCGATCGCGCCGCGCTGACCGACCGTTTCCATGCCTGTCTCGCCACGCCGGTCGCGGCCTGACGGGCACACCAGGCGGGCGCGCCACGCGCCCGCCCGATAACGAACCTCAGGAGACACGCCCATGAACTCTGCTTCACATCCCGTCGATCGGGTCCTGCCGCGCCGCCAGATGCTGACGCTCGGCCTGCAGCACATGCTCGTCGCCTATATCGGCGCGATCGCGGTGCCGCTGATCGTCGCATCGGCGTTGAAGATGTCGCCCGCCGACACGACCGTGCTGATCAGCACCGCGCTGTTCTGTTCCGGCATCTCGACGATCCTGCAGACGGTCGGCATCTGGAAGCTCGGCGTGCGCCTGCCGATCCTGCAGGGCGTCGCGTTCAGCAGCGTCGGCCCGGTGATCGCGATCGGGCTGACGCCGGGCGTGGGGTTCGCCGGCGTGTGCGGCGCGGTGATCGGCGCGGGCATCATCACGACCTTCGCCGCGCCCTTGATCGGCCGGCTGCGCCGCCTGTTCCCGCCGGTCGTGACGGGCTGCATCGTCACCGTGATCGGGCTGCAGCTGTTTCCGGTCGCATACCAGTGGGCCGGCGGCGGCGACGCGGCGAAGCTGCAGTTCGGCGAGCTGTCGTTCCTCGCGGTCGCGCTCGTTGTCGCGGTCGTGATCCTCGCGGTCAACCGTTTCGCGAACGCGTTCCTGCGCAACCTGTCGGTGCTGATCGGGCTCGTCGCCGGCAGCCTGCTCGCGATCGCGCTCGGAATGGGCAACTTCACGAACGTGGCGGCCGCGCCGTGGTTCACCGTGCCCTACCCGTTCCACTTCGGCACGCCGGTGTTCGCGATCGTGCCGGTGCTGACGATGGTCGTCGTGATGATCGTGCAGATGGTCGAATCGATGGGCCTGTTCGTCGCGATCGGCGACATCGTCGAGAAGCAGGTCAGCGAGGAAGATGTCGTGCGCGGGCTCCGTGCGAACGGTGTCGCGAGCGCGATCGCCGGCACGTTCGCCGCGTTCCCGTTCATCGCGTTCATGGAGAACGTCGGGCTCGTGATCCTGACCGGCGTGCGCAGCCGCTGGATCGTCGCGGTCAGCGGCGCGCTGATGTGCATCGTCGCACTCGTGCCGAAGATCGGCGCGATCGTCGCGTCGACGCCGTCGGCCGCGCTCGGCGGCGCGGGCATTGCGATGTTCGGCGTGGTCGTCGCGGCCGGTGTGCAAACGCTCGCGAAAGTCGATTTCGAGAACAACCGCTACAACGTGCTGATCGTCGGCTTCACGATCGCCACCGCGCTGATTCCGGTGATGGCGCCGAAGGTGTTCGCGCACATGCCCGACTGGACGCAGCCGTTCCTGCATAGCGGCGTCGTGCTCGCGTGCCTCGTGTCGGTCCTGCTCAATGCGCTGCTCAATGGCGTGCCGGCGGCGGAACCCGTCGAATCGCACGTCCATGCCGACGCCGCGCACCGCAGCGGGATGGCGCGCGAGTGCGACTGACCGGCTTCCTGCCGCGCGCGGCATCGAGCCTGCGCGCGGCGCCTGACGAACAACGACCCGACAATCCGAATCCGAGGAGACCCGACCATGAGCGTTCCTTCTTCTTCGCTGCTGATCCGCAACCCGATCGCGGTCATGAGCGGCCGCGCCGGCGATGCCGCGCGGCTCGGCCAGGCCGACCTGCGCATCCGCGACGGCCGGATCGAGACGATCGCGCCCGGTCTCGCGCCGCTGCCCGGCGAACGCGTGATCGATGCGAGCAACTGCGTCGTCTATCCGGGGTGGGTCAACACGCACCATCACCTGTTCCAGAACCTGCTGAAAGGCGTGCCGGCCGGCATCAACGCCGACCTGCAGGAATGGCTCGCCGCCGTGCCGTATCCGCGCGTCGCGCGCTTCACGCCGGAACTCGCGCGCATCGCGGCACGGCTCGGCTTCGCGGAACTGCTGCTGTCCGGCGTGACGACCTGCGCGGACCATCACTACCTGTATCACGCAGGCGGCACGACCGAAACCGGCGACCTGCTGTTCGACGAAGCGGCCAGCTTCGGGATGCGCTTCGTGCTGTGCCGCGGCGGCGCACTGCAGGCGGCCGGCGATCATCCGGGCTTCGCCGGCACCGCGCTGCAGCCTGAAACGCTCGACCAGATGCTCGCGGATATCGAGCGGCTGAAGGCGCGCCATCACGATGCGGGCCCGGCATCGATGCGCCGCGTGGTCGTCGCGCCGACGACGCCGACCTTCTCGCTGCCGCCCGGCCTGCTGCCCGAAGTTGCGCGTGCGGCGCGCGGCATGGGCCTGCGGCTGCATTCGCATTTGTCGGAAACGACACGTTATGTCGATTTCTGCCGCGAGCGATTCGGCAAGCTGCCCGTCGAATTCGTCGCCGAGCACGAATGGCTCGGCAACGACGTGTGGTTCGCGCACCTGGTTCACCTCGAAGCGAGCGAGATCGCGATGCTCGCGGAAACGGGCACCGGCTGCTCGCACTGCCCCGTCAGCAACGCACGGCTCGGCAGCGGCATCGCGCCCGCACCGCGCATGGCGGCGGCCGGCGTGCCGGTGTCGCTCGGCGTCGACGGCGTCGCGTCGAACGAATCGGGCAGCATGACGCACGAAGCGAATTTCGCGTGGCTCGTCCATCGCGCCGCGCAGGGCGCGTCGGCCACCACGGTCGAGGAGGTGCTGCACTGGGGCACGCAAGGCGGCGCGCGCGTGCTCGGGCTCGATGCGGTCGGCACACTCGCCGTCGGACAGGCCGCCGATCTCGTGCTGTACGACGTAAGCGGCCCGCGCTTCAACGGCTTCCACGACTACGCAATCGCACCCGTCACGGCCGGCGAACCGGCGCCGGTGAAGTACAACATCGTGAATGGCCGCGTCGTCGTGGACAACGGCGAGATTCCCGGCCTCGATCTGGCTGCGCTGCGCCGCGCCGCGGTCGATGCGGTGCGGCAGTTGCTCGACTGAACGGAGATCATGCGATGAATCCACGCATCCGCATCGGTATTCTCACGCCGTCGTCGAACACCGCGCTCGAACCGCTGACGACGGAGATCGTCGCCGGCCTGCCGAACGTCAGCGTCCATTTCGCGCGCTTCACCGTGACCGAGATCGCGTTGAGCGCGGCCGCGCTCGACCAGTTCGACGCGGAACGCATCCTCGTCGCGGCGCGGCAGCTTGCCGATGCACGTGTCGACGTGATCGGCTGGAGCGGCACGTCGGCCGGCTGGCTCGGTTTCGAACGCGACGCCGCGCTGTGCCGGAGCATCGCGAAGGCGACCGGCATCCCGGCGACGACATCGGTGCTCGCGCTGAACGAGCTGCTCGAACGCACCGGCGTGCGGCGGCTCGGCCTCGTCACGCCGTATCTCGACGACGTGCAGCAGCGGATCGTGCGCCAGTACGCGCAGCTCGGCATCGATTGCGTGGCCGAGCAGCATCTCGGGCTGCGCGACAACTACAGCTTCGCGGAAGTGCCCGATACGCAGTTGGCGGCATTGATGCGCAAGACGGCGCAGGCACGGCCGGATGCGGTCGTCACGTTCTGCACGAACCTGCATGCCGCGCATCTGGTCGGGCCGTTCGAGCAGGCGACGGGAATCGCGGCTTACGACACCGTGTCGACCGTCGTGTGGAAGGCGTTGACGATGGCCGGTGTCGATACGCGCGTGCTGGCGCGGTGGGGGAAGCTGTTCGCGATGCGTTGAGCGGGCTGCGAACGACGCCCGGCGCCATCCGCGCACCGGGCGTATTCGATCATCGCTTGTCGGCTTCCTCGACGAAGATCTCGAACCACGCGTTCATGACGGCCCAGAAGTCCACCGGCTCGAGGTCGGTCGGATTCTCGTGCCACCAGATCCGCCCTGCATCGCTGCCGTCGCCGGCGCTGTCGCGCAGGTCGAGGCACAGATAGTCGCCGCCGCCGTTCTGGAACACCGTCCACACCAGGTCCGGGTTCACGCCCAGCTTGCGCGTCTCGTCGGGCGTCAGGTCGAGCTTGTCGGTCAGCGCGGCCTGATCGCCGACCGGCAGCGGGCCCATCGAGTTGGCGGGGAAAAAGGTCCAGCCGTTATGCGTGAACTGGAAGAAGCTGCGCAGATCGTCGGGCAACGCGCGCCAAAGCGGCATGTCGTCCGATACGAGATCGCCGAGCGGCGGATGCCCGACGAAGAAGTTCAGATCGTCCTGTTCGACCGTGTACGGATAAAGCAGGCAGAGATCGCCGTTTTCCTTCTGGAATACCGCCGGGCGCCGCAGCTTCTCGTCGAAGAACTTCTCGACCGCCGGCAAGCGGCCGGTGACGCCGGCCCACATCTTCGCGAGCCAGTTGCCCAGCGCGGCATCGGGCGTATCCAGCAGCACGCGCCATGCGGTCGGCACCGTCACGTCGGCGGGAATCTCGTTCGACGCGAGCCAGGCCCGGCCCTGCCACTTGAAACGCTTCAGTTCGGCCGCGTAAGCCGCTGCGGATAGATCAATCATTGCGATTCACCATTGAATTCGTCATCGGAGCATTCTACTTCGGCTGATTGCCGAGCAAATCGTTGATCTGGTTCTGCAGCATCGTCCGGTTGTCGGCTTCGCGCTGCATCATCTGCTGCCGGAATCCTTCATCGACCTTGATGCCGCCTTTCTTGTATTCGGTCCAGTCGGCATAGGACTTCGAGCCCTTCGACGTGTTCGCCGTCTCGCTCAGGCCCGTGAAGTTGTCGGGATTGTTGAGGACCTTGACCTGGTCGTCGAACGGCAGGTCCTTGAATCCCGGCATCTCCGTGATCTCCTTCATCGACACGATGTGGTCCGCATGCAGCGGCTTGTCGATCGTCAGGCCCGGCAGCGCGGGATCGTCCATGCCCGGTTCGTAGTTTTCGTTGACCATCTTCTGGATCTTCGAGCTTGGCGTCTTGGCCCGAAGCTGGTCGTACAGCGTGCGCGGCACGCCCTTGGTCGTGACCCGGACGTTGCCGCCGTTGGCGCCGAGCGTGTTCGGCTCGATTTCGACCTTGGTCCGGTTCAGCACGTCGACGGCGTTCTTCGCGGCTTCCGTGTCGGCGCCCTTTGCACCCAGCCCGAGCAGCGCGAATCCCGCGACGCCGACCATGATGTCGCCGTAACCGGGGCCGAGTGATTCGCCCCACGAATGCAGCGCATTGAGGCCGACGTTGGCACCGATCACGGTTCCCGCGAACAGCGCGGTGGCACCCAGCCCGGCCGCCAGCGCACCCAGCCCCGCCGCGCCGAGCGCCACGAAGCCGAGCACTTCGAGCGCCGTCTCGACCATCGCCTCGGTATCGTGGATCTCGACGACGGTGACGGTCTCGCCGCCGACCGTCACGTTGTCGCTCGCGGTCTTGATGAGCGCGCCACACTCCATCTTCATCGACAGGCGCGCCATCGGCTTGCCGTTGACGGTCACGGTTCGCGAGCCCTGCGCGATCAGGAGCAGCGGCTTCGGGAAATGATTGAACGGCAGGCCGTTGCATTCGTCGGCACAGTCGATCCCGGCGCGCAGCGCGGTACGACTGTTGACCGTCACGTTCGACGATCCCCGCTGCAGCATGCCGGTGGTTGGACCGGGCAGGTTGGCCGCCTTCTGGATGCCGCGCACCAGCGCGCCGCCGGCGAGGCCGCCGCCGGCCACGCAGCCGCCGATGATCGCGACCAGCGCGAGACCGCCGGTGGCCGCGGTCGCCGTCACGATCGCCGCCGCGACGACCGCGCCGACCACCGCGCCCGCGATCATCCCGAGCAGGCCGAAACCGTGCCCGATCTCGTCGCCCATGCGGGCGGCGCGCAGGGCCGCCTCGGCACCGCTCATGACGACGCGCCGTCCGTGCGCGCGGCGGACTGCCGACGCAGATGCGCTTCGATGTCCCGCAGCGATTCCAGCGGCGGCACGCCCTCGACGGCCGTGACCGCATCGAGACGGCGCCGCAGCTCGAGCCCCGAGTAGCCGGGACTGGGGCGCAGCTCGTAGCGCCCGTCCGACTTGAACAATCCCTGGCGGCTGCGCTGGACGACGGTCGGCTCGAGCGGCGAGCCGTCGCTCGCGAAGAACACCCAATCGTGATGTTCGACTTCGCGCGCGCTGATCCGCTCGCACGCCGTGCGAAGGTCCGGATAGACGCGCAGCACGCGCGTCTTCGCGGACAGCGCGAACACGTGCGGCAGGCTTTCGTGCGTGACCGCCGGCGCGTCGGCTTCATCCGGCACGGAAGGCATCACGGCGAACGACGACAGGATCGACGTCCATGCGGGAATGTGCCGCTCGAAATCCTCCACGCGCGCATTGAGCGTGAACACCAGCATCGCCTCGTCGAGCCGGACCATCGCCTGCCGCTGTCGCAGCACCGTCTTGTCGCTGCGCCACTGATAGTCGAGCATCAGGCCCGGCCGCCCGTCGATCGTGACGGGTTCGCGCGCGAGCGGCTTGTAGCCGGGAAACTGGCGCTTGAACGCGGCCTGCTGCGTATCCGCGTAGGCACCGACATCGTCGAGCGGCGTGTCGTAGTCGCGCGTCACCACGAATGCGACGTCCTTGCGGCCCGACGCGTCGGGCAAGTGAAACACGTTCATGGTCTGGTCGCGCCAGCCGTCGGGCAACGCCATGCGCCCTTCATGCAATCGGTAAACCGCCATTCCGTTCTTCCTTTCGTTGTCCCGTACGCATGCGTCCGGGTGGCGCGTTATTTCGCCTTCTCGCCGAAGCCGACGCTCGACAGGCATTCGGGGTTGCGCTCCGCGAACCCGAACACGAGCTCGCCCCGCGCGGTCTCGGTCCGGAACGTCGTCTCCTCGTTCGGCGAGCGGCCCGACGGCGCACCGGCGATCCGCATCCCGGCGAAACGCGCCTTCACGTCCTCGCGGCCCACGCAACGGCCGGACAGCGTCAACGTGAGCGCGCCGCGCGCGTCCCCTTCATTGCTCGTGCGCAGCACGACGCGCTCGATCTGCGTGCCGTCGTCGAGCGCGATCGGGCCGCTCTCGCCGTTGCTCCAGAACGTGAAGTATTCGTTGCTCGATTCGCTGCGCGCGAACTTCGTGTGCAGCAAATGCTCGACGGATTCGCGCCGGATCGGTTGATGCGCGCCGATCTGATCGATCACCTGCCAGAGACTGAGTTGAACGGTTGTGTGCATCTTCTTCGATCCTTCCGAACAGGCCGGAGTCACGCCCAGCGACAATGCGAGCAGCAGCGGCGCGACGATCGCCGCGGCGCGGCCGCGCCTAGTGGGACGGGTAGTTACGGTCATACCAGCTTCCGTAGTACGTTTGATAATTGACATACTGTCCATTGACCGGCACCGACGCGTGTTCGCCGGTGCCGTAGACATGGCCGATGGCCGCGCGCGCCGCCGTCGCGTCGCCGTTCCGCACGAACTGGTTGTACGCGGCATTGTAGGCCGGCGCGTTGGCCGGATCGCCGGCGATCTGGATGTCGGGGCCGCCGTGCGCGACGATCTCGCGCTGCACCTTGATGTTGTTCATCGTGGCCGCGCCTTCGTCCGCCAGCTCGCTGT
Source organism: Burkholderia sp. BCC1644 (assembly GCF_902833225.1). Classification (GTDB taxonomy): domain Bacteria; phylum Pseudomonadota; class Gammaproteobacteria; order Burkholderiales; family Burkholderiaceae; genus Burkholderia. The sequence continues at coordinate 113,151 of NZ_CADFEI010000008.1, forward strand.
TGACGTAATTCGCCTTGCTCGAATAATCCGGCGTGCCCTGGTACAGCGCGTGCCCGGTTTCGTGCGCGAGCCCCTGGACGACGGCCTGCGGATTCCCGCGGTCGTTGCCGTCGATCACGATCGTGGGTGGGTGGCCGCTCTTGTTCGTGGACGACCCCTGATTCGCCGGACCGTACTGGATATTCCAGCCGTCCTTCTGCAGCTTCGCGATGTCGCGTTCGAGCGTCGGCGATTTCGCGGCGAGCTGGTCGACGCCAGCGCCCAGCCCGGTCGCCACGGCCTTTTTTTTCGGCGCCCCTTTCGCGTGCTGTTTCGCGTGCGCCGGCGCAGCGGCCGCGGCACCGCCGCCCCCTCCGCCACCGCCGCCCCCGCCACCTGCTGCAGGCGCCGCGAGATCCTGCGCGGGCGCGGCCGGATCCGTCACCGGCACGAGCGGCGGCGCGGCCGGCCCGGTCGTGCCGTCGGGGTTCAGATCGACGCTTTGCGAACCCAGCACGACGACGCGCGTGCCGTCGAGCACGATCTCCCCGTTGGCCGACAGCGTGATCTTGGCCTTGCCGCACTCGAGCACGATCGACTGCGAGCCCTTCACATGCACGTGCTCCGTATCGGATTCGATCTGCACCGGGCCCTTCGCCTTGAGCGCCATGTGCTGTTCCTGCGCATGCAGGATCACCGCCGTCTTCGCCGTGTGCTGGATATGCTCGTCCTGCGACTGCACGGAAATCGCCTTGCGCACGATGCTCGCATGCTGGCCCTGCGTCACCACGTTCGTCTGGTTCGGGCCGTTCACGACCGTCACGTGATTGTTCTGGACGGTCGTGGCCATATCCTTCTGGCTGTGGATATTGACCAGTTCCTCGCCCTTCTTGTCGTGGATCACCACCTCGCAGAATCCGCCGCCGCCCGGCGTGGAGTTGCTGTGAAAACCCATCTGGTGTGCGCCGTCGGGCAGCCCATACGGCGGCGTCTGTTCCGCGTTGAACATCCGGCCGACGATGATCGGCCGGTCGGGATCGCCGTTCAGGAAGTCGACGATGACTTCCTGGTTGATGCGCGGAATCGCGACGGTTCCCCAGCCGCGCCCTGCCCACGGCTGCGACACCCGGATCCAGCAGGAACTCTCCTGGTCGTTCTTGCCGTAGCGGTCCCACGGAAACTGCACCTTGATCCGGCCCATCCCGTCGGTATGGATTTCCTGCCCCTTCGGGCCGACCACGATCGCGCTCTGCGGCCCCGGCATCACCGGTTTGTCGTGGCGGCGCACCGGACGATAGGGAATCTTGCTGCGGATCAGCGTCAGCGAGTTCCTGAAACTGCCGGGCTGCGTCGACGCATCGTCGAAATTGTTCTTCGCGTCGATTTCGAGCCCGACGACCAGGAATTCGTTGTCGTCCTGCTTGGCCGGATCGAACCAGAAATGCCCGTCGATCCTGAACTTGCGGCCGACCGTGAGCCCGCGGCAACCGGATTCGCCGCGGAACACCTTGGCCTGCCACTCGAACACTTCGAGGCGGCGCTTGGCTTCCGCCTCGCCCGCGCTGGTGTCCTTGTACGCGAACGCCGAACTGCCGTCGTACACCTCGAGCTTCGGCGCATTGCCCTGATCGGCGAGTGTCGGCAGCTCGACATACGGCCGGCTCTTCGGGTGCTTGTAGTCGAAGGTATGCAGCGCGACCACGCCTGGCTGGGTTTCGCGGCTCGCCGACAGCGCGGTCAGGCGGTCCGCCTGCTGCACGCCGCTCGCCGCGTTGTAGGTCACGACCGGATCGTGCGCCTGATCGGGACACGACGCCGAATCGTCGGCGATCACGAGCGTGTGACCGTCCTGCCTGTATTCGAAGTAATAGAACAACCCGTGCCGCTCGAGCAGCCGGCTGACGAAATTCAGGTCGCTTTCCTGAAACTGGACGACGTAATCCTCCGGCTTCAGCTCCTGCTTGACGTGCGTCTGGTAATCGACCAGCGCACCGTAGTCGGCGAAGACCTTGCGCAGCACGTCAAGTACGGTGACCTGCTGATAGATCCGGCTGTTGACCCGTTTGCCGAGATACCAGAGCCACGGCACCAGCTCGCCGCGATAGTGCGCGATGCCGCCGTCGTTGCGCTCGAAGCCGAAGCGCACCAGATAACCGTGGATCTGCCGCTCCGAGCCGTCCTGGAGCGTGATGTTCACGGTGACCGCCTGGTTCAGCACGTCCTTGAGATCGATCGACGGGTTTTGCGCAATCAGGTCGAGCGTGTAGCCGGGCATCTCCGACAGCGCTTCGCCGCCCCGGATCGCCGCGATCGACAGTGCCCGGTTGCCGGTCAGCGACGACTGGAGGCGCAGCAGGCGCGTCGTCTCGCTGAACGGCAAAGCCGGCTCCTGCGCGCCGGGCTTGGCCGCGGTCTGGCCGGGCATGAAAAATTGCGGCGCGGAGGCAAGATCGGAAAGCGGCTGTCCGACGAGCGGGTGATCGTCGGCGACCGGCGCGGCGGCGGCCGACATGGCCGGCGCGGCGGCCGCCCGCATGCCGGACAGGGCCCCGGAAGCAAGCTGCCCGGCGAGCGGGTTCAGCATGCCTGCTGCCGGTGCGGCCATCGACGCGGCGATCTGCGCGGGGTTGCCGCCAGCCGCCAGCGCCTGCATCACGGCCGACGCGGTCGGCGCGATCTTGCCGGCGACGGGGCTCGCCGCCGACGCCATCTGCATCGCGCCCGAGGTCAGCGCCCCGCCCAGCGGCGACGATCCCGCCGATTCGGCCATTCCGGCGATTCCTGGCAACTCTTTCATGGGCCCTCTCGCTTTCTTTTCTGGTGACCGCCACGCATGCGACGCGGCTTTACTACATATCGATGTCCGAAATATTAATTTCGAAACGTGTCATCGTCGGAACAGGCTTCGCCGCTTTTTTTGTGATGTCTGGAATCGCATTCGCCGACAGGCGGGCAACCGGGAGAATCGGTATTTCCCGCTGCCCTGATTTCTCATTTAGAGCGGATATTATCTGTTTGTCGCGACAGGCGGCGCCATCATAACGGCATGTTTCAGGCGAGTCCAGACCCGTCAAATAGCATGTTCATTCGAAAATCCCCGGCTGGCACTCCGTGCGGCCCGATCCCCGCCTGCCGCGATGCAATGGCGAGTAATTTGTACATTGCTGCCGCGCAATACGGGATAAATTACCGAAATCGTGAATGACGATGCATCGGGTATTTAAAAAACCGTCGGCGGCGAATTGCGCCGTCGCCGCGCTTCACGCATTTACCGTAATTACTGAATTATCGAAACCGCGCCTGCCTGACACGCACGGTGTTTCACCGGCGCCTCTCTCACACACGCGATTCGCACTCGTAGCGGAAACGCGCCGATGCGATTTTCGCGCGTGAATATGTCGTCTTCCGGTACGACGCTCATGAAACCGATGCGTATCCGGCCGGCAACGTGCGATGCGGCACGCTGCGGACATCCGTCCGGCGCACGCGCGGCCCCCGGGGTATCCTTGGGTTCCGGCAGCACATCCACCACAACGAAAACGGCCCGTCCGCCCAACCACCACATCTCGCCACTCTTCATGGATTTCGACGTCATCGTTCTCGGCGCCGGCATCGTCGGCGTCTCGGCCGCGCTGCATCTGCAGGATCGCGGGCGCAAGGTCGCCCTCGTCGATCGCGGCGCACCCGGCGAAGGCACGAGCTTCGGCAACGCGGGGCTGATCGAGCGCTCGTCGGTCGAGCCGTATCCGTTCCCTCGCAGCCCGTTCACGCTGATGCGCTATGCGCTGAACCGCTCGACCGATCTTTACTGGCACAGCGCGTCGCTGCCCGCGTTCGCGCCGTGGCTCGCGCGGTTCTGGTGGGAATCGGCGCCGCTGCGCCATGCGGCCGCGTCGCGCGACATGCTGCCGCTGATCGAGCGGTGCCTCGTCGAGCACGACGCGCTGATCGCGCGGGCCGGCGCCGGCGAGCTGATCCGTGCGAACGGCTGGCTCGAAGCGTTCCGCACGCCCGCCGCATTCGAACGCGGCGTGGCCGAGGCCGGCCTCACCGCGCGCCGCCACGGGCTCGGCATCACGCCGCTCGACGCGGCCGCCCTGCTCGCGCGCGAGCCGAGCCTCGCGCCGGGCTTCTGCGGCGCGCTGCACTGGCTCGATCCGAAAAGCGTCGTCGATCCGGCCGCGCTCGTCAAAGCGTATGCGCAGTTGTTCGTGCAAGGCGGCGGCACGCTCCTGACAGGCGACGCCGCGAGCCTCGACGCGCTGTCGCCCGGCTGGCAGGTTCACACGCAGGACGGCCCGGCCGCCGCGCCGGCCGTCGTCGTCGCGCTCGGCCCGTGGTCCGACACCGTCTTCGGCAAGTTCGGCTACAAGATCCCGCTTCGCGAGAAGCGCGGCTATCACATGCACTACGCGCCGTCCGCACACGGCGTGCCGTCGGCGCCGATCGTCGACCGGGAATACGGTTACGTGATCGCGCCGATGCGGCGCGGGCTGCGGCTGACGACGGGGGTCGAGATCGCGCGGCGCCGTGTGCCGCCAACCGGCGTACAGCTCGAACGGGCGGAACGCGTCGCACGGCCCGTGTTCGGGTTCGGCGAACGGCTCGACCCGCATCCGTGGCTCGGCTTCCGGCCGTGCACGCCGGACATGCGACCGGTGATCGGCCCCGCGCCCGCCCATCGCGGGCTGTGGTTCGCGTTCGGGCACAACCACCACGGACTCACGCTCGGCCCCGTGACCGGCCGGCTGCTGGCCGAGATGATGACGGGCGAAGCGCCGTTCACCGATCCGGCGCCGTATCGCGCGGACCGGTTCTGAGCGGATAGCGCGTCAACGCGCGCTCAGTCGAGCGCGCGGCCGAAAATCCGGATGACTTCGTCGAGATGCTCGGCCATCGCACGGCGCGCGGCTTCGGGATCGCGCGCGCGGATCGCGTCGAGGATCGCGCGGTGTTCCAGCTCCGACCGGTGCGGCATGTCGTTCGGCATGTACAGCGACTGCAGCCGCTGGAACATCAGGTCGTACTTGTGCGCAAGCAGCTGCTTGATCATCAGCGCATACGCGGCGTTGTCGCTCGCTTCCGCGATACGGATATGGAACAGCCGGTCGCCCGGGTGCGTAAGCGAGCCGCTGCGGTTGTCTTCCTGGTTGCGCAGGAACGCTTCGTGAATCCCTTCGATCTGCGCGTCCGAGCCGTGCGATGCCGCAAGCGCCGCGGCTTCCGGCTCGATCAACCGGCGCGCCTGCAACAGGGCGAACGGCGGGATTTCGGTGTCGAGGTCGAGCGCGATGCCGAGTTCGGGATCGATCTCGACGATCGAGAACGGCGCGACTGTCGCAGCGGGTTCGGGTGCAGGCTCGGGCGCAGCCGCTGCTTCGGGATGGCGCACCTTCACGCCGTCGCCGACCCGCACGCTGACGAGCCCGCTCACTTCGAGCGCGATCAGCGCTTCGCGCACCGACGTGCGCGACACACCGAACTGTTCGGCCAGTTCGCGCTCGGGCGGCAGATAGCTGCCCGGCGGAAAATCGCCGGACTCGATCATCGCACTAAGCTTGTCGGCGATCTGCTGGTAGAGGCGGCGGTTCTGAATCGGCTGGATGGACATACGTTGACGCTGGTAATCGGTTTCGTTCCGGACGGTCTGACGAATCGAACAGACCGTTCGCGCCTATTTTATATGCCGCGCTTCACATCGCCCGGCACCGCGTAGCAACGCGCGGCCGTGCCGCCCCACAACGCGCCGCGCTCGGCCGCCGACAGCCGCGATTCGGCCCAGCGTTCGACGAGCGACGTCACTTCGTCGTACGACGCCGCGAGCAGGCACACGGGCCAGTCCGACCCGAACATCAGCCGCTGCGGCCCGAATGCGTCGAGCGCCGCATCGAGGCACTGTTCGATGTGCCGGATGTCCCGCGCGCGCAGGCCACGCTGCCAGTCGGCCTCGGTCACGAGCCCCGACAGCTTGCACGCGACATGCGGCAACGCGCCCAGTTCACGCAGCGACGCGCGCCAGCGCGCGAGCGCCGTGTCGTCGCGCTCGAACTCGGCGAGCGCGGGCTTTCCGACGTGATCGAGCACGAGCCAGTGCGCGTCGTGCGTCGCGCAGAACCCGCGCACGTCCGGCAACTGCCGTTCGAACACGAGCACGTCGTACACGTAGCCGTTCGCCTGCAGCCAGGCGATGCCGCGCTTGAAACCGGGATCCGCGACGAACGCGGCCACGTCGGCTTCGTCCTGCACCTGATGACGAAAGCCGCGCAGCTTCGGGCTGCCCCACTCGGCGACCCGATCGGCAAGCGCCGGCGCACCGAGATCTTCCCAGCCGACCACCGCCGCGATACGTGCGTCGTCGCGCGCGAGATCGAGCAGGAACGCCGTCTCGTCGCGCCCGGCGCGCGCCTGCACCGCGATCGACGCGCCGAGCGCCTGCGCATGCATCTGCGGCCACAGCGTGTCGGGCAGGTAGTCGCGCGCGAGCACCCCCATCCCGGGGCCGATCCACGGATAGTCGGCCGCGCGATAACGCCAGAAGTGCTGATGGGAATCGATACGCACTGCGCCCATGGTGCCCTCGTGTTCAGTTGCCTCGGCGGCGGCGGCGCGCGTCGTCGCCGCCGCTCGTGCGCAACGTTCAGTCGTACAACACCGCCGCGATCTTCGGATCGTCGATATTGGTCTTGTCGTACCAGTAGAAACCGGTATCGATCACCTTCGGCAGCTTCTCGCCCTTGGTCGCCTTCACGGCCGCCTCGACGGTCTTGTAGCCGATTCCGATCGGGTTCTGCGTGATCGCGCCGGCCATCAGCCCGCTGCGGATCGCATCCTTCTGCTGCTTGCCCGAATCGTAGCCGACGATCACGACCTTGCGTTTCATCTCGCGCACGCCGTTGACCACGCCGATCGCCGAGCCTTCGTTGGTGCCGAACAGCCCCTTGAGCTTCGGATACGCCTGCAGGATCGACTTCGTCACCTCGGTCGACTTCAGCTGGTCGCCTTCGCCGTACTGCACGGTCACGACCTGCACCTTCGGGTGTGCCGCCTTCATCCGCTCAAGGAAGCCGTCGCGGCGGTCGATGCCGGTGCGGCTCGTCTGGTCGTGCGCGACCACGGCCACCTCGCCTTCGTCGCCGATCAGCGCGGCAAGCTTGTCGGCCGCGAGCGCCGCGGCGGCCTTGTTGTTGGTCGCGGCCGTCGTCACCGGGATGTCGCTGTCGACGCCCGAGTCGAACGCGATCACCGGGATCTTCTCGGCCTGGGCCTTCTTCAGGAGCGGCAGCGCGGCCTTGCTGTCGAGCGCCGCGAAGCCGAGCGCGGCCGGCTTCTTCGCGATCGCGGCCGACAGCATGTCGATCTGCTTGTCGACCATCGCCTCGGTTTCGGGCCCTTCGAACGTCACCTTCACCTTGTAGTCCTTCGCGGCCTGCATCGCGCCCGATTTCACGGCCTGCCAGAACTGATGCTGGAAGCCTTTCGAGATCAGCGGGATATAGGCTTCCTGCGCCTGCGCGCCGGCCGTGACGCCGACGGCGAACGTCAGCCCGACGATCGCGTTCAACACCTTGCTCCTGATCACTTCGCGTCTCCTTGGTTGGACTCTTCTGGATGCCGGCCGGGCCGGCGGTGAAGCGGATGCCTGCGCGCAGGCGCGCGTCAGCGGCGACGCCGGCGCAGGATGTCGACGTACACGGCGAGGATGATGATCACGCCCGTCACGACCGTCTGCCATTCCTGCGCGACCGACATGATGCGCAGGCCGTTGGTCAGCACGCTCATGATGAACGCGCCGATGATGGTGCCGACGATGCTGCCCGCGCCGCCCGACAGCGACGTGCCGCCGATCACGACGGCCGCGATCGCGTCGAGCTCGTAGCCCTGACCGAGCGCCGGCTGCGCGGAATTCAGCCGCGACGCGATCAGCAGGCCGGCAATCCCGCACACCGCGCCGCTGAACGTGTAGACGGCGATCTTCCACGCGTCGACGTTCACGCCGGACAGCCGCAGCGCCTCCTCATTGCTGCCGAGCGCGAACGTGTAGCGGCCGAAGATCGTGCGGTTCAGCACGATCGACGCGCCGATCGCGACGAGAAACAGGATCAGCACCGCGTTCGGAATCGGCAGCGCGGGAATCAGGTTGCCGATCAGCGAATCCTGCGCGATCGCCGTGAAGCCCGGCGTGTCGTTGAAGTAGATCGGCCGCGTGCCCGAGATCACGAGCGACAGCCCCTTGAGCAGCATCATCATGCCGAGCGTCGCGATGAACGGCGGCACCTTCATCTTCGCGATCACGAAACCCGACACGCAGCCCGACAGCGCGCCGAACAGCAGCGCGGCCAGGATCCCGAGCGGCAACGGCATGCCCCACTTGGTCAGCACGACGCCGGCCATCACCGCGCAGAACGTCATCAGCGTGCCGACCGACAGGTCGATGCCCGACGTGATGATCACGTACGTACACGCGACGGCCAGCACGCCGTTCACGGCGGTGGCCTGCAGGATCGTGACGAGGTTGTCGACCTCGAGGAAGTTCGGCGACGCGAAGCTGAAGAACACGATCAGCAGCACGAGGCTCGCGAACGCAAGCAGCTTCTGCCGTGCGGCCGGATTGAAGAAGCGCGACTTCAGGCTCGATGCGGCGGCCGGCGTATCGCCGGAAGCCAGGGGCGGAACAGGATGCGTATCGTTGGACATGATCGGGTCAGCGTCTGTATCAGGAAATCAGGACAACACGGTCGACTCGCGCTGCGTCGCGAGCTGCATGATCTTTTCCTGCGTGGCGTCGGCCACGCGCAATTCGCCGGTCACGCGGCCTTCGCACATCACGAGAATCCGGTGGCTCATGCGCAGCACCTCGGGCAGCTCCGACGAGATCATCACGATCGCCTTGCCGTCGGCGGCCAGCGCGTCGAGCAGCTTGTAGATCTCGCTCTTCGCGCCGACGTCGATGCCGCGCGTCGGTTCGTCGAAGAACAGGATGTCGCAGTCGCGCAGCAGCCACTTCGCGATCACGATCTTCTGCTGGTTGCCGCCCGACAGGAGCCGCGCGGGCTGCGCGACCGACGGCGTGCGGATCGCGAGCTGCCGCACGTACGACTGCGCGGTGTCGCGCATCTCGCGCGCGTCGAGGAACACGCCGCGGCGCACGAAACGACGCATGCTCGACAGGGCGATGTTGTTCTGCACGTCCATCCCGACCGCGAGCCCGAAGTGCTTGCGATCCTCGGACAGGTAGCCGATCCCGTGCTTCACCGCGTCGGCCGGCGTGCGGATCGCCACGGTCTTGCCGTGCACGCGGATTTCGCCGGCATCGACCGGGTCCGCGCCGAACACCGCGCGCGCAACCTCGGTGCGGCCCGCGCCCATCAGCCCCGCGAAGCCGAGGATCTCGCCGCGCCGCAGCGTGAAGCCCACCTCGCGGATCGCACGGCCGCGCGACAGCCCGCGCACTTCGAGCGCGACATCGTTCGACGACGTATCGGGCGGCGTGCGGGATTCCGTTTCGAGCTGGCGGCCGACCATCATCGAAATGATCGTATCCATCGACGTGCCTTCCATCGGCACGGTCGCGACGTACTTGCCGTCGCGCATCACGGTCACGCGATCGGCGATCTGGCGAAGTTCGTCCATCTTGTGCGAGATGTAGACGATGCCGACGCCGTTCGCGCGCAGGTCGCGGATGATGCGGAACAGCTCGGCGATCTCCGCGTTGTTGAGCGCGGCGGTCGGCTCGTCCATGATCAGCACGCGCGAGTCGAACGACAACGCCTTCGCGATCTCGACCATCTGCTGCTTCGCGACCGTCAGACGGCCGACCGGCGTGCGCGGGTCGAGATCGAGCCGCATCCGCTGGAAGATCGCGACGGCGTCGCGGTTGAGTTTCTCTTCGTCGACGAACACGCCGAAGCGGCCGCGCGGTTCGCGGCCGATGAAGATGTTCTGCGCGACGCTCAGGTGGTTCATCAGGTTCAGTTCCTGATGGATGATGCCGATCCCGAGCGCCTGCGCGGCGCGCGGATCGGCGATCTCGACCGCGCGGCCGTCCATCCGGATCTCGCCGTCGTCGCGCTGGTACACGCCCGCGAGGATCTTCATCAGCGTCGACTTGCCGGCGCCGTTCTCGCCCATCAGCGCATGCACCTCGCCGCCGCGCAGGTCGAAACGGCAATCGTCGAGCGCCTGCACACCGGGGAAGCGCTTGCCGATGCCGGTCAACGCAATCAGCGGCGGTGCGGTGTTCGGGTTCAGGTCGGGTTGCATGAATCGCGGCCCTCAGCTGATCGCACGGTCGAGATGCGTGTAGCCGCCGTCGACGAACAGCCACTGGCCCGTCGTGTGCGACGCGCGTTCCGACAGCAGGAACACGGTCGTATCGGCGATTTCGTCGGCCGTCGTGAAGCGCTGGCCGAGCGGCACCTTGCCCGCGATGCCGGCGAGCTTCGCGTCGGGATCGTCGAAGCCCGCCAACCAGTTCCTGTACAGCGGCGTCATCACCTCGGCCGGGATCACCGCGTTCACGCGCACGCCGTCGTCGCGCAATGCGACGGCCCATTCGCGTGTCAGCGCGAGCTGCGCGCCCTTCGACGCGCAATAGCCGCTCGTGTTGCCCTGCCCGGTCACGGCCGTCTTCGACGAGATGTTGACGATCGCGCCGCGCGCGGCCTTCAGGTGCGGCACGCAGTAATGCGCCATCACGTAGTAGTGGACGAGGTTGCGTTCGAGCGACGCGACGAACGCGTCGCGCCCCGCATCGAGCCCGATGCTGTCGTTGATGCCCGCGTTGTTGACGAGGCCGTCGAGACGACCGAAACGCTGGATGGTCTGCGCGACCGCATCGCGGCACTGCGTGTCGTCCTGCAATTCGACGGACACGCACGTGGCCTTCGGTTGCTTGCGCGCGAGTTCGCGCCAGAACGCGTCGTCGGGCGCGTGGCGCGCGAACACCACCGGAATCGCGCCCTCGCCGGCCAGCCGCATCGAGATCGCGGCGCCGATGCCCGACGCGCCGCCGGTCACGATCACGACCTTGTCTTGCAGATTCAAATCCACTTCGCGTCTCCGTCGTTCATGTTGTCGGCACGCCCGCCCTGCTTCAGCCGCGGAACCGGTACTGCTCCAGCGATTCGGGCTTCATCTCGATCGAGAAGCCGGGCGCCGTCGGCGGCATGTACGCCGCGCCGCGCACGACGCACGGTTCGACGAAATGCTCGTGCAGGTGATCGACGTATTCGGTCACGCGCCCTTCCTTCGTGCCGGAAATGCACACGTAGTCGATCATCGACAGGTGCTGCACGTACTCGCACAGCCCGACGCCGCCCGCATGCGGACACACGGGCAGCCCGTACTTCGCGGCCATCAGCATCACCGCGAGAATCTCGTTCACGCCGCCGAGCCGGCACGCGTCGATCTGCACGACGTCGATCGCGCCGCGTGCGATGAACTGCTTGAACAGCACGCGGTTCTGGCACATCTCGCCGGTCGCGACCTGCACGGGCGCGATCGCCTTGCGGATCTTGCGATGCCCTTCGACGTCGTCGGGGCTCGTCGGCTCCTCGATGAACCACGGCCGCGCGAACGCGAGCTCGCGCACCCAGTCGATCGCCTCGTCGACTTCCCACACCTGGTTCGCGTCGATCATCAGCTTGCGATCGGGGCCGATCACTTCGCGCGCGATCGTCACGCGGCGGATATCGTCCTCGAGGTTCGCGCCGACCTTCAGCTTCACGTAGTCGAAACCGGCGTCCACCGCCTCGCGGCACAGCCGGCGCAGCTTGTCGTCGCTGTAGCCGAGCCAGCCGGCCGACGTCGTGTAGCACGGGTAGCCGTCGCGCTCGAGCGCCGCGATCCGCGCAGCCTTGCCGGGCGCCTGCCGGCGCAGCAGCTCGAGCGCTTCGTCCGGCGTCAGGCAGTCGGTCAGGTAGCGGAAGTCGATCGCGCGTACCAGCTCCTCGGGGCTCATCTCGGCGACGAGCCGCCACAGCGGCTTGCCGACGGCCTTTGCCCACAAATCCCACACCGCGTTGACGACGGCGCCCGTCGCCAGGTGGATCGCGCCCTTGTCGGGGCCGATCCAGCGCAACTGGCTGTCCGACGTCACGTGCCGCCAGAAGCGGCCCATGTCCTCGCGGATCCAGTCGAGGTCGAGGCCGACGACAAGGTGACGCATCGCGTCGATCGCCGCGCAGCAGATTTCGTTGCCGCGCCCGATGGTGAACGTGAGCCCGTGACCCTCGAGCCCGTCGCGGTCGGTTTCGAGCACGACGTAGGCCGCCGAATAATCGGGGTCCGGATTCATTGCGTCGGAGCCATCCAGCTGGCGCGAGGTCGGGAAGCGCACGTCGAGGACGCGCATCGATCGAATGATAGGCATGACGAACCGTCCGTTAAAGGAAATCAGGCTTGCACGGTGCGCTGGCGTTGCTCGCCGAGCCCGTCGATGCCGAGCGTGATCACCTGTCCGGCGCGCAGGTAGACGGGCGGCTTCTGCCCGAGGCCGACGCCCGGCGGCGTGCCGGTCGAGATCACGTCGCCCGGCTGCAGGCTCATGAAGCGGCTCAGGTAGCTGATCAGGTGCGGCACGCGAAACACCATCGTCGCGGTCGTGCCGTTCTGGTAGCGGTGGCCGTCGACGTCGAGCCACAGCCGCAGCGCGTGCGGATCGGGGACTTCATCGGCCGTCACGAGCCACGGGCCGAGCGGGCCGAACGTGTCGTTGCCCTTGCCCTTGTCCCACGTGCCGCCGCGCTCGAGCTGGTATTCGCGTTCCGACACGTCGTTCACGACGCAGTAGCCGGCGACGTGCGACAACGCATCGGCTTCCGCGATATAACGGCCGCCCTGGCCGATCACCACGCCGAGCTCGACTTCCCAGTCGGTCTTCTCCGAACCGCGCGGAATCTCGACGTCGTCGTTCGGCCCCGAGATCGCGCTCGTCCACTTGCCGAATACGACAGGCTCCTTCGGCACCTCCATCCCCGATTCGGCCGCGTGGTCGGAATAGTTGAGCCCGATGCAGATGAACTTGCCGACGCGGCCGACGCAGGCGCCGAGCCGCGGCGCGCCTTCGACGAGCGGCAGCGACGACGGCGGAATGTCGCGCAGCCGCGCGAGCGACGCGGGCGTCAGCGCATCGCCGGCGATGTCGTCGATCACGCCGGACAGGTCGCGAAGCTGGCCCTGCGCATCGAGCAGGCCCGGTTTTTCATGGTGTTTGTCGCCAAATCTGAGCAGTTTCATAGCGTCGTCGGAACGGAAACGGAAAGTGAATGGGAAGACGCGGTCAGTTCAACACGGTCAGTTTGACCAGCCGCCGTCGATCAGGTGGATCGCGCCGGTCGTGAACGACGCTTCGTCGGAGGCCAGGTACAGCGCGAGCGCGGCCACTTCGTCCGCGCTGCCGATGCGGCCGATCGGCTGGCGCGCGACGAACGCCTGGCGCACCTCGTCGGCCGACACGTGGCGCGTGCGCGCCTGGTCCGCGATCCGCTGCTCCAGCGACGGCGATTCGATCGTGCCCGGGCAGATCGCGTTGCAGCGGATGCCGCGCTCGACGAAATCGGCGGCGACCGCCTTGGTCAGCCCGATCACGGCCGCCTTGGTCGTGCCGTAGACGAAGCGGTTCGGCACGCCCTTCACGCTCGACGCGGCCGACGCCATGTTGATGATCGACGCGCCGCCGGCTTCCAGCATGGCAGGCAGCAGCGCGCGGATCAGCCGGTACATCGACGTGACGTTCAGGTTCATCGAGAACGCCCACGCGTCGTCGTCGCAGTCGAGGATCGAGCCGTGGTGCACATAGCCCGCGCAGTTGAACAGCACGTCGAATGCGCGTTCGCCCGCGGCGAGCGCCGCGACGTCGCCTGCATCGGTGACGTCGAGCCGCCGCGTGGTCAGCCGGCCGCCCGCGCGTTCGGCGTCGGCCTCGAGCCGCACGAGCGCGGCTTCATTGATGTCGGTCGCCAGCACGTCGGCGCCCTCGCTCGCGAACCGCAGCGCGGTCGCGCGGCCAATGCCCTGCCCGGCCGCCGTCACCAGCGCGCGTTTGCCCTGCAATCTCATGAGCACGTCTCCCGAAAAAGCCGGCCACCCATCGGCCGATTGGCACAAAGGACTAAAGGTCCAACCAATCATAGGAAGGGATCGCGCGTTTGTCACGAAATCGGGATTCAGTATTTACCCGGGTGGGGAAATCGGGCCGGCGGAGAAAAATCCGCTGCTCGACGGACACTGGAAGGATGCGCCCGAGGCCGCGCAAACCCAATACCGGCGGGCCGCCCGGCCGGTCTGGCGTATTCGCGCGACGCGGCGTCCACGCCAAACTGACAAAAAAGTCATGTTCACGTCAGGGTCTCAACGGGATGGGCGCGCCATCATGGCGTTGCCGGACCGCGCTTTTCAACCATCGCCTCCCCGCCCGCTTTCGGTCCCTGCGGGCACCTCCGTCCCCCGGCGATGGACTCCGTGACTGGGCGAGCAGACACGGTGCGCGGGCCGATTTTCCGCCCCGGACTTCCCGTCCGGGGCGTTTTTGTCCGTGGTTTCCAAGAAAATAAGCTTGGATTGTTTCTAAATCGGCAAAAGGTAATTTGAGCCAGACAGGATGTTTTTTCCGGTCACAGACGCTTACATTTAGCGCACCACTCATGGAAACCGCTACGGATTCGCCATCGGGTAGTGACATCCACTGCCACGGCCGAAACCGCACGAGCTTTAGGAAACGGCAAAATGAAGGCCTCCAAATCCCTGCCTGCGCTCGATCCCGCCGACGTCCACGTCGAAATTCTCGAACGTTCCGATACGCTGCTCGTCGTCCGCTGGGTCGAGCCCGGCCGCTGTCACTACGGTGAACAGCGCTGGCGCCGCCGCTTCGCGCAACGCACCGGCACCTGCGCGCTGTCGCGCCAGGTCATCCACCGCGGCGACGAAGTATTCCGCCCGGCCGAACGCCCGGCGCCCGCGAATGCAGCCGCGATGATCTCCGCCGCCGAAGTGCTCGCGCTGGCCGGAAGCAGGTAAAACCTGCCGACCGCGCGCCGAGGCACGCCGCGCCACGCACGGCACCCGCCCTAGAAGCGCCGGTCTAATTCCCCCGCTTGTCTGTCACGTCCGCCCGCACTATCGTTACATCACTCAATGTAACGATTACGTGTCGCGGCCGCTCGGTCGTGCCGATGGAGACAGACATGCATGCATGGAGCGCGCGCCACGTCCCGGCGCAGGGCGGCAAGGTCGCGGTCGTGACCGGCGCCAACAGCGGTCTCGGCTGGCAGCTCGCGGAAACGCTGGCCGCGAAAGGCGCGACGGTCGTGATGGGCTGCCGCGACGCCGTGCGCGCCACCCAGGCGGCCGATGCGATCCGCCAACTCCACCCCGATGCTCGTGTCGAAGTCGATCCACTCGACCTCGCCGATCTCGCGTCGATCGAACGCTTTGCGGGCACCATCGCCGAACGCCACGGCCGCGTCGACATCCTCTGCAACAACGCCGGCGTGATGTTCCTGCCGCTGCGCCACACGCACGACGGCTTCGAGATGCAGTTCGGCACCAACCACCTCGGCCATTTCGCGCTGACCGGCCATCTGCTGCCCGCGTTGCGCGCCGCACGGCGCGCGCGCGTCGTGACGATGTCGAGCGGTTTCAACCGAGGCGGCCGGATTCGCGTCGACGACCTGCGCGGCGAGCACCGCTACAACCGTTATCTCGCCTATTGCGACAGCAAGCTCGCGAACCTCGTGTTCGCGATCGAGCTGCAGCGCCGTTTCGAGCGCGCGGCGTTCGCGGGAATCAGCGTGGCCGCGCACCCCGGCTACGCGGCGACCAACCTGCAGTTCGCGGGCCCCGCGATGGACAGCTCGCCCGCGCGCGCCGCGTTGATGCGCGCGGCGAACCGTTATCTTGCGCAGCCGGCCGACCAGGGTGCGCTGCCCGCGATTCATGCGGCTACGTCGCCCGATCTCGCCGGTGGTGCGTACCTCGGGCCATCCGGCTGGTTCGAGTCGCGCGGGCTGCCGGCGCCCGCGAGCGTGCCGCGCTCGGCGCGCGACGTGGCGTCGGCGGCGCTGCTGTGGGAGGCATCGGAAGCCGCGACGGGCGTGCGCTTCCTCAGCTCGGGCGCGCCGGCCGGACGCGCGCCGGGCCGGCCGTTCGACACGGCGGCCGAAGCACGCTGAACCGCGCGCCGCCGCCTGCAATATTCTTCATACTTATTGCGCGGACCGAAAAGAAAGGCCGTTGAAAGACTGATTCGCCGCGCCACTGTTACCGCGCAGGAAACAATCTATCGTCAAATTCAGCGTTTACCCTGAACCCTCCGGTGACTAAGATTTGATCAATCGCTTAAGACATGGAGTCGAAAGCGAACTCAATAAAACACCCGGAGGTCACCATGAAATCGCTCGTTTCCGCAGTCGTTGCCGCTGTCGCCCTGTCCGCTTCGTTCGGCGCATTCGCTCAAAGCACCGTGACCCGCGCCCAGGTGCGCGGCGAACTGGTCCAGCTCGAACAAGCCGGCTACAAGCCGGGCGTGTCGAGCCCGTACTACCCGAACGACATCCAGAGCGCCGAAGCGCGTGTTCATGGTGCCGACACCAGCGGCTACGGCGCACAGCCGGCTCCGCTCGTCCACTCGGGCGCCCCGGCAGCCGCATCGTCGAACGCACGCGACTCGATCTTCTTCGGCCAGTAAGCCGAAGCGCCCCCGGCGGGCGCCGCGCGTCGCGCGATGAAGCAAGGCAGTCAGGACGAGCCCCTTCGCGGGGCTCGTCTTTTTTTATGAAACGCATACCTCCGCCGCCCGGTAGCGGGTGGCTTCGCCCGGGCGCTGTGCGTCCGGGTGCTTTTTCCTGGTCGGGTATGCGTGATGAAGCCGGGTGCGCCGATCAGCGCGCCGCGGCCGTGGCAGGCGCCGATCGCGACAGCACGCGCCAGCGCGACAGCAACTCGTCGCGGTCGACGTAACAGCCCTGCAGGTGCCGGCGGCCGGTCGACGGATCGAACTCGGTACGCGCATGCAGCACGCGCCGGTTGTCGAACGCCCACATGTCGCCCGCCCGCAGCCGGCGGTGGACACGGAAGCGCGGCTCGCGCGCGAGCGCGAGGAACCGCCGGTACGCGCGATAGACGGCCGCGACCGAGCCGGCCGGCGCATCGAGCGGCCCGCGCAGGAAGTTCGCGACGCGCACTTCCGTGACGTTGCCGCGCGCATCGAGCCCGATCACCGGCGCCGAACAGCGGTAGTCGCTGTTCGCGCTCTTGTTCCAGAACTCGAACGGCGTCGACGCCAGTTGTTCGAAATCGGCCGGATGCTCGCGCCGCAGCGCATCGGCGAGCGCAAAACCATCGAGAAAGATGCTGTCGCCGCCCGTCGCTTCGTTGGCCAGGCAATGCAGGAACTGCACGCCCGGCTGCAACTCGCGTGTCGGCAGGTCGGTATGCGGCGGCAGGTTCAGCGACGTATACGCATTGCTGTCCGGGCGCGGTTTCGATTCGACGTCGAACAGCACTCCGAAATTGCTTTCGCGGATCAGGCCGATGCGGCGCGCAATCTCGTCGACGCGGCCGCGTTCGGCCGGCACGCCTTCGACGAGCGTGAGCCCCGTGCGCTGCAGCGCGGCGAGCCAGGCGAGCAGCGCACCGTCGTCCTCCATCACGTCGCGCCACGCGAATACGCCGATCGCCGTTGCATCGTCGCCGGCCCACACGTGCCGCCCGTGCGCGGCCAGACGCTCCGCACGCGACGCATCGTCGTACGCATGCGCCCGCAACCAGCCCGGCGACCACGCGCTGCGATGTCCATCGTTCCACTCGACATGCAGCGCACCGTCGGCGTCGACCTGCACGGTAAGCGCCGACAGATCCTCGCGCGCATCGGCAATCTCGAACACTTGCTCGCGCGTGAGCGCATGCACGCACGCGGAACACGGGCAGTTGTCGCGCAGCCAGTCGAAATGGAACGGCGATCGTCGCGCGTCGCTCCACTCGACGTTCACCGCGCCATTGCCGATCGTCGCCGCCGCGATGGCCGCGTCGGCCGAAAACGTCCGCCAGTCCTCGATACGGTGTTGCACTGCTGCCTGCATCGTTGCCTCCCGGAAACGCCCGCTACGCGTGTGGTGCGAGCAAAAAACCGCCGACCATCCGATGCATGCGTGCGGCCTGCGGGCTCGTCCCGAGCGCGCGCCAGCAGCCGTGCACCAGTCCTTCTCCCATCCAGTCATGCGCGACCCCGCCGGCCGCGCGAATTCGTTCGACGTATACGCGTGCGTCGTCGCGCAGCGGGTCGTGTTCCGCGCCGATCGCGAGCACCGGCGGCAAGCCGTCGAAACGCACCGCTTCGAGCGGCGCCGACGCGCGCAACAGCGGGTCGGCGTTCAGCAGCACGTCCGACAAGTCACCATCCCAGTACAGTTCGCGATAGCGATGCACGTCGTCGAGCGTCAGCATCGGCGCGTGCGCTTCCGTTTCGCGGGCGGGCGATTGCGGTTCGAAGCCGAGCATCGGATAGACGAGCGCGATGCCGTCGACGTTGCGTTCGCCCGCATCGCGCAGCGCGGTGGCCACGGCCGCCGCGAGCATCCCGCCCGCACTGTCGCCCGCGAGCGTCAACGGGTGCACGCACGGCCCGAACGGCCAGCGTGCGTCGCGCGCGGCACGCGTGACTTCCAGGCAATCTTCGAGCGCGGCCGGCGCGCGATGTTCGGGCGCCAGACGATAGTCGACGGCGATCACGTCGAGCCCCGTGTCGGCCGCCAGTTGCGCCGTGATCAGCGCATGACTGTCGAGCGAGCCGACGACGAAGCCGCCGCCATGAAAAAACAGCACCGTCCCGCGCGATGCGCGGTGTGCGGACGTGTAGCGTCGCAGCGCGATCGCGCGCCCGTCCGGCGCGTGCCATACGGCGTCCTGCTGCACGATGCCGGCCGGCAACGCGGCCGGCGTCCATTCGGCCGCGAAGCGGTCGTAGAAGCGGCGCTGCTCGTCGGGCGAGCGCGCCGCCGCATCGGCCGGATACCACGCGTCGACGGCTGCGACGAACGCCGCGATTTCCGGTTCGAGCATCGTGCGCGCTCCGCAGTCAAAAGTTGCAAGGCAAAAAGTGCATCGATCGCCGCTAGCGGCGCGGCGGCAAACCGATCACGCGGCCCGCATACGCAGGCGCCGCGCAATCGGGCTGCAACGCATGCAGCTCCGCCACGCGCGCGGCCACGTCTTCGTCGAACGGCGCCGATTTCGCACCGTCGCGCGTATCGACGTGCAGCAGCATCTGCTCGCTCGCCGATACCGCGTCGTCATGCCCTTGCGCGAACAGTTCGAGATACAGGTGCAGCCGCTTTGCGTCGTGCGCGAGCACGCGCGCATCGACGCGCACCTGCGTGCCTTCCTTGATCTCGTGCAGGTAGTTCACGTGCGCTTCGAGCGTGTAGACCGAGCGCCCCCGCTCGCGACGCGCGGCGTCGTCGAGCCCGATGCGATCGAGCAACGCATCGGTCGCGAAGCTGAAGATCAGCAGGTAGAACGCATCGCGCAGGTGGCCGTTGTAGTCGACCCATTCGGGCCGCACCACGTCGCGGTAAATCGTCAGCGGGGTATCGCCGGTCATCGCCTGTCCTTTAATCCTCGAATCGCATCCCGTGCCGCGCCTTCACCGCGGCGATCGATTTCAGCACCTCGGTGATGCACTCGTCGCGATAGCGTTCGAGCTCCTTGATGCTGCGCGTACCCTGCTGTTCGGTCGTGCCTTCGACGACGCTGTCGATCAGCGCGTCGGTCAGCGTCGGCGCGACCAGCTTTGTCCACGGCAGTTCGAGCGCAGGGCCGAACTGCTGCATGAAGTGTCGCATGCCCGCGTCGCCACCGGCCAGCGTGTAGGTCAGGAACGTGCCCATGAACGACCAGCGGATGCCCGCGCCGAAACGGATCGCATCGTCGATCTCGCCGGTCGTCGCGACGCCTTCGTTGACCAGGTGCAGCGCCTCGCGCCACAACGCTTCGAGCAGGCGATCGGCAATGAAGCCCGGCACCTCCTTGCGCACGTGCAGCGGCCGCATGCCGAGCTTGCGATAGATCTCCATCGCGCCCTCCACGGCTTCCGGCGACGTGCGCGCGCCGCCGAGCACCTCGACGAGCGGCAGCAAGTAGACGGGATTGAACGGGTGGCCGACCACGCAGCGCTCCGGATGCGTCGCCCGCGCATAGAAATCCGTCGGCAGCAGCCCCGACGTCGACGACGCGATGATCGCATCGGGTTTCGCCGCGCGGCTGATCTGTTCGTGCAGTTCGAGCTTCAGCGCCTCACGCTCGGGCGCGCTTTCCTGGATGAAATCGGCATCGGCGACGCACGCCTCGATCGTCTCGACGAAGCGCAGCCGTGCGGGGTCGGCGCCCGGCGCGAGGCCGACGCGTTCGAGCGCGGGCCACGCGTTCGCGACGTTCGCGCGCAGCCGCTCTTCCGCGCCCGGCGCGGGGTCCCATACGACCACGTCGAGACCGTGCGCCAGCGCACGGGAAATCCACCCGCTGCCGATCACGCCGGTGCCGATGGCGGCGAACGTCTTGATGTCGGTCTTCACAGCCATGTCAACGCATCCTTCAAATCAGGGGAAATCGGTGGGCGGCCGCGCCCGTGCGCCTGCCGCCGTGTCGTATCAGTCAGCGAAAGAACTCACGCGAATTCGGCGATCGCACGACGTTCGAGCGGACGCTCGCCACGCGCCGGCAGGCCGAGCTTGCGGCGGCCTTCGGCCGGCGTCAGCACGCGGCCGCCGAGCCGTTCGATGACCTCGCGGGCGCGTTCGACGAGCGTGCCGTTGGTCGCATGCACACCGCGATCGAGCCAGATGTTGTCTTCGAGGCCCACGCGCACGTGGCCGCCGAGCAGCATCGCCTGCGCGACCATCGGCATCTGCATGCGGCCGATCCCGAAACCGGCCCAGTGCGCGCCCGGCGGCAGGTTGTCGACCATCGCCTTCATCGTGCCCGTATCGGCCGGCGCGCCCCACGGAATGCCGAGGCAAAGCTGGAACAGCGGCGGATCGTCGAGCAGCCCTTCCTTCAGCAGCTGCTTCGCGAACCACAGATGGCCCGTATCGAAGATCTCCAGTTCCGGCTTCACGCCGAGTTCCTGGATGCGCTTCGCGCCGGCGCGCAGTTGCGCGGGCGTCGACACGTAGATGTAATCGCCGTCGCCGAAATTCAGCGTGCCGCAGTCGAGCGTGCAGATCTCGGGCAGCAGCTCCTCGACGTGCGCGAGGCGCGTGAGGCCGCCGACCAGGTCGGTGCCCTTGCCGAAGCGCATCGGGTCTTCGCCCGGGCCGATCTCGAGATCGCCGCCCATGCCGGCCGTCAGGTTGATGATCACGTCGACGTCGGCCGAGCGGATGCGGTCGACCACTTCGCGGTACAGGTTCGGGTCGCGGCTGCCGCGGCCCGTCTGCGGATCGCGCACGTGGCAGTGCGCGACGGTGGCGCCAGCCTTCGCGGCTTCGATCGCGGCTGCCGCGATTTCCTTCGGCGTGACCGGAATCGCCGGATGCTTGCCGACCGTATCGCCCGCGCCGGTGACGGCGCAGGTGATGATGACTTCGTGGTTCATGCTGGGTGCCTCGCTTGATTCGGGTTGTGTCGCATTGCAGGGGTGGCGCGGGCGCCGGCCGTCACAGGCCGAGATACGCCTTCACGGCAGGCAGGCCGTCCTTGCCGTCGAACGTCTTGACGCCCGCGAGCCACGGATCGAGCACCTGCGGATTCTTCTTCAGGTAGGCCTTCGCGGCCTCGGCCGGCTTCGTCTTGTTCATCACCGACTGCATCAGCTGGTTCTCGAGCTGCGTCGAGAAGCGCAGGTTCGTGACGAGCTTGCCCGCGTTCGGGCAGCGCGAAATGAAGTCGGGCGCCGTCAGCGTGTACACGCGCGCTTCACCGTAGTTCGGCCCGAACGACGCGTCGCCGCCGGACAGGTAGTTCATGCTGAGCTGGATGTTCATCGGGTGCGGCTCCCAGCCGAGAAAAACGACCCACTTCTTCTCGCGGATCGCGCGCTCGACCGTCACCAGCATCCCGGCCTCGCTCGACTCGACGAGCTTGAAGCCGCCGAGCCCGTACTGGTTCGTGTCGATCATCTTCTGGATCGTCGCGTTCGCGCTGCTGCCCGGCTCGATCCCGTAGATCTTGCCGTCGAGTTCCGCGCGGTGTTTCGCGATGTCCTCGAAGGTCTTCAGGCCGGCCTGGTATTCGTAGCTCGGCACCGCGAGCGTCGCCTTCGCACCGGACAGGTTCGGCGGTTCGACGACGTTGATCGACTTGCTGTCGAGGAACGGCTGCAGCTGCTTCTGCTGCACCGGCCACCAGTAACCGAGCGACACGTCGAGCTGCTTGCTCTTGAGACCGGCGAACGAGATCGGCACCGACGCGATCGTCGTGGTCGGCTTGTAGCCGAGCGCCTCGAACACGGTCGACGCGAGCGCCGTGGTCGACGTGATGTCGGTCCAGCCGATATCCGCGAAACGCACGGTGCGGCAGGTCGCGGCATCGGTCTCGGCCAGCGCCGCGCTCGTGAACGCGCCGGTCGCCAGCACGGCCGCGGCAAGCGCGGCGATCTTCGTCGACTTCATGGTTCGTTTCTCCCGGTTGGTCTCGCGGCAGCCGGTGCGCGGAGTGTGCGCCGGCCTGCATCGTGGGAGTAAAAGTAACGAGCCATATTCGCCGCGAGAAGACCGCCGGCGACCTGTTCTTGACTATTTGCGACTATGAGTGGAAACCACTATGTTTTGCTTGAGGCTTGTTGCGCGGGGGTTGTAGGCGCGTTTCGGTGGAAATCGGGTTGCCCCGATGCGGCGTGCGGCTTTCGATTGGGCCCCGGCGACACTGACAGATTTCCGACATATCCTCGGGTGCCGCGAATCGGCCCTATGCTGGCGTCCTCTGCACGTCCGGCCAGCCAGGAACCCCATGATCCTCACCGCTCTCTTTGTCGTGGCCGCTTTCGCAACCGTCGCGGTCATGCACCGCGGCGTGATCGGCAAGGCCGACACGCGGCTGCGCGCACGACTCGACGTGGAAGGCCCGCGCAGCGATATATCGCGCCGGTTGATGCGCGAATCGGGATACCGCGTCTGAGGTCGCGCGGATCGTGACGGTGGCAATGCGCCCGCCTCAGCCGGCCGTCGCCACCCGCACGAACGCCTCCGCCAGCACCGTCGGCTCGACCGGCAGCACCAGCGCACACACCGACTTCGCGTCTTCATCCGAAAGCGGCACGAACACGGCGCCGTCGATACCGAGACTGGCCATCCGCTCCGGCACGATCGCCACGCCGCGCCCGGCCGCGACGAGATTCAGCATCGACGTCTTCGGCGACACGATCCGGGCCGCCGCCGGCACGAAGCCCCGTTTCAGGCATAGATCGATCACGACGCGCGCCAGCCCGCCCCGCTCGCGATACACGGCCGACACGAACGGCTCCCGCCGCAATCGCGCGATCGCGACGCGCTTGCGGCCCGCGAGCGGATGATCGGCAGGCACCGCCACGCACAGGCGTTCGGCCGCCAGTTCGACGAAGCGCACGCGCGCATCGCGCCGCAGCACCGGCAAGCGGACGACGCCGACATCGGCATGCCCGTTCGCGATTTCAGTCACCTGATCCTCGGATGACGCACGATCGAGATCGATGCGCGCGCCCGGGCAATCGCTCATGAAGCGGTCGAGATCGGGCATCAGGCTGCTGACAGGAACGGTACTGGAATGCAGCAGCCGCAACACGCCGGCTTCCCCGCGCGACAACTGCGAGCCTTCTTCGGCAGCCGCCGTCAGCGTGGCCGGGATCGACGCGACGCGTTCACGATAGATCGCGCCGGCTGGCGTCAGCCGGACGCCCCTCGGCTCCCGCTCGAACAGCAGGAAACCGAGTTCGTCCTCGAGCTGGCCGATCTGCCGGCTGAGCGCCGACTGCGCGACATGGAGCGCGCCCGCGGCCGGCGTGAAGCCGCCGAGATCCGCCACGGTCAGGAAATACTGGATTTGCCGAAGTGATGGCATGCCGAAACGAGATGGATACGCGCCGAATTCGATATTGGCGTTATACCGTCGCGCTCCGCAGAATGAAAGCCTCCCGTGCCGGAGTCCGCGTTCCGGCCACTTGTACGGAGCGTTCATCGACGTGACTACTCTCCTGTCCTATCTGCTGGTCGTGGCCGCCGGCATCAGCGTCGCATTGCAGCAGGTGCTCAACGCGAACCTCCGCGCGCAGATCGGTTCACCGTGGTGGGCCGGGTCGGTCAGCTACCTCGTCGGCCTGGCCGCGATGCTGGCGATCGCGCTGCTGTCGCCGCATCCGCGCCTGAGCGGCACCGTCTCCGGCGCAGGGTCGTGGTTCAGCTGGACCGGCGGATTCTTCGGCGCGGTATTCGTCGGCGTCGCGATATTGATGGTGCCGCGCCTGGGCGCGGCCACGACGCTTGCGCTGATCGTCGTCGGGCAGATGACCGGCGCGCTCGTGTTCGACCACTTCGGCGTGCTCGGCATCGCGCAACATCCGGCCAGCCCGGTCCGCCTTGCCGGCGCGGCGTGCCTGATCCTCGGGGTCGTGCTGATCCGCGCGTGAAGGCGCGGCTGTCGGCACGCGTGCGTTGCCGGTACGCCGGCCACGCACGCGCTCGCTACTACGCTCACGCGTAGTTCATCATCACCGACTTGCTTTCCGTGTACTGGTCGATCACCGCGCGGCCGAGTTCACGGCCGAAGCCCGACTGCTTCATCCCGCCGAACGGCAACGCGTTGTCGAGCAGCGAATGGCAGTTGACCCACACCGTGCCGGCCGCGATCCGCGGAATCAGCTTGTGGATCGCCGACAGGTCGTTCGACCAGATGCTCGCGCCGAGACCGTACGGCGTGTCGTTCGCGAGCTGCACGGCTGTATCGAGATCGTCGAACGGCATCGCGACGAGCACCGGCCCGAAAATCTCCTCGCGCACGACGCGCATCGCCTGCGTCGTATCGACCAGCACGGTCGGCTCGACGAAGAAGCCGGGGCCGTCGATCGCGCGGCCGCCCGCGGCGGCGCGCGCCCCTTCGCCGAACCCCGAGTCGATGTAACCGCACACGCGCTCGCGCTGCTTCGCCGAGACGAGCGGGCCGATCTGCGTCGACGGGTCCATCCCGGGGCCGATCTTCAGGCTCGCGGCGATCTTCGCGACGCGCTCGATCACGCCGTCGAACACCTTCGAGTGGATATACGCACGCGAACCGGCCGTGCACACCTGCCCCTGGTTGAAGAAGATCGCGTTCGCGACGCCCAGCGCGGCCTTGTCCAGATCGACATCGGGCAGCACGATCACCGGCGACTTGCCGCCGAGTTCGAGCGACATCCGCGTCATGTTGTCGAGCGCCGCATGGCCGATCGTCTTGCCCGTCTGCGTCGAACCCGTGAATGCGATCTTGTCGATGCGCGGATCGCGCGACAACGCCGCGCCGGCCGTGTGACCGTAGCCGGTGACGATATTGACGACGCCGTCCGGGAAACCGGCCGCCTGAATCAGTTCGCACAGGCGCAGTGCGCTCAGCGGCGTATCTTCGGCAGGCTTCAGTACGACCGTGCAACCGGTCGCGAGCGCCGGCGCAATCTTCCACGCCGCCATCAGCAGCGGGAAATTCCACGGGATGATCGCGCCGACCACGCCGACGGGTTCCTTGCGCGTATAGGTGAAAATCTCGCTGTCGGGCATGTACGGCATGCCGGCGTCGATCACGCTGCCTTCGATCTTCGTCGCCCAGCCGGCCATGTAGCGGAAGCACTGCGCGGCCATCGCGACGTCGAGCCCCTGCGCGACCATCACCGGCTTGCCGTTGTCGAGCGATTCGATTTCGGCCAGCTCGCGCGCGTTCGCTTCGATCAGGTCGGCGAGCACGAGCAGCAGCCGCTCGCGGTCGGTGGTCTTCGCGGCGCGCCACGGGCCCGCATCGAATGCGCGCCGCGCGGCGGCGACCGCCTGCTGCACGTCGCGTTCGTCCGCTTCGGGCACGCGTGCGATCACGGTGCCGTCGGCCGGGTTGACGACGTCGATCTGGCGGCCCGACGCGGCGTCGCTCCACTCGGCGCCGATCAGCATCTTCTTTGGCTTCGCGAGGAACGCGCGCGTTGCGTCGAGCAACGGAAAGGTTTCGTTCGTCTCCATGTCCACGTTTCCTTGATTCGTTGAATGAGTCGGTCAGTAGCGATCCGTGACGCCGTCGATCCCGCGCGCCTGCAACGCGCGGACGAGCCCGGCGCGCACGGTCGCAACGTCGGCAAAAGCGGGACGGCGGTGCGCGGCGACTTCGGCGGCCGTATAGGGTTTGAAGTCGCGCGGCAGCGCATCGCGGTTCATCGTCGTGAGCACCCAGTTGAGCACGTCGGCCAGATCCTGGTCCGACAGCGCCGAGTTCGACGCGCCGGGCACGCGCATCACGTACTCGCGCCCGGCCGGCAGATGCGTGAAATAGCCGAGCGAATTCGCGAGCGGCGGCACCTTGCCGGGAATGCCGCCGCCCGTCGCCGTATGGCAGCCCATGCAGTTGAGCACCCAATGCTGCCGCGCGAGCGTCGCGTCGGCCACGCCGTCCGCATGCGCGTGCGATGCGACCGCACATGCGGCAGCGCCCGCCAGCAGCAGCCACGACGACAGGCGACGCGACATGCCGCCGAGCCACGACGACGCACCCCGCGTGCCCTGCGCGGAGGCGTCCGCACGAGACGCGCGGGCGCCGTTCACAGGCCGAGCCCCTTGATCACTACCGCGCGTTGCGCGTGCACGGCCGTGCCGTCCATCTCCTTCGCACGCGCCGCGCGGATATCGGCCGCCGTGAACGGCTTCGCGTCGCCGTGCTGCGCGTTGAGGTCGAACACGACGTAGTTGAGCACGTGCGCGATGTCGTCGTCGCTCGCGCTCGCGAATGACGGCATCTTGAAGTTGTAGCTCTTGTCGCGCACCTTGATCTCGCCGAACATCCCGTGCAGCAGCGTCGCGACCAGTTGCGCACGCCCCGGCTCGGCCGCCGCATACTTGCCCGGATACTCGGTCAGCGGCGGCGCGAGGCCGTCCTGCCCTTTCCCGCCCGCCTGGTGGCACACCGCGCACTGCGCGTCGAACAGGCTTTTCCCGGCCGGGTAATGCACGGTTTCCTGTGCGCTAGCCGCACCCGGCAGCGCGAAGGCCGCCACCGCCGTCATGCATGCAAAGACGATCCTTCCTGCCTGCTTCACTTTCATTGCTTTGCCGCTCCCAGCAGAACCGAAACCGAACAGTGGTAATTCGAATTACCGTTCGCCATGCACCAGTTGATGTCGTTGTTCAGCGACAGCTTGTACAGCGGCTTCTCGCGCTCGTTGCGGTTGCAGAAGCACTTGCCGCACGACGTCTTGCCGCAGCAGTCGTTGTACGACACGATGTAGTCCGAACCGTCGTGCGGATTGCGGCAGGTGCCGATCCACGTGATCGGCGAAGGCGTCGTGCCCGGCGGGCAGCTGCTCGACGTGCCGCCGCAGCAGCTGCAGAGCCAGCCGTCGATCGCGCAGTACTTCCAGTAGTCGCAGCTCATCGGGTCGTCGCTCGCCCCCGATGCGGCGGCGCCTGACGCGCCCGATGCCGCATCGGCCGCGTAGGCGGTGCGGTCGACCGGCAGCAGCGGCAGCAGCGCCGATCCCACCAGCACCTTGCCGAGCTTCGCCATCGCGCTGCGCCGCGAACTGTGCTGCGCGACGCCGCGCGCCGACCGCTCGAACCATGAATCAAACAGGCCCATGTCGTTGTTCTCCCATGACGTTGTAAGTGGGTCGGCCGGTCATGCGTGCTGCGCGTGCGCGTCGTGGCTGTGATCGCCGTGCACGAACTGCTGCAGCGATGCGACACCGCGCTCCTTCGCCTCGAACAGGCTCTCGAGATGCTCGCGCGTGTTGACGAGCCCCTTTGCGCGCACCGTGCCGGTTTCGTCGAGCAGCACTGCGTACGGCAGCTTGCCGATCTGGTATGCGAGGCCGAGCTCCTGCGACAGCAGGTACGGGAAGCGCCCGAGGTCGTGCTTCTGCGCGAAGCGCGCGTGTTCGTCGAAATCGCCGTCGCTCGCGAGCACGATGTTGACCGGCGTCGATTCGCTTGCCTGCAGCGACGGCAGCAGCGGCAGCAGCTTCTTGCAGACCGGGCACGTCGGCGACAGGAAGAACAGCAGCGTCGCCTTGCCCGACGCATCGATACCGCCGACCTTGACCTGTGAGCCGCGAATGTCGGTCAGCTCGAACGTCGGCGCGATCGCGCCGACCGCCGGCCCCTTGTCGATCATCAGCGCGCCGGCCGGCATGATGCGTTCGTACAGGATGCCGATCTGGCGCACCAGCGCGAGGCAGATCGCGCCGAGCGCGAGGACGGCCACCCACAGCAGGGCGGTGGAAACGGTGAGAGCGGTTTGCATCATGAATTCCTCAGGTGGGAAAGGCGCGGTACGTTGGCGAGCAGCACGTCGACGGTGAGCAGCGCGCAGACGATCAGCAGCACGGAGAAGAACAGCGTCAGGTAGTCGAACCACACGACGGCGCGCGTGCCCGGTTCGACGAACGCGGTGGCGGTCAGCGCGACGAGCAGCAGCACGCGGCCGACGTGCAGCCAGCCGATGCCGCGCGGTGCGTCCGTGCGCACGGCCGTGAAGCCGGAACAGCCGCATTCGATGTCGGTGTGGCCGCGCAGCAGGTTGATCGCGAGCCCGGCCGCGAAGGCCAGCAGCAGCGCGATCAGGCCGATCGCACCGGCCGTGCGCGTATCGGGAAACAGCAGCGCGGCGGCGCCGAGCGCTTCCGCGAGCGGAATCGCGAACGCGACGGGTGCGGTCAGCGCATCGGGCAGCAGCCGGTAGCCGGCGAGCGCCTGCCGGAATGCGGCGGGCCGGCGCATCTTCGCGAAGGCGCCGAGCAGCACGACGGCGGCCGCGCCGGCCTGTGCGCTGGTGGCGAGTACGGGATCGAGGGTCATCGCGGCCTCACGGGTTGACGAGCAGCGACGACGTGTTGCCGATCTGCTTCTCGACGTTCTGCAGCTTGCCGGTGCGCGCATCCATCACGACGAGGTCGGACGTCGCCGTCAACCCGTAGAACAGCGGCTTGTCGTCCTCGCTGACCTGGATCGACACGAGCGGATCGATCTTCTGTTGCGCGAGATCCCAGCGCGCGACGCGCTGCTTCGACTTCAGGTCGAACACCCACACCTGGGTACCCGGATCCTTGTGCGAGC
Organism: Burkholderia sp. BCC1644; assembly: GCF_902833225.1. Lineage (GTDB taxonomy): Bacteria > Pseudomonadota > Gammaproteobacteria > Burkholderiales > Burkholderiaceae > Burkholderia. The sequence goes on from NZ_CADFEI010000008.1 coordinate 142,373, forward strand.
CGTCGGTCCCCTTGTGCATCAGCACGTAGTAGCGGTTCTGCTTCGCCTGCACGGCAGTCTGCTGCATGCCGCCCGGGCGCCAGCCCTCGGCGCGTTCGGCGTCCGTCAGCAGCGGCCACGGCTTGCCGAACGCCGCCTTGTCGCCGCTGAAATCGGCGCTGCGCACGTTCCCGCCGTAGGTGGTGAACAGATAGTCGCCCTTGTACCGCGACGCGTTCACGAACGCCGGATCCTTGTCGACGTCGATGAACGCGTCCGACATCGTGCGCTTCGCTTCCTTGCCGTTCGCGTCGAGCGTGACGGTCAGCGCCTTGCCGCTTTCGCACAGCGCGGTGAAGCGGTCGTTGCCCGACGGATACGCCAGCACGCAGGCCGCCGTGTCGATCTCCGACAGCACCTTCTTCGACACCGCGTCGATCACCGTCATCGATGCGGCCGGCGTGATGTTCGCGACGTACAGCCGCTTGCCGTCGGCGCTGAACGCGGTGTTGTACGGCGACGGCACGTGCTGCCCGTGCTTCGGCGGAATCACGATCTCGCCCGCGTGATCGAGCGTGGTGTTGTCGGTCATTTCGACGACGTCGGTGCGCGTGCCGTGCGAGCCGCGCGCGAAGTAGGTCGTCGCGACGAAGCTGGTTTTATGGTCCGGCGAGATCGCGAAGCCGGGGCCGAAGCCGCCGTCGATCTGGCCGAGCAGCTTCTTCGCATCGGCGTCGTACACATAGATGCGCCCGTCGGTCATCGACGGCATCGAGATGTCGACGATATAGACCTCGTGCGGATGCCACGGCGGCATCTTCTGCACGACCAGCTCTTCGGGCTTTTCCGTCGCGTTCGCACCGCCGGCCCACGCCGCCGCGAACGCCAGCGTCGCCGCGAGCGCCGCGGTTCGTCGCCTTGTCCTCATGTCGCCTCCAGTTGGGGATTCACGTAATGTGGGGCGACTGTAGTTCGACAATAAATCCGGTCAGCACCAGGACCGGCAACGCGTGCGTGCCGATTCGGGATATTGGAAATGCGCGTGAAAGCCTCATGGCCACACGCCTTCCGACCCTCTGAAGAATGCGCGCGGAATAGCGCTCCCCCTTATTGCGCCGACCGCGCGGTCGGTTTAATCTTTCGCGGTCCTGCTCGATACCCCCGGAGGCGCTGTGTTCGTGTTTCACGAGATGTTCGACGACGCGGACCGGCATGCCGAGGCGCTGCGCGGCTGGAACCAGCGCTACGACCAGATCGGTCCGGGCTCGTACCGCAGCGCGGTCAAGCACGCGGTGCTCGACGGCCTGCAGCTGTTCCAGGAAGCCGCGAACGTGCGCATCATCCAGCGCGGCCGGCTGCCGCCCGGCCATACGGTGTTCGGCATGCCGCTCACCGGCTCGGGCGCGTTCGCGTTCGGCGGTGCGCGTATCGAACGCGGCACGATGGTGATGGCGCGCGGCGGCGCACCGTTCGAACTACATTCGCCCGACGACATGTCGCTGATCGGCGTCGTCGTCGATGCCGAGCTGCTGCAGCAGGTCGAGGATGCGGCCGATGTGCGGCTCGACGATACGACGCTGCGGCGCGGCGTCGTCGACATGCCGACCGCCGTGCTGATGCGCGCGAGCGTGCAGATCGCGACGCAGCTCGAACGCGTGCTGTCCTCGCCCGATACGTACGCCGACGCACGCGTGCAGCGCGAGTTGCGCGGCGAAGTCGGCAACGTGCTCGTCGATCTCCTCACGTACCGGATGCCCGCGCCGTCGAACCGGCTCACGCACGCATGCCGCGCCGACATCGTGCGCCGCGTGCACGACTACGTGATCGAGCACCCGGAAGCGCCCATCGACGTGCTGAGCCTGTGCGCGCAGTTGCGCGTGAGCCGGCGCACGATGCAGAACAGCTTCCAGTCGGTCGTGCAGACGAGCCCGTTGCACTACGTGCGCTCGCTGCGCCTGTCGCAGGTGCGGCGGATGCTGCTCGACACGCGGCAGGCCGATCTGCCGATCAGCGACGCAGCCGCGCGCTGGGGCTTCATCCATCTCGGTCATTTCGCGAACGCGTACAAGGCGCAATTCGGCGAACTGCCGTCGACCACCGCGCGCCGTTCCGTGCGCGGCGCAAAAACGCGCTGACGCGCGCAAAACCCGCGATAATCTTCCGCTGACCGTTCGGCGCGTGCGAACCGGCGCGTGCCGGCCCGATCGCCGCCCCGGGCGATACGTGACGACCACCGGATTCGATCCCCTGCCCCGATGCCCGAGGATTTCCACTTCCTGTTGCTGCCCGGCTTCTCCGCGCTCGGCTTCATGTCGGCGGTCGAGCCGCTGCGCGTCGCGAACCGCTTTCGCACCGAACTCTATCGCTGGCACGTGATCAGCGCCGACGGCGCGCCCGTCGCCGCGAGCAACGGCATTCCGGTTGCCGCCGAAGCCGCGTGCGCGGACGTCGAGCAGGTCGATACGGTGTTCGTGGTCGCGGGCTTCGATCCGCTCGTGTGCTACACGCGCCCGCTCGCCGACTGGCTGCGCCGCCAGCACCGGCATGGTGCAACGCTCGGCGGCATCGACACGGGCAGCTTCGTGCTCGCGGAAGCCGGGCTGTTCGACACGTCGCAACCGCTCACGCTGCACTGGGAGGCGCTGGCCGCGTTCCGCGAGCGCTATCCGGGCCTGAACGCGACGCAGGAGCTGTTCGAGATCGACGACCGGCGCATCACGTGCGCGGGCGGCACCGCATCGATCGACATGATGCTCGACCTGATCGGCCGCCGGCATGGCGCCGACCTCGCGGCCGCCATCTCCGAGCAGTTCGTCGTCAGCCGCATCCGGCAGCGTTCGGACAGCCAGCGGCTCGAGATCGCCGCGCGCTACGGCGTGCACAACCGCAAGCTGATCCAGGTGATCGGCACGATGCAGCAGCACATGGAAAACCCGCTCGGCTCCGACGCGCTCGCGCAGGATGTGTCGATCACGCGGCGTCAGCTCGAACGGCTGTTCAGCGCGACGCTGAACGACACGCCGACGCACTTCTACCTGAACCTGCGCCTCGATCGCGCGCGCGAACTGCTGCAGCAGACCGACATGAGCATCACGTCGGTGTGCGTCGCATGCGGGTTCGAATCGCCGTCGCATTTCTCGCGCACGTATCGCACGCGATTCGGCGTGAGCCCGCGCAGCGACCGGCGTGCGACGCGCTGATCGTCGCGCGTTTTAATCACAATCCGGCGCGGTATTACGCGTTCCGGCAGCGTTTCCCGCCGCTCGCTGAACAATGCCGGCGATTGATCTGCCAACCGAAGCGACCGTCGAAAATAAATTGGAATGTCGTTGAAAATATTCTGTAACATATCAAAAAAAGTTAGATAGGCAGCCTAACGACATGCATGCCGCATTCCGGCGGGCTGCCAACCGATATCGATTCGATCCGAGGGGTATGACATGACGATGCTTGCTTCGCCGTCGCCGCACCTGCCTGCCGTTCGCATCCCTTCACGCGCGTCCCCCGCGTCCCCCTCTTCGCCCGCCTGTTTCTTTTCGACCTGACATTTAGGGCTCCTTAGTCAGTCGACACTCCCAACACCGCTTCGCCGCACCGGTTCCATCGAACCGGCGCGCGGGCCGTGTCGTGCCTGCGCGCCACGAGCGCGCGGGCGTGTTCAACCGTTGAGATGAGGATCACGTATGCAGACATCACGCAAAGCATTGCCGCTCGCCCTGGGTCTCGCGCTCGGTTTCGGCATCGTCGGCGGCACCCTGGCCGATACGAAAGTCTCGAACCCGCAGGCCGCGAGCCTGCGCGAAAGCCTGACGCGCGGCGTCGCGCCGCCGGCCGCGAAGGCCGATACGGCCGCCGGGCAGTACCGCGCGGACGGCGTCGCCGTCACGCTGTACAACCCGGCCTATCGCGTCAAGAAGACCGCCTCGACACCCGCCGCGACCGCACGCGACTTCGTCGCGTCGCAGGCGACACAACTCGGGCTCGACCCGGCCGCGCTCGCGAGTCTCGTCGTCGCGTCGGAACGCAACGATGCCGACTTCACCGTCGTGCGCCTGCAGCAGCAGGCCGCCGGACTGCCCGTGTACGGCAGCGACATCGCGGTGACGGTCGCGAAGGACGGCCGCATCCTGTACGTCGCGAGCAACACGATCAACGGCGTGGTCGCGACGACGCGCAAGTCGCAGGCCGTCGACCAGCAGCAGGCGCTCGACCGCGCCCGTGCGTATCTCGGCGTGAGCGGCTTCACGAATCTCGATGCGCAGCTCGTCGCGTTCGTCGACAAGGCCGGCACGCACACCGCGTGGAAGGTGCGCGGCCGCCCGCAGGACGGCCCGAAGGGCGACTGGGAACTGCTGATCGATTCGGGCAGCGGCGAAGTGCTGCGCGCCGAGGACAAGGCGTTCTATGCGACCGACGGCACCGGCTTCGTGTTCCGGCCCGATCCGCTTTCGCCGACCAAGAGCAGCTACGGCAGCACCGGCTACAAGGACAACAACGACGGCGATTCGACGCAGCTCACGGCCGCGCGCGTGCGCGTGACGCTGAAGGATGTCGCGCAGTCCGGCTCGCGCTACACGCTGACGGGCCCGTACGCGGCGTGCATCGATTTCGATGCGCCGCTCGACAACGCATGCCCGTCGCAATCGACGCCCGCGTTCGAGTTCACGCGCGGCAACCTGTATTTCGAGGCCGTGAACGCGTACTACCACATCGACACGTTCCTGCGTTACGTGAACCAGACGCTCGGCATCAAGGCGCTGCCGTATCAGTACACGGGCGGCGTGCAGTACGACCCGCACGGCGAATCGGGCGACGACAACTCGTCGTACTCGTCGAGCAGCGGCCGGCTGACCTTCGGCCAGGGCGGCGTCGACGACGCGGAAGACGCGGACGTCGTGATCCACGAGCTCGGCCACGGCATCCACGACTGGGTGACGAACGGCGGCCTGTCGCAACAGGAAGGCTTGTCGGAAGGCACCGGCGACTATCTCGCCGCCGCGTACAGCCGCGACTTCAACCAGTGGAGCCCGTCGGATGCGCAGTACCACTGGGTCTACAACTGGGACGGCCACAACGAATACTGGGGCGGCCGCGTGACCAACTGGAACGTCGGGCGCACGTATGCGCAGGCGCGCGGCGCGGAGATCCATACGGCCGGCCAGTACTGGGCGTCGTGCAACCTCGTCGCGCGCGATGCGATCGGCGCGCAGGCGATGGACAAGGCGTTCCTGAAGGGGCTGTCGATGACCAACAGCTCGACCAACCAGAAGGCCGCCGCGCAGGCCGTGCTGACGGCCGCCTCCGCGCTCGGCTACAGCAACGCGCAGCTCACCGCGATCGGCAACGCGTACAACAAGAGCTGCACGTACGGCGTGACCGTCCCGCAGAAGTCGTAATTCCGCAGCAGGCGGGAGCGCGGCGCACGACCTGCGGCGCGCTCCCTTCATCGACATCGCCATCCTCACGAGATCGAACATGCCTACTCTGAAACTCACCCGCCTGAGCGCCGCGCTGGGCGGCATGCTGCTGACCGCCGCCGCTCACGCGGCACCCGTCTGGATCACGCTCGGCGACACCGCGTTCCGCCAGCTTCAGCGCATCGATGCAAGCGCCACCGCGCAATACAGCACGACCGTCGACGCCGGCAAGACGGCCGACGGCGCCGCGCGTCGCGAAACCGTCCACGTCGTCGAGATCGACGATTCACGGCTCGGCGAGCTGGCTCATGCCGTCCACCATACGCGCGGCCACGGGCCCGGCTACGTCGTGCACGACTCGTTCGACGAAGCGCGACAGGCGCTGCAGCCGTTGCCGGCGACACTCGCGAAACAGGCCGCGGCGCCTGCGTACAAGGTATCGAACGCACCGCAGATCGGTACCTGGATCCAGCAGCTGCAGGCCAGCAACATCGTCGGCACGATCACGTCGCTGTCCGGCTTCACGAACCGCTACTACACGACGTCGCACGGCGTCGCTGCGTCGGACTGGCTTGCGCTGCAGTGGAAACAGCTGGCCGGCTCGCGCGCCGACATCACTGTCGAGCAGTTCACGCATACCGGTTTTCCGCAGAAATCCGTGATCCTGACGATCCGCGGCAGCGATCCTGCCGCCGGCACGATCGTGCTCGGCGGCCACCTCGATTCGACGGTCGGCCGCACGACGGAGAACACGCGCTCGCCCGGCGCGGACGACGACGCGTCGGGCATCGCGAGTCTCACCGAAGCGCTGCGCGTGCTGCTCGCGAACGACTACCGGCCGAAACGGACGATCAAGTTCGTCGGGTATGCGGCCGAGGAAGCCGGCCTGCTCGGCTCGAAGGCGATCGCGAAGCAGTTCCGCACGCAGAACGCGAACGTGGTCGGCGTGCTGCAGCTCGACATGACGAACTACAAGGGCGATCCGAAGGATATCTACCTGATCACCGACTACACGAACGCGGCGCAGAACACGTACTTGACGAATCTGGCGAAGACCTACCTTCCGGAACTCGCGATCGGCACGTCGCAGTGCGGGTATGCGTGCTCGGATCACGCGTCGTGGAATGCGCAGGGCTATCCGGCATCGTTCCCGTTCGAGGCCGACCAGAACGACAGCCCGTACATCCATACGGTGAACGACACGCTGGAGAACTCGGACCGGCAGGCGAACCACGCGCTGAAGTTCGGCAAGCTGGCGCTGGCCTATGCAGTCGATCTCGGCGGGAACGGCGGAGCGACCGTGAAGCGCTGACGGCGCGCGGCCGGACCGATCGGCCGGAAATGGCGCAAGCGTGTGCTCGCGGTTTGCACACGCTTTCGTCACGAGGCGTTCTCCGCAGTCGCGGCGTTTGCCCCTCGTCGAACCGGGGGCGCGGGCTCGTCCGGATAGAATCCCCGTTCGACCACTTCGCTACCCGCTTCCCGCCATGACCGACTTCTCCCATTCCATCGACGATCTGTCGCCCGCGCGTGTCACGACCGCGTTCGACCTGCCCGGCCATACGACCGTTCGCTCGCTCGGCGTCGCGCAGGGCATCGTCGTACGCTCGCGCTCGATCGTCGGCTCGTTCGGCGCATCGCTGCAGACGATCTTCGGCGGCAACATCACCCTCTATACGTCGCTGTGCGAGAAGGCGCGCCAGCAGGCCTTCGACAAGATGCTGACCGATGCGCGCAAGCTCGGCGCGAACGCGATCGTCGCGATGCGCTACGACTCGACCGAAATCGGTTCGGGAGTCACGGAAGTCATCTGCTACGGCACGGCCGTACGCGTGACGCAGGACGCGTGACGCATGACACAAGTCACGCGTCGCGCTCGAGCGACTTCATGTTCGTGAGCTGAGGAAACAGCCGCATCCACGTGAGCGCCACCGCGACCGTCGCCGCGCCGCCGACGACGATCGCCGTGGGCGCGCCCCACCATGCGGCCGTCACGCCCGATTCGAATTCGCCGAGCTGGTTCGACGTGCCGATGAACAACGCATTGACCGCGCTCACGCGCCCGAGCATCTCGTCGGGCGTGCGCAGCTGCACGAGCGACAGGCGCACGACGACGCTGATCACGTCCGATGCGCCGAGCGCGGCCAGCGCCACGAGCGACAGCGCGAAGTGGCGCGACAACCCGAACACGATCGTCGCGATGCCGAACGCGATCACGCCGCCGAACATCGCGCGGCCCGGCCGCCCCTTCAGCGGAAAACGCGTGAGCCACAGCGTGCCCGCGAGCGCGCCGACGGCCGGCGCCGCGCGCAATGCACCGAGCCCCCACGGGCCGACCTGCAGGATGTCGCGCGCGTAGATCGGCAGCAGCGCGGTCGCGCCGCCGAACAGCACCGCGAACAGGTCGAGCGACAGCGCGCCGAGAATCGCCGGCTCGCGCCGGATGAACGCGATCCCCGAAAACACCGAGCGCAGCGTGACCGGCTCGCGGGCCGGCGGCGCGCTGCGCAGCGGAATCGTGCTGCTCAGCACCGCCGCGATCACGAATGCGGCGACGCTCGTGCCGAACGCGACGGGTGCGCCGACACCATAGAGCAACCCGCCGAACGCGGGCCCGAGGATCTGCGCGGCCTGGTTCGCGGAGGTCGACAGCGCGGTCGCGCGCGGCAGGTCGGCGCGCGGCACGACGGCCGGCAGCAACGACGACACCGACGGCGACTCGAACGCGCGGGCCGTGCCGACGATTGCCGCGAGCGCATACACGGCCGGCGCGGCCAGCCACCCTTGCACGGCGCCGAGCAGGAACACGCCGGCGGCCAGCGCTTCGACGCCCTGGCAAATCGTCGCGATGCGCCGGCGGTCGTAGCGGTCGGCCACCTGCCCGACGACGAGCGTCAGCGCGAACATCGGCACGAACTGCGCGAGGCCGACGAGACCGAGCGCGAATGCGCTGTGCGTGAGCGCGTAGACATACCAGCCGATTGCGACCGACAGGATCTGGAAAGCCAGGGAAGACATCACGCGCGTGCCCCAGAAACGCTGGAACGACGCGCGGCGGAACAGGTTCGCGGGTAACGGGGATAAAGGACTGGAGTCGGGCACGGGGTCGGTCATCGGAGTCTGGGCGGGCGGCGCTGCGCCCTGCAACCGTTCGGACAACGATGACGCACGCCGGTGCGTGCGCGCGACGACGGTGCGGACGCGGCCAAACCGCGATGATATGCCAACCCCAAAAAACGGGCCGTGTACCTGCCGTGGACCGGACCCGCCCGACGCACGGCAAAAAAAAAGCGCGAACCTCGGTTCGCGCCAAAGAGAGACCTCGCTGAGGACGTCGCCGCCCCACACCACCCCGCTCAGAACGAATGCCGCATCCCGATCCGCACGTCGGCCTGCGTCTGCGTCGTCGACGGCGTGAAGCTGTAGCCGATCACCGCATCGACACCCTGCGACGCGCGCAGGTAGTCGCCGGAGATATACACGTCGGTGCGCTTCGACAGCATGTAGTGCAGGCCCGCCGTGCCCTGGTTCCAGTGATGGCCTTCGAAGCGCGTGTGCTGGTAGCCCGCGATCAGGCTCAGCGCCGGCGTGAACTGGTACAGACCGCCGCCTTCATATACCTGCATGTGCGACGACTGGCCGAAACCCTTGATCGTCGTGTACGAGAAGTTGGCGTCGAGCGTCAGCTTGCCGATCGTGTAGCTCGAACCGATGCCGAACGTACCCTGGCTGTCGACGTCCATCGCCGTGTTCGCGAACAGGTCGGTGCGCGCGCCGGTCGCCGGATCGACGGTCACCGTCTGCTGGCCGAGGAACGTGTGCGTGCCGATCATCGCGTACGGGTCGAACCCGTAGATGCCGTTCGGGTTGTTCAGGCGCGTGTACGCGGCGCCGACCGAGAAGTCGCCCTTCGTGTAGCTCGCGCCCGCGCTCCATGCGCTGTTGCGATGGAAGTTGCCCGCGACGTTGCCGAACGAGTACATCGCGCCGAACTTGAAGCCGCTGAGGTCGTTCGACAGGAACTTCACCGAGTTCGGCAGGCGGTCGCCGTTGAAGCGGTCGAAGTCGCCCTGGTGGATCGCATAGCCGCTGCCCCACGCCGAGATGTTGTAGATCGACACGAGTTCGTTCGTGATGTCGAGCTGATTGCCGAACGACAGCGTGCCCCAGTCGTTCTGCAGGCCGACGTACGCCTGGCGGCCGAACTCGGAACCGCCGAAGCCGAGTTGCCCGGTGCCGAGGCGGAAGCCGCTCTCGAGCGTGAACACGGCCTTCAGGCCGCCGCCCAGGTCTTCGGTGCCCTTGAGGCCGAAGCGGTTTCCGTACGCGACGCCGTCGTCGAACTTGACGACGTGCGAGCCGCCCGTGTTGTTCACGTACGTGATGCCCGCGTCGAGAATCCCGTACAGCGTCACGCTGCTCTGCGCGTGCCCGATGGCGGGAATGCAGGCCGCGCATGCAAGCGCGGCGGCTACGGCAACTTTCGTGTGCTTCATTGTCGACCACCCTCCCTGAACCGTTCGATGGATAGAATCTCGTCCCGGCGCGTGCCGCGATGCGCCGGTGGATTCGAATTCAATACGCCCGCTGGCTTCGGCATTTCGTTTTTCGCAATAACGCAGCCATTGGCGAAAAATACAAACCCATATTTCGCATCACCCGTCTGAAGGCGACACTAAATGGTCACGATGCGACCGGTCGGGAAAACACGTAGACAGGCGGCGCGGTAAAACCGGCCGCCAGGAGGGAGGGAATCAACGACCGTCGAGGGCTGCGCGCACGGCCGGCAGGCCCGGTGCGCCGGCCGCCGTCGTCACGCCGTCCAGCCAGCCGGCGACCAGCGCCGGGTCGGCCTTCAGCGCATGCTGCGCCGCGAGCGCGGGCGACGTCTTGTTGTCGAGCATGTCGGCGATCATCCGGTTTTCGACGTCGACGGAGAACGTCATCTGCCGGAACAGCCGCGCAAGGTTCGCGCACTGGCCCGCGAACCCGGCGCGCGTGACGGTGTTGACCGTCGCGCCGCCGTAGTTCGGGCCGAAGTACGCATCGCCGCCCGACAGGTAGGTCAGATGGAACTTCGTGTTCATCAGATGCGGCTCCCAGGCCAGAAACACGATCCAGCGCTTGTCGCGCACCGCGCGCTCGACCTGCGTGAGCATGCCCGTCTCGCTCGATTCGACCAGCGACCAGTTCGCCGCGCCGAGCGCGCGGTCGGTGAGCATCCGCTTGATGTTCTGGTTCGCGGGCGCACCGGGCTCGATCCCGTAGATCTTGCCGCCGAAGCGGTCGGCGTAGCGCGCGAGGTCGGCGAACGTATGCACGCCGGCGGCCGCCACGTAGTCGGGCACCGCGAGCGTGAACTTCGCGCCGCTCAGGTTCGCGTGCAGCACGTCGATCGATTTGTCGTCGACGAACGGCTTCACGAGCGGCGCCTGCGCGGGCATCCAGTTGCCGAGGAACACGTCGACCTGCCCTTTCTTCAAGCCCTGGTACGTGATCGGCACCGACAGGTTCGCCACGTCCTGCCGGTAGCCGAGCGCCTTCAGCACGACGCCCGCCATCGCGTTCGTCGCGTCGATGTCGGTCCAGCCGGGCGCCGCCATCTTCACGTCGCTGCACGTCTGCGGGTCGGCCGCCCGCGCGCCGGGCGCCGTCGCCAGGCACGCGGCCGCGGCGAGCGCCGCGCCGATCCGGATTGCTGCATTGCATTGCCGTTTCATCGTCCGCTTCCTCCGTCGTTCGTTTGGGTTCGCGATGCGGGGCGCTCAGCGCCCGACGCGCGGAAAACGCGCCATCGCCTCGAGCGTGTCGAGTTCGATGTGATTGCGCATGTAGCGCTGGCTCGCGTCGGTGAACGGCTGCCAGTCCCACGCCTGGATGCGGCCCTGCGTCGTCGCCTTGTAATGAAAGCGCCGGCGCCGCTGGCTCGCACGCACCTGCCGGTCGAGCTCGGGCAGGTCCCAGCGCCGCGCGGCTTCCGCGCGGAACGCGGCAAGCACGTCGGCGGCTTCCGGCACGCCGGCCAGGTTCGTCAGCTCGCGCGGATCGTCCGACAGGTTGTAGAGCTGGTCGGGATCGAGCGGGCAATGCACGTACTTCCAGTCGCCGCGACGGATCATCACGACCGGCGCGACCGCGCCTTCCGCGAGGTATTCGCCGAGCGCGACATCGTGTGCGGGCGTGCCGCGCAGGTGCGGCACGAGGCTCGCGCCGTCGACGGGGTCCGGCCAGCCGGGGTCGGGCCAGCCGCCGGCCGGCGCGGCGCCGGCCAGGTCGACGAGCGTCGGCAGCAGGTCGAGGTGCGACACGGGCCCGCGCACGCGCGCGGCGCCAAAGCGGCCCGGCGCATGGACGATCAGCGGCACGCGGCAGCCGCCTTCGAAGAACGTCATCTTGTACCAGAGCCCGCGCTCGCCGAGCATGTCGCCGTGGTCGGACGTGACGATCACGATCGTGTCGTCGGCGAACCCGCACTGTTCGAGCGCGGCCAGCACGCTGCCGAACTGCGCGTCGACGTAGGACGTCGCGCCGTAGTACGCGCGGCGCGCGGCGCGGATCTGCGCGTCGGAAGGCGGCGTGCGGTCGTTCTCGCAGACGAAGCGCAGCCGCTGCGAATGCGGGTCGCTTTCAGCCGCATCGAGCCGCACGGCCGGCATGTCGATCTCGTCGTCGCGGTAGAGATCCCAGTATTCGCGCGTGATCGCATACGGGTCGTGCGGATGGGTCAGCGACACGACCATGCAGAACGGCCGCGCATCGTGCCCGGCCGCACGCTCGCGCGCGACGTCGTACAGCTTCTGCTTCGCGGCGAACGTGACTTCGTCGTCGAAATCGAGCTGGTTCGTGCGCACGCACGGGCCGGCCTCCAGCACCGAACTCATGTTGTGATACCAGCTCGGCCGCTCGGTCGGCCGATCCCAGTCGGGCACCCAGCCGAAATCGGCCGGATAGATGTCGGTCGTGAGCCGTTCCTCGAAGCCGTGCAACTGGTCGGGCCCGCAGAAATGCATCTTGCCGGACAGCATCGTCCGGTAGCCGCCCGCGCGCAGGTAGTGCGCGAAGGTCAGCGTTTGCGCCGGCAATTCGGCGGCGTTATCGTAGGCGCCGATCCCCGACGGCAGCTTGCCGGTCAGCAGCGAGAAACGCGACGGCGCGCACAGCGGGCTCGCGCAGTACGCGGCGTCGAACACCACGCCTTGCTCGGCGAGCCGGTCGAGCGTCGGCGTGCGCGCGACGCGGTTGCCGTAGGCCGGCAGCGCGAACGGCGTGAGCTGGTCGGCCATCAGGATCAGGATGTTGGGTGTCGGGTTCGTCATCGGCGTTCGTGGGGAAAGCGGTGTTCGAATGGAACGGCGCGCCGCTCGGGCAGCGAGACGTCCGGCATGACGGAAGCGGCCCGCAGAAAGTGCCACGCGTGCGCGCCGCGCTGGCTAGAATCGCGGAATGCGTTGCGTGGCGGCCGGGAAGCGCGTGTGCCATGCCGTCCGATGCACTATCGCCCGCCCGAATTCGCGCGGGTAGGCGTCCGGCCCTTATGGGGCCATTAGAGAGACTTATGTCGAAATCCGAACCGTTACCGTCGATGCAGGCGCTGCGCGCGTTCGAATCGGCCGCCCGGCTCGCGAGCTTCACGGCCGCCGCGCGCGAGCTCGGCTCGACGCAGCCGGCCGTGAGCCAGCAGGTGTACCAGCTCGAAGCCGAACTGGGCGTGCCGCTGTTCGACCGCAGCCCGCGCGGCGTCACGCTGACGGCCGACGGCCAGTGCCTGTACGAAGCGGTGCGGCTGAGCCTCGACACGCTGCGCGGCGCGACCGCGACGCTGCGCGCGCGCCGCGAACACGGCGCACTCACGATCGTCACCGACTTCGGTTTCGCGACCTACTGGCTGATGCCGCGGCTGGCCGGGCTGAAGCGCGTGATGCCGGACGTCGACGTGCGGGTGGTCACGTCACAGGATTACGACGCGCAGCGTGACCACGGCGACATCGCGATCCTGTTCGGCGACGGTCACTGGCCGTCGTGCACGGCCGCGCGGCTCTTTCCGGAATCCGTCACACCCGTGTGCTCGCCCGCGTTCCGCGATGCGCACCCGCATGTCGCGCGGGCCGACCACCTGCTCGCGCTGCCGCTGCTGCACGTGCAGCCGACACGCCCCGAACGCTGGCTGTCGTGGTCCGGCTGGTTCGACGCGCACGGCCTCGAACCAGCGGCGGCCGCGCGCGGCGTGACCTTCAACAGCTACGCGCTCGTGATCCATGCGGCGCTGCTCGGCGAAGGCGTCGCGCTCGGCTGGTCGCCGCTGGTCGACGAACTCGTCGCGTCCGGGCAGCTGGTGAAGCTCGTCGATGCGCCCGTCGTCACGTCGCGCGGCTACTTCCTGGTGCGCCCGCCGCAGCGGCCCGAGCCGGACGCGACCCACGTGTTCCGGCGCTGGCTGCTCGACGCGTGCGCGCCGGCCTGAACGGCCTCCGCCCGGCCGGCCGGTACCCGCCTGACGCCCGCTGGACCGGCCGCGCCCGCCCCGCCTGACGCCGCCCCCAGCGCCCGTTTGAAGCCCCGCCGCCGCCCGGCCGCGCTGGCGCGCCGATACCAGCCACACGGCGGGTTGGTTCTATCCGCGCCCAAATCGTCCTGATTAACTTGAGCCTCCCGCTACCCGCGTAGCGTGGCGCCCCGTCGCGCCGCCACGCGGGTTGCGTCCAATGACATCCGAGGAATCTCATGACCGCCGACTCACGCCCCGATCAATTCGTCCTGACGCTGTCGTGCCCGAGCGCGGCCGGCCAGGTCGCCGCCGTCGTCGGCTTTCTCGAGCGCCATCGCTGTTATGTCGATGCGCTGAACGTGTTCGACGACGATCTCAGCAACCACTTCTTCGTGCGCTGCGTGTTTCATCCGACCGATGAAACGCTGCAGATCGAAGCGCTGCGCCAGGAATTCGGGCCGATCGCGGCCGCGCTCGGCGGCGGCGAAGGCGACACGCAATGGGCGATCCACGACGTGAACGCACGGCCGAAGGTGCTGATCATGGTGTCGAAGCTCGAGCACTGCCTCGCGGACCTGCTGTTCCGCTGGCGGATGGGCGAGCTGAAGATGGACATCGTCGGCATCGTGTCGAACCATGCCGATTTCGAGCCGCTCGCCGTGCAGCACGGGCTGCCGTTCCGGCATTTCCCGATCACGGCCGATACCAAGGCGCAACAGGAAGCGCAGTGGCTCGACTTCTTCGAATCGAGCGGCGCCGAGCTCGTGATCCTCGCGCGCTACATGCAGGTGCTGTCGCAGGAAACGAGCGCGAAGCTCGCGAACCGCGCGATCAACATCCATCATTCGTTCCTGCCCGGCTTCAAGGGCGCGAAGCCGTACCACCAGGCGCATGCGCGCGGCGTGAAGCTGATCGGCGCGACCGCACACTTCGTCACCGACGATCTCGACGAAGGCCCGATCATCGAGCAGGTCGTCGAGCGCGTCGATCATGCGCTGCGGCCCGAGCAACTGCTCGCGGTCGGGCGTGATGTCGAATCCATCACGCTTGCGCGCGCGGTGAAGGCGTTCATCGAGCGGCGCGTGTTTTTGAACGGCGACCGGACGGTGGTGTTTTCGTAAGCGGGCGGCCACGACCGTCCGTCATGCGGACGCCGACGGTACGCGCACCGGCGCCGTGGCGACGCGCCGCGCCCGGCGCCGCAAGTACAGGTTGTTGAGAATCAGCGCGATGCCGGTCAGCGCGGCGCCCGCGATCTGCGCGTGATTGGGCACCACGCCCGTCGCCGCGGACACAATGAACGCGGTGATCGGCAGAACGTCCATGAACAGCACGCCGTTCATCGGCCCCAAAATCCGGTTGCCCGTCATCCACAGCAGGATCGCGCCGAAGCCGGCCACCGGCCCCATGTACGCAAGATGCGGCAGCACCGCGTGTACGGCGGCGAACGACGGCACCGCGATCCGGTGCGTGGCGATCAGCACCAGATTGACCGCGATGATCGTGGTCAGGCCGAGGCATGTCGTGAAGGTCGTGTATTTCAATGCCGACCAGCCGGTGAAGCGCGCCGCGCCAAACGTGTAGACCACCCAGCACAACGCGCCGACGACGATCAGCGCATTGGCCGCGTAATGCTGCGGTTCGTGCAGCGCGGCGATCACGTCGCCGCGCGTGATGACGAGCGCCACGCCGGTAAAGGACAGCACGACGAACAGCACCGATACCGGCGCGGGCGCGACGCGCCGCACCAGTGCGTTGAGCAGCAGCCCCATCATCGGCTGCGTCGCCATCATGATCGATGCGCTCAGCGCCCCTTCGTCGCCGGCCAGTTGCTGGCCCAGGAACACGAACGATCCGAACCCGCAAAAGCCGATCGAGCCGAGCAGCCACGCAAGCGGCACGGATTCGCCGGCCGCGCGGAATGCGCCGGGCCCTTCGACGATCCGCAGCAACACGACGAACGCCGTGCCGGCGACCAGATAGCGCAGCGACGTGAACGTGAACGGATCGATGTACCGCAACGCATCGGTCATCACCGGAAACATCACACCCATCAGGATCGTCGCGCAGACACATGCCGCGATGCCTTTCCCGTACGCGCTGGCGGCGGGTACTGCTAAATTTACGCCATTCATGACCGATCGTTCCCAAATTAATTGAACAACGACGCCGGTACGGCTGCGCGCAGCGGCGGGATCTCCTCAACTTCCTTGCCGAATCTGCCGGCCCTTCACGGGCTCGACGGTCGTGCGCCGAATACGCACAATTTGAAACCGATCATTCTCGAAACAATCAAAAAAAATCAGGTCAGCGCCCGCATCGCGATATCGACGATCGAGGCCAGTTCCGCCTCCGACGCGCTCGACTTGCCCAGCACGCGCATGCCCTGGACCAGGCACAGCAGGAACCGGCCGACCTCTTCCGGATCGAGATTCCGGTCGAAATCGCCCGACTGCTGGCCGCGCGCGATGGCGAGGCTGAATTGCGTACCGATGCGCAGCAGCGTCGATTCGATATACGGCCGCAACGCGTCGTCGCCGGGCAGCAGTTCGACGGCCGAATTCGTGATGAAGCAGCCGCGGCGCTCCGACAACCGTACGCCGATTTCCGTGTAGTACAGCAGCGCCTCCCTGAGCGCCTGCCGCGGCGGGAGATCCGCCGCGAGACGCTCCTTGAGCCGGGCGATCGCGCCTTCCGCGTAACGGTCGAACGCAGCGACCAGCAACCCGTGCTTGTCGCCGAACGTCCGGTACAGGCTGCCGCGAAACACGCCGGTCGCCTCGCACAGCGTGTCGATCGACGTGGCGTGATACCCCTGCTCCCAGAACACGCGTGCGGCGGCATCGATCACCTCGTCGGTGTCGAATTCGCGTGGACGCCCCCTGTCACGGGAGCCGGGAGAGGTCGGGCTCATGAGTCCGGATATTAGAACCGATCATTCCCAAAATCAAGCGGCCTCGCTCACGTACTTGCGCCGCCAACGCCGGCAAGGGTGCCGGCCCCGAACGACAAAAGCCCGGCCGGTTGCAAGCCGGTCGGGCTTCGTTGCTTCGTTGCTTCGTTGCCTGCCGAGAACTCGATCGCGCCGCCCGCCCGTGTACGGTTTCCGGGCGGCGCGCACCGTTACACGGCCTGACGCGTCACTTCACCCACGCGAAGTAATACGACAGCCAGATCGTCAGCCCCGCGCCGATCAGCGCGGCATACGGCATCAGGTTCAGCCACATCGCGCGCTTCGGCACTTCGAGTTCCATGTCGCGCTGCATCTGCGCGGGGAAACGGCCACGATCCTGCCAGTAGTGGCGGTAGAGAAACACCGGCACGATCAGCAGCATCGCGATCAGCCCGTTGCGCAGCGTGCCGTCGCCCTGCAGGTTCGCGCCGGCGCCGACATAGACGAGGTTCGCGTAGCCGCAGATCGCACCGCCGACGAGCAGCCACGTCGGGCAGCGGAACGGCCGATCCCAGTTGCCGCGATCCATCCGGTGAATCCAGCCCGACTGAAGATTCAGGAATACGAACAGCATGTAGCAGACGTTCGAGATCGACAGCACCGTCATGTAGTCCGACATCATCAGCAACACGAGGTTGAAGCCGAGATCGGTCCACATTGCACGCGTGGGCGAGCCGTGCTCGTTCACGTGCGACAGGTACTTCGGCAGCCAGCCGTCGACCGAGGCCTGATAGAGCGTGCGCGACGAGCCCATCATCGACGTCATCACGATCAGCAGGATCGACAGCATCAGCATCACGACGACCGCATTCGCGACCCACGCGCCGCCGCCGACGATCTTCGCCATCGCGGCCGCCACACCGGTGCCGTCGCCGATCGACGGATCGAGCATCGCCTGCGTGCCGAGCGCGCCCTGGAACGCCATCGGCACGAGCGTCATCACGACGAGGCACAGCGCGCCCGACCAGAAGATTGCCTTCGCGGTGTCGCGGCGCGGATCGCGGAATTCACGCGTGTAGCAGACGGCCGTTTCGAAGCCGTACGACGCCCAGCCGGCCATGAACATCGCGCCGAGCGCCATCGTGACGCCCTGCCCGTTCCACGAGCCGAAGGTCGCGGTCGTGAGATTGCCGTGCGCGTCGTGGCCCAGCGGCAGCAGCGGGAGCAAGTTCGACATCGGCACGTCGCCGGTGACGAACGGCACGATGCCGACGATCAGCAGCGGCGTGAGCGACGCGATGCCGAGGATGCGCTGTGTACGCGCCGCCTTCGATGCGCCGCTGTGCTGAAGCTTGAACGTGATGAGAAGCAGGATCGTCGCGATGATGAACGTCGCATTGATCCGCAGGGACAGACCCGGCTTGATGAACCCGAGATCCGCGATCTTGAGCTGCCACTGCAGCACCGCCGCGTTGGCGGGAAAGAGACTGGTGAGCGCATAGCTCGCCGCGAGGCCGCAGCCGAGCGCGAGCATCGGCGACCACGCGAGCCAGTTGCACCACACGGACACCGGGGCAATCAGCTTGCTGTAACGGACCCAGCCGATCGCGCCATACACGGACGCGCCGCCCGATTTATGGGGAAATAGCCCCGATATTTCCGCATAAGTCGCGCTTTGAATCAGCCCCATCGTGATCGCGGCGATCCAGATCGCCCACGCGGGCTGGCCGATCGTCGCGCATACGCCGCCGATCGTGAACAGCACGCCAGCCGGCACGCCGCTCGTTACCCAAAAAGCGTCTTTCCAGGTCAGGCCACGATGCAGCGTGTGGCCCGTCGAATCATGTGAGATGGTTGCCTCAACGTCACTGGTGCGGTTCGCACGCAGTCCTGCCTGACTCATCCAATTCCTCCTCTCGATCAGAGTAAGCGCTTCAGCGCTTACTCTGGTCCGATGCAAAGCTGTGATGACTCTGCACAAGGGCCGTAGTGTAACAATTTACGGGCTTTTTTGCAGAATCAAAAAAATAATTCCGGGATATGACCGCATCGCAGTGCGATTATTTCGTTATCCTTCCGATCAATCCCGGACTGTCTCTTCGTTATTTTATTGCGGCGAATCGTCGCGATTTACTGCGCGCCTTCCGTCCACGAATTCACGCGGTCCGCATGCGCCGCAATCCATGCGTCGGCGGCCGCTTCCGGCTTCGAGCCGTTCTGGATCGCCAGCATCACGCTGTCGATTTCACCCGGCTTCCACTGGAATTTTTTCAGGAACGCGACAACCGGCTTGGCCTTGGTTTCAAGCCCCGGATTCACGACGCTGTCGACATGCTCGGCGCCGCCGAACACCTTCTTCGGATCCTCGAGGAAACGCAGCTTCCACTTCGCGAACATCCAGTGCGGCGCCCAGCCCGTCACGATCACCGGCTTGTTCGCGTTGACCGAACGCGACAGCTCGGCCGTCATCGCGCTGCCCGAACTCGGCATCAGCGTGTAGCTCAGGCCGTAGCTCTTGATCGCGTCGTCGGTCTTGCGCATCACGCCCGCCCCTGCGTCGATACCGACGATCCGGCCGCCGAAGCTGCCCTTCTCCGCATTCAGGTCGTCGATGCTCTTCGCCTTCACGTACGCGGGCACGATCAGGCCGATCTTGGCATCGGGGAAATTCGCGCCGAGGTCGACGACCTTGGCCTTGTATTCATCCCAGTACGAGCCGTGCGTGACCGGCAGCCACGCGGACAGCGTCGCATCGAGATCGCCGCGCGCGACGCCCTGCCACATGATCCCGGCGGCGACCGGCACGAGCTGGACCTGGTAGCCGAGCTTCTTCTCGATCACGCGGGCCGCGACGTTCGACGTCGCGACGCTGTCGTCCCAGCCTTCGACGTAGCCGATCTTCAACGTCGGCTTCGTATCGGCGAGCGCCGACGCGCTCAGTGCCACCATCGCCGACAGTGCGCCGGTCCACATCAGTTTTCCGAACAGCTTCATGGTCGATCTCCTTGATATGCGCACCGTGCGCGTTGTCTCTCTAGGTTCTTCAACCACAAATCCGCGGTATCGTTGTTTTCCGACGGATGCTTGTCCGGGTGCGACGCACCCGGACAGCCGATGGCGGGTTTCGACTACTTGTCGATCACGAGATCCGACAGCGGCTTGCTGCAGCACAGCAGCACCATCCCCTGGTCGATCTCGCGCTGTCGGATGCCGCCGTTGTGCTTCATTTCAACCTGCCCCGACACGAGCTTCACCTTGCAGGTGCCGCACATGCCCTGCGTGCACGAAGCCGGCAGCCGCACGCCGGACTGGCGCGCCGCATCGAGCACGTGCTGCTCCGAGCCGCATGAAATCTCGCGATTGCTCTTTGCGAAGCTGACCGTGTACTGCTTCGTATCGGTGTCGGCGCCGTCAGCGGGCGGTGCGAGATCGGCGAGCAGTTCGTCGCTCGCGGTCTGCGCGAGCGTCTCGAACGAGAAGCTTTCCTCGTGATACTGCTTGCGATCGAAGCCGGCTTCGTCGAGCAGGTCGCGCACGGCCTTCATGTACGGCGCGGGGCCGCACGTGAAAATCTCGCGCTCCATGAAATCCGGTGCGATCAGCTTCAGCAGCGGCAGCGTCAGGAAGCCCGTGACGCCCGGCCAGTTCGTGCGCGCGCCGAGGCGCTCGACGACGAACGACGTGCGAAAGTTCGTATGATTCGACGCGATCAGGTCGAGCTCGCGCGCGAAGATGATGTCGTCCGGCGTGCGCGCGCTGTGCACGAACAGGATGTCGCGATCCTCCGCGAGATCATGGTGCGCGCGGCTCATCGACATCAGCGGCGTGACGCCCGAGCCGGCCGACAGGAACAGGTACTTGCGCGCCGGATGCCGTGCGCACGTGAACTCGCCGGCCGGGCCGAGCACGCGCACCGGTGCGCCCGGCTGCAGGTTGTCGTGCAGCCAGTTCGACACCTTGCCGCCCGGCACGCGCTTCACCGTGATCGACACCGTGTGCGGCCGCGCCGGCGACGACGAGATCGTGTAGCAGCGGTTGATCGTTTCGCCGTCGATGTCGAGCTCGAGCGTGAGGAACTGCCCGGGCTCGAACGAGAACGAGCGGCCCTGCGGCGAACGGAAGAAGAAACTCTTCACGTCGTGCGTTTCCTGCCGCACTTGGCAGCACACCAGCGTTTCCTCGACGTCGCTGGTCCAGCGCTCGGGAAGGGCGTTCCAGAACGCCGGGCGTGTGACCCGGCTGTCCGTCGGCTCGAAGTTGGCCGCATCTCGCATCATGTCTGACTCCGCTTGTACACTGCTAAGTACTATTCGCCGGTTTTTTCGGCGAGCCGGCCGATGTACCAGGCCGAGAATTTTTCGACGAGACCTTCCGTGAACGGCGAGTACGGACCCGGCTCATACGCGCTGCTGGTCGCGCCGCGCTGCGAGAATTCGACGAGCGCGCGATCCTGGTCGTTGGTCGCATTCCACACGGCCGTGAGGTTCTTCACGTCGTAGTCGATGCCTTCCTTCGCATCCTTGTGCACGAGCCACTTCGTGCGCACGAGCGTCTTGCCGGCCGACAGCGGGATCACCGAGAACGTCACGATGTGATCGCTCATGAAGTGATGCCACGAGTTCGGCTGCGTCCAGAACGACAGCCCGCCGAGGTCCGCCTTGTCGAAGCCGCCGAGCAGCTTCTTCGACGCGACCTTCGCATCGAGCGTCTGCGATTCGCCGTGACGATCGAGAGGCAGGCGCTGCGTGCGGAAGCCCGTCACGTCGAGCAGCTTTTCGATCTCCGCGGACGGCAGGCCCATCTCGGCCCACTCCTTCCCGCGGCGCACGCACGTTTCTGCAAATGCGTCCATGCCTTCGGCGTTCGCGTCGGAACGCTGGTAGCCGAAGCCGTATTCGTACAGCGAGATCGTCAGCTCCGGATGGTTCGCCACGCAGTGATAGCACTCGCGGTTGTTCTCCATCGTGAGCTTCCAGTTGCCTTCCTCGATGATGTCGATCTGCGCGGCGATCTTCGTGCTCGGCAGGTCGTGCGGCAGCAGGTACGGCTCCATCTCGGCGCGCATCTGCGCGAAGTCGACCGGCGGCTCGTCGGCGAGGCAGATGAAGATCAGGCCCGCGAGGTTCTCGACGTGCACCGACTTCAGGCTGTGCTTGCAGCGGTCGAACTTCTCGCCCATGTGCTCGGCGAACATCAGCTGGCCCGTCAGGTTGTAGGTCCAGCTGTGGTACGGACACACGATGTTGCCGACCGAGCCCTTGTCCTCGTTGCACAGGCGCGCGCCGCGGTGACGGCACACGTTGTGGAACGCGCGGATCGCCATGTCGTCGTCGCGCACGATCAGGATCGAATCGCTCCCCAGTTCCACGGTCACGTAGTCGCCCGGTTCCGGAATGTCCGGTTCGATCGCCACCTGGATCCAGTGCTGGCGGAAAATCGCCTCCATGTCGAGCGCGAAGATGTCCTCGCTCGTGTAGAACGGTGCGTCGAGGCTGTGCCCTTCCTTGCGCCGCTCGATCAATGCACGAATGTCTGCCGATACTTTCATCGTTTGCTCCGGATTCCTTGCATCCCTGGGTTCTTGCCGACAGGCATCAAAATCAGTAGTCGATGAGCTGATGCTCGCGCAAATACGCGAGGATCACTTGTGCTTTTTCGACCGAACTCCCTTCATTTACGACGTTGCCGCCGCGACTTTCCGTCGTCGTCGCGGACAGCATCCGGGCATGCCCGGAGCGCTTCTCGGCGGCGACCAGTTTTACGGGTTTACGCTCGACCGGACCGACCGTCCAGGCGGCCGCGTCGGCGTTCGCGCCGGGCGCCGCGAGCGCCGGCCGGATCGCGCCTGCGCGCAGCCGCGCATACGCGTAGCGCGGCTCGGCATTGGCGAGCGGATGGACGGCAATCACGGCCGGCAGCGCGGCATCGACGCGCCGCCGCAACCCTTTCGGCAAAAATTGCCGGACGGCCGCGCGACCGCCTTCGACCGTCACGTCGACGGCCGAGCCGACCAGCGGATAGCCGAGCGCCGCGGCGATGCGGTACGGCAGCATGCCGGTGTCGTACGCACCCTCGGCGCGCGTGCCGGTCAGCACGAGGTCGTAGTCTTCGATGCGCGCGGCGAGCGCGTGCACGGCATCGTCGCCGTCGCGGCAGGCCAGCACCTCGACCTCCCGCGCGCCGAGCGCGAGATATTCGGCAAGCGCCCCGTTCGCGGGGTCGCCTGCATGGATCACGTCGAGCTTCGCGCGATGCTGCTCGGCGAGCTGGCGGCCGGTTTCAAGTGCGGCCGCATCGTTGCGGCTGTATCGCGCGACGCCGCTGACCGGATGCCGGCCGATGGACACGAGCACCGCAATGCGTTGCAAGGGACGGGGGGCGTTCATGCGGCAACTCCTTCCGGTTCACGGGTGCCGACCGCGGCCGGCGATTCGCCGCGCGCGGCACGCGCGGCCTGCACCTGTTCGATCAACGCGGCGATCGTCGCCTGCGCGTCGCCCACCACCGTCAGGTTCGCGCGCTTCGCGATCGGCGCGCTGCCGTCGAGGTTCACCGCGATCACGTGGCGGCAGTCCTTGATCCCCTGCAAGTGCTGCACCGCGCCCGAGATGCCGAACGCGATGTACACGCTTGCCTCGACCGTCTTGCCGGTCGCGCCGACCTGCTTGTCGCGCGTGAAGTGACCGTTGTCGACCGCGACGCGGCTCGCGCCGATCGCGGCGCCGAATGCACCGGCCAGCTGCTCGAACGCGCCGATGTCGGACACGCCGTTGCCGGCCGACACGATGAAATCGGCTTCCTCGAGCGCGACCTGGGCCGCATCGATTTCGTCGAGGCCGAGATCGCGGTACGGCTGCGTGGCGTCATGGGCCGGGCGGATGAAATCGGCGGCGAGACGCTCACCCGCGCCGACGAACGGCAGCTTCGCGTCGACCGCGTTCTGCGCGAGCAGGATCACGTCGGGCAGCGCGCGCGTGGCAAACGCGCGCCCGGCCTGCGCATACGCGCCGACGTGCTTCGCGTCGATCTCGACGACGTGGGTCGCGACGCTCGCGCCGGCGGCTGCCGCGTAACGCCGGCCAAGATCGCCGTCGCCCGTCGCGTTGTCGGGCACGAACACGTGTTTCGGTGCGAGCGCGGCCACACAGGCCTGCAATGCTTGCAGTTCGCTTTCCGGATCGAACGTGCGGCGATCGAAGCCGGTCAACTCGAGCAGCTTGTCGACGCCGAGCTCGGCCACGTCATCCTTCAGCTCGCCGAACGCGAGCAGTGCGACTTCGGTCTGCGCATCGGCGAGCACGGCGGCGGCGGCGATCGCCTGCCGCGAATGGTCGTCGAGCGCGCCGCGTTCGCCGTGCGCGACCACCAGCATCACGTGCTTCGGATCCTGCAGCGCGCGGCGCGGCTTCGCGGCCGCTGCGCCATGGCCGTGCGCGGCCCCGTACGCGGCGTTCGCATCGGCGCTGCCTTCCTCGCCGAGCGTGATGCGCTTCAGGCCGGCGGCCGTGATGATGAACGGCCGGCGCGGATCGATTCGTTTGATCGTGTTCATCGATTCACTCCAGCGAGGCGGCGACGAGTTCGGCGACGTCGAGCACGTCGGGGCGCGGGCCCACGACGCCTTCGAGCATGGCCGTGCAGTTCGGGCAGGCAACCGCGACCACGTCCGCGCCGATCGTGCGTGCGTCGGCGATGCGGATGTCGGGAATGCGCTGCTTGCCGGGGATGTCGGTCAACGGCGCACCGCCGCCACCGCCACAGCAGCGGCCGCGCATGCCGTTGCGCTCCATCTCGACGACCTGGATGCCGATCGTCTTCAGCAGCTTGCGCGGCGCTTCCGTCTCGCCGTTGTAGCGGCCGAGGTAGCACGGGTCGTGGTACGTCGTGCGCTTGTCCTGCAGCGCCTCGACGGCCTTCGGCGCGATCTTGCCGCTGTCGGCCAGTTCCGCGAGGTAGGTCGTGTGGTGCTTGACCGTCACGCGCAGCCCGAGCGCGCGGTATTCGTTGCGCAGGCTGTGCATCACGTGCGGGTCGGCCGTCACGATCTGCTTGTACGACAGCGTGCCGAGCGTGCCGATCAGGCGCTTCGCCATCTGCTGGAACGTCGCTTCGTCGCCGAGCCGGCGGGCGACGTCGCCCGTGTCGGTCTCGGTCGAGCCGAGCACCGCGTAGTCGACGCCTGCCTTGTTCAGCACCTTCACGAACGCGCGCAGCGTGCGCTGGTAGCGCATGTCGAACGCACCTTCACCCGCGACGAACAACACGTCGACCGGCTTGCCCGGCTGCGCGACGGGCGCGCTCAGGTCGACCGACCAGTCGTAGCGCGCGGCCGTGTCGTAGCCGCCCATCGTGCCCGTCTCGCGCAGGTTCGCGAGCACTTCCTGGCCCTTGCCGGGCACCGTGCCGTGCACGAGCGTGCGGTTGCGGCGCATGTCGACGATCGCGTCGACGTGTTCGATCAGCATCGGGCATTCCTGCACGCAGGCGCGGCAGGTCGTGCACGACCACAGCGTCTGCTCCTCGATCAGGCCCGACACGATCGGGCCGTTCGGCTCGCCGCGATGCTGGCCGATCGCGAGGCCCGGCGACGGGCTGCCCGCGTACGCCGCATCGGTGCCGCCGGCCATGCCGACGACGAGATCCTGAATCAGCTTCTTCGGGTTCAGCGGCTGGCCCGACGCGAACGCGGGGCATGCGGCTTCGCACTTGCCGCACTGCACGCAGGCGTCGAAGCTCAGCAGCTGGTTCCAGCGGAATTCGACCGGCTTCGCGACCCCGTATTCCTGATGCTCGATGTCCGGCAGCTTCAGTGCGGTCGGCGGCGTGGCCGTACCGTTGCCGGTGAACGATTCACGGGTGGCCGCGAAACGCTCCTGGCGCGGGTGGAACGCGAGGTGCAGCAGGCCGGCGATCGCATGCTTCATCGGGCCGCCCTTCGCGGCGCCGACGGTCATCGTGAATGCACCGACGCCGATCAGCAGCGCGCAGAGCACCGCGAACGCACCCGACATCGCGCCGGTCGGCACCAGCATGAACAGCACGAGGCCGAGCGCGAACGAGCCGAGCAGCCACGGAAGCGTATTCCACGGGCCCTTCGACAACCGTGCGGGCACGTCCTTCGCCGCGCGCCGCCGCCACACGAACACCGCGCCGACCAGCATCGCGAGCGCCGCGAGGAAGATCAGCTTGTCGAGCCACGGCGAGTAGATCGCGAGGCCGTAGTTGATGAATACCAGCGCAAGCGCGCCGATTGCGCCGCCGGCCGTCGCCACGTGTGTCTTCGCGATGTACGGATCGCGGGCGACCACGTGGTGCAGGTCGACGAAATAACGCTTCGGGATCGCGAACAGGTTCGCGACGCCGAACGAGCCGGGCGCCGTGGCGCGGCCGAGCCGCCAGTAGGACGAGCGCTTCGCGACCGCGAACGCGAGCCCCGCCACCGACAGCCACAACAGGGCGGTAATGAGGAAGGACGGGTTCATCGTTTAGAAATCCTTCACGAGACGCAGCGAGTCGTAGATCGCACCGTGGACGTTGTGCATCGAGATGCAGTCGCCGACACGGAACAGCAGGAAACGGCCGTTGCCGAGTTCTTCCGACAGGCACGGTTGCGGCTCGGCCGCGAACAGCGTGTGCGGATCGATCTGGCCGCGGTTCACCGATTCCGGCTTGAGCTTCCAGTACAGCTCGTCGTTCGGCGACGAACCGTTCTCGATCACCACCTGGTCGACCGCGCGCTCTTCCAGTTCTTCCGTGTACTCGTTGCGCAGCACGGCGATCAGCTTGCCGTCCTCTTCATAAACGCGATCGAGCATCGTATTCGGCGTCGGGATCACGCCGAACGCATACAGGCGGCGATAGAAGATCGGGAACGTCGTGCCGCCGCAATCGTCGGCGACCTTCACGTCCGGCGTGACGACCTCGACCTTCGAGCCGCGGCTCGCCATGAAGTCGGCCACGCCCGCGCCGGCATGCGTGCTCACGCCGTCGAACAGCAACACGTTCTGCTTGGGCTCGACCTTGCCGGTCAGGATGTCCCACGAGCTCACGGCGAGCCCGTCGGCCACGCCCCAGCCCGGCACCTGCCACGTGAAGCTCGACCCGCCCGTCGCGAGCACGACGATGTCCGGCTTCTCGGCCATGATCATCTTCTCGTCGGCGGCCACGCCGAGACGGCGGTCGACGCCCAGGCGCTTCGTTTCCATGTCGAACCAGCGGATGATCCCCGACATCTGTTCGCGCTGCGGCGCCTTGGCGGCGATCATCACCTGCCCGCCCACTTCGGCGTTCTTCTCGAACAGCACGACGTCGTGGCCGCGCAGCTTCGCGACGCGCGCCGCTTCGAGCCCCGCCGGGCCCGCGCCGACCACCACGACCTTGCGCTTCGGGCCGCGCGACTTCTCGATGATGTGCGGCATCGTCGCTTCACGCGACGTCGCCGCGTTCTGGATGCACAGCACGTCGAGGCCGTTGTACTGGCGGTCGATGCAGTAGTTCGCACCGACGCACTGCTTGATTTCGTCTTCGCGGCCGTCGCGGATCTTGATCACCATGTGCGGATCGGCGATCTGCGCGCGCGTCATGCCGACCAGGTCGATCATGCCGGTCGCGAGCAGGCGCTCGGCCTGGCCCGCATCGCGGATGCTCTGTGCGTGCATCACCGGAATCTTCACGACCGACTTGATGCCGGCCGCGAGGTGCACGAACGGCTCCGGCGGCAATGCCATCGGCGGCATGCAGTTCGCGATCGTGTTGTGCGTGTCGCCACCCGAGCCGACCACGCTCAGGTAGTCGATCAGGCCCGTCTCCGACATCGCCTGTGCGATTTCCTTCAGCGCTTCGTGATCGAGGCCGTCCTCGTGGAATTCGTCGCCGCACATGCGCAGGCCGACGCAGAAATCCTTGCCGACCGCCTCGCGCACGGCCGTCAGCACTTCGATGCCGAAGCGCAGGCGGTTTTCGAGGCTGCCGCCCCATTCGTCGGTACGGTGGTTCGAACGCTTGCTCCAGAACTGGTCGATCAGGTGCTGGTGCGCGGCCGAGATTTCGATGCCGTCCATGCCCGCTGCCTTCACGCGCTTCGCGGCCGCCGCGAAATCGCCGATGATGCGGCGGATTTCCTCGATCTCGATGATCTTCGCGTTGCCGCGGTGCACGGGTTCGCGCACGCCCGACGGCGACATCAGGTGCGGCCAGTGCTCGCCGTGGAACGACGAACGACGGCCCATGTGCGTCGCCTGGATCATGATCTTCGCGCCGTGCTTGTGCATCGTGTCGGCGAGGCGCGTGAGCGGATCGATGATCTTGTCGGTCGACAGGTTCACCGATTTCGACCAGCCCTGCGGGCTGTCGATCGATACGGGGCTCGACCCGCCGCAGATGGCCAGGCCGACGCCACCCTTGGCCTTTTCTTCGTAGTAGCGGATATAGCGGTCGCCCGGCAGGCCGCCCGGCTCGGCATACACCTCCGCATGCGCGGTGCTGACGATCCGGTTGCGCAGCGTCAGCTGGTTCAGCTGCATGGGTTTGAACAGGTGGGGATAACGCATCGCTGGCGACCTCTGGCGTTCGAATGTCTCGTGTTGCGGGTGTTGTTGTGTAGCGGTGAATCAGTGCGTCAGTGCGCGATCGGCGACACTTCGAAGACGCAGTGGTCGTGATGCTCGGCCGCGCACTGCACTTCCTTCGATTGCGCGCGCGGTGCGCCCTTGCCTTCCGGCGTCGTGTCGTTGACCCAGTCCATCGCGCCCGCGAACCAGCCCGCGAACATGTAGCAGAGCTTGCCTTCCTTGCCCGGCTGCTGGAGCACGAACGACGAGTGGCGCAGCTCGATCTTCGCGCGCGCACTGGCCGGATCGGCCTCGATGATCGAGAACAGGCCCCAGCCGCGTTGCGACAGTCGCTTCAGGTAGTGCTCGAACACGGCCATGCCGGTCAGCCCGTGCAGCTTTGCTTCCTTGTCGCACCAGTGGTACGCGGACTTGTAGCCGGCCTTGTAGAGGATCTCGGCATACGCGTCGACGCCGAGCGCTTCCTCGACGGCGACGTGGTTGTTCGTGAAGAAGTGACGCGGCACGTACAGCATCGGCAGCGCGTCGGTGGTCCAGACGCCGGTATCGGGATCGACGTTGATCGGCAGTTGCGGTTGCATCGTGGTGACTCCGTGAAGAAAGTGGCCGCGCGGCTCAGTGCGCAGGCGCGACATCGTCCGCGCGCCCGCGCGGCTTGCGCAGGCACGTCCCGATTTTTCTAATGTTGAATCGCGGGTGGCGGTTCGGCTCGATGCGGCGCTTACGCGCCCCACACGTCCTTGAACACGCGCACCCAGTTCTCGCCCATGATCTTGCGGATACGCGACTCCTTCCAGCCGTGGCGTTCCATCGCCGCGGTCAGGTTCGGGAATTCGCCGATCGTGCGGATGCCGTCCGGGTTGATCACCTTGCCGAAGTTCGTCAGCTGGCGATAGCGGCCCTTGTCATGCGTCAGCATGTCGAAGAATTCCTTCGCGAAATCCTGCGTGAAGTCCGTGCCGATGCCGACCGCGTCTTCGCCGATCAGGTTCACGACGTAGTCGATTGCCTCGATGTAGTCGTCGATGTTCGCTTCGATGCCGCGCTTCAGGAACGGCGCGAACATCGTCACGCCGACGAAGCCGCCCGCATCGGCGATCTCCTTCAGCTGCACGTCGCTCTTGTTGCGCGGATGCTCCTTCAGGCCCGACGGCAGGCAGTGCGAGTAGCACACCGGCTTCTTCGAGAACGCGATCGCTTCCGACGACGTGTTGCCGCCCACGTGCGACAGGTCGACCATGATGCCGACGCGGTTCATCTCGGTGATCACTTCGCGGCCGAAGTCCGACAGGCCGCCGTCACGCTCGTAGCAGCCGGTGCCGACCAGGTTCTGCGTGTTGTAGCAAAGCTGCACGACGCGCACGCCCATGTCGGCGAACGCTTCGATGTAGCCGAGGTTGTCTTCGAACGCATGCGCGTTCTGGAAGCCGAGGATGATCCCGGTCTTGCCTTCCTTCTTCGCGCGGAAGATGTCGTCCGTCGTGCGCACGAGCGTCAGCAGCTCGCCGTTGTCGCGGATCTTCTTCTTCATCACGCCGATGTTGTCGACGGTCTTGGCGAAGTTCTCCCACACCGACACCGTGCAGTTCGCGGCCGTGATGCCGCCCTTGCGCATGTCCTCGAACACCGGCTTCTCGAACTTCGAAATGTTCAGTCCGTCGATGATGATGCTGTCCTGATGCAGCGTGCTCATATCTGCTCTCGCTCGTGGGTCTGTTCTTGTGGGAGTCGATCAGTAGATCGGGAAGCGTTCGCAAAGCGCGAAGATCTCGCGGCGCACGCGCTGTTCGGTCGCGTGGTCGCCTTCCGGGTTCGCGCGCAGCGCGTCGAACACTTCGAGGATCAGGCGGCCCACTTCACGGAATTCCGCGACGCCGAAGCCGCGCGTCGTGCCGGCCGGCGTGCCGAGACGGATGCCCGACGTGACGGTCGGCTTCTCGGTGTCGAACGGGATGCCGTTCTTGTTGCAGGTGATGCCCGCGCGTTCCAGCGCCTGCTCGACCGGCGCGCCCTTCAGGCCCTTCGGGCGCAGGTCGACCAGCAGCAGGTGGTTGTCGGTGCCGCCCGTGACGAGATCGACGCCGCCGGCCTTCAGCACTTCGCCGAGCGCCTGCGCGTTCGCGAGCACGTTGTCGATGTAGGTCTTGAAGTCCGCATGCAGCACTTCGCCGAACGCGACGGCCTTGCCGGCGATCACGTGCATCAGC
The DNA here is from genome assembly GCF_902833225.1 of Burkholderia sp. BCC1644. Lineage (GTDB taxonomy): Bacteria > Pseudomonadota > Gammaproteobacteria > Burkholderiales > Burkholderiaceae > Burkholderia. Next base: position 172,924 of record NZ_CADFEI010000008.1, read on the forward strand.
GGGCCGCCCTGCAGGCCGGGGAACACGGCCGAGTTGATCTTCTTCGCGATGTCCTCGTCGTTGGTCAGCACGAAGCCGCCGCGCGGGCCGCGCAGCGTCTTGTGGGTGGTCGACGTGACGACGTGCGCATGCTCGACCGGGTTCGCGTGGCGGCCCGCGGCGATCACGCCGGCGATGTGCGCCATGTCGACCATCAGCTTCGCGCCGACGCTGTCGGCGATCGCGCGGAAGCGCGCGAAGTCGAGCGCGCGCGGGTATGCCGAAAAGCCGGCGATGATCAGGTTCGGCTTGTGCTCGTGCGCCAGCGCCTCGACCTGGTCGTAATCGATCCGCATCGTGTCGCGGTTCACGCCGTACTGGACGGCGTTGAACCACTTGCCCGACAGCGCCGGCTTCGCGCCGTGCGTCAGGTGGCCGCCGGCGTCCAGCGACATGCCGAGCACCGTGTCGCCCGGCTTGGCCAGCGCGAGCATCACCGAGCCGTTCGCCTGCGCGCCCGAGTGCGGCTGCACGTTCGCATAACCGGCGTTGAAGATCTGCTTGACGCGCTCGATCGCCAGCGCCTCGACTTCGTCCGCGAATTCGCAGCCGCCGTAATAACGCTTGCCGGGATAGCCTTCCGCGTACTTGTTCGTCAGTACCGAGCCCTGCGCCTCGAGCACGGCGCGCGACACGATGTTTTCCGACGCGATCAGCTCGACCTGCGACTGCTGACGCTCGAGTTCCTTCAGGATGGCGCTGCGTACCGGCGCGTCGCGCTCGGCAAGGGGCTGCGAGAAGAAAGGCTGGGTGTTCGACATAGTGCGTCCGTGACGAAGAATAAAGGGCTGCAACCAAAGCTCAAGGCCCGCCCTGCCTGGGTTTCCCGCTGCGCCAGTACAAGGTTGCCGACGGCTCTATTCTTGTCGTTCGGATTTTCGGCGGATTGATGAATTTAGACGCGTTCTTTGCCTTTTCCGCCATGCACGTCCGTTTTATACAAGTGACCGGTCGTGCTTTTTCGGATGACCAACCAAAACGGCGTCGGCTGTTCACCTATGGATACGCACGCGGGCAGTGCGTTTGCCGCCCGTTCGGGGTGCGGCGTCTCCCGCTTACGGTGCAGTGCAACATCGGCCTTACACCCAGACAACGTATGGAGCTAGGGTTTAGCCGTATGGCACGCTTGTTGCGCTCGCTCACACAATACCGCTGCCCGACCCGTGCCCCCCGGGCGTATAGCTATTAGAGATTTTAGGAACGCTCCCCATGTCGCCCGACCGCACAGCGTCGCTGTCCCACTTCGCGTTCATGCCGTTACCGAATTTCACGATGATCGCGTTCACCAATGCGATCGAGGTGCTTCGGATGGCGAACTACCTGAGCGGCCAGCCGCTCTACCGCTGGTCGGTGATCAGCCCGGACGGCGGCCCGGTCACGGCGAGCAACGGCCTCACGGTCGACACGGGCCCGGCCGAATGCGCGGGGCAGCCCGACATCGTGTTCGTGTGCGGCGGCGTCGACGTGCAGCGTGCGACCACGCCGGCCCACCTGTCGGCACTGCGCCGCTTCGCGCGCTCGGGCATCCCGCTCGGCAGCCTGTGCACGGGCACCTATGCACTCGCGAAATCGGGGCTGCTCGCGGGCTACGCATGCGCGATCCACTGGGAGAACATGTCGGCGCTGAAGGAAGAGTTTCCGGACACGCGCTTCCTGAAGGAACTGTTCGTGATCGACCGCGACCGCATCACGTGCACGGGCGGCGTCGCGCCGCTCGACATGATGCTGAACCTGATCGCCGCGCGCGTGGGCACTGCGCGCGTCACGCAGATCGCCGAGCAGTTCATCGTCGAACACGTGCGCGACACGAGCGCGCAGCAACGCATGCCGCTCGTCGCGCGCCTCGGCTCGGCGAACAAGTCGCTGTTCGAAGTGATCTCGCTGATGGAGAACAACATCGAGGAGCCGCTGTCGCGCGAGGAGCTCGCGCGACTCGCGAACATGTCGCAGCGGCAACTGCAGCGCCTGTTCCGCGAGCACCTCGGCATGACGCCGACGCATTACTACCTGACGCTGCGGCTGCGCCGTGCGCGCGAGCTGCTGCTGCAGACCGACATGTCGATCATGCACATCACGATGGCGTGCGGCTTCCAGTCGGCGTGCCACTTCAGCAAGAGCTATCGCGATGCATTCGGCGTCGCGCCGACCCGCGAGCGCCGCAAGCAGGTCGCGCCGCTCGCGCAGGGTGCGGCGAGTGCCGCCCCCGCGTTTCCCACCCATGTACTGCATGCGTGAGCGACGCCGCGCGTGATGCATGAAAAAAACGGCCATCAAGGCCGTTTTTTCATTGTGCTCAGGATCCCCACACCTGCATTTCGTAGAGCGAGTAGCCCCACTGCGTCGCACGCTTCGTGCCGAGCATCCGCACGTAGCGGCCGCTTCCGTTGAGATTCGGCAGCGTGACGTGACTATATGAACCGCCGTTGCTCGTCGAGTAGATCGTCGTCCAGTTCGCGTTGTCGTTCGACGTCTGGATCTGATAGACGAGCGCGCCCGCATCCCAGTAGAGATCGACGTGATCGATGTGCTTCACCGCGCCGAGATCCACCGAGATCCATTGCGGATCGACGCCGGCGCCTTCCGGCGAATCCCAGCGCGTGCTCGTCGTGTTGCCGTCGAACGCCTTGTCCGCCGTGAGCGACGCGTTGTAGCTCGCCGACGCGGCGGCCGGGCGCCCCTGCGACAGCAGCGTCGGCTGCGCGACGGCCGGGCCGCCGTAGTAGCTCGATCCGAGCTTCGCCTTCGTCGTGTCGGCATTCACGCCGAATTGCGACAGGCTCCAGCGCTGGCCGGTCGTCACGTCGCCCACATAAAGCTGATAGCCGCCTGCCGTCGTCGACGAGAAGAACAGGTAGTTCGTGCCGCTCACCGGCGCCGGATCCGAGTTGTTGCTCACGCAGTCGTTGAGCGCCAGCGCGTTCGGCGTCGATGCCGGGTCGGCCGTCTTCGAATAGATCTGGTCGGCCCCGCCGCTGTCCTTCCAGCGCGCATAGAACACCATGCCGTCCGCCCGCACGATCGGGTAGTAGGTCTGCAGCCCGGCCGGATGATCGAACACGGCGGTCGCGCCGGTCGCGAGCGTGCGCTTCATCAACCCCATGTTCGAGCCGGTGCCGGTCGCGTAGTACACGGCGCTCGCATCCGGTGCGAGGTACGGCATCGAGTATTCGGCGCCGGACGGCGCGTTCGTCAGGCTCACGACCGACGTGAACGTCGGGCCCGCGCTCGTGTACGACAGCGTCGCCTGCTTGACGTCGCCGTTCTGCTTGAACACGAGCGTCTTGCCGTCCGCGCTGAATTTCGGGTCCTCGTTGCGCGTCGCGCCCGTGCTGTTCGTCAGGTTGACGGGCGGCGTGCCGGCGCCGAGCTGCAGCATGAACACGTTCCATGCGCCGTTGCTGATGCCCATGAACGCGAGCCACTTGCCGTCGGGGCTGAACACGCCGTTCATCGGGTCGGTGATGCCCCACGTGCTCTTGCTCAGTTGCGTCAGCGTATGGGCCGAGAAGTCGTAGAGGAACAGCTGGCTCGTGCCGTCGCCGTACTTCACGTAGCTGTGATAGACGAGCTTGCCGGTGAGCGCGGCTGGAAACGTCGCATTCGGCTGGGCGGCGGGATTGCTGACGCAGGCAGCCTGCGCGGCGCCGCCGGACAGGGTGAGGGCGATGCCGGCCACGAGGCCGGCGGCGAGAGTCTTCAGTTTCACGCTGGATGCTTCCGGATAGGGTCAGGACGCCGCGGACAGGAACCCATGCAGGACATGCGTGGGTCACGGAGCCGCCGCCATGCAGCGTGGATTCCGTCTCGGTCGGACATCGGGAATGGGACGTGCTGGAGAATGCCCGCTTGTCAGACGAAAGAACAGCATCAGAGCGCTCAAAAAACATACGGATCAGCGATTGGGGGCGCGCTTGCGTGCGACGGGTGCCGTGCCCTACTCTTTTTTCAGCGAGGCTTCGAGCGGCCGGGGGGCAGGCATGAAGCGATATGCGGCGCTGGCACAGACGATCGCCGACGCGATCCGGCGCGGCGACCTGGCAGTCGGTGCGCGCATCCCCACCGTGCGCGCCGCGTGCCGCGCATATGGCGTGAGCCCGTCCACCGTGTTTCGCGCGTACTACGCGCTCGAAAGCGAGGGTCTGATCGTCGCGCGAGCCCGCTCCGGATATTTCGTTGCGAACCTGGCAGACAAGCATGTGCGGTTCGGCGACGATCCGCCGCGCAAGCCGGCCGCCACACCAGCCGACGGCGACGACAACGACGACGACACGCTGCTCCGCCTGCTCGACTCCCTCAAATGCGACGACATCGTCCCGCTCGGCTCGGCATTCGCCAGTTACTCGCTGTTCCCGATGAGCAGCCTGTGGCGCTACATGGCGTCGGCGGCCCGCAGCATGGACCGCACGAAACTGCTGTCGGGATTACCGCCCGGCAATGACGCATTGCGCCGGCAGATCGCGTTGCGTTACCTGAACGCGGGCGCCGCCTTGCCGCTGGACGAGATCGTCATCACGACCGGCGCGCTCGAAGCGTTGACGCTCTGCCTGCAGGCGCTGACGCGTCCCGGCGACATCGTCGCGATCGAACGGCCGGCATTCCACGCGGTACTGCACGCCGTGCAGCGCCTGCACCTGAAAGCCGTCGAGATTCCGGTCGACCCGCGCACGGGCCTCGATCTCGATGCGCTCGCGCAGGCGCTCGACACGCATCCGGTGCGCGCGTGCTGGTTCATGACGTCGTTCCACAACCCGACCGGCGCGACGCTGAGCGACGAGCGCAAGCGCGCGCTGATCGACCTGCTCGCGTCGCGCGGCGTGCCGCTGATCGAGGACGACGTGTACGGCGAACTGCATTTCGGCACGGCGCCCACGCGCCCCGCGAAACTGTATGACGACAGCGGGCTCGTCCTGCATTGCGGGTCGTTCTCGAAATGTCTCGCGCCCGGGTTCCGGATCGGCTGGGTCGCGGCCGGGCGCTACGTGCGGCAGATTCGGCAGGCAAAGGGCGCGAGCGCGCCAGCCGCCGACGTGCCCGCACAGCTGGCGATTTCGAGCTACCTGCGCGACGGCGCATACGACCGCTTCCTGCGCAAGCTGCGGCGCAATCTCGCCGCGCACCAGGCGCAGATGCTCGCGGCCGTGCGCGCGTATTTTCCGGCGGACACCGAAGTATTCGCGCCGCGTGGCGGGTATTTCCTGTGGATCGAACTGCCGCCGCGCGTCGATGCGATGCACCTGTTCGACGCTGCGATGGAAAGCGGCGTCAGCATCGCGCCGGGGCCGATCTTTTCCGCGACCGGCGGATTTCGCCGCTACCTGCGGCTCAACTACGGCCGGCCGTGGACGCCGGCCGTCGAGCGCGCGATGGAGACCGTCGGGACGCTCGCGGCGCGGCAACGACACGACGGCTAGCGCCAGACGCGCGGCCGGGAACGACCGACATCGTCCTTGCGTTTCACGTGCCAGCGACAAAGAATGAAGCGACAGGTAGCCGCGGACGAACGGATTCCACGCGTCCGATGTTATGGAGAATCACATGAACACCGAACGCGAACGATCGTCGACGTGTGCTCCGTTGATGGCGCCCGCCGGCCGCTGACGATGCGTGTCCTGCCCAACCGGAACGTTCGCACGCGCGACGCATGGCGCACCGTGTCGAACGCACGCGCCGAATCTCGGCACGCCGAGCGTTGCCGGTGCAGGGAGTGCGGATTCGTCGCGCCCCACGCACTCGAGCGCTGCCCCGCCTGCGGCCAGTGGGACTGGCCGTTCGATCCGCTTCGTCATACGCCCGATCCTGCGCACGCCGCTCACGCGCCGCATGCCGTCCGTTCATGGTCGTCGCGCGTCGCGCACTCGCTGCGCAACGCGACGTTCCGGCGGCCGAGCGCATCGAGCGCACCGATCCTGAGCCTCCTGACACTCGTGCTGCTGGTCGGCGGCTATGTGATGGTCGACCGCACATGCAAGGCCGATCCCGTCTGCCGAGGGTCCGGTGCGCCGGCAGCCACTGCGACCGAATCCGGCTTGCATACGGTGAACGAGCCGATGCTGCCGGTATTGCCGACGCCCGCTTTTCCGTTTCATCCGCCCGACCGCACGCCGCAACTGGCGGCCATTCCGCCACACGCCGACGCGAACGCCAGCCTGACTGCCGGCAAGATGCAGGTTGCGCAAGCCGCACCGTCGATGCGCGCACCCGACCGGCCACACGCCAGCGCAGTTCGCATGGCCGACTGGAAAGGCAGCCGCGATGCCGCGCATCGCACGCATCCGATTCGCCGCGTGAGCCTGCATACCCGCCATGGGCGGTACACGGCGTCCAGCAACGCCGAGGTCGCGAAACTCTATCGCGGCCACTGAGCGCGGAGTCCGGCCGTTCGCGCCGGACGATTCGCTTTCCGAACCGATCTTCGACTCCCCTCGCTCGCCCCGCGCCCGCAACAAAAACGGGCGGCCCGTTTCCGGAGCCGCCCGTTTGCGTTCAGCGTGTAGCGTATCGAGCGCTAGCACATCACGCCGCCAGCAACCCGTGCGGGTCGATGACGAATTTGCGCGGCGCGCCGCCGTCGAACTTCTTGTAGCCTTCCGGCGCCTGGTCGAGCGAGATCACTTCGACGTTGACGATCTTCGCGATCGGCAGCCGGTCGAACAGGATCGCCTGCATCAGGTTGCGGTTGTACTTCAGCACCGGCGTCTGGCCCGTGAAGAACGAGTGCGACTTCGCCCAGCCGAGGCCGAAGCGGATGCTCAGGCTGCCGTGCTGCGCCGCCTTGTCCTTCGCGCCCGGATCGTCCGTCACGTACAGGCCCGGGATGCCGATCGCGCCGGCCGGCCGCGTGATTTCCATCAGCGAATTCAGCACCGTCGCGGGCGCTTCCTCCGCATGGCCCGACGAGCCGTGGCCGTGCGCCTCGAAGCCGACGCAGTCGACCGCGCAGTCGATCTCGGGTACACCGAGGATCTGCTCGATCTGCTCGCCGAGCGATGCATCCTTCGACAGGTCGACCGTCTCGAAGCCCATCGCACGCGCATGCGCGAGACGTTCCGCATTCATGTCGCCGACGATCGTGACGGCCGCGCCGAGCAGGCGTGCCGATGCGGCGGCAGCCATGCCGACCGGGCCCGCGCCCGCGATATAGACCGTCGAGCCCGGTTTCACGCCCGCGCTCACCGCACCGTGATAACCGGTCGGCAGAATGTCGGACAGGCAGGTCAGGTCGCGGATCTTCGACATCGCCTGGTCGCGGTCCGGGAATTTCAGCAGGTTGAAATCGGCGTACGGCACGAGCACGTACTCGGCCTGGCCGCCGATCCAGCCGCCCATGTCGACGTAGCCGTAAGCACCGCCGGCACGCGACGGGTTCACGTTCAGGCACACGCCCGTATGCGTGTCCTTGCACATCGCGCAGCGGCCGCAGGCGACGTTGAACGGCACCGACACGAGATCGCCGATCTTCAGCGTCTCGACGTCGCGGCCCACTTCGACCACTTCGCCGGTAATCTCGTGACCGAGCACGAGGCCGACCGGTGCGGTCGTGCGGCCACGCACCATGTGCTGGTCGGAGCCGCAGATGTTCGTGCTGACCACTTTCAGGATCACGCCGTGGCCGATCGCGCGGCCGCTCGGGTCGACCATCTTCGGATAATCGATTTTCTGGACTTCGACCTGGCCCGGTCCAAGATAGACGACACCTCGATTGCTGCTCATCGTATTGTCTCCATGTCTCGTTGGATGGCGCCGCGGCGCGCCGTCTCATGCGGCGCACACGCAACGTGCTGTTCGAGAGTAGTCCCGGAGGCAGGGGCGCCGATGTCTCAAACGCGACATGCGTTTGATCGGCGCCGACATCGATGGCGGAAATACGAAAGTCGGGCGGGAAACGACGGGACGGCGCCGGACGCGACGCGGGACGCGCACCCTATCGGGAGGCGGACCGGCGCTCGCGGCAGGCCCTTTCCTTTTCCGACGGGCGTCAGCCGCCCTGATTCTCGCGGATGATCGCGGCAGCCGCCGCTTCCGCGTCGCTCGCGACGCCGTCGTGCACGCGCGTGCTGACGGCCGGCGTCGGTGGCTCGCTGTCGAGCGCGTGGCCGTTGCGGTCACGCGTGTCGACCGTCGCGCGCATCGACAGCCCGACGCGCAGCGGATGCGCGGCGAGATCGCGCGGATCGAGCGCGATCACGACCGGCACGCGCTGCACGACCTTGATCCAGTTGCCGGCCGCGTTCTGCGACGGCAGCATCGAGAAGGCGCTGCCCGTACCGGCCGAGAAGCCCTGCACGCGGCCGCGATAGGCGACCCGCGAGCCGTAGAGATCCGACACGACCTCGACCGGCTGGCCGACGCGCATGTGGCGGATCTGCCCTTCCTTGAAATTCGCCTCGATCCAGAGCTGGCTGAGCTGCACGACCGACATCAGCGGCACGCCGGGCCCGACCTGCTGGCCGACCTGCACCGAGCGCTGCCCGATCGTACCGTCGACGGGTGCGACGATCGTCGTTCGTTTCAGGTTGCGGTACGCGAGCTTGAACTGCGCGGCCGCCTGCACGACGGCCGGGCTTTCGTCGACGGGCAGCTTGCTGCCGAGCGCGCGCGCCGCGTCGAGCTGGGCCTGCGCGGCCGCGAGGCTCGCCTGCGCGCCGGCCACCGCCGCGCGCGCGCGCGCCAGCTCCTCCGGCGCGACGATCTCGACCGACGCGCCCGAGCGCGCGACGAATGCGCGCTGCGCGAGCGACAGGTCGGCGCGACGCGCATTCACGGCCTCGACGTACATCGTGTTCGAGATCTTCGCGTTTGCCACCTGCCTCACGGCCTGCGCGAGCTGCGCCTTCGCCTGCGCGAACGCGACGGATGCCTCGGTGTCGTCGAGCCGCACGAGCGTCTGCCCGGCGCGCACGGCCTGCGTATCGGCCACCAGCACGTCGGTCACGGCGCCGGGGATCTGCGCGGCGACCTGCACGATGCTGCCCGCGACGTACGCGTCGTCGGTGTCCTCGTAGTAGCGGTCGCTCAGCAGCCAGTACGCGATCCACGCGATCGCGGCCAGCAGCACGATCGCGAAGAACACGGTAAAGCGCTTGCGACGCGTCGCGCGGCGCGCAGCGAGTGCCGGGTCGGTCTGTGCGGCCGGCGGCGCGGCGGTATGAAGGTTGTCGTGGTGCATCAGTCGCTTTGCGTAACGATCAGTCGATCGTGCTGGAACAGGGGGATCGGCTGGGTGACCGACGGGGCCGGCGCCGCGATCGTCGTCGCCGTGCGCGCAAGAACGGGCGTGCCGCGAGGCGTCGTGTCGACAGCCGGCGTGCGTGCCGCGTCGTCGCGTCGCGCAGACCCCGCATCCGATGCGGCGACGACCGGCCGGACGGCCGCGCCCTGCGCACGTGCATCGGCCGACGGCCCTGACACCGATCGGCTCACGGTCGCGGCGGTGGCCGGTGTGATCGTGGCGGTCGCAGCCGCCACGGCGAGCGCTGCAGGTGCCGTGGTCGCAGCACCCCGCTTCGCCGCCCCGCTGCGCGCCCGATGCACGGCCGGCGTCTGCACCTGCGCCACCGTTGCGCCCGCATCGAACCCGCCGCCGAGCGCGCCGATCAACCCGACGCGCAGCGTGCGCTGCCGGCCGAGCAACGCGATCATCTGCGTGCGCTCGTCGATCAGCGTGAGATCCGCGACATCGACATCCTTCTGCATCAGCACGCCGCGCCGGTGGCGGTCGGCCGCGATCTGCACGATCTTCTGCGCGGCCGCGACCGCGTCCTGCTGCTGCGTCACGAGCGTCTGCGACGTCTGCAGGGACGTGACGAGCTGCGCGACCTGCCCGAGCGCATCGTCGACGGTCTTGTTGTATAGCCCGATCGCGACGTCGGCCTGCGCGACGTCCGCGCCGAGCTTCGCCTTCAGCCGGCCGCGATCGAAGATCGGCAGCGAGATCGCCGGACCGACTGAGCCGGCGAGCGAATCGCGCGAGAACAGCGATGCGGGTGTCAGCGCGAACACGCCGCCGAGCGCGACGAGGTTCACGTCCGGATAGAACTGCGCGCGCGTCGAATCGGCATTCGCGAACGCGGCTTCGACACGCAGCCGCGCGGCGACGATGTCGGGCCGGCGGCCGAGGAGATCGGCCGGCAGCCGCGCGGGCACGGCGCCGCCCGCGAACGCGCCGACGCGCGGCCGCTGCAGCGCGAGACCGCGCTCGGGACCGCGGCCCGACAGCACGCCGAGCTGCAGTTGCGCGAGTTTGATCTGCTCGTCGTTCAGCGCGATCTGTTCGAGCAGGCGGCTGCGCTTGATCGACGCGTCGCTCGCGTCGTACGCGTTGTCGAGGCCGCGCGCGGTACGCTCGCGCAGCACGGCCGTCACGCGCTGGCTGATCTTCAGCTTCTGCTGCAACAGGTCGCGCACCGCGTACGTCTGGTCGAGCTGGCAGTACACGGTGACGATCGCGACGGCGAGTGTCAGCCGTACCTGTTCGGCCTCGACGCCCGCCGCGTCGCGCAGCGACATCAGGCTCTTCGTCGCCGCGCGGTTCTTGCCCCACAGGTCGAGCTGGTAGTTCAACCCGACGAAGATCGACGACGGCGATACGTTCGGATCGCCGAAGATCTGCACCGGCACGCGATAGCCGCCGGCCGTCACGTCGGCGATGTCGCCGGGTTTCGGCATCCGCGCGCGGCTGATCGTCGCGCCGGCCGTGCCCGTGAGCCCGATAAGCGAATCGAATTGCTGAAGCTGCGCCTGCGCGATGCGCAACCGCGCCTGTGCGACCTGCACATCGGGACTGTTCTGCGACGCCTCGGCCACCAGGTCGTCGAGCTGCGGATCCTGAAGCTGCTTCACCCAATCCGGCGCCGGCCACGCGCCGTTCGCGCCGGGGCCGACCGTATGCGCGAGCGCATCGCCGGCCGGCGCGCGCAACGACAGCGACGGCAGGAACCCCGACGGCACGCAGCCCCCCAAGGCGAACAGCATGGCCGCCGCCGCGATCGTCGAGCCGCCCTTCACGCCACGCGCCGAACCCGCCGCTTTTCTCGAATGCCGCATCGTCACCCCTGCCGAACGCGCTGCGCACGCGCGGCCAGGCGCGGCCGCGTGCGTTCGAGCGGGCCGAGCCGGCCGAACAGGCCGTCCGCGACGCCGAACAGGATGCCGGCGAGCTTCGCGCGCTTGTCGCGTTCGACGAGCGCGATCTGCACGACCTGCCAGACGGTCAGCAGGTTCGGCACGATCGCCACCGGAAAACGCAGCCCGTACTGCATCCCGAGCTGCACCGCATTGCGCGCGCTGTAGTAGCGCCGTTGCCACGAATGATTCATCGACGTCATTTCAAAAGGGCCGATCGCATGCCGCTGCTTCGCGCCGATCCGGTGCGGCAGCACCAGCGACGGCACGACATAGAGCGGCACGTTGCGCGACAGCGCGCGGAAGCTGTATTCGGTGTCGACGTGGTCGATGAACAGCGTCTCGTCGAAGCGGCCGAGCAGGTCGAACGCGTCGCGCGACACCACGCAGCCCGACGAGATCAGGAACGCGCAGCGCTGCAGCGGCGCGCCCGGCTCGATGCGCAGGCGGCGCAGCCCGATCCCGTTGGTCGAGAGCTCCGGCAGGAAGCTGCGCGCGTTTTCGTCGAAGATGCGCGGGCCGGCCAGGAACGCGCGCCCGGCCAGCCCCGCGCAGACGTCGCGCATCACCGGAAAATACGCGGCCGGCACCGACGAATCCTGGTCGAACAGTGCGACCGCGTCGATGCGGTCGCGAAACAGCGCCGCGAGCCCCGCGTTGTACGCGCCCGCGATCCCGCCGCGATTGCCGTGATGCAGCAGCGCGATGCCCTCCCGCTCGCACAGCTCGCGCGCCCGCGCATCGGGCTGCGGCGTGTTGTCGACGACGAGCAGCGCGTCGCACGCATGCCGCCATGCGCGGAGCGCATCGAGCTGCGCATCGCTCGGGTGATACAGGATCACGAGTGCGCCGAGTGTCGTCATGGTCTTCTCCTCAATGCCCGAACGACGCGGCCGCGCCGCGCTTCGGCCGCGTCAGCCACATCATCGCCGCGAGTGCGAGACACGTCATGCTCGCCATCCAGAACATGTCGTTGGTCGCCATCATGTACGCCTGCTGCATCACGACCTGGTGCAGCGTCGACAGCTCGCGCACGCCGTCCACGCCCATCGCGTTCAGCGAGTGCACGAAGCGCTGCGTGTTCGCCGATGCGTGCGTGACCGATTGCGACACGACGTCGTAGTGATAGGTCGCGCGGTTTTCCCACAGCGTCACGCTCATCGCCGTGCCGAACGCGGCGGACAGCGTGCGCAGGAAGTTCGACAGGCTCGACGCGGCGGCGAGCCGGTCGTCCGGAATGCGCGACAGCGTCGCGGCGGTCAGCGGAATGAAGAAGCACGGCAGCCCGATCCCCTGGATCAGCCCCGGCGCGGCGATCTGCGCGAACGTCATCTTCAGCGTGAAATGCGCATCCCACGCGAGCACGGCCGCGAACACGAGGAAGCCGAACGTCGCGAGCACGCGCGCGTCGAAACGGTGCGCGTGAATCCCGACGAGAATCGAGAACACGAGCGCGAGCACGCCGAGCGACGCAGTCGCGAGCCCCGCATGAAACGCGTTGTAGCCCATCACGGCCTGCATCCACAGCGGGAACACGACGCCGACCACCGAGAAGCTCATCATCCCGAGCGAGATGATCAGCACGCAGAACGAGAACGTGCGGTCGCGAAACAGGCTGAGATCGACGACGGGATGCGCTTCGCCCGCCTCCCAGATCAGCAGCGACACGATCGCGAGCGTCGCGACCACCGCGAGCGTGACGATCAGCGGCGAGCCGAACCAGCCACGGTCGTGGCCGAGGTCGAGCATCGCCTGCAGCGAGCCGACGCCGATCACGAGCAGCACGATGCCCGGCACGTCGATCGGGCCGGCCGCGCCGCGCTGCGCGTCGGGGCGCAGCATCGCGGTGCACACCGCGAACGAGAACAGCCCGATCGGCAAGTTGATCAGGAAGATCCACGGCCACGAGAAGTTGTCGACGATCCAGCCGCCGACCACCGGCCCGAAGATCGGCGCGAGCAGCACCGTCATCGCCCACAGCGCGAGCGCGATCGTGCGCTTGTCCGGCGGGAACGTGCGCAGCAGGATCGTCTGCGACAGCGGCACCATCGGCCCCGAGCACAGACCCTGCAGCGCGCGGCAGATCACCAGCACGTGCAAGTCGCGCGCGAGACCGCACAGCAGCGACGTCAGCGTGAACAGCAGCACCGCGCCGACGAACAGCCGCAGCTCGCCGACGCGGCGCGCGAGCCAGCCCGTCAGCGGCACCGCGATCGCCGCCGCGACCGAGTACGAGCTGATCACCCATGTGCCCTGGCTGTTCGATACGCCGAGACTGCCGGAGATCGCCGGCACCGCGACGTTCGTCACGGTCGAGTCGAGCACTTCGATGAAGGTCGCGAGCGACAGCGCGAACGTCAGCAGCGCGAGCCGGATGCCGCGCACCGGCTGCGCGGCCGGCGCGGGCGCAGGCGCTGGCGTGTCGAACGCGGAAGGCGTGACGGGCCCGTCGTGAAGCGGGGATGCGGTGCTCATGCGCCGGCCACCGCGACATCGGCCCGTGCGGCCACCCGCCCGCGCTTCGGCACGAAGCGTTCGATGAAATCGGCGGCCGCGTCGCAGCCGTCGGGTGCGGCCGCGAGCAGCGCGCGCGTGCGCTTCGCATGCACCGCGAACGCCGGTTCGGCAAGCACGCGCGCGAGCGCCGCGCCGAGCCGCGCGCCATCGACCGGGCCGTCGACGCGCACGCCGCAGCCGTTCGCGACGACGCGTTGCGCGTTGTCGAACTGGTCGTGCGCGAACGGCGTGACGACCTGCACGATCCCGGCCTCACACGCGAGCGCCGCGGTGCCGATCCCGCCGTGATGCACGAGCGCGCGGCAACGCGGCAGCAGCGTACGCATCGGCACGAAGCGGCGCACGAGCAGCCGGTCGTCGTGCGACGCCGCATCGTGCGGCGTCAGCAGGATCCCGCGCGCGCCGGTCGCGCGCAGCGCGTCCGCCACCGCGCGCGCGTATGCCGCGTGATCGACGCGTGTCGAACCGGCCGTGAACACGACCGGGGGCTCACCGGCCGCGAGAAACGCATCGAGTGCCACATCATCGTCAGGTGTCGCAATATCGTTGAACAGCGGAAAACCGCTTTGAAAATGGTTCGACGGCCAGTCGGGCTGCGGCGGCGCGAACCAGCCGGGAAACAGGCACAGCACGCCGTCGGTCGAATGCAGCCAGCGGCCGAGCACGCGCCGCGCTGGCGCGAGCCCGAGATCGCGGCGCACCGCGTCGAGCGCCGGGCCGCACACGCGGTCGAGCACCTGCCGCTCGATCAGCGTCATCAGCGCCGACTTCACCGGCAGCGGCCAGCGCGCGGGAATCGTCAGGCGCGGGTGCGTCGGCGGCGCATGCGCGGACAGCAACGTCGAAGGCGACACCTGCACCGACACGTACGGTGTGCCGTGCCGCTCCTGCATGAAGCGCGCGGAGAACGCCCACAGCGTGCCGACGAGCACCGTGTCGGCGTCGGTCAGCGCATGCAGCGCGTCGTAATGCGGCCGCAGCGTCGGCGCGATCACCTGCCACAGCGTGCGGAACGACGTGCGCGGATCCCACAGCGCCGGGTTCTCCATCGCGGCGTCGTATTCGGCCGCGGTACCGACCGGCACGAACGCGAACCCGCAGCGGCGCACGGCCGCCTCGAACGGCGCGTGCGTGCAGAACACGACGTCGTGACCGCGCGCCGCGAGCGTGCGCGCGACGCCGAGCAGCGGATGCACGTCGCCCGCCGAGCCGATCGCGGTCACGATCATCTTCGCCATCGCGCGCCTCGCGGGATCAGTAGAAGCCGGGAATCAGCGCCGCCACTTCGCGGCGGTACTGTGCGTACGCCGGCCCGAAATACCCGGTCAGCCAGCTTTCCTCGACGCGCACCTTGTACGCGAGCGATGCGAACACGAGCAGCACGCCGATCGCGCCGCGCCATTCGCCGCCGATCAGCGCGGCGCCGACGAGCGCGATCAGGCAGCCCGTGTAAATCGGGTGACGTACCAGCGCATACGGCCCCGTGCGGACCAGCTCATGGTCCTCCTTCAGCGTGACCGACACGCTCCAGTTCGTGCCGAGATGCAGCCGCGCCCATACCGAGAACAACAGGCCGGCCACCAGCACCGCGAGCCCGCACTGCGCCTGCAGCCCGAAGCGCTGCCAGTCGGGCACGAGCGCCTGCCACGACGGATCGGGCAGGATGATCAGCGCGCCGCCGACGATCAGCGGAATCGACTGCAGCGTGCGCGAGCGCGATGCTTCCTTGCGCACGGTCGTCTTCACGCCCTGCGACGTGGCGATCCAGTAGGCGAGCCATGCGGCCCACGGAACGACGATGGCGATGGTCTGAACGATATTCACGGCTGGCCTGCCTCGTTGGGATGGGAATTCGGATGTGCGGGATGGGCCCGATGCACGACGGTTGGCGTCACGACGACAGCGCGTGCATCGGTGCGGACACGCACGCCTGCGCGGCCGCGCGCGCCATGCCGGCCGTGACGGACGCCTCGCCGCAGAAGAAGTCGAGCAGCGCGGTGCGCGTGTATTCGCGCTGCGCGCGGCCTTCGATGTCGAGGAAATGGCCGGCGTCCGGCACCGTCGCGAACCGCGCGCGCGACACGTGCGCGCCGAGCTGGCGCACGTCGGCCGGCGTCGTGTAATCGTCGCGCTCGCCGTTCAGGAACAGCAGCTCGCAACCGATGTTCGAGAACTCGCTGAAGTAGCGTTCGGGTTGCAGCGACAGGATCTGGTCGACGTGGAACGCGACCTGGTCCTGCTCGTCGCGCGGCAGGCGCGTGAGATACCGGTAGTTGTACAGCTTCATGATGCGCGGCAGGTAGCGACCGACCGTGTCGTTCAGCAGCTGCGCGGCCTTCAGGTTCTCGCCGGCCGCGATGTGGTCGCGGGCACGCGTCACGTAGTCGACCATCGCGTCGTTCAGGAACGGCGAGAACGAGCAGATCGCCGCGCGCCGCACGCTCGGGCAGCCGCGCGCGAGCGCGAACAGCGACGCGACGCCGCCCCACGACACCGACACGAGGAACGCCGGCGCGAAATGCTCGACCAGGTACTGGAGGATCGCGGCTTCGTCGTCCTTGGTCAGGATGTAGCAGCCCGGGTTGTGCTGGCGCGACTGGCCCGCATACGGCAGGTCGAAGCAGATCGTGTTCATCCGCTCGCCGAGATACTGGACGGTCTGCCCGAACGACGCGGTCGTCGCGAGCGCGCCGTTGACGAGCATGGCGGTGTCGAACGCCGGGTCGAACACGTTCCGTTCGACGTAGACCTTCAGACCATTCGGTAGCGGGACCACGTGTTTTTCGGTCGGCATCGTCGTTCTCCGGTGAATGCGGCGTCTCGACGTCGCGGCATGCTGCAGGTGCGCAATGGCAGGTGACGGCCCCGTGCGCGGTCCGTCATCGCGCCCATTGCCGACGCACCGCGGCAATGCCCACGGTGCCCATTCATTCCTCTTGGTGCGGCGCCATACTAATACGGTCGATATTACTTACTCAAGTCATTCCAAGGATCCCCTCTACTCTGTTAGGAAATGCCCATGATTCAAATTTTTTTATCAATTTCTATGGTAGGCAGATCCTCGTGAAAGGTATCCGCAATCGTTTGCGAGCAATCGGCCACAGCGTTCATAAAATCAATATTTCCGTTTAAATTCAAATTGATATGCAATTTCAATCGCCTGATTGAAACGGTTTTTAGAAAGCTGCACATCTTCACGATCCGAATTGACAATTTCACATTGCGAATAATCTTGCAGATCTCGACACTCTTTCGATTCGTAATGACATCGCAAGTGGAAACTTTCCTCCACATTACCTATCTTTTCGGAAACCGTTTTAAACAGATTCCAATTTAATTAACCTTCTTTCAATTCGTTTTTCCGCACCTGCACATGGCCGCGGACGCGGACGAATGCCCGCGATCGAACACGCCACAATCGTCAGACCCCGTTTTTTTGTTGATTGAGCGGTCAATAAAAAACCGCTAAGCTCTCGACTTCCATGGACGGCCCGTCCGGGCAAAGGGAGTCGCGATGCCGAAAGTCGGAATGCGGGAGATTCGCCGCGCGCAGTTGATCGACGCCACGTTGCGTTCGATCGACGAAGCGGGCCTGCCCGGCACGACGCTCGCATCGGTCGCGCAACGCGCGAACATCTCGACGGGCATCGTCAGCCACTACTTCGGCGACAAGGACGGCCTGCTCGAAGCGACGATGCGTCACGTGCTGCGCGACCTGTGGTCGGCCACCACGCGCCGCCGCACGACCGCGCGCAAGGATCCGCGTTCGCGGCTGCGCGCGATCGCCGCCGCGAACTTCGACGACACGCAGGTCAGCGCGCCCGTGATGAAGACGTGGCTCGCGTTCTGGTCGCAGAGCATGCACGACCCGATGCTCAAGCGCCTGCAGCACGTCAACACGCGGCGCCTGCATTCGAACCTGTGCGTCGAATTCGCGAAGGCATTGCCGCTCGCGAAGGCGCGCGAAGCCGCCAGCGGCCTCGCCGCGCTGATCGACGGCCTGTGGCTGCGCGGCGCACTCGCCGGCGGCCCGATCGACACCCGGGCTGCATTGAAGCTCGCCCACGATTACATCGACCTGCTGCTCGCGTCCGCCTGACGCGCAACGCAGTCGCCCTCAAGGAGATCCTCATGTCCGTATTCGGTTTGCAGCGCCTCTACATCGGCGGCGGTTACGTCGACGCCACGAGCGGCAAGACTTTCGACACCTTCGATCCCGCCACCGGCGAACTGCTCGCCCAGGTGCAGCAGGCGAGCGCGGCCGACGTCGACCGTGCCGTTGCGTCCGCGCAGGAAGGCCAGCGCGAATGGGCCGCGATGACCGCGATGCAGCGCTCGCGCATCCTGCGCCGCGCGGTCGACCTGCTGCGCGAGCGCAACGACGAGCTCGCGGCACTCGAAACGCGCGACACCGGCAAGCCGATCGGCGAGACGCTCGCGGTCGACATCGTCACCGGCGCGGACGTGATCGAGTACTACGCGGGCCTCGCGACCGCGATCGAAGGACTGCAGGTGCCGCTGCGCGCCGAGTCGTTCGTCTATACGCGCCGCGAGCCGCTCGGCGTGTGCGCGGGCATCGGCGCGTGGAACTACCCGATCCAGATCGCCTGCTGGAAGACGGCGCCCGCGCTCGCGGCCGGCAACGCGATGGTGTTCAAGCCGAGCGAAGTCACGCCGCTGACCGCGCTGAAGCTCGCGGAAATCTATACGGAAGCCGGCGTGCCGGCCGGCGTGTTCAACGTCGTGCAGGGCGACGGCTCGGTCGGCGCGCTGCTGACGGGCCACCCGGACATCGCGAAGGTGTCGTTCACGGGCGGCGTCGAGACGGGCAAGAAAGTGATGTCGCTGGCCGGCGCATCGTCGCTGAAGGAAGTGACGATGGAACTGGGCGGCAAGTCGCCGCTGATCGTGTTCGACGATGCGGACCTCGACCGTGCGGCCGACATCGCGGTGACCGCCAACTTCTTCAGCTCGGGCCAGGTCTGCACGAACGGCACGCGCGTGTTCGTGCACCGTTCGGTCAAGGACGCGTTCACGCAAAAGGTGCTCGAACGCGTGAAGCGCATCCGCGTCGGCAAGCCGACCGATGCCGACACCAACTTCGGTCCGCTCGTGTCGGCCGCGCAGCTCGACAAGGTGCTCGGCTTCATCGAAAGCGGCAAGGCCGAGGGCGCGAAGCTGCTCGCGGGCGGCACGCGCCTGACCGACGGCCACTTCGGCAGCGGCCAGTACGTCGCGCCGACCGTGTTCGGCGATTGCCGCGACGACATGAAGATCGTCCGCGAGGAAATCTTCGGGCCGGTGATGAGCATCCTCGATTTCGAATCGGAGGACGAAGTGATCGCCCGCGCGAACGACACGCACTACGGGCTCGCGGCCGGCGTCGTGACCGAGAACCTGTCGCGCGCGCACCGCACGATTCACCGCCTCGAAGCCGGCATCTGCTGGATCAACACGTGGGGCGAATCGCCGGCCGAGATGCCGGTTGGCGGATACAAGCAATCCGGTGTCGGACGGGAGAACGGCATCACGACGCTCGAGCACTACACTCGAATCAAGTCGGTGCAGGTCGAGCTCGGCCGCTACAACCCGGTGTTTTAAGGATCACGAAAGGAGACTGACCGTCATGACGACACGCGAATACGACTACATCATCTGCGGCGCGGGTTCCGCGGGCAACGTGCTCGCAACGCGCCTGACGGAAGATCCGGACGTCACGGTGCTGCTGCTCGAAGCGGGCGGCCCCGACTACCGCTTCGACTTCCGCACGCAGATGCCGGCGGCGCTGGCCTACCCGCTGCAGGGCCGCCGCTACAACTGGGCGTACGAGACCGACCCCGAGCCGCACATGGACAACCGCAGGATGGAATGCGGCCGCGGCAAGGGGCTCGGCGGCTCGTCGCTGATCAACGGGATGTGCTACATCCGCGGCAACGCGCTCGACTACGACAACTGGTCGACGCACAAGGGCCTCGAGAACTGGACGTATCTCGACTGCCTGCCGTACTTCAAGAAAGCCGAGACGCGCGACGTCGGTCCGAACGACTATCACGGCGGCAGCGGCCCCGTGTCGGTCACGACCAGCAAGCCGGGCGTGAACCCGCTGTTCGAAGCGATGGTCGACGCGGGCGTGCAGGCCGGCTATCCGCGCACCGACGACCTGAACGGTTATCAGCAGGAAGGCTTCGGTCCGATGGACCGCACCGTCACGCCGAAGGGCCGCCGTGCCAGTACCGCGCGCGGCTATCTCGACCAGGCGCGTGCACGGCCGAACCTCGAGATCGTCACGCACGCGCTCGCCGACCGCGTCCTGTTCGACGGCAAGCGCGCGTCGGGCGTCACGTACCTGCGCGGCAGCGAACGCGCGACCGCGCATGCGCGCCGCGAGGTGCTCGTGTGCAGCGGCGCGATCGCGTCGCCGCAACTGCTGCAGCGCTCGGGCGTCGGCCCCGGTGCGTGGCTGAAGGAACTCGACATTCCCGTCGTGCTCGACCTGCCCGGTGTCGGCCAGAACCTTCAGGATCACCTGGAGATGTACATCCAGTACGAGTGCAAGGAGCCGGTCTCGCTGTATCCGGCGCTCAAGTGGTGGAACCAGCCGAAGATCGGCCTCGAATGGATGCTGAACGGCACCGGCCTCGGCGCGAGCAACCACTTCGAGGCGGGCGGCTTCATCCGTACGCGCGACGACGATCTGTGGCCGAACATCCAGTACCACTTCCTGCCCGTGGCGATCAACTACAACGGCTCGAACGCGATCGAGATGCACGGCTTCCAGGCACACGTGGGCTCGATGCGCTCGCCGAGCCGCGGCCGCGTGAAGCTGCGCTCGCGCGATCCGAACGACCATCCGAGCATCCTGTTCAACTACATGGCCGAAGCGCTCGACTGGCGCGAGTTCCGCGATGCGATCCGCGCGACGCGCGAGATCATGCGGCAGCCCGCGCTCGACCGTTATCGCGGCCGCGAGCTGAACCCGGGCGCCGACTGCAAGAGCGACAAGGAACTCGACGCGTTCGTGCGTGCGCGTGCGGAGACGGCATTCCATCCGTCGTGCTCGTGCAAGATGGGTTACGACGATATGGCGGTAGTCGACGAGGAAGGCCGCGTGCACGGGCTCGAAGGGCTGCGTGTGGTCGATGCGTCGATCATGCCGATCATCACGACCGGCAACCTCAATGCGCCGACGATCATGATCGCGGAGAAGATCGCCGACAAGATTCGTGGCAAGCAGCCGCTCGCGCGCGTCGATGTGCCGTACTTCGTCGCGAATGGGGCGATGGCGCGGAATGTCGCGAAGGCCGTGCGGCAGCCGGAAACGGTCTGACGGGGACGGGCACACTAGCCCGCTCATCAATGTACTGACGAAACGCCGCCGACAGGGATTGTCGGCGGCGTTCTTACGTGCCTTCCATCTTCACCGGCGAGCGCGACCCACGGGATCCTGGCGAAGCAAGGCAACGTTCTCGTTGATTCGGCCTTGAATCGTGCGCAGGGTATCTCGCGTAATGATCCGCGGGTACATGTTCGCGGCCATGTCCGAGAATTGACCGGCCACTTCGCAAATGTCGTCGATCATCCTGCCGGCAACGTCTTGGGGCACTTCGGCTTCCTCGGCAAACCGAAGCATGTGCGTGCGGGAAATCTCCAGTGCCTCACCCATCACGTCCATCTGGTGATATCCACCGGGCCCCTCGCAGAAGGTCACATCGTAGGCCGGCGCCAGTCTCCACTGACCATTTGGCGCCATGAGGTAGGCGAAGTTCTTGGGATGGTCGTCGCGGTTGTTGAACACGACGTTGAAGACGGCGCGCTCGAAGGCCCTCCCCATCTCTCGCACGTCGTTGGTACAGATCCGGGTCGCCCGCAAGAAGTTGACGTAGTCCAGCGACCCCGCATTCCGGTAATCAGCCCCCGTAAACGCCGCGAGACTCTGCATGGGAACGCGCAATCCATCATGCCGATCAAAGCGCTTGCTGGCGAACGCCGCCAGCCCATTGGGCAAATCGAAGTACTGCGTGTCCGGGGTCTCGATGCCGCATCTGCGCAGACATTCGGCGTAGACCATCTCGATGGCGCACACCTCGGCATGCTCTTCTCCGGCGGGGAACTTGACCAGCCAGGCTTCGAAGCCTGGCGTGACGGCCGTGGTAAAGCCGCCGGATTGCGGATCGCGATAGATCAGGACCTTGGGCCTTGCACCCTGGGGCGATCCGCCCACCCGCAGCAACGTCTGCAGGAACTCTCCCCCTTCACCCTGGAGCACGCCCTGAACTTCGGCAGCAAGCTGTTCCAGCGGGATGTGGACGTCCGGCGCCGCCCCTTCGGGTGCGACGGGTTCAAACGTCATGGCCCCCATCGCATTGCTGCCGATACAGGCCAACCGCTCCAGGGCGCCAATGCGCACCGTGTTGAGCCCACGGCGCCGGAACATACGGTCCATCAGCAGCATGCCCCACCCGTCCGGCAACGCGTCATAGACAGGCCCCGGCAGTTGCAATTGATGAACCGGGAAATCTCTCCGCAACTGGGGGCCCTCCAGCGGCAACGTGTACGAAGACAGCTCCAGGCCCCTTTGCCTCGCCTCGTTGCTGTACTCGAACACGATCAGCGGGCGACCGGTCAGGGCTGTCGTGGAGACCAGCGTGCCCCAAAGCCACCGCTCCCCCCAGCCCTCGTAGAAGACATTCACTTGTTCAGGCATCGCCGGACTTCCTCCTTGTACGGAGGCGCTTGGCTGTTTTCTCGTAGCGCAGAATGTCCTCGATGCTGTCCAGCTTTGGCTGGAACAGGCCTTCGAGCTCCTTGATTCGGCCGAGCGCCATCGCCACCCGGACCACGGCCTCGAAGCCGACATTGCGCCCGGCCTCCAGGTTCGACACGGTGTTGGTCCCGATGCCGGCACGCCCGGCAAGATCCGACTGCGTCATGCCCACAGCCAGACGCTCGGTGCGCAAGCGCTCGCAGAGTCGCTTGACGACCTCGCTCGGCTTGCTGAAGCTTAAATCCAACATAGTGTGTCTTACACCTCATCTATGCCAGTTAACATCCCAAATTATAAAATTAACGCCACCTTGGCTCAAGAAACTTAATTCTTTAATTCTGTGTCTTATCGGCAAAATTTCCCATATAGGCACAATATATTGTATTTAAGTGGCTTCGCGCCAAAGATGCGGTCGATCAGACCGCCTCGGGGCTGCGCGAACCATCCGGGGCAGTGCAGAGGTCAGATCCCGGGTTGCACGGGCGCACGCCCTTGTTCGCGCCTCTTCGAAGATCGTGGTGGAGCCGACTGGCTGCTTGGGCTTTGCTGCAGTTCGTCCGGCGAAGAACCCGCTGCATGCCAGGAAAGTCGGCATCCTGCTGCTGCAGCGTTGACGAGCGCTGAGCGCTACGGTGATGCTGGGAGGTAGTCCTCGCGGGTCCGCTCAGCCGCTGTTCACTTCCTTCCGCAACCGCTCGACATCCACGTGCTTCAGGTAGTTCGTGATGTTCTGCCAGATCGGATGGAACCCGTAGCCGCCGTGCTGCAGCTCGTCGAGCGCCTGCTCGCGCGTCCAGCCCTGGTACACCATCCGGTACAGCGCGGAGACGAGACCGGTGCGATCGGCGCCGTGCTGGCAATGGATCAGCACCGGGCCATCCTGGTCGGCGGTCCGCAGCGCCTTCAGCGCGGTGACCATGTCTTCGTCGCGGATGTCCCACGTATTGATCCGGATGCGCTGCATCTTGATCTGCGTGCCGGCCAGAATCGTGTCGTCCGCATGAAACGAACGGAAGCTGATGACCTTGCGGATGCCGAGCTTCTGCAGCTCGGGCACGTCCGCGCGCGACAGCTGCGCACTACGGTACAGCGTCGGCGTGATGCGATGCAGGTTGTTCACGTGCGCATCGACCACGCTCTGCGCCCACTTGATCGGCCGGGCAGGCACTTCGGAGGCCGGGTCCGCATGGGCCGGCTGCACGAGCCCGGCGAGCGTGACGGCGAGCGAGGCAATGAAGGCGATTTTCATGTCGATTCAATAGAATGCGCGCTTGCGCTCGCGGGACAGGACGAACAGCACGATCGCGGCCGCGCTCATGGTCCAGTAGTCGGTCGGCGCCACGCCCAGCCAGTGGATATGCCACGGCACGTTGGCCGGATTGAAGCGGGCCAGACCGTAGGCCGGATTCAGCACGAACCACAGGAAATCCTCGGTCAGCCAGAACACCATGATGCACGCGACGATCCGCGCTTCGATGCGCCACGACCACCGCGCGTTGAAGATGGGCGGCAGGTGGAAAAACAGCGCGACGAACGGGAACACCCACGCGTGGTAGCCGGTCATCGGCCGCCCGCCCCAGAAGATGTCGAGCAGCCAGTGATGCTCGATGCGCCAGGTCGGCAGGTTCGCGGCCCAGCCCGCGCTGCCTTCGATCTGGATCTCGACGTTCGCGAAGAAGTACGCGAGCAGCATGACCCAGGCAACGACGAACAACGTATGGCGCGTCGGTACGAAACGCGCAACGCTCATGCGGCAGGCTCCAGGCCCAGCACGCGGTCGAGCACGAAACGGCCGGCCAGCGGCCGCCCGAGCGGCGCGAGACGGCGGCGCATGTCGGCCAGGCGCTCCGGCGTCTGCAGCAGCGCGCGGATCCGGTAGACGAGCGCGTCGTCGTCGATGGCCTTCAGCGCGACGCCCTGTTCGAGCAGGAAATCCGCGTTGCGCTCTTCCTGGCCCGGGATCGGCGAATTGACGATCATCGGCAACTGCATCGCGAGGCATTCGGACGTCGTCAGGCCGCCCGGCTTCGTGATCACGAGATCGGCGCACGCCATCAGGCGTTCGACCTGCTGCGTGAAGCCCTGCGGAAAGAGCCGCCCCGGATGCCGCGCGGCGAGTGCCTGCAGCGACGCGAGCATCGCCTGGTTCTTGCCGGCCAGCGCGATCAGCTGGAAATCGGCGTCCATCTCGAGCAACCGCGCGGCCAGCACGTCGAGCCCGCCGAGGCCGGCGCCGCCGGACATCATCAGGAACGTCCGGCGCGCGGGATCGAGGCCGAACTCGGCCGCGCAGGCCGCGCGATCGAGCGGCTGGCCGAACGCCGGCATGATCGGGATGCCGCTGACGTGCACCGTTTCCGGCGCCATGCCGCGTGCATGCATGCGCCACGCGATCTCGTCGTTGGCCGCGAAGTAGCCGCGCATGTGCGGCACGACCCACATGCTGTGCAAGTCGAAATCGGTGACCTGCACCCACACCGGCGTGTCGATGCGCGCCTTGCGGATCTCGCGCGACAGCAGTTCGGCCGGCAGGAAATGCGTGCAGATGATCGCGTCCGGGCGCTGCCGCTCGATCTCCGCGAGCAGCTGGCGGCAGTTGAGCCGCTCGATCGCGCGCCGGATCTTCTGCGATGCGGCGGCCGGATCGGCCTCGTCGGTCTTCTGGTACAGGTAGCCCCACAGCGCCGGCTGGCTGCTGACGAGCTTGATGTAGAGATCGGTGTACAGCTTGCGGAAGCCGGTGGACACGAAGTCCATCACGTCCAGGTGCGTGGCTTCGATGCCGGCCGGATGGTGATCGGCGAATGCGCGAATCGCTTCGGCCGCGCGCGTATGCCCGGCGCCGGCGCTGACGCTCAGGAGCAGGATTTTCTTGTTTTGCTTTGACATCTGACTGACCGTTTCGATGAGGGTGGCCCGGAAGCGGTTCGGCACCGGCGCTTACGCGGCGGCGTCTTGCATCCGGCTTTCAACAAGCCTGGCGGATCTTCAGCGGTGCGGGCGGGCGGCCGGCTCGGCCCGGTCGATCGCCCGCATCGTCTGCGGAATCATACTGCGTCCGGTCGACGGGGTTCGGAACGGGCGGTGGCGCGTGGGCGATCAAGTTGGGATAGTGTGCGGTCGCGCATGGATGCCGACGGCGTGACGCCCCGCTCGCTCGCGCGAACGGGGTTCGGTATTTCTTCTACACGAGCGGGGCGCTCGCGCGCGGTGATTCCTGTCGTCTCGATTCGGCAAAGGCTTTGCGTCAGCCGGCCTTGCCCTCGTCTTCGCCGCGCCGGGAGATTGCGACGGCCCGCGTCCGCATCCGCTTCCCGCGGACGATCGGATTCCAGCGCGACGTCAGGCTCATTGCGCCACGCAGGTGATCGAACGCGACGTCCTCCTTCGGCCCGAAGCGACTGACCGCCGGCCACGCGAGTACGTGGTCGAGCCAGGTTTGCCACTCGTCGCCATGAAAGCGGCGGCCGATTTCGCGCACGACGTCCGGTGCTTCGATCACGATACCCGCCAGCACGTAGTAAGCCCAAAAGCTGCCCGCGCCGACGAGTTGATCCAGCCTGCACACGGATAACGCCGCGAGCAGCCCGTCCACCGACGCGAGATCGGCGCGACGCGTGCGAATCGCCCGCGCGACGAGGTTGTGCTCACCGCCATACGCGGCCATGGAGGCCCCGTTGCCGGCCGCGAGCACGGCCGAGAACGTCACGAGCGCAGCCATTTCGTCGATGCGCGATGCATCGTCGCGCGGCCCGCACACGCGCAGCACAATCGCATCGATGACGGCGCCAGGCATGGCCGACGTTCCTTTACTCGCCGCCGCGGCGACGGCGAGCCTGTCTCTCAGGTTCTTCGCAGGCGGGGGGTCGCCCTGCGCGCCCGTTTCATATGCGGGGCATGCGCCGGCATCGCTCCGACTGTATTCGACACCACCGGCAATCCGCTCGAGTGCGGCCCAGCCGACATCGGGATCGTCGAACGCGCATGCCTCGATCACGCCGTGCGCGGTGTCGAACGCGGCACGCGAACCGGGGCAGCGGCGTTCGGCTTCGGCGAGTTGCTGCATCGAAGGCACATGCGAGCACGCGCCGCGCGGATCGGTCAGGTCGCATGTGCAGGCACCGCCGTCCGATGCGATCCACGGTGCGAGCCCGTGAAGATCGGCCGCTGCGTCACGAGACAGATTCGCACCTGTCCGCATACGTATCGCCTGCAACGCGGCAACGGTCGTGTCGCCCGTGTCGGCTGTCATCGCTACGCAGGCGGCAGCGTCGAGATGTTCGATCAGGTACTGCAGCCACGCGGCCGTGCGCAGCCGGTCAGGCGTCGCGCCGCGGGCATCTCCATACTTTGCTGGATCGGTAAGCATGGGTCTTCCGGGATAGTTCTGGCCAATTGGAATTGTGTTGTTTCAACCAAACCGGACAGCGCGGCACGCCGCGCCAGTCCTGCCTGTCCGCCCGGATCGGATCGCGACACGGGCGGTCAGCCGGCCGTCGCGCCGATACGCGCGACGACACGAGTGCAACGAGAAATGGGGCGTCCGCCATACATATCGCACGCCCCTCGTGCGCGGCGGGCACCCGCTTCGATCCGCGACGCTTACTGCACGTGGAACTTCGGCGACGTCGTGACCGTGCCGGACACCGAGCAATTCGGCGTCAGGACGGCGTTATTGAACGTCAGCGACGAGTTCGGATCGTTCCATGCCGTGACTACCTTGCTCGGGCCGCACGCGCCGAGCAGCGCGACGTTCACCTGCACGTTGTTGATCGACAGCTGCGTCGTGCTGTCTGCCTGGCCCGTCCACGGCGACGTGCTGCTCGCCGTGCCGCTGATCAGGCCGCAGGTGCCGCCGCCCGAGAACGTCGTCGACGTGATGTTGACGATCCCGCTCGACGTGATCGTCCCGTTGAACGTCGCCGTGCAGGTCGCGCTGATCGAGCCCTTGCTGAGGCTCGTGAGCCCCGACACGGAAAACGGCTCGCCGTTCGGATTCATCGGCTGGCCATCGACACGCGAAACGGTGACGGCGAAAGCAGGCGCGGCCGAAACCGCGGTGAAAGCGACTGCAGCAACAAGCGACACGATTTTGCGAATGCTCATTTGAACTGCCCCCTCTCTTCACAAATGGCGGCACGCCGCCAGGAACGCGACCCTCCGGCCGGATGAACCCGGCCAGCCGGTCGCAGGAAACCGCCGGCGCGCGTCATGCGCGCCGATCGGTTCAGAACTTGTAGGAAATCCCGACGAACGTGATGAGCGGATCGGCCTTCAGCCGCGTGCGCGTGGTCGCGAGCGTCGACCCGTCTGCCGCCTTGATCACGAGCGACGAGTAGGTCTTCAGCGGCATGTACGTCAGCGTCGCGGTGAGCCCCCAGTGCTTGTCGATCGCATAGCTCGCGCCGACGTTGTAGACCGGCGTGAACGACGACGACGCCTTGCCCTCCACCGACGTCGGCCCCGGCTTGCCGGCGCCGGCCGCGAGCACGCTGCCGAGGTTCTGGTTGATGTCCCTCGCGAAGTTGCCGTTCAGTTCGATGTTGCTGAACCAGCTGTAGGCCACGCCAATCCCGACGAACGGCCGGAACCGTGCCGTCGACGAATTGAAGTAGTACTGCAGAATGATCGTGGGGCTCCACTGCCGTGCGTTCTTCACGGCCGGCTGGTTCGCCGGATCGTCCATGTTGACGCTGCCGAGCGCACCGGCCGGGCCGGGCGGCTTGATCGTTCCGTGCCCGGTCAGCGTGAACTCGGGCGGCACGCCGAGCACCGACGTCACTGCGATGTGGTCGGTGAAGAAGTGCGTGAGCGTCAGGCCGACCGTATCGGCGTTGTTGACGGTCAGGCTCGTGCCCGGCGACGTGAACGAACCGGGCAGGCGCAGCGGCCCGTTGATCGGCATGCTCGCGAGATTCGTCGTCAACCCGTTGGTCGAATCCTGCGGCATGATGTGCAGCCAGCCCAGCGTCGCGACGTTGTCGCCCGCCTGCTGGGCCGATGCGAGCGTCGACACGCCTGCGACGATACCCGCGACAATCAGCTTCTTCATGAAGTCTCCCCCTCATTCTGTCGGGGCACCGCGCATTCGCGCGCGGCGCCGCCGTGTCTCCATCCACACACGGTCACTGCACGAACGCGCCGACCGTGAAGTACGGGTTGCTCGTATCGGCCATGTCGAGGAACCCGAACACGCCGCCGGTGAACACGAACTTGCCGGTCGCCGGCCCCGACGCCGCGTCCGCATGCACGGTCGTCACGACGCCCGGCACCTTCTGCGTGTAATCGAGGTTCAGCGCGCGCGTGAGCGCGGCCTGCGACGCGTTGAACGGATCGAGCAGCGTGGCCTGCGCGCCGATGAGCGCGGTCGCGCGGTAGTTGAACGCGCTGTCGACACCCGTGTACTCGCCGTCCTGCGAGCCCTGCGCGATCGCCGTCTGCGGGCTCAGGAACGAGATGCCCGATTCGTCGTCCGCGCTCGGCGGGCCTTGCGTGAGATCCGCATTCGCGGCGCCGGTGCGGATGAAGATCGGCACGAGCTGGTTGCGCAGCTTGCCGACGATCAGGATCCCCTTGCCGGCTTTCGCCGGATCGAGCGCGGCGAGCGTCGGCGGAATCTGCGGCTGGTAGTTGAGCGACTGGAATGCCGGCGCATCCGGGCGCAACGTGAACGGCTGGTTCACGGTCGCGCTCGACGCGAGCGGCTGGCCGCCGTTCTTCTTGCCGAAGTTGTCGGTTTCCGTATAGCTGCCGTCCGCGTTGATCGTCACCTTCTGGTCGAGCGCCACCGGCTGGAAGTTCTGCGACGGCACCTGGTGATAACCGAGCTGGCTGTACGTGCCGGCGATCTTCGTCAGGTCGGTTTCCAGCGACGAGAAGCTGATGAACGGGTAGTACGGGAACGTCGTCTTCGGGATCTTGCCGACGCCGATCACGCCGTCGAACTGGATCGTCGCGCCGGGGATCGCTCCGCCCAGCACGCCTTCGCCGAGGAACAGCCGCGCGGGCCGGCTCGGGTCGAGGCTCGCGTTCTGCATCCGGAACGTGCACTGGTTCAGCTTCACCGTCGGCAGCCCCGTCTCGTCGGCCAGCGTGCCGTCGACCACGTTGGCGGGCGCCATGTCGCGCGTCGGCTGCACGGTGCCCGTCGCGGTCGGCACCGGCGACGCGAGGTAGGTCATCCGGTACGTCATCTTCGTCGTGTCGAGCTGCACTTTCACGAGCTCGCCGGATCCCGACCCGCCGATGAACACCGTGTTGTAGTCGATCGTCTGCGGGCACAGCCGGACCACCGGTGCGGGCGGCGGGTCGCCGTCCCCGCCGCATGCCGCCAGCACGGGCGCGAGCGACGCCGCGGCCATCCATTTCTTCACATTCATAGGAATCCTCTTGAAATTCGATTCGCCGGCGGCGACGCATGCGCCGCCGGTGTTACGGGTTCAGTACGCGGGGTTACTGGACGAACGCGCCGACCGTGAAGAACGGGTTGACCTGGCTGTTGTTGACGACCATCGCATAGACGTTGCCGGCCGTCACGATCCAGCCCGTGTCGCCCTTCTTGAAGATCGCGACGTTGCCGCTTGCACCCTTCGCGTTGAAGTCCTGCGTGGCCGTGACCTTGATCTTGCCGGGCGTGGCCTGCGTGTAGTCCAGCGCGAACTGCGAGGTCACCGACGACGTCTGCGGGTCGATGAACGCCGCGGTATTGCCCTGGAACAGCGTGGACGTATAGTTCGCGGCCATCGTCGAGACGGCAGTACCGTCGTTGCAGCTGCCCGCCTGAGCCAGGAAGAAGGTGCCGTTGAAACTGCCGGGCAGATCCGGGTGCGGCACGTTGTTGTTGAAGCTCGGACCCGAATTCGCGACCGCGAACGTCGCGGTGCTAGGCGCCACGACACCGCATGCGGACGCGCTCGTTGCGCCGATGAAGCCGCCCTTCAGCGAGTTTGCCGCGATGGCGGTGGTCGACGAGAGCATCGAGATCCCCACTTCGGCATCGGCGACCGACGCCAGCGCATTGCTCGAATCGACATGCGTGTAACCGACTCGAATCACGACCGGCACCCGCACGCCGTTCAGCTTGCCGACAATCATGATCCCCTTCGCCTGGCTCGGCGTCGCGATCACGATGCCCGGCGCCTGCCCCGCCACCGGATACGAGACCGCACCGAACTGGTTCGCCACGGCGTTGCTCACGAACACGTTGTCGGCCGATCCGTCCGCGTTCTTGCGCAATGCCCACGGCGACCCGGTGGTCTGGCACGAGTAGTCGCTATTCGGGGTGATCGTGCACGAACCGTCCGCATTGAGCGTCTGGTTCCAGTTGACCACGTCCGGCTCCCAGCCGACCGCCCCGGCACTGCTCTGGGCGCTGCCGCCGACGGGCGACAGGTGGATACCCACTTCGTTGTAGTTGCCCGCGACCTTCGTGAAATCCGTTTCGGTTTGGGTAAAGCCGATGAACGGATAAAAATCGAACGTGCGCGACGGCACGACACCCAGCACGAAGCCGGGGAACGGTTCGATCCCGGCGAACGCAATCGTCGCCCCCGGAATCCCGCCGCCCACCACGCCATTGCCGACGAACAGCATCGGCGGATCCGCGCGATTGATCGTCACCGAGTACGCGCCGTCGCTCGTCGCGCCGCTGTCGAGCACGAACGCGCAGCGGTTCTGCTCGGCGGTCGGGAGACTGGTCGGATGATGGAACGCGCCGCTGATCGTCAGGCCCGCACGCGTGTTGTTGACTTGCCCTGCCGAGGTCGGCACCGACGATTCGATGAACTGCATCTGATAGGTGAGCTTCGTCGTGTCGAACTTCACCTTCACGTACTCGCCGCTGCCGGCGCCGCCCGTATACGTCGTCGTGTAATCGAGCGCGTCCGGACACAGCTTCGTCTTGACGGGCGGCTCCGTGATCGGACCGCTCGGCCCGCACGCGCTGCCCGAGCACTGCGGCACGTTGATCGGCCCCGGATCGTCGCCGCCGCCGCAACCGGCGACGAACGGCAGCGCCAGCACCGCGCACGACAGAATCGCCTTCCGCCATTCAGGAATGCAAATCATCAACCCCTCCTTTTCAGGTACGACAAGTCTCGTCCGGCCGGGCTGCATGGCCCGCCGGTTGGTATCGCGCCGCCGCACGAACGCGCGGCGCATGACGGTGCGCGCAAGACGGCCGCGATGCCGGTCAGGCAGGTGCGGCATGCGCCGCGGCGGCAGACAAGCGCGCTCCCGCAGCCCCGTCATGCGGCACGGCGCCGTCGGAACGATCGAAACGGAAAGTGGTTCGCCGCTACACGGCGAGGTGACGACGCAGGCACGCGACGTGAGTCGCGCCTGCATTCAGCGAAAAATCGGGAAACGGCAGTCCGGCTGGCCCCGCGGATAGGCGTCTCATGGTGTGGTCTCCATCCGTACGCTTGATTCGTTATCGTGATGCGTCGTTTGTCGAGACTATGATCGGACCATTCAAACAAGTAAATGGATGCAGAGTTCCAAACGAATGAAACCGCGCGATCCTAGCGTTTACACGGTATTTGACAGATTTTCAAACAGCCTTCATTTTATTTGCTCAGACAAATACCGGGGCCGTGGAACACCCGTTTGAACGGCAACCGTCAATCCGCGCCGGGCCAGGCCAGACGGCCTTCAGCGGCCCGCACGCATGTTGCGGCGCAACCTTACACGTCGATGATCGCGAGCGTGCCGTGGCTGCCGGGCAGCACCGCGTGGCGGATGCCGGCACGCGCAAGATACATCTGTCCGGCCCCGACCACGACCGTTTCCGCTTCGACTTCGAGCATCAGCGTGCCGTCGAGCACCAGCAACCCCTCGTTGTAGTCGTGTACTTCCGCTTCGTACGGCTGCGCGTCCATGCGCAGCACCTTGATCCGGGCCGGCCCGACCTCGCCGACGATCGTGGATTTCCATGCGGCGGCCTGAGCGTCCGCCACGGATTTGAAATCGATCAAAGACATGCGCCCTGCTCCGTGAACGATGAAAGGAACGCATTATCGCGAGCGCGATGCGTGCCGTCCCGGTACGGCGCACGGGCCTTCGGGCAGCACAGTCGGCGCGCCGCGCGCGCGGAAACGCGGCCACGGCCCGATTCGCTGAAAATGCGCCGAATTGTTCGTTCAGTTCAAATAAAGCTCGCCTTTGTTGATCGTTGCGCGCTTGATTCATGCAAATCCGGCACTGTCGCTGCCCGTCTTTTCCATCAGAATGCATTTCGATCTTCCGATTGCTAATATGGCGGTCCCGCGATCCCGCACCACAACGCCGTTCGACATGACGCCCGTTCGCCATGCCGTCCCCGGTCCCGGCCGCTTCGCAGCGGCGGCGACACCGGGCACGCGCGGCGCAGCGCGTCACGCCGGCCGGCCGTGCCATCCGTGAGCATGCAACCGATCCTTTCCGTCTCCGACCTCTCCAAGACTTACGCGTCCGGCTTTCAGGCGCTGAAGCACGTGACCCTCGACATCCGCCCCGGCGAGATCTTCGCGCTGCTCGGGCCGAACGGCGCCGGCAAGACCACGCTGATCGGCTCGATCTGCGGCATCGTCACGCCAACCGAAGGCCGCGTGACGGTCGGCGGCCACGACATCCGCGATCAATACCGCGCGGCCCGCGAAATGATCGGCCTCGTGCCGCAGGAGCTGACCACCGACGCGTTCGAAACCGTCTGGGCGACCGTGTCGTTCAGCCGCGGGCTGTTCGGCAAGTCGCCCGATCCCGCGTACATCGAGAAGACGCTGAAGGCGCTGTCGCTGTGGGACAAGCGCGACAACAAGCTGATGACGCTGTCGGGCGGCATGAAACGCCGCGTGATGATCGCGAAGGCGCTGTCGCACGAGCCGCGCATCCTGTTCCTCGACGAGCCGACGGCCGGCGTCGACGTCGAGCTGCGCCGCGACATGTGGAAGCTCGTCGATTCGCTGCGCGAAAGCGGCGTGACGATCCTGCTGACCACACACTACATCGAGGAAGCCGAGGAAATGGCCGACCGGATCGGCATCATCCTCGGCGGCGAGCTCGTGCTCGTCGAGGAAAAGCGCGAGCTGATGCGCAAGCTCGGCAAGAAGCAGCTGACCGTGCAGCTCGAGCACCCGCTCGCGGACGTGCCGCCCGCGCTCGTGCCGTTCGGGCTCGAACGCGCGGACGACGGCGCCGCACTCGTCTACACGTACGACTCGCATCGCGACGACGCGAGCATCGCCAAGCTGATCAACGCGCTCGGCTCGGCCGGCATCGGCTTCCGCGACCTGCACACGACGCAGAGCTCGCTCGAGGACATTTTCGTCAGCCTGATCGACAACCGCCGCAACGGCGTGCAAGGAGCCTGACGCATGAACTGGCATGGAATCCGCGCGATCTACCGCGCAGAAATGGCCCGCACGCGCCGCACGCTGATGCAGAGCATCATCGCACCGGTGATCTCGACGTCGCTGTATTTCGTCGTGTTCGGCTCCGCGATCGGCTCGCGCATCAGCGACGTGAACGGGATCGGCTACGGGTCGTTCATCGTGCCGGGCCTCGTGATGCTGTCGCTGCTGTCGCAGAGCATCTCGAACGCTTCCTTCGGCATCTACTTCCCGCGCTTCACGGGCACGATCTACGAGATCCTGTCCGCGCCCGTGTCGTACTGGGAGATCGTGATCGCGTACGTCGGCGCGGCCGCGTCGAAGTCGATGCTGCTCGGCGTGATCATCCTCGCCACGGCCGGCCTGTTCGTGCCGCTGCACATCCTGCATCCGTTCTGGATGGTGCTGTTCCTGGTGCTGACGGCGATCACGTTCAGCCTGTTCGGCTTCGTGATCGGCATCTGGGCCGACAGCTTCGAGAAGCTGCAACTCGTGCCGCTCCTCATCATCACGCCGCTCACGTTCCTCGGCGGCAGCTTCTATTCGGTCGACATGCTGCCGCCCGCGTGGCGCGTCATCACGCTGTTCAACCCGATCGTCTACCTGATCAGCGGCTTCCGCTGGTCGTTCTACGGGCTCGCCGACGTGCACGTGTGGATCAGCCTCGCCGCCACCGGGCTGTTCCTCGCGATCCTGCTCGCGATCGTCGCGTGGATGTTCCGCACCGGCTACAAGCTGAAGAACTGACGTGGCACGCGCCGCCCGCCGATGACGCATTTGGGCAAGCAGGCGGCGCTTTTCCTCTGATGCGGCAGTTTGTGGTCGCGTCTACTGAACGTGAAGCATCGGGGCCCTGGAGCATGCGCTGCGCGGCCCCTTTTTCATTTCAGAGGACGCCATGCCCGCCGCCACCGCTCCCGCCTCCGCCGCCGCCCGGCTCGAACGCCTGCCGTTCTCCGGCTATCACAAGCGCATCTTCTTCATCATCGCGATCGCGTTCTTCTTCGACTCGGTCGACCTCGGCACGATGACGTTCGTGCTCGGCTCGATCCGCAAGGAGTTCGGGCTGTCGACCGCGGCCGCCGGCCTCGTCGCGAGCGCGAGCTTCTTCGGGATGGTGATCGGTGCGGCCGTCGCCGGCCTGCTCGCCGACCGCTTCGGCCGCCGGCCCGTGTTCCAGTGGAGCATGGTGCTGTGGGGCGCCGCGTCGTACCTGTGCTCGACCGCGCAGAGCGTCGACGCGCTGATCGTCTACCGCGTGCTGCTCGGCATCGGGATGGGGATGGAATTCCCGGTCGCGCAGACGCTGCTGTCCGAGTTCGTGCCGACCGAGAAGCGCGGTCGCCTGATCGCGCTGATGGACGGCTTCTGGCCGCTCGGCTTCATCACGGCCGGCATCGTCGCGTACTTCGTGCTGCCGCAGTTCGGCTGGCGCACCGTGTTCGCGCTGCTCGCGATTCCCGCGGTGTTCGTGCTCGTCGTGCGCCGGATCGTGCCCGAATCGCCGCGCTGGCTCGAGCATGCGGGCCGGCACGCGGAAGCCGACACGGTGATGCACACGATCGAGGCGAAGGTGATGCGCTCGGCCGGCGTCGCGACGCTGCCGCCGCCATCACGGCTCGCGGAACCGGTCGTGGCTCGCGGCCACGGCGCGCTGCTCGAGATCTGGAGCGGCGTGTACCGTCGCCGCACGGTAATGGTGTGGCTGCTGTGGTTCTTCGCGCTGCTCGGCTTCTACGGCCTCACGTCGTGGCTCGGCGCGCTGCTGCAGCAAGCCGGCTTCGAAGTCACGAAATCGGTGTTCTACACGGTGCTGATCTCGCTCGGCGGCGTGCCGGGCTTCCTGTGCGCCGCGTGGCTCGTCGAACGCTGGGGGCGCAAGCCGACCTGCATCGCGTCGCTGATCGGCGGCGGCGCGATGGCGTATGCGTATGGCCAGAGCGCGCTGTACGGCGGCAGCACGACGCTGCTGATCGTCACGGGCCTCGCGATGCAGTTCTTCCTGTTCGGGATGTGGGCCGCGCTGTACACGTACACGCCCGAGCTGTACGGCACCGGTGCGCGCGCGACGGGGTCGGGCTTCGCATCGGCGATCGGGCGCGTCGGTTCGCTGATCGGGCCTTACGTGGTCGGCGTCGTGCTGCCGGTGTTCGGCCAGGGCGGTGTGTTCACGCTCGGCGCGCTGTCGTTCATCGCGGCGGCAATCGCCGTGTGGACGCTCGGAATCGAGACGAAGGGGCTCGCGCTGGAACAGCTCGCGGCAGGCGACGAGACGGGTGGCAACGGGCGATATGCGGCGGCGGCAGCGGACAAGCTGTCCTGACCGACGGGGTTCGCTTTCGGGCCGGGAACGCGTTCGGCGCCGTTCCCGGCCGCTGCGAAAACTGACAGGCGTCGCATCCGGCGCGACGCTGCTAGACTGCATCGACGTAGCGGTTCACGCACGGCACTTGCCCGCTATGCCGCGGCGCTCGTGCGACGGTGCCGTCCCGCCCACTCCTCGCGCGAGGATTGCATCGATGGACCACGCCCGTATCGAAGAAATCCGCAGCGGCCTGTTTCGCGCGACGACCTACATCGACAAGCTGAAGCTCGGGTTCAGCCAGTTCTTCGTCCGCGCGCCGGACGGCGACGTCGTCTGCATCGAAACAGGTACGCGCGCCAATTTTCCGCAACTGAGCGCGAGCCTCGCGACCGTCGGCATCACGCCGTCGAAGGTGAGCAGCGTGATCGTTCCGCATTTCGAGGTCGACGAGATGGGCGCGCTGCCCGACTTTCTCGCGGCCAATCCGGCGCTCGTCGCGTACGGCCATCCGATGTGCACGCACGGGCTGGCCGATATCTTCGGCGTGCGCGCGAAGCCGCTGAAGGACGGCGAACCGACGACGATTTCAGGCGTCGACGTCGTGCCGGTCTTTACGAAGCATGTGCACCAATGGGAT
Organism: Burkholderia sp. BCC1644; assembly: GCF_902833225.1. Classification (GTDB taxonomy): domain Bacteria; phylum Pseudomonadota; class Gammaproteobacteria; order Burkholderiales; family Burkholderiaceae; genus Burkholderia. The sequence goes on from NZ_CADFEI010000008.1 coordinate 209,673, forward strand.
GCGCTGGTCGTGTACCTGCCGGCGTACAGGGCGCTGCTGTCGTCGGACATCCTGATGCGCTTCGGCGACGAGGACACGGACGACCCGTTGCCGGTCATCCTCGAATCGATCCGACGCTCGGACTACCTGCCGTCGCTCGCGCACATGGCGAGCGCGCTGCGCCGCATCCAGGCGCTCGATCTCGAGATCATCCTGCCGATGCACGGCCCGGCGATCACGCACGACATCCCGCGCGTGCTCGCCGGTGCGATCGCGCACTGCGAAGCCGCCGCCGCGTAAGCCGCGGAGGCGGCAATCCAGCGTTGGTATGTATAGCCGGTGCCGGTCAGGCGCCGGCGACGACGAACTCTTCGGCCGCCTTGCGCTGGACCGCGGCCATCACGGCCAGTTCGCGCTTGCTGCGCGTGTCGCCGGACACGACACCCGTCGCGTTCTTCGCCTTCGCGCCCAGCGGGAAAAACACAAACGACGCGCCGGCCGGCGCAGCCGGTTCCGCACGCAGGCGTTTGTTCAGGATCTTCAGGTATTTCTTCTTCGAGACTTCTTTAGCAGCCATGGCATCCTCCGCGTCAACGTGGTGAAGATCAGCATACCAGTTTTGGCGGCGCGCTCCGCGGCGGCGCCCGCCGGTGCGCCCGCCGTCGAAAATTCTTCGCGCGCGATGTCGATCCGCGTGATTCCCGCGCGTCGTGTTGTCGTAACCGATCGTTTTGCCGTCGATACGGCCGGCGGTTCCCCCGATTCATTATTCAGGAGATAAGACAATGCGCGTCATGGTCATCGTCAAAGCCACCGCCGATTCCGAATCCGGCCGGATGCCCGACACCCAATGCATGGCCGAAATGGGCCGCTTCAATGAAGCGCTGGCGGAAGCCGGCATCCTGCTCGCCGCGGACGGCTTGCACGCGAGCATGCGCGGCAAGCGCGTGCATTTTTCCGGCAAGGACCGCTCCGTCATCGACGGCCCGTTCGCCGAAACGAAGGAACTCATCGCCGGCTACTGGCTGTGGCAGGTGAAATCGATGGAAGAAGCCGTCGAATGGGTAAAGCGCTGCCCGAACCCGATGCCGGGCGACTCCGACATCGAGATCCGCCCGCTGCTCGAGGCCGAGGATTTCAGCCCGGCATTCACGGCCGAACTGCAGGCGCAGAAGGCGCGACTGAGCGCGGAACGCGACGCGCGGCAGAAGTCCTGAGCGGCAGGCGTGCGCGAGCCTCGCGCGCGCCCGGACGAACCGGTTGACGAGCACCCGCTTGGTAACGTATCGTTTTGATACGTTACCAAGCGGAGCCCATTCGCCATGCATTCCCGTTTCGACCGTTTCCGCACCACCGCGCTCGGCGCCCAGCTCGAAGCGCTGATCGAACAGCCCGGGCGCTATCTCGAGTTCGCGGCGCTGTCGCGTGTGGGCGTCGCCGCGATCGGCGCGATCCAGGACGAGATCGCAGGCAAATTCCCCGAAATCGAAACCGACACGACGGCCCGCCAGTTCTGTGGCGCGATGGTCGCGGAAGTCATGCGCCGTCACAGCCACGAGGTCGTGCAGGCGCGCGGGCGGCTCGGCGGCGCGCTGTTCAGCTATGGCGCGGTATTCAGTGCATTTCCGCACCGGCTGCCGTTCGCCGACGTCGTCGCCGCGCTGGCACGCATGCCCGACCGGCTCGCCGCCTATGCCGCGCATGTGCCGGTCGCCCTGGCCACGCGCCGCCCGGCCGGCACCGGCTTTTCGCTCGTCGAGCATGCGTGCCACCTGCGCGACCTCGACACCGTGTTTGCCGAACGCATCGACGTCGTGCGCACGGCCGAGCTGCCGGTGATCGCGTCGGTCGACGGCACCGTGCTCGCCGCGCAACGCGACTATCTCGCGCAGCCGCTCGACGCCGCCATCACCGCATTTCGCACGCACCGCGCCACGCTATGCGCCACCGCCGCCGCGCTGGAACCGTCGCAGCTCGCACGCTGCGGGCTGCGCGACGGCATCCGCCGCATGTCGCTCGACGAACTCGTGCGCGAACTGCTCGACCACGACCGCACGCACGTGCTCGAACTCGACGAACTGCTCGCCGAACTCGACTTGCCACCCCTTCCCGCCGTATCCACCGAATGACCCAGCTCACGCCCGTCGTATTCATGCACGGTTTCGTCTGCGCGCCGCCCGCCTGACAAGACGTAGGGTTTGCCGAAATATGGTTGAAAGGCGCGGTTGCTAGAGTCGCCGGAACAGGGTTTCCCCGGCGCCCGGCGCCGGACTGGGTCGACACATGCAAGGATCGATGAACCTGGCGCGTACCTTCTGGCTGCTTCTGCTGCTCGCCGTCACGAGCCCTGCCTTCGCGTTTCATGCGCGGGTCGTCGCGATCCCGAGCGCCGCGATGAGCGAGACGCTGCAGGCGACGGTCGTGCTGCCCGATGATTACGCGCGCGGCAACCGCGGCGGCGAACGCTATCCGGTCGTCTATCTGCTGCACGGCTCGGGCGGCGACCATACCGACTGGACGTCGAACACGCACATCGCCGCGCTCGCCGACCGCTATCACGTGATCCTCGTGATGCCCGACGGCGGGCACGAAAGCTGGTACATCGACAGCCCGTTCGATTCGGGCAGCCGCTACGAAACCTTCATCGGCGATGAAGTCGTGTCCTACGTCGATCTGCATTTCCGCACGATCGCGACGCAGCATGCTCGCGCGATCACCGGGCTCAGCATGGGCGGCTTCGGCGCACTGCGCATCGCACTCGACCGGCCCGACACGTTCGGCGCGGCCGGCAGCATCAGCGGCGCGGTCGATCCGCGCTGCTGCGCGGACGAACCGGGCATCGACCACGTGTTCGGCGATCCCGAACGCCATCCGTCATTCTGGAATCGCAACGTGATCGTCGAAAGCGCGCGTGCGTTCGTGCGCGCCCATCTCGACCTGACGATCGATTGCGGCCGCGACGATTCATTCGTCGGCTCGAACCGCACGCTGCACGAACGACTGCTCTCGCTCGGCGTGCCGCACGATTACACGGAGCGGCCCGGCGGTCATACGTGGGATTACTGGGCGAATGCGATCCGCTACCAGATGCGCTTCTTCGCGAGCTCGTTCCAGCATCGCGGCTACGCATACCGTCCCGCACCTGCCGCGCCGGGCATGACACGCGCGGGCTGAGCGTACGCCGCGCCGCCGCGCGGCCCGGTGAACGCGGTGGTACGATGCGCTGGCATCGACCATTCAACGCCTTCCATGCCGCGCGACAACTTTGCGGACCTCCTCGCCTTCATCGCCGTCGCGCGCGAGCGCAGCTTCACCCGTGCGGCCGCCCAGCTCGGCGTGTCGCAATCGGCGCTCAGTCACACGATCCGCTCACTCGAAACGCGCCTCGGCGTACGGTTGCTCACGCGCACGACGCGCAGCGTCGCGCCGACCGAAGCCGGCGAACGCCTGCTGCGCAACCTCGCGCCGCGCTTCGACGAAATCGAGGCCGAGCTGTCGGCGCTCGCGGAACTGCGCGACAAGCCGGCCGGCACCGTGCGCATCAACGCGACCGACTATGTGATCCGCACGCTGCTGTGGCCGAAGCTCGCGCCGATGCTGCGCGACTATCACGAGCTGAAGGTCGAGTTCGTGACCGACTACGGGCTGTCCGACATCGTCGCCGAACGCTTCGACATCGGCGTGCGGCTCGGCGACCAGGTCGCGAAGGACATGATCGCCGTGCGCATCTCGCCCGACCTGAAGATGGCGATCGTCGGCGCGCCCGCGTATTTCGCGGAACGCGCCCGGCCCGAAACGCCGCAGGATCTCGTCGCGCACGACGGCATCAACCTGCGCCTGCCGACGCACGGCGCGCTGTACGCGTGGGAACTCGCGCGTGGCGACGAGTCGCTGCAGGTGCGCGTCGACGGGCAGGTCACGTTCAACGGCACGTACGAAATGCTCGACGCGGCGCTCGCCGGCTACGGGCTCGCTTATGTGCCCGCCGAACTCGCGGCGCCGCACGTTGCCGCCGGCCGCCTCGACAGCGTGCTCGACGACTGGTGCCCGACGTTCCCCGGCCATCACCTGTATTACGCGAGCCGGCGGCAGTCGTCGCGCGCACTCGCGGTGATCGTCGATGCGCTGCGCCATCGCGCATGAGCCGGGCCGCGGGCGGCGGCGGCCCGCCGCGATTCATGAATCCGGTCGATAAGTGCATGCGAATTATTGGGGATTATCGATAGGCGTGCCGATGACTACCATCGTCGGTGTTCCCCACGTTCCCCGGAGCCCTCGATGTCCGAACCGACTTCCCCCGCGCACAAGGCATTCGGCGCCATCGCGCCCGCCCTCGCCGATTACACCGACAACGTGCTGTTCGGCGACGTCTGGCAGCGTGCCGGCCTGTCGCCGCGCGATCGCAGCCTTGTCACGGTCGCGAGCCTCGTGTCGCTGTATCGTGTCAACGAACTGCCGTTCCACCTGAAGAAAGCGCTCGACAACGGCCTCACGCGCGACGAGCTGATCGAGGCGATCACGCACCTCGCGTTCTATTCGGGCTGGCCGACCGCAAGCTCGGCGCTGCCGATCGCGCAGCGCGTGTTCGACGAAGCCGGCGTTTAAGCGCGGCCCTTCATTCAACCGGCAGGCGCATGCCTGCATGGAGCCTCACATGGATTACCGCTATCTCGGGCGCAGCGCGCTCAAGGTGTCGCCGCTGTGTCTCGGCGCAATGATGTTCGGCGGCGAGACCGACGAAGCGACATCGGCGCGCATCATCGACAAGGCATTCGACCAGGGCGTCAACTTCATCGACACGGCCGACGTCTATCACGCCGGCCGCTCGGAACAGGTCGTCGGCCGCGCGATCGCGCCGCGTCGCGACAGCTGGATCGTCGCGACGAAATTCGGCTATCCGGCCGGGCCGGACGCCGGGCCGAACCGGCAGGGCCAGTCGCGCAAATGGATCGTCGAATCGGTCGACGCGAGCCTGAAGCGGCTCGGTACCGATTACATCGACATCCTGTATTTCCATCGCGCGCTGACCGACGCACCGCTCGACGAAAGCATGCGCGCGATCGCCGACCTGATCCGGCAAGGCAAGGTGCGCTACTTCGGGCTGTCGAACTTCAAGGGCTGGCGCATCGCCGAGATCGTACGGCTCGCCGATCAGCTCGGCATCGATCGTCCGGTCGCGAGCGAACCGCTGTACAACCTCGTCGATCGCTCGGCCGAGGTCGAACAGCTTCCGGCCGCCGCGCATTACGGGATCGGCGTCGTGCCCTACAGCCCGCTCGCGCGCGGCGTGCTGACCGGCAAGTACGCGGTGGATGCGCAGCCGCCCGCCGATTCACGCGCGGGGCGCGGCGACCGGCGCATCCAGCAGACGGAATGGCGGCCCGAATCGTTGCATATCGCACAGCAAGTGGCCGCGCATGCGGCTGCGCGCGGCACGACGTCGGTCGCGTTTGCGCTTGCGTGGGTCATGAAGAACCGCATCGTCAGCTCGACGATCGCGGGGCCGCGCACCGAAGCGCACTGGGACAGCTACATCGATGCGCTGACGCTCGAACTCAGCCCCGACGACGAACGGTTCGTCGATGCACTCGTGCCGCCCGGGCACGTATCGACGCACGGCTACACCGATCCCGGCTATCCGGTCGAAGGCCGCAAGGTCTGAAGTCAGGACTGGATGATGGACTGACATGCCGGGCAACACGCCCGGCATGAGGTGGCTCGCGCGTCGCCCGACGCGCGAAGATAACGGAGCGACGAATCGGTCAGTTGCCGTGCGCGGCGTCCGCGCCAACGATGCGATCGAAAAATTCCTGTGCACGCGCCAGCTCGTCGAGTGCGCGATCGAGGCGCGACATCGCGCGTGCGTATTCGGCCGACGAAGCTTCGTCATCGCTTTCGCCACGCACCGCGCGAAACGCCTGATCGACGTTGCGCGTGGCTTCGACGAAGCGTTGCGCAGCCTGCGCTTCCCGCGAACAGATGTGGGTCGACATCGACACTCCTCCCTCAGGATTGCAGTGTGAAGCACGCCGACGCTCAGTGTGCGTGGTGCGCATGTCGGCGGCGTGAACCGCGACCCATCGCGCGTCGACGCATCGGCCGCCGCGCAGCGCGCTTCGTGCCGATTGTCCCTCTGCGCCCGCCGATCCGCTACGGCGAGATTGCAACAAAGTCTTGCGCGACCGGCTTCTCGCTGTGCGTCACGCGCGCCCGATGCGCGGATGGGCAAGCCCTGCAAACGCAGCCACTTCTCCCGGCGACAGGTCGAACAGGTCGCCGGTGAGATCGCGCGGATGCTCGGCCGCCGGCCGGTTGCGCAAGCGCGCCCCATGCGTGGGTGCAACATACGCGGCCGCCGTTTCGATCGGCGGCACGTCGAACAGGTCGCGCGTGACGCCGCGCACGGCGTCCGTCGGCGAACGGCCGCGCAGGCGCGCGACGAGTTCGACGAAGCGATCGAAATCGCCTGCGCGCGTGGCCTTGTTCACTTCCGCGAGATCGCGCGCCTTCAGTACGCACGGCTGCGCGAGCCGCACGAAATACGGTGCTTCGAGCTCGACCGACAGCGCGAGCGGATAACTCTTGCCCGTCTGCTCCTTCGCGCGCCCGACACAATCGACCACGGCCGCACCCTGTGCGGCACCGAGCGGCTTGCCGGTGCTCACGCTGCGCAGATGATCGGGAAACACGCGCAACTGCGTGCCGACCGTCAGCGCCGTGGATGACGCACACACGAGTGCGTAGTGCTGTTCGCGACGCCGGCCCGACGGCAAGGTCGAGCGGCTGGCGATGAACGTATGCGGCGGCAACGGCCGCACTTGCCCGCTCGCGTCGACCCAGGCATTCCACAGCAGCGCGTCCTTGCGCTCGCCCGCGCGCGGGCGCGATGCGACCGGCGAAAACAGCGCGAGCAGCGAACCCGTGCGATGCGCGGCGACTTGCGCGCTGCTGCCGAGCGGCTGGTTGATGCCCCACAGAAAACGCCCGCCCCCGAGCCGGCGCTCCCATTCCTTGCGGAGCACGACGGTCGGCAGTTCCTCGCCGGACTCGGTACCGATCTTGGTCCAGCAGAACGTGGGTGGGAGGTGTTTCAGTGTCATCAACTTTCTCGGGATGCAGCCTCGCTGGTGACAGCAAGCCCATTCAACAGCCGTAACTGTATAGGTATAATGCATCGCATGGAAGCCCCGGACCAAGATTTTCCCGTTCAAGACCTGTTGCGCCGCCTGATGGCAGATACACGCTCGTCCAGCGAAATAGCGCGACTTTCCGGGGTCAGCCAGCCGACCGTATCACGCCTGCGGCTCTCGAACGGGCGGCGGCTGCGCCGCAGCGCGCCATTCAACAAGCTATGCAATTTCTATGGAGTCGACACGGAGCCGTCGCGCCGTCGTTATAACGAGCTCCTGCGCGACGCGATCGTCGACGCGTGGGACGGGTCGGACGAGCACGGGCGCGCGCTGCTGGTCGTGATTCAGGGGCTGAAGGATTTGCAGGCGAAGGCGGATGACGGGTGATCGCCGGCCAGTGATGCATGGCACATGGCGCGCGACCGGCGCGCCGCTGCTGGAATCGCGAAAGCCGGCGAGAAGGACAAGAAGACGCCGCGCAACACGATGCGTGTTCCGTGTTCCACGCAAATCCGGGCGTATGGCCTGTTTGAATCAAGGAGAGTCGGGCGTTGCGCCGGACGCGTGCTTCCCCGCTCACGCATACAAGCAAACCTCGAGAATCGGTTTCAAACGTCACCGCAAAATTGCAACGGCAGCAGCGCCTGTTCGCAACGCCCGGGCTTCGTCCGCACTGCGTCAAGCCTCATTCGTCAAGGATGACGAATGACTTACATAATCGCTTCCCGTTTATAAAAAACACGCCTTGAAGCGATTATCTAAACTTTTTAAACCTAATCAAAAAAAGTTTGACGCATCGTTTTCTTTCTTGCTATCTTTCCCCGCAAGAAATATCGCCGCGATATCGAATTCACATCGGGAAATCAACGACCCGACAATTAACTTCCGTTTTTATTACGTCTTGCAAGGACGGTAGCCAATTCGTAAGTCGCGACGTCTGCTCGCGACGCAAAGCTCCCGCTTCACCGGTCATCCCGCTCCGCTTAAGGCGGACGAGGACGATATCGACATCTCACCCGGCTGACCGGGACATTCGATCTCGCCCGCAGCACCTCACACGAAACACGCGTATCCCGTCGTCGACCGACAATGCATCGCCCGCTTATCCGGATTACATGCATTGGATTCCTAATTAAGTGATAACGCATTGCAGCGCATTCGCAGCAGATTGCAGAGAACGAGAGGGTCGGCACGCGCGCCATTGCGGCGATGCGGGCCGGCACGATAGAGGGCCGGGAGCGGGATCGACGTTCGCGATGCGCGAATCCGATACGCCGACCGGCCTCCGATCTTGATGGTGGGAGGGGGAGGAAAACTTATGTCGCCTTGAATCACGCCGGTCGGTCCGGTCTTGCGTCAGGTTGCATGCGCCGCCCTGCCGCTACCCGCGATCCGGGTCGCGCGCTGCACCGGTTCTTCGTCGAAATCTCGGAGCTCACAATGCAGAGAACTCAGCACGTCAATCGCACACGCTCGCAACGCTTTGCCCTCGCCGCACTGCCGCTCGCGGTAGCCGCCACGCTGGCGCCGCTGCCCGCCCAGGCTGCCACCAACTGGGTCGCGACCCGCACCAGCGCTTTCCTGCTGTCGAATGCGCCCGCCGCGGCTGCGTCGGCCGCATCGCAAGCCCAGCCTGCGTACTCGCTCAACAGCGTCGGCACCCCGGCGCTCACCGACACGCACGTGACGCCGCTCGAACTGAGCCAGCCGCTGCATGTCACCGTGGTGCTGAAGAACCGCAACACCGACCAGCTCGACGCGTTCCTGCGCGACGTCAACCAGCCGGGCAGCGCGAACTACCGCAAATACCTGACGCCCGCCCAGTTCAAGGCGCGCTTCGCGCCGACCGACGACCAGGTCGCGGCCGTCGTGGCCCACCTGAAGGCGAACGGCTTCAGCAACGTCACGGTGTCGGAGAACAACACGCTGGTCTCCGCCGACGGCAACGCGAGCAACGCGCAAAACGGCTTCCACGCGAGCATCAAGCGCTTCAACTATCGCGGCAAGCCCGTCTTCGCGAACGATTCGGCCGCACTGATCCCGGCGTCGCTCGGCCCGGTCGTCGATGCGGTGCTCGGCCTGCAGAACGCCGCCGTGCCGCACCGCCTGCTCCACCGCTTCGCGCCGGCCGCCGTCATCGAACCGAACAGGATCGCGAAGAACGCGGCCGCCGCGTCGCAGCAGGTCGGCCACCAGCCGACCGATTTCGCGAAGATCTACGACGCGAGCGGCCTGCCTGCCGCGACCAACACCACGGTGGGCATCATCACCTGGGGCGACATGACCCAGACCATCGCCGACCTGAACACCTTCACGCAGAACGCCGGCCTGGCGACCGTCAACACGGCGGTGGTCGCGGGCGGGTCGGGCACGCTGGCCGACGACGGCGATCCGGGCGAATGGGATCTCGACAGCCAGGACATCATCGGCACGTCCGGCGGCGTCAAGCAGCTGATCTTCTACTCGGCGGTGAACGGCGACAGCAACGACAGCGGCCTCACCGACGCGACGCTGACCGCGGCGTACAACAAGGCCGTGACCGACAACAAGGCGACCGTCATCAACGTGTCGCTCGGCCTCGACGAAACCGCCGCGAACTCCGACGGCTCGCTCGCCGCCGACGACGCCGTATTCAAGCAGGCCGTCGCGCAGGGCCAGGTCTTCTCGGTCTCGGCCGGCGACGCGGGCGTCTATCAATGGTCGACGTCGCCGCAAGGCGCGCCCGGCTACATCGGCACGTACAACGGCACGTCGGTCAGGACGACGATCAACCTGTCCAAGTACAGCGTGTCGTCGCCCGCGAGTTCGCCGTATGTCGTCGCGGTCGGCGGCACGACGCTCTCGACCACCGGCACCACGACGTGGGCCGGCGAAACCGTGTGGAACGAAGGCGTCGCGTACGCGGATCTCGACAGCAACGGCAACCCGGTCGACAACGCGGTGCGGATCTGGGCGACGGGCGGCGGCGTGAGCGCGTTCGAAACCGCGCCGAGCTGGCAGACGGCCGCGCTCGGCAGCACGGTGACGAAGCGCGTGGTGCCCGACGTGGCGTTCGACGCCGCGCAATCGACCGGCGCATACATCGTCATCAACGGGCAGACCAACCAGCTCGTCGGCGGCACGAGCCTCGCATCGCCGATCTTCGTCGGCGGCTGGGCGCGGGTCGAATCGGCGAACAACAACAGCCTCGGCCTGCCGACGTCGGCGTTCTACCAGAACCTCCCGACCAATACGGCGCTGCTCCACGACGTGACGTCGGGCAACAACGGTTACAGCAGCCACGGCTATACCGCGAAGGCCGGCTGGGACGACGATACGGGCTTCGGCAGCCTGGACTTCGCGAAGGTCAGCGCGAGTTCCGCGAAGTAACACCCCGGCGCGATGCGGCGCGGCGACGCTGCCGCGTCGTGTCGCGCCCGGCACGACGGTCGGCCACTGCGCCGGCCTCCATCACCTGTTCCGACGCGCGCATCCGGCCGGATGACCGGCGCGCGCTCGTCCGGCCCCCGGCCGTCCGAAGAGGGCCGCGCAAAAACAGGCAACGCGCGGTGCCGGTCTAGACGTTTACCCGACCTCAAGTCGGCGGCCGCGCCGCCGTCATGACAGGAGCGCACGCCCAAAGCTCGTCAAATACCGGCCAAGCGCATCCATCAGGAGACCCAGCAACGTGAACTTCTTCGGAATCGGCCGCGGCCATCGTTCGTCGCGCGCGCTCGTCGGCGACATCGCCGAGCAGGCCGGCAGGCTCGGCATCGAGATCTGCGACGTGTCGGGTCACGTCGAGGAAGTCGCGGCCCGCGTCGCCAGACAGGCGGAGGTCTGCCACACGCTGCGCGAATCGGCCGCCGTCACGTTGCGCGGCAACCACCGGATCGCCGAGGCCGCGCAGCAGGTGCGCGCCGTGAGCGCGAATGCATCGAACGCGGTTCGCCAGTCGCAACAGACGATCGAGGCGTCGCTCGCCGACATCCACGGCCTCGTCGAGGGCGTCACGTCGATCGGCAACCAGATGGGCGCGCTGCGCGACGCGCTCGATCACGTACGGGCCGTGTCCGAAGAGATCTCCGTGATCGCGCGACAGACCCACCTGCTCGCGCTGAACGCCGCGATCGAGGCCGCCCGTGCCGGCGATTCGGGCCGCAGTTTCGCCGTCGTCGCAGCCGAGGTCAAGAACCTGTCCGCCAAGACCGGACAGGCGACGGCCCAGATCGAGACGACCCTCGCGCGCCTTGCCGAGCAGACCGAACACCTGATCGCGGAAGGAACCGACAACGCCGCGCGCGCGCATCGCGTGCGCGAGGGCACGCGTACGATCGGCGAGGTCGTGCACGCGACCGGGCATGCGATCACCGAGCTCGCCGGCGAGGCCGAGCAGATCGCGTCGCTGACCGACGAGATCGAGACGCAATGTCACCGCCTCGACGAACAGGTCGGCGAGATGGCATCGGGCGTCGAGGATTCGAGCGACAACTTCTCGCAGGCCAAGGACCGGCTCGGCAACCTGCTCTCCGTCTCCGAGACGCTCATCGAACTCACGGCCGCGACCGGCATCGAATCGCCCGACACGCGCCTGATCGACACCGCGCGGCATACGGCCGCCGCGATCGGCAAGCGCTTCGAGGAAGCGGTCGGGCGCGGCGATATCGCACTCGACGCGCTCTTCGACGCGAACTACGTGCCGATTCCCGGCACCGACCCGCAGCAGTTCATGACGCGCTTCACCGACTTCACCGACCGCATGCTGCCGGCCATCCAGGAGCCGGTGCTCGGGATCGACGCGCGCATCGTCTATTGCGCGAGCTTCGACAGGCAGTGCTACCTGCCGACCCACAACCGGAAATTCTCGCTGCCCCAGCGCGCGGACGCCGCGTGGAACGCCGCGAACTGCCGGAATCGCCGGATCTACACCGACCGCACGGCGCGCACTTCCGTGTCGCATACCAAGCCGTTCCTGCTGCAGACCTACCGGCGCGACATGGGCAACGGCAACTTCGCGCTGATGAAGGACGTTTCCGCGCCCATCGTCGTCGGCGGACGGCAATGGGGGGTGCTGCGGATCGGCTACAGCGTCTGACTCGGGGCCTGCATCGGCAGGCCGTCGTCTACTGTTCGAGCCCCGTGACGGCACGAAACGACCGTGCCGATATCCGTCGCCGGCACTATGATGGTTCAATCAGCCGCATCGGAGCGAGCCATGAATCGGGACGAAGACTTCGTCGTGCGTACCATGTCGGCCGACGAGGTCGCCATGTCGGTCGAATGGGCTGCAGCGGAAGGCTGGAACCCCGGCCTGCATGACCCGCACTGTTTCAGGGAAGCGGACCCGGCCGGCTTCTTCGTCGGCTTCTGGCGCAACGAGCCAGTCGCGTGCCTCGCCGCGGCCGCCTACGACGCACGCTTCGGCTTCATCGGCCTCTATATCGTCAAACCCGGGTTTCGCGGCAAAGGCTTCGGCATGCGGATCTGGCAGCACGGCATGCGCTACCTCGGAGATCGCAACATCGGCCTCGACGGCGTCGTTGCGCAGCAGGCGAACTACCGGAAATCCGGCTTCCGGCTCGCGTACCGCAACATCCGCTATCAAGGGCGCGTGAGCGGCATCGGATGCGCGTTGGCGACAGAAGCAGCCGATGTACCGTTCGACCAGTTGCTTGCGTACGATCGCCAATGTTTCCCCGCCGCGCGCGAACGTTTCCTCTCTGCGTGGATCGTGCAGCCGGATGCCGTTGCGCTCGCAACAGTCGATGCCGGCCGTGTTGCCGGATACGGGGTCATACGCCGCTGCAAGGCCGGCTGCAAGATCGGCCCGCTATTCGCCGACGACGCGGATGTCGCCACCGGGCTGTTTCGTGCGCTGGCTGCGCGCATGCCCGGCGAGGTCATCGTGCTCGACGTACCGGAGACGAACCCTGCTGCCGTCGCGCTGGCCGAACGGCACGGCATGACGAGCGTGTTCGAAACCGCACGGATGTACACGCAGGATGCACCCGCGATTGCAATCGATCGCGTGTTCGGGGTGACGTCGTTCGAGTTGGGCTGACGGAGCAGGCAGGCCGAGCGCATCGTCCGCAAGCGGCAACGCCACGGCCCCGCCAGCAACCGACAGCCCGCCCCCCGCTACTGCTCCAGCCCCACCCCCAACGGCCGCTGATCGCTGCGCCCGTGATCGTCGACCACCCGCACCGTATAGTTGCCGGCCGTCCTCGGCTGCCAGAACAGCGCATCGCCCGGCGTACTGCGGCCGACGTACGCATCGTTGACGAACCAGTACAGCGCATGCGCGCTCGCATCGGCCGTCGCGTTGAACGCGATGCGTGTTTCCTCGGTGCGCTTCACGCGCATCGCATACGTACTGCCACGCAGCGGCGACGTGATCCGCGGCGGATCGCCTTCGACCTGCCCCGCATCGCGACAGTCCGCATTCTGCGGCGGCCGCCTGCGTGGGACACCAGCCTGCGCGAACACCTGCTGCAGATCCGACGGCCAGAACTCGAAGATTTCCGTATGCGTGCGCTTGCCATCGTACGGCGGGCATGCGGCCTTCCCCGTCGCATCGTCGATCACGACTGGCCGGTGCACGGTGCTCACGCGAATCGGCGACGTGCCGGGAATGAACCACGTCCAGCCCTGCTGCGGACACCACTCGTTCGGCAGATCGCCGCTCGCGAGACAGATCCGCACGCGCTTCAGCCGCGGCGGCATCGCGCGCGGCGGCTCGACGAGCGTGCGCTCGGCATTCATCGCGTCGACGACCTGGAAGAACAGCGGCGCGGCCGCATCGACGCCGACGAACGCCGTATTGGTCGAATTGTCGAAATTGCCGACCCACACGACCAGCACGTACGGACCGAACACGCCGGCCGTCCATGCATCGCGGAACGACCATGACGTGCCGGTCTTCCAGTACACCGGCACGCTCGACGGCTGCGCGCCGCTCGTCTCGTCGGGGCGCAGGTGCTGGCGCAGCATGTCCATCGTCATGTAGCTCGCGTCGGCGCTGAGCAGGCGGCGGCCGGGCAGCGCCGGCTCGTCCGCGCGCAGCCGCAGCGGCCGGAACTCGCCGCGATTCGCGAGCATCGCGTACAGCGCCGCGAGATCCTGCATCGTCACCTCGCCGCCGCCGAGCACGAGCGCGAGCCCGTAGTGCTGCGCGCTCGCGAGCCGGCGCACGCCGGCTTCCTGCAGGAACTGGTACAGGTCGGGCGACTTGAGCTGCGACGCGACCCACACGGCCGGCACGTTGCGGCTGCGGTTCAGCGCGTCGGTTGCCGTGATCGGCCCGAGGAAATGGCCGTCGAAATTCTCCGGCGCATACGGGCCGAACGAAGTCGGCACATCGCGCAGCACCGTCTGCGGATGCAGCACGCCCTGGTCGAACCCGAGCGCATAGATGAACGGCTTGAGCGTCGAGCCCGGCGAGCGCCGCGCGAGCGTGCCGTTCACCTGCCCGTCGATGGTGCGGTCGAAGAAGTTCGCGGAGCCGACGAGCGCCTTTACGCCCATGTCGCGCGTATCGACGAGGATGGCCGCCGCGTTGCGCACGCCGCGCGTGTCGTTGCGTGCGACATAGCGCGCGATCTGTCGTTCGAGCGTGCGCTGCAGATCGAGATCGAGCGTCGTCACGAGCCGCGCGCCGGCATCGCCGTCGCCCGCCGCGCTGCCCGACGTCGTGCGCCACGCGCTGCGCGCCGCAAGCGCCTGGTCGACCGCATGCGGCGCATCGAACGGCAGCGCGGACAGCGGCCGCATCGTGAGCGGCAACGCGAACAGCGGCTTCAGCGACGCATCGCCCGGATGCTTCGTCAGCCAGCGCGCATACAGCCGGTTGCGCGACGTGGCCAGCGCGCGATTGATCTCGTCCTGCCCGCCACGCACGCGCCGTGCAGGATCCTGCGGAATCACCGCCAGCGCGAGCGCTTCGGGCAGCGTCAGCGCGTCGGGCATCCGGTCGAAATAGACGACGCTCGCGGTGCCCGCGCCTTCGACGTTGCGGCCGTACGGTGCGTCGTTCAGATAGGCTTCGAGGATCTGCCGCTTCGAATAGAAAAGTTCGAGCTGCATCGCACGCGCGACTTGCATGAGCTTGCCGGCCGGCGTGCGCGTATTCAGCTTCCAAAGCGAGCGCGCGAGCTGCATGGTCAGCGTCGACCCGCCCTGCGGATTGCCGCCGCGCACGTACGTGATCCACGCGCCGCGCGCGAGCCCATACGGGTTGAAGCCCGGATGCCACCGGAACCAGCGGTCCTCGTGCAGCATCACGGCCTCGACGAGTTGCGGCGACATCCGGTCGAGCGGCACCCACAGCCGGTAGCGATCGTCCTTCGCGAGCGTCAGGCGCAGCAACCGGCCCTGCGCGTCCGTCACCGCAACCGACGACGGCTTCCAGTCGCGCAGCGGCGGATGCGGCCACAGCCGGCATGCGGCCAGCGCGCCGAACACGAGCAGCGCGCCGACGAGCCAGTTCTGCCAGCGATGCAGCCAGCGGCCGGCGCCGTGCAGCGCGCGCCGGAGCACGGATGCTTCAGCCACGCGCGGGTGCTCCACGCGTTCGACACGGCCTGCAACGCCGCTGCCACCGGATCGTCATCGCACGCGCTCCACCGTCAGTGCCATGCCGCCCGGCGCCTGCGCCTGCACGCGGCGGTCGTACATCGACTCGCCGTACGCGGGCGGCGCGACGAAGCGGCCCGCGTTGCTCGCCTTGATCCGGTAGACGAATTCGCGCACGTCGGTGGTCGCGGTGCCGTAGATCACCACGCGGTCCTCGCGCACATCCGCGAACTGCGGCTGCCACGTCGAACCCGTCACGCCGATCGGCGAACGCCATGGCGCATCGGCCACCGGCGCCGGCGCGCCGCCGCCGTTGCTGTCGCCATCCTGCGTGTCGGTCGCGGGCGGCGGCGCGATCACCGGATCGAAGCCGCCCGGCAACAGGTCGACGATCGCGACGTTGCCGACGTTCGCCGAGCCCGTCGCGCGAATCTTCAGGTGCACGTCGATCTCCTGGCCGACCGTGATCTTGTCGAGCGGCTTGCCGCCCGTATCGGTGTAGTCGCGCACGATCTCCAGCCCGTCCTTGATCGCCTTCGTCGACGTGCCGCGATCGTAGCCCGACTGGCTCGCGACCCACCATGCGGGCAACGCGCTGCCGTTCACGAAGTCGACGCGCGACGCGCCGGCCGCCCACGTGCCCGAACGCACGAGGTTCGCCTGGATCGACGACACGTCCTTCGCGCCGGCCCCCGCACGCACCTCGTCGATCGCGAGCCGGTCGAGCTGGCCCGCGTTCGACGCCGCATACGCGTCGAGCGCGAGGATCGTCATCGCCGACGACAGCGTGTTGTAGCGGCTGTCGACCAGCGGCGCGGCGATGTTGTCCATCGCGCGCGGCGACAGCTTGCTCACGCGTTCCGGGAAGTGCTTCGCGAGCAGGTACAGCACGCTCGCGTCACGCGTCAGCGGGTCGATGTAGTAACCCGACACGTAATCGCCGTCGGACGCGCGCTTGCGTTCGAGCAACGCCTGCGGACCCGCGATCAGTGCGGCGGCCTCCTTGTCCTGCTTCAGCAGCTGATACGACGCGGCGAGCCACGCGGCCGCGAGATCGTTCTTCCAGTCCTTCGGGTACGCATCCTGCAGCCGCTTCTGCACGGCCGCGAGGCTGTTGGTCGTCACGTTGCCCTGGCGCGTCAGCAGGTAGACCGCATACGCGCGCTGCCGCAGCAGGTCGAGCGAGCCGAGCGAATCGTTCGCGGCGAGCTTCTGCAGATACGCATTGCCCGCGTCGAGCATGTCCTTCGGCACCGCAACACCGCGATCGCGCGCGTCGAGCAGCACGTGCATCGCATACACGGACACGAACGGATCGGCATCGGGCGTCGCGCTCCACAGCCCGAACCCGCCCTGCGCGTTCTGCCGGCTGCGCAGTACGCCGAGGAACTGCGTGATCGCGCTCGCGTTCGCCGCATCGGCGCCGGCTTCCGGTGCATGCATCGCGCTCGTCAGCGCGCGCACCGACAGCCACTTCGCCGCGAACACACGCGGCACGACCGCGCTCACCATCTGCTCGCTGCAGTAGTGGTCGAAGTTGACGAGATACGACGACAGCCCCTCGGACAGCACGAGCGGCGCGGTCGAGATGCTCGCGTCGCGCGACGCATACGCGTCGTACATCGACCGCAGGTTCGGCACGCTCGCCTTCTTGCCCGGATCGACGCGCGCGATGTCGAGCTGCGTGCGGAACGCGGCGGCCGGCCGCACCGACACGTCGACGCGCTGCTGCGCGCCCTTCGCGCCGTAGCGCGCGCCGAACGACAGCGCGCCCGAACCGAGCGTATCGGTGGCCTTCACGCGGAACATCGCGACGCCTTCATGCTGCGGCGCGAGCGCGACGTTCTGCGTCGCCGGTCCGATCACCTGCAGCTGCGGGCCCGTCTTCAGCGTGACCGCCACCGGCACCGGCTGGTTGCCGACGCCCGTCAGATTGTTCGCGACACCGACGCTGACGTCGGCCTCGTCGCCCGGCGCGAGCGTCGTCGGCACGTTCGGCGACAGCACGAAATCGCCACGCACCGTCGTCGCGCCTTCGAACGTGCCGACCAGGTCCGGCGACACCGACACGGCCATCACGCGCAGCTTCCCGTTGAAATAGTCGGGCACCGTGTAGCTCAACCGCGACTCGCCGTTCACGTCGACGATCCCCGACCAGTAGACGACCGGCTTGTCGCGCTTGCGCTTGAACGGGTTCAGCTGGCGGCCGATCGCGTCGTCGGCGTCGCCGCCGGGCGCGGCCATCGCCATCAGCTTCTCGAAGTCCGGCAGGATCAGGTCGAGAATCTGCGACGTGCCGACCTCGAGCATCCGCTTGCGGAAGAAGAACTTCAGCGGATCGCCGAACTTGTAGCGCGCGACCTGCAGGATGCCCTCGTCGACCGCGAACACGACGACCTTCGCGGGCTTCGCCGAATGCACGGTGAAATTCACCGTATCGCCCGGCTTCACGAGCGCCGGCACATCGACGCTCACCGCGTTGCGGCGCGCGTCGAGGTTCACCGAGAACGGCACGACGCCGTAGCTCAGCGGGCTCATGAAGATTTCGTCGGACGACGGATCGCGGATGTATTGCACGTTGATGTAGCCGTTGCCTTCGAAGCCGGCCGGCACCGTGATGTGCTGGATCGAGCTCGTCGTGTCCGCATGGAACCACGCATGCGCATACACCTTGTCGCGTTCGATCGTGATCAGGCCGCTGCCCGCGTAAGGCGCGCGGATCGCGATCTCCACCTGCTCACCCGGCTTGAAGTCGTGCTTTGCGAGGCTCACCTGCAGCTCGGCGTTGCGGTCGAGCGAGCGCGTGACGTTCGCGGCGCCGGTGACCGAATACTCGATCCGGTTCACCGCGGTGCCGTCCGCGCGGCGGATCACGAGCGCATAGCTGCCCGGCTTGTCGGTGCGCAGCGCGAAGTCGAGCCCTGCGGCCGGAATCGCCAGCGGCTTCTCGTCGACCGGCACTTCCTTCAGCCGCGAATCGTATTTGTACGCGCCGGAATCCTGCTTGGTCAGCACCGACACGTAGCGCTCCTCGACGAGCTGCGCGCGCAGGTCCTTCACGTCGATCGCCTTCGCGCCCGGATCGATCGCGACGAGCCGCACCGTGCGCGGGCTGCCGCGCTTCACGTAGCCGAGATCGTCGACCGACTTGTAGCCGACCAGCCAGTCGTTGTTCGACACGAGCGTCTGCGCGTTTGCGGCGACGTTGCGCCCGCCTTCCGCTTCATAGGCCTTCGCCTGGAAGTACAGCTGGTAGGTTGCGTCCGCGTACTTGTCGAGATCGAGGTCGAACTCGGCATGGCCGTGGTCGTCGGTCGTGCCGTCCTGCAGCGTCGTCGTATAGCCCTCCTTCGCACGCCGGGCGTCGAAGAAGTGATAGCCCTGCCAGCTGCGGAACGACGGCCACACCGGGCGCAGCGTCAGCGTCGCCGCGACGCGGCGTTGCTCGGCCGGCGTGCCGAACAGGTTCTGCGCATCGACGATGCCCTTCAGCCCCTTCGGCTTCACCCATCCTTCGACGACCTGCTGCGACAGCTTCGCGTCGACCTTCATCCGGTCGGGCAGGAACTCCTTCACCTGCACGGTCGTGCTGCCGATCGGCTCGGCGCCCGGCTGGCCGTCCTTCACGATATACAGGTTGACCGTCCACGTGCCGGTCGGCGCCGTTTCGGCGGTCGTGTAGCCGAGCTCGGTGAAGCCCGTCGCGTCGACGGTCACCGGCTTGCGCTCGACGGTGATGCCGCGCGGATCGACGATTTCCGCCTGCAGCGGCACGCCGGCCGGGCTGCGCGCCCAGCTGGCCGCGCGCACGATCAGGCCGATGTGGAACGGGTCGCCGGGCCGGTACAGGCCGCGATCCGAGAACAGGTACGCGGAGAGCTGCCCCTGGCCGGTCGCGTTGCGCTCGCCGTCGACGTCGAAACGCGAGAAATCGAGCTGGCGGTCGCGGCCGGCCACCGGCAGGAACGACAGGTCGGTGTCCTTCTTCACGACATACAGCTGCGGACGTTTCTCGCGGTCGAGCCCCTTGAACGCGGGGAAATGCACCACGCCGTCGGCGCTGGTCGTCTGCGTGAACAGCGCCTGGCCGTTCACCGCGAGCACCGACACCGTTGCGCCCGCAACCGGCTTGCCCGTGCGGATCGACTGGATGAACACGTCCTGGCTGCCGTCGAGCGAACGCTTGACCAGCATCCCGAGATCGGTCACGACGATCAGGCGTGTATCGCCGAGCGCGCTGTCGCTGTCGTCGCCGTTACCGCTGCTGTCGCCCGAATCGGCGTTGTCGGACTGATCCTGGCTGCCGTCGCCCGACGATGCATCGCTATCCTTCGCATCGTCGGCTTTCTTCTTCCCGGCCGCCGGATCGTACTTCGACAGGTGCAGCAGGAACACGCCGCGCTTGCCGCCCTTCAGGTACTGGCCAAGATCGATGCCTTCGTAATGCGCCTTGCCGGGCTCGCCGGCCGGGAACGCACGCGTCTGCACGAAGCGCTCGACGATGTGGTCCTCGCTGAACGAATAGGACAGCTCGGGCCGCGCGTACGTACCGTTGTTGAAGCTCACGAGATGCTGGATCTGGTCGGGCAGCACGCGGCCGATCTCGACCTTCATCCCCGGCAGGTTGCGCGACACGACCGACAGCCGCTTGCTGCCGCTCATCGACAGCAGCGAGCCGTCGGCCATGAAGCGCAGCAGCTTCGGATAATCGGGCACCGTGAACGCGCTCGTCACGGGCTTGCCGAGCAGGTAGCCGCCGGCCGATTTCAGGTCGCCCTCGAACCGCACGACGACGCGCTCGCCCGGCGTCGCGTGGTACTTGAAGCTTTGCAGCGTCGCGAAATCGTTCTCGGTCGGCACCGCTTCGAGCGGCAGCGGCTTCGACTGCTTCAGCACCGCGTCGCTGATGTCGGCCACGTTCCATTCGTACGGCGGATCGTCGTCGGACTGATCGACGCCCGGCTTGCGCTTCGGCAGCACCCACGCCTTCGCGCGCGCGGCGAGATCCGCACTGCGCACGCCGTCGGACGTTTCGGCGACAAGCACCTGCTCGGGCTCATAGCGCTCGTTGTCGACGAGCGTCGGCGCGACGTTGTCGATCGACAGGCTGTACAGCCCCGGCACGCCGACCGATGCGTGCAGCACGTCCGGCGTGCCGTTGCCGCCGCGCACGCTCTTCACGCCCTTGTCGACGTCGAGCCGCACCGACAGCGGATCGCGCGGGATCTCGAGCGGCTGCGAGTAGACCCACGCGCTCGTCTTCATCTTGTCGTAGTTGACCGTGTAGCGCAGCGGCGATCCGGTCTTGCCGTCGCGGCCGACCAGCACGAGGCCGATGCGCTTCTCGAATTCGGCCGGATCGACCGGGTAGTTGAAGCGCAACTGCAGCAGCGCCTGCTTCTCCGCCGGATTGTCGGGGTTCTGGTAGAACTCGTTGTTGCCGAATGTTGCGGCGAACGCCGGCAGGTCGAACGAGAATCGGTCGTCATGCATCATCACCTGCGGCGCGAACACGCGGTGCACCGCGAAACGCACCTCGACGTGCGCGCCGACCGGCCAGTCGGCCGCCGGCGTGAAGCGCAGCGTCTTGTCGTCGACCCACTCCCACGCGCCCTTCAGCGCGGGCGTCATCTCGATGCCGTCGCCGGCCGGCTTGCCGACCTGCTCGATCGGCGCGGCCGATTGCGCGAACGCGACTTCGAGCGGATGCACGGTGATCTTCGGCTTGTCGGTGTCGTCGACCTCGTAGGTCGTGATCGCCGGCGCCTTCACGGTGAAGCTGACGGTTTCGGGCTCGGGCGGCTTCGGGCGGTGCTTGAACCAGTAGCCGCCGTAGCCGAGCGCGGCCGCGAGCAGCACGAGGCCGCCGGCATGCCACGGGCGGCGGCGCACGGCCGCGACGGTGATGCCCATCCACGCGGGCGCCGTCCACGACACGTCGCCGACCAGCGGCCGCAGCGCGCAGCCGAGCAGCCACCACACGAAACCTGCGACGCGAATCGGCAGGAGCAGCAGGAAGCGCAGCAAATCCATTTGTTATTTCCTTGTCAAGGACATGCTGCCGACGCGGCAACCTTCCCCGAATTGTTATGGGTCTGTGACGGCGCGGCCCGGTTGCGCCGTATTGCTTGGTATGTTCGACCGGATGCTGGCCGCCATTATCGATCAGACCCGAAACGATGGAAATATCGGTGTGCCGGCGCGCAACGCCGCCCGGCGACCGGACGGCCGGGCGGATTTCGGTCCATGGCGCGACCTCTGCACACGGCCGCGCCGCGTTCGCTAGAATGCGCGGCTCGGCAGGATCGAATCGAAATGAAAGGAAACCGCTTGAAACTCCCGTTCGAATGGCAGATCGGGCTGCGCTACGCGCGCGGCGGCCGGCGCTCGGCCGGCGACGGCTTCGTGTCGTTCATCGCCGGCGCCGCAATGGCCGGCATCGCGCTCGGCGTCGCCGCGCTGATCGTCGTGCTGTCGGTGATGAACGGTTTTCGCACCGAAGTGCGCGACCGGATGCTGTCGGTGCTCGCGCACGTGGAAATCTTCTCGCCGTCCGGCTCGATGCCCGACTGGCGGCTCACCGCGCACGAAACGCTGCAGAACCCGGCCGTGCGCGCGGTCGCGCCGTACGTCGACGCGCAGGCGCTGCTGACGAACGCGGGCAGCGTGACGGGCGTCGCGCTGCGCGGCATCGATCCCGTGCTCGAGCCGCGCGTGTCCGAGATCGCGCGCAAGCTGAAGACCGGCCGCCTCGACGCGCTCGTGCCGGACGGGATGGGCATCGTGCTCGGCTCGGCGCTGGCCGATGCGCTGCACGTGAAGATCGGCGACCGCATCACGTTCTTCGCGCCCGGCAACACCGCACGCATCGGCGAGGCGCTGCCGCAGTTCCGCCAGTTCAACGTGGTCGGCACGTTCGAGTCGGGCCACTACCAGTACGACAGCGGGCTCGCGTACATCCACATCCGCGACGCGCAGAAGCTGTCCAACGTACCCGCGCCGACCGGCGTCCGGCTGCGCCTCGACGATCTGCAGCGCGCGCCGGAGATCGCGCTCGCGCTGTCGCGCACGCTGTCGCGCACGCTGTCGGGCGACCTGTACATCCGCGACTGGACGCGGCAGAACCGCACGTGGTTCGAAGCCGAACGGCTGCAAAAGCGGATGCTGTCGCTGATCCTGATGCTGATCGTCGCGGTCGCCGCGTTCAACCTCGTGTCGTCGCTCGTGATGACCGTCACGCAGAAACAGGGCGACATCGCGATCCTGCGCACGCTCGGCGCGCCGCCCCGTTCGATCATGAAGATCTTCGCGATCCAGGGAATGACGATCGGCCTCGCCGGCACGCTCGCGGGCGTCGCCTTCGGCTGCGCGATCGCGGTCAGCATCCCGTGGGTGCTGCCGGCGATCGAACGGTTGCTCGGCATCCACTTCCTGACGCCGTCCGTGTACTTCCTCAGTTCGCTGCCGTCGAAACTCGCGGCGCTCGACGTGATCGAGATCGCCGCGGCCGCGTTCCTGATGTCGTGCGTCGCGACGCTGTACCCGAGCTGGCGCGCCGCCCGCGTGCGGCCGGCCGAGGCCTTGCGCGACGAATAGGCCGTGCGTTACGCCGTCTCGTGGAAACCGACGCTGCTGCTGCCGCCCGGCGTGTAGCCGGCAAGCACGTCGAGGCCGACGTTGACGAGTTCGGCACGCATGCCGGCTGTCTCGTGACCTGACCGGTCGACCAGGATCGCCGTGCCTGACGACAGTTGGCGTGCCGTATTCAGCAACGCGAGCGTGCCGCGCGCGGTGCCGGCCGACTGCCCGACCGTCAGCGGCGTGCCGTCTTGCGCAACGAGGCGCTCGCCGGAAGCCAGCGGCTGGTTGCGCGCGACGGACGCGTTGAGCAGGCTCATGAAGTGAAAGCGCGCATCGGCGTTCCGGCCAGCCGCCGCGCGGTCGCTGTCGGTGAACGTGTCGCCACGCACGGCCGCACCCTGCGCGGCGAGGTCGACCGCCTGCTCGTGAAACGCATTCGTCGCGAGCACGAGGCCGGCATTCGCGTTCAGCGTCGACTCGATCCAGGCGCGATCGGTTTCCGCAAGACTCGTCGATTCGACCTTGATCTGGCCGTTGTCGGTCGTGAAGTCGAACGACGCGTCGGCCAGGTCCGGGCGCTTCGCGATGATCTCCTGCATGCTCGCCGCGAGCGGATCGGTCACGCCGCGCAGCTTCATCGTCAGGTCGCCGACCATTGACAACTGTTTCGTCAGCGCCGCCTGCATCGCTTCAGGATCCAGCGCCCTGACGGTGAGCGGCTGGCCTGGCGGATTCCCCGAACCCGTCGCATCCGTGTCCTGGCGCCCGTCGAGCGCCGCCTGTGCCATCTGCGCGAGCGACAGGCCGCCCGCTGCCGTGACCGAAATCGTCATTGCCCTCTCTCTCTTCTTTAAGACCGTTTTTCATGGTTTACGGTCGGATTCCATGGAAGTTGAGAAGACATGCCGCAGCCACGCTGAAACTTTGTTTGACGGAAGCTAAAAAAGTTTGACACGGACATTTCACTGAGATAACTTTTGCGCAAGCTTCCGGAAAGCAATCCGGACAGCCATGCCGACTCGCGTCGCGCTTTCCTGCCGTTGCTGCACCGCCGTTCGCAACATTCCCGCCTCATCGCATCGTGCCGTTCCGTTTCATCTGAAACCTGAAGGAAGCTCGGGCATGCCCACATTTGATTCGCACTCCTGCATTCACTCCGTGGTGCCGCCGCGCTGACGCGTTCCGTTCGGGGCGAGCCGCCCGTGCGTCCCGCCCGCCGTTTTTGATGGTGCAGTTCCGCTTCATCCGACGCAGTACCCGGCCAGGCCGCAGGGGGTGTATCGCGAGCCGCGCCGGTTCCAGACAATCACAAGAGACGAGGTCGATTCAATGAACATTCATCGAACCGGATTCCGGCGCGCGTGGCTTCCCGCGCTCGTGGCTGCCACGACGCTCGCCGCGTGCGGCGGCGACGACGGCAGCGTGGCGGGTGTATCCGCACTCGCGCAGGGCCAACAGGAGGGGGCCGCCGCAGCAGCGGCAGCCGATGCGCAGTCGCTTGCGTCGCACGTGTCGCCGTCCGGCGTCCCGTACGCGAATCCGGCCAGCAACGGACGCTACAAGCCGGTGATCAGCAACGGCCAGGTGCAGCCGTCGCTGTCGGGCGGCACGATCGAGGAAAACGCGTGGGTCGACACGCCGGTCGATTCCGACGGCGACGGCACGCGCGACCGCATCCATGTGCGCATCGTGCGGCCGTCCGAAACCGCGAACGGCGCACGCACGCCCGTCATCGTGCTCGCGAGCCCGTACTACGCAGGGCTCGCCGACAGCCCCGACCACAACGTCGACGTCGAACTCGACGGCACGCCGCATCCGGCCGCGACCGCCGGCGCACCGGCGTCGGCGTCCACGCGCATCCTGGCCGCCGCACCGCAGTCGCGGATGCTGCAACAGGTCGAAGCGGCCGCCGCCGGCCGCTCGTGGATCGAGAGCTACTTCGTGCCGCGCGGCTTCACGATCGTCTACGCGGATTCGCTCGGCACCGCCGGCTCGGACGGCTGCCCGACGATCCTGACGCGCGACGAATCGGTCGCGATGGCGTCGGTGATCCGCTGGCTCGGCCGCGACGCGACCGCGAAGGACGCGAACGGCAAGACGGTCGTCGCGAACTGGTCGACGGGCCACGTCGGCATGTACGGCGTGTCGTACGACGGCACGCTGCCGAAGATGGTCGCAAGCCTGCGCACGCGCGGGCTCGACGCGATCGTGCCGATCGCCGGGCTGACGAACATGTACGGCTACTACCGCTCGGGCGGGCTCGTGCGCGCGCCGGAAGGTTATCAGGGCGAAGACGTCGACGTGTACATCAAGGCGCTGCTGACGAACGCGCATCCGGAGCGCTGCACGCACCTGATCGACGAAGCGTTGCAGCAGGAAGACCGCAAGACCGGCGACTACTCGCCGTTCTGGGCCGCGCGCGACATCCCGACCGCGTTCGCGGTGGCACCGGCACTCGTCGCGCAGGGGCTGACCGACGACAACGTGCGCGTCGACCAGTCGACATCGTGGTATCTCGCGATGCGGCGCCAGGGCGTGCCGACGCAGCTGTGGCTGCACCGCCTGAAGCACACCGACCCGACGCGCGTGCCGGCGATGGGCGAAGCGTGGACCGCGGAGGTGAACCGCTGGTTCACGCGCTACCTGATCGGCTACAACAACGGCGTCGAAAGCGATCCGCGCGCGGTGATCGAGCAGGCCGACGGCACGCTGCTGAAGGAAGCGGACTGGGCCGCACGCCGTGCGACGCCGGTCACGTACTTCGCGGGCGGCGACGGCGCAGGCACCGGCACGCTGCTGCGGCTGCCGTCCGGCGGCCCGCTCACGCGCTTCACCGACGATGCGCGCATTCCGGCGCTCACGCTGGCGAACACGCCGACGGGTGAAAACCGCAGCCGCTTCGAAACCGCGCCGCTGACGGCCGCGACACGACTCTCCGGCGCCGCGACCGCCCGCGTCAGGCTGACCTTCACGGGCGTCGCCAACGTGACGGCACTGCTGGTCGATCGCGCGCCGGACGGCACGGCCACGATCGTCACGCGTGCCTGGACCGACCCGCGCAACCGGCTGTCCGAGTGGCTGTCGGAACCCGTGCTGCCCGGCTTGCCGTACGACCTGAAGCTGACGTTCATGCCGCGCGACTACAAGCTGGAAGCCGGCCACCGGCTCGGGCTCGTCGTCCTCTCCAGCGACTACGAAGCAACGCTGCGGCCGACGCCGGGCACCGGCCTGACGCTCGATCCGGCCGGCACGTCGGTGACGGTGCCGCTGGCTTCGTCGTCGGCCGGCGTGTAGCCGCACGCCGGCTGCCGGCGTAACGACGCCGCTTTCCCCGTCTGCGCGCTCGTTGGCGCAGGCGGGGGATCGCTGCAAGAAGGGAGCACCCAGGGCCTGTTCCCGCTAATAACGGGCTTGCGAACGTGCCTTGCCGGCGGCAGTGCAAGACGCAAGGAGCGCCGTTTGGCCTTGCCAAACGCCCCGAAGGAAGTCCCCTTGGGGGACAAGCGACGCGCGACGCCGCAATGTGGCCGGCAAGGCACGTTCCCCTATCTGGAAAAATTCATTCGTGGGGCTGGCCCCCAGAAGGGCCGATCGCCGCGTCATGCTCCTCGCGAATACGTCGAGTATTCGCTTCGTCGCAATCCTTGCGCTCGGCCCTTCTGGGGGCCAGCGCAAGCCCGTTATTAGCGGGAACAGGCCCTATAGGCTGCGACAGTCGAACGCCAACGGTGAACCCACATGATCCCCCTCAGCGCGAAAGCCATCGTCCGTGACGGACGCTCGGTCCTGTTCCTGCGCAATCCACGCGACGAATGGGAGTTGCCGGGCGGCTGGCCCGAAGCGGGCGAATCGCTCGAAGAAACCGTCACGCGCGAAGTGCGGGAAGAATGCGGGATCGTCGCCTCGGCGATCCGCTACGTGGCGAGCCGCTCGTGCGAGGTCGTGCCGGGCAAGCGCGTGCTGATCGTGTGCTTCGAGTGCCGGGTCGATCGTCATGAAATCGTGCTGAGCGACGAGCACGACCAGTTCGGCTGGATCGACCTCGATGCCGACAAGCCGGCGAACCTGCCGGATTTCTATTGGGAATTCTGCAGGCAGGCGGGCTGATTCGCGCCCGCCCCGCGGCCATCACACCGGCGTCAACACCGGCTGCCCCGCGAAATGCCGCGCCGCGTTGTCGAGAAACTGCTGCACCGACCGATCGAGCGCCTCGGGCGACCAGCCGCCCATGTGCGGCGTCAGCACGACATTGTCGAGATCCGTCAGCGCGCGTGGCCGCTCGGGTTCGCCTTCGTACACGTCGAGCCCCGCGCCCGCGATGCGCCGTTCGCGCAGCGCATCTGCCAAAGCAGCGGTATCGACAACGCTGCCGCGCGACACGTTGACGAGAAAACCGCCGGGGCCGAGCGCGTCGAGCACGGTGCGGTCGATCAGGTGTCGTGTGCCCGCGCCGCCCGGCGTCGCGACGATCAGGAAATCGGCCCACCGCGCGAGCGTATCGACTCGATCGAAATAGCGGTAAGGAACGGGCTTCTCCGACCGGTTGTGATACCCGATCTCGATGTCGAAGCCGGCCGCGCGACGCGCGCACTTCTCGCCGATCTTGCCGAGCCCGACGATACCGAGCTTCCTGCCCGACACGTTCGGCGGCATCGGCAGCCCTTCGCGCCACACGCCGGCACGGGTTTTCGCATCGAGCTGCACGACGTTGCGCACCGCCGCGAGCAGCAGCGCGAACGCGTGATCGGCCACGCAATCGTCATTGGTGCCCGCGCCCGTGACCACCGTGACGCCGCGCGCCTTCGCATGCGCGACGTCGATGTGCTCGTAGCCCGCGCCGAGCGCGCTGACGAACGTGAGTTGCGGCAGCCGGTCGATCTCGGCGGCGGTGAGCCCCGTGCTGCCGTTGGTCAACACCGCGCGTATCGTGCCACCGTGTTCGGCGATCGCGCGTTCGCGTTCTTCGGCAGTCGGGGCGTAGCGCACGTCGAACGACGCGGCGATCTCGCGGTGCGCGTCGCCACGCAATGCGATGAGGACCAGCAGCTCGGGCTTCATGTCAGCAAGTGTCCGCAGGCAGGAACGAATTTCAGTGTAACAAGCGCACGTGACGGATGCGGGTTATCCCCACACGGGCTGTGGACACGCCGCCGCACGCGGTTTGCCAAAGCCCGCTCAGTCAAGTAACTTTCGGCGTACGCCCCCGTCCTGGAGATTGGCCCTGATGAAGCTCGCCCTGCCCGCCCGGATCCTGGGCCTCGCGTTCGCCGCCGCCCTCGTCGCGCCCGGCGCGCACGCCGACACGCCCGTCGTGGTGTCGTCGAAGATCGACACCGAAGGCAACCTGCTCGGCAACCTCATCGCGCAGGTGCTGAAGGCCCACGGCATCCCCGTCACCGAAAAGATCGCACTCGGCACCACGCCGATCGTGCGCAAGGCGCTCACGAGCGGCGAGATCGACGTCTACCCCGAATACACGGGCAACGCCGCGTTCTTCTTCAACAAGGCCGACGATCCTCTGTGGAAGAACGCGAGCCAGGGCTACGACGCCGCGAAGAAACTCGACTACGCGGCGAACCATCTCGTGTGGCTCGCGCCGGCGCCCGCGAACAACACATGGGGCGTCGCGCTGCTCGCGCCCGTCGCGCAATCGCAGCACCTGAAGACCTTCTCCGATTTCGGCAAGTGGGTCGCCGGCGGCGGCAAGGTGAAACTCGCGGCATCGGCCGAATTCGTGAACAGCGCGTCCGCGCTGCCGTCGTTCGAGAAGGCGTACGGCTTCAAGCTGAAGCCCGAGCAGCTCGTCGTGCTGTCCGGCGGCGACACGGCCGCGACGATCAAGGCCGCCGCCAACCAGACCGACGGCGTGAATGCCGCGATGGTCTACGGCACCGACGGCGGCATCGCATCGAGCGGCCTCGCGGTGCTCGACGACGACAAGCACGTGCAGCCCGTCTACGCGCCGGCGCCCGTGATCCGCGAAGCCGTGCTGAAAGCGCACCCGCAGATCGCCGACTACCTGAAGCCGGTATTCGCGAGCCTCGACCTGAAGACGCTGCAGTCGTTGAACGCGCGCATCCAGATCAACGGCGAGCCGGCCGCCGGCGTCGCGAAAAGCTACCTGAAAGCGAAGGGCTTCGTGAAATGACGGGTCGCGCGGCGGCGTCCGCGCGGCGCGTCACGCTCGACAAGGTCGGTATCCTGATCGGGGTACTGACGATCGTCGCCGTGTTCGGCCTCTCGTTCGCCGTGCTGCGGCCGAACCGGATCGCGGCCGGCACCGGGCTGTCGGTGTTCGCCGCGCTGCCGCCGATGCAGGGTGCCGCGCTCGCCACACTGTGGACCGCCGGCGCGCTGTGGGTGATGACGGCGAGCCGTCCCGCCTGGCGGCTCGCGGCCGGCTGCGCGGGGCTCGCGACGCTCGCGTATGCGATCGGCGCGGCCGCGACGCACGTCGTCGCGCCCGACGACATGCTCGCGCGCGTCTCGCCCGACGCAGGCGTCTGGCTGCTGCTGTTCGCATGGGCCGTGCTGATCGCCGACGCGCTCGCACGCCTCGCGTTCGGCCCGTGGCGGCGGCTCGTCGCACTCGTCGTCGCGATAGCGGCGATTTCGGCGCCGCTCGCAAGCGGCTGGTGGGACAGCCTCTCGGTGATGCGCGAATACGCGGTGCGCAGCGACGATTTCTGGCGCGAGGCGATCCGTCACGTGTCGCTTGCAGGCGGCTCGGTGGCCGCCGCGCTCGTCGCGGGCTTGCCGCTCGGCATCGCGTGCGCGCGCGTCGCGGCCGTGCGCACCGTCGCGATGCCCGTGCTCAATGTCGTGCAAACGATCCCCAGCATCGCGATGTACGGGCTGATGATGGCGCCGCTCGGCCTGCTCGCCGCGCACGTGCCGCTCGCGGCCGCGCTCGGCATCCGCGGGATCGGCGTGGCGCCGGCCGTGCTCGCGCTGTTCCTGTATTCGCTGCTGCCGATCGCATCGAGTGTCGTGGTCGGGCTCGGGCAGGTGCCGCCGCACGTGACCGAAGCGGCGCGCGCGATGGGCATGACGCGTGCGCAGCGGCTGCTGCGTGTCGATCTCGTGCTCGCACTGCCGGTGATCCTGAGCGGCGTGCGCATCGTGCTCGTGCAGAACATCGGCCTGACCGCGGTCGCCGCGCTGATCGGCGGCGGCGGGTTCGGCACCTTCATCTTCCAGGGGATCGGGCAATCGGCCGCCGATCTCGTGCTGCTCGGCGCGATCCCGACGATCGCGCTCGCACTGGCGGCCGCCGTCGTGTTCGAAGCCGCGACGTCGCTCGCGAAGGGACGTGCAGGATGATCGAGATCGAACACGCCGGCAAACGCTTCGGCGATGTCATCGCCGTCGACGACGTGTCGCTGACGATGCAGCGCGGCACGATCACCGCGCTCGTCGGCGCATCGGGCAGCGGCAAGTCGACGCTCCTGCGCATGATCAACCGGCTGATCGCGCCGACCAGCGGCACGATCCGCATCGACGGCGTCGATACGGCGACCGTCGCACCCGAGCAGCTGCGGCGCGGCATCGGCTATGCGATCCAGGGGCACGGGCTGTTCCCGCACTGGAGCGTCGCGCGCAACATCGCGACCGTGCCGCGCCTGCTCGGCTGGCCGTCCGATCGCATCGACGCGCGCGTGAACGAACTGCTCGACCTGTTCCATCTCGCGCCGGCCGAGTTCGCGGACAAGCTGCCGCACGAACTGTCGGGCGGCCAGCAGCAGCGTGTCGGCGTCGCGCGTGCACTCGCGGCCGAGCCCGCGATGCTGCTGATGGACGAACCGTTCGGCGCGCTCGACCCGATCATTCGCGGCAAGGCGCAGGACGACCTGTTCGCACTGCAGCGCCGCCTCGGCATCACGGTCGTGATCGTCACGCACGACATCGAGGAAGCGCTGAAGCTCGGCGACACGATCGCGGTGATGGACAACGGCAAGCTGCTGCAGGTCGCGCCGCCGGCCGAGATTCTCGGCAAGCCGGCCGCCGGCGTCGTCGAACAACTCGTCGCGGGCGTCGACCGGCCGCTGCGCCTGCTTGCGCTCACGCCGATCGATACGGTGGCCGAACCCGGCCATGCCGACGGCGAACCGATCGCCGCGACGCGCACGCTGCGCGATGCGGTGTCCGAATTACTGTGGCGCGGTGTCGATGCATTGCCCGTCGACGACGGCGACGCGCGCAACAAGCACGGCGCGCGCCGCATCACGCTCGACGCGATCCGCGCGCACGCGAGGCAGCCCGCATGACGGCGCCGGGCAGCATGCGGCCGACGCGTTCGGCGCTTCCCGCGTACGTCGCCCGCGCGGCCGCGCTCGCGCTGCTGCTCGTGCTGCTGTTGCGCCCCGCGTGGTTGCAGGGTGTGTTCGCGCCGTTCGCGGACAACGGTGCACCCGTGATCTACGATCGCGCGAGCCTGCTCGATCTCACGCTCGCGCACCTCGGCACGGTGGCGCTGTCGAGCCTGATCGGCACGATCGTCGCGGTCGCGGCCGGGATCTTCGTCACGCGGCCGGCCGGCGCGGATTTCCTGCCGGTCGCGCGCAGCGTCGTCGATATCGGCCAGACCTTCCCGCCGGTCGCGGTGCTCGCGCTGGCCGTGCCGGCCGTCGGCTTCGGCTTGAAGCCGGTGCTGATCGCGCTCGTGCTGTACGGGCTCCTGCCGATTTTCGAGAGCACGATCGCAGGGCTCGAAGACGTGCCGCGCGACGTCGTCGATGCCGCGCGCGGGATGGGGATGAGCGGCTGGCAGCAACTGGTGTCGGTCGAGCTGCCGCTCGCGTTTCCGGTGATCGTCAACGGCATCCGGCTCGCGGTCGTGATCAATCTCGGCACCGCGACGATCGGCTCGACAGTCGCCGCGCGCGGGCTCGGCGACGTGATCATCGCGGGCCTGCAGACGTCGAACACCGCGTTCGTGCTGCAGGGCGGCGTGATCGTCGGGCTGCTCGCGGTGCTCGTCAGCGATGCGATCGGCGCGATTGCGCGGATGGCGACCGCGCGGCGCGCGTAAGGTTTGCGGCGCAGCACACCTTGCGCGCGTGTTAAATAACGTCAGCGCGAGATTGAGCGGCGTTTATCCGGACTACGATGCGTGTCCGCGCAACGATCGCCCCACCGCATCGCTGCGCGCCGAAACAAGCCTACATGCTGCTTTCATTCGAGCCGACGTTCGACAACCCGCTTTGATTGGCCGATATACTATGTGCCTCCCATTTCCCCGCACTTCACCATGCGACGGTTTCTCTCGCTGATCGTGCTTTCGCTCGGCATCGCGCATCAGGCATCGGCGCAGCAAGCGCCCGCGCTGCCTGCATCCGCGCCCGACGCACCGGCATCGGCGCCGTCCGTCGCCTCCGCGCCGCTCGCGAACGCCAACGATCAGCCGAACGAAGAAAACCGCCGCATCACGACCTACCTGACGAAGAAATTCGGCGTCGCGAAGGAACGGGCCGCGAAGCTCGCTGACATCGTGAGCGTCACTGCGACGAAATATTCGCTTCCTCCCGCACTCGTTTACGCCATCATCTCGATCGAATCGCGCTTCCAGGAAAAGGCGCGCGGCCAGCATGGCGCGACCGGGCTGATGCAGGTCGTGCCGGCCGCACACCGCGGCCTGCTGCGCAACGTGAAGGATCTGACCGAGCCAAACGCGAACGTCGAAGCCGGTTCCGCGATCCTGTCGGGCTACGTGAAGGCGGCCGGCGGCAACGTGCAGGCCGGGCTGAAGAGCTATGGCGGTTCGAACGCGTATGCGGCAAAAGTGTTGCAGCGGGTCGATTCGTTCCGGTTCGTGCTCGAACCCGACGACGACGCGAAAGCCGCCAAAGCGCCGGGCGACACGAAGGGCCGCCTGATACCGGTCAGCGATACGTCGAGCCCGGCGTCGGCCCGCGGCAACTAAGTCTCCCTTCGTCCGACACGCATGCGCCACGCCCCACGCTTGCTTGCCGTCGCCGCGCTGGCTATCGGTCATACCCCAGCGTTCGCCGCCGTCGATTGCGAAAAGCACGCCCTGACGATGAACGACGTGCGAACCTGCGTACTCGGCCAGAACAATCAGGCCGTCGAGCGCGCTTACCGTTCGCTCGAGCGCAAGCTCAAACTGCGCAACCCCGACACGGCCAGCGCGCTCGCGAAGTCGCAGACCAGCTGGGCCCGCTTCGCCGGCGACACCTGCGACTACGTAAAAGCCGCCAATCCCGAGCAGATGATCCCGGACGACGCGTGGATGAACTGCTGGGTCGACTTCAGCCAGGCGCGCGTGCGCATCCTGAAGAAATGGGAAGCGCAAGCGGACGCGCCGCCACCGGCGCAACCGTGACCGTCGGACGAAAACCCCTCACGCCTGCGCGAAATGCGCGCGCAGATACTCGATGAAAACCTGCGTTTTCGCGGGCAGCAAACGCGTTTCGGTCATCGCGAAGATGGGCACGAGCGCGCCCTCCCATTCAGGCAGCACGCGCCGCAGCCGGCCGGCGGCGACATCGTCGGCCACCACGGCCTCCGGCAGCTGGATGATCCCCGCATCATGCACGGCCAGTTGCCGGTTCATGCCCACGCTGTTCACGACGAACCGCCCGCCCACCGCCACGTCGACCGCCTGCTCGCCGCGACGCAGCGTCCAAGCGGTGAGGCGCTGCACGCTCATGCACTGGTGCTGCGCCAGGTCGCCCGGTTCGAGCGGCTCGCCCGCGCGTTCGAGATAACGCGGCGACGCATACAGGTAGTTGCGGAACGTCGCGAGCCGCCGCGCGACGAGCTGCGAATCCGCCGATTCGCCGATCCGGATCGCGACGTCGAACGGCTCGCTCACGAGGTCGACGCGCCGTGACGTCAGCTCGAAATCAAAGGTCAGCTTCGGGTAGCAGTTCGCGAATTCGACGATCAGCGGCGTCAGGTAGATCACCGCGAAATCGACCGGAAACGACGCGCGCAGCACGCCCGCCGGTTCGGCCAGCAGCCCGCCGAGCTGCTCGTGCGCGAGCCGCGCCTCGTCGACGATGCGCTTGCATCGCTCGAAATACAGCTGCCCGGCTTCCGTCAGCTCGATACGGCGCGTCGTGCGGTGCAGCAGCCGCAAGCCGATCGCCTTTTCCAGCGCGCCGATCCGCCGCGACAGCGTCGAGTTCGGCATCCCCAGCGTGTCGGCCGCGCTGCGAAAACCCTTCGCCTTCACGACCTCCACGAACAGCGCCATGTCGTTCAACAGTTCCATATCGATTGCTCCGCCAACGGATCAATGTTCTCCATGACACCCACTTTATCTCGAAAAAGGAGCAATGGATGATGCGGGTATGGCGTCACGGCCGGCGCGACCCGCGCGACCCTCGCCCGATACGGCACCGCCCCGGTGCCGTCACCTGAACTTCGATGAGGAAATACGCGATGAAACAGCTTTTCGTTCCCGCTCAAGCCGGCCAGGAAGCGCCGCGACTGTTCGCCCCGGTGCGCGTCGGCCGCTACGACCTGCAGAACCGCCTGGTCATGGCGCCGATGACGCGCAGCCGCGCCGCACTCGACGGCACGCCCGGCGCATTGGCCGCCGAGTACTACGCGCAGCGCGCGGACCTCGGCCTGATCGTCAGCGAAGGCACGCAGCCGTCGGACGACGGCCAGGGCTACCTGATGACGCCCGGCATCTACACCGATGCGCACGTCGCCGGCTGGAAGGCGGTCAGCGAGCGCGTGCACGCACGCGGCAGCCGCCTGTTCATCCAGTTGATGCACGTGGGGCGCATGTCGCACCCCGACAATACGCCGCATCATCGCCAGGGCGTCGCGCCTTCCGCGATCGCGCCGGGCGTGCCGATGTTCACGATGAAAGGGATGCAGGAGATTCCGGCGCCGCGCGCGCTGACGACGGACGAAGTGCGCGACACCGTGAACGACTTCCGCATCGCCGCGCGCCGCGCGATCGAGGCCGGCGCCGACGGCGTCGAGATCCACGGTGCGAACGGGTATCTGGTCCAGCAGTTCTTCGCGCCGAACGCCAACACGCGCACCGACGCGTACGGCGGCTCGATCGAGAACCGCGCGCGCTTCGCGATCGAGGTGGCCGAGGCGATCGCCGACGAGATCGGCGCGGATCGCACGGCGATCCGGCTGTCGCCCGGCACCACGCTGTGGGGCATCGACGAAGGTCCGGAAAGCGCCGACCTGTATCGCTACCTGGCCGCGCAGCTCGACCGCCTTGGCCTCGCCTACCTGCACGTGATGCACGTGGGCGACGAGCCGCTCATCGCGGACCTGCGCACACGCTGGAACGGCACGCTGATCGTGAACCGGCCGGGCCGCACGCGCGATGCGATCGGCACGGATGTCGCGACGGGCCTCGCCGATCTCGAGGCGTACGGCCAGATGGTGCTCGCTAATCCGGATTTCGTGACGCGCCTGAAGACGGGCGCGCCGATGAACGACGCGCAGCGCGATACGTTCTTCGGCGGCGATGCGCGCGGGTATGTGGATTATCCGGCGCTGGATGGGGCGGCTGCGGCCTGACGCATCCGCATAGGGTAGTCGCTGCGACGCGCTGAATCGGCCATCGCAGCGTCGCCCGTTAATCGCCCGATATCAAAGAAGATCGACGTCTACCTTGGAAATCATGGGCGCAATACGCAACGTACGGTCGGCCTGGGCACACACGTACTCCGAAATATTGCGCACCCATGCACGCTCCTCGCCTGCATACACCGCTGACTCCGCCAACTCGGGAGCCAGCTTCCTCGCCAGCGTCGCCATCTTTGTCAATTCACGTGCGACGAACGACGGCCGGATTTGCGCGCGATGCGCAAAATCCGCCATGGCAAAAGCGGTCAGTTCCTCCGTTCGGAAAACATCCCCGAAGGCCATCGCCATGTCCTGGACATACGCGTCACCGTACACGTTGACGCAAACCAGATCGTAGAGCGGCGCTGGATCCAGACCGCCGCTGCTGACGAAAAACGAAATATTCTTGCCGTGCGCATCGCTGTTGCCGATCAGCAATTGCAGCAGCGCCCAGCGAAGCATTGCCGAGCGGGCAACCAACGGATTCTCGAAACTCGGTGTCAACGAAAACAACTTCTCGAAGCTCACGCCTTCGCGAACGTTACGCACGTCCGCATTGTTGCCGAGATTGCGTTCGTACTTGAGCGTCGCCGGCAAATCCAGCGCCTGACATCCGTCGATGATATGGAGACGCCGCACCGCGCGGACGCGTTGCGGATCGTCCGGTTCGGTCGTCACGATCCGGTCGAATCGTTCGAAGAGCAGAATGGGTTCCGGGATGCGCCGAATCTCGACATGTGCCACCGGCAATCCCATTTGGGCGGCCAGTGTCATACAGAAATGCTCGTTGGCGACCATGAACGGAGCATGCGGGTTTTGGGACTCGGGCTTCAGGATATGCGTGCTGCTGAGCGCTCCCTCGACGAACGCGAATTGCTCGCCCTCGACCAGTATCTGCAGCTTGTCCTGGTGGCCTGCAATCGACAGCCGGACCTGATCGTCCCAGACGGGAAACGGAATCGCATCACGCTTGCGAATGCGATCGGTCAACTCTTCCGCGGATATCACGCGCCGCACGGATTCGAGGGCCTCCGGCGCCTGTGCATCGGCATCGTCGTCCGGGAAGAAACTCAACGCACCGACAGGCTCCTTCCCGAGCATTCGGATCAAACCGAACACATTGTCCTTCGATATCCGATACATCGCCGCGGCCACTTCGAGCGCGCGGCCCTCGGGCAGCAGGTTGCCGATGAAGCGCTGGACCGCGCCGGCAGGTAGCGGGCCGCCGTCGAGCGGAATGCACGGCGACAACGCAAACGCGTCGGCGCGCGCCTGCCACGCCGGATCGTACGAAAAGCCGTAATCGTCCCGGCGGGCATCGTAAGTCAACTGACCGACAGGCGAGGCGTTGGTCGAAATGCCCAGGCGATGAACCATCAGACGCCCTCCCCCGGCTCCGCCGACACGGCCTGCGCCGCCATGTGCTCGTGCAACGCCTTACGGGCCACCGGCACTTCGCGTTTCGGTACGACGAGCAGATTGAGACCGAAGCCGTCGAGCACCTTGAACAATTTGTCGAGGCTCACCGCCCGGCCGTTTTCCAGCCGCGACAGCACGTCTTTGGAGACACCGAGCATATCGGCCGCGTCGTCGATGCGCATTCGGCTCTGCGCCCGCCGATTGCGGACGAGCGCTCCCAGCGTTGCCAGATCCAGTGCAAGCGGGTCAGGAGTCGCGATCGGATGCGGTAAGGTGCGGGCCATAATTCCGTGATTTCAGGAACAAAGTGCTGTCAGCCAGGCTCGACAACATAGTTACGGGAATATCGGAATTATACTCACGCGAACACAAAGCAGCGAATTATTCTGATATTTCAGGAATAATCGAATGCATGATCGCTATCAGCACATTGTTCTCATATTTCAGGAATTAATTCGGGCGGCAAGCTGCACCGCCCGATTGCGACCGACCGGAATCCCTCCGCCGTTTCCGTCAATCGATTCTCCGAGCCGCCCCCTTCAAAACTGCCCCGCCGCCCCCGTCCACCGCAAATAATCCCCACGCGTCCAGTCGAGCGACACGCCGACGCGCTTCGTCCCGGGCCGGATCTTCGGCTTGTACACCGACAGCGTCAACGATTCCAGCGCCGGCCATTCTCGGAACGACAGCACCGCGATATCGGCGACGAGCGTCTCCAGCAGCCGCGTATGCGGCTTGTGCGACAGGAACGACGCGACGCGCGCGCAATAGCCGTCGTAATCGATCCACTCGCCCTGCTCGCTCGGCTCGCAGCGATACCCGAGCCGCGCATCGATCACGATCGGCTGCGGCGCTTCATGCTCGTGCGCATGAATGCCGATCCGCGCGGGCACCTTCAGTTCGTCGACGAACACGCTCCAGCCGCACCCGCGCAGGCGCGGCGCGTCGATCGCCACGAACGGTTCGTCGAACGGCTTCATGATGCGAGCGGCGCCGCGGCGTCGAGCATGATGCGCACGAAATAATCCGCGAAACTGCGACGCAGGACGATCTCGAACGTGTCGTCGCCGGTCGGGATCAGCGTGATCGGCGACTTGAAGTAGTGCGACTGCGCGCACTGGCCCGGCTTGAACACGCGCGGATGCAGATCGAGCGGGCAGCCGCGCGCGATCACGTCGCGCACGCGTTCGCCGCTGATCTCGACGACCGTATAGCCGCTGCCGACATCGACGGCCGCCGCATACGAACCCTGCACGGCTTCCGCGAGCTTCGCTTCGAGCACGCCGGCCTGAACGGGCCCGTTCGAGCGCACGAGCCACTCGTCGGGGCCGAGCCACAGCACGTCGTACTCGGCGCCGCGCGCAACCGTGTTCGGCGCCGCGGGCGGACGGCAGCCGACCACGCGCTCGAACGCGGCGACGAATGCCGGATCGCTCAACTCGCCGCGCACGTTGACGAGATCGAGGAACGGCCGCTCGCGCAGCGTGAACTTCTTCGATGCGCGCGCCTGGTGCGGCTTCAGCACGTCGGCCGCGCCGACGAACGGCGATTCAAGCGTCACGCCGCCCGCGCCCGCCACCTGCGTCTGGTTTCTGGTTTCATTCCACATGCTGGCGCACCCCTTCGGTATCGTAGAAAACCGGGCTCGAGATCTTCGCGGTGATGCGCTTGCCGTTGGCCAGCGGAATCACGACGCTCTCGCCCATCTTGTTCAGGCCGCCCTTCACCACCGCGAGCGCGATCGAGCGCTTCAGGATCGGGCTGTAGTAGCTCGACGTCACGTGGCCGATCATCGGCGTGGGATCGACCGCCGACACCTGCGTGTCCTTCGCGATGATCTGCGCGCCTTCCGGCAGCACGAACTGTTCGTCTTCGGTCAGCAGGCCGACGAACTGCTTGCGGCCTTCCTTCGCGGTGTCCGACCGCGCGAGCGAGCGCTTGCCGAGGAAGTCCTTCGACTTCGCGACGACCCCGCCCATCCCGAGGTCGTACGGCGTGATCGAGCCGTCGGTATCCTGGCCGACGATGATGTAGCCCTTCTCCGCACGCAGCACGTGCATCGTCTCGGTGCCGTACGGCGTGATGTCGAACTCGGCGCCGGCGGCCATCAGCGCTTCCCACACCGCGCGGCCCGCGTTCGCCGGCACGTTCACTTCATAGGCCAGCTCGCCCGAGAAGCTGATCCGCATCACGCGCGCCTTCGCGCCGGCAACGGTGCCGTTCCGGTAGCTCATGAACGGGAACGCCTCGTTGCCGAAGTCGATGTCCTGGCACACCTTCTGCACGACCTTGCGGCTCTTCGGGCCAACCACCGCGAACGTCGCCCAGTGATCGGTGACCGACGACAGCCGCACCTTCATGTCGGGCCATTCGGTCTGCAGCCAGCGTTCGAGCCACGTGAGCACGCGCGCCGCGCCGCCCGTCGTGGTCGTCATCATGAAATGCTGGTCGGCGAGGCGCACGGTCACGCCGTCGTCGAACACCATCCCGTTTTCGTCGAGCATCAGCCCGTAGCGGCACTTGCCCACTTCGAGCTTGTTCCACGGGTTCGTGTACATCCAGTTCAGCAGCTTCACCGCATCGGGGCCCTGGATGTCGATCTTGCCGAGCGTCGATGCATCGAGGATGCCGACGCTGTTGCGCACCGCCAGGCATTCGCGCTTCACGGCCGCATGCAGGTCCTCGCCGTTCTTCGGGA
This sequence comes from Burkholderia sp. BCC1644, assembly GCF_902833225.1. Classification (GTDB taxonomy): domain Bacteria; phylum Pseudomonadota; class Gammaproteobacteria; order Burkholderiales; family Burkholderiaceae; genus Burkholderia. The sequence continues at coordinate 249,597 of NZ_CADFEI010000008.1, forward strand.
AATACCACGGCCGCTTCCAGTTGCCGACGTCCTCGAACAGCGCGCCGTGCTCGACGTGCCATTCGTGCACGCAGGTCTTGCGGATCGGGTCGAGGAAATCGCCCGTCTCGCGACCCGCGAACGTACCGAACGACACCGGCGTGTAGTTCGGGCGGAACGTCGTCGTGCCCGTTTCGGGAATCGTCTTGCCGAGCGCGCCCGCGAGGATCGCCATCCCGTTGATGTTGCCGAGCTTGCCCTGGTCGGTGCCGAAGCCCATCGCCGTGTAGCGCTTCACGTGCTCGACCGATTCGAAGCCTTCGCGCGCGGCGAGCAGGATGTCGGCGGCCGCCACGTCGTTCTGGAAATCGACGAACTGCTTCGGTCCGCGTGCCGCGGCCTCGCGACTGCCGACGAGCCACAACGGCTGCAGTGCGCCTTCGACGGCTTCGGCCACCTGCGGAGCGACCGGGCGCTGCGCGGCCGTGAAGCCCGCGGCCTTCGCGGCTTCCGCGCCGGCATCGACCGCGAGCCGCAGCGCACGCGCCAGGCCGAATTCGCCGGCCGCCGCGCCGATGCTCGCTTCCGCCTGCACGGGCTTGCCCGGCAGGAAACATGCCTTCTCGTCGTTCCAGCACGCCTTGCCGCCCGACTGCGCGAACAGGTGCAGCACGGGGCTGAAGCCGCCCGACATCGCGACGAGGTCGCACGGCAGCGTCTGCAGCTTGCCGCCCACCTGGCCGTTCGTGAGGGACGCGACGTCGACCGACGATACGCGCCACTTGCCCGATGCAGCCGTCACGACCGCGCCGCTCATCACCGTCACACCCTGCCGCTTCGCAGCGGCCGGCAGCGCACCGTTCGACGACGCACGCGAATCGACGACCGTCACCTTCGCGCCGCACGCCTTCAGGTCGATCGCGGTCTGGTACGCGCGGTCGTTGTTCGTGAACACGACCGCGTTGCGGCCCGGCAGCACGCCGAAGCGATGCACGTAAGTGGATACCGCGCCTGCCAGCATCACGCCCGGCAGGTCGTTGTTGCCGAACACGATCGGACGCTCGTGCGCGCCGGTCGCGAGGATCACGCGCTTCGCACGGACCTTCCACAGCAGCTCGCGCGTGCCCTTGCGCATCGATACCGGCAGGTGATCGGTCAGGCGCTGCGTGACCGTCACGAGGTTGTGGTCCTGATAACCGAACGCGGTGCTGCGCGACAGGATCGTCACGTCGGGCAGCTTGCGCAGTTCGGCCTCGATCTTCTCGACCCACTGCAGCGCGGGCTTCGCGTCGATCTCCGCGCGGCACGACAGCAGGCTGCCGCCGAGTTCGCGCTGGTCGTCGACGAGGATCACGCGCGCGCCGGCCGTCGCGGCCGCATGCGCGGCGGCGAGGCCCGACGGGCCACCGCCGACCACGAGCACGTCGCAATGCGCATAGCACTTGTCGTAGCGATCGGCGTCGAGTACTTCGGGCGCCTTGCCGAGGCCGGCCGCTTCGCGGATCTTCTCTTCGTACTTCGGCCACATGTTGCGCGGCCACATGAACGTCTTGTAGTAGAACCCGGCCGGCATGAAGCGCGAGAACTTCTGGTTGATCGCGTACTTGTCGTTCTCGAGCGTCGGCTCGGCGTTCACGCTCGTCGCGACGAGCCCCTGGTACAGCTCGATCTCGGTCGCGCGTGCGTTCGGCACCGTGTACGGGCCCGATTCGAGCTGCACGACGGCATTCGGTTCGGCCACGTCCGCCGTCACGATCCCGCGCGGACGGTGGTACTTGAAGCTGCGCGCGACGAAGTGCACGCCGTTCGCGAGCAGCGCGGACGCGAGCGTGTCGCCCTGGAAGCCCTGATACGTGCGGCCGTTGAACGTGAACGTCAACGGAATCGCGCGATTGATGCGGCCACCGGTGCCGAGGCGGTCTTTCTGGCTCATTTGCTCGTGCCCTCTTCGTGTGCGTTGCCGGCAGCCGCGCCACTGATGGCGGCCCCGCCGAACTTTTCGTAGCCCTTGATATCGTAGGTCACCGTGTCGCGCGTGACCTTGAACCAGCGGCGGCAACCCTGCGCGTGGAGCCATTGCTCCTTGTGCAGCCCGCGCTTGTTCTCGCGCATGAACACGTACTCGCCCCATTCACGGTCGGTCATGTTCTCGTTGTTGGTGGGGCGCACGATGTCGGCTTCACCGCCGCACGAGAACTCGGATTCGGCGCGCGGCCCGCACCACGGACATTCGATCAGCAACATGTTGTTTCTCCTCGTTCAGTGCGCGACGGCGGCAGCGCCGTGCTCGTCGATCAGGTGGCCCGTGTAGAAGCGGTCGAGCGCGAACGGCGCGTTCAGCGGATGCGGCTCGTCGCGCGCGATCGTGTGCGCGAACACCCAGCCCGAGCCGGGCGTCGCCTTGAAGCCGCCGGTACCCCAGCCGCAGTTGAAATAGAGGCCCTTCACGTCGGTCTTGGTGATGATCGGGCACGCGTCAGGCGACACGTCGACGATGCCGCCCCACTGGCGGTTCATCCGCACGCGCGAGAACACCGGGAACATCTCGACGATCGCCTGCAGCGTGCTCTCGATGATGTGGAAGCTGCCGCGCTGGCCGAAGCCCGTGTACTGGTCGATGCCCGCGCCGATCACGAGGTCGCCCTTGTCGGACTGGCTGATGTAGGCGTGCACCGCGTTCGACATGATCACCGAGTTGACGACCGGCTTGATCGGCTCGGACACCAGCGCCTGCAGCGGGTGGCTTTCGATCGGCAAGCGCACGCCGGCCATGTCGGCGAGCGTCGTCGTGTTGCCGGCCGCGACTACCGCGACCTTCTTCGCCTTGATGAAACCCTTCACCGTATCGACGCCGACCACCGCGCCGCCTTCACGGCGAATGCCCGTCACCTGGCAGTTCTGGATGATGTCGACGCCGGCGCGATCCGCGCCGCGCGCGAAGCCCCAGGCCACCGCGTCGTGACGCGCGACGCCGGCGCGGCGCTGGATCGATGCGCCGAGCACCGGGTAGCGGCTGTTCAGGTTGATCGTCGGCTCGATTTCCTTGATCTGCGCGGGCGTCAGGAATTCCGCGTCGACGCCGTTCAGCCGGTTCGCGTTCACGCGGCGCTCGGTGTCGCGCACGTCCTGCAGCGTGTGGGCCAGGTTCATCACGCCGCGCTGGCTGAACATCACGTTGTAGTTCAGGTCCTGCGACAGCCCTTCCCACAGCTTCATCGCCTTCTCGTACAGCGCGGCCGATTCGTCCCACAGATAGTTCGAACGCACGATCGTCGTGTTGCGCGCGGTATTGCCGCCGCCGATCCAGCCCTTCTCGAGGATCGCGACGTTCGTGATGCCGTGCTCCTTCGCGAGGTAGTACGCGGTCGCAAGGCCGTGGCCGCCGCCGCCGACGATCACGACGTCGTATTCCTTCTTCGGCTCCGGGCTCTTCCACTGCTTTTCCCAGTTCTCGTGATACGAGAGACCGTTGCGGAACAGGCTGAATATCGAGTAGCGGCTCATGTTGTGGTCCTTCGTTAGCATTCGATGACGTTCACGGCGAGACCGCCGCGCGACGTTTCCTTGTATTTCGTCTTCATGTCGGCGCCGGTTTCGCGCATCGTCTTGATCACGGAATCGAGCGATACGTAGTGCTGGCCGTTGCCCTTGAGCGCCATGCGCGACGCGTTCAACGCCTTGATCGCGCCCATCGCGTTGCGCTCGATGCACGGGATCTGCACGAGCCCGCCGACGGGATCGCAGGTCATCCCGAGGTTGTGCTCCATGCCGATCTCGGCCGCGTTCTCGACCTGGTCGGGCGTACCGCCCATCACGGCGGCGAGCGCGGCGGCGGCCATCGAGCATGCAACGCCCACTTCGCCCTGGCACCCGACTTCCGCGCCGGAGATCGATGCCGTTTCCTTGTAGATGATCCCGATCGCCGCGGCCGTCAGCAGGAATTCGACGATGCCGGCTTCGTTCGAGCCCGGCACGAATTTCACGTAGTAGTGCAGCACCGCGGGAATCACGCCGGCCGCGCCGTTGGTCGGCGCGGTGACCACGCGACCGCCGGCCGCGTTCTCTTCGTTCACGGCCATCGCATACAGGTTGACCCAGTCGAGCATCGACAGCGGGTCGCGCAGCGATTCTTCCGAACGGGCGCGCAGGTGGCCATTCATCTCGGCCGCGCGGCGCTTCACGCGCATCGGGCCCGGCAGGTCGCCCTCGACCTTGCAGCCGCGCTCGACGCAGGCGGCCATGGTGCGCCAGATCGCGAGCAGCCCGGCGCGCACTTCGTCGGCGGAGCGCAGCGCGCATTCGTTGCGCATCATCAGTTCGGCGATCGACAGCCCGTGTTCGCGGCACTGGCGCATCAGGTCGTCGCCGGTGCGGAACGGGTACGGCACCTCGACCGCCGCGCGCACGCCGTTCACGCGATCGCCGTCGCGGTTCACGACGAAGCCGCCGCCGACCGAGTAATACTCTTTCTCGACGAGCAGCTGGCCGTGCTCGTCGAAGGCCTGGAAGCGCATCCCGTTCGGGTGCACGATGCTCGTGCCGCTCATCAGCTTGCGATAGAAGCCGATGTGTTCCTTTTCCTCGAAGCGCACCGTCTGCTTGCCGAGCAGCGACAGCGACTTCTCCGCGCGGATCGCGGCGAGGCGCGGCTCGATCAGGTCGGGATCGATCGTGTCGGGCAGGTGCCCCTCGAGGCCGAGCAGCACGGCCTTGTCGGTGCCGTGGCCCTTGCCGGTGGCGCCGAGCGAGCCGTACAGCTCGACCCGCACGCGGCGCACGAAGCCGAGCAGGTTCGCGTCCTCGACGTGCGACGCGAAGCGGCACGCGGCGATCATCGGGCCGACCGTATGCGAGCTGGACGGGCCGATACCGATCTTGAACAGGTCGAACGCGCTGACGTTCATCTGGCTGCCTTTGCGCTTTCACGCGTTGAGTGACGTTGATTGGACGCCAGTACACCAAAGCGTAAAATCGGCAGATAGAACAAAAACGGCATCGGCGTGGGATACCGCCGCCAAGCACCGCGCCGGCCGGCCCGAAAGTGCGTTTTGGCGATGGTTCGCGACGGAAAACCACAAGTCCGGCCGGGGCCGATCGGCGACGCTGGCTTCATCCGCGCCGCCCCGGCAGCCGTACCCGCAACCAGAGTGAAACGAGTGAGACCGCCTGCCCGGCGTGACGAGATTGGCCGCGATGACACCCGACGTACCCGCTTCCCCCCTCGCAGAACCCGCGCCGCGGCGCATCCGCTTCGGCATCGTGCTGCTGCCGAACTTCACGCTGACGGCCTTCTCCGGCTTCGTCGACATGCTGCGGCTGTCGGCCGACGACGGCGACTACAGCAAGCCCGTGCGCTGCGCATGGAGCGTGATCGGCGAAACGCTCGCGCCGGTGCGCGCGAGCTGCGGGATCCAGATCACGCCCTGGGAGACGTTCGACGCGGCCGAGCCGTTCGACTATGTGGTGGTGGTCGGCGGGCTGCTGCATTCGGGGCCGCAGGCCGGCCCTCAAACGCTCGACTTCATCCGCCGCGCGGCGGCGGGCGGCGCGACGGTCGTCGGCATCTGCACCGGCGTGTTCACGCTGATGCGCGCCGGCGTGCTCGACGGCTACCGCACCTGCGTGAGCTGGTTCCATTACTGGGATTTCATCGAGCGCTTTCCGTCTGCCGATCCCGACCTGCTGATCGCCGACCGGCTGTTCGTGATCGACCGGCGCCGGATCACCTGTTCGGGCGGCCGCGCGTCGATCGACGTCGCGGCGGCCATCCTGCTGCGCCATTTCGATCACGCGACGGTACAGAAGGCGCTGCGCATCCTGCTCGTCGGCGAGATGCAGAAAGGCAACGCGCCGCAGCCGCATCCGCCGGGCCTCGAACCGGCGACGCACCCGAAGGTCAAGCGCGCGATTCTCCTGATGGAACAGCATGTCGGGCGCGCGCTGTCGCTCGACGAGCTCGCGAACAAGCTCGACCTGTCGACGCGGCAGCTCGAGCGGCTGTTCAAGGCCGAGACGGGCAGGAGCCCGCAGGCGTTCGCGAAGCAGGTGCGGCTGCGCACGGCCGCGTGGCTGCTGACGAGTTCGGATCGCACGGTGGCCGATATCGCGTCGAGCTGCGGATTCGCCGACGCATCGCACCTCGGACGCGAGTTCCGCAAGCAGTTCGGCGTGCCGCCGGCGACGTATCGCGAGCGTGGGGGCGAAGTGGCCGAAGCCGGCGAACTGGCGGCGGCCGATCCCGTCGAGGACATCGCCGACTGACGGCCACGGGGCCCCGCCCCCTCCCTGACCGATCGCAGAACCACACACGTACGCATCTGTTTCGTTACTTTTGGAACCGGTTCCAGTCAATTTGACCGACGTTGGCGGTCGTAGATCGAGGGTTATCCCGGATGCTTCACTGCGCTCAAATTTGTATGATGACCACATCACCTTACAAACCAGAGCATCATGTTCGAGAAAATTCCCGCCCGTGCGATGAGCGACCATGTCGCGCAGCAACTGCTCAAGCAGATCGAAGCCGGCAGTTTCTCGGCCAGCGGCAAGCTGCCGACGGAAGCCGTGCTCGCGCAGGAATTCGGCGTGAGCCGCACCGTGATCCGCGAGGCGATCTCGCGGCTGAAGAACGAAGGCGTGGTCGAGCCGCGCCAGGGCAGCGGCGTGTTCGTGAACCAGCACGGCGCGATCCGGCCGCTGCGGATCGACTATGCGGAAGCGGTCGAGGCCACTTCGCTGCCGCACCTGCTCGCGGTGCGCCGCGCGATCGAGGCCGAGGTCGCGGCCGAAGCGGCCCTGCATCACACCGATGAAGACATGGCCGACATCGACGATGCGCTGCGCAAGATCGACGATGCCGTGGCCGAAGGGCGCGACGGCGTCGCGGAAGACGTCGCGTTCCACCGCACGATCGCGGCCGTCACGGGCAACCCGTATTTCCTGAAGACGCTGCAGTTCCTGAACCAGTACCTCGAAGCCGGCGTGAAGGTCACGCGTCGCAACGAAGCGACGCGCGAGGACTTCTCGCGCCAGGTGCGCGAGGAACATGCGGCGATCGCCGACGCGATCCGCTCACGCGACCCGATGGCCGCGCGCAACGCGGCGCGCACGCACATGTACAACGCCGCCCGCCGTCTCGCGGAAGCCGGCATCTGCTGAAGCCGGCGGCCACTGCCCGATCGGGCGCCGCCGCCATCACGAACCTCTCCCGAATCGATCAAGGTTGACCATGTCACGAAATGTTGGAGTCATCGGCCTCGGCGCGATGGGCCTCGGCGTCGCACGCTCGCTGCTGCGCGCCGGCCTGCGCGTCCACGCATGCGACGTGCGCGACACCGTGCTGCAGGCGTTCGCCGCCGAAGGCGGCGTGGCCTGCGCGACGCCGGCCGAACTCGGCGCGCAGTGCGACGTCGTCGTCACGCTCGTCGTCAATGCCGCGCAAACGGAAACGGTGCTGTTCGGCGAACATGGCGCGGTCGCGGCGATGAAGCCGGGCGGCGTCGTGATCGCGAGCGCGACCGTCGCGCCCGAATTCGCGGTCGCGCTCGGCGCGCGCATCGAGGCCGCCGGCCTGCAGATGCTCGATGCGCCCGTGTCGGGCGGCGCCGCGCGTGCGGCCGCCGGCGAGATGACGATGATGACGTCGGGCCCGGCCGCCGCGTACGCGGGTTGCGAAGACGTGCTCGCCGCGATCGCCGGCAAGGTCTATCGCCTCGGCGACGCGCACGGCATCGGCTCGAAAGTGAAGATCATCAACCAGCTGCTGGCCGGCGTGCACATCGCCGCGGCGGCCGAAGCAATGGCGCTGGGTTTGCGCGAAGGCGTGGACGCCGACGCGCTGTACGACGTGATCACGCACAGCGCCGGCAATTCGTGGATGTTCGAGAACCGCGTGCCGCACATCCTGAACGGCGACTACACGCCGCTGTCGGCCGTCGACATCTTCGTGAAGGATCTCGGCCTCGTACTCGATACCGCGCGCCGCAGCAAGTTTCCGCTGCCGCTGTCGGCCACCGCGCACCAGATGTTCATGAGCGCGTCGAGCGCCGGCCACGGCGGCGAGGACGATTCCGCCGTGATCAAGACCTTCCCCGGCATCACGCTGCCGCCCGCCCGCTGATTCGAACGACGTTCCTGCCATGACCGCTTCCGCTTCCCGTCCCCTGCTCGGCTGCATCGCCGACGATTTCACCGGCGCGACCGATCTCGCGAACATGCTCGTCAAGAGCGGCATGCGCACCGTGCAGACGATCGGCGTGCCCGCCGACGGCGCCGCAGCCGACACGCCAATCGATGCCGACGCGATCGTCGTCGCGCTGAAGTCGCGCACGATCCCCGCGGCCGACGCCGTCGCGCAATCGCTCGCCGCGTACGAATGGCTGCGCGCGCAAGGCTGTCGCCAGTTTTTCTTCAAGTACTGCTCGACGTTCGACTCGACCGACGCGGGCAACATCGGGCCGGTGGCCGACGCGCTGCTCGACGCGGCCGGCGGCGGCTTCACGATCGCGTGCCCGGCGTTCCCGGAGAACGGCCGCACGATCTATCGCGGCCACCTGTTCGTCGGCGACGTGCTGCTGAACGAATCGGGAATGGAGAACCACCCGCTCACGCCGATGAAGGACGCGAACCTCGTGCGCGTGCTGCAGCAGCAGACGAAGTCGGCGGTCGGCCTGATTCGCTACGACACGATCGCGCTGGGCGCGGCCGCCGTGCGCACGCGGATCGAGCAGCTGCGCGCGGAAGGCGCGCGCTTCGCGATCGCCGACGCGCTGTCGGACCGCGACCTCTACGTGCTCGGCGAAGCGTGCGCGGGCCTGCCGCTCGTCACCGGCGGCTCGGGCATCGCGCTCGGCCTGCCCGCGAATTTCCGCCGCGCGGAGCAACTGCCCGAGCGTGACAACGCGGCATCGCTGCCGCGCCTCGACGGGCTGTCTGCCGTGCTCGCCGGCAGCGCGTCGAAAGCCACCAACGCGCAGGTCGCCGCGTGGCGCGCGACGCGGCCGAGCTTCCGCATCGATCCGCTCGCGGCGTCGCGTGGCGAACCCGTCGTCGACCAGGCGCTCGCCTTCGCGCGCTCGCACCTGCCGCAACCCGTGCTGATCTACGCGACCGCGACGCCCGACGAAGTCAAGGCCGTGCAGCAAACGCTCGGCGTCGCAGCGGCCGGCCATCTCGTCGAAAGCACGCTCGCGGCGATCGCACGCGGCCTGCGCGAACTCGGCGTGCGCAAGTTCGTCGTCGCCGGCGGCGAGACGTCCGGTGCGGTCGTACAGGCGCTCGACGTGAAGTCGCTGCAGATCGGCGCGCAGATCGATCCGGGCGTGCCGGCCACGGCCACCATCGACGCGCGGCCGCTCGGCCTTGCGCTGAAATCCGGCAACTTCGGCACGACCGACTTTTTCGACAAGGCGCTGCGCGCGCTGGACGGAGCCGCACGATGAGCGACGAAGCGAAACTGCGCGAAGAGATTTGCGTGGTCGGCGCGAGCCTGTATGCGCGCGGCCATGCGGTCGGCAGCGCCGGCAACATCAGTGCGCGCCTGGCTGACGGCTGGCTCATCACGCCGACCGACGCGTGCCTCGGCCGGCTCGACCCGAACGACATCGCGAAAGTCGGCACGGACGGCCAGCCGGTATCCGGCGGCAAGCCGTCGAAGACACTCGCGCTGCATCGCGGCATCTATGCGCGCAACGCGGAAGCGAACGGCGTCGTCCACACGCATTCGACGCACCTCGTCGCGCTGACGCTGGCGGGCGTGTGGCGCGACACCGACGTGCTGCCGCCGATCACGCCGTACTACGTGATGAAGGTCGGCCACATTCCGCTGATCCGCTACCGCCGCCCCGGCGATCCGGCCGTCGCGGCCGAAGTCGCGGCGCTGGCCGACCAGGTGCGCGGCGTGCTGCTCGATCGCCTCGGCCCCGTGATGTGGGGGCCGTCGGTATCACACGCGTCGTATGCGCTCGAGGAACTCGAGGAAACCGCGCGGCTGTGGCTGATGACGCAGCCGAAGCCCGAGCCGCTGTCCGAAGCCGCGCTCGACGAACTGCGCGAGACCTTCGGCGCGCGCTGGTAACCCGACGCGCGCGTCACGCACCGATTCCCATGCCCGCCGTGTGCGCGGGCCCTTCCGTCAGCACACACACACGATCCGGCGGCGTACGCGCCGCCGGCACACGATATTCATGGAGACGACGATGACTGCTCTCGACGCGGCCGCAGGCCGCTCGCCCGCCGCGCCCGCCCATGCGGCCGAACTCGACCGCACCTACAAGAAAGTGTTCTGGCGCATCGTGCCGTTCCTGATGCTCTGCTACGTGGTCGCGTATCTCGACCGCGTCAACGTCGGCTTCGCCAAGCTGCAGATGTCGCAGGATCTCGCGTTCAGCGAAACCGTGTTCGGGCTCGGCGCGGGCATTTTCTTCCTCGGCTATTTCCTGTTCGAGCTGCCGAGCAACATGCTGATGCACCGCCTCGGCGCACGCATCTGGATCGCGCGGATCATGATCACGTGGGGCCTGCTGTCCGCGCTGTTCGCGTTCGTGAAGACGCCGACGCAGTTCTACGTGCTGCGCTTCCTGCTCGGCCTCGCGGAAGCCGGCTTCTATCCGGGCGTGATCCTGTACCTCACGTACTGGTTCCCGTCGCATCGCCGCGCGAAGATCATCGCGGTGTTCATGTCCGCGATTCCCGTGTCGGGCATCTTCGGCAACCCGCTGTCGGGCTGGATCATGGAGCGCTTCCACGGCGGCTCGGGCTTCCACGGCTGGCAATGGATGTTCATGATCGAAGCCGTGCCGGCCGTGCTCGTCGGCATCGCGACGATCCTGTATCTCGACAACAGCATCCGCAGCGCGAAGTGGCTCGACGAGCGCGAGAAGCAGCTCCTCGAGGACGAGATCGCCGCGCAACCGCAGGAACAGCAGAAGCACGGCCATTCGCTGAAGGCCGTGTTCTCGGACCCGCGCATGTGGTGGATGTCGCTGATCTACTTCGCATTCGTCACGGGCCAGTACGGCCTCACGTTCTGGATGCCGACGCTCGTGAAATCGACCGGCATCACCGATACGCTCCAGATCGGCCTGCTGTCGGCGATTCCGTTCGTCGTCGCGATCGTCGTGATGAACCTGTTCGGCCACAGCGCGGACAAGCGCCGCGAACGCCGCTGGCACCTGATCGTGCCGGCGCTGATGGGCGCGGTCGGGTTTGCGGTCGCCGCGTCGTACTCGCACAATACGGCGGTGTCGATCGTGTTCCTGTCGCTCGCGGCAGGCGGCGTGCTGACCTGCGCGCCGCTGTTCTGGTCGCTGCCGACCGCGTTCCTCGCGGGTTCCGCGGCCGCCGCCGGGATCGCGATCATCAACTCGGTCGGCAACCTCGCCGGGTTCGCGAGCCCGTACGTGATCGGCTACCTGAAGGACGTCACGCACAGCACGTCGTCCGGCATGTACGTGCTGGCCGCGATGCTCGTGATCGGCGCGATCGCCGTGTGGCTCACGCCCGCGAAACTCGTGAACCGCTGATCCGGCGAACTGCAGGATTCGACGCGGGGCGCCGTGCGCCCCGCCCCACTCATTCACAGGACCGCTGCCATGCCACGCTTCGCTGCCAACCTCTCGATGATGTACACCGAGCATGCGTTCCTCGAACGCTTCGCCGCTGCCTCGTACGACGGCTTCAAGGCCGTCGAGTACCTGTTCCCGTACGACTTCGCCGCCGAGGACATCCGCGCGCGCCTCGACGCGCACAACCTCGAACAGGCGCTGTTCAACGCGCCGCCGGGCGACTGGGCCGCGGGCGAACGCGGCATCGCGTCGCTGCCGGGCCGCGAGGACGAGTTCCGCCGCGGCATCGACCAGGCGCTCGACTATGCACGCGTGCTCGGCAACAAGAAGCTGCACGTGATGGCCGGCATGGTGCCGCCGGGCGCCGACCGCGCGCGCCATCGCGACACCTACCTCGCGAACCTGCGCCATGCGACGCAGGCCGCCGCCGCGCACGGCATCACGATCCTGATCGAGCCGATCAACCAGCGCGACATGCCCGGTTACTTCCTGAGCCGCCAGGACGACGCGCAGGCGATCTGCGCGGAAGTCGGCGCGCCGAACCTGAAGGTGCAGTTCGACTGCTACCACTGCCAGATCGTCGAAGGCGATCTCGCAATGAAGCTCAAGCGCGATTTCGCGGGCATCGGCCACATCCAGATCGCCGGCGTGCCCGAACGCCACGAGCCGGATCTCGGCGAACTCAACTACCCGTACCTGTTCGCGTTGATCGACACGCTCGGCTACGACGGCTGGATCGGCTGCGAATACCGCCCGAAGGCCGGCACGTCGGAAGGGCTCGGCTGGGTCAAACCCTACCTGTAATTCAAGCATTCCCAAGAGGGCAACGAACATGAAAGTACTGATCACCGGCGGCGCCGGCTTTCTCGGCCAGCGTCTCGCGCGCAAGCTGCTCGAGCGCGGCGAACTGACCGGCCCCGACGGCCGGACCGGCAAGATCGACGAGCTGGTGCTGCTCGACGTCGTCAAGGGCAGCGACTTCGGCGATGCGCGCGTGACGTCGATCGTCGGCGACATCGCCGATCGCGCGGTACTCGAAAGCGCGATCGACACGCAGACGGGCGCGATCTTCCACCTCGCGGCGATCGTCAGCGGGCAGGCCGAAGCCGATTTCGATCTCGGCATGCGGATCAACCTCGACGCATCGCGCACGCTGCTCGAAGTGTGCCGTGCACGCGGCCACCAGCCGCGCGTCGTGTTCACGAGCTCCGTCGCGGTTTATGGCGGCGCGCTGCCCGACGTCGTGCAGGACGACACCGCGCTGAATCCGCAATCGTCGTACGGCGCCGAGAAGGCGATCGCCGAGCTGCTGCTGTGCGACTACGCGCGGCGCGGCTTCGTCGACGGCCGCGTGTTGCGGCTGCCGACGATCAGCGTGCGGCCGGGCCGGCCGAACGCCGCGGCATCGTCGTTCGCGAGCGGCATCATCCGCGAGCCGCTGAACGGCGAGGAAAGCGTATGCCCGGTGCCCGGTTCGACGCGGCTGTGGCTGCTGTCGCCGCGCGGCGCGATCGAAGCGCTCGTCGCCGGTTGCGAGATCGACGGCGCGAAGCTCGGCAACAAGCGCGTCATCAACCTGCCGGGCCTGTCGGTCTCGGTCGACGAGATGATCGAAGCGCTGCGCGAAGTCGCGGGCGACGACGTCGTGAAGCGGATCCGTCATGCGCCCGACGAGCGTGTCGAGAAGATCGTCGGCAGCTGGCCGGGCCGCTGGGACACGTCGCGTGCGGAAGCACTCGGGCTGAAGGGCGATACGTCGTTCGCCGACGTGATCCGCAGCCATATCGCCGACGCACAGCGCTGAATCGCGCGCCGCGTCGCACCCGGCTGCGTCAGCGCGGCCGGGGGGATTCCCCGATCGGTAACGACGCGGGTTTCGTGCCGCCCGGCCGGTTCGACGAACCGGCCGCCCACTGCCACGCGAGCAGGCCCGGCAGATAGAACAGCAGGTCGCGCACGCGGCGGGCGCCCGCCAGTGCCAGGCAGGTCGGCGGGTCGAACCCGAGCAGCCCGCCGATCAGCACGAACCCGCCCTCCTGCACGCCCAGGCCGCCCGGCATCAGGAACGCGATGCTGCTCACGAGCTGGATCAGCGCCTCGATCGCCAGCGCCTGCGCAAAGGTCGGATCGGCGCCGAGAAAATACAGCGCCAGCCAGATTTCCAGCGCGTAGCCCGCGAACTGCAGCGTCTGCCAGATCCCCAGGTAGCGCACGACGACACCCGTCTTTCTCCAGATCAACCGGATCGACTGATCGGTACGCGCCGATTCGCCGACCAGCGCCACCACCTTGCCGCTCGTGACGCGGTTGAGCACGCGCATCGCGCGCTCGAATGGCCGCGCATGCTGCACCAGCGCGAACAGCAGCAGCACCGGCACCAGCGCGGCCATGCCGATCGCGAGGTTCCCGGCCACCCGCGCGGCATCGGACGATACGCGCTCGAGCACATAGCCGATCGCGACCAGCGCGAAGATCAACTGGCTGATCAGCGTCAGCTGCATGTCGGCGACGAGGCTCGCCACGGCGGTCGCCGGGCGCACGCCGGCCTGCCGCAGCAAGCCGAACGACACGATCTCGCCGCCGATGCGCGCGACCGGCAGCAACCCGTTGATCGATTCACGGATCCACACGAGCTTCAGCATCGTCATGAACGACGGCCGGCGCGGGCCGCGAATCAGCATCCGCCAGTCCCACGCATTCGCGAGCATCGGCAGGATGTGCGCGAGCGCGGCGACCAGCAGCCCCGCGCCGGCGATCTGCAAGCGATGGAGGATATCCAGCGGATGCTCGCGCCAGATCAGCCACACCGCGAGCGCCAGCCCGCCGAGCGCCGCGGCGCGCCCTACATGCCGAAGCCGTGCGTCGCCGCGCGAGGCGCGCGGGTCCGCATGGGCGGCGTCGGGGTTCGTCCCGGTGGTCATGATTCACCTGCCGGCGACAGCAGGCCTTCCCGGTCGACGCGAAAACGCGTGCCGCGCCACACGACGTGCGACGAGAAGAAGCTCGATACGAACACCAGGAACTGCAGGAGATCGACGAACGGCAGCCAGAATGCGCCGCGCAGGCCGGCGCCGGTCGCGCGGCTCGTTTTCACCATCAGCAGCGCCCGCGCGAAAAGCGCCGCGACCGCCAGCGCGCACGCGGCGGGCGCGCCGCCGGAGAACAGCAGCGCCAGCAACGCGAGCGGCAGCGGGTGCATCAGCACCGACCCCGCATGACCGAGCCGGTCCGCCGCGCGAATCGTGCAGCTCCAGCGCAATTCGTGTGCGTACAACCGGGCGAACGTCTCTTCGACACACGCATGTCCGACGACGAACGGCGGAATGACGACCTGTGCGCCCGCCTGCCGCACCGCTTCGCCGAGCGCGTGATCTTCCGCCAGGTGATGCGCGAAACGCGCCAGCCCGCCGATGCGTTCGAGCGTCTCGCGCGTGATCGCAATCGTCTGCCCGAAGCACGGCCGCGCGCGCCCGATGAAGAGCCCGGTGATCACGCCCGGCAGGAAATGGTAGTTCGTCATCGCGACGGCGACTCCGGGCCAGAAACCCGGCGATGCGACGCCGCGATACACGCTCGTCACGATGCCGACATCCGGCTGCTGTAACGCGCCGACGACGGCGCGCAGATAATCGCGCTCGACCACCACGTCGCTGTCGGCGAGGCAGAGCACCGAATGCTCCGCGTGTTCGAGCATGTTCACGAGATTGGCGATCTTGCGGTTCGGCCCGTACAGCCGCGCATCGGCCACGACCTTGATGTTTGCGTCCGGGTAGCGTGCGCGCAGCGTCTCGACGGCCGCCAGTGCGGCGTCGCACGCATCGTGCACGCCGAACAGGTGCTGGACCGGCCCGGGATAATCTTGCACGAAGTAGCTTTCGAGATGCTGTACGAGATCCCATTCGTCGCCGTGCAGCGGCTTCGCGACGGTGACGCCCGGAAACGCGCGCGGCTCCGCCGCCGCCCGCGAAAAGAACCGGCCGACCAGCACGCTGGCCGTGATCGTGTAAGCAATGCCCAGCAACACGCCCAGCCCGCAGACGATCGACATAGCGCCGGCCAGCGCGTGCAGCACATGCAGCAAAACCATGCTTCTCCCCAGTGGTGACCCGTACGACCGCGACGCCCGGGAACGGCCGCGCGCACGCGGGCTCACCCGTGCGCGCCGCCGTACCGGTTCCCGTTGAGCCGGATATGAAGGACGACCAAGCGACGATACGCGCAATCAGATGACACAACTACCGTGCGGCGATCGATTCCGGTCACGCGCACGTAGCCGCATGCCACCGCGGCCTTGAACGCCGCGCCGGCAAGCTTACGGGCTGACAGGATCGCGGTGGCGACCGCCACGACGATCCAGATGCGAAACGTCATCGTGGTGAAAAATGCTTCGGGTACGCGCCATGCAAGCAGCGAAACCAGCACGAAACACTGGATGAACATGCCGGCCAGTGCGGCGATCAGCAGGTGGGCGCGCCATCGCTCGATCGTCGAGGGTGCCATCAGGAATGAACCTCCCGTACGGGCGACACGCATCGACCGTAGGTCGATCGAAAGGGTCGCGGATTGGCGGGCGGGCCCATCCGGCTCGTGCCGGAGGCGCCCGACCCGGTTCGGGATCAGGGAATGCGGAGAATCACCCGAGAAATGTTGTGGCCGATGGTAGCGGGATTGCCGGCGCCAAACCTTAAGCGTTCT
This sequence comes from Burkholderia sp. BCC1644, assembly GCF_902833225.1. Taxonomy (GTDB): domain Bacteria; phylum Pseudomonadota; class Gammaproteobacteria; order Burkholderiales; family Burkholderiaceae; genus Burkholderia. The sequence continues at coordinate 265,832 of NZ_CADFEI010000008.1, forward strand.
TCAGAATCGCGCGGCATTCGAACGGGGCCCGATTACATTCCGTTGCACGGCGCGCGCGGTCGGGCTCGTACAATCGCGGATGCCTGCACACGAATCGACCATGCGACTCCTCCTTGTTGAAGACGACGACCTGATCGGCAGCGGCCTCGAGATCAGCCTCGGCCAGGCCGGCTATCACGTCGACTGGTTGCGCGACGGTCACGCGGCCGCCGCCGCGCTCGCGACGACGCGCTTCGCGCTCGTCGTGCTCGATCTCGGCCTGCCCGGGAAATCGGGAACGGAACTGCTGCGCGCGCTGCGCGATGCGGGCGATACGGTCCCCGTGCTGGTGCTGACCGCGCGTGGCACCGTGGCCGACCGCGTCCGCGGCCTCGACGACGGCGCGGACGACTATCTCGCGAAACCGTTCGAGCTGTCCGAGGTGCTCGCCCGCTGTCGCGCGCTCGTGCGACGCTCGCAGGGCCGGGCCGGCGATGAAATCGTGTGGCGTGACATCACGATCGACCTGACCGCGCATACGGTGACGCGCGATGCGTCGCGCATCGCACTCACGTCGCGCGAGTGGGCGATCCTCGTTCAGCTCGTCGGCCACCCGGGCGTGCCGCAGTCGCGCGCACGCCTCGAGGACAGCCTGTACGGCTGGCAGGAAGGTATCGAAAGCAACGCGATCGAGGTCCATGTTTCGAACCTGCGCAAGAAGCTCGGCGCGGAACTGATCCGCACCGTCCGCGGCATCGGCTACGTCGTCGATCTCCAATGATCGCCCGCTCGATACGACGCCGCGTGTCGCTGATGGCGATCGGCTGCGTGAGCCTCGTCTGGCTCGTCGCCGTGTTCGGCAGCATCCACTACGCGACACGCGAGATCGGCGAATGGGAAGATGCCCGCCTCGCCGAATACGCGTCGCTGCTGGTCAATCTCTCACCGGCCGATCTCGACCGCCTTGCCCGCGTGCCGCCCGACGCGCGGGTCGAACTGTCGTTCGGCGCATCGGGATCCGGGCCTGACAGCGACGGCGACCGCTTGCCGCGCGACGTGCTGTTCGACGTGCGCGACGCACAAGGCAACGTCGTTGCGTCGAGCCTTCCCGCCGCCGCGGCAGGGTTGCCCGATGCGCGTGACGCGCGCGGCGCCCCGCAGACGATCGTGATCGGCGATGCGCAGTGGCGCACGTATACGCTGCGCGAGAACACGTCGGGGCGCCGCGTGCGCGTGATGGAGACCGTCAATACGCGCAGCGATCTGGCGACCGGCATCGCACGCGGCATCGTCCTGCCGCTGATCGTCGCGCTGCCGGTGCTCGCGCTGCTGCTGTGGGTCACGATCGGACGCAGTCTCGCGCCGTTGAAGACGCTGTCCACGCTGATCGGCGCGCGCGATGCACGATCGCTCGAACCGCTCGCCATCGCGACCGTCCCGGACGAGGTGCGCACGCTGGTCGACGCGATCGACCGGCTGCTCGCGCGGCTGCGGCAATCGATCGTGCGCGAGCGCGCGTTCACGTCCGATGCCGCGCACGAACTCAAGACACCGCTCGCCGCGATCAAGGTGCAGGCGCAGGTGGCGATCGCGACCGACGATCCGGCACGCAAGCAGCTGGCGATGCAGCGCGTCGTGCAAGGCGTCGACCGCAGTGCGCGGCTCGCCGAACAGTTGCTGCTGCTCGCGCGGCTCGACGAATACGAACGCATTCCGACGCGCGCGGTCGTCGTGCGCGAACTCGTCGACGCGGCCATCGACCGCCATCTGGCGAAGGCTGCCGACAAGGCCATCGCCATCGTGGCCGGTCACCTCTCCATGCGCGCGATCGACGCCGATCCGATCCTGATCGGCATCCTGCTCGACAATCTCGTCGACAACGCCGTCAAGTACGGCCGCCAGGGCGGGCGCATCGAGCTCGGCGTGCACGACGACGGCGCACTGCAACGCATCGTCGTGCGCGACGACGGGCCCGGTGTCGCGCCCGGCGAGCACGAACGGCTCGGCGACCGCTTCTATCGCGGCAGCGGTACGCAGTCGCCCGGCAGCGGGCTCGGGCTGTCGATCGTCACACGCATCGCGCAATATTTCGGCGGCACCGTGCAGTTCGAGTCAGGTATCGGCGGCCAGGGCCTCGGCGTGGCGATCACGCTGCCGTCGGCGGATGCAGGTGGATCGATGCCGCGCGCTTAACGTTTCGTTAAGGATTCAACCGTAGAATCCGCCCGAACCCTGCCCCCCCCCTGTCACCCGTCAGGAGTCTCCATGTCCGCACCCGCTCGTTATGACGCCGTTGCCCGCTTTCTTCACTGGCTGATCGTAGCGCTGGTCGTCGCGCAATACGCGATCGGCTGGACGATGCCCGACGTGCATCGCGACACGCAACCGGTCGGCCTGATCGCCGCGCACCTGATCGTCGGCACGGCGCTGCTCGCGGCGATGGCGTGCCGCGTGCTGTGGCGCGCGACGCATCGCCCGCCTGCCAGCGACCTGTCGCCCGCGATGCGCGCGCTGTCGGGCGTCACGCACGGCGCGCTCTACCTGCTGCTGATCGCGGTGCCGCTGCTCGGCTGGATCAACGCGTCGTCGCGCGCATGGGCCGTGACGCTCGTCGGTGTCGTTCCGCTGCCGGCGCTGTCGGCGGCGGGCTCCGGATTCGGACACGCGATGGGCGACGTGCACGGCATCCTCGCGTGGGTCCTGTTCGCCGGCATCTGCCTGCATGTGGCGGCCGCCCTGTTGCACCGCTTCGTGCTGCGCGACCAGATCGTGCAGCGCATGATGCCGTGGTGATCGACCTGCCGGCTCATCGCGACCGGTTGACGAGCTGATCGCGGCGCCGCGCGAAGCGGCGTGCAATGAGCGGCATCGCAGCCGGCGCCCTTCGGCCACGTCGCGTGGCGCGAAGGGCATGCGGTTTGCCGTCCCGCGCACACGACGGCCAGACTTCACACACGATCATGGCGGCACCTAGTTGCTGGTTTGCGCCGGCGTGCCGGGAGCCGGCGCATGCGCGGGCGACGCCGCCATCCGCGCACGGTCCTGCTCGGCGAGCCGCGCTTCCGCGGCCTGGATGTCCGCCGGATACTCGCCGTCATCGCCCTTCGCCGGGTCATACCCGGCCGCTTCCAGACGCATCAGTTCGTCGCGAACCTGTGCGCGCGTCAGCGGTGCAGCCGATTGCGCGAATGCAGACTGACCGGCGATCGCGCCGATCATCATCAGTAGTGCGATATATGTTTTCATCATGAACTCCGTCAATGTTGGATCTCGATCAAGCTTGGGAAATGCGTGACCTGCGGATGCAGGCGGGTACGTCAGCTGCCGAAATAGATCGTGCAGAAACTCGCGGGGCCGACGCATGCGGCAGCGCGCGGACGGGGCGACATCGTCGCCGGCTTGCCGGCTTCGGATGAAACGGCCGGATCGCTGCCGACCGCCGTGCTCGCCTGGCGCTGCGGCATCTGTTCGGCCTGTTGCCGGAACAGCGGGCTCACGTCCGGATACGACGTATCGGTCACGAAGCGCAACCCGTTGTTTTCCGCGTCGATCAGTTGTTGCGTGACCTGCGCGCGCGTCAGCGCCTGTGCCGACGCTTGCGTCGCGACACCCGCGACGGACATCGCCACCACCGTGGCGGCCACCAGCCAATGCGTGTTCATGTTTCACTCCTTCAGAAGTCAACGAGACGACGTGCTACACCCGTATGACGACGGAGGGGCTGCGTTTATTCCCGGCCTTTCGATCCGCGAGCGCCGGGTGTTCATCAAGCTGTCATTCATTCGTCAGCGGGCGTAACCTGACGTAACGCAGCGCCCGTTGCGGTTCGGGCAGACTGACGTCACCTCATACGGATCGCGTTCCGATCGACCATGTCCGTCGCTTACGACTATGCAGCCGGCCTGCTTCGCAAGCTGTACGACCGCCATATCGATGGCGGCGCGGTGCTCGACACGGCCGCGTTCCCGGACGCCGAGCGTTTCGTGCGCGCCTGGCCCGCGATCCAGGCCGAAGCGCTCGCCGTCGCGCGCGACATGCCGCGCATCCCGCGCTTCCACGAAATCATGCGCGAGCAGTACGACATCTCGGCCAACGATGCGCGCGACTGGCGGATGTTCATCATGCAGGCGTACGGCCAGCGATTCCCGCGCAACCTGTCGCGCTGCCCGACCGTCGCATCGATCGTCGCGGCATCGCCGGACGTGCTGTCCGCGTCGCTGTCGTTCCTCGCGCCCGGCAAGCACATCCCGCCGCATCGCGGGCCGTTTCGCGGCATCCTGCGCGGCTATCTCGTGCTGTCGATGCCAACCCGCGCCGACGGCACGCCAGCCGCCGTGCTGAAGGTCGACGGCCGCGAATACCGGCTCGACGAAGGCCGCTTCCTGCTGTGGGACGACACGTTCATGCACGAGGTGTGGAACGACAGCGACGCAGTGCGGATCGTGCTGCTGCTCGATATCCGCCGGCGCGGCATGCCGCGTTTGCTCACGTGGCTGTCGAATGCGGTGATCGGCGTCGTGCGGCTCGGGATCCGGATCCGCGGGCGATCGATTCCGGTTTAGCGCGCGACGCATCGCGCATGCCGGCGCAGCGCCATCCTGGCTTTCGGCTTCCGGCGGATCGCCTACACTACAGACCGTCCCTTCCGCGCGGCTCCTGCCAGCCACCGCCATGGCGCACCTCTTCTTCGCCGCCTCGATCCAGCGGCATATCGAAACGCCCGAGCGCGATATCGACGCGCACACGGTCGGCGAAGCATTCGACACCGTTTTCGGCGAGCAGCCACGGCTGCGCGGCTACATCCTTGACGACCAGGGCGCGCTGCGAAAGCATCTGTCGGTGTTCATCGACGGCCAGCCGATACGCGACCGGCAACGCCTGTCCGATGCGCTCGGCGACGCCAGCCGCGTGTATGTCGTCCAGGCGCTGACAGGCGGATAAAGGGACGGATGTATCGGGCCGGACCCGGCGCGAGAACGCCCGGACGGCCGCTCAGGAGACATCGCATATGAACGATCGACTGCTCGTCGGCACCCGCAAGGGCCTGTTCATCCTGCAGCCCGACGGCCAGGGCGGCTGGACGCCCGGCGAACCGCATTTCATCGGCGAGCCCGTCAGCATGGTGCTCGCCGACCCACGCGACGGCACGCTGTATGCGGCGCTCAACCTCGGCCATTTCGGCGTGAAACTGCATCGCCAGCGAGCCGGCGCCACCGGCTGGGAAGAATGCGCGGTCCCCGTCTACCCGCCGCAACCGGCCGACGCGGCGCCCGCCGGCACCCGTGCGCATGCCGGCACCGGCGACGCGGACGACGAGCCGCCCGGCACGCCGCAGCCGCCGTGGACGCTTCAGCAAATCTGGTCGCTCGAAGCCGGCGGCGCCGACGAGCCGGGCGTGCTGTGGGCCGGCACGATCCCCGGCGGGCTGTTTCGCTCCGACGATCACGGCGATTCGTGGGTGCTCAACCGCGCGCTGTGGGATCGCCCCGAACGCGCCGAATGGGGCGGCGGCGGGTACGACGCGCCGGGCATCCATTCGGTGATGGTCGATCCGCGCGACAGCCGGCACGTGACGGTCGGCATCTCGTGCGGCGGCGTCTGGCAGACCGCCGACGGCGGCACGACCTGGCGTGTGACCGCGGAAGGCATGGAAGCCGACTACATGCCGCCCGAGCGGCGCGGCGAACCCAACGCGCAAGACCCGCACCGCGTCGTGCAGTGCGCGGCCGATCCGGACGTGCTGTGGACGCAGCATCACTGCGCGATCTTCCGCTCGACCGACGGCGCCGAGCACTGGCGGCGGATCGAGGCACAGCCTTCGAGCTTCGGCTTCGCGGTTGTCGTGCATCCGCACGAACCGGACACCGCGTGGTTCGTGCCGGCCGTGAAGGATGCGTGCCGGATTCCGGTGAACGGCCGTTTCGTCGTCACGCGCACACGCGACGGCGGGCGCAGCTTCGAGAGTTTGTCGAACGGGTTGCCGTCCGCGCCCGCGTACGACCTCGTGTATCGGCACGGGCTCGCGGTGGACGATTCCGGCACGCGCCTCGCGATGGCATCGACGACCGGCGGGTTGTGGACGTCCGGCGACGGCGGTGACAACTGGCAGATGGTGTCGGCGCATTTGCCACCGGTCTATTGCGTCAGTTTCGGGTGACGGTGCGGCGGTGGACAACCGGAACCCGATACGTTCGGGTTCCCGCTCACTCGGCGCTTCTCACCTCAATGTGCTCGTCCGCTCGTCGGTCGCCTGGCGTCATCCGCGCCACCGCCGCACGCGTCTGCGCGATTTCCGCTTCGAGCCAGTCGAGAAACCGCCTGACCTGCGGCTCGCGCTCGCGCCCGGGCCGGCACAGCGCGACGAAACGCGCGCCCTCGATTCGCACCGAAGGCTCGATCGGCATCAGCGCACCGCGCTCGACGTGCTCGGCGGCCAGCACCGAACTCAACAACGCGACGCCCTGCCCGTGCAGCACGGCCTGCAGCGCGTAATGCTCGTCGTCGTAATGGCGAAACACCGCGCGTTCGAGCCACGCTTCGCGGCCGGCCGCACGACACCACGACGCCCAGTCGACCGACACGGGCAGCGGCGTATCCCACACGGTCTCGATCAGGTCGAGCGGCTCGTCCCTGCGATGCGCGTCGAAGCCGGTTGCCGCATACGCGCCGAAATACTCGTCGATCAGCGCGATCTCGTGTAGCGCGGGAAACGTGCGCGACGTCGCGCGAATCGCGAGATCGATCCGCGCATCGCGTTCGAGATCGACGAGCGTGTTGCCGGTTTCGACCTTGATGTGCAGGTGCGGATCGACGCGGCGAAACGCGCCGAGACGCGGGATCAGCCACATCGCGGCGAAGGCGGGCGTGGTGGTCAGCACGAGCGGGCGCTCGCCGGAGGCTTCCGGCCGCACCGCATCCAGCCCGCGACTGAGCGCGAGCAACGCATCGTGGCTCGTGCGAAACAGTTGCTCCCCCTCCTCCGTCAGCCGCACGCCGCTCGCGCCGCGCTCGAACAGCAGCACGCCGAGCCGGCTTTCGAGCGACTTGATCTGGTGCGATACGGCGGCCGGCGTCACGGACAGTTCGTCCGCGGCGGCCTTGAACGTGCCGAGCCGCGCCGACGACTCGAATACACGCAATGCGGTCAGGGGGATTTTCGAGAACACGGGGCCTCGCGGGCCGGATCCGGCCGGGTTGAATTCGATTCAATCGGGGTGAGATTAGGTGAATTGAAGCAGGCGTGCAACGCGGGTAGCCTTGCGGGACGTCGCGGCACGCGCCTCGACGATTGCCGTCGAACCGGAGGAACAACGTGCAAGGCCTACCGCGCAGGATCACGCAGGCGGTGCTCTACGAAGCGATCGCCATATCCTGCATCTCGCCGGCGATCGCGGCGATCTTCAAGCAGGATCTCGTCTATTCGGGTGCGTTGTCGGCGACGATGTCGGCGATCGCGCTGCTGTGGAACATGATCTTCAACGCGCTGTTCGAGCGCTGGGAAGCGTCGCGCCGGCAGCCGGCGCGTACGCTCGGGCGGCGGATCCTGCATGCGACCGGATTCGAAGGCGGGCTGATCTTCATGCTCGTGCCGGTCGTGTCGTGGTGGCTCGACATCTCGTGGTTCGACGCGTTCGTCGTCGATATCGGGTTGTTCGCGTTTTTCTTCTGCTACGCGTTCGTGTTCCAGTGGGCGTTCGATCGCGTGTTCGACGTGCCGGCGGCGACGAAGGGGTCGTGAAGCGGGTGCCCGGCGCTCGCCGGGCGCAGCGGGCATGGTCAGATCCGGTCGAAATTGAACGGCGTCACATCAGGCAAACCGTCGACCCGCTGGACTTCGACGCCGCACCAGGCGCCGATCATGCCGGCCATGCGGCGCGCGCCGTCGCCGTCGTTGATGCGGCCCATCAAGTCGATCGGCCGGCGATCACGAAAAACGAGCACGAGCTGCACCAGATCGCTCTGGATCTTCACCAGCGAACCACCCACGACCGCGCCGTCGATACTTCTCCGACCACCGACCAGCACGCGCTCCAGATCGCGGCACGCGCAGGTATTCAGCATCGGCTTGCGCAGCAGGCGCGTGGTGCGGATATCGATCCAGCGTTCTTCGTCGCGCCAGCAGAACCGCGTTTCACGCAGCGGACCGGCGAACCAGCGCGCGCGCATCAGCTTGCGGCCGATCCAGATCAACAGCCCACCCGCGCCGATGACCAACACGCCGGTGGCACCAAGTCCGAGCCATTCGTACCACGTGTGCAACTCGTCTCCGGTCATGGCCCCGGCGAACGCGGGTATGCCGGTCATGCAGGCCAGTCCGAAGGCAGTCAGACCAAAACCCAACGACCACCACACGAAGTGGCCGAAGCGCAGACGCCGCGGCGACAGGATCAGGTCCCGGCCGTCGGGCGCACACGCATAGCCGGCGTCGAACACCCACCGGTCCGGCGTCAACGGCCAGATCATCATGCAAAGCAGGCCGAGTGCGCCAAGCGCGGCTGTGGCCCAGCCAAGGATTGCTTCGACGAGAGGAGGCATAGGCGCACCCGATTGCGATCCACTGCGCTGTGCGAAACGGACGGTCGCCCGGTTCAGTCGTCGCGATTCTGTCTCATCCTCTGCCGGGCAGCAAGCCGGTGCAGCCGCGCAAGACATCCTTCCGAAACCGACGCTTACGCCCCGGCGGCAATTTTCGGCAGTTGCCAGCCGAAGCGCACGGCCGCCATCCGCAGCGCAAAGCAGGCGATGCCGCCGAGCACGGCCGCGACGACGGGCGGACAACCGAGCCGCCGGCACGACACAACGACGACCGCACCGAGCAGCGCCGCGCTCGCATAGATATCGGTGACCAGTACGACCGGTATCCGCGCGAGCAGCACGTCGCGCACGACGCCGCCACCGCACCCGGTCACGGCGCCCATCAGCGTCGCGATGAACGGATGAACGCGGAATTCGAGCGCCTTCACCGCGCCCGCGACCGCGAACAACGCGAGGCCGGCCGCATCGAGCGTCGTGAGCAGCGACGGCGAGAACTCGGCCACCCGCGCATGAAAGACGAACGCGAACAGCCCGGACACGAATGCGAGCGCCGGATAGCGCCAGTCGCTGACGGCGCTGGGCGGCCGGGCGCCGAGCAGCAGATCGCGGATCACGCCGCCGCCGAGCGCGACGACGAGCGACAGCACCATCACGCCGAACAGGTCGAGTCCGGCGCCGATCGCCGCATTCGCGCCCTCGACCGCGAACACCGCCGTGCCCGCGAGATCGGCGGCAAGCACGACTTGCTCGATACGCTTCATGCGAGCGAATGGCCGCGATGCGGCATCGTCCGGCCGCAGCCTGCGTCGATACCCGCTGACGTCACATGCAGCCGCTTGCCGGCTTCCTGCCGCCATCCGGATACCTCACGTACCTCAAGCGCACTGCGGATCATTGCCGTCTCCTCGATCGGGATCGAGCAGTCTAGCGCATCGTCCGTTCACCGACGGGCCCGACATGAAGCGGACAGCAAAAAGCCGGCGAAAGCAGGATGTGCGTCCTGCTTTCGCCGGCCCGGAAAACACGTCGGGCTTCCGGCCGAAGCCGCGAAACCGGACGCTTCAGACTCAATGCACGCCGAGATACGCCTTCACCGCCGGCAGGCCCGGCTTGCCGTCGATCGTCGTCACGCCGGCGAGCCACTTGTCGAGCGCTTGCGGGTTTGCCTTCAGGTATTCGGCCGCCGCCTTGTTCGGGTCTTCCTTGTTCATGATCGGCACCATCACGTGGTTTTCGATCGTCGTCGTGAACTGCAGGTTCGACACGAACTTCGCGACGTTCGGGCAACGCTGCGCGTAGTCGGGCGGCGTCGCCGTCAACACCTTCGCTTCGCCGTAGTTCGGGCCGAACACGTCGTCGCCGCCGCTCAGGTAATCGATCTTCATCTGCACGTTCATCGGATGCGGTTCCCAGCCGAGGAACACGATCCACTGCTTGTCGCGGATCGCGCGATTCACCTCGATCAGCATCCCGGCCTCGCTCGACTCGACCATCTTGAACTTGCCGAGGCCGAACTGGTTGCCGTCGATCATCTTCTTGATCAGCAGGTTGCCGTCGTTGCCCGGCTCGATCCCGTAGATCTTGCCGTTGAGCTTGTCCGCGTATTTCTGGATGTCCGCGAACGACTTCAGGCCGCCCTGATAGACGTAGTCGGGCACCGCGAGCGTGTATTTCGCGCCGGTCAGGTTCGGCGTCGAGAGCACCTTGATCGTGCCGGCCTTCGTGAACGGCTGGATGATCGGATCCATCGTCGGCGACCAGTAGCCGAGGAACACGTCGATCTGCTTGCTCTTGATCCCCGCGAACGTGATCGGCACCGATGCGATCGTCTTCGTCGGGCTGTAGCCGAGGCCCTGCAGCATCGTCGACGCGAGGCCCGTGGTCGCCGCGATGTCGGACCAGCCGACATCCGCGAAGCGCACGTTCTTGCATACGGGCGGATCGGCCGCATAAACGGCCGACATCGGCGCGGTTATCCCGATCCCGCATACCGCTGCGATCAATAGGCGCTTCATCTTGCTTCTCCTCAAAGTGATGTCGTTTGCATGAATGCGGGATCGTTTATTGAAGCCGCGCGCCGCGATCCCGGCGACGTCGCGACTGGATGATTCTCGAGTCAGCGCCCCGGCAACCGGCGCTCGTAGCTCGGTGCATGACCGAACTGCGCGCGGTATGCCTTGCTGAAATGACATGGCGAATGAAAACCGCAGACCGTCGTCACGCGTGCGATCGACGCATCGGTCGTGCGCAGCAGGTCGCGCGCGCGTTTCAGGCGCATCGTCAGGTAATAGTGGGTCGGCGACACGTTCAGGTACACCTTGAACATTCGCTGCAGGTGCCGCTGCGACAGCCGCACGAGCCGCGCAAGTTCCTCGAGCGACAGCGGCTCCTCGATGTTCGCCTCCATCAGCCGCACGACCTCGATCAGCTCGGCGCGTGAGAAGCCGACGCGCGCATCGACCGGAATCGGCTGCGTGTCGGTCGAGCTGCGGATCCGCTCCAGGATGAACTGCTCGGACACCTGCGCGGCCAGCTGCTGGCCGAAGCGCATGCCGACGAGATTCAGCATCAGGTCGAGCGGCGCGGTGCCGCCCGTGCAGGTCAGCCGGTCGCGGTCGACGACGAACAGCTCGTCGGCGAAGCCGACCTGCGGAAACTCGGAATGCAGCGCGGACAGGTTTTCCCAGTGCACGGTGCAGCGATAGCCGTCGAGCAGCCCGCTCGACATCAGCGCGTACGCGCCCGTGCAGATGCCGCCGAGCGGCAGTCCGCGTTCGGCGAGCGCCGCGAGCGTATCGCGCGCGCCCTCGTCGACCACGTCGCGGATGCGGATGCCGCCGCACACGATTATCACATCCGGCAGGTTCGTGTAGTCGAGCGCCTGCGTGGGCCGCACCGCGATGCCGTTGCTGGCATGTGCGGGCGCGCCGTCGAGCGAGTAGATCGACCACTTGTAGTGATCGGCACGCCCGACGTAGTTCGCCATCCGAAGGACCTCGACCGCGCTCGAGAACGCAATCATCGAGAAATTCGGCAGCGTCAGGAAGCCGAAATGGGCGAGGGACGAAACCGGTGAAACGCAGGCGGCGGGCGCGACAGCGACGGCGGACGTCACATCGGTCTCCTGGCGAGGAGGTTGCAGGGAGCTAACCCCGCGGCACTGGCCGCGGAGGCAGTCATTCAGTCAGGGTGAGCGGCCGGGGGTTCCGGCCGCCAGTCGTTCAGGCCTGTGCGGGTGCGGCCTTCACGCGAAACAGCTGCTTGAGGCCCGAGAACAGCGGCGCCTTCACGGTGCCCGGCGCACGGCCGAAGCTTTCGGTGATGCGGTCGAGAATGATCGCGAGCAGCACGACCGACAGGCCGCTTTCGAAACCGAGGCCGATGTCGAGGCGCTGGATACTCGCGAGCACGTCGTTGCCGAGGCCGCCCGCGCCGACCATCGACGCGATGATCACCATCGACAGCGCCATCATGATCGTCTGGTTCACGCCCTGCATGATCGACGGCAGCGCGTTCGGGAACTGCACCTTGTACAGCAGCTGCCAAGGCGTGCAACCGAAGGCCTGGCCGGCTTCGACGATCTCGCGGTTCACGTGGCGGATACCGAGGCTCGTCAGGCGCACCGCCGGCGGCATCGCGAAGATCACCGTCGACAGGATCCCCGGCACGCGGCCGAGACCGAACAGCATCGCGGCCGGAATCAGGTAGACGAAGGCCGGCATCGTCTGCATCAGGTCGAGGATCGGGCGCACGATCGCGGCGACCCACTTGCTCTTCGCGGCCCAGATGCCGAGCGGAATGCCGAGCACGAGGCTGATGATCGTCGACGACAGCGTGAGGCCGAGCGTGATGACGGTCTGATCCCAGAAGCCCGTCGCGAAGATCAGCAGCAACGACGCGGTGGTGAACAGCGCGAAGCGCCAGCCCACCCGCCACAGTCCGACGCCGATGAAGATCGCCATCATCAGCCACATCGGAATCGCCTGCAGGCCGTGCTCGACGAATGCCGCGAGCCCCTCGATCGCCTGACCGATCGCGTCGAACGTCTTCGCGTCATGGTCGAGCAGGTAGTGAACGCCCTGGTCGACCCAGGTACCGAGCGGAATCATTTCAGACATGGGAGCCTCGCGAACGCGTGATGGCCTTCAGGATGAGCGCACGATCGACCGAGCCGCAGTAGCAGCCGTCGTCGTCGACGACGGGCAATGCATTCGGGCTCGCAACCACACGCGCGACGACATGTTCGAGCGACGCATCGTGCCGGATGCTTTCGATCGGCCGCACCGACGGCGTGTCCTGACCGATCGCGTCGCGCGTGACGAAGCCGCGGATCTTGCGTTGGGCGTCGAGCACGAACGCGTATTCGGCGCTGCCGTTCAGCGTCGCCGCGACGTTCGCGGCATCGCACTTCGACACGATCGGCACGGCGCCCGTCTGCATCAGGTCACCGGCAGTGAGGTAGCGGCTGGTGTCGATACCGTCGAAGAACGCACGCACGTAATCGTCGGCCGGGTTCGCGATGATGTCCTGCGGCGTACCGACCTGCACGAGGCGGCCGCCTTCCATGATCGCGATGCGGTTGCCGATGCGCAGCGCTTCCTCCAGATCGTGCGACACGAACATGATCGTGCGGCGCTGTTCCTTCTGCAGTTGCAGCAGCACGTCCTGCATTTCGCGGCGCTTGAGCGGATCGAGCGCGGAGAACGCCTCGTCCATGATCATCAGCGACGGGTTCACGGCCAGCGCGCGGGCAAGGCCGACGCGCTGCTGCATGCCGCCCGACAGCTCCGACGGCAGCTTGTGCGAGAACGGCGCGAGGCCGACCTGCTCGAGCACTTCCATCGCGCGGCGCTCGCGTTCCTTCTTGCCCATGCCCGCGACTTCGAGGCCGAACGCGGCATTCGACACGACGCTGCGATGCGGCATCAGCGCGAACGACTGGAACACCATGCTCATGTCCTTGCGGCGCAGCGCGGTCAACGCCGAGCGGCGCGCCGACGCGACGTCGAGCCCGTCGATCATCACCTTGCCGGCGCTCGGATCGACCAGCCGGTTCACGAGGCGAATCAGTGTGGACTTGCCGGAGCCGGACAGGCCCATCAGCACGAAAATTTCGCCTTCCTGCACTTCGAAGGAGACGTTGTGCACGCCGACGACCTGACCGGTGCGCTTGAGCACATCGTCTTTCGTCGCGCCGGCGGCGAGCATGTCGAGCGCCTGCTGCGGGTTACTTCCAAACACCTTGCACAGACCTTCGACCACGACCTTGGGGGCATCCATCGAAACCTTCTCCTCGTGTAGCGGGGACTCGCGCTTGTCATAGCGTGCCTACATAGTTGCCAGAAAAAACCCCGACCTGCCGACGAATTACGACAAACGCTTGCGCAAATACGACACGCCCTCCAGCCCCGCCTGGCGGGCCGCGCCGCGCGGCGGCACCCGATTGCGGCAGCGCAATACGCGCACACCCAACACCGGCGGGCATCGCCCGTCTGACTTGTGCGCAGCAGCGCGGCGCGCATCGCATGAGGTTTTGCGCCGATGCGCATCGGCGGTGCGTCGCTTTGCGACAAATTCACGTCCGATCCGGCGGACGTCTGTTCAGACGAAAACACCCAGCGCATTCACCGGTAAAAAGCATGACCGTGCAAAAAGCCGTTCGACGACACCGGACGGCGCACGCCGCGATACCGCGCCAACCCCGGAAATCCGCGACGGGCCGCTGTGATACATTCCCCGCAAACACGCTGATCGCGACGTTGCCGCAGGCCTTTCGCACGAGGGTCCACCCACGCGGCACGCGCATGCCGGTTCGCCTGCCGGCCGTGCTGAAACCGCCTCGATCCGGTGCAATCCGCGATCGATGGACGATAACGATAGTGAGAGGGAGCAAGGCGTTGAACTGGGCATTCGCCGTAATCGGTTTCGTCGTGGGCGGCATCGCCGCCCTGATCGGGGATTTCTCGGCCGCGAACGGCTCGCTGCTCGGGGCCGCCGTCGGGTTCTGTATCGGTCACGCGCTGCAGCAACACAGGCTCAAGAGCAAGCGCGCCGCGCCCGATGCGTTCGCGATGTCCGCGACAACACCTTCCACGCCGTTGCCGCTCGCCGATCGCGTCGCGCGCCTCGAAGCGACCGTCGACACGCTCACGCGCGAACTCGACTCGCTGCGCGCCCAGCTGGCCGGCGCGAAGACCGGTGCAGCGACAGCCGGCAGCGTCGCGCAAACGGCGTCGGCCGGTGCGGCATCCGCGCTGTCGTCGACACCCGTCCCGATACCGCCTGTACAACCCGCACAACCTGCCGCCGCACGAACCGGCACGCCGGCCTCCACCTCGATACCGGCACCGACGCCCGCGCCCGCAACCGCAGCGCGCCCGGCCGCACCCACGCCGGCTCCCGTCGGCACCACGGCAAGCCCCGCCGCCGCACCGGCCCGCCCTGCCCCGCCCGCGCCGCGCGAACCCGGCATCGTCGACCGTGCATTCGGCGCCGCGCGCGACTGGCTGCTCGGCGGCAACACGGTCGTGCGCGTCGGGGTCATCGTGCTGTTCTTCGGCGTTGCGTTCCTGCTCAAGTACGCAGCCGACAACAACATGCTGCCGATCGAATTCCGCCTCGCGGGCACGGCGCTCGCCGCGGCCGCGCTGCTCGCGATCGGCTGGCGCGTGCGGGCGCGCCGCGCGGCGTACGGCCTCGTCCTGCAAGGCGGCGGCATCGGCATCCTGTACCTGACGATCTTCGCCGCCACCAAGCTTTACGCGCTGCTGCCCGTCGGCGCGGCGTTCCCGCTGATGGTCGCGGTCTGCGCGTTGAGCGCGTTCCTCGCGGTGCGGCAGAACGCGCTGCCGCTCGCGTTCATGGGCAGCGCGGGCGGCTTCCTCGCGCCGGTGCTGCTGTCGACCGGCCAGGGCAACCACGTCGCGCTGTTCAGCTACTACGCGCTGCTGAACGCGGGCATCTTCGCGATCGCGTGGTTCAAGGCGTGGCGCCCGCTGAACCTGCTCGGCTTCGTATTCACGTTCACGATCGGCTCGGCGTGGGGCGTGACGGCCTATCGTCCCGCGCTGTTCGCGAGCACCGAGCCGTTCCTGATCCTGTTCTTCCTGATGTACGTCGGTATCGCACTGCTGTATGCGGTGAAACGCGAACTCGCGCTGCGGCACTACGTGGACGGCACGCTCGTGTTCGGCACGCCGATCGTCGCGACCGCGCTGCAGGCATCGCTCGTGAAGGGCATGCCATTCGGGCTCGCGTGGAGCGCCGTCGCGCTGTCCGCGTTCTATGTCGCCATCGCTGCGTGGCTCGCGCGGCGCCGCGATCGCCTCGGGCTGCTGTTCGAATCGATGCTCGCGCTCGCGGTCATCTTCGCGACGCTGGCCGTGCCGCTCGCCTTCTCGGGCCCGACGACCAGCGCCGCGTGGGCGATCGAAGGCGCGGCCATCGTGTGGCTCGGCGTGCGCCAGAAGCGCCTGCTGCCGTTCGGCTTCGGGCTGCTGATGCAGGTCGCCGCGGCCGGCGCGTTCTTCACGAGCCTGCTCGGGCCGGCCGACGCCACCGCGCTGCCCGTGCTCAACAGCCCGTACATCGCGATGCTGCTGATCGCGCTTGCCGGCCTGTTCACCGGCTGGTGGCTGCACGGGCGCGACGAAGCGCGCGCGTGGCATGCATGGATGCCCGAGAACGGCGCCGCGGCCGCTGCGTGGGGGCTGCTGTGGTGGGTCAGCGGCGGGCTGCACGAGATCCTCGTCTATGCGAGCCGTCACGTCGACCTGCATGTCGATCGCTTCGTCGTCGATACGACCGCGCTGTTTGCGGCCGGCACCGCGTGGCTCGCGCATGTCGCACGCCGCCGGCTCACGTGGCCGCTCGCCGAATGGCCCGCGCTTGCGCTGACGCCGGTGCTGGCCCTGCTCGCGCTGCGCGCGTTCGACGCACACGAAGCGCCGCTGTCGGGGATGGGCGCGTTCGCGTGGCCCGTCGCCGTCGGCGCGGGCCTTGCCCTGCTGTGGCGCCAGTCGCGCGGCACGGCCGGCACCGATGCCGCGAACGGCACGGTGCCATCGATCGCCGCCGGCATCGTCGCGCCGCTGCATACGCTGACGTTCTGGACCCTGTGCGGGCTGCTGTCGCTCGAAGGCTTCTGGCGCCTGCGCGCGTTCGTCCCCGAAGGCGCATGGAGCTGGAGCGCGTGGGCATACGGTTTCGGCGCGCTGCTCCTGCTCGTGTCGGGCCCCGGCTCGCGCCTGCGCTGGCCCGTCGCGGCGTTCCCGCGCGCGTACCAGGTATGGGGCGCCGCGCCGCTCGCCGCGCTGCTGTGGCTGTGGAGCCTCGCCAGCACGATCAGCGACGGCGATGCCGCACCGCTCTTCTGGCTGCCGCTGCTCAATCCGCTCGACATCGCGCAGTTCCTGATCTTCGTCGCGTTCGCCGTTTGGCTGCGCCGCCTGAAGACGCTCGGCATCGCATGGCATCCGCGCACCGTCGATTACGTTGCGGTCGCAACCGTATTCCTGTGGTTCAACGCGCTGATGCTGCGCACCTTGCATCACCGTTTCCACTTGGGTTACGACATCGACACCGTGCTGTCGTCGTTCGACATTCAGCAGGTATTCATGGTCGGCTGGAGCCTGTTCGCGTTCGCCGGGATGTGGCTGACGCGCCGCGACGGCATCGCGCGCGTATGCGCGTTCGCGTCGTTGCCGCTGATCGTCGTGATGTGGGTGTGGACCTTCTACGCGAACTTCACGCAGGACGGCGGAAACTGGGCGCGCGTGCCGCTCTTCAACCCGCTCGATCTCGTGCTCGCGGTCGTCTATGCGCTCGCTGCGTCGTGGTTCATCCGCGCGCGCAAGCTCGGCTGGTCGTTCGGCAAGTATCGCGTCGAGCTGCTGAGCGCGGCCGGCGCCACCGCGTTCCTGTGGCTGAACGCGATCCTGCTGCGCACGCTGCATCACTGGGCCGGCGTGCCGTACGAATTCGGCGCGATGGCCGAATCGACGCTCGTGCAGGCATCGGTGTCCGTGTACTGGACGCTCTGCGCGCTCGCGATCACGATCTGGGCCACGCGCCGCGGGCTGCGTCCGCTGTGGTTCGTCGGCGCAGCGCTGCTCGCGCTGACGGTCGTCAAGCTGTTCCTGTTCGACCTGTCGCATGTGACCGGTATCGAGCGCATCGTGTCGTTCATCGGCATCGGCGTGCTGCTGCTGTTGATCGGGTATTTCTCGCCGCTGCCGCCGAAGGCCGCCGCGCAACAGGACGACCAGCCATGAAGCGACTCGCCGCCCTGCTCGGACTGAGCCTGCTCGCGTCGTTCGCGGCGGCCGACGGCGCACCTGGCGCCGGACGCGTCACGCAACGCTTCGCGCTCGACCTCGACGGCAGCGCCGCGTATTACCAGCTCACCGTGCCGCAGCCCGTGTATGCGGCGAGCCGGCGCGACGATCTCGGCGACGTGCGCATCTTCAACGGCGCGGGCGAACCGGTGCCGTATTCGCTCGACGCACCCGTCGCGGCCACGCCCGCGGTACCGCCGACGCGCACGCCGGTGCACTGGTTTCCGCTGCCGCCGGCCCGCACCGACAACGGCAGCGCGCCGCTCGGCGTGACGGTCGGCCCGGACGGCGCGCTGCGCGCGGCGACCGCCGCACCGGCGCGCACGAAGCACGGCGCCGATCTCGTCGACCTGTCGCATACGGACGGCACCATCGACGCGCTGCTCGTGCATGTGGGCGACGACAGCTACCAGGGGCGTGTCGCGATCGAAGCGAGCGACGACCTGCGCAACTGGCGGTCGCTCGGCAGCACGCAGTTGCTGAAGGTCGGCCACGGCGACGACATGCTGGTGCAGGAACGCATCGCGCTCGAAGGCGCGGCACCTCGCTATCTGCGGCTGGACTGGCTCGACGGCGCGCCCGCGATCGCGTCGATCGACGTCGACACGCATCCGCGCGACGCGCGCGGGACTGACACCGCGTCCGTGCCGCGCCAGTGGCGCGACGCGGTGCGCGTGCGCGCCGGCAGTACGCCGGGCGAGTATCTGTTCGACACCGACGGCGCGTATCCGGTCGATCGCGTGCGCGTCGACCTGCCGCAGCCGAACACCGTCGCGCGCGCGACGCTGCAGAGCCGCACCGACGCGCAAGCGCCGTGGCGCGACGTCGCGGGCGCCGTGCTGTTCCGGCTGCAGGGCAAGGCCGGCGAGCAGCGCAATCCGCCGCTCGAGTTCGCGGCGGATACGGATCGCGCATGGCGGATCGTCGTCGACATGCGCAACGGCGGGTTCGGCGGCGGCCAGCCGGCCGTCGCGATCGGCTGGCATCCGGCCGCGCTGACCTTCGTCGCGCGCGGCACACCGCCGTTTACGCTCGGCGTCGGCGACGCTTCGCTGGTGTCGTCGGCGGTGAGCCGCGATGCGCTGCTGGTCGGCATGGCGCCCGAAGTGCGGCCCGCACGGGTCGGCGCGGCGCTGCCGGTATCGGCGGTCGCGCCGGTGCCGGCCGCAGATACCGACGCGACACGCCGCTACGTGCTGTGGGGCGCGCTGGTCGTCGCGGTCGGCGTGCTCGGCACGATCGCATGGCGACTCGCGAAAGGCGGCGACGACACGCGCGGCCGCGACGAGTGACGCGAAGCGCGTCGTCGCGCATGGGGCTTCCGTTTCCACGCAACCATCTTATGAAGGTTCGCGTGACGATCGCGGCAAAGAATCGCGTCAGGGCATAAAAAGCGCGTAAACGTCCGTTCGCCGCGACGCGGCGGGGGTGTCTCGAGGGCCGTAGACGAGCGGGAGCGCCACACTCCGCTCACGTGACGCTTACGCGGCAAAAGCAGGAAAGCGACCGGGGCGCGGCGCTCAGCCGAACGTGTAGCGCCCGTGCTGGCGCTGCCGCCACGGCGACGAGCGGCAGCTCGCGGCGCCGGCCGCACGACGCGCGGCCCAGCCGGCGCCGCGGCGCACGTGCGGGTCGCGCCGGGCCACCGCGGCCACGCGCGACGGCAACGCATGCGCAAGACGCCGCACGGCCGCGACACGTGCCGCCAGCCGCGACGCCGGCGATACGCGGCGCGCAACGTGTGCGACGGGCCGCTTGCAGAGGATTGCGCTGTCGTAGCGCTTACCGGTGAAACGCATCACGTCGACGACCTCGAAGCCCTGCATGCCGTAGAACGCCAGCAGGTGCGCTGCGGGATGCGGCGTATCGAGCGCGAGCAGCGTATAGCCGCGCAACGCGGCCCACTGCTCGGCGAACGCCAGCAGCAACGCGCCGATCCCGCGGCTCTGGCAATCGGGGTCCACGGCCACCTGGCGCACGCTCGCGACGCCTTCGCGCCGGTATAGCGAGCAGGCGGAAGACGGATCGGTCGCATACAGCGTGGCCGTGCCGACGACACGCCCGCCACGAACGGCGACGTAGCACTCGCCGGCTTCCGCACGGCGACGCGTGACGTCTTCGTCCTGATCGACGCACGTGCAGTTGAGCCCCATCGCGCCGAGCCGCGCGAAGGCGCGATGCAGCATCGGCGTGAGTTGTGCGTAGCTGTCGAATGCCGGATCGAAACGCCGTACGACCACCCGGTCGGCGCTCACGGAAGGCAGCGCGGCGGAGGGACGTTCGGCGATCGCGTTCCAGGGTATCGACATTGCAATGCTCCGTGGTTGGGATGCCCGAAGTCTATGAGCACGCCAGCCGCTGTCGCAAGAAAAAATGTCGTAAAAGTTCGGGGAAACGGGCGTGATAGACGCGTTGAAGGCAGTGCGCACCGGTGTGCCGCCCGCGTCGTTGCGAGCGCATGAAAGCGCACCGATCGTTGTTCGCGCAAGCAACTCGTCACGCGTCGGGATCGACGCCCGGCACGCACGCCGTTGACACCTGCGGCAACGCAATCCAGACTCGCTGCTCCCTCACCGCAACGCGAGCGTTCATGGTCACCTGCTTCCTTCGCTACGTCATCGATCCGTACAAGCTCGCCGAGTTTGAAACCTACGGCAAGATGTGGATTCCGCTCGTCGAGAAATTCGGCGGCACGCATCACGGCTACTTCCTGCCGTCCGAAGGCGCGAGCAACATCGCGCTCGCGATGTTCTCGTTCCCGAGCCTCGCCGAATACGAGCGCTACCGCGAACGCTCGAAGGAAGATCCGGCCTGCCAGGCCGCGTTCGGCTACGCCGAGGAAACGCGCTGCATCGTCAGCTACGAACGCAGCTTCTTCCGGCCGGTGTTCGAGTAACGGGAAACGTCAGCGACGCATCGCACCCCGTTTCCTGACCGGGCAAAAAAAAGCCCCGCCTGCATCCGCGCGGCGGGGCCAACCCATGTCAGTAGAGACATCATGGAGGAGACGGGCCCATCTTATCGACCGTGGCGCCCCCTCCCAACCAAGCATTTCTGCTATCGATCTGCGCGGCCGCGCACGCGACTGCCCCCGCCGCGCGGCATATCGATAGAACGAAAAGTCGTTTTCAGAGTGGCGACGGGGTCGTTACCATCTGGTTTTAAGCCTGTGC
Source organism: Burkholderia sp. BCC1644 (assembly GCF_902833225.1). Taxonomy (GTDB): domain Bacteria; phylum Pseudomonadota; class Gammaproteobacteria; order Burkholderiales; family Burkholderiaceae; genus Burkholderia. The sequence goes on from NZ_CADFEI010000008.1 coordinate 286,854, forward strand.
TTAGCCGGGCAAGCCATCCCCGAGGAGCGCCCCTTGACTGCATTCGATCAACACCGCCGCCCGTTCGTCGTCGGCATCGGCGGTACCACCCGAGCCGCGTCGTCGACCGAACGCGCGCTGTCGTTCGCGCTGCGCGGCGCGCAAGCCGCCGGCGCCCGGACGCGCCTGTTCGACGGCCCGTTCCTGCATACGCTGCCGCATTACGCTCCCGAACACAAAACGCTGACCGACGCGCAGCGCGAGCTGATCGACGCCGTGCGCCAGGCCGACGCGATCATCATCGCGACGCCCGGTTATCACGGCGGCGTCTCCGGTCTCGTCAAGAACGCGCTCGATACCCTCGAGGAACTGCGCGCCGACGAGCGCCCCTATCTCGACGGCCGCGCGGTCGGCCTGATCGTCACAGCGTACGGCTGGCAGGCGGCCGGCACCGTGCTGACGTCGGTGCGTTCGATCGTCCATGCACTGCGCGGCTGGCCGACACCGTTCGGCGCGACCGTCAACACGCTCGAAACGCGCTTCGACAGCGCCGACAGCTGCTCGGATCCGAAGGTCGCCGCGCAGCTCGAGACGGTCGGCGCGCAAGCGGCCGAATTCGCGCTCGCCTTCGCATCGCATCGTGCGGCGTCGCATGCCGCATCGGTCGACGCGCTCGCACCCGTGCTGAAGATCGCCAACCAGTAATCTCTGCTGCATTGCGCCGCGCGCCCCTCGGTCGATGAAACCCGACCGGCGCGCGCCGCGCGTCTTCGGATGCGTGGCGACACGCCATGCACGCTGTCGCCTCCCCCGCGCTGCACCTCCCCTGCGTACCCCCCGATAACGATTCGGCCTGCCGCGTGATTAGCATTGGCCGAAAGATTGGTTCACGGCGCCGACAGGTTTTCGTACGCTGAAAGTCCGAACTTTTTCCGCGCACGCCATGAACCGTACGATCCGCTACAAGGGCTATGAAGTCGCCCCCGCTGCCGCCCGGTTGCCGAACGGGCTGTTCGCCGCCAACCTGACGATCGAGAAGGCGAGCAGCGGCCCGTCGCCGCGCTCCGTGTCGTTCGACGCGATCGATTTCTTCTTCGAGGAAGAGCACGCGCTCGCCTACGCGTCGCGCTGGGGCCGCCTCTGGGTCGACACGAACGCGTGACGCGCGCCTGGCCGGCGCACGCATGGCCGCTCGAAAATACGCGATTACGAAAGCTATGCAAGAATCTTTCGACCCGTAATCGAATAACAACAGCCATGAGTGACACGCTGCAGGAAGAGCATGCAGCCGCAGATCACGCAATGCGCAACTGGACCTTCGAGAGGCAAGGTCCGGTCCGGATCGGTTCCGATGCGCACATGCAGATGTTCTGCCGCATGCTGCTCGACACACACAACCCGTACAAGCCGGCCGTGATCGACTGGCCGGCGCTCAAACCGGATGAACTCAGGCGGCTCACGTCGCTGCCGATCTGGGACATCGCGGTACAGACCGAAGGCCGCGCGTCGATCCGCGTGGCGACCTACGCGGCGACGGTCGACGATCCGCTGCTGCGCCGCGCGCTCGAGATGGACGGCGGCGAAGAAGCGCGCCACAAGGTCGTGCTGTCGAAGCTCGTCGAGGCATACGGCATCCGGCTCGCGCCCGAGCCGGCCTACCCGGCGCCGAAGGATCCCGAATGGTCGTGGATGATGACGGGCTTCAGCGAATGCATCGACAGCTTCTTCGCATTCGGCCTGTTCCGCTCCGCGCAGCGCTCCGGTTATTTCCCGCCCGAACTCGTCGACACCTTCGAGCCCGTGATCCAGGAAGAAGGCCGCCACATCCTGTTCTTCGCGAACTGGTACGCGTGGTACTGGCGCACGATGCCGTGGTGGCGCCGGCCCTGGTTCTTCGCGCGTGTTGCCGCCGTGTGGGTGCAACTGATCCGCGACCGGATCGGTATCGCGCGCGGCATCGATGCCGATGGCGCCGCGCGTGACGCGAACTTTCCGGCCACCGGCACGGCCGACATCGGCGACGCGTTGAACCCGCGCGAGCTGATCGAACTGTGTCTGGCCGAGAACGACCGGCGCATGGCCGGTTACGACAGGCGCCTGCTGCGCCCGATGTTCGTGCCGCGCATGGCGCGCTTCGCGCTGCGGTTTCTCAAGAAGTAACGTCGAAACGGTTGCCGAAGGTCATGGAGGCCGCCGCGCCTTCGTGGCCGGCGGCGAGCGACCGGTTCGGCCCGCGTTCGCCGATCGGGTGTTGCGCGCCCGATACACTCACTCCATCCCCGTTTTTCCTGTGACGCTTCAGTCCTTCCAGCGGGCCGGACACATTGCCGCACCCGGAACCTGACATTCGGGGCGTCGTCCCGGCGCTCATCGGCGGTCTTTTACGACCTGTCGACGCCGCGGGGGAAGCCGCCGTGGGGCCGCCTCCTTTGGCTGCCCCGCATGCTCCCCCAATTCCGCTCAAGCACCGATATGACCGATATCGTCAATAGGACAAATCCGATAGTTGAATGCTGACGACACAATCCACCGCTTTGTAGCAATTTTTTACAAATTCGACGAGCCCGCCTGCCGGGAACGCCCGCCACACGGGCAACTGCGCCGGACGGGATGCGCAAATCAGCATAGCCGGATATTCACGATTTCCAGTTAAATTGATTTTCAGACAACAACTTAAAATAAAAACAAATTCTCAATAAATCTCGAATTAACAGGTTAACAAGATTTCCCCCACATTATCCGCCGGCTCCGGAATTAACATTACATGATTGAAAGAATTTGTCGGCGCGCAAACGTTTGCTATTTCATTTGTCTTACTTTTCGAGCTCAGCCTTGTGTAACCCACCCCACATAACAGCCGTAACCATCTGATTTTTATACAGAAACATGACGTCACCCAGAAAAATTCAAACCCTACACGTCACATTCTTACATCTTTCAAAATCATTCTCCCCCAATACATCAAAACGCGATGCATTAACCATCCTTTAACTTTCAAAACCTCTCATTTATCACTGTTTGTCAATCTACAAAAATCACCTCCAATAAACTCCGCCCATCAATTTTGAGATTCGCGCGAGCGCACGGAATATTCCTCTAACGAAAGAGACCGGTGTGTGGCGTGCATATTTGGAGGTAGCAGGACATGAACCGCACATACCGCTCGATCTGGAACGAAGCCCTTGGCGCCTGGGTCGCGGCATCGGAACACGATTCGGCACGGGGCAAGCCGAACAAGTCGGCCGTCGTGAAGGCCGTTGCAGCAGCCGTTCTCGTCGTGGGGGCGACGGCGGGCAATGTCGCGCACGCGCAGTACTCGGCAGGCGGTGGCACCGTCACGGGAAGCGCCACCCAGGGGATCGCAATCGGCGGCAACGGCGGGAGCACGACGACGGCCAGCGGTTCGACGTCGATCGCGATCGGTGCGAACGCGACAGCGTCGGGCAACTATTCGCAGGCGTTCGGCCAAGCCACGACGGCGACCGGCGCAAGCGGGATCGCGATCGGCTCCGGTGCGAAGGCGCTGAACACGGGCGCAACAGCAGTCGGCAACGACTCCACGGCATCGGGCTCCAGCTCGATCGCGATCGGCGGCGGCAACAGTTCGGGCGCGGGCGGCGCCGTTGCGGCCGGTAGCAACGCAATCGCGTTGGGCCGCTTCTCCAACGTCAACGCGGCAACGACGTCGGGTATCGCGATCGGCGCGAACGCAACCGTGACGTCGGCGGGCACCAACGGCACGGCACTCGGTTCGGCAGCCACCGCGGCCGGCTCCGGCGCATCCGCCATCGGCAACGCCGCGACGGCAACCGGCACCAACGCCCTGGCACTCGGCGGCACGGCCAATTACGCATCCAGCGTCGCGATCGGCGCGGGCAGCGTGACCGGCACTGCGGCACCGAGCGGGACGGGTTACCTGACTGGCAGCAGCGCACCGACGTCGGAAGTGTCGGTCGGCAGTTCGACTGCACTGCGCCGCATCACCAACGTCGCCGACGGCTCGGCACCGCAGGACGCCGTCACCGTCGCCCAGCTCAGCACCGGCATGAGCACGACCACGAGCGCGATCGGCAGCCTGTCGACCTCGGCGTCGACCGGCCTCTCGTCGGCTAACAGCTCGATCGGGTCGCTGTCGACCTCGACCTCGACTGGCATCAACTCGCTGTCCACCGGCCTCAGCTCGGCCAATAGCTCGGTTGCGTCGCTGTCGACCTCCACGTCGACCGGCCTCTCGTCGGCCAACAGCTCGATTGGCTCGCTGTCGACGTCGACTTCGACCGGCATCAACTCGCTGTCCACCGGCTTGAGCTCGGCCAATAGCTCGGTTGCGTCGCTGTCATCGTCCACGTCGACGGGCCTGTCGTCGGCCACCAGCTCGATCGGTTCGCTGTCGACTTCGACTTCGACCAGCATCAACTCGCTGTCCACCGGCTTGAGCTCGGCTAATAGCTCGGTTGCGTCGCTGTCGACCTCCACGTCGACGGGCCTGTCGTCGGCTAATAGCTCGATCGGTTCGCTCTCGACGTCGACTTCGACCGGCATCAACTCGCTGTCCACGGGCCTCAGCTCGGCTAATAGCTCGGTTGCGTCGCTGTCGACCTCCACGTCGACGGGTCTGTCGTCGGCCAACAGCTCGATCACTTCGCTGTCGACCTCGACATCGACAGGTCTGTCGTCCGCCACCAGCTCGATCGGCTCGCTCTCGACTGGCCTCTCGTCGACCAATAGCTCGGTCACTTCGCTGTCGACCTCCACGTCGACGGGTCTGTCGTCCGCCACCAGCTCGATCGGCTCGCTGTCGACTGGCCTCTCGTCGACCAATAGCTCGGTCACTTCGCTGTCGACTTCCACGTCGACGGGTCTGTCGTCCGCCACCAGCTCGATCGGCTCGCTGTCGACCGGCCTCTCGTCGACCAATAGTTCGGTCACTTCGCTGTCGACCTCCACGTCGACGGGCCTGTCGTCGGCCACCAGCTCGATCACCTCGCTGTCGACCGGCCTCTCGTCGACCAATAGCTCTGTCACCTCGCTGTCGACTTCCACATCGACGGGCCTGTCGTCGGCCACCAGCTCGATCGGCTCGCTGTCGACCTCGACCTCGACGGGCATCAATTCGCTGTCCACCGGCCTGAGCTCGGCTAATAGCTCGGTTACCTCGCTGTCGACCTCCACGTCGACGGGCCTCTCGTCGGCCAACAGCTCGATCGGTTCGCTGTCGACGTCGACTTCGACCGGCATCAACTCGCTGTCCACCGGCCTCAGCACGGCTAATAGTTCGGTTGCCTCGCTGTCGACCTCCACGTCGACCGGCCTCTCGTCGGCCAACAGCTCGATCGGTTCGCTGTCGACGTCGACTTCGACCGGTATCAACTCGCTGTCCACCGGCCTGAGCACGGTCTCGACGAAGACAGACAACCTCGGTAGCAGCACGGCCTCGGCACTTGGCGGTGGCTCGACGTATGACCCGACGACCGGCAAGGTCTCGGCCCCGTCGTACACCACGTACAACGCGAACGGCACGACGTCGACAGCCAACAGCGTCGGCTCGGCAATCGACAGCATCAACAGCCAGGGCATCAAGTACTTCCACGCGAACTCGACCGGCGCCGACAGTCAGGCGCTCGGCACCGATTCGGTCGCGATCGGCCCGAGCGCGGTCGCCAACAATGCCGGCGACGTCGCGCTTGGCAGCGGCTCTGTTACGGCGGCGCCGGTCAAGACGCCGACCGGCACCATCGGTGGCGTAACCGCGACGTTCGCGGGCGGCAATCCGACCAGCGTGGTCAGCGTCGGCAAGTCTGGCGCCGAGCGTCAGATCACCAACGTTGCAGCCGGTCAGATCACCGCGACCAGCACCGATGCGATCAATGGCTCGCAGCTGTTCGCAACCAATTCGATCGTCGACTCACTGTCGACCACGGTGTCGACGTCCGGCAGCGCCATCGCGTCGCTGTCGACCGGCATCACGTCGCTGTCAACGGGCCTCAGCTCGACCAACAGCTCGGTGACATCGCTGTCGACTTCCACGTCGACCGGCCTGTCGTCGGCAAATAGCTCGATCACGTCCCTGTCGACTTCGACCTCGACGGGTCTGTCGTCGGCGAATAGCTCGATCACCTCGCTGTCCACGTCGACCTCGACGGGTCTGTCGTCCGCTAACAGCTCGATCACTTCGCTGTCGACTTCGACCTCGACGGGTCTGTCGTCGGCCAACAGCTCGATCACCTCGCTGTCGACTTCGACGTCGACGGGTCTGTCGTCGGCGAATAGCTCCATCACCTCGCTGTCCACGTCGACCTCGACGGGTCTGTCGTCGGCCAACAGCTCGATCACGTCCCTGTCGACCTCGACCTCGACCGGCTTGTCGTCGGCCAACAGCTCGATCACTTCGCTGTCGACCTCGACCTCCACGGGTCTGTCGTCGGCTGACAGCTCCATCACCTCGCTGTCGACCTCGACGTCGACGGGTCTGTCGTCGGCGAATAGCTCGATCACGTCCCTGTCGACTTCGACCTCGACGGGTCTGTCGTCCGCTAACAGCTCGATCACTTCGCTGTCGACTTCGACCTCGACGGGTCTGTCGTCGGCAAATAGCTCGATCACTTCGCTGTCGACCTCGACGTCGACCGGCCTCTCGTCGGCTGACAGCTCGATCACTTCGCTGTCCACGTCGACCTCGACCGGCCTGTCGTCGGCTAACAGCTCGATCACGTCGCTGTCCACTTCCACGTCGACGGGTCTGTCGTCGGCTGACAGCTCGATCACGTCCCTGTCGACTTCCACGTCGACCGGCCTGTCGTCGGCTAACAGCTCGATCACTTCGCTGTCGACCTCGACCTCGACGGGTCTGTCGTCGGCCAATAGCTCGATCGACTCGCTCTCGACTTCGACGTCGACCGGCCTGTCGTCGGCTAACAGCTCGATCACTTCGCTGTCGACCTCCACCTCGACGGGTCTGTCGTCGGCCAATAGCTCGATCGACTCGCTCTCGACTTCGACGTCGACCGGCCTGTCGTCGGCTAACAGCTCGATCACTTCGCTGTCGACTTCCACGTCGACGGGTCTGTCGTCGGCGAATAGCTCGATCACCTCGCTGTCCACTTCCACGTCGACGGGCCTGTCGTCGGCCAACAGCTCGATCACTTCGCTGTCGACTTCGACCTCGACGGGTCTGTCGTCGGCCAATAGCTCGATCACGTCGCTGTCTACCTCGACCTCCACGGGTCTGTCGTCCGCGAACAGCTCGATCGATTCGCTGTCGACCTCGACCTCGACCGGTCTGTCGTCGGCGAACAGCTCGATCACCTCCCTGTCCACGTCGACCTCGACGGGTCTGTCGTCGGCCAATAGCTCGATCGACTCGCTGTCCACGTCGACCTCGACGGGCCTGTCGTCGGCGAATAGCTCGATTACCTCGCTGTCGACTTCCACGTCGACGGGCCTCTCGTCGGCAAACAGCTCGATCACTTCGCTGTCCACGTCGACCTCGACGGGCTTGTCGTCGGCGAATAGCTCGATCGACTCGCTGTCGACCTCGACCTCGACGGGCCTGTCGTCGGCCAACAGCTCGATCACCTCGCTGTCGACCTCGACCTCCACGGGCCTGTCGTCGGCTAACAGCTCGATCACTTCGCTGTCGACCTCGACGTCGACCGGCCTCTCGTCGGCCAACAGCTCGATCACGTCGCTGTCGACTTCCACGTCGACGGGCCTGTCGTCGGCCAATAGCTCGATCGACTCGCTCTCGACTTCGACGTCGACCGGCCTCTCGTCGGCTAACAGCTCGATCACCTCGCTGTCGACTTCCACGTCGACGGGCCTCTCGTCGGCAAACAGCTCGATCACTTCGCTGTCGACCTCGACCTCGACCGGCTTGTCGTCGGCTAACAGCTCGATCACTTCGCTGTCGACCTCGACCTCGACGGGCTTGTCGTCCGCGAACAGCTCGATCGATTCGCTGTCCACGTCGACGTCGACCGGCCTGTCGTCGGCCAACAGCTCGATCACCTCGCTGTCGACCTCCACCTCGACCGGCCTGTCGTCGGCGAATAGCTCGATCACGTCGCTGTCGACCTCGACCTCGACCGGTCTGTCGTCCGCGAACAGCTCGATCACTTCGCTGTCCACGTCGACTTCGACGGGTCTGTCGTCGGCTAACAGCTCGATCGATTCGCTGTCGACCTCGACCTCGACCGGCCTCTCGTCGGCTAACAGCTCGATCACTTCGCTGTCGACCTCCACGTCGACCGGTCTGTCGTCGGCAAACAGCTCGATCGATTCGCTGTCGACTTCGACGTCGACGGGCCTCTCGTCGGCCAATAGCTCGATCACGTCGCTGTCGACCTCCACCTCGACCGGCCTGTCGTCCGCGAACAGCTCGATCACTTCGCTGTCGACCTCGACGTCGACCGGCCTGTCGTCGGCCAACAGCTCGATCACCTCGCTGTCGACCTCGACCTCCACGGGTCTGTCGTCCGCGAACAGCTCGATCGATTCGCTGTCGACCTCGACCTCCACCGGTCTGTCGTCGGCCAACAGCTCGATCACCTCGCTGTCCACGTCGACCTCGACGGGTCTGTCGTCGGCTAACAGCTCGATCACGTCCCTGTCGACCTCGACCTCCACGGGGCTGTCGTCGGCTAACAGCTCGATCGATTCGCTGTCGACTTCGACGTCGACGGGTTTGTCGTCCGCCAATAGCTCGATCACTTCGCTGTCGACTTCCACGTCGACCGGCCTGTCTTCGGCTAACAGCTCGATCACGTCGCTGTCGACCTCGACCTCGACGGGCCTCTCGTCCGCCAACAGCTCGATCACGTCCCTGTCGACCTCGACCTCGACGGGCCTGTCGTCGGCAAATAGCTCGATCACTTCGCTGTCGACCTCGACGTCGACGGGTCTGTCGTCCGCCAATAGCTCGATCACCTCGCTGTCGACTTCGACCTCGACGGGCCTGTCGTCCGCGAACAGCTCGATCACGTCCCTGTCGACCTCGACCTCGACTGGCATCAACTCGTTGTCGACCGGTCTGAGCACGACCAACAGCACGGTCACCTCGCTGTCGACCTCCACGTCGACCGGCCTGTCGTCCGCGAACAGCTCGATCACGTCCCTGTCGACCTCGACCTCGACCGGCATCAACTCGCTGTCGACCGGTCTGAGCACGACCAACAGCACGGTCACGTCGCTGTCGACCTCCACGTCGACCGGCCTGTCCTCGGCCACCAGCTCGATCTCGTCCCTGTCGACCTCGACCTCGACGGGCCTGTCGTCGGCCGCCAGCTCGATCACGTCCTTGTCGACCTCGACTTCGACCGGCATCAGCTCGCTGTCCACCGGCCTGAGCAGCACCGACAGCACGATCCTGTCGCTGTCGACCTCGACGTCGACCGGCATCGGCTCGCTGTCCACCGGCCTGAGCAGCACGAACAGCTCGGTGACGTCGCTGTCGACCTCGACCTCGACCGCGATCAACGCCGCGAAGACGCACTACTACAGCGTCAACGACAACGGCACGCAGCAAGCCAACTACGACAACACGGGCGCAACGGGCACCAACGCCATCGCCGCCGGCGTGAACTCCAGCGCGGCAGGCGCCAGCAGCGTGGCAGTCGGCGACGGCTCGAACGCACAGTCGGCAGGTGCGGTCGCCATCGGCCAGAACGCATCGGCAACGGGCGGCAAGGCCGTGTCGATCGGCTCCGGCAACACGGCATCCGGCGACGGCGCGGTCGCGATCGGCGACCCGAGCATCGCGACGGGCACCGGCGCGGTGGCGATGGGCGCGAACGACACGGCGACCGGCAACGGCGCAGTGGCGCTCGGCAACGCGAACACGGCAACCGGCGCCAGCGCGCTCGCCCTCGGCAGCTCGAACCAGGCCACCGCGGACAACACGATCGCGCTGGGCAGCCAGGCCACGGCCAGCGCCACCGGCGCACAGGCCTACGGCTCGGCCGCCAAGGCCACGGCCGCCGACGCACTCGCCTTCGGCACGAACGCGCAAGCGAACGTCGCCAACTCGGTCGCACTCGGCGCGAACTCGGTCACGGCTGCGGCCGTCGGCACCTCGAGCGCCACGATCGGCGGCGTCACGTACTTCTTCGCGGGCAGTTCGCCGGTTGGCGTGGTCAGCGTCGGTGCGCCGGGCCAGGAACGCCAGATCACGAACGTCGCCGCGGGCCAGATCTCGGCCACGAGCACGGACGCGATCAACGGCAGCCAGCTGAACGCGACGAACAACGCGGTCAATGCACTGTCGACGTCCACCGCGTCGAATGTCGCGTCGCTGTCGACCGGCATCAACTCGCTGTCCACGGGCCTGAGTGCGACCAACAGCAACGTGGCTTCGCTGTCCACGTCGACCTCGACCGCGATCAACTCGCTGTCGACCGGCCTGAGCTCGACGAACAGCAACGTCAACTCGCTGTCGACGTCGACTTCGACGGGCATCGGTTCGCTGTCCACCGGCCTGAGCACGACGAACAGCAACGTGGCCTCGCTGTCGACTGGCGTGACGAACATCAACAACACGCTGAACTCGCTGTCGACGTCGATCAACAACAACACGACGCGTGCGGCGAACAACAACGGCGTCGCGGCCGACATGAACGGCAAGGGCACGGACGTCCCGACCGTCACCGCCGGCTCGAACTCGGTGGCGATCGGTGCGAATTCGACGGACGGCGGCCGCTCGAACGTGGTGTCGGTCGGTAGCGACACGCAGCAGCGCCAGATCACGAACGTCGCGCCGGGTACGCAAGGCACCGACGCGGTGAACGTGAACCAGCTGACGCAGGTGCAGACGACGCTGTCGACGGCGCTGTCGAGCCAGCAGACGCAGATCAACTCGCTGGGTTCGCAACTGCAGCAGACCGACCAGATGGCGAAGCAGGGTATCGCGGCCGTCGGCGCGATGGCGTCGATCCCGCAGCTCGATCGCGACGCCAACTTCGGGATGGGCGTGGGCACGTCGACCTTCCTCGGCCAGAAGGCGATGGCGGTCAACATGCAGGCGCGCATCACGGAGAACCTGAAGGCGTCGATCAACGGCGGTTTCAGCGGCGGTCAGAAGGTGATCGGCGCCGGCATGCTGTACCAGTGGAAGTAACGCGTCGCGCCGCCAGGCCGCCCGGCTCGCCAGCCGGACGGCCCGCGGCGGCCCCGACGGCCAGACGAGCCCGCCGCGCAACCCGCGGCGGGCTTCAGTCAACCCAAGCATTGAGGATGTAACCGTGAACAAACTCGCTCTTGCGCTCGCGCTTTCCGCAACGGCCCTCGCCGCGTGCTCGACCGCATCCGGCCCGACCTACAGCGCTTCCGAACTGCAGCCGCGCGACGGCGTGCGCACGTTCCAGGTGGATTGCCACGGCCTGCTGTCGGGCCCGCAGACGTGCATGAAGGCCGCCCGAAAGATCTGCGGCGACCAGCCCGTGCGCGCCGTCGACTCGGCCCGCGCGCTGCGCGACAAATCCGATCCGGCCACGCTGGTCTTCCAGTGCGGCGCCGCGCCGGCCGAAGCGGCCTCGGCCGCCGAACCGGCGACCGCCGTCGTCGAACAGGTGAACCTGTCGGGCGACGCGCTGTTCGCGACCGACCACGCGACGCTCGCGCCGACCGCGCGCGAATCGCTCGACCGCCTGCTGAGCGAGCGCAAGGACCACACGTACTCGCAGGTGAGCGTCACCGGCTTTACCGATTCGGTAGGCAGCGACGACTACAACCTCGCGCTGTCGAAGCGCCGCGCCGAATCGGTCGCCGCCTATCTGAAAGCACACGGCCTGAAGACCGACGCGCTGACGGTGTCGGGCCGCGGCAAGGCCGATCCGGTCGCATCGAACGCGACGCCCGAAGGCCGCGCGAGCAACCGCCGCGTCGAAATCCGGCTGCAGCACTGAGCAGCCGGCCGCCGCCGGTGCGGCGGCCGATCCGGCAGGCCGCCAGCGCCGCGCCGGACAACGCGGGCGCCGCTTCGCCGGCGCCCCGCTCCCGTCGGCCGGCGGGTATGTCAAAGTTCGTCACGTCCTGCCAAAAACGGCGGTTTCCATGCCACAATCGCCGCAGACAGTCGCCGGGGCAGCCTGCCCGAATCGCGCGCCGTGCCAGGCGCGCCCGACGACACGCCGGAATCCGGCTGCCGCCCTCGCGAACCACGTCGCCCGATTCGCCTGCCGCGACGCACCGGCGCGAATCCAACCATGACAACCCACGGCACGCCGCTTCCGGGTCAGACGCTCGACGCGATGCCCGGACGCACGACGCCGCAGAGGAAACCAACCGGTGACGGACATCAATGAAGCCGCCGCGGGCGGCACCCGCAAGCAACGGCCGGCGGTCGGCATCTCGCTGTTTGCGCGCGACGGCCAGGCGATCTGGGAAAACGGCATTCACCAGAACATCGCGTTCCTCGCGATGATGCTCAAGCGCTCGGATCGCGTCGGCCCCGTCTATTTCCTGAACGGCGGCGATGCGAACGCACTGCCGGCCGGCCTCGAACTCGACGGCCTCGACATCCCGCTGGTAAAACCCTCCGACGTCACGCACGAACTCGACGTCGTGATCGAAATGGGCGCGCAGCTGCCCGTCGAATGGCTCCGGCACATGAAGGCGCTCGGCAAGAAGATCGCCGCGTTCTTCTGCGGACACGTCTATGCGGGCCTGTGCGAAACGCCGATCTTCGGGAAACCGTCCGGGCACGTGTTCAACGGCGCGCCGTTCGACGAAGTGTGGCTGCTGCCGCAATACGACAAGACCGCGGCGCCGATGCTGCAGACCATCCTGCGCGCGCCCGTCCACCTGATGCCGCACATCTGGTCGCCGTACTTCCTCGAGCGCCGCGTGGCTGCGCTCGCAGGCGAAGGCGCGACGTTCGGCTATCGGCCAGGCCAGCGTCCGTGGCGCCTCGCGATGCTCGAACCGAACATCTCGGTCGCCAAGTCCTGCCACTACCCGATGCTGGCATGCGACGAGTTCTACCGCGCGCGGCCGGACGCGGTGCAGCACATGTTCGTCGTCAACGCGATGCACATGAAGGAGCATTCGACCTTCGTGCACTTCGCGAACAGCCTCGATCTCGTCCGCCAGCACAAGGCGACGTTCGAACCGCGACTCGACCTGCCCGGCTTCATGGCGCGCCACGCGGATGCAGTCGTGTCGCACCACTGGGAAAACGGCCAGAACTATCTGTATTACGACGTGCTGTACGGCGGCTATCCGCTGATCCACAACTCGACGCTGATCGGCGACGCCGGCTATTACTACCCGGACTTCGACTCCGCCGCGGGCGGCCGCGCACTGCTCGACGCGTGGCTGCATCACGACGAACGCCTCGACGATTACCGCGCGAAAGCCGGCCGGCTGCTGCAGTCGGTCTCGATCGACAACCCCGCGAACCTCGACGCGTTCGTCTCGCGTCTGGTCGCCTGAACCGGAGCATACGCATGTCGGACTCCAATGCCCGTCAAGCGCCCGGCGAGGGCAAGCGTCTCGTCGTCGGCGTGTCGCTGTTCGTGCGCGGCGCCGGCCAGTCGCTGTGGGAAAACGGCATTTTCCAGAACTGCCTGCTGCTGATCCTGCTGCTGCGCCAGTCGCCGCTCGTCGCGGAAGCCGTGATGGTGAACGGCGGCGAACAGGTCGCCGATCCGCAGATGATGCTCGGCGAGTGGAACGTGCCGCTGCTGTCGATGGACGAAGCGCTGGAACGCTGCGACGTGCTGATCGAAATGAGTGCGCAGTTCGGCGCGGACTACCTGCGCGCGTTCCGCGACCGCGGCGGCAAGGTCGTCACGATGCGGGTCGGCAACGACTACGTGATCGACATCGAACGCGCGATGTTCAACAAGCCGTCGGGCTTCCTGTTCTCGGGCGCGCCGTATGACGCCGTGTGGACGATTCCCGAGTTCGAGCGCTCGTGCCTGCACTATTACCAGACCGGCCTGCGCGCACCCGTCACGATCGTTCCGCACATCTGGCACCCGATGCTGTTCGACAAGGCGCGCGCGACGCTCGGCGCGGGCCTGACGTTCGGCTATCAGCCCGGCAAGCCGCGCTGGCGTGTGACGATGTTCGAGCCGAACATCTGCATGGTGAAGACGAGCATCATCCCGATGCTGGTCACGGAAGAGGCGTACCGCGCCGATCCGAAATTCCTCGAATTCGTGCGCGTGTGCAACACGATCCACCTGAAGGAACATGCGACGTTCGTCCAGTTCGCGAAGAGCCTCGACATCGTGAACCACGGCATCACGACGTTCGAAAGCCGTTATGCGGTGTACGAGTTCATGGCTGCGTACGGTGATGCGGTGGTGTCGCACACGTGGGAAAACGCGCAGAACTACCTGTACTACGAGTTGCTGTACGGCGACTATCCGCTGATCCACAACTCGCCGTTCCTCGGCAAGGCCGGGTATTTCTATCCGGACTTCGACTGCCAGGCCGGCGGCCGCGCGCTGCTGCAGGCGTTCACCGAGCACGACGCGAACCTGGAGGCGTACCGCGAGCAGTCGAAGCACGTGCTCAGCTCCGTCAGCATCTACAACCCAGCGAACGTCGCCGCCTATACGGACGCGATCGCCACCCTCTATCGCGACGCGTGACGCGCCGCCTTCTTCCGGACTCCGACATGACCGCACGCACGACCCTCACCCGCGCCAAATGGCTGATCGGCTGCGCCGTCGCTTCGATCGCGATCGGCGCGCATGCGCAAGCCGACGGCGAATCGGCCGACGCGCTGCTCCGCGACTCGGACGCCGTGTTCAAGCAGCTCGACGCCGGCCAGTACGGCGCGGTGTGGACCGACGCTGCCGCATTCGTGAAGGCGCGCATCAAGCAGGACCAGTTCGCATCGGACATGCAGCGTGCGCGCCAGTCGGTCGGCACGGTCCGCCATCGCGGCTGGGCGCAGATCACGCGGATCCGCTATACCAACGCGTCGACGACACCCGATGGGCTCTACGCGAACGTCGACTACGTCACCACGCTGACGAGCGGCGCAACGGCCTACGAGAAGCTGAGCTTCCGCCTCGAGGACGATGGCCGCTGGCACGTGACCGGCTATGTGCCGCGCCAGTCGCAAAACTACACGCCGTAACCCGCGCAACGCCCCGCACCACGGAGTCGTCATGAAACTCAATGTCGCGATAACGATGAACGTGCAGCGCGACGCGACGCAGTCGATCTGGTACAACGGCGCGAACCAGCACTGCGTGTACCTGTATATGCTGCTGAAGCAGTCGCCGCTGATCGGCGAAGTCTGGCTCGCGCACGACAACGGCATCACCGAGTATCCGCAGGCGCTGATGATGGACGCGTTCGGCGACGCGCTGCGGCCGCTGTCGGACGTCGTCCACCAGACCGACCTGCTGATCGAGATGAATGCGTTCATCGATCCGTCGCACACGGACGTCGTGCGCCAGCGCGGCGGCAAGTGCGTGTCGTATCGCTTCGGCAACGACTACGTGATCGCGGTCGAGACGATCAACTTCGAGAAGAACGACTGGCGGCCGAACCCGCACCGCGTGCAGTTCGACGAGATCTGGACCAACCCGCAGCACATGCACACGTGCGCGGCGTATTTCCAGGCCGTGTATCGCGCGCCGGTGATCGAACTGCCGCACATCTGGTCGCCGTATTTCATCGAGCGCAGCCTCGACGCCGATCCCGAACTGAAGGCGCGCTTCGGCTACCGCAACCACGGCCCGGCCAAGCGCATCGCGTTCTTCGAGCCGAACCTGAACGTCGTGAAAAGCTCGATCGTGCCGATGCTCGCCGCGAACGCGTGCTACGTCGAGCACCCGGAGCTCGTCGAGCACGTGTATATGACCAACACGTTCGACAAGAAGGAAAACGTCGCCTTCAAGCATCTCGCGCTCGGGCTCGAGATGGTGCGCGACGGCAAGGCGACCGCCGACGTGCGCGCGCCGTTCGTCGCGTGGGCCGCGCATCACACCGACATCGTCGTGTCGCACCACTGGGAAAACGGCCTCAACTACCTGCTGTACGACGCGCTGTACGGCAACTATCCGCTCGTACACAATTCGCCGTTCCTGCGCGACGTCGGCTACTACTACCCCGACTTCGAGATCTTCGAAGCGGCACGTGCGATCGCGACCGCCGCGCAAACGCACGACGCGCGGCTCGACGACTACGCGGCCGCGGCCCGCCGCTGCCTGCACCAGGTCGACACGCTCGCCGAACACAACGTTCGCGCTTACTCCGAGCAGATCCAGCAGTTGTTCGCCGGCCGCGCGCTCGGCTGATCTGCTTCGTTCGCGCGTCGACCGCGCTACACCAGCACGCGATCGCCGCTTTGCGCGGCGAACACGCGGCCATGCCGCCGTCCCATGCGAGCAAGCACGGCAAAACAACGCGCCGCTTGCCCGCTTGCCCGGCCGGCTGGCTTGACGAGACTATCGGACACGCCGCGTGCGATCGCCGAATCGTTGCCGCACGCGCCGGCAATGACGCCCGCGTAGTAGTGCCGCGCCGCCAGTTCGCGGCCGTTGGCATCGAGCGGTTTCATCCGCTGAATGCGACGCGCGACGGCCTTCAGGCCGTCGAGGTACGGCGCGACGTCGATCGGCACATCGGTCGACTCGGCGCCCAGTTGCCACAGCATGTCGGCCAGCTCGGCGATCGCGACCAGGTCGCGCGCATCGGTTGCCTGCGTGCCCGTTCCGACTCCGGCCTTCGTCCCCGCCATGCGACACCCCTTTGCGATTCGTCCCGCTCCACCTGCTCTCGCGCCGTCACGCGGCGGCCGGCGACCGCCATGAAAACCGGATGCCCTGTGCCCATGCGACACCGGCATCCAGGATGATCTGCCGGTCGATCTCGCTCTCCACGCCTTCGACGACGACGTGCCGCGCCCCTTCATGCGCGAACGCGATCAACCTGCGGAACTGGTAGCGCCCGATCGCGTTGCGCTTGATCATCGACAGGATCGACCGGTCGAGCTTCACGATGTCGGGATTGCCGACCACCAGATTGTTCAATGCGCTGAAACCGACGCCGAAATCGTCGATCGCGATCCGGCAACCGGCCTGCCGGAAGCGGTTGACGAACGACCGGCCCGCGACAGGGTTCAGCGGCCCCGTCTCCGTGATCTCGACCACCAGCCGCGCCGCCACCGACGGCTCGCGCTCGAGCCGCCTGAAGATCGCCAGCCACGCGTCGTCGACGACCGCGCTCACCGCCGCGACGTTGCACCCATAAACCGCGGCCGGATCGGCGCGCAGCGCGTCGATCGTCCGGCCGACCACGAGCCGGTCGAACCAGCGCATCAGCCCGAGCGCCTCGAGGCGCGGCAGGAACGCGAGCGGCGGCAGCGCATCGCGCTCGCCCCACCGCAACCGCGCCAGGCGCTCCTGGTACAGCACACCGCCCGACAGGTCGGCCCGGCACACCGGCTCATGTGCGAACCCGAGCCGGCTTTCCACGAAACTGCGTACCGACGCGAGGTCGGCATGATGGTCGGGGGCGCCGAACACGAGATCGATTTCGTCTCGATTCGCTTCCCGATTCGCCTCCAGGCGAGCTTCGACCGCATTCATCCGGCGCTCCGGCAAATGGCGAGCCGCCGATCGCGGCTCGACCTCAACGAACATGCGGAGCAAACCGACCCTGACGCGCTCCGCCGCCTACCCGGCCCATCCTGTTATGTCGATTTTTTCCGGGAGCGTACTTTTCGCTTCGGCGCGCCGTCAAATTCGATATTTTCAACGATATTCAGTGACTGCCAATACACCATGTACGAACCATGCCGACAGTGCGACAGGTTACACAACACAAAGTACGAAACCCCGAATCCAGATCGTTTATTTTCGCTGCCAGACAACTTTATCCGAATCCATTTCTTTCACGATATTGCAGCACCGCAAATCGGAAAATCATTAATTGATCAGACAAATACAGACCCGAGAAATGCCGCGGGCCCTTGATGAACGGGCCTGCGACAACGGCTTCCAGCTCGGGCCGCGATCCAGCGAAAACCGGCCGCCGCACATCATTCGATCATCGCAGCATTCAATTTTCACGTTTCAAACGATATTACTAAACCTCAAAACAGAATCGACTGCGTTGAATCAATAATATCAAGTTTTATTTATATGATGATTATGGATTGAAACATGTTTAACAATCTTAAAGACTTGTTAACCTATAAAATTATTTCTGACGGACTTCCCTCGGAGCCGTCAATTTCGTGCCTTCAAAACCGTCGAACCGATCGGGTTCGGCGGTTTCTTTTTTTAACGGCATTATTTCGTCAGACATTAGGGTGGGACAACCCCGATGGCGGCCGGCAGCGCAATGAATGCGCGCCATGAAAACCGGCGTTATACGGCCGGCGCGCCGATCAGGTTCGCAAGCAGCCCGTCGTATTCGGCGACGAGCGCCGGATTCGCCGACGTATAGCGGCCGAGGATCTCGCGCTGGCGCCGCGTGTACGCTTCCCAGTCGTCGTCGTGCGTATGCAGCGCACGCAGCAGCGCGTCGGCGCCCTGCTGCACGTCGTTGTCCGGATAGTAGTAGCCGAGATCGGGCGCGAGGCTCGCGTTGTGCACAAGCGGATAGCCCTGCCAGCACACGTCGAAATAGAAGTAGTTCAGCGGGTTCGACCATTGGTGCGACACGACGATGTCGGTCAGGTCGGCCAGGAACAGCGGCGTGTCGAAGCGGCCGACGAAGCTCGCCTTGCCCGCGCGCACGATGTCCAGGTAATTCATCAGCATCACGAAGTCGGGGCTGTCGTGCGCGAGGCGGTCGGCGTTCGTCACGTGCGCGAAGCAGATCGCGTCGGGGTCGCGCCGATACGCTTCGTCGATGATCAGCATCGGATACACGCAGAACTTCACGACGTTGTGGTTCGGCTCCATCACCGTCAGCCGCTTGCCGGGCTCGCTGCGCGGCCGGTATTCGCCGTGCTCGGGCAACGACTGCGCGCGTGCGCTCAGGAACATCGGATCCCACACGAACGGCACGACGCGCCCCGGGCAGCGGCGCAGCGACTGCAGGAACGGCAGCGACGACGGCGCGATCTGCGGAATCGCCCACACCTCGTCGTAGCCGCGGTTGATGAACAGCGACTCCCACAGCCGGCGGCCGAACAGCATCGCCTCCATCGCGTTGACGTACTCGACGCCGCAGCAGTAACTGACGAGCTTCGCGCCGCGCGCTTTCAGGTAGGCCGTCTGCTCGGCGTTGATCTGCCCGCCGAGCTCGATCACCACGTCGAGCGCATCCTTCATGTCGGCGAACGCGCGCGTGTCGTATACGTTGCGATCCCACGGCAGCGCATCGGTGAGCGGCACGTCGGTGGTGTTGACCAGCGTCACGCGGTAGCCGTGGGGCGACGCCATCAGCAGCTTCGCGAGAAACAGCGCGTTCTGCTTGATGCCGTTGATCCACATGCTTTCGTCGGGGGCACGCAGTCCGATCGTGATACCGATGCGCAGGCCGTTCAGGACAGGAGACGTCATCGTCGGCAGGATGGAAGGTTGGATGGGAGTGGAATGGTGCAGTGTAGCGCGCGAAGCGCCGCCCGCGTCAAGCGGCGGCGGCCAACCCGGCATTCTAGCGGAGCGCCGGCCGCACACTGTCAGGGATGGTCAGCGCCCGCCCCGGCCGTGCCAATCCGCCGGATCGTTATGCGATACTCGGGCCACCCGCCGCGCCGCCAGCCGGCCGGCTTTTCCGGGGTATTCGAGCGGGCGACACACACGACGCCGACGCACCACGATTACAAGAAAGGCTGACAGAATGGACCACGATGCCGCGCAAGTCTCCCGGAAGATCCACGACGAACAGGGGTGGCACTCGCAGGAAAGCGGGGCCGGGTGGGGTTCGGAGTTGAACAATACCGCGCGGGTCACTCGCGAGCTGCCGAAATTGCTGCGCCGCTTCGGCCTGCGGAGCACCCGATGATCGTCCTCAGCCATTTCAGCCAGCCCGCACCCGCCAGCCTCGAGAATCACCGCTGGTACGCGCAGGTGCACGGCTATCGTCACGAGATCGTCGACGCGTCCGCGATGCCGCAGACACTGCCGTTGCGGCCGCTGTATCGCTACGAATCGCTGCTCCATGTGCTGCGCAACGCGCAGCCCGACGAACTCGTGCTGCTGCTCGGCGAAGATGCGGCGATCATCGAGCCCGTCGCGCTCGAGCGCCTGATGGCCGGGCGCGACATGCTGCTGGTCGACTCGTTCGCGCCGCCGCTGCCGCAGGTCGACGTGCAGATCTGGCGCAACACGGCGGACGTGCGCGCGATCGTGATGCGGCTCGTGCAGCGCTGCAAGCTTGGCAGCGAGCCAAGGCTGACATCGGAGGCCGCGCTGTTCGCCGGGCTCGGCACACATCGCTACGTGGCATTGATCGACGGGTTGCATGCCGTCATGCCGTGCGGCCCCCACCTCGATCCGATGTGGAGCCGCGAACCGACATTCGCGATCAGCATCGACGACACGCCTCACGATCCCGCACGCAAAGGCGCGACGCCGCGTTTCCGCGACATGCTCGTCGCGTACGTCAATCGGTGCCGCGCCGCCGGCCAGCCGATGTTCTCGTTCGATCACGCCGCCGCACCGGACGAAGCCGCCGAGCGCTGCACATACAACCCCGGCCGGCCGATCGGGCTGATGATGCTGTACACGCCGAACATCGGCAGCTACGCACGCGTCGCCGAGCGCAATTTCCGGCGCTACTGCGATGCGCACGGCTACACGCTCTACGTGCATCGCGACATTCCCGCCGAGATCGGACTGAACGCGACGGGCAACTGGTTCAAGCCGTGGCTGCTGCATGCATACCTTCAGCATCATGACTGGGTCGTGTGGCTCGATGCCGACGTGCTGATCGCGGACCAGCACCAACCGCTCGAGCCGCTGCTCGAAGGGCGCGACTGGCTGCTCGCGCAGGATATCGGCCAGTGGGCGTTCAACTCCGGCGTGATGGCATTCCGCCGCACCGAACGCAACGACGCGATGCTGCGCGACCTGATGACGACGATCGCCGCGCTGCACGACCGCTCGAGCGTCTATGCGAGCGACGGCGACCAGCTGCATTTCATACGCGCGATGGAGCACGACGGGCAGCTGCACGGCGAAAGCGTGGCCGACCTCGTCAGCTTCAACACGCCCTGGCTGTTCCGTCGTGCGGACAGCTACATCGTGCATTACTACGGGATGTGGTCCGCGATGCGCGCGCTGATGATGGCGCATGACGACGGGCTGCTGCGCTGACGCCACTCCGTCGGCATCGATAGCTCAAAAACGACGCGCCGGCCGGATTCACCCGGCCGGCGCGTCGTCGTACCGGTTGCCGTCAGATCGCCGTGATCGTCGGCGCCACGGCCGCCGGATCGGTAATGCTGGCCTTGCCGGTTTCGACGTGCCCCGCGATGCGGCGCGTCCAGCCGGCATTGCCCGCCACCGCGAACTGCAGGTCGTACCACTGGCTGCTGCACGACAGGTCCCAGTGCGCTTCGATGCGCTGCCCGGCCGGGATCGTCAGCGTGCGCGCCGCGCCGCCGTACGCGACATCGGTCGCCGTGACCGTGAGCGTGCCGCTGCCCGCATTGGCGATCGTCACGTAGACATCGCCGTTCACCACGTCGTAGCACGGCGTGATTTCAGGCTTCGCGGCGGCATCCGCGGCGGCCGAACCCGCAAAGCGCCGGAAATAGCCGTTCGGCCCCCACACGCTCACCACGTAGTTGCCGTTCGCATCGAGCGCCCACGTGTCGGTCAACTGCTTGCCGGCCTCGACCGTGTAACGGCGCGGCATCGCGGTCGGATCGCCCGTATAGACCCAGAAGTGCGCGCCCTGCGTGCCCGAATTGGCAAACGTCACCGCATAGCCTTGCGCCTGGAGCTGGCCCGTCACGTGCAGTTCGTACGGCAGCGCACGAGCCGGCCGCGTGCCGGATTCCTGCGCCGTCACGACCTGCTGCGCGGTGCTGGCCGGCGCGGTCTGCGACGACGCGCGCGAGCATTGCAGGTCCGCCTGCGCGACGTATGCCTGCGTACTCGGCAGCGACGGCAGCGTGACATCCGATTTCGAGAAGTCGAGCGCCGACGTCAGGTCGCCGCAGATCGCCCGGCGCCACGGCGAGATGTTGGTTTCCATCACGCCGAAGCGCTTCTCGATGAATTGCAGCACCGACGTGTGATCGAACACCTGCGAGCAGACGAAACCGCCCTTCGACCACGGCGACACGACGAACATCGGCACGCGCGGGCCGAGGCCGTACGGCAGGTTGTCGGCCGTATACGTGCCGGTCTGCGTCGACGTCACGACGTTGTGCCGCTCGAGCGACACGTCCACGGTGCTCATGCCCGAGCCCGGCAGCGTCGGGGCCGACGGCGGCACGACGTGGTCGAAGAAGCCGTCGTTCTCGTCGTACATGATCAGCAGGACGGTCTTGCTCCAAACCTCCGGGTTCGACGTCAGCGCATCGAGGATCGTCGACAGGTAGTACGCGCCGTACAGCGGCGTGAACTTCGGATGCTCCGAATACGCGGCGGGCGGCAGCAGCCACGAGACCTGCGGCAGCGCATTGGCCTGCACGTCGGCCTTCAACTGCGTGATCGGGCGCGTGCTCATCCCGCGCGTCTGCAGCGACGAACCGGCCGGCGCATTCACGAAGTTGTTGAAGCACGCCAGCATGTTCGTGCCGTAGTTGCCGGTGAAGTTGTCGAACCCGGTGCCCTGCTGGTAGACCTGCCACGAGACGCCGGCCTTTTCGAGCCGTTCCGGGTAGGTCGTCCAGCTGAAGGGCGGCAACTGGATCTTGTCGAACTGGTTGTCGATGTAGTCGGTATTGTCGAGCAGCGGGCCGCCGCCCGTGCCGAGCGGATCGACCATGCCCGTCATCAGGTACATGCGGTTCGGGTGCGTGTTGCCCGGAATCGAGCAGAAGTAGTTGTCGCACACCGTGAACGCATCCGCGAGCGCGTAATGGAACGGGATGTCGTCGCGAACGTGATAGCCCATCGTCATGTTCGACTTCTGCACGGCCCACTGGTCCGCGCGGCCGTTGTCGATCGCGCCGTGCGTCGTCGCCCACGTATGCGGCAGGCCGCCGATGCATTGCGCGTTGACGCCCGGGTTGGTCGTGTCGTAGCGGAACGGCGCGATCACGCTCGTCTTGTCCTCCTGCCGCGGCTGGAACCACACCGGCTTGCCGTTCGGCAGCGTGACCGGGAAGCGGTCGTTATAGCCGCGCACACCGCTCAGGTGACCGAGGTAGTGGTCGAACGAGCGGTTCTCCTGCATGAACACGACGATGTGCTGCACATCCTGGATCGTGCCCGTCACGGAATTCGGCTCGATCGCCAGCGCCTTGCGGATCGACTCGGGAAGCAGTGCGGTGGCGGCGGTCGCGCCGGCGAGGCCGGCGGAGAACTTCAGAAAATCGCGTCGCGAATGGATGGCCATGCTGGTTGCTCTTGATTGGATTTCTGGTGGAAACGGCCGGGATCAGGAAGCGGGCGAGGATGCCGGTGCAGTGAAACCCGGCGGGCAGTGCATCTGCGCGGTGGCGACGACGGCGCCGCCGCACGCGGCCTTCTGCTGCGCGACGGGCGCGGCGGGTGCAGTCAGGTCGTCGTTGCAGGCGCCGAGGAGTGCTGTCAGCGCGATCAGGCAAGCGACCGCGAAAGGCCGCAGGGCCGACTTTCGCATAACGGTTCTCCGTGGGGGTGATGACGTGACACGGGCACGGGTGCGCACCGGTCATATCGACGGCGAGATGCTAAGTTCGACTTGTTACACGACGGTGTCGCGTGAAAGCGCAGCGTGATGTGCGCGCGAGCGGTGACGCGCGTGGAGGTGGCTGGAGCGTAATGCGATCGAAAGATTCGCACTGCTTCGGCATGTCGACGTTGACGCCGACGCCGATGTCGATGTCGATGTCGATGCGATCGAAGCCGGTCCGATTCGGCAGCGGTCGCGCGGGGAAGCGCGACGCGGTTTTTTCGGGCCGGCAGCCAAGGCAGCCGGCCCGTTCACAGCGAGAAGGCGCGGTTCAGCCTTCCGCCATCATCAGCAACTGCGCGCCATCCGCGACCTGGTCGCCGACGCCGTACAGCACTTCCGCGACGACGCCCGCGCTCGGCGCGCCGATCGTGTGCTCCATCTTCATCGCTTCCATCACGATCAGCGGCGTGCCCGCTTCGACCTTCTGGCCCGGCTCGACCAGCACCGCGATCACCTTGCCGGGCATCGGCGCGGTCAGGCGGCCGCCGCCCTGCTCCGCATCGCCCGCATGCGCGAGCAGGTTGCGCCATTCGAACGTCTCGGACGTGCCCTGCGTGAACACATGGAACGTGTCGCCGTCCGCATACACGCGGCCGCTGCTGCGCACACCGCCGAGCGTCACGTCGAAATCGAGCGGCGTGGCGCCGCGCGTCCATGCGAACGGCTGCGCGGCTTCGTCGCCGGTCGCGATACGTGCGCCGGCGCCATCGTCTTCGTACGTGACCGTCAGGTCCGCTTCGCGATCGGCCGCATGCCATTCGAGCGTGCGGCGATAGCCGCCGTTCAGCCGCCAGTCCGGCAATGCGCCCCACGGCGATGCCCCCTGAGCGGCCGCGCCGCGTTCACGCGCGAGCAGCGCAGCGCATGCGAGCGCGAGCGTCGCCCGCGGCGGTTGTTGCGGCGCGAACAGCGCATCGTGGTTGCGCTCGATCAGCCCGGTGTCGAGATCGGCCGACGCGAACGGTTCGCACGCGACGATCCGCTGCAGGAACGCGGCGTTCGTATGCAGGCCGACCACCTCGCACGCACGCAGCGCCCGCAGCATCAGGCCCAGCGCTTCCGCGCGGTCCGCGCCGTGAACGATCAGCTTCGCGATCATCGGATCGTAAAACGGCGTGATCGCATCGCCCTCGCGCACGCCGCTGTCGACGCGCACCGCTGCGCCGATCGAGAACTCGACGCCAGCCGGCAGCCGCAAGTGTTTCAGCGTGCCCGTCGACGGCAAGAAGCCGCGCGCCGGGTTCTCCGCATAGAGACGCGCCTCGAGCGCATGGCCCTGCACGCGCAGCTCGTCCTGCTTCAGCGGCAGCGGCTCGCCGGACGCGACGCGCAGTTGCCATTCGACGAGATCGAGCCCGGTGACCATTTCGGTGACCGGATGCTCGACCTGCAGGCGCGTGTTCATTTCCATGAAGTAGAACGCGTCGCCCGTCATGATGAATTCGACGGTGCCCGCGCCGACATAGCCGACCGCACGCGCCGCCGCGACGGCCGCCTCGCCCATCGCACGGCGCAGGTCGTCGGGCAGGCCCGGCGCCGGCGCTTCCTCGAGCACCTTCTGGTGACGGCGCTGCACCGAGCAGTCGCGGTCGAACAGGTACACGGCATTGCCGAGCATGTCGCCGAATACCTGCACTTCGACGTGGCGCGGGCGCGTCAGGTATTTCTCGATCAGCACGCGGTCGTTGCCGAAGCTGCTCGCGGCTTCGCGCTGGCACGACGCGAGCGCCGCCGGGAATTCGTCGGAGCGCTCGACCACGCGCATCCCCTTGCCGCCACCGCCCGCGCTCGCCTTCAGCAGAACCGGATAGCCGATTTCGTCGGCTTCGCGATGCAGGTTGCCGGCATCCTGGTCGTCGCCGTGATAACCCGGCACGAGCGGCACGGCAGCCGCATGCATCAGCGCCTTCGCGGCGGCCTTCGAGCCCATCGCCGCGATCGCGTCGACCGGCGGCCCGATGAACACGATGCCCGCCGCCTCGCACGCATGCGCGAAATCCTCGTTCTCCGACAGAAAGCCGTAGCCGGGGTGGATCGCCTGCGCGCCGGTCGCGCGTGCGGCTTCGATGATGCGCTCGATGCGCAGGTAGCTGTCCGCGGCGGCCGAACCGCCGATGTGCACGGCTTCGTCGCATGCGGCCACGTGTTTCGCGTTCGCGTCCGCGTCGGAATAGACGGCGACGCTCGCGATCCCGAGACGTTTGCACGTCGCGGCGACTCGGCACGCGATTTCGCCGCGGTTGGCGATCAGAATCTTGTCGAACATGGCTTCGATGTCGTCCGGAGAGTGGGGGTCACGCGATCATTCACGCCACGACGGCGTGCGCTTTTCTAGGAAGGACGCGATCCCTTCGCGCGCTTCCGCGCCGGCGCGCGTCCGCGCGATCCAGTCGGCGGTCTGCTCGATCAGCGTCGCATCGAGCGGGCGGCCGGCCACGTCGGCGACGAGCCGCTTGCACGCCTTCACCGCGTCGGGGCCGTTCGCGACGAGCGTCGCGGCCAGCTTCGCGACCGTTTCGTCGAGCGCATCGGCCGGCACCGCATCGTGAATGAAGCCAAGCGACGCCGCACGCGCGCTGTCGAACACCTCGGCCGTCGTGAAGTAACGGCGCGCCGCGCGTTCGCCCATCGCGCGCACGACGTACGGCGCGATCGTCGCGGGGATCAGCCCGAGCCGCGCTTCCGACAGGCAGAACTTCACGCCGTCGGCGGCAATCGCGATATCGGCCGCGGCCACCAGGCCCACCCCGCCCGCGTAGGCGTCGCCATGCACGCGGGCGATCACCGGCTTGCCGCAGCGATGAATCGCCTCGAGCATCCGTGCGAGCTTGCGCGCATCGGCACGGTTCTCGTCGTCCGAGTAACCGGCCATCTTCTTCATCCAGTTCAGGTCCGCGCCCGCGCAGAACGCGGCGCCTTCCGCCGCGAGCACGATCGCGCGCACGCCTTCGTGCGCATCGAGCCATTCGAACGCCGTGGTCAGCTCGGCGATCGTCGTCTCGTTGAACGCGTTGCGCACGTCGGGACGCGCGAGCGTGACGGTCGCCACACGGCCGGCTTCGCTTACCTTGATCGTTTCGTATCGCATCGGTCAGTCCTCCCGGGCGTTACATGCGGAACACGCCGAAGCGCGTGTCGTCGATCGGCGCGTTCATCGATGCGGCAAGGCCGAGGCCGAGCACGTCGCGCGTCTGCGCGGGATCGATCACGCCGTCGTCCCACAGCCGCGCGCTCGCGTAATACGGATGGCCCTGGCGCTCGTACTGGTCGCGAATCGGCTGCTTGAACGCTTCTTCTTCGTCGGTCGACCACGCACCGCCCTTCGCTTCGATGCCGTCGCGACGCACCGTCGCGAGCACCGACGCGGCCTGCTCGCCGCCCATCACCGAGATGCGCGCGTTCGGCCACATCCACAGGAAACGCGGGCCGAACGCGCGACCGCACATCCCGTAGTTGCCGGCGCCGAACGAGCCGCCGATGATCACCGTGAACTTCGGCACCTTCGCGTTCGACACGGCCGTCACCATCTTCGCGCCATGCCGCGCGATGCCTTCGTTCTCGTACTTGCGCCCGACCATGAATCCCGTGATGTTCTGCAGGAACACGAGCGGAATCTTGCGCTGGCAGCACAGCTCGATGAAATGCGCGCCCTTCACGGCCGACTCGGAGAACAGGATGCCGTTGTTCGCGACGATCCCGACCGGATGGCCCCAGATGTGCGCGAAGCCCGTGACGAGCGTCGTGCCGTAGCGCGCCTTGAATTCGTCGAACTCCGAATCGTCGACGATGCGTGCGATCACCTCGCGCACGTCGAACGGCTTGCGCGTATCGACCGGAATCACGCCGTACAGGCTTTTCGCGTCGTAGCGCGGCAGTTTCGGCTCGCGCAGCGCGACCGGCGACGCGATCTTCGGCGCGAGATGATCGACGATGTTGCGCGCGATCGACAGCGCATGCGCGTCGTTCTGCGCGAGATGGTCGGCCACGCCCGACAGGCGCGTGTGCACGTCGCCGCCGCCGAGATCCTCGGCGCTCACTTCCTCGCCGGTCGCGGCCTTCACGAGCGGCGGCCCGCCGAGGAAAATCGTGCCCTGCTCCTTCACGATGATCGACTCGTCGCTCATCGCCGGCACGTACGCGCCGCCGGCCGTGCACGAGCCCATCACGACGGCGATCTGCGCGATCCCCGCCGCCGACATCGTCGCCTGGTTGAAGAAGATGCGGCCGAAGTGGTCGCGATCGGGAAACACGTCGTCCTGGTTCGGCAGGTTCGCGCCGCCCGAATCGACGAGGTACACGCACGGCAGCCGGTTTTCCGCGGCGATTTCCTGCGCGCGCACGTGCTTCTTCACTGTGACCGGGTAGTACGTGCCGCCCTTGACGGTCGCGTCGTTGCACACGATCACGCACTCGCGGCCGGCGATCCGGCCGATCCCGGTGATGACGCCCGCGCCCGGCGCGTCGTCGTTGTACATGCCGTTCGCGGCGAGCTGCGAGAACTCGAGGAACGGCGCGCCCGGATCGAGCAGTTGCGCGATGCGGTCGCGCGGCAGCAGCTTGCCGCGCGACAGGTGCTTGTCGCGCGCGGCCTGGCCGCCACCCTGCGCAAGCTGTTCGATCTTCGCGCGCAGATCGGCGACGACCGCCTCGAGCGCGGCGGCATTCGTGCGGAAGTCTTCCGAACGCGGGTTCAGTTTCGATTCGATGATCGGCATCGACGGGGCTCCGTTCGCGTGACGTGGGGCGTTACATCGTTTCCGCGAACAGCTCGCGGCCGATCAGCATCCGGCGGATTTCACTCGTGCCGGCGCCGATCTCGTACAGCTTCGCATCGCGCCACAGGCGCCCGACCGGGTATTCGTTGATGTAGCCGTTGCCGCCGAGGATCTGGATCGCCTCGCCGGCCATCCACGTCGCCTTCTCGGCCGTGTAGAGGATCACGCCCGCGCAATCCTTGCGCACCTGGCGGATGTGGTCGCTGCCGGCGGAATCGAGATGGCGGCCGACCGCGTACAGGTAGGCGCGGCATGCCTGGAACGTGGTGTACATGTCGGCGACCTTGCCCTGGATCAGCTGGAATTCGCCGATCGACTGGCCGAACTGCTTGCGGTCGTGGATATACGGCACCACGGCGTCGAGGCACGCGGCCATGATGCCCGTCGGGCCGCCCGACAGCACCGCGCGCTCGTAGTCGAGGCCGCTCATCAGCACCTTCACGCCGCCGTTCAACTGGCCGAGGATGTTCTCTTCCGGCACTTCGACGTCCTGGAACACCAGCTCGCCCGTGTGCGAGCCGCGCATGCCGAGCTTGTCGAGCTTCTGCGCGACCGAGAAGCCCTTCATCCCCTTCTCGACGATGAACGCGGTGATGCCGCGCGAGTTGGCTTCGATGTCGGTCTTCGCGTAGACGACGAGCGTGTCGCAATCGGGGCCGTTGGTGATCCACATCTTCGTGCCGTTCAGCACGTAGCGGTCGCCACGCTTGTCGGCGCGCAGCTTCATGCTGACGACGTCGGAGCCTGCGTTCGGCTCGCTCATCGCGAGCGCGCCGATGTGTTCGCCCGACACGAGCTTCGGCAGGTATTTCTGTTTCTGCGCTTCGGTGCCGTTGCGGTGGATCTGGTTCACGCACAGGTTCGAGTGCGCGCCGTACGACAGGCCGATCGACGCCGATGCACGCGAGATCTCTTCCATCGCGACCATGTGCGCGGTGTAGCCCATGTTCGCGCCGCCGTACTCCTCGGCCACCGTCATGCCGAGCACGCCGAGATCGCCGAACTTCTTCCACAGATCCATCGGAAACTGGTCGGTGCGGTCGACCTCCGCCGCGCGCGGCGTGATTTCCTTCGCCGTAAACGTCGCGACGGCGTCGCGCAGCATCTCGATGTCTTCACCGAGCATGAATTGCACGCCGGGCAGGTTGATCATGTCTCCTCCGTCTCCAGAAAGTGTGTCGCACTCACCGATTTCTGAGTTTCGCTCAAATCGAATGAATGCACCTATTCATTAACCAATGCAGCGGAAATTTTGCACAGTTTCGCGCCTCGTCGGGTGCGGCGTCAATAGTTTTTTGAGTGACACTCAGATATCATGCGCTCATGACAGCCGCTACCGCCGACACCATGACCGACACCGTCAAAGCCGACCGCGCCGACGCGCCGCGCGCGCCCGCCGGGCGCAAATCCCAGCAGCGCGTGCAGGACATTCTGCGCGCCGGTCGTGAAGTGTTCGCCGAAAAAGGTTACGAGCATGCGACGGCCGCCGAGATCGCGCAGCGTGTGGGCGTGTCGGAGGCGACGGTGTTCAGCTACTTCCGCGGCAAGCGCGAGCTGTGCGCCCGCGTGATCGCCGACTGGTACGACGAAATCATCGCCGCGTTCGAGCATGGGATGCCGCAGGATGCGTCGGTGCAGCAGCAGTTCGCGTTCATCGTGCGCACCCACCTGCGGCTGATGCTGGTGAACGGCACGGGGCTGTGCGCGCTGGTGCTGTCGGAAGGCCGCGCGAAGCAGCACGCGCTGAGCGACGAGCTCACCGCGCTGCAGCGCCGCTACACGGCGCCGCTGATGGACGTGCTCGCGCGCGGCCAGGCGGCCGGGCAGGTGCGCGCGGACCTGCCGCTGAGCCTGCTGCGCTCGATGGTGTTCGGGCCGATCGAGCACGTGCTGTGGGATGCGATCCTCGGGCACCGCAAGCTCGATACGGAAACGACGGCCGCGCAGCTGGTCGACATGCTGTGGGCCGCCGTGCAGCCGCCGGCGCCGGAACAGGCGGCGCTCGTGCGCTTCAGGAACGAAGTCGCGGAAGCCGTGCGGCGGCTGGAAGGCGAAAGCACGCGCGCGTGACGCGCGGCAGGCAGCGCGCCCGCCGCCCGGTCACCGCCTCCCGCTGTCGCGCGGGGCTCGGGGCCGCTACGACTCCTCGCTGACGCGCAGCGGCGCGCGGCTTTGCTCGTTGTTCAAATGGACGAACTTGCGCAACAGGCGCACCAGTTCCTGCGAATCGTCCTCTCCCATCCCGTCGAACAGGCCGGCGCGCAGCTCCTTCACCGACGGAATCAGGTGCGTGAGCAGTTCGACGCCAGCCGGCGTCAGCAACAAGCGGCGCTGACGTCGCGGCAGCACTTCGCGCACGATCAATCCTTTCGCTTCGAGCCGCACCGCGAGATCCGCGGTCGTCGACGTGTCGAGCGCCACCCGCTGCGCGAGCGTCACCTGATCGAGCCCCGGGCACTCGTAGAGCATCCGCAGGACCGCGTACTGCACCGGTGTCACGTCCCGGCCCAGCTTCTCGTAGAACATCGCAACCGCGATCTGGTGTGCGCGCCGGATCAGGTGCCCGGGTTCGTCGTACAGATCGAGCGGGAAAGCCGGCGCGTCGGCGGGATTCGTTTTTTCCATGAATGAGTCGATGACATAGGCGACGCGCGCCGGTTGCGCGCGCCGACGGCATGGCGCTGCCTCGCACCATTTCCCGGGGAAAACCAGTATACCGCTCGCCTTGCTCCAGCCAATCTCAATGAGTACACTGAATCTCATTCAGTACACGGAATGAAGAGATGCCGCGTACCGGCGGCATCGACCTGAAGGAGACGACGAACGTGTTTCTCAAGAATGCTTGGTACGTGGCGTGCACACCCGATGAAATCGACGGCAAGCCGCTGGGCCGCAAGATCTGCAACGAGTCGATGGTGTTTTACCGCGCGGCGGACGGCCAGGTCGCCGCGCTCGAGGACTTCTGCCCGCACCGTGGCGCGCCGCTGTCGCTGGGATTCGTGCGCGACGGCGTACTGGTGTGCGGCTATCACGGGCTGGAAATGGGTTGCAACGGCAAGGCGGCCGGCATGCCGGGCCAGCGGGTCGGCGGCTTCCCGTCGATTCGCAGCTTTCCGGTGGTCGAGCGGTACGGATTCATCTGGGTCTGGCCGGGCGATGCGTCGGAAGCCGATCCGGCCAGGCTGCCCGCGCTGGCGTGGGCCGAGGATCCGGCCTGGGCGCACGGCGGCGGCCTGTATCACATCCGTTGCGACTACCGGCTGATGATCGACAACCTGATGGACCTCACGCACGAAACCTACGTGCATGCGACGAGCATCGGCCAGAAGGAAATCGACGAAGCGCCGCCGAAGACGACCAGCCACGGCGACGAAGTCGTCACGAGCCGCTTCATGGAGAACGTGATGCCGCCGCCGTTCTGGCAGATGGGGTTGCGCGGCAACGGCCTGGCCGACGACGTGCCGGTCGATCGCTGGCAGATCTGCCGCTTCACGCCGCCGAGCCACGTGATGATCGAGGTCGGCGTCGCGCATGCGGGCCACGGCGGCTACGACGCGCCGGCCGACCTGAAGGCATCGTCGATCGTGGTCGATTTCATCACGCCCGAGACGGATACCTCGATCTGGTACTTCTGGGGCATGGCGCGCAACTTCCGGCCCGACGATCACGCGTTGACCGCCGAGATCCGCGAAGGCCAGGGCAAGATCTTCGCCGAGGATCTCGAGATGCTCGAGCGCCAGCAGCTCAACCTGGAAAAGTGGCCCGACCGCAAGCTGCTCAAGCTCAACATCGACGCCGGCGGCGTGCTGTCGCGCAAGGTGATCGAGCGGCTGCTCGCCGACGAGAACGCATCGAGTCCGCAGCGGCCCGTGATCCCGGTTGCGCCTGTCAGGGAGGCGTCATGAGCGCCGCCACCCTGACGGTGCGGGTGGCCCGCAAATGGCAGGAAGCGCGCGACATCTGCGGCTTCGAATTCGTCAGCGATGACGGTTCGCCGTTGCCGCGCTTCGACGCCGGCGCCCATATCGACGTGCATCTGCCCGGCGGCTTCGTGCGCCAGTATTCGCTGTGCAACCACCCGGAGCGAGGGAATCGCTATCAGATCGCCGTGCTGCGCGATGCCGACGGCCGCGGCGGGTCGCGCGCCATTCACGACGAAGTCCGGCAAGGCGATACCGTGCGGATCGGCGTGCCGCGCAATCAATTTCCGCTCGCCCCCGATGCCCCGCACCACCTGTTGCTCGCGGGCGGAATCGGCGTCACGCCGATCCTCAGCATGGCGGAACGGTTGTTCTCGTCGGGCATGCCGTTCGACCTGCACTACTGCGCGCGCTCGACCGATCGCATGGCATTCGTCGAGCGCATCAACACAGCCGGGTTTCGCGATCGCACCCGCTTCCACGTCGACGACGGCGCCCCCGAGCAACGCTTCGACCTGGCCGCCGTGCTCGCCGCCGCGCCGGAAGGCACGCACCTGTACGTATGCGGCCCGCGCGGCTTCATGGACGCAGTGCTGAACGCCGCGCGCACGCGCAGCTGGGCCGAAGCGCGGCTGCACTACGAATTCTTCGGCGGCGCCGTGGCGTCGTCCGGCGCGGACCGTGCGTTCCAGGTCCGGATCGCGAGCAGCGGCAAGGTCATCGACGTGCCGGCCGAATGCACGGTCATCGCGGCGCTGGCGGCGAACGGCGTCGACGTGCTGACGTCGTGCGAGCAAGGCGTATGCGGCACCTGCGTGACGCGCGTGCTCGAAGGCGAGCCCGATCATCGCGATTCGTACCTCACCGAAGCGGAACAGGCGGCCGGCGACCAGTTCATGCCGTGCTGTTCGCGATCGCGAAGCGACCTGCTGGTACTCGATCTGTAGATCTGCAGACGGACCGCCCGACCCGCGGCGGCCAACCACAATACTGGAGACGATCAATGGAGCAACATGCCCGACCACCGATCAATACGACTCATTTCCCGATGGACCGCTGGTGGGTTGCCGCGCTGTCGTCCGAACTGACGGACAAACCCGTCGCCCGCACGCTGCTCGGCCGCCCGGTCGTCCTGTTCCGGTTGCCGTCCGGGGAAGTCGGCGCGCTGGAGGATCGCTGCTGCCACAAGTCGCTGCCGCTGTCGTGCGGCTCGCTCGAGGCGCGCGGCCTGCGCTGCGGCTATCACGGCCTGCTGTTCGACCGCGGCGGCGCATGCGTGGAGATTCCCGGCCAGGAGCGGATTCCGGCGAAAGCGTGCGTGTCGTCGTATCCGGTGCAGGAACAGGACGAGATCGTGTGGATCTGGATCGGCGCCGATGCGCACGCTCAACCGACAAGCGCGCCGCCGCGCTACGCGTTCCACACTGATCCGCAGTACCGGTTCGGCGGCGGCAACTACCATTACGACGCGCCGTATCAACTGATCCACGACAACCTGATGGACCTCAGCCACCTCGGCTACGTCCATCTGAAAACGATCGGCGGCAACGCGCAGCTGCACATGGGCGCGGAAACCCGCGTCGGCAGCGACGGCGACACGGTGACGCTGGTTCGCCTGATGCCGGATTCCGACCCGCCGCCGACCTACACCGCCGCATGGCCGTTCGCGGGCCGCGTCGATCGCTGGCAGGAAATCGAGTTTCACGTGTCGCACATCCGGATCTGGACCGGCGCGATGGACGCCGGCACCGGCGACCTGCACGATCCGGCGCGCGGCGGCTTTCACATGCGCGGCTTCCACGGCATCACGCCCGAGACGGAAACGACGACGCATTACTTCTGGACCGTCGCGACCAATCCGCAACACGACGTGGAACGCGTCGCGCAAACGGTCATCGAGCAATCCGCGGCGACGTTCGACGAGGACAAGACCGTGATCGAAGCGCAATACCGGAATCAGCTGCGCTTTCCGGCCGGCCGCCAGATCGACATTCACGTCGACGCGGGCCCCAATCGCGCGCGGCGCGTGATCGAGCGGCTGCTGCTGCAACCCGAACCCGCGTAAGCATCGCGCGGGCTGGCGGGCCCTGGGGTGGCGGCCGGCCCGCGCATTCGCATTCGCTTTCGTCCCCTTCTTTACCGTGGCTTCGATTCCATCCAATTTGATTAGTCATACTATTTTTCAAGGATCTTTGACGTGAGCGCAAGTATCCGCAATACGATCGACGAATCCCCGATGAGCGTGTTCCAGACGATGGCGGTCACGGCCTGCGTCGTGCTGAACATGCTCGACGGCTTCGACGTGCTGGCCATCGCGTTTGCCGCGCCGCATCTGGCGGCCGAATGGAAACTGAGCGGCAAGGAAATCGGCCTGCTGCTGAGTGCCGGGCTGGCCGGCATGGGTATCGGCTCGGTGCTGATCGCGCCGCTGGCCGACCGCGTCGGCCGCCGCCGCATCATCCTGCTCTGCCTCGCCGTGATCTCGACCGGGATGCTCGCCTGCGCGGCCACGCACAGCACGCTGCAACTCGCCATCGCGCGTGCGTACACGGGGCTCGGCATCGGCGGCATGCTGGCGAGCCTGACCGTCATCAGCGGCGAGTACGCGTCGAACAAATGGCGCAGCGCCGCGATCGGCATGCAGTCGACCGGCTATGCGATCGGCGCCACCGCCGGCGGCGTCATCGCCGGCTACCTGCTGTCGACGTGGGGATGGCGCAGCGTGTTCGCGTTCGGCGGCATCCTGACCTTGCTGTCGATCCCGATGGTGCTCGCGCTGTTGCCGGAATCGCTCGACTTCCTGCTGGCGCGGCGTCCGGACAACGCGCTGCAGAAAATCAACCGCATCCTCGCGAGAATGAAGCGCGCGCCGATCGACACGCTGCCGTCCTCCTTCATCGACTCGGCGAACCCCGCGTCGAGCTGGACAGCCGTGCTGCGCGCACCGCTTGCGCGCCGCACGATCGCATTGTGGATCGCGTTCTTCCTCGTGATGGGCAGCTTCTACTTCGTCGTGAGCTGGACGCCGAAGCTGCTGGTCCAGGCCGGGCTGTCGGCATCGCAGGGCGTAACCGGCGGCGTACTGCTCAACCTCGGCGGCATTGCGGGCGCGTCGCTCTTCAGCCTGCTGTCGACGTGGTTCGGCCTGCGCAACCTGCTCGGCGCGACGCTGCTGCTCGGCGGCGTACTGATGGTCGTGTTCGGCGCGAACACGGGCTCGCTCGGCATCGGAATGACCGTCGGCGTGTTCCTCGGCGCCGTGATCAATGCGTGCGTGGCCGGCATGTATGCGCTGTCGCCGACGCCGTACCCCGCCGAAATCCGCACGACCGGCATCGGCCTCGCGGTCGGCATCGGCCGCCTCGGCGCCATCCTGTCGCCGATGACGGTCGGTGCGCTGCTGGACGACGGCTGGTCCGTTTCCCACCTCTACCTCGCGTTCCTCGTGCCGATGGCCGGCGCGGCGATCGCCGTCGCCGTGGCGGGCACGCGTGCCGCGGCGCCGCGCAGGCAACGCGACCCGGCGATGTCGTAACACGCGACGCCCGCAGTCTTGCCGATACCCGTCGGCATCCCGGATACGTCCGGGCATTACAAAAATCAATAAGCATATCTACATACTGTTTGGAGACAGCCATGAAAACGAAACTGGGCGTCGCATTCGCGACGGCGATGGCGCTGGCCGGACCGGCTTGCGCACAAAGCAGCGTCACGCTGTACGGGATCATCGATACCGGCGTGTCCTACTACAACAACGCAGCGCACGGTGGATCGTTCACGGGCGTGCCGACGCTGACCGGCGAGGTGCCGTCACGGTGGGGGTTGAGAGGCACCGAGGATCTCGGCGGCGGCTACCAGGCCTTCTTCGTGCTCGAGAACGGCTTCCAGCCCGGCACCGGCGCGCTGAACTACGGCGGGCGCCTGTTCGGGCGACAGGCGAACGTCGGCGTGAACAGTCCGTTCGGCGCGCTGACCCTCGGCCGCCAGATGAACATGTCGATGATCGTGCTGACCAATGCCGACGTGATCGGCCCGTCGATTCACTCCATGGCGGATTTCGACTCCTATCTGCCGAACGCGCGCAGCGACAACGCGATCGGCTACAAGGGTACGTTCCACGGCGTGACGCTCGGCGCCACCTACAGCTTCGGCCGCGACGCAGCCGGGCCGGCGGGGCCATCAGCGACCGGCTGCGCCGGACAGGTGCCCGGCGACATCGTCGCTTGCCGCCAGTACACGGCGATGCTCGCGTACGACGCGAGCAATTTCGGGCTTGCCGCGTCGCACGACGTGATGCGCGGCGGCGGCGGTGCACTCGCGCCGCTGAACAATCCGGCGTACACCGACACGCGCGACATCGTCGCCGCCTACGTGAAGATCGGCCCCGCGAAACTGGGCGCCGGGTGGATCCGCCGCAACCTCGCGGCGGCCGAACACCTGCAGGCCGATATCGTGTTCGCCGGCGGCACGTACTATGCGACGCCCTACCTCGCGCTCGATCTCCAGGGCGTCCGCTACCTGCAACGCCGCGAGAACGGCGAAGGCGGCACGAATGCCACGCTGCTCGTCGGACGCGCGAACTATTTCCTGTCGAAGCGGACGACCGTCTATACGTCGGCGGGCTACAT
The DNA here is from genome assembly GCF_902833225.1 of Burkholderia sp. BCC1644. Classification (GTDB taxonomy): domain Bacteria; phylum Pseudomonadota; class Gammaproteobacteria; order Burkholderiales; family Burkholderiaceae; genus Burkholderia. Next base: position 323,907 of record NZ_CADFEI010000008.1, read on the forward strand.
GTTCAACAGCAGGCTGGCCGCGAACGCGGTCGCCGCCGGCGGAACGGTCGGTACCGGGATGAACCAGCTCGGCGTGATGGCCGGCATCCAGCAGAAGTTCTGAACGCCGGACACCGCAGCAACGCATCCTCAATCGGCGAGCCGGCAATGCGAGAGCTTCAACCCCGGCAGCACCGGCGCGTCGATATAACCCTCGTTCACGCAACTGAAGCGGAAAGCAGCCGACGTGACGAACGGCTTGATCTCGCCGCCGGGGAATTTCGGCTTCAGCGCATCCTGGTCGGCCACGTCGAAATGCGTATCGAACTGCTCGCCGTCGGCCGTCAGCGCGCCGAAGTAGGTGCCGCCCGGGTCGCCGCCCATCCGGATCACGGCGCCGACGAACGCGAGGCGCTTGCCGTCGTACTTCGCCTTCGCGGCGGCCATGTCCTGCGTATAAGCCTCGATCACGGCGCCGTAATGCGCGGCGATCGCGGGTTCGGCGTCCGAAGCCGCGCAAGCGGCCTGGTGAACGCCCGCCAGCAGCGTGCATGCCGCAAGCGCGGCCGCCGCGAACGGCGCGGATATCTTTTTCAAGGTTGGTCTCCCGTCCAGCGTGGTGGTTGAAGTGATTGAAGCCCGGCGCAACGCCGGATGAATTCGCTTCCGTTGCTTTAATCGTTCGAATGGCGGAATACGGCTGCGATCACTTCGTCACCCGCATGGTCGTGCGCGATGCGTAGCGCCGCGCGGAACGCGACGTGACAGGAAGATGACATGGTGCGGCCCCCGGTTCTCTCATTGAATTTCACTGCGTCTGATTTTGGCCGCTACGGTAGCAGACGGCCGGCGGCCCGGCAACCGAAGCCCGTGCGCCGCTGGATATCGCTTTACAATTGCAAATGATTCTCATTACATATATCATGCGCAACCTGGCCGCAACAAAACGCCGCGGCCCGCGACACGATCCTTAGTACTCCATCCTGCCTCGATTCATGCCATCCCGTCGAACGCCCCGCCGCGCCCGGACCCTGCGTCCGTGGCACGCAAGCCTGCCTGCCCTGATCACCCTGTGCGCCGCGAGCGGCGCGCATGCGGCCAGCGCCGAACCCGTCACGCCCGCATCGACTCCCACGACGTCCGCCGGGCAAGAACTCCCGGCGATCAGCGTCAACGCATCGTCGGCCGTCGACCCGACGGTCGGTTACCAGCCGCGCACCACCAGCATCGCGGGCGGCGACGACCGTTCGCTGAAGGAGATTCCGCAATCGGTCGCGGTGGTCAGCAGCAGCGTGATGCAGGATCAGCAGGCGCGCTCGCTCGACGACGTGCTCGGCAACATCAGCGGCGTCACGCAGACGAACACGCTCGGCGGCACGCGCGACGCGTTCATCAAGCGCGGCTTCGGATCGAACAACGACGGCTCGGTGCTCGTCGACGGCGTGCGCACGCCGGTGCTGCACAGCTATCTCGCGACGATCGACCGCGTCGAGGTGCTGAAGGGCCCGGCCTCGCTGCTGTACGGGATGCAGGATCCCGGCGGCGTGATCAACCTCGTCACGCGCAAGCCGGAAGACACGTTCGGCGGCTCGATCTCCGCGTCGCGCACGAGCCACGGCGGCAGCAGCGCGCAGTTCGATCTCACGGGCCCGCTCGGCAAGCCGGGCCAGGTCGCGGGCGGCACGCTCGCGTTCCGGCTGACCGGCGAATACGACACGAGCCGCTACTGGCGCAGCTTCGGCCGCGAACGCAACGCGCTGATCGCGCCCGCGCTGTCCTGGCACGACGCGAACACGTCGATCGACGTCAGCTACCAGTACGTCGACTACACGATGCCGTTCGATCGCGGCACCGTGCTCGTGAACGGCCAGCTCGACGACGCGTTGCGCTATCGCCGCTACGAGGAAGCGTGGTCGCAGAGCAGCGGCATCCAGGAAACGCTGCGTACGCGCATCGAGCACCGCTTCTCCGATGCGTGGCGCGTGCGTGCGACCTACGGCTGGGGCCGCGATCGCTACGACCAGTACATCACCCGCGCGACCGCGTTCAACAGCAGGACCGGCGCGATGACGCGCTCGTCCGATGCGAACCTCGGACGCAACGATTCCGACCAGATCGCGACGCTCGGCCTGCTCGGCAACGTGACGCTCGCGGGGATGAACCACGCGATCTACATCGGCGGCGAATACGAGCGGCAGCGCAGCTTTCGCGGCGACACGATCCGCGGCAAGGCGACGACCGGCTTCAATCTCTACGATCCCGTATACGGCCTGCTCGCGGCGGGCGGCATACCCAACGCGAAGCAAAGCGATTCGCGCTCGGTCGTGCATGCGTACTCGACGATCGTGCAGGACTCGGTGAAGATCACCGAGCGCCTCACCGCGGTGGGCGGGCTGCGCTGGGAAAACTGGCAGCAGGAATCGGGAATGGGGCGGCCGTTCGTGTTCGCCGACCGCTCGCGCGGCAGCGTCTGGCTGCCGCAGTTCGGGCTTGCGTATGCGCTCACGCCGGCGCTGACCGCCTACGCGAACGTGAGCCGCTCGTTCAAGCCGAACGTCGCATCGAACGTCACCGCGCCGCTCGCGCCGGAATACGGCCGCGTGCTCGAAGCCGGCCTGAAGTTCAACCTGAAGCCCGGCATCACCGGCACGCTCGCGGCCTACCAGATCGACAAGCGCAACGTCGCGGTCACGGTCGGCGACATCACGTCGACCATCGGCACCGCGCGCTCGCGCGGGATCGAGCTAGACGTCGCCGGGCAGATCACGCGCCACCTGAGCGTGATCGGCAGCTATGCCTATACGAACGCGACCGATCGCGACAGCAACACGCCGCTCGTCAACGTCGCGCGCCACACGGGCAGCCTGTTCGCCGTGTACGACACGGCCATCGCAAACCTGCCCGGCCGCTGGCGCTTCGGCGGCGGTGCGCGCCTCGTCGGCGCACGCCCCGGCGACACGGGAAACAGCTTCACGCTGCCCGGCTACGTGACCGTCGACGCGTTCGCGGCGTACGAAACGACGATCGGCAAGTTCCCGACGCGCTTTCAGCTCAACGTGAAGAACCTGCTCGACAAGACCTACTACCCGTCGAGCAACAACAACCTGATCGTCGCGGTCGGTGAGCCGCGGCTCGTTACGCTGACGACGACGGTGTCGTTCTGATGGCCGCGACGCGCGACGACGTTCCGGTTCGGCACTATTCCGCCGTCGGCGGGCAGACCCGGTAAAACACGACGCTGCACAGCAAGAGGAAGCCCGCCAGGATGGTCATGCCGACCCGGAGGCCCGCGTAGCCGATGATCGTCGCGCCCAGGATGCCGGACAGGCTCCCGCACGCGTTGATCAGCGCGAAGCCGGCCGCCGCGGCCGGGCCGGACAGCACGCGCCCCGGCAGCGTCCAGTAGATCGGCATCAGCGACAGGATGCCGGACGTCGCGACCGTCAGCATCACCAGCGCGAGCCAGAAGCTGTCGTGCGCAACCGTCGCGACGAACAGGCCGATTGCGGCCAGCGCGACGGGCACCACACCGTGCCGGCGCAGCCGCCCGGATTGCTCTGCACGCTTCGCGTTCGCATACATGCAGATCGCGGCGACGCCGAACGGGATGGCCGTCAGCAGCCCGACGTTCAGGCTGTTCGCGACGCCGGCATCGTGAAACAGCGTCGGCATCCAGAACGTCAGGCCGTAGAACGCGGTGTTGAACAGGATCATCACGACGATCAGCGCGTAGATCTTCGGCGACCGGAACGCATCGGCCACGCGATGCGACTTGAAAGCCGCCTCCGTCGCGACGTTCGCCTCGATGATCTGCTTCTCGCGTGATGTGAGCCAGTCCACGTCGGCCGGCCGATTTCGCAGCAGCATCAGGATGACGACACCCAGCACCACCGACGGCAGCCCTTCCAGCAGGAACAGCCACTGCCATCCGCGGATGCCCGCCACACCGTTCATCGTCTCCATGATCGCGCCGGACAGCGGCGCACCGAACACGACGGCGATCGGCAACGCCATCAGGAACAGCGAGTACATGCCGCTTTGGCGCCGGGCCGGCAGCCACGTGTTCGTGTAGTACATCACGCCCGGCACGAAACCGGCCTCGCATACGCCCAGCAGGAATCGCAGCGAGTAGAACGCAGCCTCGTTCCGCGAGAAGACCATCAGGATCGACACGATCCCCCAGGTAACCATGATCCGGGCAATCCATGCCCGCGCGCCGACGCGCCGCAGGATCAGGTTGCTCGGAATCTCGAACAGCATGTAGCCCCAGAAGAACACGCTCGCCCCGAGTGCGAACGACGCATTCGTCAGCCCGAAGTCGGCCGCCATCTGCAATTTCGCGAAACCGATGTTGACGCGGTCGAGGTAGGACATGATGAAGCCGAGGAAGAACAGCGGAACGATCCTCAGTATCACCTTCCGGTACAGCGCATCTTCGTTGTGTGCCTCGATGCCTGCGTCCGGCGCAAGCGCGATATCCGCCCTCATGATCAGTTCTCCCGATGAAAACCAGCGTCCTTGCAGCGATGCGTTCGGTCCGTCAGTCCGTTCCGGTGTGCCGCCGTCGTCGCGTCAGGGGCGCGACGACGCCCGCCGCTCCGCGAGCGCGAGCACGTCGGCCCAGATCCCGTCGTCGACGGCGATGCCGTGCTGCCGCTGCGCGATCCGCGTGCGCAGTGCGCTCTGCCCCGGATAGAGCACTTCGTCGCTGTCTTCCGCGAGCGTGGACGTGTTCACGTAGTCCGCCACGCCGTCGGCCACGTGGTTCGTGAAGGCTTCGCCGCCGAGCTTGCGCGGGTCGATCACGATGAAGACCTGCGAGCACCCCGTACAGCTGCCCTGCTGAACTTCATCGATCCGGTTCGTCGCGAGCCCTTCGGACAGCACCGCCGCCAGCACGTCGAGCATGATCGCGAATCCCGATCCCTTCCAGTAGCCCATCGGCAGGATCCGCATCGACGCCTCGATCGGGCCGGGCTCGGCCGTCAATTTCCCGTCGCTGTCGAAGCCGGCGGGAAACGGCATGTGCTTCCCCTTGAGGCGGGTCGCCTGCAGCTTTCCGTACGAGTACTGCGACATCGCCATGTCGAGCACGATATGACCGCGCTCGCGCGGCACCGCCATCACGAACGGGTTGTTGCCGACGCGTGTGTTCTTGCCGCCCCAGCCGGGCATGCAGGATTCGGTGTTGGTCCAGCAGATCGCGATGTAGCCGCGCTCGGCCGCATGCCAGCCATAGGTGCCGCCCCGCATCCAGTGGGTCGCGTTGCGCATCGCCACGATGCCGACCCCTTGCGCGTCGGCGATCTCGATGGCCCGGTCGGTCGCGGAAAGCGCGTTGAGAATACCCGGGCCGCGGTTGCCGTCGCAGACTTCGATCGCACCGAATTGCTTGACGCGCGTGCGGGCTCCGTCAGGATTCACCCACCCCTTGCCGAGGTAGTCGACGAATCGCGCGACGCGATTGATACCGTGCGAATTGACGCCGTCGCAAGTCGATTCGGTATGTATCCGCGCGCAAATGTCGGCGTCGCGTTCGCGCATGCCGGCGTTCACGAGCGCCGCATGAATCGCACGCTGCATTTCCTCGAAGGCAATCCGGGTCACGATGCATGTCTCCTGATGTTGGATATCGATGTGTCCGATCCCGATCCTGCACTCGAAGCGGCCCGCGGGATTCGCGCCGCCCCGGCCATCGGCATGAACCGGTGTCAGCCGCCCGCGAAGTCGAGCAGGATCTTGCAGCTCTCCGCCGGATTGTGCTCGGCCATCTCGAACGCGTGCGCGACGTCGCGGAACCCTACCTTGTGCGTGACGATGTGCTCGGGCTGGATCAAGCCGCGGCCGATCCAGTCGATCACCTGCGGGAACATCGCGCAGTTGAGCCGCGACGCGGCCAGCGTCAGTTCCTTCTTCGTCAGCTCCGCCTGCACGATCGCGGACGGCTCCGACGAAAAACCGAGCACGCCGATCCGGCCGGCCGGCGCGGCGATCCTCACGGCCTCTTCCAGAATCGACGGATGGCAGACCGCATCGAAGATCAGCGTCGGGCCGCCGTCGACGCCGCGCTGTTCCAGCGCTTCAGGCAGCGACTCGACACTCGTGTTGATGATCTCGTCCTCCGCCGCACCGCATTTGCGCGCGAGCTGCAGCCGCGCATCGAGCCGGTCGGTGATGAATGCACGAATGCCGTACACGCGCTTGAGTACCTGCAGGATCGTCAGGCCGACCGTGCCCGCGCCGTAGATCAGCGCGACATCGCCCGGCAGCACGCCGGTCCGCGACGTCGCGTTCGCCGCCACCGCGAACGGCTCGACGATCGCCGCGCAGGTATCGGCGATCTCCGCCGGAATCCGGTAGGCATTGCCGGCCGGCACGCAGGTGTACTGACTGAACCCGCCGTCGCGATGCACGCCGAGCACGGTCAGGTGCCGGCACACGTTGCGCCGGCCGATCGTGCACGCATGACAGTGGCCGCAACTGATCACCGGATCGACCGCGACGGTCTCGCCGAGCCGCGCGGCGTCGACGCCCGCGCCGACCGACTCGATCGTCCCGACGAATTCGTGGCCGATGATGCGCGGGTACGACACGAACGGATTCTTGCCGTGAAAGATGTGCAGGTCCGAGCCGCAGATGCCCGCATAGCGGACCTTCACGCGCACTTCGCCGGCGGCGGGCACGGGCAGCGGCACCTCGCACACGCCCATGCTGTTCGGACGATCGACAACGACGCTCAACATTTCGGTTCTCTCCTTCGGATCTTCGTCGCTCACCAGTTCCACATCGAGCCGTCGCGCAACCGCGCGACCGGCAGGTATGCGCGTTCGTACGGATATTTCGCGGCCAGCGTCTCGTCGATGTCGACGCCGAGGCCCGGCACGTCGTCCATCACGAGATAGCCGTCGTCGAAGCGGTAGCTGTGCGGAAACACTTCATCGGTCAGCGCGCTGTGCGGCATCAGTTCCTGGATGCCGAAATTCGGCGCCCACAACCCGAAGTTCACGGCCGCCGCCATGCAGACCGGCGACAGGTCGGTCGCGCCATGAAAGCCGGTGCGCACCTGGTACATCGCCGCGTAGTCGGCAATGCGCCGCACGTGCGTGATCCCGCCCGCATGCACGATCGTCGCGCGGATGTAGTCGATCAGCTGGTCGCGGATCAGGTCCTTGCAGTCCCAGATCGAATTGAACACCTCGCCGACCGCGAGCGGCGTCGTCGTGTGCTGGCGGATCAGACGGAAGGCGTCCTGGTTCTCGGCGGGCGTCGCGTCTTCCAGCCAGAACAGGCGATGCGGCTCGAGATCGCGGCCGAGCCGCGCGGCCTCGATCGGCGTGAGCCGGTGATGCGCATCGTGCAGCAGGTGCGGCGCATCGCCGACCGCGTCGCGCACCTTGCGGAACAGTTCCGGCGTGTGGCGCAGATAGAGCGCGGTATCCCACGGCTCTTCAGGCGGCAGGCCCTTTTCGGCAGGTTCGTAGGCGCCCGCGGTCTTGCCGACGCCGTACACCTTGTCGAGCCCCGGCACGCCCGACTGCACGCGGATCGCGCGAAAGCCTTCCTCGATATGCGCGCGCACCGCGTCGACCGCTTCCTCGTGATCGCGCCCGTTCGCATGGCCGTACACCATCAGGCCGTCGCGGCTCTTGCCGCCGAGCAGCTGGTACACGGGCATGCCCGCGAGCTTGCCCTTGATGTCCCACAACGCCATGTCGATCGCGGCGATCGCCGTCATCGTCACGGGCCCGCGCCGCCAGTACGCGCCGCGATACAGGTACTGCCAGATGTCCTCGATGTTGCGCGGATCGCGGCCGACGAGGCACGGAAACACGTGGTCTTCCAGGTACGCGCGCACCGCGAGCTCGCGGCCGTTCAGCGTCGCGTCGCCGAGGCCATGGACGCCTTCGTCGGTCACGATCTTCACCGTCACGAAGTTCCGGCCCGGACACGTGACGATGGTCTGCAAGCGTTCGATTTTCACTGCGCTCCTCCAGCGGGCGTTTCAGTCGACAAAGTAATGGGGCGCGCGGCTGCGCACTTCCGGCAGATGCGAGCCGATCCGGTCGACGTGCGACGCGACCGATGCACCGAGCAGCGCCATGTTGCGCGACGCGATGTGCGCGAGGATCTGCTCGTGTTCCTGCAGCGCGCGGCGCGCGTGATCCTCGACACGATCGAGCAGCAGCCAGCGCACACGGTCGAACTGGCGCTTCATCGGCTGCAGCATTTCCCACACGTGCGGCCGGCCCGCGAACGCGAACATCCGACCGTGCATCGCCTCGTCGAGATCGAAGAACGCTTCGACGTCGCCCGCGGCCACCGCGTCGCGCTGCGCGTCGATGATCCGCGACAGCTCCGCGAGCTGCGCCGGCGTGATCTTTTGCGCGAGCTCGACGTGATTCGCGCATTCAAGCGTGCTGCGCGCGAAACGCCCTTCCTCGAGGATCGACACCGGAATCGGCGCGACCAGCGTGCCGACCTTCCGGATGATCTGCACGAGCCGCTCGTCGGCGAGCTGCGCGAACGCTTCGCGCACCGGCGTGCGGCTGACCTTGATCGTCGTGGAGATCACCGCCTCCGACAGCGCAGTGCGCGGCGGCAGCGCGCCGCGCACGATCGCGTGGCGCAGCAGCGCATGCACCTGCTCCGTATAGGACCGGCTCTCGTCCAGCGAGAACCCCTGTAACGCCGTGACCACGACGTCCGCTTCTTCCAGTGCTGCCGTTTCGCTCATGGTTGCGATTGATCCGACTCGATATCGATAACTACCATGGTACAGAAGCGATCGAATTCCAGCGATCTAGCGTTTACACCGATAACTTCGCCGATTAACTCGAAATAACCTGCATGCACTCCGCCATCTACCATGGTACAAACCGCAACCTATCGTCATGTCATCCGCCCCCGATTTCCTGCGCACCGCGCCGCCCGGCACGCGCCGCCCCGGTTATGACCGGCAGGCGGTCCGCACCGGCATCGTCCATCTCGGCCTCGGTGCATTCCATCGCGCCCACCAGGCGCTGCATACGGAAACGGTGCTCGAACAGGGCGACCTGCGCTGGGGGATCGTCGGCGTCGAGCTGCGGCGGCGTCATACCGTCGACCTGCTGGCCGCCCAGGATCACCTGTACACGGTGACGGAACGCGACGGCGACGGCGCGCGCACGCGAATCGTCGGCGCGGTGCACGGCGCGCTGTTCGCGCCCGACTCCCTGCCTGCGCTGCTTGCGCTGATCGCCGATCCGGCCGTGTCGATCGTCAGCCTGACCGTGACCGAGAAAGGTTATTGCCGCCGTCCCGGCGGCGGTCTCGATGCCGACGACCCCGCGATTCGCGAGGATCTCGCGACGCCCGCCGCCCCGCGCACCGCGCTCGGCGTGATCGCCGCCGGCCTGCGTCTGCGGCCGGCGAACGCGCCGCTCACCGTCGTCTGCTGCGACAACATGACGTCGAACGGCGACACGCTGCGCGCGCTGCTGATCGACTACGCGGAACGCATCGACGGCACGCTCGCACGCCGCATCCGCGACGACGTCGCATTTCCGAACAGCATGGTCGACCGGATCGTGCCGGCCGCAACACCCGAATCGCTCGATTGGGCGCACGCGCATCTCGGTGCGCACGACGCGGCCGCGATCGTCTGCGAGCCGTTCTCGCAATGGGTGATCGAGGATCGCTTCGCCGGCCCGCGCCCGCGCTGGGAAGATGCCGGCGCGCACCTCGTCGGCGACGTGAAGCCATACGAAACGATGAAGCTGCGGCTACTGAACGGGTCGCATTCGGCCATCGCGTACGCGGGGCAGTTGCGCGGACGCGCGACCGTGTCCGACGCGATGGCCGATCCTGCGATCGCGGCGCTCGTCGACGGCGTGATGACGCGCGACCTGCTCGCGACCGTCGACGTGCCGTCCGGTTACGACGCGCACGGTTATTGCGCGACGCTCGTGCGGCGCTTCCGCAATCCGACGCTCGCGCATCGCACCGAACAGATCGCGATGGACGGCACGCAGAAAGTGCCGCTGCGCTGGCTGCCGGCGCTTCGCGAAAGCGCGGCGGCCGGCGTCGAACGTCCGTATCTGGAACGCGCGCTGGCGCTCTGGTTGCACTCCCTCGCCAGCGCGCGCGACGAATCGGGCCGGCCGCTGACGATCAGCGATCCTGGCGCGGCCGCGCTCGGCGCTGCGCTGTCGGCGGCCGGCACTGCGGCCGGCGCGGTTCGGGCCGCGCTCGGCAGCCCCGCGCTCGCCGGTTCGGCCGCGTGGCCCGACGCATTGATCGTGCGCGTCGGTACGCATCTGTCGACGCTGCGCGAGCACGGCACCGATGCGTTGCTCGCACCGTTGTACGCGCGCTGAACGACCGCGCGCCCCGGTTCGCAGCCGCCCGACGCGAACCGCGCAACACCCCTGCCCGCCGGCGCGGATACCGCCGCGGCGAACGATCGGCAAGACAACCATGACGGCCGGCCCACCGGCACGAAGGAGACAGACATGAAGCAGAAGTCGCAGGCATGGTTCACGGTATTCCTGCTGTTCCTGGTGTATGGCATCAACTACCTCGACCGCGTCGCGCTGTCGATCGTCGCACCGATCGTGCAGACCGATCTCGGTATCGACGCCGCCCAGATGGGGCTCGTGTTCAGCACGTTCTTCATCGGCTACGCGCTGTTCAATTTCATCGGCGGACTCGCGTCCGACCGGCTCGGGCCGAAGCTCGTGTACGTGCTGTCGGTCGGGTTGTGGTCGGTGTTCTGCGGGATGACCGCGCTCACCGTCGGCTTCGTGAGCCTGCTGATCGTGCGACTGCTGTTCGGCATGGCCGAAGGGCCGCTGTGCTCGGCCGCGAACAAGATGGTCAACAACTGGCTGCCGCGTGATGCCGCCGCAACCGCGATGGGCCTGCTCAGCGCCGGCTCGCCGCTCGGCGGCGCGATCGCCGGGCCGATCGTCGGCCTGCTGGCCGCGCAGTTCGGCTGGCGGCCGGCCTTCTGGATCGTGTGCGCGATCGGGCTCGCCTGGGTCGTCGTGTGGATGATGTCGACGTCGGATCGTCCGGCCACGCCGGTGAGCGACGCGTCGCGCGCGCCCACCGCAACGCTCGCCACATCGATCGCGGCAGACGCGGCAACGCCCGCGCACACGCTGTCGCACTACGTGCGCCAGCCGCGCATCCTCGCGACCGCGGCCGCGTTCTTCAGCTACAACTACGTGCTGTTCTTCTTCCTGAGCTGGTTCCCGAGTTACCTCGTGCGTGCGCATCACCTGAACATCAAGGAGATGAGCGTGGCCACCGTCGTACCCTGGCTCGTCGGTACGGTCGGCCTCGCGTGCGGCGGCGCGATCTCGGATGCGCTCTACCGGCTCACCGGCAACCTGCTGCTGTCGCGCCGGATCGTGCTCGTCACCTGCCTGCTCGGCGCCGGCACGTGCGTGGCCGTCGCGGGCGCCGTGCAGTCGACGCAAGGCGCGGTCGCGCTGATGTCCGTGTCGCTGTTCTTCCTGTACGTGACGGGCGCGATCTACTGGGCCATCGTGCAGGACGTCGTGCATCCGGGCCGCGTCGGCGGCGTCAGCGGTTTTCTGCATTGCATGGGCAGCCTGTCGGGCGTGATCGGCCCGGCCGTGACGGGTTTCATCGTCGAACGCAGCGGTTCGTTCACATCGGCGTTCGTGCTGGCCGGTGCGATCGCACTCGCGGGCGCGGTGCTGGCCGGCGTGTTCGTGCGCGATGCCCGGCCGTCGGAAGTCCTGCGCGAACGCCCCGCGCATTGACGTCGTACCGGGGCGGTCAGCATCGCGACGCCGCGCCGCCCGGCGTCGCGCCCGCCCCGTCAATCATCAGACCTTCGAATATCTCCCATCCGATATCGCGATTTCCGGGATCGATCGCGCGCCTCTAGACTGGCTACGCGATAGTGAAGCCGCGCCGCCGCAGGCAACGCGCGCCCCCCACAAAAACGATTCCGGGAGATAAGCCATGTCCGACCGGCAGGCGCGCCGAGGCGCGCTCAAGACACTCGGCCTCGCGGCCGGCACCGCGCTGCTCGCCGCCACGCGCCGGGCTCACGCCGCGGTGCCCGACACCGCCACGCTGCTGCCCGGCGGCGCCGAGCACCTCGCCGACCTCACGCGCCGCCTCGCGGCCGCACCGAGACGACGCGATTTCAAGACGGTGCCGATGATCCTCGAGCACCCCGACCAGTGGGATCACGCGGCACTCGCCGAAGTGATCGGCTATCGCGGCGGCCCGAAGCAGGTGTGGGACAACACCGAACTCGGCGGCCCGTGGCTGAACCTGATGCGCAACTCACTGAACGCGCAGATCTGGTCGTACCGCCATCCGGATTTCCTCGTCGTGTCGGCCACGCACGGCAGCGCGCATCTCGCGCTGTTCGACCAGGCCGCGTGGGACAAATACGGTCTCGCGAAATTCGCCGGCGCCGCGTTCCCGGCCAACACGCTGCTCGACGCAAAGCCCGCGCAATCGAAAGGCGTGCAAGACCATGAAGCGCCCGACGGCGCATTCTCGTCGCATGACAACAGCCTCGCCGCGCTGCAGCAGCGCGGCGTCGTGTTCCTGTCGTGCCACAACGCGATCTGGGAACTCGCGGAACGGCTCGACGGCGCGAACGCGAACCCCGACAAGCTGCCGCTCGACGCGCTCGCGGCCGACCTGACCAACCACGTGATCCCGTCGGCAATCGTCACGCCGGGCGCGGTCGGCACGCTGCCCGAGTTGCAGCAGGCCGGTTTCACGTACGCGAAATGAGCGCCGCGATGACACCGATCCACACCAAACCGAAATTGCAATCGCCTTTGCGCCGCCGCCGGCGCGCGCTGCGGGCCGCGCTGGCGGCCTGGCTGTGCGGCGTGTCGGCGCTCGCGCTCGCCGCCACCGACGCGACCGTCTTTCCGCCCTGGCAGGACGGCCGCAACAACGATGCGATCCATCGCGGCCTCGAATTCACGGTGCCGCAGGTCGACGTGCTCGCCGATTTCCACGGCGACCTCACCGCACCGAAGCTCGTGCTGTACGTCGGCGGCAACTACTTCTTCGCGATGGCGCCGCTCGTCGCGAAGTTCGAGGAAGACCATCCCGAGTACCGCGGCCGCATCTACTGGGAAACGATCCCGCCCGGGCTGCTCGTGAAGCAGATCCAGGCGGGCGGCACGATCACCGTCGGCAACATGACGTGGACGGTCAAGCCCGACGCGTATTTCGCGGGGCTCGGCAAGATCAACGGCCTGATCGCGGACGGCACGCTCGCGGGCCCGGCCGTGCCGTACGTGACGAACCAGCTGACGATCATGGTGCGCGCCGGCAACCCGAAGCGCATCGCGTCGCTGAACGATCTCGCGCGGGCCGACGTGAAGCTCGCGATGCCGAACCCGGCATTCGAAGGCGTCGCGCGACAGATCCGCGCGTCGCTCGTGAAGGCCGGCGGCGACCCGCTCGCACGCGCCGTCTACGACGACAAGGTGCATGCCGGCACGACCGAACTCACGCACATCCATCATCGGGAAACCGCGCTGTTCCTGATGCAGGGGCGCGCGGACGCGGGCGTGCTGTGGCAATCCGAAGCGGCGTTCCAGGAACAGGTCGGGCATCCGCTGATGCACATCGACATTCCGGCCGCGCAGAATACGACGGCGATCTATGCCGGCGCGATGGTGAAGGACGCGCCGCATCCGGAAGCCGCGCGCGCGTGGCTGGCGTTCATCCGGTCGCCGGAAGCGTTCCGGATCTTCGAGCGCTACGGGTTCGGCCGATACGATGCGACGCGGCCGACGCAGCACCTCGCGCCGCAGCAGGACGGGCCCGCCGCCGGCTGACGGCCGGTCGCGCCACCGCACGGGGCGTACACCACATACAACAAGGAGGGGGACACGTGAACGATACGGTCGAGACACCGCGAGAACCATCGCGACGCCGGTTCGCGCCGCTGCTGCTCGCCGCGGCCGCGCTGTTCGCCGGCCACGCGCACGCGGAGGACGCAACGTCCGGCAAGACGATCGCGACTCAGGGCACGGCGACGGGCGTCGCCGCCTGCATCGGCTGCCACGGCAGTCAGGGCGAAGGCAACGCGGCGGCCGGCTTCCCGCGCCTCGCGGGCACGAATGCAGCGTACCTGTCCGCGCAGCTTGCCGCGTTCGCGGACGGCAGCCGCCAGAACCCGGTCATGCAGCCGCTCTCGAAACTGCTGTCGCCGCACGAGCGCGACGCCGTCTCCGCGTACTTCGCGAGCCTGCCCGCGCCGGCCGGCGTCTTCACGCCCGACGATGCGTCGATCGATCCGACGAACACCGGCGCGTGGCTCGCCACGCGCGGGCGCTGGTCGCAGGGCCTGCCCGCGTGCGCCCAATGTCACGGCCCCGGCGGCCTCGGCGTCGGCACCGCGTTTCCGCCGCTCGCGGGCCAGCCGGCCGCGTATGTCGCCGGCCAGTTGAACGGCTGGAAACACGGCACGCGTCCGCCCGGGCCAATGGGATTGATGCCGATGATCGCCGGCAAGCTGTCCGACGCCGACATCGACGCGGTGGCCGCCTACTATGCGCGCGGCGGCACCGCACAAGGAGACAAGCGATGATCGACCGCACGACGCTGATCCGCCACGCCCGCGCGACGCTGCTCGGCATGGCCTGGTTGCCCGCGCTCGCGTTCGCGGCGACCCCGCAGGACGCACCGGCCGCCGCATCCTCACCCGCGACCGCCCCCGCCGCCGCCGCGCCGGCACCCAGGCCGTTCACGCCGCCGCCCGAATCGGCGATCCCTGCCGACGACTTCGGCAAGACCGTGAAACTCGGCGAGCAGATCTTCCTGCACACGCCCGAGTTCGCGGGCAAGTACGTCGGCAACAAGCTGACCTGTGCGAGCTGTCACCTCGACGCGGGCCGCCGGCCCGATTCGAGCCCGATGTGGGCCGCGTACCTGCTGTATCCGGCGTACCGCAGCAAGAACGGCCACGTGAACACGTTCGCCGAACGCCTGCAGGGATGCTTCCGCTACAGCATGAACGGCAAGGCGCCGCCGGCCGGCGACCCGGTCCTCGTCGCGCTCGAGACGTATTCGTACTGGCTTGCAAAGGGCGCGCCGGTCGGCACGAAGCTGCCGGGCCAGGGATTCCCGAAACTGCCGCCGCCCGCGCAGACAGCCGACTACGCACGCGGTGCAGCCGTCTACACGCAGCACTGCGCGCTGTGTCACGGCGCGGACGGTCAGGGTCAGTCGAGCGGCGGCAAGCCGGCGTTCCCGGCACTGTGGGGCGCACGCTCGTTCAACTGGGGCGCGGGGATGGGCGACATCCGCAATGCAGCCGGCTTCATCAAGGCCAACATGCCGCTCGGGCTCGGCGGAACGTTGACCGATCAGGAAGCGTGGGACGTCGCGACTTTCATGGACAGCCACGAACGCCCGCAGGACCCGCGCTTCACGGGCTCCGTGCAGGACACACGCGCGAAGTTCCACGATTCGCCCGACTCGATGTACGGGCGCAACGTGAACGGCCGCGTGCTCGGCGCGCCCTGACGACCGGCCGCGCCGGTCGAGCCGGCCGGCGCGGCCGACGCGGTCACGGATGCCAGCGATACACGACGATGCTCGACCCGTTGTAGTTGTCCTTCGTGATCACGTACTCGCCGGTCGAGCGCAGGTACGCGCGCACGCCGTACATCGAGTCGACGTCGTTGCCGACATCCATCGTCGACGTGTTCGAATTCGTCAGCGTCGTGACGAGCGCACCGGTGTTCAGGTCGAACACATCGATGTTCGGCACCGTGTGCACGTAGCCGACGAACAGGTAGTGGCCGGCCGCCGCGATCGACTTCGGGTTCGCGCTCGTCAGGTTGATCACCGGGTTCGGCGCATTCGTGTTGCCGTTCTTCCAGCCGTGATAGACCTCGATGTGCCCGTTCATCGCGGTCCAGTCCCAATTGCCCGCAAGGCCCTGCGCGAGAATCATCGTGTCGCTGTCGGCCTGGTAGATGATGCGCGTGACCGGCGCGACGCTGGTCGGCACGGGCGTCGTCGTCGCCTTGCCCCACGACGGCTTGCCGGTCGCGTCGAAGCCCGTCATCGGGTAGCGCGCAATCACGTTCGATCCGTTCAACCCGGCCCACACGTCGCCGTTGCCGTCGATGTCGAAACCGGCCGTCACCTGCAGCGTCGTGTTGAACGGCTTGCCCGGCAGCGAACCGGCCGGAATCGCGATGTAGCCGCTCGCGGTGTTGAAGTAATAGAAGTTGAAGTTGCCGGGGTTCTGGCCCGACGCGACGAGGATCCGGTTGCCGCCGACGTTCACGACCTGGCCGAAATGCTGGCCGCGCTGGTAGTCGTTCATGTCGAGGCGCGGGTCCTTCGGATAGGTGAACGGGTCGACCGTGTTCGCGACGAAGGTGCCGCCCGCCGAGCCCGTATACACGTTGTTGCCGCTGTAGAACAACGTGCCGTCCGTCACCGGATCGGGCGCGGCGATCCCCTCGAAGTTCAGCGCCTGCAGCTTCCACTGCAGCGCGCCCGTCGGGCTGTACGAATGGAGGTCGGTGCTGCCGTTGCGGCCGAGGTCCCAGCCGCCGCCCCATGCATTGTTCAGCACGTACAGGTTGCCGGCCGAATCCTTGCCGAGCGCGGCGACGCGCGTGAAGCGCTTGTCGCCGACCTGCCCCTTGATGCCCGTCGTCGTGTCGAGATAGCCGCCCTGCACGCCGAACGTGCCGACCTGTACGGGCAAACCGAGCAGCCCGGTGTAGACCTTGATGTTCATGTCGGGCCCTTCGTCGCCCACCATCAACCGGCCCAGCGACGCATCGAAGAACAGCGACGCCGGCCGCGCGCCGGCCGCCATCTGGATCGTGCTCATCGCGGTGCCGGTCGCGCTGAACTGCGCGACGACGCCCGCACTCTTGCGCGCGACCCACAGGTTGCCGGCCGCGTCGAGCGCCAGCGCGCCCGGTCCCGATACGCCGATGTCGCGCTGCCATACGCCGTCGGTCGTATAGACGCGCACGCGATTGCCGTAGAAGTCGCTCACGTACAGCAGGTTGCCGCCCGTCGCGAGGCCCGTGATCACGTCCGCGTACTGGATGCCCGTCCACGTGCTGACCGGGATGCGCAGGTCGCGCTGGTTCGAGCTTCGGTTGTAGCGGCCCACCGAACCGCTGCCGAACGTGCGGTTGTAGCCGAGCGCGACGAACAGCGACGTCGAATTGCCGGTGATCGCCCCGCCCTGGAATTCGTCGTGGATACCGATCGTGCCGAGCGACTGGCCGTTCTGGTAGAGCGCGACGCCGCCCGCGTTCTCGTCCCAGCGCGACGCCGTGTAGATCACGCCTTCGGGCGCGACCCACATCGAGCGCGCGCCGTTGCCGACGTGCGAGACCAGCGTGCCGTACGTGTTCGCGAGCCAGTCCGTCGAGTACTGCACCTGCGCGTGACTCGCCGGCGCCAGCATCGCCATGCACATTCCAAGCAACGCCGCGCGAATTTGTTTCATTGACATGAATAATGCTCCCAGACGATCAATGGTCGACACTGTAAATCGCGGCGCATGAAATATTGGTGATTCCGGCAAAAGCGCATTCGCCGTTATCCCGAATTATTCACTCCGCGCCTTTTGCCGTCCGGCGCTTTTTCGTCAACGAAGGTAAAACCCGCGAAACCACGCCGCAACGGCTTGCCGGCCGCACGATTTCGGTGCTTTCCCCGGCATTTTCTTCCGGGTCGATCAATGCGAATACGTCATTTTTTCTGACATGCCCGCATTGCTTTTTCATTCCCCGGAATTCGTTTCAATGATTACAAATCGAAATTGAAATGAAAGAGAAAAAATAATATTCGGCCCGATCGATTTTTCGCGATCTGGCGCACCGGGGGAGCGGGAGGGGAAAGAGGAATGCGGCGGGCAAACCGCGCACCGGCGATGCCGGCACGCGCAGCGATCGTTCAGGCCGCCGGGTCGAGCGTCGGGCCGTCCCAGCCGTCGAGGTATTTCGGCAGCGCATCGACGACGTCGATCACGCGTTGCCGGTAGAACAGGTGCATCGTCGGCCGCAGGTCGCCGGGCAATTGCCCGCCGTGCGCACGCGCGGCCAGGCTGTTCGGCACGACGCGCATGTCGAGCCGGTTCGTCCCGAACACGATCTCGCCGCACGACGCACACCACGTGCGCGACATCGACTTCTGCGGATGCGGAAACGTCGCGTGGCTGCCGTCGATGCTTACCTGCTCCGGCGACCATGCGGTTGCGGACAGCATCGGCGTGCCGTAGAAGTCGCGGCACGTCGTGCAGTGGCAGTTCGCGCGCGCCGCCGGTTCGCCACGCAGCGTGACGGTCACGGCACCGCACCGGCAGCGCGCGGAAAGCGTTCGGGTCATGTCGTCTCCTCTGAAAGGGAGGCGACAGTATAGGAGCATGCATCGAGGCCCGCATCGACCGCGGGCCCCGTTGCGCGTGCAACGACCGCTGCGTCAGAACTTCTGGCGCAGCCCGAGGCTGACGATCGCCTGCGACCGCGAGTCGGACGAGTGGCCGTTCGCCTTGTCGGACACCGACGCGGTCGCGGCCACCGGACGGCCGAGCGCGTCGAGCGTCATGCCCGATGCATGCTGGTACGCGCCGAGCAGGTACACACTGGTGCGCTTCGACAGGTCGTACACGGCACCGAGCGTGACGTTGTGATACTGCGCGCGATCGTCGACACCATCGACATCGCTGCCGCGCGTGTAGCTGTAGCCCGCGAACAGTTGCGTCTGCGGCTGCACGTTCCAGCGCGTGAACACGCCTGCGACGTTGAACGTCGCGTGACCGGTGAACAACGACTGGCCGCCGCTGCGGTACTGCACGTTGCTGTAGTTCACGCCGACGACGGCCGGGCCGAAGTCGTACGTCGCGCCCGTCGCGATCACCTGCTGCGATTGCGCGCTCGCATAACCTTCGTTGATCGACGAGTTGAAGAGGCCGTCATCGGTGCTCTGCCACTTGCCGGCCGTCGGGTCGGTCGCGCCGGTCTTGCTGTTGTCCGAGCGCTCGTAGCCGACGCCGACGCGCAGCGGGCCCGCCGCGTACGCCGCGCCGACGCTCCACGTATTGCGCTGCTTCATGCTGCCCGGCTGGCTGCCGAAGCCGTACAGCGCGCCGAACGTGAAGCCCGAGTAGTTCGCGCTCGTGTACTTGATCGAGCTGTCGACACGGGCGGTCTGGTCGAGATCGTCGATGTCGCCCGGGTGTGCGCCGAAGCCGCCGATGAACGACGACGGGCCGACCGGGCTCACGAAGTCGTCGAGCGACGTGTACTGGCGGCCGAGCGTGACCGTGCCGTAGCGGTCGCTGCCGACGCCGACGAACGCCTGGCGGCCGAACTGGCGGCCGCCCTGGCCCGACGTGCCGTTCGTGATGTCGAAGCCGTTCTCGAGGACGAACAGCGCGCGCATCCCGCCGCCGAGATCCTCGGAACCCTTGATGCCCCAGCGGCTGCCCGACAGGTTGCCGGTCGTGAGCCCGACGCTCGAATGCCCGGTGTATGCGCCCGGCGAGCCGACCCGCTCGTTGCTGCGGTAGGTCACGCCCGCGTCGACGATGCCGTACAGCGTGACGGAGCTTTGCGCGGCGGCGATACCCGCGAGCGAGAGCAGCAGCGGGGCTGCGATCAGTTGCTTGTTCATGGTTTCATGTCTCCGGGCGGTGAACCCGTTGTTCTGGCGTGCTGTTGCGAGTAGCGCGCGCGGGCGCCGAGAACCGCCGGCGGTCCGAGGCCGGCAGCGTCCGCGCGCGACGACGCGGCGGGCATGCCCGCTGCGGCCGCCATGGTAGATGGAACCGGTTCCGTTCCAAAGCGGAATAATGACAACAGCTTTTTGCCAAAATCGAGATAGTCGGGGCACGACCATCGTCGACGGCTGCCGCGCCTGTACAGCACGGGCGGGCGCACCCGATAATCGAGCGCGCCCCTTCCCTCGGGAGTTCCGTCATGCATGAAACGACCTTGCTGATCTTCGCCGCCGTCGCGTTCGTCGGCATCGCGACACCCGGCCCGACCGTGCTGCTCGCGCTGACCAACGGCTCGCGCTACGGCGTGCGCCGCGCGGCCTACGGTTTCGCGGGCGCGATGCTGTCCGACTTCGTGCTGATCGTCGCGGTCGCGCTCGGCCTCGGCGCGCTGCTGATGGCGTCGGCGTTCTGGTTCTCGGTGGTGAAGTGGCTCGGCGCCGCCTACCTCGCGTACGTCGGCATCCGGCTGCTGATGTCGAAGGGTTCGCTCGATGTCGCCGCCGCGCAAAACGGCATGGCAGCCGAGCGCAATGCGTCGATCTTCGCGAAGAGCTTCCTGACCGCGGTCACGAACCCGAAGGGCTATCTGTTCTTCTCCGCGTTCCTGCCGCAGTTCCTGGATCCGTCCGCGCCGCTCGCGCCGCAGTACGTCGCGCTCGCGGTCACGTTTGCGCTGCTCGATGGCGCGGTGATGTTCGGCTACGCGCTGCTCGGCGCACGCGCGATGCGGCTGCTGAAACGCTCGGGCGCGCTGTGGCTCGAACGCACGTGTGGCGCGATGCTGCTCGCGCTCGCCGGTTCGCTGGCGCTGTACCGGCGCCATGCGGCGTAGGAGCCCGTTCCGATGAAAATCGCCGCACCGCCCCGCTCCGGCTTTCCCGGCCTGTCGCTCAGGCAACTCGACCGCGCGGACCTCGACGCGTGGTACGCGTACCTGTCGAACCCCGACGTCTTCCACCACACGAGCTGGAACCTGCGCACACCCGACGATCTGCTGCCGCTGTTCGACAATATCGAATCGGCCGATCCGGATTCGATCCGGCGTCTCGCGATCGTCGATACCGCAACGGGCATGCTCGCGGGGACGATCGGGCTGCACACGGTGTCCACCGTGAACCGCTCGGCGGAAATTGCGTACGACCTCGCGCCGTCGCACTGGGGGCGCGGCATCGCGAGCGCCGTGTGCGAAGCCGTCACCGCGTGGGCGTTCACGAACGGCGGCTTCATGCGCATGCAGGCCGTCGTGCTGACCAGCAACGCGGGTTCCGCGCGCGTGCTGCAGAAGTGCGGCTACCGCTACGAAGGGCTGTTGCGCGCCTACAAGATGGTGCGCGGCACGCCGGGCGATTTCGCGATGTACGCGCGCCTCGCGACCGACTGACGCGCAGCATGCGGCATCGCGCGCCGATGCCGTGAAGCGATTGGACGACCCGTGCCGAATTGGCGACAATCGCCGTTCCCCTCATCGACGCTCCGCCATGAAAATCGCCGCGCTTTCCGACATCCACGGCAACCTCGCCGCACTCGACGCGGTGCTCGACGACGTCCGCCGCCGCGGCGCCGACGTGATCGTCAATCTCGGCGACATCGTGTCGGGCGCGCTCCATCCGGCCGAAACGGCCGACCGCCTGATCGCGCTCGATTTGCCGACCATCAAGGGCAATCACGAGCGGCAGTTGCTTACCTGCGATCGCGAAGCGATGCGGCTGTCCGATCGCTGGGCGCACGACACGCTGCGCGACGACCAGCGCGACTGGATCGCCGCGCTGCCCGAACGCGTGACGCTCGACGACGACGTATTGATGGTGCACGGCACGCCGGCCAGCGATCTCGTCTACTTCCTCGAAACGGTCACGCCCGACGGCTGCCGCGCGGCCACGCCCGATGAAATCGCGCAGCGCGCGGGCAACGAAACAGCCTCGCTGATCCTGTGCGGCCACACGCACGTGCCGCGCACCGCGAAGCTCGACGACGGCCGGCTGATCGTCAATCCGGGCAGCGTCGGGCTGCAGGCGTACGAGGACGACCTGCCGCATCCGCACCGCATCGAGACGGGCTCGCCGCATGCGCGCTACGCGATGGTGTCGCGCACGGCGGCCGGCTGGAACGTCGAATTCCATGCGGTCGAATACGACTGGCACACGGCCGCCGTGACCGCGGCCTCGCGCGGGCGCGACGACTGGACCGTCGCGCTGCGCACCGGCCGCTGCTGACACTCGCGCGCGCCGGCTTCGACTTCACGGCACGCACCTGACACCGCGGCGCTCGCGCGCCGCGTCGCCTCACCCCGCATTCCTCAGCGTGAGCCGCGCTTCGAGCCCGCCGCCATCGGGCCGGTTGTTCAGCGTCAGCGTGCCGCCCATCGCGAGCGCGAGTTGCCGCGCGATCGCCAGGCCGAGCCCGGTGCCGCCCGTGTCGCGGTTGCGCGACGTCTCCACGCGCCGGAACGGCTCGAACACCGCGTCGAGCTGATCGGCCGGAATGCCGGGCCCGCGGTCGAGCACGGCAATCACCGCGCCGCCGTCCGGCACGGCCTGCACGTCGATCTCGGCCGCGCCCGCGAACTTCAGCGCGTTGTCGACGAGGTTGCCGACAATGCGGCGCAGCGCCTTCGGCCGCGTGACGAGCGCGAGCGGCGCGCGGCTGTGCAGCGCGACGTCCTGCCCCGCATCCGCGTAGTCGCACACGATGCTGTCGAGCAGCGCGTCGAGGTCGATGCGGCGCGCGGCTTCCTCGGTGCCGTGCAGCGTCCGTGCGTACGCGACGCCCTCCTTCACCAGATGTTCCATCTCGATCAGGTCCTGGCGCAACTTCGCACCCTGCGTGTCGTCCTCCATCATGTCGACGCGCAGCCGCATCCGCGTGATCGGCGTCTGCAGGTCGTGCGAGATCGACGCGAGGATCTGCATGCGTTCGGCCATGTACTGCGCGATGCGGTCCTGCATCGCGTTGAACGCCCGTGCGGCACGCGCGACTTCCGACGGCCCGCCTTCGTTCAGCCGCTCGCCCTTCAGGTCGGGGCCGAGCGCGTCGGCAGCCTGCGCGAGCTGCTTGAGCGGCCGCGTCGCGAGCCGCACCGCGAGCCAGCAGCACGCGGCCAGCACCGCGAGCTGCAGCGCGAGCACGACCGGCAGCCAGCCCGACAGCGGCACCGTCGACATCGGATGGATGTCGATCGTCAGCGGCGACCCGTCGGTCAGCCGCAGATGCACCTGCAGATGTTCGCGGTCGCCGGGGATCGCGTTCGCGGTCAGCGGGTAGTCGCCGCCGATGCCGTCCGAGATCGAGCGCTCGACGCGCGCCGACAGCCGTGCTTCCGGCGGCGTGCCGGTCTCGCCGGGCCCGAGGATGAACGCATAGCTGCGCCGCGCGAGACGCGGCAGCCACGCGGCGCGCTCGGCCGGCGGCAGATGGTCGAGCAGCGCGACCGAGCTCGCGACCTCGCGCTCGATGTAGCCCATCATCAGGTTGGTGGTCGCCTGGTCGCGCTCGGTCACGGTGAGCCAGAACGACAGCGTCTGCGCGAGCGCGAGGCCCACGCACAGGATCAGCGCGAGCCGCGCGAACAGCGAGCGCGGCCAGTGCCACGGCATGCGCGCGCTCATGGCGTACCGTCGACGGCGGTCACGGCCGACGAGAACACGTAGCCCTCGTTGCGCAGCGTCTTGATGTAGCGCGGTTCGCGCGCGCCGTCGCGCAGGCGCTGGCGCAGCCGGCTCACGAGCAGGTCGATCGAGCGGTCGAACGGGTCGGACTGGCGCCCCTGCGTGAGGTTGAGCAGCTGGTCGCGCGTCAGCACGCGCTGCGGGTTGTCGAGGAACACGCGCAGCAGCCGGTATTCGGCGCCGCTCAGCGCGACCAGCGTGCCTTCGGCGTCGAGCAGGTGGCGCCCGGTCGTGTCGAGCCGCCATTCGCCGAACGCGAGCATCTCGGCCGATTCGGTCACCTGCATGCCGGGCGGCAGCATGCGCGCACGGCGCAGCACCGAGCGGATCCGCGCGAGCAGCTCGCGCACCGCGAACGGCTTGGCCAGGTAGTCGTCGGCCCCCATCTCGAGGCCGATGATGCGGTCGGTTTCCTCGCCGCGTGCGGTCAGCATCAGCACGGGCACCGTGCGGAACTTGCCGGCGCGCAGGTCGCGGCACAGCGTGAGGCCGTCCTCGCCCGGCATCATCAGGTCGAGCACGATCAGGTCGGGCGCGCCGTCGTCCAGCACGTTGCGCATCTCGCGGCCGTTCGCGGCCAGCGACACGCGCATGCCGTTCTTTTCCAGGTAGTCCGCGATCAGTTCGCGAATCGCGCGATCGTCGTCGACGATCAGCACGTGGTCGATCTTGTCCATGAATCGTTGTCGGTGTCGTAGTTCGGGCAGGCGATGTCCGCTGTTATACCGCAAGGCAGGCACGCGTTTGTATCCCAATGTATCGCGCCGCCGTGACGACACACAACATTGCACACGCGCGGCTGGCCGGACACATCGCAGATACGTCGGCGCCGCCTAATGGGGCCTGTCGAAACCCGTCCGGCCGCGCCCCGAGCAGCGGCCCACCGATCAGGAGAACGCCATGCTGCCCCGACTCAAGACCGCCGCCATCGTCATCGCCCTCGCCGCCACGGCCGGGCTCGCCGCCTTTGCCGGCACCCGCGACGAAGCGGGCAGGCAGGCCGCGCAGGCCGGCACGCCGGCGCCCGATTTCACCGGCATCGACCGCTGGCACAACAGCGCGCCGCTGACGCTCGGCCAGCTGCACGGCAAGGTCGTGCTCGTCGATTTCTGGACGTACTCGTGCATCAACTGCATTCATACGATTCCGTACGTGAAGGAGTGGGACCGGAAGTATCGCGACCAGGGGCTCGTGGTGGTCGGCGTGCATACGCCCGAGTACCCGTTCGAGCGGGACGCGGGCAACGTCGCCGATGCGATCAAGCGCTTCGGCATTCGATATCCGGTCGCGCAGGACAACCGTTACGACACGTGGCGTGCGTACGGGAACCAGTACTGGCCCGCGCTGTACCTGATCGATGCGAACGGCAAGGTCGTCTATACGCGCTATGGCGAAGGCGAGTACGACAAGACCGAGGCCGCGATTCGCGGCGCGCTCGCGCAGGCGGGCACACCGGCGAAGGACGCGACGCGCACGCAGTGATCCGTGCGACGTGCGGGCGCGGCACGCGCCTGCACGCTCATCGCGCCCTTGCTCGCTTACTCACTCGCGTTTCGCGTCGGCCGCCGCGAGCATCGCCTCCCCGATCGCGAGGTTGCCCTCCGCGACCAGCGCTTCGCCCGCGCCGCGGATATCGGCCTCGGCCTTGTTCTGTCCGAGCTTGCGCTTGCCGACGAACCGCGTGATCTCGATCTGCAGCCCGACGATCGACTGCAGCATCGTGTCGATGTAGTCCTTCGGCGCGTCGCCCATCTTCCACGGCACCGGCTGCGACGCCTCGTGGGTGCGCGTCAACCGCGCGACCACGCCGCGCACGAACTTCTCGTCGTCGCGCACCGTGATGCGGCCGTGCGCATGCACGACCATGTAGTTCCACGTCGGCACCTGCCGGTGCGCGACATGCTTGCTCGGGTACCAGTTCGGCGAGATGTACGCATCGCCGGCGCGGAAGATCACGAGCACCTCGTCACCATTCGCGACGTCCTGCCAGACCGGATTCGCGCGGGCGACGTGCGCGTGCAGTTCGCCGAGCCCGCCGTCGTCGGGCAGCAGTTCGAACGGAATGTGATTCGCGTCGAGGCCGTTCCTGCCGTGCGTGATCAGGCTGCCGAACGGATGCTGCACGATCAGCTCGCGCAGCGCGTCGAGATCGGGTTCGTTGAAATCGGCGGGGACGTACATGTCGGCTCCACGGTCGTACGGGGTTGGAAATGGCGCGGGCGCGTGCCCGTCATGCGGCGATTGTGATCCCAAACTGGTTTATGCTGTAGAGCCGGTTTGAAACAATTTCAGCAGACCAGAATCATGGCAAGAACGGCCCGAATCGTCGAAATCCCGTCGCTCGGCGCGCTCGACCGTACGGCCGGCGACCTGAGCCGCCAGCTCGCGCAGGCGCTGCGCGACGCCGTGCGCCGCGGCGACGTCCGGCCGGGCGACACGCTGCCGTCCACGCGGCTGCTGGCTACGTCGCTGCAGGTTGCACGCGGCACCGTCGTCGACGCGTATGCGCAGCTCATCGCCGAAGGCTTTCTCGAGTCGCGCGGCGGCGCGGGCACGCGGGTCGCGAATGCGCTCGCCGAACCGCCGCCCGGCAACGAACCCGCCCCGCCGGCGCCACGCCAGCGCCCGGCACACGCCGGCCTGCCCGAGCCCGCAGCCACCTTCGCACGGATCGCCCGCGAATTCAGCCCGTTGCCGGCCATGCCGTTCGCGATCTCGGTGCCGATCGGCCTCACCGCGCCCGACGACATCTGGCGCCGGCTCGGCAACCGCCTGCGCGCCCGCGGCGCCGGCGCGCCGTCCGGCTATGCCGATCCGCAAGGCGCGCTGCCGCTGCGCGAAGCGATCGCCGACTACGTGCGGCGGTCGCGCTCGGTGCGCTGCGATGCCGGTCAGGTCGTGATCACGAGCGGCACGCAGCAGGGGCTGCATCTCGCGAGCCAGGTGCTGCTCGGCGACAACGACCAGGCATGGGTCGAGAATCCCGCCTATCGCGGCATCACCGCACTGCTCGAAAGCACCGGGCGGCGCGATGCGATGGTGCGCGTGCCGGTCGACGCCGACGGCCTCGACGTCGACGCCGGCATGCGGCTCGCGCCGGACGCGCGCGCCGCGTTCGTCACGCCGTCGCACCAGTACCCGCTCGGCATGCCGCTGAGCATGGCCCGGCGCAACGCGCTGCTCGCGTGGGCGCGCGCGCATCGCGCGTGGGTGGTCGAGGACGATTACGACAGCGAGCTGCGCTACGAAGGCTATCCGTTCCCGTCGCTGCAGGGGCTCGACCCCGATCGCGTGATCTACCTCGGCACGTTCAGCAAGATCCTGTTTCCGTCGCTGCGGCTCGGCTACGTGATCGCGCCCGACGATCTCGTGCCCGCGTTCTGCGGCGCGCGCGTGCTGATGGATCGCCACGTGCCGACCGCCGACCAGCACGTGCTGGCCGCGTTCATCGCGGAAGGCCATCTCGATCGCCACATCCGCCGCGTGCGCGGCGTGTATGCGGAACAGCGCGCGCTGCTGATCGACACGCTCGGCGCACGGCTGCCGCGCGAGCGCGCGTGGGTACAGCCGGGCGACCAGGGGATGCACGTCGTGCTGTGGCTCGCGGAAGGCATCGACGATCTGGATGTGGTCGCGCGCGCCGCGCAGGCCGGCGTCGCGGTGCGCGCGGTGTCGCCGATGTTCGCGCCCGGCACGGCCCGCCCGGGGCTCGTGCTGGGCTTCGGCGGGTTCGGCCGCGCGCAGATGGAGGCGGCCGCGCAGCGGCTCGCGGACGTGGTTTCGTCTGCGGAATCGCGGCCGCGCGCGCCGCAAAAGGTTGTCGGCAGGCAACAAACGTAATCGTCTGTAAATCCTGCAAGCAAACGGCCGTTTTAGCCGGCGCCGCACCTGTGTCGTTTGCTAGGATCGCGCCTCTTCCATCCGCGCTCCTGCCGCCTTGAACCGCTTCGTGCCGTTTCTCCGAGACGCGTGGCTCCGTTGCCGCGCCCGCGTCGCACCGTTCGCCGCCGCCTGTGGCGCGCGCATCCGCGCGCTGTGCGCCGGCGTGCTGCACCGCCTGCGTCATCCGACGCGCCGCGGCGTCGCGCTGACGCTCGCCGCGATTCCGGCGCTGGGCCTGCTGGTGCTGATCGCGTTCGTCCCGTTCACGCCGAGCATCGGCGACATCCGCAAGGCGCGCATCGACCGCCCCGCGCGCGTGCTGTCCGCCGACGGCCAGCTGATCGCCGAGTTCCGGCCCGTCAATCGCGAATGGGTGCCGCTCAAGCAGATCTCGCCGCACATGGTCGACGCGCTGATCGCGACCGAGGACCACCGCTTCTACTCGCATCACGGCATCGACTGGCGCCGCACGCTCGCGGCCGGGCTGCACACGTTCTCGGGCAACCGCCAGGGCGGCTCGACGATCACGCAGCAGCTCGCACGCAACCTGTATCCGGACGAAGTCGGCCGTTCGCTGACGCTCACGCGCAAGGTGAAGGAGCTGATCACCGCCTTCAAGATCGAGTCGGTGTACAGCAAGAACGAGATTCTCGAGACCTACCTGAACACCGTCCCGTTCCTGTACAACGCGTACGGCGTCGAAATGGCCGCGCGTACCTACTTCGGCAAGTCGGCCGACCAGCTCGACATCGTCGAAAGCGCGACGCTCGTCGGGATGCTGAAGGGCAACAGCTACTACAACCCGGTGCTGAATCCGGAACGCGCGGTACAACGACGCA
Source organism: Burkholderia sp. BCC1644 (assembly GCF_902833225.1). Lineage (GTDB taxonomy): Bacteria > Pseudomonadota > Gammaproteobacteria > Burkholderiales > Burkholderiaceae > Burkholderia. The sequence continues at coordinate 352,034 of NZ_CADFEI010000008.1, forward strand.
ACATCGTGCTCGACCGGATGGCGCAGATGGGCATGCTGTCGCCGCGGCAGCTCGCGCAATTGCAGCGCCGGCCGCTGCGCGTCGACTTCGAGCCGCAGACCGCGCAGCCGGGCCCGGCGCCGCACTTCGCGGTGCAGTTGCGCAAGTGGCTGATCGCCTGGGCCGACCGCAACAACTACGACCTCTACTCGGACGGCCTCGTCGTGCGCACGACGCTCGACTCGCAACTGCAGGACATGGCGACCCAAGCGCTGACGCAGCAAACCGATCGCCTGCAGGCGGTCGCCGACAGCGCGTGGCGCGGCCCGTCCGGCTGCGGGCTGCGCAACGACCTGTTCCGCGGCTTCATCCGCCAGACACCCGAATATCGCCAGGCCCGCGACACGGGGCTCGCCGATGTGCCGGCGCTGAAGCAGCTCGGTGCAAACCGCGCGTTCATGCGCGCGCTGTGCGAGCGCAAGACGCAGGTGCAGGCCGGCTTCGTCGCGATCGATCCGCGCAACGGCGCGATTCGCGCGTGGGTCGGCAGCCCCGACTTCGGCAGCGAGCCGTTCGATCACGTCGCGCAGGCGCGGCGTCAGCCGGGTTCGACGTTCAAGCCGTTCGTCTATGGCGCCGCGTTCGCGGACGGCATGCAGCCGGGCGATACGTTCGTCGATCGCCCCGTCGCGATCCCGATCGGCACGCACGCCGTGTGGCGCCCGACCGATGCCGAGCCGCCGACCGATGCGCCGATGACGCTGCGCGACGCGCTCGCGCTGTCGCGCAACCGCATCACCGCGCAGGTGATGCAGCGCGAAGGCGCGGCCAGGGTCGCGCAGCTCGCGCGCGCGATGGGCGTGCGCGAAAGCCCGCTCGAGGCGGTACCGTCGCTCGCGCTCGGCACGAGCCCCGTCACGCTGAAGGAAATGGTGTCCGCATACGGGACGATCGCGAATCGTGGCGTGTACGTCGCGCCGCAGATGATCACGCGCATCGAGGATCGCGACGGCAAGGTGCTCGCCGCATTCAACAGCGCCCCGCCCGAACGCGCGTTGCCGGTGGCCGCCGCACAGACGCTGGTCGACGTGATGCGCGGCGTCGTCGATTACGGGACCGGCGCGGACATCCGCTGGCGCTACGGGATCCGCACCGACGTCGCGGGCAAGACCGGCACGACGCAGGACAACACGGACGGCTGGTTCATCCTGATGCATCCGCAACTGGTGGCGGGCGCGTGGGTCGGCTTCGACGACGGCAGCGTGACGCTGCGCAGCGACTACTGGGGTGCGGGCGCGCACAGCGCGTTGCCGATCGTCGGGTCGTTCTACGATGCGGCGCTGCGTACGCGCGCGATCGATCCGCGTGCGCAGTTCTCGCCCGACTTCCGTCCGCGCAGCGCACCGGCGCCGGCGCCGAAGCGGCGTCCGCACCCCGGCCTGTTCGACTGGCTGAGAATGTTCCGCTGAGCGTGCGGCCGGCGGATCACGCCGGCCGCACGTGTCATCGACGCGACGTCGACGCGCGCCCGTCCGCGTACAGCCAGACGGGCACGCCGTCGTCGCGCAATACCGCAACCGGTTCGCCGCTGCTCCAGTTCCGCGCGATCGCGACGTGGCGCACGAACCACGGTATCAGCGGCATGCGCGCGGCATTGCCGTCGAACAACGCATCGTCGCCGATTCGCGTGTAATGCGCGGGGTGCCGCTCAGCGCCACAGCAGCGGAACGTGATTGTCGGATTCCGCGAACTCGATCGTGCCCGCGGCGCCACCGTCACCGGCCTGGAGACAGCGCCAGGATCGATTGCCCATCGGCAGGGTCGCCCTCGTGGTCGTTGTATGGCGTCGGCCCGGTCGCCTTCAGCGTGCCGCGGATGCCTTCAGCAGCCGCAGGATCTCAGGCGTGTCGGCGGCATCCGCCAGCACTTTCGCGGACGGCTTCACGCCGGCGTCGAGCAGGCGCTGCACGCCGTCGACGCGGCGCGCGGTCACCTCGCCGTCGAGCAACGCGTCGTCATGCAGCACGTCCGGGTTCGCGTCCTTCGCGAGCAGCGTGAAGACCGACACCGGCACGGGTGGATTCAATGCCTCCCGCAACGCGACGTCGGCGACGCGGTACGGGTTGTTGTCGTTGATTTGCCAGCGCAGCACGCCGCGCGCCTGCAACTTGCCGAGCGCGGCGAGCGCATCCGGTTCCGGCAGCTTCATGATTTCCGCGACGAGGTCGCTTGCCTGCTCCTCGCGGCCGTCACGCAACGTGTCGGGCGGCGGCAGGTTCGGCACCAGCAGATCCAGCACGAGCGCCTGCCTGCGTGCCCGGTCCGGTGACGCCTTGGCACCGTCGTCCGAATGGTTGTGGCGCAGCAACTGGCCGGCCACGCGCCAGCGATCGTCGCTGCCATGCTCGTCGCGCGGCACCTGGTGTGCGTGCAGCATCACGTCAAGCCAGCGCCACATCGCATCGACCGTCTTCGCGTCGCTCGACGACAGCCCGTCGCCGACGATTTCGTCGAGCGTCTGCCCGCACACGAACGCGCGCTGCTGCACCGCGTCGAGACCGCCGAAGTAGGTGCGCACGCGGTCCGACAGTCCGTCGAAGTCGGCCTGGCTCATGTCGGGCGCATGGTAGCCGGGGCACGGCCCCGTGCCGGCGACCTCGCGACCCCGCACCGCCTTCACCGCGGCCGGAGGCGAATCGCCGCTGCGCGCGACCGGATACAGCTCGATGCCGTCGACCTGGAAGCCCTGCATCATGCGCAGCAGGACGCCCGTGGTCGAATGTTTCGTCGTGAAGTTGCTGCCCGTGATCGACGTGACCTGATACGGCGCGCCGATCGGCATCTTGATCAGTTCCCCGCCCGGCACGTCGAGGATGCACGCGTCGGCAGGCGGCTTCACCGGGCCGTCCATATCGAGTTCCGCGACGTGCGTCGGGGCGGTTTCGACGCTCCACCGGCCCGCGTCGCGCATGCGCAGCACGATGTCGCCCCCCACTTTCTCGACGCGCATGGTCGCGGGCTTGCCGGCCGCCGGCGCGTAATCGCCGAGCAGGGCATCGCAGGCTGTGCCGGCCCGCGCGGGCAGCGACGCGAGCAACAGCAGACAGAACAAGGGGGTACGCATGGCTTAAGCCTCTCTCTTCGAATTGTTTTGGGAATGTCCGGCGCGACAGCGCACGGTGGCCGCGACACGACCGATCGCGACCGACCGCCAATATAGCGAACGCGAACGACGTGTGCCAGCCGGCGCGCGCGCCTACCGGTGACGGGCGGGGAAATGGAAAGGTGCGGAGAGGCGCCGGATTAGTCCACCCGGACGAAGCGAAGCTGCGGCGTGCCGCGCACCATCGGCGTCATCGCTCAACGACGAGGGTGCCCGCATGACCCACAGCGCAGTCGCAATCGCGAACCTGCTGTACCGCTACGCGGAATTGCTCGATGGCGGCGACCTGCCGGGCGTCGCCGAGCTGTTCCGGCACGCCCGCATCAAGACGAAGGAAGGTGCGCCGACGATCGGCGCGGATGAATTGCTCGCGCTGTTCAGCGCGAGCGTGAAGCGCTACCCGTGCGGCACACCGCGCACGAAGCATGTCGTCACGAATCCGATCATCGAGATCGACGAAACCGCGCATCGCGCGACGGTGCGCTCGTACTACACGGTGCTGCAGGCCGTCGCGGGATTCCCGCTTCAACCGGTCGCGGCAGGCCGCTATCACGACGCATTCGAGCGCGTCGACGGCGTGTGGCGTTTTTCGTTTCGCGACTACACATTATTCGATTTCGCGGGCGACCTGCGCTACCACTTGAACCCGAACGAACCGCCGGCCGGCTGAAGCACCGGCCGGCGGCCAACCCGCTCGCGCTCAGCCCGCCGCGAGCGTGGCGGCCAGCGCATCGAACTCCGGCGCCCATGCCGCGCGCCACGCGGCCTTCGTTGCGTCATCCACCCACGCGCTGTCGATCCCGTTCAGCATGAACTGCTTCAGGTCGGCCACGGTGAAGCCGAAATGGCTGAACATCAGCTCCCACGCTTCGCTCGGATTGACCTTGTGCAGCGTCGGATCGTCGGTGTTCGGATGGATCTTCAGCCCGAGGCCCGGCATCTTGCGCATCGGGTGCAGTTCCGCCCATTGCTCCGGCGGCAGCGTACGCAGGTAGTACGAATTCGTCGGCACGACGGTGAAGACGATCCCGCGCTCCGCATAGCGTGCGCACAGCTCGGGGTTGTCGACGATCGTATAGCCGTGATCGACGCGATCGACCTGCAGCAGGTCGACGGCCGTCTCGACGTTGCGCCACGGCATCCCGAACTCGCCTGCGTGTGCGGTCGTGCGGAAGCCCGCCGCGCGCGCATTGCGGTACGCCTTCCAGAACAGTTCCGGCGGCCGGTCGTTCTCGCGATAGTCGATGCCGAGGCCCGCGACTTCGTCCGCTCGATTCGCTTTCATCCATTCGACGATCGCAACCGCTTCGTCGGGATCCTGCTCGCGGTCGATGCTCGGGATCAGGCGCGCGCCGATTCCGAAATCGCGCGCGGCATCGCGGATCGCGGTCACGATCGCGGCCTGCGCATCCGCATACGCGATGCCCGATACATGAACCGTTCCGGTCGGATTCCAGAAGAATTCTGCATGCCGAACGTTGTGCGCGGCCGCATCTTCCAGATACTCGTAAGCGATTCGCCGAAGGTCGTCGGGCTGCGTGAGCAGATACTTGTCGAGCGCGCGCAGCACGTGCAACACGCCGACCGGCTTCTCGCCGCGCGCGTAGAACGCGTCGATCTCCGCGCGCTCGATCGGCGCGCCGCTGCGCTCCGCGAGTGCGATAAACGTGTCATGCCGCACCGCGCCGAGCAGGTGGCAATGCAGCTCGACCTTCGGCAGCGCGTGGAAGAAGGCCCGATGGGCCGGCGTGATCTCGATGCCCGTGCGCGCGGCCGGGACGTTGCCTGGTGTTCCCTTCATTTCAGTCTCTTTTGCGGTAGTGCCATTGCGTCGCGAAAGCCGTCTCTCAGTGCGGCTTCACGACGGTCCAGAAGTAATAGCCGAGCGGAAGCGCGAGCACGACGAGCCCCCACGACACGTCGCGCCAGCGGCCGGCCAGCAGCTTGACGAGCACGTAGCACAGCAGCCCGCCCGCGATGCCGGTACCGAAGCTGTTCGACATCAGCGTGAGCAGCACCATCGACATCACGGGCAGCGCATCGGTGAAGTCGTCGAAATGCGTGTGGCGGATCGTCGCGAACATCGACAGCCCGATCAGGATCAGCGCCGGTGCCGTCGCCTCCTTCGGGATCGCGAGCGCGACCGGCACGAACAGCAGCATCGCGGCGAACAGCACGGCCGCGGCCAGCGACGACAGCCCGCTGCGGCCGCCGGCCTCGACGCCTGCCGCCGATTCGATCAGCGCGGTCAGCGCGGGAATGCCGAACACGGGACCGATCGTCGCGGCGAGCGAGTCGACGAGGAACGGCCGGTTGATGTTCGGCAGGTTGCCCTGTTCGTCGAGCAGGTTCGCTTTCGCGCCGACCGCGAGCGCGGTGCCGAGCGTCGAGAAGAATTCCGCCGCGAAGAACGCGAACAGGTACGGCGCGGCCGCGAGGCTCAGCGCGCTGCCGATGTCGAGCTTGAACGCGATCGGCGCGATGCTGTGCGGCAGCGACACGAACGACGCGGGCAAATGCGTGACCCCGAGCGGCACGCCGGCCGCTGCCGCGACGAGGATCGCGATCAGGATCGCGCCGGGCACCTTGCGCGCCTGCAGCAGGATCGCGACTGCGAGGCCGATCAGCGCGACGAGCGCGCCCGGCCGCGAGAAATCGCCGAGCGCGAACGCGTTGGTCTTCGCGTTCGCGACGACCATCCCCGCATTGCGCAGCCCGAGCATCGTGACGAACAGGCCGATCGACGCGCCGAGTCCGAGCTTGATCTGCACCGGAATCAGCTTCATCACGACGCCGCGCGCGCCGAGGATCGTCAGCAGGAAGAACAGGATGCCCGACACGCAGGCGATGCCGAGGCCGGTCTGCCAGCCCACATGCTCCGTCGTCGCGAGCGTCACGCCGATGATCACCGAGCCGCCGATGCCGGGGCCGACGAGGAACGGCAGGTTCGCGTAGAGCCCCATCAGCGTCGTGAACAGCACGAACACGATGATCGTCGCCGTCGTCGCCGCCCCGCGCTCCATGCCGCCCGTCGCGAGCAGCGACGGGATCACGACGAGCAGGTACGCGGCCGCGAGGAACGACGTGACGCCCGCGATCGTCTCGGTGCGCACGCTCGTGCCGCGCGCGGCGAGCGCGAAGCGGCGTTCGAGCCAGTTGGCCGGCGCTCGCGCCGGGATCGTGTCAGTCGCTGACATGGTGGTTCTCCTGTGATTCCGAATATTGTCCTGTGTCGGTTCCTGCAGCGCGGTCTTATACTGCCGCGTACCGCATCCCGACCGTTATTGCCGATGTCGTCCGACCGCTCGTCGCTGCTGCCCGCGCTCACGCTGCGGCAGGTCCAGCACTTCGTCGTACTCGCCCACGCACGCAGCTTCACGCAGGCCGCGCAGGCGCTGTCGCTCACGCAGCCCGCGCTCACCGCATCGATCCGCCAGATCGAGTTCCTGCTCGGCGGGCGCCTGTTCGCACGTTCCGCGCACCGGCTCACGCTCACTACCGCGGGCGAAGCCGTGCTGCCGCTCGCCGAGCGCCTGCTCAACCAGGCGCGCGGCACCTTCGACGACATGACGCGGCTCATCGGCGAACGCATCCAGACCGTGCGCATCGCCTTCATCCCGTCGGTCGCGGGCCGCCTGCTGCCCGCGCTCAACGCACTGCGCAGCACGCACCCGACGCTGCGCTTCACGCTCACCGACCTGCCGAACAGCGCGCTCGTCGAAGCCGTGCGCGACAGCGTCGCGGATCTCGGCATCGGCGTACGCGAGCCGGACAGCGACGACGGCACGCTGCGCTACCAGCAGCTGTTCGAGGACGAGATCGTGATCGTCGTGCGGCACGACGACCCGCTCGCCCGCGCGAAGAGCGTCACGTGGGCGAAGCTCGTCGATCGCGAGCTCGCCGTGTTCGTGCGCGGCAGCGTCAGCGAATCGCTGCATCGCACCGGCGGCGCCGAGAAGCTGCGCCTGAACGTCACGTACCGGATGGAATACACCGAGCCGCTCTACGCGCTTGCGCGCAACGGCCTCGCGACCGCCGTGCTGCCGAGCCTCTACACGATGCATCTGCACGATCCCGAACTCGTCGCGCTGCGCGTCGACAAGCCGCGCGTCACGCGCGCGATCTCGCTGATCTCGCTCGCCGCCGACGATCGCGGCCCGCACGTGAGCGCGTGCCGCGAGTGGATTGCGAAGCACATCTGATTGCGTTCCCGTTCGCCGTTCGCCGCGTGACTGCCCGCCCTCAGGGCAGCTTCGCGATCCGCTCGACGAGCATCGCGTAGAAGCGGTCCGCGTCGACCTCGTTGATCCACGTCGCGTTCGCCGCGCGGCCGCTGCGCCCGTTCCAGTCGACGATCGTCTCGCCGAGCGTCCACTGCCCGGTCGTCTCGACCACCACGTTCACCTTGCGCCCGCTGAACAACGTCGGATCGACGAGATAACCGACGGCCGTCGGGTCGTACATCGGCGCGTCTTCGACGCCGCGCCGCTTCTTGTTGTAGGCGAGCTCGGCATCCATGATGTCCGCGACGATCGCGCCGCAGTGGTTGCCGAGCGCGCGCAACGGCGCGACGCGCGCCGGCGTGATCGGCGCCTTCACCGCGACGTCGCGCGGCAGCACGACGATCGGCACGCCGCTGCCGAACACGACTTCGGCGGCCTGCGGATCGACGTAGATGTTGAACTCGGCGGCCGGCGTGATGTTGCCGCGCTCGAAGAACGCACCGCCCATCAGCACGATTTCACGGAGCGCGCCGCGAATCTGCGGCGCCTCGACCAGCGCGGTCGCGATGTTCGTCAGCGGTCCGAGCGCGCACAGCGTCACGCTGCCCGGCGCCGCGCGGCTCAGCGTATCGACGAGGTACGACACTGCGTGGCCCGCGGCGACCGGCGCGCGCGGCTCGTGCAGTTCGACGCCCTCGAGCCCCGTCTTGCCATGCACGTTCGCGGCCGTCACGAGATCGCGCACGAGCGGGCGCGGGCAGCCCGCATAGACCGGCAGCGTCTTCGTACGGCCGGCCCAGTCGCGGATGATGCGCGCATTGCGTTCGGTCAGGTCGAGCGGCACGTTGCCCGCGACGGCCGTCAGCGCGCGCACGTCGAGCCGGTCCTGCGCGCCCAGCGCGAGCAGGATCGCGATGGCGTCGTCCTGCCCTGGGTCGGTATCGATGATCACCGTGCGGCGCGCGGCGTCGCCGCCGGCCGCGAACGCGCCCGCTTCGGGCAGCAGCGCGGTGCCGGCCAGCGCGGCGGACAGTTTCAGGAAGGTGCGGCGGGATGCGATCGGATGGGTCATGGTCGGACGCTCAAAATACGTGCCGGACGCCGAGCGTCGCCATCATCTGGCGCGTGCTGGTCGAGCGTGCGTACGCGAAGATCTGCGCATGGTCCGCGTCGCCGGCCGCCTGCTGCGCGATCACCGTCAGCGCGACGTCGGTGCGTTTCGACAGGAAGTAATCGGCCTGCAGGTTCACCTGGTGCCATTTCGGACGCTTGTCGATCACGTCGTACTTGCCGTTCGTGAACGCATACGCGGCGCCGAGGAAGAGCTGCGGCGTCATCGTGTAGACGACGTTCACGCCGAGGTTCTGCAGGTGCAGGTGCGTATTGTCGAGGTAATCGTAGCGTACGTCGGTGAACATCGCGGCGAACTGCGCGCGGCCGATCGTGTAGAAGCCGCCCGTGCCCGCGATCCGTTGCCGGCTTGCGTACGCGGCCGGCGTCATCGCGCTCTTGCTGAAGATCAGCAGCGGCGACGCATAGTCGTTCGCGATCGCGCCGTCCTGGTTCGTCGCGCTGTACGGATGGTTGTACTGCGCGTAGACCGCGCTCCAGCGCAGCGGGCCGTGCTCGTAGCCGAGCCCGAAGCTGTACGCGCTGTTGTTCGCGAAGCCGGTCGCATTGCTGAAGCCGTACAGCGCGGTAAATTTCAGGCCGTAGTAGACGGGGCTCACGTACTTCACCGAGTTCTGCACGCGGATGTCGTTGTAGCCGTTGTCGTTGTCGCCGATGTTCACGCCGTTGCTCGCAATGATCACGGGCCCGATGTAGTCGTGGATCGCGTCGTACTGGCGGCCGAACGTCAGCGAGCCGTAGGTGTTGTCGGCAAGGCCCACGTAGGCCATGCGCCCGAATTCGCGGCCGTTCTGCGCGGCCGTGCCGGTCATCACGTTGAAGCCGTTCTCGAGCTGGAAGATCGCGGACAGCCCCTGCCCGAGATCCTCCTTGCCCTTCAGGCCCCAGCGCGGGTTCTGGTTCGTGCCGGACAGCGCCTGCCAGGCGTTCTTGCCGCCCTGGTTGGTCGCGAACCCGACGCCGGCCGAGATGAGACCGTACAGCGTGATGCTGCTTTGCGCACAGGCATGGGTCGCGAAGGCGCCGAGCATCGCGAGCGGAGCGAGCTTGTAGAGAGTTTTCATGCGGGTCGTGTGATCGGTGGTGGTCCAGGCGCGGCAGGGTTCCGCGAAACTGGACTCGACTATACGAACCCGGCTCGGATAATAAAAGTTTGCTTTTCTTATGTATCAATAAAACGGATTTATTCTCATCCTCGCATCTCCGGCCCTCGACGGAGCGGCGGTCAGTCCGCCGTGTCGCCGCCCTTCGGCACCTTCGACCACGCCTTGTGCCCCGGCATCGGCGCCCAGGCCGGGCGGGCCTTGCGCGCGCTGTCGATCACGACCAGGTAGCGGCCCGCGACCGGCGTGATGTCGCGGTCGCGCCGCAGCACCCACAATGACTTGCCGGCCTCGACGCGCGCCTGGTAGTCGTCGTCGAGCAGGCCGTGGCGGTCGAAGAACGTGTTCAGCGAGGCGGGAATCCGCACGCAGCCCTTCGAGTGCCGGATGCCGAGCAGCGATTCGAGGCGGTCGGGATCGGTCGCATGCATCTGGAAACGCATCGGCGACACGCCGCCCTTGCCCCAGCCGCGTTCGCCGTCTACCCAGCCGAAGTCGTAGATGCGCATGTCGCGGCGGCCATAGCCGCGGATGCCGTTCTCGTTCGTCGTGCCTTCCGCGCGGAAATCCATGTTGTCGGGCGAGTGATGGAACACGCCGAGCGGCGTCAGGAAATGGTCGTACTTGCCGGGCAGCCCGGTGCCGACCGGCGATGCGCCGATCATCATCCATGCATTGGCCGGCGTTGCGCGGAAGTAGATGAAGAGTGCCTGCACGTTCGGTGCGCGGTCGACCATCGCGACGTACTCGCCGGCGAGGCCGCCGAGATCCGCATCGGCAAGTGCCTTCTGGAGCCGCTCGCCGTAGCCGCGCTGTTCGCTCGCGGGCACGTTCAGGCGGCGGGTGACTTCCTGCGTGAAGCGCTTGCGCATGTCGACCGCACGCGCCGTCGCGTTCTTCGCTTCGTCGGCCGATAGCGGCGGATGCAGGCGTGGCGGAGTCGGTGCAGGCGCTTCGGCCTCGCTGGCGGCGGATGCGGCCGACGCAGGTTCCGCGGCGGACGCAGCCGATGCGCCCGATGCTGTGCTGGCGGGTTCCGCATGATGCGCGTGCGACGCGGCGGACGCGGACTGCGCGGCCGATGCGCCTGACGACGCATGCGCGGCCGAGGCCGGATGCACATGAGAAGCCGCCGACACGGGCGACGCTGCTGATGAGGATGACGTAGCAGTTGGCGACGGCACGTCCGACGCGGCAAAGGCAGGCCGCCCGGCAAGAACCGAAATCGGCAACGCGGCAGCGAGCCACACGTACACGGCAACTGCGCGGGCAAGACGGTGCGGCTTCGCAAATGGCCGCTTCAGGCTGGAAAGCATCATACGTTCGAAGCCATCGGCCGATCCGGCCGCCGCAAGGTACTGTTGCGGGCGGCGCATCTTCCGCGTGAGCCATCGACACATCCGGCGCATCGTGCGCGCCCGGCGCCGACGCCTCTTCGCGGCGGAGCCGTTCGCAGATGCAACGCGTACGGTCCGATGGCGGCTAATGAGTCGTCAGGCCCTTCATTTTACGCGTCAGCGCAGGAATCGGCAGCGGCAAAATTCGTGGTTTTGCGTCGAATTTGCGCTTCGTCACGCCTTGTTTCAACTTGTTGCCGTTTGCGGCTTCGTTGCATGTCAGGCTTGCGGGTTGGACGGTTCGACGCGTGGACACGGGTAGCCCGTGCGTTCGATACGAACCGATGTCCCGTCGTGATTAATTCGTATGCCAAATCATTACGGCGATGTGGCCTTCCCGTCGAAACCACATCGCACGCATGCCGCATGAACGATGCGGCACGCGTGCGCGACTGCCGGCTACTTCGAAATGGTTTCGAGCGCGATGCCCTTCGTGCGCGGGCCCATGAACCCGATCGCGGCCATCACGATCACCATCGCGCCTGCGATGAACGCGAACACGCCGAACGTGCCGAAACCGCGCAGCACGGCCGCGATCACGAACGACGAGAAAATCGCGGAGAAGCGGCTCCACGAATAGACGAAGCCGACGGCCCGTGCGCGGATCGACGTCGGGAACAGCTCGGCCTGATACGCGTGGAAGCTGTACGACATGATGTTGCTCGCGAGCGTGAGGCCGATGCCGAGCACGATCAGGAATGCACCCACCGTCGTCTGGCTGAACAGCAGCCCGCAGACGACGATCGCCGCCGCCATCGCGACGATCACCGACTTGCGCTCGAAGCGGTCGGCGATCACGAGGCCGATCAGCGGGCCGATCGGCGCCGCGAGCGCGATCACGCTCGAGTACATCAGGCTCGACGTGATCGTGATGCCCTGCTTGATCAGCAGCGTCGGCACCCAGTTCGCGAAGCCGTAGAAGCCGACCGTCTGGAACACGTTGAAGATCGTCATCATGATCGTGCGGCTGCGATACGGCGGCACCCACATGTCGCGGAAGCGGCCGCGCGGCGGCACGGGTTCGGCCGGCGCGGGCGTCGGCAGCGGCCGGCCGTACTCGGCTTCGACCTTCGCCTCGAGCGCGCGCATGATGCGGTCGGCTTCATCGACGCGCCCTTGCTGCGCGAGCCAGCGCGGGCTCTCCGGCAGTTCGCGGCGGATCCACCACACGAACAGCGCGCCGTGCGCGCCGATCAGTACGACCCAGCGCCAGCCGTCGAGGCCGAGCGGCGCATGCGGCACGAGCAGGTACGCGAGGAACGCCACTACCGGCACTGCGACGAACCCGACCGCCTGCTCGCACGCGAACGCGCGGCCACGGATCTGCTTCGGCACGAGTTCGGAGATGTACGTACCGATCGTCACCATCTCGACGCCGAGGCCCAGACCGACGACGAAGCGCCAGAAGTTCAGCCCGGCCGCGGTGTCCTGGAACGCCATCACGACGTTGGCGGCCGTGTACCACAGCAGCGACCACGTGAAGATCGCGCGGCGGCCGAAGCGGTCGGCGAGGAAGCCGCACGCGATCGTGCCGATGAAGAGTCCGGAGAACAGCGCGGCGATGAAGCTCGCGACGCCCGTGGTGCCGAACAGGCCATGCGTCGTCGCCGACAGGATGCCGCTTTTCACGAGGCCGGGCGCGACGTAGCCGCTGTAGAGCAGGTCGTAGAGCTCGAAGAAGAAACCGAGGCTCAGCAGGACGACGAGTTTCCAGACGCTGCGGGTCGGCGGCAGGCGGTCGAGGCGGGCCGAGATGGAGCCGGGGTCGATGGAAGGGGATTGGGCAGGTGCCTGCGGAAGGCTGTCCGTTGAGGCCATCTTGGGCGCGTCTCCTGATCGTTTCGTGTTGTGTGTTGTTGTCCGGCGACCGTCGAGCCGCCTTCGGGCGAATCGCTGCATTGTACCGACCCACCCGTCTGGCGCACGGGGCAGGCCGGCCGTCCGGCCGCGTTGCAGGCACCGAAGCGGTTCGGACACCCCATTTTCGCGCCGGATAATGTGTAAATTGCGTAACCGTGTGTCGGGGGCGGATGGCACAGCCCGCGCGGCCGCGCGGGCAGCGCGGGCCCCGCGGTACGGGGCTGCCGTACGGTTCAGCGCAGACGCGCGCCGCTGGATTCGTCGCAAACGCGGAACGCAATCGGGACAACCACGCCTTCCGCACCCCGGTAACATGCTACCGGGCCAACTACCGGCTTCCGGCTGCCTTTCGGCACCCGGCATCGTCGGCTAATCGTAAGCATTCCATGTCCATACAACGACTATCCACGTACGCCCGCCGGATCGCGCTGATCGCGCTGCTGCAGTTCGCGGCGATCGCAACCGCGTCGGCGTTTCCGGCGCCAGCTTCCGCCCCGGGCGCGAGCGGCGTCGGCGCGCCCGTGCCGGCCATCTCGCTGAACGACGCCGTCGCGCAGCTCAAGCAGATGCAGGTCGAGCTCGACCGCATCAAGCAGCAGACCTCGACGTCGACCAACAGCAAGGAACTCGATGCGCTCGACGATTCGGCGCAGGAACTGAGCAGCGACGTCGCGAAACTGCAAAGCGATCTCACACCGCAACGCGCGCAGATCCAGGCGCAACTCGACGTGCTCGGCCCACCGCCTGCCGAGGGCGCCGCGCCGGAAACGGCGGCCGTCGCGAAGCAACGGGCCACGCTCGACGCGCGCAAGACGCAGATCGATGCGGCGTTGAAGCAGGCCGCCGACCAGAAAACCAGCCTCGCGAACCTGACCGAGCAGTTCGCGAAGCTCCATCGCGGCCTGCTGAAGAACCAGCTCGCGTTCCGTTCGGGCAGCATCTTCAGCGCGCAGTTCTGGCTGCCGCTGTTCCACCTGTCGCCGGACGACCGCCAGCGACTCGAGGATTTCAACGACGAACTGCTCGACATGCTGCGTTCGTCGTGGGTGCCCGGGCAGCGTGCGATCACGACGGTGCTGCTGATCGCCGCGTTCGCGGCGTGGCTCGGCGGCCGCCGGCTGATCGAACGCGCTCTCGCATGGATCGCGCTGAACCGGCTGCCGCACACCCGCCTGCGCCGCAGCGCGCTGGCGCTGTCGACTGCGCTGTCGACCTTCCTGGCCACGGCCATTGCGATTCAGATCCTCTATCTCGCCGTCGCGCGCCACTACGAGCTCACGCCGTCGCTGACCGATCTGTGGGACCAGTTCGCGAAGCTCGCCGCGACCTGCGCGCTGATCGCCGGGCTCGGCCGCGCGCTGCTCTGCACCAGGCATCCGTCGTGGCGCCTGCCCGCGCTCGCCGACCCCGTCGCGCTGGCGATGAAGCCGTTCCCTGCCATCCTGGCCGGGCTGCTGCTGGTGTCCGGCACGCTCGAATCGATCAACCGGATCGTCGACACCAGCCTGTCGGTCACGCTGTTCGGACGCGGCATCGTGTCGCTCGTCGTCGCGCTGACGGTCGGCGCGTCGCTGTTGCGCGCAAACCGGGCGCGCAGCGCGCTCGCGGCGGCAGGCGAGGCGCCCGAGCAGCGCTCGACGCTCGCGGGGTTGATCCATGCCGGCGTCACGCTGGCGATCGTCGCATCGCTGATCGCACTCCTGATCGGTTACATCACGGTCGCGCGCTTCATCACGTACGAGCTCGTGTGGTTCGAGATCGTGCTGTGCGCGACCTACATCCTGATCCAGTTGACGCGCGACGCGAGCGAAAGCCTGTTCTCGTCGAACCTGTCGACGGGCCAGCAGATCAAGCACCTGTTCGCGCTCGAAGACCGCCACCTCGACCAGGCGCGCACGGTCCTCTCCGGTTTCGGCACGAGCCTGCTGATGCTGATCGCGGCCATCGCACTGCTGACGGGCGGCTTCGGCACGACGCCGGGCGACCTGCTCGATAGCGCGGTCGCGATGATCGGCAGCCAGCGGCTGCAGAGCCTGAACATCATGCCCGACCGGATCCTGAACGCCGTGATCGGGTTCGCGATCGGCTTCTACCTGTTGCGCTCGCTGCGACGCTGGCTCGACAGCGAGTTCATGCCCGCGCTCGGCATGGATACGGGGATGCGCGTATCGCTGATCACGCTGTTCACCAACGTCGGCTACGTGCTGCTCGTGCTGATGACGCTCGGGCTGCTCGGCGTCCGCTGGAACAACCTCGCGTGGATCGTCAGCGCGTTGTCGGTGGGTATCGGCTTCGGCCTGCAGGAGATCGTGAAGAACTTCGTGTCGGGGCTGATCCTGCTGACCGAGCGTCCCGTGAAGGTCGGCGACATGGTCAGCATCGCGGGCGTCGAAGGCGACATCCGCCGCATCAACGTCCGCGCGACCGAGATCCAGCTCAGCGACCGCTCGACCGTGATCGTGCCGAACTCGCAGCTGATCTCGCAGAACGTGCGCAACGTGACGATGGGCAACAGCACGCAGGGCGTCGCGACGCTGGTGCTGACGTTCCCGCTGAACACCGATCCCGAGCAGGTGCGCGACCTGCTGCTCGACGCGTATCGCGAGCACCAGGCGATCCTCGAGAAGCCGGCGCCGTCGGTGACGTTCAGCCAGCTCACGCCGGACGGGATCACGCTGAGCGTGACCGGTTACGTGTCGAGCCCGCGGATCGCGAGTTCGACGAAGAGCGATCTGCTGTTCGAGATCCTGAAGCAGTTGCGCGCGGCGGGGATCACGCTGTCGAGCCCGCAGATGCTGGTCGTGCAGAACATGCCGGCGGCGGAGAAGTGAACAAAGACGGTCGGTCGCGTGCTGCTGCTCTCGCGCCGACCGTCTCCAGTACTACCGAAATGCCCATCGTCCGATGATGCCAGTGCTGGCAAACAGCCGCAGCCGTGCCGCCTCCCACTCGGCCAGCGTTCGCACCCGTTCCTGGCGGGCATCGGCAAGCGCCGCTTGTGCCGACAGCAGTTCCAGAATATCTCCTGCGCCGAACGCGTAACGATTGCGCGCCGATGTCAGCGCCACTTCCGCGGCAGCCAGCAAGCGTGCAGACGCATCCAGGTTGTCCGCTGTCGTCTCCGCGTCGGCATGGGCCTTGAGCACGTCACGCAGAATCTGCTGCTGCGTATCGAGAAACTGTGCCTGTGCCAGTTCGGCCTGAGCCTGCGCGCCGCGAATCCGATACGTGCGAGAAAAGCCGTCAAAGAACGGAATCGTCAAAGTCAGGCCGATGCTGGTTTGCGTCGCCCGCACTGACTGCAACCCCTGATTCGGATATCCGTTCCGCGACAGCGTGCCGCTTAGATCTACGGTCGGCATTCCGTCGGACCGCACGGCCGTGACCTTCGCTTGCGCAGCCTTCCATTTGGCCCGCGCCGCCCGGATCTCGGGGTGAGAACCTTCGGCCGCGCGAAGCCAGTCGCTTAGCTGGCGCTCCGCGTCCAGCGCAATCGGTACGACTGCCTCCTCGACCTCGACCCGTGTGCCGGCGGGCAGACCGGTCGCAAAGACCAGTTCGGCGCGGGCCCGAGCCACCTCCCCGCCGGCTCGTCGTGCAGCGAGCAATGCCTTGGCCAACGCTGTTTCCGCCTGCAATACGTCTGCTCGGGATGCAACACCCATGGCCAGCCGCTTGCGCGACGCACGCAGCGTCGATTCCGCCAAAGTCGCGGACTCGGTACGCGCTGCAAACGCCGCTTGAGCATTCTGAACGTCGAAATAGCTACCGATGACATCCACGACCGCCTTTTGCATCGCTGCGTCGTGGCCCGCCAGCGCCGCCGTCAGCAGTTGCTGTGCCACCGCGCGATTTGCAGCTCGCCCACCAAAGTCGAGTAGCCGCCAGTTCAGCGTCGCGTTCGACGTTCGACCGACGCCACGCGTATCCATCGATGGTGCATCGGAATACCGGTTATAAGTCGTCAATTGGCTGATCGACCCGTTGACGGTGGGGAGCCATGCCGATCTGGCTTCACCCACCGCAGCGGCCTGGATCTTGATCGATGCCCACGCCGCTCCAATACGGGGGTTGTGGCATAGCGCAAGATCAACCGCATCACCGAGCGTCAGCGGCTTCGCCGGGCCAGTCGTCGAAGCGCATACAACAGGCATGTCATCGCCCGGTAATCGCTGCCCCGCATCCAGCACCGGCGGACGGGTCAGCAACGGATCGGCCAGGCCATCCGGAATCCCGCGTGTTTCGGCATTGCATGCAATTGAAACCAACATCAGGCCGAAGATCCACGGACACACGCCATCTTTCAAGCTCCTAGCGCTCACGCAAACCTTCCCGCGCATGCTGCAGCAACGGCGACAGCACATACTCGATCACCCGCCGCGTACCGGTTCTGATCTCGGCACTACCCGACATACCTGGCGACAGTGCGATCTCGCGACCGTCTACCACCAGCGCCGAACGATCGAGCAGGATCCTGACCGAGTAGACGAGTCCCTTCTTGTCGTCGTCTATCGCATCGCGCGAGACATGACTCACTTTCGCCGACAACGTGCCGTATTTTGTGTACTCGAATGCGTCGATCTTCACGCTGGCGGCCTGCCCTTCCTCGACGAAGCCGATATCCCGGTTGTCGACGAATGCTTCCATTTCTACCGCCCCCTCTCGCGGCACGATCTGCATCAGCGGCTGTGCGGCCGGCACCGCTGTCCCAATGGTATGGATGGCAAGCTGCTGGACGGTTCCGTCGATCGGCGCGGTCAGGCGCAGCAGTTCCCCGTGTGCCTCCGCACGCCGCATGTCGCCCGACGACGCGTCCACGATACGCTGCGCATCGTTCAACGCATCCTGGGTATTCCTTCGCGTCTCTGCCACGAGAGCTGCGCGTTGGTGACGAGCATCCGCAAGCTGTCCCGCCGTATCGATGCGCTGCTGCTCGGCCTCGATCCACGCATGCTCCGCAACGTCACGGGTCTCCATCAACTTGGCGTAATCGTCCGCACGACGTGCCGCAAGCGGAGCGGCCTGACCGTACCTGTGTATTTCGCTGTCGAGACGGTCCCGTCGCGCGACGAAATCGCGCCATTGATCCAGCAAGTGCCGCTCGACCTCGCGCCGGCGCTCGGACGACACGCCCTCCACACCCGCCAGTCGAGGCTGTCGCCCCGTGTCGATTGCGTCGATCAACGCCCGCGCACGCTCGGCTTGCAGTACCGCATTCAGCCGGTCGCCGTCCGCCCGTTGACGTTCGGCGTCGATTACACGCGTATCGAGATCGATCAGTGCGTCGCCAGCCTTCACGACCTGTCCGTCGCGCACGTGCAGCGCTCGCACGCTAGCAACCTCGACCACCGCCAGCGTCTTGGTCCGGGAGGATGGAATGATCTTGCCGCCGCCGTCGACAACAATGTCGATTTTCCCGAAATACGACCAGACGATCGTCGTCATCACGAGCAGGATGAGAATGCGCGCGACCCACCGGCCTGCCGGCGAGACAGGTGCCGCCTGGACAGACAGCGCCGCCGGCAAAAATTCAGCCTCGTTCGCGTTGAATGCCGGCAGAGCCATCCGATGACGCCGCTTCCAGCAGTGACGCCAGACATCGCGGTAACGCCCGACCAGTTCGCGCCAGGCCTGTGCTTGCTGTCGCACGCTCATGCCCGATCCTCCGCTACGTCGCAACCACCCTGTTGCAGCGAATGCAGGTGCGCGTAGATGCCATCCTGTATGCGCAGCAGTGTGTCGTGCGTGCCGCTTTCCACGATCTGTCCGCGATCCATCACGAGAATCCGGTCGGCATCGCGCACCGCCGAGAGCCGATGCGCAATGATCAGCACCGTGCGCCGTGCGCAGATGTCCCGCATGTTGGCCTGTATGACGGCTTCGGATTCGTAGTCGAGCGCGCTGGTCGCCTCGTCGAAGATCAGGATGCGTGGATCGGTCATCAATGCTCGGGCAATGGCGATGCGCTGCCGCTGGCCGCCCGAGAGCCCGGTGCCATGCTCGCCGACGAGCGTGTCGTAACCCTCCGAAAGCTCGCAGATGAACTCGTGTGCGCCGGCCAGCTTCGCCGCCTCGATCACTGCGTCGATCGACGCAGTGGGTCGAGCCAGCGCGATGTTGTCCCGCACCGAACGATTGAACAGCATGTTTTCCTGCAGAACAACACCAATCTGCTGGCGCAGACTTGCCGTATCGATCACGGCGATATCGTGCCCGTCGACCAGCACACGCCCGCGATCCGGCACGTAGAGCCGCTGCGCGAGCTTGGTCAGCGTGCTTTTTCCCGACCCGGAGCGGCCCACGACTCCGATCACTTCGCCGGCCGTGATCCTGACGGAGATCTGCCGGATGACGTCGCTCGCATCCGGCCGGTAGCGAAACGATACCTGGTCGAATTCGATCGCACCGTCGAGACGAGGTACTCGCGTCTTTTTCGCTGCGGTCTCGGGCGCTGTGTTCAGGATATCTCCGAGACGCCCCATCGAAATCCCTACCTGTTGAAAGTCGTTCCACAGCTGCGCGAGACGCAGTATCGGACTGGATACCTGCCCGGCCAGCATGTTGAACGCGACGAGTTCGCCAACAGTCAACTTGCCGTCGATCACCAGTGTGGCGCCCAGCCACATGATCGCCGCGGTCACCAGCTTGCTGATCAACGTCACGCCACCGCTTGCAATCGTGGCAACGTTGGTCGCCGACAGGCCCGCACTCACATAAGCGGCCAGTTGACGGTCCCATCGGTCCGTCCAGCGCGGTTCGAGTGCCATCGCCTTGACCGTATCGATCCCGTTGATGGTTTCAACGAGGAACGACTGATTCTCGGCGCCCTTGTTGAATTTCTCGTTCAGACGCCGCCGAATGATCGGCGTAAACACGACCGACAACAGCACGTAGAGCGGAATCGAGACAACGACGATCAACGTAAGCCACGCGCTGTACCAGAGCATCACCCCGAGGAAAACGAACGAAAACGCGAGGTCCATCACCAATGTCACGGCGTTGCCGGTGAGGAACGCGCGAATGTTCTCCAGCTCGCGAATACGGGCGACGGAGTCGCCGACACGGCGCGCCTGAAACCATGCCAGCGGCAACGCCAAAAGATGACGAAAGAGCCGCGCGCCGAGCTCGACGTCAATCTTGCTGCTCGTATGCGCGAAGACCCACGTTCGTATCCCCGAAAGCGCCGCTTCGAACAGCGTCGCGCAAATCAACCCCACGGCGATCACGTTCAACGTCTTCATCGCGTGATTGACCAGCACCTTGTCCATCACCACCTGGAAGAAGAGCGGCGTGGCGAGCGCAATCAACTGCAACACCAGGGAGATCGCGAGGACTTCGCCCAGCAGCTTCCGGTACGTGACGATTGCCGGAATGAACCAGCTGAAATCGAAGCGCGCCAGGGTACCCGCAATGCTGCTCTTGCTCTTGAAATAGATGAGCTCACCCGTCCAGATTTCCAGAAGACGCTCGCGCGTCAGCACGGTAGGCGCCTCACCCGGAAACTGGACAAGCGTTCGAGGCGCGCGCGTTCCATCCCCGGCCTGATACTGCGCGACCACGAAATAGCCGCCTTCGCCCTTCATCCGTGCGACCGCGGGCAAAGGTGCCCGATCCAGTCGTTCGAGGTTCTGTTGAACGGCCCGGGCCGTCATGCCAAGTAAGCGCGCAGCTTGCAGGATTGTTTGAGTATCGAAGCGACCGAAGCCGAATTCATGTCGCAACGCGGCTTCGTCGGCTGCGATGCCGTGCAGGCTGGCCATCGTCAGAACGACGGCGAGACCGGAGTCGACATCCTGCGTCGGGGACGACGCTGGAGGCCGGAGAATGGAACTGTCCATGAAGGAAACACGAGACGAGGAAGGAAATGCGATACGGCCGGCAGCAGGCCGTCCGGTCGCACGTAGCGTGCAACCGGACGGATCGACCTTCGGGAACCAGAATTAACGCCAGTTCGTCGCCAGCGTCGGCGCAAGCGCGGCCTGACGCTCAGGGGACAGCGTGACCGCCCCCGCGGCCGGCGGCGACCATACCGCCATGGCTTGCACCAGTTTCTCGACATCGGCGTTGACGAGCGTCCGACCGTCGTCTACCCGGATCTGCTCGATCTGATACCGTGAACCCAGATACCAGTCCCGAACCGTCGCGGTATCGCTGGTGCCGAGGATACTGATCTCCAGATCGTTGCCGACCTGACGGAACCACAATTGATCCGCAGATACGCCTGCGCCGATGCTGATCGCATCGCTGTTGCCGAGCGTTTCATCATCGTCCCGGATCGTGTCGCGGCCGGACCCGCGACCGAATCGATAGGTATCGTTGCCCAGGCCGCCGATCAGGATGTCGTTGCCGGCACCGCCGTCCAGCACGTTGTTGCCCCGGTTGCCGATAATCGTATTGTCGAGTGCGTTACCCGTGCCGTTGATGTCTTCGTTCCACAGTTTCAGCGCCTCGGCCGTGTAGATCGCGTAGGCATTCGGTACGTTGGCGGCCGCCCGAAACTCCTGAAGGCTGATGTAGCGCGTCATGTCGCTGACGCGCTGGCGGCCCGAGTCGGCAATATAGAAGCCTTTGAGCGCACCGTCGGCGTCTCCATAAACTGCGCCCGTCACGGTTACGACGTGATTCACGCCGCCGCCATCGAGATAAGCGCTGTCTCCCCAAAGACGCCCGGAGTTCAGCGCCAGTATCACGCCACGGCCACTGCGGATGAGATTCGCGACCGCATGTTCGTCGTATCCGGCAAGCAGATTGTTTGCAATGCCGTAACTCTTGAGCAGTGCCCGTTGCTGAACGTAATTCGATCCGCCTCGCTGGTAGTCCGTTGCGGCAGGGCTGGTGACCGCCCATTGGTTGTCGATTGCGCGGCGGACGACGTCGCCCTCGGTCGTCGGCGTACCGGTCTGCGTCAGCAAATTCGCGATCGACGTCAGCGCACATGTTCCCTGGAACGTCGGAACCGCATCGCCTTGCATGTAATCCAGCTCGTTGGCTTTCGGGTACCCGTACACGTGAACGGCCACGCCATCGACGAGCCCTTTCTCCGGCTTGCCGAAATCCAGCAGGTTAAGGTTCTCGACGTGTTCGCCCAACGTATAGCTGATCTTGCTCTGCACCGTATCGATGCCTTCGCCAGCGAATTCGACGACGCGGTCGCCGACATTGTCGACGTAGTAGGTATCGTTGCCCTTTCCGCCGATCATCGTGTCGGCGCCGGTGACGCCATCGAGGATGTTGTCTGCGCTGTTGCCGACGATCCGGTTATCGAGCGCATTGCCCGTGCCGTTGATGTTGAAGCCCTCGACGAGTCGCAATTCTTCAATATTGGCGTTAAGAATGTAGTTTGCGCTGCTGATTACCGTGTCGTAACCCTCGTTCGCGTATTCGAGAATCACGTCGTTGACGCTGTTCACGATATAGGTGTCGTTACCCTGGCCACCTTCCATGTGATCCGCACCGGCACCGCCGTCGAGATAGTCGTCGCCCAGACCGCCGAGCAGCGTGTCATTGCCTTCTCCACCGTAGAGATAGTCATCGTCGGTCTCGCCGGGGGCCAGCGTCCTCTTCGCCTCGTTGTCACCGGTGAAGCCCACCAGCAAGTCGTCGCCTGCGCCGCCGTACAGGATGTCGTTCCCGACCTGACCGAACAGTCGGTCGTTGCCATCGCCGCCATAAAGCTTGTCGTGGCCGTCCCCGCCTTGAATTTCATCATTGCCAGCGTCGCCGTGGAGCTGATCATTGCCGAGACCGCCGAGGATCAGGTCGTTTCCGGCCCCGCCGTAGATCGTATCGTCATCGGTCTCCCACGCTGCCAGCGACTGCTTCGCGTCATTGCTGGCCGTAAAGCCGACAAGAATATCGTCGCCGTCGCCACCCCAGATCGTGTCGTTGCCCGCGCCGCCGAAAATCTTGTCGTTACCGGCTTCTCCGGAAAGCGCATCGTGACCGTTGCCGCCGTTCAGTTCGTCGTCGCCCGCGCCGCCAAAGAGCCGGTCGTCGCCATCGCCGCCGTCGAGGAAATCGTTGTCGTTGCCGCCATCGAGGTAGTCGTTGCCAAGACCTCCGTACAGCGCATCGTTACCGTTGCCGCCATACAGCGTATCGTTGTCGGATTCACCCCACGACAACGTTTGCTTGACATCGTTGCTGGCAGTGAAGCCGACCAGCACGTCATCGC
This sequence comes from Burkholderia sp. BCC1644, assembly GCF_902833225.1. Taxonomy (GTDB): domain Bacteria; phylum Pseudomonadota; class Gammaproteobacteria; order Burkholderiales; family Burkholderiaceae; genus Burkholderia. The sequence continues at coordinate 375,064 of NZ_CADFEI010000008.1, forward strand.
CATCACCGCCCCAGAGCACATCGTCGCCGGCCTCGCCGAAGATGCGATCGTTACCGGCGTCGCCAACAAGCCGGTCGTTGCCTGCATCACCGTGCAGTTCGTCGTTCCCGGCGCCACCGAAGACCGTATCGTTGCCGTCCCCGCCACTCACGAAGTCCGCGCCGTCACCACCATCCATGTAGTCGTTGCCGACACCGCCCCACATCCGATCGTTGCCTGCGCCGCCGTACATGATGTCGTCATCCGTTTCGCCCCACGCCAGCATTTGCTTGCTGTCGTTCGATGCGGTAAAGCCCATCATGATGTCGTCGCCATCGCCACCGTTCATGATGTCGTTACCGACCTGGCCGAAGAGCTTGTCGTTGCCGATACCGCCGTCGAGCACGTCGTTGCCTGCGCCGCCATTGAGTTCGTCGTCGCCGTCCTCGCCGTACAGCCTGTCATCACCGTCATAGCCGAACAGCGTGTCGTTCCCGGTCCCGCCCCACAGATTGTCGTTGCGGCTGCTGCCGCCCATCATGTCGTTGCCGTCGCCCGCGAGGAAATTGACGAGCAGCTCGCTGTCGATCCAGTGGCCATACGCTGCGTAGTAATTCGCATCGAATACGTCGTCCCCGTCGGTACCGATGAGATAGCTCCGATTGGAAGGACAGACCTTGACCTGATTGGGGCCGAAAAAGATAAAGTCACTGCTATTGATCCAATAGAACTGCTCGTTGTCGCGCAGCCATCGATAGTTCGAGAGCGGAACGGCCGGGGCCAGATATATTCGACCGGGTTGCGATGCTTCCGAGGGTTTCCACGGCGCCCCGGCAGGTGCCGCTGCGTAGCGGTTGTTACCGCGTGTGATGACGTCATAGTCGACCGACCGAATCTCGGTGATCCCGGCTTGCGCCAGCGACCTGAATTCGCCGGCATCGCCGATACCGTCCTCGTTCGCGTCGATCCAGACTTGCAGCCCGTTCAGTTCCGCGCCGGACAATTTGCCGTCGCGGTTCGCGTCGCGCGACTGGAGCGCGCTGACGCTTACTCCCCACCGGTTCGCGTCGAGCAGGACCTGCGTCTTGTCGGCGATGGAAACGGCTTTGTCGAATGCAGCGCTTTTGGCTTCGTAGAATGCACCGATCGGGTTGTACCAGCCGGGCAGCATCGTAAAACCGTAATCGTTCCGGCCCCCGTAGGTAAGCGTTCGGGAAATGATCTGGCTAAGGTCGAGGAAACTCGTTCCGCTCAGCAGTCCTGTTGTGCGATATCGCGACAGCAGGCTGTCTGCAAAGGCGGCATCGCGGACGTTGGACAGGTCGTAGCGCTGGCCTCCGTTCACGACGAAATTGCGATCGGCAACGCCATCGCCGTTGGTGTCTTCGCGGATTACGCTGGCGCCTTCGCCGAGGCGGGTTTCTGTTTTGATGTTGTCGAAGACGCCGTCACCGTTGGTGTCGGTCCGCGTGGTGGCAATTCGGCCATCATCCGTATAGCGAGTTTCCTGAAGCTTGACGCCATTCGCTGCGTACCTCACATACTCCATCATCTGGCCGGTCGGGCCGTATAACGTTGCAGTACCCATTACCCCGCTGTTGTACTCGTTGACTTGCGTCGAGCCCGTAGAGAAAATCAGCTTCGTCGACTTGATAAAACCTGTCGCCATATCCAGCACATAACTCTCTCCGACAACCGGCGCTTGAGACAATCGCTTTTCCGACGCCCCGTAAGCTGATCCGCTTTGCTGATAGTATGTCGTATCCGGATTCGCCCCGGGATACGCCCGAGATAGGTAGTTTTCTGCCACCTCGAGCATGATCTTCTCCAGCACCTCGGAAGCTATTTTTCCAACATTGGCTTCGTAGACCCTGGTGAACGCATCCTTGATGTTAAACCCCGGGGCCGCAGCATCATCCTCACGATCTCCCAATACAGGAATCACTCTCTTATCTTTTTTCGAGATCTCTCGGGCCACCACCCAATTGTTATAGGCCGCCTCGGCCTCTCGTGTCACTCCAACCATTGCAGCCAAGTGACAGTCGTCCTTTTTTCCCGTCATGTACTCCTGTTCACGAGCCTGATCCCGACTGTGATTTATGTAATGGCCAATTTCATGACTGAGTACCCCAACAAACACTGCGGGATCGAGGTCTTTATAAGTTCCACCATTATATTTTGAAAAGACAATTCCGGAACCATCTAGTCTCCAGAATATGCCACGCCCCTCATCTGAGACGTCCATTTCCTCGACGACCCCACTAATTACATCAGCCTCATATGCAAGCAATTGCCGCACAAGAGTGTCACTTTTATTGATAAGATCGAGCACTTCAGCATTGAGGTGCAACTTGGCAAACATTTTTTCACGACCAGATATCATGACCATAGCACTATCTCCCAATTAATCCCTGACTCAACCCCACCTCAATGAGGCACCCATCGCTGCCAAATCTAAAATAAGCCTGAACGATCGCCGCCGAATCACCTCTATATACATACTCCCCGTCGAAATCGACCAAATACCTATCCTTGCCATTAAAAACATCCAGTAGATCGACATTCGTCACGCACATCACATCAGGATTCAATTTGAATCGAATTTGAATCCTCACCGGCCCACCGGCACCCCCAAAAAACATTCCGTAATAAACCGCCGAATTTTTTTCGAATTCTCTCGCCTGACGTTCGGCTCGCCGAAGCAGCCGGCGCCCGGAAACCGTTGATGCTCCAGACGCCATATAATTAGCATCCTCCGTCACTGAAAAATCGACACGCAGGCTCCTGCCGGCCGCATCAACGTCGGCCAGATTATTTGAATCAACGATATTTTTTACATCTTGAAGAAACTTCCGCGGCTCACGAATAGCCGTCTCATTCACGGGAAGGGGGGCACATGCCGATATCGCAAACGCGACCAATACTTCAAATAAAATTATAAATTTGCTCATTAAAGCCCCTCAACACCGCCCACCAACAACAAAAGCAAACCCTTCCGCCGCCTTGCTAAAAAGTTGAAATATGCGCCAACACATGACACAAAATGTTCAATAGCGCGATATTCCATCAGAATATCAGCAGGAGTAAACTATGCGATCAGCACACTGAGAATGTGTAAAGTGAAAATTTCATGACAGCAACAACAATACTTCAACAGCACTTCAAAAACTTATTTCTTGATGACGCCATCGACAGCACTTCCGCAATCAACCAGATGCGTATTCACAAACACTTGCGCGTCGCCCACCATCGCTCACACATCATGCATTCTTTCGATTTTTGTAAATACCAACTCGGGAGACACACCCTTTACTTGAAATATGAAAAGTGATCCTCGTTTTTGCACCGCCATTGTCACGCACGTACATCAACGTATTTACATCAAAAATCGGATACCCCCCAACATCATCAAATACATCAATAAAATCGTATGGCGCAATACAGATCACCTCAAAATCCACCGGAAACGATATCGAAACCCCGAAAAAATCCCCTCCTTTAGGCTGGAATATGTCATATGTAAATTCCCGGCCTCGATAATATTCTTTAGAGAATGCGTAGCGTGTCACATTGACAGAATATCCCTTGACAGAACGCCCATCCTCTCCGATGACGGAAACCTTTGAATTTCGCTGATAGTCAACCCTCATCAACTTAGAAACAAACCCTACGTCCTCCAGATCACCCGAATCTGCAACAGCTTTGACATCACTCAAGAACTGGTACGGCGAACGAATTGGCAGTTCACTTGTCGGCTTAATCGCGCACGCCGAGGTAATCCAAACAATTAAAATTAGGAACCCTATGTTTTTCGTACTAATCTCATCTCTACTCACATCACCTCACTGTTCATATCAGTTCTCTGCCCACCTTCCCAATCTCACTGCCCAACCTCTATCGGCCCCTCAAAAGATATAGAAAGAATTGAAAGAAAACAAGGAAAGTTATTATTTTCATACACATACTAAAAACGAAAATAATTTCGTAAATATCCGATTACTCACTGCCCCAACCTCATCAGCAAATCGACACGTTGAAAGCACCACCAAGCCAGTTCGCAGCCCCTATAAGCCATCGGCTTATACACAATGCTGCCCGTCGCTAAAGCGTTCGGAGTGAGTCGTTTGAGGTCAATGCGATAGGCACCGGCTTGTAAACTTTCGGCGCGTCGCGTTTACTTTCACTTTTTGCGTGAACGCCTTGGCCCTGGAAGCACCGTGCTGGACGGAAACTGAATTTGTCGACCTTGACCTTGGCGACGCGCGCTTGAACAACGAATACGTGTGTCCGCAGGGCCTGGCATTGCCTTACAGCACGACCAATCGGGTCGGCTACCGGGAATACAAATCCAACGCGCAGATCTGCCGACGCTGCCCGGTACGGGCGCAGTGCACGAACAGTGCGAACGCGGTGAAGGTGGTGACACGCCATGTCTGGGAGCGCGCCAAGGAGCGGGGGGCGCCAGGCAGCTAACCGAGTGGCGTCAACGCATTTACGCGCGGCGCGATGAGACGGTGGAGCGCAGCTTCGCCGATGCCAAGCAACTGCATGGGCACCCTTATGCCCGCATGCTGGGCTCCGCAAGGTGGCCGGGCAGTGCTTGTTGGCCACGGCGGCACCGAACATCAAGAAGATTGCGATGCAGCTGGCACGGCAGCGGAAAAAGGGGCCAGCGGGTCCCGATTGGCCATTCGTACACGGCCTGCTGCGCCTGGTAAGCCGTTTGTACAGCCGATCGGCCTACTCGCTTCCCGCATTCCTCCAAGCCGGCTCCTAGAAAAACAAAACCCCACGCTTCAAAAAACGTGGGGTTCGTCAGAAGTCTGAGCCGGCCCATGGCCGGCTTTCCCGCTGGAAAGGATTACGACGCTATATCAGTCGCCCGATGAAATCAGCGCCAACAACACGCCAATCCCACCTCCGCCTCACACATCAAACTTCACCCCCTGCGCCAGCGGCAGCTGCCGGCTGTAGTTGATCGTATTCGTCGCGCGGCGCATATACGCCTTCCACGCATCCGAACCCGACTCGCGGCCGCCGCCCGTTTCCTTCTCGCCGCCGAACGCGCCGCCGATTTCCGCGCCGCTCGTGCCGATGTTCACGTTGACGATCCCGCAGTCGCTGCCCGCTGCCGACATGAACTGCTCGGCCTCGCGCATGTCGTTCGTGAAGATCGCCGACGACAGGCCTTGCGGCACCGCGTTGTGCAGTTCGATCGCGTCGTCGAAGTTGTCGTAGACCATCACGTACAAGATCGGAGCGAACGTCTCGCGCTCGACCACGGCCGATTGCTTCGGCATCCGCACAATGGCCGGACGGACGTAGTATGCATCCGCGTGACCGATGTCGACGCGCTCGCCGCCCTTCACCTCGCCGCCCTGCTCGCGTGCATCGCCCAGCGCCTTCTGCATCGCATCGAACGACGCGCGATCGACCAGCGGGCCGACCAGCGTGCCTTCTTCAAGCGGGTTGCCGACCTTCACCGACACGTAGGCCTTCTCGATGCGCGGCAGCAGTTGTTCGACCAGGCTGCGATGCACGATCAGGCGGCGCAGCGTCGTGCAGCGCTGGCCGGCCGTGCCGACCGCCGCGAACGTGACCGCGCGCACGACGAGGTCGAGATCCGCGCTCGGCGCGACGATCATCCCGTTGTTGCCGCCGAGTTCGAGGATGCCGCGCGCGAGACGCTGGCTCAGCACCTTCGCGACTTCCTGGCCCATCCGCACGCTGCCCGTCGCGCTGACGACCGGCACCTTCTTCGACGCCGTCAGCACCTCGCCGACATCGCGCATGCCGAGCACCAGCTGGCTCAGCTCCGCCGGCGCGACGCCCGGATGCGTCTTGTCGAACTCGCGGATCGCCTTCTGGAGCAGCACGTGACACGCGATCGCCGTGAGCGGCGTCTTCTCGGACGGCTTCCACACGACCGAATCGCCGCACACGAACGCCAGCGCCGCGTTCCACGCCCACACCGCGACCGGGAAGTTGAACGCCGAAATCACGCCGCACACGCCGATCGGGTGCCACGTTTCCATCATCCGGTGGCCCGGGCGCTCGGACGCGATCGTCAGGCCGTAAAGCTGGCGCGACAGACCGACCGCGAAATCGCAGATGTCGATCATTTCCTGCACTTCGCCGAGGCCTTCCGACGTGATCTTGCCGGCCTCGAGCGTGACGAGGCGGCCAAGCTCGGCCTTGTGCTCGCGCAGGACGTTGCCGAACACGCGCACGAGTTCGCCGCGCACCGGCGCCGGCACCGTGCGCCACTTGAGGAATGCGTCGTGCGCAGCGTCGATCTTGCGTTCCGCGTCGGCCGGCGTGTCGACAGCCAGCGTCGCGAGCGTCGCGCCGTCGAGCGGCGAACGCGCGGTCAGCGCATTGCCTTTCCACTGGGCGAGATCGATATCGAGCGCGGCAAGAATGTCGTTGAATTGCATCACTTCCTCTTCAGGGACAGATTGATCGGTGCGGCGGCAGCGCCGCCCGCGTGATTCGATTGGAGCGCGTTCGCGCGCCCTGTGCAAGCGGATGCGCCGCGCGGCAGGCCCGGTGCGCCGTATGGCGCATCGCGCTGCGCCAAGGCCGGAAGCCCGGCCGGACGGCGCACACCCGCCTCGCAAGGCACGATCCATGAAACACATTGTCGGTGGCCACAAGTCGGGCCGCTATTGATATTAACTCACGACTTCATTCTCAAAACGCAACAACTCGGCAGACCAGCCCGCATGATCCCGTCCCGATATGGGACGTATCCAAAGCCCGTAGCCATGCTGTCAGACACATCGTGGCGCGACTCAAGTTGATGACAAACCTGCATCACCCTGTTCGAAAATGTCGTTTGCCGGCCGTGCATCTGGCACACACAATCGGGGCGACGTCGAGGTGCAGCGCACCCGGCGCGCCGCCGGCCGCCACTACGGCAGCCGACGCCAGACGAACGCGACACGCCTCGCGGCCCGGCTCGTCGAGCCCGCTTGCGCACCGCATCACCGCTGCCCGGCCCGCGGCCGGCAACGCGTCGCGCTTCGTCGCCGAAAAAACAATCCCGGAGACAGCGCCCAGCGCCCGCCATGCATTCAGATGCCCGCCCCGATTCGCCCCGTCCGTCCGGCTCGCCGCCCGCGAAGCCGACCCTCCACCGTGCGCTGCAGGCCCGCCATCTGCGGATGATCGCGATCGGCGGCTCGATCGGCACGGGCCTGTTCGTCGCGTCCGGCGCGTCGATCTCGCAGGCCGGCCCCGGCGGCGCGATGCTCGCGTACATGGTGATCGGCCTGATGGTGTACTTCCTGATGACGAGCCTCGGCGAGATGGCCGCGTTCATGCCCGTGTCGGGTTCGTTCGCGACCTACGGCGCGAAGTTCGTCGACGAAGGCTTCGGTTTCGCGCTCGGCTGGAACTACTGGTACAGCTGGGCCGTGACGCTGGCGGTGGAGCTCGTCGCCGGGCAGCTCGTGATGAATTACTGGTTCCCGCATGTGCCGGGCGTCTGGTGGAGCGCGCTGTTCCTCACGTTGATCTTCGCGCTCAACGCGCTGTCGGTGCGCGGCTTCGGTGAAGCCGAATACTGGTTCGCGCTGATCAAGGTGCTGACGGTGCTCGCGTTCGTCGGCGTCGGCCTGCTGATGATCTTCGGCATCATGCGGGGCGGCCCGAGCGCCGGCTGGAGCAACTTCACGATCGGCGATGCGCCGTTCGCGGGCGGCTGGGCGACGATGCTCGGCGTCGCGATGATCGCCGGCTTCTCGTTCCAGGGTACCGAAATGATCGGCGTCGCGGCCGGCGAATCGGAAAATCCGCGCACGACGATCCCGCGCGCCGTGAGCCAGATCTTCTGGCGGATCCTGCTGTTCTACGTGCTCGCGATCTTCGTGATCGGCGTGCTGATTCCCTACACCGACCCGAGCCTGCTGAAGAGCGACGTGACCGACATCGGCGTGAGCCCGTTCACGCTCGTATTCCGCCACGCGGGCCTCGCGTTCGCGGCCGGCGTGATGAACGCCGTGATCCTGACGGCCGTGCTGTCGGCCGGCAACTCGGGCATGTACGCGTCGACGCGGATGCTCTACAACCTCGCGGTCGAAGGCCGGGCGCCGAAGATCTTCGCGAAGCTGTCGCGGGGCGGCGTGCCGCGCAACGCGCTGTATGCGACGACGGCTGTCGGCGCACTGTGTTTCCTCACGTCGCTGTACGGCAACAAGACCGTGTACCTGTGGCTGCTGAACACGTCGGGCATGGCCGGCTTCATCACGTGGCTCGGCATCGCGGTGAGCCACTACCGCTTCCGCAAGGGTTTCCTGAAGCAGGGCTACCGGCTCGACCAGCTGCCGTACCGGGCGAAGTGGTTCCCGTTCGGCCCGCTGTTCGCGTTCGCGCTGTGCGCGGTCGTCGCGCTCGGCCAGGATTACCAGGCGTTCCTCTCCGACAGGATCGACTGGGTCGGCGTCGCCGCGACCTACATCGGCCTGCCGTTCTTCCTCGCGATCTGGCTCGGCTACGCGCTGGTGCGCAAGTGCCGCCTCGTGCGCTACGAGGACATGGAGATCGCGCCGTGGATCGAACGCAATACGACGCCCGAAGCCGCGCCGCAGGCCGACACCGGCTACGCTGGCTACGTCGCGCGTCCGGCCAACCCGACGCCGGGCGCCTGACCGCCCGGATCGACCCGCATCGCACCGGCCGCCGCCCTCGCACGGCAGCCGGCGCCCGGACAACCCCATTCGACGCGGCGCGCGCGTTCAGGCAAGATCGACGCGCGCCGTCCGTTTTTCCGCCGTTACGAATCATCGAAATCGCATGCAGAACTTCTACGAAGCCACCGTTACCCGCCAGCCCTACCCGCAACTGACCGGCACGATCGACACGCAGGTCTGCATCGTCGGCGGCGGCCTCGCCGGCCTGTGCACGGCGCTCGGCCTCGTCGAGCGCGGCGTGCACGATGTCGTCGTGCTCGACAGCGAACGGGTCGGATTCGGCGCGTCGGGCCGCAACGGCGGGTTCGTGTTCGGCGGCTACAGCCTCGACAATGCCGACCTGCTGCGCACGCTCGGCCGCGAAGAAGGGCGCCGGCTGTACCGGCTCACCGTCGATGCGGTCGACCTGATCCGCGCGCGCATTGCCCGCTACGGGATCGACTGCGACATCGTCGACCAGGGCGTGATGCTCGCGAACTGGTTCGACGATCCGTCGCGGCTCGACAGCGTGCGCACGCTGATGAAGAACGAACTCGGCGTCGACTGGGAACCCGTCCCGACCGGCGCGCTGCGCGAGCGGCTGAAGACGCAGCGCTATTACGGCGGCCTGTTCGAGCCGAACGCGTTCCACTTTCATCCGCTCAAGTACGTGCTCGGCGTCGCGGCGGCCGCATCGCGCGGCGGCGCACGCGTGTATGAACGCTCGGCGGCACTCGGCATCGCGCGCGAAGGCGCCGGGTACGTCGTGCGCACGGCGCAGGGCGCGGTGCGCGCAAAGGACGTCGTGTTCGCCGGCGGCGGTTACGCACGCGGCGTGTCGCCGCGCATCGAGCGCGCAGTGCTGCCGATCGCGACCTACGTGATCGCGACCGAACCGCTCGGCGCACGCCTGCCGGACGCGATCGACGCACCGTACGCGATCTACGACACACGTTTCGCGTTCGACTACTACCGCCCGCTGAAGGACACGCGCATCCTGTGGGGCGGCCGGATCTCGGTGCTCGACCGCGGCCCCGACGCGATCGCGCGCCTGCTGCGGCGCGACCTGCTGCGCGTGTATCCGCAACTGGAAGGCGTGAAGGTCGACTACGCGTGGGGCGGGCTGATGAGCTACGCGCGGCACAAGATGCCGCAGATCGGCCGCGACGCGGACGGCGTGTGGCACGCGATCGCGTTCGGCGGCCACGGGATGGCGCCGACCACGGTGGCCGGCGAAGCGCTCGCCGCCGCGCTGGCCGAAGGCCGGCCGGTGCCGGAAGGCTTCAACGCGTTCGGGGTCACACGCACGTTCGGGCTGGCCGGCCTCGCCGCCGCGCAGCTCACGTACACCGCGTACCAGGCCCGCGACGCGATCGCATCCTGCCGCCGCTGAGCGGCCGCGGGGGCTGAAACGGCCGGGCCGGACGGCCTGGCCGATTAGAGCGGAAGGTCGGCCGGGCGGGGGTTTCCAGCATGCTAGAATGCCTTTTCCAAGCCGCCGCGAACCCACAATAAAGTCACATGAAAGCAGGAAGCAAGGCCGCCACGTCCGACACCCGCGCGCTTGCGTCCGAAGCGCGGCGTAAATACGATCCCGAGCAAACCAAACGCAACATCCTCGATGTCGCCACGCAGGAATTCTCTGCGATGGGCCTCGCCGGTGCGCGCGTCGACGCGATCGCCGAGCGCACGAACACGACGAAGCGCATGCTCTACTACTACTTCGAAAGCAAGGAAGGCCTGTACGAGGCCGTGCTGGAGAAGGTGTACGGCGACATCCGCGCGCTCGAGCAGGAACTGCACGTCGGCGACATGGAGCCGCGCGAAGGCATGCGCCGCCTCGTCGAATTCACGTTCGACTATCACGACAAGCATCGCGATTTCGTCCGCCTCGTGTCGATCGAGAACATCCACGGCGCAAAGTATCTCGAACAGCTGAAGTCGTTCAAGAACCGCAACGTCAGCATCATCAAGACGCTCGAGGAACTGGTCGAGCGCGGCGCGGCCAGCGGCGCATTCCGCCAGGACATCGACGCATTCGACCTCCACCTGCTGATCAGCTCGTTCTGCTTCCACCGCGTGTCGAACCGCTACACGTTCGGCGCCGCGTTCGGCCGCGACCCGTCGGCGCCGCGCCTGCGCGCACGGCATCGCGACACGATCGCCGACGCCGTGCTGCGCTACGTCGCCGCGTAAGCGGCGGCAGCCGCCGGCCGGGGCGCGCATCCTCCGCGCCCTTCACACTTCAGCACTTCCGCGCGTCAGTCCGTCGGCGCGGTCGACGCCAGCGCGATCCGCGCCTTCTCTTCGGGGCTTCCCGCCACGTAATACTTCTTCGCCCAGCTCGAATCGGGTGCGAGCGCGAGCCGCGCATGCGCGCCCGTCCCCGCGTCCGTGCCGTGCTGCTTCGCATTGATCGCCAAAGCCCGTGCGCGATAGTGCTCGTAGAGCCGCAGGAATTCCGCGAGATAGATCGCCGCGATCCGCTTGTCGCGGATCTCGAGCAGGTTCTCGTCGTTGTATTGCTCGGAGTTGCGGCTCATGTTCGCCGAGCCCGTATAGACGACCGGATTCGCGCCTTCCGCATCGATCACGATGAACTTGTGATGGATCACGACGGGTGGAAAGGCCGGCGCCGGCTCGCCGGGAAAGAGCCGCAGTTCCGGCGTGAAGCCCTGCGGCACGGTGGCCGGCGAGAAATACGCGGCATCGATCACGTCGTGGTTGTCGCGGCTGCGGTGGTACAGCTCGAGGTTCGCGAGCGTCGCCGCATCGAGCGTCTGGCCGGCCTGCTGCGCGGTATCGGCCTTCGTCGCACTGCCGACGTTGATCTTGTTCACCAGCCCGAACATCATCAGCCCGCGATCGCCGGCCGCGAAACAGGCGTCGCGCAGCGCCGCGTCGGTCGGCATGAACAGGCAGAACGACACCGAATGCTTCGCGGCCGCGATCGCAGCGACGATCGTGTCGATCTCGGTGCGCTGCCCCGCCGGCTCCGGGGAAAACGCGACGCGCACCTGCGCGCTGCCGATCGTCATCGGCGCCGACCAGCCCGACGTCAGCTTCGCCGTCTCCGCGATCGACGGATTCCCGGCCAGCGCATGGGCGCGCTCGTTGTACAGCGCGGCCAGCACGGTCGAGTCGAACGCGTGCAGCACGTTGGCCTGCTCGGTCAGCCCCTCGGTCGTGAAGTTCGCGGAACCGGTCAGCACGCGCGCGGGCGCCGGGTTCGACGGCGCATCGGTCACGACGAACTTGTCGTGCATGATGTGCGTCTTGTCGCGCGGCGCGAGCGTCGCGAGACCCTGCAGCGCGTCGACGGCCGGCTGGTTCGGCGACGGCAGCGGCGGCTTGCCCTTGCGCGCCGTCGTGTGCGCATCGTAGACGATCGCGAGCGACGCTTCGCCGTGCTTGCGCCCGAATGCTTCGAATGCGGGCAACGCCCACAGCGTATCGGTCAGGTGATAGACGGCCGACGCCGCGCGCGACGCCGGGTCGAGCATCTCCGCGAACACCTGCTCCATGTCGTTCGCGAGCCACGTGCGCAGCTTCAGCGCCTGCACGTCGCTCGGCGCCTCGTTCGGCGCGAGGCCCAGCGCCGCGACCTGCTTCGCGAACGCCTGCGAGCTGACCACCGCGCGGTTGAACCACGTACCGATGCCGTCCTCGATGTGCGCGGGCAGCACGACGTCGCACACACCGGCTTGCGCGTCGAGCACCTGCAGGTTCGCCGGCGTGCCGACGACCGGATAGACGTCATAGCGGAACGATGCATCGCGGTCCTGAGGATCGATGCGTGCATCCCACCACATGAATTTCTGGATCGGCGCCTGGTCGGTCGGTGCGTCGCCCTGCGTGTCGGCGGCCGGACCGTCGAACGTCAGGCGGTTCGGCAACCAGCTGTCCGGCGCACGCGTCTTGCCGTCGGCCGACCAGAAGCCCGGCGTGCGCCGGATCGCGAAGCCGAGGAAGTCGGACCGCGACGCCGCATCGGGCCAGTCGAAGGCCAGCAGGACCAAGGTGGGGGAAAGATAGCTGCGCACGCTGACGGTCATTCGTTGCTCCCTGGCCTGGCGGCCGGTCGAGGTGAATGGGTCAGTGTTGACGGCGGTTCTTCCCGCGGGATGACGGTTCGGTGAACCTTGTATGTCGGACGCGCGTCAGTCGCACACGAGCAGTTCGATCCCGCGCGCGGTCAGCGCACGGCGCACGGCCTTGTCGGGTGCGCGCTCGGTCACGAGATAGCGGGCGGCGGCCGTGCCGTTGATCCGCACCGGCGTCACGCGGCCGAATTTCGAATGGTCGGCGACGATGATCGCCGTGCCGGCCGCCGCGATCATCCGGCTGCGCACTTCGGCCGCGAGCCGCGAGTAGTCGGTGCATTCGCCGTCGGGCGTGATGCCGCCGGCGCCGACGAACGCGAAATCGACGTGGTATTGCGCAAGCTGGTGGATCGTGTCGAGCCCGAAGGTTGCGTCCTCGTCGTCGGACAGCTCGCCGCCGAGCAACGTCACGCGGTTGCCGTTGCGCCGTGCGAGCACGAACGCGGTACGCCAGTCGTTCGTGTAGATCGACAGCCGGTGCCGGTCGGCGAGCGCCAGCGCAACCGCATGCGGCGTGCTGCCCGAATCGATCAGCACCGATGCATCGTCGGGAACGAATTCGGCCGCGCGCCGCCCGATTGTGCGCTTCGCTTCGGCGTTCGCGGCTTCGCGCTCGGACAGGCTCGGCTCGCGGCGATCCGCGGCCAGCGCACCGCCGTGCGTCATCACGAGCAGGCCGCGCGCAGCCAGCGCGTTCAGGTCGCGCCTGACCGTTTCGCGCGACACGTCGAGCGAACGGACGAGTTCCGCGACCGACAGCGCGCCCGACCGACCGAGCTCCGACAGGATGTATTGATGACGTTGTTCCGCCAGCATCGCGTGTGCGCCCGAGGCGACTGTAATGGGTAAGCCGGCCATTGTATTACGGCCGTTTGACCGGCATTTGACGGCGGCGCGAAACGGGGCCGGCCGCGTTTCCCGAAAGCGAAATTCTGTATTGCCTCACGCGCGCGAATCGGCGCGATGCCGGTTGCTACACTTTGCGTTTCGCCGAACGACAGATCAAGCAAAGGGGCTCGCGCCATGTATCGCAAAGGCAGTGTGATCGAAATCCAGTTTCCGCCCGAACGCCTCAACGACGCGGCCGGTGATCCGTACTGGATCGACCTGACGCTCGACGAGGCGCGCCGGCTCTACGAACAGCTCGCCGCGCGTTTCGCGACCGACGCGCGCGCAAACCAGCCGCTCGACACGTTCTCGATCGACTGATCCGGCCGACCGCCGCGGCTTCGCACCCGCCCGCGCCGCATCGTGCGGCGCGGCACCCCACCCTTGCGCGTTGCAAACCCCACGCACCATGACGACCGGCACGGCCACGCATCGTCCGGCATGAGTGCAGGATTCGACAAGACGCCGGCGCCGCTTCCCCCGATACTGGCCGGCTTTCCGGTTCCGTCCAGCCGCCTCGCGGCCCGTCACGCATGCTTACCTCGATCGTCGCCGCCGCGTTCGTCGCGCTGTGGTCCACCGGCTTCATCGTTGCGCGGGCAATCAAGCCCTACGCCGATCCCAACCTGTTCCTGCTCGCGCGTTTCGCGGGCACGGCCGCGCTGTTCGGCGTGGTCGCGCTCGTCGCGCGCGCACCGTGGCCGGCCCGCCGCGAATGGCCGCGCCACCTGATCGCGGGCGCACTGCTGCAAGGCGTCTATCTCGGCGCGAGCTACTGGGCCGTCGCTCAAGGGCTGAACGCGGGCGTCATGGCGCTGCTCGGCGCGCTGCAGCCGCTCGCCACCGCCGTGCTTGCCGTCCCGCTGTTCGACGAGCGCCTGCCCAGGCGCGGCTGGTTCGGGATGGCGCTCGGGCTCGCCGGCGTCGCGCTCGTGCTCGCGCCGAAAGTCACGGGCGGCGTCGCGCCGCCGCCGGGCGCGGCGCCCGCCTGGCTCGTCGTCGCCGTGTCGGTGCTGGCGGTCGGATCGATCACGGCCGGCTCGCTGTACCAGAAAGGCAAGCTCGCGCAGAGCGACCTGCGCACGGCGGTTGCCGTTCAGAACTTCGGCGCGGCGATCGTCGCGGCCGTCTTCGTCGCGCTGCTTCATGAAACGCGCTGGATCGGCGCGCCGGCGCTGTGGGTGTCGCTCGTGTGGGGCGTCGTGTTCCTGTCCGGCGGCGCGGTCACGATGCTGATGTGGATGCTGCGCCGCGGCAATGCAGCGCGCGCGACGTCGCTGCTGTTCCTCGCGCCGCCGCTGGCCGCGTTGCAGGGCTACTGGCTGTTCGGCGAAACGCTCGCGGCGATCCAGCTCGCCGGCTTCGCGCTCGCGCTGGTGGGCGTCGTGCTCGCGCGGCGCTGACGCCGGCCATCGGGCCCTCGCTCGCATCGCCCCGTTACTATCTTCACGCCCCGATAATCGGGGCTATGGCCAGCCAGGCCCGGCATGATTCCCGCCCCCAGTCGCAGTCATGATCCGGGGGGTGTTGTCACCGGGCCTGGTGGGTGGCTGGT